>NZ_JBWBTT010000001.1:0-4800000 GCF_056172905.1 Streptomyces sp. iso_384
GTGCTGGAACAACTCCTCGGGGAGGGCCAGCAGGGCATCGAGCCGAAGGACAAGCAGTGGATCGAGCGCTGCCAGCCGCTGGCACTCGTCGCCGACACCGCGCTGCTGGCCGTCCCCAACGAATGGGGCAAGCACGTCCTGGAGGGCCGGCTCGCGCCGCTCCTCAGCGAGACGCTGACCCGCGAGTGCGGCCGCCCCATCCGGATCGCGATCACCGTCGACGACTCGGCGGGCGAGCAGCCCGCTCCGCCGGCGCCTCCGATGCACCCGTCGCACCAGAGCCAGCAGGGCCACCGCTACCCGGCGCAGCAGCCGGACGCCCAGCGCAACGACGGGTACGACGGATACGGTCACCGGCCCTCCGACGACGGGATGCCGACGGCCCGGCCCGCCTACCCCGACTACCAGCAGCAGCGCCCGGAGCCCGGCGCCTGGCCGCGTACCCAGGAGGACCTCTCCTGGCAGCAGCCCCGGCACGGCGGTTACCAGGACCGCGAGCAGCCCTCCGGCGAGCCGTACCGCGAGAGCGAGTCGTACCGGGAGCGGGAGAACGAGCCGTACCGCGAGAGCGAGCCGTACCGGGAGCAGCCCACCGAACAGTGGCGCGAGCCGTACGGCACCGGGCGCCCCCAGCAGCCGCAGCACGACTACCGCTCGCAGCCGCCCGAGCACCAGGGGTACGAGCAGCAGCGTTCCGACCGGCAGGACCAGCAGCCGCAGCACCGTCAGGGCGGCCCGGGCGGACACGGCCCCGGACGGACCGGCGGCTCGGTCCCCGGCCCGATGGGCGCCCAGCCGGCCCCCGCGCCGGGACCCGGTGAACCGCATGCCCGGCTGAACCCGAAGTACCTCTTCGACACCTTCGTCATCGGGGCGTCCAACCGGTTCGCGCACGCCGCGGCCGTCGCCGTCGCCGAGGCGCCCGCGAAGGCGTACAACCCCCTCTTCATCTACGGGGAGTCGGGGCTCGGCAAGACCCATCTGCTGCACGCCATCGGGCACTACGCGCGGAGCCTCTACCCGGGCACCCGGGTGCGGTACGTGAGCTCGGAGGAGTTCACCAACGAGTTCATCAACTCGATCCGCGACGGCAAGGGCGACACCTTCCGCAAGCGCTACCGCGACGTGGACATCCTGCTGGTCGACGACATCCAGTTCCTGGCGAGCAAGGAGTCGACGCAGGAGGAGTTCTTCCACACCTTCAATACGCTGCACAACGCGAACAAACAGATCGTGCTCTCCTCGGACCGGCCGCCCAAGCAGCTGGTGACGCTGGAGGACCGGCTGCGCAACCGCTTCGAGTGGGGCCTGACCACCGATGTCCAGCCGCCCGAGCTGGAGACCCGGATCGCGATCCTCCGCAAGAAGGCGGTGCAGGAGCAGCTCAACGCCCCGCCGGAGGTCCTGGAGTTCATCGCCTCGCGGATCTCGCGCAACATCCGCGAGCTGGAGGGCGCCCTGATCCGGGTGACGGCCTTCGCCTCGCTGAACCGGCAGCCGGTGGACCTCGGGCTGACCGAGATCGTGCTGAAGGACCTGATCCCGGGCGGCGAGGAGTCGGCCCCGGAGATCACCGCGCCGGCCATCATGGCGGCGACGGCGGACTACTTCGGCCTCACCGTGGACGACCTCTGCGGATCCTCGCGCAGCCGGGTGCTGGTGACGGCGCGCCAGATCGCCATGTATCTGTGCCGCGAGCTGACCGACCTCTCGCTGCCGAAGATCGGTGCGCAGTTCGGCGGCCGCGACCATACGACGGTGATGCACGCGGACCGGAAGATCCGGGCGCTGATGGCGGAGCGGCGCTCCATCTACAACCAGGTCACCGAGCTGACCAACCGCATCAAGAACGGCTGACGCCGGCTTCCCGGGCTTCTGGGCTTCTGGGCTTCTGGGCTTCTGGGCTTCTGGGCTTCTGAGCTTCTCCTGGAGCGATTCTCACGGGCGCCTGTCACGGACCTCCACGGTCCGGGGCGGGCGCTTCTTCGCGTTCCCGGGCCCTGTGAGCGGGTTCCGGGAGCCCGCGACGAGCCCTTCCAGGCGTCACCGAGGCCCTCGCGAACGCCCTGCCGGACCCGTTCTGTTCGAATACAGGCTGCTCAGAGGCCCTTCTCCACAGATGTGCGGGAAATCTTCCGTCCACAGCCTGGGGACCGGGAAGTTGTCCATATTGCGTCCACAGGGCTCGCTGCCGATACTCCATCAGGCCAGGTCACGTGGTTGGGGATTTGTGGTCAACCGTGATCCACAGCCTGTGGACAGACTTTTCGTCCACAGGGGGTCGTCGATGTTGTCCACCGGCGGCCCACAGACTGAGCCCTGTTGTCCCCAGCTTCTCCCTGCTTCTCCACACCCCTGTCCACTGTTCGGCAACGCAACACACGCTCTCACCGCCCGGAGTGAAAGGCGTCACACCAAGGTGCTGGGTTGGGCTGTGGGGAACGTGGGTAAAGCTGGGGACAGGCCTGGGGAGAAGTGGCCCCCTCCTGTGCATCGGGTGTGCAGAACTTTCGCCCGTCCACAGAAAGCCCCGGTTGTCCACGGGCGCCGCCCACAGGACCGGTGGACAAAAAACAGTCGCTGACCTGCGCAAACGACGTTATCCACGGTATCCACAAGGCCTACTACTACTACCACCCAGAGTTAGCCAGGAATCCGCTTCGAAGTGGGGCCTGTGTACAACTCGACCGTCGACCGCCGCGAACCTCTTGGCCCGACTTGACCCCGAGCAGCAACGGCTGTCGGTGCCGTACGTCAGACTGGACCCCGGAGCCTCCGCCGTCTCGGCAGCGGACTCCGGTCCAGACGACGAAGGCCAGCAGGGCGAGCGAGCAACAGCAGGAGGCGGTTCCGGTGAAGATCCGGGTGGAGCGCGATGTACTCGCGGAGGCGGTGGCCTGGGTGGCCCGCAGCCTCCCGGCCCGTCCGCCGGCGCCCGTTCTCGCGGGCCTTCTGCTGAAGGCCGAGGACGGTGCTCTCAGCTTCTCCAGCTTCGACTACGAGGTCTCCGCCAGGGTCTCCGTCGACGCGGAGATCGACGAGGACGGCACGGTGCTCGTCTCCGGCCGGCTGCTCGCCGACATCTGCCGCGCCCTGCCCAACCGCCCGGTGGAGATCTCCACCGACGGTGTGCGGGCCACGGTCGTCTGCGGCTCCTCCCGCTTCACCCTCCACACACTGCCTGTGGAGGAGTACCCCGCGCTGCCGCAGATGCCGACCGCCACGGGCACCGTCCCCGGTGAGGTCTTCGCCTCCGCCGCAGCGCAGGTCGCCATCGCCGCCGGCCGTGACGACACCCTGCCGGTGCTCACCGGTGTGCGGATCGAGATCGAGGGCGACACCGTCACGCTCGCCTCCACCGACCGCTACCGCTTCGCGGTTCGCGAGTTCCTGTGGAAGCCGGAGAACGCGGACGCCTCGGCGGTCGCCCTGGTGCCCGCCAAGACGCTCCTGGACACCGCCAAGGCGCTCACCAGCGGCGACACGGTCACCCTGGCGCTCTCCGGCTCCGGCGCGGGCGAGGGCCTGATCGGTTTCGAGGGCGCCGGCCGCCGCACGACCACCCGCCTTCTCGAGGGCGACCTGCCGAAGTACCGCACGCTCTTCCCGACCGAGTTCAACTCCGTCGCGGTGATCGAGACGGCCCCCTTCGTCGAGGCCGTCAAGCGTGTGGCCCTGGTCGCCGAGCGCAACACCCCCGTACGCCTCAGCTTCGAGCAGGGCGTCCTCATCCTGGAAGCCGGTTCCAGCGACGACGCACAGGCTGTGGAGCGTGTCGACGCGGTGCTGGAGGGCGACGACATCTCGATCGCCTTCAACCCGACGTTCCTGCTGGACGGTCTGAGCGCGATCGACTCCCCGGTCGCCCAGCTCTCGTTCACCACGTCCACCAAGCCCGCCCTGCTCAGCGGCCGCCCGGCCGTCGACGCCGAGGCGGACGACGCGTACAAGTACCTGATCATGCCGGTGCGGCTCTCCGGCTGATCCCGGTTGCCCCGGCCGGCCGGGGGACGTATCCGCGGCAGTTTCCGGCGGGCCCGCTCGGCGCGGAGCGGGCCCGCCGTGCTGTCCCCGGCCGGGCGTAGGCTCGGTCCCGGGCGCACCTGCCCCGACGCTTATCGCCACGACGCTTAAGGAATCTCTGATGGAGCTCGGTCTCGTCGGCCTCGGCAAGATGGGCGGCAACATGCGCGAGCGCATCCGCCGCGCAGGCCACACCGTCATCGGTTACGACCGCAACCCGGATGTCGCCGATGTCCACAGTCTCGAAGAGCTTGTGGGCAAGCTGAAGGGCCCGCGGGTCGTCTGGGTCATGGTCCCGGCCGGTGCCGCGACCCAGTCCACGATCGACGAGCTGGCCGCGCTGCTCTCGCCCGGCGACGTCGTGGTCGACGGCGGGAACTCGCGTTGGACCGACGACGAGAAGCACGCCGTCGAGCTGGGCATCAAGGACATCGGCTTCGTCGACTGCGGCGTCTCCGGTGGCGTCTGGGGCCTGGAGAACGGCTACGCCCTGATGTACGGCGGCACCGAGGAGAACGTGGCGAAGGTCCAGCCGATCTTCGACGCGCTGAAGCCCGAGGGCGACTTCGGCTCCGTGCACGCGGGCAAGGTCGGCGCCGGCCACTTCGCGAAGATGGTCCACAACGGCATCGAGTACGCCATGATGCAGGCCTACGCCGAGGGCTGGGAGCTGCTGGAGAAGGTTGACTCCGTCACCGACGTGCGCGAGGTCTTCCGCTCCTGGCAGGAGGGCACGGTCATCCGTTCCTGGCTGCTCGACCTCGCGGTCAACGCACTGGACGACGACGAGCACCTGGACAAGCTCCGGGGCTTCGCCGCCGACTCGGGCGAGGGCCGCTGGACGGTGGAGGCCGCGATCGACAACGCGGTGCCGCTGCCCGCGATCACGGCGTCGCTGTTCGCGCGGTTCGCCTCGCGCCAGGACGACTCGCCGCAGATGAAGATGATCGCCGCGCTGCGCAACCAGTTCGGCGGGCACGCGGTCGAGAACAAGAAGTAGTCCCGCCGCGGAACCGAGAGAAGCGGCACCAGCACAACACAGCGGAACGGAAAGGCCCGGGAGGTCGGCGCACATGCATGTCACCCATCTCTCGCTGGCCGACTTCCGCTCGTACGCCCGGGTCGAGGTCCCTCTCGACCCGGGCGTCACCGCGTTCGTGGGGCCCAACGGGCAGGGCAAGACCAATCTCGTCGAGGCCGTCGGCTATCTCGCCACCCTCGGCAGCCACCGGGTCTCCTCGGATGCCCCGCTGGTGCGGATGGGCGCGGAGCGGGCGGTGATCCGCGCGGCGGTGACCCAGGGCGAGCGCTCCCAGCTGATCGAGCTGGAGCTGAATCCGGGCCGCGCCAACCGGGCCCGGATCAACCGGTCCTCGCAGGTCAGACCGCGTGATGTGCTCGGCATCGTACGGACGGTGCTGTTCGCGCCGGAGGATCTGTCCCTGGTCAAGGGCGACCCGGGCGAGCGGCGCCGGTTCCTGGACGAGCTGATCACCGCGCGGTCGCCCCGGATGGCCGGGGTCCGCTCCGACTACGAGCGGGTGCTCAAGCAGCGCAACACCCTGCTGAAGTCCGCAGCGATGGCCCGTCGGCACGGCGGCCGCTCGATGGACATGTCCACGCTCGACGTCTGGGACCAGCACCTGGCCCGGGTGGGCGCCGAGCTGCTCGCGCAGCGGCTCGATCTGATCGCCACGCTCCAGCCGCTGGCCGACAAGGCGTACGGGGACGTCGCGCCGGGCGGCGGGCCGGTGGCGCTGGAGTACCGCAGCTCGGTCGGCGAGGACGTGGGTCCCGAGCGCACCCGCGATGAGCTGTACGAGCAGCTGATCGCGGCGCTGGTGGGGGTCCGCAAGCAGGAGATCGAGCGGGGCGTGACGCTGGTCGGCCCGCACCGCGACGATCTGCTGCTCGGGCTGCGGGGCATGCCGGCGAAGGGGTACGCGAGTCACGGCGAGTCCTGGAGTTACGCGCTGGCGCTGCGGCTGGCCAGTTACGAGCTGCTGCGCTCCGAGGGCAACGAACCGGTGCTGATCCTGGACGACGTCTTCGCCGAGCTGGACGCCCGCCGCCGGGAGCGGCTGGCGGAGCTGGTGGCCCCGGGCGAGCAGGTGCTCGTGACGGCCGCGGTGGCGGAGGACGTTCCGGGCGTGCTGGCGGGGACGCGGTACGCGGTGACGGCGGGCGAGGTGGAGCGCGTATGACCGGCCGGGGCAGGGGTGCGGCCGGGCCGGGCGGCGCGGGGGACGCGCTGCCGGACCCGGCGGCTTCCGGAGCGTCTTCCGGGTCGGCTTCCGGCGGTTCGAAGCCGCCCGAGGTGACCGGGGTCGATCTGGCCCGGGTCGCGTTGCGGGCGGCGAAGGAGCAGGCCAGGGCGCGGGGCGCGGCGGCGCAGCAGAAGAAGCAGGCCCGGCGGGGCGGCGGGCTGCGCTCGGGGGCCCGGTCGGACGGCAGGGATCCGCTGGCGCTGGGTTCCGCGATCAACCGGCTGATCACCGAGCGGGGCTGGGAGACGCCCGCGGCGGTCGGCGGGGTGATGGGCCGGTGGCCGCAGATCGTCGGCGACGACCTGGCGAAGCACTGCGTACCGCTGCGGTACGACGACGATCCGGATGCCCGGGTGCTGACCGTGAGCTGTGACTCGACGGCGTGGGCCACGCAGCTGCGGCTGCTGGCCCCGCAGCTGGTGGCCCGGCTCAACGCGGATCTGGGCCAGGGCACCGTACGGCTGATCAAAGTGGTCGGTCCCGGCGGTCCGGAGCGCCGGTACGGGCCGTTGCGGGCGCCCGGCAGCAAGGGGCCGGGCGACACCTACGGCTGAGGCGCGGAGCCGGCCGGGATGTTTCCCGGCCCGCCACCGGACGCGGACGGGCCGGCGTGGGCCCCGCGGTCGGGTTTCCCGTTTCTCCGCCGCTTCCGTACCGATCACCGCTCGCCAAGGCTGAGCTGCACGTTCGGCGTAAAATTGTCGTGTACTGGGCGAGCTTTGCGTCGGGTTCGTCATGGTTCGCGCCACAGGAAACCGGACGGTACGGCCGGAGCGTCCCTCACCGTAGCGGGAGGTTGACAGGCCGAAGCGCTCAAAGCCCGTCAGGGCCTCTTGGAGCCCCTTCCTGAATATGGGGAGTCGTCAGCCGCTCATTCAGGGCGGCACAGCCGGACTCAGGTACCGGCAAACCCCCAATCATGTCGGCGCTACCGGTAGACTGGTGAGTAATCCCGCCGCTGAGGCGGGAGTCGTCGATACAAGCCGAACGACGCAGCCGCTCCCGCCTGCCCGGAGAACGGCCTGTGCTGTGCCAGAAAGGGCGCTTCGTGGCCGATTCCGGCAACCCCAACGAGAACATTCCGTCCACCGTCGCCGAGGCGGGCGCGGTCGACGCCACCGCCGCCGCCTCGTACGACGCCAGCGCGATCACCGTGCTGGAAGGGCTGGACGCGGTCCGCAAGCGACCCGGCATGTACATCGGCTCGACCGGTGAGCGCGGCCTGCACCACCTGGTGCAGGAGGTCGTCGACAACTCGGTCGACGAGGCGATGGCCGGCCACGCGGACACCATCGACGTCACGATCCTGCCCGACGGCGGGGTGCGCGTGATCGACAACGGCCGTGGCATCCCGGTCGGCATCGTGC
The DNA here is from genome assembly GCF_056172905.1 of Streptomyces sp. iso_384. Classification (NCBI taxonomy): domain Bacteria; kingdom Bacillati; phylum Actinomycetota; class Actinomycetes; order Kitasatosporales; family Streptomycetaceae; genus Streptomyces; species Streptomyces sp. iso_384. The sequence goes on from NZ_JBWBTT010000001.1 coordinate 7,658, forward strand.
CGTCCGAGGGCAAGCCGGCCGTCGAGGTCGTGCTCACCGTCCTGCACGCGGGCGGCAAGTTCGGCGGCGGCGGTTACGCCGTCTCCGGCGGTCTGCACGGCGTCGGCGTCTCCGTCGTCAACGCCCTGTCCACCCGGGTCGCCGTCGAGGTCAAGACCGACGGCTTCCGCTGGACCCAGGACTACAAGCTCGGTGTCCCGACCGCCCCGCTGGCCAAGCACGAGGCCACGGACGAGACCGGCACCTCGGTCACCTTCTGGGCCGACGGGGACATCTTCGAGACCACCGAGTACAGCTTCGAGACCCTCTCGCGCCGCTTCCAGGAGATGGCGTTCCTCAACAAGGGCCTCACGCTCAAGCTCACCGACGAGCGCGAGTCGGCGAAGGCCACGGCGGGCGCCGACAGCGCGGACGCGGCCGAGCCCGCCGAGGAGGAGACCGCCCGCTCGGTCACGTACCACTACGAAAACGGCATCGTCGATTTCGTGAAGTACCTCAACTCCCGCAAGGGCGACGTCATCCACCAGTCGGTGATCGACATCGAGGCCGAGGACAAGGACCGTCTGCTCTCGGCCGAGATCGCCATGCAGTGGAACACGCAGTACACCGAAGGCGTCTACTCCTTCGCCAACGCGATCCACACGCACGAGGGCGGTACGCACGAGGAGGGCTTCCGTGCGGCGCTGACCTCGCTGGTCAACCGGTACGCGCGCGACAAGAAGCTGCTCCGTGAGAAGGACGACAACCTCACCGGCGAGGACGTCCGCGAGGGCCTCACCGCGATCATCTCGGTGAAGCTGGGCGAGCCGCAGTTCGAGGGCCAGACGAAGACCAAGCTGGGCAACACGGAGGCCAAGACCTTCGTGCAGAAGGTCGTCCACGAGCAGCTGACGGACTGGTTCGACCGGAACCCCAACGAGGCCGCCGACATCATCCGCAAGGGCATCGCCGCCTCGACCGCCCGTGTGGCGGCCCGCAAGGCGCGCGACCTGACGCGGCGCAAGGGGCTCCTGGAGAGCGCCTCGCTGCCGGGCAAGCTCAGCGACTGCCAGTCGAACGACCCCACAAAGTGCGAGATCTTCATCGTCGAGGGTGACTCCGCCGGTGGTTCGGCGAAGTCCGGCCGCAACCCGATGTACCAGGCGATCCTGCCCATCCGAGGCAAGATCCTGAACGTCGAGAAGGCCCGGATCGACAAGATCCTCCAGAACACCGAGGTCCAGGCGCTGATCTCGGCGTTCGGCACCGGGGTCCACGAGGACTTCGACATCGAGAAGCTCCGCTATCACAAGATCATTCTGATGGCGGACGCAGACGTCGACGGTCAGCACATCAACACCCTGCTGCTGACCTTCCTCTTCCGCTTCATGCGGCCGCTGGTGGAGGCGGGGCACGTCTACCTCTCGCGTCCGCCGCTCTACAAGATCAAGTGGGGCCGGGACGACTTCGAGTACGCGTACTCGGACCGGGAGCGCGACGCGCTCGTGGCGCTCGGCAAGCAGAACGGCAAGCGGATCAAGGAAGACTCGATCCAGCGCTTCAAGGGCCTCGGCGAGATGAACGCCGAAGAGCTGCGCGTCACGACCATGGACGTCGACCACCGGGTCCTCGGCCAGGTCACGCTGGACGACGCAGCGCAGGCCGACGACCTGTTCTCGGTGCTCATGGGTGAGGACGTCGAGGCACGGCGTTCGTTCATCCAGCGCAATGCCAAGGACGTCCGCTTCCTCGACATCTGAGTCGGCCGTACCAGCGACGCCGCAGCTCGAAAGGACTTTGACCAGCAATGGCCGACGAGAACACCCCTGTGACACCTGAACCCGTGGTTCCCGAGGAAGCGATCGTCCCCGGTGTGGGCATGCGTGTCGAGCCCGTCGGGCTCGAGACGGAGATGCAGCGCTCCTACCTCGACTACGCGATGTCCGTCATCGTCTCGCGTGCGCTGCCCGACGTACGGGACGGCCTCAAGCCCGTCCACCGCCGGGTGCTGTACGCGATGTACGACGGCGGCTACCGCCCCGAGAAGGGGTTCTACAAGTGCGCCCGCGTCGTCGGCGACGTCATGGGTACGTACCACCCGCACGGCGACTCCTCCATCTACGACGCCCTGGTGCGCCTCGCGCAGCACTGGTCGATGCGCATGCCGCTGGTGGACTCCAACGGCAACTTCGGTTCCCCGGGCAACGACCCGGCCGCCGCCATGCGGTACACCGAGTGCAAGATGATGCCGCTGTCCATGGAGATGGTCCGGGACATCGACGAGGAGACCGTCGACTTCCAGGACAACTACGACGGCCGCAACCAGGAGCCGACGGTCCTGCCGGCGCGCTTCCCGAACCTGCTGGTCAACGGCTCCGCGGGGATCGCGGTCGGCATGGCGACCAACATCCCGCCGCACAACCTCCGCGAAGTCGCCGCCGGCGCCCAGTGGTATCTGGAGCACCCCGAGGCCTCGCACGAGGAGCTGCTGGACGCGCTGATCGAGCGCATCAAGGGCCCCGACTTCCCGACCGGCGCGCTGGTCGTGGGCCGCAAGGGCATCGAGGAGGCGTACCGCACCGGCCGCGGCTCCATCACGATGCGCGCGGTCGTCGCCGTCGAGGAGATCCAGGGCCGCCAGTGCCTGGTCGTCACGGAGCTGCCGTACCAGACCAACCCCGACAACCTCGCGCAGAAGATCGCCGACCTGGTCAAGGACGGCAAGGTCGGCGGCATCGCGGACGTCCGCGACGAGACCTCCTCGCGTACGGGGCAGCGCCTGGTCGTCGTCCTCAAGCGGGACGCGGTCGCCAAGGTCGTCCTGAACAACCTGTACAAGCACACCGACCTCCAGACGAACTTCGGCGCCAACATGCTGGCCCTGGTCGACGGGGTGCCGCGGACACTCTCCATCGACGCGTTCATCCGCCACTGGGTGACGCACCAGATCGAGGTCATCGTCCGGCGGACGAAGTTCCGGCTGCGCAAGGCGGAGGAGCGGGCGCACATCCTGCGCGGCCTCCTCAAGGCCCTGAACGCCATCGACGAGGTCATCGCCCTCATCCGGCGTTCCAACACGGTGGAGATCGCGCGCGAGGGCCTGATGGGCCTGCTGGAGATCGACGAGCTCCAGGCCAACGCGATCCTGGAGATGCAGCTGCGCCGGCTGGCCGCACTGGAGCACCAGAAGATCACCGCCGAGCACGACGAGCTCCAGGCGAAGATCAACGAGTACAACGAGATCCTGTCCTCGCCCGCCAAGCAGCGCTCCATCGTGAGCGAGGAGCTGGCGGCGATCGTCGAGAAGTTCGGCGACGACCGGCGCTCGAAGCTGGTGCCCTTCGACGGTGACATGTCCATCGAGGACCTGATCGCCGAAGAGGACATCGTCGTCACGATCTCCCGCAGCGGCTACGTGAAGCGCACGAAGACGGACGACTACCGCTCGCAGAAGCGCGGCGGCAAGGGCGTGCGCGGCACGAAGCTGCGGGAAGACGACATCGTCGACCACTTCTTCGTCTCGACCACCCACCACTGGCTGCTGTTCTTCACGAACAAGGGCCGGGTCTACCGCGCCAAGGCGTACGAGCTCCCGGACGCCGGCCGGGACGCGCGCGGCCAGCACGTCGCCAACCTGCTGGCCTTCCAGCCGGACGAGAAGATCGCCCAGATCCTGGCGATCCGCGACTACGAGGCCGTGCCGTACCTGATCCTGGCGACGAAGGGCGGTCTGGTGAAGAAGACCGCGCTCAAGGACTACGACTCGCCCCGCTCCGGCGGTGTCATCGCGATCAACCTCCGCGAGATGCCGGAGGGCGGCGACGACGAGCTGATCGGCGCCGAGCTGGTGTCGGCCGAGGACGATCTGCTGCTCATCAGCAGGAAGGCCCAGTCGATCCGGTTCACCGCGACGGACGACGCGCTGCGCCCGATGGGCCGTGCCACCTCGGGTGTGAAGGGGATGAGTTTCCGCGAGGGCGACGAACTCCTCTCGATGAATGTCGTCCGGCCCGGTACGTTCGTCTTCACCGCTACCGACGGCGGGTACGCGAAGCGGACCGCCGTCGACGAGTACCGCGTCCAGGGTCGCGGCGGCCTCGGCATCAAGGCCGCCAAGATCGTCGAGGACCGGGGCTCGCTCGTCGGTGCGCTGGTGGTCGAGGAGACGGACGAGATCCTCGCCATCACGCTCGGCGGTGGTGTGATTCGTACGCGAGTCAATGAAGTCAGGGAGACGGGCCGTGACACCATGGGCGTCCAACTGATCAATCTGGGCAAGCGCGACGCCGTCGTCGGCATCGCGCGCAATGCCGAGGCCGGTCGTGAGGCGGAAGAGGTCGATGGGGCCGATGATGCTGAGAGCGAGACGGCCGAGGCCCACGCCGAGGGCGTGGTAGAGGGCACTGTCGAGGGCACGGAGCCTTCGACCGGGGAGCACGAGGAGTAGAGCGTGAGTGGAGCCACGGGCGCAGGTTCGGCCGCTTCCGGAGCCGGCGCGAACGGCGCCCGTGGCCCTGCCACGGACTCCCAAGGGGGCACTGTGACGGACACACGAGGGCCTCAGCCCCAGTACGAGGGTTACGCGACCGGGCCGCTGCCCGGCGAGCGTGAGCCCGCACCGGGGCCGTCGGGGCCGTACCACCCGCCCCAGGCGTATCAGGCGCCCGGCGGCGGCACCCAGGGCGACCAGCGCCCCGGACAGCCGGGCGGCGGCACGCTGGGCGGTGCGCAGGGCGTGGGCGGCGCCCAGGCGACGCGCAAGCCGCGCACGGGGGCGCGGACCACTCCGCGTACCCGCAAGGCCCGTCTGCGGGTGGCCAAGGCCGACCCGTGGTCGGTGATGAAGGTCAGCTTCCTGCTGTCCATCGCGCTGGGCATCTGCACGGTGGTGGCGTCGGCGGTGCTGTGGATGGTCATGGACGCGATGGGCGTCTTCGAGACCGTCGGCGGCACGATCAGCGAGGCCACCGGCTCGAACGAGAGCAACGGCTTCGATCTGCAGTCGTTCCTGTCGCTGCCGCGCGTGCTCATCTTCACCTCGGTCATCGCCGTGATCGACGTGGTGCTGGCCACCGCGCTGGCGACGCTGGGCGCCTTCATCTACAACCTGTCGGCGGGCTTCGTGGGCGGCGTCGAGCTCACGCTTGCCGAGGACGAGTAGCGCGCCGGGTATCGATTTTGGGACTGGCCCCGACGTGCGCTAATCTTCTGAAGTCAGCGCGGAGCAGTACAGCGCGGCGGGGCTATAGCTCAGTTGGTTAGAGCGCATCCCTGATAAGGATGAGGCCACAGGTTCAAATCCTGTTAGCCCCACCAGCACGAAGGCCCCTCACCGGGAACGGTGGGGGGCCTTCTGCGTGTCCGGAGCAGGGGCCGGCCGGGGAGGAGGGGCGGCTACAGGGTGGCGGCCCGGATCAGCACGGCTATCGGAGTCAGCCCGCACACGAGGCCGACCGACAGGAACCCGTACGCCAGGGCCTTGAAGGCGCTGTGCCGTTGAGCCCGGCACGCGGCGAAGCACGTGAAGCTCGCGATGGCGAGGCACGGCAGGATGATGAAGAAGAAGCCCAACGCGGCCATGGCGTCCCCCCGTTGATCACGTCGCGGCCGGGCCGCGTACCGGCATCCTCCCAGACCGTCCCGGACGGCGGCCCCGGGCACACGAAAAGGCCCCCGGCCGGTGTGAACCGGACCAGGGGCCCCGGAAGTGCGGTGGCGGCGGGATCAGGGGGGTGGCGCCGGGGAGTCGCCTTCCGGGGCTGTGGAGTGGGAGCCGGTCTGGCCGGTGGTGCGGGCGGTGTCGGCGGGGTCGAGCGACAGGTGGCGGGTGGCCGGGGAGGAGCCGTGGGCCTCGGCCCGGATGCGCTGTTTCATCGTGGGCGGCAGGGCCCGGTCACGCGGAAGGGTCCATCGGACCGAGGGGGCGAGCGGGGTTGCCGCGGTGGCACCCGTGTGCTCGTGGGTCGTGGCGCTCGGCTGCGCGGCGGCGTTCGTGGCGTTCGTGGCGCTCGCCGTGGCGGTGGCGAGGCCCAGCGACGCCAGGAGGGCGAAGAAGGCGGTGATGAAGGCGGTCCAGATGTTCTTGGGCTGGAAGGTGCTCATGGCCCCTCGCTTTCGGACGGTCCGGTTGCTGACTTCTCCGATCATGTGGATCCGGGCCGCGATTTCGAGGAGCGACGCCCGCTCTGCGCCGATCTTCGGATTAACACCACTCGTATGGTGCAACCGGGGTGGACAGCCCCTCGTGAGGGGTCGGAACGGGTCGCCGGGAGGTCGTTCGGGGTTCCGGGAAGGGGCTGCTTTTGGGTTCCGGGCAGGTCACCGATCGGTATCGGCCGGTGTGTATAGTCGGCGGCAGAAGGCCCCTACGCCAAGGAAAGACGAGGTAGCGCGGTGAAGAAGCTTCTCCTGGTCGCACTGGCCGCCATCGGCGGGCTCCTCGTGTACCGCCAGATCCAGGCGGATCGCGCCGAGCAGGATCTGTGGACGGAGGCTACCGACTCCGTGCCCGCAGGTTCGGGTGTGTGAGACGGCACAGTCTGCTACGGGCCCCGGTCGCTGAGCGGCCGGGGCTTCGTGCTGTCCGGGGTCCGTTCGCGTTGCGCAAGTGAAGTGACCTGAGCGCGCCGGCGGGGCCCGGAACGCGGACAAGAAGGGCAATCCGGCTGCGGCCGGAGACAGCAGTGGTGCGGGCGGGGCAGGATGGACCGGCATGGCGGCCGGGCGGTCGACGGGCATCGGCGCGTGAGGACGACGAGGGGAAGCGCGTGAAGAGGCAGCGGCAGCGCAACAGGGGGCGGGCGGTGGCCGCGGTACTCGCGGCGCTGTGCGCGGCGGCGGTCCTGCCGGGGCAGGCGTACGCGGCCGGCCCCGGGGCGTACGCGTTCGACACCGACGCGAAGAACGTGCAGGGGGCGACGGCGAACGTCGAGGCGTCCGAGCTGGACGAGGGCGTCCCGTACCGCAGCACGATCAGGCCGGGCGAGAAGCTGTACTACCGGGTCACCCTGGACGACGTCTCCGCCGCCTATGTCTCGGCGGTCGCGGTGCCCGGCGACAGCGGACCGGTCGCCTACGGCGACGGCATCACCGTCAGCCTCCGGGAGACCGACGACAGCCAGTGCGGCTCGGGGCGGGCGAACTTCGGGTCGGGCGGGTACGCCCGGCCCGTCTCCGCGTACGCCTACCGGACCATCAAGGAAGGCAGCAGCACCTGCCAGGACAGCGGCCCCTACGACGTCCTCGTCGAGCGCGAGACCAAGTCGGCTGCCGACACCGACGCCTGGGACCTGGAGCTGCGCTTCCTGCAGGAGCCGCAGGTGAGGAGCGGCTCCGCCCTGCCGACCGAGGGGCCCGACAGCTGGCCGTCGGCCTCGCCGCAGCCCCTGACCGGCCAGCAGCAGAAGCGGTCCGGCGGGGCCGGGTACTCCGAGGCCACCAGCCTGGAGAACGGCCGCTGGCAGGACACCGTCGCGCCGGGGCAGACCCGCTTCTACCGGGTGCCGGTGGACTGGGGCCAGCAGATCTACGCCACCGCCGGGCTCTCCAACAGTGCCGGCGGGAAGAAGGAGTTCGTGGGCAACGCGCTCACCCTGTCGCTGACCAACCCGGTCCAGGGACCTGTCTCCGACGCCACGCTGTCGTACTCCGGAGGGCCCGCGTCCGCGTCCCTGCGGCCCCTGCCGCCGGTGGCCTACCGCAACCGGTTCGACGCCTCGAGCCAGGTCGGCGCCATGCGCTTCGCGGGTTGGTACTACCTGTCGGTCTCCCTCAGCCCGAAGCTGAAGGAGTCCTACGGCACCGAGCCCATCCCGTTCGAACTGTCGGTCCAGGTGAAGAACAAGGCCGAGGAGTCCCCGTACGAGGGTGACACCGGGGTCTTCGGCGTCACCGACCAGGACCGGGAAGTGGCCCGCGACGGGAAGAACGCCCGCCAGGCCGCGCGGAGCGGACCGATGACGGTGGTCGCCGCGGCCGGGATCGGCACGGGGTCCGTACTGGTGCTCGGGCTGGGCGTCTGGACGCTGCTGGCCCGCCGTCGTGCGGCGGCCGGTCATCCGGCCGCCGGTCACCCGGCCGGTGGGGGCCACCAGCCGCCGCAGGGCTGGTAGGCGGGCCGCAGGGCCCCGTACGTGTCAGATCTGGGTCAGGGCCCAGATGCCGACCGCGAAGCAGATCAGCGCCACCACCAGCACCGGGACCGCCACCTTCGGGGGCGGTCCCGGACGCGTCTGCCGTGCGGGGGCGTGGGGCGCGGCGTGCTGCACCGGCGGGGACGGTACCGGCGGGTGCTGCTGCTGGGCGGTGTAGGCGCGGGTGGACGCGGGGTCGGGTACGCCGGAGGTCGGCGCCTGGGAGGAGTGCGGTGCGCCGACGGCGTACGGGGGCGGCGCGTCCGTCGTGAACGGGGCGGCGGGCGGCGGCTGCTGGAACCCCGGCTGGGCGTACGGCTGTTGCTGTTGTTGCTGCTGCTGCGGTGCGGCCGCGGGCGGAGGCGCGAGGTGGAAGCTGCCCGTCTCCGACATGGAGACCGGCGGCGGTGCCGGGGGCTGTACACCGGAGGTCTGTGGAGCGGCGCCGGCCGTGGGGCCGGGTACGGGGCCGGCGGGCTGCTGGGGAGCGGTGACCGGGCCGTCGGGGCCGAAGCCCGCGGGCAGCGGCCCGATCTGGTCGAACACCTCCACCGGCTCGTCGTCCGGGCCGGCTTCGGGCAGCATCTCGACCGCCGCGGTCAGGGCCTTGCGCGCGCCCGTCGCGGTCCGGAACCGGGCGTGCGGATCGGGCTGGAGCAGTCCGGCGAGAACCTGCCACAGCGGCTCGGGAATGCCGTTGGGAGCGCTCGGGGTGCCGTGCTCGGCGAAGTGCTCGACCAGTGCCTGGGAGTCGGGCTTCTGGCCCTGGAGGAGGTAGAGCGCGACCAGGCCGACCGCGAAGAGGTCGGCGGGGAAGTCGGGCTCGGCGCCCATCATCTGCTCGGGGGCGAAGTAACCGGGCGTGCCGACCACGTAGTTGGTCTCGGTCAGCCGCGGTTCGCCCTTGCGCATCGAGATGCCGAAGTCGGAGAGGCGCAGATGCGGGCGGCCCGTTCCGGTCGCCTCCATCAGGATGTTGGCGGGCTTGATGTCGCGGTGCACCACCCCTTCGGCGTGCACCGTGGACAGCCCGGAGAGCAGCTGGTCCAGCAGCAGGCAGACGAAGCGCGGGGGCAACGGGCCGTAGTCGCCTATGACATGGGCGAGCGAGCCGCCGCTCACCAGGTCCATGGTGAACAGGACCTTGTCGTCGTCGGCGGCCCAGCTGGCCGGGGCCAGCACATGCGGGTGCTCGATGCGCAGTGCCTGCTCGCGGACGAAGCGCAGCAGCGTGTGCGCGTCGCTCTGCTGGAGCACCTTGGCCGCGACGTACCTGCGGCGGCGGTGGTCCCAGGCCCGCCAGACGGCGCCGACCCCACCGCGTCCGATCGGATCGATCAGTTCGTACCGACCGGCGAAGACCTCACCCATTGTGCTGCGCCCGCTCCCCGTTCCTGTGGTGCCGCGGCGTCCGCCGCGGCCCGTGTCCGGCCCCCGTGTCCTGCCGGTACCAGGGCGCTGCGCGGTGCGCGTGCCCTGGCTCCGTCGTCGTTCCGTCGTGCTCCGGAGCGCTTCGCTAGCTCTGGTGCCCCTCGTAGTGCGCGACCGCGTCCGCGGTGCGTCCCGCTCCGTACACCTTGAGGAACTCTGCCAGCTCCGGGTGGGTCGGGGCGAGGGCGTCCGCGGCATCGATGATGTCGCCGGCGGCCGCGACCGACCGCAGCAGGGACTGGATCTCGCGGACCACACGGCGGACGGTGGGAGCGCCCCCGGTGGAGGTGGTCTGGCCGGTGGAGGTCAGGACGGAGCCGCCCTGCGACTTCTTGATCTCCTCCATGCGTTCGGTGGCCTCGCCCGCGCTGACGCTGCCGTCGGCCACCTGGCTCGCCAGCTCCTGGAGGGCCTGGACGCGCTGGACCACCGCGGGGTTGCCGATCTTGGCCCGCTGGCCGCTCATCAGCTGGGAGAGCATCGGGGCGGAGAGCCCGAGAACAGCGGCCAGCCGGGCCTGATTCAGGCCGAGATCATCGATCAGCCTTCGGAAGAGCGCCCCCAACGGCTCCCCGTACCAACTGCGTTGAAGCTCTCTGGCTCTTGCCGTCGCCTCTTGTTGCGCTGCGTCCATGGCGTCTCCCCATCGCTGCCGCTTCGCTGCTGCGAACCTTGCGAGCATCTTACGGAGCGTGGTCGTTCCCCGGGAGTCCCTATCCTTTTGCAGGATTACGGGGGTCACCCGGTACTCTGGTCTGCGACGGTAGCCCTGGCGCGGATGTGCTGGACGTTGCCATCGTTCGTCATGGCCCGGGGCCTTAGCTCAGTTGGTAGAGCGCTGCCTTTGCAAGGCAGATGTCAGGAGTTCGAATCTCCTAGGCTCCACATCCCGAGATCCCCCCTGACCAGCGGAAACGCTGGTCAGGGGGGATCTCGCATCAGAACGGCTCAGATCGCCGTCCCGACCTCGGACGCGTCCGCGGCGTCCAGGTCGGAGTGGTCCAGAAGGTCGGTCTGTGCAATGAGGTAGGCGAGTTGTGCCCGGCTGCGGCTGCCGAGGACTTCCGACGTCTTCTGGACATGGGTGCCCACCGTGCGTCTGCTGATGCCCAGCCGTCCCGCGATCGCCTCGTCGGTGTAGCCCTCCACCATGAGCCGCAGTACGGCCCTTCGGGTCTCGTTGGTGAGGGGCGGCGGGCGCAACCGGGACGGAGCCTCCCCCACCGCCGCCGCACGGCCCCACGCCTGCTCGAACCCTTTGATCAGGTAGTCGATGATGCTGGGGTGCCGAATGACCAGCGCTGACTGGCTGCGGTCGTACGGACCGGGGACGAAGGCGGTCCTGTTGTCGCACACGATGAGCCGCTCGAACACCTCGTCGAGCGTTCTGACCTCCGCGCCCGCGGCCACCACCCGCTCGATGTAGGAGAGCGTGGGGCCGTGTGCCCGGACCGTGTGCTGGTACAGCGTGCGCTGCTTGACGCCGCGAGCCGCCAGGGCGAGATCGCGCGGCAGGGCTTCGGCGAGGAGTTCCGGCGAGCGGCCGCCGTTGGGCTGGGCGGTCAGAAGCTCCTCACGGCAGGACTGCACCGCCTCTTCCAGCGCGGCCCCGATCTCGCTCGCGCCGGAGAGCACCTGGACCGAGGTGCTGCCACCCTGTTGGGACTCCGCGTAGACGGCCTGCACCCCGGCCATCGTGTCGCGGATCGCCATCAGGGTTTCCTCGTGCCCCATGATCGCGCGCTTGATCGGCCGGGAGAGCGAGGCGGCGGCGAGGTCCGGAGGGACCGGAGTGAGAGATCCCGGGTCGTCCGGCAGGGACCGGAGCAACCCGAGGCCGACCAGGCAGTCGGGGGCCTGATCCGCCGTGACGGCACCTGCTGCCAGTGCGTCGCGATAGCGCTCCAGGCCCCGCTCGCACAGCTCAGGGGGGCGCGATTCCCCCACCTGATCCTCCTCTGTGCACATTTGTCCACCCTTCGTGTTCTTGCACTGCCCACTCATGATGCCAGCTGAATCTTCACTGGCGGCGAGCGGCGGAGGATGATTCTTAACACCGGAACGGAAACCTAGTTCTTGAATCCAGGGGGAATCATGATGGGCTGCATTCGCACCACCTATATCGGTCTCGGAACCGCTGCTCTGCTGCTCCTCGGCGCCGCTGGTTTCCATGCCGACAGCACGAAGCCGGCTCATGCCGAATACGCGGTATCCGCTTCTCAGAGCAACGGAAATTCCCCGCAGGACGACTCTGCGTGGGGGTGACTTCCCGGCTCCCTTCACGGCTCCGACCGGCCTGAGGTGAGCGCCTTCGCCGCGGCGTGGTCGACGTACCGCCCGATCCGATCCGCATCATCGTGGGCCGATGACCCGCAGCAATGCGGTGGGCGGATCGAGGAACGCCTGTGAGTGGCGTCAACTAATGTGCAGGGGACAGCATTTGAGCGAGATCCGAAACGTGTCGGCCGGCCGTTGCGAGGCAGGACCGCACACGGCTGTCCCGATGCCTGGCACAGGCGCGAAGAAGGAAGGGTCAGGATGACCGATCGTCCCGTGGTAGCTCTGGTCGATGCCTACTCCAGTGCGCGACTGCTCGTTCCATCGATTCGGGAGCGAGGTTATGAAATTGTCCACGTACAGAGCGAAACAGCGATATCCGAAGGGGTTGCAGCATCTTTTCGGCGCGACGATGTTCGCGAGCTCTTGATACACCGGGGGGACTTTTTAGAAACTCTGGACCGCGTCTCCTCCTTCCGTCCGACGGCCGTGCTGCCCGGTCTCGGAACGGGGGTGGAACTCGCTGCGGATCTGAGCACGGATCTGGGTCTGCGAGGCAGCGGTGTGCGACGAGGCGCAGGCCCGCGGAACGTGGCGGAAACAGCCGGGCCGACGGAATTCGAGGTCCACTCGGTAAGCCTGGACGGGGTCCACTACATCTGCGACATCTGGGAGAGGGGGCGGACGGGTTCGCCGCAGCCCGACGGGCGGCCGAGCGGTGCGATGCTGCTCGCTCGCCGAGGCGAGCGGCAGGACCGCCTCGCGGACCTCACGCTGACGGGACTCGACGCGGCAGGACTGCGCGACGGGCCGGCCTGCACGCGTTTCGGGCACACCGTGCACGGCCCGGTCCGGCTCGCTCCGAGCGCGGGCATCTGCGCGACGGACGAGCCGCTGCTCACGCGCGCCGCGATCGGCGAAGGACCGGCCGACTGGACCGTCTTCGCCTACCTGGCCCCTGAGTGGTTCCGGCTGCGCGCCGCCAAACCCTACCGGCGGCTACGACACACGGCCTGGGTCACTCTGCCCCCTGCGGAGTCCGGCTCTCTGCGGTACCGCGGCCTCATGCGGCAACTGAAGGGGCTGGAGAGCTTCCACGGCACACGGGAGCACGGAGCCCCGCCGACGGACCGGGCCCAGTTCCTCCACACCGAGGAACAGACGGTGCAGCGTGACTTCGACGCGGCTCTGTCCGCGGTGGAGCGGTACGGGAGCGATCCATGGTCGTGAGCTGTCCGAACACCCCTTGACGCAGCGATGGGGTGCGACCAGATCCAGTTTGCTGTCCGCAGTAAGAGACACAGGGGCGAGGACATTGTGATTTCTACGCAGAACCGCGACGAGCGCACCGTAACGGTGGACCACCAGGCGCCTTCGAGCCTCGGGGCTGTGCTCAAGGCGGCGCGCCGACGCATCGGCGTCACCCAGAGCCAGCTCGCCGACCTGTCGGCCGTCAGCGTCAGGACGATCCGCGATCTCGAACTCGGGCTCACCCAGAATCCCCGGCGGGAAACCCTCCGGTTGCTGATGGACGGTCTGCGGCTGACCGGTGTCCAGCGGGCGAAGGTCGAGGAGGCGGCCGCCGGGCCGGCCTGCCGGGGCCTGCCGGCCCCCTCCTTCGCCCGACCGCCCGCGGTCCTGGAGCCGACCATCGGCCGCGAGCGCGACATCGAAGCCCTCACGGGTCTGATCAGGCTCGGCGGCCACCGCCTGATCCGGGTGGTCGGCATGGCCGGAGTCGGCAAGACCCGGCTGATTCAGGAGGTCGCCGGGGTGGTCGACGCCTCCGGTCAGATGCCCGTCGTCTGGGCGGAGCCGGAGGGCGGGCCCTGGGGCAGGCCCTCCGAACCCTTGCACGCGCAGGTCGCCGCCCTCCTCCGCGGCGATGGTGAGCTGGACCGTCTGGCCGCCGCCTTCGGCACCGACGACATCCTGCTGGTGCTGCACGACGTCACCATGAACCCCGGCTCGGAAGCGGCGCTTCGCCGTCTGCTGGTGCGGTGCCGGGGACTTCACGTCCTGTGCGAGGCCCGTGAGGGCTCGAAGTGGGGATCGGGCACCGATTACCCCGTCTCGCCGCTGGCCGTATCGGACGGTCCGGCCGGCCCCACGGGCCGTGTGCCGGCCATCAGCCCCGCTCTGCGGTTGATGCTGTCGCGGTGCGGCTCCCTCGAGCGCGAGGCACTGGCCGACAGCCGGACCATGGCCGCTCTCGACGGCATCTGCCGGAGCCTCGACGGCATCCCCCAGGCGATCGAAGCCGCCTCCGCGTGGCTCCTCCTCTACAGCCCGGACCAGCTCCTGGGCCTGGCCGGGCGGAATCCTTTCAAGATCGCCACCCCGCCCGGCCGCGAAAGCGCCCGCCTTCGGGCGGCGCTCGAGGCGTCCATCGGATCGCTGCAACCGCGCGACGCCGACGTCCTGCACCGGCTCGCCGCCCATCCGTACCCCTGGAGCATGGCCCAGGCCTTCTCCTCTCCCGGGCAGGTCGAGGTGTCTGCGCTGAGCACCGTCCATCTGCTCTGCACCCAGGGCCTGGTGCGCCCGGCCCACGGGGACGCCGGCGGCGCCCCCAGGTTCACCGTGCTGAACCTGGTCCGCCACCTGCTGGCGGAGAGCGCCGCTCCGGCGGCGCCCGCGCACGGTTCCGGGATGCCGCTGCGCTGGCAGTCCCCGGTGGGCGCACGGTCCTCGTCCTGTGCGGCGTGAGTTCCCGGACCGCCCCGACCGCATTTCCGGTCGTCACGACCTGATGGAGGAGAAACGGAGAGCACGTGCTCGAACACATACTTCCCCCCACGGTCCGGACAGCGCACTCCCTGGGTGACCGGGCCGGTGCCGAGGCCATGCTGTTCCCCGAGGAGCGGCCCGCCATCGCCGCGGCCGTCCCCTCCCGCCGGGCGGAGTACGCGACCGTGCGCGCCTGCGCCCGCGACGCGCTCACGCAGCTCGGGCAGGCGCCCGTGGCCCTGGTTCCCGGTGAGCACAGGGAACCGCGCTGGCCGGCCGGAATCGTGGGGAGCATGACCCACTGCACGGGTTACCGGGGTGTGGCCGTGGCGCACGATCACAGGATCGCCGCTCTGGGCATCGACGCGGAACCGAACATTCCGCTCCCCGGTGGCCTGCTGGATGTGCTCGCGGGCCGTGCGGAGGCCGACCTCCTGGCGGCCCTGCCGCCGAGCGGAACCGCCTGGGACCGGCTGCTGTTCAGCGCGAAGGAAAGCGTCTACAAGACGTGGTTCCCCCTCACCGGGCGCTGGCTCGGCTTCGAGGACGTCATCGTGAGGATCAGTCCGGTGGGAACCTTCGAAGCGCACCTGCTCGTCGAGGGGCCCACCCTGGACGGGGAAGTTCTGGACAGCTTCGACGGCACATGGCTGCACAGGGACGGCCTTCTCCTGACCGCGATCACCGTGCCGCCCCGGCGGACGGGCGACACGGGCCGTCGTACCGGAGCCGGAAGGCGACGGGCCGACGGATCAACCGTCAGTACAGGTCGTGGTCGGAGTCCCTGAAGTCGTGATCGTGGAAGTCGTCGTCCCGGGGCAGCGGCGGCAGTACCAGGGCACTCGGCAGCGGGCCCTCACCCTGCCGGCGTGCGAAACGATGCATGCGGACCCGCAGATGGATCTTCCGTTCCTGCGCCTTCAGCCGACGCCGCTCCCGCCGTCCGGCGTCGTCGTCGTCCAGTTCCTGGGTGAGCCGCCGGTTCACCCAGTAGTCACGCTCCTGGTCGGCCACCTCCTCCCCGGGCGAGGGAGCGACGCCCTCATGGTCACCGTCATCGTCGAAGCGGTTTGTCATACGGGTCAGGCTAGTGGCGGCCCGGACCCCCGGCTGTGGTGTGCACCACTCTCGAAGAGGCAGGCTTCACCTGCCGGTCGGTGCCGGTCAGCGGCGTCAACCCCCCCTGCTGGGACGGGAATTTCGCGCCGCTCCGGGCGAACCCGCCCAGGTGGCGGCACCCCGGGCGATCCGACCGGCAGTACGGGGCGCAAGTCACCGGTCGGCTGCCCCTGATGCTGCCGATCCCGGGTCGCCGACGCTCCTAGGGTCGTGATCCACGGACGAACCGCAGAGCAACGGGACCCGCGGGTACCCGCCCGCCGCCGCCGTTCCGGCTCTCCCGCCATCACATGCGACACCCCTGCACGCCGACCCCGGGGCGGCGTATGCCTCGAAGTAGAACATTTCCTTTCAATTTGGGCAGAGGACCACTGATGTCAAGCACACTCATGGAGCGGCCCGCCTTCGCGGCCGCCGCCACCTCACTGACCGGTTCCGTTCAGCAGCCGAGCGGTATGCCGGTGCACCGCTACAAGCCCTTCGAAGGGCCGGAACTGCCGGACCGCCGGTGGCCGACGCGCAAGCTCCGCACAGCTCCCCTGTGGTGCTCGGTGGACCTCCGTGACGGCAACCAGGCGCTGCCCGAGCCCATGGACCTGGCGCGCAAGCACCGGCTGTTCCGGCAACTCGTCGCCATGGGCTTCAAGGAGATCGAGGTCGGTTTCCCGTCGGCGAGCCAGGTCGACTTCGACTTCGTGCGCGAGCTGATCGAACAGGACCTGATCCCGCAGGACGTGACCATCCAGGTCATCATGCAGGCACGCACCGAGCTGATCGAGCGCACCTTCGAGTCGCTGCGAGGCGCCCCGCGCGCCGTGGTCCACCTGTACAACTCCGTCTCGCCGCTCCAGCGCCGAGTGGTGTTCGGTGCGGGACGTGAGCGCATCCTCGACATGACGGTGCAGGCGGTCAGGCTGATCACCGAGCTCGCGGAGCGGCATGTCGGCGGAGAGATCCTGTTCGAGTACTCGCCGGAGTCGTTCACCGCGACCGAGCCCGAGTTCGCGCTGGAGATCTGCGAGGCCGTGATGGACGTGTGGCAGCCGGCTCCGGGACGCCCGATCATCATCAACCTGCCCGCGACCGTCGAGTGCACCCTGCCCAACGAGTTCGCGGATCAGGTCGAGTGGATGGACCGCAACCTGAGCCGTCGCGAGCACATCAGCCTCTCCGTGCACCCGCACAACGACCGGGGCACGGGCGTGGCCGCGGCCGAACTCGCGGTCCTGGCCGGGGCGGACCGGGTGGAGGGCTGTCTGTTCGGCAATGGTGAGCGCACCGGCAACGTGGACCTGCTGACGCTCGGCATGAACCTCTTCTCGCAGGGCGTCGACCCGATGATCGACTTTTCCGATATCGAGACGGTCCGTCAGGTCGTCGAGGAGTGCACGCAGTTGCCGACCCATCCGCGTCACCCGTACGCGGGTGATCTGGTGTACACGGCGTTCTCCGGCTCCCATCAGGATGCGATCAAGAAGGGGTTCGACTCGATGGAGCGAGCGGCGCGGAGCGCCGGAGCTCATGTCGCCGACAGCCCCTGGGGCGTCCCCTACCTGCCGATCGACCCGAGGGATGTCGGCCGCTCGTACGAGGCGATCATTCGCGTCAACAGCCAGTCGGGCAAGGCCGGGGTCGCGTACCTGCTCAAGACGGGGCACGGCTTCGACCTTCCCCGCCGCCTCCAGGTGGAGTTCTCCCACCTGGTCCAGCAGCACAGCGAGGAGAGCGCCACCGAGGTCGGGGGCGCGCAGGTGTGGGAGCTCTTCGCCCGGGAGTTCCTGGCCGAGGGCACGCGGCTGCGGCTGACCGGCGCGGCGGTCGGCACGGCGACCGGCGTCGTCGAGGCGGAACTCGACGGAGCCGCCCATGGCTTCCGGGCCGGCTGCGGTGAGACGTTCGCCGAGGCGCTGCGGGGCGCGGGGACCGATGTGGTCGCGCAGTCCCTCACCGTCCAGCCGGCCACCGCCGAGAACCCCTCGGTGGTCGTGTACGCCGAGTGCGCGATCGGCGGGGAGAGCGTCTGGGGCGTCGGCGTCCACCTCGACGAGGCCGACGCGGCCGTGTGCGCCGTGGCCTCCGCGGTCAACCGGGCCGCCCGGTAACACCGCGCCCCGCTTCGGACCGGGCGCCGTGCCACGGCACTCCGCCAGGTGTTCAGGCCCATGAGACAGGCAGGACCACGATGTTCAGAGATCTCCGGAAGCGTCCCGAGACGTCGTCCAGCGGGCCGACCGAGGAGCTGACCTGCTATTTCCTTCACCATGCGGGCGGTTCCGCCGCCGGCTTCACGCCGATGGCACGGTCCTTCCCCGCCGGCTGGCGGCTGCGCGCCGTCGACCTTCCGGGCCGCGGCTCGGCTTCCCTTCAGCCGCACTGCCGCGATGCGGCAGAAGCCGTGGAGCTGCTCATGCCCGCCCTCCTGGCCGACGTGAACGGACCGTACTGCGTGTTCGGGCACAGCATGGGCGCCCTGATCGGATACGAACTCGTCCGGGCGCTGGAGCGGGCCGGTTCCCCGCCCGTCTGGCTCGGGGTGTCCGCCATGCCGGCGCCCGAGCTGGCGAGCGCCCGCTTCTCGGAACGCCGCGACCTGTGGCCACCGGAGCGGTTGGTCGATTTCATGCGGGCGCTGGGCGGCACCCCGGACGAGCTGCTGGCCGACCCCGGGACGGCGGACTGGATGGTCGGCATCCTGCGGGGTGACCTCCACCTGGTGGACACCTACGCATACGCGCAAGGACCGCCCGTCGACGTACCGATGTCGGTCTTCATGGGAGCCGACGACGAGCTGTCCACGTCCGAACTGATCGACGACTGGCAGTCGTACTGCACCCGGCCCGTACGTTTCCACTTCCTGCCCGGGGGCCATTTCTACCTCTTCGACCAAGCCGAGGGTCTGGCCCGGGCCATGGCCGAGGACATCGAAAAGGCCGAGGAGACGGTACTGCCGGAACCGCAGTCCGCGTGAAGTCAATACATCGTCCCTGACGGAGAAGGAAAGACTGACAATGGAATCACCGACGAAAACCGTTCTGCTGCAGGGCGAACAGGGCGGGGCATCGGAACAGCTCGACCCGTCCGTTTCCCTTGCGCAAGAGATTGTGCATCTCTGGGCGGAATATCTCACCGAGCACGAGGTCGGGCCGGACGGCAACTTCTTCGAATGCGGGGGAAATTCGCTGATCGGTATCCAGATTCTTGAGCGGATTTCGCAGATGTACGGAGTCGAGCTGTCCGTACGTGCCTTCTACCTGGCGCAGACCCCGGCTCGGGTTGCCGAGCTGATCGAGCGGGACAAGGCTCTGACGTGAGGCTGACACCGGGCACCGGCGGCGACATCGGACTCGCCGATGTCGACCTGCTCGACCTCGACCTCTTCACGTCGGGGGATCCGCACCGGATCTGGGACGTGATGCGGGCGAAGGAGCCTCTGCATCACCAAAGGCTGTCGGACGGCCGGGAGTTCTGGTCGGTGACCCGCTACGACGATGTCTGTCGTGTGCTCGGCGACCATCGCGAGTTCACCTCGGAGCGGGGCACGGTGATCACCCATCTCGGGGAGGACGACGTGGCGGCCGGCGTGCTGCTGACGTCCACCGATCCGCCCCGGCACACCGAGGTCCGTCGGCCGATCGCGCCCAAGCTCACCGCACGCGTGGTGAAGTCCTGGGAGGACGGTATCCGGCGGGCCGTCGTACGGTTCCTCGAACCGGCCCTCGACGGCTCCGTCTTCGACCTGGGCGAGCAGGTGCAACGTCTGCCGGCGATCGTCACAGGTCCGCTCCTGGGAATCCCGGAGAAGGACTGGGACGAACTCGTCCAGCTGACCTCGATGGTGATGGCCCCTTCGGACCCGCACTTCAAGCTGGGCAGCGAAGCGGCGACACTGGCCATCTCCCACCACGAACTCGTCGACTACGTGACCCGCTGGGTCAAACGGCGCCGGTCGGACGGGGGCGGGGACGGGAGTCTGCTCGACCACCTGATGAGCGTCCGCGCGGGAGACGCGCCGCTGACCGACGAGGAGATCGCCCTCGACGGCTACAGCATCCTCCTGGGCGCGAACATCACGACCCCGTCCACCATCTCGGGCACCGTGCAGGCGCTCATCGACCACCCCGAGCAGTACGCGCGGGCCGCCGCCGACCTGTCGTCGGTTCCCAACCTCGTCGAGGAAGGGCTGCGCTGGACGTCGTCCGCGTGCAACTTCATGCGCTACGCGGTGGACGACGTGGAGATCGGCGGGGGCACGGTCCCCGCCGGCGGAGCGGTCGTGGCATGGATCGGGTCGGCCAACCGGGACGAGTCCCGGTTCCCCGATCCGCATACCTTCGACATCACGCGCGCCAATGCGAAGCGCCAGGTCGCTTTCGGCTTCGGACCGCACTTCTGTATCGGGGCGCCACTGGCCCGGATGACCCTGCGCATCTTCTTCGAGGAACTGCTCCAGCGGTTCAGCTCGATCGAACTCGCCGGAGAGCCGCAGCATCTGCGGTCGATCTTCATCGCAGGGATGACGCATTTCCCCATCACGGCCCGGAAACGCCTGTGATGGTGCGGATTTCCCCAGGGATCCGCCCCCGTGCACCGCAGTTGCCGCTTTTCTGCCTCAGCAGCTGCCGGAATCCGTCGACTACGGGTTCTAGCCTGAATTCCTGAGCTTCATCTGGGAGGGCCGCCGCCCTTGAGCTCACCCACCCACATCCTGATCGGAGTAGTGATGAGTAAACCCTCATGGGAAACAGTGGAGAGCGCCACATGGCTGGCCGTGTGTACGACGGAAGGGCGGCACAGTGTGTGGCCCGCCGGCCTTTCCGTTCCCCCCGGATGGAGTGAAGCCGGGTACCGCGGCGACAAGGCCGGCTGCCTGGAGTGGATCGCGGCGAACTG
The DNA here is from genome assembly GCF_056172905.1 of Streptomyces sp. iso_384. Lineage (NCBI taxonomy): Bacteria > Bacillati > Actinomycetota > Actinomycetes > Kitasatosporales > Streptomycetaceae > Streptomyces > Streptomyces sp. iso_384. The sequence continues at coordinate 28,216 of NZ_JBWBTT010000001.1, forward strand.
GGTGGACTCCCGCCCGGCCGGTGTGGGCCGGGTGCACATATGACCGTGCGAGCAGGCGGCCGGAAGTGGCTCGTCCGCGATGTCGATCCCGACGCGCGAGCCCGGGTGTTCTGCTTCCCGGTAGCAGGAACAGGCGCCTCCGCCTATCGCGACTGGCCCACCCGGACCGGGGACATCGAGATCTGCCCCGTGCAGCTCCCGGGCCGTGAGAACCGGATCGGATCCCCCGCCCATACGTCCATGGAGGAGTTCGCCAAGGACGCGGCCGACGCACTCCAGCCGTACCTGGACAAGCCCTTCGGCCTCTTCGGCCACTGCTTCGGGGCGCGCCTGAGCTACGGCCTCGCGGTCGAGCTCGCCGCCCGTGGCTGTCCGGCACCCCGGCAGATCTTCGCCTCCTCCTGTCTGGCTCCCCACCGCGGCGGCTACTTCGGCGGCGGCCGCTCCGGCCCCTTCACACCGGAGACCACGGACGAGGAGTACATGGAGGAGCTGCGCCACGGCTGCGAGCAGCGCGGCGAGCCCGCACCCCCGGACGAGCTGCTCGCCCTGTCCGTCCAGGTGCTGCGCGCCGACATCGCGCTGACCTGCGGCTACCAGCCCCCGGGCGCGGGCAGCACGCCCTTGGACGTCACCACCATCTCCTGGACCGGGGACACCCACGTACGTCCCGACGAGATGGACGAGTGGTCGGCCTACGGAAATGTGCACCACATCCTGCTGACCGGAGACGACCACACCCACCGATCGGCACCGGCGGACCTGCTTCAGGTCATCGCAGACGGTCTCCCCGAATGAAGAGGACTGCTCGCACCGTGAACACGGACGACCGCACCGCCCTGGGCGTGCCCCTCACCCTCACCGAGCTCTTCGCCCGGTCAGCCGCCGCGCACGGCGACTCTCCGGCGGTGTCGGACGACTCCGGCCGTCGGCTCACCTACGCCGAACTCGACCGCGCGTCGGCGGAGCTGGCCCAGCGCCTCATCGACGAAGGCGTACGCCGCGAGGACCGGGTGGGCATCCACCGCGAGCGGGATGTCGACCTCGTCATCAGCATTCTCGGCGTACTGCGGGCCGGCGCGGCCTACGTGGCCGTGGACCTGCGGTACCCGAAGGCCCGGCGCGAGCTCATGCTCCGCGCGGCCGACGGCCGCCTGACCCTGGTCGGCCCGGGCGAGCGGGAACAGCTCGGGGACCGGGTACGCACCGTGGTCTGGGAGTACGACGCCGAACGCGCCCGGGCCGACGCCCCGAAGGCCGGACTGCCCGAGCCGGCCCCGCAGGACGCCGCGTGCGTGCTGTTCACCTCCGGCTCCACCGGCACCCCCAAGGGCGTCGTGGTCGAGCACCACAACCTCGTGCACTTCGCGACGAATCCGCTGCTGCCTCGGATCGGCCCCGCCGACCGTGTGGCCCAGATCGCGAACATCTCCTTCGACACCTTCCACTGGGAGCTGTGGAGTTCGTTCTGGGCCGGTGCCGAGATCGTCATGATGCCCTCGGTGCCCGACCTGGTGAAGGGCGACCCCGGCCGCGAGCTGCGCCGCCGCCGGATCACAGCGCTGCTCTCGCCGACGATGGCCTTCAACCACATCGCGGCCGAGGACGCCGACGTGTTCTCCTCGCTCCGGGTGCTGCAGACCGGTGGCGACGTGGTCCGTCCCGCCGCCTGCCGCGACGTGCTCGCGAGCAAGTTCTCGGGCCAACTGGTCAATCTGTACGGGCCCACCGAGGGAACCACCGCGGCCACCGCGTTCACCATCACCGACGTAGCGCCGGACGCGACGAGCGTGCCCATCGGCGCCGGTCTCGCAGGCGTACGACTGCACGTCCTCGACCCGCAGTTGCGCCCGGTCCCGAAGGGCACACCGGGCGAGCTCCACATCGGCGGAGCCGGCGTGACCCGCGGCTATCTCCGTGATCCCGCGCGAACGGCGGAGCGGTTCCTGCCCGACCCGTTCGGCACTCCCGGATCCGTCATGTACGCGACCGGCGACCTCGTCAGCGAGCGCCCCGACGGCGTACTGGACTACCTCGGCCGGAACGACGACCAGGTGAAGATCCGCGGCTACCGGGTCGAGCCGCGCGAGGTGGAGCGTTCGCTGCTGACCTGCTCCGGCGTTCTCGACGTCGCCGTGCTGTCGCAGGGCGAGGGCCAGGACAAGCGGCTCGTCGCGTTCGTCGTGCCGCAGGGCAGGACCACCATGCCCGAGGTGCGTGCGTACGCCGAGGCGACCATCCCGGACTTTCAGGTGCCTTCCGAGTTCGTTCAGGTGCCGGAGATCCAGTCCACCCCGCACGGCAAGCGCGACACGGCGGCGCTGCTCCAGCTCCTGGGCGACCGGGACCGGCGCCGCAGCGACTACGTGGCTCCGCGCACGGACAGCGAGCGCTACCTCACCAAGGTCTGGGAGGAGCTGCTCGGCACCGAGCGGATCAGCGTCAACGACGACTTCTTCGAGCTCGGCGGGAACTCGATGCTGGCGTTCCGCATGAGCCGCCGGATCAGCCGGGACCAGGCGGCGGGCATCAGCCTGCAGGACGTGCTCGGCAACACCGTGCTGTCCGACATGGCGCTCGCCCTCGACACGTCGACGAGCAAGGAACCGACCGCATGACGCAGACCCTGATGTCGGCCTCCGACATCGACCTCAACGACACCGAGGCTTTCGTCACGGGCGACCCGCACGCGCTGTGGGCGCGGCTGCGCGAGGAGGCTCCGGTCCACTGGAACCCCACGCCCGAGGGCGGGTTCTGGGCACTGACCAAGTTCGACGACGTGCTGATGGCCTTCCGGGACACCGAGACGTTCAGCTCGGAGCACGGAACGGTCATCGGCGGATCGTTCCGCAACGAGCTCGACACCGCCTCCGGGCGCATGCTCGTCACCTCCGACGCCCAGCGTCACCGGCAGCTGCGCCGCCGGATGCACCGGGTGTTCTCCGCGAAGATGATCGAGCGGGTGACGGAGACGGTCCGCCAGCGGGTCGCCGTCGTGCTGGACAGGATGTGGGCCGACGGCGGCGGCGACTTCACCACCGACGTGGCCCGCGAGCTGCCGGCCGGTGGTCTGATGGCCCAGCTGAACATCGGGCACGCCGACGCGCTGCACCTGCTGCGCCTCACCCAGACCATGATCGGGTACCGGGACGAGGACCACAGCCTCGGCATCGCGCACGAAGGGCTGCGGCTCGCTACGGCTCAGGCGGACGTCTTCGACTTCTTCCTGGACCTGATCGCCGAGCGCCGGGCCGAGCCGGGCGACGACGCGGTGAGCATCCTGCTCCGGCCCGAGCCGGGCGAGCGTGAACTCGACGAGGACACGCTGCTGTTCAACCTCATGAACCTGGCCATCGGCGGCAACGAGACGACCCAGCACAGCGCCAGTGGTGGTCTGCTCGCGCTGATGGACGACCCGGCGCAGTGGGAAAGGCTGCGGGCGGACCCGAAGCTGGTCGGTACCGGCCTCGAGGAGTTCGTCCGCTGGACGTCCACCGCCTCGTACGTGCAGCGGCAGGTCACCAAGCCGGTCGTGGTGCGCGGCGTGCCCCTGGCCGAGGGCGACTCGGTCACGCTGTGGACGGCGTCCGCCAACCGCGACGAGGACCAGTTCCCCGACCCGAACCGGTTCGACCTCGGCCGCACCCCCAACCGCCATGTCGGCTTCGCCAGCGGGCCCCATCACTGCATCGGCGCCGCGATGGGCCGGACCGCGCTCGCCGCCCTGCTCCAGGGACTGCGCGAGCGGCCCGGCCGGCTGGTACCGGCCGGAGCGACGGTCCGGCTCCGGTCGAACTTCATGCTCGAGTACAAGAGCGTTCCCGTCGAGGTGACCGCGGGATGACCGTCTGGACCCTGCAGCCCATTCCGGCCGACGGCGACTACCTGGTCTTCGGCGTACCGTACGCGGGCACCGGAGCCGCCTCGTTCACGGCGTGGCCGCGAGAGCTCGGCGCGGGCCGGTTCTGCGCCGTACAGCCGCCGGGCCGCGAGAACCGGTTCGGCGAAGCCCACGTCGGCAGTCACCAGGAGTTCGCGGAGGGCCTGGTGGCGGAGATCGCCGACCAGCTGGACCGGCCGTACGCGCTGATCGGGCACTGCGGTGCGGTGCCGTTCCTGCTGCAGATCGCGGCTCATCTGGAGAAGCAGGGGCTGCCGGTCCCCCGGCGGCTGTTCGCCTCCGGGTGGGGCGCTCCGCACAAGGGGCTCTACGGCAGGCTGAACTTCGTCGACCTCGACGAGGTCGACATGGTCGCCGAGATCGAGGAGCGGTGTGCGGCGCTGGGCCACCGACTGCCGCCGGAATTCCTGGAGATGGCCGCGGAGACCCTGCTTGCCGATGTGCGTCTGCAGCGTGGCTACCGGGCCGAGGCGCTGCCCAGCCGGAACATCCCCGTCTCGGTGATCGGCTGGACCGAGGACGCTGTCGTCCCGCAGGCCGAGGTCCGGCCCGGATGGGACGAGTGCGCCTCGGCCACGTACCACGTTCTCGAGGGCGACCACTGGGAGTTCCTTCGCTTCCCCCGAGCGCTGCGCGACCTCGTCGAGCGCGAAATGACCGCCGTGATCAGCGCGTAGACGGCCGATGCGGCTCGTGACCGCCACACACCACGCAAACGAACGCGGCGTGCCATCCAGCATCAAGGCCGCGTAGACGCTCGAAGGACCAGACATGCCCATTCCCGTGTTGAGCCATCGAACCTCCGAGGACATCGACCGACCGAGCCTGACGCTGACCGACCGGGAGCGCACCGAGGTGCGCGCCCTGGCGGAGGAACTGCACCGGTCCCCGGCCGCCGGGCAGGTCGACGACCCCCGCTGGCTGGCGCAGGCGCGGCGGCACAGCTGCCGGCTGCCGGTCCGGCTGCTCGAAGCCCTGCGCGACTTCCGCTCCGCGCCCGGTCCCGGCGGAACCCTGCTGGTCGGGAACCTCCCCGTCGACGCGGATACGCTGCCCGGCACTCCGTCCGTGCCGGACTCGGTGGAGCGCAGGGCCACGGTGCCCGCTGCGACGGCGATGCTTCTCGGCCAGCAGCTCGGCGATGTGTTCGCCTTCCGCAACGAGAAGCACGGGGCGCTGGTGCACAACGTCGTGCCCGTCCCGGCGCTGGCCGCCTCGCAGAGCAACGGCGGTTCCGTCGAGCTCGGACTGCACAACGAGAACGCCTTCCACCCGCACCGGCCGGACCTCATCGGGCTGCTGTGCCTGCGCAGCGATCACGAGGGCACGGCGGGCACCCTGTTCTCCTCCATCAGGCGGGCGCGGGTGCTGCTCGACGACAGCGACGTGGCGATGCTGCGCCGGCCCCGCTTCGTCACCGCCGCGCCGCCGTCGTTCCGTGCGGGCGACGCGACCACCGCGCACGGCGTCCTGAACGGCTCGTTCGACGACCCGGACATCCAGGTCGACTTCAGCGCGACCAGGGCACTTGACGACGAGGCCGGCGCTGCGCTGCGCCGGCTCGGCGCCGCCCTGGCCGAGGTGGCTTCGGAACTGGTGCTGCGGCCGGGCGACATGGCGTTCCTGGACAACCGCCTCGTGGTGCACGGCCGTACCGAGTTCACCCCCCGCTACGACGGCAACGACCGCTGGCTGCACCGGGTCTACGTCCATCTGGACGGGCGGCCCGGCCTGTCGCACCGGATCGGCCCGGGGCCTGTTCTGGCCTAGGGGGCGTCCTGCCACCCCCTGGGGCGGCCTGCCGACCGCCCGTGAGACTCCCGTAAAGGACCAAGCGTATGAATGCAGCTCAGACGGCTGTCATCCCGTCGGCCGAACCGGCGGCGCCGAGCCTGGTGCGACAGATCCTCCTGGACATCTGGAGCACCACGCTCAAGCGCGATGTGACCGTGCACGACAACTTCTTCCGAGCCGGGGGCGATTCGCTGACGGCCCTCGGCACCATCGAGCAGATCAACCAGCGCCTCGGCTGGCGGATCAACCTGGGCGACCTGATGCGGTTCCAGACCATTGCCGAACTGAGCGCGGAGAAGGCGCAGCCGCAGGCCGCCAACACCGAGACCGCGCTGATCCGGATGAGCAATCAGGGCTCGCGCACTCCGATCGTCTTCGTCCACGCCGGGCACGGCATGGTCGACGGATACGGGCGGCTCGTGCGGGAGCTGGGCGCGGACCGGGCCTGCTACGGGCTGCAGTCCCCCTTGCTGGTCGAGGGCGCCGGGAGTGTGCCGGACGACATCCAGGGGCTCGCCGGGCGCTACGCGGACGCGCTGCAGGACGAATTCGGCGAGGACGAGTTCCATCTCTTCGGCTCCTGCGCGGGTGGCGCGCTCTGCCTGGAACTCAACCGCATCGCCGCCGATCGCGGGCTGACCATCGGCCGGACGATCGTGGTGGACGGCTACCTCGAACAGCACCCCGTCGGCGCGATGTCCGAGGACGAGCTGATCGTGGACTTCTACGAAGGCGTCCTGCGCATGTCGGGCACCACCGGACGGTTTCCGGCGATGAGCCCGCAGGACGCCGACCTCGACGTGGCGTTGCGCAACTCGGCCGCCGCCATGTTCGGCGCGGGCCTGGGCTTCGACGAGCGGGCCGAGGCGTTCTGCCGCCGCCTCCACACCTCCTTCGTCAGCACCGCGCGGGCGTGGGAGTCGTACCGCCCCGAGCCCGCGGACGTCGATCTGCTGCTACTTCTCGCGCAGGACAACCACACGCTCGACGCGTGGAGTTCGGTCGTCAAGGGCGAGCTGACCGCGGAAGTGCTGGATTCCGAGTTCTACGGCCAGCGGCTCTGCATCGAAGAGGCCCCGTATCTCGTGGCCCGCACCACCAACTACCTGGGCGAGAACTGATCACCATGGACAGCACAGCGACCAACCCGTTCGAGGACACCACCGGCGTGTACCTCGTGCTGCGCAACACCGCCGGTCAGTACTCCCTGTGGCCGGGGTCCGTCGAGGTGCCCGTGGGGTGGCACACCGACTTCGGCCCCGCACCGCGGACGGCCTGCGCCGAGCACATCGAGAAGAACTGGACCGACCTGGGCCCCGTGCGTCCGGGTGGCGTGGCGGGAGAACTGGCTTCATGACCGAGCAACTCGAACGCTTCGCCACCCTCGTCCAGGGAGCGGAACCGGCGACCGGTCTCATCGGCCGGTTCGCGGAACAGGTCGCCCGCGCCCCCGGGGCACCGGCACTGATCGCCGGGGACACCGTCGTGACGTACGGCGAGCTCGACGACCGGGCCGACCGGGTGGCGCGTCGGCTGACCGACCTGGGCATCACGGCGGAGGACATCGTCGGGATCCTCCTGCCCACCTCTCCCGACCTGGTCGCCGCGCTCCTCGGCACCCTCAAGGCCGGGGCGATGTACCTGCCGCTGGACCCCCACTACCCGCCGGACCGGCTCGCCTACATGGTGGCCGACGCCGCACCCCGGGCACTGATCACCACCCGGGAGGCGGAGGCAGGCTTCGACGAGCTGTCCGGGGTCGACACGGGCGCGGTGCTGTACCTGGACCAGCGCGCGGACCAGCGCGCGGACCAGCGGGAATCCGCTCCGGCCGGCACCGTCGGCCCGGACTTCGATCCGGACCGCGGCGCCTACACCATCTACACCTCGGGCTCGACGGGGCGCCCCAAGGGGGTTGTCGTCACGCACCGTTCGCTCGCGAACTTCCTCGACTGCCTGACCGACCGGTTCCAGGTGCACGCGGGCGACGTCGCCCTCTCCACCACCTCGATCTCCTTCGACATCGCCGCGCTCGAGCTGTACCTGCCGCTGGTGAACGGTGCCGCGGTGCATCTGGTGCCGCGGGAGACCACCGTGGACGGCGTTGCGCTGCGCCGGTACCTGGCCCTGGCCGGGCCCACGCTGGTGCAGGGAACCCCGGCGCTGTGGCAGCTGCTGCGGGAGGCCGACTGGAGCCCGGACGAACTTCCCGGTACCGCACGTCTGTTGTGCGGTGGCGAGGCGCTGCCGCAGGATCTCGCCGACTTCCTCGCAGCGGGCACGGCCTCGGTGTGGAACCTCTACGGCCCGACCGAGACCACCATCTGGTCGCTCCTGGCACCAGTGGTCGCCGGGGATCCCGTCACCATCGGACGCCCGATGTGGAACACCGGAGTCCACGTCCTGGACGAAGCCCTGGCGCCGGTGGCGCACGGCGCGACGGGGGAGCTCTACCTCTCCGGGGACGGCCTGGCCCGCGGCTACCGCGGACGCGGCGCGCTGACCGCCGAACGGTTCGTGGCCTGCCCGTTCGGCGCCCCCGGAAGCCGTATGTACCGCACCGGAGACCTGGTGCGGCAACGCCCTGACGGCGCACTGGACTTCGTCGGCCGGACCGACGAGCAGGTCAAGATCCGGGGCTACCGCGTCGAACTCGGCGAGATCGAAGCGGCACTGCGCCGGCTGCCCCCGGTGGCCCAGGCGCGCGTGATCATGCGCGAGGACGTCTCGGGCGTGGCCCAGCTGACCGGGTACGTCGTACCGACAAGCGGCCACAGCCCCACGGCCGACGAGCTGCGCCGCGCCCTCGGCGCCTGGCTCCCGGCGCACATGGTGCCGTCCGGCATCGGGGTTCTCGACCGCTTCCCCCTGACCCCGGCGGGCAAGATCGACCGCAAGGCGCTGCCGTCGGCGACCCGCTCCGGCACCGGCGCGGGCCGGGCTCCGGTCACCCCGCAGGAGGGGGTGCTGGCCGACCTGTTCGGCGAGGTGCTGGGGCTCGGCGACGTCGGCGCCGACGACAGCTTCTTCGACCGCGGCGGCAACTCGCTCGCCGCCAACCGCCTCGTCGCCCGCATCCGCGGCGAACTCGGCGTCGAGATACCCATCCGGGCCGTCTTCGACGAGCCCACCCCGGCCGCCCTCGCACTGCTGCTCACCGAGGCCGATCAGGCCCGCCCCGCCCTGCGGCCGATGGACCGCGGCACCTCGCTCCCGTTGTCGTACGCCCAACAACGTCTCTACTTCCTCCACCGGATGGAAGGTCCCAGCGCCACCTACAACATGCCCGTCGCGGTACGGCTGACCGGGGAGCTCGACCTGGCGGCGCTGCGCGCGGCCGTCGTCCACCTCCTGCAGCGGCACGAAAGCCTGCGCACCCGGTTCGCGGACGGGCCCTCCGGGGCCGAGCAGGTGGTGGTGGCCGGCTCCGACGCCGCCGTGGCCGCCGCCGCCGACATCTCCGTGCACGAGGTCACGGACGAGGAGCTGCCCGCCGCCGTCGACACCGCGGTGGGACACCTCTTCGACCTCACCACCGACATTCCGGTACGCGTCGACCTGTTCCGCACCGGCCGACACGAGCACGTGCTGCTGCTGTGCATCCACCACATCGCCGGCGACGGCTGGTCGCTGGTCCCGCTGGTGCGCGACCTGTGCGACGCGTACACCGCCCACCGTGCGGCCACGGCTCCCACGACGCCGGCGCTGGAGGTCCAGTACGCCGACTACACGCTGTGGCAGCGCGAACTCCTCGGTTCGGCCGACGATGCGGACAGCCTCATGGCGCGGCAGCTCGCCTACTGGCGCGAACAACTCGACGGTGCGCCCGAACTGCTGGAGCTGCCCGTCGACCGCCCGCGCCCCGTCACGGCGACCTACCGGGGCGATGTAGTGCCCTTCGACGTGCCGGCCCCGCTCGCGGACCGGCTGACCGAGCTGGCCAAGCAGGCGGGCGTCAGCCTGTTCATGGTGCTCCAGGCGGCCACGGCGACGTTGCTGACCAAGCTCGGCGCCGGCACCGACATCCCCCTGGGCAGCGCTCTTGCCGGCCGCGCCGACCGGGCCGTCGACGACAACGTCGGCTTCTTCGTCAACACCTTGGTGCTGCGCACCGATACGTCGGGCGATCCGTCCTTCACCGACCTGCTGGCCCGGGTCAGGACCGCCAATCTGGCCGCGTACGAGCATCAGGACCTGCCGTTCGAGTACCTCGTCGAGGTGCTGAACCCGGCCCGCGGCACCAGTCACCACCCGCTGTTCCAGGTCATGCTGGTGCTGCAGAACAACGTGGCCCCGCAGTGGCGCCTCGGCGAACTCGCGGCAGCGCACGAGGTGGTGCCGACCCGTACCTCGAAGTTCGACCTGACCTTCGAGCTGACCGAGCGGTTCACCGCGGGCGGCCGGCCGGACGGGCTCCGTGGTGAGATCGAGTACGCGACCGATCTGTTCGACCGGTCCACGGCCGAGACCCTGACCGAACGGCTGCTGCGGGTGTTGTGGTCGGTGGCCGACGACCCGGCGCGTCCGCTGGCGTCCATCGACGTCCTCGGCACAGCCGAGCGGCGCACCATCGTGCAGGAGTGGAACGACACCGGCCTGGAGCTGTCCGGGGCGACCTACCCGCAGCTGCTGGCCGATCAGGTGGCCCGTACCCCTGACGCCGTCGCGCTCGTCCACGAGGACACGGAGCTGACCTTCGCCGAACTGGACCGTCGGTCGAACCGGATCGCTCACTGGCTGATCTCCCGTGGCGTCGGCCGTGACTACGTGGTCGGACTCTCCCTGCGGCGCGGTCCCGAGCTGCTGTGCGCGCTGCTCGGAATCCTCAAGGCCGGTGGTGTGTATCTGCCGCTCGACCCGGACTATCCGCAGGACCGCCTTGCTTTCATGATCGCGGACAGTGCTCCCACCATGCTCCTGACCACGAGCGACGTCGCCGCGAAGCTGACCGACGAGGCGCGGCAGCTGCCCCGCCTGGAGTTCGACGACCCGGACACCGCGGGCGCGTTGGCGCGGTGCCGTTCCGACGCGCCGACGGATGCGGACCGCCGTGCGCCGCTTCGCCCGGACGACCTGGCGTACGTCATCTACACCTCCGGCTCCACCGGGCGCCCCAAGGGCGTCGCCGTCACGCACCGGGGCATCCCCAACCTCGCCCACAGCTACCTCGAGCGGTTCCGGCTGGAGCAGGGCTCGCGGTTCCTGCAGTTCTCCTCGATCAACTTCGACCCGACGTTCTGCGAGCTGTGCTGCACCCTGCTCGCCGGCGCGACCGTCGTGCTCACCTCGCCCGACGAGCTGCTCTCCGCCGACCGGCAGCGTGACGTGATGGCCCGGTACCGGCCGACGCACATCACCTTCTCGCCCACCATCCTCGGCGGGATGGCGCAGGACGCGCTCGCGGACTGCGGCAACGTGATGGTCGCCGGTGAGACCTGCCCGCCCGCACTGGCCGCCGCCTGGGCGCCGGGCCGCCGGATGATCAACGCGTACGGGCCGACCGAAGCCACCGTCGACACCCTGTACTGGGAGTGCGGCAGCGGTCCGGACGGCTTCGAGGACGCGTCGGTGCCCGTGGGCCGTCCGCTGAGCAACACCCAGGTGTACATCCTCGACGCCGCGCTGCGGCCGGTGCCGCCCGGCGTCACCGGCGAGCTGTACATCAGCGGTGACGGACTGGCTCGCGGCTATCTCGGCAGGCCTGCCCTGACCGCCGAGCGGTTCGTGGCCTGCCCGTTCGGCGCCCCCGGCAGCCGGATGTACCGCACCGGAGACCTGGCGCGCTGGCGCGCGAACGGTGCGGCCGGTGTGGTGGATTTCGTCGGCCGCACCGACGACCAGGTCAAGATCCGCGGGATGCGCATCGAACTCGGCGAGATCGAGACGGTGCTGAAGGACCACCAGGAGGTGGCGCAGTCCGCCGTCCTCGTCCGCGAGGACACCCCAGGCCACCAGCAGCTCGTCGGCTATGTGGTTCCCCGGACGCACGGCGGGGCCCACGACATCGAGCACGTCGACAAGTGGCACCAGATCCATGAGCAGGGATACAGCGAGCAGCACGACCTCGGCGCCGAGCAGGACTTCACCGGCTGGAACTCCAGCTATGACAACGCGCCACTGCCACTGGAGCACATGACCGAGTGGCAGTCGGCCACGGTCCGGCGCATTCTCGATCTGCGGCCGGCCGATGTGCTGGAGGTCGGGGTCGGCTCCGGTCTGATTCTGCGGCCGGTCGCACCGCACTGCACCGCGTACACCGGTGTGGACTTCTCCGACGCCCTGATCCGGACCCTCGGCAGGGCGATCGAGGGCGGCGACCTGCACGACCGGGTCGACCTGCACACCCTGGCCGCCCACGAGATCGGTGCGCTGGCGCCCGCCCGCTTCGACACCGTGGTGATCAACTCGGTGGCGCAGTACTTCCCCAGCGCCGACTACCTGATCGACGTCGTGCGCCGGAGCATGGAACTGCTCGCTCCCGGCGGACGGATCGTGCTGGGTGACATCCGCAATCTGCGGCTGCTGCGGGCCTTCGTCACCGCCATCGTCCTGCACGACGGCGCGCACGCCGACGAGTCCCTGGCCACGGTGCGGGACATCGTGGCCCACCAGCTGGAGCTGGAGAGCGAGTTGCTGCTCGATCCGGCCTTCTTCGCCCGGATCGGCGATCTGGTTCCGGACGTCGCCGGTGTGGACGTACAGCTCAAGCGGGGTTCGTTCAGGAACGAGCTGACGGACTTCCGTTACGACGTGGTCCTGCACAAGCGCGGAGCGGACCTGGTGTCCCTCGCCGATGTGCCCACGCGTGAATGGAGCGGTGCCGAGGACGTCGACACCCACCTGGGTACGGCCCGGCCGCAGGCGCTGCGTGTCACCGGTGTGCCCAACGGCCGGGTGACGGCGAAGGTGGCGACCGCGCAGCGGGTGGCTGCCGGGGCCGGCGCTCTCGTGCGCAGCCTGTCCGAGGCCGCAGACGTACGGTCCGGGGTCGACCCCGAGACCCTGTGCGAGCTCGGCGCCCGGCTCGGCTACACCGTGCATCCGACGTGGACCGACACCGAGGAAGGCGACCGGTTCGACGTGGTGTTCCTCGCTGCCGGGCGGGCCGCGGGGCAGGGGCTCACCGATGTGTTCCTGGCCGCGGACGAGGACGAGCGCCCGCTGCGGGAGCTTGCCAACGACCCGCAGGCCGCCGATCGCGGCCGCAACCTCGCCACCGCACTGCGCCGCCATGCGGCCCGGCGGCTGCCGGACCACATGGTGCCCGCCGCCGTCGTCGTACTGGACGCGTTGCCGTTGACGCCCAACGGCAAGCTGGACACCCGGCAGCTGCCCGCTCCCGAGTTCGGCTCCCGGGCGGGACGGCCGCCGGCCACGCCGCAGGAGGCCACGATGGCGGCGCTCTTCGCCGACGTGCTCGGCCTGGCGGCGGTCGGCGCGGATGACCGCTTCTTCGACCTCGGCGGCGACAGCATCCGGTCCATCCAGCTCGTCAGCAGGGCACGCGCAGAGGGCTTCCGGATCACCCCGCGCGATGTGTTCCACGAGCAGACGGTCGAGGCTCTGGTGGCCCGGGCCGCTCAGCACGCCGAGGCGCACCCGGCGAGCGACGGCGCGGCCGTGGACGTCGATGCCTGGGAGAAGATCCTGCGGACCCCCGATCCGGCCTACCCGGCGTCCGACGCCTCACCCGCCGTGGACCGGCGGCGCATCACCCGGCGGGTGGTCGGCAAGGACGCCGAGCGGCTGCTGACCGGCCTGCCGCGCCTGTACCGCTGCGGCCCCGAACACATCGCGCTGGCCGCGCTCGCGCCGGTGCTCATCGAGTGGCGCCGGACGCAGCTGCCCGGGGCCGGAGCCTGGCTGCGACTCGACCTGGCCACGGCGGGCTCGCCGGCCGCGCACCCGGTCCGTCTCAATCCGGGCGCCCCGGACCTGGACAGGGTTCTGGCCGAACCGCAGGAGCTGGCGCGGGTGCTGAAGCGGGTCAAGGAGCAGGTACGCGCCGTACCGGAGGACGGCCGGAACTACTCCGCGCTGCTCGCCGACCCGGCGGCCGCGCGGCGACTGTCCTCGTACGGGGCTTCGCAGGTGCGCTGCCGGGTGATGCCCACCGGTACGGCTCCTGCCGACGGCAGCGTGCGCTTCGGGGACGACGGTACGGAACCCGCTCTCGGCATCGATGTCCGGACGGCCGATGACGGCAGGGCTCTGGAGACCAGCTGGTCCTGGGACGCCACCCGGTTCACGGAAGCCGCTGTGGCGGCGCTCGCCGACCGGTGGGTGACCTTCCTGGTCGCGCTGGCAGACCTCGCGGAGCATCCGGAGCTCGGTGGGCTGACTCCATCGGACGTCGCCCTGGTCGATGCCAGGCAGTCGGCCATCAACCAGTTGGAGACCGACTACCCCGGCCTCTGCGACATCCTGCCGCTCACCCCGCTCCAGCAGGGCTTCCTGCTGCACACCGCCGCCGGCCACCAGGGCCCTGATCCCTATCAGCGACAGAGCCTGTTCGACCTGGACGGGCCGCTGGACACCGAGCGGCTGCGGCAGGCGGCGCACGCCCTCCTCAGGAGACACCCCAACCTGCGCGCCGGCTTCACCCACAGAGGCCTTCAGGCCCCGGTGCAGGTGGTGCGGGAACAGGTGGAGGTGGAGTGGACCGTGCACGATCTGTCCCGGCTCGCACCGGCCGAGCAGGAGCACCGGGAGGCGGAGATCCTCGCTGCGGACCGGGACCGGCGGTTCGACCTGTCGGTGCCCGCGCTGATGCGCTTCACCCTGCTGCGCCTCGGAGCGGAGCGGCACCGGCTGATCGTCGGGGACCACCACATCCTGCTGGACGGCTGGTCGAACTCGCTGGTGTGGCGGGAGCTGTTCGCCCTGTACCGCGGCGAACGGCTGCCGGCGGCGCCGCCCTTCCGTGACTACCTGGCGTGGCTCGCGTCGTGCGACCGCGATGCCGCGGTGTCGGCATGGCGAAGCTATCTGACGGACGTCGACGGCCCGACCAGGGTCCATGCCGCCAAGCCGGCGCCGGACGTCCCGCTGCGCACCCTGGGTGTCGCACTCACACCGGAGCTGACCGGATCGCTGCGGCAGCGGTGCGCACAGGCCGGGATCACTCTCAACACAGCGCTCCAGACGGCGTGGGGCATCGCGCTCGCCCGTCTCACCGGGCGGGACGACGTGCTGTTCGGCAACACCGTCTCCGAACGGCCGGCCGAACTCGACGGCGTCGAGTCCATGGTCGGGCTGCTGCTCAACACCGTGCCGCTGCGCGTGCGTATCCGCCCGGGCGAACCCCTCGGCGCCACCATGGCGCGGGTGCAGGAATCACAGCTGGACATATTCCCGCACCGCTCCATCGAACTCACCGAAATTCAGCGACTGCTCGGGGCGGGCGAACTGTTCGACGCCTGCTACGTGTTCCAGAGCTACCCCGCGGATTCTCTTGACGAGAGCGAGACCGGCGGACTGCGGGTGCGTGAACGGGTGCACGGTGCGGAGGGGCTTCCGCACTACCCGCTCGGCATCACGGTAACTCCGGGCCTGCGCATCAGATTTACCGTCGGATACCACCCTCATCTGTTCGACGAAGACCAGATCGACGAGATCAAGGAGTCCATCATCGGTACGCTCGAGACGATCGCGGCAGGGGAAAACGGATGAAGAATTTCCTGACGATGGTTCGTGGCCTTCCGTTCGCGATGAAGGTCCTGCTGGCCTCCACTGCCGCACGAAGCCTGAGCTCCTTCGCGATCCTGGCCTACATGCCCATCTACCTGTACGACACGGTGGGCATGGACGGCGCCACCATCGGGTACGTGATCGGCGGCAGCGTACTGGTCGGCACGCTGGCGAGCGTTTACGGTGGCTATATCGCGGACCGGGTCAGGAAAGTCGACCTGGTCATCGTGCTGGACGTCGCGGTCATGCTGCTCTACCTCAGCCTGACGATGTTCCACGATCCGGTCGCCGTTACGGTCATCCTGCTGCTGACCAACATCGCCTCCTGGTGGATGGGCGTCACCGGTAATGCCCTGCTCTCCGAACTGGTGCCGTCCGAGAATCGCATCAAGGTGTTCTCTCTGCGCTATTCGTTGCAGAACATAGGTGCAGCGGCAGGCCCCTTCCTGGGAATTGCAGCGGTCGCGGCCGGATCCAGTGGACCGTTTTTTCTCAGCATCACTGTCATCGGCGCCTCCTTGGTCCCTCTGGTGATCTTTCGTCACCGGTTCGTGCCCGCCGACAGCGGCACGAAGGAACCGGCCGGTGCAGCAGAGCAGAGTGCGGAGAAGCAGGACAAGGAAGAGACTCCCAAGTTCCGTGAAGTCCTGAAGGTGATGGGGGCGGACCGGCGGCTGACCTACTTCACCATCGGTGGAATCTTCAGCATCGTGGTGTACGGGCCGCTCCTGACCTTCATGTCGCAGTACCTCGTCCTGGTGGAGGACCGCGACACCGCCTACAAGCTGGTCGCCTATATCTCCGCCGCCAACGCCATCACGGTCATCGGCGCCCAGTACGCCCTCGGCAGCCGCCTGAGGCAGGACAACCTCCTGAAGTGGCTGACCGTCGGGATCGGCGCCTTCGTCGTCGGGCTGGTCGGGCTGTCGTTGTCCACGAATGCGGCCATCATCGTCATCGCTGTGGTGATCTTCAGCCTTGGCGAGGTCATTCTGGTGCCGGCGGAGTTCACCTTCATCGACTCCATCGCTCCCGACAACCTGCGCGGCAGCTATTTCGGCGCACAGAATCTCATCCATATCGGCATAGCACTGGGGCCGATACTCTGCGGTTTCCTTCTCCAGCATTTCGTGCCGGCCGCGATGTTCTACGTCCTGATCGCCATCGTGGTGGCCAGCTGGTGGTTCTTCGTCATCGGCTGCCGGGCCACGGCGGCCCATCGCGAACCTGCGCAGGTGGGCGCGGAACCGGTGAAGGTGGGGAGTTGGGAATGAGCTTCGAAGAGATCACGGAGAAGACGTACTGCCCCTTCGCCAAGCCGTCGAAGATGGGGCCCGGGGTCACCATCAGGACCGATGACGTCGAGAACGAGCTGACGCAGCACCGCGACATCATCGCGGACTTCTTCCGAACGGCCGCCGAGCAGTCACTCGACGGCATGATCATCACCTTCGAGGATACGACGCTCGGTAGCACGCTGGACGCGCTGACGGAGCTCACCCGACGCTTCTACATCACGCTCGCCCGGATGTTCTCAAGCGTATACATTCCCGAAGATCCGCGGCCTGATGAACGCTGGTACGCGATGATCGAAGGTGAACTGTTCTTCCTGGTCTCCTTCGCCCCCTGCTATCCGGATACATCACCGCGGCACACCTACGGAGATCAACGGATCTACTTTCTGCTGCAACCCGCCAGCACTTTCGACCGGAATGCCAGATCCATCGACCGGAAACGTGCCGGAATCCATCGCGCTTTCGCCGCGGTCGGTAAACCGTACGACGCGCGACTGGCCAATGTGGAGAACGACATGTTCAAGGCCGTCATGCCGATCGAATCTCTCGGTGATCACATCCCGTGGTGGGTGCCTGACGGCGGCACAGCGAAAGAACAGCAGGATCGTCTTTTGCGCCGGTCTTCAACGGCTGACAGCAACCATTCGACACGAGAATTGAGGCGCCCATGAGTCAGTACCGCGGCATTCTGAGCTACGAGCTCTCCGCCGACGAGATATCGTCCCTCGAGCGGTTGCTCGCCGACCCGAACGTGGCACAGCGCGATCCCGGCGAGCAGGCGTTCTACGACAACGCCTGGGAGCTGGTGTCGAAGGCGCCGATCGGACTTCGCCGGTTCCTGGAGGAATTCCGACGTGATGACGCGGCGGCCGGCTTCCTGCTGCGCGGCTTCGGCGTCGACGACGAAGCCGTCGGCCCGACCCCCGGCAACTGGGCCGAGGCCGCGGCCGCCGGACGTACCCGCCGGGAAGAGCTCTTCCTCGCGCTGATGGGACAGTGCCTCGGCGAAGTGTTCAGCTGGCCCACGCTGCAGTCCGGACGGATGATCCAGAACGTGCTGCCCATCGAGGGCGAGGAGGACGAACAGAGCGGCCACGGCAGCGACGTGCTCCTCGAATGGCACACCGAGGACGCATTCCACCCCTACCGCTGCGACTACCTGGCTCTCTTCGGCATCCGCAACCACGACCGGGTGCCGACCACACTCGCCTCGGTCAAGGACGTGGACCTGCCGGCCGAAGCGCGACAGGTGCTGGCGGAGCCGCGGTTCTACATCCTTCCCGACGACGAGCACCTGCGGCAGCTCGCGGTCCAGCGGCCCGACGACCCGGGGCTGCTGCGGGTGCGCGCGATGAGGGACCACCCCGAGCCCGTCGCCGTGCTCTTCGGCGCCGAGGACGCCCCGTACCTGCGCATCGATCCGTTCTTCATGCGCTGCCTGGACGGCGACGCCGAAGCGGAGGTGGCGCTCAAGGAGTTGGTGACGGAGCTGGAACGGGTGCAGCAGGACGTGGTGGTGGAAGCGGGATGCCTGTTGGTCGTCGACAACTACCATGCCGTGCACGGGCGTCGCGCGTTCACGGCACGTTACGACGGAGCCGACCGCTGGCTCCAGAAGGCGGTGGTCGCACGGGATCTCCGGAAGTCGCGGGCGGCACGGGAGTCCGCCGCGGGACGCCTCCTGGTCTGATCCGGCCGGCCGGCATCGTGCCCCGGGCCGTCGGGTGCGAGAGGGCCGGGCCGCCCGGGCCGCCACAGGTCTCAGAACAGGGTGCGTGGGCCCTCCGGTACGCCCATGGACGCGAACAGCGCGTCCGCCCGGTGCCGGCAGTCGGCCGCCTCGGTGGGTTCCCGCGACTGCGCGTGGGCCTTGGCCATGCCGTCCAGGGCGAGTGCTTCCTCGAAGCGGAAGCCGATGCCGGCCGAGAGGTCCCGGGCCTGCCGGTGGTACCGGAGGGCTTCGGCCGGTTCGCCCAGGGCGCGGTGGACCCGGCCCGCGGCGTTCATCACCGCCGCCTGGCGTACGGCCACATCCGCCTGTTGCACCAGGGCCCGGGCGCGGTCGATCAGGGTGAGGGCCGTGTCCGCCCTGTCGAGCAGGGTCATGACATCGGCGGAGCAGGCCAGGACGAACGCCGTGTTGGCGGGGCTGTGCACCTGCTCGCAGAGGTCCTGGGCCGCCGTGAGGAGGTTCGCCGCCTCCTCCGGGTCGCCCAGTGCGGTGCGGGCGAGCGCCAGGTGGGTGAGGCCGAGGGCGGAGTTGTGGGTCTCTCCGGTCGACTCGAAGATCTTGATGGACTCCTCGGCCGCCTCCGCGGCCTCGATGAAACGGCCGGTGCGCAGGCGGACGGAGCTGAGGATGTTCAACGACGAGGCGAGGCCCCGGACCAGGCCGAGCCGGGCCTCCATCCGGGCCGCCTCCTCGGTGTGGCGGAGCGCGGCGGGGAAGTCTCCGAGGCTGTTGTAGTTCTGCCCCAGACCGCCCAGGCACGCCGCCTCCGCGCGTTCGTCGCGGAGCTCGCGCGCGAGGACCCTGGCCTCCTCCAGGCAGGCCACGCTCTCCCGGAAGCGACCCAGCGGCCACAGGTGCATGGCCAGGTTGGTGAGGTTGAGCCGCAGCAGGGCGACGTCCTCCAGCTGCCGTGAGGCGTCGACCGCCCTGCGGTAGGCGGTACAGGCCATGCGCGGGTAGTTCCTGATGTCGGAGTGGAAGCCCAGCTCGCGCGGCAGGGTGGCCGCATGGCGCGGCAGCCCGTGCGCGTGGGCGACCTCCACCGCGGCGAGCAGGTCGTCGCGGTGCAGGTCCAGCCAGGCCAGCGCGTCGTCCCTGCTGCCGAAGCCGGGGTGCAGCGAGCGGCCCGGGGGCAGGAAGTCGCCGTACGGGACCCGCTCCGGGAAGAGGGTGGCGTTGGCCCGTTCCGCCGTGTGGACGTAGTGGTCGAGCAGCCGCCGGGTCGCCGCGGCGTCCTCCGGCGCGGTGCTCTCGTCGGACAGGCCGCCCGCGAAACTGCGGACGAGATCGTGGAGGGTGTACCAGCCCGGCCGGTTCTCCTGGAGCAGATGTGCGTCGGTGAGGGCTTCCATCAGCTTCTCGGCGTCCTCGGTGCCGGTGCCCAGCAGCGCCGCCGCGTCCTCGGTCCCGATCACCCGGCCCGGGTGCAGGCTCAGCAGACGCAGACCGGTGCGCTGTTCCGGCGGCATGGAGTCGTACGACAGCCGCAGCACCCCGGCCACGCTCCGGCCGCCGGAGCTGAGCTCGGCCAGCCGCCGCGCGTCGTCGTCGAGCCGTTCCACCAGCCGCCGCACCGTCCAGTTGGTGCGGTTGCGGAGCCGGCCGGCGGCGATGCGGATCGCCAGCGGAAGGCGGCCGCACAGCCGTACGAGTTCGATCACGGCGTCCGGCTCGCGGTCGACCCGCCCGGCCCCGACGATCCGTTTGATCAGCTCTATGCCGTCCTGCTCGGGCAGCACGTCGAGGGAGAGCCACTCGACGGCGTCCAGGTCGACCAGGCGGGGGCGGCTGGTGATCAGGGTGAGGCAGTGCGGTGAGGACGGGATGAGGGAGCGCACCTGCTCGGAGTCGGCGGCGTTGTCGAGGACGACGACGAGTCTGCGCCGCCGGGTGACCGACTGCCAGAGTGCGGCCCGGCCCGCGGCGGTCGCCGGCAGTTCCGTGCCCGACACCCCGGCCATGGCCAGCAGCGCCTCATGGGCGGCCGACGGGGAGAGCGGCTCCTGCCCCGGGGTGAACCCCCGCAGATCGATGAACAGTTGACCGTCCGGATACCACTCGGCGAGCTGCCAGGCCGCGCGCGCTGCCAGTGCGGTCTTGCCGCTGCCGCCCATGCCGTCGATGGCGACGATATGGGCCGACTGCCCCCGGGTGCGCTCCGCGGCGTCCCGGATCCAGTCGAGTTCGGTGGCCCGTCCGGAGAAGTCCTGCAGGCCGTAGGGCAGGGTGTTGGGCTCGTCGGCCTCCACGGCCGCCGGCCCCGCCGATCTCGTATAGCCGGTGTGGGCGGTGTGGCCCGGTGCGCCCGGCGCTCCCCGCTCTCCCGCCGGTCCGGTCGTCTCCGCCGGTTCCTCCGGCGCGGACGCGGGCGGCACGGCCGCCGGGTGTCGGAGCGGGGCGAGGTCGGCGCTCTGCCGCAGTATGCGCTCGTACAGGCCGGACAGCTCGGCGCTGGGGTCGATGCCGAACTCCTCGGCCAGCAGCGTCCGGGCCCGCCCGTACTCCTCCAGCGCCTCCGCCTGCTGACCCGTGCGGTACAGCGCCAGCATCAGCTGGCGGCGCAGGGTCTCGCGCAGCGGGTGCCGCTGGACGAGGGTGCGCAGCGCGCCGATGATCTCGGCGTCCTTGCCGGCGTCCAGCCGCAGCTCGAACAGCTGCTCCGTGGCGCCGAGATGCTGCTCCTCCAGGGCCGCCGACGCACCGTTGATCACCGGCCCGCCCTCGCCCGCCAGGACGGGGCCGCGCCAGAGTTCGAGGGCCTGGTGGAGGCGGTCGGCGGTGGTGGCGGACTCGCCGCGCGCCTTCGCCTCCCGGGCCTGCCCCAGCAGGGTCAGATACCGGCCGAGGTCGACCTGTTCCGGGGTGACGCAGGCCCGGTAGCCGGGCCCGTCGGTGACGATGGTCTCGAGGCCGTACGGGATGTTCTGCCGCAGCTCCGCTATGGCCTTGCGCACCTGGTGGGCGGCGCTGCTGGGTGGCGCGTCGTCCCAGCCGGCGTCCACCAGCCGGTGCACCGGGATGACGCGGTTGGCTTCCAGCAGCAGCATCGTCAGCGTGCGTTCGCGCAGCCGCCCGCCCAGCCGTAGTGGCTGCTCGCCCTGCCACCCCTTCAGAGCGCCGAGGATCTGGAAAGTCGGCTTCGTGAGCGTCCCCGTGCGTGCTCTTTCGCCCATGGTGATGTGCTGCCCCCCGCAGATACGTACCATCCAACGTGAGGATCGATCCGCACCGGAGTTGTGTCAACCACGCCTCGCCCGAGAAGTTCGGGGCGTACGAGGGGCGCGCAAGGGGGCGCACTCGGGGGCCGGTTGGCTCAGCCGTTGCCCTTGTTGTCCTCCAGCTTGCCGTCGTCACCGGCCGCCGGGGCTGCCTGGGCCGAGGACGCCGACCGGGTGTCCGTCGCCTCCGCGCCGAACGGGGCGGCGCCGCCCCAGATGAGCACCGCTGCCGCGGCGAGTGCTACGAGCCCTGCGAATCTGGTGGTACCGCGCATTTTCTGTTCCCCCTGTGGGTGTCGGTCGTGCTTCGCAGGAGGAAGACTGCCGCGCGCCGTTCCCGTTCCGTTCCCGTCTCGGCACCCGGCGCCCCGCCATGACCGGCCGACGCTCCGGAGATCAGGTCCGCGGCCGCCCCGCCTCCCGGGCGCCGGGCTCCCCGCCAGGGCGTACGTCCGTGCGGAGCAGCGTCCGGACATGGCCCACCCGCCGGGCGGTCTCCCGCTGCGAGCCGCCGGTGACCACCACATAGCCGTGTCCGGTGTCGGCAGTGGCGCCGTCCTCGGCCGCCGGCGGCACCACCGCACCGGTCCCGAACGGGAAGCGCACCGCGTGCACGTACGGCAGGACGCTGATGCTGTCGAGCCCCGCGACGGACCACAGCCGGCCCGCCGGCACCCGGAAGAAGCCGATCTCCGCACAGCGGTACGGGGGCGGCAGCCGGGCGGGCTCGTCGTGCCACGGACCTCCGTTCCCGTCCCGGGACAGCACGACGCCCCGGGAGAGTTCGATCAGGAACGGGATCCTGGCGCCGCCGTGCCCGGGCCGGGCCCGCACCAGCACGGGCCCGCCGGATGTGTTCACGAACTCGACATGTACGGGCCCCGTGCGATGGCCCGCCCGTCGCAGCAGGGCGTGCGACTGCTCCTCGGCGGCGGCCCGGTCGGGATCGGGCAGCGGCGCCGGATGGACGTACCCGGCGGGCCGCCGTGCCGTGACGCCCAGGGTGAGGTGCCGGCCGTCCAGGGAGAGCGTGCTGACACTGAACTCCCCCTCGTGCGGCGGTGCGTCGGCGTCACCGCGCCGCTGGGAACGTACGGCTTCCATGAGCGGTCCGGAGTTCTGGCACGGGGTCACGGCTGTCCGCTCCCCGACCCGGTGTCCGGCGCCTCGTGCGCCGCCGGATCCGGCTCCCCGGCCTCCTCCTCCGGTACGGCGCCGACGGCCTCGTCCGGCCAGCGCAGGATGGCGGGGGCCAGCAGGATCGTGGCGGCGAGGTGGACGGCGCCCCCGGCGATCCAGGGCGCGGCCAGGCCGAACTCGGCGGCGACGAACCCGCCGACGAAGGCCCCCAGCGGCAGCGCCCCGAAGCAGACCATGCGCGAACCGGCGCTGACCCTGCCGCGCAGGTCGTCCGGGGTGAGGCGCTGGCTGACGGATGCGGCCATCACGTTCCACACCGCGAGACCGGCGGACCAGACGCAGAACAGCAGCACGACCACCCAGGGCTGACGGCCGATCAGCCCGATCGCCATCAGGCTGAGCGAGCTGCCGAGCGAGACGGTGACGGCCACCTTCCGCGCCCCGAGCCACCGGACGATCCGCTCGCTGACGAGCGCGCCCGCCACCCCGCCGGTCGCCATGGCGGCCAGCAGCAGTCCGTACCCCATGTCCCCGACGCCCAGGACCTGCTGGGCGAAGAGCACCTGGATCGACAGGGCCATCAGCGCACCGAAGTTGGAGACGGCGGCCATCGCCACGATCACGCCGAGCACCCGGTGCCGCATCACATAGCGCAGCCCCTCCGTCGCCTCGGCCAGCAGCTTCGGCCGCTCCCGGCCCTCCTCCAGGTCCGGGCGCTCCGGCTGGAACCGGCCGCCCGCGCCGTTGATCCGCATCAGGAGCACCAGCGAGGCCAGATAGGTGATCGCGTTGAACCACAGCGGCAGCGGCAGGGCGAAGGCGAACAGCGCGGTGCCCAGCGGCGGTCCGGCGAACTGCTTGCCGATCGTCTCGGCGGTCACGATCCGCCCGTTGGCGGTCTCCAGCCGGCTGCGCGGCACCAGGTTGGGGATCATCGCCCGGCTGGCGCCGGTGAACAGGATGTCGCCGGTGCACAGCAGGAACGCCAGCAGATACACCATCCACAGCTGGACGAACCCGAAGGACGCCAGCATCGCGAAGCAGAACAGCAGCCCGCCCTGGGCGGCCTGGGTGCGGAGCATCAGCTTCCGGCGGTCGAAGCGGTCCACCAGCACGCCGCAGGGCAGGGCCAGCAGCAGCCAGGGCAGCTCATGGGCCACGCTCACCCAGGAGATCAGCCGGGGGTCCTCGGTGATCTTGCTGGCGAGCAGCGGCAGCGTCGCGATGATGACGCCTTCGCCCAGCGTCTGGACCGAGTAGGCCGACACCTGGAAGCCGTAGTCGCGGCCCAGCCGGTGGCGCTGCTTCTTCGTGGGAGGAGAGGGGTCGAGCACGTCGGACGTCATCGGGTGGCACCTCCCGCGGCGGTCGCGGCCGGCGCGCCCGTCGCGTCGTCGGGGCAGAGGAACAGGCCGGCGACGCGCCGCTGCTCCAGAGGGATGTCGGAGGGGGCGCCCACGGGTATGAGCCGGCCGCCGCCGCCCGCGTATCCGGAGGGCAGGTAGAACATCCCCCAACAGGCCTCCCAGTCCGCGGTGCGCCCGGTGGCGGGGTCGTACAGCCGCTCGGCCCGGGGCACGACGCGCCGCTGCACCACCGCTCCTCCGGCCGCCGCCGCGCGCAGCGCCCGCCACCACGCGTCGTCGTCGGTCTCCCAGCCCCGGACGATGCCCTGGCCGCCGAAGCCGGTGTCGGGCTTGAGGATGAGGCGCTCGCGCTCGTCGCGCAGCTGCTCGGCCAGCTCCCGGTCCCCGTCCAGGGCCGCCTCGTCGGGCAGGGCGCGGGTCCAGGGCAGCCTGCGGTCCACGACGCGCCGCTCCTCGTCGCTGAGGTGGCCGCGCAGCCGGGGGTCGGAGAGGTGGGCGAGGAAGCGTTTGTTGTCGCCGGCCTGCGGGGTGATCCACAGGGCCACCCGGCCGTCCTCGTGGGCCGCGAGGAGGCGTTCGGTCTTCTCCGTGTTCTCGGCGTCCGCGGTGACCTGGTCCAGCGAGAACACCCGGAAGACCACGTCCACCGGTACGTCCCCGAGCAGCACCCGGCCGTCGCGGAAGGTCACGTCGGTGATCTCGCCGAGGTGGCAGTCGAGACCCCGCAGCCGCAGCGCTTCCGTCAGCGGGCGCCACGCGTCGCCGTACTCCGCGAGCCCGCCCGGACCTTCGAGGACCGCCACCACCGGGTCGTGGCCGGAAGTCACCGGTGCGGCCACCTCCCGCAGCGCGTCGGCCAGCATGCCCACGGTGTCCGTGTGCCGCAGGCCGTGCGTGTCGGCGAAGTCCCGGAACCGCGGGAACTCCCGCAACGCCTCCGGGATCTCGCTCACCCAGTGGGCGCCGCCCGCGTCGCTGGAGGCGTTCACCTCCAGGACCTTCAGCGACGCGCCGTCGTGGTAGGCGTCGATGCGCCCGAAGGGCGGCGCGGGCCGGGTCCGGGGGCGGCACATGAGCCGGGCCTGGACCTCGGGAATGCCGAGCTCCGTGGCGAGCCGCCGGGGGTCGCCGTCGAAGAGCCGCAGATGCGCGGTGGTGAGCAGGCCGACCAGGACCATCAGGTCCTCGCCGAGCGCGCGTATCTCACCGGCCCCCAGCAGCAGGGGCCTGGAGAGGCGAGGGGCGCCGAAGGTGTGCAGCCGCTCGAAACGGCCGCTGTTCAGGTCGATTTCAGCCAGTTCGCTGCCGGGGCGGGCGAGTTCCCGGTCCAGGAGCTCCGTGATGCGGGCCGGTGTCTGAGTGGTCGCGATGGTCGTCATCATCCTTGCGGCGTCCGTCGTCGGGAGGGGGAGGGGCTGGGGCTGGGCTGTGTCACGCGGCGGTCGATGACCGGGCGGATCTTGGCGCTGACCGGGTTCCGGGGCAGCTCCCCCTCGGCCAGGCACTCGACGACCAGCTCGAAGGCGGACAGGCTGTCGTCGTACAGCTGCTCGTCGCTCAGGGCCGGGAGCGTGCTGGTCAGATGGGCGCGCACGCGGGCCTCGTCCAGCGGCTCCGGGGACTCGGTGCGCAGGATCAGCGTCTCCCGGTGCTCCCGGGTGTCCAGTTCGAGCTGCAGCTGCGAGACCTGGAAGGTCTCCAGGGCCGCGAGGACCTCGTGGTGGTGGACCGTGCAGGACTTGAACCGGAGCAGGCCGTCGGAGCGGCCCAGGTACTCCAGGGTGCGGCCCGAGACGCCGCAGGCGCAGTCCCGTTCGACGATCCGTCCGACGTCCCCGATCCGGTAGCGGATCAGCGGGCCCTCGAACTTCTGCAGACTGGTGACGAGCAGTTCCCCGCTCTCGCCGTCGGGCAGCGGCCGGCCTTCGTCGTCGACGACCTCGATGAGGTTGTAGTCGTCGTTGAGGTGGTGCAGCGTGCCGCCCAGTTCACCGCACTGGTAGCCGAGCTGGGCACCGTCGTTGGCCGCGAGGATGCTGGTGATCTTCCGGGTGCCGAGCTCCGTGCGGAGCCACTTCTTGTCGGACTCGGTCATCGCCGTGCCGCCGTAGATGACCGTCTCGATGCGCAGCCCCGGGTGCTGCTTCCTGGCGTCGCGCAGCAGCGGCAGGATCAGC
The DNA here is from genome assembly GCF_056172905.1 of Streptomyces sp. iso_384. NCBI lineage: Bacteria > Bacillati > Actinomycetota > Actinomycetes > Kitasatosporales > Streptomycetaceae > Streptomyces > Streptomyces sp. iso_384. The sequence goes on from NZ_JBWBTT010000001.1 coordinate 54,530, forward strand.
GCGGGCTGGCCCAGCAGGACGTTGGCGTCGAAGTGGTCGACCAGCTTCAGCAGCAGGTCGACCGTGATCTGCTGACCGGTGGAGTACGCCTCCACCGGGAGCCGGGTCAGCTCGCTCGCGCTGGTCAGCAGCCCGCCGTACATGCTGCCGCCGATCAGGGTGTTGACGACCCGGTCGCCGTTGCGCACGCCCAGCTCCCGCAGGACGGGCAGCGCCTCGCGGACCATGTTCTCCCAGTCGGTGCGGGAGAAGACGACATAGCGGGGCTCGCCGCTGGTGGCGCCGCTGCGCAGCACCTCTCCGCTGGGGCGGGCGCCGCTGGACAGGTCGGCGGAGCGCGGCAGGGAGTGCGCTTCGAGCAGGTCCTTGGTGAGCATCGGGAGCCGGTCCAGCTCCGCGGTGCCGCGCACCCGGGGCAGGTCGCGGTAGTACGGGGCGCGGCGGGCCGTGCCGAGGAGATAGCGCAGCTTGGCGTCGAGCCGCCCGGTGCGCTCGGGGTCGGCGTTGCGGACGGCGGCCAGCGTGGTGCCGGGCAGATACACCCGGCGCAGCAGGCCCCGCGTCCAGTCGTCGCGGGCGTCGAGGGCGCTGACGGGCGCCGGGAGGCCGTCGCCGGAGGCCGGGACCGCGATGCCGATGGCCGGTTCGCCCGGGGTACGGGACGGGGCGTACAGCTGCTCGTCCCACCACGCCGGGGGCGGCCGGTCGCCGGGCACGGGCACCAGGTCGGGCACGGTGACCGGCAGGGCGTCGGCCGGGGCGTCCGGACCGGTGACCCGGCCGTCGGGCAGCGGCAGACCGGTGCCGCGCAGGGTCTCCAGCACCTCCTGCCACAGGGCGGGGCGGCTGCTGCGGATCACCACGGTGTTGCCGGTGGCCCAGGCGTACAGCAGTCCGCGCAGGGTATTGCCGGGCCGGTGGTCGTCGAGGGCGACCGCCCCGGCGGGCCGGAGTTCGTACACGTCGTTGGTGTCGGCGAGGGGCTGCCAGGGGTACTGGCTGAGCCCGCCGAGCAGTTCGTCGAGCGCCTCGGCGAGCGGTGCGCCGTCCAGCAGGGGGACGAGACCGTCGAGTTTCTCGCGCCGCAGCAGTGCGGTCAGCGGGGCCGCCGCCTCTTCGACGGCGAGCAGCAGGTCGGTGGGGTAGTGCCTCACAGGGTCGCCTCCGCCCGGGCCGGTTCCTGGTGCGCGGTGTGGTGCAGGGTGATGCGCCGGGCGCAGGTGCGCAGGAAGGCGCCGAGCTTCTCCGGGTCGGTGTGCGAGGCCTCGATGAACACCGGAACCTCCCATTCCTGGTAGGTGACGTGGTCGGGGAGCGGCAGCTCGGGGTCGAGCAGATGGATCCGGTCCACGCACGGATCGGCGCGCAGCTCGTCGGGGATCTCGACGCGGACCGTGCTGCCGGCCGGCAGCTGGTGTCCGGGCAGCGCCACCCAGCCGTGGTGGAGGCCGGATGCGGCGTCCGGCGCGGGCCGGGGGAGCCCCAGGCGCAGGGCGATCTCGTGGGTGGGCAGATGCACCCCGGTGTGGCGGTGGTGCATGGTGACGATGCCGCCGCCGCCGACCCGGTTGGCGATCTCCAGGAAGACCGTCTCGCCGTCGGCCGTGGTGAAGAACTCCAGATGGACGCAGCCCTCGGTGATGCCGAGCGCCTCGACGACCCGGGAGGTGAACGTCCAGTGCTCCTCGGTGCGGTGGATCTGGTGCGATCCGAGCGGGCTGCCGTCGAGGTACTCGGCGGGCTTGTTGACGTAGCGGCTGACCACCAGATCGGTCAGGACGCCGTTCGCGACGAGCCCGTCGGCGTGGTGGAGTTCGCCCTCGACGTACTCCTCGATCTGGTAGTCGTGCGGCTCGGGCAGCCTGCGGTACGCGCCGAGGGCCTCACGGGCGCTGTCGAAGATCATCACGTTCTCGCTGGACGCGCCCTGCCGGGGCTTGACCACGGTCCGGCCCTGCCACGGCAGCGGGCCGCAGGACGGCGGCGCGTCCACGAAGCGCGGCAGCCGGATGCCGGACCCGCGCAGGGCCTCCTTCATCAGAACCTTGTCCCGCACCAGCCGGATCTGCTCCTCGGAGGGTCCGGGAAGCCCCAGGTGGAGCCGGACCCGGGTGGCTTCGAGGATCCCGAACTCGGACAGGGCCAGCACCTTGTCGAAGCCGTCGGCCGGGGCGGTGCGCGCGGTGATCCCGGCGACCAGGTCCTCGTCGTCGCCGAGCACGACGCGCTCGCACCGCAGGGTGTCGGGAAGGTTCTCCATCGCCGTGGCGCGTCCGATGTAGGTGACGTGGTGCACGTCGTGGTCGATGCCCCGGTCGTACGAGATCTTCTGGTACGGAACCTGGTGGATGACAAGAATCTTCAAGGGCGTACTCATGGGCGCACGGCTCTCATCCTTGGTATTCGAGGGCGGTGATCCCCCAGCTGAAACCCATGCCGCTGGTGGCCAGCAGGATCAGGTCGCCGGAGCTCAGAAGTCCGTCGTCGCTGAGGTCGCGCAGGGCGATGAAGGGGTCGGCCCCGCCCATGTGGCCGAACCGGTGGTAGTTGAAGACGCTGCGCGATGCCGGGATGCCCAGCTCGTCCAGCAGCCGTTCGTGCATGTTCTGGTCGCCCTGGTTGATCAGCAGCCGGCCGACGTCGTCGATGTCCCGGCCCAGTTCCTTCAGGGTCTGCCGGACAAGCTCGGTGAAGGTGCGGACATAGGCGTCCGCCAGGCCGGAGCGGTGCGGGCCGCGCCGGATGACGACCCGGTCGTTCCGGCTCTCGCCGTGGTAGTAGTCGGACCAGCTGGGGTCCGTGCGCATCGCGGAGTGCAGGACCCGGAAGGAGGTGGCGGCGTCGCCGTCGGCCGCCAGCAGGATCGCGGCGGCCGCGTCACCGAAGTTGAACAGGCCCTTGGACGCCGGATCCGCGTAGTCCACCATCGTGCTGAGCCGGTCGCCGACCAGCACGAGTGCGTACTCCCCGGGCCCGAGCGCCGGGTTCTGGGCGGCCAGCCACAGGGCCGCCGCCCCGGCGTTGCAGAAGTTCGCCACCTCGAAGCAGTGCGCCTCGCCGATGCCCAGCCGGTCGGCGACCTTGGCGGCCGGCGACCAGAAGGGCCGGTCCCAGGCCCCGGATCCGGCGTAGAGGACCTGCCGGATGCGGTGCGGCGGGGCCGCCGTACGGTCCAGCACCGTACGGGCGGCCCGCACCGCCAGCTCCCAGGCCGGCTCGCCGTCGTCCAGCACCGGGAAGCTCTCGGTGTGGGTGATCCGGGCGATGTCCGCGACGGGGACACCCGAGGCGCGGTGCATCGCGCGGATGTCGGCCGTCGCGGACGGGAAGCTCACCGCGAAGTCGACTATGCCTCCCACGGCTCGGCCGCATCGATGCTCACCCGGTGCACGGTGCGGACGGCGTCCGGCGCCACCGCGGTCGCCGCGTGATAGGTCGTCTCCGTCTTCCAGACCACCAGGTCGTCGGTGGTCCAGCGGTGCGTGTAGACCCGCTCGGGGTCCTGGATGAGGCTGTCCAGCAGCGCGAAGAACTCCGCGTTCTCGTTGGCGTCGAACCCGACGACGGAGTCCATGTACTCCGGGGCGCCGTAGAGGTACTGGCGTCCGCTGGCCGGGTCGCGCTTCACCAGCGGGTGCTCGACCTTCGGGTACTCCTGGTCGACGAGCGCCCGGAACTCGGCGATGGACAGCCCGACATGCTCGCTGCCGATGCGCTGTCGCTTGTTCACGGTGTGCAGCGCGGTGCGGTCGGCGATCCGCTGCTTCCACTCCTCGGGCAGCCGGTCGTACACGTCGCAGGCGTTGGCGTACAGCGTGTGGCCGCTGGTGCTGGGCACCTGCACCCCGTGCAGCATCGTGTACGGGGCCGGGTTCTGCTGGTACGTGGAGTCCTGGTGCCAGAAGTTGCCCACGCGGGCCACGCCGATCGGCTTCTCGGCGCGGGTGGCGTTGGAGGAGATCATGATCTCCGGGAACTCGGGGTGGCGGTACTTCGCCATCAGGAAGGGCTTCGGCGTGCCCAGCCGGCCCGCGAGCTCCACCTGCTGCTCGGGGGTGATGCGCAGGCCCCGCACCACCACCAGCTCACGCTGGTGGACGATGTCGACGAGGGTCTGCCACACCTCGTCGCGCTTCAGGTCGTCGTAGGTGACGCCGAGCATCACCGAGCCGATGAACGGCGTGAGCTGCTCGACCTGTACAGGGGTGGTCGTTGACATGGCGAAGGTGTTCCTCTCCTCGGACAGTGGTTTCACGTGGTGGTGAGGCAGGTGTGCATCGCCTCGGCGAAGCCCTCGATCTGCTCGGGGGTCCGGAAGGGCTGGACCGTGACCCGGAAGCGTTCGCTTCCCTTGGGCACGGAGGGGTAGTTGACGGGCTGGACGTAGATGCCGAACTCGTCGAGGAGTCGTCGGGAGACCTGTTTCACCCGTTCGCCGCCCGGCACGATGATGGGCACGAGATGGGTCGGGGCCGCGATGAAGTCGATGTCACGCCGGGCCAGTTCGGCGCGCATGCGGTCGGCGTTCTCCCGCAGCGTCTTCCGCAGCAGCCGGCCGGTGTCACCGCCGATGATGTCCAGGCTGCGCACGGTGGCGTCCAGGCTGGACCGCGGGATGGTGGTGGTGAAGATGAAGCCGGGGGCGTGCGAGCGTACGTAGTCCAGGGCGTCGTCCGGCCCGGCCACATAGCCTCCGGTGGTGCCCACGGCCTTGCCGAACACCCCCTGCACGAAGGTCGCGCGGTGGTCGCCGATCTCCTCGCAGATGCCCGCCCCGGTCGGTCCGTTGACTCCGATGGCGTGGGTCTCGTCCAGATAGGTGAGGGCGTTGTAGCGCTCCGCGAGGTCGCAGATCTCGCTGATGGGCGCGATGTCCCCGTCCATCGAGTACACCGACTCGAAGACGATCAGCTTGGGCCGTTCCAGGGGGTAGCCGGCGAGCAGCTCCTCCAGGGCGGCCAGGTCGCTGTGGGCGAACACGTGCCGGGTGTTCTTGGTCGCGCGGATGCCCTCGATCAGCGACCGGTGGTTCAGCTCGTCGGAGAGGACCACGGCGTCCGGCAGCGCCTTCAGCAGGACGCTCAGCGTCTCGAAGTTGGCGACGTACCCGCTGTTGAAGACCAGCGCGCGTTCCTTGCCGTGCCACTCGGCCAGCTCCCGCTCCAGCCGGGCGTGCGTCTCGCTGGTCCCGGCGATGTTGCGGGAGCCGCCGTTGCCGACGCCGTGCTGGACGGTGGAGGTGATCTGTGCCTCCATCACCTCGGGGTGCTGGCTCATGCCCAGGTAGTCGTTGGTGCACCAGACCTGGATACGGCGGCCGTCGTGCATGGCGTGCCCGCGGTCGTGGGCGATGTAGGAGCAGGGGGTGAACTCCCGGTAGAGCCCGGCGTTCCTGAGCTTCTCGAGCTCGGCACCGAGCCCGCCGAAAGCGGATGGGGAGCGGGCGACGAGCGATGACGCGGCCATGGTTTCCCTTCGCTGTTCCTCCCGGGTCTGTCCTCCGGGGCGTGAAAACAGCGTGCAGGGGCCGCTTCCCGGCTCGGTCCCGTCTGCTTCCCCCGCCGGTACCCCGGTCGCGGAGGGCCATGGAACGTCTCGGCGCCAGGAGTCGTTTCCAGACAGACCGCCTCCGGGCATCTCGTACCGGCGGCACCAGGCACACTCATACGTAAACAGTCGAGCCACCGAAGGACTCAGGCATGATCACGTTGACGAAGGAAGACGGCCCGGCGGACCTGGGCGGGGTGACGCACCTGTCCATCGGGGCGTCCTGGGACCCGACCGTCGGCAGCAGCGGCGGTCTGATGGGGAAGATCAAGCAGAAGGCCGGCACGGACCTCGACCTGATCGCGATCGCGCTGCAGGGCGGGGACCCGGTACGGCTGGCCGGGCTGGACTCCCTGGACCCGCTGGGCAACGGCTCGCTGGTGCACAGCGGCGACAACCAGACGGGTCACGGGGACGGCGACGACGAGACCGTGACCGTCGAGTTCGCCAAGATTCCTTCGAACATCACGTCGATCGTCTTCATCGCCGCCGCGTACAAGAAGCGCAGCGCGTTCAAGAACGCGCGCAACATCAGCTTCAAGGTGTACGACGCGACGGGCGGCAGCACGCAGCAGGTCGCCGACATCTGGCCGAGCATGCTCACCCAGGACAACGGCGTCGCCGTCGCCAAGGCGATCCGCGAGGGCGCGGGCTGGAAGCTCCAGGTGATCAACGAGACCGGGAAGATCAAGCAGGGCGACGAGCAGGCCCTGATGCGCTTCGCCGTGAGCCGATAGTCACCGGTCGTCGCCGGGTGCCGAAGCCCTGGCGCCGCCGTCGTGGCGGAGCCGGGCGGCCGACCGGACACACGGCTGAAGCACACGCGGCTGCGGCGACCACAGGAGTGGTCGCCGCAGCCGCGTTCGTTGTTTCCGGGGTACCGGGGTACCGGGGTTCCGGGAGCCGGGATCAGGGCCGGTCGTCGCGACCGGGGGTGTTCCCCCCGCCCGACTCGGCCTCGTCCTGCTTGGCCTTGACCTCCGGGTCGAGGTCGGCCCGGCTGCTGCCGTCGACCGAGCTCAGCGGCGAGCGCTCGTCGCCCACCTCGGTGGCGACGGGCGGCTCGACCAGCCAGTCCGGGTTGGCCTGCTTGTCCCACCAGCGCCAGGCGGCATAGGCGCCGCCCGCCAGCACGCCCAGCACCAGGAAGCCCTTCGCGGCCCGGCCGGCCTTGGCCCGCCGCTGGTGCTTCCTGGCCAGCTTCTGGATCTCCTTGGCGGTCACCTGGGTACGCAGCGCAGCCAGGGCCGCCGCGCTGCGCGCCGACGCCTGCTCGGCGACGGGCAGGGCCACCGCCCGGGCGTGCTCGACGCGGGGCGCGGTGTAGTCGGCGGCGCTCCGTGCGGCCTTCCGGGTGGAGACCGCGGCGCGGTGCGCGGCCTCGTCGACCCGGGGCGGCACATGCGAACGGGCCTGTTCGAGGCGCGGTGCGAGATGGGACGCGTACTGGACACGGGCCTGCTGGGCCGCCTTCGTCACCTTCGGTGCGAGCCGTACGCGCGCCTCGTGCGCGTAGTGGGCCGCCTGCTCCTTGGCCGTGTCGGCGTAGGGCGCCACCACTTCCGCGGCGTGCTGCGCGCTGTCCTTCGCCGAGTCGGTTGCGGCGCGCACGCTGTCGATGCGGGTCACGAGATCCTCCTCCTTGGTGGCGGGTAGGTACTCCGCCTGTCCGCCCAGTTCGAAATCATGCCTGTTGTGGCCATGCCCGGCATGCGGGACGGGCATCCGGGTCATGATCGTCATTTGCGGTCAAAACGGTTCATGCGAAGTGTGTCGACGACAATGCCACGGTTCGGTGGTGAACGCGCCGTTTCGCCCGGCATCCGGCCGTACGTTTCCCGGTCCGTGGGAGGATCGGCGGACGCTGGCGAAGGATTCGGCGGCGGGCGAAGGACGAAGGAAGGCAGATCGTGGCCGAGCAGCTTTACGCCACCTTGAAGACCAGTCAGGGCGACATCGAGATCCGGCTCCTGCCGAACCACGCCCCCAAGACGGTCAGGAACTTCGTCGAGCTGGCCACCGGACAGCGCGAGTGGGTCAACCCGGAGACGGGCGAGAAGACCACGGACCGGCTGTACGACGGCACCGTCTTCCACCGCGTCATCAGCGGTTTCATGATCCAGGGCGGTGACCCGCTGGGCAACGGCACCGGCGGTCCCGGCTACAAGTTCGCCGACGAGTTCCACCCGGAGCTGGGCTTCACCCAGCCGTATCTGCTGGCCATGGCGAACGCGGGCCCGGGGACGAACGGCTCGCAGTTCTTCCTGACCGTGTCCCCCACCGCCTGGCTGACCGGCAAGCACACCATCTTCGGCGAGGTGGCGGGCGAGGCCGGCCGCAAGGTCGTCGACGCCATCGCGGCCACTCCGACCAATCCGCGCACCGACCGTCCGCTGCAGGACGTGGTGATCGAGTCCGTGGTCGTCGAGACCCGCTGACCGACCGCCGCCCGGCGGACACCCCCTAGCGGGAGACCCCCGGGGTGTCGGGCGCGGGAACCAACCGCCCCGCCCGTCCGTACTTGTTACCGAGCGGACCGGCGGGGCGGCTCTGTCCGCGCCGCCCGAGTGACGAGGACCGAGAGGCAGGCCAGGACCGATGGAGCAGCAGCCGCCGGGGGACCGGGCCGCCGCGGGAAGCGGTGTGCCGACGCCGACCTGCTACCGCCATCCCGACCGCGGGACCGGCATCAGCTGTACGCGCTGCGAGCGGCCGATCTGCCCCGAGTGCATGGTCAGCGCCTCGGTCGGCTTCCAGTGCCCCGACTGCGTACGCCAGGGTTCGGGCACCGGACACCACCCGGCGGCCTCCCGGCCGCGCACGCTGGCGGGCGGCTCGGTGGCCGCCGATCCGCGCCTGGTCACCAAGATCCTGCTCGGCGTCAATCTCGCCGTCTTCCTCCTGGTCAGCATCCGTCCCGAGCTGGTGAACGATCTGACGCTGCTCGGGCGGGCCTGGGACCCGAGCCCGCCGCCGGGATCCATCGAAGGCGTCGCCGAGGGCCAGTGGTACCGCCTGGTGACCTCGATGTTCCTGCACCAGGAAGTGGTGCACATCGGGTTCAACATGCTGGGGCTGTGGTGGCTCGGCGGACAGCTGGAGGCCGCGCTCGGGCGCTCCCGCTATCTCGCCCTCTATCTGCTGTCCGGCCTCGCGGGCAGCGCCCTCACCTATCTGATCGCCGCGCCCAACCAGCCTTCGCTGGGCGCGTCCGGCGCGGTCTACGGCCTCTTCGGCGCCACCGCCGTCCTGATGCGCCGGATGAACTACGACATGCGTCCGGTGCTGGTGCTGCTGGCGATCAACATGGTCTTCACCTTCACCTGGGGCGGCATCGCCTGGGAGGCGCACGTCGGCGGACTGATCGCGGGTGTCGCCATCGCCGTCGGCATGGTCCACGCCCCGCGTGAGCGGCGTACGGCGGTGCAGGCGGGGACGTGTGCGCTCGTCCTGCTGGCGACGGTCGGGATGATCGTCGCCCGGACGATGGCGCTCGCCTGAGCCGGATCCAGGGCGGATCCAGGGCCGGATCCTGTGCGGAACGGGGCCCTCCACCCCCAGGCGGACCGAAGTTGTCCACAGTGTGCGCAGAATCTTGTGCATGGCAAGAGGAACATGCGTTCCCGTAGTCGCTGAGCTGGGTCTATCCGCCCGGACAACGGGGTGCAGCCCCCCTCGATGAGGGAGGCTGCAGTCACACCGGCGTCAACTTGAGTGGAGGTTATCCACAGATCGTCTGACCTTTTCCCCCAGCTGTGGATAACTCTGTGGGTAACTCAGGGCAAGGCTTGCGCGGAGGGGAGGTGGTCCGTCACTTCCACTGCGTCGACACGGCGAAGCCGCCGGCGATGAAGCCGAAGCCGACCACGATGTTCCAGTTGCCCAGGGCGTCGACCGGCAGATCGCCTTCGGTCACGTAGAACACCACGATCCAGGCCAGCCCGATGAGGAACAGGGCCAGCATCACCGGAGCGACCCAACTGCGGTTGGTCAGCTTGATAGCCGTTGCCTGCTTCGCCGGGGGCGGCGTGAAGTCGGCCTTCTTGCGGATACGTGACTTCGGCACGAGGGACTCTCCTGTCGATGCGCTGCGTGACCGCGCAGGGATCTGTGGCGGGCGCCGGGGGCGGGGTGCCAGGGGGAATGCTGCCTCCCCCGAGCGTCCGTTAGCGTAGTGCTTCCCTGGCGCCTGATGAGATAAGGGTACGTTGAGCAATTCTGCCGACTCCCCCGAAGGCCCGGCTCGGCGCACCTCCGTGTGGGCGGTCCGGGGGCTCACCGCTGCGGTTTTCGCCCTGGCCGGACTCATCTTCGTCACCAGCGCCAACACCGCCAAGGGCACCAATCTGCGCAGCGACTCCTCGCTGCTCAAGCTCTCCGACCTGATCAGGGAGCGCAGCGAGAAGAACGGCGAGCTGAACGACTCCGCCGCCGCCGTGCGTGCGGACATCGACGCGCTCGCCCAGCGCGACGACGGCTCCACCAAGGCCGAGGACGCCCGGCTGAAGGCCCTGGAGAAGGCGGCCGGCACCACGAAGATCAGCGGCGACGCGGTCAGCGTGACCCTCGACGACGCACCCCCGGACGCCACCGCCAACCCCGGCTACCCCGAGCCCCAGCCCAACGACCTGGTCATCCACCAGCAGGATCTGCAGGCCGTGGTGAACGCGCTCTGGCAGGGCGGGGCCCGCGGAATCCAGGTGATGGACCAGCGGCTGATCTCCACCAGCGCGGTCCGCTGCGTGGGCAACACCCTGATCCTCCAGGGCCGCGTCTACTCCCCGCCGTACAAGGTCACCGCGGTCGGCGACCCCGGCAAGCTCAAGCGGGCCCTCAACGACTCCACCGCGATCCAGAACTACCTGCTGTACGTGAAGGCGTACGGGCTGGGCTGGAAAGTCGACGAGAACGAGGCGGTGACTCTTCCCGGGTACTCGGGCACAGTGGATCTCCACTACGCACAGCCTGTGGAGTGAGCCCGAGCTGAGCCCCGGGGAGGCCGTCCGGTGTCGGTGCGACTCGTCGTCAGAACCTTCAGCGAACTCTGCATCACCGTGGGCGCCCTGATCGTGCTCTTCGTCGCCTACCTCCTGCTGTGGACGGGGGTGAAGGCGGCCGACGCGGCCGAGGGCGAGATCGACACGCTCCGGAGCCAGTGGGCCCGGCAGCCCATGACACCGGCCCCGCCGCCCGCCACCACCGAGCCCTCCGCCGATCCGTCCGACGGGCCCTCCGCTCCGGCGGCCCCGGCCCCGTACCGCGACGGAAAACCCTTCGCGACACTGCACATCCCCCGCCTCGGCTCCGGCTGGGAGTGGCCGGTCCTGGAGAACACCGAGGCCACGACCTTGCAGAAGGGGCTCGGGCACTACCGCGGAACGGCCCGCCCCGGTGACACGGGCAATTTCGCGGTGGCGGGCCACCGGCGGACGTACGGCGACCCCTTCAAGGACTTCCCGGAACTGCGCCCCGGGGACGCGGTGATCGTCAACGACGGCACGACCTGGTTCACGTACCGCATCGCGAAAGAGCCGTACCGGACCGTGCCCACCGACACCGCCGTCGTCGACCCGGTGCCCCGCGGGTCCGGCTTCGAGGGCGCCGGGCGCTATCTGACGCTCACCACGTGCGAGCCGGAATGGGGCAGCAGCCACCGGCTGATCGCCTGGGCGCATCTGGACGCGACGCGGCCGGTGAGCGACGGCAGACCGCCGGAGCTTTCCGGATGAGTCCCGCCCGGCCGGAGCTTTTCCCCAGCTGACCCACTCCCCGGCCGCGGCCCTCTAGTCTGGTGCGGGTACCGAATGGAGGGGGCAGCATGTACGGCTGGATCTGGCGGCATCTGCCGGGCAACGCATGGGTGCGGAGCATCATCGCGCTCGTGCTGGTTCTGGCGGTCGTCTACGCGCTGTTCCAGTACGTGTTCCCGTGGGCGGAGCCGCTGCTTCCGTTCGGTGATGTGACCGTCGACGGCGCGAGCGCCGGTGGAGCAGGAGCCGACCGATGAGCGCACGCATTCTCGTCGTGGACAACTACGACAGCTTTGTCTTCAACCTCGTCCAGTACCTCTACCAACTCGGCGCCGAGTGCGAGGTGCTGCGCAACGACGAGGTGACCACCGCGCACGCCCAGGACGGCTTCGACGGCGTCCTGCTCTCGCCCGGCCCCGGGACGCCCGAGCAGGCCGGCGTCTGCGTCGAGATGGTGCGCCACTGCGCGGACACCGGCGTCCCGGTCTTCGGCGTCTGCCTGGGCATGCAGTCGATGGCGGTCGCGTACGGCGGCGTCGTCGACCGCGCCCCCGAGCTGCTGCACGGCAAGACCTCCCCCGTGACCCACGAGGGCAAGGGCGTCTTCGCCGGACTGCCGTCGCCCTTCACCGCGACGCGCTACCACTCGCTCGCCGCCGAACCCGGCGCGCTGCCCCCGGAGCTGGAGGTCACCGCCCGCACGGCGGACGGCATCATCATGGGGCTGCGCCACCGTGACCGGGCGGTGGAGGGCGTGCAGTTCCACCCCGAGTCGGTGCTCACCGAGTACGGCCATCTGATGCTCGCCAACTGGCTGGAGCAGTGCGGGGACCAGGGGGCCGTCGCGCGGTCGGCGGGGCTCGCGCCGGTGGTGGGCAAGGCCGCCGCGTGACCGCGGGCCGCCCCGGGCCCGACGCCGGACCGGAGGGCCCTCACCCGCAGGGGGCGTACGGGGCCGACGGCGCGTTCGTGGCGGCAGTGGACGGCCTCGCGGATCCGCTCAACGATCCGCTGCCCGGCGGGCACGCCTCACCGTGGTTCCGGGCGGACAACATCCCGGCGGGCGGCCCGGCGCCGACCGGTCAGGGCCCCGCGCAGGTCCCGGACCCGGGCCCCGCTTCCGGCTACGCGCCCCACCAAGGGCCTCAGCAGCCCCAGGGAGCGCCGAACGAGTGGTACGACCCCGACGGGTACCAACGCGACTGGTACGGCCCCCAGGAGCCGTCTGTACGAATAGCTGAGGCGGCGCAGGCGGCGCCGGTACCTCCGGCGGCCCCGGCCGAGGAACGGGCCCCGGCCCCGGGCTCCCCCGCCGAACCGCGTACCGAAGTCATCGCCCGCGTCCCGGCCGAGCCCGCAGCCCCGTTCGAGCCCGACGTGGCGTACGAGCCCGACGTCGCCTACGAGCCTGCCCGGGAGCACGGATCCGGCGCGGAAGACCGGGACCTGGCCTCCGCCCCGGCCGCCGTGCCGCCGCCCTCCGGCGGGCGGGCCGAGCGGCGGCGGGCGGCCAAGGGGCGCGGACGCAGACGCCCGGGACCGGCCGTGGAGCAGGCCGCCCCGGCCGCCGCCCCGATGTCCCGGATGGAGGCCAGGCGCGCGGCCAAGGCGGCGAAGGACAGCCCGGCGGTCGTCGCCAGCCGGGTGGTCGGCGAGGTGTTCATCTCGCTGGGCGTCCTGATGCTGCTGTTCGTCACCTACCAGCTCTGGTGGACCAACGTCCGGGCCGAGCAGATCGCCGGCAAGGAGACCAACCGGATCCAGGACGAATGGGCCAACGGCGACCGGAAGCCCGGGGTGTTCGCGCCCGGCCAGGGCTTTGCGATCATGCACATCCCCAAGCTCGACGTCGTCGCCCCGATCGCCGAGGGCATCGACAAGGAGAAGGTCCTCGACCGGGGGATGATCGGCCACTACGGCGAGGGCAAGCTCAAGACGGCGATGCCCTCCGACAAACAGGGCAACTTCGCGGTGGCCGGTCACCGCAACACCCACGGCGAACCGTTCCGCTACATCAACAAGCTCACCCCCGGCGACCCGATCGTGGTCGAGACGCAGGACGCGTACTACACGTACGAGATGGCGAGCATCCTCCCGCAGACCTCGCCCTCCAACATCTCCGTGATCGAACCGGTCCCGGTCGGTTCGGGGTTCGAGGGGCCGGGCAAATACCTCACGCTGACCACCTGCACCCCGGAATTCACGAGTACCTACCGGCTGATCGTCTGGGGCAAGATGGTCGACGAACGGCCGCGCAGCGAGGGGAAGCCCGACGCGCTCCTCGGCTGAACATCCTCACGACAGGGACGGTGCGGTGGCAGCGAGGACCGAGCACGACGAGCGGACCGACACGTCCGCGTCCCCGCCGAAGGCACGCCGACGCGGCCGTCACCCCGTCGCGACGGCCGTCAGCGTCTTCGGCGAACTGCTCATCACCGCGGGCCTGGTGCTCGCGCTGTTCGTCGCGTACTCCCTGTGGTGGACCAACGTGCTCGCCGACCGCGAGGCCGACAAGCAGGGCGACACGGTCCGCAGCAAGTGGGCGGGCGGGCCGGGCGACCTGGACACCAAGGACGGCATCGGCTTCCTGCACGTACCCGCCATGAAGAACGGCGAGGTGCTGGTCAAGAAGGGCACCGACCCCAAGACCCTCAACAACGGCATCGCGGGCTACTACACCGACCCCGTCGAGTCGGGCCTCCCCTGGGACGACGAGGGCAACTTCACGCTGGCCGCGCACCGCGACGGGCACGGCGCGAAGTTCCACAACATCCACAAGCTGAAGAACGGCGATCCGGTCGTCTTCGAGACCAAGGACACCTGGTACGTCTACAAGGTCTACAAGACGCTTCCCGAGACCTCGAAGTTCAACGTGGACGTGATCCAGCCGGTCCCGGAGGAGTCGGGCGTCAAGAAGCCCGGCCGCTACATCACGCTGACGACCTGCACCCCGGTCTACACCTCGAAGTACCGGTACATCGTGTGGGGCGAGCTGGAGCGTACGGAGAAGGTCGACAAGGACCGCACCCAGCCGGTCGAACTGCGCTGAGCACCCGCGGACGCTCGGGCACACGGGAAGGGCCCCGGTCACCATCGTGGTGACCGGGGCCCTTCGCCGTACGCCGTGGGGCGGAGGCTCAGTCGCCGTCCCGGCCCCCGAAGAGACCGCCACCGCCGTTCCCGCCGCCCTCGATGGTCACGAGCATGACGGTGCTGCCCTTGTCCGCCTGGGTGTTCGGCCCCGGGTTGCTGGTGATCACCCTGGCGTTCGGCTTGTCGACCGAACCCGGGGCGAGCTGGACCACGAAGCCGAGCCCTTCGAGCTGGCCCTTCGCGTCCTGGTACGACTTGCCCGCGATGTCACCGGGGATCGGTACCTGCTCCGGCTGCGCCGGACCCTTGGAGACCTTCAGGACGATCTGCGTGTCCTTGGCCTGCTTGCTCGGACCTGTGGGGGTCTGCTCGACCACCTCTCCGGCCGGCTTGTCCGAGTCCACGTCGGTCCGCGAGACGTTGGTGAACCCGATACCCCGCAGCTGCTGCTCCGCCGCCTCGTACGTGCGGGTCCGCATGTCCGGCAGGTCGAGCGTCGCCTGCGCGGCCACGGTGATGGTGATCTCGGCCCCCTCCTCGGCCTTCGCGCCGCCCTTGGGGTCCTGCTTGATCACGGTGCCCTCGGTCGCCTCGGACTCCTCCGTGGTGACGTTGACCGTGAAGCCCTTCTCCTCCAGGACCTGGCGGGCGCCGTCCTCGGACTTCTCCAGGACGTTGGGAACCTCGGTCTTCGGCGCTCCGGTGGAGACGACGACCGTGACGGTGCCGTCCTTGTCCATCATCGCGTCGGCCGTCGGATCCTGCGAGCAGATCTCGCCCTTCTCCTGGTCCTCGCACGGCTCCTCGGCCCCGACCTTCACGGTGACGCCGGCGTTGCCCGCGAGTCTCTCCGCGCCGTCGAGCGTGGAGCCCACCAGGTTCGGGGCCTTGATCTTGCCGTCGTCGCCGCTCGGGGTGAAGATCACCCGGCCGATCAGGATCGCGCCGATGAGCACCAGGATGCCCGCGACGACCAGCAGGATCGTCGAGGTGTTGCTCTTCTTCTGCTGGCGCCGACGGCCCTGGCGGTCGTCGTAGCCGTAGCCGCCGTCGTCCGGGTTGACCGGGGGCAGCATCGAGGTCTGGGCGTTGTTCGGATCGGTCGGGTGCAGGGCGGCGGTGGGCTGGTCGCTGTTGTAGCCGTCGTAGCCCCCGTACCCCGCGGCGCCCATCGCCGCCGTGGCCGCGACCGGCTGGCCGTCGAGGCAGGCCTCGATGTCGGCCCGCATCTCGTCGGCGGACTGGTAGCGGTAGTCCGGGTCCTTGGTGAGCGCCTTCAACACGATCGCGTCCATCTCGGGCGTGATCTCGGGGTCGAAGTTGCTCGGCGGCTGCGGCTCCTCCCGGACGTGCTGATAGGCCACCGCGACGGGCGAGTCCCCGACGAACGGGGGCCGCACGGCGAGCAGCTCGTACAGCAGGCAGCCGGTGGAGTACAGGTCGGAGCGCGCGTCGACCTGCTCGCCCTTGGCCTGCTCCGGGGAGAGGTACTGGGCGGTGCCGATGACCGCGGCGGTCTGCGTCATCGTCATGCCGGAGTCGCCCATGGCACGGGCGATGCCGAAGTCCATGACCTTGACCTGGCCGGTGCGCGTCAGCATGACGTTCGCCGGTTTGATGTCGCGGTGGACGATCTGGGCGCGGTGCGAGTACTCCAGGGCCTGGAGGATGCCGACCGTCATCTCCAGCGTGCGCTCGGGGAGCAGTCTGCGACCGGAGTGCAGCAGTTCCCGCAGCGTCGACCCGTCGACGTACTCCATCACGATGTACGGGATGGAGACCCCGTCGACGTAGTCCTCGCCGGTGTCGTACACGGCGACGATCGCGGGGTGGTTGAGCGAGGCGGCCGACTGGGCCTCACGGCGGAACCGGGCCTGGAACGACGGGTCACGGGCCAGATCGGCCCGGAGCGTCTTCACAGCTACGGTGCGGCCGAGCCGGGTGTCGTGCGCGAGGTATACCTCGGCCATGCCACCACGGCCGAGCACCGAGCCCAGCTCGTACCGGCCGCCGAGGCGACGCGGCTCTTCCATAACTGTTCCAGCCCTCTCCGTCAGTCCCGACCGCACCCGTGTGTGGTCCGCGGCGGTGCGCTGTTCGCGCATACGCTACCGGGCACGGGTGACGTGATCAGCCCGCACCCGTCAGCCGATATCCGACCGGTATCCGATGTCCGGTATGACGGGCGACCGCCGTGACAGGTCTCACTTCTTGGCGTCGATGACCGCCTTCATCACGTCGCGCGCGATGGGGGCGGCCAGCCCGCCACCGGAGATGTCGTCCCGGTTGGCGTTGCCGTCCTCGACCACGACGGCGACGGCGACCGGTGAGCCGCTGTCGGTCTTCGCGTACGAGATGAACCAGGCGTACGGCTTCTCGCTGTTGTTCAGACCGTGCTGTGCGGTACCGGTCTTGCCGCCCACTGTGACGCCGGGGATCTGCGCGTTGGTTCCCGTGCCGTCCTTGACGACGGTTTCCATCATCTGCTGGACCTTCTGGGCGTTCTCGCCGGAGAGCGCGCGGCTGAGCTCCTTGGGCTCGTGCGTGTAGACGGGGTCGAGGTCGGGAGCCTGGCGCTGGGCGACCATGTACGGCTCCATCAGCTTGCCGTCGTTGGCGATGGCGGAGGCGACCATGGCCATCTGGAGCGGGGTGGCCCGGTTGGACGCCTGACCGATGCCGGCCATCGCGTTCTGCGGCCTGTTGTCCTCGGGGTAGATGCTCGCGTCGGCGCGGACGGGCGTGAAGACTTCCTTGTTGAAGCCGAACTTGTCCGTCTGCTCGATCATCTTCTTGTTGCCGAGGTCGTCGCTCATCTTGCCGAAGACGGTGTTGCACGACCAGCGCAGCGCCTCCCGCAGCGAGGCGTCCTCGCAGGGGATGTTGCCCTCGTTGCTGAGCGGCGTGGTGGACTGCGGAAGCGTCCAGGGCATCGGCGAATCGGTCTTGGCGTCGATGTCGTCGTAGAGCCCGTTCTCCAGGGCGGCCGCGGCGGTGACGACCTTGAACGTGGAGCCCGGCGGGTAGGTCTCGCGCAATGCCCGGTTGAGCATCGGCTTGTCCTCGTCCTTCAGGAGCTTCTGCCGGTTGTCCGAGTCCTTCATGGAGTTCCCGGCGAAGACCGACGGGTCGTAGGACGGGGTGCTGGCGAGAGCCAGGATGGCACCGGTCTTCGGGTCGAGGGCGACGACCGCGCCCTTCTTGCCGCCGAGCCCCTTGAAGGCGGCCTTCTGGGCGTCGCTGCTCAGGGTGGTGACGATGTTGCCGCCGCGCTTCTTCTCGCCGGTGAACATCGACAGCGTGCGGTCGAAGAACAGCTGGTCGTCGTTGCCGGTGAGGATGCCGTCCTCGAGGTTCTCCAGCTGCGAGGAGTCGAAGGCCTGCGAGGAGTAGCCGGTCACCGGTGCCCACAGGGGCCCGTTCTTCCAGACCCGCTTGTACGTGAAGTCGCTGTCCTCGGTCTCCGCGGAGCCGGTGACCGCCTTGCCGTCGACGATGATGTCGCCGCGCTCGTGGGCGTACCGCTCGATCTCGACACGGCGGTTGTACTTGTGGCTGTTCAGCTCGTCGGCACGGACGTACTGGAGCCAGTTGTCCCGGATGAGGAGCGCGAGGACGAGGATTCCGCAGAAGATCGCGATCCGGCGCAGGGGCTTGTTCACGGTCGGACCACCTGGGTCATCTCGGCGTCCGTCGACGGTGAGGGGGCCGGAGCGGGGCGGCGGGCGGTGTCGCTGATTCTGATCAGAATGGCGATCAGGGCCCAGTTGGCGAGCACCGAGGAGCCACCAGCCGCCAGGAACGGCATCGTCATACCGGTGAGCGGGATGAGGCCCATCACACCGCCGGCGACGACGAACACCTGGATGGCGAACGATCCGGAGAGGCCGATCGCGAGCAGCTTGCCGAACGGGTCACGGGCTGCCAGGGCGGTGCGCACTCCGCGTTCGACGATTAGGCCGTAGATGAGGAGCACGCCCATCATCCCGGCGAGCCCGAGCTCCTCGCCGACCGTGGCAAGGATGAAGTCGGAGTTGGCGGCGAAGCCGATGAGGTCGGAGTTGCCCTGCCCAAGTCCGGTCCCGAGGGTTCCTCCGGAGCCGAAGGCCATCAGGGACTTCGCCATCTGCTCGCTCGCGGCCACCTCGCCCCAGCCGGCGAACGGGTCGAGCCAGGCGGTGACGCGCTGCTGGACGTGCGGTTCGAACGTGGCGACGCCGACCGCGCCGATCGCGGACATCAGCAGACCGAAGACGATCCAGCTGGTGCGTTCGGTGGCGACGTACAGCATGACGACGAACATGCCGAAGAAGAGCAGCGAGGAACCGAGGTCGGTCTCGAAGACCAGGATGAGGATGGAGAACGCCCAGACCATCAGGATCGGACCCAGGTCACGGCCGCGGGGGAGATACAGGCCCATGAAGCGACGGCTGGCCAGGGCCAGCGCGTCCCGCTTGACCATCAGGTAGCCCGCGAAGAACACGGTGATGATGATCTTGGCGAACTCGCCGGGCTGGATCGTCCCGGCCCCGGGGATCCTGATCCAGATCTTGGCGCCGTTCACGGCGGGGAAGAACATGGGCAGGATCAGCAGGAACAGCGCCACGACCATCGAGATGTACGTGTAGCGCTGGAGGATGCGGTGATCCTTGAGGATGGCCAGGACCGCGACCAGCGTGCCCACGCCGACGGCGGAGAACAGCAGCTGCTTCGAGGCGGCGGGAGCGAAGGTGTCCAGCGCCTGGAAGCGTTCCGACTGGTCCAACCGCCAGATCAGCGCCAGGCCCAGCCCGTTGAGCAGGGTGGCCAGCGGCAGCAGCAAGGGGTCGGCGTACTTGGCGAACCTGCGCACCGCGAGGTGGGCGACCCCGCCGAGCAGCGCCAGCCCCGCCCCGTAGCCGAGCATGCCCGCGGGCAGCTCGCCGTTGAGCGCGAGGCCCACGTTGGCGTAGGCGAACACCGAGATGGCGACGGCGAAGACGACGAGCGCCAGCTCGGTGTTGCGGCGGCTCGGCGCGTCGATCGCGCCGATGGTGGTCGTGTTGGTGACAACGCTCATGGTGCTGAAGGCCCCCTACGGCTTACTGCTTACCGCACTGCGGGACCAGCTTCTTCTCTTCCTCCGAGAGGCTGGGGCCGGGAGTGGGAGCGGTGGTCGGCTTGGTCCCCTTGGCGGAGGACGTGGCGGAAGTCCTGGTGGCGGGGGCCCCGGCGGTGCCGCCGGCCTCGCCCTCGCCCGTGCGGGCCCGGTTCTCGGCGTCGGCCGCGCGGCGCTGCGCGTCCTTCTTGCAGGCGGAGGCCTGGGCGGCGAGCTCGGCGATCTTCTTGCGGGCGTCGGTGATGTTGCCCTCGGCGATGGTCGACTCGACCTGCTTGCGCTGGTACGGCGGCAGGTACTTGAGCTCGATCTCGGGGTGGTTCTTCTCGATCTTCGAGAGCGAGACCCAGGCGAGGTCCTGGCTGATGCCCTGGAACAGCGCGACGTTCTCGTCCTTCGCGCCGACGTAGTACTGCGTCTGAGTCCAGCGGTAGCCGCCGTACAGACCGCCGCCGATCACGGCCAGCGCCAGCACGATGTAGACGGAACGCTTCAGCCATTTACGACCGCCGCGCGGTTTGGCGAAGTCGTCGTCCGTATAGGCGTCGTAGGAGCCGTCCGGCATGCCGCCGTAGCCGACGTCGCCGCTGCCGGGCGGGCCGAAGCCGCCGGCGGGCGGGGGCACGGGGCGGCCGAGACCGGCCGCGCGGCCGGCGGGCGTCTGCATGGCCCCGCCGTCGCCCAGCTGGGCCTGGTTCTCCGCGACCGCGCCGACGACGACCGGGGTGTCGTTGAGCTGGCCGGCCAGGGTGTCGTTGCTGTCGACGTCCAGGACGTCGGCCACGATGCAGGTGATGTTGTCGGGGCCGCCGCCGCGCAGAGCGAGCTGGATCAGCTCCTGGATGGTCTCCTGCGGGCCCTGGTAGCTGGCGAGGGTCTCCTCCATCGTCTGGTGCGAGACCACGCCGGAGAGGCCGTCGGAGCAGATCAGATAGCGGTCGCCCGCGCGGACCTCGCGGATGGAGAGGTCCGGCTCGACATGGTCGCCACTGCCCAGCGCGCGCATCAGCAGGGAGCGCTGCGGGTGGGTGGTGGCCTCTTCTTCGGTGATCCGGCCCTCGTCGACGAGGCGCTGCACCCAGGTGTGGTCCTGGGTGATCTGTGTCAGGACGCCGTCGCGCAGCAGATACGCGCGGGAGTCGCCGACGTGCACCAGGCCGAGGCGCTGACCGGTCCAGAGCAGGGCGGTGAGCGTGGTGCCCATGCCCTCCAGCTGGGGGTCCTCCTCGACCATGACGCGCAACTGGTCGTTGGCCTGCTGCACGGCGGTGCCGAGCGAGGTCAGGAGATCGGATCCCGGTACGTCGTCGTCGAGCGGGACGAGCGTGGAGATCACCTCGGAGCTGGCGACCTCACCGGCCGCCTGACCGCCCATGCCGTCGGCGATGGCGAGCAGCCGGGGTCCGGCATAGCCGGAGTCCTCGTTGCCCTCCCGGATCATGCCCTTGTGCGACCCGGCGGCGAAGCGCAGCGACAGACTCATGCGCACCTCGCCCGTCGGCTCGGGGTACAGCCTGTCTCGAGCCACACTGCCCACCCTCCGGTCGGGAACCGGGCAGCGTCCGTCCTCGGGACCGCCGCGGCTCGCTCGCTCCGCTCGCTCATTGTCGTACTACTTCCGCAGCTCGATGACGGTCTTGCCGATACGGATCGGCGCGCCCAGCGGAACTGGTGTCGGGGTGGTGAGCCGGGTCCGTTCCAGATACGTGCCGTTGGTGGACCCGAGATCCTCGACGATCCACTGGCCGTCACGGTCCGGGTAGATCCTGGCATGCCTGCTGGACGCGTAGTCGTCGTCCAGCACGATCGTTGAATCGTGGGCCCGGCCCAGGGTGATGGTCTGGCCCTGGAGCGCGACCGTGGTGCCCGTGAGCGTGCCCTCGGACACGACCAGCTTCGTGGGCGCCCCGCGGCGCTGCCGGCCCGACTGCTGGCGCTGCTGGGGCGGCGCCGCTTGTTGTTGTTGGCGGCCCTGCTGGGGGCGCGTGTCGGCGGCAGTGCGGCGTGAGCCGCGCTGCGTGACGCGCGTTCCGAACAGGTCGCTGCGGATGACCTGTACGGCCACGATGACGAACAGCCACAGAACAGCCAGGAAACCTAGCCGCATGACCGTCAGGGTCAGCTCTGACATTGCCCCCGCTTCACCCTTCGGCTTGCCGGTAAACGATGGTGGTGCTGCCCACGACGATCCGCGAGCCGTCGCGGAGCGTAGCGCGGGTGGTGTGCTGCCCGTCCACCACGATGCCGTTGGTAGACCCGAGATCCTGGATCGTCGAGGGCGTTCCGGTCCGGATCTCACAGTGCCGGCGCGATACGCCGGGGTCGTCGATCCGCACGTCGGCGTCGGTGGATCGTCCCATCACCAACGTCGGGCGGGAAATCTGATGGCGGGTGCCGTTGATCTCGATCCAGCGTCGCGTCCGGGCGTCCGGCAGGGGGCCGGCCGCGGCCGGCGGGCGCCGGTCGTTCGTGGGGGCCGAGGGCCGTCCGGCACCGGGCGGCGGGGCCGCGGGCATCGGCGGGGCGGCGCTCGGGGGGTAGCCGTAGCCGCCGGGAGCCTGTGGGGCGGCGGGCCGTCCGGGCGCGGGCTGGGGCTGACCCGACGGGTCGTGCTGTGACGAACTCGACGCCAGGGTGCGGCTGCGGACCCGGTAGAGCCCGGTGTCGAGGTCGTCGGCCTTCTCCAGGTGGACCTTGATCGGTCCCATGAAGGTGTAGCGCTGCTGCTTGGCGTAGTCGCGCACCAGGC
This sequence comes from Streptomyces sp. iso_384, assembly GCF_056172905.1. NCBI lineage: Bacteria > Bacillati > Actinomycetota > Actinomycetes > Kitasatosporales > Streptomycetaceae > Streptomyces > Streptomyces sp. iso_384. The sequence goes on from NZ_JBWBTT010000001.1 coordinate 76,767, forward strand.
CGGAGAGCTCGTCGCCCAGCTGACCGGAGTACGGGCTGAGCCGCTCGTAGTCGGGTGTGCTGAGCTCGACGATGAAGTCGTTGGGGACGACGGTCCGCTCGCGGTTCCAGATCGTCGCGTTGTTGTCGCACTCGCGCTGGAGGGCGCCGGCGATCTCGACGGGCTGCACCTCGGACTTGAAGACCTTGGCGAAGGTGCCGTTGACCAGCCCCTCGAGGCGCTGCTCGAAACGCTTCATGACCCCCATGGGGCACCTCCTCCGTTGTCATCGTCCCTGTACTGCTTACTGATCGTATCCACGCGTCGGGAAATCGGCTGGTTCCCCTTGTCTGGCCTGTGGATGAGTGTCACCCCTCACACGGATCGTAGAGGTGGCCTCCTCACAGTGTCCCGCACCCGGGACGCACTCTGGAGGAGTGGGGGCGATGGTTCGGGGTTCCCGCTTCCCTTCCCCGAGCCGGCGAAACAACGGATGTGAATCCACCCTGTCCAGCGTGCTAATCTTCCGTTTGTCGCCAGGCGCTCACCCCACAAGGTGAGGGTCTGGAACACCACTTGCGCGAGTGGCGGAACGGCAGACGCGCTGGCTTCAGGTGCCAGTGTCCTTAGGGACGTGGGGGTTCAAATCCCCCCTCGCGCACAACGGCAGTTGCCCACAGCTGCTGAAGTTGATTCGAGAGAACCCCCGCTCTGGAGAGATCCAGAGCGGGGGTTCTTCGTTGTTCCGTGTTTTCGCCGGACGGCCGGGGTACGGACAGGCGGGTAAGAAGCGGCGGCAGCGGTCGTCCGCAGGCGGTGATCCACCGGGGCGCGGGCGCGGTTTCCGGACAGACCGATGGCCGATGCAACGGCGCACGTGCTTACGCTGGCCGCAGAGGTTGGATCGACGGCGGCTCGGCGGTGAAGGGCTGAGCGCACAGAACGTCCCGGAGGCAGGAAATGGCGAAGCAGGCTCGCGCGGTCCAGACGTGGCGGTCGATCGTGGACGCCGCGGCGAGTGTCTTCGACGACTACGGCTACGAGCGTGCCGCCATCTCGGAGATTCTCCGCCGCGCCAAGGTCACCAAGGGAGCCCTGTACTTCCACTTCGCCTCCAAGGAGGCCATCGCGCAGGCGATCATGGACGAGCAGACCTCCACGGTCGAGTTCGAGCAGGAGGGATCGCCGCTCCAGTCCCTGGTGGACGGCGGCCAGCAGTTCGCCTTCGCCCTGCGCCACAACGCGATGGCCCGTGCCGGTACGAGGCTCTCCATCGAGGGTGTCTTCCTCGGCGGGCCGCACCCGTGGGGCGACTGGATCGACGCGACGGCCCGGATGCTGGAGCTGGGCCAGGAACGCGGCGAGGTGTTCCCGCAGATCGACCCGATGGTGTCCGCCAAAATCATCGTCGCCTCGTTCACCGGTATCCAGCTGGTCTCGGAGGCCGACACGGGTCGCGCCGATCTGCGCGAGCAGGTGGCGGAGATGTGGCGCCACATCCTGCCGTCGATCGCGCACCCCGGTGTCATCGCCCACATCAAGCCGGAGGGCCGGGTGGATCTGGCGGCCCAGGCGCGCGAGCAGGCCGAACGCGAGGAGCAGGAGGCCAGGATCGCCGCGGAGGCCAAGGACGCTGGCTCCCTGCCCGGCGAGGCCGGTCCGCGGGGCGGTGAAGCCGGTCGCGGTACGAGGGCCGGGCACGGGGCCGACGAGGCCGACGAGGAGCCGGCGGGCGCGGGTGCGGGGGTGGCGGCCGGAGGGGCTGCCTGAACCGCGCTCGGGAGAGCCCGGATCATGCTCGGGGTAGCGATGTTTCACGTGAAACGCCCGATTCATCATGCGGCAGGGTCGCGGAGCTCGTAGAAGCTCCGCGGCCCTGTCTGCGTTCTCGGGGTCCGTGTTCCGCTGTTCTGCTGTTCCGCTCAGGCGGCGAGACGGGTGGCGAGGGCCTTCGCCTTCTCCCGGGCGTCGTCGAGCGCCTTGGCGCGGGAGGCCTCGGCGAGCGGGACCAGTTCGGCCATCGACGGCTGCGAGTGGGCGAGGGTCAGCTCCGGAACGATGAAGTCCACCTCGGTGGAGAACATGCCCGCGAACACCTTCTCCAGGTAATTCTGGACAAATTCAAAGCTCTCGCGCGGGGTGCCCGGAGCATACGAACCGCCCCGGCTGGCGACGACGGTCACCGGGGTCCCGGCGACGGGGGAGTCCGGTCCCGCGTTGTGCCCGACGATGATCACCTGGTCGAGCCAGGCCTTGAGGGTGGACGGAATCGTGAAGTTGTACATCGGCGCGCCGATCAGGACGGCGTCCGCCGAGGCCAGCTCGTCGGCGAGCTCCCGGCGCAGCGGGTCGTCGGCGCCCGCGGCCGTGGCGCCGGCGTCCAGGTGGGGCAGCGGATCGGCGGCGAGATCGCGATGGACGACGGTGCCGTCCGGGTGCTGCTCGCGCCAGGCGTCGACGAACGCCGCCGTGATGTCGCGGGAGGCGGAGCTCTGGGGGAAGACGGCGGAGTCGAGGTGCAGAAGCGTGGCCATGGTGATCTCCACAGAGAGGGGAAGGGGGCGCGGGCGGGTCCACGGGACCTCGCGGGCGTCCGAGCGGATCCATTCCGTACATAACTACTAATAACATAGTTACTTATTTTTAGTAAGCCGCCCACGGTGGCGCAGTACTCTGGGGGCATGGCGGATCACAACGAACAGGCCTGTCGGCGGGTCGATGGGGGGATCAGTCGCGTCTTCGAGTTGTTCGGCAAGCGCTGGACCGGTCCGATCGTCTCGGTGCTGCTGCAGCGACCGGTCCACTTCGCCGAGCTGCGCCGGGCGATTCCCGGAATCAGCGAGCGCATGCTCTCGGACCGGCTGACCGAACTCGGCGCGGCCGGGCTGGTGATCCGCGAGGTCGACGAGGGGCCGCCGCTGCGCGTCGCGTACCGGCTCACCGAGGCCGGCGCCGCGATGGAGCCCGCGCTCAAGGAGCTCGGGCAGTGGGCGGACACCTACCTGGCGCCGGACCCCGGTACCGGCTGCTGATACCGGCTGCCGAATCGGCGGTACCGTCGTGCTCGGCCGCTGCTGGGCAGGGCCGCTGGCCGTGCGGACAGCCGGGCAGCCGACGCGTGTGTACGAGGGTGGGGGAGGCGACGCTCCATGGGCGTAACCGGGACGACGATGCCTGAACAGCGTGCCGAGGAGCCGGGCCCGCGCATTCCGGTCGTGCCCGGGTTCGCCCGGCGCGGGGCCACGAGTTCACCGAAGGCGGCGGGCAAGGCGCTCCGCGACCGGGTGCCGAGGTCCTCGCACGCCTCGCTGGTCCTGCCGCAGGGCCGGCCGGACGCGGTGCGGGCGGTCGAGGAGTCGAACCGGGGCCGGGTGCCCGGGCTGACGCCGATACGGGTGGGCCGGATGGCGGCGACGCCGTTCGCCTTCCTGCGGGGTGCGGCCGGACTGATGGCCCACGACCTGATGGGCAGCCCGGTCACCGGTGTCGGCGCCCAGCTCTGCGGCGACGCGCACGCGGCCAACTTCGGCCTCTACGGCGATGCCCGGGGCGGCCTGGTCATCGATCTCAACGACTTCGACGAGACCGTCTTCGGGCCCTGGGAATGGGACCTCAAGCGGCTCGCCACCTCCCTGGTGCTGGCCGGCCGGGCCGCCGGCGCCGACGAGGACACCTGCCGCCGGGGCGCGTACGACGCCGTCGGCGCCTACCGGCGCACGATGCGGCTGCTGGCCCGGCTGCCCGCCCTGGACGCCTGGAACGCCATCGCGGACGAGGAACTCGTCTCGCACACGGACGCGCGTGACCTGGTCGGCACCCTGGAACGGGTCTCGGAGAAGGCCCGTAACAACACCAGCGCCCGCTTCGCCGCCCGTTCCACCGAGGAGTGCCCGGACGGCGGCCGGCGCTTCGTCGACGCCCGGCCCGTGCTGCGCCGGGTGCCGGACGCCGAGGCCGCGGCGGTGGCCGCCGGGCTCGCCGGATATCTCTCCACCGTCTCCGAGGACCGGGTGCCGCTGCTGGCCCGGTACACGATCCACGACGTGGCGTTCCGGGTGGTCGGCACCGGCAGCGTGGGCACCCGGTCGTACGTGGTGCTGCTGCTCGACCACCGGGGGGAGCCGCTGGTCCTCCAGGTGAAGGAGGCGCGCGCCTCGGTGCTCGCGCCCTATCTGCCCGCGGTCGGTTTCGATGTGCCGGAGGTGGCGCACGAGGGCCGCCGGGTGGTGCTCGGACAGAAGCGGATGCAGGTCGTCAGCGACATCCTGCTCGGCTGGGCGGACGTCGACGGCAGGCAGTTCCAGGTCCGGCAGTTCCGTAACCGCAAGGGCAGCGTGGACCCCGCCGCCCTCGCCGCCGACCAGGTGGACGACTACGGGCGGATGACCGGTGCGCTGCTCGCCCGGGCGCACGCGCACAGCGCCGATCCCCGGCTGCTGGCGGGCTACTGCGGCAAGAACGACGAACTCGACGATGCGGTGGCCGCGTTCGCGGTGACGTACGCCGACCGTACGGAGGCGGATCACGCCGAACTGGTGCGGGCGGTCAAGGCGGGCAGGCTGGCCGCCGAGTTCGGTGTGTGACGGGACCGTGAGGCGGTGGGTCCCGGGGCCGGGGCCCACCGTGTGTGCCGGGCCGCCCGGCCGTGGCCATACGCTGGACGGGTGAGCGACGAAGCCGCCGGGGTGCCGACCACCCGGAACGATGAAGACCGGCAGGACAACGACCGGCGGGACAGCGGCCGGACGGACGAGCCCGGGTCCGCCCCGGAGGCGCAGGACGCCCCGGGGGCGCCGGGTGGCCCCGGGGCCGCGGACGCCGCTGCCGGGGAGCAGGCCGGCGCCGAGGACGCCGCGCCGCGGCCCGAGGCGCGGCTGGCCAGGGCGGTGCAGGCCGCCGAGCAGGCGCTGATCGAGTTCGAGATCGCGGTGGAGACCTTCCGGGTGGAGGTCGAGAACTTCTCCCGGCTGCACCACCAGAAGCTCGGCCCGATGTACACCCGCCTCGACGAGCTGGACGCGCTGATCGCCGAGGCGCGGGCGGCCAGGACCGGGGATCCGGAGGACGAGCGCAAAGCGCGTGAGGCGCGGGCCGTCGTCATGCCGATGCCCGGGGTCGACGAGCTGTTCCACGACTGGATGGACACCGACGGGCTGTCCCCCGAGGCCGCGGCCATGCTCACCGAACAGCCGGTCCGGCCGCCGAAGCGGGTCAGGCCGAGCGAGGAGGCCCGCAGGCTCTACCGGGAGCTGGCCCGCAAGGCGCACCCGGACCTCGCCCAGGACGAGCCGGAGCGGCAGCGCCGCGACGAGTTCATCGCCCGGGTGAACGCCGCCTACGGGCGGGGCGACATCGAGCTGCTCAAGGAGCTCGTGGCGGAGTGGGAGGCCGGCCCGGTGCAGCCTCTGACGCCGCTGAGCGAGAGCGAGGAGCTCTATGCCCGGCTGGAGTGGCTCAGCCGGCGCAAGGAGCTGCTGACGGTGCTCGCCAAGGAGCTGGAGGAGGGCGCGATCGGCTCGATGCTGCGGATGGCGCCGGACGACCCGGACCAGCTGCTGGAGGACATCGCGGAGCAGCTGCTCGGCGAGGTGTCCCGGCGTGAGGCCGAGCTTGCGGAGCTGGTGCAGTAGCGTTCCGGATGAATCCGCCGCGTGGACACGAGGCCCTCGGTACGAGGTCCCGGCCCGCGCCCCCAGGACGGCAAGCTCAAGATCGCACGAGAGAAGGCATGACCCATGAATTTCGCCCCGCTGCCCTCGGTGGACGCCGCGGCGGTGCCGTCGGACGGCTTCGTCCTGGACGTCCGTGAGAACGACGAGTGGGCGGCCGGTCACGTCGAGGGTGCGCTGCACATCCCGATGAGCGACTTCGTGGGCCGGTTCGGTGAGCTGACCGAGGCCGCCGAGGACGGCCGGCGCGTGCATGTGATGTGCCGGGTCGGTGGCCGGTCGGCCCAGGTCACCCAGTACCTGGTCCAGCAGGGCATCGACGCCGTGAACATCGACGGCGGCATGCAGGCCTGGGACGGCGCCGGGCGCCCGATGGTCACGGACAACGGGACGCCCGCCTTCGTCCTCTGAGGGCGGCGCGGCCCCGCGGGTTCACCCGAGCGGATGGGCGGCCAGCAGGTCGCCCAGCGCCTCCTCATGGGCCGCGGCCGGCCCGAGGGAGAGCTCGATCTGTTTCGCCCAGGCGTGGAAGCGGTGCAGCGGGTAGTCGGTGTCCGCGCCGAAGCCGCCGTGCAGATGCTGGGCGGTCTGCACGACGCGGCGGACGCCGTCGGAGGCCCAGATCTTCGCCACGGCGACATCGCCCGCGGCGGGCAGCGGGCCCCCGGCGTCGGTGGAGATCCGCCAGGCGGCCTGCCAGAGCGTCGCCTCCATCGCCCGCAGATCGATGTACCGGTCGGCGGCCTGGACCGCCACCGCCTGGAACGTGGCGACCGGGAACCCGAACTGCTCGCGCCTGCCGGTGTATTCGGCGGTCATCGCGAGCACCCGCTCGCCCAGCCCGAGCGCGAGCGCGCAGGTTCCCGCGGTGAGCAGCGACCGCAGCCACTCCCAGCAGTCCGCCGCGTCGATCAGCTCGAGGGCCGCCACGCGGACGGCGTCGAGCCGGACCTCGGCCAGGCGTTCACCGCTGGTGGAGACCTGGTCCGCCAGGGTGACGCCGTCACGGGTACGGGGCACGAGGGCGAGGACCGTCCTGCCCCCGGCGGTGTGCGCGGGCACGGCGATCCAGTCGGCCACCTGGGCCCAGGGAACCGCGGACTGCACCCCGTCGAGCACCCAGCCGGAGCCGTCGGCCTCCCCGTCGCCCTTGCTGCCGGTGGCTCCGTCTTCCTCGCCGTACGGCCGCGCGGAGACGGCGAGTTCGGCCGGATCGTGGCCGCTGCGTCCGTTGGCGCCGACGGTCAGGATCAGCTCGCCCCGCCCGGCCCGGGGCAGCAGCTCCGCCGCGAGGGCGCGATCGCCGTACCGCTGGAGGGCCGTCGCCACCGCACAGCTCTCCAGCAACGGGACCCTGGCCAGCACCTTGGCCGACTCCCGCAGGACCAGGCAGAGCGCGATCGGGTCCAGGCCCGCGCCCCCGTGCTCCGGCGACAGCGTGAGCCCGAGCAGGTCCGTGCGCGCCAGCTCGTGCCAGAGCTGCCGGTCGATGTCCTCCGCCACGGCCCCCGGGGTCAGGGCGGGGCTGGGCGCGCGGTCGGGTGCGACGTCCGAGAAGACGGCCCTGGCCGCCTCGACGGCCGCCTGCTGTTCCTCGGTGAAGGTGAAGTCCACTGTCCCGGCCTCCCGTTGACCATCGACGACCTGACGGGTCGTCAAGATAGAACAGGTTCTACGGGAAGGGAACAGTGTGCGACGGCCCGAGGGCTGCGTCAGCCGCCTCAGCGGTCGAAGTCGAGCTCCACCTCCGGGGTGAGCGGATGCGACTGGCAGGCCAGCACGAAGCCCGCCCCGGTCTCCTCCGGCTCCAGCGCGAAGTTGCGCTCCATCCGGACCTCGCCCGATACGAGGAAGGCCCGGCAGGTCCCGCACACCCCTCCCTTGCAGGCGTACGGAGCGTCCGCACGGCTGCGCAGCACCGTCTCCAGCAGGGATTCGGAGTCCTGCACCGGCCAGCTGCCCGAACGGCCGTGGAGGGTGGCCGTCAGCATGGCGTCGGACGGTGCGGCGACCTTGGCCACCGTCACATCGGTGGGGCCTTCGTCGACGTGGAAGATCTCCTGGTGGACCCGCGAACGGTCGACGCCGAGCGCTTTCAGGGCCTTCTCCGTGCCCCGTACGAGGCCGAGCGGTCCGCACAGGAACCAGCCGTCCACCTCCGGCACCGGGAGCACGGCGGGCAGCAGGCCGGTGAGCCGTTCGGCGTCGAGCCGCCCGGAGGGGAGCCCGGCCGACTGCTCCTCCCGGGAGAGCGCGGTGACCAGCTGGAAGCGGTCCGGATAGCGGTCCTTGAGGTCGGCCACCTCGTCGAGGAACATCGTCGAGGCCGCCGTGCGGTCGCTGCGGATCAGACAGAACCGGGCCGCCGGCTCACGGTCGAGCAGGGTGGCCGCCATCGACAGCACCGGGGTGATGCCGCTGCCGCCGACCACCGCGGCGAACAGGCCCGGGCGCGGCTTCAGGACGAATCGGCCCATCGGAGGCATGGCCTCCACCTGGTCCCCGACAGCCAGTTCCTTCAGGGCGTACGTGGAGAACGCCCCGCCCTCGACCCTGCGGATGCCCACGCGCAGCACCGGTTCGCCGGGCTGCTCGGTGGCCGGTGCGCAGATCGAGTAGGAGCGGCGGATCTCCTTGCCGTCCACGGTGAAGCGCACGTTCAGATGCTGGCCGGGGGTGTGGCGGAAGGTCTCGCGCAGCTCGGCGGGCACGGCGAAGGTGACGGCCACCGCGTCGTCCGTGATCCGTTCGATCGCGCTGACCCGGAGCGGATGGAACATCTACAACTCCTTGAAGTGGTCGAACGGTTCGCGGCAGGCGACGCAGCGGCGCAGGGCCTTGCACGCCGTGGAGGAGAACCGGCTGAGCAGTTCCGTGTCCGTGGAGCCGCAGTGCGGGCAGCGCACCGAGAGCGTCAGCGGCACGGGGCCGCCGTCCGCGCTGTGGGCGCGCGGCGGGGCTATGCCGAACTCGGCGAGCTTGCGACGGCCTTCGGCGCTGATGTCGTCCGTCGACCAGGCCGGCGCCAGGACCGTGACCACGGAGACCTCCGGCACGCCGTGGTCGTGCAGCACCCGCTCGATGTCGGCGGACATCGCCTCGATCGCCGGGCAGCCGGTGTAGGTCGGGGTGAGGTGCACGGTCACCCGGCCGGGGCCGTCCACCCGCACGTCCCGCAGGACGCCGAGCTCCGCCAGGGTCAGCACCGGGAGCTCGGGGTCCGGCACGGAACCGGCGAGGCCGCGCAGCTCCGCCTCCAGCAGGGTGTCGGTCACCATGACGCCCCCGGATGACTGCGGTGCAGATGCTGCATCTCGGCGAGCATGCGGCCGAACGGCTCGGTGTGCAGGCCCTGCCGGCCCGCACCCGCCGCCCAGCCCCCGGACCGCGGGCCCGCGGGGAGGGTCAGACCGGCCCGCTCGACGACCTCGGTGACGGCGTCGAGCCAACCGCTCTGCAGGGCCTGCCAGTCGACACCGGAGTCCGGGGCGTCGAGCCCTTCGACCGGCTGGAACATCTCGCCGGTGAACCGCCACAGCGCGTCCAGGCCGCTCTGCATCCGGCGGTGGCTCTCCTCGGTGCCGTCGCCGAGCCGCAGGACCCACTGCTCGGCGTGGTCACGGTGGTAGGCCACCTCCTTGACGGCCTTGGCCGCCAGGCCGCTGAATTCGCCGTCCTCGGCCGCGAGACGCCCGTACAGCAGGTGCTGGTACACCGAGAAGTAGAGCTGCCGGGCGATGGTGTGGGCGAAGTCCCCGTTCGGCTGTTCGACCAGCTGGAGGTTGCGGAAGGCGCGCTCCTCGCGGAGGTAGGCGAGCTCGTCCTCGTCGCCGACGAGGGAGAGCAGCACCCGCGCCTGTCCCAGCAGGTCCAGGGCGATGTTGGCGAGCGCCACCTCCTCCTCCAGGACGGGGGCGTGACCGGCCCACTCCCCCAGCCGGTGCGATAGCACCAGCGCGTCGTCGCCGAGGGCGAGTGCGGCGCTCACAGGTGCTTCACCCCGTCCGGGATCTCGTAGAACGTCGGGTGGCGGTAGGGCTTGTCGGCGGCCGGCTCGAAGAAGGAGTCCTTCTCGTCGGGGGAGGAGGCGGTGATCTCGGTGGACGGGACCACCCAGATCGAGACGCCCTCCGAGCGGCGGGTGTAGAGGTCACGGGCGTTGCGCAGGGCCATCTCGGCGTCCGGCGCGTGCAGGCTGCCCGCATGGGTGTGGGACAGTCCGCGCCGCGAGCGCACGAACACCTCCCACAGGGGCCAGTCGGTCGAGCTGCTCATGCCGTCTCCTCCACATGCTGCGCGGACGCGCTGTTCTGTGCCGATGCGTGGGCTGCTGCCTGTGCCTGTGCCTGCGAGGCTGCGGGTGCTCCGGCCGGGGCGTGCTTGGCGGCGTACGCGACTGCCGCGTCCCGGACCCAGGCGCCTTCCTCGTGGGCCTTGCGCCGCTGGGTGATCCGCTCTTCGTTGCAGGGGCCGTTGCCCTTGAGGACCGCCTGGAACTCGGCCCAGTCGATCGCCCCGAAGTCGTGTCGGCCCAGCTCCTCGTTCCACCGGATGTCGGGGTCCGGGAGCTCCAGGCCCAGCGCCTCGGCCTGGGGCACGCAGATGTCCACGAAGCGCCGGCGCAGCTCGTCGTTGGAGTGCCGCTTGATCTTCCAGGCCATGGACTGCTCGGAGTGCGAGGAGGCGTCGTCGGGCGGGCCGAACATCATCAGGGAGGGCCACCACCAGCGGTTCACCGCGTCCTGGGCCATGGCGTGCTGGGCCTCGGTGCCACGGCTGAGGGCGAGCAGCAGCTCGTACCCCTGGCGCTGGTGGAAGGACTCCTCCTTGCAGATGCGGACCATCGCGCGGGCGTACGGGCCGTAGGAGCAGCGGCAGAGCGGCACCTGGTTGGTGATCGCCGCCCCGTCCACCAGCCAGCCGATCGCGCCGACGTCGGCCCAGGTCAGCGTGGGGTAGTTGAAGATCGACGAATAGCGCTGGCGGCCCGCGTGCAGCTTGTCGAGCAGCTCCTCGCGGCTGGTGCCCAGGGTCTCGGCGGCGCTGTAGAGATACAAGCCGTGGCCCGCCTCGTCCTGCACCTTGGCCATGAGGATCGCCTTGCGGCGCAGCGAGGGCGCCCGAGTGATCCAGTTGGCCTCGGGCTGCATGCCGATGATCTCCGAGTGGGCGTGCTGGGCCATCTGGCGGACCAGCGTCGCGCGATAGGCGTCGGGCATCCAGTCGCGCGGCTCGATCCGCTCGTCCGCCGCGACCGTCGCGTCGAAGGCCGCGAGGCGGTCCGCGTCCGCCGCTTCCACCGCATTTGCCGTGCCGAGCGTCTTCTGCGTCGTCTGGTCCGCAGTCACTGCCGCCATCCCGGGCTCCCTACCGACCGATCGTTCGGTTCCTTGACTTCAATGGTGAGTCGGAGGCCCGTAGGGTGTCAACCCTGTGGATAACTGAGTGGTGATCGACGGTGAGCGGGGCGGGATGGATTCGGACCACGACAGGAGCTCTGCGGTCGGGGGGAAGGACGCCTGGCCGCAGGCGTTGAACCGGCCGGCGGAAGCGCGAAACACCCCCGAAGCCATACCGCCGACGCCCTCGGAAACGGTTGCGGAGCCCTCGGACACCGGCCGGGGCATAGCGGGACTCTCCTTCCCCTACCAGGTGGTCGCGGCCCTGGCGCTGTCCCTGATCGGGCTGCTCGCCTGCACCCAGGTGGCCATGGTGTTCCTGCACGTCGCCCCGTCCAACACGCTGACCAAGCAGCACGGGAAGTCGATCGACCGCTGGATCTACCCGGAGTTCGAGCAGAACTGGAAGCTCTTCGCGCCCAACCCGCTCCAGCAGAACGTCGCCGTCCATGTGCGGGCCGATGTGGTGGGGGCCGACGGCCGCCACACCACGAGGTGGATGAACCTCACCCATGAGGACGGCGAAGCGATACGCGGCAGCCTCTTCCCCAGCCATGTGGCCCAGAACGAGCTCCGCCGGGGCTGGGACTTCTACGTCAACTCCCACGACAGCGAGAACCGCCCCAACGGCCTGCGCGGCGATCTCTCCGAGCGCTACGTGCGGCGCATCGCGATGCTGCGGCTGAGCGAGCGCGACTACGGCGGCACGATCGAACGCATTCAGCTCCGCTCCGCCACCAGCTCCATCGCCCCGCCCCCGTGGAGCAACGAGAAGATCAGCACCCGGCCTGTCTACCGCGTACTCCCCTGGTGGACCGTGACCCCGGACGACCTTCCCGAGCGCGGCGCGGAACAGCGTGCGGCGGAACAGCGGGACACGGCGCACGGCGTGGAGGAGAACCGGTGACCGTCCCCCCGCCCGCGACCCCGCAGGACGCGGCTCAGCAGCCCACGGCCCCCCGCTCCGGCGGCCCCCGCCCCGGCGCACCCGGCAGCGGACCGGCCCGCGCCCTTCAGCGCGTCACCGCCTCGGCCCTCGGCCCGTACCAGAGCGCCGTCGTGCGGATCGGCTTCGCCGCCACCTATCTCTTCTTCCTGCTGCGCGAGCTGCCGCACCGCCACGAGCTGTACGGCCCGGACAGCCCGTGGCACTGGGACCTGGCCCGTCAACTGACCAACGGCAACGAGGCCTTCTCCGTCCTCATGTGGACCGACAGCACGGTCTGGTTCGAGGCGGTGTACGTCCTCACCCTGCTGTCCGCGGCGGCGCTGATGCTCGGCTGGCGGACCCGGACCATGTCCGTCCTCTTCATGGTCGGCGTGCTCTCGGTGCAGAACCGCAGCATCTTCATGGGCGACGGCGGCGACAACGTCGTCCACCTCATGGCGATCTACCTGGTGCTGACGCGCTGCGCCCAGGTCTGGTCGCTGGACGCCCGCCGTGCGGCGCGCAACGCGCAGCGCGCGGCGGCCGGCCTGCCGCCGCTGAGGGACATCGTGGGCCCGGTGCTCTGGGTGCTCCTCGGTCCCGTCCTCGTGACGGCCACGCTGACGGGCGGGCTCGGCGGCACCTGGTGGCTGCCGACCCTGCTGTGGGTGATCTGGCTCTCCGCCGCCGCCTGGTGGGCCGTGAACCGCTATCTGCCGCAGAGCGAGCCCCGCACCCTGCTCGACGTACTGGCCAACCTCGCGCACAACGCCACGCTCGCCGTGATCATGGCCGAGGTCTGTCTGATCTACGCGACCGCCGGCTGGTACAAGATCCAGGGCTCGCGCTGGCAGGACGGCACCGCGCTCTACTACCCGCTGAACCTCGACTACTTCACCCCGTGGCCCGCTCTGTCGGACATCCTGGGCGCCAGCGGGCTGATGGTGATGGTGCTGACATACGGCACGGTCATCGTCCAGGTCGCCTTTCCGTTCACGCTGTTCAACCGGCGGGTCAAGAACGTCCTGCTGGTCGCGATGATCTGTGAGCACGCGGGGATCGCCCTGCTGCTCGGGCTGCCGTTCTTCTCCATGGCGATGATCGCGGCCGACGCGGTGTTCCTGCCGACGGCCTTCCTCGTATGGCTGGGCGCCCGCGTCACGACCGGCAGGCGCCTGCTGCTCGCCGGGCTGCCCGGGCGGTCCCGTACGCCGGGGAAGCCCGGGAAGTCCGGTGCCGACGACGGACCCGAAGGCCGGTCGGCGGCCGGTCCGGCGAAGGACGGTCCCGGCGGTACGGAGGAGCCCCGGCTCCAGGGCGGCGGCGGGGGCCATACGCTCGTCGGGTGAGCAGTGAGACCGGCAGAACCCAGCAGCCCCCGGCGGAGCGGCCCCCGACGGAGCCTCTCCCGACAGAGCCCCTCGCCACGGAGCCTCTCCAGTACGACGACGGCTACGGCCAGACGATCGGCGTCGGGCCGCACCCGCTGCCCTGGCCCGAGGGCGAGCGCTACGACCCCGAGCTGCTGGCCCAGGGCGACCGGCGCAACGTCGGCGACGCCTACCGCTACTGGACGCGGGAGGCGATCGTCGCCGATCTCGACCTGCGGCGGCACGACTTCCACGTGGCCGTGGAGAACTGGGGCCACGACTTCAACATCGGCTCGGTGGTGCGGACCGCCAACGCCTTCCTGGCCAAGGAGATCCACATCGTGGGCCGCCGCCGCTGGAACCGGCGCGGCGCCATGGTCACCGACCGCTACCAGCATGTGCGCCACCACCCCGACACGGCGGACCTGACCGCCTGGGCGGCGGCCGAGGGGCTGCCGATCATCGGGATCGACAACCTCCCCGGCGCCGTACCGCTGGAGCGCACCGAGCTGCCGCGCCGGTGCGTCCTGCTGTTCGGGCAGGAGGGACCGGGCCTGACCGAGGAGGCGCGGAAGCACGCCTCGATGGTGTGCTCGATCGCGCAGTTCGGCTCGACCCGGTCCATCAACGCCGGCGCCGCCGCGGCCATCGCGATGCACGCGTGGGTGCAGCGCTACGCCGACGTCCCGGACCCGCGAGAGGTCCGCTAGTCACGCCTGGCGGCGGACCTCCACCACCCGGAAGCGGTTGGCGACGAAGGCCCCGTCGCACAGCGCCGCGTTCGCGGCGGGGTTGCCGCCGGAGCCGTGGAAGTCGGAGAAGGCGGCGGTCTGGTTGACGTAGACCCCACCGGTCAGGTTCAGCGAGAGCTGGGCCGACTCGTCCAGGCAGACGTCCTCGATCGCCCGCTCCACCTCGGGGGAGGTGGTGTAGGCGCCGACCGTCATCGCCCCCTTGTCGCGGATCGTGCGGCGGAGCAGGTCCAGGGCGGCGGACGTCGACTCGACGGCGACGGCGAAGGAGACCGGTCCGAAGCACTCCGAGAGGTACGCCGCGCTGTCGTCGGGCTTGGTGCCGTCGAGCTTCACGACGACCGGCGTACGGACGACCGCGTCGGGGAATTCGGCGTTCGCGACCGTCCGCGAGGCCAGTGCCACCTCGCCGAGCTCTCCCGCCGCCTCCACCCGGCCCCTGACGTCCGGGTTGACCAGCGCGCCGAGCAGGGCGGCCGCGCGGGCATCGTCGCCGAGCAGCCCGGTGACGGCGGCCGCGAGGTCGGCGACCACGTCGTCGTAGGACTTGGCGCCGTCGTCGGTGGCGATGCCGTCCCGGGGGATCAGCAGGTTCTGCGGGGTGGTGCACATCTGGCCGCTGTACAGCGAGAGCGAGAACGCCAGGTTGGCGAGCATGCCCCGGTAGTCGTCGGTGGAGTCGACGACGATCGTGTTGACGCCGGCCTTCTCGGTGTAGACCTGGGCCTGGCGGGCGTTCTCCTCCAGCCAGTCGCCGAAGGCGGTGGAGCCGGTGTAGTCGATGATCCGGATCTCGGGGCGGACCGCGAGGGTCTTGGCGATGCCCTCGCCGGGCCGCTCGGCGGCCAGCGCGACCAGATTCGGGTCGAAGCCCGCCTCGCTCAGCACCTCGCGGGCGATGGACACCGTGAGGGCCAGCGGCAGCACGGCGCGGGGGTGCGGCTTGACCAGCACCGGGTTGCCCGTGGCGAGCGAGGCGAAGAGGCCCGGATAGCCGTTCCACGTGGGGAAGGTGTTGCAGCCGATGACCAGCGCGACGCCGCGACCCGACGTGATGAACGACTTGTGCAGCTTCAGCGGATCACGCTTGCCCTGGGGCTTGGACCAGTCGGCGGTCTCCGGGGTGCGGACCTGCTCACGGTAGGCGTACGCCACGGCTTCCAGGCCGCGGTCCTGGGCGTGCGGGCCGCCCGCCTGGAACGCCATCATGAAGGCCTGGCCGCTCGTGTGCATCACCGCGTGGGCCAGCTCGTGGGTGCGGGCGCTGATCCGCGACAGGATCTCCAGACAGACCAGGGCCCGGATCTCCGGTCCCGCCGCCCGCCAGGCGCCCGTGCCGGCCTTCATCGCCGACAGCAGGACATCCAGGTCGGCGTGCGGATACTCGACGCCGAGCTCCGGCCCGTACGGCGAGACCTCGCCGCCGGCCCAGCCGTCGGTGCCGGGCTGCCCCAGGTCGAACCGGGTGTTCAGCAGCGCGTCGAAAGCGGCCTTGCCCTCGGCCGCTCCCAGGCTGCCCGGGGCGCCGCCCTCGCCGTACGCCTTCGGGTGCTCGGGGTGCGGTGACCAGTACGCGCGGGTACTGATCACGTCGAGGGCCTGGTCGAGCGTGGGCCGGTGGGTCTCGGACAGCTGCTGGGGGGTGAGCGCGGCGGCCATGGCGGACCAACTCCTCATCGAGCCGGGCGGGGACGTACGGACGGAGTTAGAGTAACCGAACGATCGGTCGGGACAAGGGGCCCCGGGAAAACCTGTGGACAACTTCGATGGTCCCCGCCTGTGCGGGGCTGATCCCTCATGGGGGAGGATCGCGGACATGACCACGGCCAAGCGGGACACGTACACACCGGAGACCCTGCTCACCGTCGCCGTCCGTGTGTTCAACGAGCGCGGCTACGACGGCACGTCCATGGAGCACCTCTCCCGGGCGGCGGGCATCTCGAAATCCTCCATCTACCACCATGTGGCGGGCAAGGAGGAGCTGCTGCGCCGGGCCGTGAGCCGGGCGCTCGACGGACTCTTCGCGATCCTCGACGAGCCGGGGGCGCAGCGCGGGCGCGCGGTCGAGCGGGTCGAGTACGTCACGCGCCGGACCGTCGACGTGCTGATGGCCGAGGTCCCCTACGTCACCCTGCTGCTGCGGGTGCGCGGCAACACGAAGACGGAGCGCTGGGCGCTGGAGCGCCGCCGCGAGTTCGACCAGCGGGTGTCGGAGCTGCTCCAGGCGGCGGTCGCCGAGGGCGACCTCCGGGCGGACGTGGACATACGGCTGGCGACCCGGCTGCTGTTCGGCATGGTGAACTCGCTGGTCGAGTGGTACCGGCCGCAGCCGGGCGGTTTCCCGGGGGAGGAACAGCTCGCGGACACGGTCGTCCAGCTGGCCTTCGAGGGGATGCGGGCGAACGGCCGCTGAGCCCGCCGCCCTGCCCGTCGGCGAGGTCAGGCGAGTTCGGCCGGCCGGTCCGGGCGCGGGCCGAGGTCCGTCTCCTCGAACACCAGCAGGGTGCGCGTGGAGAGCACCTCGGGGATGGACTGGATCCGGGTGAGGACCAGCTCGCGCAGTGCCCGGTTGTCCGGCGTGTGCACCAGCAGCAGTACGTCGAAGTCGCCGCTGACCAGCGCGATGTGCGTGGCCCCGGGCAGCGCCTGGAGCTGTTCGCGCACGGTGCGCCAGGAGTTCTGCACGATCTTGAGCGTGATGTACGCGGATGCCCCCTGGCCCGCCCGCTCGTGGTCGACCCGGGCGCCGAAGCCACGGATCACCCCGTCCTCGACGAGCCGGTTGATCCGGGCGTAGGCGTTGGCACGCGAGACGTGGACCCGTTCGGCCACGGACCGTATCGAGGCGCGGCCGTCCGTCTGGAGGATCCGCAGGATGTCGCGGTCGATGGCGTCCAGCGGCCGGGCGGGCGGAACAGCGGCCGGCTCCGGCGCGGGGGCGGCGGCCGACGGTGTCGCGCCGGGCGGTGTCGCGGTGGGCGAGGTCGGGCGGGTCTGGCCCTGCTCCTCGCCGCCGTCGGCCATTTGTTCAGCTGCCATCGGCCCGCGCCTCCCTGTCGTGGACGACCTGTACCCATCCCAGGCTGTGGAGAACCGTTTGTCCACAGGCTGGCGGTGCCTGTAGCCAAAATGCCCCCGCGACCGAACAATCGGTAGGTGAGGCACACCACACCCGTGCCTCGCCCAGTCCTCGATGTCTCGCTCCCGATCGACACCATCGACACCCATCGACACCGCCGATCGACACCCCTCGATCTCCCTCGATGCCAGGAGGTGCTCCTCATGACGGTCCAAGAGCTGCCCGGCGCGGCCGCCTACCGGCCCACGCCGCCCCCGGCCTGGAAGCCGATCACCGACCCCGCCCCGCTGCTCCCGGATCCGGAGCCCTACCGGGTGCTCGGTACGGACGCGGTCGCCGACGTCGATCCCGAGCTGTTGCTGCGGCTCCACGCCGAGCTGGTCCGCGGGCGCCGCTACAACGCCCAGGCGACCGCGCTGACGAAGCAGGGCCGACTGGCGGTCTACCCGTCGAGCACCGGCCAGGAGGCGTGCGAGATCGCCGCCGCCCTGGTCCTGGAGGAGCGCGACTGGCTCTTCCCCAGCTACCGCGACACGCTGGCCGCCGTCGCGCGCGGTCTGGACCCGGTCGAGGCGCTGACCCTGCTGCGCGGCGACCGGCACACCGGCTACGACCCGCGAGAGCACCGCATCGCCCCGCTGTGCACCCCGCTCGCCACCCAGCTCCCGCACGCCGTGGGGCTGGCGCACGCCGCCCGGCTCAAGGGCGACGATGTGGTGGCGCTCGCCATGGTCGGCGACGGCGGCACCAGCGAGGGTGACTTCCACGAGGCGCTGAACTTCGCGGCCGTCTGGAAGGCCCCGGTCGTCTTCTTCGTCCAGAACAACGGTTTCGCGATCTCCGTTCCGCTGGCCAAGCAGACCGCCGCCCCCTCCCTGGCCCACAAGGCCGTCGGATACGGAATGCCGGGCCGCCTCGTCGACGGCAACGACGCCGCCGCGGTGCACCAAGTGCTGAGTGAGGCCGTGGCCCGGGCCCGGCGCGGCGAGGGCCCGACGCTGGTCGAGGCGGTCACCTACCGCATGGAAGCCCACACCAACGCCGACGACGCCACCCGCTACCGGGTCGACAGCGAGGTCGAGACCTGGAAGGCGCACGACCCGGTGCGGCTCCTGGAGCGCGAGCTGACGGAGCGCGGGCTTTTGGACGACGCGGGCATCGAGCAGGCGAAGGAGGCCGCCGAGCGCATGGCCGCCGCCCTGCGCGACCGGATGAACGCCGATCCGGAGCTGACCCCGATGGACCTCTTCACCCATGTCTACGCCGAGCAGACCAGCCAGCTCCGGGAGCAGGCCGCGGCTCTGCGCGCCGAGCTGGACGCCGAGCAGGACCACGACGAGCACAGCGCGGAGGCAGGACGATGACCACCGCGGCAGCGACGGCCGGCGGACGTACGGCGAAGGCGAAACCGGCCACGATGGCGCAGGCCCTCGGGCGGGCGCTGCGCGACTCGATGGCCGAGGACCCCACGGTCCATGTGCTCGGTGAGGACGTGGGCACGCTCGGCGGGGTCTTCCGGATCACCGACGGGCTGGCGAAGGAGTTCGGCGACGACCGCTGCACCGACACCCCGCTGGCCGAGGCGGGCATCCTCGGCGCGGCCGTCGGCATGGCGATGTACGGGCTGCGGCCCGTGGTGGAGATGCAGTTCGACGCGTTCGCCTACCCGGCGTTCGAGCAGCTGATGAGCCATGTCGCCAAGATGCGCAACCGCACCGGCGGGGCCATGCCGCTGCCCATCACCGTGCGGGTGCCGTACGGCGGCGGCATCGGCGGGGTCGAGCACCACAGCGACTCCTCCGAGGCGTACTACATGGCCACCCCCGGTCTGCACGTCGTCACCCCGGCCACGGTCGAGGACGCGTACGGGCTGCTGCGGCAGTCGATCGCCTCGGACGACCCGGTGGTGTTCCTGGAGCCGAAGCGGCTCTACTGGTCCAAGGCCGACTGGTCGCCCGAGGCCCCCGCCGCGGTCGAGCCGATCGGCAAGGCGGTGGTGCGCCGCTCCGGCCGCAGCGCCACACTGATCACGTACGGGCCCTCGCTGCCGGTCTGTATGGAGGCTGCCGAAGCCGCGGTCGCCGAGGGCTGGGACCTCGAAGTGGTGGACCTGCGTTCACTGGTGCCGTTCGACGACGAGACGGTGGCCGCTTCGGTGCGGCGCACCGGACGCGCGGTCGTCGTCCACGAATCCCCCGGCTTCGGCGGGCCCGGCGGTGAGATCGCGGCCCGGATCACCGAGCGGTGCTTCCACCATCTGGAGGCCCCGGTGCTGCGGGTGGCCGGGTTCGACATCCCCTATCCGCCGCCCATGCTGGAGCGGCACCATCTGCCGGGAGTGGACCGGGTGCTCGACGCGGTGGCCCGGCTGCAGTGGGAGGCGGACAGCTGATGGCCCAGGTGCTGGAATTCAAGCTGCCGGACCTCGGTGAGGGACTGACCGAGGCGGAGATCGTCCGCTGGCTGGTGGAGGTCGGCGATGTCGTCGCCATCGACCAGCCCGTGGTCGAGGTCGAGACGGCCAAGGCCATGGTGGAGGTGCCCTGCCCCTACGGGGGTGTGGTGACCGCACGGTTCGGCGAGGAGGGTACGGAACTTCCCGTCGGCGCACCGTTGCTGACGGTCGCCGTCGGAGCAGCGGAGGGGCCGGTCTCCTCCCCCTCTTCGCCCTCCTCCTCCGGCTCTTCGCCCTCCCCCTCCGGCTCCGGCACGGAGTCCTCGGGCGGCTCGGGGAACGTGCTCGTGGGGTACGGGACCGGCGCACCGGCGGCACGCCGTCGGCGTATTCGTCCGGACCGGCTCGACCGGGCGGTGGCCGACGTCGTCGTGACCGCCCCGGCCACGGCCCCCGTGACCGCGATCGTGACCGCGACGGTTGCCACCGAGCCGGACGCGGTGGCGGTGGACCGGGAGGGCCCCCTGCCGGTGGTCTCTCCGCTGGTACGCCGGCTGGCCCGGCAGCACGACATCGATCTGCGGCGGCTGGCGGGTTCGGGTCCGGACGGGCTGATCCTGCGCGCCGACGTCGACCGGGCGATCCGGACGGCGGAGGCCGGTACCGGGACGGTGACGGCAGGTTCGGCACATGCCCCGGCCCAGGCCCAGCCGGCGGCGGCCGCAGCCCCGACCGGCGTTCCCGCTGCCGTCGACGCCGAGCGGATCCCGCTGCGCGGGGTGCGCGGAGCGGTCGCCGACAAGCTGTCGCGCAGCCGGACCGAGATCCCGGACGCCACCTGCTGGGTCGACGCCGACGCCACCGAACTGATGGCGGTCCGGGCCGCGATGAACGCCGCCACGGGCCCGTCCGCCGGGCCCAAGGTGTCGGTCCTGGCCCTCCTGGCGCGGATCTGCACGGCGGCGCTGGCCCGGTTCCCCGAGCTCAACGCCACCGTGGACACGGCGGCCCGGGAGATCGTCCGGCTGCCCGGCGTGCACCTCGGGTTCGCGGCCCAGACCGAGCGGGGCCTCGTCGTTCCGGTCGTCCGGGACGCGCACACCCGTAACGCCGAGTCGGTCGGGGCCGAGATCGCCCGGCTGACCGAGCTGGCGCGGACCGGGAAGCTCAGCCCGGCCCAGCTGACCGGGGGCACGTTCACGCTGAACAACTACGGGGTGTTCGGGGTCGACGGTTCGACGCCGATCATCAACCACCCGGAAGCGGCGATGCTCGGCGTCGGCCGGATCATGCCCAAGCCCTGGGTGCACCAGGGCGAACTGGCCGTACGTCAGGTCGTCCAGCTGTCCCTCACCTTCGACCACCGGGTGTGCGACGGCGGAACGGCGGGCGGCTTCCTCCGGTATGTGGCGGACTGCGTGGAGCAGCCGGCGGTGCTGCTGCGCACCCTGTAGCCGTGCATCCGGCGTCGTCACCCACGCGCCCCCGCCAGGTCGGGGTCTTCCACCCACCCCGGCGGGGGCGTCGCTCCGGGGCGCCGCCCATACTCGACGTATGACCGCCTACGACGTGATCGTCCTTGCCGGCGGGGCCGCGAAGCGGCTCGGCGGCGCCGACAAGCCAGGAGTCCGGGTGGGCGGCCGGGCGCTGCTCGACCGGGTCCTCGCGGCCTGCGCCGGCGCGGCCCGGACCGTCGTGGTGGGCGGTCGTCGAGCCACCGTCCGGCCGGTCGTCTGGACCCGGGAAGTGCCCGAGGGCGGCGGTCCGTTGGCGGCGCTGGGCGCGGGTCTGCGGCTGACAACGGCGGAGCGCGTTCTCGTGCTCTCCGCCGACCTTCCGTTCCTCCGCCCGGAGACGGTCGACGCCCTGCTCGCCGCCGTCGGACAGCCCGGCCGGGAAGGGGTCCTGTGCACCGACCCCGACGGGCGCGACCAGCCGCTCGTGGCCGCCTACCGCGCCGAGCCGCTCCGCCGGGAGCTGGCCCTGATCGCCACCGAGCACGGAAGCCTCGCCGGGCTGCCGCTCCGGCTCCTGACGGCGGAGCTGGACCTCGCCCGGGTCGAGGCGGGCCCCGACGCCGCGTTCGACTGCGACACTTGGGACGACATCGCCGCCGCCAGAGCCCGGATCAGGGAGCATGGGGCCGTGCTGGACGAATGGATCACCTCGGTCAAGAACGAACTGGGTATCGACCTCGACGTCGACACCGGTGTCCTGCTCGACCTCGCCCGTGACGCCGCGCACGGAGTCGCCCGGCCCGCTGCTCCGCTCACGACCTTCCTGGTCGGGTACGCGGCGGCCAGGGCGAGCGCCGGCGCGGGGCCCGACGAGGCCGCCGCAGCGGTCGCGGAGGCCGCTCGCAAGGCCACCGCCCTCGCTCTGCGCTGGGAGGCGGAGGCGAGTGCGGGAGGCGATGCGGCGGGCGGGGCCAAGCCCGACGCGGGCCGCGAAGGGACCGGGACACCATGACGGGCCCCGGCGGGCCGCACCGTGAGCCCGGCGGCGACGGCAGCGACCTCGCACGCGAGGAGGAGGAGCGGGCCGTGGAGCAGGCGCTCGCCCTGGTCGGCGGGACGACCCTGCGCCCGAGCCGCGGTCGCGGCACCCCCGGCACCCCCGGCGCTTCCGGCGGTGACTTGAGCAGCGGCCCGAGCGGGAGCCCGGACAGCGACCGCCCGGGCAACAGCGTCCCGACCGGCAACGGCCCGGACAGAGGAGTCCCGCCCGGCAGCGCCCGGGCCGGCGGCTCCCCGGCCGGCAACGGTCCAAGTGCAGACAGCCGTTCTGACGGCGTTCGTGCCGCCGCCCAGGCATCCGGAAGCGATCAGCGACCCCGGCCCGACCGGTCCTCCTCCGAAGCTCCCACGCCGAACGCCGAGCCGGTCACGCCGAAGGCCCCGCCGCTGTCCTGGGACCGGGCGCGGGCGGTCGCCACCAGGGCCGGGCGGACCGGGCCGCCCGCGACGATCCGGCTGCCGCTCGACCGGGCGCTGGGCCATGTGCTGGCCGAGCCGCTCGGTGCGCTCACCGACCTGCCGTCCTTCGACACCTCGGCCATGGACGGCTGGGCGGTCGCCGGACCGGGCCCCTGGGCGTACGAGGCCGGGGCGGGGCTTCTCGCCGGACGGGGCCCGGACACCCCGCTGCCCGACGGCACCGCCGTACGGATCGCCACCGGCGCCCGCGTACCGCCCGACACCACGGCGGTCATCCGCAGCGAGCACGCGCACCCCGACGAGGCCAAGGGGCTGTTGCACGCGCGGCGGTCCGTGGTCACCGGACAGGACATCAGGCCCCGCGGCCAGGAGTGCCGTTCGGGCGAGCAGCTCGTTCCGGCCGGGACGGTCGTGACCCCGGCCGTGCTCGGCCTCGCCGCGGCCGCCGGGTACGACGCGCTGCCCGCCGTGCCCCGTCCGCGCGTCGACATCCTCGTCCTCGGCGACGAACTGCTCGCCGCCGGCCTGCCGCACGACGGGCTGATCCGTGACGCTCTGGGCCCCATGCTCGGCCCCTGGCTGCGGGCCCTGGGCGCCGAGGTCTCCGGGCCCGTCCGCCTCGGGGACGACGCCGGGGCCCTGCGCGACGCCCTCGCCTCCTCCGACGCCGACCTGATCGTCACCACCGGCGGTACCGCCTCCGGCCCGGTCGACCATGTGCACCCGGTCCTCGACGCCCTCGGGGCCGAACTGCTGGTGGACGGGGTCGCGGTCCGCCCCGGCCACCCCATGCTGCTGGCGCGCCTGCCGGCCGCCGGGCAGGCGGAGGGGCAGGCGGAGGGGCCGTATCTGGTCGGGCTGCCCGGCAATCCGCTCGCGGCCGTATCCGGGCTGCTGACGCTCGCGGAACCGCTGCTCGCGGGCATCGCGGGCCGCCCCGCCCAGGACGCGTACCGGGCCCTCGTCCATGCCGAGGTGCACGGGCACCCGCACGACACCCGCCTCGTCCCCGTGGTGCACCGCGCGGGCCGTGCGGGCGGCCGGGACCATGTCGCACCACTCCGCTACAACGGGCCCGCCATGCTGCGGGGCATCGCCGCGGCGGACGGGTTGGCCGTCGTGCCGCCGGGCGGGGTACGGTCCGGCACCGAGGTGGAGATTCTGGATCTCCCATGGGCCCCGGCGACGCCGTGGACGGAAGGGTGTTTCACGTGAAACTTCCCGGCCATGATGCGATGGCCAGGCGAGCCGACGAAGTGGTCGTGCCGACCCGGGTGATGCTCCCCCGCCGGGTTGTCGACGGCCCGGCCCGTCAGGTCGGCAAGCGCCTGCTGATGGCGCTGCTCGTGCTGACCGCGACCGTGCTGATCGTCTGGCTCGACCGTGACGGCTACAACGACACCGCCGACGGCAAGGTCGATCTGCTCGACGCGATCTACTACGCGACGGTCACTCTCTCCACCACCGGATACGGCGACATCACGCCGGCCAGCGACGGAGCCAGGCTGATCAATGTGGTGCTCGTGACACCGCTGCGCGTGCTCTTCCTGATCATCCTGGTCGGTACCACCCTCGAAGTCCTCACGGAACGGACCCGGGAGGACTTCCGGCTGAAGCGTTGGAGATCCAACTTGCGTGACCACACTGTCGTCGTCGGCTTCGGTACGAAGGGCCGCTCGGCAATCCTGACACTCTGTTCCACCGGGCTGCGGAAGGACCAGATCGTCGTTGTCGATCCGGCCACCAAGGTGATCGAGGCGGCCAACGCCGAGGGCTTCACCGGCGTCCTCGGCGACGCCACCCGCAGTGATGTCCTGCTGCGCGCCGAGCTCCAGAAGGCCCGTCAGATCATCATCGCCACCCAGCGCGACGACACCGCCGTGCTGGTGGCCCTGACCGCGCGACAGCTGAACCGCGGGGCGAAGATCGTGGCGGCGGTGCGTGAGGAGGAGAACGCGCCTCTCCTGCGGCAGTCCGGCGCCGACGCCGTCATCACCAGCGCCAGCGCAGCCGGCCGGCTGCTCGGCCTCTCCGTCCTCAGCCCCAGCGCGGGCACGGTGATGGAGGATCTGATCCAGCAGGGCAGCGGACTCGACCTGGTGGAAAGGCCGGTCATAAAGGCCGAGGTGGGCAAGAACGTACGGGAGACGGAGGACCTCGTCGTCAGTGTCCTGCGCGGGCACCGGCTGCTCGGTTACGACGACCCGCAGGCCAGCCCGCTGCAGCTGACGGACCGGCTCATCACCATCGTCCGCAAGAGCCCCAGCACACCCTCCGTGCCGCACAACTCGCTGCCGCCGCGCCCCTGAACGCACGCTCCGCCGGAGTAGCCTCGCGGCCATGCATGCGATCACGATTCCTGAACCCGGCGGCCCCGAGGCGCTCGTGTGGGCCGAGGTGCCCGATCCCGTACCCGGCGACGGCGAGGTCCTCGTCGAGGTCGTCTCCAGTGCCGTGAACCGTGCCGACGTGCTCCAGCGGCAGGGCTTCTACAACCCGCCGCCCGGCGCGTCCCCCTACCCCGGTCTGGAGTGCGCGGGCCGCATCCTCGCGCTCGGCCCCGGGGTGACCGGCTGGGCGGTCGGCGACGCGGTGTGCGCGCTGCTGGCGGGCGGCGGTTACGCGGAGAAGGTCGCCGTTCCGGTGGGCCAGCTCCTGCCCGTACCGGAGGGCGTCGACCTGGTGGAGGCCGCGGCGCTGCCCGAGGTCACCGCGACGGTCTGGTCGAACGTGTTCATGGTTTCTCACCTCCGCCCTGGCGAGACCTTCCTGGTCCACGGCGGCTCCAGCGGCATCGGCACGATGGCGATCCAGCTGGCGAAGGCGGTCGGCGCCCGGGTCGCGGTCACGGCGGGCAGCCCGGAGAAGCTCGCCCGGTGCGCCGAACTGGGGGCGGACATCCTCGTCAACTACCGCGAGCAGGACTTCGTCGAGGAGATCCGGGAGAACACCGCCGGAGCGGGGGCCGACGTCATCCTGGACCTCATCGGCGCCAAGTACCTGGACCGGAACGTCCAGGCGCTCGCCGTCAACGGTCGCCTCGCGATCATCGGACTCCAGGGCGGGGCCAAGGGCGAGCTGAACCTCGGCGCCCTGCTGACCAAGCGGGCCGCCGTCACCGCGACCTCGCTGCGCGGTCGCCCGCTCCACGAGAAGGCCGCCATCGTCGCCGCCGTAAGCGAGCACGTGTGGCCGCTGATCGCCGACGGGGTGGTCCGGCCCGTGGTGGACCGGGCGCTGCCGATGGCGGACGCGGCCGAGGCGCACCGGGTGCTGGAGTCCAGCGCGCACATCGGCAAGGTCCTGCTGACCGCACCGTCGGCCGGCGCCTGACCCGTAACGACGCCCGACCTCGGCGGACAGGACGCCCACACGTACGACGAAGGGGCCCGGCGGCACACCACACGGTGTGCCGCCGGGCCCCTCGCGGTCGGTCCTCGGTCTCCGGGGAGATTACGGGTTTACAGATACGGGCCCGAACGGATCGGGCCGTGCGGGTCCGCGCCGCCTTCCTCGTCCTCGTGGCCCATGCCCGGCGGCAGGGCCCGGCGCATCTGCTCCAGCTGGGCGCGGGCCGCCATCTGCTGCGCGAACAGTGCCGTCTGGATGCCGTGGAAAAGCCCCTCCAGCCAGCCCACGAGCTGTGCCTGGGCGATCCGCAGCTCGGCCTCGGAGGGCACCGACTCCTCGGTGAAAGGCAGCGAGAGCCGTTCCAGCTCCTCGACCAGCTCGGGCGCCAGGCCGTCCTCCAGCTCCTTCACGGAGCTGGCGTGGATCTCCTTGAGCCTGACCCGGCTCGCCTCGTCGAGAGGAGCCGCCCTGACCTCTTCCAGAAGCTGCTTGATCATGCTGCCGATGCGCATGACCTTCGCGGGCTGTTCCACCATTTCCGTCACCGGGACCTCGCGCGACTCGTCGTCACTGGCACCGCCGCCGATAGCCATTCCGTCCTGGCCCACGACAAGGACCTGCGGGTGCTCCTGCGACCGGTCATTCCTCGGCATTTCCATGCCGCCATTGTCTCGCACACATGCCGTACCCCACGGTGGTGCCCCCGAAAACGGATGATCCACCGTCCTCGGGGGCACCGGATCCCTTCCCGGAGCGCCGGAAGGGCGTTCAGCCCGCGCGCCGGGCCAGGGCCGGCCGGGAGCTGGTGAGGGCGGCGGCCAGCAGTCCGGCGAGCACCGGGACGACCAGGGCCAGCAGCCCGATGGTCTCCCACGGCATCACGATCGGCGTGTACGCCGACTCCATCGGGTCCTCGCGCATCTTCTCCAGAGCCGCGCGCAGATCGGTCAGGCGCAGGGCGACCGCGGGCACGAGCCCTGCCGCCGTTCCCAGGAGTACGCCGGTCAGGGCGACGACCAGGCACTGGAAGCCGGACAGCGAACGCCGTACGCCCGGGGGCGCGCCCACCGCGCTGAGGGTGGTGAGGTCGGCCTCCGCGTCGGCCTTGGACAGCCCGGTCGTGATGGCCGCGGCGCCCAGGGTCACCACTCCGGCGAAGAGGGCGAGGATCAGCAGGATCGTGTCGTCCTCCGTCCGGTACTGCTCGTTCGAGGTCATGAGGTACCCATGGCCACCGGCCCGTTGGAGCGCGGAGTAGGCCGCCTGGTGTTCGGCGTCCGTGGGTTCGCGGGTGATCGGGTAGAAGCTGCCGTGGTCCTCGACATGCAGGCCGAGCCGCTGCGCGGTCTGCTTCGGCATGACCATCCGGATGCCCGGCGTCGCCGCGAAGCGGTCCTCCGCGACGTAGACCTTCAGCTGATCCGTGGAGGTGCGGGCCTTGCCGGGGTGCAGGGCCCGGTTCTTCTTGTCGCGGTCGTTGTAGATGTGCGCGGCCTTGAGGGTGACCTCGCCGTTCTTCGCGTAGGCCGAGTTCAGCAGGACGGGCGTGCCCTCGGCCAGGGCCTTCACCGCCGCCGGGTCGTCGAGCTTCACGTACGTGGAGAGCACGTCCGCGCCCCCGACGACGATCTTGTGCTCGTCGGAGCCGAACGCGACCATCGTGTAGTTCTCGTCCATGCAGGCCGGGGAGTTCATCAGCCGCTTGTGTTCGTCGGCCGAGACCCGCAGGGCCAGCTCCTTGGCGCCCTTGCCCTTCAGCGGGCAGGAGTGGGCCTTGCCGGTGGGCTTGACGAGTTCGAGGGTGCCGCAGCCGGCCTCGTCCTCCTCGTAGTAGGCCGTGCAGTCGCTGCCGGCCCAGACCCGTCCGATGTCGGCGCGCCCGCCGCTGACCGGGAAGTTCTGCTCGACGGCCGCCCGGGAGCGCGCCAGATCGGCGGTGTCGTCGCTGTCGCCGGAGTCCATCATCGCGACGGTGCCCGGGGTCATGTTGGGTACGAAGTCGTACTCCTGCTCGGCGGCGTTGCTGCTGGTGTACGTGGCGATGGCGATGCTGCCCGCGACGGCCGCCATCACGGCGGCGACGGCGGGTGCGGTACGGCCCCGGTTGCGGGCCGCGTCGCGCAGGGCGATCCGGGGCGTCAGCGGGAGCCGTCGGCCGAGCCGGCCGAGGAGGCCGACGATCACCGGGATGCAGCAGAGGACGCCCAGCTCGGCGAGGACGGATCCACCGGCGACGAGATTGGTGCTGCCGTTGATCCCGCCGTAGACCGCGATCGCGACGCCGACCGTGAGCGCGATGACACCGATGACGGGCAGCACCCGGGAGCTGCGGCGGATACCGCGCCGGCCGGTGAGCGACTCCAGGACCGACTGGCGGCCCGCGACGATCGCCGGGGCGAGCGCGGCGAGGACACCGGTGACCAGGCCGAGCACGGCGATGCCGAGGATCTCCCAGGGCCGTACGGTCAGTTCGCCGAAGCGGTTGCCCGTGTAGTCCTCGATCATCGGGCGGAACAGGGCGGTCAGGCCGAACCCGGCGCCGACCCCGGCCACCGCGCCGACCCCGCCGAGCACCGCGCCGCCCGCGAGCACCACGGCCCGGACCTGGCCCCGGCTGCCGCCGCACGAACCGACCAGACCCAGCTGGCGGCGCGAGCGGCGGGCGCCCACGGCGAACGCCGGACCGGCCAGCAGCACGATCTCCAGGAGAGCCATGGCGGTCACCGTGAGAGCGGCCGCGGTCAGCTCCGTGTTCGTGTCGAACGAGTCGCCCATCATGGACGCCATCGGCACCTCGGAGTCCGGCGGCGGATTCAGGACGACCTGGCGGGATGTGACCACCACGCCCTTCTCGTTGGCGGCGAGGATGTCCTGCCAGGTCACGCCCGCTCCGGACGGGACCTTGACCAGCCACTTCAGGTCGGTCGCCTGGGGCGGCAGGACGGTCTTGTCGCCGTCGGCGGTCTTCTGCCAGGGGGCGATGACCGAGCCGGGGAGCGCGTAGAGGGAGTCGGCCCGCAGGTCGGCGGGGAGTTCGACGGCGCCGGTGAGCGTGTAGGTCCGGTCGGGGCCGCGCACGGTGATGCGGTCGCCGACGGACAGCCCGGACGACTCGATGAACTTCTCGGTCGCCGCGATCTCGTCGGCGGCCCGGGGGAAGCTTCCGTCGGTCAGTTCGACCCGGCCGCGCAGCATCGGGTCGCCGATGCGCAGTTCGGTGATCTCGGTGTCGGTGATGCCGTGGCGGGTGGTCACCGACGCGGGCACGCTCCGCTCGGTGAGGTGCCGTGCGCCCTCGGGGAAGGTCGCGGTCACGTCGACCGGCCTCGCCTGCTCCTCGGGCGTGGGGTCGGCGGTGTCATCGGCCGGGTTCCAGCTGATGCCGTCGGGCATCTGCTGAAGCTTCATCGGGCCCATGCTCGTGGCCGTGAACCGGGCGTCGGCCGAGCCCAGCTCGGCCGTCAGCTCCTCGGCCTTGGTGGGCAGGGCGCTGCGGTAGGTGAGGTCGGCGGCGGTCACACCGAGGACCGGCAGGGCGATCATCGCGACGACCAGGGCGCTGCGGCCCTTGGCCCGTGCGGCGTCGCGCCGGGCTATGCGGAAGGCGGCGCGCCAACCGGGGAGGGGGTTCACGTGGCGGCCTCGGCGGTTCCGGCGGAGAGGAGGGAGTCGGCTCCGGTGGTGAGCGTCTGGTCGACGATCGAGCCGTCCCGGAGGAAGACGACCCGGTCGGCCCAGGCCGCGTAACGGGGCTCATGGGTGACCATGACGCCGGCCGCGCCCTGGTCGCAGCGGGTGCGCAGCAGGGCGAGGACGGACTCGCCGGTCTCGGAGTCGAGTGCTCCGGTCGGCTCGTCGGCCAGCACGAGGCGCCGGTCGCCGACGAGGGCGCGGGCGATGGCGACGCGCTGCTGCTGGCCGCCGGACATCTCGTCGGGGAAGCGGTCGGCGATCTCCTCCAGCTTCATCTCGGCCAGTGCGGCGAGGGCCTCCTTGCGGGCCTTGCGCACGGAGACGCCGTCGAGTTCGCGGGGCAGCGCGATGTTCTCGGCGGCGGTCAGGGCGGGGATGAGGTTGTAGTCCTGGAAGACGTAGCCGACGCTGCGGCGGCGCAGGGCGGCCATTCCCTTGGGGCCGAGGGTGGCGATGTCCTGGCCCTCGATGACCACCTGGCCGCTGGTGGCGGTGTCGAGCCCGCCGGCCAGGGTCAGCAGGGTGGACTTGCCGGAGCCGGAGGGTCCCATCACGGCGACCAGTTCGCCCGGGTGGACGGAGAGGTGGATTCCGCGCAGGGCGTGCACCTCGGCGATGCCGGAGCCGTGGGTACGGGTCAGCGCCCGCAGTTCGAGTACGGGGCTGCCGCCGGGCGTCCCGGAGGACGGCGGGGGCGGGGGTGTGGCGGACGAGGGCATGACGGGTGGTTCCCCCTAGGAACGGACTGGGTCAGGTGTGGGCGGCGGCGCCGGGACCGGTACTGGCATCACGCGCTGCGGGTGACGGCGGTACGGGCATCGCCCGGGCTGCGGGCGACCGCGAACCGGCGTCGGCCGAGCCGGGCGCGGCGGCGTCAGCGCTGGGAGCGGGTGCGGCCGGCCGGCGAGCGGGCCGGACCGCGGGTGGCCGCGGGGCCGGGCTCGTCGGCGGGCTCGACGGCGGCGGCCTCGGCGAGGCGGACGAGCCGGGACTCGCAGTGGTCGAGCCAGCGGGCCTCGGCCTCCGCCTGGAAGATCAGCTGCTCCACGACGAGCAGCCAGGCGACCTCGTCCCGGTTGGCCGGGACGTCGGCCAGGGCCTGGGCCTTGAGCCGGGTGTAGTCCTGCATCGCCTTGAGCGTGTGGTGGCGCTGGGACTGGATGACGTCGCGGATGTCGACGCCCGGCGCGCCGACGGCCATGGCGAGCTTGATGGCCAGCTCGTCGCGGGGCGGACTGGTGCGGTCCACGGGCGTCCCGAACCAGGTGCGCAGCTCGGCGCGGCCGTCGTCGGTGATCGCGTAGAGGTCGTGCCCGGCGTCGTC
This sequence comes from Streptomyces sp. iso_384, assembly GCF_056172905.1. Classification (NCBI taxonomy): domain Bacteria; kingdom Bacillati; phylum Actinomycetota; class Actinomycetes; order Kitasatosporales; family Streptomycetaceae; genus Streptomyces; species Streptomyces sp. iso_384. Next base: position 107,642 of record NZ_JBWBTT010000001.1, read on the forward strand.
CGTACCGTCCTGGACGACCATGCCGTCGCGTTCCAGGCGGCTGAGCGTCGTGTAGACCTGCCCGACGTTCAGGGGCCAGGTGGAGCCGGTGCGCGACTCGAACTCGGTGCGGAGCCGGGACCCGTAACGCGGGCCTCGCTCCAGCAGGGCCAGCAGGCCGTGACGAATGGACATACTGAGTATGTATACCGAGTATGTTCGTCCTGGCAAGTCTCTACGGTCGCCGGGGAGGAGGCGGATCCACAGGGCGCGACGCTCAGTTCGTGCGGCGCATACGGAACGCGAGGAAGCCGAGCCCCAGACCGACCAGGGCGATGCCCGAACCGAGCGAGACCTGCTGTACGCGGCGTACGTCCGCGGCGTCCATAGCCTGCCCGGCCCGCTGCCCCGGATCGGTGAAGGCACTGGACGGCGGAGGGGAAACGGGCAGGTCGACGGCGTCCACCACCGGCTCCTCGGCCTCCTCGGGCTCGACCTCCGCGACGGGATCCTCGGCCCGCGCCTGCTCCAGCGGTGACAGCGAACGCCCGGGGCGCTCCTTCCCGGCCCCGGCCTCGCGCCCGGCCAGCGGGGCGGTCGACCCGGAGACATCGGGAGAAGCGGAAGCGGAGGAGGAGGGTTCCGGCGGGTCGGCCCCGGGCCCGGCGGGGGGCTGCGCGCCGCGCCAGGTCGACACCGGGGAGGACGGGACCGGGCCGGTCCCCGACGCTCCGGGGACCGGAACGCCGGACGGCAGGGGCAGGGCGGAAGGAAACGCCGAGGGGGACGTGGAGCCCGATGGGACGGGCGGCGGAGAGGCCGGTTCGGCGGACGTGGTGGCCGCGGGGCTCGACCTCCCGGGGGCCGTGGCGGTCACGGACGGCGGACCGTCGGGCGCCGACGAACCGTGGGCTGAGCCCGCCGACGGGCCCAGCGCCGCTCCGACCGCCGCCAGCAGACAGACCGCACACCTCGACGGCCACGCGGCCGGAAGTCCTGGAGCCATGAGATCAGCGTCACACGCGCCCCTGTATCCGGCATCCCGGACGCGGTATCCGGAAGTCAGGGGCTCTTTACCGGTCCGCTTACCGGTCCACGACGAAGATCCGGCGAGATCCGTGGACCCGTAACGATCAGCTTCGGACACCTCCCGGCCGGGCGGTGTCCGACGTACCGGCGGAGGTTCAGGAGGGCTTGCCGGTGGAGACCTTCAGCTCGAAGTGCGCGCCGCGCTCGTCGACCGCGGCACCGGAGGACGGGAACTGGCCGACGACCTGGCCGTCGGCGTAGGTGTTGCCCGGCTCCTCGATCTCCTTGATCGTCCAGCCGGCGGCGGCGGCACACGCCTTCGCCGACAGGATGTCCTTGTAGATGAAGCTGGGCGCGCGGACCTTCTTCGGGTCGTTGGAGTCCTCGGACGCGCCGGAGCACTCCGTGTCCTTCATCGTCCGGTTGCGCTCCGGCGGGCGGTAGCCCTCCACCTGCTCGGTGCCCGTGCCCTTGTCGCCGTCCTTGCCCGCCTCGTCGTCCTTGCCCTGGAGGGCGATGGCGGTGATCAGGCCGCCGATGGCCAGCAGGGCGACGACGATCGAGCCGACGACGACCGGCATGTTCCGCTTGGAGCCGCCGCGGTCGGTGGTGCCGACGGCCGTGGAGTGCTGCGGGCTGATCGAGTACGGCGGCGGGGTCTGGTGGGACAGGGGGCCCGGGGTCGGGTAGCCCTGGACCTGGCCGGACTGCGGGTAGCCGTAGCTCGGCGTGGGCGCCGGGGTCGGCTGGCTGTACGGGCCGGGCTGCTGGTGCTGCGGATGCGGCTGGTACGGCGTCTGCACGCCGTGCGGCGCCGGGGTGCTCTGGTCGACCGGCGGGAACACCGCCGAACCGACACCGGAACCGCTGTTGGCGGGACCGCCGCCGGCCACGATCACCGGGGCGCCGGTCTGGCCGCCGAAGGCGTTCAGCACCCGGGCGATCTCGTCGCGCATCGCGGCGGCGCTCGGGAAGCGCTCGTTCGGGTTCTTCTTGAGGGCGCGGGCGACGAGGGCGTCCATCGCCGGGGTGACCGCCCGGTTGATGCTGGAGGGCGCGACCGGCTCCTCCTGCACATGTGCGTACGCGATGGCCAGCGGCGAGTCCGCGTCGAACGGGATCCGGCCGGTGAGCAGCTGGAAGAGCATGATGCCGACCGAGTACAGGTCGGAGCGGGCGTCGACGCCGCGGCCCAGGGCCTGCTCGGGCGAGAGGTACTGCGGGGTGCCGACGACCATGCCGGTCTGGGTCATCGAGGTGACGCCGGACTGCATGGCGCGGGCGATGCCGAAGTCCATGACCTTGACGACGCCGCGCTTGGTCATCATCACGTTGCCGGGCTTGATGTCCCGGTGGACCAGGCCCATCTCGTGGCTGGTCTCCAGGGCGGCGAGCACGTCCGCCGTCACCTTGAGGGCCTTGTCGGCCGGCATCGCGCCGTGATCGCGGATGTCGGCGGCCAGCACCGAGCCGAGCGGCTGCCCCTCGACGTACTCCATGACGATGTACGGCATCAGCGCACCGCCGAGCTCGTCCTCGCCGGTGTCGAAGACGGAGACGATGTTGGTGTGCTGGAGCTTGGCGACGGCCTGCGCCTCGCGCCGGAAGCGCTCGCGGAAGGACTGCTCGCGGCCGAGCTCGGTGTGCAGGGTCTTGATCGCCACCTGGCGGTCCAGGGCGGAGTCGTAGGCCAGGTAGACAGAGGCCATCCCGCCCTCGCCGAGCAGGTCGCGCAGCTGGTAGCGGCCGCCCGCGACCGCCCCGCCCGCATAGCGGCCCTGTGCGCCGTCCTGGCTCATGACTTGCATCCCCCTCGGCGGCGCGCGGTCGCACGCGGTGTTTCTGTTCGTCGTGTTTTTGTCTGACGTGATGGCGTGCGACGCGGTTCCCGTACAACGCGATTACGCGCCAAGTCTGCCGTAGGGGTCCGACACGTCAAGCCGGGTGCCCGTTCCGTGACCCTACGCACAAGAAGCGTCTCGGAAGCGTTACAGGAAACGCATCAAATTCAGGTGGAGGACGCGCCGGGCGGTCCGATGATCCTGCCGCAGCGGAACCGGGGTGTCCGGCGGAGGCTGTAGCGTGACGTGGCAATGCAGCAAGTGCAGCAAGGCACCGTGAGAACCCGCGGACGCGCGGACAGATACGACGGCGAGGACTGATGGCACCCGATTCCGAAGCAAACGGCGGCGGAGTTTCGGATGGCACCGACTCCTGGGGCGTCGGCGGCGTCGTCGGTGACGGACGTTACCGGATGACCCACCGGCTCGGCCGGGGCGGCATGGCGGAGGTCTACGCGGCGGAGGACGTCCGGCTCGGACGGACGGTCGCGGTGAAGCTGCTCCGCTCCGACCTGGCCGAGGACCCGGTCTCCAAGGCCCGCTTCACCCGCGAGGCACAGTCCGTCGCGGGCCTCAACCACCACGCGATCGTCGCCGTGTACGACTCCGGCGAGGACGTCGTGGGCGGCCAGACCGTGCCGTACATCGTGATGGAGCTGGTCGAGGGCCGCACCATCCGCGACCTCCTCCTGACCGCCGAGGCCCCGCCGCCCGAGCAGGCGCTGATCATCGTCTCGGGCGTGCTGGAGGCCCTGGCGTACTCGCACCAGCACGGCATCGTGCACCGCGACATCAAGCCCGCCAACGTGATCATCACGGACTCCGGCGCGGTCAAGGTGATGGACTTCGGCATCGCCCGCGCGCTGCACGGCGCGCAGTCGACGATGACCCAGACCGGCATGGTCATGGGCACCCCGCAGTACCTCTCCCCCGAGCAGGCGCTCGGCAAGGCCGTCGACCACCGGTCCGACCTGTACGCCACCGGCTGCCTGCTCTACGAGCTGCTGGCGCTGCGGCCCCCGTTCACCGGCGAGACCCCGCTCTCGGTGGTCTACCAGCACGTCCAGGACATTCCGGTGCCGCCGTCCGAGGTCTCGGACGTGGTGCCGCCGGAGCTGGACGGGATGGTGATGCGCTCGCTGGCGAAGGACCCGGACGACCGGTTCCAGAGCGCCGAGGAGATGCGCGGGCTCGTCCAGTACAGCCTGCAGATGCTCCAGGTGCAGGGCGGTCACACGGGCACCTGGAACACCGGCCCGGTCACGCTGCACGAGGGCGGCCAGACCCCGCCGCACGGGATGACCGGCTCCACCCGCGCCATGGGCACGGGCCACCCGATGCACGGGGACACCTCGCAGGGTCCGATCCTGCCCCCGTACAACCCGGACGACGGCGGGTACGACGGTGGCGGCGGGCAGCGGCGCTCCGGCGGGCGCGGCAAGATGTGGCTCTTCGTCCTGCTCGCGCTGATCGCGATCGGAGCGGGCGTCGCCTTCGCCCTCAACGCGGCGCAGGGTGACGGCGGCGGCAGGAAGAAGCCGGTCACCCCGTCCACCTCGGTCAGCCAGTCCGAGGAGGAGCCCTCGGAGGAGCCGTCCGAGGAGGAGAGCGATGAGCCGGAGGATCCGGACACCTCCGACGGCGGTCAGACGCAGCCCAACCCGCCGCCGTGGACCCCGGACCCGACACCGAGCGAGCCCACGTTCAGCCCGTCCCCGACCCCGACCGACACGGACGCCGGTACGTCGGACGGCAGCACGAACGAGGGCAGCAGCGGCGAGCCCACCGGCGATCCGACCGATCCGAGCACCGACCCCGGCACCCCGGGCGGCGCCGTCGAGGGCGGGGCCGGCGGGGACGAAGGCGGTACGGGCACGACGCCCGGCGACCCGGCGGCCGGCGGCGCGGCGACGTAGCCGGACACCACGGCATCACCGCGTGAGCCCGGCGTGCGCCCCACTGGCGCGCGCCGGGCTCACGCGGTGATGCACCGCTTCACTCCGTGAAGGCCGCGCACACCGCCTCGTACTCCCGCGTCCACCACACCGCCAGGGCCGACACCGCGGGGAACTGCGGGTCGGCCCTGCGGTCGTCGAGGCGGTAGCGCCAGCGGAGTATCCAGAAGTCGTTGAGCCGCTCCCACCACACCCGGTGCACCGCGGCCGCCAGTTCCGCCGCCCCCGCCCCGGCGGCCCGCCGGTACGCGCGGGCGTACGCCCGGACCTTCGCGAGGTCCAGCTCGCCGGCCGGCCGGACGAAGAAGATCGCCGCCGCCCGTACCGCCTCCTCGGCGCGCGGCTGTACGTCCAGCCGGTCCCAGTCCACGATCGCGACCGGATCGGCGCCCCGGTAGAGCAGGTTCAGCGGGTGGAAGTCCCCGTGCACCCACCCCGTGGCCGGCCCGTCCGGCGTGGGCGGGCGGCGGTGGGCGTGCTGTTCGAGCAGGGCGCGGCGCTCCACGAGCCGGTGCACGGCGAGTTCGTCGAAGGCGTCGCGCGGGGTGTCCCGGCCGCGCTGCCCGCGCGCGGCGGCCAGCAGGTCGTCGATCAGCGCGAAGGTGTCGGCGGCGTCCGGGCTGCGGTGCCCCGGCCGGGTGGGCTCTCCCGCCGGATGCGGGCCCTCGCGCGGCGCCATCACCTGTTCCAGGCCGGTGTGCACGGTCCCCAGGAGCGTTCCGAGCCGCTGCGACTGGGCGAGGGTCAGCTGGGCGCCGACCCGGTGGAGGCCGTTGACCCAGGGGTGCAGGGCGTAGCACCGCTCGCCGATCACGGTGACGGTGTCGCCCCGGGTGTCCGTCAGCGGCGGGACGACGGGCACGCCGAGCGACTGCAGACGCTGGGTGGCGCGGTGCTGGCGCACGATCGCGGCGCGTTCGCCGCTGCGGTCGTCCAGGTGCTTCTTGTCGAGATGGTGCTTGAGGAAATAGGAACCGCTCGTGGTGGAGACGCGGTATCCGTGGTTGAGCAGGCCTTTGGTGATCGGCTCGCAGGCGAGCGGCTCGCCCACGCCCGGGTAACGGCGCAGCACCTCGCCGACCGGGGGAACAGGTGGACGAGTGACATATGAGCGCGGCACTTACCAGATGTTAGATCACTCTGCGTGGCCGCTTTGCGGACTTGCGGTCACGCCCGCCGGTGCGCTAAGGCGTCACGGAACCGAAGCCTCAGAAGTCCAGCGTGTGTTCCGTGACGAAGTGCGGATCGACCCGCAGATAGGCCGGCGCATAGGGCTCCCCGTTCACGGAGACGGGCGCCGCGCCGAACAGTTCCTCCTGCTCGGGGCGGGGGTGCACGATCTCGGCGGGGCCGGTGAACTGCACCGACCACAGATTGCCGCCGTCGCCGGACGCCGCGTCGTTGTAGTTGTCCGCCCCGTACGCGACGACGCTTCCGTCGCACGCCTCGTGATGGCCGAAGCCGCTGTGCATCCGCAGCAGGATGCGGCCGTCGCACACGATGTGCCGGGCCACCGCCAGGAACGGCAGGGCCCGCATGCTGGTCGCGAGGCGGCCGTACGGGACCCGGCCGAGCAGATCGAGCGGCTCGGCTCGTTCGACCGTGCCGACCGCGCGGCGTCCGTGGCGGGATCCGAGGGAGTCGAAGGACATGGCTTCCACTGTCCCCCGGGCGTAGGGGCCGCGTAAGAGTCGCCTGCCCCGGGTGGCGCGGGACCAAAGTCCCGGCGCGGGGGCGGGACAGCCCGCGACGGGCTCAGCGGCGCTCGGCCTGGAGCCGCGCGACATACGCGGCCGCCTGCGAGCGGCGCTCCATGCCCAGCTTGGACAGCAGGCTGGAGACGTAGTTCTTGATGGTCTTCTCGGCGAGGTGCAGACGTTCCCCGATGACCCGGTTGGTCAGCCCCTCGCCGATCAGGTCCAGGATCTTGCGCTCCTGCTCGGTGAGGCCGGCGAGCTTGTCGTCGCCCTTGCCGTTGCCGCCGTCGCGCAGCCGCTCCAGCACCCGGGCGGTCGCCACCGGGTCCAGCAGCGACTTTCCGGCGGCCACGTCCCGTACGGCATTCAGCAGTTCATTGCCGCGGATCGCCTTCAGCACATATCCCGAGGCACCCGCCATGATCGCGTCGAAAAGCGCCTCGTCATCGGCGTACGAGGTGAGCATCAGGCATTTGATGTTCTCGTCCTGGGAACGGACCTCCCGGCACACCTCCACCCCGCTGCCGTCCGGCAGCCGCACGTCGAGCACCGCCACATCGGGACGCGTCGCCGGGATACGCGCCAGGGCGTCCGCCGCCGTACCGGCCTCGCCGACCACCTCGATGTCCGGTTCGGAAGCGAGCAGCTCATGGACGCCACGCCGGACGACCTCATGATCGTCGAGCAGAAATACCGTGATTTTTCCTTCTTCGCGCACGATCGCAGTCTCACACACTCGCTTCCCCTCCGCTCTTCCCTGGCGCTGATCCGCGGGATAACGTGCCGTTGTTCCGGCGGCCTGCAAGGCTGTTTCCAGTGCCCTGACCAGCAGAGCTTCGCGATTTTTTCGATTTACTTGGAAATCCAAGCAAAATCGCAGGTCAGATAGGGTTTCGCAGTTATGCGACGCACTGGGTAACGTGCCTATGACAGGGCGCTCGCCGGGGCACCTGTCACGCCTGATCCCGGCCGACCGGCACCCACCCCGTGCACGGCTGTCGGATTCAGGCGAGCCGCACTGGTTTCCCGGCAGACCCCGGGGGCCGGACCGACGGAGGAGCACGCACGTGACCGTGGAGAGCAGTGCCGCCGCGCGTAAACCGCGACGCGCCAGTAAGCGGACCAGCGCCGCGAAGAAGCCGCAGAGTTCCGAGCCCCAGCTCGTACAGCTGCTGACGCCCGAGGGCGAGCGCGTCGAGCACCCGGACTACAGCATCGATCTGAGCGCCGACGAGCTGCGCGGCCTGTTCCGCGACATGGTGCTCACCCGCCGCTTCGACGCCGAGGCGACCGCCCTCCAGCGTCAGGGCGAGCTGGGCCTGTGGGCCTCGCTGCTCGGCCAGGAGGCCGCCCAGATCGGCAGCGGCCGGGCCCTGCGCGACGACGACTACGTCTTCCCGACCTACCGGGAGCACGGCGTCGCCTGGTGCCGCGGTGTCGACCCGACCAATCTGCTGGGCATGTTCCGCGGCGTGAACCACGGCGGCTGGGACCCGAACAGCAACAACTTCCACCTGTACACGATCGTCATCGGCTCGCAGACGCTGCACGCCACCGGCTACGCCATGGGCGTCGCCAAGGACGGCGCGGACTCCGCCGTGATCGCGTACTTCGGTGACGGGGCCTCCAGCCAGGGCGACGTCGCCGAGTCGTTCACCTTCTCCGCGGTCTACAACGCCCCGGTCGTGTTCTTCTGCCAGAACAACCAGTGGGCCATCTCCGAGCCCACCGAGCGCCAGACCCGCGTGCCGCTCTACCAGCGCGCCCAGGGTTACGGCTTCCCCGGCGTCCGGGTCGACGGCAACGACGTCCTCGCCTGTCTCGCCGTCACCCGCTCCGCGCTGGAGCGCGCCCGCCGCGGCGAGGGCCCGACCCTCGTCGAGGCGTTCACGTACCGCATGGGCGCCCACACCACCTCCGACGACCCGACGAAGTACCGGGCCGACGAGGAGCGGGCCGCCTGGGAGGCCAAGGACCCGATCCTGCGGCTGCGCGCGTACCTGGAGAAGGAGAAGCTCGCGGACGAGGCCTTCTTCACCGAGCTGGAGACGGAGAGCGAGACCCTCGGCAAGCGGGTACGGGAAGCGGTACGCGCGATGCCCGATCCGGACCCGATGGCCCTGTTCGAACACGGCTACGCCGACGGCAACTCCCTCGTGGACGAGGAGCGGGCCCAGTTCGCCGCCTACCAGGCATCGTTCGCCGACTCTGCCGAGGAGGGCAAGTAGCCATGGCCGTGGAAAAGATGTCCATCGCGAAAGCGCTCAACGAGTCGCTCCGCCTCGCCCTCGACAACGACCCGAAGGTCCTCATCATGGGTGAGGACGTCGGCAAGCTCGGCGGCGTCTTCCGGATCACCGACGGACTCCAGAAGGACTTCGGCGAGGACCGGGTGATCGACACCCCGCTCGCCGAGTCCGGCATCGTCGGCACGGCGATCGGCCTGGCCCTGCGCGGCTACCGCCCGATCGTCGAGATCCAGTTCGACGGCTTCGTCTTCCCCGCGTACGACCAGATCGTCACGCAGCTCGCCAAGATGCACGCCCGGGCGCTCGGCAAGGTCAAGCTGCCGGTCGTCGTGCGCATTCCGTACGGCGGCGGCATCGGCGCGGTCGAGCACCACAGCGAGTCCCCCGAGGCGCTCTTCGCGCACGTCGCGGGCCTCAAGGTGGTCTCGCCGTCCAACGCGAGCGACGCCTACTGGATGATGCAGCAGGCCGTCCAGAGTGACGACCCGATCATCTTCTTCGAGCCCAAGCGGCGTTACTGGGACAAGGGCGAGGTCGACACCGAGTCCATCCCCGGCCCGCTGCACAAGGCCGTCACCGTCCGCGAGGGCAGCGACCTCACGCTCGTCGCGTACGGGCCGATGGTGAAGGTCTGCCTGGAGGCGGCCGCGGCCGCCCAGGAGGAGGGCAAGTCGATCGAGGTCCTGGACCTGCGCTCGATGTCCCCGATCGACTTCGACGCCATCCAGACGTCGGCCGAGAAGACCGGCCGGGTCGTGGTCGTCCACGAGGCGCCCGTCTTCTACGGCTCCGGCGCGGAGATCGCCGCCCGGATCACCGAACGCTGCTTCTACCACCTCGAAGCGCCCGTGCTGCGGGTCGGCGGCTACCACGTCCCGTACCCGCCTGCCCGGCTGGAGGACGAGTATCTGCCCGGCCTGGACCGGGTGCTCGACGCCGTCGACCGCTCGCTGGCGTTCTGAGGAGAGGGTTCGTGACGACGATGACCGAAACGTCTGCTCGCTTCCGTGAGTTCAAGATGCCCGACGTGGGCGAAGGACTGACCGAGGCCGAGATCCTCAAGTGGTTCGTCCAGCCCGGCGACACCGTCACCGACGGCCAGGTCGTGTGCGAGGTCGAGACCGCGAAGGCGGCCGTCGAGCTGCCGATCCCGTTCGACGGGGTGGTGCACGAACTGCGCTTCCCCGAGGGCACGACCGTCGACGTCGGCCAGGTGATCATCGCGATCGACGTGGCCCCGGGCAGCGGCGACGCGCCCGCCCCGGCCGCCGCCGCTCCGGCTCAGGAGCCGGTGGAGACGCCGGAGGCCGAGGCCGAACCGAAGGGCCGTACGCCGGTCCTGGTGGGCTACGGCGTCGCCGAGAGCTCCACCAAGCGCCGCCCGCGCAAGGGGGCGTCGGCCGCTCCGGAGGCCGCCGCCGTCGCGGCTGCGGTGCAGGCCGAGCTGAACGGGCACGCGGCGCCCGCCGCGCCCGTCGCCCCGGCCGCGGCGGTGCCGGCCCAGGGCGGCCGTCCACTCGCCAAGCCCCCGGTGCGCAAGCTGGCCAAGGACCTGGGCATCGACCTGGCGACGGTGGTGCCGACCGGCAAGGACGGCATCATCACCCGCGAGGACGTCCACGCCGCGGCGGCTCCGGCCGCTGCTCCGGCGGCTGCCCCGGCCCCCACCCCGGCGACCCCCGCACCGGCGGTCGCCGAGGCCCCGGCGGTGGTCTCCGACTCCGCCCGCGAGACCCGTATCCCGGTCAAGGGCGTGCGCAAGGCCATCGCGCAGGCGATGGTCGGCAGCGCGTTCACCGCGCCGCACGTCACCGAGTTCATCACGGTCGACGTGACGCGCACGATGAAGCTCGTGGCCGAGCTGAAGGAGGACAAGGACATGGCGGGGGTGCGGGTCAACCCGCTCCTCGTCATCGCCAAGGCCCTCCTCGTCGCGATCAAGCGGAACCCCGAGGTCAACGCCGCCTGGGACGAGGCCAACCAGGAGATCGTGCAGAAGCACTACGTGAACCTGGGCATCGCGGCGGCCACCCCGCGCGGTCTGATCGTGCCGAACATCAAGGACGCGCACGACAAGACGCTGCCGCAGCTCGCGGCGGCCCTGGGCGAGCTGGTCGGCACGGCCCGGGACGGCAAGACTTCCCCGGTCGCGATGGCGGGCGGCACGGTGACCATCACCAACGTCGGCGTCTTCGGCGTCGACACCGGTACGCCGATCCTCAACTCCGGTGAGTCCGCGATCCTTGCGGTCGGCGCGATCAAGCTCCAGCCGTGGGTCCACAAGGGCAAGGTGAAGCCGCGGCAGGTCACCACGCTGGCCCTGTCGTTCGACCACCGCCTGGTCGACGGCGAGCTGGGCTCCAAGGTGCTGGCCGACGTGGCGGCGATCCTGGAGCAGCCGAAGCGCCTGATCACCTGGGCGTAGCGCGTTCATCGGCGGCCTTTACGCAAAGGGGCCCGGCCCGCACACCTCGTGCGGGCCGGGCCCCTTTGCGTACAACGCGTGCGGGCTACTTCTTGAAGCCGTAGTCCATCAGCTTCTTCGCGTCGGCGGTGCGGTTCGCCTCGGAGGACGAGGTGAGCACTGTGCCGATGACCGTCTTGCCCTTGCGGGTCGCCGCGAAGACCAGGCAGTACTTGGCGGTCGGGCCGGAGCCGGTCTTGACGCCGGTCGCGCCGCTGTAGCTGCTGAGCATCTTGTTGGTGTTGCTCCACGACATGTAGCGGTAGCCACCGCTCTTCGTGGTCACCTTCTGCTTCGTCGACTTGGTCTTGACGATGGAGCGGAACGTGGAGTTCTTCATCGCCTTGCTGGCGATCTTCGTCAGGTCACGGGGGGTCGAGTAGTTGTTGCCACTCCCTATGCCGTCGAACGAGTCGAAGCGGGTGTTCTTCAGCTTGAGGCTCTTCGCCGTGGAGTTCATCTTGCCGATGAACGACTTCACGCGGGCCGCACGGGTCTTGCCGGAGCCGAACTTGTCGGCCAGGGCGTACGCGGCGTCGCAGCCGGAGGGGAGCATCAGACCGTAGAGGAGCTGGCCCACGGTGACCTTGTCGCCGACGATCAGCCGGGCGGACGAGGCGTTCTTCGAGACGATGTAGTCGCTGTAGGCCTTCTGGATCGTGACCTTGGTCTTCAGGTTCACGTTCTTCTGCGACAGCACGACCAGCGCCGTCATGATCTTCGTGGTGGAGCCGGTGGCCCGGCGGGTGTCCGCGGACTTGGTGAAGAGGGTCTTCCCGGTGCCGTCGTTCATCACGAAGCCGCCCTTGGCGACGATCTTCGGAGCCGGCGGTGCGGCGGCGTGCGCCGTGGAGGCGAAGGCGCTGCCCGCGAGCACCGCACCGGCGGTGAGGGTCACGGTGGCCGTCACGGTGACGCGATTGATGCGCTTGATGCCGATTTTCAACTGAACGCTCCAAATGCCCCTGATATGCGGCCACATAAGGGTGCCGCTCGCAGATGAGACTCCTGGGGAGAGGCAATGGATGTGTTACCGAACGGGTGATTTTGCGCGGGCTTGACCGGGGCGTCCTCCGGTCAGCGTCCGCAGCCGTCCGAGCCCGCCGCCGGGGCGCAGCAGCCCTTGCCCCGCCAGGCGTCGCGCCCTTCCTTGACCGCGATGACGGCGATGGCGAGGGCGGCCACCGGGTCGGCCCAGGACCAGCCGAGCGTGGCGTTGAGGACCAGTCCGACGAGCAGGACGGCGGAGAGGTACGTGCACAGCAGGGTCTGCTTCGAGTCGGCGACGGCGGAGGCGGATCCGATCTCACGGCCGGCCCGCCGTTGGGCGGCCGACAGGAACGGCATGACCGCGAGCGAGAGCGCGGCGACGACGATGCCGAGCGGCGACGGTTCGGCCTCGCCGGTCCCGGCCAGCGCCCGGACCGCGTCGACGGCGACGTACGCGGCGAGCGCGAAGAACGATACGGAGATGATCCGCAGGGCGGTCCGCTCCCGCCTCGCGCGCACCGCGTGCCCGCGGGCGGAGAACTGCCAGGCGACCGCGGCCGCGGAGGAGACCTCGATGACGGAGTCCAGGCCGAAGCCGACCAGGGCGCTGGAGGAGGCGATCGTTCCGGCGGTGAGCGCGACCACCGCCTCGACGACGTTGTAGGCGATGGTGGCCGCGACCAGCAGCCGTATCCGGCGGGCGAGCGCGTCCCGGCGGGCCGGCGAAGGGCCGGGGGAGAGCACCGTCATCAGCAGCAGCCCTTCGTCTCCGCATCCGGGCAGGTGCGGTCGGTCTCGACGGCCAGTACCGCGGAGCGCAGATCGCCCAGTGCGCTGCCGAGACGCTCGTCGGCCAGCTCGTAACGCGTCCGGCGGCCGTCCGGCACGGTGACGACCAGACCGCAGTCGCGCAGGCAGGCCAGGTGGTTGGAGAGCCGGGTGCGCGAGATGCCGAGGGCCTCGGCGAGGTCGGAGGGGTACGCCGGGGCCTCGCGGAGCGCGAGCAGCAGGCGGCAGCGGATCGGGTCGGCGAGCGCGCGGCCGAACCGCGCGAGCACCTCGATGTCGGAAGCGACGGTCAGCATGGGGTGACAGTACAGCTGTTCCTGAATTCAGGAAAGCATGAACTATTGCTGATCTCCCGGGGTGTTCCGGAGGTCCAGAATCCGGACGCCGGTCCCCATGCGTGCATGTTGTATCTATGCTGTGCGCATGCCTGCCGCGCCCTCCGCCCCCGTACGGTCCACGTCCTCCTCCCTCAAGCGCCCGCCCGCCGCCGAACGCGTCTACACGCACATCAAGGAAGCGGTCCTGGACCGCCGTTACGAGGGCGGCACGCTGCTCACCGAAGGCGGCCTGGCGGACGCGGTCGGTGTCTCCCGCACGCCCGTGCGCGAGGCGCTGCTGCGGCTGGAGGTCGAGGGGCTGATCAAGCTCTACCCGAAGAAGGGCGCGCTCGTCCTCGCCGTCTCCGCGCAGGAGATCAAGGACGTGGTGGAGACCCGGCTGCTGGTCGAGGAGTTCGCCGCGCGCAAGGCGGTGCCCGCGTCGCCGCAGCTGATCGAGCGGCTGGAGCAGCTGCTGGAGGAGCAACGGCAGTTGGCGGAGGCCGGCGATCTGGCGGCGGTGGCCGTCAAGGACCGCTGTTTCCACGCCGAGATCGTGAAGTACGCGGGCAACGAGATCCTCTCGCGCCTCTACGACCAGCTGCGCGACCGTCAGCTGCGGATGGGCGTCGCGGTGATGGAGGCCCACCCCGGCAGGATCGAGGCCAACGTCACCGAGCACGGCGAGCTGCTGGACGCGATCCGGGCCGGGGACGCCGACATGGCCGCGCAGGTCGTGCGCCGCCATGTCGGCCGGGTGCGGGTGCTGGTGCGGGGTGAGGACCGGTGAGTTCGGCCGCCCCCACGCTCTCCCTGCCCGGTGACCCGCCCGGCGGCCGGCGTGCCGCCTGGGTCTGGGGCATCGGGGTCGCCGTCTACTTCGTCGCGATCATCTTCCGTACGAGCCTGGGCGTCGCCGGCCTCGACGCCGCCGACCGGTTCGACGTCAACGCCTCCGCGCTCTCCACGTTCTCCATCCTCCAGCTCCTCGTCTACGCGGGCATGCAGATACCCGTCGGGCTGATGGTCGACCGGCTCGGCACCAAGAAGGTCCTCACCATCGGGGTCGTGCTGTTCACGGTCGGGCAGCTCGGTTTCGCGCTCTCCCCGTCGTACGGGATGGCGCTGGCGGCCCGCGCACTGCTCGGCTGCGGCGACGCGATGACGTTCATCAGCGTGCTGCGGCTCGGCAGCCGCTGGTTCCCGGCCCGGCGCGGTCCGCTGATCGGCCAGGTCGCGGCGCTGTTCGGGATGGCGGGCAACCTCGTCTCGACGCTGTTCATCGCGCGTGCGCTGCACAGCTACGGCTGGACCACGACGTTCGTCGGCAGTTCGCTGGCGGGCGTGGTGGTGCTGGTGCTGCTCCTGCTGTTCCTCAAGGACCACCCCGAGGGCCATGAGCCGCCGCCCGCCGAGCACGCCGGGGCCGCGTACGTGCGCCGGCAGATCGCCGCCGCCTGGCGGGAGCCCGGGACCCGGCTCGGGATGTGGGTGCACTTCACCACCCAGTTCCCGGCGATGGTGTTCCTGCTGCTGTGGGGCATGCCGTTCCTGGTCGAGGCGCAGGGGCTGAGCCGGGGCACGGCGGGCACACTGCTCACCCTGGTGGTGCTGTCCAACATGGTGGTCGGGCTCGTGTACGGGCAGATCATCGCCCGCCACCACGAGGCGCGCGTCCCGATCGCGCTGGGCACGGTGGCGACGACGGCCCTGCTCTGGGCGTCCGCGATCTTCTACCCGGCCGACCGCACGCCGATGTGGCTGCTGGTCGTCCTGTGCCTGGTGCTCGGAGCCTGCGGTCCGGCCTCGATGGTCGGCTTCGACTTCGCCCGCCCGGCCAACCCGCCCGAACGTCAGGGCACCGCCTCGGGCATCGTCAACATGGGCGGGTTCGTCGCCTCGATGACCACCCTGTTCGCCGTCGGGGTCCTGCTGGACGCCACGGGCGACAACTACCGCGTCGCGTTCGCCTCGGTCTTCGTCCTGGAGGCGCTCGGCGTCGCCCAGATCCTGCGGCTGCGCCGCCGGGCGGCGCTCAGGGAACGCGACCACCACGTGGTCAGCCGCGTCGAGGCCGTGCACGTGCCCGCGTGACCCTCATCCCGGGCGCGGGCACGTGCCTGTGAAGCGGTAACGGGGTCATGGCGTCACGGCGAAGTTGTCCAGGATCGCCGTGGCCAGCTCCTGGTCGCCCTCGACCTTGATCCGGTCGGCGACGGCCGCGTGCCGGACCCGGCCGCAGGCGAGGCGGACGTACGTCTCCCAGTCCAGCGACAGCGTCACGGCGGGGCCCAGCGAGGGCGCGCCGTCGATCGAACCGCGGCCCTCCGCGTCGACCCGGACCGTCCGCAGGAACTCCACCGGGCCGTGCACATCGAAGACGACCGCCGAATTGGCGGGCGCGCCCGCCCCCTTGGCGACCACCTTCGGCAGCCCGGCGAGCAGCATGTCCCGGGTGATCAGGGCGCCGGGGGAGTCGAGGTTGCCCGGCTGGCCGAGCGTGGTGCGCAGATCCTGTTCGTGCACCCAGAGGTCGAAGGCGCGCAGATTCAGCGCCGTTTCGAGGGTCTGCTCGGCGCCCAGGGGCGCGCGGACCTTGGTCTCGGGGCTGCGCGACTCGTTGCGGATCTGGCGGGCCCGGCGGATGAGGACGTACTCCAGCTCGGCGGTGATCTCCGGGGAGGTGTGGTGCCGCCGGACGTCGACCTGCATCTCCATGTACCGGGCGAAGTCGCTCTGTACGTGGTAGAGGTCGCGCGGCAGGGTGTGGATCGGCCGTGGGTCGCCGAGCATCTCGCACTCCATGCCGATGACGTGCGACACGATGTCGCGCACCGACCACCCCGGGCAGGGCGTACGGCGGTTCCACTCGCTCTCGGCGAGGGGCTTCACCAGCTCGGCTATCGCCTCGATGGAGTGGGTCGCGGCGTCGGTGTAGGGCTGGAGGCTGGGATGGACGGTCACGGGACCCCTCGTGCGGTTCTGCGGTGCATGGGCTGGAGAGCAGGAAGTGCCGGCGGGTGGGCCGGCTCTGACGGCGCTGTCGGCGGGCTGCGTGGGAGGTTCGACCGCTAAGTTACGCTGCGAGCAGGCACCCCGGCAGTGCTTTCGTGTGACGATCGTAGGCCCGTGTTGACGGCTTGAATGCCAGGACGGTGGTACTGTGCGCGCCTCCCTCATCCAGATCGCAGTAGACCCGGACGAATCCGTCGAGGCCCGCAGGGCGCGAGCGGCTTCCCTGGTGGTCGGCCAGCGGGGCGCTGACCTGGTGGTTCTCCCTGAACTCTGGCCGGTCGGGGCATTCGCCTACACCGCCTTCGAGGCGGAGGCCGAGCCGCTGGAGGGGCCCACGCACGAGGTGATGGCGAAGGCCGCCGCCGAGGCCGGTGTCTGGCTGCACGCCGGATCCTTCGTCGAACGCGCGGACGACGGAACCCTGTACAACACCAGCCTGGTCTTCTCGCCCGAGGGCGAGCGCACGGCCGCCTACCGCAAGATCCACCGCTTCGGCTTCGACCAGGGCGAGGCGGTGATGATGGGCGCGGGCGAGGAGCTGGTGACCGTCGCCCTGCCGGACACCACGCTGGGCCTCGCCACCTGCTACGACCTTCGCTTCCCGGAGCAGTTCCGGGGGCTCGTCGACGCGGGCGCCGAAACACTGGTGGTGGCGGCCGGCTGGCCCGAGCGCCGGCGCGCCCACTGGACGCTCCTGGCGCAGGCCCGCGCCGTGGAGAACCAGGCGTACGTCCTCGCCGTCGGCACGGCGGGCACGCACGCGGGCGTTCAGCAGGCCGGGCACAGCAGCGTCATCGACCCCTGGGGCGAGGTGCTGGCCCAGGCGGGCGCGGACGAGGAGATCCTGACCGTCGAGCTGGACCCGGAGAAGGTGCGCACGACCCGGGACCAGTTCCCGGCCCTGAAGGACCGCCGGCTGGGGCTCGCGCCGCCGCGCCTCAGCTCCTGAGGGACGTCGTGGTGTGCGCTGTTTCACGTGAAACAACGAACTCCCGCGCGCGGCCCCGCCCGTGGTCCCGACCATGGGAACGCGCTCAGCCCTCCTGCTCCTTCTCCGCCAGCACGATCACGCACATCGCCACGGCGATGAGCAGCGCGGTGTCGGCGTCGTCGCGGACGACGTCGATGCCGTACGTGTCCCGGACGGTCAGCCAGCGGCGCGAGATCTGGGCCAGCAGTTCACCGTCGTACTCGATGGCGAACTCGCGGTCCAGGATCTTGCCGCTGACGTCCAGCTCCGTACCGTCCACCAGCGTGACCCGGTAGTGGTTGCGGAGCAGAGACAGCCGCTTGCGCTTGACCGTGGCCAGCTCCTCGCCGCCCCGCTCGATGAGCATCGTGTCGCGCAGGCTGATCAGCTTCTTCCGCAGTTCGACCAGGACCCGGCCGTCGGCGTCCTTCAGCTCGAAGGTGTCGCGCAGCCGCATCGCCTTGCCGTCGACCAGGAAGACCTTGCGGCCCCCGTCGTCCTCGATCCAGTAGTCGTCGCCGATGGCGAAAAGCCGCTCACGTACGAGAAGTCTCATGCGTCACAGGTTCCCCCGGGCCCCGGCGGAATGCGTGCAGGTGGGGGAGGTGTTGACTTGTGGCATGGCAACACGTGCACGCGTCCGCGCCCCCGAACTCATCGGCAAGGGCGGCTGGCTCAATACAGGCGACCAGCAGTACACCCTCGCTGACCTGCGAGGACGCATCGTCATCCTCGACTTCTGGACGTTCTGCTGTGTGAACTGTCTGCATGTCCTGGACGAGCTGCGCGAGCTGGAGGAGAAGCACCGCGACACCGTGGTGATCATCGGTGTCCACTCGCCGAAGTTCGTCCACGAGGCCGAGCACCAGGCCGTCGTCGACGCCGTCGAGCGCTACGAGGTCCACCACCCCGTCCTGGACGACCCCGAGCTGGCCACCTGGAAGCAGTACGCCGTACGCGCCTGGCCCACGCTCGTCGTGATCGACCCCGAGGGCTATGTCGTCGCCCAGCACGCGGGCGAGGGCCACGCGCACGCCATCGAGAAGCTCGTCGAGGAGCTGGAGACCGAGCACGCCGCCAAGGGCACGCTCCGCCGCGGTGACGGCCCCTACGTCGCGCCCGAGCCCGTCGCCACGCATCTGCGCTTCCCGGGCAAGGCGCTGCTCCTGCCCGACGGCGGCTTCCTGGTCTCCGACACCACCCGCCACCGCCTCGTCGAGCTGGACGCCGACGGCGAGACCGTACGACGCCACTTCGGCACCGGCGAACGCGGGCTGAACGACGGCGGTCCGGACGAGGCCCGGTTCAGCGAACCGCAGGGGCTCGCCGTGCTACCGGACGGCCGCATCGCCGTCGCGGACACCGTCAACCACGCCATCCGCGCCCTGGACCTCACGACCGGGATGACCAGCACCCTCGCCGGCACCGGCCGCCAGTGGTGGCAGGGGACCGCGACCAGCGGCCCGGCGCGCGAGGTGGACCTCTCCTCGCCCTGGGACGTCGCGTGGTTCGGCGACCGGCTGTGGATCGCCATGGCGGGCGTGCACCAGCTGTGGACGTACGACCCGGAGAGCGCGACCGTACGCGTGGCCGCCGGTACCACCAACGAGGGTCTGGTCGACGGGCCGGCCGCCGAGGCCTGGTTCGCCCAGCCGTCCGGGCTCGCCGTCTCCGCCGACGGGGATCGGCTCTGGGTCGCCGACTCCGAGACCTCCGCGCTGCGCTGGGTCGACCGCGAAGCGCAGGTGCACACCGCCGTGGGCACCGGCCTCTTCGACTTCGGCCACCGCGACGGGGCCGCCGAACAGGCGCTCCTGCAGCACCCGCTCGGCGTGACCGCGCTGCCCGACGGGTCCGTCGCCGTCAGCGACACGTACAACCACGCCCTGCGCCGGTACGACCCGGACTCCGGCGAGGTCACCACCCTGGCCACCGATGTCCGCGAGCCCAGCGACGCGGTGCTGGTCGACGGCGACCTGGTCGTCGTCGAGTCGGCCCGCCACCGGCTGACCCGCCTCCGGCTGCCCGAGGAGGCGGTACGGGTCGCGGACCGGGCGCACCGCACCCAGCGAGCCGCCACCGAGATCACCCCGGGCACCCTCCGCCTCGACGTGGTCTTCCAGGCCCCCGCCGGACAGAAGCTGGACACCCGTTACGGGCCCTCGACCCGGCTGCTGGTCTCCGCGACCCCGCCCGAGCTGCTGGCGGAGGGCTCCGGCCCGGGCACGGACCTCGGGCGCGATCTGGTTCTCGCCGACGGGGTCACCGAGGGCGTCCTGCATGTCTCCGCGATGGCGGCGTCCTGCGACGACGACCCGGCCAACGAGTACCCGGCCTGCCATGTGCACCAGCAGGACTGGGGGGTGCCGGTCCGCGTCACGGCGGAGGGCGAATCCCGGCTGGCGCTGGTGCTGGCCGGGATGGACAGCCCCTCGTGACCGCTTGACGGATCAGAACTCGTCGGCGCCGTTGCGCAGTTCGGTGGTCCAGTAACCGGTGGCCCACTTCTGCGGGTTGACGGACAGGCCCTCGGCGGCGGGGGACTTCACGACCGCCATGCCGCCGCCGTTGGCCTTCAGCGTGACCGTGAACTCCTTCACGGTCTCGGTGACCTCCTTCCGGCCGCCCTCGGACATGCGCACCGCGACATAGGCGGACTGGCCGGGCTCCAGGATCACCGGGGCCTGCGGCTTGCTCTTGGCGACGGGCGGGACGATGCCCCGCGCGTTGTCCAGGAAGTGGATGTGCGGGTACTCCTTCATCTCGCAGCTCGCGCCGGAGGTGTTCCTCGCGGCGAGCGTGAGGTGGGTGTAGGGCGGGCCGTCCTGACGCTCGGCGGTGATGTTCACGCCCTTCGCCGTGCAGAGGGCGACGGCGGCCTTGTCGGACGCGCCGCCGGTGTTTCCGGAACCGCCGGAGCTCTTGGCCGCGCCCGCGGGCTGAGCGGCGCCGGTGGAGCCCTTGGCGCCGGTCACCGCCGCGTCGTCGGCGGCCTTCTCGGATCCGGCGTCCTTCCCGGACCCGGCGGTCGACGCGGCGGTGGTCGCGGAGCTGTCGGCCGCGCCCTCCGAACGGGTGCCGGAGCCGTTGTCGCCGCAGGCGGTGAGGGTGAGAGCGAGGGCGGCCGTGGTCGCGGCGGCCAGAACGGTGGTGCGGTTGCGGAAGGTACGCATGGAGATTCCCCCGGGGAGACGGTGAGGCGGACGCCCGGTCTAGACGCCCGCCCGCGAACTGCTGACAGGAACGACTCTGACCGCCGCCGCTCACGTATCGCTGCCGTCCCGCTGACGTACCGCTGATGTCCCGGTCGGCAGCGAGAACCCGCAGGTCAGCCGGTCAGCCCTCGTCGGCGAGCCGCCGCAGCGCCTCGTCGTACCGCCGCCGGTACTCCGTCCGCGCCGACACCCGCATCAGCGCCTCCAGCGCCCGCACGGCCCCGTCGTCGTAACCGGCCTTCTCCGCCTCCTGCGCGGCCCGGTCCAGCAGCCGGATGCCGTCCTCCTCCTCGCCCAGCGCGATCCGCGCCTCGCCGCAGACCGCGAGCAGCAGCGACCGGCGTACCGCCTCCTCGTGCTCGGGGCCCAGATCGAGCGCGGCCCGCGCACAGTCCAGAGCCTCCCGCGGGCGGTGCGCGGTGAGCTGCATCCGGGCCAGGTGCTGGAGACCGAGCATCTCGGTGTGCCGGTCCTCCTCCCCGCGGCACAGCTCCACGGCGCGGGTGCAGTTCTCCAGCGCGGTCGGCAGCTCGCCCAGCTCGGCCTGGACGACAGCCAGGTTGATCAGCGCGGTCGCCTCGCCCAGCGGGTCGCCGGCCTCCCGGGCGAGCACCGGTGAACGCTCCAGTACGGCGCCGGCCTCGGCGGTCCGGCCCTCCTCCGTCAGCACCCAGCCCAGCAGCGTGAGCACCCTCGACTCGGCGTACGCGTCCTTCCCGGCCCGGGCCGACTCCAGGGCCAGTTCCAGCAGCGGCGCCCAGTTGTCCCGTACCCGCCATACCACCTGCGGCCACTGGAGCAGGATGATCCGCCAGGCCCGGTCCTCAAGCCCCGCCTCCCGCGCCGCCACGGCGGCCAGCGCCAGGTTCTCGCGCTCGGCCGCCAGCCAGCGCATCGCCTCCGCACGGTCGGCGAAGTCCCGTACGGCGGCGGGTTTGCGGTAGCCGTCCGGGAGCACGAAGCAGGGCTCGCCGCCGGGCTCCGCCGTGTCGGCGGCGGCCAGCGCGGTGGCGATGCAGTGGTCGAGCACGCCGGTGAGGGCCTCGTGCGCCGACGCCGGGTCGAGGCCCCGGGCGTACAGGCGCACCAGGTCGTGCAGGATCCACCGGCCCGGGGCGGTCTCGGCGACGAGGTGGGCGGCGCCGAGACGCTCCAGTGCCGCAGCCGCGGCGACCGGGTCCGTCCCCGCCAGCGCGGCGGCCGCGTACGGGTCGACATGGCCGCCGGGATGGTGCCCGAGCCGTGCGAACTGGTGGACGGCCTCGGGCGGCAGATGCTGGACGGTCAGCCGCAGCGCGGCCGCGACACCGGTGTCGTCCACGTCGAGACAGGCCAGCCGGCCGCGCTCGTCGGCCAGTTCGTCGGCGAGCGCGGCCAGCGTCCAGTGCGGCCGGCCCGCCAGCCGGGCGGCGGTGACGCGCAGCGCGAGCGGCAGCCCGCCGCAGAGCTCGGCGAGCCGGCGGGCCGCCACCGGTTCGGCGAGCACCCGCTCCTCCCCCAGCACCCCGGCGAGCAGGGCCGTGCCGTCGTCGGCC
Organism: Streptomyces sp. iso_384; assembly: GCF_056172905.1. Lineage (NCBI taxonomy): Bacteria > Bacillati > Actinomycetota > Actinomycetes > Kitasatosporales > Streptomycetaceae > Streptomyces > Streptomyces sp. iso_384. The sequence goes on from NZ_JBWBTT010000001.1 coordinate 129,687, forward strand.
TCCAGCGTGTCGAGCGGTACGGGCCGGGCGGCGTCCGAGGCGATGAGCCCCTCCAGCCGGTGCCGGCTGGTAACCAGCGTGACGCAGTCGCTGCCGCCCGGCAGCAGCGCCCTGACGGTGGCGGAGTCGCGGGCGTTGTCGAGGACGACCAGCAGCCTGCGCCGGTCGGACAGCGAGCGGAAGAGCGCGGCGGCCGCCGGGGCGGACTCCGGTATCCGGCGCGGTGCGACGCCGAGCGCGAGCAGGAACTCCCGCAGGACGTCGGTGAGCGCGGGCTCGCCGGCCTCGCTGAACCCGCGCAGATCGGCGAAGAGGCGTCCGTCCGGGAAGAGCGCGCCGCTGCGGTGCGCCCACTGGAGCGCCAGCGCGGTCTTGCCGACCCCGGCCGGTCCGGTGACCAGACAGACGGGCGCCTCGCCCGCCGCCGCCCGGGTGAGCGCGGCCAGCTCGGCGGCCCGCCCGTGGAAGCCACGGGGCGCCCGGGGGAGCAGATCGACGGGGAGCGGTTCTCCGGCGTGCGCCGGGTGCGGCACGGGCACCGCACCGGCAGGGGCCAGGGCCAGGGCTGGGGCCGGGGCAGGTTCCGGGGCCGCGACGCCGCGCGCCCCCGGACCGCCCGCCCCTGGACGGCCCGGCCCCGGACCGCCCGCCCCCGGCTCACCCCGCAGGATCAGCGCGTACGCGTCGGCGAGTTCGTGTCCCGGGTCGATGCCCAGCTCGTCGGCGAGGAGCCGTCTCGTACGGTGGAAACGGTCCAGTGCCTCCGACTGACGCCCGGCCCGGTACAGCGCCAGCATCAGCTCCGCGGCCAGCGACTCGCGCAGCGGATGCGCCGCGGTCTCCGCCGCCAGCAGGGCCGCCGCCCGGTGGTGCTCGCCGAGCTCTCCGTACGCACGGGCCAACTGCTCGACCGTCGCCAGCCGCGACTCCTCCAGGGAGTGCGCGGCGGCCCGGAGCGGCGGACCGGCGAACGCCCCGCCGAGGGCCGGACCCTGCCAGAGGGACAGGGCCTCCTTCAGCATCAGCACGGTGTCCGCCCAGGTGCGCTGTTCGCGTGCCAGCATCAGCAGTTCCTCGAACCGCTGCGCGTCCACCAGGGTCTCGGGCACCCGCAGGACGTACGCGTCGCCGAGGGTGGCCAGTTCGACCCCGTACGCCTCCGCGTCCGCGCCCACCAGCAGGGCGCGCAGCCGCGACACATGACCCTGGATGACGCCACGGGCCTGCGACGGCGGGGTGTCGTCCTAGAGGGAGTCCGTCAGCCGGCCGACCGATACCGGGGTGTTGGCGGACAGCAGCAGCGCGGCGAGCAGACTGCGTCGCTTGGCGGGCCCCAGGGGCAGCGGTCCGGCGAGCGTTTCGACAGCGACCGTGCCGAGCAGCCGGAACTCCACGGACGGCTCCTCTTCGGGGCGGGACGCGCCCACGGTGGGGCGTGGGACCCGCCCCAGGATATCCGGGCTCCCGCAGGGTCCTCGCCGGGCCGCCGCGGGCCGTCAGCGGTAGCGCTGCTCGTCGTCCTGGACGACGGTGGTGGTGGGCGGCACGACCATCCGGCGGCGGCGCGCGATGCTCATGTAGACGAAGACCCCGACGAGGCCGACGAGCATCATGATCCAGCCGACCAGGTCCACGTTGACGGTGTCCAGCTTCCAGTCCGTGGCGAACGCCAGGATCGCGCCCCCGCCGATCAGGAGAATGCATCCTCCGAGTCCCATGAATTCCGCCTCCTCGACCGCCCGGTGAGTCCGGGCCGGTGTACGGGTCGCGTACCCGGCCCGGCAACAAGCATGTGCGCGTCGGCGGTCGGGCGGCGGATCAGCCCGCGAGGAACGAGGCCAGAGCGTTCGCCAGCAGATACGGGTCGTCGGCGCCGCACAGCTCACGCGCGCTGTGCATCGAGAGGATCGCCACGCCGATGTCCACGGTCTGGATGCCGTGCCGGGCCGCGGTGATCGGACCGATCGTCGTGCCGCAGGGCATCGCGTTGTTGGACACGAAGCTCTGCCACGGCACGCCCGCCTTCTCGCAGGCCGCGGCGAACACGGCCCGGCCGCTGCCGTCGGTGGCGTAGCGCATGTTGACGTTGACCTTGAGGATCGGCCCGCCGTTGGCGACCGGGTGGTGCGTCGGGTCGTGCCGCTCCGCGTAGTTGGGGTGCACGGCGTGGCCGGTGTCGGAGGAGAGACAGACCGTGCCGGCGAAGGCGCGGGCGCGGTCCTCGTACGTGCCGCCGCGCGCGAACACCGAGCGCTCCAGCACCGATCCGAGCAGCGGCCCGTCGGCCCCGGTGTCGGACTGCGAGCCGTTCTCCTCGTGGTCGAAGGCGGCGAGCACCGGGATGTACGGGAGGTCGGCGTCGGGCAGTGCGGAGACGGCGGCCAGGGCGGCGGTCGCGGCGTGCACCGAGAGGAGGTTGTCCATCCGGGGCCCGGCCACCAGCTCCCGGTCGCGGCCCAGGTAGGAGGGCGGCTCGATGGCGTGCGGCATCAGGTCCCAGCCGGTGACGTCCTCCGCGTCGACGCCCGCCTCCTCGGCGACGAAGCGGATCAGGTCGCCCTCCTCGACATCGCCGAGCCCCCAGATCGGCTGCATGTGCTTCTGCCGGTCGAGCTTGAGCCCCTCGGTGTTGGCCGACCGGTCCAGGTGCACGGCCAGCTGCGGCACCCGCAGCAGCGCCCGGTCGATGTTGACCAGCCGGTGGGTGCCGTCCCGCAGCGAGATCCGCCCGGCCAGGCCCAGGTCCCGGTCGAGCCAGGTGTTCAGCAGGGTGCCGCCGTAGACCTCGACGGCGATCTGGCGCCAGCCGTGTGCCCCGGTGTCGGGCAGCGGCTTCACCCGGAGGTTGGGGGAGTCGGTGTGCGCCCCGGCGATCCGGAACGGGGTGTGCGCCTCGGCGCCCTCCGGCACGTACCAGGCGACGATCGCCCCGCCGCGCAGCACGTACTTCCCGCCGGCCGACGCGTCCCAGGCGGCGGTCTCCTCGACCTGCCGGAAGCCGGCCTCCGCCAGCAGCGCGGCGGCGTTCGCCACCGCGTGGTACGGGGACGGGCTGGCCGCCAGGAAGGACATCAGGTCATCGGTGTGGGCGCGGTCGAACCGGAGAGGGGAACTCATGTTCTTCACTGTAACGAGGACTCGCGGTCCGGTATCCGGTGACCGGGGAGACCGGTGGCCCTACAGCTCGTCGATCGAGGTCAGGTCGATATCGATGTCGTACGGGGCGGAGAGCTTGAGCCGGTCGTGGTGGACGCCGGTGGAGACGTACGTCTTGTTGACCGGGTCGAGCTCGTAGGTGATGACCATGGGGCGGTGGCCATCGCCGACCATTTCCACCAGCCAGAAGTGCTTGATACCCGCCGCCGCGTACTTGTGCGGCTTGGTGTCACGGTCGCGGTCCTCGGAGTCGGGCGAGACGACCTCGACGGCGAGCAGGACGTCGGAGGCCTGGTAGCGGGTCTGGAGCTGGTCGCCGTCCGCCTCTGCCGACACCACCACCAGGTCCGGCTCAGGCGCACTTCGCTTGCCCAGGACGACCGCCATTTCCCGACGCACTCGCAGATGGCCGGGCACATGGAGTCGAAGCCCCTGCTCCAGCAGATACATCGCCAGCGTGTGGAACTTCCGCTGCGGACTCACGAAAACCAGGCTCCCGTCGATCAGCTCTGTGTGCGGCGGGAGGTCAAGCGTGAAGAATTCGTCCACGGTGTAGCCGTCCGCAGGCGGGACCGGCCACTTGGAGCCGTCCGGCTGGCGGTGCAGCGATTCGGGCAGTGCCTCGGCGGTCATGGTTCCTCCCATGGACGGGATTCTGGGCCGTGCACTCAGCGTACCCAGCTGGTACGACAGCGCCGCCACCCGAACGAATTCCGGATGGCGGCACTGGTTGACGCATCGAGCAGGCGGGCGAGGTCCTAGAACGCGGCCTCGTCCAGCTCCATCAGCGAGTTGTCGATCGCCTCGGCGAGCGCGCGCTCGGTGGAGACGCCCGGCAGGACGTTCGCGGCGAAGAACTTCGCGGCGGCGATCTTGCCCTGGTAGAAGGCGACGTCCTTGGCGGCGGCGGTCGGCAGCTTCTCGGCCGCCACGGCCGCGCCCTTGAGGAGCAGGTAACCGACGACGACATCGCCGGAGGCCATCAGCAGGCGGGTCGTGTTGAGGCCCACCTTGTAGATGTTCTTGACGTCCTCGCCGGTCGCGGTGAGGTCGGTGATCATCGTGCCGACGATCGCCTCCAGGTCCACGGCGGCCTTGGCGAGCGAGTCCAGCGCGGGGGCCAGCTCCTCGTTGCCCTGGTTGCCCGCGAGGAACTTCTTGATCTCCTCGGAGAGCGTGTTGAGGGAGGCGCCCTGGTCGCGGACGATCTTCCGGAAGAAGAAGTCCTGGCCCTGGATCGCCGTGGTGCCCTCGTAGAGGGTGTCGATCTTGGCGTCCCGGATGTACTGCTCGACCGGGTACTCCTGGAGGTAGCCGGAGCCGCCGAAGGTCTGGAGCGACTGCGCGAGCTGCTCGTAGGACTTCTCGGAGCCGTAGCCCTTCACGATCGGCAGCAGCAGGTCGTTGAGGCCGATCAGGGCCTTGGCGTCCTCGCCCGCGGCCTCCTGCTCCTGGATCGCGTCCTGGACGGAGGCGGTGTACAGCACGAGGGAGCGCATGCCCTCCGCGTACGCCTTCTGCGTCATGAGCGAGCGGCGCACGTCGGGGTGGTGCGTGATGGTGACCTTGGGCGCCGTCTTGTCCATGAAGTTCGCCAGGTCCGGACCCTGGACGCGCTCCTTGGCGTACTCCAGGGCGTTCAGGTAGCCCGTGGAGAGGGCGGCGATGGCCTTCGTGCCGACCATCATGCGGGCGAACTCGATGATGCGGAACATCTGGCGGATGCCGTCGTGCTTGTCGCCGATCAGCCAGCCCTTGGCGGGGTGCTGGTCGCCGAACGTCATCTCGCAGGTGTTGGACGCCTTGAGGCCCATCTTGTGCTCGACGTTCGTCGCGTACACGCCGTTGCGCTCGCCCAGCTCGCCGGTGGTCCAGTCGAAGTGGAACTTCGGGACCATGAAGAGCGAGAGGCCCTTGGTGCCGGGTCCGGCGCCCTCGGGGCGGGCCAGCACGTAGTGGATGATGTTCTCGGACATGTCGTGCTCGCCCGAGGTGATGAAGCGCTTCACACCCTCGATGTGCCAGGAGCCGTCGTCCTGCTGCACGGCCTTCGTCCGGCCGGCGCCGACGTCGGAGCCGGCGTCCGGCTCGGTCAGCACCATCGTCGAGCCCCACTGCTTCTCGACGGCGATCTCCGCGATCTTCTTCTGCTCCTCGTTGCCCTCGTCGAAGAGGATGCCGGCGAAGGCCGGGCCGGAGGAGTACATCCACACGGCCGGGTTCGCGCCGAGCAGCAGTTCCGCGTAGCCCCAGATCAGGGAGCGGGGCGAGGTGGTGCCGCCGATCTCCTCGGGGAGGCCCAGGCGCCAGTACTCGGAGTCCATGAAGGCCTGGTACGACTTCTTGAAGCTCGCCGGGACCGGGGCGGTCTTGGTCTCCGGGTCGAAGACCGGCGGGTTGCGGTCGGCGTCGGCGTAGGAGTCGGCGAGCTCGTTCTCCGCGAGGCGGGTGAGCTCGTCCAGGATGCTCTTCGCGGTGTCGACGTCCATCTCAGCGAACGGACCGGTGCCGTACACCTTGTCGCGCCCGAGGACCTCGAAGAGGTTGAACTCGATGTCGCGGAGATTCGACTTGTAGTGCCCCATGGGAAGGCTCCGTAATCAATAGCAGTGGCGCACAGCGCCCCGGGGAGTGGTGCGGGTCGGGCGACAGGCAGGCGTGGGTCCATCAGCTGACCTCTCCGATGATGCTACCCGTCAGTAATAAGGCGCAACCCCTCAAGCCGTAGATGTGTCCGATTACTCTTTGCAGCATGTACGGCTACGACCAGAACCCTGGTGCTCAGCAGCAGATGGGTCAGATGGGCCAGATGGGTCAGATGGGCGGCGGCTACGGGGAGCAGCCGCTGTATCCGGAACCGTCGCCGCCCTCCCTGGCCGACGCGGTACGGGCCTTCACCACCGGCTCCCTCTCCGCCGAGGACTTCCAGCAGATCTTCGCCACCTCGAAGGTCTACTGCCCGCGCGGTGACAACCCCGGCTTCCTGGCGCTGCACAACACGCAGCAGCCGGTGATCCCGATGTTCACCACGCTCAAGGAGCTGCGCCGGTACGCGGGCAAGGAGTCGAAGTACTTCGTGATCACCGGGGCCGAGGTGATCGACCTGCTGCCGACGGGCTACGGCTTCGTCCTGGACATGGAGGGCGACCACCGGATGGTCTTCGACGCCAAGGCGGTCGAGCAGATGGTCGACTTCGCGATGCGCCGGATGTACGGGTAGGGCTGAGGCTTCAGCGGGCCGCCGGCCTGCTGTTTCAGCGTTCGGGCGAGGGTCCGTGCCAGGAGTGGGCACGGGCCCTTCTCGCTGTCGGGGCGCCTCCGGCGTGGGCCGGGAATGCGCGACGCCTTGCGGGATGTTCACCATTCAACTAAATTGATTCCAGAATACTCGCCCGGAGGTGGCTTCCATGCCCGCAGTGACTGTCGAAAACCCGCTGACCCTGCCCAAGGTCGCCGCTTCCGGCGATGCCGCGGCCCGCCCCGTGGTCGCCGTCACGACCGCGCCGAGCGGATTCGAGGGCGAGGGCTTCCCGGTGCGCCGCGCATTCGCCGGGATCAACTACCGGCACCTCGACCCGTTCATCATGATGGACCAGATGGGTGAGGTGGAGTACGCCGCCGGTGAGCCGAAGGGCACCCCCTGGCACCCGCACCGCGGCTTCGAGACCGTCACGTACCTGATCGACGGGACCTTCATCCACCAGGACTCCAACGGTGGCGGCGGCACCATCGAGAACGGCGACACCCAGTGGATGACCGCCGGTTCGGGCCTGCTGCACATCGAGGCCCCGCCGGAGTCGCTCGTCATGTCCGGCGGGCTCTTCCACGGCCTCCAGCTCTGGGTGAACCTGCCCAAGGCCGACAAGATGATGAACCCGCGCTACCAGGACATCCGCGGTGGCGAGGTCCAGCTGCTGGCCTCCCCCGACGGCGGCGCGCTGCTCCGGGTCATCGCCGGTGAGCTCGACGGCCACGAGGGCCCCGGCATCACCCACACCCCGATCACGATGATCCACGCCACCGTCCGGCCCGGCGCCGAGGTGACCCTGCCCTGGCGCGAGGACTTCAACGGTCTCGCGTACGTCCTGGCCGGCCGCGGCACGGTCGGCGCGGAGCGCCGCCCCATCGCGATGGGCCAGACCGCGGTGTTCGGCGCAGGCGGCTCGCTGACCGTCCGCGCCGACGAGCGGCAGGACGGCAACACCCCGGACCTGGAGGTCGTCCTCCTCGGCGGCCGCCCGATCCGGGAGCCGATGGCGCACTACGGACCGTTCGTGATGAACAGTCAGGCCGAGCTGAAGCAGGCCTTCGAGGACTTCCAGGCCGGCCGACTGGGCACGGTTCCGGCGGTCCACGGCATGTGATCCGCCCCGCCGCTCCTGCCGGGTGACGCTCCGTCACCCGTACGGGGGCGGCGGACGGGACAGCCGTCGTGCGCCGTGATCGGGTGGGAGGGTGCCCGCACCCAAGCCCCTCCTGCCCGAGAGTGCCCGCCGCGCGGCCGCCTGGTGCGGAGTGGTCCTGCTCGTCGTGGGCGTCGCCGCCGTCGCGATCTGGCTGGTCGTCGCCCTCAAGACCGCGGTCACCCCGGTGCTGCTTGCCCTGCTCGGCACCGCGCTGCTCGGCCCCGTGCACCGCTGGCTCATCGCGCTTCGCCTCAACCGTTCGCTGGCCGCGGGCCTCACCTGCGCGGTCCTCGTCGCGGTGGTCGGCGGCGCCGGATACATCGTGGTCACCGCCCTCGTCGATTCCGGCGACCAGATCGTCGCCTCGCTGAAGGACGCCGGTCAGTGGGTCGTCGACCATCTGGACATCGCCGGGGCCACGGACGTCGACGACCTGGCCGACAACGCGAAGAACCTGGTCGAGAAGTTCGGGGCGAGCGCGGCGGGCGGGCTGCTCAGCGGCATCAGCCTGATCGGTTCGCTGGTGGCGACCAGCGTGCTGGCCCTGCTGCTGACCTTCTTCTTCCTGCGCGACTCGGACCGGGCCGTGAGCCTGGCCCACGCGGTGGCCCCGCGCGGCACCGGTGACCTGGTGGAGGCCATGGGGCGCCGGGCGTTCGAGGCCGTCGAGGGCTTCATGCGCGGCACCACGTTCATCGCCCTGATCGACGCCGTGTGCATCACGGTGGGCCTGCTGATCCTGGACGTCCCGGGGGCGGTGGGGCTCGGCGCGCTGGTCTTCGTCGGCGCGTACATCCCCTACCTCGGGGCGTTCCTCTCCGGCGCGGTGGCGGTGCTGGTCGCGCTGGCCGACCGGGGGTTCGTGATCGCGCTGTGGGCCCTGGGCGTGGTGCTCGCGGTCCAGGTGCTGGAGGGCCATGTGCTCCAGCCGATGATCCAGAGCCGTACGGTCCAGATGCACCCCGCCATGATCATGATCGCGCTGACGGCGGGCGCGAGCGTGGCGGGCCTGCTGGGCATGCTCCTGGCCGTCCCCCTGTGTGCGGCGGCCTTCGGCGTCCTGGGCGAACTACGCAAGGACCGCCCCGGACCGCCCGGCGAACCCGGCCCGTCCGGCGCTTGAGGGCGGAACCCTCGCGCCGGCGGGCCCGTGCTCCAGGTGGGCCGGGACCGGCAGATCCAGCCCGTCCGGCGTTGAGGGCGGAACCGTCACGGGGCCGAGCCCGAGCACGCGGAGAGCCACGGCCCGGGGGCCCACCCGCTCAAGAACCCCCCGCCCAGGCCGCCTCGTACAGCTCGAACCAGATCGACTTCCCCTCCCCCCGAGGATCCACCCCCCACACATCCGCCAGCATCTCCATCAGCACAAGCCCCCGCCCGCTGGACGCCATCTCCCCGGGCCGCCGCTTGTGCGGCAGTTCGTCACTGCCGTCGGCGACCTCGACGCGCAGCCGCCGCTCCCCCTGTTCACCGGAGACCTCCGCCACCATCAGCGCGTCCCCGTCCGTGTGGACAAGCACATTGGTGGCCATCTCGGAGACCATCAGGACCGCCGAGTCGACCTGCTCCGGATCGCTCCAGTCGTGCAGCAGCTCACGCACCAGCTGGCGGCCGACCGAGATCCGCTCGGGCTCGGCCTGCGCGATGGTCATGACGCTGCGGCGTGGCGGCGTCTCCGGCGCCGGGGCGCTCTCCCGTCGCAGCACCAGGACCGCGATGTCGTCCTCCCGCCGGTCCGCGAGCGGCCCCGTCGTGTAGTGCGAGGTCGGCCCGTGCACGGCCTGGACCAGGGCGTCCGCCAACTGCTCCAGGTCCTCGACGGGCCGCTCCAGGACGGGCCTCAGCCGGGTCCAGCCGGTGGCCATGTCGTGCCCGCCGGTCTCGATGAGGCCGTCCGTGCACAGCATGATCGTCTCGCCGGGTTCCAGGACCACCCGGGTGGTGGGGTAGTCGGAGTCCGTCTCGATCCCGAGCGGCAGCCCGCCCGCCGTCTGCCGGATCACCGCGGTCCCGTCGGCGCTGATCACCACCGGGTCGGGGTGGCCCGCACGGGCGATGTCCAGCGTCCCGGCCTCCGGGTCCACCTCCGCGTACAGGCAGGTCGCGAAGCGCGGCGCCGCCGGTTCCGCGTCGCCCTCCACGCTCTCGTACGCGTCGGTGAGCCCGGACAGGAAGCGCGAGGCCCGGGAGAGCACCGCGTCCGGGCGGTGCCCCTCGGAGGCGTAGGCGCGCAGGGCGATACGGAGCTGGCCCATCAGCCCGGCGGCCCGCACATCGTGGCCCTGGACATCGCCGATGACCAGGGCGATCCGGCCGTTGGGCAGCGGGATCATGTCGTACCAGTCGCCGCCCACCTGGAGCCCGCCCCCGGTCGGCACGTACCGCGCGGCCACCGTCATCCCGGGGATGTCCGGGCCCAGCGTCGGCATCATCGAGCGCTGGAGCCCGAGCGACAGTTCGCGTTCCGTCTCGGCCACCGAGGCGCGGGCCAGCGCCTGTGCGAGCATCCGGGCGACCGTCGAGAGCACCGCGCGCTCGTCCGGGGAGAACGCCACCGGATGCCGGAACCCGGCCATCCAGGCGCCCATCGTGCGGCCGGAGGAGACCAGCGGCAGGAACGCCCAGGACTGCCGCCCGAAGCGCCGGGCGAGCGGCCAGGTGGCCGGGTAGCGGCGGCGGTACTCCTCGGGGGAGGGGAGGTAGATCGCGCGGCCGGTGCGGACGACCTCGGCGGCCGGGTAGTCGGTCTCCAGGGGCATGTCCGTGAAGGGCTCCTCGTCCCCCATGGTGTGCCCGTGGTGCCCGATGATCGTCAGCCGCTCCCCGACGGAGCCGAAGACCGCGAGGCCGTCCGGGGAGAAGCCGGGCATCGACAGCGATCCGGCGACCCGCAGCACCTCCGCGGTGGACCGGGCCTCGGCCAGCGCGCGCCCGGCGTCCAGCAGGAACGCCTCCCGGGACCGCCGCCAGTCTCCGGTGATCGGCGTGTGGGCGGAGTCGGTGGAGCCGGGCTGTGGCTCGGCGACCTCCTGGAGCGTGCCGATGAGGACGTAGTTCCCGGCCTCCCGGTCCGGCGGGAAGACCGGCTTGGAGCGGCTGCGCACGGTACGGAGAACCTGCCCGCGCTCGTCCACGATCCGCAGCCGCGCCTCGGCGAGGCTGCCTTCGGCGACCGCGAGGTTCACCACCCCGTAGATCTCGTTCCAGTCGACCGGGTGGAAGCGGGAGCGCACCGCCGCTTCCCGGTAGCTGCCGGGCTCGGGCGGCAGGCCGAGCAGCCGGGCCGCCTCCGCGTCGAGCGTGACCGTGCCGGCTGCGTTGTCCCAGCGCCACAGGCCCGTCGCGATCGCGGCCAGGACGTCCTCGGTGCGCATTGCCCCACTTTAGGAAGGTCTGCTCGGCGGACGCCACCGAGGAGCCGCCACCTGCCCCGGCGGCCGGGCGGGTGCGGCGGCGCAAAGCGAAATGAAGCGTCCCGGTCCCGGACGGTAGCCTGGGGAGGCTCCTCCCACCCCAACCGCGAAGACTGGATGAACGACGATGCATCGGTACAGGTCCCACACCTGCGGCGAGCTCCGCGCCTCTGACGTCGGCACCGACGTCCGGCTGAGCGGCTGGCTGCACAATCGCCGAGACCTGGGTGGCATCCTCTTCATCGATCTGCGTGACCACTACGGTCTGGTGCAGCTCGTCGCCCGCCCCGGCACCCCCGGCAACGAGGCCCTGGCGAAGCTCACCAAGGAGACCGTCGTCCGGATCGACGGCAAGGTGTCCGCGCGCGGCGCCGACAACGTCAACCCGGAGCTGCCGACCGGTGAGATCGAGATCGAGGTCACCGAGGTCGAGGTGCTCGGCGAGGCCGGCCCGCTGCCGTTCACGATCAACACCGAGGACGGCGTCAACGAGGAGCGGCGCCTGGAGTACCGCTTCCTCGACCTGCGCCGCGAGCGCATGCACCGCAACATCATGCTGCGCTCGGCCGTGATCGCCTCCATCCGCTCCAAGATGGTGGCCCTCGGCTTCAACGAGATGGCGACACCGATCCTCACCGCGACCTCCCCCGAGGGCGCCCGTGACTTCGTCGTCCCGTCCCGGCTGAACCCCGGCAAGTTCTACGCGCTGCCGCAGGCCCCGCAGCAGTTCAAGCAGCTGCTGATGATCTCGGGCTTCGACCGCTACTTCCAGATCGCGCCCTGCTTCCGCGACGAGGACGCCCGTGCGGACCGTTCGCCGGGCGAGTTCTACCAGCTCGACGTCGAGATGTCCTTCGTCGAGCAGGAGGACGTCTTCCAGCCGATCGAGAAGCTGATGACCGAGCTCTTCACCGAGTTCGGCAACGGCCGCGAGGTCACCTCGCCGTTCCCGCGCATCCCGTTCCGCGAGTCGATGCTGAAGTACGGCAACGACAAGCCGGACCTGCGCGCCAAGCTGGAGCTCGTCGACATCTCGGATGTCTTCGCCGACTCCGGGTTCAAGGCGTTCGCCGGCAAGCACGTCCGCGCGCTGCCGGTCCCGGACACCGCGGGCCAGTCCCGGAAGTTCTTCGACGGCCTCGGTGAGTACGCCGTCGAGCACGGCGCCAAGGGCCTGGCCTGGGTGCGGGTGGGCGAGGACGGCACGCTGGCCGGTCCGATCGCCAAGTTCCTCACCGAGACCGACGTCAAGACGCTCACCGAGCGGCTCTCGCTGGGCCCGGGCCACGCGGTCTTCTTCGGCGCGGGCGAGTTCGACGAGGTCTCCAAGATCATGTCGGCCGTCCGGGTCGAGGCCGCCAAGCGCGCCGGTCACTTCGAGGAGGGCGTCTTCCGGTTCTGCTGGATCGTCGACTTCCCGATGTACGAGAAGGACGAGGAGACCGGCAGGATCGACTTCTCGCACAACCCCTTCTCGATGCCCCAGGGCGGTCTGGCCGACCTGGAGGAGAAGGACCCGCTGGACATCCTCGCCTGGCAGTACGACATCGTCTGCAACGGCATCGAGCTGTCCTCGGGCGCCATCCGTAACCACGAGCCCGAGCTGATGCTCAAGGCCTTCGAGATCGCCGGGTACGACCGCGAGACCGTCGAGCACGAGTTCGCGGGCATGCTCCGCGCGTTCCGCCTCGGCGCCCCGCCGCACGGCGGCATCGCCCCGGGCGTCGACCGCATCGTGATGCTGCTCGCCGACGAGCCGAACATCCGCGAGACGATCGCCTTCCCGCTCAACGGCAACGCCCAGGACCTGATGATGGGCGCCCCGACCGAGCTGGACGAGACCCGGCTGCGCGAGCTGAACATCCAGCTGCGCAAGCCGGTCGCCGCGAAGGGCGCGTCGGAGAAGCCCGCAGCGGAGAAGTAGTCCGCGCAGGGCCGACGGTCCGGACGGTCCCGCTCTGCGGATGTTTCACGTGAAACAGCCCCCGATCACCCGATCGGGGGCTGTTTCGTTGCACGCGGCCGGGAGGTGATGACAGCCGGGCGACGCGGTACAGCCGGATGGCCCCGGATCGGATTCGGCCGGGCCGGGTCCGGCAAAGACTGGCACCGAGACACCCCTCCCGCCTCGCGCCCCGCCGCCTCGCGCCGTCCGCCGCCACCCGAGGAGCCCGTCACCGTGTCCGTCCCGCGCCGCCCGCCCGCCCTGCTCGCCGCAACGCTCCTCGCCCTGACCCTGCTGCTCACCGGCTGCGGCTCCGACGGCGCACCCGCGAAGACCCCCGAAGGCGTCCCGGGCCAGGGCGCCGCGGGCCCGCAGTCCGACGCCGCGTCCGCGCTCCGCGTCTCACCCGCCCCGACGCCCGCCCCCAGCCCCGCCGAGATGCCCGACCTGGGACCGCAGACGCGCGCGGCGATCCCCGCCGAGGCCCGGCAGGCGTTCGTCGTGACCGGCGAGGGGGCCGACTCCCACCAGTCCAGCGCGGTCCTCTACAGCCGCGAGGACCCCGCGAAGGGCTGGCAGCCGGTCGCGGGGCCCTGGCCGGCGCACAACGGCATGGCGGGCTGGACCGACCACCACGTGGCGGGCGACCTCCGATCCCCCACGGGCGTCTACACCCTCACCGACGCCGGCGGCCGGCTCCCCGACCCGGGGGCCCTGCTCCCGTACGACGAGCACCCCCGGTTCGCGGTGGACGGCGAGGGGTTCTACGGGGAGCCCCTGGAAGGGTCCTTCGACTACGTCATCGCGATCAACTACAACCGCATCGAGGGCGTCACCCCCCTGGACCGCGACCGCCCCCTCGGCCTCGAACGCGGCGGCGGCATCTGGATCCACGTCGACCACGGCGGCCCCACCCAGGGCTGTGTCTCCATCCCGGAGGAGCTGATGGAAGAACTCCTGCGCACCCTGGATCCGGCGATGAACCCGGTGATCGTGATGGGGGACGGGGAGAAGCTGGGGCGGTGATCGGGGTACGGGGCGGAGGCCTTGCCCGTACGCTGAGGATGTTCCCCGGTACAAGTCGAACCGGTGGCCCGGTGCAGGAGGAGGTCGTTGTGAGCGTGGTCGAGGACCGCGTCCTGACGCAGGACGTCTTCGAGGATCTGGCCCGTCACGCCATACGTGCCGAGGAGGCACTGCGGCTGGAGTTCGTGAACGGGAAACTGGGGGTCAAGGCTGTGCCGGACGGGGACCACGGGCGGATCATCGCCTGGCTGACGCAGATCTGCATGCAGTCGGATCCGAGCAGATGGCTCTTCGGCGAGCAAGGTCTTCGTATCGAGTCCTACCGCAGGGGCAACGCTCGCCCTGATGCCTGTCTCGCTCCTATCGACGCCTTCGTCGGCCAAGGCGAATGGGCCAACCCCGACGACGTCCTCATGGTCGTCGAGGTCACCTCGTACGATGAGGACACCGACCGCCGCGACCGCGTCGAGAAGCCCCGGGCGTACGCCGAGACCGGTATCCCCGTCTATCTGCTGATCGACCGGGACACCTGCGAGGTCAAGGTCCACTCGCAGCCCGACGGCGTGCGCTACGAGCAGGTTGTCACCGTGCCGTACGGCAAGTCCGTTACCCTCCCCGACCCCGTCGGGATCGAGCTGGACACCGAACCCCTCAAGAGCTGGGTGCGCTGACCCCGCGCCGCAACGCAAGGAGCCCGGGACCACACAGCGGTGGTCCCGGGCTCCTCACGTACGTACTACGCCGGCTTCTCCTCCAGGCGCGGGAACAGCACCGCGCCCTTCGTCACCGTCGCGCCCGCGGGCAGGATGCCCCATGCGCCCGCGTCCTGGACCTTCTGGTCGGCCAGCGCGCCCAGGGACTCCTCGGCGCCCAGCGACTCCCACAGGCTCTGCGAGGTCTCCGGCATCACGGGGTTCAGCAGGACCGCGACCCCGCGGAGCGACTCGGCGGCCGTGTACAGGATGGTCGCGAGGCGGGCCTGGCCCTCGGGAGTGGTGTCCTTGGCCACCTTCCACGGCTCCTGCTCCGTGATGTAGCCGTTGACCTGCTTCACGAAGTCGAAGACCGCCAGGATGCCGGACTGGAAGTCCAGCTCCTCGCCGATCTTCCGGTCGGCGGTCGCGACGGCCTTCGCCAGGCCCTCCTGCACGGCCCGCTCGGCGTCACCGGCCGCCGTGGCCTCCGGCAGCGCGCCGCCGAAGTACTTGCCGACCATCGCCGCCACGCGCGAGGCGAGGTTCCCGTAGTCGTTGGCCAGCTCGGAGGTGTAGCGGGCGGTGAAGTCCTCCCAGGAGAACGAGCCGTCGCTGCCGTACGCGATGGCCCGCAGGAAGTACCAGCGGTACGCGTCCACGCCGAAGTGCGAGGTCAGGTCCTGCGGCTTGATGCCGGTCAGGTTGGACTTCGACATCTTCTCGCCGCCGACCATCAGCCAGCCGTTGGCGACGACCTTGCCGGGCAGCGGCAGGCCCTGCGCCATCAGCATCGCGGGCCAGATCACCGAGTGGAAGCGGAGGATGTCCTTGCCGATCAGGTGCACGTTCGCCGGGAACGTACCGTCGAACTTCTCCTGGTTGGCGCCGTAGCCGACGGCCGTCGCGTAGTTGAGCAGCGCGTCGATCCAGACGTAGATGACGTGCTTGTCGTCCCACGGCACCGGGACGCCCCAGTCGAAGGTCGAGCGCGAGATCGACAGGTCCTGCAGGCCCTGCTCGACGAAGTTCACGACCTCGTTGCGTGCCGACTCGGGCTGGATGAAGTCCGGGTTCGCCGCGTAGAACTCCAGCAGCTTCGGGCCGTACTCACCGAGCTTGAAGAAGTAGTTCTCCTCCTTGAGGAGCTCCACCGGCTTCTTGTGGATCGGGCAGAGCTTCTGACCGGCGAACTCGCCCTCGCCGTCGATCAGATCGCCGGGGAGCTTGTACTCCTCGCAGCCCACGCAGTACGGGCCCTCGTACCCGCCCTTGTAGATCTCGCCCTTGTCGTACAGGTCCTGCACGAACTCCTGCACACGGTCGGTGTGCCGCTTCTCCGTCGTCCGGATGAAGTCGTCGTTGGCGATGTTCAGATGCTCCCAGAGGGGCTTCCACGCCTCCTCGACGAGCTTGTCGCACCAAGCCTGCGGAGTGACGTCGTTCGCCTCGGCCGTGCGCATGATCTTCTGACCGTGCTCGTCCGTGCCGGTGAGGTACCACACCTTCTCGCCGCGCTGGCGGTGCCAGCGCGTGAGCACGTCGCCTGCGACGGTCGTGTAGGCGTGGCCCAGGTGAGGAGCGTCGTTGACGTAGTAGATGGGGGTCGAGACGTAGTACGCCGTCGCCCCCTGCTTCTCGGATCCAGTGGCCGCCATGGTCGAAATCCTAACGGCCCGATCAAGATCCACTCACATCGATGAACGGTGGCCTCCCGCGCGGGCGGAGCGAAGCCCTCCGGTGGAGAGCTTTGCGAAACATCCGTTCCCGTAATGGTTCCCGAAGGAAAGTCGCATCCTGGGAGGGAGCGGACAAGCGTGCACGAGGCAGGGGACAACACCATGCGGGTACTGGTCGCCGAGGACGAGGAGATCCTCGCGGAGCTGGTCGCCACCGGACTGCGCCGGGCCGGCTTCGCGGTCGACACGGTGTACAGCGGCGACGCGGCCCTCGCCTACCTCGGCCTGCACGACTACGACGTCGTCGTGCTCGACCGCGACCTCCCCCGGGTGCACGGCGACGACGTGGCCCGCCGCCTGGTCGCCTCCGGCTCCCGCACCCGGATCCTGATGCTCACCGCCTCCGGCACCATGGAGGACCGGGTCGCCGGGCTCGACCTGGGGGCCGACGACTACGTCAGCAAACCCTTCGAGTTCCCCGAGCTGGTCTCCCGGGTGCGCGCCCTGCGCCGGCGCAGCGCCCGGCCCGTACCGCCCCAGCTGGAACGGCACGGCATCCGGCTCGACACCGTACGGCGTTCCGCGCTCCGCGACGGCCGGGATCTGGACCTCTCGCCGAAGGAGTTCACCGTGCTGCAGCTGCTCCTGGAGGCCGACGGCGGCACGGTCAGCGCGGAAGAGCTGCTGGAGCGGGCCTGGGACGCCAACGCCGACCCGTTCACCGGGGCCGTCCGCGTCTGTATGAGCAAGCTCCGCGCCAAACTCGGCGAGCCCGCGCTGATCCGCACCGTGCAGGGCGTCGGGTACGCCCTGTGAAGCGGATGGTCCTGCGGCGGCTGGTGGACGCCTCGAAGCTGCCGCACACGACGATCCGGACCCGTATCGCCCTCGTGTACGGCGGTGTCTTCCTGGTGCTCGGCACCGCGCTGCTGGCCACCGTCAACCTGGCCTCCCGCGCCGGTACGGAGACCGATGCGCGGGCCATCGCCTCCTCGGCGGCCGTCGGCCCGCCCGGATACGTCATCGGCCCGCCCCGATACGTCGTCGCACCGCCCGGCCATAGGGTGAACGGCCCCGTCATCAGCCGTAGCCCCGTGGAATCGCCCACCGTCTACGAGATCACCGACCATGTCAGCGACGCGGCGGGCAAGCAGCTCATGAACTGGTCGTTCGCCGCGCTGCTCGTGATGACGGCGGGCGCGGTCGGGGTGGGCTGGTGGATAGCGGGCCGGGTGCTGCAGCCGGTCCACGCGATGACCGCGAAGGCCCGCAGGCTCAGCGAACGGACCCTGCACGAGCGGATCGCGTCCAGCGGCCCCGACGACGAGCTGAAGGAGCTGGGCGAGACCCTGGACGCGCTGCTGGCCCGTCTGGAGAAGGCATTCGACAGCCAGCGGAGGTTCATCGCGAACGCCTCCCACGAGCTGCGGACCCCGCTGGCCACCCAGCGCGCCGCGATCCAGGTCGGCCTGGACGACCCGTCCCCCGAGGACCTCGTCCGCACCCGGCAGACCCTGCTGGACACCAACCGGCGCAGCGAGCGGCTCATCGAGGGGCTGCTCGTGCTGGCCCGCAGCGAACGGGGTCTGGCCACGGACGAGCGCGAGTCGGTCCGCCTCGACCACGTGGTCAGGGAGGAGACGGCCCGGCATCCGGCGGTACGGGGCACGATCGGCGGCCCGGAGGTCCGGAGGACGGACGGCGGGCCGGCGGTGAAGGTGACGGCGGCCGCGTGTTCCGTGCGCGGCAACCGGCTGCTGCTCGCCCAGCTGGTGGCGAACCTGCTGGCCAACGCGGTCACGTACAACGTGCCGGGCGGCTCGGTGGAGGTCTCGCTGAGCGGTCAGGGGGCCCTGCTGGTGCGCAATACCGGCCCGGTGGTCTCCGAGGCCGATATCGCGGGGTTCTTCGAACCGTTCCGGCGGGGCGAGGGCCGGGACCGGATGGGGCCGGGGTCGGGCCTCGGTCTGTCGATCGTGCGGTCGATCACGATGGCCCACGGCGGAACGGTCACGGCGAGACCGGGCCCCGAGGGCGGCGGTCTCGCCGTGACCGTACGGCTTCCGGTCGATCAGGCCTCGGAGCCGGCCGCGCGCGCGGCGGTCCAGGCCGGCAGCCCGGCGAGGATCTCCCGGTAGAGCTCGGCGTCCGCGATCTCGCGGGGCGCCGGGCCGGCGTGGAAGAAGCCGGTGTTCGGGGCGTCGAGCTTCCGCAGGAAGTCGAAGCCCTTCGCGTCCTGCTCGCCGAAGGCGACGAACTGGAAGAACAGCGGCAGCCGCGCCGCCTCCGTGAGGGCCTGCCGGGCTGCCTGCTTGGCGTCCGGCGGGCCGTCCGTCTGGAAGATCACGAGAGCCGGACCGGTGGCCTCCGACTTCTCGTAGTGCGCGACGATCTCCTCGACCGCGCGGTGGTAGTGCGTCCGGCCCAGCCGGCCGAGGCCCGCGTGCAGCTCGTCGACGCGGCCCTCGTGGCCGGAGAGCTCGATGGACCCGGTGCCGTCGATGTCGGTCGAGAAGAACACGACCGGCACGGTGGCGTCCTCGTCCAGGTGCGCGGCGAGCGCGAGCGTCCGGTCGCCCAGGTGCTGGGCGCTGCCGTCCTTGTAGAACGGCCGCATCGAACCGGAGCGGTCGAGCACCAGGTAGACGCGGGCACGGAGCCCGGTCAGCCCGTGCCCCTTGAGCGCCGCCTGCGCCGCCTTGTACGGGGCGACTAGCTGCGGAGCCTGCGACTTGACCCGCGCGAGGGTGGTGGCGGGCTTGCCGGGGGCGATGGCGGCGGCCGGTTCGGTGGAGGCCTCGGGGGCTTCTTCGGCCGCGGCCGGCTCCGGGGTGGTGGGGGCCGCGGGGGTCTCTTCCGTGACCGCCGGTGCCGCTGAGGCTTCGGGGGCCTTGGGAGCCTCGGCGGTCGCGGAGGCGCCGGAGGGCTCAGGGGTCTCAGAGGTGGCCTGAGGCGCCTCGGGAGCGGTTTCAGGTGTGGCCTCGGGAGCCGTCTCCGCAACCTCAGCCACCGCCAGTGCGGCCTCCGCTGCCGGCTCCGGCTCCGGTTTGGCCTCCGGCCCCGGGGTCTCGTCGAGATCGAGGTCGATCGTGATCGGCTCCGGAGCCGATACGGGCTCCTCGGCCTCGACCGGCTCCACGACGGCAACGGGCTCTTCGGCGGCCACGGGCTTCTCGGCGGCCACCGGCTCTTCGGCGGCCACCGGCTCCGGCTCCGCGGGCTGCTCCGCCTTCGGGGTCTCCTCCGCGGTCTCCTCCGGGGCCGACGCCTGCGCGGGGACGGTCGGCGACGGCTTGGCGGTGGCGGCCGCCTTGTCGAAGGCCTCCGCCACCATGTCGGTGGCCTTCGAACCGTCACGCTCCGTGGAGTCGCCGGAGCCGGTGGAGCCGGCGGCGGCGGACGCGGACGCCGTGGACGGTGCGCCGGCGGAGGACGGGGTGGCGGACGCGGGCGAGGCGGGCGCCGGGATCGACGCCTTCTTCTCCGCGGCGGGCTCGGCCGCCGAAGTGGTCTCCGGCTCCGTCTCCTTGGGCTGAGTGCGCTCGGCCTGGGGCGGGACGGTGGCCGTGGTCGGCTCGTCCTGCTCCGTGCGGCCGAACACCTTACGCAGCAAGCTCCGAATGCCCATGAGCGAGGCCTTTCGCATGAGTTGGGTGCGGGGAATGTCCGACCTGGGTGAATTCATCCCTGGCCAGGACGGATACGTAAGGTTAGCGGCCGGATCCGGCCGTTCGCCGGTGCGGCCCACCGCTGCGTCAACCGAGCCGAAACCGTTCCCTGACCGAGTCCCCGACGGTGTCCACCGCCGACCCCCAAGGGCACAGCGGTGGCCCGGACTTCACTCGCCGTTCACCGGGAGTCCCTCGGATCGCGTGGAGGCGCACCTACCGTCACGCACGACACCAGACGGAGGGAATCCACGTGCGCAATCTGCTGCCGTTCATCAGTTCGCATCCCGGTGGGCGTTCCGCGCTGACCTGCCGCTTCCGCTGCGGCGACGCCTGCTTCAAGGAGACGCCCAACACCAGCGACAACGAGTACGCCGGCGACATCATCGCCGGAGCCGTGTCGCGCCGCTCGATGATGCGCGCCGCCGCCGTGGTCACCGTCGCCTCCGCCGCCGGGGCCGCCGCCCTGACCGGCCCGAGCGCCCCGCAGGCCGAGGCCGCCGCGCTCGCCGGACACGGGAACAAACCGGGTCACCCCCATAAACCGGCCCCGTCCGGGGCGCGTGGCCTGCGGTTCTCGCCGGTCGCCCCCAACAAGGACGACAAGGTCACGATCCCCGACGGGTACGCCCAGAACGTGGTGATCCGCTGGGGCGAGCCGATCCTGCGCGGCGCGCCCGCCTTCAACCCGGACAAGCAGACGGCGAAGGCGCAGGCGGGCCAGTTCGGCTACAACAACGACTTCCTCTCCCTGCTCCCGCTGCGCGGTGAGCGCGGGCGGCAGGTGATGGTCGCGAACCATGAGTACACGGACGAGATCCTCATGTTCCGCGGCTACGATCCGGCCAACCCGACCCGCGAACAGGTGGAGATCGCCTGGGCGGCGCACGGACTCTCCGTGGTCGTCGTCCAGGAGGAGCACCGCACCGGAAAGCTGGGCCCGGTCAACCGGCACCCGCTGAACCGCCGCCTGACCGCGACGAGCGAGTTCCGGTTGACGGGCCCCGCGGCGGGCAGCCCGCTGCTGCGGACGTCCGCCGACCGCACGGGCCGCAAGGTGCTCGGCACCCTCAACAACTGTGCGGGCGGCACCACTCCGTGGGGCACCACGCTGCACGGCGAGGAGAACTTCAACCAGTACTTCGCCAACGGCAACACCGACATGCACAAGCGGTACGGGATCGGCACGGGCGCCACCGAGCGCAAGTGGGAGCGGTTCGACCGGCGGTTCGACCTGGCGAAGGAGCCCAACGAGGCCAACCGCTTCGGCTGGGTCGTCGAACTCGACCCGTACGACCCGGACTCCACCCCGCGCAAGCGGACCGCGCTGGGCCGGTTCAAGCACGAGGCGGCAGAGCCCCGGCTCACCTCCGACGGCCGCCCGGTCGTCTACATGGGCGACGACGAGAAGTTCGACTACCTCTACAAGTTCGTCTCCAGCAGGCGGATGAAGAAGGGAAACTCGCGGGCCGCCCGCGAGTACAACCTGACGCTGCTGGACGAGGGCACGCTGTACGTCGCCAAGTTGACGGGCGACTCGCCGGTCACCGAGATCGACGGCACCGGAAAGCTGCCCAACGACGGTGAGTTCGACGGCAGCGGCGTCTGGATCCCGCTGGCCACCGGCACCACCTCCCACGTGCCGGGCATGACCGCCGACGAGGTGTACGTCTACACCCGGCGCGCCGGGGACAAGGTCGGCGCGACCAAGATGGACCGCCCCGAGGACGTCGAGCCCTCGCCGCGCACCGGCCGGGTCTATGTGGCGCTCACCAACAACTCGGACCGCGGCAAGGAGGGCAAGGCCGCGGCGGACGAGGCGAACCCGCGCAACGGCAACAAGCACGGGCAGATCCTGGAGCTCGCGGAGAACTGGGACGACCCGGCGGGCGACGGCTTCGCCTGGCGGCTGTTCCTCGTGGCGGGCGACCCGGACGACCCGTCGACGTACTTCGCCGGCTTCCCCAAGGAGAACGTCAGCCCCATCTCCTGCCCGGACAACGTGGCGTTCGATGCCCACGGCAACCTGTGGATCTCCACGGACGGGAACAAGCTCGACTCGCACGACGGCCTGTTCGGCGTGGCGACCCACGGTGACCGGCGCGGCGAACTGAAGCAGTTCCTCACCGTCCCGGCCGGGGCCGAGACCTGTGGCCCGGTCATCCAGGACCGCCGTGTCCTGGTCGCGGTCCAGCACCCGGGCGAGATCGACGGGGCCTCCGTGGAGAAGCCGGCGAGCGTCTGGCCCGACGGACCGGGCAGGATCGTCCGTCCCTCGGTCGTCGCCGTCTGGCGCAAGGACGGGCGCGACATCGGCGTGTGAGGCCCGGCAGGACCAGGACGCAGTCGGCGGGCGGGAGGGTCCTCGTGCCTCCCGCCCGCCCTTGCCTTCCGTCCGCCGCCCGGAATTGCTTCCCGTCCGCCGCCCGGTCCGCATTACAGTCGGACCCATGGTTTCCGGTGACGCGCCGCAGGCGGAGGGAAGCGTCCGGGTCGACGTGTGGATCTGGTCGGTCCGGCTGACGAAGACCCGTGCCCAGGCGGCCGCCGCCTGCCGGGCAGGACATGTGAAGGTCGGCGGCGAGCGGGCCAAGCCCGCACAGGCCGTGCGCGTCGGCGACGAGGTGCGGCTCCGGCACGCGGGGCGGGACCGGGTGGTCGTCGTCTCGAAGATCGTGAAGAAGCGGGTCGGCCCGCCGGTGGCCGTGGAGTGCTTCGTCGACAACAGCCCGCCCCCGCCGCCCCGCGAGATCGCGATCCAGGTTCCGGTACGGGACCGGGGCGCGGGCCGTCCGACCAAGCGCGACCGCCGGGAGATGGAACGTCTTCAGGGGCGCCCGCCGGAGAGCTGACGCGCGCCGTCCGGTGTTTCACGTGAAACACCGGACGGCGGTCACCACCAGCACGCTTCGGGCCGTGGATCCGCCGTCACGGTCAGTTCTGGTTCAGCTCTGGTAGCCCTCCACCTCGGCGGCGGGGCGGACCTTCGCCGTCGAGGGGTCCTCGCCGTACTCGCTGAGCGCCCGCCGTCGGCGCAGCAGGTCCCAGCACTGGTCGAGCTGGACCTCCACCGCCTGCAGCCGGGCCTTCTCGTCCGTGGACAGGCCCATCTTCGCCACGGAGCGGTCGCGAAGGTCGCGCTCCTCGGAGACCAGCTCGTCGATGTTCTCGAAGATGTCTCGGTCGGCCATGACGCCTCTTTCGGGTCGCAGTGGCGGTCGTCGCCCGGTGACGGCCACGGATCCCACTCTCACCCGGTCACCGCCTCATCGCACGTCGGCCGAGGACGTCCTGTTCCGCAGGAGCACCCGCGCCGAGACCGCCCCCACCAGCAGCGCCGCGCCGACCGCCAGCACCACCCACGCCGTGGTCCGCAGCGAGTCGGTCAGGGCGTCGAAGACCGCGGCGGCCGCGTCCCGGTCGCTGCCCGGCACCTCGTCCAGCACCCGGCTGCGGCCGACCGCGACCAGCACCCGGAGCAGGACCGCGCCGAGCACGAACCCGGCACCCACGATCGCGGTGGTCCACAGCCCGGCCCGCAGCCCACGCCGTACGGTCGCGATGCCCACCACCAGGACGAGCAGGACCAGCGTCGCGACCGCCGGCCAGATGCTGCAGGAGCGAAGCCACCGGAACGAGTCCCTGAGGTCGTCGGCCTGACCGGGGCCGAGCACGGTGATTTCCGTCCGCTCGACCGGGATCCGATCCGCGAACGGCACCCCGTCACGGACCAGGTCCTGTTTGACCTGCTCGATCACCGGGGCCAGGTCGATCGTCACGGCCTCTCCGCTGTTGCCATCCAGGGCGGCCTCCACCGCCTGGTGCGCGACCCGGTTCGCGGTGTCCCAGGCCTGCTGGAAGGCCTCGGTGGTGGTGAAGGACCGTACGGACTCGTGCAGGAACTCCCGGACCGTGTCCTGGAGCGGGCCGAGATCGATCTGCCGCATCGCTTCCTCGGTGACCAGGTTCGCGACGGTGGTCCGCACCGCCGGGGCCGAGGCGAGCGGGGAGACGGCGGCGACGTACCGGTCGGTGTCGTCGATCTCCAGGTCGACCCAGGCGGAGAGCGCGCCGAACGGCACGAGGACGGCGAGCAGGAGGAGCAGGAGCGCCGAGAAGGCCGCCGAGATCGACGAGGTCGCCGAGGGAGAGGTCCGCACCCCTCCAGGGAATCCCGTACGGAGCCGGGCCGCTCCGGGCCGTACGCCATTCGAGTTGCCGGGTCGCGCGGGCGGGTGTGCTCTGGAGGAACGGGGGCGTGCGACGGGGGCGACGGAAGGAGCTGTCCGCGATGGCCACACACGCAGCCATGCCCGGCCGAAGGGGCGCCCGCGCGCATGCGCGAACCCGCCACCACACCCGGCTCGCCTGGGCCCTGCCTCTGGTGCTCGGCGTGATCTACGGCTTCTACGCGGCGTTCATCCGCCGCGACGGCGGCCCCAGCACCGGCGGGCAGGTCCTGCTCGGGTTCGTCTCCGGTATCGCCCTGGCGGCCCTCTGCTTCGCGCTGGGCCGGATCCAGCAGTCCCTGCCGCGCGAGCTGCGGGCGGCCGCGTACGGCGCGCTGACCGCGTGTGCGATCGGCTTCCTGGTGAGCCTCACCGACACCAGCGTGCTGCGGTCGACCGGGCTGGGCCTGGCGGTCGGGGCGGGTGTCCTCGTCGTCTCGTTCTACCTCTTCTACACGCGGGAGACCTGAGGCCCGTCCGGCGTCCGGGCTCCCCGTGACCGCGTGCGCGGCCGCCAGATTCGATCTGGCGGCCGCGCCTTGGTGTCTGGCGCCCAAGAGGTGAGGGAGCGAAGCGCCCCGGGACGCGGGAGGAGGAGCGGGCGATGACGACGGACGGTGTTCCGCTGCGGGTCGCGGTGATCATCGGCAGTACCCGCGAGGGCCGCATCGGCGATGCGGTCGGCCGCTGGTTCATGGAGCGGGCCCGGGGCCGGAGCGAGCTGGACCTCGCCGTGCTGGATCTCGCCGATTTCGACTTCCCCGTGCACTACCCGGGGCGGGCGACCGAGCAGATGACGGAGTTCACCGAGGAGATCGCCAGGGCCGAGGCCTATGTCGTGGTCACCCCGGAGTACAACCGCTCGTTCCCCGCCTCGCTGAAGCAGGCCATCGACTTCGCGTACGAGGAGTGGCAGGCCAAGCCGGTCGCCTTCGTGAGCTACGGACACGGTTCCGCCGGGCTGTACGCCGTGGAGCAGCTGCGCTCGGTCTTCACCGAGCTGCACACGGTGACCCTGAGGAACGGGGTCGCGCTCGACTTCCTCCAGCAGCCGCTGGAGGGCCACCCCGGCGACACCGGCCGGGACCGGTCCGTGGGCCTGATGCTCGACCAGCTCGGCTGGTGGGGCTGGGCCCTGCGCGAGGCGCGCGCCGTCCGCCCGTACGTCTCGTGAGCTGCCGGGCCCGCCGCAGCTCGCAGACTTCCACCGACGACCCACAAGGAATGGATCATGAGCACTGAACTGGCCATCGAGACCACGGGGCTGGTGAAGGTCTTCGGCGACAACCGCGCGGTGGACGGCATCGACCTCGCCGTCCCCACCGGCACCGTCTACGGCGTCCTCGGACCCAACGGCGCCGGCAAGACCACCGCCGTCCGCATGCTCGCGACCCTGCTGCGCCCCGACGGAGGCACGGCCCGGGTGTTCGGCAAGGACGTCGTGAAGGACGCCGACGCGGTCCGCAGCCGGGTCAGCCTGACCGGGCAGTACGCCTCGGTGGACGAGGACCTGACCGGCTCGGAGAACCTCGTCCTGCTCGGCCGGCTGCTCGGGCACTCCAAGCCGGCGGCCCGCGACCGGGCGGCCCAGCTGCTCGAAGGGTTCGGGCTGAGCGAAGCGGCGGGCAGGCAGGTGAAGAACTACTCGGGAGGCATGCGGCGGCGCATCGACATCGCCGCGTCCATCCTGAACACCCCGGACGTGCTGTTCCTGGACGAGCCGACCACCGGACTCGACCCCCGCAGCCGCAACCAGGTGTGGGACATCGTGCGGGCGATCGTCGCCCTCGGCACCACGGTGCTGCTGACCACCCAGTATCTGGACGAGGCCGACCAGCTGGCCTCCCGTATCGCGGTGATCGACCACGGCAAGGTCATCGCCGAGGGGACCAAGGGCGAGCTCAAGGCGTCCGTCGGCGCCGGCACCGTCCATCTGCGGCTGCGGGACGCCGGCCAGCGGGCCGAGGCCCAGCGAGTGCTGGCGCTCGCACTGAACGCGGAGGTCCAGCTGGACGCGGACCCGGTGGCGCTGACCGCCCGGGTCGACGGACAGCGGACCGAGCAGGGCGCGGCGGAACAGGCCGGGCGCGCCCTGGCCGAGCTGGCCGGTTCCGGCATCACGGTCGACAACTTCTCGCTGGGACAGCCCAGCCTCGACGAGGTCTTCCTCGCACTCACGGACAAGAAGGGAGTGGCGGCATGAGCACCGCGACCGCCAAGACGGAGCTGGAAGGCGTCGAGCTCGCCGCGCCGGACCGGGAACGCCTCTCGGCGCTCCTGGTGGGCCACGAGCGCCCGCCGAGGCCCAGCGCGCTGTCGGCATCGGTGACCTTCGGCTGGCGCGCCATGCTGAAGATCAAGCACGTGCCGGATCAGCTCTTCGATGTGACGGCTTTCCCGATCATGCTGGTCCTGATGTACACGTACCTCTTCGGAGGGGCGCTGGCCGGCTCCACCGAGGAGTACATCCAGTTCCTGCTGCCCGGCATCATGGTGATGAGCGTCGTGATGATCACGATGTACACGGGTGTCGCGGTGAACACGGACATCGCCAAGGGCGTCTTCGACCGGTTCCGCACGCTGCCGATCTGGCGGCCCGCCCCGATGGTCGGCTATCTGCTCGGCGACGTCCTGCGCTATCTGCTGGCGTCGGCGGTGATGCTCACCATCGGCATGATCATCGGGTTCCGGCCGGAGGGCGGTGTGCTCGGTGTGCTGGCGGGCATCGCTCTGCTGGTGGTGTTCTCGTTCGGGTTCTCCTGGATCTGGACCATGTTCGGTCTGCTGCTGCGCTCCGAGAAGTCGGTGATGGGCGTCAGCATGATGGTGATCTTCCCGCTGACCTTCCTCAGCAATGTCTTCGTCGACCCGAAGACGATGCCGGGCTGGCTCCAGGCCTTCGTGAACAACAGCCCGGTCACCCACCTCGCCACGGCGGTGCGTGAGCTGATGGCGGGCAACTGGCCGGCCGCCGACATCGTCTGGTCGCTGAGCTGGGCCGGGGTGCTCATGACGGTCTTCGGCGTGGTGACGATGCGGCTCTACAACCGGAAGTGACCGACGGCGGACCCACTCGCGCAGGCATCCTTGACGTTCCCCGCGGGGGAAGCCCCAGCATCGGTGGGGCCGGGCGGGAAGCGCCCGGTACGAGGAGGTACGGGGTGGAAGGCGAAGGCCGCGCGGTGGGCGCCGCGAGCGGGGGGCTGGTGACGATCGGGGAGTTCGCCCGGCTGTCCCGGCTCTCCGCCAAGGCGCTCCGGCGCTACGACGAGCTGGGCCTGCTCCGGCCGGCCCTGGTCGACCCGGTGAACGGCTACCGGTACTACGACCCGGCGCAGGCGGAGGAGGCCCGGCTCGTGGCGTGGCTGCGCAGGATCGGCATGCCGCTGAGCCGGATCGGCCCGGTCGTGGCGCTCGACGCGGGCGCCGCGGCGGTGGAGATCCGGGCCTACTGGGCACGGGTGGAGGCCGAGACGGCGGCCCGGCGCGATCTGGCGATGTACCTCGTCGACCATCTGTCAGCGGAAGGCAGGGCCATGGCGCGGATACCGGGCACCACGGGGAACACGGGAAGCACAGGCAGCACGGGGAACACCGGCAGTACGGGGAGCACACGCAGTGCGGGGGCGGGGGCCCTCGCGATCCGCTGCGCCGCGCTGACCGATACCGGGGCGGTGCGTACGGCGAACCAGGACGCGGCGTTCGCCGGGCCCCGGCTGCTGGCGGTCGCCGACGGTTTCGGGGAGGGCGGGGCCGAGGCGAGTGCGGCGGCGATCGAGGCGCTCAAGCCCTCCGCGTGGGGCTCCGGGGGCGGTGCTCCCTCCGCCGCGGATCTGCTGAACGCCCTGGAGGACACGGCGGATTCCGCTTCGCGGGCGGTCCGGGAGGCGGTCGCGTCCTGTGCGGCCCCGGACGGTTCGGGGACCACGCTCACCGCGATGCTGTGGACCGGGTCGCGGCTCGGGCTCGTCCACATCGGGGACTCGCGGGCGTATCTGCTGCGGGGCGGTGAGCTGTTCCGGATCACGCACGACCACAGCCTGGTCCAGTCGATGATCGACGACGGTTCGCTGAGCCAGGAGGAGGCCGCTTCCCATCCGCAGCGCGCACTGCTGCTGAAGGCCCTGGCCGGCGAGGCGCGGTCCGCCCAGGTCGCGGTGGCGTCCCGTCCCGATGTCCGCCTGCAGGAGGTGCTGGCCGGGGACCGCTATCTGCTCTGCTCGGACGGCTTGTCGGCGGTGGTGGACGAGGCGGGCCTGAGGGCGGCGGTCGTCGCGGCGGACGACCCGGAAGAGGCCGTACGCCGGTTGGTCGGCCTGGCCCGCGAGGCGGGCGGGCCCGACAACGTGGCGTGTGCCGTCGCCGACGTCGTCGTCGAGGAACAGGAGGAGTAGCCGGATCGGGAGAAGGGGCGGCTCGGGTCAGAGGCGCCAGTCGGGGGAGTGTTCAGGGCGGTAGGCGCAGGTGGTCCCGGTCGTCACGGAGGCCTTCAGATGGGCCGCCAGCGCGGGGTGCAGGGTCTCCAGCTTGCGCAGGGTGTCGCGGATCCGGGCAGTGACCGTCTTGCGGGCCCGCTCGGTCTGGTCGCCCAGCCGCCGGGTCCGGCCGCCGAGCCCCGCCGCGGTGCGGAGCTCGTCGAGAAGGGCCTGCCGCTCCCGGTCGTACGTCTCGACCTGCCGGGTGTCGTCCCGGGCGGCGGCTCGGTCTATCTCGGCGTCCAGCCGGGCCAGGCGTTCCTTGTAGCGGCGCTTGGCCTCCTCGTCGAGCACCGGGTCGCCGCCGAGCTGTCCGGCGGCGACGACGAGCTCCCCGCCCTCGGGCGCGAGGAGCTGGACCGCCGGGACGTCGGCGCCGGGCAGCCCCAGCAGACTGTGCAGGTCCCGCAGCCCCTTGGCGTCCGGGACGTGCACGGTCACCCCGTCCCACCGCAGCTGCCACACGGGCCCGTTCCGCCGGAACTCGGCGGGGCCGGGAGCGGCGGTGGCGCCGGTCCCGGCGGTGGCGGAAGTGGCGGCGGAGGCGGCGACGGTGCGAGGAGCGGTGGGCGGGGCCGTGCGGAGGGCCGAGGCCTCGGCCTCCAGGTGACGCAGGCCCAACTCGCCCGCCTCCCGCGCCACTTCACCGAGCAGCCGCCGAGCCCGCCCCGCGTCACCGCCACCCGCCGCCGCCCCGCCACCTTCCGCACCGCCACTCCTGCCACCGGCGGAATCCGCACCGGCGCGGGCGAGCAGGGCGCGGGCCAGGCCGAGCCGGGCGCGTACGGCCCAGGGGCGGGCGCCGAGGCGGTCCGAGGAGGCGGCGGCCTCGGTGAGCGCCGCCACTGCCGCGTCCTGGTCGTCGCGCGCGGCGGCGAGCATCCCGAGCCAGAGGTCGACGGGGCCGCCGATGTCGCACCCGTACAGCGAGACGATCCACTGGCCCGTGTACGGGGTCAGCTCGTCCTCCGCGCGGGCGATGAGGCGCCGGTCGCCCGTCACCGCGGCCGTCTGGGCCAGCAGCCGGAGCCACAGCGGCATGAACGCCCGCGGATAGGGGCCGTCGCGGTCCGTCTGCTCGGCGATCAGACGCAGCGCGGGCGTCGCGTCGCCCTGCTCCACCGCCGTGACCGACTCCAGCAGCCCGGGGTAGGGGTACCCGGCGGCCGGAAGCCTGCCGAGGACCTCCTCGGCCTCGGCGAAGTGCCCCTGAAGCAGATGCAGCGCCCAGCGCAGGTGGTGCCCCATGAAGCCGAAGGCCGCGTGGTCGTTGTTCTCCGGGTCGAGTGCGTCGTCCCGCAATGCGGTGGTCGCCTCGGCGAACCGGCCCTGCAGGGAGGCGATCAGGCTGGTGTCGACGGCGATGCCCAGGGCGAATCGGGGCAGCTCGCTCTGTTCGGCGAGCCGGACGAACGTACGGAACTGGTCGACGAAGGCCGGGTCGCCCAGCTCCAGCAGCGCCACCCAGCGCATCGACGTCGCGTGCAGCTCCATGTCCTGGTGCCGGGTGCGCCGGCCGATGACGGTCATCTCGTCGGTCAGCTCGATCCGCTCCACCGCCGAGCCGAGGCCCCACACGGAGTCGTGGCGCGCCCAGAGCGAGAAGGCGAGCGCCTCGTCGTCCGAGCCGCTGCGGGCCAGCGCCATGATGTGGATGGCCAGCTCCTGGGCGAGCCGGTCGTCGGAGAGGTGCTCCTGGCCCTCCTTGCCGGTGAGTTCGCGGTGCGCCCCGACGAGGAGGTCCTTCGTGGAGGCGTCGTGGCCGCCGCCCATGGAGCCGTCGCGGTACAGGGTGATCGCCACCCGGGCCAGCAGCTCCGGGTCGTCCAGCTCCCGGGTGCGGGCGACCGCCCCGTCCAGCAGCCGCTGCGCCTCGGCGCTCTCCCCCGCGTGCCGGAGCTGCTCCGCGAGGTCGAGACCGATCAGCGCGGCCCGTCGGAGATCGGGAACCTCGCCGGAGGCCACCGCGAGGGCGCGTCGGTAGTGGCCGACGGCCTCCTCGTCGGCCAGGCGTCCCGAGGCGTCCCGGGCTGCCGCCAGCAGCAGGTCGATCCGGCGGTCGCGCTCCAGCGCCCCGCCCGCGAGGTGGGCGTGCCGGGCCAGCTCGCCGGGCCCCACGGCGTCACCGATGCCGCCGTGCGCGTCCAGGGCCCGTACGGCGGCGGCATGGGCCTCGCGGGCCTCGGCGTCGTCCAGCGAGGCGTACAGCGTCTCGCGCAGCAGGTCGTGGGCGAAGGCGTACTGACCGGACGGGCGGGGAACGACGACCCGGGCGACGACTGCCGACTCCAGCAGCCGCTCCACATGGGGGACCGGCGAACCGTGCACCACGGCCAGGACCTGCCGGCGGAACTCCCGGCCGAGCAGGGCGGCGCTGGTCAGCAGGGCGACGACCGGCTCGGGCAGCAGGGCGAGCCGCTGCCGGACCGCTTCCCGTACACCGGGCGGAATGGTGGAGACCGGGGCCCCGCTGTGCCAGAGCCGGGCGGTCTGCTCGACGAAGAAGGGGTTGCCGCCGGTGCGCCGGTGGACCTCGTCGACCAGCTGCGGTGCGGGCTCACGGCCCGTCGTCACCGTCATCAGCGCGCCCACCTCGTCCCGGCCGAGGCCGGTCAGCGTGAGCGTCGCGGCGGCGCGCGAGACCAGTGGCAGGATCAGCTGCTGGAGCGGGTGCCCGGGGGCCTCCACCTCGACGTCCCGGTAGGTGCCGATCAGCAGCAGCCGCTCGAACCAGGCGTGCTGGGCGGCGAATTCGAGCAGCCGCAGCGAGGCCGGGTCGGAGCTGTGCAGATCGTCCAGGACGACCACCAGCGGCCGGCTCTGGGAGACCGTGACGAGGGCCGTGGTCACCGCGTCGAAGAGCCCGAAGGCCTCGGGCCCCTCCGCCGGACCGCCGCCCGGAGAGCCGACGTTCGAAGAGTCGGCCCCCGGCGGACCGCCGCCCGGAGAGCCGTGCCCGGGCGAACCGCCGCCCGGTGGGCTCGTGCCCGTCGCCGTGCCGGGGTCGCCGCCCTGGGCCGCACCGGCGCCCGGGCCCCCGGCCGCCGCTCCCGGGACCGACAGTGTGCTGGGCCCCGGGCCGTCCGAGCCGCCCGTGGCGAACCTGACCGGATCGCCGAGGAGCACGGCGAGCCGGCCGTCGGACGCCTCCTGGGCCGCCGCCCATTCCGCCGCCGTGGCGGACCGGCGCATACCGCGCAGAACCTGTACCCAGGGCCAGTAGCCCGGAGTGTTGTCGGAGTCCCAGCAGGAACCGCCGACCACCAGCGCCCCGCGCCGCCGCGCCTCGTGCGCGGCGTCGGTGACAAGAGTGCTCTTGCCGATCCCGGCCTCGCCGGTGACCAGCACGAGACCGCCGTGGCTGTCCGTGGCCCGGGCGATCTCCGAGCGGAGTACGCCGACGGGGTGGTCGCGCCCGAAGAGAGCAGGGGTCATGACCACACGATAGGAGCAGCCACTGACAACGTCCCCTCGTTTCTCCGCGGGCCGCTTCCCGGGGCCGCACGCGAAACAGCCTCCGCGACCGTCAGTCGCGGACCACCGTCACCGGGCACGGCGCGTGCTGGGTGACGTGGAGGCTGACCGAGCCCAGCAGGGTGGCCTTGAAGCCGGTGTGGCCGCGGGCCCCGACGACGAGCAGATCGGCGCCCCGGGCACGGTCCAGCAGGGCCTGGGCGGGATTGCCGATGACCACGATCTTGCTGACCGCGGCGGCTCCCTCGGCGCCGAGGGCCTCCTCCAGCGCCTCGGTGAGGGAGACGGTGGCGAGGGCCTGCGGGTCGAAGTCCTCCGGCATGCCCGGCATCATCGACGCCCAGCTGGTGGCGGGGTACTCCCAGCTGTTCACGGCCTCCACCGTGGCGCCGGTCAGCTCGGCCTGGCGCACGGCCCAGTGCAGTGCCTTGATCGAGGATTCGGAGCCGTCGACGCCCACAACGATCCTGCCCATATCTGCCTCCAGCTCGGTCGCGCTCGGTCGCGCTCGGTACAGCGCCCTGTCTCACTGTAATCAAGTAGGGCAATCGGGGCGGGTCGATGTGACCCGCCCCGTGGGCTCGTTCCCCCGGTCTCAGTCCAGCCGCAGGTCCGCGAGCTGCTGCTCGAAGGGGACGACCGCGTCCTCCCCGTCGTCCAGACCCAGGGTCCGCGAGGCCCCGGAGACCGTACGGCCCAGGACCGCGGAGGCCAGCTCGCCGCCAGCGCGCCGGATCCGGGACGGCAGGCCCTCGGTGTACTCGTCGCCCGAGGAGCCCCAGTCCTCCGACGCCGCGTAGACGGAGGTGGGCACGGTGACGGCCCGCAGATAGGCGAAGAGCGGGCGCAGCGCGTGCTCCAGGACCAGCGAGTGCCGGGCGGTGCCGCCCGTCGCGGCGATCACGACGGGCTTGCCGGTCAGCGCGGTGTGGTCGATCAGGTCGAAGAACGACTTGAACAGTCCGCTGTACGAGGCGGTGAAGACGGGCGTCACGGCGATCAGCCCGTCGGCCTCCGTCACCGCGTCGATCGCCCCACGCAGTCCGGCCGACGGGAATCCGCTGACCAGGTGGTTCGCGATGTCCACGGCGAGATCGCGCAGCTCGATGACGCGGACCTCCACGTCTCTGTCCTGTTCGGCCGTGAGGCGCTCACGGGTGGCGGCGGCCAGCCGGTCGGCCAGCAGCCGGGTGGAGGACGGCTGGCTGAGCCCGGCCGATACGGCGACGATGCGCAGCGGGGTGGTGGCGAACATCGGGGTCAGCTCTCCTTTCCGGAGGCCCGGGCGGCGGCGACCGCCGGGTGGACGGGCGCGGACTCCGGCACACCGGCCGGCCGCAGGTTGGCGAACTCCTTGCGCAGGACGGGCACGACCTCCTCGCCGAGGATGTCGAGCTGCTCCAGGACCGTCTTCAGCGGGAGCCCCGCGTGGTCCATCAGGAACAGCTGGCGCTGGTAGTCGCCGACCGCGTCCCGGAACGTCAGGGTCCGCTCGATGACCTCCTGCGGGGAGCCCACCGTCAGCGGGGTCTCGCGGGTGAAGTCCTCCAGGGACGGGCCGTGGCCGTAGACCGGCGCGTTGTCGAAGTACGGGCGGAACTCCCGTACCGCGTCCTGCGAGTTCTTCCGCATGAACACCTGGCCGCCGAGCCCGACGATGGCCTGTTCGGCGGTGCCGTGCCCGTAGTGGGCGTAGCGGCGCCGGTAGAGGCCGACCATCTTCTCCGTGTGCTCCATGGGCCAGAAGATGTTGTTGTGGAAGAAGCCGTCGCCGTAGTACGCGGCCTGCTCGGCGATCTCCGGCGAGCGGATGGAGCCGTGCCAGACGAACGGCGGGACGCCGTCCAGCGGGCGCGGGGTGGCGGTGAAGGACTGGAGCGGCGTACGGAACTTGCCCTCCCAGTCGACGACGTCCTCGCGCCACAGCTTGTGCAGCAGGGCGTAGTTCTCAATGGCCATCGGGATGCCCTGGCGGATGTCCTTGCCGAACCACGGATAGACCGGTCCCGTGTTGCCCCGGCCCATCATCAGGTCGACGCGGCCGTCCGCGAGGTGCTGGAGGGTGGCGTAGTCCTCGGCGATCTTCACCGGGTCGTTGGTGGTGATCAGCGTGGTGGAAGTGGACAGGATCAGGTTCTCGGTGCGGGCGGCGATGTAGCCGAGGGTCGTCGTCGGGGAGGACGGGACGAACGGCGGGTTGTGGTGCTCGCCGGTCGCGAAGACGTCCAGACCGACCTCCTCGGCCTTCTGTGCGATGGCCAGGGTCGCCTTGATCCGCTCGTTCTCGGTGGGGGTCCGGCCGGTGGTCGGGTCGGTCGTGACGTCTCCGACGGTGAAGATCCCGAACTGCATGGCGTCCGCCTTCCTGAGTCCCGGCCGGGGATCCGGGGATCCGGAGGTCCTGACCGATTTGGTTGAACGTTGAACTACACTCTACAACGGGACCCCTCTCCGTCCTATTCCGCGCGGCCGGGCGCCCTCCCCGGGCGGGCGTACTCTGGAGCGGTGAGCGAGCTGAGGAGCAGCAGCGAGGAGTGGAAAGCGCGCGGAGTGTTCCTGCGCGTCTTCGTCTATGTCTTTGCGACGCACCTCTTCGCCGGATTCATCTGGCTCCTCTTCTCCGTGGGCGGGCACGCGCCGAAGTAGACCCCAGCAGGATGAAGCCCCCGCGGGAAGCGGACCCCTTTATAGTGAAGCCATGACCTCCGTCCCGTGCCGAAACTGGTGGCGCTCCTCGTAGGAGCGGCCACAGCATCCGCACGGAACCAGGGCCGTTCGACATGGACGGCCCTTTTCGCTGCCCTCGTACGGCACCTCGTACGGCGCGGAAACGGAGACGAAGCGCAGCGGCGCTCACCGGCGGGGCCGTCCTCCACGCACCATCCACGCGAGGAGAGACCCGATCCCATGACCAGCACCACACCGGCACACGCATCCACCACCACCGGCGCAAAGCCCACCGCCACAGCGCCCACCGCCGTCACCGCCACCACGCCCGCCCCGGCCGCCTCCGCCGAGCTGGAGCGCCGCATCGCCCAGGACCCCGGCAGCTTCCGGGTCCTCACCGGGGACCGCCCCACCGGCGCCCTTCACCTCGGCCACTACTTCGGATCCCTGCTCAACCGGGTCCGCCTCCAGGAACTCGGCGTGGACGTCATCGTCCTCATCCCCGACTACCAGGTCATCACCGACCGGGACACCGCGGAGCGGCTGGGGGAGTACACCGACGGACTGCTCCTGGACTATCTGGCCCTCGGTCTCGACCCCGCCCGGTCCACGGTCTTCTGCCACAGCGCCGTCCCCGCGCTCAACCAGCTCATGCTGCCCTTCCTCAGCCTGGTCTCCGTCGCGGAGCTGAACCGGAACCCCACGGTCAAGGACGAGATCGCGCACTCCCGGCAGTCCACGGTCAGCGGGCTGATGCTCACCTACCCGGTCCACCAGGCCGCCGACATCCTGTCCTGCAAGGGCAACCTGGTTCCGGTCGGCCGGGACCAGGCGCCCCACCTGGAAGTCACCCGGACGATCGCCCGCCGCTTCAACGAGCGGTACGGCGATGTCTTCCCGGAACCGGAGACCCTGCTCTCCGCCGCGCCCCTGCTGCTCGGCACGGACGGCACGAAGATGAGCAAGAGCCGGGCCAACTCCGTCCCGCTCGGCGCCACCGCCGACGAGACGGCCCGCCTCATCAAGGGCGCGACCACGGACGCCGACCGGCACATCACCTACGACCCCGACACCCGCCCCAACGTCTCCTCGCTGGTGCTGCTGGCCGCCCTCTGCCTGGAGCGGGACCCGCGCGAGGTCGCGGCGGAGATCGGCGACGGCGGAGCCGCCGCTCTCAAGAGGACGGTGACCGACGCGGTCAACGGCCACCTGGCCGCCTTCCGGGCCCGGCGGGCGGAGTACGCGAAGGACCTGCCGTACGTGCGGTCGGTGCTCCGGGCGGGCAACGAGCGGGCGAACGCGCTGGCGGAGGCCACGCTGGACGAGGTGCGGGAGGCGATGGGCGCGTTCCGGTAGCCCGGGCCCGCCGCCGAGACGCCCCGGCGGTCGGCGGCCACCGGGGCGTCTCGGCAGCCCTACCGTCCCGGCACCACCGACCGCTGCCGTCGCAGCAGCTCCGCGAGGCCGCGGCGGGTGGCGGCGATCACCACCCGGTCCTGGGCGCGAAGGACGTAGCCGGGGTGCAGGTCCCAGACCAGGCCGGAGGGCGGCGGCGTCGCGTCGCCCTCCGGGTCGAACGGCAGGGGGGCGGCGAGGTCGGGGGTGCGGTCGCCGGGCGGGGTGGCGTCGATGGCCAGGACCCGCCAGGCGCCCGCCCGGAACGCCTGCTCGACCGTGCGGCCCTCCAACTGCGGGTGCCCCGCCACCTCCAGGGCCGCGAACAGCATGACCTTGCGCTCGACCGGGACCGCGCCGAGGATCTGGCGGCCCATCATGGCGCCCGCGAAGGCCGGGGCGGCCAGATGGGAGACCGAGCGGGAGCGGGTCAGGGCCCCGGGGTGCGCGGTGCGCAGGGTGCGGTAGACGGCGGTGGCGAACTCGTCGTCGTACAGCCGCAGCGCCACCCTCAGGTCCGGCTTCACCGAGCGCGCGTACAGCGCCGCTTCCAGGTTCGTGGTGTCGATGCTGGTGAGGGCGAGGAGGGCGCGGGCGCGGCGGATCTTGGCCGCTTCGAGGACGCCTTCCTGGGTGACGTCGCCGATGACGGTCGGCACGTGCATCGAGCGGGCCAGCGGAATGCCCCGCGCCTCGGGGTCCTCCTCGACGACGACCACGGGGATGTCGAGCTCGCGGAGCCGTACGAGGACGCGCGTACCGATCTTGCCGAGCCCCAGCAGCACCACGTGCCCCGACAGACCGCGCGGCGGCCGGCGCAGCGAGGAGGCGGTGCGCAGGGTGCCGAACGCCTCCAGGACGGCGGCGAGCAGCAGCGGGAGCAGGAGCAGCCCGGCGATGCCGGAGAGGAGCTGGATGATCTGCCGGGCCGGTGGGGCGCCCTCCGCCGGGTCGTTCATGCCCAGCAGGTCGAGCAGGGTCAGATAGGTGGAGTGGATCGCCGTGTCCTCGGTGGTCAGGAGCGAGGCGATCACCAGGGCGAGCGCGGCGACCGCGACGCCGAGGGCCGACCAGCGCAGCCTGCGGGAGAAGACCTGGGAGAGCGGGGCGCCCCGGCCGCCCATGCGGGTGGCCGGACGGTCCGGGTCGGCCCGGCTGACCGCTTCGAGGACCACCGTGCCCCGGCCGGTCGCGGCGGCGATGGCGCTCTCGTCGGGCAGCAGTTGCGGGGCCTCGTCGCCGCTGCTGTCCGAACCCTCCGCGCCCGCCGGGTCGTTGGTGGTGGAGGAGAGCAGGGCGAGGGTGCACAGGCCGGGGTCGGCCCGCTCGCCGGAGCGGGGCGGGGGACGCTCGGCGGCGCGCAGGAGCAGCCCCTCGGCCTGGATGATCTTGCTGCTGCCGGTCAGCGCGGTGGCGGCGAGGGCCGGGGCGGCGGTGTCGGCGTCGGACAGGACGGTGGTGGAGGCGTCCAGCAGCGCCGGGTCGATGCCGGGCATGGCGACGGCCGCCGCCTGGTCGAGCAGCTCCTCCAGATGCTGCCCGAGCTTGCGGTTGTAGAGCCGGATCACCAGCCGCAGACGGGGGTTGAGGCGGCGGGCGGTCAGGGCGGCGCGGATGTTGCGCTCGTCGTCGTCGTAGACGAGCGCGAGGGCGGCGGCCCGGTCGACGCCCGCCTCCTCCAGTACGTCGTCGGAGGGCTCGGGGGCCTCCATGATGCGGACGGCCTCGACTCCGGCGTTGGTGTCACCGCTGCCGCCGGTGTTCCCGCCGCCGTTGCCCGCGCGGTTCATCGCCGCCGACATCCGGCCGAACAGGGCGGCTGCCCGACCCCGTTGGGTCAGCGGCGTCTCCGGGCTGTTCGCGTACCGGCCCGGCGGCAGGAGCAGCGTGACCCGCTCCCCGTAGACGAAGCGCAGCTCCACGGCGAGCCGGCGCGCCAGGGCGTCGTCACCGCAGACGATCATGTGGCCGGTGGACGGCGGCCGTCCCGGCTGCTGAGGAAGTGGAGGCACGAAACCCAGCATGCCGTGATCCCTCCGGCTCGGTCTTCCCGATCGGTCCCGATCAGTGTGGAGTGTTGGTGATCTTCGCACGACGGTCGGGCGCGGCCTGGTCGTCGACCACGTGCGGCGGGTTCACGGCGGCCCGCTCGTGCGCCGTGACCGGCGGGTTCACCGGGTGCGGCGGATGCGGCTGGTGCACCGGCGCCGACGGCCCGGCCGGCAGGTGCCGGGGGTCCGCCGCCCGCTGGATCGCCGTCTCGACCGCCGCGATCCGGTCCGCGAGCAGCCCGAGCGCGGCCACCGCCCGGGTCATCGGGTCGCCGTCCGGACCGCCGAGCGCCTGCGTACGGACGTAGGAGGCGGTGATCGCCGCCCACCGCTCGGCCTGTCCGGCGGTGAGCGTGCCGCGCAGGGCGGCCAGCTTCAGCAGGTTGGCCTCGGCGCCGGTGGTGAGCGTCTGTGCCTCGCCCGCGTAGTGGTCCTCGACGACGGCGGACAGCTCGTCGTCGTTCATGACGGGCACGATCCGCTCGGCGATCTTGTTCATGTTGCGGTAGGAGCCCTGGAGCCGGAACGGCGGCTCGGTGCGCGTGGCGTCCGTCTGCGCGGCCGAGGCGATGTACGCCGCGTTCACCGCGAGCACGGTGTTCCGGGCCGTGAGCAGATGGCGCAGCACGGCCAGGATCCGGTCCAACTCGGCTGCGCTGTACGGGTGTTCCAGGTGCTCCGCGCGCGCGGCCGGGTCGCTGCCGCCCGCCAGCCGCACCAGCAGCGCCAGATCGTCCCGGGAGCGGGCGGCCAGCGGGGCGAGGACCTGGTTGGCGGTCAGCGCGTTCTCCACGAAGCTCAGCGCGAAGACGTCGTCCCGGCCGCTGAGGACCTCGCCGAGGTTCCACACGTCGGCCCGGTTGGCGAGCATGTCCGGGATCCGGAACTGCTCGCCGGACTCGGTGTACGGGTTGCCCGCCATGCACACCGCGAACCGCTTGCCCCGCAGGTCGTAGCTGCGCGGCTCGCCGTCCCGCACGCCCTCGATGCGGCGGGTGGCGTCGCACAACGGGATGAATTTCTGCAGCAGTTCGGGCGAGGTGTGCTGGATGTCGTCGAGGTAGAGAAGCGTGTTGTTGCCCGCCTCCAGGGCGAAGTTGATCTTCTCGATCTCCTGCCGGGCGGTGGTGCTCGGGGCCTGGCCCGGGTCGAGGGAGGTCACGTCGTGGCCCAGGTTCGGACCGCTGATCTTGACGAGGACCATGCCGAGCCGGTCCGCGACGTACTCCATCAGCGTCGTCTTGCCGTAGCCGGGCGGCGAGACGAGCAGCAGCATGCCCTGCGAGTCGGTGCGCCGGTCGGCGTCGGCGGTGCCGAGCTGCTTGGCCAGGCTGTCGCCGATCAGCGGCAGATACACCTCGTCGAGCAGCCGGTTGCGGACGAACGCCGACATCACGCGCGGCCGGTGGTCGTCCAGCCGCAGCCGCCCGCGCTCGGCGGTCACCAGCGAGGTGCGCAGCCGTTGGTAGGCGCGGAACCCGGGCACGGTGTCGTTGC
This sequence comes from Streptomyces sp. iso_384, assembly GCF_056172905.1. Taxonomy (NCBI): domain Bacteria; kingdom Bacillati; phylum Actinomycetota; class Actinomycetes; order Kitasatosporales; family Streptomycetaceae; genus Streptomyces; species Streptomyces sp. iso_384. The sequence goes on from NZ_JBWBTT010000001.1 coordinate 169,460, forward strand.
GGAACTCGGCGGTACGGGCGAGGAGTTCGTCGATCCGTACGGTGAGGATCCCGCCGTCCGCGATCCGCGGGTGATCGCCGAGAAGACCCTCCAGCCGCTCGGTGAGCGGGGCGTCGCAGGCGTAACGCTCCAGCTCCGGGCAGAGCTCCACCGCCACGGCCTCCGCCAGATCGCCGTCGCCGAGGCCCGCCCCCGTGGCCTCGGCGTACGGGGCCAGCCAGCCCTCCACGAGCTGCCGGCGCGCGGCCAGGTCGTCGCCGAGGGCCGCGAGGTCGTCCCCGTACGCGTCGGGGCCCGCCGCCCGGTGGAAGGCTTCCAGGAAGGCCCGGATCGGGGAGCCCACGACGAACCCGGAGGGCCCGGTGGTCAGCTCCTCGAAGAGGTACGCGGCGACGGCGTGGGCCGGTGCGGAGGGCGACGGGGAGCCGATCGCCGACGCCCACTCCTCCTGGAGCGCCGCGATGGCCGGGGCGAGCCCGAACGTGTCGCGGGCCCGGGCCAGGGAGACCGCGCGCCTGGTCCAGGAGGTGCGCCGCGCCTCGTCGGAGCCGTACGCCCAGAAGAGCTGGGCCGCCGCGCGGACGGCCGGCTCGTGGCGCAGCAGCCCGGCGTCTGTGTGCAGCCGCAGCAGGGCGGCCAGGATGGCGGTGGCGTCCTCGTCGTGGACGCCCCGCGTGTACCCCTCGTCGTACGCCTCGGCAGCCGACTCCCGGACGAGAGAGGCCAGTTCGGTGTCGGCGAGCGTGGCGAGGTGTCCGGCCCCGTGCTCGTCGAGGAGCCGGGCGGCCAGATGCTCGGCGCGGTAGACGGAGGCGTTCTCCGAGGGGAGCAGCTGCTCCCAGTACGGCCGGGCCGCCGCGAACTCCGGGTCGGTGACCGGGGCCCGGTAGTCGGTCCCCGTCAGCGCGAAGGCGAGGCTGTCCCCGGAGGGCACCAGTGTCAGGTCGAACGGCTGGGTGTTCACCGCGAAGCGGTGGCGGCCCAGCTTGATCACGGACCCGCCGTCCGCGTACAGCTCGGTGCGGTCGCGCAGGGCGCGGCCCGCCTCCTGCCGGGCCGCCTTCAGCCGCCCGTCCAGCTCCTCGGCCCGTACCGGGTCGCCCAGTTCCCGCAACTCGTCGGCGGTCCGGCGGACCTTGGCGACCATCGGGTCGGAGGCGAAGTAGGTGTGGACGGCGTCGAGGTCCTCCAGCGCGGCGACCCGCCGGGCGATGGTGTCGAGCACCCGGTCCGCCGACCCGGCCAGCCGCTCCGCGCGCCGCGCCCGCTCGTCCTGGAGGGTCTGCTTGCGCGCCGAGAACGCCTCGTACACCTCGGTGCGGCGCTCGGCCAGCTCGGCGAGGAAGTCGTCGAACTCCGCGAACCGCGACTCCAGGTTCTCCAACTGGAGCAGCAGGCGCGCCAGTTGGTTGTCACAGGCCTCCGGCGATCCGGCGGCGGCCAGCGCGCCCGTGACGGCCTGCCCGAGCAGCGCGAACTCGGCGGCGAACTCGGCCCGCCCCTCCTTCGACAGCAGCTCCCGGCGGCGCGCGTCCAGCGTGGCGCGGGCCCGGTTCGCCCCGCCCAGCACCTCCGCGATCCGCTCCAGGATCGACGTACGCACCGTGGCGTCGCCGATGTCGAGACCGGCGACCACATCCGTGACGGTGGCGAGTCCCTCCGTCATCGCGGACAGCCGGTCGGTCACGGCGGAGGCGTCCCGGACGGTCTCCAGCGCACCCGCTTCGGCCACGAGCCCCGCGATGTCCTCGTGGTACCCGTCGAACGCGTCCTCGCGGGCGAGGAAGGACACGGCCCGCTGGGCGGCGGAGGCGATGTCGTCCTCGGTCCGGGCCGACAGTTCCGCGATCCGCTCGACATCGGCGTACCGCATCTCGCCGACCGTCGCCAAGTGACCGTGCGCCTGCCGCAGTTCCGTCAGCCGCTCGACCCAGACGGACGCCGACCCGGGAACCTCGCCACGTACCCGCCGCACCAGCGCGGTGATCCGCGCGGCGGTCTCCTCCAGCGCTTCGGCGGCCCGCCGGGTCAGCTCCTGTACGGCGGTGAACTCGGCCAGCACCTGTTGCGCGGTGGCCCGCAGCTCGCCCAACGGCTCCGCCAGCGAACCCAGTTCGGGGTCGGACAGCCAGTGGTAGCGGTCCTGGGCGCGGGCGCAGTCGGCGGCGAGCTGTCCGTAGACGGCGGTCGTCGGCGTCATGTCCTGAACGCCGTGCGCGAGCGCGAGGCAGTCCGAAATCCCGCGCACCAGGTCGGCGTTGCCGGTCCGGGCGAGCGGCCCGGTCCCGGCGGGCCGGGCGGCGGCGTAGGTGTCGGAGACGTACGGCGTCTGCCAGCGCTGCAACGGGTGCACCCGGGCCGGACCGTCCGGGTTGTCCCGGAGCAGGATCAGCGTGCCGTCGTCGAGCAGCGCGTGGCCGCGCCCGGTGAGCGGAGTGGCGACCTCCTGGCGGATCAGGTTGTAGGGGAGGAGAAGGCTGCGCAGGCCGTCGCGGGAGCGGAAGACGTAGAGCACGTCCTCACCGTTGGGTGAGCGGACCGCGCCCTCGAAGACCGGCTCGGTCAGCTCCTCGGCGGTGTCGAAGGTCTTCGCGGTGCCGGTGGTGAGGTAGTAGCCGCCGGGGAAGATGATCCCCTGGTCCTCGGGCAGCCGGTGGCACGCGGGCCCGATCGAGTCGAGCCGCCGGACGCTGGAGAGCAGCGAGTTGAAGACGAGGTACCGCCAGTCCGTCTCCTTGTACGGCCGCACCCGCAGCAGCACCAGCGGCCCGACCTCGGCGTACTCGACGTCGGCGTCGGCCAGCGACTGCAGCGGCTCGTCGACGGGCTCCTCGTAGATGCCGTCCGGCGACTCGGTGTCGTCGGTGACCTTCACGGTGAGCGTGCCGCCGAGCGTGTCGACGAAGAGCCCGCCGCCCTTGCCGACGGCGATGTGCGGATGCCGTCCCGGAACGTGGGCGTCCCGTCCCGCGACGGTCCACTCGAAGTCGTGCGACGGCGGAAAGACATGATCGCGCTCGCCCTGGGCGTCCAGGAACGCCCCCGGCGACCCGCCCGCCCCGAGCGCCCAGCGCAGTACCCGGATGTCCTCGGCGTTCTCGCCGGTACGGAAGACGGCCAGCAGCTTGCCGTCGACGCGGCGCAGCCGCAGGAGGCGGGCGTCGCGGAAGTAGCGGTGGAGGGAGGAGAACGCGCGCCGGAAGCCCTCGTCGTCGAGGAGGGTGGCCTCCGCCGTGGGCCCGCCGTCCTCGTGCGCCTCGCTGTCGACGTCCGCGGCCCGTACGAGGAGGACGTCCTCGACCCCCGCCTCACCACGGGCCCCCGGCCCCCGCTCGAACCCGAAGAGCAGCCGGCCGCCCACGGCGACGAGATCACGCGGCACGGAGGCCCGCTCCGTGCGGACCTGCTCGGTGGCCAGCAGCCGCAGCCCGGTCGACCCGAACTCCTCGGTCCGCCGGAGGTTGAGCGCCTCGGCCCGCCGCACGAGCTCCCCGGCCTGCGCGGAGAGCCGCCGCCGCAGCACCTCATAGGCACCGGCATCCACATCGGCCTCCCCGCCCTGAGGCGCGGTGACGGTGGCGGTGATGTCGCTGTCCATGCGTACGGCTCCCTACGTGATCTTCAGACTCAGCCCGTCCGGGTGGGCCCGTTCTTGGCGTGTGGCGCGGACCCGGAGATCCAGCCCGTCCGGCGCTTGAGGGCGGAACCCTTGGGCTGGTGGGCCCGCGTGGCCCGGCACACCCAGCCCGTCCGGCGCTTGAGGACGGAACCTCTGGGCTGGTGGGCCCGCGTGGCCCGGCACACCCAGCCCGTCCGGCGCTTGAGGACGGAACCTCTGGGTTGGTGGGCCCGCTTCCCGACGTGCTGCGGCAGGCCCGAATTCCAGCCTGTCCGGCGTTTGAGGACGGAACCCCCGACCGGGTGGGCCAGGCCTGTGCGCCCACCCCCGTGGGACGCACACGCAGACCTTCCGGCCCCCGGCCGAGGGTTCCGTCCTCAAACGCCGGACGGGCTGACAGCGGGCCGCCCGGGCTGGAACGGCGGCCCGCCCGCTGCCTGGGCCTACCCCTTGGCCCCGTTCAGAGACACCGCCGCGGGAGCCACCTTCGTACCGGCCACCGAAGACACCGGCAGATCTGCGAGCCCCAGCTCCTTCGCCGCCGCCAGCAACTGCTCCACCTGCCCCGACGCCGCACCCGACGACCCCATCAGCCGCATCAGCAGCGCCGACACCGTCAGGTTCTGCACATCACCCGTGGAGACCGACCCCAGCACCCGGCTCAGGTCGTCCGTGAAGGACGACGAACCGTCCAGCCACGGCCCCGCCAACGCCTGCGCGGTCTGCGAGTTGTCCACGAACCCGTCCACCGCCTTGCCCAGCGAGATCGACGACACGAGCCGGTCGAAGAAGACGGACTCCCCGCCGACGATGTCGATGTCGGCGTTCTCCAGACCCGTCGCCAGGACCGTCGCCTGTGCCTCGGCGACCTGCCGCTGCACCTCCAGGCCGGCCAGCCGGATCTCCTTCTCCGCGTCGAGCCGCAGACGGTACTCCTCGTGCGTACGCGACGCCTCGTCCAGCGCCGCCATCGCGGCCGCCTTCTCCGTGAGCCCCGCGGCCTCCGCCTTCAGCTTCTCGCCGATGACCGCCGCGTCGGCCGACGCCTGGGCCTGCGTGCCCTCCGCCGTGGCGAGCGCCTTGAGCCGCGAGCCCTCCGCCTCGGCCTTGAGCCGGGCCGCCGTCGCCTCGGCCTCCGCGAGACCGGCCTTCTCGGTGACGTCCGCCTCCGCGTCGCGCACCTGTACGGCGGCGAGCCCGGGCGCGGCCGTCTCGGCCTGGATGCCCTCGGCCAGCCGCAGCTTGGCCTGCGCGTCGAGGTCCGCGGTCTTCAGCCGCGCCTCGGCGAGCGTGAGCTGCTCGGCCGCCAGGTGCGTGGACGCCGCCTCCGCCGCCTCCGCCGCCTTGATGTCCTTGACCAGCTTCTCCTGGGCCTCCGCCTCGGCCGCGATGATGACCGACCTGCGGGCCCTCTCGGCGTCCTCGACGGCGCGCAGGGTGAGGATCGACTCCTCCTGCTCGGCGACCGTGCGGTCCACCGCGATCCGCTCCCGGATGACGTCGGCGACCTCGCGGCGCTCGGCCTCGACCTCCTTCGTGGCGGCGATCCGGTTCAGCTCGGTCTCGCGCTCACGCCCGATCACCTCCAGCATCCGGTCCTTCTCGATGCGCTCGCTCTCGACGGCGATGACGCGCTCGCGGTTCTTCTGCGCGACGGCGATCTCCCGCGCCTGGTTCTCGCGCTGGATGCCGAGCTGCTCCTCGGTCTTGATGAACGCGCTCTGCGAACCGAGCCGCTCCTCCTCCTGCACCCGGGCGGTGGCCGCCTCCTCGCGGGCCCGCAGCGTCTCGACCTCGCGGCGCTGCTTGATCTCCGCCTCGGCCTGCCGGCGCTCCAGCTCCAGGATCGTCTCGCGGGCGTCGACGTCCTGCCGGGTGATCTCCTTCTGCTCGGTGCGCTGGAACTCGTTGGTGCGCACGTGCTCGATCGCGGTCAGCTCGGTGATCTTCCGGATGCCCTGGGCGTCCAGGATGTTGGCCCCGTCGAGCTGGGCCATCGGCGTCTGCTCGAGGAAGTCGATCGCGGCGTCGTCGAGGTGGTAGCCGTTCAGGTCGGTGCCGATGACCTGGATGATCCGGTCCCGGAACTCCTCGCGCTTGGTGTACAGATCGACGAAGTCGAGCTGCTTGCCGACGGTCTTGAGCGCCTCGGAGAACTTCGCGGAGAAGAACTGCTGGATGGCGTCCTTGTCGCTCGCCCGTCCCGTACCGATGGCCTGGGCGACCTTGATGACGTCCTCGACGGTCTTGTTGACCCGGACGAAGAAGGTGATCTGGATGTCGGCGCGGATGTTGTCCTGGCAGATCAGACCCTCGCGCCCGGCGCGGCGGATCTCGATGGTCTTCACCGAGATGTCCATCGTCTCGGCCTTGTGGAGCACGGGCAGGACGACGGCTCCGGTGAAGGTGACGTCGACCTTCTTGGTCTTGGAGATGATCAGCGCCTTGCCCTGCTCGACCTTGCGGAACAGCCGGGTGATGACGAAGGCGATGGCGATGACGATGAGCAGGACAGCGGCGATGAGCACGCCGATGCCCAAGGAGATGGCATCCATAGAAGAGTCCTTGGCGGCTTGTCGGTACGGAAGTGGCACAAGCGAAGTCGGGGTGGCCGGCCGTTGCGGGGACGGGCGGCGGGTACGTACGTCAGGACGATGTGGAGCAGGGGGCCCCGGAGTCTCGGCCGACCCGGGAAGCCCGGGGCCGCCCGGTTCACCCGGACCGGCGGACCGGCCGGTTCAGCTGTCCGCCCCGCCCGGCGACTGCTGTGGTCGGGTGTTCGGACCGGGGTCGAGCGCCGCGTCGTAGGGCGAGACCCAGAAGAACTCGCCGTCCTCGTCGTACGCGTAGAGGAGTCCGGAGCCGCCCAGGACGAGCGGCGCCTCCTCCGCGCCCGGTCCGGGGAGCGGGAACGGCTCGGCCCGGCGGACCTGCACGATGGCCGTCGATCCGTCGTGGGACACGACCTCGGCCTGGCCGAACGTCGCGGTGACGGAGCCGGTGCGGATCGTGCAGACGCTCCCGACGAAGTCCAGCCTCGATGGCGGAGGTTCCGCCGGGAAGTACCGGCGGAAGCGGTGGACGAGGAGGCGGACGGCCGCCCAGGCGAGGAGCAGCGAACCGACGAGCACGGCTACCGCGAGCACGGCGCGGGTGGCGGTGCCGGTCTCGCTCCGGCGCAGCAGAACGGTCCCGGTCAGGCTGCCGAACCAGGCGAAGACGACCAGCAGGGAGACGGAGACGGAGACCGGAACACCGCCGAGACCGGCCGCGCCGGTGTCGAGGTCCGCGTCGAAGGAGTCGTGGCCGGCGGCTCCGGCCAGCACCAGCAGCCAGAAGCAGACGACGACGATCAGAGCGGCGCCGAAGATGACGGCGGGGAATCCGAGTGCCGCGCTCAGGAATTCTTCCATCGGTCCCACCCCCCTGCGTCCTGCGCACGGGCCCTGGGGGCGGTGCGCTTCCTTGATGCCGGTACGGGGGCGGCGAGCGGCCGGCGGGTGCCGGGGCCCCGGCCGCTGCGGCAATGTCGGTGCCTGCCGCAGCGGCCGGGTTGTTGCCCCGGTGGGGCCCTTCCGCCGGATCTCGAACCGACCTCGAACCGTCCGCGATCCCCCGTGGACGATCCGGGATCCGAGACCCGCGAAGGGCTCCGTTCCCCCGTTCCCCGTGCTCCCCCGTGTGCTTCCCCCGTGTTGTTGCTGACCTGATCCTGTCATCCGGGGCAGGCCCGGCGCATTGCCGAATCCCGGCAATCTTTACGCTTTGCTGATGCCGGGCACCGGCATCGCCCCGTGTGCGTTGGGGAAATGACAGGACTGTTGCAAGGCTGAGGGAGAGTGCGTGGCCGAGCCAAGGATTCCCGCGGAAATTCTGGGCGATTATGCCGATATTCTGGGCGAAGTCGCCCTCACTGGCCGCCGTCTGACGCGTAACGAACTGGAGGTGCGCCGAGCACTCGGGCGTGCGGCGGCGGACGCCGGGCATCAGCTGCGCGCCCTGGTGACGATGCATCTGGCACAGACGCGTGAGGCCTGGCCGCGCACCGCTGCCGGAAACTCCCCCGCCGTGGCCGATGCCGTCCTGGCCGCGGTGGAGCAGGCGGTCGACGCGTTCGCCGAGGGCTTCGAGCGCGCCCAGCGGCTCACCGTACGGCGGGAGGAGGCGGCACGCCGGGAGTTCATCGACGACCTGCTCTACGGGCGCAGCGACCTGGTCCGGCTCGCGGAGCGCGCGACCCGCTTCGGCCTGCGGCTTTCCCGGGCGCACGCGGTCGCGGTGGCGTCGGGACCGGAGGCGTACACCGAGACGGACGCGGTGCCGCGCAGTGTGGAGACGGCGCTGCTGACACGGTTCAGCGGCCGGAAGATCCTGCTGACGACCAAGGACGGCCGGATCGTCTGCATCGCCCCGGGCAGCCAGCCCGACGTCCTGCGCTACTTCGCCAAGCAGGCGCACGCGGCGACGGACGGCGGCCGGGTCGCGGTCGGCCGCCCGCACAAGGGCCCGGGCGGGGTGGTCCATTCGTACGACGAGGCGCTCGCAGCCCTCGATCTGGCGGACCGGATGGCGATGGACGACCCCGTGCTGTACGCCTCGGAGCTGCTGGTCTACCCGGTGCTGACCCGGGACCGGCAGGCGATGGCCGATCTGGTGCGCAGCGAGCTGGGCCCGCTCCAGAAGGCGAGGGGTGGTGCGGAACCGCTGTTGAACACGCTGGTGGTCTATTTCGACGCGGGCTGCGTGGCCGCCGAGACCGCCCGCCGACTGGCGCTGAGCGTACGGGCGTTGACGTACCGCCTGGAGCGCATCCATCAGCTGACCGGGTCCGACCCCTCGGACCCGATGCACCGCTACAGCCTGCAGACGGCGGTCATCGGGGCCCGGCTGCTGGACTGGCCGGCCAAGGAGCTGTGACACGCCCCGGCCGGCCCGGTGTTACGCGCTCTACAGGTCGAACTCGTGCGGCGGCAGGTCGAGCGCGAAGCACGCCTCCCGCACGACGGCCTGCTCGGTGGCGTCGAAGTCTCCGTCGGCGCCGCCGATGACGATGCCGATCTGGATCACGGCCCGGGCCTCGGCGGGCTTCTTCTTCGCCTTGGCGATCTCCTGGACCACGCTGACCCTGCCGAGGGCGAAGTCGGCGGTGAGCTGGTCGACGTACGCGTTGAAGCGCCGTTGGAGGTCGTCCGCGGGGAAGTTCCGCAGGACGTCGTTGGACGCGATGAGCGCCGCGACGCGCTGGCGCTCGGACGGGTCGACGGAGCCGTCGGCGGCGGCGACCAGGGCGCACATGGCCATGCTCGCGTCCCGGAACGACCCCGACTTCAGCTCGTTCTTCTTCGCCTCCAACTGCGTCTGCATCGACGACGCGGATTCCTTGATGCGATCCCACAGAGCCATGACATCTCCCTACGTCGAACATCTCTACAAACGTGTAGAGATTAGCAGCCGGGGTCTCTCCGGGCGCTGAGAACGAGCCGCTCCACGGCACGCGGACATGCATCGGCCGATGGTCGTCTCGCACAGCTGAGCGACACTCAACAGCCGTGGCATGAACCGAACATGACGGAGCGTTCGATCCGCGTAGCCGGGTCCGACCCTCTATCGTGGGCGACATGCCCGCCGATCTGATCCGCATCGTGTCCCGTGACTCCCCGATGGCGCTCGCCCAGGTGGAGCGCGTACGGGCCGAGTTGGCCGAATCCCACCCCGGTATCCGTACCGAGGTCGTCCCGGTCCGGACGACCGGCGACAAGTGGATGGGCGATCTCAGCGCCGTCGAGGGCAAGGGCGCGTTCACCAAGGAGGTCGACCAGGCGCTCCTCGCCGGGGAGGCGGACCTGGCGGTGCACTGCGTCAAGGACATCCCGGCGGACCGCCCGCTGCCCGCGGGCACGGTCTTCGCCGCCTTCCTCCGGCGCGACGACATCCGCGACGCGCTGATCCACCCGGGCGGCCTGACCCTCGACGAGCTGCCGTCCGGCACCCGGATCGGCACCTCGTCCGTACGCCGCTCCGCGCAGCTCGCGGCCTCGCACCCGCACCTCGACTGCGTACCGATGCGCGGCAACGCCAACCGGCGGCTGGAGAAGCTGGCCGGCGGCGAGGCCGACGCGCTGCTCCTGGCGGTGTCCGGTCTGGAGCGCATCGGCCGTACGGACGTGATCACCGAGGTCCTGTCACCCGAGGTGATGTGTCCGCCGATCGGCGCGGGCGTCCTGGCGCTCCAGTGCCGCGAGGGCGACGACGCCGTGATCGACCTCGTGAGCGGCCTCGGCGACCCGGCGGCGTACCGCGAGACGACCGCCGAGCGGATGTTCCTCCATGTGCTGCAGGGCCACTGCAACAGCCCGATCGCCGGGTACGCGCAGGTCGAGCGGAACGGCGATCTCTCGCTGCGGGCGAAGGTGTTCACGCCCGACGGCAAGACCGTGCTGAACGCGCACGAGTGGGCGGGGCCGCTGGACCCGGCCACCCTGGGCACGTCCGTCGCGGTCGCGCTGCTGCGGCAGGGGGCGCGGGAACTGATCGACGGCATCGCGCACTGAGCGGTGCTGTACGGACGACGAAGCCCCCGGACACCAGGTGGGTGTCCAGGGGCTCGACCACGCTCCACGAGCGTCGGCGTCAGTGGGGGACGCGCGCCTACTCGTGCTTCTCGCCCGCCGGTTCGGGGGTGAGGTCGTCGTGCGTGGGCAGCCGGCGCTCGGGCGCGGACCGCGCGACGGGCTCCTTCGCCAGGGCGTCGCTCGTGTCCTTGCCGCCACCGCGCCGGGCCTCGATCTTCGCGGCGATGGGCTGCGTCCACCGGGCGGTGAGCGGGCCGACGATGACGAGGATCAGGACGTACGCGGTGGCGATGGGGCCGATGCGCGGCTCGGTGGCCACGGCCAGACCGGCGATGACGATGGAGAATTCGCCGCGCGCCACGAGGGTGCCGCCCGCCCGCCAGCGGCCGCGCGAGCCGATTCCGGCGCGGCGGGCCGCGTAGTAGCCGGTGGCGATCTTGGTGAAGGCGGTGACGACGGCCAGCAGGGCCGCGGGCAGCAGCACCGGCGGGATGTCGGCCGGGTTCGTGGAGAGCCCGAAGAAGACGAAGAACACGGCGGCGAACAGGTCCCGCAACGGCGTGAGCAGCTTGCGGGCGCCCTCGGCGACCTCGCCGGAGAGCGCGATGCCGACGAGGAACGCGCCGACGGCCGCGGACACCTGGAGCTGCTGGGCGACACCGGCGACCAGGACGGTGAGGCCGAGGACGACCAGGAGCAGCATCTCCGGATTGTCGGAGGAGACCGCGCGGCTGATCAGCCGGCCGTGGCGGAGCGCCAGGTAGAGGACGAGTCCCACGGCTCCGAGCGCGATGACGAGCGCAAGGCTGCCGCCGGCCAGGCTGACCCCGGCGAGCATGGCGGTGAGCAGCGGCAGATACACCGCCATCGCCAGGTCCTCCATGACGAGGACGCCGAGGACGACGGGTGTCTCGCGGTTACCGAGCCGGCCGAGATCGGTCATCACCTTGGCGATCACGCCGGAGGAGGAGATCCAGGTGACACCGGCCAGCGCGACCGCGCCGACGGGACCCCAGCCGAGGACGAGGGCGGCGACGGCGCCGGGCGTCGCGTTGAGGGCGAAGTCCACGGCACCGGACGGGTACTGCGTCTTGAGACTGGTGACCAGCTCGGACGCGCTGTATTCGAGCCCCAGCAACAGGAGCAGCAGGATGACGCCGATCTCGGCGCCCACCATGGTGAATTCCTCGCTGGCCTTGAGCGGGATCAGACCGCCGTGCCCGAACGCCAGCCCGGCGAGGAGGTAGAGCGGGATGGGGGAGAGCCCGATCCGGCCCGCGAACCGCCCGAGGAGCCCCAGCCCGAGGATGACGGCGCCCAGCTCCACCAGCAACGCGGTCGTGTCATGCACGGTCAGCCCTCCGCAATGATCTCGGAGAGCGCGTCGACGCCCTCACGCGTACCGACGGCGACGAGTGTGTCCCCGATGGCCAGTCGAAAATCCGGTTCCGGCGACGGGTGCGCGCTGTGGGTGCGCAGCACCGCCACGATGGACGCCCCGGTCCGCGTCCGCGCCCGCGTCTCCCCCAGCAGCCGCCCGCCGTACGGGGAGCGGGATCCGAGTGGGATGTGCTCGGTGACGAGGTCGATGCCCTCGGTCCGTACGGCGTCGATGGGCGCCGGATCGATGAGGTGCGCGAGCGCGGTGGCCTCGGTCGTCGTCAGGGGGACGGAGAGTCGGCACGCATCAGGGTCGTCCTGTTCGTAGAACCCGATGAACCGGCGTCCGTCGTGGTGGACGACGACCGAGATGTGCTGCCCTGTCTCGGTCGTGAAGTCGTACTGAGCACCCACTCCGGGCAGTGATGTACGGCGGGTTCCCATGGCTTCCTCCCGAGACGTGCGGCGGCGTGTGCGCACGTGGCGACCTCTTTATTCGGCCATTACCTTATCGGGCGGCTTCCAGCCGTCGAGGGCCCGCGGCCGGAAGCCGCACGGGGGCCGCATGACGCCCTCCGGGGCGCTCACACGGAGAGCGTGGGGGCGAGCAGCTCCAGGGCCTCTTCCCAGGGAAAGGGCTCCTGGTCACCGTCGGAGGCGGGCGGCTGGGACGTACGGGAACCGACGAGGACGCCCATGTCGCGCAGCCTGCGCAGGCTCTCGGCGTAGGCGGGGTGCTCGGCGAGGACGGAGTTCACGGCCGGGAGGACGGCGGTGGGGACGCCGAGCCCGTACGCCTCGCACAGGATGCCGAGGGCCAGGGTGTCCGAGATTCCGGCCGCCCACTTGTTGATCGTGTTGAACGTGGCGGGCGCGACGACGATCGCGTCCGGGTCCGGAAAGGGCCGCGGGTCGCCGGGTGAACGCCAGGCGGACCGGATCGGATACCCGGTCCGCGCCTCGACGGCCGCGGCGTCGAGGAACCCGAGCCCCTGCGGGGTGGCGACGACGCCCACGTCCCACCCGGCGTCCAGCGCGGCGGCGAACAGCCGGTCGGCCTCACGGGCGGCCCCGGCCGCGCAGACGACGACGTACAGGAACGGCTTACGGTCCGGCTGATCGCTCATGGGCTCCCCTGTTGATCGCTGAGGCGGTGCGGCTCAGCAGCGTACGGCGGGCCGGGGGCGATAGTGGGAGGGCCCTGGGCCGGCCGGCACCGATGAGTTGCGGCGGCGGATCCGGTCTGACCACCGACACCGAGCACACCGAGCACACCGAGAACGCAGGAGGACGGCGTGGCACAGCTGCTGAAGGTCCAGAACTTCACCGTGTCGAGCGATGGGGTCGCGGCCGGTGAGAACCAGACGCTGGAGCGGCCGTTCGGCCACGTCGACCCGGGCCGGCTCTTCTCCTGGGCGGGCGCCACGGCGAGCTGGCCGAACCGCACGGACCCCGGCGGGAGCCGTGGCCTGGACGACTACTTCACGCGGGACTTCGCCCACAACATCGGCGCGGAGATCATGGGCCGCAACAAGTTCGGCCCGCAGCGCGGCCCTTGGGAGAACCACGAGTGGCAGGGCTGGTGGGGCGAGGAACCTCCGTTCCACACCCCGGTGTTCGTCATGACGCACCACGAACGCCCGTCGATCACGCTCTCCGACACCACGTTCCACTTCGTCGACGCCGACCCGGCGACGGTGCTGGACCGGGCGAAGGAAGCGGCGGGCGGCAAGGACGTCCGGCTCGGCGGCGGAGTCACCACGATCCGCGAGTTCCTCGACGCCGGCCTGATCGACACCCTGCACGTGGCGGTCTCCCCGGTGAAGCTGGACACGGGCCTGCGCCTGTGGGAGTCGCCGGACGAACTCCTGGACCGCTACCACCTGGAGGCGGTGCCCAGCCCGAGCGGCGTGACACATCACCTGTTCTGGCGGAAGTGACGGCGAGGGCCGCCCAGATCCGCGAAACGCCCGGCGCCGCGGCAGCGGATCGGGGAGAGTCGATTGCGTAGTCGTCCGAGTGCGCACAGGTACGAAGCGCACTCGGACACCGCGCGCTGCGCACCGCAGCCGGCCCGAAAAGGACTTCCGCCTTGTCGCCCTTCGAACCTCGACACGCTCCCGCCGGCGATGTGGGCGCGGCGCTCATGCTGATCGACTCCCGGCTCAGGACCGTCCATGAGGGCAGGAGCGGGGCCGATCCCGAACAGGAGCAGCTGGTCCGGCAACTCCTCACGTCACTCGGCCCGGAGGGCCTGGACGACGTGCGGGACGGGGCGTGCACACTCGTCTACCTGTACATGAAGTGGCTCCGGGAGGCCCACGAGGCGCACGAGAAGGACGTCATCGAGTACGTGGTGCCGACCCTCGTCACCTCCCTGAAGATGCTGCCGAGAAGCGTTTCGCCCGAGGCGGTCCCCACGATGGCCGGCCTGGCCATCGCGGCCGCCACCGGCCTGAGCCCCACCCTGTGGCGCAAGCAGTACGGCGACTGGACGGAAGCGGAACTGACCGCGCTGGAGGCGACGGCGTTCCTGCTCGCGGAACACATCAACCGCATGACGGACGACCAGAACTTCGCGACCCGCATGATCACGGAGGCGCTGTCGAAGGCGGAGGCGGGCTGAGGGGGTGGGGCGGAGCCGCCGGCCTGGACGTCACGGTCTTCCAGCGGGGCGTTCCCGGAACAGGGCGTCACCGAAATCCACGAAGGGGAGTCCGGGGAGGCCGAGGGGCGGGGCGATCCACCGGTCGGCCTCGCCATCCAGGTGGTGGCCCAGCACAACTCATAGCCGAGCCGCAGCAGTTCGGGCCGCCATGCCCCGGGGCAGTCACCCCCGCCCCACCACCACCCCCGCCCGGTCGATGCAGATCACGTCCACCGCGACCGGTGCGCCGCGCAGGACCGCCAGGGCCTCGTCGCGGGCGCGGGCCGCCACCAGGTCGCCGAGGGGGATGGCCGCCGCCTCGCACAGGCGCAGGGTCTCCAGGCCCGTGTTGGCGGTGGCGATCCGGGAGGCCAGGTCCTCGTTCGCGCCGCCCGTCCGGGCCAGGTCGGCGAGGAAGGGCTTGTTCACCTGGGAGCGGGCCGAGTGGAGGTCCAGGTGGCCGGCCGCGAGTTTGGAGAGTTTGGCGAAGCCGCCGCAGATCGTGAGGCGGGGGACCGGGTGGCGGCGTACGTATTTGAGGACCGCGCCCGCGAAGTCGCCCATGTCCAGGAGGGCTATGTCCGGCAGGCCGTACTCCGCGGCCACCGTCTTCTCCGACGTCGAGCCCGTGCAGCCCGCCACATGGGTCAGGCCCGCCGCCCGCGCCACGTCCACGCCCCGGCGGATCGAGTCGATCCAGGCCGAGCAGGAGTAGGGGACGACCACGCCCGTCGTGCCCAGGATCGACAGGCCGCCCAGGATGCCGAGGCGGCCGTTCCACGTGGAGCGGGCGATCTCCTCGCCGTGGTCCACCGAGACCGTGATCTCCACGTCCCCCGTGTCACCGTGCTCCGCCGCCACCCGCTCGACGTGCTCGCGCATCAGCCGGCGCGGGACCGGGTTCACCGCGGGCTCCCCGACGTCCAGCGGCAGGCCGGGGAGCGTCACCGTACCGACGCCCGGGCCGGCCCGGAACACCACGCCGGAGCCGGGCGGCAGCCTCCGTACCGTCGACCTCACCAGCGCCCCGTGCGTCACGTCCGGATCGTCGCCCGCGTCCTTCACCACCCCGGCGCTCGCCCGCCCGGCCGCCAGTTCCTCCACCGCCAGCGCGAACGCCGGGGTCTGGCCCTTCGGCAGCGTGATGCTCACCGGGTCAGGGAAGTCGCCGGTCAGCAGTGCCGTGTACGCGGCCGTCGTCGCCGCCGTCGCACAGGCGCCGGTCGTCCAGCCGGGGCGCAGACCGGTGTGCTTGAGTTGGGCACTGCGACCGCCCCGCGCCTCAGCAGCGTTCATGAGAAGAGTCCGTTTCGATGCCTGTGCCTGCGCACGTGCTTGTTCTGGGTGGGACGACCGAAGCCCGCCGGCTGGCCGAGAGCCTCGCCGGTGACCGGCGGGTCCGGGTCACCACCTCGCTCGCCGGACGCGTCTCCGCTCCGCGGCTGCCGCCCGGTGAGGTGCGGATCGGTGGCTTCGGGGGCGGCGACGGGCTCGCCGCCTGGGTGCGTGAGCACGGTGTGGACGTTCTCGTCGATGCCACCCACCCCTTCGCCGCGACCATGAGCCGGAACGCGGCCGAGGCCGCCGCGCAGGCCCATGTTCCCCTCCTCGCCCTCCGCCGGCCCGGCTGGGTCGCCCAGGACGGTGACCGCTGGCACTCCACCGGATCGCTCGCCGGGGCCGCCGATCTGCTGCCCGCACTCGGCGAGCGGGTCTTCCTCACCACCGGGCGGATGGGGCTCGCCGCCTTCGCCGGAGCCGCACTCGACGACCTGTGGTTCCTCGTGCGGTCCGTCGACGCACCCGAGCCGCCCTGCCCGGCCCGGATGGAGGTGCTGCTCGACCGGGGGCCGTTCACGCCGGAGGGGGAGCGCGAGATCATCCGCCGCCATCGCGTCGACGTCCTCGTCACCAAGGACAGCGGCGGGGACGCCACCGCCCCCAAGCTCGCCTCCGCCCGTGAGGCCGGGATTCCCGTCGTCGTGGTGCGGCGGCCACCGGCGCCGGATGGGGTGCCGGTGGCCCGTACGCCCGACGAGGCCGTGGAGTGGATCGTGCGGAAGCTCTACGCCTCCGGGTAGCGGCGCGGCGTCCAGACGATGGACCGGTCCGCTCCGGCGTCGCCCCGCCGTACCCAGCGCGTCTGCGACGAGCCCACGATCAGCAGCGTCCGCATGTCCACCTCCGCCGGGTCGACGTCGGCCAGCCGCACCGTGCGTACGGACTCCGCCGGGCCGCCCACATCCCGCGCCAGCACCACCGGGGTGTCCGGCGAGCGGTGTTCCAGGAGCAGGTCGCGGGCCTTGCCGACCTGCCACGTACGGGACTTGGAGCCCGGGTTGTACAGCGCCAGCACCAGATCCGCCGAGGCCGCGGCGCGCAGCCGCTCCGCGATGACCTCCCACGGCTTGAGCCGGTCCGAGAGGGAGATCGTGGCGTAGTCGTGGCCCAGCGGCGCACCCGCGCGGGCCGCCGCCGCGTTGGCCGCGGTGACGCCGGGCAGCACGCGTACGGGGATGTCCGCGTAGGCGTCCTGCGAGGCTGCCTCCAGCACCGCCGTCGCCATGGCGAAGACCCCGGGGTCGCCGCCGGAGACCACCGCGACGCGACGGCCCCGCCGGGCCAGGTCCAGCGCGAACTCCGCGCGCTCGGACTCCACCTTGTTGTCCGAGCCGTGCCGCGCCTGGCCCGGGCGGACCGGCACCCGGTCCAGGTAGGTGGTGTAGCCGACCACGTCGTCCGCCGCCGCCAGCGCGCCCCGCGTCTCCGGCGTCAGCCACAGCGGGCCCGCCGGTCCGGTGCCGACCACGACCACGTCT
Organism: Streptomyces sp. iso_384; assembly: GCF_056172905.1. NCBI lineage: Bacteria > Bacillati > Actinomycetota > Actinomycetes > Kitasatosporales > Streptomycetaceae > Streptomyces > Streptomyces sp. iso_384. The sequence continues at coordinate 186,497 of NZ_JBWBTT010000001.1, forward strand.
CCGGAGCCCGAAGGCGCGGGGCGCGGTGCGTCGACCCGGCTCGGCAGCACCGCCACCGAGAAGTACGGCACCGACGCCGGGTCGATGTCCGCCAGCTCGCCCGTGCGCTCCCCGGCCATCGTCGCCCGCTCCACGTACCGGGCCTCCGCCAGCCGCCCCGACGCCTCGAACGCCCCGCGCACCGCCGGGAACGTACGGCCCAGCTTCATCACCACCGCGGTGTCCGTGGCGGCGAGACGGGCCGTCAGCTCCTCCTCCGGCAGCGTGCCGGGGAGGATCGTCAGGATCTCCTCGCCCTCGACGAGCGGGGTGCCGAGGCGGGCCGCCGCCGCGCTGACGGACGTCACGCCGGGGATGACCTCGGTGGTGTAGCGGTCGGCCAGGCGCTTGTGCATGTGCATGTACGAGCCGTAGAACATCGGGTCGCCCTCGGCGAGGACCGCGACGGTCAGGCCCGCGTCCAGATGCGCCGCGAGGCGGGCCGCGGCCTTCTCGTAGAACTCCTCCAGCGCGCCCCGATAGCCGCCCGGGTGGTCCGTGGTCTCCGTCGTGACGGGATAGACCAGGGCCTCCTCGATGTGGTCGGGCCGCAGGTGCGACGCCGCGATGGAGCGGGCGATCGAGCGGCCGTGGCGGGCGCTGTGGTACGCGACGACGTCCGCCTCGCCGATCGCCTGGACGGCCCGCAGGGTCATCAGGTTCGGGTCGCCGGGGCCGAGTCCGACGCCGTAGAGCTTGCCGGTACGGGTGTCCTTCACCGGAGAAGTCACTGTTACTCCTCCTCGCTCGCGATGGCGTTGAGCGCCGCCGCCGCTATCGCGCTGCCGCCGCGCCGGCCGCGCACGATCAGGTGCTCCAGGCCCGACGGGTGCTCGGCCAGGGCCTCCTTGGACTCCATCGCGCCGACGAAGCCGACAGGGACGCCGATCACGGCGGCCGGGCGCGGGGCACCCTCCTCGATCATCTCCAGCAGCCGGAACAGCGCGGTCGGGGCGTTGCCCACCGCGACCACCGCCCCCTCCATCCGGTCCCGCCACAGTTCCAGGGCCGCCGCGCTGCGGGTCGTGCCCATCTTCGCGGCCAGCTCCGGCACGGACGGGTCGGAGAGCGTGCACACCACGTCGTTGTCCGCGGGCAGCCGCTTGCGGGTGACCCCGCTGGCCACCATCGCCACATCGCAGAGGATCGGCGCGCCGGAGCGCAGGGCCGCGCGGGCGTCGGCCACGGCGTTCGGCGAGAAGGCGAGGTCAGTCACGAGGTCGACCATGCCGCAGGCGTGGATCATCCGGACGGCGACCTGGCTCACATCGGCGGGCAGCCCGGCCAGATCCGCCTCCGCGCGGATGGTGGCGAAGGACTGGCGGTAGATCGCCGGTCCGTCCTTCTCGTACTGATGCACAGTGCTGTCGCTTTCTTCTGCCGTTATGGGGGTGGGAGGGACGTGCTCAGGCGCGGGCCGCGGCCACCGTCGCCGCGAGTGCCGCCGGGTCGTTCCGGACCGTCGCCGGGGGGTCCCGGCGTTCGCCCCGTACATGCGAGATCCGGTGTCCGCCGGGCGTGACGACCACGTCGATCCACTCCCCGTGGGGGTGGCCGCAGCGGCGTTCGCACCCGGACCAGTACACAGGGAGCCGCCCGACCGGTCCGACAGCGGCCCCCGCTTCGGCCCGTACGTCGGACAGCGACTTCGCGCAGCCGGGGTGGCCGATGCAGGCGCCGACGCCGGTCCACGGGGACTCGGGGGTGGTGATCAGCCCGGCCGCCGCCAGGTTGCGCAGCGCCTCCGCCGCGCCACCCTCGTCGAAGGGGCCGGGGACGACGATGCCGCGCCACGGGGTCAGCCGCAGCTCGTTCCCGTACCGCCGGGCCGTGTCGGTCAGCAGCCGCCACTGGGCGGGGGTGAGCTGTCCGAGCGGTACGTCGACACAGATCGCGGTCGCGGTCGTGGCTGCTGTCGCTGCCGCGTTGCCGTGCGGTCCGGTGACGGCGCCCGGTTCCGGAACCTTCGCCGTACGGGGGCGGGGGCGGTGCACGGGCTCGCCGGCCGTCGACGCGATGGCGTGGACGAACTCCGCCCGTACGTCGTCGGGCAGATCCTTCACGCGCCAGGCCCCGGAGTGCCGGGCCGCGCGGAGGAACGCCTCGGCGGCCAGGAGCGCGGCGCGCGGGCCTTCCCCGGCCGGTATCCGGAACACCTCGTCCCCGGTCCCGATCCGCAGGAGGCAGCCGTCGCCGTCCGCGATCAGGGTCACGTCCGCGCCCAGCGCGTCCACGTCACCCCGCCCGTCGTCGAGGGCGAAGAGGAAGCGGCCGGAGAGCGACGCGGCGGCGGCCGATCCGCACACCAGGCCGTCCAGCCCGGTCAGCCAGGGGCCGAGCGCGGGCGAACCGTCCAGTCCGGCGAGCGGCGAGGCCACGATGTTGCGGGCCCGCTCGTGCGCGGCGGAGGGCAGGAGCCCGGCAGCCGTGAGCAGCCCGGCGAGCTCGCCGCCGCACCGCGCGTCGAGGCCGCGCAGCTGGACGTTGCCCCGCGAGGTGAGATGCAGCTCACCGTCCCCGAACCGGTCCGCCACCGCGAGCAGCGCGTCCGCCCGGTCCGCGCTCAGTACGCCGCCGGGGACGCGTACGCGGGCCAGCGCACCGTCGTCCGCATGGTGCAGCCGCAGCGTTCCCGGGCAGGCGTCGCCGCCGCTGCGGGGGGAGACGCCGCCCGCGGAAAGGGGCGAGGGGGCGGAATCGGGCATGGCGGCGAGCATACCGACCGGGTCGCTCCGGGAGACGGGGTCGCTCCTGTGACCTGCGGGACAGCGGCCTGCGGTCGAAGCATTGGCCTGCGGGACAGCGGCCTGCGGTCGAAGCATTGGCTGCGGGACAGCGGCCTGCGGCCAGCCCCCTGACCTGCGGGACAGCGGCCGACGGCCGAACCGCACCGGCCCGCCGGACCGTGCCCGCCCCGCCGACAGGCACCCCGCACACGGCCCCGCCCGTAAACAGTGATCACCGCCGCACCCCCGCCCTCTGCCCCGCCCCTCCTCCGCCGCTTAGGATGCAGGCGGTGGTCCGTTCAGGCCGCCATCGCCAGACGGCGACAGGGGAGGAAGCCCGGTGAGATTCCGGCGCGGTCCCGCCACTGTGAGCACGGCCGCCACCACCGGCCGGGCGAGTCAGGAACTCCCTTCCCCGAGCGCCCGGTTCACGAGCCGGGCGCAGCGCCCGGTTTCGCGCCGGACGCGGGGAGACCCCTCCGACACCGCCCGGGGCGTGGACACCCCGAGGAAGGCCTGACGCAGCATGATCCTGCTCCTGTCGACGTCCGACACCGACCTCCTGAGCGCCCGCGCTTCCGAGGGGCCCGTCAGCTACCGCTACGCCAACCCCTCCCGCGTCGACCTCGACGGACTGCCGGAGCTGCTGGACGGCGTCGACCTCGTCGTCGTACGCCTCCTCGGCGGCGTACGGGCGTGGCAGGAAGGGCTCGACGCCGTGCTGGCCACCGGGCGGCCGGTCGTCGTGCTGACCGGTGAGCAGGCCCCGGACGCCCAGCTGATGGCCGCGTCCACCGTGCCGATCGGCATCGCCGCCGAGGCGCACGCCTACCTCGCGCACGGCGGGCCCGCCAACCTGGAGCAGCTGGGCCGGTTCCTCTCCGACACCGTGCTGCTGACCGGCCACGGCTTCGAGCCGCCCGCCCCGGCCCCCGCGTGGGGCCCGCTGGAGCGCCCGGCCCGTGAGCTGCCCGAGGGTGCGCCGACCGTCGCCGTCCTCTACTACCGCGCCCACCACATGAGCGGGAACACCGCGTTCGTGGAGGCGCTGTGCACGGCGGTGGAGGATGCCGGGGCCCGGCCGCTCCCGCTGTACGTCGCGTCTCTCCGTACGCCGGAGAGCGACCTCGTCGACGAGCTCCGCACCGCCGACGCCATCGTGACCACGGTTCTCGCGGCGGGCGGCACCAAGCCTGCCGAGGCCTCGGCAGGCGGTGACGACGAGTCGTGGGACGCGGGCGCGCTGACCCAGCTCGACGTGCCGATCCTCCAGGCGCTCTGCCTGACCAGCCCGCGCAGCGCCTGGGAGGAGAACGACGAGGGCGTCTCCCCGCTCGACGCGGCCACCCAGATCGCGGTGCCGGAGTTCGACGGCCGCCTGATCACCGTTCCCTTCTCCTTCAAGGAGATCGACGAGGACGGCCTCCCGGCGTACGTCCCCGACGCCGAGCGCGCCGCCCGGGTCGCCGGCATCGCGGTACGCCACGCGAAGCTCCGCACCATCCCCAACGCGGAGAAGCGCATCGCGCTCGTGCTCTCCGCCTACCCGACCAAGCACTCCCGCATCGGCAACGCGGTCGGTCTCGACACGCCCGCCAGCGCCGTGGCGCTGCTGCGCCGGCTGCGCGCCGAGGGGTACGACTTCGGGCCCGAGGAGGACATCCCGGGTCTGGTCTCCGGCGACGGCGACGAGCTGATCTACGCGCTGATCGAGGCGGGCGGCCACGACCAGGAGTGGCTGACCGAGGAGCAGTTGGCGAAGAACCCGGTCCGGATTCCGGCCGCCGACTACCGCCGCTGGTTCGCCACGCTCCCCGAGGAGCTGCGCAGCGCGGTGGAGGAGCACTGGGGGCCGGCGCCCGGCGAGATGTTCGTGGACCGCTCCGCCAACCCGGAGGGTGACATCGTCCTCGCGGCCCTGCGGCGCGGCAACCTCCTCATCCTCATCCAGCCGCCGCGCGGCTTCGGCGAGAACCCGATCGCGATCTACCACGACCCCGATCTGCCGCCCTCGCACCACTACTTGGCCGCCTACCGCTGGATCGCCGCCTCCGCCGACGACAACGGCTTCGGCGCGGACGCGATGGTCCACCTCGGCAAGCACGGGAACCTGGAGTGGCTGCCGGGCAAGAACGCCGGTCTGTCGGCCGCCTGCGGCCCGGACGCCGCCCTCGGTGATCTGCCGCTCGTCTACCCGTTCCTCGTGAACGACCCGGGCGAGGGCACCCAGGCCAAGCGGCGCGTCCATGCCACGCTGATCGACCACCTGGTGCCGCCGATGGCCCGCGCCGACAGCTACGGCGACATCGCGCGCCTGGAGCAACTCCTCGACGAGCACGCCCAGATCGCCGCGATGGACCCGGCGAAGCTGCCCGCGATCCGGGCGCAGATCTGGACGCTGATCCAGGCCGCGAAGCTCGACCACGACCTCGGGGTGGCGGACCGCCCGGAGGACGAGGGCTTCGACGACTTCATCATGCATCTGGACGGCTGGCTCTGCGAGATCAAGGACGTCCAGATCCGCGACGGCCTGCACGTCCTGGGCAACCCGCCCGCCGGGAACGACCGGGTCAACCTGGTCCTCGCCGTGCTGCGCGCCCGCCAGATCTGGGGCGGCACGGCATCGCTGCCGGGGCTGCGCGAGGCGCTGGGCCTCGACGAGTCGGCCGCGACCCGCACCGCCGCCGACGAGATCGAGGAACAGGCCCGCGCACTGGTCCAGGCGATGGACGACGCCGACTGGGACCCGGCCGCGGTGGCGACCGTGGCCGCCGGGCTGCCGGACGCGGTGGCGGACATCCTCACCTTCGCCGCCACCGAGGTCGTGCCGCGCATGGCGGCCACGACCGACGAACTCACGCACGCCGTCCACGCGTTGAACGGTGGGTTCGTGCCCGCCGGTCCGTCCGGTTCGCCGCTGCGCGGTCTGGTCAACGTGCTGCCGACGGGGCGCAACTTCTACTCCGTGGACCCGAAGGCCGTCCCCTCCAAGCTGGCCTGGGAGACCGGGCAGGCCCTGGCGGACTCCTTGTTGACCCGCTACCGCACCGACAACGGCGACTGGCCCACCTCGGTCGGCCTCTCCCTCTGGGGCACCAGTGCGATGCGCACGGCGGGCGACGACATCGCCGAAGCCTTCGCCCTGCTCGGCATCCGGCCCGTCTGGGACGACGCCTCGCGCCGGGTGACGGGCCTGGAGCCCATCCCGTACGAGGAGTTGGGACGTCCCCGTATCGACGTCACGCTGCGCATCTCGGGCTTCTTCCGTGACGCGTTCCCGCACACGGTGGGGCTGCTCGACGACGCCGTACGGCTGGCCGCCTCGCTTGACGAGCCGGCCGAGCGGAACTACGTACGGGCGCACACCCAGGCCGACCTGGCCGAGCACGGCGACGAACGCCGGGCCACGACCAGGATCTTCGGCTCCCGGCCCGGTACGTACGGCGCGGGCCTCCTCCAGCTCATCGACTCCCGTGACTGGCGCACCGACGCCGACCTCGCCGAGGTCTACACGGTCTGGGGCGGTTACGCCTACGGCCGCGAGCTCGACGGCCGCCCGGCCCGCGAGGAGATGGAGAGCGCCTACCAGCGCATCGAGGTCGCCGCGAAGAACACCGACACCCGCGAGCACGACATCGCGGACTCCGACGACTACTTCCAGTACCACGGCGGCATGGTCGCCACCGTGCGTGCGCTCAAGGGCACGGCCCCGGAGGCGTACATCGGCGACTCCACCCGCCCCGAGACCGTCCGCACGCGGACGCTGGTCGAGGAGACGTCCCGTGTCTTCCGGGCCCGGGTCGTCAACCCGAAGTGGATCGAGGCGATGCGCCGCCACGGCTACAAGGGCGCGTTCGAGCTGGCGGCCACGGTCGACTACCTCTTCGGGTACGACGCCACGACCGGGGTCGTCGCCGACTGGATGTACGACAAGCTCACCCAGACGTACGTACTCGACCCGGAGAACCGGCAGTTCCTCCAGGAGGCCAACCCCTGGGCCCTGCACGGCATCGCGGAACGCCTCCTGGAGGCCGAGTCGCGCGGCATGTGGGCCAAGCCGGACCCGGCGGTGCTGGACGCGCTGCGCCAGGTGTACCTGGAGACGGAGGGGAACCTGGAGGGCGAGGACTGACACTCCTCGCGGCACACCCTTCGCCGCCCCGATCCCTGGCCGTACAGCAGCCGTCACGGCGACGGGCCCCCGGCGCGCGAGGGGCACCTCTGCGACGCGTACGGGGCCGTGGCCGCGCTGCAGAACCGCACGGGCCTCGCGGACCCGGTGGACCCCGGGCGGCGGCCGTACCACAGCCGCCCGTTCCAGGTGCTGCACGCCGAGCGCTTCGCCGGGGCGCTGACCCGGACGATCACCGACCCGGAACTGCGGGCCCTGCCGCTGACCGGGAGCGTGGACCAGTGGGCGGACAGCACGGACTTCCTGGCGCGGCGGGCAGCCGTGCGGGCCGCGGTCGACGCGCTGGACTGAGGGCCGTCTCCTCGGCCGAACATGCCACCGGCCCCGGGGAGGCAGACGAACAGCCTTCCCGGGGCCGGCGGAACGTACGTCGATGCGCGGATCAACGCCCGTCCGGTGAAAGTCAGTTGGCGTCGACCAGGTGGTGGGCCGGAACCTTCACCGTGCGGGCGCCCTTCTTGCCGCCGAGGACGACCTTGCGCAGGGCGCTGTTGTTGTTGTGGTTGGTCTCCTTGAGCCGGTTCTCCGGGTTGGCGAGGACCTGGATGTAGTACGTGCCGTTCGGCAGGTCCGTGATGTCGAAGGACTGGCCGGGCAGGTCCTGGGTGTAGGTGTCACCGGAGCCCACGTCGAGCACCTCGCGGACGGAGATCGAGTTCTCCTGGCCGCACGCGGTGGACAGATCGGTGTTGTCCGGGTGCCAGTTGGCGTTCTTCACCGTGTAGTCGACGGCATCGGTGTTGGCCAGGCAGAACGCCTCCTTGCCGCTGCGCACGGTCTCCTTCCGGTCGGCCTTCAGCAGCCGGTAGCTGGCGAAGTCCGTGAAGTGCCAGTGCTCGTGGCCGGGGCGCGGGTCCCACTCCATGGTGCCGGTCGGGGTGTAGCCGACCTGCTTGCCGTCCGCGTCGTAGAAGTACTGGTACGCGTCCATCAGCTCCTTGCCCGGGGAACGGAAGCCGTCCACGACGAGCTTGGCCGGGCCCGCGTTCCACACGTTGGCGCTGAAGGCGAGGTAGTCCTTGCCGGGCACGTCCTCGTAACCGTCGCTGACGGTGATGCCGTACGCGGGCAGCGAGCGCAGGTCCGGCTTGGGCACGTCGGGCACGGTCGCCTTGCCGGTGGGCCGCTTGGCGTTGGGCTTCGCGCCGGGCGCCTGACGCGACCCGTCGGTCTGCCCGGCGCGGTCGCCGACCTTGGCGGCCGAGAAGGCCTGCCGCTGGAGCGACTCCTTCTTCAGCGACCAGGGCAGGGCGGGCGGAGCCGGCGGGTAGGGGCCGTGGCCGACGTTGAACGTGGCGCCGGCGCCGGTCGTCCGGGTGGCGGGCGCCTCGGTACGGGCGGGAGCACCGTGCCCGGCGTGGGCGGAGGGCGCGGCGGGCTCGGCGGCGGCCTGCCCGTGCCCTTCGTGCCCGGAGGCGGCCTGCCCGTGCCCTTCGTGCCCGGAGGCGGCCTGCCCGTGCCCTTCGTGCCCGGAGGCGGCCTGCCCGTGCCCTTCGTGCCCGGTGTGCCCGGCGTGCCCCTCGTGCCCGGAGGCGGAGGCCGCGGAGGCGCCGGACTTCGAGGCCGCGCTGCGGGGCTCGGCGGCCACGCCTTCGCCGCCGCCCTCGCCCTCCCAACTGCGCTCGCGCACGATGACCTTGACGGTCTGCGGCTTGTCGGCGATGCCGAACAGGTCGCGGTACTTCTTCGTCACCGAGATCTTGGCGGAGTAGCTACCGGCGGCCAGCTGGACCGGGTCGGAGTAGTACCCGGCATAGGTGTTGGAGGCCCAGCCGTTCTCGACGCCCCACACCGAGCCGAGGGTGAAGGGGTTCACCGGACAGCTCTGCGGATACTTCGAGTTGGCGGGGGCGTCCGGCCGGATCCGCCCGGAGGCGTTGTTCGGGCAGAAGGCCTCGGTCTTGCTGAGCACGGTCTTGCCCGCCGCGTCGGTGATCGCGATCTTCGCGAAGCCCGGCAGTCCGGAGAAGTCCTTCACCAGTCCGGCGGGAAGCGCCTTGGTCGTGGTCTTCTTCCCGTTCCGGAGAATCTGCTTCGCGACCACCGGGTCCTTGTAGGACTTACGGGTCACCTTGAGCTCGAAAGCGCCGTTCTCGGAGGTGAGATACGTCCCGAGGTCCAGATAGACGCCGGGATCCTCCTTCCACGAGTCGAGCGTCACCGAGGTGGACGCGGCGACGAGGCCGAGCTTCGGCGTCGGCTCCGCCGTCTTCGCGTCGGGCGCGGCGGCGACGACGCCCGCCGTCACGGCGACGGCCGCGGCGATGGCGATCGACGGGCGGGTCAGGCGGTGTGTGCGGCCCTGCTGTGATCTGGTCATCATTCCTCGTACTTCCGAGTGCGTGATGGAACGTGGACGATCAGCACGGCCCCAACTCACCTGTGGCGACGCTGTGTCCGGCCTGTGAGAGGCGGCGCGGGGTGGCTCGGGTTGTCTCCTGTCCCCCGACTGGCGCAGGGTTGTCCGAAAACTCATGTCATACACAGAGCCCGGAGGACCACCGAAACCCCTGCGGAAGCACCGCGCGGTCCCCGGAATCCTCGGCGCGGCCACAGCGTGGCGGCTCTTCCGGACGCCGCAACCACACGTTTTTCGGCCAGGAGGGGCGAGCCATGGACCGGCTCGTTTCGTACGTCGCCGGGTCACAGCGCTCCCGCGCCGGTCGTCCGATCGTTCGCCGCCCGGTCACGATGTGTCCGATCGCGTAGGAACGCGGCCGGAGAACGCGATGCCCGGGGTACGGCGGCTCAAGCCCCGCGCGCCCGCAGGATTCCCTCGACGCCCAGGAGCGCACGCCGGCACGCGCGGCCCGCCTGCGCGACCGGCTCCGCCCCTGCCCGGGGTACGCGTACTCGACCGCGGCCCGCGCCCTGCCGCGCTGGGTCATCCTCGGCGCGGAGGGCCGGCAGCCGCACCCGTTCAAGGAGGCCATGGGCGGGTGCGGCGTCAACTGCGGGCGGCCGTGAAAGCAGCGACTGCCGGTCAGCCGGCGAAGCGCGGGACCACCAGGCCGGACTCGTAGGCGATCACCACCGCGTGGGTCCGGTTCTGCGCGCCGAGCTTGGTCAGCACGTTTCCGACGTGGGTCTTGATCGTCTCCAGGCTCACCGTGAGGGACTCCGCGATCTCCGGATTGGAGAGCCCCGTGGCCATCAGGCGCAGTACCTCCTCCTCCCGGCCGGTCAGGGCAGCTTGCGGCAGGGCCTCTGCGGAGCCCAGCGGGCGGGCGGCGACCATGCGGCTCAGGGCGGCCGGGAAGAGGACCGCTTCGCCCGCCGCCACCACCCGTACCGCCTCGGCGATCTGGCGGACCGGCAGTCGCTTGAGGACGAAGCCGCTGGCGCCCGCGCTGAGGGCGGCGGTGACGTAGCCGTCGTTCTCGAAGGTGGTGATCACCACGATCCTCGGCGGGTCGGCCGCTTCGGCCAGCAGCCGGCGGGTGGCGTCGATCCCGTTGAGACGCGGCATCCGGACGTCCATCAGGACCACGTCCGGCCGTAGGCTCCGGGCCCGGTCGACCGCCTCGACGCCGTCGGCGGCCTCGCCGACCACCGTGATCCCCGGCTGTGCGGCGAGCAGCATGCCCAGGCCGCTGCGGGTCACCTCGTCGTCGTCCGCGATCAGGAGGGTGACGGCGGGGCCTTCCGCGGTGCGGGACATACCTCCGCCCGTGTCGGATCCACTCACGCCGACGCCCGTACCGGCAGCCGGACGGCCAGCCGCCAGTGCCCCGCCCCGTCGGGGCCGGACCGGAACTCACCGTGCAGCAGCCGGACGCGCTCGGCCAGTCCGGGCAGACCGTGGCCGGAGGTCGAGAAGGCTCCCGAGCCCGGCCCCGTCCGTGCCCCGGTCCGGTTGACCACCGTGAGGTCCAGCTCGTCCGGTCCGGCCGCCACCCGGACCTCGATCGGGCCGCCCGCCCCGTGGCGCAACGCGTTCGTCAGCCCCTCCTGGAGGATCCGGTACGCCGCTCGGGAGAGCGTGCCCTGCACCCGCGCCAGTTCACCCGACAGCTCCGGTTCCACCACCGCGCCCGCGTGCCGCAGGCGTTCCAGCAGTTCGGGGAGGTCGGCCAGGGTCCGGGTCGGCGCCGTCCCCGGCTCTTCCTCGCGCAGTACTCCGAGCGCGTAGTCCAGGTCCTCCAGCGCGGCCCGCGTCGATTCCTCGATGCTGCGCATGGCGGCCCGCGCCGCGGCCGGGTCGGCGGAGAGCACCTCTCCGGCCACCGCTGCCTGGATGGTGGCCGCCGTCAGCGTGTGCCCGATCGAGTCGTGCAACTCGTGGGCGATCCGGTTGCGTTCGGCCAGCAGCAGTTCCCGCTCGGCGGCCAGCGCGAGCCGTTCGGCCGCCGACGGCCCCAGCAGCCGGGGCGCCGACCACCGAAGGGCCTTCGTCACCAGTACGCAGACGGCGACCGCCAGCAGGACGCACAGCGCGGCCACCACCCAGCTCCACCCGCCCGACACCCGGACCGACGTGCCGAACAGGCTCGCCCGCACCTCGCCGCCGAGCCAGTTCGACGGCAGGGAGAGGCCCATGATGAACAGCACCCCGCTCGCCAGCGCCCCCACCCACCCGACGGCCACGTGCAGGACCAGCCAGAGCGGGGTCCGCCAGCGGTCGAGGCCGAGCGAACCGGCGGCGCGGCGGCCGGCCACCGGATTCGGCAGCGGCACCCGCAGCAGTCGGCGGGCGGCCACGACCAGCGCTCGCCGTACAGGGCGCGCCAGTCCGACCACGCCGACCAGCGCCGCCCAGACCAGCAGGACCACGGCGACCTGCACGCTCTCGGGGGCGGAACGCCACGACAGCGCCGGAAGCAGGGCGACAGGCAGCAGCGGAAGGCTCGCCAACGCCCCGCAGTAGGCGAACAGCACACCTGAGTACGTGGAGCCGCGCAGCAGCAGCCGAATTCCCCTGATCATGGTCGCCAGTATCGTCGGGCAGCCCGGCGGCGGCCTCCCCCGATCGGGGGAGCGATTTCTCCCGCCTTCCCGCGATGCGGTCGAAAGGCCCCGGGCGACAGGATTCGTGCCTCGACCACACGAATTTCCGGGAGTGACTTATGCGTGCTCAGACACGGCAGGGCCTTCGTTTCTCGATCCGGCACCAGGGCGGCCGACGGCGCCGGGCCGTGTCGGCCGCGGCCGCGGTGGCCGTCGGCGTCATGACCCTGGGCGTCCTCGCCCCGCCCGCCGCCTTCGGTTCCGCCGACTCTGCTGCCGCCGCCAGGCCGAACGCCGTCCAGCAGGCCCTGAACACGCTGGTGCGCGATGACGGGATGCCCGCCGCGCTGGCGAGCGTCAAGGACCGGAACGGCCGCACCCGCACCTACACCGCAGGAGTCGGCGACCTGACCACCGGCTCGAAGGTGCCCAGGGACGGTCAGGTGAGGGTCGGAAGCAACACCAAGTCGTTCACGGCGGTCGTGGTGCTGCAGCTCGTCGGCGAGGGAAAGATCGACCTCGACGCCCATGTCGACACCTACCTGCCCGGCCTCGTACGCGGGGAGGGCATCGACGGGAACCGCATCACCGTCCGCCACCTCCTCCAGCACACCAGCGGACTCCCGGAGTACGGCATCCACCTCGACGACGCCGGGATCAGGAACCGGTACTTCGAGCCCCGCGAACTGCTCGACCTCGCCCTCGAGCACAAGGCCGACGCGGAACCCGGGAAGACCTGGGGGTACAGCAACACCAACTACGTCCTGGCCGGTCTGATCGTCCAGAGGGTCACCGGCCGCCCCCTCGCCGAGGAGATCGACCGGCGCGTCATCAAGCGCATCGGGCTGCGCCACACGTACTTCCCCACTCCCGGCGACATGACCATCCGAGAGCGGCACCCGCGTGGCTACCACCGCAGCCCGGCGGACGGACCGCTGCGCGACTTCACGGAGATGGACCCCTCCGCAGGCTGGGCGGCCGGCCAGTTGATCTCCACCAACTCCGATCTCAACCGCTTCTTCACCGCGCTCCTGGCCGGCCGCCTCCTTCCGGCGGCCCAGCTCACCGAGATGCGCAAGACCGTCCCCGCCGGGACCTCCGGCCTCCGCTACGGGCTGGGACTCACCAGCAGGCCACTGTCGTGCGGCGGCGTCTACTGGGGCCACGGTGGTGACATCGCGGGATACGAGACCCGTGGCGGGGTCACCGACGACGGCCGCGCCGCCAACGTCGCGGTCACCAGCATCCCGACGGACGAGGCGGCCGCAGGGCACGTGACCGACGCCGTGGACAAGGCCCTGTGCGGCTGAACGCGCAACCGGCGATCCGAACCGACGAACCAACGATTCCTCAGGAGCTGAGATGCGTGGACAGACGCGGCGAGTGTTCCCCCCGACGATCCGGCAGCGCGGCACGCGGCGACAGATTTCGCACGCCGCGGCCGCGGTGACCATCGGGGTCATGACGCTGGGAGTCCTGGCCCCGCCCGCTGCCTCGGCGGCCGGGCCGGACGCCGTCCAGCAAGCACTGAACACGCTGGTGCGCGATGACGGGACGCCCGCCGCGCTGGCGAGCGTCAAGGGCCGTGCCGGCCGCACCCGCACCTACACCGCAGGGGTCGGCGACCTGACCACCGGCTCGAAGGTGCCCAGGGACGGTCAGGTGAGGATCGGCAGCAACACCAAGAGCTTCGTCGCGGTCGTCGTCCTCCAGCTCGTCGCGGAGCGGAGGGTGAGCCTTGACGCCGATGTCGACACCTACCTGCCCGGCCTCGTACGGGGGGAGGGCATCGACGGGAACCGCATCACCGTCCGCCACCTTCTCCAGCACACCAGCGGACTCCCCGAGTACAGCAACCACCTCGGGGACGACGTCCGGTACTACGACCCCCGCGAACTGCTCGCCACAGCTCTCCGGTACCCCGCCGAATTCGACCCCGGGAAGAGCTGGAAGTACAGCAACACCAACTACGTGCTCGCCGGCCTGATCGTCCAGAAGGTCACCGGCCGTCCTCTCGCCGAGGAGATCGACCGGCGCGTCATCAAGCGCATCGGGCTGCGCCACACCTACTTCCCCGCTCCCGGTGACGCGAGCATCCGAGAGCCTCACCCCCACGGCTACTACCAGGAATCGGCGGAGACTCCGCTGCGCGACATCACGGAGATCGACCCTTCCTGGGGTTGGGCGGCAGGACAGATGATCTCCACCAACTCCGATCTCAACCGCTTCTTCACCGCGCTCCTGGCCGGCCGCCTCCTCCCGGCGGCCCAGCTCGCCCAGATGCGCTCCACCGTCCCGGCCGAAGCGACCTTCGGCCCGGGCGCCCGCTACGGACTGGGACTCGTCAGCAGGCCGCTGCCGTGCGGCGGCCTGGCCTGGGGCCATGGCGGCAGCTTTCCGGGGTACGAGACCCGTGGCGGCGCAACCGACGACGGCCGCGCCACCAACGTCGCGGTCACCACGCAGCTCACCGACGAGGCGGCCCGGAGAAGCCTCGAACGCGCCGTGGACACCGCCTTGTGCCGCTGAACCTGCCGAGGACGTTTCGTGTCTGCGGACCCGATACGACGTCGGCCCACGGACACGTCCGTTGCAGCCGCCGCGCCACAGCCCCGACGGGGCTGCCTCCACGGCACTTGCGACCAGGGAACGCAGAAGGCCCCGACCGGTCTCCCGGTCGGGGCCTTCGACGTATTGCCCGGTGAGAGCGATGGCGGAGGATACGAGATTCGAACGCGTGAGGGGTCGCCCCCACCACGCTTTCCAGATGTTCGCCCGGGGGTCCCGCCAGAGTCAGGACCGTCCTGATCTGAATCGAAGGGTGGGCGCGAGGCATCTGAACGGCCCTGCACGAAGGTGAAGGCAACCGGAACTGCAACCACTGGGACGGGCGCCAGCAGGGAGCGAGGATGACGGCCGTCAAGAGGGCGCTGCGGGAACCGGCTTCCTCGTGGCTGTCGTCTGCGTACCCGGCCCTCTCACCGTCTTCGGCGGTCCGCGCCTGGCCCTCCGGCTCCATGGCCGGGTGAGATGCGGCAGCGGGCGGCCTCAGCGGCCCCGCGGGTTGCTGGCCCGTGCTCCCCGCACGGTCGAGGGACCTTCTCGCCGGGGCGGAAACGGCGAGATTGTCGAACACTTCGACAACGAAATCGGCCTGCGGAACAGCATGCCGCCTGATCACGCTGCCGCGCCGGCGATCTTCACGATCCTCGACTGAGTCAAGCCAGCCCTCGGTACTTGCCGCGTACGTAATCGACATGAGCTTGTCCGTTCACTTACGTACTGTGATTGTCTGTGCATACGGTGTTGAGGCCGCACGGAGGCTATGAGGTTGTGGGCGGCCGTGGAGTCCCGACCGCAAGGCCGACATACCGAAGCGCCGGCAACGGTCAGCACGCCCGGCCAACAGGCAGGCACGCACTGCGCATCGACAGGTTGGGGCAGGGCCTCGGATACGGCCTGGCCTCGGTGTTCGGCGTCGAGGGATGCGGCATCTCGACCTTCAAGCCCGTCTGGTGCGACCTGTGATGCAGGAGGCACGCTGTAGTCGCCGAGGGGGGCGGAGGGACCTGTGAGATCGAAGCCGGAGTCCATGTCTATCCTGCGCAGCTCCGAGTTCGGTGCGTGGGTGGTGCTGCTCTCCTTCTCGGTTGTCCTGGGTTTCTTCCTCGCGGCCGTCCAGCCGGCTGGTGAGACGCTGCCACTCTGGCAACGGTCGCTTCACGGGCTCCCATGGAGCCTGGCACTGGGCTATCCGTCCTGGCTGTACCTCAGATGCCGGGTGGTCCTGGGCGAGGACGGGCTGCTGATGCACAACAGGCTGACGGACATCTGGGTGCCGTTCGGTCTCATCCATCGGATCCTCACCACGGACGGGCTCGGCGTGGAGCTCAAGGACGGCCGTATCCTCAAAAGCCCCGCGGTCGGCTCCTCGTTGAGCGGGAGGCTCAGCGGCTACCAGTCCGCGAAGAAGCTCCGACGGGCGGTGCAGCCCCGACTGACTCCCGCGGATCCCGCGCCTGATGGTGTGGACATCAAGCGGCGCGTACAGCTGTCCTGGGCCTTCTTCCCCGCGATGACCGCAGTCCACGGCCTCTGGTATCTGCTGCTCCTCGCGGGGGAGTAATGCGGGCGTCCGCAGGTGGGCGGTGCCGTTGCCCTGCGGGGGCGACGAGGGTCGCCACGCTCGCGTGCGCGTCGGGGGCGCGGGGCAAGAACTGCGGATCGATGCCGGCCAGATGCTGAGGGACCGAGCGGGCGAGAGGAAGGCGTGAGCGGTGACCTCCTCGGTGGCTGGACTGGTGGCATGCGGCGGGGCCTACTTGCTGACCGGTCGTCACCGGCTGCCGGGCTCGTCCAGTACCGGCATCGCAGGGGCGGCCGATGAGGCGGATCGAGGCTTTCCGGACCAGCTGCGCGATGTCCTGCCGACCGGCGTACGTCGCCATGGTGGCCCTCGACAGGGGCTCCCCTACGGCCGACGCCGGGTGACGCCCTGCGGCAGCAGTCGCAGGGCGTCCGGGCACCGTGGGCACTGCGGTCGCCCGGCCGCAACGTGTGCCGGCCCGGCCTCAACGGGCGGTAGCCGGAAACTGCAACCAAAACTGCAATCACCAACGTCGAAGGTCCCCGCTGCAAGCAGCGGGGACCTTCGACGTATTGCCCGGTGAGAGCAATGGCGGAGGATACGAGATTCGAACGCGTGAGGGGTTGCCCCCAACACGCTTTCCAGATGTTCGCCCGGGGGTCCGGAAGTGATCAGGAGCGTTCTGGCCTGCGGCGGATCGGGGCGTCGGGTAGGTGAAGGACGGCGCTGGACGAGGGTGAATGAGACCAAGACCGAGACCGGAGAGCCGGGTCACACCTGTTTGACGATGATCGACTCCGGGACCAGCTTCTCCAGGTCGTCCACGTCCGAGGTGAAGACGGCGACCTGACCCTTCTGCTGTCGCGCGATGACGGCGAGCACCGCGTCGATCGCGTACTTGTGGCCGTGCAGCTTGGCGTCGGCCAGGAGGCGGCGGGCCTGGCGGGCCTCGTCCTTCCCGATGTCGGCGACCTTGAGCCGGGAGAGCACCCAGTCCCAGCGCTGCTCGGTGGTTCTGCCGTCGTACGCCTCGACCAGCGTCAGCGGAGACGTCACCACCTCGGCTTCACCCCGGGCCGCGAGGTCGAGCCAGGCGATCATCTTCCGGTCGCCGCGCACAGCCAGGGACAGGGCTTCGCAGCCGAGCACGAAGACGCGCAACGGCCGGTGCTTGTGCTCAGTGGCACGCTTCTTCACGCGGCCTCTCCGGCGTTGTGCTTTCCAGCGGCGCGGCGGCGCTCGTGTTCGGCGTCGAGGTCCTCCAGTTCCTCGAACGCTGCTGTGCGCTCCTCCTCGGTGAGGGGGCCGTACTCCTCCTGCAGCCAGTCGGACAGTTCCCGCAGCCGGTCCCGGTCGCGCTTGAAGCGCAACGCCTCGGCGACGTACGCCGACATTCCCCGTTCTGCCGCCTCCGCGCGGATCTCGTCCAGGAGATCCTCGGGAATCGTCACCGTTACCTTCTTCGTGGCCATACAAGAGACCATACTCCTGGTATCACGCTCCGTACCAGTGCGCTTGCGTGACCGCCAGGTCGGCGTTCAGGCGGTCGTGGCGGGACGTGGGCTGCCTTGGAAGACCTGACTGGTATGCCAGGAACGATGGGCGGGGGCGATGGGGCGGACACCCGGCTGGGGGCCGATGACCGGACGGCCGGCGAGCGTGATGACGTGCTCGCGGGCGGCGGTGCTGCGGCCGACGAAGCTCTGTGAGACCAGGATGCGGTGGCCCTCGCCGAGACCGAGTACGCCTTTGTCGAACAGCTTGTGGTGCAGCGAGCACAGGCACAGCCCGTTCTCGAGGTCGTCCGGCCCGTCGAACGCCCACCAGCGGACATGGGTGGCCTCAAGCCCGACCGGCGCCGTGCCGATCCTGCCGTCGTACCCGCAGAAGGCGCACTGGTACTCGTACGCCGTCAGGACCATCTCCCGCATGCGCCGGTCCCGCTGCCTGCGCTTGGCCGAGACCAGTCCGGTCTCTGCCTCCTCCAGTTCCAGGCCGACGGCTTCGCACAGCTCGCCGTGGAGCGAGGGCGGGAAGTTCAGATCGAGGAGTACGCGTGTCATTCGGCCGAGCAGGGTCGGATCCCGCCGCAGCGCCGCCCGTAGCTCCGGCGTCAGCCGCCCAGCGGCGCCGGTTGCGCGTAGCTCCCTGACCCCGGTCCCGGGGCTGCCCGGACCGCGCTCGGTGCGCACCTCCCACACGCCGTCACTCACCAGATGATGGAAGGGATAGGCGGGCGTCGTCCTGTTCCCAGGACCGTACTCGGCGAGGAGCCGCCGCAGGTCCTGCTCCACCGTGCTGTACCGCAGCTCGTCGTCGGCGTCCTGCTGGAACCGGCTGAGCGCGTACAGGAACAGCAACGGCTTGTGCGGAGCCCGTGCCCCGCTCCTGGTCCACTGCCTCAACCGCGCGGTGCGCTCGACCCAGTCCATGGTCGGCGATCGTAGTGGCGGCTCGTCGCAGTGCTTGGTGGCGGGGCATGGCCGCAGTGACCGGCCGAACACCGAGCCACGACGCGGATCCCCGCTACCCGGGCATGATGCCGTGGATGCGGGAGAGGGTGAAGACCCGTTCGTCGTCGCGCAGGTGGCACCAGGCGTACAGGTAGGGCGGGTCGAGCACGAGCTCGCTGAGGATGCGTACCGTCCGGTTGCCCGAGGCGGCGACGTACTCGACCGTGATGGCTGTGCCGACGTCGACGGCATGGGCGAGCTGGCGGACATCGCTGTACGCCAGGTTCTTCGCGTACGCGGCGACGATCTCCTCGGTGTCCGTGCCGTAGGGGACCCCGGTGCCGAACGGGTCGGGAGCCGGGAGTGTCGGCGGGGCGGCCCGCAGCCTGGCGGCCAGCGCGCTCAGGTCGACGGTCACCGGATTCATCCGAGTCACCGTCGGCACGGACCGCTGCCGCTGTCCTGGGAGTGCCGGGACCGGGACCGGGGCGGCGGCACGTCGGCGCCGGGTCTTCTCGACGCGTACGGTTCCGTCGGCACTCTCGGCGACGGGGGCGTAGCCGGCGGCCCGGAGCGCGGCCAGCGTCTTGTCGAGTGGGGTCCGGCTGACCAGCACGGTCGGTGCCAACACGCGTAGGCCGAGGGCGGCGAGCTTTCTGTGAGTGACGAGTTCGGCGAGGAGGGCGGCTTCTTCGCCATGGATCACACAGGCAGCGGGGGCGATGCGCACACGGCCGTGAGTGCGTGCGGAGTCGTTGATCAGGTACAACAGCGGCTGGGGGAGGGCGCCGACCGCGATGGCGCCCAGGTCGGCCGCGATGGCATCCGCCGTGCGGCCCGTGTCCAGGGCACGCCGAACGGTTGTGGGGCTGAACCTCCACACCGATGCCGTGCCACCGGCTTCCTTGTCCGCGACGGTGTCCAGCAGTGCGGCGAGGCGGGCGGACGGTGTGCCGGTGACAACGGCGGTGAGGTCCGCGCCGAAACGGGCTGCCCTGGTGGCTGCCGGCAGCAGCCGCTCACAGGCAGCGGCGAGCGTTTCGGTGGCGTCGGTGTCGTCGGCCCGCAGAGCGGCACCGATGGGGGACAGGCAGCCGCGGGCGACGACCCCGAGCAGTTCCGCTTCCCGGATTGCGGTGGCGAAGGGTGTGGTGTCCTGGGGGAGTTGTTCGGCGAGCGGGCGGTGCCAGGCAACCACCGGCCCCAGCTCCGCGGGGCTGTGCACTCCCTGGTGCGCCGGGAACTCCGCTGCGGCGGCGAGGAGCCCCTCTCGGGCCTGTACGCAGCCGCCGCAGGGCGGTGTTCCGGCGAGCGCGGGCAGTACCTTGCCGTCCTCGTCGCGGGCCTGGGCCGGAGTCAGCGGCAGTGTCCGCCAGGTGTGGATAAGCGCGGTGAGCTGCTCCGCTGGTTCTCGTTCCGCCCAGGTGTCGTATCCGTCCGTTGCCGCGACCCGGTCGCCGTCCCGGGCCAGCAGACCGGCGTCGTACGCCGTCTCCAGAACAAGGCGTACGACGATGTCGTCGCACTGCGCCGCCTTGCTGATCCGGGACAGCTCACGTGCTCCGACCCCGCCGGACTTCAGCAGGACCGGCGGAGCAGCGGAGCACGTCGCCAGAACCGACGCGGCATGTGCGGCGAACGCCGTGGCGGCTGCCGCCGCCTCCCGGTCCACTTCCGCCGAGGTGACGGACGCCGTCCGCACGGCGGGCGGGACGGGCTCGAAGGGGGCGTGCCAGCCGACTCCGCGCAGTGCGAGCGCCACCTCGGCGGGCATGCGTGGGGATCCGTACCCCGAGTACCGGTCCTGGACCAGCAGCCCCCGCTCCAGTGCCCAGCGCTCACCCGCCTCGGAGTCGGCCGAAGGGGCCGTGAACGTGATCAAACGCGTCGGTGATTGAGCCTGTTCACCCTGGTGAGAGGCTCGCCGCTCAAGCAGCTTCCGGGTGGACGCAGGTGCCGAAGCGATCACCGCGGCCACCTGCTCCGGATTGCTGTGGTGTTCCAGCAGGGCGGTCAGCCGATGCTTCTTGGTGGTGCCGGGCGACGGGATGCCCAGGGTCACCAGCATGCGGCGCAGTTCCTCGGAGGTCGTGTCCGCCAGGAGCCGGGTGAGCGGAGCGTCCAGCCCCAGCGGCGCGTCCCACGCCTGCCGCAACGGCGCTGCCATGCGCAGCAGCCCTTCGCCGTCCGGCCAGACGAGTGCGCGGTCGGCCAGCGCCTCCAAGGCCGCGTCCAGCCCGCGAGTGCTCTCCGTTCCGGTCGCATCCAGAAGATCGGCCAGGGCGGCACATGGAACGGGCCCCAATGCCGCCAGTGCCTCGGATACCTGCAGGTGTGCCAGCGCGAGCCCGGGCAGCACCCGGGCCACCGACGCCGGGCGCTGAAGGCGGTCCGCGAGTTCGCCGAACGATCGTGGCTCCGGCGGGGACACGGCATCCGGGCGAGCCGCCAGGACCCGCTCAAGCCGGGCGACTTCCAGATCACTCAGCCACGTGGCGAGAGTCGATCCGCTGGGCTTGCCGATGGGGACACCTCACAAAGACGAGTGCCGGTGGTCTCCGACCGGAATCGGCCCTGCACAGACCCAGAATGGCGGATCGCGGGGGACGCCTGCGTCCTGAGTCGGCAGAAACCCGCTTCTGAGTGAAGGCGATGCCCTGTGACTCGCCCCTTCGACGGCAAAGAGAAGGAATGAAATGTCTCTTGTGTCGGAAATGAGTGAGACCAGGGCTGAGACCACCAACGCCGAAGGGCCCCACCGCGAACGGTGGGGCCCTTCAACGTATTGCCCGGTGAGAGCAATGGCGGAGGATACGAGATTCGAACTCGTGAGGGGTTGCCCCCAACACGCTTTCCAAGCGTGCGCCCTAGGCCACTAGGCGAATCCTCCGCCGCAAACAATACAAGACGTTGGAGGGTGCTCGCGAACACGTTCCCCGGAGATCGTCCGGAGAGGGTCCGCAGGTCGGTCCGTGGGGGCGGGCGGGTGGACCGGAGGGGGTGGGGATCCGCTAAGGTGGGCGTCAGCCCCTCACGTGGCGCTATCTGACTGAACTCCCCCAGGGCCGGAAGGCAGCAAGGGTAGGTCGGCTCTGGCGGGTGCGTGGGGGGCCCTTGCGTTTCCGGGGGGCCTTGAGCGGGCGGATGCCCGGGCGACGTGGGTTCGGTTGTCAGTCGGCCCCGATAACCTCGTAGATGTGTCGTCCCTTGCGCTGTACCGCCGCTACCGCCCCGAGTCGTTCGCCGAGGTCATCGGTCAGGAGCATGTCACTGACCCGCTCCAGCAGGCCCTGCGGAACAACCGGGTCAATCACGCGTACCTGTTCAGCGGGCCGCGCGGCTGTGGAAAGACGACCAGCGCGCGCATCCTCGCCCGCTGTCTGAACTGCGAGCAGGGGCCCACCCCCACGCCGTGCGGGGAGTGCCAGTCCTGCCGGGACCTCGCGCGCAACGGGCCGGGGTCCATCGATGTGATCGAGATCGACGCCGCCTCGCACGGTGGTGTGGACGACGCCCGTGACCTGCGCGAGAAGGCGTTCTTCGGGCCCGCCTCCAGTCGTTACAAGATCTACATCATCGACGAGGCGCACATGGTCACCCCGGCGGGCTTCAACGCCCTGCTGAAGGTGGTCGAGGAGCCGCCGGAGCACCTCAAGTTCATCTTCGCGACGACCGAGCCCGAGAAGGTCATCGGGACGATCCGGTCGCGTACGCACCACTATCCGTTCCGGCTCGTTCCTCCCGGGACCCTCCGCAGCTATCTCGCCGATGTGTGCGGGCGGGAGAACAGCCCCGTCGAGGACGGCGTCCTGCCGCTCGTCGTGCGCGCAGGCGCGGGGTCCGTGCGTGACTCGATGTCCGTCATGGACCAGCTGCTGGCCGGTGCGGGCGACGACGGTGTGACGTATGCCATGGCCACCTCGCTCCTCGGGTACACCGACGGCTCGCTGCTCGACTCGATCATCGACGCCTTCGCCGCCGGTGACGGGGCCGCCGCCTTCGAGGTCGTGGACCGGGTCATCGAGGGCGGCAACGACCCGCGACGGTTCGTGGCGGACTTGTTGGAGCGGCTGCGTGATCTGGTGATCCTCGCCGCCGTGCCGGACGCGGGGGAGAAGGGGCTCATCGACGCCCCCGCCGATGTCGTCGAGCGCATGCAGGCCCAGGCCTCCGTCTTCGGAGCCGCCGAGCTGAGCCGCGCCGCCGACCTGGTCAACGACGGGCTCACGGAGATGCGCGGGGCCACCTCGCCGCGCCTCCAGGTGGAGCTGATCTGCGCCCGGGTCCTGTTGCCCGCCGCCTACGACGACGAGCGGTCGCTGCAGGCCCGGCTCGACCGGCTGGAGCGCGGGGCCTCGGCCGCCGCTGCCGCCTCGTTCGCCGCTCCGCCCGCCGGCGCTGCTCCCATGGGGTACGTGCCGGGGCCCGAGGCGCACGCCCCGCAGGCCCACGCCCCCGTGGCCCCCGCCGGTCCGGACGTCGCCCGTGCCGCCGTACGGGGCGAGGCGCCTGCCCCTGCGGCGCCCGCCCCGGCCGCCTCCGCACCGCCCGCCCCTGCCCAGGCCTACCCGCCCGCCCCGCAGGCCCCCGCTCCACCCGCCCCCGAGCCCGCCCAGCGGCCCGGGTCCTGGCCCGCCGCCGCGGGAGCAGGAGCAGGCGCCGGGGACCAGGCCCGTCGCCCCGGCGGCTGGCCCACCGCGTCCGCCCCCGGCAGCGGCCCGGCCCCCGCCGCCACCCCGCCGCCCGCGGCCCCGGTCGCCCAGGCCCCGGCAGCCCCCGCGGCCCCGGCCGCGCCCGAGGGCGGCCAGAGCATGGCGCAGGGCGCCGCCCAGGTGCGGAACATGTGGCCGGACATCCTGGAGGCGGTCAAGAGCCGCCGCCGCTTCACCTGGATCCTGCTCAGCCAGAACGCCCAGGTCGCCGGGTTCGACGGCACGACGCTCCAGCTCGGCTTCCTCAACGCCGGTGCCCGTGACAACTTCGCGAGCAGCGGCAGCGAGGAGATCCTCAAGCAGGCCCTCGTCGAGCGCTTCAACGCCCAGTGGCGCATCGAAGCGGTCGTCGACCCCTCCGGCGGCGGGACGCCCCCTCAGTCCGGCGGAGGCGGCGGACGCCCCGCCCCGCAGTACCAGCCCGCCCCGGCCGCACCGGCGGCCCCGGTCGCGTACGAGCCCCGGCCCCAGCACGCGCCCCCGCCGCAGCAGTCCTCCGCCCCGCAGCAGGGGCACGCCCCGTCCGCCCAGCAGTCGCCGCCCTCCTCCGCGCCGCCGCAGGTCCGGGAGGCCGCGCCCGCCCCCGAGGCCTCCCCCAGTGCGTACGGGGCGGAGCCGCCGCGATCCGTCGCCCCCGAGGACGACACCCCGGAGGCCGACGACCCGGATCTCGTCGACTCCGCCCTCTCCGGCCACGAGCTGATCGTCCGCGAGCTGGGCGCCACCGTGGTCGAGGAGTTCCCGAACGAGCAGTGAGGCGGCGCCCCGGCCTCGACGGGTACGACGGGCCGGGAGGCCGCTGTGGTCCGTCCACGGACCGGCGGCCGTCGGGGCTCCCCGCGCCCGGCGGCTAGGCTGCACCCCGTGAAGGTCCTCGTCATCGGCGGCGGCGCCCGCGAACACGCCCTGTGCCGCTCTCTGTCCCTCGACCCCGATGTCACCGCTCTGTACTGCGCCCCCGGCAACGCCGGCATCGCAGAGGTGGCCGAACTGCACCCGGTCGACGCGCTCGACGGTGACGCCGTCGCGCGCCTCGCGACCGAGCTGGGCGCCGGGCTGGTGGTCGTCGGCCCGGAGGCGCCGCTCGTCGCCGGGGTCGCCGACGCCGTCCGCGCGGCCGGCATCCCCTGCTTCGGTCCGTCCGGTGAAGCCGCGCAGCTGGAAGGCTCCAAGGCGTTCGCCAAGGACGTCATGGCCGGCGCCGGAGTCCCCACCGCCCGCAGCTACGTCTGCACCACCCCCGCGGAGATCGAGGAGGCCCTCGACGCCTTCGGCGCCCCGTACGTCGTCAAGGACGACGGCCTCGCGGCGGGCAAGGGAGTCGTCGTCACCGAGGACGTGGCCGTGGCCCGCGCCCACGCGCTGTCCTGCGACCGCGTGGTCATCGAGGAGTTCCTCGACGGCCCCGAGGTCAGCCTCTTCGCGATCACCGACGGCACCACCGTGCTGCCGCTCCAGCCCGCCCAGGACTTCAAGCGCGCATCGGACGGCGACGAGGGCCCGAACACCGGCGGCATGGGCGCCTACTCCCCGCTTCCGTGGGCCGACCCCAAGCTGGTCGACGAGGTTCTCGAAACCGTCCTCCAGCCGACCGTCGACGAGCTGCGCCGCCGGGGCACGCCCTTCTCCGGGCTGCTCTACGCGGGCCTCGCGATCACCTCGCGCGGCGTGCGGGTCATCGAGTTCAACGCCCGCTTCGGCGACCCGGAGACCCAGGTCGTCCTGGCCCGGCTGAAGACCCCGCTCGCCGGTGTCCTGCTCGCCTCCGCCAACGGCACCCTCGATGTCCTCCCGCCGCTGAACTGGCGCGACGACGCGGCCGTCACCGTGGTCATCGCCTCGCACAACTACCCGGACACCCCGCGCACCGGCGACCCGATCGACGGGCTCGCGGACGTCGCGGCGCAGGATGGACCCGACGCGTACGTCCTGCACGCCGGGACCCGCGCCGAGGGCGACGCGGTGCTCAGCGCGGGCGGCCGGGTGCTCTCGGTGACCGCGACCGGCAAGGACCTCACGGCGGCGCGGGAGCGCGCCTACACCGCGCTCGGCCGGATCCGCCTGGACGGCTCCCAGCACCGTACGGACATCGCCCTCAAGGCCTCCCAGGGCTGACCCGCCGGCACACGAGGGTCTTCGCGGCCCCTCCGCCCGCCCCCGTACGCCACCGGCGTACGCGGCAGGCGCGAGGGGCCGCCCCCTGTCCGCGCCCGCCCCGGCCGGCCGCTTGCCCATGGGCGCGAACACGTCAGCAGCTTTACCCAAAGCCATTCCATCGGGTGACGACTGGGCCATCCGGATGACGGTCGCCGGAGCCCCAACTAGGGTGCGGCGCAAGCGTTCCGGCACTTGGCCCACCGGCATTGCGATGTCGGTGACGGGTGCCACAGTGGGGGAGTGAGCAACACCGTCGAGGGGCAGAGGGGGTGACGTCCGGCCGTGTCCGGTATCGATGTGGGTGAGGAGCTGGGTGCGCGGGCCGCACAGGCGCGAGCGCTCGCCCTGCTGCGGATCCGCAGCAGGGCACTGGCCGTGGCGATCCTGCCCGCGGCCGTCGCCGTCGTGCTGTTCGCGGCGGGCGCGCA
This sequence comes from Streptomyces sp. iso_384, assembly GCF_056172905.1. NCBI lineage: Bacteria > Bacillati > Actinomycetota > Actinomycetes > Kitasatosporales > Streptomycetaceae > Streptomyces > Streptomyces sp. iso_384. The sequence continues at coordinate 212,238 of NZ_JBWBTT010000001.1, forward strand.
GGGCCACCTGGCAGGTCCGGTCTGGGACGCCGTGCGCTGGACGGTGCTCGGCGTCGCGGTCGTCGTGCTGCTGGTGACCGTCCTGGTCGCCGTCTCCGTGGCCCGCGCACGGCCCGCCATGAGCCCGACCGTCCCCGTGCCGGAGGAAGGGGCCCCCGACCTCTACCGCCTGGTCCGGGACCTGGCCGACCGGCTCGACGTGCCCGCCCCCTCGGCCATGGCGCTGACCCCGGACTGCGACAGCTGGCTGGAGGACCGCACCCACCGCGCGCTCCGACGGGGCCGGCGGACCCCGGCGGAGGGCGGGGCCGGGGACACCGCACCCGTCCTGGTCATCGGCTCGCCGTTCCTGTGGTGGATGCGGGTCGCCGAGCTCCGCGCGGTCCTCGCCCCCGTGGTGGCGGGCACCGGCCCGTCCGCGCACCCCGACATAGCCGCCGCCCGCCGTTTCGTACGCGGCCTGGACGCGGCGATCGCCGATGCCGCCGCCCCCGGCCGGGGCGCGGTGCGCGGGGCGCCGCTCGCCTTCGCCGGCTGGGTCGCCCGGCTGCTGCTGCGGGCCTGCCGGGACCATGCCGCCGAGATGGAGCGCTGTGTGGCCGCCGCCGCGTCCATGCGGGCCCAGACGGTCGACTACGGGCTGCGCATCGCCGCCCAGGAACAGGTCGGCCTCGCCTACGCCGGCTGGGACCGGCTGCTGACCCGGGTGGCGCTGCCCGCCTGGCGGATGGGCCGCTGGCCTTCCCGGCTGGACGCCGGGGTCGTCTCCGCGCTCACCGAGCTCTCCCGCCGGGACCGGCTGGCCGACGGTTTCGCCCTCCGCCTGGGCGAGCGGCCCGCGTGCGACCTGCTGGAGGAGCCCGGCGTGGCCGACGAGGCGGCGTCCCTGCTCGCCGCCCGGCTCTTCCACGGCGGCCCCGCCGAGAGCGGTCCGGACTGGGCGCCGGTGGACTGGCAGCAGTATCCCGACGAGGTCGTCGACCGGAAGTGGCGTACGGAAGCGGCCCGGCTGCACCGGGTCCTGGACACCCTGGGCGTCCCCCGGGCCTCCGCCGGCGACCCGGACGTCCCCACCCTGGCCCGGGTCATGGAGCATCTGTCCGGGCCCGGTGGCCCGGGCGAGGAGGTCGCGGCGCGCATCGGCGCCGCGGTCGCCCGCGAGGAGGCCGAGCGCCCGGGACACGGCGGCCCCGGACACGGTGGTCAGGGGAACGGCGGTTCGGGTCCGGCCGGCCTCGACTCCGGCGCGGCCGAGGACCCTCTCGACCTCTGGGGGCCGGGACCGCTGCCCCTCTTCCCGCTCCAGCCGCCGCGTACGGGCACCGAGCTGCTCGCCGACCACGTCGCGGCCATGGTCTGCTGCGCGGCCGTGGACACGGCGGGCGCGGCCCCCGGCCTGGACTGGCTGGACGGCCCCGCGCTGCTCGTCGGCGGCGAACGCCGGGCGGACCTCGCGGCCCCGGTCCTCAGCCTGGTCGAGGACGGCGACCCGGACCCGCTGCTGTCCTGGCTCGCCGAGGTCGGCGTGCGTTCCGACAAACCGGTCCGGCTGGTGTGAACCGCGCAGCCGTACCGAAGCGTCCGAGCCGTACCGGGGGTGCCCGCGACACGGAGTCCGGAATTCGGAAGGAAAGGTTCCGTTCCCGTCAATTCACGACGAAGGGTGACGGGGTGCATGCGTTATGTGATGTGCTGGGGATCGGCGCTGACACTCGGCGCACCAGAGTTGTCCGAAGGGTCCACGGAGTCGTCCGGCTCCGGGGGATCCGAGGGAGGGGCGCGGCATGGGGGCGGAGCAGATTCGCCGGTGGGAGTCGGGTGCCCTCGCGCACGCGGTGAGCGATCCCTTCGGGCAGGGCCCGCTGCCCTGGCTGCGCGGCAGCGAGAACTACTTCGACGACACCGGCCAGGTCGTCCCCTGGTACGCCGACCTCGCCCGCTCCACCGGGGGCGGCACCCGTACCGCCGACGACGTGCACCGTCAGATCAAGGGCTTCGTCTCGCCCGGCGCCGCGGCCCCCGGCGAGGCCATCGACTTCCACATCACCGTGGACCCGCCCCAGCAGTTCTCCGTCGACGTCTACCGGATCGGTCATTACGGCGGCGACGGCGCGGCGAAGATCACCACGAGCCCGCGGCTCTCCGGCATCGTCCAGCCCCCGCCGCTCGCCGCCGACCGGACCGTCTCCTGCCACCACTGGTGGATGTCCTGGCGGCTCCAGATCCCGAGCTACTGGTCGGTCGGCGCGTATGTGGCCGTCCTGACCACCGCCGACGGCTACCGCTCGCACATCCCCTTCACCGTCCGCCACGACCATCCCGCCGACCTGCTGCTCCTGCTGCCCGACATCACCTGGCAGGCGTACAACCTCTACCCGGAGGACGGCCGCACCGGCGCCAGCCTCTACCACGCGTGGGACGAGCGGGGGCGGCTGCTCGGCGAGGAGGACGCCGCCGTCACGATCTCCTTCGACCGTCCGTACGCCGGATCGGGCCTGCCGCTGCACGTGGGACACGCGTACGACTTCATCCGCTGGGCCGAGCGGTACGGCTACGACCTCGCCTACGCCGACGCCCGCGACCTGCACGCGGGCCGCGTCGACCCCAGCCGCTACCGGGGCCTGGTCTTCCCCGGCCACGACGAGTACTGGTCGCTGCCGATGCGCCGGGCCGCCGAGCGCGCCCGGGACTCCGGCACCTCGCTCGTCTTCCTCTCCGCCAACACCATGTACTGGCAGGTGGGCCTGGCCCCGTCCGCCTCCGGCGAGGCGGACCGGCTGCTGACCTGCCGCAAACGCCGGGGGCCCGGAAAGTCCGCCCTGTGGCGCGAGGTGGACCGGCCCGAGCAGCAGCTCCTGGGCATCCAGTACGCGGGCCGGGTGCCCGAGCCCCGCCCGCTGGTCGTGCGCAACGCCGAGCACTGGCTCTGGGACGCCACGGGCGCGGTCGAGGGCGACGAGATCCCGGGCCTGGTCGCCGGTGAGGCCGACCGCTACTTCCCGCGCACCAGCCTGCCCGAGCACGACACCAGGATGTTGCTCGCCCACTCCCCGTACGAGGACTCCGAGGGCGCCACCCGCCACCAGGAGACCTCGCTCTACCAGGCCCCCTCCGGCGCACTCGTCTTCGCCTCCGGCACCTTCGCCTGGTCCCCGGCCCTGGACCGCCCCGGCCACACGGACCCCCGGATCCAGCGGGCCACGGCCAACCTCCTCGACCGGATCTGCAAGCGCGACTGACCGGCGCGACGGCATCGGGGCCGGGCCCGGCGCGCGTTCCGCGTCCTGCGTACGGGACAATCGGAACCGCTCCTGGATCAATCTACGCGGAGGCACCGTGTCCGGTTTTGTAGAAAAGCCCGAGCCCGTCGAGGTTCCGGGCCTCACCCACCTGCACACCGGCAAGGTGCGTGACCTGTACCGGAACGAGGCGGGCGACCTCGTGATGGTCGCCAGCGACCGTATCTCCGCGTACGACTGGGTCCTGCCCACCGAGATCCCCGACAAGGGCCGCGTCCTCACCCGGCTCTCGCTCTGGTGGTTCGACCAGCTCGCCGACCTGGTCCCCAACCACGTCATCTCCACCGAGCTGCCCCCGGGCGCCCCGGCCGACTGGGCGGGCCGCACCCTCATCTGCAAGTCGCTGCGCATGGTCGAGGTCGAGTGTGTGGCCCGCGGCTATCTGACCGGCTCCGGGCTGGTCGAGTACGACGCCACCCGTACGGTCTGCGGCATCGGTCTTCCCGAGGGCCTGGTCAACGGATCCGAGCTGCCCGGCCCGATCTTCACCCCGGCCACCAAGGCGGCCGTCGGCGAGCACGACGAGAACGTCAGTTACGAGGACATCGCCCGCTCCGTCGGTGTGGAGACGGCGGCCGAGCTGCGGCGCACGACGCTCGACGTCTACCGCCGGGCCCGGGACATCGCGCACGAGCGCGGCATCATCCTGGCCGACACCAAGTTCGAGTTCGGCTTCGAGACCACCGAGGACGGGACCGAGCGGCTGATCATCGCCGACGAGGTGCTGACCCCGGACTCCTCCCGCTTCTGGCCCGCCGCCACCTGGCAGCCCGGCCGCGCGCAGCCCAGTTACGACAAGCAGTTCGTGCGTGACTGGCTGACCTCGCCGGCCTCCGGCTGGGACCGGAAGAGCGAGCAGCCGCCCCCGGCGCTGCCGCAGGAGATCGTGGACGCGACCCGCGCCAAGTACATCGAGGCGTACGAGGTGCTGACCGGCACCAACTGGTCGTAGCCGACGGGGATACGCAGAAGGCCCCGGTCCACGAGGACCGGGGCCTTCTCCTTCCGGAGCGGACGACCAGGTTCGAACTGGCGACCTCAACCTTGGCAAGGTTGCGCTCTACCAACTGAGCTACGTCCGCAGTGCGCCGAAGCGCGAGGCCTACTATACCCAACCCCGCTCGCGGGCGAGACGCACTGCCGTGTGCCGGTTCTCCGCACCGATCTTGGTGGCGGCCGATGACAGGTAGTTGCGTACGGTCCCCTGGGACAGCGAGGCCCGTTCCGCGATCTCCGCGACCGGCGCCCCGTCCGCCGCCAGTTCGAGCACCTCGGCCTCCCTGGCGGTCAGCGGGGAGTCCCCGGCGGAGATGGCGTCGGCCGCCAACTCCGGATCCACGTAACGGTTTCCGGCGTGGACGGTACGGATGATCTCGGCGAGCCGGCGGGCGCTGACGGTCTTCGGGACGAACCCCCGTACGCCGGCGGCCAGCGCCCGCTTGAGGTGCCCGGGACGGCCGTGGCTGGTCACGATCATGGTGCGGCAGTGGGGCAGTTCGGTCCGCAGCGATGTGGCGACCTTCACACCGTCCGCACCCGGCATCTGGAGATCCAGGACGGCGACATCGGGCCGGTGCGCCAGCGCCATCGCCAGCGCCTCGGGCCCGCTCGCCGCCTCCGCGACCACGACGAGGTCCTCCTCCAGGGCGAGCAGCGCGGCCAGCGCACCCCGGATCAGGTGCTCGTCGTCGGCCAGCAGGACCCGCAGGGGCTGCGCGGTGGTCATCGTTCCTCCGGAGGAGCGGAAGCGGTGTCGGGAGAGGAGGGGGCGGAGGGAGAGGAGGGGGTGGAGAGGGAAGAGGAGGCGGAGGTGGAGGGCGTCGGGCGGGGGGCCGTCAGCGGGACCGTCGCCGTCACCCGGAAGAGGTCCTCCCCGGCGGCTCCGGCGCTGAGCGTCCCGCCGAGCGCCCCGAGCCGTTCACGGAGTCCGGCGAGGCCCGAACCACCGCCGTCGTCCGGACCGCCGAGCGGATCCGTCGTGCCGGCCCCGTCGTTCTCGACCTCCAGGACCACCGCGTCCCGCGTCCGCGCGAGCCGGATCCAGCAGTGGCGCGGGTCGCCGTGGCGCAGGACGTTCGTCGCGGTCTCGCGCACCACCCAGCCGAGCGCGGCCTGGACGGCTGCCGGAGCTCCGATACCCGCCGGGCCGTCGGCCCCTTCGACCGTGACGGTGATCCCGGCGGCCTGCAACACGCCACGCGCGCCCATGAGTTCGGTCGGCAGATCGGCCTCCCGGTAGCCGCGTACGACATCGCGGACCTCCTGCTGCGAGGCCCGGGCGATCCGCTGCACCTCGACCATCTGGTCCACCGCCGCGGCGTTCCCGCGCTGGGCCAGCTCCACCGCCAGCTCGCTCTTCAGGGCGATCACCGACAGGTTCCGGCCCAGCACGTCGTGCATGTCCCGGCCGAACCGCAGCCGCTCCTCCGCCACCGCGAGGCGCGCCTGCATGTCCCGCGCCTCCTCCGCCTGCCACATCACGGACAGGCTCCAGATGCTCGGCCGGGTCGAGACGAGCACCAGCAGGGTGACGACGACCAGTGAGGTGGTCGCCCCGATCAGCGCCCCGCCCGGCACGCCCACGGCCGCCAGGAGGGCCACGACGAGCGCCGCGTAGACGGCGCTGAGACCCAGGAACCTCCGGACCGGGATGAGCAGGACGTACGGGATGGCGAACGCCACGGGCAGGTCCAGGACCAGCAGAACCAGTCCCTGGTCCTTGACGGCGTTCACCGACGCGAGCGCCACCAGTGCGCCGGTCATCACCGCCTGGAGCGCGACGGGCAGCCGCAACCGCCCGGGAGGGAACGGGCCGGCCCCCCGGTAGTGGTCGAAGGCGGCCGAGAGATTGCGGTTGCTCAGCACGGACTGGGTGACGTTGGCGACGAGGAACGCGGCGGCGAGGGCTACCGCCACCGACCCGCTGTCCAGGGCGTCGCCGAGCGGCAGCAGGCCCCAGGACACCGCGAAGAACCAGGTGATCGAGTAGAGCGTCACCCGCGTGTAGAGGTCGATGCGCTGGAGCTTGCTGCGCTCGTGCCAGCCGCGCCGCCAGCCCCGTACCCGACCGATCACGCCCCTCAGCTCCTTCACGTCAGCCGCGCGGGTCCCAGCGGAACCACCGTCGCACAGCAAACACCGCGAAGGCGGTCCAGGCCAGCGCCGCCACGGCGGCCGTGAGCAGGTCGCCGGTCTCCACGCCGCCGAGCCAGCCGTGCCGTACGAGGGTCATCACCCCGGTCAGCGGCAGCAGCTCGAAGACGGCGGCCAGCCTGTCCGGGAAGACGTCCAGCGGGACGATGATCCCGGAGGCGAAGAGCGAGACGAAGAACAGCGGCAGGGTGGTGATCTGCGAGGTCTGGACCGTCCGGGTCATCGCGGAGGTCGCCGCGGCGAGCGCGGACATCATCACGAAGCCCGCGAGCAGGCCCAGCAGGAACAGCTCCGGCCGCTTCGGCGCGGTCAGGTCGAAGGCGATCGCGCCCGCCACCACGAGCAGCACGCTCTGGATGACCGCCAGCGCCACGGAGGGCAGCGCCGTGGAGATCAGGATCTCCCGGTCGGTGACCTCGCCCGTGCGCAGCCGCTTGAGGACGAGTTCCTCGCGCCGGGTGACGTAGCCGGTGACGAGGTTCATGTAGACGACCTGGACCAGCACGATGCCGATGCCGCCGGTGAGGGCGGCGCCCGCGACGGAGAGCCCGGTGCCGGCGAGGTCGATCTGTTCGAGCGAGGCCCGGATCGAGAAGATCATCACGATCGGCAGCACCAGGGCCACGAAGATCGCGGACCGGTTGCGGATCAGCAGGATCAGTTCGGCGCGGGCGAGAGCGTTCAGCCGCCGGAGCGAGGCGGACCGGCTGGAGGGGGAGGGGCCCGGGCCGGGGGCCGTGCGGCCCTCCGCGAGGGCGGTGGGCGTGGTCATGCCGTCACCTTCTTCGTCTCGTTCGGAGTGCTGCCGTCCGGGTGCGGGGCGGCGGACCCGTGCCGGGGCCCCGCCCTGCGCGGGTCGTCGGCCCGCGAGCGGAGCTGGGTGTTCGCGATCTGCAGGAACGCCTCCTCCAGGGAGGCGGAGCGGGCGTCGAGCCCGAGCAGTTCCACGCCCGACTGCTGTGCCCAGCCGAGCAGTTCGTGCAGGGACTCCTGGAGTGTGGAGGTACGGATCTCCACCCGCTGCCCCTCCGCGCCGGCCCGCAACGAGAGGGGAAGGCGCCCGGCCGGTACGCCGTCGGGCAGGGTGAAGCGGATCCGGGCCGGGTGCGCGGCGGTGACCTCGGCGGTCGTCCCGGCTGTCACGATCCGTCCCTGGTGCATGATGGCCAGCCGGTCCGCGAGGGACTCGGCCTCCTCCAGATAGTGCGTGGTCAGCAGGACGGTCGTGCCGGACTCACGGAGTGCCCGGATCAGATCCCAGGTGTCGCGCCGCCCCTCGGCGTCCAGCCCGGTGGTCGGTTCGTCCAGGAAGAGCACCTCGGGCCGCGAGGTGAGAGCCAGCGCCAGGTCCAGACGCCGCTTCTCGCCGCCGGACAGCTGCTTGACCCGCACGTCGGCCCGGCTGGTGAGGCCGACCATGTCCAGGGCCTCGCCGGCGGGGCGGGCGCCGGTGGTGCACGCCGACCACATCCGCACGGTCTCCAGCACGGTGAGGTCGGAGGGGAAGCCGCCCTCCTGGAGCATGACGCCGGTACGGGGGCGGACGGCGGCGCGTTCGCGGTACGGGTCGTGGCCGAGGACCTTGATGGTCCCGGAGGTCGGGAGGGCCAGTCCTTCGAGGAGTTCCACGGTGGAGGTCTTGCCCGCGCCGTTCGTCCCGAGCAGGGCGAACAGTTCGCCGCGGGCGACGGAGAAGGAGACGCCGGAGACGGCCTCGAAGCCGTCCTTGTAGCTGCGGCGAACCCCGTCCACCGCGATCACCGTCTCCGCGGTCACGGCTCCCGCGGGGGCCGTGACCGGAAACGTTCCACCGTCGCGTCGGTCGCTGAGAATGTCGTCGCTGGTCATGCTTCAAGGTTTCCGCCGAAACCGGCCCGCGAGCAGTGCGCGCTGTCATCACTGTCCATGACAAACGTCATGGGGTGACGGAAGAACGCCAAAGGCCCCGATCGAAAACGATCGGGGCCTTTGCGTCTGAGCGGACGACCAGGTTCGAACTGGCGACCTCAACCTTGGCAAGGTTGCGCTCTACCAACTGAGCTACGTCCGCAGTGCAGCCACTCGGCTTTCACCGGTGGAGCGAGCACCACTCTACCTGATCCACTTGAGTGGTCCGAAGAGTCGTGCAGAGCGGGTGACAGGAATTGCACACTGCGCCTTCCCCCTGGAAGGGGGATGTTCTACTACTGAACTACACCCGCACGCTGCGTGGGATTCGGCTTTGCGGCCTCGCCCCTCGGCGTGCTCCAGACTCTAGCCGACCTGCGGGGGTGTCGCGCAAGTCGGCTCCCCGCGGAGCTCGCGGAGCGGTCCCGCCGGCCCGGCCGGCAGGTCGTCCGGCGGGCCGTCCGGGGCCGCCTGACGGAGCGTCCGGACGTGGCGGACGCGCGATCCGCCGCCCGCCGCCGCCCCGGCTCAGCCGGCCGCGGCGAACGCCTCGTAGACCTTCTTCGGGATGCGCCCCCGGGCCGGCACCTCCATCCGGTGCGAGCGGGCCCAGGCGCGGACGGCCGCCGGGTCCGGGGCGAGGGAGGTGTGGTGGTAGGCCGTGGGCGTCCTGCCGTGCTTGCCGGCGTTCGTCTGCTTACGGCCGGCGGCCACGTAGGGCGCCAGGGTCTTCCGCAGTTTCTTCGCGTTGGCGGGATTGAGATCGATCTCGTACGTCTTCCCGTCCAGGGCGAAGGTCACCGTTTCCGCCGCTGCTCCCCCGTCGATGTCGTCGGAGAGTGTCACCACTACGCGCTGAGCCACGGATATCGGTCCTTTCCTACGGCACCGGCGCGTGTCGCGTGCGCGGATGCCGGCCTTCCGGCTGTCAGGCGGGCGGATGCGGATCGACGAGATGTCGATGTTCCGTTGTCCCCGGGGCAATGGTGCTTTCCCCGGTAATCATTTGTACAGCGGTGGACACCGCATTGTGAAGCCCAGCCAATTACATCCGCGTGTCCGTGTGCAATCCGTGTGCAATCCGGGTGGGTTTTTCCCAGACCTTTTCCGTGCGGTGTCGCGTCCGATATCTCGGCGTGATCTGCGCGAGGTGCTCGCCGTGTCCGTCCCGCCCGATATCTACCCGCGTAGAAATTTTGGCCAGGTACGCTGAGTGGACCCGCGGGGGTCTGGGGAACCCCCCGGAGAGACAGCCGCACCACACCACCACACCGGGAGTGCCAGTGGCACGCGTCGTAGTCGACGTCATGCTCAAGCCCGAGATCCTCGACCCGCAGGGACAGGCGGTGCAGCGTGCACTGCCCCGTCTCGGCTTCGAGGGAATCGCGGACGTTCGTCAGGGAAAGCGTTTCGAGCTGGAGGTCGAGGGGCCGGTCGACGAGGCCGCCCTCGCCCGTATTAACGAGATGGCCGAGACGTTCCTCGCCAACACCGTCATCGAGGACTTCGTCGTGAAGGTGGAGGAGGAGAAGTGACCACCCGTATCGGCGTCGTCACTTTTCCCGGCACCCTCGACGATCAGGACGCCCTGCGCGCCGTCCGGATCGCGGGCGCCGAGCCCGTATCCCTGTGGCACCGCGACAAGGACCTGCACCAGGTCGACGCGGTCGTCCTGGCCGGTGGTTTCTCCTACGGCGACTACCTCCGGGCCGGAGCCATCTCCCGCTTCTCGCCGGTCATGGAAACCCTCATCGAGCAGGCGAAGGCCGGTATGCCGGTCCTCGGCATCTGCAACGGCTTCCAGATCCTGACCGAGGCGCACCTGCTGCCCGGCGCGATGCTGCGCAACAACCACCTCCACTTCATCTGCCGCGACCAGAAGCTGCGGGTGGAGAACGCGGAGACCGCCTGGACCTCGGACTACAGCGGCGGCCAGGAGATCAGCGTCCCGCTCAAGAACATGGACGGCCGGTACACCGCCGACGAGCGCACGCTCGACGAGCTGGAGGCCGAGGGCCGCGTCGCCTTCCGCTACCTGGACGGCAACCCCAACGGCTCGCTCCGCGACATCGCGGGCATCACCAACGCCGCGGGCAACATCGTCGGCCTGATGCCGCACCCGGAGCACGCCGTGGAGCCGCTGATCGGCACCGGCCGCACCGACGGCCTCGGTTTCTTCACCTCGATCATCAAGAAGCTGGTCAACGCATGAGCCTGGATACGGTCAAGCACGCGGCCGAGACCCCGGACGCCGCGCAGCCCTGGAAGGAGCTCGGCCTCAAGGAGGACGAGTACGCCCGGATCCGCGAGATCCTGGGCCGCCGTCCCACCGGCGCCGAGCTCGCCATGTACTCGGTGATGTGGTCCGAGCACTGCTCGTACAAGAGCAGCAAGGTCCACCTCAAGCAGTTCGGCGAGAAGGTCCCCGCCAACGACGCGATGCTCGTCGGCATCGGCGAGAACGCCGGCGTCGTCGACGTCGGTCAGGGGTACGCGGTCACCTTCAAGGTCGAGTCGCACAACCACCCCTCGTACATCGAGCCCTACCAGGGCGCGGCCACCGGCATCGGCGGCATCGTCCGCGACATCCTCGCGATGGGCGCCCGCCCGATCGCGGTCGTCGACCCGCTGCGCTTCGGTGCGGCCGACCACCCCGACACCAAGCGCGTCCTGCCGGGCGTCGTCGCGGGCATCGGCGGCTACGGCAACTGCCTGGGTCTGCCCAACATCGGCGGCGAGGTCGTCTTCGACGCCTGCTACCAGGGCAACCCGCTGGTCAACGCCGGCTGCATCGGCGTGATGAAGCACGAGGACATCCACCTCGCCCAGGCGTCAGGACCCGGCAACAAGGTCATCCTGTACGGCGCCCGCACCGGCGGCGACGGCATCGGCGGCGTCTCCGTGCTGGCGAGCGAGACCTTCGAGTCCACCGGCCCGGCCAAGCGCCCCGCCGTCCAGGTCGGCGACCCGTTCCAGGAGAAGCTCCTGATCGAGTGCACCCTGGAGATCTTCAAGGAGAAGCTCGTCGCGGGCATCCAGGACCTCGGCGGCGCCGGGCTCTCCTGCGCCACCAGCGAGCTGGCCTCCGCAGGTTCCGGCGGCATGCGCGTCGAGCTGGACACCGTGCCGCTGCGCGACTCCTCCCTCTCGCCCGAGGAAATCCTCATGAGCGAGTCGCAGGAGCGCATGTGCGCGATCGTCGAGCCGCAGCACGTGGACCGCTTCCTGGAGATCTGCGAGAAGTGGGACGTCATCGCCACCGTCATCGGTGAGGTGACCGAGGGCTCCCAGCTGGAGATCTTCTGGCACGGCGAGCAGATCGTGGACGTGCCGCCGCGCTCGGTCGCCCACGAGGGCCCGACCTACCACCGCCCGTTCGCCCGCCCGTCCTGGCAGGACGCGCTCCAGGCGGACGACGCCGGCCGGCTCGCCCGCCCGGCGAACGCTGCCGAGCTGCGTGAGCAGGTCCTCAAGCTGGTCGCATCTCCGAACCAGGCCTCCAAGGCGTGGATCACCGACCAGTACGACCGCTTCGTGCAGGGCAACACCGTCCTCGCGATGCCCGAGGACGCGGGCATGGTCCGCATCGACGCCGAGTCGAACCTCGGCGTGGCGATGGCGACCGACGGCAACGGCCGGTACGCCAAGCTCGACCCGTACACCGGCGCGCAGCTCGCGCTGGCGGAGTCGTACCGCAACGTCGCCGCCTCCGGCGCCAAGCCGCTGGCCATCTCGGACTGCCTCAACTTCGGTTCGCCCGAGGACCCGGACGTCATGTGGCAGTTCGCCGAGGCCACTCGCGGTCTCGCGGACGGCTGCCTGGAGCTGGGCACCCCGGTCACCGGCGGCAATGTCTCGCTCTACAACCAGACCGGTGAGACGGCGATCCACCCGACGCCGGTCGTGGCCGTGCTCGGCGTGATCGACGACGTCAACCGGCGTACGCCGGTCGCCTTCGCGGAAGAGGGCCAGCTCCTCTACCTGCTGGGCGACACGGCTGAGGAGTTCGGCGGCTCGGCCTGGTCCGAGGTCGTCCACAACCACCTCGGCGGCCTGCCGCCCAAGGTGGACCTCGGCCGCGAGAAGCTGCTCGCGGAGATCCTCATCTCGGCCTCGCGCGACGGCATGATCGACGCCGCGCACGACCTGAGCGACGGCGGTCTGATCCAGGCCGTCACCGAGTCCTGCCTGCGCGGCGGGAAGGGCGCCCGGCTGGTCGTGCCGGACGGCCTGGACGCGTTCACGTTCCTCTTCTCGGAGTCGGCGGGACGCGCGGTCGTCTCGATCCCGCGCAGCGAGGAGCTCCGCTTCACCGACATGTGCGGGGCGCGCGGTCTGCCCGTCGCCCGGATCGGTGTCGTGGACGGCGAGGAGATCGAGCTCCAGGGCGAGTTCTCCGTCCCGCTGAGCGAGCTCCGTACGGCACACGAGGCGACGATCCCCGCGCTGCTCGCCTGAGCCGCGCGCCGACCGGCGCCTCCGAAGCCCCTGCCCGGGTCCTCCGGGCGGGGGCTTCGGTCTTCCCCCCGTCCCCCTGACGAACATCCCTTGTCAGAGATTACGTAATTACGTAAGGTTGGTGTCATGGAGCTGGAGCAGCGGGTCGCCGAGCTGGAGAGGCGGCTCACGGCGCTGGAGCGACGGGACCCCGAGTCCCCCCGCCTGGGCGACGGCGACTTCTGGGCGCTGGAAGGGCTGAAACAGCAGCTCGCCGACGCCGGGGAGGCCGGGGCCGACGGAGGGGTGCTCTACACGGGCTCGGTCCGGCTGCCCACCGGTGAGCAGTACGGATGGCAGTACGGCGCCTTCACCGAGGCCCTGTTCGACGGCGACTGGGCGGACACGGCCGAGTCGTTCGCCGCGCTGGGCCACCCGGTGCGGCTGCGCCTGCTCCGCGAGATCCTCGGCGGCCTGAGGACGACCGCCGAACTGGCCGCGCTCGACGAGTTGGGCACCACCGGCCAGATCTACCACCACCTGCGCCAGCTGACCGGCGCGGGATGGCTGCACGCGGCCGGGCGAGGCAGGTACGAGGTGCCGCCCGCCCGGGTCGTACCCCTGCTGGTGGTACTGACGGCGGCGCGGCCCTGACCCGGACGACGAGAAGACACGAAAGCCATGGGGGAGACATGTCTGTTCGCAAAGCCGTTCCGATCGCCATGCGGGTTTCCTGGCTGGTCCTGTTCGCGCTGATGATCAGCGAGTTCGTCACGGATCTGCCCGGACCGCGATGGGCGACCACCTTCCTGCCCGCGATGGTCACTCTCGCTTTCACGGTGGCGACGACGGCCCTGCAGGCCCGGGCCGCCGCGCCCCGGGGCGAGCCGAGGCCCCCGGTCGAGGTCGACCCGCCGGTGACCGGGCGCTGGTCCGCCCTGAACAGCCCGGCGGACAAGGTGCCGAGCCACGGGACTCACGCATACGGGCAGACGTACGCGATCGACATCGTGGCCGACCCGGAGACGGGGGAGGGCGAGGCCCCGGCCCGGCCGGCGTTCCGCTGGATCTGGCCGCTCCTCCGCCGCAACCGGGACTTCCCGGCCTTCGGCGTCCCGTTGCTCGCGGTGGCCGACGCCACGGTCGTGAAGGCGAGCGACGGCCAGCGCGACCACCTGAGCCGCAACTCGCTGCTGGGTCTCGTCTACCTGCTCATCGAGGGCACCATCCGCTCGTTCGCCGGCGCCCACCGGATCATCGGCAACCACGTGATCCTCGACCTCGGCGACGGCACCTACGCCGCCTACGCCCACGCCCAGCGCGGCTCGCTCCAGGTGAAGCCCGGGGACCGGGTCCGCGCCGGACAGCGGCTCGGGCGCGTGGGGAACTCCGGCAACACCACCGAACCGCACCTCCACTTCCACCTGATGGACGGCCCGGACCCGGACTCGGCCCGGGGCATCCCGTTCACCTGGCGGGGCGTCGGAGTCCCGGCGAACGGCGAGACGTTCACGGTCGAGGAGCAGGCCGCCCCGGCCTGACCGGGCGATGTCGGTGGGGCCGGTTAGTCTCGGCCCCATGCCACCGGCCAAGAAGCGCCCGCGCGCCTACGACCACCTCAGGACCCGGACGGCGGTCCTCGCCCAGTACGCCCATGTCCGCGACGCCGTCCGCTCGTTGACACCCGACCAGCTCGCCCGGCCGACCCGGCTCGGCGACTGGGCGGTGCGTGATCTGGTCGCGCACATCGCGCAGGGGCTCGGCTCGGTCAGCCGGGACCTGGCCCTGCCGGAGCCGCCGGGACCCAAGCCCGCGACCACCCTGCTGGAGTGGCCGCCGGCCGTCGCGGCGGTCGTCAGGGACCCCGAGGCCCCGGCCCCGGCGGCCGCCCACCCCGACCTCCTCGCGCTGTACGAGCAGGTGGAGGCGGCCTTCCTCGCGGACGTCCCCGCCTCAGGCACGGGCGACCGGCTGCTGCCCACCCGGGTCGGCACCATGCGGCTGACCGACTGTCTGGTCACCCGGACCGTCGAGCTGATCGTCCACACCGACGACCTGAACGAGGCGCTGGGCGCGGAGATCCCGTACGACCGGCAGGCCCTGGCCGCCTGCACCCGGCTGCTGGCGGACACCCTCGCGGACCGGGCGCCGGGCGGTTCGGTCGAGGTGCGCGTCCCGCCGTTCGCGGTGGTCCAGTGCATCGGCGGGCCCAAGCACACCCGGGGCACCCCGCCCCATGTCGTGGAGACCGGACCGCTCACCTGGACCCGGCTCGCCACCGGGCGTACGGAGTGGGCGCGGGCCCTGGCGGAAGCCGAGGTCAGCGCCAGTGGAGAGCGGGCCGACCTGGCCGCGCTGCTCCCGCTGCTGCGCTGAGCCGGCCCGCGCGCGGCGAGGGCGGGTGATCCGGCCCCGTACGCCCCGAAGCGGAGCGGGCGGAACCGGATCGGGGCCCCGTTCCGTCACATCGCCATGCGCACACAACGTACGACCCTCAGCGTCAGTGTCCTGGCCCTCCTCGCTCTCGCCGCCTGCGGTACGGAGTCGGGTCCCGGCTCCGCCAAGGGCTCCGGCGACGGCGGGGACGCCGTGCAGAGCGATGTCCCGGTCACCGGGGTGGCGTGGCGCGTCGACTCCGTGACCGTCGGCGGGAAGAAGACCGAGGCCCCGGAGGGCTCCCGGCTGGAGATCGACCCGAAGGGCCGGGCCAAGGCCCACTTCGGCTGCAACCACATCAGCGTGGACGCCCGGGTGGAGGGCGACCGGATCACCCTGGGCAAGCCCGTCACCACGCAGATGGCGTGCGAGGAGGACATCGAGAAGTTCGAGAAGGCCGCCATCGACGCGATGGGCGGCGAGCACACCGCGAAGCTCTCCGGCGACAGGCTGACCCTCACCACCGAAGGCGGCGACACGATGACCCTCAGCGAGGAGAAGCCCGCCGACCTGGTCGGCACCCGGTGGACGGTGACCACGCTGCTCAGCGGGCAGACGGCCACCACGGTGCCGGCGGATCTGCCGAAGGAGCGGACGCCGCATCTGACCTTCTCCGAGGACGGCGCCGTGCAGGGCCACTCCGGCTGCAACTCCTTCCGCGGGAAGGCGACGGTCAAGGACGGCACGATCACGTTCGGGCCGGTGGCCGGCACCCGCAAGATGTGCCCGGAGCAGGAGATGGAGGTGGAGCGGGCGGTGCTCGCGGCCCTGAAGGGCTCGACGGCCTACACGATCGTGGGCAGCGAGCTCACCCTCACCGCGGAGGGCGGCAAGGGGATCGGTGCCACGGCCGCGTCTCCCGGGGCCGAGAACAGCTCCCAGCACGGCTGAACCCGGCTCCCCGGTGTGAGGCTCACCACGAAACGGGCGTTCGGCCGGCGGCCGGGCCGGGCATGGGGCGCGCTCACCGAGCGCCACGGCCGCCCGTCCACCGCCGATGATCCCTACCGGTCGGTAACCGGTCTCTCGGCCCGAAAGTGAGCCCCGCGTTCCCTCGGCGGAGGTCGCGCCACCGACGCGGCCGTCACGCAGTGTCACCGGCCGAAGTCCCGCGAATCGCCCGCTCCGGGCGGCCGGTGGGCCCGTTCCCCGCGCTCCACCGCGCGTTTGCCCATCGGTCCCCAATTCGGACCAGTGGTCGATCTCGCCTACACTCGGTGCCGTGCCCCGTGGTGATGGACGACTCAACCACGACCTGCTCCCCGGAGAGAAAGGCCCCCAGGACGCTTGCGGCGTCTTCGGTGTCTGGGCTCCGGGTGAAGAGGTCGCCAAGCTCACCTATTTCGGACTGTATGCCCTGCAGCACCGCGGACAGGAATCCGCGGGCATCGCAGTGAGCAACGGGTCCCAGATCCTGGTCTTCAAGGACATGGGACTGGTCTCGCAGGTCTTCGACGAAACGTCTCTGGGTTCCCTCCAGGGCCATATCGCGGTCGGTCATGCCCGCTACTCCACCACCGGCGCCTCGGTGTGGGAGAACGCGCAGCCGACGTTCCGTGCCACCGCGCACGGCTCGATCGCCCTCGGCCACAACGGGAACCTGGTCAACACCGCCCAGCTCGCGGAGATGGTCGCCGACCTCCCGCGCAAGGACGGCCGCGCCACCCAGGTCGCCGCGACCAACGACACCGACCTGGTGACCGCGCTGCTCGCCGGGCAGCGCGACGAGGACGACAAGCCGCTGACCATCGAGGAAGCCGCCGCCAAGGTGCTCCCCGACGTCAAGGGCGCGTTCTCGCTGGTCTTCATGGACGAGCACACGCTCTACGCCGCCCGTGACCCGCAGGGCATCCGCCCGCTGGTCCTCGGCCGTCTGGAGCGCGGCTGGGTCGTCGCCTCGGAGTCCGCCGCGCTCGACATCTGCGGCGCCAGCTACGTCCGCGAGATCGAGCCGGGCGAGCTCGTCGCCATCGACGAGAACGGTCTGCGCACCTCGCGATTCGCAGAAGCGAAGCCTAAGGGCTGTGTCTTCGAGTACGTCTACCTGGCCCGCCCGGACACTGACATCGCCGGCCGGAACGTCTACCTCTCCCGGGTGGAAATGGGCCGAAAGCTGGCCGCCGAGGCCCCCGTCGAGGCGGATCTCGTCATAGCGACGCCGGAATCCGGCACCCCCGCCGCGATCGGGTACGCGGAGGCCAGCGGCATCCCGTTCGGCGCCGGACTGGTGAAGAACGCCTACGTCGGCCGGACCTTCATCCAGCCCTCGCAGACCATCCGCCAGCTCGGCATCCGGCTCAAGCTGAATCCGCTGAAGGAAGTCATCAAGGGCAAACGCCTGGTGGTCGTCGACGACTCGATCGTCCGCGGCAACACCCAGCGCGCCCTGGTCCGGATGCTCCGCGAGGCCGGAGCGGCCGAGATCCACATCCGGATCTCCTCGCCGCCGGTGAAGTGGCCCTGCTTCTTCGGGATCGACTTCGCGACCCGCGCCGAGCTGATCGCCAACGGCATGACCGTCGACGAGATCTGCACCTCCATGGGTGCCGACTCGCTCTCGTACATCTCGATCGACGCGATGATCGAGGCGACGACGATCGACAAGCCGAATCTCTGCCGCGCCTGCTTCGACGGTGAGTACCCCATGGACCTCCCGGACCCGGAGCTGCTCGGCAAGCAGCTGCTGGAGACCGAGCTGGCGGCGGGCCCGGCGGCGACCGCCGCGGCCGACGCGCTGCGCCGTCCGTGACCCGGACGCGCCGCCGCATCCCCCACCAGCCCCGTATCTCCACACGAAAGATCCCAGGCCATGTCTGAGACAACAGGTGCTTCCTACGCGGCGGCCGGCGTCGACATCGAAGCCGGTGACCGTGCCGTCGAGCTGATGAAGGAGTGGGTGAAGAAGACCCAGCGCCCCGAGGTCGCCGGCCTCGGCGGGCTCGGCGGCTTCGCCGGTCTCTTCGACGCCTCGGCGCTCAAGCGCTACGAGCGTCCGCTCCTCGCCTCCGCCACCGACGGTGTGGGCACCAAGGTGGACCTGGCGCGTCAGATGGGCGTGTACGACACCATCGGCCACGACCTCGTCGGCATGGTCGTGGACGACCTCGTCGTCTGCGGCGCCGAGCCGCTGTTCATGACCGACTACATCTGCGTCGGCAAGGTGCACCCCGAGCGTGTCGCGGCCATCGTGAAGGGCATCGCCGAAGGCTGTGTCCTGGCCGGCTGCGCCCTGGTCGGCGGCGAGACCGCCGAGCACCCGGGTCTCCTCGGCCCGGACGACTTCGACGTCGCCGGAGCCGGTACGGGCGTGGTCGAGGCCGACCGCCTGCTGGGCCCGGACCGTATCCGCAAGGGTGACGCGGTCATCGCCATGGCGTCCTCCGGTCTTCACTCCAACGGGTACTCGCTCGTCCGCCACGTGGTCTTCGACCGGGCCGGCTGGACGCTGGACCGCGAGGTCGAGGAGTTCGGCCGCACGCTGGGCGAGGAGCTCCTGGAGCCCACCCGGATCTACTCCCTGGACTGCCTGGCCCTCACCCGGACGACCGAGGTGCACGGCTTCAGCCACGTCACCGGCGGTGGCCTGGCGAACAACCTGGCCCGGGTCGTCCCGGACGGTCTGCACGCCACCGTGGACCGCTCCACCTGGACGCCCGGCGCGGTCTTCGACCTGGTGGGCAAGGCGGGTCAGGTCGAGCAGCTGGAGCTGGAGAAGACGCTGAACATGGGCGTCGGCATGATCGCGATCGTCCCGGCCGACTCGGTGGACGCGGCACTGACGACGCTGGCCGACCGCGGGGTCGACTCCTGGGTCGCCGGTGAGATCACCGACCGCGGCGACCACGCCACGGGCGCCGAGCTGACCGGAAGCTACGCACGCTGAGCCGTACACCGTGGTGCGCCGGGCCGACCGCCCGGCGCACCGGGTACGGAACGGGCATCGGGCCGCACCGGGCACGGCCGGATCGGGACACACAGAACCCGGCCCGGGGCAGGCCCGGACCGGGTTGATGTGTCAGGCGAGGTCAAGCGCCGCGGCGCTGCGACGATGGACCGGACTGATCGTCCTGATCCTCGTCATCGTCCTGGTTGTAGCGATCCGCGTACTGTGCGTACGGGTCATCTTCCTCGTCGTCGTCCTCGAACGGCTCTGCGTTCGGTGGCTGACTCGAAGGCGATGCGCCCAGCTCATTGGCCAGACGCGACAGGTCAGTCCCGCCGCTGCTGTACTTCAGCTGGCGGGCGACCTTGGTCTGCTTGGCCTTTGCCCGGCCGCGCCCCATGGCTCGACCCCCTCGGTGACGGGGCTCGACGGCCCCAGAGTCTTGACACGCGTTCATGTTTCGGGACGGACTCTCGACAGAGAGGCCGCGCCCGTAGAGCTTTAACGGTACCTGCTTCCGTGGCCATACGGTACGCCGCCCGCATTCCGGTCCCCGGCACAGGGCCAGTGAGGAGCCCCGTCCTCGCTGGTCAACTGCGATTTTAACCTCTTGTGGAGGTACGACCCGCCGACGGGCGTGAGTCTTGTCTCGTCGGCCGGCGGGTCGTCGGGCGCCGCCCGGTCAGTGGGAGCGCGCCTCCGCCATCCGCTGTTCGGCGAGCCGGTCGGCCGCAGCGGCCGGCGGAATCCCGTCCGCCTTCGCACGTGCGAATATTTCCAGCGTGGTGTCGAAGATCTTCGTCGCCTTCGCCTTGCACCGGTCGAAGTCGAACCCGTGCAGCTCGTCGGCCACCTGGATCACGCCACCGGCGTTGACCACGTAGTCGGGTGCGTAGAGAACCGACCGGTCGGCCAGGTCCTTCTCCACGCCCGGGTGCGCGAGCTGGTTGTTGGCGGCGCCGCACACCACCTTCGCGGTGAGGGCGGGGACGGTGTCGTCGTTCAGCGCGCCGCCGAGCGCGCACGGCGCGTAGACGTCCAGGCCCTCGGTACGGATCAGCGCGTCGGTGTCCGCCGCCACGGTGACCTCGGGGTGCAGGTCGGTGATCGCGCGCAGCGACTCCTCGCGGACATCGGTGATCACGACCTCGGCCCCGTCGGAGAGCAGATGCTCGACGAGGTGGCGGCCGACCTTGCCGACGCCGGCCACGCCGACCTTGCGGCCGCGCAGCGTCGGGTCGCCCCACAGGTGCTGGGCCGAGGCCCGCATGCCCTGGAAGACGCCGAACGCGGTGAGCACCGAGGAGTCGCCCGCGCCGCCGTTCTCGGGGGAGCGGCCGGTGGTCCAGCGGCACTCGCGGGCGACGACGTCCATGTCGGCGACATAGGTGCCGACGTCGCAGGCGGTGACGTAGCGGCCGCCGAGCGAGGCGACGAACCGGCCGTAGGCGAGGAGGAGTTCCTCGCTCTTGATCTTCTCCGGGTCGCCGATGATGACGGCCTTGCCGCCACCGTGGTCGAGGCCCGCGAGGGCGTTCTTGTACGACATCCCGCGCGACAGGTTCAGCGCGTCGGCGACGGCGTCGGCCTCGGAGGCGTACGGGTAGAAGCGGGTACCGCCGAGGGCCGGGCCCAGGGCGGTGGAGTGGAGGGCGATGACGGCCTTGAGGCCGCTGGCACGGTCCTGGCAGATCACGACTTGCTCGTGGCCCCCCTGATCCGAGTGGAACAGGGTCTGCAGTACGTCAACGTGCCCGCTAGTCACATCGGTCACTGTGGTGACTCCCAAAGAACGAAGCGGCGGAGGCCCTCCTAGGGGTGGGGAGGGCCCCGGACCGACCGGCACGGCCGGTCCGATGGGCAAGAGCGTAAGTCCTCCGGCGGCGCGGATCTGCCCCTGCGCGAAGGATCACCCCATGGGGCCTCTCGTTCGGATCAGGTCGGGCTCGCGGGGTCCGGCACGCGCCCTGTTCCGACCTGATCCGAACGAGAGGCCCGGGGGCGTGGAGCCGTGACACGATGCGCTGCATGTCGGTGGTGTCTTCGGTGCTCGTCCCTTACACGTCCTACCTCCGGATCTACGAGCCGCTCGCCGCATTCGCCGAGCCCGAGCGGAGCCACTGGGCGCGCTACGCGCAGCGCGAGGAGCTCCCCACGGCCCAGGACGAACTGCGCCGCTCGCTGGCCGACTTGGCGTCGACGCCGCCGGTCGGGGTGCCCGTGCACGAGAGCGGCGACGCGTTCGTGGCGGAGCTGGACGGGGTGGTGTGCGTCTGCCCGTGGCGGACCAGGCTGCGGGGCTGGCTGGCGCTGGAGGAGCTGGGGGGCATGTTTCCGGCCAATGTGCTCGACGCCCTGCTGCCCGCGGTGGTGCGCGGCCAGGCGACGGCGGACCACGAGCGCTGGCAGCGGCTCCACCCGGACGCCCGGCCCTGGATCCGGACCACGGTGTGGCAGGTCCCGGTGCGCTGGTTCGTCCTCTTCCACGACGAGGAGCGGGAGTACGCGGCGGCGGACGAGGACGGGACCGCGCCGGTCCTGCGCTACCGCACCCCGATGGTCGAGGCCCGGCGCCGGCTGGCGCGGGCGCTGCGGACCCTGCGCGAGAGCGTTCCCGAAGGCCCGCTGACCGAGGGCCTGGTGGACGTGGGGCGCTGGCTGGAGGAGTTCCATCCGCGCTCGCTGGTCGAGCTGGACTACGGAGGCCTCGTTCACGCGCTGCCGGCGGAACGGCTCGCCGGGGACCGGTCGGCGGCGGATGTGGCGGAGGGGCTCACCGCGCTGCGGGACGGCGACAGCGAGGGTGCGGGGGAGGCCTACGCGCGGCTCGCGGAGCGCTGGCGGGCGGTCAGGGACCTCCAGTTCACCAATTGACGTGAAAAGGCCCACAGTGGCATCAAGGTGATGGAACCGGGGCATCCTTCATTCGGAGCCGGAAGGAGGAGGAAGCCGGGCCGCCTCGGCGGAGGGCGGCGAAGGGGGCTCGAGGATCAGTTGACGGGCCGTGAACCTGCGTCCTGTGGGGCGCGTGTGATGTGTGAGGCGGAAGCGTACGCCGCTGGGCCCGGGACCTACGTCCCGAACCGGGCCTTTGCCTCAAGCGTGATGGACAGCACTAACGGGGCCCTTGCGCCTATCCCTACCCCTCATGCCAAAATAGGACAAGGAGTCCGGGGAGGGCTCCTTCTGTCCAAGTAAGGGCAGAATGCTCGACATTGCACTCTATGGGGGGTCTGACGACTCCTGATCGCTCTGTGACTGATCGTCACTGGGGCGTGACTGTCCGCTATGGCATGGTCCATCGGCTTCCGTCGCTGATGAACACCTGGGAGGGCAATTCCATCGGTTTGGCCGACGCGGCTGGACGGATGGTGTAGTTGTAGTGCCGAGGACAAGCCGTTCGTCCTATAACCGACTCGGCCCGCGTCCACCATTTCGGGCAACGCGGGTCAAGGTGCAGAATTTAGAGGAAAGAACCGAGAAGGTTCGGTTCTCCCGAGGAGGCCGCTCATGACCGCTCGCACCCCTGATGCCGAGCCGCTGCTGACCCCGGCTGAGGTTGCCACGATGTTCCGCGTGGACCCGAAGACGGTCACCCGTTGGGCCAAGGCTGGCAAGCTCACGTCCATCCGCACGCTCGGTGGACATCGCCGGTACCGCGAGGCAGAGGTCCGCGCACTGCTTGCGGGTATTCCGCAGCAGCGCAGCGAGGCCTGACACACCCCTGCCACGCAGCAGCACAGCAGTACAGCACCACCGCAGTACAGCAGCACAGCATCACCAACCGGGCAGCTGCCAGGTCCCCCAACCTCAGCCGTCCACCCATAGCTCCACTCGACGGACGCCTGCCCCAACGGGCGTCATACCTGTGTCCTACGGGTGTCGTCGTATCGATCGCGCTGGACTCCGCCGGGTCCAGCGCGATCTTTTTTGTGCCTGGGCTCCGCGCCCCGGGTTCCGCGCCCCGGGTTCCGCGCCGTCGGACGGGCCTCTTCGGGCCTTCTCGGGCCGTTGCCGGTCTCCCCGGCGGCCGTTGCCAGAACCGGGCGGTCGGTCGGCTTCAGGGGGCCGGCGGGGGCCTTCGTGGGTCTGTGAGCGGGTCTGTGAGGGAGTGTGGGTGAGCGTCCCGGACGCGGTGGGACAGCCCCGGACGGAACGGTCCTCGCGAGTTCACCGCCCCCGTGCAATTGCACATATTAAATTCACCAGTTGTAGGGGAGGCGTAAAATCCCCCGGTCTGAAAACTCTTTCGGTGACTACCGTCACACTGCCCGATGCTTGCCAACTCCGAGCCTGCCACTGTCGGAACGCGGAGTCACCCGGCCGATGGTCGTGTCGTCGGGGGTCTTTCGTCCTCGCTCCCGTCCGGCCGCCCGGCGGCGTCCTGGGAGGCGTCGGAGCGGTCCGGGGTGGTCTCGGCCGCTTCTCCCGCTCCCGGGGCCGCTCCGGGCTCCATGGCGAGGCGCAGGAGACGGTGGCAGACCGCGCAGTGCCGGGTGAGGTGGCGATAGGCGGAAGCGGCCGCCAGATGGGCGCGCAGCAGTGCGCGGGTCTCGTGTCGTGCTGTGGGCGCGGACATACGAGCCACCTCCCGGTGGGCCCGGCCCGGCCGCCCCCCGCCGTGAGAGCGCCGACAAGCACCGACAAGCACCGACAAGCGCCGGGGAGCACCGGGGGAGGCCGAGAAACAGGGACAGTCTCTGCTTCTACGGGGTACCGGCGGCAGATGCCGCCGTCAAGACGCGGTGCAGGACGCGAGAAAGCCCGGATCGAAACGATCCGGGCTTTCTTCTGCTGCGGTCCTGACGGGATTTGAACCCGCGGCCTCCACCTTGACAGGGTGGCGAGCACTCCAAACTGCTCCACAGGACCAGGTTTTCGCCGCTTGCCTTGCGGCTTGCTGCGAAACCAGACTGTACAGGAGGTGGGAGGCCCAGGTCGACTTCACTCCTGGTGGTGACTCCGTCACCGTCCCCCGGGCCCCGCCGGAGCCTCCGTGTCAGGGCGCCAGCGCGTCGATCGCCTTCACGATCCGCTTGT
The DNA here is from genome assembly GCF_056172905.1 of Streptomyces sp. iso_384. Taxonomy (NCBI): domain Bacteria; kingdom Bacillati; phylum Actinomycetota; class Actinomycetes; order Kitasatosporales; family Streptomycetaceae; genus Streptomyces; species Streptomyces sp. iso_384. The sequence goes on from NZ_JBWBTT010000001.1 coordinate 236,373, forward strand.
CCGAGACGGGGAACGCGGTACCCAGCGCATGAGCGAAGTAGCTCACCCGCAACTCCTCGATCATCCAGCGGACGTCCAGCACCTCCTGCGGCACCGGCCTGCCCTGCGGGAGCTGTTCGAGCAGCCAGGCGTACTCGTCCTGCATCTCGTGGACCTTCGCCATCCGCGTGGTGTCCCGCTGGACGGCCGTCGGCATCTGCTGGAGCCGCCGGTCGACCGCCACGAGGTAGCGCATCAGGTCCGGCAGCCGGCGCAGTCCGGTGGCCGTAACGAAACCGGACGGTACGAGTCTGGCCAGCTGCTCGCGCACGTCGGTGACGTTGGCCACCAGCGTCAGGCTGTTCGTCGACTTCAGCCGGCGCTCGCTCGCCTGCCAGGCGGCCAGGATCTGCTGCACCTGGTCGATCGTGCGGACGGTCAGGTCCACGAGATCGGCGCGGACCTTGTCGTACAGCGTCCGGAACGCCTTCTCGTCCCACGCGGGACCGCCGTGCGCGGCGATCAGCCGGTCGGCCGCGGCGGTGGCGCAGTCCTCGAAGAGGGCCTGCACCGAACCGTGCGGATTACGGGACAGGGCCAGCTTCTGCTGATTGCCCAGCCGGTCCGACGCGAACTTCGCCGGGTTCACCGGGATGTTCAGCATGATCAGCCGCCGGGTGCCGCGCCACATCGCCTGCTGCTGCTCGGCCTCGGTGTCGAAGAGCCGTACGGCGACGGTGTCGCCCTGGTCGACGAGGGCCGGGTACGCCTTGACCGGCTGGCCCGCACGCCGGGTCTCGAAGACCTTGTTCAGCGTGCCGATCGTCCAGTCGGTGAGGCCCGAGCGCTCGATGGACTCGCCGGACGGCCCCGCGGTCGCCGCGGCCGCCTTGGAGAGCGCCTGCCGGGCCTTCGGCCGCAGCTGGAGCTTCAGCGCCTCCAGGTCCTTGTCCTCGGCGACCTTGCGCCGCCGCTCGTCCACGATCCGGAACGTGATCTTGAGGTGGTCCGGGACGCGGGAGAGGTCGAAGTCGTCCGCGGTGACCGGCACGCCGACCATCCGCTGGAGCTCACGCGCCAGCGTCTGCGGCAGCGGCTCCTGGAGCGGGACCGCCCGGTCCAGGAACTTGTCGGCGTAGTTCGGCGCGGGGACGTAGTGCCGGCGGATCGGCTTCGGCAGCGAGCGGATCAGCTCGGTGACGACCTCCTCGCGCAGCCCCGGGATCTGCCAGTCGAAGCCCTCGGACGTCACCTGGTTGAGCACCTGGAGCGGTACGTGCACGGTCACGCCGTCCGCGTCCGCGCCGGGCTCGAACTGGTACGTCACCTTGAACTTGAGCTTCCCCTGCCGCCAGGAGTCCGGGTAGTCGTCCTTGGTGACGGCCCCGGCCTTCTCGTTGATCAGCATGGAGCGCTCGAAGTCGAGCGCGTCCGGCTCCTCGCGCTTCTTGTTCTTCCACCACGAGTCGAAGTGCGCCCCGGACACGATGTGTTCGGGAATCCGCTGGTCGTAGAAGTCGAAGAGCGTCTCGTCGTCCACGAGGATGTCGCGGCGGCGAGCGCGGTGCTCCAACTCCTCGACCTCGCCGAGCAGTTTGCGGTTGTCGTGGAAGAACTGGTGGTGGGTGCGCCAGTCGCCCTCGACCAGGGCGTTGCGGATGAACAGATCCCGCGAGGCCTCCTGGTCGATACGTCCGAAATTGACCTTGCGCTGGGCGACGATCGGCACGCCGTAAAGGGTGACCCGCTCGTACGCCATCACCGCCGCCTGGTCCTTCTCCCAGTGCGGCTCGCTGTAGGTGCGCTTCACCAGGTGCTGGGCCAGCGGCTCGATCCACTCGGGCTCGACCTTGGCGTTGACCCGCGCCCAGAGCCGTGAGGTCTCCACCAGCTCCGCCGACATCACGAACCGGGGCTGCTTCTTGAACAGCGCCGACCCCGGGAAGATCGCGAACTTGGCGTTGCGCGCGCCCACGTACTCGTTCTTCTCGGTGTCCTTCAGCCCGATGTGCGACAGCAGCCCGGCCAGCAGCGAGGTGTGCACCGCCTGCTCGGGAACCGACGCCTCGGCCTTGGGCTCCTCGACCGTGATGCCCATCTGCTTCGCCACCGTACGCAGCTGCGCGTAGATGTCCTGCCATTCGCGAATGCGCAGGAAGTTCAGGTACTCCTGCTTGCACATCCGGCGGAACGAGGACGAGCCGCGCTCCTTCTGCTGCTCGCGCACATAGGCCCAGAGGTTCAGATACGCCAGGAAGTCGGACGTCTCGTCCTTGAACCGGGCGTGGTTCTGGTCGGCCTGGGTCTGCTTCTCCGCGGGCCGCTCGCGCGGGTCCTGGATGGAGAGCGCGGCGGCGATGACCATGACCTCACGGGCACAGCCGTTCTTGTCGGCCTCGATGACCATGCGGGCCAGGCGCGGGTCGACGGGCAGCTGGGAGAGCTTGCGGCCGAGCGGGGTGAGGCGCTGCCCCTTCTTCCCCTCCTGGGGGGACTTCTCCCCGTGCTCCAGCGCCCCCAGCTCCTGGAGGAGCTGGATGCCGTCGCGGATGTTGCGGTGGTCCGGCGGGTCGATGAAGGGGAACTTCTCGATGTCGCCGAGCCCGGCGGCGGTCATCTGGAGGATGACGGAGGCCAGGTTGGTCCGCAGGATCTCCGGGTCGGTGAACTCCGGCCGGGTGACGAAGTCGTCCTCCGAGTACAGCCGGATGCAGATGCCGTCCGACGTACGGCCGCAGCGGCCCTTGCGCTGGTTGGCGCTGGCCTGGGAGATCCGCTCGATCGGCAGCCGCTGGACCTTGGTGCGGTGGCTGTAGCGGGAGATCCGGGCGTTGCCCGGGTCGATCACGTACTTGATGCCGGGGACCGTCAGCGAGGTCTCGGCCACGTTGGTCGCGAGGACGATACGGCGTCCGGTGTGGCGCTGGAAGACGCGGTGCTGCTCGGCGTGCGAGAGGCGCGCGTAGAGCGGGAGCACCTCCGTATGTCTGAGGTTCCGCTTGTTCAGCGCGTCCGCCGTGTCCCGGATCTCGCGCTCCCCGGAGAGGAAGACCAGGACGTCGCCCGGGGCCTCGTGGCCCAGCTCGTCGACGGCGTCGCAGATCGCGGTGATCTGGTCCCGGTCGGAGTCCTCGCTGTCATCCTCCAGCAGGGGCCGGTACCGCACCTCGACCGGATACGTACGCCCGCTGACCTCCACGATCGGGGCCTCGCCGAAGTGGCGCGCGAACCGCTCCGGGTCGATGGTCGCCGAGGTGATGACGACCTTCAGATCCGGGCGCTTCGGGAGCAGCCGGGCCAGATAGCCGAGCAGGAAGTCGATGTTGAGGGACCGCTCGTGGGCCTCGTCGATGATGATCGTGTCGTACGCCAGCAGCTCGCGGTCCGTCTGGATCTCGGCGAGCAGGATGCCGTCCGTCATCAGCTTCAGATACGTCGACTCCGGGTTCACCTGGTCGGTGAAGCGGACCTTCCAGCCGACCGTCTCGCCCAGCGGCGTCTTCAGCTCGTCCGCGACCCGCTCCGCGACCGTACGGGCGGCGATCCGGCGGGGCTGGGTGTGCCCGATCATGCCCCGGACGCCGCGCCCCAGCTCCATACAGATCTTGGGAATCTGCGTGGTCTTCCCGGACCCGGTCTCACCGGCGACGATCACGACCTGGTGGTCGCGTATCGCCTCCAGGATCTCGTCCTTCTTCTGGCTGACCGGCAGCTCTTCCGGGTACGACAGAGCCGGCAGCCGGGCCGCGCGTGCCGCGAGCCGTCCGGCCGCCTTGCCCGCCTCGGCCGCGATCTCGTCCAGCACGGACTGGCGGGCCTCGGGCTTGCGGATGCGGCGCGCTCCTTCGAGACGCCGGCCGAGCCGGTTCGCGTCACGGAGCGAGAGCTGTCCGAGCTGGGACTGGAGATCGGCAAAGGAAGTAGACATACGGATCCCAGGATCTCACCCGGGCCCGTGGAGTGGCGACCTCATTTCGCGCGGGCTGCGTCACGCGGCACGTACCATTTCGGGCAGTCGACGCTCGTCACCGCCGCTCACGCGAGAAAGGCCCGGTCCCGTGTCCCGTACGCAGTGGTGGAGCCTGACGGCGCTGCTCGCGGTCGTCGTGGGGCTGCTGTGCGGACCGGCGGCGAGCGCGGTGTCCTCGGACGCCGTGCCCGGGGCCCGCGGCGCTGCGGCTTCCGCCCCGGCCTCCGCCACCGCACCGGTGGCCGCCGCGGTTCCGGCCTCCGCCGCGCAGACCCAGGCCGAGGCCCGGAACCGCGCGCGGGTCCCGGTCGCCGAAGCCGCCGACGCGGGCACCACGGTCCCCGGCTGCGGGAAGCTCCGGGACCACGACGGCGAGCCCGCCGTCCCCTCCCGCTCCCGGGCCGCGTACGACCACGCGCCGGGCCTCGCCCCGTGGGGGCTGCCCACCGCGACGGGCGCGCCGTCGGCCGAGCCGCCGCCGGGGATACGGGTCAGGGCGCCGGTCCCCGTCACACCGACCCCGGTCGAGCTCTCCGTGCTGAGGGTGTAGGCGGGCCCCGCCCGCCCCGCACCCGTCCCTTTCTCCTCCCGCACCACAGCACGGAGCGCCGCATGCCCACGCCCAAGAAGTCCACGCCCGCCGCGAAGAAGCCCGCGCCCGGATCCAGGAAGCCCCTCGTCTACGGCGCGGCGGTCGTCCTCGCCGCCGGTCTCCTCGGCTTCGCCTCGTACAAGGCCACCGCCCCCGACGACACCTCGAAGGACACCACTGCCACCGGCCCCGCCGCCGAGGTCTCCGCCGACCCGAACGAGGGCGTCTACCCGGAGCTGGCGAAGCTCGCCCGCCGGGACGCGGACGACAAGCTGGCCACCGGCCGCGCGGACGCCCCGGTCGTCCTGATCGAGTACGCCGACTTCAAGTGCGGCTACTGCGGAAAGTTCGCCCGGGACACCGAGCCGAAGCTGATCGAGAAGTACGTGAAGGACGGCACGCTGCGCATCGAGTGGCGCAACTTCCCGATCTTCGGCGAGGAGTCCGAGAACGCCGCGCGCGCCGCCTGGGCCGCCGGGCAGCAGGACCGCTTCTGGGAGTTCCACCGCGCCGCCTACGCCGAGGGGGCGAAGGAGAAGGGCTTCGGCAAGGACCGGGTCAAGGCGCTCGCCGCGGAGGCCGGGGTGAAGGACCTGGGCCGGTTCATGAAGGACCTGGACGGCGAGCCGGCCCGGGCCGCCGTCGCGAAGGACCAGGAGCAGGGGTACGGGATCGGCGCGACGTCCACCCCGTCGTTCCTGATCAACGGCAGGCCGATCGCGGGCGCCCAGCCGGACGAGACGTTCACGCAGGCCATCGAGGCCGCCGCCGAGCAGGCGAAGGCGAAGACCACCGGCAATGCGGGCAAGGACGCCGGGGACGCCGCCAAGTGACGGCGGACATCGGCTACTTCGCGGCCTTCCTCGGCGGGCTGCTCGCCCTGGTCAGCCCGTGCAGCGCGCTGCTGCTGCCAGCCTTCTTCGCGTACTCCATCGACTCCACCTCCCGCCTGCTGGCCCGCACCGGCATCTTCTACGCCGGGCTCGCCACCACCCTCGTGCCGCTCGGCGCGGCCGGTTCGTACGCCGGGCGGCTGTTCTACGGCCACCGCGACGCGCTCGTCACCGGCGCGGGCTGGCTGATCATCGTGCTCGGCGTCGCGCAGATCGTGGGCCTCGGCTTCGCGTCCCGGCGCATCGCGGCCCTCAGCGGCCGGATCCGCCCGACCACCGCGTTCTCCGTCTACGCGCTGGGCGCGGTCTACGGCCTGGCCGGATTCTGCGCGGGCCCGATCCTGGGCAGCGTTCTGACCGTCGCGGCGGTCAGCGGCAGCCCGGTCTACGGCGGGCTGCTGCTGGCGGTGTACGCGCTCGGCATGGCCGTACCGCTGTTCCTGCTCGCCCTGCTCTGGGAACGCTTCGACCTCGGCCGCCGGGCCTGGCTGCGCGGCCGGGCCGTCCGGGTCGGCCGGTTCGAGCTGCACACCACATCGCTGCTGTCGGGGCTGTTCTTCATCGGTCTCGGCGCGCTGTTCCTCGTCTACGACGGGACGACCGCGCTGCCCGGGCTGCTGGGGGTCGACGACTCGTTCGCGGTGGAGCAGTGGGCGCAGAAGCTCGGCGAGCGGGTGTCGGACGGGGTGGCGCTGGTCGCGGTGGTGCTCGTGGTGCTGCTGGCCCTGGGCGTGCGGGCCTGGCGCCGGCGCGGTGCCGACGTACCGCAGAAGGAGCAGCAGGAGGAGGAGACCGAGAAGGTGTGACACGGCGAAGGCCCCGTCCACCGGACGGGGCCTTCGAGTGGTGGCTGGGGCCGGGATCGAACCGGCGACCTATCGCTTTTCAGGCGATCGCTCGTACCAACTGAGCTACCCAGCCACGCAGCTCACCGAAGTGATCTGCAAGCGGTCCTGACGGGATTTGAACCCGCGGCCTCCACCTTGACAGGGTGGCGAGCACTCCAAACTGCTCCACAGGACCAAGCAATGTGCGAAACAAGTCTCGCACACGGTGAAACGTGCCCCCAACGGGATTCGAACCCGTGCTACCGCCTTGAAAGGGCGGCGTCCTGGGCCACTAGACGATGAGGGCTATTGGCCCGCCGGTTCGCTTTGCAGCGCGTCGGGGACGTGAGAAGCATATGGGATGGGTGGAGCTATCGCCAAAACGGTTTACGGCGAGGGCGTCGGGCGCGCCGGGGAGCGGGTCGGGGAGGGCGAGGAGGCAGGTGGGGAGCCCGGTGAGGAGGTCGGGGACGGGGTGGGTGAGGTGGGGGTGTCCGGCTTCAGGTTCTCCTCCGGAAGATGGCGGCCGACCTCGGCGGTCGTCAGTCCGAGACCGCCCAGCGTGATCTCGTCCCAGGCCTGGAGCCGGCGGGTGGAGCGGTCCATGTAGAGCACCGAGGCGTGCACCTTCTCCGGCTTCTCGTTCTGCACGGCGCGCAGCCCGCCGCCGCCCGTGGAGCCCTCGACCTTCAGCCGGGTGCCGAGCTTCAGCTGTTCGTTGATCCGGCGGTGGAGGTGGCCGGCCAGCACCAGCGGGACCCTGCCGTCGGTCTCCCGGGCGGTGTTCGGGTCATGGGCGACGGCGATGTCGACGGGGGTGCCGGCCTGCTCCTGGTCGCGCAGCGCGGAGGCCAGGCGAGCGCCCTCCAGCCGGGCGGCCGCCTTGCCGCCGACCGGGGCGGTCCGGTCCGGGGTGAAGGAGACGTCGCCGGTGCCCGCGATCCGCAGCCCCCCGACGTTCACCGCCCTGCCGTCGTCGAGCACGTGGACGTTCTTGAACTTCTCCAGGTAGGCCTGGGTGACGGGCGAGTCGTGGTTGCCGCGCACCCACACATAGGGCGCGCCGAGGTCGCGGATCGGGTCGAGGAAACCGTTCTCCGCGGCGGAACCGTGGTCCATCGTGTCGCCGGAGTCGACGATGACATCGATCTCGTACTGCTCGACGAGCGAGGCGATGATGTGCCAGGCAGCCGGGTTGAGGTGGATGTCGGAGACGTGCAGGACCCGGATGGTGCCGGGGTCGGGCTGGTAGACGGGAAGCGTGGAGGTCGCGTCGTACAGCTTGGTGACGTTGGTGACCAGGCGGGCCAGTTCCTGCTGGTAGATGTCGAACTCGGTGACGATCGAGCGGGCGTCGCCGACCAGGGACGGGGCGCTGGAGAGCAGCCCGGAGAACTTCGGCTCCAGGACGGACTTCGGGTTCCAGGTGGCGTAGGCGCTGACGCCGGACGCGGCCAGCAGGGTGAGGGCGAGCCCGCCGGCGGCCAGGGCGCGGCGGGGGCGGCGGTAGACGACGAGGCCGAGCGCGGTAGCGCCGGAGACGACGGCGACGCAGGAGCGTACGGCCAGCTCCCGGGTGCCGGCGGCGACGTCCCGGGTGACCTCGTCCTGGAGGTGGGAGAACCGTTCCGGCCGGTCGACCAGGGCCTGCGAGCGTTCGGGGTCGAGGCGGTCCACGTCCACGTCCAGCCGGAGCGGCGCGGTGTGCGAGTCCAGCTCCAGGGCCCCGAGCGGAGACACGTTGATCTTGCTGCCGCCGGTGAGGGAGGGGCGCAGGGTCATGCTGGTGTCCATGGGGCCGACCGGAGTACGGATGGAGCCCACGGCGAGCAGTCCCAGCCAGGCCCCCAGCACGACCACGGCGAGCATGCCGAGGGCGCGGAGGTACGGGCGGCGGGCGGGGCTCGTCAGGTCGCCGGGGGTCGCGGCGCCGGTGCGCGTGCGGGTGCTGGAGCCGGCCGGGGTGCCGGTGCGGGTGCGGGGCTTCGGGCGGACGAGCTGGCTGAGGCGGTGCCGGACGCGGTCGGCTGCGGCACGGAACGGGACGCGGACCATTGGGCCCGTATGCCCCGCTACGGCCTCCGTCATGCCGGGCGGCGGACGCGGTCATGAGTCCGGGCCGGCCGCAATCTGCCCGCACCCGGCCCCCGTACGTGACAATGGCGGGGTGCTGGAGATGACGCGGGAACAGTTCGAGGAGCTGGTGAGCCAGGCTCTGGACCGGATTCCGCCGGAGCTGACGCGGCTGATGGACAACGTGGCGGTGTTCGTCGAGGACGAACCCGACCCGGGCGATCCCGACCTGCTCGGGCTCTACGAGGGCACCCCGCTCACCGATCGCGGTGAGTGGTACGCCGGGGTGCTGCCGGACCGGATCACCATCTACCGGGGGCCGACGCTGCGGATGTGCGAGTCGCACGAGGACGTCGTCGCGGAGACCGAGATCACCGTGGTCCACGAGATCGCCCACCACTTCGGCATCGACGACGAGCGGCTGCACGCCCTGGGCTACGGGTGAGCTTCTCTCCGGCGCGGCTTTCATCCCGGGCGGCCCCGGCGGCTTGACGGCCTGCTCGGCCGGGCGTCGCGCGGGCGCGTGGTGTTCCGGGCGTGTCTCCGGCGGGGTCGGGGGAGTTGGGCACGGTGCGACGACGCCGTACCGCTCGCTCGTGCTCCCCGCGCGGCCCCGGCGCCGCGCTCGCCGCCCAGCTCCGCCACCCCTCGCCCCGGAGGTGCCACTCGTGCGCCAGTTGTCCGCCCCTGTCCGCTGGGCCGCCGTCACCGCGCTGACGATCGCCGCGTCCACCGGCTGTATGAGCGTCGGTGAGGACGGCGCCGGAGGGCCCGGGCCCTCCCGCTCCGCCGGTCCGAAGGGCTCCGCCGCCGACCCGGCCGGGGACACGGTTCCCGGATCCGAGCAGGCCGGGGGGCGCGGCGGGGACGCCCACCCGCACTCGGACCGGGGCGCCCCCGGGAGCAGCAGCCCGAGTCCGGACGCCTCCGGCGCTGTGCCGTCGGCCACCCCCGAGGGCTCGCGTCCCGAGCCCGGGGCTCCGGTTCCCACCCGGGGCGGCCCGCAGCCCTCGCCGACACCCTCGACGCCGGGGCCGGGGGAGCCGCCGCCCACCACCCCGGAGCCGCCGGCACCGCCGACGCCCGACCCGGACCCGGAGCCCGAGCCGGAGCCCACCGATCCGCCGGAGCCGCCCCCCTCGGCCTCGCCCGCCGCCCAGCTGCGGGCCCATGCGATGAGCGGACCGGAGGGTGCCGGGCCGCTGCGGACCCCGGAGGCATCACCCCAGGTGGGGCCGGTGTAGCCGAGGGGTCGCGGCGGCTGGTTTGCGCAATGCGGGTGAGAGTGCGTATGGTGGTAGATCGTTTGATCCCATTGCCCGGCGCCGACACAGAAGAGCGCCGTGTGGCGCGTACTCTCCCTTGCCGTGGCTGGACCGCATTGAGGCGGTCGAAATTGCGAATCACGGAGTTATGGGCGCGTGCCGAGACTCCGGAAGGTTTCGCATTTCGCATGTCAATTTCCAGTTCTGACCACACCGTCATGCCCGAGAACGTCGACAACGCCGCGCTCGCCGAGCTCGTCGAGGCCGCTGTGACCGAGGCCCCCGCCGGCGCCACCGCCCCGGCCGCCGAGAAGACCGTCGTCGAGGAGCCCGCCGTCGCCGAGAAGTCCGTCGCGGACTTCATCACCGACGCGGACGCGCAGACCGAGGCCCCCGAGGCTGCTGACGCCCCCGAGGCCGAGGCGTCCGAGACCCCCGCCGAGCCGACCGTCACCTTCGGCGACCTGGGCCTGCCCGAGGGCATCGTCCGCAAGCTCGCGCAGAACGGTGTGACCGCCCCCTTCCCGATCCAGGCGGCGACCATCCCGGACGCCCTGGCCGGCAAGGACATCCTCGGCCGCGGCCGTACGGGCTCCGGCAAGACGCTCTCCTTCGGCCTGCCGCTGCTGGCCTCGCTCTCCGGTGGCACCACCGAGAAGAAGAAGCCGCGCGGCATCATCCTCACCCCGACCCGTGAGCTCGCGATGCAGGTCGCGGACGCGCTGCAGCCGTACGGCGACGTGCTCGGCCTCAAGATGAAGGTCGTCTGCGGCGGTACGTCGATGGGCAACCAGATCTACGCGCTGGAGCGCGGTGTCGACGTCCTCGTCGCCACCCCGGGCCGACTGCGCGACATCATCAACCGCGGCGCCTGCTCCCTGGCGAGCGTCCAGGTCGCCGTCCTCGACGAGGCCGACCAGATGTCCGACCTGGGCTTCCTGCCCGAGGTCACCGAGCTGCTCGACCAGATCCCCGGTGGCGGTCAGCGGATGCTCTTCTCCGCCACCATGGAGAACGAGATCGGCACGCTGGTCAAGCGCTACCTCTCCAACCCGGTGACGCACGAGGTCGACAGCGCCCAGGGCAACGTCACGACCATGTCGCACCACGTCCTCGTCGTGAAGCCGAAGGACAAGGCGCCGGTCACGGCCGCCATCGCCGCCCGCAAGGGCCGCACCATCATCTTCGTCCGCACCCAGCTGGGCGCGGACCGCATCGCCGAGCAGCTCATCGAGTCCGGCGTGAAGGCCGACGCGCTGCACGGCGGCATGACCCAGGGCGCCCGTACGCGGGTCCTGGAGGACTTCAAGAAGGGTTACGTCAACGCGCTCGTCGCGACCGACGTCGCCGCCCGCGGTATCCACGTCGACGGCATCGACCTGGTCCTGAATGTGGACCCGGCCGGTGACCACAAGGACTACCTGCACCGCTCGGGCCGTACCGCCCGCGCCGGCAAGTCCGGTGTCGTCGTCTCGCTGGCGCTTCCGCACCAGCGCCGCCAGATCTTCCGCCTGATGGAGGACGCGGGCGTCGACGCCTCGCGCCACATCGTCCAGGGCGCGGGTGTCTTCGAGCCGGAGGTCGCCGAGATCACCGGCGCCCGTTCGCTCACCGAGGTCCAGGCCGACTCCGCGAACAACGCCGCCAAGCAGGCCGAGCGCGAGGCCGCCGACCTGACGAAGCAGCTGGAGCGCGTCCAGCGCCGCGCCGTCGAGCTGCGCGAGGAGGCCGACCGCCTGGTCGCCCGTGCCGCCCGCGAGCGGGGCGACGACCCCGAGGCCGCGGTGGCCGAGGTGGCCGCCGAGGCCGAGGCCGCCCTCGTGGCCGCCATCTCGGTCCCCGAGCAGCCGGCCGCCCGTGACGAGCAGCGTCGCGACGAGCGGGGCAACTACGAGCGCCGCGACAACCGCGGTGGCGACCGTGGCGGCTACCGCGGCAACGACCGTCGCGATGACCGTCCGTCGGGTGGTTTCCGTTCCGGTGGCGACCGTCGTGACGACCGTGGTGGCCGTTCCTTCGAGCGTCGTGACAACGACCGCCCGTCCTTCAACCGCGACCGTCGTGACGACCGCCCCTCCGGTGGTTTCCGTTCCGGTGGCGACCGTCGTGACGACCGTGGTGGCCGTTCCTTCGAGCGTCGTGACAACGACCGCCCGTCCTTCAACCGCGACCGTCGTGACGACCGCCCCTCCGGTGGTTTCCGTTCCGGTGGCGACCGTCGTGACGACCGTGGTGGCCGTCCGTTCGAGCGTCGTGACAACGACCGCCCGTCCTTCAACCGCGACCGTCGTGACGACCGCCCCTCCGGCGGTTTCCGCTCCGGTGGCAGCGACCGCCCGTTCAACCGTGACCGTCGTGACGACCGCCCCTCCGGCGGTTTCCGCTCCGGCGGCGGCGACCGCCCGACCGGCCGTCGTGACGACCACCGCGGCGCCAACACCGGAACCAACACCGGTTCCTTCGGCCGCCGCGACGACAAGCCGCGCTGGAAGCGCAACGGCTGACCCCCGCCCGGCCGACACCCGGCCGAGCAGGTCCGCCTGACAGACCGGCAGGGCCCGTACGCCACCGAACCGACTCGGTGGCGTACGGGCCCTGTTGCTGTCCCGGGCAGCCGGAAGCCCGCCCTCCGGAAGCCGCGACGGGCCCGACACCGATACCGGATCGGATGCCGGGACCGGGCGGGCTATGCTCGTGGGGTGATCAGTCGAGGGCCGTTAGCTCAATTGGTCAGAGCAGCGGACTTTTAATCCGTTGGTTGTGGGTTCGAGTCCCACACGGCCTACCGATCGCGGGGCAGAGGGTTCCTCTGCCCCGCGGGTTGTCAGAAGGGCCTCGACCGGCTTCCGCCGGTCGAGGCCCTCTGCCATTTCCCGGTCCTACTTCTTACGGTGGATCGCCACAGGGATCACGAGGACCAGGGCGCGCACGCCGATGAGCAGGACGCCCAGCAGCCAGTACTCGCTGGGGCTCTTGCCCCAGATCAGCGCCCAGGCGGCGAACACCACGCAGACCAGCGCGGCGAACCCGGCGAGTTTCTTGATCACTTCATTCATCGGACCGGTTCTCCTGCGTCAGCACTTGGTGGTGTTCCACTGCAGCGGGATGGGCGGCGGTAGCGAGTACTTCATCTTCACGCACTTGCCGGCCTTGTCGGCGTTCTTGAACGTGCTGGTGATGCTGCCGAGGGAGTCGTACACCGTCAGCGCGCAGCCCGCGCCGACGACCCCCGGAAGGAAGCCGCAGAGTGCGGCGGCGTACTTCGCCTTGGTCATGCCCTTGGCCATGCGTTTGGTCTCGGCGCGGTTGTACTTGGCGTAGATCCCTCACCCCCAGGTGACCTTGGGGTCGGCGACGTCCTCTCCGTCGGCGTCCTTGGCCCACGCCGGGTCGATGTGCCCGGCCGTCACCTCGATGCCGTCGGCCGGGAAGCCGATGTCGTAGCCGCCGTCGTTCGCGGGGCGCAGACCGAACCCCTCGGGCAGTTCGAGCCCGAAGCGGTGCTCCCTGGGCGCCGTGTCGTCCTTCAGGGCCACCAGCGCACGAGCCCGGTATCTGCTGCTTGGTGGAGGTGTCCCTGACCTCCCCGTAACCGGAGCCTCCGTCGCCCGGGTGGGGTTGCCTCAGCAGCGGCGACTGCGACCGGGGTCACGTGGCCTGGGGAAAAGTGGTCGGAGCAGCCGCTCCGATGCCGTAGAGTTGGGTTTACCGACGCGGGGTGGAGCAGCTCGGTAGCTCGCTGGGCTCATAACCCAGAGGTCGCAGGTTCAAATCCTGTCCCCGCTACTGAAGGCCCGGGCCCGGCACGCACAGCGTGCCGGGCCCGAGTCGTTTCCGGGGCCCGGTCGAGCACGCTTGACCTTGACGCAGCGTAAAGATCTAGCGTTTCCGGCATGGAGTGGTCCATTCAGGAAATCGCCCGCCGGGCCGGCACCACGAGCCGCACGCTCCGGCACTATGGGGACCTCGGTCTCCTCGCGCCGAGCCGGATCGGGAGCAACGGCTACCGCTACTACGACCAGGACGCCCTCGTCCGGCTGCAGCGCATCCTGCTGCTGCGGGAGCTCGGGCTCTCGCTGCCCGCCATCAAGGACGTGCTGGAGGGGCAGCGGGACACGGCCGTGGCGCTGCGGGCGCATCTGCGCCTGCTCGAACAGGAGCAGGAGCGCATCGGGCGGCAGATCGCCTCGGTGCGGACCACTCTCCACAAGACCCAGGAGGGGATGGAACTCATGGCCGATGAAGTGTTCGACGGCTTCGACCACACCGCTCACGAGCAGGAGGTGACCGAGCGCTGGGGCCGGGACGCGTACGAGGAGGGCGACCGCTGGTGGCGTTCGCTCGGGGACGGGGAGAAGAAGGCGTTCCAGGACGAGCACGAGGCCATCGCCCGCGACTGGGGGCGGGCCAGGGAGGCCGGGCTCGCCGCCGACGGGGCCGAGGCGCAGGACATCGCCCGGCGGCACTGCGCCTGGCTGTCCTCGGCCAAGGAGCCCAGCCGTGCGTACGTGATCGGGCTCGGTGAGATGTATGTCGCCGATCCGCGCTTCGGAAAGAACTACGATCGCTACGGGGACGGCACCGCCGCCTTCGTACGGGACGCACTGACGGTCTACGCGGAACACCGGCTCTCCGACTGACCCCGGAAAGGCCGGGACTCCGTTCGCTTCCCCCTATTCGGCCGATGCGGAGTCGCCGCTCGGCGCGGCTCCGGGAAGCCTGGACGGGGCGCGGTACCGTCCGCAGCCGTGGGTGGACCGGGCAGGAGTGCACAGGTGGGGATGGCCGAGAGACGGCGTGGCGGCACGGCGGGGAGCATCGACGCCGTGGGCCGTGCGGTGTTCGGATCCCCGGGAGGCGATGTGACGCCGGGCGGCCGGGGATCCCGGCGGTTCGTCCGGATGCTGCCCGCCCTGCTGATCGTCGGCGGGCTGCTCTTCGACTCGCTGGCCCCGCCCAACTTCACCGCCGTCCCGCTGTTCGTCGCGGCCCCGCTGATCGCCGCACCGTTCTTCTCGCTCTCCAGGACCATCCGCACGGGCATCGCCGCGGTCGTCTCCGTCATCGCGATGCGGCTCTCCGACGGGACGTCCACCCAGGTCGTCCCGGTCATCGAGACGATCACCGTGCTCACCGCCTCGGCGCTGGCCCTCGTCATCAACGCCGTCGTGCGGCGCGGCAACGAGCAGCTGGCCTCGGCCCGGGTGATCGCGGAGACCGCCATGCGTGCTGTGCTGCCGACGCCGGCCGAGCGGATCGGCGGGCTCCAGGTGGCCGCGCGGTACGAGGCGGCGCAGGCGGACGAATTCGTCGGCGGCGACCTGTTCGCCGTCGCGGACACCCCGTACGGCGTACGCCTGGTGGTCGGCGACGTGCGCGGCAAGGGGCTCGGCGCCGTCGAGGCGGTGGCGGTGATCATCGGGTCGTTCCGGGAGGCCGCCGAGCAGGAGCGCTCGCTGGAGGGCGTGGCGCAGCGGCTGGAGCGGGCGCTGGCCCGGGAGGGGACGCGGCGGTACGGGCTGGACGTCATGGAGGGGTTCATCACCGCCGTACTGGCCGAGATCCCGCCCGGTTCGGCCTCGCTGCGCATCGTCAACCGCGGCCACCCGGAGCCGATCCTGCTGCACGCGGACGGCGCCCTGGAGGTGCTGGCGCCCTCGGTCCCCGCGCTGCCGCTGGGGATGGACCTGGGGGTGTGGCCGGACCGGGCCGACGAGTGGGAGATGCCCGCCGGGGCGACGCTCCTCGCGTTCACGGACGGGCTGTCGGAGGCCCGGGACGCGAACGGGGTCTTCTACGATCCGGCGGCCCGGCTGCGCGGCCGGATCTTCCCGGGCCCCGAGGAGCTGCTGTCGGCGCTGACCGACGACGTACGGCTGCACACCGGAGGGCGGACCACGGACGACATGGCGCTGCTTGCGGTCGGCCGGCCGGCGGAGGGGCAGCCGGTGCGCCGGACGACGGTGAAGATCGTGGGCCGGGGCGATGACACGGTGCGTAACTGAAGGGCACCGCTCCGCATAACATTTGACACACCATCAGAAAAAGGGGTGTGGCTGATCCGTGGTCAAGTCGCCCGATTCCGCCCGCTTGTGACCCGTACATCCCTACCGTGCCCCTTAATGATCAACAGGAACAGCTTGGAATCGGGCCCGGGTGTCTATTAACGTTCGATAACGCAGCGCGGTCGTCCCAGCCGTCGTCAGAGACGGCACCGCGCGCGAGCGCCGAATTCCGCAAGGGAACCGGGGAACCACCTACATGGGGTGAATCGGACGCCTGCGTCTCGTGAGAGACGGAGGGGCCCGTAGGAGACCTTCCTGCTCCGAACCCGTCAGCTAACCCGGTAGGCGAGAAGGAAGGAAAGGAGTGCGCCCACGTGGCGTCCAACAAGCCTGCCCCTGAGGCCCCGTCACCTTTCAGTGCCGACACCTTCGGTGACGCGGAGCGGTCCTGGGAGGAGTGGAATCCCACCGAGGAGTCCATCCGGCCCGTGCGCGGCAGGCACCGCGTAGCCAAGCAGCGTGGTCTGGCCCGTAGCTCCACCGTCCTCGGGGTCGGCGTCATAGCGGCCGTCGGTGCGGGTGGCATGGCCACCGCGCAGGACAAGGCCCCGGTCTCCATCTCCCTTCCCGATTCCATCGCGGACAACCTCCCCGACGCCAAGTCCCTTCCCGGCGTCGGGTCCTTCATGTCGGACGCCGCCGAGCCCGCCCCGGTCGCCGCGGCCGCGCCGCTCACCACCGCCGGCCTCACCACCGCCGAGGCCGAGGAGGGCACCACCGACGCGGGCGAGGCCCTGCGCGCCCGGATCCTCCAGCAGGCCGAGCAGCAGCAGGCCAGCGCCGACGCCGAGGCCAAGGCCGCCGCCGAGAAGGCCGCGGCCGAGAAGGCGGCGCAGGAGGCCAAGAAGCAGCAGGACCAGGCCGAGGCCGAGGCCGCCGCGAAGAAGAAGGCCGCGGAGGAAGCGGCCGCGAAGAAGAAGGAGGCCGAGCGTCTCGCGAAGCTCGCCGCCAGCTTCTCCCTCCCCACCTCCTCGTACACGATCACCTCGACCTACGGTCAGTCCGGGGCCCTGTGGTCCTCGGGCCAGCACACCGGTCTGGACTTCGCCGGGTCGGCCGGTACGCCGATCAAGGCCGTGCACGGCGGCACGATCACGTCGGCCGGCTGGGCCGGTTCGTACGGCTACCGCACGGTGCTCCAGCTCGATGACGGCACGGAGATCTGGTACGCGCACCAGTCCTCGATCGACGTCTCGGTCGGCCAGAAGGTCACCACCGGCGAGACCATCGGCCGCATGGGCGCCACCGGCAATGTGACCGGTGTGCACCTCCACATGGAGGTCCGCACGGCGGGCGGTTCGGCGATGGACCCGATGGCCTGGCTGAACAGCAAGGGCCTCTCGGTCTGAGATCCCGGCCTTTCGGTCCCTGTCCCCGGCCTTCCGGCTGACGTACGTCCCCCGTCGCCACCCTCCCCGAAACTCCGGCAGCCCTGACGCACACCCCCCGACGTCAGGGCTGCCGGTCTGTCCGGGGGCAGCCGGCCCGGTCGGGTCCGCGCGGCGGTGGAGTACGACCCCGTGGTGCGCCATCCGGTGGAACGCCACCGTGGAACACCATCCGGTGGAATACCTCCGCCGCCCCGGCCCGTTGAACCCTCACATGACTTCCGCGCGCACTCTCGGCACCTCCGACCTCCAGGTCTTCCCCCTCGCCCTCGGCGGCAACGTCTTCGGCTGGACGGCGGACGAGAAGCAGTCCTTCGCCGTCCTGGACGCGTACGTCGCGGCCGGCGGCAACTTCATCGACACCGCCGACGCCTACTCCGCCTGGGTCGAGGGGAACCGGGGCGGCGAGTCGGAGACCGTCATCGGCAAGTGGCTCGCCTCCCGCTCCAACCGGTCCGACGTCGTCGTCGCCACCAAGGCCGGCGCCCACCCCGACTTCCGGGGCCTGTCCGCCGGCGCCGTCAAGGGCGCGGCCGAGGCCTCGCTGCGCCGGCTCGGCACCGACCACATCGACCTCTACTACACGCACTTCGACGACGAGACCGTCCCGGTCGAGGAGATCATCACCGCCCTCGACCAGCTGGTGAAGGACGGCAAGGTGCGCCACATCGCCGCCTCCAACATCAGCCCCGAGCGGCTGCGGGCCTCCCTCGACTTCTCCGAGCGCGAGGGCCTCGCCCGGTACGTCGCGCTCCAGCCGCACTACAACCTGGTCTCCCGCGACACCTACGAGGGCGAGCTCCAGGACACCGCGGCCGCCGCCGGCCTCGCCGCCGTCCCGTACTACGCGCTCGCCTCCGGCTTCCTCACCGGCAAGTACCGCCCCGGTACGACCGTGGAGAGCGCCCGGTCCGCGAAGGCGGGCGGCCACCTGGAGTCGGCGCAGGGCCGCAGGGTGCTGGCCGCCCTCGACCAGGTCGCCGGGGAACGGAACGCCGAGGTCGCGACGGTCGCCCTCGCCTGGCTCGCCGCACAGCCGACCGTCGTCGCCCCGATCGCCTCCGCCCGTACGGTCGAACAGCTCCCCGCCCTCGTCGCGGTCGCCGACCTGCGGCTGACGGACCGGGAGGTCGCGCTGCTCACGGAGGCGTCGGCCTGACGGAACCGCTACTGCGACGGGCGTCGGTGGGTGGTGGGCGGTGCGCTGTCGTACGGCTGGGGGGCCTGGCCGCTGTATCCGTATCCGTAACCCGGTCCCTGCCCGTACCCGTTTCCGTACGGCGTCGGCGGGCGGCGGTAGTGGTGGGCGGCCGGGCGGTGTGTGAGGCGGGCCGCGTGGGTGAGGGCCGGGGCGGCTATGTCACGGCGCTGCCAGAGGTGGTGCAGCAGCTCCCGCTCGCGGGCGCCGAAGTCCGGGCCCACCGCGCCGTGGCGGGCCCGGCGGCGCAGGCCGGCCAGGGAGGCCGCGAACGACTCGTACTCCGCGACCGCGCGGGCCGCCGCCCGGCCCCGGGTCCGGTCCTGCTGCCAGTGGCGGGCCAGATCGCGGGCCATGCCCCGGGCCCGCATGGAGGAGAGCGCCGACGGTTCGGCGGGGGTGAGCCAGCCGGCCGCCGCGTACGCGGGCAGCTCGGCCGCCAGGGTGCGCAGCTCGCGCTGGCGTGACCAGATCGCCAGCCAGGTCACCAGGCCGAACGCCGGGACCATGACGATGCCGTACACCGCGTAGAAGCCGTACGGGCCGAAGGCCGACGAGCCGTTCCACAGGGCGTGCAGCCCCATCGCCAGCAGCAGGCCCAGCACCGGCAGGGCGATCCGGCGAACCCGGTGGCGGCGGGCGCTGACGGCCGCGAAGCCGAAGCCGAGGCCGGTGAGGACCGTGAACAGGGGGTGCGCGAACGGCGACATCACGATCCGTACGAAGAACGTCCCCGCCGTCACCGAGGCGAACCCGGAGCTGCCCAGCTGCTGGTCCTCGCCGAAGGCGTTGCCCAGATAGAGGATGTTCTCGGTGAACGCGAAACCCGTCGCGGTGAACCCGGCGACGACGATCCCGTCCACCACCCCGCCGAACTCCCGTCTGCGGAACAGGAAGATCAGCAGCACGGCCGCCGCCTTCGCGCTCTCCTCGACGACCGGGGCGATCACCGTCGCCCCCAGGGTGTCGGCGCCCGCCGGGTCGGCCGTCGCGGTGGCTATCCAGCGCGTCGCGAAGGAGTTGGCGATGATCGCGACGAGCGCGGCGGCGCACGCGCCCCAGGCGAACGAGAAGATCAGATTCCGCCAGGGGCCCGGCTCGACCCGGTCCAGCCAGCGGAAGGCGGCCATCAGGAGCGGCACCGGCAGCACCGCCAGACCGAGACCGACGAGGAACCCCTCCGGTCCGGTCTGTTCGCGGACGAGGGCCAGGATCACCAGCCCGCACAGCACGAGCGCCACGATCACGGCGCCGGCGCGGAACACCTTGCTGCGCCACACCATGCCGACGCGGTGCGGCCGGTAACGCCACTGGCCACGCTCCGGCGCGGCGCCCAGGACCTCGTCGAGCCGCTGCTCGTGGAGGACCGGGACGGCGGGCCGCGCCTGCTGATGCTGCACGGAAGGGTCGGACACCTCTCGACCCTAACGAGGAGCACCGACACCCGGCGACGGCGCATCCGGCCAGGACATGGCCGTACGCCGTCCTGCCCCGCCGTGTGTCAGACGCGGGCGAACAGCAGGTCGTGGACGACGTGCCCCTTGTCCAGGCCCTGCCCCTCGAAGCGGGTGAGCGGCCGGAACGCGGGGCGCGGGGCGTAGCCGCCGTCGGCCGCGGTGTTCGCGAAGCGGGGGTGCGCGGTGAGCACCTCCAGCATCTGCTCGGCGTACGGTTCCCAGTCGGTCGCGCAATGGACGATCGCGCCGGGCTTCAGCACCGGGGCCACCAGGTCCAGGAACTCGGGCTGGATGAGGCGCCGCTTGTGGTGCCGGGCCTTGGGCCACGGGTCGGGGAAGTAGACCCGCAGGCCGTCGAGGGACTCGGGGGCCAGCATCTCGCGCAGCAGGATGACCGCGTCGCCGTTGGCCACCCGTACGTTGGTCGAGCCCGCCTTGTCCGCGAGGCCCAGCAGATTGCCCTGGCCGGGGGTGTGGACGTCGACCGCGAGGATGCCGGTGCCCGGGTCGTCGGCGGCCATCTGCGCGGTGGCCTCGCCCATGCCGAAGCCGATCTCCAGGACGACGGGCAGCCCGTCGAACAGCTCGGTCAGGTCCAGGACCCGCTTGCCGTCGATGTCCAGGCCCCACGTGGGCCACAGCCGCTCCAGGGACTCCTGCTGGCCGGTGGTGACCCGGCTGCGGCGTGGCTGGAAGCTGCGGATCCGGCGCTCGTGGTGCGAGCCGGCCGGGTCGGCGGCGGGGCCGCCGGGGAAGCGGGGCTCCATGCGCAGCCGGCGCGCGCGCTCGAAGGAGGCGGCCCGCAGCGCGGCGGCTTCGTCGGGCGTGGAGCCGGTGGCCTTGGCTTCGTCGGTCACGGCGTCGGCGGCCGTGGAGCCGGTGGCGGTCGTCCCGGCGTCGTCGGGGGCCGTGGCGGGCGTGGGGTTCAGGGGCTGCTCAGACACAATGACCGGATTCTACGGCGGGCGGCCTCCACCCCGTCTCCCGAGCCCGGCGCAGCGCGAGCCGCGCCACCTCACGTCCGATGGGCAGGCACGCCGTCGCGGCGGGCGACGGGGCGTTGAGCACATGCACGGTGTGCGGGGCCTCGCGGATCAGGAAGTCGTCGACCAGCGTGCCGTCCTTCAGCACCGCCTGGGCCCGGACCCCGGCGGGCGACGGGCGCAGATCGTCCTCGGTGACGGCGGGCAGCAGCCGCTGGACGGCCCGGGTGAACGCGGACCGGGACAGCGAGCGGTGCACCTCGCCCGCCCCGTACCGCCAGTGCCGGCGGGCGATCTGCCAGGTGCCCGGCCAGCTCAGCGTGGACAGCAGTTCGGCGGGGCGGACCTGTGGCCAGGTGTATCCCTCGCGGGCCAGGGCGGGCACCGCGTTCGGACCGACGTGGACGGAGCCGTCGAAGCCCCGGGTGAGGTGGACGCCGAGGAAGGGGAACGCCGGGTCCGGCACCGGGTAGACCAGACCGCGCACCAGCTCGGGACGGGCCAGCGCGTAGTACTCGCCCCGGAACGGCACGATCCGCACCCCCGGGTCGTCCCCGGCGAGGCGGGCCACCCGGTCGCAGTGCAGCCCCGCGCAGTTGACCAGCACCCGGGCCCTGACGACCAGGCCGTCCGCCGTGCGCACCGCGACGCCCCAGGGCCGCCGGTCTATCGCGGTGACCTCCGCGCCGTACCGCACGATGCCGCCCGCCGCGGTGACCTCGGTCGCGAAGCGGGTGGCCACGGCGGTGAAGTCGCAGACGCCCGTCGTGCCGACCCGGATCGCCGCCAGGCCCCGCACCTCCGGTTCGTACTCCGCGATCTGGGCCGGGCCCAGCTCCCGCACGGGCAGTCCGTGCTCGCGGCCGCGCTGCACCAGGGCATGCAGCCGGGGCAGCTCGGAGCGCTCGGTGGCGACGATCAGCTTGCCGGTGGTGGCGTGCGCGATGGAGTGCTCGGCGCAGAAGTCCGCGAGCTCGGCGGAGCCGCGCAGCGCGTACCGGGCCTTGAGGGAGCCGGGGCGGTAGTAGATGCCGCTGTGGATCACGCCGCTGTTGCGGCCGGTCTGATGGCGGGCGGGGCCGCGCTCCTTCTCCAGGACCGTCACCCGGGTGCCCGGAGCCGCCCGGGTGAGCGCATACGCGGTCGACAGACCGACGATCCCGCCGCCGATCACCAGCACATCGCAGTCGTACGCCGCGTGCGTCATCATCACGCCACCTCCCACCCCGATAGTGCACTGACCCACTGACAACCGGCTCAAACCCGAGATGGGCAGGGCGTGGCGCACACTCCGCCCGGCGGGGGCCCGCCGGGCGGCTTCCGCGTCCGGTTCTCAGGCCTGGGTGACCAGCAGCGGGCGGGCCCGCTCGCGCAGCTCGGCGACGCGGGGCTCGTCCCCGTACGGCTCCAGGCGGTGCAGCAGATCGCGCACGTACTCCGTGGTGC
This sequence comes from Streptomyces sp. iso_384, assembly GCF_056172905.1. Taxonomy (NCBI): domain Bacteria; kingdom Bacillati; phylum Actinomycetota; class Actinomycetes; order Kitasatosporales; family Streptomycetaceae; genus Streptomyces; species Streptomyces sp. iso_384. The sequence goes on from NZ_JBWBTT010000001.1 coordinate 258,509, forward strand.
GGGCCGAGGAGATCCGGCCCGCGACCTCCACCGCCCGGGTGCCCACCGCGCAGGCCGCGTCCAGATTGCCCGACTCCAGCTCGGCGACGGCGGAGACGACGAGCCGCAGTCCGTGGCTGCGGACGAACTCCTCGGTCGGCCGGGACAGCGCCTGCTCGGTGAAGCGCCGCACCTGGCGGGGGGCCTTCAGGTCCCGGTAGCACTCGGCGGCGTCGGCGGCGAACCGGTCGTAGCCGTAGAAACCGAGCCAGGGCGGGTCGGAGTCGCCCGCCCGGGACCGCTCCAGCCAGCTCTCGGCGCCCTTGAGCGCGGCCCCCGCGGCCGGTGCGTCGCCGGCCTTCGCATGGGCGCGGGCCTCCACCAGCCGGAAGAAGCTCATGGTGCGGGCGGTGGCGAGGCCGCGGTTGCGCTCGACGGCGGCCTGGGCGAGGTCGACGCCTTCGTCGGCGAAGCCGCGGTAGGTCGCCTGGAGGGACATCGAGGCGAGCACATAGCCGCCGAGCGGTACGTCGGCGGCGGCGCGGGCCAGCCGCAGGGCCTGGATGTAGTAGCGCTGGGCGGCTTCCTGCTGGCCGGTGTCGAAGGCCATCCAGCCGGCCAGCCGGGTCAGTTCGGCGGACGCGCCGAACAGGGCCCGGCCGACCTCGTCGGTGTACGAGCCGAGGAGCAGAGGTGCGGCGTCGACGCGTAAGCACTCGGGAACCATGGAGGAACGCCAGTCGCCGCCGCCGTACTTGGAGTCCCATCGCCGGGCGTCCTGGGCCGCCTCGCGCAGCTTCGACACATCGCTGTGGCCGACCCGCAGCGGCGAGGCGTCCGCCGCCGCCTCCGGCCCCGGCTGTACGGGGACGGAGCCGGCCGCGCCGGGAGTGTGGAGGATCTGTGCGCCCCGGGCGTCCGGTGCGCCGCGGGCCGCCGGACCGGACGGCCCGTCGGGTGCGCCGCCGCGTGCCCCGAGGATCGCCGCCTGCGCCGCCGTCGGGTCCCGGGCCACCGACGGATCGGCGGGGGTTATCAGCCAGCGGGAGGCGGGCGTCGCGTACGCGCTCACCGAGAACGATCCCGCCAGGGACTGCCAGATCCCGCCGCCGCCCCGCCGCCCGGCCAGATCCAGCCGGTACAGCTCGGTCGCCGACCGGACCGCCTCGCCCACGTCCCGGGGGAAGGCGAGGCCGACCTCCGGGGCCGGGTCCGCGTCGGCGAGGCCGATCTCGTGCAGCGGGACCGGCCGGCCGAGCTTGGCCCCGATCGCCGCCGCGATGAGATGCGGCGCCGCGCCCTGCGGCACCATCCCCTTGGCGACCCACCGGGCCACCGAGGTCTTGTCGTAGCGAAGTGTCAGACCGCGCTGTGCTCCGAGGTCGTTGACCCGCCGGGCGAGCCCGGCGTTACTGATTCCCGCGAGGGCGAGAACTGTGCCGAGCTTCTCGTTCGGCCCGCGTTGCTCCCTGGACATGCGCCACCCCTCGACACACAGACAGCCGCCGCGTCACCGAGGACGGCGCGCGGCATTCGTACCGATGCCTCCCCAGGTTCGAACCCTCGTACTCCGCCTGCACACGCATGTGGCCGAGCCCCGAGGAATATGCCCCCTGTCGAGAACACCAGTAAACACAGCGTAGTTCTCCCTATCCCTACCGTTAAGGGGCAGACGTCCGGATGGCGGGATTGTTGTCCGTGCGGGCGGTCCGGTCCGTCCGGGCGCGGGTGCGCGGGCCGGGGTGCGGCGTGCTCCCGGCGTGTGGCCGTGCGCCCGGCCGTGCGCTCTGGCCCGGCCGTCGCCGTGACGCTTGGCTGGGTACCGCGTGGGTCGGCCCGCTGCACTGGACTCAGTGGGCTGGGGGAAACCGCCGCTCCATTCCCCGCGGGCGGCGGACCGGTCCGGGAGGTGAGGCCCACCTCCCGGACTGTGCGTGGAGGGGTCGCCAGGGGGGCGCGGCACGGTATGCGCGCGTGGTGGCGCTTCGAGAGAATGGCCGAATAGCGACGGTCCGGTGAGGGTCTGGCCAACGGTCCGACTATGGCCGGATATCGCCGCTGTTTCCGGGCGGCGCCGGCCCTTCCCCTGTCACGGGGACGGGCCGGGGCGGCGCGGAGACCGGGCGGCCCGGCCTCCGCAACTCCCGGAACCCGCACTTCCGTTGCTGTCGTCGCGGTGAAGGTCGCGTCAGGCCTTTGCCAGGGGCGCATGCACTTCCGGCGTGCGCCGCCCGTACACCCTCTCCTGCGGCATTGTCGTGGCAGCATGTCCCGCAGCGGCGTTTCGTCTCTCAGGTGCGCCGTTTGTCCACAGCCTGTGGAGGCGGCGATGCGTTGGTTGGTGGGATGGAGCAGTATCGCCGCGAGCTTCGGCACCGTCGGCGCCGTCGGAAACGGCGGAGAGGGGCGCACGGTTCACCCCGTGGGCTCCCAACTCCTGTGGGGAGACCCGGATCCGCTGTGGGCGGTCGGTGACTGGCGCCCCGACGAGATCCGCGTCATCGGGGTCGCGACCCCCGAAGGGGCGCCCACCGCGCGCCTCGCGGTCCTCGGCTGCTGCGGCGCCACCGACGAGCAGCTGCGCGTCGGACTCCTCGCCGCGCGCGGCGGTGCGATGCGCCATCTCACCGCCTGGCCCGGCAGTTACACCGCCGTCGTGCAGATCGGCCGCCGCATCACCGTCGCGGGCGACCTGGCCGGCGCCCGGCCGGTCTTCCACACCCCCTGGGCCAACGGCACCGCCTACGCCACCGCCGCCCTGCCGCTCGCCGACCTCATCGAGGCCCAGCTCGACATCGGGCACCTCGCCGCGCTGCTCGCCTGCCCGGAGACCCCCGAGGCGCTCGGCGACGGCACGCCCTACGTCGGCGTGAAGCGCGTCCCGCCGGGCCACGCGCTGATCCTGCGGGAGGGCTCGCGGGAGATCACCGGGTACGAGGCCGTCGCCTCGCTCGCCGTCGCCGCGCCCCAGGCCGACCCGGTGCACGCCGTGGAGGGCGTACGGGACGCGCTCGTCGAAGCCGTACGCGCCCGGCTCACGGCCCCGCGCCACGCGCCGGAGAACCTGCCGCAGGACCCGGGGCCCGTCCCCGGCATGGGCCCCGCCGACCGGCGCGCGGCCCGCGGCGGACCGGTGGCGGGCATCGGCGCCGACCTCTCGGGCGGCAGCGCCTCGGCCACCCTCGCCCTGCTCGCCTCCGGGCTGCCCGGACTGCCCGGCACCCTCCTCGGCCACGGCACCGGCGCCGGCGAGCGGCTGCTCGCCGTCACCTTCAACGACCTCACCACCCGCGGCAACGAGGACGAGCTGGAGCGGGCCCGCGCCATCGCCGCCAACCCGCGCCTGCACCACGTGGTCGTCGCGGCGGGCGAAGAGGCCCTGCCGTACGCCGGGTTGGAGACCGTCACCCTGACCGACGAACCGGCCCCCTCGCTCGTCCTGGCCGACCGGCACCGCCGCCGGCTCTCCTCGGGCAGCGCCGACCACCTCGTCGGAGCCGGGGCCCGGCAGGTCCTGGACGCGCACCCGGCCCGCCTCGCCGACCTCCTGATGGACCGGCGCAGACGCCACCTCCTGCGCCCCGTCGCCGCCCTCACCAAGGCCGAAGGCCCCACGGCACACTCCCTGTTCGTCCCGCTCACGGTCTACCGCGCCGCCCGCCGTCTGGCCCGTACGTCCTATCGGACCGGCCTGGAGTCCGCCGCCGGGCTCCTCCCCGACGCCAACCGTTACGCCCCCGACCTCGCCACCCCCGCCGACGCCTCGCTCGCCGCCCTCGCCTGGTCGCGCCCGGGACCCGCGGCGCGCTGGCTGACGGGGGAGGCGCTGGCCGAAGTATCGGTTCGCCTCCAGGAGGCGGCGATCCGGCCCACCTCCGTACAGCGTCCGGGGGAGGCCCGGGCCCGCGCCGCGCTCGCCCGCGGGGCCGCCGACCACCGGATCCTGGAGCAGGCCGCGGAGATCCGCAGCCAGCGCCTGCACGCCCCGTTCCTCGACAACCAGGTGGTCAGGGCGGCTCGCGCGCTACCCGAGTCGCTGCGCGTCCAGCCCGGCGCACGGGCCGCGATCCTGCGCCGGGTGCTCGGCGGGGCGGGCATCCACGATCTGCCGCCCGGCTGGGGCGCGCCCTCCCAGGCCACCTCCACCGCCGTCACCCGGACCGGCCTGCGTGCCGCGCTGCCCGAGCTGATGGCCCTGTTCGACGCCCCGCTGCTGGCCGACGCGGGACTGGTCGAAGCCCGGGTGGTCCGCAAGGCCCTGCGCGCCGCGTCCGAGGGCGAGCCGCTGCCGCTGGACGGCCTGGCGGACCTGGCCTCCACCGAACTGTGGCTGCGCCGCCTGGTGACCCGCCGCGGCACCTGCTGGACGGGCACGGCCGCCCCGCGCCAGCGCGCGGTCGCGGGCGGCGTGATCCCCGCCCGGCGCACGCTCCAACCCTGACCGGAAGACACCGCCGCCGGACGTCGGGCGACGGGGCAGCGGCACCTCCGACCGGAAGGACCTCGGGGCCCGAAAGCCTCAGGCGCAGCTGATCCGGGAATTCGCCCAGTCCGCCAGGGCCACCCCGCCCATCGGCGTCTCCGGCTCCACCACGAGACGGATCGAGGACTGCCCGGCGATGTTCACGCTCACCGGGACGGCGGGCTCGCCGCTCTTCATCACCGGGGAGCGCCAGAGCCGCGCGCCGTTCCCGTTGAACACCGAGAAGCGCACCGCGCCGAACAGCGGCGTCAGATCGTCCACCCCGACCATGGCCTCGTAGCGCGTGCACGGCCGGTTCAGCTCGATGGTCACCGAGGAGCGGGCGTGCACGGTCACCCCGTGCGCGTAACGGGTGGAGGCGATCGACACGTTCGACCGCTGCCAGACCCAACTGCTCTGCCCCATGGCCACTTCCGGCTCGGTGTGCTCGCCGAACACGGAGTAGGCCAGCTCGCTGACCTGGTACACCTCCGGGGCGGGCGGCGGCGGTGTGGGCTTCGGCGGCTTGGGCGTCGGCTTCGGGGACGGCGGCGGGCTCGGCGCCGGGGGCGCGGGCTTCGACGGCGGCTCGGGGGAGGGCGTGGGGCGCGGCGGCGGTGTGGGCTTCGGGGCCGGCTCGGACGGCGCCGGGGGCGGTGCGGGGGCGGCCGGCGGCTTCGGCGCCGGCTTCGGGGGCGGCGGGGGCTCCGGCGTCGGCACCGCGGGCGCCACGGCCGGCGGCTTCGCGACCGGCTTGGGCTCCGGCTTCGGCTGGTCGTCGCCGACGAGCGCCCACACCAGACCGGCCGCGGCGGCCACGGCCACGGCGGCGGCGATCCCGGCCTTGGCGGGCGCACCGAGCCCCTCGGCGGCAGCGGCGCCTCCGGCGGCGCCACCGGTGGAACCGGACCCGGTGGCCGCCGCGGCGGCTCCCGCTCCGGCGGCCCCGGCCGCGCCGCCGGCCACGATGCCCGCGGCCTTGAGCGAATACCCGGCGGCGAACCAGCCGATGACCGCGACGGGCAGCAGCGCCGGGATCCCGGCGTTCACATGGTCCAGCTCGCCCGCGGCCAACCGGCACCTGGCGCACTCGTCGAGGTGCTTGCGCAGCCCCCGTTCGGCCCGGGTCCGCAGCCCGCCCCGGGCGTGGGCGCCGAGCCGGTCGGCGTACTGCGCGCAGTCCCCGCCGGTGGTCAGCGCCTGGCTGACATGGGCCTGGAGATACGCCTGCTTGAGCCCTTCGCGGGCGCGGCTGGCCAGGACGGCGGTGGCATTGGCGGTGAGGCCGAAGAGCGGGGCGATCTCGCTCGGCGACTCCTCCTCCACCGTGGTGTGCCACAGGACCGCCTGCCAGCGCTCCGGGAGGCTCCGGAACGCCTGCATCGCCATCGTCTGCTCGGCCTCGTGCATCGCCAGGACGTCGGCGCCGAGTTCGAGGGTGTCGTCGTCGGAGACCTCGGACGATCGGGAGGCCTGGGCGGCGAACACCGCGAAGTCGTCGACCAGATGCTCGCGCTTGGCGCTCTTGGTCCAGGCGGCGGCGACATGGCGGACGGCGGTCATCAGATAGGCCCGGACCGCTTCCGTCGGCCCCTTTCCGCCCCGTACGGCCTGGAGTGTGCGCGCGAACACCTCGGCCGTCAGGTCGTCGGCGGTGTGCGCGTCCCGGCAGCAGCTGCGGGCGTAGCGGAGCACGGCGCCCGAGTGCCGCCGGAACAACTCCTCGTAGGCCTGGTCGTCGCCCGCCCGCATGTCCTCGATCAGCCGGGCGTCGGAGAGGCCGGCCTCGGGGGCCCCGCTGCGGCCCGCGCGCTGCTGCGGAACCGCCGGCGCGCCGACACCGCCGGAGGCGTCCTCGGCGGCGGCGGGCCACGGGCCGGGCAGGACGGTGCCGCCCTCGGCCTCACCGTCCGACGAGCCGCGTACGGCCTGGGTCGGCACCTGCCCGGCGGACAGCCCGTCCGCCTTCGTGTCCCTGTCGGTCGCAGCGATCTCGCCGAGCGGCTCTTCCTGCTGCTCGTTACCGCTCATCGCGGAAGCCCCCGTATACACCCTCGGACCCGAATACCGGCCAAGACTGCCACATGGCTCAATCGCGTTGGCATCTCAGTCTTGCCAACCACTCATCCGGGGCGTTTTCTCGAATACGAGTACTGGAGAACCTTCTTTCGGGGAATGAGACCCCGTCGATTCGTCTCCCGGCCCCTGATCACCGCCCGCCCGGGTCCGCCCGTCGGCAGACGGGCGGACCCGGGCAGACGGCTGCGTCACGCGGGCCGCGACCGCAGCCCCTCCAGCAGGATGTCCAGCAACCGGGCCGAAGCCGCGGCCTGCTGAGCGGCGTCCGGCAGCGAAGGAGCCGCCGTCGCGATGACCAGCAGCACATCGGCCACCGTCACATCCCGGCGCAGCTCACCGGAGTCCCGTGCCCGGTCCACCAGCTGCCCCACGACCTCCAGCAGCTCGACCACGCCCGAGTCCTCACCGAGGCCGTCGAGCTCGTCGCCGCCGCCGGAGCGCCGGCCGACGACGCGGAAGTCGTCCTGGCCCACTCCCTGCCGCTGCTGCGGAACCCGCGTCTCGTCCACCGCGCCCGACGCCGAAGCCGCCCCGGAAGCCGCCGGTGCGCCCGGCTCCTCCCCGTCGACCCCGACCCGCAGCACCTGCGGCGGCAGCAGCCTGCCCGCACCCGACGCCACGGACGTACGCAGGAAGCGGGAAAGCGCCGACCAGGGCTTCTCCTCCTGCCCCAGCGCCGTACGCGCCTGCTCGGTCAGCCGGGAGGTCTCCTCCTCGGCTATCCGCCGTACCAGCACGTCCTTGCTCGGGAACCGTCGGTAGACGGTGCCCACGCCGACGCGGGCACGACGTGCCACATCCTCCATCGGAGCGCCGTAACCCAGCTCTCCGAACACCTCGCGCGCCGCGCGCAGCACGTGCTCCAGATTGCGCTGTGCGTCCACGCGCAGCGGAGCCGAGCGCGGCGCGCCCACGGCTCCCGTCGTCGCCGTTCCCGCCGCCGTCGCCCCGTTCGGGGCCTGTCCGGCACCGGCCGAATTCAGCGCCGCGGCACTCACCGCGGCCGCCGAGCGAACGGCGTCCGCCGAGCTCATGACGCCGAGCGCACCCACGGAGCCGAGGCGCCCGTGGTCCTCGGACGCGCGCGAGAGCGCAGCCTGGCCATGCGTATCCTGAATATGCATAACTTCCCCCGGTTATGACGTCTCCCCCCGGAGACTTCCCGCCGTTTCAGACGGGGAGCGGAGCACAACGAAATCCGCACCCGGCACCCCGACGGGTTACGAACATAGTTGAGCCCGCGTCAATTCAGAAGGGGGTAGTTCCGCATGGGGCGCCCCTCGATCGGACCAAGATCCGATCGACGCCGGAACATCGCCCTTCCGCTTACCCCGTGCGTAGCGCCTGACCTGCACTGCTGTCGTTTTCCGCCACCCGCGGGCCCCGAGTGCCGTTGAGGATCCGCCAGTCACACAATTTGCCGGGCCTGTGGACAAACCACTGACTCCGTTGCGTCATGGGGTGGTGATGGCTCCAGATTCCCGGGGGACGACCCCCGGCACCCGGCCAGGTGTGCGCATTCTCGTCGTCGGCGGCGGCTACGTCGGGATGTACACAGCGCTGCGTCTCCAACGGAAGTTGAAGCAGAGACTGAGGAGCGGCGACGCCGAGATCGTGGTCGTCACGCCCGAGCCGTACATGACGTACCAGCCCTTCCTCCCCGAAGCGGCCGCGGGCTCGATCTCGCCCCGCCATGTCGTCGTGCCGCTGCGCCGCGTCCTGAAGGACTGCACGATCGTCATCGGCGAGGCGCAGCGCGTCGACCACACCAAACGGACCGCGACCGTCACCACCCTCGCCACCGGCGAGGACGGCACCGGAGCCCTGGAGATCGGGTACGACGAGATCGTCATCGCCCCCGGGTCCGTGTCGCGCACCCTGCCCGTCCCCGGCCTCGCCGAGTTCGGCATCGGTTTCAAGACCGTCGAGGAGGCCATCGGGCTGCGCAACCACGTCATCGAACAGATGGACATCGCCTCCGCCACCCGCGATCCTGCGATCCGCGACGCCGCGCTCACCTTCGTCTTCGTCGGCGGCGGCTACGCGGGCGTGGAGGCGCTGGCCGAACTGGAGGACATGGCCCGCTACACGGCGCGGTACTACCACAACATCAAGCCGGCCGACCTGAAATGGATCCTGGTCGAAGCCTCCGGGCGCATCCTCCCCGAGGTCGGCGAGGCCATGGGCACGTACGCCATCGGCGAGCTGCGCGGCCGGAACATCGACGTACGCCTCGACACCCGCCTCGACACCTGCGAGGACCGCGTCGCCGTCCTCAGCGACGGCTCCCGCTTCCCCACCCGCACCCTCGTCTGGACCGCGGGCGTCAAACCGGCCCCGCTGCTGGCCGCCACCGACCTGCCCCTCACCGAACGCGGCCGGCTCCGCTGCACCGCCACCCTCGGCGTCGAGGGTGTCCCGCACGCCTGGGCCGCCGGCGACGCCGCCGCCGTACCCGATCTGACCGCCTCCGAACCGGGCCGCGAGACCGCCCCCAACGCCCAGCACGCGGTGCGCCAGGCGAAGGTCCTCGCCGACAACGTCCTCGCCTCGGTCGACGGCCGCCCGCTCAAGGAGTACCGGCACGCGTACGCCGGATCGGTCGCCTCCCTGGGGCTGCACAAAGGCGTCGCCCACGTCTACGGTCGCAAGCTCAAGGGCTACCCCGCCTGGCTGATGCACCGTACGTACCACCTCAGCCGGGTGCCGACGTTCAACCGGAAGGCGCGCGTCCTTGCCGAATGGACCCTGTCCGGACTCTTCAAACGCGAGATCGTCTCGCTCGGTTCGCTGGAACACCCCCGCGCCGAGTTCGAACTCGCGGCAGGAGGCGGCTCCGGCACCCCGGGGATCCCCGGCCCCGGCCGCCCGAAGGGCCCGGAAGAACCGCCGGACGACCGCCGGACGGACAGCTGACGGACATCCGGCGGTCAGCTGACAGGCGGCCAGGGCGGCGACTGTCAGTACGGTCGGTCACACTGGACGTGTGACCATAGGTGGGCCCACGCCTGCACAGAGTGACCCGGCGGGCAGTGACCGACAGTGACCTGCGGCGACGCACCACCAGCACGACGAGGCCCGGCTGCGCCTTCCCGGGGGTACGGCCCCCGGAGCCCCGACCATGCCCGAAGAAACGGCAGAAGAAGCAGCCCGCCCGAGCGGACCAGACCGACACACGAGGCCAGAAATACCGTGAACTTCACGCGTTGGAGCGCCCGCCTTCCCGGAACGCAGCGCCGAGCCGCCGCGCGGGACGACCGCAGCGCCGTGCCGGCGGCCCGAGCCGAGTACGCCCGGCCGGAGGGCCCGCCCGCCCAGCCGGACGACGCCTCCCCGGCGCCTTCCGGCCCCGCCCCGACGGAGGCCCTGCCCGGGCCCGCCCTCGACGACCTCTCCGCCCGCGAGATCCTCGGCCGGCTCCCCGCCCCCGTCGCCCTGCTGCACGGCGCGGACCACCGCGTCGCCTACGTCAACGACGCGTACGAGGCCGCGTTCGGCCCCCGCCCGTCCGGCGTCCCCGCGGCCGAGGCCCTGCCCGAGCTCGCCCAGCTGAGCGTGCTTCCCCTGCTCGACCAGGTCCTGCGCAGCGGCACCGCGCGCACGGTCAAGTCCCGCAGGACCACCGAGGGCGGCTCGTACACCGTTACCTGCACCCCGGTCGCCGCCTGGGACAGCGCGGAGGAGAAGGGGGACAAGGGGCCTGACAAGGGCGACGCCAGGGCGGACGCGAAGAAGGAGGGCGGCGTCCTCGTCTACGCGGCAGACGTCACCGACCACGCCGAAGCCGCCGAACGCCTGCGCACCAGCGAGCGTCGCCACCGCGAAACGGCCGTCACCCTCCAGCGCTCCCTCCTCCCGCAGGAGCTGGAACAGCCCGACGACCTCCGCATCGCCGCCACCTACCAGCCCGGCGGAACCGACGCCGCGGTCGGCGGCGACTGGTACGACGTCATCACCCTGGGCGCGGGCCGCACCGCCCTGGTCATCGGCGATGTGATGGGCCGCGGCGTCCGGGCCGCCGCCGTGATGGGCCAGCTCCGCACAGCCGTCCGCGCCTACGCCCGGCTCGACCTCCCGCCGCACGAGGTGATCCAGCTGCTGGACATCCTCGCCGCCGAGATCGACGCCAGCCAGATCGCGACCTGCGTCTACGCCGTCCACGATCCGAACGAGGGGCAGCTCGTCTACGCCTCCGCCGGCCACCTCCCGATCCTCGTCTGCGACGAGGACGGCACGGTCCACCGCGCCGCCGACCCCACCGGCCCCCCGCTCGGCACCGGCGGCTGGGTCCACACCTCGGGCACCATCGCGCTGCCGCCCGGCTCCACCGCGGTCCTCTATACGGACGGCCTGGTCGAACGGCGCAGTGAGGACATCGACGAGGGCGTCGCCTCCCTGGCCCGTGCCCTCTCCGGCGCCAAGGGATCACCGCAGGTGGTGTGCGACCGGCTGATCCGCTCCCTGGGCGTGACCGCCGAGCACGACGACGACGTGGCGGTCCTGGTGGTCCAGCACCCCGCCCGTACGGGACCGAACGCGGAGCTGTTCCACAACGCCGCGCTCGATCTCCTCGGCGGCATCGAGGCCGCCCCGCGCGCCCGGGCCTTCGCCACCGGGGTCCTGACCTCCTGGCGCTTCCCGGTCGAGCTCCGCGACCTGGGCGTCCTCGCCACCAGCGAGCTCGTCGCGAACTCCCTCCAGCACGGCACCCCGCCGATGCGCCTGGGGCTGCGCCGTACGGACCGCCGGCTGATCATCGAGGTCACCGACGGCGACGACCACCTGCCGCGCCGCCGTCAGGCCGAACCGGCGGACGAGGCGGGACGCGGCATCTCGATCATCGCCTCGATCGCCACCTCATGGGGCAGCCGGCGCACACCGGACGGCGGAAAGGCGGTCTGGTGCGAGTTCGCCCTGCCGCAGTGAAACAGAGCGGCAGGGCGGACGTCCTTCGTCAGATCCGGTCAGTGACCGGCGGAAGCCGAGGCGGGGGCGGGTGCGGTGTTCCCGGCGGGCACCGCGCCGTCCGGCCCCTCGGGCAGTGACACCGCCACCACCCGCGAGGGGACGGCTGCCAGCGACGGCTGGTCCTGTACGGGGGTGAGCCGACGGCCCAGCCGCAGCGCGAGCGCCGTGATGCCCAGCGAGAACAGCACGAAGGTCACGATGTACGGGCCGTGCAGCGACGCCCCCATCGGCCCGCCGACGGCCGGACCGACCGCGAGCGCGAGCTGCTTGCACAGGGCGAACGCCGAGTTGTACTGCCCGACCATCGACTCCGGCGCCAGATCGGCGACCAGCGGCGCGACGGTCGGCGACAGCATCGCCTCACCCAGCCCGAACAGCGCGTACGTCGAGATGAACGCGGCCGTCGCCATGGTCTGGCTGCCGTGGCCCAGCCCCGCGTATCCGGCGACGATCCAGGCGAAGGCCCAGATCAGGCCGACCGCGGCGATGACCCGGCTGCGCCGCCGCCGCTCCACGAGCCGCAGTACGACGAACTGCGCGACGACGATGACCGCGGTGTTGGCGGCCAGCGCGAAGCCGAGCGTGGAGGGCTCGATCCCGGCGGCCTCCGTGCCGTACGCGGCGAGCCCGGACTCGAACTGCCCGTAGCAGGCGAAGAACAGCACGAACCCCAGCACGCACAGCTGCACCATGGCCCGGTGCGACAGCAGCGCCCGCAGCCCGCCGCCCTTCGCGGCGGACCCGTCCGCCGGCCTGGCACCGCCGAGCGAAGCCGTACGCGGCATGCGCACGGTGGTCACGACGACACCGAGCACCACGAACATCGCGGCCTCGATCAGGAAGAGCATCGTGAAGCTCGCGGGACGGTCCACGTCCACCAGCTGCCCGCCGACGAGCCCGCCGAGGCCGAGCCCCAGGTTCTGCAGGAAGAACTGCATGGCGAAGGCGCGCGTACGGGTCGCGGTGCTGGAGCACCACACGAGCATCGTGGCGAGGGCAGGCTGCATGACGGCGGTACCCGCACCGAGGACCGCGGCGGCCAGCACGGCGGCCGGAACGCTGCTCGCGAACCCCAGGGCGGCGGCGCCCACGGAGGCCAGAGCGGAGGCCACCACCAGCACGGGCAACGGGCCCCGCCGGTCGATGGCCCGCCCGGTGAACGGCAGAACGGCCAGCGCCGCCATCGCGAAGACCGCCAGGACGACCCCCGCCGTCCCGGCGCCCAGATCCCGTACCTGCGCCACGTAGACGTACAGATACGGAACGGTGAACCCGAGCCCGAACGCGCTCAGCGCGCTGCCCAGCTGGATCCGCCGCAGCGCTGCGCCCATCTCCCTGGTCACACTCACCTACCTCAAGGTTTCGAAGAAATCAGACTCGAAGACTTTAGCACTAAACTTAGAAGGTGAAAACTACAGACTGAAGGACTTCAAGGGTGGTGGGGGCGTGCCATACTGCCCGCCATGTCTGAGAGCACCGAGGAGCCCGGCCCCAGCGAGCCGAGCCTCGACGAACAGATCGCCGCCTACCAGCGCGAGTTCCGCGACCTCGACCCGCAGGTCGAACAGGTGGTCTCCGCACTGGGCCGCCTGAACCGCCGGATGAACGTCGCGTACGGGAGGCAGGTCGCCGCCCTCGGCATCAGCAACGCCGAGTGGGAGGTCCTCAAGACCCTGGTCCTGGCGGGCGCCCCCTACCGTCTGGGTCCCGGCGAACTGGCGAAGCGCCTCGGCCTCACCCCGGCCGCCATGACCCACCGCGTCGACCGGATGGCCGGCGAGGGCCTGGTCACCCGGGACCGCGACGAGAACAACCGGGTCCGCGTCATCGTCGAGCTGACCGACGAGGGCCGTACGAAGTGGCTCGAGGCGATGCGCATGGCGAGCGACTTCGAGGAGGACCTCCTCCAGGACCTGTCCGGCGACGAACGCGGCGTACTCGGCGAACTGCTGGTCCGCCTCCTGCGCCGCGTGGAACACGCCCAGCCGGACGCCGGCGGCCGCCTCACCGACCTGGACTGACGGCCACGCCGGAGGCCACCGGGGGAGGGTTGACACACCCCCTGGTGGATCCGTAAAGTTCTCCGAGTTGTCACGGAGCCGGAACGGTTCCGCGGCAGCCGATCCCGCCGCGAACGCGGCAACCAAACTTCAGCACGATCTCCCACTCGGGATGATTTCGGCATGCCGGAATTCATGACGAGGGCCCGATTATGAGCCGCCGGGAGAATCCGCTAGAGTTTGAGCGTCGGAACGGCCCAACGGCCGGGAAGGCAAGCCCCGCTGACTGGGAATCAGGCCCGAAAGGATCTGATAGAGTCGGACTCGCCGGAAAGGGAAAACGCGAAAGCGAAGGACCTGGAAAGCGAGAACTGCTTGACCCGCTTCGGCCGGGAATCGGACACGAAAGAGTCTGATAGAGTCGGAAACGCAAGAACGAAGGGAAGCGCCCGGAGGGCCCCGGTGAAACGGGACCGAAGGAAGCGTCCGTTCCTTGAGAACTCAACAGCGTGCCAAAAGTCAACGCCAGATATGTTGATACCCCGGCCTGCTTCAGCAGGTTGGTGGTTCCTTTGAAAGTCCTACCGGGTTCACTTCGGTGACCGGGTAGGCAATTACACAGCGAGGACGCTGTGAACAACGGGTCTTATTCCGACCGGTTGTTCCGCTCTCGTGATGTGTGCACCCGATTACGGGTAAACATTCACGGAGAGTTTGATCCTGGCTCAGGACGAACGCTGGCGGCGTGCTTAACACATGCAAGTCGAACGATGAAGCCTTTCGGGGTGGATTAGTGGCGAACGGGTGAGTAACACGTGGGCAATCTGCCCTTCACTCTGGGACAAGCCCTGGAAACGGGGTCTAATACCGGATAACACTCTGTCCCGCATGGGACGGGGTTAAAAGCTCCGGCGGTGAAGGATGAGCCCGCGGCCTATCAGCTTGTTGGTGGGGTAATGGCCTACCAAGGCGACGACGGGTAGCCGGCCTGAGAGGGCGACCGGCCACACTGGGACTGAGACACGGCCCAGACTCCTACGGGAGGCAGCAGTGGGGAATATTGCACAATGGGCGAAAGCCTGATGCAGCGACGCCGCGTGAGGGATGACGGCCTTCGGGTTGTAAACCTCTTTCAGCAGGGAAGAAGCGAAAGTGACGGTACCTGCAGAAGAAGCGCCGGCTAACTACGTGCCAGCAGCCGCGGTAATACGTAGGGCGCAAGCGTTGTCCGGAATTATTGGGCGTAAAGAGCTCGTAGGCGGCTTGTCACGTCGGATGTGAAAGCCCGGGGCTTAACCCCGGGTCTGCATTCGATACGGGCTAGCTAGAGTGTGGTAGGGGAGATCGGAATTCCTGGTGTAGCGGTGAAATGCGCAGATATCAGGAGGAACACCGGTGGCGAAGGCGGATCTCTGGGCCATTACTGACGCTGAGGAGCGAAAGCGTGGGGAGCGAACAGGATTAGATACCCTGGTAGTCCACGCCGTAAACGTTGGGAACTAGGTGTTGGCGACATTCCACGTCGTCGGTGCCGCAGCTAACGCATTAAGTTCCCCGCCTGGGGAGTACGGCCGCAAGGCTAAAACTCAAAGGAATTGACGGGGGCCCGCACAAGCAGCGGAGCATGTGGCTTAATTCGACGCAACGCGAAGAACCTTACCAAGGCTTGACATATACCGGAAAGCATCAGAGATGGTGCCCCCCTTGTGGTCGGTATACAGGTGGTGCATGGCTGTCGTCAGCTCGTGTCGTGAGATGTTGGGTTAAGTCCCGCAACGAGCGCAACCCTTGTTCTGTGTTGCCAGCATGCCCTTCGGGGTGATGGGGACTCACAGGAGACTGCCGGGGTCAACTCGGAGGAAGGTGGGGACGACGTCAAGTCATCATGCCCCTTATGTCTTGGGCTGCACACGTGCTACAATGGCCGGTACAATGAGCTGCGATGCCGCGAGGCGGAGCGAATCTCAAAAAGCCGGTCTCAGTTCGGATTGGGGTCTGCAACTCGACCCCATGAAGTCGGAGTTGCTAGTAATCGCAGATCAGCATTGCTGCGGTGAATACGTTCCCGGGCCTTGTACACACCGCCCGTCACGTCACGAAAGTCGGTAACACCCGAAGCCGGTGGCCCAACCCCTTGTGGGAGGGAGCTGTCGAAGGTGGGACTGGCGATTGGGACGAAGTCGTAACAAGGTAGCCGTACCGGAAGGTGCGGCTGGATCACCTCCTTTCTAAGGAGCACTTCTTACCAGGCTTCGGTTTGGTCAGAGGCCAGTACACCGGCGAATGTTCGGTGCTGGTTGCTCATGGGTGGAACGTTGACTATTCGGCACGGTGAGCACGGTTTCGTTAGTACTGCTTCGGCGTGGAAAACGGGAACGGGTTGATCGTGTCGGGCACGTTGTTGGGTGTCTGAGGGTGCGGCCGGAATGGCTGTCCTTCTGATCCGGCCCCAGTGAACTCGCCTGTGAAGGGTGGGGTGATGGGTGGCTGGTCGTTGTTTGAGAACTGCACAGTGGACGCGAGCATCTGTGGCCAAGTTTTTAAGGGCGCACGGTGGATGCCTTGGCACCAGGAACCGATGAAGGACGTGGGAGGCCACGATAGTCCCCGGGGAGCTGTCAACCAAGCTTTGATCCGGGGGTTTCCGAATGGGGAAACCCGGCAGTCGTCATGGGCTGTCACCCGCTGCTGAACACATAGGCAGTGTGGAGGGAACGAGGGGAAGTGAAACATCTCAGTACCCTCAGGAAGAGAAAACAACCGTGATTCCGGGAGTAGTGGCGAGCGAAACTGGATGAGGCCAAACCGTATGCGTGTGATACCCGGCAGGGGTTGCGCATTCGGGGTTGTGGGATCTCTCTTTCATAGTCTGCCGGCTGTGAGACGAGTCAGAAACCGTTGATGTAGGCGAAGGACATGCGAAAGGTCCGGCGTAGAGGGTAAGACCCCCGTAGCTGAAACATTAACGGCTCGTTTGAGAGACACCCAAGTAGCACGGGGCCCGAGAAATCCCGTGTGAATCTGGCGGGACCACCCGCTAAGCCTAAATATTCCCTGGTGACCGATAGCGGATAGTACCGTGAGGGAATGGTGAAAAGTACCGCGGGAGCGGAGTGAAATAGTACCTGAAACCGTGTGCCTACAAGCCGTGGGAGCGTCGCTGGCAGTACTTGTGCTGTCAGTCGTGACTGCGTGCCTTTTGAAGAATGAGCCTGCGAGTTAGCGGTGTGTAGCGAGGTTAACCCGTGTGGGGAAGCCGTAGCGAAAGCGAGTCCGAATAGGGCGTTTGAGTTGCACGCTCTAGACCCGAAGCGGAGTGATCTAGCCATGGGCAGGTTGAAGCGGAGGTAAGACTTCGTGGAGGACCGAACCCACCAGGGTTGAAAACCTGGGGGATGACCTGTGGTTAGGGGTGAAAGGCCAATCAAACTCCGTGATAGCTGGTTCTCCCCGAAATGCATTTAGGTGCAGCGTCGTGTGTTTCTTGCCGGAGGTAGAGCACTGGATAGGCGATGGGCCCTACCGGGTTACTGACCTTAGCCAAACTCCGAATGCCGGTAAGTGAGAGCGCGGCAGTGAGACTGTGGGGGATAAGCTCCATGGTCGAGAGGGAAACAGCCCAGAGCATCGACTAAGGCCCCTAAGCGTACGCTAAGTGGGAAAGGATGTGGAGTCGCAGAGACAACCAGGAGGTTGGCTTAGAAGCAGCCACCCTTGAAAGAGTGCGTAATAGCTCACTGGTCAAGTGATTCCGCGCCGACAATGTAGCGGGGCTCAAGCGTACCGCCGAAGTCGTGTCATTCACACATATAGGGCCAACGCCTGTGTGGATGGGTAGGGGAGCGTCGTGTGCCGGGTGAAGCAGCCGCGGAAGCGAGTTGTGGACGGTTCACGAGTGAGAATGCAGGCATGAGTAGCGATACACACGTGAGAAACGTGTGCGCCGATTGACTAAGGGTTCCTGGGTCAAGCTGATCTGCCCAGGGTAAGTCGGGACCTAAGGCGAGGCCGACAGGCGTAGTCGATGGACAACCGGTTGATATTCCGGTACCCGCTTTGAAACGCCCAGTACTGAATCAGGCGATGCTAAGTCCGTGAAGCCGGCCCGATCTCTTCGGAGTTGAGGGTAGTGGTGGAGCCGATGAACCAGACTTGTAGTAGGTAAGCGATGGGGTGACGCAGGAAGGTAGTCCAGCCCGGGCGGTGGTTGTCCCGGGGTAAGGGTGTAGCCCGTGTGGTAGGTAAATCCGTCACACGTTAAGGGTGAGACCTGATGCCGAGCCGATTGTGGTGAAGTGGATGATCCTATGCTGTCGAGAAAAGCCTCTAGCGAGTTTCATGGCGGCCCGTACCCTAAACCGACTCAGGTGGTCAGGTAGAGAATACCGAGGCGTTCGGGTGAACTATGGTTAAGGAACTCGGCAAAATGCCCCCGTAACTTCGGGAGAAGGGGGGCCATCACTGGTGATCCGATTTACTCGGTGAGCTGGGGGTGGCCGCAGAGACCAGCGAGAAGCGACTGTTTACTAAAAACACAGGTCCGTGCGAAGCCGTAAGGCGATGTATACGGACTGACGCCTGCCCGGTGCTGGAACGTTAAGGGGACCGGTTAGCTGACTTTCGGGTCGGCGAAGCTGAGAACTTAAGCGCCAGTAAACGGCGGTGGTAACTATAACCATCCTAAGGTAGCGAAATTCCTTGTCGGGTAAGTTCCGACCTGCACGAATGGCGTAACGACTTCTCGACTGTCTCAACCATAGGCCCGGTGAAATTGCACTACGAGTAAAGATGCTCGTTTCGCGCAGCAGGACGGAAAGACCCCGGGACCTTTACTATAGTTTGATATTGGTGTTCGGTTCGGCTTGTGTAGGATAGGTGGGAGACTTTGAAGCGGCCACGCCAGTGGTTGTGGAGTCGTCGTTGAAATACCACTCTGGTCGTGCTGGATGTCTAACCTGGGTCCGTGATCCGGATCAGGGACAGTGTCTGATGGGTAGTTTAACTGGGGCGGTTGCCTCCTAAAGAGTAACGGAGGCGCCCAAAGGTTCCCTCAGCCTGGTTGGTAATCAGGTGTTGAGTGTAAGTGCACAAGGGAGCTTGACTGTGAGACCGACGGGTCGAGCAGGGACGAAAGTCGGGACTAGTGATCCGGCAGTGGCTTGTGGAAGCGCTGTCGCTCAACGGATAAAAGGTACCCCGGGGATAACAGGCTGATCTTCCCCAAGAGTCCATATCGACGGGATGGTTTGGCACCTCGATGTCGGCTCGTCGCATCCTGGGGCTGGAGTCGGTCCCAAGGGTTGGGCTGTTCGCCCATTAAAGCGGTACGCGAGCTGGGTTTAGAACGTCGTGAGACAGTTCGGTCCCTATCCGCTGTGCGCGTAGGAATATTGAGAAGGGCTGTCCCTAGTACGAGAGGACCGGGACGGACGAACCTCTGGTGTGCCAGTTGTCCTGCCAAGGGCATGGCTGGTTGGCTACGTTCGGAAAGGATAACCGCTGAAAGCATCTAAGCGGGAAGCCTGCTTCGAGATGAGTATTCCCACCCTCTTGAAGGGTTAAGGCTCCCAGTAGACGACTGGGTTGATAGGCCAGATGTGGAAGCCCGGTAACGGGTGGAGCTGACTGGTACTAATAGGCCGAGGGCTTGTCCTCAGTTGCTCGCGTCCACTGTGTTAGTTCTGAAATAATGAACAGCCGTGTAAACATCCGGTGTTCAAATTTTCATAGTGTTTCGGTGGTCATTGCGTTAGGGAAACGCCCGGTTACATTCCGAACCCGGAAGCTAAGCCTTTCAGCGCCGATGGTACTGCAGGGGGGACCCTGTGGGAGAGTAGGACGCCGCCGAACAATTTTTCCGGGAAAGCCCCGCACCTTTTGGTGCGGGGCTTTTCTGCGTTTCGGAGCCCTTACACACTGTCACGTGGGGGTCACCAGGCGGGTGTCGTAGGCCAGGATCACTGCCTGGACGCGGTCCCTTGCGCCTGTTTTGGCGAGGATGCGGGTCACGTGCGTCTTCACCGTGGACTCGGCGAGGTGGAGGCGGGTGGCGATTTCCGTGTTGGACCAGCCTTGGCCGATGACGGTGAGAATTTCCCGTTCCCGTTCCGTCAGTGCGGTGATGCGTGGGTCCGACGCGGTCGGTGCGCCGGGTACGGCCGGGAGGTGGTGGACGTATGCGTCGAGAAGACGGCGCGTCAGGGTCGGGGCGACCACCGCATCGCCGGCGGCCACCGCACGTATGCCGGCGAGGAGTTCCTCGGGCAGGGCGTCCTTGACCAGGAAGCCGCTGGCCCCGGCGCGCAGACCGTCGTAGGCGTACGCGTCGAGGTCGAAGGTCGT
The DNA here is from genome assembly GCF_056172905.1 of Streptomyces sp. iso_384. NCBI lineage: Bacteria > Bacillati > Actinomycetota > Actinomycetes > Kitasatosporales > Streptomycetaceae > Streptomyces > Streptomyces sp. iso_384. Next base: position 278,339 of record NZ_JBWBTT010000001.1, read on the forward strand.
GACGATCAGGATGCGGGTGCCCGCACCCGAGGCGATGATGCGCCGGGTCGCCTCGATGCCGTCCAGGCCCGGCATCCGGATGTCCATCAGCACGACGTCCGGGTGGTGGCGGGCGACCAGGTTGACGGCCTCGGTGCCGTTGCCCGCCTCGCCGACGACCGTCATGTCGTCCTGGCTCTCCAGCAGCATGCGGAAGCCGAAGCGCTGCATCGGCTGGTCGTCCGCGATGAGTACGGTCGTCACGGGTGCGTGTCCTCCAGGGGAAGTCGGAGCCGTATCTGCCAACCGCCGTGGTCCGGCAGCGGGCCCGCTTCGAGGGTGCCGTCGTACAGTGCGGCGCGTTCCCGCATGCCCATGATGCCCTGGGCCGGCAGGGGGGCTTCCTCCGTGTCTGCGGTCGTGCCCGCTGTCGTGCCGGGGGCGGCTCCGGTGCCCGTATCGGTGATGTGGGCGTCCAGGTGTGTGCGTGAGCAGGTGAGTGCGACCGTCGCGGACGTGGGGCCGGTGGCGTGTTTGAGGGTGTTGGTCAGGGCTTCCTGGACCACGCGGTACACGGTGAGTTGGCGGCCCGGGGTGAGGGCCGCCCGCAGGGGATCGCCGTTCAGTTCCAGGTGGACGGTCAGGCCTGCCCGGCGTACGCGGTCGATGAGGGGGGCCAGTTCGTCGAGTGTGGGCTGGGGGGTGCGTTCGCCGTCGGGGTGGTCGTCGCGCAGGACTCCCAGGAGGCGGCGGAGTTCGGAGAGGGCCTGTCTGCTGGTGGTGCCGATGGCTTCCAGCGCCTGGCCCGCGCGTTCCGGGTTCTTCCGGGCCGCGTACGCGCCACCGTCCGCGAGACCCGTGATGACGGAGAGGTTGTGGCCGATGATGTCGTGCATCTCCCGTGCGATACGGGTGCGTTCGGCGGCGGCGGCGAGCCGGGCCTGCTGGTCGCGTTCGTGTTCCAGGCGGTGCGCGCGCTCGACCAGAGCCTCCGTGTACTCGCGCCGGGTGCGTACCGCGATGCCCAGAAGCACCACGAACACCAGGCCCCAGACGTACGAGACCACCTCCTGGCCCCAGCCGGCGGGGATGCGGATGCCGCCGGCCAGGACCGGGACGACGAACAGCAGGGCCGCCGCCCCGACCGTACGGAGGGACGAGCGCAGCACGATCTGGAAGACCGGGATCAGCTGGAGGAGTGCGGCCTGCACCACGGCCCCCGTCCAGATGTTGACGACCGACACCGGTGCCATGAGGAGCAGTACGGCCCAGGGGTGCGTGCGGCGCCACAGCAGGGGCAGCGAGAAGCCGAGGCTCATCAGGAGCACCAGGAACTCGGGCGCCGTCACGTTGTCGTGTGCGACGGTCCGCCAGCCGCCGGAGGTGTAGTCGAGCACCGCCGCCACGGCCCAGAACGCGGTCACCGCGGCGTCCCAGACGCGTGGCCGGTGTCGGTCGAAGGCGCGGAGACGGTCCAGGGAGTCGCGGATGATCCGGGTGAGGGGGGCGGCCGTCGTACCGCCGGGGCCTCGGGGGTGGTACGTCACCTGGTCGCCTCTCCTCGTGTGTCAGACGTCGCGGCGCTTGAGGGCCAGCGCTGCCGCGGCCAGCGTCGTGCCCGCCCACAGCGACAGGGCGAGCAGGGCGGGGCCCGGGGAGACGGTGCCCGGGATGGGGGTGGCGGAGCCCAGGGCGCCGGTGGCCTGGGTGGGAAAGTACATGATGGCGCGCTCGACGGCGTCGTACGGGAGCATCCCGAGGACCTCCGGCAGGATCATGACGCCGCCGATGACCGCGCCGATCGCCCCGGGCACGGAGCGCAGCAGTGCGCCGAGGCCGAGTGCGATCAGGCCCATCAGGGTGAGGGCGCCGGCGTTGCCCGCCAGGGCGCGCAGGATGCCCGGGTCGGTGAACGAGGCGGCCTGGTCGGTGTCGTGGAGGAAGACCTGGGCCGCCGCGAACGTGACCAGGGCCGTCGCGAACATGACCGTGAAGACGGTGGCGGCGAACACCGCGGCCTTGGCCCACAGGACGGGGAGCCGGGCGGGTACGGCGGTCAGCGAGGAGCGGATCATGCCCGTCGCGTACTCGCCCGCGGTCATCAGGATGCCCAGGACGATCAGGCACAGCTGGCCGAGCACGCTGCCGTACAGCGTCAGGACGACTGTGTCGACGTCGGAGTCCCCGCCGCCGGAGGTGTACGTCCCGCCCATGATCATCCCGACGCCCAGGACCATGACGACCGCCGAGATGACGGTGATCCAGGTGGAGCGCAGGGAACGGAGCTTGTGCCATTCCGAGCGCAGGACGCGGGTGGGGGTGATGCGGTACGGGGAGGTCGAGGGCCGTGGTGGTGTGAGGTGGGTTGTGGTCATGCTGCTGCTCCGATGCGGTGGTGGTGCGCGCGGTGGTCCACCGATTCCTGGGTGAGGTCCATGAACGCCTGCTCCAACGACACGGTCTGCGGCGTCAGTTCGTGCAGCGTGATCGCGTGCGTGGCGGCGATGCTCCCGATGTGCGTGGCGTCCGCGCCCCGGATGCGGAGTTCCTGGGCCGGGGAGCCGGTGGTGGAGGCGGAGGTGGCGGTGATGGTCACGTCCGGGGCCGCCAGGTGTGCGCTCAGTTCCTCCGGCTGCGGGGTGACGACCTTGACGGACTGGCCGCCCGCCGAGCGGATCAGCTCGGCCACGGTGGTGTCGGCGAGGAGCCTGCCGCGGCCGATGACGATCAGGTGGTCGGCGGTGAGGGCCATTTCGCTCATCAGGTGGGAGGAGACGAGGACCGTACGGCCTTCGGCGGCGAGGGAGGTGAGGAGGGTGCGGACCCACAGGACGCCTTCGGGGTCCAGGCCGTTGACCGGTTCGTCGAGGATGACGGTCGCGGGGTCGCCGAGGAGTGCGGCGGCGATGCCGAGCCGTTGGCCCATGCCGAGCGAGAAGCCCTTGACCCTTCGGCGGGCGGCGTCGGTCAGCCCGGCGAGGTCGATGACCTCCTCGACGCGGCGGCGCGGGATGCCGTGGGTGTGGGCGAGAGCGATGAGGTGGTCGAGGGCGGACCGGCCCGGGTGGACGGAGCGGGCCTCCAGCAGGGCGCCGACCTGGGTGAGGGGCGCGGGGTGGGTGGCGTAGGAGCGGCCGTTGACGGTGGAGCGGCCGCGGGTCGGGGTGTCGAGGCCGAGCAGCATGCGCATCGTCGTGGACTTTCCGGCTCCGTTGGGGCCGAGGAAGCCGGTGACCGTGCCGGGGCGGACGGTGAAGTCGAGGTCACGGACGACGGTTCTGTCGCCGTACCTTTTGGTGAGTCCGTGTGCCGTGATCATGCGGTCGACGCTACGGAGCCGGCGGGGCGCGGTCGTCCGACCGGGGGTTGGACGTGGGCCGGGGCGTAGTACCGGGGTACGACGGGGTGTCGGTGGGCTCAGTCGGTTGAGTGTGGAGCGGGCGGGGGTGAGGATCGGGGGCATGGACTATGTGATGCGTGCGGTGCGGGCCGATGAATGGCCGCGGGTAAGGCAGCTGCGGCTGGATGCCCTCAAGGACCCGGCGGCGCCGGTGGCGTTCCTGGAGTCGTACGAGGAGGCAGTGGCACGGCCGGACGTCTTCTGGCAGGAACGTGCTGCTGCCGCGGCCGAGGACGGGGGCGGCCGGGTCCGGCAGTTCGTCGCGGAGTCGCCGGACGGGGTGTGGGTGGGCACGGTCACCGTGCTCGTCGAGAGCCCGGAGGACGATACGCGCTTCGGGGAGGCTTCGGCGGTGGATCAGGCGCACCTGGTCGGTGTGTTCGTCCGCCCCGGGGCGCGGGGGACCGGGGTGACGGACGCGCTGTTCCGCGAGGCCGTCGCGTGGGCCTGGTCGCTGTCCGCGCCCCGGATGGAGCGGGTGCGCCTCTATGTGCACGAGAAGAACCCTCGGGCCGCCGCCTTCTACCGGCGGTTCGGATTCGTCCCCTCCGGGCAGCGGATTCCGGCCCCGGGCGGGCGGGGCGAGCAGGAGGTGGAGTACGTCCTGGGGCGGGAGGCGTAAGGCGGGGTGTGGCGGGGGCGTAGCGGGAGTTCCGGTGCGGTGTGCTGGGGTGTGGCCCGGCCGACGCCCGGGCGGGGCTTGTGAGGGTTGCCTAGCCGATGCCCGGGGCCGGTGCGTGCAGGGTTTCCTGCCAGCGGGCGCGGCCCTGTTCCCGGGAGCGGAGCAGTACCAGGGCGGGCATGCCCCGGGTCTGGCCGGTCGCCAGGAGTTCCGGGAGCTGGGGCAGCGGGGCCACGGCCGCGACGTCGTCGAGGACGAGTGTCATTGGTGGGTCGAGCCGACCGTCGGATGACCGTGCGGCCATGCGGCGGCCGTGCTCGACCACGTCTGCGGCGAGCGCGGTGAGGAGGGGCATCGCGCCGGGGCGGGCACGGGGATCCTCGATGGGTTCGCCCACCAGGTAGAGCGTTCCCCCTTCGTCCGCAAAAGATTCCAGGGCGAGGGAATCCGCTCGGTTCGCCGTGCAGGCCTCGCGGATGTGCACCGTGGAGAGCGCGGCGAACGCCCGTACCGTCAGTTCCTGGGCCACTTCTCGCCGTTCCGGATAGGCGGTGAGCGCGGACTCCAGCAGCCCGGCGAGTCCGGACGCGGCCTTGGGGTGCGTACGGAGGAGGCGTACCGGTTCGTGGGCGCCGGCCCCGGAGGCCCAGCGCAGGACCTGGCGGAAGGGGCGGCCGTCCACCGCGGCGGCGTGCAGCCAGCACTGGAGGAGCGTCTGCGCCGTGTCGGCCACCGCCGCGTCGATCCGGGCCTGCGGGCGTACCGGGGCGAGCAGGGCGGCCGCGCGTGCGGCGGCGACGTCGGGGAGCTCGCAGCCCTCGGTGGGCGACCAGTGGAGGCGGGCCGGGGTGTCGCAGAGGTGGCCCGGGTCGTAGACGAGGACCGGGCCGAGCTTGCCGCGTGCGTCCTTCGTCTCGGCCCACACCGTGGGGTCCGAGGTGACGACGAGTGCGGGGCCTTCGGCGTCGTGGATGGCCTGGACGACGGTGGGGCGCCGGTCGGGGGCGGGGGCGTAGACGAGGAGAGGGGTGCGGGGGGAGGGGAGGAGAGCCGCGCCTGTTCCGGGGAGAGGACGGGTGTCTTCGGTCGCGGGCGGGTTTGCGGCTGGGGGGTGGGGTGTTGCTACCGGTGTCGCTGGTGGTGGTGTCGCCGGTGCCGGTGCTTGTGGGGCTTTTGTCTGTGCCGGGGGCGGTGTCGGCTTGTGTGGCGTGAACGACGCCTCCTCGCGGCGCCGTTCCCGTACCGCCCGGCCACGGGCCACGACTCCGAGCGTGAACACCGTGAGAACCACCAGCACCATCAGTTCGCCGATGAACAGACCCCAGAACAGCCCGTATCCGGAGAGCTGGGCCGGGGGCGTCTGCGGCCAGGCGGCGGGGAGGTCCTGGGGGGCGGTGGCCAGTTCGCGCAGGGCGAGCGGGGAGCGGGTGAACGTCACGCCGTCCGGCCAGGCCCCGTGGGAGAAGAGCCCGGCCAGGCCGGTGGCCGTCCAGGTGACCAGGGTGGCCGCGAGGAGGAGGCCCAGGAGGCCGATCAGCAGGCCGTCCGGGATGCCGCCGCCCTGGGGCCGGCCGTCGTGTCCGTCGGGGTGGGCGGGCCCGCTGCCCCGGCCCCGTGCTGCCTGGCGTGCCATGTCATGCCACCGTTGACTCTGACGACTCGTTGATCCGTTGCTGGTTCTCGATCCGGGCCGCCCGTTGCTCCGCCTCCAGTTCGGCGGCGCGGATGTCCTCGGGGAGCAGGTCGTCCGTCGAACCCTCGGTCATGGCGCGGTCGGTGAAGACCAGGGGGCGTTCGGCCTCGGTGATCAGGTGTTTGACGACCTGGACGTTGCCGTTGACGTCCCAGACGGCGATGCCGGGGGTGAGGGTCGGGATGATTTCGACGGCCCAGCGGGGCAGGCCGATGACCCGGCCGGTCGCTCTGGCCTCGTCCGACTTCTGGGCGTAGATCGTGCGGGTGGAGGCCATCTTGAGGATGGCCGCCGCTTCCTTCGCCGCGGCTCCGTCCACCACGTCACTGAGGTGGTGGACGACGGCGACGAAGGAGAGGCCGAGGCGGCGTCCGAACTTCAGCAGGCGCTGGAAGAGCTGGGCGACGAAGGGCGAGTTGATGATGTGCCACGCCTCCTCGACCAGGAAGATGCGCTTCTTGCGGTCGGGCCTGATCCAGGTGTGTTCCAGCCAGACGCCCACGATGGCCATGAGGATCGGCATCGCGATCGAGTTGCGGTCGATGTGCGAGAGGTCGAAGACGATGAGGGGTGCGTCGAGGTCGATGCCGACGGTGGTCGGGCCGTCGAACATGCCGCGCAGGTCACCGTCGACGAGCCGGTCCAGGACGAGCGCGACGTCCAGGCCCCAGGCCCGTACATCGTCTATGTCGACGTTCATCGCCTCGGCGGACTCGGGCTCCGGGTGGCGCAGCTGCTCCACGATGTCCATCAGGACCGGCTGGCGGTCGGTGATGGTCGCGGTGACGTAGGCGTGGGCGACCTTGAGCGCGAAGCCGGAACGCTCGTCGAGGCCGTGGCCCATCGCGACTTCGATGATCGTACGGAGCAGGGCGAGCTGGCCGGTGGTGGTGATGGAGGGGTCGAGGGGGTTGAGGCGGATGCCGCCGTTGAGGGCTGCGGTGGGGTCCAGGCGGATGGGGGTTATGCCCAGCTCCTGGGCGATGAGGTTCCATTCGCCGACGCCGTCCTCGCCCTGGGCGTCCAGGACGACGACCTGACGGTCGCGGAAGCGGAGCTGGCGCAGGACGTACGTCTTCTCCAGCGCGGACTTGCCGTTGCCGGATTCGCCGAGGACGAGCCAGTGGGGGGCGGGGAGCTGTTGTCCGTAAAGCTGGAAGGGGTCGTAGATGTAGCCCTTGCCGCTGTAGACCTCGCGGCCGATGATCACGCCGCTGTCGCCGAGGCCGGGGGCGGCGGTGGGGAGGTAGACGGCCTGGGCCTGGCCCGTGGACGTACGGACGGGGAGGCGGGTGGTCTCCACCTTGCCGAAGAGGAAGGAGGTGAAGGCATCCGACAATGCGGACAGGGGGTCTCGCATGGCGTGGGTGCCCTCTCTTCCTGCGGGTTGGGTGGGTTGGGCGGCTTGGGTTCGGTGTTCTGTGCGGGTGCTCGGGTCAGCGGCGGATGCCGGTGGCGAACGGGAGCGTGTTCACGAAGGCCCGGTGGTGCTCGCGGTCGCACCATTCCAGCTTGAGGTACGACTTGCCGGCCGAGGCGCGGATCGTGCGCTTGTCGCGGGCGAGGGCCTCGGGTGAACGGGACGACACCGTGATGTACCCCACCAGGTTCACTCCGGCCGCGCCACTGGCGAGATCTTCACCCCGCTGGTCGAGCCGGCCGTGGGCGGCGATGTCGCGGGGGTCGACGGTGCGGTTCATCTTGGCCTGGCGGCTGGCCTCGGCGTCGTCGTTGGTCTTCTCGGTCAGCATGCGTTCGATGGCGACCTCGGTGGGTTCGAGGTCCATGCAGACGGCGACCGTACGGATGACGTCGGGGGTGTGGACGAGGAGCGGGGCGAGGAAGTTGACGCCGACGGGGGTCATCGGCCATTCCTTCACCCAGGCGGTGGCGTGGCACCAGGGGGCGCGGGTGGTGGACTCGCGGGTCTTGGCCTGGAGGAACGTGGGCTCGACGGCGTCCAGTTCGGCGGGCCAGGCGTTGCGCTTGGTCATGGCCTGGATGTGGTCGATGGGGTGGTCGGGGTCGTACATGGAGTGCACGAGGGAGGCCAGGCGGCTCTGGCCGAGCGGCTGGCGGACGCGGATGTCGGCCTCGGCGAGGCGGGCGCAGATGTCGGTGAGCTCGCGGGCCATGACGACGGCGAGGCCGGCGTCGCGGTCGAGCTTGCGGCCGCCGTGGGGGCGGGCGGCGCGGGCCATGGCGTTGGCCTCGGCGGCCAGTTCGCGGCTGTAGTGCATACAGGCGACGAGGTAGGCGCGGTGCTGCTCGCTGGAGGTGGAGACCATGGACTGGAGCTGGTCGTAGGAGTCCTGGAGCCAGCCCGGGGAGGCCTTGTCGCCGCGCTGGGCGACGTCCTTGGCGTGGGCGTCGGGGTCGGCGGGGAGGGTGCGGGCGAGCATCTGGAGGCGGGTGACGAAGCCGTCGCCGTTGGCCACGTGCTTGAGGAGGGTGCCGAAGCGGTCGACGAGCGCTTCCTGGTCCTCGCTGTCGCGGAGGCCGACGCCGGGGCCCTCGATCTCGATGGCGGCGGTGACGGTGCGCCGGTCGGCGTGGAGGAGTACGGCGATCTCGTCGGGGCCGAAGGGGGCGGCGAGCCAGCTGATCCGGCCGATGCCGGGGGGCGGGCCGATCTCGACCTCACGGCCGTCGGCGCTGACGCCCGCTTCCATGGCGCCGGAGCGGTAGGCGGTGCCGCGGCGCAGGGAGCGCTTGAAGCTGCGGTTGATCTCGAACCACTTGTAGAAGGTCCGGCCCTTGTACGGGACGTACACGATGGCGAGGGCCAGCAGGGGGAAGCCCACGAGGCAGACGATGCGCAGGGAGAGGACCGGGACGAGGAGCCCGCTCATCATGCCGAGGAACGCGCCGACGATGATCAGGGCGATCTCGCCGGTCTCGCGGTTCTTGCCGACGATCGCGTTCGGCCGGGCGCGGCCGATGAGATACGTGCGGCGGGGCGCCATCGTGTGGGACTGGGTCGTCAACGCCCGCCACCTCCTGTGCTCGAGTTACCTGTGGTGCCGAAGCCGCCTCCGCCTCGGGGGGAGCGGCCGCTGTGGGGGGTCCCGGAGGTGGGTCCGGACCCGCTGCGGGGGGAGGGGGCGGCGGAGGGGACGGATCCGCCGCCTCCGCCTCCGCCGGAGGTACGGGAGCTGTGGGCGGCGACGCCGCCGCTGGCCGGGTTGGCGGGGCGGGCGCCTCCGCCGCTGTTCTGGTCGTTGCGGCCGCTGTGGGTCTTGATGCCCTGGGAGACGAGGGCGGCCGGGGAGCTGATCAGGGCGGCGGCCTGGGCGCCGTCGGTGGCCTGCTTGCGGTTGGTGCGGGCGCCCTGGATCTCGTCGCCGAAGCCGGGGACGAAGCGGTAGATCATGGCGGAGGCGAAGATGGCGAGCAGGATGATGGAGAGCCCGGAGACGACGGCGGAGAAGGCGTCGGGGCCGTCACCCGCGGAGAGTGCTCCGGCGAGGCCGAGGACGATGACGATGACCGGCTTGACCATGATCACCGCGATCATGATGCCGGCCCAGCGGCGGACGTGGCCCCACATGTTCTTGTCGACGAGGCCGGCGTAGACGACGATGCCGAGGAGCGCGCCGACGTAGAGCAGGGCGGCGCGGATCACGAGCTCCAGCCACAGGATGCCGGCGGCGAGGATCGAGACGAGCGAGACGACGATCAGCATGATCGGTCCGCCGCCGATGTCCTCGCCCTTCTTGAGGGCCTCGGCGAACGAGCCGAAGAAGACGTCGGTCTGGCCGCCGGTGGCGGAGGAGATGACCTCGGTGACGCCGTCGGTGGCGGAGACGATGGTGTAGAGGATCAGCGGGGTGAAGGCCGAGGCGAGGACGGTGAGCCAGAGGAAGCCGACGGCCTCGGAGATCGCGGTGGTGAGCGGGACGCCGCGGATGGCGCGCTTGGCCACGGCGAGGAGCCAGAGGACCAGGGTGAGGACGGTGGAGGCCGCGAAGATGACGGCGTACTGCTGGAGGAACTTGGGGTTGGTGAAGTCGACGTTGGCCGTGGACTCGACGGCCTCGCTGAGCTTGCCGACGATCCAGGAGGCGGCGTCGGCGCAGCCTCGGGCCAGGGAGGAGAGGGGGTCGAGGGATTCCGAAGCGTCGGGAGAACCCGGCACGCTGTCGGACGCCCCGGCGCCGTCGCCCTCCTCGCAGTACTTCTTCACCTCACCGAACAGAAGGCTGCAGTCCTCGTTGCTGCTCGGTGACGGCGTCGGGGTAGGAGTCGGGGTCGGCTCGGCGGCCGCGCGTCCGGCGAACGCCAGAGCGGCTGCGTGCAGTCCGAACAGCGCGGTGGCCACCGAACGGAAGCGGTACTTGGGGCTACCTGGCATAAGTGAAGCCTCCGTACTCCTCGACAGCCTTGCTGATCACGTCGGACTTGGAAGCGGCGAGATCGCCGGGGACGGGCGCCGGGCCGTCGGTCTCGGATGCGGCGGTCACTTTCCAGTCACCGCCCGACCACGACAACTGAGCCGTCCATGTCTTCCAGGTGGTGCTCACCGGCTTGGTGGAGTCCTGCCCGGACATGCCGACGAGACCCGTGTACCAGACAGCTACCTTTGCGGTGTCGCCTTCGAACTCCAGGACCTTCGTGCCCACGGGGACGGTCCGAGAGATGAAGGTGCTGCCCTCCGGGGCGTTGCCCTCGGGGTCGAGACCGAGGTGTGCGAGGAACTCGGTCGAGTAGGCCTGGTCCTGGGGTGCTCTGATCTTGTCCGCCGTGGCAGGCGAGTAGACGGTGTCGAGGATCCGGTCGCGGCTTTCCTTCGTGAACATCTCCGCCGACCCCAGCGCCACCGCATAGTTCGCCGCCGCGCTCTGCGCCCCCTGCTCGTCGTGGGCGAAGCCGGAGGCGATCGTGCCGTTCTTGCCCTGGACGGGCTTGGTGCCGGTGGGTGCCGTGGGGGCGCTGCCCGCGGTTCCACGGCTCTTGGCGCCCGGGGACGCGGCATCGCCGCTGCCGCCGCCGCGGTTCGCGATGGCGATGGCGGCGACGAGGAGGACCACGACGGCGGTGATCGTCACGAGCGAGCGGGAGTTGCGGACGGGGCGGCGCGCGTGGGGGTGGCCCGGGTCGCCGTCGGGGAGACGGGTACGGGTCTGACGGGTGCCGCCGAGGGTGCTGTACGGGTCGTCCGAGCGGCTCCCCTGGTCCTTGCCGCGGTAGTCGTGCTCGTCACCGGGACTCATGCCGCGTTCGCTCCCTCGGTCGTGTGCAGATCCGCGCAGGACGACGGTAGCTGTGCTGGTTGCCGCTTGAGCGCGGTGTGGTGACTCGACATCAGGGAAACGCAACCTCAGCCGGTGGGCACGACGGGCGGATGGTGGGGAGCGGGCTGGGACGGCCCGGACGGGTGTGGCCGGCGGTGGGTCAGACGGCCATTCCGTACACGATGGTGAACAGGGTGCCCAAGGAGCCGATGATGAAGACCCCGGTCAGCCCTGCCACGATCAGGCCCTTGCCCTGCTCGGCGCTGAACGTGTCGCGCAGTGCCGTCGCTCCGATGCGCTGCTTCGCCGCGCCCCAGATCGCGATGCCGAGGCAGAGCAGGATGGCGATGGCCATCACCACCTCGATCATGATGCGCGCCTCGTTGCCCAGCGTCCCGAACGGCCCCCAGTCCGGAGCGATTCCGCCGATGATGGTGGTGATGTCGCCCTTCTCTGCTGCCAGGATCATGTAAGTCACCGCCCCTGTTGGGTAGTTCGCTGCCCGTGCCGTGCGGCACGGGTCGCCTTCTATCTTCGCTGATGAAACCGCGCTCGCACGACGCCTTCCCGGGTCTCTTTACCCGGATCTCGCACGTTTGACCGGGGCGGCCGCCCTGACCTGCGGCTCGTCCGGCTCCCCATGCATATGCCTGGTTACTCTGTGTATCACGGGGTGTGACCAGGAGCAACGACGGTGGCCATGGGTTCTGAAGCGGTTGCAGCGTTCGCGGGGCACGGCGTGTTCGTATGCGCCGTTCGAGAGCCGTCGGTGCGCCGGTCGGCACCATGTTCGATGTTTCGTCAGGCCGGCCTGGTGCGGCGGTAGTAGGAGACGGTGACGGCGCCGAGGAGCGGACCCCAGAGGACGAGCGGCTGGTAGATGACGCCGACCAGGAGCCGGCCGGTGGGGGTCATGTCCGTGTGGGGGTACGTCCACCACAGCGGCATGGCGGCCCAGATCGCGGTCAGCGCGAGAGCCCCGGCGGCGGCCGGTACGACGGCGGCCAGGGGGCGGACGGGGCGGCCGCCGACAAGAGGTATCCAGCGGGGCACCGTTTCGCCCCACGGGCGCACCAGGCCGAGGGACAGCAGGGCGAGCAGCTCGCAGACGACGCTCAGCGTCAGCATCCACAGCTTGGCTCCCGGGGTGTCGAACGGTACGAAGCCCGCCGCGGTGTACCCGGACGGGAACCCGAAGACCATCGCCAGCCGCCACAGTCCGGTCGGCAGCACGATCAGCGTGATCAGCTGCGCGCAGCGGACCGCCCAGGGGGGTGCGGGCGGGGGAGGCGTGGGGGCGGAGTGGTCGGTGCCGGCGGTGGGGCGTTCCTGTCGGGATCGCGTCATACGTCCATCGTGGTCCGGAGGGTGTGGCGTGGCGTCAGCTTCTGATCCGGCATGCGCTGTTCTGCGGTACGAGGCCGGGGGGCTGGGCCTCCGCCGCGCGGCGGAGGAGGGCACGACCGTGGTGTGCCTGTGCCTGTGGTTGTGCCTTGTCTGCTTCTGTGCTCGCGCTCGGCTCCCCTTCGTTCGGGTGAACCGCAGGGCCCCACGGGATCGGCGGGCCCCGCTTCGCCCGGCCGGGAATCACGGGGACGGGTGGGTACGGAGCCGGGGCGCCGGTGCGTTGACGGGCGGCATGTCGCGCACCGCGGATTTGGCACAGTGCCGCTCCACGATCAGGAGAACTGTGTGAACGGGGTGAGCGGTGTGGGCGGAGTAACCGTGGTCGGGCAGCCGGACGACGGCTGGGAGCGGCTGGGGGTGCCGGTCGGATCTGCGGCAACGGTGGGGGCGGCCGGGGACGGGGATCTCCTGCACAGCGGCGGTCCATGGCAGCGGGCCGCCGGTGGGGCCGACCACCTGGTCACACACCTCGGCCCGGTGAAGAGCGAACTGGCGGCGGCGCACCAGGGCTTGATCGCCGGGGCCGGAGCACTGTCCGCCTTGGCCGAGCTGAGCACCGTGCGGGCCTCGTGGGAGCGCCGGATCGAAGCGGCGCGCCGCGAGTGCGGGAGCCTCGCCGGGAGTCTCCGAGGAGTCGTCCAGGCGCAGACACGGACGAACGAGGGGGTGAGAAACGACTTCGACAGGGTGAAGGCGCAGAGCGGTGGCGGCGCCCGGTGAGCGGACGGAGCGGCGGGGCGGGTTCCGTGCTGACCTGGTCCGCCTTACGTGACGTGAAGTGCGCCGAGCTGGAGGAGGCCGCGGACGGCTGGGGCCGGGTGAGCAACCGTGCCGAAGCGGCCCGGGACCGTATCGAGGGCCGGATGCTGCCCGGCCTGCGCGATACGCAGAAGGGGGAGGCGGTGGGGGCGGCCGAGGGGCGGCTGCGCCGGCTGGGGGTGAACTTCCAGTACATCTATACCGAGTGCGGGCTGCTGCGGACCGCGCTGAACAGCCTGGCCCATGAGATCAAGGCCCAGCAGCGGGTGTTGCAGGGGGCGCTGGACGATGCGGAGGCGCTGAAGTTCACGGTGCACGCGGACGGTTCGGTGACGTATCCGGCGGCGGGCGAGGGCCTGGTCGACGGGAAGCCGCTGGCGGGCGGGACGGCGTCCGGGGTCCCGAACCCGGGCATGGTCACCCCCTCGGGGCTCGTCGCGCCCAACCCGAACGCGGGCAAGGCCCAGGACATCGCGGACCGCGTGGCGCAGGCGGTGCGGACGGCGGCCGATGCGGACTGGCGGTATGCCAGGATCCTGCGGTCGCTGAAGGCACACGAGGGGTTGGCCGTTCCGGCCGCGACGTGGACGGACGCCGCGGCCGATGCGGCGGCGGTGCGGCAGGCGGCGCACAACTACCTGAAGGACGCGATCCCGCACGACGCGAGTCCCGCCGAGCGCAAGGAGTGGTGGGCCGGCCTGACGGACGAACAGCGCGAGGAGTACCTCGCGGTGTACCCGGACCAGATCGGCAACCTGGACGGGATTCCGGCCCTGGTCCGTGACGCGGCGAACCGGGACAACCTCCAGCTGTTGATGGGGAAGCTGGAGGGGCGGGACGACGACGAATCGGCGACGAAGCTTGCGGCGTTGCGGGAGATCGACCGGCAGCTGCGGGCGGTGCCGAAGCCGGGGGAGCCGCCGATGTATTTGCTCGGGATCGGCGATCAGGGGAACGGCCGGGCGATCGTTTCGTACGGGAACCCGGATACCTCGCGGAATGTGGCGGCTTATGTGCCGGGGTTGAACACGTCGTTGGATGAGGAGTTTGCGCAGGGGGATCTGAAGCGGGCGCGTGATCTGTCTATTGCCGCGAATCAGTACGGGGAGCCCTCTGCTGCCATCACCTGGCTGGGGTATGACGCGCCGCAGTCGCCGGACGGGCTCGGGACCCTAGCTGTTGCGTGGGGCGGCAGAGCGGAGAAAGGTGGTCTGGCCTTCGGCGAGTTCATGGGCGGAATCGAAGCGGCCAATGACCACGAGGACCCGCACCTTACGGCCATCGGCCATTCCTATGGTTCTCGGACTGTGGGGTCTGCCACGCAGCAGTCGGGCGGAATTCCGGGTGCCGATGAGATTGTCTTCGTCGGAAGCCCTGGAGTGGGCGTTGATAGTGCTGACGACTTGGGTGTAGGCCGAGACCATGTTTTCGTCGGAGCGGCCGCCAACGACGTTGTGACAAAAGTACCTTCCAAGAAGGAGTCGGCTGTCGGGGCGGTGGAGATGCTGTACGGCGGGCCTGCGGCTGCGTATCTCTTCGGAGATCTGGCCGACCGAGGAGACGATGACGTCTGGTTCGGCAGTGACCCAGCCAGCGAAGCGTTCGGGGCTCGGCGGTTCGAGGTGGGGGATGGGCCGCCTTTGATCGGGAAGGGAAAGCTCAACATCGATGCACATTCGGAGTACTTCGATCCTGAGATCGATAGGACATCGGTCGAGAACATGGCATTGATCACCGCGGGTCATGCAGACAGGATCAAAAGGGAAGAGCCGCGTTGATGGATCGATTTCGAGAGATGCTCGTGGCCCTTCTTGTGGGGACTTTGCTGACGGGGTGCGCTGGGGCGCGGGGTGGAACCATGGATATGCAGGATGCTGCTGAACACGCCGATGAGATGCTCGACAGTGTTCTTGCGGGGATCGAACCACGTGTGCGTTGGGTTCATGGCCCGACCACGACGGGAAGCTGCACGGTTACACGGCGGCGGACTGTGATGACCATCGTCTCCTCCCAACGGAGGGGAAGCTTCCTGGGCTTGGTGGACCGGTTCTGGCGGAAGAGCGGCTATCGCGTCACTGCGATCAACAGTCATGTCGACGCCCCTGCAATTTTCGTGAGAACTCAGGACGGGTTTCAAATGAGCTTGACGGTTGCCGACAAGGGGCAGGCGCACTTCACCGTGGACAGCCCCTGCGTCCGCCACTCCGTGGTTGCCGATTCCACCAGTCGGGCCACCGCGTTCCTCGCCCCCGAGGCGCAGTCCATCCCCCGCCCCAACATCCACTCCGACTTCTGGTCGGCTGACTCCCCCGGTGCGGCGGCGGCAAGCAGGTCGTGATCGGGGCAAGGTGGCTCAACTCGGCGGGCTCGTAAGGATTTTGAGCCCGCCATTGGGTCCTGGGGCCCATGTCGTGTCCCCTGCCCGTGTGGTCGCATACGCGGAGTGACTGACCTGTTGCCCGTTCCGCCCACTCACGAGGTAGGGGACTGCTCTTGTCCGGCATACGAAGAAGCGCGGTTCCTGTCGGCGTCGATGTAAGCGCTGCCGTAGCGGGCTCGGGCGGGAGGCTGATGCCCCGGCCGTTGCAGGCGGTTCTGATCCTCCTTCACGTTCTTTTCGTCGCCACCCTGGTGGGCGCGATCCGGGCCCTCTCGACGGCGTCCTCGGTGGACGCGGTCGACGGGTATCTCCTCGGGCTGCTGCTCTACGCGTCGTTACCCGGTGTCGGCGCCTTTGTGCTGTCGCTGTACGTCCGTCATGGCGGTGTCCGGGTCCGGTACGGGCTCCTCGCCGTGCAGGCGTGGATCGTCCTCGGCGCCCTCGCCGAGCTGAGCGGCGGGTCCGGGGTCCAAGGTGTCGCGCGCCTGGTGATACCGGTGGCCGTCATCGTTCTGCTGTGCCGGCCGGAGAGCCGTCGATGGTTCCGGAGCGAGCTGGAGCAACGGTCCGAGCAACGGCTTTTCAGCTTCGCCCGGATGATGAAGCTGCGCCGCGACGGCGGGCAGACCGCGTTGGAGTACCTGGGCCTCGTCCTGGTGGTGGTCGCTCTCGTCGGCGGGCTGATGGCCACCGGAACCGGCAGGCAGCTCACCGCGGAGATCCGTAGCGCGATCTGCGAACTGACCGGCAGTTCGTGCCCGGCGCCGGGGCGTGACCTCGTTGCCGGTGGCGGGAGCGCCGACGGCAGTGGCAGTGGCAGTGGCAGTGGCAGTAGCGGTAGCGGTGGGAGCGGTAGCGCCGGCGGTAGTGGTGGCGGTGATGCCTCTGGTGTCGGAGACGGTGGCGGCGAGTCCAGCCTCACCGGTGGTACCGGCAGCACCGGTACCAGCAGTGACACCGGAGGAGCCGCGGCCACCGGATCCGCCGGCGGTACGTCCGGATCCACCGGTACCAGCGGATCCACCGGCGGTACGTCCGGATCCACCGGTACCAGCGGATCCACCGGCAGTACCTCCGGAAGCAGCGGCTCCGACGGCGTCCCCGGCGACACCACCCGCCCCCAGGGCAACACCTCCTCCCCCTCCCCCCAAGGCGGCGACGCCTTCCCCCCGGGCGACGTCATCGTGCCGGTCGACGCGGGTAGACCCGCGGGGCCCAATGGCGGCGGGTTCCTCGGCGGGTTTCTCGGGGACGGGCTGGGGGGCGACGTCCAAGGGGTCGTCGATGCCGTTCTGCGGCCGGGTGACAGTGGGCGGCGCATCGTCGACCAGTGGGGGCGCGACACCCGTGGCGCGGGGGAGAAATGGGCGCGGGGCGACTACATCGGTGCGGCCTGGGACTGGAACAAGGCCGTCGGCGGTGCGGGCGCCGGGCTGGCGATACCCGGGTCCGGGGCGCGGGTCGACGCCGAGGTGCGGGACGCCGAGCGCGCGCACCTGAGCGAGCGGATCCCGCAGAACGCCGCGCCCGCCGAGCGCAAGGCCTGGTGGGACGGGCTCTCGCCGGAGGAGCGGGAACGGTACATCGAGCTGGTCCCGGAGCGGATCGGCAACCTCGACGGCATCCCGGTCCTCGCGCGCGACGCCGCCAACCGCCGTAATCTTCCGGCGCTGATCGACAGGCTGGAGGGGGTCGACACCGACAAGGCCCGCGACCAGCTGGCCGGACTGCGGGAGATCGAGCGGCAGTTGAACGAGAACGGGAAGCCGCCCATGTATCTCATCGGGATCGGGGACGAGGGCAACGGGAGGGCCATCGTCTCCTTCGGGAATCCGGACGCGTCCCAGCATGTGTCGGCCTACGTGCCGGGGCTCAACACCTCGCTCGACGAGGAGTTCGCCAAGAACGACCTCGGGCGGGCCAGGGACACCGCGATCGGGGCGCAGGGGTACGACGAGTCCACGGCGTCCATCGTCTGGCTCGGGTACGACGCGCCGCAGCTGCCGGACAAGGACGGGGTGGCGGGCTACTTCGCCGTCATGGGCACGGGGCGCGCCGAGAAGGGCGGGGAGGCCTACCGCGGCTTCATGGACGGCATCTCCGTCACCAACCAGAACAAGGATCCGCACCTCACGGCCATCGGGCACTCCTACGGTTCCCGCACCGTGGGCGCCGCGGCGGCCGAGCCCGGTGGGATTCCCGGAGTCGACGACATCATCCTGGTCGGCAGTCCGGGGGTCGGCGTCGACCACGCCGTGGACCTCGGTGTCGGCAGCGAGCATGTCTTCGTGGGGGCCGCCGCCAATGACCCGGTGACCAAGCTGCCCTCCAAGACCCAGGTCGTGGTGGGCGGGATCGGGCTGGCCCTGGGAGGGCCGGGCGGGGCGTACATCGCCGGCGATCTGGCCGATCCGGGTGACGACGACCTGTGGTTCGGGAAGGATCCGGCGAGCAAGGCGTTCGGGGCCCGGCGCTTCCCGGTGGCCGACGGTCCTCCGCTCGTCAGCGGCAGCGGTATCAGCCTGGACTCGCACTCGAACTACTTCAGTCCGGAACGCGACGCGGTGTCCGCGGACAGCATCGCCCTGATCGTGTCGGGCAACGCCGACCGGCTCAAGATGGAGGAACCGAAGTGAGGCGAGCGAAGCGGGCCCTGCCCTTCGTCGCGGTGATCCTGGCCGTGGGGGTCGCGGTGTCCGGGTGCGGCAGCGAGAGCGGGACGGGCGGCAGCGGGGAAGAGAGGGGGAAGGAGAGCCGGATGGATATGCAGGAGGCCGCCGAGCGGTCCGACGCGATGCTGGACGCCGTCCTGAAGGGCATCGACCCCGATGTGCAGTGGGCCCACGGGCCGACCACCACCCGGTCCTGCGGGGTGACCCGTCGGCGGGTCGTCATGACCGTCGTCTCCGCCGACCGCCGGCAGACCTTCCTGGACCGGGCGGAGACGTTCTGGCGGAAGAACGACTACCGGATCAAGGCGGTCAACAAGGACGAGAAGTTCCCGGCGGTCTACGCGGTCACGAAGAAGGGTTTCGGTGTCAGCGTCTCCTTCCGCGGGAAGGGGCAGGCCTTCTTCGAGGCCGACAGCCCGTGCGTGAAGGAGTCGAAGGTCGCCGACCCGACCGCCGAGCCGAACGGGCCCGCGTACAAGGACGTCTATCCGCTGCCCCGGCCCAACGTCCGCTCCGACTTCTGGTCGGGGCTGGCGAATCAGGACAGCTGAGGCCGCGTCAGGGCTGTGCGTGGTGAGCCGTCGGCGCCCCCGTGTGCTTCGGGTGCGCCGGTGGTGTGCCGCGGATGACTCGTACACACCGTCGAAAACACCTCTGAAGCGCGCCCCGATGGGGGATGGTTGAGGGGTGCGGAAATTCTGGGTGTTCGGTGGCATCGGCGTCGGCATGGTCATGTGTTTCCTGGCCCTGCTCGTCGTCGGTACGTACTCGGCCGCCGCCGGGCTCGCCGGGCCGGGGGGCGGCGGTGCCGTCGCGCTGGCCAAAGGGGCGGTCCCGGCGCGCTTCCAGCCGCTGGTGCAGAAGTGGGGCAACCTCTGCCCCGCCATCAACCCGGCCCTGCTGGCCGCGCAGTTGTACCAGGAGAGCGGCTGGAACCCGAGCGCGCAGAGCCATGCCGCCGCGCAGGGCATCGCCCAGTTCATCCCCGGCACCTGGGCCACGCACGGCATCGACGGCAACGGCGACGGCAAGCGGGACGTGTGGGACCCCGCCGACGCGATCCCCTCGGCCGCCTCGTACGACTGCGAGCTCGCCGGGTATGTGAAGACGGTGCCGGGCGATGCGACGAGCAACATGTTGGCCGCGTACAACGCCGGACCCGACGCTGTGATCAGATACGGCGGCGTCCCGCCGTACAAGGAGACGCAGAACTACGTCAGGATCATCCGCTCGCTGGAGAAGAGCTTCGCCCGGCCCGTCGGCCGGGTCGCGCCCTCCCGGCAGGCCGCCGGGGCCATCTACTTCGCCCAGAAGAAGCTCGGCACGCCGTATCTGTGGGGCGGCAACGGTACGCCCGAGCAGCAGGGGCGGTTCGACTGTTCCGGGCTGACCCAGGCCGCGTACCGGACGGTGGGCATCGAGCTGCCCCGGGTCGCCAACGACCAGTACAACGCGGGCCCGCACCCCTCGCGGGACGAGCTGCTCCCGGGGGATCTGGTGTTCTTCTCCGACGACCTGACCAACTCGCGCGCGATCCGGCACGTCGGGTTGTACGTCGGCGGCGGCTATATGATCAATGCGCCGTTCACCGGGGCGGTCATCCGGTTCGACAAGATCGATACGCCGGACTACTTCGGTGCGACACGGGTCACCAAGGACGGCGCCGCCGCCCTGCCGACGGATCTGCCCACGGGGTGACGGATGTCTCCCGTGCGGGGTTTCCGGAGCGGTGGCGGGTGCTGACGGGCAGTCGGCCGCGGTCGGAACTCTCCGTGAAGCCTGGGCCCTGAGCTGCGACGACCCATCACTCTTCGATAACGTCATGGTGATCATTCGGTGGAGAGCGGAACGCACACGACGGCCGGGCCGTTCCCTGGACGTGGTACGGGAACGGCATGCGCACTGACCACGCGTCGCAGAAGGCAGTACCGCGGTGAGGCAGTACCGCAGTGAGGCGGTACGCGGCACGGTGATGCGATGCGGTGCGGTGCAGTACGGAAACGGATCGCACCGACACGGGGGTTCGACCAGGGCGGCGGGCAAGGACGCGCGTCGCGGCAGATGAAGCAGACAAGGCAAGGGGCCGCAGCAGATGGCTGGACTCGAACTCGACGGGTCGAACCCGGACGTCAGTCTGCTCTACGACATCAACGGGCTCGCGAAAGCCGCTCCGACGTGGTTCGACCGGGTCATGGAGTTCGTCGGCGAGTACGGGATCATGTTCGGCCTGGTCCTGGTGGGGCTGTGGTGCTGGTGGAGCATGCGCAAGCGCGGGACGGCCGAGGATTCGGTGACGGCTGCCGCCGCCATCGTCTGGGCGCCGCTCGCCGCCGCCATCGCGATCCTCATCAACGTCCCGATCCGGGGCTTCGTGGAGCGGCCGCGCCCGTTCAACGACCACGACGGCCTTGAGGTCCTGATCCACGGCAAGACGGACTTCTCGTTCGTCAGCGACCACTCCACGCTGGCGATGGGCATCGCCGTCGGCATCTTCGTGGCGAACCGGAAGTTCGGCTTCGTCGCGATCGGCCTCGCGCTCTTCGCCGGGTTCAGCCGGATCTACATGGGCGTCCACTATCCGACCGATGTGATCGGCGGGTTCGCCCTCGGCACGGCCGTCACCCTGCTGCTGGCCCCGCTCGCCATGGCGCTGCTGACCCCGCTGATGGCGGCGATCGCCCGCTCACCGCGCGTCGGCTGGTTCGTCCGGTCGAGGAACGCGGACGTCGTGGCCGCGGACGAGCAGAGCGCGGCGCGGGGCATTCCCGAGCCGCGGCCCGGCGCCGGGCGGGGCGACCTGGGCGAGAAGGACCTCGCCGCCTGACGACCCCGGGCTTCCGGGCATCCGGACCGACCGGACCGACCGAACCCCCAGGTGCTCCCGGCGCCTGGGGGTTCGTGCTGTACAGGGGGCGGTCGTGGGTCAGGGGGTTGCGAGGTGCTCGGCGGCGTCGGTACGGGCCCGGTCCCGGGATCTGCGGGCCGGTCCCCACCAGCCGCAGGTGCAGCGGGCCAGGCAGAACGAGCCGCGTTCGATCGTCGTGGCGCTGTGCCCGGCCGGCGGGCCGGGAGGGGGAGCCTCCGGCATCGGTTCCGGGAGGGTGGGGGAGGTCCGGACGGGGGTGCGCGGGGCGGCGGTGGTGCGGGCCGCGGCGGGGGGATCCTCATGCACCCGTCCACGGTACTGGCCGCGGCGCCCCGGTGGCGTGACGGGGGGCGGCGGCGGTCGTTATGCGAGGCGGGTGAGGGCTCGGCCGGGCGGTAGTCGTTGGGGGTTGGCAGGCGATGGTGGTGCAGCAGTACAGGGACGGAGGCGGGGCCCGTGCTGCCCGCGCCCTCGCCGTGGCCGGGGTGATCGCGGTCACCGCCGGGTGCGTGGGCGGGGAGGCGGACAGCGGCGCCGGCGACGGTTCCGGGCAGCACTCCGTGGCCGCCGGCCGCCCGCTCGGCGCACTCGGACAGGCGGCGGACGTCCTCGTGGAGGCGGGCGGCGCGGAGACCCGTACGTCGATGGAGACGTCGGCCGGCGGGACACGGGTGACGATCCGGGGGCAGGGCACGTACGACTTCCGTACGCAGATGGGGCGGCTCAAGGTGGTGCTGCCCCAGGACGCGGCGGGCAAGGACGCTGCGGGCGCGGACGACCACCGGCCGATCACCGAGCTGCTGGCCCCCGGGGCGCTGTACATGAAGAACCGGGGCGCCGGAGTGCCCGACGACAAATGGGTCAGGATCGACACGACCACGCTGAAGGACGGCAACCTCCTCACCGGCGGGGTCACCGACCCGATGGCCGCCGCCGAACTGCTGCGCGGGGCCGACGATGTGACGTATGCGGGCACGTCCGAGCTGGCCGGGGTGACGGTGCATCACTACCGGGGGGTCGCGGACCTCGGCCGGGCGGCCCGGGCCGCGTCACCGCAGTCGCGCGGGGCGCTGAGCGCGGCGGCGAAAGGGTTCAGCAAGGACGCCGTGCCGTTCGACGCCTACCTCGACGAGGAGGGGCGGCTGCGGAAGGTCCGGCACCGGTTCACCTTCTCCGCCGACTCCCGGGCCCCGGAGGTGTCGGTGGTCTCGACGCTGCTGCTGTACGGGTTCGGGCTGCCGGTCACGGTGACCCTGCCGGACGAGGCCGCCATCTACACCGGCGAGATCCGGCAGGGCTGAGCATGCTGGGGGTGGCGGCCGGTCGTGACCCCGGGGTGAGGGGCGCCCGCCGGGACGGGCCGGGCGGTGGGGCCGGTTGGGAGGGGGCTCAAATGGTCCGTCCGTGCCATGCGCGGCAGGTGTCGCGCTCCCTAGGCTGGGGAGTCGGTGTGCCGGGGCCGGTTGTGACCGGAGGCCGGTGACGGCCGGGAGACGGCAGAGAGAGGTGACGCAGGTGGTGACGCTCAGTGCTCCGAACGCTCAGGACTCTGTGGCCCTCGCCGAGATCGAGCTCTGCGGCGAGCTGATGATCGCCGCGTCGGCCGCGGGCGAGGAGCGCCTCAGCCCCGACCGTATCGACGAAGTGCTCGACGTCCGGGGCGCGGAGTCCTGGGCGACGGTCCCCCGGCAGGCCGCTCGCCGGGGGTGACGCCCGGGCGCCCGCCCGTACCGCCGCCGCTCACGGGGCCGCGCCTCAGGTACGGAGCAGGCGGGCGATGGCCTTCGTGGCCTCCTCGACCTTCGCGTCGATCTCCTCGCCGCCCTTGACGGCCGCGTCGGCGACGCAGTGGCGCAGGTGCTCCTCCAGCAGCTGGAGGGCGAAGGACTGCAGCGCCTTGGTGGACGCCGACACCTGGGTGAGTATGTCGATGCAGTAGACGTCCTCGTCGACCATGCGCTGGAGGCCGCGGATCTGGCCCTCGATCCGGCGCAGCCGTTTGAGGT
Organism: Streptomyces sp. iso_384; assembly: GCF_056172905.1. Classification (NCBI taxonomy): domain Bacteria; kingdom Bacillati; phylum Actinomycetota; class Actinomycetes; order Kitasatosporales; family Streptomycetaceae; genus Streptomyces; species Streptomyces sp. iso_384. The sequence goes on from NZ_JBWBTT010000001.1 coordinate 301,357, forward strand.
GCTCGTCCTTCTGGTGGTGGTAACCGTGGATGCCGCGGTCGTGGTCGGTGACGATCTCCACCGGGGCCGCCGCCTCCGTGCCGGGGGCCGCCACGCCCGCCGATTCCGCTCCTGTGGTCCCGGTCGTGGTCATCCGCGTCCTCCCGCTTGTCCTCGATGTGCTCTGTGCAACGCCGCACTGTGCCGTTCTTATACCCCTGCCGGGTATATCGTAACGAATCCCGCCGAAACGTGACCGGGGGTCCGTGCTGATCGCCTTGTCCGATGGGCGACACTGAAGAACGCCGGTTAGCCGTGGCCGGATGATGCGCCTAGCATCAGCCTGACCGAATCCAAAGCATCCCGAGGACCCCACGTGCGCTTTCGTCTGACCCCCAGGGAGACGAGCTTCTACGACATGTTCTCCGCGTCCGCGGACAACATTGTCACGGGCTCGAAACTCCTGATGGAACTGCTCGGGGCGGATTCTGCCTCCCGAGTCGAGATCGCGGAGCGTATGCGGGCAGCGGAGCACGCGGGGGACGATGCCACCCACGCGATCTTCCACCAGCTGAACTCCTCCTTCATCACGCCGTTCGACCGCGAGGACATCTACAAACTGGCGTCCTCGCTCGACGACATCATGGACTTCATGGAGGAGGCCGTCGACCTGGTCGTCCTCTACCAGGTCCAGGAGCTCCCCAAGGGCGTCGAGCAGCAGATCGAGGTGCTGGCCCGGGCGGCGGAACTGACCGCCGAGGCCATGCCGGGGCTGCGGACCATGGACAACCTCACCGAGTACTGGATCGAGGTCAACCGTCTGGAGAACCAGGCCGACCAGATCCACCGCAAGCTGCTGGCACAGCTCTTCAACGGCAAGTACGACGCCATGGAGGTGCTCAAGCTCAAGCAGATCGTGGACGTGCTGGAAGAGGCGGCTGACGCGTTCGAGCACGTCGCGAACACCGTGGAGACCATCGCGGTCAAGGAGTCCTGAACCTCGTGGACACCTTTGCGCTGATCGTGACCATCGGCGTCGCGCTCGGCTTCACGTATACGAACGGCTTCCACGACTCGGCGAACGCCATCGCCACCTCGGTCTCCACCCGGGCGCTGACCCCGCGTGCGGCTCTGGCGATGGCGGCGGTGATGAACCTCGCCGGCGCCTTCCTGGGCCAGGGGGTCGCCAAGACCGTCAGCGAAGGCCTCATCGCCACCCCCGTGGGACAGAAGGGGATGGGGATCCTGTTCGCGGCGCTGGTCGGCGCGATCATCTGGAACCTCATCACCTGGTACTACGGCCTCCCGTCCTCGTCCTCGCACGCCCTGTTCGGCGGCATGGTCGGGGCGGCGCTGGCCGGCGGCACGGACGTCATCTGGTCCGGCGTGCTGGAGAAGATCGTCATCCCGATGTTCATCTCCCCGTTCGTCGGCCTGATCGTCGGCTATCTGGTGATGGTCGGCATCATGTGGATGTTCCGGAACGCCAACCCGCACAAGGCCAAGCGCGGCTTCCGGATCGCGCAGACGGTCTCGGCGGCGGGCATGGCGCTCGGCCACGGCCTCCAGGACGCGCAGAAGACGATGGGCATCGTCGTGATGGCCCTGGTCATCGCGGACATCGAGGGCCCCAACGACGAGATCCCCGTCTGGGTCAAGGTCGCCTGTGCGCTGATGCTCTCGCTGGGTACGTACGCGGGTGGCTGGCGCATCATGCGGACCCTCGGCCGCAAGATCATCGAGCTGGACCCGCCGCAGGGCTTCGCGGCGGAGACGACCGGCGCCTCGATCATGTTCGGGTCGGCGTTCCTGTTCCACGCCCCGATCTCGACGACGCATGTCATCACCTCCGCGATCATGGGCGTCGGCGCCACCAAGCGGGTGAACGCGGTGCGCTGGGGCGTCGCGAAGAACATCATCCTGGGCTGGTTCATCACCATGCCGGCCGCGGCGCTGGTCGCCGCGCTGAGCTACGGAGCGGTTCTGCTGCTCTTCGGCTGAGCCTCGGCCGGGCCGAGCGGAAGCCCGGTTGGTTACACGTGTGGGTCCGCCCCCGTCCTCGTACCGAGGACGGGGGCGGACCCTTTCGCCTTGTGGTGGCACCGCCATGCAGCACCGCAAGGCCGTATCGGGGGCGTGGAGCCGGGGTGGCTCAGCCGAAGCGGCCGGAGATGTAGTCCTCCGTGGCCTGGACCGACGGGTTGGCGAATATGCGCTCGGTCTCGTCGATCTCGACAAGCTTGCCGGGCTGACCCACGGCCGCCAGGTTGAAGAACGCCGTACGGTCCGAGACGCGGGCCGCCTGCTGCATGTTGTGCGTGACGATGACGATCGTGAAGCGCTCCTTCAGCTCGCCGATCAGGTCCTCGATGGCGAGGGTCGAGATCGGGTCGAGCGCCGAGCACGGCTCGTCCATCAGCAGGACCTGCGGCTCGACCGCGATGGCGCGGGCGATGCACAGCCGCTGCTGCTGGCCGCCGGAGAGGCCGGATCCGGGCTTGTTGAGCCGGTCCTTGACCTCGTTCCAGAGGTTGGCGCCCTTGAGGGACTTCTCCACGACGTCCGCGAGCTCGCTCTTCCGGTACGTGCCGTTCAGGCGCAGGCCCGCCGCGACGTTGTCGAAGATCGACATGGTCGGGAAGGGGTTGGGGCGCTGGAAGACCATGCCGACGGTGCGGCGTACGGCGACCGGGTCGACGTCTCTGGCGTAGAGGTTCTCGTCGTCCAGCAGCACCTTGCCCTCGACGCGACCGCCGGGGGTCACCTCGTGCATGCGGTTCAGGGTGCGCAGGAAGGTGGACTTTCCGCAGCCGGACGGGCCGATGAAGGCTGTCACGGAGCGGGGCTCGACGGTCATCGAGATGTCGTCGATCGCACGGTGCGTGCCGTAGAAGGCGGTCAGCCCGCTGACATCGATGCGCTTGGCCATGGGGATCACTTCACTTTCGGGAGGTCGCTGATGGCCGCGTCAGCGACCGGTCTTCGGGGCCTTCCAGCGGGCGATGCCGCGGGCCACCAGGTTGAGGATCATGACGAAGGCGATCAGGACCAGGGCGCCTGCCCAGGCCCGGTCGACCGAGGCCGTGGTGCCGACGGAGTACTGCTCGTACACGTACAGCGGCAGTGACGACTGCGCTCCCTCGAAGGGATTCGGATTGATCAGCTTCGTGCCGAAGACGAGCAGCAGGACGGGGGCGGTCTCGCCGGTGATGCGTGCCACTGCCAGCATCACACCCGTCGTGATGCCGCCGATCGATGTCGGCAGGACCACCTTCAGGATGGTGCGCCATTGGGGGACTCCCAGGGCGAGGGACGCCTCGCGGAGCTCGTTCGGGACGAGCTTGAGCATCTCCTCGGTGGAGCGGACGATCACCGGCATCATCAGGATCGCGAGGGCCAGGGAGCCCGCGAAGCCGGACGGGCCGAAGCCGAGCATGAGGTTCCATGTGGCGAGGACGAAGAGCCCGGCCACGATCGACGGGATGCCCGTCATGACGTCGACGAAGAAGGTGACGGCCCGGGCCAGCCTTCCCCGCCCGTACTCGACCAGATAGACGGCGGTCAGCAGGCCGATCGGGGTGGCGATGAGCGCGGCGATGGCCACCTGCTCGATGGTGCCGAGCAGGGCGTGGTAGACGCCGCCGCCCTCTTCGGTGTCGAGGAGACCGCTCATCGAGTGCGTGAGGAAGTAGCCGTCGAGGACGGTGACGCCCTTGGTGACGGTGATCCACGCGAGGGAGAGCAGCGGCACGATGGCCAGGGTGAAACAGACCCAGACCAGGCTCGTGGCGACACGGTTCTTGCCCTGTCGGCTGCCTTCCACCTTCGCGGTGATGAGATACGTGGCGGCCACGAAGACCAGCGCGGAGATCATGCCCCACTGGATCCGGCTCTCCAGCCCGGCCACGAAACCGATCAGGCAGCCGGTGGCCACCGAGCCGACGGCGATGGCAGCCGGGGCCCAGCGGGGCATCCTGGCGTGGGCGAGAGTGACGTTCGACGGGGCGGCGACGGGGCGCTTTTCCTGGACGGTGTGGCTCATGCGTTGGCCCCCGAGTACTCCTTGCGGCGGGCGATGATCGCGCGGGCCGCGCCGTTGACCAGCAGGGTGATGACGAAGAGGACCAGGCCGGAGGCGATCAGGGCGTCACGGCCGAATTCGTCCGCCTCGTTGAACTTCGCGGCGATGTTCTGGGCGAAGGTGCCGCCGCCCGGATCCAGCAGGTGTCCGGAGAGCAGGAAGTTCGGGGACAGCACGACGGCGACGGCCATCGTCTCGCCGAGCGCACGGCCCAGTCCCAGCATCGAGGCGCTGATGATGCCGGAGCGGCCGAAGGGGAGGACTGCCATCCGGATGACTTCCCAGCGGGTGGCACCGAGGGCCAGAGCGGCTTCCTCGTGCATCTTCGGCGACTGGAGGAAGACCTCACGGGTGACGTTGGTGATGATCGGCAGGATCATGATCGCCAGCAGGATGCCGACGGTGAAGAGGTTCCGGGCGGCGCCCTCGCTGGTCCGCTCGAAGATGTAGGTCCAGCCGAGGTACTCGTCCAGCCACTTGTTCAGGCCGTCGAGGTAGGGGACGAGGAAGACCACGCCCCAGAGGCCGTAGATGATGCTGGGGACCGCGGCGAGCAGGTCCACCACATACGCTATCGGGCCGGCCAGCCGGCGCGGCGCGAAGTGCGAGATGAACAGCGCGATGCCGATGGCGACCGGCACGGCCAGCACCATCGCGATGACGGAGCTCACGACGGTGCCGAAGGCGAGGACCGCGATGCCGAAGACGGGCGGGTCGCCGGCCGGGTTCCACTCGAAGGTCGTGAGGAAGTTCGCCTCGTCCTTGGAGATCGCGAGGACGGTGCGGTAGCTGAGGAAGGCCGCGATGGCGGCCATGATCACCAGGAGGGTGATGCCGGACCCTTTGGACAGACCGAGGAAGATCCGGTCGCCGGGGCGGGCCTTGCCGCGGGGAGCGCCGGTCGGCTGCTCCGGTGGCGGTGCTTGCGTGGGTGCGGTTGCTGTTTCCATCTGATTCTCCGGTCTGCGGAGCCGTACGTACGGCTCCTGGCGGCGGTGCACCGGAAGGCGCGGCCGGCCCTGGTCGGAGGGCCGGCCGCGGCCGGGTCAGGACAGGGTGGGGACGATCTCGCGGACCTTGGCCGCGATCTCGGCGGGCATCGGCGCGTAGTGCGCGTCGGTCAGGACCTTCTGGCCCTCGTCGCTGATCGCGTAGTTCAGGAACGCCTTGACGGAGGGCAGGGTCTCGGCCTTGTTGCCCTTGTCGCAGGCGATCTCGTACGTCACCAGGATGATCGGGTAGGCGCCCTCGGCCTTGGTCGAGTAGTCGAGCTCCAGGGCCATGTCGTTGCCGGTGCCCTTGACCTTGGCGGCGGCGATGGCCTTGGAGGCGTTCTCCGAGGTGGCCTCGACCGGGGCGCCGGCACCGGTGTCGATCTTGACGGTGGTCATGTCGCTGGCCGCGGCGTAGGAGAGTTCGAAGTAGCCGATGGCGCCGTTGATGTCCTTGACACCGGAGGCGACGCCGGCCGAGCCGCTGGCCGCCTGGCCGCCCTTGGCCTCCCAGGACTTCGAGGAGGCGTCGTACTTCCAGTCGTCGGGGGCGGCGACGCTGAGGTACTTGTTCAGGTTCTGGGTCGTGCCCGACTCGTCGGAGCGGTGGAAGGCCTGGATCGCGGTGTCCGGCAGCTTCGCGTCCGGGTTGAGGTCGGCGATCGCCTTGTCGTTCCACTTGGTGATCTTCGTGTCGAAGATCTTGGCGAGGGTCGGGGCGTCGAGAACGAGTTCGTCGACACCGTCGAGCTTGAATCCGATGGCCACCGGACCGCCGACCATCGGCAGGTTGATGCCCTTGCCGCCGTCCGTGCAGATCTTCTGGGAGGCGGCGACCTCCTCGGGCTTCAGAGCGGAGTCGGAGCCCGCGAAGGCGACCTGGCCCTGGGTGAACTTGGTGATGCCGCCGCCCGAGCCGATGGGCTGGTAGTTGATCTCCACGCCGGCGCAGGCGGCCTGGAACTCCTTGACCCAGATGTCCATGGCGTTCTTCTGCGCGCTGGAGCCGGCGGCCAGGATCTGGCCCTTGGCGTCGTCGCACTTGACGTCCGACGCGGCGGTCGTCTTCTCCCCTGCGCCGGCCGTTCCGCCGCCGGTGTTGTCGTCCGAACCGCACGCCGTGAGGACCAGGGCGCCGGAGACGGCGAGGGCACCGAGCGCGGTGGCACGAAGCCGGTTCTTGCGCTGAAGCTTCACTTTCGGGTGTTCCTTCCAGGAGCCGCCGTGTCAGTTCGTTCTACGACGGCGTGCGATGAGGAGGGGTGCTGTGGCTTGCCGCCGCGCACCTTGTACGTCCGAAATTAGGCAGAACAGGTGAAGCCGCCTACGGGGGAGGGTGAACGGCAGGTGAACCGTGTCCGGCAGGCGGGTGCGGGCCGGCCCGGTGCGCTGGCCTGGGCGCGGATCAGGGCGCGGACCGGAACGCGGTTCAGGGCGCGGCGAGGACGTCCAGGAGCGCGGTCAGCTGCTGGACGTCGCGGGGCTGGGTGAGGCGTACGCGGGCGGCGTCGGGGGCCAGCCACAGGATGCGGTCCACCTCGTCGTTGGCGGTGAACGAGCCGCCCGTCGCCTCGGCCGCCCAGTAGGCGACCTCCTTGGGCCGGCCGTCCACCGGGTAGCGGGAGGTCGGCAGCCGGTCCCCGGGGGCGCAGTGGTGGCCGGTCTCCTCCAGCACCTCCCGTACGGCGGCGGCCAGCGGGTCCTCGCCGCGCTTCAGCTTGCCCTTCGGGAAGGACCAGTCGTCGTAGCGGGGCCGGTGGACCAGACAGACCTCCACCCCGTTCCCGTCCCCGCCCGGGGCGCGCCGCCACAGCACGCAGCCCGCCGCCAGGACCGGGCCGGTCCCGGTGCGCTGCTTCGCGGGCCCGCCGCCCGGGGGCTTCCCGCTCATGGGGCGCTCAGGACCGTGGCGTACGGCCAGCTCTCCCGGAACACCGCCCGCGCCGCCTCCACCTCGTGGCGCTGGTCCGCGTGGAGCACGCCCAGCGCGTACGCCGTGGCCGGGGCGATCCGGGGGGTGCGGGCGGCCGCGGCCGCTGCCCCGGCCGCCTCCACGGCGTCCCGGTGCAGGTCCAGGGCGTGTCCCGGGGCGGCCAGGGCCGGGTCGGCGGCGCCGAGGACGACCTCGTGGGCGTACCGGTGCAGCCGCAGCAGCAGACGGGCCTGGTGCCACGCCGCGTCCTGCGCCTCGTTGTACGGCTCGGAGTCCTCGGGCGGGAGGGCGGCCACCGCGGCGAGGAGGCGTTGCTCGGCGCGTTCGGCGGGCTCCAGGAGGGCCTCGGCGGTCAGGCCCGCCGGGCCGGGGGCCAGCGGGACGTCGGAGGCCAGGAGCGCGACGGCGTCGGCGACCGCGTGGAAGCGGGAGGAGCCGAGCGCCTGGAGGGCCGCGGAGTGCGACCGGGTCCGGGCGAGGGTGAGGCGGCGTTCCAGCAGCGCCCCGGCCCGTGCGGCGCCGACCCCGAGGGCGGCGCGGCCCTGGGCGTCGGAGGCCGCGGCCTCCCCGGCGGCCCTGGCCCCCCGGGCGGCGGGGAGGGCCGGGCCGGAGAGCTGGTGGAGGGCCTCGACGAGCCGGGTGAGGCGGTTCGCGTAGGCGTGTTCGCGGGCGAGGATGCCGGAGAGCCAGGTCAGCTCGGTGCGGAGCTGGTCGGCCCAGAGCGGGTCGAGCGCGGCCCGGAAGGTGTGCAGGGAGCCGCTGATCCGGCGGGCCGCGCGGCGCAGGGCGCGGGTGGCGGCCGCGGCGTCCTGGCCGCCGGATTCGGCGGGGGCGCTGTGCTCGTGGTGCAGGCGCAGGCTGCGCAGGAAGTCCGCGGCCTGTGCGCGGAGGTAGGGCGCGAGGACCGCCTCCGTGGTCAGGTCCCCGGCGGGGCGGGCGGCGGAGGGTCCGGTTCCGGAAGGCCCGGGTCCGGCGGGGTGGCCCTCGGCACCCCCGTCCGGCGGGTCCACCGTGGCGTCGGCGCCGGTCTCCGGGGCGGGACCCGTGGTCGGCCGGGTCGTCGTCTGCTGGTCAGGGCGTCGCACGCCTGCGCCTCCGGGCGTCGATGAGCATTTCCTGGACGTGCCGCAGCGGCTGGCCGTCCGCGTCCGTGGCGTGCCGGGTCCAGTCCCCGTCGGGGCCCAGGTGCCAGGAGGAGGTGGTGTCGGCCATACCGGTCTCCAGGAGTCGGCTGAGTGCGGCGCGGTGGGCGGGGTCGGTGACCCGGACCAGGGCTTCGATCCGGCGGTCGAGGTTGCGGTGCATCATGTCGGCGCTGCCGAACCACACCTCGGGCTCGCCGCCGTTGCCGAAGGAGAAGACCCGGGAGTGTTCGAGGAAGCGGCCGAGTATGGAGCGGACCCGGATGTTCTCGGAGAGCCCGGCGACCCCGGGGCGGATCGCGCAGATCCCGCGCACCCAGATGTCGACGGGCACGCCCGCCTGGGCGGCCCGGTAGCAGGCGTCGATGATCGCTTCGTCGACCATCGAGTTGACCTTGAACCGGACATAGGCGGGGCGGCCCGCGCGGTGGTGCGCGATCTCCTTGTTGATCCGGGCGATCAGCCCGTCGCGCAGGGACTTCGGGGCGACCAGGAGGCGGCGGTAGGTCTCGCGGCGGGAGTAGCCGGAGAGCCGGTTGAACAGGTCGGAGAGGTCCGCCCCGACCTGCGGGTCCGCCGTGAGCAGGCCGAGGTCCTCGTACAGCCGGGCCGTCTTGGGGTGGTAGTTGCCGGTGCCGACGTGGGAGTAGCGGCGCAGGGTGTCGCCCTCCTGGCGGACGACCAGCGAGAGCTTGCAGTGGGTCTTCAGCCCGACGAGGCCGTACACCACATGGCAGCCCGCCTCCTCCAGCTTGCGGGCCCACTTGATGTTGGCCTGCTCGTCGAAGCGGGCCTTGATCTCGACGAGGACGAGGACCTGTTTGCCGGACTCGGCCGCGTCGATCAGGGCGTCCACTATGGGGGAGTCGCCGGAGGTGCGGTACAGCGTCTGCTTGATGGCCAGCACGTCCGGATCGCCCGCCGCCTGCTCCAGGAACGCCTGGACGGAGGTGGAGAACGAGTCGTACGGGTGGTGGAGCAGCACGTCGCGTTCGCGCAGGGCGGCGAAGATGTCGGGCGCGGAGGCGGACTCCACCTCGGCCAGGTCCCGGTGGGTGCCCGCGATGAACTTCGGGAACTTCAGCTCCGGCCGGTCCAGCGAGGCGATCGCGAAAAGACCGGTCAGGTCGAGGGGGCCGGGCAGCGGGTAGACCTCCGCGTCGGACACCTTCAGCTCGCGGACCAGCAGGTCCAGCACGTACGGGTCGATGGACTCCTCGACCTCCAGCCGCACCGGCGGACCGAAGCGGCGCCGCATGAGCTCCTTCTCCAGCGCCTGGAGGAGGTTCTCCGCGTCGTCCTCCTCGACCTCCAGGTCCTCGTTCCTGGTGACCCGGAACATGTGGTGCGCCAGCACCTCCATGCCCGGGAACAGCTCCTCCAGGTGGGCCGCGATGACGTCCTCGATGGGGACGTACCGCTGGGGCGAGGCCTCCAGGAAGCGGGTCAGCAGCGGCGGCACCTTGACCCGGGCGAAGTGGCGGTGGCCGCTGACCGGGTTGCGGACGACGACGGCGAGGTTGAGCGAGAGCCCGGAGATGTACGGGAAGGGGTGCGCGGGGTCGACGGCCAGCGGGGTCAGGACCGGGAAGACGCGCTGCCGGAAGAAGGTGAACAGGCGGGCCTGCTCCTTCTCGGTCAGGTCCGGCCAGCGGATCAGCTGGATGCCCTCGTCGGACAGGTCCGGGGCGATGTCCTGCTGGAAGCAGGCGGCGTGCCGGGCCATGAGCTCGCGCGAGCGGGTCCAGATGAGGTCCAGGACCTCGCGGGGCTGGAGGCCGGAGGCGGATCGGGTGGCGACACCGGTGGCGATACGGCGCTTGAGACCGGCCACCCGGACCATGAAGAACTCGTCGAGGTTCGAGGCGAAGATGGCGAGGAAATTGGCCCGCTCCAGGACGGGGGTGGCCGGGTCCTCGGCCAGTTCCAGCACGCGTTCGTTGAACGCGAGCCAGCTGCGCTCGCGGTCCAGGAAGCGGCCCTGGGGCAGCTCGTCGCCGTCCCGGTCGGGCTCGTAGGCGTCCGCGTCGGCGTCGAGGTCGGGATTCAGATCGGCCGCGGTGGAGAAGCCGACCCCGCGCGAGGCGGAGGTGGCGTGCGGCCGGTGCGCGGCGAGCGAGCCGACGGACGGCTGGGCGGCGGGCTGGACCGGGACCTCGGAGCTGGGCTGCTGGCTCATGGGCCCATTGTTCCGCGTGGAGGGCTCCGCGGGCGCGTCGGAGCCGGGAAAGATCGCGGAAGGCCCGGGAAACCCCGGGTCACGACGGGGGGAGCCGGCGGGGGAACCCGGGGAGCCCGGAGAGCCCGTGGAGGCGTTTCCCCGGGCTCTCCCGTTACGGCGGGGGGCGGGCACAGCTGGCTGCATCCCGTGAGGGTCGCAAGGGTGTCTGAATGGCCGGTAACGGCGACATGACGTACAGGAAGCGGTGTGCCTGCGGGTGGGCCTCGCGGTCACTGTGCGTGGTCGTCGCGCCCGGGTCGCCCACGGGTGCGCGACGTACGTGTTCGTCGTCCGGGCCCACCCCTCGTGGGGCCCGGACGACGGGTCTCTGCCGGGTGGGCGGTCAGCCGTGCAGGCGGCGCAGGAGCCGGAAGGCGGCGAACACGGCGAGCGCGGCGAGGGCGAGGAGGATGCCGGTCTCGACGAGCTGGAGGGGCCAGTAGTGGGAGGCGGGGTGCACCTCGGCGAACGGGGTCACCCCGCCCCGGTCGCGCATACAGGCGTCGTAGCCCTCCACCGAGCCGGCGTGGTAGCAGTCCCGCCAGTACACCTTGCTGCCGGACGCCGTGAGCATGCCGCCTTCCAGGTGCCAGTCGCTGTCACGCAGCAGCTTGGGGCCCTCCCCCTGACGGAGGACGGCCGGCCACAGCAGGTACCGCCGTGTGCCGAGGCCGATGCCCACGGCCGCGAGCACGAGTGCGCTCAGGGACATGGACAGCACGGTGCGGCGGACGAGCACCGCGCACAACGCCCCGACCGCGACGGCCAGCAGCGCGTAGCCGAGGATCGCGGGCCCGGTGCCGGGAAACACGCCGTTGGCGTGCCATCCGAGCCCCGGGCTGTTCGGACCGGCCCGCAGGGACCACAGCCCCCAGCGGAAGACGACGACCAGGACCGTCAGGCCGGTGACCGTCAGCGCGGCGGGCACGGCCAGCCGGGCGGCGAGCCAGTGGGTGGGGGAGACCGACTGCGCCCAGGCCAGCCGGAAGGTGCCGCTCTCCAGTTCGCGGGCGATCAGCGGGCCTGCCACGAAGGCCCCGACGAGCGCGGCCAGGAAGAGCATGACCGTGCCGCCGTCGGCCAGGAATACCTCGGTGGACGTATGGGCGTAGCTGGAGACGAAGACGTCGTCGCCGCACGGAGTCGTGTCGCCGTCGGCGCACAGCACCTTCGAGGAGGCCATCCAGACGCGGAGCGCGACGACGACGCCGATGCCGAGGACCAACAGGGCGGCTCCCGCCCAGATGGCCTTGCGGTGCACCCGCAGCACCACCCGCACAGGCCCCCGCAGGGTGGCGCGCGCGGGTGCGGTCGTGACCGCGTCGGGCTTCTGGGGCGTCAGCGTGCTCATGCGGACACCACCTCCGCACGCGTTCCGGCCGAGGCGCTCGGCGTCAGCAGCGGTGGGGCGTCCGGGGCGCGGAGGTGGGCGAGGAGCAGCTCCTCCAGGGACGGTTCCGTGACGGACCAGGCGGCGGTGTCCACCGGGCCCTCCTTCCGTACGAGCGCGGTGAGCTGACGTCCTGTCGTACGGGATTCGACGACGGTGTGCGGGGAAAGGTCCTGGGCCCGGCCGGTGAGCAGGGCATGGGCGGAGACGATGTCCTCGGCCTCGCCGCCGAGCCGGATGCGCCCGCCGTCGACGAGCAGGAGGTAGTCGCAGGCGCCCTCCAGCTCGGTGAGGATGTGCGAGGACATCACGATGGTGGTGCCGTGCTCGGCGGTCTCCGCCATCAGGACGCCCATCAGCTCGTGCCGGGCGAGCGGGTCGAGGTCGGCCATCGGCTCGTCCAGCAGCATCAGTTCGGGCCGCTTGCCGAGCGCGAGCGCCAGCGCGAGCCGGGTGCGCTGCCCGCCGGAGAGGGCACGGACGCGGGCCCCGCGCTCCAGCGGTCCGGCGATCCGACCGGCGGTGGCGCGGTCCCAGCGCCCGGGGTTCAGCTCGGCCCCGGCCCACAGCGTGTCGGCGACGGTGAGCTGCGGGTACAGCGGCTTGTCCTGGGAGACGAAGGCGATGCGGTCGCGTACGTCGCCGGGGGCGCTGGAGCCGAGAACGGTGAGCGACCCGGCGCTGGGCCGGTCCAGCCCGGCCGCCAGGTTCAGCAGGGTCGACTTGCCCGCGCCGTTGGGCCCGACCAGGGCGCACACGCGTCCTACGGGCAGCCGGAACGAGCAGTCATGGAGGGCGCGATGGCCGCCGCCCCTGCGTCCGTAGGTCCTTCCGAGGCCGTGTGCCTCGATCGCGACGCCGGTCATCGTTCCTCGTCCCCCTTGTACGTGCTGTCCAGTACGGCCGTGAAGAGCGCGCTGACGTCGTCCTTCTCCAGCCCGGCCGCCCGGGCCCGGCGGGCCCAGTCGGCGAGTTCGGTGCGCAGCGGCGCGTCGGCGGCGGTTGCCTCGGACGCGCCGCCCAGCGTCCGGCGGACGAAGGTGCCGAGCCCGCGGCGGGCCTCGACGAGGCCTTCGCGCTCCAGCTCCCGGTACGCCTTGAGGACCGTGTTCGGGTTGATCGCGGTGGCCTCCACGACCTCGCGGGCGGTCGGCAGCCGGTCGCCCGGTTCGAGAACGCCCAGGCGCAGCGCCTGCTTCGTCTGCTGGACGATCTGGAGGTAGGTGGCGACACCGCTGCGCCGGTCGATGCGGAACTCGACAGCTGCGGACTCGGCCGTCATGCGCTGCACCACCCTTTCACTAATTGAGTAGTGAAAGGGTGGTGCAAAAATGGGGCGGCGTCAAACGACGCCGCCCCACGGGGGAGTTCGGGTGGTGCGATCAGGTGTTCGGCGGAGTCGGCGCGCGGTCGGCGCGCAGCTCCTCGTTGATGCGCTGTGCCTCTTCCAGCTGGTCCTCGAGGATGACGATGCGGCAGGCATCCTCGATCTTCGTGCCCTGGTCGACCAGTTCTCGGGCGCGGGCGGCGATGCGCAGCTGGTAGCGGGAGTAACGGCGGTGGCCTCCGTCGGAGCGCAGCGGGGTGATCAGGCGGTTCTCGCCGAGCGCGCGGAGGAAGGCGGGGGAGGTGCCGAGCATCTCGGCCGCCCGGCCCATGGTGTAGGCGGGATAGTCGTCGTCGTCGAGCTTGTTGGTGGGGCGGGTACTGCTAGGGGGCATAGCACCTCTTCTTTCGGGGACACGTCGGGGGGCCCGAGCGCCTTGCGGCGCTCGGGCCCCGAGCTTTCAACACCATCTGCCGGCCGACTGTGCCGGCCCATCTGTTCCGCCGGTCCGCCCGGTAGGGCGGGCAAGCGGGGATCGCGGATTCTTGACCGGGGACCACCTTCCGTTCCGGGGCCTGCGGTACCCGAGCGGATACTTCCTCGCTCAGGCGATCCTGATGGCGTCTGCTCCTTACCTCGTGCGGTTCAGTGTTTCGGTACTGCGGGTACTGCGGGTACTGCTGGAACTGCCACTGCGGTACTGCGGTGTTGCACGCGGCCCCTGGGGCCGCCCGGCCCGGCAGTCAGTGGGGGAACCCACCGTTTCCGGCTCCCTCGCTCCACTGCCGTTCCGCTCACTGCTCTGTACTGCTCTGACCTGCATGCACGGCAGTTCGTGTCTGCCGTGCCCTCTTGTCTTCCGGCTACGAGGAAAACGCTAACCCCACCGGGCACCGGATGTCTACCGCCGCCACGATAGATTTTCTTCGGAGTCAGGTGCGGTACTTCTGCGACGCCGAAACTCCGTAAGCTGTAGCGACCGGCGGACAGCCGGTCGAACGGCGGACGCCCGGCCTCAGGACTCCGTGCGGTACATCAGATCCACCTCGTGCGTGGTGAAGCCCATCCGCTCGTACACCGTCACGGCCGCCGTGTTGTCCGCGTCCACGTAGAGCATCGCGGTGGGCAGCGCCTGGGCCGCCAGATGGTGCAGGCCGATCGAGGTCAGCGCCTTGCCGAGGCCGCCGCCCTGGGACTCGGGCAGGACGCCGACCACGTACACCTCACCGAGCTGCTCCTCGGCGTGCACCTTCGTCCAGTGGAAGCCGACGATCTCCCCGTCCTGCTCGGCCAGGAAGAAGCCCTTCGGGTCGAACCAGGGCTCCGCCTTGCGGTCGTCCAGGTCCTGCTGGGTCAGCGACCCCTGCTCGGGGTGGTGAGCAAAGGCGGCGCGGTTCACGGCGAGCCAGGCGGCGTCGTCACGGCCCGGCTCGAAGGTCCGTACGGTGACGCCCTCGGGCAGCGCCGGCTCCGCGAGGTCGAGCGGGATCAGGCTCCGCCGCAGCTGGCGCAGCTCGCGGAAGAGGGAGAGGCCGAGGACCTGGGCCAGGTGGCGGGCCGCGGAGCTGCCGCCGTGCGCCCAGACCCGCAGCCGCTTGCCGGTCGCGGCGAGGAGGGCCGCGCCGAGCGCCCGGCCGTGCCCGCTGCCGCGCAGGTCGGGGTGGACGACCAGCTCGGCGGCCGGGGCCTCGACCGGGTCGGTGTCCTCCAACTGGGCGTAGCCGGCCAGTGTTCCGTCGACGGTGAGGAGGAAGTGCCGTACGCCGTCGCGGTGTCCGCCCCGGATCCGGAGTCTGCCCTGCTCGGACACCGCCTGCCGGCCGTCGGACCGGGCGGCGTCGGCGAGCAGGGCGAGGACGGTGTCGGCCTGCTCGGAGTCGAGTGCGTCGAGGGCCTGAATCTCGCGTCCGGGAGCGGGGAGGGGTGCGTCAGTCGTCATGCCTCCGAGCGTACGGCGAGCGGGAGGAGGGGCGGGGGCATGCGTCCTCGGTAGGCGGCGCGGGTGTCTTCGACGGGCCATTTGGCCGGATGGCAACCAGTCCGTAACCCCGAACACCTGTTGCGCTACGCGCGTTGACTCTAGGCTGCGGCACGCAGCATTCCCGTCGTGGCACCACAGAACCACCGACAGCACCGACACCACCGACAGCACTGACTCACAAGGGGACCGATGTCAGCGACTCCGCAGAAGAACCGTGCGACACGGCGGGTGCTCGCCGCCGCAGCCGGTCTGGCCACCGTGGGCGCGCTCGTCGCCGCGATGCCGGCCGACGCCCATGACCGTGGCCACGGGCACGGCCACGGCCACAAGCCCCGTACCGTCGACGTGCAGTTGCTGTCGTTCAACGACCTGCACGGCAACCTGGAGCCGCCGGCCGGATCCGCCGGTACGGTCACCAAGACGCACGCGGACGGCACGGTCGAGGCGATCCCGGCCGGTGGCGTCGAGTACCTGGCGACCTCGCTGCGCACCGCGCGCAAGGGGAACCCGTACTCCGTCACCGCGGCCGGCGGCGACATGGTCGGCGCGAGCCCGCTGCTGTCGGGTCTCTTCCACGACGAGCCGACGATCGAGGCGCTGAACAAGCTCGACCTGGACGTCACGGCGGTCGGCAACCACGAGTTCGACGAGGGCGCGACCGAGCTGGCCCGCCTCCAGAACGGCGGCTGTCACCCGGTCGAGGGCTGCTACGAGAAGGGCAAGAAGTTCAAGGGAGCGGACTTCCCCTACCTCGCGGCCAACGTGACCAAGGAGAAGACCGGCAAGCCGCTGCTGAAGCCGTACACGGTCTGGAAGAAGAACGGCGTCAAGATCGGCTTCATCGGGGTGACCCTGGAGGGCACGCCGGACATCGTCACCGCGAACGGCGTCAAGGGCCTCAAGTTCCACGACGAGGTCGAGACGATCAACAAGTACGCCAAGGAGCTGGACCGCAAGGGCGTCAAGTCCATCGTGGCCCTGATCCACGAGGGCGGGGCCCCGGCCTCCACCTCGTACAACTACGACTGCGACAGCCCCGGCGCGGGCGACGGCATCTCCGGCCCGATCGTCGACATCGCCAAGGGCATCACGCCGAAGGTGGACGCCCTGGTCACGGGCCACACCCACCAGGCGTACGTGTGCACCGTCCCGGACCCGTCCGGCAAGCCGCGCATGGTCACCTCGGCCTCGTCGTTCGGCAAGCTGTACACGGACACCACGCTCACCTACGACCGTCGCACCAACGACATCGTCCGTACGTCGGTGAAGTCCGCGAACCACGTCGTGACCCGGGACCAGCCCAAGGCCGCCGACATGACGCGCCTGATCGACCGCTGGAACAAGCTCGCCGCCCCGATCGCCGACAAGCCGCAGGGCTGGATCAGCGCCGACATCAACGGCCGCGGCTCCACGGCGCCCGAGAAGCCGCTCGGCAACGTCATCGCCGACGCCCAGCTCGAAGGGCTCGCCCCGGCCGACAAGGGCGGCGCGGAAGTCGCGTTCATGAACCCGGGCGGCATCCGCTCGGACCTCGTCCACAAGGCGTCCGGCAGTGAGGGCGACGGCGTCGTCACGTACGGCGAGGCGTTCACCGTGCAGCCGTTCACCAACATGATGAACGTCGTCGACCTGACCGGCGCCCAGCTGGTCACCGCCCTCCAGCAGCAGGTCAGCGGCGGCAACGAGGCCAGCCCGAAGATCCTCCAGGTCTCCAAGGGCCTCACCTACACGCTCGACCTGACGAAGAGCGGCGCGGACCGCGTGGTCGCCGACACCATCAAGCTGAACGGCGAGGCGATCGACCCGGAGCGCACCTACCGGGTCGCGATGAACGAGTTCCTCGCGGGCGGCGGCGACGGCTTCGCGGCCCTCGGCGAGGGCACGAACAAGCTGGTCGGCGCGTCCGACCTGGACCTGTTCAACGCCTACCTGGCGGCCCACTCGACGGCCGCCGCCCCGCTGGCCCCGCCGGCGACGGACCGGATCACGGTCATCCAGTAGGCGCCATATGAGGTGAAGTCGGGGCGGTGGGCCTGCGGGCCCGCCGCCCCTTCTCGCGTCCTGTCCCTGTGTCTTGCCGGTGCTTCTCGCCGACGCTTCTGGCCAGGCCTTGTTGACCCTTAAAGTAGGCAGCCTGTCGACGGCCGACCGTCGGACGCACCGCTTCCCAGTCCCAAGGAGCATGCCGGGTGAGCAAGGTCATGACCATGGACGGCATCCGGCGAAGGCTTCCGGACCACACGCCGGATTCGGTCCAGAACCTGGTCTATCTCCTCGACGGATCGGGACTGCCCGAGGTCATCGGGTACGTGGAGCGCGAACTGCCGCCCGGCGGCATTCCCGCCTACCTCGCCGCCCGGAAGAGTGGCGCCCGTACCTTCGCCCTGTGGACCGACGCGCACCGCCGGGACCGGGTGGCGACGGTGGTGACCCTGTCGGCCACCGGCGGTGTCTCGACGTTTCACGTGCTCGGCGTGCACGGGGAGCTCATCGGCACGATCGTGCGCGAGAAGGCGTTCCGGGGGAGGGGGCTGCGCACCCGATGGACGGTGACCCCGGCCGGCGGGGCCGAAGCGGTGGGGTACAAGGGCCGGATCCTGTGGTGGTTCGTGTGGTGGCTGTGCCTGCCCGTGATGGTGCTGCTCCTCATCCTCTCCATCTTCGACAGCTCACCCGGCGTGGGCGGCGCCGCGCGCGCTCCCCGGCGGATCAGGTGGCGGGCGGGCGGCCAGATGCCGCTGGAGTTCCGGTCCGGCGGCGACAAACTGCATCTGCACGCACCGGGCCTGGACTGGCGGCTCGGGGCGGCGCTGGTCTCGCTGGTGCGCAGCTTCGGCTCGCACCACTGGGACGCCCTGAAGAAGTGACGGCGCGCCGCGTCGTCGCCGCCTCCTCGTTCCCGGTGAGGGTGGTGTTCCGGGGCGGCGCACAGGAGAATTGGGCCCATGTCCGACCAGCCGCCGCCACCACCCCCGCACCGGCCCCGTACGCCCGGTGCGCCCAAGTGGTTCGTGCAGCCACAGGACCGGGAGATCACCCCCGGATACCGGCGCCGGGCGAGCATCCTCACCCGGGCCGCGTTCGTCCAGGGCGCCCTCATGGCGGTGGCGCTCGTGGTGAGCATCGTCTTCCTTGTCCGGGCGGACCAGGACACGCGCAACGCGGCCTACGGCTATCTCGCACTCGTCCTCTGGGTCGGCATCGCCGCCGGGGTCCCGGTCCTGCTGGCCCTCGCGATCCCCGGCGCACGCATGAGGCGGCGGGTGCGGGAGCAGGACCGGGTGGGGAACCCGCCTTGGCAGGACGCCGCCGGGGGCAGCCGGTCGCGGACGCGTTGCGGGTAGCCGAAGGCTTCCGGCTCGCGCAGGGCGGCGGCGACGCGTCTCACCGGGTGGCGTGGCGGGCGATCCGGCCGGGGTACGGGCACGTACCGGCGCACGACCCGGCCGGACGGCGGTGAAAGACGAATCGCGTAGGGGTGCCCCGGTCATCGAGGCTGAAGGCGGCAGCCCTTTCGCGATCGGCCTTTCCTGCCGGGCCGTCGCTGTACTCAGGGCCGGTACAGCGACGTCAGGCCGGTCACCCGGCCCGTGCCGTCGAAGACCAGGTCGTACCCGATGCCGCCGGAGAGGGTGGGGTCCAGCCGGGCGATCAGCGTGACGAGCCGGTCCGGGGAGTATGCGAGCAGTTCGGCGCGGCTCGTGCCGGCCACTTCGTCGCGGACCGGGACCGCCAGCAGCACCCGGCCGTTGTCGGCCATGGACACCGTGGTGAAGGGCCCCGTGCCCGGGGTGATCTCCCAGGTGTCGAACCGGGTGTTGATCTTCTTCTGGGCGGACCGCACGGACAGGTAGGTGCGGCCGTTGTCGGCCCATGCCTTGCTGATGGTCACGAACTGCTCGGTGCCGGCGAAGGGGGCGTTGCCGGTCGACGCCGAGGTGTCCTCGGGGGCTGTCGGGGTGGCCGCTCTGCTTTCCGGGGCGGAGACGGCGGGCTTCCTGTCGGTGTCCGTCCGGAGGCCCCTACGGTCGTCCCGCTCGGAAGGAGCGGGAGGAGAGGCCTTCTTGCCTCCCTCGGCGGTATCGGCGGACTTCCTGCCGTCGTGGGGCCGGCCGTCGTCCGTCGCGTCGCCGGCCGTGGGGGACGGGGCCGCTCCTGCGGCCGCGGCGGGCTCCAGGCGATGCGAGGGCTCCTGGCCGCAGCCGGTCAGGACGAGGGCGCCGAGAGCGACAGCGGTGAGCCAGCCTTTGGCGGAGTGGCGGCGGAAAGCGTTCATCGTCAACTGCTCCTATGGTGAATGCGTTTCAGTGCGGTTGGGATACATACTCTCTACGCCCCGCACCGCCCCCCGGGTTGCACCCGAATCAGGAATTCTTTTTCCGGCTCCTTCGGTCGTCCTGCCGCAGAAGCCAGGAAGATACCGGCCGATCGGGGCAGGCCTGCGGGAACGCGAAATTCGCCCCCGAGCGAGCGTGTTCCGGGGGCTTTCCGGTTTCTGTCGATATTCCGTGGAGGAGTCGGTTCTTCCAGTTCAGGGGATCACTCGACGGTCAGCCAGTGGGCTTCCCGGAGTGACTGCACACGGCCCTCGCCGTCATAGTCGACGGCGAATACCCACTGCGGACCTCCGCTCAGGATTTCCACCAATTCGCTTGCTCGCACGTCCTTCGCGCTGCCGCCGACCACATGCTTCACTTCGACCGGGGTTTCCCGCTTCAGGGTCAATTCGTGCACTACTCCGGTGCGAACGACGGCACCCTTTCCGGTGTGCACCTGCGCCACGGTGACCTGAACCATATTTCCTTCCAGTGCCACCGCGTCGTAAACGAAGCCGAGTTCGGCGGCGTATTCTTCTCCCCGTGCCGGCGTCGGGATCATGAACGGAGAGACGCTCGCCGCTGCCGTCGGCAGCGCCGCGGGCGGTGCCGGCACCGGCCCGGTCCGGACCACCGACAGGACCCCCAGCGTCAGGGCCGCCGCCGTCACCACGCCGCCCGAGGCCCGAGCCGCCCGCTTGCGCCGCCGACGCCTGTCCCCGCGCGCTCGGACCTGCTCCGAGGCCAGCGGTACGGCGTGCCGCCGGCCCGAGGCGGCAAGGTCGGCGAGCCGGCTCTCCAGGCCGGTCCCATCGGCCATGTCCCACCTCCGCTGTGGTTCTCGGGAGATCCAGGCGTGCCCGGATCACGGCGTGTACAGCGACTGCACCTTGGTGACCTGCCCTTCTCCGTCGAAGCTCAGATCGAACCCGGCTCCTTCGCGGGTCCGGGGGTCCAACTGCGCCAGGAGCGTGACGAATTCGGCCTGCGAGGCAGGTACGGGTTCGCCGCCGCTGGTCCCCGGGGCGTCGTCGCGGATCGGCACGGTCAGCAGTACCCGGGCGTCCTTCGTCAGCGTCACCGTGACGTATTTCCCCGTGCCGGGGACGATCTCCCAGGTGTCGAACTGGGTGTTCTCCTTCTTCTCGGCGGACCGCACCGACAGCTTGGTCAGTCCGCCCTCCGTCCAGGCCTTGTCGGCCGTCACGAACTGCTTGGTACCGGCGAACGGCTTCTCGGAGGCCGATGCGGTCGCCGTGGCCGGCGCCCCTACCGGTGAGGGAGCCGCTGCGCTGCCCCCGGTCGTCCCGCCGCAGCCGGTGAGGGCAAGGGCGCCGAAGGCGGCAACGGTGAGCAGGCGCAACGTGGCCCGGCGGCGTGCGGCGTGCATGGTCAACGGTCTCCTGGATATCGGTGCGGTCGGGTTACACCGTCTCTACGCACCACACCACCTGCCGGGTTGCATCCGGCCGGAACGAATTTCCGGCCCGGGCCGAACGCCGCCCGGCCGACCGGGACGTCACGTCCCGGAGGTCATTCCAGGGTCAGCCAGTGCGCTTCGCGCAGCGACTGAACCCGGCCCTCGCCGTCGTAGTCGAGCGCGAACGCCCACCGCGGCCCGGCCCGCAGCCGGTCCACGACATCACCCAGCCGCATGTCTCCCGGCTTCCCCCCGGCCAGGTCCCGCACCTCGACCGGGGTCACCGCCGGCAGGGTCAGCACGTGCACCACGCCGGTGGGCACAGCCGTGCCCTTCTCGTCACGAAGCTGCTGGACGGTGGCCCGGACCCGGTCCCCGTCGAGCGCCACCGCGTCGTACACATAGCCGAGTTCGACCGCGTACTCCTGCCCCGGTGCGGGCGTCGGGGCCACGAACAGGGGAGCGCTCGCGGACGGGCCGGGACCGGTGGCGGTCGGTGCCGGCTCCGGCCCGGGGCGGACCAACGACAGCCCTCCCACGACCACGGCAGCGGCCAGCATCACGCCGCCCGAGGCCCGAGCCGCCCGCTTGCGCCGTCGACGCCGGTCCCCGCGCGCCCGGATCTGCTCGGCGGCCAGCGGCACGGCACCCTGCCGCCCGTCGGCGGCCAGGCCGGCGAGCCGCTCGTCCAAGCCGGTCTCCTCAACCACGTTCCACCTCCGAAACCCGGCCCGCGCGCGGATCCAGCTCAGTATCGGCCAGCAAGCGTGCCAGTGCGGTACGGCCCCGGCTCAGCTGCGCCTTGACCGTACCGACGGGAGAGCCGGTCTCCTCGGCGACCTGCTTCACCTCGAGATCGCACAGGTGGTGGAGCACGATGGCGCGGCGCTGCGCTGCGGGGATCTGCTTCAACGCCGCCACCAGCAGCACATGGTGGTCGTCCGGCGGAGGCACGTCCGGGGGCGGTCCCTGCCGCTTCGCGAAGGTGAGGGAGGTGCGCACCCGACGCCACCGGCTGACCGCCAACCGGTAGGCCACGGTACGCACCCACGCCTCCGGCGCACCGTCCTTGTCCAGTGCGGCCCGGCGCTCCCAGGCCCGTACGAAGGCTTCCTGGACGACGTCCTGCGCCTCGGCACGGTCACCGATCATGGCGTACAGCTGACCGATGAGCCGCCCCACGCTTCCGGCGTAAAAGGCGTCGAACGCCTGCTCGTCCATCCCCACCCGGTCTTCGGAGGTCGCACATACTTGAGGCGGCACACATATTCGGACGTGCGAACACTGCCACCCGGCACGCGTGCGACGCAAGGATCGAGTGTGTCACCGGTACCGACACGTTCGGCCCCCCGAGGGCCCGCTCGCAGCCTGCGACGTCTTCCGGCAGTCCTGCGCGGAGGGCCTGGGGCGGCGAACGAGAGGCCTTGTCCTTGCCGGATCTCCTGGAATGCCGGTACGCCCGGTGCGGTGGCTGATCTGCCGGCACCCTGAACGACGCCTCCGCCGGACCCCGCCCCATGAGGAGCCGTACTCACGCACTCGCGTCTTCACGGAGTCAGGGCGGGATGCGCGCGTTCTGCCCGCCCGTCAGGTCGGGAACTCCCCGCACCACTCCCGGCCGATCAGGTGCTTGGGCAGGCGCGGCAGCGCCGTGTCCACGGGGAAGTCGCCGTCGTGGGCGAGGCAGGCCAGGGCGAGCGGGCCGAGGGCCACGTGGCTGCGGGGGGCCGGCGAGCCGGTCCAGTAGTGGTCGTGGTGGGCCACGGCCTCGGTGAGGGTCTCCGCGAAGGCCTCGTGGTTCCCGGTGATGAGGCGGTGGAAGAGGGCGGCCGGCTGGTAGTCGATCTGGTTCAGCAGCGCCGGTGAGGTGCCGGTCGCGACCTTGGGGTCGGAGGTCTCCATCGTCGCGATGAGCTTCTGGGCGATGTCGTCCAGGGGCGCGCCGCGCCAGTAGGTCTGGAGCGTGTCGATCCAGTGGAACAGATAGGCGTCCTGCAACGGATCGGCGCGGCGCAGGTCCTCCAGCGGGACCCGCGCGAGCCGGGACAGGCGGTCCCGCTCGCGGCAGACGAGGGCGAACCAGAAGGCGTCCAGCCAGGCGCGGCCGTTCGCCTGCGGGGACGGGCCGGTGGCGGGCAGGGTGACCATGCGGTCGCCGATGCGGTACTCCGCCGAGCCCTCGTCCGACAGCGTGGTCGCGAACAGGGCGTCGCCCAACTGCATCGCGGTGACCCAGGCCTCCCAGGTCTCCAGTTTCCCGCTGTCCGGGTCCTCGGCGCAGGCGGCGAGTGCGTGCGCCGTCGCCGCCCGGAAGGCCTCGGGGAGTGCGGCCGGGTCCTGGGCGAGGCTGGATGTCAACGAGGCTGGGGACGCGGCCGGTTGGGTGGTGCCGGGGGTGGTGCTCGCGGTGGTGGGCGGCTCCTGCTCGGGCCGGCCCTTCGCGTGCAGGCTCCTCATCAGGTCCATCAGCTCCGGCGGCGGCACGACCTGCATCGCGCGGGTCTGCTCGTCGAAGGCGGTGAGGCGGACCAGGCCGTCCCGACGCCACCAGTACAGCAGCGGGTTGATCGGGCCTGGCCCGTCCTCGTACGCGCCCATGGCGTACATCCCCAGGTCGTTGACCGCGTCCACCACCGAGGCGTCGACGATCGGGTGGAACGCCAGCAGGTGCCGGGTCGGTACGACGACGAGCGCCCCGGCCTCCGGCAGGTCGTGGCCCGTCAGGGTGCGGGCCAGGTCGCCCAGGACGAGTGCCTTGCTCGCCACGAAGTGGGAGTCGCCGTACACCGAGTGCAGGAGCGCGCCCGAGGGCGTACGGATCTCCTCGTGCTCCACCGGCTCGGCCAGCAGGTTCGTCCGGCCCGCCGCCTTCAGCGCGTCGAGGCCCGCGCGTTCGACGTCCGCGTCGGTCAGCATCCGTACGGCGTCGGGGGTGTCCAGGGCGAGCGCCGTCATCAGGCCGTCGGCCGCCGGCCAGGCGTAGCGGTGGCCGGCCCCGTCGCCGGCCGGCAGCGCTTCGGTGGGCAGCAGGCGCAGGACGGCCCGGCGCAGCAGTTCCTCCGCGCTCTCGCCCCCCTGCGCCACGGTGTCGAGGGTGGTGAAGTGCTGGGCTATCAGCGCGGGCCAGTCCTCCGGGGCCGCCGCCCCGCAGCGCTGCGCCAGCACGGTGATGTCGTGCGTGGAGCGTTCGCGTACGGCCGTCGCCCCGTCCACCTGGGGGCGGGCTCCGTCCCGTGCGCTCAGGTCGTCGGCCACCAGGCGGCGCAGGTGGTCGGCCCGGCCGGCGGTCAGCGCGGGCAGATGGGTGTCGGCTTCGGTGCCGCTGTTGCTGCTGTTGTTGTCCTGGGTCACCCCGGAAACCCTACTGAGGGGCTCCCTCTCCCGGAGCGGGCGGCCGCCGGCTCCGGGAGAAGGGCGCGCGGACCAGGACCTGTCGTCAAACTGCCGCCTGCCGGGCGAAGCAGACCCCGGTCACTTCTTGACCGGGCACACCGCGCCCGCCGCCATGTTGTACGTCGGTGCGGACTTCGTCACCTCGCGGCCGGTGCCGAGCTGGACGAGGATCTCGTCGGAGAGCAGGTCCTCCTTGCCCTTCAGGGCGTCCGCGACCTTCGTGTCCTTGGGGAACACCAGCTCCGCCGCCACGTTGTCCTGCACGATCCGGGCGAGGTTGTCGAGGGCGGTGAACACCGGGTCGACCGGGTTCTCCAGGCCGGGCAGGTCGATCAGGTGCGTGGCGACCTTCGCCGGGTTCATGCAGTCCTTGATGATGATCGTGTTCTGGTTCAGCACGCTCGTCGTCCACTGCGAGATCACCACGCAGTACAGGTCGGCCCAGCCGGCCTCGCCGACCTTCGTGCGCCAGGTCTTCATCTGGTCCTGCACGCCCTTGATCTGGGCCTGCGCCGCGTGCTCCATGTTGGTGCGGATGTCGGGGTAGACGCCGCCGGAGAAGTCCTCGAAGGTCTTCATGTCGAACGACCGCGCCGTGACAGAGGCGTCGATGAACCGGAGCGCGGCGTCCAGGATGTTGCCGCACGACGTCGTCAGCGCGGCCGGAAGCCCGGCGTCGGGCAGGTTCCGGCGGGCGGTCGTGAGCGTGGCGGCGTAGGCCTGGAGGGGCGGGATCCACGCGGTGGAGGTGTGGTCGTCGAACGCCACCATCAGCAGGTCGTGCGGGTCGATGCGGTCGGCGTTCGGGAGGTTGGGGATGTGGTCCGCCAGGTAGGAGGCGATCACCGAGAAGATCCCCAGCGGTACGTGGGCGATGGACTTCGCCAGCTCGAACGTCTCCGAGACGGGGTTGGCGCTCTCCTGGCCGTTCTCCGTCACCAGGGTGAACCGGCCGCCCTTGGCGTCGTTCTGCACGACGATCACCGGCGAGAGGTGCTTGACCAGTTCTGCTTTGAGTACGGCGTAGTTGGTGCGCATGCCGGCGTTGACGGCGAGGAGCGAGTCCTTCGCCTGCTGCGGCGGGACCTTCGCCGCGCTCGTCATGCCGTCGGCGGTCGCCGCCGCTGCCTGCGGGGTCGCCGCGTAGCCCAGGAGGGCCGCGGTGCCGATGCCGGAAGCGCCGGTTATGAAACCTCTGCGGGTAGCCATCTTCGTCTTCTCCGTAGGTGATGGTGGTGCGATCTCTGGCGGAGTGGGGGGAGTCGGAGGGTCTGGAGGGTGGAGGGGAAAGTGCTCATGGGGTTCACTTCCGTTGGGGGGAGTGGGGGGCTGTGGGGGTGTGCGTGGGGGAGCCGGGCTTGGGGGCCGGTGGGGCTCGATGGGCTTTGCGAGGCACGGGGGTGGTGGCGCAGGGCGCTGTTGAGCGCGCTTCCCGCGGCCACCACCGGAGGGGCGGTCGGGCTGAAGTGGTCCCCTACTTCAGGGACTTCTGCGTGGGGACCACGACCCCGTAGAGGTCCTGGACCGTGGCGAGCGCCGAGGCGTGCAGCTGCTCGGACGGGATGCCGTTCGGGTTGCCGTTCAGCGGCAGCGGACGGGTCGCGGAGGCGTCGGCGACGACGGTCGGGTGGTTGCCGTTGAGGAACGCGCCCTGCGTGGTGAACAGCGTGCACATGTTGGTCATGAACCCGGCGATGATGACGTTCTCGCGCCCGGCCTTCTTGACCTCCTCGGCGAGGTTCGTGTCGTGGAAGCCGTTCGGGACGCTCTTCTCGACGACCGGTTCGCCCTTGGCGGGCTTCAGCGCCGGGACGATCTGTCCGGCCTCCGACGAGAGGTCGTAGCCCTTGTCGACGATGTGGATGACCGGCGTCTTCGCCGCGCGGGCGCGCTTGAGGAGGGCCGCGGTGTTCTCCACGGCGGGCTTCCAGCCGTCGAGTTCCATCACGCCCTCGGTGTAGGTGTTCTGGTAGTCGACGAGGATCAGCGTCGCGTCGGCGAGCGTGGCGGGGGTCTCGTCGAGCTTGTTGAGTTCCCGCAGGGTCGTCGTGTCCTCGGCGACGTTCTTCGCGGGCGGGCTCGACGGGGCCGGCGCGCTCGGAGCTTCGTCCTTGCCGGTCGCGGCCTCGGAACTCCCGCCGCACGCGGTGGCGGTGGTGGCGAGGACGGCGGCGACGCCGATCGCGGTGGCGGTACGGAGCAGCTTCATCGGGCGATCTCCTTCTGGGATGCGACGACGACCCCGTACAGGTCGCCGATGGTGGCCAGGGCGCTGTAGTGCACCTGGCAGGCGTCGAGGTCGGTCCCGGCGACCGGCAGCGACCGGGTCGCGCAGGCGTCGGCGACGACGGTGGGCCGGTTGCCGCGCAGGAACGCGCCCTGCGCGGTGAACGCCACGCACATGTGGGTCATCCAGCCCGCGATGATCACGTCCTGGCCTTCGGGAACGTGCTCGCCGAGGTCCGTGCCGTGGAAGGCGTTCGGGACCTGCTTGACGACGACGGTCTCTCCGGCGGCCGGGGCGACGGCCGGGTGGATCCGTCCGATCTCGGCCCGGATGTCGTACGGAGTTCCCTCGCCGCCGTCGTTGATGACGTGGACGACCTTCGTGCCCGCCTCGCGGGCCCGCTCCAGCAGCTGCGCGGCGGCGTCCAACGAAGCCTGCCAGCCGTCGAGTTCCATCACGCCCCGGGTGTAGGTGTTCTGGAGGTCGATCAGGATCAGCGTCGAGCCGGTCAGCGTGGCCGGGGCCGCGTCGAAGCCGTTGAGTTCGCGCAGGGTGGTTCGGGACATGGGTGTACCGCCTCGGGGGGTCGTGCGTCGGGGTGAGGGTGAGCTCGGCTCGGGTGGCGAGCTGTCTCAGACGCTAGGGCCCGGTGTCGATGTCCACAATGACGTCTAGCATGCAGATACCGACATGCGCGCGGGCTGTCGGTGTCACGTCAGGAGGCTCGTCCATGGACACCGCCGGACGAACGGGCGCGGTCGCGCGGCTCGTCGTCATCGTTCTCTTCGAGGGCGTCGACCTGCTCGACGTCACCGGACCGCCGGAGGTGTTCTCGCTCGCCCGGCGCGAGACCGACGACGCGGCCGGGTACGAGGTCGTGCTGGCCGCCGCCTCCTTGGAGCCCGTCACCACCGGCGCCGGGGTCCGCATCCTCCCCGACCTCACCTTCGGGCAGGCCGCCGGGCGGAGCATCGACACCCTCATCGTGCCCGGCTCGGTGGAGATCGACAGCGAGCGGCGGGTGCACGCGCTGGTCGACCCCGAGCTGGTGGAACGGGTGAAGGAACTCGCCGCACGGACCCGGCGGGTCACCTCCGTGTGCGTCGGGGCGCACCTGCTGGCCGCCGCCGGACTGCTCGACGGCAAGCGCGCCACCACCCACTGGTCGACCGCGCAGCAACTCGCCGCCGATCACCCGGAGATCGAGGTCGACGCCGATCCGATCTTCATCCGCGAGGGCGACGTCTGGACCGGAGCCGGGATCAGCGCCTGCCTCGACCTGTCGCTGGCCCTGATCGCCGACGACCTCGGCGAGGCGATCGCGCTGCGCGTCGCCCGGCAGCTCGTGATGTATCTCAAGCGGCAGAGCGGACAGAGCCAGTTCAGCGTTCCGCTGGAGCAGATCTCCACGACGCGGCGCATCGAGGACCTCCGCCACCACATCCTGCGCAACATCGGCCGCCGGCTCACCGTCGTGGACCTGGCCGCGTACGCCCATGTCAGCGACCGCCACCTGACCCGGATCTTCAAGACCGAGCTGGGCATGACCCCGCACGCCTACATCGAGTCCGTACGGGTCGAGAAGGCCCGCAACGAGCTGGAGTCCTCCGACGCCACCCTCGAACGCATCGCGTCCGTCTGCGGGTTCGGCACGACGGACACCCTGGTACGGGCGTTCCGGCGGCGGCTGAACACGACGCCCACGGAGTACCGGCAGCGGTTCCGGTCCCCTGTGGCCATCTGAGCAGTGAGGGGGCGGGGCCCGGACAGGCCCCGCCCCCTCACCCCTTCATGCCTTCGCGGCTTCCAGGTTCACGCCGTCACCGTCAGGCGTCGGAACCGGCCTTCCGGCGGCGTACGACGAACATCGCCGCCGCGCCGAGCACCACGGCCGCACCGCCCGCGAGAGCGATCGAGGTGGTGGCGGAGGACGAACCCGTGGCGGCCAGGTTGCCGTTGGCGTCGGTCTTCACCGGGGTGCTCGACGTCGTGCCCTGCGGCTTGAGACCGGTATCGCTCTTGCCGGGCTTCTCGGTCTTGACCGGCTTCGCGTCCGCGGGCTTGCCGGGCTTGCCGCCGGCGGCCTTGACGTCGAACTCGTACATGTCGGCGCCGGGCGCACCGCCGCAGGAGCCGTCCTCGTTGAAGAATTCGGCCGCGATGAACGCGACACCGTTGCCGGCCGGTGCGGCCTTGTCGACGGTCAGCCGCAGCTTGACGTCGGCGTGCGCACCGGGCTTCAACGCGCCGATCGCGTCGATGTAGTTGTACTTGTTGATGTTCTGCCACTTCGGCGAGGACGTGGTGGACCACTGGAGCTGGAAGAACTTGCCCGTGTCCTTGAGCCCGGACCTGTCGGTCGCGTGGACACCGGCGTACGTGATGATCTCGTCCATGTGCCGGTCGCTGCCGTTGGTCACCCGGATGGAGAAGGCGGTGGTCGTCCCGGCGACGAGCGTGGACGGCAGGCCGGTGACATCGGCGGTGAGGTCGAGCTCGGGCTCGCACGCCTGGCCCTCCTCCGCCTCCTTGATCGCCTTGGCCAGCGCCTGGTCGGCGGCGGTCTTCGCGGCGAGCGCGTCCGTGAGGGCCTTGGCGACCACGTTGTAGGCGCGGAAAGCCTCCACCCGCGCGTCGTCCACCGCCTCGGTGGCCTCGGCGGACTTGGTGTCGGCGGCGCTCTTGGCGGCGGCGGCCGTCTTCGCGGTCGCCTCGGCCTCGGAGAGCGCGTTCGCCGCGGCGGTCCGCTCCTCCTCCGTGGCCGTCTCGGGCAGTGCGTCGACGGCGGCCTTCGCATCGGTCACGGCCTGGTCGGCGGTGGCCTTCGCGGTGGCGGCGTCCTTCGCGGCCTGCCCGGCGGCCTTGGCGGCGACCGCGAGCGGGTGGGTGCTGTCGAGGGCCTCCAGGGTCTCCTCCAGCTTCGCCTCCGCGTCGGCCTTCGCCTTGACGGCCTTGTCGTACGCCTTCTGCGCCTCGGCGGCCGCCTTCTCCAGCTCCTCGATGCTCGGCTTGCTCTGCTTGCTCTGCGTCTGTGACGGGGCGGCCGGCTTGGTGTCGGCGACCGCGGGCGTGACGGAGAGCAGCACGGCGGGGGTGGTCACGGCGAGGGCGACAGCCGTGGCGAGTACGCGGCGAATCTTCACATGATCCCTTGGGTCGGGTCCGGAACGGCAGATGAACGCTGAGGGTCGGCTGCCGCAGCGGAATGGATCACGCGGGCGGCCTGTGCCGATCGTATGAGGATTCTGTGAGGAGCCGGCCGAATAATCCCGGGGCCCGGGACGGGGCGGTGTCCTGCGGAGCGGACAGACTTCGCCAAAGCGCGCAGTTGCCCTCGGTTTCTGCCTTTTCGGTGTGACGAAGGCCATGCGGCCGTGCTCCACGCGCTGATGCGCCCCGCCCGCAGCCGTCCGGTTCGCCTCCGGGCGGAGCGGATCGTTCCGTCAGGAGTGCGAGGCCTTGGGCCTCTTCACCGTGCCGGACGGAAGGGCGAAGGAGCCCGCGGCGAAGCCCTCGAAGGTGCTGCCGGGGGCGGTCTTCACCGAGGTCCAGGGGACGACCAGGCGGTGGTGTGCTGGGGGCAGCCGCCGGCACGGGCCGTTCCCATGGTGGCCGCTCGCTCAGAGGTCGCCCCGGCGCTTTGCTGTTGCTGCTTCGCCGAAGAGGCGACGGTACGCACCCGGCGTCGTCCCGAGGGCGGCACGGAACCGCCGCCGCAGGTTGACCGCCGAGGACAGCCCGGCCCGGACGGCGACCGTCTCGACGGGCAGATCGGTCCGCTCCAGCAGCGACCGGGCCGCGTCGATGCGCTGCTGGAGCAGCCACTGCCCGGGGCTGACGCCGACCTGGCGGACGAACCGGCGGGCGAAGGTGCGCGGGGAGAGTCCGGCGTACGCGGCCAGCCGGTCGACGGAGAGGTCCGACTCCAGCCTGGTCAGCGCCCACTCCAGCACCGGGGCCAGGGAGTCGTCCGTGCCCGCGGGGGCGGGCGGGGCCGCGTACTGGAGCTGGCTGCCGTCCCGGTGCGGCGGCAGCACCATGCTCCGGGCCACCTGCGCGGCGTAGAAGGCGCCCAGGTCGGACCGTACGAGATGGAGGCAGAGGTCGATGCCCGCGCCGCTGCCCGCGCTGGTCGCCACATCACCGTGGTCGACGTAGAGCACGTCACCGACGACGGTCACCTCGGGGAAGGCGTCGGCCAGCAGCTCGCTCCGCCGCCAGTGCGTGGTCGCGCGGCGCCCCGCCAGCAGCCCGGCCCGGGCGAGGACGAAAGTGCCCGTGCAGATCGACACGATGCGCGCCCCGCGCCGATGCGCCGCCCGCAGGGCCTCCAGGACCTCGTCCGGCACCGGCCCGCCGGGCGGCTGCCAGCCCGGCACGATCACGGTGTCCGCCCTCCGCAGGGCGTCGAGGCCGCTCTCGACGAGCAGCGCGTGCCCGACGGTGGTGAGCAGCGGGCCGGGCCGCCGGGTGCAGACCTCGAAGGTGTAGTGCGCGGACAGATCCGGGCGGTCGGCACCGAAGACCTCGGCGGCACAGGCGAGTTCGAAGGGCGACTGCGGCTCGTTGAGCAGCGCCACCACATGATGCGGGGCTCCGGATACGGGCATGGCAGGAAAGTACCCGAGGATGTCATCCCGGACACTCGCCCCGGGTGATCGGCCCACGTCACGGTGGAGACATGAGCGAGGACACGCGAACAGACGCGGCGACGACGCGAACCGACACGGTGACGGCACGGACCGATGCCGCGGACCCTCTGAAGACCGTCGTCCAGGTCGACGACGTCGAGGCGCACGAGGTCGCCCCCGGGATCCGGCGCCGCAGGCTGCTGGCCACGGCGTACGCCCGGGGCTGGCTGATCGACTTCGCGGCGGGCGCGGAGTGGCCCGAGGTCGACGAACACCGGACGGAGGAGCGGTACTTCGTGCTGAGTGGTGAGGTCATCGACGGCGGCGAACGCCACGGTCCGGGGGTGTACGTCGTGTTCGCGCCGGGCAGCGAACACCGGCCGCGTACGGAGACGGGGGCGCGGATGCTCGGCATCTCGCTGATGACCGCCTGAGGCCGAGGCCGATGCGTTTCGGCTGCCCGCCCGGAACAGGGGACCGGGCGGGCGGCCCGAGGCCCGCTGTGCGCACACCACACAGCGGGCCGCTTCCGGATCGGTGCGGGGTCAGTGCCGGACGGCGGCCAGGGAACCGCAGTTGGTGCCGTTCTTGCCGGCCACCTCGCCGGCGATCTCGCCGCGCCACGTCACGCACAGGCCGCGTGCGTCGAGGTGGGCCGGTCCCGCGTACGTGGTGTAGTACCCCGTGTCCGTGAGCGTCGTGGTGGGCGAGGCGAAGCCGAGCGAGGCCGTCATGTGCACGGCCTTTCCGGGCTTGGCGCGGACGGTCACCACGCAGTTCTTGCCGGTGGCGGAGTTGTAGGTGAGGAAAACCGTGCCCTGCGCGCCGATCTGCGCGGAGTTCACCACGGAGTAGCCGCCGCCACAGGCGCCGTTGTACTTCGCGGCCGCGGCGGCCTCCGGCTCCGCCGCGACGGCGGCCGGCGCGAGGGCGACCGCGGCGCAGGCGGTGGCGGTGACAGCGGCGCCGATGGCTGACGCACGTCGGATGTCGGTCATGTCGTTCCCCGGTTTCTCGGTCGGTCACTGCGCGACGCCTGGTCGGGCGCCCGGATCCCCGCCCGTCCACGTGGCGTGGGTCAGACTCTGTCGGACAGGCTGTGACGCGGTGGAGTTGTGCTCCGGGATCCCTGTCACGAAGTCATGACACAGTCGGACAAGATCGCTTTTCCTGATCCATGTCCGGTGGCCGGGGGTGCGATGAGTTTCGGTGGCGTCCGGGGTCTCATCCGGTGGACGTGGTCACCGGTCGAGTGGAGGCAGCCGTGAGAGGCGATGCTAAGGGCGATGTGAAGCGCGGGGTCTGGCGGATGGTGCACGCCGAGCGGGCCGCACTGGCCGACGACCTCGCGCGACTGGATCCCGGGCAATGGGACACACCGTCGCTCTGTGCGGGGTGGACGGTGCACGATGTGGCCGCCCATCTGGTGGACACCGCCCGGACGACGCGTATCGGCTTCGTGGCCGGCCTCGTACGGGCGCGGTTCGACTTCGACCGCCAGAACGCCCGCGGTGTGGAGCGCGAGCGCGGGGCCACGCCGCAGGAGACGCTGGAGCGGCTGCGCCGGGTGGCGACGCGGCGGACCGGGCCTCCCGCCCCGCTCGACACCCGGCTGGTCGAGGAGGTCGTCCACGGTGAGGACATCCGCCGCGCCGTTGGCCTGGTTCGTTCCTATCCGCGGGAGGCCGTGGTCCGGGCGCTGCGGTTGCAGGCGCGTACACCGGAGTCCTTCGGCGGAGCGAAGGAACTGACGGCCCGCGTACGGCTGTCGGCCACGGACGCCGGCCTGTCGATCGGGGCGGGCCCGAAGGTGACCGGACCCGCGCTGTCCCTGCTGCTCGCGGTGTCCGGGCGGCGGGTGGCGGCCGGGGAGCTGGACGGGCCGGGGCTCACCCTGCTCGCGGCGAACGGCTGAGGCCGTGGCCGTGACCGTGACCGTCCTCGGAGACGGCCGCCCGGCGCAGACGGCGCCTCCGGCCTCCTCCGTCCGATGCCGGAGGAGGCCGGGGTGCGGTCAGCCGTCGATGCCGTACAGGTCGAACTGCTCCCAGGAGCCGGTGACTTCGGCGGAGCGGGCGCGCAGTGTGTACTGGAGCGAGCCCGTATAGCTGTTCTCCATCGCCACGAAGAGGTTGTTCAGGGTGGACCGGAGCGCGTACAGGTTCAGTTCCTCGTTCTGGTAGAGCTCGAACCGCTCCCAGCCGCCCGCCGTCGTCGAGCGGGCCCGCAGTGCGTTCTTCGTGTTGCCGGTGAAATTCTTCTCGACCGCCACGTAGCGGTTGTTCGCGAGGGACTTCATGGCGAACGTCTGGGTGGCCTCGTCCCACTCGAACGCGAAGCCCTCCCATGCGCCGGTGGCTTGGGCTGAACGGGCCCGCAGTACACCGGTGTTCGGCGCGGCGTAATTGATCTCGGTGGCGGTGAACCTCCCGTTGCGCACCGACTTGAGGGCCAGGTTCGAGGTCTCGTCCGCCCGGGCCGTGGCGTCTTCGCCGGAGGCGGCCGCGGACGGCGTTGACCGTCTGCCGGTGGCGCCGGTGAGGTGCGCCAGGTCGTCCCCGCCCAGCTTCTCCCAGCCTGCCGGTATACCGGCTGCCGGGGCCGGCCGGTCGTTCCGCGGGGCGGCGCCGGCAGCCGGTGCGGCCAGGGCGGAGGCGGTCAGCACGGCGGCCAGGGAAAGGAGGGTGGAGGTCATGCGTCGCACGGGTATTCCTCACGTTTCGTCGCGGCGGATTCCAGGGTCCGGACTCCAGGTCCGGAATGAATGCGCTGGGCGTTTGCCGCCCATGAATGGGCCCCAGGGTATGGGCAGTTCACGATCTCCGGCAAAAGCTTTTCCGGCATTCCTTGAATTCCGGCGACGGTCGCGATGAATATATTCTTCCGCGGTTTTCCGTTAAGAAAGAAGACTCGCCTCGTTTCCGTCCCGGCCACGTCCGGCGGGGTGGTGAAGGGTGCGGCGGTGGGCGCGGTCGGCGGCGGCGCGCTGATCATGAACCCGTCGCTGCCGGTGAGTCCGAAGCGGGTGGAGCGCGCCGACGCCGAACGCCGTGTGCCCTCTTCCGGAGGTGACGTGTGCCCGACAGAATCCAAGGGCCCAGCCCCCCACGGCCCTTGGAGGCGCCCCGCATGTCTCATCCCGCGCGCACGCCCAACTCCCCCTCCGCGCCCACCCGTAGAGGCTCCTTGCCCACCCGCAGGGGATTCCTGGCCGGGGCGCTCGCCGTCTCCGCCGCCGCCGTCGTCGGCGCCGCACCCGCCGTCGCCGCCACCCGCGAGGGCGCCCGGGCGGTCCGGGGCACCCAGGACTGGATGGCCGCCCTGCCCGACTCCACCGCGCTCCAGCGGCTCACGATCCCGGGCACGCACGACTCGGGGGCCCGGTTCGGCGGCCCCTGGTCGGAGTGCCAGAACACCACGATCGGGCAGCAGCTGGAGAGCGGCATCCGCTTCCTCGACGTACGGTGCCGGATCACCGACGGCTCGTTCGCGATCCATCACGGGGCCTCGTTCCAGAACATGATGTTCGGCGACGTCCTGGTCTTCTGCCGGAAATTCCTGGCCGCGCGGCCGACCGAGACCGTGCTGATGCGGGTCAAGCAGGAGTACTCCTCCGAGAGCGACGCCGCGTTCCGGGCCGTCTTCGACGACTACCTGGACGTACGGGGCTGGCGGTCCCTGTTCCGCCTCGACTCCACCCTTCCTGACCTCGGCGGGGCCCGGGGCAAGGTGGTGCTGCTCGCGGACAACGGCGGGCTGCCCGGGGTGCGGTACGCGGACCCGGCGCTCTTCGACATCCAGGACGACTACATGGCGGAGCCGTTCGCCAAGTACCCGAAGATCGAGGCCCAGTTCCGCAAGGCGGCCCAGCAGCCCGGCAAGCTCTACATGAACTACGTCTCCACCGCCGCCCTGATGCCGCCCCGTTGGAACGCCGACCGGCTCAACCCGCAGGTGCACTCCTTCCTGGAGCGCTCCGAGACCGCCGGGTGGACGGGGCTCGGCATCGTGCCGCTGGACTACCCGAACCAGCGGTCCGGGCTGGTGGAGTCGCTGATCCGGCACAACCCGACGGGCTGAGCCCGGTCGTCCTCACATCCCCGGCGGCGGCGTCGGCGCCCCCGGCAGCGTCAGCGCCGCCACGGTCCCGGGGCCGCCGTCCGGGGCCGGGCGCAGCGCGATACCGCCGCCCGCCTGGTGCACCGTACGGGCCACGATGGACAGGCCCAGACCGGAGCCGGGGAGCTGGCGGGCGGACGGGGAGCGCCAGAAGCGTTCGAAGACGTGCGGGAGTTCCTCGGCGGGGATGCCGGGGCCCCGGTCCCGTACGGTCAGCTCGCCCCGGTGCAGCCGTACGTCGATGGTGGCGCCGGGCGGGCTGAACTTCACCGCGTTGTCCAGGACGTTGACGATCGCCCGCTCCAGGGCGGCCGGTTCCGCGCGGACGTACCACGGGGCCAGGTCGTCGGTGATCGTCAGCTCCGGGCCGCGCAGCCGGGCGCGCTGCAGGGCGGTGCGGGTGATGTCGTGCAGGGCCACCACCTGGAGCGGGCCGGGCTCGGCCGCGTCGGGGCGGGCCAGCTCCTGGAGGTCGCCGATCAGCGCGGCCAGCTCCGTCATCTGGGCCTTCACCGAGGCCATCAGCGCCTTGCGGTCCTCCGGCGGGATCACCCGGCCCGTCTCGTCGCTGCGGGCCAGCAGCTCCACGTTCGTCCGCAGCGAGGTCAGCGGGGTGCGCAGCTCATGGCCCGCGTCCGCGATCAGCTGGGCCTGGCGGTCGCGGGAGGAGGCGAGCTGGGCCGTCATCGAGTTGAAGGAGTTCGACAGCCGGGCGATCTCGTCCTCGCCGTCCACCGGGATGCGCACGGTCAGGTCCTCCGTGCGCGCCACGTGCTCGACCGCCTCGGTGAGTTCGTCCACCGGCCGCAGCCCGGCCCGCGCCACCCACAGCCCGGCCGCGCCCGCGCCGACGACGCCGATGCCGCCGACCAGGGCCAGCACCCAGGCGAGCGTGGACAGCGGCGCGTCGATCTCGCTGAGCGGGCGGGCCACCGAGACCGCGAGTTCGTTGTTGGCCTGGCCGGAGATGCCCACCGGCGGCAGCTTGCGGGTGTAGACCCGCATGTCCTGTCCGGCGTCGTTCTCCGTCGTGTGCAGGGCGTCTGCCTCCCGGCCCGCCGCCACCGCGATGTCGCTGGGCTGGGCGGGGACGGGCGTCGTGTTCGGGGCCGTGCAGTAGTCGCCGTTCGCCGCGACGATCTGCACGGTGTACTGGCCCGGGAACTCCTGGGCGGGCAGCTGCCCGCCGCTCAGGCACGAGGACAGCAGATCGCGCATCGGCGCGTTGTCCATCTTCGCGTTGCGCAGCGAGTCGTCGAGCTGGTCCTCCAACTGCTCCCGGGTCACGAACCAGCACGCCACCGCCACCGCGGCCACCGCCACCGCCACCGCCGTGGCCACCAGCATCGCGAGCCGGGAGCGCAACGGCAGCGACCGGAAGCGGCGCACCGGGCCCCTGCCGCCCCGCTCCCGCCCGCCCGTCGTGGGCGCCGGACCGCTCACGCCTCCCCGCTCCCGCCCGTACGCAGTGCGTAGCCCACCCCGCGCACGGTGTGGACGAGGCGCGGCTCGCCGCCCGCCTCCGTCTTGCGGCGCAGGTACATCACGTACACGTCCAGGGAGTTGGAGCTCGGCTCGAAGTCGAAGCCCCAGACGGCCTTGAGGATCTGCTCCCGGGTCAGCACCTGGCGCGGGTGGGACAGGAACATCTCCAGGAGCGTGAACTCGGTACGGGTCAGCTCCACCCGGCGCTCGCCCCGGGTGACCTCGCGGGTGGCCAGGTCCATGCGCAGATCGGCGAAGGAGAGGACGTCGTCGTCCGGTGCGTCCGCGCCCGCCGCCGACGCCGCGTACGAGCTGCGGCGCAGCAGGGCCCGGATCCGGGCGAACAGCTCGTCCAGCTCGAACGGCTTGACCAGATAGTCGTCCGCGCCCGCGTCGAGGCCGGTGACCCGGTCGCCGACGGTGTCGCGGGCGGTGAGCATGAGGATGGGCGTGGTCGAGCCGGTGGCCCGGATGCGGCGGGCGGCGGTGAGGCCGTCCATCCGGGGCATCTGGATGTCCAGGACGATGAGGTCGGGGGCGTAGGCCTCGGTCATCGCCAGGGCGTCGTACCCGTCGACCGCGACCCGCGTCCCGTATCCCTCGAAGGCGAGGCTGCGCTGCAGCGCCTCGCGCACGGCCGGTTCGTCGTCGACGATCAGGATGCGCTGGGGATCGTCTTCGGCGGGGCTCATCGCTGTCTCGTCCTCTTCTCGTCTCGACCTGGTCCGTCGCCCTGCGCGGGCGGTCTCAGCCTCGCACGGTCAGGAGCCGTTCCCGGCGCGCAGGGTGTCCAGGTCGGCCTTGAGCGTGTTCACCGGGATCGCGAAGCCGAGGCCCACGCTGCCCGCCGGGGAACCGCTGCCCGAGGCCGAGGAACTGGGCGCGTACATCGCGGAGTTGATGCCGATGATCTCCCCGTCCATGTTGATCAGCGCACCGCCGGAGTTGCCGGGGTTGAGCGAGGCGTCGGTCTGGAGCGCCTTGTACGTGGTCGTCTCCTCGCCCGTGTCGCCGTTGAACTGCCGGCCGCCGAACTCGAACGGCCACTGCCGGCCGCCGCCCTGCCGGCCCTGGTCCTGCCCGGAGCTGCCGGAGTCGTCCTTGGCGACGGTGACGTCCCGGTCGAGCGCGGAGACGATGCCGCTGGTGACGGTGCCGGTCAGCCCCTCGGGCGAACCGATCGCCACGACCTCGTCACCCACCTTGACCTGCGAGGAGTCGCCGAGCGTGGCCGTCTTCAGCCCGCTCGCGCCCTGGAGCTTGATGAGAGCGAGGTCCTTGTCGGGGTCGGTGCCCACGACGTCGGCGGTGTACGTCTTTCCGGTGGAGAGGGTGACCTGGATCTGCTGCGCGCCCGAGATGACGTGGTTGTTGGTGACGATCTCGCCGTCCTCGGTGATCACCACGCCCGACCCGGTGGACTTGCCCGCCGACGAGGTCGCGCCGATCTCCACGATCGCGGGCGAGACCGCCTCCGCGACGCCCGCGACGGTGCCCTTGCTGCTCTGCGAGACGGTGGTGCCGTTGACCGCGCCGCCGGAGCCGGTGGCGGCGGAGTTCTGGCCGTTCAGCTGGCCGATCAGGGTGGCGGTGCCGCCGCCGATCACGCCCGCCGCGATCGCCACCGCCGCCAGCAGCGCGACCGGCCGCTTGGCCCGGCGCCGGTTGGTGGGGGCGTACGGGGGCGGCGGCGGGTAACCGCCCGCGGCGCCGGCGTACGCCGTACCGCCCTGTGCCGTGCCGCTGTACGCCGCGCCGTCGTGCGCCGTGCCGTAGGAGGAGGCGTACGGGTACGCGGTCGGGTCCTGGTCCGTCGAGTGCGCGCCGCTCGGGCGAAGGTTCTCCGTCATGTGCATCAGGCTGGTCGGCGAACATGAGAAGGGCCTGAGTGCGTCCTGAGAAGCCCGGAAGAACCGCGTATGCCCGCTGTAAAGGCCGAAGCGGATCAGGCGGACGCGGAGGGCTCTCCGCAGCCGCACGAGCGCCGGACCACCAGCGCGGAGGGGAACTGCTTCAGCCGCTCGCGCCGCGATCCGGAGACCCGGAGCGAGTCGTCCAGCACCAGGTCCACCGCCGCCCGCGCCATCGCCGGCCGGTCGGAGTAGACCGTGGTCAGCGGCGGATCGGTGAGGCCCGCTTCCTTCACGTCGTCGAAGCCGGCCACCGCCAGCTCGCCCGGCACGTCGATGCGCAGCTCACGGGCGGCGCGCAGCACGCCGATGGCCTGGTCGTCGGTGGCGCAGAAGATCGCCGGCGGCCGGTCCGGTCCTGCCAGCAGCCCGAGGGCCACCTGATAGGCGTCGTAACGGTTGTACGGGGCCTGGAAGAGCCGGCCCTCCGTGGAGCGGCCCGACTCGTGCATCGCCCGGCGCCAGCCCTCGACGTGGTCGGCGACCGGGTCGCCGACCGACGGGGTTTCCTCCGTGCCGCCGAGGCAGGCCACGTACGCGTTGCCGTGCTCCAGCAGATGCCGGGTGGCGAGCTGGGCGCCGCCCACGTCGTCGGTGACGACGGCGACGTCGTCGATCGCCTCGGGGCGCTCGTGCAGCAGGACGACCCGGGCGTCCCAGGCCTCGATCTCGGCGGCGGCGCGCTCGCTGGGGCCCTGGCTGACCAGGATCAGCCCGGAGACCCGCATCCCGAGGAAGGCCCGCAGATAGTGGACCTCGCGCTCGTCGCGGTAGTCGGAATTGCCGACGAGCACCATCTTGCCGCGCTCGGCCGCGGCCTGTTCGACCGCGTGCGCCATCTCCGCGAAGAACGGCTGCCGGGCGTCCGGAACGATCATTCCTATGAGGTCCGTGCGGCGCGAGGCCATGGCCTGGGCGACCCGGTCGGGGCGGTAACCCAGCTCCTTGATCGCGGCGAGCACCCGCTCGCGCGTGGCCGGGGCGACCGGCCGGGGTCCGTTGTTGATGACGTAGCTGACGACCGCGGTCGACGTCCCCGCCAGTCTCGCCACATCGTCCCGCGTCACCTTGGCCACGCGCCGCAGTCTACGCGGATGGAACCAGGGGGTGTCCGGTGGATCAGGACCGGGGTCACGGCGTCTGGCACGGCACCTCGCGGCGTTGCCGAAACGTCCGAATCGCTCCGCGATGAGGACGCTCCGGCGCCTTGCGACGCACCGCACCGGACGCCGCGCTCTGTCCGGCCCTGACCCACCGGGCACCCCCTACCTCTTGGCAGCCTCTACCGGGGCTTCTTCCTCCGCCGTGGCCGAAGTGGACTGCTCCGAACGGGCGACGGGTCCGTCGGCCTTCGGCCGCCCGCCCGCGCGCTCCTTCGCCTCCTCCGCCGCGCGCTCGACCTTCTCCGGCGTGACGAAGCGGTAGCCGACGTTGCGC
Organism: Streptomyces sp. iso_384; assembly: GCF_056172905.1. Taxonomy (NCBI): domain Bacteria; kingdom Bacillati; phylum Actinomycetota; class Actinomycetes; order Kitasatosporales; family Streptomycetaceae; genus Streptomyces; species Streptomyces sp. iso_384. The sequence goes on from NZ_JBWBTT010000001.1 coordinate 341,341, forward strand.
ACGGTGCCGATCAGCGACTCGTGCTCGGGGCCGAGCTTGGCGCGCAGCCGCCGTACGTGGACGTCGACCGTCCGCGTACCGCCGAAGTAGTCGTAGCCCCAGACCTCCTGGAGGAGCTGGGCGCGGGTGAACACCCGGCCCGGGTGCTGGGCGAGGTATTTCAGCAGTTCGAATTCCTTGAAGGTCAGGTCCAGGACCCGGCCCTTGAGTTTGGCGCTGTACGTCGCCTCGTCGACGGAGAGATCGCCGTTGCGGATCTCCATCGGGGAGTCGTCGGAGGTGATCTGCTGGCGGCCCATGGCCAGCCGCAGCCGGGCCTCGACCTCCGCCGGTCCCGCCGTGTCCAGCAGGACGTCGTCCACGCCCCAGTCGGCGGTGACGGCCGCGAGACCGCCCTCGGTGACGACGAGGATCAGCGGACAGCCGGGTCCGGTGGACCGCAGCAGCTGACAGAGCGAGCGGACCTGCGGGAGGTCGCGGCGCCCGTCGACGAGGATCGCGTCGGCGCCCGGGGTGTCCACGAGAGCCGGGCCCTCGGCGGGGGCCACCCGCACACTGTGGAGCAGAAGACCGAGGGCGGGGAGCACCTCCGTCGACGGCTGGAGTGCGTTCGTGAGAAGCAGCAGTGAACTCATCGCCGCCCACCTGCCTGGTTCGGTCGATCGTGTTGCACGGTTCGCTCGCCCATTACGTCGGTCCTCCTCGTTCCCTGCGAGAGGGGCACTCCCGGGTCGGACCCGGGGGAGTATGCGGCACTGCTTCGTACGTCATGCGGGTTCTACGGTGCGGTCCCGCGCCCTGGGACCGCTGAGCTTGTGGAAACGTCGTCGTAACAACGCCGGTAAAGCACAAAAGGACCCGGGGGCTGCATTGCCCGGATCCTCTTCGCAGCAGAATAGCCCACATGAGTTCCGTGTCCGAGGGTCGATTCCTGAGTTCTTCTGTTCCCTTGCTCACGCCTCCGCCCCGTTGCGCCACCTTGCTGACCGATGACGGCGTACGGGTCGAGGCGGTGTACGAACCGTGTACGGCGGGTTCCGCGGCGGCGCGCGACGGGGTGGCCGCGACCTCCGCGGCGCACCCCGCGACGACCCCCGCGATCGTCGTCGCGCACGGCTTCACCGGCTCGGCCGACCGCCCGGCCGTACGTCGGGCCGCGCGGGCGTTCGCCCAGCGTGCGGCCGTGATCACGTTCTCGTTCCGGGGCCACGGACGGTCCGGCGGGCGCTCCACCGTGGGCGACCGCGAGGTGCTGGACCTGGCCGCCGCTGTGGCCTGGGCGCGGGAGCTCGGGCACACCCGGATCGTTACGGTCGGGTTCTCGATGGGCGGCTCCGTGGTGCTCCGGCACGGGGCTTTGTATACGGCGGGACCCACGGGCGATTCCCTGGACGATTCTTCGGACGCGGATACGCCCGTTCGCGTACCGGAGCGCGAGGGGCGCACGCAGCGCGCGCCGGCTGCACTGGGTGGTCACCCGCCCCACCGGCCGCCTCGTCGGCCGCTACGGATTCCGTACCCGCATCGCCACCGAGGAGTGGAACCCCGTCCCGCTCTCCCCGGTCGCCGCGGTCCCGCTCATCGCCCCGGCCCCGCTGCTCCTGGTGCACGGCGACCGCGACCCGTACTTCCCGCTGGACCACCCGAGGATGCTGGCGGAGGCCGCCGGGCCCGGCGGTGCGGAGCTGTGGCTGGAGCGGGGGATGGGCCACGCGGAGAACGCGGCGGACGACGCCCTCCTGGCCCGTATCGCCGACTGGGCGACGGCCGCACTGCCCGCGTGACCCATCATGGAGAGCTGACGCACGAGGCGTCCGACGAACCGACCGAAGGAGTGGCGCCATGGCAGCGGGGACGATCCGCTACTGGGCTGCGGCGAAGGCCGCCGCGGGCACCGCGGAGGAACCGTACGCGGCGGCGACCCTCGCCGAGGCGCTCGACGCGGTGCGCGAGAGGCACCCCGGCGAGCTGAGCCAGGTGCTGCGGCGGTGCTCGTTCCTCATCGACGGGAACCCCGTCGGGAGCCGCGGGCATGAGACCGTACGCCTTGCCGAGGGCGGCACGGTCGAGGTGCTCCCGCCGTTCGCAGGAGGGTGAACCGCAGGCCATGAGCAGCAGCGATCAGCAGTACCCGTACCCGTCTCCGTACGACCCCGAGCGGCAGCAGCCGCAGCCGTCGTCGCCGCACTGGCCCGACGGGACGGCGGGCGGGCCCGCCGCGCCGCAGGATCCGGCCGCCTTCGACCAGGGCGCGACGCAGACGTGGCAGGCGCCGACCTGGGACACGCAGTACCAGCCGACGATCCGCCCGGACGAACCGCACCGGGCGCAGGGGCAGGGTTACGGGCAGCCGGAGGCGTACGGGGCGCCGCAGCCGGATCCGTACGCACAACAGCAGCCCGGCACGTACGGGACGCCGCAGCCGCAGCCGCAGCCGCACGCTCCGTACCAGCAGCAGTACCAGGAATCCCGGTACCAGGAACCGCAGCACCAGGAACCCCGGTACCAGGAACCGCAGCATCAGGGGCAGCAGCACCAGCAGCCCCCCTACCGGCCCGCGGCGGCCGACACCGCTTATCTGCCGCCTCAGACCGCCTCGGGCTCCTTCCCGCTGCCGCCCGAGGTCCCGGCCCCGCCCGTCCCGCCCGCCGCACCGGCCGCGGCGCCCGGCTCGCCCTCCGCACCGGAGCGCGCGACCGGGCAGCCGGGGCCCGGTGACACGGGCTACAGCGCGCCCACGACGCTGGGCAACGCCCGGATCACCGACGCCCAGCGGGCCCGCGCCGAGGGCCGCTCGCCGATCATCGCGCCGGGGATGCAGCCCGCGGCGCTCACCGCCGTACTGGGCCTGCTGCTCGCGGGGGGCGCGGCGATCGGGACGTACGCCCTGCTCGTCCCGGTGGTGCTCCTCCAGGCGGTGACGGCCGCCGGATGGTTCCGGCTCAACGGCATGTGGCCGGCCCGCCAGGGCATCGCGCTCGCCTTCGCCGGAGGGCTCGTCGCCGATGTCGCCCTGCTCGCGGCGGGCCGGGAGCACGGTCCCGCCGCGCTGCTGGGCACCCTGGGCGTCTGGGTGCTGCTCACCGTGGTGCTCCAGCTCCGCAGCCACGCGGGGGCCGACGAGCGGATGTACGGGCTGATGGCCACCGTCGTCTCCGCGTCCCTCGCGGTGCTCGCCGGCGGACATCTCGCGGCGCTCCCGGACGCGGTGGCGGTCGGCGGGGTGGCCGTCGCGGCGGCCACGCTCGCCCGGGCCCTCCCGCTGCCCGGCGCGGCCTCCGTCGTGGTGGCCCTGCTCGCGGGTGCGGGCGCGGGCATCGCGGTCGGCGCGCTGACGGACTTCGGCGCGAAGGGCGCGCTGCTCGGTCTCGCGGCGGGCGGCGCCGCGCTCATCGGACTGCGGGTGGCGAGCTACGACTACCCGTCCCGGTTCGTGCACATGACCGCCGGGGTGGCGCTGCCGCTGACCGTGGCGGCCCCGGTCGTCCACCTGGTCGGCCGTGCTGTCCTCTGACGCGCCGTCCTGCGACGGCCCCTCGGGAACCGATGGGGGGCCGTCGCTCGTCGATCATCCAGGGTGCCCGCTCCTGTTCCTGCGGCAGTAGGCTCACGGGCGCCAGGGGGACCGATCGGCACAGGGTGGGGGAACGACACATGCGCGCACTGCGAATACTGCTGGTCCTGGTGGTGGTGGTCGGCGGCCTCTTCATCGCCGTCGACCGCGCCGCCGTCTGGTTCGCCGAGTCCGAGGCGGAGGACCGGGTCACGATCAGCGGGGGCGGCCCCGCCACGACGGAGATCTCGATCAAGGGCTTCCCCTTCCTCACCCAGCTCGCCGGTTCGCAGCTCGACCGGGTCGACGTCAGCCTCACCGGCATGGAGACCAGCGCCGCAGGCCGTGCGATGCGGGTCAGCGAGGTCCGGGCCGAGCTGCACGACGTGAAGCTCGGGTCCGGCTACCGGAGCGCCACGGCCGCCCGCGCCACCGGCACCGCGCTCGTCAGTTACGAGGATCTGACGGCGGCGGCCAGCGACGGCGTCGTCGTGGAGTACGGCGGCAACGGCAAGGCGAAGGTCACCGGCACGGTCGAGGTCCTGGGCCGCCCGATCTCGCGCAGCGTGCTGTCCACCGTGGCCCGCGTCGACGGTCACACGATCAAAATGCGCGCGGACAAGGTGCCGGGGGAAGGGCTTCCCGGCGTCGAGGAACTGATCCGCAAGAAGACCGACTTCGAGGGTGACGTCGACGGGCTGCCGAAGGGCCTGGAGCTCCACCAGGTCAAGGTGACGGAGAAGGGCCTGGAGATCTCGGTGACCGGCTCGGACGTTGCCCTGACCGGCTGACCGGCTGACCGGCTGACCGATCGATCCGGATGGTGAGACAACCGCGTCCGGTCCGCAGATGCGGGGAAGGCTCGGAGGGGCCCGGCGCGGGGCGGAGGGTCCGCCGACCCCTTCTTCGTCTCACATCACGGATGATCGTGTCTCATCATGCGACACGACGGTGACATCTCCGTCCGTACCTCCCTACGATCGGACCCATGAAGCGACAGGCGGATCTCACGAAGCGGCGGGCAGTAGACCTGTGCCGCGTCGCCGCCATGCTCTGTCGCACCTTCTGAGCGGGGCGTTCGCACCCGTCCCGCTTCTCCCCGGCCCTTCGACCGTAGTCAGGGCCGACGCCGTGCCCCGTACGCGCCGCGTTCCGTGCCTCCGCGCGTACACCCGCACCTCGCAACTCCGCGTTTCGCACCACCCCGCCGCAGACTGCCCCGGAGGAGAACAACATGAGCCGCAGCGACGTCCTGGTAGACGCCGACTGGGTCGAGGCCCACATCGACGACCCGCAGGTCGCCATCGTCGAGGTGGACGAGGACACCTCGGCGTACGAGAAGAACCACATCAAGAACGCGATCCGGATCGACTGGACCAAGGACCTCCAGGACCCGGTCCGCCGTGACTTCGTCGACCAGGCCGGCTTCGAGAAGCTGCTCAGCGAGAAGGGCATCGGCAACGACACGCTGGTCGTCCTCTACGGCGGCAACAACAACTGGTTCGCCTCCTACGCGTACTGGTACTTCAAGCTGTACGGCCACGAGAACGTCAAGCTCCTCGACGGCGGCCGCAAGAAGTGGGAGCTCGACTCCCGCGACCTGACCGACGTCGTTCCCACCCGCCCGGCCACCCAGTACACGGCCAAGCCGCAGGACGAGTCGATCCGCGCCTACCGCGACGACGTCGTCAAGGCCATCGGCAGCCAGAACCTGGTCGACGTGCGCTCGCCCGACGAGTTCAGCGGCAAGCTGCTCGCCCCGGCGCACCTCCCGCAGGAGCAGTCGCAGCGCCCCGGCCACGTGCCGAGCGCCCGCAACATCCCGTGGTCGAAGAACGCCAACGACGACGGCACCTTCAAGTCGGACGACGAGCTCAAGGCCCTCTACGAGGACGAGCAGGTCGACCTGGCGAAGGACACCATCGCCTACTGCCGCATCGGTGAGCGCTCCGCGCTCACCTGGTTCGTGCTCCACGAGCTGCTCGGCCAGGAGAACGTCAAGAACTACGACGGTTCCTGGACCGAGTACGGCTCCCTCGTCGGCGTGCCGATCGAGCTCGGCCCCGCCAAGTAACCCGACCGACCCGCACGACCCGACCAGAAGGACAGAACCATGTGTGGAGCACAGGCCGGTGGCCCCGACGCTTCGACGATCAAGCCCGGCGAGACCACCATCCAGGGCAGCGTGACCCGCGACGGCGAGCCCGTCACCGGTTACGTGCGGCTGCTGGACTCGACCGGTGAGTTCACCGCCGAGGTCCCGACCTCGGCGACCGGACAGTTCCGGTTCTACGCGGCCGAGGGCACCTGGACGCTCCGCGCCCTGGTTCCGGGCGGCAGCGCCGACCGCACGGTCGTCGCGCAGACCGGCGGTCTCTCCGAGGTCGCCATCGCCGTCTGATCCTTCGCGGGATCCGCGGTACGCCGTTTCCACGGCACCCAGAACGGCCGAAGGGCCGCACCCCAGGGGGTTGGACGCCACCTGACGCGGGGTGCGGCCCTTCGTGCCGTCCCGCCCGCGGAGTCCTACGCTGGGAGCATGTACGCCCGACGCAGGCGGAACTACTTCCTCATGATGGGCGGATGCATCGCGCTCTTCGTGTCCGCCTGGGCCGTGGTGCGCCTGTGGTCCATGCCGGTCGCCATCGGCATGTGCGTGGTCGCCATGGTGATCCCGCCGGTCGCCGCGATGATCGCCAACCGGCGGGGTCCGGAGGACCGTTGGTGGGACGACCCCTCCGGGGACCCGAAGTCCGACGAGTGGTGGGACGAGCTGGACGGCAAGAAGCGCCGCTGAGCCGTCAGTAGACGAGCGCCTGGGCGTCGTCGGCCATGGCCTCCTGCACGAAGACCTGCGCGCCCGCGATGCGTACGCCCTCCAGCACGTCCTTCTCCGTGATGTCGCGCCGGGCCGCGCATTGGGTGCACAGGGTGATCCGGCCGCCCGCCAGGATCGAGTCCAGCAGGTCGGGCAGCGGGGCGGCGTGCGGCAGTTCGAACTCCGCGGCCCGGCCCGGCAGCGCGAACCACGAGGACTCCCCGGTCAGCCAGAGCGAGACCTCGACACCGCTGGCGACGCCCACGGCCGCCACGGTGAAGGCCTGCGAGCAGCGCTCGGCGGCCTCGGGCCCGGCGGTCACCTTGATCACAAGCTTCTTCGGCATATGCCGAACTGTAATCGTCCGGAAGGCAACCTCCTCGCTGACCTGGGGGTCACTTGTGCGCGCAGGTAAGGGAAACCCGCGCCTCAGGTCTTTTGGGGGGACCCTTTTGGAACCGAACGACACCATTCCTGCCGCGCCGGAAGGGCCCGCACCCGTGCCGGCCCCGCCCGCGCAGGCCGAGCCGCCGGCCCCGGCCGTCCCGGCCGACGTGCCCGTACGACGCCGGCCGCGCGGCCGTACGACGCTGATCATCGCGGCGGCGGCGCTGCTCGGGATCTCCGCCGGAGTCGCCGTGGGCTACGGCGTCCAGGCGGAGCGGGAGCCGACGCCGCTGACCGCCCTGTCGCAGCCCGGTATCGGCTATCCGGCGAAGCCGGCGGCCGCCGACCGGGCCCCGCTGCCCGCGGCCCAGGACCGGCGGGTCAGGACGGACGGCGACCTGCGCAAGCTGCTCGTCGACCGGCCCAAGGGCGCGAAGAAGGCCTTCACCGACGGGCTGGGTCTCGACGACGGCTGGGAGCCGATCGACCAGTACGTGGAGAACTACTACGACGACCCGCACTACATGTTCGAGACGCTGGCCGCGGCGGATCTGCGCCGGGTGGCCTCGGCCTCGTGGACGCAGGGGAAGTACCGGGAGACCACGGTCGAGCTGATCCAGTTCCGGTCCGGGGACACGCTCGGCGCGGCGGACCACTTCAGCGAACAGATGATGTACATGCCCGGCGACATGGGCGGCGCGGACGACGTGGGGGACCCGATCAAGGGCAGCCGCGAGGGCCGCTACTTCCTCTACCCGGTCGAGCGCGAGGCGGGCTACCTCCCCTCCTACCGGGCCAGGGCCCTGGCCGTGCGCGGTGACATCACGCTCGACATCAACATCTTCGACACCGTCCCGATCAGCAAGAAGGACATCCGGACGCTGGCCGAGCGACAGCTGGAGCGGCTGTGAACGACGAGAAGAACCCTGCCCCCGACCCCGCCGTCCCGGCCGCCGTCCCCGACACCGCTCCCGCCCCAGCCCCCGGCCGCCGGGTGCGCCGGGTGCTGCTGACCGCGCTGCCGGTCGGCCTGGTGCTCGCGGCGATCGGCGGCGCGGCCGTGTACACCGACGCCACCGTGAACGCCGCCGACCGCAAGGTCACCACGGCCGTCTGGGACGACGACCACGCGCCCACCGGCAAGGACCCGGCGGGCGACCCGTCCCGGGGCCGCCACGACACCGAGCTGACCCGGCTTCTGCTGCCGGTCCCCCAGGGGTACCGGCTCGGCCCGGACATCGGCGAGATCGGCAACGACAGCGAGACGAGCGGTGCGAAGGCCACCGCCGCGATGAAGGAGATGGGGCGCGGGCTGGCCGGCAAGGACCGCCGCGAGCTGAACAAGCTGGTCGAGCGGCTCCGCATCCAGGGCGTGGCGCAGCGCTCGTACACCTCGGCCGAGAACGACCTCGTCGTGAACGTCCAGATCGTGAAGATGCGGGACAAGCGGGCCGTGCGCCAGACGTACCTGGACCGCAAGAAACTGCTGGACTCCTTCGGTGACTTCCGCAAGGGCCCGACGATCGACGGCCACAAGAAGGTGACCTGCTACCGGCTGCCGAAGGGCGACAAGAACACCCTCGACGGCGTCAGCTGCATCGCCTACGACGGTGAGGTCTCGGTGAGCGTCGAGGCCAACGGCAGCAAGCCGTTCAGCCCGTCCGCCGTCCGGGACCTGGTGAAGGACCAGCTCGACCACATCACCTCCCCGGGGGAGTACATATGAGCGACCAGACGGTGACCCCCGAGACCACGGTGACCCCCGAGACCACGGTGACCCCCGGGACGGCGGTGACCCCCGAGGCAGCAGAGGCGCCCGCACCGGTCGCGGTCCCCGCGATGCCCGAGGCCCCGCCCCTGGCGCCCGAGGCCCCGCCCGGCCCCGACGCGTCGCCGAAGCCGCCCCGGCGGGTGCTGCGGGCCGTCGCGCGGTGGACGGCCGCCGCGCTGGCGTTCGGGGTGCTCGGCACCGGTACGGCCTTCGGGATCGCCTCCCTGGAGCGGACCGACGTACCCGGGCTCGCCACCGAGGGCGACGGCCGCTGGGACTACCCGGAGCTGTCGCTGCCCGCGCTCCCGGCCGGTTCGCCCCGGCCGTTCGCGGCCGGCAACCCGGCCGAGATCCACCACGCCGACCTGCGGGACCTGCTGCTGCCGGCCCCCGCCGGAGCGGTGCCGGACAAGAAGCTGACCGGCGGCTGGATCTCCACGGAGACGTTCCTCGACGCCTACCGGCAGCAGGACCGGACGTCGGTGGCCCAGCTCCTCCAGGACGCCGCGCCGCGCCACATCGCGGCCCGCGGCTGGACCATGCCGGACGGCACCACGTCCCGGATCTATCTGGTGCGGTTCAACTCCACGGCGTTCGCGAGCCGGCTGCTCGACGATCTGCACGTGGGCGCTTCGGCCGGTACACCGCTGGAGCGTACGGACACCACCGAGATCGACGGCACCTGGAGCTCGGCCAACAACGTCGAGAACCTCTCCACGTACGTCTTCGCCGAGCAGGCGCCCTTCGGCGCCGAGCACGTCCGGCAGGCGTACACCCTGGCGGGCGACACGGTCGCCCTCGTCGTGCACGAGCGTGCCGGAAAGCGGGAGACGGGCCGCATCCCCTTCCAGCAGACGCTGATCCTGCAGAATCAGCTGCTCGGCTGAGACCCGTGCCGCGCGCCCGCGGCCGACACCTGAACGAGAAGGCCGGGCCCCCACCCATTAGGCTGGGGGCCCGGCCCTGTCACCGCCGCCACCCGCTCGTCACGAGGAGCTCCCTGTGCTTGAGGCATTCTTCACCGCCCTGCTGATCCTGGTCTGCGTCGGCGTCACCGCCTTCGCCGCGATCACCGTGAAGAAGCTGTACCAGGGCCAGCGCTGATCCTCGCCGTCCCACGGTTTCCGCCCACCCCTCGTACCCTCACAGATCGTCTGAGCCGCTCATGATCGAGATTCCGTCCGACCTCCACCCGGACCTCGTCCCGCTGGCCTTCCTCCTCGGCAACTGGGCGGGCGCGGGTGTGTCCGACTTCCCCGGCGCCGAGAAGTGCAACTTCGGCCAGGAAGTCACCTTCAGCCACGACGGCCGTGACTTCCTGGAGTACGTCTCCCGCACCTGGGTCCTGGACGAAGAGGGCAAGCAGGTCCGGCCGCTGGAGACGGAGACCGGCTACTGGCGCATCGACAAGGACCGCAAGGTCGAGGTCGTCATGGTCCGCGACCAGGGCGTCATCGAGATCTGGTACGGCGAGCTGGCCGACCAGAAGCCGCAGATCGACCTGGTCACCGACGCGGTGGCCCGTACGGCGGCCTCCGGCCCGTACAGCGGCGGCAAGCGGCTCTACGGGTACGTCAAGAGCGATCTGATGTGGGTCGGCGAGAAGGCGACGCCCGAGGTCGAGCTGCGCCCGTACATGTCGGCGCACCTGAAGAAGGTCGTCACCCCCGAAGAGGTCGCCGAGATGGCCCGGAATCTTGAGGACATGCCGGACGACGGCATCGCGTTCTTCAAGTAGAGCCGCCGCGGGTGTTCGACCGCACGCCTGGACAGAGCCGCCGCGGGTGTTTGACCGCACGCCTAGACTGGGCGTGTGGTGAGCACCGACTGGAAGACCGATCTTCGGCAGCGCGGCTACCGGCTGACGCCCCAGCGTCAGCTCGTCCTGGAGGCGGTCGACGCCCTGGAGCACGCGACGCCGGACGACATCCTGTGCGAGGTGCGCAGGACCGCGTCCGGCGTGAACATCTCCACGGTGTACCGGACCCTGGAGCTCCTGGAGGAGCTCGGGCTCGTCAGCCACGCCCATCTGGGGCACGGCGCCCCCACGTACCACCTGGCCGACCGCCACCACCACATCCACCTGGTCTGCCGGGACTGCCAGGACGTCATCGAGGCGGATCTCTCCGTCGTCGCCGACTTCACCGAGAAGCTCCGCGGCGACTTCGGCTTCGAGACCGATATGAAGCACTTCGCGATCTTCGGCCGCTGCGCCTCGTGCACGGCCGCCAGGGAGGCAGCGGAGGAAGCCTCCGCCAAGTCGTAGGCTGGGCGCATGAAGAGCCCCCTGCTGTCCCTGCCCGGCGCCGTCCCCGCCGAAGGCCGCGACGAAGGTGTCGCCGCGCACTACGGCGACCTGTTCCGCGAGCAACGCGCCCTCGCCGACGGCAACGGCTTCGTCGACCTCTCCCACCGGGGCGTCGTCACCGTCACCGGCGACGACCGGCTGAGCTGGCTGCACCTGCTGCTCACCCAGCACGTCAGCGACCTCGCCCCGCACCAGGCGACCGAAGCGCTCATCCTCTCCGCCAACGGGCACATCGAGCACGCGATGTATCTGGTGGACGACGGTACGACGGTGTGGATGCACGTCGAACCCGACACCCAGGCCGACCTGATCGCCTACCTGGAGTCGATGAAGTTCTTCTACCGGGTCGAGGTCGCCGACCGCACCGCCGACCACGCGGTCGTCCACCTCCCGGCCGGTTCCATCGCGGAGGTCCCGGACTCGGTGGCCGTACGGGAGACCCCGCAGGGCCGCGACCTGTTCCTGCCGCGTGAGGGGCTGGAGGCGTACGCCGCCGCCCACGGCCCCGCCGCCGGGATCCTGGCGTACGAGGCGCTGCGCGTCGAGGGGCACCGGCCGCGCGTCGGCTTCGAGACCGACCACCGGACCATTCCGCACGAGCTGGGCTGGATCGGCACCGCCGTCCACCTCCAGAAGGGCTGCTACCGGGGCCAGGAGACCGTGGCCCGCGTCCACAACCTGGGGAAGCCGCCGCGCCGGCTGGTCTTCCTGCACCTGGACGGCAGCGAGGTGCACCTGCCCGGACACGGGACGCCGGTGCGGCTGGCCGCGGAGGGCCAGGAGGGCCGCCAGCTCGGCTTCATCACCACCTCGGCCCGCCACCACGAGCTGGGTCCGATCGCCCTGGCCCTGGTCAAGCGGAACGTGGCCGTCGACGCGGAGCTGATCGCCGGGGACACGGCGGCCGCCCAGGAGACGGTCGTCGAGCCGTAGGCACTCCCTGTACGGCTACACCTCGATGATCACCGTGAACGGGCCGTGGTTCGTGAGCGAGACCCGCATGTCCGCTCCGAACCGGCCCGTCTCCACCTGCGCCCCCAGCGCCCGCAGCTGCGCCACCACCTCGTCCACCAGCGGCTCGGCGACCTCGCCGGGCGCGGCGGCGTTCCAGGTGGGGCGGCGGCCCTTTCGGGCGTCCCCGTAGAGAGTGAACTGAGAAATCACCAGGAGGGGCGCATGCACATCGGAACAGGACTTCTCGCCCTCCAGGATGCGCACCGACCAGAGCTTGCGGGCCAGCTGCGCCGCCTTCTCGGGGGTGTCGTCATGGGTCACCCCGACCAGCACGCACAGGCCCTCGCCGACGATCTCCCCGACGATTCCACGGGCCGAGGGGTCGTCCGCCGCACCGGCGACGGAGACGCTCGCGCCGTCCACTCTCTGTACCACTGCACGCATACAGACCAACCTATCTTGGGCTGAACGGGTACAGAGCGCCTGCATCGGCACCGTGCGGAGTGGCACGATGCACGATGTCGGTGTGCCGACGCACCGGTCGAGGGGACGGAACAGCATGAGTACATATGGAACCGGACAATCTCCCGGTGCCGTACCGGGCGCACGTCACCGCACCAGCACCCTGCGGTCACCCGTACAGCGCAGTCTGCCAGGGCAGGGCCCCGTGCCGCTGCCGCCGACCGCCCAGGCACCCGTGTCCGGGCCCGCCACCGTGCCCGAGCAGTCCGGCGGCGACGCGGGCTTCGGCGGGCTGCGGCTGCCGGAGCTGCGGACGCTGCGCCGGGACGCCCAGCGCGACGAGGCCGACATCGGTTACGTACGCCGGCTCGTGCAGGGGCGGATCGACATCCTGCGCGCCGAACTGGCCCGCCGCCGGGACCCGGAGGCGCCGGTGGAGGACGCGGCGGTGGTGAGCCGGCTCTCGGAGATCCTGGCCGACACCCCGTCCCGGCACCGCTCCTCCGCCCGGCACGTCACGCTGACGACGCCGCGCGGCGACGAGTTCCGGCGGCTGGCCGCCGAGACCCTCGCCGAGGTCGAGCTGTCCGATCTGGACGCCCGGACGGACGAGGAACTGCACACGGCGATGGGGCGGCTCGTCCGCTACGAACAGCAGGTCTCGCGCCGCCGTCACGAGCTCCAGCGCACCGCCGACGATTGCAGCGCGGAGATCGCCCGCAGGTACCGTGACGGTGAAGCACAAGTAGACGACCTGCTCGCCTGAAGCGATCCTTCCGGGCGCGGGTCCCGCACCCCCGTCCCCGGAAGGCCACCATGACGTCGACCGACGCCCCGTCCGCCATATCCCCCGCCCCGGCCCCCGCCCCGCCCGTCCTGGCCGAGGTCGTGCGCTCCGGGTTCACGGAGGGCCACCACCGGGGGTCGCTGGTCCTGCTGGCCGCCGACGGAAGCGTGGAGCGGGCGATCGGCGATCCGACGGCGCCGGTCTTCCCTCGGTCCTCCAACAAGCCGATGCAGGCCGCCGCGATCCTGCGGGCCGGTCTCGACCTGTCGGGCGAACGGCTGGCGCTGGCCGCCGCGAGCCACTCCGGGGAGCCCTTCCACCTCGACCTCGTACGGAAGATGCTCGCCGAGCACGGGCTGACCACCGCCGACCTGCAGACCCCGCCGGACCTGCCGCTGGGCCCGGTGGAGGCGGAGACCTACCTCGCGGGCGGCAACGTACGCGAGCGGATCACCATGAACTGCTCCGGCAAGCACGCGGCCATGCTCGCTGTCTGCGTCCGCAACGGCTGGGACACCGCTACCTACCTCGACCCCGCCCACCCGCTCCAGCAGCTCGTGGGCCAGGTCGTCGCCGATGCGGCGGGCGAGCCCGTCGCGGCGGTCGGCACGGACGGCTGCGGGGCCCCGCTGATGGCGATCGGGCTGACCGGGCTGGCCCGCGCCTTCCGGTCCTTCGTGCTGGCGGAGCCCGGCAGCGCCGAGCGCCGGGTCGCGGACGCGATGCGCGCCCATCCGGAGTACGTCGCGGGCACCCGGCGGCCGGACACCTGGCTGATGGGCGAGGTGCCGGGGACGCTCTCCAAGATGGGCGCCGAGGCGGTCCAGGCAGTGGCCCTGGCCGACGGCCGGGCCCTCGCCTTCAAGATCGACGACGGCGCCACCCGGGCGCTGGGCCCGGTGCTGGCCCGGGCCCTGGAACTGCTGGACGTGGACGCCCCGGTGGTCGCCCGGATCGGGCGCTCGCCGCTGCTCGGCGGGGCGGCGGAGGTCGGGGAAATTCGCGCGACATTCTGAGGCGCGCCTGCCTAGCGTGGGAGGATGAGCCTCGATGTCCGCCCCGTCACCCCTTCCGAGATCGCCGACTGGATGAAGGCGGTGGGCACCGGCTTTCTGACCCCCGCCGCCGAGAAGCCGGGCGAGGAGCTGGTCGCCGACCGGTTCGGCGATACGGACCTCTCCCGTATGCAGGGCGTTTTCGACGCCGGGCGCTGTGTGGCGACCTTCCGCTCGTTCGCCCAGCAGCTGACCGTGGTCGGCGGGGCCACCGTGACGGCCGACGCGATCACCGGTGTGACGGTGACGCCCACGCACCGCCGGCGCGGGCTGCTCAGCCGGATGATGGCGACGGACCTGGCGGCGGCCAAGGAGCGCGGCGAGGCGGTCGCCTCGCTGATCGCCGCGGAGTACCCGATCTACGGGCGGTACGGCTTCGGCCCCGCCGCCTGGGCCGCCGAGTGGGAGGTCTCCGTGCCCCGCGCCGGGCTCGACCCGCGCCGCTCCGGGCAGCCGGCGGGCGGCGGCCGGATCGAGATGGTCGACGGCGCGGAGATCCGCAAGACCGGCCCCGAGGTGCACGCGGCGCTGGCGGCCCGGCAGCCCGGCGTCGTCGGCCGCGACGAGCGGTGGTGGCGGACCCGTACGGGCGTCGCGCCCCGCGCGGCGCACGAGACCTGGACCGAGCCGTTCTACGTGGTGCACCGCGCCGCCGACGGCACGGTCGACGGCCTGCTGGTGTACGGCGTGGACGACAAGTGGGGCGACTCCAAGCAGCCGCTGAACACCGCCTCCGTACGGGACCTGATCGCGGCGAACCCGGCGGCGGAGCGGGCCCTGTGGCACTACCTCTGCTCGGTCGACTGGATCACCACCGTCCGCTCGGGCTACCGCGCACCCGACGACCTGCTCCCGCTGCTCCTCCCCGACCCGCGCGCGGCCCGGATCGTCACCACCACGGACTGGCTGTGGCTGCGGATGCTGGACGTGCCGCGTGCCCTGGAGGCCCGGATCTACGGCACCGAGGCGTCGCTCGTCCTGGAGGTGCTGGACGAGGCGGGCCTGGCCGGCGGCCGCTTCCTGCTGGACGCATCGCCCTCCGGCGCGCGCTGCACCCCGACCACCCGGAGCGCCGATCTGGCCCTGGGAGTGGGGGAGTTGTCCACGCTGTATCTGGGCGACGAGTCCGTGCGGCGGCTGGTGGACCTGGGCCGGGCCGAGGAGCTGCGGGCGGGCGCGGCGACGACGGCGGACGCGGTGTTCCGTGCGGGCCGGCGGCCGTGGTGCCCGGATGTGTTCTGAGCCGTTCGGCGTGTGCTGAGCCGTTCGGCGTGTGCTGAACGGCCGGCGGGTCGCTGAAGGGCCGGCGGGTCAGCGCGTCCGGATCCGGAACAGCGTCCCGGAGGCGCTGATCGCCACGACGAGCATTCCGGCGGCCCAGGCGAGCGCGATCCAGGGGGTGCTGCCCACGTCCTGGCCGTGCAGCAGCCCGCGCAGCGACTCGATCGCCGGGGTGATCGGCTGGTGGTCGGCGAAGCCGTGCAGCCAGTCCGGCATGTTCTCGGTCGGGACGAACGCGCTGCTCGGGTAGGGCAGGAACGACATGAAGAACGTGAAGCCGCTCGCCGCCTCCGGGGTCCGGGCCAGCAGGCCGATCGCCGCCGAGATCCAGGACAGGGCCACGATGTAGGCCACCAGCACGACGGCCACCAGGAGCCAGCCGCTCCAGGTGGCGGCCGGGCGGAAGCCGATCAGCAGCGCGACGCCGAAGACCAGGGTGGTGGCGCAGAGATTGCGGACGGTGCTGGCCGCCACGTGCCCGGCGAGCACCGGCGTACCGCCCACGTCCAGGGAGCGGAAGCGGTCGATGATGCCGCCCTTCATGTCCTCGCTGACGGCGGTGGCGGTGGTCGCGGCGCCGAACCCGGCGGACAGGAGCAGGACGCCCGGGACGACGTACATGACGTACGAGTCGTAGTCCGTGCCGGTGTCGATCGCGCCGCCGAAGAAGTAGACGAAGATCAGCATCAGCATGATCGGCAGGGCCAGGGACGTGATCAGCGCGTCGATGTTGCGGCTGCTGATGCGCAGGGCGCGGGCGGCCATGACGACGGTGTGGGTGAGCGGGCCGGGCCCGCGGCCGGGGTCCGGTACGGCCGCGTCCGTGTGCCGGGCGGGGCTTCTCTGCTGAACGGCGGTGTCAGACACGGCTGGATGCCTCCGGGATCGTGGGCGTGCTCGGGGGAGTCGGCGCGTTCGGGGCCGTGGGCGCGTTCGAGGTCAGGGCCAGGAAGACGTCGTCGAGGGTCGCGCTGTGCAGACGGAAGCTCTCGATCGTGCTGCCGGTCGGATCGATCTCGTCGAGCAGGGCGCGCACCTGGGCCGCCGAGCCGTCGGTGGGGAGGCCGAGCGTGAGGGTCTCGGGGGAGTGGTGGACGGCCCGGGCGGCCAGGTGGAGATAGGCCTCGCGGCTGGTGAGGACCAGATCGAGGCGGTGCCCGCCGACCCGGGACTTGAGGTCGGCGGCAGTGCCCTCGGCAGCGATGCGGCCCCGGTTCAGCAGGGCGATCCGGTCGGCGAGGCGGTCGGCCTCCTCCAGGTACTGGGTGGTGAGCAGGACGGTCGCCCCGCGCGCGGCCAGTCCCCGGACGACCTCCCAGAGCTCCTGGCGGCTGCGTGGGTCGAGGCCGGTGGTCGGCTCGTCCAGGAAGAACACCCCGGGCTCCGGTGAGCCCACCAGCCCGGCGGCCAGGTCGAGGCGGCGGCGCATGCCTCCGGAGTACGTGCGGACGGGGCGGCGGGCCGCCGCGGTGAGGTCGAAGCGCTCCAGCAGCTCCGCCGCCCGGCGCCGGGCGGCTGCCCGGGACTGCCCGGTGAGCCGGGCCATCATCCGCAGGTTCTCCTCGCCGGTCTGGGTCTCGTCCACGGCGGCGAACTGGCCGGTGAGGCTGATGGAGCGGCGCACCGCGCTCCGGTCGGCGACGACGTCGTACCCCGCGACACGGGCGGTGCCGGAGTCGGCCTCGGTCAGCGTCGCGAGGATCCGGACGGTGGTGGTCTTGCCGGCCCCGTTCGGCCCGAGCAGGGCGAAGACGGTGCCGCGCCCGACCTGGAGGTCGATGCCGTCGAGGACCCGGACGGCGGGCTTTCCGTAGGACTTGGTGAGGCCGTACGCCTCGATGGTGGGGGCTTCGCCGGTGCTGATGCCGGTGGCTGTACGGGTGTCGGCTGGAGGGTTCGGGTCGTTCGGGCCGGTCATGTCGGGACCTCTTCCGCATTTTTCTGCGTATGACATACGCGTTATTGCGTAAGCATTACGCATCCCTAGGATGGGGTCAAGGCGTACGGGGGCGCGGGACGCGGCGGCGGCGTGGACGAGACGCCGGGCGAAGGGGATGCGGTGACGGAGAAGAGCGGCGGCGACGGCGGCGACCTGCCGGCCAGCCTGGAGGCGGCCTGGGGGCTGCGGGACCGCCCGGCCAAGGGCCCGAAGCCCGGCCTGAGCCTGGAGCGGATCGTGGCCGCGGCGGTGGGTGTCGCGGCGGCCGACGGGCTCGGGGCCGTGTCGATGGGCCGGGTCGCCCAGGAACTCGGCGCGTCCACGATGTCCCTGTACCGGTACGTCTCCGCCAAGGACGAGCTGTACGTCCTGATGCAGGAGGCGGCCGTCGGCCCGCCGGAGCCCCTGACCGCCCTGGAGACGGGCGCGGGCTGGCGGGCGGCGCTCACCGAATGGGCGTCGGCGCAGCGCGACCGCTACCGCGCGAACCTCTGGGCGCTCCGGATCCCCATCGGCGGCCCGCCCGCGACGCCGAACTCGATCGCGTGGTGGGAGCAGGGGCTCCAGGCGCTGGGAGGCACCGGCCTCGCCGAGGGCGACAAGACCTCGGTGATCCTGCTGATCTCCAACTTCGTCCGCAGCGAGGCGCTGATGGTGAGCGACCTGGCGGCCGCCGTCGCCACGCGCGGGATCACGCCCGAGGAACTGATGGCCTCCTACGAACGCACCCTCAAGCGGCTCGTCGACCCCGAGCGGCACCCCGGGATCACCCGGCAGCTGGAGACCGGGGTGATGAGCGAGCCGGACGAGGCGGACTACGAGTTCACCTTCGGCATGGAACGCCTGCTGGACGGGGTGGAGGCGCTGGTCCGCAGGACGGCCGAGGGCTCCCGGGCCCCGGGCGGCGACGTCAAGTCCGCTTGAGATCAAGGGCGTACGCTTCATGGTCATGAGCGGAGAGAACGCCGGGAACGAACCCGTGGGCGGGCCGGGGAACCAGCCCGGAGGCGGACCCGGGAACGAGCCCGGAAGCGGGTCCGCCCGCGGGTCCGGCCACGCGCGGCGGCGGCCCCCTGCGCCGCTCGGTCTGCGGGAGCGCAAGAAGCAGCTGACGTACCAGGCGGTCTCCGACGCCGCCATCGCGATGTTCCTGGAGCGCGGTTTCGACAAGGTGTCGGTGGCGGAGGTGGCGGCAGCGGCGGACATCTCCAAGCCGACGCTGTTCCGGTACTTCCCCGCCAAGGAGGACCTGGTGCTGCACCGGTTCGCCGACCACGAGGACGAGGCCGCCCGGGTGGTCGCCGGACGGACCTCCGGCGACAGCCCGCTGGACGCCCTGCGCCGGCACTTCCTCGACGGCCTCGACCGGCGCGACCCGGTGACCGGCCTGTGCGACGTACCCGAAGTGCTGGCGTTCCACCGCCTGTTGTACGGGACGCCGTCGCTGGTGGCCCGGATGCACGCCTACCAGGGCCGCTCCGAGGCAGCCCTCGCCCGGGCGCTGGGCGGCGGGGTGTCCGAACGGCTCGCGGCCGGGCAGATCGTCGCCGTCCTGCGCATCCTGGCCCTGGACAACTGGCGGCGGATCGACGCGGGGGAGAGCGCGGACCGGGTCTACGCGGGCGCGGTGCAGGCGGCCGAGGACGCGTTCGTCCAGCTGCGGACGGGCCTGGAGCCGAGGCCGCGCGGCTGACGGCTGCGGGGCCGAAGTCGCATGGCTGCGCCAGGCGCTGGTCAGTCGGCGAGCAGGGCGGCGGCCAGCTCCCGGCGACGGCCCGCCAGCCGGCTCTGGTGCCGGTCCCACGCCGCCCGGCCGCTCTCCGCGTACGCCGCCACGTACGCCGCGTCCCCCCGCGCCACCCGCGACTCGACGAACGCCCGGCACACGGCGGTGGCCTGCTCGATCACCCCGGGCAGGGCCGCCCGGTCCGCGCGCCCCAGCCCGTAGCCGTCGGCCAGCACCCGCAGCCGGTGCGCCGGGTCGAGACCGGCGCGCCCCCGCATCGGCGCCCAGTAACGCGCCGCCATGGCCACGTCCCACACCGGGCGGCCCGGCGCGGCCAGGTCGAAGTCGATGAGGGCGGCCGCGCCACCGCCCCGGAACACGACGTTCTCCAGACACCCGTCGTTGTGGCAGATCACCGCGCCGGGAGCGGCCGCCCCCAGGGGGTCGGCCAGCTCGGCGGGCCAGTCCGCAGCGCGGTCGAACGGTACGGCCTCCGCCGCGTCGTGCATCCGCCGGAGCAGTGCCCCCACGGAGCGCAGGGCCTCGTCCGTCCAGGCCCAGGCAGGGTACGGGGCGACGGCGACCTCGCCGGGCAGGTACGAGAGTCGCTCGCGGAGGCCGGAGGCGGAGACGCCCAGGGGCACGGGCGCACCGTCGAAACCCTGCCCGCGCAGCGCCCGGAGGTGGGCGTGCAGGACGGCCACGTGCGGTGGGGCGGGACGTTCGACTGCGTCACCGCGGCGGAGGACGGCTCCGGCGCTGGCCATCCCACCGGACAGCACTTCCGGCTCGCGGTCCACGGGGTCACCGCTCCCGGCCGGGCCGCGGAGCCCGCTCCGCGTACGGCCCCAACGCGGCGCGCAGGTCAGCCGGTTCGCGGTGGAGGACGCCGGTCATGCCGAGGGCGACGGCCGCGTCGACGTTCTCCCGCCGGTCGTCCACGAACAGGCACCGAGCCGCCGGTACGCCCGCCCGCTCGGCCGCGATGCGGTAGATGGCCGGGTCGGGCTTGGCCACCTGCTCCACCGCACTGCTCACGACCGCGTCGGCCAGGTCGGTCAGGCCCAACAGGGCCAGTTCGTCGTCCAGTTGAAGGGTGGCGTTGGTGACGAGCACCAGCGGGACGTGGGTCCTGGCCCGCCGCAGCAGCGCCACCACTTCCTCGTCGGCCCGGAAGGGCGCGTCCGCGAGGGCCCGGCCCAGTTCGCGGGCCCGGTCCGCGCCCACCCGCTCCGTGAGCCCTGCGGCGATGGCCTCCACCCAGGCGGCCGGGGTGATCCGGCCCAGGAGCAGCGGGAGATCGACCTCGGGCGCGTAGGCGACCTCGGCCGTCGCGCCCTCCGGCAGTCCGGCGGCCCGCTCCAGGGCGGCGAGCGGGGCGGTGTCGTAGAAGCGGACGACGTTGTCGAGGTCGCAGAGCACGGCGTCGAAGGCGGGGACCGCGAGCGCGGTGCGGTCGTCGCCCGGGGCGTATCGCGTGCTCATGCCGGGTCTCCTGCGTGGCCTTCGGCGCGGTGGGGAGGTGAAGTGGTGGTGCGGTGGCGTGCGTTGGTGCAGTGGTCTGTGTGGTCGACCATAACCGGCCGCCGGACCGTTCATGGCCGACCACGGCCGCCCTGCCGGGCGGCCTGCGGGACAGCACGCGTCACCGTGTGCCCCACACTCGGCGGCGGGTCAGCCGGTCAGCGCCCGCCAGGTCACCGGGCCCGCCTCGCCGTCGGCCACCAGGCGGTTGGCGCTCTGGTAGGCGCGGACGGCGCTCGTGGTGACGGAGCCGAACCCGCCGTCGACGGTCAGCCGGGCGCTGCGCTTGTTCAGCGCGGTCTGCAGGGCCCGGACGTGGTCCCCGCTGCTGCCCTGCCGCAGCGTGTACACGAGCACGGGCCAGGTGGCCGGACCGACCTGGCCGTCGGCCACCAGCCCCTTGGAGCTCTGGAACCGCTTGACGGCGGCGACCGACACGGAACCGTACTGCCCGTCGGCCACCAACGTGTGGCCGCGCCGGGTCATCAGGCGCTGGATCACGACGACCGTCGCGCCGCTCGCGCCCGGGTCGATCCTCGACCAGCCGCCGGACAGGTCCACGCCCCGGGCGGCCAGGAATCCGACCGGGTTCACCGTGCTGCCGAGGCTTCCGGCGTGCGTCTCGAAGTGGAGGTGCGGCCCGGTCACATTGCCGGTCGCCCCCATGTCGGCGATCCGCTGTCCGGCGCTGACCGTGGCGTTGAGGGCGACCCGGTAGGCGCTGAGGTGCCCGTAGTACGTGTACTGGTTGCCGCCGTGCGCGATGACCAGGGCGTTACCGGTCCGGCCGGGCAGGCCTCCGCCCCACGACCGGCGGACGACCCTGCCGGCCGCGGCCGCGTGGACGGCGGTGCCCGTGGAGTTGCTGACGTCCTGGCCGGCGTGGGACGCGCCGCCTCTGGGTGCGCCGTAGTGGCCGCCGGACGGGAACCGGCCCGGGGCGGGATTGGCCCACGCCCCGTTCTTCGCGGCCGCCGCTGCCGCTGCTTCCGTCGCAGCCGCGGCCGCCGCTTCCGCTTCCGCCGCCACCGCCGTGGACGCCCCGGCCGACAGGCTCAGGTTCACGGCGAGCGCGCCCAGGCCCAGGCCGGCCAGCAGCCCCCGCCGGGACGCCCCGTGGACCGGAGCCTGAGCGTTCACGGACGTATCGGCCGGTGCGGCGGTGGTTGCGCAGGATCGGCACATCAGGTCTCCCTCGAAGCGGTCGGGCGGCGGCAGGGCGCGTGGGGCGAGCGGGGCACGAGCGGGGGTACGAGGGTCCACTCGCATGGACGGTAGGGTCGGCCGGCCGTCCTGTCAGGGGCCCACGGGCCCACGCCGGGGCCCAACGCCGTTACCGATACTCGGTGTTGGGCTCTCGGGTGCTCCGCCGGTGCGCCCCGGCCGGAGCATCAGGTCCGCGACGGCCAAGACCGCCGCGAGCAGCCCCGCACCGACGGTGAACGCCAGCCGGCAGCCCCCGGGTCAGGGCCTCGGCCGAGGAGAGTCCGGCGGCGCCGAGCGCCTCGGTCCGGCCGGCGGCCAGGCGGACAGGACGGCCACGCCGAGGGCCATGCCGATCTGCTGGGTCGTGGTGAAGAGGCCCGGGGCGAGCCCGGCGTCGTCGTCGCCCGCGCCCGACATGCCGAGCTAGGTCAGCGCCGGGAACGCGAGCCCGAACCCGGCCGCGAGGAGCATCACGGGCAGCGGATCGGTGACGTAGTCCGCGCGCACCGGCAGCCTGGCGAGCAGTCCGAGGGCGGTGATCAGCAGCCCGATCCCGGTCAGCAGGACGGCCCGCTCGCCGAACCGGGCGGCGAGCCGGGCCGAAAGGCCCAGCGAGACGGCTCCGATGGCCACGGCGGCCGGCAGCATGGCGAGGCCGGTCGCCGGCCGCCCCGAACGGGCGTCAGAGCGCGGCGAGTCCGGCGAGCAGCTCGGCGGCCGGCTTCGGGTGGACGAGCCAGCGCAGATGGCTGCCTTCGAGGGTCCGGACGTCGAAGAGGTTGTCGGGCGTCAGCGCGTCGGCCTCGCGGATCATGCGGTCCTGAACGGCGGGCGGAAGGCTGGTGTCGGCGGCCAGGCGCACATAGGTCCGGGGCACCCGGCCCCAGGTCGCGGCCTGGGCCCGGTCGGCCGACGTACCGACGTCGAGGTTCTCGTCGGGCTGGAAGGTGTTGAGGAAGGTCCGGAACTCGTCATCGGTGAGGTCGGCGGCGAACGCCTGCTTGAACGCGGCGAGCGCCGTCGGGTCGGCCGTACGGAAGTTGACCCGCAGCAGCCCGAGTTCGGCCGGGTTCCCGACGACCGCGAGGGCCAGGGCTCCCGCGTCGACATCGGCCATCTCCGGCTGGGCGTAGTAGTCGTTCACGTCCAGATCGACGGGGCACCAGGCGGAGACGTAGACGATCCGGTCGATCAGGTCCGGCCGGGCGTTGGCGACGGCGGTGGCCGTGGCGCCGCCCCGGCTGTGGGCGACGAGGACGGTGGGCCCGTTCCGCTTGGCCCGTTCCAGGACCTCGATCACGTGGGCCACGTTGTCCGCGTGGGTGACGCCCTTGATGGCCCCCGGTTCCGCGGCCAGCGCACCGAGATCCTGGGGCGTCTGGTAGGCGGCGGGGTACGTGGCCCCGAACCCGTGCCCCGGAAGGTCGACCGCGACCGAACGATGCCCGAGCAGGCCGAGTTCGGCTTGGAGCGGCGCGTAGGAGAACGAGTTCGCGAAGGCTCCGTGGACGAGGACGAAGGTCGGAAGAGTAGGCATGCCTCCCAGGCTCCAACGGAATGATCTTCGAAGGCAAGGCCCGGGAGACGAGGTTCTCGGGTCGGGGAGGCCCGGGAGTCGAGGTTCTCGGCTCGGGGAGGGCCGGGCACGAGCACGAGCGCGACCGCCGGTCCCCATCGGCCTGAGCAGCCGGCGCGGCTTCTAGGATCTGCGGCATGGCAACGCGACTCGTGCAGATCAACATGAAGGCCCATGACGACTCCGCGCTCGGCCGGTTCTGGGCGGAGGCGCTCGGCTGGGGTGTCGACAGCGAGGGCCCCGGCGTGACCAACCTCGAACCCGTGGGCTTCACCTACCCCGGCCCGACGGCCGTCTGCATCGACCTCATCGCCCGCCCGGAACCCAAGACGGTCAAGAACCGCGTGCACCTCGATCTGGCCACCACCTCGGCGGCCCATCAGGCGGAGTTGGTCGAGCGCCTGAAGGGACTCGGCGCGACGCTCGCCGATGTGGGACAGGGCGACGTCCCCTGGACGGTCATGGCGGACCCGGAAGGCAACGAGTTCTGTGTCCTGGAGCCCCGTCCCGTCTACCGGGACACCGGGCCGATCGCCGCGGTGGTGGTGGACTGCGCCGACCCACGGGAGATGGCCCGGTTCTGGGGCGAGGCGATGGACTGGACGCTGCACGCGGTCACCGACGACCTTGCGACCCTGCGCTCCGCCAAGGGCGTCGGGCCCTACCTGGAGTTCGTCCGTACCCCCGACACCAAGAGCGGGTGGAACCGCGTCCACCTCGACGTCCGCCCCTACCCGGGTGACGACCTGGCCGCGGAAGCGGACCGACTGCGCGCGCTGGGCGCCACCGACCCCGATTTCGATGCGTCCGCGATCTCCTGGACGATCCTGGCCGACCCGGAAGGCAACGAGTTCTGCCTCCTCGCGCCTCGCTGAACCCGACCGGTCGGCACGAGGCCCGTCGCGACATCGGCAGGCGGTGTACGGAGTTCGGTCACTGCTCCGGCGACGGCGCGGGTTCGGGCTCCTGGAGCCGACCTGCGACGGCCCGCCGTACGCGTGGTGGACCAGGAGAAGGCGAGGAAGTGCACCACGTCGCCGGTCACCGAGGCGGTGTGAGCGGCAAGCCCGGCGCAGGACGTCGATGTCCCGGTACGCGGGCGGCCCGGGCGCCGCTATGTCGTACGAGATCATGCGTCACCGGAGCCGAGATCCACGGTGCCCGGCACGGGAAGTGCCTGTACCTGCAGTGATACGGGGGAGGCCCCTTGCGGCGCTTCGGCCTCACTGTGCCGATGGCGGTGGATCACCTCGAAGATCTCGGACCGCATGCGCTCGACGTCCTCCGGAGTCAGCCACAGAGCGGCATGCGATGTCCTTCGACGTGGGCGATGGGCCGGAAGGCGAGTGCGGCTCAGGCCGCCGCCGGCGTGCCCGACAGCGACGCCTTGACCAGTCGGCTGGTCTCGTCGGCGAGGACCTCGGGCAGGCCCTCCTCGATCGCGCGCAGGGCTTGAGCCGCGACCTCTACGGGGTCGGCCTTCTGGTCGGCGGGTACGGCCACGGCCATGTCGGTGTCCATGTAGCCGACGTGCAGCGCGGAGACGGCGATGCCGCGGGGGGCCAGTTCCTCTCGGGTCGCGTCGCTCAGTGCCCAGGCGGCAGCCTTGGCGGCGGCGTAGGAGCCGAGTCCTGCCGGATGGAACCAGGACAGGGCGGACAGGACGTTGAGGACGCCGCCGCCGCCGTTGCCCTCGATGACGGGGGCGAAGGCCCGGGTCGTGAGAAGCGGGCCGAAGAAGTTGGTCTCCATCTCCCGGCGCACCTGGCCCAGGTCGCCTCCGACCAGCGTCGCGCCGGTGGATACGCCCGCGTTGTTGATGAGGAGTGTCGCGTCCGAGGCGATGCGGGCGGCCTCCTGGATCGACTCCTGGTCCGTGACGTCGAGCCGCAGCGGGGTCACGCCCGGCAGATCGACCGTCTCCGGGCGGCGGGCCGCCGCGTAGACCTTGGCGCCCTGCTCGACGAGCTGGGCTGCCAGGTGCCGCCCGAGCCCTCGATTGGCGCCGGTGACGACCGCGACCGTGTTCTTGAGCTCCATGTCCGCCTCTGCTTTCGGTCCTGGCGGGCGCCGCAGGCCACCCGCACAAATTAGATTACGCAGCCAATCTAAACACGGGTCTACGATAGATGCCAGTCGACATCCAAATGGGGTTCACGGAGGAGGTGGCCATGGGCCGCGTATCGCAGGCGCAGGCGGAGGAGAACCGCCGCAGGGTGGTGGAGAACGCCTCGCGGCTGTTCCGGGAGCAGGGCACGCAGGTGAGCGTCGCCGACCTGATGAAGGCGGCCGGGCTGACCCACGGCGCCTTCTACAAGCAGTTCGCCTCCAAGGAGGCGCTCGTCGACGAGGCCGTCGCCCACGCCTTCGCCGAGCTCGCCCAGCGCCGTTCGGCCGGTCTCGAAAGCTCCGACGGGCAGCGCGATGCCGCCCAGCGGACCCTGATCGACGCCTATCTCTCCGTCGGGCACCGCGACGACCCGGCGGACGGCTGCCCGGTTGCCGCGCTCGCCACCGATATCGCGCGCGAAGGCGGGGGGCAGGAGGCTCGTCGCGTCTACACCGAGGGGGTGGCCGACTTCGCCGGTTTCCTCGCCACCGACGACCAGGACGGCATCGCCCGCCTCTGCACCCTGTTCGGTGCGCTCGTCCTGTCCCGGGCCACTGCGGGCTCCCCGGTCTCCGAGGAGATCCTCGCCGCCGCGCACCGGGCCGTGACGGCCGGCTGACCGGCCGCCCTGCTGCCTCCCGCCGGCGCGCTGACCTCTGCCGGCGCGGCGGCAGGGGCTATGACCCGGTACGCCGCCACGCCCCCGGTCCGTCGACGCGGCGAAGAGGTGCGCGACCGGAACGTACGAGGATGCCGTCCGCTCCCGCGGCGCGGACCAGGGAACCTTCCGGCCGGCGTCTCGCGGCCCACCGGGTCGGCCGGGCGCCGGGAGGCATGCGGCTGCTGGTGGCCACGCGGAGGGCGCCGTCGGTGTCCGCGCCCGGTCGCTCACGAGGGCGGCCGTGGCGCGCGACACTTTTGCAAGCATGTGCTTGCAAAAGTTAGCAAGAGTGATGCACTATCGAGCCATGGCATCACTCAACGTCGGCAATCTCGGTGAGTACCTGCGGGAACAGCGCCGTGCAGCGCAGCTCTCGCTGCGGCAGCTCGCCGATGCCACCGGGGTGTCGAACCCGTATCTCAGCCAGATCGAGCGAGGTCTGCGCAAGCCCAGCGCGGACGTGCTCCAGCAGGTCGCCAAGGCGCTGCGGATCTCGGCCGAGACCCTGTACGTCCGTGCGGGGATCCTCGACGAGCGGGAGCGGGAGGAGCTGGAGACGCGGGCGGTCATTCTGGCCGATCCGTCGATCAACGAGCGGCAGAAGAACGTTCTGCTGCAGATCTACGACTCCTTCCGCCGCGAGAACGGATTCGCGCCCGGGCCCGACGAGGACGTCGACTCCGCCGATGGCGTGAAAGCGGACACCGACAGCGACGCGGACGGCGATGCCGGGACCCGTAACGGCGACGACGCCGGTACGGACGTCACCAAAGACCAAGACCCTCACAGCTAGCAGCTGGACCTGATGATCCGGGAGGACCACAGTCATGGCCATCACCGATGACCTGCGCAAGACCCTCACCGACCCCACGCCCCTCTACTTCGCCGCCGGTACGGCCGACCTGGCCGTGCAGCAGGCGCGCAAGGTCCCGGCGCTGATCGAGCAGCTGCGGGCCGAGGCGCCCGAGCGGATCGACGCCGTGCGCAACACCGACCCCAAGGCCGTGCAGGAGAAGGTGAGCACGCAGGCCAAGGAGGCCCAGGCCACCGTGCAGGCGAAGGTCACCGAGGTGTTCGGTTCGTTCGACGCCGCCGACCTGAAGAAGCTGGGCGAGAGCGCTCAGGACCTGGCGCTGCGCAGTGTGGGCGTGGCCGCCGAGTACGCGATCAAGGCCCGGGAGACGTACGAGAAGGTCGCCGAGCACGGCGAGCAGACCGTACGGACCTGGCGCGGGGAGACCGCGGAGGAGATCGTCGAGATCGCCGCCGTCGTCGAGGCCGAGCCGAAGAGCCGGCCGAAGGCGAGCCCCAAGGCCGCGCCCGCCGCCAAGCCC
Organism: Streptomyces sp. iso_384; assembly: GCF_056172905.1. NCBI lineage: Bacteria > Bacillati > Actinomycetota > Actinomycetes > Kitasatosporales > Streptomycetaceae > Streptomyces > Streptomyces sp. iso_384. Next base: position 368,793 of record NZ_JBWBTT010000001.1, read on the forward strand.
GCCGCCACGAAGGCATCGCCCGTCGCTCCGGCCGAGCCCGCCGCGACGAAGGCCGCGCCCGCCGCCCCGGTGAAGTCCGCCGAGGCCAAGGCCGCGCCGGCCAAGAAGACGCCCGCACCGCGCAAGCCCGCGGCCAGGAAGACCCCGCCGGCTGACGGCAAGTGACCCTCACGGGTCCTTCCCCGACGCGGTACGCGTGACCGGGACGCGGGGCGGGCACCTTTACGGGTGGCCGGTTCGTTGTCCCGGTACCTTGGCCCTCCCGGCCGCAGGGCGCTCATCCACTCACTAGGCGGTACACAGCATGTTGCTCTCAGGATTCGGCACGATTCTCCAGCTGCTCTATCTGGCGATGCTGGTGCTGGCCGTGGTCGCGTTCGTCTTCGCGGCGACCGCCCGTGAGGACGCCTACCGTGCCGCCGACAAGAAGAAGAAGTCGTTCTGGCTGATCATCCTCGGCATCGCCGTAGCGGTGAACCTGCTCATCCCGATGCTCTTCCTGCAGCTCGCGGGTGTCGTCGCGTCGATCGTGTTCATGGTCGACGTGCGCCCCGCGCTCAAGGAGGTCTCCGGTGGCGGCGGTGGCCGCAGGGGCGGCTCCAGCAGCGACGGCCCGTACGGTCCCTACAACGGCGGGCGCTGAACGCCCAGGGGGCGTCCGGCCACGGATGACGCGGGGTGGGAGCGCGGTGCGCTGCCACCCCATCGTCGTATCCGCTCCGGATCGCGGCCCAGCAGCAGGACCGCCACATCGTCGGTCAGCTCGCCGCCGTTCAGCTCCCGCACCTCGGCGACGGCCGCCTCCAGCAGCTCCTCGCCCGCCAGGCCCTGCTCCAGCCGGCCGTTGACCATCGCGACCATGCCGTCCTGGCCGAGCCGCTCGCTGCCGCCGGTCCCCACGCGCCCCTCGATGAGCCCGTCGGTGTACATCATCAGGCTCCACGCGCCGCCCAGCTCCACCTGCCGGCGCGGCCAGCGGGCCCGCGGCAGCAGCCCCAGCGCCGGGCCGCCGTCCTCGTACGGGAGCAGCCGGGCCGGCCGGCCGTGGCGGGCGAGCAGTGGTGCGGGGTGGCCGGCCAGGCAGAGTCCGGCGCGTCGCCCGTCGGGCGTGATGTCGACGGTGCAGAGCGTCGCGAAGATCTCCTCGCTCTGCCGTTCGTGCTCCAGCACCTGCTGGAGCGTGGAGAGCAGGTCGTCCCCGCACAGCCCGGCCAGGGTCAGCGCCCGCCAGGCGATCCGCAGCTCGACGCCGAGCGCCGCCTCGTCCGGGCCGTGACCGCAGACATCGCCGATCATCGCGTGCACCGTGCCGTCCGGGGTGCGGACGACGTCGTAGAAGTCGCCGCCGAGCAGGGCGCGGCTGCGGCCGGGGCGGTAGCGGGCGGCGAAGCTCAGGTCGGAGCCGTCCAGCAGCGGGGTGGGCAGCAGGCCGCGTTCCAGGCGGGCGTTCTCCTGGGCGCGCAGCCGGGACTCGGTGAGCTGGTGCTGGGCGATGTCGGCGCGCTTGCGCTCCACGGCGTAGCGGATGGCGCGGCTCAGGACGCGCGCGTCCAGCTCGCCCCGGAAGAGGTAGTCCTGCGCCCCGACGCGTACCGCCTCGGCCGCCAGCTCCGTGTCGTCCTCGGCGGTCAGCGCGAGGACCGCGTGCAGCGGTGCGATGCGCAGTACGTGGGTGAGGGCCGCCAGCTCGTCGGCGCGCTCGGAGAGCGGCTCGGCCCGCTCGGAGCCGGGCTCGGCCGGCTCGGCCCCGGAGCCGGTGACCGGCAGTGCGAGGTCCAGCAGGATGCAGTCGACGTCGTCGGTGAGCAGCCGGGCGGCCTCGGTGAGGTTGCGGGCGGTACGGATACGGACCCGGGTGCCGGCCGCTGCCGAGAGCTCGGGGACGGTGATGGTGGTGCCCGCCGGGTCGTCCTCGATCACCAGCAGGGTGAGGTCGCCGTGCGAGGTCTCCGCAGCGGGAACGGATCGCTGCTGCGGTACGGGTACGGGCATCGGTTCGAGTTTCCTTCCCTCCCCCCGAGGGCGCGGCGGGTCGACGATCGACGATCCGCCAGTCGGGGACGATAGCGGTACGCGGTGGGGGAACGGAATGGCGCACGGGAACCGGCCCCTGTCATATGCGCCGTCATAAGCCGCGTCCCGACACGGATCCGGCGCGATGGGCCGCCGTACGGGCGGGGAAGCGCCCATGACAAACATCACGCGCCCACGAACGGCGGCGTGGCCCCGCTCACATGGCGCCGCGCCTCCGGAACTCCTGCCGGTGCTCCTACTTGTCCGGGCGGACCACGCCGAGGATCTTCATCGAGCCCGCGCCCGCCAGCGTGACGTTGCGGCCGGGGCGCGGGGCGTGGACGATCGCGCCGTCGCCGACGTACATCCCGACATGGCTGGCGTCGGCGTGGTAGATGATCAGGTCGCCGGGGCGCATGTCCTGGATGTCGATGCGCGGCAGCAGCCGCCACTGCTCCTGCGAGGTGCGCGGGATCGGCCGCTTCGCCGCCAGCCAGGCCTGGGAGGTCAGACCGGAGCAGTCGTACGAACCCGGCCCCTCCGCTCCCCAGACGTACGGCTTGCCGATCTGGGACGTCGCGAAGGCCACCGCCGCCGCCCCGGCCTCGCTCGCCTCGCCGCTGACGTCCTTGACCGCGCCGGAGGAGAGCCAGGCCGTCTGCGCCTTGTCCGCGGCGTCCCGCTCCAGCTGCAGGAGCCGGTCGCGCTCCTTCTTCTCCAGCTGCGATTCGAGCTTCTCCGCCGCCTTGATCTGGGCGTTGATCTTCTTCTTGGCCTTGGCCTGCTTGACCCGGTTGGTCTCCAGCTTCTCCCAGTTGGCGCTGGCGTCCTGGGTGTACGTCTCCAGGTCCTGCTGCGTCTGGTTCAGGTCCGTCAGGAGCGACTTGGAGGCCTGCTGGCTCTGGCGGACCTTGTTGATCCCGTCCAGGAAGAGCTTCGGGTCGTTGCTCAGGGCCAGCTGCGCGCCGGGCGGCAGACCGCCGTTGCGGTACTGCTCGCGGGCCTGGGCGCCGGCCCGGTCCTTCAGCGCGGCGATCCGCGCCTGGCCGTCGACGATCGCCTTGGCCAGCTTCACGATCTCGCCGGACTGCTTCTTCGTCTGCTCCTCGGCGAGGTTGTACGCGTCCGTCGCCGCGCCCGCCTTCCGGTACAGCGTCTCGATCTGCTCGCGGACCTTTTCGAGTTCCGCGTTGGAGTAGCGGGGCGTCGAGCCGGCGGAGGAGGAAGCGGAAGGGGAGGGCGAGGGGTCCGGGACGGGGGCGGCCATCGCCTGGCCCGTGGACGTCAGCAGGGCCAGCGCACAGACCAGCGTGATGGCGGCAGTGGCGCAGTGGCGTCGGTTCACGGGCTCCCCCTCCGGGCACGTACCTGACTTACCGTCAGTAACTTCTGGGTGACGTCGCGATCGTGCCATGCCGCCCTCCAAAGCAACAGAGGCAGACGGCACCTGACACGTCACATATCGCCCGTGCGGGGCCACTTCGCCGTCAGCCCCGGCTCGCACGACGTCCCGCGAGGTCCCCCTCACTGGGACGAATGATGCCCCCGTGACGTTCCCGGACGGTCCAGGATGTTCCTCGATGTTCCCGGGGCGGGCGAACTCTGCCCTTCCGGGCAGTTGTTCAGCGACTGTTGGGCCGCAGGGCGTCCCACTCCACGGTGATCTCGCCCTGGCGCCACCGCCGTACCCCGTCCGTCACCGGCCAGTCGGCCGCCACCGCCCGCACGGCCGCGATCCAGCGCTGCCGTGCGCCGAGCGAGGCGTACGGGGAGGCCGTCGCCCAGGCCCGGTCGAAGTCCCGCAGGAACGCGTGGACCGGCTCGCCCGGCACATTGCGGTGGATCAGCGCCTTCGGCAGCCGTTCCGCGAGGTCGGAGGGGCGCTCCAGCGAGCCGAGCCGGGTCGCGAAGGTGACCGTGCGCGGACCCTCGGGCCCCAGGGCCACCCAGACGTGCCGGCGGCCGATCTCGTCGCAGGTGCCCTCGACCAGGAGTCCGTCCGGGGCGAGGCGGGAACACAGCCGCGCCCAGACCTCGGCGACCCGGTCCTCGTCGTACTGGCGCAGCACGTTCGCCGCCCGGATGAGCAGGGGCCGCACCTCCAGCGGGACCTCGAAGCCGCCGTGCACGAAGGTGAGGCCCTCGCGCTCGTACGGTTTCGCCGCCGCGACCCGCTCCGGGTCGATCTCGATGCCCGCCACCACGGTGCGCGGCTCGGCGGTGCGCAGCCGGTCCAGCAGCTCGACGGCGGTCCAGGGGGCCGCCCCGTACCCGAGATCGACGGCCACGGGCGTCCCGGCGCGGCGCAGGGCGGGGCCGTGCGCGTCGGCGATCCAGCGGTCCATGCGGCGCAGCCGGTTCGGGTTGGTGGTCCCGCGGGTGGCGGTGCCGATGGGGCGCTGGCGCATGGGTCGAGCGTATGCGACGGGGGCGGTACGGGGTCCGGGGCGGCGGTCCGGTCCCTACGTGGAGGTCCGGGGTGGCGGTCCGGCCCGTGCCGGACGACGCGCCGCCCGGCAACGTGACGGCGCGCCGCCGGGCAACGTAATGATTTGGCAAAGCCGGAAATGAAAGGTGGGATTCCGCTGTTCTCGCCCAACGGAGGGTCAGCGTGCCCTCTCCACGGCATGCCCCGAGCGAGGAGGACCGACCAGGTGAGCCAGTACGTCTCCCGGCTCGGCTCCACCCGGACGGCCGCGCGCCTCAGGTTCCCCGGAGGCTTCTCCGGGGTTTCCCGCAAGCCGCGCCGCATCGCGATGCTCTCCGTGCACACGTCCCCGCTCCACCAGCCCGGCACGGGCGACGCGGGCGGGATGAACGTCTACATCGTCGAACTGGCCAAGCGACTCGCCGCGATCGACATCGAGGTCGAGATCTTCACCCGGGCGACCACCGGCTCCCTGCCTCCCGAGGTCGAGCTGGCCCCCGGCGTCCTGGTCCGGCACGTCGACGCCGGTCCGTACGAGGGGCTGGCCAAGGAGGACCTGCCCGCCCAGCTCTGCGCGTTCACGCACGGCGTGATGCAGGCCTGGGCCGGTCAGCGCCCCGGCTACTACGACCTCGTGCACTCCCACTACTGGCTCTCCGGCCAGGTCGGCTGGCTCGCCGCCCAGCGCTGGGGCGTTCCGCTCGTGCACGCCATGCACACCATGGCCAAGGTCAAGAACGCCGCGCTCGCCGATGGCGACACCCCGGAGCCGGCCGCCCGCGTCATCGGCGAGACCCAGATCGTGAACGCCTCCGACCGGCTGATCGCCAACACCGCCGAGGAGGCCGACGAACTCGTCCGCTTCTACGACGCCGATCCCTCGGCCGTCGCCGTCGTGCACCCCGGCGTCAATCTGGACCGCTTCCGCCCCGCCGACGGCCGCGCCGCCGCACGGGCCCGGCTCGGTCTGCCGCAGGACGCGCTGATCCCGCTCTTCGCGGGCCGCATCCAGCCGCTGAAGGCCCCTGACGTGCTGCTGCGCGCGGTGGCCGTGCTCCTGGAGCGGGATCCGTCGCTGCGGTCCCGCATCGTCGTGCCGGTGGTCGGCGGCCCGAGCGGCAGCGGGCTCGCCAAGCCGGAGGGTCTGCAGAAGCTGGCCGCCCGCCTCGGCATCGCCGACGTCGTCCGGTTCTGTCCGCCGGTGGGCCAGGACCGGCTCGCCGACTGGTTCCGGGCCGCGTCGGTGCTGGTCATGCCGTCGTACAGCGAGTCCTTCGGCCTGGTCGCCATAGAGGCCCAGGCCACCGGTACGCCGGTGGTCGCGGCGGCCGTGGGCGGGCTGCCGGTGGCGGTGCGCGACGGGGCCGGCGGCTTCCTCGTGCAGGGGCACGAGCCGGAGGCGTACGCCCGCGCGCTCGGGCGGTTCGCGGACACGCCGGAGCTGGTCGAGCGGATGGGGGCGGCCGCCGCGGCGCACGCCCAGTCCTTCGGCTGGGACACGGCCGCGTCGGCGACCGCCGACGTGTACACCGCCGCGCTCGCCGACCACCGCCGCCGGGCCACGGCGCACCACGGCTGAGGCCGCTCCTGCCGCCCGCACCGGGCTGTCGTACGCTCGCTGCATGGCTGACGTACCCGACGAGACAGCAGCGGCCCAGGTCATCGAGGCGACGCTGAACGACGCCGGGCTCGTATGGGAGAGCCCGGGGCCCGGCAACTACGTCGTGACGCTGCCCGGCACCCGCAAGCTGTCGACGACGTGTTCGCTGATCGTCGGCAAACACTCGCTCTCCCTCAACGCGTTCGTCGTCCGGCACCCCGACGAGAACGACGCAGAGGTGCACCGCTGGCTGCTGGAGCGCAACCTCCGCCTGTTCGGGGTGAGTTACGCGATCGACTCGCTCGGCGACGTCTATCTGGTCGGCAAGCTGCCGCTGTCGGTGGTCACCGCCGAGGAACTGGACCGGCTGTTCGGCGTGGTGCTCGAAGCGGCCGACGGGGCGTTCAACACCCTCCTGGAGCTCGGTTTCGCGAGCTCGATCCGCAAGGAGTACGCGTGGCGGGTGTCGCGCGGCGAATCCACCCGGAACCTGGACGCGTTCAGCCACCTGACCCGGCGCGCGTCCGACGACTGACGCTCGCCTCCCCGGCTCTCTCCCGGTTTCCCTTCGGTTTTCTCTCGGCGGCGCAGGGGTCTTTCCCTGTGCCGCCGAGTCGTGCCATGCTCGCCGCCAACGCACACATGAACGTCATTCACATACATGAAAGGCGGCTCGGGTATGGCGACGCATCGGGGGAGTGGGCAGGTGCGGGAGAGCGGCGGCCGGGGCGTCGTCGGCAGACGCGCGGTCCTCGGCAGCGCCGTGGCCGTCGCGGCGGCCGCCGTGACCGGAACCGCGACCGGAACAGCCGCCGCCACGGGGACGGCCCGGGCATCGGCGGTCCGGGCGGCCCGAGCGCCCGTGGCCTCCCGCCCGGCCCGTGATGCCGCCCTCTGGAGGGAGTTCGCCGCCGCCCCCTTCACCCACCCCCAGATCCCCTTCGTCGGCCGCGCGGGCTACCGCGCCGGGTCCCCTCTTCCGCGCCGCCGCTCCGCCGGCGAGCGCCCCCGCGGCCTCGTCATCGACGTCGTACGCGACCACGGGGCCCGCCCCGACGGATCGGCCGACGCCGCGCCCGCGATCAACCGCGCCATCGCCGCCGCCGGAGAGCGCGGCGGCGGCACGGTGACCGTCCCGGCCGGTACGTACCGCATCGACGACATCATCCGCATCGGCCACAGCGACGTCGTGGTGCGTGGCGCCGGCAGCGGTGCGACGACGCTGTACGCGACCCGCAGCCTCACCGAGTTGATCGGCGCGTACGGCAGCCGCTACGGCGGCGACAAGTCCAGCTGGTCCTGGGCGGGTGGGCTGATCTGGCTCTGCCCGAAGGACCGTTGGGCCTCGCTGACCGACGCGGTCCGCGCCCGGGACTGGCCCTTCGAGGGCTGGACCGGCAACCGCCGCGACGCCTGGCGCACCCTCGCCACCCCGGCCCCCGCCCGCCGGGGCGACCGCACGATCACCGTCCCCGCCGCCGACGCCCGGAATCTGCGGCCCGGACAGCTCGTCCTGCTCCGCCTCGCCGACGACCCCGGACACACGCTGCTCCAGCACATGGCGGGCGACGGCGAGGGCGCGCGGGCGTACGCCTGGGCCGACAGGACCAAGCTGACCTCGTACGTGCCCTACGAATGGCCGGTCCGCGTCACCGCAGTCCAGGGCCGCCGGATCACCCTGGAACGCCCGCTTCCGCTCGATGTGCGCCCCGAGTGGGACCCCCGGCTGACGACCCTCGTCACTCCGCTCACCGGGTCCGGCGTCGAGGGCCTCACCCTGGAGGCGGTCGAGAAGCCGCAGGCCCCGCATCTGCTGGACCAGGGGTACAACGGCCTCGCGTTCCAGTGCGCGTACGACTGCTGGGCCGACGACGTCACCGTGCGGCACGTCGACAACGGCTTCGGTCTGATCGGCGCGTCCGCCTGCACCCTGCGCCGTACGAAGGTGGAGGGGCGCGGCGCGCACCACCCGTACTACTGCCGCGAGGGCTCGCACGACAATCTGATCGAGGACTTCACCATCGCGGCGCGCACCACCCCCGCGCCCTCCGGCACCCAGCTCCACGGCATCAACGTCGAGGGCCTGTCCAGCTACAACGTCTGGTCGCGCGGCCGGATGGAGATGGGCACGTTCGACTCGCACCGGGGGATGCCGTTCGCCAATGTGCGCACCGACATCACGGTGAACAACAACGGCGTCCACGGCGGCGACGCGAGCGCGGGCCCGCTCTTCGGGGCGCGCTTCACGCACTGGAACATCCGGGTCACCAACGAACGGGCCGGGCTGATGAGGATCGACGGCCTCGCCCCGTACAGCGCGACCGTGGGCATCAACGAGGTACGGGAGTTCGGCCAGATCGACGTCCCCGACTTCACCGGCGACCTGCACACCCGCCTGGAGGCGTACGGGAGCCCGGAGGCGGTCCGCCCGGTCAACCTGTACGAGGCCCAGCGGGCCGTGCGCCGGTGCTGAGGTTCTTCCGGGAGGCCACGTCCAGGGCGTCGACGAGGTGAGGAGCGACCAACTCCCGGGTCTCGTCGGCACGGATGTGGCCGACGGGGTACGGCAGCCGGGCCCGGAAGGTCTCGGCGTCGGCGAGCACGGCCCCGGTCATCGCGGTGAACGCGGTACGCCAGGTGAGGGCGAGCGGCCCGAACGGCTCGGCGGGACAGCCGAACCCGGGGCCGGGTCCGAATTCAGGTTCGACGGGGGCGGACCCGCCGAACCCGGGCCCGGGTCCGAATCCGGGTTCGACGGGGGCGGACCGGAGGGTTGTACAGCGGTTCCCCACAGTGCGTTCACAGGATGATCACAGCAGAATCACGATCGCGGGAGGGGGTCGCCGGACCGCTCATCGCTCACAGGTTCGATCGTAAAGTGTGGATCACTGCGACGGTCCGTCCCAGACGGCGTCGAAGTGCCGCGCGGGGGAAGGGCGGTCGCTCCCCGAACCGGAGAGAAGAACCATGCGCGCCACTGCCGTACGCCGTACCGCCCTCGCCGCCTCCGCGGCCGCTCTCGCCCTGCTGGTCACCGCCTGCGGCGGCGGCTCGTCGGACGCCGATGCCAAGGGCGGGAAGGGCGACAAGGGCACCGCGGGCGGCGGCAGCTCGGCCCCGAAGACCCCGGCCAAGGCGCTCACCGCCGCCGAGCTGGAGAAGGCCACGCTCGCCCAGGGCGATGTGGAGGGCCGCAAGGTCACCGAGGCGGGTCCGGACGACGAGGTTCCGGCCGACGGTGTGACCGTCGACAAGAAGGAGTGCCTGCCGGTCGCCCACGCCATGTACGGCGTGGCGCAGAAGGGTTCGGTGGCCACCACGAAGCGCAAGGTGATCGACGAGCCGAAGGCCGGCGGCAAGAAGTCGCTGGAGGACCTGAAGGACGGCGGGGCGGAGGACGCGTTCAAGGACGCCTTCAACCTGACGTCCACGTTCGTCGCGCTGAACTCGTACGAGGGGACGGCTGGCCCGGACGCCTTCGCCGCGCTGAAGAAGGCCGCGGCGGACTGCGCGGGCGGCTTCACCGCCACGGTCGCCGGCACGACGACGAAGTTCGCCTCGGTCACCGAGGAGAAGGTCACCGGCGGCGACGAGTCCGCGGCCTGGACGGTCACCTCCGACGACGGCGGCGACCAGGCCCCGTTCAAGCTGGTGGCGCTGCGCAAGGAGGGCTCCGTGGCGACGTTCTTCGCCTTCAACCTGGCGGCGGCGGGCGGCGGCGTGAAGTTCGAGGTGCCGGCGGAGGTCGTGGCGGCGCAGGACAAGAAGCTCGCCTGACGTACGGACGTGATGCCCCTGCCCTGTGCGGCCCTGCGCCGCTCGCTCAGGGCAGGGGCACGAGCCGGACGACGGTGACGGTCAGCACGGACCGGGAGACGTAGTAGAGGACGATGGCCCCGGAGACGGTCGCCTCACGCCGGTCCCGTTCGCTCTTGACGGCGGTCGAGGCATGGCCGTACGGCTCCTCACCGAGGGTGCGGGTCATCTCGTCCCGGAAGGACTCGCCGCCGCGCATCTTGGCCAGGGTGTCGTCGGCGGGCGGTGCGTAGGAGATGCGGAAGCTCAAGCGACGCTCCGCCTCTCGGCCTCGTCCTGCGCGAGCCGGTCCAGGATCTTCTCGGCCTCGGGATCGGGCACGGCCTCCAGCATCCAGTGCCGCATGACGGCCTGGATCTCGTGCACCCCGGCCTCGTTGATCGCGAGATCGAACTCCTCGCGTCTCTCCTCGGGCAGCGCGGCCCGGATGTCCGGGATGCTGTTGGGCACGTCGACCTCGGTACCGCCGACGAAGGTCTTCAGAGACTCACCCATGATCGCTCTCCTCGATCTCCTTGCCCTGGAAGCAGACGGACGGTCCGGGCCCACCGTAGTGCGTGCGAGGGGCATTTCGGCCGACCCGGGCGGGCACGGATCGGCCACGGATCAGCCACGGATCAGATGGGACGCGGCACTTCCCGCTCAGCTCCGCCCGAGCTTCGCCACGACCCGGTCGCGCAGAAGCGCGTACTCCTCCTGGAGCCGCGGCAGCTCACCGGGCGGCCGGGCCATGACCTCACCGCCCACGACGACCTCCTCGGGCCCGAACTGCTCCCGGGTCAGATCGACCTCGACGCCCAGGCCCAGCCGGTTCCACCAGTGGAAGTCGGTGCGCACCCCGCCGACACGCACCTCGCCCCGGACCAGCTCCCCGCCGAGCAGGTCGTTGAGCACCATGGCGGTGACCCCGCACTGATCGCGCGCCGGATTGTCCGGAGTCCAGCGGTCGCGGTACTCCGGGGTGCAGGTCTCGGCGCTCCAACTGTCGCGGAGGGCCTGCTCGATGGCGGAGAGCAGGTGGACGGTCATGGTGACGATCGTGGCAGGGGGCACTGACAACGCGCCCGCGCCGTCGTCCGCCGTGGCGTATCAGCTGTCGTCGGCGACCGTACGGCGGTCGTGCCGCCGCCTGACCAGGAGGACGGCAAGGTGCACTGCCGTGAAGGCCGGTGAGATACCGGCCAACACCTCTACGCAGAGCGGGCTTCCGGAGCTCGCCGCCGCCAGAACGCCACGACGGCCAGGAACGCCGAGTAGCCCGGTGTGTTCGGACACGACCGCATCTCGGCCACTGTCCACCCCGCTCCTTCATCCTGCTGTCCAGCGGCGCCCATGGCCCCCATGGCCCCCGGGAATTGCGTCGACAGACGTCGCCGCCGCCCGGCAGAGTGGTCGCCCGTGACCAGCAGCGAACTGTGGACCCGAGAGACCGCCGACCGCTACGACGCCGAGGAGGCGGAGAACTCCTCGCCCGCCGTCCTCGGACCGACCCTCGACTTCCTGGCCGAACTCGCCGGTGACGGCCGGGTCCTGGAGTTCGCCATCGGCACCGGCCGCGTGGGCGTGCCGCTGCGGCAACGCGGCGTACCGGTGACGGGCATCGAACTCTCCGAGCCGATGGCGGCGGTGCTCCGCCGCAAGGCCGACGAGGAGACGCTCCCGGTGGTCATCGGGGACATGGCCACGACGGCCGTCCCCGGCGAGTTCACCCTGGTCTACCTCGTCTACAACACCATCGGGAACTTGCTCACCCAGGACGACCAGGTCGCGTGCTTCGAGAACGCGGCCCGCCATCTGGCACCCGGCGGCCGGTTCGTCATCGAACTGGTCGTGCCGCCGCTGCGGTTCCTGCCGCCCGGCCAGACCGCGGTGCCGTTCGACGTGTCCGAGCGGCACATCGGCTTCGACACCTTCGACCTGGTCGAGCAGACCCTCGTCTCGCACCACTTCACCCGCGACGGCGACGACGGCCGCTACCGCCGAGGAACCTGCCGCCAGCGCTACGCCTGGCCGGCCGAGCTGGACCTGATGGCCCGCATCGCGGGGCTGGAGCCGGAACGCCGGGTCGCGGACTGGGACGGGTCGCCGTTCACCGATGACTCCGGCAAGCACATCTCGGTGTGGCGCAAGCCGGTGGCCTGAGGTCACCCGCCCCGACCCGACCCGGACGAGCTCACATCCGCTTGAGCCCGACGTACTGGAGGGCTGCGAAGCCGCCGACCGTCAGGCTCTGCAGCACGATCCAGACCGCACCGACGCCGGTCGGAGACAGCACACCGGAGACCACTGCCACCAGGCTGAGCACAACCCACAGCAGGTTCGCCACGATGACCGCCGTCAGTCCCGTGCGGTCGATCTCCTTCCGCGTCCCGATGACCAGCACGCCCACCGAGTAGAGCAGCAGGAACGCCCCGACCGGGTACTGGACTGCCGTCGTGACGCCGAAGAAGGAGTCGAGGACCGTGGCGAGCGCCAGGTACGCGATGCCGTTGAGGCCGGTGGCCACCGCGTCCAGCTTGAGCGCCAGCCTCGCGAAACCGTCGGATCCCGTCGCCCCCGCGTCTGAGGCGACACCGTCGTACTGCGTCGATGCCATGGTCGTCGTTCCTCTCGTGCACCGGGGAGTCGCCCGGGTACGGAAGCGGCTCCTCCGCGGGGCCGCCGAACCGTGCCGAAGGTAGGCGGCCCCCACGGAGGGCATCAATTACCTCCGAGGTCATCGGCCCGTCGCACCCGGCGACCTGCGCCCACCCGGGCCCGTAGGCGGCCCGGGAAACGCGAAGGCCCCTCACCTGCCCGAACAACGCAGGTGAGGGGCCCGATCGCGTTCTCTGCTACTTCTTCTTGCCCTGGGTCTGACCGGCCCGGTTTTGACCCCTGCTCAGGGGCCCACGCATGGCCGCTGACCTGCGGTCGAGCGGTGGTCGTTGGTTGTTGTTGGTCATCGTTGGCTGGTGTCTGACGGCCCACAGACGGCCCGGCTGGTCGATGCACCTTGGTCGCGCGACAGGTGGCCTGCCCGCGATTCCCGTACGGCGCGAGGAAGGCGATGGCACGATGAACAGATGGCCCAGAACCCGAGTTTCACAGCATGGTTGAAGACTCACAAGAAGGACCAGAACGCCATCGGAGACCTGGCCCGTGATGTCGCCGCGGATCCCGACTGGCCGAGTCGGCGTCAGCTCAGCGGCCAGCGGGAGTACCTGGAAGAGCGGGGGGCGATCCCTGCGGCGGTGGCGACTCTGGAACGTGCATGGGAACTCTATGAGGCCCAGCAGGAGCGATGAGGAGACCGCCAGACGCAGGGCCAAGGTCTCTTCCCACGCGAAATCCGACGTAAGGCCGGGGGAGCGGGTTGTCGCTTGTCTTGTCACTTGTCGTGGTGCAGGTCAGATGGGTGTCTGCGGTCTGCGGTGGGTGCGGCTGACAGGAGGCGACAAGCGACAAGACAAGCGACAAGCTGAGGCCGCCACTGGTTGCGGCCCCAGCGGCGTTGTGAGGGAGGGGATAGAGCGAGCGGCGAGCCGCGCAACCTCTTGGCAGCTCGCTCCGCGAGCGCGCGCACTCCGCCGGCCGACTGGCGCGGCGTGGCGCGGTGCGGGTCCGGGGGGTGAAGAGACCACCCAGGGGCCTGGGGCGTGGTCTCTTCCGTCAGACGCGGGCAACTGTCACTGAAGAGCCTTCCAAGAGGCTACGCAGGGGGGGTGAGAGCTCCCGGGCCTCTTCCCTGAGTGGCCATTTCTGGGGCGAGGGGCAGTGGTGCCCCGTGGAGCGTCTGCGCTCCTTGCGGAAGGGGGTTTGCCCTCCGGGTGGCTGGGAGGCCCCTCGGGGGCCCGCCAGAGGGTTGCACGGCCTAATTCTTGGCCGCCCTACGCGCGCGTGCGCGTAGGGGCCCTCTCCCCCTCAGCGGGTCAACTCTCAACTTCGCAGGTCAGGCGCGGTTGCAGGGTTCAACCGCTGCTGATGCCGCAACTAGCCGGGGCCCCCTCCTGCGTGGCGTCCTTGGAAGGCTCTTCAGGAGGGGCGCGCGCTGGGGAGGCGATAGGGGAGGCGTCGGGGAGGCGGGGAGTTCTCCCCAACCGCTTCCCCGACGTGCCTCCCCGGGGCTGACCTGCACAGATCGGCTTTTAGGGAGGATGGGGAGGCAGGGGAGGTGACCTCTCCGGAGCCCCTGGAGAAGCGGTTTTCCGGGGGTGGGTCTGCCTCCCTCCCCGGCTTGCGCGGCATCCGGAAGAGCGGTGCCGGTTCCCTCTCCCTTTAACCCATCCTAGAGATTTGGTGTAAGACAGCGTCCGCAGCGTCCGCAAGGGGTCGGGAAGCGGGTCTGACCTGCGGGAATGGCGCGGACGCTAAACAAACTGTTTAGCGTCCGCTAGCGTCCGCAGCGTCCGCACCCCTCGCTCCTCTTAAGAGCATCACCGCAGGTCAAGACGGCTCTTAAGGTGGAGGGGTGCGGACGCTGCGGACGCTGACCTCTCCTCCGGCGCGGGGCGCTCTCCGGCCGTGAGGATTCCGCTTCCCGCTCACAAGCGAGAGGAGCACCCCTGGCGGAGTGGCGCGGGGTGCTCCTCTTGCTGGCACAGTCACCACCCCTTGTAGCACTACAAAAACCTCCCCTCTTTTTTTCCTAAGTAGGAAAGGTCTGCGTCACCGCGTCACCACGGCAGGGCAAAGGGGGCTTTGACCTGCGGAAAGAGGGGGTGACGCAGAGCCAGAATCCTGCGTCATCGTGCGTCACCTGCGTCACCCGATGACGCGGCCCTGCGTCACCGATGACGCACTCCCGGATGCCTGCGTCACCCTAAAACCGCAGATCAGGGGGTTCGGGTGACGTTGATGACGCGGTGACGCAGAACTCCGGCCCTCGGACAGGTCCCGTACTGCCGGGCCCGCACCTCGTCAAGCTGCCCGAGTTGGCCGGCGGGGTGCGCGCTCGCGGAGCGAGCTGCCCAGGGTCGTGCGGCTTGCCGCTCGCTCTATCCCTTCTCCGGAACCGGTAGGCCAAGCCCACCAGCGCCCCACGGGCGCGCTGGACCCCCTTCCGGGTAGGTCGGAGACCCCCGAACCCCGTTCGGCCGCCAAAGCCCCCGTAGCGACGCTGGGTGACGGAAGTTTCCCGTCTCGCGCGCGCACGCGTGGGGGCCCCTGTCGGAAACCAGGAAACCGGAAACTCCGCTACTCCGCGTGCACGCGTCCGCGCGGGGAGGCCGTGTCGAGCCAGACGCCTCCGGGCCTATTGGCCCGTGGGCAGAGTGAGCGCCCCTGCTAGACCTAGCAAGGACCCTTGCTAGGTCTAGCAGGGGCGCTAGCACCCGAAAGCGCTTCTGAGCTGCGAACTAGCACCTAGCGCCCAAGTTTGAGCCCTGCTGTTTCGAGCGCTTTCAGCACGGAATCCGGGTCACCGCCGTAGACGATGTGGGGCTCATCGGGCTGAGGCGGGATGAATCTCGTCCGATACCTGGCCAGGTCGCTTTCCGAGAAGAAGATTGAGTTTGCGTCGGCCTGGTGCCGAGCGTTTCGCTCGCTGACCCGCGTCCAAAGTTCCTCGTGGCTTGCCTCCAAGTAGACGAGCACTGACCGGCCTCCGGCGTTAGCGACCACCGCACTCCAGTGCGTGCGGTCTTCTGGAGTCCAGAACCCGTGATCCACCACGACGTTGTGTCCTGCCCGAAGCTGCTCGCCAAGGTCCACGGCGGTCTCCTCCAGCACCGGGCGTTCCAGCTTCGGGAAGATGCCTCGTGGGAAGTCGACTCCATACACGCCGTGGCGACGGAACATCTCTTCGTCCGGGCATAGACGGACGAATCCACGGGCCGTGAGAGCGCGCGAGAGCGTCGTCTTACCAGACCCGGGAAGCCCCGCCATCAGGACGCAGAACGGCTCTGAAGCCGAAGCCGCCGTCACTGCGCTACCTCCGACTCTGTGAGCCATGTCCGGCCCGGACCGCCGAGGTCCACGCCGTACTCCACGACCTGGCCCGAGCTGTCGATGAACTTCGCGGTCATGACGACCACCGGCTCCATCGGGAGGTTCGACGGGTCTAGCTCTAGAAGCTTCGCGTCTGCGGGCCTCAGCGAGCGGGCTGAAGCGGTGTCGATCCGGCGAGTGATCGGCCGTCCGGTGGCCTGGGCGATGAGCTGCAACGACGTGCCACCGGTGAGGCGCGCACTCTTGGCGAGTTGGGGCACCAGATGTCCGTACTCAGCGGGGATCCACGAGGTTGAGTGCGCGACGATGCCAAGGCGATCGCGGTATACCCGGCGTCGGCGGATGACGTCCGAGTCCGGCGTGATGTCCAAAGCCGCTGCCACATCGGCCGGCGCTGAGACCACCGATGCCTCATGTGAGTCGGACCGCTCACCCGCTCCCCAGCTTGAACCGCTGCGGTGGCCCCGGTCCTGCCGCTGGGAGCCTGAGGACATCGGCGTGGGGCGGTCGATCACCTCGGTACCGATGCCGTGAATGCCTCGCACGAGCCCTTCGCCGCGAAGCTGCCGCAACGCCTTCTCAGCCGTGGCGGTACTGACACCCCACTCCTGTGCCAGGGTCTTGATGCTGGGCAGAAGTTCGCCCGGCCGAAGCTGCCCTGAGGTGATCAGCTCCGTGTAGTGAGCGGCGATTCGTGCGTACGGCGCCCGCTGCCCGACCTGGTCCGGCATTTCGTCAGCTCCTTCTCTCTGTTGATGCGTTCCCTAGCGTACCGCTTGACACCCTAGGGTGCCCTAGGGAACCTTAGGGGTGTGCCCACCGGTCGCTCTGGTCGGGGAGGCACGGCAGCGCTGTGCGCCTGGTGCTGACCGAAAGAAAGCCCTGGCCAAAGGGCCAGGGCTCTCACAGGGAGCGGCTCCCTACCGCCAAGCAGAACGCCGCTCCCCGACCCTCGAAGGGGTAAGACCATGATGCCTGGAACCTTAGCGACGCCGCTTCCCCGTGTGCCGGTTCAGTCCGGTGCGGTGTGGGTGCAGGACCTGACCGGCGCGGAGCGGGCCGTGGCCCTGTACGCGTCGGACATGCCTGCCAACCGTCGCCGCCAGTCGCCCGAGCAGGTTCGGGACTGGATCGTGCAGGGCGTTGAGCGGCTGGGGCTGGAGGAGATCGGCCGTCGGGCCGCGTTCCGCTACGGCTACCGGCTGCTGGAGATGAGCGGTCTCGTCACGGCGCAGATCGCTCAGCGGCACGAGCAGCGGTTCCCCGCCGCGCGCCGTCTGGCCGTTGCCGATCAGCAGTCCGCGAACAACGTCCTGTGGTTCGGGATGAGCGAGCAGACGCGGCGGCGCAACCTGACCGCTGTGGTCGACGGTGATTGCCCGTGCCGTGGCACCCGGCAGATCCGGGCCGTCTACGGAGAGGGTCAGGACCAGCTCGCCATGCTGTGTCCGGTCCACGCTCAGGCGTCGATCCGGGCCCAGCGTGAGGGCAACCGGCAGGAGCTCCCGGGGGGCCGGGCGTGACGACCACTCTCGACACCGCGACCGCTGCCGGGCCGGAGCAGCCCTATCAGCTTCAGGCTGCGGACACCCCGCTGGGACGGGCCCGGGTCGCCCGGGGCTGGTCGCAGGAGAAGGCGGTCCGCGCCCTGGTCCTGCTGGCCCGGTCCCGGGGGTGGCAGGTGGCTTCGGAACCGTCGCTGAAGGTCCAGCTCTCCGGCTGGGAGCATGGCCGGAGGCGACCGAACGAGACCTACCGTTTCCTGCTGTGCGCGGTCTACCGGGCCACGGCGGAGGAGTTGGGGTTCGACCTGGGTGACCGGTCCGCGACCGTGAAGACCCTCCGGGAGCGGATCAACGACCTGGAGCGCCTGGTTGAGCACCTGGCGGGTGCGGGAGCTGTGCACGGGGTGTCGGCATGAGGAACGGCCACCCGCTCAACTCCACCCGCCGACGCGCGCGCAAGCACCAGCTCGCCGTCCGCGACGGCCAGCGGTGCGCCTACTGCGCCGTGCCGTTCGTCTCACTGAGGGAAGCGACCCTCGATCACGTCGTGCCGGTGTCGCTGCTGCGGACGTGGTCGGCCGGTGCGCTCGTGCTCGCCTGCCGCCCCTGCAACCACGCCAAGGCCGATCGCTTCCCGCTCTCCATCGCCCTGCTGCTGGTCTGGGCCCACCGCCCCGACCAGCGTGACGACCCGCGTCACACCCCCCGTCACACCGACCCGGGCAACGTGTTCACGACCGACGAGTCGGTGTTCACCGCGTCCGACCGATCGACCCGACCGGCCCCGACCATGCTCGGTCCGGGGGAAGTGAACTGGCTGCTGCTGGCCCGACTCGTTCACGCCCGCACGGCCCGTGAACGGTCGACTCCTGACCAGGCAAAACACCGCAAACAGGATCGTCGTGCGGTGCGGGTCGGCCGACTCGCGCACCCCCGGCGGACCGCCCGACTGAACACCTGTGAACAGCCGACCGATCGAGGGGTGAGCGCATGAACACCGATGTCCAGCACGTGAACGGTCACCCCCGACCGATCGACCCCGCCAACCCGACCGGGCCGCCGCCCGTGAACATCGATCGGTCCGGCGTGAACACCGGCCGCCCGACCGTGAACGTCCGCCGGTCGGGTGGGAAGTCGGGGGAGGACGGGGGCAAGAAGCCGTCGGCCGCAACCCGCCTGGTCGCGTTGGCGCGGGAGCGGTACACGTTCGTCATGTCGACCGACGCCCGCCCCTACGCGGTCGCCATCGACGGCCCGAACCTCGCGCTCCCCCTGCGGGGCAAGACCGGAGTTCGGCAGCGTCTGGCCCGCCTGTACGCCGACACGTTCGACGGTGACGTCGCCTCGCAGTCGGCCCTTGCGGACGCCATGACGGTGCTGGAAGGGATCGCGGAGGACAACGACCCCCTCCCCGTGCATCTGCGGGTCGGCTCCACCCCTGAGGGGCGGATTGTGGTCGATCTCGGCACCGCCGACGGCCGCGCGGTCGTGGTGTCGGCCGGCCACTGGGAAGTCGTCGACCGGGCTCCGGTTCTCTTCCGCCGCTCCGGGGCGATGGCGCCCATGCCCGTGCCCGTCCGCACCCCGGACGGCCTGGACCGGTTCCACTCCATGCTGAACATGGACGAGAGCGCGTTCCGTCAGATGGCCGCGTGGATGGCGGCGGCCTGGCTGCCCGACATCCCCCACCCGATCCTGACGTGCAAGGGCGAGCAGGGCACCGGCAAGTCCATGACGGCTCAGATGGCTATCAACCTCATCGACCCGTCCCCGGCCGCCAGGCGCAGCCAGCCGCGCGACGAGAAGGCATGGTCCCGGCAGGCGTTCACCTCGTGGGCGTTGTGCCTGGACAACATCAGCACGATCCCCCGGTGGCTGTCGGACACCCTGTGCAAGGCCGTCACCGGAGACGGTGTCGTCGACCGGGCCCTGTTCACCGATGACGACGTGGTCGTTCTCTCCTACCGCCGCGTGCTCGCCATGACGACCATCGACGCCGGAGCCCTGGCCGGAGACCTGGCCGAGCGGATCCTGATGGTGGAACTGCAACTCATCGACGGAGCCCGCCGCCGCTCGGAGGAGGAGTTGGACGCGGCGTTCGCGGAAGCCCGCCCCGCGGTACTCGGTGCGCTGCTGGACCTGCTGGCCGGGGTCCTGGAAGTGCTGCCCTCGGTTCGGCTCGACACGATGCCGCGTATGGCGGACTTCGCCCGCGTCCTGGCCGCCGTCGACCAGGTCACCGGCTGGCAGACCCTCCCCGACTACCTGGCCGCGTCCTCGAACGTCGCCAGCGACGCGTTGGAAGGCGACCTGTTCGGCACTGCTCTCGCCGCTCTGGTGACACGGGCCGGGACGTGGACTGGAACCGCCGCCCAGCTCCTCGAACAGCTCCAACCCGCCAACGGAGTACGGCCTCCTGACTGGCCCAAGGACCCGACCCGGACCTCAGGGAGGGTCAAGCGGCTGGCCCCGCTCCTGCGGTCCATCGGGATCACCGTGGACGACACGCAGCGTAGTAAGGACCCGGACCGGCGTCGCCTCCTGATCCTCACCCGGACCGCGCCGGAGGACACGTCAGCGTCCACACCCTCCGAGCCCGACCAAGGTTCTTTCTGGCCGGAGGAACCCCTGCCGGACCCGGACGACTTCCCGCCCGACCTGCACTGACACGACCGGAACCCTTCCGGGCCGGGCCGCCCCACAGCGGCCCGGACGTGTCATCCGCTGCGGACGCTGAAGCCGTCCAGTGTCCGCAGCGTCCGCCCCAGCGTCCGCCCATCTCACCTCAACTGACCTGCGCAAACCCGAGAGTGCGGACGCTGGATCGCTCTGGACGCTGGCTTACACCAACTCTCTAGGACGGTACCCCGCTACACCCTCCGCGCACCGCACCCCGGACACGAGGAGTCACCACCACCATGCCCACCGACCCCCGCGCCACCCTCCGCGCCGGACTCCCCGACCGCTACCTCACCCCCGAAGACCTGGCCGCACTGCTGTCCGTCCCGATCGAGACCGTCTACCACTGGCGCAAGCGCCGCACCGGACCGCCCGGCTTCCGCATCGGCCGGCACATCCGCTACGACCCCGCAGCTGTCCGCGACTGGATCACCGAACAAGCCGCCCGCGACGCAGCCTGACCCGCCACCCGCACGAGAGGGAGGTAGAGCCCTCCCGCTCTACCCGGGATGCGTGAGCGCCCGTGGACCGGCCGCCGTTGGGCCCCTTCACCGGGGCCCGACGGTAGCCGGGGGCCCTCTACCTCGGTAGAGGGGCAGGTAAGGGCGTCCCACCTGCGAGGTAAGGACGGTAGAGGGGGCCAGTGCCCCGCCCGGCACCCTCCGCCGAGCCGGGGGAGGCGGACCCTCACCGGTCGGGGAGGCGGGGAGGCACCGCCGGAACCCACCCCGAAACCTGCCTCAGCAGCCACCCCGGACCCCCTGCCCCGGCCTCCCCGCCACCCCGCACAGGCCAGGGAGGCGCACCCCGCCGGGTCAGGGAGGCAGGGAGAACTCCCTACCCGCCTCCCTGACCCAACCTCCCCAACCTGACCTGCAACAACACCACTCAGGGAGGCAGGGAGGCACCCCCCGAACACCCCGGAAACCCCCGGAAACCACGGCTCCCGCCACCCCCTGTCTCTCTCCCTGAACCACCACACCGAGAGGAGTCAGCCCCCATGGCTGGCCACATCCAAGACCGCTGGTACAAGACCGAGCCCGGCCCCACCGGCAAGCCCGCACGCCTCAAGACCGACCGCCACGGCACCGGCATGCGCTACCGCGCCCGCTACATCAGCCCCGACGGAACGGAGAAGTCAAAGTCCTTCCCTGACGGACAGAAGCGCAAGGCCGAGCACTGGCTGACCGGCATCGAAGCCGACATGTCGCGCGGCCAGTACATCGACCCGCGCGCGGCCCGTATGACGTTCCAGGAGTTCGGGGAGAAGTGGTTGGCCAGCCAGAGCGGGGATCCAAACACGCGGGCCTCCATCGGCTCCCAGCTCAAGCTGCACGCCTTCCCGCGCATCGGGTCGCGGCCTCTGGGAGCGTTCCAGCCGAGCCATATCCGGGAGTTCGTCACCCAGCTCGAAGCGTCGAGCATGTCCGGCTCGTACGCCCGCGTCATCTTCTCCAACGTGCGGGCGATCCTGAGTGCGGCTGTCGAGGACGGGTACCTCTCGCGGAACCCCTGCCATTCGCGCACGGTGTCGCTTCCGGAGATGGGGGCCCGACGGGTCGTCCCCTGGCTGCCCGGGCGGGTTTTCGCTGTACGGGAGGCCCTGAACGAGCGCTTCCGTCCCATGGTCGACGCAGGGGCCGGGTGCGGACTGAGGCAGGGTGAGATTCTCGGCCTCTCGGTGGAGGGACTGGACTTCGACAACGAGACGCTTCACGTTGTCCAGCAGCTCAAGCTGAGCTTGAGTCAGCCCGTCTTCGCACCGCCCAAGGGGGGCAAGCTGCGGGACGTGCCCCTGCCCGCCCCCGTGGCCGACGCGCTCAAGCGGCACATGAAGCACTTCCCGCCGGTTGAGATCACGCTGCCGTGGATGCGCGCCGGCGGACCGCCCGTGACGAAGCGTCTGATCTTCACCGGCCCTCTTGGCGGGCACGTCTGGCGCACGTCGCTGAATGAGGACCACTGGAAGCCCGCTCTTGCAGCCGTGGGCGTCATCCCGAAGGCGAAGAGCCGGGAGCATGCCGCAGCCCGAGAGCACGGGATGCACGCTCTACGGCACTTCTACGCGTCGGTGCTGCTGGACGCGGGGGAGAGCATCAAGGCCGTCAGCGAGTACTTGGGGCACTCGGACCCGGGCCTCACGCTGAAGGTGTACGCCCACCTCATGCCGAGCAGCCGAGACCGAGCGCGGAAGGCGATCAGCGCGGCGCTCCAGCCGCCCGAGCCTCCGTGCTGACGGCCCACGGACGGCCCGGGAAATGAAACGGCCCCTCACCTGCCCGAAAAACGCAGGTGAGGGGCCTGATCGCTTTCGCTACTTCTTCTTGCCCTGGTTCTTCACAGCCTCGATGGCCGCCTTCGCCGCGTCCGGGTCGAGGTACGTGCCGCCCGGCTTCAGCGGCTTGAAGTCGGCGTCCAGCTCGTACGAGAGCGGGATGCCGGTCGGGATGTTGAGGCCCGAGATGTCCTCGTCCGAGATGCCGTCCAGGTGCTTCACCAGGCCGCGGAGGCTGTTGCCGTGCGCGGCGACCAGGACCGTGCGGCCCGTGAGGAGGTCCGGGACGATGCTGTCGAACCAGTACGGGAGCATGCGGACGACGACGTCCTTCAGGCACTCCGTGTCCGGGCGCAGCTCCGGGGGGAGGGTCGCGTAGCGCGGGTCGTCGAACTGGCTGTACTCGTCGTCGCGGGCCAGCGGCGGCGGCGGGGTGTCGTACGAGCGGCGCCACAGCATGAACTGCTCCTCGCCGAACTCGGCGAGCGTCTGCGCCTTGTCCTTGCCCTGGAGCGCGCCGTAGTGGCGCTCGTTCAGGCGCCAGGAGCGGCGGACCGGGATCCAGAGGCGGTCGGCGGACTCCAGGGCCAGCTGGGCGGTCCGGATCGCGCGGCGCTGGAGGGAGGTGTGCAGGACGTCGGGGAGCAGACCGGCGTCCTTGAGCAGCTCACCGCCACGGACTGCTTCCTTCTCGCCCTTTTCGGTGAGGTTGACGTCCACCCAACCGGTGAACAGGTTCTTCGCGTTCCATTCGCTCTCGCCGTGGCGGAGGAGGATCAGCTTGTACGGTGCGTCGGCCATGAGTCCGAGCGTAATCGAACCCGTGCGGCCTCCGCGCGCCCGCCCGGAACGCGGACAGGGGCGGGCCGGACGGGCCCGCCGGCCGGTGGATTGACGGCGGGCGTCAATCCGGTGGCGGTCGGGGAGCCGGGCTTCGTAATGTCTCCATCGTCGTCGGGGGTATTACCCGAGGCCTTGTTCCGTACGTCCCGTGGGGGGAACCCTTATGTCCGTCGCAGGTCTGCGAACAGCTGCCCGCGAGACCGTCTCGGGGATGCCCCGCGAGTTCTGGTGGCTGTGGACCAGCACCCTGGTCAACCGTCTCGGCGCGTTCGTCGCCACCTTCATGGCCCTGTATCTGACCCTGGACCGGGGCTACTCCGCCTCGTACGCCGGGCTCGTCGCCGCCCTCCACGGGCTGGGCGGGGTCATCTCCTCGCTCGGCGCGGGCGTGATGACCGACCGGCTCGGGCGGCGGCCCACCATGCTGATCGCCCAGACGTCCACCGCCGTGTCGGTGGCGGTGCTCGGCTTCATGCAGCACCCGTTCGCCATCGCCGCCGTGGCGTTCCTCGTCGGCATGGCGAGCAACGCCTCACGCCCCGCCGTGCAGGCGATGATGGCGGACATCGTGCCCCCGAAGGACCGGATCCGGGCCTTCTCGCTCAACTACTGGGCCATCAACCTCGGCTTCGCGATCTCCGCCACCGCCGCCGGGTTCATCGCCGAGTACAGCTACCTCGCCGGCTTCCTCGGCGAGGCCCTGATGACGCTCGTCTGCGCCGTCCTCGTGTTCCTGAAGGTGCCGGAGTCACGTCCCGCGGAAGCACGCGCGAAGACCGCCGACGGCAAGCGGCCCGAGGACGAGGTGCGGCTGACCACCGTCCTGCGCGACGGGCGCTTCATGGGCGTCGTGGGATTGTCGTTCCTGGTGGCGCTGATCTTCCAGCAGGGTTACGTGGCGTTGCCGGTGGCGATGGGCACGGACGGGCTGTCCAGCTCCGACTTCGGCACCGCCATCGCCGTCAACGGCGTGCTGATCGTGGTCCTCCAGATCCCCGTCACCCGCTTCATCCAGCACCGCGACCCGCGCCGGCTGCTGATCCTCTCCTCGCTGCTCGCCGGGTACGGCTACGGGCTCACCGCCTTCGCCGGGTCGGTCGCCGCGTACGCCCTGACGGTGTGCGTCTGGACGCTGGCCGAGATCGTGAACGCGCCCACCCAGACGGGCCTGGTCGTGCAGCTGTCGCCCGCCCGGGGCCGGGGCCGCTACCAGGGCATGTACACCATGTCCTGGTCGGTGGCCGCGCTCGTCGCGCCGCTGATGTCCGGCTTCGTGATCGACCACTACGGCGCGTCCTGGCTCTGGGCCCTCTGCGCCGTGATCGGCACCGTCGCCGGCTTCGGCTACTGGCTGCTGATGCGCAACCTGCCGCGCGAGGAGCAGGTCGCGGTGGAGGCCCTGCCGGAGCCCGCGCCCGTGCCGGCCGAGGCGGTGGAGCGGGCCTGCTGAGCGGTACGCGTACGGCTGCCCGCCCGGGGTCCGGAACCCGTACGCGGAAGGCGCCCGCCCGGAGGATGATCCGGGCGGGCGCCGTCCGTCTCGTACGCGTACTGCGCGGCTCAGCCGGAGCAGCCGCCGCACTGGCACGGGGCGCCGGACTGGCAGCCGCACCCGCAGCCCGAGCCGCAGCCGCAGGCGCCGAGCACGCCTCGGTGCACCACTTCGGTCGGGGTCTCCTGCTGGGGGTCGGTCATGGGGGAATCGGCCATGGTCCCTCCTCGGGGGCGTACGGCTGGGGCGGCCGTCGGCATGGTGCACCGCCCCCGCCCCATTGCATGCCCATCCCGGCAGGCGCATCAACGGCGCACACGCGCAGGAACGTATGTGCGACTCGTGTACGCCGGTGGAGCTCCGGTACGACGACGCGCCGCCCCGCCGTACCGGAGCGGCCGCTACGCGCCCTCGACCGGGGCCGCCGCCTGGATCTCGTCCGCGTGCTCGCCCGTCACCAGGTAGACCACGCGCTTGGCGACCGACACCGCGTGGTCGGCGAAGCGCTCGTAGTAGCGGCCCAGCAGCGTCACGTCGACGGCCGTCTCGATGCCGTGCTTCCAGCGGTCGTCCATCAGGTGCTGGAACAGCGTGCGGTGCAGCAGGTCCATCTCGTCGTCGTCCTGCTCCAGCTGGAGCGCCAGATCGACGTCCTTGGTGATGATGACCTCGGCCGCCTTGGCCATCAGGCGCTGGGCGAGCTGGCCCATCTCCAGGATGGTGGCGTGCAGGTCGTGCGGGACCGCCGACTGCGGGAAGCGCAGCCGGGCCAGCTTCGCCACGTGCTGGGCGAGGTCGCCCGAGCGCTCCAGGTCGGCGCTCATCCGCAGCGAGGTCACCACGATGCGCAGGTCGGTCGCCACCGGCTGCTGGCGGGCCAGGAGCGCGATGGCGCGGGCCTCCAGGTCGTGCTGGAGGTCGTCGACCTTCTGGTCGCCGGCGATCACGTTCTCCGCCAGCGTCAGGTCGGCGTCGAGCATGGACGTGGTCGCCCGCCCGATCGCCGAGCCGACCAGCCGGGCCATCTCGACCAGGCCTTCTCCGATCGAATCGAGTTCCTCGTGGTAAGCGTCGCGCATGGAAGTCCCTCTCCAGTTCCAAACTGAGGCCGGGGTCTCGGACCGACCCCCACGGTTACACGGTGGGGGCACAACGCGTCCGGATCCGACCCCCTAAGTGAACCGGCTCCTACCCCTCGGTGAACTCTGGGCGACGAGTGTTCGAGATGGCACTCGGACGGCTGGGAGGGAGTCGTCGCACCCGCATAACCTTGAAGCATGGACGTGAACGCGGCAGTCGCCGCAGCTGCGGCGATTGCCGGTCTCCTGACCGGTGTGATCGCCATGCTGGCGTTCCGCTGGAGCGAGCGCGACCTGAAACGGCCCACGCGTACGTCGCTGCGGCCGGACAGCAACGCAGCTCTTCCCCCCGGAGTGGACACCGTCCTCTCCGTACTCAGCTCCTCCGCCGTCGTCCTCGACGAGAGCGACGGCGTGGTCAAGGCCAGCTCGGCGGCGTACGCCCTGGGCCTGGTCAGAGGCGGCCGGCTGGCCGTCGAGCCCATGCTCAACATGGCGCGGGACACCCGGCGGGACGGGGAGATACGACAGGTCGAGCTGGATCTGCCCCGGCGCGGCACGGGCCGGGGCGACACCCTCGCCGTCTCCGCCCGGGTCGCCCCGCTGGGCTCGCGGCTGGTGCTGCTGCTCGTGGAGGACCTCACCGAGGCCCGCCGGATAGAAGCGGTACGGCGCGACTTCGTCGCCAACGTCAGCCATGAGCTCAAGACGCCGACCGGAGCGCTCTCGCTGCTCTCCGAGGCGGTGATGGACGCCTCCGACGACCCGGAGGCGGTGGAGCGGTTCGCCGGGCGGATGCAGATCGAGGCGACCCGGCTGACCAACCTCGTCCAGGAGCTCATCGACCTCTCCCGGGTGCAGAACGACGACCCGCTGGAGGACGCCGAGCCGGTCAAGGTGGAGACGCTGGTCGCCGAGGCGATCGACCGCTGCCGCCAGCAGGCCGGCTCCAAGCAGATCACCATGGCCTCCGCGGGAGCCGAGGGCCTCACGGTCTGGGGCAACCGCGGCCAGCTCGTCGGCGCGCTCGGCAATCTCGTCGAGAACGCCGTCAACTACAGCCCCGCCCACACCCGCGTCGGCATCGCCGCACGCCGGATGGCGTCGCCCGGCGGGGACCTCATCGAGATAGCCGTCACCGACCAGGGGATCGGCATCTCCGAGAAGGACCGCGAACGGGTCTTCGAGCGGTTCTACCGCGTCGATCCGGCCCGCTCCCGGGCCACCGGTGGCACCGGTCTCGGCCTCGCCATCGTCAAGCACGTGGCCGCCTCGCACGGCGGGGAGGTCGCCGTCTGGAGCTCCGAGGGACAGGGCTCCACCTTCACCCTCCGGCTGCCCGAATCGGGCGTCACGAGGGAGCGCACCACCGGCGGACCGCTTATCGTCAACGGCGACGACGAGGGGCCGTACGAGACCGACACCTTTGACCCCTTCCCTGCCCCGGAGGCTCTTCCGTGACCCGAGTGCTTGTCGTCGAGGATGAGGAATCCTTCAGCGACGCCCTGTCCTACATGCTGCGCAAGGAAGGTTTCGAGGTCGCCATCGCGGCGACCGGCCCCGACGGGCTGGACGAGTTCGAGCGCAACGGCGCCGACCTGGTCCTGCTCGACCTGATGCTGCCCGGCCTGCCCGGCACCGAGGTGTGCCGCCAGCTCCGCAGTCGCTCCAACGTGCCGGTGATCATGGTCACCGCCAAGGACAGCGAGATCGACAAGGTCGTCGGGCTGGAAATAGGAGCCGACGACTACGTCACCAAGCCCTTCTCCTCCCGTGAGCTCGTCGCCCGCATCCGGGCCGTCCTGCGCCGCCGCGGCGAGCCGGAGGAGGTCACCCCGGCGGCCCTGGAGGCGGGCCCGGTCCGGATGGACGTGGACCGGCACGTGGTCACCGTCTCCGGCGGCAAGGTCGATCTCCCGCTCAAGGAGTTCGACCTGCTGGAGATGCTCCTGCGCAACGCGGGCCGGGTGCTGACCCGGATGCAGCTCATCGACCGGGTCTGGGGCGCGGACTACGTCGGCGACACCAAGACCCTCGACGTCCACGTGAAGCGTCTGCGCGCCAAGATCGAGCCCGACCCGGGCGCGCCGCGCTACCTCGTCACCGTGCGCGGCCTGGGCTACAAGTTCGAGCCGTAAACCGCGGGGGCCCGTACACGTCGAGGGGGCGCTTCCCGGCCGGGAAGCGCCCCCTCGACGTGCGTGGTGTGTGCTGCTGCCGCGCGGTCCGCGTTACGGGGCCGGAGCCGCCGTGTCAGTTGGCCGCGGGTACGTCGCCCGTGCCCTGCGCGGCCGCGTCGCCCTGCGCGCCCTCGGTGTCGGCGCCGTTCGCCGGCGTACCGCCCGTCGCGCCCTCGGTCGCGGCGGGGGTCTCGCCGTTGCCGGTCGCGTCGCCCGAGGGCGTCGGGCTCGGCTTCGGCGCGGGGGCCTCCGCCTTCGGGCTGGGGCCGAAGTCCTTGAAGAAGCCCTCGGCCGGGAAGACGCTGGCTCCGAGGCCGACGTCGCCGGTCCGGCTGAGCTTGAAGACGACCTGCTGGACGTCGCCGTTGCGCGCGGCCTCGCCGCTGTTCTCGATCACGGCGGCGGCGTTGCCCTTGCCGCCGATGATGACCTGGCCGCCGGCCGGGACCACGATGGGGCCCTTGCCCTTGGCGGCCTGGAGTTTCACCTCGACGTTGCTGCCGGGCAGCGTGATCGCCTCCAGCACCTCGCGCTCGGTGCCGTCGTTGAACAGCGTCGCCGCGACGACGGCGGGGCCGTCGGCGCCACCGTCGGGCTGCGTGATCACGTTCACGTTCTGGACCTTGATGCTGCCGACCGAGGTGGCCGGGTTGTCCGGCCTGATCTTGAGCGTCTCGGCGTTGTTGCCCGCCGCGCAGGCGGACAGGGAGACGATCGAGAACACGGTGGCGGTGGCGGCGAGGGCGCCGTGTCGAAGGCTGCGGCTCACGGCGGCGGCAACTCCTTGAACGATCGGACTGCGGGCTTCGGACGTCGGGCGTCGAGCGGTGGGGTAAAGCCGCCCTAAGGGTGTGTCAGCGGCCTTAGGCTACCGAGCCGCCCCGCCCGCCCTGCACCCGACCCGCCCCTGAGGGCGGTCTCGTCGATCAGGGGTGGACCGGGCGGCTTCCGCGCCGGCCCGCCGGACCGTCCGCGCGTGCCCGTACGAGGTGGCGCACGAGGTGTTCGCCGGGGCGTGCGTACGAGGTTCGCAGGAGGTCCGGAGGCGGTTCGGACGAGGTTCTCCGGATGTTCTACCCGTCGGTAGGTCATGTGCCGTTCACATAATCCGCGTGATCAATTCTTCCGGCCGTGTCGTCGCTTCTTCTTCATTCCCCTGCTTCGGGGCGGAAAGGCGCCGCACGACATGTGGCTTGATCAATTTCATTGCGGCCCGGCGGTTACGCCCGTACAGATGAGCGGTCACCGAACGGAGTAGGGAATGATCGCCATCCCCAAACCGACAAAACGGGACTTTCGGCCTCTTCTGTAGTGCTTCCGGGGTGTGTGACGTGGGTGTTTCGCCCCGGGCGCACAGTGGCTCCGACCTGCGAATACCGTCTTCCGGATGCCTTCCGCAGCACGTTCGTGTTGCTGTTGTCAAGCCCCGAGATATGCCCTGACCTGCGAAAACGCCATTCAGGAGATGCAGTTCTCGTGTTACTCTGGATAGCCACGGAAGGGGTACCTGTCACATGACGTTCAAGGTTGGCGACACCGTGGTCTATCCCCATCACGGGGCCGCGCTGATCGAGGCTATCGAAACTCGCCAGATCAAAGGCGTGGACAAGACCTACTTGGTGCTCAAGGTCGCCCAGGGCGACTTGACGGTTCGTGTGCCGGCGGACAATGCGGAGTTCGTGGGTGTGCGCGACGTGGTCGGGCAGGACGGGCTGGACCGGGTCTTCGAGGTGCTGCGCGCACCGTATGCCGAAGAGCCGACGAACTGGTCCCGGCGTTACAAGGCAAATCTCGAAAAGCTCGCCTCCGGCGATGTCATCAAGGTCGCCGAAGTCGTGCGTGACCTGTGGCGTCGGGAGCGCGAGCGCGGTCTCTCCGCCGGGGAGAAGCGCATGCTCGCCAAGGCCCGCCAGATCCTGGTGAGCGAGCTCGCTCTCGCGGAGAACACGAACGAGGACAAGGCCGAGGCTCTGCTCGACGAGGTCCTCGCGTCCTGACACCGGATCACACCGGTCGTATGAATGTGCCGCGGTGCCCGCTGACCAGCCGTTTCCACGCTGTGTCGTCGGGCGCTGCGGCATGTTCGGACCCACATCCGGGCTTCCGGTGCCCGACTGCCGGTGATCCCCCGTGCCCGCGGTGCGATCCGCGTATGCGGAGACCGTCGGTGCGTGACGGCCCCCGGTGGTGCGTGAGCACCCGATGCGACCTGTCCTCGCCCGGGTGTCACGGAAGGGGCCCGGTGCGAGTCAGGGCGTCACGCCCGGCTCGCTGGGCCCCTACCCATGTCGGTCGTGGAAACAAACCTGCCGATCCTTCGGACCTTCGGAGTGCAACCGATGCCATCGACGACACCCCCGGCCGACCCGCCGCGTCCTCCTCGTACCGCCGCGGTGATTCCCGCCGCCGGGCGGGGCGTGCGGCTCGGGCCGGGCGCGCCCAAGGCCCTCCGGACGCTCGGCGGGACGCCCATGCTGATCCACGCCGTTCGCGCCATGGCCGCGTCCCGTGCCGTATCCCTCGTCGTGGTCGTCGCCCCGCCGGACGGCGCGCCCGAGGTGAAGCACCTCCTGGACGAGCACGCGCTGCCCGAGCGCACCGACTACCTGGTGGTGCCGGGCGGTGAGACCCGCCAGGAGTCCGTGAGCCTGGGCCTCGACGCGCTGCCCGAGGACGTCTCCGTCGTCCTGGTCCACGACGCCGCCCGCCCGCTGGTACCGGTCGACACGGTCGACGCGGTGGCCGCCGCCGTACGGGACGGAGCGCCCGCCGTCGTTCCCGCGCTGCCCCTCGCGGACACGGTCAAGGAGGTCGAGCCCGCCGGGACGCCGGGGGAGCCGGAGCCGGTGATCGCCACTCCCGTACGGGCCAGGCTGCGCGCGGTGCAGACGCCGCAGGGCTTCGACCGGGACACGCTGGTGCGGGCGCACGCCGAGGTCGCGGTCGACGGCGAGGGCGCCACGGACGACGCGGGCATGGTGGAACGCCTCGGGCAGCCGGTGGTCGTCGTCCCCGGCCACGAGGAGGCGTTCAAGGTGACCCGGCCGCTCGACCTGGTGCTGGCCGAAGCGGTACTCGCCCGCAGGAGGGCCAACGATGGTTTCTGACACCTCTGCGACGGGGCCCGCCCCCGTCATCCCGCTCGTCGGCATCGGCACCGACATCCATGCCTTCGAGGAGGGCCGCGAGCTGTGGTGCGCGGGCCTGAAGTGGGAGGGCGAGGGTCCCGGGCTGGCCGGCCACTCGGACGCCGACGTCGTCGCGCACGCCGCCTGCAACGCGCTCTTCTCCGCCGCCGGCCTCGGCGACCTCGGGCAGCACTTCGGCACCGGCCGCCCCGAGTGGTCCGGGGCCGCGGGCATCACGCTGCTCACCGAGGCCGCCCGGATCGTCCGCGCCGGCGGCTTCGAGATCGGGAACGTCGCCGTCCAGGTCGTCGGCCTCCGCCCGAAGATCGGCAAGCGCCGCGAAGAGGCCCAGAAGGTGCTGTCCGCCGCCGTGGGCGCCCCGGTCTCACTCTCCGCCGCCACCTCCGACGGGCTCGGCTTCACCGGCCGCGGCGAGGGCATCGCCGGTATCGCGACCGCCCTGGTCTACCGGACCGGCTGACCCGCAGGAGCCTCCCGGGCCGCCTGCTGCACATCACTTGCACGTACGCTGAAGACGCAAGCGATGTGTCCCATGAGGCGGGAGTGGTACCGGTGACCAGCGCGACCACGGTGATGACGGGGGCGGCGACCGGCCGGGCCGTGGCCGACGGCGGTCACGAAGACGCCGGATACGTCCTGCGCACCGCCACCGCCGACGACCTCGGCGGGGCGCGGGCCGTGATGCTCGACACCGTCTACCGCGACCTGAGGTCCGGCTACGTACCCCGCTGGCACGCCGACATCATCGACCCCGAGGCCGCCTACCTCCGCCCGGCGCGCTGCACCCTGCTCGTCGTCGAGCACCGCGGCGAGATCGTCGCCACCGGGGCCGTGCGCGACCGGGGGCCGCAGGCGCCGCCCAACCCGCAGTGGGTCGCCGACCGCTTCCCCTCCGGCTCCACCGCGCAGCTCTGCCGGATCTATGTGCGCCCCGAGCACCGCAGGCACGGGCTGGCCCGGCGACTGGTGCGCGAGCTGGGGGAGTTCGTGGTGCGGGCGGGCGGCTACACGGCCCTGTACCTGCACACCGATCCCGCCGTGCCGGGCGCCGAGCCCTTCTGGCGTTCGCTGGCCCGTGAGGTGTGCGACGAGCGGACGCTGCCCGGGGGCGGGCAGGGGATCGTCCACTTCGAGCTGCCGATGCCGTAACCGGTGCTGCTTCCTACGCCACTGCCGGACGCCGGTGCGATCGGCAGCCCCACCCGTTATATGACAATCGTTTTCATATAAGGTCGCTCCCATGCTCACGCCCCGTCGCCTCCGCCGCGCCGCGCTGCCGCTCGCCGCGACCGCGCTCCTCACCACCGCCGCCACCGCCTGCACCTCCTCCGGAGAGCCGGGCGGCGCCGGCGGCGACCAGCGGCTGAAGGTGGCCCTGGCCTTCCCGCCCGCCCAGGCCATGTCCCCGTACGGCGACGACGCCGTCACCCTGAGCCGGCTCGCCGTCGTCGAGGGGCTCACCCGGCTCGACCGCAACGGTGAGGCCAAGCCCGCGCTCGCCACCTCCTGGAAGCGCGACGGCGACCGCGCCTGGCTGTTCACGGTCCGGCCGGACACCGTCTTCCAGGACGGCACGAAACTCGACGCCGCCGCCGTGGTCCGCTCGCTGGCCGCCGCGCAGCAGGCCTCCCCGAAGCCCCGGGTGCTGTCCGACACCACGCTCACGCCCACCGCCGAGGGCGCGGACACCGTACGGATCACGACGAAGGACGCCGACCCGCTGCTGCCCCAGCGGCTCGCCAACCCGTCGCTGAGCGTCCTGTCCGCCGCCGCGTACGGAAGGAGCGGCGCCAAGGCCGACCCCGCCGGGCACGCCACCGGCCCCTTCACCCTCGCCAAGGTGAACGGCGCGGTCAGCGCCACCCTGGAGCGCAACGACGCCTACTGGGGCGCCAAGGCGAAGGCCCCCGGCGTCGACGTGAAGTTCGTCGCCGACGGCACCGCCCGCGCCAACGCGCTGCGGACCAAGGACGTGGACGTCGCCGAGTACGTACCGATCTCGCAGGCCTCGCTGCTCGGCGAGGGCCTGGTCCACGAGTTCCCCTCCGCCCGCACCAACGGCCTCTCCCTCAACACCGAGCGCGGCGTCTTCGCCGACCCGGCCCTGCGCGCCGCCGCCCGCGCGGCCATCGACCCGAAGGCCCTGGTCGACGGCGTCTACGAAGGGCGCGCCGACACCGCCCAGGGGCTGCTCGGCCCCGGCGTCCCGTGGGCCGCCGACCTGCGCACCGCCCCCACCGGCCGGGCGAAGGCCGCCACCCCGGCCGAGGTGCGGAAGACGCAGCAGATCGTGCTGGCCACCTACACCAACCGGCCCGAGCTGCCCGAGGTCGCCACCGTCGTCCAGCAGCAGCTGGAGAAGCGCGGCTTCACCGTCAAGCAGGTCGTCCGCGACTACGCGCAGATGGAGGCCGACGCGCTGGCCGGGAAGTACGACGCGTTCATCCAGGCCCGCAACACCCTCCTGGACACCGCGGACCCGGTCTCCTACCTCGCCTCCGACTTCACCTGCGGCGGCAGCTTCAACATCACCCAACTCTGCGCGAAGTCCGTCGACACCGCCGTGGACAAGGCCGCCGCCCTCGCCGACACCGACGCCCGCCACCGGGCCGAGATGACCGCCGAGGCCGCGATCCTCGGCTCCGACGCCCTCGTCCCGCTCGTCCACGAACGCTTCGTCCAGGGCTACGACGAAGCCCGCGTCCAGGGCGTCGCCCTCGACCCGATGGAACGCACCCTCATCACCGCCGACACCCGCATCGGGTGACCGCGTGAAGTACCTCGCCGGACGGCTCGGCACCCTGCTCGCCGTCGTCGCGGTGATCGGGCTGCTGCCCTGGCTGACCCGGACCGACCCGGCCCGCACGATCCTGCACGCCCGCTACGCCGACCGGGCCCCGACACCCGAGACCCTCGCCGCGATCCGTGCCGAGACCGGGCTCGACGGCGGCCCGCTGCCCCTCCTCGGCGACTGGCTCGGCGGGCTGTTCCGGGGCGACCTCGGCACGTCCTGGGTCTCCGGGCAGCCCGTCGGACCCGATGTGACCGCCGCGCTCGGCAACTCCCTCACCCTGATGGGCGTCTCGCTCGCCGTCGCCGTGCTCCTCACCCTCGCGCTGAGCGCGGCCACCCTCCGGCGCGGGGCCGCGCGCCGGATCGTCCGGGTACGCGCCGGAGCGGGCGCGGCGGTGCTCGCCGCGCTGCCGGAGTTCCTGCTCGCCGCCGTCCTGGCCACCGTGTTCGCCGTACACCTCGGATGGTTCCCGGCGCTCGGCTGGGGCGCCCCCGGCCAACTCGTCCTGCCCGCACTCGCCATGGGCGTACCGGCGGGGGCGCTGCTCGGCCGGCTGCTGGACGACGCCCTGCCCGGCGCGTTCGCCGAACCCTGGGCGAAGGCCGCCGCCGCGAGCGGCATACCGGGCCGGATCGTCGCCCGGCACGCCCTGCGCCGTACGCTGCCGGGCCTGCTGCCCCAGCTCGGCCTGGTCGCGGTCGGACTGACCGGCGGGGCGGTCGCCGTCGAGACGCTGTACGCGATCCCCGGCCTCGGCGGTACGGCACTGGCCGCCGCCCTCGCCCAGGACCTGCCCGTCCTCCAGGCGGCCGTCCTCGTCCTGCTGCTCCTCGGGGTCGCCGCGGGCCTGCTCGCCCGCCTCGCCGTCCGCGTCCTCCTCGGCCCCGCGCTCACCGACCGCGCGCTGCCCGCCCTCGTCGCGCCCCGGCTGCCCGGCCGCCGCGCGGTCACCGTCGCCGCCCTCGTCCTCGGCGGCCTGCTGATCGCGGTCACCGTCGCGGGCCTCCTGCGCGACCCGCTCCACGTCGACACCGCCGCCCGCCTCGCCGGCCCCACCACCGCGCACCCCTTCGGCACCGACAACCTCGGCCGCGACGTCCTCGCCCGCCTCGGCCACGGCGCGGCCCGCACCGCGCTGGCCGCCGTGGCGGTCGGAGCCGTCACCCTGGTGCTCGGGCTGTTCCTCGGGGCGGTGCGCGCCGGGGCGCTCACCGAGACCGCGAACGCGCTCCCCGCCGTCCTCGCCGGACTCGTCGTCGCGGGCATCGCCGGACCGGGCCCCTGGGGCGCGGCCGCCGCCGTGGCCGCCGTCGCCTGGGCCCCGCTCGCCGCGCACACCGCCGCGCTGTACGCCCAGGAGAAGGCGGCCCCGCACCTCGCCGCCGCCGTCGCGCTCGGCGCGGACCGGGCCCATCTGCTGCGCCGCCACGTCCTGCCCGGCGTCCTGCCGCCGGTGGTCCGCCACGCCCTCCTCCGTGTTCCGGCCATCGCGCTCGCCCTGGCCTCCCTCGGCTTCCTCGGCCTCGGCACGCAGGCGCCCGCGCCGGAGTGGGGCCGGATGCTGTCGGAGAACATGCCGTACGCGGAACGCGCCCCGTGGGCCGTCCTCGCCCCCGCCGCCGCGCTCGCCGTCCTCGGCGCCCTGGCAGTCCTCACCTCGGCCGCTGTGCGCGGGCGCACCCCGGCAGGCCTGAAGTGAACCGGCCCGCGCCCGCACCGGAGCCCGCGCCCGGGTCCCCGCCCGCCGCGCCCGTGCCGGAGCCCGGGTGCCCGCCCGCACTTGCTGATGCGCCCGGGCCAGCGCCCGCTGACGCGCCCGCGCCCGCACCGGAGCCCGGGCCAGCGCCGGAGCCCCGGTCAGCGCCGGAACCCGGGTGCCCGCCCGCCCTCGCTGATGCGCCCGTGCCCGCGCCGGAGCCCGTGCCCGGTGACGCGCCCGCACCCGTGCCCGCGCCTGGTGACGCGCCCGCACACAGCGACGCGCCCGCCGAAAGCCGCCGGTTCCGGCCCCGCCTCGCGAGCGCGCCCACCCCCTACCTCCGGCTCCTCACGGCCACCCAGTTCGCCTTCAACATCGGCTTCTACGCCGTCCTGCCCTATCTCGCCACCCACCTCGGCAGTGGTCTCGGCATGGCGGGCTGGCTCGTCGGACTCGTCCTCGGGCTGCGCACCTTCAGCCAGCAGGGCCTGTTCGTCGTCGGCGGCGCGCTCACCGACCGGTACGGCCCGCGCCCCGTCGTGCTGGCGGGCTGCGCCCTGCGGATCGCCGGGTTCGGCTGGCTCGCCGTCGCCGGATCCACGGCCACCGTCATCGGCGCCGTCCTCCTCATCGGCTTCGCCGCCGCCCTGTTCTCCCCGGCCGTCGAGTCCGAGGCCGCCCGGGAGGCCGTCCGGCACGAACGGGACACCGGCGCCCCGCGCGCCCATGTCCTCGCCCTGTTCTCCGCCGCCGGACAGGCCGGAGCGTTCCTCGGGCCGCTGCTCGGCTCGCTGCTCCTGCTCCTGGGCGGCGGCTTCCGGGCCGCCTGCCTCGCCGGAGCCCTCGTCTTCGTCGCCGTACTGACCGGGCACGCCCGCCTGATGCCGCACACCGCCCCCGTACGGGAACAGGCACCGGCCCCGGCACAGGAGCCGACTCCGGCCCCGGCACAAGGACAGCCCCCGGCACAGCAGTCGGCCCCGCACGTCGCCACCCGTACGGCTCAACCTGCGCGGTCGTCCTGGCGCGCGGTCTTCGCCAACCGCGCCTTCCTGCTGCTCTGCCTCGCGTACTCCACCTACCTCGTCGCCTACAACCAGCTCTATCTCTCGCTGCCCGTCGAGGTGGAGCGCGCCACCGGTTCCCAGGCCGCGCTCGGCTGGCTCTTCGCGCTGTCCTCGCTGCTGGTCGTCGTCGCCCAGATGCCGCTGACCCGCTGCTCCGCCCGCCGGATCGCCCCGCGCACCGCGCTCGTCACCGGCCTCGCGGTCGTGGCCGCCGGCTTCGCCGCCGTACCGCTGACGCCTGCGGGCCCCGGCGGTCTGCTGCCCGGCGCCGCGCTCGTCGTCCTGCTCACCCTGGGCCAGATGCTGCTGGTCCCCGCGGCCCGGGGCCTGGTGCCCGACCTGGTCGAGGACCGGCACCTGGGGCTGGCCACCGGGGCGCTGTCCTCCGTCTCAGGGGTCGCCGTCCTCGCCGGCAGCGCCGCGACCGGCGCCCTGCTGGAGGCGCCCGCGCCGGTGCGGTGGGCGGCGCTCGCGGCGGTCCCGTTCGCCGGGGCGCTCCTGGCATTCACCCTTCCGGCGGGACGCGGCGGGAAGGAACAGGGAACGCGCGCGGTTACGGGGTAGAAGCGATGGACCCATTGCCCCGCAGGCACTCAGGAGGACGTACGTCATGACCGCCGCACTCTCCACCGAGCTCAAGAACCTGCTCGACACCCCCGTGTTCGTCAACATCGCCACCATCCAGCCCGACGGCAGCCCCCAGGTCTCCCCGGTCTGGGTCAAACGCGACGGTGACGACGTCCTGATCTCCACCACCGTCGGCCGCCGCAAGGAGAAGAACCTCCGCCGCGACCCCCGCGTCACCGTGGTCGTGCAGCCCTTCGACGCCCCGTACAGCTACGCCGAGATCCGCGGCGAGGCGACGCTGACGACGGACGGCGGGCAGGAACTGATCGACGAGCTCTCGGTGAAGTACACCGGCAAGCCGTACGCCGAGTTCAACCCGAACTCCGGCGCCGACGACCTCCGCGTGGTCGTCCGCATCTCCGCGCGCAAGATCGTCGGCAGCATCTGAGGGCCGGTCCGGACCCGGAGGGCGCCCCGCGCGGCTGAAACGCACGCCGGAAAACGCTCTCCGGACCGCTTCGGACCATCCCGGTACCAGAAAGTTGTCCCCGCGATCCCCAAGGGTCGCGGGGCACTGGTGCGGGCCTACTACCCTTGAGGCGTGACTATTCGCCTGCACGACACCAGCGCCCGGCAGATCCGTGACTTCGTCCCGCTCACAGCGGGCTGTGTCTCGATCTACCTCTGTGGCGCCACCGTCCAGGCAGCACCGCATATCGGCCACATCCGCTCGGGCCTGAACTTCGACATCATGCGCCGCTGGTTCACCTACCGCGGCTACGACGTCACGTTCATCCGGAACGTCACCGACATCGACGACAAGATCATCGCGAAGTCCGCCGAACAGGGCCGCCCCTGGTGGTCGATCGGCTACGAGAACGAGCGCGCGTTCAACGACGGCTACGACGTGCTCGGCTGCCTGCCGCCCACCTACGAGCCCCGCGCCACCGGCCACATCCCCGAGATGATCGAGATGATGACCGGCCTGATCGAGCGCGGTCACGCCTACGAGGCCGACGGCAACGTCTACTTCGCCGTGCGCTCGCTCCCCAGCTATCTGGAGCTCTCCAACCAGGAGCTCGACGATCTGCGCCAGCCCTCCGGCGAGGGCGAGACCGGCAAGCGCGACCAGCGCGACTTCGCCATGTGGAAAGCCGCGAAACCGGGCGAGCCCAGCTGGGAGACGCCGTGGGGCCGCGGCCGGCCCGGCTGGCACCTGGAGTGCTCCGCGATGGCCCACAAGTACCTGGGCTCCGCCTTCGACATCCACGGCGGCGGCATCGACCTGATCTTCCCGCACCACGAGAACGAGATCGCCCAGGCCAAGGCGTACGGCGACGCGTTCGCCTCGTACTGGGTGCACAACGGCTGGGTCACCATGTCCGGCGAGAAGATGTCGAAGTCGCTGGGCAACTCCGTCCTCGTCAGCGAGATGGTCAAGCAGTGGCGTCCCATCGTCCTGCGCTACTACCTCGGCACCCCGCACTACCGGTCGATGATCGAGTACAGCGAGGAGGCTCTGCGCGAGGCCGAGTCCGCGTTCGCCCGGATCGAGGGCTTCGTCCAGCGCGTCACCGAGAAGGCCGGGGAGACCGTCCCGCCCGCCGCCGAGGTGCCGCCCGCCTTCGCCGAGGCGATGGACGAGGACCTCGGCGTACCGCAGGCGCTGGCGATCATCCACACCACCGTCCGCCAGGGCAACAGCGCGCTCGCCGCCGACGACAAGGAAGCCGCCGCGGCCCGCCTCGCCGAGGTCCGGGCCATGCTCGGCGTCCTCGGCCTGGACCCGCTCGACCCGCACTGGGCGGGCGAGGGCGACCGGGGCGAGGATCTGCACGGCGTCGTCGACACCCTCGTCCGCCTCGTCCTCGACCAGCGGCAGTCGGCCCGTACGCGCAAGGACTGGGCCGCCGCCGACGCCATCCGCGACCAGCTGGGCCAGTCCGGCCTCGTCATCGAGGACAGCCCCACCGGCCCCCGGTGGACGCTGGGACCGCGCTGAGCACCCGCTCCGAGCAGTGAGATGGTGCCGCCCGGCGAGCCGGGCGGCACACTTTCCTTATACGTACGTACGTCTGAAAGCAACGAAACAGGTAGATCATGGCCGGGAACAGCCAGCGCAGGAACCGCCGCACGTCCAACAAGAAGGGCGCGCAGGTCGGCAGCGGTGGCAAGCGACGCCGTGGCCTGGAGGGCAAGGGCCCGACCCCGCCCGCGTCCGCCCGTAAGGGACACAAGAAGAACCGGGTCGCCAACGCCCAGGCCAAGCAGGCCGCGGCCCGCCGCCCCGCGCCCCGGCGCGGCGGTGTGAAGGGCACCTCGGAGATGGTCGTCGGCCGCAACCCGGTCTACGAGGCCCTGCGCGACGGCGTCCCCGCCGTGACGCTGTACGTCCAGCAGTACATCGACAACGACGAGCGCGTCCGCGACGTGCTCAAGCTCGCCGGCGACCGCGGCACCATCAACCTGATGGAGGCCCCGCGCCCCGAGCTGGACCGGATGACGAACGGCCTGAACCACCAGGGCCTCGTCCTCCAGGTCCCGCCGTACGAGTACGCGCACCCGGACGACCTGCTCGCCGCCGCCGACGACAACCACGAGGACCCGCTGATCGTCGCCCTCGACGGGGTGACCGACCCGCGCAACCTCGGCGCGATCGTCCGCTCGGTCTCCGCGTTCGGCGGCCACGGCGTGGTCGTCCCCGAGCGCCGCGCGGCCGGCATGACCGCCGGAGCGTGGAAGTCCTCGGCCGGCACGGCGGCCCGCACCCCCGTCTCCCGGGTCACCAACCTCACCCGCGCGCTGGAGGGCTACCAGAAGGCGGGCCTCACGGTCGTCGGCCTGGCCGCCGACGGCGAGCACACGGTGGAGGACCTGCAGGAGCTGGCCGGCCCGGTCGTCATCGTCATCGGCAGCGAGGGCAAGGGCCTCGGCCGCCTCGTCGGCGAGACCTGCGACTACCGGGTGCGGATCTCGATGCCCGGCGGCGCGGAGTCGCTCAACGCCGGTGTCGCGGCGGGCATCGTGCTGTACGAGGTGGCGCGCCGCCGGTCCTGAGCCGTGAGGCGTTCGCCCGTCGACGGGCCCGTCCGCCGGGAGAGTTGACGCGCGAACGCCGAACATCCATCCAGGATGCCCGAGTTTGGCCTGATCTTGACGGGTCTCGGACACATCCGGTGCGGTCAAGGCAGTGTCCTAAACACACATCACTCGGTTAGATGAGTGTGGACACCAGAACGCCTCGGTTCGACGAACAACCCGCCCTGAGCATGACCAAGGTGGACAGCGACCCCGCGCAGGTCATCGTCAACCACGCCAGCTTCCGGGTGCAGCTCGCCCCGGGCCAGCGCACACGGCTGCGCGGTGCCCCCGCGGACACGGCCCGCATCCCCGCCATGAGCGGCGCCGGCGCAGGCCGCAGGCGGGCACCCGTCGTCTGGAGCGGGAAGTCCGCTCCCGGCGACCCCGGCGCGACGGGCCTCCTCCAGGCCGTGCGCAACTCCACCGCAGGACCCCTCGACGCCGGCCTCGGCGGCCTCGGCGGGGCCTCCGTGGACGGGCACGGCCAGGAAGCGGGCGCGACGCAGGTCATCCCGCTCCTGGAGGAGACGCAGCCCAACCCCGTGATGACCGCCCCCCACGGGCCGGGACGCACCGGACCGCTGCTGCCGCCCATGCGGCAGGCCGTCGGCGCGTACGACGACCCGGTCGACGGCCCCGGACGCCCCGACGGCATCGACGACGACTACGACGAAGCCGAGGAATCCCGCTCCCGACGGAGCACGGGCGACCCCGTCCGGCACGCCTACTACCCCGGCCACCGGATGAACCTGGGCGTCGTGCTGCTCCCCATGCGGGTGCTCCTCGGCTTCATCTCCATCTACGCCGGCATGGGCAAGCTGTGCGACCCCGTCTACTTCGACGGCGGCGAGCGCGGCTCGATGGTCAAGTGGCTCACCTCCCTGCACCCGTGGGCGCTGGCCGAGCCGCTGCGCGACTTCGCGCTCTCCCACCCGGTCGGCGCCGGACTGACCGTCGCCTTCCTCCAGGTCGTCGTCGGCGTCCTCACCGTCCTCGGCCTCTGGCAGCGGGTCGCCGCCGCGTTCGGCGCACTGCTCTCCGCCGCGCTGCTGGTCACGGTCAGCTGGCGCACCGTCGCGGTCTACGACGCCCCCGACATCATCCTGCTCGCCGCCTGGAGCCCGCTGATCATCGCGGGCGCACCGGTCTACTCCGTGGACGGCCGACTGGCCGGCGAAGCCTGGCGCAAGCTCGGCCCGCGCTCGGAGATCTGGGACCTGCGCCGCCGGGTCCTGCGCCGGGGCACCGTCGTCGCCACGGTCGTCGTCGGCCTCACCCTGCTCATCGGCTCCATCCTCGGCGGCGCGGTCCGCTCCACCGAGGTCGTCACCGTCCCCGGCCGCAACGACAACCCCACCAACCGCCTCCCCGGCATGCCGCTGCCCCAGGAGTCCACCGGCGAACGCCAGGCCTCCCGGACACCGGAGCAGGAGCGCCGCCCGGAGCCCAGCCGCTCCGGCACGGCCACCACCCCCGCCACCGGCCAGGTCGCCCCGGGCGCGACCCGCGACTCCGGCGGCCAGAGCACCGGTTCGGGCACCCAGCCCAGCGAGACCCAGGGCACCGGCCAGGAACCCCCGCAGCAGTCCACCCCGCAGCAGCCCCCGGCCGCCACCAGCGCCGGACCCACCTCCTCCGGCTCCACCGGCGGCGACGACTCCTCCGGCGGCGGCGAACCGGCCCCCACCGGCGGCTCGACCTCCTCCGGCGGCGAGGGCTCGACCTCGGGCGGCGGCGGCCGGAACCCCATCGGCGGCCTGCTCGGCTGACCGTACGACAGCAGCACCGACGCGGCACCGACAACAGCACCGACAGCG
Source organism: Streptomyces sp. iso_384 (assembly GCF_056172905.1). Lineage (NCBI taxonomy): Bacteria > Bacillati > Actinomycetota > Actinomycetes > Kitasatosporales > Streptomycetaceae > Streptomyces > Streptomyces sp. iso_384. The sequence continues at coordinate 410,805 of NZ_JBWBTT010000001.1, forward strand.
ACACCCGCACAGCGACAAGAGCGGCTCCCACCCGGCAAGGAGAACCGGGCGGGAGCCGCCCTTCGTGTGCGTACGTACGGGGAGCTGTCAGGCGCTGTGCGAGCCGAGCTCGCGGGCCGCCTCGGTGAGGTCCTTGGCGGTGTCGATGGCCCGCCAGTACGCCCCGTTCGGCAGCGGATACCCGGCGAGCCGACGCTCACGGGCGAGCCGCGGGAAGGTGGTCCGCTCGTGGTCGCCCCGGTCCGGCAGCAGCTTCGTGAACACGGGCGAGAACACGTACACGCCGGCGTTGATCAGATACGGCGACGGCGGCGACTCGATGAAGTCGGTGATGTGCCCGAACGCGTCCGTCTCCACCGCACCCCACGGGATCCGGGGCCGGGCGAGGGCCAGGGTGGCGGTGGCGTCGCGCTCCGCGTGGAAGGCGGCCATCTCACGCAGGGAGAAGCGCGTCCAGATGTCGCCGTTGGTGGCGTACCAGGGCTGCTCCGGATCGGGCAGCCGCCCGGCCGCGTACTTCAGTCCGCCGCCGCGCCCCAGCGGCTCGGTCTCCACGACGGTGGTGACCCGGAGCGGCAGCACGGCCGCCTCCAGCCACTCCTGGAGCACCTCGGCGAGATGCCCGCAGGAGACCACGGCGTCGGTGACTCCCTCGGCGGCCAGCCAGGACAGCTGATGGCCGATGATCGGAGTCCCGGTTCCGGGGATCTCGACCATCGGCTTGGGGCGGTCGTCGGTGTACGGCCGCAGCCGCGACCCCTGGCCACCGGCAAGGATCACGGCCTGCGTCGGATACGTATGCATGGCAGGCACGATATGCGGTGCCCGCCGACGGGAGGCGGCGCTGCGCGCGACCGCCTCCCGGGCTCAGCCTCCGGGGCTCAGCCTTCGCTCAGCTGAACTGCGCGACGCCGGAGGCGAACGAGGTGTCGCAGACGGGCCGGGAGAAGCGGTGCGCCCGGGTCGGGCCGTACTGCTCGACGGCCGCCTTGCCGAGCGCCTTCGCGATCGACATGCAGTGCCGGGCGAGGGACGGACGCTGCTCGACGGCGCGCTGGAGGCCCGTGAGCGCGGTGCCCGGGTCCTTCTCCTGGAGCTCCACGAGCAGCTTCTCCCGCAGGACGTCCTGCGGGGCGTGCGGCTTCGCGGGCTTGGACACGGTCTCCGAAGAGGCGGCCAGCAGCTGGGAGTCGCTGTCCGAGTCCGCCCACTGGACGCTGGTGACCGCGAGGGTCCCGGACAGAACCATGACGACGGGCAGGACGAGAGCGAGGGATCGGCCGATGCGGCGCGCGGTGTGGGTCACGCATCGAGCGTAGCGGCCAGTGATGACTTGACGACATTTCGTCACCCTCTCGAGGGATGGTTCGACGCGCCCTTTCGAATACGAGGTTGACGAACCGGGGTGAAATGCCCTGTGTGCCGGGGTATTTGACACCGCCCGGCACCGAAACCCAAACCCGCCCGGACCACGCAAACGGCCCCGCACCGCCGGGCGATGCCGGGGCGCGGGGCCGTGCGTACGGCAGGAGGCGGGTCAGTTGGTGAGCCGCTCGCCGGTGGAGGTCGCGAAGACGTGCAGCTCGTCCGGGCGCGGCACGACGTGCAGCTCGGTGCCCTTCTCCGGAACGGCGCGGCCGCCGACGCGGACCACCAGGTCCTTGTGCTCGCCGCCGACCTGCGTGGAGCCGTAGACGAAGCCGTCGGCGCCGAGCTCCTCGACGACGTTGACGGAGACGGCGAGACCGGCCGGCTCGCCCGAGGTGTCCTTGGTCAGCGCCTTCGCGGCGGCGCCACCGTGCTCGACGATGTCGAAGTGCTCGGGGCGGATGCCGACCGTGACGGTGGTGTCACCACGGTCCGCGGCGGCGGAGAGCGCCTCGCGGGAGACCGGGACGACGCTGTTGCCGAACTTCACGCCGCCGTCGGCGATCGGGACCTCGACGAGGTTCATCGCGGGGGAGCCGATGAAGCCGGCGACGAAGAGGTTCGCCGGGCGGTCGTACATGGTGCGCGGCGAGTCGACCTGCTGGAGCAGCCCGTCCTTCAGCACCGCGACCCGGTCGCCCATGGTGAGGGCCTCGACCTGGTCGTGGGTGACGTACACGGTGGTGATGCCGAGGCGGCGCTGCAGCGAGGCGATCTGCGTACGGGTGGAGACACGGAGCTTGGCGTCGAGGTTCGACAGCGGCTCGTCCATGAGGAAGACCTGCGGCTCACGCACGATGGCCCGGCCCATCGCCACACGCTGACGCTGACCACCGGAGAGCGCCTTCGGCTTGCGGTCCAGGTAGTCGGTGAGGTCCAGCATCTTGGCGGCCTCTTCGACCTTCGCCCGGATCTCGGTCTTGTTCACACCGGCGATCTTCAGCGCGAAGCCCATGTTGTCCGCGACGGACATGTGCGGGTAGAGCGCGTAGTTCTGGAACACCATGGCGATGTCCCGGTCCTTCGGCGGCAGGTGCGTGACGTCGCGGTCACCGATACGGATCGCGCCGCCGTTGACGTCCTCAAGACCCGCGAGCATGCGCAGGGAGGTCGACTTGCCACAACCGGAGGGACCGACGAGGACGAGGAACTCACCGTCCGCGATGTCGATCTCGAGCTGGTCCACGGCCGGCTTCGTGGAGCCGGGGTAGACGCGGGACGCCTTGTCGAACGTGACACTGGCCATGCTGAATCTTCTCCTCAACCGGCAGGAACGTGCCGGACGATCCGAGTAGGGAGTGGTCTGGTCCACAGACGCGAACCTGCGGTGACGTTACCTGGCGTTCATGTGTTCTGTCAGTACCTCTTGGGTGACGAAAAGCGCCCTGCAACCAGGGCGCGATGCCAGAGCAGCTGTCTTTTGACCCGGTCCCGGTATTGAGGGGGAGCTTCCTGTTTCAGCACCCACCGCCGACCGGACGCGGCCCTGAAGGCGACGCCTCGCCGGTCTCACGCAGGCTCCACAGGCATTACGGCCGACGGCCCGTCGGTCCGGCATGCACTTTCTCGGGTATCCCTGAGCTTGTTACACCGCCGGCACCACGTCCGGCATCTCGGACGCACTGATCAACAAGGGCACGGCCCGACCAGGCGGCAGCGCTGACGCCACCAGCTCGTACAGTCGCATCCCCTCGTCCCGCAGGTTCCGCGCCGCGTTCACATCCCGGTCGTGCACCGCACCGCATCCGTCGCAGGACCAGCCGCGCACGGACAGATCCAGCTTCGGACCCGTCGCCCCGCACGCGGAACACCGCCGTGTCGAAGGAAAGAACCGGTCCACGACGACCAGCGTCCGTCCGTACCACGCGCACTTGTATTGCAACTGCCGCAGCAGCGTGCCCCACGAGGCATCCAGGATCGCCCGGTTCAGCCCCGCCTTTCGCCGACGGCACTTCCCCTTCGGCGACCGTACGAGGGAGGCGACGGCCAGGTCTTCCACCACGAGCACTTGGTTCTCGCGCACGAGGCGGGTGGTGAGCTGGTCCAACGCGTCTCGACGGACGTCAGCGATGAGGGCATACAGCCGCGCGATCTCCCGCCGAGCCTTGTCCCGGTTTCTGGATCCCCTGTCCTTACGATGCAGACTCCGCTGGAGATCCGCGAGCCTCGCCCCGTACTTCCTGAGCAGCCGGGGATGGTCCACCTTCTCGCCGTCGTCCAGCGTGACCAGCGCCGCCGGCCCGAGGTCCAGACCGACCGCCTTCGGCGCACCGCCATCCTGCAGAAACACGGGCGGCAGCGTCTCGATCCGCTCCTCCACCAGCACGGAGACGAAGAAGCGCCCCGCCCGGTCACGGCTCACGGTCAGCTTCACCGGCCGCTCGCCCGCCGGAAGCGGACGGGACCAGCGGATACGCAGCGGCCCGGACTGCTTGGCCAGCGCGATCAGCCCCGTACCCGGCCGCTCCGGGTCCTCCGCCCAGCGGAAACCCGTACGGACATAGGTCGCGGAGTCACGGGAACGGCCCTTCCTCTTGCGCTTCGGCTGTCTCCCCGAGCCCTTGAAGAACCGCCCGAACGCGGCGTCGAGATGGCGGAGCGCCTGCTGGAGAACCGTCGAGGACACCTCCTGCAGCCATCGCGTCCCTTCGGCGTTCCGCCAGCCCGTGAGAGCCCGGCAGGACTCGGCGAATCCGAGCGCCACCCGGTGCTCGCGCCAGGCCTTGTCCCGCAGGGCAAGGACCTCGTTGTAGGTCCAGCGGCAGGCGCCGAAGGTCTTGACCAGCTGCTCGGCCTGGGCGGCGGTGGGATAGCAGCGGTACCGGTAGACACGCCGGCGGGTGTCGGCCTCCGGTGTTCTCCGCTGCATCGGCACCGCCACCCGCTGCTGGTGCTTGATGCGGTCGGGAACGCCCAGCGCCTCGCGCTTGACGCGCTTGGCCTCCGCGCCGGTGACGCGGATCGGCTTTTCCCTCCCTGCGGCCTCGACCACGGCCCCTCCCCCTGTCCGATATTCGGATGGCACTGCAGTGCGTTCAACGAACAGGTGAGTGGGAGGTTACGGCCGCCCGATATGCCTGTCCGTGGGGGAGCGGGGCTGTGTAGAGTTGTGACGTCTTGGCGCGCGTCTGCGGTGTGCGTCCTTGCCTCCTTAGCTCAGTTCGGCCCAGAGCGACGCACTTGTAATGCGTAGGTCGTCGGTTCGAATCCGACAGGGGGCTCATCGTGAAGCCCGGGTCGGACGTTCTCCGACCCGGGCTTCTTCGCTGTGGGCGGCGCATGGCCGTTTAGTCCTTGTTCAGTGGGTCCTTATCGTGCTGCCCCAGGCTCGCACCGAGCCGACTCCATGGGGGGAACCACATGCTCCGCATCCATTTCGGCGACGCGGATCTGGCCAGGACCCGACTCGCCCCCGCTCCCGACCCCCTGTTCGAGGTCGCCGCGAGCATGCACCGGCTGCAGTCCAGCCGGGGGCGCTGGGCGTATGCCGGGTGGTATCGGGCGGCGCGGCGGGAGCTGCGGGAGGAGGGGCTGGAGCGGGCTCTGCGGGGTGTGTTGCTGCCCATGTATCCCCGGGCGGCGTACTACCCGGACTTCCTTACGCCGGCCACCGGGGTGGAGGGTCTGGAAGCGGGGCTGGAGGCGCTGCTGGCCACGCCTTCGCAGCGGGTCGAGGAGGAGGTCGGCATGCTCGACCGGTTCATCGGGGCGCCCGGGTGGGCCGGGCGGCTGGCCGAGCATGATGTGCGCCAGGAGTTCGTGGGGATTCTGCGTGCGTATTACGGTGCCGTCGTCGTGCCCCAGCAGGAGCGCATCCAGGCCCGGATCGAGGCCGAGCGGGCGGTGCGGGGCCGGGGGCTGCTGCACGGTGGGGTGGAGGGCATGCTCGCCGGGCTCGGGCCCATGCTGCGGTGGTGTCCGCCGGTGCTGGAGGTCGCGTATCCGCGGCAGACGCAGGACCGGGATCTGTATCTGAACGGGCGTGGGCTCACTCTCGTCCCGTCGTATTTCAACTGGGGCGAGCCCGTCGCGTTCGCCGATCCGGGGCTGCCTCCGGTGCTCTGGTACTCGTTGCTGCACGAGCCCGCGGCCCGTCCCCTGCGGGCCGAGGACCCCGAGCGGTCGCTGGCCGATCTGCTCGGGCGGGCCCGGGCGGTCGCCCTGCGGGTGGCGGCCGGTGGTGCCACCACGGGGGAGATCGCCCGGGCGGCCGGGGTTTCGGCGTCCGCCGCCAGCCGGCATGCCACCGTGCTGCGTGACGCGGGGCTCATCACGACCACCCGCAACGGGCCCGCTGTTCTGCATACGCTCACTCCCACCGGTGCGTCCGTCCTGCGTGCCGCCCAGGCCAGGGCGGGCGGGGAGTCCGCTGACGCGCCGGGCTGAGCCGGGGCGGCCACCGTTCTTCGGGTGGTGCCCCCGGTCCGTTGTGGCGGGGGCGAAGAACGGTGGCGGCCGGAATCGTCGGGGAGCGCGGGGTGTGATGCCCGGGCTCCGCCGTTCTCACTGTCGCCCGGACGGTCCGGGCCCGGCCACACTGTTGAGGCTGAGCGAAAAAGCGCACGTCATCGTGCGGGGCGTGGGGCCGTCCGGTGGTGGGTGGCGTGCTGTACGCGGCGCAGCAGTGTGCGGGTGTCGGGGCGGTCGGCGGGGGTGCAGGCCAGGCAGTCGCGGACGATCTCCCGCCAGGTGTGCGGCAGTGCGGCCGACGGCCGGAGCGGCCGGGTGCCGCGGGCGTAGTGTTCGGCCGCGTCGCAGCGGGCGCTTGTCGTGCTGCCCGGGAAGGGGAAAGTGCCGGTCAGGATGGTGTGGGTGAGGATGCCGAAGGCCCAGACGTCGACCGACGGCCGTACGCGCGTGCCCCGTTCGTCCATCTCCGGCCACAGCTGTTCGGGCGGGGTGTAGTCGCGGCTGGTGAAGGGGGGTGCGTAGGCGTGGGGTCCTTCCAGCTCGGCGGCCGTGTTGAAGTCGGCCAGCCGGACGGAACTGTCCGGCATCAGGAGGACGTTGGCCGGTTTGAGGTCTGCGTGCACCCAGCCCGCTTCGTGGAGCTGGGCCAGGCCTTCGCAGATCTGGAGCAGTACCGGGCCGGGGTCGGCCGGTGCCGGGGCGGTGGCCAGGCAGGAGTCGGCTCGTTCCAGGACCAGGACGGTGGCGCCGTCGAGTTCCGGGTGCTGTGGGTCGTCGACGACGAGGGTGTCGTACATCCGGATCAGCCGCGGTGACCGCAGACGGCCGAGCAGTGCGATCTCCCGCTCGACCAGGTCGCGGAGGTGGTCCGGCCGGTGGGGGGTGTGGGCGGTGGTGGGCCAGAACTTCAGGGCGGCGGTAGGGGGCAGGCCCTGGCCGCGGTGTGCCTCGTACACCGTGGTGAACGCACCGGACGCGAGGGGCTCGTGGACCTTCCATGCCCCGATGCGATAGCCCTTCGGGACGGTGACGGTGTGCCGGGTGGTGGTCATCCGCAGCCTTCGTGCGCGGGCGCGGCGAGTACGACGAGGTCGTCCTCGCGTACCAGGTCGAACCGCAGGGCGAGGGAGGCCAGGGTGTCCTTCTTGCCGTTGGCGCGCCGGCCGGGTTCGGCGGTTTCCGGGCCCGGCCGGACTCGCAGTTTCAGGGCCAGGTAGTCGACGTTCCAGTAGACGGAGGAGCGGCTGACCGTCGGCCATGCCGGGCGTAGTCGTTGTACGAGCTGGTCGACGGCGGGGGTCGGGGCGTGCGGTTCGCCGCGCAGGCGGGGCTCGCACAGGGCGGCCAGGACGGCGAAGTAGCGTTTGGTCCGGTCGAGGGTGAAGGCGGGTGTGGTCGCGGAGCCCGGGAGTTCGCGGGTTTCGGCGTCGGCGAAGATCTGGCGTGGTGCCCATACGTCGAAGGCCAGCAGGTCGCCCGCCGCGGGCAGGACGACGCGGGAGAACTCGAACGCGACGGGTGCGGCTACCCGGCCGGGGGTGACTTTGATGTGCTCGCCCGCGCCTTCCGGGTTCTCCACCACGTAGGTCTGGTCGGCGCTGTGGTTGGTCAGGAGCCAGAAGTCGTGCTGTGCGGAGATCTCCCCGGCGATCCGGTGGACGCCTTCGTGGGCGATGGTCAGGCCGCCGGGTGTTTCGCGTCGGCCGAAGGCCAGGCTTTCTCCGGAGGCGATCCTGATCTGGCCGTCCGGGTGCGCGCATGCCGGAGGCACGACGATGACGCTGTACATGGACTTGTCCCCTCATCAAGCCATGAGGGCCACCCTCCCCCGGTCCAACACGGGGGAGCGTAGGCGAGGTTGTCGTACGGAGCAAAGGGCTCCGGTGCCGGTGCGGCGTGCGTGTCGCCTGAGGTGCCGTGTGGAGCGGTGTGATGGCGCGTGCGGGGGGTGTGCCATGGGGTGTGCCATGAGCTGTGCCGTGTGGCGCATCAGGTGGTGCCGTGTGGTGCCGCGTGGTGCCATGGTGGCGCTATCGGTGGGGGCGGTTCTCCGTCTTCCGGTTTTGCTGGGGTGGTCTTCTTCGGAAATGAGCAGGTCAGGGGCTTATTGATGGGTGGTGCGTTTCTGTGGCTCGACGTGGTGCCAATTGTGTGCCACTATGGCGTCATGGATCTCACCCCCTACGTCGATCATCTCCGGCGGGAACTCGCCGTCTCCGCGGAGGCCGGCGGCGACGAAGCCCGGGCCCTGGCCGAGCGGCTCAGCGCCCCCCTGGAGTCCGCCGCCCGGCTGACTCTGCTCAATGTGCTCTCCGCGGCCATGGGCGAGGTCACCCGGGAGCTGGCGCCCGGATCGGTCGATGTGCGGCTGCGTGGGCTCGATCCCGAGTTCGTGGTGACACCGCCGCCCGCGCCCGAGCCGGTGCGGGAGGCGCAGGAGACGGTCGCGGCTCCTGCCGCGGCCGTGCCGTCGGCGGCGGAGGCCGACGACGGGGCCATGGTGCGGATCAACCTCCGCCTCCCGGCCCACCTCAAGGGGCGCGCCGAGAGCGCCGCGGCGGCGGAGGGCCTGTCGGTCAACGCCTGGCTCGTACGGGCCGTCTCCGTCTCCCTGGACGGCGGCGGGCGCGCGAGCGCACCGGGGCGTGGCAAGGACGCGGGCGGTCGTGGCGGTTTCACCGGCTGGGTCCGTTAGAGGCTGTCCGACACCGGGCCGGCCCCAGCACCGGGGGCCCTCCCCGGACCACTTCACACCACTTCACCGGCCGATCGCCGATCCGGCCGACGTCACCGATCACCGATCACTGAGTACCGATCACTGAACACCAAGCGCTGATCACTCATCACTTACCGGGCCACTGGGCCAAGAGGACGGGACCGTCATGCCTTCTTTCGATACTCCTGAGCCGATCTCCGCCGTCATCGAGCTGGACGCCGGTACCGCCCGTATCACCGCCGGCAAGCGCACCGAGACCGTCGTCGAGGTGCTGCCGGGCAACGGGTCCGACGAGGACGACGTACGCGCCGTGCAGCAGACCCAGGTCTCCTGCTCGGGCGGTCGTCTCACCGTCAGGACCCCGAAGAAGCGGTCCCTGTTCGGGAAGCCCGGCACCGTCGTGGTGACCGTCGAACTGCCCGCCGGGTCCGATGTGCGCGGCACCTCCGCCCTGGGCGGCTTCTTCTGCGAAGGCCCGCTCGGGGAGGTGCAGCTCAGGACCTCGCTCGGCGACCTCCAGGTGGACCGGGCGGCCCGCGCCGAGCTCAGGACCGATCACGGGGACATCCGGCTGGACCGCTCCACCGGGGACGCCGAGGTCGTCGGGTCCGGCCGGATCGAGGTCGGCGCGGTCACCGGTGCGGCGGTCGTGAAGAACGGCAACGGTACGACCGGGATCGACGAGGCCGGCGGTGAGCTGAAGGTCAACGCGGCCAACGGCGACATCTCCGTGGGCGTCGCGCACGGCGATGTCGTCGCCAAGTCCGCCAACGGGCGGATCGAGATCGGCGTCGCCCGTGCCGGGGTCGACGCGACCTCCTCCAACGGCCGCATCCGGGTCGGCGATGTGACCCGTGGCCGCATCGCTCTGCGCACCTCCGTCGGCGACCTCGAAGTGGGCATCCACGAGGGCACCGCCGCCTGGCTCGACCTGAACCCCAAGTTCGGCACCGTACGCAACGAGCTCGGCGCCGCCGCCGGTCCCGAGGACTCCGACGAGACCGTCGAGGTGCACGCCCGGAGCGGGGCCGGCGACATCATCGTCCGCCGTGCCTGAGCCCGGCCGGGCCTGTGCCCCTACCGAGCCTGGTCCCGCTCACGCCCGGCCCGCTCACGCCCGGCCCGTCCACACCCGACCCCGCCCGACTCCCGACCCACCGCTCGCGAAAGGGAATCAGCATGACTGTCATCCGGACCTCCGTGCCGCCGGCCGGCCGGACCGCGACACAGGCGATCACCGCCACCGGGCTGCGCAAGTCCTACGGCGACAACCTCGTGCTCGACGGCATCGACCTGTCGGTGCCCGAGGGCACCGTCTTCTCCCTGCTCGGCCCGAACGGCGCGGGTAAGACCACCGCCGTCAGGATCCTGTCCACGCTCATCACCGCCGACGCCGGCGAACTGCGGGTCGGCGGACACGATGTGGCCGCCGACCCGCAGGCCGTACGGGCCGCGATCGGCGTCACCGGGCAGTTCTCCGCCGTCGACGGGCTGATCACCGGTGAGGAGAACATGCTGCTGATGGCGGACCTGCACCATCTGTCCCGGCGCGAGGGGCGGCGGGTCGCCGCCGACCTGCTGGAGCGCTTCGACCTGGTGGAGGCGGCGAAGAAGCCGGCCGCGGGCTACTCCGGCGGGATGAAGCGCCGCCTCGACATCGCCATGACGCTGGTCGGCTCGCCGCGGATCATCTTCCTCGACGAGCCGACCACGGGTCTGGACCCGCGGTCCCGCCACACCATGTGGGGGATCATCCGCGAGCTGGTCGCCGGTGGTGTCACCGTCTTCCTCACCACCCAGTACCTGGACGAGGCGGACGAGTTGGCCGACCGTATCGCCGTGCTGAACGACGGGCGGATCGCCGCCGAGGGCACGGCCGAGGAGCTGAAGCGGATCGTCCCCGGCGGGCACGTCCGGCTCCGCTTCACCGACCCGGACGCCTACCGGTCCGCCGCCTCGGTCCTGCGCGAGGCCGCGCGCGACGACCAGGCGCTGGCGCTGCGCCTGCCCAGCGACGGCAGCCAGCGTGAACTGCGGTCCGTCCTCGACTGGCTGGACTCGGCCGGGATCGATGCCGACGAGCTGACCGTTCACACCCCCGACCTCGACGACGTGTTCTTCGCGCTGACCGGCTCCGGCGCGTCCGCCCGTACCGACCAGCCGAAGGAGGCTGTCCGATGAGCTCGTTCGCCCTCGCCGCCCGTGACTCCACCACCATGCTGCGCCGCAACCTGCTGCACGCGCGGCGTTACCCGTCCCTCACCCTGAACCTGCTGCTCACGCCTGTCATGCTCCTGCTGCTTTTCGTCTATGTCTTCGGCGATGTGATGAGCGCGGGCATCGGCGGTGGGGGCGCCGACCGCGCCGCCTACATCGCCTACATCGTGCCGGGGCTGCTGCTGATGACCGTCGGTTCCACGGTGGTCGGGACCGCCGTCTCCGTCTCCAACGACATGACCGAGGGCATCATCGCCCGCTTCCGCACCATGGCGATCCACCGCGGTTCCGTGCTCGTCGGGCATGTCGTCGGCAGTGTGCTGCAGAGCGTGCTGAGCGTGGTCCTGGTGGGCGCCGTCGCCGTGGCGATCGGCTTCCGGTCGGCGGACGCCACGGTCGTGGAGTGGCTGGCGGCCTTCGGGCTGCTGGTGCTCTTCGCCACCGCCCTCACCTGGATCGCCGTCGGTATGGGGCTGATCAGCCCGAACGCGGAGGTCGCCAGCAACAACGCCCTGCCGATGATCCTGCTGCCGCTGCTGTCCAGCGCCTTCATCCCGGTGGAGACGATGCCGGGCTGGTTCCGGCCGATCGCGGAGTACCAGCCGTTCACGCCCGCCATCGAGACCCTGCGCGGCCTGCTGCTCGGCAGCGAGATCGGCCACAACGGCTGGCTCGCCGTGGTGTGGAGCCTGGGGCTGGTGGTGCTCGGCTACGTCTGGGCGACCGCGAAGTTCGGCCAGGACCCGCGGTAGCCGACGAGGAGGTGTGGGGGTGCGGTGAGGGTCCGGGCCGATTTCTACCGAGGGGTAGGCGGCCCGGGATCCTTGTTATACCTTGCGTCTAACAAGCGGGTGGAGTGCTCGGGTGGCGGTGCGGGCCGTCGCCGCCGGCTCCGTACGGCCCGTAGCAGCACGGCTGTCGACGTACGCACATCACCACGATCAAGGATCACCGCACTCGACCCAAGGAGCCGCAGCATGGCCGGCAGCACCGTTCCGTCGAAGGTCCAGGAAAGTCCCGAGGGCGACGACGTCGCGCGTCGGCTGCTCGGCTCGGCCGCGCAGCTGGCGTACGACCCGGCCACCGAGGTGGACTGGGAGACGCCGCTGGACAAGGAGTTCCACGGCGCGAGCCCGGAGTGGAGCAGTCTCTACGGCACCGCGTACTGGGCCGAGCTGACCGAGGCTCAGCGCAAGGAGCTCACCCGGCAGGAGGCGGCCTCGGTCGCCAGCACCGGGATCTGGTTCGAGATGATCCTCCAGCAGATGGTGCTCCGCGACATCTACATGAAGAACCCGGCGGGCGCGGAGTTCCAGTGGGCGCTCACCGAGATAGCCGAGGAGTGCCGCCACTCGATCATGTTCGCGCGCGGCGCGCAGAAGCTCGGCGCACCCCACTACCGGCCCCGGCGCGCGGTGATGGAACTGGGCCGTGCCTTCAAGACGCTGGCGTTCGGCGAGGCGGCGTACGCGGCGATCCTGGTGGCCGAGGAAGTCCTCGACGTGATGCAGCGGGACTGGATGCGCGACGAGCGGGTCGTGCCGTTCGTCCGCACCATCAACAACATCCATGTGGTGGAGGAGTCCCGGCACATGAAGTTCGCCCGGGACGAGACCCTCAAGCGGCTGGAGGGCGCGGGGTGGGCGCGGCGGCAGATCAACGCGTTCGTCGTCGCCGTCGCCTCGTACTTCATCGTGACCAGCATGGTGAACCCGGAGGTCTACCGGAAGGCCGGGCTCGACAAGCGCCGGGCGCTGGCCGCCGCGAAGAGCAACGCGCACCACAAGTCGATGATGCGGTCGAGCTGTTCGGGGCTGATGGACTTCCTGGCCTCCGCCCGGCTGCTCACCAAGCCCGCCCTCGCGTTCTACAAGCGCGCGAACCTGATCTGAGCCGGGGCCATGACCTACGCGATCACCCAGACCTGCTGCAACGACGCCACCTGTGTGGCCGTGTGCCCGGTCAACTGCATCCACCCGACGCCGGAGGAACGTGCCTTCGGCTCCACGGAGATGCTCCACATCGACCCCCGGGCGTGCATCGACTGCGGCGCCTGCGCGGACGCCTGCCCGGTGGACGCGATCTTCCCGGTGGACGCGCTGTCCGCCGGGCAGCGGGAGTACGCGGACATCAACGCCGCCTATTACGAGGGGGAGGCGTCCCCTCCCGCCGGGGGCGGGGTGGAGGGTCCCAACTTCCATGTCTGGGGCGAGCCGGTCTTCGAGCGCAGTCTGCCGTCCGACTTCGGGCCGCTGCGGGTGGCCGTCGTCGGTACCGGTCCCGCCGGGATGTACGCGGCGCAGGATCTGCTGCTGCACACCGCCGCCGAGGTCACCCTGATCGACCGGCTTCCGGTGGCCGGCGGGCTCGTCCGGTACGGGGTGGCCCCCGACCACCCCGCGACCAAGAAGGTCGGCGACACCTTCTCGCGGTTCCACTCCCACCCCCGGGTCCGGATGCACCTGGGCATCGAGGTGGGCCGGGACGTCACCGCCGAGGAGCTGTCCGCCCATCACGACGCGGTGGTCTACGCGGTCGGCGCGTCCACGGACAAGCGGCTCGGGGTGCCGGGTGAGGACGGCCCGGGGTGTGTCTCCGCGACCTCGTTCGTGGCCTGGTACAACGCCCATCCGGAGGCCGTCGCGCAGGGCGTCGATCTGTCGGCCGAGCGGGTCGTCGTGGTGGGCAACGGCAATGTCGCCCTGGACGTCGCCCGGATCCTCGTCGCCGACCCGGAGGCGCTCGCGGGCACCGACATCGCGTCCCATGCTCTGGAGGCCCTGCGGGCGAGCCGGGTCCGGGAGGTGGTGGTGCTGGGGCGGCGGGGGCCCGAGGACGCCGCTTACACCCGTTCCGAACTCCTCGCGCTGAAGCATCTGCCGGGCGTGGAGCTGGTCGTGGACGACCACGATCCGCGTACGGGGGCGGCGATCGACGCGGCCGGGGCGGGAGACCGGGCCGGGGTGCTGCGGGGGCTGCCCCGGGTCCCGGCGGACGCCGCGTCCCCCGCGCGCGGTGAGCGACGCATCGTGCTCCGCTTCCACTCCGAGGTCGTGGAGATCCTCGGCGAGGCCGGCGGCGTGCGCTCCGTACGCGTCACGGAGGGCAGCGACGGTGGCGGTACGGCGGACCTGCGTGCCGGGCTGTTGCTGCGGGCCATCGGCTACCGGGGCCTGCCGGTTCCCGGGCTGCCGTTCGACGAGGCCTCGGGCACCGTCCCGCACGAGGGCGGCCGGGTCGCCGGGCTGCCCGGCAGCTATGTGGTCGGCTGGATCAAGCGGGGGCCGTCCGGCGGGATCGGCGCCAACCGCACCTGCGCGGCCGAGACGGTCGGCACGCTCCTGGCCGACGCGGTCGCCGGGACGCTGCCCACCCCGACGGGTGACGCCAAGGCCTTCCGGCGCCTCGCCCGGCAGCGCAACCGCCGGGTCGTGGACGCCCGGGGCCTGGCCGCGATCGACCGTGCCGAACGGGACCGTGGGCGGCGTGACGGGCGGCCCCGGGTGAAGCTCGCCACCGTCGAGGAGCTGGTCGCCACGGCGAGGTCGGGGCGGCTGCTGCGGCTGGGCCGCTGACGTACGCGCGTATCGGCACCGTACGTACGACATGCGTTCCGGGGTCCGGCGGTTCACCCCGCCGGACCCTGGACCCCGGGCCGCAGCCCGCACCCGTACGCGTACCGCTCAGGCCTTGGTCTGCGAAGCCTTCGGCGCTTCCGGCGCTTCCGGCGCTTCCGAGGCTTCCCGCGTCCCCGCCGGTCCGGTCGCGGCGGCGGGCGGAAGGAGCGCGGTCGCCGGGCGTACGGGGATGAGGGCGGCGACGGCCGCGGCGGCGAGGCCGACCCCGCAGCCGATCAGCATCGCGACGCGGAAACCGTCCTGGGAGGCCTGCGCGAAGCCGCCGAAGTCCGTGGTCATCCGGGCCAGGACCACACCGATCACCGCCGCCGCGAAGGACGTGCCGATCGAGCGCATCAGGGAGTTGAAGCTGTTCGCCGACGCGGTCTCGGACGGGGGCACCGCGCCCATGATGAGCGCGGGCATCGCCCCGTACGCGAAGCCGACGCCGGAGTTGCAGACGAGGGTGACGACCAGCAGGCTCCACGGGGAGTCCGCGCCGATCAGCGGTACGGACAGGCCGTAGCCGGCCGCGATGAGCAGGCTGCCGACGGCCAGGGTGACCTTCGGGCCCTTGGCGGCGGACAACCTCGCGCCGACCGGGGACATCGCCATCATCATCAGGCCCGCCGGAGCCATCCAGAGGCCCATCGCGAGCATCGACTGCCCCAGGCCGTAGCCGGTGGCCTCGGGCAGCTGAAGCAGCTGGGGCACGACGAGGGACTGGGCGTACATCGCGAAGCCGACCAGGATCGAGGCGGTGTTCGTCATCAGGACCTGGGGGCGGGCGGTGACGCGCAGGTCGACCAGCGGGTCGCTCAGGCGCAGTTCCCACCAGCCCCAGGCGGGCAGCAGCACCAGTACGGCGGCGAAGAGCGTGAGCGTCGTCGCGCTGCCCCAGCCCCAGTCGGCGCCCTTGGAGACGGCGAGCAGCAGACAGATCAGGGCGGCGCCGAGCCCGACGGCCCCGAGCAGGTCGAAGCCTCCGGACCCGGTGGCCGGGCGGTCCCCGGGGACCAGGGCCAGGATCAGCGCGCCGACCGCGAGGGCCAGCACGGCGACCACCCAGAACAGCACCCGCCAGCTGGTGTTCTCCGCGATGGCGGCGGCGAACGGCAGGCCCAGCGCACCGCCGACGCCCATCGAGGCGCTCATGATCGCGATGGACGGGCCGAGCTTCTCGGCCGGTACGGCATCACGCAGCAGGCTGATGCCGAGCGGGACGACGCCCATGCCCAGGCCCTGGAGTCCGCGCCCGGCGATCATCGGGACCACCGACGAGGACAGGGCACAGACCACCGAGCCGAGGACCAGCGGGAGGAGCGAGAGCAGCAGCATGCGCCGCTTGCCGTACATGTCGCCGAGCCGGCCGGCGACGGGCGTGGCCACGGCGGCGGCCAGCAGGGTGGCGGTGATCACCCAGGAGGCGTTCGACGCGGAGGTGGCGAACAGCTTCGGCAGCTCCGCGATCAACGGCACCACCAGGGTCTGGGTGAGCGCCGCCACGATGCCGGCGAAGGCCAGGATGCCGACCACGCCTCCCGGGCGGGCTGCGGGGGGTGAACTCTCCACGGGTACTGCTCCCTCTTGCCCTGCCGGGCGGGTCGGCGGATGTGCCTTCGGTGTTCGACTATGCAAGATACATGGAATGTGCATCATGCATAACAGATGCATAATGCACATCTATTGTGATAGTCCTGGTCGACGAAGGAAGAGCGCGTGGACAAGCCCATCGACCGGATCGAGCGCGAGACCATGCTGCTCGGCCGGTACATGCATCTGCTGACCCCGCGCGTGGAGTGGCGGCTCGACCGCAGCGCCTACATTCTGCTGAGCCGGATCCAGGTCGAGGGCCCCATGTCCATCAGCCAGCTCAGCGAGGCCTTCGGTCTTGACGCCTCCACGCTCAACCGGCAGACCGCCGCGATGCTGCGGGCCGGGGTCGTCGAGCGCATCCCGGACCCCGACGGCGGCATCGCCCGCAAGTTCGCCATCACCGACGAGGGCGAACGCCGCCTCGACAACGACCGGACCAGGAATCTGGCCGGCCTCGCGAAGGTCCTCGCGGACTGGACGCCGGAGGAGGCCGAACAACTCGCCGCCTCCCTCAGCCGGCTGAACCTCTCCATCGAACACCTCGACGGACGGCCCTGGCCCCGCGACTGATCCCCGGGCGCTCGGGGCGGTGTCCTGGTGTACTGGATGTACAGGGGCCGGGGGAACCGATCCGGTCCCGGACGTCCCGGACGGGGAAGCTCATGCGCCGCCGCTGCCGCCTTCGTGGCCGTACGTTCCTCGGGGCCTCGGCCTGCGCCGGCGCCGCCGTGCTGCTGACCGTCGGCGCGGGCACCGTCGCCGCCTCCGCCGCCCCGGCCGACCGCACCGACCCGCGTACCGAGGTCGCCGTCGTCGACATCCCCGCCATCGGCGTCCAGGACCTGGACGTGGTGCCGTACGAGGGGACCACCGACGACCGGCCCGGCAGCCGGATCCAGGACCGGGGCGTGGCGGCCAGCCCGTACGGGGAGCGGGGCGGCGTCGGGCCCGGGGACGTCGGCAACTACCTCGTCACCGCACACCGGCTGAGCGCCGGAGGAGTCCTGCGCGAGCTGCCGGATCTCGGCGAGGGCGATCCGGTGTACGTGACGGAGGGCGACACCCGCTACACGTACGAGATCACCGGGACCCGGCAGACCTCCTTCCGCAGCGAGCGCTCGCTCGCCGAGCAGCGGGCCGAGGTGCCGGGCCGGCCCGGTGCGGAGCCGGCCCGGGCGATGATCACGCTCTCCACCTGCGCGACGCCCGAGGACGACGCGGCCGGGAACTTCTGGCGGGACGACCTCGGCAACCCCGAGCACCGGATCGACAAGGTGGGCGTGCTGGTGGCGGAGCGCCCCGCGCCGTAGGGCCTGTCGTCGAACTGCCGCCTGCCGGGCGACGACGGCAGTTCGACGACAGGCCCTGGTCCGGCCTCAGTGGCGGCCCGTGATGCGGTCCGCGACCTTCGCGATGCGGTCGGTGCCGGGGCGCGGCGAGGTGGTCTCGCGGCGGTCGGCGGCGCGGTAGGCCGCGTACATGCCGTGGACGCCGAGCCAGCGGAAGGGCTCCGGCTCCCAGCGGCGGACCTTGTGGTTCACCCAGGGCAGGGCGGTGAGATCCGTGGGGCCCGCCTGGCCGGAGTCCTGCTGGATCAGGTCGCGCAGGGTGCGGGCGGCGAGGTTGGCGGTGGCGACGCCCGAGCCGACGTAACCGCCCGCGTATCCCAGGCCCGTGGAGCGGTCCAGGGTGACCGTGGCGCACCAGTCGCGCGGGACGCCGAGGACGCCGGACCAGGCGTGGTCGATGTGGACGCCCGCCGTGGTGGGGAAGAGCCGGACCATCAGGTCGCGCAGCGCGGCCACCGTCGCGGGTCGGGTGCGGCCGTCGTCGTCGGTGGCCGAACCGAAGCGGTACGGGTAGCCGCGGCCGCCGAGCGCGATGCGGTCGTCGGCGGTGCGCTGGGCGTAGAAGTAGGCGTGGGCCATGTCGCCGAGGGTTTCGCGGCCCTCCCAGCCGATGGTGTCCCAGACCCGGGCGGGCAGCGGCTCGGTGACGATCATGGAGGAGTTCATCGGGAGCCAGGTGCGCTTCTGGCCCTTGAGGCTCGCGGTGAAGCCCTCGGTGCAGCGCAGGACGTACGGGGCGCGGACCGTGCCGTACGGGGTGACGGCGTGCTTGGGCTTGATCTCGGTGACCGGCGTCGACTCGTGGATGGTGACGCCGAGCGCCTCCACCGCGTCCGCGAGGCCCTTGACCAGCTTGGCCGGGTGCAGCCGGGCTCCGTGCGGGGTCCAGCTGGAGCCGACGGCCCCGGTGACATGGACGCGCTCGGCGGTCTCGCGCGCTCCGCGCAGGACCCGGTCGGTCTCCCCGAAGGCGATCTCGACGCTGTGGAAGTCCTTGAGCCGGGCGAGCTGGGCGGGGGTGTGGGCCACCTCCAGGACGCCGCCCTGGTGGATGTCGGCGTCGATCTTCTCCTCGGCGGCGGCCCGGACGACCTCGCCGACCGTCTCGTTCATCGCCTTCTGGAGCCGTACGGCGGCCTCGTGGCCGTGCAGCCTGGCGTACCGGTCGCGGCCCGCGATGCCGTTGTACAGCCAGCCGCCGTTACGGCCGGAGGCCCCGTAACCGCAGAACTTGGCTTCCAGGACGGTGATGTTGAGGAAGGGGACGGCCTTCTTCAGGTAGTACGCCGTCCAGAGGCCGGTGTAGCCGCCGCCGACGATGCAGACGTCGACGCTCGTGTCGCCGGGGAGGGGTTCGCGCGGGGCGGGGGTGCCCTCCTGCGCGTACCAGAACGATATGCCGCCGACGACGGTACTGACGGTGCTCATGATGCCCCTGGTGTCCCTGCCCGGTCCGGTGCGATGCCGAGCGTACGTGTGGCGGGACGTTACTGCGCGCGGGGCCGTTCCGTCTCCTGCGGCCGGGTGGCTCCCCGGAATGCGCGTGCCCCGGGGAGGGGCGTCTTCGTAGGATCGGCTGCGTGATCGACATTCCCGAGGAACTCGTCGCGACCCAGTCCCGGTTCAACGGAGCCGCCGGGCGGGCGTTCGTCGCCGGCCTGCCGGACCTCGCCGAGCAGTGCCTGGAGCGGTGGGAGCTGCGGCCGGACGGCCCGTCCCTGTACGGGATGTGCGCGCTGGTCCTGCCGGTGGTGCGGGAGTCGGACGGGCGGCCCGCCGCGCTGAAGCTCCAGGCGGTGGACGAGGAGACGGCGGGCGAACCGGTCGCGCTGCGGGCGTGGGGTGCCGCGGGCGCGGGCGCGGTGGAGCTGCTCGACCATGACCCGGAGAGCGGTGCGCTGCTGCTGGAACGGCTCGACGAGCGGCGGCCGTTGTCCGGCGAGGCCGATGTGCGGGGCGCGGTGACGGCGCTCGGCGCGGTGCTGGCCCGGCTGGTGGTGGTGCCCGCGCCGGAGGGGCTGCGCACGCTGGGCGATGTGGTGGAGCGGATGCTCGCGGAGGCGCCGGAGCGGGTGGGCCTGCTGGCCGACGCGGCGGACCGGCGGCTGCTCGCCGACTGCGCGGCGGCGGTACGGGAGGTCGCGGGCGAGCCGGGGGACCGGCTGCTGCACTGGGACCTGCACTACGACAACATCCTGGCCGGGCGCGCGGACGCGGGGCGGACCGAGGAGTGGGTGGCGCTCGACCCGAAGCCGCTTGCGGGGGACCCGGGTTTCGAGCTGTTCCCGGCGCTGGACAACCTCTTCGACGCCGAGGAGGTGGTGTGGCGGTTCGACGCGTTGACGGAGGCGCTGGGCCTGGACCGGGAGCGGGCGCGGGCCTGGACGCTGGGGCGGGTGCTCCAGAACGGGCTGTGGGGGGCCGAGGGGGGAGAGGTCCGGCTCGCCCCGGACCACGCGGAGATCGCGCGGCGGTTGCTGGGGCGGTGAGGCTGCCCCCCCCCGCGGCCCGCCGGGTGTCCGGGGAAACGTGGTGTGGCGGGGTCCGTGGGCTGTTTACGCTGCGCCCATGATCCGTACCGCCACACCTGAAGACGTCCCCGCCCTGCACGCCCTGGTGCGTGAACTCGCCGCGTACGAGAAGGCCCTCGACGAGGTCGTCGCCTCCGAGGAGCAGCTGCGCCAGGCCCTGTTCGGCGAGCGGCCCGCCGCGTACGCGCATGTGGCGACGGCCGACGACGATGACGGCGACGGGAACGGCGGCGAGGTCATCGGCTTCGCGCTGTGGTTCCTGAACTTCTCCACCTGGCGCGGTGTGCACGGCATCCATCTGGAGGACCTGTACGTCCGCCCGGAGCGGCGCGGCGGTGGCCATGGCAGGGCGCTGCTGGCGGAGCTGGCGCGGATCTGCGTGGAGCGCGGCTACCAGCGGCTGGAGTGGTCGGTGCTCGACTGGAACGTTCCGGCCATCGCGTTCTACGAGTCGCTGGGCGCGCGCCCGCAGGACGAGTGGACGGTGTACCGCCTGACGGACGGGCCGCTGGCGCGCCTGGGCGCCGCCCCGGACACGCCCTAGCCGCGCGTCTTCCAGCCGCACACCTCCTGGTCGTCACCTCCCGGTCACGGCTCCAGGACGACCTTGCCCATCGTGCCCCGGGTCTCCAGCGCCCGGTGGGCGGCGGCGGCCTCGGCCAGCGGGAAGCGCTGCACGGTGGGCCGCAGCCGGCCGGCCGCCGCCTCGGCGAGAGCGCGGGTCTCCAGGGTGCGCAGACCGCCGCCCTGCTCGATCATCCGCGGCCCGAGGACGGACCCGGAGGTGATGGAGCGTTCGGCCAGCTCCTCGTCGCTGAAGGAGAGCGGGCCCCCGTCGTGCCCCTGCCCGGACCAGCCGTAGACGACGTGCTGTCCGCCGGGCCCGAGGAGGTCGACGGCGGCGCGGGCGGTGGTTCCGCCGACGGAGTCGTAGACGACGGTGGCGCGCAGGCCCGCGGCGTCGAGGAAGTCGCGGGCGTGGCGCGGCCAGTCGGGGCGGGTGTAGTCGAGCGCGAGGTCGGCGCCCTCGGCCTCGGCCCGTGCCACCTTCGCCGGGCCGCCGGCCAGCGCGATCACGGTGGCGCCTGCGTTCTTCGCGTACTGGACGACGAGCGTGCCGATGCCGCCCGCCGCCGCGGTCACGACGACCACGGACTCCGGGGTGAGCGGGGTGAACGCGAGGATGACGAGCGTGGTGCGACCGGTACCGATCATGGCGACGGCCTCGGCGGCGCCGAGCCCTTCGGGAATCTCGTGGAGCCGGTCGGCCTCGGTGACGGTGAGTTCGGCGTACCCGCCCGGTGCCATGCCGATGTGGGCGACGACGCGCTTGCCGAGCCAGCCGGCGTCCACGCCTTCGCCCACCGACTCGACGGTGCCGGCGATCTCACGGCCGGGGACGGTCGGGAGGTCGAGGGGCGCCGGGTAGGGGCCGGTCCCCCCTTCCCGCAGGGTCGTGTCCAGGAGGTGTACGCCGGCCGCGGCCACGGCGATACGGACCTGGCCGGGGCCGGGGACGGGGTCCTCGGTCTTCTCGTGCACGAGGTTCTCGGCGGGGCCGAAGGCGTGGAGGCGTACGGCGTGCATGAAGGCTCCCTGGGGACGTAGGGGCGGGCTGCGCCCCGGCCCCCGGGTGGCGGGGCGGGGCTGCTGCTCCCAGCCTCGTACCTCAGGTCCGGTTGAGGTCAACCCCGGATCCGGAGCGCTGTCCGGCCGCCTTCACGGCGAGCATCGCGGCTTCGAGGCCGCTGGTGAAGGAGACCTCGCTGAGGAGCCCGGGGGCGGCGACCTGGTCGCCCGCCAGGAAGACGCCGTCGCCCCGGACCACGGATGGCCGGTCCCGCCAGGTGGTGCCGGGGCGGTCGACGGCCCCGGTGCGGCCGTCGGCTAGCGCCTCGACGCGCCAGGTGGTGCGCTCCCGCCAGCCGGGGAAACCGAGGTCGAGGAGGTCCTCGGCGCGGGCGGCCCCCTCCGCCCGGCGCGCGTCGGGGCCGATCGGGAACTGGCCCTGGAGCAGCTGCTCGCCGGCCGGGGCGAGGCCCGGGTCCTGGGCGGTGAACCGTTCCAGCCAGCCGGGCGCGTCCAGGTCCGACACGACGAACGCGTCACCGCGCCGGGTGCGCAGGGCCAGGTCCACCAGGACGGTGCGGCCGCTCTCCCAGGTGAGGGAGGCGTCGGCGAGCAGGGTGCGGGCGGAGTCGAGGGAGGTGGCGACGACCACCGGCCCGGTACGGGCCAGCTCGCCGAGCTTCCGGGTGTCGACACGGGCGCCCGTCTCGACGGCCACTCCCAGGCCGCGGGCGTGGTCGGCCATCCGCTCGATGAGCCGCGCCCAGCCGCCGGCCGGGTAGCGGGCCTCGGGCGGGAGCGAGGCGAGGCGGCGGAAGCGCTCCTGGACGAACCGGGCGGAGAGCGCGCCGGGGTCGTGGTGGAAGAGGGCGGTGGCGGCGAAGTTCGCGGCGGCCCGGGCGCCCTCCTCGCCGATCTGTCCGGTGGCCCAGCTCCGGAAGTCGGCGTCCACGGGCGCGGTGCGGGCGCTGCGCCGGGCGAGCCGCAGCAGGGCGACGGGCGGGACCCGGCGGGCGGCCCCGTCGCGGCGGAAACGGAACCGGAGGCCTTCGAGGGGCGGTACGGAGACGACCGGCCCGAGCAGATCGCGCCGGGCCAGCCAGGTCCGGTGCGGCCCGCGCCGGTACAGGGCGTGCGGGCCCTCGTTGGCGCGGTGGGGGCCGTCCGTGGTCCTGGCCCGGCCGCCGAGGGTCCGGTGGCCCTCGTGCAGGGTGACCCGGGCGCCGGATTCGGCCGCGGTGATCGCGGCGGTGAGCCCGGCGAGGCCGCCGCCGATGACGTGGATCTGCTCCATGGCTGGAACTCCTTCGCTTCTTTGACGATGCGACGGATCGGGGGCGGCGGCGCGTGACATGGGACGCGGGGGCGTTGTCAGTGGGGTGCGTCACGATGGGGTCATGGCAACGAGTGCGGGCAGGACGGCAGGGGCGGCCAGGTCGGCCAGAGGCAAGAAGGAGACCGTCGTGGCGGCGCGGCGTCCGGAGGTGCGGCTGCCGCCGCTCGTTCCGTTCGACGGCGAGGGCCTGGAGCCGGACGGCGACTACGACGGGCTGCGGTTCGACGGGGTGGACCTGGCGGACGCGTCGGGGCGCGGTGCGCGGTTCATGGACTGCGCCCTGGACAACTGCGCCCTGGACCGTACGGAGCTGGCGCGGGCCCGCTTCATCGACGCGGTGCTGACGGGCGTACGGGGCGTGGGCACGGACCTCGCGGAGGCGTCGCTGCGGGATGTGGAGGTGGTGGACGCGCGGCTGGGCGGGGTGCAGCTGCACGGCGCGGTGCTGGAGCGGGTGGTGGTGCGCGGCGGCAAGATCGACTACCTGAATCTGCGCAAGGCCCGGCTGAAGGACGTCGTCTTCGAGGGCTGCGTGCTCTCCGAACCGGACTTCGGGGACGCGCATCTGGTCCGGGTCGAGTTCCGGGACTGCGTGCTGAAGCGGGCGGACTTCAGCAACGCCCGGATGGAGTCGGTGGACCTGCGCGCGGTGGCCGAGCTGGACATCGCCCGGGGCGTGGACCGGCTGGCGGGCGCGGTGATCAGCCCGTCACAGCTGATGGAACTGGCCCCGGCGTTCGCGGCGCAGATCGGAGTGCGCGTGGAGGCGTGAGGGGGGCCTCACATACGGGGGAAGCGGGCCTGGAGGTCCCAGATCACGGGATTGTCGGCCAGGCCGTCGTGCATGTCGGCCAGGTCGGCGATCAGGTCGTGCAGGAAGTCGCGGGCCTCGCGGCGCAGAAGGGAGTGACCGAAGGTGAGCGGCGGCTCGTCGCCGGGCATCCAGTCCGCCTCGACGTCGACCCAGCCGAAGCGCCGCTCGAAGATCATGACGTCCGAGGACTCGGTGAAGTCCAGCTCCGCGTACTGCCGCCGGTGCGAGCGGTTGCCGCGCGGGTCCTGGTCGATCTGCTCGACGATGTCGCACAACGCCCACGCGAAGTCGAGCACCGGCACCCATCCCCAGGCTGTGGACACCTCGCGGTCCGCCTTGGTGTCCGCGAGGTAGACGTCGCCGGAGAACAGATCGTGCCGCAGCGCCCGGACGTCCGCGCGGCGGTAGTCGGTCTGCGGGGGATCGGGGAAGCGACGGGAGAGGGAGTAGCCGATGTCGAGCACGGATCGATGGTGTCATGCCCGTTCGGGGCGGGCCGCCACGAACGGGTGAAGCGCTGTGGGTTTGCCGGACACATATGCGGATCGACCCCTGGCGTCCGTCTACCTCGCCCACCTCTATGCGAAGTTCCGCACCGGAGGCTCTCGCCGAGGCGCTGCGGGCCACGGACGCCGACGCGGTGTTCGACGGCGGCTGATACGGCGGGTCACGGCAGCAGCCGCTGTTCCTTCGCCACCGATACCGCGCCCGCGCGGGTGTCGACGCCGAGCTTGTCGTAGATGCGGCCCAGGTGGGTCTTGACCGTGGCCTCGCTGATGAACAGGGCGCGGGCGATGTCGCGGTTGCCGAGGCCCTGGGAGAGCTGGGCCAGGATGTCGCGTTCGCGGTCGGTGAGGGTGGGGCGGGGGCTGCGCATGCGGGCCATGACCCGGCTGGCGACCGGGGCCGAGAGTGTGGTGCGGCCCTGGGCGGCCGATCGGATGGCGGCGAAGAGTTCCTCCGGGCGTTCCGCCTTCAGCAGGTAGCCGGTGGCGCCCGCCTCGATGGCCCGGGTGATGTCGGCGTCGGTGTCGTACGTGGTCAGCACCAGGACGTGGACCGTGCCGTCGGCCGCGATGCGGCGGGTCGCCTCGACGCCGTCGATGCCCTCGCCCAGCTGCAGGTCCATGAGGACGACGTCCGGGGTGAGGCGGGCGGCGAGCACCACGGCCTCCTCGCCGCTGCCGGCCTCGCCGACGACCTCGATGTCCGGTTCGCTGCCGAGGAGGGCGAGCAGCCCGGCGCGGACGACCACGTGGTCGTCGCAGAGGAGGATCCGTACGGGGGGCGTCTGCGGGGCCTGGCCGGTCATGCGGGTGCCTCCGGGGTGGTGGGGAGCGGGACCTCGGCGGAGAGCACCGTGCCCTCGCCCGGCGCCGACTCGATCGTGAGCGTTCCGCCGAGCTGGTGCACGCGAGCCCGGATCGCGGGAAGTCCGTGGCCCCGGACGCCGGCCGTCGGGCGGGGGCCGCCGGGCTCCACGGTGAAGCCGTGGCCGTTGTCGCCGACGTCCAGGACCACCCGGTCGTCCAGGTGGGTCAGGGTCAGTCCGGCGGCCGTCGCCCCGGAGTGCTCCCGCACATTGGCCAGGGCCCCCTGGGCGATGCGCAGCAGGGCGGACTGCACCCGGTCCGGCAGCGGGGCGTGCGGGGTGCCCTCCACATGGCAGTGGACGGTGAGCGCGCCCGCCGCCTGCGCGCTCTCGCGGGCCGCCAGCGCGTGCAGGGCCGCCTCCAGGCCGCCGCCCTCCGCCAGGTCCGCCGGGGCCAGGTCGTGGACGAAGCGGCGGGCCTCGGCGAGGTTGCGTTCCGCGATGCCGGTGGCCGTACGGACATGGCGGCGGGCGGCGTCCGGGTCGGCGCTCCAGGTGCGGTCGGCCGCCTGGAGCAGCATCTGCTGGCTGGACAGGCCCTGCGCCAGGCTGTCGTGGATCTCCATGGAGAGCCGCTGGCGCTCGGCGAGCGTGCCTTCGCGCCGCTCGGTGGCGGCCAGTTCGCGCCGGGTGCGGAGCAGGTCGTCGATCAGCTCGCGCTGGCGTGCGGCCAGTTCCCGCTGGCGTACCGCCTGACGTTGCATGTGGACGAAGACGGCGGTCGCCACGGCCGCCACGGCGGGCGGGGCCAGCACCAGGTTCGGGTCGAAGCCGGTGGCCAGGCGCAGTTGCGCGGCCACCACGAACGCGGTGAGGAGGGCCACCAGCGCGAGGGCCGCGCGCGGCGGCAGGATGCGCAGCCCGGTGTAGAAGAGCGGCACCGCGCACCACGCGAAGCTCGGCGCGAGCACGACCAGCACCATCCAGACGAGGACGAGCACGCCGAGCCAGGTGAGCCGGCGCGGGGTGGGGCGCGAGCCGAGGACGGGGCCGAGGAGGTACAGCACCGCCAGGGTGATCGACAGGGCGATGATCCACGGGGTGCGGGCCTCGCCGGGGTGCCGCATCAGGAACCGGGTCAGTGAGGCGCCCAGCAGCAGGAAGAACGCGGCGTGCATGAGGAGCGCGAGCCAGCGGGCGTCGGGGTCGGAGCCGGCGAGCCCGGGGCCCTCGGCCTCGCCGCCGACCGGCCTGCCGGGCCGGCTCGCACTGCCGGGCCCGCCAAGCCCGCCATCGACGTCCGCGCTGGGGCTCCCGGGGCCTCCGGCCTCGCCGCCGACCGGCCCGCCGGGCCCGCCGGGCTTTCCGGGCCCGCCCGGCCCGCCTCCGGCGTTCGTGCCGGTGCCGGTGCCGGTGCCGGTGCCGGGGCCGTGGGCGGGCGAACCGCTGCGGTGCTCCACCCCGTACCTCACGTTCCGTCGCTGACCTGCGTAAACCTCTCCATGGTGACCCGATCCGGTCACCCCCGCATCAACCGATCGGCTGATGGGGGCGTCGGCCGAGCCGCGCGCCGCTTGCAGCCGGTACGCCGACCGTACGGGGCCGGATCCGCCGGGAGGATCGATACCAGAGCGAAACGCCCGGACACCTCCGGACCGCCTCGCACCCCGAACCCCCGGGCCGCCCCCGGATACCAAGGAGCCACCATGAAGAAGCTGTCGCCGCGCACCCGTGTCGTCACCGGCGCCGTCGTCGTCGCCGCCCTCGGGGCCGGCACCTTCGGCGCGATGTCCGCGAGCGCCTCCTCCCCGGCCGCCGCCCCGGCCGCCGCGGTCAAGGCCGACACGAGCAACCGCAACCTCCAGCAGACCACCCACCTGACCGTCGCCGCCGCCACCAAGGCCGCACAGGCCACGCTGGACGCGGCGAAGAAGGAGAACCAGCGGGTCTCCGTCGCGGTCGTCGACCGCAACGGCAACACCATCGTCACCCTGCGCGGCGACGGCGCGGGCCCGCAGTCCCCCGAGTCCGCGGTGAAGAAGGCGTACACCGCCGTCTCCTGGAACGCCACCACCTCCGAGCTGACCAAGCGCCTGGAGCAGGCCCCGAACCTGAAGGACATCCCCGGCACCCTGTTCCTCGCGGGCGGCGCCCCGGTCCAGGTCAAGGGCGCCCCGGTGGCGGGCATCGGTGTGGCCGGCGCGCCCAGCGGCGACCTCGACGAGAAGTTCGCCCGGGCGGGCGTCGCCGCCCTCGCCCGGTAGCCACCTCCTCACGACCGACGGGAACGGAGTACCCATGAACGCCCTCGATCACGACCTGCTCACCGCCGCGCGCACCGGCGACACCGAAGGTGTGCGCACCGCGATCGAGGGCGGCGCCCGGGTCGACGTCCGCGACGAGGAGTTGCGTACGCCGCTGCTCCTCGCCGTTCACGGCGACCACGTCGGGGCGGCCCGGCTGCTCGTGGCCGCCGGGGCCGACCCGAACGCCCAGGATCTGCGCGAGGACAGCCCGTGGCTGGCCACCGGGGTCACCGGCAGTGTCGCGATGCTGCAGGTGCTGCTGCCGGCGGGCCCGGACCTGACCCTGCGCAACCGGTTCGGCGGCGTCTCCCTCATCCCGGCGAGCGAGCGCGGCCATGTCGCGTACGTACGGGAGGTGCTGCGGGTCACCGACATCGACGTCGACCATGTCAACCGGCTCGGCTGGACCGCCCTGCTGGAGGCGGTGATCCTCGGCGAGGGCGGGCTCGCGCACCAGCAGGTCGTGGAGCTGCTGCTCGCGGCCGGGGCGACCCGGGACCTGCCGGACGGCGACGGGGTCACCCCGCTCGCCCACGCCGAACGACGCGGCTTCGCCGAGCTCGCCGCCCTGCTGCGGACCGCCGCATGACCGGCCCCCGCGCCGCCCTCCGCGCCCGCCGCCTCACCCTCGGCCTTCTCGCCGCCGCCCTGCTCGCCGGGTGCGCGTCCGGTACGACGGAGGCGGCACCGGGAACGGGCGCCCCGGACACCTCCGCCGCGTCCGGCACCGTCGCGGCCCCCGACCCCTCGCGCGCCCCCGCCGGCCGCACCCCCGAAGGCACGCTCCTCGTCGCCGACTTCGGCAGCGACACCGTGACCTTCGTCGACCCGGGCCGGGACGGTTCCGGTGAGGGCGGGGCCCCCATCGCCTCGGTGAAGGTCGGCACCGCGCCCTACGGACTCGTCGTCGGCGAGGACGGGCGGGCCTGGGTCGCCACCGCCGAGGGTGTCGCGGTCGTCGACACGCAGAAGCGGACCCGGCTCGCGCTCGTCCCGTACGCGACGGAGTCCGGCCCGGTCACCACCGGCGAGTACCGGGGCGGCGGCATGGGCATCGCCCTGGCCCCGGACGGGAAGCACGTCTACGTCGGGGTCAACGTGCCCGGCGGCGACGGCACGGTCGAGGTCATCGACACCGCGACCCGCGAGGTGACCGGCACCGCGCCGGTCGGCATGCGCCCCTTCGACGTGGACGTGTCGCCGGACGGCCGGGAGGTGTACGCCACCGATCACGACTCCTTCGACGTGACGGCGGTGGAAGCGGACTCGCTGAAGACTCGGCGCATGGAGGTCGCCCCGTACGGCGCCGAGGGTGGGCTCGGCTCCTGGCTGAAGCCGCACTACGCCGTCGTACGCCCCGCCGACGGCAAGCTGCTGCTGCCCTTCGAGGGGGAGCGGCTGGCCGTGCTCGACCCGCGCACCGGGAAGGTGACGGTCGAGCGGATGACCGCCAACACCCACCAGCACGGCGCGGACCTCGCCCCCGACGGCACCCTCCTCGTGGTCGGCACCGGCCCGATCGGCTCGGACGACGAGGACCCCTCGCTCACCGTCCGTACCCCCGACGGCCGGGAACGGGTCGTTCCGCTGGACGGGCCGCACGAGGACGTGGCGGTGTCCGAGGACGGCGACACGGCGTACGTCACCGGCGGTTTCACCCGCGACGGGTACTGGAACGGGATCACGGTCGTCGACCTGGACGACGAGGAGAGCGAGCCGGTTCGGCTGACCGCGGGCAACCGGCCGCTCGGTATCGCCGTCCTCTGAGCTGGAGCCGCCCGTTCTTCCCCCGAGGCGGGCGGCTCCGTACGGTCCCGGGCGGCGGCACGACAGGCCCTACGATCGACCGGGTGAATCGCCCCCGCCCGGTCCGTCGCCGCACCGCCCACGCCCCCGTGCTCCTCGCCCTCGCCCTGCTCGGCGGGGGCTGTTCGGGCGGGGTCGAGGGGACCCCGGGCGCGGTCGGGCTGCGCGATCCGTACTTCCCCGGGCTCGGCAACGGCGGCTACGACGTCACCCATTACGGTCTGGAGCTCGACGTCGACCCGGCCGCCGGCCGGTTGCGCGGCACGGCCACGATCACCGCCCGCGCCACCCAGGACCTGAGCGCCTTCCACCTCGACCTGGTCGGGCTCGACGTCGAGAGCGCCACCGTCGAGGGCCGCCGGGCCGCCGTGAACCGGGCGGGCAGGGAGCTGACGCTGCGTCCGGCGTCCGGGGCCGAGGGCCGGCTGCGCAAGGGGCGCACGTTCACCGCCGTCGTGCGCTACTCCGGCTCCCCGCGGACCGTCACCGACCCGGACGGGTCGAAGGAGGGCTGGCTGCCGACGGCGGACGGCGCGGTCGCCCTCGGCGAGCCGGCCGGGTCCATGGCCTGGTTCCCCGGCAACCACCACCCGAGCGACAAGGCCGCGTACGACATCGGGATCACCGTGCCCGAGGGGCTCGCCGCCATCTCCAACGGCGAGCTGGTGTCCCGGCGCACGGCGAACGGGCGCACCGCCTACCGCTGGCGGACCGCCGAGCCGATGGCGAGCTATCTGGCGACCGTCGCCGTGGGCCGGTTCGCCACCGAGGAGTCGGTGACCTCCGGCGGCATCCGGCTGTTCACCGCCGTGGACCCGGAGTCGGCCGCCGCGAGCGAGGAGGTGCTGGCGCGGATGCCGGCCGTACTGAAGTGGGCGGCCGGGAAGTTCGGCCCGTACCCCTTCTCCTCGGCCGGGGCGATCGTCGAGCGGACGGGCGACTCCTCGTACGCCCTGGAGACCCAGAACCGGCCCGTCTACCCCGGCCCGCCCGACACCGGCCTCCTCGTCCACGAGCTGGCCCACCAGTGGTTCGGGAACTCCGTCACCCCGAAGACCTGGCGGGACATGTGGCTGAACGAGGGCTTCGCGACGTACGCGGAGTGGCTGTGGGCCGCCGACCACGAGGACGTACCGGTCGAGGAGAGCTTCCGGGAGGCGTACGAGGACGACGCGAACTGGGCCTTCCCGCCCGCCGGTCCGCCGACCGCCGCCGAGCTGTCCGAGCCGCCGGTCTACGGGCGGGGGGCGATGGTCGTGCACCGGATCCGGATCGCCGTGGACGACGACGTGGAGTTCTTCGCCCTGGTCAGGGGGTGGACGAAGAAGTACCGGCACGGCAACGCCTCCACCGATGACTTCATCGCGTACGTGGAAGAGGAGACCGGGCAGGATCTCGGACGGCTGTGGGACGCCTGGCTGTACGGCGGAAGCCGGCCGCCCCTGAAGGGCTGACCGGCTTCCGTGTTCCGTACGGCTGGGGTTACTTGACGTTGACCCCGGTCCAGGTGGCCGAGACCGCCTTCAGCTCCTCGCTGTCCGCGCCGAACAGGTCGGTCGCCGCCTTCTCGGTCGCGACGCGCGCGCCCGCGTAGTCGGTGGTGGAGGTCATGTAGACGGAGAGGGCCTTGTACCAGATCTGGTAGGCCTTCTCGCGGCCGATGCCCGTCAGCGTCGAGCCGTCGGCGGTCGGGGAGTCGTAGTCGACGCCGTTGATCGTCTTCTTTCCGCTGCCCTCGGCGAGCAGGTAGAAGAAGTGGTTGGCGACGCCGGAGGAGTAGTGGACGTCGATGTCGCCGAGGTTCTCGTCCCAGTAGTCCGCCGAGCTGCCGTCCTTGCTCGGCTGGTCCATGTAGCGCAGCGGGGTGCCGTCGCCGTTGATGTCGATCTTCTCGCCGATGAGGTAGTCGCCGGCGTCCGATGCGTTGTCGGCGAAGAACTCCACCGAGGCGCCGAGGATGTCGCTGGTCGCCTCGTTGAGGCCGCCGGACTCGCCCGCGTAGTCCAGGTTGGCGGTGGCGGAGGTGAGCCCGTGGGTCATCTCGTGGGCCGCGACGTCGATCGAGGTGAGCGCGTTCTTGTTGCCCTCGCCGTCGCCGTACGTCATGCAGAAGCAGCTGTCGTCCCAGAAGGCGTTGACGTAGGACTCGCCGTAGTGGACCCGGGAGTAGGCGGCCTTGCCGTCGCCCGCGATGCCGTCGCGGCCGAGCGCCGTCTTGTAGAAGTCCCAGGTCTTCGCCGCGCCGTAGTGGGCGTCGACGGCGGCGGTCTGCCGGTCCTCGCCGGTGCCGTCGCCCCAGGTGTCGTCGTCGTCCGTGACGAGGTCGCCGGTGCCGGAGGAGCCCTGGTTCAGGTCGTACGTCTTGTGCCCGCCGCGCTCGTCGTCGGTCAGCTCGAAGCCGGAGCCGGCCTTCGTGGTGGTGAGCTCGACCTCGCCGCTGTACTGGCTGTTGCCGGTGCCGGTCTCGATCGCCTCGTAGCTGTGCAGTTTCTTGCCGGTCGTGGCGTCGGTGATGGTGTGGACGCGGCTGGGCGTGCCGTCCTTCTGCACAGCCGTCCTGACGGTCTCCCAGGCGAGGACGGGCGATCCGCCGCCCGCGTAGATCACCTTGCGGGCGCTCGCCGCGGCCTTCAGCTTCGGCGTCGTCGACGCCACGGCTATCTCCGCCTTCGTCGCCTTGTCCACGCTCTTGAGCGTGCCGTCGGCGGCGGTGTGGGTGACGAGGTCGCCGCCGAGGACGGGCAGGCCGTCGTAGGTGCGCTCGTAGCGGGTGTGGACCGTGCCCGTGGCGTCCTTGACGACGTCGCGGACGATCAGCTTCTCCTGGCCGCCGAGCTTCAGCGCCTTGGCCGCCGAAGAGGCGTCCGCCTGCGCCGACTTGATGGCCGTGGCGCGCTGCGCCGAGGGGTTCACGCCGAGGGCGGCGGCCGTGGAGGGCGTCTTCGCGGTGGTACGGGCGTCGTCGTCGCCGGGTGTGGCGACGGCGGATCCGGCCTGGACACCGGCGACCACCATCGCGGCGACCGCCGCGAGTGCTGCGAGCCGACGGGTGGCGCGGGTACGGGAGTTGTGGGGGGTGGTGTGGAGGTTCATGTGTGTTCTCCGTTGGTCGTCCTGTGGGGGGACTACGAGCGGAGAGCGTGCCATCAAATGAGCGAAGTTGACGGTGTGCCGACAATTGCCTCACATTTTTTTGACCAGTTCTTGTACGAATGGAGTGCTGGGCTGTCCGGTATTCGGTGAAGTGGCGGGTTTTCTCGGTGTGGGGCGGTCCGCCTGGCGGCGGTTCACACAGGCCGGAGCCCCCGGCCACGATCGTGGCCGGGGGCTCCGGTGAAGCCGTTGTGCGCTCGGAGCGACGGGTCAGAGGTTGACGCCGAAGTCCTGGGCGATGCCGCGCAGGCCGGAGGCGTACCCCTGGCCGACCGCGCGGAACTTCCACTCGGCGCCGTTGCGGTAGAGCTCGCCGAAGACCATGGCGGTCTCGGTGGCGGCGTCCTCGCTGAGGTCGTAGCGGGCGATCTCGGCGCCGCCGGCCTGGTTGAGGATGCGGATGAACGCGTTGCGGACCTGGCCGAAGTTCTGGCTGCGGGTCTCGGCGTCGTAGATGGAGACCGGGAAGACGATCTTGTCCACGTCGGCCGGCAGGCCCGCCAGGTTGACGTTGATCTGCTCGTCGTCGCCCTCGCCCTCACCCGTGACGTTGTCACCGGTGTGCACGATGGTCTGGTCCGGCGTCGACTTGTTGTTGAAGAAGACGAAGTGGCCGTCCGAGACGACCTTTCCGCCCGGGTTGACCGCGATCGCCGAGGCGTCGAGGTCGAAGTCGGTGCCGGTGGTGGTGCGGACGTCCCAGCCGAGGCCGACCGTGACGGCGGTAAGGCCCGGTGCCTCCTTGGTGAGCGAGACGTTGCCGCCCTTGGACAGGCTTACTGCCATGGGAAGTCCCTTTCCTCGTCGTGTGCGGGCTTCGTGCCATCACGAAAGCTACCGTCACCCGTCATAACGCAAGCAGCAGACCACGAGGTTCCTCATCGCTTTACTTTCTTTGCCGAACTTCCGGCTTCCGGGTGCACCGGCTCGTACGGCTGTCCCAAAAGAAGGTGACGAACGGGGTGTGGGGAAGGGACCATGGGTGTCATGTCCGGGCCCTATGTCATCCGCGGCTCGGTCTCCCTTCCGGAGGCCGAGCTCATGTGGCGTTTCTCGCGGTCCTCCGGGCCCGGCGGCCAGCACGTCAACACCAGCGACTCCCAGGTGGAGCTGCGCTTCGACCTGGCGGCGACCGACGCGCTGCCCGAGGTGTGGAAGGCGCGGGCGCTGGAGCGGCTCGCGGGCAGGCTGGTGGGCGGGGTGATCTCCGTACGGGCCTCCGAGCACCGCTCCCAGTGGCGCAACCGGGAGACGGCCGCCGTGCGGCTCGCCGCCCTCCTCGCCGAGGCCACGGCGCCGCCGCCCAAGCCCCGGATCAAGCGGAAGATCCCGCGCGGGATCAACGAACGCAGGCTGCGCGAGAAGAAGCAGCGCGGCGACACCAAGCGCGGGCGCTCGGGCCGCGACTGGTAGGCGTCGGCCCGCGACCGGTGACGCCCAGGGCTGGACGTCCCAGGACGGGATGCCCGGGACTGCGCGTCGTCAGCCCAGTTGGCGGTAGCGCCCCTTGAAGTACGTCAGGGGTTCGCCCTCCGCGCTCGGCAGGTTCGCCGTGAGCACCCGGCCGATCACCAGGGTGTGGTCCCCGGCCACCACGCGCTGCTCGGTGCGGCACTCCAGCGTCGCCAGCGCCCCGCCGATCAGCGGTGCGTGCGTCACCTCGCCCCGTACGTACGGGACGTCCTCGAACAGCAGCCGGTCGCTGATCCGGCCCTTCATGGCGAACCGGCCCGCGATGTGCCGCTGGCTCGCGGCCAGCACGGAGACCGCCCACACCGGCTGCTCGTCCAGCAGGTCGTCCATCCGGGAGCCGTTGCGCAGGCTCACCATCACCAGGGGCGGTTCCAGGGACACGGACATGAAGGCGGTCGCCGTCATGCCCACGTCCTCGCCGTGGCCGTCCTCGTCGAGGGGCGGTTCCTGGGCGGTGACCAGCACCACCCCGGCGGCCAGCCGCGCGAGTGCGGCGCGGAACTCGTCGTTGCTCACCCCCTCAGCATGGGGGACGGGCTCGGGACGCGGGGCGGGGGGCTTTGTGTGGAGCACACCCCGACGCTAACCGCGGGTGCCGGGCGGTCGCATCGGGCCAGGGGACCAGGCCGGTCCTAGGACCGGTCGTACGCCCCGGAACGACCGCCGTCGCCGGGAGTCACCGGCAAACCATGATCACCTGTTGTGACTTGAGTCACAGAGTCCATTTTCTGCTGACCCTGTGTACCGGGTGCACAGCTCACTGTGATTCAGTGGCCGTGACACTGCAACAAGTACGTCGATATGAAACCTGGAGTTGCTGTCGAGGTCCCGGGGGTGCGAGCGATGGAGGCCGAGTCGGAGCCGTACGTCCGCCTGGCGACCATGCGGCAGCTGCATCAGGCCGTCGCCGATCTCAACACGGCGCGGAGTCTGGCGGACACGCTCCAGACCGTGGCCGACGGGATCGTCTCGGGCCTCGGCTACGAGCTGGGCTGCGTCAACCTGGTCCGGCCGGACGGCGACCTCGTCATCGCCGCCTTCGCGGGCAACGCCGCCGCCGAGGCCCTGATCACCGGCCGCGTCGGCTCCCGCGAATCCTGGGAGCGCCGGCTCTCCATGGGCGAGGCCTGGGACCAGCTGCGGTTCATCCCGCACACCGAGGGCTGGGTCCTCCTCGACGACGACGTACCGCAGTGGCACACCGAGGGGCCCGAGCCCCGGTTCGAGGACGAGTGGCACCCGCTGGACCGGCTCTACGCCCCGATGTACGCCTCCGCGGGCGGCGGGGACCTCCTCGGGGTCATATCCGTCGACCGGCCGCGCAACGGGCGCCGCCCCGGCGCATGGGGGTGCGAGGCGCTCCAGATGTACGCCTCCCAGGCCGCCATCGCGATCAGCAACGCCCGCCTGCGGGCCAATATGCAGCGCGCCCTGGTCCGCCTGGAGCGGGAGCAGCAGGCGCTGCGGGCCAGCGAGGAGTCCTTCCGGCAGGCCTTCGAGTACGCGCCCAGCGGCATGGCCATCGCCGAGATGGGCGGCGACCAGCAGGGCAGGCTGCTGCGCACCAACGACGCCCTGTGCCGGCTGCTGGGCCGCCCGGCCTCCGTGATGCGCCGCTACTCCTTCGCCGACCTGGTCCATCCCGAGGACATCGGCACCCTGCTGCGCACCTCCGCCGAGGGCGGCCGGGCCGAACTGCGCCTCAGCCGCCGGGACGGCACCTATCTCTGGGTCTCGCTGCGCAACTCCGTCGTCGCGGACACCGCCGACGGGCCGCGCTTCCTGCTCACCCATGTCGAGGACATCGAGGAGCGCAAGCGCCACGAGCTGAACCTCGCCCACCGTGCCTCGCACGACGCGCTGACCGGGCTGCCCAACAGCGCCGAGCTGAAGTCGCGGCTCAGCGCCCGGATCTGCGAGCGACCGCACTCCTCCCCGGCCGCGACCGCGATCGAGGCGCTGGACGCGGCGTACGGAGACGTCGAGTCGTCCCTGACCCACGGCTACCAGCCCGACGGCTACGAGGGCGAGGCGATCCCCGGCGGCGGGCCCTTCGACCACCATGTGCACACGGCGGCCCCGGATCCGGCGCACGACGACGGGACGAAGGGGCTCGCGGTCCTCTTCTGCGACCTCGACGGCTTCAAGTCCATCAACGACCGCTTCGGGCACCACACGGGCGACGCCGTGCTGATCGAGGTCGCCCGGCGGCTGAGCGCCTGTGTGCGGGACGGCGACACCGTCGCCCGGCTCGGAGGTGACGAATTCGTCGTCCTCGCCGACGGCCTCGGGGCGGCGGACGCCGCTGACCTGGCCGTTCGCCTGAGAAATGCCATCATTCCGCCCATAAGGGTCGACGGCCGGGCGGTCCGGGTCGGAGCGAGTTTCGGCATCGGCTGGGCCGAGTGCGGAATGACCGTGGAAGAGGTCCTGCGCTCCGCCGACCAGCGGATGTACGTCGAAAAGCGGTCCCGGTCGAAGGTTCACCGCCGGGCCGGATGACGTTCACGACCCGTTTCTCCCCCTACCCCGTACCCGTTCCCCGGCGGCCGTCCGGGTCGGTGAGCGCAATTCGGGGCCTGCTCCGTTCGAGGTAGGCTCGGCCGGTCGGCGACGGCTGGCGACATGGTGAGGAGTGACCCAGGGATGACGGCCGGAAACAACGGCGCGAGCAAGCCCGAGGACGACGATCCGTTCGGCTATCTGTACGCGGACGGACAGGCGGCAGGCGCCCAGGCGCCCGGCCAGGGCGGTTACGGCTACCCGGGTCCGGCCGCCCAGCCGGGCGTGCCCAGAACGTCCTACAACCAGGTGCGTGCCGTCGGTGAGCGCCAGTACGGCCAGCAGCAGGTGCCGCAGCAGCAGGGCGGCTACGGCTACCCGCCCCAGCAGAGTTACGGCCAGCCCGCGCAGCAGTACAACCGGCCGAACCCGCAGTACGCGGCCCCCGAGACCTACCCCGGCGGGGCGTCCCCCGGGCAGCCCCCGGCGCAGAGCGGTCACGGCGGCGGCCCGGGCCGCGGCGGTCCGAACACGAAGGCGCTCCTGATCGCGGCGGTCGCCGTGGTCGCGGTCGTCCTCATCGGCATCGGCGCCGCCCTGCTCACGGGCGACGACGGCGACAAGGACGACAAGAAGGACGAGGCGTCCTCCTCGCAGGGCCCGGCGGGCCAGGTCGAGGAGTCCAAGAAGCCGGACAAGAAGCCCGAGGAGACCCCCAAGCCGGTCGAGCTGCCGAAGCAGGACGCGGCGACGCTGACGCTGGGCGGCACGGCGGCCCTGGACTCCACGGTCAAGGGCGCCAAGGGCGCGAACGGCAACTACATCAACCTGAACGAGGTCGGCCGCTCGGCCACCTGGACGGTCGAGGTTCCGGAGGCCGGCGCGTACACCCTGTACGTGACCTACGGGGTGCCCGGCAAGGACGCGAAGACGACCCTGACGGTCAACGCGCAGGAGCCGCGCTCCATCAACATGAAGAACTTCGCGAACGCCGAAGAGGGCGACCTGGAGAAGGGCTGGACGAACACCTACGCGTACGTCCAGCTCGACAAGGGCGCCAACACCCTCAAGCTGTCCTGCGAGGAAGGCGACAAGTGCGACGCCAACCTCGACCAGCTGGAGCTGAAGGCCGGCCACATCAAGTAGAACGGCCGGCCGGCACCGCTCGTACGGACGCCCTGATCACCGCCCGGGTGGTCAGGGCGTCGGCGTGTGCGGCTCCACCGTGACGCGCGGCAGCAGTTCCGCGTAGGCCGCCGCGTCGAACTCGCCCGCCGTCGGCGCCAGCACCGTCGCCGTCGACAGGGCCACCGCCCGGGCCAGCCGCTGCGGCCAGTCGAGGCCCCCGGCCAGGGCGGAGAGCAGCCCGGCCACCGCCGAGTCGCCCGCGCCGGTCGGGTTGCCGCGTACGGGGGCGGGCGGGGCGGCCCGCCAGACGCCGTCCGGGGTGACGGCGAGGACGCCCTCCGGGCCGAGCGACGCGACCACGGCGTGCGCCCCGCGACGGCGGGCGTCGCCCGCCGCGCGCAGCGGTTCGCGGAAGCCGGTCAGCCGGGCCAGCTCCTCCGCGTTCGGCTTGACCAGGTCGGGGCGGGCGGCGACGCCCCGGCGCAGCGGTTCGCCGCTGGTGTCCAGGAGCACGGGCACGGCGGCGGCGCGGGCGATCCGGACCAGATCGGCGTACGCCCCGACATGGATGCCGGGCGGCAGGGAGCCGCAGAGCGCGACCGCTTCGGCCCCGGCGACCAGCTCCTCGTACGTCCGCAGGAAGGCGGCCCATTCGGCGGGGCTCACCTGCGGGCCGGGCTCGTTGAGCTGGGTGGTGTCGCCGGTCGAGCGGTCGGTGACCGCCAGGGTGCGGCGGGTGTTCCCGGCGACCTGCACGAGGGCGTCGCGCGGCGGGAGCGGGGCGAGGAGGTCGCGCAGGACGGTTCCGGTCGCTCCGCCGACGAAGCCGGTGACGACGGTGTCGTGGCCCAGCGCCCCGAGCACCCGGGCGACGTTGAGGCCCTTGCCGCCGGGGCGTTCGGCGACCTCGCCGACGCGGTGGCTGCCGTGCGGGACGAGCGCGTCGACGGTGTACGTCACGTCGAGCGCCGTGTTCAGAGTGACGGTCAGGATCATCTCTGCCGGCCCCTCCCTCGGTGCGGGGCCCCAGCGGTGTCGGCCCCAGCGGTGCGTGCGCCCGGCTTGTGGCGCGCGATCCCGATGATCATGTCAAAGCGGTGGCGGTCGGCCCAGTCCCGCGGGCCGACCGCCACCGCTTCGTTACGTGCCCCGTTCGGCCGGCGGCCGGCCTCAGACCGTCTTCGGCTCGATGATCCACTCGCCCCGGCGCATGACGCCCTTGAGGACGAAGTCCTCGTCGAGGACGACCAGGTCGGCGTCCTTGCCCGGGTCCAGCGAACCGACCCGGTCGTAGACGCCGAGCAGCCGGGCCGGGTTGGCGGAGATGGACCGGACGACGTCCTCGACGGGGATCTCGTCGAGGGTGACGGCCCGGCGGAACGCGTTGTCCAGGGTGAGCGTGGAGCCGGCGATCGAGCCGCCCTCCACCAGCCGGGCCACCCCGTCGGTGACCTCGACCGCGAGCGGGCCGAGCTGGTACTCGCCGTCGCCGAAGCCGGCCGCGTCCATCGCGTCGGTGATCAGCGCGACGCGGCCCGCGCCCTTGTGGCGGTAGGCCAGCTCCAGGACGGCCGGGTGCAGGTGCGTGCCGTCGTTGATCAGCTCGACGGTGATCCGGTCGTCCTCCAGCAGCGCGGCGATCGGGCCGGGCTCGCGGTGGGCGAGCGGTGGCATCGCGTTGAACAGATGCGTGGCGACGGTCGCGCCCGCGTCGATGGCCTCGACGGTCTGCTCGTACGTCGCGTCCGTGTGGCCGATCGCGGCGATGACCCCGTGCTCGGCGAGGAGCCGCACCGAGTCGATGCCGCCGGGCAGTTCGGTGGCGAGGGTGAACATCCGGGCGGTGCCGCGCGCGGCGTCCAGCAGCTTGCGGACCTCGGCCGGGTCCGGGTCGCGCAGCAGCTCCTCGCTGTGGGCGCCCTTGCGGCACGGCGAGATGAAGGGGCCCTCGAAGTGGATCCCGGCCAGGTCGCCCTGCTCGACCAGCTCGGACAGGACCCCCGCGCGCCGGGCGAGGAAGTCCATCTCGCCGGTGACGGTGGAGGCGACCATCGTGGTGGTGCCGTGCTCGCGGTGCGTACGAATGCCGGTGAGCACCTCGTCCACGGTGCCCGAGGTGAAGGACGCCCCGCCGCCGCCGTGGTTGTGCATGTCCACGAAGCCGGGGACCACCCAGTGGCCGCCGAGATCGATGGTCCGGGC
Organism: Streptomyces sp. iso_384; assembly: GCF_056172905.1. Taxonomy (NCBI): domain Bacteria; kingdom Bacillati; phylum Actinomycetota; class Actinomycetes; order Kitasatosporales; family Streptomycetaceae; genus Streptomyces; species Streptomyces sp. iso_384. The sequence goes on from NZ_JBWBTT010000001.1 coordinate 450,270, forward strand.
GCCCTCCGGTGCGGTACCGGCGATCCGGGTTCCCTCGACGGTCACCCGGCCGTCCTCGACGGTGCCGGTGGGGAGCACCACCCGGGCGCCGGCGAGAACGGTGCTGTCTGCTGCGCGTCCGGCCATCAGGCGGAAACCTCCGTGGAGAGTAGATCCCAGGCGAGCAGCCCCGCGCCCAGGCATCCGGCGGTGTCCCCGAGGGCCGCCGGGACGATGTGGGGCAGCTTCTGGAACGTGATCCGTTCCTCGACGGCCGCACGCAGTGGTGTGAACAAGGTTTCCCCGGCTTCGGCGAGACCGCCACCGATGATGAGCGTGCCGGGGTCGAGGAGGGTGAGCGCGGTGACGAGGCCGGCGGCGAGCGCGTCGATCGCGTCCTGCCAGACCCGGATCGCCGCCGGGTCGCCGGACTCGACGGCCTTCGCGCAGTCCGCGGCGTCCGCACCGGGGTCGCCGGAGGCGGCGGCCCAGGCCCGGGTCACCGCGGCGGCGGAGGCCAGCGTCTCCAGACAGCCGCGCTGGCCGCAGCCGCAGTCGGGGCCGTCCGGGCGGACCACGATGTGGCCGATCTCGCCCGCGTACCCGTGGGCGCCCGCCTCGATGACGCCCGCGATGCCGATGGCCCCGGCGATCCCGGTGCCCAGCGGGACGAACAGGAAGCGGTCCGCGCCGTGACCGGCCCCGATCCGGCCCTCGGCGAGCCCGCCGGTGCGGACGTCGTGGCCGAGGGCGACCGGGATGGCGCCCAGCCGCTCGGAGAGCAGGGCGCGCAGCGGTACGTCGCGCCAGCCCAGGTTCGCGGCGTACACCGCGATGCCCTTCTCGGCGTCGACGATGCCGGGCACGGCGACCCCGGCGGCGACGGCGCTCTCGCCGAGGTGCTCCTCGCCGTGGGCGCGCAGCTCCGCCGCGAACGCGAGGATCGACTCGACGACCGCGTCGGCGCCGCGCTCCCGGCCGGTGGCCCGCCGCGCCTCGTGGAGGAGGGTGCCGTCGGTCCCGACCAGTGCGGCCTTCATTCCGGTGCCGCCCACATCGAGGGCGATGACATGTCTCACGGAAGACAGTTTCGCCCGCCGACCCCCAAAAGGTCTAGTCCACTAGCGCGGTTTGTTGCGGACGCATACAAAATGATGAACGCGTGAAGGTGGACCCTTTTGTGCCGTAAAGCGACTAATGGGCAACCCGGATCGGGGGAATCCGGACCAAAGGTCTGGACCAAGATACGGGGTGGGGGGTCCCGACTGCCAGTACCCGCACGCCAGTTGTGGCCCCCGAGGCCGGTATACGTTGCCGAAGCGATACTCCGGTGGTGTAGACCGCCGGTTCGGCAATGGGGGAAAATCGCAGTTCGTCCGGACGGTGTCGGACTGGGGGCAGTGCTGCGGCCGGACAGGGGGCCGTCGGCGACGCCGACGCACCGTCCGCGCGATGGCTGAAATCAATGAGGATGGGCGAGGCTGTGCAGCGGCGCTTTTTGGGTCTGACCGCGGTGGTGGCCGCGCTGGGAATGACGGCAACGTTGTCGGGCTGCGGCGGTGACACCGGCTCGGGCGACGTCACGCTCAAGCTGGTCGCCGCGGACTACGGCACCGGGCCGGAGAACAGCTCCGAGAAGTACTGGAGCGGGGTCGCGTCGGGCTTCGAGAAGGAGCACCCCGGCATCAAGGTCGATGTCACCGTCCTGTCGTGGAAGGACGTCGACCGCGAGGTCGCCGAGATGGTCAAGGCGGGCAACGCCCCGGACATCGCCCAGATCGGCGCGTACGCGGACTACGCCAAGGCGGGCAAGCTCTACACCGCCGACGAGACGCTCGCCATCCGCACCGCGGCGAACTTCCTTCCAAGGCTCACCGACGCGGGCAAGGTCGACGGCACGCTCTACGGCCTGCCCTTCGTCGCCAGCACCCGGCTGCTCTTCTACAACCAGAAGCTCTTCGACCAGGCCGGCCTCGACGCCCCCGAGACCTGGGACGACATCCGGAGCGACGCCACCGCGCTCAAGGCGAAGGGCGTCGACTACCCCTTCGCGCTGCCGCTCGGCCAGGAGGAGGCCCAGGCCGAGACCCTGATGTGGCTGCTCAGCGGCAACGGCGGCTACACCGACGACGTCGGCTCCTACGACATCGACTCGGCCGAGAACGTCGCCACGTTCCGCTGGCTGCGGGACAACCTCGTCGGCAAGGGCCTCACCGGGCCGGTCGAGCCCGGCAAGCTGGACCGGGCGAAGGCGTTCGAGGCGTTCTCCGAGGGCAAGGTCGGCATGCTCAACGGCCACCCCACCCTGATGGACGAGGCCGAGGCCAAGGGCGTCAAGGTCGGCATGGTGCCGCTGCCCGGTTCCGAGGGCCCGACCAAGGGCTCCATGGGCGTCGCCGACTGGATGATGGGCTTCAAGCAGAACGGCCACCGCAAGGAGATCGGCACGTTCCTCGACTACGTCTACTCCGACGAGAACGTGCTGGAGTTCGCCGAGGAGTACGACCTGCTCCCGGTGACCGGCAGCGCCTCCGCCGCGATGGAGACCGACAAGAAGCACAAGAAGCTGCACGAGTTCCTGGCCGCGCTGCCCAACTCGACGCTGCCTCCGTTCGGCAAGACGTCCTGGGCCACCGTCAGCGACGCGATCAAGAAGAAGATCGGCGGCGCGGTCGCTCCGGGCAGCAACCCCGAGAGCATCCTCGGGGAGATAGCCGCCGAGGCCACGCGGGCCGAGGCCGCCGAGTAGCGGCCTGGCGGCCGGTGTCGGGGGTGGGCGTTAGGTTGGTTGATATGACCGCCTTCGACCCTGCCCCCGACCCCGAGCAGCCCGATTCCCCGGCCGTGGGTTCTCCGGCCGGGGATTCCTCCGCCGTGCCCGGTGCGGACGAGCTGTCCGTACGGGAGCGGGCGCTGCTGGCCCTGGAGCGGCGGTCCTGGGCGGGGCCCGGGGCGAAGGAGCGGGCGATCCGGGAGGAGCTGGGGATGTCGCCGGTGCGGTACTTCCAGCTCCTCAACGCGCTGATCGAGGACGAGCGGGCGCTGCGGGAGGATCCGGTCACGGTGAACCGGTTGCGGCGGGTGCGGGACGCGCGGCGCGGGCGGCGCTGACCGGCGGCTTTTCGGGGGCTCCGCCCCCCCGGACCCCCGCTCCTCGATCGCCGGAGGGGCTTGAAGTGCGGGCCCGCTTCTCAAGTGCCGGAAGGTTTTGAGGAGTCGGAAGGGCTTGAGGAGTCGAGCACCAGGTCCACCGCCCGGCCCAGGCGGCCGCGTTCGGCGTCGGTCAGGTGCGGGTTCTGCTGCTGACGGGTGCGGGCCAGGGCCAGGTCGGCGTCCGACGCGCCGCCGGCGTCGGAGAGTTCGGCCAGGAGCGCCGCCAGCAGCGGCCGTACGTCCGCCCCGGCCGGGAGCGACGGGTCGAGCGCGATCCGGGCCAGGGTCAGCGCCGACATCGCGCGGTCGAGGCCGGGCGGCCCCTCCGCCGCGGTGGACCAGTCGATCACCACCGCGCCCCCCGCCGTCAGCACCACGTTCTCCGGATGCAGGTCCAGGTGGAGCACACAGTCCTCCGGGTTCGCCGAGACCCGGGGCGGTATGGCGTGCAGGTCACGCAGCAGCCGGGCGAGCAGCGCACCCGCCTCGGCCGCCCCCACCCGCCCCGCCAGCAGGGCCTCGGCCAGGGTCGGGCCGGTCAGCCGCTGCAGCACCAGATCCGTGGGGCGGGCGCCCTCGGCGGGCGGGCCGATGCGCGGTACGGGAAACCCGAAGGCGCCCACGTACGACATCACGGCCAGCTCCGCCGTGGTGTCGGTGCGGTCCCGGTAGCGGCGAAGGACCCAGGAGCCGTCGAGTGCGTACACGTCGGCGGTGCGTCCCGAGCCCAGAAGTTGCCCTGTGTGCATGAGGGCGAACCTACCCGGGCGCCCCGCCGAAAGGGAGACGGCTTCCGGCTTCGCCCCATAACGCGGAGGGAGGGGGGTGAACGGGATCTCCTGCGCCGGGTGTCGCCGCCGCTACGGTTTCGGCAATTCCCTGGTCCGGACCAACCCCCACCGGACCCGGACACCCCTGAACCAAGGAGAGTTACGTGGAGAGAACCACGCTCCGCAGACGCGCCCTCGTCGCCGGCACCGCCACGGTGGCCGTGGGCGCGCTCGCCCTCGCCGGGCTGACCGGCGTGGCGTCCGCCGGTCCCTCGGGCACCACCGCCCCGCCGGTCTCCGCCGACAGCCTGTCGCCCGGACTGCTGTCCGCCATGGAGCGCGACCTCGGCCTGGACGCGGACGACGCGCGCAGCCGGATAGCCAACGAGTACCGCGCCGCCGCCGTCGCCGCCGGTCTGGAGAAGTCCCTCGGCGCCAGCTACGCCGGAGCCCGGGTCAGCGGTGCGAAGGCGGCCCTGACCGTCGCCACCACCGACGCCTCCCAGACCGCCCGGATCACCGAGGCCGGGGCGAAGGCCGAGGTCGTCGGCCACAGCCTGGACCGGCTCGAAGGGGTCAAGGAGGCCCTCGACAGGGTCGCGCTGCGCAAGGCCCCGAAGGACGTGCCCGTCTGGTACGTCGACGTCGAGGCCAACCGGGTCGTCGTGAACGCCGCGAGCACCGCCGCCGGAACGGCGTTCCTCAAGGCGGCCGGGGTCGACAGCGCACTCGTCACCGTCGCCCGCTCCGCCGAGAAGCCCCGCACCTTCGCCGACCTCCGGGGCGGCGACGCGTACTACATGAACGGCTCCGGCCGCTGTTCCATCGGCTTCTCCGTCAAGCGCGGCACCCAGAACGGCTTCGCCACCGCGGGCCACTGCGGCCGGGTCGGCACCACCACCAACGGCTTCAACCAGCAGGCCCAGGGCACCTTCCAGGGCTCCACCTTCCCCGGCCGCGACTACGCCTGGGTCGCCACCAACGCCAACTGGACGCCGCGCCCGACGGTCAACGGCTACGGGCGGGGCGACGTCACCGTCGCCGGATCCACCGCGGCCGTCGTCGGCGCCTCGGTCTGCCGCTCCGGCTCCACCACGGGCTGGCACTGCGGCACCATCCAGCAGCTCAACACCAGCGTCACCTACCCGGAGGGCACCATCTCCGGCGTGACCCGCACCAGCGTCTGCGCGGAGCCGGGCGACTCCGGCGGCTCGTACATCTCCGGCAATCAGGCGCAGGGCGTCACCTCCGGAGGCTCGGGCAACTGCTCGTCCGGCGGTACGACGTACTTCCAGCCGCTCAACCCGCTGCTCCAGGCGTACGGGCTGACCCTGGTCACCAGCGGTACTCCCACCGACCCGCCCACCACGCCGCCGACCGACCCGCCCACCGACCCGCCGGGCGGCACCTGGGCGGCCGGCACCGCGTACCCCGTGGGAGCCACGGTGACGTACGGCGGAGCGACCTACCGCTGCCTCCAGGCGCACACGGCCCAGCCCGGCTGGACCCCCGCGGCCGTTCCGGCGCTCTGGCAGCGGATCTGACCGCCGCCGCCCCGGCCGCCCGTACGGGTGTCGGTCACCGACACCCGTACCCGGGCCGGCCACCGGCCGTCCCGCGTCACCGAACCTCCTGAACCTCCGCCTCCCGCCTCCCCGCGCCGAGGCCCACCGAGGACTCCGAGGAAAACGTCATGACCCCGCAAACGGACAACGCGACCCCCCACGACCCGAACGCGTCCGACGCGGCGTCGGGCGACCGGCGGCGGATCAGCCGCAAAGGTCTCCTGAAGGCCGCGCTCGTCGCGAGCGCCGCGCCCCTGCTCGCCGGTGGAGGCGTCGCCCTCGCCCGGGACGCCGCCGCCACCGGGAACGGGCCACTGGCCCCGACCCCGGAGTGCGACGACGGCGACGACACGACGCCGCCGCAGATGGAGGGGCCGTACTTCAAGCCCAACTCGCCGCGCCGCACCAGCCTGGTGACCCCGGGCACCCCCGGCATACCGCTCACCGTGAGCGGCTATGTCTTCGGCCGGGCCTGCCGGCCCATCTCCGGGGCACTGCTCGACTTCTGGCAGGCGGACACCAACGGGGCGTACGACATGGCCCGGTTCGCCTTTCGCGGTCACCAGTTCACCGGAACGGACGGGTCGTTCAGCCTCACCACGATCGTGCCGGGCCTCTACCCGGGCCGGACGCGCCACATCCATGTGAAGGCGCAGGCGCCCGGCGGCCGCATCCTCACCACCCAGCTGTACTTCCCGGACGAGCCGCGCAACAACACCGACGCCCTGTTCGACCCGGAGCTGCTGATGAACGTCCGCAGCGTCGGGAACGGGCGCCAGGGCACCTTCGACTTCGTCCTGGACGTCGCCCAGACGCCCGGCCCGACCGATCCGCCCACCGACCCGCCCACCGAGCCGGGGACCAGCTGGGCCTCCGGCACCTCCTACCGCGCGGGCGACCGCGTGACCTACGGCGGGGTCGCCTACCGCTGTCTGCAGGCACACCAGGCCATCTCGGGCTGGGAGCCGCCGAACGTCCCCGCGTTGTGGGAACGCGGGTAGACGAGGAACAGCGAGCGCGCACCACCGCCCGCGCCCCGTTCACGCCGTCCGGCGCGTGAACGGGGCGCTTCTCCGTGCCGGAAAGTTTTCCCGGACCGTCCGAAACATTTGCCCGGCCCCGTCGCGTCATACAGGTGGAAGGGCGGAACGGATGGACGGACGGGGGAGGGCATGAGGGCGTCGCGCACCGAGGAGTACCGGGTGTTCGCGGCCGGCCGGGCCGGCCATCTGTTCCGCTCGGCCTGCCTGCTGACCAGTGGCGATGTGCACCTCGCCGAGGATCTGGTGCAGGAGACGCTGAGCCGGATGTACGTGTTGTGGGGCCGGGCCCGCCGGATCGACAACCCGGCGGCGTACGCGCAGACCGTGCTCGTGCGGACCTTTCTGACCCACCGGCGACGGCGCTCCGCGAGCGAACGCCCGCTGGCCGAACTGCCCGACGGCGCTCCGGTGGACCCCGACGACCCGGCACTGCGGATGACGCTGCTCCAGGCCCTCTCCCAACTGGCGCCCAAGGACCGCGCGGTCGTGGTGCTGCGGTATTGGGAGGACCGGAGCATCGAGGAGACCGCCGTCGCCCTCCAGGTCAGCCCCGCTGCCGTACGGACCCGCTGTGTGCGGGCGCTCGGGCGGCTTCGGGAGCACCTGGGCGGCAGCATCGCGGAGTTCGCCGCCCGCTGACCTTCCGGCGGCCTTCGCCGCCCGCCTTACCGGCCCCGACGGGCCGTCAACTGTCGAGCAGACCCGAGTGAGAAGTGGTGGTTCCCCATGCCCAGCGAAGACGAGCTGCCGTTCGAGGACGGCCTCGGTACGGAGCTCCGCCGTGCCGGAGAGACCTTCGAGCTGTCCGGCCGTGCCGCCCTGGTGGACGGCGCGCTGGAAAAGGGCCGGCGCACCGTGCGCCGCCGCCGGGCCGCCGCCGTGGCCGGAAGCGTGCTGACCCTCGCCCTCATCGGCGGCGGGGTCACCTTCGCCACCGGGCAGCTGCGCGCTTCCGGCGACGGGGCGGACGTCGCGAGCAGCGGCCCGATCGCGTCGACGGCCACCCCCACGGCCGCGTCCACGGACGCCGCCGCACCCACACCGACGGCCGCGCCCACCGACGCCGCGACGGCCGACCCCTCGCCCTCGGACCCACCGGCGGCCACCTCCACCGTCACGGGCGGTTCGCGCACCGGCGAGCCCTCGCCGGACCCGGCCTCGCGCGGGACGCACGACGCCGGGACCCCGGCGCCGCCGCTCGACTACACGCTGCTGATGCCGACCTTCCGCGCCCTGCTGCCCGAGGGGCTGACCGTGAGCGACGAGACGGACGGCGGCGGCGAGTTCGCCTCGGTCGTCGTCGACGACGGCAAGGGCCGTTCCCTCGTGCAGATCAATGTGCAGCAGGACATGCGGGACGTCGCCGACAACCTGTACCGCGACGCGACCACCCGGCCCGACGGCACCCTGCTCGCCACCTCGAAGACGCCCGGTGAGAAGGGCGGCGCGGGGGTCGTCATGTGGACGGCCGACTCCCTGCGCCCCGACGGCATGCGGGTCGTCGTCTCGGCCTTCAACTCCGGCGAGCAGTCGAGCCCCGCCACCCGTCCGGAGCCCGCGCTCACCATGGACCAGCTCATCGCCCTGGTGGTCAGCCCGGAATGGCCGAAGCTCCAGCAGCGGTAGCCGCACCACCGCGTGTCACTTGGCGTCCGAGTAGCGCTCCACCACCGCCGTGGTGAAGGGGAAGCGCACCGGTGTCCGTCCGAAGGCGGTCCGTCCGGCCAGCTCGCCCGCCGCGCGGATCGCCTCGGCGACGGCCGCGGTCTCCTCGGCCGGGCAGTGCACGATCACCTCGTCGTGCTGGAAGAACACCAACCGCGCCCGCAGCCCCTGCTCGAAGAGCGTCCGGCGCAGAGCGGCCAGGAGCAGCAGCGCCCAGTCGGCCGCACTGCCCTGCACCACGAAGTTACGGGTGAAGCGGCCCCGGGCCCGTGCCGTACCGCCGCCGGACCCGGACCCGGCGTCACCGGCGCCCGCCGGATCCTCCTGCGGGATGCCCGCCTCCTCGTCCTGGCCGGCCAGCGCGACCGGCGGGCTGGTCCGGCCCAGCCAGGTCCGCACCACCCGCCCCTCCTCGCCCGCCCGCGCCGCGTCGTCGACATAGGCGACGGCGAGCGGGAAGCGGCGGCGCAGGGCGGCCAGGTTCTTCAGGCCGTCGCCGGAGGTCTGGCCGTAGATCGCACCGAGCAGCGCCAGCTTGGCGTGCTCGCGGTCGCCGGCGAACGCCCGGTCGGACAGGGCCTTGTAGAGATCGCCGTCATGACCGGCCACCTCCATCAGGCCCCGGTCGCGGGAGATCGCCGCCAGCACCCGGGGCTCCATCTGGTCGGCGTCCGCGACGACGAGCCGCCACCCCTCGTCGGCGACGACGGCCTGCCGTATCACCTTGGGGATCTGCAGGGCCCCGCCGCCGTTGGTCGTCCAGCGGCCGCTGACCGTGCCGCCCGGCTGGTACTCCGGGCGGAAACGGCCTTCGCGCACCCAGTCCTGGAGCCAGGACCAGCCGTGCGCCGTCCAGATCCGGTAGAGCTTCTTGTACGCGATCAGCGGCTCGACCGCCGGATGGTCCAGCTCCGCCAGCTCCCACCGCCGGGTCGACTTCACCGGGATCCCGGCCTGCGCGAAGGCCTTCACCACATCGGCGGGCAGATCCGGGCGGACCCGTCTGCCGAACGCCGCCGACACCTCGTCCGCCAGCTCGGCGAGTCTGCGGGGCTCGCCGCCGCCCGCGTACCGCTCGCCCAGCAGTCCGTTCAGCAGCTCCCGGTGGACGTCGGCGCGCCAGGGCAGCCCCGCCCGGTGCATCTCGGCGGCCACCAGCATCCCCGCCGACTCCGACGCGGTCAGCAGCCGCATCCGGTCCGGGTGCTCCGCCGCGTCATGGCGGCGCACCTGGTCCGCGTAGACCCGCAGCAGCCCCTCGAAGGGCACCCCGGTCCCCGACGACGGCTCGAAGAGGGAGGACTGCGCACCCGGTTCGGCGGACCGGGCGGGCGGATCGGGCGGCACCGGACCGTTGTCCAGCCGAGCCAGCGCGGCGGCCGCCGACCGGGGCTCGCCCAGCCGCCCGGCGTATCCGAGCAGCAGCAGCTCGGCGCACTCGATGTCGTAACACCGCTCGACCCGGACCCCGGCGGCCAGCAGCCGGGGGTAGATCGCGGCGGTCGACCGCCACACCCAGCGCACCACATCGGGGCGGGAGCGGACCGCCTCGACGAGATCGGGCTCGGCGACGACCGGGCCGGCGGGCGTGCCGTCCCGGGCGAGCGGCGCGAGCAGCGCCCCGCCCCCGTCCGCGGCCGCCACCGCCCACCGTTCGGTCATGGGGGCGAGTCTGGCACCCGCCACTGACAGTGCCCCGGAAGCGTGCCGCCGACTGGCCGCCCGGCTCCGCAGCCACGAGGATCACCCCATGGAAGCGATCGTGTACGAGGAGTTCGGCGGCCCCGACGTCCTGCATCTGGCCCGGCTCGACCGGCCGCGCCCCGGCCCCGGCCAGGTCCGGGTCGCCGTGCGGGCGGCCGGGGTGAACCCGCTCGACCACAAGATCCGGAACGGCTGGATGGAGGGCGCCTCCCCCACCTCGCTGCCCGCCACGCCCGGCGCAGAGTTCGCCGGGGTGGTCGAGGAGGCGGGGGAGGACGTCACCGCGTTCGCCCCCGGTGACGAGGTCCTCGGCTGGAGCGCCACCGGCTCCTACGCCACCGAGGCGCTGGCCGAGGCCGCCTCCCTCGCCCGTAAGCCCGAGGGGCTGTCCTGGGAGCAGGCCGCGGCGCTGCCCGTCGCGACCGACACCGCGTCCCGGGTTTTGGACGAACTGGCGCTGGCCGAGGGCGAGACGCTGCTCCTGCACGGGGCGGGCGGCGGCGTCGGCTCCGCCGCCGTACAGCTCGCGACGGCCCGCGGCGCGACCGTCATCGGCACCGCCTCCCCGGCCAACCACGACTATCTGCGGGTGCTGGGCGCGGTCCCGGTGGCGTACGGGGACGGGCTGGTCGAGCGGGTGCGGGAGCTGGCCCCGGAGGGTGTGGACGCGGTGTTCGACGCGTCGGGGCGCGGCGCGCTGCCCGCCTCCATCGAGCTGCGCGGCGGCACCACGGACCGGATCGTCACCATCGCCGACGGGGACGCCGCCGAGCTGGGCGTCGCCTTCTCCGCCGGCGGCCGGCCCTCGGCCGAACGCCTCGCGGAGAGCGCCCGGCTGGCGGCCGTCGGTGAGCTGCGGGTGGAGATCGCCCAGGTCTTCCCGCTCGCCGACGCCGCGAGCGCCCACGCCCTGAGCGAGGGCGGCCATGTGCGGGGCAAGCTGGTGCTGCTGCCATAAGGGCGGCCGGACGGTGCGCCTACCCTTGGCCGGATGGAATCGGTGATCGACCGGGCGTGCGCGGCGGCCCTCTACGCGGAGGGCGACGCCGCCCTGGACACCGGCGCGTCCCTGCTCGCCGCCGCCCCGGACGCCGACGACGCGGCGCACCGGCGCGGCGAGGAGTTCGTACGCCGGGCCTGGGACCGGGGCTGGCAGCCGGCCGACCTGATCCGGTGGGTGCGCCGGGAGCTGGACGAGCGGCGGGCGGCGCTGGCCGCGGCCCTGATCGCCGCCGAGACCGCCCGGTACGCGGAGCTGCCGCCCCGGTGGCGGCAGCAGCTCGCCGAGCTTCCGCCGCCGGCGCCCCGCAACCGCCCCGACCGGTTCTCCTACGCCGCCGATCTGCTGGAGCTGTACCGGCTGCTGCTGCGGCTGCCCGCCATCGAGCCCGTGGGACCGCCGCCCGGCACGGTCGCCGACGACCTGCACCGGCCGCCCGCCGCCGACGAGCCCCGCATGCTCACCCGGATCCGGGCGCTGCTGGCGAAGGCCGAGGCGACCGGCTTCCCGGAGGAGGCCGAGGCGCTGACCACCAAGGCGCAGGAGCTGATGGCCCGGCACAGCATCGACGAGGCCCTGCTCGCCGCCCGGACGCACAGCCGCGAGAACCCGGGCGCCTGCCGGATCGGGGTGGAGCCCCCGTACGAGAGCGCCAAGGCGATCCTGCTCGACGCCGTCGCCTCCGCGAACCGTTGCCAGGCCGTGTGGAACGAGGACCTCGGCTTCACCACGGTCGTCGGCTTCGAACCGGACCTGGAGGCCGTGGAGCTGCTGTTCACCTCGCTGCTCGTCCAGGGGACGGCCGCGATGACCCGGGCGGAGGCGGGACAGCGGGCCGGCGGCCGTAAGCGGACCAAGACCTTCCGGCAGGCGTTCCTGATGGGGTACGCGCAGCGGCTCGGCCGCCGGCTCGCCGACGGTGCCGAGCGGGTCGTGGCGGCGGCCGACTCCGGTACGGACCGGGGAGCCGGGCTGCTTCCCGTCCTCGCCGCCCGGGACGTCGCGGTCACCGACACCGCCGGGCGGATGTTCCCGAGGACCACGACCACCCGGGTGCGGGGCGTGAGCGACCTGGACGGCTGGACGCACGGCACCGAGGCCGCCGACCGGGCTCGTATGGGCGGCGGGAGGGGTGGCGCGTCACACCGACCCGATCGCGAAATCAAGCGGTAAGTCGAGCTTGTCTCACATTGCCCGGTTAGGCTCGGCCCATGAGCTGGCTCCGGGCGCTGAAGGAGACCGCCCGCTCGGGGCTGGAGATCGAGCGGCAGAGGCTGGAACCCCTCATCGCCTTCCGCGGTGCGGCCGGCCTCGCCCTCGTCATCGGCACGAGCCTCCTGCTGTTCGGGCCGGAGATCGCGGCGAGCTCCGCGTTCGGCGCGTTCCAGGCGGCCATCGCCACCTTCCAGCGCAGCTGGCGTCCGCGCCCGGTCCTCGCCCTGGTCTCCGGCGCCAGCCTCGCCGTCTCGACGTTCGTCGGCTACGTCAGCGGCGCGCACGTCGTCCTCTTCCTCTGTCTGCTCGGCGCCTGGACCTTCCTCGCCGGGCTCGCCTGGGCGGCGGGGCCCACGGGCGGCATCATCGCCTCGTCCAACGTCGCGATCATGCTGGTGACGATCACCCTGCCCACCTCGGTCGTCGACGCCGCCGCCCACGCCGGGATGATCGCCGTCGGCGGCTTCGTACAGGCGGCGCTCATCGTCCTCTTCCCGGTCCGCAGATGGGGCGCGCAGCGCGACGCGCTCGCCGACGCGCTCGCCGCCGAGGCCGACTACGCCCGGCGGCTGCGCCACGACCCGGTCGCCCCCTTCGACCCGCTGCCCCTGATGACCGCCCGCAGCGCCGCAGCCGTCACCCCGCGCCAGGCCCGCCGCCGCCCCGCCGAACTGCACGGGGCGCGCGGCGTCGCCGAACGGCTGCGCCCGGTGCTCGCCTCGCTCGCGGACCCGGCGATGGGGGTGCCCGGCGACGGTCTGGAACGGCTCTGGGTGAACGAGCTGCTGGGCGCGGCCGGATCGGTGCTGGACGCCGCCGCGCGGGCCGTCCGGCACGGCGAGCCCGTCCATCTCTCTGCCACCGACCTGGGCGTCCTGAAGACCCCCGACAACGACGTGATCCTCGTCGGCCCCGCCCGCCGCGCCGCCGACCGGCTCTCCGCCCTGCTCGACGACGTCCTGGAGATCGCGGAGGGCACCGGCACCGACAGCGGGATCCCCACGGACCTGGCCCCGGACACCCGGCACCGGCCGACCCTGCTGAAGCTGATCCCGGTGGTGCTGGCCTCGATGCGCCGCGAGCTGCACCACGGCTCGCCGATCATGCGGCACGCCATCCGGGTCGCGGTGGTCGCCGTCTGCGGGTACTTCGTGGGCGAGGCCGTGCCGTTCGGGCACGGCTACTGGGCGCCGATGACCGCCGTCATGGTGATGCGCCCCGAGTTCTCGCAGACGTACGCCCGTTCCGCGGGCCGCTTCGGCGGCACCCTGGTCGGCGTCGGTCTTGCCACCGCCGTCGTGCAGACCGCCCACCCCGACGCCCGGCTCTCCGCGCTCCTCGCGGTGATCTGCGCCGGGCTGATGTATCTGCTGATGCGCACCGGCTACGCGGTCGGCCAGGTCTGCGTCGCCGCGTACGTCGTCTTCCTGCTCGGCATGGCCGGCGACGACTGGTCCCAGACCGTCACCGAACGCATCGTGCTGACGCTCGTCGGCGGACTCCTCGCGATGATCTCGTACGCCGTCTACCCGGCCTGGGAGACCCCGCGGCTGCGCAACCGGCTGGCCGAGTGGCTGGTGGCGGACGGGCGGTACGCGGCCGCCGTCGTCGACCGGTACGCGGACCCCGCCGACCGCGACGACGAGGACGTCCGGGACGCCCTGATCGCCACCCGCGAGGCCCGTGTGGCGTGGCAGGAGGCGCTGGCGACCGCCCAGCACGAACCCGTACGCCACCGGGGCATCTCCCGGGCCGCCGCCACCGACGCCCAGCACGCGCTGGCCCAGCTCGGACGCTCCGCGATGGTCCTGGAGGCCCACCTCCCGGCCCGGTCGGCCGACCCGGTGCCCGGCGCCGCCGAACTGGCCGAGGCATTGCGCCGGGCCACCGAGAAGGGCGCCAAGGCGGTACGGGAGCGGCGACTGCCCGACTGGCAGCCGGTGGTGGACGCGGTGGCCCAGTGGGACATGCCCACACCGACGGAGGACGGCACGACGCCGGTGGGCGACCCGGTGGTGCGCCGGGGCGCGGCGCTGCTGCTGGACGCGCTGGAGGAGTTCACCCGCGCCCTGGACGAGCGGGGCGGCTCCACCCGGGTCAGCAGCACGCTCGCTGAGAGCTGAGAGCTGAGAGCTGAGAGCTGAGAGCTGAGAGCTGAGAGCTGAGAGCTGAGAGCTGACGGCGCGACGGCCCGGTGGCCCGGTGGCCCGGCGGCCACGGCCCTTACGGGGCGGGCACCTCGGGCACGTCCGGGAGGTCGGGCAGCGAGGGCATACCGCTCGGCAGCTTGCCCGGGTCGGCCTTGGTGAGGGTGTCCTTGGTGCCGCCGTCCCACGAGACGACCAGCTTCGAGCCGTCGACGGAGTCGATCGCGCCCATCGTGCGGTCGGTGGAGCCGCCGGTGCACGTCAGCGCCAGCATCGGCTCGCCGCCCATGTCCTTCACATCGCCCTGGCACACGGACTGGTCGGCGACGAGGGCGACCTTGCGGGCGGCGACGGACACGGTGACGTTCTTGCCGTCCGTGAGCCCCACCCAGGTGCCCTCCAGTGCGGCGGCGTCCGTGCCGCCCCCGGACTCCCCGGAGTTGTCGTCACCGCCGCCGCCGGGCGTCGCGCTCGCCGCGGAGTCCGCGCCGGAATCCTTGCCCGCGTCGTCGCTGCCGCACGCGGTCAGCGCCAGCGATGCGGCCAGAGCGGCGGCCACGACGGCGCCGGTGCGTAGAGAGCTGGTCACGTGGAGTTCCCCCTTGCTGTATTTCCGGTCGAAAGACCGCGCCACGTTACCAAGGTCCGCAAGGGTCAACTCCGGTAAGCGGGAGCGAAATAGGCGTGCCGTTCGTCTCTCTTCCGGGAGGGTGCGACCGGGGCGGAAAGTCTGTAATCGAAGGAACACCCCGCGTGCACGTGCATCTGCTCATGCATTGGCATATGAACACAGCTATGATCCGAGCTAGTTGACACTTGCACCTTGCAACTCGGGGAGCGTCCTGTGCACCACGTGTACAACGGCATGGCGGCCACAGAGCTTCGCGGAGTCGTCTGGCAGAAGAGCAGGCACAGCAACTCCCAGGGATCCTGCGTGGAGTTCGCCCGGCTGCCCGGAGGGGATGTGGCGATGCGGAACTCCCGTCACCCCGACGGGCCCGCTCTCGTCTACACGCCCGCGGAGATCGAGGCGCTGCTGCTGGGCGTCAAGGACGGCGAGTTCGACCACCTCGCCGCCGGCGCCTGACGCCGGGCCCGGCCCGTGACGGGCCGGACCGGGGTTCCTACGAACCCGACTTCGTGTTTTCCGGAAGCCGGAAAAGGGCCCAGACCACCTTGCCGTACAGCGGTCCGGAAGGCAGTTCTCCGAGCGGTACGGGGGAGGGGTGCCAGCCCCAGCTGTCGCTGACGCATTCCACCAGGAACAGACCGCGGCCGGATTCGGCGGAATCCGCCGCCTCGGCGGCCACCGGGCTCTCCCGGCTGGGATCGCGCACCGCGCACACCAGTCGTGAGGTCCAGCGCATCAGATGCAGGCGCACCGGCGGGTCCTGGAATTCCCGCGGCGGATCGTCGGGCAGCGCGTGGCGCAGGGCGTTGGTGACGAGTTCGGACACCACCAGGGCGACATCGTCGAAACGGTCGCCCAGCTCCCAGCGCTCCAGTGTGGCCCGGGTGAACTTCCGTGCGCCGCCGACCGCTTCGTAGCGTGCGGGCAGAGCGCAGGACGCCGATCCGGCAACCCCTGAGGGGTCGGTGGGGGGAAGCCCCTGCCGTAACGGCTCGAGCATCGTCGATCCATTCGTCCCCATACGAGGCACTCCCGGGATTCGCGGCTGTAGCGGCACTGCCTGTAGCGGTACTGCGGGGGGTACAGCGGCACAACACGAGCACGCAGGTGCGCGAGGACCATGGTTCCGAATGCGCAGGGCAGATGCAAGGGCAGATGCACGTGCACGCGCCGGACCTGCCCGATACCGTGGTGGTTCTGGGGCATTTCTTCCCGGGGTCAGTTTCGGAGCTTTCTGGACGTCTTCCCATTTCCGTAATCGAATGAGTACGGGCTGAAGCGTTTTGGTGGCAGAATCCGGCACTCGGGGTTCCGGGGGGCTCCGGGTGCCAGGTACACGATGGGGAGGGTCGGACCAGTGTCCGCAGGCGAGTCGAGTGGATCGGTGGTGCGGCGCATCCTCCTGGGCTCACAGCTCAGGAGGCTGCGGGAGTCGCGCGGTATCACCCGTGAGGCGGCCGGCTACTCGATCCGGGCCTCCGAATCGAAGATCAGCCGCATGGAGTTGGGACGGGTGAGCTTCAAGGCCAGGGACGTCGAGGACCTGCTCACGCTCTACGGAGTCGCGGACGAGGCGGAGCGGGACTCTCTTCTCGGCCTGGCGCGCGAGGCCAATGTGGCGGGCTGGTGGCACAGTTACGGCGATGTACTGCCCGGCTGGTTCCAGACGTACATCGGTCTGGAGGGTGCGGCCTCCCTCATCCGCACCTACGAAGTCCAGTTCGTGCACGGCCTGTTGCAGACCGAGGCGTACGCCCACGCCGTCGTCGCGCGCGGGTTGCGCGGCGCCTCGCCCGCCGAGATCGACCGCCGCGTGGCCCTGCGGCTGGAGCGCCAGAAGGCCCTCGTCTCCGAGCGCGCACCGACGTTCCATGCCGTGCTCGACGAAGCGGCGCTGCGCCGTCCGTACGGCGAACGCGAGGTCATGCGCGCCCAATTGCGGCATCTGATCGATATGTCGGAGCAGCCGAACATCACGCTTCAGGTCATGCCCTTCAGTCACGGCGGTCATGCGGGCGAGAGCGGATCGTTCACGATGCTGCGATTCCCGGAATCCGATCTGTCGGACATTGTCTATTTGGAGCAGCTGACGAGCGCGCTCTATCTGGACAAGCCCGAGGAAGTCGCACACTACGAAAAGACCATGGCGGACCTCGCCCAGGAGAGCCCCGCACCGGAAGAGAGCCGGGATCTCCTGCGCGGGCTCCTCCAACTGACGTAAATTCTCAGTACGATGACGTCGCATCAGGAGTATGCGAACGCCTGCAGTAAGGGATTGCATGTCCTTCTTCCATGAACTGGCCCACCAGTACATCGACGGCGAGTGGCTGAACGGCAGCGGCTCGTGGGACATCATCGATTTCAATCCCTACAACGGTGAGAAACTCGCCGCCGTCACCGTGGCCACCGCGCTGGAGGTCGACCGCGCCTACCGGGCGGCCGAGCGGGCGCAGCGGGAATGGGCCGCCGTCAACCCGTACGAGCGGCGCGCCGTCATCGAACGCGCGCTCCGGATCACCGAAGAGCGCGCCGAGGAGATCGTCGAGGCGATCATCGACGAACTGGGCGGCATCCGGTCGAGGGCGGCGCACGAGGTGCACGCGGCGTCGGAATTCCTGCGCGAGGCGGTCCGCCAGGCGCTGCGGCCCACGGGGAGGCTGCTGCCCGCCGTGGGCGACGGCCGGGAGAACCGGCTCTACCGGCTGCCCGTCGGGGTTGTGGGCGTCATCAGCGCCTTCAACTTCCCGTTCCTGGTGACGATGAAGTCCGTCGCACCCGCCCTGGCGCTCGGCAACGCGGTCGTCGTCAAACCCCACCAGAACGCGCCCATCGTCGGCGGCGGACTGATAGCGAAGATATTCGAGGACGCGGGGCTGCCGGCCGGGCTGCTCAACGTCGTCATCACCGACAGCGCCGAGATCGGCGACGCGTTCATCGAGCACCCCGTACCCAAGGTGATCTCGTTCAGCGGCTCCGAACGGGTCGGCCGCCACATCGCCGCCACCGCCGCCGGGGCCTTCAAGCGGACCGTCCTCGAACTGGGCGGCAACAGCGCCCTGGTGGTGCTCGCGGACGCCGACGTCGACCACGCGGTCCGGGCGGCTCTCTTCAGCCGCTTCGTCTACCAGGGGCAGACCTGCCTGGCCTCCACGCGCATCCTGGTGGACCGGTCGGTGGCGGCGGAGTTCGCCGAGAAGTTCACCGCCCGGGTGGCCGCCCTCAAGGCCGGCGACCCGAGGGATCCGGAGACCACCGTCGGGCCCGTCATCAACGCCTTCCAGGCCGACGCGCTGGACGCCCTGGTGGACCGGGCGGTCGCGGACGGCGCGACGGCGCTCGTGCGCGGCCGGACCGTCGGCAACGTCGTCGCCCCGACCGTCCTCACCGGCCTCGCGGAGGACTCCCCGCTGCTTCGGCAGGAGATCCTCGGTCCGGTGGCCCTGCTGATGACGTTCGACGGCGAGGAGGAGGCCGTACGCATCGTCAACGACGGCCCCTACGGACTGAGCGGCGCCGTCCACACCGGGGACGCGGAGCGCGGGGTGCGGTTCGCGCGGCGGATCGACAGCGGGATGTTCCACGTCAACGACTCCACCGTCCAGGACGACCCGCTGGTCGCGTTCGGCGGGGAGAAGGCGTCCGGCATGGGGCGGCTGAACGGCGAGGCGGCGGTGGAGGCGTTCACCACGCAGCGGTGGATGTCGATCCAGCACGGCCGCTCGGTCTTCCCGTACTGACGCTCCGTCATGGCCGTTGGGCCGGACCTCGGAACGTGGTGCGGTAGGCGCTCGGCGAGACGCCCAGCGCCGCGTGGAGGTGAAGGCGCAGATTGGCCGCCGTGCCGAGCCCGGCGCGGGCGGCCACCTGCTCGACGGGCAGGTCCGACTCCTCCAGCAACTCCCGTGCCAGTTCGATACGTTGCCGGGTCAGCCAGACCATCGGCGGCATGCCCGCCTCCTCCCGGAACCGCCGGGTGAAGTGCCGTACGCTCATCGACTCCCGGGCCGCCAACTGACCCAGGGTGATCGGGTCCTGGAGCCGCCGCAGCGCCCAGTCGCGGGCCGCCGAGGTCCCCGGAGCCGACCGCTCGGGCACCGGTCGCCGGATGAACTGCGCCTGGCCGCCCTCGCGATGGGGCGGCACGACCGTGCGCCGGGCCACGTCGTTCGCGACGGCCGTCCCGTGGTCGCACCGGATCATGTGCAGGCACAGATCGATCCCGGAGGCGCAGCCCGCCGAGGTCAGCACGGGCCCGCCGTCGGTGTAGAGCACGTCCGGGTCCAGGGCGACCTGCGGGAAGAGCCGGGCGAACAGCTCCGTGTACCGCCAGTGGGTGGTCGCCGGGTGCCCGTCGAGCAGCCCGGCCGAGGCCAGCACGAACGCGCCGGTGCAGATCGAGGCCACCCGCGCGCCGGGCCGGATCAGCGCGAAGGCCTCCGCCAGCGGGGCCGGGAGGACCGGCTCCTCCTGGACGTAGTCCTCGTACGACGACAGGACGATCACCGTGTCGGCCTCGGCCAGCGCCTCGGGCCCGTGCGGGACGGCCACGGTGAAGTCGCCGTCCGTGCGGACGTCCCCGGGGCTCGGGGCGCAGGTGGCGACCTCGTACAGCGGCTCGCCGTCCGCCGAGGCTCCGTGCCGGGCCTGGCCGAAGAGCTGGTGCACGATGCCCAGCTCGATGGGGAGCAGGACCTCGCGGGCGAGCACGGCGACCCGGTGCCGCCCGGGGTGGGTGAAAACCGTCATGGCCATATCCTTGCGCACCTGGTCCATCAGGACACTCGTGGCGGCGGCCCCCGCTCGCCAGGCTGCCCGTATGGCCTCTTCGACATCCGTCCGGCCCGCTCGTGTCCACCGCGCCTGGCTGATGGCCGCCGGCGCCGGCGCCGCCGTCGTCACGGCCGGGGCGTTCACCACCGTGCCGGGCCTGCTGGTGACACCCCTGCACGAGGAGTACGCCTGGGAACGCGGGCAGATCGCCCTCGCCGCCTCGGTGAACATGGTGCTCTTCGGCCTCACCGCCCCGTTCGCGGCGGCACTGACGGACCGGGTCGGGGCCCGCCGGGTCGTCGTGGGCGCGCTGCTGCTGGTCTCGGCGGGGGCGCTGCTCACCGGGGTGATGACGCGACCGTGGCAGCTGGTCGCGTACTGGGGTGTGCTGATCGGCCTCGGCAGCGGCTGTCTGACCATGACCTTCGCCGCCGGGGTGACCGCCCGCTGGTTCGACCGGCGGCGCGGTCTGGTGACCGGTGCGCTCGGCTCCGCCAGTCATCTGGGCCAGTTGCTCTTCCTGCCGCTGCTGGCCTGGTCCGTCGACCGCTTCGGCTGGCGGCCGCCGGTGGTGACGCTGGCGCTGGTGGCCCTGGCGGTCGCCGCCACGGTGTTCCTGCTGCTGCGCGACCACCCGGCCGATGCGGGCGTAGAGCCGTACGGGGCACCGGAGTTCGTTCCCCGGCCGCCCCCGGCGCCCGGAGCGGCGGCGCGCACGCTGAAGGTCCTCGTGCGTGCCGCGCGCACCGGCCCGTTCTGGCTGCTGGCCGGGATGTTCGCGCTCTGCGGGGCGTCCACCAACGGCATCATGTGGTCCAACTGGGCGCCCGCCGCGCACGATCACGGCATGCGGGCCACGGCGGCGGCCTCGCTGCTGTCGCTCGTCGGGGTCTTCTCCGCCCTCGGCGCGCTCCTGGCCGGCTGGCTGACCGACCGCTTCGACCCGCGCCGCCTGCTGACCGTCTGCTTCGCCGTCCGCGCGCTCACCCTCCTCGCACTGCCGCTGGTGTTCACCTCCTCGGTCACGGCCCCGATGCTCCTGTTCGTGGCGGTCTACGGCCTCGTCGACGTCGCGACCGTGCCGCCCGTCATCGAGCTGGCCCGCCGGGTGTACGGGGCGGACGGCCCGGTCGTCTTCGGCTGGACGAACGCGGCCCACCAACTGGGCGCGGGCGCCTCGGCCTTCCTCGGCGCCGGCGCACGGGACGCGTTCGGCAGTTACGACGTGGTGTGGGCGGCGCTGGCGGCCGGCTGCCTCGTCGCGGCGCTGCTGGCCCCGGCGCTGCGTGCCGGGGCACACCGGCCCGCCGTGCGCACGCCCGGCGGGCTACCCTAGTCAAAGTTGAATAGGAAAGATGGGTGTCATGTCCGCGATCCGGCTGTTGGTCCTCGGCGCCGTGCGCATGCACGGCCGCGCACACGGCTATCAGGTCCGCAACGACCTGGAGTACTGGGGCGCGCACGAGTGGTCCAACGCCAAGCCCGGGTCGATCTACCACGCCCTGAAGCAGATGGCGAAGCAGGGGCTGCTCCTCGCGCACGAGACGGCGCCCTCCACGGCAGGCGGCCCGCCGCGCACGGAGTACGAGGTCACGGACGCGGGGCTGGCGGAGTACCGCACCCTGCTGCGTGACGCCATCCGCTCCTACGACCAGGGCATGGACGTCCTCTCGGCGGCGATCGGGTTCATCGTGGACCTGCCCCGCGCGGAGGCGGTCGCGCTGCTCAAGGAGCGGATCGAGGCCATGAAGGGCTGGCGGGACTCGGTCACCGGGTACTACACGCCCGACGAGGGCCCCGAATCCCTCGGCCACATCGGCGAGATCATGAACCTGTGGGTGCACTCGGCCGACACCGGCGCGGAGTGGACCCGGGGCCTGATCGCCCGTATCGAGGGCGGCGCGTACACCTTCGCCGGCGAGGGCGACCCGTTCGTCGGAGTGCTCGCCGAGGGCGAGGAGAACCCGTACGCCACCGGTGTTCCCGACCCCGGGGACAACGACTGATCAAGTTTGACTAATGCGGGATCGGGGTTTACCTTCACGCTACTAGTCAAGTTTGACTACGAATGGGGCGAAGGTCCGGAAGGGTGGCGGGGAACGTGACCGACGCGATCGTCATGGACGGCGTGCACAAGCGGTACGGGGAGAAGCGCGCCCTGGACGGACTGGATCTGGCCGTCGGCAGCGGCACCGTGCACGGAGTGCTCGGCCCCAACGGCGCGGGCAAGACCACAGCCGTACGGATCATGTCGACGCTGCTGCGTCACGACGCGGGCCGGGTGACCGTGGCCGGCCTCGACGTCCGGGAGCGGGCGGGCGAGGTGCGGCGCAGGATCGGGCTGCTCGGGCAGCACGCGGCGGTGGACGAACAGCTCGGCGGGCGGCAGAACCTGGAGATGTTCGGGCGGCTGTACCACCTGGGCGCACGCCGGGCGGGCAGCCGGGCGGACGAACTGCTGGAGCGGTTCGGCCTCGCGGACACCGGGTGCAAGGCCGTGAAGCAGTACAGCGGCGGCATGCGCAGACGGCTGGACCTGGCCGCGTCGCTGATCACCGATCCGGACGTGCTGTTCCTGGACGAGCCGACGACCGGCCTCGACCCGCGCGGCCGGACCGAGGTGTGGGACGCGGTGCGGTCGCTGGTCGGCGGCGGCACCACGGTGCTGCTGACCACGCAGTATCTGGACGAGGCGGACCAGCTGGCCGACCGGATCTCGCTGATCGACGACGGCCGGGCGGTCGCCGAGGGTACCCCCGACGAGCTGAAGGCCCTCGTCGGCGGCGACCGGATCGACATCGTGCTGCGCGACGCCTCCCGGCTGGTGGAGGCGGCCGCGCTGCTCGGCGGCACGGACCTGGCGGTCGACGCCGACCGGCGGCGGATCGGCGCGCCCGCCCCGGACCGGATGGCGGCCCTGACCCGGACGGTGCGGGTGCTGGAGGAGGCGGGCATCGAGGCGGAGGACATCGCGGTGCGCCGCCCGACCCTGGACGAGGTGTTCCTGTCCCTGACCGGGCGGCCCGCCGAGGAGCGGCGCACGGAGAAGGCTGAGGTGGCGGCATGAGCGCGGCGACGACGACGGCGGTTCCCGGACCGGACGGGGCGTCCTCCCGGCTCGGCTGGGCGCTGACCGACTCCTGGACGATGACCCGCCGCGAACTGGCGCACTGGGCCCGGCAGCCCGTCGAGGTGCTCGTGGGCCTGGTCTTCCCGGTGATGCTGCTCCTGATGTTCACGTATCTGGTCGGCGGCGGCCGGGGCGTGGCGGGCGACCCCACCGAGTACCTGGTCCCCGGGATGCTCGCGCTGACCATGGCCTTCGGCCTGGAGAGCACGATGCTCGCGGTCACCCAGGACCTCGGCAAGGGCGTCATCGACCGCTTCCGCTCGATGCCGATGGTCCCGGGGGCCGTACTGGTCGGCCGCAGCGCCGCGGACATGCTTCAGTCGGCGGTCGCGCTCGCGGTGATGACCGGGACCGGGTACGCGGTCGGCTGGCGCTGGCACAACGGGGCGGCCGCCGCGCTGGGCGCGGTGGGGCTGCTGCTCCTGCTGCGGTTCGCGATGCTCTGGGTCGGCATCCAGCTGGCCATGGTGGCCGGGCGGCCGGAGATGGTCACGGCGGTCCAGATCCTGGTCTGGCCGGTCGGCTTCCTCTCCAACGTGTTCGCCACCCCGGAGTCGATGCCGGGGTGGCTGGGCGCGGTGGTCGAGTGGAACCCGATGTCGGCGACGGCCACCGCCGTACGGGAGCTGTTCGGCAACCCGGGCGGCGCCACCGGATCCTGGGCCGCCGAACACGCTCAACTGCTCGCGGTCCTCTGGCCGGTGGCCATCGTCGCGGTGTTCTTCCCGCTGGCGGTCCGGAAGTTCGCGCGCCTGAGCCGTTAGCGGACGCGCGGGCAGGGCCCGTAACGGCTGGACCGGTTCTTGTGCCTCCGGCCGGTGCGGACCGAGGCCCCTGGGGCCGTGTCGTCGAACTGCCGTCGTCGTCCGGCAGGCGGCAGTTCGACGGGGCCCTAGTGGTGGAAGGCCGTCGCGGCCTTCCGGTCATGGCTCAGCGGATGCCTCTGCGCCCGCAGTTCGGGCAGCATCAGCCTCAGGTCCTCGATCAGCAGCTCGGCCAGGTCGGAGGAGAACCCGTTGCGGCACACCACCCGCAGCACCGACAGATCCTGCCGGTTGGCGGGGAAGGTGTACGCGGGCACCAGCCAGCCGTGCTCGCGCAGCCGGCGCGACACGTCGAACACGTCGTACGCGTGCACGTCGGCGGTCGTCGTGAAGGCGAACACCGGCAGCTCGTCGCCCCGGGTGAGCAGCCGGAAGTCGCCCAACTCCTCGATCGCGCGGGCCAGTCCGCAGGCCACGTCCCGGGAGGCCTGCTGGACCGCCCGGTAGCCGTCGTGCCCGAGGCGCAGGAACGTGTAGTACTGCGCGACCACCTGCGCCCCGGGCCGGGAGAAGTTCAGCGCGAACGTCGGCATGTCGCCGCCCAGGTAGTTCACCCGGAAGACCAGCTCCTCCGGCAGCTCGTCCGCCGTCCGCCACAGCGCCCAGCCGACGCCCGGGTAGACCAGGCCGTACTTGTGGCCCGAGGTGTTGATCGACGACACCCTCGGCAGCCGGAAGTCCCACACCAGGTCCGGGTCGAGGAAGGGCGCCACCATCGCGCCGGACGCCCCGTCCACATGGACCGGGATGTCGAGGCCGGTGCGCTCCTGGAGGGCGTCCAGGGCCGCGCACAGATCGGCGATCGGTTCGTAGGACCCGTCGAAGGTGGAGCCGAGGACGCCGACGACCCCGATGGTGTTCTCGTCGCAGAGCTCGGCGGCGGCCTGCGGGTCGAGGTGGAAGCGGCCGCCCTCCATCGGGACCTGCCGGGCCTCCACCTCCCAGAAGGTGCAGAACTTCTCCCAGCAGACCTGCACATTGACGCCCATCACGAGATTGGGCCGTGCCGTCGCCGGATAGCGGTCCGCGTTCCGCTTCGCCCAGCGCCGCTTCAGGGCGAGCCCCGCGAGCATGCACGCCTCGCTCGATCCGGTGGTCGAACACCCCACGGTGGACACCGGATCGGGCGCGTTCCACAGGTCGGCGAGCATCGCCACGCAGCGCCGCTCCAGCTCGGCGGTGCGCGGGTACTCGTCCTTGTCGATCATGTTCTTGTCCCGGCACTCGCCCATCAGGACGCCGGCCTGCGGCTCCATCCAGGTGGTGACGAACGTGGCCAGGTTGAGCCGGGAGTTGCCGTCGAGCATCAGCTCGTCGTGGACCAGCCGGTACGCCGTCAGCGGCGGCAACGGCCCGTCCGGCAGCCGGTGCCGGGGCGGCGCGGTGTTCATCGCGGCCGTCGGGTCCGCCTCGCCGAAGAACGGGTTCAGGGCGAGCCTGCGCCGCTCCTCGGAGGGTTCGTCCTGTTCCGGGTGGGCACCGCGGTGGAGCGGCATGGGGGAAGCCCTTCTCTCGGCCGGAGCGATGCGGGTACGGGGTCAGCTCTCCGCTGCCAGGCCCGCCTTGATCGCCCGGGTGAACTTCACGACCCGCTCGGCCTGCACGCGGACGGCGGTGAGCGTCTGCTCGCCGACCGGGAGGTCGCCCTGCCCGGCGATGTGCGAGGTGCCGTACGGGTTGCCGTCGACGAACTTCGTGGGGTCGGTGTAACCGGGGGTGACGAGGATGCCGCCGAAGTGGTGGATCGTGTTGTACAGCGCGAGCAGTGTGGACTCCTGGCCGCCGTGGGCGGTGGCCGTGGAGGTGAAGCCGCTGTAGACCTTGTCGGCGAGCTGCCCCGACTGCCACAGCCCGCCGAGCGTGTCGATGAACTGCTTCAGCTGGGCGGTGATGTTCCCGAACCGGGTCGGCGTACCGAAGATCACCGCGTCCGCCCAGACCATGTCGTCCGGCGTGACCTCGGGGATGTCGGCGGTCTTCGTCACGTTCTCGGCCCACGCGGGGTTGGAGTCGATGGCCGCCCGCGGGGCGAGCTCCGCGGCCCGGCGCAGCCGCACCTGCGCCCCGGCCCGCTCCGCGTCCTCGGCCATCGCCTTCGCGATCGTGGCGATGGTGCCGGTGGAGGAGTAGTAGACGACGGCGACGTTGACGGGCGTGGGCATGCGGGGGACCTCCGTCGGAGCAGCGGATACGGAACCGTATCGGGGCATGAGCGAGCAAAGCACGCAAAGCACATGAACCAGACGATACGGAGGTTCGCCGCTTCCGGCGCGTCGGACGGGCCCTTCTCCGTGACCGCTCCCGCGACCGCGTACGCCGCTCGCCTAGCGCAGCGACTTCCCGTCGCCGTCCAGCTGCATCTGGGCCCGCCCGGTGACCAGCAGCCAGGCGGGCAGGGTGGCCGCGCACAGCAGCGGCAGCACGGACGCGTCGCCGACCAGCACCGCCGCGGTGAACAGGCTCACCCAGCCCTGCCGGGTGACGGCGAGCAGGACGCCCAGCACCGCGCAGGACACCGCGAGCGCCGCCGGGACCGCGTCGACGAGCGCGTGGGCGCAGAGCCCGAGCGACACCCCGACGAAGACCGCCGGGAAGATCCGGCCGCCCCGGAAGCCACAGGTGGCCGCGATCACGAGGGCGGCCGTCTTCACCACCGCCATCCCCGCGAACTCCCCGGCCGACCAGCCGTCCGGGTCGCCGGCCAGCTCCTTCACCTCGTCGAGCCCCTTGAAGAGGGTGAGATGGCCGCCCAGCGCGCCGAGCAGCCCCAGCACCAGGCCGCCCGCCGTCAGGGCGAGCACCGGATGCCGCAGCGCCGTGAAGACCCGGTGCGCCACCGGGAACGCGTACACCGCGAGCAGCCCGAGGAGCGCGCCCGCCGAGGCGATCAGCAGGGCGGAGAGCAGATCGCCCCAGTGCGGTCCGTCGTACGCCGGGAGCGACAGGTCGAAGCTGGGGTGTGCGATCAGCGACATGGTCAGCGCACCCGCCGTGCCCGCCGCGAGCGGGGCGAACAGCCGGTCCCAGAAAGCCCCGGGGCCCGGCTGCGCGGCCAGTGCCTCGGAGAGGATCAGCGCGGCCGCGACCGGAGTGCCGAAGAGCGCCCCGATCGTCCCGGCCGCCGCCAGTGCCACCCACAGCTCGCCCGGAGCGCCGGGCGCGAACCGCCGGCCGAGCCAGAAGGCCAGCGCGATGTTGGCCGCGGTGATCGGGTTCTCCGGCCCGAGGCTCACCCCGCCCGCCAGCGCCAGGACCGTCACCAGGAGCAGCCCGGGCACGATGCCGGGCCGCATCGGGGCGTCGACCAGGCCGGTGGTGGCCGGGTCCGGGCCGCCGTGACCCGGCACGGCCCGCAGGACGAGCCCCACCGCGAGACCGGTCGCGGTGAGCATCACGACCATCCACAGGGAGGAGAACCGACCCACCCCGAGTGTGTCGGGCAGGGTCTCCCAGAGCACGTCCTGGAGCTGTTCGGCCAGCAGGCTCACGCCGAGCAGGATCAGCGCGCAGACGACGCCGACGACGATCGCGGGCAGCACGAGCGGCAGCAGCCGCCGGGCCGGGGCGGCCGGAGGGTGCGGGGGAGCCGGCGGCGGAGCGGGGGATTCGGGGGCCACCGGCCCACCCTAGGGTGACGAAACGGACAAAACCCTTCAATGGTGGCCCGCTGGCCCCGCGTCCCACCCGGACCGCCCCCGACTCCGGCCCCGCGGCCCGCCCCGCGCCCCGGGCGCGTCACACCTTGCTGATCACCGCCGCCGTCCCGTACGCACAGACCTCCGTACCCACGTCCGCCGCCTCGGTCACGTCGAAGCGCATCATCAGGACCGCGTTGGCGCCCCGGGCCCGCGCCTGCTCCACGAGCCGCTCCATCGCCTGGTTACGGGTCTCGACCAGCGTCTTCGTCAGCCCCCTCAGCTCGCCGCCGATCATCGACTTCAGCCCGGCGCCGATCTGGCTGCCCAGATGGCGCGACCGTACGGTCAGCCCGAAGACCTCGCCGATGACCTGGGTCACCTGGTAGCCGGGTACGTCGTTCGTGGTGACGACCAGCACGTCCGCCTGGGCCGTCTGGCCACCGCCGAATTCCTCAATGCCCATGTTTGTGGCACCTCCTGTGATCAGCTTCGGGCCGCTTTCCAGGATGCGCATTCCCGCTGTGGGCCACTGGAACCACGGGCATCCATCGGGCGTTGATAGCTTGGGGCAGCCACAGAGCCGCCATCGCACCCCTCATCCTGGAGCCCGGACCCTTGAATACGCTTGCGCTCGGACCGAGCTGGCTGGACCCGGACTATCTGCTCAACACGTTCGGGCTCCCCGGCCTGCTCCTCATCGTCTTCGCCGAGTCCGGCCTCCTGATCGGGTTCTTCCTGCCCGGCGACTCGCTGCTGTTCACCACGGGTCTGCTGGTGACCACAGGACAGCTGAAGTACCCGCTCTGGCTGGTCTGCACGCTGATCGCGGTGGCCGCGATCGTCGGCGACCAGGTGGGCTATCTCTTCGGCCGCAAGGTCGGCCCGGCCCTCTTCAAGCGCCCCGACTCCCGCCTCTTCAAGCAGGAGAACGTCGAGAAGGCCCACGAGTTCTTCGAGAAGCACGGGCCGAAGTCCCTGGTCCTGGCGCGCTTCGTGCCCATCGTGCGTACGTTCACGCCGATCATCGCGGGCGTCAGCCGGATGAACTACCGCTCCTTCATCACGTACAACGTCGTCGGCGCGATCCTCTGGGGCGTCGGCGTCACCGTGCTCGGAGCACTGCTCGGCAAGATCGACTTCGTGCACGAGCACATCGAGATGATCCTCATCCTGATCGTGCTCATCTCCGTGGTGCCGATCGTGATCGAGGTGCTGCGGGCCCGCAGTCAGAGCAAGAAGGCGGCCGCCGCCGAGGCGCCGGGCGGCGACGGCTCCGGCCGCCCCCCGGCGGGCGGCAACGGCCCCTCCTCCGGCCAGCGCGGCCGCCACGCCAAGCGCTGACCCCGCGTACGTACGCGACGAAGCGCCCCTCCCCGCAGCTCGGGGGAGGGGCGCTTCTGTGCGTACCGGCGTGCGTACGGCGCTCGTACAGCCACGAGGCCCGCGGGCTCAGAACCCCCGGGTCCGCTTCGCCGCCCGCCGGCTCGCCCCGCCGACCGCGCCCGGCACCCCCATGAACAGCCGCGAGATCTCGCTCCCCAGGTTCACCCCGATCGCGATGGCCAGCGCCGTCGCGACCGCCGTCGACAGCGAGGTCAGCCCTCGGGTCACATCGTTCTGGGCCACGCCCAGCAGACCGAAGTACGTCGCCGAACCGGGCAGCAGCGGCCCGATCGCCGCCGTGATGTACGGCAGCGAGGACGTGAACCGGTAGCGCGAGAACAACTGGCCGAACAGGCCCACCAGACCGGCCGCCACCGCCGTCGCCGCGACCGGCGAGATGCCCCCGGTCCGGGCCATCGCCCCGAAGACGATCCAGGCGACACCGCCGTTGAGGGTGACCGCCAGCACCGTCGACCGTTCCTGCTGGAGCAGCACCGCGAAGGCCAGGCTCAGCGACATCGACACCAGGATCTGCACCACCGGTTCGTCGTACGGCGTGAACCGGGCCTCGGGATTGAGCTGGGCCCCCAGCTGCACCCCCAGGTACAGGATCATCAGCACGCCCGCGACGATCCCGATGAAGAAGTACATGACCTCCAGCAGCCGGGCCGAGGCGGTGATGTAGTAGCCGGTCAGCCCGTCCTGCACCCCCGCCACCAGCGCCCGCCCCGGCAGCAGCGCGAACAGCCCACCGGTGATCACCGCGGACGGGCGGATGTCCGTCGAATGCGTCAGCGTCAGCGCCACCCCCATCGCGGCGGGCGGCATCGCGGCCACCGTGAACTGGTAGAACTCCGGCAGCCCGCGCCCGGCGCACAGCCACGCGAGCCGGTCGCCGAGCATCGCGCCCGCCGCCGCCACGACGAACACCAGGAGCCCGCCGCCGACCAGCACCGAAGCCGAACCCGCCAGCAGCCCGGCGGCCGCCGTCAGCACCCAGCCCGGGTAGGGGTGGCGGTTACGGCGGATCTCCGCGAGCCGCCGGTAGGCCTCCTCCAGCGACACCTCGGTGTCCGTGCTCGTGATGTCGTCGACCAGCCGGAACACGGCCGCCAGCCGGGTGTAGTCGGTGCCCCGGCGGCGTACCGTACGGCTCGCCGTCACCGGGTCGTCGACCAGCGACGGCTGGTGCGAGATGGACAGCAGCGTGAACGTGACGGTCGGCTCGCTGCGGTCCAGACCGTAGGACCGGGTCACCGCGAACATCGCCGCCTCGACGTCCTCGGCGCCCTCGCCGCCCGCCAGCAGCAGCTCCCCGATACGCAGCGTCAGGTCGAGCACGCGCGGCACCGCGGGGCCCGTCTCGTCGTCGGTGCGCTGGATCGCCTCCGTGGCCGGACGCTCGGTCACCGGCATCCGCAGCATCGTGCGCATCCGGTCCTGCCAGGGCGCCTCCTTGGTCAGCTTGACCATCGGAATGCCCTGCGCCGGGGTGAACGCGGGCGGCGACTGCTGGGCGCTGTACGTGCTCGGCGGCGTGAAAGCGGAACTCAGCGTGTCGGAGTTCGAACCGCCCCCGGA
Organism: Streptomyces sp. iso_384; assembly: GCF_056172905.1. NCBI lineage: Bacteria > Bacillati > Actinomycetota > Actinomycetes > Kitasatosporales > Streptomycetaceae > Streptomyces > Streptomyces sp. iso_384. The sequence goes on from NZ_JBWBTT010000001.1 coordinate 480,468, forward strand.
ACCGCCGCCCGACGCGGCCGGACCGTTCGGCTCCTGGTGCACCCCGGTCGGGATGGCGAACTCCGACGTCGGATGGTCCTCCTCGGGCGGCGACACCGGATGCATCGTCCCCGCGGGCGGAGCGAAAGCGCTCCGCGCCTCGTCGGACTGGGGCTTCTGGTCCTCAGGACCGCCCGATTCCGCCACCACTCGACCTCGTTCCTGCTCGACTGCACGTCACTGGGGGTCGCCCCGCCGCACGTGTGCCCAGTATGGCCACCGGCATGGGCCCCGCACGTGCGGAAGTGCGGACAGCGAAACGGGCGGCACACCCGCGAAGGTGTACCGCCCGTTCGAAGACGGCCGTCCGGCTCACAAACGGAACCGGAAGAGGGACGTCAGTGCGCGCCGCCCTGCGCCTCGAGGCGCTTGTACGAGGCCTCGATCTCGGCCTCCGCCTCGGTACGGCCGACCCAGTCGGCGCCCTCGACGGACTTGCCCGGCTCCAGGTCCTTGTAGACCTCGAAGAAGTGCTGGATCTCCAGACGGTCGAACTCCGACACGTGGTGGATGTCACGCAGGTGCTCCACCCGCGGGTCGGACGCCGGGACGCAGAGCAGCTTGTCGTCGCCGCCCGCCTCGTCGGTCATCCGGAACATACCGATGGCGCGGCACTTGATGAGGCAACCCGGGAAGGTCGGCTCGTCCAGAATGACCAGCGCGTCCAGCGGGTCGCCGTCCTCGCCGAGGGTGTTCTCGACGAAGCCGTAGTCGGCCGGGTAGCTGGTCGAGGTGAAGAGTCGACGGTCCAGGCGGATCCGACCGGTCTCGTGGTCCACCTCGTACTTGTTCCGCGAACCCTTCGGGATCTCGATGGTGACGTCGAACTCCACGGGTGGCTCCTCCATGATCAACACATACGACTGGTGATTAAGTGTCCCCCACGCAGAAGAGTGCTCGCGAAAGGGGCTGGTCAACGGTGGCCGAGCCGGTGGAAAGACCGTCGATGCGCCCGTCGGACCCGTGGGGCAGGCTGAAGGTCCTGAAGAACAGACGCAACGGGTCGTACACCTGGCAGGTCATCGCAGGCTCCGCCGCGCTCGGCCTGGTCGTCGCCACCGGCGCCGTCCTCGCCGCCGGCCCCTGGGACAACGGTCAGCGTAAGGCCGAGCGGGCACTGGCCGTCACCGCGGACCGAACAGGTGGCGCACATCACGGCCGCCCGACGCCCGACGGCCCCCGCCCGGCCCCCAGCGCCCCGGCCGTTCTCCCGGCCCTCGGCACCACCACCCACGACGCCCCCCAGGACCCCGCCGGGCTCCGCGACGCCCTCGCCCCGCTCATCGGCGCGCCCCAGCTGGGCACCGAGGTCGCCGCGTCCGTCATCGACACCGCCACCGGCAAGGAGCTGTACGGACGCGGCGCCACCACTCCGATGACGCCGGCCTCCACCATCAAGATCGCCACCGCCACCGCCGCGCTCTCCGTCCTGGGCCCCGACCACCGCATCGCCACCACCGCCGCGCTCTCCCCCGACGCGCGCACCCTCACCCTCGTCGGCGGCGGCGACCCCACGCTCAGCGAGACGGCCCTGCGCACGATGGCCGGCAAGGCGGCCGAGGCGCTCCGCGAGGACGGCAAGGACTCCGTACGGCTCGCGTACGACACCTCCCGCTACACCGGCCCCGTGCTCCACCCGATCAGCCCCAACGAGAACATCGCGCCCGTCACCGCGCTGATGGTCAACGAGGGCCGCCTCGACGACACCGACCGCGGCATCGCCGACCGCAGCGAGGACCCCGCCGGCGACGCCGCCCGCACCTTCGCCGCGCAGCTGGAGAAGGCCGGCGTCGAGGTCACCGGCGAGCCCCGCGAGGCCCGCGCGGGCGACAAGGCCCGCACCGTCGCGACCCACCGCTCCGCCCCGCTCTCCGCCCTCGTCGAGCGCACCCTCACCAACAGCGACAACGACATCGCCGAGGCCCTCGCCCGGCAGACCGCCATCGCCAAGGGCGAGAGCGCCTCGTTCGCCGGGGCCCGCCGCGCCGTCACCAACGAACTGGAGAAGCTCGATATCCCGGTGGCCGGCGCCCACCTCGCCGACGGCAGCGGCCTGGACCGCAAGGACCGGGTCACCCCCGCCCTCCTCACCGCCCTCCTCACCCGCGCCGCCGACCCCGACCGCCCCGGACTGCGCCCCGTCCTCACCGGCCTCCCGATCGCCGGCTTCAGCGGCACCCTCGACGGCCGCTACGAGAAGGACGCCGGAGGCACCGGCCTGATCCGCGCCAAGACCGGCACCCTCAACCGCGTCAACGCCCTCGCCGGAACCGTCGTCGACTCCCGGGGCCGACTGCTCGCCTTCGCCTTCCTCGCCTCCGGCAGCCTCCACGCGTCCGAGGCCGAACCCGCCCTCGACGCCCTGGCCACCGCCCTCGCCGGAACGGGCGGCTGACGGGCGGCCGTACCCGAAGAGCCCCGCAAGACCCCACCAAGGGGCGACAGGCTCACGTACGGTTGACGCATGACGAGCATCGGTGGTGCCGAGATGGTCGACTGGAATCTCGCGGTGGCGACCGCGACCCGGCTCGTGCGGCCCGGGCCCGACATCAGCCGCGAGGAGGCCCGTGCCGTCGTCGCGGAGCTCCGGCGGCACGCCAAGGCCTCGGAGGAACACGTCCGGCTCTTCACCCGGATGATCCCCGAGGGCACCGAACCCGAGGACACCCCCGTCCTCGTCGTCGACCGCCCCGGCTGGATCAGGGCCAACGTCGCCGGCTTCCGCGAACTGCTGCGCCCCCTGCTCACCAAGATGGAGAGCCGCCGCTCCGGCGGACCCGGCGGCGCCGTCCTCGGCGCCGTCGGCGGCAAGGTCACCGGCGTCGAGCTGGGCATGCTGCTCTCGTTCCTCGCCTCCCGGGTGCTCGGCCAGTACGAGACCTTCGCCCCCGCCACCAGAGACCTGCCCGCCTCCGCGAACGGCGGCGGCCGGCTGCTCCTCGTCGCCCCGAACATCGTCCACGTCGAACGCGAGCTGGACGTCGACCCGCACGACTTCCGGCTCTGGGTCGCCCTCCACGAGGAGACCCACCGCACCCAGTTCACCGGCGTGCCCTGGCTCCGCGACCACCTCCAGGGCGAGATCCAGACGTTCCTCGACGAGACCGACGTCGACCCGATGACCTTCGTGGAACGCCTCCGCGAAGCCGCCCAGTCGCTCTCCGGCGGCCGCCCCGAGGGCGAACAGGGCGAGAGCGACAGCCGCAGCCTCGTCGACATCGTCCAGACCCCCGCCCAGCGCGAGGTGCTCGGCCGCCTCACCGCCGTCATGTCCCTCCTGGAGGGCCACGCGGACTACGTGATGGACGGCGTGGGCCCCGACGTCGTCGGCTCCGTCTCCGAGATCCGGGAGAAGTTCCAGCAGCGCCGCGCCCAGGGCGCCGGCCGCCTCGACCAGGCCCTGCGCAAGCTCCTCGGCCTGGATGCCAAGCTCCGGCAGTACAAGGACGGCGAGAAGTTCGTACGATCGGTCGTCGAAGAGGTCGGCATGGACGGCTTCAACCGCGTCTGGACCTCACCGAACACCCTGCCGACCAAGGCCGAGATCGCCAAGCCCGCCGACTGGGTCGCGCGGGTGCACCGTAAGGCCGAATCCTGACCATCAGGCGGTCCGCGGACCCAAATTGGCCCTCCAATCACCCATCCGAGGGACCATAGGGGCATGGGAAGGCGTGCAATGCTCGATGAACAGCTTGCCTCTGTCACCATCGACGCACTCTGAGTGACGGGACTCACGCGTTCCGGCGCTCGACGCTCCTCCCGAACTCCACGAAGGGCACCGGACATGGGTCCCCATCCTGCGGTCGCGGCGATACGCCTGGCGGTCCGCCGCGTACTCCACGACGTACTCACCGAACTCCACCGGCACGCCGACCACGACCGGCCCGCCGAAGCGGCCAGGCGCCCCGCGCACGCCGCCCGCTCCCGCTACGCCGAGGCCGGCACCGCGGGCGCCCCCCGCGCAGCCCTCCCCGAACGGCCCGACACCCCGCTCGTCCTCGTCGCCTGCTCCGGCGGCGCCGACTCCATGGCGCTCGCCTCCGCCCTCGCGTTCGAGGCCCGCAAACTCGACGTCCGGGCCGGCGGCATCACCGTCGACCACAACCTCCAGCCCGGATCCGGCCTCCGCGCCGCCGAGGTCGTCACCCGGCTCACCGCCATGGACCTCGACCCCGTCGAGGCCGTCGCCGTGCACGTCGGACGCGAGGGCGGCCCCGAGGCCGCCGCCCGCGACGCCCGCTACGCCGCGCTGGACGCCGCCGCCGAACGGCACGGCGCCGCCGCCGTCCTGCTCGGCCACACCCGCGACGACCAGGCCGAGACCGTCCTCCTCGGCCTCGCCCGCGGCTCCGGCATCCGCTCGCTCTCCGGCATGGCCGCCGCCTCCGGGCCGGCCGGCCGCTACCGCCGCCCCTTCCTCCAGCTCGACCGGCAGACCGCCCGCAAGGCCTGCCTGGTCCAGTCGCTGCCCGTCTGGGACGACCCGCACAACATCGACCCTGCCTACACCCGCTCCCGGCTCCGCCACGAAGGCCTGCCCGCCCTGGAGAAGGCGCTCGGCAAAGGCGTCGTCGAAGCCCTCGCCCGCACCGCCCAGCTCTCCCGCGACGACGCCGACGCCCTGGACACCTGGGCCGCCGAGGCCGAGCTCTCCGTACGCGACGACACCGGCCGGCTGGAGTGCGCCAAGCTCTACGTCCTGCCCCCCGCGGTACGCCGCCGGGTGCTGCGCCGCGCGCTGATCGAGGCCGGGGCGCCCGCCGGCTCGCTCTTCGCCCGGCACCTCGAAGAAGTCGACCGCCTGATCACCGGCTGGCGCGGCCAGCGCGCCATCAACCTGCCCGGCCGCGTCGAAGCGATGCGGCAGGGTGGCAGACTGGTCATTCGGCAGAGCTGACGCGCAAGCGGCTGAAGTGCAGGCGAACAGCCGGCCCGGCCCGGGGCGCTTTCCCGGGCCGGCAGGCAGAGAAAGAGACGTGGGTGAACGAGAAGGACATGGGTACCGACCTTCAGTCGGTGCTCCTCACCAAGGAAGAGATCGACGCGAAGCTCGTCGAGCTGGCCGCGAAGATCGACGCGGAGTACGCGGGCAAGGACCTGCTCATCGTCGGCGTGCTCAAGGGCGCGGTGATGGTCATGGCGGACCTGGCGCGCGCGCTGTCCACCCCCGTCACGATGGACTGGATGGCCGTCTCCTCGTACGGAGCGGGCACCCAGTCCTCCGGCGTCGTCCGGATCCTCAAGGACCTCGACACCGACATCAAGGGCAAGCACGTCCTGATCGTCGAGGACATCATCGACTCCGGGCTGACGCTGTCCTGGCTGCTGTCCAACCTGGGCTCCCGCGAGCCGGCCTCGCTGGAGGTCTGCACCCTGCTGCGCAAGCCGGATGCCGCAAAGGTCGCGATCGATGTGAAGTGGATCGGTTTCGACATCCCCAACGAGTTCGTCGTCGGCTACGGGCTGGACTACGCGGAGAAGTACCGCAACCTGCCCTTCGTCGGCACGCTCGCCCCGCACGTCTACGGCGGCTGACCCCGGCCGACCCGCCGGGGAACCCTCACTGCCCTCGGGCCGTTGGAGCTTCGAAAGCAGGTTTCTCCGCCGTACCCGGCAGTCGCGGGTGACGATGCTGGGGTACCGTCCGAAGAACAGTCTTTTCAAACAGCAGCATTTACCTACGGGCAGGAGGGACGGGGCGTCTTCGCTCCGTATGGATGGACGTGAAGCGATACTTCCGTGGGCCGGTCATGTGGATCGTGCTGGCCGTCCTCGCCGTGGTCGTGTTGATGCAGGTCGTCGGCTCGTCGGGCGGCCACAAGACGGTGGACACCGGCAAGGTGATCCAGGCGATCAGCAAGGACCAGGTGGAGCAGGCCAAGCTGACCACCGGTGACGAACAAATGGTCAAGATCGAGCTGAAGAAGGGTCAGAAGCTCGAAGGCGAGTCCGGCAGCAAGTTCCAGGCGAGCTACATCGGCAACCAGGGTGTCGAGCTCGCCGACACGCTGCAGACGAAGTTCGAGGCGGGTGACATCGAGAAGGGTTACACCATCTCGCCGTCGAAGCAGTCCCCGTTCGTCTCGATCCTCCTCTCGCTGCTGCCCTTCGTCCTCATCGTGGTCGTCTTCCTGTTTCTGATGAATCAGATGCAGGGCGGCGGTTCCAAGGTCATGCAGTTCGGCAAGTCCAAGGCCAAGCTGATCACCAAGGACACCCCCAAGACGACCTTCGCCGATGTGGCGGGGTCCGACGAGGCGGTCGAAGAGCTCCACGAGATCAAGGAGTTCCTCCAGGAGCCGGCGAAGTTCCAGGCCGTCGGCGCCAAGATCCCCAAGGGCGTCCTGCTCTACGGGCCGCCCGGTACGGGCAAGACGCTGCTCGCACGCGCCGTCGCCGGCGAAGCGGGCGTGCCGTTCTACTCGATCTCCGGTTCCGACTTCGTCGAGATGTTCGTCGGCGTCGGCGCCTCCCGAGTGCGCGACCTCTTCGAGCAGGCCAAGGCGAACGCCCCGGCGATCGTCTTCGTCGACGAGATCGACGCCGTCGGCCGCCACCGCGGCGCCGGCATGGGCGGCGGTCACGACGAGCGCGAGCAGACTCTCAACCAGCTGCTCGTCGAGATGGACGGATTCGACGTGAAGGGCGGCGTCATCCTGATCGCCGCCACGAACCGCCCGGACATCCTCGACCCGGCGCTGCTGCGCCCGGGACGTTTCGACCGGCAGATCGCGGTCGACCGCCCGGACATGCAGGGCCGCCTGGAGATCCTCAAGGTGCACCAGAAGGGCAAGCCCGTCGCGGAGGGCGTCGACCTCGGCGCCGTCGCCCGGCGCACGCCCGGCTTCACCGGTGCCGACCTGTCGAACGTGCTGAACGAGGCCGCGCTCCTGACGGCGCGCAGCAACAAGAAGCTCATCGACAACGAGAGCCTCGACGAGGCGATCGACCGTGTCGTGGCGGGCCCGCAGAAGCGGACCCGGATCATGTCCGAGAAGGAAAAGAAGATCACCGCGTACCACGAGGGCGGACACGCCCTGGTCGCGGCGGCCTCCCCCCAGTCGGACCCGGTCCACAAGATCACGATCCTCTCCCGCGGCCGCGCCCTCGGTTACACGATGGTGCTCCCGGAGGAGGACAAGTACTCCACGACCCGCAACGAGATGCTCGACCAGCTGGCGTACATGCTGGGCGGGCGTGCGGCCGAGGAGCTGGTCTTCCACGACCCGACCACCGGCGCCGCGAACGACATCGAGAAGGCCACGGCAACGGCCCGCGCGATGGTCACGCAGTACGGCATGACGGAGCGCCTCGGCGCGATCAAGTTCGGCGGCGACAACTCGGAGCCCTTCCTGGGCCGCGAGATGGGCCACCAGCGCGACTACTCGGAAGAGGTCGCGGCACTGGTCGACGAGGAGGTCAAGAAGCTCATCGAGACCGCCCACAACGACGCGTGGGAGATCCTCGTCGAGAACCGCGACATCCTCGACACCCTGGTGCTCGAACTCCTGGAGAAGGAGACGCTGGGCAAGGACGAGATCGCGGAGATCTTCGCCCCGATCGTGAAGCGCCCCGCCCGCCCGGCATGGACCGGATCCGCCCGACGCACCCCGTCGACGCGGCCCCCGGTCCTCTCTCCCAAGGAGCTGGCCCTCACCAACGGCGCCTCGGTCGCCAACGGTTCGGCCACCCCGCCGGAGATCGCCCCGACGGACCTGACGAAGGACATCGCCCCGTCCACCGAGGCGATCCCCGAGGACCGTCCCGAGAGCTAGCCCCGGACCGACTCCGGTGAGACCCCCGTCACGGGGGCCGACCCGGTCCCGGAATGGATGCCGCGCCCCCCAGGTTTTAGCCTGTGGGGGCGCGGCTTTTCCGTATGCCTGCGAGGTTCGAGCGCAATCCGCGCATCGGACAGCACAGAGGAACGAGGCACAGATGACCGACCCGGTGACGCTGGACGGCCAGGGTTCGATCGGCGAATTCGACGAGAAGCGGGCCGAGGCGGCCGTACGCGAACTGCTGATCTCCGTCGGAGAGGACCCGGACCGCGAGGGGCTGCGGGAGACGCCGGGGCGGGTGGCACGGGCGTACAAGGAGATTCTGGCCGGTCTGCGCCAGGAACCCGAGGACGTGCTCACCACGACCTTCGACCTCGGGCACGACGAGATGGTCCTGGTGAAGGACATCGAGATCATGTCGCTCTGCGAACACCACCTCCTGCCCTTCCACGGTGTCGCACACGTCGGGTACATCCCGGCCGACACGGGGAAGATCACCGGCCTGTCGAAGCTGGCCCGCTTGGTGGACGTCTTCGCCCGCAGGCCCCAGGTACAGGAACGTCTCACCACACAGGTGGCGGACTCGCTCATGCGGATCCTGGAGGCGCGGGGCGCGATCGTGGTGATCGAGGCCGAGCACATGTGCATGTCGGTACGGGGCATCCGCAAGCCCGGGGCGAAGACCACGACGTCGGCCGTGCGCGGACAGCTGCGCGACGCTTCGACCCGTGCCGAGGCGATGAGCCTCATATTGGCGCGCTAGACCGCTTTGTCAGTGGTGCCCGATACGCTCCTCGGCCTGTGATGGTGAACAGGCCGAGGAGCGCCGCATGATCGATGGGTTACCGAGCAAGCAGACCGTGAACGCGGTGGGAGGGCGTCTGCAGGCCCGGGAGATCACCGTCGGCACCAGGCTGTGGACGCTGGACGGGTCCCGCGCGGCACAGACGACGGTCACGGACGTCACGGCCGGCAAGGCGAGAGCGGCTGTGGAGGTCGCCACGAGCCATGCGGCTTTCACGGTCTCCGGGGACTTTCTGCTGGCCACGCCGGGCGGCTGGACCCGTGCCGAGGACGCGACAGGCAGAACCATCGCGTGGACTCACGCGCGTAAGCTCTGCCGTGAACGGCTCACGTTCCGCTTGGGATACGCGTTCGGCTATTTCGTGGGGGCCACCTGCGCGGACGGCACGGTGGGCAAGAACTACGTCTCGCTCGTCGTGAACGACGAGGCGTTCGCCACCCGCTACGCGAGGTGTCTCACAGAGGCGACGGGTCTGGAAGCACGGCTTCAGCCCGTCGTGCGGCCCTCCGGGTACCTGGGGCGGAACGTCCCGGGCTTCCGGGTCCGGGTGGTGTCCTCCTACCTCGCCGACGCCCTGCGCCAGTACGCGGGCGGCGACGCGCACCACATGAGGCAGGCGTTTCCCCGGGTCGTGCTGCGGGACCGCGAGGTCTTCGACGGTTTCCTGGACGGGTACGCGGACGGTGACGGGTGCCGTGCCAGGCGCTGGACCGGCCGGACCCTGGTCAGCGCCAACGTGCCGTTCCTCGTCGACCTATAGCCGAGATCATCGGCGCACGGTTCACCCCCGCGAGGAAGGGCCTGGCGTCGCATCTGGTCGTCGTGGACCGCTGGGCGGCCCGAGGCACGTTCCGGCCGGAGCATCACGACGCCGATCCCGTGGAAGCCGGCTGGGTGACCGTCGAGTCCGTGCGACCCCGCCCCGCGCCCGGCAAGCCGTTCACTCTGTACGGATACCGGCTCCGACCGCATCCCACGTTCCTGGTCAACGGGCATCTGGTCCGCGCGGCGGCGTGACCGGCCCGGGCCCGTCTCCTGCGTTACGCCGCCGCCGTGCCCGTGCCGTCGTGGTCGTTGCCGTCCTCCGGGAGGCGGCAGACGCGTTCCAGGAAGAGGGCGGCCGCGATGACGCCGATGGCGGCGATCACCGCCGCTCCCGCGTAGATCGCCTGGTCGCGGCGGGGCGGGATGTCGAGGTAGCTCAGGAGGAAGACGCCCGTGCCGCCGTACATTCCGGCGACCAGGGCGGCCACCAGGGCGCTCGCCTGGCCGAAGACGACCGCGCGGGCCGCGAACAGGGGCTCCACGCCCTTGGCGCCGGGGCGGCGTTCGCGCTGGGCGCGGAGGCGGGTGCGGGTGGAGAGGGCGGTCGCGAGGAGGATCACCGCGATCACGGCGAGCACGATCGACGCGGCCAGCGGGACGCTCGGCAGGGTGCCGAAGGAGTCCCAGAGGCGGGCTCCGCCCCAGGAGAGGACACCGGCGGCGGCGAAGAGGCCCGCCAGTACCCCGAGCCGTAGTTGCTTCACCGAGTGAGCCGCCCTTCGCGCCGCCTGTGCCCGGTCCGGCCGTGCGCCGGACCACCGTCCGTCGAGCCTAACGATTACTCCGGCAGGCGCAGTTCCAGGTCGGCGCGGGGCAGCACGCTGTCGCGGCCGACCGCCGCGAGCAGCTGGGCCACCGGCCCGGCGCCGGGAAGCTGGGCCTCGGGGTCCATGTCGTGCCAGGGGGCGAGGACGAAGGCCCGCTCGTGGGCGCGCGGGTGGGGGAGCGTGAGCACCGGGTCGTCGGAGAGGACGTCGGCGTACGACACGATGTCGACGTCGATGGTGCGCGGGCCCCAGCGCTCCTCGCGGACCCGGTCGAAGGCCTCCTCGACGGCCTGGCCGCGCTCCAGCAGGGAGGCGGGCGGCAGGGTCGTCTTCACGAGGATGACCGCGTTGAAGTAGGAGGGCTGGGAGTCCGCCTCGACGCCCCAGGGCTCCGTCTCGTAGACCGGGGAGACGGCCTTGACCCGCAGGCCCGGGGTGTCCTCCAGGGCGTCGACGGCCCCCTGGAGGGTCTCCAGGCGGTTGCCCAGGTTGGAGCCGAGGGAGATCACGGCCATCTTGGGGTTGGAGAGCGTGACGTCCGCGGCGTCCACCTGCCGGACGACGGCGGTCGGGACCGGCTGTACGGTCGGGTCGCTCTGCCCTTCGGTGGAAAATGCAGTCATGCTCGGCTCCGGGTGATGGTGATGGTCACGTCGTCGAAGGGGACGGTGATCGGCGCGTCCGGCTTGTGCACCACCACCTCGACCTCCTGGACGCCTTCGTGCTTCAGGCACTGCTGGGCGATGCGCTCGGCGAGCGTCTCGATCAGATCGACCGGCTCGCCCGTCACCACGTCGACGACCTCCTCGGCCACCACGCCGTAGTGCACGGTGCGCGCCAGGTCGTCGGTGGCTGCCGCGGGGCGGGTGTCGAGGCCGAGCACCAGGTCGACGATGAAGGTCTGGCCCTCTTCCCGCTCCCGGGGGAAGACACCGTGGTGCCCACGGGCCTTGAGGCCGCGCAGCGCGACACGATCCACGCGAATCACTCCTGCTGTCGTTGGTCGAGAGGCACCCGGCCGCGTGCGGGCGGCGAGGTGCCTTCTTTCGAATCTACCTGCGAGCACCGACAGTGCTCGCCCGTGGGGGCCATGGACAGCACCTCACCTGGCTGATAGCCGCCCATACCCGGCGGTCGGCGGTTCAATCCCTATCGGTCCCGTACCCACTCGGGAGGGTGTTTCCTCCTCAGGAGGGCGTTTCCTCGTCGTCGTCCTCGTCGGATTCCGTCAGGACGGGCGACCCGTGGTGGGACCAGAGCTTCCAGCCGTCGGCGGTGCGCCGGAACACGTTCGTGGCGACGACCAGCTGGCCCACGAGCGGGCCGAGCGCGCTGCCGTCCTCGGCGGGGCCGCCGCTGAGGATGTTCTCGGTGCAGGTGACCAGTGCCAGGTCGCCGGTCATCGATACGTTGACGTCGGTGAGGAAGAACTGGATGTACTCGGTGTTCGCCATGATCAGGGCGTAGCTGCGCAGCACCTCGCCCCGGCCCGTGAGCACCGGCCAGCCGGGGTGGACGCAGGAGACGGTGAGGTCCTCGCCCGGCAGCCAGCGGTCGGAGAGGTCCTCGTAGTCGCCGCGTTCCAGCGCCTCGTAGAAGCCGGTGTTGGCCGCCTCGACCTCCGCGATGTCGGCGGCGGCCTGTGCGTGTTCCTCGTTCACGCGGCTCCCTCGACCGCACGGGCGACGCGGACGGCGTCGGCGGTGGCCCTTACCTCGTGGACCCGTACGGCCCAGGCGCCGGCCTGCGCGGACAGTGCGGAGACGGCTGCGGTCGCCGCGTCGCGTTCGCGGGCGGGCGGCGGGGCCGAGCCCGTACCGGCCAGGACATGGCCGAGGAAACGTTTGCGGGAGGCGGCCACCAGCAGCGGGCGGCCCAGGGTGCGCAGCTCGGCCAGGTGCGCGACGAGCGACAGATCGTGGGCGGCGTCCTTCGCGAAGCCGAGGCCCGGGTCGACCACGACGCGCTCCGGGGCGACCCCGCCCGCGATCACCGCGTCCATCCGCTGCCGCAGTTCGTCGAGGACCTCGGCGACGACGTCCCCGTACACCGCGCGGCTGTTCATCGACTCGCTGAAGCCGCGCCAGTGCATCACGACGAACGGGACCTGGGCGGCGGCGACGGCCGGGATCATGTCCGGGTCGGCGAGGCCGCCGCTGACGTCGTTGACCAGGACGGCCCCGGCGGCGACGGCCTGCTCGGCGACGCGGGCGCGCATGGTGTCCACGGAGACGGTGACGCCCTCGGAGGCCAGCCCCCTCACGACCGGGACGACCCGGCGCAGCTCCTCGGCCTCGTCCACCCGGCTGGCGCCGGGGCGGGTCGACTCACCGCCCACGTCGACCAGGTCCGCGCCCTCGGAGACCAGGTGCAGACCGTGTTTGACCGCGGCCGTGGTGTCGAACCAGCGGCCGCCGTCGGAGAAGGAGTCGGGCGTCACGTTGACGACCCCCATGACCGCACAGCGGTCCCACTCCGGCAGTCCTCGGACCGTGCCCCGCGCGCGTGACGTACTCATACGACCAGACTAGGGCGTGTCCGCCCTGCTCATACCGCGCTCACCTCGTGCTGCTCCGGGGCCGTGTGCCGCGCGTGGCCGCACGGGCGGCGTCTGCGGGGGCGGAACGGGCGGGGCAGCGAGAAGTTCACGAAGCCCTCCGCCTGCATCGCGGCGATCCCGATGCGGGGCAGGTCGCGGCTGGTGCGGAAGACCACGAAGCGGGGCTCCCAGCGCGGCTTGAACTTGGCGTTGAACTTGTACAGCGACTCGATCTGGAACCAGCGGGAGAGGAAGATCAGCAGCCCGCGCCAGCAGCGCAGCACGGGTCCCGCGCCCAGCCGTTCGCCGCGGGCCAGCGCGGAGCGGAACATCGCGAAGTTCAGTGAGACCCGGGCGACACCGAGCTTCTCGGCGGCCTGGAGCGAGGCGACGATCAGCAGCTCGTTCATGCCGGGGTCGGCCGAGCGGTCGCGGCGCATCAGCTCCAGGGACATCCCGTCGTGCCCCCAGGGGACGAAGTGGAGGACGGCCTTCAGATCGCCGTGCGGGGAGTCCTCCGTACCGGAGCCGGGCAGATGGGCGGTGGCGATCACGCAGTCGCCGTCGGCCGGGTCGCCGATCCGGCCCAGGGCCATGGAGAAGCCGCGCTCGGTGTCGGTGCCGCGCCAGTCGGCGGCGGCCCGGCGGATCCGGTCCAGCTCGGTGTCGCCGATGTCGCGTGCCCGCCGGACCCGGGTCTCGTAGCCATTGCGTTCGATGCGCTTGACCATCTGGCGCACGTTACGCATGGCGCGCCCGGCGAGGGAGAAATCCGCCACGTCCACCACCGCCTCGTCGCCCAGCTCCAGGGCGGTGAGCCCGGTCTCGCGGGTCCAGACCTGGCCGCCGGTCTCGCTGCAGCCCATCACGGCGGGCGTCCAGGAGTGCGCCTGCGCCTCGTCCATGAAGCGCTCGATCGCGCCCGGCCAGGCCTCCACGTCGCCGATGGGGTCGCCGCCGGCCAGCATCACCCCGGAGACGACGCGGTAGCAGACGGCCGCCTTGCCGCTGGGGGAGAAGACGACGCCCTTGTCGCGGCGGAGCGCGAAGTGGCCGAGCGAGTCCCGGCCGCCGTGCTGCTCCAGCAGGGCCCGCAGCCGGCTCTCGTCGTCCTCGGTGAGGCGGGCGGCCGGGTGCTCGGGGCGGAAGGCGAGGTAGATGGTGGTGACGGCGGTCAGCAGGCCGAGCGCGCCCAGCGAGTACGCCACCGTCCAGCTGGTCCGCCCCGCGTAGTCGACGGGCCCCTCGACGCCGAACAGGCCGTACAGCACGTGCTGGAGGCGGTCGGCGATGGACGGGTCGCCGACGACCCGGCCGGGGTGGACGCTGACGATGATCAGTCCGAGCCCCAGCGAACCGGCGCCCAGGAGGACGAAGTTGGCGAGCGCGCGCCAGCGGCTGCGCGGATCCGGCAGCGCCCGGAACTGGTCCCGGTGGCGTACCAGCAGAGCGCAGAGCGTCAGCGAGACGAGCACCCCGATGATCGAGTGGCGGTACGCGAACTGCGCCACGGCCCCCGCGGGCAGCAGTGCCACCGCCGCCCGCCAGGCCCGCCGCTTGTGCCGCTTCAGCCCGTGCGCGAGCAGCAGCAGGAGCACACCGGCGCTCAGCGAGAGCGCGGCGGCGAACGGGCCGAGCGCCCCGGGGAGCACTTCGGCGAGGGTGTGCATCCGGCTGTGCCGGAAGCGGGGGAAGACCCCGGCGGCGACGTCGATCAGCCCGACGACGGTGCAGGCGGTACCGACGAGAGCCGGTACGGATTCGGGGCGCGGCCCGCGGAGCAACCGGCGGACGCGCTGCGGAACCGACACCGAATTATCCCCATCTAGCGTGACAGACATCGTTTCCCGTGGCTTCGCGAGAGGTTCGTTGAGTCCGCCGGCCGGAGCCCCACGGACGATGTGCGCCCTCTAGGACGTGGGTTGCGGAGCGAGGGTTCACCCACATTCCGGAAATTTCCCTCTCCTGTCCCTTTCAGCCCTTCCTTGTTCTCTTCCTTGTCCCCCTTCCTGTCCTTCTTCCGTTCCTCGCACCGCGCCACTTGTACGGAATCGCAGAGAAAGCTCACTCATGGGTCTCACCAGCACAGCAGTCCTCGCCGTCGTGGCGGTGCTGGCCGTCGCGCTCTTCGCCGCCACGGTCCGGTTCTGGCCGCGTCTGGCCCGGCCCGGCGCCGCCGCGGTGTCGGGCCGGATCGGGCTGCTCCTGGCGACCCAGCTGACGCTGTTCGCGGCGGTGGGTCTGGCCGCCAACAACGCCTTTCTCTTCTACGGTTCCTGGGCCGACCTCTTCGGCCGGCAGCAGGAGCTCGGCGTGGTCTCCGACCATGCGGGGAACGGGCCCGGCTCGCGGCACATGACGCGGATCGACACCCAGCACCCGGACGTGCCGGGGGGCCGGGTGCCGGCGGTCGGCGGGCGGATCGACAAGGTGGTCGTCTCGGGGCGGACCTCGGGCATCGAGTCACCGGCGTACGTCTATCTGCCGCCGGAGTACTTCCAGGCGGCCTACGCCGGGCGGACGTTCCCGGCGGTCGTGGTCCTCACCGGCTATCCGGGCACGGCGGAGAACCTGCTGAAGGGGCTGCGCTATCCGCAGACCGCCCACGAGCGGGTGAAGGCGGGCAAGGCGCAGCCGATGATCCTGGTGATGCTGCGGCCGACGGTCGCGCCGCCCCGGGACACCGAGTGCGTGGACATTCCGAAGGGCCCGCAGACCGAGACGTTCTTCGCGAAGGACCTTCCCGAGGCCATCTCCGGGTCCTACCGGGCCGGGAAGAAGGCCCGTAACTGGGGCATCGTCGGCAATTCGACCGGCGGCTACTGCGCGTTGAAGATCGGGATGCACCACCCGGACCGGTACGCGGCGAGCGCCGGGCTCTCCGCGTACTACAAGGCCGCCGAGGACCCGACGACGGGCGATCTGTTCCAGGGACAGGACGAGCTGCGCGACCGCGCCGACCTGATGTGGACCCTGGAGAACCGGCCGCCGTCCGGCGGTTCGTTCCTGGTGACGACGTCGCGGGAGGGCGAGGACAACCTCGGCGAAACGATGAAGTTCATCGAGAAGGTGAAGGCGCCCGCGAAGGTGTCGTCCATCGTGCTGGACAGCGGCGGGCACAACTTCACGACCTGGCGGCGGGAGATCCCGCCGGCCCTGGAGTGGCTGAGCGCCCGCCTCAGCGAGAACTGAGCGTCCGCGCCGGCGAGCGCCGGGCGCCGTCGCTCAGCCGCTCGGAGTGATCGTCGCCACCGTCTCCACGGCGACCTCGGCGCGCGGTACGTCCTGGGCGTCCGCGTCGATCGAGCGGCGCAGGGCCTCGTGCAGCCGGGCGGGGGTCAGCACACCGAGGAAGCGGCCCTCGCTCTCCTTGTCGATGACCGCGATCCAGCCCGCGTCGTGCTGGAGCATGGTGGCGAAGGCCTGCTTGAGGGGCGCGCCGAGCGGAAGCCAGGCCTCCATGCGGCGGGCGTGTTCGCGGACGGTGCCCTTGGCCGTGGTGTCGGCGGTCGCGTCGGCGGGGATCCAGCCGTGGAGGTTGTCGCGGCCATCCAGGACGACCGCCCAGCGCGCGCCCTGGGACCTGAGCCGTTCGGTGGCGGTGGTCAGCGGATCGTCGAGGTGGACGACCGGCGGCTGGTCGAGGTCGCTCTCCTCGATGGGCGTCACCGAGAGCCGCTTGAGCCCGCGGTCCGCGCCGACGAAGTCGGCCACGTACGGGGTCGCGGGGGCGCCGAGCACGGTGGCGGGGGAGTCGAACTGCTCGATGCGGCCCTGCCCGTAGACGGCGATCCGGTCGCCGAGACGGACGGCCTCCTCGATGTCGTGGGTGACGAACAGCACGGTCTTACGGACCTGGGCCTGGAGTTTCAGGAATTCGTTCTGGAGCCGTTCGCGCACGACCGGATCGACCGCGCCGAAAGGCTCGTCCATCAGGAGAACGGGCGGATCGGCGGCCAATGCGCGTGCCACGCCCACGCGTTGACGCTGGCCGCCGGAAAGCTGTTCCGGATAGCGGTCGCCATAAACGGATGGATCGAGTCCGACGAGATCGAGGAGTTCGGCGGCGCGTTCGCGTCCCTTTCCACGCTTCCAGCCGAGCAGATGGGGAACGGTCGCGGTGTTCTCCAGCACGGTCTTGTGCGGGAAGAGGCCCACCTGCTGGATCACATAGCCGATGCGGCGGCGCAGTCGGACGGGGTCGATGGTGGATATGTCGTCCCCGTCGAGGAATATCCTGCCCTCGGTCGGTTCGGTCAGCCGGTTCACCATCTTCATGGTGGTCGTCTTGCCACAACCGGAAGGTCCGACGAGCGTGACCAGTTCACCCTCGGCGACCTCGAAGGAAAGGTCGTCGACGGCCGTGGTGCCGTCGGCGTACCGCTTGGTGACGTGCTCGAAACGGATCATGGTTCCCCATTGTGGAGGGCGTTCTGTGAAGGGCATGTTGCCGGAATGCGACAGCCTCCGCGATTGTCAGTGGTCGAGGATAGGCTCGCCAGTCATCAGTTCGATCCGGGGCGATCCGGGTCGGCGGGAGGAAAGCAGGAGGTGAGGGGCGGATGGCCGAGCAGAGTTGCCTGGTGACGAACGACTGGATCTGCGGGGAGTATCTCCGCTCCCGCAGCCAGGAGTTGACCGATGCGACCGTGCAGCACGTCGGGATCACGGTGGTCTCGGTGCTGATCGGGCTCGCGGTCGCCTTTCCGCTGGCGCTGCTCGCCCGCCGGGGCCGGCGGTTCGCCGGACCGGTGCTCGGGCTGACGACCGTGCTCTACACCGTGCCCTCGCTGGCGATGTTCTCGCTGCTGCTGCCCCTGTTCGGGCTGTCGGCCGCGCTCGTCGTCACGGGTCTGGTGCTCTATTCGCTGACCATCCTGGTGCGCAACATCCTGGCGGGGCTCGAAGCGGTGCCGCAGGAGGCCAGGGAGGCCGCCCGCGGTATGGGGTACGGCCCGGCGCGGCTGCTGTGGGAGGTGGAGCTTCCGCTGGCGCTGCCCGCGGTGATGGCGGGGCTGCGGATAGCCACCGTGTCGACGGTCGCGCTGACCACGGTCGGCTCGCTCGTCGGCAAGGGCGGCCTCGGCAATCTCATCGAGGACGCGCTGCCCAGCTTCTTCAAGGCCCAGGTGCTCACCGCCTCGGTGCTGTGCGTGCTGCTCGCGGTCGCGGCGGACCTGCTGCTGCTCGGCCTCCAGCGGCTGCTGACGCCCTGGACCCGGATATCCGGGGCGGTCGTCCCGCCGTCCGGCCCGGTGAAGGCGGAGGCGTCCGCGTCCGCCCCGGCGAAGGTGGAGGTGGGCTGACCCGTGGGAGTCATCGGCGACGCCTGGACCTGGCTGACCACCGGGGCCAACTGGTCGGGGGACGGCGGGGCCGCGCACCGGCTCGGCGAGCATCTGTACGTGAGCGGGGTCGCCCTCGCGGTGGCCTGCGCGATAGCTCTGCCGCTCGCCCTGTATCTGGGGCACATCGGCAGGGGCGGCGCGCTCGCGGTCAACATCTCCAACGTGGGGCGGGCCGTACCGGTCTTCGCGGTGCTGGCCCTCTTCATGGTCACGCCCCTGCGCAACTCGGGGTACTGGCCCACGATCATCGCGCTGGTGCTGTTCGCGGTGCCGCCGCTGCTGACCAACGCCTATGTCGGCATGCGGGAGGTGGACCGGGCGGTGGTGGAGGCCGCGCGCGGCATGGGGATGTCGGGCGGGCAGCTCTTCTTCCGGGTCGAGCTGCCGCTCGCCTACCCGATGATCATGACCGGGCTGCGGTCCGCCGCGGTCCAGGTCGTGGCCACCGCGTCGATCGCCGCGATGGTCGGCCTCGGCGGTCTGGGCCGGATCATCACCGCCGGGTTCAACACCTACGACACCGCCCAGGTCTTCGCGGGCGCCGTCCTGGTCGCCGGTCTCGCCCTGCTGGTGGAGGGCGTGCTGGTGGCGCTGGACCGGGCGCTGTCCCCGCTGCGCCGCCGCAGGCCCGCGTGAGCGCGCCTCTTTCCACCGGTCGCCATCACCTCTCCTCTCGTCATCTTTCTTCTGGTCACTTTTCTTCTGTTCGGACGGAGAACAACACTTATGAGCAGGACCTCGCGGATAGCCGGAGCGGTCATCGGCATGGCGGCGCTGGCCGGGTCGCTCGCGGCCTGCGGCGGCGACAGCCTGGAGAAGGAGAAGGGCGGCTCGGGCTCCTCGGCCGGTGACGGGAAGAAGGGCTCCCTGGTCGTCGGCTCGGCCTCGTTCACCGAGTCCAAGGTGCTCGCCGAGCTGTATGCCCAGATCCTGGGCGACGCCGGATACAGCACCTCGATCACCACGGTGAAGAACCGTGAGCTGTACGAGCCCTCGCTGGAGAAGGGCGAGATCGACGTCGTACCGGAGTACGCGGCCACGATCGCCGAATTCCTCAACGCCAAGGTCAACGGGGCCGATGAGGCCCAGGCGAAGCCGGTGGCCTCCGGGGACGTCGAGGCGACGGTCTCCGCGCTGAAGCAGCTCGCCGAGCCGCTGGGTCTCACGGTCCTCCCGGCCGGGAAGGCCGTCGATCAGAACGCCTTCGCGGTCTCGAAGGAATTCGCCGAGAAGAACAGCCTGAAGACGCTTTCCGATCTGGGGAAGTCGAAGATCAAGGTCAAGGTCGCGGCGGGCGACGAGTGCGAGGTGCGGCCGTTCTGCGCACCCGGTCTGAAGAAGACGTACGGCATCGACGTCACCGGGATCGACCCCAAGGGCGTCGGCACCCCGCAGTCCAAGCAGGCCGTTCGTGACGGCAAGGTCCAGCTGGTCCTGACGACCACCACGGACGCGGTGCTGGACGGGCTGGTGTTCCTGGAGGACGACAAGAAGCTCCAGAACGCGGACAACGTCCTTCCCGTGCTGAATGCCAAGGACGCGGGTGCGCCGGAGATCGCCGACGCGCTGGGCAAGCTCACCGCGGCGCTCACCACGGAGGATCTCGCCGAGCTGAACCGGAAGGTCGACGCCGAGCGGGCCAAGCCGGCCGATGTGGCCAAGGAGTATCTGGAGTCGAGGGATCTGATCAAGAAGTAGTTCTCGATCCATAGGCAAAGGGCCGCGGAGTGGGCTTCCGGGGGGCCGCGAGGTAACCGGCGGGGAACAGATTGCCGGGCGGCCCCCCAAGTGGCGCGCACACACGGTAAATTTCAGGCCATGCCACGTGGACGCCACCGCCATTCGCCGCCCCTCCACAGAATCCTGCCGCCTTCCGTGGTGGCGGGAGTGCCGGTCGCCGGTGCCGCAGGCGCCTGGCTGCTGGCCGAACCCCTGGTCCTGCGCGGCCTGGTGGCCGCCGTGGCGGCCGCCGCCGTGACCGGCGCGTATCTGATGCGCAGCTGGGACCGGGCGGCGGGGCTGCGGGTCGCCGAGCTGACCCGGGCCCGCGCCAGTGACGAATGGCGGGCCGAGGAGCGGATAGCCGAGCTGGAGCAGGATCTGGAGGAGTCGCGCGAGCTGCGCACCCGTCTGGAGACCAAGCTCCGCCGCAAGCGCGTGGAGCTCGCGGGGCTGCGCGGCGAGCACGCCGGACTGCTGCGCCGTTACGCCAACGCCGAGACCGAGCGGGCCAGCGCGCTGGAGGGCCGCAGGCAGCTCGCCATCGAAGCCGCGTCCCCCAAGGAGCTGCTGCCCGCGCGGTCCACGCCGACCCCCGAGTCCTACCGCCGCGCGGACGAGGCCCTGAAGAACCTCACGCGCAACGCGGCGCTCCAGGAGACCCGTCGGACGGTGGAGGCGGTCCGGCAGCGGCAGCTGGCCGTCGCGGACCGGAACCGGAACACGGAGGCGGAGGGCCCGCAGGGGAAGCACGCGGCGGCCACCGGGGCGGGCGCGCACTCGGACCACCAGCACCGCCGCCCCACGACCACCCAGCCCGCCCCGGCCACCGAAGCCGACGCTCTTCCGCGTGCGGAGACCCCGGTCACCGAAGCCGACGCTCTTCCGCGTGCGGAGACCCCGGCCTCCATCGCGCCGGTGCGGGTGCCGCGCGCGATCGCGGCCGCCTCGGCCGTCGTCCCGTACGCCGCGCGCCGCCAGCCGGTCCCCCAGGGCAACTTCGACTTCTTCGGGTCCCAGCACGCCCAGAAGACGAACGCCGCGATCGAGTCCGTGCAGAACGAGGACCTCGCGGACGTCGTCGGTGAGGAGGCGCTCGCCGCCCACCGCACGGGAACGGTGCCGAACCAGGCCGTCGGCAAGGTCATCGACCTCACCGCGCACGACGAGACCGAGCAGATCGACGTGGCGCAGCTGCGCGGCGCGGTGTCCTGACGCGGAAGCCCCGCTACTTGTCGATGTCCCCGACGACGAAGAACAGCGAGCCCAGGATCGCCACCATGTCGGCGACCAGGGTGCCCGGCAACAGCTCGGTGAGCGCCTGGATGTTGTTGAACGAGGCGGAGCGCAGCTTCAGCCGGTAGGGCGTCTTCTCGCCCTTGGACACCAGGTAGTAGCCGTTGACGCCGAGCGGGTTCTCCGTCCAGGCGTAGGTGTGGCCCTCCGGGGCCTTGAGCACCTTGGGCAGCCGTTGGTTGATCGGCCCGGGCGACAGCTCGGCCATCCGGTCCAGACAGGCGTCGGCCAGGTCCAGGGCGTTGAGGGTCTGCTCCAGCAGGCACTCGAAGCGGGCCAGGCAGTCGCCCTCGGCCCGGGTGACGACCTTCAGGGTGTCCTGGAGCTCCCCGTACGCGAGATACGGCTCGTCGCGCCGCAGATCGAAGTCGACGCCCGAGGCACGGGCGATCGGCCCCGACACCCCGTACGCGTGCACCGCCGCGGCGGACAGCACGCCCACGTCGCGCGTACGGCCCCGGAAGATCTCGTTGCCGAGGACGAGGTTCTCGTACACGTCCATGCGGGAGCGGACGGAGGCGACGGCGTCCCGGACCCGCCCCGCCCAGCCCGCCGGGACGTCCTCCTTGAGGCCCCCCACCCGGTTGAACATGTAGTGCATCCGCCCGCCGGACACCTCCTCCATCACCGCCTGGAGCTCCTCGCGCTCCCGGAAGGCGTGGAAGACCGGGGTGATGCCGCCGAGTTCGAGCGGGTAGGAGCCGAGGAACATCAGGTGGTTGAGGACCCGGTTCAGCTCGGCGAGCAGCGTCCGCGTCCAGACCGCGCGCTCGGGGACCTCCATGCCGAGCATCCGCTCGACGGCCATCACGACGCCCAGCTCGTTCGAGAACGCGGAGAGCCAGTCGTGGCGGTTGGCGAGCATGACGATCTGCCGGTAGTCGCGCGCCTCGAAGAGCTTCTCCGCGCCCCGGTGCATATAGCCGATGACCGGCTCCGCGTGCTGGACGCGCTCGCCGTCCAGCACGATCCGCAGCCGGAGGACCCCGTGCGTCGAGGGGTGCTGGGGACCGATGTTCAGCACCATGTCGGTGCTCTCCGCCGCTCCGCCGATGCCGATCGTCGTCTCCGTCATGCGGGACAGTATTCCCTGCCGCCGCCGTGCGAGGGCGGTCACCCGGGTTCCGGCAGCCCCACCCGGTGCAGCAGCCAGCCGAAGTCGCCGAGGCCGCCGCGGGCGGTCAGCTCCGCCGCCTCGCCCGCCGCCGACAGCGCTCGTACGTAGCCCGCCGGATCGGCGGCGGCCAGGCTCAGCGGCGGCCGGTCGCCCCCGACGCCCAGGCGGCGCAGCACCGCCCGCTGGTCGGTCAGTTCGGTGCTCGCGTGCGGTACGGCCGAGGACACCGCCGCCGCGCAGGCGTCCAGCGCCACATGGGCCGTCAGATCGCAGGAGCCGTCCGGCACCGGACGCGTCTCGCGCCCGTGCCGGAAGCCGGTCAGCGTCCCGAAGGGCGGCCGGGCGTCCCGTACGTGCGCGTAGTCCACCGCCACCGCGAGCCCGGCGGCCAGCGAACCGGCCGCGGCCGCCCACGCCTCGTCCCGGGAGCGCCCGATCTCCGCCCGCTCGCCCGGCGCGGACAGCGGCCACCAGCGCTCCAGCCACGCCGCGTCCGCCCCGGTCACGGCGGGGCCGAGCCGCTCCGCGCCGTCCGAGGTGCGCACCTGGACGTACCGGGGGACGCCGTCCGCGTCCGCCTCCGCCACCGCCGCCGGAACGTTGTCCAGCCACTCGTTGGCGAACAGCAGCCCGGTGGTTCCGGAGGGCGGCTCCGCGCACCACTCGATCCGGGGGTCCAGGCCCGGCGGCCGGGCGGCGACCTCGACGGCGTACGGGGTCACCTCCAGCCCTTCCGGCAGCGCGGCCAGCACTCCGGTCAACAGCTCGCCGCGCCCCGCCCCGACGTCGACCAGCGCGACCGTGCCGGTCGCCAGCTCGCGTGCGATTCCGGTCAGCAGCCGGGCCACCGCCGCCGCGAAAAGGGGCGAGGCGTGGACCGACGTACGGAAGTGGCCGGCGGGCCCCTCCGGGCTCCGCAGCAGGCTGCGATAAAAGCCCTCATGTCCGTACAGGGCGGCCTGAGCCGCCTCCCGCCACCCACGCCACTCGTCCGTCACATGGGCAAGTCTCCACCTTGGGGAGTACGGTCCCAGTACCCGGATCGACCCTCCGGTTGACCCGGGCACCGATCCGCTGTCCCTACGCTGGGTTACGTGCAGCGCCTCTACGATTTCATCCGCAGACACCCGACGGGCGTCGACGTCTTCTGGGCCGTCTTCCTCCTCGGGCTCTCCGGCGTGTCGATGGCGTCGGGCATGTACGACGCGGGGCGCGAGGAGATCGTCGCCGTTCCGGTGGTGCTGGGGCTCTCCACGGTCGTGGCGCTGCGCCGCAAGGCGCCGGAGAGGATGCTGCTGCTCGCCATCCTGGTGGGCGTCGTGCAGCTGGTGTTCAACGTACGGCCGGGCATCGGGAACTTCGCGATGCTGGTGATCACGTACACCGTGGCCACGGTCGGCGAGCGCTGGGCGTCCCGGCTCGCCCTGATCTGCAGCCTGAGCGCGGCGGCCCTGTCCCAGCTGCGGTGGGAGGCCGAGCCCGGCGGTTCCTGGGCCCAGGTGATCTTCGTGACGGTCATCATGACCGTGCCGTTCGTGCTGGCCTGGGTGCTCGGGGACTCGCTGCGGACCCGGCGCGCCTACTTCGACCAGCTGGAGGAGCGTGCCGCCCGCCTGGAGCGGGAACGCGAGGCGCAGTCCAAGGTCGCGGTCGCCGCCGAGCGGGCCCGGATCGCCCGCGAACTGCACGACGTCGTCGCGCACAACGTGTCCGTGATGGTCGTCCAGGCCGACGGCGCCGCCTATGTCATGGACGCCGCCCCCGACCAGGCCAAGCAGGCCCTGGAGACCATCTCCAGCACCGGCCGCCAGGCGCTCGCCGAGATGCGCCGGCTGCTCGGGGTGCTGCGCACCGGCGATGCCCCGGAGAGCGGCGAGTACGTTCCCCAGCCCGACGTCGAGCAGATCGAGGACCTGGTCGCGCAGGTGCGGCAGACCGGCCTGGAAGTCGACTTCAAGGTCGAGGGCACCCCCCGCCCGCTGCCCAGCGGCGTGGAGCTGACCGCGTACCGCGTCGTGCAGGAAGCCCTGACGAACACCCGCAAGCACGGCGGGCCCGACGCCGGGGCCAGCGTCCGGCTGGTCTACTTCGACGACGGCCTCGGGCTGCTGATCGAGGACGACGGCCGGGGCGCGGCGCACGAGCTGTACGAGGACGGCGGCGCGGACGGCGCCGGGCACGGGATGATCGGGATGCGGGAGCGGGTCGGCATGGTCGGAGGCACCCTGGACGCGGGTCCCCGGCCCGGCGGCGGCTTCCGGATCAGCGCGCTGCTGCCGCTCAAGCCCCCGGGCTGACCGGGCCGGGTCCGGCCTTCCACGGCCGCCGAAGCCACCAGGGCCACCACGGCCACCACGACCGACCGATCGACCGACCTCAGGACAGGACACGTTCCCATGACCATGGCCATCCGCGTGATGCTCGTCGACGACCAGGTGCTGCTGCGGACCGGCTTCCGGATGGTGCTCGCCGCCCAGCCCGACATGGAAGTCGTGGCCGAGGCCGGGGACGGGGCCGAGGCGATCGAGATGCTGCGGTCCACCGCCGTCGACGTGGTCCTGATGGACGTCCGTATGCCCCGGCTGGACGGCGTCGAGGCGACCAGCCGTATCTGCGCGCAGCAGGACCCGCCGAAGGTGCTCATCCTGACCACCTTCGACCTCGACGAGTACGCCTTCTCCGGGCTGAAGGCCGGGGCCAGCGGCTTCATGCTCAAGGACGTACCGCCCGCCGAACTGCTCGCCGCGATCCGCTCGGTGCACAGCGGCGACGCGGTCGTCGCCCCGTCCACCACGCGCCGGCTCCTCGACCGCTTCTCGCCGATGCTGCCCAGCAGCGACAAGGAGCCGAAGAACAAGCACATCGGCAAGCTCACCGAGCGCGAACGGGAAGTCATGCTCCTGGTCGCCCAGGGCCTGTCGAACGGCGAGATCGCGGCCCGGCTGGTGCTCTCCGAGGCGACGGTCAAGACGCACGTCGGCCGCATCCTCACCAAGCTGAACCTCCGCGACCGGGTCCAGGTCGTCGTCCTCGCCTACGAGACCGGCCTGGTCCGGGCCGGCGGCGGCGCGGGCTGAGAGCGGGGGAGGCAGGCCGTGGGCACGCTGCTGTGGATCAACGGGCCGTTCGGCGGCGGCAAGACCCAGACCGCGTACGAGCTGCACCGGCGGCTCCCCGGCAGTGTGGTCTGCGACCCCGAGCACATCGGCTTCGGGCTGCACCGGACGCTGCCGCCCCGGCTGCGCGGCGACTTCCAGGATCTGGCGTCCTGGCGCTCCGGGGTCCGTGAGGTGCTCGGCCTCGCCCTGGAGCGGCACCCGGGGCCGGTGATCGTGCCGATGACGCTGGTCGACCCGGGGTATTTCGCCGAGATCGTCGGACGGCTGCGCGAGGACGGCCACACCGTCCACCACAGCGCCCTCCTCGCCGACCGCGCCACCGTTCTGCGGCGGCTGCGCGAACGCGGTCTCGGTCGCGGGCTGAAGCGGGAGAGCTTCGCCGTGAGCCGGCTGGACGACTGCCTGGAGAGGCTCGCGCGCCCGGAGTTCGCCCTTCACATCCGTACGGATGGGGTGACGGTCCCCCAGGTGGCGGACCTGGTGGCCGGGGCCGCGGGCCTGACACCCGTGCCGGACACGGGCGGCCGGCTGCGGCACCGGCTGCGGCGGACCTGGACGGGCGTGCGGCACATCCGCTTCGACTGAGGCGTTCGCTGCCGACTGCGGGCGGGCTCAGCGCAGGACGCCCTCCAGGAAGTCGCTGCCGAGCCGGGCCACGACCGTCAGGTCCAGCTGGTGGAGGACGTAACGGCCCCGGCGGCGCGTCGTGACCAGGCCCGCCTTCTTGAGCACCGAGAGGTGGCGGGAGACCTCGGGGGAGGTGATGCCGTTGGATTCGGCCAGCTCACCGGTGGTGTACGGGGAGCGGGCCAGATTGCGGCAGAGCCGCATCCGCATCGGGTGGGCCAGGGCCTCCATCCGGCGCTGGAGCTGTTCCACGGTGGCGGGCGACGGCAGGTCGGGCAGATGGACCGGGTAGTGGATCACCGGCCGCCAGCCCGGGGCGTGCAGCACCATCAGATGCGGCCAGCCGAAGCTGGTCGGGACGAACGTCAGGCCGGGGCCGACGCCGGGGTCGACGGCGGTGGTCCGGCCCTCGGACAGCTTGTCGATGCTGATCCGGCCCGCGTCCTCGTCCAGCGTCACGGCGGCTGACACCGCGCCGACCGCTTCGGCCAGCCCCTTGCGGCGCAGCAGTTCCGTCTTGTGGCGGGCGTCGGCGACCAGCTGCACGGAGGCCCGGCGCCAGGTGTCGGCGAAGAACGCCTGGTCGCAGTCCTCGAAGAGCCGCCGGATCCAGCCGCGTACGGAGACGGGGTCGGCCAGCAGCCGCCGGGTGAACTCCACCTGCTGCGGACCGCGCGCCGCCGCCAGCTCCAGGGCGCGGGCCCGCATCGCCGCGTCGCTCAGCGGTGACGGCGCCCCGGCCCCGTAATGGGTGGCGCAGGTGAACTCCAGGGCCGCGGCGACGAACCGCTCGTCGTCCATCCGGTCGAGCAGATCCAGGTCCTCGGCGAGCGTCGCCCCGGTCCTGCCGTCGCCGCCCCGGAGCCCGGAGAACGGCATGAACACATCGGAGAAGGTGTTCCGCCAGAGGAACTCCGCCTCCAGCATCCGGTCCGCGAGGTCGGCCTCCAGGGCCGCCGCGGTCGCGGTGGCCCAGCCGTGCAGCCCCGGGTGGTGGCCGGGCTCGGAGAGCGCGTGCAGGGCGAGGCCGAGTTCGGCCAGCGGGGAGGTCGCGAAAACGACGCGGTCGGCGGGCAGTCCCGCGATGTCTATGTGCACGCTCACCTCTCCATAGTGGGGGTACGCGCACGGGGCGTCGTGCCATTTGACGGGGGCCGTCAATCCGCGCGCGGCACCGCCGTGACCTGCGCAGGCTGTCCGCATGACCGCTCTTCAGCAGCACCTGCTCGACACCTGCCGCGCGGCCCGCCTGGCCCAGCCCGCACCCCCGCCCCCGGGCCGCCACGACCGCACGACCCTGCAAGCCCTGTACCGCCACCTCCGCCCCGCCGCCTCCAGCCCGTCCGGCACCACACCAAGCCCGTCCGGCGCTTGAGGACGGAACCCTGGGCCTGGAGACCGACCACTGGGCAGGACCCGGCACATCCAGCCCGTCCGGCGCTTGAGGACGGAACCCCGACCCCCGGGGGCCGGCCACTGGACAGGACCCGCCCCCAAGCCCCCCCCGCCCCTACCCCACGTACCGCACGAACCCCGCCACCGCCTCCCGCACATCCTCCGCCGACCACTCCAGCCCCGCCCCGGCCACCGTCACCTCCGTGACCGAGACCCCGGGCGGCAGCCCCGACCCGGGCGCCCCCGCGAACCACCGCCGGAACAACGTCACCCCGGTCTCCTCGGCCTGCCGCACCGACGCCTCGTCCAGCACCTCGGTCCCGTACGGCAGCCAGACCTGGAACTGATGCGTGTGCGGCGGCTCCGGACGCACCCGGAACCACGGCACCCCCGACGCCGCGAACCCCTCCGCCAGCGCCCCGGCCACCACCTTCGCGTGCGCCACGAACGTAGGAAGCCTCGGCAGCTCCCGCTCCAGCCCGATCAGCGCGGACAGGGCCGCCGGGTACTGCTGGAAGAGCTGACCCCCGTACCGGTGGCGCCACACCCGCGCCTCCTCCACCAGCGTCGAAGGGCCCGCCAGCACCGCCCCGGACAGCCCGTCCAGCGACTTGTAGAACGACACGTACACGCTGTCCGCCAGCGCCGCGATCTCCGACAGCTCCCGCCCGAAGTGCGGACCGCACTCCCACAGCCGCGCCCCGTCGAAGTGGACCACCGCGTCCCGCTCCCGGGCCGCCTCCACCACCGCCGTCAGCTCCTCCCAGGACGGCAGGACGAACCCGGCGTCCCGCAGCGGCAGCTCCAGCATCAGCGTGCCGAACGGCTCAGGGAACTCCCGGACCTCGTCCGCGCTCGGCAGCCTCGGATCGGACGTCGGATGCACCGTGCGCAGCCCGCTCACCACCCCCAGCGCCCCGCCCTCGTGCAGCTCCGGATGGGACAGGGGGTGCAGCGCCACCGTCGCGTCGCCCGTACGCCCCGCCCAGCACCGCAGCGCGACCTGCTGCGCCATCGTCCCGGTCGGGAAGAACGCGGCCGCCTCCATCCCGAGCAGCCCGGCCACCCGCCGCTCCAGATCGGCGACGACCCCGCCGCCGTACACATCGGTCCAGTCCTCCGGATCGTGTACGGACGCGGCACCGGCCGCGAGCGCCGCCAGCCGCTCGCCCAGCGTGCCGTCCGCGCCCACCCGGGCCAGCACCCGCCGCGACCCCCGCCACGCGGTCAGCCTGCGCCGCCGCTGCTCCTGCTCATCCATCGTCGCCATGGGACGATCATCACCCGGACCTCCGACAGCGCGCCCGCGGTATTCCGTCCCGTCCGGAAAGTTATCCACAGGCTGTGGGCAGGGGCGGGGCTTCCCCGAAACGCTGGCGTAGCATGCAGAGAAATCGTCCGGTACCCCCCGCGGACTGGAACGGAAGGCCATCGCCGCGTGAACGCATCAGTTTCGAAGGAACCCCTCGACGCGAGGGACCGCCCCGCCCGGCTCACGGTCGGCGTCGTCGGCGCGGGCCGGGTCGGGCCCGCGCTCGCCGCGGCGCTCCGGCTCGCCGGGCACCGCCCGGTCGCCGTGTCCGGAGTCTCCGACGCCTCCCGGCGCCGCGCCGCCGAGCTGCTCCCCGACGTGCCGCTGGTGGAGCCGGCCGAGGTGCTGGCCCGCGCCGAGCTGGTGCTGCTGACCGTCCCCGACGATGTGCTGCCCACGCTGGTCGAGGGCCTCGTCGGGACCGGTGCCGTACGGCCGGGACAACTGCTCGTCCACACCTCCGGGCGGTACGGGGCGAAGGTGCTGGACCCCGCGCTGCGGGCCGGGGCGCTGCCACTCGCGCTGCACCCCGCGATGACCTTCACCGGCACCGCCGTCGACGTCCAGCGGCTCGCGGGCTGCTCCTTCGGCGTCACCGCCCCCGAGGAACTGCGGCTGGCCGCCGAGGCGCTCGTCATCGAGATGGGCGGCGAGCCCGAGTGGATCGCCGAGGAGTCCCGCCCGCTCTACCACGCGGCCCTCGCGCTCGGCGCGAACCACCTGGTCACGTTGGTCGCCCAGTCGATGGAGCTGCTGACCAAGGCCGGGGTCACCGCGCCCGACCGGATGCTCGGCCCGCTGCTCGGCGCGGCCCTGGACAACGCCCTGCGCTCCGGCGACGCCGCGCTGACCGGCCCGGTGGCCCGGGGGGACGCGGGCACGGTCGCCGCCCACATCCGTGAACTGCGTGCCCATGCCCCGCAGGCGGTGGCCGGATATGTCGCGATGGCCCGCGCCACGGCCGACCGGGCGCTCGCCCACGGCCTGCTCAAGGCGGAGCTGGCCGAGGACCTTCTCGGCGTCCTGGCCGACCAGGAGCGCCGCCCCGGCGGCCCCGGAGCGGGGGAGACCCGATGACGACGACCAGCTGTACGGGAGCGGGGGAGACCCGATGACGCGCACGATGCGGACCGCCCTCCTGCGCACCGCCGCCGAGCTCGACGCGCTGCCCCGCCCCGCCGGGGCCGAGCGGGCCGTCGTCATGACGATGGGCGCGCTCCACGACGGCCACGCCGCCCTGATCCGCGCCGCCCGCGAAGCCGCGGGCCCGGACGGCCAGGTCGTGGTCACCGTCTTCGTGAACCCGCTGCAGTTCGGCGAGGCAGCCGACCTGGACCGCTATCCGCGCACCCTGGACGCCGACCTGGAGATCGCCGCGGCGGCGGGGGCCGACGCGGTCTTCGCCCCCGGAGTCGACGAGGTCTACCCCGGCGGCGAGCCCCAGGTCCGGATCACCGCGGGCCCCATGGGCGAGCGCCTCGAAGGCGCGGCCCGGCCGGGGCACTTCGACGGGATGCTCACCGTCGTCGCCAAGCTCCTCCACCTCACCCGCCCCGACGAGGCGTTCTACGGGCAGAAGGACGCCCAGCAGCTCGCCCTGATCCGCCGGATGGTCCGCGACCTGAATTTCGGCGTCCGGATCACCGGCGTCCCCACCGTCCGCGACCCCGACGGCCTGGCGCTCTCCAGCCGTAACCGCTTCCTCTCCGCCGAGGAGCGGCACACCGCGCTCGCCCTGTCCCGCGCGCTGTTCGCGGCCCGCGACCGGCTCGCCGCCCAGCAGGCCCTGCACGAGCGGGCCCGGGCCACGGCGCCCGGCGGCGACCGGGCCGCCGGGCTCAACAAGCTCGGCGAGGCCCGGGCCGCCGCCGACGCCCAGGCCGTGGCGCTGGCCCGGCCCAACGGCGCGCCCGCCGCCGTCCGCGCCGCCGCCCGGACCGTGCTGGAGGAGGCCGCCGCCCGGGGCAGGCTGCCGCTGGCCCTGGACTACCTGGCCCTGGTGGACCCGGCGGACTTCACCGAGATCCCGGACGACCGCGAGAGCGGTGAGGCGGTCCTCGTCGTCGCGGCCCAGGTCGGGGACACCCGCCTCATCGACAACATCCCCCTCACCTTCGGAGCCCTCACGTGACCGGAATACGGCTGACCGCCCCCGCCCCCGGCTGGGCCATCGACGCGGACGTCGTGGTGGTCGGCTCCGGCGTCGCCGGACTCACCACGGCGCTGCGCTGCGTCGCCGCCGGTCTGGACACCGTCGTCGTCACCAAGGCCCGCCTCGACGACGGCTCGACCCGCTGGGCCCAGGGCGGCATCGCCGCGGCCCTCGGCGAGGGCGACACCCCCGAGCAGCACCTCGACGACACCCTCGTCGCGGGCGCGGGCCTCTGCGACGAGGAGGCCGTGCGCACCCTGGTCACCGAGGGCCCCGACGCCGTACGCCGGCTGATCAACACCGGCGCGCACTTCGACACCACCGACAGCGGCGACATCGCGCTGACCCGTGAGGGCGGCCACCACCGCCGCCGCATCGCCCACGCGGGCGGTGACGCGACCGGCGCGGAGATCTCCCGCGCCCTGGTCGGGGCGGTCCGCGAGGCCGCCCTGCACACCATCGAGAACGCCCTGGTCCTGGACCTGCTGACGGACGCCGAAGGCCGTACGGCGGGCGTCTCGCTGCATGTCATGGGCGAGGGCCAGCACGACGGCGTCGGCGCGGTCCGGGCCCCCTCGGTCGTCCTCGCCACCGGCGGCATGGGCCAGGTCTTCTCCGCCACCACCAACCCCTCCGTCTCCACCGGCGACGGCGTGGCGCTGGCGCTGCGGGCCGGGGCGGAGGTCTCCGACCTGGAGTTCGTCCAGTTCCACCCGACCGTCCTGTTCCTCGGCTCGGACTCCGAGGGCCAGCAGCCGCTGGTCTCCGAAGCCGTACGGGGCGAAGGAGCGCATCTCGTCGACGGCGACGGCGTCCGGTTCATGCTCGGACAGCACGAGCTGGCCGAGCTGGCCCCGCGCGACATCGTCGCCAAGGGCATCACGCGCCGGATGCACGAGAAGGGCGCCGAGCACATGTATCTGGACGCCCGGCACTTCGGGGCGCGGATGTGGGAGCAGCGCTTCCCCACCATCCTGGCCGCCTGCCGGGCCCACGGCATCGACCCGGTCACCGAGCCGATCCCGGTCGCCCCGGCCGCGCACTACGCCTCCGGCGGCGTCCGCACCGACCTGCGCGGCCGCACCACCGTCCCCGGGCTGTACGCCTGCGGCGAGGTCGCCTGCACCGGGGTGCACGGGGCCAACCGCCTCGCGTCCAACTCCCTCCTGGAGGGCCTGGTCTTCGCCGAGCGCATCGCCGCCGACATCGCCGAGGCCCGCCCGCCCCGCACCGAACCGGCCGAAGCCCCCGGTGACGCGGAAGCCCCCGTTCCGCTGCTGGCCCCCGAGGCCCGTACGGCGATCCAGCGCACGATGACCCGGGGCGCCGGAGTGCTGCGCTCCGCCGGCAGCCTGGCCGCCGCCGCCGAGGAGCTGGAGGCCCTGCACCGCGAGGCCGCCGCCGACGCGGACGGGTCCAAGGCCGTCGTGCCCGGGGTCGACGCCTGGGAGGTCACCAATCTGCTCCTGGTCTCCCGGGTCCTGGTCGCCGCCGCCCGGGAACGCGAGGAGACCCGCGGCTGCCACTGGCGCGAGGACCGGCCCGACCGCGACGACACCCACGGCCGCCGCCACCTGGTCGTCCGTATCGCACCGGACCGCACCCCGGCCGTCCACCGCACGGAGACCGCCGCATTCCCGCCCGTACGCCCGTCGGATTGAGCAGACTGCTGGAAGCAGCCGCTCCGCCGCACCCGCGGAGCAGCACCGGCACCGCACGCAGCACCAGCCCCACCCGCACCACCCGCCACGCCCCCGAGGAGCCGACACCGTGAGCACGCCCGAAGAGAATCCGCGCCCCACACCCGTGGACGTACCGTTGATCAGCGTCGGCGCGCCCGCATCCTCCGCACCGACGGGAGGCGGCTGCGGCGACGGCTGCGGCTGCGGCGGTGACGAGGGCTTCGACCCGGAGGCCCTGGAGTGCGGCCTGGACCCGGCGCTCGCCCTGCTGCTGGCCCAGGCAGGACTGGACCCCGTCCAGGTCGAGGACGTCGCCCATGTGGCGATCGAGGAGGACCTCGACGGCGGGGTGGACGTCACGACCGTGGCGACCGTGCCCGAGGACGCCGTGATCACCGGTGACTTCACCGCCCGCGAGGCCGGTGTGGTCGCCGGGCTCCGGGTCGCCGAGGCGGTCCTGTCGATCGTCTGCACCGAGGCGTTCGAGGTCGAGCGGCACGTCGAGGACGGCGACCGGATCGTCCCCGGCCAGAAGCTGCTGACCGTCACCACCCGCACCCGCGACCTGCTGACCGGCGAGCGCAGCGCGCTCAACCTGCTCTGCCGCCTCTCGGGCATCGCGACCGCCACCCGCGCCTGGGCGGACGTGCTGGAGGGCTCCAGGGCCAAGGTCCGCGACACCCGCAAGACGACGGCGGGCCTGCGCGCGCTGGAGAAGTACGCGGTGCGCTGCGGCGGCGGCGTCAACCACCGGATGTCGCTCTCCGACGCGGCCCTGGTCAAGGACAACCACGTGATCGCCGCGGGCGGCGTCGCGGAGGCGTTTCTGCGCGTGCGCGCCGAGTTCCCCGAGCTGCCCATCGAGGTCGAAGTCGACACGATGGACCAGGTCCGCGAGGTGCTGGACGCGGGCGTCGACCTGATCCTGCTGGACAACTTCACTCCGGCCGAGACCGCCGAGGCGGTCGCCCTGGTCGACGGCCGGGCGATCCTGGAGTCCTCGGGCCGCCTCACCCTCGACTCGGCCCGCGCCTACGCCGACGCGGGCGTCGACTATCTCGCCGTCGGGGCGCTCACCCACTCCTCGCCGATCCTCGACATCGGCCTGGACTTCCGCGACGCGGACGCGTCCCCCTCCGCCGGGGACGGGGCCGACGCCTGATGCTGCTCACCATCGACGTCGGCAACACGCACACGGTCCTCGGCCTCTTCGACGGCGAGGAGATCGTCGAGCACTGGCGGATCTCCACCGACGCCCGCCGCACCGCGGACGAGCTGGCCGTCCTGCTCCAGGGCCTGATGGGCATGCACCCGCTGCTCGGCATGGAGCTGGGCGACGGCATCGAGGGCATCGCGATCTGCGCCACCGTCCCCTCGGTCCTGCACGAGCTGCGCGAGGTCACCCGCCGCTACTACGGCGACGTCCCCGCCGTCCTGGTGGAGCCCGGGGTCAAGACGGGGGTGCCGATCCTGATGGACAACCCCAAGGAGGTCGGCGCGGACCGCATCATCAACGCGGTCGCCGCCGTCGAGCTGTACGGGGGCCCGGCGATCGTCGTCGACTTCGGCACCGCCACCACCTTCGACGCGGTCTCGCCGCGCGGCGAGTACGCGGGCGGGGTGATCGCCCCCGGCATCGAGATCTCGGTGGAGGCGCTCGGCGTCCGGGGCGCCCAGCTCCGCAAGATCGAGCTGGCCCGGCCGCGCAGCGTGATCGGCAAGAACACCGTCGAGGCCATGCAGTCCGGCATCATCTACGGCTTCGCCGGCCAGGTCGACGGGGTGGTGGCCCGGATGAAGAAGGAACTGGCCGCCGACCCGGACGACGTCACGGTCATCGCGACGGGCGGCCTTGCTCCGATGGTGTTGGGGGAGTCCTCCGTCATCGACGAGCACGAGCCGTGGCTGACGCTCATCGGGCTGCGCCTGGTCTACGAGCGGAACGTGTCCCGCTCGTAGCGGGCGCGGCGCGGGGCCCTGCGTACCTGCGGGAACGGCCGGGACGGTGGGCCGGGGAACGGCTACGGCACGCCGCGCCACCGGCGACCAGTTAAACGGATTTTGTCCATTTAGCACGTATTGTCGCGCTATGCCCACGCCCTACGGTTCACGAGGCGGCATGGCGTTCAGCGCGGACGAGCTGCGGGTGCTCCGACGTGCCCTCGCCATCGCCCTCCACCCCATGCCCCTGTCCGACGAGGACGTCCAGGACTGCCTGCGGCTCGCCGGCTCCGTGGACGAGGCGGTCGGCGAGGCGGGTCGGCTGCGAGCGTTCCTCCTCGCCGATCTCGCCCGCTACCGCAACGCCCTCCCCGGCTCCGTCGCCGGCTATCTGGAGCTGCTCCAGGACGCCCTGGCGGCCGGTTACGACCCCCGCCCGGACGATCTGGCCGCGCTGCGCGCCCTGCGCGGGAGGCCGCTCGCGGCGACCCTCCTGGAACGCTGTCAGGTGCTCGCCGAGCGTTCCGTACGCGCCCGGCTCGCCGGCCGCTCCGCCGGGCTCGCGGCCCCCGGCCCCCGCAGCCGGCTGCTCGCCCTGCCCGGCGGCCGCGCCGCCGACCGGGAGCCGGACCGGCCCAGGACCCCGGCCGCTCCGGACCGCCCGCGGAAGCCCGGCGACCGCCCGATGCCCAAGCCCTCCGAGGTCTTCCCGCCGCGCCGCCGGCCCGCGCCGCCTCCGTCCGAGGAGCGGGCGGCCGGCTGACACTCCGGCGGTGTCCGACGCGGCGGCCTCCACCGGGAGGTCGCCGCGTCGGGCCGTTCGGGGCTCGCTACTCTGGACGGCATGGACTATGTATCCGCGCTCGTGCCGCCCGTGGTGATGGCCGTCTTCTTCATCGCCCTGATCGTGATCATCGTCAAGAGTCAGGGTGGCCCGAACAAGGCCAAGGAGGACGCCGCGGTGGACGCGACGTTCGCCCGCGCGGAATCCGCAAAGCAGACCGCTCGTCCGGAGAATGTCTGACCGCGGAAGCGGCCCGTCCGCCCCGCGCCTTCCCGGCGTACGCACCCGGAGCGCACGACTCGTCCGAGTCGTGCGCTCTTTTGCTGTGTAAATACCGGAATATTCAGGACATCTAGCACTAAAATGATCTCGTGCCCCGCCAATTGGGAGACCTCGAAGACGCCGTGATGACGCGCGTCTGGCAATGGAACCGACCGGTCACGGTGCGGGAAGTCCTTGAGGACCTTCAGCAGGAACGGTCCATCGCGTACACGACCGTGATGACGGTAATGGACAATCTCCATCAGAAGGGCTGGGTGCGCAGGGAAGTCGACGGACGGGCCTATCGATATACGGCCGTCTCCACCCGGGCCGCCTACTCGGCCGCACTGATGAACGAAGCCTGGTCGCTCAGTGACAACCCCGCCGCCGCACTTGTCGCGTTCTTCGGCATGATGTCCGCCGAGCAGCGCGAAGCGCTCCAGGATGCCGTTCGGATGGTTTCCCCCAACCCTGCCGAAAGTGCCCCGGGCAACCCCGCGGAACCGGCCGCCGACGCCGCCGGAGATGACGCCCCGGCCGATGACGCGACGCCGGAGAGCGGGCGATAGCGTCGGGGCATGTCCTCAGAGCAGCCGCAAAGCGATCCGGAAACCGAACTCCATACCGACCCGTCGGTAAATAAGCCCGCCATCACCGTCCGGCGGGCCAGGACGAGTGATGTCGGTTCGGTGCGACGACTCCTCGACGGGTACGTGTCCGGAGGCATCCTGCTCGACAAAGCGACCGTCACCCTTTACGAGGACATCCAGGAGTTCTGGGTCGCGGAACGCGACGAGGACGCGACGGTCATCGGCTGCGGCGCACTTCATGTCATGTGGGAAGACCTGGCAGAAGTGCGGACCCTTGCCGTCGACCCCCGCATCAAGGGCGCGGGGGTGGGGCATCACGTACTGGACAAGCTCTTGCAGACCGCGCGATGGCTCGGTGTCCGCAGGGTTTTCTGTCTCA
Source organism: Streptomyces sp. iso_384 (assembly GCF_056172905.1). Lineage (NCBI taxonomy): Bacteria > Bacillati > Actinomycetota > Actinomycetes > Kitasatosporales > Streptomycetaceae > Streptomyces > Streptomyces sp. iso_384. The sequence continues at coordinate 516,946 of NZ_JBWBTT010000001.1, forward strand.
CCTTCGAAGTGGACTTCTTCGCGAAGCACGGGTTCGTCGAGATCGGAGAGACGCCCGTCGACACCGATGTCTACAGTGAGCTGCTGCGTTCCTACGACGAGGGTGTCGCGGAGTTCCTCGGTCTCGAACGAGTGAAGCCGAACACCTTGGGCAACAGCCGGATGCTTCTGCACCTGTGATCTGCAGAAGGACCTGCAACCCTATGTCCGAATCGCGCACGTTTCCCGTCTTCTCGGGCTGCTGAACCTCTCCTGGGGGTTTGTGTTTTCGGGGGAAAAGCGGTTTCCTTTCCGCGTACTCCATTTTCGATGAAAGGATATCCCGTGGCACAGAAGGTTCAGGTCCTTCTTGTCGATGACCTCGACGGCGTCGAGGCCGACGAGACCGTCACGTTCGCTCTTGACGGCAAGACGTACGAGATCGACCTCACCACGGCCAACGCGGACAAGCTTCGCGGCCTTCTCGAGCCCTACACCAAGGGTGGACGTCGCACCGGTGGCCGTGCCGCCACGGGCCGTGGCAAGGGCCGCGCCGTGTCCGGCGGTAACAAGGACACCGCGGAAATCCGCCGGTGGGCCCGGGAGAACGGCCACAATGTGAATGACCGCGGCCGCGTTCCCGCCGAGATCCGTGAGGCTTACGAGAAGGCCAACGGCTGATCCGCTCCACCCCTTGTCAGCGCTCCGGAACGGGCGTGCGACAACCGGACCCGATGGCATTCCGTGGCCGCGGCGTCCACCAGGCGTACGAGATCGGGGGCATCCCCACCGCTGCTCCCGAAGCCCATGAGGGCCGGCAGCCCCGGCTCGGGCGCATGCCTCGGCTCTGGGGGCCGCAGCCAGAGCGCGGCCCCCGGCGAGCCCCCGGGGGAACCAGGGAGGGGCGGGGCCGCGACGCGGCCCCCCGCACCCACGGCGGTCAGGTCCAGCGGGACCGGACCCCACTCCAGCCAGTCGAGCAGCCCCGGCAGCTCATCGGCGCCGCCCGCGGCGACCAGCAGCCCCATCCGCGCACCGGACAGCAGCACGGGACCGGTGCGCACCCCGCGCCGCAGCACGGCGTGACCGGCCTCGGCGGGCAGCTCCAGCACATCGAAGCGCACCCCGGTGAGCAGCCGCAGCGGAGCGTGCCCCTCGGCCGCCCAGCCCAGCTCCCTCGCGTACCGCCGGGCGAGAGCGGCGTCGGCGGAACCCGGAGCGGTATCGGGTGACGATCGGGGCTGCGGGACGGTGGGGGTCATGCCCGATGAACCGCCGAACCACCTCCGGAGTTACGCGGGGTCCGCGCCGCGTCACGTTGTGTTCCGGCCCTGGGGGCGCGCGAGAGCGTTCAGCAGCGCAAGGTTGTTCGCCCGTAGCGGAGGGAACCGGGGCGCGCCGCATGGACTGTCAGTGATTGCGGGTAAGACTTTCCTAGTGGGAAGGGGCGACACGCTGGCCGAGGCGTCTCACGTTCGCCATCGGCGTACTGGCGAAAGGGGTATCTGCCTGGCCTGCGGGAACATCGTCTCGCACCATCGGGTTGGAGCAGTTGTCAGCTGTTCGGCAGTAAGAATCCCCGCCCGGCGCGGGGTGATCCGGACGGATGTCGGCAGTTGGAATGAGCTGTCCCGTCCTGCGGGACTAGCATGCGGAAGGACTGGGAGGGGACCGACCCCTCACTGACCGACCGCTCTGAGGAGCGATTAACGATGTTCGAGAGGTTCACCGACCGCGCGCGGCGGGTTGTCGTCCTGGCTCAGGAAGAAGCCCGGATGCTCAACCACAACTACATCGGCACCGAGCACATCCTCCTGGGCCTGATCCACGAGGGTGAGGGTGTCGCCGCTAAGGCCCTGGAGAGCCTCGGGATTTCGCTCGAGGCGGTCCGCCAGCAGGTGGAGGAGATCATCGGGCAGGGGCAGCAGGCTCCTTCCGGGCACATCCCCTTCACCCCGCGAGCCAAGAAGGTCCTGGAGCTGTCGCTCCGCGAGGCCCTTCAGCTGGGCCACAACTACATCGGCACCGAGCACATCCTGCTCGGCCTGATCCGCGAGGGCGAGGGCGTCGCAGCCCAGGTCCTCGTGAAGCTGGGCGCCGACCTGAACCGGGTCCGGCAGCAGGTCATCCAGCTGCTTTCCGGGTACTCGGGCGGCAAGGAGGCGGCCACCGCAGGCGGTCCCGCCGAGGGCACGCCCTCCACGTCCCTGGTGCTCGACCAGTTCGGCCGGAATCTCACCCAGGCCGCTCGTGAATCCAAGCTCGACCCGGTCATCGGGCGCGAGAAGGAGATCGAGCGGGTCATGCAGGTGCTGTCCCGCCGGACCAAGAACAACCCGGTCCTCATCGGCGAGCCCGGCGTCGGCAAGACGGCGGTCGTCGAGGGCCTGGCCCAGGCGATCGTCAAGGGCGAGGTGCCCGAGACCCTCAAGGACAAGCACCTCTACACCCTGGACCTCGGCGCCCTGGTCGCCGGTTCGCGGTACCGGGGTGACTTCGAGGAGCGCCTGAAGAAGGTCCTCAAGGAGATCCGCACCCGCGGCGACATCATCCTGTTCATCGACGAGCTCCACACGCTGGTCGGTGCGGGTGCCGCGGAAGGCGCCATCGACGCGGCTTCGATCCTGAAGCCCATGCTGGCGCGCGGTGAGCTCCAGACCATCGGCGCCACCACGCTCGACGAGTACCGCAAGCACCTGGAGAAGGACGCGGCCCTCGAGCGCCGCTTCCAGCCCATCCAGGTCGCGGAGCCGTCGCTGCCGCACACCATCGAGATCCTCAAGGGTCTGCGCGACCGTTACGAGGCCCACCACCGGGTCTCCATCACGGACGAGGCCCTCGTCCAGGCCGCGACCCTGGCCGACCGGTACATCTCGGACCGCTTCCTGCCGGACAAGGCGATCGACCTGATCGACGAGGCCGGTTCCCGGATGCGCATCCGCCGGATGACCGCGCCGCCGGACCTCCGCGAGTTCGACGAGAAGATCGCCGGTGTCCGCCGGGACAAGGAGTCGGCCATCGACTCCCAGGACTTCGAGAAGGCAGCCTCGCTCCGCGACAAGGAGAAGCAGCTGCTGGCGGCGAAGGCCAAGCGGGAGAAGGAATGGAAGGCCGGCGACATGGACGTCGTCGCCGAGGTCGACGGCGAGCTCATCGCCGAGGTCCTGGCCACGGCCACCGGAATCCCGGTCTTCAAGCTGACGGAGGAGGAGTCCTCCCGTCTGCTGCGCATGGAGGACGAGCTCCACAAGCGCGTCATCGGGCAGAAGGACGCCATCAAGGCCCTTTCGCAGGCGATCCGCCGTACGCGAGCCGGTCTGAAGGACCCGAAGCGCCCGGGTGGCTCGTTCATCTTCGCCGGCCCGTCCGGTGTCGGTAAGACCGAGCTCTCCAAGACGCTCGCCGAATTCCTCTTCGGCGACGAGGACGCGCTGATCTCCCTCGACATGTCGGAGTTCAGCGAGAAGCACACGGTTTCCCGCCTCTTCGGTTCGCCCCCCGGTTACGTGGGGTACGAGGAGGGCGGCCAGCTCACCGAGAAGGTGCGCCGCAAGCCGTTCTCCGTCGTCCTCTTCGACGAGGTCGAGAAGGCCCACCCCGATATCTTCAATTCCCTGCTCCAGATTCTGGAGGACGGTCGCCTGACCGACTCCCAGGGTCGGGTCGTGGACTTCAAGAACACGGTCATCATCATGACGACCAACCTCGGGACCCGGGACATCTCGAAGGGCTTCAACCTGGGCTTCGCCGCCCAGGGCGACGTCAAGACGAACTACGAGCGCATGAAGGTCAAGGTCAACGAAGAGCTCAAGCAGCACTTCCGGCCGGAATTCCTCAACCGTGTCGACGACACGGTGGTCTTCCACCAGCTGACCGAGGAAGACATCATCCAGATCGTCGACCTCATGCTCGCCAAGGTCGACGAGCGTCTCAAGGACCGCGACATGGGCATCGAGCTCAGCGGCGAGGCCAAGACGCTCCTCGCGAAGAAGGGCTACGACCCCGTGATGGGCGCCCGGCCGCTGCGCCGGACGATCCAGCGGCAGATCGAGGACATCCTCTCCGAGAAGATCCTCTTCGGTGAGCTGCGTCCCGGTCACATCGTGGTCGTGGGCACCGAGGGCGAGGGTGACGACAAGAAGTTCACCTTCCGGGGCGAGGAGAAGTCGGCTCTGCCCGACGTCCCCCCGATCGAGCAGGCGGCAGGCGGCGCCGGCCCGAACCTCACGAAGGACGCGTGACGCTCTCGTAGCGCACAGCTGAGGGGCTGCCCCGGAATCGGTATTCGTACCGGTCCGGGGCAGCCCCTTTTCGGTGCTCAGGGGGATTTCCTCGTGGATCAGGAGGTGTCGATCTTCAGCCGCTCGCCCAGCTCGGCTGCCCCGACGAGTTTCGGGACGTGTGGCCTGGCGATGGTCACCTGGAGGTCGTGCCATGCGTGCAGTGTGGTGAGGTCCAGCACCTCGGTGGTATCGGGCACCAGGAGGACCAGGTGGCTGAGCGCGGGGAAACTGTGCCGGACGGACGCCAGGTCCTCCTCGTGCGGGGGCGACGGCACGGTCAGGTCGGTGACCGACGGTACGTCCACGGGGACCGCCGCCTGGCTGCCCCAGGGAAACGCTGTCAGCTCAAGTCGGGTGATCCTCGGGTGCGCCCGCAGATCCGCCAAGGTGTCGAGGGACGCGTGAGTGCCCGAGAGCTCCAGTGAGGTCAGCGCCGGCCAGGCATGGAGGACGTCCAGCGCCAGGGGATGCTCGGTCTCCACCGCCAGGCGTGTCACCTGCCGGTGGGCGGGTATGTCGCTGAGCTTCCGTACGTCCGGGCAGATCAGCCACAACGCGGTCAGCGCGGGGATGTCCGCCAGCGGGCCCAGGAGCGCCGGTGGCAGATGAGTGGCGTCGAGCTTCAGCGTCATGAGAGCGCTCAGCGCCTGAAGCGGGCGAAGGTCCTTGATCTGCGGACACCAGCGGAGGAAGAGGTGCCGGAGGGTCTTCCCGCATCCGTTCAGCACGGAGAGGTCCGAGAACCGGTGGTTCTCGGCGAGGAAGAGGAACTCCGGCGCCCTCCCGTGAAGTGCCTCGCCCAGCTCCGCTGCGGAGAAGTCGCCCCCGAAGGAGAGGTAGTCGGCGGACGGCAGATGGCGCAGGGCCTTCAACTGCTGGGAGTCGGTGATCGTGACCGATGCACCGGTCAGGCAGTAGTGACTCAGCACTTCGACGGCGAAAGCTTCGGGCGGGAAGGCGTCCCAGCAGTCCGCCATCGTCCTGCCCAGGCCCGGATGGGCGCGTGCCCAGTCCCGGGCCACCGGGACCGCCTGCGCCCCGCCGATCAGGCCGAGGAGAAGCACCGCCTGCTCGGCGATCGCGCTGTCGACCGGCACGTCGCCCGGCTGCGGGAGGACGGCCAGCGCGTCCTGCCCGAGCCGAGCCAGGGCGTTCCGCTGATCCGCGCCGTGGGGCGGGAACAGCCTCGCGACGCTCACCCGGACCCGGTCCCGTACCGCCCCGTCCAGCCACGCCGCGTGCTGGGCGCACAGTGCGGCCAGGACGTGGAGGTCGGTCCGCTCGACCGACCCTGGCTCGCACCCCTCGCCCGCGTCCAGCAACCCGGATACCAGCAGGCCCAGTTCGCGCCGCCCGCAGTGCCCCGACGCCAGCAGGATCACGTCCTGCCAGGGCTCCTCGTCCGCGTGGCGGAGCAGTTCGCCCAGGTGGTCGTCCTCGACGAGTTCCTTCGCTGCCAGGTAGTCCTGGAAGGTCCGGTGGATGAACTGGTAGGTGTCGTCGGTGTGTTCCTGGATCAGGCCGCTGCGGTTGAGCAGGTGGGTGAGGATCCTCTCCGGCGGGCCCTGGGCTCTGACCCCTGCCATCCCCGCCAGCGCACGGTCGAGTTGGCGCAGCGCCTGGTCCCGGGTGAACTCGGACTGGCCCTCGCGGACCAGCCAGACCGCGATCCGCTGGAGGAGCTGGGTGGATTCCTCGACGTCCAGGTCGATGCCCTCGGGGTTCCCGATCCGGCGGCGGTGGTCGCGGTGGCCCAGCAGCATCTCCAGGGCCGAGCGGTACAGCTTCCAGCGGGTCTCCGGGAGGAAGCCGTCGCGGCGGCGGTGCAGGGCGCAGATGACCGCGCAGAGCAGCGGCGTACGGGCCAGGTCACGGAGCGTGGGGTTCTGGTCGAACTGGTGCGAGAGGTCGCGTTCCAGTTCGTCCAGCCGCTCGGCGTCGGCCTCCTCCGACAGCCGGGCCGCCCGGTGCCAGGAGGCCACGAACGCCTGGATGTCCTCGTTCCGCATCGGCAGCAGTCGTAACTCCGCGAAGCCTTCCGAGCGCAGCCAGTCCGGCTCCACGGCGAGGGGCCGTACGGTCGCGACGCACCGGGTGTCCGGATAGCGGGCCAGCAGCTGCGAGAGCCAGGTGTGCGTCTGCTCGCGCTCCTCCGGCGGAACCTCGTCCAGGCCGTCCACCAGCAGCAACGCCCGGCCCGACTCCAGGACCCGGCCCGCCCAGCCCTCCGGTGCCGTGTCGACCACCAGTCCCGCCGCGCCCGACAGCTCGGCCGGGCGCGGGAACGTCACCCCGCGGGCCCGCAGGGTGCGCAGCGGCACCACGAAGGGGATCAGGCCGTTCAGCGGGGCCAGCGCGTCGCCCAGGGTGCGGGCCGAGGCGTGGGCGGCCAGCCACCACAGCAGCGTCGTCTTGCCCGCGCCCGCCTCGCCGCGCAGCAGAACCCGGGGGCGGTCCGCGAGAAGGGCGTCGATGCGCTGGGGGAGGGGTGGGGAGGCCTCCGTAACCCCTGGGTGCTGTGCGGCCCGATCCTGTGCCTGGGCCTCCAGGCTGAGGTAGGCGGTGTCCAGGTCCCACTCGGTGTCGTGCCGGCTCAGCTCGTCCAGGCCGAAGATCTTCGTACGGCGGTACTTGGCGCCCAGCGCCTGCGCGTACTCGGCTTCGTACCGCAGGTCGCGCGGGAAGCTGCCGTGGACGCGTTCCTCGCGCAGGTCGAGACCGGCGCGCCGGCAGACGAGGCGGAAGGGGTTCGCCGCCAGGACCGGGCCGAGCGGGACGCACTCGACCCGGCGTCCGTCGCGCTGCTGCGGCACCTGCCGGGCGACGCCCAGCAGCACGTCCCCCATGAAGACCGGGCCGCCGGAGAGCCCGGACAGGGCGGCCGGCTCGTCGTCCGGGCGGGCCGCGGGCGGGCCGTCGAGATCGCAGACCAGCAGGTCGCGGACCCGGCCCGCCAGGGGCAGGACCGTCGCCGTGTACTGGTCGGCCTCCAGACGCTGGTCGCGGCCGTAGCGCTGGACGCGCGGGAAGCCGGTGATCTCGCAGTCGGGTATGGCCTGTCGGGTGTCGACCACGCCGAGCCGTACGGGCGGGACCGGCCGCACCGGCTCGACGGCCTCCAGCAGGGCCACGTCCAGCCGGTAGTCGATCCAGGCGACGGTGGCCCGTACGCGGTCGGAGACGGCCGGGTGGGCGATCAGGACGGACCCGGACTTGACCACATGGGCGCAGGTCAGGACCAGCCGGTCGGTGAGCAGGACGCCACTGCCCTGCTGGATCGCGGAGACGACCACCGTACGGTCGGCGGGGTGGACGACGGGCAGGCTCATGTACGGGAGACCCCGTCACCGAACCCCGCCGTCGACCCGTCGTCCTCCGTCCCGATCTCCCACGCCTCGCCCGTCGCCGCGTTGCGCGGGGTCAGGGTGAAGGCCACCTTGTGCGTGCGGCCCGTGGTGCGGGCGGCGTCCGCGCCCGCCTCGACCACCCAGGCCTTCACCTTGCCGCCCGCCCTGGCTTCCCGGCGCAGTTCGAGGGTGAACTCCATCTGGATGTCGCCGACCGCGAAGGAGACGGGGTGGTCCGTGGCCCGGGTCGCCGCGTCGATGAGCTGGTTGCGGATGGACGCGACGGCATCGGCGAGCTCGATGCCGTCCAGCGCGTGGGTGTTCTCGGCCGTCATTGGGGTCCCCCGGGGTGCGGTGCCGCTTTCCCGTCAGCGTAGTGAAGTAGCGGGCCGAAGGTCCCGAATCGGAAGGACTTAGGTCCCACCGGCGGTGACAAGGCGCACAGCCCGAAACAGGCCTACTACCCGGGACCGTAGAAAGCGCCACGATCCGCCGCGGGACCTTCGGCCCGGCGTCGGCAGGCCCTTTCGAGGTTTTGGGCTATACGACCGTTTCGCGGCAGCATGTCCGGAAAAGGGCCCATGGAACAGGCGTTAAACGTCTTCCGCGCGAAGGATTTCGTGGCCCGCGCCGCCTGCCCGTAAGGGGACAAGCGCGGCGAATTCCCCCGGCCCTCTCTACGGCTTTTCTTCGTAGATGGGGTGTTTGAGTACCGGCGGGGGTGCGGGTTACCAAGGTGGAGCAAGCCCGGACAGCACGCCGGGTCCACTCACCTTCGGAGGACTTCCTCGTATGAAGCGCGCAACGAACCAGCACACCATCCGCCCGTCCGCCTTCCGCGTCCGTGGCGCCGTCCTGGCCGCCGGCCTGGGGGCGTCCGTGGTGCTGGGTGCCGGAACGGCGTTCGCCTCCAGCGGCACCGACGCCGCTGCGGCTCCCCTTGCCGCGAACACCACCGCCAACTCCGTCGCCGCGCAGGCGACCGCGCAGGGCAAGGCCGCCGACGCGGCCAAGAAGGCGGCCGCGAAGAAGGCCTCCGACGCGAAGAAGAAGGCCGAGGACAAGAAGAAGGCCGCGAAGAAGAACGCCGCCTCCTGGAAGTCCCCGGTCAAGAAGTACACGCTGAGCGCCAGCTACGGCACCGGCGGCGCCCGCTGGGCCGCCAAGCACTCCGGCCAGGACTTCGCCGTGCCGGTCGGCACCAACGTCGTGGCCGCCCACACCGGCACCGTCGTGAAGGCCGGCCCGAACGGCGCCGGCGACGGCCCCGCGTACGGCAACGCCGTCGTGATCAAGCACTCCAACGGCAAGTACTCGCAGTACGCGCACCTGTCGAAGGTCAACGTGAAGATCGGCCAGCACGTGAAGACGGGCCAGAAGATCGCCCTGTCCGGCAACACCGGAAACTCCAGCGGCCCGCACCTCCACTTCGAGATCCGCACCACCCCGAACTACGGCTCGGCGCTGAACCCGGCCGCGTTCCTCCGCTCGGTGCACGTCTCCATCTGATCCGGCCGGCGTAACCGCGCGGCCCCGCCCGGCGTCAGCCGGCCGGCCGCGCAGCACAACCGAAAAGTGTCAGTGGACCCGCTACACCCCGGTACCCGGGGCGTGCGCCCGGGTCACCCGACCGACGGCGACGTCGAGGACAGCCTCACGGCTCACTCCTCGGGGTCGCCGTCGGCGTTGCGCGGAGGGCGTGGCACCGCAGAACGTGGCGCCGCTCAGTCCGAGGGCTGCCGCTGGTCCGCCATCCGCAGCACCGGGAAGCTCCCTGTCACTGTCGGTGCGTGCTCCGGCAGCCACAGCACCGCGATCGCCCCGCCCGTGCCCTCCGCCGCACCCGAGGGAGCCGCGTTGCGGAAGGTCAGCCGGGCCCCCAGCACCCGCGCCTGGCCCGCCGCGATCGTCAGGCCGAGCCCGTGCCCGTGCCCGGCCCGGTCCATGGAGCCCGTACGGAACCGGCTCGGCCCGTCCCGCAGCAGCTCCTCAGGGAACCCCGGACCGTGGTCGCGGACCCGTACCACCCGGCCCTCGACCGAGACCTCCACCGGGGTGGACCCGTGCTTGGCGGCGTTCCCGAGCAGATTGCCGAGGATGCGCTCCAGCCGGCGCGGATCGGTGGAGACCCATGACTCATGGATCACCCGTACGGTCACATCGGGGTTCAGCAGCCCGATCCGGCGGCTGACGAACTCGCCGAGCGGCAGCTCCTGGAGCTCCGCCCGCTCCGACGCACTGTCCAGGCGGGCCACCTCCAGTACGTCCTCGACCAGCGTGCGCATCGCCTGGGCCCGGTCCCGTACCAGCTCGGTGGGGCGGCCCGGCGGCAGCAGCTCGGCCGCCGTGAGCAGCCCGGTCACCGGGGTACGCAGCTCATGGGCGATGTCCGCGGTGACCCGGCGCTCCGCCTCGATCCGTTCGTTCAGCGCGTCGGTCAGCGCGTCGACCGCCCGCGCCAGCTCGTCGGTCTCGTCGCGCACGACGCCGCCGACCGCCTCCCTGACCCGTACGTCGGTCTGCCCCTGGGCGACCCGGCCCGCCGCGGCCGCCGCCTTGCGCAGCCGCCGGGAGAGCTGGCCGCCGATGAGCACCCCGAGCGCGCAGCCGCCGAAGACCACCGAGACCGAGCCGATGATCAGGGCCCGGTCCAGGTCGTCCATGATCGTGGCGGAGCGGTCCGCGAACCGGGTGTGCAGCGAGAGCACGTCGCCGTTGGCCAGCGGCACCGCCGCCCAGACCTCGGGAACCCCGTTGGAACCCTGCGTCACATGGGTGGCCCGGCGGTTCTTGCGGACCTCGTCGCGCAGGCTCTGCGGGATCGCCGGGTCGTTCAGCTTCGCCCCGAACTTCGGCCCGCCCCTCTGCATGCTCGTCGCCTCGTAGAAGCGCTGGGCGCCCAGCAGCCGCTCCAGCTGCACCTCGCGGGCGTTCTCGATCATCGAGACGCGGGCCGCGTTGTGCACCACGAGGCTCAGCGCCACCGCGATGAGCGCGCCGACCGCCGCGATGGCGATGCTGATCTTCCAGCGGACACCGGTCCGCAGGGCCAGTCGCTTCATCTGCGCCTCAGCCGCGCAGCTTGTAGCCGAAGCCGCGGACCGTGTCGATCCGGTCCTGGCCGATCTTGGTGCGCAGCCGCTGGACGTGGACGTCCACGACCCGGGTGTCACCGCCCCAGCCGTAGTCCCAGACCCGCTCCAGGAGCTTGTCGCGGGACAGCACGGTGCCCGGCGCTGACGAGAACTCCAGCAGCAGCCGCATCTCGGTGGGCGTCAGCGCCACCTGCTCACCGGCGCGCCGCACCTCCATACCGTCGGTGTCGACCTCCAGATCGCCGAAGACCAGCACCCCGCCGAACGCCTCGGCGTCCTCGTCCGTACCGCCCTGGCCCGGGCCGTCCGGTCCGGCCGCGTGGCCGAAGCGGCGCAGCACCGCCCGGATGCGGGCGACCAGGACCGCACCGTCGAAGGGCTTGGTGACGTAGTCGTCGGCCCCGGCCTCCAGGCCGAGCACCACGTCGATCGAGTCGGCCCGGGCGGAGAGCATGATCACCGGTACGGTCGACTCGTCCCGGATACGGCGGCACAGGCTCACCCCGTCCAGTCCCGGCACCATCACGTCGAGCAGGGCGATGTCCGGCCGGTCGGCGCGGAACGCCTCCAGACCGGAGAGCCCGTCGGGCATCGCGGTGACCGTGAAGCCGACCCGTTCCAGGGCGAGCTGGGTGGCCTCGCGGATGACGTCGTCGTCCTCGACGAAGAGGACGTGGGTCTCGGCCATGGGCTGCTTCTCGCTTTCCGTTCCTGCCCGGTTCCACCGGCGCGGCTTCGTTCCTGCCCGGGGTCGGTGCCGCCGTGTGTCAGTTCCTGTCCGGGTTCACCGGTCCGTCCGAGGGAACCGGTTCCGGTTCCACCGGCTCCGACTGCACGGGCAGATCACCGTCCGCGCCCTCGACGGCACGGCTGAAGTCGTTGTGCACCCGGTCGTGCTCGGTGAAGCGGTCGCTCGCCCAACGGTAGGTGACCACCTCCGAGCCGGAGGGGGACGACAGCGGATCCTTCGACCCGTAGACCTGGGTCGTCACCACCAGGTCGCCCCGGTCGATCGTGCCGTAGACGGCGGGGACCTCGGCCGAGAAGACGTTCTTGTACGAGCCCTCGTCGTCCGCCCGGTAGACGTACGTCCCGACGCTCACCGAGTCGGCGCAGCTCATCACGTTGACGACCACGTCGGCGGACCGGCCGCCGGTAAGCGACCCGTAGGAGGTGTCGACCGGATAGGCCTTGCCCGCGCAGGGCCGGAGCCCCTCCCTGACCTGCTCGCCCACCTTGGGGTCGCTCTTGAGGAGCCGAACGGCGTCGACCCGCCGGACGGGTGGAGTCGTGCCGGAAGGGCTGGCCTGCGGGGTGATCTGGGCGACCGGCTGACTGCCGGCGGGCCCTTCGTCGCGGGTGCCGGTGCCGCCCGTGGAGCAGCCGACGCAGAACAGCCCGAAGGCGGCGAGTCCGGCCAAGGCCGTGCCACTCGCCGCCATGCCGGCCCGGAAGCCCCGGCTCCGGCCCGGTCTGCCCGGGTTGTCGCCGTCGTCCGGGCCGCCGGGGCCGGTCGGGGAGTCGCCCCCGAAGCCGTGCCCGAATCCGTCCCCGCCGCTGCTGCTGCCGCTCAGGCCGCGCACCGCTCCATCCCCCGCTCGTCGTGACGCCCGTTCCGCTGCGCCGAGGTGTGTGCCCCCGCCCCCCGCACCGACGTGACCGGCGACCGCTGGGCGGGGACACGGGCGGAGGCGACCGGCGCCGCGCTCCGGTGGCTCCCGGTCTCCCGGGCGACCGCCTCGCGGCTGTCCAGCTCGCGGCTCTCCAGCTCCTGGCGCAGTCGCGCCAGCGCCCGGTGCAGCGTGCTCTTGACCGTACCGGCCGACATGCCGAGCGCTGCGGCCGTCTCCTCCGTGCTCATCTGCTCCCAGTGTCGCAGCACGACGACGCTGCGCTGCTTGGGAGCCAGAATGCCCAGAATGTCCATCAGGAGGGCGCGGTCGGCGCGCTGCTCGCTGCCGTCCTCGACGCTCGCGTCGGGCAGCTGCTCGGTCGGCACCTCTTCGAGTTTGCGCGCCCGCCACCACTCCGTACGGGTGTTGATCATGACGCGGCGCAGATAGGCGTCGGCCAGCGACTTGTCGGCGATGCCGTCCCAGCGGCCGTAGGTGCGGACCAGGGCGGTCTGCAGCAGGTCCTGGGCGTCCACGGGGTCGGGAACAAGACGGCGCGCGCTGCGCAGCAGCGCCTCCTGCCGTGTGCGTACGTAGTCCTCGAACGCGAGCACCTCGCCCTGCGCCATGACAACCGCCTCCGTCCCCGATGAATCCCCGTGGTCACTGCTGTCGGAGACGCTACGGAGGCGTTGTCACGGCGATGTGCGGAGCAGCCGTAGGCCGGTGCACGGCTGCCCATCGGTTGTGTAACAGCGGGGTGGGTCGGGCCGGGCCGGTCAGGTCAGCGGCAGCCGGTACCGGCCGTCGGCCAGCGGCTCGACGAGCCCGTCCGCCACCAGCCCGTCCAGCGCCCGGGCGCGCTGCACCGGCTCCTGCCACACCGCGTCCAGCGCGGCCTGCGGCACCGGGTTCAGCGCGTCCCGCAACACCGCCAGCAGCCGCCCGCGCACCTGGCGGTCGGTACCGGCGTACGTCTGGCCCTTGCGCGGCGGCCCCTGGTGCGCGGGCTTCCCGGCCAGCCGCCAGGCACACCGCGAGGCGATCGGGCAGCGGTCGCAGTCCTCGTTGCGCGCGGTGCACACGAGCGCGCCCAGCTCCATCGTGGCCGCCGCCCAGCGCGCCGCCCGCTCGTCCTCCTCGGGCAGCAGTGCCCGCGCGAGCTTGCGTTCGGCGGCCGTGGTCGCGTTCGGCGGGTACTGGACGCCGGACGCGGCGCGGGCGAACACCCGGCGGACGTTCGTGTCGAGCACCGCGTGCCGTTGCCCGTACGCGAACGAGGCCACGGCCGCCGCCGTGTACTCGCCGATCCCGGGCAGCGCCAGCAGCTGCGCGTGCTCGCTCGGCACATCGCCGCCGTGCCGTTCCGTTATCGCCTGCGCGGCCCCGTGCAGGCGAAGCGCACGGCGCGGGTAGCCGAGCCGGCCCCAGGCGCGGACCGCCTCACCGGACGCCTCGGCGGCCAGGTCGGCGGGGCGGGGCCAGCGGGCGAGCCACTGTTCGTACACCGGGAGGACCCGGCTCACCGGGGTCTGCTGCAGCATGAACTCGCTGACCATCACGCCCCAGGCGCCCGCTTCGGGGCGGCGCCAGGGCAGATCGCGGGCATGCTGCTCGAACCACCCGATGACGGGGGTGTGGAGGGAGGCGGCGGCGGGGGGCGTCTGGGGTGAAGTGGAAGTCATGGCAGTCATGGCACTGACGATCCTGGCACGGAAGACGGGGCGGGCGTCACGGGCGCGGGGGTGTCGCCCTGTGCGGCGGTCCAGGAGGTGACAACGCCACCCGTTCTGTCCCCTGTGACCGTCTCGTGGGCCGGTTCCCGTGATGATGATCGGCAAAACTTGTGACCGGAGCGGCGGGTGGGGCCGGAGACGGCCCAGAACTCTCGTAGAGTTCGGACCGTGGGATCTATGCGCAATCCGGTCGGTCCGCTTCCCTCCAGCATCTACTGGCGACGAAGGGCGGTAGCGGGACTTCTGGTTGCGCTGCTCGCCGTGCTGGTCGCCTGGGCGGTGACGTCCGGAGGAGGCGGCGGGGGCAGCCGGGACGACGGCAAGTCCGGCGGCTCCGGCCCGGCCAAGTCGATCGACCCCGGGCCGTCGAGCTCCGGCCCCGCGATCAGCCAACAGCCGGGCGGGCGCGACGAGTCGGGCGAGGAGGGCGGCTCGGGCGGTTCGGGTGAGTCCTCGGGCGGCTCGGGCGACGGCGGTTCGTCCGACGGACCGTCAACCGGCGGTACGGATAAGGGTGCCGGCGGCTCGGCGGGTACGGATACGGCCGGTTCGGGCGGCGGCGGCACGGCGGGCCAGCAGGTTCCGGCCGGCTCCCCGCTCCCCGACTGCAAGCCGGCCGCGGTGCAGTGGAGCCTGCGGACGAAGGTCAGTTACGGGCCCGACGACCGGCCGAAGTTCGAACTGATCGCGAAGAACACCTCGTCGACCACGTGCAAGGCCGACTTCGGGCCGAAGAACGCGGTGCTCACGGTCACCGAGGCGGGTGGCGAGGACGACGACCCGATCTGGTCCTCGAAGGACTGTCCCGCCGCGGCCGGTCCGCTGTTCCTGAAGGTGCCGGCGGGGGCGACGGTGATCCACACGGTGGACTGGAACCGTACGTTGTCGGAGCCCGGGTGTGCGACGCCGCCGGCGGGCAGGGCGGGGCCTGGAACGTACCTCCTGGAGGCGAAGGCCCCGGGCGAGCCGGTCCAACGAGCATCCTTCGTCCTCGCCAAGGACTGACGCCTTACAGCCCGTCCGGTGCCCGCCTCGGCCCGTCCGGCGTTCGAGGACGGAACCGTCGAGGTGGACGGGCGAGGCGTCTACGGGGTCCGGGTCCACCCCAGCCCGTCCGGCGCTTGAGGACGGAACCGTTCACGGGGACGAGCGAAGCGCCTACGGGATCGGGCCAGCCCGTATGAGCAGGCCTGCCATGGCCCTGGGCTCCGTTCTCAAACGCCGGACGGGCTTGGTTGTGGTTCGGGTCGGCCCGTGTGCGCGCCGTCTGCCGTCGCCCGGAATTCCGTCCTCAAACGCCGGACGGGCTCGGAACGCGTGGCCCGGTCTCAGACGTAGCGTTCCAGGATCGACGACTCCGCCAGCCGCGACAGCCCCTCGCGGACACTCCGGGCCCGGGCTTCGCCCACGCCGTCCACCGTCTGGAGATCGTCCACACTCGCAGCCAGCAGCTTCTGCAGACCGCCGAAGTGCTCCACCAGCCGCTCGATGATCGCCCCCGGCAGCCGCGGCACCTTCGCCAGCAGCCGGAATCCCCGCGGCGACACCGCGGAGTCCAGCGTCTCCGGCGAGCCGCTGTAGCCCAGCGCCCGCGCCACCACCGGCAGCTCCAGCAGCTCCGTATGGCTCAGGGAGTCGAGCTCGGTCAGCGCCTCGGCCACCGTGCGCGACCGTTTCGCCGTCGGCTCGGGAACGTAATCCCGGACCACCAGCTCCCGCTCCGGCTCCACCCCGGCGATCAGCTCGTCCAGCTGGAGCGAGAGGAGCCGTCCGTCGGTGCCGAGCTCGACCACGTACTCCGCGATCTCCGTCGCGATCCGCCGCACCATCTCCAGCCGCTGCGCCACCGCCGTCACGTCCCGGACGGTGACCAGGTCCTCGATCTCCAGTGCGGAGAGCGTGCCGGCCACCTCGTCCAGGCGGAGCTTGTACCGCTCCAGCGTGGCGAGCGCCTGGTTGGCCCGGGACAGGATCGCGGAGGACTCCTCCAGGACCCGCCGCTCGCCGTCCACGTACAGCGCGATCAGCCGCATCGACTGGGAGACCGAGACGACGGGGAAGCCGCACGCCTTGGAGACCCGGTCCGCCGTACGGTGACGGGTGCCCGTCTCCTCCGTGTGGATCGAGGCGTCCGGGACCAGCTGCACCCCGGCCCGCAGGATCTTGGTCATGTCCTTGTCCAGGATCAGCGCCCCGTCGAGCTTGCACAGCTCGCGCAGGCGCGTCGCCGTGAACTCCACGTCCAGCACGAATCCGCCGGTACACATCGACTCGACGGTCTTGTCCATGCCCAGCACGATCAGCCCACCGGTATTGCCGCGGAGAATGCGCTCCAGGCCGTCCCGCAGGGCCATTCCGGGCGCGACCGCGCTCAACGAGGCGCGCATCAGCGCCTCGTTACCGGTGCCTTGGCCGGACTTTCCGGGCGTCGTCGCCCGGTCGTTGGCTGCCACTGCACTCCTCCGGTCACAGGTTTGCGGTGCCCTCGCGTCCCCCATGCCGTGTCCACGGGCGGCGAGACCAGGGCAAAGTCTACCGGCGCGCGTTGTCTTCCTGACGAGGCTGCGGCGCCTCTTGACGAGACCGGCGCGGGAGGACCCGCAGAGCATCGCCCATGTCGGCGACTTCCGTGACCTTCATACCGGCCGGGACCTTCCCCGGATCGGTCGGAACGAGCGCGTGGGTGAAGCCCAGACGGTGTGCCTCGGCCAGCCTCCGCTGCACCCCGGTGACCCTCCTGACCTCGCCCGCGAGCCCCACCTCACCGATCGCGACCAGGTTCTTCGGGAGCGGGGTGTCGCTGGCGGCACTGGCCAGCGCGAGCGCGATCGCCAGGTCGGCGGCGGGCTCGGTGAGCTTCACACCGCCCACCGTCGCGCTGTAGATGTCCCGCTTGCCGAGCGCGCTGATCCGGCCGCGCTGCTCCAGCACGGCGAGCATCATCGAGACCCGGGAGGTCTCCAGACCGGAGGTGGTGCGCCGGGGCGAGGGGATCTGCGAGTCGACGGTGAGCGCCTGCACCTCGGCGACCAGCGGCCGCTTGCCCTCCAAGGTCACGGTGAGGCAGGTGCCCGGCACCGCCACGTCGCGGCGGGTCAGGAAGAGGCCCGAGGGGTCGGCGAGACCGGTGATGCCCTCGTCGTGCAGCTCGAAGCAGCCGACCTCGTCGGTCGCCCCGTAACGATTCTTGACGCCGCGCACCAGCCGCAGCCGGGCGTGCCGGTCGCCCTCGAAGGAGAGCACCACGTCCACCAGGTGCTCCAGCAGCCGGGGCCCGGCGATCGCGCCGTCCTTCGTGACGTGGCCGACGAGCAGCGTGGCCATCCCGCGCTCCTTGGACGCCCGGATCAACGCCCCGGCGACCTCACGGACCTGGGCCATTCCGCCGGGCGCGCCGTCGATCTCGGGCGAGGCGACCGTCTGCACCGAGTCCAGGACGAGCAGCGAGGGCTTCACCGCGTCCAGATGGCCGAGCACCGCGGAGAGGTCGGTCTCCGCCGCGAGATAGAGGTGGTCGTTGATCGCCCGGATCCGGTCGGCCCGCATCCGGACCTGGCTCGCGGACTCCTCGGCGGTCACATAGAGCGTGCGGTGGTCGTCGCTCGCCGCCTTGGCCGCCACATCCAGCAGCAGCGTCGACTTGCCGACGCCCGGCTCGCCCGCCAGCAGCACGACCGCGCCCGGCACGAGCCCGCCGCCGAGCACCCGGTCCAGCTCACCGACGCCGGTCGAGCGGGCGGTGGCCTGCCGGCTGTCGACCTGGCCGATCGGCAGGGCCGCCGTGGAGACCCGGCCCGCCGCGGTGGTGCGCACGGCGGGCGCGCCGCCGAACTCCTCGACCGTCCCCCACGCCTGGCACTCCGGGCAACGGCCGAGCCATTTGGCGGTGGTCCAGCCGCATTCGGTGCAGCGGTAGGACGGCCGGTCCTTCGCGGATTTCGTACGGGCAGCCATGGCGTCACCGTATAGGTGGGGTACGACAACGCCGCCCGCACGGTCGGAGCCACGGTCGTCGGTTCGCGCTGTCCGTCCACACGCAGGGCGCACGGAAGCACTCCCGAGTGCTCCTGGGCGCTCCCGCCCGAATCCATGATCTCTGTCCTCTTTCACAACTCTTTCGAGGGATACATTCACCCGTAAGGATTAAATGTGCTCAAGGGGCACTTGGGGCATGCGCTCCTTTGCCTACGGTCGCCGGGTGACGAGCAGCAGGCTGGAGACCCCCACGCACACCACCGGCGCACACCGGGCGCACCGCCGAGCCCCCCACGCTCCGGCGCAGCGACCGCCCGCACGTTACGAGCCGTATCTCGACGGACTGTTCACCTACTGCCTCTCCGTGCTCTGCGACCACGACGAGGCGACCGAGGCGCTCGGCGCCGTCCTGTCGATCGCGGACCGGCAGGACGCCCGGGGGCCCACGGCCGAGGAGGAACGTAAATCCTGGCTGTACGCGCTGGCCCGGTGGACCTGTCTGCGCACCCTCACCGAGCGCAAGCGCGGCCGCCAGGCCCACCGCCAGCCCTCGGGAACGGTCAAGCCGCCCCGTACGGCCAAGGCTTCCGAGGCCGGTACGCCCACGGCACCCGAGACCGGGAAGGGGGCGCACTCCGCCCGGCGCACGCCGGAGCACACCCCGCCCGCCACCTCCGCGCCGACGCCTGCCACCCCCGAGGACGCCGCCACCCCCGCCCCCGCCGAGTCACCGGCCGCCGAAGCCCGCCGCCGGGAGCTCGCCACGCTCGCCTGGCCCGAGGCCGCGGGCACCACCCCGGAGCAGCGCGAAGCGCTCGAACTGGCCGTACGCCACCGGCTCACCCCGCGCGCCGTCGCCGCCGTCCTCGGTCTTGAGCCCGCCACCGCCCGCGAGCTGCTGGCCGCCGCGGCCTGCGAGGTGGAACGCACCCGCGCCGCCCTCGCGGTCGTCGAGGCGGGCAACTGCCCCACCGTCGCCCGGCTCACCGGCGACCACCAGGTGCTGCTCTCCGCCGCCCTGCGCCGCGAGCTCGTCCGGCACGTCGACGACTGCCCCCGCTGCCGCCGCGCCGCCGAGCGGGCGGACGCCGCGGGCCCCTGGCCCGGAGCGGCCCTGGCCCCGGTCGCCGCCCTGCCCGTAGTGGAGGCCCCCCGCCCCTCCGTGTACGTCGCGATGGCCCAGGCCCAGCGCTCCCGCGCCGCGGGCCCGCGCTTCGACCGGACCGGATTCCCGCTCGACCCCAAGGACCAGGCCGCCCGCCGCGACCGGCTGCGCGCCCGGCTCGTGACCACCACGGTCGTCGCGACGGTGGTCGCCGCCCCCGTCATCGCCCTGTGGGCCGCGTACCGGGGCGCGCCGCAGACCGGCGAGGGCCACGACGGCACCTCGGTCACCGCCACGGAGGTGGACGGCGTCGGCGGGATGAGCGGCGACCCGTACTCCCCGTACGAGAACACCGGCCATGGCAGCCCCGGCGACCGCTTCGGCGCCCGTGTCCCGGGCGTCACCGCCGAGGTCGTCAGCACCGGCGGCGCGCAGCAGGGAGACTCCCGGCTGGCGGTGACGGCCCAGACCTCCGGGGGCGTCACCACGATCACGCTGACCAACCCCGGCCGGGAACCGGTCAGCTGGTCGGCGGCGGCCGACGCCCCGTGGCTGCGGCTCAGCCGTACGTCCGGCACGCTCGCGCCCGGGAAGTCCACCACGATCGCGGTCTCGGTGGTCCGGGACGCGCAGCCGGGCGGGCCGTGGCGGGCCCGGATCACGCTGGCCCCCTCGGGCTCCGCCGTGCTCATCGAGGGCAAGGGCGTCACCTCCCCGACGACGGGCGTCCCGCGTCCCACGCGCCCCGGCACGGACTCGCCCCGCCCGACGGACCCGGGCACCACGGACCCCGGTCCCACCGACCCGGGGCCGACCGATCCGGGCCCCGGACCCACCGATCCCGGGCCCACCGACCCCGGCCCGACCGACCCCACGGACCCGCCGGACCCGACCGACCCGCCGGACCCGACCGACCCGCCGGACCCCACGGACCCGCCCGAACCGACCCCGGACCCCACCGACCCGACGGACCCGGGCCCCACGGACCCGGCCCCGACCGACCCCGGCCCGTCGGACCCGGGCCCGACGGGCTGAGGAGCCCGACGGGCCGAGGGCGGCCGTCCTCGTCGGCGGACGTACGCCTCAGTGCTTCTTCTTCAGCGCCGGGAGCGGGTCCGCCGGGTGCGGGGCCATCGGCAGCAGCGAGGACAGCCGCTCCTCGCACAGTTCGACCAGCCGGTCGTACCCCTCCTTGCCCATCAGCTCGATCAGCTCCGGGCGGTAGGACACGTACACCGGCTCACCGGCCCCGTGCGCCGAGGTGGCCGAGGTGCACCACCAGTGCAGATCGTGGCCGCCCGGGCCCCAGCCCCGGCGGTCGTACTCCCCGATCGTCACCTGGAGCACCCGGGTGTCGTCGGGCCGGTCGATCCAGTCGTAGGTCCGCCGTACCGGCAGCTGCCAGCACACGTCCGGCTTGGTCTCCAGGGGCTCCTTGCCCTCCCGCAACGCCAGGATGTGCAGCGAGCAGCCCGCCCCGGCGGCGAATCCCGGCCGGTTCTGGAAGATGCAGGAGCCCTCCCAGCGGCGCGTCTGGCGTTCGCCGTCCTCGTCGACGCCGACCCAGCCCGTCTCCGTACCGACGGCGTGGAACTGCCACAGCTCGGGCGTGAGCCGCGCCACGTTCTCGGCGACGCGTTTCTCGTCGTCCTCGTCGGAGAAGTGCGCGCCCAGCGTGCAGCAGCCGTCGTCCGCGCGGCCCGCCTGGATGCCCTGGCAGCCGCTGCCGAAGATGCAGGTCCACCGGGAGGTCAGCCAGGTCAGATCGCAGCGGAAGATCTGCTCGTCGTCCGCCGGGTCGGGAAACTCCACCCAGGCCCGCGCGAAGTCGAGGCCCTTCTCGTCGGACGGGTCCGGTCCGCTCTCCTCCGGCTGTGACGCCTGCTTGTTCGACTTCGGCTTCTTCGTGGCTTTGTCCTGCTTAGCCTTTTTCGTCTTTGGCACGCGCCCAGAGTAGGTCCCGTGGAGCAGTAGCGTTCCCGTATGAGACTCGGAGTCCTCGACGTGGGATCGAACACGGTTCATCTGCTGGTGGTCGACGCCCACCCCGGCGCCCGCCCGCTGCCCGCGCACTCGCACAAGGCCGAGCTCCGGCTCGCCGAACTCCTCGACGAGACCGGCGCGATCGGCCCGCTCGGCGTGGACCGGCTCGTGGCGACGATCGCCGACGCGGTCCAGGCGGCCGAGGACAAGGGGTGCGAGGACGTGCTCGCCTTCGCGACTTCCGCGGTGCGCGAGGCGACCAACGCGGACGTGGTGCTGGAGCGCGTACGGCTGGAGACCGGCGTCGACCTCGCCGTTCTCAGCGGTGAGGAGGAGGCCCGGCTGACCTTCCTGGCCGCCCGCCGCTGGTTCGGCTGGTCGGCGGGCAAGCTCCTCGTGCTGGACATCGGCGGCGGCTCCCTGGAGATCGCCTTCGGCATCGACGAGGAGCCCGACACCGCCGTCTCCCTCCCGCTCGGAGCGGGCCGCCTCACCGGCGCCTGGCTGCCGGACGACCCGGCCGACCCCGAACAGGTCAGGGCGTTGCGCCGGCATGTACGGGCCAGCATCGCGCGGACGGTCGGCGAGTTCGCCCGGGCCGGCCGGCCCGACCACGTCGTCGCCACCTCCAAGACCTTCAAGCAGCTCGCCAGGATCGCCGGGGCCGCCCGCTCCACCGAGGGCCTGTACGTCCAGCGCTCGCTGAGCCGCAAGGCGCTGGAGGACTGGGTGCCCAAGCTGGCGGCGATGACCGTCGAGGAGCGCGGCCGGCTCCCCGGAGTCTCCGAGGGCCGGGCCGCCCAGCTGCTCGCCGGGGCGCTGGTGGCCGAGGGCGCGATGGACCTGTTCGGCGTCGAGGAGCTGGAGATCTGCCCGTGGGCGCTGCGCGAGGGCGTCATCCTGCGCCGCCTGGACCACCTCCCGGCGGAACGGGCCGCGCTGCCCGGGTGACACACCTCCGGGGCCCATGGCCCTGATCACTTTCCGCCAGGAGCCCTCGGCGCGGCGCACCGGTGCCCGTACGCTGTCCAGGTGGCAGAACCATTGGTGCGCATCCCCGATGCGAAGGTCGCCCTGTCAACGGCCTCGGTCTACCCCGAGTCCACCGCGACGGCCTTCGAGATCGCCGCGCGCCTGGGGTACGACGGCGTCGAGGTCATGGTCTGGACCGACCCCGTCAGCCAGGACATCGAGGCCCTGCGCCGGCTCTCCGACTACCACCAGGTGCCGATACTCGCGGTGCACGCCCCCTGCCTCCTGATCACCCAGCGGGTCTGGTCCACCGACCCGTGGGTCAAGCTCCAGCGGGCGAAGGCCGCCGCCGAGAAGCTCGGGGCGTCCACCGTCGTGGTGCATCCGCCGTTCCGGTGGCAGCGCAACTACGCCCGTGACTTCGTGACCGGGATCTGGCGGATGGCCGGCGAGACGGACGTCCGGTTCGCCGTCGAGAACATGTACCCCTGGCGGTACCGGGACCGCGAGATGCTCGCGTACGCCCCCGACTGGGACGTCACCAACGACGACTACCGGCACTTCACGGTCGACCTCTCGCACACCGCGACCGCCCGCACCGAGGCGCTCGCCATGGTGGACCGGATGGGCGACCGGCTGGCCCACGTCCACCTCGCCGACGGCAAGGGCTCGGCCAAGGACGAGCACCTGGTGCCCGGCCGGGGCGACCAGCCGTGCGCGGAACTGCTGGAGCGGCTGGCCCGCACGGGCTTCGACGGCCATGTCGTCATCGAGGTCAACACCCGCCGCGCGATGTCCTCCGCCGAACGCGAGGCCGATCTCGCGGAGGCGCTGGCCTTCACCCGCCTCCACCTGGCCTCCGCGACCGCCGGCGCCGACGACCCGGCCGCCACGACCGCCGCGGCCGACCCGACCTCCGGGATCCGCCGCCCGTGACCGAGGACGCACCCGCCCCGCGCCGCCGGGGCCGCCCCTCCCGCCGGGCCGCGTCCGAAGGACCCGACGCCCGGACGCGCATCCTGGAGGCGGCCCGTACGGAGTTCGCCGAGCGGGGCTACGACAAGACGTCGATCCGGGGCATCGCCAAGGCCGCCGGGGTCGACGCCGCCCTCGTCCACCACTACTTCGGCACGAAGGACGAGGTCTTCGCCGCCGCCGTCGAGGTCACCTTCGAACCCGCCCTGGTCATCCCCACCGTGCTCGGCGGCCCGCCGGAGCACCTGGGGGAGCGGCTGGCGCGCTTCTTCCTCGCCGTGTGGGAGGACCCCGGCACCCGTACGCCCCTCCTGGCGATCCTGCGTTCCGCGGTCACCCACGAGGCGGCGGCGAACGTCCTGCGCGACTTCGTGCTGCGGCGGCTGCTGGAGCGGGTCGCGGCCGAGCTGGACGTACCGGACCCGACCTTCCGCGCCGAGCTGGCCGCCTCGCACATGCTCGGCATCGCGATGCTGCGGTACGTGGTCCGCGCCGAGCCGCTCGCCTCCGCCGACCCGGAGGACATCGTCGCGATGGTCGCCCCCACGCTCCAGCGATACTTGGGCGAGGGCTGAAGCCGGGCGAGAGCCGAAGCCGGGCGGGGGCTGACCGCCCGCCGACCGTCACGTCCCGTATTCCGGACGGTCTGTCCAGATCTTGGATCCGGGGCGTACGCTCGAAGGCAGTCTTTTCTTTCACTGTCGGAGGCAGTCCCCCTGCCGAAGGAGCGAGCGACGATGCCCCAGCTGAGGTCCCGCACGGTCACCCACGGACGCAACATGGCGGGCGCGCGCGCCCTTATGCGCGCGTCGGGCGTAGCGAGCGCGGACATCGGCAAGCCGATCATCGCCGTCGCCAACTCGTTCACCGAGTTCGTCCCCGGCCACACCCACCTCGCCCCGGTCGGCCGGATCGTCTCCGAGGCGATCCTGGCGGCGGGCGCGGTCCCGCGAGAGTTCAACACGATCGCCGTGGACGACGGCATCGCGATGGGCCACGGCGGCATGCTCTACAGCCTGCCCTCCCGCGACCTGATCGCCGACTCCGTGGAGTACATGGTCGAGGCGCACTGCGCGGACGCGCTGATCTGCATCTCCAACTGCGACAAGATCACCCCGGGCATGCTGATGGCCGCCATGCGCCTCAACATCCCGACCGTCTTCGTCTCCGGCGGTCCGATGGAGGCCGGCAAGGCCACCCTCGTCGACGGCACGGTCCGCAAACTCGACCTGGTCAACGCGATCAGCGACGCGGTCGACGAGTCCGTCTCCGACGAGGACATCCTCCGTATCGAGGAGAACGCCTGCCCCACCTGCGGCAGCTGTTCCGGCATGTTCACCGCCAACTCGATGAACTGTCTGACCGAGGTCCTCGGCCTCTCCCTCCCCGGCAACGGCTCCGTCCTCGCCACGCACACCGCCCGTAAGGCGCTGTACGAGGACGCCGGCCGCACGGTCGTCGACATCACCAGGCGCTACTACGAGCAGGACGACGAGACGGTCCTGCCGCGCTCCATCGGCACCCGCGCCGCGTTCGACAACGCGATGGCGCTGGACATCGCCATGGGCGGCTCGACCAACACGATCCTGCACCTGCTGGCCGCCGCCGAGGAGGCGCAGCTGGCGTATGACCTCGACGACATCAACGAGGTCTCGCGCCGGGTCCCGTGCCTCTCCAAGGTCGCCCCGAACGTCGCCCCCGGTGGTACGTACTACATGGAGGACGTCCACCGCGCCGGCGGCATCCCCGCCCTCCTCGGCGAGCTCCACCGCGGCGGCCTGCTCAACGAGGACGTGCACTCGGTGCACTCCGACACCCTCGCCGAGTGGCTGAAGAACTGGGACGTCCGCGGCGGCTCCCCGTCCCCCGAGGCCGTCGAGCTGTGGCACGCCGCCCCCGGATGCGTCCGCTCCGCGACCGCCTTCTCGCAGTCCGAGCGGTGGGACACCCTCGACCTGGACGCGGCGGGCGGCTGCATCCGCGACGTCGAGCACGCGTACTCCAAGGACGGCGGCCTCGCCGTCCTCAAGGGCAACCTCGCCGTGGACGGCTGTGTCGTGAAGACGGCCGGCGTCGACGAGTCGATCTGGACCTTCGAGGGCCCGGCCGTCGTCTGCGAGTCGCAGGACGAGGCCGTCGACAAGATCCTCCGCAAGGAGATCGAGCCGGGCGACGTCGTCGTCATCCGCTACGAGGGTCCGCGCGGCGGCCCCGGCATGCAGGAGATGCTCTACCCCACCTCGTTCCTCAAGGGCCGGGGTCTGGGCAAGGTCTGCGCGCTGGTCACCGACGGCCGCTTCTCCGGCGGTACGTCGGGCCTCTCCATCGGCCACGCCTCGCCCGAGGCGGCCTCCGGCGGCACCATCGCGCTCGTCGAGGACGGCGACCGGATCCGGATCGACATCCCGAACCGCTCCATCGAACTGCTCGTCGACGACGCCGAACTGGCCACCCGCAGGGCGGCGCTGAACGGCGTGTACGCGCCGAAGAACCGCGACCGCAAGGTGTCGGCGGCGCTGCGCGCCTACGCGGCGATGGCGACGAGCGCGGACCGCGGCGCGGTCCGGGACGTCTCGAAGCTCGGCTGACGCCTCCCGCTCCTCAAGCCCTTCCGCGTGCAAGCCCCTCCCGGGATCGAGGAGCGGGGTCCGGGGCGGAGCCCCGGGAGCCCGAGGGCGGACCGGGCCTCACCAGCCGCCCGGATCCGCCCCGTCCACCGCGAACACCGACCCGTCCGGCGCCGACCCCACGACCGTCCGCCCCGCGGTCACCGGGGCGGGCAGGTCGGACGCGTACGCCAGCTTCCCGCCGCTCAGCCGCGCCCGGGTCTGCCCCACCAACGCGCCCCGGCCCGTGTCGACGGCCAGCAGCCGCCCGTCCGCGGCCGAGAAGTACAGGTGCCCGCCCTCCCCAAGCACCGGCGCGGAAGCCCGCCCGACCCCCGTCTCCAGCCGCCACAGCTCCGCCTTCGCACCGCCGCCCGACCCCGTGTCGACGGCCAGCAGCGACCCGCCCCGCGCCAGCAGATACGCGACGTCCCCGGCCATCACCACCTGCGGCCCGTCCAGGGTGAACGGCAGTGTGACCCGGGCGGACGCACCGCTCCCGGGGGCGTACCGCACCAGCTCGGCGGTGTCAGAGTTCTCGTCCATCGCCGTCAGCACCAGCTCCCCGGCGTCGGCCGTGCCGACCGGCGTGAGCACCCCGTCCAGCCGCCGCTGCCAGGACACCCGGCCGCTCACCACATCCACCGCGGTGACCAGGGTCGACGTGCCGGACGGCGCGTGCTCGAAGGCGTAGGCGAGCCCGGACGCCGCGTCGTAGAGGGCGAAGTCGGGCCGCGTGTGCTGCGCCAGCGGCCCCCTCCAGCGAACCGCCCCGCTCGCACCGTCCAGCGCCGTCACCGTGCCGTCGTCCGCCACGGCCAGCAGCGTGTCGCCGGCCGGGAACGTGCCACCGGGGCTCGCGGACAGCGCGGTGTCCCGGACGACGGTGCCCTTCACCGGGTCGTACGCGCGCAGCTTCCCGTCCGGCCCGGTGGCCAGCACGACCCCGCCCGAGACGATCGGAGCGTGGGCGGACCGGGGCGAGGACGAGCGGGCCGACCACACCACGCGCCCGTCCGCCGGATCGATCCTGGCCGTGCCGGTCCCGGCCACCGAGCAGTACAGCGCGCCACCCGGCCCGGCGGTGGAGCAGACGGGCGTGGCGCTCCCGGCCGTCCGCAACTCCGTACGCCAAGGAGCGAAGGCCCCGGCGTCCCCGGCACCTTCGCCGCCCTCGGCACCGACGCGCCCCGGCGCAGCGCGCCCCGCGCCCGCCTCACCACCGCCCCACACGGCGTACGCCCCCGCGCCCGCCCCCGCCACCAGCAGAAGCAGCACCGCCACCACGACCACCCGGGAGCGCGGCAGCCACCGGCGCCGGACCGCGGGCGCGGCGCGCACATGCGTGTCCTCCTCCGAACCCTCCCGCTCCTCCGCCGGCACCGCCGCCGCGACCGCCGCTCGCCGCCGCTGCGCCGGTACGAACGCGGCCGCCTCGTACGACGGGGGCAGCAGCGCCTCCATCACCTCGCCCGGCGTCGGCCGGTCGGCCGGGTCCTTCGCCAGGCACCGGGCGACCAGCGGCGCGAGATCCTCCGGC
This sequence comes from Streptomyces sp. iso_384, assembly GCF_056172905.1. NCBI lineage: Bacteria > Bacillati > Actinomycetota > Actinomycetes > Kitasatosporales > Streptomycetaceae > Streptomyces > Streptomyces sp. iso_384. The sequence continues at coordinate 544,154 of NZ_JBWBTT010000001.1, forward strand.
ACACCGCCGAGGTCCGGCTGATCGTGCACCACCTGGTACGCCACGATGTACGGGCTGTCCGAGTCGAACGGCCCCCGGCCCGTCGCCGCGTGGACGATCACGGCGCCCAGCGCGAACACGTCGGCCGGCGGCCCGACCTCGCGCGGCCGCTGGAACTGCTCGGGAGCCATATAGGGCGGCGAGCCGATCAGCTTGCCCGTCTCGGTGCGCAGATCGCTGTCGTACGGCCGGGAGATCCCGAAGTCGATGACCTTGGGGCCGCCGTCGGTCAGCAGGACGTTGCTCGGCTTCAGATCGCGGTGGATCACGCCCGCCCGATGGATGTCCCGCAGCGCCTCGGCCAGCCCGGCGGTCAGCCTGCGCAGCTCGGCGGGGGCCATCGGGCCGTTCCGCTTCACCTGCTCGGCGAGCGTGGGCCCGGGAATGTAGAGGGTGGCCATCCAGGGCCGCCCGGCCTCCGGATCGGCGTCGACGACCGGCGCGGTGAACGCCCCGCTGACCCGCCGCGCGGCCGCCACTTCCTGCCGGAACCGCGCCCTGAACTCGGGATCCGCCGCGTACGGCGCATGCACCACCTTCACCGCGAGCTGCATCCCCGAGGCCGAGCGCGCCAGGTGCACGACCCCCATGCCGCCCGAGCCGAGACAGGCCTCAAGACGGTAGGTGCCGGCGTACTGCGGAAACTCCGCTTCCGGATGCGCTCCGGGCTCTCGCAGCGGCGGCATCGCCCACCCCCGTGTGTTCGTGCGCATGCGACGCACGGAGCCTAGTCGATGGTGCGTGCGAGAGGCACGGGGCTTGCTAGCCTGCGCGTCGTACGCGCTTGGCGTACGCGTTTCTCAACGGGGGAGGCCCACATGGGCGTTGAAGAGCACACCGCGGAACCCACCGCGGAACCCACCGCGGAACCCACCGCGGAACCCACCGCGGAACCCACCGCGGAACCCACCGCGGTGCCCGCCCAGGACGGGACGGAGGGGACGGCGGCCGCGCTGGAGGTGGAGACCACCGCGAGCGGCACCCGCTACCCGATCGCCCCGGGCTACCGGGTCAACGTCCGCACCGGACCGGGCACCAGCTACCGCATCGTCCGGACCCTGCCGTACGGACAGAAGATCCCGATCTACTGCCAGAAGCCGGGGGAGCGGGTCACCGGCCCGTACGGCACGTCGAACCTCTGGGACAACATCGCCAACGGCCAGTTCGTCGCGGACGCGTACGTCTACACCGGCCGCGACGGCTACATCGCACCGCGCTGCGACTGAACCGACCGGTCCCGGCGCCGCGGGGCCGGGGGCGACGGGGCATGGCGGATAATCGACCCCGTGAGCGAGAACAGCGCAGCCCCCGGCACCCCGCCCGCCGGAGGAACCCCCTCCGGCGGCGCCCCCACGGCTCCGGGCCCGCGGCCCGAGCCGATCCGTTTCTTCGGCACGACGTGGGTCGACCACGACGGCGGTTACGGGCTCCGTCGCGCCGGCGTCGCCGTCGGCTCGCTGGCCGCCGCCGTGGCCGCCTGCTTCATCCTGCGCTTCGCCTACCAGGGGCTGGAGATCGCGGAGGTCGGGAGCCTCGTCGGGATACTGGTGATCGCGATGTTCTCCATCTGCAGCGCCATCGCGTTCCGCAAGACCTGGGAGGGCTTCGGCGCCCGCCCGAAGGACCCGGCCCGCGAGGACGCCCTGCGCGGCCTGAAGTCGATCGGGTTCATCGGCTCGCTGCTCGCCTACTTCGTCCGCTCGCTCACCGAGGCCCCGGGCGAGAAGCTGCGCCGTACCGAGTACGAGAAGGCCCGCGCCCAGTTCGAGAAGCGGCGCTCGACCCGCACCGGCAATCCGGCGGCCCGCACGTCATCCGGGCGCAAGCGCCCCAAGCGCACCTGAGGACGAGCCCGCCCCACGGACAACTCGCTCCACTCACGACCTGCTGTACGGACGACCCGCTTCACACACGACTGAGCCCGCCGACACCGTCGGCGGGCTCAGTCGTGTGTCCGCCCCCGCACCCCTTGACGAACGGCAGTATCGGGCGAAGAATTCATCACATGATGAATTACGAGCAAGGTGCGGCGCCGACCACCCCTCAAGGCCCCCCGGACCCGCCACCACCACCCCCGGCGATCAAGGCCCACGCCCTCACCGTCGTCCGAGGCGCCCGCACCGTCCTGCGCGCCCTCGACTTCACCGTCCGCCCCGGCAGCATCACCGGCCTCCTCGGCCCCTCGGGCTGCGGCAAGACCACCCTCATGCGGGCGGTGGTCGGCACCCAGGACAAGGTCACCGGCACCCTCGACGTCCTGGGCCACCCCGCGGGCGACCCGGCCCTGCGCCCCCGCATCGGCTATGTCACCCAGGCGCCCTCCGTCTACACCGACCTCACCGTCCGGCAGAACCTCGACTACTTCGCCGCCGTCCTGCACCCCGGCCGCGCCCACCGGGACGCCCGAAGAGACGCCGTCACCCGCGCCATCGGCGACGTCGACCTGACCACCCATGCCGACGCCCTCGCGGGCGCGCTCTCCGGCGGTCAGCGCAGCCGCGTCTCGCTGGCCGTCGCCCTCCTCGGCAGCCCGGACCTGCTGGTCCTGGACGAACCGACCGTCGGGCTCGACCCCGTGCTCCGCCGCGACCTCTGGGACCTCTTCCACCGCCTGGCCGCCGACCGGGGCACCGCCCTCCTCATCTCCTCCCACGTCATGGACGAGGCCGAACGCTGCCACCGCCTCCTCCTGATGCGGGACGGCCGCATCCTCGCCGAGGAAACCCCCGAAGCCCTGCGCCACAGCACCGGCACGGCCACGGTCGAGGAGGCGTTCCTCCGCCTGGTCGACGAGACCGCGCCCATCACCGAGGAAGAGGCGTCCCGATGACGGCCACCGCTCCCACCACGCCGGCCCGCCTCACGAGCAAGGCCGCCCCGGCCCGCCCGATCACCCCGTCCCGTACGACCGCCACCGCGGGCCGCGTCCTGCGCCAGCTGGCCCACGACGCCCGCACGATCGCGCTCCTGGTGATCGTCCCGGTCCTGCTGATCACCCTGCTCCGCTACGTCTTCGACGGCAGCCCCGACACCTTCGACTCCATCGGGGCCTCACTGCTCGGGATCTTCCCGCTGATCACGATGTTCCTGGTGACCTCGATCGCCACCCTGCGCGAACGCACCTCGGGCACCCTGGAACGCCTCCTCGCCCTCCCGCTCGGCAGGGGCGACCTGATCGCCGGCTACGCCCTGGCGTTCGGCGCCGTCGCGGTCGTCCAGTCGGCACTCGCGACGGCCGTCTCCATCTGGCTGCTGGGCCTGGACGTCATCGGATCGCCCTGGCTGCTGCTCCTGGTCGCGCTGCTCGACGCCCTGCTCGGCACCGCGCTCGGCCTGTTCGTCTCCGCGTTCGCCGCGTCCGAGTTCCAGGCGGTCCAGTTCATGCCGGCGGTGATCTTCCCCCAGCTCCTGCTGTGCGGCCTGTTCACCCCGCGCGAGGCGATGCACCCCGTCCTGGAGGCGATCTCGAACGTCCTGCCCATGTCGTACGCCGTCGACGGCATGAACCAGGTCCTCCACCACGCCGACATCACCGGCGACTTCGTCCGCGACATCGCGATCGTCGCGGGAAGCGCCCTGCTGGTCCTCTGCCTCGGCGCGATCACCCTCCGCCGCCGTACGCCGTGAGAACCCCGATGCGAGGATGACGGGAAGAGCACAGCCCAGCACCGCCCGGAGGGTGAACGCATGACCCAGACAGTCGCAGTCCTCGGCACCGGCAAGATCGGCGAGGCCCTGCTCAGCGGGATGATCCGGGCGGGCTGGCGACCGGCCGACCTCCTGGTGACCACCCGCCGCAGCGACCGGGCCCAGGAACTGCACACGCGGTACGGGGTCGAGTCCGTCACCAACGCGGAGGCGGCCAAGAACGCCGACATCCTCATCCTCGCGGTCAAGCCGCAGGACATGGGCAAGCTCCTGGACGAACTCGCACCGCACGTCACCGCCGACCGTCTGGTCATCAGCGCCGCGGCCGGCATCACCACCGCGTTCATCGAGGACCGGCTCACCCCGGACACCCCGGTCGTGCGGGTCATGCCCAACACCCCGGTCCTCGTCGACGAGGGCATGTCCGTCATCTCGGCGGGCAGCCACGCCACCGGTACGCACCTCGCCGCCGCCGAGGAGATCTTCGGCGGCGTCGGCAAGACCCTGCGCGTACCGGAGTCCCAGCAGGACGCGGCGACCGCCCTCTCCGGCTCCGGCCCCGCCTACTTCTACTTCCTGGTCGAGGCCATGACCGACGCGGGCATCCTGCTCGGCCTGCCCCGGGCCCAGGCCCACGACCTCATCGTCCAGGCCGCGATCGGCGCCGCCGTCATGCTCCGCGACAGCGGCGAGCACCCGGTCAAGCTCCGCGAGGCCGTCACCAGCCCGGCCGGCACGACCATCAGCGCCATCCGCGAACTGGAGAACCACGGAGTACGCGCGGCCCTCATCGCCGCCCTGGAAGCGGCCCGCGACCGCAGCCGCGAACTGGCCTCCGGCAACGGCTGACCCACGGCTCCCGCCGGGGGTTGACACGCCCCCGGCAGATCCGTAGTGTGCTCCGAGTTGTCCGACGTGAGCGCCGACCCCGGTCGGTCCCCGGACAGCCATTCCGCAGTAACCACGACAGAACACGCGACCTCGTGTCGCATGCTTTTTCGTGTGCTCTCGCGAAATGAGGAATCCGCGTTCGAAGGAACGCACCCCGATTAGCGTCGGGGGGCAGGATTCCGCTAAAGTCTCACTCGTCGGAACGGCCCAACGGCCGGGAAGACAAGCCCCGCTGACTGGGAATCAGGCCCGAAAGGATCTGATAGAGTCGGACTCGCCGGAAAGGGAAAACGCGAAAGCGAAGGACCTGGAAAGCGAAAACCGCTTGACCCGCTTCGGCCGGGAATCGGACACGAAAGAGTCTGATAGAGTCGGAAACGCAAGAACGAAGGGAAGCGCCCGGAGGGCCCCGGTGAAACGGGACCGAAGGAAGCGTCCGTTCCTTGAGAACTCAACAGCGTGCCAAAAGTCAACGCCAGATATGTTGATACCCCGGCCTGCTTCGGCAGGTTGGTGGTTCCTTTGAAAGTCCTACCGGGTTCACTTCGGTGACCGGGTAGGCAATTACACAGCGAGGACGCTGTGAACAACGGGTCTTATTCCGACCGGTTGTTCCGCTCTCGTGATGTGTGCACCCGATTACGGGTAAACATTCACGGAGAGTTTGATCCTGGCTCAGGACGAACGCTGGCGGCGTGCTTAACACATGCAAGTCGAACGATGAAGCCTTTCGGGGTGGATTAGTGGCGAACGGGTGAGTAACACGTGGGCAATCTGCCCTTCACTCTGGGACAAGCCCTGGAAACGGGGTCTAATACCGGATAACACTCTGTCCCGCATGGGACGGGGTTAAAAGCTCCGGCGGTGAAGGATGAGCCCGCGGCCTATCAGCTTGTTGGTGGGGTAATGGCCTACCAAGGCGACGACGGGTAGCCGGCCTGAGAGGGCGACCGGCCACACTGGGACTGAGACACGGCCCAGACTCCTACGGGAGGCAGCAGTGGGGAATATTGCACAATGGGCGAAAGCCTGATGCAGCGACGCCGCGTGAGGGATGACGGCCTTCGGGTTGTAAACCTCTTTCAGCAGGGAAGAAGCGAAAGTGACGGTACCTGCAGAAGAAGCGCCGGCTAACTACGTGCCAGCAGCCGCGGTAATACGTAGGGCGCAAGCGTTGTCCGGAATTATTGGGCGTAAAGAGCTCGTAGGCGGCTTGTCACGTCGGATGTGAAAGCCCGGGGCTTAACCCCGGGTCTGCATTCGATACGGGCTAGCTAGAGTGTGGTAGGGGAGATCGGAATTCCTGGTGTAGCGGTGAAATGCGCAGATATCAGGAGGAACACCGGTGGCGAAGGCGGATCTCTGGGCCATTACTGACGCTGAGGAGCGAAAGCGTGGGGAGCGAACAGGATTAGATACCCTGGTAGTCCACGCCGTAAACGTTGGGAACTAGGTGTTGGCGACATTCCACGTCGTCGGTGCCGCAGCTAACGCATTAAGTTCCCCGCCTGGGGAGTACGGCCGCAAGGCTAAAACTCAAAGGAATTGACGGGGGCCCGCACAAGCAGCGGAGCATGTGGCTTAATTCGACGCAACGCGAAGAACCTTACCAAGGCTTGACATATACCGGAAAGCATCAGAGATGGTGCCCCCCTTGTGGTCGGTATACAGGTGGTGCATGGCTGTCGTCAGCTCGTGTCGTGAGATGTTGGGTTAAGTCCCGCAACGAGCGCAACCCTTGTTCTGTGTTGCCAGCATGCCCTTCGGGGTGATGGGGACTCACAGGAGACTGCCGGGGTCAACTCGGAGGAAGGTGGGGACGACGTCAAGTCATCATGCCCCTTATGTCTTGGGCTGCACACGTGCTACAATGGCCGGTACAATGAGCTGCGATGCCGCGAGGCGGAGCGAATCTCAAAAAGCCGGTCTCAGTTCGGATTGGGGTCTGCAACTCGACCCCATGAAGTCGGAGTTGCTAGTAATCGCAGATCAGCATTGCTGCGGTGAATACGTTCCCGGGCCTTGTACACACCGCCCGTCACGTCACGAAAGTCGGTAACACCCGAAGCCGGTGGCCCAACCCCTTGTGGGAGGGAGCTGTCGAAGGTGGGACTGGCGATTGGGACGAAGTCGTAACAAGGTAGCCGTACCGGAAGGTGCGGCTGGATCACCTCCTTTCTAAGGAGCACTTCTTACCAGGCTTCGGTTTGGTCAGAGGCCAGTACACCGGCGAATGTTCGGTGCTGGTTGCTCATGGGTGGAACGTTGACTATTCGGCACGACAGGTTGATTACTGCTAGTACTGCTTCGGCGTGGAACGTGGTGAGAGATCGGTTGTGTCGGGCACGTTGTTGGGTGTCTGAGGGTGCGGCCGGAATGGCTGTCCTTCTGATCCGGCCCCAGTGAACTCGCCTGTGAAGGGTGGGGTGATGGGTGGCTGGTCGTTGTTTGAGAACTGCACAGTGGACGCGAGCATCTGTGGCCAAGTTTTTAAGGGCGCACGGTGGATGCCTTGGCACCAGGAACCGATGAAGGACGTGGGAGGCCACGATAGTCCCCGGGGAGCTGTCAACCAAGCTTTGATCCGGGGGTTTCCGAATGGGGAAACCCGGCAGTCGTCATGGGCTGTCACCCGCTGCTGAACACATAGGCAGTGTGGAGGGAACGAGGGGAAGTGAAACATCTCAGTACCCTCAGGAAGAGAAAACAACCGTGATTCCGGGAGTAGTGGCGAGCGAAACTGGATGAGGCCAAACCGTATGCGTGTGATACCCGGCAGGGGTTGCGCATTCGGGGTTGTGGGATCTCTCTTTCATAGTCTGCCGGCTGTGAGACGAGTCAGAAACCGTTGATGTAGGCGAAGGACATGCGAAAGGTCCGGCGTAGAGGGTAAGACCCCCGTAGCTGAAACATCAACGGCTCGTTTGAGAGACACCCAAGTAGCACGGGGCCCGAGAAATCCCGTGTGAATCTGGCGGGACCACCCGCTAAGCCTAAATATTCCCTGGTGACCGATAGCGGATAGTACCGTGAGGGAATGGTGAAAAGTACCGCGGGAGCGGAGTGAAATAGTACCTGAAACCGTGTGCCTACAAGCCGTGGGAGCGTCGCTGGCAGTACTTGTGCTGTCAGTCGTGACTGCGTGCCTTTTGAAGAATGAGCCTGCGAGTTAGCGGTGTGTAGCGAGGTTAACCCGTGTGGGGAAGCCGTAGCGAAAGCGAGTCCGAATAGGGCGTTTGAGTTGCACGCTCTAGACCCGAAGCGGAGTGATCTAGCCATGGGCAGGTTGAAGCGGAGGTAAGACTTCGTGGAGGACCGAACCCACCAGGGTTGAAAACCTGGGGGATGACCTGTGGTTAGGGGTGAAAGGCCAATCAAACTCCGTGATAGCTGGTTCTCCCCGAAATGCATTTAGGTGCAGCGTCGTGTGTTTCTTGCCGGAGGTAGAGCACTGGATAGGCGATGGGCCCTACCGGGTTACTGACCTTAGCCAAACTCCGAATGCCGGTAAGTGAGAGCGCGGCAGTGAGACTGTGGGGGATAAGCTCCATGGTCGAGAGGGAAACAGCCCAGAGCATCGACTAAGGCCCCTAAGCGTACGCTAAGTGGGAAAGGATGTGGAGTCGCAGAGACAACCAGGAGGTTGGCTTAGAAGCAGCCACCCTTGAAAGAGTGCGTAATAGCTCACTGGTCAAGTGATTCCGCGCCGACAATGTAGCGGGGCTCAAGCGTACCGCCGAAGTCGTGTCATTCACACATATAGGGCCAACGCCTGTGTGGATGGGTAGGGGAGCGTCGTGTGCCGGGTGAAGCAGCCGCGGAAGCGAGTTGTGGACGGTTCACGAGTGAGAATGCAGGCATGAGTAGCGATACACACGTGAGAAACGTGTGCGCCGATTGACTAAGGGTTCCTGGGTCAAGCTGATCTGCCCAGGGTAAGTCGGGACCTAAGGCGAGGCCGACAGGCGTAGTCGATGGACAACCGGTTGATATTCCGGTACCCGCTTTGAAACGCCCAGTACTGAATCAGGCGATGCTAAGTCCGTGAAGCCGGCCCGATCTCTTCGGAGTTGAGGGTAGTGGTGGAGCCGATGAACCAGACTTGTAGTAGGTAAGCGATGGGGTGACGCAGGAAGGTAGTCCAGCCCGGGCGGTGGTTGTCCCGGGGTAAGGGTGTAGCCCGTGTGGTAGGTAAATCCGTCACACGTTAAGGGTGAGACCTGATGCCGAGCCGATTGTGGTGAAGTGGATGATCCTATGCTGTCGAGAAAAGCCTCTAGCGAGTTTCATGGCGGCCCGTACCCTAAACCGACTCAGGTGGTCAGGTAGAGAATACCGAGGCGTTCGGGTGAACTATGGTTAAGGAACTCGGCAAAATGCCCCCGTAACTTCGGGAGAAGGGGGGCCATCACTGGTGATCCGATTTACTCGGTGAGCTGGGGGTGGCCGCAGAGACCAGCGAGAAGCGACTGTTTACTAAAAACACAGGTCCGTGCGAAGCCGTAAGGCGATGTATACGGACTGACGCCTGCCCGGTGCTGGAACGTTAAGGGGACCGGTTAGCTGACTTTCGGGTCGGCGAAGCTGAGAACTTAAGCGCCAGTAAACGGCGGTGGTAACTATAACCATCCTAAGGTAGCGAAATTCCTTGTCGGGTAAGTTCCGACCTGCACGAATGGCGTAACGACTTCTCGACTGTCTCAACCATAGGCCCGGTGAAATTGCACTACGAGTAAAGATGCTCGTTTCGCGCAGCAGGACGGAAAGACCCCGGGACCTTTACTATAGTTTGATATTGGTGTTCGGTTCGGCTTGTGTAGGATAGGTGGGAGACTTTGAAGCGGCCACGCCAGTGGTTGTGGAGTCGTCGTTGAAATACCACTCTGGTCGTGCTGGATGTCTAACCTGGGTCCGTGATCCGGATCAGGGACAGTGTCTGATGGGTAGTTTAACTGGGGCGGTTGCCTCCTAAAGAGTAACGGAGGCGCCCAAAGGTTCCCTCAGCCTGGTTGGTAATCAGGTGTTGAGTGTAAGTGCACAAGGGAGCTTGACTGTGAGACCGACGGGTCGAGCAGGGACGAAAGTCGGGACTAGTGATCCGGCAGTGGCTTGTGGAAGCGCTGTCGCTCAACGGATAAAAGGTACCCCGGGGATAACAGGCTGATCTTCCCCAAGAGTCCATATCGACGGGATGGTTTGGCACCTCGATGTCGGCTCGTCGCATCCTGGGGCTGGAGTCGGTCCCAAGGGTTGGGCTGTTCGCCCATTAAAGCGGTACGCGAGCTGGGTTTAGAACGTCGTGAGACAGTTCGGTCCCTATCCGCTGTGCGCGTAGGAATATTGAGAAGGGCTGTCCCTAGTACGAGAGGACCGGGACGGACGAACCTCTGGTGTGCCAGTTGTCCTGCCAAGGGCATGGCTGGTTGGCTACGTTCGGAAAGGATAACCGCTGAAAGCATCTAAGCGGGAAGCCTGCTTCGAGATGAGTATTCCCACCCTCTTGAAGGGTTAAGGCTCCCAGTAGACGACTGGGTTGATAGGCCAGATGTGGAAGCCCGGTAACGGGTGGAGCTGACTGGTACTAATAGGCCGAGGGCTTGTCCTCAGTTGCTCGCGTCCACTGTGTTAGTTCTGAAATAATGAACAGCCGTGTAAACATCCGGTGTTCAAATTTTCATAGTGTTTCGGTGGTCATTGCGTTAGGGAAACGCCCGGTTACATTCCGAACCCGGAAGCTAAGCCTTTCAGCGCCGATGGTACTGCAGGGGGGACCCTGTGGGAGAGTAGGACGCCGCCGAACAATTTTTCCGGGAAAGCCCCGTGCCTTGTGGCACGGGGCTTTTCTGCGTTCTGAACGTCTAGGGTCGAACCATGCGCTACGAACTGGTCATCTTCGACAACGATGGTGTGCTCGTCGACAGTGAGCCGCTCGCCAACACCGTCCTCTCCGGCTACCTGACCGAACTCGGTCACCCCACCACGTACGACGAGTCGCTCCGCGACTACATGGGGTCCGCCGTGCACCGTGTGCACGATCTCGTCGAGGAGAGGACCGGGCAGAAGCTGCCCGAGGACTTCGACTCCACGCTCAACGCCCGTACGTTCGCCGCTTTCCAGCAGGAGCTGGTGGCGGTGGACGGGGCCGAGGAACTGCTCGGGAAGCTCGTCGCGGACGGGGTGGACTACTGCGTCGCCTCCTCCGGGAGCCACGAGCGCATCCGGGTCGGGCACCGCAAGACGGGGATCGACCAGTGGTTCGAGGAAGAGTGGATCTTCAGCTCGGAGGATGTCGGGCGGGGCAAGCCGGCGCCGGATCTGTTTCTGTACGCCGCCGAGCGGATGGGCGTCGCGCCGGAGCGGTGCGTCGTCATCGAGGACAGTCCGCTCGGGGTCGAGGCGGCGCGGGCGGCGGGGATGGACGTGTACGGGTTCACGTCGATGATGCCCGCCGACCGGCTCACCGGAGTGACCGGGCACTTCTCGGACATGGCGCAGCTTCCCGAGCTGCTGGCCTGAAACTGCTCGGCTGATCCGTCTACCCACGGGTAGCGCCTGGCTCTACGCTCGCGGCCATGACAGAAGCGGGCTTGCGGCACGGCAGGGCCTCCCTGGGGTTGAGCTTCGGCGTCCAAGGGGTGGCCTTCGCCCTTCTGGTGACGCGTATCCCCGCCATTCAGGACCAGTACGGGATATCCGACGGGCTGCTGCCCGTCTTCCTCGCCGCTGTCCCGATCCTGGCGGGGGCCGGCAGTGTGGCCACCGAGAAGCTGGTCGCGCGGGTGCGGCCAGGCGTCGTCCTGCGGTGGGCCCAGCCCCTCGTCCTGCTCGCCCTGCTCGGGGTGGGCGCCGGGCGGGAGGTGTGGCACGTCGCCGTCGCGCTCGGCGTCTTCGGGCTGGCCGTCGGGGCGCTGGACGCCTCCATGAACATGTTGGGCGTCAGCCTCCAACGGGCGTACGGGCGCAGCATCATGCTCGGGTTCCACGCGGCGTACAGCCTCGGCGGGATCGCGGGGGCGTCGCTGGCGTGGGTCGGGGCGCGGTGGGACCTCTCGTTGTTCGTGTCCTATCTGCCCGTCGTGGTGGTGCTGTTGCCGGCCGCGCTGGCCGGGAGCCGGTGGTACACGGAGGGGAAGGGGCCGGAGGAGGAAGCGCGCTCCGGTGGTGGAGGTGCGGGCGGGGGACTGTCGTTCAAGCTGTTGTTGCCGTTGTGTCTCGTCATGACCTTCGCGTACATCGGGGACTCGACCGTCTCCAACTGGAGTGCCAAGTACCTCCAGGACGTGCTGGGCAGCTCCGAGCAGCTCGCGACCGTTCCGTACAACGTCTACATGGTGACGACCCTGCTGGGCCGGGCCGTGGGGGACCTCGGGGTGCGGCGGTTCGGGGCGGTCGCTGTGGTGCGGGGCGGAAGTCTGCTGGCGGCCGGCGGGTTCGCGGTGGTGGCGCTGGCGCCGGGGGCCTGGGTGGGGATGCTCGGGTTCACGATGCTCGGGTTCGGGCTGTGCGTGATCGTGCCGCAGACCTTCGCGGCGGCCGGGCGGATGTTCCCGGAGAACAGCGATGCTGCCGTGGCCCGGCTGAATATCTTCAACTATGTGGGGTTCCTGATCGGTTCGCCGCTCGTGGGCGCTCTGGGCGATGCGTGGAGCTATCGGGGAGCCATGCTCGTACCGATGGGTCTGGTGCTGGTGACGCTCGTGTATGCCCGCGCGTTCGCGCCGAACCCCGCCCGATACGGTGGCGGGCATGAGCGGGCGCGCACAGCTGATGTGGGATGACGCAGTTACGGGATACGACTTCGGGGACACCCACCCCATGGATCCGGTCCGGCTGGACCTGACGATGGGGCTCGTGCGGGCGTTCGGGCTCGACGGGGCGGTGGATCTGCGGTCGGCGAAGTCCGCCGGGGACTCCACCCTGCGGCTCGTGCACCGCGAGGACTATGTGGCGGCGGTGCGGGCCGCCTCGCTGAATCCGCGGGCCGCCGACCAGAACTACGGGCTCGGGACCGTGGACGATCCGGCGTTCGCCGGGATGCACGAGGCGTCCGCGCTGATCGCCGGGCTGTCGGTGGGCGCCGCCGAGGCCGTGTGGCGGGGCGAGAGCGAGCACGCGGTGAACTTCACCGGGGGGCTGCATCACGCCATGCCCGGTTCGGCCGCCGGGTTCTGCGTCTACAACGATCCGGCGCTCGCCATCGCCCGGCTGCTGGAGCTGGGCGCGGAGCGGGTCGCGTACGTCGATGTGGACGTGCACCACGGCGACGGGGTGCAGGCCGCGTTCTGGGAGGACCCGCGCGTACTGACGATCTCGCTGCACGAGCATCCGCGGACGCTGTTCCCGCAGACCGGGTGGCCGGAGGAGACCGGGGCCGGGGCGGGCGAGGGTTCCGCGGTGAACGTGGCGCTGCCCGCCGGGACCGGGGACGAGGGGTGGCTGCGGGCGTTCCACGCCGTGGTGCCCGAGCTGCTGGCCGACTTCCGGCCCCAGGTGCTCGTCACCCAGCACGGGGCCGACACCCACTTCGAGGACCCGCTCGCCCATCTCGCGGTGTCGCTGGACGCCCAGCGGGCGGTCATGGAGTCCTGTCACCGGCTGGCGCACGACCATGCCGACGGGCGCTGGGTGGCGCTCGGCGGCGGCGGATACGCGGTGGTGGACGTGGTGCCCCGGTCGTGGACGCATCTCGTCGGGATCGCGGCGCACGCGCCCGTCGATCCGGAGTCGGTGGTGCCGCCGTCCTGGCGGGATCTCGTCTACGCCCGTACGCGGCAGTTGGGGCCGGGCAGGATGACCGACGGGCGTACGCCGTCCTGGAAGGCGTGGGAGGACGGCTACGATCCGGCCGACCGGCTGGACCAGGCGGTGCTGGCGTCCCGGAGGGCGGCGTTCCCGCTGCGGGGGCTGCTGACCTGAGAGGTGCGGCCGGGCGTACGCGGGCATTGTGCCGTGCGTTACGCCAACGGTGGGGCGTACCGGGAATCCGGTCCGCCGTGGCTCCGCGATACGGCAGCATCCCAGGGGTGTTGAGCACCGGGGCGTTACGCGCCCATCTGCTGGCGGCCCGGCTGGCCGGGCCCGTGGCCACGCCGCGCGAGAACAGTCTGCGCAGCTACCGGCTGTTCGCCGCCCGGGATCCGCGGGTGATGCTGGGGCTCGCGCCCGAGCGGGCCTGGGGTGAGGGCGAGCTGCTGCGGCTGATGGCGGACCGGTGCGGGGTCTCGGCGGATCCCGCGCATGTGAGCGGGCCCGACGCGATCGACCCGGACCGGACGGTGGCCGCGCTGGACGCGTTCGCCGAGCGGTTGGCGCTGGTGGCCGAGCGGCGGGCTCCGGTGCTGCTGGGGACCGGTCATCCGCACCGGCTGCTCGGTTTCTACGCCGGGCTGGCAGACGCTCTGTCGGCGGCGGGCTGTCCTGTTCTCACCCCTGCGCAGGGGAGATGTGTCGACATAACGACCCGGTTTGGCGTACGTACGTACAACCTCGACTACGTACGGGGTGTTGCCCTGGTGCGCGAACCAGGGGGGCGGCCCACGGGGGGCGAGACCGGCGCGCACACGCATTCGCCGCTTCCGGTGCGGCTCGCGCTCCAGGACGCGGCGGAGCGGCTCGGGGTGCTGCCGGAGCTGGTGATCGGGGATCACGGCTGGGTCTGCGGTGCAGGTCAGCTGGGGATCGAGGCGATCGGGCCGGCGGACACGGACGATCCGGCGCTGTTCGTGGGGGAGGCGGAGGGCCGGGTGTCCGTCGTGGTTCCGGTCGACGACGGCGTACGGGCCCCGTTTTACCGGCCGTTGACGCGCTATGTGCTCAATCGGGCCCGTCTGTCACAGTAGGCCGTCGACCGCCCCTCCTCTTCCCCACTCGCACCACCCGCCCCTAATCTGGTGAGTGAGCGCACAACGACGAAGAGTCACCGGAGGGGAAGCCGGTGCGCGTCCGGTGCGGAAGGTACAGGTGGGTCATGGCTGCTGGCAGCGAGAGGCCTCTCAACGAGGTCAAGTTTCTGACTGTGGCGGAAGTCGCCTCGGTCATGCGAGTGTCGAAGATGACCGTGTACCGCTTGGTGCACAGTGGTCATCTGCCGGCGATCCGGGTGGGCAGGTCCTTCCGGGTGCCGGAGCAAGCGGTTCACGCGTATCTCCGCGAGTCCTTCGTGGGGGTGGAATCAGCCTGAGGTCAGCCGGAGGTTGCCTGCGGATTACGTCCCTCGGACGGTGGCGGGTAGGCTAGGCCGACGTAGGTCGTGTGGGCCCAGACGCCCCGCACCAGTGAAGATGAAGTAAGCGAGGGTAGTCGTGGGCTCTGTTATCAAGAAGCGGCGCAAGCGGATGGCCAAGAAGAAGCACCGCAAGCTGCTCAAGCGCACGCGCGTTCAGCGTCGCAACAAGAAGTAAGCGAACGCAGTTCGTGAGATCCGCAGCCCTTCCGCCCTACCGGCGGGAGGGCTGCGGTGCGTTTCGGGGCCTGGGGTCATCACAGGGCGGCGTCCACCCGCTACGGTGACGGCCAGGGAAGTTACCGCGGGAAGCAGGGGAGCCGGGTCTTGGGAAAGGTCGTGCTCGTCACCGGAGTGGCCCGGCAGCTGGGAGGCCGCTTCGTCCGGCGCGTGCAGCGCGAGCCCGGGGTGGACCGGGTGATCGCCGTCGACGCGGTCGCGCCCGCGCATCAGCTGGGCGACGCGGAGTTCGTCCGCGCCGACATCCGGCAGTCGGCCATAGCGCGGATCCTGGCCGAGTACGCCGTCGACACGGTGGTTCATCTGGACGTCTCCGGCAAGGCGCTCGGCGCCGGCGGCCGGACGGCGATCAAGGAGACCAACGTCATCGGCACCATGCAGCTGCTCGGCGCCTGCCAGAAGTCGCCGACGGTGCGACGGCTCGTGGTGAAGTCCAGTACGAGCGTGTACGGGTCGGCGCCCCGCGACCCCGCCGTGTTCACCGAGACCACCCCGCCCAAGTCGCTGCCCAGCGGCGGCTTCGCGAAGGACGCGGTGGAGGTCGAGGGGTACGTACGGGGCTTCGCCCGCCGCCGGCCGGACGTGGCGGTGTGCGTGCTGCGGTTCGCCAACATCCTGGGGCCGCACCCGGACTCGCCGCTCGCCGACTATCTGTCGCTGCCCGTCCTGCCGACCGTCTTCGGCTACGACCCGCGGCTCCAGTTCGTGCACGAGGACGATGTGATCGACGTCCTGGGGATCGCGGCGAACGAGCCCCGGCGCGGGACGCTGAACAGCGGCACGTTCAACATCGCCGGTGACGGGGTGCTGCTGCTGTCGCAGTGCTCGCGGCGGCTGGGCAGGCCGACCGTGCCGGTGCTGCTGCCCGCCGTCACCTGGGTCGGCTCGGCGCTCCGTACGATCGGCATGACCGACTTCTCGCCGGAACAGATCCGGCTGCTCACCCATGGCAGGGTGGTCTCGACCGTGCAGATGCGCGAGACCCTCGGTTTCCGGCCGAAGTTCACCACGGCGGAGACGTTCGCGGAGTTCGCGCGGAGCCGGGGGCCGGGGCTGCTGCCGCCGGCGACGGTGGGCGGGGTGGTGGACCGGCTGGCGGCGCTGCCGCTTCCGGGAGGCGCCGGGCCGCGGGAGCGCGGGTCCGGTGCGGTACAGACGACTCATGGCGCCAGGTAGAGGAGCGCACCGACGATGGCGGACGCCAAGGTCATTCCGTTCGACGACGACCGTTCGCGGTCCGGTGGCACATCGCGTCCGGCGCGGCGCCGGACCGGGGCGGGCGGCCCCGGCGGCGGTCGAGGTGACGGCTCGGCGGCTCCGCTGAGCGCCCTGCCGGGGGCGCAGGTGCCCGAGCCGCCCGTGGAGGCGGAGCAGGTGCCGCAGGAGCCCCGCGGCGATGCGGTGGACGTGGAGGGTTCCGCGGGCGGCGGCTGGGAGCGGCGGATCGCGGGCGGGCTCGCGTTCCTGCGGCGGCGGGTCACCGGTGACTACGACGTCGACGAGTTCGGGTACGACAAGGAGCTCACCGACCAGGTCCTGATGTCGGCGCTGCGCCCGCTGGCCGACAAGTATTTCCGGGTCGAGGTGAAGGGCATCGAGAACATCCCGTCGGACGGCGGGGCGCTCATCGTGGCCAACCACTCCGGGACGCTGCCGCTGGACGGACTGATGCTCCAGGTCGCGGTGCACGACAACCATCCGGCCGAGCGGCATCTGCGGCTGCTCGCCGCCGATCTGGTCTTCCATCTCCCGGTCGTCAACGAACTGGCGCGCAAGGCCGGTCACACGCTGGCCTGCGCGGAGGACGCGCAGCGGCTGCTGGAGACGGGTGAGATCGTCGGCGTGATGCCGGAGGGCTTCAAGGGCATCGGCAAGCCGTTCGGCGAGCGCTACAAGCTTCAGCGCTTCGGCCGTGGCGGATTCGTGTCGACGGCGCTGCGCGCGGGTGCGCCGATCGTGCCGTGCTCGATCGTGGGCGCGGAGGAGATCTACCCGATGATCGGCAACGCGAAGACGCTGGCCCGGCTGCTGGGCTTCCCGTACTTCCCGATCACGCCGACGTTCCCGTGGCTGGGGCCGCTGGGCGCGCTGCCGCTGCCGACGAAGTGGACGATCCAGTTCGGTGAGCCGATTCCGACGGACGGATATCCGCCGGAGGCGGCGGAGGACCCGATGCTGATGTTCAACCTGACGGACCAGGTGCGCGAGCAGATCCAGCACACGCTGTACAAGCTGCTGGTGCAGCGGCGGTCGGTCTTCTTCTGACCTGCCCGGTTGACCTGCCCGTTCTGATCAGTTGCACAGGGGAGGGGCCGGTACGCGATGGCGTACCGGCCCCTCCCTCTGTGGGCTCGGGAGCTACGGCCTGAGGTTCTCGCCGTCGATGCCGAGGCCCGGGAGGAGCCCGGGGAGGAGCGGGGGCAGGGTGACGTCCGGGGCGGCCGGCGCGCTGGGCTTGCTCTCGGGGGAGGGCTTGGTGAGGCCGTCCGTCGGGAGGTCGTCCAGCAGACCGTCCGTGCCGCCGCCGAGCAGCCCGTCGTCCGGGGTGGTGTCGGCGGAGCCCGGAGAGCCGGAGGGCTTGGGGGTGGTGCTGTTGCCGTCGGTGCGGTCTCCGGGCTGCTCGGGGGCGGCCGGGGATGCGGGGGCGTCGGTCCGGGGCGAACCGGTGTCCGGGGTGGTGGTGTCGGCGCGTCCGGTGTTCTTGTCCTCGCCCGGGGGGCGGGGCAGGAGCGACTGGAGCGGTGCGACTTCTTCCTCCATGGCGTCGAAGACCGAGCTGACCTCGTCGCGGACGTCGGTGAGCTGGACGGGCAGCCGGTCGCGGAGGCTGCTCCAGGTGTCGCGGTGCGAGCGGGAGAAGGTGTCCAGGGTCTGGATGGGGCCGATCGCTCCGTCGCGCTGATAGGCGGCGCGGAGCAGGCGGTGGCCCTCGGACGCGTCGTGGGACATGCCGTTGAGCGCGCGTCTGACGGCGCCGAGGGATTCGTGGTCGAGTGCGCCGGAGCGGCCGCGCTCCATGAGTCTGCGGGCCTCGCTGAGCCGGGTGGAGGCCTGGTCGAGATAGACCTCGCCGCGGTCGGCGTCGCCCTTGGCCATGCCGAGGCTGATGTCCTCCATCCCGCGCTTCAGCCCGTACAGCGAATCACCGGGGAGGGCGTCGGAGCTGGCGGCGGCCACTCCGCCGAAGGCTCCCGCGGCCACGCCGACGGTGAGCCCGCCGGCGGTGAGACCCTTCGCCCAGCGGGAGCGGGGGCGCAATTTCCGCAGTGGTGAGGCCCGGTGGGCCCCCTTGCCCCGTTGCACGGGCACCGTAGGGCCCGTGGACGCGCCGCCCTCGGCGAACATGGCCTCCATGGCCGCGACGAGCTGTGCTCGCTGCACCACTTTGACCTCGGGGTCCAACTGCGGCTTCGGTAGCTCACCGAGGCCGTTCGCCAGGGCCAACAGCGGTCCGCGGTCGGCCTGGTCGGCCGGCTCCGCGGGCTGTACGGCCGCCGCACCCTGGGGGGTCTGCTCCTCCAGGGCCTGGGCGAAGGCGTTCGCCCGCCGGTGTGCCGAAACGTTTGCGATCACTGGCGGCACCTCCTCTCGTCATGACGGTCGACTCCCCTGGCGGTCCGGAAGTTGCACACCTTGAGCGTTTCCACTCGATGGAGTGAGCGGAGACGGACAGGGGGTGACGGCAGGGGGCCTGCAACCGGCACAACGAGGCGCGCGGCACTTGGGTTACGCACGAAAGATGATCGGACCAGTGCGTGACGGGACGGTCACGCAGCGGTTCGGTCAGCGGGCGTCGTCCGGCAGGAGCCGGGCGAGCGTCCGTACGGCTCGGTACTGGAGGGTCTTGATCGCGCCCTCGTTCTTGCCCATCACCCGGGCGGTCTCGGCGACCGAGAGGCCTTGGAGGAACCGCAGGGTGACGCACTCCTGTTGCTGGGGGTTGAGCCGCCGCACGGCCTGGAGCAGGGCCGCGTTGGAGAGGGACTCCAGGACGGAGTCCTCGGGGCTGCGCGCCACCTCGTTGGCGTCGAGCATTTCGCCGGTGGTCACTTCCAGTCGGAAACGACTGGATTTGAAGTGGTCGGCGACCAGATTGCGAGCGATGGTGACCAGCCAGGCGCCGAAATCGCGGCCCTGCCAGGTGAACGTGGAGATACGGCGCAGCGCGCGGAGGAAGGTCTCACTGGTGAGGTCCTCCGCGGTCGCCTTGCCGCCCACGCGGTAGTAGATGTACCGGTACACGGTGTCGCTGTACTGGTCGTACAGGCGGCCGAAGGCGTCCGCCTCACCGGCCTGTGCGCGCTCGACGAGATCCATCATGCGCGCGCTGTCGCTGTCGGCGGTGGGACGGCGGACGGTCGAGGTGGTCGAGGCGGCGCGGGTGCCGCGTCTTCCGACCGCCGCACTGCGTTCGGCCAGGGCGTAACAAGGGCCGGCAGGTGCAGGGGTGGCAAAAGCGGGGACGGCGTACGCGGTGGGGACGAAGCCGCGCAAGCGGTCAATGACCGATGCACGCAGCGTAGCCAGGCCCGAGGCGTCAACCCCGACGTGTGGGTACACGGGACTCCCAGAGGCAGAGCTTCCATCACGAGCAGTTCGAAAAACATCACCCGTGGTAGCGAGTGACGGTCTCCGTGATGCGTCTGAGGAGAATAACGCTTCGTGCAGGCAGCACTACACCCAGTTGTCTAAATCACCGGTTCCGTCGCTTCTGTTATCGCTAAGTGACGAATCAAGTAGCACTTGGTGACCGTTTATTGATCGGATTACTTCGTGATCTGTCTGCGGGGGCGACGGGTTGTGGCCGTGCGACGGCGATCCGGCAGGCCGGAGCGGGCGTCGGCCGGGGTGCCGGAGCGGCTCACGATCGGGCGCCCGGGTCCGGGCGTGGCCGCGCCCCGTGACCGGCCTGGGGGCACGGGGCGCGGAGTGCGCGGGGTGTGGAGCGTACGGAGGGCGGGTGCGGGTCAGCGGCGGCGGCGGTGCAGGGCGACGGCGGCGGCCGTGCCGCCCGCGAGCGCGCCGACCCCGGCGGCGGCCGGGATGCCGACCTTGGCCGCCTTGCGGCCGGTGCGGTAGTCGCGCAGCCGCCAGTCGCGGGCGCGGGCGTACTTGCGGAGCTTGGTGTCCGGGTTGATCGCGTACGGGTGGCCGACCAGCGAGAGCATCGGGATGTCGTTGTGCGAGTCGCTGTAGGCGGCGCAGCGGTCCAGGTCCAGGCCCTCGGCGGCGGCCAGGGCGCGGACGGCCTCGGCCTTGGCGGGGCCGTGCAGGGGTTCGCCGACCAGCCGGCCGGTGTAGACGCCGTCGACCGATTCGGCGACGGTGCCGAGCGCGCCGGTCAGGCCGAGGCGGCGGGCGATGATGGTGGCGGTCTCCACGGGTGCGGCGGTGACCAGCCAGACCTTCTGTCCGGCGTCCAGGTGGGCCTGGGCCAGGGCGCGGGTGCCGGGCCAGATGCGGTCGGCCATGTACTCGTCGTAGATCTCCTCGCCGATGGACATCAGCTCGGAGACGCGGTGGCCCTTGACGATGGACAGGGCGCTGTCGCGGGCGTCCTGCATGTGTTCGGGGTCCTCGACGCCGGCCAGCCGGAACCAGGCCTGCTGCCAGGCGAACCGGGTGAGTTCGCGGCGTTCGAAGAACTTCCGCTTGTAGAGGCCGCGGCCGAAGTGGAAGATCGCGGCGCCCTGCATCACGGTGTTGTCGAGGTCGAAGAAGGCGGCGGCGCGGTGGTCCCCGGCGACGGGGAACGCGGGCTCCTCGGGAGCTTCTTCGGAGGTTCCGGTCAGGAGGGCGGAGTCGTCGTCGGCGGCCGAGGTCTTGCGTGCGGCCTCGGCGGCGGCCTCGCCTGCCAGGACGCTCCGTGCGGTAGCGGAACGCCTACGGGGTGTGAGCCATCCAAGAGCGGCCATGCGGTGAGCATAGCCAGTCCGCCCGTACCTGCCCGACCTGCCGCGATGCGAGGGTGTGAACGCTTCGGGTCGGAACGGTGAATCGGGCGATTCCGGGCGGCCCGGGGCGGTGGCCCGCAGGCGCAGAATGAAGGCATGAGTCCTCTGCTGCGCCGTACGAAGAAGAAGCCCGCCGAGCGGGTGGTCACGCTGGTCGGGAAGCCCGGATGTCATCTGTGCGAGGACGCGCGGGCGGTGGTGAGCGCGGTCTGCGCGGAGACCGGTGCGTCGTGGGTGGAGAAGGACATCACCGAGGACGAGGAGCTGCACAAGGAGTACTGGGAGCAGATTCCGGTGGTGCTGATCGATGACGAACAGCACACGTTCTGGCGTGTGGACCCGGCGAGGCTGCGCAAGGCGCTGGGTGCGGACGCGAAACCCGGTTAACATTGCGGGCGTTTTGAGTGGCCTCGGGGGCTTGGCTGTGAGGAGTGTGTACCGCTTTGCCCCCTTCGAGGTTGCAACGGGCCGATGCGGTCCCCGGTTCCGGGATCGCGCGGGAAATACGCGTGACCCCGGTCACTTTGACCGGACAAAACGGACACCATCTTTGTGCACGCGTTCACAAAGGCATAGCCTGCATTCGACGGGGCGGTCTTGGGACATACGGCCGCCTGCAGCCCCGCTCATCCCGCAGGAGCACCGTGGCAACTGGCCGAACACACCGACCGGCGACCCGTAGCCGAGGAATTCCCGAGGCCACCGTCGCCCGACTTCCGTTGTATCTGCGCGCCCTGACCGCGCTCTCCGAGCGATCGGTCCCCACGGTCTCCTCCGAGGAGCTGGCCACGGCGGCCGGCGTCAACTCGGCGAAGCTGCGCAAGGACTTCAGCTACCTGGGGTCCTACGGCACCCGCGGTGTCGGATACGACGTCGAATATCTCGTCTACCAGATCTCGCGTGAGCTCGGGCTCACCCAGGACTGGCCGGTCGCGATCGTCGGTATCGGTAACCTCGGCGCGGCCCTCGCCAACTACGGCGGTTTCGCCTCCCGCGGCTTCCGGGTCGCGGCGCTGATCGACGCGGACCCCGCCATGGCCGGTACGCCGGTGGCCGGGATCGCCGTCCAGCACACGGACGACCTGGACCGGATCATCAGCGACAACGGTGTGTCCATCGGCGTGATCACCACCCCGCCCGGCGCGGCCCAGCAGGTCTGCGACCGGCTCGTCGCCGCCGGTGTGACCTCCATCCTGAACTTCGCGCCGACCGTGCTGTCGGTGCCCGAGGGTGTCGACGTACGCAAGGTCGACCTCTCCATCGAGCTCCAGATCCTCGCGTTCCACGAGCAGCGCAAGGCCGGCGAGGACTCCGCCGCCGAGGACGAGGGCGCGCCCCCGATGCGTGCCACGCCCGCCAGCCGGAAGGGACCCGACGGGGACATGCCCGCCGTGATGCCGGCATGAGCCTCCTCGTCGTCGGACTGAGCCACCGCAGCGCCCCCGTCTCCGTACTGGAGCGGGCCTCGCTCGCTGCCGAGACTCAGGCCAAGCTGCTCCAGGACACCCTCGCCGCGGAACCCGCGACCGAGGCCACCGTGCTGGCCACCTGCAACCGCATCGAGCTGTACGCCGACGTGGACAAGTTCCACGCGGGCGTCGCCGAGCTGTCCACCCTGCTCGCCCAGCACAGCGGCGTCGGGCTGGAGGAGCTCACTCCGTATCTCTATGTGCACTACGAGGACCGGGCCGTCCACCACCTCTTCTCGGTGGCCTGCGGGCTGGACTCGATGGTCGTCGGCGAGGGGCAGATCCTCGGCCAGATCAAGGACGCGCTCGCGCGCGGCCAGGAGCTGCACACCGCCGGCCGGCTGCTGAACGACCTCTTCCAGCAGGCCCTGCGGGTCGGCAAGCGCGCCCACAGCGAGACCGGCATCGACCGGGCCGGGCAGTCGCTCGTCACCTTCGGGCTCCAGCAGCTCGCCGCCGGCGCCGACCCCGAGCGCTGGGCCCGCGGCAAGCGCGCCCTGGTCATCGGCGCCGGATCGATGTCCTCGCTGGCCGCCGCGACCCTCGCCCGCACCGGCTGCGCCGAGGTCGTCGTCGCCAACCGGACCCGCTCCCGCGCGGACCGCCTGGTGGAGATCCTCCAGCAGGGCGACGACACGGAGGTGCGCGCGCACGCGGTCGAGATGTCCGCGGTCGGCGACGAACTGACACGTGCCGACATCGTCGTCTCCTGCACCGGTTCCACCGGCCTCGTGCTCACCGCCGACGCCCTCGCCGACGCCCTGGGCGTGACGCTGGACGCCGCGCCCGAGAAGCCCGCGGCCACCGTCACCCCGGCCCCGGCCGACGTCGACCAGCACGCCG
Organism: Streptomyces sp. iso_384; assembly: GCF_056172905.1. Lineage (NCBI taxonomy): Bacteria > Bacillati > Actinomycetota > Actinomycetes > Kitasatosporales > Streptomycetaceae > Streptomyces > Streptomyces sp. iso_384. The sequence goes on from NZ_JBWBTT010000001.1 coordinate 567,460, forward strand.
CCTGGGTGGAGAACGGTTCCGCCACCTCCGCCGCGCACGCCGGTCCGGCGACCGCGCTGCGCCGGGTCACCGTGCCCGCCCAGTCCACCGGACCCGTCCGGCTCGCCCTGCTCGACCTCGCCATGCCGCGCGACATCGACGGCGCGGCCCACCGCATCGACGGTGTGCGCCTCGTCGACATCGAGTCGCTCGCGGAGGCGTCCGCCGACGCCCCGATGGCCGCCGATGTGGACCGGGTCCGCACCATCGTGTCCGACGAGGTGGCCGCCTTCGGCGCCGCCCAGCGCGCCGCGCACGTCGCCCCGACCGTGGTCGCCCTGCGCACCATGGCCGCCGACGTGGTCGCCGGCGAGATCGCCCGGCTGGACGGCCGCCTTCCCGACCTGGACGAGAAGCAGCGCGCCGAGATCACCCAGACGGTGCGCCGCGTCGTCGACAAACTCCTGCACGCGCCCACCGTGCGGGTCAAGCAGCTCGCCAGCGAGCCCGGCGGCGCCGGGTACGCGGACGCGCTGCGCGAACTCTTCGACCTCGACCCGCAGACGGTGGCCGCCGTCTCCCGGGCCGACCTGAACGACCCGAATAGAGGGCGGTCATGACCGACAACTCATCGCCGGACGCGCGAGGCGCCGCGCCGCTCCGGCTGGGCACCCGGCGCTCCAAGCTCGCCATGGCCCAGTCCGGACTCGTCGCCGAGGCGGTTCGCGAGGTGACCGGGCGCGCCGTCGAGCTCGTCGAGATCACCACGTACGGGGACACCTCCCGCGAGCACCTGGCGCAGATCGGCGGCACCGGCGTGTTCGTCGCGGCCCTGCGCGAGGCGCTGGCGCGCGGCGAGGTGGACTTCGCCGTCCACTCGCTCAAGGACCTGCCGACCAGCCAGCCCGACGACCTCGTGCTGGCGGCCGTGCCGCAGCGCGAGGACCCGCGCGACGCGCTGGTCGCCCGGGACGGGCTGAGCTTCGAGCAGCTGCCCGACGGCGCTCGCATCGGCACCGGTTCGCCGCGCCGCATGGCGCAGCTCAACGCGTACGCCCGTTCCCGCGGTCTGCGGATCGAGACCGTCCCCATCCGGGGCAACGTCGACACGCGGATCGGGTTCGTGCGTGACGGGAAGCTCGACGCGGTGGTTCTCGCCGCCGCCGGGCTCAGCCGTCTCGGCCGGAGCGGTGAGGTGACCGACTTCCTGCCGGTCGACACCGTCCTGCCCGCTCCCGGCCAGGGAGCACTGGCGATCGAGTGCGCCGCGTCCAGCGCCGACCTCGCCGCCGCGCTCGCCGAGCTCGACGACCCGTACACCCGGGTCGCCGTGACCGCCGAGCGTGCCCTGCTCGCCGCCCTGGAGGCCGGCTGCTCCGCACCTGTGGGTGCGCTGGCCGACCTCCTGGTCGACGGACAGGTTGTCAACGAACTGCGCCTGCGCGGAGTCGTCGGTACCACCGACGGTTCCTCGCTCGTACAGCTGTCCACCACCGGTCCCGTCCCCACGTCGCACGACGACGCGGCGGCCCTCGGTCGCGAACTCGCGGCCGAGATGCTCGCCAAGGGTGCGGCCGGTCTTATGGGGGAGCGAGCACTTTGAGCCCCACCGGCCCCGCCGCATCCGACTTTCCTGCCCTGTCCGCCCAAGGTCAGGTCACCTTTCTCGGCGCCGGTCCCGGCGACCCGGGACTGCTGACCCTGCGCGCCGTCGAGGCGCTGGCGAGCGCGGACGTCCTTGTCGCCGAGCCCGAGGTGCTCGACGTCGTTCGCAGCCATGCGCGAGCAGGCGTGAGCACGCCTGAGCTGACGGTTGTTGACGTCTCGTCAACAGCCGCCGGTGTACCCGTTCTCAGGGATGCGGCCAATCTTGTCATGGAGGCCGCGAAGGGCGGCAGGCGGGTGGTCCGTGCTGTCGCGGGCGACCCGGGCCTGGACGGGGACGCGGGGGCGGAAATGCTCGCCTGCGCCGCCGCCGGGGTGCCCTTCGAGGTCGTCCCGGGCATCGCGAACGCCGTCGGCGTGCCCGCGTACGCCGGTGTGCCGCTGCGTGACGCGCAGGGCGCGGACGTCCGCTTCGTCGACGCCCGTACGGCCTCCGACCGGTGCTGGGGCGAGGTCGGCGCGAGCGACGCGACCGCCGTCGTCTCCACCACGCTGGACGCGGTCGCGGCCGCCGCCGGTGAGCTGGTCTCGGCGGGCCGCAAGCCCGACACCCCGCTCACCGTGACGATCGCGGGCACCACCACCCGCCAGCGCACCTGGACGGCGACCCTCGGGACGATCGCCCAGACCCTCAAGCAGGCCAAGGTGCTGCCCTCGCCCGAGGGCCACCGGCCGGTCATAGCCGTGGTCGGAGAGCGCAGCTCCGCCGCCCAGCGCGACCAGCTCGCGTGGTTCGAGTCCAAGCCGCTGTTCGGCTGGAGGGTGCTCGTCCCGCGCACGAAGGAGCAGGCCGCGTCGCTCTCCGACCAGCTGCGTTCCTACGGCGCGGTGCCGCACGAGGTCCCGACGATCGCCGTCGAACCGCCGCGCACGCCCCAGCAGATGGAGCGCGCGGTCAAGGGCCTGGTCACCGGCCGCTACGAGTGGATCGCCTTCACCAGCGTGAACGCCGTCAAGGCGGTCCGGGAGAAGTTCGAGGAGTACGGTCTCGACGCCCGCGCCTTCGCCGGGATCAAGGTCGCCGCGGTCGGCGAGCAGACCGCCGCCGCGCTGATCGACTTCGGCGTCAAGCCGGATCTGGTGCCCTCCGGCGAGCAGTCCGCCGCCGGGCTGCTGGAGGACTGGCCGCCCTACGACCCGGTCTTCGACCCGATCGACCGGGTGTTCCTGCCGCGCGCCGACATCGCCACCGAGACCCTGGTGGCCGGGCTGATCGAGCTGGGCTGGGAGGTCGACGACGTCACCGCGTACCGCACGGTCCGCGCCTCGCCGCCGCCGGCCGACACCCGCGAGGCGATCAAGGGCGGCGGCTTCGACGCGGTCCTGTTCACCTCGTCCTCGACGGTGCGCAACCTGGTCGGCATCGCGGGCAAGCCGCACAACGTGACCGTGATCGCGTGTATCGGCCCGGCCACCGCGAAGACCGCCGAGGAGCACGGTCTGCGGGTGGACGTGCTGTCCCCGGAGCCGTCGGTGCACAAGCTCGCCGAGGCGCTCGCCGCCTTCGGCGCGCAGCGCCGGGACGCGGCGAAGGAGGCCGGCGACCCGGTGACCCGGCCGAGCGAGCGGCGCCCGGGTGCGCGCCGGCGTCGGACGACGACGTAGCAGTTACGAGGGTGAGCGGGCCCGGTCGCTTCGGCGGCCGGGCCCGCCGTCCTTTCCGGGCCGGCGCCTGGGCCTGTCAGGGGGCCTTTCCCGGCGTCGGTGTCGGTAAGACCGTGCGGCGTACGGGTCTATCGTCGAAGGATGACTGCGTACGGAAACTTCCCCGGCTCCCGCCCACGGCGGCTGCGGACGACCCCGGCGATGCGGCGGATGGTCGCCGAGACACGGCTCGACCCCGCGAACCTGATCCTGCCCGCGTTCGTCCGCGAGGGCATCGACGCCCCGGTGGCCATCTCGGCCATGCCCGGCGTGCACCAGCACACCCTGGACACCCTGCGGAAGGCGGCCGTCGAGGCGGTCTCGGCCGGGGTCTCGGGGATCATGCTCTTCGGGGTGCCGGAGGACGCGAAGAAGGACGCCCGGGGCACGGTGGGCACCGACCCGGACGGCATCCTCCAGGTCGCCCTGCGCGCGGTCCGCGAGGAGGTCGGCGACGACCTCGTCGTGATGTCGGACCTGTGCCTGGACGAGTTCACCGACCACGGCCACTGCGGTGTCCTGACGGCGGACGGCCGGGTGGACAACGACGCGACGCTGGAGCGGTACGCGGAGATGGCCCAGGTCCAGGCGGACGCCGGGGCCCATGTGGTGGGCCCCAGCGGGATGATGGACGGTCAGGTCGGCGTGATCCGGGACGCCCTGGACCAGACCGGCCACGAGGACGTGTCGATCCTCGCCTACACCGTGAAGTACAGCTCCGCCTTCTACGGCCCCTTCCGCGAGGCCGTCGGCTCCTCGCTCACCGGCGACCGCAAGACCTACCAGCAGGACCCGGCCAACGCCCGCGAGTCGCTGCGGGAGCTGGCGCTGGACCTGGCGGAGGGCGCGGACATGGTGATGGTGAAGCCCGCCGGACCGTATCTGGACATCCTCGCCAAGGTCGCGGAGTCCGTGGACGTGCCGGTCGCGGCGTACCAGATCAGCGGTGAGTACGCGATGATCGAGGCCGCCGCCGAGAAGGGCTGGATCGACCGCGACAAGGCGATCCTGGAGAGCCTGACCGGGATCCGGCGGGCCGGGGCGCAGATGATCCTCACCTACTGGGCGACCGAGGCCGCCCAGTGGCTCGGACACGACGGGGGCTGAGCCCCCGCGTGATCACGGCCCACCCGCTCCGGTCTCCTGGAGCCGGTGGGCCTCCTCGATGGAGAAGCGGGCGCTGTCCCGGACGAGCGGGTCCTGGTCGGCCCGTGCGGTGGTGTCGAGGACCGTGGCGACGATCGGGTCGTCGGTGTAGGGCGCCAGCGACATCGCCGCGTACTGGCGGACCAGGTCCTCCTCCGGGTCGCGCAGCGCGGTGAGCAGGGCGCGGCCCGCCTCGTGGCGCAGGACGGGGTCGGCCGGGGGCCACAGGCGCAGGACGGTGGCGCTCTCGACCCGGGCGAGGTCGTATTCGCCCGGGTCCGCGACGACCGAGACGAGGAACGGCAGCGCCTGGGCGTTGGCGTCCAGCTCGGTGATGATCTCGCGCTTGCGGTCGCTGCCCGGCGGCAGCGCGCGGAACTCGGCTATCAGGCGTTCGGCGACTTCCGCCGCTTCCGTCGCGGAGGCGGCTTCCGTCGTGGTCGGGACGTTCGTGTCGTTCATGGGGGTGGACACTTTCTGTCAGGGCCAGTCGACCAGTGCCATGAATGCTACGAAAGCGACCCCCACGGTGGCGGGTGCGGCGAGTGCCAGGCTCACGCGCCGGGCCGCGTGGCGGAGCCGGTGCGGGAGGGCCCAGCTCGCGATCAGCACGATCAGGGCGATGAGCAGGCCGATCCACAGGACGGTCCACCCGACCGTCCAGCTGTCGTGGAAGCGGTCGGCCACCTCGCCGTTGCAGGAGTCGCACTCCATGGGCGAGAGCGCCCCGTAAAGCAGGGCGAGCAGCCCCAGCGGCACGGTGACGACCGTGGAGATCAGCGGGGCGATCCAGGCGCGGGGGTCGGATGTCTCGTCGGCGGAGGGTGCGGGGGCGGTCCCGGGCCCCTCGTCGCTCATGTCTCCGAGTGAACCGCGTGGGGCCGCCCGCATGAGTACGAGGGCTCAGCCGCCGGCGGTCCGGTCGGCGCGGGCCTCCAGCCAGGCGCGTGCCGTGTTCACCTCGCCTTCCGTGAGGGCCGGGCGCACCTGGTCCGGGTAGCGCGTGACGTAGTGCTCGCGGGCCGCCTTCAGCCCGATCGCGCGGGCATCGGCGGTCAGGCGCCGGTCGTCCGCCACTTCCTGGGCGCGCCGCAACCAGCTGTGGCTGCGCGGGTCGATCGCGTAGTGCCACAGCGGCTGGGCGGGGTCGGCGACCCCGATCAGGACGCGCTCCAGGACGTATGCGCGGACGCCCGGTTCCGCGATCAGCTTCTCCGCGACGTGCAGCGGGTGGACGCCGTCGAGGCGGGCGCGGAGCAGCACCCAGGTCATCAGGTGCCCGGTGTCGTGTCCGCCGGAGACGATGAACTCCCACAGTTCGGCGGCCTTCGCCTCGTCGGGGGCGCCGAGGTGGGTGAGCAGCCGGACCGGGCCCTTCCAGAGCGGCTTGGGCTTCGCCCACCAGGCCGCCAGTGCTTCGGCGGCCGGGTGACCCAGGTCCTGGGCGAGGCAGGTCAGGGTGACCAGCGGGTGGCGCCACTCGGTGTACGTGGTGCGGTACTGCTTGGTCAGCTCCTTCTTCCAGCGGGGGAGGAGCGCCTGCAGTTCCGTCTCCGTGGCCTCGCCGTGGGCGTAGAGCAACTCCAGGCAGAACGCGATGCCCTGGACTCCGGTGGACGGGTCGGCGAGCCGGTCGCGGAGCCACTGGACGTCGGACGGGGTGAGGGTGCGGTAGTGGTGCCAGATGTCGCCGAGGCTGCCCTCGTAGCCGGTGAGGTCGGGGCCGGTGCCGGCGAGCAGGTCGTCGCGGACGGTCTCGTACCGCTCCACGGCGGCCAGCGCATCGGCCGCTTCGGCGGCGTCGGTGAGGCGGCCGGCCGCTTCGCGCACACGGCCGGCCGTGTCGGCGGCGGCCTTCGCGGCGGCGACCCGCAGCGGGCGCGGCAGCCGGTCGTCCGTGGCGAACCGGACGGTGGCGAGGAGGAGCGGGAAGAACGCGTCGGCGGCGAGGGGGCGGGTGCCGGGCTCGTCCGTGACGGCTTCCCGCAGCGCGTGGAGGAGGCTTGTCTGCGCGGTCTCGGGCGCGGTGTGGGCCGTCAGCTCCTCGGAGAGCGCGGCGGCGGCGCGCACCGGGTCCGGTTCGCGCAGGGCGTGGTGGGCGCGGAACCAGCCGCGTACGGCACCGTCGTCACCGGTCAGCGCCCACGCACGGAGCAGCTCCAGCGAGTGCGGGGACGGATGCGCGGCGAGGGCGTGGGACGCGTCGGCTCCCAGCTCGGCGGCCACTTCCCAGGCCTCCGGGTGCTCCTGGCGCAGCAGCGCGAGGAGCACGGAACGCCAGCCGCGCCAGGCCGTGAGCCGTCCGGCGTACGTCTCCCGCCAGGCGGACAGCAGCCGGGCCGTCTCGTCCGGGGTCAGCGCCCGCCGGCGTTCCAGCGGGCCGGCGAAGCGGTCGGCGGCGGCCAGGTCCACGGGGCCCGCCAGCCGGTCGTGGAGCCAGCGTTCCTCGGCGGCGGTCAGCGGGTCGTACTCCCGCGCGCGGGTCTTCCGGCTGCGGGGCTCGTCGACGCGGGCGAGGAACTGGCGTACGCCCGCGGTGTCTTCGGGGTCGGGCAGCCCGTCGGCGTCCGTCGCCGTGACCTTGTCCAGCTGAAAGGCCCCCTGCGGACCGCCGTTGACGATCCGGTAGCCGGGCGGGCCATCCCCGAGACCGGCGGCGACCGTGGCGTGGTCGCCGCCCCAGTGCAGGTGGAGCACGCCGGTCAGTTCGCCGGAGCGGGCGAAGGCGTCGTGGGACTGCCAGTGCCAGTAGGCGAAGGAGGTGTCGGTGGCGATGCCCCGGGTCGCGAACATCTCCGCCGCGTCCTCGTGGCCGTCGGACTGGGTGTAGCGGCCACGGGTGGGGGGGAGGCAGGACGGCGAAGCGGTCTCCGCCGAGCGTGCGCCACCAGGTCGTGATCCTGCTGAGGTCCGTTCTCAGTCCCACCAGAAGGACCACGCTTCCTGGTTGAGTACGGCCTTTTCGGCGTAGACGTCGAGGTCGTACGGCGGGGACTGGTCGATGTTGTCCGGGCAGAACGCGTAGTGCTCGGCGGCCAGGGCGCGGGCCTCCTCGATCGTGGCGGGCGGCCGGCCCACGGAGACGATCATCGTGTCGAAGCCGAGCACCACGACCCGGGCGTCGTAGCGGTCCTCCCAGGAGCGGAGCACCGCGCAGAGCCGGGCCACGTCGTTCTCGTGGTTCATCGGGCCCGACCAGCCGATCGCCGCCGGTATGTCGGCGCTGCGGCGGGCCGGGACGAGGGCGATCCTGGCCCCGCCGAGCCAGTCGTCCGCATCGGCGGTGATCACGCCCACGAGCCCCGCGGCCACCGCGTCCGGGTCCTCGGGGGCCTCCCGGGCGGGGACGGGCGCGAGGCCGGGCCAGGAGCCCGCACCGCCGGACCGCTCACCGCCCTCCTCGTCCTGCTCGCTCGCCTTGCCGGTCCCGCAGGGTTCGTCGGCCGCCGTGCCGTCGCCCAGCTCGTCGTCCGCGTAGTCCGTCCAGTAGCCCGCGAGGACCTCGTCGGCGTCGTGGTCGCCGGGATACGAGGTGCCGTCCGGGCAGAGGTCCCAGTCCTCGGGCCACTGGTCGCGCGAGCCGCCGGTGACCAGCACCGGCAGCAGCCCGAGCCGCCGTCCGTCCGCCCGCAGGGCCGACCAGCCGCGCAGGTCCGCCGGGCCGTCCGCGTACCAGAGCAGCGGCTCGTGCCCGGGGCCGTCCAGCGTGGCGTCCACCAGGGAGCCGGGCGGGAGATCCAGGCCTGAGGAGGCCAGGGAGGGCAGAGGATTCGGGAGCGTCGCCATGGTGGTGACTCTAGGCCGGGGCACTGACAACGGGCACGGACAGCGGGTGCCGACCGGATGCCGCACGGGTACCGAGCGGGAGCGGGCGGCCTCCGTCGGTCATAGGCTGAAAACTGCCGTGCGACGCGACCACGGCCACGGGAAGGAGACCGCGATGACAGCGGGGACCGCGAAGTCCGGTACGGCCGGGAAGTCAGGTACGGCCAGGACGACTGCGGCGCAGGTCATGGAGGAGCTGGCCGGGCTGGAGGACCCGAAGGCGCGCGCGGTCAACGAGCGGCACGGCGACGACCACGGCGTGAACCTCGGCAAGCTGCGCGCGCTGGCCAAGCGGCTCAAGACGCAGCAGGACCTCGCCCGCGACCTCTGGGCCACCGACGACACCGCGGCCCGGCTGCTGGCGATCCTGATCTGCCGCCCGAAGGCCTTCGGACGCGAGGAGCTGGACGCCGTGCTGCGTGAGGCGCGCGCCCCCAAGGTGCACGACTGGCTGGTCAACTACGTCGTGAAGAAGAGCCCGCACGCCGAGGAACTGCGCCTCGCCTGGACCGAGGACCCCGACCCCGTGGTCGCGAGCGCCGGGTGGGCGCTGACCACCGAGCGGGTGGCGAAGAAGCCCGAAGGGCTGGACCTCGCCGGGCTGCTGGACACCGTCGAGGCGGAGATGAAGGACGCCCCGGACCGGCTCCAGTGGGCGATGAACCACTGCCTGGCACAGATCGGCATCCAGCACCCCGGACACCGCGCCCGTGCCATCGCCGTCGGTGAGCGTCTGGAGGTCCTCAAGGACTACCCGACCCCGCCGAACTGCACGTCCCCGTACGCGCCCGCCTGGATCGCCGAGATGGTGCGACGCCAGGAAGAAGCCACTTCGCGAGCCACCTGACGACCACCCCGCGAGTCACCCAACGAGCCACCTGACGAGTCACCTAACGAACCCCCAGGAGTTCCCGTGAACAGGATCGTCACGTCCATCTCGCTCTCCCTCGACGGCTTCTTCGAAGGGCCCGACCAGGACATCGACTGGCACACGGTCGACGAGGAGGTGCACCAGCACTTCAACGACTACTTCCGGACCATGGGCGGGTTCGTGGAAGGACGTGTCACCTACGAGCTGATGGAGGAGTTCTGGCCGACCGCCGATCAGGACCCGCACAACGAGGGCCCGATGGCCGAATTCGCGGGCATCTGGCGGGACATGCCGAAGTTCGTCTTCTCGCGGACGCTGGAGAGCGTGGGGCCGAACGCGACCCTGCTGCACGAGGTCGACCCCGAGCAGGTGCGCGGCCTGCGGGACGCCGCCTCGGGGGATCTGGCGGTCGGCGGGGCGGATCTGCTGGAGTCGTTCCGGCAGGCCGATCTGATCGACGAGTACCGGATCTACATCCACCCCGTCATCCTCGGCCGGGGCCGCCGCTTCTTCCGGGACACCGAGGACCGGCAGAGGCTCCGGCTGCTGGAGACCCGGACCTTCGGGAACGGGGTGGCGATGCTCCGTTACGAGACGGTCCGGGCATGAGGCTTACGGTGATGAGGGGTCAGGCGGTGGCCGCGTAGACGGCGAACGCCGACCGGGCGGAGGGCGCGACGGTGAACGTCGGGCCCTCGATGTCCTTCGAGTCACGGACGTGGACGGCGGCGGGGTGCGCGGCGATCTCGACGCACTGCCCGCCCTGATCGGAGCTGTAGCTCGACTTCCGCCAGTCGTACGCGACTTCGAGGCACGCGCCGCCTTCGTCGCCGCTGTAGCTCGACTTGAACCAGTTCAGTCCGGTGCTCATGTCTCTCTCAGTAAACGGGCCAGCAGCGCAGGGCCTCAAGAGAGATCTGGCGGAGACGATCGACGATCTGCTGGACACCAAGGGCGCGTTGGCGACGGCGGTCGACAACATGCCGGAATACCGGCACGAGCGAGCGTCTGCCCTGCTCGATGGAGGCGATCGTGTCCTCCTGTACGCCTGCCGCCAGGGCCAGTTCGACCTGGGTCATGCCCGCCTCGGCGCGGAACCGGGCCAGGAGCTTGCCCACGAGCTTCATCGTCGACGCGTTTTTACGCTGCCGCTTTCTGGGGTGCATGCGGTTCCCCCTCCCACCCCGGAACCCGCTTCACGCATGCGCGACCCGTACAACACATCTGTACGGGTCGCGCATGGTCACGGCACGTCAGGCGGTGGCCCGAGGTGTTCCCGAGAGGGTGCTCCGCGGCTCAGAACATCAACGCGGTCTCGACGTCCGACTGCCAGTAGGTGACGAAGCCCAGGCTGTCCGTGTACGTCTCCGCCGGGAGCTTCAGCGTGGCCTCGCCCTTGGCCTTGTTGTTCTTGTCGACCATGATCACGCCGAGGCTGTCGCTCTTGACCGGCTCGCCCTCGCCGGGCTGGCCGAGCAGGCCGATGCCCGCGTACGCCTTCTCGCCCGGAGAGAGCACGACGACGGCCTGCGGCTTGCTGTCGTCGAGGATCGGGTACACCGCCTGCGCGTCGTCGAAGCGGAGGAACGGCGCGTGGTACGCGGCGCAGTCCTTGGAGCCGGTGTTGGTCACCGTGAGCAGCAGGTGGTTGATCGGGCGGCTCACCTTGGAGACCGTGACCGTGGAGTTCGTGGGCGTGCAGGCCGGGATCGAGGCCGCCGCCTCCGCGTTCGGCGCGGCCTCCGGCTTCTTGGCGTTGCCCCCGGCGTGCTTGCCCCCGGCGGGGACGGTCTGCGTCTCCGGTGCGCCGGCCTCCGGCGCGTCCTGCTGTGCCTCGCCGTCGGTGCCCGACGCCGCGGGGGCGGCCGTCTCGGCGGTGCCGGCCGGCTTGGTGCCCATGGCCTTGTCCTCGCCGCCGCAGGCGGTGAGCGAGAGGGCGGCCGCGAGGGCGGTGGCGGCGATGGCGGTGGTGCGGATGCGGTTGATGCGCATGTCGTTGGTACTCCCCGTACTCGGTTGATCTGCGGTGCTGCTGTGGTCTGGTCCGAGCTTGCGGGGTGGCGGATTCCGGCCGCAACGCCCGCAGAACCATTGGGGATGCTGGAACGTCTACGCGTACGGTGACCTGCGGGAATTCCGCGTCCCTGGAACGTCGTTCCGGGACGCACGAGGAAGGGGAACGCCGTCGTGGCGACGCCGGAGGCCGAGCATTTCGCGGCCCTGCTGAAGGAACTGAAGGACCGTTCGGGGCGTAGCTACGGGGTGCTGGCCGGGAGACTGCACGTCAGTACGTCGACGCTCCACCGGTACTGCAACGGTGACGCGGTGCCGAACGAGTTCACTCCGGTGGAGCGGTTCGCGCGGCTGTGCGGGGCGAGCGGCGACGAGCTGGTGGAGGTGCACCGGCGGTGGATCGTGGCGGACGCGGCCCGGCGGCGGCCTCCGGCGGGGGCCGCCGCGCCTGCCGTTGCCCCTTCCGCCGCTCCTGCCGCCGCTCCTGATGCGGTGCCGGAGGCGGTTGAGGCGGCTGAGACGGTCGAGACGGTTGAGGCGAGTAGGGCACCGGAGCCGCCCGAGGTGGCCGATGCGTCTGAGCTGTCCGTCACGTCAGGTGGTGCCGGCGGTGACGATCGGCCGGGCCCCGGCTCCCGGTGGTCCCGGCTCTCCCGGCGTACGCGGGTGCTCATCGCCGCCGCCGGGGTCGCCGCGCTCCTCGTGCCCGGCACCGTCGTCGCCGTGGATCTCGTCGGAGCGGGGAAGGAGGGCGGCGGGAGCGCCGCCGACCGGGTGGAGGACGCGGGCGGGGACCTCGCGGCGGCCCCGGAAGGCTCCGCTTCGGGTACGCCCCGGCCCTCCGCGAGCCCGAGCCCGTCCGGTTCTTCGGCGAGCGCCTCCGGGTCCCCGTCCGGGAAGCCCTCGGCGGGCAGCGGCTCCGGGCCCGGTCAGTCCCGGAGCGGGGGCGGCGGTACGGGCCTCGGGGCTCCGCCGACCGTCACCATCACCTCGTACAACTGGGAAGAACCCTGCGGGCAGCACTATCTGGTCAACCAGGGCCCCGACAAGCTCGATCCGCCGCCCGCACCGCAGGACCGGCGCGGCTGGGCGGAGTCGTACGGCGGGGTCGAGGCGGGGAACACGCTGCTCCAGCTCACCGTGCAGGGCACCTCGCGCGAGGCGGTCGTCCTCAAGGGCATGAACGTCCGCGTGCTCTCCCGTAACGCTCCGCTGCCCTGGTCGGCGTACAAGATGGGCAACGGCTGCGGCAGCGGGATCACGCCGCAGACCTTCGCGGCCCACCTCGATGCCGGTCACCCCACCCTCCGGCCGGTGCCGGGGAGGCAGGGGGACGTCGAGGTGCCGGCCGTGGACTTCCCGTACAAGGTGACGTCCGAGGACGTGGAGGTCTTCAACCTCGATATGGAGGCCGTGAACTACGACGTCACCTGGTTCCTGGAGCTGGAGTGGAGCAGTGGCGGGAACGAGGGGACGCTGCGGGTCGACGACCACGGGAAGCCGTTCCGTCTGAGCGGGATGAAGGGGCGGCCGGAGTATGTGTACGGCGGCCCCGGTTACGGCTGGGAGCCCGCCGGGCAGCCGTGAGGGCGCCCCCGCATCCGTCTCCCGGCCGGGAGCGGCCGTACACGCGTACGGAACTCGGGAGTACAGTCTGCGAGGCCCTGGCAGCCCGCCGCGCGACGACTGGCTGCCGCCCCGCTCCCGTCCCCACCAGGTGACACATGTCCGCCACTCCTGCCGAAGCCACCGACCGACCGGCCCCGGACGACCGGCCGGCCCTGGACGACCGCACCTGCGAGGAGCGGTCCCTGCGGCTCAGACGCAGACTGGAGCGGCTGATCGGCATCGCCGCCACCGAGGGGAACGCCCTCGTTCCGCTCCGTAACGGCGACGCGATCTTCGGCGCGATGCTGGAGGCGATCCGGGGCGCGGAGCACACCGTCGACCTGATGACGTTCGTGTACTGGCGGGGGGACATCGCTCTCCGGTTCGCCGAGGCGCTGGCCGACCGCGCCCGTGCCGGGGTCCGGGTGCGGCTCATGCTCGACGGGTTCGGGTCGCGGCTCATCGAGCAGGATCAACTGGACCTGATGGACGCGGCCGGGGTCACCGTCACCTGGTTCCGCAAGCCCCTCTACCTCTCGCCGCTCAAGCAGAACCACCGCTGCCACCGCAAGGTCCTCGTCGTGGACGAGCGCACCGCGTTCACCGGCGGCGTCGGGATAGCCGAGGAATGGTGCGGCGACGCCCGCAACGAGCACGAATGGCGTGACACCCACGTCCAGGTCACCGGGCCCGCCGTCGACGGCCTGGCCGCCGCGTTCGCCCAGAACTGGGCCGAGTGCCACGACGAGCTGTTCGACGAGCGCGACCGGTTCATCACCGAGGAGCACCACGGAGACGCCGTCGTCCAGGTGGTGCGCGGTTCGGCCTCCTTCGGCTGGCAGGACATGCAGACCCTGATCCGGGTCGTCCTGGAGTCCGCCGAGGAACGTGTCCGCCTCACCACCGCCTACTTCGCCCCCGACGCCTACTTCACCGGGCTGCTCTGCGCCGCTGCCCGGCGCGGGGTGGAGGTCGAGATCCTTTTGCCGGGCCCGTACACCGACAAGCGGGTCTGCCAGCTCGCCGGGCAGCGCTTCTACGAGGAACTGACCGGCTGCGGTGTGAAGATCCACCAGTACCAGCCGACGATGCTGCACACCAAGACCCTCACCGTCGACCGGGTCGCCTCGCTCATCGGCTCCACCAACTTCAACCGGCGCTCCCTCGACCACGACGAGGAAGTCATGCTCGCCGTCCTCGACCGGGACTTCACCGCCACGCTCGACGGCCACTTCGAGGAGGACCGGGCGAAGAGCGTGCTGATCGAGCACGGCCGGTGGAAGCGCCGCGACCTCCTCCAGCGGGCCCGGGAGAAGGCCGTCGCACCGATCCGCCGCTTCCTCTGAGCCGACGGCTTCCTAGGGTTGCCGCATGACCACAGAGAACGGCTTGACCGCCGGCACTCCGGATTCGTCCGTCACCTTCATCAACGTCTTCGAGGTCGCCGCCGACGAACTCGACGCGTTCGTCGAGAAGTGGGAGGAGCGGGCCCGCCTCATGCGGGACAAGCCGGGCTTCATCGACTCCCGCATGCACCGGGCCCGCTCGTCCGACGCCCGCTTCCAGCTCGTCAACGTCTCCCACTGGGCGAGCCAGGAGGCGTGGGAGGCCGCCACCGCCGACCCCGGCTTCGCCTCCCTGACCCGGGCCGCGCGCGAGGAGACGAAGCAGCCGGTCACCCCGAACCCGGCCGTCTACGACGTCGTCGTGGAACTCACCGCGCCCTGACCCGGCCCCTACGCGCGTCGGCCCCGGCACCTGTGACGGTGCCGGGGCCGACGTACGTACAGCCGGGTGCGGGATCAGAGCCGCTCGGGCGTCCGGATGCCCAGCAGCGCCATCCCCCGGTGCAGGGTGCGGGCGGTCAGCTCGACCAGGAAGAGCCGGTTCTCGACGACCTCCGGGGCGTTGTCCGGGCTGAGCACCTGGCACTGGTCGTAGAACGTGGTCAGGTGCGAGGCCAGCTGGTAGAGATACGCGGCCAGCTTGTGCGGCTCGTAGCCCGACGCGACCTCGGCGAGCACCTCGCCGAACTGGTCCAGGTGCAGACCGAGCGCCCGCTCGGCCGGGGCCAGCTCCAGCTCCGGGTGGGCGGCCGGGACCGCGTCCCCGGCCTTGCGCAGGATCGACCGGATCCGGGCGTAGGCGTACTGGAGGTAGACCGACGTGTCGCCGTGCAGCGACACCATCTGGTCCAGGTCGAACTTGTAGTCCCGTACGGCGGAGGTCGACAGGTCCGCGTACTTCACGGCGCCGACGCCGACGTACCGGCCGTTCTCGACGATCTCCTCCTCGGACAGGCCCACCTTCTCGGCCTTCTCCCGGACGACCGCCGTGGCCCGCGAGACCGCCTCGTCGAGGAGGTCCTCCAGCCGCACGGTCTCGCCCTCACGGGTCTTGAACGGCTTGCCGTCCTTGCCGAGGACCGTGCCGAACGCGAGCTGCACCGCCTTGACGTCCTCGTTCAGCCAGCCCGCCCGCCGGGCCGTCTCGAAGACCATCTTGAAGTGCAGCGACTGCCGGGCGTCCACCACGTACACCAGGGTGTCGGCCTTGAGGTCCTGGACCCGGTTGCGGATCGCGGAGAGGTCGGTGGCCGCGTAGCCGTAGCCGCCGTTCGTCTTCTTCACGATGAGCGGGACCTTGTTGCCGTCCGGGCCCTTCACATCGTCGAAGAACACGCACAGCGCACCCTCGGAGCGGACGGCGACACCCGTCTCCTCCAGGATCCGGCAGGTCTCCTCCAGCATGTCGTTGTAGCCGGACTCGCCGACGATGTCCGCGTCGACGATCTCCATGTCGAGCTTGTCGAACACCGAGTGGAAGTAGATCTTCGACTCGTCGACGAAGCCCTGCCACAGCTCCAGCGTCTCCGGGTCACCGGCCTGGAGCGCCACCACCCGGTCCCGGGACCGGGCCTTGAACTCCTCGTCGGAGTCGAACAGGGCCCGCGACTCCTTGTAGACCCGGTTCAGCGTCGACATCGCCGCCTCGCCGTCGCTCGCGCCGCCCTCGTGCTCCAGGGCGCCCGGGTGCTCGATCAGATACTGGATGAGCATGCCGAACTGGGTGCCCCAGTCGCCGATGTGGTGCCGCCGGACGACGTTCTCGCCGGTGAACTCCATGATCTTGACCATGGCGTCGCCGATGACCGCCGACCGCAGGTGGCCGACGTGCATCTCCTTGGCCACGTTCGGCTGGGCGTAGTCGATGACCGTGGTGCCGGCCTCGGCCTTCAGCGGCACGCCGAGCCGGCCCTCGGTGTCGGCGGCCCGGGCGGCCAGCGTCTCGACGATCGCCCGGTCCGCGAGCGTGATGTTGAGGAAGCCGGGCCCGGAGACCTCGATGTCCTTGATCAGCTCACCCGCCGGAAGGGCGGCGGTGACCTGGGCGGCCAGCTCGCGGGGGTTGCCCTTGAGCTTCTTGGCGAGCGCGAGGATGCCGTTGGCCTGGAAATCGGCCCGGTCGCTTCGGCGCAGCAGCGGGTCCGCGGTGCCGGCATCCGGCAGAGCTGCCGTCAGGGCGTCCGCCAGCTGCTGCTGGAGCGTGGAAGCGAGGGAAGGGACCGAGGCCATGTCCGGCTGCCGTTTCCGTAGAAGTGCAAGGGATCTGCCCAGTATCCCATGGGGCGTAAAGCCGTTTTCGCGCTGCGGGTGGTAGCTGGGAGAATGGTCCGTACCCCATCGGGAAACGACAGACGAGAGAAGGACGTGCCGACCGTGGCCGAGAGTCAGACCAGCACCGAGACCGACTGGGTCTCCCGCTTCGCGGACGATGTCATCGCCGAATCGGAGCGTCGTGCGCCTGGCAAACCGGTCGTCGTCGCCTCCGGGCTCTCCCCGTCCGGCCCGATCCACCTCGGCAACCTCCGCGAGGTCATGACCCCGCACCTGGTCGCCGACGAGATCCGCCGCCGCGGACACACCGTGCGCCACCTGATCTCCTGGGACGACTACGACCGCTACCGCAAGGTGCCGAACGGCGTCCCGGGTGTGGACGAGACCTGGGCCGAGCACATCGGCAAGCCGCTGACCTCGGTGCCCGCCCCGGCCGGCTCCTCGTACCCGAACTGGGCCGAGCACTTCAAGGCCGCCATGACGGCGGCTCTGGACGAGCTGGGCGTCGAGTACGACGGCATCAGCCAGACGGAGCAGTACACCGCCGGGACCTATCGCGAGCAGATCCTGCACGCGATGAAGCACCGCGCCGACATCGACGCCGTCCTCGACCGCTACCGGACCAAGAAGGACCCGGCGGCCCAGGGCAAGGGCGGCAAGAAGCCGCAGCAGCAGAAGAAGGTCGACGAGGCCGAGCTGGAGGCCGCCGAGGGCTCCGGCGCCGCCGACGAGGACGACGGCAGCGGCAACAGCGCCGGCTACTTCCCGTACAAGCCCTACTGTGGCAACTGCGAGAAGGACCTCACCGTCGTCACCGCCTACGACGACGACACCACCGAGCTGAACTACACCTGCTCGGCGTGCGGCTACGCCGAGACGGTCCGCCTCAGCGAGTTCAACCGCGGCAAGCTGGTGTGGAAGGTCGACTGGCCGATGCGCTGGGCCTACGAGGGCGTGATCTTCGAGCCCAGCGGCGTCGACCACTCCTCGCCCGGCTCCTCCTTCGTCGTCGGCGGCCAGATCGTCCGCGAGGTCTTCGACGGCGTGCAGCCCATCGGGCCCATGTACGCCTTCGTCGGCATCTCCGGCATGGCCAAGATGTCCTCCAGCAAGGGCGGAGTGCCCACCCCGGCCGACGCGCTGAAGATCATGGAGGCGCCGCTGCTGCGCTGGCTCTACGCCCGCCGCAGGCCCAACCAGTCGTTCAAGATCGCCTTCGACCAGGAGATCCAGCGGCTGTACGACGAGTGGGACTCGCTGGGCCGCAAGGTCGCCGACGGCACGGTGCTGCCCGCCGACGCCGCCGCGCACTCCCGTGCCGTCCGCACGGCCGCCGGGGAGCTTCCGAGCACCCCGCACCCGCTGCCGTACCGGACGCTCGCCTCGGTCGCCGACATCACCGCCGGAGCCGAGGACCAGACGCTGCGCATCCTCAGCGAGCTGGACCCGGACAACCCGCTGACCTCGCTGGACGAGGCGCGCCCGCGCCTGGACCGCGCCGAGAACTGGATCACCACCCAGGTCCCGGCCGAGGCCCGCACCATCGTCCGGGACGAGCCCGACAAGGAGCTGCTGGGCTCGCTCGACGACCAGGGCCGCGAGTCGCTGCGCCTCCTCCTGGAGGGCCTGGACACGCACTGGTCGCTGGACGGCCTCACCACGCTCGTCTACGGCGTGCCGAAGGTGCTGGCGGGCCTGGAGCCGGACGCCAAGCCGACGCCCGAGCTGAAGGCCGCCCAGCGGTCCTTCTTCGCCCTGCTCTACCGGCTGCTCGTCAGCCGCGACACGGGCCCGCGGCTGCCCACGCTGCTGCTCGCGGTGGGGGCGGACCGGGTGCGCAGGCTGCTGGGCGCGTAACGGGACACGCACGACGCAGGGCCGCCGCCCGGGAATCCCTCCCGGGCGACGGCCCTTTCGCGTGCCGTTCCGCGTGCCGTACGCCGACGTGCTGGACGTCCGCGCCTCAGGCGGGCTGGTCGGCGGTCGCCTGCTGCGCGTACGCGTCCCTGAACTGCGGCATCAGCTGCTGGAGCAGCTGCGTGGAGCGCGGGTGGCGGACGTTGCGCGTATCGGCCAGATGGATGTCCAGGACCTCCAGGGACGGGTGCTGCCCCTGCTCGTCGGTGTAGTCGCTGAACACCTCGTACGCCTCCCGCGCGAAGTCGGTGTCCTCCATGGGCCACTCCTCCACCTGCGGGGCCTCCTCGGGGGCCGGAACCTGGGGCAGCTCCGGCGACGGCTCCTCGTGGCGGGGGTGCGGGACCGCGCCGATGGTGCCGACGTCACCCAGCGGACGGGTGCGGCCGGGGCCCGCGGGGATCTGGACCGGGGTGGGTTCGAGCCCCTCGACGTACTGCGGGTCGTACGCGCTCTCGTGGACGTTGTCCGGCAGCTTCTGGGCGGCGAACCAGGGGCTGTCGTGGGTGGGCGGGCCCGGCGGAACCTGCTGCTGCAGCGAGCCGGGGTGGGGCTGTTGCTGCTGGGGGTGGGGTTGGGCCAGGTCCTGGCCCAGCGGCTGCTGAGGCCCGTGCCCCTGGTGCTCCTGGTGGCCCGGGTGCTCCTGGCCCCGGTGGTCCTGCTGGGGCCCGTACGCCAGCTCGGCCTTCGGGCGGTCGGCCTCGACGGGCACCGGCGGCAGCAGGGCCGGTTCGATCCCGGCGGCGGCCAGCCCGGCCGGGCCGGTCTCGGAGAGCGGTACGCCGTACTTCGCCAGCCGCAGCGGCATCATCGACTCGACCGGGGCCTTGCGCCGCCAGCTGCGGCCGAAACGGGCCTGGAGGCGGGCCTGGTAGATCAGCCGGTCCTGTTCGAGCTTGATGACCTGCTCGTAACTGCGCAGCTCCCACAGCTTCATCCGCCGCCACAGCTTGAACGTCGGGATCGGCGAGAGCAGCCAGCGGGTGAGGCGGACGCCCTCCATGTGCTTGTCCGCCGTGATGTCCGCGATCCGGCCCACCGCGTGCCGGGCGGCCTCGACGGAGACGACGAACAGCACCGGGATCACCGCGTGCATCGCGGTGCCCAGCGGGTCGGGCCAGGAGGCCGCGCCGTTGAACGCGATCGTCGCCGCCGTCAGCAGCCACGCCGTCTGGCGCAGCATCGGGAACGGGATCCGCATCCAGGTGAGCAGGAGGTCCAGCGCGAGCAGGACGCAGATGCCCGCGTCGATGCCGATCGGGAAGACCAGGGAGAACGACCCGAAGCCCTTCTCCTCCGCCAGCTCGCGCACGGCGGCGTAGGAACCCGCGAACCCGATCGCGGCGATGACCACCGCACCCGCGACGACGACCCCGATGAGTATGCGGTGCGTGCGTGTCAGCTGCATCGCGGCCACGCGCGATCCCCTCCCCGACCTCTGCTGCCCGGACCCGGCGTATGCGCCCGGCCTTGATTTTCGGCCAGGCCTGAGACGCCCGGCGATGGCACAGCCTGGCACATGCGTGCGAGTTTCGTTGCGCGGGGCGGAGTTGTGGGGCTGTTTCCTGGTCCGGTGCGGGCTTTTGGCGGTGGCGGCGAGGGGGGGGCCGCCACCGCCGGAGGGTCACTCGCAGCCGCGCTGCCAGTTCCAGCCGATGAACGTGTTCTTCAGGTCGACCTCGAACTCGCAGGACGCGGTCCCGTCGGCCTTGAGGGCCACGGTGGAGCGGTGCGTGTTCGCGTACACGTTGCCCGTCGGGTCGAAGATCCCCTTGTACGTGAACGAGGCGTCGGCCACATGGGTGGAGACCGCGCAATTCGCCACGCAGCCGGCGGACTTGCCCGAGGACTTCAGCGACCAGCCCGCGTTCCACGGCTCACGGTTCCACTGCTGGGTCGCGTCGGTGGACGAGGCGGTGACCGCCGTGCCGTCGGAGCTCCAGTCGGAGGTCGTGTAGAGCCCGGTCATCCGGATGTTGCAACAGTCGTACATCTCGGACCAGCTGCGGACCTGACGGTCGCCCTGGGCGGCGGCAGCGGCCGTCCGCGCGTTCGCGGCCGGGCCGGCCTTCGCCACCAGCCGTGCGGGGCCGAGCACCGGCTCGCAGTCGGGGCCGATGGAGACGTCCTGCCGCACGGCCATGCCCTCGGGCGGTACGGGCAGGGCGCCGGACAGCTTCACGTCCGCGCACGCGCGGGCGTCGCCCGAAGCCGTGGCCCGCTGTTCGGCCGGAGCCGCGGTGGCGGTGGTCGCGGCGGTGGCGGTGAGCGCGAACAGGCCGGTCGTGAGCGCTGCGGCGAGTGCGATTCGATTGCGCAATTCCCTTGCCTTTCCTCGGGGTTCGCCGTGGAGCGTAACGGCGTTCGCGGGGCCCGGAACGGAACCGGGAGAGGGTTGGCAGGAAGGTGACAGGCACATGCCGCCGGGGCATGCCGAACGCGCGGAACCCGGCCCTCGGGGAGGACCGGGTTCCGGAGAAGCGGTGCTGGGAGCGGGTGTCGGCGTGTTCGCGCGCCGGCGTCAGCTCGACTTCGACTTCGACTTCGACGTGGACGTGCCCTTGGCCGTCTCCTTCTTGCCGTCCTTGGCGTCGTCCTTCTCGTCGCCCTTCGCCGGCGGCGTGCCCTTGGCGTCCCCGGCGGTGTCGGCGACCGCAGCGACCGCTTCCTTCGCGGCCTTCTGGGCGCCCTTGACGATGTCCGCGGAGGAGGGGGTCTTCGCGCCCGCGTAGCCCGCGCCGTTGTACGTCAGGGTGACGACGACATTGCCCGTACGCGCCACGACGGTGGCGTACGCGAAGTCCTCGTCCGTCTTGCTGAGGCCGTAGGTGACGAGGGTGGCCTCCTCGCCGATGCCGGCGGCGGGCTTCGCGGCGAGCTTCTCGGCGCCCTCGGTGGCCTTCGTCTTGGTGATCTGCTTCGCGTAGTCCTCGGTGGCGCGCTTGGCGCCGCTGCCCAGCGACTGGTCCGAGTCGAACCGGGTGAAGCCGACGTCCAGCCAGCGGTACTGCGAGCCCTTGACGCCCTTGTCGTCCAGGCCGTTCCAGGAGCAGCTGCTCCTGGCCGCCAGGTCGTTGGACCGGCCGGCCGTGCCGTTCTTCTTCTTGGCCGAGGGCACCAGGTCCTCGATCGTCTTCTTGGCGATCGAGCCGCACGGGTCGGGCAGGTCGGCGAACTTCGCCGCCTCGACGGTGGGCTCCGAGGGCTTGGTGCTGGGGGAGCCGGACGACGAGGAGCCCGCGTTCTTCTTGCCGTCGGAGCCGGAGTCCGACGAGCAGCCGCCGGCTACGAGCATCACCGGAACGGCGGCGCAGGCGAGGATGCGGGACAGGCGCGGGGCGGATCGGTGCATGGTTCCTTCACTCGGATGGCACGGAGCTCTCGGTGCGGGAGGTCTCGGTTCGTGCGGTGTACGGGCGGGCTCGGTCGCGGGTCGGTACGTCTTCCGGACAGCCACGGTACGACGGGCGGCGGCCGGCATGTGCCGCCGCCGGGAGCCCCCGAAGGCCGGAATCCGGCCGGTCGGGGCCCCGTCGGACGGGGTCTACTCGCTGAGCGTCTCGGCCAGCTTCCGGGCCAGTGCCTGGGCCTTCTCCTGGAGTTCCGCGCCGTCGGGCTCCTGGGTGACGAGGGCCGGCTGCTCGGCGTACCGGACGGTCACGACCACGTTCGATGTGCGGAATACCACGCTCACCGTGTGGTTCTGTGCGGTGGAACCTGACCGTTTGGGCAGATCGTGCAGAAATGCGGCATCTCCGAGGTTGTCGAGGATGCGCGACGGGAGGAGGTCGTCCGGCCCGCCGCCGCTGCTCGCGCTGCCGCCTCCGCCGGGGGGCTTGGAGGGCGAGGCGGTGGACGAGGGCCCCGAGGAGGCGATGCCCTTCCCCTTGCCCTTGTCGCCCTCGCCCTTCTCCCCCTCCTCATCCTTCTCGTCCGGGGTTCCGGAGTTCTTCTCCGCGTCCGGCCCGGGGGGCGTCGAGGACGACAGTCCGGCGGCCTTCTCCTTCTTCGCGTACACCGTGTCGGCCCGGTCGTCGTCGCTGACCGCCGGGTCGTAGGAGACGACGCGCTCGAAGTCGATGGAAAGGCTCCGCGTGGCGTTCGGCGCGTCGGACTTCCAGCTGCAGCCGACCTTGCGGTCGGTGTCGTACGTGACGGCCGCCGTGCCCCGGAACACCTTCTCCTGCTGGTCCCCGGGCAGTTCCGCGGCGCCGGGCAGCAGGTCCTTCAGCGTGGAGCGCGGCACGGCACGGCAAGGTGCGGGCAGTGTCCGGTACTTGCCGGGAGGAGCGGGGGTGACGGTCGGGCTGCCCGCCTTGCTGTCGGCGCCGTTCGCGCTGCTGTCGGCGTCGGCGCTGCAGCCGACGACGAGCGCTGCGAGAAGCGCGACGCCGGGTACGTACGCCATGTGTCGCACCGTCCCAGGCTCCCTTCGGTACGGAAAACGGGTTGCCGCTCGAAGGCGGCCGATGGACACAATGTGTATCGCACGCGCCGCTGTGAATGCCGGTCGGCCGACAGGTTTGCCGACCTTGGCACCGGTTTTGCGCTTTCAGTCTTTTCGGGGGAATCGAGGAGTTATGTCGTACGTGGAGGTACCGGGAGCGAAGGTTCCCATCCGGATGTGGGCGGACCCCGCGTCGGTCGAGGACGGGGCGATGCAGCAGCTGCGCAACGTCTCCACGCTGCCGTGGATCAGGGGTCTCGCCGTCATGCCGGACGTCCACTTCGGCAAGGGGGCGACGGTCGGGTCGGTGATCGCGATGCAGGGCGCGGTGTGCCCGGCCGCGGTCGGGGTGGACATCGGCTGCGGGATGTCCGCAGTCAGGACGTCCCTCACCGCGAACGATCTTCCCGGCGACCTGTCACGGCTGCGCTCCAAGATCGAGCAGGCGATTCCGGTGGGCCGGGGCATGCACGGCGACGTGGTGGACCCGGGGAAGCTGCACGGGTTCCCGACGGCGGGATGGGACGACTTCTGGGGGCGGTTCGGGGGGATCGCCGACGCGGTCAAATTCCGTCAGGAACGTGCCACGAAGCAGATGGGAACGCTGGGCTCGGGCAACCACATGATCGAGTTCTGTCTCGACAGCGATGGCGCGGTGTGGCTGATGCTGCACTCGGGCTCCCGCAACATCGGCAAGGAACTCGCCGAGCACCACATCGGCATCGCCCAGAAGCTGCCGCACAACCAGAGCCTCGTCGACCGGGACCTTGCCGTCTTCGTCGCGGACACCCCGCAGATGGCCGCCTACCGGAACGATCTGTACTGGGCGCAGGAGTACGCCAAGTACAACCGCGCGATCATGATGGCGCTCTTCAAGGACGTGGTCCGCAAGGAGTTCAAGAAGGCGAGGCCGGCCTTCGAGCAGGAGATCTCCTGCCACCACAACTACGTGGCGGAGGAGCGGTACGACGGAGCGGACCTGCTGGTCACCCGCAAGGGAGCGATCCGCGCCGGTTCCGGCGAGTTCGGCATCATCCCCGGCTCGATGGGCACCAGTTCGTACATCGTGAAGGGCCTCGGCAACGAGAAGGCGTTCAACTCGGCGTCCCACGGAGCCGGTCGCCGGATGAGCCGGAACGCGGCCAAGCGCCGCTTCACGGTGCGTGACCTGGAGGAGCAGACGCGCGGCGTGGAGTGCCGCAAGGACTCCGGCGTCCTGGACGAGATCCCGGCCGCGTACAAGCCGATCGAGCAGGTGATGGAGCAGCAGCGGGACCTGGTCGAGGTCGTCGCGAAGCTCAAGCAGGTCATCTGCATCAAGGGCTGAGTGAGGGGCGTCGCCGCCGATGGCGGCGCGCCCCTCACCGGCCTACCGGGACGCTTACGCGCCGGGCGGAGCGTCTTCGGGGTGTCGTGCTCAGCCGCGGGAAGCCGGACCCCGCTACGCCCCGCCCCCGTACGTCGCGTGGTCCGGCGTTCCCGCCACCGTGAAGACGTGGGCGGAGACGCCGGCCAGGGTCGTCCGCCGGCCGGTCGCCCGGGGGCGGTCCCGGGCGGAGTCCTCGTAGGTGCGGCGGCCGAAGAGGAACGCGTCCGCCTCGGCCGGCCCTTCGGCGGCCAGGGCCTCGAACGCCTCGTCCAGGTGCGGCACGAACCAGCCGCCCCGGGTGAACCCGTCGCTGGTGTCCTCGTCCGGCGTCCCCGGGCCCTGGGAGACGCTGTCGAGCGTCAGGAACTCCTGCACCACCAGCTTCATCGCGGCACTCCTCTGCGTGGGGACTTTCCGGCCGGTACGACGGGCCCTTCCCGTCCTTCCCGGCACGCGCGGCCGGGCCCCGTACTCCTTACGCCGCGCCCGCCAGGTCCGCCTCCGTGAGCGAGGTGACCAGGACCGTGCGCGGGCCCGGTTCGATGCCGGGCACCGACGGGACGGCGAGCAGGCGGCACCCCGCGGCCAGCGCCGCGGCGGCGCCCGTGGGGGTGTCCTCGACGGCCAGGCAGTCCTGCGGGGCCACGCCGAGCGCGGCGGCGGCGGCCAGGTACGGGTCGGGGTGCGGCTTTCCGCGTGCGGTCTCGCCCGAGGCGACCGAGGTGTCGAACCGGTGGCGGCCCAGGGTTTCGAGGACCAGGTCGGCCACGTGCCGCTCGGACGCGGTGACCAGGGCCGTCGGTACGCCGAGGGCGCGCGCCCGGTCCAGGAGGCGGAGGGCGCCCGGCTGGACGGCCACTCCGGCCGCGACCCGTGCGGTGAACTCCTGGTCGAGCCGGGCGGCCGTCTCCGGCTCCGACAGGGCGGTGAGGCCGTCGCGTACGAGCCGGGCCGCCGCGTCGGCCACCGGCGCGCCCGCGAACGGGGCGAGGGTGCCGGTGCCGGCCGGGGAGCCCTGTGTCCGCAGGAACCCGGCGACGGTGTCCAGCCAGGCGTGCTCGGTGTCGACGAGGGTGCCGTCCATGTCGCACAGCAGGGCGGCGGGGCGGGGGAGCGGAGGCATACGGGGCTCGCTGTTCCTGGGGGTGGGCTGCGCCGGGGCGGACCGCCGGCGGAAGGGGGGTGAGGGGGGTGTTCGGCCGGACGGGGATGTCCGGCAGGCCGGGGGCGGCCTGCCGGTCCGGGGTGGGGCGGGCCGGTGGCGGGTCAGTCGGCGGCGGTGCGGACCAGGGGGTTGGCCTGTACCGAGTTGCGGACGGTGAAGACGACCGAGCCGGGCCGGTAGCGGTCCTCCGAGGTCTCCACGGGGCGGCCCTCGGAGGTGGTCGTGGTGCGGCGCACCCGCAGCAGCGGGGAGCCGCGCCGGACGCCCAGCTCGCGGGCGTCCGTGGTGCCCGCGGCGACCGCGTCCAGGTGGTGCTCGCCGTTGCTCATGACGATGCCGGCCTCCTCGTACAGGCTCCGGGTGACCGACTCGCAGTCGTCCGGCAGCCGTTCGACGGCGGCCGCCGCCCACCCGGCGTACACCGTGCGCTCCAGGAGGGCGGGTTCGCCGTCCAGGGTGCGTACCCGCAGAATGTGCAGGACCGGGTCGCCGGGCGGGAGTTGGAGCAGGGCGGCCTGTGCCTCGGTGGCCTTTCCCCGGCGGGAGCGGAGCACCAGGCCGCCGGGGGTGCGGTCGCCGGCCCTGGCCCACTCGGCGAAGCTGCGCAGCTCGGTGAAGCTCTGGCTGGGTGTGGTGGACAGGACGGTCCGGCGGGCGCCCTGCCGGGAGCCGATCAGGCCCTCCGACTGGAGCGTGCCGAAGGCCTGGCGGAGGGTGCCCCGGGACACGCCGTGGGCCAGGGCGAGTTCGGACTCGGACGGCAGCTCGGAGCCCACGGGATGGATGCCTTCGGCGATGGCGCGGCGCAGCTCCTCGGCGATCTGCTGGTGCCGTCGGGTCACGTCTCTCCTTGGGGCTTCCGTGGGGTGCGCCGGACGCGCGGCGCGGTCCGGGTGAGCAGGGACGATCATGTCATCCGCACGGGGTGCGACGCATCTTGGAACTGCGCGCAATCGACGTTCCGTGGGCGGTGGGGCGCGAAGTGCGAACCCTGCGTCTAACCGGTTTGGGAGTAGGTAAACCTACGTCTTGATAACGCTTCTGACCTGCACTTTTTACCTCCACAAAGCTTTACCCGCCGCTCACTTGGCTGCTAGCTTCACCTGGCTTACTGACGATGGCTTGTCCATACAGGTGGCTCGCCGCAGACCCAGGAGTACGCATCGTGAAGGCACATCATCCCCGCCGCGTCCTGACCGCCGCGGCCCTCGCCGGCCTCACCGCGCTGGTGGCCACCGGCTGTGGCTCCGCACCCGACGACGAAGGTGCGAAGAACAGCAAGGCCGCGAAGGCGGAGTCGGCCGCGGCTCTCGGCGGCATGGAGAAGCTCGTCGCGGCGGCGGAGAAGGAGGGCAAGCTCAACGTCTACGCCCTCGCGCCGGACTGGGCCAACTACGGCGAGATGATCGCGGCCTTCGAGAAGAAGTACGCCATCGAGGTCAACAACGAGGATCCGGGCGGCAGCAGCCAGGGCGCGCTGAACGCCGCAGCCAAGCGCAAGGGCCAGGACCGGGCCGTCGACGCGCTGGACCTGGGCACCTCGTACATGCAGGAGGCCAAGAAGCAGGACCTCCTCGCGCCGTACAAGGTCAAGGGCTGGGACGACATCCCGGACGCGCAGAAGCAGCCGGACGCCTCCTTCATGAACAACTACGGCGGCTTCATGTCCATCGGCTGTGACGCCAAGGCCGTGAAGAACTGCCCCGAGACGTTCGCGGACCTCCTCAAGCCCGAGTACCGGAACAAGGTCGCCCTCAACGGCGACCCGACCGAGTCCGGCTCCGCACTGGCCGCGGTCATCGCCGCTTCGCTGGCCAACGGCGGTTCCCTGGACGACGCGCAGCCCGGTCTCGACTTCTTCCAGCAGCTGAAGAAGAAGGGCAACTTCGTGCCCGCGAAGTCGACGCTCGCCACCATCCAGCAGGGCGAGACGCCGATCTCGATCGACTGGGACTACCTCAACCTGGGGTACGGCCAGAAGCTGGCGGCCAAGGGCGTCGACTGGCAGGTCGCGGTGCCCTCCGACGGTCTGTACTCGCGCTACTACAACCAGGGCGTCAACAAGTACGCCCCGCACCCGGCCGCCGCCCGTCTGTGGCTGGAGTTCATCTACAGCCCCGAGGGCCAGAACATCTGGCTCAAGGGCTTCTCCCGCCCGGCGCTTCTGGACGCGATGAAGAAGGACGGCACCGCCGACAACGCCGCCCTGGCCAAGATTCCCGAGGTCCACGGAACGCCGAAGGAGCCGACCGCGGAGCAGGAGGCCAAGGCCAAGGAGACGGTCGTGCAGGGCTGGGGCAAGGCGGTCAGCTGAGCATGGCCGACAAGACCGCACCTCCCCCCGCGGGCAGCGGAGCCGCCGTCCTGGCGGCCTCCGCGCCCGCGGCGGGCCCGGCCGCCCCCGCCGGCTCCGCGCCTCCGGTACGGGACGGCGGTGGCCGCCGCCGTGGCGCGCGGCGGCACCGGTGGCCCGTCGTCGTTCCCTTCTTCGCGTTTCTCGCGGTGTGCTTCGGGCTGCCCGCCGGGACCATGGTGTACGGGGCGTTCACCGTCGTCGACCCGGTGAGCGGTGAGGGCCGGTTCTCCACGGAGAACGTCGGCGGATCGCTGTCGGGGGCGTACGCGACCGGGCTCACCGGCAGCGTCGAACTCTCGCTCGTGACCGCGCTGCTGGCGACCGTGATCGGCACCCTGATCGCGCAGGCCGTCGTCAGCTCCCCGCGCCCGGCGCTGCGGGGCGTCGTCGTCTCGGCCAGCGGGGTGCTCGCCAACTTCTCCGGTGCGCCGCTCGCCTTCGCCTTCATCGCGACGCTCGGCACCACCGGCACGGTGACCCAGCTGCTCCACCTGGACCGGACGGGCTTCAGCCTCTACAGCTTCACCGGCCTGGTGCTGGCCTACCTCTACTTCATGGTGCCGCTGATGGTGGTGACCGTCCTGCCCGCGCTGGACGGTCTGCGCTCCCAGTGGCAGGAGGCCGCCGCGTCCTGCGGGGCGACCCGGGGGCAGTACTGGCGGCACGTCGGCATCCCGGTGCTGACCCCGTCGCTGCTCGGCGGCGCGGTGCTGATGTTCGGCACGGCGTTCGCCTCGCACGCCACCGCCGCCGTGATGGTCGGCTCCTCGCAGCCGCTGATCACCATCCAGATCGCCAACGCCCTCAACGGCAACGTCCTGGTGGGCCAGGAGAACCTCGCTCTCGCCATGAGCCTCAACATGGTCGTGATCGCGCTGCTCGTGATGGCCGTACAGATACCGCTGCAGCGCAGGAGCACCCGATGGCTCGGATGAAGTTCACCTCGCGGGGCGTCGTCCTGCCGCTCGCCGCGCTGTATTTCCTGGTCCCGATCGGGGCCTCGGTCTGGTTCAGCGTCAACGAGGTCGAGGGCATCAGCTTCGACGCGTACACCAAGGGGCTCGGCACCGAGGGGCTGACCACCAGCCTGATGCTCTCGGTACGTCTGGGGCTGGCCACCATCGTCTGCGGACTGCTGCTGATGGTGCCGACGCTGGTCGCGATCTCGCTCTATCTGCCGAGGCTGCGCCGGATCGTCGAGATCCTCTGCATGATGCCGCTGGTCGTGCCGCCGATCGCGTTGGTCGCGGGCGTCACCACGGTGCTGTCCTGGGAACAGGACCTGGCCGACACGCCCCTGTACATGACCTTCCAGGTCCTCCGGGACGAGGACTTCCCGCTGATCCTCGTGCTCGTCTACACGGTCATGTCCCTGCCGTTCCTGTACCGCTCGCTGGACGCCGGGCTGCGCGCCGTCGACCTGCGCACCCTCGTCGAGGCCGCCCGCAGCCTGGGCGCGTCCCGCCTGCAGACGCTGTGGCAGGTGATCGTGCCGAACCTGCGGACCGCCGTGGTGGGCGGGGCCGTGCTCAGCCTGGCCATGGTGCTCGGCGAGTACACCGTCGCCTCCGTGCTCTCCTACCGCCCGTTCTCCGTGTGGATGGTGGAGATCAAGGACTCCGAGGCCCAGCTGTCGGTGGCGGCCGCGATGCTCAGCCTGCTGATCACCTGGGGGCTGCTGCTCCTGCTCACCACCCTGGCCGGTGGCCGCAGCCGCCGTCGTACGCGCCCGGGCTCCGTCCGCGAGAACCGAAAGAAGACCGTGTCATGACCGTCCCCGTGCAACTCAAGCAACTGCGCCGGAAGTTCGGCTCCACGGTCGCTCTCGACGGACTCGATCTGGACATCGCCCCGGGCGAGATGGTGGCCCTGCTGGGCCCGTCCGGCTGCGGCAAGACCACCGCGCTGCGCATCATCGCCGGGTTCGAGAGCGCCGACGGCGGCGAACTGCTGATGGACGGCCAGGACGTCACCTCCGTACCGGCCCACCGCCGTGACATCGGCATGGTCTTCCAGTCGTACAGCCTCTTCCCGAACATGACGGCCGCCGAGAACATCGCGTACGGCCTGCGGGTACGGGGCCGGGGCGCCGCGGAGCGCAAGCGGCGGGCGGGGGAGCTGCTGGAGCTGGTCGGCCTGCCCGGCCGCGAGGGCCACTACCCGCACCAGCTGTCCGGCGGCCAGCAGCAGCGTGTGGCGCTCGCCCGCGCGCTGGCGATCTCGCCCAAGGTGCTGCTCCTGGACGAGCCGCTGTCCGCGCTGGACGCCAAGGTGCGGCTGAATCTGCGCGAGGAGATCCGGCGCATCCAGCTGGACCTCGGCATCACCACCGTCTTCGTCACCCATGACCAGGAGGAGGCGCTGTCCATGGCGGACCGCGTCGCCGTGATGAAGGACGGCCGGCTCGAACAGTGCGCCGCGCCCGGTGAGTTGTACGACCGCCCGGCCACGCCTTTCGTCGCCGAGTTCGTCGGGACCATGAACCGGCTGCCGGGCACCGTGCGGGACGGCGGGATCGTCGAGCTGTTCGGGCGGCGGCTGCCCATCCACGGCGCGACCCCCGCCGCCGGCGCGGAGGTCGACGTACTGCTGCGCCCCGAGGGGCTGGCGGTCGGCGCCGCCGACGACACGGCGGGCACCCCCGCGACCGTACGGGTGGCGACCTTCCTCGGGCCCACCACCCGGCTGCACCTCACCACCGACTCCGGCGTCGGGTGCAAGGCCGACCTGCCCAGCTGGGAGGCGACCGCACTGGCGCCGGGAGCACGCTGCACGATCACCCCGCACGAGAACCCCGTGCTCGTCGCCGAGCGCGCCGTCGTCCCGTCCCCGAAGGTGTAAGTGAAGGAGTGAGCAAACAGTGAGTGCCAAGCGCCGTGTGTTCCTGTCCGCCACCGGAGCGGCCGTCGCCCTCGCCGCGACCGCGGCCGTGGCGGTCGCCGGCCCGGCGGGCGGGCCCGACGAGGCCACGAAGCCCGGCAGGCCGGCCGCCGCGGGCGAGCTGCGCGTCATGACCCTGAACCTGTGGCACGGCGGGGCCAAGGTCGACGACGGTCTGGCCAAGCAGATCGCCGTGATCGAGAAGCACCGGCCCGATGTGGTCGGACTCCAGGAGACCTCCGGGCACTCCGCGAAGGAGCTGGCGGAGGAGCTGGGCTGGGACCACTGGCAGTCCGATGCCGACCTGGGCATCATCAGCCGCTTCCCGTTCAGCTCGGAGGTGGAGACCAGCCAGGCGGCGGCGGGCGTCCGCATCCGGATCGACGAGGCCACCGGCCAGGAGGTCGAACTCTGGACGGCGCACCTCGGCTACGACCCGTACGGCCCGTACGACGCCTGCTTCGACGAGATGCCGGTCGAGGAGATCTTCCTGCGGGAGGCGCAGTCCGGGCGCACCCCGCAGGCCGAGGCCATCGCCAAGGACCTCGTGCCGAAGATCGCCGCCGCGGACGAGACGCCGGTGCTGCTCGTCGGCGACTTCAACACGCCCTCGCACCTGGACTGGACCGAGGCGACCAAGGACAGCCACTGCGGTTACGGACAGGTCGACTGGCCCGTCACCAAGATCTTCGAGGGCGCCGGTCTGAAGGACTCCTTCCGGGAGGCCAACCCGGACCCGGCGGCGGTGCCCGGCACCACCTGGTCGCCGGTCTACCCGAAGCACGAGGGCTCCACGGGCGTCGACGAGCCGCAGGACCGGATCGACTTCATCGACTACGCGGGCGGCAAGCTGACCGTGAAGGAGTCGGTGTCCTTCGTCGACGGCGACCCGAAGCCGGTCCCGGACCAGGCGGGCAACGTGTGGCCCACGGACCACGCGGCGGTCCTGACGACGTTCACGGTGGGCTGAGGCCCGTTCGGCGGGGGCCCGGGACCGGTACGCCGGTCCCGGGCCCTTCGCTCACGGGGTGCGGTGGACCTTCGTGTTGGAGGCCTGGGCGCGCGGGCGGACCACCAGGAGGTCGATGTTGACGTGGCTGGGGCGGGTGACGGCCCAGCCGATCGTGTCGGCCACGTCCTCGGCGGTCAGCGGGGCGTCGACGCCCGCGTAGACCTTGGCGGCCTTCTCGGCGTCGCCGCGGAAGCGGGTGGTGGCGAACTCCTCGGTCCTGACCATGCCGGGGGCCACCTCGATGACGCGGACCGGGGTGCCGACGATCTCCAGGCGCAGGGTTTCGGCCAGGACGTGTTCGCCGTGCTTGGCCGCCACGTAACCGCCGCCGCCCTCGTACGAGGACAGCGCCGCGGTCGAGGAGAGGATCACGATCGTGCCGTCGCCGCTCGCGGTGAGGGCGGGCAGCAGGGCCTGGGTGACGTTGAGGGTGCCGATGACGTTGGTCTCGTACATCTGGCGCCAGTCGGCGGGGTCGCCGGTCGCGACCGGGTCGGCCCCGAGCGCCCCGCCCGCGTTGTTGACGAGGACGGCCAGGGAGCGGAACGCGGTGGCGAACTCGTCGACCGCCGCCCGGTCGGTGACGTCCAGCGCGTAGGCCGTCGCCTGGAGACCGGCCTCGGTGAGCTCGGCGGCGAGCGCCTCGATGCGGTCCTTGCGGCGGGCGGTCAGCACGACCCGGAAGCCGGCGGCGGCCAGCGTACGGGCGGTCGCGGCGCCGATGCCGCTGCTCGCGCCGGTGATGACGGCGATGGGGGTGGCGGCCATGGCGATCTCCTCGGACAGCTGATCGGGTACGGGGAAAGGATAGGCAGGCGTCGCGGGGCGGCCGGGCGCGCGGGGCGGCCGTGGGCTGTGCGGGTGGGGGAGAGCGCGTCAGGGCGGTACGTTCATCGGACTAATCGGGGTGGTCGGTATGTTCCGGGCATGCTGATGCTGAGCCGAAGACTGTTGATGCCGCTGTCCGTCGCCGTCGCCGTGGCCGCGGCGACGACCGTGCCGGCCGCGACGGCGGTGCCGGCGCGGATGCCGGCGCCGCGGCCGGCGGTGGTGGCGGACACCGACCCCGTCACCTTCGCCGCCGAGCCCGCGGCCCCGGCTGCACCCGTCGCCCCTGCCGGGCCCGCCGCGCCTGCCGTGTCCGCCGCGTCCGAGGCGTCCAAGGCGGACATCGCCCATCACGGGCACGTCGCCTTCTGGAGCGACCAGCTGGAGATCCGGCTGCGGACCGCGAACCGGGGGCCCGTCGACGTGTCCGCCTCGACGGTGCGGCTGCGGTTCTCCGAGCCGCTGGCCGTGCGGCAGCAGCTTCCGCCGGGCTGCCTGTGGGGCGGCAGGGCGGCGGTGCTGTGCGGGACGGGCGCGCTGGCCAAGGGCGGGCAGACCCGGCGGACCGCGCTGGACCTGCGGCTGGCCGGCCGCCCGGCCGAGGTGGTCGTGCGGGTCGACACGGTGTGGAGCGGCGGGGCGCGCGACGCGGACACCGGGAACGACACGCACACGGTGCTGGCGCCTTCGACGGGTGACCCGTACGCCTTCTGACGCCTTCCGGCGTCTTCAGTGTGGCGGGCCTTCGCCGTCACGCGGTCATGCCGCTACGCCGCCGCGCCCCCGAACTCGCGGACCGCCTCGGACACGATCGTCTCCAGGTGGCCGTGATGGGCGCCGCGCCAGTACACCCGGTCGCACTCCGTGCACTGGGCGAACACGTCGTACGCCTGCTGCGTGCCGTGCTCCAGCAGTGCGCTCACGGAGTCCTTGGTGGCCCCGGTCAGTGTGCCGTTGCACGCGGTGCAGCGGGTCCACGGGTCCAGAACCGGAGCGAACCGGCGGAGGACGTCGCGGAGTTGCTCCTTGGGGCGGTCGCTGTAGACGTATGCGCCCGCCCAGATCTCGCGGCGGCGCAGCAGCCCGCGGTCCCGGGAGAGCAGGACGCGCCGCTCCCGTGCCGAGAGGGTGGCCAGGGCGGGGTCGCCGATGTCCTCGCTCTCGTACGCCGCGTCGACGCCCAGGAGCCGCAACCGGCGCGCCAGTGTGCCGAGATGGACGTCGAGGAGGAAGCGCAGAGGCGCGCCGGGCACCCGCTGCGGGCGTTCCACGGCACGCACCTCGACGTGCTCGCCGGGGCCCGGCACATGCGAGCGGGCCACCGGGCCGCCGTTCACCAGCAGCGTTCCGGCCTCGGTGAGCGGGACGCCGAGGGACTCGATGACATGGCCGAGGGTCGAGGAGCCGTCCGTGACGAGGGGCGTGGGCCCGCCACGGCGGTCGTGCGGGACGAAGAGCCGCAGCTCAGACGCTACTTCGAGGGTGATCTCGGGTCCGTTCACCCGGCCAGGATGCCACCGGGGCGGGACGGGCGGCCAGGTATGTGGCAGGGGGCGGGCGCGGGCCCGGGGGGCGTGCGGGTGCGCGACCGCGCGCCGTCAGCGCGGGGCGAACGCGGTCGGGGGGACGCCGACCGTCGCGGTGAAGTCCCGCACCAGATGGGCCTGGTCGCTGTAGCCGAGGTCCGTCGCGAGCCGGGCCCAGTCGACGGCCGGGTCGGATCCGGCGCGCTCCAGCGCCTCGTGGATGCGGTAGCGGAGGATGACCCACTTGGGGCCGACGCCGACGTACGCGGCGAAGAGCCGTTGCAGGGAGCGGGCGGAGAGCCCCGTGTCCTGGGCGAGCCGGTCGGCCCGGCGCACCGTGCGGTCGGTGCGCGCCCGGTCGACGGCGGTCATCGCCAGCGTCGCCCGGGGGTCGGGGCGGGGCTCCAGGCCCAGCAGGAAGGCGTCCAGCGCCGCGACCCGCGCGTCCTCGTCGTCCGGGCCCAGGACCGCGTCGACGGGCGGCGGCGACCGCAGCACCCCGGCGGCGGGAACCCGGCGTCCGGTGAGGTCGCATACGTCGTGCTCCGGCGCGAACGGACGGAAGCCGCCGGGCCGGAACTGCACCCCGCAGACCCGCCCGCGCCCGGCCAGCTTCCGGGTGAAGAGCCCCGGGTCGACGCCCGCGACCTCGGCGTACCCGGACCGCTCCTCGGCGGTCGCCCCGGCCTCGTAGCGCTGGAGGACCAGGTTCACCGACGGATGCGGGACGACATGGGCGGCGTACGGCTCGGCGAGGTCCCAGTCGATCAGCCAGTAGTGCTCCAGGTACGGGCGCAGCGCGGCGGCGGGCTCGCGGCGGCGGAAGCGTACGTGGGCGAAGAGGTCCGGGGCGTCGACGATGCCCCGGGTGTCGCGGCGGGGTCCGGCGGCCATGACCACGATCCTAGGCGGCGGGTCCCGCGCGTGCCTGTCGTGTTTGTTCAAGACATGGGGCGGGCGCGGGCGCAGGCTGGACGGCATGACGCAGAAGATCAGTGAACTGCTGGAAGCCGCCGCGGCCCGGGCGCTGCCCGTGGTCCGGGGCATCGACGAGAGCCGGCTGGGCGACCCTACGCCGTGCGCCGAGTACGACGTACGGGCGCTGCTGAACCACCTGTTCCTGGTGGTGGTGAACTTCCAGGCGCTCGCGGCCCGCGAGGAGGTGGACTTCGGCCAGGAGCCGGAGTTCGTGACGGGCGACTGGCGGGCCGGGTTCGCCGAGGAGACCGACCGGCTGGTGGCGGCGTGGGACGCGCCGGGCGCCGAGGAGGGCACGACCGGGCAGATGGGGCTGCCGGCCCGGACGGTGGGGCTCATGGTGCTCGGCGACCTGACCGTGCACGCCTGGGACCTGGCGCGGGCGACCGGCACGGACTTCGAGCCGGACCAGAGCGTGCTCGACGAGGTGGGCCCCGGGCTCGCGGCGATGGCCCCGCAGGCCCGCGCGATGAAGGTGTTCGGCGAGCCGTTCCCGGTGCGTGAGGGGGCTAGCGCCTTCGAGCGGCTGCTGGCGGTGACGGGGCGCGATCCGGGCTGGCGTCCGGCCGGGACGAGCGGGGGCTGAACCCGGCGGGCGGTCCGGCGAGCCCGGCGGGCGGTCCGGCGGGGCACGGGGTGATGGCCGGGGCGTCGTAGAGGGGGCCGAGGGCGGCGTACGCGTCGTCGACGATGTCCGCGGCCAGGACCAGCATGTCCTGCTCCGCCAGCCGGGCGGCCCGGTGGGTGTACGGGGACGGTGGCGCCGGGTGCCTGCGGCGCCACCAGCAGTCGCAGGCCGCGTAGATGCCGCCGCCGAAGACGAGCACGGGGATGGACAGGGCCAGCAGAACGTCGCCCACGGCGGACCTCCTCGATGGTCGGTGTCCTGTGCATCGGCGCGCGAGGTGGTGGCACTGAAGACCGGCTTCGGCCAAACTCGCCGTGGTACATGGCTCGATCCGACCGAATACCTGCACGTGGGAGCGCCTGTCTGAACGCTTCGACCGGCTGTACGGCCGGATTCGGGCCTCCGAGGACGCCGTGTCAGGGCCACACCAGGCAGTACGCCTGGTGCCCCGCGTCGTGCAGGCGGTGGGAGAAGTCCTGCCACTCGTGGAGCAGCTGGTAGACGTTGAAGGCGTCGCGCGGGCCGCCGCGGTCGGGGACCGTGGACCAGATGAAGGCCGCCGCGCCGACCGACTCCTCGCCGACGCCGCGCAGCGGGTCGACGACGGTCATCGGGAGCTTGACCACGGCGTAGTCGGGGTGGAGGACGACCAGTTCCAGCGGGGGGACCTTGTGCAGGGGTATGCCCTGGATTCCGGTCAGGACCATGGCGGCCACGGTCTCCGGCTTGATCTTGGTGAACATGCCGCCCATGCCCAGCTCGTCACCGCCGAGCTCCTCCGGGCGCATCGAGATGGGCACACGGGCGGCGGTGGCGCCGTCCGGGGCGCCGAAGTACTTGTACGTCACGCCCATCCCGCCCCCGCTCCTGGTCCCGGGGGGCGGCGTGCTCTCCGCGCCCCTGCTCTGGGCGCGCTCGGCCCTGCGCCGGTGCCGCCCTCGCCGGGCAGGCTCGGGCCCCAGGCCGTCGGTCCCTTCGCCCACTCCGCCACCGCGATGCATATCTCATCCACCCGACTACTTCTTAGGAGACACAGCCCCCGCCGCGCAACCCGATCATCGTGTCAGTGACCTCCCCCGCGGGCGTGCGGTGAAACACCTGTCCGCAAGACCGTCCGTGCCTCTGACACCATGGCATGTGTGAGCTTTCCCTATGTCGCCCCAGTTTCGCAGACGTGAGGGTGCCGACGCTCTTTCGTGATACGAGGGAAGCGCGCTCCCTGCTCACCGGTGGCCGGGATTGAGCGTTGATTTCCGGCCCGGCCTCCCGATACCCGAATCGCAGATCAGGACCAAAGTGGCGTATTCATACGAAGCCCCAGTTTCGCAGTCGCTGTTCGACCGGGCGTCCGTCGTGACGCCCGGCGGCGTGAACTCACCCGTGCGTGCCTTCCGGGCCGTGGGCGGTACGCCCCGGTTCATGGTGTCCGGCACCGGTCCGTACCTCACCGACGCCGACGGCCGTGAATATGTCGACCTCGTGTGCTCGTGGGGGCCGATGATTCTCGGCCACTCCCACCCCGAGGTCATCGCCGCCGTCCAGGAGGCGGTCTCCCGGGGTACCTCCTTCGGTACGCCGGGTGAGGGCGAGGTCGCGCTCGCCGAGGAGATCGTGGCGCGGATCGAGCCCGTCGAGCAGGTCCGCCTGGTCTCCTCGGGCACCGAGGCGACCATGTCGGCGATCCGGCTGGCCCGCGGTTTCA
Source organism: Streptomyces sp. iso_384 (assembly GCF_056172905.1). Lineage (NCBI taxonomy): Bacteria > Bacillati > Actinomycetota > Actinomycetes > Kitasatosporales > Streptomycetaceae > Streptomyces > Streptomyces sp. iso_384. Next base: position 604,636 of record NZ_JBWBTT010000001.1, read on the forward strand.
CGGGCCGGGCCAAGGTCGTGAAGTTCGCCGGCTGCTACCACGGGCACGTGGACGCGCTGCTCGCCGCCGCCGGTTCGGGCGTGGCCACCTTCGGGCTGCCCGACACCCCGGGCGTCACGGGCGCCACGGCCGGCGACACCGTCGTGCTGCCGTACAACGACCTGGACGCGGTCCGCGCCGCGTTCGCCGCGCACCCGGGCGAGATCGCCTGCGTGATCACCGAGGCCTCGCCCGGCAACATGGGCGTCGTCCCGCCCGCGGACGGCTTCAACGCCGGGCTCAAGGAGCTGTGCGCCGCCAACGGCGCCCTGTACATCTCCGACGAGGTCATGACGGGCTTCCGTACGTCGAAGGCCGGCTGGTACGGCGTCGACGGCGTCCGGCCCGACCTGATGACCTTCGGCAAGGTGATGGGCGGCGGCTTCCCCGCCGCGGCCTTCGGCGGTCGCGGCGACGTGATGGCGCACCTGGCCCCGGCCGGCCCGGTCTACCAGGCGGGCACCCTCTCCGGTAACCCGGTCGCCACCGCCGCCGGGCTCGCCCAGCTGCGGCTGCTGGACGACGCGGCGTACGCGAAGATCGACGCGGTCTCCGCCGAGCTGCGCTCCCTGGTGGGCGCGGCGCTCGCCAAGGAGGGCGTCGCGCACACCGTGTCCGCCGCGAGCAACATGTTCTCGGTCTTCTTCACCGATCAGCCGGTGCGCGACTACGACGACGCCAAGAAGCAGGACGTCTTCCGCTTCACCGCGTTCTTCCACTCCATGCTGGAGCAGGGCGTCTATCTGCCGCCCTCGGCGTTCGAGTCCTGGTTCGTCTCCACGGCCCACGACGAGCGGGCGATCGAGCGCATCGCGGCCGCCCTGCCCGCCGCCGCCCGCGCCGCATCGGAGGCCACCGCATGAGCGGGAAGAACACCGGCCCCGAAAGCGTCGACCGCGACGAGCAGCTGACCGTGGTGCACGTGGTCCGGCACGGCGAGGTCCACAACCCGGACGGTGTGCTCTACGGCCGCCGCCCCGGCTACCACCTCTCCGACCTCGGCCGGCAGATGGCCGACCGGGTCGCCGAGCACCTGGAGAAGCGCGACATCGCCCATGTCGTCGCCTCCCCGCTGGAGCGCGCCCAGGAGACGGCCGCGCCCATCGCCAAGGCACACGGCCTGGACCTGGCCACCGACGCCCGGCTGATCGAGGCCGCCAACGTCTTCGAGGGCAAGACCTTCGGCGTCGGCGACGGCGCGCTGCGCAAGCCGGACAACTGGAAGCACCTCACCAACCCGTTCAAGCCGTCCTGGGGCGAGCCGTACGTCGAGCAGGTCGTGCGGATGATGGGCGCGATCGACGCCGCCCGGGACGCGGCGCGCGGGCACGAGGCGGTCTGTGTCAGCCACCAGCTGCCGATCTGGATCCTGCGCTCCTTCGTGGAGCGTCGTCGCCTCTGGCACGACCCGCGCAAGCGGCAGTGCACGCTGGCCTCGCTGACCACCTTCACCTACCGGGGCGACACGATCGTCTCGGTCGGCTACTCGGAACCGGCCCGGGACCTGGTGCCCGCGCACCTGCTGGCCGGGGCCAAGCCGGTGAAGGGGAAGCCGGGGCAGTCCAAGGCGTTCGGCGCATAGCCGCAGCCGTAGCTCCAGCAGCGGCCGTGGCCGTTGAAACGAACATGCGGGACATGACGGGACCGGCCGCCGAAGCAACGGCGGCCGGTCCCGTCCCCTTGGTACGAGGGCGATGTGCCGGGCCGTCAGAGTCTGGCCGGATCATGGAAAGCCAAGCTCCCTTTTAGTTAGCTTAGGCTAAGCTAAGTTGACCTCAGGTGGGCGGGACGGCGTCCCATCGGGCCCGGTCGTGCGGGCGGCGGCGGTGGCCGTCGTGATCACTGCGGCAGCGGTGAACGCTGCCCTGGGCGCGCGCCCGGTGGCCGCTGACCGCCGACGCGGACCGTACCGCCGTCTCCGGCCAGGGGTCCGGCGGTGCGGCGGCGCTGTACGCCGGTCTCACCCGGCCCGAACGCTTCGGCCGGGTGCTCGTCCGGTCGCCGTCGCCGGGACGGTCGCCCGGCGGGGAGCGGCGTTCGGACGGCGGGGAGCGGCGTTCGGACGGCGGGAAGCTGCCCACGGGCGGCTTCGGGCCGCGTACGGGCGGCGGCGCGGGCGCCCGGCCCGTCGTCCATCTCGGCCTCGGCCTGCACGACGGGGCCGCGGCCGCCGAGCACGGTGAGGCCCTCGTCGCGGTGTTGCGCGCCCGGGGGCACCGGGTCCTCCGCACCGTCCACAACGGCGGCCGCGACCACGCCTGCTGGCAGGGACTCCTGGCCGACGCCCTGGTGGAGACCTTCCGGCAGGAACGGCCGGCGGGCGGTCTTCACGCCCGCGCATGAGTTCGAGGTTTCAGGGAATCCGACCCGTCGGCCGGCGATCCGCCGGCCGACGGCAGAACTGCGGAGGGCCGTCCGCGCGTCCCTCAGCAGAGTTGCTCGTAAGGGCGTGCGAACACCGTACGGACGTAGCGCCAAGATCGGCCGTCGGCCGGCAAGGTAAAGCGTAAAGAAAGTCCCCAAATGCACGGAACCGACGTGTTACGCGCCTCATCTAACCCTTCAGTAGTTTGTATGGGCTTGAGATAAAACGACCGCAGATGGGGACGGTATGCGCGACATCAATCGAAGGGGCCTGCTCGGGGCGGGTCTCGGGGCCGCAGCCGCGATCGGACTCGCCGGCTGTGGCGCCTCGGGCTCCTCCGGCGACGGAGGGTCCGGACAGGGCGGCAAGGGCGACGCCGGGACCGGCGGCAACGGAAGCGGAAACGGCTCGCCGAAGAACAAGGTCCGGCTGATCGGTGACGGCTCGACCGCCGACACCGGCAAGCAGCCCCACCAGCCGCCGGCACCCGTCCCGCTCGAACCCGGCCAGAAGCCCCCGCAGTTCGTGATCTTTTCCTGGGACGGTGCGGGCGAGGTCGGCAACGGGCTCTTCCCGCGCTTTCTCGAACTCGCCAAGGAACACGACGCGGCGATGACGTTCTTCCTCTCCGGGATCTATCTGCTGCCCGAGTCGAAGAAATCCCTCTACCGTCCGCCGAACAACCCCCGCGGCGCCTCCGACATCGGCTATCTCACCGACGGCCACGTCAAGGACACGCTGAAGTACGTGCGCCAGGCATGGCTGGACGGCCATGAGATCGGCACCCACTTCAACGGGCATTTCTGCGGCGGTTCCGGATCCGTGGAGCGCTGGACTCCGGCCCAATGGCACAGCGAGATCAATCAGGCTGTGTCCTTCGTCACGGAATGGCGGACCAACACCGGCTGGGAGAACGAGGACCCGCTCCCGTTCGACTATCGCAAGGAACTGGTCGGCGGCCGCACCCCCTGTCTGCTCGGCCAGGACAATCTCCTGCCGACCGCGAGCAAGCTGGGCTGGCGCTACGACGCCAGCTCGCCCGGCGGCCGTCAGACCTGGCCCGTGAAGCGCGGCGGCGTCTGGGATCTGCCGCTGCAGGCGATGCCGTTCCCGGGGCACTCCTTCGAGGTGCTCTCGATGGACTACAACATCCTCGCCAACCAGTCGCAGAATTCGACCAAGGGCATGCCCTCGCGTTATCCGGGCTGGCGCAAGCAGGCGACCGACGCCTATCTCGCCGGTTTCCAGCGCGCCTACGACTCGAATCGTGCGCCGTTCTACATCGGCAACCACTTCGAGGAGTGGAACGGCGGCATCTATATGGACGCCGTGGAAGAAGTGATCAAGAAGGTGGCGGACAAGGACGACGTGCGCCTCGTCTCGTTCCGGCAGTACGTCGACTGGCTCGACGCACAGGATCCCGCCGTTCTCGCCAAGCTCCGCACGCTGGACGTCGGGCAGGCGCCCGCGGGCGGCTGGAACTCCTTCTTTAATCAGGCTTGACAAGGGGCTTTACGGGCAGCGAGGGGGGCGCGGCAAGGCCCGGAAACTGCCATGCGAAACTTTTCACATGAGCTTTGGCCGCGCGTCCCGACGCCGCTTCACCCTGCTCGCCGCCACCGCTGTGGCCGGTGCCCTGACGCTGTCCGCGTGCGGCGGCGGCAACAAGGCCGGGGGCGGCGGCAACACCAACTTCATCACCGGCAGCGGCGGCATCTCCACGGTCGCGAAGGCGGACCGGGTGGCCGCGCCGAAGCTCGACGGTGAGGGGCTGGACGGCAAGCCGCTCGACGTCGCGGACTACAAGGGCAAGGTCGTCGTGCTCAACGCCTGGGGCTCCTGGTGCGGCCCCTGCCGCCTGGAGGCGAAGTACTTCGCGAAGGTCTCCGAGGAGACGAAGGATCAGGGCGTCCAGTTCGTCGGGATAAACACCCGGGACCCCGAGCGGGACAAGGCGATCAACTTCGAGAAGGACTACGGGGTGAAGTACCCCAGCTTCTACGACCCGATCGGCAAGCTCATCCTGCGCTTCCCCAAGGGCACCCTGAACCCGCAGGCCATCCCGTCCACCGTGGTCATCGACCGGGACGGGAAGATCGCGGCCCGCACGCTCCAGGCGCTGAACGCGGACGAGCTGCGCAAGATGATCGACCCGATCATCGCGGAGAAGTGATCCGGTGACCCTGCTCGCCGCCCACCACGAGACCGTCACGCTGGCCGCGTACAACGACACCGTCCTGAGCGGGGCCCTGCTGGTCGCTCTGCCGCTCGCCCTGCTGGCCGGTCTCATCTCCTTCTTCTCCCCCTGCGTCCTGCCCCTCGTCCCCGGCTACCTCAGTTACGTCACCGGAGTCAGCGGCACCGACCTGGCCGACGCGCGCCGGGGCCGGGTGGTGGCGGGCGCCTCGCTGTTCGTCCTCGGCTTCACCGTGGTCTTCGCCTCCACCGGCGCGCTCTTCGGCTACTTCGGCCAAGAGCTCCAGATGCACGCCGAGGTGCTCAACAAGGTCCTCGGCGTGCTGATGATCCTCATGGGCGTCTTCTTCATGGGGCTCCTGCCGGGCGTGACGCAGCGCGAGTTCCGCCTCCACAAGCGGCCGGCGGCCGGACTGGCCGGCGCGCCGCTGCTCGGCGCGCTCTTCGGGATCGGCTGGACGCCGTGCATCGGCCCGACCCTCGCCTCGGTACTGGCGCTGTCGACCGAGAGCGCCACCGCCGGACGTGGCGCGATACTGACCGTCGCGTACTGTCTCGGACTCGGTGTCCCGTTCGTCCTGGCCGCTGTCGCCTTCCGCAAGGCGCTCGGCGCGTTCGGCTGGGTCAAGCGCCACTACGCATGGGTGATGCGGATCGGCGGCGGCATGATGATCGTGACCGGAATCCTGCTGCTGACCGGTGCGTGGGCCACGCTCATGCAGCACATGCAGAGCTGGTCCAGCGGCTTCGTTGTAGGGATCTGAGTCCAATGAGCAAGGCGAACAGCACCGGGACGCGGCTGCGCGCGGACGAGTCGGCGCAGGGCTCCGCCCACGGCGCGGCCGGCGACCGGCTCTCCACCGCACCCCGCGAGGAGCGCCCCGACACCGGGGCGGCCGTGCCCGCGATGGGCGTGATCGGCTGGATCCGCTGGTTCTGGCGGCAGCTCACCTCGATGCGGGTGGCGCTGATCCTGCTGTTCCTGCTCTCCCTCGGCGCGATCCCGGGGTCGCTGATCCCGCAGAACAGCGTCGACGACATGAAGGTGCAGGCCTTCAAGGACCAGCACACCACCCTCACCCCGGTCTACGAGAAGCTCCAGCTCTTCGACGTCTACAGCTCGGTGTGGTTCTCCGCGATCTACATCCTGCTGTTCGTCTCGCTCATCGGCTGCATCGTGCCGCGCACCGGCCAGTTCGTCGGCCAGCTGCGCAGCCGCCCGCCGGGCGCGCCGAAGCGGCTGACGCGGCTGCCCGCCCACACCACCTGGCGCACCGAGGCCGAGCCCGAGAAGGTCCGCGAGGCGGCCCTCGCCGTGCTGCGCAAGCGCCGCTTCCGTACGCACGAGGTGGACGACGCGGTCGCCGCCGAGAAGGGCTACCTCCGCGAGGCCGGGAACCTGGTCTTCCACATCGCCCTGATCGTGATGCTGATCGCCTTCGCCTCCGGGCAGCTCTTCAAGTCCGAGGGCGGCAAGCTGGTCGTCGAGGGTGACGGCTTCTCCAACACGCTCACCCAGTACGACGACTTCAGGTCGGGCTCGCTCTACGACTCCGACTCGCTGGCCCCGTTCAGCTTCGTGCTGGACGACTTCGTCGGTACGTACGAGAAGAGCGGCCCGCAGCGCGGCACCCCGCGCACCTTCGAGGCCCGGGTGACGTACACCGAGGGGGCCGACGGGGCGGAGCGCAAGGGCGTCATCAAGGTCAACGAACCGCTCGTCGTGGACGGCACCAAGGTCTATCTGATCGCCCACGGTTACGCGCCCGTCGTCACCGTCCGGGACGGCTCGGGCAAGGTCGTCTCGAAGTCCGCCGTGCCGCTGCTGCCGATCGACAACAACATCACCTCGTCCGGCGCGATCAAGGTGATGGACGGCTACAAGGACAAGAAGGGCGTCAAGACCCAGCTGGGCTTCAAGGCGTTCTTCGTGCCGACCTTCGCCGGTCACGGCAAGGGCCAGATGTTCTCGCAGTTCCCCGGTCTGGACTTCCCGGTGCTGGCGCTCAGCGCCTACCAGGGCTCCCTCGGCGTCGACTCCGGGCTGGCGCAGAACGTCTACCAGCTCGACACGTCCAAGATGAAGGAGTTCAAGGACAAGGACGGCGAGCTGCTCAAGAAGATGCTGATGCCCGGCGAGAAGCTGGATCTGCCCGACGGCGCCGGATCGATCACCTTCGACGGCGTCGAGGAGTGGGCCAGCTTCCAGATCTCGCAGCAGCCGGGCACCGGCTGGGCGCTCGCCGGAGCCGTCGCCGCCATCGCCGGACTCGCCGGATCGCTGTTCATCCAGCGCCGCCGCGTGTGGGTGCGGGCGGTCCGGGGCGCCGACGGCGTCACGGTCGTGGAGATGGCGGGCCTGGGCCGCAGCGAGTCCGCGAAGCTCCCCGAGGAACTGGGCGACCTCGCGGCCGCTCTCGTCACCACCGCGCCGGTCGCGCCGGAGAAACCTGCGGCGTCCGCGTCCACGTCCACGGACGGACCCGATGCCACCAACGAGGCCGGGAGCCGGCCCGTACACCCTGCCGAAGCACCTGCCGAAGGGGCTGAGAAGTGAATCTCGCCGCCGCAACCAACGAGAGCCTGGCGCACACCAGCAATGTGCTGATCTATTCGTCGATGGCCGTCTACACCCTGGCCTTCTTCGCGCACATCGCGGAGTGGGTCCTCGGCAGCCGCAGCAAGGTCGGCCGTACGGCCGCCGCACTGTCCGCCTCCGGAACGGCCGCCTCCGCCACCGCCCCGGTGGTGAAGACCCAGGCCGGCGGCACCGCCGTGCTGGAGCGGCCCGAGGTCGTCACGCGCTCCGCCGCCGGTACGCGTGATGTGCCCGACGGCCCGGGCGCGGCCGGCGGCACGTTCAAGGGCGACCTGTGGGGCCGGATCGCGGTCTCGCTGACCGTGGTGGCGTTCCTCGTCGAGGCGGGCGGGGTCGTCACCCGCGCCCTGTCCGTGCAGCGCGCCCCCTGGGCCAACATGTACGAGTTCTCCATCACCTTCTCCACGGTGGCGGTCGGCTCCTACCTGGTGCTGCTCGCGCTGAAGAAGAACGTCCGCTGGATCGGGCTGCCGCTGGTCACCACGGTCCTGCTCGACCTCGGCATCGCGGTCACGACGCTCTACACCGACAGCGACCAGCTGGTGCCCGCGCTGCACTCGTACTGGCTGTGGATCCACGTCTCGACCGCGATCATCTGCGGCGCCGTCTTCTACCTCGGCGCGGTCGGCACGGTCCTCTACCTCTTCCGCGACAGCTACGAGAACAAGCTCGCGTCCGGCGGCGAGCCCGGGAAGTTCGCCTCTTCCGTCCTGGAGCGGCTGCCCTCGGCGTCCTCGCTGGACAAGTTCGCGTACCGGATCAACGCGGCCGTCTTCCCGCTGTGGACGTTCACGATCATCGCGGGCGCGATCTGGGCGGGCGACGCCTGGGGCCGGTACTGGGGCTGGGACCCCAAGGAGGTCTGGTCCTTCATCACCTGGGTCGCCTACGCCGCCTATTTGCACGCCCGCGCCACCGCCGGCTGGAAGGGCCGCAAGGCCGCCTACCTGGCGCTCGTCGCCTTCGCCTGCTGGCTGTTCAACTACTACGGCGTGAACATCTTCGTCTCCGGCCTGCACTCCTACGCGGGAGTCTGAGCGACCCGGGCACGACGCGAAGGCTCCCCGGACGGAATCCCGTCCGGGGAGCCTTTCGCATGGGGTGGTGCGCCGTCAGGACGTGGGCGGGGTCTTGTCGTCGGGGCCCGTGCCGCCGTCGCGACGGCCCGGCTCCTCCTCGGCCTCCGCCTCGGGCTTCCGGTTGTCCTTGAGGGACTTCAGGAAGTCCGGGTTGTCGTCCGGGGCCACCCACTGCTGCCGCCTGTTGCGCTGCCACGAGGAGGGCCCGGCGCCTTCGGCCGTGGTGTGGCGGACCTTGCCCGCGATGAGCCAGACGACCGGGCCGACGATCCAGAACAGCAGGATGATGAAGACCCAGGCGATCTTCGGCAGGTGCTTGGTGTCCTCTTCCGAGGTGTTCAGGCAGTCGATGAACGCGTAGATCGTCAGAGCCAGCGGCACGATGAACATCAGGGCTCTCATGGTGCGTCCCCCAGGAAGTGGCGGCGGGCGGGACGATTGCCCCGTATCGCGGCCAGGGTACCGGCTCGGCATGAAGGAACCGGGGCGCGGGACGGGGGAGCCCCGGCGGGGCCGCGGGGGCGGGGATGACAAACTGGACGGCATGGCTTACGACGATCTTCGCTCCCTGCTCCGGGCTCTTGAGCGCGATGGTGATCTCAAGCGCGTCAAGGTCGAGGTCGACCCCCACCTGGAGGTCGGTGAGATCGTCGACCGGGTCAACAAGGCCGGCGGCCCCGCCCTGCTGTTCGAGAACGTCAAGGGGTCCTCGATGCCCCTGGCCATGAACGTCTTCGGTACCGACCGGCGGCTCCTGAAAGCCCTGGGCCTCACGTCGTACAGCGACATCAGCGACAAGATCGGCGGGCTCCTCAAGCCGGAGCTGCCGCAGGGCTTCGTCGGCGTACGGGAGGCCTTCGGGAAGCTCGGCTCGATGGTGCACGTGCCGCCGAAGAAGGTGAAGTCCGGCGACGCGCCCGTCCAGGAAGTGGTGCTGACCGGCGACGACGTCGACCTGGACAAGCTGCCCGCGCTGTTCACCTGGCCCGAGGACGGCGGCTCGTTCTTCAACCTCGGCCTCACCCACACCAAGCACCCCGAGAACGGCGTCCGGAACCTGGGCCTCTACCGGCTCCAGCGCCACGACAAGCGCACCATCGGGATGCACTGGCAGATCCACAAGGACAGCGCCAACCACTACCAGGTCGCGGCGCGGCGCGGTGAGCGGCTGCCCGTCGCCATCGCCTTCGGCGCACCGCCCGCCGTGACGTACGCCTCCACCGCGCCGCTGCCCGGAGACATCGACGAGTATCTGTTCGCCGGGTTCATCCAGGGCAAGCGGATCGAGATGGTCGACTGCAAGACCGTGCCGCTCCAGGTTCCCGCGCAGGCGGAGGTCGTCATCGAGGGCTGGCTGGAGCCGGGCGAGATGCTGCCGGAGGGCCCGTTCGGGGACCACACCGGCTTCTACACCCCGCAGGAACCGTTCCCCGCACTGACCATCGACTGCGTCACCATGCGGAAGCGGCCGCTGCTCCAGTCCATCGTGGTGGGCCGCCCGCCGACCGAGGACGGGCCGCTGGGCCGGGCCACGGAACGGTTCTTCCTGCCGCTGCTGAAGATCATCGTGCCGGACATCGTGGACTACCACCTGCCGGAGTCGGGCGGCTTCCACAACTGCGCGATCGTCTCGATCGACAAGAAGTACCCGAAGCACGCCCAGAAGGTGATGAGCGCGATCTGGGGCGCGCACATGATGTCGCTGACCAAGCTGATCGTGGTCGTCGACTCCGACTGCGACGTCCACGATCTGCACGAGGTCGCCTGGCGGGCGCTCGGCAACACCGACTACGCCCGCGACCTGGTGGTCACCGAGGGGCCCGTCGATCACCTGGACCACGCCTCGTACCAGCAGTTCTGGGGCGGCAAGGCCGGCATCGACGCCACGAAGAAGCTGCCCACGGAGGGCTACACGCGGGACGGGGGCTGGCCGGAGATGGTCGTCTCCGATCCGGAGACGGCGGCGAAGGTCGACCGCCGGTGGAAGGAATACGGGCTGTGAGCAGTGCGGCAGAAGCGGCGTCCGTCCAGGGCCCCGCACCCTCCAGCAGCAAGGTCAAGGCCTTCCTGCGGCTCGTGATGATCGAACACTCGGTCTTCGCGCTGCCCTTCGCGTACATCGCCGCGCTGACCGCGATGTTCCTGCTGGACGGCACCATCCACTGGGGCGTCCTGCTCCTCGTCACGCTGGCGATGGTGGGGCTGCGGACCTTCGCGATGGCCGCCAACCGGATCATCGACCGGGAGATCGACGCCCGGAACCCGCGCACCGCCGGCCGCGAGCTGGTGACCGGCGCGGTGTCGGTGCGGTCCGCGTGGACCGGCGCGATCGTCGCGCTGGCGGTCTTCCTGGGCGCGGCGGCCCTGCTCAACCCGCTGTGCCTGGCCCTCGCACCGCTGGCCGTCGTGCCGATGGTGGTCTACCCGTACGGCAAGCGGTTCACGAACTTCCCGCACGCGATCCTGGGCCTGGCGCAGGCCATCGGCCCGGTCGGCGCCTGGCTCGCGGTGACCGGCAGCTGGTCGTGGGACGCGGTGATCCTCGGGCTCGCCGTGGGCATCTGGATCGGCGGCTTCGACCTGATCTTCGCCTGCCAGGACGTGGCTGCGGACCGGGCCCACGGGGTGTTCTCCTTCCCGGCGCGCTTCGGCATTCCGGCCGCGCTGTGGGGCGCGCGGGTGTGCCACGCGGTCACGACCGGGCTGCTGGTGTGGTTCGGGCTGGCGACGGACGCCGAGGTCTTCTACTGGATCGGTATGACGGTCGTCGCGGTGGCGTTCGTCTATGAGCACCGTGTGGTGCGGCCGCACGATCTGTCCCGGCTGAACCGGGCGTTCTTCTCGGTGAACGGCTTCATCGGCATCGCGCTGTTCGCCTGCGCGCTGCTGGATCTGCTGTCGCGCGGCCTGACTCCGTGATCCCCGCGAGGACCGGAGTCCCGGGCGGATCAGGGGTCAGACCGTGACCAGGTTGTCCGGGCCTCGACGCGTGGACGGCCGGCGGAAGAGGAACGCCGCCGCCACCCCGCCGATCAGCCCGAACAGGTGCCCCTGCCAGCTGACGCCCGACTGGGTGGGCAGGACGCCCCACAGCAGCGAGCCGTAGACCACGGCGACGCCGATGCCTATGAGGACGTCCCGGGGCCGGCGGTCCACGAAACCGCGGACCAGCAGATAGCCGAGCAGCCCGAAGACCACGCCGGACGCGCCGAGCGTGATCGTGTTCGCCGGGGCGGTCAGCCAGACGCCGAGACCGCTGGCGAGGATGATCGTCACGACGACGGCGGCGAACCTGCGCAGCCCCGCGAGGGCGGTGATGAAGCCGAGGACCAGCAGCGGGACGCTGTTGGAGGCCACGTGCTCCCAGCCGCTGTGCAGGAAGGCGGCGGGCACCACGTCCCGCAGCTCGGAGAGCTCGCGCGGGCTGATGCCGTACGTGTCCAGGGCGTGGCCCGAGGCCGTGTCGATGCCTTCGAGGATCCACAGGAGGGCCACCCAGCCCGCCATCAGGAGCCCTGCGGTCAGGGCCCGCGCGCTGCCGGTGGTGCCGTTGTCCGCGGTGCGGTCGGTGGTCCAGTAATCGCCCATGGTCTGCCCCTGCCCCCGGGTTGCCCGTCACCCGGAGAACGTCCGGGGCGCCTGCCCGGTTCCGGGTGCCGGGTGCGGGGGCGTGCCGGATAGGCTCGCAGGTGTGGAATCCAGGACTTCAGTGACTCATCAGCAGCGGCGGCCTTGGATTGTCGGGGTGTCCGGTGCTTCGGGTACCCCGTTCGCGGCCGCCGTTCTGCGCGGGCTCCTGGCGGCCGGTGAGAGCGTGGACCTGGTGGTGAGCCGGGCCTCGCGGCTCACCCTGCTGGACGAGACCGGCATCGCGTTCCGGGACGGGCACTGGCGCGAGGATCTGCGCGGTTGGCTGGATCGTGGCGCCGACGGGAAGCCGGACGCGTTCGCGGTGGGCGACGCGGAGCTGGAGCGCGTACGCCATTGGCCGGCCGGTGATCTGGCCGCCGGGCCGTCCTCCGGGTCGTATCCGGCGAAGGGGATGCTGATCGTGCCGGCCTCGACGGCCTGTGTGGCCGGAGTGGCGCTCGGTCTGTCGAAGGATCTGCTCCAGCGGGCCGCGAGCGTGACGCTCAAGGAGCGCCGCCCGCTCGTCGTCGCGGTGCGCGAGACCCCGCTGAGCGGCCAGACGCTGAAGCAGATGGTGGCCCTGGACGAGGCGGGCGCGGTCGTGCTGCCCGCCTCTCCGGCGTTCTACGCGGGTGCGACGCACATCCAGGACCTGGTGGATTTCGTCGCGGGGCGGGTGCTGGACGCGGCAGGTGTGCCGCACCGCTTGTACCGCCGGTGGGAAGGAGAGCTCGGTGGCTCCCGGGGTCCGCAGGACCGCTAGGCCGCTGGTCAGCGCTTCTTGTGCGCGCGCGGGGTGCGGGTCTTGTCGACGCGGTGGGCGGCGGCGGGCTGGTGGGCACGCGAGCGGTTGGCCAGGTCCTGCAGCTCGCGCATCCGGGCGTAGGCCATCTCGATCGTGTACACGGTGAAGTTCACTCCTGAAGATTCGAAAGCGTTTCTTGGATGTTCTAGAAGATTTGCAGGGTGTCGACCCTGCGTGCCTTAGATTCTACACGTAAACTCGCGGTACTGCTGAACAATGGAAGGTTTCAGTCATATGGACGCGGTGGACAGGCAGCTCATCCAGGCCCTCAGAGAGAACGGCAGGGCCTCGTACGCCGAGCTGGGGCGGCTCGTGGGGCTCTCCGGGCCCAGCGTCACCGACCGCATCAACCGGCTGGAAACCGCCGGGGTCATCACCGGCTACCGCGCCACCGTCGACTCCGCTTCGCTCGGCCTCGGGGTGACCGCGCTGATCGGGATCTCGCTCTCGGACGCGGCGGACCACGAGGACGTTGCGCGCCGGCTGAAGGACCTCGCGGAGATCGAGGACTGCTGGTTCATCGCGGGCGACGACTCGTACATGCTCAAGGTGCGCGTCGGTGACGTGGACGGCCTGGAGAAGACGATCCGCCGCCTCAGCGGTACGAAGGGCGTCTCCCGGACCCGGACCACGATCGTGCTCTCCACCAAGTGGGAGAACCGGGTCGGAGAGCTTCCGGAAGAGGCGTAGGCGCGAAGCGCCGTAAAGGGGGCCCCTCCCGCCCGAAGGGTGGGGGAGTACGGTTGGTCGGAGTCTGATACACGGAGAAATGGGAGGCGGCCTAGTGGACGCGGGACTCAAGCGCGAGCTGGAGGAGAAGGTCCGGGCCGGCGAGCGGCTGACCCGCGAGGACGGGGTCGCCCTCTACGAGTCCGACGACCTGGCGTGGCTGGGCGGTCTTGCGCACGAGGTGCGTACGCGCAAGAACGGCGACGTGGTGCACTTCAACGTCAACCGCCACCTCAACATGACGAACGTGTGCACCGCCTCGTGCGCGTACTGCTCGTTCCAGCGCAAGCCGGGCGAGAAGGACGCGTACACGATGCGCATCGAGGAGGCCGTCCGGCTCGCCAAGGCGATGGAGAACGAGAACCTCACCGAGCTCCACATCGTCAACGGACTCCACCCGACCCTCCCGTGGCGCTACTACCCGCGCTCGCTCAGCGCGCTGAAGGAAGCCCTGCCGGACGTGGCGCTGAAGGCGTTCACGGCGACGGAGATCCACCACTTCGAGACGATCTCCGGCCTCTCGGCCTCCGAGATCCTCGACGAGCTGATCGAGGCCGGTCTCGAATCGCTGACCGGCGGCGGCGCGGAGATCTTCGACTGGGAGGTCCGCCAGCACATCGTCGACCACCGCACCCACTGGGAGGACTGGTCGCGCATCCACCGCCTCGCGCACGAGAAGGGGCTCAAGACCCCCGCGACGATGCTGTACGGGCACATCGAGGAGCCCCGTCACCGCGTCGACCACGTGCTGCGGCTGCGGGAGATGCAGGACGAGACCGGCGGCTTCCAGGTCTTCATCCCGCTGCGCTACCAGCACGACTTCGTGGACATGAAGGACGGCAAGGTCCGCAACAAGCTCCAGGCGCGCACCACGATGGCGACCGGCGCCGAGGCGCTGAAGACCTTCGCGGTCTCCCGGCTGCTCTTCGACAACGTGCCGCACGTCAAGGTGTTCTGGGTGATGCACGGGGTGCAGACCGCCCAGCTCGCGCTGCAGCACGGCGCGGACGACATGGACGGCTCGGTCGTCGAGTACAAGATCACGCACGACGCGGACGACTTCGGTACGCCGAACAAGCTCGGCCGCGAGGATCTGCTGGACCTGATCCGCGACGCCGGTTTCCGGCCGGTCGAGCGGAACACCCGGTACGAGATCCTGCGCGAGTACCCGGGTCCGGAGGCGGACCGGCGCGAGTCGCCGCAGCCGATGCGCGTCTGACGCGCTTCCCGTGTCCCGTGTGAGCCCCGGCCGCCGTCCCCGGCCGGGGCTTTCTCATGTTCCGGACAGGGTTGAGCCGGTCGGCGGGTAATAGTTACTCTCGCATTATGGCACTTACATTTGAGCTGGACCCCTCGTTCACCCCTGCCCTCCGCGACGGCATCACCACGCTGTGGGCGGACGTCACCAACGCGGGCGGGGCCGTCGGCTTCGTCGCGCCCGTCACGCCCGAGGAGACCCGGCCCGACCTGCTCAAGCACCTCGCCGCCATGGAGCGCGGCCGGGTCCGGCTGCTGGTCGGCCGGGACGAGGACGGCTCCGTCGCCGCCACCGCCTTCCTCAGCCTCAACGACCACCGGCTGCTCCAGCACTGGCTGATGCTCTACACGGTGATGGTCCACCCCCGCCTCCAGGGTCAGGGGTACGGTCGCGACCTCATGGCGGCCGCCGCCGACGCCGCGCGCTCCATCGAGGGCATCGAGGCCATCCGGCTCACCTGCCGGGGCGGCACCGGCGCCGACCGCTTCTACACCGCCTGCGGCTACAAGGAGGTCGGCCGCGTTCCGGACGCCATCCGGGTCTCGCCCGGCGACGACCGCGACGACATCATCATGCTGCTTCCGCTGGGAGCCCCGGCAACCCCCTGAACCGAGAGAATTCGGGCCATGCTTCACTGGACGGGCAGAAGCGTGCCGAGAGTCCATGGGAAGAGAGGCCAGCCGTGTCCGCTGCCAAGCCGAGCGCGATGATCCGGTACACCGCGTTGCGCCTGTTGATCTTCGTCGGCTGCTTCTTCGTCGCCGGCGTGGCCGTCCACTTCGGGCTGATCCCCGCAGGGCTCGGCGGCTCCAACGTGGTCTGGGTGATCCTCCTCGGCCTCGTCCTCTCCGCCCCGCTCAGCTATGTGCTGCTGCGCAGGCAGCGCGACGAGCTGTCCGAGCAGATCGTCTCCACGGTCGACCGGACCAAGGCGCGCCTCGACGCCAACCGCACCCGTGAGGACGTCGTTCAGTAAGGTTCCTCACACGCGTGCCGCGCGTCTCCTTCTCTTCCGCCGGACCCCGTACCGGAGCAAGCCGCTCCGGTACGGGGTTCTCGGCGTTTTCCGGCCAGGTGCACCGGCTGCAGGGCCGCCCGTGAGCCAAAGAAAAGCTTTGAGGTTCTCAAAGTTCAAGTGTTAACGTATTCGACATGAAGACAGCTGTGCGCATCCGCCATGCCGCGAGCATCCCGCTCGTGGCGCGCCTGCATGTCGATCTCTGCCGCTGTATGTCCGCGGTCTGTTGCCGCAAGGTCTGATACGGCATCATGCAGCGGCGCCGCCCTCGACGCGGGCGCCGCGACCCCGTCCCCGTTCCACCGCACGACCGCACGGACTGCATCCGTGCGTCCCGATGCGTCCTTAACTGGAGTGTGTCCGTGTCCGCGAATCCCGCGTCCGCCACCCCCGAGGCCGAGCAGCCGTCCACCGGCTCCGGCCCCGGTTTCCGCATACCCAAGGTCCCGTTCTGGGCCCAGATCGTCGCCGGTCTGGTGCTCGGTGTGCTGCTCGGCTGGCTGGCCCGCAGCCAGGAGCTCGGCTGGCTCGTCACCACCCTCGACGAGATCGGCTCGCTCTTCGTCCAGCTGCTGAAGCTGGCCGTCGCCCCGCTGGTCTTCTTCGCGATCCTCGTGTCGATCACGAACCTGCGCCAGGTCAACAACGCCGCCCGGCTGGCGACCCGCACCCTGCTCTGGTTCATGATCACCTCGCTGATCGCGGTCGCCATCGGCCTCACGATCGGCCTGGTCACCAACCCGGGCTCCGGCACCGGCCTCACGCCGAAGGACGGCAAGCTCTCCGAGACCAAGGGCAGCTGGATCGACTTCCTGACCGGCATCGTCCCGGACAGCGTGATCACGCCGTTCACCGAGCTGAACGTGCTCCAGATCGTCTTCATGGCCGCCGTCGCCGGTGTCGCCGCGCTCAAGCTCGGCGAGAAGGCCAAGCCGATCCTCACCCTCAGCCAGGCGGTCCTGGAGCTGCTCCAGAAGGCCCTGTGGTGGGTCATCCGGCTGGCCCCGATCGGCACCGTCGGCCTCATCGGCTACGCCATCGCCGACTACGGCTGGGACCTCATCGGCAAGTACGCGACGTTCACCGCCGACGTCTACATCGGCTGCGCCATCGTGCTGTTCGGCGTCTACCCGCTGCTCCTGGCCACCGTCGCCAAGGTCAGCCCGCTCCAGTTCTTCAAGGGCGCCTGGCCCGCGATCCAGCTCGCCTTCGTCTCCCGCTCCTCGGTCGGCACCATGCCGGTCACCCAGAAGGTCACCGAGCGCCTCGGCGTTCCGAAGGAGTACACCTCCTTCGCCGTCCCGTTCGGCGCGACCACCAAGATGGACGGCTGCGCCGCGATCTACCCGGCGCTGGCGGCGATCTTCATCGCGCAGATCTTCGACGTGCAGCTGGGCATCGGCGACTACATCCTGATCGCCTTCGTCTCGGTGATCGGTTCGGCGGCCACCGCCGGTCTCACCGGCGCGACGGTCATGCTGACCCTCACCCTGTCCACGCTGGGCCTCCCGCTGGAGGGCGTCGGCCTGCTGATGGCCATCGACCCGATCCTGGACATGATCCGTACCGCCACCAACGTGGCCGGTCAGGCGGTCGTCCCGGTCATCGTCGCGGCCCGCGAGAAGATCCTCGACCACGACAAGTACAACTCGGCCTCGGCCTCCCCGATCGACTCCTTCGGCGACACCGACCAGGACGAGGTGCGCGACGCGGAGCCCAAGAGCGCGGTGCCGGTCACCGCGTAGCTCCGCACTCCGAGCTCCGTACTCCGCACGAAGGCGCCCCCGGACCCCGTACGTTTCCGTACGGGCCCGGGGGCGCCTCCGTGTCGTCCTGCTCGTCCGTGCCCGTCCGTCAGGGGTTCTGGAAGAGGACCTCGGGGTTGGCCGGGGTCGGGCCGTTCAGCAGCCGGGCGGGCCGGCCGCGCAGGCTCCGGTCGAAGAAGGCGGTCACATAGCTCCTGGTGATCGTGGTCGAACGGGCCGCGGAGAGCGTCGCGTCCGGGTCCTCGATGCCGAGCTGCTCACCGATCTCCGGGGTGTCGGTGAAGGTGAAGTGCCCGGAGTCGCGCACCGTCAGCCACCGCTTCCAGCCGTTCAGCCGTTCCCAGCCGTCGTCCCAGGACGTGTCACCCGCGCCGGGCCCGTGCCCTGGGTCGGTGCCCAGCATCAGGAACGGCCGCCCGTCCAGCCCCTTGGCGGGCACCGGGGCGAAGAACGTGCCGTCCATGTTGACGCCCGCGTCCACCCGGCGGTCGGCGGCCATCGTGGAGGCGGCCGCGTTGCCCCCGATGGAGTGGCCCGCCATGCCGACCCGGTGCGGGTCGATCGTCCGGGCGTGCCGCCACGCCGGGTGCGGGCCGGTCAGCCGGTCCAGCAGGAACGAGAAGTCGGCGGCCCGCCCGGTGGCGACGGAGGCCAGCACCTCGCGCCGCGCGGCGTCGTCGGGCTGCGCGGCCACCCGGTCGCAGGCGGCACAGGTCAGGACCCGCCCGTCGGGCAGCTCCGTACCGGTCGACTCGTACGGATGGTCCGCGGTCGCCACGACGTAACCCCGGCTCGCCAGTTCCTCCGCGAGCCCGGTCAGTGTGGCCCGGGGCGTGCCGAAGCCGGGCGAGAGCAGGACCAGCGGGAAGTGCCCGGGTGCGGGCCGGGCGGCGTTACGCGCATGGGCGCGGGTCGCGCCGAGGACATCGGCCGGCACGACGTCCTCCAGACCGCGCTGCGCGAGCATCAGCCGCGCCTCTTCCGTCGTCATGTACGGGACCGGGTCGCCGCCGCTGCCGGGGCGGGCCGGGTAGTGCAGCGACACCAGCAACTGGCGCGGCCCGGCGGCCGGTACCCACGGGTCGGGGCGCGCGTGGTCGGTCAGGAACAGGGTGTCGCGGCCGGTGGCGTACGGGCCGGTGGGGCGGGGCAGCGTCGGCGAAGCCGGGGCGGCCAGGTCGCCGGTCGCGACCGAGGGTGTGGGGGCGGCGGCTAAGGCGGCGGGCGGTGTCCGGGCCGGGGACGGGCCGGACGCCGCGGCGGGTGCGGCCGTCCCGGCCAGGGCGGCCAGCGCGGTCAGGGCGAGGGCCGCGGCGGTCGCGGCGGCCATGGCCGGTCGGTTGCTGCGAGCGAAGATCGTCATGCCCGCAACGCTAGGCGGCGGCACGGGCCGCCCGCATCGGACGCCAGGTGGAGCCGGTGTCGGACCAGGGGAGGACGGCGACTGCCGGGCGGGGGAGAGCGGCGACTGCCCGGCGGCGGGGAGGGCGGACGTGATTCCGGCGGCCGGTGCGCCGATGCCGATGTTGATGTCGATGCCCTTGTCGGCGCCGGTATCGGTGCCGGCGCCGGGGGACGTCCGTGCCGTTCGGGCCGGGCGATTTCGGCCAGTGAAACAGGTACTGCCGCACTGTTTCTGGTGGTTCGTCCCCATCCCCTCGACCGGTACCGGCCACCTCTGCGTGGTCCAGACCATTGACTTGGACTGCCCCCTCCTCCTACCGTGACCGTTGCCCGGGGCCGAGGTCGCGGGGGAGGCCGGAACACGTCACTGCCACCCCCCGCGCTGCTTTCTGACGACCCGTCGGCAACTGCGTCCGGTGCTGCCCGCCGTCCTCGGCGGTGCCGTCACCAACGGTCGGCACACAGGGGAGCACCGCACATGATCGGTACGGCCGGTGAAACCGGGGCGGACACTTACGACAGTGCCGACGCGGGCCAGGGGGGTGGTGAGGGGCTGCCGTTGAGCCCGGCGCAGGAACGCCTGTGGTTCCTCCAGCAGTTGGAGCCCGACGACGCCTCGTACAACATCCCGCTCGTGCTCCGGCTGACCGGTGCGCTCTCCGAACCGGCGCTGCGCGCCGCGTTCGACGGGACCGCCGCCCGGCACGAGGCCCTGCGCACCCGGTTCCCGGACCGGGACGGGCGGCCCGCCGCGCTCGTCGGGCCGCCCGCGCCCGTGCCCGTCGAGAGCGTCGACCTGCGCGGCCGCCCCACGGACGCGGCCCGGCTGCTGGCGGAGCGGACCAACGCCGCCTTCGACCTCGCGCGGGGGCCGCTGCTGCGGGTGAGCCTGCTGCGCACGGACGAGGACGAGCATCTGCTGTGCCTGGTCCTCCACCACATCGTCGCCGACGGCTGGTCGCTGAACCTGCTGCGCACCGAGCTGGCCACCCGCTACGCCGCGCACGCCGACGGCCGCTCCGTCGAGCTGCCCGAGCTGCTCCCGTACACCGAATACGCCCGCAGGGAACGCGAGTTCGCCGAGGGGGCCGAGGGTTCCGATGCGGAGGCCGCGCTCGCCCACTGGCGCGAGCGGCTCGCGGGCGCCCCGGTGCTCGATCTGCGGCCGACGGTGGCGGAGGGGACCGGGGTCACCGGCGGGGCGTTCCACACCCGGCGGATCGCCGGGGCGGGCGCGGCGGTCGACGCACTGGCCCGGCAGAAGCGGTGCACGCCGTTCATGGTGCTGCTCGCCGCCTACCAGGTCCTGCTGCACCGCTGGACCCGGCAGGACGACTTCTGCGTCGGGGTGCCGGCGGCCGGCCGGAACGAGCCCGAACTCGAAGAGCTGATCGGCTACTTCTCCACCACGCTCGTGCTGCGCGCCGAGCTCGCCGGTTCGCCGTCCTTCGGCGAGCTCCTGCGGCGCGTCCGCCGGTCCGCGCTGGCCGGATTCACCCATGACCGCGTGCCGTTCGAGCGGCTCATCGACGAGCTGGGCATCGAGCGCCGCCTGGGCGTCAGCCCGCTCTTCCAGACCCTGCTGACCGTCCACACCCAGGACGAACAGGGCAGCGGTGAGCGCAACTTCGCGGGGTTGCGGTGTGCCGACGCCGACGCCGACGGCGGTCACGCGGCCGGAAAGGTCGAGGTGATGCTCGACCTGCGCCGTGAGGGCGACGACCTGATCGCGGTGTTCGGCTACCGCACCGACCTCTACGACGACGCCTGGGTCACCCGGTTCGCCCGGCACTTCGAGACGCTGCTGCGCGGCGCGCTGGCCGACCCGGACGCGCCGGTGTCCGAACTGCCGCTCCTCGCGCGGTCCGAGGTGGACGAGCTGCTGGCCCTGGGCACCGGGGCGCAGGTTCCGGCGGCCGACGCCGAGGCGCTGCCCGCCGCTCTGGGCCGCGCGGCCGAGACGTACGGCGACCGGACGGCGGTGCGCGACGCGTCGGGCGAGCGGTCGGGCGAGCAGGCGGGAATGCGGTCGGGGGAGCAGTCGGGAAAGCATTCGGGGGAGCTGACGTACCGCGGTCTGTGGGCGGCGGCCGGGGCGCTCGCAGTGCGGCTGCGGGAGGCGGGCGTACGGGGCGGGGACGTCGTCGGCGTCCTGCTGCCGCGCGGTACGCGGGCGGTCACCGCGATGCTGGCCGCCTGGCGGGCGGGCGCGGCCTATCTGCCACTGGACCCCGCCTACCCGGCGGCCCGCCTGGAGTTCATGGTCGCGGACACCGGCGTACGCGTGGTCGTGGCGGGCCCGGACGAGACCGAGGCCGGGGCCATCGGCGCGGGCCTTGCGGAGCGGGTCACCGTGCTCGCGCCGTGCGGCCCGGACGGAACCGGCGTGCCCGACCCGCGCTGGGAGGCGGGCCCGGACGACCCCGCGTACGTCATTCACACCTCCGGCTCCACCGGAACGCCCAAGGGCGTCGTCGTCCCGCACCGCGCGCTCGCCGCCCGGGTCGGCTGG
Source organism: Streptomyces sp. iso_384 (assembly GCF_056172905.1). NCBI lineage: Bacteria > Bacillati > Actinomycetota > Actinomycetes > Kitasatosporales > Streptomycetaceae > Streptomyces > Streptomyces sp. iso_384. Next base: position 626,036 of record NZ_JBWBTT010000001.1, read on the forward strand.
ATGCGGGAGAACTACGGCATCACGGCGGACGACGAGGTGCTCCAGTTCGCCTCCTTGAGCTTCGACACCCACGCCGAGGAGATCTACCCGGCGCTCACCGCCGGAGCCCGCCTGGTCGTCGCCGGATCCGACAGCACCCTCCCGGACCACCTCCGGCTCGCCGCCGCCGGAGGGGGCCGCGGACCCACCGTCCTGGACCTGCCCACGCCGTACTGGCACGAGCTCGTCGACGACCTCGGCGCGATCGCCCGGCCGCCGGGCCTGCGGCTGCTGATCCTCGGCGCGGACCAGGTGCAGCAGCGCGCGGTCGCCGCCTGGCGGGCCCGCTTCGGAGACACCGTGCGGGTGGTCAACTCCTACGGCCCCACCGAGACCACCGTCATCGCCGCCACCGCCGAACTCGGCCGCGCCGACGCGATCCACCGCCCGCCCATCGGCAGCCCGGTCGGCGGCACCACGCTCACCGTCTGCGACGCGCTGGGCCGGCTCATGCCGTACGGAGCGCCCGGCGAACTCCACGTGGGCGGCGCGGGGGTGACGTACGGCTACGGCGGCAGGCCAGGCGCCACCGCGCGGGCCTTCGTGCCCGATCCGTACGGCCCGCCGGGCGCCCGCCGCTACCGCACCGGCGACCTGGTCCGGTGGCGGGCGGACGGGCGGCTGGAGTTCCTCGGCCGCATCGACGACCAGGTCAAGGTGCGCGGCTTCCGCGTCGAGCCCGGCGAGGTGGAGACCGCGCTGCTGGCCCTGGACGGAGTCGGCCGGGCCGTGGTGACCGTACGGGACGAGGCGCTGGTCGGATACGTGGTGCCGGAACGGGACGGCGGTGATCGTCCGGAGGACCGTGATCGTCCCGAGGCCCTGGGCGGCGGTGGTGATCCGGAGGTCCCGGGCGACGGTGGGCGACGGCTTGCGGCGGGGGCTCTGCGCGCCGCTCTGGCCGCCGTGCTCCCCGCCCACCTGGTCCCGAACTCCCTGGTCGTCCTGGACGCCCTGCCGCTGACCCCGAACGGCAAGGTGGACCGCCGCGCCCTGCCCGCGCCCGAGCAGCGGCCCGACCTCGGACCCGGTTACGTGGCCCCGCGCACCGATGCGGAGGGGCTCGTCGCCGAGGTGTGGGCCGAGGTGCTGGGCCTGGACCGGGTCGGCGCGCTGGACGACTTCTTCGACCTCGGCGGCCACTCGCTCCTGGCCACCCGCGTCGTCGCCCGGATCCGGGCGGCCGCCGGTCTGTCGGTGCCGCTGCGGGCGCTGTTCGCCCACCGCACCGCCGAGGCGTTCGCGGTCGCGGTGGAGGACCTGCTGCTGGCGGAGATCGAAGCGCTGACCGACGAGGACGCCGAGCACATGCTCGCGGCCGAGTCCGGCCCGGAGAGAAACGGAACGACCACGGCATGAGCAGCACCGAGGCACACCCGACGGATGGCGCCCGGGACGGCGACGCGAGACCCGGTGGCAGGCCCGCCGCCCCGCTCTCCGACGCCAAGCGCGCCCTGCTCGCCCAGCGGCTGCGCGGCCGCGCCCGCCCTGTGCAGGCCGTGCCGAGACGTCCCGAAGGCACCGTGCCGCCGCTCTCCTTCGCCCAGGAACGCCTCTGGTTCATGGAGCAGTTCGCGCCCGGCACCGCCGCGTACAACATCCCGGTCGCCCGCCGGCTGCGCGGACCGCTGGACCGCCCCGCCCTGCAACGGGCTCTCGACGCGGTGATCGCCCGCCACGAGACGCTGCGCTCCCGCTACCCGGCCACCGACGACGGCCGCCCGGTCCTGGAGATCGCCGCACCCGCACCGTTCGATCTGCGCACCGCCGACGCGGACGACGAGGAGCACACGGCCCGGCTCGTCGACGAACTCGGAGCCCTGCCGTTCGATCTGGTCACCGGCCCGCTGATCCACGGGCTGCTGGTCCGCATCGCCGACGACGACCACGTCCTCCTCCTCGTCGTGCACCACAGCGTCAGCGACGGCTGGTCCAGCGAGGTGCTGGTCTCCGAGGTGCTGCGCGGCTACACCGCGTACACGACCGGCGGACCGGACCTGCTGGCCGAACTGCCTCTCCAGTACGGCGACTTCGCGCTCTGGCAGCGCGACCGGCTGACCGGCGGCCGACTGGCCGACGAGGTCGCGTACTGGGCCGGCGAGCTGTCCGGGGTCCGGCCGCTGGAGCTGCCGACGGCCCGGCCGCGACCCGAGCGCCAGACCTTCGACGGCGCGGGGTTCGGCTTCGACATCGACCGGGATCTCCTCGACCGGCTCACCGCCCTCGGCAAGCAGCACGGCGCGACCGTGCACATGGTGCTGCTCGCCGCGTTCCAGCTGGTGCTGTCCCGTATCTCCGGGCAGCGGGACTTCGCCGTCGGCTCGCCGGTGGCCGGGCGTCCGGAGCCCGAACTCGAAGGTCTCGTCGGGATGTTCGTCAACGTCCTGGCGCTCAGGGCAAGGCTGGACGGCGACCCGACCTTCATCGAACTCCTCGGCCGGACCCGGGAGACCTGCCTGGAGGCGTACGCCCACCAGGAGCTGCCGTTCGCCCAGCTGGTGTCCGAGCTGAACGTCGAACGGGACGTGACGCGTTCACCGGTGTTCCAGGCGGTGCTGGCGATCCAGAACTACGCCGCTGCCGTCCCGCAGGCAGAACTCGCCCTGGACGTAGAGCCGTTCGGGCTGCATGCCGCCGGGACCCGGTTCGACCTGGAGCTGTTCCTGATGGAGTGGCCCGGCGGGCTGCGCGGTGCGTTCAACTACAACACCGACCTCTTCGACGAGTCCGGCATCGCCCGGATCGCCGACAGCCTCGACCGCCTGCTGCACGCCGTCGCCGACCGGCCCGGCCTGCCGGTCTCCGCGCACGACGTCCTGGACCCCGTCGAGCGGACCCGGATGCTCGACACGTGGAACGACACGGCCGTCGCCCTCCCGGACGACGCGACCCTGACCGGCCTCGTCGCCGAGCAGATCGCCCGTACGCCGGACGCCGTCGCCGTCGGCTTCGGCGGCGAGACGCTGACGTACGCCGAACTGGACCGGGCCGCCGAGCGGATCGCGCGCCGCCTGGCCCGCGAAGGCGTCGGCCCCGGAAGCCTGGTGGCGGTCAGCGCCGAGCGCTCGCCCGACCTGCTCCCGGGCCTCCTCGGCGTCCTCAGGACCGGTGCCGCCTACACCCCGCTTGACCCCGAGTACCCCGCAGAACGGCTGGCTTTCATGCTCGCGGACAGCGGTGCGGAGGTGCTTCTCAGCCAGCGCCGGGTGCCGGTGCCCGAAGGGTGCGCGGCGCGTGTCCTGCTGCTGGACGACCCGGCGGAGTGGGACGGCGACGCCGACGGCGGCCCCGGCGGCGACGGCGTGCGCCCTGTGGGTCCGGCCGCCGACGACCTCGCGTACATGATCTACACCTCCGGCTCCACCGGCCGCCCCAAGGGCGTGCCCAACACCCACCGGGCCATCGCCAACAGGCTGCTGTGGATGGCCCGTACGTACGGCCTCACGCCGGCCGACGCCGTCCTCCAGAAGACGCCGACCGGCTTCGACGTCTCGGTCTGGGAGCTGTTCCTGCCGCTGATCACCGGGGCCAGGGTGGTCGTCGCACAGCCCGGCGGGCACAAGGACGCCGCGCATCTGCGCGACACCATCGCCGACCACGGCGTCACCGTCGCGCACTTCGTGCCCGCCATGCTCGACGTGTTCCTCGCCGAGGACGACGTGGAGCGCTGCACCACCTTGCGCCGGGTCGTGTGCAGCGGCGAGGAGCTGGCCCCGCACACCGCCCGCGCGTTCACCTCCCGGCTGCCGCACTGCGCACTCGCCAACCTGTACGGGCCGACCGAGGCGGCCGTCGACGTGACCAGCTGGGAGTGCGCGGGCGACCTCGCCGTCGTGCCGATCGGCGCACCGGTCGACAACACCCGGCTGTACGTCCTCGACGCCGACCTGCGCCCTGTCCCCGTCGGCACGCCCGGCGAACTCCACATCGGCGGCGTCCAGGTCTCCGTCGGCTACCACCGCAGACCCGGCCTGACCGCCGCACGCTATGTCCCCGACCCCTTCGGCCCGCCCGGCGCCCGCCTCTACCGCACCGGAGACCTGGCCCGGTGGCGGGCGGACGGTCAGCTGGAGCACCTGGGCCGGATCGACCAGCAGGTCAAGATCCGGGGCCTGCGCATCGAGCCCGGCGAGATCGAGGCCGCGCTCCGCGCCGAGGCGGGCATCACCGCCGCGGCCGTGATCGTCCGCGAGGACAACCCGGGCGACAAGCGCCTGGTGGCGTACGTGGTGCGCGCAGCGGACGCGGACCGGGAGGCGGGTAGAGACCCAGACGCGGACACCGATCTCGACCCCGCCCTCCTGCGCACCGCCCTGCGCCGCACACTCCCCGACTACATGGTCCCGGCCGCCTTCGTCACGCTCGACGCCCTCCCGCTCACCCCCAACGGCAAGCTCGACCGCCGCGCCCTGCCCGCGCCGCAGGCCCGCCGTACCGGTGGCGCGGTGGCCGCGCCGGAGACCGCCACCCAGCAGGTGCTGGCCGAGATCTGGGCCGAGATCCTGAATCTGCCCGAAGTCGGCGTCGACGACGACTTCTTCGACCTCGGCGGCCACTCGCTTCTCGCCACCCAGGTCATCGCCCGCGCCCGCAGACGCCTGCCGGAGGCCGGAGCGCGGCCGGTCAGCGTCATGGACCTGTTCACCTCCCGTACGGTCCGGGAACTCGCCGCCCTGGCCGACCTGGACGAGTCCGAGCGCGGCCCGCGCCATCTGCTCCACCGGCTCACCCGCCCCACGCCGCCCGCCGACCGGACCCTCTCCTTCGTCTGTGTCCCGTACGGCGGCGGCAGCGCGGTCGTCTACCAGCCGGTCGCCGACGAACTGCCCGCCGGATACGACCTGTGGTCCGTGGCCATCCCGGGCCACGACATGGGCGTCACCGAGGAACACCTGGCCTTCGACGAACTGGCCGGGAAGATCGCCGACGAGATACGCGAACGGGTCGAGGGACCGGTCGCGCTGTACGGGCACTGCGCCGTCGGCAGCGCGCTGACCGTCGCCGTCGCCCGGCTCCTCGAAGGTGCGGGCCGGGAGGTGGAGGCCGTCTACATCGGGGCCCAGTTCCCGTTCGCCCGGCCGCGCGGCCGGGTGCTGGGCCTGCTGAGCCGGATCTCCGCGCTCGACCCGCTGCTCAGCGACCGCGTCTACTTCACCTGGCTGCGCTCCATGGGGGCCGAGGTCGGCGACCTCGACGAAGCCCAGATGACGTTCATGATCGGCAACATGCGCGCCGACTCCCGCGCGGCGGAGGAGTACTTCACCGACGTGCTGGCCGAGGTCGAGGCGGGCGGGGCACTGCTGCGGGCCCCGGTGATCTCGGTGATCGGCAACCGCGATCCGGCGACCGACTTCCACCGGGAGCGCTACCGCGAATGGCAGATGCTCGCGGAGCGTTCGGCGCTGGCGGTCCTGGACGAGGGCGGCCACTTCTTCCTCAAGTACCGGGCCCGGGAGCTCGTCGAGATCCTCACGCGCACGCACGCGGCGGTCGCGGCCGGTCCGGATGCCGTACGGGCGCTGCCGCAGGAGGCGGACGACGGGCCGTGGTGGTTCCACGAGGTGAGCGGGAAGGGCGGGAAGCGGACCGAGGCAGCTGACGCGGCGCACGAGAACCTGGCGCCGGAGGAGACCGAGCAGGCCGAGCGGGCCGAGCAGGTCGCCCATGCCGGCCCGCCGCCCGGCATGGGCCGCTTCCTGGCCGTCGCCTTCGGCCAGCTGCTCTCCATCACCGGCTCCGCGCTCACCGAGTTCGCACTGCCGGTGTGGATCTACATGGAGACCGGCTCGATGGGCAAGTACGCCCTCTACGCCGTCATCGGCATGCTGCCCGGCATCCTCGTCGGACCGCTGGCCGGAGCCGTCGTCGACCGGCTCGACCGCCGCCGCGTCATGCTGACGAGCGACGTGGTCGCCGGCTCCACCCAGGCGGCGCTGCTCACGCTCCTGCTGAGCGGCAACCTCGCCTCCTGGCACATCTACACCCTGCTCGGGCTGCTGTCGGTCGCGCTCACCTTCCAACGCCTCGCGTACGCCTCCTCCGTACCGCAGCTGGTGCCCAAGCAGTACCTCGGCCACGCCAACGGCATCACGCAAATGGCCTTCGGTTTCGCGCAGTTCATCGTTCCGCTGGCGGCGGTGGCGCTGATGGCCGGGATCGGGCTGAAGGGCATCCTCATCCTCGACGTCGTCAGCTACACCATCGCCATCGGTGTGCTGTCGTTCGTGAAGTTCCCGAAGACGCTGCCGTGGACGCGGCGGGAGTCGCTGGTCGCGGAGATCAAGCACGGCTTCGCCCACTCCTGGCGCAACCGCGGCTTCCGGACCATGCTCCTGTGGTTCGCGGCGCTGAACATCTTCCTGTCCCCACTGTTCCTGCTGGTCACGCCCTTGGTGCTGTCGTTCGACTCGCTGGAGGCGGTGGCCCGGATCTCGGTGGCCGGAGGGGCGGGCGCGATTCTCGGCGGCATCGCGATGGGCTTCTGGGGCGGCCCGCAGCGCAACCGGATGCGCGGCATGCTGGGCCTGGCCGGGCTGCTCGCGGTGGCCTGTGCGCTGGTCGGGGTCCGGGCGGACCTGTGGATCATCGGCGTCGGCGCGTTCGGGATGTCCTGCGCGCTGTCGATGGTGAACGGCGTCTACACGACGATCGTCCAGATCAAGGTCCCGCAGCGGTTCCACGGCCGGGTGTTCGCGTTGAACACGCTGGTCGCCTGGTCCACCCTGCCGATCGGGCACGGGATCATCGCGCCGGTCGGCTCGTCGGTCTTCGGCCCGATGTTCGAGGACGGCGGTTCGCTGACCTCGACGGTCGGAGCCCTCATCGGTACGGGGCCGGGGCGCGGGATCGGGTTCATGTACCTGCTGTTCGGCGCGGCCATGCTGGCCCTGGTGGTGATCGGCCTCCGGCTGCCGGTGCTGGCCCGCTTCGACCTCGACGTCCCGGACGCGTTGCCGGACGACCTGGTCGGCATCCAGGAGCGCGAACGCCGGGCAAGGGAGGCGCGGCAGGCGCGGGAGGTGGAGGACGTACGTGACGCACGGAACCCACGGGCCGCACAGGACGCACAAGCCCTCCAGGGCACGCAGGACGCACAGGGCGCCAAGGCCGTCCTGGAGGACGTCCGATGACCACCACCCCGCGCCCGCCCGGGAGTTCGTCCAGGCCGCCGGCCGGGCGTCCGGCCTCCCGGGCCGCCATCACAGCCACCGCCCCACGCAGCCTTCCGGCCCTGCTCGGCCACCGTGCCGCCGCCGACCCCGGCCGCACCGCGCTGATCTGCGGCCCCCGCACCCTGACCTTCGGCGCGTGGCACGAGCGGGCCGAGGCGCTCGCCGCCGGGCTGCGGAGCCGGGGCCTCGGGCCGGGGGCGCGGGTCGTGCTCCGCTACGGCAGCGGCGACTGGATCGCGTACGCCGTCGCGTACTGCGGTGTCCTGCGCGCCGGTTGTGTCGCCGTACCGCTCTCGGACCGGCAGGCCCCGGCGACCGCCGCCCATGTCCTCGCGGACAGCGGGGCCGCGGCCGTACTGCGCCCGTCCGGGGCGGTTTTGCCCTCCGGCCTGCTCCCGCCAGGAGTGTGGTCGGCCACGGCGGAGGAGATCGAGGCGACGGGGGCAGCGCCGCCCGGCACGGAGCCGCTCGCGGAGCCCGGCCCCGCCTCCCTCGCCGAGCCGCTCGCGGAGCCCGGCCCCGCCTCCCTCGCCGAGCCGCTCGCGGAGCCAGGCCCCGCCGACCTCGCGGAGCCGCTCGCCGAGCCCGCCCCCGCCTCCCTCGCCCAGATCCTCTACACCTCCGGCACCACCGGCAGGCCCAAGGGCGTCACCGCCACCCACGGCAACCTGGCGTACGGCTGCACGCTCGACGAACGCCGCCGTCCGCTCCGGCACTCCCGCCACTTCCTGCACGCCTTCCCCGTCGGCACCAACGCCGGGCAGACGATGCTGGTCAACGCCCTCGACTCCGCCGCCACCGCCGTGGCCGCACCGCAGTTCACCCCGGGCCGGTTCGCGCGGCTCATCGAGGAGTACGGGGTCGGCAGCGTGTTCCTGGTGCCGGCGATGGCCATCGAACTGCTCGGCTCCGAGGCCGCCCGCCGGTACGCCACCGACAGCGTCCGGCTCGTCGGCTCGACCGCCGCCGCCCTCCCCGGGCCCGTCGCCCTCGGCCTCGCCCGCGCCTTCCCGCGCGCCCAGGTCGTCAACTACTACACCTCCACCGAGGCCGCCCCCGCCCAGATCACCCTGCTCTTCGACCCCGACCGCCCCGACTCCCCGGGGCGCCCCGCCTCCCTGCGCGACCTGCGGATCACCGCCCCCGACGGGACCCCGCTGCCGCCCGGCGAACCGGGCGAGGTCCGGCTCCGCACCCCGGCCGCGCCCCGCGCCTACCTCGGCGAGGACGCCGCCCGGTCGGAGGTCTTCCAGGGCCACTGGGTACGGATGGGCGACCTCGGGCGGCTGGACGAGGACGGGTATCTGCATCTGCTCGACCGGGAGCGGGACGTCATCAAGTCCGGTGCGTACAAGGTCTCCACGCTCCAGGTGGAGGACGCGCTGCACGCCCATCCGGCGGTGGCGGACGCGGCGGCGTTCGGTGTTCCGCACCCCGTCCTGGGTGCGGTCGTCGCCGCCGTGGTCGTGCCGCGCGGCGAGCTGGCCGTGCCGGAGCTGCGGACCTTCCTGCTCGACCGGCTGGCGGCCCACGAACTCCCGGCCCGCCTGCTGTTCCGCCCCTTCCTGCCGCGCAACGAGGGCGGCAAGATCCTCAAGCGCGAGCTGCGCCTGCTCCTGGACGACGAGGCCCTGCGATGACGAACCCGACGACGTCTCCCTCTCCTTCCGTTTCCTTCTCTGCCTCTCCCGAACTCGCCCTCGGGCCGGCCCAGCACGGGATGTGGGTCACCGAACAGGTGCTGCGGCCCGGCGCGGCGCACCACCTCGCGGTGACCGCGCGGTTCGCCGTGCCGCCCGATCCGGCCGCACTCGACGCCGGCTGCGCCCGCCTGCTCGCACGGCATCCGGTGCTGGCGTCGCGGCTGGACCCGGAGGGCCCCGCGCTCGCTCCGGCCACCGGCCGCGCGCCCGAACTGCGCCGGCTGACGTGTGCCCCGGACGAACTCGACGCGCTCCTCGCGCAGGAGAGCGCCCGGCCCTTCGACCTGGCCGCCGGTCCGCTCGTACGGTTCGCGCTCGTGACGGCCGGGGACGCCGGCCCGGTGCTGCACACCGTGGTCCACCACCTGGTGTTCGACGGCACGTCGAAGGACGTCCTGCTCGCGGAGATCCTCGGCGCGGAGACGACCGCCGATCTGCCGCCGAACGAGCCCGCCGAGCCGACAGCCGAAGAAGCGGCCGCAGCGGCGGAGTTCTGGGCCGGTCGCTGGTCCGACCCGGCCGCGCCCGTGCTCCCCGGCCTTCCGCCCTCCGTACGCGACACCACCGCTCCGGCACCGGGCTCCGCCGTCCCCTTCACGCTCGACGGCCCGCTCCACTCCCGGATCACCGACACCGCGCGGTCGCTCGGCGTCACCCGCTTCGAACTGCTCCTGGCGCTCTGGCACACGCTGCTGTTCCGCTACGGCGACCGAGCACCCGTCACCGCACTGGAACTCTCCACCAGACGCCCGGGAAGCCCCGACCACATCGGCCTGTACGTCAACGAGCTGCCGCTCTTCAGCCGGCCCGGCCAGGACCGGCCGTTCGCCGACTTCGTCCGGGACGTCCGCGCCGAGCTGCGGGCCCTCTACGACCACCGCACGGTCCCCCTCGGCCGTGCCGTGCGCGGCGGCCTCACCCCGCGCACCGCGCTCACACCGCTCTCGGTCAGCTACCGCCGCCGCACCGGCTGGGAGGCGCGGGAAGCACCGGACGTCGCCGTGGACTGGATCGGCTTCACGCACTCCGTCCGCAATCTGGCGCACCTCCAGCTCGTGGAGGGGCCGGACGGGGTGGACGGCTCGTTGCAGCACCGGACCGACGCCTTCGCGCCCGGCGCGCCCGCCCGGATCGTCGGCCACTTCCGCACCCTGCTCGACGCGGTGCTCACCGCGCCGGACACCCGCCTCGCCGACCTGCCGCTGCTGGCGGGCGACGAGCTGGACCGGGCGCTGTACGCGGGCAACAGCACGCCCCCGGCCCGCTCGGCGGACGCCACGGTGTGGGCGATGTTCGCGGGACGGGCGGCGGCTGCCCCGTCCGCCGTGGCCGTGGTCACGCCGGACGGAACGGAACTCTCGTACGGCGAACTCCACGCGACCGCGAGGGCGTTCGCGGACCGGCTGGCCGCCGAGGGCATTGGTCCCGGTGATCTCGTGGGCGTCCAGGTGGCCCGGTCGTCGAGCGAACTGACAGCTGTGCTCGGTACGTTGGCGGCTGGGGCGGCCTACGTACCGCTGGATCCCGGCTATCCGGCCGACCGGCTCGCCTTCGTCCGCGCGGACGCGCGCCTGGCCGCACTGGTCGTCGAAGGGCCCGTGCCGGACGGGCTGCCCGACGGCCTGCCGGTGCTGCTCCTGGAGCGCGGGGCGTACCCGGAGCACGGGGCGTCCCCGGAGCGCCGGGGGGCTCCCGTGCCGCCGCGTGACCGGTCGCCCGCTCCGGCCGCCGGGGATCCCGCGTACGTCCTCTACACCTCCGGCTCCACCGGCCGGCCCAAGGGCGTCGAGGTGCCGCACAGCGCGCTCGCCAACCTCCTCGGCGCGCTGGCCGACCGGCTGGCGGCGGGGCCGCAGGACCGCTGGCTGGGGCTGACCTCGCTGTCCTTCGACATCTCCACCGTGGAACTGCTGCTGCCGCTGACCGCCGGAGCCCGCGTCGTCCTCGTCCCGGAGGAGCGGCAGCGCGACGGCGCCGCCCTGCTGAAGCTGATCGAGGCCCATGACGTCACCCATGTCCAGGCCACGCCGAGCAGCTGGCGGCTGATGCTGGCCGCCGGTCTGCACCGCCCGGGTCTCGTCGGCCTGGCGGGAGGCGAGGCGCTGCCGGAGCCGCTGGCGGCCGAACTGGGCCGATCCGTCGGCAGGCTGATCAATGTCTACGGGCCGACCGAGACCACCGTCTGGTCCACCCTGGCCGAGCTGGGCCCCGGAGACCCGGTCACGATCGGCCGGCCGCTGGCCGCCACCCGGGCGTACGTCCTCGACGCGCACGGCCGGCCCGTGCCGGACGGCGTCCCCGGCGAACTGCACCTGGGCGGCACGGGACTGGCCCACGGCTACCGGGGCCGACCCGGGCTGACCGCCCAGCGCTTCGTGCCGGATCCATGGGGGCCGCCGGGTTCGCGGATGTACCGCACGGGCGATCTGGTGCGCCGACTGCCGGACGGGCGGCTGGAGTTCGCCGGGCGCGTCGACACGCAGATCAAACTGCGCGGCCACCGCATCGAGCTGGGCGAGATCGAGGCCCGGCTGGCCGAACACTCCGCGGTGTCCCAGGCGGTGGTGGTCCTGGACCGCGCGGACGATGCCGAAGGGGCCGGGGAGGCCGGACAGGACCGGCTGGTGGCTTACGTCGTCGGAGCCGGGCAGGAGGCCCCGGCCGCCGACGGCCTGCGCGCCCACCTCGCCCGTACGCTCCCCGCCGCGATGGTCCCCGCCACCTGGGTCCCGCTGTCCGCGCTGCCGCTCACCCCGAACGGCAAGGTGGACCGGGCCCGGCTGCCGCAGGCCCCGAGGACCCGGCCGGAGACCGCCGGGACCCTCGCGGCTGAGGCGGCCGGTGCACCGCCGGCCGGGGCCGCCGCCGTGGTGCGCGACATCTGGCAGGAGGTCCTGCGGCTCGACGACATCGGCCCGGACGAGGACCTCTTCGACCTCGGCGGTCACTCGCTGACGATCACCGCCATCGCCGCCCGGATCCGCAAGCGGCTCGGCGTCGAGGTGCCCCTCGACGTCTTCTTCGACACCCCGACGCTCGCCGAGGTCTCGGCCGTGGTGAGCGAGCTCCAGCAGCAGGAGGAGAGCAGCGATGAGTGACGCAACCGCGTACCAGGTGGTCGTCAACGACGAGGAGCAGCACGCGCTGTGGCCCGCCAGGACCGAACCGCCGGCCGGCTGGCGGGCGGAGGGCTTCTCCGGGTCCGAGGAGGAGTGCATGGCCCATGTCGACCGGGTCTGGACGGACATCCGCCCGCTCGGCCTGCGCCGCCGCCTCGCCGAGCAGGGCCGGTGACGGCCCCGGCCGCCGCCGGGGCCGCGCTGCGGGCACGGATCGCCGCGCTGGTGTCCCGTGCCACCGACGGCGAGGTGACCGAGGCCGAACTGCTCGCCGAGGGCGTCTCGTTGACCGCTCTCGGGGTGACGTCGCTGGCGCTGCTCCGGCTGATCGACGCGGTGGAGGAGGAGTTCGGGATCTTCCTCGACCTCGACGGGCCGTTCCGCTTCCTGGACGACCTCGACGGCCTGGCCGGCCATCTGGCCGAGCTGGGCGTGGAACCGGGCGGCGGCGACCATGGCTGAGACCGCGGTGGAGACAACCCTCACCGGCACCCGCACCGCCACCGGCACCCCCGCCTCCGCCCCCGCCTCTGCCGGAGAGACCATCCCCACCGAGGTGAGCTTCCGTGGCGAGCGGTCCGGGACGGCCCCGCTCACCTGGGGCCAGCGGGCCATCTGGCACGCGATCCGCCGCACCGCGCCGAACGACCACTACTTCAACATCGGCCGCGTCCTGCCCCTGGCCGACCGGGGCCGCCCCGCCACGGTCGCCGCGACGCTGGACGCGCTGGCCCGGCTGATCGAGCGGCACGAGGCGTTGCGGACCCGGCTCGTGCCGGCGGCGGCGGGCGGCGAACCGGCGCAGTGCCTCACGGACACCGGGACGCTGCCCGTGACGATCGCCCCGGCAACCGGCCTGCCGGAGGCGGCGGCCGAGGCGGAAGCGCTGCTCGACGGGATGTCCGCCACCCGCTTCGACTACCCGGCCGAATGGCCGCTGCGCGCCGCCCTGGTCACCGTCGGCGACCGGGTCACCCATGCCGTGCTGGTGCTGTGCCACCTCGCCGCCGACGGGCACGCCGCCGAGGTCCTCGTACGCGATCTGCGGCTGCTGGTCCGGCGCGGCTCGGCCGGGCGGCCGCCCGCCACCACCCCGCTGGACCTGGCGCGCGACCAGCACGCCGAGCGCGGACGGCGGCGCGGAGCGGCGGCCCTGGAGCACTGGGAGGCGGGCTTCCGGGCCGCGCCGCCGACGATGTTCCCCGAGCCGTGCGCGGAACCCCGCAGCCCGCGCTTCTGGACCGGGCGGATCGTGTCGCCGGCCCTGGCCCGCGCGGTCGCCGCGGTCGCCGCCGCGCACGGGGTCAGCGGCTCCACCGTGCTGCTCACCGCGTCGGCCGCGCTGGTGGCCGCCGGGGAGGGGCACCGTACGGCGGCCGTGATGCCGATCGTCGGCAACCGCACCGCCGAGGCCCTGCGCGACCTGGTCTCCACGCTGTCCCAGGACGGCCTGTTCATCCTCGATCTGGCGGCGGCCGAAAGGAAGCACGACGACGGAGACGGGGCGGCCCGGTTCACGGACCTCCTTCCCGCCGCCCACCGTGCGGCCCTGCGCGCCTACCGGGCCGCCGTGTACGACCCGGTGGAGTGGGACGCGCTCGGCGAGCGGCTGCACACGGAGTACGGGAGCGAGGTGCACCCGTACTGCTGCTTCAACGACATGCGCCTGGTCGAACGGCCCGTGTCCGAAGGCCCGCGGCCGGCCCCGCAGGAGCCGGCGGAGGAGCTGACGGAGGCCCGGCGGCGGACCGCCTTCGGTTTCCCCGCCACCCAGGACCGGGTGGCGTGCCGCTACTGCCTGCACATCACCGAGGAGGGCGACGCGCTGGCGGTCTCGCTGACCGCCGACACCGCGTATCTGCCGCCGGAGGCGATCCGCGCGCACCTGTACGCGATGGAGGAGCTGATCGTCACGAGCGCGGCGGGCGGCCCTCCGCTTGTCGCGGAGCTCCGCGCGCTGCTGGAGACGGCGGAGGGGGACCGGCCATGACCACCGGCGAACCGTTGCGGGCCTGGGCCGACCGGACCTCCTGCGTCCAGGGCGGCCGGCTCGCCTTCCACCTGACGGGGGCGGACCGGTCGACGGCCGTCCGGGTCCGCGTCCTCGACGGGGTGAGCGAGGAACTGCTCCTCACGGCTGCGGCGACCGGCCCCGACTGGACCCTGGACGTCCCGCCGGAGTGGCCCAGCTCGCTCTGCCGCGCCGTCTTCGACGTACCGGGCGAGGACCGGCCGACGACCGACGAGGCCGAGCACGAGGTCTGGTTCGCCGTCCGGGCGGCCCGCCCCGGCACGGCCTCCAGGATCCTCGTCCCGATCCCGTTCGCCACCTGGCGGGCGTACACCCACGCCGGGCAGCCGCACCGGGGCCTCTACTACTCCGAGCAGCCCCACCGCGCCGCCCGGGTCTCCTTCGCCTCGCCCGGCGGCGGCCCGCCGCCCGAGCGCTGGGAGGAGGGGCTGCTGCGCTGGCTGCCGATGGCCGGCCGTCCAGTGGATTTCTGTTCCGGCCTGGACCTTCACGGCGGTGACGAACTCCTCTCCCACTACCGCCTTCTGGTCGTCAACGGCCATGACGAGTACTGGTCGATGGAGATGCGCGACAGCGTCGAGGCGTTCGCGCGGCGCGGCGGCAACGTGGCCTTCTTCGCGGCCAACACCGCCTGGTGGCAGATGCGGCTGGAGGACGACGGCCGCACCATGGTCTGCCACCGGGACGCGCTCACCGACCCGGTGACGGCGACCGACCCGCGCCGGACCACCGTCGAGTGGTCCAGCTCGCCCGTGGACCGCCCGGAGAACACGATGACGGGCCTCAGCTTCCGCCGGGGCGCGGGAGCCTGGGGCGAGGGCATGGCGGTGATGCGCAAGGACGCCTACACGGCCCGGTTCGCCGGGCACTGGGCCTTCGCCGGTACGGGGCTGTCGGACGGCGAACCCTTCGCGCGCGGCGCACTCGGCTACGAGACCGACGCCTGCGACCTGGAGTGGACCGGCGATGTGCCGCGGGCGACGGGCGTGGACGGGACACCGGGCTCGTTCGTCGTCCTCGCCACCGCGGATCTGCGGC
Source organism: Streptomyces sp. iso_384 (assembly GCF_056172905.1). NCBI lineage: Bacteria > Bacillati > Actinomycetota > Actinomycetes > Kitasatosporales > Streptomycetaceae > Streptomyces > Streptomyces sp. iso_384. Next base: position 641,139 of record NZ_JBWBTT010000001.1, read on the forward strand.
ACTGGCGGGAGTACGGGCAGGGCGGCGCGGCGACGATGGGCGTCTTCCGGCTCGGCGCGGGCACGGTGTTCAACGCGGGCACGATCAACTGGGGCAGCGTCCTGGCGGACGACCCGGTCGCGGACCGCATCACCCGCAACGTCCTGGACCGGCTCGGCGGGGCGGTTCCCGGCGACGGCTGGGAGGCGGCCGGAGACCCGGACGACGTGCATGCGCTGGCCGTCTGCGCGGGCACCCTGTTCGGCGTCGACGGCCGGGGCCGGCTGCTGTGCCGGGAGCCGTCCGGGCAGAACCTGCCGTGGCGGCCGGCCGGGCACGCTCCCGGGGTGCGGGCGCTGGCCTCGGCGCGCGAGGCGTCCGGCGGGCTGCCGCTGGAGCTGTACGCGGCGACGGAGGACGGCCGGCTGCTGCGCCGCGACCCGGTGCCGGGGCCGGTGCCGGGGGCGCGGGAGTGGGTGGAGGCCGGGACGGTGCCGGCCGGCACGACCGCGCTCGCCCTCTGCGACGCGGGGATCTTCGCCGTGACCCCGCACGACGACAGGCTCCACCACCTCTCCGCGCTCGCGCTCGACGAACCGTGGCAGGTGCTGGGGGACGCGGGCGGGGCGGTGGCGCTGACCACGCTGAACACCAGGCTCTGGGCGGTCACCGCCGACGGCCGGCTGCGCACCCGTCTCCCGGCGGGCCCGGCGGACGGGCCCGCCGCCTTCACGGACAGCGGTGCGCCGGGCCCCTCCCCGGCCACCGGCCACCCGGGCGTCTGCACGGGGCTCGCGGGCCGCGCCGGGAGCCTGTACGCGGCCGTCGCCGGAGGCCCGCTGCTGCTGTGCGCGCGGCCCGCCGTACCGCCCGGCTGATCGGCTTCCGGCACGACGCCGGGCTGCCCGCCGCCGTAGTGTGGACGGGGAGCGGGGCAATGGGGGCGGGGAGGAAGCCGGACGTGGGTGCAGTGAAGAGCAAGCGGATGCCGCGCGCGGTGCGCGAGAAGCAGATGATGGACGCCGCGGTGCGGACCTTCGGGCAGCGCGGCTACCGGGCGGCCTCGATGGACGAGATCGCGGAGCTGGCGGGCGTCTCCAAGCCGTTGGTCTACCTGTACCTGAATTCCAAGGAAGAGCTGTTCTCCGCCTGTATCCGCCGGGAGGCGGCGGCCCTGCTGGAGGCGGTACGCGCCGGGGTCGAGCCGGGTCTGCCCGCCGACCGCCAACTGTGGTCGGGGCTAAGGGCGTTCTTCGTCCACACCGCCGAGAACCCGGACGGCTGGTCGGTCCTGCACCGCCAGGCGCGTTCGCACGGGGAGCCGTTCGTCAGCGAGGTCGGCTCCATGCGGGACGAGATCGTCGCGTTCGTGACGGGCCTGATCGGAGCCGCCGCCCGCGAGGCCCACAGCGACCCCGCCCTCGCGGACCGCGACGTGGCGGGCCTCGCCCAGGCCCTGGTGGGAGCCGCGGAGTCGCTGGCGGGCTGGGCCAACGACACCCCCGACATCTCGGCGAAGGAGGCCGCGGCGACCCTGATGAACTTCGCGTGGGCGGGCCTGGAGAACCTGATGCACGCCAAGCCCTGGACGCCCCCGATGTCATAGGCACGTCATCAGGGGTCGGTTGAGTACGTGTACTCAAGGAGCACCGGTCTACGAGCCCGCTGACCGCTTCGGCCACCTCGTGCAGGGCTTCGTCCCGGCGATCCTGGTGCGCGAACTGCTCGTTCGCACCTCACCTCTGCGCGGCAGCCGCTGGCTCCCGCTGCTCACCGTCTGCGCCTGCCTGGCCTTCAGCGCCGTCTTCGAGATGCTGGAATGGCTGGCGGCCGTCACCGGCGGCGAGGCCGCGGACGCGTTCCTGGGAACCCAGGGCGACGTGTGGGACACCCAGTGGGACATGTTCTGCGCCCTGATCGGTGCCGTCTGCGCCCTGCTGTTCCTGAGCCGGGTCCACGACCGCTCCCTCACCCGTAAGGGCCTGCACACGCCGGCACGTTCCTAGGCGGTGTCGTCCTGGGCCGGACGCGTCACCGCCCCCACGAGGTGCACGCGCCCCTCGGCACCCCGCAGGGCGAAGGCGTTCCCGGCGGGGTCGGCGGCGTACGTCACGGTCGCGGGCAGCAGCACAGGGGCCTTGAACTCGGCCCGCATGGAACAGAGTTCGGCGGCATGTCCAACCTCGGCGAGGCAGCGGGCGACCGTCCACATGCCGTGGGCGATGGCTCGGGGGAAGCCGAACAGCCGGGCGGTCAGCGGGTGCAGGTGGATCGGGTTGCGGTCGCCGGAAATGGCTCCGTACCGCCGCCCGAGATCGCCGGGCAGCCGCCATTCGGTGACGGCGGGCAGCTCCTCGGCGGCCGGGGGTGCGTGCGGTGGCGGCGGGGTGTCACCCGCAGGCTGCCGGTGCCGGGACAGATAGCCACTGCGGGACTCCCACACCAGCTCGCCGGCCACCCGCGCCTCGGTCACCATCGTGACCTCGGTGCCCCGCCGGTGCGGCGTCAATCCATCGGCGTACACGGTCAGTTCGAGCGGCTCATCGGGCCGCGACGCCCGGTGCGGGGTGATCTCGATCCAGGTGTGGACGAGCCCGAGCACCGGCAGCGGGAAGGTGCGCCCGGTCATCAGCCGCATGGTGAGCGGGAAGGCCAGGACGTGCGGGTACGTGACCGGCAGCGGGCCGGAATCGGCGAACCCGCAGATCCTGGCGTACCCGGCGAGGGGCCCGGGCGCGACGGGTGCGGCCGGGCGGGTGAGGCGGCCCGGGGGCAGGGCGGCGTCCGGGCGTCCGGCCCGCTTGAACGGTGAGGAGAGGGCCCCGCGCACGAGCGAGGCGCTGAGTGAGGTCATCGGTCTCACGCCCCCAGCAGGCTCTGGCCGCAGACGCGCAGCACCTGGCCGTTGACGGCGGTGGAGTCGGGCTGCGCGAACCAGGCGACGGCCTCGGCGACATCGGCCGGAAGACCGCCCTGGGCAAGGGAGTTCATCCGGCGACCCGCCTCACGGATGAAGAACGGCACGGCGGCGGTCATCTTCGTCTCGATGAACCCGGGGGCCACCGCGTTGACCGTGACACCGTGCTCGGCGGCGGCGCGCGGGCCGAGCGAGCGGACGAGGCCGATGACGCCCGCCTTGCTGGCCGCGTAGTTGGTCTGGCCGTTGTTGCCGGCGATGCCCGCGATGGAGGCGGTGGCGACGATCCGGCCGCCCCGGTTCAGCGTGCCCGAGGTGAGCAGTTCGTCGGTGGTGCGGAGCACGCTGTCGAGGTTGACGTCGATGACCTGGGCCCAGCGGTCGGCCGGCATGTTGGCGAGGCGGCGGTCGCGGGTGATGCCCGCGTTGTGGACGAGGACGTCGAGCCCGTCCGGTGCGGCGGCGGCGATGCGGGCCGCGGCGTCGGGTGCGGTGATGTCCAGCGGCAGCGCGGTGGCCCCGAGCCGGTCGGCGGTGCGTACGAGATCGTCCTGGGCCTGGGGGACGTCCAGCACGATGACCTGCGCCCCGTCACGGGCCAGCACCGAGGCTACGGACGCGCCGATGCCCCGGGCCGCTCCGGTGACCAGGGCGGTGCGCCCGGCGAGCGGTGCGTCCCGGTCGGCGACGGGGTCCGGTGCGGCGGCCGTCAGCTCGATCACCTGGCCGCTGACGTAGGCGGACCGGGGGGAGAGGAGGAAGCGGAGGGTGGACTCGGCGGCCGCCGGTTCGGCGTCGGCCGCAATCCGTACGAGCTGCGCGGTGGAACCGCGCCCGATCTCCTTGCCCAGCGACCGGACGAAACCCTCCAACGCCTGCTGGGCAGCGGCCTGATGGTGGTCCTCGGAGGACGGGGGCGTGCCGAGAACGACGATCCGGCCACCGGGAGCGAGCGACCGTACAACAGGATGGAGGGCCGCGTGCACCTCGGCGAGGCCCTGGGCGGAGGCGACCGCGGTGGCGTCCAGCACGATCCCGGCGGGCCGCGCGGACCGTGTCCCGACCGTCAGCCCGGTCGCCGCCAGCACCTTCGCCAGCCCGTCCGTGACCGACGAGGCCCCGGCGGTCAGGTGCAGCAGCGGCCCGTCCAGGCTCGGCGTCTCCAGGGTCCAGCGGCGCAGCGGGGCGGGCTGCGGCAGGCCGAGCCTGCGGGTGAGGAAGCGGCCGGGTGCTGTGCCGGTGAGGTGCAGATAGCGATCGGCCATTGTCCTGACTCCCTGCTCGGTCGTAGATTTACTCTTGAGTAAGGTTACTCAAGAGTCAGGAGCTGGTCGAGATGCACAATCCCGGACCGACCGAGACGAGATGGTCACGATGACGCGCCAGGACCCGTTCGTTCCGCTCGCTCTGCCGCAGTCGCGCCGCGTGGCGGTCATCGGCGGCAGCCGCACCCCGTTCGCCCGCTCCGACGGCCCGTACGCGACCGCCTCCAACCAGGATCTGCTGACGGCCGCGCTGGACGGTCTGGTGGAGCGGTACGGTCTGGCCGGTGACCGGGCCGGGGCGTTCGTCGCGGGCGCGGTCCTCAAGCACAGCCGGGACTTCAACCTGGCCCGCGAGACCGTCCTGGGCTCGGCGCTGGACCCGCGCACCCCCGCCTACGACATCCAGCAGGCCTGCGGCACCGGCCTCCAGGCGGTCATCGCCGCCGCGAACCAGATCGCGCTCGGGTCCGCCGACTCGGCGATCGCGGGCGGCTCCGACACCACCAGCGACGCACCGCTCGGCGTCAACGACGACCTGCGCCGCATCCTGCTCGCCGCCCGCCGCGCGAAGACGGCGGGCGCCCGCCTCAAGGCCCTGTGCGCGGTACGCCCCCGCCACCTCGTCCCGGACATCCCGCGCAACGCCGAACCCCGCACCGGCCTGTCGATGGGCGAGCACGCCGCCGTCACCGCCCGCCGCTGGGCGGTGACCCGCGAGGACCAGGACCAGCTGGCCGCGACGAGCCACCAACGCCTGGCCGCCGCGTACGAACGGGGCTTCCTGGACGACCTGGTGGTCCCGTTCCGCGGCCTGGACCGCGACCAGAACCTGCGCCCTGACTCGACGGCCGAGAAACTGGCCCGCCTGAAGCCGGTGTTCGGCACGACCGACCCCAACCCCACCATGACGGCAGGCAATTCGACGCCGCTGACGGACGGGGCGGCGACGGTCCTGCTGGCGAGCGAGGAATGGGCCGAGGAACGGGGCCTCGAACCACTCGCCTACCTCTCCCTGTACGAGACGGGCGCGGTCGACTACGTCGACGGCGACGACGGCCTCCTCATGGCCCCGGCGTACGCGGTGCCGCGCCTGCTGGAGCGGGCCGGGCTCGGCATCGAGGACTTCGACCTGTACGAGATCCACGAGGCGTTCGCCTCCCAGGTGCTGGCCACTCTCGCCGCCTGGGAGAAGCAGGGCCTGGCCCCGGTGGACCGGACCCGCCTGAACGTGGCCGGTTCCTCCCTCGCCACCGGCCACCCCTTCGCCGCGACGGGAGCCCGGATCGTGGCGACCCTGGCGAAGCTGCTGGCGGAGCGGGAGGGCCCGGGCCGGGGTCTGATCTCGATCTGCGCGGCGGGCGGGCAGGGGGTGACGGCGATCCTGGAGCGCCCGTAGCGCAGTTGTTCCCTTCCTCTCCACCCTGCCGGACGGACGACCCGGCGAACCGACCCGCCCGACCCCCGAACCGAGGAGCCGCACGTGTCAACGCCATCTTCCGCCGTATCGCGACCTGTCCTGATCGAACCGACGAAGAAGCGCGGCCCGGACGGCAGGGTCCAGGAGGTCTCCGTACCGAAGTTCGCGCCGCCCGTGGAGCGCGGCTCGCTGGCCGAGATCCCGTTCGACAACGCCCGGGAGGCACCGGGTGACCTGGTCCTCAGCCGCAAGGACGCCGAGGGCACGTGGCAGGACGTGAGCGCCGCCGAGTTCGCCGCCGAGGTGGTGGCGGTCGCGAAGGGCCTGATGGCGGAGGGGCTGCGGGCGGGGGACCGGGTCGCGATCATGGCCCGGACGACGTACGAGTGGACGCTGCTGGACTTCGCGTCCTGGGCGGCCGGCCTGGTGACGGTCCCCATCTACCCCACCTCCTCCGCCTTCCAGGCCCGCTGGATCCTCCAGAACTCGGGTGCGGTGGCGTGCGCGGTGGAGACGAAGGAGCAGGGCCGCCTGATCAGCCAGGAGCGCAGGCAACTGGGCGACCTGGCGCATCTGTGGCAGTTCGACACGGGGGCGATCGGTCACCTCAAGTCGCTCGGCAAGGACATCCCGGACGCGGCGGTCGCGGCCCGCCGGGCCACCCTGGAACCGCACAGCCCGGCCACCCTCATCTACACCTCGGGCACCACGGGCCGCCCGAAGGGCTGTGTCCTGACCCACGGCAACTTCTTCGCCGAGGTCGACAACGCGATCGAACTCCTCCACCCGGTCTTCAAGTCGGTCTCGAAGGACCCGGCGTCCACGCTCCTCTTCCTCCCCCTCTCGCACGTGTTCGGCCGGATGGTGGCGATCGGCTGCATGCGGGCGAGGGTCCGGCTGGGCCACGCCCCCTCCATCCAGACGGACGACCTCCTGGCCGACCTGGCGGGCTTCCGCCCCACCTTCCTCCTGGCCATCCCGTACGTCCTGGAGAAGGTCTACAACACGGGCCGGGCGACGGCGGAGAAGATGGGCCGCGCCTCGTCGTTCGACCGTGCGGCCCGCATGGCCCAGCGCTACGGCAAGGCGGTCGAGGCGGCCGAACACGGTACGGGCCCGGGCCCCGGCCTGGGCCTGCGGGCGGCCCGAGCTCTCTACGATCCCCTGGTCTACCGCCGTATCCGGGCGGCGCTGGGCGGCAAGGTCCGGTACGTGATCTGCGGCGGCTCCCCGCTGGGCCGCCGGCTCGCCGCGTTCTACGAGGGCGCGGGCATCGGCATCTTCGAGGGCTACGGCCTGACCGAGACGACAGCCGCCCACACGGTGACCCCGCCCCTCAAACCCCGCCTGGGCACGGTGGGTTGGCCCCTGCCCGGGACCTCGGTGCGCATCGCGGACGACGGCGAGGTGCTGCTGAAGGGCGGCCAGGTGTTCCGGGGCTACTGGGACGGGGAGCGGGCGGAGGTGACCCCGGCGCTGCTGGCGGACGACTGGTTCCCGACGGGCGACCTGGGCGCGCTGGACGAGGACGGCTACCTGACGATCACGGGCCGCAAGAAGGACATCATCATCACGTCGGGCGGCAAGAACGTCACCCCGGCCCCCCTGGAGGACTGGCTCCGCGCCCACCCCCTGGTCAGCCAGTGCATGGTCGTCGGCGACAACCGCTCGTTCATCACCGCCCTGATCACCCTGGAGCCGGACGGCCTCCAGCACTGGCGTCAGATGACCAAGAAGCAGGACATCCCGATGCGCGACCTGATCCACGACGAGGACCTGCGCACCTCACTCCAGAAGGCGGTGGACGAGGCGAACCGCCTGGTGTCCCGTGCGGAGTCGATCCGCAAGTTCGCGGTCCTGCCGGTGGACTTCACCGAGGAGAAGGGCCACTTGACGCCGTCGCTGAAGCTGAAACGGGACGCGATCGCGCGGGACTTCTCGGGGGAGATCGAGGAGTTGTACCGGAAGGGGTGAGGGCCGGGCCTGGCACCGGGCTGTCGGATGTATCCCGGCGCCAGGCCCGAAGGGCGGTTATGAGACACCGCGGCCGCCGTCTCGAATTGGTCTAGATCAATCTCCTTGTCATGTATACGCTCGCCAATCGTCAAGCCGGTCAGCGCGGGGGGTGCCACCGGTGTCGCCCCCCTCAGCGGTCGGGACTCTGTGAAAAGCGGGGGAAGACGTCTTGAGATGGTGAGACCCGAGAGGCGCATGGCGGCCACGGCGGCCGCGCTGGTGACACTGCTTGTCGGATGCGGTACGCAGCAAGCGGGTGATGCCTCATCCGTATCCGCCGGCCGTGGCGACTCGTCGTCGGAGTCCGGCGCTCGTGGCGCGCAACCCGTACGAAGCGCCCTGGCCGAACTGCCGACTGCCCCGACCGAAGGCCTGGCCAAAGGGCTGAGGCTGCCGCTGGAGCAGTACCGGACCACACCGGTCGAGGCGTACGCGTGGCAGGTGGCGGTGCAGCAGCAGTGGCGGTCGTGCATGGCACGCTTCGGCGTCGACGATTTCGGTCCTCCGCCGGTGGCGGAAGCAATGGTCGAAGCGCAGGCGAACGCGGTCATGGGACGCCGCTACGGCATTTCGAGCATGGAGCAGGCGAAGAAATACGGCTACCACCTGCCCGACGACGTTCCCGAACCCCCACATTGGGAGCCCGAGCCGGGAATCGAGACCGCACTCTTCACCGGCTCGGGACCGGAGATCGCCGATGGCACACACGATGGTGAGGCGCTGCCCGACGGCGGCTGCCGCGGTGAGACCGCGGCCATGTTCCCCGCACCTCGGACGCCCGAGGCCGATGCTCTCGACACCGCCGTGTTCGAGCAGTCGAAGAACGGCGACGTCGTCGCCGCCGCGGTGGGAGCTTGGTCGGCCTGCATGAAGAAGGCGGGGTTCGACCGGAGCCACCCTCTTGAGGACCTTGGCGCCGCCGGCATCCAGATGTCGTCCGCAACTGCCGGTGACGAGGAGATCGCTCAGGCCGTCGCCGATGTCGCATGCAAGGAAGAGACCCGGCTGGTGGACATCTGGAGCGCGGAGGAACGGGGCCGGCAGCAAGAGGCGATCAAACGCGGATCGCCGGTGCTGGCGAGGGAGAAAGCACTCAAGGACAGGAACGCCTCCAGAGTCCGGCAGGCATACGAGACGGCGGCCCAGCGATGAGACGCAGCAACACGTTCGTCGCGCTCGCCACCGCGGTCAGTGCCCTGGGGTCGCTGCTTCTTCTCTCGTCCTCTCCCGCGACGGCCGCCACCCCGACGTCGTACGAGTCGGATGCATGCACCTCGTCGGGCAACAGATACTGCTTCGCTGTCCACTACAACAGCAGAGGCGCGCAGACCTGGTACTCCGGCAGTCCTTGTTTCGTGGCAAACAAGGACATCCCTGACTACTACGGCTATTCACCGAACGGGGCGGTACTGGTCAGGTACGTCTTCCGACCGGGACAGATATCCGGGACAGCGGCAACCTGTGTTCTGTCCAACGACGGGGACGGCAAGGGTGTGAAGAACAACGCTGCTTCGGCGTCGAACGGCGAGTGCTCCGCCACGTATCGCGTTTATGTGTACTCGGGTTACGGAGGGCCGAGCCAGGCCTTCCTGCCGAACTGCGGCGACTACTGGCCGTCGGACAACCTTGTTTCCACCCTGAAGAACAACAACGCCTCGCACGACCGCTACTAGGAGTGGCGCGACCCGGCCCGTGCGCCGGAACACGCAGCCTTCTCCCTCCCCTTGCCGGCCGCCCCGGCGTTCCGCTTCACCGGGGCGGGCTTTGCCTGCCAGAAAAGTTCAGAGAAAGGGTAGATGGGTGGAAATGCCCAGACCGATTCGTTCTGCGCGCGGCTTGTTCGCGGGGTTCACCGCGACTGCGCTCCTTGCCGGACTCGTACAGGTCGCCGCGGTGGCCGAAGCCGCCGGACCGACGCCCGCTGATACACGGCAGGAGGGCAGTACCGGCGCGACGGCCAACGCCACCGAGGTGCCACCTGCGCAACGCGCGGACCTGCTCGGAAAGGATTGGAAGGACTCCTCCGACCTGGCCTGGAGCACCAGTTCCGATGCCGAGGGCTTCCATATCCTGATCGCGGACAAGTCCGACGGCTACGCGTGGAAGACGGCGGCATCGCTGTCGGAACCCGGCTTCGAAGCGGACGCGTGGATCGGCAATGCCTGTGTCACCGCCTCCGGCAAGCGTGCTGTAGCCGTCTACGCGCCACGTACCTTCACCAACAAACCGGAGTTGATGACCCGGGGCGCCTTCACCGCCGTCATCGATCTTGTCACCGGCGAGGTCAAGAAGCTCGCGGTGCAGTCCTCCCTTGCCTACTTCTCGCCCGGCTGCGGCCGAGGCGAGGAGGCTGTGGTCTCCCAGTTCACCGACGACTCCAGTCCCGAGCGCACCACGAGGCTGGTCACGGTCGACGCCCGTGCCGCCAAGGCCGCCGATCCGCTCACCGTCGACGGTCAGGTGACCTCCGCGGTCCCGTACCGCGGCGGTATCGCTGCGGCCGACGGTTATCGCGTGGTGAGCATCGACCGGCGCGGCTCACGCACGGAGCTGGCCGCCACATCGGGAGTGCCGTTCCAACTGCGTGTCGACCGCGCCGACGGCTTGGTCTTCCTGGACAACGTGGGCAAGGACCGCAGTCGGGTCAAGCGGGTCGTGGACGGCAAGGTCTCCACGCTGGCGGCGGGCGACCTGACGAAGGTCGATGTGACGGCGTCCGCCGACGGCACGGTCTTCATCACCGGTGAGGCGGAGACAACGCGTTCCCTGCCGGATGTGGTGCGCAATCCCGGTGTCGCGAAGGAGGCGACCGCCTCGACACGTGGGCAGGCCCTGGTCACGTCCCACTGGCAGGACGCAGACGAACCGGCGCAGGGGCAGTCGGCTCTCGACGCACGGCCCGTCGAAGCCGATGTCCACAGTCTCGCCACCGGGCGAACAGCCCGTCTCGGCACGAAGCCGGGCGCCGTACCGGTTTCCGCCGCTCACCTCGGAACGGGGAAGACGGTCTCACCCGCCCTGAAGTCCGGTTCCGCGGGCGGAGGAAAGAGCCGCTACGGCGCTGCGGCGGCGTCACCCACCGACCCGGTCGAGGACGAACGCGCCTGCTCCCTACCGCGTGGCAGCCTCACCAAGCAAGCTCTACAGCCGACGCCGAGGCAGGTCGAATGGGCGGTGAACCAGGCGGTCATCGACGGGCTGTACATGTGGGTCAACCGGCCCGCGAACTGGAACGGCACCGGAATGAGTCCCTACACGCCCCAGACCCGCTTCCCCCTGCGTGTGCTGGCCGGCGACCCCAACGGATACACCGACCGGGAGGACGAGTGGCACATCCCCTCGCAGATCCTGCTCGGCATCACCGCGCAAGAGTCGAACATGTGGCAGGCGACCCGCACGGTCGTACCCGGCTTGACGGGGAACCCGCTCATCGGGAACTACTACGGCATCAAATACGCCTCTGACGGAACGCAGAACGACCCGTGGGCCATCAACTGGTCCAAGGTGGACTGTGGTTACGGCATCACGCAGGTCACCGACGGAATGCGTAAGTCCGAGACGAGCCTGACGGCAGACCAGAAGGAAGCCGCCGCACTCGACTACACGGCCAACATCGCGTACGGCGCCGACATTCTCGCGTCCAAGTGGAACGACACCCGCAAGGACGGCCTGACCGTCAACGACGGCAAGCCGAAGCACATCGAGAACTGGTTCTTCGCGCTGTGGGCGTACAACGCCGGCTATTACCCCAAGGCCGCCGCCGGAAGCAACGGGGGGAAGTGGGGCGTCGGCTGGACCAACAACCCGGCGAACCCGCTGTGGAAGGAGAACCGCACTCCTTTCCTGGAGAACGCCAGCGGCGCCGACGACTACAGCCATGCCGCGAACCCGCAGCACTGGCCGTATCAGGAGAAGGTGATCGGCTGGGCCGCGAGGCCGATCTCGGCCATGTTCAAACCCGGTGACATGCAGGCCGGCTACCGACCTGCTTGGTGGAACAGCAACCAGTACCGCACCAGCGCCAAGCCTCCCATCGCGCTGTTCTGCGACGAGTCGAACGACTGCGACAACTCCAAGATCAATGAAGGATCGTCGAATCAGACGGGGAACGGCCCGTGCACACTGCCGGGAGACCCCAATGAGTCCGACCCCCTCTATCTGAAGTGCTGGTGGCACAAATCGGTGGAATGGAAGTCCTGCGCAGCGGCCCAGTGCGGCTACGCCATCCATCGGTTCAACAACTCCGACTACCCGGAACAGCCGAACGAGAACTCCTCGTACCCGCCACGCTGCGACGCCGGCCTGCCTGCGGGCACGCTCGTGGTCGACGACGTGCCCAACGGCGTCAGACCTGCCGGACAGACGGGGCACACCTGCGGCCCGGCCTCGTCCGACGGTACCTTCGCGTTCTCCTTCGCCGACTGGAACGGCACCTATCCAGGGAAGATCGACCTGCACCAGATCGGTGCCGGTTACGGCGACCACTTCTGGTTCACCCACACCCGCCCCGCGAGCACTTCGGACGGGGCCCGACTCAAGACGACCGGGACCTGGACCCTCGGAAGCACGCTCGACCAATGGGTCCGCATCATGGTCCACGTTCCGGACCACGGCGCCCACACCCAGCAGGCCCGCTACGAGATCGACACAGGAAACGGAGTCTTCTCCAGGCACCGGTACATCGGCCAGGAGCATGGGTCCAATGCCTGGGTGACCTTGGGGGTGTACAAGGTCAGTGGCAAGCCCAGGGTCCGCCTGACCAGCCAGACGGACGACGGGACGGGCGACGAGGACGTGGCGTGGGACGCGGTCGCCTTCCAGCCGCTGGGCGCGAAACCTCAGCAGATCGTGGCGGTTCTGGGGGATTCCTACAGCTCGGGCGAAGGAGCTGAGGCCTACTCGCCCGAGAGCAACAAGGACTACGACACGGAGCGCTGGAACGGATGCCGGCGCAGCAAGAACTCCTGGGCGCGCAAGGCGACTCTTCCCGGATACTCCTCCACCGTGGGCCAGCTGACCGACAGCTACTCCGCTGCCCTCGATCTCCAGAACATCTCCTGCTCCGGCGCCCGCGCCTGGCAGGTCACCGCCGGCGATCCTGTGGACGACAACGGCAATCCCCGTTGGGACATGGACGGGAAGTTCCGTGAGAAGTCGCAGATCGACTCCGGTGTCCTCAGCGACGACACCACGCTCGTGGCGCTGACCATCGGTGGCAACGACGCGGGCTTCCCTCAGGTGATGACAGAGTGCGCGACCACGGGATGCCCGCCCGAGGACGATGTGAAGAGTGACATCGACGATGCGATGTCCGAAGTCGAGGAGGTCCTGAGGCAGATTCACGGCAGCGCCAAGAACGCCAAGATCGTGCTGCTCGGATACCCGCGCCTCTTCAACGCGAGCGCGATCACCTGCGTCAGTGGCGTCGGTGGTGTCGGAATGAGCCGGATCAACTCCTTGGCGGACTACATGACGGCGCGGCACACTCAGCTGATCACGGACCTCGAAGCCGCCAAGCTGCCCGTCAGCTTCGAATCGCCCGACATCGACTTCGAGGGCAAACGGGCTTGTGACAGCACCGAAGGCATCAACAAGATAGTGAAGGCTCCGCAGGGGGACGGGGACTTCGACTGCTGGAACGCCCAGAACTGGTGTGTCAGCCGTGAGAGTTTCCACCCCAACAGCACGGGTACGTCGGCCTACGCGGCGGCGTTCCGACGTGCGGTGAGCAACCTCTAGGAAGCGATGCCGACCGAAAGATCAGGACGGACCGCCCCCTGGGCCAAGGCCCTCGGGGCGGTCCTGCTCGCCCTGCTGGCGCTGCTCACCGCGTCGTACGTCATCGGCGACCGGCGCGAGGACGAGCGCGAGCGCACGGCCTTCGAGGCCACCCGCACCGATGCGCGACGGTTTACGGAGCGCGTCGCCGAACGGGCGCCCGCAGGTTCCATGGCGTGGGCGGACGTCCGGGAAATGCTGGACTCTTCGGCCGGGAAGGGAAACGCTCGGCTCTTCGCTGTTGTGCCCATCGCCGACGGTACCCGCGTGGTCGTCCAGTTCTCCCGTCTGTACGAGCGTTCCTTGCCCCTCTTCGGCCCGGCGGACGTCAGGACCCGCCGCTGCTTCACGATCCACTTCGGGGCCGGGGAGGAGTCCGCCCGGATCACAGCACACGACGCGGGCGATTCCTGCCGGGACGTGGCCGAACAGGCCCGATAGTCCGACAAGGAGGCGTGGGCGACATCGACGGCGCGTCGCGGGCTGGCGCAAAAACCCGTCGATCATCGTCCGCGCCCCCTGGCACCCTGGCCGTAAGGGCCCGACGGCAGCAGATCCGCGGGCAGGGCGTCGCGAAGGAGAGGCCGCATGGCTACGGTCGTCGATCTGATCACCTATCCCGTCAAGGGCTGCGCGGGAACGTCCGTGGACAGTACGCACCTCACGCCGGCGGGTCTCGCGCACGACCGCAGTTTCATGGTCGTCAGCGTCGACGGGGTCTACCGCACCCAGCGCCGCGACCCCCGCCTCGCCCTCGTCCGGCCCACCGTCGGCGCCGACGGCAGCAGGCTCACGCTCGCATCGACGGAGCCGGACAGCGGCCATGGCGAGCTGCACCTCGACGTCACCACCTCCGCGCCCCGGCGTGACGTCGACCTGTTCGGCGCGACGTACCAGGGCATCGACCAGGGCGAGGACGCCGCCGCCTGGCTCACGGAATTCCTCGGCACCCCGAGCCGTCTGGTCCGCGTACCGCCGGAGCACGACCGGAGAACCGACGGCCTGACCCCCGGCACCTCCGGCTACGCCGACAGCAGCGCCGTCCACCTGCTGTCCCGCTCCTCCCTCGCCCTCCTGAACACGCGGATGGCCGAGCGCGACGCCCCGCCCCTGGCCATGGACCGCTTCCGCCCGAACATCGTCGTCGACAGCCGCCCCGAGGGAGCCCACGGCGAACACGGGGAGGGCTGGGCGGCGGAGCCCCACGCCGAGGACCGGATCCGCCGCATGACCATCGGCGCGGCCGAGCTCGGCTACACCAAGCTCGCCGTGCGCTGCGCGGTCACCCTGGTCGACCAGGAGACCGGGGCCCGGGGCGGCCCGGAACCGCTGCGCACCCTCGCGGGCCACCGGCGCTTCTCGGCAGGCGGGGTGGTGTTCGGCGCGAAGTTCGCCGTGGTGCGGCCGGGCAAGCTGTCGGTCGGCGACGAGGTGGCCGTAGAGGAGTGGGGCGAGGCCGCAAGCTGACGCCTCTGCCCGCGTCCGAGCGGGGCGGCGCCCCTACCTGCGCCGTACGCGTCGGCATGTTCCGGTGAAGACGCGCGCGCTTGACGGTCGGGGCCCGGGGAGCCGCGAGCAGCTTCCCTCAGGGATTGCTCAATTGAATTTGATCATCCCCTCAAGATCGTTAGTGTTCATTCTGCTCGATCGATCACCACGCTCTGCCCCTGGGGGAGCACCATAGGAAGCTGAGGTTGCGGAATGGATGCCCTGACCGTTCTGGCATGGGCCGCGTTCGGATCCACCGCGTATCTCACCACCCTCTCGACCGTGAAATGGCTGAACCGGCAGGCCTCGCCCGCGAAGGTCGCGGGCCTGGTTGTGGTCGGCATGGTTCTGTGCGCGCTTGTCGGGGCGATCGCGAACGCGAGCGAGAGCGTAGTGATCGGATTCATCGTGGGTGCCGGCATCACCCCGCCCGTACACCGGTGGATCCTGCAGCGACCCAGGCCTGTCGCCAGTTCCTGACCTTTCGGCGAACTCACGGCTCGGTCGTCGTTGCCGACGGCCGTAGGGCTCACTCGAAGAACTTCAGGCTCCACCCCTTGTCGGACGTGGGGCCGGGGACGTTAGCGCGGGAGTACGTCGTATCGCCCCACCAGACGAACGTGCCGGTGTACCAGTGGCGGTTGGCCCAGGAGTACGGGGTGCCCTTCGCGACCGCGTGGTACATCGACGGGAACTTCGGGCCGGCGGGCGGGCTGGTGCCGATGTCGCCGTGCAGCAGGACGAAGGTGTGGTGGCCGGGCCCGTTCACGTACAGCGTCGGGTCCCAACCCGCCATCATCGTCGACCGGTTGGAGCCGAACAGGCAGCCGTTCGACTTGTACCAGTCCCATACGTACGTGGGATCGCCGCCCTTGCGCAGGCGCAGGTCGGCCAGGCAGTACTGCTCGCTCCAACTGCCGTTGGCGGAGTACGCGATGTGCAGTTGCCCGTTCGGGTCCTTGATGGCCTCGGGGCTCTCGTTGATGAACGGGTTGCCGACCACCCGCTCCCAGCTCTCGCGCGGCTGCGAGATGACGTACCGCGCGCCGGTGGGCCGGGTCGGGCTGCTCATCCGGGCGATGTAGAGGTTCTGCTCGACGTTGGTGTCGCCCGCCCAGCCGGACCAGACGAACCAGCGCTGCCCCTCGAAGGTGAAGAGGGTGCCGTCGATGGCCCATTTGTCGCCGGGCAGCGCGAGTTGGGTCTCGGTTCCGTATCCGCTGTCCGGCGACGCCGAGCTGATGGCGAACATGCGGTGGGCGGCCCCGACACCGGCGGTGAAGTAGATGTAGTAGCGCCCACCGTCCATCACGATCTCGGGGGCCCAGACCTCCCCGCGCCCCCGGCTGTCGGCCCAGACCTGCCGGGCGGGCGCGGTGGCCAGCCCGTCCGTGGACGACGCCTGCCGTACGACGATGCCGCCGCCGGTCGACTGGACGCCGACGTACGTACTGCCCACCCGCAACACGCTGGGGTCGGCCGCGCGCAGGCTGGTCTGCCCCTGCGGGGCTGCCTCGCGGGCGGGCGGCGCGCCTTGGGCGGTGTCGGGTGGTGACAGGAAGAGCGTCGCGGCGAGCGCGCCGACCAGCGCGAGCGCGCCGAGGGCGGACGAGCGGCGGAAGGGGCTTCTGGGTCTGTGCAGCGGCTTGCGCGTGGGGTCGCTCATGGGGCTCGCTCCTGGGTGGGGGGCTCGATGGTGACGGCGCTGATGGCGGTGACGACGGCAACGATTTACATCGATAGAAGAGCGCTCTCGCAGAATCCCGCCGGGGGCGGGACCTGTCAATGACCGGGGCACTTCTCTGCGGATGACACGTCAGGAAGGCCGCTGAGCGAACCCTTCACTGTGCCGTCTGCCACCGAGGCGTCAGCGGAGTCTGCCACTGGCCTGCTGACCGACATCCGTATCGGGTACGAGACGCGCGGCTCCCGCGTCCCCTCTCAGCTCGAAAGCAGCACCTCATGACCGACACGGCTGACCGCTCCCTGCTGATGATCTGGGTGCGCCGGTACCCCACCCCTCGGGCAGAAGGGTCGAGCACGAGCGCCCCGGAACCGTGCGTCCGTCCGTCATCACACGCTGAGAGGCGGCTGTCGCACGGGGCTCTCACGCGTGCGGCTTCGGGTTTCCTGCACGCTCACTCGTCTCGGAAAACTGGCCGTGTTGCGTTTCATTCAATCGGCGGCGGGGCGCCACTGGTTGGCCTCCCGGGCTGCCGCTCGCGCGCCGAGGAACCCGACCGCCAGGGAAACCGCGGCACACACGGTGATCCCGTATCCGAGAACCGTCCAGGACACGGAGCCTTCCTGGACCAGAGCAATGAAGAAGACCGAATGCCACGCGGTCACGGCCCCGGTGACCACGGTGGAGATGAGCAAGGGGACGGTCAGGTGCCAGGAGGCCACGGAGCGGAATACCCGGCGGTGTCCGGTCAGGATGGTGAGCGGGGCCAGCGCGTGGCGGACCCGGACGAACTCTGCCGCCGCGCTCATCGAACCGGCCACGAGAATGAACAGGATTCCAGTGACGCCGAACAGTTGGATCCAGTTCGCGAGGTGAGAACGCGAGGACCCCAACCAGTTTCCGCCCAGAGTCTCGACCTGCAGCGAGGGATTGGGAAGGGTGAACGCGGCCTGCTTCACCGCCGCGAGTTGCCCCGATGTAGGGGTCACGACAACGAGGGACTGCGTGCCGTCCGGCCTCACGCTGATGCGGGGGACTTCTGCGAATCTGACGTCGCCGTACCAGCGGCCCATCTCTTCCACCTCGGCCGACGGGGCGCCGCTCTTCGTCTCCGCCTTGGTGTCACCGTCGCAGGCCACTTGCAGCCTGCGTAGATCGCGGCAAGACCCCCCTATGGTCGTCCAGGGGTCTTGGGACGCTCCCGGATCGTGGAAGGTCCGGTTCAACAATATCGAACCGGCCGGAAGCTGTGAGCGGAACCGGTCCGTCTCCGACGCGCTCATGCCGCCGGCGGTCACCTCGATCACCGTGTCCTTGATCCGTTGGTGCGTGGCGGCTGCCGCCTGTGAATGCACTCCGAGCCTGCTGGTCCACACCTGCATCTGAGCGACGATCCCGATACCGATCACCATGGCCAGAGCGAGGCGCACGATCACGCCGGGATGTGCGTGCGTCCACCGCCCGCCGATCAGACGGCCCGCATGTCCCCTGCGCTTCCCATCGGCGGCGAGCCAGGAGCCCAGGTGGCGGGTGAGGAGCGCCACGACCGAGGAAAGAAAGGCCCACATCACGACGGTCCCGAAGGTGAACACGACGAGCTGGGCCTTGCGTGGCACGTACTGGCTGGTCAGGACCAGCCCGACGCCGACACCGCAGGCGACCAGGCGCCACGCGGGGACACGGGAGGTGAAAGAGGCGGGGCGGGTGGACCTGCCGTCCCGGCCAATACGGTGCGTACCCACCACGATGCCCAGCACGATCAACAGCGATACAGCACCCGACGCCATGGCGGTCGGCCATGCCGCCCACACGTCACGGTGGTCGAGGATGTAACCGGTGGGCGCAAGGCGGATGTCCCACACGGAAGCCACGGCATACGGGACGAAGGAGACGAGCGTCCCCAAGGCCGAAGGAATCGCGGCTTCACCAACGTTGACGATCATCCGGTGCCGCCATGTACCACCCAGGGCTTGCAACAGGCTGCTGCGCCGGTCACGGGTGCGGGAACCGACCCGAGCGGCAACCACTGCCAGGGCGAGGGCGGGCAGCCCGGTCAGCGCCCACAGAGCCAGGACGGGGGAGGCCACCGAGGGCTGATCGGCCATCTCTCCTGTCGCTCCGCCGCCGCTCCCGAAGGCGGAAACGCCCATCCACCTGGGATCATCCTTCGGCGGAGTGTCCGCCACCCGGACATACGCGATCCGCTCCGAGGGAGTGACCAGCCCGTCGTTGGTGACGGTTCCGGCCAACCGCCCATACCGGTTCAGGACGCCCTCGTCGCCCCCGGTCCTGACAAGCTCGGGAGAGAGCACGACCTCGCCCCGACCCGGCCAGCGGGCCACACCGGCAGGAAGAGGAGCCTCGGGTGTGAGCGGATGGAGGAACACGACGGATACGGGTCTGGAGCCGACAGAATCGATTCCCTCCCGGTACAGCAGCTTGGCGTTCTTGCCGAAAGTGATCACCGGCCCTCTGTCATCCGCTCTGGTCTCGCGGCCGTGATACGTCGCAACGGTGGCCGCGGTCGCCATGGTGACGAAGGCGACCGCGGCTGCGGCGCAGAACAGCCCCCACCAGCGCAGACGGTCACCGGGAGTGGAGCGGCCCGCCGCGAGACCGATCCTGAACAGCTTTCCCGCGGTTCGGGCTCCTTCCCGCATCAGAGGGCTCCTGCTTCGGCCAGGATTCCGCCGAGGAGCTCGTGCCGGCGGTCGGCCCGAGCAGCCACCGACAGGTCGTGCGTGACCAGCAGCAGTGCGCAGCCCCGCTCACGGGCGGTCGTGAACAGCAGCCGGGCGACTGCCTCCTTGGCGTCGGGATCCAAGGCTCCGGTGGGCTCGTCGGCCAGGAGGACGTCCGGCTCGGTGATCAGAGCCCGAGCGACGGCAGTCCGCTGACGTTCGCCGCCGGAGAGCATGCCGGTCGGGGTGGAACCGGCGGGGACTCCGAGTTCATCGAGGAGTTCCTCCGCGCGTCGGTAGGCGTCCTGATGGCGGCCTCCGTCGAGCAGGATCGGCAGAGCGACGTTCTCTACCGGACTGAGTTCGGGAAGGAGCTCACCGAACTGGAACACCATGCCCAGGGCCTCCCGCCGTACCTGCGCAAGTTGCGTGGGCCTGAGCCCGGTGATCTCCCTGCCCCCGGCGCTGATGGTGCCTGCCTGAGGCTTTATCAGGCCGAGGATGCACATGAGTAGCGTCGATTTGCCGGACCCGCTGGGACCGGTCACTGCGACCGATTCACCGGGAGACACGGCCAACTCCACGCTGTCGAGGAGGGTCCTGCCCTCGATCTGATAGCTGAGGCCGCTTATGCGGAGCCCCGGAGAATCACTTTGCTTCACAGAAATTTGCCTTTGTCGGAAAATGAGGGCACCGCGCCGGCCCGGGACGGGTCGGCGCGGCGTATTGGGCGTGGAGAGCAGACTTATGGGATGACCCAGCCCGAGCAGTCGTCCGGCGATCCGTAGTTCTCGTCACATGCCTTGAACTTGTAGATTCTTGATCCGTCGCCGGAGGTGGCCTTGGTCCCCGGACCACTGTGGTTCCACAGGGTCCGCTTCGTCTCCGAGCTGGACGTCCGGTAGTACTCGGCCTTCACCGGATCCCCGTCCTTGCTGTTGTCCTTGACGGCTATCTTTCCGCTTTTGCCGCCATCAGCCGGAGACCATGCATGGGCGCCGCCGCCGTAGGCGTCAGCGGCAACGGCAGTGGCCGTAGGAACCGCGAGCGCCACAGTAAGCAGCGCGGCAGCGACGAACTTCGTCCTCGTCATTCGTGTGCACTCCTTCAGATGATGATGTCGAAAGGACACTGGGCATACCAGAGAGGCGGCAGCGTGGTCGCCGATTGATGCAAAGCCCTGCTCTGGCGACGTCCATGCCGGGGCCCCGGACGCGACGCGGTGATCACTATAAGCAAGTGACTTGCTCATATGCAGAGTTGGCCTCTCGAAGGCTCAAAATCGATCACGGTGCGCCAGCCCGGCTTTTCACTGGTGCGCGCACAAACACTGCATATGCCGTTGATGGCCATGAGGGAGTTTTGGCCTGAATCCAGTTTTCGGAATAAGAGCCTCCGCGTCAGCCGGTGAGATCGCATCGCGCACTGGGCTCCTCCGCCCCCTGAAGTGGCGTTCGGGGCGGACGCGGCGTAGTTCCATGGAGCCCGCCGGTCGCACTGCACTTCTCGTGCAGAACCACTGACGCTGCCGTGGCGGACGACATGCTGTCGTACGGGAGAAGGAGGCTCGGCATCTGGTTGTTTTCACGAACCAGATCACCGATGAGGGAAAGGAGCGACCCCCGACCAACAAGTCGCCTTTTTGTAAGCGCAGTTGTGCTGCAGGTGCTGCCTGAGTGTGGTGGTTCAGAACTGAAGCGCGCGGATCAGGCGTCGTGCGGTCCTGGCGTCGATCGAGCCCAGGTCCAGGAGGTCGGGGGTGTTCTCCCGTACGGATACGGAGAGGACGCCGCCGGTGGCCTGTGGGAAGGCATGCGTCAGCATGGCCTTCACAGCGACGGCGTCAGGTGTGGCATCGGTGTCCGGCTGCTCGGTGGTCGGCGGAACCGCATTCAGTAGTCGGGCCAGCCGCGCCGCGTCGTCGACCTGGATGGGCCCGAGCGTGATGCGGCCCTGCCGGACGCGTAGCCCCGGGAGATCGATTCGGTACCCGGCGCAGATCTCCCGCAGGGCACGGGCGGCCTTGAGGGCACGCTTGGTTCCGGTGCGGATGAGTCGGGCCAACTGCTGTGCGTCGACCGGGTCGAGAGGCGTAATCCGTACGAGGTCGCCCGCCTCGGTGTCCGCGACCCCCGCACGCAGCCCTGCCTCGCTGAGCGCGGCGCGCAGCTCCGAGGAGGGTGACGGCGGTGCGGGTGTGTGCGTGGGAGTGTCGTTCATCGGTGGCTCCTGAGCGGCGGGTGGCCGGTCGGTGACAGGGGGAGGGCGGAGACCGGGTACGCCGTCCAGCGCCAGGTTCCGTCGGGGGTGCGCAGCTCGTACGCGTACCCCTGGCCGCGACGCAGGCAGCGGACGGCGGCCTCGGCGGTCTGACGGTCGTCGAGCCAGGCCCGGGCCCGGTGCCGGGCGTCATGGTCGAGGCCCGGCGTCAGCCGTCGCACGGAGTCGCGTATCCAGGTGACGGCCGGCCCGGGGGCGGTGGTGACGAGGTCGTCCGGAGGTCCGGCGGCTGGTGTGTGGTCGGTGTCCGTATGACACCAATAGGTGCGTGGCAGCGGCCTGTTCACGTGGCGTACGCCGGTGTCGCGGCGCGGATGTCGGCCCAGACGTCCTTGCCGTCCTGCCGCATCACCGTCCCGCACTGCGCCGCGAGCGCGGCGATCAGGAGCACCCCGCGCCCGCTCTCCTCGCTCCAGTCGGGTTCGCGCCGTTCGGGCGGCGCGGTGTCGGAGTCGCTGACGGTGACGCGTACGCCGTCGGGCTTGCGGCGCAGCGTGATCGTGCAGAGCGGTGAGCTGGTGTGCCGCATGACGTTGGTGAGCAACTCGTGGGCGCAGAGCGTGGCGGTGTCGCTCAGCTCGCGCAGGTCCCAGAGGTCGAGGTGCGCGCTGACGATCCGGCGCATGATCGCGAGGGTCTCGGGGCGGGCGACGAGTTCCTGGTGGTAGTCGGGCGGGTCTAACTCGGCGGGGAGGGGGGCGGCCATGGGTTCCTCCGGAATGAAGTGGTGTGGCACACCGCCGTCCCACTGATCGTGATCGGGCGGGTGCTTTCGGTCACGAGAGTGATGGTGTCGCGTAAGGCATCGCTTAGGCAAGTATTCCTTTTGGATTTCATTCGAGAGGGTGCAAGTTTCTGAAGTCTGTTGTGCCTAGGTGAACTTGGCGGCCAGGATGGCGACATGGCTCAGAGCGACATGCCCACGATGCGGAGCCGCCGACTCGGCGGCGAACTGCGACAGCTCCGACTGAACGCCGGCCTCAAGGTCCAGGACGCGGCGGAGGCGCTGGAGTGCGGACAGCCGAAGATCAGTCAGATCGAGAACGGCAAGCGGGGGATCCGCCCGCTGGACCTGACGACGTTGCTCAATCTGTACGGGCTTGAGGACGAGCGGCAGCGAGCCAGCTTGAAGCGGCTGGCGAAGGAGATTCACAAGGTCGACTGGTGGACCGGACAGGGGCCGTTTCTCCATGACGCCCTGAAGGACTACCTGATGCTGGAGGCGGACTCCCAGGCGGTCCGCGCGTTCGAGCCGATGGTCATTCCAGGGCTGCTCCAAACCGAGGCGTACATGCGCCGCTTGTACGAGGAGGCGGTACCGGCCGACCAAGTGGAGGCGCTTGTCGAAACCCGCATGAAGCGCAAGGTGTTGCTCGACAACAAGCTCGGCTTCCGGCTCCGCGTCGTGATCGACGCCCCTGCCCTGCACCGCATCGGCGGTGGACCGGACCTCGTTGCGGGGCAGTTGGCCCATCTGCTGGAAGCCGGATCGTCGCCGAACGTCACCATTCAGGTGCTGCCGCTGAAATCTGCCCTGCCGATCGAGCAGTACGTGTCGTTCTCCATCCTCGGACTGCAGGCCGATCCGCCGGTGGAAGTGGTGTGGTTGGAGCACATCACCGGTGGTACGTTGCTGGAGCGGAACCCCGATGTGCAGGCGTACGGCAAGGCATGGGACGAACTGACTGCCGCAGCGCTGTCGCCCACCGCATCCCGGCAGTACATTCGCGACCTTATCGAGGAAAGCAGATCATGATCGAGGGATCGGCTCGCGTTCCGAAGACCGAGCTTGAGTGTGCGCGCTGGCACAGGAGCACGTACAGCGGGTCGAACAACAACTGCGTCGAGCATGCCTTCCTGGCCTCCGGCCGCCACGCGGTCCGGGACACCAAGGGTCGCTCTCTCGGCGCGCACACCTTCGGCCCGGAGCAGTGGCAGGCCTTCGTCGCCGCCGTGCAGGACGGCTCGCTCTAAGAAGGTCACTTGGTGATGGCTGAGCAGTTGGATCTGGCTCTCTTGCGTGATGGCGACGGCAACTGTGTTCGCATCACAGTTCTCGGTCCTCTGGAAGAAGTGGCTGGAGGACTCGCAGCGGAGATCGTCGTCGACACGCCGTTCGTGAGCGGTCGAGTAGATCTCGCGTTGTGGCGGTCGCGTCTGGTCTCGTGGGGCGAGGCCCTGGACCGTCTTGAGGCCGGCGAGGACATCGCCTGGTTGCAGGTCCAGCGTGGTCCTTCCGTGTTCATCCAGCTGAACGGGCAGCGTGACTGCCCCGAGGTCGTTGTGGAAGACGTCCTCACCTCCATGGCGACTGTTCGCGTGCCGATCGACCTGCCGGCCGACTGGATCGAATCTCATCGGCACCTGCTCGAATCCGTCCTCAGCGCTTGGGGCGACCACCTGTCACGGGAGTGACCGGGAGGAGTAGAAGCACTCTGAGGGTGACCAGGGTCTGTCCGGCGGATCGCGGAGCCGGGTTGAGGGTGGCTGCTTGAGCTGCGGAAAATCGGTGGATCAGCCGGGACGGGCCGTGCAACGGTCTTGGCATGCCGAGCGAGATCAACTTGCCAGAGGCTTGTGAGGCCACAGCGTCGTTGGAGTCCTTCGACGGAACTGCCATCAGCTATCGGCAGCTCGGATCGGGGCCGCCGGTCGTCCTGGTCCACGGCTCCGGTGGTGGTCTGCATTCCTGGCAGCCGGTGGCCGAACACCTCTCCGCCCGGTTCGAGCTGTGGATGCCCGCCCGCCGCGGGTACGCCCCGAGCGGGCCGGGCCGATCGCCGAAGCGCTTTGCCGACGAGGTGGGCGATCTTGAGGCGTTGATCGCCGAGATCGGCGGCCCCGTGGATCTGGTCGGCATGTCCTATGGGGCCACCGTCGCCCTGCACGCCGTGGCGTCCGGGCTGCCGGTTCGCTCGCTGGTGCTGTGGGAACCGCCGCTGTATGCGGCGGGCGAGGAGCTGACACCCGTGCTGGACGAGTTCGCGGCACTGACCGCGACCCGCGACCGGCGGCGTGCCGATCGGCTGCTGGCGGAGAAGGTGGCCCGCGTCCCGTCCGCGCTGCTGGACCTCATGGATTCGGGTGAGCCCGCCGACGACGAACCCGACGACGCGCTCGGCTGGCACCGTGACCTCGAATCGATGGCCGCCGACTCGGCGGATGTGGGGCGCTGGTCCACCGTCACCGTCCCGACACTGCTGATGCGCGGCGCCGACACCTGGCAGCCGATGCCGGAAACTCTCGACCGGCTCGCGAACGCGCTGCCCCACGTCACCTGCACGACGTTCCCCGGCCAGATGCACTTCGCGCCGTCGGTCGTCCCCGAAGCCGTGGCGGGGGAGATCACTCGTTTTCTGTCGCGTTCCTGAAGCTGTCCGAGAACGGCCGGGCCGGGCTGGGCTTGTCACGCCACGGCCTGAGCAGATGGTCCGCGGCACTTCGTTCGTGCAAGCCCACGCAATGAACCCGGAGACTTCCACGACCGTCGCCGGGATACTCGTCGCCCATGGATGAGGTCCAAGTCGTCGTCGCCCACTCCGAGCGTGCGACTCTGCGCGTCGGTGACGTGTTCCTGAAGGTGGACGCCGATCAGGCGCGTATCGACGTCGAGGTCGAGGCGATGGCCCTCGCGCCCGTCCCGACGCCGGAGGTCCTGTGGCGCAAGCCGCCCGTGCTGGCGATCTCCGCAGTCCCGGGGGCGGCCCTCGGGCGCCTCGGCGGGCCGTCGACCGGATCACCGGCGGCGTGGACCGCGGCGGGCGCCGCCATCCGGAAGCTGCACGACGCGCCGCTGCCGCCCCTGCCCGGCCGGGCAGGCCGAGACATCGGCGAGCTGGCTGCGGAACTCGACGCCGAGTGCGCGTTGCTCGTGGCGAACGGGCTTCTCCCCGCCGAGCTGGTCACCCGTAATCGCCAGGTCGCCGAGGCCGCGCTCAGGCCGTGGAATCCGGCGTTCACGCACGGCGACCTCCAGATCGCCCACGTCTTCGTCGACGGCGACGAGGTCACGGGCATCATCGACTGGTCCGAGGCGGGCCGGGGCGACGCCCTGTACGACCTCGCCACCTTCACGCTCGGACACGAGGAGCACGTCGACGACGTCCTCGCCGGCTACGGCGGTGACGTCGATCGTGAAGTGATCCGCGCGTGGTGGGCGTTGCGGAGCCTGCTGGCAGTCCGCTGGCTGATCGAGCACGGCTTCGACCCGTTCACGCCGGGCTGTGAGGTCGACGTACTGAGATCCCGGATGTGAGGCTGCGCGGGCCCGACCGCCACGAGGGTGTCGCTGCCGCGCCGGGCAGGCCACGGCCTGAGGTGGGTGCAGCGTCGTCGTCAATCAGCTGGTGGAAAGTCATGGCACCGGCAACACTGATGCGATGACCGATGATCGTGAGGCTCTGATGGCGAGCTGGAAGCGGACCCGGGCCCACCTCGACGCGGCGCGGGCCCACCTCGTGCGTCTGCCGGGGATCGATCTCTCGACGACCACGGACTTCCTGGACCACAACGAGCTGGGACTCGCCTTCGACTGCCTGGTCCATCTCGCTGACGACCTCGGTCTGCCCCTCGGTTTCTGGCAGGACATGGATCGTGCGGCTCGTGAGATGCGGCTCTACAGCGATGAGCCGCACCTGCCCCACCGCAAGGCTGCCGACTCCTGCCTTCGTCACCTCGCCGCGGCTTCCGCGCAGGAATGATCTGCCGACCCGGTAAACCTCCCCGGCCCTGAGCGAGTGGAGATCACTCCTCCTCCCGAGCCCGCCGGCCGTATCAGCAGGACGTGAGAAGGTCCGTGCGGTGGGAGCGGAGTCGACCAGGAGGCCGGGGAGCTGATGGGGAAAGAGTTGCCGAAGATCGTTCGGGGCGATGAGTGGGCGCCGCTCGTCGTCCGGACCGACTACACCGATGACGCCGCGTGGGGCGAGATCGTCGCCGCGCTGGCGCGTGCCGTCGAGGGGGAGCGGGAGTGGGAGGCGGCGGTGCATCTCGTCGAGGACCGGCGGTGGGACGGGGTCACCGGTGACGAGGCTGTTGCCGCTGCGGCGCGGGACGAGGAGCTGAGCGTGGTGTTCCTCGCCGACGGTGTCACCATGTGCTCGCCGCTGCGTCTGCTGCTCGCCCTCGACCTCGGCGCTGATGATGACGAGGACCTCGACCCGATGTACTACCAGGAGCTCATCGACTCCCCGCAGCCCCGCGAGGTGCGGGTCGTGCCGGACGCCGTGCACATGGTCCACGAGAACCTCCAGCTCGCCAACGTGGGCTTTTCGGAGTTCGCCGAGGAGGCCGCCGCCGATCCGGACGGGGTCGTACGGGATGTGACGGCCGCACCGGCGAGTTCGGGCTCCCTGCCGCACCCCGGGCTGTGATGCCACCCGGGGTGGGCCGCCCGTCGGTCACGCCGCCCCCGCGATCCCGTCCAGCCGCGCCCGCAGCTCCGGGGTGAGGGTCAGGTCCGCCGCCGCCGTGTTCTCCTCGGTTTGGATGTGCTTGACAAGCTAGAGGGTTCCGGAGGGGTGTCAGGGCGTTTCCGGGCCCTGGAGGATCTGGAGGTAGTTGCCCACCGGGTCCACGATCGTGGAGAAGAACCAGCCGCCCCCGACCTCCTCGACCGGGCGCACCCACGTGACCCCGAGGGTGTTGAGGTGCTTCTCGGCCGCCCGGACGTCCCGCACGGTGATGTTGATCATCTGCCGGCCCGGCTCGGCCGCCTTGTCCGCGACGTCGTCCCGCTCGTCGAAGCCGATGATCGCTCCGGGGCCGACGATCAGGAAGTGCTCCGCCCAGCGGGCGCCCAGAGGCTCCAGCGCTGCGCGGTACCAGGTGATCAGGGCGTCGGAGTCGGTGCTGCCGAGGATGACCCCCAGCCCGGTGACGTTGTCGGCGTTTTCGGTCGTGGAGGCATTCATGGTGGTTCCTCGCTCGGTCGGTGGGGCGGTGGGTGGGCCTGCCGGTCGCGGCGGGGGCCGGGCCGTCCCCGGTCGCTCGACGCGTCCCACCACTCATGACCCGCCCCGGCCGCGGAACTCATCGGTGCCCGCCGCCTAAGCCCCCCCGGGACCTCAGTGCGGCCAGATCGGCGGATCCGTGACGAAGTGGCCGCCGAGCCGGGTCTGCGCCGGGTCGGCGGGGTCCGGCTCGCCCTGTTCGGCGATGAGTCTCGCCGCGTACGGTTCCGAGTCGT
This sequence comes from Streptomyces sp. iso_384, assembly GCF_056172905.1. NCBI lineage: Bacteria > Bacillati > Actinomycetota > Actinomycetes > Kitasatosporales > Streptomycetaceae > Streptomyces > Streptomyces sp. iso_384. The sequence goes on from NZ_JBWBTT010000001.1 coordinate 668,831, forward strand.
CCTGCGGTGCGTAGCCCAGGGCCCGTGCCGAGGTCAGGTCCCACCACAGGCGGGTGTTGGCGGAGGAGCCGTGGACGACGGTGTGGCCGACGTCCTCGGCGGTGAGCGCGGCGTGGACGAGGCGGGCTCCGTCGGCAGGGCTCATCCACAGGGACAGCATGCGTACCGAGGTGGGCTCCGGGAAGCAGCTCCCGATCCGTACCGAGACGGTCTCGACGCCGTGCTTGTCCCAGTAGAGCTGGGCCAGATCCTCGCCGAAGCACTTCGACAGGCCGTAGAAGGTGTCGGGGCGGTGCGGGGCGTCGGACGGGATCGGCGGGCCCCCGGCGAGCGGCCGCGGCGTGTGGCCGACGGCGTGGTTGGAGGAGGCGGCCACGATGCGGCGGACGCCCTCCTCACGGGCGGCCTCGTAAAGGTGGTACGTGCCTTCGATATTGGCGCGGAGGATCTTGTCGAACGTGGATTCCAAGGAGATGCCGGCCAGGTGGATGATCGCGTCAACCCCGCGTACGGCCTCGCGCAGTGCCTTGCGGTCGTTCAGGTCGGCGGTGATGGCCTGCGGTTCGTCCTCGATCGGGACCAGGTCGAAGAGCCGCAGGTCGTAGCCGTACGCGGGCAGCAGCCCTCGCATCAGGGTGCCGAGGCCGCCCGCTGCGCCGGTGAGCAGGACGGTACGGGGAGCTGGCATACGGGGGTCTCCTCGGGAGCGATGCGATGCGGTGCGGGCGCGGCACCGGGCGGGCGTCGTGGCACTCCGAGCGTCGTGACGCCTCCACGGCGTCAGGACGCCCCAGGCCTTCAAGGCCGTGGACCGCGTTCGCATACGTGGACAAGCTAAGAAGTCCATGAGGTTACGTCAAGGGGTCCATCCGTCCGAAAAGTTGTTCTGTCCGAAGCGTTGACGAAGCGTTCCGGGCGGCTCTAGCTTCATCGCGTCGTACTTCGTACGTCATATATGAGACGCGATACGCGAGATGTGAGAGCCCGTCACCCATGACCTTCGCCCCTGCCCCGATCCCGTCCCGGACCCAGTACGTGCTGGAGGCCATCAAGCACGCCATCCTCACCGCGCAGCTGAGACCGGGACAGGCGTTGGTGGAGACGGAACTCGCCGCTCAGTTCGGAGTGTCCAAGACCCCGGTCCGCGAAGCGCTCAAGACCCTCGCGGGTACCGGACTCGTGGTCATGAGCCAGTACAAGGGCGTCACCGTGCGGCTCGTCGACGCGACCATGGCCCGGGAGGTGTACGACGTACGCCTCCTGCTGGAACCGGAGGCGCTGCGCCGGTCCGTCAACCGCAAGGCCTCGCTGGAAGCGGCCCAAGAGGCCCTGGAACGGGCCGACTCGGCGCTCGACAAGGCCGACAGGTCGCTGGCCAACCGGGATTTCCACCGCGCCCTGTACCTGCCCTGCGGCAACCCCCTGCTCGCCCGGATGCTCGACGAGGTCCGCGACCAGGCGGCCCTCGTCTCCACGGTGGCCTGGTCGGCCGTCCCCTCCTGGGAGCGCGAGGCGGCCGAGCACCGGGAGATCCTGCGGCTCGCCCTCGCCGACGACGCGGAGGCCGCCGCCGGGGCTCTGCATCATCACATCGCATCGTTCGTACGCCGCGCCTTCCCCGACGACGAGGACGGGGGCGGTGCCGCGTGAACCGTCTGCTGGAACCGCACCACCACCAGCAATCCGACGAAAGGCCGGTCCGCATGGACTTCTCTCCGCTGAAGGCGGCCCTCGCAGACGTCGTGGCGATCCCGGTGACCCCGTTCGCCGAGGACGGCAGTATCGACATCGCGAACCACCGCGCCCTGACGCGCAGGCTGCTCGACGGCGGTGTCCGCATCGTCACCCCGAACGGCAACACCGGGGAGTTCTACGCGCTCACCCCCGACGAGCGGCGCCTGGTCACCGAGCTGACCGTCGAGGAGGCCGCCGGACGCGCCACCGTCCTGGTGGGCGTCGGCCACGACGTGCCGGCCGCCGTCGCCGCCGCCGAGCACGCCGCCGAGGCCGGCGCGGCGATGGTGATGGTCCACCAGCCGGTGCACCCCTATGTCGCCCAGGAGGGCTGGGTCGACTACCACCGGGCCATCGCCGAGGCCGTCCCCGAGCTCGGAGTCGTCCCGTACATCCGCAACCCGCTGCTCGACGCCGACCGGCTCGCCGCGCTCGCCGACAGCTGCCCCAACGTCATCGGCGTGAAGTACGCGGTGCCCGACGCGGCGCGCTTCGGGGCCTTCGCCCGCGACGCCGGGCTGGAGCGGTTCGTCTGGGTCGCCGGCCTCGCCGAGCTGTACGCCCCCTCCTACTTCGCCACCGGCGCCACCGGTTTCACCTCCGGCCTCGTCAACGTCGCCCCGGCCGTCTCCCTCGACATGCTGGAAGCGCTGCGCGCAGGGGACTACGTGGCGGCCATGAAGGTGTGGGAGCGCATCCGCCGCTTCGAGGAGCTCCGCGCCGAGGAGCAGTCCGCCAACAACGTCACGGTCGTCAAGGAGGCCCTGTCCGTGCTCGGCCTCTGCCGCCGTGACGTACGCGCGCCGAGCCGGGTCCTGCCGGAGGAGCGGCGCGCCGAGGTCGCCGAGCAGATAGCGGCGTGGGCGCTGTGACGGATCACCGGAAAGCGGTCGCGGAGACGGACGACCGGAAAGCCGCCCCCGTCGCGCCCGAGGAGCTGCGCAGCCACCAGTGGTACGGCACCGACGGGCTGCGCTCCTTCAGCCACCGGGCCCGCACCCGTCAGCTCGGCTACCTCCCCGAGGAGCACCTCGGCAAGCCGGTCATCGCCGTCCTCAACACCTGGTCCGACATCAACCCCTGCCACTCCCACCTGCGTGAACGCGCACAGGCGGTGAAGCGGGGCGTCTGGCAGGCGGGTGGGTTCCCGCTGGAGTTCCCGGTCTCCACCCTCTCGGAGACCTTCCAGAAGCCCACTCCCATGCTCTACCGCAACCTGCTCGCCATGGAGACCGAGGAGCTGCTCCGCTCGTACCCCGTCGACGGGGCCGTACTGCTGGGCGGCTGCGACAAGTCGACGCCCGCGCTGCTGATGGGCGCGGCCTCCGTGGACCTGCCGGCCGTCTTCGTGCCGGCCGGGCCGATGCTGCCGGGCCACTGGCGCAACGAGGTCCTCGGTTCCGGCACGGACATGTGGAAGTACTGGGACGAGCGGCGGGCCGGGCTGATCGGCGACTGCGAGATGGGGGAGCTGGAGAACGGCCTCGCCCGCTCCGCCGGCCACTGCATGACGATGGGCACCGCCTCCACGCTGACGGCCGCCGCCGAGGCGCTGGGCGTCACCCTGCCCGGCGCCTCCTCCATCCCGGCCGTCGACTCCGGGCACGACCGGATGGCCGCGGGTTCCGGTCTGCGGATCGTCGAACTCGTACGGCAGCGGACGACGTTGTCGCAGATCCTCACCCCCGACGCCTACGAGGACGCCGTCGCCACCGTCCTCGCGCTCGGCGGCTCCACCAACGCCGTGATCCACCTGATCGCCATGGCGGGCCGGTCCGGTGTGAAGCTCACCCTGGACGACTTCGACCGGATCGCGCGTACGGTGCCCGTCCTCGCCGATCTCCGCCCCGGCGGACGGTACTTGATGGAGGACTTCCACTTCGCGGGCGGGCTGCCCGGCTTCCTGAGCAGGATCGCCGACGTCCTGCACCTGGACCGGCCCACCGTCGCGCACGCCACCCTGCGCGAGCAGCTCGACGGGGCGGCCGTCCACAACAGCGCCGTCATCCGCGAGCGCGCCGAACCCCTGGCCGAGGAGGGCGGGGTGGCGGTCCTGCGCGGCAACCTCTGCCCCGACGGCGCGGTCATCAAGCACATCGCCGCCGAGCCGCGCCTGCTGCGTCACACCGGGCCCGCCGTCGTCTTCGACGACTACCGGGAGATGCAGCGCACGATCAACGACCCGGCCCTGGCGCTCACTTCGGACCATGTCCTCGTGCTGCGCAACGCCGGACCCAAGGGCGGGCCGGGCATGCCCGAGTACGGCATGCTGCCGATCCCCGACTACCTGCTGAAGCAGGGCGTACGGGACATGGTGCGGATCTCCGACGCCCGGATGAGCGGCACCAGTTACGGGGCGTGCGTCCTGCACATCGCGCCCGAGTCGTTCGTCGGCGGGCCCCTCGCCCTGGTCCGCACCGGGGACCTCATCACCCTGGACGTCGAGGCCCGCCTGCTCCACCTCGGCGTCGACGACGACGAGCTGGAACGCCGCCGTGCCGCCTGGAGCCCGCCGCCCGCCCGCTACGGGCGCGGGTACGGGGCGCTGTACCAGGACCAGATCACCCAGGCCGACACCGGATGCGACTTCGCGTTCCTGGCCCGGCAAGGAGAAGTGCCCGACCCGTACGTGGGGTGAACCGGGCGACGAGGGCTCCGCGCGGCGGGGCGCCCGGGCCGCCCAGCGGCCATGAGAAAGCGCTTGCTGCCGTGTGTGTGGCGACAGCCACTCCGCACACGCATGCGACAGCAGGTCCGCACATCCAGCGCATCGAGCGCGTACCAGAGATCGGAGACGTGTCATGGCCCAACCCGCCGCCGTGGCCACCCCGCCGCCGAAGGCGCCGCGGCGCCGCACGGCGACACCCCGCCGCCTGCCGTATCTGCTGATCGCGCCCGCGGGCCTGCTGATGCTGGGCTTCATCGCCTACCCGGTGATCAGCGTCTTCTACTACAGCCTGCAGGACTACAACGTCACCAAGCCGTGGCGGAACGGCTTCGCCGGACTCGACAACTTCCGGCGGATCTTCACCGAGGACGACCAGTTCTGGTCGACGCTCGGCTTCAGCGCCCAGTGGGTCTTCACCCAGGTCTCCCTGCAGCTCGTGCTCGGCCTCGCGCTGGCCCTGATCGTCAACCAGACTTTCATCGGCCGGGGCATCTCCCGGGCCATGGTCTTCTCGCCCTGGGCCGTCTCCGGCGTGCTGACCAGCACCATCTGGATCCTGCTCTACAACTCCTCGACGGGCTTCAGCCGTTACCTCGCGGACGCCGGGATCGGGGAGTACGGCACCTCGGTGCTCTCGGACACCGGAACCGTCTTCTGGGCGGCCACGGTCACCGAACTCTGGCGCGGCGTGCCCTTCTTCGCCATCCTCATCCTCGCCGACCTCCAGTCCGTCTCCAAGGAGCTGTACGAGGCGGCGTCGGTCGACGGCGCGGGCAGGCTCCGGCAGTTCTTCCACATCACCCTGCCGCACCTGCGCGACGCCATCATCCTCGCCACCCTGCTGCGCGGGGTCTGGGAGTTCAACAACGTCGACCTCCTCTACACCCTCACCGGTGGCGGACCGGCCGGCGAGACCACCACGCTGCCGCTCTACGTCGCCAACACCGGCATCGAGGGCCACGACTTCGGCTACGCCTCCGCGCTCACCACCGTCGCCTTCGTGATCCTCCTCTTCTGCTCGATCGTCTATCTGCGCCTGAGCAAGTTCGGAGGCGACAACAAGTGACCGCCGTACTCACCGAGAAGAACGGCGCCGCCCGGCCGCCCGTCCACCCCGGCGGCCCGCCGCCCCCCGCGCGCCGCCGCAGCGGACGCGAGCGCGCCTTCGACGACGTACCGCGCTGGCAGATCTACCTGCCGCTCGGCCTCTACCTGCTGTTCACGCTCATCCCGTTCTACTGGATGCTGCTGTTCGCCCTGCGGCCCGCCGGCTCCACCGCGCTGGTGCCCTGGCCGATGACCGGGGAGCACTTCTCCAAGGTCTGGAACGAGCGCAGCTTCGCCGTCTTCTTCCAGAACAGCATGATCGTCGGCGTCGCCACCCTGATCGCCACCACCCTGGTCGCCCTGGCCGGCGGGTACGCCCTGGCCCGGTTCGACTTCAGGATCAAGGGCGCGTTCATGCTGGCGCTGCTCTGCTCGCAGTTCATCCCCGGCGCCCTGATGCTCGTACCGCTCTTCGAGATCTTCCGGAACCTCCAGATGATCAACTCCCTGTGGAGCGTCGTCATCGCGGAGACCGTCTTCCAGCTCCCGCTGTCGATCATCCTGATCAGCGGGTTCATCAAGAACGTCCCCGTCTCCCTGGAGGAGGCCGCCTGGGTCGACGGGTGTTCGCGCTTCACCGCCTTCCGCGCGGTCGTCCTGCCGCTGCTGCGCCCCGGACTGATCGCCGTCGGCTCCTTCGCCTTCGTCCACAGCTGGAACCACTTCCTGTTCGCGCTGATGTTCCTCAGCGAACAGGACAAGCAGACGATCCCGGTCGGCCTCAACACCCTGATCGGGGCGGACAGCGTCGACCTCGGCGCACTCGCGGCGGGCGGGGTCATCGCCGCCGTACCCGTCGTGATCGTCTTCGCGTTCATCCAGAAGTGGCTCGTCACGGGCTTCAGCGCGGGCGCGGTGAAGGGATGACCGACCTCACCCGCCTCACCGCCCCCGCCGCCGCGCCGCTCCCCGTCGTGCTGGCCGGCGCCCGGGGCCACGGCCGCTGGCATCTGGCCAACCTGCGCCGGCTCCAGCACCAGGGCCGGGTACGGCTGGCAGGGATCTGCGAGCTGGAGCCGCTGACCACCGACGAACTGGCGGCCTTCGGCCTCCGGGGCGGCGACAGGCCCGAGCAGTCCGCCGACTTCGGGGCGCTCCTCGACTCCACCGGAGCCCGTGCCGCCGTCGTCTGCACGCCCATCCCGACCCACACCGACCTGGCGCTGACCGCCGCGTCCCGGGGCGTCCACCTCCTGCTGGAGAAGCCGCCCGCCGCGAGCTGGGCCGCGTACGCCCGGATGGCCGACGGTGTACGGCGGGCGGGCACCGCCTGTCAGGTGGGCTTCCAGTCGTTCGGTTCGCACGCCGTGCCCGCGATCCAGGACCTGGTCCGCACCGGGGCGATCGGGACGCTCTCGGGGATCGGCGCCGCCGGGGCCTGGGTACGCGACGACGCCTACTTCCGCCGGGCGCCCTGGTCCGGGCGGCGCAGGATCGGCTCCACCGACGTGGTCGACGGCGTGCTCACCAATCCGCTGGCGCACGCCGTGGCCACCGCGCTCGAACTCGCGGACCGGGGCACGGCCGAGGACGTCCTGTCCGTCGAGACCGAGCTGTTCCGGGCCCATGACATCGAGGCGGACGACACCAGCTGCGTCCGGATCACCACCACCGGCGGCCTGCCCGTCACCGTCGCCGCCACCCTCTGCGCGGAACGGGCGGGGGAGCCCTATGTGATCGTCCACGGCGACCGGGGCCGGATCACCTTCTGGTACAAGCAGGACCGCGTCCTGGTCCAACGCGCCGGCCACGGCCCCGAGGAGAGCGTCCACGGCCGGACCGACCTCCTGGAGAACCTGGTCGACCATCTGGAGCAGGGCACACCGCTCCTGGTGCCACCGGAGCGCACGGGAGCGTTCATGCGGGTCGTCGAGGCCGTACGCACGGCCCCCGAGCCCGTCGCCCTGCCCGCCGACGCCTGGGAGACCCGGTACGACGCCCCCGGCGGAGGGACACGGCGTACGGTCCACGGCATCGACGGCCTGGTCGCCGCCGGGGCCGAATCCCTCGCCCTCTTCTCGGAACTGGGCGCCGCCTGGGCCCGCAGCAGCGAGGTAGCGGCCTCATGAACCGACCCGCCACGGCCTCGTCCGCGACCCCGCCCGCACAGCCCGAACTCTCCGTACAGCCCGTCCCGCCCGCAGAGCGCGCACAGCCCGTACTCCTCGACTGCGCCGGACGCACGGTCGCCCACCACGGCTACGGGGCCGGGACGGACGGCCGCCCCCGCCTGCACCCCGTCAGCACGCTCGCCGGCCGCACCGTCACCCAGGAGCGCCCCGCCGACCACCGGCACCACCTGGGCGTCTCCATCGCCGTGCCCGACGTGTCCGGCCGCAACTTCTGGGGCGGGCGCACCTACGTCCGGGGGCAGGGGCCCACCGAGCTCGACAACCACGGCGTCCAGCGCTGCCTCGGCCTGGAGCGGCACGGACCCGGCGGGTTCACGCAGTCGCTCGCCTGGGAGGCGGACGGCGTCGAGCTGCTGCGGGAGCGCCGCACGGTGGAAGCGGTCGAAATCTCCTCCACCGCTTGGGCGTTGGACCTCTCCTTCGCGCTCACCAACCACTCGGCCGACGACCTCTCCCTCGGCAGCCCCGCGACCAACGGCCGCCCCGGAGCCGGTTACGGCGGCTTCTTCTGGCGCGCCCCCAAGGAGGCCGCGCCGCCGGCCGTGTTCACCGCCGGCCGGGAGGGCGAGGAGGCGGTGCACGGCCGGGCCGCCGACTGGCTCGCCCTCGCCGGGGACGGCTGGACCCTCGTCTTCGCCGGGGCGAGCGAGGAGACCCGGCGCGATCCGTGGTTCGTGCGGACGACGGAGTACCCGGGCGTCGGCTCCTCCCTCGCGGCGGACGAACGGCTGCCCGTGCCCGCCGGGGCCACCGTCGTACGCCGGATCGTCACCGTCGTCGCGGACGGCCGGCTGGACCCCGGGGCCGCCGCCGGGTACGTCCGACGGGCGGTGACCTCGTGAACCGGCCCTGGACCGCGGATCTCGGGAACGGCACGTACCGCAACCCCGTGCTGAACGCCGACTGGTCCGACCCGGACGTCGTCCGCGTGGGCGCGGACCACTACCTCACCGCGTCCAGCTTCGGCCGGGCCCCGGGGCTGCCGCTCCTGCACTCCCGCGACCTGGTCAACTGGACGCTCGTCGGGCACGCCCTGGACCGTGTCGAGCCCGCCGCCGACTTCGCCCGGCCGCGCCACGACGCCGGGGTGTGGGCGCCCTCCCTGCGCCACCACGCCGGCCGCTTCTGGATCTTCTGGGGCGACCCCGACCACGGTGTCCAGCAGATCAACGCCGAGCACATCGAAGGACCCTGGAGCGCCCCGCACCTGCTCAAGCCCGGCCGCGGGTACATCGACGCCTGCCCCCTGTGGGACGAGGAGACCGGCGAGGCCTACCTCGTCCACGCCTGGGCCAAGTCCCGCTCCGGGATCAAGAACCGGCTCACCGGGCACCGCATGAGCGCCGACGGACGCGCACTCCTCGACGAGGGCCGGACCCTGATCGACGCCGACCGGATACCCGGCTGGTTCACCCTGGAAGGCCCCAAACTCCACCGCCACGACGGGTACTTCTGGATCCTCGCCCCGGCGGGCGGGGTGGAGACCGGCTGGCAGGGCGCGTTCCGGTCGCGGGACTTCTTCGGCCCGTACGAGGAACGCGTCGTGCTGTCCCAGGGGCGCACCGACGTCAACGGCCCGCACCAGGGCGGCTGGGTGCGGACCGCCGCAGGCGAGGACTGGTTCCTGCACTTCCAGGCGCGCGGCGCGTACGGGCGGGTCGTCCACCTCCAGCCCATGCGCTGGGACGCGGAGGGCTGGCCCGTCATCGGCGACGCGGGCGAACCCGTCTCCACGCACCGTAAACCGGCCGCCCCCGAACAGCCCGTGGCAGCGCCCGCCGTGGACGACGACTTCCCCGGCGGCGCCCACGGCACGCAGTGGCAGTGGACGGCCAACCCCTGCCCCGACGCCCGGACCGAGGAGCCTCAGCACTCCGGGCACTCAGGGCGCCCTGCCGACGGGCTGCGGCTCGCCTGCCTCCGCACACCGGACGCGCACGACCTGCGGCTGCTGCCCAACGTCCTGGTCCAGCGCATGCCCGCAGAAGAGTTCACCGTCGAGGTGGACCTCGAACTGCACAGCGACGAGCCGGGCGCCAAGGCGGGCCTGGCCGTGCTCGGGGACGCCTTCTGCTGGATCGGTCTGGAGGCCGGGGCGGACGGGACGCCCCGGCTCGTGCACCGGTACGCCGAGGGCGCCGCGGAGAGCGAACGCGACGCGGCCGGGGCCCGCGCCTCGCCCGGCGGGCGGGCCCGGTTGCGTATCGAGGTCACGGCCGGGGCCCGCTGCCGTTTCTCCGCCGACACGGGAGACGGCTTCCGGCCCTCGGGGCAGGTCTTCGCTGCCACCCCGTGGCGCTGGGTCGCCGCTCTCCTCGGCCTCTTCGCCACCGCGCCGGCCGGGACGGGCCCCGCCGGCACGGCGCTGTTCACCACCTTCCGCGCCACCCACTGACCCCCCCCGCAGAAGCGCAGACGCAGGGAAGCGCAGTCGTACGGAAGCGCAGTCGTACGGAAGCGCAGACGTACGGAAGCGCAGACGTGCAGACGTGCAGAACCACCCCGACACATCCGACAGGGAAGAGCCGACCATGACCATCTCGAAGACCCGGCGGGGGCGTACCGCGTCCGCCGTCTCCCTCGTAGCAGCGCTCGCGCTGACGGCCGCCGCGTGCGGTGACGACGGCAGCGGAGCCGGCACGGAGGGGAGCGGCAAGGGCGAGATCACCTTCTGGGACAACAACGGCGGTCCGCGCACCGCCATCTGGACCGAGATCATCAAGGACTTCGAGAAGCAGCACCCGGACATCAAGGTGAAGTACGTCCCGATCCCCATCGCCGACGTCCAGTCCAAGTACGACACCGCGATCGCCGGCGGCGGACTGCCCGACGTGGGCGGGGTCGGCACCGCCTACCTCGCCAACATGGTCTCGCAGGAAGCCCTGGAGCCGGTCAACAAGCGGCTGAAGGGATCCGCCCTGGAGGGCAAGCTCGTCGACTCCATGGTCGAGAGCGTCAGAGCGGCCGCCGGCCGGGGCGACGACATCTACTCGGTCCCGACCTCCGCCAACAACGGCGTGCTCTGGTACCGCACCGACCTGTTCGAGCAGGCCGGGCTGAAGGCCCCCGACACCTGGGCCAACTTCTACACCGCGGCCGAGAAGCTCACCGACGCCGGGAACAACAAGTTCGGCTACACCATCCGCGGCGGCGCCGGTTCCATCGCCCAGGCGCTGGACGCCGTCTACGGCCAGTCCGGCATCACGGAGTTCTGGGACGGCGACAGGACGACGCTCAACGACCCCAGGAACGTCGCCGCGCTGGAGAAGTACGCGGGCCTCTTCAAGCGGACCACGCCCGCCGCCGACGTCAACAACGACTTCACCAAGATGGTCGCCCAGTGGGACACCGGCACCATCGGCATGCTGAGCCACAACCTCGGCTCCTACCAGGACCACGCGAAGGCCCTGGGCGACGGCAAGTTCGCCGGCATCCCGGCTCCCATCGGGGACAGCGGCACCCGCGTGCAGGTCTCCAACCCCGTCGACGGACTCGGCCTCTTCCGGTCGAGCGACAACAAGACCGCGGCATGGAAGTTCATCGAGTTCGCCGCCTCCCACGCGTCCAACAGCAAGTGGAACGAGTCGGCGGGCGCCATCCCGGCCAACGCCGAAGCGGCGAAGGACCCCTGGATCAACAAGACCGAGTCGACCGCGCTGGCCGCGAAGGCGCTGACCGACGGCTCCACCAAGGTCGTCGACCTGCCGTACTACCTGCCCGACTGGAACAACATCAGCAAGGCGGACAACGAGCCGGAGTTCCAGAAGGTGCTCCTCGGCAAGACCACGGCGAAGCAGTTCCTGGACAAGATGGCCGAGGAGCTGAACGCCGCCAACAAGGAGTGGAAGGAACTGGGCAACGGCTGAGGCCCCGCCCTCTCCGGCCCCGATGACGGACCGGCGGCGGCCCGGCCGCCGCCCGACCGCCGCTCTCTCCCCCCGGTACGCGAGCACGCCCTTCGAGAGAGGCAGCACCTCGTGTCACTCACCCGCAGACAGACGGCCACCGCCCTGCTCACCCTTCCCCTCGCCCTCACCGCCACGCCGGCCTTCGCCCACGGCGGCGGAGCCGGCGGCCCCCGCCCCCGTACGCTCCACATCGCCGGGGACTCCACGGCCGCCACGAAATCCGCCGACGCCGCGCCCGAGACGGGCTGGGGCATGGCCCTCCCCTTCTTCCTCGCCCACCACCTCCGGGTCGCCAACCACGCGGTGAACGGACGCAGTTCCAAGAGCTTCGTCGACGAGGGCCGCCTCGCCGCACTGCTGGGCGGCGTCCGCCCCGGCGATCTGCTCCTCGTCCAGTTCGGGCACAACGACGAGAAGACCGACGACCCGTCCCGCGGCACCGACCCCTCCACCACCTACCCGGAGTACCTGCGCCAGTACGTCAGGGGAGCCCGCGCACGACGGGCCCGGCCCGTGCTCCTCACCTCCGTCGAGCGGCGCCGGTTCGGCCCCGACGGCGCCGCGCGGCCCACCCACGGCGAGTACCCCGCCGCGATGCGCGCCCTGGCGGCCGAGGAGGGCGTCCCGCTGCTCGACATCCAGGCGCTGTCCCTCGCCCGCTGGCAGCAGCTGGGGCCGGACGGCACCCTGCCGCTCTTCCTGTGGCTGAAGCCGGGCGAGTCGCCGGGCCACCCGGACGGCGCGCAGGACAACACGCACTTCAGGCCGCCGGGCGCGATCGAAGCGGCCCGGATGACGGCACGCGCCCTGCTGGACGAAGGCGTACTCGCGGCCCGCGACCTCCGCCGCCTCGGCGACCGTGTCCCGGACGAGTGGATCACCTGGGACGGACCTGTCCGGCCTGTCTGGCCTGCCGGTCCCGCCTGACCGGCGCCCCACCGCACCGCGCTTCCTCTCCTTCCCCCTCCCCTCTCTCCTCCCCTCTCTTCTTCCCCCTCTCCTCTCGCCCCTTTTCTCCGCTTCCTCCGACTACAGAGAAGGTTTCGCCATGCCCGCACGCACGCGTCACACCCGGGCCGTCGCCGTCACCCTGGGCTGCGCCTCGCTGGCCCTCGCGCTGAGCGTCCCCGCCCAGGCCGCCCCCCGGCCGGGCCCGCACGGCACGGGGATCGAGCGCGCCGTACTGCCCGCCGGGGACGGCTGGGCCGCCGCGGAAGGCTCCACCACGGGGGGCTCGGACGCCGCACCCGAGCACGTCTACACGGTGACCGACCGGGCCGAGCTCGTCGCCGCCTTCGAGGAGGCGGGCGACGCGCCCAAGATCGTCAGAGTCGCCGGCACCGTCCACGGCAACTCCGACGCCGACGGCACCCCGATCGGCTGCGAGCAGTACGAGACCGACGGCTACACCCTGGAGAAGTACCTCGCCGCCTACGACCCGGAGGTGTGGGGCGGCGACCGCGTTCCCGAGGGCCCGCTGGAGGACGCCCGCGTGGCCTCGGCGAAGCTCCAGCAGGCCGCCGTGAACGTCCGGGTCCCGTCCAACACCACCCTGATCGGGGTCGGTGCGAACCCCGAGATCATCGGCGCCAGTCTCCAGGTCCGGGACGTCTCCAACGTCATCGTCCGCAACATCTCGTTCGAGGACACCTACGACTGCTTCCCCCAGTGGGACCCCACGGACGGCAGTGAGGGCGCCTGGAACTCGGAGTACGACAACCTCGTCGTCTACGGCTCCCGGAACGTCTGGGTCGACCACAACACCTTCAGCGACGGCGACCGGCCCGACGCCGAACAGCCGCGCTATTACGGCCAGTTGTACCAGCAGCACGACGGCCTCTTCGACATCGTGCGCGGTGCCGACCTGGTCACCGTGTCGTGGAACGTCCTCAAGGACCACGACAAGACGATGCTCATCGGCAACAGCGACGGCGCCGGCGCGACCGACCGCGGCAAGCTCCGCGTGACGCTCCACCACAACCTGTTCAAGGACGTCAAGGAACGTGCTCCGCGCGTCCGCTTCGGCCAGGTCGACTCGTACAACAACCACTTCGTCGCCACGCGCGGAAGTTTTTACGGCTACTCCTACGGCATCGGCGCCGAGTCCCGCCTGGTCGCCGAGCACAACGCGTTCACCCTCGCCGGAGACGTGGACCGGGCCACCGTCCTGAAGAAGTGGTCGGAGGCCCCGCTCACGGCGGAGAACAACTACGTCAACGGACGCAGGACCGATCTGATCGCCGTGCACAACGCCGGAGTTCCCGGCGAGCAGCTCACCGAGGGTGCGGGCTGGACCCCCGGACTGCGCACGACGGTCCACCACCCCTGGGCCGTACCCGTGCTGGTCGGCCTCAAGGCCGGGGCGGGCAGGGTGTCCGGCCTCCGATGACCGGCGCGTACCCCCGATGAACCGGCCGGAGCGGCACCGCATGCTTTCCATCACCCCGGAGAGCGCCGCTCCGGCCCTTCGCCGCTCCGGCCCTTCTCGGCTGCGGCCCTTCGCCGTTCACCCGCGGCCTTTCGCCTGCCGCCTGATGTCGTTCGCCCGTTCACCGTTCGTCCGGAGGAGTACCGCCATGCCCACTCGACGCACCGCCCTGTCCCTGATCGCCGGCACGGGCGCCACGCTCGCCCTCGGCGCACCGGCCGCCCTCGCCCGGTCCGCCGCCGACCCTCGCCCCTTCGGCCGCTACGGCTCACCGGCCCGCCGCCACGACCCGCGCACGCTGTACGTCGACGCACACGGCCGGGGCGACCACACCGATGTCCAGTCCGCCGTGGACGCGGCCACAGGAACCGGCCGCACCATCGTGATCGCCGCCGGCGTCCACCGGGCCACGGTCGTCGTCGGCGCCGCCCACCGCGACCTCACGCTGATCGGCGCGAGCTCCGACGCCCGCGACACGGTCCTGGTGTACGGCAACGCGGCGGGCACGCCCCGGCCGGACGGCACCGGCACGCTGGGCACCAGCGGATCGGCCTCCGTCACGATCGGGGCGGAGGGCTTCACCGCCCGCGATCTGACCTTCGCCAACGACTGGCTGCGCTCCGACAACCCCGAGTACACCGGCACCCAGGCGGTGGCGGTCAAGGTCCAGGGCGACCGGTCGGCGTTCTACGGCTGCCGGTTCCTGGGCCACCAGGACACGCTGTACGCCGACTCGCCCTCCCTCGCCGTGTTCGCCCGGCAGTACTACCGCGACTGCTACGTGGAGGGCGACGTGGACTTCGTCTTCGGCCGGGCCTCCGCCGTCTACGAGCGCTGCCACTTCCGCGGCCTCGTCCGCCCCGGCCTGGCAGCCGCGCCCCACGGCTTCGTCTTCGCGCCCAGCACCGCCGGGGCCGGCCGGCACGGCTTTCTGGTCCTGCGCTCCCGCGTGAGCAGCACGGCCCCCGACGGGTACTACAAGCTGGCGCGTCCCTGGGTGCCGTCCTCCGACCCCACCGCACGCCCGATGCTCACCGTCCGCGAGAGCCGTCTCGGCGCGGGCATCGACGCGTCCGCGCCGTACGCCACCATGTCCGCCGGCCATCCGTGGCAGGAACAACGCTTCGCCGAACACCGCAACACCGGTCCCGGCGCCCGGGTCACCGTCCCGGCGAACCGGCCCCAGCTCAGCGCGTCCGAGGCCCGTGCCCACACACCGGCCCGCTGGCTGGGCGACTGGCGGCCGCTCGGATGATCCGGCGCGCCGCCGCCGTGCGCCCGGCACCGAGCAGGGCCCGCACCCCCCGCCGAGCGGGGGGCGCGGGCCTTTGCCGGTGCGTGGGGTACGGGGTGCCGGAGTGGGGCGTCGCACGGCCGGTCGCCGGGCGGCGGCACCCGTCAGCCGGCGTAGGTCTCGTACTCGGCGATCCTCGGGGAGCCGGTCGAGCTGACGATCTCGAAGGTGATCTTGCGCAGGGTGGTGCGCGGGAAGGAGATGGTCCCCGCTCCGTCGCCGGAGGCCAGGACGGTTCCGGCGTCGGCGTCGAGGAGCCGCCAGGCCCCGATGGAGCCCGCGGATCCCGTCGCCTCCCGGATGACGACGGAGGACACGGCGGTGGCGGAGTCCCACTTGATCGAGGCGTGGCCGGTCGAACCGGCGGGCGACCAGTAGGTGGTGAGGTCACCGTCCCGCAGATGGCCGAAGCTGGTCCCGGAGGCCTTGCTCGATCCGTCGGATCCGGCGCCGATGCTGAGGTTGGTCCCGCCGGGCGGCGTGGGGTCGGTGGGCCCCGGGGTCGGGTCGGTGGGGTCGGGGGTCGGGTCGGTGGGGCCGGGCGTGGGCTCGGTCGGCGGCTGGACCGTGCAGTTGCCGTCCGAGACCTTCAGGCCCTTGCCGGCGCCCGCCGTACGGCTCACGACGTCCGGCACACAGCCGGCCGCGTCGGGGGAGTAGGCGTAGGGGATGCTGACGGTGGTGGTGGACTTCATGTCGGGCCCGGCCGGGTTGTTGTCCTCGCCGGGGCTCGACCAGGTCACGTTGTCCAGCGTGTTGCCGTCGGCCTGCCAGTAGCCGGCGGCGTCGGTGTAGAAGGTGCCCAGGACGTCCTTGGAGTCCTCGAAGTAGTTGTTCTCCACCTTGGCGCGGGCGCCGGCCCGGGAGTTGATGCCGGACGAGTTGAGCCGCACGTAGTGGTTGTTGAACATGTGGCCGACGCCGCCCCGCAGCAGGGGGGCGCGGGAGTCGATGTTCTCGTACAGGTTGTGGTGGTACGTGACGAACCCGTTGGAGACGTCGCTCTCGCTGGAGCCCACCAGACCGCCGCGGCCCGAGTTGCGCAGGATGCTGTAGGAGAGGGTCACGTACCGGGTGTCGGCCTTCATGTCGAAGAGGCCGTCGTATCCCTCGGACTCGCCGCCCGACGCCTCCAGGGTCGTGTGATCGACCCAGACGTTGCGGACGCCGGACTCCATGCCGATGGCGTCACCGCCGTTGGAGGTGGGGGACCCCGACTTCTTGACGTTCTTGACGGTCACGTTCTGGATGATGATGTTGCTGGACTCGCGTATGTGGATGCCGATCTGGTCGAAGACGGCGCCGCCGCCGACGCCCACGATCGTGACGTTGCTGATCTGCTTCAGCTCGATCACGCCGTCGGCCGTGTTGCAGCTGCTGCCGGACACCTTGCTGGTGTTGCCGTGGTTGATGGTGCCTTCGACCTCGATGACGATCGGCGTGCCGGCGGCGGCGCGGCCGCACAGGGCCGCGTGGATCGCGGTGCCGGTGGTGGCCCGCACCGTCTGTCCGCCGGTACCGCCGGTGGTTCCGCCGTTCTGGGTGGCGTAGCCCGTGGCGCTGCCGGCCGCGGCCGACGCCTCGGGCGCCGTCAGGACGATGCCGCCGGCCGCGGCCGCGAGGGCCAGGGTGGCCAGTGCCGCCTGCAGCCGTCGTGTGACGGGTTGCCTCATGTTCGTCTCCCTGTGTCTTCGGGTGGTGGGATGCTGCCTGAATGTCAGGTGCATGACATGTCGGGAGCGCTTCCGCGCATGTCCTCGCGGTCCATCGTTCAGGGGGTTTTCCGCTGCTGCTAGAAAGCGCTTTCCCTGTTCCTGTCCAGTGAACATAGAGGGGGTCCACGGCTCTGGCAAGGTGCGTGCGGCAGTCGGATTCTCGCGCCGCGCGGCGCATTGGCGATCGCTGAAACAGCTGGTCAGACGGCATGCTGGTGCGATCGTTCGCTGGAGTGGAGGCCGGTCGGGGCGTGCGGTGCGCCGGGTGCGCCGTGCGCCGCCGGGGGTGCGCGTGCTTTCGGGGAGTGCCGGTCGAAGCGCCCGTATGGAAGCGCTCCCATTTTCTCCTCCCGATCGCCGGCGGAAGTGCCCGGTCCGCCGCTCGCCCGCCCGCGCGGCGCTGGTGCGGCGATGGCGGCCCGGCGGGTTCGCGGACGCGTCCGTGCTCTTGTCTGATGGCCCGTCAGGTACGACGATGGCGGCCGTCGCCCGGGGCGGGACCGTTCCGGGCCGGAGGGGAAGGAGGCCGCCGTGCCGGTACTGCCCAACGGGCCGCTGTCGTACGGGATGCAGCTGCCGGTCCAGTCGCAGAGCGTCATCTACGCGGAACCCTGGGAGGCGGCGGCGACCCCCGCCGATCTCGTCCGCATAGCCCGCGCCGCCGATCGGGGCGGCTTCGCCTACGTCGCCGGCTGCGACCATGTCGCCATCCCGCGACGGCTGGCGGAGGGCATGAGCACCGTCTGGTACGACCCCGTCGCCACGCTCTCCTTCCTCGCCGGGGTCACCGAGCGCGTGCTGCTGATGAGCCATGTCGCCGTGGTCGGGCTGCGCCATCCGCTCGTCACCGCCAAGCAGTACGCCACTCTCGACCACCTCAGCGGCGGCCGGCTGATCCTCGGGGTCGGGGCCGGGCACGTCCGGGAGGAGTTCGAGGCGGTCGGGGCGGACTTCGACGGGCGCGGGGGTGTCCTCGACGAGAGCATCGACGCGCTGCGGGCCGCGCTCGGGCCCGAGGAGTACCCGGAGTTCGCGGGGGAGCGGTTCTCGTTCAGCGGGCTCGGGCAGCTGCCCCGGCCCGCCCAGGAACGGGTGCCGGTCTGGGTGGGCGGCTCCTCGCCCGCCGCCGTGCGCCGGGCGGCCGTACGCGGCGACGGGTGGCTGCCGCAGGGCGATCCCCGGGACCGGCTGCCCGCGCAGATCGCCCGGGTGCACGCCCTGCGGGAGGAGGCGGGGGTCGGTGCGCCGATCGTCATCGGTGCGATCACCGAGCCGCTGTACGTGGGTGCGCCGGCGTGGTCCGTGGGGCGGCGGACGCTCGCCGGGAAGCCGGAGGAGCTGGCCGAGTCGTTGCGGGAGTACGCGGCGATCGGCGTGCACCAGATCCAGGTCCGCTTCCGGAGCCGGAGCGTGGACGAACTGACCGATCAGATGGCGGCGTTCGGTGCGGACGTGGCCCCTCATCTCGACAGGTAGGGGAGAGCCTCATGGGCAAGCTGGACGGACGGGTCGTCCTCGTCACCGGGGCGGCGCGCGGGCAGGGCGAGCAGGAGGCGCGGCTCTTCGCGGCCGAGGGTGCGCGGGTCGTCGTCGCGGATGTGCTGGTCGAGCAAGGCGAGGCGCTGGCCGAGGATTTGGGGGAGGAGTTCGGTGCGGGGTCCGGAGAGGACGTCGCCCGGTTCGTGCGGCTGGACGTCGGGAGCGAGGAGGACTGGGACGCCGCCGTCGCCGTGGCCAAGGACGCCTTCGGGAAGATCGACGGACTGGTCAACAACGCGGGCATCCTGCGCTTCAACGAGCTGGTCAACACCCCGCCGGCGGAGTTCGAGCAGGTGGTGCGGGTCAATATGACGGGCGCGTTCCTCGGGATCAGGGCCGTCGCGCCGGAGATCGAGGCCGCGGGCGGCGGGACGATCGTCAACACGTCCTCGTACACCGGACTGACCGGCATGCCGCTGGTCGGCGCGTACGCCGCGACCAAACACGCGGTGCTGGGGCTCACCAAGGTCGCCGCCATGGAGCTGGCGGCGAAGGGGATCCGGGTCAACGCCGTCTGTCCGGGGGCCGTCGACACCGCGATGAGCAACCCGGCCCTGCTGGACCCGGACGCCGACCTGACGACGTCGAGCGCCGCGCTGGACGCGTACTACCGCAAGCTCGTGCCGATGGGGCGGATCGGCCGGCCCGAGGAGGTCGCCGCGCTGGTGCTGTTCCTGACCTCGCAGGACTCCTCGTACATCACCGGCCAGCCGTTCGTCGTGGACGGGGGGTGGCTGGCGGGGGTCAGCCCCTTCTGAAGCAGCCTGCCTGACTGGGCGTCAGGTATTGACGGGGTCCGGCCGTGGTGGAACAGTCGGTCGCATCGCTATCTGACGGATCGTCAGATACGTCGTCGGGAAAACTTGAGGACGGTGAACCTCCGTGGAATTCGGGCTCTTTGTTCAGGGGTACGTGCCCGCCGCGCGTGCCAAGGTGGACCCCGAGGCAGAGCACAAGGCGCTGATCGAGGAGACCGAGTACGTCATCCAGGCGGACAAGTCCGGCTTCAAGTACGCCTGGGCCTCCGAGCACCACTTCCTGGAGGAGTACTCGCACCTCTCCGCCAACGACGTCTACCTCGGCTACCTCGCGCACGCCACCGAGCGCATCCACCTCGGCTCCGGCATCTTCAACCCGCTCGCGCCGGTCAACCACCCGGTGAAGGTCGCCGAGAAGGTCGCGATGCTCGACCATCTCTCCGAAGGGCGCTTCGAGTTCGGCACCGGGCGCGGGGCGGGCAGCCACGAGATCCTCGGGTTCATGCCGGGCATCACCGACATGAACCACACGAAGGAGCTGTGGGAGGAGACGATCGCCGAGTTCCCCAAGATGTGGCTCCAGGACGAGTACGTGGGCTTCCAGGGCAAGCACTGGTCGCTCCCGCCGCGAAAGATCCTGCCGAAGCCGTACGGGGGTGCGCACCCGGCCATGTGGTACGCGGCCGGGTCGCCGTCCTCGTACGCCATGGCGGGCAAGAAGGGGCTCGGCGTGCTGGGCTTCAGCGTGCAGAAGGTCTCCGACATGGAGTGGGTCGTCGAGTCCTACAAGAACGCGGTCAAGGACGCGGAGCCGGTGGGGGCGTTCGTCAACGACAACGTGATGGTGACGTCCACGGCGATCTGCGCCGAGACGCATGCCAAGGCGGTGGAGATCGCGGTGGGCGGCGGGCTGAACTACCTGCAGTCGCTGCTGTTCCGCTACCACGACACGTTTCCGCGGCCGGAGGGGATTCCGGAGTGGCCGCAGCTGCTGCCGGAGTACACCGAGGAGATCGTCGAACTGCTCATCGCCGAGGAGCTGATGATCTGCGGAGACCCGGACGAGGTGCTGAAGCAGTGCCGGCGGTGGGATCGGGCGGGGGCGGATCAGTTGAGCTTCGGGCTGCCGATCGGGATCAGTCCTGAGGACACGATGAACACGATCCGGTTGATCGGGGAGCACGTGATTCCGCAGATCGATACGGATCCCGTGCACCGGACCTCGCGGTTCCGGGCCGCCGCGAACTGAACCCTCGGGCTCACGTCGGGGCTCCGCCCCGAACCCCGCGCCTCAAACGCCGGCGAGGCCGGGTGTTCAAGCCCCTCCGGCGATGGAGGAGCGGGCGTGTGGGGGCGGAGCCCCCGCCGGTGAGCCGGGCGGCGTCTTCCCGGACCGTCGCCCTGTGAGCCGGGGTACGTACCGCGGCCCGAGCGTGCGTACCCCGGCTGTCCCAGCCGGGCCGAAGCAAGGAACCCCAGAAGGGAACCGTCATGCTCGACCACCTCATCCGCCGCGCGACCGTCGTGGACGGCACCGGCGGACCCGCGTACATCGCCGACGTCGGCATCCGCGACGGCCGCATCGCCGTCATCGCCGAGCCGGGGACGACCACCGAAGAGGCCGTCACCCGCGAGGACGCCGACGGGCTCGTCCTCGCCCCCGGGTTCGTCGACCCGCACACCCACTACGACGCCCAGCTGTTCTGGGACCCCTACGCCACCCCCTCCATGAATCACGGCGTCACCACCGTCGCGGGCGGCAACTGCGGGTTCACCCTCGCCCCGCTCCACCCCGACCGGCCCGAGGACGCCGACTACACCCGGCGGATGATGTCGCGGGTGGAGGGCATGGCCCTCAAAGCCCTGGAGGAGGGCGTCGACTGGACCTGGTCCACCTTCCGCGAGTATCTCGACGCCCTCGAAGGGCGCATCGCCGTCAACGCCGGGTTCATGGTCGGGCACTGCGCCCTGCGCCGGCACGTGATGGGCGCGGACGCGGTCGGGGGGCAGCCGACCCCCGCGCAGATGGACGCCATGCTCGCCCTCTTCCACGACGCCATGGACGCGGGCGCCTGGGGGCTCTCCACCACCCAGTCCTCCACGCACTCCGACGGCGACGGCGAACCCGTCGCCTCCCGGCACGCCCTCCCGGAGGAGCTGCTCGCCCTCTCCCGGGCGGTCGGCGAGCACGAGGGGACACAGCTGGAGGCGATCGTCGCCGGGTGCCTGGACCAGTTCTCCGACGAGGAGATCGACCTCTTCGTCGACATGACGGCCGCCGCCGGACGCCCGCTCAACTGGAACGTCCTCACCATCGACGCCGCCGTCCCCGAACGCGTACCGCGCCAGCTGATACCGAGCGAACGTGCCCGCGCGGCCGGAGGCCGGATCGTGGCCCTCACGATGCCGATCCTCACCCCCATGAACATGTCGCTCGGCACCTTCTGCGCCCTCAACCTCATCCCCGGCTGGGGCGAGATCCTGGCCCTGCCCGTCCCCGAGCGGATCGAACGGCTCCGGGACCCCGCCACCCGCGCCGAGATGCTGCGCCGCGCCGACAGCAAGGAGGCCGGGGTCTTCCGGCGGCTCGCGAACTTCGGCCGGTACGTCATCGGGGACACCTACAGCGCCGCCAACGAAGGACTCGGCGGGCGGGTCGTCGACGACATCGCGGCCGAGCGCGGCCAGGACGCCTTCCACTGCCTGGTCGAGATCTGCGCCGCCGACGATCTGCGGACGGTCCTGTGGCCGATGCCCACCGACAACGACCCGGACTCCTGGGCGCTGCGGCGGCGGACCTGGGAGCACGAGGACGTCATGCTCGGCGGCTCCGACGCGGGCGCGCACCTGGACCGGATGTGCGGGGCCCCGTACACCACCCGCTTCCTCGGCGACTGTCTGCGCGGGCGGAAACTCGTCCCGCTCACCGCCGCCGTCAAGATGCTCACCGACGACCCCGCCCGGCTCTTCGGTCTGCGCGACCGAGGCCGGGTCGAGGAGGGCTTCCACGCCGACCTCGTCCTCTTCGACCCCGAGCGGATCGACGCCGGACCCGCCACGCTCGTCCACGACCTGCCCGGGGACAGCCCGCGCCTGGACTCCAAGGCCATCGGGATCGTCTCCGTACGCGTCAACGGCGTCGAGACCCTGCGCGACGACAAGGTGACGGGGGCGGTGCCGGGGACGGTGCTGCGCTCGGGCCGTGACACCCGGACGGTGAGTACGGCGTGAGCCCCGACCGACCCGCGAAGCTGTTCATCGGCGGCGAGTGGACCGAACCCGCCGACGGGCACTACGAGGTCATCGACCCCGCCACCGAGGAGGTCGTCGGCCTCGCCCCCGAGGCGAGCCGGGCCCAGGTGTACGAGGCCGCGGCGGCGGCGAAAGCGGCCTTCCCGGCCTGGTCGCGGACCCAGCCCGAGGAGCGGGCCGCGATGCTGGACCGTACGGCGGACATCATCCGGCGCGACCTCCCCGCCCACGCGGAGATCGCCCGGCGGGAGAGCGGAGCCACCGCCTCCACCGCCCGGTCCCTGCAGGTCGGAGTCGGCATCGCCCGCTTCCGGCGGTACGCGAAGGGCGCCCTGGAGCCCGTCGAGGACGCCATCGCGCCGCAGATCAACGAGGCCGGGCCGATGGGGCGGGCCGGGGTCTTCGGGGCGCTGGCCGTCCGCCGGCCGGTCGGCGTGGTCACCTGCATCACCTCGTACAACAACCCCTGGGCCAATCCGGCGGGCAAGGTCGCGCCCGCGCTGGCGATGGGCAACACGGTCGTGGTGAAGCCCGCCCCGCAGGACCCGCTCTCCGTCTACCGGATGGCCGCCGCCCTCGCGGAGGCGGGCGTACCGCCGGGCGTGGTGAACGTGGTCACCGGGTCGGGCGCACCGTCCGGTGAGGCCGCCGTCGACTCGCCGGACGTCGACATGGTCAGCTTCACCGGCTCCACCGCGGTCGGGCAGCGCATCGCGGAGGTGTGCGGGCGCGGCATGAAGCGGCAGCTGATGGAGCTGGGCGGCAAGGGGGCGGCGATCGTCCTCGAAGACGCGGACCTGGACTCCGCGGTCGCGGGCATCGGCACGACCTTCTCCTTCTACAGTGGGCAGATCTGTACGGCTCCGACCCGCGTCCTGGTCCATCGGTCCCGCCAGGACGAGCTGATCGCCGCGCTCGCCGCGTACGCGAGCCGCCTCACCGTCGGCGACCCGGCCGACCGGGCCACCGTGGTCGGCCCGGTCATCTCCGCCGCCCACCGCGACCGCGTCGAGGCGTATGTGGAGCTGGGCCGGAAGGAGGGCGCACGGGTCGTCACCGGCGGCGTCCGCCCCGCCCATCCCGACCGGGGCTTCTATGTGGCCCCGACCCTCCTGGCCGACTGCACGCACGACATGCGGGTCGTGCGCGAGGAGATCTTCGGCCCGGTCGTCGTGGTCGTCCCGTTCGACGACGAGGAGGAGGCCGTCGCGCTGGCCGACGACAGCGACTACGGCCTCATCGACTACGTGTGGTCCGGCGATGTGGCCCGCGCCTTCCGGATCGCCCGCCGGCTGCGGGCGGGCGGGGTCGGCGTCAACACGGTCGGGCGGAACATGGAGGCCCCGTTCGGCGGGTTCAGGAAGAGCGGGGTGGGGCGGGACGTGGGCTCGTACGCGCTGCACGCCTACAGCGAGACGCAGGCGATCGTCTGGCCCGGCTGAGACACTGCGGGGTTCTGGTCCGAGCACCGCGGGAAAATTTTGAACCTACGCAAAACGGACAGTGCTGCGATTACCGTACGTCGTCGCGCTCGACGGAGTGGCATGCATTGCAAGGTTTCATGCGAGCGTGACCTTGAATTGATGAAGTGTTCATGGAGGAACGGCTGGCATATCCAAGGGTGAGACGCGGGAGTCTCATCCTCCGGATGTGGATATCGCAGCGCATAGCGTCCTTCTCATGACTCAGCTGGACGCGCGGCCACGGGCCGGAGACACGGTACGGGGAAGCGCCCCGGCCGACGGCGGTGACGGCGGTGTACGGAGCAAGGGGCTCGGCGGGAACTCCGTCGGCCTCATGGGCAGTGCCGTCATCGGCGTCTCCACCGTCGCCCCCGTCTACTGCCTGACCTCCACCCTGGGCTCCACCGCGGGCGAGGTCGGCGTACAGATGCCCGCCGTCTTCCTGGCCGGGTTCCTGCCGATGCTGCTCGTGGCCTTCGCCTACCGCGAGCTGAACAAGGCGATGCCGGACTGCGGCACCTCCTTCACCTGGACGGTGAAGGCCTTCGGCCCGCGCGTCGGCTGGATGTGCGGCTGGGGCCTCGTCATCGCGACGATCATCGTGCTGTCCAACCTGGCGGGCGTCGCCACCTCGTACTTCTGGCTGCTGGCGGGCGAGATCACCGGCAGCGCTTCGGTCGCCGCCCTGGACGACAGCAAGCCCGTCCACATCATCACCTGCCTCGCCCTCATCGCCGTCGCCACCGCGATCAGCTACCGGGGCATGACCGCCACCAAGGGCATCCAGTACGCCCTGGTCGGGCTGCAACTGGTCGTGCTCGCGCTGTTCGTGACGATGGCCCTGGGCAAGGCGGGCAGCGGCGGACCGGACTTCGCGTCCTCGCTCGACTTCTCCTGGTCCTGGCTGAACCCCTTCGCCGTCCAGTCCTTCGCCGCCTTCACCGCCGGACTCTCCCTCTCCATCTTCATGTTCTGGGGCTGGGACGCCTGTCTGACCGCCAACGAGGAGACCACCGGCAGCGAGAAGACCCCCGGCCGCGCGGCCCTCATCGCGATGGTCGTCCTGGTCGGCTCCTACCTCGCCACCGGCATCGCCGCCCAGATGGCCGTCGGCTCCGGCAGCTCCGGGCTCGGCCTCGCCAACCCGGACACCTCCGACAACGTCTTCGCCGCCCTCGCCGGACCGGTGATGGGCCCCGGCCTCGGCGTCCTGCTCTTCCTCGCGGTCCTCGCCTCGGCCGCCGCCAGCCTCCAGACCACGTTCATCCCGGTCGCCCGCACGGTGCTCGCGATGTCCGCGTACGAGGCGATGCCGGCCTCGTACGCCAAGGTCCACCCCCGCTTCAGGACGCCCGGCCGGGCCACGATCACGGCCGGCATCGGCACCGGCGTCTTCTACACCGTGATGACCCTGGTCAGCGAGCACGTCCTGGTCGACACCATCTACGCGCTCGGCCTCATGATCTGCTTCTACTACGCGCTGACCGCCTTCGCCTGCGCCTGGTACTTCCGCGCCGAACTGACCCGCTCCGCCCGCGATCTGGTCTTCAAGGGCCTCTTCCCGGTCGTCGGCGGCATCCTGCTCGCCGCCGTCTTCGCCAAGACCCTCTACGACATGTGGGACCCGGCGTACGGCTCCGGATCCTCGGTGTTCGGCGTCGGCTCGGTGTTCGTCATCGGGGTGGGGCTGCTGCTCCTCGGCCTGGTCCTGATGATCGCGATGGAGCGCCGCAGCCCGGCGTTCTTCCGGGGCGAGGTCCTGACGAAGGAGACCCCGGCGCTGGTCGTCGAGGACTGAGGCCGCAGGTCGTCGCGGTCCGGGAACGCGTAACGCGTAAGGGCCCCGGCTGCCGGGGCCCTTACGTGGGTGGTGCCGTCAGGTGCTACGGCCGCCAGTAGCCCAGGGCGTTCACGCGGTCCTTGGGCAGGCCCAGCTCCTTGCGGAGGTACGCCGACAGGGTCCGGGTGGTCGAGGTGTCGCAGGCGACCCAGACGTACGCGTCGGAGTGGTCGTCGCCCAGCAGTGCCGGCAGGGCCGCCTTCACCTCGGTGACGAGCTGCCCGCCCGCCTCGCGGCGCTCCACGTGGTGCAGGGTGTGGTGGGCCTCGTCGAGGCGGAACGGCAGTTTCCGGTCCTCCTCGTGCGCCGTCTCGAACCAGATCGTCGCCGGGGTCGACGGAATCGCGTCCAGCAGGGAGTTGATCGCGGGCAGCGCCGCCGCGTCACCGATCACGAAGAGCCGCGAGGGCGCCGGGTCGGGCAGCGTGAAGCCGGTGCCCTGGAGCGTCGCGTCGATCGTGTCGCCGGCCTTCGCCTCCCGCGCCCAGGTGCACGCGGCCCCTTCGTGCAGGGCGAACTCCAGGCTGAAGGTGCCGGCCTCCGGGTCCGGGTTGACCAGGGTGTAGGCGCGCTGATGCGGTTTGCCGTCCTTCTCGAACCACAGCCGCACCCACATCGTCGGATGGGCCCCGCCGGTCGCGGCGAGCAGCCCGCCGTCGGTCACGTGCACCCGGCGGAAGCGGTCCGTCACCTGCTCCGCGCCGGTCACCGTGAACGTGAAATCGCGCCCCCGGAACAGTTTGAGAACGACGCCTTCCCAGCCATGCCCCACGGTGTCTCCTGCCTCGCCCCCGTGCCCCGGCCCACTGCCCAAAGGGTCACTTTGGTTAGGCTAACCTAAATTTCAAGGGCTGGGGAGTGGCTGAAAAGCACCGGAAGTGGGGATGGGCAGGCGATGACCTCCGACGTCGACAGCGGGAGAGCGGTCGAGAGAGCCGGCGGGAGACCCGGTGAGAGGCCTGGCCGGGGGGCGGGCGACGCCTTCGAGGTGTTCCGCGACGACTGGGGGATCCCGCATCTGCGGGCCGCCGACGCCCTCGCGCTGGCCCGCGCCCAGGGGCATGTCACCGCCCTCGACCGGGCCTGGCAACTGGAGACCGAGCGGCACCGGGTCCTCGGCACCTCCGCGTCCCACCTCGGCGCCGAAGCCGTCGACTGGGACCGGTTCGTCCGGCGGGCCCGGATCGCCGACACCGCCCGCCGCTGTTACGACCGTCTCGCGCCGGAGACCGCCGCCTGGGTCCGGGCGTACGTCGACGGCGTCAACGAAGGCCTCTCCGAAGGGGCCGCCCACGCACCCGAGTTCGCCGCGGTGGGCCTGGCCCCCGGCCGCTGGGAGCCCTGGACCCCGCTCGGCGTCTGGCTCTCCACGCACATCCTGTTCGCGGGGTTCCCGACCAAACTCTGGCGCGAGGAGGTCGCCCGCCGGCTCGGCGAGGACCGCACGAACCTCTTCGCCACCGACGGCCCCGGCACCGCCGGCAGCAACGGCTGGCTGCTCACCGGCGCCCGCACCGCCACCGGAGCCCCGATCGTCGCGGGCGACCCGCACCGCTTCATCGAGGACCCCGGCGTCTACCAGCAGATCCGCCTCGCCTGCCCCGAGTTCGACGTCGTCGGCCTCGCGGTCCCGGGCATCCCCGGCATCGCCCACTTCGGGCACACCGGCCACGTCGCCTGGGCGATCACCAACGCCATGGCCGACTACCAGGACCTCTACCGGGAGCAGCTGCGCCGCACCCCGGACGGCGGGGTCGAGGCGCTCGGCCCGGACGGCTGGTACCGCGCCCACGCCCACACCGAGACGATCGAGGTGGCGGGCGCGGACCCGGAGCCGGTCGAGGTGATCGAGACGGAACGGGGGCCGGTGATCATCGGAAGCGACCCCGGGGCCGGGCCGCCTGCCGAAGGCACCCGCCCCGAGCCCGGTGAGCCTGCCGACGGTACCCGCCCCGAGCCCGGTGAGCCTGCCGACGGTACCCGCCCCGAGCCCGGTGAGCCTGCCGAAGGTACCCGCCCCGAGCCCGGTGAGCCTGCCGAAGGTACCCGCCCCGAGCCCGGTGAGCCTGCCGAAGGTACCCGCCCCGAGCCCGGTGAGCCTGCCGACGGTACCCGCCCCGAGCCCGGTGAGCCCGGCGGTGACACTTTCATCAGCCTCCGCCACCCGCCCCGCGTCACCGGCGAGCTCGGCTTCGACGTGCTGCCCGCTCTGCTCCGGGCCCGTACGGTCGCCGACCTCGACGCCGCCCTCGACCGCTGGGCCGAGCCCGTCAACGTGGTCCTGGCCGCCGACACCGCCGGGGGCACCCTGCACCGGGTCGCCGGACACGTCCCGGTGCGCCCGTACGTCAACCGGCTGCGGGTCGTCCCGGCCGAGGACCCCGCGTACGCCTGGCGCGAGGGCGAGACCGTCCCCCTGCCCCGTACCGACGTGGACGGCGACGGGATCGCCGTCATGGCCAACGAGCGCGGCCTCGCCGCCCCGCTCGGCGTCGAGTTCGCGCCCCGGCACCGGGCCCGCCGGATAAGGGAGTTGCTCGGCGCGGACACCGACTGGACCCCGGACGCCCAGGCCGTCGTCCACACCGACACCCGCCTCGCCTCCTCCCGCCCGCTGCTCTCCCTGCTGGCCTGGGCCCCCGGCCTCGGGCCCGCCGCCGACCGCCTCCGGGACCGGCTGCTGCGCTGGGACCGCCACATGGACGCCGACAGCACCGACGCGGCCCTCTACGCCCGCCTGCGCACCGACGTCGTCCACCGGCTGGCCGGCCACCCGGCCCTGAAGGGCGTCACGGGCGCGGACGACCCCTGGCGTTCGACCGCGTACCCGGCGCTCTTCCGCCCCTGGCTCGCCGCCGTGCCTCGGATCGGCTATGCCCTGGAGAGCCTGCTCTCGGCCGGACTCCTGCCGTACGAGGACCGGTTGGCGGTGGTCGCGGCCTCGGCCGAGGCGGTCGCGGCGGCGGCCGAGGAGGCCCCGCCGGGCCCGTGGGGCGAGCTGCACCGGCTGTCGCCCTGGCAGGCGCTGGCAGACCGCACGCCCGACGGACCCGGCGGCTCCGGCGCGGACGGGATCCGGCCGGGGCTCGCGGGCGACCACGACTGTGTGCTGTCCACCTCCAGCGTCCCGGGCGTCACCGACCTGTTCGCCCGGGGCCCGGCCGCCCGTTACGTCTGGGACCTGGCCCGCCGCGAGAACAGCCGCTGGGTGGTCCCGTTCGGCGCGTCCGGAGTCCCCGGATCCGCCCACCACCGCGACCAGACGCCCCTGTGGGCCCGGGGCGCGTTCGCCCCGGTGGTCACCGACTGGAACCTGCTGCACCGCACGTCGCGCCATCCCGAGGAGAACCCCGCCGTGACCACTGACGAACCCGTCGCCCCCGCCCTCCGCGCCGCCGTTCACGAACAGAAGGTCGAGGGCTTCGGAACGGTCCGGCTGGTCCCGGTCGCCCCGGCGGCCGATGCCGGTCTGCTGCACGGCTGGGTCACCGAGGAGCGGGCCCGCTTCTGGGGCATGAGCGAGCACACCCGCGAACAGGTGCGGGAGATCTACGAGTTCGTCGACTCGCTCCCCACCCACCACGCCTACCTCGCCCTGCGCGACGGTGTTCCGGCCGCGCTCTTCCAGACGTACGAGCCGGGCGCCGACCCGGTCGGCGAGTGCTACGACGTACAGCCCGGCGACGTCGGCATCCACCTGCTGATCGCGCCCGCCGAGGGCGAGGGCGCGGTGAAGGGGTACACGGACGCGCTCCTCACCGCGTTCATCGGCTTCGTCTTCAGCGAACCGGCCCATCTGCGGGTCGTCGTCGAGCCCGACGCCCGCAACGATAAGGCCCTCGCCCGGATGGTCCGGATCGGCTTCGAGCTGGGTCCGGAGATCGTGAAGCCGGAGAAGACGGCCCGGCTCGCGTTCCTGACGAGGGCGGCGCTGGGACTGGCGTAGCGGAGCAGCGCACGCACAGGCGGGGCGGGCCCGACCGTGACCCCACGGCGTCCCCACGGTGTTCCTACGGTGGGGGGTCCGCCCCGTCCGGGTGCAGTGCGCCGCCCGGCCGGAACAGCCGCTTGGCCACTGCGTGCCCGCCCTCCGCCGCCCTCCGGAACCACGGCTCCGCCGCCGCCAGGCCCTCGCGCTGCTCGACCAGACGGCCCAGCTCCCACATCGACTCCACGTCGCCGGCCTTCACCGCCTGCCGCAGCAGCCGCTCGGCCGTGTCGGGCCGCCCCTCCGCCCGCGCGGTCAGGGCGAGCGTGCGCAGCCCCCGTACCGCCCGGGCGTCCCCGGCCGCGGCCGCCGCCGCGAGCTCGCGCGGATCGGCCGGACGGCGGGAACGGTTCCGCAGGACCAGCAGGATCCCGAGCACCCACATGATCCAGCTCAGGCTGATCAGCGTGCCGTTGCCGGTGAAGACCCCGGTCAGGCTCAGCGCGCCGCCCGCCGGCAGCAGGAAGTACCCCAGCCCCAGGGTCGGGCCCTGTCCCGGTCCCATGCCCGCTCCTCTCCGTCCGGCTCCCGCCGCGCGTGCTTCGTCCCTTCCCCCTTCTCAGCCTTCCGTACCGGCCTCCGCGTCGAGGAAGACCGGGTTGGTGAGGGCCGCGAACGCGCCCGGCAGCCCCGGCACGGCCGGAGCGTGCCGGACCTCGGCGCGCACGTACGCGGCGTGGGCGGGAGTGGTACGCCACTCCACCACGCCCGCGCCGGATGCGGGCAGCGGGGTGGTCAGCAGGGGCCCCTGATCGGTGACCAGGCGCACGGTGCAGTCGGCGGACGCGCCCGTCACCTCCAGCCGCACGGTCACCGGGGCGTCCGCCGCCGCCCGCAGCCGGCCGCCGATGCCCGCGTGCCGGCCCCGCCCGTCCGTCGCGCCGAAGGAGAGGGAGAGGGCGGCGGACTCGGCGAGGTAGGAGCGCCCGGCCCGGATTCCGGCGAGGACCTCCCGCCGCGACAGCGCGTCGGCCAGGACGACGGTCTGCGGATGGCCCACGCGGTCGGGCTCGCGGTGCGCGTCGCTGTTGCCCAGGGCGGGAAGCCAGCGCCCCGGCCCGTCGCCGCTGCCGCCCGGGTTCCGTACGGCGGCCACCAGCGTGTTGTCCCACTCCGCGAGGGCGATCTCGTCGTCCGGTGTCCAGGGCCCGTTCCACACCTCGACCGCGTCCGCGTCCGCGAGGCCGAACTTCCAGTTGCAGCCGATGCAGGTGGCGTGCGGATGGGCGGGCACGACGAGCCCGCCGGCCCGCCGCACCTGGCGCGCGTACCGGCCGAAGCGGTCGTCGCGGGCCCGGTAGCGCCAGTCGACGAAGACGCCCGGATCGGTGCCGACGGCCAGCACGTGCCCGTTGCGGGTGGTGATCTCCTCGCCGGTCAGGATCAGCAGGTCGTCGCCCCACAGCCCCTCCCACGCGGCGTGCGCGGAGGTGGTGTTGTGCTCGCTGCTGTTGATGAAGTCGAGCCCGGCGGCCCGCGCGGCGGCGGCGACCTCGGCCGGGGTGCGCCGCCCGTCGGAGTGCGTGGAGTGGAGATGGCAGTCGCCCCGGTACCAGGCCCGGCCGCGCCCCTTCGCCCGCTCGGGAGGGTGGACGGGTGCGGGGGAGGGGGCCGTCGGGCCGAAGCGGAGGGTGACGGTCACCTCGTACGAAAGGCCCTCGGGGGCGACGGTGTAGGGGGCCAGGGCAATGTGCCAGACACCGGGGCGTACGGGGCCGGGGAGGTAACCGGGGGTCGCGGTGTCGGACCGGACGGAGAACGAGGTGCGGGCCCCGCCGGACCAGCCGCGGAAGCCGCGCCCGCCGAGCTCCGTACCGCGTTCGTCGAAGAGGCCGATGTCGAGGGCGTTGCCCTGGGCGCCGGGCGGCACGGGCGGCTTGTCGTAGGTGTACGAGACGGCGAACTCGGCGACCCCGTCCGGCACTTCGACGGGCAGGTACACGTAGTCGGGAGCCCCGACGGGCAGCGTCCCGCGCACGGTCCGGGTGCGGTGGGGACCGTCGGGGCCGGACCCGGGGCGGTCCTCGGCTCGGGCGAAGCTCACGGTGGCCAACGTTAAGCCGGTGGCGGCGGTCGCGGCGAGGAGGCCGCGCCGCTTCATGGCGGTGTTCATGGCCGTCACGGTCTCGGATTCTGCCGACATACGGCTTACGTTGGCGCTTCGCACGGACGACGTACAGAAGGACGACGTACAGACGGAAGAGCGACGTACTGACAGAGGAACGACGACCACGGAGGTGTCACAGAGGTGGCTTCGATGCGGATTTCCACCACGATCTTCCTCACCGACGAGACGGTGACCCCGGTCAGGCTCGCCCGCGAGCTGGAGCAGCGGGGGTTCGGCGGGCTGTATCTGCCCGAGCACACGCACATCCCGGTGAGCCGCCGTACGCCGTACCCGATGGGCGGTGACCTGCCCCGCGAGTACGGACGCACGCTGGACCCGTTCGTCGCCCTCGGCCAGGCCGCCGCCGTCACCGAGCGCCTGACGCTGGGCACCGGCATCACGCTGGTCGCCCAGCACGACCCGATCGACCTGGCCAAGCAGGCGGCCACCCTGGACCACCTCTCGGGCGGCCGGTTCACGCTCGGCATCGGCTACGGCTGGAATGTCGAGGAGGCGGCCGACCACGGGGTGGAGTGGGCGACGCGCCGGGACCTGGGGCGGGAC
Organism: Streptomyces sp. iso_384; assembly: GCF_056172905.1. Classification (NCBI taxonomy): domain Bacteria; kingdom Bacillati; phylum Actinomycetota; class Actinomycetes; order Kitasatosporales; family Streptomycetaceae; genus Streptomyces; species Streptomyces sp. iso_384. The sequence goes on from NZ_JBWBTT010000001.1 coordinate 701,328, forward strand.
CGGATGTCTCTGATGCGGGCCCTGTGGGCGGACGAACCGACCGGCTACGAGGGTGCGTTCGGGTCGGTGCAGCCGAGCGAGGCGCACCCCAAGCCGGCCCAGCGGCCCCGGGGCCCGGTCAACGGCCCGCGCACCCTGATCGGCGGCGGGGCGGGCCCGAAGCTGTTCGCGCACATCGCGGAGTACGCGGACGGCTGGCTGCCGATCGGCGGCGGGGGCCTCACGGAGTCGCTGCCGAAGCTGCGGGCGGCCTGGGAGGAGGCCGGGCGTGACCCGAAGGACCTCCAGGTGGTGCCGTACGCGGTCCTGCCCAGCCCGGGGAAGCTCGGCCACTACGCGGATCTGGGTATCGAGGAGGTCGTGCTCCAGCTGCCCCCGGCGGACGAACCGGAGGTCCTGCGGACGCTGGACGCGTACGCCGCGTACCTCTGACCTCTACGCCGCGTATCTCCGACGCTCACGCGGCGTATCTGTGAGAAAGGGCGGCCCGGGGCCGCCGGTGCAACCGTGCCCGCGTACAAGGCATCCTTACTCACCGGGGATCGCATACGCGGGCCGGAGGCCCGCCCGGGTGGGGAGTGGAATGAACAGGCCGTTGCGGCACATAGCCATCTTCTGCGGGCTGCTGGTGCTGGCCCTGCTGCTGCGGGCGAACTGGCTCCAGCACGTCGACCGCCAGGAACTGGCCCAGCACGAGAAGAACGCCCGCGTGCGGTTCGAGCGTTTCGCCACCCCGCGCGGCGACATCATCGTCGGCGGCAAGGCGATCACCGGGTCGAAGGAGACCGACAGCAAGGACTACGCGTTCCGCCGGACCTCCAAGGACGGCCCGATGTACGCGCCCGTCACCGGTTACGCCTCCCAGGCCCGCGGCACCTCGCTGCTGGAGCGGACCTACGACAGCATCCTCAGCGGCCAGGACGACCGCTTCGCCTTCCGGCACGCCAAGGACGTCCTGATGGGGCAGCCCCGGCGCGGCGGCGACGTGATCACCACGATCGACGCCAAGGCGCAGAAGGCCGGCTACAAGGGGCTGACCGACCTCGGCGCCCGGGGCGCGGTCGTCGCCCTGGACCCGAGCACCGGCAAGGTGCTGGCCCTGGTCTCGACGCCCTCGTACAACCCGGAGGTCTTCGCCGGGATCTCGTTCAAGGAGAGCGACCGCTTCACCGCGCTGGAGAAGGAGAAGGGCAAGCCGCTGGCCAACCGCCCGCTGCGCGAGACCTACCCGCCCGGCTCCACCTTCAAGATCCTCACGGCCGCGGCGGCGCTGGAGCACGGCGTGGTCACCGATGTGGACGCCCGGACGGACGCGGTCTCGCCCTACCCGCTGCCGCTCTCCTCGAACAAGATCGGCAGCGAGGCGGGTGACGCGGTCTGCAACAAGGCGTCGATGAAGACCGCCATGCAGTACTCGTGCAACAACGTCTTCCTCGACGCGGCCGCCGAACTGGGCGAGGACCGGATGCGGGAGACGGCGGAGAAGTTCGGCTTCAACGAGGACGTGTACGCGGAGGAGTTCGGCGACCTGCTCGCCACGAAGAGCCTCTACCCGCCGAAGCTCGACAAGCCCGGCACGGCCCTCACCGGCATGGGCCAGGGCAGCCTCACCAGCACCCCGATGCAGATGGCGATGGTCACGGCGGCCCTCGCCAACGACGGCAAGCTGATGCAGCCCTACATCGTCGACGAGCTGCGCGGCCCGGACCTCTCCACGCTGGAGAAGAACGAGCCGATGGAGATGAGCCAGGCCGTCTCGACCGAGACGGCGAAGAAGGTCCAGGAGATGATGGAGCACACCGCGAAGGAGGGCAGCGCCCAGCGCGCCCTGATCGACGGTGTCACGGTCGGCGGCAAGACGGGCACCGCCCAGCGCGGTGTGGACGTCCGCGACGAGGTGCCGTACGGCTGGTTCGTCAGCTACGGCAAGAAGGACGACGGCCGCTCGGTCGCGGTCGCGGTGTTCATCGACCCGACGGACATGGACATCTCCCGCTCCGACATCTCGGGCGGCCGACTGGGCGCGCCGATCGCGAAGAGCGTGATGCAGGCGGTGCTGGGGGACTAGGGCCTTTGGTTTGGATCATGCCGGGCTCGCGGGGGCCGGCACGCACATCTGCGGCGTACACCGCACTTCTGCTCACGTTCACCGTTCTGGTCACGCTGCTGGTCCCGGTGGGGGCGGCGCGGGCGAGCACCGCTGACGCCACCACCGCCACGACCGCCGCTCCGGCCGCCGCCGCCGAGGACTGCCCGTCCTTCCCGCTCTCCGCGTACGGCGAGGCCGCGCCCGAGGGGAACACGCTCACCCTTCCCGCCGACGGGACCGCCTGCTACACCTTCACCGTCGCGAAGCCCGGCCTGCACCGCCTCCTGGAGTCGGGCACCGGAAGCCACAACGTGTACACCACGGTCTACGACGGCGAGGAGCAGGTCGACTGCCACGACCCGGAGTGGGGCGAGGGCTGGTGCCGGCTGGAGCGCACCGGCACGTACACGCTGCGCCTGTTCAACAACTGGGCGGACACCAGTAAGTTCACCTTCGGACTGGTCCCGATCGGTACGGACGAGGGCTGCGCCGCCCCGATCCCGACCGGCTGGGACACCCCGCCCCTCGTGGCCCTGACCGCGGGCCCGACGGCCGTGCAGTGCGTGCGGATCGAGGCGAAGCAGGGCGAGCGGCTCACCGACGAGATCACCACCACGAAGTACGGCTACGGCCTCTCCTGGATCACCGACGAGACCGGTGCCCGGATCTGCCCGCACTTCAACGAGGACGACAGCGAGGGCTGCGTGCTCCCGGGCGACGGCCCCTACCGCACCCTGGTCCTGTCGCTGCCGGAGACCGCCGCGAAGACCTCGTACTCGGCGGAGGCCGTCTGCTCCGGCATCCGCTGCGGCGCGGAGACGGTCACCATCGGGACGGTCAGCCCGACCACCGCCGCTGCCGGTGGCAAAGCCACGGTGACGCTCACGGGCACGGCGCTGCACGAGGACGACACCGTCCGCCTCAGTCTCGGCGGCAAGGAGGTGGAGTCGACGACCACCGCCGTCTCCGCCGACCGCAGGACGCTTACGGCGGTCCTCGACCTGACGGGCGTCGCGACCGGCACCTGGAGCGTCACCGTCGTCACGCACAACGCCGTTGCCCACCCGAGGGGTTCGTTCACCGTCACACCCGCGCGGCTGGCGTCCACCCGGCCGCCGGTGATCACCGGGGCGGCCAAGGTCGGCGGGACGCTGAGCGCGAGCACCGGTTCCTGGACGGTGCCGCCGTCCTCGTACGCGTACCAGTGGAAGGCGGACGGTGCGGCGGTCTCCGGCGCGACGGCCGCCACGTACGCGGTGCCGGCGTCGCTGCTCGGCAAGAAGATCACCGTCACCGTCACCGCCCGCCGCACCGGCGACCCGGACGCCCAGGGGACCTCGACGGCCCTCACGGTCGCCAAGGGCGACGCCCCGAAGGCCACGGTCGCGCCGGTCGTCTCCGGCACCGCCAAGGTCGGCGCGACGGTCGGGGTCGGCCGCGGCGCCTGGGCGCCGAAGCCCACCTCGTGGGCCTACCAGTGGAAGGCGGACGGCGTGGCGATCTCCGGCGCGACGGCCACCACGTACACGGTGCCGGCGTCGCTGCTCGGCAAGAAGATCACCGTCACCGTCACCGCCCGGCTGACGGGGCACGCCGACGGCAGCGCGACGAGCGCGGCGGTCACGGTCGCCAAGGGCGACGCCCCGAAGGCGACGATCGCGCCGGTGATCTCCGGCACGGTCAAGGTGGGGTCCACGCTCACCGTCGGCCGGGGCGCGTGGGCGCCGAAGCCGTCGTCGTGGGCCTACCAGTGGTACGCCAACGGCGCGGCCATCTCCGGGGCCACCGCCGCCACGCTGCCGCTCAAGGCGGCCCAGCGAGGCCGGACGATCACGGTGAAGGTCACCGCGCACCTCACCGGCCACGCCAGCGGGTCGGCGGTCAGCAAGGCGACGAAGGCGGTCGCCGCCTAGGCGGCTCGGCCGGACCGCGACCAGGGGCGGCCTCCCACCGGACATCCGGTGGGAGGCCGCCGTGGTTTCCGGGGCCGGCTCGGCTGCCGCGAGTACGTCGGGCCCCGGGAGGCGATCGGCAAGGCCCTCTCCCAGCGCACCGCCCCGGGGCGCGGGCACGCTGGCCGGCCCGCGGGAGGCGCCCGGCAAGGCGCCCCTAGCGCACCGCCCGCAGTGTCCTCGGCCGCTCCGCCCGCGGCTCGTCGTCCCCGGCCGGGTCCGCCAGCCCCGCCAGCTCCGTCAACGCGTCGATGCGGAAGTCCGCCGTCCCCACCACGTCCGGATGCTCCGCCCACCAGTGCCCGTACGGCCCGCGTCGCAGATGCGCCGTCCGCATCCCCGCCGCCGCGGCCGGGAACAGGTCGTCCGCCGGGTGATCGCCCACGTACAGCGTCGCCTCCGGGGCCGCGCCCGCCACCTCGGCCACCCGCGCGAAGAACTCCGGGTCCGGCTTCCGTACGCCCCACTCGTCCGAGGTGACCACCAGGTCGGCGGGCAGGTCCAAGGCCCGCAGCAACTCCCCGGCCCGGACCGTGCCGTTGCCCGCCACCACGACCCGGATGCCCGCGGCCCGCAGTTCGGCCAGCGCGGGCCGGACGTCCTGGTAGAGGTCCGACTCGTCGAGGTGCTCACCGCGCCCGGCGGCGGCCCGAGCCCGATACGCCTCCTCGACGTCCATGTCGGGCCGCAGGATCCGCAGCGCGTCCGTGGCCTCGCGGCCCTGGGCGACGGCCGCGCCCACCAGCGCACCGAGCGTGTGCGGTGGTACGCCGAGCCAGTCGGCCCAGGACGCCCAGTGCCGGTCGTCGCGTACGAGGGTTTCGCCGATGTCGAGGACGATCGTTTCCATCACCGTTCCGACACTAAGCGGGAGGACACCGTCGGCGGGGTCTCATCCGGGTGAGTCGGCCCGCACGGGTGACCACCGGGTGACCGGATACACCCCGCGGCCTGCGCATCGCGTACCCAGGCCCTGGTCCGGCGCACGCGCCTCGCTCGTATGCTCGGTTCATGACCGATCCTGATCCTCAGAGCGGACGTCCCACCTCCAACGCCATGCGGCGCGCGCTCAAACGTGCCCGTGACGGTGTCGCCCTCGATGTCACCGAGGCCGCCGTCCTGCTCCAGGCGCGCGGCGACGATCTGACGGATCTGGCCGCTTCCGCCGCCCGCGTCCGCAACGCGGGCCTGGAGGCGGCGGGCCGGCCGGGCGTGATCACGTACTCCCGCAAGGTCTTCATCCCGCTCACCCGCCTCTGCCGCGACCGGTGCCACTACTGCACCTTCGTGACCGTCCCCGGCAAGCTCCGCCGGGCCGGCCACGGCATGTTCCTCTCGCCCGACGAGGTGCTGAAGATCGCCCGCGAGGGTGCGGCGATGGGCTGCAAGGAAGCGCTGTTCACCCTCGGCGACCGCCCCGAGGACCGCTGGCCCGAGGCGCGGGAGTGGCTGGAGGCGGAGGGGTACGACGACACCCTCGCGTACGTCCGGGCGATGGCGATCCGGGTCCTGGAGGAGACGGGCCTGCTGCCCCACCTCAACCCGGGCGTGATGACCTGGACCGACCTCCAGCGGCTGAAGCCCGTCGCGCCCTCCATGGGGATGATGCTGGAGACGACGGCGACCCGTCTGTGGTCCGAGCCGGGCGGCCCGCACCACGGTTCCCCGGACAAGGAACCGGCCGTCCGGCTGCGGGTCCTGGAGGACGCGGGGCGCTCCAACGTCCCCTTCACCACCGGCATCCTGATCGGTATCGGCGAGTCGTACGAGGAGCGCGCCGACTCGCTCTTCGAGCTGCGCAAGACGGCCCGCGCCTACCACGGCATCCAGGAAGTCATCGTGCAGAACTTCCGCGCCAAGCCGGACACGGCGATGCGCGGGATGCCCGACGCGGAGCTGGAGGAGCTGGCCGCCGCGATCGCCGTGGCCCGGCACATCCTCGGTCCCTCCGCCCGGATCCAGGCCCCGCCGAATCTGGTGGACGCCGAGTACGCGCTCCTCATCGGTGCGGGCATCGACGACTGGGGCGGGGTCTCGCCGCTCACCCCCGACCACGTCAACCCCGAACGCCCCTGGCCCCACATCGACGAACTGGCGGCCAGGACGGCGGAGTCGGGCTTCCGGCTCCGCGAACGCCTCACCATCTACCCCGAGTTCATCCAGCGCGGCGAGCCCTGGCTCGACCCCCGTCTCCTTCCGCACGTCCGCGCGCTCGCCGACCCGGAGACCGGTCTCGCCCGCGAGGACGCGCTGCCCGTCGGCCTGCCCTGGCAGGAGCCGGACGAGGGGTTCACCTCCTCCGGCCGCACCGATCTGCACGCCACGATCGACACCGAGGGCCGAACCGGCGACCGGCGTGACGACTTCGACGAGGTGTACGGGGACTGGGAGGCGCTCCGCGAGGCGGCGGCCCCCGGCATGGTCCCGTCCCGTATCGACGCCGACGTGCGCCAGGCGCTGAGCCAGGCCGCCGACGACCCGACGAAGCTCACCGACGACCAGGCCCTCGCCCTGCTCCACGCGGACGGCCCGGCGCTGGACGAGCTGTGCCGGATCGCGGACGCGCTGCGCCGGGACGTGGTCGGCGACGACGTCACGTACATCGTCACGCGGAACATCAACTTCACCAACGTCTGCTACACCGGCTGTCGCTTCTGCGCCTTCGCCCAGCGCCGCACCGACGCCGACGCGTACACCCTCTCGCTGGACCAGGTCGCGGACCGGGCGGCGCAGGCGTGGGACGTCGGCGCGGTCGAGGTCTGCATGCAGGGCGGTATCCACCCGGACCTGCCGGGCACCGCGTACTTCGACATCGCGCGGGCGGTGAAGGAGCGCGTCCCCGGCATGCACGTGCACGCCTTCTCGCCCATGGAGGTCGTCAACGGCGCGACCCGCACCGGCATGTCGATCCGCGACTGGCTGACCGCCGCCAAGGAGGCCGGGCTCGACTCGATCCCCGGTACGGCGGCGGAGATCCTGGACGACGAGGTCCGCTGGGTCCTCACCAAGGGCAAACTGCCCACCGCCACTTGGCTGGAGGTCATCAGAACGGCGCACGAGGTGGGCCTGCGCTCGTCCTCGACGATGATGTACGGCCATGTCGACCAGCCCCGCCACTGGCTCGGCCACTTCCGCACGCTGTCCCGACTCCAGCAGGAGACGGGCGGGTTGACGGAGTTCGTCACGCTCCCCTTCATCCACACCAACGCCCCGGTCTACCTCGCCGGCATCGCCCGCCCGGGCCCGACCGACCGCGACAACCGGGCGGTGACGGCGATGGCGCGGCTCCTCCTGCACCCGCACATCACCAACATCCAGACCAGCTGGGTGAAGTTGGGCACGGAGGGCGCGGCGGAGATGCTCCGCTCGGGCGCGAACGACCTGGGCGGCACGCTGATGGAGGAGACCATCTCCCGGATGGCCGGGTCGGGTTACGGCTCGTACCGCTCGATCCAGGACCTGAAGGCGATCGCCGACCTGGCGGGCCGCCCGTCCCGCCCGCGTACGACGCTGTACGGGGAGGTCCCGGCCGAACGGGTCGCGGCGGCCACGGCCTCGGACGGCCATCTGCCGGAACTGCTGCCGGTGCTGCCCAGCTGAGGGCGGAGGAGAGGTGCGGGGCGGGGCTGTTCCCCCGCCCCGCACACCTCTTCCCGCCCCGGGCGTCATAACGTTGCGGTGTGAGGGAAGCTCCGCACCTGGCCGCGATCCGGCAGTCGTACGACGCCGTCGCCGCCGACTACGCCCGGTCCGTCAAGGACCCCGCCCGGCTGGACCCGTTGTCGCGCGCCGTGCTGGCCGCGTTCGCCGAGCTCGTCACGTCGGCGGGCCTCGGGCCGACGGCCGATGTGGGCTGCGGACCGGGCAAGGTCACCGCGTACCTGACCCGGCTGGGCGTTTCCGCCTTCGGGGTCGATCTGTCGCCGAGGATGGTCGGGCTGGCCCGCGCGGCCCACCCGGAGCTGCGCTTCGACGTCGGCTCGATGTCCGCGCTGGCGGCGGACGACGGTGAACTCGGCGGCGTCCTGGCGTTCTACTCCACGCACCATCTGCCGCCGGAGTCGCTGCCCGGCGCGTACGCCGAGTTCCACCGGACGCTGGCGCCCGGCGGGCACCTGTTGCTCGTCACCCGGGTCGGCGACACCGGGCACCAGCGCCGGACGTACGGCTACGGCGGCGGCGAACCCGCCGCGTTCGACAGCTACCGGCTGCCCGCGGACCGGATCGCGGAGCTGCTGGAGGGGGCGGGGTTCGTCGTCACGGGGCGGACGTTGCAGGAACCCGAGGCGGGCGCGAAGCGGCCGGTCGCCGGCTTCCTGGCCCAGAAGCCGGAGGCCGGAGGCCGGTCGGGCGGAGCCCGGTAGAACGTCGAGTGCGCTCCAGGCCAAGGCCTTCGAATCGAGGGTGACCCTGTTTCGTTCTGTCATGCTCCGGGCAACTCATGCGCGATGCCACCCCACCGTCCCGTGCCGACGAGCCAGGAGAGCCACCTGTGCGCAAGCAGCTGATACCAACACCCGCCTCACCCGCCACATCCATCTCACCTGCTTCATCGGTTCCGAGTGGTCCTCCCGGCAGGCGCCGGGCCGCCGCCCGCACCGCAGCCGTCCTCGCCGCCGCCGGCCTCCTCGTCCTGGGCACCGGCTCCGCCGCCCATGCCGATCCGCCGGGCAACCTGCCGCAGAACGCGGGTGGTTACGAGCAGACCTTCTCGCCCGCCTACGACTACGACGGCGACGGCTGCTACGCCACCCCCGCCATCGGCCCGGACGGCACCCTCGCACCCGGTCTGAAGACGAGCGGCGCGATCAACGGCAGCTGCCGGGACCAGTGGGACCTGGACAACTCCCAGACGTACGCCCGATCGAAGTGCAACAACGGCTGGTGCGGCATCGTCTACGCGAGCTACTTCGAGAAGGACCAGGCCGTCCACGGCAGCGGACTCGGCGGCCACCGGCACGACTTCGAGCATGTGATCTCCTGGGTCAACCAGGGCTCCAACCAGGTCGATTACGTCTCGACCACGCAGCACAGCACGGTCAGGACCTACCCGCGCTCGCAGGTGCGGTTCGACGGCTCGCACCCCAAGGCCGTCTACCACAAGGACGGTCCGAGCACGCACTTCTTCCGCCTCGCCAACGGCAACGACGAGCCGCCGGAGAACCACTACGGCGACTGGCGCTACCCGCCGGTCGTCGACTGGAACGGCTTCCCCAGCACGGAGTTGCGCGACAAGCTCATGAACGCCGACTTCGGTTCCGCGACCATCAAGGTCACCGACAAGGACGACCGCTTCCGCAACCTCCTCAACAACTCCAAGCCCGCCGGAATCCCCTTCGACCCCTGGGCCTGAGGGTTCCCGACTCCCGGTCAGAATCACTCCGCCGTCGAGCGGTCCAGGTGCTCTGCGTCGGCTGCCGCACGGACGCGCGCGGCAGCCGGCGCAGAGCGGATTTCCTCGGCCTCGAACGGACCGGTCATCGGCCCCTGCGCACCGCGACCAGCGCCTGGATCGCGCAGCTCTACGCCTTCCTCGGCGAACTGCTGCTCAGCACGGTGGCGAGCCTGCGGGCCGGGCACGGCTGAGCAGCCTCGGGCCCGGTCGGCGACTCGACCCGACCGTACCGGGCACAGGATGTCGGGTCCGGCACAGTGGGCCTTTCCTAGCGTGGAGATCAGCAAAGGGAAGGACGGCCAGGAGTGCTGGAGCGGCTGAATCAGGCCATGGAGCACATCGAGGACCATCTCGATGAGCCCGTCGAAGCGGCCGAGCTGGCCCGTATCGCCATGACGTCGGAGTACCACTTCCGGCGGATGTTCTCCGCGCTGGCGGGCATCCCGCTCTCCGAGTACATCCGCCGCCGGCGGCTGACGCTCGCCGGGGCCGAAGTGCTCGCCGGGGAGCGGACGCTGCTCGACGTGGCGGTGCGGTACGGGTACAGCTCGGGCGAGGCGTTCGCGCGTGCCTTCCGCGCCGTGCACGGGGTCGGCCCCGGCGAGGCGCGGCGGACGGGTGCGGCGCTGCACTCCCAGCCCCGGATGTCCTTCCGTCTGATCGTCGAAGGGAGCAGCAGCATGCGGTACCGGGTGGTGGAGAAGGACAGGTTCCGGCTCGTGGGCAGGGGGACACGGATCCCGCTGGTCTACGAGGGGATGAACCCGGCCATCGTGGAGTTCGTCAAGAGCATCGGCAAGGAGACTCTGGGCCGTTGGGAGGAGCATGCGACCGGGGAGCCCGACGGTGTCGTGGCCGCCGTCAGCAACCATTCCGCCGAGGACGCGGAAGGCACCGAACTCGATTACTTCCACGGGCTGGTGAGCGATACGGAGGTCCCCGGCGCCTCGGATGTCCTCGACATCGGGCCGGGCCTGTGGGCGGTGTTCGAGTCCTCGGGCGAGTTCCCGCAGGCGGTCCAGTACCTCTGGCGGGACGTGTACACGCAGTGGTTCCCGTCGAACCCGTACCGGAGCCGGCCGGGCCCGTCGCTCTCGCGCACCCGGGTGTCCGAGGACGGTACGCACGCGGACGCGGAGGTGTGGATCCCGGTGGAGCGGGCCGGCGACTGAGCCCGGCCGGTCGCGGGCGGCCCGTCACCCCAGGGTGAGCCGGAAGCGGGCCGTCTCCCGGTAGCCGGGGTGCGGAGGGGTGACGTCCACTGTGACCGGCGCCCCCTCCCGGTCCGGCTGCAGACGGACCGGGACGGTGCGCTCCTCGCCCTCGGGGAGGGGCGGCGCGAGGGCGGAGGCGACCTCGTCCCCGTTCAGCCAGTTCACGTCCCGGCCGGGGGCGGAGTCCTGGCCGGACGCGCCGGGCTCGACGTCGAGTGTGTCGGAGTACGCCTCCTCGCCGAGGAGCAGTTCCTCGTCGGTGCCGTTCCTGAAGGTCACGGTGAGGCGGTAGGTGCCGTCGTCATGCCGCTCGGGGAAGCCGACGGTGACCCGCAGCCCGTCCTCGTACCGTGCCGTCGTACCGGGACCGAGCGGTTGGTACGCGCTGCCCGAGCGGCCGGGCCGTTCCAGCTGCCCGTCTCCGTCGAGGCCCTTCTCGAACTCCGTGAAGGCATGCGCTCCCAGCGCGATCAGCGTGAAGAAGGCGATCAGGGCGATCGCGCAGCCGTAGAACCCCCGCGAGCTCGCGGCGGGTGACGTTTCTGCCGCGGCGGCTTCTTCCGTGTCCATGCCGACCACGCTAGGCGGCCGCCCGCGCGTGATCATGAGCGTCGGTACTCAGGGGCGGTTGAGTAGGCACGAGGCCCGTGCCCCGGTCCGGCCGGGGCGGCGGCTGCCGGATCCCGGGGAGCGCTGACAGACTGGGCCCATGCCTCCGTCCAGCCCCCGCCGCCTCTCCCTCCAGCAGATCGTCGAAGGGCAGCGTCGGGCCGCCTTCGTCGGGCGGGAGGCCGAACTCGGTCTGTTCCGTGCCAACTTCGCGCTGCCGCCCGAAGACCCCCGGCACCGGTTCGTCTTCCATGTGCGGGGCAACGCCGGGGTCGGCAAGACCTCGCTCGTACGGGAATGGCGAGAGCTGGCAGGGGAGTTCGGAGCGTTGACCGCGTCGGTCGACGAGAGTGCCGACTCCGTGCCCGACGTACTCGCCGCCATCGCGGCGCAGTTCGCCGAGCAGGGATATCCGCTCAAGGCGCTGGACCGGCTGCTCGACACATACCGGCGGGCTCTCCACGACATGGCCGGGCGGCTCGCGGCGGACAACGAGAGCTCGGCCGGCGGCCCTTCGCCCGGGGCGCTCGCCGCCGCGCAGGCCGGGCTGATCGCGGCCGGGGCGATACCGGTCGTCGGGGCGCTGGCCGGGGGCATCGACCCGGCGGTCCTGGCCCGGGGCGCGGGCGGGCTGCGGGCGGTGTTCGGCGGGCGGGCCCGGCAGCAGGAGGAGGCCCGGCTGCTGGCCGAGCCGGTACGGGTCCTCACGCCGGTGTTCGTCGCCGAGATCGACCGGGTCGCGGACGCGGTGCCCTGGGTCGTCCTGTTCCTGGACACCTACGAGCGCACCGCGCCCCAGCTGGACCGGTGGCTGGCGGACCTGCTGACCCCCGGGCGGTACGGCGAACTGCCCGCCAACCTCGTCCTGACCCTGGCCGGTCAGCGCCGCCTCGACCCCGTGCACTGGGGCGACCGGGGCCGGCTGGTCGCCGACGTACCGCTCGGGCCGTTCACGGAGCAGGAGTCGCGCCAACTCCTGTACGGGCGCGGGGTGGTGGCGGAGCCCGTGGTGCGGGAGGTGCTGCGGCTCTCCGGCGGGCTGCCGGTCCTGGTGTCGACGCTCGCCGCCAACCCCGGGGCGGCCGGAGAGGCGAACGCCACCGCCGTCGAACGCTTCCTGGCCGGCGAGAGCGACCCGGTCCGCCGGGCGGCCGCGCTCGCCTGCGCGCTGCCCCGCCGGTTCGACGAGGACCTGGTGGCCGTGGCCGTACCGCACGGGTCGCACGCCGTGCCCGAGCTCTACGACTGGCTGCACGAACTGCCCTTCGTCGCCGAGCCGTACAGCGGGCGCTCCCGCTATCACGCCGTCGTCCGGGCCCCGATGCTCCGCCTCCAGCGCACCGGATCGCCACGGCGCTGGAAGGCGGCGCACGACCGGCTGGCCGAGGCCTTCGCCGCCCGGCGGGACGCGGCGGCCGAGGGCCTCGACCCGGAACGTCTCTGGGCCTCGCAGCCGTGGCGCCGGGCGGCCCTGGACGTGCTCTACCACCGGCTCTGCGCCCGCCCGCGCACCGCGCTGCCCGAGGCCCTGCGTGCCGGGATAGCGCTGTGCGACCAGCGGCCGTCCCGGGCCCGGCACTGGGCCCGGACCCTCGTGGAGGCGGGCGAGGACGCCGACGACGCCGTACTGCGGGAGTGGGGCCGGGACCTGCTCGCCGCCGTGACGGACCACGGGCCTCGCCCCACCGCCGCGCTCGGACTGCTGCTGACCCGGGCCGAGCTGACCGACCGGGACCGGGCGGCCGCCCTGGTGGTGCGGGCCTGGGACCGCTTCCGGGCCGGGGAGCTGGACGCCGCGCTGTCCGACCACGGGCGGGCCATCGCCGTGGACCCGCGCAGCGAACGCGCCCACCAGGGACGGGCGGTGATCCTGCGGTCGCTCGGCCGGTACGAGGAGGCCCTCGCCGACCTGGACCGGGCCGAGGAGATCGCGCCCTCCTGGGCCTGGGCGGTGCGGGAGCGGGGTGAGACGTACCGGCGGATGGGGCGGCTGGACGAGGCCCTGACCGTACTGGACCGGGCGCACGCGATGGACCCGGCCGACGCGGTGCCACTCGGCAGCCGGGGTCTGGTCCGCCATGTGCTGGGCCGGCACGAGGAGGCGCTCGACGACTTCGACCGGGCGATAGCGCTGTGGCCGGAGTACACCTGGGCGCTGGTCCGGCGGGCCCGGGTCCGCACCGCGCTCGGCGACCCGGTGGGCGCCCTCGCCGACCTGGACCGGGCCGAGGAGCTGACCCCCGGTCTCGCCGGGACGGAGGGGGAGCGGGGCGAGGTGTACCGGGCGACGGGCCGCCACGAGGAGGCCGTCGCCTGCTACGGCCGGGCGCTGGCCCTGGACCCCGACTACGCCTGGGCGCACGGCAGCAGGGCCCTCGCGCAGGAGGCCCTGGGCCGGATCCCGGAGGCGCGCGCGGACCTGGACCGGGCGCTGCAACTGGACCCGGGGTATGCGTGGGCCCGAGCGCAGCGGGAGCGGCTGGGGGAGGCGCGACCGTAAGGCCGCGCACCTGGTACAGGTCCTGCACCATCGACGTATGGGGCTGAAAGGGACGCATGTGTACGCGGACGACGAAGACCTCTGCCTGATCAAGGAAGCGGCGAGACGCCTGGGTGTGTCCGAGTGCGACACGGGCGCCGTGCTCATCCGGGACATCCGGGACTTCCGTGAGCTGCGGCCGCTTGCAGGCCGCTGTACGCACTTCCGGATCTTGCCGGACGACTTCTAGCCGCCCCGGCCACTGATCTCCCCAAGGCCGCCCCATCGCCCAAAAACGACCTGCGGGACGTCCGTCGACATACCCGTACGTACCCAGGTCGCGCCCTCTACCGCCCGTCCCCGTTCGATTACAGTGCTTGCGCGGTCGCCCGCAGCGGCCCGCAGAGGCGAGCACGTGGTGCCGGGAGCGGCGACGGGGAGGGGGCGGGGTGAGCACAGGGACCACGGCGGTCTGGGGCCGGGCCGAGCAGCAGGACTTCCGCAGCCGGGTCCGCGGGGCCCTGCTCGGCGGAGCCGTCGGGGACGCGCTCGGGGCCGGGGTCAGCGAGCTCGTGCTGGAGGAGATCCGCGCCGCCCACGGGGTCGAAGGCGTCACCGACTACGTTCCCGCGCACGGCAGACGCGGCGCCGTCACCGCCCTCACCCAGCTCACCCTGTTCACCGTCGACGGACTCATCCGCGCCCAGGTCCGCCGCGACACCGGAGCCTGGCACCCGCCCACCGACGTGCACCGGGCCCATCTGCGCTGGGCCGCCACCCAGCACCACTGGGGGCCCGACGAACGGCGCGAGGACAACGGCTGGCTGGCCGCCGAGGAGTGGCTCTACGCCCGCCGCGACCCCGCCCGGGAATGCCTGGGCGGCTTCGGCGACGCCGTCATGGGCACCCTGGACCGGCCGAAGAACCCCACCGCCCGGGACGCCGGCGCGCTCACCCGGTCCGCGCCGTTCGGGCTCCTGGTGGGCTGGGAACCCGGTCTCGTGCTGCAACTCGCCGTCGAGTGCGCGGCCCAGTCCCACGGCCACCCCGCCGCCCAGCTGGCCGCCGGAGCCTTCGCCGTACTGGTGCACGGGCTCGCGCGCGGCGAGAGCCTGGACGGCGCCGTGCAGCACACGCTGGCCCTGCTCACGGAGCGCCCCGGCCACGAGCCGGTGACCGAGGCGCTGCGGCAGGCGCTGGGCTCCGTGCGGCAGGGCATCCCGGGACCGGCGCTGATCGAGGCGCTGGGCGCGAGCGACGCCGCCGAGGAAGTCCTCGCCGTCGCCGTGTACTGCGCGCTGGTCAGCGAGGACATCCGGCACGGTCTGCGGCTCGCGGTGAACCACAGCGGCCCCTCCCGCGCCACCGGGTCGGTCTGCGGGGCGCTGCTCGGGGCGCTGCACGGCGAGACCGCGCTGCCGCCGGCCTGGCTCGCGGAGCTGGAGGGGCGGTCCACACTCCTCGAACTGGCCGACGACTTCGCGATGGAGATGACCCAGGGCCCCGCCCTGCACAGCCCCTCGGCCGTCGCCCCGGGCTGGCTGGCCCGCTACCCGCGCGGCTGAGGCGCGGTCCGCCGACTACCCGCGCGGCTGAGGCGCGGGGGTCGGGCCTCCGTCCTGGGCGGGGATCGTGGCGGCCGTCGCCGTACCGTCACCGCCGTCGTCGCCGTCGCCTTCGTTGATCTTCGTCAGGATCGCGTCGCGCTCCGGGGTGTCCTCCGGCTTCACGAAGCCGATCAGGATGTAGAGCACGAGCGAGACGGCCAGCGGTACGGACACCTGGTACTGGAGCGGCACGCCGCCCTCGACGGCCCAGTTGACCGGGTAGTTGACCAGCCAGAAGGCGATCAGGCCCGCAGCCCAGCTGACCAGCGCCGCCGTCGGCCCGGACTTCCGGAACGGGCGCAGCAGACCCAGCATGAACGGGATCGCGATCGGACCCATCAGCCCGGCGACCCACTTGATCACGACGGTGATGATGTCCTTGAACGTGGGCGAGTTGATCTGCGTGGCGATGGCCATCGACAGGGCCAGGAAGGCGACCGTGGTCCAGCGGGCCGCGATCAGCCCGGCGCGCTCGCTCCAGCCGCGCGCCGCCTTGGAGAGGGTCGGCGCGATGTCCCGGGTGAAGACGGCCGCGATGGCGTTGGCGTCCGAGGAGCACATGGCCATCGTGTGCGAGAAGAAGCCGACGATGACCAGGCCCAACAGGCCGTGCGGCAGCAGCTGTTCGGTCATCAGGGCGTAGCTGTCGGAGGCGTCCGGCTTCTGCGCGTCGACCAGCAGCGGGGCGCACCACATCGGGAAGAACAGCACGACCGGCCAGACGAGCCAGAGCAGTGCCGAGAGCCGCGCGGAGCGGGTCGCGGAGGCGGCCGAGTCGGTCGCCATGTACCGCTGGGCCTGGTTCCACATGCCGCCGTTGTACTCGAAGGTCTTGATGAACAGGAACGCCATCAGGAACGTCACCGTGTACGGCCCGGCGGTCGGGTCCGCGTGCCCGTCGGGAAGCCTGTCCCAGACCGTCCACAGGGTGGAGAAGCCGTCGAGCTTGCTCATCACGGCGAGCAGCATCGCCAGACCGGCGAACAACTGGATGATGAACTGGCCCAGTTCGGTGAGGGCGTCCGCCCACAGCCCGCCGACCGTGCAGTAGATCCCGGTGACCACGCCGGTGATCAGGATGCCCTGGGTGATGGAGAGGCCGGTGAACACCGACAACAGGGTGGCGATGGCCGCCCACTTGGCGCCGACGTCCACGATCTTCAGCAGCAGCCCGGACCAGGCGAGCGCCTGCTGGGTCTGGATGTTGTAGCGGTTCTTGAGGTACTCCAGCGGCGAGGCGACATGGAGCCGCGAGCGCAGCCGGTTCAGCCGGGGCGCGAAGAGCTTCGCACCGATGAAGATGCCGATGGCGATCGGCAGCGACCAGGTCACGAAGGACGTGACCCCGTACTGGTACGCGATACCGGCGTAACCGGTGAACATCACCGCGCTGTAGCCGGACATGTGGTGCGAGATGCCCGAAAGCCACCACGGCATCTTGCCGCCGGCGGTGAAGAAGTCGCTGACGTTGTCCACGCGCTTGTGCGACCAGAGTCCGATCGCGACCATCACGCCGAAGTAGCCGATGAGCACAGCCCAGTCGAGACTGTTCATGTCCCCCTCCAGGGGTCCGCCTTGTGAACGGGAACGCACTTCGTCGGTACGGCCGTTCAGCGGCGTCCCCTTGCGGGAGCGGGGACTTCGGGGATTGAACCCCCTGCGGGGGGCCACGGTCAAGACTGTCCGTGGTCATAGATGTGAACACCAATCAGCAAGACGAACGATTTGACTAGTTCTTGACCTTGTGAGGCGTTGTCGCGAACGTGACGGCGGCCACACGATGGGCGGGCACTTCGTCAGGCTGTGCAGAAGAGAAGTTCGCAGAAGTCAGGGAGCGTGCGGCAACGCGCGAAGGCCGCACGGGATGCGGGTCCCGTGCGGCCGAGAGATCCAGAAGTCCGAGAGGTTCGAGAAGTCCGAGAGAGGGGGGGTGGCTCGTGCGCGAACGCGTCAGCGCATCAGTTCGCCCGCGTTGACCAGCAGTGACTGGCCGGTGATCGCCCGGGCCCGGTCGGAGGCGAGGAAGGCGACGGCCTCCGCCACATCCCCGTCCGTGGCCAGCTCCGGCAGCGCCATCCGCTCGGTGAGCCGGGCCAGTACCTCGGACTCCGGTACGCCTTCGGAGTGCGCGGCGAACCGGACGTACGCCTGCACCGGCGGCCCCCACATCCAGCCCGGCAGCACCGTGTTGACCCGGATCCGGTCCGGCCCCAGCTCCCGGGCGAGCGAGTACATCGCCGAGGTGAGCGCCCCCTTGGACGCCGCGTACGCCGCCTGCCACACCTGGGACGGGGCGGCCACCGCGGACTGCGTGCCGATCACCACCACCGAGCCGCCCCGCTCCTTGAGCGCGGGCAGGCAGGCCCGGGTCATCCGCAGCGTACCGAGCAGGTTCACATCGATGACCGACTGCCAGGTGGCGAAGTCCGCGTCCCGGAGCCCGCCGAAGTAGCTGTCCCAGGCGGCCACATGGACCACCGCGTCGATACCGCCGAACCGCTCCACCGTCAGCGCGGCCAGCGACTCGCACTGCGCCTCGTCCGTGATGTCGGTCGGCAGGTGGGCCGTGTGCCGGCCCTCCGGATCGATCTCCTCCGCCGACTTGGCCAGGTTCGCCGCCGTACGCGCACCGAGCACCGCACGCCCGCCGTCGCGCACCACGGTCTCCGCGACCCGGTGCCCGAGCCCCGGTCCGACGCCGGACACGATGACGGTCTTCCCTGCGAGCGACATCGGCGCCTCCCGGCCCTGGCAGTTTATCTGACGGACCGTCAGAGTAGTGGGACGCGCGAGCCGATGGAAGAGGAAGGGAGACCCGGTGGGCGACGACGGGACACGGAGCGAGGGGTACGGCGAGAGGAGCGGCGAGAGGTATGCGGAGCTGGCGGCGACCGGACCGTACGGCGTGCGGCCGGGGCATGCCCTGATCACCATGGTCGAACCGCATCCGGGCCATGAGTACGCCTACAACCGCTGGTACGAGGACGACCACTACTACGCGGGTGCGACGGCGATGCCGTGGATGTTCGCCGGGCGGCGCTGGGTGGCCACCAAGGAGCTCCAGGAGCTGCGCTATCCGGAGGAGTCGGCGGTGGCCCGGCCGGTTTCCGCGGGCTGCTACCTGTCGACGTACTGGGTGACCGAGGGGCGCTACGACGACCACATGAAGTGGACCGTCGCCATCAACAAGCGGCTGAACCGGGACGGCCGGGTCTACCAGGACCGCACCCATGTCTTCACGGCCTTCCAGGACCACGAGGCGACCGTCTACCGCGACGGGGCCGCCGGCCCCCGGGACTTCCACGCGCTGGACCACCCGTACGCGGGTCTCGTCCTCCAGGTCGTCGACGCCGAGGGGCCCGAACAGCGGGCGGAGCTGCTGGAATGGCTGCGATCGCGCCATCTCCCGAAGCGGCTGAAGGGGTCGCCCGCGGCCATGGTCACGGTGTTCCGGCCGACGCCGCTGCCCGGCGACCGGATGACGTACGTCAAGCAGGTCGAGGGGGTCGACCGTCGGCTGACGCTGCTGTGGTTCCTCCAGGAGGACCCGCGGACCTGCTGGGAGGAGCGCTTCACCGGTCTGGACACGGCGGTCGCGGAGGCCGGGCTCGGGAGGGTCGAGCTGGTCGCCCCGTTCGTGCCGACGGTGCCGGGGACGGATCTGTACGTCGACCGGCTGCGGTGACGCCGGAGCGCGGTGCCGGATCGTGCCGAGCCCCCTCGGCCAGGACGGCGAACCGGTCGAGAGGGCTCCATCAGGTGGTGCAGTGGTGCTGCTCTGCGCTGTTGTGCTGCGGTGATGTGTGATCAGGCGTCGACAGCGCCGGTGGCGACATCGCGCACGAAGGCGTTCCACGCACCGGGGACGAAGGTCAGCGAGGGGCCCTCGGGGGCCTTCGAGTCACGTACGGCGATGGACAGCGCGACCGGGGACTTGACCTCGACGCACGCGCCGTTGCCCCCGGAGTACGACGACTTCGTCCACTGGTCCGTAGCACCCTGAAGAATTGCCATGTTCACTCCGGTTCAGAGAGTTGGGTGAGTCGCACCAACCTGATTCCGATTGGCGTGATCGACGCTACTCGCCAAGCTCCGTCCATGAGATGGCCGTTCACTCGACCGGATGGTCTTTCCCTGGTACGCCTTCCGAGGAGAGTGGGCGGCGGTGTACCATCCCGCCGCCCCATCACTTCCAGCCGCTCCCGGATTGGCTCGTATGCGACGGCGGCATGTCGGCCACGACGGCGGCCACCGACGGCGGCCACGACGGCGACATGCCGGCCCGTGCGCGACGTGTCAGCTCGTGTACGACTTGGCGATCTTGCTGATGAACTCCCGGGTCTGCTCCACGTTCAGCGCCTGCGCCCGCAGATGCTCGTACATCACGCTGTAGCGCTGCACGTCGTTCGCCTTCTCCAGATAGAGATCGCTCGTGACGCCCTCGATGTAGACGACGCTGGAGTCCGCGGCGTCCGGGAACTCCAGGATCGCGTACTGGCCGTTGATCCCCGGGTGCGCGCCCATCTCGAACGGCAGCACCTGCACGGTGACATGCGGCAGATGCGACTGCTCGACGAGGTGTTCCAGCTGGTCGATCATCACCTGCCTGTCGCCGACCACCCGGCGCAGCGCCGACTCGTCGATCACCGCCCACAGCCGCAGCGGATTGTCCGGGGCGTTGACCCGGTCCTGCCGCCGCGACCGTACGTTCACCCGCTTCTCGATGTCCGACGGCGGCGCCTCGGGAAGCGCGCCGCTGATCAGGGCCTCGGCGTACGCCCGGGTCTGGAGCAGGCCCGGGATCATCTGGGGCTCGTACACCCGCAGCGACTCCGCGTCGGTCTCCAGGCCGATGTAGACGCTGTACGGGATGTCGCCGAAGGCGTGCCACCAGCCCTGCTGACGGGAGTCCTTCGCCATCTGCATGAGCGAGTCGACGATGCGGTGGTCCTCGACCTCGTACACCCCGCAGAGGTCGCGCACATCGCGCTGGCTGATGGAGCGGCGGCCGTTCTCGAGGCGGCTGATCTTCGACTGCGAGACCAGCAGCCGCTCCGCCACTTCCTCGGCCGTCATGCCTTTGAGTTCGCGCAGGCGGCGCAATTCCTGGCCCAACCTGCGTCGCCTGACAGTGGGATTGACGTTGGACGGCACGGAAACGGCACCTCCGGCTATGTAGCTGTGCGTATCTACTGCTCAGCAGATTGCCACCCCTTGCCCCGGCCGCGCTGGGAAACGGCCACACGCAGGCCACGGGGGCGTGCGCACCGGCGCGCGGGACGGCGCGCAAGCGCACGGGGCAGCCGGTGATGGTGACTACCGGCTGCCCCGTGCGTGGTGCGGCTCCCGGACCGGGTCCTGTGATGACCGACGACGGTACGGCGGTGTGCTGTTGTGTGCTGCTCGCAGGTCCGTGCGGTCAGCTCGCGGCGGTGTGCGCCATGCTGCCTCGGCGGGCCTGCGCTTGCGGCTGCAACGGAACACCCGCTGCCTGCTGCGTACGGCGTGGCTGGACTGCCACTCCGTTCTGGACGTCCATCACGGCGTGCGCCACGAGACCGCCCATCGGGTCGTGCCTGATCAGATCCCGGAGCCGGGAGCGCGATGAGCGCCCCTCGTTCCCGGGGTACAGGTGCTTGCCGAGTCCGACCGCGTGGGCCAGTGCGGCGAGCGCCGCGGTCCGCGGGTCCGGCGGTACGCCGGTGCGGATCGCGCTGTCCAGCCGGTTCCTGATGTCCCGGCTGATCGCCGTCTCCGTCGCTTGGTAGCGAGTCGTCGGCAGCACTCCGCACATCTGGCCCGCCACGGCATGAACCATGCCGCACCGCTCCAGATGAGCGAGATAGATCTGGCGCAGCCCCAGCCGGGGTCCGCCGATCCAGTGGACCGCCCGGACCGGACTGCCACGACGGCGCAGCAGTTCCAGTGCGGAGTCCAGAGTCGGATCTCCTGTCGGCCGTGGCATCACCACGGCGATACGATCCCCGTCAGGGGCTATCCGTCCTGCCAGAGCCAGCTCCACTAGCTGTGCCCCGGCCAGGCCGAGGTCGAGCGACTGCGGCTGCGCTGTGGTACCCGTGGTCGGGTCCAGAGCGAGCAACAGAAGCTCCTCCGGGATTGTTCTGCGGCTCCTGCCCATCCATGCCTCCCCGCGTGGATGTCTGACAGGGTGACCCCTCTCACATTCATCTGTCGAGAGTGCCTGACTGCTTTGTACGGGAACCAGTAGCTATGTCGTTCTCGTCTAGCAGCTCGGCCAGGGGTTCACACAGGACACTGGTAGATGGTTCGGACAGCGCGGGGTGGCCCCGCAGCGCATGAGGAGGCATCGGTGGCGGGCGAGTCCCCCGACAAAACGGAGCAGCGGAAGTCGTCGGGGACGGCTGCGGAGGAACGCGACCCGCGCTTCGCCGTGTTCCGTGACCCCGACGCCGACGCCGACGCCGACGCCGACGCCGACGCGAACGCGGACGCAGCGGACGAGGGTGCGGATTCGGGTGCGGATACGGACTCGGGCTCGGGTGCTGGCGCGCGGCCCACGTCCGACACGGCGACCGCGGTGTTCCGGCCCCGGCTTCCGCGGGACGCCGCCCGGCCCGAGCCCGAGCCGGAGAGCGCGGCTGTGACGGCCTCCGAGGCCCCCGAGGAGGCCACCACGCGTCCGGAGGGCGCGGGAGCCGCTGAGGGCCGTACGAGCCCGGACACGGACGCGGGGGCGTCCGGCGTGCGGGTGTCCGGCGAGGAGAAGCCTGGCGCGGAGGCGCCTGCCGAGGAATCGGCGAAGGGGCCGGCTGACGACACCGACGTGGACGCGGACGCCGGGGACGGCCGTCTGCGGGCCGCGGTGGCCGCCTGGGTCGATGCCGCGGCCGAGGGCGAGCCGGCGGCGGATTCCGAGGACGCCGCGGACTCCGACGAGGAGCCCGAGTCCGAGGCCGTCGGCACGGATGCGCCCTCCGCGACGGCGGAACCGAAGCCCGAGGCCGGGACGAAGGCCGAGCCCGAGGCGGAATCCAAGCCCGAGGCGGACGCGAAGCCGGAGCCGGAGCCGGACGGCGAGCCGGACGACAAGGCGAAGCCCGGCCCCGACGCGGAGGCCGAGCCTGCCGCCGCCGACGCCTCCGACCTGCGAGGAATCGATCAGCCCACGGCCATCTTCAAGGCGGTCAAGCCGGCCGAGCGCGTCGACCAGGCGACGACCGCGCTGAAGCTCCCGCCCCGCGAGAGCGAGCCGGAGGGCAAGCCCGACGACGAGTCCGGGAGCAAGCCCGAGAGCGACGCCGAGCGCACGAGCACGTTCGTGCCGCTGCGCTCCGACGACCTACGACCGGCCCCCGCACCCCGCAAGCCCGAGTCCGAGTCCGAGGCAGGACCCGGCACCGGGCCCGACGCCCGGCCCGACGCGTCCGCGCGCACCCCGGAGACCTCCGCTCCGGCCGCTCCGGCGCCCGCCGCCCCCTCCTGGGCGGCGGCCGAGCGGACCCGGCAGCAGCCGCTGCCGCCGAGGCCGCCGCTCGACCTGCTCGCCGAGCTGACGAACACCCCGCCGCCCCCGGAGACCCCGGTCCGGACCGCGGTGCGACGGGTCAAGATCTGGACCCCGCTGGTGCTCCTCCTCTTGATCGTCTTTGCGATCGTGCAGGTGATGCGCCCGCTGCCGGAGCCCTCGCTGGAGCTCACGGCGAAGCCGACGTACACCTTCGAGGGCGGGGCGACGAAGCTGACCTGGCCGGGCCAGGGGCAGTCGGCCGTGATGGTGGACGGCGTCGGCTCGCTCGGTTCCGAGGGTGCGCAGAAGCCCGCCCCGATCGCGAGCGTCGCGAAGGTCATGACCGCCTACGTGATCCTCGAGGAGCACCCCCTCAAGGGCGACGAGGAGGGCGAGAAGATCACCGTCGACCAGAAGGCGGAGGACGAGTCCAAGCGCCCCGACGAGTCGACGGCCCCGCTGACCAAGGGCCAGGAGCTCACCCAGCGGCAGATGCTCCAGCTGCTGATGATCCCCTCGGGGAACAACGCGGCGCGGTTGCTCGCCCGCTGGGACGCGGGCTCCGAGGACGCGTTCCTCGAGAAGATGAACGAGGCGGCCAAGGACCTCGGCATGACCGGTTCGACGTACACCGACCCGAGCGGCCTGGAGAAGACCACCGTCTCCACGGCCACCGACCAGCTGAAGCTGGCGCAGGCGGTCATGCGCAACGAGGTCTTCCGGGAGATCGTGGACATGCCCGAGGTCGAGATCGAGGGCATCGACGGCAAGATCTACAACAACAACAACCTGCTGCTGCAGCCGGGCGTGAGTGGCATCAAGACCGGCTCCTCCACCCCGGCGGGCGGCAACCTGCTCTGGTCCGCGAACACCAAGGTCGACGGCAAGATGCTGTGGATCTACGGCGCGGTCATGGGGCAGCAGGCGGGTACCGGCCGGGTCTACGACAGCCTGGAGCTGTCGCTCCAGAACAGCCTGAAGCTGATCAAGGACGCGCAGGAGGCCGCCACCTCGGCGACGGTGGTGAAGAAGGGCGATGTCGTCGGGTACGTGGACAACGGATTCGGCGGGCAGACCCCGGTGATCGCCACCAAGAACCTCAAGGCGGTCGGCTGGTCCGGCCTGGAGGTCGAGCTCAAGGTCACGGACAACGGCAAGGGCATCGACCGCGAGGCGAAGGCCGGGAGCGAGGTCGGTTCGGTGACCGTGGGCACCGGCACCGGGAGGGTCACGGCGCCGGTGGTGCTGCAGTCCGACCTGGCCCAGCCGGCCTTCGGCGACAAGCTGACCAGGATCGGCTGAGACACCAGGTGGGAGGGGCGGGCGACGTCGCCCGCCCCTCCCCGTCCTGCGACGGTTATGACAGAGAAACGTGTCGGAGGTACGTGTTAGCGTCCCCGGACAACTCAAGGACGCCGGGACGCGTCCAAGAGGAGGTACGGGGCCGGCGGAGACGGGGAGAGCCGTAGTGACCACCGCGGAGCCGAAACCCGGCCGCGAGGCGGACGGGACCACGGGTGCCGAGGGCGACGCCCTGCACGTCCGCGTGCCGTCCCCCCGCCTCCCGGAATCTCCCGCCGAGGGACCGGCCGCAGGATTCACCGAGGCCGGGGCGCCGCAGGTCCGGGCCCGCCGGCTGCTGCGCCACCCGGTCACCGTCGCGACGGCGGCCGCCGCCGTCCTCCATCTCCTCTGGTTCTTCTTCTTCGCCAACACCGGCGGTGACATCGCCGCGCAGGACGCCTGGGCCGAGTTCGTGGGCCGGCACCCCGGCACCGCGTACAACCTGGCCTGGTACGGGGGCATGCACCCCGTCTCGTACAGCGTGGTCTCGCCCTATCTGATGTCGCTGCTCGGCGTCCGTACGACGATGATGATCGTCGGTACGGTCTCCTCCGCGCTGACCGCGCTGATCCTGGTCCGGGTGCCGGCCGTCCGCAATCCGCTGGCCTGCTCGCTCGCCGGGGTCTTCGCGTTCCTGTGCAACGCGCTGTCGGGCCGGGTGACGTTCGGGCTCGGCATGATGTTCGCCGTCGGCGCGGTGGCCGCGGTGTTCTGCTGGCCCTACCGGTGGCGGTACAAGCGGTGGGCCAAGGCCGCCGTCGCCGCCCCGCTCGCCGCCCTCGCGACCGCGTCCAGCCCGGTCGCCGGACTCTTCCTGGGCGTCGTCGCGGCGGCGCTGTTCCTCCACAAACGACGCCCCGGCGCGTACGCGATCGGCCTCGCCCCGGTCGCCGTGGTCGGTCTGTCGGCCTGGCTGTTCCCGTTCTCGGGTACGCAGCCGATGTCGCTCGGGACGCTGTCGCTGCCGTTCATCTTCTCGGTGCTGGTCTTCTTCCTCGTGCCGCGCGACTGGAGCACGGTCCGCACCGCCGCCGCCGTCTACGGGCTCGGCACGCTCCTCACGTACGTCATCGACTCGCAGATCGGGTCGAACATCACGCGCATGGCGATGCTGTTCGCCGGGGTGGCGCTGCTCGCCGCCCTGCCGTACACGGCGCCGCGCAGCCGCCGCTGGTACGCGCTGGTCCTGGCCTTCGTGGGCCTCAACTTCTGGATCGGCTTCAAGGGCGTGGACGACATCGTCCGGACCGCGCCCGCCGCGTCCTGGAACCGCGAACTGGCCCCGCTGATCAACCAGCTCCAGCAGGTGGAGGCGGAGCGCGGCCGGGTCGAGGTGGTGCCCGCGAGCAGTCACCGCGAGTCATCGGCGCTCGCCCCGTACGTCAACCTGGCGCGCGGCTGGAACCGCCAGGCGGACATGAAGCGCAACCCGCTCTTCTACGACGACACGCTGGACCCGGTGAACTACCGGGAGTGGCTGGACCGCTGGGCCGTGCACTACGTGGTGCTGCCGAAGGACCGGCCGGACAACGGGGCGGTCCAGGAGGCGGAGCTGGTCGAGCAGGGGCAGCCGTATCTGCGCCAGATCTGGGGCGACGCGAACTGGAAGCTCTTCCGCGTGCTGGACCCGGTGCCGCTGGCCGACCCGCCGGCGACGGTGGAGCGGGCGGGCGCCGACGAGCTGACGATCACCGTGAAGTCGGCGGGCCGGGTGCTGATCCGGATCCCGTACACGCGGTGGCTGGCCCTCGTCGACGAGGACGGCAAGAGCGTGGAGCGCCCGCTGGAGACCGAGGAGTCGAAGGAGCGGTCGGCGGTGGACGAGACCGCGCCGAAGACGTACGTCAACACCCACGGCTGCCTGAACAAGGTCGAGGAGGGCCCGTACGGCGACGAGTGGACCGAACTGCTCGCGCCACGACCGGGTGTGTACCGGCTGGCGGCCCCGTACCAGCTCCAGCCGGGCACGCCCTGCCCCGAAGAGCTGAGCTGACTGCTCCGCACTCCGCATTCCGCTTTTCGAAGGCGAACGGGCCGGTACGGAAAGGGCGTTGGTCGCGCCGTTTCCGTACGTCCCGTGTACGGGCCATCGGGTACGGACTCTCCCTCTGCGGGCGGCGCCCTGGCAAGGTGTCCTGCCATGAGGTGCCAACACTGCGGCGGCGGGCGGCGAGGCCCGCTGCCCGGAATGGTCTGCCCCGGCTGTGGGGCGGGTACGTCCCGCGCGCCCGGCATGGACGGTTCCTGGGTCGTGCGCGAGACGCTGACGGGCCGGATCTCCACACTGCCGCGCCGGCGCAAGGCCCTGATCGCGGCGGGCGTCGTGGTGGCCGCCGGGGGCCTGGTCACCGTCGCCTCGCTGCTGGTCGGCGGGGGCGGCAGCCGGACGGACGCGGCGGGCCGGGCGGGCGCGCTGCCCGACCGGATCGGCGGCGGTGCCCCCACGAGGATCGCCCCGGGGCCGGGCCCGGTCCCGGGCACAGGTCCGGACGCCCCGGCCCCCTCGGGGACCTCGTCGGAGCCCCCGGCCGACGGGGACCGCTTCACGCAGTGGGCCGGCCCCGGCTGCTCGGCGGGTACGTACACGGAGCACGGCCGTTTCGAGAGCGGGGACGCGGCCTGGTACACGGTCGAGAACGGCGGCTTCGACGGCGGCGGGTGCGACGGCCGGTTCAGCGCGGTCCCGATGTCGGGCAGCCCGACGGAGGACCGGGGCTCCACCGCCGTCTGGGCCTGGCGGCTGGGCCGGGGGTTCAGCGAGTGCGCGCTGACCGTCTTCGTCCCCGACAGCGGCCGCCCGCGCGACGCCGCCGGAGACCCGACGGTCTACCGGGTGCTCTCGGACCCGGACGACGCGGATTCCGCCTACACCGGCTTCGCCGTACGCCAGACGGAACACCGGGGGAGCGCGGTCCCGGTGCGCAGCTACCCGGTCAAGGGCGAGGTCTTCGCGGTGCAGCTCATCGACCGGGGCCGGGACTGGGGCGACGCGGGCCGGGTCGGCGCGCACCACGCGGCGGCGCAGATGCGGGCGACCTGCCACTGAGCGGCGACGGGGCTTTCACCGCGCGAGGGCGAAGGGCCGTGCGGCGACGGGCCCGTGGCCCCTCACCGCACGAAGGCACGGTCGCGCGGCGACAGGTCGGCGGCGGGCCCGGCGGCGCGGAGGACGGTGTCGAGGGCGCGGCCGGGCTCGGCCTCGTAACATCCGCTGGCCCAGGCGGCGTTGGCCTCGATCACGGCCCAGCGTCCCTCGTCGTCCCGGCCGACGTCGACGACGATCGCGGAGGGCAGGCTCGCCCCGGCGGCCGCGAGGACCTCCCGCCCGAAGGCGAGCGCGTCACCGTCCGGCGGCCCGAGCCGGAGCCGGCCGGCCTCGGCGTACTGCCCGGCCGCGTGGACGGCCCCGTCGAGCAGATGGAGCCGGTACTCGACGGCGAACGTCATCACGTCGCTCACCAGCACCACGGTCGCCGGGTCCACGGCATCGGGTCCGGGCAGCCGGGACCCGTCCGCATACACGAGCGCCGAAATGCTCTTGTCGTTGGGCGACTTGACGAAGGCGGGACGGCGCAGCCGGTACGCGTCGCCGATGGGCATCGCCCGGACGTCCCGCTGGGTGAGCGCCCGGGGGAGCCGGGCGAGCCAGTCGGCGGGAGCCTCCAGGAGGGCGATGCCGAGCGTGGGGGCCACGACGTCGGCGAAGGAGGGTCCGGCGTGCAGATGCACGGAACGGCCTCCGAGTTCCGCCTTCGATTCCGAGACGGCGGAGGCCGTGGCCTCCACGATCCGCAGCCCGCGCCGCAGCGCGGTGGTACGTAACGTCCGTGCGGAGGCGGTGAGGCGGGGCGGAAGGACGAGGGTGCGCGGGGGGCGGGTCATGGCCGCTGATCCTCCCGTACGGGGTGCGCCGCGCCCCACCGAATTACCGGCGATGTGGTGCACGTTGTGCGGGCCGGGCGCGCCTGGTTCGATCGCCGCATGATCATTGAACCGTCGCTCGTACGCGGCCTGATCGCCGCCCAGTTCCCGCAGTGGGCGGATCTGCCCGTGGAGGCGGTCGAGGCGAGCGGGACCGCGAACGCGATCTACCGCCTGGGCGCCGACAAATCCGTACGGCTGCCCCGTACCGAAGGCAGCGCGGCGGATGTGGCGACGGAGCACCGCTGGCTGCCGAGGCTGGCCCCACGCCTGCCCTTCCCCGTACCGCTCCCGCTGGCCCAAGGCGTTCCGGGCGAGGCGTTCCCCCGGCCCTGGTCGGTCTGCACCTGGCTGGAGGGCACGAACCCGGGCCCCGGCGACGGCTCTTCGTCCTCCGAGCTGCTCGCGGCGGACCTGGCGGAGTTCGTGCTGGCGCTGCGCCGGATCGACCCGGCGGACGCCCCGCCCGCCTACCGCAGCGAGCCCCTGGCCTCCCGCGACCGGGCGACCCGCGAGGCGCTGGCGGCCCTGGACGGGGTCGTGGACCGGGAGAACACCGCCGCCGCCTGGAACGCGTCCCTGGCCGCCCTGCCCTTCACGGCCGACCCCGTCTGGGTGCACGGGGACCTCCAGCCGGGCAACGTCCTGGTCGCGGACGGCCGCCTCACCGCGGTCGTCGACTTCGGCTGCACCGGCCTGGCCGACCCCGCCGTCGACCTGATCGCGGCCTGGTACCTGCTGACGGCCGGGGCCAGGGAGACCTTCCGTACGGCGGTGGCGGCCGACGACGCGACCTGGACGCGGGGGCGGGGCTGGGCGCTGTCGATCGCCTTGATGGAGCTCGCGCACTACCGGGAGTCGCATCCGGTGATGGCGCGGATCGCGGCGCGGGTGATCGAGGAGGCCGTCACGTAAGGGCCGGGGCGGCCGGAGCCGAGTGATACGTTGGCCGCCCAAGCGATTGACATGAACATATCTCGGGGGAATGCGATGCGGCAGACGGCACGGAGCCGGATCGTGGCGCGAGCGGCGGTGGGGGTGCTGGCGGCGCTGCTGGTCGCAGGCTGCTCGGTCAGTGTGGGCAGCCCCAAGGCGGTGAGCAAGGAAGAGGTCGCGAAGCAGGCGTCGGTGGCCCTGAGCAAGAAGATCGGCCGCGAGATCGACGACGTCACGTGCGAGAGCGACCTCAAGGCCGAGGCGGGCGAGACCACGCGCTGCGAGGTGACCGTGGGCGGCCAGAAGCAGGGGATGACGGCCACCGCGACGTCGGTCGACGACGACAAGGTCAAGATGGACTTCAAGGTCGACGACGCCCCCGGCGCGGGCGGCTCCGCGGCACCCGACCCCTCCGGCACCCCGAGCGCCGGCGGCGGGACACAGACGGTGGACAAGGCGGAGGTCGCCCGTCAGGGCAAGGCCGCCCTGACGGCACAGACGGGCCAGGCCCCCGACGCCTTCTCCTGCCCCCAGGACCTGCCGGCCCGGGTGAACGCCACCATCCGCTGCCAACTGGCCGCGGACGGCAAGCAGTACGGCGTGACGGTCACCGCGACCTCGGCCGTCAACGGCACCGTCAAGATGAACTTCCAGGTGGACAACACCCCGAACGGCTGACACACCGCTGCGGCCCGCCCCCACCCTCGCCGAGGCGGGGGCGGGCCGCAGCGGCACTCCCTCCCGTACGACCACCCGACGTGCGGGTCGCGTCAGGCGGCCTGGAGCACGTCACACGGGCAGTGACGGAACTCCAGACCGAGTTCGCGGTCCACGGCCGCGCTCGAACGCGTGGCGGCTTCGGTGACCTTCTCCCAGGAGCCGTACTTCAGATGGAGCTGGTCCGCCGTCGGGCCGAGCGGGTTGCCGTACTTCTTCTGGTTACGCGCCTCCAGCTCCGCGACCTGCTCCGGGGTCATACCGGCCCGGACGACGTCCTTGGCGTCGTTGCGCATCTGCACCAGGGTGCGGGCGATCTCCTCCTCCGAGCGCCCTTCGGCGCGCATCGCGCACTCCGTACGCTCCATGTCCTCAAGAAGCTCGTGATACCGCATCCGCTGATCCCGGGCGACCTCGCGCTCCTGTGGGGTCTCACTCCGGATCAGACACACGACCGGCTCCGGGCTGGTGCAGTCACCCTCGTCCGGAGCCGCCTGGGAGACCGGGGCGACGATGACCGAACCACAGGTGTCGGACGACCGGCAGGGGGGCGCCCCGTGCTCGGCGGCAGAGGCGGACTGGAGAGGGAGCAGGGCGACTTGGACGACCAGCAGCGCGGGAACCGCGCGGCGGGTGAGCGAACGCAGACGGTGCAGTGACATGCGCTCATCGTTGGGCAGGCCGCCATGGAGCCGAAGCAGGCGAGGCCGACATTCCCCCGCGAGCGGCCGACTCCACTCCGTAGAGTGAAGCCGACGGCCACAGGGCCTTCCTGGAGGGGAAGCCCCAGGTCGGCTCGGTCGTACGTGTGCCCCCGGCAGGATTCGAACCTGCGACACCCGCTTTAGGAGAGCGGTGCTCTATCCCCTGAGCTACGAAGGCGGGGATCTGCCCAAAAATGTGTCTAAAAAGACGCCATGTATGGAGTCAGTTTTTGACATGTTTTGGACAGGTTGGTGATCGACCGGTGAGGGTCTGCTCGCCGCCGCCAGTGTAGCGGGTGGTGTGCTGGACGTATGGGTGCGTGGCTTGCTGGGGGATCTGGCCCGGGCGTCCTGGTGTGCAGGGGGGCCTGGGGTGTCAGGGGTGGAGGGGGTTGAGTGCTCGGGTGATCGAGTTGTTCAGCCAGGCGTAGCCCAGGTAGATCAGTAGGGCTCCCTTGGCGCCGTATGCCGGGACTCGCTCGTGGGGGTAGGCCTGGTCGAAGCGTGAGTGGATGGACTCGCTGTCCTGGCGGAAGCCTTTCAGGCGGCGGCCGGCCGGGGTGTCGGGAGGTACCTGGCGAAGATGCTCGGTGCGGTTGAAGCGCTGCTTCTTCGTCTTAGGGTCGACCTGCCGGTCTTCGCCGGTCTCGTCGACACGAACCCGGAGCTGGTGAGTCTCGGCGGGGCAGGGAATGGTGATGCGGTGGTAGAAGCGCGTGCTGTTCTTACCGCCACGGCACTCGAGCTCTTCGACCGGCAGAGGCGTGTAGAGCGTTTTGCTGCCGTCGGTGAGGCGCCGTTCGCACACTCTGCCCTCGGCCACGTAGAGGTCGTGGGAGCACGTCCCCTTCTTGTAGCGCATGAGGGATTGAGGCGTGAGTCCGTCGTGCTGTGAGGTGAACACGACGAGGCCCTCGGCGATGAGGGGGGCGCGGTGCCTGCCGCGGAGGGCGACGTCGTAGGTGACGGCCTTGGTGCCGCGGGCGCGCTTGAGGATGCGCTTGACCATGGCGACCAGCGCGACCCCTTCTGACTCGCGGTGGGGGTCTTCCGCCGGAGACTTGTGGCGGATGGACTCCAGGGCGAGGATCACGCGGCTGTGAGGGGTGGCGGCCAGGCGTACGGCTGTGGAAAGGAATTTGTTGCCGTAGACCTGCTTTCCACCGCCTTCGACGCAGATGCCCGCGTCTTCGTCCACTCGGTGTCGGCGGATCTCGCCGGTCCTTTTGTCGGGCGTCTCGTGCTCGGAGTGCCCGGAGGGGGGCCGTGCGACGGTGGCGTCGCCGTGGAGGACCTGCTGGCGCTCTGGGCGGACGCGGCTGGCTCTCCTGCTGGTTTCGCAGAGCATCCCGTGTGCCAGGGCCTGTTCGACCCACAAGTCGCCGCTGATGTCACGAATCTTGTCGTGAGCAGGCTTGAGGTACTTACGGAAGTAGTGGTTCCAGTTGCTGCGGGTGGGGCCGGTCGGCCGCAGTGCGTCCGCGGCCTCGTCGCCCAGGTTCGTGCGGATCGCTGAGCGGACGCGGTTCCACCAGTCCTCGTCCTGAAAATGGGCGGCAGTGGCGCGGGCGGATCCGAAGACGGAGATCGAGCAAAGGAAGATCAGATAGACGACGGGCGGATGGTGCGGGGGCCGCCCGACCGGTCGGGGCCCGGGCAGGGTGTCGGCCGCGGTGTAGAGGTCCGGGTTGTTGATCAGGTAGGCGAAACGGTGGTCGGTGATCAGGTGCGGGGCTTGCGGCCCGTGCGGTTCTGGTGGATCGCTCTTCGCTCCGAAGGCGTCGTCGGGGACGGGTCCGTAGACGTAGGACAGTGGGGAGTTCGTGGGCTTGGGGGAGGCCTTGGACGTGGGCTTGGGGCGTGCAGCTCTGCGGGTTGTCATCGCGGGTCTCCGCCGGTCTTCCAGGCCAGTCCGGCGAGTTCGGCTGCGTTGTCGAGGGATGAGAGGCCCAGCCGTCGGGCGACTTCAGAGATCTGGCCGGTCTGCAGCAGCACCTGGCGGGCGACGTACCGGGTGATGTCGCGGGGTTCGACCCTCCGGGCGGCGGTCGCGAGGCCCGAGAGGCGTGCGATGTCGTTGAAGCCGGCGCCGACGCTGGCCTGCGCTGTGTACCGGGTGGAGGAGTCGCTGGTGACGAGGCGGTTCTGTCCGGGCCGGTGCTCGGCCAGGTAGTCGGCGCGCAGACGGAGGGCGCGCACGGACCAGGGGCTGAGCGAGCAGGTCCTGGGGGTTGTGTATGTGCTGCCTTCGGTGGTCACGGTGGCTTGGGCGAGATCCAGATCGCCGGGGGTTGCTTGAGAGGTCTCGGCACTGCCGAGACCCGAGAGCAGCAAGGCCAACAAGGCGGCATGCCGGGTCACAGGCATGCCGCGTTCGGAGTGGAACTGGAGGTCCTCGATCTCGGCGTCGCTCAGTTCGGCGCCGGTGCTGCGAGGCGGTCGTGGGATGGGGGGAGAGTCGAGCAGGGGCGCGGCCTGGGTCATACCGAGGGCCCGGGCGTGCACGAAGAGCGAGGCGAGGGCGGAGCGGCGCTGGCGGCGGGTGCTGCCCGTCGGGACGAGGGTGATGTTGTCGCGCCGGTCGCGGCCGGGAGCGTCGATGAAGAGTTCGGCCACCTGTCCGGTGACGTCATCCATTCGGTGGATGCTGTGGGCGGCGGCGAAGGCATCGAACCGTTCACTGATCTGGATGTAGAGGTCGACGGTCTCGATGGCCATGTCGCCGTCGGCTGCCTGCTGCAGCCACTGACGGCTGACTTCCAGCAGAGCCCGGTGGATGGTGGCCCTAGCCATGGTGGACCACCTCCTGAAGGGGTCCGGAACTGAAGTGAACGTGGGCGGGCACGTGATCGGCCGCGCTACCGTGGGTGTTCCTCGCCTTGTGTGAGGACATGCCGAAGCTCCCTTCCCGCACGGCTCTGCCGGGCGGGTTGTCGGGTGGAGGTGGGAGTCCGGCAGCGCCGCACCGGCCAAGGAAGCTGGCGCTGCCGGACTTTTCTGTCTTCCGGGTTCAGGTGATGCGATGGCCCCGGAGTTTGGCGGTGAGGGCTGTGACGGCTCTCAGGTGGCGGTGAAGCTCGAGGACTTCCGTCGAGGTCAGGCGGGTCAGGTCTGCCAGAAGGATCGGCGGCAGCAGCAGAGACAGAAGATCTTGTTCAGTGTTTGCGTCCTCGGCTGCCTGTTCTCCGCCGGGCACGTTGCCGCGTGGGCGGGGAACCTCTGACGCGGGCGGTTGGGAACCTTCGCCTTGATAGGAGTGCCTCTCCTGGCTGCGGTCGCCGGGGTCTGTCCCTTCAGTCTGTGGCGGGTCCGTTCCCTGGGGCAGCTCTTCCTGGACCCCGTCCTGTGTGGCCTCTTCGCGCGCGGTGTCGGTGCCGGGGGGGCCGGGGGTGGAATCCGAGTGGGAGGCTCCCTCGTACCAGTGGAGTTCACCGGACTCCTCCACGGTGACCAGGCCGACGGCGACCATCAGGTCGAGCAGGACGTGAGCCTGCTTGATGCGCCCTTCTTCGGCACGGGCGGCTGTCATGAGCTTGGCCACCAGACCCTCGCGTGAGACCGGTCCGTAGCGGCAGCGCTCCCTCACGGCCCGTGCGAACCACCGGCCCTTCCACTTGTTCCGCACCGCGGCCCGCCCTTCGCTCTCGCTGCGCTCGAAAGCCCGGGCGATGTGCCGGCCCTTGCCGCTGGGCAGATACGTCGCCCGCCGGTGCCCCTTGACGAGCAGGCCACAGTCCATCGCGAACACCGGTACCAGCCCGCAGTTCTTGGCGATGACTCCGGTAGCCGCCGCCAGCTCGGCCGCCCCTACCGGGTTGACCGCCGAGCAGGCCGCAACGAGCACCAGGAGGTACTGGTCCGCCGGCAGTTTCGGCGCCGGCATCAGCCGCTCCCCGGGGGCCAGCCGGGCTCGGCCGGTGACCGGTGGTGCTCCCGCCTGTCGAGTCGACACTAGACACAACACCTTTCAGCAGAGAGGGGGCGCACATCCCGATGGTTGCTACTCTGATAGCAACTCATGGTGGTTCGGGGTGCGCAAGTCGGCATCCCGTCCGTCACACTGGTCGCATGCCCGGAGGAACAAGACGTGGAAAAAAGCCGCGCGACTACGCCGTGGCCGGCGAATGGCCGTACGCGGTGATGGACAGCGTCCGGCAGGCGCAGGTCGGGCAGGCGCTTGCCCGGGCGCTGTCGGAAGCGATGGAGCGGCGAGGCTTGTCGGCCAATGCCTTGGCGACCGCCTCCGGCGTCAACCGGCAGGTCATCTCCAACATCCTCGCTGGAACTGTGTGGCCCGACATGTTTACGCTCGCGAGCCTCGAGGAGAGTCTCGAAGAGATGCTCTGGCCGCAGCACACGAAATGGCCGACGGGTGACGACGGTGCCCGCCACCAGCCAGTTCCCGCGCATCGGCGCGGTAGCGAGGGCTAGTTCCCGTCCGGATCATCCGGCCCGGAGTAATCTGATGATGCGTCTGGTGCATGGGGTTCGACCTCCCGATCGGGCGAAAAGCAGGCCGAACCACCCTTTGCCCGTCCAGGAACCGGTAACGTGGGGGTACGGCCGAGAGTCGTATGAGACCGCCCCCGCGCGTGTAGCGCCGGCCTGCAAACCTTGCTAGCACGCGGGAGGCGGTCGCCTAAAGGGGGGCTTCTAAGCGGCCCCCACCGTCGAGGCAAGCGCGAAGTGGCAGCGCCGCTCGGCGTCCTGGTGCTTCACCAGGAAGTTCTTCTTGGCCAGGCCGTCCATCAGCGCCCGGGCACGATTGTGTGCCTTCTGGTCGGCTGCGGCCTCCTGGCCCTCCAGCTGGACCGCGAGGAGTTTCGGTGTCCACCGCAGTCCGGGCTCGCTCACGATGACCTGCAACGCCTGAGCGGTGCGCGGGCCGAGCGTCGAAGCGTCGGGTCCCGTCGGCGACCCAGCCGCCTCCGCATGGTCTGTGCCCTCGGTCACAGGGGCATCCGGTGACGGCGGCGGAGAACTCGCGGACGCATCGGCGTCGTCGACCACTTCGTCCGCGCCGGGTTCGGGGGCGTCCGTGCCCTGGGAGCCTCCTCGGCGCTGACCGCTTCTGAGGGCAACCCCCGCCCGTGTTGCCCTCAAGAGGTCTTCCCGGACGCGGATCGCGTCATCGCGGGTCTCCTCCGTGCTCTGCCTGGTGCAGAGCACGTCAGCAATCTTCGATTGCAGCGTGGCGACTCCCGAAGCCAGGCGGACAAGTTCCGCGTCGTAGGTAGCCAGGCCGGCGTCGCACTCGCGAATCAGGGAGTCCATGTCCGTCACGACCAAGCTGGGGTTGGTGGTGGCATCGTCGGTCGGCTGCATGGCGATCACCTTAGGGCCTCAGCAGCACAGGAGCGCGCGGGCTGACCTCAGCTGGGCCCATGTGTCAGGAGCGCGCGGCGTGTCGGGCTCCGCCTCCCCTGCCGCACCAACGCAGCCTGTCAGAAGCGCTTCTGACCGGGCGTAACGTCTCTTAAGGATTGCAGCACGGCCTGCCGCGGGAGCCGTAGATGCGGCCGCAGCAGGACTGCTGACCACCACTCAGGAGAGAGGTAGAACCCCAGCGTTCCCGGGCTGCAGGCGGGATGACACCCGGATCAGCAGCCCAGCCGGCGCCGTGTGCTGCGGTGCTGCTGCGGTGGGAGCCTACGCACCACAGCAGCCCGTGCCCACCTCGGTCGAGCGGCATGCTGAACAGGGCACGGAGGGCTCTGCCCGACCGCTGCGTGGACCGCCGACAGCCTCGTAAATCTTCCGTTCACCCATATGAGCGGCACGAGGGAGCGCAGGTGACAGAGCAGGGAACACGCACCCCCGTGGCACGGCCGCACGGGGACACGCCACCCTCGGGGGCTCGGAACTCCCGGCATCCCCGCTGTGATCAAGGTCAAGGAAAGCGGAACGGCGGAAGGCCGACCGGCCTGCGGCTGCCGAACACCACTCTCGCAGTCAGCCGCCCGCCTGCCCGGTTGAGAGCCTGGCCGTCCTCACCGCTGCCTGCGGCCAGCATGCCTGCCTGATCTTCGAGAACGCACTTCATCGAAGCTTCACGAAGGGCCTCGCATGCGCCAAACGGTCCTCCCGTTGCCTGAGGGCTATGGACGGCACACACCTCATCCTGGCGTTCTCGCCACCACGCGGATGGCCACGGCCGCCTCGCGCTCCTGCCCATCTCGCGGTTCCTGCTGTGCCCGCCACGGCTCGGGGCGGCCGCTCCGCCGATGGCCTGGAGCAGAAGCACGCTGCGACTGGGCGAGGCGGGCCTGGTGGCCTTGGCCAGCATCGCGACCGGCCCTGCCGCGGAAGCCCCTTACGCGATGTGCGCCACGACCCTGATCGCTCGCCTCTGCCCGTGCCGCAGCGCAGCGGGCGCAGCACCTCCTGCATCACCGACCGGAGACAGCCGTGCGTGGCACAACCCCTGCAAACCGCCGCTGCGGACCGCCTTCCCCGCATCGCGGAGACTCGCCCCCTTGGTACCCGCCAGGCACCTCCCACCACCGCACAGGACGGCATCGCCCATGAGCTACCCAGCCACCTCGCACCAGCGAGTGATCAACCAGCGTGACGCCGAGGGCTGGGCATTCGCCATCGACGCCATCGGCGAAACGCGCCAGTACATGACAGCGGCCCTGTGCCGACTGGCGAGCTTGCTCACCGGTCTGCCAGCGCAAGCGCGACGGTTAGCCCCCGAACCGCCGAACACACCGCGGTCTGCCGGCCGGACAGTGTCAGTCCCCGTCGCAGCGACCGGCGTCAGCCGCCCCCGCGACCTCACACTCTTTGGTGGGGAACCATGAACGAAGCCATCCTCCAGACCGTCGAGGGCCTCGTCACGACCCCGTGGGCCTACCTCGCACTCTTCGGCATAGCCCTGCTCGACGGACTCTTCCCGCTCGTGACCAGCGAGACCCGCGTGATCACCCTGGGCGTCTTTGCCGCCTCGACCGGCGATCCCAACCTCGTGCTGATCGTGCCGGTCGCCGCTCCGGCCCCGGATCATCAGGAAACTTAAGCCCGACGGCCGGGCTCGTAAGGAGGTGAAGTCGGCGGGAGCGGTGAGCGAGCCACGCGGGGAGTGCTCCAGCTCCACCAGGCGGTGCCCAGCAGCGAGTCGTACAGCTCCCTGGAGCGCGGCAGGTGGTCTGGTTCACCGGACAGGCACCGATTTCGATCGATACGGCACCGAAATCACGCGGGTTCGGTACCGTCATGTGCGCGGTCGCAGTTCATGACGTCCTTGTACCGGAAAGTGACGAATGTTCATCGAGAATCTCGTGCTGGAGAACTTCAAGTGCTTCGGACCGGGGCGCACTTCCGTCCGCCTGGACCGGGGCATGACTGCCTTCATAGGAGCCAACGGTTCGGGCAAAACCGCTGCCTGCGAGGCGCTACTGCGGCTGTTCGGGATATCCGGCCAGGAACGGTCCGTACGCGTGGACGACTTCCACGTTCCCGTCGGCGAGACGGTCCTGCCCGCCAGCCGTGAGCTCACGATCGAAGCAGTGCTCGCCTTCCCTGAACTCGACGGCAGCGCGGAAAGCGGCGAAGCGGGTGCAGACGACGGTGGAGATGTCGCAGAGGATGCGGAGCAGCAGCAGTCCAGCACCTCTCGAGCGGTCCCGGAGTTCTTCCGGCGCATGGCCGCCGAGGAGGACGGCGACCTGAAGGTCCGAATAGCGCTCCGGGCCAAGTGGGTCGATGACGGCACCGTGGAGGGGGCGATCACCGAATCCCGCGTGATCGTCAACACCCTTGCCGAGGAGTACGGCGAGGACGACTACGTGCAGCTCAGTCCTGCGGAGCGCAGCCGTATCCAGATGATCTACATCCCAGCCTCCCGTGACGGCGTGCGCCAAGTAACGACCTTTCTCCGCAGCCGACTATGGCGAGCTGCGCAGTGGTCCACGAGCCTGCGTCATCTCGTCAGCGGTCACGCCGCTGAACTCGCCGAAGGGTTCACCGAGGAGCCCGTGGTCCAAGCGGTCGAAGGCGCACTGACGGCCCGGTGGCAGGAACTGCACGACGCAGGAATGCATGCGAACCCCAAACTGCGCCTACTCAACGGCGACTTCAACCAGCTGGTCCGCGACTCCGAGCTTGTCTTTGAGCCCGACCACAACGCTCAGCCCAAGCCAGCCCGCATGCTGAGCGACGGGCAGCGGTCGCTCCTGCACCTCGCCTTGGCGGCGGCGGCCATCGACGTCGAGGCCGCCGTCTACTCCGGCCGGCACGGCGACGAATTCACCCTGCAGGCCGCCCACCTGCCGCACCTGACCCTGATCGCAGTCGAGGAACCCGAGAACAACCTCTCGCCATTCTTCCTCTCGCGGATCGTTGGCCAACTGCAAGATCTGAGCGGCACCACAGCGACCCAGACGGTTCTCTCCAGCCACTCCGCTAGCGTCATGCCCCGTATCCGTCCGGAGGACGTCCGATACTTCCGTACAGGATCGGCCGCTGCGACAGCATCCGTCCGCGAGATCACCCTCCCCGACGACACTACCGAGGCGGGCAAGTACCTTCGGGAGGCAGTGCGTGCCCACCCGGAGCTGTACTTTGCCAAATTCGTGGTGCTCGGCGAAGGCGACACCGAACAGCTAGTCATCCCCAGGATCGCCCAGGCCCGCGGTGTACAGCTGGACCCGTCCTTCGTAGCGATGGTGCCGCTCGACGGCAGGCACACCAACCACATGTGGAAGCTGCTCCGCGACCTGGATATCCCCCACGCCACCTTGCTGGACCTTGACTACGGCAAGGTCGGCGCGGGACCGGCGCGACTTCGTGACGCCTGCAACCGCCTCATGGACAACGGGCTCACCCCTCTGGAAGGGCTTGCTGGATATGACAAGGTCAGCGAGATCCACGACAGCCTCCTCCTCCGGGACATCAAGCTGATCCTGAAGCACCTGAGAAAATTCGCCGTCTTCTACTCCGATCCGCTTGACCTCGACTACGCCATGTTGTGCGCGTTCGAGAGAGCCTACACACACCTCGAGCATGGCAAGCGCGGGCCGGATTCCAGTGATCCCACCACCACGGTCCTGGGAGAAAAGGGAACCAGGCCGGACTACTGGAATGAGGAACGGACCGAGTGGCTGGGCTGGTACCGGTACCTGTTCTTGTCGCGTTCGAAACCGAGTACCCACCTGAGCGCGCTCGGCCGCCTCAGTGACGAGGAGCTTCGACTGAACGCGCCGGAAGAGCTTGTGGCGCTCGTGGAGCACATTCGTAAGGAGATCTCACTGTGAGTGCCTCCGACCGCCGGGTCGCAAGAGGCGCTCCAACTCAGCTGCCAACAAGCCTGATCTCGGTTAAGGATTGGCGCCCGGCGGGAATCGAGGATCTGGAACCAGCCGCGTGGGCGGCTCTGCGGGACACTGGCAATGTGGCGGTCGTGGCCGGCCCCGGTGCGGGCAAGACGGAGTTCCTTGCTCAACGCGCCTCCTATCTCCTGCAAACCGGACTGTGCCCGTGGCCACAGCACATTCTGGCGATCTCGTTCAAGCGGGATGCGGCCGCCAACCTCGGCCGCCGGGTCGCTGCCCGTGCTCCGGAGCACGCCAGCCGATTCGCGTCCATGACCTTCGACGCCTTCACGAAGGGGCTGGTGGACCGATTCGCGCT
This sequence comes from Streptomyces sp. iso_384, assembly GCF_056172905.1. Classification (NCBI taxonomy): domain Bacteria; kingdom Bacillati; phylum Actinomycetota; class Actinomycetes; order Kitasatosporales; family Streptomycetaceae; genus Streptomyces; species Streptomyces sp. iso_384. The sequence goes on from NZ_JBWBTT010000001.1 coordinate 741,414, forward strand.
TGCTCTTCCGCAGGACTGGAGGATGAGCCACGGGTATGACATCCGCGACGCACCCAAATCCGAAGTAGACGCTTTTCTCAACTCCGTCGCCTTCTCAGCCCCACAGGCGCTGGACGGGAAACTAGGGTTCCAGTCAGGGCGCTTCGTCTCAGACATTGTCGGGGGATGGAACCTACCCGAGAGCCTACCGGCGGACGATGATATCGACCCTGCTTCCTATGCCGTATGCGAGTGGTGGCGCGCCCGCTACCTGCGGCCCGGAAGGGCGGAAGTCGACTTCGTCATGCTCAATCGGCTTGCCGAGCTGCTGGTCCGTGCGGTGCCGAAGCTTCGGCGTGCCCTACGAATGACCTACCCCATCGTGTTCGTCGATGAATTCCAGGACACAACCAGCGCGCAGTTCTCTTTCCTCACGTCAGTTTTCGGCGAGGAGACTGCGGTGACCACGGTCGGGGACAGCAAGCAGCGGATCATGGGCTGGGCCGGCGCTGTGCCCGAAGCTGTCCAGCGTTTCACCAGCACCTTCAATGCCTCCACTTACAGGCTGGCGTGGAACTTCCGTTCCAGCGACGCCCTGGTCGGACTCCAGCACGTAATCGCCAGCAAACTCGACCCGGCCGCAGTGCGGGCCACCTCGAAAGCAACTGCCGAGGCCGGGCACGAGCCAGCCATGCTGTGGACGTTCTCCGGAGAAGAAAGGGAGGCGCGGTACATCGCCGACTGGATCGCCCGGGACATCGCCGGCTCGGACCGTACGCCGGCAGACTTTGCGCTCATCGCACGGCAGAAAGTCAAAGACTTCGAGCCGCTGTTTCGGGCTCGCCTCGCTGCGCACGGAATCCGGGTCCGCAATGACGACGCGCGGGTCGGGAAGCTGGCCCTCCAGGATCTACTGAAGAGCGAGACGAGTCGCTTGTTCGTGGGGCTGCTCCGACTGGCCCACCGACCTCGTGGCCTCGCCGCATTGTGGCAGGAGATGTCGGCGACTCTAGAGCGTTTACACGGCGCAACCGATCACGAGACAGTCCAACAGCGTGTCAGCGACGATCTGAGCGACCTGACCACGCGGCTGCGTGCCTGGCTTCAGGCTCACCCTCCGTCGATCACGTCCGCGGCTGACACAGTCGGAAAGGTGCTCGATCTCGTGGACAGCGCGGCCCTGCGCCGCTACGTAAGGGCCTCTGCGCCTGGAGAGGAGTTCGATCTCGTCACCGATGCATTCGAAGCGCGCCTTGAGACGGTGCTTGAGAGAGCAGACGACTGGGGCGTGGTGCTCGATGAATTCGAATCCGCTGATGCTGTCGTTTTGCTCACCACCCACCGCAGCAAGGGTCTCGAATATCACACCGTGTTCTTTCTCGGTATTCATGGCAGGCAGTGGTGGTCGCTCGGAAACGATCCGCGCGAAGGGACATCGACCTTCTTCGTGGGTCTGTCCAGGGCGGCGCAAAGGCTGGTCTTCACCTCGGATCGATCCGGGCGCACCGGTCCCATCTCGACGTTCTTCGCAATGCTTACTGAGGCTGGAGTGGCTGAAGTAAACCAGGGATAGGGAAAGGCCTGTGAGGCTCCCCATCCGGCACTGTGTGAGGCGCTTCGGGCGCTGTCTGCGTCACAGCGGTGAGCTCCTCACCCGGGCGCATCCAGTGATCGGTTCCCCGCGGCTCCACCCACAGGCAGAGCATGCTGTCCGTTCCGTTACTCACGCTGGTCTTCGCCACGCCAGCACCCCAACGAGCAGCATGATCGGCCGGACAGCTCCTAGCTCCGTCTTCACCTCACCCGTCAGTGGCAGATGCTCAGGCGTCGGCTCACACGGCGTCGGGGCCTTCGATGTAGGGGAGGCCTACCGCCGCGAGTTTGGTCTGCAGGTTGATGTCGCTGGTCGCGGCGTACAGCCTGGAGCCAGGGTGGGCGGATTGCAGCAGCAGCGCGGAGGCGATGAAGCGGTCGTCGGGGACGTCCAGGTCCAACCAGCGAGGGAGGCCTTCCCTGCGGGGTTCGGTGTGCTCGAAGACGACGTAGACGTCGCCCGCGATACGTGCACCCGTGCGGACGTCTCCGTTGTCCCGCATCGCTTTCAGCCTCCGGTTGGCCCTTCTAGCAGCTTCCCGGACCTCCGGGCGGTTGTGACCGCGCTTGAGGTCGTCAATCTCGCGCAGCACGACGGGCAAGAGGTGGACTATGTAGCGCTCGCTGCCAACGGCGTCCTGGTAAACGGTGACGTCGGGGTCATCGACCAAGCAGTTGGTGTCGACAACCACACGCACCGCCCAGTCGTCCTGCGGCAGCAGCTGTACCAGTTCACGCAGCGCCAACACGGAATTCTTCAATTGCGTCACCGCCTCGGGGATGTCCTGGGGCGCGCGGTACTTCACCCGGCCCTCGCGGACCAACCAGTCCTCCAGCAAGCGGATCCCGTCGTCCATGCCGCGTTGCACAGCTGGTGTGGGGTGAGGAAAGAGAAGGCGGAACCGTGGTGCCCAGTCACGTACTTGCTGCAGGAGTTCCATCCTGCCTGCCTCGACTTCGGCCGCGCTCGGTGCCCAGGCCCATGGATGGCCGAAGACCTGGACCGCCCCCAGATCCATTTGCCGTTCGTGCACCTGGGAGTTGCTCAGGAGGTTTGCGTAGGCGGATTCGATGTCGGTCAGCTCGGACAGCAGCTGGTCGACGTAGGGGGGCGGTGAGGGCTTCTTCGGCATGCCTCGATGTTCCTGCACCAGGCCGAAATGGGGAACTGATTCGAAGGGACTTCGTCGGCCGCGTGCCCGCCAGGAGATGCAAATTTCCTTGCCCAGGAGGATGGGGGGCGTACTCTGGCAGGTTGGCCGGTGCCAGGATGAACGGAGCCTTGCCGTATGGAGATCAAGTCGCTTGAGGAACTGCAGGCCGTCGATGAGCGGACTCTGCGCTTCACGCCGCTCGGCCTGGGAAGGATGCTGGCCGAGGACTCAGCTGATTTCCAGCAGCGGGTGGTAGCGGGACTCCGTCTTGCTGACGATGTCGCCGACACGACGCGGCAGAGGTTCGAGCAGCTGCGTACCGCTTTCACTCACGGGGTGCTCTGTTACGAGCTGTTCACCCTCATCGAGGACGGCACCCGGTTGGCGTTGGAGCAGGCGTTGCGCGACCGTTTCGCTGTTTACCACCAGGGCAGGGATATCGAAGTTCGCGACAGCCGGGGGCGGGTCCACCGGATCCCGGTATCGAACTACCCGGAGTTCTTCGAGCGGCTGCGGAAGATCAGTCGCCCCGAGATCCGCATGGAGCCTACGGGGGACTGGACGCGATTCAGCGGCATGCTCGCCGGGCTGTTGAAATGGGCGCGCAGGCAGGGGCTGTTGCGGGGCCAGCGCAATCGCAGCCTTGAGCCCACCCATCAGGAGCTGCGCAATATGGTCGCGCACGGCACCTACCACCTGACTACCCCGGTGGACGCTGCCCGGAGCCTGTCGGACCTCGCGGAGACCATCAATCACCTGTGGGGTCAGCAGACTCCCGGAGGACGTCTGTATCCGGCACCCGTTGAGAGGTCGGTTGTCGCCATCGGCTGGTCAGCAGACGCCGGCAGGACGGTCATGGGACGGGCCGACCGGCTCGACGAGACCTACGACGACATCGAGTTCACCTACATCCTGGTCCGCGCCGTGCACGACGATCCCAAGCTCATGGAGTTCGACAGCCGAAGAGCGACGACCGCGTTCCCCGCTCAGTACATGTGGGGTCCGGGTACACGCGATGAGGCGCTTGCCTGGCTGGACCGGGACCCCCCTTCCGCCGACCTGTGCGACCAGCTGGACCAGGTCGTGGTGGTGCGCTCCCTCGACGGCCGGGTCGACGCACCCTCTTACCCTGCGATCGCGGCCGCCCGTCCCCGCGCCGAGCAGGCGGGTATCTGGCACGCCGTGCGCGTCGACCGTCCGCTCGACGCGATGAGTCATGTCCGCGCCGTCACCGACGGCACGCCCGGGCACCGGCCCGAAGGAGAGTGCAGGAGCTGCCCGGCGGAGACCCTGGCCAAGGGCGACATCACCGTCGTGCTCGAGGCGGCGCGTCGCGCCGGCGCCGACACCGAACCGCTCCACGTCCCGGACGTACGCACCCCCCTTGCCGCAGCCTTTTCCCGGCTGCCGCTCTGATCGGGCCTTCGCCCCCCCCGCGAACTCGTCTTCTACGGAGGTCTTCCCGCCGCGCCCTGTGCAGAGGCCAGCTCGTTCCCCTCTCGCCCGGTGGCCGTCTCAGCCGTATTGGCTCGGCCGGCATCCCTGCAGGTGGCTGGACCCCAGCCCGACGCTGGGTGAGCTGCAGCCGTCGCGGCGCCCGTCCTCCAGGAGGAAGACGCACCCCGACCACACCGTTCTTTCGGCACCCGTCGGGCAGGAAGAGGAAGCTTCCTATCCTCGGCGGCTTTGCAGATGCGTACATATCGTAAATGGAGGAGCTCGCGAGCGGCCGGAGGATGGGGCGCCAGGCGGCACGGGGAGTTCACCGGGCAAAGGGGCGAGATGTGCGTCACATCGTCGCAGCTCATGCGGTGTTCCTCGTGCAATTGCGCGAAGGTCGGGGCGATCGGAAGTGATGTCGAAAACAAAAGCATCCGATCAATATTGATCGATTCTCGAAACGGGTCTCGGTGTCGAGGTGGCTGTCGGCCTGGAATTTGTCTTCGCGCGTTGCTCCGTGTTTGCGCAATGAAGCGCATCAAATGGCGACGGGGAGCAAGGAGGGGGTAGCGTTCCGTGACGCGAGTGGGGCCCCCGCAGGGCAACCAACCATGGAAGGGCCCCCTCGTGTGTTCAGTCGAAGATCGCCCTTGACTCGAAAGCCGAGGACCTATCGTGATTGACCGAAACAATGCTGCGGGGAGTTTCCTACCCGCAGTTGGCACCGACGCTAACATTCCTCCCCGTTTCGCGGCAGAGCCCCAGGCTGTGAGTGCCTGGGATGTCACTCTGCGGGCCGGGCTGTTCGTGGGCCTTGTGCTCCTGCCGTTGCTGTTGGTCACCGGGATGTGGGGAGCGCCGGTGAGCATGGTGCTCGTGGTGCTCGGCATCGCTGCTACGCGTGGCTCCTACATCCGCTACCAGCGCGTTCGCCTTTCCTGACCGATCGGTTGCCGGCCGGCCCGCCGCTGTGCGGTGGGCCGGCCGGCCCCGGTGGTCGTATGCGAGCCGGATCAGTGCGGAGCGCCCAATTCCTCTTCGTTTCGCTGGAAGCGGTCGCTGTGGTCCGGAAGAAAAGACTGTGCAGAGCGGGGTGTCGAAGTGACGGATGCAAGTGGTGAGTTCGCCGAGTGCCGGGAGTGCTCGATGCAGTTCCCGCAGAACGGTGGACGGGGGCGCCGCAGGGCGTACTGCAGTCTCGCCTGCCGCCGCCGCGCGCAGCGGCAGCGTGATGGCCGTCGGCGTCGCCCGCCTCAGAACGCGCTGCCCATGGGGCGGTCCATCGCCGAGGAGCTGTACAGCCTGGCGTTCGACCTGCTGGAGGCGGAGTACGGGCGGGCTGATCTGGGTGAGTTGCTCGGCCGCGCGCGTTCCCTGGCGAAGGAGACCGATTACTACGTCAGCGCCGCGGTGCGTGACGCGCGGCAGAGGGCCGTGAGCTGGGAGGAAGTGGCGGCCGGTGCTGCGGTCAGTGTGGCGACGGCGCGGATGCGGTGGGGTGAGGCGCAGGTGATGCGCCGCCTGCAGATGCGGTCGGTGGAGCGTGCGGCTGCGCGTCAGGCCCCGGCTTCGGTACCCGATGTGCGGCCGAAGGAGGGGAGGGAAGGGGTGGGGCGGGCTTCCCGGCAGTTGGCGGCAGCCCTGTCCCAGCTCCACCAGGACTCCGGGCTGATGATCCGGGAGGTAGCCGAGAACACGGAGCTGTCTCCCTCCTACGTCTCGCGGATCCTGTCGGTGGACCGCACCCCGAGCTGGCCGGTGGTGCGGCAGCTGGTGGAAGCGTTCGGGGGCGATCCGCTCGTGCTGCGGGTGCTCTGGGAGATGGCGCAGGGTGTTCCGCCGGCACCGCAGGACTTCATCGACGCCGCGACGAGGCTCAACGGTGTTCTGCGGGGGCTTCATCTGGCTGCCGGCTGCCCCAGTACGGGGGAGGTATGCGAGCAGAGCAACGGTGCACTCGTCCAGGAGGAGGTGGAAGCGATTCTCGCCGGGACCGAGGTACCCACGTGGGAGACCACGGGTCGCTTCGTCACCGCGGTGGGAGGGCATCCGGCCGACATCCGCCCGCAGTGGGAAGCGGTGTACAGCACCATCCTGGGAGCCTGCGACCCCGCGCCGAAGCTGGCAGTGCCGGCTGCGCGGCAGCAGGACGACGGGGCATCGTCGACGGAGGAGCGGTGAACACGACGGCCCGGCCGGTGCGCCGACGCCGGTGCACCGCCTGCGGCCCGCAAGCTTCCGTCCTCCTTGGGTACAGGGCGTTCTGTATGCGCAACGAGAGCCGCTACATCCAGTACGCCAGAGCCAGATCCCTGGCGCCGGTCGCTGCACGGGCGGTGGTGGACTCGGTGCTCCGTGCCCTGGTGGACGACTGGCCGCGGATCATCATGAGCGACCGGCCTGCCTCCGAGGCCTGGAGGATCCTCACCATGCGAGTGGCGGCTGCCAGGAACTCGCCACCGTTTTGCGATGACCGCGGGACGGACGCTGTGCACCGGGCGCTGGAAGGGCAGGAGGCGGATGTCTTCCTGCTGCGTTACCGGATGTCGCTCAGCCTCGAGGAGACGGCTGACCTGATGGGGTTGGAGGTGCCCGCGGTCACCGTGGCGCTGAGGAAGGGAATGTCCGATCTCCTCGATCCCCAGTGAGCCCCCTGGCGTACGCCGGTGTGCTGTAGCCGGTGTGGTGCCAGCTGGATGCTTCAGTCATATGCCTAAGTCATATATTGCTGGTCAAGGGGCCCAACTTCGTGTGAATGGTGTAGCAGTCTTCCTGCAATCCCGGTATTCGGCGTGGGATGCTCGCTGGTGACGAGGCCGACAGCGGGGATACGTGGGTGATTGTGCAATGGGGCTCGGGCAGAGACCGCTGGCCAGGACAGTCGATGTCACGGTGGCCAGCGTTGCCCGAATGTATGACTATTTCCTGTCAGGCAAGGACAGTTACCCGGCCGATCATGCGGCGTGCGAGGAACTGGTTGAGGTGGCCCCCGACGCCTTAGCCGTCATCGAGGCCCAACGCGCCTTCTCTCTCGCGGCGGTTGATCGTCTTGCCGATCGCCACGGCGTGCGGCAGTTCCTCGATTTCGGGTGCGGACTGCCGACCTGGATCAACACGCATCAAGTGGCGCAACGGGCGAGCTCGGCCAGCCGGGTCGTCTACGTCGACAGGGACCCCATGGTCGTCGCCCATGGACGGGCTCTGATGGATGAGGACGGCCGTACCGCGGTCGTGCAGGGAGACCTTCTCGACGGTGGTGCTCTGATCGGCACTCCGCGTGTGGCCGGACTGCTCGACTTCGGGCAGCCGGTCGCGGTCATGATGGCTTCGGTGCTCCACTGCGTTCCGGACGCCGAGCAGCCTGGTGCCGCTGTACGCGACTTGCTTGACCACCTGGCCGACGGCAGTTTCCTGGTCCTCAGTCAGTGGGTGAGTGAGGACGCCGGCCTGCGCGAGCGGGTTGCGCGGGTCATGAACCGTTCCACCGCGGGTGCCTGGGGCCAGGTGCGCACATCGGCTGAGGTCGACCGGTTCTTCAGCGGTCTTGTGCTGGACGAGCCCGGCCTCGGCGACGTGTCGATGTGGCCGCGTGATACGGGGCGTTCCTATGCGGAGACGTCAGGACTGCTCGAATACGGCGGTGTGGGCCGGGTCGTCCGGTAGCGCTCCAGAGCGGCGACGAGCCGGCTCCGGGTCTGCTCGGGGCTGTGCGCCTTGGAGGCGAGCGGGTCCAGCAGCGCCCGGAAGTGCGTGGTCTCCTTGGCGCGGTCCAGGTAGTTGGCGCCGAAGGAGTTCTCCAGATAGACGATGTCGGGCAGGTCCAGCGGAAAGCGGATCAGCGTGACCGGCATGCCTATGGCGACGACGAAGTCGGCGGGCACGATCTGCAGCGTGATCCGCGGATGGTCCATCAGGTCGATCATGTGGCTGATCTGTCCGTACATGACCTCAGGGCCCCCGATCTCACGATCCAGGACGCTGGCGTCGATCAGCGCCCACAGACGAGGGCCGTCCGGCCGGCTGAGGATCTTCTGCCTGTCGACCCGCAGGTTCACGCGTGCCTCGATGTCGAGGCGGTCGGCGAGGGGGAACCCCTTCTGGGTTACGGCGAAGGCGTACTCGGGCGTCTGGAGCAGCCCCGGCACCAGCAGTACCTCGTAGGTCCAGATGATCGAGGCACCCTCCTGCAACCCGATCAGCTTGTCGAACCACTCCGGAACCACGTTGTTGTACCGCTCCCACCAGCCCGACCTGTTGGACAGCTCCACGAGATCCGCTGACGCCGCGCGCTCCATGGGGTCCACTCCGTACAACTCGAGCAGGTCCTGGACGTCACGCACCTTGAGAGGGACCTTGCCGCACTCCATCCTGCTGATCTTGGAATCATGGCAGCGAATATGCGCGGATGCTTCGAGCGGGGAAAAGCCGGCCGCCTCACGCAACTTCCGCAGGCGCGAACCGATCGCGATCCGCAGCACGGTGGGACTCGACCCGGGGTCGGAGAGCATGAGGTCGAGAGACGGGATGCCGGGGCTCTGGAATGCGGACATCGGGACTCCTGCAACGGGACGTGTGAAGCTGAATTGTCCCATGCAGGAGCCCCCCGTGGCGCCGGGAAAGCGTTATGTCCTGATAATTATCAGGCTGTGAACGAAGCGAACTCGTCGTCCTTGGCGCCGGACACGAAAGCTGAGATCTCTGCGCGTGTATAGATCAGCGCCGGCCCTTGCGGGTAGCGGGAGTTGCGCAATGCGACCGCGCCGCCCGGCAGCTCTGCCAATTCTACGCAGTTTCCCTGGTGGTCGCTGTGCCGGCTCTTCACCCAGGTAACGCCTTCGAGTGAATCGGCGGCAATTCCGTTGCGATACAAGCTCTCTCCCCTGTAGTTGTTCGCCCTCATGTTTCGCCTTCCCTGCCTCTCGGCCATGACCGTCCGGCCGTCTCCCGCCGTCACCCCTCCTTCCGTCATGCAATTCCCGGTGCAATTGCATGAGCGGGATGCAGGCCTGGATACTAGCCACGTGACCCGACAGCGATCCGAAGCTATTGATCACCTGTGTGGAGGGGCGGATGGCGTGCGGACCAGGCTTGATGACTGAGAGTCACGAATTAGACGGAGGGGAACTCGCCGATCTGGCCGGAATGATCCCACCCGAAATCGGTAACCTCGCTCTCTCAAACCCCCTGGACTGGGGTCTTGCCCTGGGGGTGAGTGCTGCCGGGTTCGCGGCGAAGAGTCTGAGCGCCCAGGAGGAGTCGGGTGTGAGTGTGCGTGCGTTCACTCGCACGGTCATGGACCAGTGGGGCGCGGCCTCAGGCGGGGAAACCGTGGTGACCGTGGCCTGGGAACTCGCGGCCAACGCCATCCAGTACGCGCTGCGCGCGGATGTTCCCGCTCAGCAGCCGGGCCGTGCATGGCTCGGTCTGATGCGCAGGGAGGAGGCGGTGATCTGCGCTGTGACCGACAGCAGTCCCGCGCCACCGCTTCCGCGTCCGACCGCACCTCTGGACAGCGACGGGCGCGGTCTGCACATGGTGGGCCGGCTCAGCTCGCAATGGGGGTGGTCGCGCTCGCCGAGCGGCACCAAGACCGTCTGGGCGAGAGTGCCGACCACCTGGTGAACTGCCCTCACGCGACCGTCAGCTGGGGACGAGACTCAGGGCCGGCCGCGCAGCCTGTCCTGCGCCGCTTTCGCCGCCCCCGGTGCCCACGACAGCGGTCACCGGAACGAGCCCGAAGACGTACTCGTTCAGCTCCGCCGGTGAGATGTCCAGATCTGCGGCGACATCCTGGGGGGAGATGCGCTGGCCACGCAGAGCCTGGAAGACCTTGGCGAGAAGCTGGCTCGACTCCCGGGCCATCTCCTTGGCGTCGGGTTCCCCACGCCGGTAGCCACGCCGGGACAGTTCCTTGGCCGTCTGTGTGTACCGCCACTCCGACAGCAGACCGAGCTTGCGCAACCGGTAGGTCAGCGCCATGGCCGACACTCCCCACTTCCGCTTGGCGCTCAGGATCCGCTCGACGGAGGCGTTGTGGAGCTGCTGGGCGAGAATTCCGGCCTGCGGCATCAGGAAGGCCGAGGCGAACTCGTCCGCCTCGGCCTCGGCGGCCGGACCGCGCGGGATGCGGTGCTGGCAGTGCAGAACGAGATGCCCGAGCTCGTGGGCCGCGTCGAAGCGCCCTCGCTGCCCGGTCTTGCGGGTGTTCAAGAACACGAACGGGGTCGTGGCCTTGATGGTGGAGAACGCGTCAGCGTCCAGGCAGTCGGGCGCGAGGGAGAAAACCCGGACCCCGTTCGACTCCAGCAGGTGCACCATGTTCACCACCGGAGCCTCGCCCAGCCCCCAGGCGGCGCGGACCTGGGCTGCCGCTTCGGTGGGAGAGCGGTGCGGGAACGTCGGGAGGCTCGGTTCCGGCAGCTTGAAACGTTCCTCCAGCCACATGTTCAGTTCGGCTGCGATCGCCCCCGAACTCAGTGCGCTGTCCCGCTCGAGCGCCGTCATCTTCGACGGGGCCCGGAAGCTGACGGCATCGGGCGTCAGCTCCACGGGCGCCGGTCGGCAGAAGAAGGCCGGCGGGTAGCGGAGCGCGTCGGCGAGGGAAGCGAGGCTGTCCTCCGAGGGCTGCTTGCGGCCGTTCTCGAACGCCGTGATGCTCTGCGCCGAGATGCTTGACTTCTTGGCCAGCGCCGCAAGCGTCATCCGCCGCCGCTGTCGCGCCAGGAGCAGCCGCTCCGGGGTGAACACGTACCTCATCCCACTTCCATCGCCGTCTTGCCTCGTACGTCAGCCTCCCAGGTACTCCACCATGACCTGCGGGCTTTCCCCGTCACCGGGGTCGTCCAGCAGCGCGACGTCGACCCCGGGGTCAGCCAGGTCCGGAAGATCGAGCGGGATCCGCTCGATCCACTCGTCGACGTATGCACCGTTCATCTTCACGGGCAGCGACAGCTCCGCGGAGATGCCATTGTCGTCCCGCTTGTAGAGCAGGCACCACGTGGGCATCTCGTCGAGCTCCTGCCCCCAGCGCACCTCGTCCGGTGTCATCAGGACGAACTGGCCGTTGTTCTCGACCACGCGGGCCATCTTCGGGCCCTTCGGGTTCTTCGACCTCACCTTGGCGTCGAGGTCGCCGACTCCGCCGGCCGCGCTGATCGCGGTGACCACGTGCGTCCGATCCGGGTGGATCGTCCGGAGGATGCTGTCTCTGGTCGTGTACTCCCAGCCCAGCGGCGTCAGCTGCTCGGCCAGATACCGGTTGGTGCGGCTCCAGAACGTCGTTCCCCTCATGGAGGGAGCGTCCATGTCCGTGCAGCCACGCACGTCCTCCGCCGCCAGGCCCAAGGCCAGGTGGAAGACGTCTATTGAGAAGTCGAGCTCAGCTAAGCGCTCGTCGCACTGCCGCGGATCCAGGTGCTGCAAGTCCCCTCCAGACAGATGAGTTTCAAAAATCCTACCTCATACGAGGTTGAATTCTTGAAACCCCCGGCGATTCTCGCACGCCAGTTCTATTCTGTCACCTTGGGCCGGACCCCATTAATTGTGGTGTGCGTGGGCGGGGTTGATCTGCCGTGCGCGGAGGGTGTCGGCACCGGATCGAAGCCCTTCCGGGGATGAGTCAGTGGAGCGTGTGACGGCCGTCGGGCAGCCAACCCTCCAGGAAGCCGGCCAGGAACGTGATCATGCCTTGAGGGGTTACCTGCCTTCGCCGGTGGCGGAGGTCCTCCAGCGTCCATAGGGCGTATCGACCTTCGCGGTCGCACGCTGAGCGGGCGTCCTCGTTGGTGATCCGGCAGACCAGGAGGTGGGTCTCCGTGACCCGTTCGTACTCCCAGGCTTGATCGCTGCCGGAGGTGTGGATGCCGCGGACCGCTGCGAGCCGCGGATTGCTGATTCCGAAGGCGTGGGCGAGGTGGTGCCGTACCTGAGCGGCGGGCTCTGCGCCCGTTCCGGTCTGGATCGACGGGATGGTCCAGGTGCCGCAGTAGTTGCCGCACAGCAGCAGCTGCCGGTCGTCGTTGACGAGCAGCAGGAGGGCCCGCCGGTCCTGTTGTGCGTCTGGGATGTGCTGGATGGTCACCACGCCACCCTCCCTCCTTGCTATTGGAATAGCAAGGAGGGAGGGTGGCGTCGCGTCTGGTTGTGCCTGGTGGCAGTGGGTCGCTCGCTGTCCCGCGCCTACGGTTCTGTTGCACCATGGGACTGGGCTGCTCTACGGATGAGGCTGCACAGGCGCTGGCCTCGCGGCACGTCTGGTCGCGGGCAGGCGCTTGGCCTGCCGATCGGCTTGCCGGATCCGCACGCTCTCTACCGCCCGGTCGTTCAGGGAAGGTTGCAGCGCCGACTAGCCCGGAGGCGTCTGCTCACTGGCAACGTTCCGGGACCCCTGGCCCTATGGCCTGCGGTCACCCGGCGATCGAACCCCGCATCACAGCCAGCCCGCGGCCGCACCCTCTTGACTCGGATGTCCTGAGGCGTTGGGCTGGCTGTCCTGCATCTCTGCTCACACTTCAAATTGCCAGCGAGGGCCAGTGGAGCAAGCGGGAAGGGGCCAGTGGGCCGCCTGCTCCCAGGCGTGCCAGAAAGCTCTGGGTGCTGATCGGCACTGACCGGGTAGTGATCGTTTCTTCGGTGAATCGGCGCGGCTGAGCGGGTGAAGTTCGCACCGGGAGCCTTCCGTCTGCGCACGTGAGGCGGGTACAAGACGGGGCGTGATCAAGAACCTGATGAGGCGCGGCCTGCCCGCGTTCGCCTTCGCTGCTCTGCCACTGCTCGCCGGGACGCTTCCCGCCGCGGCAACGACCCCTGGGAGCGAACTGACCGTCACCTCTCGCATGTCGAAGCCACCGTTCGCCGGTGGGCCCGGGGCGGTCGCGCCGCTGCTGCTGTTCGAGGCGATCGACCGGATTCCGGTCGCGGTGGAACAGCGTGAAGGTTACAAGCGGGACTTGTACAAGCACTGGAACCGCGGCGTGAACGCTGATGATGGCTGCGACACTCGCCGAGAAGTCATCCTCTCCGAGGCCGTCGAAGCGCCCGATGTCGGGGCTGGGTGCAAGCTCACCGGTGGTTCATGGCTGAGCCCGTACGACGAGGTCATTGTGACCGCCGCTGGCGGTCTGGATGTGGACCACCTGGTTCCTCTCGCTGAGGTTCACGACTCCGGCGGGTACGCGTGGGACGCTTCGCGCCGCGAGGCGTACGCGAACGACCAGGCGTCACCCCTGACGCTGATCGCGGTCACTGCCAAGTCGAACCGCAGCAAATCGGATAAGGACCCGGCCCAGTGGATGCCCCCGGCCGGTGGCTACCACTGCCAGTACACAGCCGAGTGGGTGGCTACCAAGCTCCGCTGGGCCCTGGCCGCCGACGAGGCAGAGCGCGAAGCGCTGCTCGGTTTGGCGGAAGACTGCGCCGGCACAACGGTCGTCTACGAGCCCGCACCGTAGGCCCGGCCGCAATCCGTTGCTACGGCCCGGGCCAGGGGGGCCCGGATGTGACTGCGTACGTGGGCAACAGCTCTGATGCGGCCGGGCGCAGCCGGTATCGCCACCTTCGGCGCCCGCCGTCGGCGTCGGTCTTCCGATCGCCTTTGGCCTTGAATCCTTGTGTAGTGGCGGCAGTTCAACGCGGCGCCCCGGTAGGCGACGGACCGCAACAGGCCCTCCTCAGCAGAAGGGGTGTGTGGCTCTTTGCGCCTGCGCGCTACGTTGGGCGACCGGCTGTCAGGAGCCGCTCTCGGGAGCCATCCATGAGGAAGGCACGAGGGCTGAGTCGTTCCCGTAGCGCCAGCGCTGGACGACGTGGTTGCTGAAGGCGGGATCGTCAAGGTCAGCGTGCTCCATGACGATGATCTGCATCCTGCCGTCCAGCTGCTCCAGTGTGCGGTGGAGGGCTTGGAAGATGTTCAGCAGATGCATGCGGTCGTTGGTCTGCAGGTCTTCCTCGCCAGTCGGTTCAGCGGGGAAGTAGACCTGCGAAGGCTGGTCGAGGATCAGCACGCGGGGAACAGGGCTGCTATGCCTGGTGAACCACTCGTGGAGGCTGAGAAGGGTGGAGACGTGGTAACCGAGATGGTTCTCAGCACTACCCATGTTCTTGAGCTGCACCGGGCCATCGAGAGTGTCGGCGATCACCGTCAGGCGGTTGATGTCGAGGCGGATGGGTGAGTCCGAGAAATCGAGGTCGAGCGCCCCGGCCTTCTCTTTGATCTCCTGGTTGATCAACGACAAGAAGCTGGTGAGACGCTCATCCTGAGTGCTACCGCTCAGCTGCTCCTCGAGCTCCGCAATCTGCTCGCGCAGTCCCTCACGGCGGTCCAGAACTCGCGGCGCTGCGGCATGCTGGGCAGCCGTGTCGAGGTAGAGGCTGATGCGCCCCTGGACGATGGCGGATCGACGCAAATCGTCCGGCTCCTGCTGGATGGTACGCATCGCGGTGGTGAGTTCGCGGGTCTGGTCCTGGTTGCGAGCCAGCTCGGAGCGGAGCTCTTGCAATCGGGTTTCGTGGCCGACGAGCAGGCGCTGAATGGCGGGAGTGTCGCTGCCGATGGCCTGAAGATCGCCGTCGAGGTAGGCGACGTCTCGCATGAGGCCGGCGATGGTGTCGTTGGCCGAGGGGACATGGCTGTCGCAGACCGGGCAGCGCTCCTGGCCGGAAGCTTCTGCATCTCGGTTCAGAAGCCCCAGGGAAGTGAGGCGGGCACGCTGCTCGACGGCTTGGTCGTTGAAGTCGTTGTTCTCGGCCAACGCCACCTTCAGGTCAGCGATCTGGGCCCGGGTCTGTGCGAACAGCCGACGCAGTTCGGCCCGTCGGGAGTTGAGGGCCGCGAAGGGATCGTCGTCCGCCAAACCGGGCTCCGGGGAACCATGGGTCATGGCGTTGCGCAGGCGCTGGAGGACGACGTCCGCTGTCAGCTCACCGGTCTGCGGTGGCAGGAGGCCGGCTTCGACTGCCTCGGTCAGCAGCGCCTGAGCCTGGCCGCTGGCCGGGGTGAGGTCTGCGGAGACGGCGATCATGGCTTCGTTGTCGGCCAAGTCGCGCCGCAGATTGCGGAGCTTGTTCTGAAGCAGCGCCTGGTCGCGGTCCACCGCGCCGAGAAAGTACGGGATGACTCCCCTGATGGTGTTCGGCTTCCAGTCCTCGCCCTGAGAGTGGAAGAGAACGTCGGGGTTGGCGACTTCGTTCTGAGCCTGAAAGCAGAAGAAGAGAGCGTGGCGCACAGAAGGGGCGATGAGCGTGTTCTTGCCGACGGCCGGAACACGGACGGTGTTGTCGATGCCGCAGAAGTCGCTGAGGAGCCCGCGGGCGACATCACCAGGCGTCGAGAAGCGGAGATCTTCGAGGACGGGGGGAGGAGCCCCGGGGGTTTGGGCGAGAACGCACATGACGGTGCTGACGGCTTTGCCCTCCGGAGCGCGGCGTGCGACGAAGAGCTGCTGGCCGGGCTTGGAAAGGGTGATGGCATAGGTGCTGACGTAGTCGCGGACTTTGCCCGCTTTGACCGGGTAGTCGGAGCTGGCAAGGCAGTAGTCAATGATCGTCAGCAGTGCACTTTTGCCTCGCCGGGAGTCGCCCGTGACGATGTTCAGGGCCCCTGTCTTGAAAGGGACGACGTTCATCTGGCCAGGCTGCTTGCCGTAGATGGTGACCGCTTGAATCTGGAAGGTCACGGTTTGACTCCGAGGAGGGTCAGGACAGTGGTGAGGCTGCCCGTGCTGGGCAGCCAGCGCCCGAGGAACAGGGCTGCCCTCTGGGCCGCGATGGTCTGTTCGGTGGCCCCCGTGACCTCTAGCGTCGTGGGGCCGGCGGCCAAGACGAGCCCTGCGTCCGACGTGCTGAGCGCACGGGTCTGAAGTGCAAAGAGCACCCCGGGGCGCACTACGGCGGCCAACGAGGGCGCGTTCCTGGCCATCGCGATGCGGACACTCTCGTGCGTGTCGAGCCACTTCATCAAGCCGGACTTCATCGTGCGGGGAAGCTCTGCTCTGATCGAGGGCTGCAGGGCCATGATCCCGGCCACCACGGCTAGGTGCAGGGGACAGGCGCCGCTGAATTGCTGCGCGTACCCTTGGACGGAGCGGGTGCAGAGCAGCCCGGTGAAGGCGGGGTTGTACAGGGCGCGCTCCTCGCGGCTCAGGTTCATCCGCGAGCCTCGGCAGGCTCGAGAAGCTGCATCAGCCGGGCGGCGAAGTCCGGGTGCCATCCGACTCTGCGCTCGTCGGCGAGCATGTGGTAGGAGCCCTTGGTCACGAATACCTCGTCACAGCCATCACGGATCTGGAAGCGGGCCTCGGTGTCGACCCACCGGTAGATCAGCCTGGCCTCGGCCTTCATCTGTTCCTCGGTAGCCTCCGGGCCCAACTCCTCTTCCATCACCGCGAAGCGGGATTCCCATTCTTCCACCAGTCGCCGCTCGTATTCACCGATCTCGCCGGCGCGCAGAAGACTTTCGTTCAGCCACCGAGAGCGCTGGGCAAAGGCGCGGACATAGTCCCGGACTGCGTAGCCGATCCGTGTGGAGCCGACCCCGATCAGTCCGAGCTGCTGAACGAAGACCTTGTCCGCCTGTTCCCCGAGGTCGCCGGACATGCCGATGATGTCGCGGTCGATCGGCAGGTTGTCGTACTGGAACTGCCGTTGCAGACCGGTGAAGACCTCGTCGAACTCGACACCAGTCACCGGGCTGCCGCCGGGTGTCCGCATCTGCTCGATCACACGGTCGTAGAACCAGCCCTCCAGCCTGTTCAGGAAGGACCGGGCTGCGCTGTGACCGGCGGCTACCGCAGCCAACCGCAGCATGGAGGTGCGGACATCGGAGATGTCCTCAGTACCTCCGACGACCTGAATCCGTGCGAGGAGTGCGGCCTGCTGGGGTTCGGCCAGCCCCGTCAGGGCAGCGAAGGACTTTCGCAGGTCCGTGCTGGTGGTCTTTGATGCCTTTGCCGCATCGCAGAGAAGCGTCAGGGCCAGGCCCTCATCGCGATTCCCTGTGGCGTGGTGCTGGAGAAGAAACCCCACGCTGCCCTCGGGGAGCTCTGCCGTGGTGAGCAGGTAAAGATTCGTGGTGTCCAGGTCGACCCGCCCTGCTGCAGCTGCTTCCGCCCAGATCCGGAGAGTCTTCCAGAGATCCTTGGAGGTGTTGGTCAAGCGCACACCCTCGGCACGCTGCTTGAGCTGAAGAAGGTCGGTCATGGAGCCCACGTGCTGCTCGATATCGTCGGCGGCTTCGACCGCGATGCTCCAGTCCGGGCCAGCATTCATCCACTGCTCGATGCACATGTGCAGAGCTTTAGCGAACTGGAACAGGTAACCCAGAGCGGACGCTGATGCCTCGTACTGTTCACCTCCGTCTGCCATCCCACCCCCAGAGCCAGACCGGTTCGGCGATCATTCCACGAGAGACCTGATCCGCAAAGGGGGTGGCTCGAGGCATGCGCTTTCCTGCCGGACCGGTAGGTCGTAGCGGCGAGGAGGTTACGCCAGGGGCTTGGTCGGAACAGACACATGGAGGTCTTTGGCGCGCCAGCCGTCGTCGCCCTCGAACTCGCCCACCGAGCTTCTTCAGCGTTGCCGCTCCAGGGTGAGGATGGCCTTGGCGATTGACGTTATGCGGTTGGGGCTGCAGCGGGACCTGCGGAAGATGCGCCAGGACTTCAGGCGGGCGACGCCGCGTTCGACGGGTGCGCGTGCTGCGTCCAGAGCTCGGTTGCGGGTCTTCTCGGTGGTGGTGAGTTCCCGTAGGGGTCTGTGTTTGATGCCCGTGGTCAGCCACGGGCCGGCACCCTGGTAGGCCTGGTAGGCCTGGTAGGCGAGATCGGCCACGATCGGCGCTTCCTGGCGCTCGTAGATCCGGATGATCCGACGGGTGCGGGCGGCGGTCAGGTCGTGGGTGCGGCCCGGCAGGGCGGGCGAGAGCCACAGCAGCCGGCCGTCGGGATCGGTGAGGACCTGTACGTTCACGCCGTGGCGTCGGTGCTTGTGGGAGTAGTCCGCCCGGCCGTCGCCGACCCGGTCGCATTCGGCGAGCGTCCCGTCGAGCAGGACAAAGTCGGGGTCGTGCTCACGCAGCGTCTTCAGCAGGCCCGGTGCACGGGCGGCGAGCAGGTCCACGACCGCGGTGGTGTAGGCATGCGCGGTGGACTCGCTGATCCCGAACGCGGCAGCGATCTTCGCCAGAGTGGTGTGTTCGCGCAGGTACACCAGTGCCACCATCGCGCGCTGTGATGGGCGGAGCTTGCAGCGCCAGTTGCCCTCACGGGTGACGATCAGCATGGTCACCCATTCCACGAGTGCGTGCGGCAGGTCGAGTGCGGCAGGATGGATGACCAACGAGGCCCCCGAGCAGAGTGATTGAGACGTCAGACATCTCGATCAACAGCTCGGGGGCCACGCTCGTTGCGCTTCACGACCCGTCACCCGATCGGTGGCCAACTCGAAGAGGCTCAATCAGTCAGCCGATGGACTGGTAGCCGGGGAACGCGTCCGAGACGCCGGACACGGTGGTGTGTCCGCTAGCGGTGTAGTCGGAGAAGAAGCGTAGGCGTCCGTTGCCGGGAGTGGTGGCCCAGAGGTCGAACTTCCCGTTGTTGTTGGCATCGGGCGCCGCCGTGAAGCGGGGCACGGTGTTGACGCTCCAGTTACTGCCGATGGCGGTCCGGTCGGTGAGGCTGATGTCGAAGCCCTCGTCCGTCTCCCTTCCGTGGAACACGTAGAGACCTCCGACGTCCGGACGGTCGTAGCGCACGAGCAGGTCCTCCCGCCCGTCACCGTTGTAGTCGCCAGGGGCCGCCAGGGTCACCTCGTTCAACGTGGAGGCGCTTTCGGCGATCGGGTCGTCGGGCCCGGCCAGAAGGACGGGGTCCCGGTCGCTGTCCAGCCGGTAGTCGGGATTGCCGTAGTAGAGCCAGAGGAACTCGCCGTCGTTGACGAGCAGGTCCGGGTGGCCCGCGACGTCCTCGACTCCGTCGCCGTCCACGTCCAGGCCGCCGTCGACGTCGCCGATGGCGAGGATCTGCTTGACCCCGTCCTTCCAGTGGTTGTTGGCGGGATCGTAGACGGTCAGCTCCTGCCGCACCAGGGCCGTGCAGTCGGTGCAGGCGAACCCGTAACCGCTGTTGGGGTACATCCACAGCCGGTGGGTGCCGCCCGTCCCGTCCGGCCTGAGTGCGATGAGGTCCTCGTACGCGTCGTTGTTCCAGTCGCCGCGGTGGGTGATGGCGGTCGCGTTCCACGTGAAGTCACTCGCGGGAGAGGACGCCTCGGCTACCGAGCCGGTGCCGTTGCCGTAGAAGCGGCGGAGACTGCCGTCCTTGTCGATGGCCCACAGGTCGGCGTTGCCGTCGCCGTTGATGTCCCCGGCCTTGTCCCGGGTGGTGGGACCGTTGGCGTAGAAGAGGTAGGTCGCGGTGTCGGAGGAATTACCGACCTTGTCACGGCTGACGACGTACAGCTGGTTGGCCCCTGTAGCGGTCGGGGTGAGCTTGATGTTCACGGAGCCGCCCGCGCTGCCCGGGGTGGCCGTTCGGCGCGTGCCGTCCGTGTCGGTCCAGTACTGGTACGAGGCGATGTCCGCCACTCCGCCGTTGGAGAGGGTGAAAGTCCCCTCCGTGCGCACCTTTCCGGTGACCGCGGGCCAGCCGTCACTGCCGTCGGGGAACTGCGTGGAGGTGACCCCAGGAGGCGAGCTGGGCCGGTTGGGGTCGAACACGAAACGACACCCGGGCGCGCCCTGTTTCGGGTTCCAGTCGGAGAAGAGGGAGCCGTCGTTCGCCTGCGCCTTCCAGGAGAAGTTGCCGTTCGCCTTGCCTATGTGCGGTGTCAACTTGGTCTTGGCAACCTTGAGTTTGGCGACCGTACCAGAGGTGACGGTGACGGTTTCGTCTATGACCATGACCCCCTTGGGGTCGTCGTTGGGGTGGTGACCGGTGGGCCAGAGGTGGAATTTCACCTTCACGGTGCCGCCGTCGCCGTCGCTGCCCTTGGCAGTCAGGTAGATGTCCGTGTTCCCGATGAGACCGTAGGGCGCCACGTCGCCACAGCCCTTGCTGTTCTTGGTGCTGGGAATGGTGTCCAGCGCCGAGGGCACGGCGGGGCGGGTGTTGTAAGTGGTCGACATGACTGCAGTCTTGGCGTCGAACTTCTTCCAGCCGTACACGTCTGTCTCGCTCGACGCTGCCAGTGCGAGCGTCAGGGTGTTCCAGGTACCGGCCTGGGAGTCCTTTGCGGCGCGCGTGGTGTCGAAGGCGAGGTTCCCCGCAGGGCAGCTGCTGCTGCTGAATCCCTTGGAGTCATTGACGGTGTCCAGGGTGTACAGCTTGCCAGGCTGATTGTTCCACGTGTGGCTGGACTTGAGGTACTGGGTGTGCCACAGCTGAATGCCGCGGTTCTCGCACGACCAGGACCAGGTGTTCTTGATCTGGAAGCGGGAGGAGCTGATGACCCGGTTCTTGTTTTGGAGGTTCTTGGTGTTCATGCGGAAGTAGGAGCGCGCCAGACCGTTGGTGACGTTCTCGTATCCGGCGCGGGCTGTGGTGGTACCGCCGTTGAACCCGGTCCCGTTGAAGAAGGACGAGTTCGGGTGCTTTTTGTACATGATGCCCCAGGAATGCCGTGATCCCTGGACGGCCGGGTCGATGTAGACGGGGTACCGCGTGTTCTCGCCGTTCAGCAGCTCCATGTCCGGGAGGATCGTCAGACTGTCGTCCGCCACCTTGACCTCCATGGCGGCGTCGCGGGCCCCGAATGCGGGCTCGAACGCATCCGGGGTGGGCGGGGGCGGCGGGGTCGACGCCCGGCCGGAGGTACGGGCCGCCGGCGCCTGGGCAGGCGGGTCGCCACTGTCCCACATGCGCGGCGTGGGGGCAGTGAACACCTCCTGCCCGGCGGGGTCCAGGGCCCGGACATTGCCGTGCTCGTCCACTTCGACCTTCAGCCCCTTGGTTTCCAGGCCGAAGTCGAGCTCGGTCAGCTCCGGGTTCTTCGCAGCCTCGGCGTTCTTGACGGCCAGGACCTGGTTGTAGCCGCCGTTGTGCGCCTTGAGCTTCAGGTCCACGCCGTCAAGGACCTCCGGGTACGTGACGGAATCCGCCTCGACCACCGGCTTCGGGAGTGGCCGGGGCCAACCCACGGACATCGAGCGGCCGTTCCGCACGACGGTGGCGAGCGGTCCGTCGCCGCCGCCGGAGAAGCGGATGCCGACCTCTGTCGCCCCGGGCGAGAGTGTCCCGTCCTCGTTCTTCACCAGGGCGGTGTCGATCTCCACCAGCTTGTTGTCCTGACGGACCCACTGCGGCATCGCGTAGGTGTTCTCGGTGAACTGGCCGTCGGGATTGGCGAAGGTCTGCGAGACCTCGGTGCGCTGGGACAGCACCTCAACCGGTTCGCCGGTGTCGGCCGCCGTCGCGAGCGCCCGGGTCTCTTCCGGGGCGTACTCCTGGAAGGAGGGCTCGGCAGGCTTTTCGTCGGCGGCCGCCGACTGGGTTCCGGCTAGTGGCGCGATCAGGAGCAGAGCCAGGGAAAGAGCCGTGGGCAGCACCCAGGGAACAGACCCCCTGAATTTACACGGGCGCATTTTCGTCACATTTTCTCCTCAAGGCAATGGGGTGACTGATGGGCTGACACTTGAGATGAGGCACCGGTTGTACAGCTTCAGGAAGTTTCCGCAACATCCATGAGTGGGAGATTGATACCTGCTAATCCGTTTTACCCTGATTTTCCATATGTGCAGGTCATGGCACCCTCCTCGAAAAGGCGGCAGGGTAACGCGGGTCTAATAGCAGGTCGAATCCGACCAATGACGATATCCACACCTTGGACTAATAACGGAATGGTCAACTCCCCTGCCGGGCAGACCCCGCCGCCACTTTCCGGTGTTACGTTCACGGCCGCTGCTTCATGATGTGTGGATTCTGTGGGGGGATCGTTGTCCGGGATACGCCGTCCATCGTTTCGTCATCCAGTGAGAACATTGGGCCGACGTGCACGGGTTGTCGCTCTGCTCCTCGTGGCCTATTTGCTGGCCGGTCTGCTGGGCGGCCCGATCGCCGCCGCGGCGGAGCTGGAGCTGCGCAAGCTCCAGCGACCGGACCCGGTGCCCGTCTCCGAGATCAAGGGCACGAAGCTGGACAAGCCCGACGAGACGGCGAAGCACCCCTTCACGCCGGACACGAAGGCGATGTGGCCCACCGCAGGCGCCGTCACGGTGCCGGTGACCGAGGACGCAGGCGAACGCAGCCGGTCGAAGGCCGGATCGCTGCCGGTCGACGTCAGGCAGGGCAGGGCCGCACGCAAGGCAGCAGCTGCCCCGGAGCAGGCGCAGGTCCAGGTCCTCGACCGAAGCACCGCCCAGGCAGCGGGCGTTGACGGCATCCTCGTCGCGGTGCAGGGGCACGGCGCGGACGAGGGCAAGGGCACGCTCGGCCTCACCCTTGACTACTCCTCCTTCGCCGGGATCTACGGCGGCGGCTGGGCTTCACGTCTGGTGCTGCGCGAGGTTCCCGCCTGTGCGCTGACCACACCGGGCGACAAGGGCTGCATGCCCGGCAAGACGCTCCCCTCGCACAACGACGCCAAGAACCAGACGCTGTCGGCCGACCTCACCACCGAGATCAGCGACGAGTCCGCGGCCGAGGCCGGTCAGCCCGTGCGGCAGGCCTTCCGGTCCGGTCGGGCCGGCACTGCCACTGTGGCCGAGGGCGCCACGCTGCTCGCCGTCACCGCCGCCCCCTCCGGCGCGAACGGCGACTTCACCGCCACCTTGCTGTCCCCGTCGGGGAAGTGGGAATCCGGTGGCTCCTCCGGCGGATTCTCCTGGACCTACGAGATGGAGACCCCCACGGTCCCGGGCGATCTCACGCCCGACCTCGGACTCTCCTACTCCTCGCAGGCCGTCGACGGCCGTACGGCGGCAACGAACAACCAGGCCAACTGGATCGGTGACGGCTGGTCGTTGTCTCCCGGATCCATCGAGCGCCGCTACACCTCCTGCCAGGACGACAAGACCGGCGGGAACAACCCGTCGCACAAAGTCGGCGACCAGTGCTGGAAGAAGGACAACGCCACGCTGTCGCTCGGCGGTTCGTCCAGCGAGCTCGTCAAGGACGACACCACCGGTGTATGGAGGAAGAAGTCCGACGACGGTACGCGAGTGGAGCTGCTGAAGAACTCCGCGCGCGCCAACGGCGACAACGACAACGAGTACTGGAAGGTGACCGCACCGGACGGCACCGCCTACTACTTCGGCTACAACCGGCCCAACGGCTGGGCAGCGGGCAAGGACGAGACCAACTCGGTCTGGACCGTACCGGTGTTCGGCAACCAGTCCGGCGAACCCTGCCACGCGAGTGCGTTCAAGGACTCCTGGTGCCAGCAGGCCTGGCGCTGGAACCTCGACGCCGTGATCGACCCGCACGGCAACGCCATGACGTACTACTGGGCCAAAGAGGCCAACTCCTACCAACGCGCGATCGACGCCAACTACAAGGGGACTCTCACTCCGTACACCCGCGGTGGGTACCTGAAGCGCATCGAGTACGGGCTGCAATCGTCGAACTTCTACGGCCGTCCCGCCGCGAAGGTGGACTTCACCGTCGCCGAACGGTGCCTGGCCACCGAGTCGTTCGACTGCAAGGAGGACAAGCTCACTGCGGCGAACGCCAAGAAGTGGCCGGATGTTCCGTTCGACCAGATCTGCAAGTCGGGTGACAAATGCGAGTCGGGTTCGTCGCCCTCGTACTTCACCAGGAAGCTGTTGAAGAGCGTGTCCACCTCGGTGTGGAACGCCGGCGCCTACCAGAAGGTCGACTCCTGGAGTCTGGAGCACAGCTTCCCCTCCACCGGGGACGGCACCGATCCGCCGCTGTGGCTGTCCGAGATCACCCGGACCGGGCACAGCGCCGGGACCGCGATCATCCTGCCGAAAACCAGGTTCTACGGCGTGCAGCTGCCCAACCGGGTCGCGGGCGCGGTCGATGCGGTACCCGCGTACAACCGGTACCGCGTCCACAGGATCGCCACCGAGTCGGGTGGCTCGATCGGGGTCACCTACTCGGCTCAGGAGTGCTCGAAGAGCAGTCTGCCGAGCGCGGCGTCGAACACGAAGCGCTGCTATCCGGTGATGTGGTCGCCGCCGGACGCACCGGTGGAGGGCTACGAGCCGTATCAGGACTGGTTCCACTCGTATGTGGTCACGCAGGTCCTGGAGTCGGACGACACCTCCGGCGCACCGGTCAAGCGGACCGACTACTCCTACCTCGGCGGGCTCGCCTGGACCAAGGAGGACGACGAGTTCACCAAGGCCAAGCACCGTACGTACGGCTCCCGCAAGGGGTACGAACGGGTCCAGGTGCGGACGGGCGATCCTGCCGAGGGCACGCAGACGCTGAACGAGTCCCGCTACTTCCGAGGCATCGACGGGGCGAAGGTCGCCGACGGCGAGGGCAACGAGGCCACCGACCGCGAGGCCTTCGGCGGAATGACCCGCGAGGAAGCCACATACAACGGCTCCGGCGGACCACTCATCTCCGCCACCACCTACACCCCGTGGCGCTCGGCGGCCACCGCGACGCACTCCCGCTCGGCGGACAGCCTGCCGACCGTGTACGCGTACCGGACCGGCACACAGAAGGACCAGACACGCACCACGATCACAGGCGGCAGCCTCCGCCGCACCGAACTGTCACGGCAGTTCGACTCCTACGGCATGGTCACCTCCGAGTCCGAGACGGGCGATACGGCCAAGACCGGCGACGAGAAGTGCACCACCATCTCGTACGCCCGTAACACCGGCGTCAACATCCTCCATGCGGTTGCCGAGACGAAGACGGTCGCCAAGACGTGCGGGACGACGACCTCTCTGCCGGCCGACCTAATCTCGACCCAACGCACGTACTACGACGGCTCAACCACTCTGGGAGCCGCCCCCACGAAGGGGGATGTGACCCGCAGCGACGAGAACGACGGCGCGGGCACCGGCTTCCTCACGGTCAGCAAGGCAGCGTACGACAGCTACGGCCGTGAGACCGAAGTGACGGACGCGGCCGGAGCGAAGAAGACAGTCACGTACAACCCGGCCACCGGCCAGGCACCGACGGAGACGGTCTCCACGAACGCCCTCGGCCACACCACGAAGGTGGTCACCGACCCGCGCCGCGGGCTGACCACGGCGACGGTGGACGCGAACGGCAAGCGCATGGACCTGGAGTACGACGCGCTCGGCCGGACCACCAAGGGCTGGGGCCCGGCCTGGCCCAAGGGCGACCATCCGACGCAGCCCTCAGCCGAGTTCGCCTACCGCGTCTCCGCCACCCAGCCGAACGTGGTCACCAGCAAGGTCCTCAACTACCTCGGCCAATACGACACTTCGTACGCCTTCTATGACGGCCTGCTGCGCCCGCGGCAGACCCAGACCGCGGCAATCGGCTCAGCGGGCAACCGGGTCGTCTCCGAGACCCGCTACGACACCCGCGGGCAGGTCTGGAAGACCTACGACTCCTACTTCGCGAACGGTGCGGCCTCGACCACCCTCGTCGGCGGAGACGACTCCAAGGTACCGGCGGGCACCGAGACGAAGTACGACGGTGCGGACCGTGCCACAGAGGTCATCTCGCTGAAGTTCGGTGACGAGACCAAGCGCACGCTGACCCAGTACGCGGGCGACCGCACTACGGTCATCCCGCCGAAGGGAGGCACCGCCACGACGACGATCGTGGACGCACTCGGCCGCAAAACCGAGTCACACGACTACACGGACGCGGCGCGGACCAAGTTCCTGGTCACCTCCTACGAGTACGACAAGCACGGTCGGCTGGCGAAGATGACCGACCCGGCCAAAATTGCCTGGACCTGGAAGTTCGACGCGCGTGGCCGCCAGATCGAGGCGAACGACCCGGACAAGGGGACCGCCAAGACCACGTACGACAACGCCGACCGTCCAGTGAAGACCACGGACGCCCGGGGCGTCGAGCTCACCACGGTCTACGACGAGCTGAGTCGGCAGAAGGAGCTGAAGCAGGGCTCGACGGTGCGTGCGGCCTGGTCCTACGACACGGTGGCCAAAGGGCTGCCCTCGTCGGATACTCGCTACGTGGACGGCAAGGCATACACCACGACGGTCGACGGCTACACCAACCTCGGGCAGCCCACGTCCTCCACTACGACAGTGCCGGATGGGGCGGCTGCCGGGACCTATACGTGGAAGTTCGGATACAACCAGTACACCGGAGCCCAGGAATGGGTGATGCACCCCGCCCTGGCGGGACTGCCCTCCGAACGCCAGACCACGGTCTTCGGCCAGGGGAACCTGCCACTCAAGACCACGTCGGGCGGAGTGGTCCTGGTCAATGACACCCGCTACGACGTGTACGGCCGTCAGGTCCGTGCCGAGTACGGGCACCTTGGCCAGAAGGTGTACCGCACCCAGGAGTTCGACGAGCACACCGGCCGGCTCACCCGGTCCACGGTCGACGGCGACGTCGCGCTCCGCGTGGAGGACACCCGCTACGGCTACGACCTGGCGGGCAACACCACCCGGATCTCCAGCACGTCCGGGCAGGACGAATCGGCGGTCACCGACACCCAGTGCTTCGCCCTGGACGCACTGCGTCGGATGACCGAGGCATGGACGGCCAAGGCACCCGCGGACAACTGCGCGGGGGCACCTTCGGCAGGCACCGTCGGCGGCCCGGACTCGTACTGGCACTCCTACACCTACGATGACGCCAGCAACCGTACGAAGGAGGTCCAGCACGCCACCGGCGGCGACACGGACATCACCCGCACCCACACCGCGGGCAAGGCCACAGACACCCGCCCGCACGCACTGCGCTCGGTCACCACGACCGGTGGGGCGGAAGACGGCACGACGGAGTCCTTCACCTACGACGACGCCGGCAACATCACCAAGCGCACCGGTGGCGCACGCGACCAGGATCTGACCTGGGACGTGGAGGGCCACCTCGCCAAGATCGTCGAGGACGGCAAGACCACCGAATACGTCTACGACTCGGCCGGCAACCGCATGCTCGCGAAGAACGCCGACGGCTCCACGACCGCGTACCTGCCCGGCGGCAACGAACTGAACGTCACCTCGACCGGCGCGAAGACCGCCACCCGCTACTACACGCACGGCGGCGAAACGGTCGCGGTCCGCACCAGCGGCGGGTTCTCGTTCCTCTTCGGCGACCATCAGGGCACTGCGATGATCGCCATCACCATGGGCGCGACCCAGGCCGTCACCCGACGCAAACAACTCCCCTTCGGCGGCCAGCGCTCCACCACCGGCAGCACCTCCTGGCCCGGTGACCGAGGCTTCGTCGGCGGCACCACCGACCCCACCGGCTACACCCACCTCGGTGCCCGCGAATACGACCCGTCCCTGGGCCGCTTCCTGTCGGTGGACCCGCTCTTGATCAAGGACGACCCGACGCAGCTCAACCCATATGTCTACGGCAACAACAACCCCGTCACGTTCTCCGACCCTTCGGGTGAGGCGTTGGAGGAGTGCGGGAAGTCGATCACCTGCGGCAAGGGCGGAGTCCCGAACAAGCCCAAGAAGATCAACTCGGCGGTCTCGGGCGGCAACCCGGGCAGTCCCGGCAACTCGGGCTCCTACGTCCCCTGGACACCGGGAAGCAAGAAGCGCATCAAGGCAGACCCCTCCAGGGGTCGCTACAACTCCTATGGGCACCTCGGCCACAACTCGTACGGCCAGACCACTTATGCCGCTCAGGAAGAATATGCGCGAGCTGCCGCAGCAGAGGAAATGCGGAAGGGAAGAGCGGCTTCCAAAGCCCAGCAAAAGCGCAACCAGAAAGACGAGGGCTTCTGGAAGAGCGCCTGGAACTCCACCGGAGGAAAGGTGGTCTCGGCGGCCCATAACTTCATCCAGGAAAACAGCACGGCACTGGGCTGGGTCGGAGTCGGGCTCGGAGTAGTCGCCATGCTCAGTCCGGTGGGCTGGGTGGCCACAGCGGCGATGGTCGCGGGATTCGCCATAGCGGGTGCCACAACAGTGGATGCGTGCGTGTCGAAGCAGTGGGGAAGCTGCGCCTTGGGCGCACTGAGCCTCGTAGGGGCAGGCACCGCCGTCGGGGCCGCCAGGGCCGCCAAGTCAGCTTTCCAGGCCTCAAATACACCAGGAATGCCTTTTCGTGAGCAATTGGTATACGCGGCAATATCGGGCGCCCACACAGGAATTTCCCGGCTTAGCGATGGGGCGTCGATCGCAATGACTGGCATTGCCACCATTGGTGGAAACAGTTTGAATCGTCGACAGTGAATCCCGGATATCCCACTCGCCGAGGAGTCAACTATGAATGAAGCCTGGATTTCCCTGGATGCGGCAGAGCGGCGCAAGAACTGGAGGGCGGGCAGCTACCTGACGGCCGTTTGTGCTGGCGTCGCGCTCGCAGTGACTCTTTCCACGGATTCCAGCCCGTTCTGGTGGGTCTTTTCGATCCTCTGCGCGTGGATTATCTCGATGGCCTACGTCATCAACAGGGGATATGGTCGATCCTTGCTCACTCGTGATGGCATCGTCGTATTCAATGGATTCCTTGGGAAAAGATCGATCCCATGGGGCGATGTCACCAACATCGAGAAGCGTCACCATACGGCTCGAAGCAGTTCATGGTGGGATCTACGCCTCACGCGTATGAGCGGGCGACCCCTGACCATTCCAGGCGCATTCACGAGCAGTCGCTATGATCCCAAATTCGAAGCAAAGTATGTCTTGCTGTGTCAGTACTGGCGGCAGTCCACAGGGTGATGCGTGAAGCGCAGGTTGGCAGCACGAAAGGCGTGCACGAGATTCGAGAGGGTCCCTGACCGGTCGGTGGACGACCGCGCGAAGCGCTCCTGAGCTTCGCCCAGTAACCCAGCAGCCCCAACTGAGACGTCGAGGTTAGTACGGTTGCCCGGGATCATCCCGTCCCTGGTGGGGCCGCCGGTCGGCCCACGACCTGTCCGCGCAGCGCTGAACACTGCGATGCCCAGATCCTGCACGCCCTCACCCGGCTCCTGCACTGGACCAAGCAGACCGGCGCGAGGGCGATCGGCATCGAGAACCTGGACTTCACCGCGGAGAAGACCCGCGAGAAGCGCTTCCGCCGGCTCATCTCCGGCATGCCCACAAGCAAGCTCAAGGCCCGCATCGTCTCCATGGGCGCCGAACACGGCCTCGCGATCGTCGCGGTGGATCCGGCATACACAGCGATGTGGGGCGACCAGCACTGGCGCAAGCCTCTCACCAGCAAAAACCGTCACATGACTCGCCATGACGCCGCTTCGGTCGCCATCGGCAGACGCACTCTCGGACACCCGATCAGGCGACGGACGACACCGCCCCAGCATCACCGGAGCGATGATGCCGGGCATCGGACCGTCCAGGCCGGAACGGGCGCCCGGGGGCGTGAGGAACCCCGCCACCGCCCTCTCACGGGGCATGCACACGATGCGCGCTGCCGGACAGAGACAACGAGAACGCGGGGAACTAGCGCATCCAACACCGTTCGGAATGCGCGCAGTTCCAGGACACGGGTCCAGGACTCACTCCTGCACACTGAGCCTCTTCGAGTTGGCCACCGATCGGGTGACGGGTCGTGAAGCGCAACGAGCGTGGCCCCCGAGCTGTTGATCGAGATGTCTGACGTCTCAATCACTCTGCTCGGGGGCCTCGTTGGTCATCCATCCTGCCGCACTCGACCTGCCGCACGCACTCGTGGAATGGGTGACCATGCTGATCGTCACCCGTGAGGGCAACTGGCGCTGCAAGCTCCGCCCATCACAGCGCGCGATGGTGGCACTGGTGTACCTGCGCGAACACACCACTCTGGCGAAGATCGCTGCCGCGTTCGGGATCAGCGAGTCCACCGCGCATGCCTACACCACCGCGGTCGTGGACCTGCTCGCCGCCCGTGCACCGGGCCTGCTGAAGACGCTGCGTGAGCACGACCCCGACTTTGTCCTGCTCGACGGGACGCTCGCCGAATGCGACCGGGTCGGCGACGGCCGGGCGGACTACTCCCACAAGCACCGACGCCACGGCGTGAACGTACAGGTCCTCACCGATCCCGACGGCCGGCTGCTGTGGCTCTCGCCCGCCCTGCCGGGCCGCACCCACGACCTGACCGCCGCCCGCACCCGTCGGATCATCCGGATCTACGAGCGCCAGGAAGCGCCGATCGTGGCCGATCTCGCCTACCAGGCCTACCAGGCCTACCAGGGTGCCGGCCCGTGGCTGACCACGGGCATCAAACACAGACCCCTACGGGAACTCACCACCACCGAGAAGACCCGCAACCGAGCTCTGGACGCAGCACGCGCACCCGTCGAACGCGGTGTCGCCCGCCTGAAGTCCTGGCGCATCTTCCGCAGGTCCCGCTGCAGCCCCAACCGCATAACGTCAATCGCCAAGGCCACGCGGTCCCATGGCGGGAAGTCGGCCGGCACCGCCCGCCACTTGATCCCGTTGTCCACCAGATAGCGGATCGCGTCCAGTATCGCCCGGTGGCAGTACGCCTCCGGCTGCCCGCCCCGGCCTCGCATCCAGCCCGGCACCGGCAGGAGTGGCCGGACCACGGCCCACTCCGCGTCCGTCATGTCCGAGGGATACCGCCGAACACGCTCCGGATGGTCGGCCGCATTCCCGAACCGGTGGGCGACGCAATCACACGACGGAGCAGCCGAGTTGAACTCCACCGGCGTGAGCACGTACAACTGCGGCAACAGGGTTTCCTGGATCTCGGTTGGCTTCGCAACCCCGAGCTACCAAGAGGCCCTGCCTTCATGCCCACGGCCGGCCGCGATCACCCGATCGAGACTCCCGTTCGATGCCCACCCCTCAAGGTCGGAACGACAACAGCTACTTAAGGCTCTGCGTGGCCTGGTTCAGACCTGTCACGGACAGGGCGGTTGCCGTTTCCTTGACCACAAAAGGGGGAGGGGCCCCGCGCAGTCGATGGCGGCAGGGACATCGCCCCCGGGAGGGGGAGGCCCGGGCCGGCTGCTGGAGGGGCGCATCCGGCCAGGTCGAGATCTCAGCCCTCGGGGATACGCATGCTTCAGCGAATGGCTGTAGGGGGTGACCCGAGGCCACGCCCTACCTACGGTCTGGCGCAGCTTCTGGGCGGCCCGTGGCACAGCTGCATCGTGCTTGAAAACGTCGAGGTTCGCTCTGCCCGTGTGGCGTCTGGGGCAGCTGCGCTACATCAGCAGCGGCCAGCGTTCTGGGGAGTCTTGTGCGCCGACCTCAGGTGCGCGGTGCCTGTACAGCGAGACGGGCTCTGGGGTGTTTTGAG
Source organism: Streptomyces sp. iso_384 (assembly GCF_056172905.1). Taxonomy (NCBI): domain Bacteria; kingdom Bacillati; phylum Actinomycetota; class Actinomycetes; order Kitasatosporales; family Streptomycetaceae; genus Streptomyces; species Streptomyces sp. iso_384. The sequence continues at coordinate 772,876 of NZ_JBWBTT010000001.1, forward strand.
ATCGGGAAAAGACGTTTTGGGGCTCCGAAGCCCGCGCCCGTGACCTGCGGTTTTGGGATTTTAGACAGATCCCCCGAAGGCGGGGATCTGCCGGAAGGTGTGCCGGGTGATCGGTCCTTGCGGGACGCGACACATCCGGAGAGTCCTGCCGACAGCGCGGTGACCGGGCCCTGAGATCAGGTCACCGCGGCCAGTGTAGCGGGTGGCGATCGGCCCGTATCCGGGGTCGTGGGTTGTCCCGCCGTCGTGAGGGCAGGGCTACGCGGCGGTGTCCAGGGCCGGGGCGATGATCGCGAAGGCCCGGTCGGTCAGTGTCGCGGGGTCCTCGGCGCCGTCGCTGTCGCTCCATCGCTGGAGCACGGTGCCGAAGGCGGCCAGGGCCATCCCGGCGGCCAGTTGCGGATAGAGGTCGGTCTTGGTGGCCAGGTCCAGTCGGTCGGCCACTTCCGCCGCGAGCTCGTCGCGCCACTGCGCCTGACGTTCCAGGAACCGGGCGAGCAGGGAGGGGTGCCGAGGATCAGCTGGACCACGCGCAGGGCCTGGTCGGCGTGGCCGGCGCAGGCGTCTATGGAGACCCGGATGGTGTGGCGGAGCGCGACCGACGGGGGTTCCTCGGCGGGGCGGGCCGCCAGTACGGTGTCGAACCCCTTCTGAAGGGCGCGCACGTGATCCTCGCGGTGCGGGACGAGGGCAAGGGGCGTCCCCGCGCTCACCGGTCCAACGCGGTGTTCGGCCGGCAGCTCCACCAGCGGCCGACCGCGGCCGGCAGCCCGGTGCGCAGTCTTCTCGCCCACCCCGGCCACACCTCCACAGAGCTGACCTCCGTGCGGTTCGGGTTCCCGGCCGCCGCCTGAGTGACCCGAAAAGGGATGCCCCAAGAGCTGCCGGCCTTGGCGCTTCGCCTCCGCCCGCATAGCGTCTCGCGTGTCAGCAAGCACTGGTATCAGCACCAGCACCGGTATCAGCACCAGCGTCAGCGCGAGAGAGGCCGTCCGTGCCGCACACCGTCCCGTCCCCGGACCCCGGAGCAGCCGAGGCTGCTGAGCTCGCCCGGCGTGCCGCGCGTATCGAGGCCGCCCTCACCGCGCCCGGCGCGCCCTTCGCCGTGGTCATCGGCGAGCGGGGGACGCCGGAGTACGCCGACGGGCCCCGTACGCTGCGGGAGTTCGTCGAGACCACCTGGGCCTACGGGGACGCGCCGTTCCTGATCGCGGGGGAACGGACGTACAGCTACGGGGAGTTCTTCGCGGCCGCCTCCGCCCTCGCCGTACGTCTGCGGGAGCGGTACGGGCTGCGCTCCGGCGACCGGGCCGTGATCGCGATGCGGAACCATCCCGAGTGGCAGATCGCCTTCTGGGCCGCCCAGTTGGCCGGTCTCGTCGCCGTACCGCTCAACGCCTGGTGGGCCGAGGAGGAGTTCCGCCACGCCCTCGACGACTGTGAGCCCGGGGTGCTCCTCGTGGACGGGGAGCGGCTGGGGCGGGTCGCCGGCTGGGCCCGGCGGACCGGGACGCGGCTCGTCCTCTTCCACGGTGCGGGGCGGACGGCGGAGGGCCTGCGCGTCGAGCGGTACGAGGAGTTCCCCGCGGCCGATCCGCTGGCCGCGCCGCCCGACGTGGAGCCCCGGCCCGAGGACGACGCCACCATCCTCTACACCTCCGGCACCACCGGCCGCCCCAAGGGGGCGGTCGCCACCCAGTTCGCCCAGGCCGGGGCTGCGCTCAACCCCCGTTACCACGCGGCGGCCTCCGCACGGGCGCGCGGCGTCATCCCGGGGCAGGGGCCCGCGCCGGTCTCGCTGATGACGTTCCCGTTCTTCCATGTCGCCGCGTTCACCGGCTTCTACGCCGCGATGGCGGCCGGCGGCGCCCTCGTCCTGATGCACAAGTGGGACGCGGACGAGGCGCTGCGGCTGATCCGTACGCACCGCGTCACGCACTTCTCCGGCGTCCCCGCCACCGGGCTCCAGCTGCTGGAGGCCGCGGAGCGGGCGGGCGACGGAGACGCCCTGGGGGGCCTCGGCCTGTTCAGCACCGGGGGAGCCGCGCCGCCGCCTTCCCTGGTCGCCCGTCTCACCGCCCGCTACGGAACCCGCGTCGAGCCCCGCAGCGGCTACGGCCTCACCGAGACCGGCGGCGGGGTCCTCGCGCACTTCGGCGACGAGTACCGCGCGGAGCCCGGCGGCGCGGGACGGCCCACCCCGGTCACGGAAGTGCGGATCGCCGGGCCCTCGGGCGATGAGCTGCCCGACGGGGAGCCGGGTGAGCTGCAGCTGCGCGGCCAGTCCCTGTTCCGCGGCTACTGGCGCGACCGGGCGGCGACCGAGGAGGCCTTCGCCGACGGCGGCTGGTTCCGTACCGGAGACCTCGCCGTACGGAGCGAGGGGCGGATCTCCGTCGTCGACCGGATCAAGGACGTGGTGATCCGGGGCGGCGAGAACGTGTACTGCGTCGAGGTCGAGGGCGTCCTGCACGACCACCCCGACGTGGCCGACGCCGCCGTCCTCGGCGTCCCGCACCCGGTGCTGGGGGAGGAGGTGGCGGCCGTGGTCCGGCTGCGCGCCGGAGCCGTGGTCACCGCCGGGGCCCTGCGCGAGCACGTCGGTGGGAGGCTCGCCGCCTTCAAGGTGCCCGCGCGGGTGCTCTTCACCGAGGAGCCGCTCCCGCGCAACGCCGCCGGGAAGCTCCTCAAGCACCGGCTCCGGGTCCTGCTGGAGGCGGCCGCGCCCCTCACGGGCGCGTGACCCGTACCCGGTAGTTCCCGTCGTCGTTCTCGTCCAGCACGGATATCCGTACGCCGTTGGCCCGGTCGGTGAACGTCTGGCCGGGGCGGAACGGCGCGTCCGACAGTTCCGCGTGCACGTTGGGGCGCCGGGTGCAGCCGCCGCTGTCCTCCGTGGCGTCGGCGACGGAGACCGGGCCCTGGCCGGTGTCCACGTCCGAGCTGACCTTGTAGATCAGCACCCCGGGCCGGCAGACCGCCTCGTCGTTGCCCCCGGCCGTACGGACCTCCACGGCGTAGCCGGACTGGGCGCTCAGCGGGACGAAGGCGAGCTTGGTGCCGCCCTCGGTGGCCAGCGGGCCGAGCGTGTGCTCGCTGACGCCGGACTGCGAGGCGCAGCTGATCTGCTCGTTGTCGAGCCAGCCGAGCTTCCACTTGTGCCAGGCCAGGAAGTCGTTGTTGGCGCCCCAGTCCTCGGACATGATGTCCCAGTGCCCGACGGAACCGCCGCCCTCCATCGTGTAGAGGTCGGGCAGCCCGAAGACATGGCCGTTCTCGTGCGGCAGGACGCGGTAGCCGGTCTCGGCGTACGACCCCGACCCGTCGTCCTGGCGGCTGTAGACGAACGAGGCGTTGGCGAGCGGTACGCCGTCCGCCTCCGGGGCCTCGTCGTTGCCGGAGAAGGTCACCGAGAGCACGGTGTCCAGCGCGGAGGGGCCGGCGTTCGGGCTGACCAGGATGTTGACCAGGTCGTACTGTGAGAAGTCGACCCGGGGGTCGGCGGCCGCCACGATGTCCTTCACCAGCTGGCGGTAGCCCGGCTCGAACGGTGATCCGCGCTCTATCCCGTACTCCGTGAACGCCATCGGCATCCGCAGCCAGTCCTTGACGGGGGCCTCGGGCCGGTAGACGAGCCGGCCGTAGGAGCTGGTCCTGAACCAGTCGGAGGTCTGCGGGAAGAATTCCGCGTACCGGTCCGTCGCGGGTTCCGTGCCCTCCGCGTCCGGGAAGTCGATCATCAGGTTGAGCGCCCTGACCTCGCCGGTCGACCGGGCGTAGCCGGGAGGGGTCGGCAGGCCCTCGGACATCTGTACGCCCATGGTGGCGGAGATCCGGCACGGGGCGAGCGCGGAGTCCTGGGCGGTGGCCGCCGGGCCCGCCGAGGCGCGGCCGGTGGTCGGCAGGGTGGTGCTGGCCGAGGCCATGGCCGCTATGACCAGCGCGGTCGCTCCGGCCAGGGCGACCGGGCGGCGGTGTCTGCGTATCCGGTGGCGGGGCTGCTGCATAGAGGCGCCTTCGGGGTCCGCGGCAGTCGGCCGACCCCTGACTGCGCTCTGGCGATCAGCCTGTGCCGGGTGGTCCGGGGCCGCTCGCTGGGTGCGCCGATCGGTGGGTTTTCCCGCCGAGGTGATGTGACTCAGGTCACAGCAGGCTGGGAAATAAGCGGGGATCCTCTCCCCGTTTACCTACGTGTCCCCGCTAAACGGGGAAACGGTCCCCGGTTACGGGTGGGGGTCGACCGGCTACACAGAGGGAAGGAACGGCATCGTCGTGGAGACCGTCGCCGAGAACGCCGCACCGGCCGCACAGTGCCGCACGGTCCGCCCGCGGGCCGACGCGCTGCGCAACCGCGAGCGGATCGTCGCGGCCGCACGCGAGCTGTTCGTCGAGTTCGGCCCGGACGTGGCGCTGGACGACGTCGCACGCCGGGCGGGCGTCGGCAACGCCACGCTCTACCGGAACTTCCCCGACCGGGCCGCCCTCACCCATGAGGTCGTCCTCGCGGTCACCTCCCGCACCACCCTGAGGGCCGAAGAGGCCGTCGCCGCGGAGTCCGACCCGTTCGCCGCGCTCAGCCGCTTCGTGCACGCGGCCGCCGACGAACGGATCGGCGCGCTGTGCCCGATGCTCTCCGGCGTCTTCGACAAGGACCACCCCGAACTGCTCGCCGAGCGCCGGCGTCTCGAAGAGGCCGTCGAAGGGCTCGTGGCGCGCGCCATGTCCGCGGGGCGGCTGCGTACCGACATCGCCGTCGGTGACGTACTCGTCGCCCTCTCCCAGCTCACCCGGCCGCTCCCCGGCATCGCCTGCCAGGGAATCGACCGGTTCACCCACCGCCACCTGCAGTTGTTCCTGGACGGCCTGGAGACCCCGGCCCGCTCGGAGCTGCCCGGATCGGCGGCGACCTTGGAGGACCTGCGGCGCCCCTGACGCCCGCATCGACCTGAGCCTTCCGGGCGGCATGTCACCGCCGCCGTACACGTAGTCGTTCCCCTCCGTCACATCCCACTTCATCCGTCGCGCGTACACCGGTACGTACCGCTGACGACCACTTCGCGACGCCTCGGCGCCCTCGCACGTCCTTAGGTGGCTACACCCATGCCAAAAACAGCCGGTCCGTCCCGAGCGGCAGACGCCGCCCTTCCCGATCCGAGCCGCTGGAAAGCCCTCGCCTTCATCGCGCTCGCCCAGCTGATGGTCGTCCTCGACGCGACCATCGTGAACATCGCGCTGCCCTCCGCCCAGACCGACCTCGGCATCTCCGACGGCAACAAGCAGTGGGTCATCACCGCCTACGCCCTCGCCTTCGGCGGGCTGCTCCTCTTCGGCGGCCGGATCGCCGACCTCTGGGGCCGTAAGCGCACCTTCGTCGTCGGTCTGATCGGCTTCGCCCTGGCCTCCGCGCTCGGCGGCGCGGCCCAGAACGAGGCGATGATGTTCGGCTCCCGGGCTCTCCAGGGTGTCTTCGGCGCCCTGCTCGCCCCGGCCGCCCTGTCCCTGCTCGCCGTGATGTTCACCGATGCCAGGGAGCGGGCCAAGGCCTTCGGTATCTACGGGGCCATCGCCGGTGGCGGTGGCGCGGTCGGGCTGATCCTCGGCGGCTTCCTCACCGAGTACCTCAACTGGCGCTGGACCTTCTTCGTCAACATCCCGTTCGCCATCGTCGCCGCCGCGGGCGCGTACTTCGTCATCCGCGAGCCCTCCGGCGCCCGCAACCGCGCACCGCTGGACATCCCCGGCGTCGTGCTCTCCACGCTCGGCCTGGTCGCCCTGGTGTACGGCTTCACCCGCGCCGAGTCGGCCGGCTGGTCGGACGCGCTGACCGTCTCCATGTTCATCGCCGCCGCCGTGCTGCTGCTGGCCTTCGTGGTCACCGAGGCGCGCGTGAAGTCGCCGCTGCTGCCGCTGCGCGTCCTCACCGAGCGCAACCGCGGCGGGGTCTACCTCTCGCTGGGTCTCGCCATCATCGCGATGTTCGGGCTGTTCCTCTTCCTGACCTACTACCTCCAGGTCGTGAAGGGCTACTCCCCGGTCAGGACCGGTTTCGCGTTCATGCCGATGATCGTGGGCATGATCACCGGCTCCACCCAGATCGGCACCCGGCTGATGACCCGGGTCCCGCCGCGTCTGCTGATGGGCCCAGGATTCCTGGTCGCCGCGGTCGGCATGCTGCTGCTGACCCAGCTGGACCTGAACACCAGCTACACGGCCGTCATCCTGCCCGGCATGCTGCTGCTCGGCCTCGGTATGGGTACGGCGTTCATGCCGGCGATGTCCCTGGCCACGCACGGCATCGAGCCGCGTGACGCGGGCGTGGCCTCCGCGATGGTCAACACCTCGCAGCAGGTCGGCGGCGCCATCGGCACCGCTCTGCTGAACACCATCGCCGCGAGTGCCACCACCGCGTACGTCGCCGACCACGCGGCCCGCGCCACGGACCCGCAGCTCCTGGAGCTCCAGGCCATGGTCAGCGGTTTCGCCGCCGCTATCTGGTGGGCGGTCGGCATCCTCGTCGCCGCGGCCGCCATCGCGATGACCCTCATCAACACCGGCCGCCCCGGAACGGGGACGGGCGGCGGGACGGACGGCGCGTTCGACGCGGGCGCCGAGGAGGAGTTCAAGATCCCGGTCGTCGCCCACTGACGGCGACCGCCCCGCCCCTCCCCGCCCTTGCCCGGGCTCCCCGCCCTGGCTTCCTGCCCTGGTTCCGCTCAGCGATCGCTCAGCGGAGCCAGGGCAGGTCCGCGTCCGCGCCCTCCGGCTCCAGGCCGGTCGCGAGCACCCGCATGATCTCCCCGAGGCTGCTCACCTGCTCGGGAGTGAGCCGGTCGAACATCGCCTGCCGTACGGCTTCGACATGGCCCGGCGCCGAACGGCGGAGCATCTCGTAGCCGTCGTCGGTGAGCACCGCGTTCTGGCCGCGCTTGTCGGAGGGGCAGTCCTCGCGGCGCACCCAGCCGTTCTTCTCCAGCCGGGCGATGGCGTGCGAGAGCCGGGAACGGGTGATCTTCGCGTTCCGGGCCAGCTCCGTCATCCGCATCCGGCGGCGCGGTGCCTGCGAGAGCTGGACGAGCAGTCCGTAGTAGATGTGCGGCATGCCGGCGTCGCGCTGCAACTGGCGGTCGAGGTGATCCTCCAGCAGCGTGGTGGCATGCAGATAAGCGCGCCAGGCGTGCTGCTCCTCGTCGGTGAGCCAGCGCGGCGCGCCGGTGGGTGCCGTGGTCATGTACTCCACTGTACGACCTTTTCTTGAAAGTTTAACTAGATAGGGCTAAGGTCTCCGAAGGTAGGAACTTGAAGATTCAAGAGTCCTGCCGAGGAGGTTCCCGAAAGGGATCCTGCGTGGATCCGCCGGGGTTCCGCAGGGCCCCTGAACAACGATCCCCCGGATGACCTCGGGAAACTCCTGCTCGGACGAGTTCGTGACCGGAACCAGTGCCCTGTGCATCCAACGCGGTGCCCGGTGCCCCGGGTTCCGCGTCCAGTGGATGGGGAGTGCCATGACAGCCACCGCGGAGCGGATGCCCGCCCTCTACCTCTCGCACGGCGCACCGCCGCTGGCCGACGATCCCGTCTGGCCCGGCGAACTCGCCGCCTGGTCCGCGGGGCTGCCCCGCCCGCGGGCGATCCTGATGGTCTCCGCCCACTGGGAGGAGGCGCCGCTCGCGCTGGGCGCCACCGAGCCGGTGCCGCTCGTGTACGACTTCTGGGGCTTCCCCGAGCACTACTACGCGGTGCGGTACGGGGCCCCCGGCGCGCCGCAGCTCGCCGACAGCGTCCGCAAGCTGCTGCGCGGCGCCGGTACGCCGGTCCAGGACATCCCGGACCGCGGCCTGGACCACGGGGCGTACGTACCGCTGGTGGAGATGTTCCCGGACGCCGACATCCCCGTACTTCAGATCTCCATGCCGACGCTCGACCCGCAGAAGCTGATGGAGATCGGGCGCAAGCTCGCCCCTCTGCGCGACGAGGGCGTGCTGATCGTCGGCAGCGGCTTCTTCACCCACAACCTGGCCGCCCTGCGGCACCAGGGCGGCGGGGTGCCCGGCTGGTCGGCGGAGTTCGACGACTGGGGCGACCGGGCGCTGCGGGCCCAGGACATCGACGCGCTGCTCGACTTCGAGCACACGTCCCCGGCCGGGAAGCTGGCCCACCCGCGCACCGAGCACTTCGCACCGCTGTTCGTGACGCTGGGCGCGGCCGAGGACGAGCTGGACCGGGGGCGGAGCGTCATCGACGGGTTCTGGATGGGGCTGGCGAAGCGCTCGGTGCAGTTCGGCTGAGAGGTACGGGCTTCGCCGCCCCGGGGCACGGTGGGTTCAGCCGAACACCGGCGGGTTCAGCTCGATCGCGCGCCGGGCGGCGGAGAACGCGAGCGCGTCGCCCACGTCCAGTGCTGTGTCGGTGAACTTGATGGTGTGGTCGTCGCCGTGCGCCGCAGCCCGGGCGAACAGCTCCCCGGCGTCCGGAGCGGCTCCGGCCGGCGCCGGTACGGGGGCCGCCTCCCGGGGTGCGTAGGCGGCGGTGACCGCCGCGCTCGCCGCCCAGGCGGCCCGCAGGCTCGGCGCCCACAGCTCGCCGGGCAGGGCCGGCAGGGTGCGGAGGACCGCGTTGGGCGCGGTCGCCGCGTGGACCAGCATGATCGGAGAGCCGTGCGCGTGGGTCGCGTACCGGTGCGTCGAGGACCGGACCAGCTCCCGCAACGCGGACCGCGCCGCCTCGGCGGAGGCGGGCTCCTGGGCCGGCCACTCCGGAAACCCGGTCAACTGCGCGAACCGTTCCCGGATGCCGCCGCTCTGGTCGGGCACCAGCTGCACCAGCTCCAGCGCCGCGGACGCGCTCGGGGCCGGGCCGAGCGCGGTCAGGGCGGGCAGCGGCTGGTGCCGGGCGGCCCAGTAGCCGAGCGCGTGGGCCAGCTCCCGGACGCGCGGGGCGGTCTCCTCGCCGGTCAGCAGGGTCCGTACGGAGTGGCCCACCCGGATCACCGGGTGGGTGGCGCCCGCCGCGATGCCCGGCAGCAGCCGGGGCCACCACGCGGCGAGCACGTCACGCCACGGTGCCTGGGCCGTCTCCCGCTCGAAGTACGCCGTCCAGTCGGCGACGCGGCGTGGGTCGCCCAGCGCCTCGTGCCAGTTCCGGGCGGTCACCGGGGCGCCGGTGACCGGCATCTCCTCCAGCTTCGGGCCGTAACGGTCCAGCCAGCGGTGCACGGCCGACGCCTGACCGTGCCGCACCAGGGCCTCCACGGCCATCGGCGCGTGATTGCTGAGCCAGCCGTCGCGCTCCGGCCCCGAGACGTGGATGCGCTCCAGTGCCTCGTCGAGGGTGCCCGTGGTGTCGTCCATGCCGATCACGCTCCCGTGGTGTCAGTGCAGCTCGTGAAGTCCGTGCAGTCCGTGCAGCTCGTGTCGATCACGCTAGGCGTGCCCCGGCCGGGGCGGATCGGGCTGCGGTCCCGGACCGACCGGCCGCGGTGGTCGGCCGGCTCGGTCGGAGGTCCTAGGACCGGGCCCGCCCGGCGCACCGCGGACGTCCTGAGCAACCCGAACGGCGCCCGGCACGTCTTTCACGGCGGGAGCGCGGCCCTCCTGGACCCGGGTCCGGACCCGGGCCGGCCGGTCGGGGGAGAAGCGGGCGTGAAGGTGAGCGCGGTCTCATGGGCGTACTGATTCCGGGTATCCGGCCGGAGAGCCGGAAAGCGGCCCGATCGTCTCCGGAACCGGTTCTGACCTGCGCGTCCGGCGAAAGCCGGAAGCTGCATCCGCCGGTCGGCGGCGGACAGGGTACTGCATGATCACGAAAATGAATGTGCAGCATGGGAATTCTGTCCGGATTCCAGTCGTTGTTTCCATCGGATGCAGGGCACCCGAAAGGGTGTCGCGACCTACTCAGCAAGGGAGCACGCATGGCAACCCGTGCCGTCGCCCGTCGTACGTCCACCACCACCGGTGGGACCGGCAGGGCAAGCAGTGTTCGCGCCGGGGGCGGGGAAATCGCCGACCGCGACCTGGTCGGCATGTACCTGGACGAGATCGCCCGCACACCGCTGCTCGACGCCGCCAAGGAAGTCGACCTCTCCCAGACCATCGAGGCGGGCGTCTACGCCCAGCAGATCCTCGACGGCGAGGTGGAGAGTGCCGCCGGTGACGCGAAGCGTGAGGAGCTGGAGGCGCTGGTCGCCGAGGGCGAGCGCGCCAAGGACATATTCATCCGTTCCAACCTCCGGCTCGTCGTCGCCGTGGCCCGCCGCTACCCGCGCGCGGGGCTCCCTCTGCTCGACCTGATCCAGGAGGGCAACGCGGGCCTGGTCCGCGCGGTGGAGAAGTTCGACTACGCCAAGGGCTTCAAGTTCTCCACGTACGCGACGTGGTGGATCCGGCAGGCCATCACCCGCTCGATCGCCGACCAGTCGCGCACGATCCGGCTCCCCGTCCACCTGGTGGAGGAGCTCGGCCGGATCCGCCGGGTGCAGCGCGAGTTCAACCGCGAGCACGGGCGCGACCCGGAGCACGCGGAGATCGCCGCCGAGCTCGACTCCAACGCCGAGCGCGTCGGCAACGTCCTGGACTGGGCCCGCGACCCGGTCAGCCTGAACATGTCCGTCGACGACGACGGCGACACTCAGTTCGGCGACCTGCTGGAGGACACCTCCGCCGTCTCGCCCGAGCAGTCGGTGATGACCCTGCTCCGCAGCGAGGAGCTGGAGGACCTGATCGGCAAGCTCGACAACAGGACCGCCTCGATCATCAAGATGCGGTACGGCATCGAGGACGGGCGTGAGCGGACCCTGACCGAAGTGGGCAAGCAGCACGGCCTCACCCGGGAGCGGATCCGCCAGATAGAGAAGCACGCACTGCTCGAATTGAAGAGAATGGCTCACGACACGGGCTTTGACGCTGCGGCGTGAGCCAATAACCCCGTAATCTCCCCATCAAGCCGGTTCGCACCGGCTGACCGACCGGTTTTTCGCCGGTCCCTGAGCTGAGCCCCGGCGCCCACCCCCCCCCGGCGTCGGGGCTCATCCCTGTTCCGGGCCCTGTTCCGGTCCTTGTTCCGGGCCGGAAGCCCGGTGCCGGCCCCCGGGCCGGGCGGCGCGGGTCAGCCGGGCCCCGAGACCCTCCAGGTACGCCACCAGCTCCGGCGGCTCCTTCACGGAGAACTCGCAGTCCACCAACGCCAGCCGCAGCGCCACCCACTCCAGCGAATCGGTGCACGAGGTCCGCAGCCGGCAGCCGCCCTCCCCGTCCGGCTCCGGCGCCCCGAGGTGCGCGGGCAGCCGCGCCGCCACGAACTCGGCCGGCCCGCCGAACCACACATCGAGGCACAGCTCCGGCTTCATCCGCCGCATCGACCGGGCCAGGAACCTCGCCGCGTCCCCACTGCCCGCATCACTCGCCGCGCCCTCCACGGGCAGCGGTCTCGGGACGAACCGGGCCCCGGTCGCGTACGGCTCACCGACCCGGTCCACCCGGAACGTACGCCAGTCCTCCCGGCCCAGGTCGTACGCCACCAGGTACCAGCGCTGCCCGGTGCTCACCAGCCGGTACGGCTCGACCTGCCGCTTCGTCCGGGTGCCGTCGCCGCTGCGGTACGCGAACCTCAGCCGCTCCCGCCCGGTGGCCGCCGAAGCCAGCGTCGTCAGGGTCCGCGGGTCGATGGTCGAACCGTCGCCCCGGGTCAGCGGCACGGTGGCGTTCTGGAGCGCGGAGACCCGGTGCCGCAGCCGCGAGGGAAGCACCTGCTCCAACTTCGCCAACGCCCGTACGGAGGCCTCGTCGACGCCCTCGATCGCGTGCCCGGCCCCGGCCCGCAGCCCCACCGCGATGGCCACCGCCTCCTCGTCGTCCAGCAGCAGGGGCGGCATGGCGGCGCCCGCCACCAGGCGGTAGCCGCCCACCGAGCCGCGCGAGGCCTCGACCGGGTAGCCCAGGTCGCGCAGCCGGTCGACATCGCGGCGGATCGTGCGCGGGCTGACGTCGAGCCGCTCGGCCAGCTCACCGCCCGGCCACTCGCGCGGGGTCTGGAGGAGCGACAGCAGTTTCAGCAGTCGTGCGGGGGTATCGGACATGGCTTCAGGGTGCCGGACCATCAGGTCATGGTCTGACCTAATGGCCGCCTACGTTCTTCCCATGCCTTCTTCCGCACCCCCGCCTCCCACGGCGTCGCACCTCGCACCGCCCACCCCGCCCGTACCGCCGGCACCGGTGAAGACGCCGGTCGCACCCGGGTCCGCCCCGGCGGACCGGCGTCGCTGGTTCGCGCTCGCCATCGTGATGACCGCGGCCTTCATGGACCTGGTCGACGTCACGATCGTCAACATCGCCATCCCCAGCATCCAGCGCGAGACCGAGGCATCGGTCTCCGCGATCCAGTGGATCACCGCCGGCTACGCCCTCGCGTTCGCGGCCGGGCTGATCACGGGCGGCCGGCTCGGCGACATCTACGGGCGCAAGCGGCTCTTCCTCATCGGCATCGGCGGATTCACGCTCGCCTCCGCTCTCTGCGGTCTCGCGGGCACCCCCGAGATACTGGTCGCCGCCCGCATCCTCCAGGGCGCCACGGCGGCCCTGATGGTGCCGCAGGTCCTCTCGATCGTGCACGCCACCTTCCCGGCCCACGAGCGCGGCAAGGTCTTCGGACTGTTCGGCGCGATCGTCGGGCTCGGCGCGGTCTCCGGCCCGCTGCTGGGCGCGCTGCTCACCGAGTGGGACCTCTTCGGGCTCGGCTGGCGGCCGATCTTCCTGATCAATCTGCCCGTCGGCATCGCCGGTCTGCTCCTCGGTGCGAAGTTCATCACCGAGTCCAAGGCTCCGAAGGCGGTCCGCCTCGACCTTCTCGGCGTCGCCCTGATCACCCTGGCGATGCTGATGCTCATCTACCCCCTCACCCGGGGACATGAGCTGGGCTGGCCGCTCTGGGGCCATCTGTCGATGGTGGGCAGTCTGTTCGTCTTCGGGGCGCTGGCCCTGAACCAGCGGCAGAAGACGCTGGCCAACGGCTCGCCGCTGATCGAGATGTCCCTGTTCCGGGTCAAGAGCTTCGCCGCGGGCATCGCCGTGCAGCTGACCTTCGGCGTCGGCCTCGGCATCTTCTTCCTGGTGTGGACCATGTACATGCAGATGGGGCTCGGCTGGAGCGTGCTGCGCGCCGGTACGACGGGCATCCCGTTCTCCGTCGCCGTCTCGGTGGCCGCCGGGATCTCCGTGCAGAAGCTGGTGCCCCGCTTCGGCCGCAAGGTCCTCCAGGCCGGTGCGCTTCTCATGATCGCCGGGCTGCTGATCTACCTCTGGGAGAGCGAGCACTACGGCATGGCCATCACGTCCTGGCAGATGGCCGTCCCGCTGGTGGTCATGGGCGCGGGGATGGGTCTGATCGTGGCTCCGCTGACCGACGCGGTGCTCTCCGACGTGCCCAAGGAGCACGCCGGTTCGGCGTCCGGGCTGATCAACACCGTGCAGCAGATGGGGACGGCGCTCGGCCTCGGCCTGGTGTCCGTCGTCTTCTACGGCGCGATCGGCGACCTGTCGGCCCCGCAGGCGGTCGGCCCGGCGTTCGTCGACGCCTTCCAGCAGTCGCTGTGGTGGGTGGCCGGGGTGCTCGCGGTGATCTTCCTGGTGATGTTCGCCCTGCCCGCCCGCCCGCGCGCCCACGTGGAGGGCGACCCGAACTGACCGCTGCGCGCGGCGGATCCGGGCGAGAGATCCGGTTCAGCAGATCCGGGGCGAGAGATCCGGTTCAGCAGATCCGGGTGCGGCTCTCCATGGCCGTACGGGCGGTGTCCTCGTCCTCGTACACCTCGCACATGTGGCGGCCGTCGGGCGTCGCCGTGTGCTCGACCTCCCACAGGCTGGTCTCGCTGCCGTCCAGCAGCAGGAACGCGTGCTCGTAGAGGGTGAATCCGGCCGTCCGGCCGTCGACGTGGCACTGCCGCCCGAAGATCTGGGTGATGTGGTGGGCGAAGGCGGACCGGAGCAGCCGCGCCTTCTGCTCGCCCGGCCGGTCGGCGTTCTCCGCGCGGCGCAGCACCCGGCGGGCGTGGTCCGCGGAGTTGTCCGGCGCGTACGTCCGGGGGAGCGGGGCCGGCGGGGCGGACATCAGGACCGTCAGCATCTCCAGATCGCCCTGCGCCTCCTGCGTCCCCTCGTCGCCGAAGACCGGGGAGTCGGAGAGGCTTCCGGCCAGCCGGGACGCCGCGATACGGGCGTCGCCCTCCTCGTCGTACAGCTCGTGCCGGCGCGGGGCCCGCACGTCCCGCCCTCCGCTGTGCACCAGCTCCCACAGCGTCAGGGCGGAGCCGTCGGCGAGGAGATACGTGTGGCGGTAGGTCTCGCGGTGCAGTACGGCACTGTGGTGCGACGAGTGCAGCGAACTGCTGTGGGCGAGCGCGGTGCCGAGCCGGTCGACCGTACTGTCGGGAAGGTCGAAGGAGTTGAGGGCGCGTCGCAGGAGTCGGTCGAGGTGGTGCTCGGTTGTCTCGTACGGATCGCTCAAGGTGGTGTCTCCAGGCCGTCGCCGCGTGTTACTTGATGCGTGCTTAACGTAGTCCCTGGGTCCGACATCGTGACCGGGGTTGGTAAAAACGTGGGGCGCACGCAGAAAGTTCCCCGCGTGTTCGTGGTGCATTTCGGGCGCTTGGGGTGAACTCCCGTGCGCAGAGGGCGAGTCGGTCGCCCGCACGCCCCTCGCTCACACCGCGCGCCCCCTCGGATCCTGTCGTTCTCGTCAGGCCCGGCCGCCGTACAGCTCCGTGTACGAGAGAAGCCTGCCGCCCGGCACCTCGGTGCTCCGGGCCGCGCGCACCGCCTTCACGATGGCCCGCGCCAGGACGTCGGCGCCCGCCGCCAGGATCTCGTTGACGGCGACCGGATCGCCCGACGGCACCGGCACCCGCCCGGTGGCGAGGGTGAACACGGTGTCCCCGTCGGTCAGCAGATGCACCGGGCGCACCGCGCGTGCCAGGCCGTCGTGCGCGGTGCCCGCCAGCTTCTGGGCCTGCGCCCGGGTCAGGTCCGCATCCGTGGCGACGACCGCGATCGTCGTGTTGAACGGCGGAACCCCGCCCCCTGCCTCCTCCGCCGCTTCCCGCTCCCGCGCCAGACGCCGCTCCGCCGCCGCGTGGACCTCGGCCGGAGGATGTGCCGGCGGCTCCCCGGCCCCGTACTCCCCGAACAGCACCCCGGTCCGGGGGTCGACCACCGAGCCCGCCGCGTTCACCGCGACGAGGGCGGCCACCGTGACCCCGGAGGCGAGGCGGGTGCTCGCCGTACCGATGCCGCCCTTCAGCTGCCCGGCCACCGCGCCGGTACCCGCGCCCACGCCGCCCTCGGCGACCGGCTCCCCGGGACCCGTGGCGGCCGCGGCCTCCACCGCCGCGCGGCCGGTCGACGCGTCGGGCCGGGCCCGCCAGTCGCCGCCCCGGCCGAGGTCGAAGAGGGCGGCGGCCGGAACGACCGGGACCACCTGCGTGGGGCCCGCGCCGACCCGGACGCCCCGGCCCTGCTCCTCCAGCCAGGCCATCACCCCGGACGCGGCGTCCAGCCCGTACGCACTGCCGCCCGTGAGGACGACGGCGTCGACCCGCTGCACCAGATTCCGCGGATCCAGCGCGTCCGTCTCCCGCGTACCCGGCCCGCCGCCCCGTACGTCCACGGCGGCCACGGCCCCTCCCTCGGGCGCCAGGACGACGGTCGTACCGCTCAACGCGTTCGCTCCGGCGGCCTCGGCGTGGCCGACGCGGATCCCGGCCACATCGGTCAGCGCGTCCAGCAGGGGCGGGAGGGCGGGGGTCCTGTCCTCGCGGGTCATGTGCGGCTCCTCCGGTCGGGATCGGGGCCCGCGGGGGAGCGCGGGCCGATGCGCCTCGAACGTACCGGCGGGCCGGGAGCGGTGCGCAAGGCCGCGCGCGAGCAGGGTGCCCGGACCCGGACCGGGCAAGGCGACCCTTGCGACTGTCCGGGCGACCCGCTCGCCCCCTCATCCCCTAATACGGTTTCCATCGGCCCAAACGGTCCTACGGTGGCCGGGTGACCGAGCCCTCAGAAGCCAGCGCAGCAGCCGAGCCCCACGCCCCCGACGGCGCTGCGGCCACGCCCCCGCCGCGATCGGCCCCCGGTCCGTCACCACCCGCGCCACGCTCGTCGGAGCGGCGGTCTCCGCCCTGCTGATCCTCGCGATCGTGCTCGGCAGCCGGATGCTCCGCACCTTCGACTCGGCCCTCCTTCCCTATGCCGTGGCCACGGTCTTCCTCGCCTTCGGCGTCACCTACCGGTACACCGTGTGGATCTCCGCCCCCGGCGCCCGACGCCTCTTCAAACAGGGCTGGCGCAGCTTCTTCTCGCCGGACAACTTCCGCCGGGCGCCCACCGCCCTGCCGAAGACGATCGCCACCTGTCTCGGCTTCCAGAAGTTCCTCGGCGCCTGCTCCGACGCCCGCTGGGCCGCCCACCAGCTGATCTTCTGGGGCTGCATCCTCGCCGCTCTGATCACCTTCCCGCTCACCTGGAGCTGGTTCACCTTCACCTCCGGCAGCGGCTCGGGCCCCGGCTACGAGATGCGGGTCTGGGGCTTCAAGATCCTCGGCTTCGACTCCCTCAACCTTCTCGGCTGGCTGATGTTCCACGGCCTGGACATCGCCGCCGTCCTCGTCATCCCCGGTGCCTCGTACTTCCTGTGGCGCCGGATGAAGGATCGCGGCGCCATCATCGGCCAGCGCTTCGCCTACGACCTGGTGCCGTTGATCGCGCTCATCGTCATCTCCGTGACGGGCCTGCTGCTCACCTTCTCCTCGGTCTTCCTGCGCGGCGGCGGCTACCAGTTCCTGGCGATCCTGCACATGGTGTCGGTGGTCTTCACCCTCATCTACATCCCGTTCGGCGAGTTCTTCCACATCGTCCAGCGCCCGGCCGCGGTCGGCATGCAGCTGTTCAAGTACACCGGCCGCAAGGACGACGAGGTGTTCGCCTGCCGCCGCTGCGAGGAACCCATCGACACCGGGCCCTACGTGGAGAACCTGCGCGGCACCATGCGCGACCTCCGGCTCGACTTCGACGCCTGGGCCGAGTACTGCCCGCGCTGCAAGCGGGTGCTGCGCGGCAGCGCTTACCTCTCCCACGTGAAGAAGGGCTTCAAGTGACCGCGGATCCGCGAGCTGCCGCCGACCGCCGCACCTTCATCCCCCTGGACCCATCGCTCGCCCCGCCCGGCACCCGCGCCTTCCGGGACGCCGGCGGCATCCCCCGGCCGGGCGACCGGCGCGGTGTCCACCGATGTGAACAACCCGGGCGGGCGGGCATGAGCGACACCCCGCACCCCGAGCAGCCGCTGCCGCCCCCGGGCAGCCACTACCCCACCTACCACCCGGGCAGCGCGGACCCCGAGCTGAACCGTCCCGTCCACGAGCGTTACCCGCAGATCCGCCCCACCAGCGGATACGGGGACCCCCGCATCCGGCACACCGGCCCGGGCCCCGGCGCGGGCACCGACCAGGACCCCGAGCGCTCCTCGAAGCTCACCGCCCGCCTCACCCTGGCCATGACCGTCGTCATCGGCCAGCTCTGGGGGCTGACGATCCTGATCGACGAGTGGATGGAGGGCAAGACCGGCACGGCCTGGTGGGGGGCAGGCTTCCTCGGTCTGTCGTTCCTGGTCGTGCTCGGCCTGTGGCTGCTCGATCCGAAGGACCGCTGAAGCCCGACGTCCGGCTCCACGGCGGCTCACACCTCGTGGCGAGCCGCCGTACCCTGGAGACATGAGTGCCGCCCCCGCCCCCCGACCGCGTGATGCGAAGCAGCCGCAGGAGCAGCCGCAGCAGGAACCGAAGCCCAAGCCGGTTCTGATCTTCGACGATCCGCTGGACCGGCAGTCCGCGGACGATACGGACCAGGGGTGGGGCGAGCGGCCTCTCACCGGCGGCAGCGCCGCGGACCTCGCGCGCTTCCTGGACGAGAAGCCGCCCCACCACATCTGAGCGGTTGCCCGGAGGGCTACCGGTCCTCGACCGGGCCCGTGGCACCCCCACCGGGGCCCTCGCCCGAGTCCGGCCCGAGCCGACCGGGCGCGCCACCGGTGCGCTGGGCGAGGAGCGCGTCGCGGATCTCCTTCAGCACCTCCAGCTCGCTCACCTCCATCGTCTCCTGCACGCCCTCCTTGGCGGCCTGCATCGCCGCCCGCCGGGCCAGATACTTGGCCATGGGCAGCACCATCAGGAAGTACACGACAGCAGCGGTGATCAGGAAGCTGAGGGTGGCGCTGAGCACCGAGCCCCACAGGATCTCGATCCCGTCCATCTCCCCGGTCTTCGGATCCGTCGTGCACGGGCCCTGGAGGCAGGAGCTGTAGTTGTCCAGGTCCTGGGTGCCGAACGCACCGACCAGGGGGTTGATGACGCCCTTGACGACCGCGTTCACGATGTTGGTGAACGCTGCGCCGATGACGACAGCCACCGCGAGGTCGATCACATTGCCGCGCGTCAGGAAGGCTTTGAAGCCCTCCAGCAGACTGACCTTCTTCTCGCTCACAGGTGAGCCTTCTTTCGCGTGTGCGGTCGGGGGAGCGAACTGCTCCGCCACCTAAGGCGGGTGAAGGCGACACTGTCCAATCCGCTCATTCCCACGGGTGACGTGAGAGGGCGTCAGTTCGCATCCGACACCGCCACGGCCAGTCGCCCCGAAGCGCCCGCGCCGAGCAGCGTCGTGGCCGTCGACCGCTCCACGGACAACACCACCAGCGCCCCGGTCCCCGCTTCACCGCCACCGCCCGCGGCATGGCCGCCCGGTCCGGCAGCCGCATGCGGCACCCTCGCCACGCGCGCCCCTCGGGCCACCACGCGCGCGCCGTCGTCGCCCGCAGCGCCGATCGCGATCACATCGACCCGGTCTCCCGGCCGTAGCAGCCGTACGGTCTCCGGATCCGCGATCCGGACCGGCGCGGAGACCAGCCGCCCGGACGACCGGCCGGCCCCCGGCGGAGCGTCCGGCGTGGCGGCAGCCCCTCCGTCGGCGCTGCTCAGGCCCGTGGTGGCCAGCGCGGCGCCCGCCAGCGCGAGCCCGGCAGCCGCCGCACGTCGTTGGCGGCGCAGCATCCGCCGCAGCCGGTGTGCGCCACCGCCCCGCACCCGCAGGGGCCCGAACGGCCCCACCCCGCTGGGCGCGGGCACCGGCGCGGGGAAAGAAGAGGTGGGCAGGGGCGAGGAGGAGGACAAGGGTGAGGACGTGGACGTGGACATGGCACCACCTGGGATCAGGGCGGACGAGCGCACGGGAAAGGGGAGTCCGGACCGGTTCGACCCGGCCGAACTCCCCTCACTTTCCACGGTTCCAGCAGATCCCGCTGCGGCCTGTGGACGGTCCCCGCACTGTGGACAACTCCGTCACCTGATCCGGTGAGGCCTGCCCTGTGACCCGGTGAGTCCCGCCCTGCTGCCGGCTACGGCAGCGCGATCCCCGTGTCGATCCCGTCCAGCGCGTGGGCGCAGGTGCAGTTGCGGCTCTCGTTCTCCGGCAGCCCGGCCACCGCGTCGAACAGCACCGAGCGCAGCCGGTCCACATTGGCCGCGAACACCTGGAGCACCTCCTCGTGCGAGACGCCCTCGCCCGCCTCGGCCCCCGCGTCCAGGTCGGTCACCAGGGTCATCGTGGTGTAGCAGAGACCCAGCTCCCGGGCCAGGACCGCCTCGGGGTGCCCGGTCATGCCCACGACGGACCAGCCCATCGCCGCGTGCCAGCGCGATTCCGCGCGGGTCGAGAAGCGGGGCCCCTCGACGACCACCAGGGTGCCGCCGTCCACCGGCTCCCAGTCGCGTCCGCGGGCCGCCGCCAGCGCGGCCTTCCGGCCCTCGGGGCAGTACGGGTCGGCGAAGCCCAGGTGGGCGACGTTCGGTACGGTCCCGTCGGCCCGGGGCTCACCGTCGTAATAGGTCTGTACGCGGGTCTTGGTGCGGTCCACCAGCTGGTCGGGAACGAGCAGGGTGCCCGGCCCGAACTCCGGCCGCAGCCCGCCCACCGCGCACGGCCCGAGCACCTGCCGGACC
This sequence comes from Streptomyces sp. iso_384, assembly GCF_056172905.1. NCBI lineage: Bacteria > Bacillati > Actinomycetota > Actinomycetes > Kitasatosporales > Streptomycetaceae > Streptomyces > Streptomyces sp. iso_384. The sequence goes on from NZ_JBWBTT010000001.1 coordinate 792,905, forward strand.
CCGACGGAGCGCAGCGCCCACAGGTTGGCCCGGTAGTTGATGCGGTGCGGCGGCAGATGGTGGCCGCGTCCGTGGCGGGGCAGGAAGGCCACTCGCCGCCCGCCGAGCTCACCGAGGAAGACCGAATCGCTCGGCTTTCCGTAAGGGGTGTCCACGGAGACCTCGGTGACGTCCTCCAGGAAGGAGTAGAAGCCCGAGCCGCCGATGACACCGATCTCCGCGGAACCCTCGGTACCTGCCGTACCCGTACCGGAGCCCGTTTCCGTATGTGCGTTCGCCATGCGGTCACCGTATCCGGAGGAGCGTTTCCCGGGGCGGACGCCCGGACCCCGCCGAGTGGTCTCGGCGGGGTCCGGGGAAAGCAGATGGGGCGTACGCGGGCTCAGGCGGCCGACGTACCGCTCGACGAGGCCGGCGCGGAGGCCGACGACGAGGAGGAGCCGGACGAAGAGGACGACGCCGATGCGCTCGCCTTCGTGTCCGAACCCGACGACGAGGACGACGCGGAGTCGGACGACTTCGAGGTCGTCGACGCCGGCGTGCTGCTCGACGAGGAGCCACGGCTGTCGTTCCGGTAGAAGCCGGAACCCTTGAAGACGATGCCGACCGCGGAGAACACCTTCTTGAGGCGTCCGTCGCAGCTCGGGCACACGGTCAGGGCATCATCGGTGAACTTCTGCACCGCCTCGAGGCCCTCGCCGCACTCGGTGCACTGGTACTGATAGGTCGGCACTTGCTCCTCCTGGCACTCTCACTCAATGAGTGCTAACGACGCTCCATACTGACGTATTCCGTTGAATCAGTCCACCGTGACCGGCTCGCGGTGACCGATCCCACGTGCCACGGTGAGTCCCGAGGACCGGGGGGTCAGCCGTGAGCGCAGGGCCAGCAGGGTCACCAGAGCCAGCGCGGTCCCGGCCAGGGGCACCAGGAATCCGGTGCTCGCACCATGGGCGTCGGCGAGTTGCCCCGCCACGGTCACGGCCGCGGCCTGTCCGAGCGCCACCGCGCCCGTCAGCCAGGTGAAGGCCTCGGTACGGGCGGTGGCGGGCACCAGCGACTCGACCAGGGTGTAGCCGCTGATCAGCGCCGGGGCGATGCAGAGGCCGACCAGCAGGCCGAGCCCGGCCAGCAGCGGAACCGAGTGGACGGCCCACAGGCCGGACGCGGTCAGGGTCAGCGCCACGTACCCGACGATCAGCCGGCGGCGCGGGCTGCTCTTCCAGGCGATGGCGCCGCAGGCGATGCCGGCCAGCATGTTTCCCGCGGCGAAGATGCCGTAGAGGACACCGTTGACGCCGGGGTGGCCGATCTCCTCCGAGAACGCGGTCAGCGAAACCTGCATGCCGCCGAAGACCGCACCGATGCCCAGGAAGGTGATGGCCAGGACGCGCACGCCCGGTACGGAGAGCGCCGAGGCGTGCGGTTCGGCCGCGGTGGCCGCGTTGCGAGGGGCGGGCTGGGTGGCGCGCTGCGCGGCGAAGAGCAGGCCGCCGACCAGAGTCAGGGCGGCTTCCGTGATCAGGCCGGCCGCCGGGTGCACGCCGGTGCACAGCGCGGTCGCGATCACCGGGCCCAGGACGAACGTGAACTCGTCCGTCACCGACTCGAACGCGGCGGCGGTGGACATCAGCGGGGAGGCGGGCCGGTCGGGGGTCGCCCCCAGGAGCGCCGCCCAGCGGGCCCGCACCATGGGGCCGATCTGCGGGATCGAGGCGCCGGTCGGCACGGCGGCGGCGAACAGCGCCCACAGGGGCGCGTCGGCCAGCGCCAGGACGGTCAGGGCGCTCACCGAGACGGCGTGGAGGAGAACCCCGGGCAGCAGGACGGAACGCTGGCCGAAGCGGTCGGCGAGTTTGCCGCTCTGCGGGGCGAACAGCGCCATGGAGACGCCGGAGACCGCCGCGACGGCGCCCGCGCTGCCGTACGAGCCGGTCGTGTGCTGCACGAGGAGGACGATGCCGATGGTCAGCATCGCGAAGGGCTGCCGTGCGGCGAAGCCCGGGAGGAGGAAGGTCCACGCACCGGGGGTGCGCAGCAGTTGCCCGTATCCGGGGCGGTCGGAGACCGTGGTTGCCACGGTCCTTGCCTTTCTGCCGCCTGGTAGCCCTGCTTCCCGGCGCCCTTGTGGGGCAAGCCGGACGGAAGCGGCCGAGAGCTGTCCTCTTCGCGCGGAACTGCGGTAGATGCCGGGCGACTCGCTGCAAGCGGCGAAGAAACGCCGGGCGAAGAGACACCACGACCGCCATACGGTCGCGCCAGCTCTGCTTCAGACAGAGTTGGTCGATCAGGTTTGCCTTCATGGTACAGGTAGAAATCCCTGTGCGCCTGTGATCTGCGGACAGGGCTCCCGTTTCAGCCTGTGATCTGCGACGCCTTCTCAGGGGCGCGTCTTCGCGCCGCTTCCGTTGGCACCGGCGTGGGCACTCGCGCCGGCCCCGCCGAGCTTCTTGGCCAGCTTCATGGCCTGTGGAATGGCGGATCCGCCCTGGGGGCCCGTTGTGCCGGGCGTGCCGGAAGCGGGCGGTCCGCCCGTGCCCAGCCAGCCGGCCAGCTTGCCGCCCTCGGCGACCGCTCGCAGGCGGTCCTCCGCCCGGTCGCGCACCGGATCGGTGGCCACCACCAGCAACTCGTCCCCGCGCCGCAGCACCGTCGCCGGCGACGGCACGAAGCTCTTGTTCTCCCGGACCACCAGCGTGACCGCGGCGCCGGCCGGGAGGCGGAGCTCGTCGACCTCAACGCCGTGCATCTTCGACTTCGCGGGGATGGCGACCGACAGCAGGTGGCCGCGCAGCCGTTCCAGCGGGGCCGACTCGATGCCCAGGTCGTCGGCCTCGGCCGGATCGTCGGCGATGTTCAGCTTGTTCGCGACCCAGGGCAGCGTCGGGCCCTGGATCAGCGTGTAGACGATGACCAGGACGAAGACGATGTTGAAGATTCTCGTACTGCCTGCCACGCCGGACACCATCGGGATGGTCGCCAGGACGATGGGCACGGCCCCGCGCAGTCCGGCCCAGGACATGAGGACCTTCTCGCGGGCCGGGATCCGGAACGGCGCGAGGCTGAGGAAGACGGACAGCGGTCGGGCCACCATGGTCAGCACCAGGCCCACGACGACGGCGGGCCAGAAGTCGTCGACCAGGTCGTGCGGGGAGACGAGGAGGCCGAGCAGCACGAACATGCCGATCTGGGCCAGCCAGCCGAGCCCGTCGGCGAAACCGCGGGTGGCGGGCCAGTGCGGCAGCTTGGAGTTGCCGAGGATCATCGCGGCCAGGTAGACGGCGAGGAACCCGCTGCCGTGGGCCATGGCGCCCGCGGCGTACGCGGAGACGGCGATGGCCATCACGGCGATCGGGTAGAGGCCGGAGGCGGGCAGCGCCACGTGCCGCAGCCCCAGGGAGCCCAGCCAGCCCACGGTGATGCCGATCGCGGCGCCGATGACCAGCTCCATGGCGATCTCGCCGACCAGGACGTACCAGTGCTCGACCGGTCCGACCGCGGAGAGCGCGACGACCATGATGACGACGGGAGCGTCGTTGAAGCCGGACTCGGCCTCCAGGACACCGGTGATCCGGGGTGGCAACGGCACTTTGCGCAGGACGGAGAAGACGGCCGCGGCATCCGTGGAGGAGACGACCGCGCCGATGATCAGGGCCTGGCGCCAGTCGAGGCCGACGAGATAGTGCGCGGCCGAGGCGGTGATGCCCACGCTGATGGCGACGCCGACGGTCGAGACCACCGCGGCGGCGGGCAGGACGGGGCGGACCTCTTTCCACTTCGCTCCGAGCCCGCCCTCGGCCAGGATGACGACCAGGGCGGCGTAGCCGATCACCTGCGTCAGCTCGGCGTTGTCGAACTTGACGTCGAAGATGCCGTCCTGGCCCAGGGCGATCCCGATGCCGAGATACAGGAGCAGGCTGGGGAGCCCGCTGCGCGAGGAGATCCGTACCGCCGCCACGGCGACGAGCAGGACGAGCGAGCAGACGAGCAGGAGTTCGTTGAGCGCGTGGACAGTCAGGGTCCGTTCCTTCCCTGCGTGCGCCTGCCGGATCGTCCTCCGGCAGCCAGTTACTTCGTTACCTTACCTAATCGTTTACGATTCCTTGACGGCTTCGAGTGTTCGTGCGAGGAAGACGCAAATGGATGCATCCCTATACCGCGTCCGAGTGGCTTCTCCGCTGCGCCTATGGTTGCTCCTGCACTCCCAGGACCACCCTGCCCCTCGAAGGACAGCGATGCCCGCCAACACAACCGCCTCTTCCGGCCCTTCCGACGCGAAGAAGCCCGGCAGGAAGAAGGGGCGACGCGCCCGCCTGATCGTGCTCGTCCTGGTGCTGGCGCTCGTCGCGGGTGTCGGGTACGGGGCGTACTGGTCCGTGTCCACCGTGCGGGCCTCGTACCCGCAGACCACCGGCTCGATGACGCTCGAGGGCCTCAGCGGCGACGTCGAGGTCAAACGTGACTCCTACGGGATTCCGCAGATCTACGCGGACTCCGACGCCGACCTCTTCCGCGCCCAGGGCTTCGTCCAGGCCCAGGACCGCTTCTGGGAGATGGACGTCCGGCGGCACATGACGTCCGGCCGGCTCTCCGAGATGTTCGGTTCCGGCCAGGTGGAGACCGATTCCTTCCTGCGGACGCTCGGCTGGCGGCAGGTGGCGCAGAAGGAGTACGACGAGGTCCTCGACGAGAGCACCAAGAAGAACCTCCAGTCGTACGCGGAGGGCGTCAACGCGTATCTGAAGGGCAAGGAAGGCCGGGACATCTCGGTCGAGTACGCGGCGCTGGGCTTCACCAACGACTACAAGCCCGGCGAGTGGACCCCGGTCGACTCGGTGGCCTGGCTCAAGGCGATGGCCTGGGACCTGCGCGGCAACATGCAGGACGAGATCGACCGTTCGCTGCTGAACAGCCGCCTCGACAAGGACCAGATCGAGGACCTGTACCCCGGCTACCCGTACAAGAAGAACAGGCCGATCGTCGAGCAGGGCGCGATCTCCCCGGTCACGGGCAAGTTCGACCCCGAGGCGACCCCGTCGGACAACATCGGCTCCACGACCCCCGAGGGCGCCACCGAGGGCCTGAACACACAGCTCTCCGCCCTCTCCGACACCCTCGACGAGATCCCGGCGCTGCTCGGCCCCAACGGCAACGGCATCGGCTCGAACTCCTGGGTCGTCGACGGCAAGCACACGACGTCCGGCAAGGCGCTGCTCGCGAACGACCCGCACCTCGCGCCGATGCTGCCCTCCCTCTGGTACCAGATGGGGCTGCACTGCCGGGAGCTTTCCAAGACCTGCCAGTACGACACGGCCGGCTACACGTTCTCCGGCATGCCCGGTGTGATCATCGGCCACAACCAGGACATCACCTGGGGCCTCACCAACCTGGGCGCCGACGTCACCGACCTCTTCCTGGAGAAGGTCTCCGGCGACGGCTATCTGTACGACGGCGAGACCAAGCCGTTCAAGACCCGCGAGGAGACCATCAAGGTCGCCGGCGGCAGGGACCGGACGATCACCGTCCGCGAGACGAACAACGGCCCCCTGGTCTCCGACCGCAGCAAGGAACTGGACAAGGTCGGCCAGAAGGCGCCCGTGAGCAATGCCGCACCCGACCGGGCCGACGGCTACGCGGTGGCGCTGAAGTGGACCGCGCTGGAGCCCGGCAAGTCCATGGACGCGGTCTTCGCGCTCAACCGGGCCAAGGACTTCGACACCTTCCGGAAGGCCGCCGAGTACTTCGAGGTCCCCTCGCAGAACCTCATCTACGCCGACGTCGAGGGCAACATCGGCTACCAGGCGCCCGGCAAGATCCCGGTCCGCTCCGAGGGCTACGACGGCACGGCCCCGGCCCCGGGCTGGGACCCGAAGTACGCGTGGAAGGGCTACATCCCCTTCGACGAGCTGCCCTACGAGTACAACCCGGACCGCGGCTACATCGTCACCGCCAACCAGGCCGTCATCGACGAGAAGAAGTACCCCCACCTCCTGACCAAGGACTGGGGCTACGGTGCCCGCAGCCAGCGGATCAACGACCTCCTCGCCCAGAAGATCAAGGGCGGCGAGAAGGTGTCGACCGATGACATGCAGAAGATGCAGATGGACAACTTCAGCGAGATCGCCGCGCTCCTGGTGCCCGAGCTGAAGAAGATCAACATCTCCGACCCGAGCGTCCGCGAGGCCCAGAAGCTGCTGGACGGCTGGGACTACACCCAGGAGCCCGACTCGGCCGCCGCCGCGTACTTCAACGGCGTCTGGCGCAACATCCTGAAGCTCGCCTTCGGCAACAAGCTCCCCAAGGAGATGCGGGTCGAGGGCGACTGCCTCAATGTGCCTCCGGCCAAGAACAGCGGCCCGGTGGACCAGCAGAAGAAGCTCGTCCGCGAGTGCGGCCAGCGCGACGGCGACACCGCGCAGCCGGACGGCGGCGACCGCTGGTTCCAGGTGGTCCGCGACATCATGGACGACCCGGACAACGAGTGGTGGAAGGCCCCCGCCCGGGGCCGTGAGGACGCCCTGGAGAGCCGGGACGACCTCTTCGCCCGGGCGATGGAGGACGCGCGCTGGGAGCTGACGGCCAAGCTCGGCAAGAACATCTCCACCTGGAGCTGGGGCCGGCTGCACCGCCTGACGCTGAAGAACCAGACGCTCGGCACCGAAGGCCCCGGCCTGCTCCAGCGGGCCCTCAACCGCGGCCCCTGGAACCTCGGCGGCGGCGAAGCGGCGGTCAACGCCACCGGCTGGAACGCGGCGAGCGGCTACGAGGTCGTCTGGGTGCCGTCGATGCGGATGGTCGTCAACGTGGGGGACTGGGACAAGTCCCGCTGGATCAACCTCAGCGGGGCCTCCGGGCACGCGTTCAACGCGCACTACACCGACCAGACCGACAAGTGGGTCGACGGGGAACTGCTCGACTGGTCCTTCGGGACGGAAGCGGTCGACGCGTCCACCGTCGACACGCTGACGCTGAAACCGTAGGAATCGCCAGGAGCACCCGTCAGAAAGCCCCTGTGAGCTGAGCTCACTCGTGAGCCCACAGGGGCTTTCCCCGTCTCAGGGGTTCAGGCGCCGGTGAGGGGTTCAGGATGCGAAGCGCCGCGCCCCGGCCGGTGTGACCACGGCGTCCACGGGGTGGTCGTGCGGCTCCGAGGGGACGCGCGCGACCACCTCGTCGTCGTACAGGAGCACGACGAGCGCCGGGTGCGCCCCGGCGGCCGTCAGCCGGGCCAGCACCCGGTCGTAACTGCCGCCGCCCCGCCCCAGCCGCATCCCGGCCCCGTCCACCGCCAGGCCGGGCAGCAGCACGGTGTCGGCGTCCAGGACGGCGTCGGGGCCCAGGCGCGGGCCGTCCGGCTCCAGGAGCCCCCGCCCGGCCGGCAGCAGGTGCTCCGGGCCCTCGTAGGCCGCCCAGTCCAGATCGTTGTCGGGCAGGAGCACCGGCAGCAGCACCCGCACGCCACGCCCGCGCAGCGCTTCCAGAAGCGCACGGGTGGCCGGCTCGCGACCCACGGAGACATACGCGGCGACCGTACGGGCGTCAGCCAGTTCGGGGAGTCCCAGGGCGGCGGCGGCGAGAACCGCGGCGGCCCGGACCGCGTCCTCCTTCGTCAGAAGGGCCCGTGCGGCGAGCAGTTCGCGCCGCAGTGAGCTCTTCGCGGACGCCTTGCCGGACTTGTCGGTGTTCAATAGAGACTCGCACGATTCTCGTATGGGCATATTTAAGGACGAAGTTAACCGGAATATCAGCTTCCGGCCGTGTGCAGCCGTTAAGGTCGGCACATGACTCAGTCGCCCTCCAGGATCAGCAAGGCCGTCATCCCGGCAGCAGGTCTCGGCACCCGGTTCCTGCCCGCCACGAAGGCCACTCCGAAGGAGATGCTGCCTGTCGTCGACAAGCCGGCCATCCAGTATGTCGTCGAGGAGGCCGTGGCCGCGGGACTCTCCGACGTACTGATGATCACCGGTCGCAACAAGCGTCCCCTTGAGGACCACTTCGACCGCAACTACGAGCTGGAGTCCGCGCTCACCCGCAAGGGCGACGCCGAACGCCTCGCCAAGGTCCAGGAGTCCAGCGACCTCGCCACCATGCACTACGTCCGGCAGGGCGACCCCCGAGGCCTCGGACACGCCGTGCTGTGCGCCGCCCCGCACGTGGGCGACCAGCCCTTCGCGGTGCTGCTCGGCGACGACCTGATCGACCCGCGCGACGCGCTGCTGGCCCGGATGGTCGAGGTCCAGGAGCGTGAGGGCGGCAGTGTCATCGCGCTGATGGAGGTCGACCCCTCGCAGGTCCACCTCTACGGCTGCGCCGCCGCGGACGCCACCGTCGACAGCGACGTGGTCCGCATCACCGACCTGGTCGAGAAACCGGACCCGGCCGACGCCCCCAGCAACCTCGCCATCATCGGCCGGTACGTCCTGGACCCCGCGGTCTTCGACATACTGCGACACACCGAGCCGGGCCGCGGTGGCGAGATCCAGCTCACCGACGCGCTCCAGCTCCTCGCGGCCGACGAGAAGATCGGCGGCCCCGTGCACGGCGTCGTCTTCAAGGGCCGCCGCTATGACACCGGCGACCGCAGCGACTATCTGCGCGCCATTGTCAGACTGGCGTGCGAACGTGAAGACCTGGGGCCGGACTTCCGGACCTGGCTGCGCAAGTACGTCGCTGAGGAGATGTAACCCCGTGAGCAGCACGATCTGGTCGGTCGACGAACACCTGGACGACATCCTCGCCGCGGTGCGGCCGCTGGAGCCCATCGAGCTGCAGCTGCCGGACGCCCAGGGCTGTGTGCTCGTCAAGGACGTCGTCGTTGAGGTGGCCCTGCCGCCGTTCGACAACAGCTCCATGGACGGTTACGCGGTCCGGATCGCCGATGTCGAGGGCGCCAGCGAGGAGTTCCCCGCGGTCCTCACCGTCATCGGCGACGTCGCCGCGGGCAGCGCGGGGCTCGCCGACGACCAGGTCGTAGGACCGGGACAGGCCGCCCGCATCATGACGGGCGCCCCGCTGCCCGCCGGTGCGGAGGCCGTCGTCCCGGTCGAATGGACGGACGGCGGTACGGGCGAGGGCCCGGCCGAGGGGATGCGCGCCCACGCCGACGCGCCGGAGGGCGCCACCGGCGAGGTCAGGGTGCACCGGCCGGTCGTCGCCGGCGCCCATGTGCGCGAGCGAGGCAGCGACGTCAAGCCGGGCGATCTGGCGCTGGCCGCCGGCTCGGTCGTCGGCCCGCCGCAGATCGGGCTGCTCGCGGCGATCGGCTGCTCCACCGTGGTCGTACGGCCCCGCCCCCGCGTCGTCGTCCTGTCCACCGGCAGCGAACTGATCCAGCCCGGCGAGACGCTGACGGGCGGCCAGATCTACGACTCCAACAGCTTCGCGCTGACGGCCGCGGCCCGGGACGCCGGAGCCATCGCCTACCGGGTCGGCGCGGTCGCCGACGACGCCGAGACGCTGCGCGCCACGATCGAGGACCAGCTGATCCGCGCGGACATCGTCGTCACCACGGGCGGCGTCAGCGTCGGTGCGTACGACGTCGTCAAGGAGGCGCTGTCCTCCGTCGGCGACGAGGACGAGCCGGGCAGCGGGATCGAGTTCCGTAAGCTCGCCATGCAGCCGGGCAAGCCGCAGGGCTTCGGCTCGATCGGCCCGGACCACACGCCGCTGCTGGCCCTGCCGGGCAACCCGGTCTCCAGCTACGTCTCCTTCGAGTTGTTCGTCCGCCCCGCCATCCGCGCCCTGATGGGCCTCACCGATGTGCACCGCCCCACGGCCCGCGCCGAGCTGCGCGCCGACAAGGCGCTCACCTCGCCGGAAGGCCGCCGCCAGTTCCTGCGCGGCCGTTACGACGCGGAGGCGGGCACGGTCACTCCGGTCGGCGGTTCCGGATCGCATCTGATCGCGGCGCTGGCCCAGGCCGACGCGCTGATCGTGGTGCCCGAGGACGTCACCTCGGTCGAACCCGGCACGGAGACGGACGTGATCCTGCTCCGCTGACCGCCGCCCGGTGGCGGTACGGTATCTGCCGCCGTGCCTTCCGGGGGACCCCCTCCGGGCCCGAGGCCCATCGGTGCCCCTACCGCTAGGCGGAGTGAGTTGAGTACGCAGAACAGGCTGACGCACATCGACGAGGCGGGCGCGGCCCGCATGGTCGACGTGTCGGCGAAGGACGTCACGACCCGCGTCGCCCGCGCGTCCGGCCGGGTGCTCGTCGCGCCACGCGTGATCGAGCTGCTGCGCAGCGAGGGCGTCCCCAAGGGCGATGCCCTCGCCACCGCCCGGATCGCCGGGATCATGGGGGCCAAGCGCACCCCGGACCTGATCCCGCTCTGCCATCCGCTGGCCGTCTCCGGTGTGAAGGTCGACCTCAGCGTGGCCGACGACGCGGTGGAGATCACGGCCACCGTGAGGACGACGGACCGCACGGGCGTCGAGATGGAGGCCCTGACGGCGGTGTCGGTGGCGGCGCTGACCGTCGTCGACATGATCAAGGCGGTCGACAAGAGCGCGGTCATCACCGACGTACGGGTCGAGGCGAAGTCGGGCGGCAAGTCCGGCGACTACCGGCGCACCGCGCCGGAGGGACCGTCGGGACCGGACGCGTGACGCCGCCCGAGCCGGCCGCCTCCGGCCACGAGGGGCGGGTACCCGAGCGCGGGTCCTCCGACCACGGCCACCGGCAGCCGCCCGGGCATGGAGCCTCCGGCCACGAGGGGCACGCGCGGGCATCCGGGTCCGAGTCCGGGGCCTCCGGAGCCGCGCCGCGCGCCCCGTACCGCGCGCTCGTCGTCACCGCCTCCAACCGGGCCTCCGCCGGGGTGTACGCGGACAGGGGCGGCCCCCTGATCGCCGACGCGCTGACCGGCCTCGGCTTCACGGTCGAAGGACCGCAGGTCGTCCCCGACGGCGACCCGGTCGAGGCGGCCCTGCGCGCGGGCGTCGCCGCCGGTTACGACGTGATCGTCACCACCGGCGGTACGGGCATCTCGCCCACCGACGCCACCCCCGAGGCCACCCGCCGCGTCCTCGACCACGAGATCCCCGGCATCCCGGAGGCGATCCGGGCCGAGGGACTCGCCAAGGTCCCGACCGCCGCCCTCTCCCGGGGCCTCGCGGGCGTCGCCGCCCGCACCCTGATCGTCAACCTCCCCGGCTCCGCCGGTGGGGTGAGGGACGGGCTCGCCGTCCTCGGCAGGCTTCTGGTGCACGCCGTCGACCAGCTCCGCGGCGGCGATCACCCCCGACCGGGGAGCCCGAGCTGAACATCGCGACCTGGCCGGTGACGCTGACCGACGGCGAGATCGTCCTGCGCCCGATAAAGATGCGCGACCAGCGGGTCTGGCGCGAGGTCAACCGGCGCAACCGCGACTGGCTGCGCCCCTGGGAGGCCACCGTCCCGCCGCCCGCCCCCGGCGGCCCGATGGCGCGGCGCCCCACGTACCGGCAGATGGTCCGTCATCTGCGCGCCGAGGCGAACGCCGGGCGGATGCTTCCGTTCGCCATCGAGTACGAGGGCCGGCTGGTCGGCCAGCTCACGGTCGCGGGGATCACCTGGGGCTCGATGTGCTCCGGACACATCGGTTACTGGGTCGACCGGAGCGTCGCCGGGCGCGGGGTCATGCCGACGGCCGTGGCGCTCGCCATGGACCACTGCTTCCGTACCGTGGGCCTGCATCGCATCGAGGTCTGCATTCGCCCGGAGAACGGGCCCAGCCGCAGAGTGGTGGAGAAACTCGGATTCCGTTCGGAGGGCGTGCGCCCGCGCTATCTCCACATCGACGGGGCCTGGCGCGACCATCTGATCTTCGCCCTCACCGCCGAGGAAGTGCCCGAGGGGATGCTCCGGCGCTGGCGCCGGTCGCGCCCGGCGACACCGAGAAGCCCCGGACCGTCCGAATAAATAAAATAGATGTTCGAATTTGATCGCGGCATGACCGCCGGGTGACCGCATTGGGTCGGGCTTTCGGTGGCTGTTGATCCGAACAATCACAAAAAAAGTCCGTGATATCAGCCGGATCGTGCGACACACCGGGCCAATTGGCGGATCCTTGCGCGCAAACCCCTCTACGGTGTGAGCGTGAGCAGCAGCGGCCTCATCTACGCAGTCATCGTCGGGGCCTGGGCCGCCTACTTGGTGCCGATGTGGCTCCGCAGGCAGGACGAGCTCAACGAGGCCCGTCCGACGGAGCGCTTCAGCACCGCCATCCGGCTGCTGTCCGGACGGGCGGCGATGGAGCGCCGGTACGCCAAGGAGCTGCGGGAGCGCACCACCGAGGAGGCGGCGCCCGACGTCGACCCGGACCGGGAAACGGACCGTATGGAATCCGTGGACGTCCGGGCCTTTGCCGCGCCTCCGGCGCACACGGAAGCCAGACTGAGTGACCCGGCGCACGCGCCCGAGCGCACCCCGGACCACCAGGCCTCCGACCGCCCGGCGCACGACCGTTCGGCGCACGACCGTCGGGCGGGGCATCAGCCGCCGGACCGTCAGCAGAACGAACGCCGGTCCGGTGAGCGCCCCGCGGAACACGCGCCCCCCGCCCAGCGGCGGCCCCGCTCCGGCGCGGCCGACGCCGAGCGGGCCCGGCGCGCCCAGCGCTCCCAGGTCCTGGCCCGGCGCAGGCGGACCACCGTCGTCCTCTTCCTGGCCTTCACCGCAGGCGCGGTCGTCGCGGCGGTCGGCGGCCTCGGCTTCCTGTGGGCGCCGGCGGTACCGGCCGTGCTGCTGAGCACGTACATCGTGCATCTGCGCGCCCAGGAGCGCCGACGGTTCGCCTTCACGATGGACCGCCGCCGGGCCGAGGACGCGGCCCGGCGCCTGCGCGAGAACCGCCCGCGTCGGAACCAGCCCGCGATCCCCGCCCCCGCGGAGCCGGACGACGACTCCGAAGCGCACCACGCGGAGCCGGAGCCCACCCCCACGGTCTCCCCCCAGGAGGCCGGCCGGCGCGCCCTCGTCGAGCAGACGGACCACGCGGAGTGGGTGGACCAGCAGCGTGAGCGCGGCCGCGCCCAGGGCGACAGCTGGGAGCCCGTTCCCGTACCGCTGCCCACCTATGTCACCGCGCCCGTCGCCCCCCGGGCCACGGGCGGCGTGGAGGTCGGCGACCCGGAGACCTGGAGCGCGGCCCGCTCCAGCACCGCCGAGCCCACCCAGACCGGCACGTCGCACCCGACGGCCCCCGCGGTCGACCCGGCCCCGCGCCAGCGCACCAACCAGTCCCGCCGCAACCGCGACCGTGGCCGGACCCCGCTCTTCGACCAGTACGACGACGAGGACCGGCCGCGTGCGGCCAATGAGTGAGGCGGCGGGGGCCCCGGGAGCCCGGGAAACCCGACACCGCTGACCAGCGGAGGAACGGATTTCCAAGCACCCCCGTGAGGGTGCTAGAGTTTCACACGTCGCAAGGGCCTGTGGCGCAGTCTGGTAGCGCACCTCGTTCGCATCGAGGGGGTCTGGGGTTCAAATCCCCACAGGTCCACAACGCGACTGTTCTTGAGTCAGCTCAGGAAGAGTTCACGAGATCCCGTCCGATCTGATTGATCGGGCGGGATCTTGGCGTTTCCGGGGTCGGTTTCGACGTTTTGTCCGAACGGGTTCGGATCCTCCGCAGCAGTGCCAGGCGGCGGCGAGTTCGACGGAGGCCGATCCACGTCGTTCCTGGGGCGGATCGTGCCAGGCGGGGATCGGGGTGGTGTCCCGCACCTTCATCGCCCGACCTGCCCCCGCCGGCAGTACTGGCATCCGCTCTCGTGCCTCTTCCCACTCCAACGGTCCGGCAGACGAGGCACCGCTGGAAGGTACTTCTGCATCGGCGGACGGGGAATCGTGGGCAGGGCCGTTCGCCGCCGGTTCGTCCGCGGGGGCGCCTGGCGGCTTTTGCGTGACGTCATCGTTCCGGTTGGCATACTCCTCGACGACCGGGGACAACAGCGTCTCCCGCGTGATCGTCAGGTGAGCCAGCCGCTCCTCTGCCACAGTGATCTTCTCGCGCAGCGTGGCCAACTCGACCCGGACGACCGCCTCTTCCTGATCCGGACGCTCGAACAGTGACGTCATACCGGCCCCACCTCCACTCGCTCACCTCGGGGCCTGATGGCACTCCAAGCCCCCGCCCTGGCAAGATCGCAGAAGGTGACCCCTCCGACCGACGACAGCACCCGTTCGCACCGTAGGGTCGGAACATGCCGACCGAGGACGTCCCGGGGCCCACCGCCAAGCACTGGCAGGACTGCACGGATGTGTACGACTTCCTGGACCAGATCCGTCTCCGGCCCGGCATGTGGCTGCCCGGCGGCTCACTCCATGCTCACCGGCTACCGGGTCGCACTCGGCGTGCACAGCGTCGACGAACCCTGGGCTTTCTGGCCCGAAGACGACTTCAGCCGCTGGCTCCGCGAATGTCACGGCATCGACAGCTCTCTGACCTGGGCAGCCGAGATCGAGCGCAACACCCCCGACGGCTCAACTCCCGTCGAGGAGTTCTTCCGTCTCCTCGACGCCTACCGGTGCAGTACGGCCGCCTGCCGGGCCTGGCCGGCGATGATGTCCAGGACGAACTGCGCCGCCCTGGGGCAGGTCGTCGCGAACCGGTCGTAGTCGGTGAGGACGAGGACCAGTCCGGCGCCCTCGGAGGCATCGTCGTAGCCGCCGTAGCAGGCCACGTCGCCGAGGCAGTCGTTGGGCCGTCTGATCTGCCTGGTCCAGAGCAACGATCCGCAGATCCGGTTCGAGCCCGTCGGCGCCATGCCGGTCATGTGGAACAGCGACGAGTGGCTGGACTCCAACCGTCGCACCTGATCACCGAGAAGGAATGCACCATGCCCCACCGCATCCGCGCAGCGCCGTTCGAGGTGGAATCACTGATACCGGAACTCGTCGGTCTCGGGCGGGAAACGACCCTGCTCTACCCGCGAAGCGGTGAACCGGGCGTGCGTTCCAGTTCCATCGGCGGGCCGCTGCTGTGGCCGGCCGATGAGCCGTGGCCGCTGTGTACCGAGCCAGGGCACTGGAAGCCGCTGAGGACACCCACCGAGGTGGTCGGGCCTGAGGCGGTGGCGATGGTGCCGGTCGTGCAGCTCTATGCACGGGATGTGCCTGAGCTGCCGTTCCCGGCAGGCATGGACGTGCTGCAGGTCGTGTGGTGCCCCTTGATCCACGATGACGAGGTCGGGGCTGCGCTGCCGAAGGTGTATTGGCGCAGCGAGCGGACAGTCGCGGCGGGAGGGATGGTGCCGAACCCGCCGGCGCCGTATGAGTACGAAGAGGAATTCGTGCCCCGGCCCTGCACGGTGACGCCAACGCGCGTGGTGGAGTACCCGAACAGGGATCTGCCGGGAGACCTTGCCCAGGCCCTGAGCCAACGGTTCGGAGAGATCGAGGATGCGTTCGGCTTCTCGTACTACGAGATGGCCACCACCGTCCAGAGCAAGGTCGGAGGGTACCCGGGTTGGCTTCAGCAGCCCGACTGGCCGAACTGCCGCTGCGGCCGGCGCATGGACCACCTTCTCAGCATCACCGCCTCGGAACCGATCGAAGGGCGCTGGTTCCCGCTCGACGAACAGGAACCCGATAGCTCGGTCTCCAGCCGGCGGACCAAGGCCGACCACACGTTCGTCGACACCATCGGCCACGGGATGGACATGGGCGACCTCGGCGGCGTGTACCTCTTCGGCTGCCCCGAGTGTCCGGACATGCCGTACACGCATCGCTACGACTGCTGAGCAGCCCATCAACTTGGGAAGCGATCAGTGGGCAGGCGCTGGTCGCGCAGGAAGGACTCGACGGTCCTCAGGTTCTCGACCATGAACTGAATGGCGCTGAGGAGGGTCTGAGCGACGCGGCCTCGGTTCTGCCGTTTCTCGCGGGGTGCGGAAACGTGTCGACGTTCTCGGCGCGGCCGTCGAGTCCTTCGACGTGGCTGCGCAGGCTGCTGGTTGTCGCACTATGTTGTCCGTGGGAGCTCGCTACTAGTATGTGCGCAACGCGTCGTCACGGGCGCTGGTGTGCCGGGAAGTCTGGTCGGCGACGGGGGAAGCCGTTCCTCCGTCCGCCGCGACCCTCGGAGGGCTGCCCGCCGTGTACGAACGACTGGACCACTGCACGGGAATCCCGGATCTGTTGTCCGGGAGGAGGACTCGGTGCGTCGGTTGCCGGTGAAGCCGTTCGCGGATCGGCGGCAGGTCGCCGTGCTCTGGTTGATTCCCACAGTTCTGGCTCTGGGGGCGGGAACGGTCCTCCAGGACGACCTCCTCCGCCTGCCGTGTCTGCTTGCCGCGGCGGTAGGTCTCCGCATGGCCTTGGCGAGCCTGCGGCCTCCTCGTAGCGGTCGTGAGCGTGCCGTTCCGCTGTCCACGGCCCGGTACCGCTTACGCGGGGCGATCACGGCGGACACCGCCGACAGAGTGGCCGCCGTGCTCCGTCCGCAGACCGAGCGGCTCTGCATCGACCTGAGCGACACCACTGTCCTGACCACCGACGGTGCACGGGTCGTGGGAACAGCTGTCCATGCCGCTCGGCACCGCGGCGTCCTGACCCTGATCAGCGGAGCATCCTCCGAAGCTCGCGAGGCCCTCCGCCGGGCCGGAGTCGACGAGCTCGTCACCTACGCCGACGACCGCACCACCTGAGCCGGAGCGTCGATACCTGAAGGCACTGGCGCTCTTGAGGCAGTGCAGGTGGAACCCTGAGACAGGACGACCGGATGCAGACGTACACCGGATACGAAACCTTGCTGGCCTCCGCTGCGGCGACAGGGCAGGGGCCCGACGAGGCCACGTTGGAACGACTCCGGGTCTTCGGGGAACAAGCGGCCGACGACGGCATCACGCTGCGCGCCCTGGTCGTGCACCACCTCGCACGGGCCCGTATCGCCTGGCCCGCCGGGACTGCGGGCGCCGACCGTGTGCTCGCCACGGTGCAGACCGCCGTCGAGGCACTCTGCGAGGGCTACGAAAGAGCCCAGCAACTCGCCTTCCGGCAGGAGGAGTCACGGCGCCGCGAGTTCATCGACGACCTGCTGTACGGGCGTGGCGACCTGGGGCGCCTGGTGGAGCGGGCGGAGCAGTTCGGGCTGCGACTCTCCCATGCCCACGCCGTCGCCGTCGCCGAAGGTCCCGACCCCTACATCGAGGGCGAGGCCGTGCCCCGCCTCGTGGAGCGGGCCGTGAACGCGCGCTTCGGTGACCGCGACGTCCTGCTCACCACGAAGGACGGCCGGATGATCTGCATCGCCCCCGGCGACCAGCGCGATGTTCTCATCCACTTCGCCAAACAGGCCCACGCCGCGACCGACGGTGGACGGGCCGCCATCGGACGGCCGCACCCGGGTGCGGGCGGCGTGGTCCATTCCTACGAGGAGGCCCTCCGGGCCCTGGATCTCGCGGTCCGGCTGGAACTCGACGACCCGGTGCTGCACGCCGCCGACCTTCTCGTGTATCCCGTACTGACCCGGGACCGGCAAGCCATGGCCGACCTCGTCCGCACCACACTGGGTCCGCTGCTCAGGAGCCGCAACGGCCCGCAGTCCCATCTGGACACCCTCACCGCCTACTTCGACGCGGGATGCGTCACCACGCACGCGGCCCGGAGCCTCTCCCTGAGCGTCCGCGCACTCACCTACCGGCTGGAGCGCATCCACGAGCTCACCGGATCCGACCCGGCCAACCCCCGGCACCGATACGCCCTGCAGACCGCTGTCATCGGAGCCCGCATCCTCAACTGGCCCGACCAGAAGGCCTGACCTGCAGCCGCTCATCCGCCGGCGCCGATCACGAAGGACGGGTACATGCCCTCTGTCTACAGAAACGCCGTGGCGCAGCAGGAGGTTCGGCGCTGGTGTCTGAGCCGGATCGACGGGTGGCACGTGGCCCATGTCCGCCGAGAGGTGGCGACATCGGCCGGCCTCACCAGCGTCGTGACCGTGGGCCCCGAGCCGCGGGACGGAGCTCCGGCCGTCGTTCTGCTGCCGGGTACGAACATGAACGCGGCCTCCTGTCTGGCCGTCGCCGAAGAGCTGGCCCGCAGACACCGTGTGGTGATCCTGGACCTGCCCGGGCAGCCGGGGCTCAGCTCGGGTCGGAGACCCCGCCTAGGGCGCACGGCCTGGTACGGGAAGTGGCTGAATGAGGTTCTGGCCCTTCTGGTGCGGCAGCCGGCCGTGGTGGTGGGGCATTCCCTGGGTGGTGCGGTGGCGCTCGCCTGCGACTCTCCTCTCGTCGCCGGTCGGGTCCTGCTCTCCAGCGCCGGCGTCATGCGCCTGCGGACCCCCGTCCCCCTGCTGGCGGCCACCGTCCCCTGGCTCCTGCGCCCCTCGGTGCCGCGAGCGGAGGAGTTGCTGCGTCATATGTCCGCCCCGGGGCGCGTGGTCCCCGGGCACCTGAGCGCGTGGATGGATCTGGTCGCCCGCTGCTGCCGCACCAGCCTCGCCCCGCTGCCGCTGCCGCCCGACCTGCTGGAACGCCCCCGTGCCGCCCCGTTGCTGGTCGCTACGGGACGGTTCGACGTCTTCCTGCCTCCGAGAGCCCTGGGTCCGGCCGTGCGGCGCCGGTTGGGGTCGGGGCTCAGGGTGGTCGACGGTGCGGGACACCTGATCCTGGACGAGGAGCCGCTAGAGGTCTGCAAGGTGGTGGAGGAATTCTGCAGGGCTCGTACGGCGCAGTGATGTGCCGACAGTAGATGTCCGGTAAACGTATCTATCTGTCCGCATAACAATGAAGTCACTCGTCCAGCATCTTCACCCACAGCCTGCCCGAATGTGACCTGCGCCACTAAAGGATCGGTAAACGGCGTGGTACAAATGCCCAACTTCGCGGGCGGGACCACCGTCGCAGCGGAGTGCCGGGCTCCATCCGGCAGCAGGCCAGGGCGATCACCGTCGTAGTCCGCCCGTGCGGCACGCGGTATCGCCATTCGGACAGCGTCGTTCGCTCATCCCCCCATCGCACACCGACCGGCGAAGGCACCCCCAAGTCCGCCGCTCCCGCGTCATCGAGGTAGCCAACGTGTCACTCGACTCCATCACCGAGAACATCGACGAAGCCGTCAGCGGGTTCTTCGAGCCCATAGCCAAGTGGCTGGGCGACATCGTCTTCTACTCCGTCACCATCGCCGGGGCGGAAGTTCCGCTCATCGTCACCTGGCTCGTGGTGGCCGGACTCGTCTTCACCGGCTGGTTCGGGTTCGTACAAGTGCGTAAATTCCGGCTCGCCATCGACGTGGTGCGCGGCAAGTACGACGACAAGGACTCGGCGGGCGAGGTCAACCACTTCCAGGCGCTCACCGCCGCCGTCTCCGGCACGGTCGGCCTGGGCAACATCGCCGGTGTCGCCGTCGCCGTCTCCATCGGTGGCGCCGGAGCCACGTTCTGGATGATCCTCTGCGGTCTCCTCGGCATGGCCACCAAGTTCGTCGAGGTCACCCTCGGTGTGAAGTACCGCGAGGTCCACGCCGACGGCACCGTCTCCGGCGGACCGATGCACTACCTGCCCAAGGGGCTTGCCGAACGCTTCGGAAAGAACGGCAAGAGCCTCGGCAAGGTCCTCGCCGTCCTCGCCTCGATCATGATCCTCTTCTTCGGGCTCTTCGGCGGCAACCTCTTCCAGGTCAACCAGTCCTACGCCCAGCTCGTCTCCGTCACCGGCGGCGAGGACGGGATGATGGGCTCCTCCGGCGGTGCGCTCTTCTTCGGCATCCTCGTCGCCGCGCTCGTCGGCATCGTGCTCCTCGGCGGCATCCGCTCCATCGCCCAGGTCACCAGCCGGCTCATCCCCGCGATGGCCGGTCTCTACATCGTCGCCTGTCTCGTGGTCATCCTGGTCAACGTGACCGCCGTACCGGCCGCGATCGGCACGATCATCGAGGGCGCGTTCAACCCCGAAGGTGTCGCGGGTGGTGTGCTCGGTGCACTGATCATCGGGTTCAAGCGGGCCGCGTTCTCCAACGAGGCCGGTCTCGGTTCAGCGCCGATCGCCCACTCCGCGGTGAAGACCAAGCACCCCGCCAGCGAGGGCCTGGTCGCCCTGCTGGAGCCGTTCATCGACACGGTCGTCGTCTGCACCATGACCGCGCTGACCATCGTCATCGCCAACCCCGCCAGCTGGGGCGAGGCCCGCGACGGTGAGTCCATCGGCGGCGTGACGATCACCTCGGACGCGTTCGAGACGGTGCTGCCCTGGTTCCCGTACGTGCTGACCGTCGCGGTGATCCTCTTCGCGTTCTCCACCGTGCTCACCTGGGGCTACTACGGTCTCAAGGCCTGGACGCACCTCTTCGGCCGCAGCCGCACCAGCGAGACCGTCTACAAGTCCCTCTACACCCTGTTCGCCGTCGCCGGGTCGCTGCTCACCCTGCAGACCCTCATCGACCTCGCCGACGCGGTGCTGTTCACCCTGGCCGTCATCAACATCATCGGCCTCTACCTCCTCGCCCCCGTCGTCAAGCGCGAACTGGACAAGTTCCTGACGTACGTCCGAAGCCGCGAAGCGGGCCCGGACGCTCGCGACGAGGACGAAACGGTGAAGACGGGCGCCTGACCGCCCGCCCCACCCACGAGCCCCGGCCCGCCCCTGCGATTCCCAGGGTGCGGGCCGGGGCTCGTGGTACCGGATGAGGGACCCGACAGACGGCGTGTGCCAACCGGACGAGCGAGGCCGCTCCCTGGCGGCAGGTCCGGTCACCCGTCCGTCACTTCGTCTCCAGATCCCGGCGGCGAAAGCCCTCCAGCCCCAACAGGACCAGTCCGGCCGCGACGGCGGTGAGGACGAGCACGGGGGGCCAGCTCAGCTGGGCGGCCGGAAGGCGGGGAACGTGGCCGAAGGGCGAAAGGTTGTTCATCCAGTCGGGGAAGCGGAGAATCGCGCCGAGGTACCCGACGAGGAACGCGTACACGGGCACGACCCAGGCCGCCGACGCGGCGCGGGGGCACCAGCCGAAGAGCACGACGGCCACACCCGCCGTCACCCACAGCGCAGGCGCGTACGCAGCGGCGGCCCCGAGCAGTTCCCCCACGAGGGCGGTGTCCCCGGTGGACGCGGCGCCCGCGAGACCGAAGCCCAGTCCGGCCGCGAGCAGCAGCGCCGTACCGCCGGCCAGTGCGACGGCGATATGGCTGCCCAGCCAGCGGCGGCGTGAGAGACCGGTGGCCAACAGCGGTTCGGCGCGGCCGGCGCTCTCCTCGGCTCGCGGTCGCAGTGAGGCCATCACCACGTACACGGCGGCGACGACCGCGACGACGACCATCACCATCGACGCGAACGACTCGGCGACGGAGCTGCCGCCGATCTCCGCCAGCGCCTCCTGGATCTGGTCGACGTCCTTCACCATGTCGGCGGCGTCGCCGAGGATGGAGCCGTACATGACGCCCATCAGGAGGAGTCCGGTGCCGAAGCCCAGCAGGGTTGCCCGGTGCAGCCGCAGGGCGAAGCCGAAGGGCCGGGTGAGGGCTGCGGACGCGGTACGGCGGCCGAGCCGGGCAGCGCGCAGGCCGGCGCCGACATCACGCCGGGTGCTCAGCACGAAGCCGGCGGCGGCGGTGAGCGCGGCTGTCGCCAGGCAGAGCAGCAGGGGCCACCAGCGGTTGTCGACGAAGACGTAGGTGCGCTGGATCCAGCCGATCGGGCTGAGCCAGGACAGGGCGTCGTTGCCGACATCGCCGGAGGCGCGCAGCACATAGGCGACACCGATGAGTGCGAGCGCCATTCCGGAGGCGCCGCGCGCGTGGGCGGTCACCTGCGCGGTGACGGCGGCGACGCCGGCGAAGACCAGGCCGATCACGGTGTGCGTGAGCCCGTACAGCAGAGCTTCGCCGGTGCCGATGCCGGCGATGCGCGTCGAGACGAGGGCCAGGGCCACGAGGACGGCGAGGGCGATGTTGGCAACGGCGGCGACCGTCAGCGCGGAGGCCAGCTGGGCATGGTGCCCGACGACGGTGGAGCGCACCAGCTCGGCCCGGCCGGTCTCCTCCTCGTTCCGCGTGTGCCGGGTGACGATCAGGACGCTCATCAGGCCGACCAGGACGGCCATGAAGCCCAGCATCTGATGACCGAGCATCGCGCCGACGTCGTAGTCGGAGAGGTAGTGGCGCGGGCCGGTCATGGCGAGCGCGGCGGGACTGTCCATGGTGGCGGCGACCGCGGCCCGCTTCTCGGCGGTGGCGTACAGGGTCGCGTATTCGCTCGCTGTGGCGAGCGTGCCCAGGACGAGCGCGAGCAGCCAGACCGGGAGGCGAACACGGTCCCTGCGCAGGGCGAACCGGATGAGGGCCGCGGTACCCGCGAAAGCGCCTGGACCCGGGCCGGGTGCGGTGCGGGCCCGGAGGGCTGCTGCGGTGGTGGTCATCGGTCCGCCTCGTCGCCGCCGAGGGCCGGAGTGACCGTGCCGGAGACCGTGTCCCCCGATTCGGCGGAGTCTTCGGTGTGCCTCTGGCCTCCGTTGACGGCGAGCTCGTCGCCGTAGTGGCGCAGCATCAGCTCCTCCAGCGTCGGCGGATGGCTGATCAGACTGCGGATGCCGAACTCGCCGAGTCTGCGGATGGCGGCGTCGAGGTGTGCTCCGTCGACGGCGAAGCTCACCCGGTGGTCCTTCACCCGGACCCCGTGGACGCCGGGCAGGGCGTCGAGTCCGGTGGCCGGGCGCTGGGTCTCGGCCTCCACTGCCGTGCGCGTCAGGTGGCGCATCTCGCTCAATGTGCCCGACTGCACGTTGCGGCCCTGACGGATGATGCTGACGCGGTCGCAGAGCTTTTCGACCTGGGCCAGGATGTGGCTGGAGAGCAGCACGGTCCTGCCTGCGGCCTTCGCCTGAAGGATGACGTCCTGGAAGACGACCTCCATGAGCGGGTCGAGTCCCGCGGTGGGCTCGTCGAGGAGGAGCAGTTCGGCGTCGGAGGCGAGCGCGGCGACGATGGCGACCTTCTGCCGGTTGCCCTTGGAGTAGGCACGGCCCTTTTTGGTCGGGTCCAGGTCGAACCGTTCGACGAGCTCGTCGCGCCGCTGCCGGTCGAGGCCGCCGCGCAGCTTGGAGAGCAGGTCGATGGCCTCCCCGCCGGTGAGGCCCGGCCACAGTTCGACGTCGCCCGGTACGTAGGCGAGCCGCCGGTGCAGTTCGACGGCGTCCTTCCACGGGTCCTTGCCCAGGAGTTGAGCGGAGCCGGAGTCGCCGCGCAGCAACCCGAGAAGGACGCGGATGGTGGTGGACTTGCCCGCACCGTTGGGGCCGAGGAAGCCGTGGACCTCGCCGGCGTCGACGGAGAGGTCCAGGCCGTCGAGGGCGTGTGTCCGGCCGAACGACTTGTGGAGCCCGGCGACAGTGATTGCCTTCTTCATGAGGCCGAACGTACGCTTTCTTCAGAAGTTCGTGAAGTTAAGGAACCGTATGAATCGCTCGATAGGCTGCCGGGGGCGTCGGGTGTGTCGGGGCGCCGAATCACAGGAACTGGGGTCAGGTCATGAGTGAGCGGCGGCGGGGAGACGGCCGTGCGGACGGCGGCCGAGGGGAGGCCCTCGTCGGCGGGGCCGCCGGTGCGGAGGCCGCCGCCTCACGGTTCATCGAGCGCTTCGCCGCCCAGCTCGTCGAAGCCGGGATGGCCCGCATGCCGGCCAGGGTCTTCGCGGCGTTGCTCTCCTCCGAGCGGGGGGACCTGACCTCCGCCGAACTGGGCGAGCGGCTCAAGATCAGCCCGGCGGCCGTATCGGGAGCCGTCCGCTATCTCGCGCAGGTCGACATGGTCAGCCGTGAGAGGCAGCCGGGTTCGCGGCGTGAGCGCTACCGCGTGCAGGGTGATCAGTGGTACAGCGCTCTGACGGAGCGCGACGCCATGCTGAGGAGCTGGCAGGCGACGTTGAGGGAGGGTGTGAGCCACTTCGGGCTCGAAACCCCTCAGGGGCGCAGGATCAACGACACGCTGGAGTTCTTCCAGTTCCTGGAGAAGGAGTTGGGGTCGCTGATGGAGCGCTGGGAGACGCACCGAGCCCAGCATCGCGGCCGCTGACCGCGTGACCTCGCCCCGGAGGGGTGACCGCTGTCCGTGCCCGCTCCAGCGCTCACCGCCGGCCCGTGGCGGCGCGGTTCCAGGCGCCTTCGCGCAGCAGGCGCAGGCCGTTGAGGCCGACGATGACGGTGGAGCCTTCGTGGCCGAGGACGCCGAGCGGCAGGGGCAGGTGCCCGGCCAGGTCCCAGATGACCAGGACGGAGATGAACACGCCTGCGATCACCAGGTTCTGCGCCACCAGGCGCCGGGCGGCCCTCGACAGGTTCACCGCTGCGGGAACGGTGGCGAGTTCGTCCCGGACGATGACGGCGTCGGCTGTTTCCAGGGCGAGGTCGGAACCCGCCCGTCCCATGGCGATGCCGGTGTGGGCGGCGGCGAGTGCCGGGGCATCGTTGACACCGTCGCCGATGACCAGCACCTTGCGGCCGGTACGCGTCTCTTCCTGGACGGCGGTGACCTTGTCCCTGGGCAGCAGCGAGGCTCGGACGTCGCTGATGCCGACCTCTTCGGCCACACGGGCGGCGGCCCGCGGGTTGTCACCGGTCAGCAGCATCGGCGCACTGCCGGTCAGGGCGGTGAGGGCGGCGACCGTGGCGGTCGCGTCGGGGCGCAGCCGGTCGGCGATTCCCAGGACGCCGACGGGTGTGCCGTCACGCTGGACGAGAACGGCGGTGCGGCCGTCGCTTTCCAGGGTTTCGGCCAGGGCCGCGGCCTTGGCGCAGGCGGCCCCGGTCCCGCTCAGGAGGCGGGCGGGCGCGCCTACCGCGACGGTGTGCCCGTCGACGGTGGCGGTGATGCCGGTGCCGGGAGCAGAGGTGAAGTCCCGCGTGTCCGGCACGGTCAGGCCGCGGGTGCGGGCGGCGTCGACCACGGCGCGGGCGAGCGGGTGCTCGCTGGGGTGCTCCGCCCCGGCCGCCATCGCCAGCAGGGCGTCCTCGTCCAGACCCGATCCGGGCAGAGGCCGGATCTCGGTGACACGCGGGGTGCCTTCGGTGAGGGTCCCGGTCTTGTCGAGCGCGACCAGGTTCACCTGGCCCAGGCGTTCCATGACGACGGCGGACTTGATCAGGACGCCGTGGCGTCCGGCGTTGGCCATCGCCGACAGGAGGGGCGGCATTGTCGCGAGAACGACCGCGCACGGCGAGGCGACGATCATGAAGGTCATCGCGCGCAGCAGTGAGCCGGCGAGGTCGGCGCCGAAGGCCAGGGGGATCAGGAAGACGGCCAGAGTAGCGACGACCATGCCGAGGCTGTATCTCTGCTCGACCTTCTCGATGAAGAGCTGGGTCGGGGCCTTGGTCTCGGAGGCTTCCTCGACCATGGTGACGATCCGAGCGATGACGGAGTCGGAGGCGTCGCGCTCGACCCTGACCCGCAGAGCGCCGGTGCCGTTGAGCGTGCCGGCGAACACCTCGTCCCCCGCTTCCTTCGCCACGGGCAGCGGCTCGCCGGTGATGGTGGCCTGGTCGACCTCACTCGCCCCGTAGGTCACCCGGCCATCGGCTCCGACCCGTTCGCCGGGGCGAACCAGAATGGTGTTCCCGACCACCAGGTCTCTGGTGGCGACGGTCTTCCCGCTCCCGTCGTCGAGTACCAGGGTGGCCGTCGCGGGGGCCAGGTCGAGCAGGCCGCGGACCGCGTCCTGGGTCCGCGCTGTCGCCAACGCCTCCAGGGCGCCGGAGGTGGCGAAGATGACGATCAGCAGGGCACCGTCCATCACCTGCCCGATCGAGGCCGCGCCGATCGCGGCGACGATCATCAACAGGTCCACGTCCAGGGTCTTCTCCCGCAGCGCCCGCAAGCCCTCCCGGGCCGGCTCCCAGCCACCGGTGACATAGACGACGCCGTACAGGGGGCCCCACACCCACGCGGAGGCGCCGGCCAGCTGGATCGGCAGCGCCATCAGGAACAGTGCCAGTGCGGTCACCGCCCATCGGGTCTCCGAAAGGGCGAACGCGCGTGTACGGCGACGGGGGATCTCTGCCGGAGCGGCCGCGGTCACCTGCTCGGGGTGCTGAAGGAGGGAAGGCATGGCGGAGCGACCCTTCACGGGTGGGGGACGGCGACGCACTCCACCGTACAGGAACATATGAAGAGGTGTTCAGGTGTAGTCGTTAGGATGGGATCCATGGGGCACGGAGCCGACGGCAGGAGCGACACCACCGCGCGTGAACGACTCGACGCGGCGGGAGCCTCCGACGTCGCCGCGACCCTCCAGGCTCTGGCCACCCCGTCCCGCCTGTACATCCTGGCCCGCCTCCAGGAGGGCCCGTGCTCGGTCGGTGACCTCGCGGAGGCCGTAGGCATGGAGGCGTCCGCCTGCTCGCACCAGCTGCGGCTGCTGCGCAACCTCGGACTGGTCACCGGCGAGCGTCACGGCCGCTCCATCATCTACTCGCTCTACGACGACCACGTCGCCGAGCTCCTGGAGCAGGCGCTCTTCCACGTGGAGCACCTGCGGCTCGGCCTGCACGACCATTCCGGGATGTCGCAGGCTTCTGTCCGCGGATAGGTGTGCCGCCGTCCCAGGCCCTCAAGAACAGGGTCACCGTGACCTCCTGCCGATCGTTCTCGGCCGGCGCTGTGCCGCAGAGGGGCGACCGAAGCGTCTGCGGTGGGCCCTCCGCACGCCTTCGGTGACCCACCTCACATCCGGCTCCTGTCAGGAATCGCGGCGCTGTCCCGCTCAAGGGGTAAGCGATTCAGACAAGGAGCCACACCATGAAGCACCGCATCCTCGTCCTCGGTGCCGGCTATGCCGGAGCCTTCGCCGCCGGGAGCCTCGCCCGACGTCTCTCACCTGCCGACACCGAGGTCACGGTCGTCAACGCCGAGCCTGTCTTCGTCGAGCGGATGCGCCTGCACCAACTCGCGGCGGGCCGGGACATCACGCCCCGCCGTCTGACCGACCTGTTCGCGGGCACCGGGGTACGGCTGCGCGTGGCGCGGGTCACCGCAGTGGACCCGGAGCGCAGGATCGTCTCCGTGACGGGCGAGGACGGGGACGGCGAGCTCGGGTACGACACGCTCCTGTACACGCTCGGCAGCCGGGTCGCCGACCACGGTGTTCCCGGTGTGGCCGAGCATGCCTTCGACGTCGCGGGACGGCCGTCGGCGCTGCGGCTGCGCGACCGACTCGACCGCCTCGACGGCCGGGGCGGGTCCGGGACCGTACTGGTCGTCGGTGAAGGGCTGACCGGCATCGAGACCGCCACCGAGATCGCCGAGTCGCGTCCCGGTCTTTCCGTCGCGCTCGCCGCCCGTGGTGAGCTGGGAGCCTGGCTCTCCCCGGGGGCTCGGCTCCACCTGCGCGAGGCCTTCGACAGGCTGGGTGTCACCGTTCACGAGCACACCGGCATCGAAGCCGTCGGGGCGGCGTACGCGGTCGGTGCGGACGGCACCTCCCTCCCGGCCGAGGCGACCGTGTGGACGGCCGGGTTCGCCGTCGACCCCATCGCGTCCGCCGCCGGTCTCGAAGTCACCGAGGACGGACGGATCGTCGTCGACGACACCATGCGTTCGGTCCTGTGGGGCGTCTCGCACCCGACCTTCGGCATGCCGAAGCGCAAGCTTCGTCTGCCCGCCGCGACGACCACCGGCACCACGGTCGTAGCCACCGCGTCCGAGAGGGCCGCCGGATAGGGGCGTCTCCATGGACAGCACCGCAGCTGACCGCTTCGAGGCCGACCGGGCCCGGCTGGCCTCGCTCGCGTACCGTCTCCTCGGCTCGGCAGCCGATGCCGAGGACGTCGTACAGGACGCGTACCTGCGGTGGCACGCTGCCGACCGGGAGCGGATCGAGGTGCCGGAGGCGTGGCTGGCCAAGGTCGTCACCAACCTGTGCCTGGACCGGCTCCGCTCGGCACCGGTACGCCGTGAACGCGCGGCCGGCGCCTGGATGCCCGAGCCGCTTCTCGACGGCGACCCGATGCTCGGTCCGGCCGACACCTTCGAGCAGCGCGAGTCGGTGTCGCTCGCCGTCCTGACCCTGATGGAGCGACTCTCGCCGGTCGAACGGGCCGTCTACGTCCTGCGCGAGGTTTTCTCCTACCGCCACTCCGAGATCGCCGGGATGCTCGACATCTCGGAGTCCGCGAGCCAGCAGCACGCCCACCGGGCCCGCCGCCGGGTCGCAGGCGCGCGCCGCGGCGGCGGTGAGGTCACCCCGGCATCCGCGCGCAAGGTCCTCGAAGAGTTTCTCGCCGCCGCGTCCTCCGGTCGTACGGATCGCCTCGTGGCGCTGCTCACCGATGACGCCACCGTGATCTCCGACGGTGCGGGACTCACCGGGAAGCTGTGGCACTACGAGAGCCCGGCGCGCATCGCGGCCCTGATGCGGACCGCCTTCAAACCCACTCCCGCGAAGCGCCGCCTGGCCGGCGGCTCGCCCACGATCCGCATCGGGCAGGTCAATGGCCGGCCCGCCGTGCTCGCCGTGCTCGAGGACCGGATCGTGGGCGCTGTGGTGTTCGAGATCAGCGACGGGAAGGTGGCGGCGCTGCACGGATTCGCCGCCGCCGAACGGCTTACCCGCCTCACCGGGATGTGGCGGCAACACGAACCCGACGCCCCGGTCATCGATCAGTGGTGACCGGTGTCCTTGCCGCGATCACGTGACGGTGCGCCTCAGCGCTGTTCGGGGAGTACCGCACCTCCACGCGTACGCGTGCTCCGGGCAAGGACAGCCGCTACCAGCGAGCTTCCCGCCAGTGCGAGGAAGAGGCGGTCGTAGCCGCCGAGCGGACCGGCGAGGGCGGCCCCGGCCCAGGGGGCGAGGGCGGCGGCGAGGGTGGCGGGAGCGGTGAGGAGTGCGGAGAGCCTTCCGTAGTGCGTGGTGCCCCAGCGGTCGGTGACGGCGGTGGCCTGCAGGAGGGTGAGGTTGCCGCGGACAACGCCTGCGAGGACCGCAAGCAGGACGAGGAGCGGGATCGGCCCGGGGGTGAGGGCCAGTGCGGCTGTGGTCGCTCCGCCGAGGGCGATCAGGACGGTGGTGCGCGCGGTGACCGACGTCCTGGAGGCGAGACCCGCGTAGAGGGTGCGGCCGAGGGTCTGACCGGCGCCGCCGAGGCCCAGGGCCCAGGCTGCGGCGGTGGTGCTCGCGCCGCGTTCCTGAAGAAGGGGGACGAGCCCGATGACGACCGCGTACATCGAGAAACCGGAGAGGGTGAAGGCGACGGCCAGGACGACGAAGGGGCGGCTGCGGGTCACGGTGGTGCCGTTGCCTGTTGCCGGTGGCGCGGGCGGTGCCGGTGGCCAGGGCGCGCGCAGGGCGAGGGCGTGGGCCGGAATGGTGGTGAGGGCGAGGATCACGGCGAGAACGGCGTAGGTCGAGCGCCAGCTCAGGTGTTGGGCCAGCGCGGCGGTGAGTGGTGCGAAGACCGTGCTCGCGAGGCCGCCGGCCAGGGTGAGGACGGTCAGGGCGCGGATGCGGTCGGGGCCCCACCAGCGGGTGAGCGCGGCGAAGGCCGGCTGGTAGAAGGTGGCGGCCATGGCGACGCCCGCCGTTGCCCAGGCGGCGACGAAGACCGGGAGGTTCGGAGCCGCGGCCACCGCGAGGACCGCCAGGACCGCGAGGACCGATCCGCCGGTCATCACGAGGTGAGGGCCTCGGCGGTCCAGCACTCTGCCGATGGGGATGCCGGCCACCGCCGAGACGAGCAGGGCCAGGGAGAAGGCTGCTGTTGTGGCGCTCGTGGACCAGCCGGTGTCGGCGGTGATGCGGGAGAGCAGGACGGGGAAGGCGTAGTAGACGATCCCCCAGCTGGTGATCTGTGTGGCGCAGAGAGCAGGCAGCACCGCGCGTGGTCGCGACCGGACCCCCGTTCCGGTCGCGACCACCGGGGCCTTGGCGTCGGGCACCGCGGTCAGCAGCCGCCGGAGGAAGCGGGGGCTCCAATACCGATGGTCACCGTGGTGGGGGCGGCGCAGCAGCCGCCGCTCCCGGTCTGGTTCGCCTCGGGCTCGTCGAAGAGGCCGGCCCCGCCGCAGACGCCGGTCTCGGGCAGCGTGAGTTCGACCCGCTCGGCGGCTTCCCGGTCGCCGGCGATGGCCGCTGCGACGGAGCGGACCTGTTCGTAGCCGGTCATGGCCAGGAAGGTGGGTGCTCGGCCGTAGGACTTCATGCCGACGAGGTGGACGTCCTTCTCCGGGTGGGAGAGCTCCTTGACTCCGTGCGGGTAGACCGTGCCGCAGGAGTGCTGGTTCGGGTCGATGAGAGGGGCGAGTTCACTGGGGGCCTGGAGGCGCTCGTCGAGGCCGAGGCGGAGTTCGGAGACGAAGGACAGGTCCGGGCGCAGGCCGGTGAGCACGATGACCTCGTCCACGGGGTCGAGGCGGCGGCCGTCCTCGGCGACCAGGACCACCTGGTCGCCCGCCCTCTCGATCGCCTCGGCGCGGAAGCCGGTGACCGCGTCGGCGTACCCCTCGTCGACGGCGGCCTTCGCGGCCAGGCCGAGGGCCCCGCGGGCGGGCAGTTGGTCGGCGGTGCCGCCGCCGAAGGTCGAGCCCGAGATCCCCCGGCGCAGCACCCACACCGCGTGGGTGCCCTTCTCCTGTCGGGCGAGGCCGGCCAGTGAGGCCAGGGCGGTGAAGGCGGAGGCCCCGGAGCCGATGACGGCGGTACGCCTGCCGGCGTACCGGGAGCGGACGGCCGGGTCCTTGAGGTCGGGGATCCGGTAGGAGATCCGGTCGGCCGACGCCTTCTCGCCGATCGCGGGGAGACCGTCGCCGCCGATGGGACCGGGGGTGGACCAGGTGCCGGACGCGTCGATGACCGCGCGGGCGGTGAGGCGTTCCTCGGAGCCGTCGGTGTGGCGCACGTGGACGGTGAAGGGCTGCCGCTCGCGGTCGGCGTCCACGACGCGGTCCCGGCCGAGTCGGGACACGCCGGTCACGGTGGCGTCGTACCGGACCTTGTCGTCCAGGGCGTCGGCGAGCGGCTGGAGGTACTTCTCGGCCCAGTCCGCCCCGGAGGGGTAGGTCGCGCCGTCGGGGGCGGCCCAGCCGGTGGGCGCCAGGAGCTTCGCGGCGGCGGGATCGACCAGTTCGGACCAGGTGGAGAACAGGCGTACGTGACCCCACGCGCGCACCGCGGCGCCGGCCGCGGTCCCGGCCTCCAGGACTGTGGTGTCGATACCGCGCGCGGTGAGGTGGGCGGCGGCTGCGAGGCCGACCGGGCCGGCGCCGATGACGACGACGGGAAGCTGCTGTTCGTTCATGGCGGGTGGTCTCCTCAGAACGGGGTGGCGGATAGCGGCATGCGATCGGCGCGGACCGGCCACGACCGCCCTTGATTTGATGACTGTCGATATCTCTCCATGTCTGGAGCTTGCCACTTGCATCGACGAGTGTCAACATAGACGTATGTCGAATTCACGGATGGTGGAGCTGCCGGTGACGCCCGTCGGGCAGGTGGAGCCGTGCTGTCCGCCACTCACCTCGGCCGAGCTCTCGCAGGCGGACGCGGAGAAGATGGCCGCGATGTTCAAGGCCTTGGCCGACCCGGTGCGGCTGCGCCTGTTCTCCAAGGTCGCCTCGCACCCGGACGGGGAGGCGTGCGTGTGCGACATCGCCGACGTCGGCGTCTCCCAGCCGACCGTCTCCCACCACCTCAGGAAGCTGCGCGAGGCCGGTCTGCTGGCCTCCGAGCGGCGCGGTACGTGGGTCTACTACAGGGTGGAGCCGTCGGTGATCGCCGGAATGGCGGCTCTCCTCGGCAGTCCCGGCTGACCGGGCGGGACCGCGGGGGCGCCGCGGTCAGTCTCCGTGGCCGGGCGGGCAGCAGCGCGCGAGGTACTCCCCGAGCGCTTCGAGGCGGACGGCCATGGTGGCGCCGTCGGCCCGGTGGTACACCTGCTTGCCCTCCTTGCGGGAGAGGGCCGGCCCGCCGCGGCGCAGCAGGCTCAGATGCTCCGACGCGGTCGACGGCCTCAGGGCGCACGGCTCGGCGATCTCCCCTCTCCCTGGAATGCCGGGAACGAAGGGTGCGCCGTGGCCGCCCGTCGCTGCGACGACCGCCGGCGCGGCGAACTCCCGGCCGCCACCCTCGGCGCGAAGACGGCGGAAAGAGGCTTGGGCCGGGCGGGAGTCCACCACCGGCGACGTAGAATCGCAGGCCGATATCGGTTGCGTCACTGCCCCTCGGGCGTGGAGGTGGGCGGAGTGCGGGAGTTCCAGCGGGGTGCGATGCGGCTGCACATCCTGCACCACGCGGCCGAGGGGGAGATCCACGGTGCGTGGATGACCGAGGAACTGGCCCGCCACGGTTACCGGATCAGCCCCGGCACGCTGTACCCGACGCTGCACCGGCTGGAGGCCGACGGACTGCTGGCCTCCGAGCAGCAGGTGGTCGACGGCCGCACGAGGCGGGTCTACCGGGCGACCGAAGCCGGGAGGGCAGCGCTCGCGGAGGACCGCAGAGCGCTCAGGGAGCTGGCTCGCGAAGTTCTCGGCGACGACAGCGTGAGCTGAACGCAGCACAGGCCGGCGTACGGAGCGCCTACGGCTTCCGATGGCCTGCGGTGAACCGCCGGATGCCGTAGGCCGCGGCGCCCACGGCCAGTACCGCGGCCCCGGTGAGCACCGAGGAGACCGGCAGGGAGAAGGCCAGGACCAGGCAGCCGGTCAGCCCGATCACCGGGACGAGGCGGTGCGGGCGCCCCTCGGCCGGGGTCAGCGTCCACGCGGAGGCGTTGGCGACGGCGTAGTAGGCGAGCACGCCGAAGGAGGAGAACCCGATCGCCCCGCGCACGTCCGTCGTCGCGGCGAGGACCGCCACCACGACGCCGACCGCCAACTCGGCCCGGTGCGGCACCTTGTGGCGGGGATGTACGGCCGCCAGGACGTGCGGCAGGTGCCGGTCGCGGGCCATCGCCAGGGCCGTACGGGAAACGCCGAGGATCAGCGCCAGCAGCGAGCCGAGCGCCGCGACCGCCGCGCCCGTGCGGACGACGGGGACCAGCCGGTCGGCGCCCGCGGCCCGCGCGGCGTCCGACAACGGTGCGGTGGCGTCCGCCAGTTGCTGCGGGCCCAGCACCATGAGGACGCAGACGGCGACGAGGGCGTAGACGGCCAGGGTGATGCCCAGCGCGATCGGGATGGCGCGGGGGATGGTGCGTGCGGGGTCACGGACCTCCTCGCCCAGAGTGGCGATGCGGGCGTACCCGGCGAACGCGAAGAACAGCAGCCCCGCCGCTTGGAGCACACCGCGGAGATCGGCGTCCGGACCGACGTCGAGACGAGCGGCATCCGTCTCGCCGGAGGTGAAGGAAGCGACCACCACAGCGGCGAGCACCGCCAGGACCACCGCGACGATGGCCCGGGTCAGCCAGGCGGACTTCTGTACTCCGGCGTAGTTGACCGCGGTCAGCGCCACCACCGCGGCGACCGCCACCGCGTGCGCCTGTCCCGGCCACACGTACGAGCCGACGGCGAGCGCCATGGCCGCGCAGGAGGCGGTCTTGCCGACCACGAATCCCCAGCCCGCCAGGTACCCCCAGAAATCACCGAGCCGCTCGCGGCCGTAGACATACGTGCCGCCCGAGGCCGGATAGCGGGCGGCGAGCCGGGCGGAGGAGGTGGCGTTGCAGTACGCCACCACCCCGGCGACCGCGAGGCCGATCAGCAGTCCGGAACCAGCGGCCTGCGCGGCCGGCGCCGGAGCGACGAAGATCCCCGCGCCGATCATCGATCCCAGACCGATCACCACGGCGTCGGGCACGCCGAGCCGCCTTCGCAACTCGTCCGGTACGCCGTCGGGGATCGGTCGCCTGCTCATGGCTCACTCCTCGGTGGCTCGGGCACGGCCATTACGGAATACGATATCGGAGGACGATATATGAGCCGCGGGGCGGTGGATCAAGGGAGCCCGAGCAGTTCCACGATGGCTGCGGCGGCGTCGCGTGCGGGACGGCCGACGCCGATCAGGGTCGCTGAGGCCGGTCCGGTCCAGTCGCCGTAGCCGAGCAGGTGGAGGCGCGGCTCCCCGAGTGCCCGGGTGCCCGCGGTGGGGATGTGCCCGCGCGGCCCCCGCAGACCGAGCGGCGCGAGATGGGACAGCGCGGGGCGGAAGCCGGTGCACCAGATGATCGTGTCGGCCTCGGCGCGGGTGCCGTCGGCCCATTCGACGCCGGTCGCGGTGAGTCGGCGGAACATCGGCTGGGCCTTGAGGAATCCGGCGTCACGCGCCTCGCGTACGGGCGGCACGGCGACGATGTCGCCGAGCGAGGCGACGCCTCCCGTGTCGGCGCGGCCTTCGTCGAGGGCGCGGCGGCGCGCGGTGGCGTGGTCGAAGAGGGCACGGCCGTCGACGGAGTCGGCCAGGAACCGGGCCGGCCGCTGGGTGACCCAGGTGAGTTCGGTGGTGCCCACGAGGTCGGCGGCGATCTGCGCCCCGGAGTTGCCGCCGCCGACGACCACGACCTTCTGTCCGGCGAGATCGGCCGGGCGGCGGTACCCGGCGGTGTGCAGCTGGACGCCCTCGAATGCGAAACGCCCGGGAACCGCGGGGAGGAAGGGGCGCCACCACGTTCCGGTGGCGCTGATGACCGCACGCGCCCGCCAGGTTCCGGCGTCGGCCTCGATACGCAGACGGTCGCCGTCGCGGTGGACCGCCTCCACCCGGACGGGGCGGAGGACGGGGAGGTCGTAGCGCTGCTCGTAGTCGGTCAGGTAGCCGACCACGTGCCGTGCGTCCGGGTACGTCTCTCCCGGCTGCCCCGGCATGACACGGCCGGGAAGAGAGGAGTAGGCGGCGGGGGAGAACAGGTGGAGCGAGTCCCACGCGTGCTGCCAGGCGCCGCCGGGCGAGGCCTGGGCGTCCAGGACGACGAAGTCCAGGCCGCGGCGGCGCAGGTGGTAGCCGGCGGCGAGTCCGGCCTGACCGCTGCCGATGACGGCCACGTCGACATGTCTGCTCACCACGGGGCCATCTCCTTCCCTCGCGCGGCTGCCCCGCCGGTGGGGCGGGGCAGCCGAATCCTGCTGTACGACCGGCTACTTGATCTGCGACGGTGTGAACTTCTTGCGCCAGGCGAGCGAGACGTACACCAGCGCCACCAGCACCGGGACCTCGATCAGCGGGCCGACGACACCGGAGAGGGCCTGGCCGGAGGTGACGCCGAAGGTGGCGATGGCGACCGCGATGGCGAGCTCGAAGTTGTTGCCGGCGGCCGTGAAGGCGAGGGTGGCGGTGCGGTCGTAGTTCAGGCCGATCGCCTTGCCGAGCAGGAATGTGCCGAACCACATCACCGCGAAGTAGACGAGCAGCGGCACCGCGATCCGTACGACGTCCAGCGGCTGCGAGGTGATGGTCTTCCCCTGGAGGGCGAAGAGGATGACGATCGTGAAGAGCAGGCCGTAGAGGGCCCAGGGGCCGATCTTCGGCAGGAACGTCGTCTCGTAGGACTCGCGGCCCATCTTCTTCTCGCCGATGCGGCGGGTGAGGAATCCGGCGAGCAGGGGCACGCCGAGGAAGATGACGACGTTCAGCGCGATCTTCCACATGGAGATGTCGAGCTGCTCCCCGTCGCCGAGGCCGAGCCACCCGGGCAGCAGGCCGAGGTAGAACCAGCCCAGGACGCCGAAGGCGATGACCTGGAAGACGGAGTTCAGGGCGACGAGGACGGCTGCGGCTTCGCGGTCGCCGCAGGCGAGGTCGTTCCAGATGATGACCATGGCGATGCAGCGGGCCAGGCCCACGATGATCAGGCCGGTGCGGTACTCGGGCAGGTCCGGCAGGAAGATCCAGGCCAGCGCGAACATGAGCGCCGGGCCGAGGACCCAGTTGACGACCAGGGAGGACGCCATCAGCTTGCGGTCGCCGGTGACGGCGTCGAGCTTGTCGTAGCGGACCTTGGCCAGGACCGGGTACATCATGATCAGCAGGCCCGCGGCGATCGGGAGCGAGATGCCGCCGATCTCGACCTTGGCCAGCGCGTCGTTCAGCCCGGGGATCAACCGGCCCAGACCCAGCCCCAGTCCCATGGCGAGGAGAATCCAGACGGCGAGGAAGCGGTCGAGCGTCGAAAGCTTCGCGACGACCGAGGGCTCCTCGGTGGTCGCGGGCGCTTGAGTGGGGGTCACGGACAGGCCCTCTTGTTCTCGGCAGCGGTACGGGCGGATTCGGCCAGATCGGCGAACTGACCGGCGAGCTGGGCGATGACGTCCGGACGGAGCTTGTAGTAGGTGAAGCGGCCGCAGGGCTCGGTCTCCACGACTCCGGCCTCGCGCAGCACTCTCAGATGGTTGGAGAGATTGGTCTGCCGGGCGCCGGTCTCCTCGACGAGGTGGGTGGTGCACAGGGTCTCGCGGGCGAGCAGGGTCACGATCTGCAGACGCAGGGGGTCGCCCAGCACCCGGATCAGTTCAGTGTCGACTGACGTCATCATGGACTGATACTCTCACATCAGTGGTGGCTGACACCATCGGGCGCTGAAGTCATTCGTGCCTGATTTCGCCGTGAGACAAGAGAGACTGTCATGTCCGAGAAGCCCTCTGTCCTGTTCGTCTGCGTCCACAACGCCGGCCGCTCCCAGATGGCCGCCGCGTGGCTGTCGCACCTGGCCGGGGATCGTGTCGAGGTCCGTTCCGCCGGGTCCGACCCCGGTGACGCGGTGAACCCGGCCGCCGTCGAGGCGATGGCCGAGGTCGGCATCGACATCTCCGCCGAGACCCCGAAGATCCTCACCGTCGACGCGGTCAAG
The DNA here is from genome assembly GCF_056172905.1 of Streptomyces sp. iso_384. Classification (NCBI taxonomy): domain Bacteria; kingdom Bacillati; phylum Actinomycetota; class Actinomycetes; order Kitasatosporales; family Streptomycetaceae; genus Streptomyces; species Streptomyces sp. iso_384. The sequence continues at coordinate 829,596 of NZ_JBWBTT010000001.1, forward strand.
GAGTCGGACGTCTGCATCACCATGGGCTGCGGCGACACCTGCCCCGTCTTCCCCGGCAAGCGTTACCTCGACTGGACGCTGGAGGACCCGGCGGGCCAGGGCGTCGAGGCCGTACGCCCGATCCGCGACGAGATCAGGAAGCTCGTCGAGAACCTGATCGAGGAGGTCGCCCCGGCGAACCCGGAGCGGACCGCATGAATGAGATCCGGGAGGTCGTCATCATCGGATCCGGCCCCGCCGGATACACCGCCGCCCTCTACGCCGCCCGCGCCCAGCTGAAGCCCTTGCTGTTCGGCAGCTCGATCTTCGTGGGCGGCTCGCTGACCACGACGACCGAGGTCGAGAACTTCCCTGGCTTCCCGGGCGGCGTCGACGGCACGGCCCTCATGGAGAACATGCGGGCTCAGGCCGAGAAGTTCGGCGCCGAGATGGTCGACGACGACATCGTCTCCGTCGACCTCACCGGCGAGATCAAGGAGCTCACCGACTCCGAGGGCACCGTCCACCGAGCCAAGGCCGTGATCATCGCGACCGGATCCGGCTACCGCAAGCTCGGCCTCCCGAACGAGGAGGAGCTGTCCGGCCGTGGCGTCTCCTGGTGCGCGACCTGCGACGGCTTCTTCTTCCGCGACCGCGACATCGTCGTGGTCGGCGGCGGCGACACCGCCATGGAAGAGGCCACCTTCCTCACCCGCTTCGCCCGCTCCGTCACCGTCGTCCACCGCCGCTCCACCCTGCGCGCCTCGCAGGTCATGCGGAACCGGGCCTTCGCCGACGACAAGATCTCCTTCGCGTTCGACAGCGAGATCGTCGAGATCAAGGAGGAGAACGGCATGCTCGGCGGAGTGGTCCTGCGCGACACGCTGACAGGCGCGATCCGCGAACTGGCGGCCACAGGCCTGTTCATCGCCATCGGCCACGACCCCCGCACCGACCTCTTCACCGGCCGGCTCGACCTGGACGCCGAGGGCTACATCGTGGTGGAGCCCCCCTCCACCCGTACGAAGCTCCCCGGCGTCTTCGCTGCCGGCGACGTCGTCGATCACACCTACCGCCAGGCCATCACCGCCGCCGGAACCGGCGCGGCGGCCGGACTCGACGCCGAGCGCTACCTGGCCGCCCTTGCCGACAAGGCCCCCGCCCTGGTGGCGAACTGACGCAGGGGTGTGCCCGGCCCCGGCGCTCAGGGCGCCTCGGGGTCGAGCATGTCCCGGACCCGGCGCAGCCCGTCATCAGCGCCTCCATCAGGCCGACCAGCGCCATCGCGAACGCGTACGGGGCGATCGTCGTCAGCGTGTCGAGGGTGAACGGAACGTCCGGCAGGCCCGGCACAGGCAGGCCGGGCACAGGCAGGCCGGGCAGGCACCGGCAGGGCGACGGCAGATCGCCCTTGTCGCCCACGGTCGGTACCACGATGGCCGCGCCGATGGTGATCACGGTGCGGATGGCGATCGAGACGAGCGGGGCCTGGATCACCGTGGTGATCTTCGGGAAGAGCACCATGCGCGCCAGGCCGCCGATGATCGGCGGATGGACGGACCAGGGCGCATCCGTCCTCTCGGGTACCTGGTCCACGAAGATCAGGATGGCGAGCGCGTTCACGAAGCCGACCATCACCGGCCGTGGGATGAACCGTGACGTCCTGCCCACCGGTCCGTCACCCGCGAGCGGTACCCCGGGCGTCAGCCGGTGCGGTTGTAGATCGCCGTACCGGGGCAGGCCGTGACGCCGAGACGGGTGCCGCAGCCGGAGTACTGGAGGGATCCGTTCCACCACGCCCAGCCGCCGATCGTGCGGCCGTTCAGCCAGGTGTACTGGCCGTTGTAGTCGGCGTCGTACGTGCGCAGGGACCAGTGCACGTGGGCGCCGGTCGCGGAACCGCCGGCGCAGGTGTCGGTGCCGATGCTGCCGAGCAGGGCGCTGCGCGCGATCGACGTCCCGTTGTAGTAGGTCGTGTTGTGCAGGTGGTAGTAGTCCGTGGAGAAGCCGCCGGGGTGGATCACCCGGGTCCAGCCGCCGCCCGCGCCGCACATCGAGGTGGCCGTACCCTCACGCGACGAGCGCACCAGACCACTGGCGTTGCCGCCGGCGAAGTCGAGGGAGCTCCAGTAGCCGGTCGCACCGTCATGTGCGTGGGGGCCGCCGGTCAGCGTCATGTAGTAGTCGGGCATCCAGGGCAGCAGCAGCCCGTTGGTGTTGGCCAGGGCTCCGGCGGGCGAGGCCTGGGCGTCCGGGGTCACCTTGCGTTCGGCGTAGGCCGTCATCGTCCGCCGCTCCGCCGTGCCGACCAGCGGGGAGCGGGCCACGTGGTCGGCGAACTCGGGGTCGCCCTCAAGGCCCGGGACCCACCGCCCGTCCTTGCGGTGGGCGATGTAGAGCCAGCCCTCCGGCGCACCGTGCCGCGTGCGCGACGCCTCGACGTAGGCGACGCCGCGGGCCCAGTCGCCCGAGACGTCGCGGACGTCGACGACCACCTTGCGGCCCTCGTCGGCGAGTTTGCCGACGGCGTTACTCGGCGCGAGTTCCCTGGCGTCGTGGGACCGCGAGAGGACGTCCGCGGAGACGGCGTCCAGCAGCGCCCGGCGTTCGGCGCCAAGACGGTCGGCGACGGCGGCCGGCATCTTCACGGCCACCCCGGCGGACGGGTGCCCGGCGCCGGCCGAGGAGTCCGCCGGAGCGGCGGGTGCGGCGGCGAGCAGTCCGGTGACGGCGAGGGCGGTGGCAGCGAGGGTGGTGACGGCGGTTCTCATGTACGCGGACACATTCGGTCTCGGCAGCACGGGAAATCCCCTGTCGTCAGTCAGGTAGTTGTCATGGACCTGATCGAGTTTGGTGCTCCTTGTCAACGCGCGTCAACCAGGCAGGAGTGCCGTCATTTGTCGGCCCGATGACGGCGGAGCCGGGCCGCCGCCATCGCCTGCCGGGGCTCCCCGGCAGGATGGGGAGGAAGGCGGCCCCTTCCCGGGGCGGCACGAGGAGAAGGTCACACCCCATGGCCACGAAGCCCACGCCGTTCGACGAGCTCGACCGGAAGATCGTCGCGACCCTGATCGCGAACGCCCGGGCGAGCTTCGCCGAGATCGGCACGGCCATCGGGCTGTCGGCCACCGCCGTCAAACGCCGGGTCGACCGGCTGCGCGCCACAGGGGTGATCACAGGGTTCCGGGCGACCGTCCGCCCGGCCTCGCTCGGCTGGCGCACCGAGGCGTACATCGAGGTGTACTGCGACGGCGCGGCACCGCCCAGACGCCTGGCGGAGGTGGCGCGCAAATACCCGGAGATCGCGGCGGCCATGACGGTGACCGGGGCCGCCGACGCCCTGCTCCACATCAGGGCCACCGATGTGGAGCACTTCGAGGAGGTGCTGGAGCGGATCCGCAGCGAGCCCTTCATCCGCAAGACCATCAGCTACATGGTGCTGTCCCACCTGCTGCCGGACAGCCCGGAGGCGGGAGCCAGCGAGCCCGCGCCGGGCACCGGGGAGGGCCCGGGCGACGACGGTGACGCACTGAACCTGCTCTGAGTGATGCATCTGCGCAGCATTCCTGCGTATACATGCAGCTCTTCGTTCTTGTCGGGCGTACAGGCCGCTTTCTACGGTGAGGGCATCCCCATCGTCACCGGAGAAGGCGGAGGAGAACCGTGCCCGCAGAACGTGGCCCGCTGGACCATGGCCCGAACCTCAGGCGCTATCTGATGTGCGAGCCCCGCCATTTCGAGGTGCGCTACGCCATCAACCCGTGGATGGACACCGGCACCCCGGTCGATCTCCCGCTCGCCCGTGACCAGTGGCTGACCCTGGTCGAGGCCTACCGGGGTCATGGCCACACCGTCGAGACGATCGCCCCGGTCGCCGGTCTGCCCGACATGGTGTTCGCGGCGAACGCGGCTCTCGTCATGGACGGCAAGGTCTTCGGCTCGTCCTTCCACGCGCCCGAGCGGCAGCCGGAGGCGGCGGCGTACGCGCAGTGGTTCAAGGAAGCCGGGTACGAGGTACACCCCTCCCGGTCGGTCTGCGAGGGCGAGGGGGACCTGGTCCCGGCCGGGCGGTACGTACTGGCGGGAACGGGCTTCCGTACGCACAGTTCCGCGCACCGCGAGGTGCAGGAGTTCTTCGGCAGGCCCGTGATCGGCCTCGACCTGGTGGATCCGCGCTTCTACCACCTGGACACGGCTCTGTTCCACCTCGGCGGGGAGCCGGACGGGGGCGGCGGGACGGACGCGGGGAACATCGCGTACTACCCGGCGGCGTTCTCCGCGGCCAGCCGCGAGGTCCTGCGGCGTCTCTACCCGGACGCGGTGATCGCCACGGAGGAGGACGCCCTGGCGTTCGGCCTCAACTCCCTCTCCGACGGCCGTCACGTCTTCGTCGCACCGCAGGCCCACGGCCTGATCGATGAGCTCGCCCACCGTGGCCATGTCCCCGTTCCCGTCGACCTTTCGGAGTTCCGCAAGGCCGGCGGGGGCATCAAGTGCTGCACCCAGGAGATCCGCTGATGACCGACACCGTCACCCCTTCCTCCGCCGCCTCCGAGACGCGCTCGTCGGAGCAGCTGATCCGGGCCGAGGCCCCGGTGCTCGCCCACAACTACCACCCGCTGCCCGTGGTCGTCGCCCGCGCGGATGGCAGCTGGGTCGAGGACGTCGAGGGCCGTCGCTACCTCGACATGCTGGCGGGCTACTCCGCTCTCAACTTCGGCCACCGCCACCCCGCCCTCATCGAGGCCGCGCACCGCCAGCTCGACGAACTCACCCTCACCTCACGCGCCTTCCACCACGACCGGCTGGCGGGTTTCGCCGAGCGCCTGGCCGCGCTGACCGGCCTCGACATGGTGCTGCCGATGAACACCGGCGCCGAGGCCGTGGAGAGCGCGGTCAAGGTCGCCCGCAAGTGGGCGTACGAGGTCAAGGGCGTCGCACCGGACCGGGCGACGATCGTCGTCGCCGACGGCAACTTCCACGGCCGGACCACGACGATCGTGAGCTTCTCGACGGACGCGACGGCCCGCGCCGGCTTCGGGCCCTTCACCCCGGGCTTCCGGATCGTCCCGTACAACGACCTCGCCGCCCTGGAATCCGCCGTGGACGAGACGACGGCGGCCGTGCTGATCGAGCCCGTCCAGGGCGAGGCCGGGGTCGTCATCCCCGACGACGGCTATCTCACCGGGGTCCGTGAACTGACCCGGCGCGCGGGGTGCCTCTTCATCGCCGACGAGATCCAGTCGGGCCTGGGGCGCACGGGCCGCACGCTGGCCGTCGACCATGAGGGCGTGGTCCCGGACATGCTGCTCCTGGGCAAGGCCCTGGGCGGTGGCATCGTCCCGGTCTCCGCCGTGGTGGCCCGCCGTGATGTGCTCTCCGTGCTCGGTCCCGGTGAACACGGCTCGACGTTCGGCGGCAACCCGCTGTCGGCGGCGATCGGTTCGGCGGTCCTCGACCTGCTGGCCACCGGTGACTTCCAACGGCGGGCCGCCGAGCTGGGCGAGGTACTGGACCGGGGTCTGGCCGCCCTCGTCGGCGCGGGCGTCACGGGCTACCGGGCCCGCGGACTGTGGGCGGGCGTGGACATCGACCCCGCGATCGGCACGGGCAGGGAGATCAGCGAGCGGCTCCTCGCCGAAGGGGTGCTGGTCAAGGACACCCACGGCTCGACGGTACGGCTGGCGCCTCCGCTGACCATCACCGAGGAGGAACTCGGGTCGGCGCTCACGGCCTTGACGAAGGTGCTGTCGTAGCCCGCGCGTTCGTGACGGTCGGCTTCACGGGCTCCAGCGAGCTGCCCGCGGGAATGCGGACACAGCTGGTGGGGGCGGCCTTGCCCGCGAACCGGTCGTCGAGCCAGGACCCCGCGCGCGGGGTCCAGTACGGCATGGCGGAGATCACCCCGGCTGCCTGATCGGCCCGCTCCCGGCTGAGGGGGGGGGCTGCTCCGGCGAGCACGGCGACCGCCGGTCCCGTCCACATCGGTACGGTTCTTCGGCCTGCGTTCACGGCTGCGCCCCTCCTTGTTCGGAAGGCAACTCCACTGTCGGTAAAAGGTGTTCGGATCGGACTCCGACGCGGGCGAAATGCCCGGCCCAAAAGGTCCGCACCAGCGCTTTTCGCTGATCTCTCTACAGTTCTCGGCCAGTTCTGTAGAAAAGAGCCCCACCGCCACTTCTTGTCGCGGCAGTTCCGGCTGCGCCAGAGTTCGAGGCGCGGCGACAGGAACATGTCATCGCCGCCGGGCAGTGTCCATGGAACACATCGCGCTTCCCCAGGCGCGGTGTGGCCACCCCCCCCATTGTCTGGACGCTCGCCTGCGTAGCGGAAGGAATCGCGTGAAGCACAGCAGGAAGAAGAACGCGCGCAGATACATCGTGGCCGCCTCGATCGGCGCCCTTCTGTCGGCCGGAGTCGCCACAGGGGCCTACGCCGGTTCGACGTCGGATTCCTCGGCTCCCTCGGCCCCGGCGTACCAGCCGGAGATGGTCAGGGCGCTCGCCACCACCCTCGGCGTCAGCGAGAAGGCCGCAGTGCAGCGGCTGGACCGCGAGGCCCAGCAGCAGGACCGGTTCGCGGAGCTGCGGAAGGACCGGGTCGACACGCTCGGGGCCTTCTTCACCGCCGACGGTTCGCTGGTCGTCAACGCCGCCGACGCGGAGGCGGCCGATGAGGTCCGCGCCGCGGGCCTCAAGGCCCGGGTTCCCGAGCGCGGTGAGAGCAAGCTCGACCGCATCAAGGCCGAGCTCGACGCCAAGGCGCTCAAGAGCGCCCCGGCCGGGGTGTCCGCGTGGTCCGTCGACCTCGCTTCGGACACCGTGACCGTCGAGGTCAACGGTGACTCCGACGCCGCCACCCGTAGCTTCCTCAAGGCCGCGAAGAGCAACGGCGACGCCGTACGCGTGGTCAAGGGGCAGGAGAAGCTGGAGACCCAGGCCGTCGTTCCGCCCGGCAGCCGGATGACCTTCAACGGCTACCTCTGCTCCGTCGGCTACGGCGCCAAGGACCGTAACGGCAAGCAGGTGCTCGTCACCGCCGGGCACTGCATCGAGGACCTGCCCGAACTGGCCTACAACGGCACCCGGTTCGCCAAGGGCACCCACACCCGCTTCGCGCTGGGCACCCGCAGCGTGGACATGGGCATCGCCGCCGTCGACTCCGGCAACTCGATCGGCCTCGACGTCACCACGTACGGCAGGGCCGGCACCGTCCCGGTCAAGGGCAGCAAGCGGGCCCCCTCCGGCGCGGCGCTCTGCAAGTCCGGCCAGACCACCCGGTGGACCTGCGGCAAGGTCGGCTCGTACAACGTCAGCGTCACCTACACCGACCAGAACGGCGGCCCGGACACCGTCGTGACCGGCCTGGCCAGCTCCAGCGTCTGCACCCAGGGCGGGGACAGCGGAGGCGCGTACATCTCCGGTGACCAGGCCCAGGGCATGACGTCCGGCGGTCCCAGCAACCAGCGCTGCAACGGCCAGGTCAACTCGCCCGGCTCGTCCTACTTCCAGCCGCTCGACGACGCCCTCGCGTACTACGGGCTGACGCTCAACACCAAGTAGTCCACGACAGACACCGACCGACCCTTCAAGGCCCCCCCAGACGCGGGAGACCGTCCACTCATCCTGGGCGGTCTCCCGTTCCACTTGTTTCCGTTCCGCCTGTTTCCGTTCCGCCCGTTCCATTTCCGTAGTCCCACGCCACTCCGTGGACACCGGGCTTGCACCGGGAGGTGAGCACATGGACGTTGTGCGCGTCGCTCAGCGGGATACGCCGCCGGCCGCGCGGCGGGTCGCCGACCTTCTCCCGGACGTAGCGGTGGCAGTCCGTCGGCAGGGCGGCCGGATGGAAGAAGACCTGCTGGAGGTATTCGTGGAGGTTCGTGCGCGACCAGCGCTCGTAGTGGGTGGCCGGAGTGTCGGACGGGCTCACATCGACCGCGTAACTCACCACCGCCGTGTCCAGCTTGGCCAGTTCCCGGCCGAAGTGGATTTCCAGCACCAGGGATGTGAGCCCTTTCAGATACGTGGCTTCGACGAGGCGTCCGCAGGTGACCCTGATGTCGACGGGCTCGGCCGCCTCGTCGTCGAAGCTGAGCACGAAGATCGCCCGGTCCGCCCCCGCCCGGCTGGCCCGCAGCACGTTCGTGGTGGAGATCCCGCTCAGCGTGCCGGTCTCGCCGACCCTGACGATGTCGTGGACCATCAGCGAGCTGGTCTCCTGGTTGAAGTGACGGAAGCGCGCGCCGAGCGCCTTCTCCACCACCGAGTCCTCACCGAGGATCTGCAGCGCCGCCCCCTCCGCGTCGGGCGGGGTGGTCCGGCCGCGCGGGCGGCGCGGTCCGAGCAGCGAGCGCAGGGCTCCGGCGGGCAGCTCCAGGATCTCCTCCAGCACCTCGACCGCCCGCAGGGACCGGGCCCGTTCGGGCTGGCTGCGGCCGCGCTGCCAGCTGCTGAGGGTCGCCTGGCTGATGGTGATGCCGCGCACCCTGAGCCGCTCGCTCACCCGCTCCAGGGACAGTCCGCGGCGGTTCAGGGCCTCCCGCAGGACGCCGGGGAAGGTGTCGGCGCCGGTCGCCGCCGCGTGCAGGGCCGAGGTGGTGATGGCCTCGCCCGTCCGTGCCGCGGTGACATGCGCCTCGGTGACATCCACCTCGGTGGTCCGCGCCGCGCCGAGGCACGTACCGGTGCCCCGCGCTTCGGCTGCGCGCGTCTCGTCGGTGTCCGTTCTGCTCGACATGGCCCTCCCGTTTCCGGCACTCTCTCGGCGGGACGGCCGACAGGCCCCCGCATACTGGTGGACCACCGGACGGGTGGCGGATAACAAATCCCTCAGGGGTGACCTGTCCCACATCCGGCGGCGAACCGAACGAAGGGCGTGAACGGCGTGGACAGCACCGCTCTGGTCATCGCGGCGAGGAACGGCGACCGGGCCGCCGGGGAACGGCTGGCCGCCCAGTACCTTCCTCTGGTCTACAACGTCGTCGGGCGCGCCCTCAACGGCCATCCGGACGTGGACGACGTCGTGCAGGAGACCATGCTCCGGGCGCTGTCCGGACTGCCCTCGCTGCGCGACCCTGCCCGCTTCCGCTCCTGGCTCGTCGCCATCGCCATGAACCAGGTCCGCACCCGATGGTCCGGTCTCGGCCACCGTCCCGCCCCGCTGGAGGAGACCAACGACCCCGCGGACCCCGCCGCCGACTTCGTCGACCTGACGATCCTGCGCCTCGAACTCTCCGGGCAGCGGCGCGAGACGGCCGAGGCGACCCGCTGGCTGGACGACGCCGAACGCGATGTGCTGTCGCTGTGGTGGCTGGAGACGACCGGTGACCTCACCCGGTCCGAGCTCGCCGAGGCGCTCGGCCTTTCCCCGCAGCACGCCGCCGTACGCGTCCAGCGGGTGAAGAACCAGCTCGACGTCGGCCGCACGGTCGTCCGGGCCGTGGCCGCCGACCCCCGCTGCCCGGCCCTGGAGGACCTGCTGGGCGACTGGGACGGTACGCCGACGCCGCTGTGGCGCAAGCGGATCGCCCGTCATGTACGCGGCTGTGCCTCCTGCTCCGACGGCAGTAGGGAGCTGGTTCCGCCGGAGGGCCTGCTTTCCGGGCTCGCCCTCGTGGTGCCGCTCTACGACAGTGGGCAGTCGGCGGCGGCCTTTGCCTCCTCGGCCTCGGCCTCGTCCGCCGCGCCGGCCACCGCGTCCGCCATGACCTCGTCGGCCGCCGCCCCTTCCGCGACCGCCCCTTCCGCGTCGGCCGCGTTCTCGGTCGGGAAGGCGGCGGGGCTGATAGCCGGGGCGGCCGCCGTGGCCGCCCTCGCCGTACTGATCTGGCCCTCCGCCCCCGCCCCGCCCGAAGCCCGGGGCGGCGGCGTCATCCACAGCCCCGCACCCCCGCCGCCCGCGGACGCCCCCGCCGAGCCGCTGCCCTCGCCCTCCACGGTCTCGCCGACGCCTTCGCCGTCGCCGAGCCGGACCGTTGCCGCCTCCCGGCCGCCCGCCACCCCCTCACCCTCCGCGTCGCCCGCGCCCAGCAAGTCGCGCCCCGGCCCGGACACCGGTGTGGTCACCCGGGTCAACACCCTGCGCGCCGCGAACGGCTGCCCGGAGCTGGAGACCGACCCCCGGCTGACCGAGGTCGCCCGGCGGCACTCCGAGGACATGGCCGCACAGAACTACTTCGGCCACACCGACTCCTCGGGTCGGGGCGCGGGCGACCGGGTCGGCGCCACGGGCTACGACTGGTCGGCCGTGGGCGAGACCATCGCGACCGGGATGAGCGATCCGGCGGCGGTGGTCGAGGAGTGGCGCAACAGCCCCGGCCGCGACGACGACATCTTCAACTGCGACTTCGTCCACGTGGGTGTGGGCATCGCCGACTCCCCGCGCGGCCCCTACTGGACCCAGGTGCTGGCCACTCCGAGGTGAGCGGCCGGGGCCGACTGTCAGTGGCGGGTGCCAGACTCGGTCGGCATGGGGAACAGGGCGAACAAGGCGAACGGTGTGCGGCTCAGGGACGTCGTGGAAGCGGACCTGGAGGCGTTTCTCGCGTACGAGCACGACCCGGAGGCGGTCCGCAGATCGCGGTTCCCTCCCCGGGAGCGGGACGCGTTCATGGCGCACTGGAAGACGCGGGTGCTGGGCGACCCCACGAACCTCGTGCAGACGGTCGTCGTGGACGGCGAGCCGGCAGGGAACATCGTGGCCTGGTGGGAGGAGGACCGGCGCTTCATCGGCTATTGGCTCGGCCGTCCGTACTGGGGCCGGGGCATCGGCACCGAGGCGCTGACCGCGTTCCTGGAGCGGGAGACGGCCCGCCCGTTGTACGCGGACCCCGCTGTCGGGAACACCGGATCGGTGCGCCTGCTGGAGAAGTGCGGCTTCGTGGCGACCGGCACGGTGAAGCACGGGGAGAACGAGCACGTCCTCCTGGTGCTGGGCGGCGGGGGCACGTGACCAACGGCCCTGCCCGGGTGGTTACTTGACCGTAGGGCGGCGTACGCTTTCCGGGGTGCCGGCGGAGGTCCCGGCCCCGGTTCCGTACGGAGGAGTGGCTTCTGTGACGTCCGCCCCGCAGAGCGACCCGATCGACACGAGCAAGCCCCATCCGGCGCGGGTCTACGACTGGCTGCTCGGCGGCAAGGACAACTACGCGGTCGACCAGGAGGTCGGGGAGAAGCTGCCCGCCGAGGCGAGGGCCAACGCCGCGCGGAACCGGGCCTTCATGCACCGGTCCGCCGCCTGGCTGGCGCGGCAGGGGGTGGACCAGTTCCTGGATGTGGGCACCGGGATACCGACCGCCCCCAATCTCCACCAGATCGTCCAGCGGATCACTCCGACGGCCCGGATCGTCTACGCGGACAACGACCCCATCGTCCTGCGGCACGCGGAGGCGCTGCTGGTCAGCAGCCCCGAGGGGGCGACGGACTATCTGCACGCGGATGTGCGCGAGCCGGAGGCGATCCTCGAACAGGCGAGGAAGGCGCTGGACTTCGACCGGCCGATCGCCTTGTCGCTGATCGCGCTGATGCACTTCCTGCGGGACGAGGAGGATCCGCACGGCATCACGCGGACGCTCGTCGGCGCGCTGGCCCCGGGCAGCTTCCTCGTGCTGTCGCACGGCACGGCCGACCAGCACCCGGAGCTGCGGGAGGAGACGGAGAAGGCGTACCGGAAGGGGGCCATCGCCCTGCGGATGCGGACCCGCGCGGAGGTCGAGCCGTTCTTCGAGGGGCTGGAGCTGGTCGCACCGGGTCTGGTGCCCGCCGCCGAGTGGTACCAGGAGCAGCCCGCGCCCGCCCAGGAGCGCAGTGGGTTCTACGTGGGGGTCGCACGGGTGCGCTGACCGAGGGTCGCGCAGGTGTGCCGGCCCCCGCCCCGGAGCTCGGTATCCCCGGGGCGAAGGATCACGCTCCGGGCTGCTGGAGCGGCTTGGCCATGCAGATGCTGCTGTCGTACTCCCGGTAGTGGCCGAACTTCACATCGCAGACGGTGTAGCCGCACGAGGTGTACAGCGCGACGGCCTCGGGCTGCTGGTCGCCGGTCTCCAGGACCATCCTGGTCCGGCCCGCGGCCCGGGCGTCCTTTTCCAGGGCGGCCAGCATCCGCCTGGCCAGGCCCCGGCCGCGGCCCTCGGGGATCACGAACATCCGCTTGATCTCGGCGTCGCCGTCCTCGTAGCCGTCGGCGTTGCGGTTCTGGGTCCGCCAGCCGCCGGTCGCCACCGGGCGTTCCTGCTCGTCGTAGGCGAGCAGATACAGGCCGTGCGGCGGTACGAACATCGACGGGTCGAGCGGTGTGACATCGCCCTCGTCGCCGTAGCGCTCGGCGTATTCGAGCTGCACCTGGTCGTTGAGTTTGACGGCGTCGGGGTGGTCGAAAGGCCGATTATGAATAAGCATGCTATGTATCGTACATCTATGCGTAGGGGTGGGGTGGGTACTGTTTCGGGATGCTCACAGTGACCTCCGTGAATGTTAATGGGCTCCGCGCCGCCGCCAAGAAGGGCTTCGTCGAGTGGCTGGCGGAGACCGACGCCGATGTGATCTGCCTCCAGGAAGTGCGGGCCGAGCTCGCCCAGCTGCCCGAAGGGGTGGGCACCCCCGAAGGGTGGCACACCGTCCACGCGCCCGCCGCTGCCAAGGGTCGCGCCGGCGTCTCGCTCTACTCGCGGCAGGCCCCCGAGCGGGTCCAGATCGGCTTCGGCGGCTTCGGGGCGCCCGGCGCCGAGGAGTTCGACACGAGCGGCCGGTATGCGGAGATCGACCTCCCCGGTGTCACCGTCGCGAGCCTGTATCTGCCCTCCGGCGAGGTCGGCACCGAGCGCCAGGACGAGAAGGAGCGCTTCATGGCGGCCTTCCTGCCCTACCTCCAGGGTCTGAAGAGCCGGGCGGCGGCGGGGGGCCGTGAGGTCGTGGTCTGCGGTGACTGGAACATCGCCCACCAGGAGGCCGACCTGAAGAACTGGAAGGCCAACCGCAAGAGCTCCGGCTTCCTCCCCGAGGAGCGTGCCTGGCTCACCCGCGTCCTGGAGGAGGCCGCGTACGTCGACGTCGTGCGCCGGCTGCACCCGGACGTCGAGGGGCCGTACAGCTGGTGGTCGTACCGCGGGCGGGCCTTCGACAACGACAGCGGCTGGCGGATCGACTACCAGATGGCGACCCCGGGGCTGGCCGGGCGCGCGGTGAAGGCCTGGGTCGAGCGGGCCGCCACGCACGGCGGGCGCTGGAGCGACCACGCACCGGTGACGGTCGTCTACGAGCGGTAGACCCCGTCGCCCTGGCCCTGCGGGACGGGCGATAGCCCTGCGGGACGGGGGCTGTTACGCCTTCGGGGGCTGTGTGCCGTCCTCGCGGCGCAGCCTCCGGTCCAGGGCCATCGACAGCTCCGCGTCCACCACCGCACGGGCCAGCGGCCGCAGTTGGGCCGGTTCGGTCTCGGCGGCGTGGGCATGCAGTACGCGTACGAAGATTTCGGCGAGCGCGTCCGCGTGCTCGCGGACGCGGCGGCCCGAGGAGAGCACCGTGGACAGCGGCACCCCTTCCCGTACGAGCTCGGCCGACACCTCCAGGAGGCGACGGCTGATGTGCACGATCTCGTCGCCGTCGGTGGCGAGATAGCCCAGGTCCAGCGCGGTGGCGAGGTTCTCCGGCGTGACCTCGCCCTCGAAGTAGTCCGCGAGCTGTTCCGGGGTCAGGCGGACCGGGGTCTCCTCGGTCGGCTCGCCCAGGCCCAGCACCTCGGCGACATCGCGGCCGCTCTCGAAGGTGGCGGCCAGGTCGGCGATGCCGTTGAGGGTGTGGCCGCGCTCCAGCAGGCCCGCGATGGTCCGCAGCCGGGCCAGGTGGTGGTCGTCGTACCAGGCGATGCGGCCCTCGCGGCGAGGCGGTGGGATCAGCCCGCGCTCCCGGTAGAAACGCAGGGTCCGCACGGTGATGCCGGCCTCCTTGGCCAGCTCCTCCATGCGGTATTCGCGGTGCTCGCGTCCTTCAGCCACAGAGGCACCCTATGTTGTACCGCCGGTAACTTTCCTCGGTCCGCCCCCTACCCATCAGTACGGTCCTGCTCTACCCTCCGAACAATGCCAGTGATTGCTGGCAGAGTCGTGTGACGTACCGCGGGAGGCGGCAGCATGGCCCAGCAGGAGCATGTACGTGTGGCGGTGATCGGAACCGGATTCGGGGGCCTGGGGGCCGCCGTCCGGCTGCGCCGCGAAGGCATCACCGATTTCGTCGTCCTGGAGCGGGCCGACTCGGTGGGCGGCACCTGGCGCGACAACAGCTATCCCGGCTGCGCCTGCGACGTACCGTCCCACCTCTACTCCTTCTCCTTCGCCCCCAACCCCGACTGGCCGCGCACCTTCTCCGGGCAGGAGCACATCCGCGCCTACCTGGAGCGCGTCGCCGACACCTTCGGGCTCCGCCCGCACATCCGGCTGAACCACGAGGTGAAGCTGATGAGCTGGGACAAGGAGAACCTGTACTGGGTGATCGAGTCCGCGGGCGGCGCCACGCTCCACGCGGATGTCGTCATCTCCGCCACCGGGCCGCTCTCCGACCCCAAGATGCCCGACATGCCCGGGCTCGACTCCTTCCCCGGCAAGGTCTTCCACTCCGCGCGCTGGGACCACGACTACGACCTGGCCGGCAAGCGCGTCGCGATGGTCGGAACGGGCGCCTCCGCCATCCAGATCGTCCCGGCGATACAGCCGAAGACCGCGAAGCTCACGCTCTTCCAGCGCACCCCGCCCTGGGTCATGCCGCGCATGGACCGCACCATCAGCAAGGCCGAGCGCGCCCTCCACCGGGCGGTCCCCGTCACCGGCACCGCGCGCCGCGGACTGCTGTGGGGCATACGGGAGCTGCAGGTCAGCGCCTTCACCAAGCACCCCGACCAGCTCGGCCTGGTGGAGAAGATAGCCAAGTCCAACATGGCGCGGGCGATCAAGGACCCGGCCCTGCGGGCCAAGCTGACGCCGGACTACCGCATCGGCTGCAAGCGGATCCTGCTCTCCAGCACGTACTACCCGGCGCTCGCCCAGCCCAACGTGGACGTGGTCGCCTCCGGTCTCAGCGAGATACGCGGCTCCACGGTGGTCGCCGCCGACGGCACCGAGGCGGAGGTCGACGCGATCATCTTCGGCACCGGCTTCCATGTGACGGACATGCCGATCGCGGAGCGGGTCGTCGGCGAGGAGGGCATCACGCTCGCCGAGTCCTGGAAGGACGGGATGAACTCGCTGCGCGGCGCGACCGCCGCCGGGTTCCCCAACTGGATGACGATCATCGGCCCCAACACGGGCCTCGGGAACTCCTCGATGATCCTGATGATCGAGTCCCAGCTGAACTACATGGCCGACTATCTGCGGCAGTTGAACGTCCTCGGCGGCCGCGCCGCGCTCGGCGCCCGGTCCGCCTCCGTCACCGCGTGGAACGACAAGGTCCAGCAGCGGATGAAGCGCACGGTGTGGAACACCGGCGGCTGCACCAGCTGGTACCTCGACGAGTCGGGCCGCAACACCACGGTGTGGCCGGGCACGACGGGCGAGTTCCGGCGGCAGACGCGTTCGGTGGACCTCGCGGAGTACGACGTCATCCGGGCCGGCACGGCGGGCGGAGCACAGCGGGCCGCCGGATCCGGGCGCGTACCCGAACAGCCCGGCCGCACCGACCGCGAGGCCGTGACCGCCGCCGCGCCGGAAGCCGGTCCCGTCGCCGAGGAGGCCACGCGATGAGCCGCCTCCTGCACCGCGACGCCGTACCTCCGGTGCCCGCCGCCGAGTTGACCGTACAGTCGGCCGACGGCTCGCGGATACACGTCGAACTGCACGGCCCCGAGGGCGCCCCGGCGGTGGTCCTGGCCCACGGCTGGACCTGCAACACCCGCTTCTGGGACGCCCAGATACGCGAACTGGCCGCCGACCACCGGGTCATCGCCTACGACCAGCGCGGCCACGGTCTCACCCCCGAACCGGGCCCCGGCGGCTACAGCACGAACGCGCTGGCCGACGACCTCGAAGCGGTCCTGGCCGGGACGCTCGCCCCGGGCCGCAAGGCGGTGCTCGCCGGGCACTCCATGGGCGGGATGACGCTGATGGCCGCCGCCGCCCGCCCCGGGCTGCGCGAGCACGCCGCCGCCGTTCTGCTCTGCTCCACCGGCAGTACGCGGCTGACCGCCGAGGCGCGCGTCCTGCCGCTGCGCGCGGGCGCGCTGCGCACCCGGCTCACCACCGCCGTACTGGGCGCGAAGGCACCGCTCGGCCCGGTCACCCCGGTCTCGAAGAAGATCCTCAAGTACGCGACGATGGGCCGGGGTTCGGCTCCGGACCGGGTCGACGCCTGCGCCCGCATCGTGCACGCCTGCCCGCGCCGCGCGAGGGTGGGGTGGGGTCATGTGCTCGCCGAACTGGACCTCGCGGCGGGCGTACGCGAGCTGCGGGTGCCGACCGCGGTGATCGCCGGGACGGACGACCGGCTGACCCCGCCGGTCCACGCCCGGACCATCGCCGACGCGCTGCCGGTCGGCCTCGGCCTGACCGAGCTGGCCGGCATGGGTCACATGACGCCGGTGGAGGCCCCGGAGGCCGTCACGGCGAAGATCAGGGAGCTGGTCACCCGGTACGTCGCCACGGGGGCGGCCGCCACGGGCACGGCCGCCACGGCGGAGAGGGAGGATGTCGCATGAGCAGCAGGCGGAATCTGGAGGGCCAGGTCGTCGTCGTCACCGGCGCGGCCCGGGGCGTGGGCGAGCTGCTGGCCCGCAAGCTCTCCGCGCGCGGAGCGACGCTCGCCCTGGTCGGCCTGGAGGCGGACGAGCTGAAGCAGGTCTCCGAGCGGCTGCACGGCGAGAGCGACCACTGGTTCGCCGACGTCACCGACCACGCGGCGATGTCCCAGGTGGCACAGGAGGTGAAGGAACGCTTCGGCAAGGTCGACGTGGTCGTCGCCAACGCGGGCGTCGCCTCGGGCGGCCCGTTCGTCGACTCCGACCCGGACGCCTGGCGGCGGGTCATCGAGGTCAACCTCATCGGCGGCGCGGTCACCGGCCGGGCCTTCCTGCCGGTGCTGATGGAGAGCCGCGGCTACTTCCTCCAGATAGCGTCGCTGGCCGCGATCACCCCGGCCCCGATGATGACCGCGTACTGCGCGTCCAAGTCGGGCGTCGAGGCCTTCGCGCACAGCCTGCGCGCCGAGGTCGGCTACAAGGGCGTCAAGGTCGGCGTCGGCTATCTCTCCTGGACCGACACCGACATGGTGCGCGGCGCGGACCAGGACGACGTGATGCGTGAGCTGCGCCAGCGGCTGCCGTGGCCGATGAACCGTACGTACCCGCTCGGCCCGGCCGTCGACCGCATCGTCGACGGCATCGCGCGCCGCTCCCCGCATGTGTACGCCCAGTGGTGGCTGCGCGGCATGCAGTCGGTCCGCGGCTATCTGCCCTCCGTGATCGCGATCGGCGGACAGCGCGAGATGCGGCGCTTCGAACCGCGCCTCCACACGGTCTCCAAGGGCTTGGTGGGCGCCGGGGGAGCGGCGGACCAGGACGCACGAGCGGAGCGCGCGGACCGTGGGTGACGATGGGTAGCGGTCCGAAATGCGTGAGATGTCGGGTCGTGTAACGCTGGGCACGGCCCCGCAGGGGGCCATCCCATACGTACCCCACGCATCCCACAGGAGTGAACAGCATGGGTATCGCAGACCAGTTCAAGGACAAGGCGCAGGAGCTCGCCGACCAGGCCAAGCAGAAGGCCGGCGAGGGCAAGGACCAGGCCAAGGAGCGCGGCGAGCAGGCCCGCGACCAGCGGTCGGACTCCTCCTCGGGCATGAAGGACCGTGCCCAGGACGCGGCGGACCAGGCGCGCGAGCGTTTTGACCGTTGACGGTCGTTGAGGTGTGACGCGTACGCGCTGCGGTTCGCGCGTGCGTACGCGTTACGTCAGGAGGCGCACCCGGGTGACCGGGGGCGCCTCCTTCTTTGTCCTCAAGCGCCGGAGGGGCCGAAAGATGCCCTGAGGAGCGGGGTCCGGGGCGGAGCCCCGGGGGCTACCGCGGCGGCAGTGGCGGCCTTCGCAGGTCCGGGGCCGTGTCGTACGACGGTGGGGTCGCCGCCGGGTGGGCGGCCAGGAGGTCCAGGGCCAGGCGGACCGCGTCGTCCAGGACCGCGTAGCGGCCTTCCGCCCAGTCCAGCGGGGTGCGCAGGGCCTCCACGTCCGGTTCGACGCCGTGGTTCTCCACCGACCAGCCGTAGGTGTCGAACCAGGCCGCGTTCATCGGGACCGTGATCACCGTGCCGTCGCCCAGCCGGTGGCGGCCGGTCATGCCGACCACGCCGCCCCAGGTGCGCTGGCCCACCACCGGGCCCAGTTTCAGCAGCCGGAACGCGGCGGTGATCATGTCGCCGTCGGAGGACGTCGCCTCGTCGGCCAGGGCGACGACCGGGCCGCGCGGCGCGTTGGAGGCGTAGCTCACCGCCTGGGCGTTGCGGGTGAGGTCCCAGCCGAGGATCGTGCGGGTGAGCTTCTCCACGACCAGTTCGCTGATGTGGCCGCCCGCGTTGCCCCGGACGTCCACGATCAGGGCCGGACGGGAGACCTCCAGGCGCAGGTCGCGGTTGAACTGGGCCCAGCCGGAGCCGCCCATGTCCGGGATGTGCAGGTAGCCGCACTTGCCGCCGCTCAACTCCCGTACGACGTCACGGCGTTTGGCCACCCAGTCCTGGTAGCGGAGCGGGCGTTCGTCGATCAGGGGCATGATCGCCACCCGGCGGGAGGGGCCGCCGCCCGCCGGGGAGAAGGTCAGCTCGACGGTTGTGCCGCCCGCCGCCGTCAGCAAGGGGTACGGGCCCGTCACCGGGTCCACCGGGCGGCCGTCGACGTGGGTCAGGACCGCGCCCTCGCGGATGCCCGTGCCGGCCAGCGGGGAGCGGGCCTTGGAGTCCGAGGAGTCGCCGGGCAGGATGCGCTGGACGACCCAAGCGCCGTCCCGGCAGACCAGGTTGGCGCCGAGCAGGCCGATCGCGCGCTGGTAGTGCGGCGGGCCCTCGTTGCGGCGGGCGGGGGAGACGTACGCGTGCGAGGTGCCCAGCTCGCCCAGCACCTCGCGCAGCAGATCCGCGAACTCGTCGGGTGAGGCGACCCGTTGGACGAGCGGGCGGTACTGGTCCAGGACGCCGTCCCAGTCGATGCCGCACATGTCCGGCTCCCAGAAGTAGGAGCGGATGATCCGGCCCGCCTCGCCGTACGCCTGCCGCCACTCCGCCCCCGGGTCGACCTCGTGCAGGATGCGGCGCAGGTCCAGATAGACCGTGGAGTCGGTGTCGCCCGGCTCGGTCGCCGGTACGGCGCGCAGTTCGCCGTCGTCCATCACGACGAGGCGGGTCGCGTCGCCGCTGACCGCGAACCAGTCCAGGTGGTCGACCAGTTCGGTCTTCCGGGCCTTCGCGATGTTGAAGTGCTCCAGGGTGGGCCGCCCCGACATGTCGGCCGGGTTCGCGAAGGTCTCGCCCAGTGCGCCCGAGATCGGCCAGCGCAGCCAGACCAGGCCGCCGCCGCTCACGGGGGCGAGCGCCGAGTACTTGGAGGCGGAGACCGGGAACGGCGTCACCCGGCTCTCCAGGCCCTCGAACTCCACCATGACCGTGGAGCCCTCGCCCGTAGCTCCTGCTTCCGGAACGTCTATCGGGTCCAGGCCCCCCGCCGCCGGGCGCCCGTCGGGGGAGAGCGCGAAGGGCGAGGGCGTCGCCGAGGAGAGCGGGACCAGATACGGGCGGCAGCCGAGCGGGAAGGACAGGTCGCCGGTGTGGACGTCGTACACCGGGTCGAAGCCGCGCCAGGACAGGAAGGCCAGATAGCGGCCGTCCTCCGTGAAGACCGGGTTCTCGTCCTCGAAGCGGCCGTTGGTGACATCGACGATCACCGGGGCGCCGGGGCCGGAGATCCGGGCCAGCTTGATCTGCCGCAGCGCCCGGCCGACGCCCGGGTGCGACCAGGTCAGCCAGTCGCCGTCGGGGGAGAAGGCGAGGTCGCGGACCGGGCCGTTGACGGAGCGGATCAGCTCGGTGAGGCCCGGGTGCTCGTCCACCGGCGCCGCGCTGTCCGGGGTCGCCGCGCCCGTGGCCGCGTGGAGGTCGGCCCGGGTCGAGCCGCTGGGGGGCTTCTCCACGGTTTCCAGGGGCCCCGCCGTCTCCGCCTCGGGCTCCGCCGTGTCCAGGAGCAGCAGGCGGCCGTCGTTCGATGCGATGGCGAGGCGTTCGCCGTCCGGGTCGGAGATCATCTCCTGGACCCGGCCCAGCTGCCCGGTGGCCAGCCTGCGCGGCGGGCGGTCGCCGCTGGCGCGCGGCAGATAGGCGATCTCGACCGCGTCCGGCCCGTCGGCGTCGGTGACGTACGCGACCTGTCCGCCGCTGCCGAGCATCTCCGGCAGCCGCACCCGTACGCCCGGGGTGTCGGCGATGGTGCGGGCGGGGCCGTCGCGGTGGGTGAGCCAGTAGAGGCTGCCGCGTACGGTGACGGCGCTGGCCCGGCCCGTCTCGTCGACGGAGAGCGAGTCGACGTTGCTGGCGGCGGGCACTTGGTGGACGCGCCGGCCGGTGCGCGGCCCTCCGAGGCGTACCTCCAGCTTGCGCGGGGTGGCGTCGGGCGCCTCCAGGTCCTCGACCAGCCAGAGGTCGCCGGCGCACTGGTAGATCACCCGGCGGCCGTCGCTGGAGGCGTTACGGGCGTAGAACGCGTCGTGGTCGGTGTGGCGGCGCAGGTCGGTGCCGTCCATCAGGCAGGAGTAGAGGTTGCCGACGCCCTCGTGGTCGGAGAGGAACGCGATGCGGCGGCCGACGAACATCGGGTTGGCGAGGTGGCCGTCGATGTCCGGGAGCAGACGTTCGCCGTGCAGCCACAGGCGGCCCATGGCCCCGCCCCGGTAGCGCTTCCAGGCGGCCGGTTCGTGCGGGGGCGTGCCGGTGAGGAGCAGGGTGCGGCGCTCGCCGTCGATGTCGGCGACCGCGATGTCGGAGACCGGGCCCCAGGGGAGCCGGCCGCCGGGGCTTCCGTCGGTGGGGACGCTGTAGGCCCAGGAGAAGTAGGAGAACGGCTGGTTGTGCGAGGACACGGCGAGGATCTGGCAGGCCTCGCCCGGATCGGGGCTCCAGCCGCAGACCCGGGCGTCGGTCGAGCCCCAGTGGGTGAGCCGGCGGGCCGGCCCGCCGTCCACCGGGGCGAGGTGGATCTCGGGGTCCAGCGTGCGCCAGGTCGTGTAGGCGATGGAGGTGCCGTCGGGCGAGAAGCGCGGATGGCTGACCCGGGTCCGGTCGACGGTCACCCGCCAGGCCCGTCCCGGGCGGTGCCCGGCGGGGGCGAGGGGTGCGACCCAGAGGTCGTCCTCGGCCGCGAAGCACAGCAAGTCCTGGTGGAGGTGCGGGAAACGGAGATACGCGACGTCGTCACTCACCCCCCAATGTTTTCGGTGCGCGGAGTCCGGGGCAACTTGTGGCGCACGACACAAGCGAAACGATTTCGTTTCGCTGAGCGGTGGGGGTACGGTTCAGGTGTACGAAACAGTTTCGTTCGATGCCGAGCGGGACTGAACGAGCACGAGCGGGACACCGGACAGGTGAAGCGAAGGAGGTCGGCACATGGCACGCACCAGGCTGACCCCCGAGCGTGAGGGCGAGCTCTACGAGGCCGTTCTCGACCTGCTCCGCGAGGTCGGCTACGACGCCCTGACCATGGACGCCATCGCCGCCCGCACCCGGTCCAGCAAGGCCACCCTCTACCGCCAGTGGGGCTCCAAGCCCGAGCTGGTCGCGAAGGCGCTGCGGCACAACAAGCCGGGGAACCTCGCGGACATCGACACCGGTTCGCTGCGCGGGGACTTCCATGCCGCGCTGAGCCGGACCGACGACTGCCAGATGGAGAAGGACGCCGCGCTGATGCGGGGTCTGAGCCATGCCGTCCATGAGTACCCCGAGCTGCTCCAGGCCCTGCGTGAGCTGCTGATCGAACCGGAGATGACCGGGTTCGACCAGATGCTGCAACGGGCGATGGACCGGGGTGAGCTGAGCCCGGACAATCCGGCGCTGAAGTACATCCCGCACATGCTGGTCGGCGCGCTGGCCGCCCGGCAGCTGATCGAGGACCGTCCTGTCGACCAGGCGTTCCTCGTCGATTACGTGGACTCCGTGGTTCTCCCCGCCCTCGGTGTCTGACGTCCCCGACCCACCCGCACGGCCCTCTCCCCGACGCTCCACCTGACACGCCGCTCTCGTCGTCGGGCTGGTTCCTCACGCCCAGTTTCCACTCATACGACCTGACCGGGAGTACGCCCCCGTGGCCACTTTCCTCTACAAGCTCGGACGGCTCACCTTCCGCCGCCGCGGCTTCGTCGCCCTGATCTGGGTGGCGTTGCTGGCGGTCGCCGGAATCGGTGCGGCCACCGCGTCCACCGCCACCTCCAGTTCCTTCTCGATCCCCGGTACGGAGGCGCAGCGCGCCTTCGACCTCCTGGAAGAGCGCAACCCCGGCGGCAGCGCCGACGGCGCGACCGCCCGGGTCGTCTTCCAGGCGCCCGAGGGCGAGAAGGTGACCGACGCCGAGAACAAGCGCGAGATCAGCGGCATCGTCAAGGAGCTGCAGTCCGGCTCGGACCAGATCGCCGTGGTCGCCGACCCGTTCCAGCAGCAGGCCGTGAGCCAGAACGGTTCGACGGCGTACATCTCGGTCTCCTACAAGGTCAACTCCATGGAGCTGACCGACGCGACCCGGGAGGCCCTGGAGGACGTGGGCAAGGAGGCGCAGAGCAGCGGCATGAAGGTGGAGATCGGCGGCGACGCCCTCCAGGTCATGCCGCACACCGGGACCGCCGAGATCATCGGCGTCGTCATCGCCGCCATCGTCCTCGTCATCACCTTCGGTTCGCTGATCGCGGCGGGTCTGCCGCTGGTGACCGCGCTCGTCGGGGTCGGCATCGGGGTCTCCACGATCACCGCCCTGGCCAGCGTGATGGACCTGGGCTCCACCACCTCGATCCTCGCCATGATGATCGGCCTCGCGGTCGGCATCGACTACGCCCTCTTCATCGTCTCCCGCTACCGCGCCGAGCTGGCGGAGGGCCGGGAGCGCGAGGAGGCCGCCGGGCGGGCCGTGGGAACCGCCGGATCCGCGGTCGTCTTCGCGGGCCTGACCGTGGTCATCGCGCTGGCCGGCCTCGCCGTCGTCAACATCCCGATGCTGACGAAGATGGGCCTCGCCGCCGCCGGTACGGTCGCCATCGCCGTCCTCATCGCGCTCACGCTCGTCCCGGCCGCCCTCGGCTTCGCGGGCAGGCGGATCATGGGACGCAAGGCACGCAAGGCCGCCGAGGCGGAGAAGAGCCCCGAGGCCAAGCCGAACATGGGCACCCGCTGGGCGCGGTTCGTGCTGCGCAAGCCGGTCTGGGTGATGCTCGTCGGCGTCCTCGGCCTCGGCATCATCGCCGTACCGGCCGCCTCGCTGGAGATGGGCCTGCCCGACGACGGCGCCCAGCCGAAGTCGACCACGCAGCGCCAGGCGTACGACATGCTCTCGGACGGCTTCGGCCCCGGGTTCAACGGTCCGCTGCTGACCGTCGTCGACACGAAGAACAGCTCCGACGGGAAGGCCGCCGCCGACCGGGTCGCCGAGGAGATCGAGGCGCTCGGCGTCAGCGCCGTCATCCCGCCCGTCTTCAACAAGGCCGGCGACACCGCGACGATCACGGTCATCCCGAAGGACCGGCCGTCCTCCCACGCCACGGAGGAGGTCGTCCACGACATCCGTGACGCGGGCAAGGACATCAAGGCCGACACCGGGGCCGAGGTCCTGGTCACCGGCGCCACCGCGATGAACATCGACTTCTCGCAGAAGATGAACGACGCGCTGCTGCCCTACCTGGCGCTCGTCGTCGGCCTCGCTTTCCTGCTGCTGATGCTGGTCTTCCGCTCGATCCTCGTTCCGCTGAAGGCGGCCCTGGGCTTCCTGCTCTCGGTGGTCGCGGCACTCGGCGCGGTCGTCGCGGTCTTCCAGTGGGGCTGGCTCGGCTCGCTCTTCGGCGTCGAGCAGACCGGTCCGATCATGAGCATGATGCCGATCTTCATGGTCGGTGTGGTCTTCGGTCTGGCGATGGACTACGAGGTCTTCCTCGTCACCCGGATGCGTGAGGCGTACGTCCACGGCGAGAGCCCGGGCCAGGCCATCGTGACCGGCTTCAAGCACGGGGCGCGCGTGGTCACGGCGGCGGCCGTGATCATGATGGCGGTCTTCTCCGGCTTCATCGGCTCCAGCGAGCAGATGATCAAGATGATCGGCTTCTCGCTCGCCATCGCCGTCTTCTTCGACGCCTTCGTGGTGCGCATGGCGATCGTGCCCGCCGTCCTGGCTCTGCTGGGCAGGAAGGCCTGGTGGCTGCCGGGCTGGCTGGACCGGGCGCTGCCCAACGTGGACGTGGAGGGCGAGAAGCTGCAGAAGCAGCTGACCGACGAGCCCGGCTCCGAGCAGGGGCCCGGTGACGGCGGCGGCGAGGGTGAGCGCGAGCTCGTCCGCGTCTGACCCGATCGCTGCGAGGCCTGCGAGCCCTGCGAGCTCCGGGACCCGCGTCTGAGCGGAGCGCGGCCCCGGAAGCGCCGGTTACCTGTGGGGACGGGGGCCGGGGCACAGCGAAAGCCCCCGTGCCGAGACGGCACGGGGGCTTTCCGTTGTTCCGACGCTTGTCCTGACGCTGTTCTTCCTTGGTGCGTGCGGACTTCGGTTGTGCCAATCAGCCGCGGGCCGGCTGCGCGCCTGCCTCCGGGCGGTTGGTGGTGGTCGTACGTGACGGCGGCTGCGGCTCCCGGCCGCCGTCCTTCGGTGCGGCCGACGCCTGCGCGCGGGCGCGGGCGAGGAAGCGCATCAGCGTCCGGATCTCGAACTGGAACACCTCGACGCCGTCGGTCGAGTGCAGTTCCACGATCAGCTGCGTACGGCCGCACGGCCAGACGCGGACGGCGCCGCGCTCGATCGGGGTGCGCAGGCCGCGTTCCAGGAGGTCGAGGCCGAACGCCCAGTCGACGCCGTCGGGCAGCCCGATGTGGACGGTTCGCCGTTCGTCGGCCGGGTCGTAGCGCAGGTCCACGGGGACCGGACGGGTCAGGGGGCCATCGGTGATGAGCCGGGCCCGAGCATGTACTTCGACGACAGGGGACATAGGCCGGCTCCTCCTATATATGTAGCTCTGCCCTCTAATGTCCCATATTTTGCGGAAGCGGCGCGGTGAGCGTGTGCTCACGTGACAGCGCGTGAGCCCGAGGGCTCACGCGGCCCAGGTGCTGGGCTGCTGCTCTTGCGCATGGTTCGCAGGAGGGCACTATTATTGACGGGTTCATGACCCCGCCCCGCAGGACCGCGTCCGCACGGGCGCGGAGACCGCGTGGACCCCGCAGGAAGCGGAGCCTCCCATGCATGTACCCGATGGATTCATCGATGCACCTGTCTCCGTGGCCGCCGGGGTGGTGGCCGCCGGCGCGGTGGCCGTCAGCCTGCGCGGCGCCCGCCGCGAGCTGGACGAGCGCACCGCCCCGCTCGCCGGGCTCGTCGCCGCCTTCATCTTCGCCGTGCAGATGCTCAACTTCCCGGTGGCCGCCGGTACCAGCGGGCACCTGATGGGAGGGGCGCTGGCCGCGATCCTCGTCGGGCCGTACACCGGGGTGCTCTGCGTCGCGGTGGTGCTGCTGATGCAGGGCATCTTCTTCGCCGACGGCGGCCTCACCGCCCTCGGCGTCAACATCACCGTCATGGGCGTCGTCACCGTCGTCGTCGCGTACGGCCTGTTCCGGCTGCTGACCGGCGTGCTCCCGCGCACCCGGCGGTCGGTCACCGCCTCCGCCTTCGTCGCCGCCCTGGTCTCCGTACCGGCCGCGGCCGCCGCCTTCACGCTCCTCTACGGGATCGGCGGCACCACCGACATCCCGATCGGCAAGGTCCTCACCGCCATGGTCGGCGTACACGTCCTGATCGGCATCGGCGAGGCGGTCATCACCGCGCTGACCGTGGGCGCGGTCCTGGCCGTGCGCCCCGACCTCGTGCACGGCGTCAGCGGACTCGCCGCCCCCCTCAAGCTCCGGATCGACGGCGAACTGGTCGACGCCCCGGCCGCCACCCGCGAGCCCGAGCCCGCCGCCGCCCGCTCCGACCGCGGGTTCTCGATCACCGGCCTGGTCTCCGCGTTCCTGCTCGCCGGGGTCGTCTCCTTCTACGCCTCCGCCAACCCGGACGGCCTGGAGAAGGTCGCCGCCGACCAGGGCATCGACGAGAAGGCCGAGGAGCACGGCGCGGCCGACTCCCCGCTCGCCGACTACGGCGTCGGCGACATCGCCGACGCCCGGCTCTCCGGCGGCCTCGCCGGGGTGATCGGCGTCAGCGCGACCGTCGTCGTCGGCACCGGGGTGTTCTGGGTGGTGCGCCGCCGCGAGGACGGGAGCGCCGGCGTCTCCCGCGAGAACGCCGCCGCTTCCCGAGAGCACGAGAACAGCTGACATGGGTGCGGGCCACGCCCACAAGCTCTACCGGCAGGGACACTCGCCGGTCCACGACCTGCCGCCGCACTGCAAACTCGCCGCCGTCTTCTGCTTCGTGCTCGTGGTCGTCTCCACCCCGCGCGAGGCGATGTGGGCCTTCGGGCTGTACGCGGCGCTGCTCGCCGCCGTCGCCGCGGTGGCCCGCATACCCGCAGGCTTCCTGCTGAAGCGGTTCGTCGTCGAGGTGCCGTTCGTCGCGTTCGCCCTGCTCATGCCGTTCGTGGTGCCGGGCGAGCAGACGACCGTGCTCGGCCTCACCGTCAGCGTCCCCGGCCTCTGGGGCGCCTGGAACGTGCTGGCCAAGGCCACCCTCGGCGTCGCCGCCTCGGTGCTCCTGGCCTCCACCACCGAACTGCGCGCCGTCCTGCTCGGCCTCCAGCGCCTCAAACTGCCGCCGCTGCTCGTCCAGATCGCCTCGTTCATGATCCGGTACGGGGACGTCGTCACCGACGAGATGCGGCGCATGGCGATCGCCCGCCGCTCCCGTGGCTTCGAGGCGCGCGGCGTACGGCAGTGGCGGGTGCTCGCGGCCTCGGCGGGCGCTCTGTTCATCCGCTCCTACGAACGCGGCGAACGCGTCCACCTCGCCATGGTGAGCCGGGGATACACGGGCACGATGCCGGTGATCGACGAGGTGACGGCGGACCGGACCCAATGGGCGTACGCGGCGACGCTCCCCGTACTCGCGCTCGCGATCTGTCTGTTGGGATGGACCCTGTGACCCCTGCCATGGAAGACGCCTCGCCGGACACCCCGCCGACTGCCCCGTCGCTCGAAGTCAGCGGCCTCGCCTACGCCTACCCCGACGGCCACCAGGCCCTCTTCGGGGTGAACCTGACCGTCGGACGCGGCGAACGCGTCGCGCTCCTCGGCCCCAACGGAGCGGGCAAGACCACCCTCGTCCTGCACCTCAACGGCATCCTCGACGCCGGCTCGGGCACGGTGCGCGTCGCCGGACTCCCGGTCGCCAAAAGGAATCTGGCCGAGATCCGCCGCCGGGTCGGCATCGTCTTCCAGGACCCCGACGACCAGCTGTTCATGCCCACCGTCCGCGAGGACGTCGCCTTCGGGCCGGCCTCCGCCGGGCTGCGCGGCCCGGAGCTGGAGGAGCGGGTGCTGCGCGCCCTGAAACAGGTCGGCATGGCGGAGTTCGCCGCCCGGCCGCCGCACCACCTCTCCTTCGGGCAGCGCCGCCGCGTCGCCGTGGCCACCGTCCTCGCGATGGAGCCGGAGATCCTCGTCCTGGACGAACCCTCGTCCAACCTGGACCCGGCCTCCCGCCGCGAACTGGCCGACATCCTGCGCTCCTTGGACGTCACCGTGCTGATGGTCACCCACGACCTGCCGTACGCCCTGGAGCTCTGCCCGCGTGCCGTCATCCTCAGCGAGGGCGTCATCGCCGCCGACGACCGCACGCAGGACCTCCTCTGCGACGAGCAGCTGATGCGCTCCCACCGGCTGGAGCTGCCGTTCGGCTTCGACCCGCGTTCGGTCGCCGTTCCATCGCCGTAAACAGATCGTGACAGTGCGGTGGTCACGGCGACCCGCTCCGCGAACACCCCGCCGGGGCGTGCACCATGGGGGGATGAGCGGGAGCGCGGGAGTGAGCACGACGGGCGCGGAAGCGGAACCGGAACCGCACGCGGGAGCGGGCAGGGACGTGGGAGCGGGTACGGACGCGGCCGAGGCAGAGAAAGCGTCCGGGGCCCTGGCCGGCGCCGTGGACGTACGGGGCACGGTGGCGCCCGGATTCGAACCGGTCGCGGACGCGTTCGTCCGCAACTTCGAGCAGCGCGGGGAACGCGGCGCGGCCGTCGCCGTCTACCGCCACGGGCGCAAGGTCGTCGACCTGTGGGCCGGTACGAGAGACGTCGACGGCACCGAACCGTGGGCCGTCGACACCGTCCAGATCGTCCGCTCGGCCGGCAAGGGCATCGCCGCCGCCGTCCCGCTCCTCCTCCACCAGCGCGGACAGGTCGACCTGGACGCCCCGGTCTCCACCTACTGGCCGGAGTTCAGGACGAACGGCAAGGAACGCGTCCTCGTCCGCGACCTCCTCGCCCACCGGGCCGGGGTGCCCGCCCTGGACACCGCCCTCACCCCCGCCGAGGCCGCCGACGGGGTCTCCGGGCCCGCCGCCGTCGCCGCCCAGCGCCCGCAGTGGGAGCCCGGCACCGACCACGGCTACCACGCCCAGACCTACAGCTGGCTGATCGGCGAACTGGTCCGCCGCGCCACCGGCCGTACCATCGGCCGCTGGGTCGCCGAGGAGATCGCCCGCCCGCTCGGCCTCGACTTCTGGTTCGGGCTCCCCGCCGACGAGGCCCATCGCATCGGCCGCATCGGCCCGGTCGAGCCCCCGGCCGCAGCCGCCTCGTCCGGCGCCCTGCGCGTACGCCCCAAGCGCTCCGTGGTCGAGGCCTACCGCGACCCGGACTCGCTCACCCGCCGGGCGTTCGCCGCGATCGACCCGTTCCCCGACGAGAACGACCCCGCCTACCGCGCGGCCGAACTCCCCGCGTCGGGCGGCATCGCGACCGCCCGGGGCCTGGCCCGCTGCTACGCCGCGATGATCGGCCCGGTCGACGGCCACCGCCGGCTGTTCGCCCCCGCCACGCTCACCCTGGCCCGCACCGAGGAGTCGGCGGGCCCGGACCGCGTCCTGGTCGTCAACACCCGGTTCGGCCTCGGCTACATGCTGCACGGACCGGCCTCCCCGCTGCTGGGCCCCGGCTCCTTCGGCCACCCGGGACGCGGCGGCTCCCTCGGCTTCGCCGACCCGGAATCGGGCATCGCGCTCGGCTATGTGACCAACGGCCTCCAGAAGGGAGTCACCGCCGACCCCCGTGCCCAGGCCCTGGTCAGGGCAGTACGGTCGGCGCTATGAGACACGAGCGGACATCAGCCCGGTTCGACGGCTACAGCGTCCTGATCACCGCCGCCGGCCAGGGCATAGGCGCGGCAACGGCCCGCCGTCTGGCGGCGGAAGGGGCCTCCGTCCTCGTCACCGACCTGGACGCCAAGCGCGCCGCCCACACGGCGGCGGCGATCCGCGAGGCGGGTGGCAGCGCCGCATCCCTCGTCTGCGATGTGGCCGACCGGGCGGCGGTGGAGGCGGCGGTGGCGTACGCGGTCGAGACCTTCGGCGGCCTGGACGTCCTGGTCAACAACGCCTACGCGGCGAGCGACGACGCCAGGCTCTTCGAGGACGAGACGGACGAGGGCTGGGAACGCGACCTGGACATCACCCTCTCCGGCCCGTTCCGCTGCGCCCGCGCCGCCCTGCCGCATCTGGTCGCCTCGGGCCGGGGCGCGATCGTCACCATCGGCTCGGTCAACGGCGAACAGGACTTCGGCGGCCACGCGTACAGCGCCGCCAAGGCGGGCCTCACCAGCCTGACCCGTACGCTCGCGGGCCACGCGGGACCGCGCGGTGTACGCGTCAACCTGGTCGCCCCCGGCACGATCCGCACCGACGCCTGGGCGGGCCGCGACGCGGAGTTGGCCCGGGCAGCGGCGCTCTACCCGCTCGGCCGGATCGGCACCCCCGAGGACATCGCGTCCGCCGTCGCCTTCCTCGCCTCCACCGACGCGGCCTGGATCACCGGAACGACGCTGCGCGTGGACGGCGGGATCCTCGCGGTGAACACCGGCTTCCGGCAGGCGATGGCGCAGCCGTAATTCCGTGGTCGGCTACCGCGAGGGGGACCTACCCTGCGCGGATGATGAACCACGGACACACCGACAAGACCGGCCGCCCCGTCACCCTGCGCGCGGTGGACGCGGACAACTGGCGGGCGGTCGCCGACAGCGCACCCCACGACGACCAGCGCGACTGGGTCCCGGCCCTGGCCGCCCGCTACCTGGTGCTGAGCAGCCGCGAGGACACCTGGACCTCGCTGGCGGTCCTGGCCGGCGACCAGGTGACCGGCCACATCATGTGGGCCCGGGACGAGGAGGACGGCTCGTACTGGATCGGCGGCGTGCTGATCGACGCCGCCCACCAGGGCACCGGCATCGGCGGAGCCGCCGTGCGCACCCTGGCGGCCTGGCTCTCCGCCCGCGAGGACAGCACCGCCGTACGCCTCTCCTACGCCCCGGAGAACGAGGCCGCCGCCCACCTGTACACCGCGCTCGGCTTCCGGCCGACGGGGGCGGAGGAGGACGGGGAGGTGGTGGTGGAGCTGCGGTAGGACGTCATCTCATCCGGTGAGCCTGCCGGGGCACGCGAGGAAGTCGACCCTCGGTCCTGGTTTCACCAGAGCATGCTTCGGTCCTACCGAGCCGAACGCGTCCAGACTTCGTGGTGAGACCATTCTCGGGATGAATGGGCACGAGAACATCAACTACAGCAACGGCTCCTGGAAGAATTATGCTTCCTCCAGTCGGGGCAGGCCGGATCACAGTCCGAGAGTTGGCCCGGTCCGGCAAGGGTGGGTGATCCTTGCACAGCAGGCAGGGTCTTCCGTTGTGGTGATCAGCGAACTCGACACTCGATGATCACCGGAAACCCGGCGTCGAGGCTTCGGCTTGTTTCCCCTGGTATCCGAGGGGCATGGGCACTCACGCCCTCCGCGCCGGCCGGCCGCGACCGCACCATTGAAGTTCAGCACCCCACCAATTTTGCACTGTTGGGGTGATTCCGTGCGGCTCTTCGCCGAAGTTCGGGGGGAACATCGGGTTCGTGGATAGTGTGGCGCCACCATCGACGGAAATATCAGCGGAGGTCAGCGTGGCCTGGTATGGAAATTCCGGCTTCGAGGAAGTGTATTTCAAATTTCCGGCAGAAAAAGGCACCGCGAGGACTCAGACGCTCGCCTTGGATCCGGAAAAGAATGTACAGAACGGATTTGCTGTTCTTTCGGGATTCGATCTCTACTACACCAACAAAAATCAGTTTCAGTACGGGGATCTGAAGATTGACCTCAAGCTGAATGGTGACGCCGCATCGATTACGTGCAGCGTGGCCCTTCGAGACGGCTCGGACGGCCGGGAGTGGAGCGGCTGGGTGAAAGCGGTGGCGGTTTTCCTCGCCTAGTGGCGGTGTGCGTACTCGGCCGTTGATCGTGAACCCGTGCTGCGACCCTAGGAGCTACGGCGCACGATCGAGTTGGCATAGGACGCGAGGTCGTGGACCCAGACCTGCAGACGCTGCCTCCTGAGCGTCTCCAGGCCGGGGAGGGTGCGCCGGTAGGTCGCTGACCAGGTGATGTCGGTGCCGCCACGGGGGGATCGGGCAAGGCCCACGGATCCGCGATGAGATGTGAACAGCCCCGAGGCCTGTTCGTAGCTGAACCGCTGGTCGGGAACCATCTCCACGACGCGCTCATGGCAGTGCACACGTCCGGTGAGGGTACGGATGGTACGCCGGTCACCCACGCGTGCCGGTCGGTCGATTCCCGCGGGCACATCCCACTCGACGTCGGCGTGGGCGGACCACAGCGGCCAGGACTCCGCATGCACGAGCGCCGCGTAGACGATGGCGGCAGAAGCCGATGAGTGCGAAGAAGCAGTAACAGCGAGGGGCGGCACCCCAACAAGGGTAGACCGCGTCTCACCAGAACGTGAGGCCGAGAGGCCGGATGCTCCCGGGAGCATCCGGCCGTGGGGAAAGCGGTGGTAGTGGTTGACGACCAGGCGTCGCCTCGGCTTTCGACAGCGCTGGGGTACTTGCCAGGGCAGCATCGAGGTGCTCCTGGTGAAGTACGTGCTTCCTGCGCTCGTGAGTACCGGTCAGTCCGGCTGCTCTGCCTCTACCAGGCGTTCCAGAGCACACCATGGCGGTGGCGGACCGGCGGTATATCCGCGTCGTCAAGGTCGTGGCCAGCTCGGTGCAGCGCGCGGATCCGCTGGGCCTCGAGTCGCCCCTGGAGCCGGGCGCGGCCCTCAGCTGACGCGATCTCGCCGGTGAACGAGCCCTTCCTGCAGTACAGCACCATCCACTGCCAAGAGGTCATCCGGCGCAGCGTCTTCGCCGGGGCAGGGCGACGGCCTTCACGGGCTGCTTGGGCCAGTTCAGCGTTCGCGTAGCGCAGGTCATACAGGAACGTGGACTCCGACGCGCCCTCTCGGCGGCGGAGCCGGCTGGGAGTCGTACGGACAGTTCGGGACATCAGGGAGCCTCCGTAAGGCCCTCCGGGCTTTCCAGAGGTACCTACGGCGGGTGCGTAGTGGTCAGCACAACCCGGCTCCCTCGTCCCACGTGCCCATGTCTCTCCTCGCGCAGCCGTCTGAGGATCGTCGCACTGGCCACTGACAGTGCGCTCAGGTGGCAAGCAGTACCCGCTTGCGCGGAAGGTTCGAGGCGGCGCGTCCGTACATCTGCCGCTTGATCATGGTGATGCGGTTGACATGGCTTTCGACCGCGCCCGAGCTCCAGGGCAGGGTGAGACCGGCGATGACGGCATCGCGGTCGCGGTCGACGCCGGCAGCAAGGGTATGGAGACGGGGCAGATCGTCCTGCCGGACGGCGGCGAGCCAGTCCGGGAGACGCTCGCCCTGGCGCTCGGTCAGCATGACCGCGAAGAGGAGCGCCCCGTGGCGAGGCCGGTGTGACAGGCGCGGGAAAGCCCGGGTGGAATGGCCGGTTCCTCACCTAGGCTCCCGATCATGTTCAAGTCAGGGGTGGGGTTCTTCGCGTTGTTCGGCCTCGGCTGGTGGCTGCTGGCCACGAGCGCGTTCAGCGGCACGGTCCGGCTGGTCGCGGTGGTGGCCGGCTGTGCGGTCACGGTGGGACTGATGCTCGCCGCGCGCCGTTTCCTTCCCGCGTCGGCTGGAGGGCCGTTCCCCGCCGATCGGCGACGGCGGTTCAACCGGATCAACGGTCTCCAGTGGCTGCTGATCGTCGCCATCGCGGTGGTGTGCTCGCGCGCCGGGGTGCCGGTGCTGATTCCCCCGCTGGTCGCGCTGGTGGTCGGAGCGCACTTCCTCCCGCTTGCCGCGGTGTTCGAGCAGCCCCGGCTCCGGGTGCCCGCGGCGCTGCTGGTCGCTGCCGGACTGTCGGGCCTGGCCATATGGCTGGCGGACGGCCCGGACAGCGCCGTACGCCTGACCGTGGGCCTCGTCTCCGCTCTCTGCCTGTGGGGCATGGCCCTGTGGACGGTCGCCGGGGCGGCTTCCGCCGCCGGGCGCGGTGTCACGGAGTAAGGGCCGGTCAGGTCGTCGGGCTCAGGATCATCAGCATCGTGGGGTCGGACACGGGGACGAACCCGACCTTGGCGTACAGCTCGTGGGCGTCGAGCGTGGCGAGGAGGGTCCGCTTGAGTTCGTACGGGGCGAGGTGGTCGCGCACGGCGGTCGCCAGACGTACGCCGAGGCCCCGGCCACGGTGCGCGGGGTCCACGTAGACGTCGCAGAGCCAGGCGAAGGTGGCATGGTCCGTGACGACCCGGGCATAGGCGACCTGCGTCCCTCCGCCGTCGTACACACCGAAGTTGAGCGAACCGCGCAGGGACCGCTCGACGAGGTCCCGGCTGCGGCCGAGCGCCCAGAAGGCGTCGGTGGAGAGCCAGTGGTGTACGAGGCCGATGTCGACGCGGTCCGGATCGGTGTCGATGACGTACGCGTCTCCGCCGGGCTGGGCGCTGGTCGTGGTGGTCATGGGCCGGGATGGTAGTCGCGGCGCGGAGATCCGGCTGTTGGTGGGGGTGGCCGTCCGCGATGCCCGCGGAGCGACACCGCCGATAAACGGATGGCGGGGGCGGGTGTCACTCGGCAGGATGCTCCGCATGACGCTGCCCACCCCCGAGTTGCACACCGAGCGCCTGCGACTGCGGCCGTTCACCGACGCCGACGCGGAAGCGCTCTACGCGCTGCAGAGCAGCGCCCACGTACTGCGGTACTGGGACTCCCCGCCGTGGACCGATCCGGCCCGTGCCCAGCGCTTCCTCGCGACCTGCCGGAGGATCGAGGAGGAAGGCTCGGGAGCGCGGGTGGCCGTCGAACGCGTCTCCGACGGCTCGTTCCTCGGCTGGTGCGGCCTGACCAGCTGGAACTCGGATTTCCGCAGCGCGTCCCTGGGCTATGTCTTCGACGCCGCCGCATGGGGCAACGGTTACGCCACGGAGACCGCGCACGCCGTCCTGCGGTGGGCGTTCGACGCCCTGGACCTGAACCGCGTCCAGGCCGAGACCGACACCCGCAACGTGGCGTCCGCCCGGGTCCTGGGGAAGCTCGGCTTCGTGCGCGAAGGAACACTCCGCGAGGACTGCGTCGTCAACGGTGACGTCTCCGACTCCTGGGTCTTCGGCCTCCTCCGCCGCGACTGGCACGCGACGGCCGGCCGGGTAGTGCTCTGACCGGGAAGGTTCACCGGTTCGGATGCCTTACAGGTTGTTCGCACAGAAGCTGGTGAGTCGTTCGACGGCAGCGTCGACGTATTCGGGTTCGTCGTACATCTCGTAGTGGCCGGCGCCGTCGATCACCATGAGGTCGACGGGGTTGGGGGCCAGCTTCCACAGCTGCATGCCGGTGTCGTAGGAGCCGGTGTTGCCGATGCGCCCGGCGAGGATGACCTGGAGTGGCTGGGTCATGAGCTGATCGGCCAGGTGGAACGCGTCGTAGCCCAGCAGGAGGGAGTCGCTGCGCAAGAGGCGCCGGTTCGTGGAGTGTTCGCTACCGCCGCGCTCGGTGCGGTAGTAGGTGACGGCCTGCGTGGTGTCGATGTCGGTCAGGCCCGCTGCCGTGGCGTCCTCGAGGGTGTCGGGCAGCCAGTTCACGCGGGTCGTCTCGCCCGAGCGGGCCTCTTCGGTACGTGTGTCCGCGAGGGCGTCGAGTGCTGCGGCCGGGCCGTCGGGCTGGAAGCCGCGGAACGAGGCGCCGATGTCGACGGGGACGACCGTGCCGACCGCTTTGATGCGGTGGTCCGTGCGGGCGGTGTGCACGGCGTAGCCGCCACCGGCGCAGATGCCGAGGACGCCGATGCGCTGCGGGTCGATGCCGGGGGTCGTGGTGAGCACGTCGATGGCGTAGGAGATGTCCTCACCTCGGCGGTAGGGGTCTTCGAGGTCGCGGGGCTCGCCTCCGCTCCGGCCCTGATGGGCGGGGTCGAAGACGAGCGCCGCGATGCCGCGGGCGGCGAGGCGGGAGGCGTAGTTGGCGCCGACCTGCTCTTTCACGCTGCTGCCCGGGGTGGAGAGCACCACGGCGCGCAGCGGTGCGCTGCTGTCGGCGTTGTCGGGCAGGTGGAGGTCCGCGGCGAGGTTGATGGGACCGCGCGGGATCGTGAGGTGCTGAAGCATGCCTGGCTTCCTTCGTGACATTGTTGTTCCATAGAAATCCAGTACAAAACAATATCTTGTACGTTCTGAAGCTAATACGAAACTGTACTACATGGATGGAGGGTCGATGTCGGTCGACGGGGCGCAGCTGTGGACGCTGAACCAGCGGCTGCTGGGCGTTGTGATGGATGCCTGCACGGGGGAGCTGGCCGAGCTGGGGTTGGAGACGAAGGAGTTCTTCGTCCTGGCCGAGGTGGAGGCATCGCCGTACCCGGCTGAGATCGCGACTGCGCTGCTGCTGCCCAAGGCGAGCGTGACGGTCTACGTTCGCAACCTCGTCGCCAAGGGGTTTGTCCGCCGCGAGATCGACGAGGCGGACTTGCGGCGTCATCGGCTCGTACTGACCGCTGAGGGCACGCATGCACGCAATCGAGCACTTGCGGCTCTCGCGGCGGAGTACGACCGCAGGTTGGCGAGGGTCACCCCCCAGGACCGCGTTGAGCTGCAACGCATCCTCAAAGCGATGGTCGCCTCGCCCGCGTCAGGCCGTATGCGCGGGTGACTCGTCTGTCCGGTGCTCTGCTGCACGTTCGGGCCGCGACCGCATGGGTTCGTCAGATCGTTCAGGTACGCCACGAGCTCCAGCGAGGAAGGGAGAGCCTGGCTCGCCGAACTGCCCTCTCCAGCAACGGACATACTGGAACGCCGGCAGCTGCGGCGGGATGGAGCGCTCCGGTCCGGCTGCTCGATCACGACCCCGCGAGCAGCAGCAAGCTTCTGGAACGGCTGGACGGAGCCCGCACCCTGGCCTCCGTCGACGATGACGACGTGGCGACGGGCATCCTCGCCGGACCGCACGCGCGGCTGGTCGCGGTCCCCGCGCCGCAGGGACTGCGCGGCCTCGGTGACGTCGCCGCAGCGATGCTGGAGCAGGCCCCGCAGCCGATCGCTCAGCTGACCGACCCGGCCGACCGTCGACTCCTGCGGGGCTCGGCGTCCGCCGTCGCCGAACTGGCCGACGACCCCGGAGACCGGTTGCTGCACGGGGATCTCCACCACGGCAACGCTCTTGCGGCGCAGCGTGAGCCGTGGCTCGCCATCGACCACGAGCCGCTCGCCGGCGATCCGGGGTTCGACCTGTCGGCCCGCGACCGCTCAGGCGGCTACTCGGGTGTGTTCCGCGCGGGTCTCCCGGCAATCCCGGCAGCGGCCGGCAGTGGGGGAGCGGAAGGCCCGGTCGCAGTCGTCGCAGGTCTGGAAGGGCGTGAGGGTGACGCGGGGGCGAGCCAGCGCCGCGAGGTCGTCGACGCCGGGAGGCGTGGGCGGGAGCAGCTCGGTGAGCCGGTGCGCGAGCAGCTTGGCCGGGTGCTTGAGGGGGTACGGCGGGTCGTCGGTGAGGGCACGGCGGATGGTGTCCGGGCGGGCTGCGCGTTCGAGCCAGGCCGCCACTCCGGGAACCAGCCGGTGGACGTCGGCCTCGGACAGGGCGAACTGGGGTGCGTGGCGGTGCAGATCGCCGAGGAGCGCGGTGGCTGCGCGGCCGAGCTCCGGGGTGAGCTCGCCGGGCTGTGGGAGAGGCCTACGAGACGCCTTGGGCGCGGTCGGGGGCGGTACGCGCGGCACGAAGAGCGGGGCTGACGGCGTGGTCGGCGGCAGCGGTCCGGGCGGGGCCACGGGGGTCGCCTCCGCCGCGGGGGCTTGTACGGAGATGACCGCTGGTACGCGTACGGGTGCCGACGCGGCGGGTCGAGGGTGTGCCTCCGCTGCCGGGCGACGGGGGTGCACCAGCGCGGCGGGCTGGTTGCAGAAGACGGTGCGGGTGATGACCTTCTTGCCGGGCAGTCGGTCGCGGAAGCGTTCCAGGTAGCCGTGGGCTTCGAGCTCGCGCAGGGCGGCGGCGATGCGCTTCTGGCCTTCCTTGCAGCGGGCGGCGAGAGCCTTGATGCCGACCTCGGTCCCTTGGGGCAGGGACTGGATCCGTACGGCGATCCCGACGGCGGTGCAGCTGAGGTCGGGGTGCTGGGCGAGGTGATTGCCGACGACGGTGAAGCGGTCGGTGTGCGGAATGGTGATGTGGATGACGCCGGAGGTGGGAAGAGGTCCGGGAACCTCCGCCAGGGCGCGGGTGAGGGCAGTATTCTGCTGGGTATCCATCGGGAAGGTGATTTCTTCCTAGGTGGTCAGGCCCTCGGTTGGGATTGCAGTCCCGGTCGGGGGCCGACGTATGTGCGGGATGTGGTCTGGCGTGAGCATATGCCGGGCAACCGGGCGATAAGCGAGCCGAGTTGGGATATGTCACCCGTGTGAGTGACGGAGGCCCGAAAGCCCCTGGGGTCCGTCAGGTGGCCACCGGGGGTGGGGTCGGGTGGGGTTCTTTCTCTTGGTTCTTTAGTAGTTGATGTCGCGCCGCAGTGGGTCGCGCCGGCGCGAGATCCGGTGGGGCTTACGAGGGCCGCACCGGATCGCGGCGGAGCGCGACGCGGTGACGGCGGCTACCGTACGAGGTCGATTTCCGCCCACACCGTCTTGCGGGGAACGGGGCCGGGCGTCACGCCCCAGTGGTCGGCCAGCGCCTCGACGATGAGCAGGCCGCGCCCGGTCTCCGCGTCGTCCTCGGGCGGCTTTACGGCCCCAGGGCCGGGCGGAACGCTGTCGCCGCGGGTGTCCGTGACCTCGATCCGCAGTCTGTTTGCGCTGACGGCGAGGGCGAGTTGGAAGTCCCGGCCTTTCACGCGGCCGTGGACGGTGGCGTTGGCCGCCAACTCGGCGACAATGTGCGCCGCTGCCTCTGCCTCCGACGGGAGCCCCCAGGCTCCGAGATGGGCAGCGGTGAGCAACCGGGCGAGCCGGGCGCCTCGGCGGGTGGGGGACAGCAGGACGGTGAACGCACGCTCGGTGGGCGTGTGTTCGGTGCGGATGACTTCTTGGTTCATGTCACTCAGCGTGGCCGCGCCTGCGTACCGTGCCCAGAGGAAGAGCCCTTGCGTACGGTCGATGTCCGAGCCTTGTCCGGTGTTGTCCGGGCTGTCGGCAGTGACGTGCGGGGAACGGAAGCGGTTGGGACGAGAACGGCACGCACGTCGGAAGTGGGGCTCGCATGAGCGTGGTTGGCGACGGTACGGGACACGGGGGCGGCGGGGCGGACGAGCCCGGCTGGGATGTCGACCCGGACGACGAGTCGGGGGCGGCGGTGGTCGCTGCCGTGGGTCGCCAGATCAGGGCGTGGCGCGAGGCCGCGGGTTTGCGGGCGGCCGAGCTGGGCTCCGTGATGGGGTACGGCGAGGACCTCATCTACAAGGTCGAGGGCGGGCGGCGCATCCCGCGCCCGGAGTTCATGGACGGCGTGGACGTGGCGGTGGGGGCGGGTGGCAAGCTCGCGGCGATGAAGGCGGACATCGCGGAGGTGCGGTATCCGAAGAAGATCCGGGAGCTGGCGAAGCTGGAGGCCGCGGCGGTGGAGGTGCTGGCCTACGGCAACAGCAGTGTCCACGGTCTGTTGCAGACGGTCGAGTACGCGCGAGCGCTGTTCTCGATGCGCCAGCCCTCCTACCCGCAGGAGGAGATCGAGCGTGGAGTGGCCGCGCGTATGGCTCGGCAGGCCATCTTCGAGCGGTCGCCCGCCCCGACGCTCGGATTCGTCCTGGAAGAGGTGGTGCTCCGGCGTCCGCTCGGAGGCAGGATGGTGTTGCGCCGACAGCTCGAACACCTGCTGGCGGTTGGTGAGTTGCGCAACGTTACGGTGCAGGTGATGCCGATGGGCCTGGAAGAGCACGCAGGAATCGATGGGGAGATCCAGGTGCTGAAGTTCAAGGACGGCACGGCGGTCGGGAGGTCCGAGGGGGCGTTCGGCGGGCGGCCGGTCTCGGATCCGAAGCAGGTCCGAATCCTTGATCTGCGGTGTGGCATGATCCGGGCCCAGGCCCTCACCCCTCGGGAATCGACGGCCTTCATCGAGCACGTGCTGGGAGAGACATGATGGGCAAGCCGCTTGCTGAGGGCGCAGCCGGGCTGCGCTGGTTCAAGAGCAGCTACAGCGACAGCAGTAACGGCAGCGAGTGCGTCGAGGTCGCGGCCGCGCCCGACGCCGTCCACGTACGCGACTCCAAGAACGCGCGGGGCCCCCGCCTCGCCGTCGCCCCTGCCGCGTGGTACGGCTTCGTCTCGTACGTCGCAGGCGCTTGAGCCGGAGGGCGGCGCGAGCGATGATCAGCCGGCGGGCCCTCTCAGCTTTGCTCTCGCCAGAGTCGCAGGCTCCATGTGCCGACCATTGAACGTCCAAGAGACCAGATCTGCGAAGGTGTGCACGCTCGCCCCCAGGTCCAGGCTCCGGCGGGCGGCCACCCACTCGACAAGCGCCTGGGAATTCTCGGGCAGCCCGGTGAAGTGAACCAAGTTCGAGTACCAGATATCGCGGGTGAACCCGGCCTCGAACCAGCCGTCACCTGCCAGCTCCTCCGCCAGGTACCCGGCGAACCGTTCGATGGCCTCGTCCGACGGAGAAGCGCACAGCATGACGCTCGCGGGAGCGAGCGTCAGCCCGGTCAGCTCCAGCCTGATGGTTCCCGCCCGGGCGGACGCCTGGCGCAGGGCCGCCTGATACCGCAGGACCCGCTCGTCATCCTTGGGAACGGTCGGACGGTAAAGCTCCAGCGTGCGGATGGTGAAGTGCGAGGAGACCTCGGCACCGGTGGGCCAGTGCGAGTCTCCAGCCACAGCCATGGCCTCCGCGGTAACGCGTTCCATTCGTCGCGCGATTGCAGATTCCGGCCGCAGGGCCACGGTGAGCCCCCAGCGCCCTCCGCCCTCCAGGGGTGGTTCCTGACGTGGGACCTCCCCGGACAGAAACGCCTCTCGCCCTTGTTCGAACAGTTCTGTAAAGCGCGGACTTCCCATCTGCCCGATCATGCCCTGCTGATCCATCCAGAGCTGTGCCGGGTTGAGAGATAGGCCTCAACTCGTGTGCAGCATCAGCCCGATGCCCACCACCATCAGCCCCGCCGCCGCGATCCTCGGAGCCCCGAAGCGCTCCTTGAAGAACAGCGTGCCGATCGCCGCGCCCACGATGATCGACGACTCGCGGAGTGCCG
The DNA here is from genome assembly GCF_056172905.1 of Streptomyces sp. iso_384. Taxonomy (NCBI): domain Bacteria; kingdom Bacillati; phylum Actinomycetota; class Actinomycetes; order Kitasatosporales; family Streptomycetaceae; genus Streptomyces; species Streptomyces sp. iso_384. The sequence goes on from NZ_JBWBTT010000001.1 coordinate 870,433, forward strand.
CGATCGGGGCCAGCGGGGCTCGCGTCTGAGCCCAGAGCACCAGCCCGTACGCGACCACCGAGAGGGCCGCGCCGAGCAGGCCGCGTGCCGCGAACGGCCGTAGCTGCGGCAGCAGTTCGGCGCGGCGGCGGTAGTACGCGTACGCCGGGATCGCCAGGCCCTCCAGCACCATCAGCCATGCGACGTAACCCAGCGGGGTGCCGGAGGCTCGGACGCCGACGCCGTCCACCGTCGTGTAACCCGCGATGGCCAGGCCCGTGCCGAGGGCCGCCACGATCGCCGGCCAGTGCGGGCGCTTCCCGGAACCCCGGATGCCCCACAGCGCCAGCCCGACCAGTCCGGCCGAGGCCACCGCCACGCCCGCCGTCGCCCAGCCGTCCGGGCGCTCGCCGACGAACACCGCCGCCAGGACCGTCACCACCAGCGGGGCCGTGCCCCGGGCGATCGGGTACATCTGGCCGAAGTCGCCCAGCGTGAACGAGCGCATCAGCAGCATCATGTACGCCACGTGCAGCGCGGCCGAGACCAGGAGGTACGGCCAGGCGGCCGCCGCCGGGAACGGGGCGAACAGTGCCATCACCGCACCGATCAGCAGTCCGCCGCCGGAGATCAGCGTGAAGGAGAGCAACTGATCCTTGATCGCGTGGGCGATGGCGTTCCAACTGGCGTGCGTGATCGCGGCTATGAGCACCGCGAGGGCGACCAGCGGGGTCACTTGGCGGGCTCGCGCACATCCGCAACCGTTGCGCCCGCGTGGGCGATCAGCGTTTTCGGGTCGAGCGGGAACACCGTGTGCGGGGTACCTGCGGCCGCCCACACCATGGAGTGGTCGAGGAGGCGTCGGTCGGCCAGGACGCGGGTCCTGGTCGCGTGGCCGAACGGGGGTACGCCTCCGATCGCGTAACCCGTCGTCTCCCGGACCAGGTCCGCGTCCGCCCGCTTGACCTTCTGCGCGCCGAGTTCGCGGCGTACCAGCTCGACGTCCACCCGGGACGACCCGTCCATCAGGACCAGTACCGGTACGCCGTCCGCCGTGAAGACCAGCGACTTGACGATCTCGCTCAGCTCGCAGCCGATCGCCGCCGCGGCCTCGACTGCGGTCCTGGTCGCGTCGGGGAAGCGGCGCACCTCGACCTGGAGGCCCAGTTCGGCCAGCGCCTCGGCGAACCGGGGGTGGGCGTGGGAGACGGGGGCGGCCGGGGCTGCGGAAGCGGTTTCGGTGGGTTCGGGTGTGCTCATGGCTGCACGCTAGCGGTCGGTGCAGTATGCATGCGAGCGGGTTCCGGGTGGTGGGCTCACCCTGCCGGGTGCGAGCCCGGGGCGTGGCCGAACGTACGGCGGAAGACCTCGCCGGCCCGCCTCTGGGCATGCTCGGCGGACTCGACGAACAGACCGACGCGGTCCTGCTCGTCGGCACCACGCCCGCGCCGGCGGCGGACCGGCCGTACTGGCACACACGATGAACGACGGCATCCTCGACGTGCGCGTGGCCGGACGTTCCATGGGGGAGATCGGCCTCAACGCCGCCATGGCCGGACATCTGGACGTACCGGTCGTGCTGCTCAGCGGCGACGACAGCGCCTGCGCCGAACTGCAGGATCTGCTCCCGTCCGCAGTCACCGTTGCGGTCAAACAAGCCCTTGGTCAGGGCGCTGCCATCGCCCTGCATCCCGAAGAAGCGCGAGAGCGGCTGCGCCATGCGGCCGCCGAAGCCATCACGCGGCGCGCCCAGGTTCCACCGCTTACCCTCGCCGGACCGCTCGACGTCGAAGTCGACCTCTACGCGCCGTTCATGGTCGATCTGGCGACACTCGCGCCGGGGGTCTCACGCGGTGAAGATGGCCGGACAGTCACCTTCACCGCCGCCGACTTCGGCGACGCCTACCGGCTGGTCCTACTACTCGCGCAGCTCGCCACTATCAAACCTGGCTAGGGTTCAGTCGGCCTTGGACGGCTCTTCGGTGCGTGCTCGGGTGCTGGCGAGGCGCGCGGCTGCCGCCTGGACCTAAGACATGTAAGACACGTAAGCCATGTGAGTCATGTAAGCCACGTGAAAGGTGCGGCCGCCCTTGCCGGGCGACCGCACCTTTACGTTGCCCGCGCCTCAGCGGGCAGCTGGATGTGCGGATATCAGGTCGTGGCGTGCCAGTAGACCGCCAGGCGTGCCTGTTCCACGGGCGAGACGCGCTTGTGGAACTTGGTCCACTTCGTGGAGTACTTGATCCTGCCGTTGTGCGAACCGGTGGTGGTGGTGATGAGTTCGCCGTGGTTGATTCCGGCCTTGTACTGGACTTCGTGGTCCGCGGTGCCGGCGATGCCGGAGGACTCGGAGACGGTTCCGTCGTTGTACGAGGAGACCGTGGTCCAGTCGGTGCTCATGTTGCCGTTCTTGGTGGTGCTCGGCATCTTGCTCCCGAGCGCCTTGAGGAAGCTGCTACCCGGCTTCATGTCCGTGCACTGCCGGGCCTTTCCGCAGAGCGTCGCCCTGCTCTTGGTGATTCCGGCGTGCGGGGTGCCCAGCGTGACGACGTCCTCGATGTAGAGCTTCTTCGGGAAGCCCGCGGCACGCTTGTGGGTGTAGTGCAGTGCGGCGCGGACGACGAGGCCGCCCATGGAGTGGGCTACGACGTCGACCTTGATGCCCTTCTCCGTGTAGTTCCTGGAGACGTAGTTCGCGAACTTCTTGGCCACGTCCTTGATGGGCGTCTCGCGGCTGCCGGAGACGTTGGCCGAGCACTTCTTGTTCTTCGTGTAGTAGCCGAAGGTGAGCAGGTTCCCCTTCCACTTCTTGTTCGTGAAGTGCTTGCGGGCGTCCTTGAACGTCTTGGTGCAGTCGTGCTTGCCGAAGGGGGCGTGCCCGTGGACGAAGATGACCCGGGTGTTCGCGCTGTTCGACCGGGACGGCTTGCCCGCCGCGCCGGCCGGTGCGACGGCGAGCATGGTGAGGACAGCTGACAGTGCCGCGGCGAGAAGCAGCGTGAACCGCCTCTGAGTTCTCTGCATGGAATGTTCCCCGTCTTCGCGTCTTTGCGTGTGGCTCTCGTCGGGCACGCTAGCCCGGCCCGGTCGCGGGGTGTGCCGGTCGTTCGCCCCACATCCGGTGCCGCTCGTCCGCCGGTCAACTAACCTCGCCCTCATGCGGCGCGGGGGTCACGTGGGAAACAGCGAGCGCCTGGTGAACCGGACCGTCGAGCGGTACGGGGTGTGGCTCAGGTCCGCCGTGGTCCTTCTGTGCGGTGCGCTGGGCCTCGTCTGGGCTGATGCGTCGGATGTGCCCCGGGCGCTGGCGCTGCTGGCACCGGCTGTCCTCGCCTCCGGTGTGCGTCTTCGGGCGCTGCGCCGTCCGCTCCCGCTCGCCCTGATCTGGACGCTGGACGCGGCGGTGGTCACGCTGTTGGGGCTCGCTCAGCCGGTCCTCGGCGGTGAGGGCGCCAACGCGATGGCGGAGGTGGCCGTCGGCATCAGCGTCATCGCGTTCCAGTTCGAGTGGGCGACGCGTCCGGTGGCCGGGGCCGCCCTGGCCGTGGCGGGGGGCGTCGCCTGTGTGCTGGGTGACGTCCTCTCCTCGCCCGCGCACGGTCCCGATGTGGTGCCCCTGGTGCGCATGCTGATCCAGGTGGGTCTGTCGAGGGCGGGCTATCTCATCGTCCGGGCGCGGGCCAGGGCGGCCGACCGGTCGGCCGCGGTGAGGGCGGCCCTGCGCCGGGAGGCCGAAGTCGCCACCGCGCGGCGGGCGACCGAGCGCGAGTACCTGGCGACCTTGCACGACACGGCCAGCGCGACGCTGCTGATGGTCTCGCAGGGCGACAGCCGGGACTGGTCGTGGCTTCCGCCACGTGCCAGGCAGGACCTGGAGGCGCTGTCCGCCATGCCCGGGTTCGAGACGGGGAGCGTCGACCTCGCGGCGCTTCTGAGCTGTGTGCCCGAAGGGGAGGGGCAGGCCAGGGTGCGGCTCACGACGCACATCGAGGGCCCGCTCGCGATTCCGTCCGGACCGGGGCTCGCGATATTCAACGGCGTCCGGGAAGCCGTCACCAATGTGTCACGCCACGCCGGGGTGCGGGAGGCGGAACTCAGAGCGTGGAGAGAGGAGAGCGACGGCGTCGTCGTCGAACTGTGCGACGCGGGAGAGGGGTTCGACCCGGAATCGGTTCCGGTACGGCGCCGGGGCATCTCCGGCTCCATCATCGGCAGGATGCGCGCGGTCGAAGGCACCGCTTCCATCACCTCGCGTCCGGGCGCCGGAACCCGCGTGCGGTGGCGCTGGCACGACCGGGACCGGGCGCCACAGGCAGAGGACGGAGGAGGGCAGGACACGGGACTGCCGTGCCCGCCCCGTACCCCGGCACAGCACACGGCGGCGGTCCGCTTCATCCGCGGGCAGCTCCTCTACGGGGCCCAGCTGGTCGCCCTGCTGATCTGCCTGGTGTGGCAGTTCACCATCTCGCTGCGCCGGCTCCTGGCCCACCAGGACGTGTACGACCCCGCGTGGGCACAGACGGCCGCCTTCGTCTGCCTCGTCGCCGTCGCGGTGACCGGCGGAGCCTGTCTGCTGCGCGGCAGGCGGATCCCGCCGGGGGTGCGCGGCTGGTGCCTGGGTTCGGTGCTGGCCGTCTCGGCGGTGAGCGCGTACACGCTTCCACCGGGCCACTCGACGGGGCCGGCGGACTGGGCGTTCGGAGTGGTCGGCTGGCATGCGTTGTTCCTGCTGGCGGACCTGCGGGTCAGGGTGTACGCGGCATTCCTCGGGGCGCACATAGGGATCAACGCGGCCGCCGTGATCTGGCACGGGGCGCCGACCGCGGCCGAGGCGGCCGTCCTGGGGATCGCCACGGTCGGCAGCTGCGGCCTCCAGCTCGCCATCGGCGTCCTGATGACGCATCTGCTCCGCGACACGGCGCCGGCAGCGGGGTCGGCGGCCGCGCGGGAGGAGGAACTGCGTACCCGGGAACGTATCCACGAGCACCTGCAGAGCGACCACAAGGAGCGCTACCGCGCGCTGACGGCGACGACGGTGCCGCTGCTGGTGGGCCTCGGCCACGGTGTACTGAGCCCGCACGACGAGGAGGTCAGGCTGCGGTGCGGCGTGGAGGGCGCCCGGATGCGCCGCCTGTTCGCGGAAGGCGACGCTGTCGCCGATCCGCTGCTGAACGAGTTGCGGGCCTGCGTCGAGGTGGCCGAACACCAGGGCGTGAAGGTGAACCTGGCCGTGCGCGGCAGGCCGGGCGAGGTGCCCGTGGAGGTACGCAGGGAGCTGATCGACCCGGTGGCGGTGACTCTGGGCCGTACCCGCTCGGCCGCGCGCGTGACGGTCGTATGGACCCCCGGCGCCGTCCGCGTGAGCGTTGTAGGCGTCGACTGCGCGGACGACCGCACGGAGGCGGCGGCTGTCCCGTCGCAGAGCCGCGCCGCGGACCCGCGCGTGTCCGTGGTAAGAACCAGACGCGGTGAAAGCATGTGGGCAGAATCGAGTTGGAGCAGATCGGTGTCATCGGGAGTTGTCCTGCCATGAGTAACGACGCACCGGTCAGCGTGGTCGTCATCGACGATCATCCGGCCATCCTCTCGGGCGTGGAGATGTGGTACAGCGCTTCACCACGGCCCATCACCGTGGTCGCGGCAGGAGCCTCCGTACGGGAGGCCTGGACCGCCCCGGGCAGTACGGCCGATGTGGTCGTCCTGGATCTGCAACTGGGCGAGACCGTACCCGCCTTCAGCAGCCTCCGCAGACTCGTCGACGCCGGGCGGCAGGTGGTCGTCTACTCGATGCGGGACGACGAGAAGACCGCGCTCACCTGCCTGGACCTCGGAGCCGCGACCTTCCTCACCAAGAGCGAGGGCCAGGAGCACCTGGTCGAGGCGACTCTGGCAGCAGCCGACGAGCGGCCCTACATGCCGCCCGCGCTGGCCGGCGCGCTGGGCACGAACGCCCGCGCGGACCGCCCGCAGCTCTCCTCGCGCGAGGAGAACGTGCTCATCGAGTGGTTCCAGTCGGAGTCGAAGGAACTGGTCGCGCAGCGCCTCGGCATCTCCGTACGGACGGTCAACTCGTACCTGGACCGGGTGCGGATCAAGTACGCGAACGTCGGCCGCCCCGCACGGACCAAGGCGAGCCTGGTGGCCCGGGCCGTCCAGGACGGCCTCGTCGACGTGGACGACCTCTGAGAGGCCGTGAAACCCGGATGACCCGGCGCGGCGGCGCTTCTACGCTCGCCCCATGGACATGGGGGAGAAGGACGAACATCTGCTGAACGTCGTCGACGTCGAGGCGACCTGCTGGGAGGCGCAGCCACCGCCCGGGCAGGTGAGCGAGATCATCGAGATCGGTCTCACCGTCGTCGACCTGCGCGCGGGCGAACGGCTCGCCAAACACCGGCTGCTGGTCCGGCCCGCGCGCTCGAAGGTCAGCCCGTTCTGCACGGAGCTGACCGGGCTGACGCAGGCGGAGGTGACCGGCGGCCTGCCGTTCGCCGAGGCCTGCCGGGTGCTGGCCGCCGAGCACCGTACGGGACTGCTGCCCTGGGCCAGTTGGGGCGACTACGACCGCAACCAGTTCACCCGCCAGTGCCGGGCGACGGGTACGGAGTACCCCTTCGGGCAGCGGCACACGAACGCCAAGACCGCCTTCACCGCCGCGTACGGGCTGCGCCGCCGCCCCGGTATGGCCCAGGCCCTGGAGGTGGCCGGCCTCCCGCTGGAGGGCCGCCACCACCGGGGCGACGACGACGCGTGGAACATCGCCGCCCTGGTGCTGGACCTGGCGGGGCGGGGGGAGTGGGCGGCCGGCTGATGTTTCGGGGGCCGGGGCTCGACCCCTACACCGAACGGCTGCGCAGCTGCTTCCGCCCCGGTCCTCCTCCTGGCGTCAGAATCCGTCAGCCGCAGTGAATGCTGTACCAGGCCCTCTGCCAGATGATCGTGTGCCCGGACGTGGGACCGTTGGAGGCAGAGACATCAATGTTGATGCACTTTCCGTTGGTCCCGGTCACCGTCACGGGGCCCGCATAGTACCGATAGTCGCCCATATCGGTTTTCCGGCCTGTGAGGTTGTTCCGCTCGATTGTCGCGCTGAGCTGGGTCACCTTTCCGTAATAAAGGCCTGCGGTGTTGGTCACGCAGTTGGTTCCACCGTTCGCGGAAGAGTAGTAGACGCGCGCGGTGCTCATGACCGTTCCGTTGGTCTGCTTGAGGTAGTACGTGCCCACCAGCGACCCCGGGCAGCCACTTGCCGCAGAAGCGGTCGATACTGTGCCGAGGGTGATGCCGGAAGTCAGGAGAACTAGGCCGGCCGTGTGGGCGAGCATTCTTCGGATGCCTGGTCGCATGTCTCTTCTATCCCTCTGCTGATGAATTCGGGTGATGTCCTTGATGACTTCAGGAAGATGCTTCAACCTCTGCCCTGGCCAGCTGGATCACGTCCCCGTTCTTGGACGATGCCTGCAGCAGATCGGCGGAGTGAACCTTGATCAGTTGTTCCTGAACTGTCTTTTCTGTCGTGAACCAGACGTCGATCAGATTCGTCTGCTCCTTGCACTCCACCTCGGAGACCGCCAGGTGGGTCTCGTCCACATCGGAGGAGCCCTTCGTGGGGTCGATGAGTTCACCCGTGTCCCAGATGGAGTCGACGGAGTAGCCCTTCCCCTTCATGCAGGTTGACCACCGAGCAGTCGCCTCTTGGACTTCCGGAGACCGCTGCGACTGTTCGAAGCTCTTGATGGAAAGCTCTTCGACCAGGTCCATGTTGGAGTTTCCGACCTTCTGCCGCACCTCGCCCATGCACCCGTCCTCGGGCAGCGCTTTCCCCTTGAGCTGGCTTCTTGTCTCGCCCGTGCTCGACTTCCCGGTCAGAGCGACCGCGGCTTCGGGGGTTTCCTGATCGGCTACGTCGGGAGCACCGTTACGCCGGCTGTCTCCCGGTACCCGGTAGCCGTACTGCGCTGCCTGAGATGCATCGCTCAGGCCGTAACGGCGGTGCATGTTCGACGCGTTGCTGCTCTGTGGCGGGTTCGAGCCGATGGCCTCGGTCTTCCACCCGGGGAATCCGAGCCGCTGCATGCAGGAGATTTCGGCCCTGTCTCGTGCCTCTTGGATCAGCATCTCATCGGCGTACGAGAGCATGAACTTTTCCAGGGGGAGCCGCATCCCCTTCACCAGGCCGTTGGTGGGCGCCCCGGCCGGCCAGCCCTCGCGCTGCACGAGAGGGCCGGGCGAGCGTGGTGAGTCAGCCGCCCCGGTGACGGACGACGCTGCCGAAACCTCCTGTGCCCCCTGCTGGCCACATCCGACCAGAGGAACAGCGAGGAGCGCGATCGAGGAGATCGAGAGAAAACGAATCACCTTCATGGCTACAGCCTCTCGCTGCTTGCGTTCTGGTTGTACAGGGTTGCGGACAAGTTCTCGTTGTTTCCGGACTCGATCGTCTGGTACGGGCCTGCGTAGGACGTGTTGTAGTAGACGCGATGCGATCGACTGTCAGAGTTCGATCCGCCGGCGGAGTTGTTCTTCACCCCCTGCCCGAGTCCGCTGTTGTCGCATCCGCTTCCGTTGGCGAGGGTTATTCCGCTGTTTCCGAACTGGTACCTGACGGTGACCACTGCGGAGCCGTTGGGGGAATACTGGTAACCCGTGTGTGAATACTCCGACTTATTGGTCAGGAAGCATCCCGTGCGAAAGAATCCGCCACTCTGGCGACTGTTGTACATGAGGCCGAAGCATCTGGTGCTTGAGCTGCACTGGTCGTTCGTGTAGACGGTTTCGGCGCTGGCGGTCGTCGAGAGGGAAATGGAAGTGGCGAAAGCCCCTACCGCGACAGCTGCGACCTTGAAGGCCTTCTTCATGATGCTACGGACTTTCTCTCGGTGAGATGGAAGTCAAGCCGTGAGTTGATGTGGGGAGATCGTCACGCGTTGTCGGAAGGGAGGTCCGGGTGCCGCTCGATTGTTGCTTGAACAGCTCATTCGAGTGCGTGAGATTCCTCGACCGACCGTGTGCTCACGGCGTACTCAAGTCCCCCGGGTCCCTTTACGGCTTGGAGCTTAAGTCGCGTCTACGGTGAAGGTCCAGACCTGCACCACGGGGCATAAGGCGGTCACACTTCGGTTAGCTGCTCAAATGGGACCATGATCTGCGTCACACTCGATTCGTGCACTTTTCGCATGCCCCTATATCTGGCCGATGCGCGGCCGGAAACAGTGGTGTGCGCGGCGGAAAACCATGCTTGATCGCCCGGTGATTCCGTCGCGCTCCGCTGTCCGCGCGTGTTTGAGGTGTTGAATGCGCAACGGCTGGTCAGGCCCCGACGGGCGGGGCTCAGCCGCTCGCGCGCAGTACCTCCGCCACGACCGGGCCCGCCGCGTCGCCGCCGTGTCCGCCGGACTGGACCACCGCCGCCGCGGCGAGGTCGTTGCTGAAACCGGTGAACCAGCTGTTCGACGTCTGCCCGTCGACCTCGGCCGAACCGGTTTTCGCGCCCTTGTCGCCCCCGACGCCTGCCATGGCCTTGGTGCCGGTGCCAGTGGGGCTGGTCGCGGTGTAACGCATCATCTGCCGCAGTTGCTCCGACGTATTCGCCGGCAGCGGGCGAGCGGTGGCGAACGGCCGGTTGTCCAGTTCGCGGGCAACGAGGTACGGCTGCAAGAAGGCGCCGTTCTTCACCGTGGCGGTCACCGACGCCATGTTCAGGGGGCTCATCAGTACTTTGCCCTGCCCGATGTACGAGGCCGCGGTCTCGGCCCCCGAGGATTCCGGGATGCTGCCGTCGAAGGTGGGGATGCCGGTCTGCCAGTTGTTCTGGCCAAGGCCGAAGTAGTCTCGGGCTTCCTGCCCCAGAGCCGTTCCGGCCCGGTCGCCGAGTGGCTTGATCGGCTTGATGAAGGTGCTGTTGCAGGACTGTGCGAATGCTTCGCGCAGGGTGCCGTCGGCGATGGAGAAGTCCTTGAGGTTGTGGAAGGTCACCCCTTCCCATGACACCGTGGACGGGCACTCCACCTTCGCGTTCATGTTCCCGAGGCCGTTCTGGATGATCATCGCCGCTGTCACGATCTTCATCGTGGATCCTGGGGCCAACTGGCCGCTGACGGCTGCGTTGTAGCCGTCGACACGATTGTTGGCGATGGCGCGGATCGCACCCGTGGATGGCTGGACGGCCACCACTGAGGACTCGCTGAACTTCTTCACCGCCCGCTCCGCCGCCGCCTGCGCGCCCGCGTCCAGCGTCGTCTGCACCTTGCCGGGCTTACCCTTGGCGAGCGTCACCAGGCTGATGTCCGGCTGCGACTCGTCGGCGGGCTCGATCCAGGTCTCGATGCCGGCCGAACCGCCCGACGTTTCACCGTACTTCTTGCGCAGCGTGTCCAGGATCGGCCCGAGCGAGGGGTACTTCTCCTTGGTCAGCACCGTCCCGTTGCGGTCGACGGCCTCGATCGCCGGGGTCGAGGACTCGCCCGTCTTCAGCGTCGCGCCCTCCGTCAACTGCGGGTGCACGACCGTCGGCGCCCAGTCGACCAGCGCCTTGCCCGTCGTCAGGCCGCGTACGACCGTCAGCTCCGAGGCGTACGACAGGGGCTTCGACGTGCCCTCGTAGGAGATGGTCGCCTTGACCGTGTAGGGCACCTTTGTGCCGGTCGCCGGGCCCGGGGTGATCTTCACCTTGCCGATGCGGGCGTCCTCGCCGTACGAGGCGAGCACCGGCTCCGCACCCGACTCGTTGTTGGTGAGGAGCGCCGCCGCCGACGCGTCCCCGGCCGCCCACGCGTCGAAGAAGCCCTTCGACGTCTCGGCTATCTCCTCCGCGCTCGGCGGCCCTGTCTTCACCTTCGACGACTCGGACGCGCTCTGCGTACCGCCGCCCCCGTCGCCGCCCGTGTCCCCGAGCATGCTGTACGCCCCGTAGCCGATCCCGCCGGCCACCAGGACGAACGCTCCGCCGATCACAGCGACCTTCGCTCCACCGCGCATCTCGCAGTCCCCCTCCCCAGGAGAGTCCCTTGAACACGTTCAAGGGGCATCTGTGAGGAACCCTAAAGGGTTGTGGCGGATGGTGAGGGCGTTGTTACCGGACCGGAATGCTTGGCTGGAAAGCGCTCTCTGCGGTGTCGCGGAGGACCGGCGTGGGCAGACTGGCGGGAAACGCAGGGGGAGCGAGCGTCGGGGGGCGTGCGGCATGGGCAGCGGCATGGGCTTGTGTGGGTGCGCGGCGGTGGACCGGTGACGGCGTATCACATCAAGCATCTGCCGTCGGAGATCCTGCCCGACGGCGGTTCGGTCACCTGGTCCGTGGCCGGAAACGGCACGGTCTCCCGGCTGTCCGGCGGGGTCGCCGTCTGGCCCGTGGCCGAGGCCGAACGGTGGCGGAAGACAGGGGTCCCGGCCGTGCTCGCCCCGGCCCTGGGCGGCTGGATCCTCGCCGCCCTGGTGGCGTCGGCGTACGTCCTCCTGTCCGGGATCGCGGCCGCGGCCGGGGTCTGGGGCGGCGGGCCCGGGGACGGGACGGACTGGTCGCGGTATCCGGGCGTGGTCCTGCTGACCGTGCTGCCCCTCTGGTACCGGCACGTTCCGGGCGCGGCCGTTCCCGCGGCGCTGTACGTGGCTGTGGAGGTGGCCGTGGAGACGGGCCTGTCGACAGCCTCCACCGGAGCCTCCGGCGGCGCGGCGACGGCCGGGCGGCTGGTCGTCCTCACCGCCTGCGCCATGGCGTTCACGGGAAGCTGCCTGCGGCTGGCGGCCCGCCGCAGGCAGCGGGCCCTGGCCCTCGCATCGGCCGGAAGGCGTCGCTTCCCGCTGCCCGAGCGCGTCCCGGAATCGGACGGCTACCGAGGCCACGCACAGGTGTACCTCGGGCTGGCGCTCTGCGTCGTCGCCGCGGGCATCCTGACCGACGGCCTGGTCGAGGACCTGACCTCGGGCGGCATCGCGTACGACGCCGTCGGGCAGCAGCGCATCGGCCTGGTGCTCCTCGTGGCCGGTACGACCTTCGGCGGCTGGGGCCAGCTCGCCTGTCTGGCGGCGCGGCGTCTGTACGAGCAGGAGCAGCCGGCCCTGATCGTGGGCGTGCGCGCCGGGGCGGACGGACGTCACTGGATCTGCGCGGACGCCCGCACCCGCACGGCGCGGCCACTCATCGCGTACGTCCCCCGCAACCGCGACACCCGGAGCATGACCCGGCTGTTGGGCAGCGGTTCGGCGTACGGGGTGGGGAACGGGCACCACGACATCGACCCGAGGCACGAGCCGTTCGAAGCGGTGCTGTACGGAACCCTCGCGGAGGGCGACGAGGTCGTCCTCGAATACGCCTGCGCCGAATATCACCGCTACCAGGACACGGGCCGGATGTCCGCGACGGTGACCACCGCCCCGCTCCGCCCGGGCCGGCGCCACGGGCTGAGCCCCTGGGAACCGACGGACGGCCCCGCCCGGCAGCGCGAGCGGCTCCGCGATGCCCGGGAAGAGGCGGAGCGCCGGCGGGCGGCGGACGAGCGGGCGAGGCGCGAGGCGGAGGACCGCCGCAAGAACCCGCCGCGCACCTCGTCGACCCGCAGCACCCGGCGCGACGACGACCGGAACAGGAACCGCTGCGGCTCCGGCTGCGGGTCGAGCTGCGGCGGCTGCGGGGGAGACTGAGCCCGCGCCCGCTACTGCGCCCAGTCGAAGACGCCCGACTCCAGGTCGATCTGCGCGTTGCCGCCACCGAAGTTGACCCCGCCGACGCCGTCCTCCAGCTCGAGGACGTACGGCGTCAGCCCCTCCGGCAGCCCCTGGCAGGGCATCACCGTTCCGCCGAGGTGCGAGAGGCCGTCGACGGACGACCAGAACGCTTCGAGCTCCTCGTCGTCCGAGGACCAGGCCTCCACATAGCCGCCCTCGCCGTCCTCCGCCGGGGCGATGCCGGTGTTCGGGTCGCCGGTGCGCTCGCCGATCCACACCGTGCTCTCGGGGGCACTGTCGTCCCAGGCGTTCTGGCCGCGGCGGTACGTGTCGCCGAGCCCGTCCGGCCGGATGTCGGCCGGCGGATCGACGCGCGGGGCGGCGAACTCCTCGGCGGTGAGCCGGATGAGGGCGTGCGCGCCACCGATGAGGTCCTCCAGGTCCTGCTGCCGCGGGTGGCGTGCGGCCGCCGCCGCGATCACCTCGGCGAGGAACGGATCGGCGGCCTGCTCCGGGGTGGGCTCGGCGCCCGCCAGCAGCTCGTCGACGCCCTCGATGTCTTCGGCGACGTGGTCGTCGGCCTGGAAGAGGGAGACGGCCACCAGGTCCGCGCCCCTGCGCCGGTAGTCCTCCGGCAGTTCGAGGGTGATGACATGGACCATCGGCAGCCCGGTGACGGGGCTCCGGGGCCAGGAGGCCGTCCCGATACCGGGCGCACGACCGCCGCACCACCCGGCGACGCGGGCCCCGGGCAGATCGATCTCGACGCTCTTGCCGGGCCGGACCGACAACGCGTCCGCGGACTCGCCGAACCCCAGGTCGTACGCCTTCACCGTGTTCCTCGTTCCTCCCGTTCGACTGCGACGGCGCTCAAGGTACGCGAGGGGGCCGTAGTTGCCGACAGCAGGCAGCCGGGCCCGGTCCGCTGTGCCGACATCACCCCCTGAAATCACCTCGGCGACCCGCCTAACCTGCTCGGACACGAGGAATCGGATTCGAGCGAGCGAACGTCGGCTCGGCGCCGACGGACAGGGGGGCGAGCCAGGTGGACGGCGAAGAGAACGGGGGCGCGACGGTGGCGCGCCCCGCGGCGAACGTGGTCGCGGCCGGCGGCGGCGCGAGCACCCTGGGGCCTCGCGTGTCCCTCCTCCTGTCGCTGTCCCTCGGGCTGCTGCTCGGCTCGCTGTCGGCGTTGGTGATGTTTCCGGCAGCTCAGCACCTGCGCTCCCTCCAGGGCGGCGAGCGGGCTCAGGCGACCTTGCACACCAGCGGCAGCTGTATGGCGGGCCAGTGCAAGGTGACGTTCGAGGCCGCTGGGCGGACCGTGGTGGCCGATCTTCCGGTGGGCAGCGGAGGCGGCAAGGAGCCCGTGGGCGCCTCCCTGACTGTTCGGTACGAGGCGGACGACCCACAGGTGGTTGCCCGTGAAGCCGATGTCGGAGGCGGCGGTGCGGCCCTACTGGCATGGATGTCGGGCGGGGGCGCGCTGCTCTTCCTGACGCTGCCGGTGGTGGCCGCGATCGTTCTGGCGCGGCAACGGCGACTCTGATCCGGAACCGGTGACCGTGGCCGGAGGGGCGATGATCGTGTCCCTTGTCGGACTGAGGCTCTGGGGGAAGGCCCTGCCTCGTCGCCGCAGCAGGGCCGGATCCGGTGGTAGCCGAGGTGGCTGAGGACTCGACGGGCAGCCGGGAGGGCCCGGCGCATGCGCCGGACCCTCCCGTACGTCCCCGTCACACCTGTTTCGCCTACACCCACGTGTCCAGCCACATCCGGTCCCGCCACAGGTCCTCCGGGATCTGCGTCCCCGTGAACAGCGGCCAGAAGTAGATGAAGTTCCAGATGATCAGGAGCACCAGCACGCCCACCGCGATCGCCCCCAGCGTGCGGCGGCGTTCGCCGGTGGGGTCGTGGGAGGTGAGGCCCAGTTCGGCGCGGGTGCCCGTGTCCGTCGCCGGGCCCACGATCGCGCCCAGCATCATCGTCACGGCCAGACAGAGGAACGGGACGAACACCACCGCGTAGAAGAGGAAGATCGTGCGCTCCTGGTAGAAGAACCAGGGCAGCCAGCCCGCCACCACACCGCAGGCGATCGCGCCCGCCCGCCAGTCGCGGCGGAAGAACCAGCGCCACACCACGTACGCGAGCGCGAAGCACGCCAGCCACCACAGCAGCGGGGTGCCGATGGCCAGGACCTCGGCGGCGCACTTGCCCGTCGACGACTCCTTGCAGCCCGTCTGTTCCTCGTAGAAGTACGAGACGGGGCGGCCGAGGACGAGCCAGCTCCAGGGGTTGGACTCGTAGGTGTGTCCCGAGGTCAGGCCGACGTGGAAGTCGTACACCTGGTTCTCGTAGTGCCACAGGCTGCGCAGCCAGTCCGGCAGCCAGTTCCAGGAGGAGTTCTTGCCCTCGGTGGCCGCCCAGTTGCGGTAGTAGCCCTTGTCCGTGACGATCCAGCCGGTCCAGGACACGATGTACGTGACGATCGCCACCGGCACCGTGGAGAAGAACGCGGGGATCAGGTCGCGGCGCAGCACCGCCTGGTACGGGTGGACAGCCCCTGCTGTACGCCGCGCCCCCACGTCCCACAACACCGTCATCAGGCCGAACGCGGCCAGGACGTAGAGGCCGTTCCACTTCGTGGCGAACGCCAGGCCCAGCATCACGCCCGCCGCCAGCCGCCACGGTCGCCACCCCAGGCGCAGGGTCTCCGCGATCCGGGCGTCCGGGCGCAGGACGCCCTCCTCGTCCACCGGCAGCGCGTCGGAGAGTCTGCGCCGGGCGTGATCCCGGTCCACCACCAGGCAGCCGAACGCGGCCAGCACGAAGAACATGACGATCAGGTCCAGCAGCGCGGTCCGGCTCATCACGAAGTGCAGCCCGTCCACCGCGAGCAGCAGGCCCGCCAGACAGCCCAGGAACGTGGAGCGGAACAGCCGCCGGCCGATCCGGCAGAGGAGGAGGACGGAGAGCGTGCCGAGCACCGCCACCATGAACCGCCAGCCGAACGGCGTGAAGCCGAACAGCTGCTCACCGAAGCCGATGATCCACTTGCCGACCGGCGGATGCACCACATAGCCCGGGTCGGTCGGGATCGGCACGGAGGACGGGTCGTTCAGGATCTGCTTGTCGACGTCCTTGGGCCAGGACCCCTCGTACCCCTGGTTGACCAGCGCCCACGCGTCCTTCGCGTAGTACGTCTCGTCGAATATCACCGCGTGCGGCTGGTCCAGCTTCCAGAAGCGCAGCAGGCCCGCGACGAGCGTCACCAGCAGCGGGCCGCCCCAGCCGGACCACCGCACCAGGCGGTCCGCCACCCGCGGCGAGATCGCGAGCACCGACCACACCTGCCGTCCCGGCCGGGTGTACGGCGGGTCCAGCCGGTCGCGGAGAGAGGTCTCCGGGCGCGGAACATGGCCGAAGCGGCGCAGCCGCCGTTGCCAGGAGGTCGGTTGTTCGCCGAGCGGGTCCCCGGCGTCTTGGCCCCGCTGGGTCGCGGATGCGGTACTCGTCACCGCGCCATCGTAGGGAACGCATCTGTGCGAAGGGCGCTGCCCGTGCTGCGAGGATGGCTGATGTGACTGGAACGACTGGAACGCTCGTGCTCGCAGGAACCCCCATCGGTGACGTGGCGGACGCCCCGCCGCGCCTCGCCGCCGAACTGGAGCGGGCCGACGTCGTCGCCGCCGAGGACACCCGGCGGCTGCGCCGCCTCACCCAGGCGCTCGGCATCCACACCTCGGGGCGTGTCGTCTCCTACTTCGAGGGGAACGAGTCAGCCCGTACCCCGGAGCTGGTGGAAGCCCTGGCCGGCGGCGCTCGCGTGCTGCTCGTCACGGATGCGGGGATGCCGTCCGTCTCCGACCCCGGCTACCGGCTCGTCGCCGCCGCGGTGGAGAAGGACATCCGGGTCACCGCCGTCCCGGGGCCGTCCGCCGTGCTGACCGCCCTGGCGCTGTCCGGGCTGCCCGTCGACCGTTTCTGCTTCGAGGGGTTTCTGCCGCGCAAGGCCGGTGAACGGCTCTCCAAACTCCGCGAGGTCGGGGACGAGCGGCGCACCATGGTCTTCTTCGAGGCCCCGCACCGGCTCGACGACACCCTCGCCGCCATGGCCGAGGTCTTCGGCGCCGAGCGCCGCGCCGCCGTGTGCCGCGAGCTGACCAAGACGTACGAGGAGGTCAAGCGCGGTCCGCTCGGTGAGCTGGCCGTGTGGGCGGAGGACGGGGTGCGTGGCGAGATCACCGTCGTGGTGGAGGGGGCGGCGGATACCGGCCCCGGGGACCTCGACGCCGACGAGCTGGTGCGGCGCGTGCGGGTGCGGGAGGAGGCGGGGGAGCGGCGCAAGGAGGCCATCGCCGCCGTCGCCGCCGCTGCCGGGCTGCCGAAGCGGGAGGTGTTCGACGCGGTGGTGGCCGCCAAGAACGCGGAGAAGGCCCCGCCGAAGCCGTAGCCGTACCGCCCGGTCCTACGGCGTTTCCGTCAGGAGTCCGTACGCCGTCGCCACGAACGTGTCACCCCGGTGCACCCGCCGCGTCGCGGTCGCGGCGACCGCCAGGCCCGTGTCGGGGCGGAACCCCAGGAACGCCTGCTGGCCGAGCGTCGCCCCGGCGTGGAAGAGGACCGGGCCGTACGGCGACGGGTGGTGGAACCACGTGAGGGTGTGGGTGTGCGCGTGCCGCCAGCCGCGCCGCAGCACGGGGCGCCGGACCTCGGCGAGCGGCCCGGCCAGCGCGGGGCCCGTCAGCTCCGGGCCGCTCCGCCGCGCGTCCGTCGGCTCGGGCCCGCCCGCATGCGCCTCAAGGCCCGCATGCGCCCCCAGGCCCACATGCGCCTCCAGGAACGTCAGCAGGTCCAGCGGTGTCGCCCGGACCGCGCCCGCCGCCGTGAAGCCGCCGGTGTCCAGCGCGGGCACCGGCGTGCCGTCGCGTCGGTGACCCACCGCCTCCGCGGTCTCCGGGCCCGGGCGCACCCGGGTCGCTTCCAGGCCGAGCGGGGCCAGCACCTGCTGGTGCAGCAGAACCTCCCACGGCGTGCCCGTGGCCGCCGCCAGGGTGTGGCCGAGGACCGAGACGGCGAAGTTCGAGTAGCGCCAGCGGGTGCCGGGGAGGTGGCGCGGGCGGGCCCGCAGGAAGGCCCGGACCACCCGGTCGGCCGGGTAGCCGCCGTACGGGTCGGTCGACCAGCGGGGCACCGCCTGCGGGTAGAAGTCGGTGGGCAGGCCCGGCAGCCCCGAGGTGTGGGTGAGCAGATGGCGCAGGGTGATCCGGCGCACCGCCGGGTGCACCGGGAAGCCCGGGGCCAGCAGATCCGCCGCCCGGTCCTCGTACCGCACCCGGCCCTGCGCCACCAGCCGGGCCAGCAGCAGCCCCGCGTACGGCTTCGACGCCGAGCCCAGCTCGTACGCCAGATGCTCGCGGGCGACGGGGCCCGGCTCCGCGCTTCCGCCGGTGTGGACGGTGCGCACGCCGTTCCGGCTGACCGCGAGCACCAGGTCCGGCGCGTCGACGGCCCGCGCCGCCTCGGCCAGGAGGCGGGCGGTGGCCGAGGCGGCGATGGCGTTCACGCGGACCGCCGTCGTGCCGGTCATGCCGGGGCCGGTGCGGCGGAGAGGCCGGACAGGGCGCGGGACATCGCGAGCGCCGAGGCGAACGCGGCGACCAGCGTCGGGTGGTAGACGAGGTCGAACACCGACTCCTCGTCGCCCTCCGGCATCCCGCCCACCACCGGCATCGCCCCGTCCGGCTGCTGGGCCTGCGCGAAGCCCTGCCAGGCCGCCGGGTCCAGCGTCGGTTCGGGCAGACAGGCGTCGACCACCAGCAGTTCGCCCAGCAGGTCCCAGCGTTTCAGGTCCAGCCAGTCGTCCAGCCAGACCGGCAGCCAGAGGGCCAGATACTCCGCGATGTCGGCCGGCAGCCCGGCCGGCTTCTCGCCCCAGTCGGTGAGGTGGAACACCGTGTGCGTGATGTCGTAGCCGATATGGCCCTCGGCCGTCCACGGCTCGGGCCGCCGCGCCAGCCAGGTGTGCGCCAGCGCCGCCGTCTCCGGAAGACTCGGCTCCACCCCGAACCGCCGCTCGATCGCGCTCAGCCCGAGCCGTCGCACCGGCAGCACCTCCAGCGCCGCCCAGCTGGCGAGCCGGTGGTTGAGGCGGATCGCGGACTCCAGGTCCGGCTGCCGGTAGCCCAGCTCCCGGAACGGTACGTAGACCTCCAGCGGCACCGGCGAGAGCGGTTCGCGCCGCTGGCCCTCCAGCAGCCGGCCCCCGGAGTCCAGCAGCTCGTGCCAGGCGTGGTCCAGCAGCTTGTGGGCGAGCGAGGACTGCTGTGAGCCGGCCACGCCCTCGCGGAAGATGACCTTGCCGATCAGCGCCAGTTCGCCCAGCGGCTTGAACCGGTCCAGCATCCCCGCCTCCGGCGACGGGTCGGCCTCCAGCCGGAACCCCTCCCGGTGTTCGTACAGCCAGCCCAGGGCCTTCGCCCCGACGTCGTGGATCTGCTGGATGCCGCTGCTCATGCGGTGCGCCTTTCCCGGCCGGGCGCGGACCCGTCCGTCTGCCCCGGCGACCGCAGAGACCTCAGGGACAGGGCCGCGGCGAAGGCCGTGACGAGCGTGGAGTGGTAGCAGTCGATGAAGGGGTACGGGTCCGGCGCGGTCGTGTCCTGCGCCGGCGGGCCGGTCTCCGGGACGCAGCCGGTCGGGTGCTGTACGTCGGCGAGCACCGGCCACACCGCGTCCAGCAGCGGTTCCGGCGCCGGGCCCGGCAGCGAGGCCGCCACCGCCAGCAGTTCGCCCGTCAGGTCCCACTGACCGCTCTCCAGACAGCCGTCCGCCCAGGCGGGCAGCCAGGTCCGCAGATAGCCGTCGATCCTCTCCGGCACCCGGTCCGGCATCCGGCCCCAGTCCGTGAGGTGGAAGACGGTGTGGGTGAGCGCGTAGCCGGACGGGCCCTCGAACATCCACGGCTCCGACAGTCCGCCGAGCCAGGTCCGGGACAGGACCGCGCCCGCGTCGGTGTGGGTCACCACGCCGACCCGCCGTTCGGCGTTGACCAGGCCCAGCTGCCGGTTGGCGTGCTGCTCGGTGTGGGCCCAGGCGCGGGTCGCGGTCAGCGGGCGGGCCAGCGCCTCGAACCCCTCGTGGCGCAGCCCGTACCCGGCGAAGGCGGCGTAGATCTCGTACGGGTAGGCGGCGAACGGCTCGGCGCGCAGCAGCTCCAGGAGGAGTTCGCCCGCCGCCACCTGGTCCCAGGCGTACGCGACGAGGTCACCGGCCAGCTCGTGTTCCGGGGTGCCGGGGACGGTGGTGCGGCGGATCGTGGAGCCGAGCTGGGCCAGCTCGCCGAGCGGTTTGAGCGTGGCGTTGACCTGGGTGTGGGGTTCCAGGACGTCGCCGGGGAGCGCGAAGTCGCTCCGGTGCGCGTCGGTCCAGGCGAGGGCGGAGCGCAGGACGTCGGGGAGGACGGTGAGCGCGGCGCCGGAGGACCGGCCCGGCCCCGGGCGGCTTTCCGGCCCGGGGCGGTCCTGTGTGGCGGTCGTCGTCACCGTGCCCTCGCCTCGGCCATCAGCCGGGCGGCCCGGACGTGCAGGGTGACCCGGGGGTCGTGGCCGCCCATCAGCTCGACGAAGTCGAGGCCGCGCTCCAGGCCCAGCGTCGCCGGTTCGCCGCCGATCGCCGCGAGCCAGCGGCCCGCGCCCGCCGCCTGGAGCCAGTCGCGCCGCCGCACCGCACGGACGAAGCCGCGGGCCAGGTCGACGGCCCGGTTCGCCGCGGCCCGCCGCACGGCCGAGGGGGCGGCCGGGACGGCGAGCGGCGCGAGCACCGAGAGCTGGTGGGTGAAGGCCTGCCAGGGGGCCTCCTCCAGCCAGGAGGCGTCGGGCTCCGCGTACGTCGTTCCGGGGGCGCCCGCTCCCGCCGGAGGCGGCGCCATCCGCTGGAGCGTGGAGATCATGTGCCAGTGGCTCCAGGCCGTGGCCGCCGGGGCGTCGGGCTTGGGCGGGAATTCCCGCGCCGCCCGGTCGAGTACGGCGATATCACCCGGATGCGGATGACGTCCGTGAAGAACACTGGGCAGCAGCAGGTCGGCCCCGATGACCCGTGCCGCGGCGATTCCGGTCCGGTTCTCCTCGTCGATTCCCGCCGCGCCGCACACCGTGGCGAGGTGGTCCCCGCTCCGAAGAGCGAGGACCACCTCTGTTGCCAGGTCATGCACGGCACCCGCCAGGGGCGACGAAGCATGTGTCTGGTCCATGTGCCGGCGACTAGCCCTTCTTCGGGCGCGGGGTCGGCGGGGAGAGCAGCAGGGCGCCGCCGCCTGCGAGAAGCGCGAGGTAGGCGCACTCGCGGGAGTCGCGGTACAGACCTTCGACCTCGCCGGGGTTGAGAGCGGCGTCGAGGTCGAGCTCGATGTCGGTGGCAGTGGTGTCCGTGGTGAACATGGGTTGTTCCCCGTCCTGTGGGAAATGGGGTGGACGTAATGAGTGAAAAGGAGGAATGCGGGCGTCGCAAATCGGGGACGGGCATCCGGGTAAATCGCGTATTCAATTGAATGATGAATTCATGGGGTGCGGGCGGGGTGAAAGCCCGGGAATTCAGGGAAGGGGGAGGGCGTGGGCGGGGGTGGTGCGCGGGCGCGTTCACGATCGGAGCAGGGCGCGCTCGGGGGCGCTCGGTGGCCCGGTGGTCACGTGCTGTCCTGCCGTGGGCCTGTCCTGCGCCATGCGGCGGCAAAGGGCGGCAAAAGGAGGCCAAGAACGCATCAACAATGCCTCTGGGCTGGTGCGTCCGTCCGGGCGCAGGTGTCCACTGGAAGGGACGGGCCACCTGTTCGAACCCCTCGTGCGGGCCGCCCGTCCCCGGAGCGCTTGACCGGCGGCCAGGAGGAACAGGAATGAGCGAGATCGCAGCGACCACTGTCCACGAGGCATATGCCTTCGCCTGCATGAAGTGCGGGTACGGCTGGGAGCAGTCCTACGAGATACAGCACCACGTCGATGTCCACGGGCACGCGTTCGTCGTCTACACGGCGGACGGTGAGCGTGTGCCGTCCCCGCTCTCCACGCCGACCTGCACCAACTGTGGTGGACACGTGGTGCGCATCATGCGGGCGGGGCGGGTCGCCGGCGTCCAGGAACTGCTGCGGAAGCAGCAGATGCCGCAGGCCGCGGAGACCGTCACGAAGGACCGTACGGTGTCGACCGCCGCCGCCCCGGACCGCCACTGGCGGCTGTCCGACCTGCTCCACCCCTTCCAGCGCAGGTGACACCCCTTCCGGCGCGGGCGACACCCCTTCCGGTGCGGGTGAACCTGCTCCGGTGCGCCGGAGGCCGACGCCGTACGGGCGCGGGGCCCTCGTAGAGTCGTCGGCATGAGCCGTACCGAAGCCCCGCCGCTGCCCGAGCCCCTGCGGGTGCCGGTCGCCGACTCCCACACCCACCTGGACATGCAGGACGCCACCGTCGAGGAGGCCCTCGCCCGGGCCGCCGCGGTGAACGTGAGAGCCGTCGTCCAGGTGGGCTGCGACGTGGCCGGCTCCCGCTGGGCCGCCGACACCGCCGCCGCCCACCCCGCCGTCCACGCCTCGGTGGCCCTGCACCCCAACGAGGCCCCGCGCATCGTCCACGGCGATCCGGACGGCACCGCGCGGCAGGGGGTGCGGGAGCCCGGCGGCAAGGCGGCCCTGGACGAGGCGCTGGCGGAGATCGACGCGCTGGCCGCCCTCGACCAGGTGCGCGGGGTCGGCGAGACGGGCCTGGACTTCTTCCGTACGGGCCCCGAGGGCGTCGCGGCCCAGGAGGAGTCCTTCCGGGCCCACATCGAGATCGCCAAGCGGCACGGCAAGGCCCTGGTCATCCACGACCGGGACGCGCACGCGGACGTGCTGCGGGTGCTGGCGGACGCGGGCGCACCCGAGCGGACCGTGTTCCACTGCTACTCCGGCGACGCCGAGATGGCCCGGATCTGTGCGCGGGCCGGGTACTTCATGTCCTTCGCGGGCAACGTGACCTTCAAGAACGCCCAGCCGCTGCGGGACGCGCTGGCCGTAGCCCCGGCCGAGCTGGTCCTCGTCGAGACGGACGCCCCTTTCCTCACCCCCGCCCCCTACCGCGGACGGCCCAACGCGCCGTACCTCATTCCGGTCACGCTCCGCGCCATGGCCGAGGTGAAGGGCCTGGACGAGGACGTGCTGGCCGCCGCGATCTACGACAACACCGCGCGGGCGTTCGACTTCTGACCCCGGTCGAACACCGTGCGTAGCCGTGTCGCTTTGGAGAGTCACCGGAGCTCCGCTATCGTCCCCGCGCACGACGGGGTGGCAGTGGGCGGATCTCCGGCAGCGGGCTGATCTTCGGGAGCGGCGTGAGGATTTCGCAGGACAGCGGCGTGAGTACTGCGCGGGACAGGCGCGTCGGCGCGTTCCATGAGCAGCTGACCCTGGCCGACGGGGTGGGGACGGCGGGCCCCGCCCACGCCCGGGCCGTCGCCCCCGCCCCCGCCGCCCACGCCCCGACGGTCGTCGACACCCCGCTCGCCGGGCCGCCGCCCGTGGTGCCCCGGCAGGGCCCCACCCGTGCCGACGCCCGGCGGGCCGCCAAGCGCCGCCGGAGGCTCGTCGCCGGCCCCGAGAACCTGAGACGCCTCGTACCGAAGGCCCTCGTCGTCGCGTTCCTGGCCGGCGGTACCACCGCGTTCGTCGCCCAGGACAAGGCGGTCCGGCTGGAGGTCGACGGCGCGCCCCGGACCCTGCACACCTTCGCCGACGACGTCACCGAGCTCCTGGCGGAGGAGGGCGTCACCGTCGGCGCGCACGACGTCGTCGCCCCGGCCCCCGGCGCCGCCCTCGACCACGGTGACGAGGTCGTCGTCCGCCACGGGCGGCCCGTCACCCTCACCCTCGACGGCGTCCGCCGCCAGGTCTGGACGACCGCCGACACCGTGGCGGGGGCGCTGCGCGAGCTCGGGATCCGCGCCGAGGGGGCGCACCTCTCCGCCGCCCGATCCGCACGGATCGCCCGCACCGGCCTGACCCTCACCGTCCGCACCGAACGCACCGTGACCTTCATGGCCGACGGCCAGGAACGCACCCTGCGCACCAACGCCGCCACCGTCCGCGAGGCCCTCGCCCAGGCGGGCATCACCCTGCACGGCCACGACACCACCTCCGTCGACCCCGGGCACTTCCCGCGCGACGGCCAGACGATCTCCGTCATGCGGATCACCGACACCCGCGAGGTGCGCGAGGAGACCGTCCCGTACGCCGTCGAACGGAGCGAGGACCCCGAGCTGTTCCGGGGCACCGAGGTCGTCGAGCGGGCGGGCCGCAACGGCGTGCGCCGGGTCACGTACGCGGTACGGACCGTCAACGGCGTCCGGCAGAAGCCGCGCAGGGCCGCCGAGGAACTGGTGCACCGGCCGGTGAGCCGCGTCGTGCGCACCGGCACCCGGCAGCGGCCCGGCTCCGTCGCCGGGGCGGACGGGCTGAACTGGTCCGCGCTCGCCGCCTGCGAGTCCGGCGGGCGGCCCGGGGCGGTCGACCCGAGCGGCACGTACGGCGGGCTGTACCAGTTCGACACCGGGACCTGGCAGTCGCTCGGCGGCAGCGGCCGGCCCCAGGACGCACCCGCCGCCGAGCAGACGTACCGGGCGAAGAAGCTGTACGTGCAGCGGGGGGCGAGTCCGTGGCCGCACTGCGGCCGTAGGCTTACCGGGTGAGCAGCACAGAGCCCGACGCCCTCCTGGGCCCCGCAGACATCCGCGACCTGGCCGCCGAGCTGGGGGTCCGCCCCACCAAGCAGCGCGGTCAGAACTTCGTCATCGACGCCAACACCGTCCGCCGGATCGTGCGCACGGCCGAGGTCCGCCCGGACGACGTGGTCGTCGAGGTCGGCCCCGGGCTCGGCTCGCTGACCCTGGCGCTGCTGGAGGCGGCGGACCGGGTGATCGCGGTCGAGATCGACGACGTGCTCGCGGCCGCCCTGCCCGCCACGGTCCAGGCCCGGATGCCGGGGCGCGCCGACCGCTTCGCCCTGGTGCACTCCGACGCGATGCTGGTCACCGAGCTGCCGGGCCCCGCGCCCACCGCGCTCGTCGCGAACCTTCCGTACAACGTGGCCGTGCCCGTCCTGCTCACCATGCTGGAGCGCTTCCCCAGCATCGAGCGGACCCTCGTCATGGTCCAGGCCGAGGTCGCCGACCGGCTCGCCGCCCGGCCGGGCAACAAGGTCTACGGCGTGCCGTCGGTGAAGGCCAACTGGTACGCGGACGTCAAGCGCGCCGGGTCCATCGGCCGCACCGTCTTCTGGCCCGCCCCGAACGTCGACTCCGGCCTCGTCTCGCTCGTCCGGCGCACCGAGCCCATCGCCACCACCGCGAGCCGCGCCGAGGTCTTCGCGGTCGTGGACGCGGCCTTCGCCCAGCGCCGCAAGACGCTGCGCGCCGCCCTGTCCGGCTGGGCCGGCTCCGCACCCGCCGCCGAGGCCGCGCTCGTCGCCGCCGGGATCTCGCCGCAGGCGCGCGGCGAGGCGCTGACGGTGGAGGAGTTCGCGGCCATCGCGGAGAACAAGCCGGAGGTGTCCCTGTGAGTGCTGTGGGTCCTGTGAGCGGCGCTGTCACCGTCCGCGTCCCCGCCAAGGTCAACGTCCAGCTCGCCGTGGGCGCCGCCCGGCCGGACGGCTTCCACGACCTGGCCAACGTCTTCCTCGCCGTCGGCCTGTACGACGAGGTCACCGCGACCCCCGCCGACGAGCTGCGCATCACCTGCTCGGGACCGGACGCCGCGCAGGTCCCGCTGGACACCACCAACCTCGCCGCCCGCGCCGCCCTCGCGCTCGCCGGGCGGCACGGCATCGACCCCGCCGTCCACCTCCACATCGCCAAGGACATTCCGGTGGCGGGCGGCATGGCCGG
Organism: Streptomyces sp. iso_384; assembly: GCF_056172905.1. Classification (NCBI taxonomy): domain Bacteria; kingdom Bacillati; phylum Actinomycetota; class Actinomycetes; order Kitasatosporales; family Streptomycetaceae; genus Streptomyces; species Streptomyces sp. iso_384. Next base: position 895,978 of record NZ_JBWBTT010000001.1, read on the forward strand.
CGGCAGCGCCGACGGGGCGGCCGCCCTGGTCGCCTGCGACGCCCTGTGGGGAACGGGCGCGAGCCGCGACGAGTTGTTGGCCATCTGCGCCGAGCTGGGCAGCGATGTGCCGTTCAGCCTGGTCGGCGGGGCGGCGCTCGGCACCGGACGCGGCGAGAACCTGACCCCGATCGAGGTCGGCGGGACCTTCCACTGGGTCTTCGCCGTGGCGGACGGCGGCCTCTCCACACCCGCCGTCTACGGCGAGTTCGACCGCCTCACGGCCGATGCGGAGGTCCCCGGACCCACCGCCTCGCCCGCCCTCCTGGCCGCCCTGCGCTCCGGCGACTCCGGCGCACTCGCGGGCGCCCTGAGCAACGACCTCCAGCCCGCCGCGCTCTCCCTGCGCCCCTCCCTCGCCGACACCCTGGCCGCGGGCACGGGGGCGGGGGCCCTGGCCGCGCTGGTCTCCGGGTCCGGGCCGACGACGGCGTTCCTGGTGGAGGACGAGGCGGCGGCCCGCAAGGTGGCCGACGCGCTGATGGCCTCCGGAACGTGCCGCGAGGCGCGCGTGGCGGTGTCGCCGGCGCCGGGGGCCACGGCGGCCTCGTGAGTCACTGCCAGCGGTAGGGCGTGATGCTGGGGTCGTAGGAGCAGGTGACCATCGTCCTGTTGGTGGCCATGAGGGTGCGGCCGCGGTCGGCCTTCGCGCAGAACTGGCCGTCGACGACGGGGTGGCCGTTGGAGGTGCAGGCGTACCCCGGCTTGCCGTCGGAGCAGGTGATCATCGAGCCGCCCGCGGGCTTCGGCGTGGCCTTCGTGGGGGCCGGGGCGGGAGCCCGGGTGGCGGTGGGCTCCGGCTTCGGGGCGGCGGTCCTGGGCGGGACGTGGGCCGGGTCGTTCTTCTGGTGCAGATAGCCGTGGAAGCTGGTCGTGCAGTCGCTGAAGTCCTTCGCGAGCCGGACGGTGACCGTGGCGTCGGCGGTGAGCCGGGTGCCGCGCCCTGGGCTGGTGTCGCAGATGTACCAGCCGTCGTGGTTCTGCGGGAGGGTGACGTCCTTGTGCTGGGCGGCGGCCTTCAGGCGGGCGGTGGATATGTCCTGGCGGGCGAACTCCGCCCGCGCCTCCTCGTAGGTCCGGCTGTGCAGTGCCGGCACGACCGGATCGGGCGCGACGGTCGCGGTGGGCGTGGGGGAGGGCGTGGCCGTGGGGGTGGCCGAAGCGGTCGGCGTGGTGGCGGACGGGGCCGCCGGGGCGCTGTCGTCGGTCGGGGTGCTGTCCTCGCACCCTGTCAGGGCGAGCACGCCGAGCAGGGCGACAGGGGCGAAGTGGCGAGAAAACCGCACGGTGTCGGTACTCCGGTTCTCGGGAACGGCAGGCGTCGCGGCAGATCGCCGAGGGGCCGCCGGTGTGCCTGCCGAAGAGCAGATTTTGTGCTTGTTTTACTCGTCAACGACCGCCCTGTCCAGATCTACTACGCAGTAGGACGCTTCGGAGTCATTTCAGCGTTTTCTGCCTCTTCCTGACGCTTTTTGAGCCGGCTCGTTCGCCGACTCGGCTACTCAGACGCCGAATTGAGTACGCGCACCCTGCCGCACCCCACCCGGCGCGCGCGACGTTGAGTCCATGGGATCAAGTGTTCGTGAACTGGCCAGGGCAACCCCCGCCACCCGGGACCGTTACGTCGACCTCCTGCGGGTCGCCTCGCTCGCCGCGGTCGTGCTCGGCCACTGGCTGATGGCCGCCGTCACCCCGGACGGGGTCGGCAATCTGCTCGCCGTCGTCCCCGCGCTCCAGCCGCTGACCTGGCTGCTCCAGGTCATGCCGGTGTTCTTCTTCGTCGGCGGCTTCTCCCACGCGCTGTCCTACCGCTCCCTGCTCCGCAAGCGCCCGGAGGCCGCGGCGGGGCGCTCCCCGGACTCCGTCTACGCCGCGTTCCTGCGCGCCCGGCTCCAGCGGCTGCTGCGGCCGACCACGGTCTTCGTCCTGGTGTGGGGCATGGCCGCGCTGCTGGTCCAACTCCTCGGCGGGGGCGGCGGGCTGACCGGCGTCACCCTGCGCATGGTGACCCAGCCGCTGTGGTTCATCGGGATCTACCTGGCGATGGTCGCGTTCGCCCCGCCGCTGCTGAAGCTGCACGAGCGGTACGGCTGGGGGGCGTTCGCCGCACTGGCGGGCGCGGCCGCCGCCGTGGACGTCCTCCGGTTCGCCGCCGGAGTGCCGTACGTCGAGTTCCTGAACTTCGCGTTCGTCTGGCTGGCGGTCCACCAGCTCGGCTTCCTGCGCGCCGACGGCCACCTCCGCCTGCGCCGCCCCGCCCTGCTCGCCGCCGGCGGTCTGGTCACCGCCTGCGCGCTGGTGGCGTTCGGGCCGTACCCGCTGTCCATGGTCGGGATGCCCGGCGAGAAGGTCAGCAACATGGCCCCGCCCACCCTCGCCCTGCTGGCCCACGGCCTCTGGCTCGTCGGCGCGGTCGAACTGCTCCGCGCCCCGGCCGCCCGCCTGCTGGAGCGACCCCGCCTCTGGCGCACGGTGGTGGCGGCCAACGGGGTCGCGATGACCGCGTTCCTCTGGCACCTCACGGCGATGTTCGGCGTGTACGGGGCCATGCTCGCCCTCGACGTCCCGCTGCCCGAGCCCGCGTCGGCCGCCTGGTGGGCCCAGGTCCCGCTGCGGATCGCCCTCGCGGCGGCCCTCACCGCCGGACTCGTGGCGGCCTTCCGCACCTTCGAACGCCCGGCCCCCGCCCTGCCCGCCCAGGGCCACGGCCCCCTCGCGGCACTCGGCGCGACGCTCTGCCTGCTCGGCGTGCTGGGCCTGTCCATGGTCGGCTTCAACGGCCTGCTGGACGGCCGCACGGCCCTGCTGATCGCGATCCCGGTCAGCGCCCCGGCCGCAGTGGCGATGACCCTGGGCGGCTGGCTGCTGGTGGAGCGGGCGGGGCGGGGAGCGGGGGTGCGGTAGGGGTCAGTGGCCGTAGTGGTAGCGGCAGGCGGCGATGCGGACCTCGTCGTCGACCACTTTGTAGATGAGCCGGTGCTCGTCGGTGATGCGGCGGGACCAGTACCCGTGGAAGCCGTGCTTCAGGGATTCCGGCTTGCCCATTCCTTCGTTGCCGTTCCGGGCGATGTCCTGGAGCAGCGTGTTGATCCTCTTGAGGATCTTGCGATCCTGGTTCTGCCACCAGACGTAGTCGTCCCACGGTGACCGGTCCCACACGAACTTCACTCCGCGAGCTCCCGCACCGTGCCGCCGCCGCTCTCCAGCCGGTCGATCGAAGCCAGCAGCCGACGGGCGTTCTCCGGGCTCCGGAGCTGGTACGCGGTCTCCTTGAGGGACTCGTACTCGTCGAGAGCCACTATCACCACGGGCTCGTGTCCGGCACGCGTGACCACGACCTCTTCACGGTCGTCCACGACTGCGCTCAGGGTCTCGGCGTACTTCGCGCGGGACTCCGTGTAGGTCATCGTGCGCATGATCGCCTCCCGTGCTTGGTGTACATCATCCTGTACGTACAGGAAAGCGTACAGCTGTCTGGGAGGGTGCGGCAAGGAACCCGGCCAGCCGCAGCCCTCCCCGCCCCTACACCGCCCCCGGCGCCTCGCAGCCGTGCTTCTTCGCCGAGCGCTCGGCGAAGCGCTGGAGCGCCGCCCGCAGCCCCCGGTGGTCCACGACCGGCGCCGCGAGCTTCGGGTTGCCCTCGTCGCCGAGGGTGTCCACCTCGAACAGGGCCGTCCCGCCCGCTCCGGGGCACCGGGCGCCCAGCGCATAGGAGCCGCTCAGCGCGTCCGGGCCCCTGCGGGCGGCGGCGTCGCTGTCCTGCCATTCGTCCAGCCGCATGCGGGCGTACCGGGCGGACGGCCCGTAGGACGCGGTGAAGCCGTACAGAAACGCACCGCGCAGACCGCCCAGGACGCACTCCTCCAGGGGCGCCGGGTCCGCCGTGATCTCCTGCACCGTGCGTACGCCCCACCGAGCGGCGGTCTTCTCGTCCAGCACGCCCGCGCAGCTTCCCGTGGCCGACGCGACGGGTTTGTAGTCCCTGGGGTTCGTCGAGACGCCGACGTCCTTCACCCGCTGGCCGGTCGGTGCCGCGCACCCGGTGCGCCGCGTGTACGCCGTCGCCGTCTCCGTGAGGACGGCCACGAGCCTTTCCCGGGCCACCGGATCGTCGAAGCCGCCCCGGCCGAGGTCGGCGTCCACCGTCATCACCCGCCCCTGACCGGACTCCTTGCCGCAGTTCAGCAGGAGGACGGCCGCCGCCTCGTCCGGGCTTTCGCTGTCCGGGTTGTACCGGAAGGAGCCGGTCCAGCCGTGCCCCAGAGGCGCGTCGAAGCCGCCGGAGTTCTCCAGATTCATCATGCGTTCCGTCTGCCCGACCCACAGAGCCAGGCCGATGTCCGAATCGTCGTCGGACGCGCTGACCGTGCAGCGCCGCCGGTCGCTCCAACGGCCCGACGAGGTCAGGGAGATGCCGTCGAACAGCTCCCGCACCGCACCGGCCGCCAGATCGCCGTCGCAGGCCGAATCCAGGGCCCGGTCGTCGCGCCAGGAGTCGTAGCCGCCGGAGACCCAGAAGAGGCCTCCCGCCAGCACCGCCGCGGTCACGGTCCAGGCCGCCGTGCGGCGCACCCGTCGCCTGCGCCAGAAACGGACGTCGCTCACTTCCACACCTTTCCGAGAACCTTCACCGCATGGCAGCCGGACGAGGTCAGATACGCGTCGAGGACCCGGTCGGCCCGGGAGGCGGCGAGAGAAGCCGCGGCCGTCGTCACGGTCACCCGGCTCAGCGTCCGGGCCCCCGAGCACGAGGACTCGGCCCAGACGGCCAGCGTGTACGACTTCTCGCCGCCCACCGGTTCCGGTACCCGGGAAAGGGCGGCCAGCTCGGACCCGTACGCCGTGCGCGCCTCGGACAGCAGCGGGCCCCGCCAGCTCACCGAACTCACCCCGGCGAAGTGGTCCAGCCGGTTCGCCGGCTTCGCCCGCGGCACCCTCAGGGAGCAGGCGTCCACATCGTCGCCCGTGACGCCCCGGCCGTCCGGCTCGTCGGGGCCCGGTTCCTTCGCGTCGAGCAGCCCCGGCCGGAACCAACGGCAGGCGGGCGGGGCCTCGTCGGACTCCTCGGACCCGTCCCCCTCGGACCTCGGCAGCGGCCGTACGTCCGAGGGCTCCACCGCCGGACCCCCGCAGCCGCCCCGGTCCCGTACGTGGTTGGCGACGGCCGCCACCGCGCCGCCCAGCTCCCCGGCCGTGCGGACGTGCTCCGGATCGTCGGACCAGGACGAGGCATGGACCCGGAAGCGGGTCACCGGGCGCGGGTAGCCGGGCAGGCCGGCCGGGCAGCCGGCGGTGACCTGGGTGGTTGCGGTCCGGTACGCGGTGGCCCGGTCGGGCTCCTTCGCGGTCCGTGCGGAGAGGATGTCCCCGAGCCGTACGCCGGACAGCGGAACGTCCAGCACCGGCACCGCCGCGAGCTCCAGACCCCCGGACGCGCTTCCCCAGAATGCGTCCCACCCCACCGCGCACCGCAGCAGGGTGCGCGGACCGTGCCCGGACGGCCCGGTCAGGTCCAGGTCGTCGTACAGTTCCCAGGTCTCGCCCTCGGGCAGCAGGCCTCGCGTCGTCGCTCGCGGCAGGGCACCCCCGCAGGCCGTTTCCAGGACCTCGGCGTTACGGGCGTCGCGCCGCTCGGACCGTACGAGCAGGAACCCGGCCACCAGCACCGCGGCGAGCACCACCACGGCCGCCTTCGGCAGCACCCGGTGACCGATGAACCGTTCCCATGCCGATGCCGCCACTCCGACCGCCCCCCAGGCCTCATGATCAGTCGGCGCACGCTACCGCACGTCCCGGAGCCGTCACGGAGAGGGGCGGCCCCCGGCGCTCACCAGCCCGTCATCACTCCGCCCAGCAGCAGCGGGGCGGCGACCAGCGAGAGCGGCTTCACCCGGAACGGACCGGCGGCCCGGCAGACGGCGAACGCGGCGACGATGCCCAGCGGGGCGAGCGTGGGCACGGACTCGGTGATCGGCGCGCGGGTGCCGCCCGCCCACTCCGCGGCCCAGGACCCGGCAAGACCGGCCAGCACGGCGAGGAACACCTGGTTCATGGCGAACCACCGGTCCTCCAGCACGTCGGCCAGCTCGCCGAAGCCGGTGCCCGTGCGGCGGGCCCGGACGGCGGTGACGAGGAACGCGATCAGGATGCCCATGGCCGCCGCGAGAAGGATCCACCGCAGTACCGTCGCGACGACTACCACCCCGTACGCCCCCGATTCACCTCTGCCGTCAACGTCATGGACGAGGGTATGCGACCCCCTCCCGCCCGGACGGTGAGGCCGCGGGACCGGTGCCCCGCCGACGCGCCGTACCCTGGAAAGGTCGCATCAACCCACCGTGCAGGAGTGAAATGGCCGTCAATCTGGTCAATGTCGAGCAGGTCAGCAAGGTGTACGGCACCCGTGCCCTGCTCGACGGTGTGTCCCTCGGGGTCTCCGAGGGCGACCGGATCGGTGTCGTGGGCCGCAACGGCGACGGCAAGACCACCCTCATCCGGATGCTCGCCAAGCTGGAGGAGGCGGACACCGGACGCGTCACCCACAACGGCGGGCTGCGGCTCGGCGTCCTCACCCAGCACGACTCGCTGGACCCGGCGAAGACCATCCGCCAAGAGGTCATCGGCGACCTCGCCGACCACGAGTGGGCGGGCAGCGCCAAGATCCGTGACGTGCTCACCGGGCTCTTCGGCGGTCTGGCCCTCCCCGGCTTCGAGCACGGGCTCGACACCGTCATCGCCCCGCTCTCCGGTGGCGAGCGCCGCCGTATCGCCCTGGCCAAGCTCCTCATCGACGAGCAGGACCTGATCGTCCTCGACGAGCCCACCAACCACCTCGACGTCGAGGGCATCTCCTGGCTGGCCGGCCATCTGCGGGCCCGCCGCTCCGCCCTCGTCTGCGTCACCCACGACCGGTGGTTCCTCGACCAGGTCTGCACCCGCATGTGGGACGTCCAGCGGGGCACCGTCCACGAGTACGAGGGCGGCTACAGCGACTACGTGTTCGCCCGCGCCGAGCGGGAACGCATCGCCGCCACCGAGGAGTCCAAGCGGCAGAACCTGATGCGCAAGGAGCTGGCCTGGCTGCGCCGCGGCGCCCCGGCCCGTACCTCCAAGCCGCGCTACCGCATCGAGGCCGCCAACGAGCTCATCGCCGACGTGCCGCCGCCGCGCGACACCAGCGAGCTGATGAAGTTCGCCAACGCCCGCCTCGGCAAGACCGTGTTCGACCTGGAGGACGTGACCGTCCAGGCCGGGCCCAAGACCCTGCTCACCCACCTCACCTGGCAGCTCGGCCCCGGCGACCGCGTCGGCCTGGTCGGCGTCAACGGCGCGGGCAAGACCTCGCTGCTGCGCGCACTGGCCGAGGCCGCCCGTACGCAGGGCGACGAGCAGCCCGCCGCCGGGAAGGTCGTCGTCGGCAGGACCGTCAAGCTCGTCTACCTCTCCCAGGAGGTCTCCGAGCTGAACCCGAACCTCCGGGTGCTGGAGGCCGTCCAGCAGGTGCGCGACCGGGTCGACCTCGGCAAGGGCCGCGAGATGACCGCCGGCCAGCTCTGCGAGCAGTTCGGCTTCACCAAGGAGAAGCAGTGGACGCCCGTCGGCGACCTCTCCGGCGGTGAGCGCCGCCGGCTCCAGATCCTGCGGCTGCTGATGGACGAGCCCAACGTCCTCTTCCTCGACGAGCCCACCAACGACCTCGACATCGAGACCCTGACCCAGCTGGAGGACCTCCTCGACGGCTGGCCCGGGTCGATGATCGTGATCTCCCACGACCGGTTCTTCATCGAGCGGACCACGGACAAGGTCATGGCGCTCCTCGGCGACCGCGCCCTGCGCATGCTGCCGCGCGGGATCGACGAATACCTGGAGCGCCGGCAGCGGATGGAGGAGGAGTCCACCCCCTCCGCCGCCGCCCCCCGCACGTCCGGAGCCGCCGCCCCCGCCGCCGCCCCGGCCGTCTCCGCGCAGGAGGCACGCGCCGCGAAGAAGGAGCTCCAGAAGGTCGAGCGGCAGCTCGACAAGCTCTCCACCCGCGAGACCACGCTGCACAAGCAGATCGCCGAGCACGCGACGGACTTCGAGAAGGTCGCCAAGCTCGACGCCGAACTGCGTGAACTGGTCACCGAGCGGGACGAGTTGGAAATGCGCTGGCTGGAACTGGCCGAGGACGCCTGACCGGGCCCGTGGGGCCGGTGGGGCGGGTGGTAGAACGGGGCGGCAGGGACCGTACGTTCGAGGGGGACCAACACCGATGTCGCAGCCGCCGCCGCAGCAGGGCAGGCCGGGAGAGCCGGAGGGCTTCGGCGCTCCGTACGAACCGCAGCCCGGCGCATACGGAGCCCCCACGCGGCCCCCGCACCCGCCGGGGCCGCAGCCCGGCCCGTACGGTCAGCCGCCGACCGTGCCGTACGGCTCCCCGCAGCCGCAGCAGCCCGCCGGGCCGTACGGCTACCCACAGCCGCAGCAGCCCACGGGGCCGTACGCCTCCCCGCAGCCGCAGCACCAGTTGCCCACCGTGCCCTACGGCCAGCCGCAGCAGCCGCCCTCCGGCGGGCCCGCAGGCGGCGGGCGTTCGCGGGGCCGGGTCGCCGGTCTCGTCGCCGCCGTGCTCGCCGGGGTCCTCGTCATCGGGACGGGCGTCTGGTTCGCGGTGGGCGGCGATGACGACGCCGACGACCAGAAGCCCGTCGCGAAGGAGAGCACCGCCCCGAAGAAGCCCGGCGCCGATCCGAGCCCGAAGCCGACACCCGCCCCGGGCGCCGCGGAGTTCAACAAGGAGCTCAAGGAGGGCGAGGCCAAGGTCCGCTGGATCCTGAAGAACGACGTGGACGTGCCGTCGGGCGGCGTCCCCGTGCGCGGCCCGTGGATCACGGGCGACATCGTGGCCAAGGCCATGTACCGCACGGCGTCCGGCTACTCCCTCGACGACGGCTCGCAGAAGTGGAGCCTGCGCCTGCCGGCCGACGTCTGCGCCGCGCCGTCCCTGCCGAGCCCGGACGGCAAGATCGTCATCGCTCTCAGGGAAAGCACCGAGGAAGGCGCGGACTGCGAGAAGCTCCAGATGATCGACCTGGTCACCGGCAAGGCGGGCTGGACCGCCACGCTCGACCGTTCCTCGATGTCGGACGGGCTCTCGCACGTCGTCATGGCGGTCAACGGCGACGTCGTCACGGCCGGCCGGACGACCCGCACCGACGCCTACCGGATCAGCGACGGCAAGCATCTGTGGGACCGGCTGCCGGGCACCTGCCAGCCGTACGGATTCGCCAGCGGCGACGTCCCGCTCGCCGCGGTCGACTGTCTCAAGGCGCCGAGTGACACGTACGACGAGGAAGTGCGGCGCATCGACCCGGCCACCGGCAGGACCGTGTGGACGTACAAGGTCAAGAAGGGCTGGCGGATCGACAAGTTCTACTCCCTCGACCCGCCGGTCGTCGCGCTGCGGCAGGACGAGCCGGAGCAGAAGTGGGCCATCGCGCTCCTGAGCAACGACGGGACCCTCCTCGCTCAGCCCGATCCCGGCAAGGAGGAGTTCGAGTTGGACTGCGGCGAGCGGGACGAGAACCTCGACGACTGCCTCGGTGCGACCGCCGGCGGCGACACGTTCTATCTCGCCACGAAGCCCGTTCATGTGAACGGCGCGTTCACCAACTCCGTCGTCGCCTTCGACATGAAGACCGGCAAGATCAAGTGGAAGGTGCCGGCGCCGCCCGGGCAGACCCTGCAGCCGATGCGGGTCGAGAACGGCAAGGTGCTGCTGTACCTCGCCGCGCCGGACTCGAAGGCCGAGACCGGCGGCGGCATCATGGCGCTCGGACCGCAGGGCGGCACTCCGCAAACGCTCCTGCGTCATCCGGCGTCGGCCGCAAAGGCCGAGCACGTGTTCGATCCCACGATTCGCTATGCCGACGGGCGCTCACTGATCGCCATCGGCCGCGTCGGCGGTGAGTCCGACGAGGAGGAGATGGACGTGCGGACGATCATCACCTTCGGTGACTGACCATCACCTCCGGCCTCGGCGTAACGACGGCATCACGAGGCGGTTCTCCCTTGGGAACAGGGGCGGGACCGATCCGGTGCCGGGTGGCGGACGGGTGGTACAAAGAAGCCCCGCCCGACTGTCGTAACACCGCGGAAGCCATGCCCGATTCGCTCCTTTCCGAGGGGAATTGACCCCACTCGGAATCGCGGGGGAGACCGGATCGGGCACCGGACCGCACGAAGGGGGACGTGCTGATGAGCCAGCCGCCCAGCCAGCAACCGTCGCAGGGAGGCTTCGGGGCTCCGCAGGAGCCGCCGAACGGAGCTCCTCAGCCACCCCAGGACCAGCCGAACCTGGCGAAGCCGCCGCAGACGCCGCCCGGTCAGCCGCCCCAGGGGCCGCCCCCCGCCCAGCCGCCCGCGCCCCCGGCCGGCCCGCCTCAGACGCCCCCGCCGGGCACCCCGGCGTACGGCTACCCGCAGCAGCCCCCGGCGGGGGCCGGCTACGGCTACCCGCAGCAGCCCGGCCAGGCCCCCGGTCCGTACGGTCAGCAGCCCACCGGCCCGTACGCCCAGCAGCCCGGCCCCTACGGTCAGCAGGCCCCGGGCCCGTACGGCCAGCAGGCTCCCGGACCGTACGGTCAGCCGACCCAGCCCGGTTACGGCTACCCGCAGCAGCAGCACCCCGGCGCCCCCGGCCCCGGCGGACCGGGTTCCGGTGGCGGCGGGTTCCTCAAGAACAAGACCGCCGTCATCGTCGCGGCGGCGGTCGCCGTGGTCCTGGTCGCCGGTACGGGCACCTGGTTCCTCGTGAGCGACAGCGGCGACGAGGACCCGAAGAAGCCGCTGGCCAACACCAGCAACGACCCCAAGCCCCCCAGCGAGTCGCCCACGGTCGACGAGGGCGACGGCAGCGGCGACGGCCGCGAGGGCAACGACGACCTCAACGCCGGGCGCAAGCCGGGCGAGGCGAAGGTCGCCTGGCTCCAGAAGAACGACGTCGACCTGCCCCGCGGCGGCGCGTCCGTGTACGGCCCGTGGTTCGCCGGCGATGTGGTGGCCAAGGCCATGTACCGCGGCGTCTCCGGCTACTCGGTCGCCGACGGCAAGCAGAAGTGGACCGTGCCGCTCCCCGCCGACGTGTGCGCCGCGCCCAACGCCCCCACCGCCGACGGCAAGATCGTCATCGGGGTGAAGAACGGCACCACCGACAAGGCCAACTGCTCCGTCCTCCAGATGATCGACCTCAACACCGGCAAGCCCGGCTGGAAGAAGGAGGTCAAGAAGAACGGCACCTGGGACTTCCTGTCGGACATCGGTCTGGCGATCAGCGGCGACACCGTCACCGTGGGGCGCACCAGCAACTCCAACGCCTACCGGGTCAGCGACGGCAAGGAGCTGTTCGGCAACCCCGACGGCAACTGCAAGCCCTTCGCCTTCGCCGGCGGCCCGAAGCTCATCGCCGCGGCCAGCTGCCGCACCGACGACGTCAAGAACCCGCAGCACCAGGTCCAGGAGCTGGACCCGGCCACCGGCAAGCCCAAGTGGACCTACCAGCCGCCGCGCGGCTGGGAGATCAGCAAGGTCTACTCCGTCACCCCGCTCGTCGTGCGGCTGGAGCACGAGGAGAAGAAGCAGTACTCCATCGCCGCGCTCACCGAGAACGGCAAGCTCCGCTCCCAGCTCGCGCCCGCCAAGGGCGACAAGCTCACCCACGACTGCGGGAGCAGCTTCGCCGTCTTCGGCCAGAAGCTCGAAGGGTGCAGCGGGGTCGCCGCCGACGCCAACACCTTCTACATCGCGACCGCGGACGACAGCAGCGGGACCGCCCGGACGAACAAGGTCATCGCCTTCGACCTGAACACCGGAAAGCCCAAGTGGGAGGCGCCCGCCCCGGCCGAGCGCGTTCTGAAGCCGCTGGGCATGGAGGGCGGTGACCTGGTGCTCTACATGCGGCCGAAGTACGACGCGGCCGGCGCCATCGTGACCCTCCCGCCGACCGGCGGCACCACCAAGACGCTGCTCCAGCACCCGGAGGCGGCCGGCCGGATCGAGAACGGCTTCTTCTCGGCCAAGGTCGCCTACCAGGGCGGCCGCTCCTTCATCTTCAGCAACCGCGTGAGCGCGAGCAACGACAAGGAAGAGCTGGAGCAGTCGACGATGCTGGTGTTCGAGAAGTGACGGCCCGCGAGCCCGGCACGATCCGAACGTCCGCTCCCGGCATCCGGTCGGCCCTTCCCTGCCCCACGCGCCCCCACACCCACTCGTCCCCCGAGGTACGCACGCCATGAGTCAGCCGCCCCAGCCACCGCAGCAGCCGCCCAACGAGCCCGACGAGCCGTCCAACACGCCCCCGGCGCCGCCGGCCGGTCCGCCCTCCGGTGGCTTCGGTGCGCCGCAGGACCCGCCGCCCGGAGGGTTCGGCCAGCCGACCCCGCCGCCCGCGGACCCCTTCGGCAAGCAGCCGCAGCAGCCGCCCGCAGCCCCGCAGGACGCGCCCGCCGGGGGCTACGGCACCCCGCCGCCCCCGGCGCCGGGCAACTACCCCACCCCGCCCGCGCCGCAGCCCAACGGATACGGCTACCCCCAGGCCCCGCAGCCGGGGTACGGCTACCCGCAGGGGCCCGCCGGCCAGCCCGGCCAGCCCGGGACGCCGCAGCAGGCTTACGGCTATCCGACCCAGCCCATGCAGCCGCAGTACGGGGCCCCGCAGCAGCCCGGCGGCGGCAAGAAGTTCTCCACCCAGATGCAGATCATCGTCGCCGCGGCCGTCGCCGTGGTGCTGATCATCGGCGGCGGGCTCATCTACGCCTCCACCGGCGATGACGACAAGAGCGGCAAGGACGAGGCCTCCTCGTCCGGCTCCACCGGTGGCGAGGCCAAGGGCGGCGAGGGCGGCGGTCTGGCCGGCGGCGACGAGAAGCCGCCCGCCAACACCAAGTCCAAGGTCGCCCTCCAGCTCCCGGAGCCGCAGGTCACCGACATCACCACGGTGATGGGCTCCTGGATCACCGACAAGGCGTACGTGAAGTCCGGCGTCGCCGAGATCGTCGCCTACGACCTCGACAAGGGCACCAAGCTCTGGTCCGTCCCGCTGCCGGGCGAGGTCTGCTCCGCCTCCCGGCACATGAGCAAGGACTACAAGACCGCGATCGTCTTCGAGGAGACGAAGGCGACCAAGGAGAACAAGTACCCGTCGTGCAACCAGGTCGGCGTGGTCGACATGGCCGCCGGCAAGCTCCTGTGGAGCAAGGGCGTCACCTCCGCCACCGGCGGTGACCGGCAGGTCCGCTTCGACGAGGTCACGCTCAGCGGGTCCACCGTCGCAGCGGGCGGCACCTCGGGCGGCGCGGCCTTCAAGCTGGAGACCGGCGCCGAGCTGTGGAAGCCGAAGGTCGGCTCGGACGGCTGCTACGACCGCGGCTACGGCGGCGGCGAGGCCCTCGCCGTGGTCCGCAAGTGCGGTACGTCCGACAGCCCGCAGCTCACCGTGCAGGCGCTGAACCCGACGACCGGCGCACCGCTGTCCTCGTTCCAGATGCCCGCCGGCGTCGACTACGCGAGCATCGTCTCCACCAAGCCGCTGGTGGTCGCGGCCGATGTCGGCGACACCGCCGGCGACGGCAGCAGCATCTCCGACTTCTTCTCGATCGACGCGGCGACCGGCAAGCTGATCGTGCGCATCCCCGCCGACGCCGAGCAGTACGCGGCCCGCTGCGGCTCCACCGAGGTCGAGCGCTGCCAGAACCTGGCCGTCGGCAACAACCGGCTCTACCTGCCGACCGAGAACCACGACGGCACCAGCGAGTACGGCGACACCAACGAGATCGTCGCCTTCGACCTGACCACCGGGAAGCTCCTCGGCGCCCGGGCCGACGCGGGCGACCGCTACAGCCTGGTCCCGCTGCGGATGGACGGCACCAGCATCATCGCGTACAAGGAGCCCCCCTACGACAAGGGCGGCCAGATCGTCTCCATCGACGGCGAGACCTTCAAGCAGACCCTGCTGATGGAGAACCCGAGCGACGAGGCGGTCCGTGAGGCGGAGCGGCGGTTCTCCAACGACCACTCCGAACTCCTCTACTCCGACGGGCACTTCTTCAAGTCGAAGCGCCTGGTCAGCAAGCGCAGCGTCGTCGACGCCGACGACAAGCTCTACCTCGTCGTCGGGTACCGCACCGACTGACCACCGCTCAACCCCCACGAGCGGCGCGAGCCGTTCGCCAGGCCCTGCCGGTCGATCACCGACCGGCAGGGCCGATCGTTTTCCGCCCGTGAACCGATCACCGGGCAACGGTCAACGAGCCCCGAATGGCGCAGAATTCGGCATTCTGGGGGGCTTCTCCCACGTAAGGGCGGCGCGAGGTCGAACAAGCGTGTAACTTGCCGGGTCAGGCGGCCGGGGGGCCGGGGTGAACGGGGCTGGGAGGCTTGGTCGATGGGCGTGCGGCTCATGGTGGTCGACGATCACCGACTGCTCGCCGAGGCACTCGCCTCGGCGCTGAAACTGCGCGGGCACCGGGTGCTCGCGGCGGCCGCGCCGACCTCCGGGACCGCGGAACTGGTGGTCAGCAGGGCCCCGGAAGTCTGCCTGTTCGGTACGGCCTCGCCCGCCGCCCCGGGGGTCTTCGACCCGATCGTGCGCATCGGCCAGGAGCGCCCGCAGGTGGCGGTGGTGGTCCTCGGGCCGGTGCCCAGCCCGCGCGGGATCGCCGCGGCGTTCGCGGCCGGGGCCGCGGGGTACGTCCGGCACGACGAGCGCATCGAGGGCGTCGAGCGCGCCATGCTCAAGGCGCGGGCGGGGGAGTGCGCCATCGCCCCGCAGCTGCTGCGGGGGGCCTTCGCGGAACTGCTCAACCCGGCGGCCCAGCCCGACGACGAGGGCCGGCGGCTGCTGCGGATGCTCACCCCGCGCGAGGCGGAGGTGCTGGTGCGGGTCGCCGAGGGCGAGGACACCCGGCTGATCGCGGCCGGTATGGGCATCGCCCCGAGCACCGCCCGCACCCACGTCCAGCGGGTCCTGATGAAGCTCGGCGTCGGCTCCCGCCTGGAGGCCGCCGCGCTCGCCGCCCGTACGGGCCTGCTGGAGCGGGCCGCGGGGCAGGGCGGCGACCACAGCGGCACGCCGCAGGGGCCGTACGTCCCCGGGCGGAGCGGGTGACGGACGGCCCCTGCGGGACGGGCCTCAGCCCGCGTCGGGCTCCCGGTCGGCCGGGGCGTCCGGTTCCGGGGCCGCCGGGGCCTCGGCCGGGCGCAGCTTCATCCAGGCCAGGAAGAACAGGCCGAGCGCCAGCATGGCCAGGCCCGTCCACAGGTTGATGTGGACGCCCTCGGCCTTCTTCAGGTCGGCGTCGGACGGGCTGATGCCGGCGATGGTGACGATCACCCCGTAGACCACGAACAGGCCGCCGATGATCCGCCGGATGTCGAAGAGACGGGCCGCGGTCGCGGACTTGAGCTCCAGCTCGGAGACTTCCTTGCGCAGGTCGGACATGGTGAGTTCCTCCGATCAGAACGAGTAGGGGATGTAGCACGCGGCGGCGAGGACGACCGCGCCCCAGCCGAGCAGCGCGGGCTTGCGGTACCAGGCGCTGTCGGCCTCGTCGAGCGCCTCGTCGGGGTCCGGCGACTCGGTCCCGTACACCAGACCGGCCAGTTCGGCGTCGGGCTTCGGTGCGGTGAAGAGGGTGACGGCGACCATGACGACGGCTCCGGCGACGAACCCGACGATCGCGGAGACGAAGTTGGCGCCCTGGTCGGACGGGATGTCGATGATCCCGCCCTTGTAGATCCAGAAGTAGTTGATCATCGCGGCGGCGGTGCCCGCGACCAGGCCCCAGACACCGGACTTCATCGAGGCGCGCTTCCAGAACATGCCGATGATGAACACGACGAACATCGGGACGTTGAAGAACGAGAACAGCGTCTGGAGGTAGCTCATGATGTTCGAGAAGCTGGCGGCGATGAACGCCGTGCCGATCGAGGCCAGCACACCGATCGCCGTGATCAGCCGTCCGAACTTCAGGTAGTACGTGTCCGGCTTGTCCTTCACCACGTACCGCTGCCAGATGTCGGTGGTGAACACCGTGTTGAACGAGGACACGTTGGCCGCCATGCCCGCCATGAAGGCGGCGAGCAGACCGGTCACCGCGATGCCGAGCACGCCGTTGGGCAGCAGCTCCTGCATCAGCAGGGGTATCGCGTCGTTGTAGGTGAGGTCGGAGCCCGGGGTGCCGATCCTGGGCACGATCACGGCGGCGACCAGGCCCGGGATCATCACCGCGAAGACGATGAAGATCTTCGGGAAGGCGGCGATCAGCGGGGTGCGCTTGGCGGCGGAGAGGTTCTTCGCGGACAGCGCGCGCTGCACCTCGGCGAAGTTGGTCGTCCAGTAGCCGAAGGACAGCACGAAGCCGAGGCCGAGGATGATCGTCAGCCAGTTGGCGCCCAGCGGGTTGGCGTCACCGATGCCGGTGCCGCCCCAGGCGGTCATGAAGTCGCCGCCGTGCTGCTTGGTCAGCGAGTCGCTCATGGCGTCCCAGCCGCCGACCCGCTTCAGGCCGAGGACGGTGAGGGGGATGAGCGCGGCGAGGATGACGAAGAACTGGAGCACCTCGTTGTAGATCGCCGAGGAGAGCCCGCCGATCGTGATGTAGACGAGCACGAACAGGCCCGCGACGACGATCGCGACCCACTGCGGCCAGCCGAGCAGCGCCTCCACGACGATCGACAGCGCGTAGAGGTTGACGCCCGCGATGAGGATCGCCGCGAAGGCGAAGAGGACGGAGCTCAGCAGATGCGCCGACCTGTCGAACCGCTGGAGCAGGAACTCCGGCACGGAGCGCACCTTGGAGCGGTAGTAGAACGGCATCATCACGAGGCCGAGGAAGACCATGGCCGGGATCGCGCCGATCCAGTACCAGTGCACCACCGCGACGCCGTACTGCGCGCCGGTGGCCGCCATGCCGAGGATCTCGGTGGCGCCGAGGTTCGCCGCGACGAAGGCGAGCCCGGTCACCCAGGCGGGCAGCGACCGTCCGGAGAGGAAGAAGTCGAGGCTCGTCTTCACGCTGGCACGGGCCGCGAAGCCGATGCCGAGTACGACGACGAAGTAGATCGCCAGGATGGCGTAGTCGAGCCCGTTCGTGGGGAGCCGAAGCCCTTCGGCCAGTGTCTGCATGGGGGGTACTCGCTTCGTTGCGCGAACTGAACCCGACGGAACTTACGCCTCCATGTTCGAGAAATGAACACTCTCGTTGGGGTTCTTTGTTCGATCGTGATCGAGTGTGGGTGAATGTCCGGGTATGCGGACCATGGAGTCGGTCACAGTCGTCCGTGCGTTGTGGCATTGACGCGTGTGTTTGCTTGTGATTTGTTATGTGCGATTATGTTGGGAGGATCTGGTGGAGGACCCTGGTGAAGAAAACGGTTACGACCCTCGCCGACGGCCGTGAGCTGATCTATTACGACTCCGCCGACGACACCGTCCGCGACGCCGTCGACCACCGCCCCCTGGACCCCGTCTCCACCTCGTCCGAGATCCGCCGCGATCCGCTGCTCGGCGACGCGGTCGCCATCGCCTCGCACCGCCAGGCCCGCACCTACCACCCACCGGCCGACGCCTGCCCGCTCTGCCCCACCCGGGACGGACGGCAGAGCGAGATCCCCGACGACCACTACGACGTCGCGGTCTTCGAGAACCGCTTCCCGTCCCTGGCCGGTGACTCCGGCCGCTGCGAGGTCGTCTGCTTCACCTCCGACCACGACGCGTCCTTCGCCGATCTCACCGAGGAGCAGGCCGCCCTCGTCCTCGCCGCCTGGACCGACCGCACCGCCGCGCTCGCCGGACTCGACCAGGTCACCCAGGTCTTCTGCTTCGAGAACCGCGGCGCCGAGATCGGCGTCACCCTCGGCCACCCGCACGGCCAGATCTACGGCTACCCCTTCGTCACCCCGCGCACCGAGCTGATGCTCCGCTCGGCCGCCCGCCACCGCGAGGAGACCGGCTCCAACCTCTTCGACGACGTGGTCGCCCGCGAGGAGAAGGACGGCACCCGCGTCGTCCTCGCCACCGACCACTGGATCGCCTACGTCCCCTACGCGGCGCACTGGCCCTACGAGGTCCACCTCCACCCCCGCCGCCGCGTCCCCGACCTGCGGGAACTGGACGAGGGAGCGCGGACGGAGTTCCCACAGGTCTATCTGGAACTCTTGAGGCGCTTCGACCGGATCTTCGGCCCCGGCGAGCCGCCGACCCCGTACATCAGCGCCTGGCACCAGGCGCCGTTCGGGATCGACGGCCGGGAGGACTTCGCCCTGCACCTGGAGCTTTTCACCATTCGCCGGACCTCCGGCAAGCTGAAGTTCCTCGCGGGATCCGAGTCCGGCATGAGCGTGTTCATCAACGACGTGCCGCCGGAGGCCGCGGCCGAGCGACTGCGAGAGGTAGCGAGCGAGTGAGCAGCCCCCAGAACGTGAGCAACCCGAAGAAGTACCTGGTCACCGGCGGTGCCGGATACGTCGGCAGCGTCGTCGCCCAGCACCTGCTGGAGGCCGGGCACACGGTGACCGTCCTGGACGACCTCTCCACCGGCTTCCGCGAGGGCGTCCCGGCCGGCGCCGCCTTCGTCGAGGGCCGCATCCAGGACGCCGCCCGCCACCTCGACCCCTCCTACGACGGCGTCCTGCACTTCGCCGCCTTCTCCCAGGTCGGCGAGTCCGTCGCGAACCCCGAGAAGTACTGGGTCAACAACGTCGGCGGCACCACCGCCCTGCTCGCCGCCATGCGCGAACACGGCGTACGCACCCTCGTCTTCTCCTCCACCGCCGCCACCTACGGCGAGCCGGTCTCCAGCCCCATCACCGAGGCCGACCCGACCGCCCCCACCAGCCCCTACGGCGCGTCCAAGCTCGCCGTCGACCACATGATCAGCGGCGAGGCCACCGCCCACGGCCTGGCCGCCGTCTCGCTGCGCTACTTCAACGTGGCCGGGGCGTACGGCAGTTGCGGAGAGCGGCACGATCCCGAGTCCCACCTCATCCCGCTGGTCCTCCAAGTCGCCCTGGGTAGGCGCGAGTCGATCAATGTCTACGGCGACGACTACCCCACCCCGGACGGCACCTGCGTACGCGACTACATCCATGTCGCCGACCTCGCCGAGGCCCACCTGCTGGCCCTGACCGCCGCCGCCCCCGGCGAGCACCTGATCTGCAACCTCGGCAACGGCAACGGCTTCTCGGTCCGCGAGGTCATCGAGACCGTCCGCAAGGTCACCGGCCACCCCGTCCCCGAGACCGCCGCCCCCCGCCGCGGCGGCGACCCGGCCGTCCTCGTCGCCTCCGCCGCCACCGCGATCGAGCGCCTCGGCTGGCAGCCGTCCCGCGCCGACCTCGCCGGAATCATCGCCGACGCCTGGCAGTTCGCCCGCCGAGAGGACACGACCACCTGATGACCCAGCATGCCGAGCCGGCCGGGGCCGACCCCGCCGCCACCTTCGCCGAGCTGTACGGGGCCGAGCCCGACGGCATCTGGGCGGCACCCGGACGAGTGAACCTCATCGGTGAGTACACCGACTTCAACGACGGCTTCGTCATGCCGCTCGCCCTCCCGCACACCGCCGTCGCCGCCGTCTCCCGCCGCGACGACGGCGTGCTGCGCCTCTACTCCACCGACGTCCCCGGCGGTGTCGTCTCGCTCCGCCTCGACGAGCTCGTCCCGCACTCCGGCCACGGCTGGGCCGCCTACCCGGCGGGCGTCGCCTGGGCGCTGCGCGAGGACGGGCACCCGGTCACCGGGGCCGACATCGCGCTGACCTCCACCGTGCCCACGGGCGCCGGACTCTCCTCGTCCGCCGCCCTCGAAGTCGTCACCGCGCTCGCCCTGAACGACCTCTTCGAACTCGGCCTGACCGCCGCCGAACTCGCCGTGATCGGCCGCCGCGCCGAGAACGACTTCGTCGGCGTGCCCTGCGGGATCATGGACCAGATGGCCTCGGCTTGCTGCACCGAGGGCCACGCCCTCCACCTGGACACCCGCGACCTCTCGCTGCGCCAGGTCCCCTTCGACCTGGCCGCCCAGGGCCTGACGCTGCTGGTTGTCGACACCCGGGTCAAGCACGCGCTCGGCGACGGCGCGTACGCGGAGCGCCGGGCCGGCTGCGAGGAGGGCGCCCGGCTGCTCGGCATACCGATGCTGCGCGACCTGCCGTACGCCGGTCTCGACGCGGCGCTCACCACGCTCGCCGGTGCCGGGGCGGACGAGTCCGTGATCCGCTACGTACGCCATGTCGTCGGCGACAACCGCCGGGTCGAGCAGGTCATCGCCCTGCTCGACGCGGGCGACGTCCGGGCGGCCGGCCCCGTCCTGAACGAGGGCCATGTCTCGCTCCGCGACGATCTGCGGGTCTCCTGCCCCGAGTTGGACCTGGTGGTCGAGGCGGCGAACGCGGCCGGGGCGCTCGGTGCGCGGATGACCGGCGGCGGCTTCGGCGGCTCGGCGGTCGTCCTGGTGGAGGCATCGGCGGCCGACACCGTGGCCAAGGCGGTCAGCGAGGCGTTCGCGGCGGCCGGACACGCGGCCCCGGGCATCTTCGACGCCGTTCCGTCGGCCGGGGCGCGTCGGCTGCGCTGAGCCCGGGGCTTCCGGGCCCGCCCCGGAGGCCCACGCTCACAACTCCTTGACCAGGATGAACTCGGTGACGCCCGGCGGGTAGTCCTCGACCCGGCCGATCTCCTCGTACCCCTGCCCGCGGTAGAAACCGGGGGCCTGGAAGCCCCAGGTCTCCAGCCGCGAGCGGGTGCAGGCGCGCTCGGTGCGGGCGGTCCGTTCGGCCTCGGCGAGCAGGCGCGCGCCGAGGCCGAGGCCCCGGTGCGGGGCGTCCACCCAGAGCAGATCCACATGCAGCCAGTACGCCCAGGTCCGCCCGGTCAGCCCGCCGGCCACCGCCCCGTGCTCGTCCAGCGCCCAGACCTCCAGCGGGACTTCGTGCTCGGCGGAAGTGGCGAGCAGGGCCCGCAGACCGGCCGAGGCCGCGACGTTGTCCTGGTGCAGACGCCCGCTCAGCAGAATGCGACGTTCTCTGTCTACTTCTGTCTCAAGACGGAACATGAAGCAACCCTAAGACCGACCGGCGATGGGGTGGCGGAGTCGCGGGCCGGACACCCGAGGCGACCAGTTCGCCGAATCGCCTTCCCCCTGTGCCCCCCGCCCGTACGCTGATGCTCAGCACCGGTGGGGGCCGGTGCCGATTCAGGGGAGCGAGAGAGCCGGGTACGGCGTCCGGGGCAGGGCGGCAGGCGGTTCGACGACGGCGGTCGTCGGGCGTGGCAGGCCGCAGTGGAGCCCCCGACGCCGTACCCGCAGCTGTCCGCCCCCACAGATGGGGGTTCTGTGGCGCGTATCCGGGTTCTGGTGGTCGAC
Source organism: Streptomyces sp. iso_384 (assembly GCF_056172905.1). Taxonomy (NCBI): domain Bacteria; kingdom Bacillati; phylum Actinomycetota; class Actinomycetes; order Kitasatosporales; family Streptomycetaceae; genus Streptomyces; species Streptomyces sp. iso_384. The sequence goes on from NZ_JBWBTT010000001.1 coordinate 917,417, forward strand.
GACCACCGCATCTTCGCCGAGTCGCTCGCGGCCGCCCTCGCGGCCGAACCGGACGTCGACGTCTCCGCCGCGGGCAGCGGCCCGGCCGCGCTGCGCGCTCTGGAGCGCGCGGCCGCCGAGGGGCGTGGTTACGACGTGCTGCTGGTGGACGCCGAGCTGGGCGCCCTGGCCACCGGTGACGCGCCCGCCGTGCCGGGGCCCCGGCAGGCGGAGGCGCCCGCCCTCGACGGCATCGCGCTGGTCGCCGGGGTCCGCTCGAACCGGCCCGCCGTACGGTCGGTGGTGCTGGCCGAGAAGGACGACCCGCGGGCCGCCGCGCGGGCGCTCCAGGCGGGGGCCTCGGGCTGGGTGGCCAAGGACTGCTCGCTGCAACGGCTGCTGTCGGTGATCCGGGGCGTGCTGCGCGACGAGACGCATCTGCCGCCCGCCCTGCTCACCGGCGTACTGCGGGAGCTGACCACCGCCCGCAAGCACCGCACCGACAGCGAGCGGCTGGTGGAGTCGCTGACGCCCCGCGAGCGCGAGGTGCTGCGCTGCATGGTGGCGGGGCTGGGCCGCAAGGCGGTGGCCGAGCGGCTGTTCCTGTCCCCGCACACGGTGCGCACCCATATGCAGAACGTGCTGGGCAAGCTCGGGGTGCACTCGACGCTCGCGGCGGTGGCGCTGGCCCGCCGGGCAGGGGTCGGCCCGGCCGAGCCGGCGATGCGCCCGCTAGGTGGGGATGTTGTCGAACGGGGCGGTCAACTGGCGCAGTAGTCCGGCCAGTTCGGCGCGCTGGTGGCGGGAGAGCTCGCCGAGGATGGCGCGCTCCTGGTCGAGCAGTCCGGCCAGCGACTGATCGGCCTTGTCGCGGCCCTCGGCCGTGAGCCGGACGAGGACGCCGCGCCGGTCGCTCGGGTCGGGCAGCCGCTCGACGAGGTTCTTCTTGGTCAGCCGGTCGATGCGGTTGGTCATCGTGCCCGAGGTGACCAGGGTCTGGGTGAGGAGCTGCCCGGGGGAGAGCTGGTACGGGGCGCCGGCCCGGCGCAGCGACGTCAGTACGTCGAACTCCCACGGCTCCAGGTGGTGCTCGGCGAAGGCTATGCGGCGGGCCCGGTCGAGGTGGCGAGCCAGGCGGGAGACGCGACTGAGCACCTCGAGTGGTTCCACGTCGAGGTCGGGGCGCTCCCGGCGCCATGCAGCGACCAAACGGTCGACCTCGTCCTCCATGACGATCAGTGTAGATGGTCCCTCGACGTGAAGTCTCTTGAATTCAAGTGTCTTGACATCAAGACAGTCTCGGCGTGATCCTGCTGCCCATGACGCCCACTCCCGAACCCACCTGGGATCCGCGGCAGTACCTGCGCCACGCGGACCATCGCACCCGCCCCTTCCAGGACCTCCTGGCCCACATCGGCGACCTCCCCGGCCACCCCGCACCCCGCATCGCCGACCTCGGCTGCGGCGCGGGCAACGTCACCACGCTCCTCGCGGACCGCTGGCCGGAAGCCCGGATCACCGGCTACGACACCTCGCGCGAGATGCTCGCCGAAGCCGCCGCCCGCGCCCGGCCGCCCCTGCTCGACTTCGCCGAGGCCGACGCCGCGACCTGGCAGCCCACCGAGACGTACGGCCTGATCGTCTCCACCTCCGCGCTCCAGTGGATCCCCGGCCACGCCGACCACTTCCCCCGCTGGCTGGACGCCCTCGCCCCCGGCGGCACCCTCGCCTTCCAGGTCCCCGGCAACTTCACCGCCCCCAGCCACACCCTCCTGGCCCGCCTCCGCGAATCCGACCGCTGGCACTCCCGCCTCCACGGCGTCGGCGACCGCACCGCATCCGTCCTGGACCCCGCCGGCTACCTCACCCGCCTCCGCGACCTGGGCTGCACGGCCGACGTCTGGGAGACCACCTACCTCCAGACCCTGCACGGCGACGACGCGGTCCTCGACTGGGTCAAGGGCACCGCCCTGCGCCCCGTCCTCACCGCCCTCGCCGACGACCCGGCCGCCCGCGACGCGTTCCTCGCCGACTACCGCGACCTGCTCCGCGAGGCCTATCCGCCGGGCCCGTACGGCACGGTCTTCCCGTTCCGCCGCATCTTCGCCGTAGCCCGCAAGGAGACATGATGACCGCCGCCGTGGGCCTCGCCGCCGTCGACCACGTACAGCTCGCCGCCCCGCCCGGCTCCGAGGACGCCCTGCGCGCCTTCTACACCGAGGCCCTGGGCATGACCGAGATCCCGAAACCCCCGGTGCTCGCCGCCCGCGGCGGCTGCTGGTTCGCCGCCGGACCGGTCCAGCTCCACCTGGGCGCCGAGGAGGACTTCCGCCCCGCGAAGAAGGCCCACCCGGGCCTGCGGGTGAACGGAATCGTGGCGTACGCGGCCCGCCTGGAGTCCCACGGCACCGGCGTCACCTGGGACGACCACCTCCCCGGCCACCGCCGCTTCTACGCCCATGACCCGGCCGGCAACCGGCTGGAGTTCCTGGAGCCGGACGCATGACCGGCCGGGAGGTCCGACGGACCGGGCCGTCGGACCTCCCGCCCGGTGCTCAGCTCTTCCGGTGCCCTATCAGCCGCGGCTTCGACTCCAGGTTCTCCAGCCCGTGCCAGCACAGATTCACCAGATGGGCGGCGACCTCCGCCTTCTTCGGCTTGCGGACGTCCAGCCACCACTGGCCCGTCAGCGCCACCATGCCCACCAGCGCCTGCGCGTACAGCGGGGCCAGCTTCGGGTCGAAGCCCCGGGCCTTGAACTCCAGGCCCAGGATGTCCTCCACCTGCGTGGCGATATCGCTGATCAGCGACGCGAACGTGCCCGTCGACTGCGCCACCGGCGAATCCCGCACCAGGATCCGGAAACCGTCCGTGTACGACTCGATGTAGTCCAGCAGCGCGAACGCCGCCTGCTCCAGCAGCTCACGCGGATGGCCCGCCGTGAGCGCCCCCGTCACCATGTCCAGCAGCTGACGCATCTCGCGGTCGACCACCACGGCGTACAGGCCCTCCTTGCCGCCGAAGTGCTCGTACACCACCGGCTTGGACACCCCGGCGCGCGCCGCGATCTCCTCCACCGACGTGCCCTCGAAGCCCTTGTCGGCGAACAGGGCGCGCCCGATGTCCAGCAGCTGCTCACGGCGCTCCTTGCCCGTCATCCGGACCCGCCGGGCCCGCCGGGAGGGGGTAGGACTGCTCTTCTCGCTGCTCGTGCTGGAGTCGGTCGCCACGTCGTCAATCATGCCGCGTCGGCCGGTACTGACGTGCGCCGGGAGTCGATACGCGCGGCATCCGGCCACCGTACGTCCGTGGCCCACCCCAGCTTCTCGAACCAGCGGATCAGCCGGGCGCTGGAATCGATCTGCCCCCGCATCACCCCGTGCCGCGCGCTCGTCGGGTCCGCGTGGTGCAGGTTGTGCCACGACTCGCCGCACGACAGCACCGCCAGCCACCACACGTTCCCCGACCGGTCACGGGACTTGAAGGGCCGCTTGCCCACCGCGTGACAGATCGAGTTGATCGACCAGGTCACATGGTGCAGCAGCGCCACCCGCACCAGCGAACCCCAGAAGAACGCCGTCGCCGCACCCCACCACGACATCGTCACCAGACCGCCGACCAGCGGCGGAACAGCCAGCGAGACGATCGTGAAGGTCAGGAAGTGACGCGAGATCGCCCGGATCGCCGGGTCCTTGACCAGGTCGGGGGCGTACTTCTGCTGCGGCGTCTGCTCCTCGTCGAACATCCACGCGATGTGCGCCCACCACAGCCCCTTCATCAGGGCCGGCAGCGTCCCGCCGAACCGCCACGGCGAATGCGGGTCGCCCTCCGCGTCCGAGAACCGGTGGTGCTTGCGGTGATCGGCCACCCACCGCACCAGGGGCCCCTCCACCGCCAGCGAGCCCATCACGGCCAGCGCGATCCGCAGCGGCCGCTTCGCCTTGAACGAACCGTGCGTGAAGTACCGGTGGAAGCCGATCGTGATCCCGTGGCAGCCGATGAAGTACATCGCCACCAGCAGCCCCACATCCAGCCAGCTCACCCCCCACCCCCACGCCAGCGGCACCGCCGCGACCAGCGCCACGAACGGCACCAGGATGAACGCCAGCAGCGCGAACTGCTCGATCGACCGCTTCTTGTCGCCGCCCAGCGTGGCGGGAGGCAGCGAGGCCCCGGCCGCCCCGGGCGGCTCGGTCTCGTCGATCACATGGGGAGCATGGGGAGTGCTCGGCATTGGGGGGTACCTCGGAGGGTGAGGGAGCGGTACTGGGACTGCCTGGCTACGGTTCCGTAACCTACGGCTTGGTAAGTATGGCAGTGACGGGCCCCACAACACGAGAGGCCGCTCCAACCCGTCCCACGCGGTAACCCGCCCGCCCCCGGGGTAGGGGGTAACCGCCCGGGTGCCTCCTGGGCGGCGACCGCGACCCCGCCGGGGCAACGGACACGCCGCCTGCGACGACACCTATCCTGGGAGCGTCGGACAGCGCGGTCCGCACCCGCTCGTCGGGGCGTGGCGACAGCACCGCTGCCAGCCGCAGGGCCCCGGACCCCGCCTCCCGCCCCCACCACCGGACACATGGGGACGGCGAAGCGAACGCACCTCCTCATTCACTGCAAGGAGCCGCACACTGTGAGCAGTGCCGACCAGACCCCTGCCGCCAGCCCCGCGCTGCGCGCCGACATCCGCCGCCTCGGCGACCTTCTCGGCGAGACCCTCGTACGCCAGGAGGGCCAGGAGCTCCTCGACCTCGTCGAGCGGGTCCGCGCCCTGACCCGCACCGACGGCGAGGCCGCCGCCGAGCTCCTCGGCGACACGGACCTGGAGACCGCCGCCCAGCTCGTGCGCGCCTTCTCCACCTACTTCCACCTCGCCAACGTCACCGAGCAGGTCCACCGCGCCCACGAGATGCGCGACCGCCGCTCGGCCGAGGGCGGCCTGCTGGCCCGCACCGCCGACCGGCTCAAGGACGCCGACCCCGAGCACCTGCGCGAGACGGTCAAGAACCTCAACGTCCGCCCCGTCTTCACCGCACACCCCACCGAGGCCGCCCGCCGCTCCGTCCTCAACAAGCTCCGCCGCATCGCGGCCCTCCTGGAGACCCCGGCCATCGAGGCCGACCGCCGTCGCCTGGACCTCCGGCTCGCCGAGAACATCGACCTCATCTGGCAGACCGACGAGCTCCGCGTCGTCCGCCCGGAGCCCGCCGACGAGGCCCGCAACGCCATCTACTACCTCGACGAGCTGCACGCCAACGCCGTCGGCGACGTCCTGGAGGACCTCGCCGCCGAACTGGACCGCGTCGGCGTCGAACTCCCCGCCGGCACCCGCCCCCTCACCTTCGGCACCTGGATCGGCGGCGACCGCGACGGCAACCCCAACGTGACGCCCGCCGTCACCTGGGACGTCCTGATCCTCCAGCACGAGCACGGCATCACCGACGCCCTGGAGATGATCGACCACCTCCGCGGCCTCCTCTCCAACTCCATCCGCTACGCCGGAGCCACCGAGGAACTCCTCACCTCCCTCCAGGCCGACCTGGAACGCCTCCCCGGCATCAGCCCCCGCTACAAGCGGCTGAACGCCGAGGAGCCCTACCGCCTCAAGGCCACCTGCATCCGGCAGAAGCTCGTCAACACCCGCGAGCGCCTCGCCGAAGGCACCCCCCACCGCCCCGGCTGCGACTACCTCGGTACCGCCGAGCTCCTCGCCGACCTGGAGCTCATCCAGACCTCCCTGCGCGAGCACCGCGGCGGCCTCTTCGCCGACGGCCGGATGGACCGCACCATCCGCACCCTGGCCGCCTTCGGCCTCCAGCTCGCCACCATGGACGTACGCGAACACGCCGACGCCCACCACCATGCCCTCGGCCAGCTCTTCGACCGGCTCGGCGAGGAGTCCTGGCGCTACGCCGACATGCCCCGCGACTACCGGCAGAAGCTTCTCGCCAAGGAACTGCGCTCGCGCCGCCCGCTGGCCCCCACCCCGGCCCCGCTCGACGCGGCCGGCGAGAAGACCCTCGGCGTCTTCCACACCATCAAGCAGGCCTTCGAACGCTTCGGCCCCGAGGTCATCGAGTCCTACATCATCTCGATGTGCCAGGGCGCCGACGACGTCTTCGCCGCCGCCGTCCTCGCCCGCGAGGCCGGACTCGTCGACCTGCACGCCGGCTGGGCCAAGATCGGCATCGTGCCGCTCCTGGAGACCACCGACGAGCTCAAGGCCGCCGACGTCATCCTCGACGCGATGCTCGCCGACCCCTCCTACCGCCGCCTCGTCTCCCTGCGCGGCGACGTCCAGGAGGTCATGCTCGGCTACAGCGACTCCTCCAAGTTCGGCGGCATCACCACCTCCCAGTGGGAGATCCACCGCGCCCAGCGACGCCTCCGCGACGTCGCCCACCGCTACGGCGTACGCCTGCGCCTCTTCCACGGCCGCGGCGGCACCGTCGGCCGCGGCGGCGGCCCCTCGCACGATGCGATCCTCGCCCAGCCCTGGGGCACGCTGGAGGGCGAGATCAAGGTGACCGAGCAGGGCGAGGTCATCTCCGACAAGTACCTCATCCCGGCCCTCGCCCGCGAGAACCTGGAACTGACCGTCGCGGCCACCCTCCAGGCCTCCGCCCTGCACACCGCGCCCCGCCAGTCCGACGAGGCCCTCGCCCGCTGGGACGCGGCCATGGACACCGCCTCCGACGCGGCCCACAGCGCCTACCGCAAGCTCGTCGAGGACCCGGACCTGCCCGCGTACTTCCTCGCCTCCACCCCGGTGGACCAGCTCGCCGACCTGCACCTGGGCTCGCGGCCCTCCCGCCGCCCCGGCTCCGGCGTCTCGCTCGACGGGCTGCGCGCCATCCCGTGGGTCTTCGGCTGGACCCAGTCCCGCCAGATCGTGCCCGGCTGGTACGGCGTCGGCTCCGGCCTCAAGGCCCTGCGCGAAGCCGGACTCGACACCGTCCTCGAAGAGATGCACGAGCACTGGCACTTCTTCCGGAACTTCCTCTCCAACGTGGAGATGACGCTCGCCAAGACCGATCTGCGCATCGCCCGGCACTACGTCGACACGCTCGTCCCCGACGAGCTGAAGCACGTCTTCGACGCCATCGAGGCCGAGCACGCGCTCACGGTGAGCGAAGTCCTCAAGGTCACCGGATCCACCGAACTGCTCGGCACCAGCCCGGTGCTCCAGCAGACCTTCGCCATCCGCGACGCCTACCTGGACCCGATCTCCTACCTCCAGGTCTCGCTGCTGGCCCGCCAGCGCCAGGCAGCCGAACGCGGCGAGGAGCCCGACCCGCTGCTCTCCCGCGCCCTGCTGCTCACCGTCAACGGTGTCGCGGCGGGCCTGCGCAACACCGGCTGACCGTCAACACCGGCCGACCGTACGGAACACCCCGGGGCGGTCCTGCTACAGCGCGACGAACGTCGCCACCAGCAGGGCCGCCCCCGCCGTTCCCGCACCCCACGCCGTACGCGTCAGCCGCAGCCCGCCGCCGATCACGAACGCGGCCAGCACCAGCGCCCCGCCCAACGGCACCCAGGCATGCAGAAGGCCCGGCAGCCCCGTGCGGACCACCACATCGGTACCGGGCTTCACCACCACGGGGAAACGATCCCCCTTCCGCGCCGCGACGGACGCGTCCACGGTCACCCGCGGGCGCTCCCGCGACACCGAGTCCGGCTCGTACGACCCGGTGCACGTCTCCTCGCCGCACCCCGTCACCGTCACGGTCCCGTGGTCACGGCCCTTGGCCAGAACGATGTGGTGCGCGGTGTCCCACGACGACCACGCACCCGCGACCAGCAGCACCAGGACGACCAGCCCCATGGCCGCCCGACGGCCCGCGACCGCCGCACGCCGGGAAGAGCTCCGCTTCATGGGGGCCGATCCTTTGCCAGACCCGCGTCCCCGGTCAACCTATGGCCGAAAAACGCCCCACCAGCACCAGGAATGTCAGGAGTTGTACGCGGCGGGGGAGCGCGACGAACCGGGCACGGCCCTCAGGAGTTGTACGCGCTCTGCGCCCGCTCCAGACCCTCCGCCAGCAGACACTCCACCGCGTCCGCCGACCGGTCCACCAGGAACGCCAGCTCCTTGCGCTCCGTCGACGAGAAGTCCTTCAGCACGAAATCCGCGACCTGCATCCGCCCCGGCGGCCGCCCGATCCCGAACCGCACCCGGTGATAGTCCGGACCCATCGCCTTCGTCATCGACTTCAGCCCGTTGTGCCCGTTGTCCCCGCCGCCCAGTTTCAGCCGCAGCGCCCCGTAGTCGACGTCCAGTTCGTCATGGACCGCCACGACATGGTCCGTCGGCACCTTGTAGAAGTCCCGCAGCGCCGTCACCGGCCCGCCCGACAGATTCATGTACGACATCGGCTTCACCAGGATCACCCGCCGGCTCGCCGGACCCGGCGGACCGATCCGCCCCTCCAGGACCTGCGCCTGCGCCTTCTGCGCCCGCTTGAACTTCCCGCCGATCCGTGTCGCCAGCAGATCGGCGACCATGAACCCGACGTTGTGCCGGTTCGCCGCGTAGTCGGGACCCGGATTGCCCAGGCCCACGATGAGCCAGGGGTCGGTGGCGTCGGACATCAGCGCTCGGTCTCCTCACATACGGCCTACGGCACAGGCAAACGGGGCGGCGGCTCCCGGAAGGGAACCACCACCCCGTCAGTCAAGCAGGTGGAACAGAAGTGGTGCGGGTGGAGCGTGAGGCTCAGGCCTCGGCGGTCTCGCCCTCGGCGGCCTCGCCGGCGGCCGGCTCCTCGGCCTGCGCGGCGACGACCTGGATCACGATGGCGTCCTCGTCACCGGCGAGCACGGAGCCCTTCGGCAGCGGGATGTCCTTGGCGACGATCGAGTCACCGGCGTCCAGGCCCGCGACGGAGACCGTCACGGACTCGGGGATGTGGGTGGCCTCGGCCTCGACGAGCAGCGTGTTCAGGACGAACTCGAGCAGGTTGGCGCCCGGCGCCAGGTCGCCCTCGGCGTGCACCGCGATCTCGACCTCGACCTTCTCGCCGCGCTTCACGGTCAGCAGGTCGACGTGCTCGATGGTGCCCTTGAGGGGGTGACGCTGCACGGCCTTCGGGATGACCAGCGCGTCCTTGCCGTCGATCTCCAGACCGATCAGCACGTTGGCCGTACGCAGCGCGAGCAGCAGCTCGTGGCCGGGAAGGGTGACGTGGACCGGCTCGGCGCCGTGGCCGTAAACGACACCGGGAACCTGGTTGGCACGACGGACACGGCGGGCGGCGCCCTTGCCGAACTCGGTACGGACCTCGGTGGCGAGCTTGATCTCAGCCATGGTTGCACTCCTCGTCAGGTGGGTGAGCCGTCGGGAGACGGAACACGAACGGTCACCCGGCCCACGACAGGCCTGCTACGAAGAGCGCGTCGATAACGGACCGCCGTACACACAGGTACGGCCTCCCTCGCCGAGCAACTCGCTGAGTCTACCCGGCGGAGAGGCCGCATCCCAAAGTGGATCACCAGGCGGTGATCAGCACTGCTGTCAGCCCTGCTCCTCGAAGAGGCTCGTCACCGAACCGTCCTCGAACACCTCACGCACCGCGCGCGCGATCGTCGGCGCGATCGACAGCACTGTGATCTTGTCCAGTTCCAGCTCACCCGGGGTCGGCAGTGTGTCCGTGAAGACGAACTCGCTCACCTTCGAGTTCTTCAGCCGGTCCGCCGCCGGACCCGACAGCACCCCGTGCGTCGCCGTCACGATGACGTCCTCCGCACCGTGCGCGAACAGGGCGTCGGCGGCGGCGCAGATCGTGCCACCGGTGTCGATCATGTCGTCGACCAGCACACAGACGCGGCCCTCGACGTTGCCGACGACCTCGTGGACGGAGACCTGGTTCGGCACGTCCTTGTCACGGCGCTTGTGCACGATCGCCAGCGGCGCGTCCAGCCGGTCGCACCAGCGGTCGGCGACCCGCACGCGGCCCGCGTCCGGCGACACGATCGTCAGCTTGGAACGGTCGACCTTCGCACCCACGTAGTCCGCCAGGATCGGCAGCGCGAACAGGTGGTCCACCGGGCCGTCGAAGAAGCCCTGGATCTGGTCCGTGTGCAGATCGACGGTGAGGATCCGGTCCGCACCCGCCGTCTTCATCAGGTCCGCCACCAGGCGGGCCGAGATCGGCTCACGGCCCTTGTGCTTCTTGTCCTGGCGGGCGTAGCCGTAGAACGGCACGATCACCGTGATGGAGCGGGCCGAGGCGCGCTTCAGCGCGTCCAGCATGATCAGCTGCTCCATGATCCACTTGTTGATCGGAGCCGTGTGGCTCTGGATCAGGAAGCAGTCCGCGCCACGTGCCGACTCCTGGAACCGCACATAGATCTCACCGTTGGCGAAATCGAAGGCCTTCGTCGGCACGAGTCCGACTCCCAGCTGATGGGCGACCTCCTCGGCCAGCTCGGGGTGGGCGCGGCCGGAGAAGAGCATCAGTTTCTTCTCGCCGGTCGTCTTGATCCCGGTCACAGCACAGTCTCCTCAGACGTGTATCTGGCGCTGCACGCATAGGTCCCGATGTGCAACGAGCCAGCCGAAATGGGGTGAGCATCTATCACGGTACGCCGTCACCGGCGCACCTGTTTCCGGTCAGCTTTGGCCGTCGGTCTCCTGCGCGGAAGCCTGGGCGGCCTGAGCGGCGGCGCTGCCCGGACGCTTCCGGGCCACCCAACCCTCGATATTCCGCTGCTGGCCCCGCGCCACGGCCAGCGAACCGGCGGGCACGTCCTTCGTGATGACCGACCCGGCGGCGGTGTAGACCCCGTCCCCGACCGTGACAGGCGCCACAAACATATTGTCGGAGCCGGTGCGGCAGTGGGAGCCGATCGTCGTGTGGTGCTTGGCGACGCCGTCGTAGTTCACGAAGACGCTCGCCGCACCGATGTTGGTGTGATCGCCGATGGTCGCGTCACCGACGTAGCTGAGGTGGGGGACCTTGGTCCCTTCCCCGATCGTCGCGTTCTTCATCTCCACGTACGTACCGGCCTTGGCCTTCGTGCCCAGCCGGGTGCCCGGCCGCAGGTAGGCGTACGGCCCCACGGACGCCCCGGGCCCGACCTCGGCCGAGAGCGTCACCGTGTTGTCGATCCGGGCCCCGGCGCCGACGAGGGTGTCCTCGATCCGCGAGTTCGGCCCCACTTCGGAGTCCTCCGCGAGATGCGTCGCCCCCAGCAGTTGGGTCCCGGGATGCACGACCGCGTCCCGCTCGTACGTCACGGTCGCGTCGATCAGCGTGGACGCCGGGTCGACGATCGTCACACCGGCGAGCATCGCCCGCTCCAGTAGCCGTTCGTTCAGCAGCCGACGCGCCTCGGCCAGTTGGAGCCGGTTGTTGATGCCGAGGATCTCGCGGTGGTCGCCCGCCACGGACGCCCCGACCCGGTGCCCGGCCTCGCGCAGGATGGAGAGCACATCGGTGAGGTACTCCTCGCCCTGGCTGTTGTCGGTACGCACCTTGCCCAGGGCGTCGCCCAGCAGCCGCCCGTCGAACGCGAACACCCCGGAGTTGATCTCCGGGATCGTCCGCTGCTCGTCGGTGGCGTCCTTGTGCTCGACGATCTCGGTGACCGCACCGGTGGCGGGGTCGCGCACGATGCGCCCGTAACCGGTGGAGTCCGGAACCTCGGCGGTGAGCACGGTGACCGCGTTGGCGTCGGCGGCGTGGGTGGCGGCGAGCGCGCCGAGCGTCTCGCCGGACAGCAGAGGGGTGTCGCCGCAGACGACGATCACGGTGCCCTCGACGGATCCGCCGAGCTCCTCCAGCCCCATGCGGACGGCGTGCCCGGTCCCGTTCTGCTCGGCCTGGAAGGCGGTGCGCACGGGGGCGTCGCCGGCGTTCAGATGCGCGGTGACCTGCTCACTGGCGTGTCCGACGACCACGACGAGGTGCTGGGGGGCCAGCTCACGGGCGGCGGCGACGACATGTCCGACGAGCGAGCGCCCGGAGATCTCGTGCAGAACCTTGGGAGTCTTCGACTTCATGCGGGTGCCCTCACCCGCTGCGAGGACGACGACGGCTGCCGGGCTGGTTGCGCTCACGGATGTGCCCTTCGGCTTCGGGTGGTGGTCATCCGCAGGATACCGGGGGTGTTTCCGGTGGAAACGGGGGCGGGCCCCGACCGGTGTGGTCGGGGCCCGCGTGCCGGAGCTCCCCCATCAGGATTTGAACCTGAACAGACGGTACCAAAAACCGCAGTGCTGCCTGATTACACCATGGGGGATTAATTCCGACTAAACCGGACATCGTGTCGGCTCGCCGGAGCGGCACCCAACACTATGCCGTACCAAGCGCCTTCTACGCGACGATAGAGCTCGGCGCTCTTGGTCACGTAGATGACGAGGCGACCGCGACAGGTCTCCCCGGAGTTCTTGCCCTCGGCGAGACCGAACTCTTCGAACAGCCCGGCTCGACCTGGATCCGGTCGTAGGTCATGCCCTGGAGTCGGCGTACTTGCCTGTGGTCTCCGTCATACAGGGATCGTTGTCCGGAATCCGAACGTCCGCGTCGAAAGCGTGGTCGATTCGCTATTTCAGGCGATCGGCATGCGTTTCGTGCTTGTTCGAATGCGGAACGTGCTGTTGCCGGTCACCCGAAAATGAGATGCGTCCGCCCGTAGGCTGGATGCCATGACCGCAACGGGGGCAGACCGGGAAGCGGCGGGATCGACCACCCGCGGCTACTGGTGGTGGGAGCGGCGACGCAGTGTCGCCCTGGACGTGGGACTGGCGCTGGTTTCGGCGCTGGAGTGTGGCCTGGAGGGGGTGGAGTTCGCCCGGAACACCGGGATTCCGGTGCCGGTGGGCGTGGTCTTCGGGCTTCTTGCCGGTTCGGTGCTGCTGGTACGCCGGCGGTGGCCGATCGCCGTGGTGCTCGTGACGATCGCCATGACGCCCGCCGAGATGGGCTTCCTGATGGCCCTCGTGGGCCTCTACACCCTGGCCGCGTCCGAGGTGCCGCGCCGGATCACCGTCGTCCTGGCCGGGATGGCGCTGGTGGGGACGTTCATCGTCACCTACGTACGGCTGCGCCAGAGCGTCGCCGAACAGGCCGACTTCGGGCCGGGGGACTGGTACGTCCCGCTGATGTCCGTCTTCATGGCGGTGGGGCTGACGGCCCCGTCCGTGCTGTTCGGCCTCTACATAGGGGCCAGACGACGCCTGATGGAGAGTCTGCGGGAGCGGGCCGATTCGCTGGAGCGGGAGCTGTCGCTGCTCGCGGACCGGGCCGAGGAGCGGGCCGAGTGGGCGCGTACGGAGGAGCGGACCCGGATCGCCCGGGAGATGCACGACGTGGTCGCCCACCGGGTGAGCCTGATGGTGGTCCACGCCGCAGCGCTCCAGGCCGTCGCGCCGAAGGACCCGGCGAAGGCGGTGCGCAACGCGGCGCTGGTCGGCGACATGGGCCGGCAGGCGCTCACGGAGCTGCGCGAGATGCTCGGGGTGCTGCGGACCGGGGACGCGCTGACCGCGCCGGCCGCGGCGGGTGCGGTTCCGCTGGCGTCGGTGAAGCAGGTGGCCGCGGCCGCCGCTGCCGCCGCCTCGGAGGACGGGCCCCGGCTGGACGAGCTGGAGGCGCTGGTCGCGCAGTCGCGGCAGGCGGGGATGACCGTCGAGATGTCGGTGGACGGTGAGGTGCAGCCGTATCCGCCGGAGGTCGAGCAGACCGCGTTCCGGGTGGTGCAGGAGGCGCTGACGAACGTGCACAAGCATGCGGCGGGCGCGAAGACGTGGGTGCGGCTGGCGCACCGGGACGCCGAGGTCGCGATGCAGGTGGAGAACGGGCCCTCGGACTCGGCGGCTGCGGATGCGGGGCTGCCGAGCGGGGGGAACGGGTTGGTGGGGATGCGGGAGCGGGTGCAGGGGCTGGGGGGCGTGTTCGTGTCCGGTCCTACGGACGCGGGGGGCTTCCGGGTCTCTGCGGTGCTCCCTGCCACCCATCCCGGCCTGTCCGGCGCGTGAGGGCCGGCCATCTCAGCCCGTCCGGCTTCGGGGGCCGCCCACTCCGCCTGGTCGGCGTGCGAGGGGCGGCCCATCTCAGCCCGTCCGGCGTTTGAGGACGGAAGCCTGGGTGGGGCGGCGGCACCTTTTCCTGGCCGGGAAGCAATGGTGCCGGTTCGTCCCGAGCAACGGTTCCGTCCTCAAACGCCGGACCGGCTGGTGGTGGTCGGGTTCGTCCTCAAACGCCGGACGGGCTGGTGGTGGCCGGGTTCGTCCTCAAGTGCCGGACCGGCTGGTGGTGGCCGGGTTCGTCCTCAAGTGACGGACGGGCTGGGTGTACGTGGCTCAGGGCGACGTCAGGCGGGACGGCTGCGTGCCCGTTACCAGTGTGGCCAGGGCCTCGTCGATGTCCTGGCCGAGGAACCAGTCCCCCGTGTGGTCGATGCTGTACACCCGGCCTTCCGTGTCGATCGCCAGGACCGCCTGCTCCTCCCCCTCCGCCCCCAGCGGGCTGACCTCCGTCTCCAGGGCCCGGCCGAGGTCCCCGAGCGTCCGGGCCAGATGGAGCCCGCTCAGCGGGTCGATCCGTACCGACGCGGGCGCGATGTGCCGGCCCGGCGCGGAAGCCGTGATGTGGAGGCCGCCGAACTCGGCCCAGGCCTCCACCGCCGCCGGAAAGACCGCGTGCCGGTGGCCGGCCGGAGAGGCGTGGGAGCGCAGCGCGTCGGCCCACTCCTCCGCCTGGCGGATGTCCCAGCGCCCGGGCTGCCAGCCCGCCTCGCGCAGGGCGGCGTCGACGGCGACGGGGAAGCGGGTGGTGGAGGTGTGCTGCTGACGGTTGTGCATCGGTGGGCGGTCAGCCCTTCTCGGCGGTGGTCGCGGCGCCGGTGGAGGTCAGGTCGACGGGGCGTACGCCGAAGTGGGACAGGAGTGCCGAACAGGATCGGCAGGGCGGTGCGTAGCTGCCGTGGAGCGGGTCGCCGTCCTCGCGGATACGGCGGGCGGTGAGCCGTGAGTGCTTGAGCGCACGGCGCGCTTCCCCGTTGGTCAGGGGTTTTCGCTGGGCGCGCTTGGAGCGCCCGCTCTCGGCGGCGGTGAGCTGACGGGAGAGGAGTATCGCTTCGGGGCAGCGCCCGGTGAAGCGTTCGCGCTGGCCGCTGGTGAGGGTGTCGAGGAAGTCCTGGACGAGCGGGTGCAGCACCGGCGGCTGGTCCCCCTTGCCCGCGGTGCAGGTGAGCGTCTCGCCGCGTACGGACAGGGCGGCGGCCACCGCGGGAAGGATCCCGTCGCGGCGGTGGATCAGTCGTGGCGTACGGCTGGTCTCGGTGCTGCTCCAGGTGAGTCGTGGATCCCCTGATGTGACGGTTTGTGTCGAATGCATCGTGTTGACGTCCCTCCCTGCAATCCCCCGAGTTGCGGGGACAGCCTGCCAAATGTGCCAGGTGGTGGGGAAGCTGGGGCGGGGAAACGTGTCTGCGTGTCGCCCGAAGGTGCGAGACCGTCGCCTCACCGTCACGCGAATGTGACCGTTCGTGACGGAACCGGCGGGACGGGACCCCCTGTCGCCCCACCGCTTAGGCTGTGCGGAACACCGGACGCAGCAGGGGGCATCAGCCATGACGACAGGTCGGCTCGGGCAGCAAGCCGCGCCACCGAACGCCGCCTATGCCGGGCAGGTCGTGAACTTCCCGGACCCGGTCCGGGCGGCCCGCCACCCCGCAGGGGTGCGGATGGACGGAAGCGGCCACCCGGTTCTTTCGCCGTACGCGCGCGCCGCCGCGGAGATCGCCGATCCGCCTCCGGGCTTCGGCATCGACGAGCTGCGCCTGACCGACTACGTGTCGGCGAACGCGGCGATGGCAGCGAGCGGTCACGACCTGTGGGACACGATTCCCGCGGTGGCGACCCCGCACGGCTGGACCTGGCACCACGTGCCGGGCGGCCGTCGGATGGAGCTGGTGCCGGTCGAGGTGAAGGCGCTGCTGCGTCATCACGGCGGTCTGGCGGGTACGGACGTGGACCAGAACCGGCGGGGCACCCGCCCGTTGCAGGAGACCCGTCCGGCGCACTTCCGGCTGCCCAAGGGCGCGGTCGCGGTGAGCGAGCAGCAGGTGCAGGGCGTCGAGGAGGACCTCGGCTACCGGCTGCCCGGCGCGTACCGCTCCTTCCTGAAGGCGGCCGGCGGTTCGGCCCCGGTGGGTGCGGCGCTCGACGCGGAGCTGGGGCTGCTGGTGGACCAGCCGTTCTTCACGGTGCGTGACGAGGCCGCGATGAACGACCTGGTGTACGTGAACAAGTGCCTGCGGGACCACTTCACCAAGGACTACCTGGGCGTCGCGTTCGTCCAGGGCGGGATTCTGGCGGTGAAGGTGCGCGGCCAGGACGTCGGTTCGGTGTGGTTCTGCCCGTACGACGATGCCCGGGACCAGGACGGCTGGAGTGTCCAGGAGCGTGTGGAGCGGCTGCTGCTGCCCTGCGGTACGGACTTCGACGCCTTCCTGCAGCGGCTGGCGGGCAATCCGCCGGAGCTGGAGACCGTGGCGAACCTGATGGTGGACGGCGGCTTCGCGCGCGCCGTCCCGGTGGAGGGGTGAGCGCGGTGGTGACTTTCGCGCAGGCGCAGGAGCGGGCGGACGAGTGGGTCAACGGTGACGTGCCCGCGTATCAGCACCGTGAGGTGCGGGTCCGTGAGTTCGAGCTGGGTTTCGTGGTCTGGGCCGAGGACCGGCCCGAGGGCCCCGTCTCGGACGGCGGCCGTCAGCGGCTGGTGATCGCCCGGGACAGCGGCGAGGCCACGTTGTGGCCGGGGCTGCCGGTGGGCGAGGTGATCCGGCGGTACGAGGAGGAGTACGGCGCTCCGGCCGGTGCGCCGGCGCCCGCTCCGGAGCCGCCGCAGCGGGTGGATCTGAACCAGACGTCGTTCCTGCTGACTCCGCCGGAGTGGCTCCAGGAGGCGGCGGACAAGCTGGGGATTCCGGATCACCGTGCGGAGCGGCGGGATTCGGGGCCGGGGCCGGAGCCGGAGTCGGATGCGGGCTCGGGCGCGAACCCGGGCGCGCAGGCGGGCGAGCCGTCCTCGTCGCCGTCCCCGGCGGACTCGGGCGAGACCCCTGTTCCCGGTCCGGTCGCCGCGTCCGCGACGCCGCCGCCCTCCTCTCCTCCTTCCCCCTCTTCCTCTCCTTCCGCCGGGGGCTCCGCCGCGTCGTGGCCCGCCGCCGGTGGTGGCGACGCCTACGAGCCCACGGCCTCCGACGGCGTGCCCGCCGGGGCGACCCCCTGGGCGGGTACGGACACCAACTCCGACTCCGACGACGCGGCCGTCCCGCTGCCCGCGACGGTGTTCGCGCCGCCGCTGTCGGGGACGGACGACGAGGAGGCCCCGCCGCCGGTCGTCCCGGCGGAGGCGCCCACCGCACTGATGTCCGGGGGCAGCCAGTTGCCGCGTACGCAGGTGGCGCCGGCGCTCCGGCCGGAGCAGGGTGCGTCGGACCGTGCCGGTGACATCGCCGACGCGGCCACCAGCAAGGCCGTGGTGCCGCCGCGCGGAGCGCGTGGGGGCGGTCCGTCGACCCCACCGCCGCCCGGTGCGCCCGGGGTTCCCGGTATGCCGCCGGGAGCCACGCCGCCGCCTTCGGGCCCGGGTGCGCCCGGGGCCCCGGCGGGCGGGTACGTCCCGACGCAGCTCGTCTCCCAGCTCGGCCCGCCCGGACCGCCCGCGCCTCCGGGCCCGCCCGGTGCTCCCGGCGCGACGCCGCCCCCGGGTTCCACTCCGCCTCCCGGGCCGCCCGGTCCGCCGCCGGGCTCCACGCCGCCTCCGGGTGGCGGGGTGCACCACGCCGCGACGATGCTCGCCGACGGAAGCAGCATCGGTGCGGGTCTGCCAAGGCCGGGTGCGCCCAGGCCGCCGGGCCCGCCCGGTGCCCCCGGTGCCCCCGGTGCCCCGCAGCCTCCCGGTCCGCCGGGTCCGCCGCCCGGTGCCACGCCGCCTCCGGGTGGCGGGGTGCACCACGCGGAGACGATGTTCGCGAGTCCGGGTCAGGTCGGTCCGCCCGGTCCGCCCGGTCCGCCCGGCCCTCCCGGAGCCCCGGGCGCTTCGCTGGGCGGCGCCCCCGGTTCCGTACCGCAGCCGCCGGGCCCGCCCGGTCCGCCGCCAGGTCCGCACACCCCGCCGCCCCCGGCGTACGGCTATCCGCAGCAGCCCACCGGTCAGCCGACCGTGGGCCCCGGCTACCAGGCCGTGCTGCGGTTCCGTGCTCCGGACGGCAGCGAGCAGCAGCTGATCCGCCGCTCGGCGCCGGGCACCCCGCACCCCGAGTGGCAGATGCTGCACGAGCTGCGGGCGATGAACGTGCCGCCGCAGCAGGTCATCGAGCTGCACACCGAGCTGGAGTCCTGCGAGCTGCCGGGCGGCTACTGCGCGCGGATGATCCGGGAGACCTGGCCGCAGGTGCGGATCACCAGCGTCGCCCCGTACGGCACGGATCACGCCAGCCGGCAGCAGGGCATGCAGCATCTGCTGACGCACCAGGGCGAGCTGCACCAGGTCGCGGACGGACCGGCGCGGCCCGCGCCGGTGCGGGCACCGCTGCCGCAGCTGCCGCCCGCGCCCGCGCTGCCGCCGGAGGCGGTGGCCGAGGAGCTGGTGCAGGCGTTCGGCCCGCAGGGCATCCTGCGGTTCGACCAGCGGGCGGTGTCCCGTCAGGGTGTGCCCGAGATCGTCGCGCAGACGCTGGTCTGGGCGGGGCTGCCCGCCGATTTCGGGCCGTTCTTCTGGGCGCAGCCGGGGCAGCCGGTGGTGCCGACGCTGGGAGAGCTGGCGGCGCAGCGTCAGGTGCAGGCCGCGCCGGACGCGGGGTCGTACCTGGTGATGGGTACGGACTTCGGCAAGGCGCTCTGCGTCCAGTACGGGACGGCGAACATCGTGGCCGTTCCGGTGGAGGCGGGGCCCGGCGGGCAGTCGGTGCCGCCGCAGTTCGTGAACACCGGGCTGCCGGAGTTCGTGCGGTCGATGGCGCTGCTGGGCCGGATGTGGCGGCTGAGGTTCGGGCTGAACCCGGAGCAGGCGGGCCGCTGGACCGTCGACTTCCAGGCACAGCTGGTGGCGCTCGACCCGGCGGCGCTGGCGTCGCCGGAGAGCTGGTGGTCGGTGCTGCTGGAGCAGATGTGGGACGGCCTGATCTGAGCCGTACGCGGTACTAACGGCGAGCGTGTACGAGGCGCCTGGACCCGGAGAGGGTCCGGGCGCCTCGTCGTGTGCCCAGTCGCCCGGCCGATGACCACCGGTTCGCCCGGGTCTGTGATGCCGGTCGCTTCCGGCCTGAATGCCGCTGATCGATTCCGACTTCCGGCACCAATTGCCGCATCCTTGACGTATCGCGGGGCGACCCGCGTGCATCCGTGCGTCCGTATGTCGTAGAGGGGCTTCAGGCTATGAGTGCTGGACCGGTGTCCGCGTCGTTCGACGTCGTCGGCGTGCGGGGGCGTGGCTACCGTCCGGAGCAGGTGGACCGGGCGATGGCCGCCCGGACCGCCGAGCGGGACCGCGCGCTCGCGGAGGTCTCGCGGCTGACGGCACTGGCGGAGGAGCTGGCGGGCGAGGCGGCCCGGCTGGCGGAGACCGCGGCGGCGCTGCCCGAGCCGGACTACGCGGAGCTGGGGGAGCGGGCCCAGCGGATTCTCGGGCTGGCGCGGGAGCAGGCCGCGTCGCTGCGGGCGGACGCGGAGGCGGCGGGCCAGGAGCTGGCGGACGCGGCCGACGCCGGGGGCCGGGCGGCCGGGGAGGCGGCGCGGGAGGCGGCGGACGCGGTGCGCGCGGCCGCCGTGGCGGCGGCGGGGGAGCGGGTCGCCGTGGCGGTCCGGGAGGCGGAGGGCATCCTCGCCGCGGCCCGTGAGGAGGCCGAGCAGGTGCGCGGGGCAGCCGAGGCGGCGATGGCGCAGACCCGGAGCCGTACGGCGAGCGTGCTGGCCCACCAGGACCAGGAGCACGCGGAGCGGCACCAGGCGGCGGAGGCCGAAATCGCTTCGGCCGAGGCGGAGTTGGAGGCCCGGCACACGGAGCTGACCGAGCGGGCCGAGGCGCTGCTGGCGGAGGCGGGCCGCGGCCTCGCCGCCGCACAGGAGGCGGCCCGGCACGGCCAGGAGGACGCGGAGGCGCGGGCGGCGGAGATCCTGGCGGAGGCCCGGGTCCGGGAGGAGCGGGTGGCCCGGGAGACGGAGCGGATCCTGCGCGAGCACGAGGAGGGCCGTGAGGAGGTCCAGGCGCACATGGCGCACGTACGCAGCTCGCTGGCGGCGCTGACCGGACGGGTGGCGGCGGGGCCGGACGACGAGAGCTGAGCGCTCCTCCGCCGGGGCGAGCGGCCGGCCCCGCACCGGCCCTTCGCGATCCGCATCGGCCCGGTGTGCAACGGACGGCAACCCTTGACGAATACCTGTTCGCGAGAGCTGATTGGCTTGGCCAGTTATCCGTTCTCGTTCGCATCCCAAGGGAGTGTTCATGTCGGTCCCAGCGCCGGACATTCTGTCACCCGAGTTCGAGAGAGACCCGTACGAGGCATATCGCCTCATGCGTCATGACACGCCACTCCTGTGGCACGAGGCCACCCGCAGCTACATCGTCTCGCGGTATGAGGACGTCGAGCGCGTCTTCAAGGACAAAGCCGGTGAATTCACCACCGAGAACTACGACTGGCAGATCGAGCCCGTGCACGGGCGGACGATACTCCAGCTCAGCGGGCGTGAACACGCCGTCCGCCGGGCGCTGGTCGCGCCCGCCTTCCGGGGCAGCGAACTGCGGGACAAGTTCTTACCGGTCATCGAGCGCAATTCGCGCGAATTGATCGACGGGTTCCGCGCCTCCGGCTCCGTCGACCTGGTCGCCGACTACGCCACCCGCTTTCCCGTGAACGTCATTGCGGACATGCTCGGTCTCGACAAATCCGACCATGAGCGATTTCACGGCTGGTATACGGCCGTCATCGCCTTTCTCGGTAATCTCTCCGGCGATCAGGACGTGGCGCGGGCGGGTGAACGTACCCGCGTCGAGTTCGCCGAGTACATGCTGCCGATCATCCGGAAGCGGCGTGAGGCGCCGGGCGACGACCTGTTGTCGGCGCTGTGCACGGCAGAGGTCGACGGTGTCCGGATGAGCGACGAGGACGTCAAGGCGTTCTGCAGTCTGCTGCTGGCGGCCGGCGGTGAGACCACCGACAAGGCCATCGCCGGTATCTTCGCCAACCTGCTGGCCCACCCCGAGCAGCTGGCGGCGGTCCGCGCCGACCGGAGCCTGATCGCCCGGGCCTTCGCCGAGACGCTGCGCTACACGCCGCCGGTGCACATGATCATGCGCCAGTCGGCGACGGAGGTGGAGGTGAGCGGCGGCACCATACCGGCGGGCGCGACCGTGACCTGCCTGATCGGTGCCGCCAACCGTGACGAGGACCGCTACGGGAACCCCGATGTCTTCGACATCTTCCGTGAGGACCTGACCGCCACGAACGCCTTCTCGGCGGCGGCCGACCACCTGGCCTTCGCGCTCGGCCGGCACTTCTGCGTCGGCGCTCTGCTGGCCAAGGCCGAAGTCGAGGTCGGCGTGGACCAGTTGCTGGACGCCATGCCGGATCTGCGGCCGGCCGACGGCTTCGAACCGGTCGAGCACGGTGTCTTCACCCGGGGCCCGCAGAGCCTGCCGGTCCGCTTCACGCCGGTGTCCGGCTGACCGGAACCGTCGATCGTGGGCGGCCGGAGACGTGAACTCCGGCCGCCCACAACACCTTTGCCGATGCCGATACCGCTGCTGCCGCTTCCGCTACTGCGCCATCGGGCTGAACCGCACCGGCAGCGCCGACAGTCCGCGCATCCAGATCGACGGACGCCAGGCGAGCTCCGCCGGCTCCACCGCCAGCATCAGGTCCGGCAGCTGTTCCAGCAGCGTCTCCACCGCTGTACGGGCCATCACATCGGCGAGCAGCGGCGCGGGGTAGGGGCAGCGGTGTTCGCCGCCGCTGAACGACAGATGGGCGGAGTTCTCGGCGCCGACGTACGACTCCGGCCAGATCTCCGGGTCGGTGTTGGCCGCGGCGAGACCCAGGACCAGGCAGTCGCCCGCCCGGATGTGCCGTCCGCCGAGCTGAGTGTCCCGTACGGCCCAGCGGCCGATGAAGTTCTGCGTCGGAGTGTCCAGCCACAGCACCTCGTTGAGCGCCTCGCCGACGCTGAGCCGGCCGCCGGAGACGTTCACCGCGAAGCGTTCGTCGGTCAGCAGCAGCCGCAGCGTGTTGCAGATCCAGTTCGCGGTGGGCTGCTGGGCCGCGGCGATCACCGAGATCAGGTCCTGGACGATCTCCTCGTCCGCGAGGTCCGCCGGGTGCGTCACCATCCGCGAGGTGACATCGGGCCCGGGGGCCGCCCGCTTGTCCTTGACCAGTTGGCGCAGCCGCTCGCCGACGCGTCCGTACGCCGCCACCGGGTCGTCGCCCTCACCGGCGTCGAGCGAGATCCGCAGGTCGTCCACCAGCTGCTGGGTGTCCGCGCCCGAGACCGGCATGCCGCACATCTGGACCACGGCCCGCATCGGCAGCGCGTGGACGTAGCTGCTCATCAGCTCGGCGCGGCCGCTTCCGGCGAACTCCGCGATGAGCTGGTCGGCGATGCGCCGGCAGTCGCGGGCCAGCTCGAACTGGTCGATGCCTTCCAGCGCTTCGGTGATGACCCCGGCCCTGCGCCGGTGCTCGTCGCCCTCGGTGAACAGCACCGACGGCTGGTAGCCGACGTACGGCAGCAGCGGCCAGTCCGGCGGAATGCTGTCCCACTGGTTCCAGCGGCGCGAGTCCCGGGCGAACAGCTCGTCGTGGGTGGTGACGTAGGACAGTTCGGCGTAGCCGAGCACCAGCCAGGCCGGAACGTCGCCGTCGAGCAGGACCGGCGCCACCGCGCCGTGCTCCCGCCGCAGCGAGCGGTAGAGCTCCGTGGGCGTCTGCTGGTAGGAGGCGCCGGAGAGCCGCACCGCACCGGAGGCGACCGGGCAGCCGGAGACGCCGGAGGCTCCGGGGGCGCCGAAGGCACTGGACGGGCCGGTGGGGCTGGAAGGGCTGGACGTGCTCATGGTGTCGTCTCCCGGGCGATGGCCATCGTACGCAGATGGTCGACGAGCGTGATCAGTACGTTCTTGCTGGACCGCCGGACCCGGGCGTCGCAGTCGATCATCGGGATGTGCTCGGGCAGCGCCAGGGCCTTGCGGATCTCGTCGAGCGAGTGGGCGTGGTCGTCGTCGAAGCGGTTGACCGCCACGACGAACGGTGTGCCGTGGTGTTCCAGCCGGTCGATCGCGTACCACGAGTCGTCCATCCGCCGTGTGTCCACGAGGACCACCGCGCCGAGCGTGCCGGAGAACAGCCGGTCCCACAGGAACCAGAAGCGCTCCTGGCCCGGAGCGCCGAACAGATACAGCACGATGCGCTCGTTGAGGCTGATCCGGCCGAAGTCGAAGGCGACCGTGGTGGTCGTCTTGGCGTCGACGCCGTCCGTCTCGTCGACGCCGACGCCCGCCTGCGTCATGACCTCTTCGGTGTTCAGCGGCCGGATCTCGCTCACCGAGCGGACGAGCGTGGTCTTGCCGACGCCGAATCCTCCGACGACGACTATCTTCAGGCCGGTTTCCGCTGCATCGGCCAGCGGTGTGCGCTCGCCCGGCAGCTCAGAGCTTACGGAGCCCATGGAGCACCTCCTTCAGCAGTTCGGAGTCGGGGAGAGCGGTGGGCGATGCGGCCGTACGCGGATGGCGGGCGGTGATGCGGCCCATGGCGTGCAGGTCGTCCAGCAGGATGCGCACCACGGTGACGGGCAGCGAGAGTTCGGCGGCGATCTCGACGACGGCGGTCGGGTGGCGGCACAGATCGAGGATCCGCGCGTGCTCCGACTGCATTCCGGCGGTCGGCCGGGACTCGCTGACCACGAGGGTCACCAGGTCGAAGGAGTCCGCGGAGCGGCTGCGTCCACCGGTGACCGTGTAGAGCCGGTCGGGGTCGCCGGTGTCGACGGGGCGTAGGGTCATGACCCGCTCCCTCGCGCCTCGCCGCGTGGTGCGGCGCGCAGGTGTTCGCCGATCTGCTCGACCATCTGCGTCATCTGGTGGCCCACCACGGTCGGGTCGGCGTCCTCGGTGGCGACGACGGCGAGGTGCGCGCCTTCACCGGCCTCGACGATGAAGAGCAGGCCGCCGTGGAACTCCGTCATCGAGTGCCGTACGCCACCGGATCCGTCACCGAACTCGATGGACGCGCCCTGCGCGAGCGCCTGCATGCCCGAGCAGATCGCCGCCAGTTGGTCGGCCTGGTCCAGAGTGAGGTGCTCGGTCCAGCAGAGCTTGAGCCCGTCGCGCGACAGGGCCAGGGCGTGCCGCGTTCCCGGGGTCTGCTCCAGCAGCCTCTGCAGGAGCCAGGTGAGGCTGTTGTCTGTGGTCTGCATGATGAGTGACGGGACCGTGGCGCCGGGGGGACCGGCCGAGGGCCCGTACCTCCAATCTCGGATGTTCGAGCGAGCTGGCGAGCGGATCGCGTCCGGTGGGCCGGACACCGTACGGATGGGCGTTCCGGGTTACGGAGCGGAGGGCGGCGGTGCGGTCGGGCCGTCCGGTCCTCCTGGTGCGCCTTGGGGCTTCCGGCCGCGATGGAAGGCGCCGAACTGGTCGCCCGCGCTGCGCGGCGGCGAGGTCCGTGGAGTGTCACCGCGCGGCATCGCCGGAGAGGCGGGCGCGCCGCGATGACGGCCGCGCTCCCGATCCGCCTCGGCCATGGTGCGGCCGGGCGTGCGTACGGGCAGGCCGCCGGGGGTGGAGCCGGTCGCCGCCGGCCGGGCGGCACCGCGCTCGGACTCGGGCTCGCGCCGCGGCCGGGCCACGAGGTGCTCGTCCGCCGTG
The DNA here is from genome assembly GCF_056172905.1 of Streptomyces sp. iso_384. Lineage (NCBI taxonomy): Bacteria > Bacillati > Actinomycetota > Actinomycetes > Kitasatosporales > Streptomycetaceae > Streptomyces > Streptomyces sp. iso_384. The sequence goes on from NZ_JBWBTT010000001.1 coordinate 942,274, forward strand.
ACGGGCGCGGACGTGGGAAGCGGGGCCGGTGACGGCGGTACGGCGGTGGGTGCGGCGTGCGCGGCGGGCGCGACGGGTTCCGGACCGGTCTCGGGCACGGCTCCCGGCACGGACGGCACCACAGGCGGTGTCACGGACGGCGACACGGGCGCGGGAGCCGGTGCCGGGGCGGTGGCGGTTCCGGCGCCGGAGGCGGGTGCCGGTGTCGCCGCCGCGGGCACGGCGGCCGCTGCGGCCGCGTGGTGGCCCAGCGCCTGCTGGTTCTCGCGGGGTTCCTGCGCGATCAGATGCCTCGGCAGCAGGACGACCACACCGGTGCCGCCGCGCGAGGACGGCCGGTAGTTGACGCTGATCCGGTGCTTGAGAGCGAGCCGTCCCACGACCGCGAGGCCCAGGCGCGTGCCCTGGAGGGTCGCCAGGTCGGTCATCCGCCCGGCGACGGAGTCCGCCGCCCGCCGCATCGCCGCGTCGGCCATCTTCAGACCGCTGTCCTCGATGGTGACAACGATGCCGGTGCCGCGCTCCTCGACGTAGACGTGCACCTCGTCGATGGGCGGCGAGAAGTTGGCGGCGTTGTCCATCAGTTCGGCGAGCAGGTGCATGACGCCTTCGGCGGCGAAGCCGGAGACGGAGACGCTGGAGGAGCAGTGCAGCCGCACGCGCTGGTAGGCGGCGATCCGGCCGACCGCGCCACGCAGGATGCTCTCCATGACGATCGGCTTGTTCCAGGCGCGGCTGGGCCGCCCGCCCATCAGCAGCGCCAGCCGGTCCGTCATCAGGCCGAGCTGCGAGGTGCTGTGGTCCAGCTTCAGCAGATCGCCGAACACCTCTTCGCTGTGACGTTCCTGCATGCCGCGCAGGTCAGCCAGCATGCTGACGGATTTCGCCTGGACGCGGCTGAGCGCCTTGGCCGACGCGGTCGTGGCCGCGAGAGCGCGGCGCTCGCTGAGCGCGAGCTCCCGGATCACGTCCTCGAACGGCCCGCGCAGGACCGGCTGTTCGGGCAGCTGCACCTCGGCCCGCACGCCGGCGCCGGACTCGCCCTCACGGAGCCTGGCGGTGACGGTCGGCAGCGTCTCGCGGCCGAAGCGCTCGACCTCGGAGGTCAGGGTGTGCAGCTCCTCGCGGAGCTGCGCGGTCAACGCCTCGGCCTCCGCGCGGAATCGGGTGCTCTCGGTCCGCAGCGCGGCGGTCTGCCGCTCCTGCTCCTCGACCGTGGTCGCGAGGACGTGCAGCAGCTTCCGCTGGCGCGGGCTGCGCGGCAGCGGAACCTGACCGAGGGCGTCGGCCGCCTTCCAGCCGCCGCGTACCAGTCTGATCAGCGCGGGCAGTGCGACGTCCGCGGTGTGCGCCGTGTCCGTTTCGAGGGCGGTCAGCGAGGCCTTGAGCCGCTCGGCCTCGGCCGTCTGCGTCGCGGCCGTGCGCAGCGTCCGCCGCGTGACCTGATGGGCGGCGGCGAGGGTGACGGCCAGGACCACCCAGGCGGCGGTCACCACCACTGCCGCCCAGCCGCGCGCTTCCGAAGGAGCCAGCAGCACCGCCACGGCTCCGGCGACGGCGCTCACCGACAGCGCGGTCACAAGCGGTGCTATCGCCGCCTTCGGTGCGTTCGACTGCCGCCGCTGACTGGCTGGTACGGGTTTTGCCATGGATGCGGTCCCTCAGTTCTACCGAGCAGAAGGTGTGCGGCCGCTCCGAGAAGGTGCAGATCACCTTGGTGATTCGGGGGAAAGCGGAACCTACCGTTTCCCGGAAAGGAGCGACCTCATCGTAGACATCCTGATGCACCGGATGATCCGGTGAGTGGCATAGTCCGTAGGCAGAGTGATTTTGTCGAGAAGCGACCGGTGGGTCAGTGATGTTGTGGTAATCGGAAAGCGGAATCCCGCGCCGACAGGCGCCTTCACGCTGCTCGCCGTCGGTCGGCGGTGCCGACTGTGGAGCGGAATGACCCGAGTGGAGGAATCCTTTTCGGTCAATCCGAAAATCCTCGTCGGGTCATTCACCTGCGTCGGGTGTCGCCTATTGATCCGGAATGGGGCCGGTAAAGGGGTGATGACACCAGTAAACAGGAAGTCCTCGAAGCGGAACCGACGTTGAAGTGGAGCCGGCCCGGAGCGGTGCTTCAGCGGACGACGGCTCCGGTGACGAACGCGGTCCAGGCGGCGGTGGTCAGGACCAGGGCCGGGCCGGTGGGGTTCTTGCTGTCACGGACGGGGACGAGACCCGGGAATCCGTCGGCCACCTGCACGCAGTTGCCGCCCTCCTGGTTGCTGTAGCTGCTGCTGCGCCAGGCGGCGGCGGTCAGATCGGGTGGGGACACTCGCTGCACGGTAATCGGCCTCCAGTACGGATCGGATCAAGGCGAGTGACATCAGCGGCGGCAGCGCCATCGCCCTGAGTTGATCGTAAGTCAGAACGAACCGTTCGACCTCGTCCGGTTCCTCGGTCAACCGGCCCTGGTGCGCACCTTCCGTGTAGGCGACCTCGGTGCCGTCCGGCATCACCAGCACGGTGAGTGAACCGCCCAAGGAGCCGTGCGCGCCTTGACTGAACGGCAGCACCTGAATCGTGATGCCGGGCTCCTCGGCCGTCCTCAGCAGCTTCTCCAACTGGCCGCGCATCACAGCGGATCCGCCGATCGGCCGGCGCAGCACGGCCTCGTCGAGGATGATCCACAGCTGCGGCCGGTCCGGGCCGGTGAGCCGGACCTGGCGGTCGAGCCGGGCCGCGACGCGTTCCTCCAGATGATCGGCGTCGCGCAGCGAGTGACCGACGCTCAGCAACGCACGCGCGTACTCCGGGGTCTGCAGCAGACCGGGCACGGCGTGCGAGGCGTACTCGCGAACCACCGCCGCACGGGCCGAGTACGCGATGAACGCCTGCGACCAGTCCGGGAACGCCTCCCGGTGCACATACGGCCACAGGTCGATCAGCAGGTCGTCCGCGACCAGCGCCCTGTCGATGGCACGGGCCAGCTCCAGGGTCGGTTTCGCGCCGGTCGCGCGCTCGATCTGGGCGATGCGGCTGCCGACCACATGCGTCAGCGAGCCCACTTCGGTCTGGGTGAGTCCGGCCGCCACGCGTAACTTGCGTACGCGCGATCCGAAGAGGGCGGCCATGGAGGACTGCGGGTCAATTGCTTTGGCCACGGCGATACTTCCGTTCCTTACGGACTGCAAGGTAAGGCGCTGTCACCTTCCGAGGCTAGGCCGCACTGCCGACTCTTGAGTACGGAACGTCACGGAACCCGCACGCGTGGGTGACGTGAGGAGAGTCGAGCGAACGGATGGCCTGCATGACCGGCAAGAAGACGATCGATGCGGCGAAGGCCGGTCGGCAGGACGCGGCCCCGCCTCGTCCGCGCGGCTTCGGGCTGACCCCGAACGGATACGGGTGTCTGTCGCGGCAGTTCCCGTCGACGCCGCGAGGGGCCCGGCTCGCCCGCCGTACCGTGGTGCGGCAGTTGGGGCAGTGGGGGTTCGGGCCGATGAGCGACGCCTCGTGCTCGGTGGCGCTGGTGGTGGCGGAACTGGCCGCCAACGCGGTGTGCCACGGGCGATTGCGCGGGCGGAACTTCCACGTGTGGGTGGACTACGAACTGCCCGCGGCCCGCTTCCGTATCGAGGTCTCGGACGCCGTGTTCGGCCGTACGCCGGAGGCTCCGGCCCTGCCGCCGGACGACCAGGAGTCGGGGCGTGGCCTGTTCCTGGTGGAGTGCCTGGCGACCCGGTGGGGATGGGAGCCGCGGAACCCGATCGGGAAGACGGTGTGGGCGGAGGTGGCGGCCGAGCCGCCCGCCGGTGCGGTCCGGGAACAGGCGTGATCACGGACGGCCGGAGGGCCGGGGCCCGGTCCGGCCGGTGGCGGCGGCCACCTCCCGCGCGATGTCGGCGACGAGCCGTCCGTCGCGATCAGGCGCTGTGCATGATCTGGATCAGGTTGCCGCAGGTGTCGTCCAGGACGGCGGTGGCGACGGGGCCCATGTCCAGCGGCTCCTGGGTGAAGCGGACGCCGAGCTTGCCGAGCCGGTCGAACTCCGCGTGGACGTCGTCGACGCGGAAGGAGGCGGCCGGGATGCCGTCGGCGAACAGCGCCGTCGTGTACGGCTTCACGGCGGGGTGCTTGTCGGGCTCCAGCAGAAGCTCGGTGCCGTCGGGGTCCTCCGGCGAGACCACGGTCAGCCAGCGGTTCTCGCCGCCGAGCGGTACGTCGTGCTTCTTCTCGAAGCCCAGCACGTCCGTGTAGAAGCGCAGGGCCTCGTCCTGGTCGTGGACGAAGACGCTGGTCACGTGGATCCTCATGGGGTGTTCTCCGGTGCTTTCGGCCCGAGCCATCGGCTGACGATGTGCCCAGGCTATGCCCAGTTCCCGAGTTCGGCGTCGATACGGGGGTCCGTACGGACCCACACCTCGCCGGCCGCCGCGCCCGGAGGGTTGTCGACGTGCTCCAGCCCGAGGGTTCCGACCAGCCTCAGGAGTTCGGCGCGGGCTTCGGGGTCCTCGTCGAGGGTGTAGCCGTCGAAGAGGACGTAGTGCTCATCCGCCGGGTCGTTGTAGCCGGTGTCGGCCCAGATCCTGCAGAAGCGGTCCACCGCCTCCCGGTCGAGCCGGTCGGGCCTGGCGGTCTCGGTGGGCCTGTCGGCCTGGTCGTCGCCGAAAGTCAGCGGTGTCATCGTCATCCTCGGGTCCGGCGGGCTCACGTAGCGGTCAATGATCTCCGCTCCGGGTCGTCGGCGTCACCCGGGGTCTCGGTGATGACCGGGAAGCGGCGCGGGGCGAGGGTGATCAGGGCGAGCAGGGCCAGGGCCGCGGCACCGGCGGCCCCGATGTAGACGTGGTCCACCGCAGCGTCGACCGCCCGGCGCAGATAGTCCGTCGCCGCCGCCGAGAGGCCGCCCGGGTCCTCCAGGGTGCGGGCCACCGCGTCCAGGTCGTCGGGCAGGCCGGTCACCGGGGCGTCCAGGAGTCGGGCGGCCAGGACGCCGTTGGCGACGGCTCCGAAGACCGCCGCGCCGATGCTCTGGCCGACCTGGCGGCAGAAGAGGACGGAGGCCGTCGTCGTACCGCGCTCCGCCCAGCCGACCGTCGACTGCACGCCCACGATCAGCGGCAGCTGGAACAGGCCGAGGGCCGCGCCGAGCAGCAGCATCAGCAGGGCGGGGTGCCAGGGCTCGCCGGGATAGGGGAGGAGCGGGAAGGCCAGCAGGATCAGCAGGGCGCAGCTCATGCCGATGATCGCGGTGAGCCGGAAGCCGATGCGGTTGTAGACCCGGTCGGACAGGGCCGCCGAGACGGGCCAGCTCAGCGTCATCACCGAGAGCACGAACCCGGCGGCTATCGGGCCGAGGCCCAGCACCGACTGGGCGTACGTGGGCAGGAAGACGGTCGGCGCGACCATCAGCAGGCCCATCGCGCCGAGCGCCAGGTTGACCGAGGCGATGGTGCGCCGCCGCCACACCCAGCCCGGGATGATCGGCTCCGCCGCCCGCCGCTCGATGACGACGGTCAGCGCCGCCAGCACCGCGCTGATCCCGAACAGGCCGAGCGAGGGCGCCGACAGCCAGGGCCAGGCGACGCCGCCCTGCACGAGCGCCGTGAGCAGCAGGGCGCCGGTCGCGAAGACGGCCAGCGCGCCCGCCCAGTCGACCCTGGGCCGGGCGGCGGGGCGGGGGCGGGCCGGTTCGTGGAGGTGGCGGACGACCAGCCAGAGGGCGACCGCGCCGACCGGGAGGTTGATCAGGAAGATCCACCGCCAGTCCGCGTATCCGGCGAGCAGCCCGCCCACCACCGGTCCGGCCACCGCCGAGGTGGCCCACACCGTGGACAACTTCGCCTGGATGCGCGGGCGTTCCTTCAGCGGGTAGAGGTCGGCCGCGATGGTCTGGACGGTGCCCTGGAGCGCGCCGCCACCCAGGCCCTGGACGATCCGGAAGGCGATGAGCGCCGCCATGTTCCAGGCGGCCGCGCAGAGGACCGAGCCGGCCAGGAACAGGATGATCCCGGCGATCAGGACCGGCTTGCGGCCGAAGGTGTCGGAGAGCTTCCCGTACAGGGGGAGGGTGACGGTGACGGCCAGCAGATAGCCGGAGAAGAGCCAGGAGAAGACGGTGAAGCCGCCGAGGTCGCCGACGATCTGCGGGACGGCGGTGGAGACGATGGTGCCGTCGATGGCGGCCAGCGCCATGCCGAGCATGAGCGCCGCCACGACGGGGCGGCGGCCGCGGGGCGTGGTGAGGGCGGGCGGCGCGGCGCTCCTGCCGCCCGGGGCGGGGCCCGCGCTGTCACCCGCATGCGACCCCGTATCGCCTGTGCCGCTCTTTCCGCCGCCGTCCGTGCCGCTCACCGGGTTTCCTTCCCTATGCACGTATCTCCCGGGGCACTGTCTCATCCGGGAGCCCCGGAAGGGGAGGGTCCACCGGAATGGTGCCGGGCAGGGGTGGCGGACCGGCAGGGTGCGGAAGGGGTCTCCGGCGGACCCCTCCGCTCCGGTTCGCCGGCCGGTCCGCCCGCGTCGCCGCCCGCCGCCCCGCCGGGCCGAACCGTGCCCCTGACCTCGCCTCCGCCTGGCGGACGAGACCCCTAGGGGGCGCCCCCTCAAAGGGGCCAGGGCCCGTTCCTCCCGGCGGAGGACGTGGCGGCAGGGGGCATGTCCTTAACCTCTTCTTACGTCGCCGCTACGGCCCACCGCAGGGGGGCGGGTGGGGAAAACCCCACCCGAAGACTGCGCTGAGCACCATCGCGCCGGACACCGTCCGGAACCCAGACTCGGAACGTAGCCGACGACGTCCAGTCATCGACCGACATAGGAGAAATACCGTGACAACGGCTGTGACCATTCCCAGGCACGGGGGCACTGGAGGGCGTACGGCCGTAGCGGCGCGAGCGCGGCAGGTCGTGAAGGCGTACGGCACCGGAGAGACCCGGGTCGTCGCGCTCGACCACGTCGACGTGGACATCGCCCGCGGGCAGTTCACGGCGATCATGGGCCCGTCCGGCTCCGGCAAGTCGACCCTGATGCACTGCCTGGCCGGGCTCGACACGGTGACGTCGGGCGAGATCTTCCTCGACGAGACCGAGATCACCAAGCTCAAGGACAAGAAGCTCACCCAGCTCCGGCGCGACCGGATCGGGTTCATCTTCCAGGCGTTCAACCTGCTCCCGACGCTCAACGCGATCGAGAACATCACGCTGCCGATGGACATCGCGGGCCGCAGGCCCGACGCCGCCTGGCTCCAGCAGGTCGTGGAGACCGTCGGCCTCGCCGAGCGGCTCAAGCACCGTCCGACCCAGCTCTCCGGCGGTCAGCAGCAGCGCGTCGCCGTCGCCCGGGCGCTCGCCGCCCGGCCGGAGATCATCTTCGGCGACGAGCCCACCGGCAACCTGGACTCCCGGGCCGGGGCCGAAGTCCTGTCCTTCCTCCGCAAGTCGGTCGACGAGCTGGGCCAGACCATCGTCATGGTCACCCACGACCCCGTCGCCGCGTCCTACGCGGACCGGGTGCTGTATCTCGCCGACGGCTCCATCGTCGACGAGATGCAGAACCCGACCGCGGAGCAGGTCCTCGACCGCATGAAGCACTTCGACGCACGTGGGCGGACGTCATGACCATCTGGAAGACCTCACTGCACAACTTCCTCGCGCACAAGGGCCGGATGGCTCTCTCCGCCGTGGCGGTGCTGCTGTCCGTGGCGTTCGTCTGCGGCACGCTCGTCTTCACCGACACGATGAACACCACGTTCGACAAGCTCTTCACCATCTCCTCGCCCGACGTCACCGTCAGTCCGAAGAGCGCGGCCGACGACGGCGAGCAGCCCGACAACGGCAAGCCCGTCTCGCTGCCCGCCTCCGTGATCCAGCAGGTCGAGAAGGCCGACGGGGTGGAGCGGGCCGAGGGGTCCGCCTTCTCCATGGCGGTCACCGTCGTCGACCGCGACAACAAGAACATGGGCTCCGACACCGGCGCTCCCACCATCGCGAGCAACTGGACCAAGAACGACCTGCGTTCGATGGAGATCACCTCCGGGCACGCACCCCGCGGTCCCACCGAGGTGATGGTCGACGCCGACACCGCGAAGAAGCACAAGCTCGCGATCGGCGACGAGCTGCGCACCATCGCCGCCACCGGTGACCTCCGGGCGAAGATCAGCGGCATCGCGTCCTTCACCGTCACCAACCCGGGCGCGGCCGTCGTCTACCTCGACACCGCCACCGCGCAGAAGCACCTGCTGGGCGCCCCCGACGTCTTCAACCAGATCCTGGTGACGGCCGGGAGCGGCGTCAGCGACGCCCAGCTGAAGAAGAACGTGGCCGCCGCCCTCGGCGACACCACCGCGTACAAGCTCCAGACCCAGCAGGAGGCCGCCGACGCCAACAAGAACGAGATGGGCGCCTTCCTGGACGTCATGAAGTACGCGATGCTCGGCTTCGCCGGAATCGCCTTCCTCGTCGGCATCTTCCTCATCGTCAACACCTTCTCGATGCTGGTCGCCCAGCGCACCCGCGAGATCGGCCTCATGCGGGCCATCGGCTCCAGCCGCAAGCAGGTCAACCGGTCCGTGCTGGTGGAGGCGGTCCTCCTCGGCATCGTCGGCTCCGTCCTCGGCGTCGCGGCCGGCGTCGGCCTCGCCGTCGGGCTGATGAAGCTGATGGGCGCCGTCGGCATGGAGCTGTCCACCCGGGACCTCACCGTCGCCTGGACGACCCCGGCGATCGGCCTGACGCTCGGCGTCATCGTCACCGTCCTCGCCGCGTACATCCCGGCCCGCCGGGCCGGCAAAGTCTCCCCGATGGCCGCCCTGCGCGACGCCGGAACCCCCGCCGACGGCCGGTCCGGCTGGGTCAGGGCGGGTATCGGCCTCTTCCTGACCGCGGCGGGCGGCGCCGCCCTGTGGGCGACCACCCAGGCCGACAAGGCCACCGAGGGCTCGATGTTCCTCGCCCTCGGCGTGCTGCTGACCCTCATCGGCTTCATCGTGATCGGCCCGCTGCTGGCCGGCGTGGTGGTGCGCGGGCTGAGCGTCGTCGTCCTGCGGCTCTTCGGACCGGTCGGCCGGCTGGCCGAGCGCAACGCCCTGCGCAACCCCCGGCGTACAGGAGCCACCGGCGCCGCCCTGATGATCGGGCTCGCCCTGGTGGCCTGCCTGTCCGTCGTCGGCTCCTCCATGGTCGCCTCGGCCACCGAGGAGCTCGACAAGTCGGTCGGCGCGGACTTCATCGTCCAGGACAGCGGCGCCGGGCGGCCGATCGTGCCGCAGGCCGCCGAAGCCTTGAAGGCGGTGCCGGGCCTGGAGCACCTGACGGCCTACACCTTCGTCAAGGCGAAGATCACCACCCCGGACGGCACGACGGAGGACGACGGCATCACCGCCGCCGACCCGACCTATCAGCAGGACGTCCGCCGCACCGCGCTCTCCGGCGACCTCTCGAAGGCGTACGGCAAGGACGCCATGTCCGTCGGCGAGGACTACGCCGAGAAGCACGGCGTCAAGGTCGGCGACACCCTCACCGTCGCGTTCACGGCCGGGGAGACGGCGAAGCTGAAGGTCGCCGCCATCACCTCCGACGACACCAACATCGACCGCGGCGCGATGTACACCAACCTCACCACGGCCGCCTCCTACGTCCCCGCCGACAAGATGCCGCAGAACGTGGCGATGTTCGGCAAGGCGGAGGAGGGCAAGGAGAAGGAGGCGTACGCGGCCCTCAAGAGCGCGATGGCCGAATACCCGGTCTACAAGGTGCAGAACCAGGCCGACTTCAAGGAAGACCTGAAGAACCAGATCGGCCAGCTGCTGAACATCGTCTACGGTCTGCTCGCTCTGGCGATCATCGTCGCGGTGCTCGGTGTGGTGAACACCCTCGCCCTGTCCGTGGTCGAGCGGACCCGCGAGATCGGCCTGATGCGCGCCATCGGGCTCTCCCGCCGCCAGCTGCGCCGCATGATCCGGCTGGAGTCCGTGGTCATCGCCCTCTTCGGGGCGCTGCTCGGACTCGGGCTCGGGATGGGCTGGGGCACGGCGGCGCAGAAGCTGCTGGCGCTGGAGGGCCTGGAGGTCCTGGAGATCCCGTGGCCGACGATCCTCACGGTCTTCGCCTGCTCCGCCCTCGTCGGACTGTTCGCCGCTCTCGTCCCGGCCTTCCGGGCGGGCCGGATGAACGTCCTCAACGCCATCGCGACGGACGGGTGAACACCGTCCCGCCCGGTGACGGCGACCCTCCGGGCGTCACCGTGGCCCGACGGCCGTGACCCTCCGGGCGTCACCGTAGGATGACCGGCAGGCCCCGGGGCGTTCCTCCAAACGTCCCGGGGCCGACCTGTTCCCCGGCCCCGGCTCCGGTGCCGACGGCTCTTTCCTCGCCCCCCGTTCCCCGCTCCGGCCGGACGGTCACGGCGGACCGTGTCAGCTTGCTGCACACGGCCGCGGGAGACCGTGCAGCAAGCTGACACCGCCGCCTCTCTCGTGGCGCGTTCCGCGCTGGCATCGTCGTCCGTGCCGGGAGGACCCCGGCTCCGACGCCACCGTCGAAGGGGAACACGTGTCCAGGTCTTCGCTCGCGCAGAAGCAGCGCCGCCCGGCCAGAGCCGCCGCCCTCGTCACCGGGATCGCCCTCGCCGCCCTCACCCTCTCCACCGGCACCGCATCGGCCACCACGCCCACGGGCCACCCGCCCGTCGCCGACGACATCACCCGGATGATCTGTACGGAGTTGGCGGACGTCATCGGCCGACTCCCCCCGGATTCCCCGCCCGTTCGGGTGTGCAAGCTGGTCAACGGCTGGGACTAGAGGTGCCGAGCGTGATGCGGTTCCAGCTGCTGGGGCCGCTGGCCCTCGCGGACGGACCCGACACCGTCGTCCTCCAGCCCTCCAAGCCCGCGAACCTGCTCGCCGCACTCCTCCTGAACGCCAACTCCACGGTCTCCGCCGAGTACTTGCAGCGCGCGGTGTGGGGCGAGGAACAGCCCGCCACCGCCCGGGCCGCCCTCCAGACCTGCGTCCTGCGGCTCCGCCGGCTGTTCGCCAAGCACGGGGTCACCGGCACCGCCATCGAAGCCGTGCCCGGCGGCTACCGGATCACCGCCGCACCGCCCACCCTGGACCTCCTCGGCTTCCGCGACCAGGTGCGCCGGGCCGCCGGTCTGGACCGGGACCCGGAGGCGGAGCTCCACGTGCTCAGGGAAGCCCTCGCCCTCTGGCAGGGCGCGCTGCTCGCCAACGTACGGTCCGAGGTCCTGCACCGCGACGAGGTGCCCCGGCTCGCGGAGGAACGGCTGCGCGCGGTCGAGCGGGTCTGCGACCTGCTGCTGGGGCTCGGGCGCTGCGGTGAGGCGCTCGTCGACCTGTGGACCGCTACGCGCGTATATCCCGGGCACGAACGCTTCCACGAACAGCTCATCGAGGCCCTCTACCGCACCGGACGCCAGTCCCAGGCCCTCGCCGAGTACCGCAGGGTCAAGGGCTTCCTGCTGGAGGAGCTGGGCGTGGACCCCTCGCCCTCGCTGCGCCGCCTCGAACTGGCCATCCTGCGCGGCGAGGACCTGGGCTCCGCCGGGCCCGAGGCCTCCCGCGTCATCCGGGGCGAGACCGTCCCCCTCCCGGCCGCCGCCCCGGCCTCGTCCGTGGCCGTTCCGCTCACGACCTCGGCCGCCGCGGTTCCGGCCGGCGGCGCGTCCGCGGTCGCCCCGGCCGGTGGCGCGGCGCTCGCCCCGGCCGCCGCATCCGGCGTCGGGCCCGTGCCGGCCGTGCCGCACTTCACCGGGCGGGCCGCCGAGGCCGCCGCCCTGGCCGCCCGCCTCACCGCACCCGCGGCCTCCGGCCCCGAGGACCACCGGCCGCTCACCGTCCTGGTGTCCGGCGCGCCCGGCATCGGCAAGTCGGCGCTCGCCCAGCATGTCGCCCGGCTCGTCCGGGACGCCTTCCCCGCCGGGCAGTTGCTCGTCCGGATGACCCGCGCGGACGGCGAACCCCGCACGGCCGACGAGGTGGCCGCCGAAGTGGCGCTCGCGCTGCGGGAGTCGGGCGAAGGGCGGGTCCTGCTGATCCTGGACGACGTGGTCGACGCCGACCAGGTGCGCCCGCTGCTCCCGCCGGTCTCCGCCGACGGGCCGGATCCCGCCGTCGTGGTCACCAGCCGGATGGGGCTCGGCGGGCTCATCGCCACCCACGGCGGCTGGGTGCAGCGCCTGACCGCCTTCACCGACGCCGAGTCGCACGCCCTGCTGCTGGCCACCCTGGGCGCCGAGCGGGTGGAGGCCGAACCCCGCTCCGCCCGCCGACTCGCCGCCCTGTGCGGCCACTTCCCCGCCGCCCTGCGCATCCTCACCGCCCGGCTGCTGACCCGGCCGGGGCTGCGGCTCGCCGACGCCGTCGACTGGCTGGGCGACGACCCGCTCGCCCGGCTCACCCTGACCGACTCCCCGGACCACTCGGTCACCGGCCTCTTCGACCGGGCGCTCGACCGCCTCGACCCCCGGCTGTCGGAGGCCTTCGCCCATCTCGCCCAGGGCCCGCCGGAGCTGCTCGCCGACCGGGGCCCCGAGGACGAGGGCCCCGTTCCCGAAGCCGTACGGGAGCAACTCGCCGACGCCGGACTGCTGGAGGACGGCCCGCCGGGCCCGTACCGCATCCACGACCTGCTCCGCGCCCACGTACGAAGAACCGCCCGGATCCGCGACCGCCGCACAGAGAAGGTGTGACCCCCATGGCCGAGAGCGCCGCCCCCACAGCCCCTGCCACGCCTGCCGCACCCGCCGCGACCCCATCGGCGCCCGCAGCGCCCGCAGCGCCCGCGACGACCGCGTTCGACGCGCTCGCCGGCACCCGGCCGCGCATCCGCCGCGACGTGCTGTTCACCGAGACCCCCGGCGGGGTGCTGTTCCACAACGCCGACGGCGGCTTCCACCTCACCGGCCGCACCGCCTACCGCTTCGCCTCCCTCGTCGTCCCGCACCTCACCGGGCACCACCGGCTGACCGACCTGTGCGCCGGATTCGGGCCCGCACAGCGGGCGATGGCCGCCGAACTGGTCAAGACGCTGTACGCGCGCGGCTTCGCCCGCGACATTCCCGAGGCGGACCCGGCGGCGGACGCCCTCGACGCGGAGACCGCCGAGCGGTTCGCCGCGCAGATCGCCTACGTCGACCACTACACCGACGACGCCCCCGCCCGCTTCGCCCGCTACCGCGCCACCCGCGTCGCCGTCCTCGGCGACGACGAGACGGCCCGCTGGTGCGCGCTGAGCCTGGTGCGCAACGGCTGCGCGCGCATCGGCACCGTCGCGGCCTTTGACGACGTCACCGCCGAGGCCGCCGCCAACGGGGCGCGCGTCGGGACGCTCACCGCCGGGACGGACGCGGGCTGGGCCGCCCTGGACGGCTACGACGTCGTCGTGGTCACCGGCGCGGACGCCGGGGCGCGCACCCACCGGCTGCTGGCCGCCGGGGTGCCCGAGGGCGTGACCCTCATCCCCGCCTGGCTGTTCGGCCGCCGCCTGATCGTCGGCCCGCTCTCCACCGCGGGCTCCACCGGCTGCTGGTCCTGCGCCCTGCTGCGGCTGGGCGGCAACGTCGACGCGGACACGGCGGCCGGGCTGTGGAGCGAGGCGGCCGGGGCCGTACCGGCCGGCGGGGCCGCCCTGTCCGGGCCGGTCGCCGCGATGGCCGGCAACCTCGTCGGCTACGAGATCTTCCGCCTGACCACCGGCGCACTGCCCGCCGAGACGGCCGGCCAGGTCCTCGTCCAGGACCTGGAATCGCTGGACGTGATGGCCGAACCGGTCCGGCCCCACCCCCGGTGCGTCCGCTGCGCCGCGCTCCCCGCTGACGGCCCCGCGGCCCTGCCCGGCCCGCTCGCGCTGCCCGTCACCGCGACCGTGGAGACCGCCCGCGACGCGGAGGGCCTGGTCGAGGAGCTCAACCGGATCAGCACGGCACTGGTCCGCCCGTACACCGGGATCTTCCGCCGTTACGACGACGAGGAGCTGACCCAGACCCCGCTGAAGCTCAGCCGGGTCGAGCTGGCGCTCGGGGGCGGCGAGCGCCGCCGGATCGCCGCGTTCGACGTGCACCATCTGGCCGGGGCGCGGACCCGGGCGCTGTACGCGGCGGCCGAGGCGTATGTGGAGCACGTGGTCCCCCTGGCTTCGGAGGCGGAGGGCGGTGGGCAGGCGCTGCGGACGTTCGGGCCCGACGCCCTGACGACCGGCGGCGGCACCGGGGCCGTGCCCGTCGCCTGGACGGTCGCCACCTCGCTGATCGGCAAGGATCCGGTACGCGTACCGGCCGCCGCCCTGCGCCCGTTCGGGCCGCACAACCACGACCGGGCGCACCTGGCGACCACGGCGGGCGCGGGGGCGGGAGGCAGCGCGGCGGAGGCGGCGGGCCGCGGGCTGCTGTCCGCGCTCGCCCACGACGCGCTGCTCCGCGCGGTACGGGGCGCGGGCCGGGTGAGCCCGCTGGCGGTCGGCGGTGAGGACCCGGAGCTGGTGTTCCTGCTGAAGTCCGCCGCCAACCTGGACATCGCCGTGGACCTCCTGGACCTGGGCGAGGCGGACCGCACCTCGGCGCACGTGGTGCTGGCCCGCGAGGCGAACGGCCCCGCCGCCGCAGCCCGTTGGGCGGTCGGGGCCGGGCTGTCCCGGCGTACGGCGGCCGCGTCCGCCCTGCGTGACCTGCTCGGCCAGGTGCAGCTCGCCGCCGAGGACCCGGGGGCGGTGGTCGACCTGGGCGATCCGCTGGTGGCCGATCTGGCCCCCGGGGCGATCGCGGTGGGCGGGGAGTCGGTTGCGGCGGACGCGGCCGAGACCACGTTCGACGCGGTGCTGGAGGCGCTGCGGTCCGCGGGCCGCGACGCCCTGTACGCGCCGACGACCCCGGCGGACCTGGACTCCGGACCGATCGCCACGGCCCGGGTGCTGCTCACGGTGGACGGCGAGGGCGCCCCCGATGGCCGTTGAGACCCTGCCGGACGCCCCGGCGGTGAGCCGTACACACTCCGCACCCGTGCTGGCCGAGTCCACCCGGCTGCTCGCGGCGCTCCTGCGCGACGGGCTCGCCCGGCACGGCGGGGAGGCGACGGGCGCCACCCCGGTGGACGTCCAACCCCTCGGCGTACGCGACGCGTTCGCGGGCGACGGGGCGATGGATTCCGCCGCCACCGTCGCGGGCGACGAAACGGCGGCGGGCCCCGGTACCGTCGCGGGCGACGAGGCCGTGGCGGACCCCGCCCGCACCGTCCCCGTGCGCTACTACGGGCGGCACGCCGTCGTCGGCCCGTTCCCCGCGCGGCCCGGAGCCGGGCAACGCCCCTGCGCCCGCTGCCTGGAGCGGCGCTGGCAGGGTGTGCGGTCCGTCGCGCTGCGCGAGGCGCTGGAGCTCGGTTCCGGAACCCGGGCGGCGGGCCCGTCCCCGTACATCACCCCCTTCGCGGCCGAAGCCCTCGCCGGTGTCGTCGCCGCCCGCGCGGACGGCGGCGGACCGGGCACCGGAGCCTTCCCCGCCGTCCATCTCGTCGACCTCCAGACCCTGGCCGTCCGCCACTACCCGCTCGTCCCCGACCCGGAGTGCCCCGGCTGCGGGCGGCCCGAGCCCGACAGCGACGCCTCGGCCGCCCTCACCCTGCGGGCCGCGCCCAAGCTGCGGCCCGACGGCTTCCGGGTCCGGGACATCGGGGCGTACGAGCTGCCCGTCGCGCCGTACGCCAACCCCGTCTGCGGGTCGCTCGGGCCCTCCGTCGTCCAGGACGTCTCCTCCACGTCCACCTCCGCCACCATCGGCTGCTTCTCCATGCGTTCGGGGCCGTACCTGCGCGAGACGTTCTGGGGCGGGCACGCCGACACCTTCGCCGAGAGCCTCCGTATCGGGGTCCTGGAGGGCCTGGAGCGGTACGCGGGCATGCGGTCCCGCGCCAAACGCGCCCAGGTGCGGGCCAGCCTGCACGCCCTGCGCGCCGAGGGGCGGGCCGTCGTGGACCCGCGCGTCTGCGGCCTCTACTCCGACGACTTCCACCGCGCCAACCCCCGCGTCCTGCCCTTCACCCCGGACCGCGAGATCCCCTGGGTGCGCGGCTGGTCGCTGCGCGACGGACACACCGTCCTGGTCCCCGAGGTGCTCACGTACTACCACGCGCCGGGCCTGGAGAACCGGTTCGTACAGGAGAGCTCCAACGGCTGTGCCAGCGGCGGTGCGTTGGAGGAGGCCGTCTTCTTCGGCCTGATGGAGGTCGTCGAGCGGGACGCGTTCCTGCTCTCCTGGTACGGGCGGGCCGCCCTGCCCGAGATCGACCCGCGCACGAGTCGCCGCCCCGCCACCCGGCAGATGGTGGACCGGCTGGAGATGTACGGCTACGAGGCGCGGTTCTTCGACACCCGGATCACCTTCCCGATCCCCGTCGTCACCGGCGTCGCCGTCCGCCCCGACGGCGGGCCCGGCCGGATGTGCTTCGGCGCGGGGGCCGGACTCGACCCGGAGGCGGCGCTCGCCGGGGCGCTCTGCGAGATCGCCACCGACGCCGTCAACCTCCAGGGCCGCACCGAGCGCGACGAGCAGCGGCTGCGCGCGATGACGTACGACTTCGCGAAGGTCGAGGCGCTGCACGACCACCCGCTGGCGTACGGGATCCCGGAGATGGGCGACCACGCGGACTTCCTGCTCGGCGCACCGGGAAGCGCCCGCCCGCCCCTCCGTTCCTTCGACGAGCTGTACGGGGACGGGCCCGGCGCGCGGCCCGTGCTTCCGGTCTCCGACGACCTCCGCGAGGACCTCACGCGCTGCGTGGACGCCGTCGCCGCCGCCGGGTTCGACGTGGTCGTCGTCGACCAGACCATGCCGGAACAGCGCGATCTGGGCCTGACCACGGTGAGCGTGATCGTGCCCGGGCTGCTGCCGATCGACTTCGGCTGGACCCGCCAGCGCGCCCTGCGCATGCCCCGGCTGCGCACCGCCCTGCGCGAGGCGGGCCTGCGGGCGGCGGACCTCACCGACGCCGACCTCAACCCGGCCCCGCACCCGTTCCCATGACCCCGCCTCCTCCCGCCCCCGGCCCGCGCCCGCCGGGCCCTTCCTCCTCCCGCTCCCTCTTGCCGTGACCAAGGAGCTCGCCATGGGATACGCCCATGAATACGCCGCCGCGATCATGCACCGCGGCCGGGTCCCGATGGACCCCGTGGACTATGTGCCGAACTGGCAGGACGGCCCCCGCAAGGCCAAGTTCCACCCGGGCACGGACGGCTTCCCGCTGCCGGACGCCCCCTACCCGCCCGGGGCGACGCTCGACCGGGGCCTGTTCCCCGAAGGCGGTCCGGGCCAGGGGGAGTTCGACCTCGGCTCGCTCTCCGGCATGCTCCGTGACTCGTACGGGCTGACCGGCCGCCGCCTCGGCGTCCAGGCCAACACGGACCTGAACGCGCTGCCGTTCTACCCGCTGGCCAACTGGTCGCGCGGCTCCGCCTCCGGCGGCGGGCTGTACCCCGTCAGCATCCACTGGGTGTCCGGGCCGAGCGGCCCCGTTCCGCCGGGCGTGCACTACTACTCCACCCGGCACCACTCCATGCAGCGGCTGCTCACGGGCGATGTCTCCGGCCGGGTCCGCGACGCGCTGGGCGCGGGCGCGCCGGGGCCGGAGACCGATCAGTACCTGGTGCTGGGCATCAAGTACTGGCAGAACTCCTTCAAGTACAACAGCTTCTCCTTCCACGCCGTCTCCATGGACCTCGGGGCCTGCGTCCAGACCTGGCGGATGTGGGCGGCCGCCCGGGGGCTGGCCGTCGAGCCGGCCCTCTGGTTCGACGAGGAACGGATCGCGGAGTTGCTCGGGTTCGACCCGCGGGAGGAGGGCATCTTCGCCGTCGTGCCGCTCACATGGGCCGGTGCTGACGTGAGTTCGGACCGGTCGCAGGTCGCCGCCACCCCTGTCTCCGTCCGGCACAAGGACGTCGAGCGCTCCCGTACCGTCCTCACCTTCGACGCGCTGCTCCGCATGCAGGCCGCCACCTCCGCCGACGCCACCGCCCGGCCCGCCCCCGGCGCACTGGCCCCGGCCGCCGCGCACCCCGCCGACGAGCGGCTGCCGGAGGTCACGCTCCCGGCCGCCCGGCCGCTGGACGCCGACGTCCGCACCGCCCTGCGCGCCCGCCGCTCCAGCTTCGGCCGGTTCGACGCCCGGAAGCCGGTCACCGCCGACCAGCTGGCCGCCTGCCTGGCGGCGGCCGCCGCCGGATCACGGCTCGGCGGCGACACCGGTGACGTACGGCTGGCGAAGCTGTACGCGTTCGTCGGCCATGTCGAGGGCGTCGAGCCCGGCTCGTACGCCTACGACCCCGAGGCGCGGAGCCTGCGGCGGGTGAAGGAGGGCAGGCCGGGGGAGTTCCTCCAGAAGAACTACTTCCTCGCCAACTACAACCTGGAGCAGACCGGAGCCGTGCTGGTGCCCACCGTCCGCACCACCGCCGTGCTCGACGCGGTCGGAGACCGGGGCTACCGGCTGGTCAACGCCACCATCGGGGCCGTCGCCCAGTCCGTCTACACCGCCGCGGCGGCCGTGGACCTCGGCTGCGGAGTCGCCCTCGGCTTCGACAACATCTCCTACATCGAGGAGCTGGGGCTCGAAGGGACGGACGAGGCGCCCCTGCTGATCATGATGATCGGCAACGAACGCCCCGCCCCGGCCGACTTCCGCTACGAGATCGCCTGAGCGGGGGACGACGATGACCGACACCGTGAACACTCCGAACGCCGCAGACCTGACGAACTCTCCTGATGGGCGGCCCGCGTTCATGCTGCGCGTCGCCGGGCTCCCGGTCGAGGACGTCCAGGCCCTGCGCTGCCCCGAAAGCCGCAGCTGGGCCGACGAAGTGCTGGACACCACGGCGCAGTTGGCGCTGTCGGCCGAGAAGGCCGCGGACCAGCTGCACGGGCTGATCGGCGGCAGCGACGACGAACCGCTGCGCCGCGCCCTGCTGAAACTGCGCCGTGACGTCTTCAACAACCGGCTGCCGGACCCGGTGGCCGCCGACGCCGCCCTCGCCCGGGTCCGCGCCCTCGACCCGGCCGCCGCCCGGGCCCTCGCCGACTGGCTGACCGGCCGCCGGGCCCTGGACGAGCTGCGGAGCGCCGGGGCCGGACTGCTGGCCGCCGAGACCGGACGCAGCCGCACCGAACTGGCCCGGATCGCCGGTCACGAGCGCCTGCGCAAGGGCCTGTTGCTCGCCTCGCCGACCCTGGACGCCCAACTCGACGGCTACCGGCGGAAGACGGCCGGCGACGCCGGGGCGCGGCCGGACCGCAAGCAGCGCAAGATCGAGCGCTCGCTGCTCTCCTACGTCTACCGGACCGCCTGCAAGACCAGCCCCTTCTCCACCTTCACCGGCGTCGCCCCCGGCGTGTTCGGCGGCTCCGACGGGCTGCGCGTGCGGGTCGGCGAGGAGTGGCGGACGCAGGTCCGGCTCAACGTCGTGGCGCTGGGCCGGCTCGCCGACGCGGTGATCGCCGACCCCGTCCGCCGCGCCGATCTGCCGCTCGCCCTCGCCTCCGGCTGGGGGCGCGACGACGACCGGGTCCGCTACGTCCGGCGCTGGGTCACCACGGGCGACGAGGACGCGGCCGTCACCTTCGACGCGGTGAAGGACCGGCTGTTCTTCCTGCGCCGCAGCGGCACCCTGGAACGGCTGCTCGGCCTCTTCGAGGAACGCGGCACTCTGCGTTACGGCGAGCTGGCGGCCTGGCTGGAGCAGGACCGGGGCGCGGCGCGCGAGGAGTGCGAGCAGTATCTCGGGGCGCTCCTGGACGTCGGCATGGTCCAGGTGCCGTGCCTGCGCACCGAGGTCCACGACATCGACCCGCTCCGCGCCTTCCAGGACGCGCTGCGCGGCCTGGACCGTCCCTGGGCCGACCGGCTCGCGGACCGGCTGGAGGAGCCCGCCGCCCGGGCCGACCGTTTCGCCGACGCGGGCCCGGACGAGCGGCGGGCCCTGCTGGAGTCCGTACGGGCCGGGCTGCGGGCGGTCCAGGAGGAGGAGCTGGGGGCGGAGCGGGCGAAGGTCCCGCAGACGCTGCTGTACGAGGACGCGGCGGCGGGCTCTCCGGGCCCTCCGCGTTCCGTGGGCTCTCCGGGCTCTCCGGGCTCCTGGGGCCCCTCGGGCCCCTCGGGCTCCCCGGCTTCCTCCGGCTTCCCGCGGGCGGCGGGCTCCGGCGTGATGCTGGATGCCGACGCCTGGCAGGACCTGGCCGCCGGACCGCTGTCGGCGGTGGAGCGGGTGCTGCCCGCCTTCGACCTCACCCTCCCGCAGCGGATCACCTTCCAGGGCTTCTTCCTCGCCCGGTACGGCCACGGCGGGCGCTGCGACGACCTGCTGAAGCTGGTCCACGACTTCCACGAGGACTTCTTCGACCAGTACATGACGTTCTCCGCCGGCCGCACCCCGTACGACGCCGACGGCGCCTACGTCCCCGAGGTCAACTGGCTCGGCCTGGAGAAGCTGCGCGCCCTGGACACCGCCCGCCGCACCTTCACCGACCGGATGGCCGCGGTGTGGCGGACGGCGGAGGCGGCGGAACCGGGCGCGGCCGAAGTGCGGCTCGACGCATCCTTCCTGGACGCGACAGCCGCTGAACTGGCCGACTTCGCACCGGAGTTCGCGCCGATGAGCCACCACGTACAGATCGCCGACCGGCCGGGTGACCCGCTCGTCGTCCTCAACCGGTCCTACGGCGGGGTGTCGTTCTCGTTCACCCGGTTCACCCAGCTCTTCGACGGCCTCGACGAACAGCTCCTCGCGGGCACCGACGCCCTCGTCCCCGAAGGCGCGGTCCTCGCCGAGGTCACCGGCGGCCCGGTCACCAGCAACCTCAACCTGCACGGCCGGCTCACCCCGTACGAGATCGTCTGCCCGGGTGAACGCGGCACACTGGAACCGGAGTTCCGGATCGCGCTGGACGACCTCTACCTCGTGCACGACCCCGGGGCCGACCGGCTCGTCCTGCGCTCGGTCCGCCTGGACCGCGAGGTGATCCCCGTCTACCTCGGCTACCTGGTCCCGCTCGCCCTGCCCGAACTGCCCCGCACCCTGCTCCTCCTCTCGCCGACCTCGATGGCCCCGCTCAACGTGTGGGCGGGCGTCCCCGAGGGCGAGCCGCGCGGCGGGGTCACCGGGCGGCCCCGGGTGCGGCACGGCTCGCTCGTCCTGAGCCGGCGCAGCTGGAGCGCCCCGGCCGCCGTCCTGCCGCTGCACCGCCCCGGCACACCGGAGGACGGCTGGTTCCTGGACTGGCACGCCTTCCGGCGCACCCACGGACTGCCCGACCGGGTCTTCGCGACCGTGTCGGACACCGGGGCCCGGGGCGCGACCGGGGCCAAACCGCAGTACCTCGACTTCGACAGCCCGCTGTCCCTGTCGGCCTTCGAGGCGCTCGTCAAGTCTCCCGAGGCCAGGGTGGTGTTCCGGGAGATGCTGCCGGACGAGGACGCACTGTCCACCGTCTCCGGCCACGGCCGCCATGTCGCCGAACTGGCCGTGGAGACGGCCGTACCCGTCCGCAGGAGGAGCACCTCATGACACCCCCCACCCCATCGTCCGAGACCGCGACCACCGGTACCGGCACCGCCGCCGGAGCCTGGCAGGCCACCCACGTCTTCTACGCCGCCAACCCCCGTCCCTTCCTCCTGAACTGCGTCCGCCCGCTGGTCGCGGAGCTGGAGGCGGACGGGCTGCTCGCCGGGTACTTCTTCATCAACTACTGGCTGGAGGGCCCCCACGTGCGGCTGCGCCTGAAGCCGTCCTCGCCCGCCGCCGAACCGGAGGTGGCCCGCCGCACCGAACGGGCCGTGGACACGTTCCTCGCCGAACGGCCCGCGCTGTACGAGGTCGACTCCGGGTTCCTCAACGACTTCTACAACACCCTCTTCGAGATCGAGTTCCCCGGCAGCGAGCGCGGCCACTACACCGACGACCGGGGCCGGATGAATCTGCGCCCCAACAACTCCCGCCACCGTGAGCCCTACGAGCCGGAGTTCGGGAAGTACGGCGGGCCGGCCGGGATCGAGCTGGCCGAGTGGCACTTCCGGCACTCCAGCGACCTGGTGATCGACGCGCTGGCCACCAAGAACCTCCACCTGCGCACCGTCCTGCTGGGCACCGCCGCCCAGCTGATGATGGTGATGTCCTCGACCTTCCTGCCCGGCCGGGACGAGCTGACCGCCTACCTGGACAGCTACTACGAGTTCTGGCACCGCGCCTTCCCCGGCACCGGTTTCATCGGCACCGACGAGTACGACCGCAACTACGCCCGCACGGCGGACGGGCTGCGGGACCGGTTCGCCCGGGTCCGGGCCGCCACCGCCCCGCCCCGAAGCGCCCGCTCGCTGCCCGGTTCGCTGGCCGGCTGGGCCGAGCACTGCGCCGAACTCCGCGACCGCGCGGAAAAACTGGCCGAGGGCGGAGACCTGGTCTTCCGCTCCTGGGACGGCGAGCGGGACGAGCGGGTCACCGACCCGGCCGTGGCGCTGCCGCTGCTGCTGTCCCCGTACATGCATATGACCAACAACCGACTGCACGTCACCATCCGCGACGAGGCCTACCTCAGCCACGTCCTGGGCCGGGTCCTCAAGGAGTCCGCATGAGCGCATCCGGGGCCGCCCCCGGCTCGCTCGCCTCCTACCGCCCCGAGTTGCGGCCCCGCGTCCTGCTCAGCGACGCGCTGCTGGACGGGGCCGCGACCGTCCACCTGATCAAGGACGCCGAGACCGGCAACTCCTTCAAGGTCGGGGCCAAGGAGCACTTCCTCATCGCCCGCATGGACGGCGGGCGGAGCCTCGCGGAGATCGGTGAGGCGTACGCGGGGGAGTACGGGCGACGGCTGGCGGACGCCCACTGGCAGCAGCTCCTGACCCTGCTCGGGACGAAGGGCCTGCTGGCCGGAGCCCCCGCGCCGAAGGCCCCTGCCGCGGCGCCGGAGAAGCGCACCCTCCTGCGCGGCACCCTTCCGCTCGTGGCCGACGCCGACGCCACCACCGCCCGTCTGCACCGGGCCGTCGGCTTTCTGCTCGCGCCCTGGGCGATGGTGCCGCTGCTGGTGCTGATCCTCGCCATGGAGGTGGTGGTCGTCGCCCGGTCCGGCGAACTGCTGCTCGCTGTGCGGGAGTTGTTCGGCAACCCGGTGCTGCTGACCGGTACGGCGGTGCTGCTCTGGGTGAGCACCGCCCTCCACGAGCTGGCGCACGGGGTGGTGGCCCGGCACCACGGCGGGCGGGTCGCCGAGATCGGGCTGCGGTGGCGGTTGCCCGCCGTCATCATGTACTGCACGGTCGACGACTACCTCTATTTCGGCAGCCGTCGGCACCGCATCGCCACGGCCGCCGCCGGTGCGGTGATGAACCTGCTCTTCCTGCTCCCGTTCTGCGCGCTGTGGCTGTTCGCGCCGCTGGACAGCGCCACGCACGAGGCGTTCGCCGCGCTGCTGCTCCTCGGCAGCGTCCAGGCGTTCGCCATGCTCGTACCGCTGCCGCCGCTGGACGGCTACCGGATCGCGGGCCAGCTCGCCGGGGCCACCGGCCTCGCCGCCTCGGCCGGCGCCTATCTGCGGCTCGCCCTGCGCCGCGCCCCGGAAGCGGCCGCCTACCCGCGCCGCGCCCGGATCGCCTATCCCGCCTACGTGTCGGTCACGGTGCTCGTTCTCGCCCTGGTCGTCGCCCTGGTCGTCGCGGCCGCCCATCATCTGCTGACGGCCTGAAGTCCCGCGCCCAGGCCCGGTGTTCCATCCGCGCCCGGTGTTCCATCCCAAGGAGAGACCCATGACGTCCACCGCCCCCCGCACCCCCCACGACCCCCCTGCGGGACCGTCCGCCGGGCCCGCCGTCGCCCTCGCCGACGTCCACAAGACGTACGGCGCGACCCGGGCCGTCGACGGGGTCTCGCTGACCGTCGCACGCGGGGAGTTCTTCGGGCTGCTCGGGCCCAACGGGGCGGGCAAGACCACGCTCGTCGAGATCATGGAGGGCCAGCGGCGCGCCGACTCCGGGACGGTGACGGTCCTGGGGGAGAGCCCCTGGCCGCGCAACACCGCCCTGCTGCCCCGGCTCGGCGTGCAGACCCAGGCCTCGGCGTTCTTCGTCCGGCTGACCGCCCGCGAACACCTGGCCACCATGGCGGCCCTCTACCGGTGCGACGCCGCCTCCGCCGAACGGGCGCTCGCCTCCGTCGGCCTCACCGAACAGGGGGACACCCGGGTCGACGACCTCTCCGGCGGTCAGCGGCAGCGGCTCGCCATCGCCTCCGCCCTGGTCCACGACCCCGAGCTGATCTTCCTGGACGAGCCGACCGCCGCGCTCGACCCACAGGCCCGCCGCTCGCTGTGGCAGGTCCTGCGCGACCTCAAGGGCCAGGGCCGCACCATCGTCTACACCACGCACCACCTGGACGAGGCCGAGGCGCTCTGCGACCGGGTCGCCATCATGGTCGCGGGCCGGGTCGCCGCACTGGACAGCCCCGGCCGGCTGATCGCCGCCTCCAGCCCGACCACCCGGCTGCTCGTCCCGGCCGACCGCCTCACCCCCGAGCAGGCCCGCGCCATCCCGGACGTGGACCGGGTGACCGAGGAGGGCGGCTCCGTCGTGCTGGAGACCCTCGCCGCGGGCAAGGTCCTGGCCGCCGTCGACGCGATCGCCGGACTCCAGGGCGTACAGACCAGGACGGCCAGCCTGGAGGACGTGTACCTGGAGCTGACCGGCACGGAGGCCGGTGCCGGTGCGAGCACCGGCGCCGGGGCGCCGCAGCCGTAGTTCAGGTCGATCCGTCCTCCCCCCCCCGTGCAGTGATCCAGCGATACGGAGACACCCGATGAGCGCCTACACCGCGCTGAGCCAGGCCGGGTACCGGGCCTACACCCGCGACCGCACCACCCTCTTCTTCACCTTCGCCTTCCCGCTGATCTTCCTGGTCGTCTTCGGGCTGATCTTCCACGGCCAGACCGTCGAGGAGAGCGGCAAGCCCTACATCAACTACATCGCGCCCGGCGTGCTGTCCTGGGGCGTCGGCAACGCCGCCGTCTTCGGCGTCGGCTTCGTCCTGATGCAGTGGCGGCGCGACGACATCCTCCGGCTGATCCGGATGACGCCCACGCCCGTCTCCGCCGTCCTCGCCTCCCGTTACGTCCTGGCGCTCGGCATCGGAGCCGTCCAGGCGGTCCTCTTCGTGGCCGTGGCCCTGCTGCCCTCCTTCGGGCTCCAGCTGGACGGCCGCTGGCCGCTCGCCCTGCCGGTGCTGGTCCTCGGGATCACCGCGTTCCTCGCGCTCGGCGTCATCGTCGGCAGCTATGCGAAGACCCCCGAGGCGGTCGCCGCCGTCGCCAACTGCCTGATGATTCCCATGGCGTTCCTGTCCGGCTCGTTCTTCCCGCTGGACGCCATGCCCGGCTGGATGCAGAGCCTCTCCCGCGTCCTGCCGCTGCGCTATCTCAACGACGGGGTCTCGGGCGCGCTGACCGGCGGCGGCACCCTGAGCGACATCGGCGTCGCCTGCGCCGTCCTCGCCGGATTCGCCCTCGTCCTCGGCGCGGTGGCGCTGAAGACCTTCCGCTGGAGCGACAAGTCATGACGACGACGGCCACCGCCTCGACCCCCCTGGACGTGGCGCGCACCCGCCTCCAGTCCGCGCTGACCGCCCGCCACACCCGTTCGCCCGGGAACGGGCCGCTTCCCGCGCCCTACGTCGTCCCGCTCGGAGCCGCCGACGTCCTCGGCTTCGGCCACCCGGACCCGTACGCCGACACCCGGCCGGCCGCCAACGTGCAGCTGACCTCCCGGGCCGTGCTCATCGGCCCCTGGGGCGGCGGGCCCGACGCCACCGCCTGCGGTCAGTGCCTCGCGATGCGCTGGCAGCGGCTGCGCAGCCGGTCCGAGCGCGAGGCCCTGGAGCTGGGTCACGAGCCGCGCGGGGCCGTGCACTGGCCGGTGCTCACGGAGTACGCGGTGGACGCGGTCTGGGCCACGTACGGGGCGGTCGCCCGGGGAGGGACCACCGGTACCGACGCCACCCCCGCCGACCGGGTGCTGCCCCAGGTCACCCGCGTCGACCTGGTCACCCTCGCCACGGCCACCTTCCCGCTGCTGCCCGAACCGCTCTGCCCCGCCTGTGTGCAGGAGGTCCCGGACACGGCGGAGGCCGCCCGCATGGAGCTGGGCCCCGCCCCCAAACCGGACCCCGACGGCTACCGGCTCCGCACCCTGGACTCCTACCCGCTGCCGACCGCCGCCCTCGCCAACCCGGTCTGCGGCACGCTCGGTTCGGACATCTGGATCAACCCCACCTCCACCACCACCGCCCCGGTCGCCGGAACCCACTTCGTCCGCGGCTACGCGGGCCTCAACGACGTCACCTGGAGCGGCCAGGCCAACCGGTACGCCACCAGCCGCACCCTCGCCCACCTGGAGGGCCTGGAGCGGTACGCGGGCACCCACCGCCGACGCGGCACGACCCCGGTCGTCGACAGCTACCGCAACCTCTCGGGCCAGGCCCTGAACCCCGCCGACTGCGGCTTCTACGCCCCGGAGACGTACGCCACCGACCCTCTGGTCAGCCCCTTCGACCCGGACCGGGCGATCCCCTGGGTGTGGGCCCACTCGCTGCGCGACGACGCCCCGGTCCTGGTCCCGGCCCGGCTGGCCCACTACAGCGCGGGCGTCGACGCCGACAACTTCGTCTTCGAGTGCTCCAACGGCTGTGCCACCGGAGGGAGTCCGGAGGAGGCGATCCTCTTCGGGCTGCTCGAACTCGTCGAGCGGGACGCCTTCCTCCTCGCCTGGTACGGCCGCGCCCGCCTCACCGCGATCGACCTCGCCTCCGCGACGACCCCCGCCGTCCGCTCGATGCTCGACCGGGCGGCCCTGCACGGCTACGACGTGCACGCCTTCGATACGCGGATGGACCTGGCGGTCCCCGTCGTCACCGCCCTCGCGGTGCGCCGGGACGGCGGCAACGGCACGCTCTCCTTCAGTGCGGCGGCGGGCTTCGACCCGGCGGAGACGGTCGAGGCGGCCCTGTCCGAAGTCCTCACCTACATCCCGCACCTGCCCTACCAGGTCGCCGAGCGCCGGACCGAACTGGAGGCGATGGAAAGGGACTTCACCAAGGTCCTGCACCTCAAGGACCACGCCCAGCTCTACGGGCTGCCGTCCATGGTGCGGCACGCCGCCGAGTACCTGGAACCGGCCGCCGTCCTCCCGCTGGACGAGACGTTCGCCGACTGGCAGCCGCTGCGCCCGCGCACCGGTGACCTGCTGGACGATCTGCGGCTGCTGCGCGACCGGCTGACGGGGGCCGGGTACGACGTCATCGCCGTCGACCAGACGACCCCCGAGCAGCACCGGATGGGCCTGCACACCGTCTCCACGATCGTCCCCGGACTGCTGCCGCTGGACTTCGGCTGGAGCAGACAGCGGGCGCTGACCATGCCCCGGCTGCGGACCGCGCTGCGGGCGGCGGGCCGGCGCGCCGACGAGCTGCCGGAGGCGGAGATCAAGGCCGTCCCGCACCCGTTCCCGTGACCGGGCCGCCGCCCGCAGCGCGGTCCGCGCTCCACGCGCGACAGCCCCCTCCGACCGACGGAGGGGGCCGACGTGCGCGAGCGAGCCGGGCGAACCGGTGTCAGGCGCTGCAGGAGGTGGTGCTGGTGGTGCTGGAGCAGGTCGACGTCGAGGAACACGACGTGGAACCGGCGAGGACGACCTCCGAAGCGTCGGAGTAGTCCGAGATCTCAAAGGTCTCCGACTCCAGCTCCAGGATCTCGTCGGCGAGGGTGGCGAGTTCGGTCTTGGGGGCCATGGTGATCTCCCTGGTCTCGTCGGGGTCCGGCCGGCTGCTCCGGTCCGGTGCCCGGGTGCTGGACCCATTGGAGGGGTGGCCGCTGTCAGATCGGCCGCGATTTCGCTGTCACATCGCTGGCACCCGGTGGCAGGGCGACGGCCCGGCGCGTGACAGCCGTACGGAGCAGGCTCGTTGAGCAGAGATGAGGTGCGCGGTGGTCACAGCGGCGAGAACGACGAGGAACGCGGACGACGACGGCAACGGCAACGGCAACGGCAACGGCGACGGCGACGGGGCGTCACAGGCCCGGGAAGGCGCGCAGGCTCCGGCAGGTGGGGCGGCGGTAGGGGGCGGGCCCCTGCCGCGCCCGCTGCTCCGGTCCGCCGTCGAGCTCTACCTCGACCTGCACGCCCACCCCGAACTCTCCGGCCACGAACACCGCACCGCCGACCGCCTCGCCGCCCGGCTGGCCGGACACGGCTGTACGGTCACCCGTTCCGTGGGCGGCGGCCACGGACTCGTCGGGGTGCTGCGCAACGGCCCCGGCCCCACCGTGCTGCTGCGCACCGAGCTGGACGCTCTGCCCGTCACCGAGGCCACCGGACTGCCGTACGCCAGCACCACCCCCGGCGTCATGCACGCCTGCGGCCACGACCTGCACATCGCGGCGGTCGCCGGGGCGGTGGCGCACCTCGCCGCCACCCGGGACACCTGGCGGGGCACGGTCCTCGTCGTCGGCCAGCCGGAGGAGGAGACGCTGCGCGGGGCCCGGTCCATGCTGGTGGAAGGCCGGCTGTACGAGCGGTTCGGCGTGCCCGACGGGGTCCTCGCCCAGCACGCCGCCCCGCTGCCCGCCGGGGCCCTCGCCCATGTGCCGGCGGGCGGGCCGCCCCTGATGGCCGGGAGTGTCGCCGTCGAGGCGGTCCTGCACGGCCGGGGCGGTCACGCGGCGACCCCGCACCTCAACCTCGACCCGGTCCTGATGGCCGCCGCCACCGTGCTGCGGCTGCGCACGGTGGTGGCCGAGGTGACCGCGCCCGCCGAACAGGCCGTGCTCACGGTCGGCTCGGTGCGGGCCGGCGAGCGCGGCAACATCACCCCGGACCACGCCGAACTCTCGCTCACCATCCGGGCGTTCACCGAGGAGGCGCTCGACCGGCTGGCGGCCGCCGCCGAACGCGTCGTCCGGGCCGAGGCCGCCGCGTCCGGAGCCCCGCGCACCCCCGAGTTCACCGTCACCGCCCGCTCGCCCGCCCTGCGCCCCGACCCGGCGCTGACCGCCCGGGTGCGCCGGGCCCACGAGGCGCTGCTCGGGCCCGGCCGGGTGCTGGACCTCGCCGGTTCGGCGGCCACGGAGGACTTCCCGCACTTCGCGTCGGGCGGACAGGGCGGCTCCGGAGGCTCGGCGGGCACGGTCCCGGTCGCGTACTGGATGCTCGGGACCACCGGGGCGGGACCCTGGCGGACCGCCCGCGCCGGAGGCGCACCCGTACCGCCCAACCACGCCCCCGGCTTCGCCCCCGACGTCCGGGCCGCCCTGCCCGTCGGCATCGGGGCGCTGGCGGCGGCGGCCCGGCAGGTGCTGGACCCGGGGCCCGCCGGGGCCACGGAGACGGCGTCATGACGGCCGGGCGGCCCGGGGTCGCCGATGTCGTCGTCGTACGCCGTGACCGGGCGGCCCCGACCGGCTGGACCACCGTCGTCAGGCTGCTGGGCCTCCTCCCCGGCCACTGGTCCTGCCACCCCGAGGTGGGCCAGGACCGGGTGGTCCTGCGGGTCGAGCTGGCCGGGGCGACGGACGCGTCGGCGGTGCGGCGGGCGGTGTCCTGCGTCCTGGCGGACACGGCCCTGCGCGGCTGGGCGGAGGAGCCGTAGGCGTAACCCACGGGGCCCAGGGGCCCGCCCCGGGCGCAGGAGTCCGCCCCGACGGTCAGATCCAGCCGCGCTCGCGGGCCAGCAGCGCGGCCTGCGCCCGGCTGGCCGCGCCGAGCGTCTGCATCAGGTCGGCGACGTGCCGCCGATAGGTCCGCACCGACACCCCCAGCTCCCGTGCGCCCGCCTCGTCCTTGCCCACCGTGCACATCGACACCAGCACCCGCCGCTCGATGCCGGAGGGCCGGGGCGCGGCGGCGTCCTCCCCGCTCCCGCTGCCGTCGGCCGCCCGGGACAGATCGTCCGCCTGGTCCCAGATCCGTTCGAACAGGGAGATGATGTTGGAGACCAGGCCGCTGCGGTGGGCGAGGAGCGCGCCGCGCGAGGTGTCGCGCGGGTCCAGCGGGACGAGCGCCGCCCGGCGGTCGTAGACGAGCAGCCGCTCCGTGGTGTCCGGCGTCACCCGGATCGCCGCCCCGTGCTCGGCCAGCTCCCGCAGATAGGCCGCGGTCGGCGGGTCCTGGAGCGCCACGCTGGAGACGACGTTGCGGATCCGCACCCCGCGCCGCAGACAGCGCAGGTCCAGCGGACGGGAGCGGGCGATGTTCTCCGCCGACAGCCGGGTGTACGGCTCCACGGAGAGGATCTCGTCGCGGGCGAAGAAGGCGAGGTCGTCGATCCGGTTACGGATCTGGGTGAGCCCCTCCAGCTGCTCGATGCCCTGCGGAGGGGGCGTACGGGCCCCCTGCTCCGCGCGTAGACCATCAATGACGTGCCGCGAACGGGTGACGCGCTGCAGCTCCTGGTGGAGCGCGGCCAGCCGTACGTCCACCAGCCGGGCGAGCGCCACCTCGGGGTCCGCCGGGAAGATCCGCAGCTCCGCGTCCTCGGTGTGCAGCAGCCCCAGCTCCTGGAGCCGGGCGATCCGGGCGCGGGCGTCCTGGGGCCGGGAGTGCAGCAGGAGGTGGAGGTCGTCGGCGCGGGTGCCGGGGTTGCGCAGGAAGTGCCGGTAGATCTCTTCCTCGGCCTCCGGGACCCCGAAGACAGACATCTCGTTCTCGCCCACGTACGCCCCCGATGCCTGATGCCGTGGGACCGTGCACCGAGGGGGATCACCCCGCGCCGCCCGTCCCGGCCGCTGCTCGCTCCGCCCGTGCTCGGTACTGCCTGTATGACGTTCTCGGAACACCTGTTGTGCAAGGGTCGGGCAAAGACTAGACGCTGGGATCACTCCTGTGAGGATCTCCGGCACAACTGTGTGCGATACGGAGATGAACGGTGCGCGACCGTCGACGAGCGGCGGGGTCGGCACGACGGGCGGCGGGGCGGCCCGTGGCACGGGCGGCGACGCGGGCACGACACGGGCGGCCGGTCCGCGGATCCGGGCGACAGCCGCCCGCCTGCCGGTTGCGGGCGCGACTGTCACCCCTGGGTCGTAACCTGGAACCCCCGGCGCGTCCCACGTGTCGGGCCCTTCGCGTTGCCCCTGATCTGATCCCGGACGGAAACTTCATGAGTCTGCACGGTCTGCTGGATGTCGTCGTTACGGACCCGGCGCTCGCCGAGGCGGTGAAGGCCGCCGGGGACGGGCACCGGGCCCATGTCGACCTGGTGGGCCCGCCCGGTGCGCGGCCGTTCGCGGTGGCCGCGCTGGCCCGGCAGACCGGCCGGACCGTGCTGGCCGTCACCGCCACGGGCCGGGAGGCCGAGGATCTGGCCGCCGCCCTGCGCACGCTGCTGCCGCCGGACACGGTCGCGGAGTTCCCGTCCTGGGAGACCCTGCCGCACGAGCGGCTCTCGCCTCGCTCGGACACGGTGGGCCGCCGCCTCGCCGTGCTGCGGCGGCTGGCGCATCCGCGCGAGGACGACCCGGAGACCGGCCCGGTCTCCGTCGTCGTCGCGCCGATCCGCTCCGTGCTCCAGCCGCAGGTCAAGGGGCTCGGCGAGCTGGAGCCCGTGGCGCTGGCCGGCGGGCAGAGCGCGGACCTGGGCGAGGTGGTGGACGCGCTGGCGGCCGCCGCGTACTCCCGGGTGGAACTGGTCGAGAAGCGCGGCGAGTTCGCCGTACGCGGTGGCATCCTGGACGTCTTCCCGCCGACCGAGGAGCACCCCCTTCGGGTGGAGTTCTGGGGCGACGAGGTCGAGGAGATCCGCTACTTCAAGATCGCCGACCAGAGGTCGCTGGAGGTCGCGGCGCACGGACTGTGGGCCCCGCCCTGCCGCGAGCTGCTGCTGACCGACCAGGTCCGTGAGCGGGCCGCCGCGCTCGCCGAGGCCCACCCTGAGCTGGCCGAACTGCTCGGCAAGATCGCCGAGGGCATCGCGGTCGAGGGCATGGAGTCGCTGGCCCCGGTGCTGGTCGACGACATGGAGCTGCTGCTCGACGTGCTGCCGAAGGACGCGATGGCGATCGTCTGCGACCCGGAGCGGGTGCGGACGCGGGCGGCCGACCTGGTCGCCACCAGCCAGGAGTTCCTGCAGGCGTCGTGGGCGGCGAGCGCGGGCGGCGGCGAGGCCCCGATCGACGTGGGCGCGGCCTCGCTGTGGGGCATCGCGGACGTCCGGGACCGGGCCCGTGAGCTGGACATGATGTGGTGGTCGATCTCGCCGTTCGCGGCCGACGCCGCCGACCACGACGACGACACCCTCCAGCTCTCCATGCACGCCCCGGAGGCGTACCGGGGCGACACCGCCCGCGCGCTCGCCGACACCAAGGGCTGGCTGGCCGACGGCTGGCGCACGGTGTACGTGACGGAGGGCCAGGGCCTCGCCTCCCGTACGGTCGAGGTGCTGAGCGGCGAGGGCATCGCGGCCCGCCTCGACGCTGACCTCACCGAGATCTCCCCCTCCCTCGTCCACGTCTCCTGCGGTGCGATCGAGCAGGGCTTCGTGGACCCGGCGCTGAAGCTGGCGGTCCTCACCGAGACCGACCTGACCGGCCAGCGCACCGCCACCAAGGACCTGGGCCGGATGCCGGCCCGCCGCCGGAAGACGATCGACCCGCTGACGCTGGAGGTCGGCGACTACATCGTCCACGAGCAGCACGGTGTGGGCCGGTACGTGGAGATGGTGCAGCGCACGGTCCAGGGCGCGACCCGCGAGTATCTGCTCGTCGAGTACGCCCCGGCCAAGCGCGGCCAACCGGGCGACCGCCTCTACATTCCGACCGACCAGCTGGAGCAGGTCACCAAGTACGTCGGCGGCGAGGCCCCGACGCTGCACCGGCTCGGCGGAGCGGACTGGACGAAGACGAAGCAGCGCGCGAAGAAGGCGGTCAAGGAGATCGCCGCCGACCTGATCAAGCTGTACTCGGCCCGGATGGCGGCCCCCGGCCACGCCTTCGGCGCGGACACCCCCTGGCAGCGGGAGCTGGAGGACGCGTTCCCGTACGCGGAGACGCCCGACCAGCTGTCCACGATCGCCGAGGTCAAGGAGGACATGGAGAAGACGGTCCCGATGGACCGGCTGATCTGCGGCGACGTGGGCTACGGCAAGACGGAGATCGCGGTCCGTGCGGCGTTCAAGGCGGTGCAGGACGGCAAGCAGGTGGCGGTCCTCGTCCCGACGACCCTCCTGGTCCAGCAGCACTACGGCACGTTCACCGAGCGCTACTCCCAATTCCCGGTCAACGTAAGGGCGCTGAGCCGCTTCCAGTCCGAATCGGAATCGAAGGCAACCCTCGAAGGCCTGAAGGACGGCTCGGTCGACCTGGTCATCGGCACCCATCGGCTGTTCTCCTCCGAGACGAAGTTCAAGGACCTCGGCCTGGTCATCGTGGACGAGGAGCAGCGGTTCGGCGTCGAGCACAAGGAGCAGCTGAAGAAGCTCCGCGCCAACGTGGACGTCCTCACGATGTCCGCGACGCCCATTCCCCGTACGCTCGAAATGGCGGTCACCGGCATCCGCGAGATGTCCACGATCACCACCCCGCCGGAGGAGCGCCACCCGGTCCTCACCTTCGTCGGCCCGTACGAGGAGAAGCAGATCGGCGCGGCGATCCGCCGTGAACTCCTGCGCGAGGGCCAGGTCTTCTACATCCACAACCGGGTCGAGTCCATTGACCGGGCGGCCGCCCGTCTCCGCGAGATCGTCCCCGAGGCCCGCATCGCCACGGCACACGGCCAGATGTCCGAAGCGGCCCTGGAACAGGTGGTGGTGGACTTCTGGGAGAAGAAGTTCGACGTCCTGGTCTCCACGACGATCGTCGAGTCCGGCATCGACATCTCCAATGCCAACACCCTGATCGTGGAGCGCGGCGACAACTTCGGTCTCTCCCAACTCCACCAGCTGCGCGGCCGGGTGGGCCGAGGCCGAGACCGAGGCTACGCCTACTTCTTGTATCCCCCCGAGAAGCCCCTGACGGAGACGGCTCACGAGCGCCTGGCGACGATCGCCCAGCACACGGAGATGGGCGCGGGCATGTACGTGGCGATGAAGGACCTGGAGATCCGCGGCGCGGGCAACCTGCTGGGCGGCGAGCAGTCCGGCCACATCGCGGGCGTCGGCTTCGACCTGTACGTCCGCATGGTCGGCGAGGCCGTAGCCGACTACCGGGCCCAGATGGAGGGCGGCGTCGAGGAGGAGCCCCCGCTGGAGGTCAAGATCGAGCTCCCGGTCGACGCGCACGTCCCGCACGACTACGCCCCCGGCGAGCGGCTGCGCCTCCAGGCGTACCGCGCCATCGCCTCTGCCTCCTCGGAAGACGACATCCGCGCGGTCCGCGAGGAACTGACCGACCGCTACGGCCCATTGCCCGAACCGGTGGAGAACCTCCTCCTGGTCGCCGGCCTGCGCATGCTGGCCCGCGCCTGCGGAGTCGGCGAGATCGTCCTCCAGGGCTCCAACATCCGCTTCGCCCCGGTGGAGCTGCGCGAGTCCCAGGAACTGCGCCTGAAGCGCCTGCACCCCAAGACGGTCATCAAGCCGGCCGCCCACCAGATCCTGGTCCCGCGCCCGACGACGGGCAGGATCGGCGGCAAGCCGGTCATCGGCCGCGAACTGCTGGCATGGACGGGCGAGTTCCTGACGACGATCCTGGGGTCGTAGGTCCCGGGGTTTCGAGAACGATGGGCCCCGCCGGGTTGCTCGCCCGGCGGGGCCCGAGGCCTTTGAGCCGGGCTCGCTACGGCGTCGCGGGCCGCTTGAAGGCGGCCCACACCGTCTTGCCCACGACGTGGTGGTCGATGCCGAAGTCCGCGGCGAGTTCACCGACGAGGAACAGCCCACGCCCTGAGCAACTGCTCTCGTTGGGGTGCTGAACCTCCGGCCTTCCGTCGCCGCTGTCGCGGACCGCCAGTCGCACGAGGTCATCCGTCAGGTCGAGCCGGACGGCGAACTCCCGTCCCGGTGGGACGCCGTGGAGCAGAGCGTTGGTCGCCAGCTCCGAGGCGCAGAGCTCTATGTCGTCGATCAGGTCCGTGAGCTGCCATTCCCTGAGGACATGGACGACGAAATCGCGTGAGGCACCGACGGATGTGCGCCGTCGGGGGAAGCGCCGTAACTGCGAAGAGGACACGGTGGTTCACCGCCTTGCTCGTGGGTCGCAACGGGATGACCGTACTGCTATTCGCGAAAGGCGGCAAGGTACTCTTTGGGGTGTTCGACGGAGTCGCCTACCGTGTGCACCGGCAAGGACCGCCGTCGGCGAAGGAGGAGGCCATGGGGGAGGGCGAAGTGATCAGCGCGTCCACGTACTACCTGAAGCCGACCGAGGGCGGAGGCGACGTCTGGAGCGCCGGGGCGGCGTCGGCGGGGCGACGGGGCACGCAGAAGATCGTGAGCGCCGGTGAAGTCACCGCCCCGGAACGCGTGGCCGACCTGCTCGCGGTGGAACAGAGCGGACAGGTCGTCGGACGGCGGCGGATCATGTATCTCGACGGCGAACCGTGCGAGTTGACCGACACCTACTACCCCGTGGAGATCGCGCGGGGCACAGGGTTGGCGGGTACGGCGAAGATCCGTGGTGGGGCCGTCCGGCTGCTCGCCGAACTCGGTTACGTCGGCACCCGGGCGCAGGAGGACGTGGCAGCCCGCATGCCGTCCGAGAACGAGCGGGCGTCCCTGTCGCTCAAGGCAGACGAGCCGGTGCTCGAACTGACCCGGCTCACCCTGGACGCCGATGGCCGGCCGATCCAGGTCGATGTGATGGTCATGCCTCCCCGGGGTCAGAAGCTGCGGTACGAGATCAGGATCGGATGACGGTGCACGGACCGGAGACGGAAGAGGCGGACAGCCGTCCGCTGCATGAGCGGATCGCGGCCGACCTGCGGGACGACATCATGTCCGGGGACCTCGCGCCGGGCGACAGCCTGCCCTCCACCGCGCAGCTGAAGGAGCGGTTCGGCGCGGCGAACGCCACCGTTCAGAAGGCCTTGCAGCTTCTCAAGGGCGAGCACCTCGTGGTCGGCCGGGCGGGCGCGTCGGTGACCGTACGCGAACACCGGCAGCGCACGATACGGCCTGCCGCGTACATGGCCCCGTCCCCGTCAGGAGAGCCCTACCGCTGGCTGACCGAGGCGGCGAACTCCGGTACGCGCGCCCGCAGCACACTCCTGGACGTCACGGAGGCCGAACCGCCGGCAGATGTCGCGGACGCGCTGGCGCTCCCGCCGGGCAGCACGGCGATCCTCCGTCACCAACTCCTGTCGATCGACGACGAACCCGCCGAACTTGTCGCCTCCTACTACCCGCTGGGCATCGCCGAAGGCACGGCCATCACCGAACGCCGCCGCATCCCGGGAGGCACACCTACCCTCCTGGCCTCGCTCGGCTATCCGCCTCGGCTCAGCGTCGACCGCGTCTCGGCGCGAGTCGCGACCCAGGAGCAGTACCGACTGCTCCGGCTGCCGGGTGACCTGCCGGTCCTGCGCACCCTGCGGGTGGTGTTCAGCGACGACGACCGGCCCATCGAGGCCACGGTGATGGTCAAGGCTGGGCATCTGTACGAGGTGCAGTACGAGTTCTCGCCCGAGAACGGCTGAGGTCACTCAGCCGGGGACAACACCCCCGCGATCTCCTCGTGCAGCCCCAGCGGCAGCCGTGTCCCCCACCGGTCCGCTGCCTCGGCCGTCAGCTCCCGGCTCCACCGCCAGCTGTTCGCCGCCGCCGTACGGAGGGCCTCCGGGGTCAGGCGCCCGGTGGTCGTGGCGTACCGCTCGACGTCCGCGCCCGGCAGGTCCGCCTCCAGGGCGCGGCTCGGGGTGAGCCAGTGGGTGGTCGAGCCGCGCAGCAGGCGGCAGAGCTTGAGCTGGAGCGGGGCGATCACGGCGTGCAGCAGGTTGTGGGCGCGGGCGTGCTCGCCCCGGGCCTGGACGTGGGCCAGCATCAGGGTCCAGTTGGCCAGTTCGTCCGTGAGCTGCTGGGCGGTGATCACTGGCTCCGGCGGGTTGAAGGCGGCCAGTTCGCGGGCGGCGGCGGTCAGGTTGCCGGTGCGGTCCAGCAGCACGGCCGCCTCGGGGCGGGGGAGGTGGACCTGGTCGCGCCAGGTGGCGATCTCCGCGATGCCGGGGCCGGCCGGCTCTACGTGGAACTCGCCGCGCATCAGGTCGTCGAAGACCACGGCGAGGATCCCGTACATGTTGGTGTACGCCAGCTTCAGCGGGGCCAGCCGCTCCACGAACTCCCGCCCGTCGAAGGCATCGGCGTCCTCCTCGCGTACGTACACGTACGCGTCCAGGTCCGAGTTGGCGTCGGCCTCGCCCAGCGTCCACGATCCGTAGAGGAGGACGCCCTCCACGCGGGGGTCGGCCTCGGCCGTCGCGCGCAGCAACTCGATGCGGCGGTTCAGGGCGTTGGCGGGCATAGGCGTACGGGCAGGGCGTGTTTGCGGCATGGCCGGGTCTCCCGAGTGGGGTGCGTGGGCATACGAACGTGGCCCGGCGGTCGACGCCGGGCGGCTTCCGGTCCCGCTGCGGGACCTCGTTCGGCGCTCAGGAAACGCCCATGGGGGCAGCCTGGGGGACGGCTGCCTCAGCCGTCGCGCCGCTCCTCCGGCGCGAAGACCAGCCCGGTCAGCGACCGGAACGCCTCCTCCGGATCGCGGCCTTCCAGCGCCTCCGCCAGATTGCCGCTGAGCAGCAGGGTCGCGAAGCCGTGTGCCAGTGACCACGCGGCCACCCCGGCGAGCCGGTCGTCCTCGCCCCGGCCGTCCGGCGGGAGGCCCGCCACGCCCGCGCGCAGCGCGTCGGTCGCCCTGGCGCGGGCGGCCAGCAGGTCCGGGTCGTCGGTCCGGTAGAGGCCCGGCTGGAACATCACCTGGAAGTGCGCGGGGTGCGTCGCCGCGAACCGTACGTACGCCACGCCCCGCTCCCGGAGGTCCGGCGCCCCGGTCAGCGCGTCGGCGAACAGGGCGTACCCCTCGGCGGCCACGGCGGTCAGCAGGCCCGTGCGGTCCTTGAAGTGGTGCGCGGGCGCGGCGTGCGAGACGCCGGCCCGGCGGGCCAGGTCGCGCAGGCTCAGGCCGGTGGGGCCCTCGGTCGCGATGACGTCGAGGGCGGCGGTCAGGACGGCGCGCCGCAGGTCGCCGTGGTGGTACGTGCGTTCGCGCTCGCTGCTCATGGGAGAACCCTACCCGGCATCTAGTCATTGACAAGTTTGGATGGGACGCGCATGCTGGAGATCCGATCTAGGCATTGACTAGATGTGCGATTCCCGTCCGGGAAGCCCGGGAGAGGCGGAGATCATGACCGGAGAACCGGCCCGAGTGCGGCAGATGTGGCACCTCCTGGAGCCCCTGCACGCCGTTCTGTACTACGCCCCCGGAGCCTTCGAAGAGGCCGCCGTGCTCGGGTACGACACCGAGGAGCGCTGGTCGAGTTACTTCGCCTGGCGTGCGGCTCCGCTGGGAGCGGTGGGAGCGGCGGAGGTGGTGCGGACGTTCCACAGCTTCGCCCCGGCGATGGTGGACGGATACGTTCCGGGCATCTGGGCGACCGCCGCCCCGGACGCCGTGCTCGCGGCCCGGCTGCGGGCGGTCGACCGGGCCTACCGGGCGCTGTTCGGGGGCCGGGTGGAAGGGCCGGAGTTCGCGGAGGCCGCCGCGCTGGCCCGCCGTGCGGCGGAGGCGGCGGGCCCGGGCGCCCCGGGCGGCCTCGGAGTCGCCAAGGCCCTGGGGGCTCCCGGCGGTCTCGGAGTCACCACCCCAGGAGCGCTTGGCGGCCTCGGGGCCGCCAACTCCGCGCTGCCCTGGCCCGACCCCCCGCACCTGGCGCTCTGGCACGCGGCGACGGTGCTGCGCGAACACCGGGGCGACGGGCACATAGCCGCCCTGGCCGAGGCGGGTCTCGACCCGGTCGAGTCGCTGGTGTCCTTCGCGGCGGTCGGCGCGGCGGCCCCCGAGGTGTTCGCGAGCCGGGGGTGGAGCGCGGCGGAGTGGGGTGCGGCCCGGCAGCGGCTCCGGGAGCGCGGGCTGCTGGCGGCGGACGGCACGGCCACGGACGCGGGGCGCGAACTGCGCGCGAAGGTCGAGCTGCGCACCGACGAGGAGGCCGCCGCGCCGTGGCGGGCGCTGGGGGAGGCGGGGCGCGAGCGGCTGGCGGGGCTGCTGGGAGAGCCCTGGCTGGAGGTCATCGGCTCGGGGCTGCTGCCGTCCGAGAACACCCTCGGCATCGGGAAGGTGTGAGCCGCGGTGAAGGTGAGCCCCCCGGGGTCGGGGCCGGGGGGCTCAGGCGGGGCTCATTCGCTCTCGGGCTGCACGGCGATGGCCATCTTGCCGCGGGGGCGTCGGCGGCCCTCGCCGACGGAGCCGCCCTCCAGCAGCGTGTGCGCGTCCGCGATCTCGGCCAGCGGCAGCACCTCGCCGATCACCGGCCGGAGCTCGCCCCGCTCGACCAGCCGGCTGAGGGCGTCGAGCTTCGCCCGGCCGGGGCTGACGAAGAGGAAGTGGTAGGTCGCGTTCACGCCCCACGCGGCGAGCAGGTTCTGCGGCTCGGGGATGTCCACGATGGACACCACGCGCCCTCGGTCGGCGAGGACCTCCGGGCTCCGGCTGAGGGTGTCCCGGCCCACCGTGTCCAGGACGACGTTCACCCTGCCCAGCTCCTGGACCTGCGGTACGTAGTCCCCGGCCGAGAAGTCGATCACGGTGTCGGCTCCCAGCCCGGTGACGAACTCGTGGTCCTTCGCCCGCGCGGTGGTCACCACCTCGGCCCCCAGCGCGTGGGCGACCTGGATGGCGGCCGAGCCGACCCCGCCCGCTCCGCCGTGCACCAGGACCCGTTCCCCGGCCTGCACCCCGGCCCGCTCGACCAGCGCCTCCCACACCGTCACGCCCACGAGCGCGAGACCGGCGGCCTCCACGTGCGACAGCCCCTCGGGCTTGCGGGCGACCAGGGCCTGGTCGACCACGTGGTACTCGGCGTACGTCCCCTGCCCGGCGAACACCGGCGCCAGGTACCAGACCTCGTCGCCCGGCCGGAAGTCGTCCGCCCCGGGGCCGGTCTCGACCACCACGCCGGACACGTCGTTGCCGATCACCGCCGGCAGTGGCACCTGGTCGCGGTAGTCGCCGCGTCGGGTCTGCAGGTCCAGAGGGTTCACGGATGTGGCATGCACACGCACCAGCACCTGGCCGGGGCCGGGAGCGGGTCTCGGCAGTTCTCGGGCGGCGAACGCGGTGTCCGCGTCGCCGAAGTGGACGAGTTCCATCACACGCATCGAGGTCGACATGCGGCAAGGATAGATCGTCATATCGCGAATTACCAATATGTTATTGCGTTACGATCACATCGTGTTCTCGGAGACGGAGTTGCTGGCTGTGTTCCGGGCCCTGTCCAACCCGGCCCGCCGGCAGATGCTGGAGTGGCTGAAGGAGCCGATGAGCTTCCCGGGCCAGGAGCCCGGCGATGTCGAGATCGGCGTCTGCGTGACCGACATCCAGCAGCGCGCTGGGCTGGGGCAGTCGACCACCTCGCAGTACCTCGCGATCCTGCGGCAGGCGGGTCTGGTGGTCGCCACGCGGCGAGGCAAGTGGACCTACTACCGCCGTGACGAGGCGAACATCGCCCGCCTCCTGGAGACCCTGCGCGACGTGTTCTAGATCTCTGCTCCCGACATCTCGCGACACCTCCCGATGCCTTCCGATGTCTCGCTGTTCGGTTCGGTCACCGGGGGTCGACGCGGCGTGGCCGGCCGCCCATAGGATTCTCGGCGTCCGGTCTCCTCACCGTCAGGACGGCTCCCCGTGATAACTCCCCGTACGCACCGCGCGGCCCTGCCCGCCGTCGGCGCCCTCGTCGCGATCGCCCTGGTGGGCGGCTGCAGCCCCGACGACCTCGCGGCCGACGGCGGTGGCACGAACGGCGGGGCCAACGGCGGCGCGCAGTCCGCCGAGGGCTTCGGTGTGAGCCCGCTGGACAACCCGGACGGTACGAAGCCGGGCCTGGCCCCCCTCGCCACCGAGGCGGACCGGGCCGCCGCCCGGGAGATCATCGAGAAGGTGGCCACCAAGGGGCGCGGCCCGAAGACCGGTTACGAGCGGAAGAAGTTCGGCTACGCCTGGAAGGACGGCATCGATGGCATTCCGCTCGCCCGCAACGGCTGCGACACCCGCAACGACCTGCTCGCCCGCGACGGCAAGGACATCGAGCACAAGTCGGGCTCCGACTGCATCGTCATGGCGATGACGCTCCAGGACCCCTACACCGGCGAGAGCATCGACTGGCGCAAGCAGCAGGCGACCAAGGTGCAGATCGACCATGTGATGCCGCTGTCCTACGACTGGCAGATGGGCGCGGCCCGCTGGAACGAGGCGAAGCGCGAGCAGATCGCCAACGACCCGCTCAACCTCATCCCGGTGGACGGCCCGGCCAACAACGCCAAGCGGGACTCCGGTCCCGCCTCCTGGCTGCCGCCGTACAAGCCGATCCGCTGCTCCTACGCGGTGCGGTTCGCCCAGGTCTCGCTGAAGTACGAACTCCCCGTCACGGCGGCCGACAAGCAGGCCATGCTCGCCCAGTGCGGCGGCTGAGCGGCCGCCGCCGTCACCGCAGCACCGGGGAGCGGCTGGTTCTTGGACCTGGTCCTAGACCTTGCCGCCGCAGATGACGTCGTACGGGCGGCCGATCGCCATCATCAGCTGCATGGGCTCGGTGGTCGCCGCCGGGCACTCCTTCTTGTCCTTGACGAGTCCGAGGACCTTGAAGTCGGCCGCCCCGGCCGAGGCGCAGGTGATCTCCTTGGCGGTCGCCGAGATGCAGTCGCCCTCGACGAGCTGGCCGCCGCCGGCGCCCGCGTCGCCCGGGTGGTCGTCGGACAGGTTGCGGCCGCAGACCGTGTGGGTGGGGATGCCGCCGCCCTTCTTGCCGTCGCCGGAGCCGAAGACCCGGGAGACCTGGATGATCAGGTCCGTGCCGGCCGGGCACTGGATCGAGTCGGGCATGAAGCTCGCGGGCTTGAGCTCCAGAGCCTTGAACGTCGCTCCCGACTCGTCGCAGTCGTAGGCCCGGTAGCCGTCCGGCTTGTTCTCCGGGTCGGGACCGCCGCAGTCGCCGATCTCCCAGGAGCCGCCCTTGCCGTCCGAGGCGGACGAGGAGGACGAGGAGGACGCCGACTTCGACGAGTCGTCACCGAAGATCTTGGACGCCCCGTAGCCCAGGCCGAGGATCACCGCGAGCACCACGATGCTCTGCAGGCACCCGGCGGCTCTCCGGGGGCGGGGCGGTGTCGTGCCGGGCTGGGTCATGGTTCTGCTCCTCGACGGGTGGTGCACGGGGGCGAAGTCACGGGTGGGGACGCGGCATGCACACTTCATGGTTCCGGCCGGTTCCGGCCGGATCACTCCGGTCGGGCCGGGGCCTCGCTGAGGCTTCTGACCAGGAAGCGGGCCGGATCCACGACCTCCCGCCGGACCCCGTCGGCGTCGAGGAGCGCGTACCGGTCCAGATAGCGGCAGCCGGTCTCCCGGTAGCCGATCCGCAGATAGAGCGCGGCCGCCCGGTGGTTGTCGTCGTCCACGCCGAGGCCGATCAGGTCATGGCCCGCCTCGCGGACCCGCTGCTCCGCGGCCCGGATCAGCGCCGTGCCGATGCCCCGGGAGCGCAGGTCCGGTGGCCAGATCCCGAGCCCGTTCAGCTCGGGGCAGCCGGGAAAGCGGGCCTGCACCTCCGGGGCCGCGCAGCCCTGCCACAGGATCTGCGCCGTTCCGACGGGTACGTCGTCGATCCAGGCGGTGAGGAAGGTGCTGAGGCCCCGCTCCTGCCGGTCGAACCGGGCCGCGTGCCGCCGGGTCCGGCCGGGCGAGGGCATGTGCCGCTCCAGCGGTTCGAGGTCGGTCGGCCGGCAGGGACGGATCAGGACGGGGCCGGAGGATTCGGAGGTGGCGGTGGAGTCGAGGGAATCGGGGGAGTCGGGGGAGTCGGGCGGTGGCGTCGTCGTCATGGGGCGGGACGGTAGCGGGCGGCGGACCGCCCGGCCCTGTGTCCCACCGGGGTACGCGGTGGCCCCGGGGCGATATTCGCTGGTCGGAGCGGTGCGGGCCGCCTAGGGTCGCGGCCATGGAGCTGAACATCACCACCCTCGCCGAGCGCCCGGAGCTGGCCGCCGCCCTGGACCGGATGCCGGACACCTGGCCGGAGTTCGTGCTGGAGGACATCGTCGGCTGGGCGAACTTCGCCCGGATCGCTGTCGAGTTCCCCGAGTACGTGCTGGTCGCGACCGACCCCGAGGGCGTCGTGGTGGCCCGCGCCTACAGCGTGCCCTTCGTGCTGGACGCCCCCGGGCGCGGGGAGCTGCCCGTCGGCGGCTGGGACCGGATGCTGCTCTGGGCGTTCGC
Organism: Streptomyces sp. iso_384; assembly: GCF_056172905.1. Classification (NCBI taxonomy): domain Bacteria; kingdom Bacillati; phylum Actinomycetota; class Actinomycetes; order Kitasatosporales; family Streptomycetaceae; genus Streptomyces; species Streptomyces sp. iso_384. The sequence goes on from NZ_JBWBTT010000001.1 coordinate 985,706, forward strand.
GGACCTGCGGCGCGGGCGCACGCCCGACACGGTCGGCGCGATCGAGATCACGGTGGCCACCGGCCATCAGGGCAAGGGGATATCGGGCCGGATGCTCGCCGCGATGCGCGACAACGCGGAGCGGCACGGCCTCCGGGAGATCGTCGCCCCGGTGCGGCCGAGCGGCAAGCATCTGCGGCCCGGCCTGCCGATGGAGGAGTACGTCCGGCTGACCCGCCCCGAGGACGGGCTGCCCGAGGACCCGTGGCTGCGGGTCCACGTCAGGGCGGGCGGCACGGTGGACTCGGTAGCCACCGTGTCCATGACCGTGAGCGGTTCGCTCGCGCAGTGGCGCGAGTGGACCGGGCTGCCGTTCGACACGGACGGCCCGGTGGAGGTGCCGGGGGCGCTCGTCCCGGTGCACTGCGCGCTCGCCCACGGGTACGCGGTCTACGTCGAGCCCAACGTCTGGGTACGGCACCGGCTGTGACCGCGAACCCGGGCGAGAGGGAGCACACGGGCGAGAGGGCGGTTCCCGCGCTGCTCGTCATCGACATGCAGCGGGCCCTCGTCGCGATCGCCCACCGGGCGTCCGGCACCGTCGCGGCCATCGCCGGTCTCCGGGCGCGGGCCCGGTCCGTACGCCGCACCGGAGGCGTCCGTCGCGCACCACAACGAGATCCAGCGCAACCTCCGCTTCCCGGGCCGCCGGGTGCGCGTACTGCGGGCGGCCGAGGTGGACTTCGGCGGCGGAGTTCCGGCGGCGGCCGGGTGACCGGGGGCGGCGGGCCCGTGCGGGCGGGCTGAGTCCTACTGCTCCAGATCGACGATGTCCTTCGCGGCGGGCTTCTCCGCGACGACGGGCACGTCGAACTCGGACAGGGTCATCGTCATCGGCTCCTCGCCGCCCTGGGACGTGACGCGCAGGATGTGCGGGTCTCCCTCGGCGGAGACGTCGATGGTGAACGTCTCCTTGCCCTCCTTCTCCGTGAGGCGCAGGGCGGGCTTGCCGGCGACCGTCGTGGGGCCCTTCTTGCGGGCGGCGTTGTCGCCCGCCTCGAACTCCTCCAGCAGTCCCTTCAGGTCGCAGAACTCGATGGTGTCCTTGGTGCCCGGTTCGGAGGCCTTCGACTCCATCCAGCGGCCCGCGATCAGCTTGACCGCCGCGTCCACGTCCGCCTTCGGCTCGCCCTTCGACTGCTCGCGCAGCAGGGTCTCGTCGAGCTTCGTGTAGACCGTGTCGCCGGTCTTGCGGACCTCCATCGTGCCTGTGCCGCCCATGGTCATGGTTCCGGTGCAGTCACCTCCCAGGCTCGTGGCGAAGTCGGCCTCGACCCGGCCGTCGGAGGTGGTCATGTCGAGCCCGATCCGCAGGGACTTCACCTCGGTCGTCTTCGTGAGGGCCTTGTTCACGACCTCCGGTCCGGAGACTCCGGCGAACGGCCCGGTCTCCTTCGGGGCGTCCGTGCCGCAGGCGGCGAGGCCGAACAGGGTCATCGCACAGACGGTGTTGACGGATATACGGGTGATGAGACGCATGGGTCAAGCTCCGGTAGGAGAGGCGCGTGGCGCCGGTCAGCGGGGAAGGAAAGGCGGCCCTGGCGGGGCGGACCTATAACAACAGAGCTTGTGAACCGAGTCAACACGAAAGATCTGTGACGGGTCGGGCAACGATGCTTTCCGGTGTGGTGCGAGTGATTCGCTATGCTCGCGGGCAGCCAGCGCGGACGGATCAAGAGGAGAGCCAGTGCCGGAGAACGCGACGGAGGTCACCGCGGCCGGGATCGCGCGGCTGGCAGGAGTGGGCCGTGCCGCCGTCAGCAACTGGCGCCGCCGTCACGCCGACTTCCCCCAGCCCGTCGGCGGCACCGCGGCCAGCCCCTCCTTCGCGCTGTCCGACGTGGAGCAGTGGCTGCGCGACCAGGGAAAACTCGCCGAGGTGCCGCTGCGCGAGCGGGTCTGGCAGGAGGTGGCCGGGCACCCCGCAGGGGCCGCGCAGGCCCTGGTCCACACCGGCTGCGCTCTGCTGGTCGTTCGTGACCGGCCCACCGCCTGGCTGGAACTGGCGGCGGCGTCCGACGAGCGGCTGGCCGAGGCGCTGCCGCACGTCGTGGACCAGGTGCTCACCGCCCGGCTGGGCCTCGACGCTGCAGCCCCCGGCATCTCAGTGCCCGGGCGGGCCACACCCTCAGGCACCGTCGGCACGCCGGAAACCGCCGACCCGGCCACGCCCGGATCGACGGCGCCCGGATCGACCGCTCCCAGAACCACCGCGGCCGGACCCACCGCAGTTCACCCGGCGAACCCGCCCGAGCCTTCGGGAGTTCGCACGACGCGAGCCGTTCACACCCCCACCGCGCAGGCTCTGCTGCCCTCCGTGCCGCTCCTGCGCGCCGCCGCGCGACTCGCCGCCGGGATCGGGGCCGGTCAGACCTTCGAGTTCCTGCTCGGTCGGCACCTGGACGCCAACCCCCGCCAGTACACGCTGACCCCGCCGCACCTCGCCGAGCTGATGGCGGACCTCGCCGAACCCCCGGAGAACGCGGGCCGGCCGGCCCACGACCAGCCGCTCCGCAGCGTTCTCGACCCGGCCGCCGGAACCGGCGCCCTGCTCCGCGCCGTAGCCGGACCCGCGGCGCTCTACGCACAGGAGGCCGACGCCGGGCTCGCCGCCCTCACCGCACTGCGCCTCGCCCTGGGCGCCGACGGAGCGAACAGCTCCCCTCCCTCCCTGGCCGTGCGGACCGGGGACACCCTGCGGGCCGACGCCTTCGCCCGGCTCGCCACCGACACCGTGCTCTGCCACCCGCCCTTCAACGACCGCAACTGGGGTCACGACGAGCTGGCCTACGACCCGCGCTGGGAGTACGGCTTTCCCGCTCGCGTCGAGTCCGAACTGGCCTGGGTCCAGCACGCCCTGGCCCGGCTGTGCGGCGGCGGCACCGCCGTCCTGCTGATGCCTCCGGCCGCCGCCTCCCGCCGCTCCGGCCGCCGCATCCGCGCCGACCTCCTGCGCAGGGGAGCCCTCCGTGCCGTCATCGCCCTCCCGGCCGGCGCCGCACCCCCGTACGGCATTCCGCTCCACATCTGGGTCCTGCGCAGGCCGACGCCCGGAGTCCGCCCCGGACCGGACCTCCTCCTGGCCGACACCGCCGGGCTCGCCACGCCCGCCGGGGAGGCGGGCGGAAAGGCGGCGGGCGGGGGACGTGACCGGCTCGACTGGCCCGTCGTGCGCGCCGCCGTGCTCGACGCCTGGCGTGAGCGGGCCGACCTCCCCGGCGTCAGCCGCGTCGTGCCCGTGGTCGAACTCCTCGACGACGACGTGGACCTGGCCCCGGCCCGGTACCTCCCCCGCCCCGCTCCCGGGGGAGAGGCCTGCGGACTCGGCGAGGTGCGGGAGCGGCTTGCCGAGACCCTCCGGCTGACTGCCCGCCTCACTCCGCCCCCCGCTGCCCCCGTCGCCCCCGCGCACCGTCCCCGGACCACCGTCGGCGAACTCGCCCGCGGTGGTGCGCTTTCGCTGCACACCGGCAACGCGGCCCCCGGCGGCCCGGGACCCGTTCTCACCGAGCACGACGTCCTCACCGGAGCGCTCCCGGCCGCAACCCCGCTCACCGGTCCGGAGGCCCGGGGCGCGGCCCCCGACGACCCGGTCGTGCTGGAACCCGGCGACGTCGTGGTGCCCGTGCTCGGCGGCGGAACCGTCGTCCGGGTCGTCGGCGAGGGGGACGTGGGCGCCGCGCTCGGCCGCAACCTCCAGCTGCTGCGGCCCGATCCGGCCGCCCTCGATCCGTGGTTCCTGGCCGGATTCCTGCGCGGCACCGCCAACAACCGGCAGGCCAGCAGCTACGCCTCCACGGCGGCCCGGCTGGACGCCCGGCGCCTTCAACTGCCCCGGATGCCGCTCACGGAACAGCGCAGGTACGGGGAACGGTTCCGCGAACTGGCCGCGTTCGAGGACGCGCTGCGGACGGCGGAGCGGCTCGGCGGGCAGCTGGTCCAGGGGATGTACGACGGCCTGACGGACGGAACGGTCGCACCCGCATGAGGTGAACCACAACGGTTGGGTACAACCCGGGGACTGCCGGTAGGCGGAGGTGTATACGCTCACCCCACACGTCCGCCATCCGCGCCCCAGGAGCAGCACATGCACGGCTACGGCCCTACGCCGCAGCAGCCGACGACACCCCGGCCCTCCCAGGCGACGCTCACCGCCGTGCGCGTGATCCTCGTGGTGGTGACCGTGCTGAGTTGCGGCCTGCTGGGCTGGGCGGCGATGCTGCGGCTCGCGATCGTCACCCGCAGGCCGCGCGACTGGATCCTGCTGGTGGTCGTGGCGCTCCTCAACGGCGGGCTGTTCGTCTTCATCATGGCCACCCCGGACGACCCCGACGACATGTCGGACGCGGCGGCGCTGGTCATGTTCCTCTGGCTCGTCGGCGTGCTGGCCGGGGTCATCACCTATTACCTGTACGCGGAGATACGCCACTACAGCTCCCTCGGCTCCCCGCCGCCGTCCCCGTACGCGGCCACCGCGCCCGTGCACCCCGCGCCGCTCCCGTACCAGCAGCAGCACCTCGTCCAGCCGCAGCCGCAGCCGCAGCCCAACCCCTACACCGTGCAGACCGCGCCGCCCACGCCCACGCCCGCGCCCCAGCGCCTCGACCAGGTCCGCGCCGAGCTGGACGAACTGAGCGACTACCTCCGCAAGGAGAACAAGGAGGGCGAGGGCCGGTGAGCGGGCGGATCATCGCCGACCGGTACGAACTGGCGACCATCCTCGGACAGGGCGGCATGGGCCAGGTGTGGACGGCCTACGACCGGCGGCTGGACCGCCGGGTCGCCGTGAAGCTGCTCCGCCCCGACCGGGTCGCCGGGCCCACCGGCAGCGACGCGGCCGACGAACTGCACCGCCGGTTCGTCCGCGAGTGCCGGGTCACCGCGCAGGTCGACCACCCCGGCCTGGTCACCGTCCACGACGCGGGCAGCGACGGCGACGACCTCTACCTCGTCATGCAGTACGTCGAGGGCGCCGACCTCGCCGACCATCTGGCCGAGAGCAGCCCGTACCCCTGGCCGTGGGCCGTCGCGGTCGCCGCCCAGCTCTGCGCGGTCCTCAGCGCGGTGCACGCGGTGCCGATCGTCCACCGCGACCTCAAGCCCCGTAACGTCATGGTCCGGCCCGACGGCACCGTCACCGTCCTCGACCTCGGCGTCGCCTCCGTCCTCGACACGGACACCACCCGCCTCACGCACACCGGTTCACCCATCGGTTCCCCGGCCTACATGGCTCCCGAGCAGGCGATGGGCGGCGCGGTCGGCCCGCGCACCGACCTGTACGCCCTCGGGGTCGTCCTGCACGAACTCCTCAGCGGAGACGTGCCGTTCGCCGGGTCCACCGCGCTCGGCGTGCTGCACCGCCACCTCTACGAGCCCCCGCTCCCGGTCCGGCAGGCCCGCCCCGAGGTCCCCGTGGCGCTGGAGGCCCTCGTGCTGCGGCTGCTCGCCAAGGACCCGGGCGACCGGCCGGCCTCCGCGCAGGAGGTGTACGAGGAGCTGGCCCCGCTGCTGCCCAAGCACGGGACGCCCGCCGCGCCGCTCGACCCGACCCGCCCGTTCCTGCGCCCGCACGCGCCCTGGCCGGACCGGGCCGCGACCCCCGCATCCGTGCCCGCCCCGGCCACCTTCGCCGCGCCGCCGCCCACGCGCGCCGCCCCGCCGTCCTTCACCCCGCCCCCGGCCGTCCTCGCGTCGCCCGCCCGGGCGGCCACCCCCGTACCGCCGAGCACTCCTCCCCACGCCACGCCGCCGCCCGCCCGGCCGGATGTCGCGCGGGCCGTGGACGAGGTCAAGAAGCTGCTCGGCGAGGGCCGGATCACCCAGGCCGTCGACGTCCTCGGCGCCACCCTCCCGGCCGCCGCCGCCGAGCACGGCGAGCACTCACCGGTCGTCCGCATCCTGCGCAAGCAGTACGCCGCGACGCTGATGGACGACGGGCAGTACCGCCGCGCCCTGCCCGAACTGCGCCGCCTCGCCGGGGACCGCGCCGCCGAGGCGGGACCGGGCGACGCCCAGGCCCTCCAGTTCCGCTACGACGTGGCCCAGTGCCTCGAACAGCTCGGCGAGGCCGGGGCCGCGCTGGGCGAGTACCGCGCGGTCCTCCCGTTCTACGAGAGCGCCTACGGGGCGGTCACCTCCGACCCCGGCCGCGCACTCGACATCCGGCACCGCATCGGACAGCTGCTCCTGGCGGTCGGCGACCACACCGCGGGCCGGGCCCAGCTCCAGGCCCTGCTGTACGACGCCGAGCGCAGCTACGGGCCGCACCACCCGCTGCCGATGGACCTGCGCCGCCTGCTCAGCCACCAGCGGGACGTCCGCGGCGGCTGACCACATCCCCAACTCCTCCCGAATCGTTGGTCGAATCAGTGGCACAGCCCACATCCACTGCCTAACATCGATCACCGCAAGGCTTTGTGCACCCATGCACAAACTCTCCCCGGGAGGCTCCTTTGCACCGCCGTCGTCGCACCGCGCTCGCCGTCCTCGCCGCAACGCTCGTCGCAGCGCCGCTCCTCTCGGCCTGCGGCAACCAGGCCCACCCCGGCGCCGCGGCCGTCGTGGGCGGCGAACGGATCGAGGTCTCGGCGGTCCAGGCCAGCGCCGCCGACGTCCGCAGCGCCCAGGAGAGCTCCCCGCAGGCCGCCCAGCTGGTGAACAAGTCGGGCCAGCTCAACCGCGCCAAGCTGCACGGGCTGATCTTCGGCCGGATCCTCGACCGGGCCGCCGATGACGCGGGGGTCACGGTCACCCGCAAGGAGATCCAGGAGATGCGGCAGGCCGGCCTCGCGCAGGAGGGCGGCAAGGAACAGTTCGAGGCGATGCTGCTCCAGCAGCGCTGGGTCGCCCCGGATCAGATCGACGCCGACATGCGCCAGCAGGTCCAGCTCCCGAAGCTGGCCCGGGCCATCGGCGCGGACCTCGGCACCCCCGCCGGTCAGCAGGCGGTCGGCGAGGCCCTCACCAAGGCGTCGAAGGCCCTCGACATCGACGTCAACCCGCGCTTCGGCACCTGGGACGACCAGAAGATGCAGCTCGGGAACTACAGCGCGCCCTGGATCACTCAGGTCACCGAGTTCCCGCCGAAGGACTCCCAGGCAGGCGCCTGAACCGGCGGGCCGGAGACGCCGGGGCCGGAGGTAGGTTCGCAGAGTGAACGCTGAAGCCCCCGACGCCTCCTCCGCCACCCCCGAGAGCACGCACGACAGCTCCGTCGACCCCGGACGCATCGTCCTGCTCACCGCCAGCCACCGGGTCGCGCCCGGGCTGCTGTCCTGGCCGGCCTGGCAGACCCTGCACGCCGCCGACCGCGTCCTCACCGCGGATCCGGACCAGCCGCAACTGCCCTACCTCCGCGAGGCGGGCGTACACGTCGAACACGCCGCGCCCTCCGCGGACGAACTGGTCGCGGACTGCGCGGGCGGCCGGACGGTGGTCGTCCTGACCGGCGGCGAGGGCAACGCCCCCCTCACCGACGGCCTGGCCCGCCTGGGCGGCTCGGGCCGGGTGGCCATGCCGGACCTGGAACTGCTCCCCGGCTCGTACGACCTCCCCGGCGCCCGCCTCCTCGACCTGGTCCAGGTCATGGACCGGATCCGCCGCGAGTGCCCCTGGACCTCGCAGAAGACGCACCGGGGCCTCGCCAAGTACGCCATCGAGGAGGCGTACGAACTGGTCGAGGCGATCGAGGACGGCGACCGGGACGAACTGCGCGAGGAACTGGGCGACGTCCTGCTCCAGGTCGTCTTCCACGCGCGCATCGCGGAGGAAGGCAGCCCGGGGGACGGGGCGGAGCCCTTCGCCATCGACGACGTGGCGGGCGGCCTCGTCGAGAAGCTGATCCACCGCCACCCGCACGTCTTCGGCGACGAGACGGCGGAGACCCCCGAGGACGTCCACGCGCACTGGCTGCGCACCAAGGCGATCGAGAAGCAGCGCACCTCGGTCACCGATGGCGTCCCCCTCGGCCAGCCCGGCCTGGCCCTCGCCGCGAAGCTGGCGAGCCGAGTCCGCACGGCCGAACTCGATGTTCATCTGCCCACCGGCGACTCCATCGGCTACGACCTCCTCGCCCTCGCCGTACAGGCCGAGGCGGACGGCACCGACCCGGAAGCCGCCCTGCGCGCGGCGGCCCGGGCGTACCGCGACGCGATCGTGGCGGCGGAGGGCGGGGCGGGTTAGTACGGTGACGGCAGGGGTTCTACGAGGGGCGGGGGACGGTCGTGGCGGAGGAACGGGAAGCGCCGAGCGCCGTGGTGGCCGGTGTGGGCAACTCCGTCTCGGACGGCGTCTTCCACGCGCCGGTGGTCCAGGCGGGTTCCGTGAGCGGGGGCGTACACACCTATTACGCGCAACCGCCCTACCTCGCTCTCCCGCCGGTCACCGAGTGGACGCGGCTGGACGCGGCCGACCCGGTCACCTTCGGCGTGCACCGCACCCGGCGGTTGCCCGGTGAGCCGCCACTGCCGCCGTACGTGGAGCGGGACTGCGACCGCGAGCTGGACGCCCGGATCAGTGTGGTGGCCCAGGAGGGCGGGCTGGTCGTGGTGACCGGGGCACCGCTCTCCGGCAGGACCCGGACGGCGTGGGTCTCCCTGTGCGCCAACCTGTCCGGTGCGACGAGGGTCTTCTCCCCGCCGCCCGGTTCGGATCTGCGGGGGCTTCCGGCGGTGTTACGGGCGCCGGGCGAGGAGGGGTGCGTCCTGTGGCTGGACGACCTGGAAGACCACCTGGGGGAGCACGGGCTGACCCCCGCGCTCCTCGCGGACCTCGTACGGCTGGGCGTGCCCGTGCTGGCCACGATGGACGACGAGGAGTACGACGCCCGTCGGTTCGGGGCGTCGGGGCGGGCGGGTGTGCTGAGCTGGGCCGAGCCGGTGGAGCTGAGGCGGGAGTGGAGCAAGGACGAACTGGAGCGCCTGAGCACTTTCGACGGAGACCTCCGCCTCCGTGCCGCTGCCGCGTTGCACGGTGAACATCGCGTGCCCGAATACCTGGTGCTGGGCCCTGAACTCATGGAGGAGTGGTGGCGGGCCCGTCGGCCGGAGGCCCACCCGCGCGGCCATCTGCTGGTACGGGCGGCGATCGACCTGGTCCGGTGCGGAGTGCCGAACGTGAGGATGCCCACCGATCTGCTCCAGAAGGCGCAGGCCCTCTACCCGGACGAGAGCGCGGCGGTTCCGGCCGAGTCTTTCGAGGACGCCATCGACTGGGCCATCGGGCATCGGCACGGCTTGACCGGACTGCTGGCTCCCGGTAGCCGTCCCGACACCTGGAAAGTGTCCGTATCGCTCGTGGCCGAGGTGGATTCCAGACCCGACAGCCCGGCCGTTCCCCTCGGCATGTGGGCGCTTGCCCTCGACACCATGTCCTGGACGACCCTCGGCAGGAAGCGGGTCGCCGTCAAGGCCGAGCAGACCTTGGCATCGCGTGCGGAAGGCGACCCGGAGATCATGGTTCTGCTCGGGCAGATCTGCGCCGAGGGCTTCAGGCGCGACAGTGCCGAGAGCTGGTTCCGCAGAGCGGCGGACACCGGGCACATCGAGGCGGCGGCCAGGTTGGGAGAGCTGCTGGTCGCACGGGGCGAGGGCACCGAGGCGATCCCGTACCTGGAGAAGGCCGCCATGGCCGGCCACGTGGAAGCGCAGTACCACCTGGGCACGGTGCTGGCCGCACGCGCACACAGTTGGTTGTCCCTGGCAGCTGCCTCCGGGCACCCGGAGGCAGCACGCGCCCTCCCCGCACTGCGCACGGTCACCGACCTCCCGCCCGATACCGTCGAGGCGTGAACGACACCCCCGCCTGCCCCCACAGCGCCACCCCCGAAAGCACCCCCGAACTCTTCACCTGGGAGTTCGCCACCGACCCCTACCCCGCATACGCCTGGCTCCGCGAGCACCGCCCCGTGCACCGCACCGCGCTGCCCAGCGGGGTCGAGGCCTGGCTCGTGACCCGGTACGGGGATGCCAAGCAGGCGCTCGCCGATGCACGGCTCTCCAAGAATCCGGCCAACCACGCCGAGTCGCCGCACGCCAAGGGGAAGACGGGGATCCCGGGGGAGCGCAAGGCGGAGCTGATGACGCATCTGCTCAATATCGATCCGCCGGACCACACCCGGCTGCGCCGGCTCGTGTCCAAGGCGTTCACCCCGCGCCGGGTCGCGGAGTTCGCGCCACGCGTGCAGGAGCTGACGGACCGGCTCATCGACGAGTTCATCGAGAAGGGGGAGGCCGACCTCATTCACGACCTCGCCTTTCCGCTCCCCATCTACGCCATCTGCGATCTGCTCGGCGTCCCCCGCGAGGACCAGGACGACTTCCGGGACTGGGCGGGCATGATGATCCGGCACGGTGGCGGGCCGCGTGGCGGGGTCGCCCGGTCGGTGAAGAAGATGCGCGGCTATCTCGCCGAACTCATCCACCGGAAGAGGGAGAGCCCCGGTGACGACCTGATCTCCGGGCTGATCCGGGCCAGCGACCACGGCGAGCACCTGACGGAGAACGAGGCGGCCGCCATGGCGTTCATCCTTCTCTTCGCCGGGTTCGAGACGACCGTCAATCTGATCGGGAACGGGACCTACGCGCTGCTGCGCCACCCCGAGCAGCGGGCCGCGCTGCAAGCTTCCCTGGACGCCGGGGAGAGCGAGCTGCTGGCGACCGGGCTGGAGGAACTGCTCCGGTTCGACGGGCCGGTCGAGATGGCGACCTGGCGGTACGCCACCGAGGCGCTGACCCTGGGCGGCGAGGAGATCGCCGCCGGGGATCCCGTACTCGTGGTGCTCGCGGCGGCCGACCGCGACCCGGAGCGGTTCGCGGATCCGGACACGCTGGACCTTGCACGGCGTGACAATCAGCACCTCGGATACGGGCACGGCATCCACTACTGCCTGGGGGCGCCGCTGGCCCGGCTGGAGGGGCAGACCGCGCTGGCAACGCTGTTGAGACGCCTTCCTGACCTGCGACTTGCGGGAGAACCTGGCGATTTGCGCTGGCGTGGCGGGCTCATCATGCGCGGACTGCGCACGCTTCCCGTCGAGTTCGAGCCGGGCAGCCGCTCCGAAAGAAGTGACACGCTGTCAACTCTGTGACTTTCACGTGATCTGCGCTGCATCGACTTGTGACACACGTTCGGGTCCCGCTAGGTTCACGGTTCGACGCGTCGGTCGCACGTTGCTCACGCGTCACTTGTGCGTCGGCGGCGGCATCTGTTCCTGCCGCGCGGCACACGGGTCACTCGCTTGTCAGTCGCACGGAAGGCATACCCATGGGCTCCGCGAACGGCAGACACCGCCGCCCTCGCCAGGCACCCGCCATCGTCGTCGCCGCAGGTGTGACGGGATCGGCCATCGCCATCCCGCTGCTCGGCGCGAGCGGCGCGCACGCGGCCGAGGCCTCCACCTGGGACCGGGTCGCGGAGTGCGAGAGCGGCGGCATGTGGAGCGCCGACCTCGGCAACGGCTACTACGGCGGGCTCCAGTTCTCGCAGGAGACCTGGTCGGCGTACGGCGGCACGGCGTTCGCGCCCCGCGCCGACCTCGCCAGCCGGTCGCAGCAGATCTCCGTCGCCGAGAAGGTCCTGGACGACCAGGGCCCGAAGGCGTGGCCCAGCTGTGCGGTGATCTCCGGTCTCGCGGTGGACGGCAGCCTGCCGGGCGTCGACCCGGGCACCTCGCCGACTCCCGATCCGACGAGCACCCCGACCGACGAAGCGGACGCACCCGACGAAGCGGATGAATCCGGCGAGTCCGGTGGGGCCGACAAGTCCGGCAAGGGTGAGAAGAAGGATGAGAAGGAGAGCGACGGTACGGGCGAGGGGAGCGAGACCCCCGACTCCTCGGTGACGCCCACCACCCCGCCGTCCTCCGAGGCTCCCGACGCCACCGGCCCCTCCGACGCCCCCGACGCCTCGACCGGAGAGAGCGGCCAGGGCGGCAAGCACCGCGGCGCCCCCGCGCCCGAGGAGGCCGCCGGCGGCCAGGACGACGGCCCGCGTGGTTCCGGCCGGCACGCCTCGCGCGGTGACGGCGACGCGCGCGACGGTGGCGCTGCGGGCGCCGGTGCGTACACGGTGCAGCCCGGCGACAACCTCTGGGCCATCGCCGACGCCCAGGAACTTCCCGGCGGCTGGACCGGCCTGTACGAGACCAACAAGGACCTCCTGGGCTCCGACCCGGACCTGATCCTGCCCGGCCAGAGCCTGGATCTGGGCCTGGGTCAGGACGCGGAGCGGAGTGCGGACCAGGGCGCTGGTCAGGGTGTGCCGGAGAGCGCCGAGGTGCCTGCCGCCAACTGATTCAATTCGGGCGAAAACGCCCGGGAAAATCAGGCAGTTCAGAGACCTATGTCCACTTTTGCGGAAGTGAGACATGGGTCTCTTTGCTTCAACTGGCGCGTCTCGCCCGGCCGGTCCGCGCGTATCGCTCCCGACCTGCGGAAATGCCCCATCGGTCGCAGTGAGTTCGGGTTGATTGCCCTCTATGTCCATCTTTGAATGTCGGGGTTGCCTGTGTTTACGGTCGGAGCCGCTCGCACCGCGGGCCCCGTCGACCGTCACGCCGAATCCTGCCGTCGGTCGAAGGGAACAGACGCGTAAGCGCCGTAGGCAGGAGCGGGGGACCCAGGTAGGCCGCCGGGTCCGCACAGCCCCTCCAGGGGGTGTACGGGACCGGCTAGGGGTGAAGCCGTGCGCAAGACGCACGGCCGGGCAACTCATCAGCCCGAACCCGACAGCTCACCTCGTAGGCGTCGGTGAGGAGATTCGTTCCATGCTGCTGAACAGCAAGGGCAAGCACCGCCGCCCGTCCAAGGCCGCCCGTATCGCCACCCTCGCGGGTGTCACCGGTGCCGCCGTCGCCGTCCCGCTGATGGGCGCGACCAACGCATCCGCCGCCTCCGTCGAGACCTGGGACGCCGTCGCCCAGTGCGAGTCGGGCGGCAACTGGTCCATCAACACCGGCAACGGCTACTACGGCGGACTGCAGTTCTCGCAGTCCAGCTGGGCCGCCGCCGGTGGTACGCAGTACGCCGCGCGTGCCGACCTGGCCTCCAAGGACCAGCAGATCGCCACCGCCGAGAAGCTCCTCGACCTGCAGGGCCCGGGCGCCTGGGCCTGCGCCGGCGCCGGCGGCCTCACCAACGACGGCGTGGACCCGGGCGTGAACACCGGCTCCGGCCAGTCCGAGAGCAAGCCCGAGCAGGCGCAGCCGGAGCGTCAGGCCGAGCAGCCCACCACGCGCTCCGAGCAGCGCGAGGCCCCCAAGGCCGAGAGCAGGAAGACCGTCACCACTCCGACCGGCGAGAAGGTCGAGAAGGGTGACGGCGAGTACAAGGTCAAGGCCGGCGACACCCTGAGCAAGATCGCCGAGAAGGAAGGCGTCAAGGGCGGCTGGAGCAAGCTCTTCAAGCTCAACGACGACATCGTCGAGGACGCCGACCTGATCTTCCCGGGTCAGCAGCTCCACCTGAAGTAGACGCCGTATCTCCTCCCCGGAGGAGAGGCGTCCGGCGGCGCTTCTCCTCGCACGGCTTCCCGGCCCGGCGCGCTCATCCCCCCCAGCGCGCCGGGCCGGGTTCTTCGTGGGCGGGGGGCCGAGGGAGGTGCGGTTGCGTTCACCTCTTGTCGGCAACACGTGTTACCGCTCAGTAGATATCTAGAGTTTTGTCCCGTTACGCAGGTCCTTGGGTCCTTTTTCGTCCCAGGAGACGGGCGGTCGGCTGGCCGACGCGGCCGGGCCGGATAGGCTCGGGTCGCAAGGCCACAGTGACCCTGCACAACCAGTGTCAGATCCCAGAAGGAGATGCCTCGTGCCGTCCATCGACGTCGTCGTAGCCAGGGAAATCCTCGACTCCCGGGGCAACCCCACGGTCGAGGTCGAGGTTGGCCTCGACGACGGCAGCACGGGCCGTGCTGCTGTTCCGTCCGGCGCCTCCACCGGTGCGTTCGAGGCTGTAGAGCTTCGCGACGGTGACCCCAACCGCTACCAGGGCAAGGGCGTCGAGAAGGCCGTCCTCGCCGTCATCGAGCAGATCGGCCCGGAGCTCGTCGGGTACGACGCCACCGAGCAGCGCCTCATCGACCAGGCGATGTTCGACCTGGACGCCACCGAGAACAAGGCCTCGCTCGGCGCGAACGCCATCCTCGGCGTCTCGCTGGCCGTCGCGCACGCCGCATCCGAGGCGTCCGACCTGCCGCTCTTCCGCTACCTCGGCGGCCCGAACGCGCACCTGCTGCCCGTTCCGATGATGAACATCCTGAACGGCGGCTCGCACGCCGACTCCAACGTGGACATCCAGGAGTTCATGATCGCGCCGATCGGCGCCGAGTCCTTCTCCGAGGCCCTGCGCTGGGGCGCGGAGATCTACCACACGCTGAAGAAGGTCCTCAAGACCAAGGGCCTGTCCACCGGACTCGGCGACGAGGGCGGCTTCGCCCCGAACCTGGAGTCCAACCGCGCCGCCCTGGACCTCATCGTCGAGGCCATCAAGGAGGCCGGCTACGTCCCGGGCCGTGACGTGGCGCTCGCGCTCGACGTCGCCGCGTCCGAGTTCTACAAGGACGGCGTCTACGAGTTCGAGGGCAAGTCCCGCTCGGCCGCCGAGATGACCGAGTACTACGAGGAGCTCGTCTCCGCGTACCCGCTGGTCTCCATCGAGGACCCGCTGTACGAGGACGACTGGGCCGGCTGGAAGGTCATCACCGACCGCATCGGCTCCAAGGTCCAGATCGTCGGCGACGACCTCTTCGTCACCAACCCCGAGCGCCTGGCCCGCGGCATCGAGGAGGGCTCCGCCAACGCCCTGCTCGTGAAGGTCAACCAGATCGGTTCGCTGACCGAGACCCTGGACGCCGTCGAGCTGGCCCAGCGCAACGGCTTCAAGTGCATGATGTCGCACCGCTCCGGCGAGACCGAGGACGTCACCATCGCCGACCTCGCCGTCGCCGTGAACTGCGGCCAGATCAAGACCGGCGCCCCGGCCCGTTCGGACCGCGTCGCCAAGTACAACCAGCTGCTGCGCATCGAGGAGATCCTCGACGACGCCGCGGTGTACGCGGGCCGCTCCGCCTTCCCGCGCTTCAAGGGCTGACCCGTAGTCGCAAGTAGGTAGCCTCCGCCCGTCCCCGCACCCGGTCCCGTACCGTGTGCGGGGACGGACGTGCGTCAGAGCTTGTCGTCAAACTGCCGCCTGCCGGGCGGCGTCTGACGCGCACGCTCGCGGCGTTGCCGAAATGGCCGAGTAGCTCCTTCCCCAAGCTCTCAGCTACGTTCGAGCAGGGGAGGCCCTATCCGAGGCCGTCCCGGCGCCTTGCGATCGCACGCACCGGTCGCCGCCCGGCCGCCCTTCGGGCGACGACGGCAGTTCGACGACAAGCTCTGGGAGGCGGGAGACATGGCCGGGAAGGACCGCGACCGGTTCTCCACCGCGACCAGGCTGCGACTGCTCGGCGAGCAGACCGCGGCCCGCGTGTACCGATCCCAGAACCGCCGCCAGGCCCGCCGCTCCCGGCTCACCGGCCGGGCCGCGTTCCTGGCGCTGGTGGTCTGCTCCCTGGTGGTGGCGCTCGCCTACCCGATGCGGCAGTACGTCTCCCAGCGCGACGAGATCGCCGAGCAGGAGCGGCTCTCGCAGCACGCGGAGCGGCGCACCGAGGAGCTGCGGGACGAGAAGGCGCGGCTCCAGGACGACGCGTACATCATGCGTCTGGCCCGCCAGCACCTCCACTACGTCCTGCCCGGGGAGACCGCCTACACCGTGGCCGACCCGGACGCGGCCGAGGACCGGCGCGGCGAGCCCGGCGCGAGCGACCGTCCGTGGCACGCGAACCTCTGGGACGGCGTGGACAGCGCCGACCGCGACTGACCGACCGACCCCGCACGTTCCTCCGAACGTTCCTGTGTACGTCCACCTCTACGAGCTTCCGAGCAGAACCAAGGCAGGCATGGAAACGCCCCCTCCGCAGACCGAGTCCACCAAGCCCACCGACGCGGACATCGCCGCGTTCGAGCAGCAGCTCGGCCGTCCGCCGCGCGGTCTGCGCGCCATCGCGCACCGCTGCCCGTGCGGCAACCCGGACGTGGTGGAGACCCAGCCCCGTCTGGAGGACGGCACGCCGTTCCCGACGACGTACTACCTGACCTGCCCCCGGGCGGCCTCGGCGATCGGCACGCTGGAGGCCAACGGGGTCATGAAGGAGATGACGGCCCGTCTGGAGAACGACCCGGAGCTGGCCGACGCCTACCGGGCCGCGCACGAGGACTACATCACCCGCCGCGACGCCATCGAGGTCCTGGAGGGCTTCCCGAGCGCCGGCGGCATGCCGGACCGGGTGAAGTGCCTGCACGTCCTGGTCGGCCACTCGCTGGCCGCCGGGCCCGGGGTCAACCCGCTGGGCGACGAGGCCATCGCGATGCTGCCCGAGTGGTGGGCCAAGGGCCCCTGCGTCACGCCGTGCGCCGTGGACGCGGAAGGGCAGGACGCGTGACCAGGGTCGCCGCCGTCGACTGCGGTACGAACTCGATCCGGCTCCTCGTCGCCGACGCGGACCCCGCCACCGGCTCCTTCACCGAGCTGGACCGGCGGATGACGATCGTCCGCCTCGGCCAGGGCGTCGACCGGACCGGCCGGCTGGCCCCCGAGGCGCTGGAGCGGACGTTCGCGGCCTGCCGGGAGTACGCGGCGGCGATCGGGGAACTGGGCGCGGAGCGGATCCGCTTCGTCGCCACCTCCGCCTCCCGCGACGCCGAGAACAGCGCGGAGTTCGTGGCCGGGGTCCGGGACATCCTGGGCGTCGAGCCCGAGGTGATCACCGGCGACCAGGAGGCGCAGCTCTCCTTCGACGGGGCCACCAAGGAACTGGCGGGCAGCGACCACCTGACGAAGCCGTATCTGGTCGTCGACATCGGCGGCGGCTCCACCGAGTTCGTCCTCGGCTCGGACCGGGTGGAAGCCGCCCGGTCCGTGGACATCGGCTGCGTACGGATGACGGAGCGTCACCTCGTCGTGGACGGGGCCGTCATGGACCCGCCCAGCCACGAGCGGGCCGCCGCGATCCGCGCGGACATCGACGCCGCCCTCGACCTCGCCGAGCAGACCGTGCCGCTCACCGGGGCCGGCACCCTCGTCGGCCTGGCGGGCACCGTCACCACGGTCGCCGGGATCGCACTGGAGCTGCCGGAGTACGACTCCGCGGCCATCCACCACTCCCGGATCTCCCGCGGCCAGGTCCGCGCGATCACCGAGCACCTGCTGCGCTCCACCCACGAGGAGCGCGCCGCGATTCCCGTGATGCACCCCGGCCGGGTCGACGTGATCGGCGCCGGGGCGCTCGTCCTGCTCGCCGTGATGGAGCGGACGGGAGCCCATGAGGTCGTCGTCAGCGAGCACGACATCCTGGACGGCATCGCCTGGAGCGCCGCGTAGGCGACGGTCCGGCCGGTACGGGCGGGCAGCCCTCGGGCTGCCCGCTCAATCGCACCGTCACCTGCACCGTTGAGCCCCGATCCGGGCCTTCTGGGCCGCCCGGGCGACCTCCTCGGGGACACGCCGCAGATAAGTTCGTGAAGTTCTTCACAAGGAATTGGGCCCTCTTGGTCGCGGTTCGGGCCCGTAGGGCCGCAGCCGGCCGCGCCGGAGGCCGTGCGGAGGTGTCGCGCTCATGTTCCGAGAGCGTTGCGCCGGCATGAAGAGGAGCGGTGGTTCACCCGGTCCGCAGGGCCAAGGGCCAGCTCACAAGCGGTGAACAACGTTTCCTACGGTGTCGTGGTTCCCTTTCGTGCCCATGACCTGGGTCACGTGGGCGGCGAAGTGTAGCAGAGGGTCGGCCAATCCTTGTGAAGGGGCTCACGAGCACCCCCCTGGGGCGGGGTGGATACTCGATGGCATGAGCACCACGGAGCGTCCCAGGATCCTCGTTGTAGGCGGTGGGTACGTAGGCCTGTACGCAGCTCGTCGCATTCTGAAGAAGATGCGATACGGAGAGGCGACCGTCACGGTCGTCGACCCGCGGTCGTACATGACGTACCAGCCCTTCCTCCCCGAAGCTGCCGCCGGCAGCATCTCGCCTCGGCATGTCGTCGTCCCGCTGCGACGCGTGCTGCCCAAGGCTGAGGTTCTCACCGGTCGTGTCACGACCATCGATCAGGACCGCAAGGTCGCCACGGTCGCGCCGCTCGTCGGCGAGGCCTACGAGCTGCCCTTCGACTACCTGGTCATCGCGATGGGCGCGGTCTCCCGCACCTTCCCGATCCCCGGCCTCGCCGAGCAGGGCATCGGCATGAAGGGCATCGAGGAGTCCATCGGTCTGCGCAACCACGTCCTGGAGCAGCTGGACAAGGCTGACTCCACGACCGACGAGGACGTCCGCCGCAAGGCGCTGACGTTCGTCTTCGTGGGCGGCGGCTTCGCCGGCGCGGAGACCATCGGCGAGGTCGAGGACATGGCCCGCGACGCGGCGAAGTACTACACCAACGTGAAGCGCGAGGACATGCGCTTCATCCTGGTCGACGCCGCCGACAAGATCCTTCCCGAGGTCGGCCCGAAGCTGGGCGCCTACGGCAAGGAGCACCTGGAGAGCCGCGGCGTGGAGATCTACCTCTCCACCTCGATGGACTCCTGCGTCGACGGCCACGTGGTGCTGAAGAACGGCCTGGAGGTCGACTCCAGCACCATCGTGTGGACCGCCGGTGTGAAGCCGAACCCGGCGCTGGCCCGCTTCGGCCTGCCGCTCGGCCCCCGCGGCCACGTGGACACCTCCGAGAAGCTCCAGGTGCAGGGCACCGACTACATCTGGGCCGCGGGCGACAACGCCCAGGTGCCGGACATGGTCGGCCGCCGCGCCGGCAACCCGAACGCCTGGTGCCCGCCCAACGCCCAGCACGCGCTGCGTCAGGCGAAGGTCCTCGGCGACAACGTGATCTCCGGCATGCGGGGCTTCCCGCAGAAGGAGTACAGCCACGCCAACAAGGGTGCGGTCGCCGGTCTCGGCCTGCACAAGGGCGTCGCGATGATCGTCATGGGCAAGGTGAAGATCAAGCTCAAGGGCCGTCTCGCCTGGTACATGCACCGCGGCTACCACGGCATGGCCATGCCGACCTGGAACCGTAAGATCCGGATCTTCGCCGACTGGACGCTGGCGATGTTCCTCAAGCGCGAGGTCGTCTCGCTCGGCGCCATGGAGACGCCGCGCGAGGAGTTCTACGAGGCCGCCAAGCCGGCCCCGGCTCCGGCCGCCGCCAAGGCCGAGGGCGAGAAGGCCAAGGCCTCCTGACCCCTCGGTGACCCGCTCCGCGAGGAGCACCCCGTACGACGCCCGAAGGGGCCGTCCGCCATCCGTGGTGCGGACGGCCCCTTCGGCGTATCCGGCGATCGGCCCGGACCGGGGCCGCGACCGGGGTGATGGCCCGTTCCCGCCCATGTGGATGGCACATACACGCGTTTTGCCGATTCGTTGCCCGGTAGCGGGATGACGGAGTGTGCGAGGAGAGTTGACGCAGGTGTACCTCGCCGCCGCACCGAGGTGTCGCGACGGGGCTACGAGCATGTCCGTTGCCTGTGCTTGTTGTGCTTGTCGGGGAAACACCACGGAGGTGTGCGCCATGGCAGACGCCGCGTCGCGGCTGACCGCTCTTGCCGAGGAGTTGCTCTCGGAACCCCTGCCGGTCCGGATCCGGGCCTGGGACGGCAGCGAATCGGGTCCGCCCGGCGCCCCGGTCCTCGTGATCCGCCACCGCCGCGCCCTGCGGCGGATCCTGTGGAAGCCCGGCGAACTGGGCCTGGCCCGCGCCTGGGTGGCCGGGGAGATCGACGTCGACGGTGATCTGTACGAGGTGCTCGACCGGATCGCCGGGCTGCTCTGGGACCGGGGCGCCGACGCCAAGGACTCCGTCCACCCGGTCCGCGACCCCAAGGTCCGCGCCTTCGCCCGCGGCCTGCTCGACCTCGCGGGCCCCTGGCCGCCGCCCGCCCCGCCCGCGGAGGAGGTGCGCCGCCGCACCGGGCCGCTGCACACCAGACGCCGCGACAAGGAGGCCATCAGCCACCACTACGACGTCGGCAACGACTTCTACACCCTGGTGCTCGGCCCCTCCATGGTCTACTCCTGCGCCTACTGGCAGGACGGCGGAACCCTGGAGGACGCCCAGCGCGACAAGCTCGACCTGGTCTGCCGCAAGCTCGCCCTGAAGGACGGCGACCGGCTCCTGGACGTCGGCTGCGGCTGGGGCTCGATGGCCATCCACGCCGCCCGCCACTACGGGGCCCACGTCACCGGCATCACCCTTTCCCAGGAACAGGCCGCCCACGCCCGCAAGCGCATCGCCGAGGAGGGCCTGACCGACCGCATCGAGATCCGGGTCCAGGACTACCGGGACGTCCGTGACGCGCCGTACGACGCGATCTCCTCGATCGGCATGGCCGAGCACGTCGGCTCGGTCCGCTACCGCGAGTACGCGGACGACCTCTACGCCCTCCTGAAGCCCGGCGGCCGCCTGCTGAACCACCAGATCGCCCGCCGCCCCGAGAAGGACGAGGACGCCTACCGCATCGACGCCTTCATCGACGCGTACGTCTTCCCGGACGGCGAACTGGCCCCGGTCGGCCGCACCCTGGCCACCCTGGAGGAAGCCGGCTTCGAGGCCCGGGACGTCGAGGCGCTGCGCGAGCACTACGCGCTGACCCTGCGCCAGTGGGTGGCCAACCTGGAACGCCACTGGGAGCGGGCGGTACGCGCCACCACCCCGGGCCGGGCCAGGGTCTGGCGGCTGTACATGGCCGCCTCGGCGCTCTCCTTCGAGCACAACAAGATCGGCGTCAACCAGATCCTCGCGGTGCGCCCGCTGGACAGCGGCTCCTCCCGGCTGCCGCTGCGCACCCGCAGCTGGACGGAGCCCGCCGAGGACGCGGATACGGCTGCGGACACGGACGCCTGACCCGTACCCGTACGGCAACGGGCGAGGGGCCGGTGCGCCGCTCTCCAGCGGTGCACCGGCCCCTCGTCGTCCCCTGCGTCCCGGCCCCGGGACCTCGGCTACTCCGTCTTGATCGCCGTCAGCATGTTGAGCTTCGCGGCGCTGCGGGCGGGCCACAGCGAGGCGAGGACGCCCACCAGGCCGGCCAGGAGCAGGAAGATGCCGAGCCGGTCCCACGGGATGACCAGGGCGTAGCCGGGGATGTCGGCGGACAGGGTCCGGCCGATCGCCCAGCCGAGGAAGACGCCCAGGCCGACCCCGATCACCGCGCCGAAGACCGAGATGACGACGGCCTCCAGACGGATCATCCGCTTGACGCGGCCCCGGTCGAGACCGATCGCGCGGAGCATGCCGATCTCCTGCTGCCGCTCGAACACCGACATCGCGAGGGTGTTGACGACCCCGAGGACCGCGATCAGCAGGGCCATGGCGAGCAGCCCGTACATGATGTTGAGGGCGGTGTTGATGAAGCCGCCGAACATGTCACGGATGTCCTGCCGGTCCATGACGCTCATCGCCGGGTTGTCGCCGAGCGCGTCCACGATGGACTGCTCGTTGGCCGTGCTCGCGCCGCCGTCCGTCTTGATCCAGATCTCGCGGATCTCGGGGCGGGAGGAGACGCTGTGCTGGTCGGCCAGCTGCTTCGGGATCACGAAGGGCGAGAGGAACTCGTTCTCCTCGTAGGTCGCCCCGATCGTCAGCTCGCCCTTCTTCTCGTCGTCGAACTTCACCGGGAGGGTGTCGCCGGTCTTCCAGCCGTTCGACTTCGCGGTCTTGGAGCCGACCGCGACCTGGCCGTCCTTGAGCGAGGCCAGCGAACCGGACTCGGTGGTCAGCGAAAAGACCTTCTCCACATCGCCCGGGGTGACGCCCGAGGCCGCGTGGTGCTCGCCGTCGACCTCGAACCAGGCCGCCTGCTGCGGGGAGAGCGCGGAGACGCCGTCGGCCTTCGACAGGGCCGTGAGCGCGGACTCGTCCAGCGAGTCGCCGCTGGCCATCGTGACCATGTAGTCGGCCTTGATGTTGTCCGTGGTCATCTTGTCGATGGCCTGTCCGAGCGTGACGCCGAGCACCGAGATGCCGGTGACCAGGGTCAGCCCGATGGCCAGCGCGGAGGCGGTGGCTCCGGTGCGCCGCGGGTTGCGGACCGCGTTCTGCGAGGCCAGCTTCCCGGAGACGCCGAACACCTTCTTCAGCAGCGGCCGGACCAGCGCGATCACCGGGCGGGAGAGCAGCGGGATCAGGACGATGACGCCGATCAGGGCGAAGAACGCGCCCGCCGCGACCAACTGCCGGCCGGAGGTGCCGCCGCTCGCCGCGCCGCCGACGATGCCCGCCGAGCCGAGCAGGGCGATCGCACCGCCGATCGAGTTCCGTACGACGAGGGACTTGACGGAGGCGGTGGCGTGGACGCTGCTCATCGCGGCGACCGGGGCGATCTTCGAGGCCCGGCGGGCGGGCAGCCAGGCGGCCAGCACGGTGATCAGGATGCCGACCGCGAAGGCGGAGATCACGGCGGTCGGCGAGACGACCAGCGGACCGGCCGGGATCTTGCCGCCCATGAGGCCCATCGCGGAGCGCAGACCGGTGGCGAGGCCGAGACCGAGGGCGAAGCCGATGACGGAGGCGAGCACGCCGACGAAGGCGGCCTCCAGCAGCACCGAGCGCTTCACCTGACGGCGGGTGGCGCCGATGGCACGCATCAGGGCCAGCTCACGGGTCCGCTGGGCGACCAGCATGGTGAAGGTGTTGGCGATGAGGAAGATGCCGACGAACAGCGCGATGCCCGCGAAGGCCAGCAGCATGCCGTTGAGGCCGTTCAGCCCGGACTCGATGTCCTTCGCCTGCTGCTCGGCCAGCGCCTTGCCGGTCTGCGCGGTCGCGTCCACGGGCAGCAGGGGGGTGATCTCGTCCAGCAGCTTCTGGTCGGAGACGCCGCCCGCCGCGGTGACCGTGGCGTCCTTGAAGACACCGGGCTTCAGGTAGAGCTTCTGGGCGGTCGCGGTGTCGAACAGCACGAGGCTGCCGCCCGCGTTGACCGCGCCGTCCTCGGTGGTGAAGATCCCGGAGAGGGTGTACTCCTTCACCGGCCCGTTTGTGGCGACCCGCACCGGGTCGCCGACGCGGTACTTGCCCTTGTCCGCCGTGTCCTTGTCGAGGGCGACCGAGCCGCTCTTCGCCGGGCCCGAACCGTCGGTGAAGACGTACTGCGAGTCCTTGCCGTCCTTGCCGGGGGAGAAGTTCGCGCCGGTGTTGGACCAGCCGTTGCCGATCAGCTTGCCGTCCGGGTCGGCGACCCCGGCGAAGCCGGAGACCCTGCCGGTGGCGGAGGCGACGCCGTCCAGGCCCCGGATCTTCTCCAGGGTGGCCTCGTCGATGCCGGGGTTCTTCTCGTCGTCGCCGGCGTACGTCTCCACGGCGACGGCGACGTTGTCGTAGCTCTTGGCGGACTGGTTGCGGAAGGCGTTGCCGAGGGTGTCGGTGAAGACCAGGGTGCCGGAGACGAACGCTACGCCGAGCATGACGGCGAGCACGGTCATCAGCAGCCTGGCCTTGTGCGCGAGCACATTGCGCAGGGCGGTACGGAACATGTCTGAGTGTCCTGTGATGGGTTCCGGAAGGGGGTCGGGGACGCGGCGGGGCCTCGGGCCCCACGCGTCAGCTCGTGCGGCCCTTCGCGTCGAACGCCTTCATCCGGTCGAGTACCCGGTCGGCGGTCGGCTCGATCATCTGGTCGACGACCGCGCCGTCCGCGAGGAAGATGACCCGGTCGGCGTAGGAGGCGGCCACCGGGTCGTGCGTCACCATCACCACGGTCTGGCCCAGCTCGCGCACCGAGTTGCGCAGGAAGCCCAGGACCTCGGCGCCGGAGCGGGAGTCCAGGTTTCCGGTCGGCTCGTCACCGAAGATGATCTCGGGCCGCGCGGCCAGGGCGCGGGCCACGGCGACGCGCTGCTGCTGGCCGCCGGAGAGCTCGGTCGGGCGGTGCTTCAGCCGCTCCGAGAGCCCGACCATGTCGATGACCTTCTGGAGCCACGCGGCGTCCGGCTTACGGCCCGCGATGTCCATCGGCAGGGTGATGTTCTCCAGCGCGGTGAGCGTCGGCAGCAGGTTGAACGCCTGGAAGATGAAGCCGATCTTGTCCCGGCGCAACTGGGTGAGCTGCTTGTCCTTGAGCGTGGACAGCTCGGTATCGCCGATGCGCACCGAACCGCTGCTGAAGCTGTCGAGCCCGGCGACGCAGTGCATCAGCGTCGACTTGCCGGAGCCCGAGGGACCCATGATCGCGGTGAACTCGCCCTGCGGGAAGTCCACGGTCACCCGGTCCAGGGCGACGACCTGCGTTTCGCCCTCGCCGTAGACCTTCGACAGCTCCGTGGCGCGGGCAGCCACCGCGGTGGCGCGGTGAACGGTGGGGGTGGTGGTCACAGGGACGCTCCTGGTTCGGTGATGCGGATGAGGTGGGCCGTGCTGAGGCGGGCGCTGACGCCATGCCTCGGGGACTTACTCCATCCTTACGTCCGGATCACGCCGGGTCGTCACTCCCGATGCCCGTTCCCGGGGCCCTCTTGAGTCGCATCACAGGCGTCGATCCGTCCTCCTCGGGTATGACACCGACCCTGACCGGAGTCGTGGCCGTCGCTCCACGGTCACCCGGAGTGAGCGCGTACGGACGCGGCCGCGGAGCGTTCGCGGCGGCGTTCGCGGCGGTGGGCGGGCCCTTCCGGAGCCGCGCCGGACCCGAGGGTGGCGGACGCCCTGGCGAGGCCTGGCGCGGACCTGGCGCGTTGGGCCGTACGAGTGCGGCGACTTTCCGTCAATCCCATGCGGTGCGCCGACCGCCCATGATCGGCCGCGGGCGTGTGGTCAGCCCGGCCCGTTGTGCTGACGGACCCTCAAGCGGTCAATAAAATAAGACAACATCGCGCCACTGTTCCGCTGATCGAGGGACGTCCCCGGATAGGGTCGGTAGCCAAACGCGGAGCCGCGCGGCACGCCCGGATGGTGGAACGTAGACACGGCGAGCTTAAACCTCGCTGCCCCTCGGGGGCGTGCCGGTTCGAGTCCGGCTCCGGGCACCACGCGCCGCACCGAGCGTGACCCGGCGTAACGGTCCGCATCCAGGTGTCCGCATCCATGCCCCACGCGTGTCGCCGTGGGAACACGTCGCGGTCTGCCGTAAAGATCCTCCCCTGGCACTAGGGTGATTCTTTTGCCTACCCATTACTCTTGTGGCAAGGCCACGCAGTGTGGCCATGGAGGAGTGAGATGAGGAGCAGCAACCCGGTCTTCTCGCGACGGGGGTTCAGCCGCGACAACGGCCACGCGGGCTTCAACGCGCCGCCGCAGGCCGGGGCCACCGCGACGGGCACCAATCCCTACGCGCAGGGCACCGCCGCCAACCCGTACGCCACCAACCCCTACGCGCAGACGGACACGCACGGCGCCCCGCAGGCGCCCGCCCGTTCCGACGTGATGACCATCGACGGCGTCGTGACGCGTACGGCGATGACGCTCGGCACCGTGATCCTGGCCGCCGCGGCGGCATGGTGGATCATGCCGGTCGACCAGGCGAATCTGGGCACCGCCTACGGCGTGGCCATCGGTGCCGCGCTGATCGGCTTCGTCCTGTCGCTGGTCAACTCGTTCAAGCGCCGGCCCTCGCCGGCGCTGATCCTGACCTACGCGGCGTTCGAGGGTGTCTTCCTCGGCATCGTCAGCAACATCGTCAGCATGTACGTCGCCCCGGGCGCCGCGATGCAGGCGGTGATCGGCACCATGGCGGTCTTCGCCGGTGTGCTGATCGCCTACCGCACCGGACTGATCCGGGTCACGCGCCGCTTCTACGGCTTCGTGATGGCGGCCGCCATCGGCTTCATGCTGCTCATGATGGTCAACCTCCTGTTCGCCGTGTTCGGCGGCGGTGACGGCCTCGGCTTCCGCAGCGGCGCGCTCGGTGTGATCTTCGGCATCGTGGCCATCGTCATCGGCGCGTGCATCCTCGCCCTGAACTTCAAGCAGGTCGAGGACGGCATCGCGTACGGCGCTCCGCGCGAGGAGGAGTGGCTGGCGGCCTTCGGCCTCACCGTGACCCTGGTGTGGATCTACATCGAGATGCTGCGCCTGGTCGCGATCCTCAGCGGCGACGACTGACCGACCGCATAGCGGCATCCGCCGTACTCGCAGCACCCGTAGCACCGGAACGGCCCGCGGACCTCGTGTCCGCGGGCCGTTCCGCGTTCCCCCTCCGTCGTCCGCCCTCCGCCCTCCGGTGCGATCGTGCGGGCGCGGCGCGTAGGGTCGGTCGGGTGCTCGATACGACGCCCCTGATCCTGGCCGTGGACCGTTTCGCCGACCGGCTGCGCTCGGCCCCGCAGAGCCGCCTCCAGCGCGGTGCGGCCGCCGAGGCGCTGGCCGCCGCCCGTGAACTCGCCGTACGGGCCCAGCGCCTGGAGAACCCGGACGCGGAGCCGCGGGAGCTGCCGGACGCCGGGGTGTTCGCCGTGGGCGACCAGCTCGCCGTCGCCGGGCGGGACCTGGCCGTGGCACTGGAAACGGCCCCGTCCCAGGAGCTGGACGAGGCCGTGCGGTATGTCGGGGAAGCGGCGGCGCGGGCTTTCGCGTGAGCGGCGCGGGTTCGCGTGCGAGCGGCCCGCGCCCGGCGGTCAGAACGAGGCGATGACGCGGTCGGCGAGGATGTACACGTTGTCCTCGCCGCAGGAGAAGGTCAGCGCGTAGGCGCCCGAGACGCCCGAGCCGCCCAGCAGCACCGGCTGCCGGCCCGCCCGCAGCGCGTCGGCGAGCCGCTCGGCGGTCTCGCGGTGGCCGGGGGTCATGCAGAGCGTGGTGCCGTCGGCGAAGACGTACACATCGAGCGTGCCCAGCGGGCCGGGCCGCACATCGGTCAGCTCGGTCGCCGTGTCGGCCAGCTCTTCGAGCCGGTTCACGGTGCGCTCGTGGTCGGTGACCACCGGTGTCTGTACAGGGACGAAGTCCGGGTGCGAGGGGTGGCGGCGGCGGGCGGCGGCCAGCTCGGGGGAGTCCTCGGGGAACTCCGCGGTCTCCGGAAGCCCGGTCGACAGGTCCGTCTGCAGGTCCGCCGGAAGATCGGTCAGCTCGCCGATCTCGTGCTCCGCGAGGGTCCGCTCGCTCAGCTCGACGAGCTCCTCCATCGCCTCGGCCGCCTCCAGGTCCATCGACTCCAGACCGGCGAAGTCGGCCTGCCGGGGCAGGTAGTACGGGGTGTCGTCGCCGAGGCCGGACAGCCCGCCCAGCAGGGAGGGGGCGTCGGCGGCGTCACGGGCCTCCTGGGCGGCCCAGAAGGCGCGCGCCTCGGCCAGCTCGCGCTCCCGCTCCTCGGCGAGCGCCTCGGCGACGGCCGCGCGTATCTCCTCGGCGGGGGTGGCCGAACTGCGGCTCTGCGCTGGCACCGAGGCGCCGAGAGCGTGGCTCGCCGCCAGCTCCGTGCGCAGCGCCGCGACCTGCTTGCGCAGCCCGTGAGCGGCGTGCAGTGCGGCGGCGCCGACGGCCGTGGCAGCGGCGGTGGTCAGCAACAGGGCAAATGACATGGCGCTCACTGACATACTCCCGGTCTCAATCGATACCCCCGACTTCCTACATCAGCTTGGCCTGTACCGGTACGTGCTGTCAGTGCATTACGTCACGAAATGGACAGGTCTTTCGGTCCGATGTTTAGCCCCAAAAGGCCGTGACCTGCAGAAACGACTCTCCCCCGGGACGCAGATCACATCCTGGGGGAGATTCGGTCACGGTCGGAGCTCGGTGGGGTTCGAAACCCCCGCCGCGCGGGAGTCGAGAGGGCTCAGCTCAGCCGCCCGTGCTCGTGGTCGCGCTGAGCTTCGCCTCCGCTGCGGGCAGGTGCCGCACTCGTACCTCGCGCGACCCCTACCCTCCGCTGCGGCTCAGCTCAGCCGCTCGTGCTCGTGGTCGCGCTGAGCTTCGCCTCCGCTGCGGGCAGGTGCCGCACTCGTACCTCGCGCGACCCCTACCCTCCGCTGCGGCTCAGCTCAGCCGCTCGTGCTCGTGGTCGCGCTGAGCTTCGCCTCCGCTGCGGGCAGGTGCCGCACTCGTACCTCGCGCGACCCCTACCCTCCGCTGCGGCTCAGCTCAGCCGCTCGATCACCATCGCCATGCCCTGGCCGCCGCCCACGCACATCGTCTCCAGGCCCCACTGCTTGTCGTGGAACTGGAGGCTGTTGATCAGCGTGCCGGTGATGCGGGCGCCGGTCATGCCGAAGGGGTGGCCGACCGCGATCGCGCCGCCGTTGACGTTGACCTTGTCCAGCGGCAGGCCGAGGTCCCGGTAGGAGGGGATGACCTGGGCGGCGAACGCCTCGTTGATCTCGGCGAGGTCGATGTCGTCGATGGTCAGGCCGGCCCGCTTCAGCGCCTGCTTGCTGGCCTCGACCGGGCCGTAGCCCATGATCTCGGGGGAGAGGCCGGAGACGCCGGTGGAGACGATCCGGGCCAGCGGGGTCAGGCCCAGCTCGCGCGCCTTGGTGTCGGACATGATCACCAGGGCGGCGGCGCCGTCGTTGAGCGGGCAGCAGTTGGCCGCGGTGACCAGGCCGTCGGGGCGGAAGACCGGCTTCAGGCCCTGCACGCCCTCCAGGGTGACGCCCGCGCGCGGGCCGTCGTCCTTGGCGACGACGGTGCCGTCGGGCGTGGTGACCGGGGTGATCTCCCGCTCCCAGAAGCCGTTCTTCAGGGCTTCCTCGGCGAGGTTCTGCGACCGTGCGCCGAACTCGTCCATGTCCTGGCGGGTGACGCCCTTGGTCCGGGCCAGGTTCTCCGCCGTCTGCCCCATCGCGATGTACGCGTCCGGCACGAGGCCGTCCTCGCGCGGGTCGTGCCAGCTCGCACCGGATTCCTCGGCGCGGGCGGCGGTGCGGGCCTCGGCCTCGGCGAACAGCGGGTTGTGCGTGTCCGGCAGGCTGTCGGAGTTGCCCTTGGTGAAGCGGGACACCATCTCGACACCCGCCGAGATGAAGACGTCGCCCTCGCCCGCCTTGATCGCGTGCAGCGCCATCCGGCTGGTCTGCAGCGAGGAGGAGCA
The DNA here is from genome assembly GCF_056172905.1 of Streptomyces sp. iso_384. Taxonomy (NCBI): domain Bacteria; kingdom Bacillati; phylum Actinomycetota; class Actinomycetes; order Kitasatosporales; family Streptomycetaceae; genus Streptomyces; species Streptomyces sp. iso_384. Next base: position 1,014,784 of record NZ_JBWBTT010000001.1, read on the forward strand.
GTAGCGGGTGACCGTGCAGCCGGGAAGGTGGTCCATCCCCATCTGCACGGCGATGATGCGGCCCAGGTTGTTGCCCTGCTCGCCGCCGGGCAGACCACAGCCCAGCATCAGGTCGTCGATGTCCTTCGGGTCCAGCTCGGGAACCTTGGCCAGCGCGGTCTGGATGATCGTGGCGGTCAGGTCGTCCGCGCGCAGGTCCTTCAGGGAACCCTTGAAGGCGCGGCCGATCGGCGAACGGGCGGCAGAGACGATCACGGCTTCGGGCATCACGCGGCTCCAAGGGGGCTGGAAGGCTGTGTGGACGGCAGAACTCCTCTGGAAGTTACCCGGACGTATCGCCGGGGTCACCCGGCAGGCCGTGTGATGCGGAACTCTTTTCTAAGCGCTTGCTCAGCACGGCCTGCCGTCGGACGCCACCCGTTACGCGTGCCCGTGGGCGGCGTCCGGGTGGGTGTGCGGGGTGGGTTCCGTGGAGGCGGGCAGACGCCGCCGCCTGCGGTGCTTGAGGAGGGCCCAGGGCGCCCGAGCCCCCGTGACCTCCGTACCGGCCTCCCGGGCCGCCTGGGAGGCCGCCTTCGCCACCGGGAGGATGTCCTCGCGCCGCGCCCCGTCCAGCCGGTCGGTCTCCGGCCACAGGCCCAGCACCGCGCACAGCGTGGGCAGCACCGCCATGGCCGCCGTGGCATAGCCCTCGGCGGAGGGGTGGTAGTTGTCCGGGCCGAACAGCTCGCCCGGGTTCGCCGCGAACTCCGGGCCCAGCAGGTCGCCCAGCGACACCGTGCGCCCGCCCTGCTCCACCACCCCGATCGTCTGCGCCGCCGCCAGCTGCCGGCTCACCCGCCGGGCCAGCCAGCGCAGCGGCTGGTAGACCGGCTCGATCGTGCCCAGGTCAGGGCAGGTCCCGACGACCACCTCCGCACCGGCCGTCCGCAGCCTGCGCACCGCCGTCGTCAGACAGCGCACCGACTGGGTCGCGGGCATCCGATGGGTGACGTCGTTCGCCCCGATCATGATCACGCAGACGTCCGGGACCCGCGCCGGATCCGCGAGCAGCAGCGACACCTGCCGCTCCAGATCGTCCGACCGGGCCCCCGGCAGGGCCACGTTCCGCAGATCCACCGGCCGCTCGGACACCGCCGCGAGACCCGAGGCGAGCAGCGCCCCCGGGGTCTGCCCGGCCCGCCGCACCCCCTGCCCCGCGGCCGTCGAATCCCCGAGCATCCCGAGCCGCATCGGATCGTTCGGCCCGGCGAACGCCACCCCGTACCGCCCGTCCGCACTCGGCGGAACCGGAGCGGTGCCGCCGCCCACCTGCCTCTTCGCGAGCTGGACCTCCGCCAGGAACACGCCCACGGCCGCCGCACCGATCAACCCGATGCTGCCACCGCCGTAGGCCGCGCCCGCCGCGATCCGCCGTGCCACCCTTGCTCTCGACACAGTCCGGTCCACCTCCTCCTCGCCGTACAGCCGTACACGTACCTACTTGCCCCGCTCGGGGCTCCGTGTACTCCTTCCCGTACGCACAGTGCGTCCCGTACGCATACTCTGGGCCGGACCATCTCGGAGATCCCGGAGTACACGGTGCAATTCCACGATTCGATGATCAGTCTTGTCGGCAACACCCCGCTGGTGAGGCTGCGCAACGTCACGGCAGATATCCAGGCGACCGTCCTGGCCAAGGTCGAGTACTTCAACCCCGGCGGGTCGGTGAAGGACCGCATCGCGCTGCGCATGATCGAAGCGGCCGAGCAGAGCGGGGAGCTGAAGCCCGGCGGCACGATCGTCGAGCCGACCAGTGGCAACACGGGCGTCGGGCTCGCCATCGTCGCCCAGCAGAAGGGCTACAAGTGCATCTTCGTCTGCCCGGACAAGGTGTCCACGGACAAGATCAACGTGCTGCGGGCGTACGGCGCCGAGGTCGTCGTCTGCCCGACCGCCGTTGACCCCGAGCACCCGGACTCGTACTACAACGTCTCCGACCGGCTGGTCACCGAGACGCCGGGCGCCTGGAAGCCGGACCAGTACTCCAACCCGAACAACCCCCGGTCGCACTACGAGACCACCGGTCCCGAACTGTGGGAGCAGACCGAGGGGAAGATCACACACTTCGTCGCAGGCGTCGGCACCGGCGGCACCATCAGCGGCACCGGGCGCTATCTCAAGGAGATCAGCGACGGCGCGGTCCAGGTCATCGGCGCCGACCCGGAGGGCTCGGTCTACTCCGGCGGCTCCGGCCGTCCCTATCTGGTCGAGGGCGTCGGCGAGGACTTCTGGCCGAGCGCGTACGACCGGAACGTCACCGACGAGATCGTCGCGGTGTCCGACAAGGACTCCTTCCAGATGACCCGCCGGCTCGCCAAGGAGGAGGGACTGCTCGTCGGCGGCTCCTGCGGCATGGCGGTCGTCGGCGCCCTGGAGGTCGCCAAGCGGCTCGGCCCCGAGGATGTCGTCGTGGTGCTGCTCCCCGACAGCGGGCGCGGCTACCTGAGCAAGATCTTCAACGACGAGTGGATGGCCGACTACGGCTTCCTGGAGGACTCCGGCACCTCCGCCAATGTGGGCGCGGTCCTGGACTTCAAGGAGGGCCCGATGCCCTCCCTCGTCCACATGCACCCCGAGGAGACGGTCGGCGAGGCCATCGACGTGCTCCGCGAGTACGGCGTCTCCCAGATGCCGATCGTGAAGCCGGGCGCCGGCCACCCGGACGTGATGGCCGCCGAGGTCATCGGCTCCGTCGTGGAACGGCAGCTGCTGGACGCGCTGTTCACCCAGCGCGCCTCGCTGACCGACCCGCTGGAGAAGCACATGTCGGCGCCGCTGCCGCAGGTCGGCTCCGGCGAACCGGTCGAGGACCTGATGGCCGTGCTCGGCGGCACGGAGGGGGCCGACGCGGCGATCGTGCTCGTCGAGGGCAAGCCCAAGGGCGTCGTGAGCAGGCAGGACCTGCTGGCGTTCCTCGCCAAGGACGCGGGCACGGCGAAGGCCTGACGGTCCGGGGACACCTCCGGGGCACCCCCGGTGGTGGCCTGTGGCCGGGCTTCGCGAAAACGGTACGAGCGCGTCACGTCCGCGCAGCACCCGCTTAACACGGCTCCGGCACATTGGTGGGTGTCGGCAGGGAAACCCGCCGGCACCCAGAACGGCGACACCGGACTACGGAGCGGCTCCCGGACCTCCACCGTCGCCCGGACGCGGGCATCCGGCCCTGACCCGGACCGCGTCCCTCGCGGGGACCGCCGTCGTCCCGCCCCCCGGGCAACCGGGGGTGCGGCGGTCCCCGCGACATACCTCCGCAGACGTCGGCGCGGCCGGACTCCCCGTGGGTCCGGCCGCGCGGTCGTGTTCCGGGCCCGTCGGACGGCCCGGACGGGCCTGGACGGGTCCGGACATGCCGGTGGCCGGGCCCGGACGGATCGGGGCCCGTCGTGAGCGGCGGGCTCAGTCCTTCCAGTCGGACCGCGCCTGCTCCTCCCGGCGGCGGAACAGCCCCCCGCCCCGCGCCGCCTGGAACGCGTTGACGCCCACGATGCCGAGCCAGGCCACCACCAGCCCCTCGATCCCGGCGTTCACGACGCCGATCGCGGACAGCGGGACGGCCAGGATCAACGAGACGATCCCCAGCGCGTACCGCTCCCCGAAGGTCTCCGGCTGCGCCGGACGCGCGCCTCGGGCGTTGGTCATCTGCTGCTCGGCGAGCTGGCGGCGGACCCTGCGGTCGAGCGTGCTGTCGAGGCGCTGCTCGACCTTCTCCAGGAACGATTCGATGAGCACGGACTCGTACTCCGCACCCAGCTCGCCGCGGGCCTGAAGGGTGGCGGCGAGCTCCTTCTGGATCTCGGGGTCACGGGCTTCCATGCGGACGACGGTACGGAGCCCGGGCCCGCGTGACAGTAGGGCTAGCCCCCGAATCTCTTGGGGCTACCCCCCCGAGTCCTGCATATGGACATACAGCGACCTTCCTGGCTGAATAGAACGGTCGGCGCCGGTCGTGGCGCGACGGATCCAGCAAGGGGACAGCATGAGTGGGAGCAGCCCCGCCGCACGGTTGCAGCGGCTCTTCGAGGGCCACCGGCTCACACCCACCCAGCGGCGCATCGCGCACTGCATGGTCCGCCGGGCCGCCGACGCGCCGTTCCTCTCCAGTGTGGAGCTGGCCGAACTGGCCGGGGTCAGCCAGCCCTCCGTCACCCGCTTCGCCGTGGCCCTCGGCTTCGACGGCTATCCGGCGCTGCGCAGGCATCTGCGCGAGGTCGCGCCCGCCGACGCGGAGCAGGAGGACGCGGGGGAGTCGTACAACGAGTACCAACAGGCCGTCCGCGCCGAGATCGAGAACCTCCAGCACCTCTGTGCCGTGCTCGCCGACCCCGCGCCCGTGGAGCGGGCCGGGCGGCTGCTCGCCGACTCCCGGCCGCTGCCGGTGCTGGGGCTGCGCGCCGCCTCCTCGCAGGCGCGCGGCTTCGGCTACTTCGCCGCCAAGGTGCACCCCGACGTCCGGGTGCTCGACGAGGGCGGCAGCATGCTGCCCGACCGGATCGACTCCGCCCGCCGGGCCGGGGCCACCGCCCTGATGTGCTTCGCGCTGCCGCGCCACCCCAAGGAGACCGTGGACGCGCTCGCGTACGCCCAGGACCAGGGGCTGACCGTGGTGACGGTCGCCGACTCGGCCTTCGCGCCCGTCGCCAAGCACAGCGATCTGCTGCTCCCGGCGGCGATCGGCTCCGGGCTCTCCTTCGACACCGTCTGCGCGCCGATGCTGCTCGGCCGGGTGCTGCTGGAGGCGATGTGCGACGGACTGCCCGACGCCCAGGCGCGGTTGGAGGAGTTCGACGTACGGGCGGCGGCCCGCGGTCTGTTCGTGGAGTGACCCCTGCCGCGGATTCTCAGGCCACCTTCATCTGCGGCCGCTAATCTCCGCGCCCGGAAGGGCCGGCACCAGGACCGGCGGACGGGGAGCGAGAGAGGGGTACGGACGTGGGGCGCGGAGGACAGTCGCTGGCGAGAGTGGCCGTGACCGTACGGGCCGGGGCGGCCCCGTTGTGGTGGCCGGGTCTGGTGGCCGCGGCGGCGGGGGCGTTCGTTCCGGGGCTGACCGGTCGGCGGATCGGGCTGCTGGCCGGGGCGGCGCTTTTCATCGTCACCGCGGCCTTCGTGGCCCTGGCGCGCGGCAAGCGGTACGCGGAGCTGGCCCGGAGCGCCTCGCGCGCCGGGCGGAACGACTTCCTCCAGGACCGGGCCGTGACCGTACGGGTGTGGCGGCGCGGGCGCAGGTGGTGGCTGCTGGGAGCGTTCGTCGTCGCGGTGGCGTCCTCGTTCGCGCTGCCCGGGGCCGGCGGGCTGCTGCTCGCCGGTGCGGGGGCCGGGCTCTGGGCCAAGGCCGTACGGATCGGGCAGCGCGAGCGCCGCGAGGACGTCCTGTACTGGGTGCGCACCGACTGGACCGGACACGGGAGCCCGGTCGGCAAGCGGGTGAAGGCGTATCGGACGACGGGCCCGGAGGCGGGGGACGCCGCGCCGGGCGGGGCGCGGCGTCGCCGCCGGTGAGGACCTGAGCGGGAGTGGGAGGGACCCGGACGGGTCAGATCTCCAGGTCCGCCTCGATCTTCTTCAGCTGGTGGCGGGCCATCGCCAGGTTCGCCCGGCTCGCGTCCAGCACCAGGTAGAGGAACAGACCGTTGCTGCCACGGGTCTTGAGCAGCCGGATCAGGTGGTACTGGGTGCCGAGGGTGATCAGGATGTCCTCGATCTCGTCCTTGATGCCCAGGTGCTCCATGGTGCGGAGCTTGGCGCGGACCACATCGGTGTTGCCCGCGGCGGCGACCTCCAGGTTGAAGTCCTTGCCGCCGCCGAGCGTGCCCAGGGCCATCCCGCTCGTGTAGTCGACGAGGGCGACACCCGTGGTGCCCTCGATCGAGCTCATCGCTTCCTTCAGTGACGCTTCGGTGTTCGCCATGGAGGCTCGTTTCCTTTCCCTGGCCGGTCGCGGTGACCGGGTCCGTTTCAGTGCCGGCCGCTCGGCCGGCTTCCGTGCGGGCTGGTGCGCGGGCTTCTGCGTGATGGCTGAGTCCCGGTGGTTGTGGCGGTACGGGTGGGGGGAATCGGGCGACCGCTGCGCGAAGGTGCGTTACGTGGGGCGTTGCGGCAGGGCGCGGCCGGGTGCGGTGGCGGGGCGCGGGGGTGCGGCGCGGGCGGCGGCGGGGCGCTCGACGCGTTCCAGCGCGGCGTCGACGAGTTCGCCGATCCGGGCGCCCGCGCGGCGGCCCTCCAGATGGAGCCGGCCGACGTTGATACGGTCCTCGGCCAGCAGGGTCAGGACGGCGGAGGAGCCCGCGGCGTAGGTGGCGATGTAGCCGTCGCCGCCGCGGACCAGCAGTTCGCGGAAGCCGCCCCGGCCGGTGGCGTCGGTCATCCGGATGGAGACGCCGAGGGCGGCGGCGGTGAGGGCGGCGACGCCCTCCGCCTCGACGCCCGGGGTGTCGTGGGCCAGGACCAGACCGTCGGTGGAGGCGGCCAGCGCCCCGGAGAGCAGCGGGACCCGGGCCCGTAACCGCTGGAGCTCGTCGAGGACTTCACGCACTTCGGCCTCGGGCACCATCAGCTGTCTCCTCCCGGCACGCTGTCTGAGCGCGCGTATCACAGGGCCTCCAATGCGTCTCGGAGCCGGCGCAGCAGGGCGATATCGGGGTCGGCCGTCACCTCGGGGAGCGTGATCCGGCCGGAAGCGGAAGAGGCGGCCGGCAGGGGCTGGGCGCGGACCGCCTCCACCAGGCCGGCCGCCGCCAGCCGTCGCAGGTCGACCAGGATGTGGAACGCCGAACGGCCCAGCGCCAGCGCGATGTCCGAGGCCGTACGGACTCCGTCGGCCAGCTCCAGGATCCGGCGCTGCCGGGCCGGGACCGGGGCGTCGGACGGATGTGCCGCACTCCGCAGCAGTGGGGCGCCGTCGCAGGCCGCATCGGGCCAGATCCGGTCCAGGAACTCCCGTCTGCGCAGCGTCTCGCGCTCCACGGCGGCCACCGGGACGGGCCGCACCGGACCGATCCAGTGCGCCACCCCGTAACGGAAGCGGGCGGGCGTCCCGGTCGGCGCGAGTGCGAAGAACGCGGCGTCGTACAGCGCGCCCAGATGGCACAACTCCAGTGCTCCGCCCGGCACATGGCCGCTGTCGACGAGATAGCGGCCGACCCGGCGGCCCGCCCCGGCCTGCGCCACGGCGTCCCACCAGCCCTCGTGCCGCAGGGTTCCGCCGGTGGTGAGCAGGACGTCGATGCCGGGGGTGGCGGGGCTCTCGGCGTGGACCACCTGGCCGTCGGCGAGGTAGAGGGTGCCGCGGTCGCGCATCAGGGCGCCGGTGGCCCGTTCGTCGGCGAGCCGCCGGAGCATCGGGGAGAGCACCGTGAGCCGGTCGGCGGCGGGGGCGTCGGGGTCGGCGGCTATCGCGCTCATGCCAGCACCAGCCGCTCGGCCAGCTCGCCCAGCCGCAGCCGGGCGAGCGCGAGATTACCCTCGGAGCGGTCCAGCCACAGATGGAGGAAGACGCTGCTGTCGAACGCCGTCTCGACGAACCGGAGCATGTGGTAACCGTCGTGGGTGGTGACGATGACGTCCTCGACGGGAGTGTTCGGCGCGGCCGCCGGCCGTCCGCCCTCCGCTTCCGCGGTGAGGTGGGCGAAGGCGGGCTGTTCGGCGGTCATACGGGCGACCTCCGCCGTCTCGGCGGCGGTCGCCTCGTGGTCGCCGTTGGGGGACTCCCCGATGGTGCCGAGGGCGAGACCGCTCGTCCAGTCGACCACCGAGGCGCCCCGGGCGCCGGGCAGCCTCATGACTTCGAGCAGGCACTCGTCGATTCCGGGCACGCGGATCTCCCCTCCCGACGTGGCGTACGGCTGTAACGCAGAGGCTACGCAACGTGCTCACGGCTGGTGGAGGTTCTGGCATTTTCCTTTGGTACATGCGTCCGAGGGTGTAAAGGGTCGGCCGGAATGCGGTGGTGGGGGCGGCGGGTGGCGGTCCGTCAGGCGTCCGGGGCGGCCGACTTCTCGCGGGCCGTCATCACCGCCTTGTTGAGCGCCCACAGCCCGATGCCGATCAGCAGCAGGACCCCGGCGCGTACGTACACGTCGGAGCCCCGGTCGGCGAGCGGGCTCGCCAGGATCAGCGAGGTGAGCGCGCCGAGCACCGGAAGCGCCGTGGGCGTACGGAAGTGGCGGTGGTCCACCCGGTCCTTGCGCAGGACCAGCACGGCGATGTTGACCACGGCGAAGACGCAGAGCAGCAGGAACGAGGTGGTGTCGCCGAGCCCCTCGATCTCGCCGGTGGAGACCAGGCCGATCGCCAGGACGGAGACGAAGACGATCCCGACCCAGGGGGTGCGCCGGCCCGCCAGCACCCTGCCCATCGCGGGCGGCAGGATGCGCTCGTTGGCCATGCCGTAGCAGAGCCGCGAGGCCATCATGATGTTGATCAGCGCCGAGTTGGTGACGGCGAACAGGGCGATCAGCGCGAAGAGTTTCGGCGGGAAATCGACGCCGCCGGCCTTCACCACCTCCAGCAGCGGTCCGCTGGAGCCCGCTAGGGTGCGGGAGTCGACCAGGAGCGAGGAGACCAGGGCGACCAGGACGTAGATGGTTCCGGTGATGCCCACCCCGATGAAGATCGCACGGGGGAAGTCGCGGGCGGGGTTCTTGGTCTCCTCGGCCATGTTCACCGAGTCCTCGAAGCCGACGAACGCGAAGAAGCCCAGCGCGGTGGCGCCTAGTCTAGTAGGGCTTTGTTACGTCTCTGGGCAAGCGGTCGCTCTGGTGGTTTCCTGCTGGTATGAGGGTGGATGAACTCGTTTCGTGCAGGGGCCGGTTGGAGGAGTTTGCCGGGGAGGTCTTCGCGCCTTTGTCGCGTGCTGACCAGCGGGTGAAGGGCAGCCTCTATCTGCGGGGTTTGCTCCTGGACGGGCGTCGGAAGTCGATGCAGCCGATGGCCGGACGCCTGGGTGTGGACCATCAGCAGTTGCAGCAGTTCATGACCTCGTCGACCTGGCCGGTGGACACCGTCCGCACCAGGTTGGCCCGCCGGGCGGTGGCGGTGGCGAGGCCTCAGGTGTGGGTCGTGGACGACACCGGATTCCCGAAGGACGGAACGTCCTCGCCCGGGGTGGCCCGCCAGTACTCCGGCACCCTGGGCAAGGTCGGGAACTGCCAGATCGGGGTCAGTGTCCACGCCGCGTCCGACACCGCGTCGTGCCCGCTGTCCTGGCGGCTGTTTCTTCCCCGCGGCTGGGACGAGGCCGAGGCTGCCGGGCGCCGGGCCCGCTGCCGGATCCCTGACGGTGCGCGTCACCGGCCGAAGTGGCAGCTCGCGCTGGACATGCTGGATGAACTGGCCACGGTCGGACTGCGGCCGGCGGTGCTGGTCGCGGACACCGGCTACGGAGCGAACGCCGACTTCCGCCACGGCCTGGAGGACCGCGGCCTGGCCTATGCCCTGCAGGTCAAGGGCGAGATGACCGCCCACGCCGAGACAGCCGAACCCCGCACACCGCCTTACACCGGGCTCGGGCCACGCCCGCTGCCCCGCTACCGCACCCGGCCGGTCAGCCTGCGCGAACACGTCCTGGCCGCCGGACGGGCACGAGCCGTCACGGTCACCTGGCGCAAAGGATCCAAGGCCGCCATGTCCGCCCGCTTCGTGTTCCTGCGCGTCCGCCTCGCCGGCCGCCGCCCCAAACCCGCCCCCGACGGCGTCATCGGCCTGCGGTGGCTGATAGCCCAGTGGCCCGAAGGCCAGGACGAGCCGGTCAAGTACTGGATCTCCAACCTGCCGGCCGACATCCCGGCCCGGGACCTGGTCCGCCTCGCGAAACTACGGTGGCGCATCGAGCACGACTACCGAGAGCTGAAGACCACACTCGGCCTCGACCACTTCGAGGGACGATCGTTCACCGGCTGGCACCGCCACGTCACCCTCGTCACCGCCGCCCACCTCTTCCTGACCGAACAGCGCTCCGCCCCAAAAGCCCCTGCCAGGGCCTGACCCTCTACCAGGCCCTGGCCCTCCTCCAACACCTACTGGCCACCTGGACCGGAACCTGCCCCACCTGCCGACAACCCACCCCATGGCAGCCCTACGACACCACCTAACAAAGCCCTACTAGGGCCTTTCGTTTGGATCATGCCGGGCTCGCGGGGGCCGGCACGCACATCTGCGGCGTTGTCGTCAGTCGCCAATGCTCCGCAGTGACTCCCTCCTCCGCCTTGCAGCTGCACGCACCGGCCCCCGCTCCCTGATCCGGCCTGATCCAAACGAAAGGCCCTAGCACCCCGGTGATCAGGGCGTACCCGGTGCCGCCGGTCTCGATCTGGGTCAGCCGCGAGGGCTCGCCCTCGCCGCCGAGCACTGCGTACGCGCCGATCGCGAGGATCACCGCGAGGCCGCCGACCTCCACCAGCGTCAGGACCACGTTCGCCTTCACCGACTCGGCGACCCCGCGCAGATTGATCGCGGCCAGAGCGAGGACGAACAGGATCGCGATGAGGGTCGGCGGTACCGCGTCGGTGAACTCGCCCAGATAGTCGCCGCTGAACGCCCGCGCCGCCGCGCTCGCCGAGGAGAGGCCCGAGCACATCACCATGAAGGCGACGACGAAGGTCAGGAACGGGATCTTGAACGCCTTCTGGGTGTAGAGCGCCGCCCCGGCCGCCTTCGGGTACTTCCCCACGAGTTCCACGTACGAGGCCGCCGTCAGCAGCGCGACGACGAAGCCGATCGCGAACGGCAGCCAGAGCGCGCCGCCGACCTTGCCCGCCACGTCCCCGGTGGTGGCGTAGACGCCGGTGCCCAGGATGTCGCCGACGACGAAAAGGATCAGCAGCCTGGGGCCGAGCGCGCGCTTGAGCGGCGGCGAGCCTCCGGGGATCGCCGGTCGTGGGTGCGCCGGGTGTACTCATCGCTGCCTCCGGGGCGGCCGCCGGGTGGTAGGGAACAGGCCTTCCCCCGACGCGGCACGGACCGCACCTGTTGACTACGACTATTCAGAGCATCAGGATGTGAATAGATTTTCACCGTCGCGAGGAGGCACCGCCATGTCAGGACCCCGCCCCGTTCGGGCACCGCGCGGCAGCGCACTGACCGCCCTGGGATGGCAGCAGGAAGCCGCCCTGCGGATGCTGCAGAACAACCTCGACCCCGAGGTCGCCGAGCACCCCGACAAGCTCGTCGTCTACGGCGGCACCGGCAAGGCGGCCCGCGACTGGCGTTCCTTCGACGCGATGGTCCGCACCCTCCGGACGCTCAAGCAGGACGAGACGATGCTCGTCCAGTCCGGGCGGCCGGTCGGCGTCATGCAGACCCACGAGTGGGCGCCGCGCGTGCTCATCGCCAACTCCAACCTGGTCGGCGACTGGGCCAACTGGGAGGAGTTCCGCCGCCTGGAGGCGCTCGGACTCACCATGTACGGCCAGATGACCGCCGGGTCCTGGATCTACATCGGCACCCAGGGCATCCTCCAGGGCACCTACGAGACCTTCGCCGCCGTCGCCGCGAAGAAGTTCGGCGGCACGCTGGCCGGGACGATCACCCTGACCGCCGGGCTCGGCGGCATGGGCGGCGCCCAGCCGCTCGCCGTCACCATGAACGACGGCGTCGTCATCTGTATCGACGTCGACCCGCGCGCCATCGAGCGCCGCATCGAGCACCGCTACCTGGATGTGAAGGCCGACAACCTGGAGCACGCCCTCCAGCTCGCCGTCGAGGCCCGCGACGCCCGCCGCCCGCTCTCCATCGGCCTCCTCGGCAACGCGGCCGAGCTGCTGCCCCGGATGCTCGCCGAGAGCGCGCCGATCGACATCGTCACCGACCAGACCAGCGCCCACGACCCGCTGGCCTATCTGCCGCTCGGCGTCGACTTCGACGACATGGCCACCCTCGCCGCCGAGAAGCCCGCCGACTTCACCCAGCGCGCCCGCGAGTCGATGGCCCGCCACGTCGAGGCCATGGTCGGCTTCATGGACGCCGGCGCCGAGGTCTTCGACTACGGCAACTCCATCCGCGGCGAGGCCCAGCTCGCCGGTTACGACCGCGCCTTCGACTTCCCCGGCTTCGTCCCCGCCTACATCCGCCCCCTCTTCTGCGAGGGCAAGGGTCCCTTCCGCTGGGCCGCGCTGTCCGGCGATGCCTCCGACATCCACAAGACCGACAAGGCGATGCTGGAGCTCTTCCCGGAGAACGATTCCCTGCACCGCTGGATCAAGATGGCCGGCGAACGCGTCCACTTCCAGGGCCTGCCCGCGCGCATCTGCTGGCTCGGCTACGGCGAGCGCGACAAGGCCGGCGAGCGCTTCAACGACATGGTCGCCAGCGGTGAACTCGCCGCCCCGCTGGCCATCGGCCGCGACCACCTCGACTGCGGCTCCGTCGCCTCCCCGTACCGCGAGACCGAGGCCATGCTCGACGGCTCCGACGCCATCGCCGACTGGCCCCTGCTCAACGCCATGGTCAACGTCGCCTCCGGCGCCTCCTGGGTCTCCCTCCACCACGGCGGCGGCGTCGGCATGGGCCGCTCCATCCACGCCGGACAGGTCTCCGTCGCGGACGGCACGAAGCTCGCGGGCGAGAAGATCCGCCGCGTGCTGACGAACGACCCCGGCATGGGCGTCATCCGCCACGTGGACGCCGGCTACGACATCGCCGAGACCGTCGCCGCCGACCAGGGCGTACGCGTCCCCATGACGGAGGGCAACTGATGCCGTCCGGCCTGTCCGGGGGCGAGCCCGCCACCTCTTCCGGTGCCCGGGAGCAGTGGCGCGCGGGTGACTCCTTCCTCTCGATGTGGCGGCAGCTGGCTCCCGTCGGACGGCACGCCGACAGCGGTGGCTACCGGCGTTACGCCTGGTCGGAAGCGGACCTCGACTGCCGGGCCTGGTTCCGCGCGCAGGCCGAGGCGCGCGGGCTCACCCAGGAGACCGACCGCAACGGCAACCAGTGGGCCTGGCTCGGCGACCCCCTGGCCGGGGACGCCGTCGTCACCGGCTCGCACCTGGACTCCGTCCCGGACGGCGGCGCCTTCGACGGCCCGCTCGGCGTGGTCTCCTCCTTCGCCGCGCTCGACGAACTCCACCGCAGGGGAGTGGAGTTCACCCGACCGCTGGCCATCACCAACTTCGGTGACGAGGAAGGTGCCCGCTTCGGCCTCGCCTGCGTCGGGTCCCGGCTCGCCGCCGGACAGCTCGCCGCCGCCGACGCCCACCGGCTGCGCGACGGGGACGGCATCACGCTGCCCGCCGCCATGGAGAAGGCCGGATACGACCCCGGGGCCATCGGCCCCGACCCGGAACGGCTCGCCCGGATCGGCGCGTTCGTCGAACTCCACGTCGAGCAGGGCCGCGCCCTCGACCTGACCGGCGACCCCGTCGGCATCGCCTCCGCCATCTGGCCGCACGGCCGCTGGCGGTTCGACTTCCGGGGCGAGGCCAACCACGCGGGCACCACCCGCCTCGCCGACCGCCGCGACCCGATGCTCACGTACGCCGAGACCGTCCTCGCCGCCCGCCGCGAGGCCGAACTGACCGGCGCGCTCGCCACCTTCGGCAAGATCGCGGTCGAGCCCAACGGCGTCAACGCCATCCCCTCCCTCGTCCGCGGCTGGCTCGACTCCCGCGCCGCCGACCAGGACACCCTGGACGCCGTCGTCACCGGCATCGAGCGCGCCGCCCGCCAGTACGCCGAGCGGGCCGGGATCGACCTCGACGTCGTGCGCGAATCGTTCACGCCCGTCGTGGAGTTCGAGCACGCCCTGCGCGACGAGCTCGGCAGGATCCTCGCGGGGACCGGCGACACGGGGCGGCCCGTGCCCGTCCTCGGCACCGGCGCCGGCCACGATGCGGGTATTTTGTCCGCCTCGGTGCCCACCGCCATGCTCTTCGTACGCAACCCCACCGGCATCTCGCACTCACCCGCCGAGCACGCCGCCGAGGACGACTGCACGGCCGGGGTGGAGGCACTCGCCGACGTACTGGAAGGTCTCGCGTGCAGCTGACACACCGGACGACGGGCGCACCCGTCACCGCGACGTACTGGATGGACCACGCCTGGCTCGGCACCCACGTCGAGCCGGGCGTCACCCTGGACGTCGCGGGCGGCCGCATCGCCGGGATCAGGACCGGCGTCGAGGCACCGCCGCACGGCGCGACCGTGCTGCGCGGCCTGACCCTCCCCGGCCTCGCCAACACCCACTCCCACGCCTTCCACCGGGCCCTGCGCGCCACCGTCCAGGTCGGCTCGGGCACCTTCTGGACCTGGCGCGAGCTGATGTACCGGACGGCCTCCCGGCTCACCCCGGACACCTACTTCGACCTGGCCCGCGCCACGTACGCCGAGATGGCCCTGGCCGGCATCACCTCCGTCGGCGAATTCCACTATCTGCACCACGCCCCCGGCGGCACCCCCTACGCCAACCCGAACGCCATGGGCGAGGCGCTGATCGCGGCCGCCGCCGAGGCCGGCATCCGGATCACCCTGCTGGACACCGCCTATCTCGCCGCCGGATTCGGCGAGAAGCCCAACCGGCACCAGTTGCGCTTCTCCGACACCACCGCCGAGGCCTGGGCGGAGCGCGCCGCCCTCCTCAAGGGCGACGACCACACCCTGATCGGCGCGGCCGTCCACTCCGTCCGCGCGGTCCCGGCGGACCAACTGGCCACCGTGGCACGGTGGGCCGAGGAACGGGACGCGCCCCTGCACGTCCACCTCTCCGAGCAGACGGCGGAGAACGACGCCTGCCGGGCCGCCCACGGCCGCACCCCCACCCGGCTGCTGGCCGACCACGGAGTGCTCGGCCCGCGCACCACCGGCATCCACAACACGCATCTGACCGAGGCGGACATCGAACTGCTCGGCTCCTCGGCCACCGGCACCTGCATGTGCCCCACCACCGAACGCGACCTGGCCGACGGCATCGGCCCCGCCGCCGCCCTCCAGAAGGCGGGCTCGCCGCTCTCGCTGGGCAGCGACAGCCACGCCGTGATCGACCTCTTCGAAGAGGCGCGCGCGATGGAGCTCAACGAGCGGCTGCGCACCCATGTCCGGGGCCACTGGACGGCGGCCGCCCTGCTCCGGGCCGCCTCCGCCGACGGGCACGCCGCACTCGGCCGCCCCGACGCGGGCATCCTGGAACCGGGCGCCCCCGCCGACCTGACGACGGTCGCCCTGGACTCGGTCAGAACGGCCGGACCGGTGCCCCGACTGGCAGCGGAGACCGCCGTATTCGCCGCCTCCGCCGCTGATGTGCGGCACACGGTCGTGGCAGGGCGGCACATCGTCCGGGACGGTCGTCACACCCGGATCGAGGACGTGCCACAGGCGCTGGCGACAGCCATCGCCGCCCTGCACGGCTGAGCGCCGGACGTGACCGCCCCGCACCACCGACCCCGGACCCCGCGGACCGGATCCACCCCGCCGATCCGGCCCTCCCGGAACGCAAGGAGAACACTCTCCAGATGACGACCACCGCCGTCACCCACATCGCCAGCCTGGTCACCAATGACCCCTCCCTCGGCAACGGGACCCCCCTGGGCCTGATCCAGGACGCGGCCGTCGTCATCGACGGCGACCGCATCGCCTGGACCGGTGAATCCAGCAAAGCACCCGCCACTGACAACGTCCTCGACGCGGCGGGCCGCGCGGTGATCCCGGGCTTCGTCGACTCCCACTCCCACCTGGTCTTCGCGGGCGACCGCACCCAGGAGTTCAACGCCCGGATGTCCGGGCAGCCCTACCGCGCGGGCGGCATCCGCACCACCGTCGCCGCCACCCGGGCCGCTTCCGACGAGGAGCTCTCCGCCAACGTCGCCCGCTACCTCGCCGAGGCGCTGCGCCAGGGCACCACCACCTTCGAGACCAAGTCCGGCTACGGCCTCACCGTCGAGGACGAGGCCCGCGCCCTGCGCATCGCGGGCCGCCACACCGACGAGGTCACCTACCTCGGCGCCCACATCGTGTCCCCCGACTACGCCGACGACCCCGCCGGATACGTCGATCTGGTCACCGGCCCGATGCTGGAGGCCTGCGCCCCGCACGCCCGCTGGATCGACGTGTTCTGCGAGCAGGGCGCCTTCGACGGGGACCAGGCCCGCGCCATCCTCACGGCGGGCCGTGCCAAGGGGCTGCACCCCCGTATCCACGCCAACCAGCTCAGTTACGGCCCCGGTGTCCAGCTCGCCGTCGAGCTCGACGCCGCATCGGCCGACCACTGCACCCACCTCACCGACGCGGACGTCGACGCGCTCGGCCAGGGCAACACGGTCGCCACGCTGCTCCCGGGCGCGGAGTTCTCCACCCGCGCCACCTGGCCCGACGCCCGCCGCCTCCTCGACGCCGGGGCCACCGTCGCGCTCTCCACGGACTGCAACCCCGGCTCGTCGTTCACCTCGTCGGTGCCGTTCTGCATCGCGCTGGCCGTCCGCGACATGGGGATGACCCCGGACGAGGCGATCTGGTCGGCCACCGCCGGCGGGGCCGCCGCCCTGCGCCGTACCGACATCGGCCGCATCATCCCCGGCGCCCGCGCCGACCTGGTCCTCCTCGACGCCCCGAGCCACGTCCACCTCGCCTACCGCCCGGGCGTCCCGCTGGTCAGCGCGGTCTGGCGGAGCGGACAGCGGGTGGTGTGACGGGCGGTCCGGACGGCGTCCCCGGAACACCGCCGCACCGCACACGCGGAAGGACCCGCTCCCGGTGTCCGGGACGGGTCCTTCCGCGGTGCTCGACGGCCCGTGGTGCCCCGGGGAGGGGTGGCGGGCCGGCCGGGGTCATTCCTCCAGGGTCAGACCCTTACGGAGCTTGGTCAGCGTCCGGGACAGCAGCCGGGACACGTGCATCTGCGAGATGTTCAGCTCCTCGCCGATCTCCGACTGCGTCATGTTGCTGACGAAGCGGAGCGAGAGGATCATCCGGTCCCGTGCGGGCAGCGCGGCGATCAGCGGCTTCAGCGACTCGACGTACTCGATGCCTTCGAGGCCGTGGTCCTCGTAACCGATGCGGTCCGCGAGGGCGCCCTCGGTGTCGTCCTCCTCGGGCTTGGCGTCCAGCGAGCTCGCGGTGTACGCGTTGCTCGCGGACATGCCCTCGACGACCTCGTCCGGCGTGATGCCGAGGCGCTCGGACAGCTCCGCCACGGTGGGCGCGCGGTCCAGCTGCTGGGAGAGCTCGTCGCCCGCCTTAGCCAGGTCGAGCCGCAGCTCCTGGAGCCGGCGTGGCACGCGCACGGACCAGCTGGTGTCACGGAAGAAGCGCTTGATCTCACCGACGATCGTCGGCATCGCGAACGTGGGGAACTCCACACCGCGGCTCAGCTCGAACCGGTCGATCGCCTTGATCAGGCCGATGGTGCCGACCTGGACGATGTCCTCCATCGGCTCGCTGCGGGAGCGGAACCGGGAGGCGGCGAACTTGACGAGCGCGAGGTTGAGCTCGACGAGGGTGTTGCGTACGTAGCTGTACTCGTGGGTGCCCTCTTCGAGGGACTCCAGCCGCTCGAAGAGCGTCTTCGACAGGGCCCTGGCGTCCAGAGCGCCCACTTCGGCGTAGGGCGGGATCTCGGGAAGTCCTTCGAGTCCCTCGCCGACCGCGCCGGAGAAGTCTGAGGTGGTGCCGGTGGAACTGGTGGTGCCGGTGGTGCTGGTGCGCGGGCCGGGAACGGCGCTCGCGGCGGGGGAGTCGGAATTGGTCGGTCCCTGAGGACATGCCGACGACGCGTTGTGGGTACGCGCTTCGTCGAGCCGGGGTGACATGGTTCTCCTCCATCGTTCTCGGCATATGGCTGCCGATGCCCCTACGTGTTCCTGCGGTGAAGCGGCGCCTCCAAAGCCGGTCGTGTTTCGGGTGTCCCTCTACCCATACCCGGTCCTGGCCAGCAGTGACAAGCGCCAATTACTGCTATATGTCCGGTTTGTTGAGTTCTCCGACTACCGCGGGACGAACGGAACGCGTACTGTTTTACGCACGTCGGCGGCAGCTACGCATACAGCCGCACAGGCAGTGACGCGCACAATGACGAACGGCGAAGAGGGACAGGCATGGACCGCGGGACGGTCGGCAGTGCGAACCGGGGTCGGCTTCAGGTCGAGGCCCGGACCGAGGGGCGCAGCGAGGTCGTGACGCCGGTGGGTGAGCTCGATCACCACACCGCCGATCTGCTGCGCGAGCCCCTGGAGAGTGCGGTCGAGCAGGGGCGGTCGCGCCTGGTGGTGGACTGCTCCCGCCTGGATTTCTGCGATTCCACCGGGCTGAACGTGCTGCTCGGCGCCCGCCTCAAGGCGGAGGCGGCCGGAGGAGGGGTTCATCTGGCCGGAATGCTGCCCGTCGTGGCGAGGGTGTTCGAGATCACCGGCGCGGAGGCGGTCTTCACCGTCCACGCCACGCTCGAAGAGGCCCTGGCCGGCTGACCCGGCACGAGCGCGCGGCCGCGGACGCCCCCGATGTCGGCTGTGTCACGCGATCGTGTGTCCCAAGTGGGTGTTGTTGCGAAACGGCAGGGCAGGAGACACCTCGGCGGCGCCCCGCGAGGGCTCCGGCACACTCGGTAACTGATCACTATCTGTTCAACGGCGACATGGCGACATGGCGAATCGGTGAGGTGAAGCGCTGATGAGCACCACCCGGCAGCATCCGCCGGGCGACCTCGGTCGCGAGCCGGACGAAGCGGGCGCAGCCTCGCCCGTCCCGGCCGAGCGGCAGTGGCGCACGCTCTCACTCGGGCAGGCCAGCGGCATTGTTCCGACGGCCCGTGACTTCGCCCGGCAGGCGCTGCACGACTGGGGCTGGCTTCCGGCGTCCAGCGCGGACCGCCGGGCCGCCGCCGAGGACGTCCTGCTGGTCGTCTCCGAGCTGGTGACCAACGCCTGCCTGCACGCGGAGGGCCCCGAGGAGCTCCGGATCGGCCGCACCGCCAAGGTGCTGCGGGTGGAGGTCGTCGACCGGGGGGCCGGGCAGCCCGCACCCCGTACGCCGCACCGCGCCGGCCGGCCCGGCGGGCACGGCATGTTCATCGTGCAGCGCCTCTGCCTCGACTGGGGCGTCCTGCGCACGCCGGACGCCCCGGGCAAGACCGTCTGGGCGGAGCTCGCGGCCCCCGCCTAGGGGCGCCCTCCCGCTCACGCCCCACCCGGACTCCTCACCCGTACGCCTCGGGCGTACCGCATGTCCGTACCGAAAGAGAGCGCGCCGGATCGGCGCGCTCTTTGTCTTCCCTCCATCAGGCCCCGGGCGTACCTTGAGCGCCAAATCTGATGTGCCGTCAGTAACGCGCGCCCGTACGGACCGTGTCGCGCGGCGGCGTCCGGCATGAGGGGAACACGAGGTGTCGAACCAGAAGCGGACCACTCTCGCGCTGGCGGCTGCGCTGGCGGGCTCGATCGTGGTGGCGGGCGCGCCAGCCGCGTACGCGGAGGTCGTGGACGTCAACTACCAGTGTGTGACGCCCATCGGGCCCAAAGGGGCGGTCTCGCCCATCGACATCAAGGGCGTCAGGAGCGGCGACGGCTACAAGCTCACCATGTCCTTCCAGAAAGGCGTCTCCTCCAGCCCGGTCGAGCTGGGCAAGGGCGCCATGAACCCGAGCGCCGTGATCGAACTGGGCGGCGCGGAGGAGGGGAAGGTCCAGGTCTCCGGCCCGGCGAACGCCGAGGCGATTCCGGCCAACACCCCCATCAAGATCAGTGACCTGTCGGGAACGTACACCCCGAAGAAGAGCGGCAAGGTCACCTTCACCGCCGGGGTCCTCACCATCAAGGCGCTCGGTACGACCACCACCTGTACGCCCAAGAACAGCCCCGGCCCCTCCCTCGAACTCGACGTCCAGGGGGCGGGCGGCTCATCGGGCGGCGGCTCCACAGGAGGTGCCACCGGTGGCTCCACGGGCGGTTCGACCGGAGGCGGCGAGCTGCCCCGCACCGGCCCGCTGGACTCGGCGGCGGCGCTCGGCACGCTCGGCGGGACCGTGCTGCTGACCGGGGCGGCCGGAGTGCTCTGGCTGACCCGGCGAGGACAGCGCTCCGCAGGCTGATCACGGCCGTACGGCCGGTATGCGGCGCACGGCCTGTACGGAGGGCCCGTACGGAGCGCACGCGTACGGCAGCGCCATCGCCGCCGGAAGGCAGAGGAGCCGCCCATGTCGCCATCCACCCCGCGCCTCCGCCGGGCGCTGCTCGTCCCCACGGCGGTGCTCGCCGCGCTGCTGTGCGCGCTCACCTCGCCCCCGGCAGCCGTCGCCGCCGCTGACGCCGGTCCGGCGGACTGGACGGCCCGGCCCGCCGGCGGCAGCGACCGGGACGCCAGGCCGTACGTCTATCTGGAGGGCACCCCCGGCACGGTCCTCCAGGACCGGCTGGCGGTGACCAACTCGGGCCGTGCCCCGCTGACCGTACGGCTACGGGGCGACGGCCGGGCCGGGGCCTGGATCCGGTTCGCCGCGGACACGGTCACCGTCCCGGCCCGGACCCGCGCCGAGGTGCCGCTCGCCCTCACGGTGCCGCCCGACGCGGTGCCCGGCGACGCCTCCGGGGAGGTCGTGGCGGTCGACGGGGGCGAGGAGGTCCGGGTACCGGTCCGGGTCCGGATCGGCGGCCCGACGCTGGCGGCGCTCACCGTCGAGGACATCGGGATATCCGGCGGGACCATTCGGTACGCCCTGGTCAACCGGGGCAACGCGATGCTGACGCCCCGGCTGGCGGTGCGCGCCGACGGGCTGTTCGGCACCCTGCTGGACCGCCCGGAACGGCCCCTTCCACTGGAGCTGGCCCCCGGCCGGCGGGTGGAGCTGACCGAGCCCTGGCCCGACCCCCCGGCCCTGGACGCGGTCACCGTACGGCTGCGGGTCACCGCGCCGGGAGGCGCCCGGGACGAGGCGGAGGCCTCGGCGACGTACCTCCCGGTGCTTCCGGCCGTCGGCGGAGGACTGCTGGTCCTCGGTGTCCTGGCGGTGCTCGGCTTCGGCGCGTACCGACGGCGGCGCCGCACCGGGCGAAGCGACCCGGAGCCGCCGGACACGGAGACAGAAACAGAGACGAAAGCAGAAACAGAAACAGAAACAGATACGAGGCCCTTGGCGAAGGCGGGAGCGGAAAAGTGACGCAGCAGCCCGGCCCCCGAGTCCTCCGGCGCACCGCGCCGCCCGTCCTGCTGCTCCTGGCCGCCCTCCTGGCGCTTCTGCCCGCCCTGGTCGTCCTGACGGCGCCGGGCGCCCGGGCGGCCGAGGGCGACCCCACCGTCAGCCTCTCCAAGAAGGAGGCGGGCAAGGGCGGCGAGATCACCGTCAGCGGCAGCGGCTGGCGCGCCGAGGCGTTGCTGATGCTGCTGATCTGCGGGCAGTCCACCCCGGAGCGGGGCGTGATCGGCGGCACCAACTCCTGCGCCAACGCCGACGGCCGCGCCGTCACGACCGACAAGAAGGGCGCCTTCAGCAAGAAGCTGCCGGTCACCGAACCGCCGAAGCCGTGCCCCTGCGTGGTGCACATCGCCACCGTGACGGGCGAACAGACGCTGGCCGACGCGGTGTTCACCGTGGCGGGCCACCCCACGGCAGAGCTGCCGCGGCAGAGCGGCGACGGGAAGCTAGCGGTGCTGGCCGCCACCCGGCTGGAGGGCGACAGCTCCCTGCTCACCTGGTTCGGAGCCCCGCCCGCGCGCCAACTCGTCTTCACCGTAGGCAATCTCGGGTCCGCCCCCGTCGAGGATCCCGTCTTCGAGATCGGCACCGCGCACGGCGTCTACGCCCCGCAGTGGGAGGAACGCCAGTGGCGCGGCACGGTCGCGCCCGGCGGCAAGGCGCAGATCGAGCTGCCGGTCGAACTGTCGGCGGGCGCGCACGGCGACTACCAGGTCTCCCTGCGGTACGGGAAGAAGGTGCTGGCCGAGCAGCCGTGGGGGGTCGGCCGGCCCTGGGGCGTCACGCTCTTCTGGGCCCTGCTCTGCCTGGTCGTCCCGGCGGCCGTCTTCCGTATCGGCATGGCGGTCGTGGACAAGGTCCGGCCCCGCCCCGCCGGCGCGCACCGTACGCGGAGGCCGGCCACGGCACCCACCGCTCCCGCCGCCACGGACACCACCGAGACCACGGCCGTGCTGCCGTGGTTCACCCCGGATTCCGCACCGCTGGAGAACCGACCCCGACCCACGACGAAGGGACAAGCGTGAGCACGCAACGGAGGATGAGCGCGGCCGGAGTCGCGCTGATGCTCGGCGGCGCGGGCATCCTGATGGCCGCGAGTCCGGCCCAGGCCGCCGAGGTCAGTTACGCGACGGAATGTATTCCGCCGCCGATCTCGGGACTGCCCGCGGTGCAGGGCACCACGAAGGTGGAGCTGACCGCCCCGGCCGAGGCGAAGGTGGGCGACGAGATCGAGGTCGTCTGGAAGACGGTCGAGGCCGCGTCCAAGAACCCGGACGTGCTGGACCTGTCGGCGGACACGGTCAAGCCGACCGGGACCATCACCCTGGGCGGTGCGGCGAGCGGCGAACTGAAGCTGGAGGGCCCGCGGCAGAATCCGCCCATACCCAAGAACAGCCCCATGGTGCTGCCCGACATGAAGGGCACGCTGAAGCTGGAGGCCGCCGGAGAGATCACGCTGACGCCGGGCGCGTACAACATCAACGTGTCCAAGCCGATCTCCACGGACACCAAGTGCGCGCCGAAGGAAGAGGTCCGGCCCGGCGCCACGATCAAGGTCACCGAGGGCGGCGGCGGCACCACCGGAGGCACGACCTCCGGAGGCACGGACAGCGGCGGCACGGACAGCGGCGGCACGACCGGCGGCACCACGACCGGAGGTACGGACACCGGCGGTACGACGACGGGCGGCGCGGACGGAGGCACGGACGCGGGCGGCACCACCTCCGGAGGCGGTGACTCCGGCGGGAGCACCGGCGGCGGGGGCGGCGAGACCGACTTCCCCGGCAAGGAGGTGTCCGTCGCCTACGCGTGCAAGACGCCGATCGGGGACAAGAACGCCACTTCGCCGGTCAGGATCGACGCCAAGAAGAACGGCGGGGCGTACGACCTGACGGTGAAGTTCAGCAAGTCCGTGATGGACAGCCCGATCGACATTCCCGCCAACCAGGTCAAACCGTCCATGGACGTCAAGCTCGGCGGGGCGGACCAGGGCACGGTCAAGGTCGAGGGGCCGCTGAACAAGGAGGTCATCAAGACCGGGGCCCCGATCGAGATCCCCGATCTCACCGGTACGTACAAGCCCGGCGCGAGCGGAAAGTCCACGCTCAGCCCCGGTGTCCTGACGGTGATGGCCGCCGGTACGACCACCACCTGCACCCCGCCCGACGACGTGGCGGTCTCCCTGGAACTGGACACCTCCGCCCAGCCGGGCGGCGCGTCCGGCGGGAGCGGTGGCGCGGCGGACTCCGGCGGAGCGGCGGCGTCCGGCGGCGGCACGGACTCCGGCGGCGGGCTGGCCGCCACCGGGGCCGAGGGTGACGGTGCGCTGCGGGCACTCGGCCTGGTCGCCGGTACGGCGATCCTGCTGGGCGGCGCGGTGTTCACGTTCACCCCGTGGCGGAGGCTGCGCGGTACGCGCTGAGCCGGGATCACGGGCCGGGACGCCGCCGGACGGAGGAGACCCTTCCGGCGGCGCCCCGGCATGCTCCGGGCCCGCACCGATCGCTCGTGCTCTGAACTAGCTCAAACCACCTGCCCCGCCTTGCTCGTACAAGATCGAAAAATCTAGGCTTCTCACGCATCTCTTCGCAGGAGCGAAGGGAATCGTCTGGGTGCGGCGCTCCCCGGCAGGCTTGACCACCTGCCCGTCCCGCACCGGTTGAGAAAAGGAACATCATGAAGGTGACCTGGGGGAAGAAGGCTGCGACGGGCGTGCTCGCCGGCCTGCTGATGACGTCCGGACTGTCGCTTGCGACCGCCGCGCCCGCCGCCGCGGCCGGTGCGAAGTACACCTGCAAGGCCACGCCCAGCCTCTCGATGGGACGTCCGGTCTCGACGTCCTCCTGCAAGAAGTCGTCCAAGGGGAAGGTCGTCAAGAAGCACCGCGCCGTGCTCGTCTGCGACGTCGTACGCGGCCGGGGCGCCGAGCACACCATCCCGTGGACGCTGTTCGGCGACTGGAAGAAGCCCGGCGAGAAGTCCTCGGTGAAGTGCGGGTTCAGCAGCTTCCTGCGCAGCGTCAAGGTCGAGACCAAGAAGTAGCCGGTACCGACAAGCGGAGGCGGACGACGAACGGCAGCGGGTCCGCACGAGAAGTTCGTGCGGACCCGCTGCCTGACGTTCCTCGGCGAGGAGCTACTTCACATTGCCCATCAGAGCGCGGATCTTGCGACCCGCCACCATGAAGGCGATGCCCGCCGCGACCGCCACGATCGCCTGCAGCGTGTAGTACGCGGCGTCGCCCAGCGGAGCGTTGAGCTTCGTGGTCCAGCCGTTCAGGGCGTTGCCCGTCGACGTGGCCAGGAACCACAGACCCATGATCTGGCCGACGAACATCTTCGGCGCCAGCTTCGTGGACAGCGACAGTCCGACCGGGGAGAGGCACATCTCACCCATGGTCTGCGCCAGGTAGACGGCGAGCAGCCAGAACACGGTGACCTTGCCGGTCTCGCTGTTCGCCGCGGCCGCGCCCGCCAGGCCCATGATGCCGAAGGAGCCACCGATGAGGAGCATCGCCAGCGCGAACTTCATCGGGGTGCTGGGCTCACGGTTGCGCGTGGCCAGCCTGACCCAGAGCGCGGCGAAGATCGGGGCCAGGATGATGACCATGGCCGGGTTGACCGACTGCAGCCAGGAGGCCGGGAACTCCCAGCCGCCGATGAAGCGGTCCGTCTTGTTGTCCGCGAAGATCGTCAGCAGCGAACCGGACTGGTCGTAGATCATCCAGAAGAGCACGGCGGTGATGAAGAACCACACGTACGCCTTGATCTTCGGCCGGTCCTCCTTGGTCAGCGCCGGGTCCCGGAAGATCGTGATGAAGTAGACGACCGGCACGACGACGCCCAGCACGGCCAGGACGTTGACGATGTGCTCGATGTCGTACGTGCCCAGCGCCAGGTCGATCAGCAGCGCGGCGACCGCGATGCCGGCCCACAGGCCCACCTTGCGCAGCGTCTTCCGCCGCTCCTCGGGGGAGATGGGCTTGGCGGGCAGCTTGCCGACGTCGCCGAGGTGCCGGGAGCCCAGCGCGTACTGGATGACCGCGAAGGTCATGCCGACACCGGCGACACCGAAGCCGAGGTGCCAGTTGACGTTCTCGCCGAGGTAGCCGACCAGCAGCGGGGCGGCGAGGCCACCGATGTTGATCGCCATGTAGAAGAGCGTGAAACCGGCGTCGCGGCGGGCGCTGGTCTGGCCCTCGTAGAGGCCGCCCACCATCGCCGAGATGTTCGGCTTCAGCAGACCCGTACCGGCCGCGATGAGCGCGAGACCGACGAAGAACGCGATGTCACTCGGCAGCGCCAGGGTGAAGTGGCCCAGCGCGATGATGATGCCGCCGACGAGAACGGCCTTGCGGGCGCCCCAGAGGCGGTCGGCGACCCAGCCGCCGGGCATCGCGGCCATGTAGACGACGGCGTTGTAGACACCGTAGATGGAGGCGGCGAGCGCCTCCCGGCCCTCAAGGGGGCCGTCGAGCACAGCGGCCACCAAGTACAGGGTGAGGATGGCGCGCATCCCGTACCAGGAGAAGCGTTCCCACATCTCCGTCATGAACAGGGTGGCCATACCGCGGGGGTGGCCGAAGAAGGTCTGTTCGCCGGAACTGGGCGAATCCTTCGTCAGGCTGGACGCCATGGTCGATCCTTGCTGGTCGGGACGCGTCGCCTCGTGAGCGGTACGCGCCCGGTGGGGGGCAGCCGGCACCGGCGCGACGTACCCCATCCCCACGCCTGAGGGGACGTGCTCCGCGCGGCCGGGCTCCTGGCGGAGATACGGCGGCGGAGCGGGGAAGAACCGCGTCGGGATCCACGCCCGTCACACGTCCTCGCGTTCCGGGCCCGGCTCACAGGTCATTCACTCGCAGCGGGCCGGCGGGAACCGACCCCGCACACAAAAGGGACCCTTGGCGCTCATGGCTGCCCAAAGGTCCTTGAGTAGTGCAACAGGCGTCGGGACACCATACGACACGACACAGCGGGATATGAAAGGACTTGAGAGATGGATCACAGGCCCTAGTGGAACCACGCTCCCATATTCAAAGGTCTTCGGCCTCTTTGTGGCGCTGACCCGCAGGTGGCGTCGTGGGCCTCACTTCCGGACCTCCGTCCGGACTACCATCAGTCCATGACCCGTGTACTGCTCGCCGAGGACGACGCATCCATCTCGGAGCCACTGGCCCGCGCACTGCGTCGGGAGGGTTACGAGGTCGAGGTCCGCCAGGACGGTCCGACCGCGCTCGACGCCGGACTCCAGGGCGGCATCGACCTGGTCGTCCTCGACCTGGGGCTGCCCGGGATGGACGGTCTCGAAGTCGCCCGCAGGCTCCGGGCCGGCGGTCACACCATCCCGATCCTGGTACTGACGGCCCGCGCCGACGAGGTCGACACGGTCGTCGGCCTCGACGCGGGCGCCGACGACTACGTCACCAAGCCGTTCCGGCTCGCCGAGCTGCTCGCCCGGGTCCGCGCCCTGCTGCGGCGCGGTGCGTCCGAGCCCGTCGCGCAGCCCGCCACCCACGGCGTCAGGATCGACGTCGAGTCGCACCGGGCCTGGATGGGCGAGGAGGAACTCCAGCTCACCGCCAAGGAGTTCGACCTGTTGCGGGTCCTGGTCCGGGACGCCGGCCGGGTCGTCACCCGCGACCAGCTGATGCGCGAGGTCTGGGACACCACGTGGTGGTCCTCCACCAAGACCCTCGACATGCATATCTCCTGGCTGCGCAAGAAGCTCGGCGACGACGCCGCCAATCCGCGCTACATCGCCACCGTCCGGGGCGTCGGCTTCCGGTTCGAGAAGAGCTGACGTACGAAGCTCCCATGCGCTCTGAGAACCGCCCCGACGGCCCCATGAGGCGGCGGACATGCGCCGTCGGCTGATCAACTCCACGCTCGCCGTGGTGCTCGTCGTCATCGCCGTCTTCGGCGTCTCGCTGGTGATCGTGGAGACCCGCACCATCAGCGCCAGCGCCCAGGAGAGCGTCGAGTCCGAGGCGCTGCGGCTGATCAGCGTGGTCGAGAGCCGGCTGCTGGGCGAAGAGACGATCAACTCCGGCGTGCTCGCCGAGCAGATCGACCCCGCCCGGTTCGCGCTGATCGAGATCCCCGGCCGCGAGCCCATCGCCGTCGGTGAACGCCCCTCCGGCAGGGTCCTGCGCGCCACCGAGACCGGCGAGCGGGGCGAGAAGGTCACCGTCGAGGAGTCCCGCTCCTCCGTCACCCGCGAGGTCGGGCGCACGCTCCTGATCATCGGCGCGGTGGCGCTGCTGGCGATCGTCTCGGCCGTGCTCCTCGCCGTACGCCAGGCCAACCGGCTGGCCTCCCCGCTCACCGACCTCGCCGAGACCGCCGAACGCCTCGGCTCCGGTGACCCCCGCCCGCGCCACAAGCGGTACGGGGTGCCCGAGCTGGACCGGGTCGCCGACGTCCTGGACTCCTCGGCCGAGCGGATCGCCCGGATGCTGACCGCCGAACGCCGGCTGGCCGCGGACGCCTCGCACCAGCTGCGGACACCGCTGACCGCGCTCTCCATGCGGATCGAGGAGATCTCCGTCACCGACGACCCCGACACGGTGAAGGAGGAGGCGAACATCGCCCTCACGCAGGTCGAGCGCCTCACCGACGTCGTCGAGCGGCTCCTGACGAACTCCCGCGACCCGCGCACCGGCTCCGCCGTCGTCTTCGACCTCGACGAGATCGTCAAGCAGCAGATCGAGGAGTGGCGCCCCGCCTACCGCAGCGCCGGGCGGGCGCTGGTCTGCTCCGGCAAGCACGGGCTGCGGGCCGTCGGCACCCCGGGAGCGGTCGCCCAGGTCCTGGCGGCGCTGATCGAGAACTCCCTGATGCACGGCGGCGGCACCGTCGCCCTGCGCACCCGGGTCACCGGCAACCAGGCGGTCATCGAGGTCACCGACGAGGGCCCCGGCGTCCCCGCCGAACTGGGGGCGCGGATCTTCGAGCGGACCATCAGCGGCCGCAACTCCACCGGCATCGGCCTGGCCGTCGCCCGCGATCTCGCGGAGGCGGACGGCGGACGGCTGGAGCTGCTCCAGCAGCACCCGGCGGTCTTCGCGCTCTTCCTCAGCCGGGTCCCGGTCGACCGCGCGGACCCCGAGCGCCCGGTGCGCTGAACGCGTGCGTTGAACGAAGCGCTCGGTGCGCTGAACAACGAGCGGGGCCGTGGGCCGGTTCCGTACGGGACAGGTCAGTTCCGTACGGGATCGGGCGCTACCCGTTCCTCCGTCGGCCTGCGCTGCTCCAGAAACCGTTCCGCGCCCAGCACGGCCTCCTTGGCGGGCAGGGTCTTGAAGACCCAGGTCCGGTAGGACCAGAAGCGGAACAGGGTGGCGATCCCGATGCCGACGATCTTGAAGACATTGCTCTGGACCGGGGTGTTCCAGCCGAAGCCGTACGTCGCCAGATACAGCACGCCCGTCTCGATCACCGCGCCCGCCGCACTGAACAGCAGGAAGAGCGCCAGTTCACGGGTCCGGCCGGTCTTGTCGCGGTCCCGGTAGGTCCAGTAGCGGAAGCCCACGTAGTTGAAGAGGATCGCGACGAAGGTCGCCAGCACGCTCGCCCGGACCACCTGGAGGTCCGTGGTGTGCCGCAGCAGGTTGAAGACCGCGATGTTGACCAGCAGGCCGAAAGCGCCGACCGCGCCGAACTTGGCGACCTCCCGGGCCAGCAGCTCAAGCCGGGTCCGCAGTGCGCCCGGTTCGCTCATGGTGATCGCTGGTCCCGTCCGTCGGAAGGCGTCTGGATGACGTGTCGACGTAACCACGTCAACTCCGCCATGCTAACCAGCCCGCCCGTGTGACGCCCGTGAGTCCGCAGGGGCGGTGGGCGTGCGGCCATCCGTACGGCCGTCCGGGAACCACCGGCGCGCCGGATACCCTGGAGACGTGACGTTCCCGGTAGTCGGCATGGTCGGCGGCGGTCAGCTCGCCCGCATGACCCACGAGGCGGGTATCCCCCTCGGCCTGAAATTCAAGCTCCTCAGTGACACGCCCCAGGACTCGGCGGCCCAGGTGGTCAGCGAGGTCGTCATCGGCGACTATCGCGACCTGGACACGCTCCGCGCCTTCGCGCGCGGCTGCGACGTGATCACCTTCGACCACGAGCACGTGCCCACCGAGCACCTGCGGGCCCTGGAGGCGGACGGCATCCCCGTGCGCCCCGGCCCCGATGCCCTGGTGCACGCCCAGGACAAGGGGGTGATGCGTGCCAAGCTCCTGGAGATCGGCGCCCCCTGCCCCCGTAACCGCATCGTGAGCGACCCGGCGGACGCCGCCGCGTTCGCCGAGGAGGCCGGGGGCTTCCCCGTCATCCTCAAGACCGTGCGCGGCGGCTACGACGGCAAGGGCGTGTGGGTGGTCCGCTCCGAGGCGGACGCCGCCGATCCGTTCCGCGCCGGCGTTCCGGTCCTCGCGGAGGAGAAGGTCGACTTCGTACGGGAGCTCGCGGCGAACATCGTCCGCTCGCCGCACGGCCAGGCCGTCGCCTACCCGGTCGTCGAGTCCATCCAGGTCGACGGAGTCTGCGACACCGTGATCGCCCCGGCCCCGGAGCTGGACGAGGCCCTGGCCGGTGAGGCCCAGCAGCTCGCGCTCCGGATCGCCGCCGAGCTGGACGTCGTCGGACACCTCGCGGTGGAGCTGTTCGAGACCCGGGACGGCCGCATTCTGGTCAACGAGCTGGCGATGCGCCCGCACAACTCGGGCCACTGGACCCAGGACGGCGCGATCACCTCGCAGTTCGCCAACCACGTACGGGCGGTCCTCGACCTCCCGCTCGGCGACCCGCGGCCGCGCGCCCCCTGGACGGTCATGTGCAACGTCCTGGGTGGCGACTACCCGGACATGTACCAGGCGTATCTGCACTGCATGGCCCGCGACCCGCAGCTCAAGATCCACATGTACGGCAAGGACGTGAAGCCCGGCCGCAAGGTCGGCCACGTCAACACCTACGGCGACGATCTGGCGGACGTGCGGGAGCGCGCCCGGCACGCGGCCGACTACCTGCGAGGAACGATCACCGAATGACTTCCCCCGGCACCGGATCCCCCGCCCCGCTCGTCGGCATCGTCATGGGCTCGGACTCCGACTGGCCCGTCATGGAGGCGGCGGCCAAGGCGCTCGACGAGTTCGAGATCCCGTACGAGGTCGACGTCGTCTCCGCCCACCGCATGCCGCGCGAGATGATCGCGTACGGCGAGGAAGCGGCGGGCCGCGGCCTGAAGGCGATCGTCGCGGGCGCGGGCGGAGCCGCCCATCTGCCCGGCATGCTGGCCTCCGTCACCCCGCTGCCGGTCATCGGCGTCCCGGTGCCGCTGAAGTACCTGGACGGCATGGACAGCCTGCTCTCCATCGTCCAGATGCCCGCCGGAGTCCCGGTCGCCACCGTCTCCGTCGGCGGCGCGCGCAACGCGGGCCTGCTGGCCGCCCGGATCCTCGCCGCGAGCGACCCCGCGCTCCAGGAGCGGATGCGGGAGTTCCTGCAGGAGCTGAACGCCCAGGCCACCGAGAAGGGCAAGCGGCTGCGCTCCAAGGTCCAGGGCTCCGACTCCTTCGGCTTCGGAAAGTAGGGGCCGGCAGATGGATTACGTGCAGCGCGCCCGCGAGCTCCTCGCCGCCCACCCCGTCGTCGACGGCCACAACGACCTGCCCTGGGCCCTGCGCGAACAGGTCGGCTACGACCTCGACGCCCGGGACATCGCCGCCGACCAGCGCGGTCTGCTCCACACCGACCTGAACCGGCTGCGGGCCGGCGGGGTCGGCGGCCAGTTCTGGTCGGTGTACGTCCGCACCGACCTGACCGGCGACGCGGCCGTCAGCGCCACCCTGGAGCAGATCGACGTGGTCGGCGAGCTGATCGCCCGCTACCCGACGTACCTGCGCCGGGCGCTCACCGCCGACGACCTGGAGAAGGCCCGCGCCGAGGGCCGGATCGCCTCGCTGATGGGCGCCGAGGGCGGCCACTCCATCAACAACTCGCTGGGCACCCTGCGTGCGCTGTACGACCTGGGTGTCCGCTACATGACGCTCACCCACAACGACAACATCGACTGGGCCGACAGCGCCACGGACCTGCCGCGCCTCGGCGGGCTCTCCGCCTTCGGCCACGAGGTCGTCCGCGAGATGAACCGCGTCGGCATGCTGGTCGACCTCAGCCACGTCGCCGACGGCGTCATGCGCGACGCGCTCGCCACCAGCACCGCGCCGGTGATCTTCTCGCACTCCTCGGCCCGCGCCGTCTGCGACCACCCGCGCAACATCCCCGACGACGTGCTGGCCGCCCTCCCGGCCAACGGTGGCGTCGCGATGGCGACCTTCGTCCCGAAGTTCGTGCTGCCCGAGGCGGTCGCCTGGACCCTGGCCGCCGACCGCAACATGCGCGAGCACGGCCTGCACCACCTCGACACCACCCCGGTCGCGATGCGCATCCACGAGGACTTCGAGGCGGCCCACCCGCGCCCCGAGGCCACCGTCTCGACCATCGCGGACCACCTCGACCACATGCGCGAGGTCGCGGGCGTCGACCACATCGGCATCGGCGGCGACTACGACGGCACGGCGTTCACCCCGCGCGGCCTGGAGGACGTCTCCGGCTACCCGAACCTGATCGCCGAGCTGCTGCGGCGCAACTGGTCCGAGGGCGACCTCGCCAAGCTGACCTGGCAGAACTCCGTACGCGTCCTGCGCGACGCGGAGGCGGTGGCCCGCGCCGAGCAGAGCGGGCGCGGCCCGTCCCACGCGACGATCGCCGAGCTGGACGGCTAGCTACCCGCCGCTCCGTCCGCCGCCCACCGCCGCGAACGGTCCGCCCGGACCGAAGGCGAGCGCCGCGAAGCGCTCGCCCATGCGGCGGTGGGCGGCGGCGTCCGGGTGCAGCCGGTCCGGCAGCGGCAGCTCGGCGTGGTCGGCCTCGCCGTACAGGGTCAGGCCGTTCAGGTAGGACAGCCGTGGGTCGTCGGCCGCCCGCTCCGCCACGATCCGGGCCAGCTCCTCGCGTACGACGCGCAGCGTCAGCTTGCCGCGAGCCGCGTCGGCCGGGTCTCCCAGCGCCGTGAACCGCACCCGCCCGTCGGAGACGTCCGGGGCGGCGGGCCCCGGGGTGTCCTCCTGCGCCGGGCAGAGAACGGGGGAGACGACGAGCAGCGGCGTGGTCGGATGCCCGTCGCGGATGGTGTCGAGGAACCGGTGCACGGCCGGGCCGAAGTCGCTCTGCCCCATCGCATCGTGGTTGACGAGGTTGATGCCGATCTTGACGCTGATCAGATCGGCGGGGGTGTCCCGCAGGGCGCGCGCGGTGAACGGGTCGAGCAGGGCGTTGCCGGCCAGCGACAGATTGACCAGCTCCACGTCCGCCGCGGCGGCGGCCAGAGCGGGCCAGGCGGTGGCCGAGCTGGCGGCCGCCGAACCGTGGCTGATCGAACTGCCGTGGTGCAGCCACACCCGCCGCCCGCTCGGCGCCACGGCCGTGACGGGGGCGTCGGTGCGCAGGTCGATCAGCTCGACGGTCTCGGTGTACGGCAGCCAGACCTCGACGTCCTTCTCCCGCCCGGGCAGCCCGTCGAACCGGACGCCGCCGATCCGCCCGGGGAACGTCTTCCGCGAACCGTCCGCCAGGTCGACGAGCACGACATCGCCGCCGCTCGCCGTGGCCCGCCCGGCCGGCTCCCCGTCGATGTGCAGGTCGTACGCGCCGTCCGGGGCGGGCTGGACGCTCCGGTAGCCGACGACCGTGCGCAGGAGACCCAGCTCGACGACGGTGGCCCGAGTGCGGAACACCACCCGCACACCGGAGGGCTGGGACTCCGCCCGGGCCACCTCCTCGTCACCGCCGAACCGGGCCCGTGCGGCGGCGGGCAGCCGGTGCGGGAGCAGGCCGCCGCGCGCGGTGCGCTCCAGGTCGAGCGCACCGCGCAGGAGGTCGCCGGTGAGCGGGGTGATGATCCGGTCGCACGTGTCGTCCATGGGCTCAGCCTGTCCGCCGGAGGCGGGGGCGAAGCCACAGGGACCGTCTAGGCCTTCGGGCGGCCCATCGCCCGGTACGTCCACCCGGCCTCGCGCCACACGGCACTGTCCAGGGCGTTGCGCCCGTCCAGGATGATCCGGCGGGCGGCCACCTCGCCCAGCTCGGCCGGGTCCAGCTCGCGGAACTCGCGCCACTCCGTCAGGTGCAGCACCACATCCGCGCCGCGCACGGCCTCCAGCGCGGAGTCCGCGTAACCGAGGGTCGGGAACAGCCGCCGGGCGTTGTCCATCCCCTTCGGGTCGAACACGGTCACCTGGCCGCCCTGGAGGTGGATCTGCCCGGCGACGTTGAGCGCGGGGGAGTCGCGTACGTCGTCGGAGTCGGGCTTGAACGCGGCGCCCAGCACCGCCACCCGCTTGCCGAGGAACGCGTCGCCGCCCACCGCCTCCCGGGCCAGCTCCACCATGTGGCCGCGGCGGCGCATGTTGATGGAGTCGACCTCGCGGAGGAAGGTGAGCGCCTGGTCAGCCCCCAGCTCTCCGGCGCGCGCCATGAAGGCGCGGATGTCCTTGGGCAGGCAGCCGCCGCCGAAGCCGATCCCGGCCCGCAGGAACTTCTTCCCGATGCGCTCGTCGTGCCCGATGGCCTCCGCGAGCTTCACGACGTCCCCGTCGGCGGCCTCGCAGACCTCGGCCATCGCGTTGATGAAGGAGATCTTGGTGGCCAGGAAGGAGTTGGCGGAGGTCTTCACCAGCTCGGCGGTCGGGAAGTCGGTGACCACGAACGGCGAGCCCTCGGCCACCGGCCCGGCGTACACCTCGCGCAGCAGCTTCTCGGCGGTCTCGCTGCGCACGCCGACCACGATCCGGTCCGGGTGCAACGTGTCCTTCACCGCGAAGCCCTCGCGGAGGAACTCCGGGTTCCAGGCCAGCTCGGCGCCGGCGCCCACCGGAGCCAGCTCGGCGAGCCGGTCCGCGAGCCGGGCGGCGGAGCCCACCGGGACGGTCGACTTGCCGACGACCAGGACGGGCCGGGTCAGATGCGGGGCCAGCGACTCGAAGGCGCTGTCCACATAGCTCATGTCACAGGCGTACTCGCCGTGCTTCTGCGGAGTGTTCACACAGACGAAGTGCACATCGCCGAACGCGCCGACCTCCTCCCAGGAGGTGGTGAAGCGCAGCCGCCCGGTGGACCCCTCGATGCCCGCGACATGCCGCTGGAGCATCTCTTCGAGCCCCGGCTCGTACATCGGCACGCGCCCGCCGGACAGCAGCTGGACCTTCTCCGGCACGATGTCGAGCCCCAGGACCTCGAAGCCCAGCTCGGCCATGGCCGCGGCATGGGTGGCGCCGAGGTAGCCGGTGCCGATCACAGTGATCCTGAGGGCCATGGAGTGCTCCTGGAAGATGCGGACGGACGTGCGGACCGAGCATAGTCGGGGACCCGGAGGCCGGAATTCACCGCTCGATATGCCCGGTACCTCCCTCGTGCCCCACCCCTGTCGGCAAGCTCACGTACGCGGCACGTATGCCGTCGGACGGTCGGCGCACTAAAATTGAGTTACTTAACGGTAGTTAGCATCTGGGGAGTGAGCGTCTTGGCGGGTTCGACCGATTTCGACCTGTACCGTCCGGCCGAGGAGCACGACATGCTCCGCGAGACCATCCGCGCGCTCGCCGAGTCGAAGATCGCCCCCTTCGCCGCCGCGGTCGACGAGGAGAGCCGCTTCCCGCAGGAGGCGCTGGACGCCCTGGTCGCCTCGGACCTGCAGGCCGTCCACGTCCCGGAGGAGTACGGCGGCGCCGGCGCCGACGCGCTCGCCACGGTCATCGTGATCGAGGAGGTGGCCCGCGTCTGCGCCTCCTCCTCCCTGATCCCGGCCGTCAACAAGCTCGGCTCGCTCCCGGTGATCCTCTCCGGCTCCGAGGAGCTGAAGGCCAAGTACCTGGGCCCGCTCGCCAAGGGCGACGCGATGTTCTCGTACGCCCTCTCCGAGCCGGACGCCGGCTCCGACGCGGCGGGCATGAAGACGAAGGCCGTGCGCGACGGCGACTTCTGGGTCCTCAACGGCGTGAAGCGCTGGATCACCAACGCGGGCGTCTCCGAGTACTACACCGTCATGGCGGTCACCGACCCGACCAAGCGCTCCAAGGGCATCTCCGCGTTCGTCGTCGAGAAGTCCGACGAGGGCGTCTCCTTCGGCGCTCCGGAGAAGAAGCTCGGCATCAAGGGCTCCCCGACCCGCGAGGTCTACCTCGACAACGTCCGGATCCCCGCCGACCGCATGATCGGCGAGGAGGGCACCGGCTTCGCCACGGCGATGAAGACCCTGGACCACACCCGCATCACCATCGCGGCCCAGGCCCTCGGCATCGCCCAGGGCGCACTGGACTACGCCAAGGGCTACGTCCAGGAGCGCAAGCAGTTCGGCAAGCCGATCGCGGACTTCCAGGGCATCCAGTTCATGCTCGCCGACATGGCGATGAAGATCGAGGCCGCCCGCCAGCTCACGTACGCGGCCGCCGCCAAGTCGGAGCGCGGTGATGCGGACCTGACCTTCCAGGGTGCGGCCGCCAAGTGCTTCGCCTCGGACGTCGCGATGGAGGTCACCACGGACGCCGTCCAGCTGCTCGGCGGCTACGGCTACACGCGGGACTACCCCGTCGAGCGCATGATGCGTGACGCCAAGATCACCCAGATCTACGAGGGCACCAACCAGGTCCAGCGCATCGTGATGGCGCGCAACCTGCCGTAACGGCCTTCCGCGCAACGCTGCTTACTACGGCCCCCGGTGACACTGCCGGGGGCCGTTCGCATGCGCCTAGGGTGGACCGATGATCATCTGGCTGAACGGAACCTTCGGCGCGGGCAAGACCACCACCGCGAAGGAGATGACCTCGCTCCTGCCGGACTCCCGGCTCTTCGACACCGAAACGGTCGGCTGGATGCTCCGGCACGTCCTCGGCGTCCCGGAGAAGGACTTCCAGGACTTCCCGCCCTGGCGGGGCCTGGTCGTGGAGACCGCGCGGCAGGTGCTCGACCACGTGGGCGGCACGCTGGTGGTCACGCAGACCGTGCTGGTCGAGGCGTACTGGCGGGAGATCCACGACGGCCTGACCCGGGCCGGCATCCCCGTGCACCACTACCTGCTCCACACCGGCCGGGACACCCTCGTCGAACGCATCGAGTCGGACACCAAGCCCGAGAGCGCCGGTGCCAAGCAGTGGCGCCTGGACCACCTCACCGACTACGAGCAGGCGCTTCCCTGGCTCCGCCGGGAGGCTCAGGTGGTCGACACCACCGGTGTCCCGCCCGCCGAGGTGGCGCAGACCGTCCTGCGAGGGGTACGCGCCGGCTGACCGGCCCGACGCGTCAGCGGACGACGTCGAACACGTTCTTCTGGATGCCGTTCGCGTACGCCTCGTGCTCGACCAGCTTCAGCTTCTGCTGGTCCTTGTCCGTCGCGCTGAACAGCCGCTTGCCCGCGCCGAGCAGGACCGGGAAGACCAGCAGGTGGTACCGGTCGATGAGGTCGGCGTCGGCGAGGTTCCGGTTCAGCTCGGTGCTGCCGTGGACGATGATCGGGCCGCCCTCGGTCTCCTTGAGGGCGGCGACCTCGTCGAGCGACCGCAGGATCGTGGTCTCGCCCCAGTCGGACACCAGGTCGGCGTCGGCCAGCTTGGTGGAGACGACGTACTTCGGCATCGCCTTGTACCCGGTGAACTCCTCCATGCCAGGCCACACCGGGCTGAACGCCTCGTAGCTGGCCCGGCCCAGCAGCAGGGCCGCGGCCTCGTCCTGTTCCCGGCCCTTGAGCTCGTACGCCTCCGGCAGGAACTCGATGTCCTTGAACGTCCACCCCGAGTTCCGGTAGCCGGGCTCGCCGCCCGGGGCCTCCATGACTCCGTCGAGCGAAACGAAGGCGGTGCTGATCAGGGTGCGCATCAGGGTCTCCCGAGTATCTCGTACGGGCATCTCGTGGCGGGCGGCCCGTGGGGCACCCACTCTTACGGATGTACTGACCGCGCACCCCACCGAAACTCATCGGTCCAGCCGGGCCCATCCGTCCGGACCACGGCCGGTAGCCTCCCTCCCCATGACCGAACTCGACAGGCTGACCGCCCTCTTCAGCGCCCTGGGGGCGGATGCCGACGCCCGGGACTGGGCCGAGTCGGAGGCGGAGGAGGGGCTGCCGCAGCTCGCCCGCTACCGCCTCCTGCGGACGGTCTGGCAGGACGTCGACGCCTGGGGCACGGCCGCCCGGCAGTGGGTGGACGCCTACCGGACGGACGGGGCGGCGGCCGACGCCGTCGACCGGGCCCTCACGGCCGGGCTCACCCCCGAGGACCTCGGCGCGCTGGCCCGCGAGGTCGCGAGGGAGACCGCGTTCGGGGTGCTGTACGCCCTGGCGGACCCGGCGGACGGGTCGCTCCCCGCCGACGTCGAGGAGCAGTTGCCCGGCTGGCGGCTCGCGGAGCTGAACACGGCCGGCGTACCGACCGGCCGCCATCTCGACGCCCTCCACGAGGACTTCGCCGAACTCGAACCGAAGGGGATCGCGCCATGACGGACGCGACGGACGTCATCGACGCGACGGACGAACCCGCCATGACCGACGCGACGGACGTGACCGACATGGCCCCCGCGCCCACCCCCTTCGACCACGCCGAGCGACGTATCTGGTCCGGCAAGGCCGAGCCGTACGCCCGCACCTACGCCCGGCTCTGCGCCCACCCGGTGGCGGCCCTCCTCGACGCCGCCGAGGTCGGGCCCGGCAGCCGCGTCCTCGATGTGGGCTGCGGCAGCGGGACCGTCAGCGCCGAGGCAGTCGCGCGCGGGGCGTCCGTGGACGCTGCCGATGCCGAACCCGGCATGGCGGAGGCGACCCGCCGGGCCGCGCCGACCGCCGACGTACGTGTCGCGCACCTCCCGGAACTGCCGTACGAGGAGGATACGTTCGACGCGGTCGTCGGCAACTTCGTCCTCAACCACGTGGGCCGCCCCCGCGAAGCGCTGGCCGAACTGCGCCGGGTCACCCGCCCCGGCGGCCGGGTAGCGGTCACCATCTGGCGTTCGCCCGGAGCTCCCGGCCAGACCCTGATCGGCCGCGCGACCCAGGCGGCCGGCCTCACGCGCCCCGACTGGCTCCCCGCGCTCGCTCCCGAGGACGACTTCCCCCGTACACGGGAGGGGCTCGCGGCCCTGCTCGACGCGGCCGGACTCCTGGGGGCGGAGTGCGACGAGGTGGCCTGGGCGCACCGCTGCGACACGGACATCTGGTGGGCGGGGGCGGAGCGGGGGATCGGCGCGATCGGCCAGGTTCTCAACAGCCGGGGCGCGGAAGGGATGGCTGAGGCCCGGCGCGCGTACGACGGGCTGTGCGTTGAATTCCTTACGACGGACGGCCTTCTGGCGCTGCCGCACGTTGCGCTGCTGGCGCGCGGGAGAGCGTAGGTGAAGAGGAAAGCCGGAGACCTACTGGTGGAGAATCGTTTGATCGTACAGGTACGGTAATGCGCGCGAGACGACTCTCTAGGCAGTACACGGGGTGTGGATCATGTCGTTCGAACAGGAGTGGGGCGAGCTGAAGGTCGCCGCTGCGACGAGGCTGAATCAGGTCGGCGGCACCGGCGGCTCCGGGCCGAAGGGGGCGGCCGACTACGAGGTCCCGGACGACCAGCTGGGGGACATCGGTCACGCCGCATTCAACCTGTTCAACGGTTTCGAACCGACCGGTAAGCACGCGAAGGCGGCGAGCGAGACCGCTGGTACGAGCCTCAAGGGTGACGGGTTCGACTCCGGCGCGGCGTTCACGGAAGTGATCGGGACCTGGGAGAAGCAGGTGAAGACCCTCCTGCAGGCATGCGCTCATATCTCCAATCACCTTGATTACACGAAGAAGTCGAGCAAGGCCGACGACGAGTTGATCGAGGCGCAACTACGCATTACCGGGCCCCCTGTCCCAGGGTCGGACGGGGCCGTTCCCGCCTCTCAGATCAGCAAGTACTTCCGGTAAGGAGTCGCCACCGTGCCCACCTTTGAGCAGCTCCTCACCGCCCGGCTCGCCCCGCTCGCCACGGCGGTGACCCAGTGGTCCGAGATGATCGGCAAGTTGAAATCCCCTCTCCAGGACGACGCCAAGGCAATGAAGTCCAAGGCAGACAAGTCCAGTTGGGCGGGGAACAATGCCACCGTCACCAAGGAGTTCGTCACCAAGACCGCCAACGAGTTCAGTGACGCCGTCACCGAAGCGGAGTCCGTACGTGATCTCCTCAAGGACGCCCACGGCCTCTTCAAATCGGCCCAGGACGACCTCAAGCATGCGTACGAGAACCCCCCGCCGGGCATCACTATCTACTCCAACGGCGTTCTCAGTCATCGGGTGCACCCCGACCGCCGCTCCAAGGACAGCACCGAACCCGTCGCCACCGAGGCCCAGTTCGAGGCGCTGCGGGAAAAGCTCGAAGGCATTCTGAAGCGCGCCAATGAAGCCGACGAGCTGTGCGCCTGGGGTCTGCGCGCGCTGATACGTAATCACCCCAACGACTTCGGCAGCACCGACCTCAATGGCATCGCCGAAGCCAAGAAGATGCGCGCCGAGGAGAAGCAGCAGGCGGAGAACGGTCGCGAGGCTGCCAAGCTCTACGCGCGCTGGGAACACCTCGACGACGACGAGCGCGAGCGGCTCCTCGCCTATGCCGAGAAGGGCAAGAACTCGCCGGCCTTCGCCGAGCAGCTGATGACGAACCTCAGCTACCGGGGCCGCGACCAGCAGGAAGCCGTCCTGCTGCTGGCCAGCAGTCTGGAGTCAGGCGGACGTGACGGCCAGCTCTCCAGCGCCGACGCCCGTCTCTACAAGGCACTGTCCGGCTCCCTTGCCACTGCCACGGGACCTGACTCCTCGATCGGTTCCCCGGGTGGTGTCACCTCGGCCTGGACCGACAAGCTCATCACCACGGCGCGCGACGGCAACGGCCTGCCCCGTCAGCACCCCGGGGCCATCGGGGGCGGTGCCGCGACCCTGAAGAACCTCACGGACCTGATGGCCGCCGACGCCGGCAACGACGCGGTGTACGACCCGAACAAGGACCCCAAGGAGAAGTCCTCGCCCTGGAAGAAGGACGAGGGAGACCCGGTCTACAGCGAGGCCTTCCTGACCGAGGTCGGCGACACCATCCGTGAGTGGGAGACGAACAACGACGACGCCTACGACGGCGTCATGAAGAACTGGCAGGGCACGCAGGAGGACCCGATGAAGGGCCTGCTGAACGCCATGAGCCGCAACCCGTCCGCCTCAACCCACTACTTCGACCCGAACACCACCGACAACCTCAAGTACTTCCTGGAAGACCGGAAGTGGCCCGGCGGCGAAGTCGAGAGCAAGATGCCGGAAGAGAAGCAGTACACCTCGGCCCGGGCCGAGCTCGGACTCGCGCTCGAATCCGCCGCCACCGGCCGCGCGCCGGGTTCGGATCTGCACCCGGTACCGGCGCACCACGATGCCGCCGAGACCGCGATCTTCGAGCGGGTGATGGGCGAGTACACGAAGGCGCTCGAGCACAACCAGAGCGCCATCCCCGTCACCATGCGCCTGCCGATGGCCGACATGATCGCCGACTACGGCTCCGACGTACACCAGATCCTCGGCAGGGAGATGGACGACGCCACCGACTTCAACAAGCTGGAGATCGACAGGGGCGACCTCACCCGGATCATCCGCGCCACAGTAGAAGACCCCAACGCCTACAAGATTATTCATGCCTCGCAGACCATGGTCATCGGTGAAAGGCTCGAAGGCTTCCCGGCGGAGTCTTTCCGCAAGGAAGATCATAAATTGCGTGCCTGGGTTCAGGAGTCCGCGAATGTGCTCGGTCACCTCGATGGCGTGCGCGACGATGTCATCTTCGACCTGGGCCAGGCGGAGAAGGATGCCAACGCCTACAAGAAGATGCTCAATTACCACATCGTCGGGGGGCTTCTGACCCCCATCCCGATGGGCGGCGACGCGATTCAGCGCTCGGTGGACTGGGGCTTGAGTGAAAACTTGAACGATGAGAATGCCAAGGTCGACGCCGAGACCCGTAGGAACAGGATTAAGCATTACGAAGACGGCCTGGAACAGATGAACGGCATGTTGCGCGGGGTGGCGCTGAAACGCGGGCTGACGAAAGCGGAGCTGGACGCGAGCCCTGGCGAGTTCGAGAACCATCTTCAGGCTGGGGCCAAGGAGTGGTATCTGAGCGGCCTGGACGAGGCCGAAAGGTTGACGAGGTAGGTAAGCGATGGACAAGAAGTGGTTGCCGTTGACCATCACGCTCGGCGTTGCCGGGGTGGCGGTGGTGACGGCGAGTGTCTGGCCCGACAACGTGGAGAAGCCGCCGCTGCCTCAGAGCCTGTGTCATGGTGCGCTCAGCCGGGAGACTGCGGAGCTGATCGACGACGGCCAGGGGGGCGAGGTCAGCACGGACGAGTGGGAGAGCAGGGGCAGCACCACCGACTACGCGGTGTTCAGAGGGTGCCGAGTGCTGCGCGCCAACCCGTACGACGACAACGACAACCCTCGCGGGGTCTACAAACTGGTCATCGCGGATACGCAGAGCGGCCCGTACAACAAGAAGGGCTCCGTCTCTCTCGGTCCCGGCTTCGCCGGCTGGGCGCTTCCCGACGAAGCTGAGGTCACGTTGCCCGCTGGCTGCGCCGCTCGTATGGGCTCGACCGCTCCGTACATCGAGGTGTCGCTCGACGTGCCCTCGCAGGATGAGGAGCGCTTGGCCAGGCTGGAAAGGAAGCGGCCTGTCGACGCGGACACCGCGACGCGCAACAACGTGACCGTGATGCGGGAAGTGGCCACCAGGCTCACCAAGCGGTACGACTGCGCGGATTGACCGTCGCCCGGCCGGCCGGCCGGGCCGCCCGCCGCCCTGTGCGCGGCGGGCGTCAGGCGGTACGCGGCAGACCGTCGGTCGAGATCGTCCATTCGGCGGTCGTGACATCCTCGCCGTACTGGAAGTCCTTACGGGTCGAGTAGCGCGGCCCTCCGGCCATCGTGCCCGCTCCTCGTCGTCGGTGCCCGGGGGCCAGGGTCGTCCCCTTCATATTAGGCCGCCTCCCCGTACTGGGCCCGGCAGTCGCGGCAGTGGCCCGGGTGGTGGGAGCGGAAGGCCCGTTCGCAGCCGTCGCAGGTCTGGAACGGGGTGACCGGCGCACGGCGCGGTGGCGCCAGGTCGTGGGTGCCGGGGAGCGGGGGCGGCAGGAGGGCTGTCAGGCGGTGCCTGAGAAGCCTCGCCGGGTGCTTCAGCGGCTTCGGGAGATCGGCGGTCAGGGCGCGCCGGATCGCGTCGGTGGTCGCGGCCCGTTCGAGCCAGGCGGCCACCCCGGGCACCAGCTCCTCGACGTCCTGCTCCGAGAGCACCAGCTCCTCCGTGTGACGCCGCAGATCGGCGAGGAGCGCGGAGGCGGCCTGCCGCAGCTCCGGGGTGAGCGCCCGGGGGTGGGGGAGCGGCCGACGCGGCTGCTTGGGCGCGGTTCGCGCCGGTAAGCGGACCGGGGCGTGCGGTGCTTCCGGTACGGGGCGGGGCTCCGGCACGGGGACGGCCTTCGGTACGGCGGTGGGCTCCGGTACAGGGGTGAGCTCCGGTACGGCCGTGGGCTCCGGCTCCGGTACGCGGATGTGTTCCCGTACGAGAGCGGGCGCGGGCGCGGTGTTACGCACCGCAGGGCCCACCACGGGCCCCACCCCGCCCCGCCCCACCGCCCCCGGGTGGTTGCAGAACACCGTGCGGGTGGCCACCCGGCCCTTCGCCAGCCTCACGCGGGTCCGGCGCAGGTAGCCGTGGGCCTCCAGCTCACGCAGGGCGCAGGCGATCTTCACCTCGCCCTCGGGGAAACGGGCCGCGAGCGCCTTGATGCCGACCTTCGACCCGGCGGGCAGCGACTGGATGTGGACGCCGACCCCGATCGCGGTGAGCGACAACTCGGCGTGCTGGGCGAGGTGGTTGCCGACGACGGTGAACCGGCTCGTGTGCGGGATCACGACGTGAATGACGCCGGAAGGCGGGACGGGCCCGGGAATTCCGGCCAGGGCATGTGGCGGCGCGTTATCGTGCTGGGTATCCATCGGGAAGCTGTTCTCTTCCCTGGTGGTCAGGTCCTCGCTCGGGATTGCCGTCCCGGCGGGGGCCGTCTCATGTCTTGGTGTCGGGTCAGCGTGAGCATATGCCTGCCAACCCGGCCACAATCCAGCTCAGTTCGTGAATCTCACCCGTGTGAGTGACCGGCCTTTCCCGCAGCTGACCGCCGGGATCAGGTGGGGTGGGGTTGGGTTATTTCTCCTGGTTCTTTAAGTAGTTGATGTCGTGCCTCACCGCGTCGCGGTCGGCCACGATCCGGTGGGCCACCACCGGGTCGTGAGGCGCCACGACCCGGTGTGAGCAGCGAATTCGGGTGGATTTTCAGGCATCCGGCTCT
The DNA here is from genome assembly GCF_056172905.1 of Streptomyces sp. iso_384. Lineage (NCBI taxonomy): Bacteria > Bacillati > Actinomycetota > Actinomycetes > Kitasatosporales > Streptomycetaceae > Streptomyces > Streptomyces sp. iso_384. The sequence continues at coordinate 1,058,374 of NZ_JBWBTT010000001.1, forward strand.
CGGCCCTTCCGGCTGTCCCTACGCTGCCCACCATGGCTGCTGACGAAGGCGTACCCGTACCCGTACCCGAGCCCGAGCCCGAGCCCGAGCCCGATCTCGATCTCGACATCGATCCGGCTGACGATTCCAGCGCGGTGATCGCCACCGTGGGGCGGCAGATCAAACTCTGGCGGGAGGCCGCCGGTCTGCGCGCCGCCGAACTGGGCGCGATGATCGGGTACAGCGAGAACCTCGTCTTCAAGGTCGAGGGCGGACGGCGCATCCCCAAGCCGGAGTTCCTGGACGCGACGGACGTGGCCGTGGGGGCGCGCGGCAAGATCTCCGCGATGAAGCAGGACGTGGCGGAGGCCCGGTACCCGAAGAAGGTGAAGGACCTCGCGAAGCTGGAGCGGGAAGCGGTCGAGCTCGGCGCGTACGACAACCACAACATCAACGGGCTGCTTCAGACCGCCGAGTACGCCCGCACGCTCTACGAGATGCGGCGGCCGGCCTTCGGGCCCGAGGAGATCGAACGGTACGTTGCGGCACGCATGGCACGCCAGGAGATCTTCCTGCGGAAGCCGTTGACCATGCTCACCTTCGTCCAGGAGGAGGTGACGATCCGGCGGCCGCTCGGTGGCCGTGCCGTCCTGCGGCGTCAGCTCGAACACATGCTGGAGATCGGCCAGTTACGGAACGTCGAGATCCAGGTGATGCCGACCGACCGGGAAGACCACGCCGGGATGGGCGGTCAGCTTCAGCTCCTCAAGTTCAAGGACGGAACTGCGGTGGGACAATGGGAGAGCCAATTGTTCAGCCGCCTGACCTCCGATCCCAAAGAGATCCGGATCCTGGAGCAACGGCTCGGTCTCGTCCGGGCTCAGGGTCTCAGCCCACGGGAATCGACGGCCTTCATCGAGAAAGTGCTGGGAGAGACATGACGCGCATGACCCCGAGCGGTGACACCTCCGCTCTGGAGTGGTTCAAGAGCAGCTACAGCAGCAACGACGGGCCCGCCTGCGTCGAGGTTGCTGCCGCCCCTGGCAGCGTGCACGTCCGCGACTCCAAGGACCTCGCCCAACCGCCGCTCGGTTTCACCCCCGCTGCCTGGTCCGACTTTCTTCCGTACGCCTCCGGCAGCTGAGACGGCGGAGACCGGCGCCCGGCGGCACCTGCGACGGCCATGGTTCCTGCGGCCGACAGCACCACTCACGGTTGACAGCGACGAGGGCCCGCCGGGCGGACATCGCCCGGCGGGCCCTCGGCCCGTACCGCATCAACCAGCCACGCCTCGGCGTCAGTTGCCCTTGACCGTGACCTTCTCGTCGTTGTTGAGCTGCTCCACCAGCTGCTTCACCTTGGCCTTGTCCCAGACCAGGTTGGAGCCGGTGCTGCCCGAGATCGGCATGTTCATCGACGTACCGTCGCCGCCCGTGACGCCCTTCATCGCGAAGAACATGTTGGCCAGCGACCAGAGCGACATGTCCTTGTCCACGATCAGCGTGTCCAGGCCCGCGCCCATCGTCGGGTACAGCTTGAACGGGTTGATGATCGTGGACGGGGTCGCCGTCTGGCTCGCCAGCGCCGCGAGGAACTTCTGCTGGTTCTTCGTACGGTCCAGGTCGCTGCCCGCGAACGCGTAGCGGGTGCGGACGAAGGCGAGGGACTGCTCGCCGTTCAGCGTCTGCTTGCCCGCCTTGAAGTCGGCACCCGACTTCTTGTCCTTGAACGCCTTCGGGATGTCCAGCTCGACCCCGCCGATCGCGTCCACGATCTTCGCGAAGCCGCCGAAGCCGATCTCGACGTAGTGGTCGATGCGCAGGCCGGTGTTGAACTCGACCGTACGGACCAGGAGTTCGGGTCCGTCCTCGGCGTAGGCGGCGTTCAGCTTCACCTGCCGGCCGGTGCCCTGGAACGTCTTCCCGGACTCCGAGCCCTTGAAGGTCGGGATCTCGACGTTGGAGTCGCGCGGCAGCGAGATCAGCGTCGGGCCGCTGGAGCCGTCGTGCAGGATCATCATCGAGTCGGTGCGCTTGCCCTCGGCGGAGCCGGTGCGCAGCCGCTTCTTCTCCTCGTCCGACATGCCCTCGCGGCTGTCGGACCCGACGATCAGGTAGTTCGTGCCGTCGCCGGACTCCGGCCGCTCGATGACCTTGGCGAGGTCGACCTCGCGCTTCAGCTTGGAGTCGGCCCAGAAGTACGTCGAGATCGAGACCGCGAGCACCACGACCACCAGGGTCAGCGCGCCGAGCTTGATCCGACGGCGCCAGTCCGGTGCCGGGCGGCCCTGGACGTAACCTCCGTCACCGCCGCCGCGACGGCCACCGCCGCCCCGGCCGTCGGAGCCGCCGCTGCCCGAGCCGTAGACCTGGCCCGTGTTGTAGCCGCTGTCGTACCCCGGGTCGGGGCTGTTGCCGTAGCCGCCGTCCTGGTAGCGGTCGTCGTACCCCTGGCTCTGCGGCGGCACCTGCGGCCTCTGCGGCGGGGTCTGCGGCCTTCGCGGCGTGGCCGGGCGGCGCTGGATGTGCGGCATCGCCCGCGCGCTCTCGGGCTGGGGGCTGGCACTGCCCTGCCCGTAGCGCTCGCTGCGGTCGCCGCTCCGTCGATCGGGCCAATCGTTCATCCGAACAGTGTGCCGTCCCGGCCCACGGCTATTACAGGGTGTAAGGGAAATCGCACCAGGGCTGTTGCGAACCTGATGCATTCTGCGGGACCGCGACCCCCGCATAAGGTGGACGGTATGACAGATCAGGCCACTGGCGTAACAGATCAGGCCAACCGCCCGGAGGGTGAGATTCCGGGCAAGCCGACCGCTGCGTCCCGGACCACCCTCAGCCACATCATGACCGGCAGCGACACCAACCTCCTCGGCACGGTCCACGGTGGCGTGATCATGAAACTGGTCGACGACGCCGCGGGCGCGGTGGCCGGCCGGCACTCCGGCGGGCCCGCCGTGACCGCCTCGATGGACGAGATGGTCTTCCTGGAGCCGGTCCGCGTCGGTGACCTCGTCCATGTGAAGGCCCAGGTCAACTGGACCGGCCGCTCCTCCATGGAGGTCGGCGTCCGGGTGATGGCCGAACGCTGGAACGAGTCGACCCCCGCCCAGCAGGTCGGCAGCGCCTATCTCGTCTTCGCCGCCGTCGACGGGGACGGCAAGCCGCGCCGCGTACCGCCGGTGATCCCCGAGACCGAGCGCGACAACCGGCGTTACCAGGAGGCGCAGATCCGGCGTACCCACCGGCTCGCCCGCCGCCGCGCGATCAAGGAACTGCGCGAGAAGCGCGCCGCCGACGGCATCGACGACTGAGACCGCGGCCTGGCTCAGACGACGGCATCGACGACTGAGACCGCGTAGGGCCGGTTGCCGGGCTCAGATGACGGGCCCGGCAACCGGCCCTACGGGCACACCACCTCGTCGCCCGTCACCGTCGAGAACTCGCCCGTCTGCCGGGTCTCCGCCTTCACCCGCTGCACCTTGGTGAAGTCCGCGCCCACCGTCACCTTCATCAGCGGTCCCTGGCCCTTCACCGCCTTCAGCTCGCTCCCGGGCAGGGCGGTGGCCAGGGACTTCGCCGAGCGGTCCCAGCGCGGGTCGTACTCCACGAGCGTCCGCTTCAGATCCCGCAGCTCCCCGTTGAGCGGCGCCTCGCCGGTGGTGAACCCGGTGGCCCGCAGCGCCTCGTCCACGGTCCGGCCCAGGCCGTCCTTCGGGGTCCCGTTGTAGACCTGCACCCGGATGTCCTTCGGCGCCACGTCCACGAGCGTGGCCGGAGGCTGCTTCGGGCCGGCCGCCGGCTTCGGCTTCGCCGGGGCCAGCGGCTTGTCCTCGCGCAGCGCCTGGAACAGCTTCTTCGACTTCTTCGCGTCCCACTGCACGGTGGAGCCGATGCCCTTGACCGGGAAGCTGGGGTTGCCGATGGGCACGGAGGCGAACTCCGACGAGGCCGGGCCGAAGTCCTTCATCGCCTTGGCGAGCGCCAGCATCTGCTCCGTACCGAAGCCCTCGTCGGCCCGGACCGAGCCCAGCGCCGAGGCGGAGACCTGCTGGAACTTCACCGGGTTCAGCAGCACCCCGCTGCTCGTCGCCTGCTTGATCAGCGCCGCCATGAACTTCTGCTGGCGCTCCATCCGGCCCAGGTCGGCGGCCACGTCCACATGGCGCGATCGCACGTACTGCAGCGCCTGCCCGCCGTCCAGCTCATGGGTGCCCGCGGGCAGGTCCAGGCCGGTGTACGAGTCCTTCATCGGCCGGGCCGTGCAGATCTTCACCCCGCCCACCGCGTCCACCGTCTTCATGAAGCTGGTGAAGTCGACCTCCAGATAGTGGTCGACCTTGACCCCGGTCATGTTCTCGACCGTCCGCACGGTCAGCGTGGGCCCGCCCTCCGCGTACGCGGCGTTCAGCTTCACCGGGTGGCTCTCGTGGTGCTTGCCCGTGGTGCGGTCGGTGTGGGCGGGCATCTCCGCGTAACTGTCCCGGGGCAGGCTGACCACGCTCGCCCGCTGCCGGTCGGCCGACAGATGGACCAGCATGATCGTGTCGGTGCAGTGGCAGGGCGCGCCGCCGAGCTTGTACTTCTTCTTCTCGGCCTTGGTGATCGTGTCCCGCCCGTCGGTGCCCACGAGCAGCAGATTCGTGCCGTGGCCCCCCTGCGGGCGGTTCTTCATGTCCTTGAACGGATCGACCCGCCCGATCCCGCCCTCCAGGCTGCTGACCACGGCATGACCGATCCCACCCGCGCCCAGCACCAGCACCGACAGACCGGTGGCCACCCGCATGCCCCAGCGCGGCCGCTCGTCCTGCTTGCGCCTGCGGACCGGCCGGGTGCCCTGGGGCGCACGGCGTCGCGGGGGAGTGGCGGGGCGGGGCCGGGGCGGGCGCTGCGGTCGTTGCGGTGTGGGCACGGGGGAGACACCTCCGGGGTGCAAGGGAGACACCTCTGCGGTGCGCGGGGGACAGGTGCGAGGAGACAGGTGCTACGGGGACAGGTCAAGGGACCAATCGCACGGTAGGCCCATACGATCTCCGCCCCGGCCCACGACCCGGCGGCGCGCACCGGTATCCCCCATTCGCGGTAACGTGGCGGCCGAAAGCCGAGCCGCCTCCTGGGGGCCCGCCTCCTGGGCGCGGAACCCCTGGCGCCCCCGAGGACCCCCTGAGGACCACATGTCTGCCGCGCAGTACCCCGCCGTCTCCGTGATCATGCCGGTGCTCAACGAGGAACGCCATCTCAGGAACTCGGTCCGGCACATCCTGGAGCAGGAGTACGCCGGTGAGATGGAGGTCGTGATCGCGCTCGGCCCCTCCGCCGACCGGACGGACGAGATCGCCGCCGAGCTGGTCGCCGAGGACCCCCGCGTCCACACCGTGCCCAACCCCACCGGCCGCACCCCCGCCGCCCTCAACGCGGCGATCAAGGCCTCCCGCCACCCCGTCGTCGTACGGGTCGACGGCCACGGCATGCTCTCGCCGAACTACATCGCGACCGCCGTCCGCCTCCTGGAGGAGACCGGCGCGCAGAACGTCGGCGGCATCATGCACGCCGAGGGCGAGAACGCCTGGGAGGAGGCCGTCGCCGCCGCGATGACCTCGAAGATCGGCGTCGGCAACGCGGCCTTCCACACCGGCGGTCAGGCGGGCCCGGCCGAGACCGTCTACCTCGGCGTCTTCCGCCGCGAGGCGCTGGAGCGGGCCGAGGGCTACAACGTCGAGTTCATCCGCGCCCAGGACTGGGAGCTGAACTTCCGCATCCGCGAGGCCGGCGGGCTGATCTGGTTCTCGCCCGAGCTGAAGGTGCAGTACCGCCCGCGCCCCACGGTGAAGGCGCTCGCCAAGCAGTACAAGGACTACGGCCGCTGGCGCCACGTCGTCGCCCGCTACCACGCCGGCTCGATCAACCTCCGCTATCTGGCCCCGCCGACCGCCGTCGTCGCCATCGCGGCGGGCCTGGTCCTGGGCGCGGCGGTCACCCCGTGGGCGCTGGTCGTCCCGGGCGGCTACGTCGCCGCGATCGTCGCCGGATCGCTGCCCGCGGGCAAGGGCCTCTCGCTGAAGGCCCGTGCGCAGATCCCGGTGGCCCTGGCGACGATGCACATGTGCTGGGGCTTCGGCTTCCTCACCAGCCCCCGGTCCCTGGCCAAGCGGGTCATCGCGAGCCGCCGCCCGGCGATGACCGGCAGCAGCAGCAGCGAGACCGTCTGAGACGACGACGCACGAAGGGCCCCGACGCTCGGCGTCGGGGCCCTCCTCGCGTGTGCGTGCCGCTACGGCATCACCAGGTGTAGTTCGGGTTGACCTTCATGCAGGCCCCCTCCTCCTCGCCGTTGAGCGCGCCCGCCGACTCCGGGGTCTTCTCCGTGCCCTTGGACACCGGATAGGCCCCGTCCTCACGCCAGTCCGCGCCCACCGCGAGCGAGATCCCCGAGACGTCGGTGGACCTCTTCACCTGCGACAGCGGAACGCCCAGCGCCTTGGCGACCGCCTGTGCGTCGCCCTCCAGATCCGCGCTCGGATACAGGATCCCGGTCCGCGCGGCCCCCGTGACGTTGTCCGAGTCGACGGTGGTCCTGCCGAAGCCCGCGTTCTTCAGCTGGTCCGCCACGTCACCGGCACGCCCCGAGGCCGGTCCGAGCGCGTCGGTGGCGGTCCCGTTCCGTACGGAGACGGCGATCTCGCCGACCGGCGCGGACGGGTCCTTGGGCTCCTCCGGCTTCTTCCGCTTGGAGGCCTTGCCGTCCAGCGGGACGTCGTCGCGGACCATCCGGAACAGCTGCTCGGCGTCGCCCGCCTTCGGGTACACCCGGCCGTTGTTGACGCCGGTGCCGTACACGTTCGGCATCGTCGACATCGTGATGCGCTTCGTCGGAACCTTCTTGAACTCCTCGGCCAGGTCGTAGAGCTTCTTGACCGTGTCGAGGCCCTTGTCGACCGTCAGCGCCTTCGTGGCCGCCTCGGCGAGGTTCATCAGCTTCGCCGGGTCGCTGAGCTTGGTGCCCTTGCGCAGCTGACGCACCATCGAGTTCATGTACTGGTGCTGGGCCTTGGCCCGCCCCAGGTCGGTGTTGTCCTCGAAGCCGTACCGGGTGCGCAGCCACTGGAGGGCCTGCTCGCCCTGGATGGACGTGGTGCCCTTCTCCAGCTTCAGCCCGGAGCCCTTGCCGTCCCGGCTGCGGGAGTGGATGTTGGCGTCGACACAGACGGGCACGCCGCCGATCGCGTCGGCCATGGACACCACACCGGCGAAGTCGATCATCATGAAGTGGTCGATGCGGATGCCGGTCAGCTCGTACCAGGTGGCCACCGTGCACCCCGGACCACCGCGCCCCAGGCTCGCGTTGGTCTGTACGTCACCGGTGCTGGCCGGGAAGACCTTGCCGTCCGGGGCCGTGCACTTGGGCATCTTCAGCATGGTGTCGCGCGGCATGCTGATGACGGAGAGATTGCTGCGGTCCGCGGAGAGGTGGAGCAGCATCTGTACGTCGGCGAGCGGCGGGGCCCCGAAGGTCTCCTTCGCGCCGCCCAGTTTCTGGTTGGCCTTGGAGTCGCGGGCGTCGGAGCCGATGAGCAGGATGTTGAGCGGGGTCTGGCCGGCGGCGTTGGCCTTGTGATCGGCCATCTGTTTGTCGCCGAGGGTCAGATCCTCCTTCTTGATGTTGCTGTTGAGGTACTCGTAGTAGACGTAACCGGCGCCGCCGGTGGCGAGTATGAGCACGGCGAGGACCGAAGCGCTCCAGCGGAGCACGCGCCGTTTGCCGCTCTTGGGCGCCCGGCGGCTGCTGCGCCCCTGGGCACCGCCCCCGTTGCCGCGCCGGCCCTTCGTGGCCCGATGGCCGCCGCCCCCCGGCCTGCCGCCGCCGTCCGGCCCGTCACCGCTGCCGTCGCCCGGCCCGTCGCCCTCGTACAGGCTCTCGTCCCAGCCGTGTTGATCGGCGCGGCGGACGCGTGATCGCGTCCTCTCCCCGGGCGTGCTGCTCCGTCCCACCGGACCCCCCATGCTGTTCAGATTTCCGCTGCGGCGCGGTGACCCGGTGTCACTTGGCGCATACCGCCTTGTCGGCGCTTGCCTGCTCGACGCCTTCCGGAGCCTTCGCCGGCCCGGTGATGAGCTGGCCCGCGCCCTTGAAGTCCGCCCCCAGCGTGAGCACCATCGCCTCAAGCCCCTCGGCGTCGGCGGTGCCCTGCTTCATGGCCGTGGCAGGCAGCCCCATCATCGCGGCGAGCGCCCGGGCCTGATCGGCCTGGTTGGGCGCGTACTCCAGCGTCGTCTTCTTGATCTTCTCGGGTGCGTTCGCCTTGTTCGTGGACTTCAGCACCCCCTGCTCGTTCTGGAGCCAGGTGACGGTCGCGCCGGCCGCACCGGCGATCTCACCGCCGTTGAGGACGTCCACGCGTACGTCGGCGGGATCGGCCTTCGGGCCCTTGAGCAGGGCCGCCTGCTTGCCCTTGGCGGCCTTCTCCTTCTGCTTCACCTCGGTCAGCGAGGTGTCGGAGCGCATCATCGCGAACAGCTGCTCACCCTTGACCGGGTCCACGACCACGGTGACGGGCTTCGGCTCGGCCGGATTGTCGACGACCGGCATCGTGAGGAAGCTGATGTTCTTCGTGTCGACCTTGCCGATCTCCTGGGCCAGCGTCATCAGCTTCTTCGCGTCACCGATGCCCGTGTCGACGGTCAGCGCGTTGGTGGCCGCGTCGGCCAGCTTGTACAGCTTCTTCGGGTTGGTCAGGGTGTCGCTCGACTTCATCTCGCGGATCATGGAGCCGAGGAACTGCTGCTGCACCTTGATCCGGTCGAGGTCGCTCCTGTTGCCGAAGCTGTCGCGGGTGCGCAGCAGGGCCAGCGCCTTCTCGCCCTGCACCGTCGACTCGCCCTGGGGCAGCTGCAGATGCGACTTCGGGTCGTCGATCGGCTTCGCCATGCAGACCTTGACACCGCCGACCGCGGTGGTCAGCTCCTTGACCGCGTTGAAGTCGACCATCATGAAGTGGTCGGGCTTGAGGCCGGTGATGTTCTCGACCGTCTTCATGGTGCAGCCGGGGTTGCGGCCGTTCTGGCCGAGGCTGGTGTTGAAGCGCTCGTTCGGGGTGCCGGGGATGGTCGTGGAGGTGCCGTCCGACTGCTTCGTCTCGCACTCGGGGATATCGGTCACCAGGTCGCGCGGGATGCTCATCGCCGTCGCGTTGGTCCGGTCCTCGGATACGTGGAACAGGATGTTGGTGTCGGCGTGGCCTTCGCTGCCCTTGTCGCCGTACCCCTCGTTGCCCTTGCCCGTGCGTTTGTCCGTGCCGATGATCAGGATGTTCATCGGGCCGTCGCTGAGGACGTTCTTGCTGCCGGCGTTGCCCACGTCGATGGTGTCGATGTTGCCGTTGAGCTTCTGGTACAGGACGTACACGCCCAGCGAGGCGCCCACCACGACGAACGCCGTGACGCCGCCCGTCCACAGCAGCGCCTTCTTCTTGCGCGACTTCTTGGGCTTGCGCTTCCGGCGGCCGGACGCGGGCGGTTCCGTGCCGCGCCCGCCGCCCTGGGAACTGCGGCGGCTGCGCTGCCCCGGCACCTCGCGGCGCGGCCCGTCGGCACCGACCTCCCGCGCCCCCCGGCGACCGGAACCCTCACGGGACGCGTCGGTCCGGGTGCTGCCGCGGCGGCCCGTCCCCTCGGCCGTGGCCGTACGCGAAGAGCTGCTCGACTCCCCAGCGGAGTGATCCAGTCGCAGTTCGTAATTGCCGGTGTTCGGGTTGAGTACCCACTGGTCGGCGGGGTCGATATCGTCCGCCCGTCCACGACTGTGCGCGTCCACGGTTGCCTGCGTCCTCCGTCGGTGCCACGCGAGGCGCCCTCCCCCGGTAGGGCGCTCGTTCCTTCGCTCCAGCAGTGCACGACCTGACGGCCGGAAGCACCGGATCGCGTCACACTATCCGGCCGAATCCGCGTCGAGCGACGTGCGTGACACATTCCACGCCCCTTACAACCGGGCATACTTCCCATTACACGTCGATTGTGTTCGCTGTCTTGGCAATTGCTTTACTGCTTGCACAGGTCGTCCGCCGCACTCGAACCCGAATAGGTGGGTGTCGGCGTCGGACTTTCCGAGCCGGCGTCGTCCGGCTTCCCGTCCCGCTTCCTTTCCTGGTCCTGCCGCGCTTCCTCCAGTTCGTCGGCCGGAACCACGGCGACGGGCCGGTCCTCGCGGAGTTGCTTGAACAGATCGCCCGCATCCGGTTCGACGAGTTCGTCCCGGTTGATGTTGTTGCGGTACGGCTGCCGGGGCACGGTCAGGAACTGCACCTGCTCGGTCGGTACGTCGCGCATCCCGCGCACCAGGTCGTACAGGTCGCGCAGCGAGTCCAGCCCCGGGTCGGTGGTCAGCGACTTGGTCGCCGCGTCCAGCACCGGGTAGAGCCGGGTCGGGTTGAGCAGAACTCCGTTGCTCTGCATCTTGTTCACCAGCGCGCCCAGGAACTGCTGCTGGCGCTCCATCCGTTCGGTGTCGCTGCCGTTGCCGAGGGTCTTGCGCGCCCGTACGTAGCCGAGCGCCTCCTCACCGTTCAGCGTCTGCCGGCCGGCCGGAAGCTCCAGGTGCGCGTCCTTGTCGTTGATCGGCTGCTTGAGGCAGATCTCGACCCCGTCCACGGCGTCGACCATGTCCTTGAATCCGTTGAAGTCGACGACCATGTGGTGATCGATGCGGATGCCGGTCATCTTCTCCACGGTGCGGATCGTGCAGGCGGTGCCGCCGAGTTCGAACGCCGAGTTGAACTGCGCGAACTGCTCCCGCGTCTCCTTGCCGTCCGCGGTGCGGCAGCTGGGGATCTCCGCCATCAGGTCACGGGGGAGGGACACGGCCGTCGCGCTCTTCCGGTCCGCCGCGAGGTGCAGCAGGATCGTGGTGTCGGAGCGCTGGCTGCCGCCGTCGTCCCGGCCGTACTCACGGTTGTCCCCGGCCCGGCTGTCCGACCCGATGAGCAGGATGTTCTGGGCGTCCATGACGACCGGCGTCGGCCGTTCCTTCTCGTACGCCTTGAGCTCGGCGGCGGCGCTCGTGTCGGTGGTGATGTTCCCGTCGAGCTTCTTGTAGAGCCACCAGCCCGCCCCCGCGGCGACCAGCACGAGGAACGAGGCGGCGAGGGCGGTCCAGCGCAGCCAGTGGCTCTTGCGCGCGGCGACGATGCCGGCCTTGGGCTGATCGGCCCAGGTCTGCACGCCGTCGTTGTCGCTGTCGCCGCCGTCGCTGCCTGCTTCGTCCTTATCGGAGTCGGCGGAGCTTTCGGCCTGTTCGGCCTGTTCGGCCTGTTCGGCCTGTTCGGCTTTCCCGGGCTTTTCGGCCTGCTCGGGCTTCTCCGGAGCGGAGGCCTCCGAGGTTTCGGGGGCTTCGGGGGCCTCCGAGGTTTCGGGGGCTTCTGTGGCGTCGGCTTCGGCTTCTCCGGTCCCGGGGGTGGGGCCCTCGGGACCGGACTGTTCCTGCGACCTGCCCTGCGGCTTGTCCCCGGCCGGGTGGTCCGGGTCGGACGGCGGGCCAGCACTGTCGGTCACGTCTGCGTCCATCCTTCACGTTCGGCGGCGCGAGGAGCCGCCGGTCGCAGGAGTAGACGGCTGAAACTCGCGCTTGGTTGTGCACGGCCAGGAGAGTGGTCTGTACCGCCCGATCATCTACCCGCTCCGGCGTCGCGCACCGAGGACTCGGCCCGCTGTGGGCCGGACGGGTGGACCTCGGAGCGCTTGTCATACCGCGGTGTCGGTGACCCGCTCGCTCTCGGTCCGCTTGGCCAGTCCGTCCGCGTCGAGCTGTCCGAGATGGCGGCACAGCACCACGGACCCACCGGCCGCCAGCGGCGCGAAGAGCCCGGCGCTCAGCCCGTCCCACGTGTCGTACGTACGCCCGGTGAGCAGCCGGGATCCCGGTACGAGCCCGAGCGCGCCGGCGTCCTCGCGGGCCTTGGCGACGAGCTGCGCACCCGTCAGCTCCACCCCGCCGACGGCCAGCGCGGGAGCGTCGGCGTCCACCGGGGCGAAGGGCGCGAAGCGGTCGCCCTGGCCCGGCACCTCCACCGCGTAGTCCGAGAACCCCTCCGGCGCCTGCGGGAACCGGCCGCCCAGCGGACGCAGGGCGAGCGCGACCCGCTCACCCCGGCAGGCCCGCGCCCGCTCCAGGGTGTCGGGTCCGGTCACGACGAGATCGGCGGCGGCCGGGTCGCCCTGGACATCGGCGACGACCCCGACGGAGGAGCAGGCGAGCAGCCAGACAGCGGACTGCCAGTGCGCGGGGAGCAGCAGGGCGAGCCGGTCGCCGGGCTCAGCGGCGAGGTCGCCCTGGAGCAGATTGGCGGTCTTGGCCACCCAATTGGCGAAGGTGGCCACCGACAGTTCGACGCGTTCTCCGGTGGCGTCGTCGTAGAAGGTGACCAGGGGGCGGGCCGGGTCCGCGGCAAGGGCGGATCGCAGCAGGTCGGCAGGGGTGCGGTCGCTGGAGCTCATCCGCGCAAGCGTACGCGGGGGGCACTGCGAGGGGCGGGCTGAACGGGTGTCACGTACACCGGTTCGGCAGACGGTACGTCAAGGCTGCGCGGATGCCCGGGTAGCCGGAGTACTGACTGTATGACCAGGATCGTGCGTATGCGTGCACTATTGGTCACATCAGTCGGCGTCACCTGCGCGGCGGCCCTCACTCTGCCGCTCGCCGCCCCCGCCCTGTCCGCCCCGGCCCCGCTCTCCGCCTCGGCCCGGCCGCCCTCCGTGTCCCCCGAATCGCCGGGTTCCGGCCCGCCGTCGTCGGTACGGGCCGAAGCCGGATCCTCCCGAGCGGCCGACACCGCCCCGCTGTTGTCGTCGTCGCGCACCACCGAGACCCGCGCGGCCGAGCTCGCGGGCTCGACGCAGTCCCTGCCCCTGGAGCCGCTCGCCGCCCCGTCCGACCGGGTCGCGGGCGCGGCGGCCGGCCAGGGCCTGGCTCAGCGTGACGCCCGCCCGTTCTCCCTGGTGGGCGTGGTCTGGGACGACGTCGATGCCGAGCTCCATGGCACGGTCCAGGTCCGCACCCGGGCGACCGGCGGCGAGGGCTGGTCGGACTGGCAGGACGTGGAGACCCACAACGCCGAGCATGCCGCCGACCTCGGCAGCGCCGAGCGGGCCTCCGGCGCCGTGCGCGGGGCGACCGCCCCGCTCTGGGTCGGCGACTCGGACGGCGTGGAGGTACGCGTACGCCCGGAGGCGGCCGATCCGCAGCACCGGGCCGCCGCCGTACCACTGCCCGAGGGGCTGCGCCTCGAACTCGTCGACCCCGGCGAGGACCCCGCAGCGGAAGAGGCCACCGAAACAGCCCCCGGAACAGCTCCGGAACCGGCTCTGGAACCCGCCCGCGCGGCCCCCGTAGGCCGGTCCGCCACCCCGGCGACGTTCGCCGTCAACCCGGCCCCGCCCACGACGACGACGGCCGTGCCGGAGGCGCTCACCGCCGAATCCGCCGCCGCATCGGCCGTCAACGCGGACCTCGCACCGCTCGGCGCTTCCGTCATCCCCGAGCTGACCAAGGCGGAGACGGAGGAGGAGGCGGCGATCGTCGCCGCCGGGGCGAAGCCGTACATCGGTCCGCGCCCGAAGATCATCACCCGCAAGGGCTGGGGCGCCGACGAGAGGCTCCGCGAGCGCAACTTCGCGTACACCAAGTCCGTCAAGGCGGCCTTCGTGCACCACAGCGCGACCGGCAACAACTACACCTGCAAGCAGGCCCCTTCGATGCTCCGCTCCATCTACCGCTACCACGTCAAGAGCAGCGGCTGGCGCGACTTCGGCTACAACTTCGCCGTCGACAAGTGCGGAAACATCTACGAGGGCCGGGCCGGAGGCGTCGCGAAGGCGGTTCTCGGGGCCCACACCCTGGGCTTCAACACCAACACCATGGGAATCGCGGTGCTCGGCACCTACTCCTCCACCAACCCGCCCGCCGCCGCCGTGACCGCGGTCTCCAGACTCACCGCCTGGAAGCTGGGCCTGTTCGGCGCCAACCCCAAGGGCAAAGTGACCCTCACCTCCGGCGGCAGCAACAAGTACAGGGCGGGCGTGAAGGTCAGGATGAACGTCATCTCGGGCCATCGGGACGGTTTCGCAACCGAATGTCCCGGAGCGCGTCTCTACAAGAAGCTCGGCACGGCCCGGACCAGCTCCGCCAAACTGCAGGGCCGCTGACCGGGGCATATCCGACCGGTCTGCTTAGACTGGCCAGCCATATCCAGGCCAGGCCCCAGCAGGAAGCAGAGACGGTGCTGTGACAGAGGCAAAAGAAGCGATCCTCCTGGTCGGTGGCAAAGGCACCCGGCTGCGCCCGCTCACGGTGCACACCCCGAAGCCGATGGTCCCGGCGGCGGGGGTCCCGTTCCTCACCCACCAGCTGGCGCGGGCCAGGGCGGCCGGGGTGGAGCACATCGTGCTCGCCACGTCCTACCTGGCGGAGGTCTTCGAACCGTACTTCGGCGACGGTTCCTCGCTCGGTCTGCACATCGAGTACGTCACCGAGCAGGAACCGCTCGGCACCGGCGGAGCCATCCGCAACGTCGCGCCGAAGCTTGTCTCGGGGCCGGACGAGCCGGTCCTGATCTTCAACGGCGACATCCTGACCGGGCTCGACATCCGGGCCCTGGTCACCTCGCACACCGACTCAGGGGCGGATGTCTCGCTCCACCTGACCCGGGTCGAGGACCCGCGCGCCTTCGGCCTCGTACCGACCGACGCGACGGGCCGGGTCACGGCGTTCCTGGAGAAGCCGCAGACGCCGGAGGAGATCGTCACCGACCAGATCAACGCCGGGGCGTACATCTTCCGGCGCTCGGTCATCGACACCATTCCGGCGGGCCGCCCGGTCTCCGTCGAACGCGAGACCTTCCCCGGGCTCCTCGCCTCCGGCGCCCACCTCCAGGGCATGGTCGACTCCACGTACTGGCTGGACCTCGGCACCCCGGGGGCCTTCGTCCGCGGCTCCGCCGACCTCGTCCTCGGCCGCGCCCCGTCCCCGGCGGTCCCGGGCCGCTGCGGCGACCGCCTGGTCCTGCCGACGGCGTCCGTGGCCCCGGACGCCAAGCTCACCGGCGGTACGGTGGTCGGCGCCGACGCGGTGATCGGCGCGGGCGCGAGAATAGAGGGCTCGACGATCCTGGCCGGCGCGGTCGTCGAGGCGGGCGCGATCATCACGGACTCGCTGGTCGGAGCGGGCGCCAGGATCGGCGACCGTACGGTGCTGGCGGGCGCGGTGATCGGCGACGGGGCGCAGGTGGGCGCGGACAACGAACTGCGCGACGGGGTAAGGATCTGGTGCGACGCGATCCTGCCGGACGGCTCGGTCCGCTTCTCCTCGGACCAGTAGCCGCGGGGCCCGCCCCTACCGTCGTACCCTCAAGAGGTCCCACACCAGGCACCCAGCCACACCATCAACACCAGAAACACCGAGCACGTCAGAACACCCAGTGGCCCCAGAGACTCCGGTCACCCAGACACCCCGAGGCCCCCGTGGCAGGACGATTCGCCCCCCGCACCGCGCGAGCAGCGCTGCCCCACCAGGCCGCCGCTCCGTCGGGCAAGGCGGCCGCGCCCTCGCCGGACGGACCGCCGCTGACCAGGGAGTGGACCCCGCCCGGCCCGCTGGACCTCCGTCTGGTCCTCGGCCCGCTGCGCCGCGGCCCGGCCGACCCCACGTTCCGGATGACCGCGGACGGCACGTTCTGGCGGGCCACCCGCACGCCCGAGGGCCCCGGCACGCTCCGGATCGCGGCACGTGGCGACCGGGTCACGGCGGCCGCCTGGGGCCCCGGCTCGGACTGGCTGCTGGCCGGGCTGCCCGCGCTCCTGGGCGCGGAGGACGACCCGGACGCGTTCGTCCCGCGGCACCGCCTGCTGGCCGTGACCCGGCACCGCCGCCCGGGCCTGCGCCTGCTGCGTACGGGCCTGGTCATGGAATCGCTGATCCCGTCGATCCTGGAGCAGAAGGTCACCACGGACGAGGCGTACCGCGCCTGGCGCCACCTGGTCCGCCGCTTCGGCACCCCCGCCCCGGGCCCCACGGCCGACCTGGGCCTGCACGTCATGCCCGACCCGCGCGGCTGGGCGATGATCCCGTCGTGGGAATGGCACCAGGCGAACGTCGACGCCAAGCGCTCGTCGACGATCCTGCGAGCGGTACGGGTGGCCCGCCGCCTGGAGGAGGCTGCGACGATGCCGCTGCCCGAGGCGCAGACCCGCCTCCAGCTGATCCCCGGCATCGGCCCCTGGACCTCGGCGGAGACCCTCCAGCGCTCGAACGGCGCGGCGGACGCGGTCACGGTGGGCGACCTGCATCTCCCGGGCATCGTGGGCCACGCGCTGGCGGACAACCGCGCCGCGGACGACGAGGAGATGCTGACCCTGCTGACCCCCTACAAGGGCCAACGCCACCGGGCAACCCGCCTGATCCTGCTATCGGGCCACACCCCGCCGCGCAGAGCCCCAAGGATGACCCCGGGCAACATCGCAAGCCTGTAGCCCTGCTCTTTTCGGCCCCTTCGGCAACTTCTTCAGCCCCTCCGGCGACTTCCCTACGCCTCCGGCTTTCTTAGCCCCTCCGGGCTTCCTAAGCCCTCCGGTTTTCTCAGCCCCGCCGGGCTTCTTAAGCCCCTCCGGCGCTTGAGGAGCGGGGCCCGGGGCAGCGCCCCGAACCCAAGCCCGTCCGGCGCTTGAGGACAAAGGGGGCCCGGGGCAGCGCCCCGGTTCCGGGAAGGGGCGGGTAGGGGAAAGGCCCCGCGCAGCGACCCCCGCCGCCCACCGAGCCCCCCCACCTCACCGCACGGTGAGAAACGCCTCCGCCTCCCGACCAACCCGCTCCCGAGCCACCCCCACCGCATGCCCCACAGCCACCGCCCCCAACGGATCCCACGACGAAGGAAGCGACAGCACCTCCCGCACCACCGGCCGGCAGAACATCGTCGAGGACACCCACGCCGACCCCAGCCGCTCACCGGCCAGTGCCACCAGGAAGTTCTGCACGCCCGCCCCGGCCGCGACCACGAACATCTCGCGCTCCGCCGTGTCGCGGCGCTCGTCTCCGTACGTATGGGAGCCGTCCATCACCAGGCACGGCACCACCAGATACGGCGCGTTGCGCAGCACATCGCCGCGCCGCACCCGCTTGGCGATCGACTCCTCGCTCTTCCCGTCGCGCCGCAGATCCTCGATCCACGCCTCCCGCATCGCGTCGAGCAACCGGGTCCGCGACTCGGCGGACTCCAGCAGCACGAACCGCCACGGCGTCGTGTGATGCGGCGCGGGAGCGGTGACGGCAGCGGCGACGGCCCGCCGCACGGCCCCCGGATCCACCGGCTCATCGCTGAACTCGCGCACCGTACGCCGCAGCGTCACAGCTTCCCGCACGGCCTCCGAGGTCCCGAGCCGGAACATGTCATCGGCAGCACTCCGCACCAACGCCCGAGCACCGGGCTCTTCGTCGGAGGCGACCACATGCGACAGCCCCCGGACCACTGCCACCGGCAGCCCGTCCGCCTTGCCCTTGACCAGGTCCCCGGCAGCGGCCAGCTCGTCCGCCGTGGCCACGACCGTGGCGCTGAGCGGATTGCCGTGCGCGTCCGTACCGCCGCGCAGATCGTCCAGCACCCGCACCCCGGCCGCACCGATCGCGACATCGGTCAGCCCGTTGCGCCATGGCCGCCCGAAGGTGTCGGTGACGACGA
The DNA here is from genome assembly GCF_056172905.1 of Streptomyces sp. iso_384. Taxonomy (NCBI): domain Bacteria; kingdom Bacillati; phylum Actinomycetota; class Actinomycetes; order Kitasatosporales; family Streptomycetaceae; genus Streptomyces; species Streptomyces sp. iso_384. The sequence goes on from NZ_JBWBTT010000001.1 coordinate 1,076,066, forward strand.
CGCCGACATCGACGCCGAGGGTGTCCCGCAGCCCGTCCCGGACGGCCCGCGCGGAGGCGTCGGGGTCCTCGGGCAGCAGCAGCACGGTCCCGGCCGGGGTGTTCGAGGCGTCGACCCCGGCGGCGGCCATGACCAGGCCCTGCCGGTTCTCCACGATCCGCAGCGGCCCGCGCCGGGCCACCACCCGTACGGTCTCCGCGTCGATCGCGGACTCCCGGTCGGCGGCCTCGACGATCCGGCCCTCCGCCTTGGAGACGATCTTCGAGGTGACGAGCAGCACGTCACCGTCGACCAGCCCGGGTTCGGCCGCAGCGATCAGCTTGGCGAGATCGTCACCGGCCCGCACCTCGGGAATCCCACCCAGCGCCCACACCCGAAAGGAAGGCGCACCGGAAGAACCACTCACGCCCTGACCTCCCCGGCCAGATCCAGCGCCTGCCGGGCCATCTCGGCGGTCGCGTCCAGGTCCGTCATCATCAGCGGCACCGCCCGGCAGCGGATCCCCGCCGCCTCGACGTCGCCGACCGCACCCGCGTCCACCGTGTCCACCAGCCACCCGTCCAGCAGCCCCGACCCGTAGTGCTGCGCCACGGCGGCCGCCGTCGACTCGACGCCCACGGCCGCGAGCACCTTGTCCGCCATCCCGCGCACGGGCGCGTCCCCGACGATGGGGGAGAGGCCGACCACCGGCACCCCGGCCTCGGCGATGGCCTCGCGGATCCCGGGCACGGCGAGGATCGTGCCGATGGACACCACCGGGTTCGACGGCGGGAAGACGATGACATCGGCGGAACCGATGGCCTCCAGCACCCCCGGAGCCGGCTTGGCCTGCTCCGCCCCGACCGGCACGATCGCCTGCGCCTCGACGGAGGCGCGCAGCTTCACCCAGTACTCCTGGAAGTGGATCGCCTTGCTCTCGCCGTCCATCTCGACGGCGACATGCGTCTCGACCCGGTCGTCCGACATGGGGAGGAGCCGCACACCGGGCTGCCAGCGGGCGCAGAGCGCCTCGGTGACCGCGCTCAGCGGATAGCCGGCGCCCAGCATCTGCGTACGGACGATATGGGTCGCGAAGTCACGGTCGCCGAGCCCGAACCATCCCGGCCCCACGCCGTACGCCGCGAGCTCCTCCTTGACCTGGAAGGTCTCGTCGGTACGCCCCCAGCCCTGCTCCTCGTTGATGCCACCGCCGAGGGTGTACATCACGGTGTCGAGGTCGGGACAGACCTTCAGCCCGAACAGATGGATGTCATCACCCGTGTTGCCGATCACCGTGATGTCCGCGTCGGGCGCGGCCTGCTTGAGGCCGCGCAGAAAGCGGGCACCGCCGATACCACCGGCCAGAACAACAATGCGCATGCACAGCAGTTTGTCAGGCGGGTACGACGTCCACGGCCGTCGGGGCGCTTTGCGTGGCGTGCATCGGCATCTCGGTCAGACCCGGGTGGTAGATGTGCAGACTGACGGCCGGTTCGAGCGAGTCGTTGACCACTTCGTGGACGTACCCCGGGGCGAAGGCACGCTGCGCGCCCGCGCCGAGTGACCGCGTCCCGTTCTCCGTGTGCTCGGTCAACTCGCCTTCCAGGACGGTCAGTACGCCGGCGGAGAGGCCGTGGTCGTGACGCCCGCTGCCCTGCCCGGGTACCCAGCTGAGCAGCCACACCTCGTAGCCGGGGCCCTGGTGCAGACGGTGGTACCAGCGGGAGGCGGAGTCGTACTGGACGATTCCGGCCCACTGCGCGCGGTCGGCCGCGATGGAGCGCGCGAGGCCGACGAACTCGGAGACGGTGGAGGGGTGCTCGCGGGCGGGCTGCAGGAGGTGCTGGACCTCAAGGATGTCGCCGGCGATCTGAAGGTCGCTGTCGCTGTTCATGGCTGCGGTGGTTCCTCGGCATGGGGGGTGCACGTGCGGAGAGTCGCGGTGAACGCAGGGAGGAGCGGAAAACGAAGAAGAAGGCCGCTCGACCGGAGAGGCTGGATCAGAGCTGGAGCGCTACGGCATCAACAGCTGTGACAGCTGGAACAGCAACAGCGGGCCTGGACAGCGCTACGGAACCCACGGACGTGGGCGACGTGCATGGCTGTGGTCGCTGGCATGAGGTCAAGCAGACCGGCTCGGCCGTCCGCTGTCAACCCTATGCCCGATATGGAGGCAATGTTTCACTCCTTCCGGTCGCCGGATCCGGAGAAAGGTTTATGCATCCAGGGGCGAGGACATGTGGCGCATCATCCGCGCTCCCAAACGCGGCTGACGCTCCGTGACCTGAATGTGATCTTGATCGCTTCAGTGATCGAATCGCAACACGGGGGCGCCTCCACTCGTCTCCCTCGTGGGAGGGCGTGGGACTGTGGGGCCTGTGGCATATGTCAGGTTTTTGCTGATTTGAACACTTTCCGCATACGCTTGGTTCCGCAGAGTGAATCCCTGGGCCAATAGCAGATCCTCGCTTGACTGGCCCGGAGCTACACACTTGTAATTTCACTCGTGTCGTTCAGTCGCAAACGGCTGCAACACGGGACGCAAGAGACAGACGAGGGGCGCACATGACCGAGCTGTTCCAGCAACTGCTGGTCGAGGACGCGGACGAGGAACTCGGCTGGCAGGAGCGCGCACTGTGCGCCCAGACCGATCCCGAGTCCTTCTTTCCCGAAAAGGGCGGATCCACCCGCGAGGCCAAGAAGGTCTGCCTCGCCTGCGAGGTGCGCTCGGAATGCCTTGAGTACGCCCTCTCCAACGACGAACGCTTCGGCATCTGGGGCGGACTCTCCGAGCGGGAGCGACGACGCCTCAAGAAGGCCGCCATCTGACGTACGCCCCCGGAACCTCCTCCGGGCCGCTCCACCCGCGAGCCACAGAGCCGCCGCACTCCTCGCACCCCGACAGCCCCCCGACGGCCCGTCCGCCGACCCCTTCCACAGGGCTCGGCCGACGGGCCGTCGGCAGGTCCGCCCCCGGCCGCTTCACCCGCTCGGACCTCCGTCACCTGTCCGTACCGTTAGTGTGGGGCCCCGTCCGAGACGCGCCAACGCCCCGCCGGGGCGCGCGCGTACACCGATGCAGCCCCCGGGGACGCCCCCGGACCCGGCCGGAGGGCCCGTACCCCGATGTCCGTGCACAGCCACTCGGCGGCGCCGAACGCGGCCGCCGCCGCCCCAGAGTTCCCCCGGCACGTCGTCACCGCCGTGCTCGTCTCCCACGACGGCGCCCGCTGGCTGCCCGACGTGCTGGCCGGGCTGCTCGGGCAGGAACGCCCCGTACAGAACGTCGTCGCCGCCGACACCGGCAGCGCCGACGACTCGGCCCGGCTGGTCACCGAGGCGCTCGGCGACGAACGCGTCCTGCACCTCGCACGCCGTACGAGCTTCGGCACGGCCGTCGACGAGGCGGCTCGCACGGCCGGGATCCTGACCCCGGACGACCTGCCGTACCTCAAGCGCCCCGGCGGCTGGGACCCGGAGACCCGCACCTGGGTCGACGAGAACTACGACCTTCCCGAGCTGCCGCACGGCGAACCGGTCCAGTGGCTCTGGCTGCTGCACGACGACTGCGCGCCCGAGCCCGACGCGCTCGCCGAGATGCTGCGCGTCGTCGACAACGACCGGCACGCCACGATCGTCGGCCCCAAGCTGCGCGGCTGGTACGACCGCAAGCAACTCCTCGAGGTCGGCGTCTCCATCGCCAACAGCGGCCGCCGCTGGACCGGCCTGGACCGCCGCGAGCAGGACCAGGGCCAGCACGACCAGGTCCGTACCGTCCTGTCCGTCTCCTCCGCCGGCATGCTCATCCGCCGTGACGTCTACGAGGAGCTCGGCGGCTTCGACCGCAGGCTCCCGCTGATGCGCGACGACGTCGACCTGTGCTGGCGCGCCCACCTCGCCGGACACCGGGTCCTCGTCGCCCCGGACGCCGTCCTGCGGCACGCCGAGGCCTCCGCCCGCGAACGCCGCCCCATCGACTGCGCCGGGCGTTCGGTCGCCAGCCCGCACCGCGTCGACAAGGCGGGTGCGGTCTACACGATGCTCGTCAACGCCCGCGGCAAGGCCCTGCCCTGGGTCCTGATCCGGCTCGTCGTGGGCACCCTCCTGCGTACCCTCGCCTACCTCGTCGGCAAGGTGCCCGGCCAGGCCCTCGACGAGGTCACCGGCCTGCTCGGCACCCTGCTGCGCCCCGGCCGCATCCTGGCCGCCCGCCGTAACCGCGGAAAGGGCGTCGTCGACGCGGCCGAGCTGCGCGCCCTGTTCCCGCCGCCCGGCGCCACCGTCCGGGCCACCGTCGACCAGGTCGCGGGCAACTTCGGCGGCCGTACGGAATCCGACGCGGGCGGCTCGCGCCACGGAGCCGTCGAATCCGGCCCCGGCGGCGACGACGCCGACTTCCTCGAAGTCGACCAGTTCGCCCGCCTCAAGCGCATCGGCCGCAAGCCCGGCCCCGTCCTCTTCCTCCTGCTCCTGGCCGTCTCGCTCATCGCCTGCCGCAACCTGCTCAGCGGCGGAGCCCTGGCGGGCGGCGCGCTGCTGCCCGCCCCGGCCGAGGCCGGCGCGCTCTGGGACCGGTACGCGGACGCCTGGCACACGGTGGGCACCGGCGGCACCCAGACCGCCCCGCCCTACCTCGCCCTGCTGGCCGCGCTGTCCGCCCTGTTCCTCGGCTCGACCGGGCTCGCCGTCAGCGTGCTGCTGGTCTGCTCGATCCCGCTGGCCGGCGCCACCGCCTACTTCGCCTCCCGCCCGCTGCTCCCCTCCCGGCTGCTGCGGGCCTGGGCGAGCGTCGCGTACGCCTTCCTGCCCGCCGCGACCGGCGCCCTGGCCACCGGCCGCCTCGGCACCGCCGTCCTCCTCGTCCTGCTTCCGCTGATCGCCCGCGCGGGCGTCGCCGCCCACGGGCTGCGCGCGGACAGCTCGGCCGGGGAGCGCGGCAGCTGGCGCGCCACCTGGGCGTACACGCTGCTGCTGACCGTCACCATGGCGTTCACCCCGATCGTCTGGCCGCTCGCCGTGGTCCTCGGCCTCGGCGTGCTCGTACTGCGGCGCGGCGACATCACGGCGTACGGGCTCCGCTTCGTCGCCGCCGTCGGTGCCCCGGTGCTGGTCCTCGCCCCCTGGTCGCTGAGCCTCCTGACGAACCCGTCCGCGCTCCTGACCGAGGCGGGCCTGGACATCGGTACGGGAGATGCCTCGGGCCTCGACCTGCTCGGCATCAGCCCCGGCGGCCCCGGTGCGGCGGGCGGCATCCTGCTCCTCGGCATCGTGCTGGCCGCGCTCGCCGCCCTGCTGCGCGAGGACCGGCAGTTCGCCGTCCGCACCGCCTGGGCGGTCGCGCTCGTCGGCTTCCTCTTCGCCGCCGTCGCCAACGGATCCACCTGGGCCGGACCCGCCACCCTCGTCTACGGCACCGCCCTGATCGCCGCCGCCCTGGTGGGCGCTGACGGCGCCCGCATCCGGGTCGCCGAGCAGAGCTTCGGCTGGCGTCAGCCCGTCGCCGCCCTGATCGCGCTCGCCGCCGGGCTGGCCCCGGTCCTGGCCGCCGCCGGCTGGATGATCGGCGGCGCGGACGGCCCGCTGGAGCGACGCGACCCCGTACAGGTGCCCGCCTTCGTGGCGGAGGAGAGCACCACCCGCGACCAGCCCCGCACCCTCGTCCTCGGCGGCACCTCGCCCGACTCCGTGGCGTACAGCCTGGTCCGCGGCTCGGGCGCGCGCCTCGGCGACGGCGAACTCACCGAGGCGGTCGGCGGCAACAGCCACCTCGACAAGGTCGTCGCCAACCTCGTCGCCGGCTCCGGCGCCGACCAGGGCGGCCAGCTCAGCGGCTTCGCGATCCGCTACGTCCTCGTCCGGGACGGAGCGCCGCGCCAGATGAGCCGGGTGCTCGACTCGACCCCCGGCCTCAGCCGCCTCAGCCAGCTCGACGGCAGCGCCCTGTGGCGCGTGGACCGCCAGGTCGCCCGCGTCATGATCACCCCGGCGTCCGGCGAGGGCGAGCACCTTCCGGTCGGCTCGGCCGCCGTCGAGGCCCACTCCAGGGTCCCGGCCGGTGAGGAGGGCCGCGTCCTGCGGATCGCGGATGTCGCCGACCCGGGCTGGACGGCCACGCTGGACGGCAAGCCGCTGGCCCGCAAGACCGTCGACGGCTGGGCCCAGGGCTTCGAACTGCCTGCGAACGGCGGCCGCCTGGACCTCACCCACGAAGCCCCGATCACCCACACCGCGTGGATCTGGTCCCAGGCCGCGCTCCTCGTGGTCCTGGTGGTCATGGCCCTGCCGGGCCGCCGCCGGGAGATCGACGACGACCTGCCCGAGGAGGCGCTCGCCGTCGCCGCCGAGCCGGTCGACGGCGAGGGCCGCCGCGCCCGCAGGCTGCGCGCCGCGGCCCAGGCAGAGGCGGCGGCCGCCGCCGAGGAGACCGGGAACGACGACCCGTCGCGCACCGCGGACCCGGGGGAGTACATCCCCGCGCAGCAGTCCGCCGACCCGTACGCCGAGAACCCTCCGGAGTACGACCCGCAGGAGGCCACGGGCGGCTACGCGGCGGTCCCCTCGGCCCCGCAGCAGCAGTACGACGAGTACGCGCAGTGGGACGGGCAGCAGCAGCCGACCGCCGACTACTACGCGACGTACCAGCAGCCGGACCCGTACGCCCAACAGCATCAGCAACAACAGCCGGGGCACCGGAGCGCCGACTACCAGGGCGGCTACGGAGTCCAGGACCCGTACGCGCAGCAGTACGACGACCAGGGCACGTACGACGACCAGGGCACGTACAACGACCAGGGCACGTACAACGACCGGAGTGCCGCGTACAACAACCAGAGCGCGTACGACGAGTACGGCCAGTACGTCGGCGGGCAGCAGCACCCCCAGCACCCGTACGGCGAGAACGGCGAACACACCGACCCTCCGGCCCCGGGCCAGGCCCCGTGGCAGACCGGTAACGCATCGCGAGGCGAGTCCGAGTGAAGTCCACCCACCTGTCCCTGATCGCGGGCGCCGCAGTCCTGGCCGCCATCACCGGATTCGCCACGGTCACCGCGCCCGGCGCCCCGGCCGACTCCGGGGCGAAGTCCGCCACGCTGCTGCCGGTCGAGCGCTCCAGCCTGGTCTGCCCGGCGCCCAGCAACTCCGACCTGGCGGAGACGCAGTACACCGCGGTCACCCCGGCGGGCACGGGCGGCGAAGCCAAGGGCACCGCCGAGCTGAAGCCGGCCCTGCCGGTCGCGGACGACGAGGACGACGAGGACGACGAGGCCGAGACCGACCCCAAGAAGGCCAAGAAGGCCGAGGAAGCCGCGAAGAAGGCGAAGGAGAAGGCCGACAAGCCGGTCCTCGCCGTGAAGGAGCCCGGAAAGCCGGTCGTCGCAGAGGCCAACGGCTCCGAAGCCCCGGCCCTCGTCGGCACGGCCACCGGCCGGCTGGCCCCCGGCTGGGCCGCCCAGCAGACCACCGAGGTCACCGCAGGCGGCGCCCGCGGGCTCCTGGGGGTCACCTGCACCGCCCCCGACACCGACTTCTGGTTCCCGGGCGCGAGCACCGCCAAGTCCCGCCAGGACTACATCCACCTCACCAACCCCGACGACACCGGCGCCGTGGCCGACATCGAGCTGTACGGCCCCGAAGGAGCCCTCAAGTCCGAGGTCGGGGACGGCATCACCGTGCCGGCCCGCTCCAGCGTCGCCGTCCTGCTGTCCACCCTCACCACCGAGGCCGTCGACCAGCTGACCGCACACGTCACCACCCGCTCCGGGCGGATCGGAGCGGTCGTCATGAGCGCCGAGGACAACGTGGGCAGCGACTGGATCACCGCGTCCGCGGACCCGTCCGGCACGCTCGTGCTGCCCGGTATCCCGGCCGACGCCACCTCCGTACAGCTGGTGGCGTTCGCTCCCGGCGAGGACGACGCGGACGTGAAGGTCCAGCTCATGGGGAAGAACGCGACCTTCTCCCCGGCGGGCAACGCCACCCTGCACATCAAGTCCTCGATGACGGCGACCGTCGACCTCAAGGACGTCACCCGCGAGGAACCGGGTTCCCTGCGCCTGAGCCCGGTGCAGAAGGACCGGGCGACCCCGATCGTGGCGGCACTGCGCGTGGTCCGCGGCAAGGGCGATCAGCAGGAGGTCGCCTACATCCCGGCCACCGGACCGGTCGGCGCCCGGGCGAGCGTCCCCGACAACCGGGCCAAGGGCTCCACACTCTCCCTGACCGCGCCGGGCGCCACGGCCAAGGTGAAGGTCACCGCGTCGGCGGGCAGCGGGGGCGGCGAACCGTCCGTGGAGACGTACACCGTCAAGGCAGGCACGACCCTCGCCGTCACCCCGACGGCGCCGGAGGGCCTCAAGGGCGCCTACGCGCTGACCGTCGAGACGACCTCGGGCGGCCCGGTCCACGCGTCGCGCACCCTGGCGCGCACCGAGGGCGGCATCCAGATGTTCACCGTGCAGACGCTCCCCGACGACGGCGGCGCGGTCGAGGTCCCGTCGGCCCGCCAGGACCTCTCGGTCCTGGACGACTGAGCCCACGTCCCACGATCGGGCCCGGTACGGACAGGCCCTGGTCCTGCCGGATCGGGTCCGGTACGGACAGGCCCTGGTCCTGCCCGATCGGGCCCCGGTACGGCAGGCTCCGGTCCTGACGGGCCCTAGTCCTGTCCGTACCGGGGATCGACCGACTCGGGGGCCAGCCCCAGCAGCTCGGCCACCTGCTCGACGACGACCTCGTGGACGAGCAGGGCGCGCTCGTCGCGGCTCTTGGTACGGATCTCGACGGGCCGCCGGTAGACGACGATCTGGGCGGGCCGCCCCTTGCCCGCGGCCACCGCGCTGCCGAGCGGAACGACCTCCTCCGGAGTGCCGGGCACATCGAGGACGACGAAGTCGACCTCGGCCAGCTGGGGCCAGCGCCTCTCCAGCCGCTCCACCGAGTCCTGGACCAGATCCCGGAAGGTCTGCCCCCGGCTGGCCGACAGCGGCACCTGGGGCGGCGCGACCGGCCCCCGCATACCGCGGCCATGACGGTCACGGCGTCGGGGCCGCGGCTCGAACGGGTGGGGAGGTACGGAGCTGTCCATCACCGACGCAGCGTAACGCTCCGGGGACCATGACGATCAGGTGAACGACGCGGCCGACCGGGGGCGACCGCATCGGTTCGTCGATCGCCCATCGGCCGGTCCATCGGCCGGTTCACCGAATGGTGCGGGCGGGTACGAACGCGGGGGAGGCGGACCGGCCTCCGGATGTCCGCAGTTGAACATTTCGGCCAAGGTTGAGACCTTTTCAGGCCCGTCATCCGATCGCCGACCCCGCACAGCCCGCCGCGACGAAGCACCGCCCGAGACCGGCACGGACACCGCGCGGTCAACGGGCCCCGGCCCTGGCGCAGGTCAGGGTAGCCACCGGAAGCACCGCTGTGCCGCAGGTCACAGGGCGACACGGTGGGGTGACCCGAGGGGGAGTCGTCGCAGCCCGCTCAAGAGTGCGGTACCGTCCAACATCGTGAGCCCTGTACGTCGCTGTTCGCGCACCGCGTGCGGCCGCCCTGCCGTCGCGACACTGACGTACGTCTATGCCGATTCGACTGCGGTCCTCGGCCCGCTCGCCACCTACGCCGAGCCCCACTGTTACGACCTCTGTGCCGAACACAGTGAGCGGCTCACCGCGCCACGGGGCTGGGAAGTGGTGCGGCTCTCCGACGGCTCCGCACCGGCGCACCCCAGCGGCGACGACCTCGAAGCACTGGCCAACGCGGTCCGCGAGGCGGCCCGCCCGCAGGACCGCGGCCCGGGCGGCGGAGGCAGGGGCCCACGCGCCGCGGACCCGGTGGAGGTGGCCCGCCGGGGCCACCTGAGGGTGCTGCGCTCCCCGGACTCCTGAGGCCGACTCTCAAGGCCCTGCACGGCCGGGTATTTTGGGCTCTCCGTAAACACCAGGAGGACCGGCCGTGGTCGCTGATCTGTCGCAGCTCGTGAAGGCGTACGACGTACGCGGAGTGGTGCCCGACCAGTGGGACGAGTCGCTGGCCGAACTCTTCGGAGCCGCGTTCGTCCAGGTCACGGCCGCCGACGCGATCGTGATCGGCCACGACATGCGCCCCACCTCACCGGGTCTGTCGGGCGCCTTCGCGCGCGGAGCGGCGGCCCGAGGCGCGGACGTCACCCTCATCGGCCTCTGCTCGACGGACCAGCTGTACTACGCGTCGGGGGCGCTGGACCTCCCCGGGGCGATGTTCACGGCCTCGCACAACCCGGCGCAGTACAACGGCATCAAGATGTGCCGGGCGGGCGCCGCCCCGGTCGGCCAGGACACCGGCCTGGCCGAGATCCGCACCCTGGTCGAGCAGTGGTCGGAAGGGGCCCCGCAGCCGGCCGCCGCCACCACCCCCGGCACGATCACCGAACGGGACACCCTCGCCGACTACGCGGCCCACCTCCTCGGCCTCGTCGACCTGACCGCGGTCCGCCCCCTGAAGGTCGTGGTCGACGCGGGCAACGGCATGGGCGGCCACACGGTCCCCACGGTCTTCGAGGGCCTCCCGCTCGACCTCGTACCGATGTACTTCGAGCTGGACGGCACCTTCCCCAACCACGAGGCCAACCCCCTCGACCCGAAGAACATCGTGGACCTCCAGGCCCGCGTCCTCGCCGAGGGCGCCGATCTGGGCCTCGCCTTCGACGGCGACGCGGACCGCTGCTTCGTGGTCGACGAGCGGGGTGCGGGCGTCTCCCCCTCCGCGATCACCGCCCTGGTGGCCGCCCGTGAGCTGGCCCGCAACGGCGGCGAGGGCATCGTCATCCACAACCTGATCACCTCCTGGTCCGTCCCCGAGGTGGTCCGCGAGAACGGCGGCACCCCGGTCCGCACCCGGGTCGGCCACTCCTTCATCAAGACGGAGATGGCGCGACACGGAGCGATCTTCGGCGGCGAGCACTCGGCGCACTACTACTTCCGCGACTTCTGGAACGCCGATACGGGCATGCTCGCCGCCCTCCACGTACTCGCCGCACTCGGCAACCAGCAGAAGCCGCTCTCCGAGCTGGTGGCGGAGTACGACCGCTACAGCGGCTCCGGCGAGATCAACTCCACCGTCGCCGACCAGGCGGCCAGCCTGGCCGAGGTCAGGACGGTCTACGGCACCCGCGACGACATCACCCTCGACGACCTGGACGGCCTCACGGTCACGGCCGCCGACTGGTGGTTCAACCTCCGCGCCTCGAACACGGAACCGCTGCTGCGCCTGAACGTCGAGGCGAGGGACGAGAAGACGATGACAGCGGTACGGGACGAGGTCCTGACCCTGATCCGCACGCATTCCAGCCCCTCCGGCGTTTGAGGAGCGGGGTCCGGGGCGGATCCCCGGTCACGGGAAGGGGCGGGGCGAGGAGAAAGCCCGCCGCAGGCGCCCACCACCGCACACCCGCCACCCACCCACCGCACGCCCGTCCACCCACCCCGCGCCACCGCCCACCACATCCCCCGTTCCATCCCCCCGGCCAGGCCGCGTCCCCACCACCCCAGCGGTAGGCTGACCACGCCTGATCCACGCGGATCGGAACTCGCATGCTCGAAGGGACTCACCCCATGGCGCTCGAAGCCGGCCTCCTGGAGATCCTGGCCTGCCCGGCCTGCCACTCCCCGCTCGACGACCGTTCGGCGGCCGACAGCCCCGAACTGGTCTGCACGGGCGACGACTGCGGACTGGCCTACCCGGTCCGGGACGGCATCCCGGTCCTTCTCGTCGACGAGGCCCGCCGCCCCGCCTGACCGCGAGCGACCCGCGTACGGGCACAACGGCGCAAGGCAACGCACGACAGCCGACCGCAGCAGGCCGCAGCCGACCCCGCGTCGGATCGCAGCCGAAGGACGAGGCCACCCGCCAGGCACCTCGCCCGCCCCGACAGCCACACCACCGCCCGGCCGGTACGCACGCAGCATCCGCGGTCGCAGCCGCAGCCCGCACCCCACCCGGTGATCGGAGGCCCACCGTCATGCTCGACGAGTCCTTGCTCGACGCCCCGGAAGCCCTGGCCCGAGCCGACCGCCGCGACCTGCTGCGCGGCGCCGCCGAGGCAGGCGCGCGGGTCCGCACCGCCGCCCGGCACGCCGCCGAGGCCGGCATCGGCGGCCTGACCCCGGAGGGCCGGCCCCGGGCCGTCCTCGTCGCGGGCCCCGGCACCGCCGCCTCCGGCGTCGCCGACCTGATCGGCGCACTCGCGGGCGCGGCCGCCCCCGTCGTACGCATCCACCCCACCGGCGTCGCCCCCGCCCCCGGCGCCCTCCGCTGGACCCTGCCCGGCTGGGCCGGATCCGTGGACCTCCTGCTCATCGCGACCGCCGACGGCTCCGAACCGGGCCTCGCCCTGCTCGCCGAGCAGGCCTACCGCCGAGGCTGCACCGTCGTCGCCGTCGCCCCCACCCGATCCCCGCTGCGCGAGGCGGTCGACGGGGTGCACGGCCTGGTCGTCCCGATGGCCGCCGCCCCGCACGGCGAGTACGACGCGGAGACCTCCGCCGCCGGCCCCGGCACCCTGTGGGCCCTGCTCACGCCCCTGCTGGCGCTCCTGGACCGGGTCGGCCTGGTGACCGCGCCGCCCGAGGACCTGCAGAAGGTCGCGGACCGCCTGGACCGCACCGCGGAACGCTGCGGCCCGGCCATCGCCACGTACAGCAACCCGGCCAAGACGCTCGCCGCCGAGCTCGCCGACAGCCTGCCGCTGCTCTGGACGGAGGGCGAAGCCGCGGGCCCCGTCGGCCGCCGCTTCGCCGCCGTGCTGTCCGAGCTGGCGGGCCGCCCCGCCCTCACCGCACAGCTCCCCGAGGCGCTGCCCTCGCACGGCACGCTCCTCACCGGGGACTTCGCCGCCGGCGCGGACCCCGACGACTTCTTCCGCGACCGGGTCGACGAGGGAGAGACGCTGAGGGCCCGGGTCGTCCTGCTCAGGGACCGCCCGACGGGAGGCCTCAGCGCCTACCCGGCGGCCCGGGAACTGGCGCTCGGCCACGACACCCCGGTCAGCGAACTGGAACCGGACGAGGGCAGCGAACTGGAGACCCTGGCCGAACTGCTCGCGATCACCGACTTCGCAGCGGTCTACCTGTCCCTGGCCTCGGCCCCCCAGCACTGAGACCTCGCCGCCGGGCCCCGACCGACCCCACACCCCCCGGCCACCCCCACGACGCCAGGACCTCACACAACCCTGGTATCCCTGGTGACGCAGACACTTACGCCCGCCCCACCCGAGGACGACTCCATGGACCGCCTGTCCAACACCGTGCGCCCCTACGCCTGGGGGTCCACCACGGCCATTCCCGCCCTGCTCGGCATCGCACCCACCGGCGAACCGCAGGCCGAGATGTGGATGGGCGCCCACCCCGGAGCGCCCTCACGCATCACCCGTACCACCGCGTCCGGCGAGACGGAACTGGCCCTCACCGAGGCCATCGAGGCCGACCCGGAAGGCGAGCTCGGCACCGCCACCGTCGCCCGGTTCGGCCCCCGCCTCCCCTTCCTCCTGAAGCTCCTCGCCGCCGGCGCCCCCCTCTCCCTCCAGGTCCACCCGAACCTGGACCAGGCCCGCGAGGGTTACGCCGACGAGGAGGCCCGGGGCGTCCCCGTCGACGCCCCGCACCGCACGTACAAGGACGCGAACCACAAGCCCGAACTGATCTGCGCCCTCACCCCCTTCGACGGACTGTGCGGCTTCCGCAGGCCCACCGAGGCGGCGGACGCGATGGAGGCGCTGGGAGTCGACTCCCTCAAGCCGTACGTGGACCTCCTCCGTGCCCACCCCGAGGAGGCGGCCCTCCGCGAAGTGCTCACGGCGATCCTCGCCGCGGACCCGGCGGAGATGGCCGACACCGTGGCCGAGGCGGCGGCCGCCGCGGAACGCCTCGGCGGCGCCCACGCCCCGTACGCCCGCATCGCCCACAACTACCCCGGCGACCCCGGCGTCCTCGCCGCGATGCTGCTGAACTACGTACAACTCCAGCCCGGCGAAGCCCTGTTCCTCGGCGCGGGCGTCCCGCACGCCTACCTCGACGGACTCGGCGTCGAGATCATGGCCAACTCGGACAACGTCCTGCGCTGCGGTCTGACCCCCAAGCACATCGACGTCCCCGAACTCCTGCGGATCGTCCGCTTCGAGGCCACCGAGCCCGGCGTGCTGCGCCCGGAGGCCGCCCCGTCCGGCGAGGAACGCTACGAGACGCCCGTCGACGAGTTCGCCCTGTCCCGCTACACGCTCGCGTCGGGCGCGGCTCCCACCGGCCTGACCGCCCCCACCCCCCAGATCCTGCTCTGCACGGCGGGCTCGGTCACGGTCGGCGAACTCGCCCTCGGACCGGGGGAGTCCGCCTACGTTCCGGCCGGCGAGACGGTCGAGGCGGCGGGAGCGGGCACCCTCTTCCGGGCCACCGTGGCGGCCTGACCGACGGACCATCCCGACGGCTGCAACAATGTGCCGCCTCACCGCGACGGCACGTGCCGCGCACCGACGAAGGGACACCACGCACTCATGAGCGCGTCAGGCGGAACCAAGGCGATCGTGGCGGCACTCGCCGCCAACCTCTCGATCGCCGTGGCCAAATTCGTAGCGTTCCTCTTCAGTGGTTCCTCGTCGATGCTCGCGGAGAGCGTCCACTCGCTCGCCGACTCGGGCAACCAGGGACTGCTGCTGCTCGGCGGCAAGAAGGCGAAGCGCGAAGCCACCCCCGAGCACCCCTTCGGCTACGGGCGCGAGCGCTACATCTACGCGTTCCTCGTCTCCATCGTCCTCTTCTCGGTCGGTGGCATGTTCGCGGTGTACGAGGGCTACGAGAAGATCAAGCACCCGCACGAGATCGAGGCCTGGTACTGGCCGGTCGGGGTGCTGGTCTTCGCGATCATCGCCGAGCTCTTCTCCTTCCGTATGGCGATCAAGGAGTCCAACCAGACGCGCGGCGACCGCTCCTGGACCGAGTTCGTCCGCCGCTCCAAGGCCCCGGAGCTGCCGGTCGTCCTCCTGGAAGACCTCGGCGCGCTCGTCGGCCTGATCCTGGCGCTCGGCGGCGTCGGCCTCGCCCTCGCCACCGGCGACGGCGTCTGGGACGGCATCGGCACCCTCTGCATCGGCGTCCTGCTGATCCTCATCGCGATCGTCCTGGCCGTGGAGACGAAGTCCCTCCTGCTCGGTGAGTCCGCCGGCCTGGAGGACGTCGAGAAGATCAAGGCGTCCATGGTCGACGGCGACACCGTCACCCGCATCATCCACATGCGCACCCTTCACCTCGGCCCCGAGGAACTGCTGGTCGCGGCCAAGATCGCGGTCCGGCACGACGAGACCGCGGCCGAGGTCGCCGACGCCATCAACGCCGCCGAGAACCGCATCCGCGAAGCGGTCCCGATCGCCCGGGTCATCTACCTGGAGCCGGACATCTACAACGCGGAGGCCGCGGTGACCGGCACCAACCCGGGCAGGACGGCCGAAGCCCCGGACGCCGGCGCCGACGAGGGCCCGGCCCCGACGGATTCCGGCCACTGACCCACCACGCACCAGCCCCGATCGGCCCGGTGACGCCTCACACACGCCCCTCTCCTCGAACGGGCTGGGGCTCACTGGGCCGTTCGGTGTAGATTCGGATACGGAAAACAGACGTCGCTGCTGATGGCGGTCGACCGGCTGGCGGGAGCGAGCCGGGCGAGGGACAGAGGGCCTCCGACGGACTGCACTGCGAACTGCCCGGGCATTCGTGTGCCCGCCGCGCCGCAGAGTCAGCCCAGACAGCCCACCCTCGACCCATCACGAGGAGCAGCCCGTTATGACGACGGCCACCAACCGCCAGGACTTCAAGGTCGCCGACCTCTCCCTCGCCCCGTTCGGGCGCAAGGAGATCACGCTCGCCGAGCACGAGATGCCCGGTCTGATGTCGATCCGTAAGGAGTTCGCCGCCGCTCAGCCGCTGGCGGGCGCGCGGATCACCGGTTCGCTGCACATGACCGTGCAGACCGCCGTGCTCATCGAGACCCTCGTCGCCCTCGGCGCCGAGGTCCGCTGGGCCTCCTGCAACATCTTCTCCACCCAGGACCACGCCGCAGCCGCCATCGCGGTCGGCCCGAACGGCACCCCGGAAGCCCCCGCGGGCGTCCCCGTCTTCGCCTGGAAGGGCGAGACGCTGGAGGAGTACTGGTGGTGCACGGAGCAGGCGCTGACCTGGCCGAACACCCCGACCGGCGGTCCGAACATGATCCTGGACGACGGCGGCGACGCCACTCTCCTCGTCCACAAGGGTGTCGAGTTCGAGAAGGCCGGCGCGGCCCCGGATCCGTCGACGGCGGACAGTGAGGAGTTCGCGCACATCCTCACCCTGCTGAACCGCACCCTCGGCGAGGCCCCGCAGAAGTGGACGCAGCTGGCGTCCGAGATCCGCGGCGTCACCGAGGAGACGACCACCGGCGTCCACCGCCTGTACGAGATGCACCGCGACGGCTCCCTCCTGTTCCCCGCGATCAATGTGAACGACGCGGTGACGAAGTCGAAGTTCGACAACAAGTACGGCTGCCGCCACTCCCTCATCGACGGCATCAACCGTGCCACCGACGTCCTGATCGGCGGCAAGACGGCCGTCGTCTTCGGCTACGGCGATGTCGGCAAGGGCTGCGCGGAGTCCCTGCGCGGCCAGGGCGCCCGGGTGATCATCACGGAGATCGACCCGATCTGCGCGCTGCAGGCGGCGATGGACGGTTACCAGGTCGCCACGCTGGACGATGTGGTGGAGCAGGCGGACATCTTCGTCACCACGACGGGCAACAAGGACATCATCATGGCCAAGGACATGGCCCGGATGAAGCACCAGGCGATCGTCGGGAACATCGGTCATTTCGACAACGAGATCGACATGGCCGGTCTCGCCCGGATCGACGGGATCGTCAAGGACGAGGTCAAGCCGCAGGTCCACACCTGGACGTTCCCGGACGGCAAGGTCCTCATCGTTCTGTCCGAGGGCCGCCTCCTCAACCTGGGCAACGCGACCGGACACCCGTCCTTCGTGATGTCCAACAGCTTCGCCGACCAGACCCTCGCGCAGATCGAGCTGTTCACGAAGCCCGAGGAGTACCCGACCGACGTCTACGTGCTGCCCAAGCACCTGGACGAGAAGGTCGCCCGCCTCCACCTCGACGCCCTCGGCGTCAAGCTCACCACCCTGCGCCCCGAGCAGGCGGCGTACATCGGCGTCGAGGTCGAAGGCCCGTACAAGCCCGACCACTACCGCTACTGATCCACCCCCGGTGTTCGGGAGGCCGACCTCCCGAACACCGGACGGCGTCAAGCCCTCAGCAGCAGATCCGAGCGCAGGCCCCCGCACCCCCGTGGCGGGGGCCTGCTCCCGTCACCGCCCCCGCACAGCCCGAGGAACCCGAAGGACCCCATGCCCCGCGGCAGGTATTCGCTCCACGACCTTCACGATCACACCCCCCTCGGTGAAGAACACTTCCACTGCGCCCCCGGCCCCTCCGGCTGGCGCTACGTCTCCCAGACCACGTCCCCCTCCGGAGACCACCTCGGCTCCGTCGACCTCGCCCTGGACGAGCTGGGCCGCCCCATCCGCCTCGAACTCCATGCCGCGAGCTGGCAGGTGCGAGGAGCCGCCCTCGAAGGGGTCACCTGGGTCCGGACCGACCCGACCGGCAGCCACGCCACCGAAGGCAACGTCCGCGCCCACACCTTCTCCGGCACATCCCCCGCATTCCTCATCGCCATGACCCGCCTTCTGCGTCTCACCCCCGATTCCCCCACGACCCGCGTCCGCGTGGTCACCTTCACGGACCCGGTCCTCGCACCCAGGACCGTCGACCAGTCCTGGGCTCTGGTGAACAGTGAAGCGCACACCACTGACAACGGCCCCTTGATCGTGGACGCATACCAGGTCAGCGCCCTGGACACCGGCGAACAGCACACCGTCCACATCGCCGGCGACGTGGTCCTCGCGGCCCCCGGCATCGAACTCGAACACCTGGAATCACCCCCGTCCCCCCGCGCGGCGGGCGACCCGGCCACCCTGGAGACATCGCCCGGACCAAGGCAGGACCTCGCCTAGCCGGGCGGAGCGAACCCGCCCGAGGACGCATCCCCACGCCACTGCTCACGAGCACCACCGGCACCGCCCCCGGCAGGCGCAGCAGGCACGGCAGGCATGGACGGCACAGACGGCCCGGCAGGTACAGACGGCCCGGCAGTCGCGGACGGCACACCAGGTACAACCGCTACGGAGCCCACGGGCCCCTCCGCGCGGGGCCCGGCGAACACACGCCGCGCATCCCGCGCCTGCCGCTCATGAACCACCGCGGCCAGAAACGCGGCCGCGGGGACGCCCTGCGGCGCGGTGGCTCCCGTCCGCGCGACCAGTTCACCGGCCAGCCGCTCCGCGATCGAACGCCCCACGCCGGGGTCCAGCTGCTGCATCCGCGTCAGGTACTGCCGTATCGAGGACCAGAGCTCGTCCGGCACGGCCGACAGATCCAGCTGCGCGAACCGGCCGACCAGCCAAGGCGGGGGAGGCGGCACGGCGACGGACCGGCCCGTGGCCGCGACCCGCTCCCGGACAACCAGCGTCCCGGCGAACACGTCACCGATCCGCCGCCCCCGTGCCGACACCAAGGACGCGATGGAGGCCAGGGCGCCGAAGGTCATCAGAATCTCGACGAGCCCCATGGCCCCTCGAACGAGCGCGTGCCGGAACCGGATCGGCCCACCGTCGTCCCGCACCACCCGCAGCCCGCAGGCGAGCTTCCCCAGGGACCGGCCATGGCTCAGCGTCTCCACCGCGACCGGCCCACCGATCAGGATCAGCAGGAACGAGGCGACCCCGATCGCCGCCACGGCCGCCTCGTCCAAAGAAGCGGAAGCGATACCGAGTACGACCGATATCAGGATGAAGACGGTGAATACCACCGCCAGATCGATCGCCGAGGCCAGCGCCCGGCTCGGCAGCCGCGCGGGCCTCAACCCCAGAACGACCGCGTCCCCGGTCACCAGCTCACTCATCGGGCCCCACCCTTCGCCGACCTTCTCTGCCCCAGCCGGGCCCAGTCTGCCAAGCTGACCGCCAGCGCGCCGCAGTAGTACGGACCCGTACGCACCCTTGCCTGGAGCAACAGACGCCCATGGACCTCGACGTCTTCGTTACCGCCCACCGCACGGAGTGGGACCGCCTCGAACACCTCCTGCGCCGCGGGCGCCGCCTCACGGGCGCGGAAGCGGACGAACTCGTCGTCCTCTACCAGCGCACCGCGACCCATCTTTCGCTGATCCAGTCGAGCAGCCCCGACCCGCTCCTCACCGGCCGACTCACCCAGCTCGTGGCCCGTGCCAGGTCCACGGTCACCGGCACCCGCAAGGCCTCCTGGCGGGACGCGGCCCGATTCCTCACCGAGGGATTCCCCGCCGCCGTCTACCGCTCGCGCCACTGGTGGGTCCCCACCGCGGTGCTCTCGACCGCGCTGGCGGCACTGCTGGGCTGGTGGATCGGCACCCACCCCGAGGTCCAGGCCGCGATCGCCGCACCGGAGGACCTCCGTGCGATGACCCGGCCGGGTGGCGAGTACGAGACCTACTACTCCAGCCATCCGGCGGCGTCGTTCGCGGCCCAGGTATGGACGAACAACGCGCAGGCCGCGGCCCTCTGCCTGGTCCTGGGGGCGTTCCTCTGCATACCGGTGATCTGGATCCTCTTCCTCAACATGCTCAACCTCGGCGTCGGCATAGGCCTCATGTCCTCGGCGGGCCGCCTCGACGTCTTCCTCGGCCTGGTGCTTCCCCATGGCCTGCTCGAACTGACCGCCGTGTTCGTCGCCGCCGGCACGGGACTGCGCCTCGGCTGGACCGTGATAGACCCGGGCCCCCTGTCACGCCGGACCGCCCTGGCCCAGCAGGGACGCGCCGCACTGGGCATGGCCATCGGCCTGGCGCTGGTCCTGTTCGTCTCCGGACTCATCGAAGGCTTCGTGACCCCGTCCGGCCTCCCGACCTGGGCCCGGATCACCATCGGCATCGCCGCTGAGCTGGCGTTTCTCGCGTACGTCTACATCCTGGGCGGCCGCGCGGCACGCGCCGGCGACACGGGTGACCTCACAGCGGTCGAACGCAGCGCCGAACTCCCCACCGCAGCCTGACCGCCGATGTGCCTTCACCCCGGCTGAACTGCTAGTGTCCTCCTCGCCCACAAAAACCGTTGACACGGCAGATGTGGGGAGGTAGATTCGAACGGTTGCCTCGGACTAGACAAGTCCGAGTTGAGCGCGTAGCGTCTACCCCGCTCGTGCAGGAGGACTTGTCGCTCCGCCGGGCCAAATGATTCTCCTTTTTCGAATCTCCGGGCCGTTCGTTTCACCCCGAGAATTTCTGATAAAGTCGGATCCGCCGAAAGGCAAGGCCACTCCACAGGCCACCGGAAATCGAATTCGGACCGGAAACGGAACGAAAAAGAGTCTGGTAAAGTTGGAACCGCCGGAAAGGGAAAACGCGAAAGCGAAGGACCTGGAAAGCGAAAACTGCTTGACCCGCTTCGGCCGGGAATCGGACACGAAAGAGTCTGATAGAGTCGGAAACGCAAGAACGAAGGGAAGCGCCCGGAGGGCCCCGGTGAAACGGGACCGAAGGAAGCGTCCGTTCCTTGAGAACTCAACAGCGTGCCAAAAGTCAACGCCAGATATGTTGATACCCCGGCCTGCTTCGGCAGGTTGGTGGTTCCTTTGAAAGTCCTACCGGGTTCACTTCGGTGACCGGGTAGGCAATTACACAGCGAGGACGCTGTGAACAACGGGTCTTATTCCGACCGGTTGTTCCGCTCTCGTGATGTGTGCACCCGATTACGGGTAAACATTCACGGAGAGTTTGATCCTGGCTCAGGACGAACGCTGGCGGCGTGCTTAACACATGCAAGTCGAACGATGAAGCCTTTCGGGGTGGATTAGTGGCGAACGGGTGAGTAACACGTGGGCAATCTGCCCTTCACTCTGGGACAAGCCCTGGAAACGGGGTCTAATACCGGATAACACTCTGTCCCGCATGGGACGGGGTTAAAAGCTCCGGCGGTGAAGGATGAGCCCGCGGCCTATCAGCTTGTTGGTGGGGTAATGGCCTACCAAGGCGACGACGGGTAGCCGGCCTGAGAGGGCGACCGGCCACACTGGGACTGAGACACGGCCCAGACTCCTACGGGAGGCAGCAGTGGGGAATATTGCACAATGGGCGAAAGCCTGATGCAGCGACGCCGCGTGAGGGATGACGGCCTTCGGGTTGTAAACCTCTTTCAGCAGGGAAGAAGCGAAAGTGACGGTACCTGCAGAAGAAGCGCCGGCTAACTACGTGCCAGCAGCCGCGGTAATACGTAGGGCGCAAGCGTTGTCCGGAATTATTGGGCGTAAAGAGCTCGTAGGCGGCTTGTCACGTCGGATGTGAAAGCCCGGGGCTTAACCCCGGGTCTGCATTCGATACGGGCTAGCTAGAGTGTGGTAGGGGAGATCGGAATTCCTGGTGTAGCGGTGAAATGCGCAGATATCAGGAGGAACACCGGTGGCGAAGGCGGATCTCTGGGCCATTACTGACGCTGAGGAGCGAAAGCGTGGGGAGCGAACAGGATTAGATACCCTGGTAGTCCACGCCGTAAACGTTGGGAACTAGGTGTTGGCGACATTCCACGTCGTCGGTGCCGCAGCTAACGCATTAAGTTCCCCGCCTGGGGAGTACGGCCGCAAGGCTAAAACTCAAAGGAATTGACGGGGGCCCGCACAAGCAGCGGAGCATGTGGCTTAATTCGACGCAACGCGAAGAACCTTACCAAGGCTTGACATATACCGGAAAGCATCAGAGATGGTGCCCCCCTTGTGGTCGGTATACAGGTGGTGCATGGCTGTCGTCAGCTCGTGTCGTGAGATGTTGGGTTAAGTCCCGCAACGAGCGCAACCCTTGTTCTGTGTTGCCAGCATGCCCTTCGGGGTGATGGGGACTCACAGGAGACTGCCGGGGTCAACTCGGAGGAAGGTGGGGACGACGTCAAGTCATCATGCCCCTTATGTCTTGGGCTGCACACGTGCTACAATGGCCGGTACAATGAGCTGCGATGCCGCGAGGCGGAGCGAATCTCAAAAAGCCGGTCTCAGTTCGGATTGGGGTCTGCAACTCGACCCCATGAAGTCGGAGTTGCTAGTAATCGCAGATCAGCATTGCTGCGGTGAATACGTTCCCGGGCCTTGTACACACCGCCCGTCACGTCACGAAAGTCGGTAACACCCGAAGCCGGTGGCCCAACCCCTTGTGGGAGGGAGCTGTCGAAGGTGGGACTGGCGATTGGGACGAAGTCGTAACAAGGTAGCCGTACCGGAAGGTGCGGCTGGATCACCTCCTTTCTAAGGAGCACTTCTTACCAGGCTTCGGTTTGGTCAGAGGCCAGTACACCGGCGAATGTTCGGTGCTGGTTGCTCATGGGTGGAACGTTGACTATTCGGCACGACAGGTTGATTACTGCTAGTACTGCTTCGGCGTGGAACGTGGTGAGAGATCGGTTGTGTCGGGCACGTTGTTGGGTGTCTGAGGGTGCGGCCGGAATGGCTGTCCTTCTGATCCGGCCCCAGTGAACTCGCCTGTGAAGGGTGGGGTGATGGGTGGCTGGTCGTTGTTTGAGAACTGCACAGTGGACGCGAGCATCTGTGGCCAAGTTTTTAAGGGCGCACGGTGGATGCCTTGGCACCAGGAACCGATGAAGGACGTGGGAGGCCACGATAGTCCCCGGGGAGCTGTCAACCAAGCTTTGATCCGGGGGTTTCCGAATGGGGAAACCCGGCAGTCGTCATGGGCTGTCACCCGCTGCTGAACACATAGGCAGTGTGGAGGGAACGAGGGGAAGTGAAACATCTCAGTACCCTCAGGAAGAGAAAACAACCGTGATTCCGGGAGTAGTGGCGAGCGAAACTGGATGAGGCCAAACCGTATGCGTGTGATACCCGGCAGGGGTTGCGCATTCGGGGTTGTGGGATCTCTCTTTCATAGTCTGCCGGCTGTGAGACGAGTCAGAAACCGTTGATGTAGGCGAAGGACATGCGAAAGGTCCGGCGTAGAGGGTAAGACCCCCGTAGCTGAAACATCAACGGCTCGTTTGAGAGACACCCAAGTAGCACGGGGCCCGAGAAATCCCGTGTGAATCTGGCGGGACCACCCGCTAAGCCTAAATATTCCCTGGTGACCGATAGCGGATAGTACCGTGAGGGAATGGTGAAAAGTACCGCGGGAGCGGAGTGAAATAGTACCTGAAACCGTGTGCCTACAAGCCGTGGGAGCGTCGCTGGCAGTACTTGTGCTGTCAGTCGTGACTGCGTGCCTTTTGAAGAATGAGCCTGCGAGTTAGCGGTGTGTAGCGAGGTTAACCCGTGTGGGGAAGCCGTAGCGAAAGCGAGTCCGAATAGGGCGTTTGAGTTGCACGCTCTAGACCCGAAGCGGAGTGATCTAGCCATGGGCAGGTTGAAGCGGAGGTAAGACTTCGTGGAGGACCGAACCCACCAGGGTTGAAAACCTGGGGGATGACCTGTGGTTAGGGGTGAAAGGCCAATCAAACTCCGTGATAGCTGGTTCTCCCCGAAATGCATTTAGGTGCAGCGTCGTGTGTTTCTTGCCGGAGGTAGAGCACTGGATAGGCGATGGGCCCTACCGGGTTACTGACCTTAGCCAAACTCCGAATGCCGGTAAGTGAGAGCGCGGCAGTGAGACTGTGGGGGATAAGCTCCATGGTCGAGAGGGAAACAGCCCAGAGCATCGACTAAGGCCCCTAAGCGTACGCTAAGTGGGAAAGGATGTGGAGTCGCAGAGACAACCAGGAGGTTGGCTTAGAAGCAGCCACCCTTGAAAGAGTGCGTAATAGCTCACTGGTCAAGTGATTCCGCGCCGACAATGTAGCGGGGCTCAAGCGTACCGCCGAAGTCGTGTCATTCACACATATAGGGCCAACGCCTGTGTGGATGGGTAGGGGAGCGTCGTGTGCCGGGTGAAGCAGCCGCGGAAGCGAGTTGTGGACGGTTCACGAGTGAGAATGCAGGCATGAGTAGCGATACACACGTGAGAAACGTGTGCGCCGATTGACTAAGGGTTCCTGGGTCAAGCTGATCTGCCCAGGGTAAGTCGGGACCTAAGGCGAGGCCGACAGGCGTAGTCGATGGACAACCGGTTGATATTCCGGTACCCGCTTTGAAACGCCCAGTACTGAATCAGGCGATGCTAAGTCCGTGAAGCCGGCCCGATCTCTTCGGAGTTGAGGGTAGTGGTGGAGCCGATGAACCAGACTTGTAGTAGGTAAGCGATGGGGTGACGCAGGAAGGTAGTCCAGCCCGGGCGGTGGTTGTCCCGGGGTAAGGGTGTAGCCCGTGTGGTAGGTAAATCCGTCACACGTTAAGGGTGAGACCTGATGCCGAGCCGATTGTGGTGAAGTGGATGATCCTATGCTGTCGAGAAAAGCCTCTAGCGAGTTTCATGGCGGCCCGTACCCTAAACCGACTCAGGTGGTCAGGTAGAGAATACCGAGGCGTTCGGGTGAACTATGGTTAAGGAACTCGGCAAAATGCCCCCGTAACTTCGGGAGAAGGGGGGCCATCACTGGTGATCCGATTTACTCGGTGAGCTGGGGGTGGCCGCAGAGACCAGCGAGAAGCGACTGTTTACTAAAAACACAGGTCCGTGCGAAGCCGTAAGGCGATGTATACGGACTGACGCCTGCCCGGTGCTGGAACGTTAAGGGGACCGGTTAGCTGACTTTCGGGTCGGCGAAGCTGAGAACTTAAGCGCCAGTAAACGGCGGTGGTAACTATAACCATCCTAAGGTAGCGAAATTCCTTGTCGGGTAAGTTCCGACCTGCACGAATGGCGTAACGACTTCTCGACTGTCTCAACCATAGGCCCGGTGAAATTGCACTACGAGTAAAGATGCTCGTTTCGCGCAGCAGGACGGAAAGACCCCGGGACCTTTACTATAGTTTGATATTGGTGTTCGGTTCGGCTTGTGTAGGATAGGTGGGAGACTTTGAAGCGGCCACGCCAGTGGTTGTGGAGTCGTCGTTGAAATACCACTCTGGTCGTGCTGGATGTCTAACCTGGGTCCGTGATCCGGATCAGGGACAGTGTCTGATGGGTAGTTTAACTGGGGCGGTTGCCTCCTAAAGAGTAACGGAGGCGCCCAAAGGTTCCCTCAGCCTGGTTGGTAATCAGGTGTTGAGTGTAAGTGCACAAGGGAGCTTGACTGTGAGACCGACGGGTCGAGCAGGGACGAAAGTCGGGACTAGTGATCCGGCAGTGGCTTGTGGAAGCGCTGTCGCTCAACGGATAAAAGGTACCCCGGGGATAACAGGCTGATCTTCCCCAAGAGTCCATATCGACGGGATGGTTTGGCACCTCGATGTCGGCTCGTCGCATCCTGGGGCTGGAGTCGGTCCCAAGGGTTGGGCTGTTCGCCCATTAAAGCGGTACGCGAGCTGGGTTTAGAACGTCGTGAGACAGTTCGGTCCCTATCCGCTGTGCGCGTAGGAATATTGAGAAGGGCTGTCCCTAGTACGAGAGGACCGGGACGGACGAACCTCTGGTGTGCCAGTTGTCCTGCCAAGGGCATGGCTGGTTGGCTACGTTCGGAAAGGATAACCGCTGAAAGCATCTAAGCGGGAAGCCTGCTTCGAGATGAGTATTCCCACCCTCTTGAAGGGTTAAGGCTCCCAGTAGACGACTGGGTTGATAGGCCAGATGTGGAAGCCCGGTAACGGGTGGAGCTGACTGGTACTAATAGGCCGAGGGCTTGTCCTCAGTTGCTCGCGTCCACTGTGTTAGTTCTGAAATAATGAACAGCCGTGTAAACATCCGGTGTTCAAATTTTCATAGTGTTTCGGTGGTCATTGCGTTAGGGAAACGCCCGGTTACATTCCGAACCCGGAAGCTAAGCCTTTCAGCGCCGATGGTACTGCAGGGGGGACCCTGTGGGAGAGTAGGACGCCGCCGAACAATTTTTCCGGGAAAGCCCCGCACCTTTTGGTGCGGGGCTTTCCTGCGTTCTGGGCACAATCAGCAGCGAGTCCGGCAGACAGCCGGCAGGCCGCCTCAGCAGAGCTCTCAGAGGCGGCCTGCGGCCTTCAGGGCCAGGTACGTGTCGGCAAGTGTGGGAGCAAGATTGTCCGGGGTGGCGTCCACGACGACGACGCCGTGGCGACGGAGCCTGTCGGCCGTGCGGCGACGGTCGGCCTGGGCCTGGCCGGCGGCTGCCGCGTCGTACACCGAGTCCACCGTGTCCCGGCCGTGGGCCATCTCCTCGATCCTGGGATCGGAGACTGCGGCCAGCAGCACGGTGTGGCGCTGGGTGAGCTGAGGCAGTACCGGGAGGAGCCCTTCCTCGATGGGAGCGGCCTCCAGCGTCGTGAGGAGAACGATCAGCGAACCGCGGGGTGCGTCGGTGAGGGCCGCGTTGCTGAGGCCGCGGGCATCCGTTTCGATGAGCTCGGGCTCCAGCGTGGCCAGGGTGTCGATGACGGTCGCCAGCACATTTCCCATGGCTGTCCGGCCCTGGACCCTGGCTCGTACCTGGCGGTCGTAGGCGAGGAGGCTCACGCGGTCGCCCGCCCGCGTGGCGAGTGCGGTGAGGAGGAGTGTGGCGTCCATCGAGGCGTCCAGGCGGGGGACGTCGCCCACCCGGCCCGCGGACGTGCGCCCGGTGTCGAGGACGATCAGGATGTACCGGTCACGCTCGGGTCGCCATGTCCGGACCGCTACGGCGGACTGGCGTGCGGTGGCCCGCCAGTCGATGGAGCGGGTGTCGTCGCCGGGTACGTAGGCCCGCAGACTGTCGAACTCCGTTCCCTCACCGCGTGTCAGAACGCTGGTGCGGCCGTCGAGTTCGCGGAGTCGGGCGAGCCGGGAAGGCAGGTGCTTGCGGCTGGTGAACGGGGGCAGGACGCGTACGGTCCACGGGGCCCGGTGCTGCCCCTGCCGTGCGGCTAGGCCGAGCGGGCCGTACGAGCGGATCGTGATGCGCTCCGACCGCCGTTCACCGCGCCGGGTCGGGCGCAGGACCGTGACCAGGCGTCGACGTTCGCCGGCGGGAATCGTCAGCGTGTGACGTGAAGCGCCCTGCTCGGTGCCCCCGGCCCAGCTGCTGGGGGGCCAGGCGTCCCGGAGCTGGGCGCGCAGACGGCGCCGCGACGTGTTGGTCACCGTCAGTTGCACTTCCGCCGCGTCACCGAGTCGAACAGATGTATCACCGGATCGAGTGAATCGAAGCGTGCGCACTGGCGCTGCCAGGGCATAGTCACACAGAATTGCCAGTGAGAGCGGTGCGTTGACCGCGAGCATCCCGGTCCAACTAGGAGCGAGGATGCCCACGGGGAGTGACCCCAGAGCGGCCAACAGAGCAGTACGTCCGGTGAGGGCCATGGTCACCGCCTCATCGGGGTACGGGGACGTGGGCGAGCACTGAGGCGATGACGGAGTCCGGGGTGACTCCTTCCATTTCCGCCTCGGGCCGCAGGTGGATGCGATGACGGAGCGTGGGAAGCGCCAGGGCCTTCACATCGTCCGGGATGACATAGTCCCGGCCGGTCAGCCAGGCCCAGGCGCGGGCGGTCGACAGCAGTGCGGTGGTGCCTCGGGGGGAGACACCGAGGGCGAGCGAGGGGGAATCGCGCGTGGCACGGCAGATATCCACGACATAGCGGGCGATCTCGGGGGAGACGGTCGTCTTCGCGACGGCTTCGCGTGCCGCTTCCAGATCGGCTGGGCCGGCGACCGGCCGTATCCCTGCGGCCTTCAGGTCGCGTGGGTTGAAACCGTCGGCGTGGCGGGTGAGGACGTCGATCTCGTCCTGCCGTGAGGGGAGCGGAACCGTCAGTTTGAGCAGGAAGCGGTCCAGCTGTGCTTCGGGGAGGGGATAGGTGCCTTCGTACTCGACGGGGTTCTGGGTCGCGGCGACGAGGAAGGGGTCAGGCAGTGGCCGCGGTGTTCCGTCGACGGTGACCTGCCGTTCCTCCATCGCTTCGAGGAGGGAGGACTGCGTCTTGGGAGGGGTGCGGTTGATCTCGTCCGCGATCAGCAGGTTGGTGAAGACAGGGCCGGGCTGGAAGGAGAACTCGGCGGTGCGCGCGTCGTAGACCAGTGAGCCGGTGACGTCGCTGGGCATCAGGTCAGGGGTGAACTGGACCCGCTTCGTGTCCAGTTCGAGCGAAGATGCAAGGGCCCGCACCAGCAGGGTCTTGGCGACGCCGGGCACGCCTTCGAGGAGCACGTGCCCCCGGCAGAGCAGCGCGACGACGAGTCCGGTGACAGCGGGGTCCTGGCCGACGACGGCCTTGGCGATCTCGGAGCGCAGAGCCTCCAAGGACGCGCGGGCGCTGTCGGAAGGATCCGGTGCCGCGGGCCTCGCGGGAGCCGCAGCGGGCGCCGTGGGCTCGGCCGGCTCGGGGGTCGGGGCGCTCATGAAGTGCGTACCTCTCTTTCGAGGGCGTCGAGTTGATCGGCGAGCAGGACCAGGGCTGCGTCGGTGGCGGGAGCCGTGCCGAAAAGCAGGGTGATGAGGTCCTGGCCGACTGCGGTGACGCGGGTGGACACGGCGGTGAGGAGGACGTCGGGGGTGTGCGCGTCGCGGGCGGGCACGCCGACGAGGGGGGCGATGCGTGTGCGGGTGGCGGCTCGGAGGGCGTCGGCGGCCCGGTCGCGGGCGTTGACCTTGCGGTAGAGGAGGGAACGGCCTTCGGCGGATTCGGATGCTCGGATGGCTACCGGCAGCTGTTCCGTCACGAGGGGGCCGAGTCGGCGGGCCCGCCAGACTGCGGCGAGGACTGCGGCGAGAGCGAGTTGAAGCGTTCCCCACAGCCAGCCGGAGGGGACGAGGTCGAGGAAGCTGCTCTCGTCGGACGCTTCGTCTCGCGCCCCGCCCTCCGACTGGTCTTCGCTTCCGTCGCCAGGGGCGTTGTCATCGGCTGTTGCGGTCGGATCGGTGAGAGAGGGGAGGTACCAGACGAGATGGGGACGGGAACCGAGCAGTTGCAGGGCGAGCGAGGCGTTGCCCTGCTTGTCGAGACGCTCGTTGTGGAGGAAGTCGGGGGAGCCGAGGACGACGGTGTCGCCGCTCGTTCCGGTCGGGAGGACGACCAGGCTGGGGAGGCCTGCGCTCGGGTAGCAGGTGACGGCGGCCGGGTCCTGCGTCGCGTAGCGGGTGCCGCCCAGGTCCGCAGTGCCGGCCCTGCGGGCGGCGGGGAGCTCGCACGACGGGGCGAGAGCGCTGACGGCGTGGTGGGCTTCGGCGCGGACGTCGGGGGCGAGCCGGGCGGTGGCCCCCGGGCCCGGGGCGATCAGCAGGGTGCGTCCTGGGGAGGCGGCGGTCGCCTCGTTCAGCCGGAGCTGTTGCGACCGGGTCATGAGGTTGGGGCCGGCGACCAGGAGGGTGGTGTCCGGGCCGGTCGCGGCGGTGGCCTGGTCGAGGGTGGTGACGACGGTGACGGATATGCCGCGTGCTTCGAGGAGTTCGGCGACGGCGCGGCTGCCCTTGGGCTCCGCGGAGCGGGGGTCGAGCTGTCCGTAGTTCGTTCCGGAGCGTACGGCGGCGAATGCGATGCCGGCGACGACGAGAATGAGGACGACAGCCAGGACGGCCCGGGCTCGGGTCCAGACCTGGCCGGGGGTGGGCGCCGTCGAGGTGGGGGAAGTGGTGGTCGCCGCGGTCATCCGGTGGCTCCTCGGGAGGTTCCGGGCAGCAGCGGCTTGGCCGCGTCGAGTTCCAGGTCGAGGGTGCGCAGGGACAGGTATGCCGTCTGGTCCGCGGTGCGGCCGCCGTATGTCACGTCGTCGAAGCTCCGGGCGGCGGCGCGCAGTCGGGCGGTGTGCTCGGGCAGACTGCGGCCCGCTTCGGCCGCGGCCTCGTCCGCGGTGCGGCCGGGGCGGGGATCGAGCAGGGCGCGCTCCTCCAGGGACCGGACGATGGCGCGCATCCGTTCCTGTACGGCTTCGGTCCAGCGCAGGGCCGCGGCGTGGGTCTCGGCCGCGGTGCGGTGCTGGGCCGCGCTGCGGGGGCCGTCGCTGTCGAAGAGGGCGTCGGCGCTCCGGGAGGAGCGTTGCGGAGTGCCGAGCCGCCACCAGAGGGCGGCGGCCAGGCCGACGACGATGACGACCAGGACGACGAGTCCGGCCGGGCCACCGGGGGCGGCGCCCGCGGCGGCGTCGAACACCCCGGCGACCCAGTCCCAGAACCGGTTCAGGGCGCGCTGGAGGAAGTTCGGGTCGTTCTCGTGGTACATCGGCTTGGACAGCTCGCTCTCGGCCGCCTCCCGCGCGGGGAGACGTGGAGTGTCCACGGGTATGTCGCCCGCTGCGGTGTCCCGCCCTGCTGTGGTGATGCCCCCCGCCCCCGACACGGCATCAGCTCCCGGAGGTGTCGGCGCCGTAGCCGGGAAGTCCCGCGGCCCGTGCCAGGTCCAGGTCCAGGGCTTCGCGGCGGATGCGCTGGTCCACGTAGAGGAGGGCCATCACACCGGCGACGAAGGGATAGATCAGCGTCGAGACGATCACTTCGCCGATCCCGGTGATGATCAGGAAGGGCCAGCCGAAGGAGGGCGGGTTGCTGCTGAAGAACTCGCTGACGTCGGTTCCGTCGGCGATCACCGCGATGGCGCCGAACGGGATGGAGACGAGGAACGTCAGCAGGAAGGTCAGCAGCCAGGTCAGGGCGAGGATTCCGAAGGTTCGCCACCAGGCGCCGCGGACCAGCTTCGCCGACCTGCGCAGCGCGGCCACGATGCTCTGTCGTTCCAGCATCAGTGCGGGGGCGGCGAGGGCGAAGCTGACGTTCAGCCAGAGCATCACGACGCAGGCGGCGGCGAAGCCGAGGAAGGCGAGTGCCGCTCCTGCCTCGGAGCCCAGCAGCAGACCGGGGCCGATGCCCACGGCCATGACCGTCGCCATGATCACGGCCACCAGGACGGTCAGTCCGAGCAGCGGCAGGATCCGGGGGCGGGCCTCTGCCCAGGCGTCGGAGAGCGTAGTGGGACGGCCCAGCACGGAGCGGCTGATGACCACAGTGACGATCGACGCGGTGAAGAGCGTGGCGATCATCGAGACGAGAGAGGCCGGGCCCAGGGAGAGCAGTGTCGAGCGGGCCGAATCGGCGGTCTGGCGGAGGGCCTCGGCGCCGGTGGCGTTCGGGTCGACGGAGGTCGGTTCCGGCAGCAGGTAGCGCTGCATGAGGATGATGCCGATCTGGGTGACCACCGAGACCGCGAGGCTGAAGCCGAGTGCGGTACGCCAGTGGGCGCGCAGGGCGGACACCGAGCCGTCGAGGATCTCGCCGAGGCTCAGGGGGCGCAGCGGGATGACGCCGGGCTTCGCGGCCGGCGGCGGTCCTGCCCAGCCCTGCCGCTGTGGGCCGCCGCCCCAGCCGGGTGCCGGCGGCCGTGTTCCGGGGCCGCTGCCGGGGTTGCTCGGTGGGGACCACTGCCCGGGCGGCGGCTGCTCGGGGGACCACTGTCCCGTCGCACCGCTTCCGTCCTGGGGGTCGGAGGGGCGGGGAATCGCCGCCTCCTTGCCGTCGGAGGGGGCAGATCCGGGCGACGCCCAGCCCGGAGAGTCGTTCATTCTCGCTCCTTCACCGTCCTGACCGCTCATCGGGGCGGCAGGTTGGCAGCCATCGTGCCACGCGGCGGCCCGGGGCGGACCGGCCGCTCTGTCTCCCGCGCGATCTCCTTCGTGCCTTCATGTGCGGGCGGCTCACCGGGCAGACTGGACAGATGGTTGATCAGGACGCGCAATCACCGGTGGGCAGCGAGCCTCCCGCCCTTTCCGTACTCCGCTGGGACGAGCCTCCGGAAGGGCCCGTGCTGGTGCTTCTCGACCAGACGCGGCTGCCCGCCGAGGAGGTCGAGCTGGTGTGCACCGATGTGCCCGCGCTGGTGCGGGCGATCCGGACGCTGGCGGTGCGAGGGGCTCCGCTGCTCGGGATCGCCGGGGGGTACGGGGTGGCGCTCGCGGCGGCGCGGGGCTACGACGTCGCGGAGGCGGCCGGTCTGCTGGAGGGGGCGCGGCCCACCGCGGTGAACCTCGGCTACGGGGTGCGGCGGGTGGCGGCGGCCTACTGGGAAGCGGCCCGTAAGGGAGCGGGGGACGAGGCGGCGGCTGCGGCGGCACTGGCCGAGGCGCGGGTCCTGCACCAGGAGGATGCCCGGGCCAGCAGGCGTATGGCGGAATTCGGTGAGGCGCTGCTCGAGGAGTTGCTGCCGGGCCGCGGGTATCAGCTGCTGACCCACTGCAACACCGGGGCGCTGGTCTCCGGGGGTGAGGGGACGGCGTTCGCCGTGGCGTTGCGGGTGCACCGGCACGGGCGGCTGCGTCGGCTGTGGGTGGACGAGACCCGGCCGCTGCTCCAGGGGGCCCGGCTGACCGCGTACGAGGCGGCGCGCAACGGTCTGGCGTACAGCCTGCTCACGGACAACGCGGCAGGGTCGCTGTTCGCGGCCGGGGAGGTCGACGCGGTGCTCATCGGTGCGGACCGCATCGCGGCGGACGGTTCGGTGGCCAACAAGGTGGGGAGCTATCCGCTGGCCGTGCTCGCGAAGTACCACCACGTACCCCTCATCGTGGTGGCGCCGACGACGACCGTGGATCTGGAGACCCCGGACGGCACGTCGATCATCGTCGAACAGCGTTCCGGGCGAGAAGTGACAGAGCTCACATCGCCGCAGGGTGTATCGGCCGGTGAAGGAGGCGGGATGGTCGTCGCACCCCTCGGGGCCCCGGCGTACAACCCGGCCTTCGACGTCACACCGCCGGAACTGATCACGGCGATCGTCACCGAGGAGGGCGCCATTTCGCCGGTCACGGGGGTCGGACTGGCAGAGCTGTGTGCCAGGTCATCGCAGGTAACGATTAGCTAATGGGATGATGTCGATTATGAAGGGACGCGTCCTTGTCGTCGACGACGACACCGCACTGGCCGAGATGCTCGGGATTGTGCTGCGTGGAGAAGGTTTCGAGCCGTCGTTCGTAGCGGACGGCGACAAGGCACTGGCCGCATTTCGTGAGGCCAAGCCGGACCTGGTGCTGCTCGACCTCATGCTGCCCGGAAGGGA
Organism: Streptomyces sp. iso_384; assembly: GCF_056172905.1. Taxonomy (NCBI): domain Bacteria; kingdom Bacillati; phylum Actinomycetota; class Actinomycetes; order Kitasatosporales; family Streptomycetaceae; genus Streptomyces; species Streptomyces sp. iso_384. The sequence continues at coordinate 1,109,159 of NZ_JBWBTT010000001.1, forward strand.
CGGCATCGAGGTGTGCAGGCTGATCAGGGCCGAGTCCGGTGTGCCGATCGTCATGCTCACTGCCAAGAGCGACACCGTCGATGTCGTGGTCGGCCTGGAATCAGGGGCCGACGACTACATCGTCAAGCCGTTCAAACCTAAGGAGTTGGTTGCCCGGATCAGGGCACGTCTGCGGCGGTCCGAAGAGCCCGCACCGGAGCAGTTGACCATCGGTGACCTGGTCATCGACGTGGCCGGCCACTCCGTGAAGCGGGAGGGGCAGTCCATCGCCCTGACTCCGCTGGAGTTCGACCTGCTGGTCGCGCTCGCCCGCAAGCCGTGGCAGGTCTTCACCCGTGAGGTCCTGCTGGAGCAGGTGTGGGGTTACCGCCACGCGGCCGACACCCGCCTGGTGAATGTGCATGTCCAGCGTCTGCGTTCCAAGGTCGAGAAGGACCCGGAACGGCCGGAGATCGTCGTGACGGTCCGAGGCGTCGGCTACAAGGCCGGTCCGAGCTGAGATGGCCGGAGGCAGTGCTGCTCCGGGGCCCGGGGAGCCGGGAGTCCGTACGGAGCGGGCTGCCGGCCCGGGACGGAAGGCGTCACGTATGAGCCGTTTCCTGCAGGGCGGCCGGCTGTTCGAGGACCGGACGCCCGGCGGGCCCGTACCGCGGTTGCTGATGCGGTGGGTACGCCGTCCGTTGCTGCCCGCCGTCCGTCTGTGGCGGCGCAACCTGCAGCTTCGCGTCGTCGCGGGCACCTTGCTGATGTCGATCGGGGTCGTGCTGCTGCTCGGCTTCGTCGTCATCGGACAGGTGCGCAACGGCCTGCTCGACGCGAAGGGCAAGGCCGCCCAGACACAGGCCGCCGGCGGTTTCGCCGCGGCCCAGGAGAAGGCGAACGCTCCCCTCACCCCCGGTGGGCAGGGCAGCGACGGCACCGACGGCATGACCGGCAGCACTTCCTGGCGCACCGAACTCGTCGACCAGCTCGCCAGCGGCGGTAAGAACGCCTTCAACGTGGTCGCGCTCAGCGTGGACTCGGTCACCGAGGGTGCGAGCAGTCGTGCCCCACGTGGTTCGGGCAGCGTCGAGGCGTCCAGCGTGCCCGAGCGCCTGCGCCAGGACGTGGGCAAGGGGCAGGGCGCCTTCCAGACGTACTCCCTGATCCGGTATTCGTACGGCAAGGAGTCGCAGCCGGGGCTCGTCGTCGGCAAGCGCCTCTACGACATCGATCAGCACCCCTACGAGCTCTACTACCTCTTCCCGCTCACGCAGGAGGAGAAGTCCCTGACGCTGGTCAAGACGACCCTGGCGACCGCCGGGCTGTTCGTCGTCGTGCTGCTCGGGGCCATCGCCTGGTTCGTGGTGCGGCAGGTCGTGACACCGGTGCGGATGGCGGCGGGCATCGCCGAGCGGCTCTCCGCCGGCAAGCTGCAGGAACGCATGAAGGTCACCGGCGAGGACGACATCGCGCGGCTCGGCGAGGCCTTCAACAAGATGGCCCAGAACCTCCAGCTCAAGATCCAGCAGCTGGAGGAGCTCTCCCGGATGCAGCGGCGCTTCGTCTCCGACGTCTCGCACGAGCTGCGCACCCCCCTCACGACGGTCAGGATGGCCGCCGACGTCATCCACGAGGCGCGTGCCGACTTCGACCCCGTCACCGCTCGCTCCGCCGAGCTGCTGGGCGACCAGCTCGACCGGTTCGAGTCGCTGCTCGCCGATCTGCTGGAGATCAGCCGCTTCGACGCGGGCGCCGCTGCCCTGGAGGCCGAGCCGATAGACCTGCGGACCGTGGTGCACCGGGTGATCGGCGGCGCCGAGCCGCTCGCCGAGCGCAAGGGCAGCAGGATCCTCGTGATCGGTGACGACCAGCCGGTGATAGCCGAGGCCGACGCCCGTCGCGTCGAACGCGTCCTGCGCAACCTCGTCGTCAACGCCGTCGAGCACGGCGAGGGCCGGGACGTCGTGGTGCGGATGGGTGTCGCACAGGGCGCGGTCGCCGTGGCCGTGAGGGACTACGGGGTCGGGCTCAAGCCCGGCGAGGCGACCCGGGTCTTCAACCGGTTCTGGCGCGCCGACCCGGCGCGCGCCCGGACGACCGGCGGGACCGGTCTCGGCCTCTCGATCGCCGTGGAGGACGCCCGGCTGCACGGCGGCTGGCTCCAGGCCTGGGGCGAGCCGGGCGGCGGTTCCCAGTTCCGGCTGACCCTGCCGCGTACGGCGGACGAGCCCCTGCGCGGTTCGCCGATACCGCTGGAGCCCGAGGACTCGCGGCGCAACCGGGACAGCCGGGAGCGTGAGGAGGCCGGGGCGTCCGCTTCGGACGACCACCGGCTGATGTCGGTGCCGCCGCAGCCCGGGGCCGGCGACCGTTCGCCGCTGCCCGTGCCCGGCCGCGGCCCCGCCGTCCGCACCGCCGCCCCCTCGTCGGTGCACCCCGCCGCGCTGCCCGGCAACGGAGCACGTGTCGTGACGCGCCCGGCCCAGGAGCGTCCCGGTGGGCGCGCGGCCGACGGCGTACCGAATTCCGACCAGGAGGACACCACTCGTGGGTACTGACCGCCGTCCGGGCGGCCACGGACGGGCGGTGCGGATGTCCGCGCTGCTGGCCTGCGGCATCGTCGTGCTGGCCGGATGCGGCTCGATGCCGGTGACCGGGGACGTCAAGGCGGTCGACGCCTCGCAGCCCGGGGACTCCCAGGTGCAGGTGTACGCGGTGGCGCCCCGGGAGGGCGCGCCGCCCAGCGAGATCGTCGACGGCTTCCTGGAGTCGATGACCAGCGACGATCCCGCGTTCGCGACCACGCGGAAGTATCTGAGCGCCGACGCCCGGCAGACCTGGCAGCCGAGCGGCGGCACCACGGTGCTCGCCCAGGCCCCCAACCGCAGCGGCCCTCTGCTCCACGACGAGGACAACCGGGCCACCCGGGACCGGGAGACCACCTACACGCTGACCGGCGAGAAGGTGGCGGCGGTCGACGCCCAGAGCTCCTACCAGCCGCTCGCGCCCACCGACTACTCCCAGACCCTGCACCTGGTGCTGGAGAAGGTGGCGGAGGGGAAGCAGGAGTGGCGCATCGACGCCGTGCCGGACGGCCTGGTCCTCGGGCAGTCCGACTTCAAGCGTCTCTACCGTTCCGTGAACAAGTACTACTTCGCCACCGGGCGTACGAACGGCCGGTCGACGCTCGTCGCGGACCCCGTCTACGTACGTAACCGTACGGATCCGGTCACGCGCATGGACACCGCCACCCAGACCGTCAGGACGCTGCTGGCCGGGCCGACGAACTGGCTGCGGCCCGTCGTCGACTCCCGGTTCCCGACCGGGACCGCGCTGCGCAAGGGCGTCACCGCACTGGCGCCTGACGATCAGAACGTCCTGAAGGTGCCGCTCAACCAGAAGGCCGACAAGGCGAGCCGGAGCGCCTGCCGGATGATGGCCGCCCAGGTGCTCTTCACGCTCCGGGACCTGACCTCGGCATGGGTCGAGCGGGTGGAGCTGGAGGGCGGCGAGGGCAAGCTCTGCGCGTTGGACGCCGACGACGCGCTGGACCTCTCCGCCGACCACGGCTCGGATGGGGACGACAGCCAGTACTTCATCAACGACAAGGGCCAGGTGGAGCGGATCCCCGGCGCCACCGACGGCACCGGCACACCCGAGCCGGTGACCGGTCCGCTCGGCGTGGGCGTCGTTCCGATGGGCGCTGTCGGGGTGGCCCGGGACGAGAAGCGGGCCGCCGCGGTCTCCGCCGACGGGCAGAACCTCTACGTGTCCTCCCTGGAGGCGGACGGCGAGCTGGCCGAGCCCCTCGTCACCAGCGCGGCGAAGAAGGCCGCCGACCGGCTGTCGCCGCCGAGCTGGGACGGCCGCGGTGATCTGTGGGTCGCCGACCGTGATCCGGCCGGTTCCCGGCTCCTGCGGCTGGCCGGCGGAGCGGGCGAGCCGCAGGAGGTCCGGGTGCCGGGCCTCGACGGCGCCCGCATCGAGGAACTGCGGATGTCCGCGGACGGGGTGCGGATCGCCCTGCTGCTGGCGAAGGACGGCCGTACGACGCTGAACATCGGCCGGGTCGAGCGCCGGGGATCCTCGGTGTCGCCCGAGATCTCGGTCGAGGACCTGCGCCAGGCCGCACCGCAGCTCGCGGACGTCACGGCCATCTCCTGGTCCGGACGCAGCCGTCTGGTGGTGGTCGGCAAGGAGGAGGGAGGCGTCCAGCAGGTGCGTTACGTGCAGGCGGACGGCTCCACGTCGGCCTCGGGTGCGCTGCCCGGGGTGAACCAGGTCCAGTCGGTCGCCGCGGCCGACGACGAACAGCTTCCGCTGATGGCGGAGACCGTCGGCGACGGCATAGTGAAGCTCTCGCCGGGCGACAACTGGCAGACGGTTCTCAAGCAGGGCACGTCGTTGGTCTACCCCGGCTGATCCGGGAGCGCGCCCGGACCGGCCGGAGCGCCCGGGGTTTTCCACAGGGGTGGTCCGGTCCGTGAGGGCCCGGCACTGTGGGGTCATGCGGAACGTGTGGCACGAGCTGTCCGGTCTGCTCCTGCCGGTGGTCTGCGCCGGCTGCGGCAGGCCGCGCACCGAGCTGTGCCCGGCCTGCGCTGCTGCGTTGCACGGTGGGCCGGCCCGCCGGGTCCGGCCCTCGCCCCGGCCCCCGGGCCTCCCGGCGGTGTACGCCGCCGCGCCCTACGAGAACGCCGTACGCGCGGTTCTGCTGGCCCACAAGGAGCGAGGGGTACTCGGGCTGGCGGGGGCGCTCGGACGGGCCCTGGCGGGTTCGGTACGGGCCGGGACGGGGCGACCGGGCGGCGCGGGTCCCCTGCTGCTGGTCCCGGTGCCCTCCGCGCGCTCCTCGACCGCCGCGCGCGGCCATGACCCGGTGCGCAGGATCGCCGCCACGGCCGCCCGGGACCTGCGGCGCCGGGGTCTGCCGGCCCGGATGCTCCCGCTGCTGCGGCAGCGGCGCGCGGTCGCCGACCAGGCGGGTCTCGGGGCGCGGCAGCGGCGGGCGAATCTGGCCGGTGCCCTGGAGCTCACGGCGGAGGGCGGGCGGCTGGTCCGGCACGGACTGTTCCGTCACAGCAGAGTGATCCTGGTCGACGACCTGTTGACGACGGGATCGACGCTGGCGGAGGCGGCACGGGCCGTCGGGGAGGCACGTGGCGCCGGTCGGGAGCCCTTCGTGCACGGAGGGTGCCGGGCGGCGGTCGTAGCAGCCTCTCCCTCCGCCTTCGAAATAAACCGGAACTGACCGAGAAGCTGCATCGTTGCAGGTAATGAGAGGGCAATACCCCCTGAACGGAGGTACGTGCCAGTAGCGGGTGCCGAGACCCTGGTGCGCAGGCTATGTTCGGTTGTGAGGAACGGTGAATGCCGGACCTCGATGAATGCACCATCAGGTTTCGGGCAGGTAACTCACCGGTAGGAGAAGCACGCAAAGTCGGTGGGGTTGCGACCCTTCCGGCGGGGGAGGAGGAGGCGAAAGCCACCGAGTCCGAGGCCCTGGTGATCTCCGGGGCCTGGTGCAAAAGGGAGATACTCCGCCGCTGAGCGGGGCGATCCGGGAACGGAGTTCTGCGTGGACATCGTCGTCAAGGGCCGCAAGACCGAGGTGCCCGAGCGGTTCCGCAAGCACGTGGCCGAGAAGCTGAAGCTGGACAAGATCCAGAAGTTCGACGGCAAGGTGATCAGCCTCGACGTCGAGGTGTCCAAGGAGCCGAATCCCCGTCAGGCCGACCGTTCCGACCGGGTGGAGATCACGCTCCGCTCCCGGGGACCGGTCATCCGGGCGGAAGCGGCGGCGGGCGACCCTTACGCAGCGCTCGACCTGGCCACCGGAAAGCTGGAGGCCCGGCTGCGCAAGCAGCACGACAAGCGCTACAGCCGCCGTGGGAACGGCCGTCTGTCTGCTGCCGAGGTCGGGGACGTGGTCCCCGGCGTCGCTTCGTTCGACGAGGACGGTGAGCTGGTCGGCGACCAGCCGACGGCGCCCGTCCCCACCACGAAGATCGGCTCGCTCGAAGTACAGGGCGAAGGGCCGCTCGTGATGCGCGAGAAGACCCACACCGCCGCACCGATGTCGCTCGACCAGGCGCTCTACGAGATGGAACTGGTCGGCCACGACTTCTACTTGTTCGTCGACTCCGAGACGAAGGAGCCCAGCGTCGTCTACCGGCGACACGCCTACGACTACGGCGTCATCCACCTGAGGACCGACCCGCTCGCCGCGGACGAGGCAGGCGGCGCGGGCGGCGCGCTCGGAGGCTGAGGCACTGTCGGCGAGGTGCCCCCGGGGCGTTTTCACGCCACCGGGGGCACCCGCGCACGGGCACGGGGCCACCGTGCCGGGGGCCGGGCATGGAATCATGGCGGCCCGAGCCAATCGGTGTTCTGTGAAGTGCCGTTGGCGAACGACCGACACTTCAGGCCGTGGCCTCAGGGGGAGGAACGATGGCAGACACCTTCGGGCCCGTGCGCGATGCGAATGGCTCCGACGACGACGCCGGTGCGTATGCCGGCACGGACGCGGACGGCGCCTCACGCAAGGAGCCGATCAGGGTCCTCGTGGTCGACGACCACGCGCTCTTCCGCAGGGGTCTGGAGATCGTCCTCGCGCAGGAGGAGGACATCCAGGTCGTCGGCGAGGCCGGGGACGGCTCCGAGGCGGTCGACAAGGCCGCCGACCTGCTGCCCGACATCGTTCTGATGGATGTCCGGATGCCCAAGCGCGGCGGCATCGAGGCCTGCACCGCCATCAAGGAGGTAGCCCCCAGCGCGAAGATCATCATGCTGACGATCAGCGACGAGGAGGCCGACCTCTACGAGGCGATCAAGGCGGGCGCGACCGGATATCTCCTCAAGGAGATCTCCACCGACGAGGTCGCCACGGCCATTCGCGCGGTCGCCGACGGACAGTCCCAGATCAGCCCCTCCATGGCCTCCAAGCTGCTCACCGAGTTCAAATCGATGATCCAGCGCACCGACGAGCGTCGGCTCGTTCCGGCGCCCCGGCTCACCGAACGCGAGCTGGAAGTGCTGAAACTCGTGGCGACCGGCATGAACAACCGGGATATCGCCAAGGAGTTGTTCATTTCCGAGAACACGGTGAAGAACCACGTCCGCAATATCCTGGAGAAGCTGCAGCTGCACTCCCGGATGGAAGCCGTGGTCTATGCCATGCGCGAGAAGATTCTGGAGATCAGGTAACGGAAGGCCGGTGGCCGGTCAGCGGTAGGCACGCCGGAGCGCGTGGCCGATCTCCGTCCTGAGCGGCTCGCGCAGCTCCGGGGCGTCGACCCGGTCCACCCGGATGTCCGTGCAGCCGACCCAGGCCGCCGCCTCCACCAGTGCCTCGGCCATCGGGGCCACCGCCTTCGGGCCGGCCAACGACGCCTGCTTGGCGACCAGTGTGGTGCCCTCGCGCGCCGGGTCGACCCGGCCGTGGAGCTTCCCGCCCGCCAGCAGCGGCATCGCGAAGTAGCCGTGGATCCGCTTCTGCTTGGGCACATAGGCCTCCAGCCGGTGCGTGAAGTCGAAGATCCGCTCCGTGCGCGCCCGCTCCCAGATCAGCGAGTCGAACGGCGACAACAGCGTCGTACGGTGGCGTCCGCGCGGCTCCTTGGCGAGGGCCTCCGGGTCCGCCCAGGCCGGCTTCGCCCAGCCCTCCACCGCGACCGGGACCAGCCCCGAGTCCGCCACCACGGCGTCGAACTCCTCGCCCTTCAGCCGGTGGTAGTCCGCGATGTCGCTACGGGTGCCGACGCCCAGGGACTTGCCGGCCAGCGCGACCAGCCGCCGCCGGCACTCGGCGTTGCTCAGCTCGTCGTGCAGCACGGCATCCGGAATGGCCCGCTCGGCCAGGTCATAGACCCGCTTCCAGCCGCGCCGCTCGGTGCACACCACCTCGCCGTACATCAGGGCCCGCTCGACGGCGACCTTGGACGCCGACCAGTCCCACCACTCGCCGCCGTTCTTCGCGCCGCCCAGCTCGGTCGCCGTCAACGGGCCCTCGTCGCGCAGCTGCTTGATCACGGTGTCGTACACACCGTCGGGCAGATCGTGGCCCCAGTGCGAGCGGGAGCGGTAGGCGCGGCGGCGGAACGCGAAGTGCGGCCACTCCTCGACGGGCAGGATGCACGCGGCGTGCGACCAGTACTCGAAGGTCCGGCCGCCCGACCAGTAGGCGTCCTCCACCGTCCGGCGGCCCACGGAGCCGAGCCGGGCGTAGGGAATCAGCTCGTGCGAGCGGGCCAGCACCGAGATCGTGTCCAGCTGGACCGCGCCGAGGTGACGCAGCACCCCGGGCACCCCCGCCCGGCGGTCCGGGGCCCCCAGGAAGCCCTGGGCGCGCAGCGCGATGCGGCGGGCCTGGTCGGCGGAGAGTTCGACTGCGGGAGGAGGCACAGGCGTCATACGTCGAACCCTAGACGGCGCCACTGACAGTCCGGATCCGGATTCCGGCCGTGGATCACGGGCGCCGCCCGGGTCACCGTCCGGAGTCGGGGGATCCGCCGGACCGGGGCGGGTGCGGCCCGGGGACGTACGGGTGGGCGCCCGCGAGCCCCAGGTCGGACGGGAGCAGGGCCGCCGTCCAGGCATCGCGCCGCACCCCCTTGTTGAGCAGCCCGGACCGCTGTTCGCCCTCCAGCCGGAACCCCGCCCGCAGGGCGACGGCCCGCGAGGCCAGGTTGCCGGTCTCGGCCCGCCACTCCAGCCGGTCCGCGCCCAGCGAGGCGAAGGCCCAGCGGGCGGAGCCGAGCACCGCCTCGGTGACGTATCCACGGCCCCGGTGCTCCTTGGCGGACCAGTAGCCCACCTCGTACGTCCCCGGCCGGCTGCGGCGGTCGATGCCGAGCGCCCCGACGAGCGTCCCGGTCTCCCGCAGCGCCAGGGCGAAGTTGTAGACGGAGTCGTCCTGCCAGCCCGCCGCGCAGAGCTTCGTGGTGAACAGCTCCGCGTCGGTGAGGCGGTACGGGGAAGGGATCACCGTCCAGCGCTGGATCTCCGGGTCCTGGCAGGCGGCGTACACCTCGGCCGTGTCCTGCGGGCCGAAGGGCCTCAGGAGCAGTCGTTCCGTGGTGAGCGTGATCGGTTCCATGAACCGATTCTTGTGAACCCGCTCCCGCGATGCGAGCACTTTTCGGGCTTCCCGGCACCTTCCGTGCCTTTGGACCGTTGTCCTGTAAGGGTGCGGCGAGGTCCACGCGACGGCAGCCCTCCCGACGCGGTGGTGTCCTCGCTTACGATGGCCGTTGCGGTGGGGCCCACCTGCCGTGCCCGCGCCAGAGTCCATTACACGACCCAGTGCCAGGCCCGACCGGCAAGGAGACCAGCCTCAGTGTCCGTCTTCAACAAGCTCATGCGTGCAGGCGAAGGCAAGATCCTGCGCAAACTGCACCGCATCGCGGACCAGGTCAGCTCCATCGAAGAGGACTTCGTCAACCTCTCCGACGCCGAGCTGCGGGCGCTCACCGACGAGTACAAGGAACGGTACGCGGACGGCGAGAGCCTGGACGACCTGCTCCCCGAGGCGTTCGCCACGGTCCGTGAGGCCGCGAAGCGCGTCCTCGGACAGCGCCACTACGACGTACAGATGATGGGCGGAGCCGCCCTGCACCTCGGTTATGTGGCCGAGATGAAGACCGGTGAGGGCAAGACCCTCGTCGGCACCCTGCCCGCGTATCTGAACGCGCTCTCCGGCAAGGGCGTCCACCTGATCACGGTCAACGACTACCTCGCCGAGCGTGACTCCGAGCTGATGGGCCGGGTCCACAAGTTCCTCGGCCTGTCCGTCGGCTGCATCGTCGCCAACATGACCCCGGCCCAGCGCCGCGAGCAGTACGCCTGCGACATCACGTACGGCACGAACAACGAGTTCGGCTTCGACTACCTCCGCGACAACATGGCGTGGTCCAAGGACGAGCTCGTCCAGCGCGGCCACAACTTCGCCGTGGTCGACGAGGTCGACTCGATCCTCGTCGACGAGGCCCGTACGCCGCTGATCATCTCCGGCCCGGCCGACCAGGCCACCAAGTGGTACGGCGACTTCGCCAAGCTGGTCACGCGTCTCACCAAGGGTGAGGCGGGCAACCAGCTCAAGGGCATCGAGGAGACCGGCGACTACGAGGTCGACGAGAAGAAGCGGACCGTGGCCATCCATGAGCCCGGTGTCGCCAAGGTCGAGGACTGGCTCGGCATCGACAACCTCTACGAGTCGGTGAACACCCCGCTCGTCGGCTATCTGAACAACGCCATCAAGGCCAAGGAACTGTTCAAGAAGGACAAGGACTACGTCGTCATCGACGGCGAAGTCATGATCGTCGACGAGCACACCGGCCGTATCCTCGCCGGCCGTCGCTACAACGAGGGCATGCACCAGGCGATCGAGGCGAAGGAAGGGGTGGACATCAAGGACGAGAACCAGACCCTCGCCACGATCACCCTGCAGAACTTCTTCCGCCTCTACGACAAGCTCTCCGGCATGACCGGTACGGCGATGACCGAGGCCGCCGAGTTCCACCAGATCTACAAGCTCGGCGTGGTGCCGATCCCGACGAACCGGCCGATGGTCCGCGCCGACCAGTCGGACCTGATCTACCGCACCGAGGTCGCCAAGTTCGCCGCGGTCGTCGACGACATCGCCGAGAAGCACGAGAAGGGCCAGCCGATCCTGGTCGGCACCACCTCGGTCGAGAAGTCCGAGTACCTCTCGCAGCAGCTCTCCAAGCGCGGTGTCCAGCACGAGGTCCTCAACGCCAAGCAGCACGACCGGGAGGCGACGATCGTCGCCCAGGCGGGCCGCAAGGGCGCCGTCACCGTCGCGACGAACATGGCCGGACGAGGCACCGACATCAAGCTCGGCGGCAACCCGGACGACCTCGCCGAGGCGGAGCTGCGCCAGCGCGGCCTCGACCCGGTGGAGAATGTTGAGGAGTGGGCGGCCGCGCTGCCCGCCGCGCTGGAGCAGGCCGAGGAGGCCGTGAAGGCGGAGTTCGAAGAGGTCAAGGACCTCGGCGGGCTCTATGTGCTCGGCACCGAGCGCCATGAGTCGCGCCGTATCGACAACCAGCTGCGCGGTCGTTCCGGCCGTCAGGGCGACCCGGGCGAGTCCCGCTTCTACCTGTCGCTGGGCGACGACCTGATGCGTCTGTTCAAGGCGCAGATGGTCGAGCGCGTCATGTCGATGGCGAACGTCCCCGACGACGTCCCGATCGAGAACAAGATGGTCACCCGCGCCATCGCCTCCGCCCAGTCGCAGGTCGAGCAGCAGAACTTCGAGACGCGTAAGAACGTCCTGAAGTACGACGAGGTGCTCAACCGGCAGCGCGAGGTCATCTACGGCGAGCGCCGCCGTGTTCTGGAGGGCGAGGACCTCCAGGACCAGATCCGGCACTTCATGGACGACACGATCGACGACTACATCCGGCAGGAGACCGCCGAGGGCTTCGCCGAGGAGTGGGACCTGGACCGGCTGTGGGGCGCCTTCAAGCAGCTCTACCCGGTGAAGGTCACCGTCGAGGAGCTGGAGGAGGCGGCCGGGGACCTGGCGGGCGTCACCGCCGAGTTCATCGCCGAGTCGGTCAAGAACGACATCCACGAGCAGTACGAGGAGCGCGAGAGCACGCTCGGCTCCGACATCATGCGTGAGCTGGAGCGACGCGTCGTCCTCTCGGTGCTCGACCGCAAGTGGCGCGAGCACCTCTACGAGATGGACTACCTCCAGGAGGGCATCGGCCTGCGGGCCATGGCGCAGAAGGACCCGCTGGTCGAGTACCAGCGCGAGGGCTTCGACATGTTCAACGCCATGATGGAGGGCATCAAGGAGGAGTCCGTCGGCTACCTGTTCAACCTGGAGGTCCAGGTCGAGCAGCAGGTCGAGGAGGTTCCGGTGCAGGACGGCGCCGAGCGCACCTCGCTGGAGAAGGAGAGCGCCACCGCTGCCCCGCAGATCCGCGCCAAGGGCCTGGAGGCCCCGCAGCGGCCGGACCGGCTCCACTTCTCCGCTCCCACGGTGGACGGCGAGGGAGGTGTCGTCGAGGGCGACTTCGCCAGCGACGAGGACGGCGCGCGGTCCGGTTCCTCGGACGGCATGACGCGTGCCGAGCGCCGCAAGGCCCAGAAGAGCGGCGGCGGCGGCGGTCGCCGTCGCAAGAAGTAGCAGCACGGGCAGTACCCCGGCAGGGGCCGGACACCATGCGGTGTCCGGCCCCTGCCGCGTCCGACGGGTCACCGGGAGCCCGGGGCCCCGGCGGTGAGGCGCTCGCCGCCCAGCTCCACCGCGGCGCAGCGCCAGCGCTGGTCGGCGCCCTGTTCCAGGCGGAAGGCCATCGCCCGGACCCGGTCGCCCGCGGTGATGCTGGCAAAGGCCTCGACCACGCCCGTGGCGGGCTGGGCCCCTCGGCAGTGCCGAAGGACGGGGCGGCTGCCCCGGACGGCCCCCAGCGGGGTGCTCGGGGCCAGCTCGGCGAGCTGGTCGTAGGCCTCGCCGATGGTGTGGCCGAGCATCCAGTGCACCGGCCGCTGGCCGCTGAGGACCGCGAGCAGGCGTTCGGCGAACCACTGGTGGGGCCGCTGCGGCCGGTGGGGCTGCAGCCTGCGGGACCGCTGCGGAGGTACCGACCGGGGACCGCTCTGGTCGCGTCGTCCTGCGGGCCTCGTCCTGTCCGTGCTCATGATCGTCGCCCCCGTTGACCGGGCCCGGTAAATACCGGGCGGTAACTTGTGTCGGGAATCTTCTACGGGTGCGGTCGTCAGCGACGCAAGGGGCCTCTCGGCGGTGAACGGGTGCGGCACGGTTCACCTATCAGTGGCTCGCCCCTTGTGCGACAAGGGCTACCGCGAGGGTGACGGGCCGTCGGCGGTGGACGGACGCCCCCGGTTGCCGAAACCCGAAAGGGGACGCTCCCACGTATCCTGAGGACGTTTCCCTCTACGAAAGCGACCTGCCATGCGCGTGTACGTCCCCCTGACCCTCTCCGGTCTCGCAGCGGCGCACGGTGCGGGCGAGGTCGGCCCCGGGCCGCTGACGGCCTACGCGGTGACGCCCGGGCTGCGCGAGTGGTACGTCTCCGACGACATCGAGGAGCTGGAGTACGCGGCGCTCAACCGGGCCGCCGCCGCCTCGCTCCGGATGATCGCCGGGAACCCGGACGAGGTGCGCCGCCGGGTCGTCCTCGCCGTCGACGTACCGGACGGGTCCGTTGCCGCCGACCCCGATCACGGGCTGAGCGCGGCTTCGCTCGGCGAGGTGCGGATCGCCGCCGCGCTGAAGCTGGCCAAGGCGGCGGCGGTGCACGTGGACGCCGACGACGCGGAGAAGGACGTGGCCGCCGCGGCGGCCGCCCTGGGGGCGGCGGACCTCGGAGACGACGACGCGCAGTTCACCGTGGACGGCGCGGAGGACCATGAGCTGCTCTGGTTCGGCGTCCAGGAGATTCCGCAGCTCATCGGCTGAGCCGGCGGCGGGCCGGTGCTGAGTCGGTGCTGAGCCGGCGGCGTTGTCGGACCCGGCGGGTATTTTTTTCTGTATGACTTCCGGGACGACACGCACACATCTGGTCTGGGACTGGAACGGCACGCTGCTCGACGACACTCATGCCGTCATCCAGGCGACGAACGCCGCGTTCGCGGAGGTCGAGCTGGAGCCGATCACGCTGGAGCACTACCGGGAGATGTACACGATCCCCATACCCCGGTTCTACGAGCGTTTCCTGGGCCGGCTGCCCACCGAGGAGGAGTGGGAGCGGATGGACGGCATCTTCCACCGGTACTACGCGGAGCAGCGGGCCGCCTGCGGTCTCACCGACGGGGTGGAGGAGCTGCTGCACCAGTGGCAGCGGGCCGGGCGCAGTCAGTCGCTGCTGAGCATGTACGGGCACGAGCAGCTGGTGCCGGTGGTGCGGGGGTACGGGATCGAGCCGCGGTTCGTCCGCGTCGAGGGGCGTACGGGGCCGTCGGGCGGGAGCAAGGCGCTGCACATGGAGCGGCACTTCGCCGCGCTGGCCGGGGCGGGGGGTGTCGACGGGTTCTCGCCGGAGAACGCGGTGGTCATCGGGGATGCGCTCGATGACGCGGTGGCGGCGGCGCATGTGGGGGCTCGGGCTGTGCTGTACACGGGTGGGTCGCACAGCCGGAGCAGTCTGGAGGGGGCGGGGGTGCCGGTCGTGGACAGTCTGGGGGAGGCTGTGGCGTTGGCGGAGACGTTTGCCGCGTAATCCGCGTAGCGGGTGTGGTGCGGGTGGTGCGGGTTTTCGGGGCGCTGCCCCGGGCCCTGGTCCTCAAGCGCCGGACGGGCTGGAAAGGATGCCCTCAAGCGCCGGGCGGGCTTGGAGGTGTGCTCGGGCGGGCTTGGAGGTGCGGCGCTTCCCGGGGGAAAGATGTCCTCAATCGCCGGACGGGCTTGAGGGTGTGCCGGTCGGGCTTGAGGGTGCTGGTCGGGCTTGAGGGTGTGCCGGACGGGCTTGAGGGTGCTGGTCGGGCTTGAGGGGGTGCCGGTCGGGCTTGAGGGTGTGCCCGGCGGGCTTGAGGGTGCCGGAAGGGCTGGAAGGCGTGCCCGGGCGGGCTTGAGGGGAGTGCGTGGCGGGTGGGCTTACCGGGTGCGGAGTACCTTCAGGAACTCTCGCATCCAGGCTGCGTGGTCCGGCCAGGCTCTCGATGAGACCAGGGGGCCGTCCACCACCGCCTCCGTGTCCTGGAACGTTGCGCCCGCGCTCTGCATGTCCGGTTCCAGGGCGGGGTACGCCGTGACGGCGCGGCCGCTGAGGTTGCCGGTGGCCGCGGTGATCAGGGGGCCGTGGCAGATCTGGGCCACCGGGCGGTCCGCGGAGAAGAAGGCGCCGACGATCTTCCGTAGCTCGGCGTTGTTGCGGAGGTATTCCGGGGCCCGGCCGCCGGGGATCACCAGGGCGATGTAGGCGCCGGGGTCGACCTCGGAGAAGGACAGGTCGGCGGGCCAGGTGTAGCCGGGCTTCTCCGTGTACGTGTCGAAGCCGGGCTCGAAGTCGTGGACCACGAAGCGCAGCGTCTTGCGTTCGGGGGCCGCGATGTCGACCTCGTACCCCTCCTCCAGCAGCCGTTGGTACGGGTAGAGGACTTCGAGCGATTCGGCGGCGTCGCCGGTGACGATGAGGATCTTCTGCGGCATGGCGGGCTCCTCGGGGCCGGTGGCCCCGATGGCGTGTCCAGGGCCTGAATCCGTGCGGTAGGGACAGATTGCCCCGGTTCCGGGAGTTCGCCAAGGCGGCGCGGCGCACTGTCCAGAGTGTCAAAGTTCGGGGGGTTCTTTTGTACACAAGCAGCTCATGACGCGGTGGGGTGCGAGGGCGATAGCCTGGTGCCGTGATCAGCGCGATACGCCTCGGGGGCAGCGAAGCCCCCGGCCGCCGCCCGGAGTGCCACAGCACCCGGGCGATCCGCGATCTTCCGACTCCGGACCGGCTGCCGAAAATGGCCAATATGGTCCCGGGTATCTCTCGAAGCGGCATAGCGTCGACCCAGACCGGAAACCCCGCGTCGTGGCGGTACGCCGCTTTTCTCACCTACGTCACGCAACGGCGCGCGACAGGAGCCAGAGGACATGCAGACCAAGCTGGACGAAGCCAAGGCCGAGCTGCTCGCAGGGGCCGCCAAGGTAGCTGAAGACGGTCCGGGCGGTGGTGTCGGTGGCCCGGGAGGTGCCCCCCGGGCGCGGGTCGCCGCTGCCGGGGCCGACGCGAGCGACCGTCCCGGTCAGGACACGGTGCTCGCCTACCTCCAGCGCTACTACCTGCATACGGCTCCGGAGGACCTCAGCGGCCGTGACCCGGTCGACGTCTTCGGCGCCGCCGCCTCGCACTACCGGCTGGCCGAGAATCGTCCCCAGGGCACCGCGAACGTCCGGGTGCACACCCCGACCGTCGAGGAGAACGGCTGGACCTGCAGCCACTCCGTCGTCGAGGTCGTCACCGACGACATGCCCTTCCTCGTGGACTCCGTCACCAACGAGCTGTCCCGGCAGGGGCGCGGCATCCATCTCGTGATCCACCCCCAGGTCACCGTCCGCCGCGATGTCACCGGCAAGCTCATCGAGGTCCTCTCCGGCGGACCCGGCACCCCGAAGCCCGGTGAGAAGGCCGAGCTGCCGCACGACGCGCTCGTCGAGTCCTGGATCCACGTCGAGACCGACCGCGAGTCCGACCGCGCCGACCTCCAGCAGATCACCGCCGACCTGCTGCGCGTCCTGTCCGACGTACGGGAGACCGTCGAGGACTGGGGGAAGATGCGCGACGCCGCCCTCCGGATCGCCGACGACCTGCCCGGCGAACCGTTGGACGACCTCGCCGACGAGGAGGTCGAGGAGGCCCGCGAGCTGCTGCGCTGGCTGGCCGCCGACCACTTCACCTTCCTCGGCTACCGCGAGTACGAGCTCAAGGACAGCGACGCACTGGCCGCCGTGCCCGGCACCGGCCTCGGCATCCTGCGCTCCGACCCGCAGCACAGCGAGGACGAGGCCCACCCGGTCAGCCCGTCCTTCGACCGGCTGCCCGCCGACGCCCGCGCCAAGGCCCGTGAGCACAAGCTCCTCGTCCTGACGAAGGCCAACAGCCGGGCCACCGTGCACCGCCCCAGCTACCTCGACTACATCGGCGTCAAGAAGTTCGACGCCAAGGGCAACGTCATCGGCGAGCGGCGCTTCCTCGGGCTCTTCTCCTCCGCCGCCTACACCGAGTCCGTGCGCAGGGTGCCCGTCATCCGCCGCAAGGTCGCCGAGGTCGTCGAGGGCGCGGGCTTCTCGTACAACAGCCACGACGGCCGCGACCTGCTGCAGATCCTGGAGACCTACCCGCGCGACGAGCTGTTCCAGACGCCCGTCGACCAGCTCCGCTCCATCGCGACCTCCGTCCTCTACCTCCAGGAGCGCCGCCGGCTGCGGCTCTACCTGCGTCAGGACGAGTACGGGCGCTACTACTCCGCGATCGTCTACCTCCCGCGCGACCGCTACACCACCGGCGTACGCCTGCGGCTGATCGACATCCTCAAGGAGGAGCTCGGCGGCAACAGCGTCGACTTCACCGCCTGGAACACCGAGTCGATCCTCTCCCGGCTGCACTTCGTCATCCGCGTCCCGGCCGGCACCGAGCTGCCGCATCTGACGGACGCCGACGCCGACCGGATCGAGGCCCGTCTCGTCGAGGCCGCCCGCTCCTGGGCCGACGGCTTCCAGGAGGCGCTCAACGCCGAGCTGGGCGAGGAACGCGGCGCGGAACTGCAGCGCCAGTACGGCCACTCGTTCCCCGAGGGCTACAAGGCCGACCACTCGCCGCGCGCCGCCGTGGCCGACCTGGTCCACCTGGAAACCCTCAAGCAGGGCGAGAAGGACTTCGCCCTCAGCCTGTACGAGCCGGTCGGCGCGGGCCCCGGCGAGCGCCGCTTCAAGATCTACCGGACCGGCGAGCAGGTCTCCCTCTCCGCCGTCCTCCCGGCGCTCCAGCAGCTCGGCGTCGAGGTCGTCGACGAGCGGCCGTACGAGCTGCGCTGCGCGGACCGCACGCACGCCTGGATCTACGACTTCGGGCTGCGGATGCCCCTGGTCAACGGCAACGGCGGCTACCTCGCCGACGACGCCCGCGTCCGCTTCCAGGAAGCCTTCGCCGCCGTCTGGAAGGGCGAGGCCGAGAACGACGGCTTCAACGCGCTGGTCCTCGGCGCCGGGCTGAACTGGCGGCAGGCCATGGTGCTGCGCGCCTACGCGAAGTACCTCCGGCAGGCCGGATCCACCTTCAGCCAGGACTACATGGAGTCCACGCTCCGCAACAACGTCCACACCACCCGGCTGCTCGTCTCGCTCTTCGAGGCCCGTATGTCGCCGGGCCGCCAGAGCGCCGGCACCGAGCTGACCGACGGGCTCCTGGAGGAGCTGGACGGGGCCCTGGACCAGGTCGCCTCGCTCGACGAGGACCGGATCCTGCGGTCCTTCCTCACCGTCATCAAGGCCACCCTGCGCACCAACTTCTTCCAGCACACGGAGGACGGCACGCCGCACTCCTACGTCTCGATGAAGTTCGACCCGCAGGCCATCCCGGACCTGCCCGCGCCCCGGCCGGCGTTCGAGATCTGGGTCTACTCGCCGCGCGTGGAGGGCGTCCACCTGCGCTTCGGCAAGGTCGCCCGCGGCGGGCTGCGCTGGTCGGACCGGCGCGAGGACTTCCGTACGGAGGTGCTCGGCCTGGTCAAGGCGCAGATGGTGAAGAACACCGTCATCGTGCCCGTCGGCGCCAAGGGCGGCTTCGTCGCCAAGCAGCTCCCGGACCCGTCCGTGGACCGCGACGCCTGGTTCGCCGAGGGCATCGCCGCCTACCGCACGTTCATCTCGGCGCTGCTCGACATCACCGACAACATGGTGGCCGGCGAGGTCGTGCCGCCCGTCGACGTCGTCCGGCACGACGAGGACGACACCTACCTCGTCGTCGCCGCCGACAAGGGCACCGCGAGCTTCTCCGACATCGCCAACGAGGTCGCCGTCGCGTACGGCTTCTGGCTCGGCGACGCGTTCGCCTCCGGCGGCTCGGCCGGTTACGACCACAAGGGCATGGGCATCACCGCCCGCGGCGCCTGGGAGTCCGTCAAGCGGCACTTCCGGGAGCTGGGCCACGACACCCAGACCGAGGACTTCACCGTCGTCGGCGTCGGCGACATGTCCGGCGACGTGTTCGGCAACGGCATGCTGCTCTCCGAGCACATCCGCCTGGTCGCGGCCTTCGACCACCGGCACATCTTCATCGACCCGAACCCGGACGCCGCCACCTCGTACGCCGAGCGGCGCCGGCTCTTCGACCTGCCGCGCAGCTCCTGGGCCGACTACGACACCGACCTGCTCTCGGCGGGCGGCGGCATCCACCCGCGCAGCGCCAAGTCGATCCCGCTCAACGCGCACATCCGCGAGGCGCTCGGCATCGACGCTTCGGTGAGCAAGATGACGCCCGCCGACCTGATGCAGACCATCCTCAAGGCCCCGGTCGACCTGGTGTGGAACGGCGGCATCGGCACGTACATCAAGGCCGTCCCCGAATCCAACGCCGACGTCGGCGACAAGGCCAACGACGCGATCCGCGTCAACGGCGAGGACCTGCGGGCCAAGGTCGTCGGCGAGGGCGGCAACCTCGGCGCCACCCAGCTCGGCCGGATCGAGTTCGCCCGCAGCGGCGGCCGGATCAACACCGACGCGATCGACAACAGCGCCGGTGTGGACACCTCCGACCACGAGGTGAACATCAAGATCCTGCTCAACGGCCTGGTCCGGGACGGCGACATGACCGTCAAGCAGCGCAACAAGCTGCTCGCCGACATGACCGACGAGGTCGGCGCGCTCGTCCTGCGCAACAACTACGCGCAGAACGTGGCGCTCTCCAACGCCTCCGCGCAGGCGCCCTCACTGCTCCACGCCCAGCAGCGCTTCATGCGCCGGCTGGAGCGGGACGGCGCGCTCGACCGGGCGCTGGAGTTCCTGCCCGCCGACCGGCACATCCGGGAGCTGCTGAGCAACGAGAAGGGGCTCAGCCAGCCCGAGCTGGCCGTGCTGATCGCGTACACGAAGATCACGACGGCGGACGAGCTGATCTCCACCGTCCTGCCGGACGACCCGCATCTGCAGAAGCTGGTGCACGCCTACTTCCCGAGCGAGCTGCGCGAGCGGTTCCCCGAGGCGGTCGACGGGCATGCGCTGCGGCGCGAGATCATCACGACGGTACTGGTCAACGACACGGTCAACACCGCCGGTTCGACCTTCCTGCACCGGCTGCGGGAGGAGACCGGGGCGTCGATCGAGGAGATCGTGCGGGCCCAGTACACGGCCCGCGAGATCTTCGGCCTGTCCTCGGTGTGGGACGCCGTCGAGGCGCTCGACAACAAGGTCGCCGCCGATGTCCAGACCCGGATCCGGCTGCACTCGCGGCGACTGGTCGAGCGCGGTTCGCGCTGGCTGCTGGGCAACCGGCCGCAGCCCGTCGCCATCGCGGAGACCATCGACCTGTTCCGGGACGGCGTCGAGCAGGTCTGGAACGAGCTGCCCAAGCTGGTCAAGGGCGCGGACCTGGACTGGTACCACTCGATCCTGGACGAGCTGACGGCCGCGGGTGTGCCGGACGAGCTGGCGGTGCGGGTGGCCGGATTCTCCTCCGCCTTCCCGGCGCTGGACATCGTGGCCATCGCCGACCGTACGGGCAAGGAGCCGCTGGAGGTGGCCGAGGTCTACTACGACCTCGCGGACCGGCTGCGGATCACCCAGCTGATGGACCGGATCATCGAGCTGCCGCGGGCCGACCGCTGGCAGTCCATGGCCCGCGCGTCCATCCGCGAGGACCTGTACGCGGCGCATGCGGCGCTCACGTCGGACGTGCTGAGCGTGGGGAACGGGTCCTCGACGCCGGAGGAGCGGTTCCGGGCGTGGGAGGCGAAGAACGCGGCGATTCTTGCCCGGTCGCGGTCGACGCTGGAGGAGATCCAGGGGTCGGACGCGTTCGATCTGGCGAATCTGTCGGTGGCCATGCGCACCATGCGGACGTTGTTGCGTACGCACGCGTAGAGGTTGTTGTCGTACGTCTGAGGGGCCGGTACCTGGTGGGGTGCCGGCCCCTCGGCGTGGGGGTTTGTCCTCAAGCGCCGGGCGGGCTGGGGGCGTGTGGACGGGCTGAAAGGATGCCCTCAATCGCCGGGCGGGCTGGGGTTGTGCGGGTGGGAAGGCTACTTGCGGTTCGTGAAGGCCTCGTACGCTGCCACTACGTCCTTTGCCGGGCCGTCCATCCTCAGGGTGCCCGCCTCCAGCCACAGGGCCCGGTCGCAGGTGTCGGTGATGGACTTGTTGCTGTGGCTCACCAGGAACACCGTGCCCGCTTCGGCGCGCAGTTCCTTGATGCGGTCCTTGCTGCGGCGCTGGAACTTGGCGTCGCCCGTGGACAGGGCCTCGTCGATCAGGAGTACGTCGTGGCTCTTGGCCGCCGCGATGGAGAAGCGGAGCCGTGCGCCCATGCCCGAGGAGTACGTACGCATCGGCAGCGTGATGAAGTCGCCCTTCTCGTTGATGCCGGAGAAGTCGACGATCCCGTCGTAGCGTTCGCGGATCTGTTCGCGCGTCATGCCCATCGCGAGTCCGCCCAGCACCACGTTGCGCTCGCCGGTCAGATCGCCCATCAGGGCCGCGTTCACGCCGAGCAGCGAGGGCTGGCCCTGGGTGTGGACCCGGCCCCGGGTCGGCGGGAGCAGGCCCGCGACGGCCTTGAGCAGCGTGGACTTGCCCGAGCCGTTGGAGCCGATCAGGCCGATCGCCTCGCCCTTGTACGCGGCGAAGCTGACGCCCTTCACGGCGTGCACCTTGCGGGCGCCGGGAGTCGCGCGGCGGGTGGTGAGCCGGCTGAGCGCCGAGGTGGCGCTGCCCCTGCCCGTACGGGCGCCGTTGACCGTGTACGTGATGTGGACGTCGTCGACGACGACGGTCGGGACGCGCCGGTCCGCGGGAACGTTCTCGGTGTCAGCCACGTCCGTACGTCTCCTCGGCCTTCCAGAAGTACACGAAGCCGGCGACTCCGCAGAGCAGGGCCCAGCCCAGTGCCGCCGCCCACACGTGCGCCGGCAGCCCGCTGTAGCTGTCGATGAGCGCGTACCGCACGAGGTTGATGTAGATCGCCGCCGGGTTGTACTCCAGCAGCACCAGCACCGCGTGCGGCACCCGGTCGCCGGCCAGTAGATGGTCCAGGCTCCACATCACGCCGGAGGAGTACATCCAGGTCCGCAGCACGAACGGGGTCAGCTGCGCGATGTCGGGGGTCTTGGCCGTCAGCCGGGCCATGACCATCGACAGGCCGGTGTTGAACAGTGCCTGGAGCGCCAGGGCCGGGATCGCCAGCAGCCAGGACGGCCGCGGGTACTGGCCGAACACCAGCAGGATCAGGGTCAGCGCGCCCAGCGAGAACAGCAGCTGCTGCAACTGCTGGAGCGCCAGCGCCACCGGCAGCGAGGCGCGCGGGAAGTGCAGGGCCCGCACCAGGCCGATGTTGCCGCTGATCGCCCGGGTGCCCGCGGTGATCGAACTGCTGGTGAAGGTCCAGATGAAGACCCCGGTGACCAGGAACGGAACGAAGTCCTCCACCCCGCGTCTGGTGTCCATCAGGACGCCGAAGATGAAGTAGTAGACGGTCGCGTTCAGCAGCGGCGTCATGATCTGCCAGATCTGGCCGAGCTTCGCCTGGCTGTACTGGGCCGTCAGCTTGGCCGTCGCGAACGCGGCGATGAAGTGCCGCCGCCCCCAGAGCTGCCGGATGTACGCGGGCAACGAGGGCCGGGCACCGCTGACCGTCAGGCCGTGCCGGGCGGCCAGGGCCGCCAGCTCACCGGGTGCGTAGGTGGGAACGGCCTGGCCGGGGGTGCTCACCGGGGACGGCGGAGCTGCTGTCTGGCTCACCACGGACGATCGCTTTCGACGGAAGCGGAGGGGGATGGGACGGTACGGTCCCGTGGGGACGCCCTCGTTGGGACGGGGCCGTATCGTCGTAACGCTGAGAGTAGGACGCTTGTACGTCGCAACGCAACCGTTTCGTCGCGGCCGACTATGCTGCGGGCCATGACCACCGAACGGGGAACCCGCCGCCGCGCCCCCGCAGGCGCCGCCGTCCTGCGTGAGGACGTGACCGACGCCATCCGCGCCGCCGTCTTCGAGGAACTCGCCGCGGTGGGGTTCGCCCGGATGTCCATCGAGGGCATCGCCCGGCGCGCGGGCGTCGGCAAGACCGCCGTCTACCGCCGCTGGAAGTCCAAGCTGGCGCTCGTCCTCGACCTGGTCGCGGCCGTCGCCGCCCAGGGGATGCCCGCCCCGGCCACCGGATCGCTGTACGGGGATGTGCGCGCCGTCCTCGAACTGGCCGCCTACGCCCTGCGCCACCCGGTCGCCTCGCAGGTCATCCCGGACCTGCTGGTCGAGGCGGCCCGCAATCCGGAGATCTCCGAGGCGATCAAGGCCGCGCTCCTGGACCAGCAGCAGGGCGTCGCCGCCGTGGTGGTGCGGGAGGCGGTGGCCCGGGGGGAGCTGCCGGAAGGGAGCGATCCGGACCGGGCGCTCGACCTCATCGTCGGGCCGCTGTACTGGCGGCTCGTCGTCGTCCGCGGCGAACTGCCCCGGGGCTACCTGGACGATCTGGCGGCCTCGGCGGTCGCCGCCCTCAAGCACGCCTGAGGACGCTCATCCCGTCGCCGGCACCCGCGCCAGCACCTCGCCCGTGCGCGGGCTGAACGCCAGCACCGTCGCGTTCTCGGGCAGCCGCTGGAAGCGGGTCAGCAGCAGCCACCGCACCCCGTACCGGGCGGTGATCCCGTCCCGCCGGGCCTGCGGGGTCGATGTGTCGAGGTAGGCGGCGACCGCCCGGCTCCGCTCCCGCCGCTCCGTGGTCGCGAGCCCCGCGTCCGGCAGCGCGTCGGCCAGCACGTACGCCCCGTGCCCGGCCAGCGCGTACATCGCCGGGCGGCTGTCCGTCAGGACCACCTCGCCCGGAGGCACGTACGCGGTCGCCCAGGCGTACGGCTCCCCGGCCGCCCGCACCCCCTCGGCCGCCGGAGGCCCGGTGGTCCGGCCGTCGGCGGGGGTGCGCTCGGCGGTGAGCCCGTTGTAGTACGGCCACAGCGCCGCCACCGTCACCGCGCACACGACGGCGAACGCCCACCGCCACACGGTCGGCCGGATCCGGGTCCGCGTCCGGATCGCGATCAGGGCCAGGCACCCGATCGCCGCGCCGACCGCCGTCGGCGGGTGGACCAGCAGGACCAGCCCGAGCAGCACACCGATCCCGGCCGCCTCCGGCCACCGGGGCGCCCGGCCGGGCCTCGGGTCGCCGGGGCGGGCGGTCCGGGCTGCCGCGCGGCCCGTCCACGCCCACAGGTGCAGCGTGACCGCGACCGCGAACGTGCTCGGCGCGCTCCACCGGGCCGGGTCCGCCCAGTGGATCAGGGCCAGTGGTACGAGGAGGAGCACCGGCACCCAGCGGTTCGGGGTCAGCAGCCGGGTGAGCCGGCCGATCCCGGTGAGCAGGAGCAGCAGGTTCACCGACGCGGCCAGCGCGACGACGGACGGACCCGAGAACCCGGCGGCACGGGCGGCCAGCCCCTGGATCAGCGCGTACGGGGAGTAGTGCGCGCTCGCCACGGCGGGCAGGTCGGTCATCGGGAACGCCGGGTGCAGCAGGTTCACCCGCAGCCGTTCGACGACCGCCGCCTGGAGCCCGGCCTCGCAGCACAGCGGAGCCTGCCAGGCCGCCGCCGACAGCACCGCCCACAGCAGCCCGCCCAGCACGAGGTACGGCGACGGCAGCCACAGGGGCGGCCGGACCGCCCCGTCGGCCCCGCCGCCTCCGGTCGCGGCGGGCGGGAGGCCGGAGGGCGGCAGGTCGGAGGACGGGGCGGAGGAGGCAGCGGAGAAAAGGGGCACGTCTCATGGGTTCCGTGCGGCGGGACCGTTCTCCCCGCCGCCACTCGTCCGGGGGATGAGGGATGGAGACGTCCGCCCCACGGTGTGTCCGCCCTGAGGTGCGCCCGCCCTACGACCCGCCCGCCCTACGGCCCGCCCGCCCTACGGCGCGTCCGCCAGGAGGCGGTCCGCGACCCGGGCCGCCGCGCCGCCGTCGTCCAGGTCGCAGTAGTCGCGGCGGAAGCTCTCGTACGCGTCGGCGTGCCGGGCCGCCAGCGACCCGGTGTCGCGCAGCGCCTGCGCCACCTCGTCCGTCGTGACCAGCAGCGGCCCCGGCGCCCGGGTCTCGAAGTCCAGGCAGAAGCCGCGCACGGTGTCGCGGTAGTGCTCCAGGTCGTACGTGTGGAACAGCATCGGCCGGCCCGTCAGCGCGAAGTCGAACATCAGCCCCGCGTAGTCCGTCACCAGCACGTCGGCCACCAGCAGCAGCCCGGCCGCCCCCGGGTGTCCGGACACGTCGAGCACACCGGGCCCGGCCGGGACGTCGCCGGTGACCCGGGGGTGGCGGCGCACCAGGACCGTGTGGCCGGGACCGAGCGACCGCGCCAGGGCGTACGGGTCGAGCGCCGGGTCCCAGCGGTACGGGCCGGGGGCCGTGCGGTCGGCGGAGGCGGCCGGGGGATGGGCCAGGTGGTCGCGGTAGGTCGGCGCGTACAGCACGACGCGGTGGTCCTCCGGGATGCCGAGTCCGCGCCGCACCTCCTCGGCGGCCTTGTCCCGGACGGGCGGGAACAGCACGTCGTTGGCGGGCGACCCGGCCTCCAGCACCTCGCCCTCGTACGCCAGCGACCTGCGCAGCCACGGGGTGGCGAAGCGGCTCGGAGAGACCAGCACCGACCACTGGGCCGATCGCTGCGGCAGGGTGGCGAGGTACTGGTGGTCGGCGTAGAGGGTGTCCGCCAGGCCGCCGCCGAACCGGCCGAGTGGGGTGCCGTGCCAGGTCTGGACGACGGTCTGCCCCGGCCGTCGCTCGAACCACCCGGGCAGCTGCTCGTCCGTGACGATCCGGCGGGAGCGGGCCAGCGCCTCGTACCAGGCGGGGCTGTGCACCGGGACGGCCCGCGCGCCGGGCGGGACGTGGGTGATGCGGCCGGGGGTGGTACCGGTGACCCACAGGTGTTCGGCCTTCGTGCCCCGGCGCACGAGCTCGGCGTGCACGGCGCGCGGGGAGTCGCCGCCCGCGTAGAGGACGGTGTCGCGGAGCGGGAGGTTCGTGCGCCGGTCGCGGTGGTGCGCGGCGCGCAGGAGCCGCCTTCCGTACGCGCTCCGCCCGATGCCCGCCGCCGGCGACTCCGGCCCCGCGACCACGGACAGCCGGTCACCGTGCCGCCGGTCCAGGCGCAACGCGCCCTCGACGCCTCCGGCACAGGGCAACCGCGCGGCGACGGAACCGAGGACGCGTACCGGGCGCCCGTCCAGGCGAAGCTCCCAGCGGCCTTCCGGAAGCGGCGGGACGACCAGCGCGGAGAACCGGCCCGGAGCGGCGGCGGGCGGCCGGGGCGTTGAGCCGTCAGCGGCAGCGGCCGCTGTGCCGGTCCCGCCCTCGGCAGCGGCCCCGACCGTGGAGCCTTCCCCGGCCTCAGCCCCGCCCGGACGCTCGTCCGAAGCGCCGTTCGCGTTCACGACGGACTCCGTGACCGGGACCGTCTCGTGCAGGGTCTCGTGGCGCAGGACCAGGCGGCCGCCGTACGCGGACGGGGGCGCGGTCGCCGTACCCGCGCACGCCCCCCGGATGCGTACGCCCCCCTCCGGCGTGCACTCCACCCCGTCCGCGTACGGCAGCCCCGCCAGGTCCAGCACCAGGTCGCCCGCCGGATCCGCGTACGCGGGCGGCGGCAGGTCCGGGGCCGCGGGCAGCGGTACGCGGCTGCCGTCGGCGAGCAGCAGCCGGACCCGCCACCGGGCCCCGCTCTCCGGCCCGCTCGCCGCCTCGACCTCGCGGGGGGCGCGATGCGGGGCGGGCGGGGCGTCGGCGAGTTCGGCGAGCGGCACACGCACCCTGAACGCGACCCCCTGCGCCCCGCCCTCCCCGTGCTCTCCGTGTGCCCCGCCCTCCGCGTACTCCAGCCCGCAGGACCGCTCCTCGCCCCCGTCGCGTGTCAGCAGCAGTGCCGTGGGCCTGCTTCCGTCGAAGTGCCGGCCCGTGATGTCCAGCGGGGATCCCTCCGCCTCGACCGCCCGGTGGCCCTCGGCCAGGGCCCGCAGCCGTGACACGGTCAGCCGGAGCCGGCCGGCCCGGAAGTCCAGCACCGCCCGCCGCCCGTCGCCCAGGTCGTGCGTCAGCGGCTGGTCCGCACCCGCGTCCGGGGCGCGCACCGCGACCCGGCGGACCGTCCCGGGCCCGGCGAGGACCAGGCCTACCAGCCAGCCGCCGCCCGCCGTCGCGGGCAGCCGGTCCGGGTCGAGGGTCATCTCGAAGCCCGCGTGGCCGTAATCGTGCAGCTCCTGACCGGAGTTCACCGTCGCCTCGGGCGCGGACACGGAACGCACGGGCACCGGCCGCACCTGCCGGCCCCGCTCCGCCCGGACCATTCCCACCGTGAGCCGCTGCCGGGCGGAGGCGGCGGGAAGGTTGCGCAGATACGCGTACCCGCGCAGCCGCAGCTTCCCGTCCACGCCCCACCGCGCCTCCGACAGCCGCGCCACCGCCGGGATGTCCCTGCCCGCGAGCCGGGCGCTCGCGCCGCGCACGCCGGGGTACACCGCCCGGCGTCGCCCCGGAAGACCCTCGACGGCGAACGTGCCCGCCCCGTTGGCCCGTTCGAAGGCAAGGACTTCCAGCAGCTCCGCGAGGCGCCGCTCCCGCACCAGCTGCCACTTGATGCGCAGCTCCACCGGCAGCCCCTCCAGCACCCCGGGCCCCGCCCGGTCGACGAACGCCCCGGCCCCCTCCAGGAACGCCGCCCGGTACGCCTCGCCGCCCATCGGCAGGCCGTCCAGGAAGTACCCGAAGTCGTCGCGCAGACAGGAAGCGTCGTACGCCCGCCGCTGTCCCGCGTCCCGGCCGCCCAGGAACGCGCTGACCTGCTCGCACGCCGCGATCCGGTCCCGTACGCCCGTGACGTCCGTCCGTCGCCGGGTGATCGAACCCTCCCGCACCCGCCAGTAGTAGACGTGCTCGGCGAGGACGTCGACCGAGCCCGCGAGATGGTGCGCGGGGATCATCACCGGGGTGTCCTCGTACAGCCTGCCCTCGGGGAACGCGAAGCCGTGCGCGTCCCAGAAGGAGCGCCGGAAAACCTTGTTCCACGCCACCCGGTCGGCCAGCAGACGCGGATCCCGGGTGATGTGCGTACGCGCCCTGGTGCCCGTCAGCCAGCGGTACTGCCAGGCCTGCTGCCGTCCCTGCCCGGTCAGCCGCCACACGTTGCCGGTCACCAGATCGGAACCGGTCGACTCCAGCGAGGCCGTCATCCGCTCGTACGCGTCGCCCACGACGATGTCGTCGCTGTCGGCGAACGCCAGGTAGGGGACGGCGGGGGTGGTGTGGCGGACGCCGGTGTTGCGGGCGGCGCTCAGGCCGGCGTTCTGCTGCCGGATCAGCCGGAAGCGGCTGTCCCGGGCGGCGAACTCCGCCGCGATCCGGGCGCTGCCGTCCGTCGAACCGTCGTCGACCATGACCACCTCGATCGCCGCGAGGGTCTGCTCCGCCACCGACCGCAGGCAGTCCTCAAGGTAGGCCTCGACGTTGTGGACGGGGACGACGACGCTGAGGAGGGGTGACTTCATGTCCTGGTCAACAGGGGGCGGCTCCCGGGGTCACCGGCGCTGACCCGAACGGGTGAACGCGGGCCCCCGGCCGTCCGGACAGGCGATTACGCTCGGCTGCCATGCCCACCAGAGCTTCCGTGAAGCGGTTCGTCCGCCGCCAGGCCATGCGGGCCGTCTACCGCGCCGACCTGCACCGCCCGCTCGACCCCGACCTCGCCGTCTACGGGGCGTACTGGAACCGGGGCGTCGCCTGCAATCCGGCCGCGATCCACGCCAAGGCCCGCGAACTGGCCCCGCACATCCGGGGCGTGTGGGCCGTCTCCTCCCGGCACCGCGACCGGATGCCCGCCGGTGTGCCGTACGTCATCGAGGGCTCGCGCCCCTACTGGCGGGCCATCGCCACCGCCACCTATCTGGTCAACAACTCCAGCTTTCCCGGCGGGTTCACCAAACGGCCCGGTCAGCGCTATCTCCAGACCCACCACGGCACCCCGCTCAAGACCATGGGGCTCGACCAGCGCGCCTACCCCGCCCTCGCCCGGAAGGCCGACTTCGACAAGATCCTCGCCCATGTCCGGCAGTGGGACTTCAGCCTCTCCGCCAACCCGCACAGCACCGAGGTGTGGGACCGCGTCTACCCGGGCGCGTACGAACGGATCGACCTCGGATACCCCCGCAACGACGTCTACTTCACCGCCACCGCCGACGACATCGCGAAGATCCGTGCCGAGCTGGGCATCGCCGAGGGGCAGACGGCCCTGCTCTACGCCCCGACCCACCGCGACTACCGCACCGGCTTCGAGCCCGACCTCGACCCGGAGCGGCTGGCGCGTGAACTCGGCCCGGCGTACGTGGTGCTGGTCCGCGCCCACTACTTCTACGGGCGGTCAGCCGGACTCGTCGAGAGCGCGCCGACCGGGCGCGTCCTCGACGTCACCGCGCATCCCCGGGTCGAGGAACTCTGCCTCGCCGCAGACGCGTTGATCGCCGACTACTCCTCCCTGATCTTCGACTACGCCTGCCTGGACCGGCCGATCGTCGTCCACGCCCCCGACTGGACCGCTTACCGTGCCGCACGCGGCACCTACGTCGACCTGCTCTCCGGGCGGTCCGGCGACACCCCGGGGCCCGTCACCACCACCCCCGAACAGCTGGCGGAGGCGTTCCGGACGGGAGAGTGGCGCTCGCCCGCGTCGGCCGCGCTGCGCACCGCGTTCCGGGAGCGGTTCTGCCCGTACGACGACGGGCACGCGGCGGAACGCGTCGTCCGGAGGTTCTTCGCCCCGGCCGGGTGACCCGGGGGCGTGCCCGCCACCCGAATGGCCCACGGCGCGCTCCCCGCGCCGATTCCTCCGACCCGCGCGGTCGTTGTGCCCAACAGTTCGCTCACTCCGCCATGTTGGGAGACGTCCATGCACCGGTCCGCCTACGAGCAGATGGAACTCTGCGTCAAGGAGTACCTGCCCGTCGAAGGGCCTGCCTCCGGCAACGGCGCGTACCGGGTCGTCGACCTCGGGTCGCGTATCTCCGGCAAGCAGACCCGCACCCACCGGGCGCTCCTCGCCGGACATCCCGTCGACTACTTCGGCGTCGATGTGCAGGACGGGCCCAACGTGGACGCCGTGATGAAGAAGCCGTACCGCATCCCCGCCCGCTCCAACAGCGCCGATGTCGTGCTGTCCGGGCAGGCGTTCGAGCACATCCCGTTCTTCTGGGCCTCCATGCTGGAGATCGCCAGGATCCTGAAGCCGGGCGGGCACGCCTTCGTCACCGCCCCCTCGCGCGGCCATGTCCACGACGCGCAGGACTGCTGGCGCTACTACCCCGACGGTTTCCGGGCGCTCGCCGCGCACTCCCGGCTCGAACTGCGCGAGGCCTACACCGACTTCCCGCCGCAGAAGGGCATCTGGCACGACTACCGTGCCATCGACAGGAAGGCCGCCTACTGGGGCGACTCCGTCGGCGTCTTCCGCAAGCCGCAGCGCTATCCGCGCCTGACCATGTTCGCCGTACGGGAGTTGGCCGTCTGGTGGGCGAACCGGGTCGGCGGCGTCGACTCCGTCCCGCTGCCCGCGCCGCTCGACGGCCGCGCGGAGTGCGGACGCCCGAGGGCCGTGCCCGCGCCGGCCGCCTCGGTCGAACAGGACCCGCCCCGATCAATGGCAGGTTGACGAAAGGTGACATGAGCCACAAATCGCGCGTACTGTCCCGGGGCATGGCTTGGCGCAACGCCGTCAACGGCGTCCTTCAGCAGCTCACCGGATATCAGCTCAGGCGCGTCACGGTGCCCGCCGCCCGCACCGCCCCCGCCGGTCCCGCAGCGGCGTCGGCCGCCGCTCCGGCCATCGCCCCCGCCCCCGCCCATGTGTCCCCGGCGGCAGCGAAGCCCAAGGCGAGGAAGCCCGCCCCGGCGCTCCCGGAGGACTACGACGACGAGGCCAAGGACATCATCCGTGCGGTCAAGCCGTACTCGATGACCTCGCCGGAGCGGCTCAACGCCTTCATCCTCGCCACCCGGCACATCGCCCGGCACGACATCCCCGGTGACATCGTCGAGTGCGGCGTCTGGCGTGGCGGTTCCATGCAGGCCTGCGCCCGGACCCTGCTCTCCGTCGGGGAGACCGAGCGCGATCTGTACCTCTTCGACACGTACGAGGGCATGACCCCGCCCACCGCCGAGGACC
The DNA here is from genome assembly GCF_056172905.1 of Streptomyces sp. iso_384. Taxonomy (NCBI): domain Bacteria; kingdom Bacillati; phylum Actinomycetota; class Actinomycetes; order Kitasatosporales; family Streptomycetaceae; genus Streptomyces; species Streptomyces sp. iso_384. The sequence goes on from NZ_JBWBTT010000001.1 coordinate 1,140,017, forward strand.
TGCGGCGCGACGGCCGGCCGGCCCGGGAACTGCTGGACGCCCAGGGCAAGGACCGGCCGATCTGGGCGGTCGCCTCGCTGGAGGACGTCAAGGCGGGCTTCGAGAACATCCCGTACCCGAAGGAGCGCGTCCACTACGTGCAGGGCCGGGTCGAGGACACCGTCCCCGCGCAGGCCCCCGAGCAGATCTCCATCCTGCGCCTGGACACCGACTGGTACGCCTCCACGAAGCGCGAACTGGAGCATCTGTACTCCCGGTTGGTCAGCGGCGGAGTCCTGCTGATCGACGACTACGGCTACTGGCAGGGTTCGCGGCAGGCGGTCGACGAGTTCCTCGACAAGACCGGTGAGCAGCTCCTCCTGCTGCGGATGGACGAGGGCCGCATCGCCGTCAAACCCTGACGCTCCGCCCCGAGGCCCGCGCCCTTCGGGGCGGTGCCGGAGCACCGAGCCCCGTGCCCTTTCCGGTACGGGGCTCGAACGCGCTCGCGGCACGCCCCAGGGCACCCCGACTCCGCCCTCCGCGTCACCCGAACGGACCCCCTCGGGTGACCCGTCCCCCCGGCGCGGGTTGTACCCCATGGCCCCCGGCGGGCCTCTCCACGCCCCCGAAGCCCCAGTCCCCGGAAGGATCGTGCGCCGCGATGGCACCCCGTCTCACCGTCGTCGTCCCCCTCTACAACGTCGAGGAGTACCTCGGTGCCTGCCTTTCCTCGCTCGCCGAACAGACCATGCCGGACCTGGAGATCGTCCTCGTCGACGACGGATCCACGGACAACGGCCCGGTCGTCGCGCAGGAGTTCGTGGACCGCGACCCGCGCTTCCGGCTGCTCCGGCAGGAGAACGCCGGGCTCGGCGCGGCCCGCAACGCCGGGATCCGCGAGGCCCACCCCGAGGCGGAGTTCCTGACGTTCGTCGACAGCGACGACGTCGTGCCGCCCGGTGCGTACGCCCGGATGCTCGCCGAACTCGACCGCTCCGGCTCCGACTTCGCCACCGGCAACGTGCTCCGGCTGCGCGCGGGCGGCGAGCTCGAACAGTCCCCGATGTTCCGCAAGCCGATGGAGAAGGCTCGCCCGGCCACCCATGTCACACGGGACTGGATCCTGCTCGGCGACCGCATCGCCTGCAACAAGGTCTTCCGTCGCACCTTCTGGGACGAGCACGCCTTCGCCTTCCCGACGGGTGTGCTGTACGAGGACATCGCCGTCGTCCTGCCCGCCCACTTCCTGGCGAGTTCGGTCGACGTCGTCGAAGAACCCGTCTACCACTGGCGCGACCGCGACGGCTCGATCACCACCCGGCGGGCCGTGCCCCGGGGCATCCGCGACCGGGTCACCGCCGTCACCACCGTCAGCCGCTTCCTCGCCGACCGGGCGGAGACCACCGGGGCAGCGGCCGGCGCCGCCGAGGCCAAGCGCCGCTACGACGCCCACGCGCTCTCCGGCGACCTGTGGCTGTTCATCGAGGCCCTGCCGGACGGCGACGCGGAGTTCCACGAAGCCTTCCTGGAGCACGCCGGGGCCTTCGCCGCCGCCGTCGAACCCGGCGTCCTCGCCGAACTGCCCCTGCATCTCCGGGTCAAGTGGCAGCTCATCCGCGAACGCCGGCTGCCCGAACTCCTCGCCCTCCTCGCCGACGAGAAGAAGGACCGGGACACCTTCCACGTGCGCGGACTGCTCCGCCCGCGCGCCCACCACCCCGCCGTCCGCGACCCGCTGCCGCCCGCCACCACCGCCCTGACCGCCGCCGACCTGCCCGTCCACGCCCACCTCACCGAGGCCGTCTGGCGGGACGGGCTGCTGCGTCTGACCGGGTACGCCTATGTGCGCAACGCCCCGGGCGGGACCCCGCGGCTCGGCTGGCTGCGATCCGGGAAGCGGCTGATCCCGTTGCGGCTGCGGCCCGTCGGCGGCGACGAGGCCACCGCCCGGTCCGGCCGTTCCCTGCACCGGTACGACCGCGCCGGGTTCGAGGCCGTCGTCGACCCGCGCAGGCTCACCACCAAGGGCGACCGTACGACCTGGAAGCCGGAGGCCGTCGTCGTCGGCGCGGGCCGGCCGCGCCGGGGTCCGATGCGGCTCGTCGGCACCCCGGCCCCGCCCGCCGTGACGTACACCGACGAGCGCACCCGGATCGTCCCCGTCCTGTCCGGCAACAAGCTGGAGCTGCGCACCGAACGCGTCGCCGCCGTCCTGACCGGGCAGTCGGCGGTCGAGGACACCGTGCGCCTGGAGGTGAAGGTCCTCCGCGACGCCGGGCCCGTCGCGCTGCGGCTCACCGAGTGGCGGACCAAGGAGACCCGGGAGTTCGCCCTGCGCGGCTCGCCCGGCTCCCGGGCGGCGGACATCCCGCTCAGCGTGTTCCGGGGGGAGAACGACATCTGGGGCGTGCAACTCATCGGCGAGGGCGAGCCGTTGACCGTCGCCGCGCGCCCCGACGGCCAGGACGGGCGCTACCCACTGCCCGGCGGCCGTGAGCTGTACGCGGCCCCCAACCCCTCCGGCGACCTCGTCCTCACCGACCGGGCCGTCCAGCCCGTCGTCACCTCCGCCGCCTGGGAGGAATCGGGCGAGCTGGTGCTCGAAGGAACCTTCCCCGAGCCCACGGGCACCGCACGGGAACTCGTCCTGCGCCACGGCGGCCACCAGGAGGAAGCCGTCGTCGACATGGAGCGGGCCGGGGGCGACGGCTTCCGGGCCGTCATCGCACCCGCAGCCGTCGAAGGGCCCGGCGGAGCGCTGCCGCTCGCCGAGGGGCGCTGGTACCTCTTCCTGCGCGCACCGGGGGAGCGGGACCCGGAGGCGTACCGGCCGCTCCGGGCGGTCACCCCCCTGCACAGCACCCTGCCCCGGCAACGGCACGAAGGCGGCCGGGACTTCACCCTCCAGCGCCGCCACCACGACCGGCTCGTCCTGGAGTCCGGCAGCGCGCTCCCGGCCGTCGACCGGGGGCCGTACGGGCAGCGCGTCCGGCGCGAGCGGTACGCCGTGGTCCGCACCGTCGCCCCGGCAGCGACGCGCCCCACCGTCCTCTATTCCAGCTACGACGGCCGCCAGTTCTCCGACTCGCCCCGCGCCATCCACCGCGAACTCGCCGCCAGGGAACCGGACATCGAGCACCTGTGGGTCGTCCGCGACCAGCAGGCGGCCGTGCCCGACGGGGTGCGGCCCGTCGCCCTGCACAGCGCCGAGTGGTACCAGGCGCTGGCCCGCAGCCGGTGGATCGTCACCAACACCCATCTCCCCGAGTGGTTCGAGCGGGCCGACGGCCAGTGCGTCGTCCAGACCTGGCACGGCACCCCGCTCAAGCGCATCGGCCGCGACCTCGCGGGCACCCCGCACGCCGACGCCGCGTACATGGCGTCCATGGAGCACCGGTCCGCCCAGTGGAGCGTGCTCGTCTCCCCGAACAGCTTCTCCACCCCCGTCCTGCGCCGCGCGTTCGGCTACTCCGGCGAGGTCCTGGAGTGCGGCTACCCGCGCAACGATCTGCTGTACGCCCCCGACCGGGACAAGGTCGCCGCCGCCGTACGGGAACAGCTCGCGATCCCCGAGGGGCGGCGCGTGATCCTGTACGCCCCCACCTGGCGCGACGACCAGCCCCGGCAGGGCGGACGCTACGGGCTCGATCTCCGGCTCGACCTGGAACAGGCGCAGCAGGCCCTCGGCGAGGACCGGGTGCTGCTGGTCCGCCGCCACTACCTCGTCGGCGGCAGCGTCCCGGACACCGCCTTCGTACGCGACGTCTCGCGCCACCCGGACGTCTCCGAACTGCTGCTGATCAGCGACGTGTTGGTCACCGACTACTCCTCGATCATGTTCGACTTCGCGCAGACCGGCCGCCCGATGCTCTTCCACACCCACGACCTGGCCCACTACCGCGACACCCTGCGCGGCTTCTGCTTCGACTTCGAGCACCGCGCCCCCGGCCCCCTGATCCCCGACTCCGCCGGAATCGTGGCCGCCCTGCGCGACCCGGAGGCCGCCACCGCCGGGCACCGGGAGGCCTACGCGCGGTTCCGGGAGGCGTTCTGCGACCTCGACGACGGGAGCGCCGCCGCCGGGGTCGTCGACCGGATGCTCAAGGGGGAGCAGGCATGAGCGACTTCAGCTGTGTGATCACCGGCGGCGGGGACAACGACGGACCGGGCGGGGCCGACGCCCTGCGTGCCTCGGTGGAGTCCGTGCTCGGTCAGTCGCTGCGCGGGGCCGAGGCCGTCGTGGTCCTCGCCGCCGCCGCCGACCCGGCCGTCCGCACCGTCGCCCGGATCCTCGCCGAGCGGGCCCCCGGGCGGATCCTCCTCGTCCACGCCGACCCGGCCGTCCGCACCACCGGCGCCCTGCGCAACGCGGGCCTGGACGCGGCGAACGGCCGGTACGTCCTGGTCCTCACCACCGGCGAACGCCTCCAGCTCCACGCCTGCCGCAACCTCTGGCAGGCGGGCGAGACCAGCCGCGCCGACCTGATCGCCGGCCGCTGGAGCCGGGCCGCCGACGAGGGAGGCAAGGAGCGCGAACCGTCCTGGCAGGGCGAGCTGTTCGCCCGCTCCCGTACCCTCGCCCGCTTCACCGAGGCCCCCGAACTCGTCGTCAGGGACGCCCTGGTGACCGGATTCTGTCTGCGCCGCGAGGCCGCCCGGCGGCACGGTCTGCGGTACGAGGAGGACCTGGCGCACGGCGAGATCCTGTTCGGCCCGCTCGCCGCCGCAGCGGTCGGCCGGATCGCCCTGGTCCGGCGGCTGATCGTGACCGGCCGGGCCGTCCCCGACCGGGCCCGCGACCTCACCGCCCTGGTCGAGGCCCACCGCCGGGTCGCCAACACCCTCCTCGCGCGCGGGCTGCCCGAACTGCGCGAGGAGCGGGAGAGGGCGTTCGCCCGGGATCATCTGGTGCCGCTGGTCCGCTCCTTCCCCGGGCTGCCCGCCGCCCGCCGCGCCCGGGTCGCCGCGGCGGCCGCCCGCACGCTGACCAGGCCCGTACCGCCGGATCTGCCGCCGCTGGAGCGGGTCGCCGTGACCCTGCTGGCCCGGGGCGACGCGGAAGGGGCCCTCGCGGCGGCGTACGCGCTGAGCCGGCCCGCCACCGTGTGCGCGCCGCTGACGACGGACGCCGACGGGCGGGTGACCTGGGGCGGCAACGGCAGTAGCGGCGGCGAGGGCGGCGGCCGTGACATCGCGGGCCCGCCTCTCGACATCACCGAACTCGGCTACCAGCAACGCCCGTTCGGCGAACTCCGGCTGATGAACCGGCTCACCCGCTGCTCCACCGCCGAGGACGGCCGCCTGCTGCTCGAAGGGCGCCTCGTGCTGCCCGGCCACAGCGGGCCCACCCCCGGCACCCCCCTCACCGCCACCCTGGAGTTCCGGGCCCGGGGCGGGGTGCGCGCCGTCGCGTTCCCGGTCGAGGAGGTCCGGCACGACGGCAACGGGATCATCTGGCGCGCGCGGGCCGACGTCTCGCGCCGCCTGCGCCCCGTCGGCGTCCGCGACACGGCATGGGACGCGCGGCTGACCGTGACCGCCGGAGGCGCCGACGGGCCCCGGTCCGTCAGCGATCTGTTCGCGCCGCAGGACCAGGTGGCCGGGGCGGTACGGTTCGCCGCCCGGCCCCGGCTCGGACGGCTCGCCGGGGACACCTGGGAGCCCTACATCACGCTCAAGGACCACTTCGCGCTCCGGCTGACCGCCCGCCGCCGCCCGGCCCGCACCACCCACCGGCTGGTCCGCTACGCCACCCGCTTCCGGCCCGCCCGCAAGGCGAAACTCCTCGTCCGCGGCCTGCGCAGGCGGCTGGACCGCTACCGCTCCCGCGGTTTCAAGGCCCCCGCCTACAACACCTGGCTCACCCGGCTCCCCGTACGCCGGGGCTCCGTCGTCTTCGAGAGCCACATGGGCACCTGCTACGGCGACAGCCCGCGCGCCCTGTACGAGGAGATCCGCCGCCAGGGCCTGAAACTGCACGCCACCTGGTCCTACGACCCCGACCCGGCCGGCTTCCCGGACGACGCCCGCCTCGTACGCCGCTGGTCCTGGCGCTATCTGTGGGCGCTGGCCCGCGCGGAGTACTGGGTCGACAACCAGGGCTTCCCGCAGCATCTGCGCAAGCCCCGGCACACCACGTACCTCCAGACCTGGCACGGCTCCGCGTACAAGCGGATGGGCTTCGACGAGAGCCGCGTACGGCTCCAGAACGCCCCGCAGCGCGAGCGGCTCCAGCGGGCCGTGGACCGCTTCGACCACTTCCTCGTCCGCTCCGAGCACGACGTGAACACCCTCGCCCGCGCCTACCGGCTGCCCGGGGAACGGCTCCTGCGCACCGGCTACCCGCGCAACGACGCCCTGATCGCCGAGCGGAACCGGTCCGAGACCGAAGGACGGCTGCCGCGCCCGCCGCTCGCCGAGGCGCTCGGCCTGGCCGATCACAAGAAGACCGTGCTGTACGCGCCGACGTTCCGGGGCGGCCCCGGCAAGCAGCGAAGGAGCCGACTCCTGCTGGACGTACGGGAGTTCGCGGCGCGGTTCGGTGACACCCACACCCTGCTGGTGCGGTCCCACTACCTGGAGTCCGCTCGGCTGCCGGTCTGCCCGCCCGGCACCGTCGTCGACGTCTCACGCCACCACGACGTGAGTGAACTCCTCGCCCTCACCGATGTGTTGATCACCGACTACTCCTCCATCATGTTCGACTTCGTCCTGCTCGACCGGCCCGTCGTGCTGTTCGCCCCCGACCTCGACGCCTACGCGGACGAGCGCGGCAGCTACTTCGACCTGCGGGAGAACGCCCCCGGGCCGGTGACCGCGACCCAGGACGAGCTGTTCACCGCCCTCGCGGAACTCAAGAAGTCCGACACCCGGTACGCCGATCAACGCCGCGAATTCGCCGAGCGGTTCGGGTCCTACGACCTGGGCGACGCGGCCCGGAGGACCGTCGCGGCCGTCTTCGGCCCCGCAGTCCGCCGGGGCTCCCGCCACACCACCGACCACGACCGGGGGGCCGGCCGATGAGCCGCGACATCTTCATCGTCTCCAACAGCACCGACGAACTCGGCGGCGTCACCGGCTGGATGCACCAGACCGCCCGCCTCCTGGCCGGCCAGGGGCACCGGGTGCACGCCATCGGCATCCACGCCTCCGACCTCACGATGGTGCTGCCCGAACCGCCCGCCCACCCCGTCACCGCCCTCTACCCCGCCCACCCACCGACCCCCTGGACGCCCCACGGCATCCGCGACCGCTTCCGGATCCCCGCCCGGCGCAAGGAGGCGGCCCGCGTCGCCGCGAAGAAGCGGGCGGTCGGCCGGCTCTCGGAGATCTTCGCGACCGCCCGACCCGGCGCGGTCGTCATCGTCACCCAGGTCTGGGCGATGGAGTGGGTCGGGGAGGCCGACACCACCGGGCTGCGGGTCATCGGCATGAGCCACGAGTCCTACGGCTACTCCCGCGCGAGCCACCGCTACCGCTGGATCATGAACCACTACAGGGACCTCGACCACTGGCTCGTCCTCACCGAGGAGGACGCCGACCGGTGGGCCGGGGACGGCATGAACAACGTCGGCTTCCTGCCCAACGCCCTCTCCCGCCTCCCCGCCGTGCCCTCCCCGCGCACCGAGCGGACCGTCGCCAGCATCGGCCGGCTCAGCGACCAGAAAGGCATCGACCTGCTCCTGGACACCTGGGCCCTGGTCGCGCCCTTCCGCCCGGACTGGCGGCTGCGGGTGTACGGGGCGGGCGAGGACGAGGCCGCGCTGAAGGCCCAGTGCACCGCCCTCGGCCTCGACGGGTCCGTGGAGTGGATGGGCCGCACCGACGACGTCGAGCGGGCCCTCGCGGAGGCCTCCGTCTTCGTCCAGTCCTCCCGGGGAGAGGGCTTCCCGCTCGCGCTCCTGGAGGCGATGGCCAGCGGCGTGCCCTGCGCCGCCTTCGACTGCGCGCCCGGGGTGCGCGAGATCGTCCGGGAGGGCGAGGACGGGCTCCTGGCCCCGGCCGGGGACGTCGCCGCCCTCGCCGACCGGCTGCGGCGGCTCACCGGCAACCCCCGGCTGCGCGACTCCATGGGCGCGCGGGCCCGGTCCGGCGTCCAGCGGTTCTCCGAGCCGGAGACCCTGCGCCGCTGGGAGGAGCTGTTCGCGTTCCTGGAACGCTGAGCGGACCCGGGGGACGGGCCGGGGTCAGCCTGCGACGGTCGCCCCGGCCCCGTCCTGCGCGGGCCGGGCGGCGGGCGTCCGGCGCGCGGCGGACGGCACCGGCAGCGGCAGCCCGTCCGTCTCCCCGAGAAACACCCGCCGCACCACCCGCTCGGCGGCGTACCCGTCGTCGTACGGGCAGAACCGGGCCCGGAACGCGGCCCGCAGCTGCGCCGAGCGGGAGCCCCGCCAGTGGTCCGTGGCGAAGATGTCGAACAGCTCGTCCTGGCTCCGGGCCACGATGCCGGGCGGGAACGCCGTGATGTCGAAGTACGTGCCCCGGGCCGCCTCGTACGCCTCGATGTCGTCCAGGTGCAGCACCACCGGGCGGTCCAGGTTCACGTAGTCGAACATCAGCGACGCGTAGTCCGTGATCAGGGCGTCCGAGGCGAGTGCCAGCGTCTCCACCGACCGGTGCGCGGTGACATCGATGATCCGGGGATGCGGCGCACGGCGGACGCCGCCGGGCCCCGGCGGGCGGGGCGCACGGGCCAGGATCACGAACTGCGGGCCCAGTACCCGGATCAGCCGCTCCAGATCCAGGGCGGGCCGCTGGACCAGCCGGTAGTCGCGGTGGGTCGGTGCGTACAGCAGGGCCGTGCTGCCCGCCGGGATGCCGAGCGTCTCGCGCAGCCGCGCCACCTCGGCCGGGCCGGTGCGGTGGTACACGTCGTTGCGCGGCGAGCCGTACTCCAGCGTCGTGTACGCGGACGGATAGGCCCGCTCCCGTACGAGGGTGGAGTGCGGGTTCGCCGAGAGGGAGAAGTCCCAGGTGTCGACCGAGCGCAGCAGCTGCTCGAAGTCGGTGCCCCGGGCGGCGGCGGGCCGGTCCAGCAGATCGGTGCCCACGGACCGCAGCGGCGTGCCCTCGTGCGTCTGCAGCAGCACCTGGCCGCGCCGCTTCACCAGCCCCCGGTCGAAGGAGGCGTCGTTCACCAGATACGCGGAACGGGCCAGCGCCGTCCAGTGGGCGAAGGTACCGGGCGTGAGGTGCCGGCTGCCGGTCGGCACGGTGTGGGCGTCGACGGCCCGGCAGATCCAGGCTGTCCGCACCCCCGGGACCAGCTCGCGGACCTTCGCCTCGATCGCCGCCGGGCTGCCCCCGTACCCCCGGCCGCCCTGGGCGGTGAACACCGCGTCCCGGGAGCGCAGCGGCAGCCGCAGCTGGATCCGGTAGTGCGCGCGCAGCGCCGCGCCCCGCACCGCCCGGCGCACGGCGTCCGCCGCCTTGCGCAGCCGGCCGCCGAGGCGCTGGGCCGCCGACAGCGCCCGGTAGGTTCGGCGCGCGCCGAGATGCATCAGGCCGTGCCGCAGGAGCGCCCGGCGCGGGACCGGGGCGCCGGGGGTGTGATAGCGGCGGCAGGACGCGGTCGCCCGGCGGAAGAACGCGGTGCGGCTGTGCGGCGGCAGCCGGTCCCGGGAGGCGAACAGCGCCGAGAAGTGGTCCAGCATCCGGCGGAACATCACCGGCCGCCACAGGGAGAGTTCGGGGCGGGAGTCGATGAACGCGAAGACCCGGTCGTACTGGTCGAAGACGTCGAAGTGCTTCTCGCTGGTGGTGGAGAGGATGTTGCCGCGCCGCCGCTGCCGGTAGGAGACGCAGACGGCGTCCAGCACCGCGATCGAATCGGCCGCCATCAGCACCGGGTAGGTCCAGGGGGTGTCCTCGTAGTAGCCCGGCGGGAAGGCGAACCCCTCGGCCTCGACGAACGCCCGGCGGTACGCCTTGTTCCAGACGACCATGAGGAGTTGCAGCAGCTCGGGGCGGTCGGTGAGCCGGAAACGGGCCGGGCCGCCCTCGTCGAGATGGGCGGCCAGGACGTTGCGGACGCTGCGGCCCGTCCAGTACGTACGGGCGTAGTCGTACATCAGGACATCGGGCTCGCCGGTCGCGTCGATCCGGTCGGCGATGGTCTGGAGCGCGTCCGGCAGCAGGGTGTCGTCGCCGTCGAGGAAGACCAGGTAGTCGCCGCCCGCCCGGGCCATCCCGGCGTTACGGGCCGGGCCCAGGCCGATGTTGCGGGGCAGGTGCAGCGCGGTGACGCGGGGGTCCCGGCGGGCGTATTCGTCGGCGATCGGACCGCAGGCGTCGGGGGAGCAGTCGTCGACCACGATGATCTCGTAGTCCTTGAAGGACTGACTCAGCACGGAATCCAGACACGCGTGCAGATACGCCTGGACCCGGAATGCGGGCACGATGACAGTGAACCGGGGCACTACACATCCATGGGTCGTTCGCGGGAACCAGGTGGCCCGCAAACGTCGGATGGAATGACAGGGTTACGCCGGACGTGGCATTCGGGGGAAGTGCGTGGCGAAGCGGCCCGGTTCCGGGGAGCCGGGCCGCTCCTTGTTGACGTACGTGTGTGCAGGTACGCAGCCGTACGGCCGTGCCGCGGTAGCTACTTGACCGCGCCCGCCATCACGCCGGAGACGAACTGCCGCTGGAAGGCGAAGAACACCGCCAGCGGGATCACCATCGACACGAACGCGCCGGGCGCGAGCACATCGATGTTGTTGCCGAACTGGCGTACCTGCTGCTGGAGCGCCACGGTGATCGGCGGCGACTCGGAGTCCGCGAAGATCAGTGCGACCAGCATGTCGTTCCACACCCACAGGAACTGGAAGATGCCGAGCGAGGCGATCGCCGGACCGCCCAGCGGCATCACGACCCGGGTGAACAGCCGGATCTCGCCCGCCCCGTCGAGCCGGGCGGCCTCCAGCAGCTCACGGGGAATCTCCGCGAAGAAGTTCCGCAGCAGGAAGATCGCGAACGGCAGGCCGAACGCCGTGTGGAACAGCACCACCCCGAGCGTCGTCTCGAAGATCCCGATGGTGCCGAAGAGTTCGGAGACCGGGATCAGCGCGACCTGCACCGGAACCACCAGCAGTCCGACGACCAGCAGGAACCACCAGTCGCGGCCCGGGAAGTCCATCCACGCGAAGGCGTATCCGGCGAGCGAGCCGATCACCACCACCAGCACCGTGGAGGGCACGGTGATCATGATCGTGCTGACGAGCGATCCGGTGATCGTCGAATTGTCCAGCAGTCGCTGGTAGTTGTCGAAGGTCAGCTCGGACGGGGCGGTGAAGATCTTCCACCAGCCGGTCGCCGCGATGTCCTGCGGACCGCGCAGCGAGGACAGCAGCAGGCCGATCGTGGGCATCAGCCAGAACAGGGCGACCAGGACCAGGAAGACCCGCATCGCCCCGCCGCCGGCCCGGGCGGCGATCCGGGCGCCGAGGGACTGCCTGGCCCTGGGCGCCTCGGGAGCGCCCGGCTGCCGGGTGACCGCCTTCTGGCGGCCGATGCGCGCGGTGTTCACTTCCGGTGCGCTGCTCATCGGCGTCCCTCCTTCCGGATCCGGCGGATGTTGACCAGCATCACCGGGATCACCAGCAGCAGCAGAAGCACCGCGATGGCGCTGCCGATGCCGAGGTCCGCGTCCGTGCCGAACGAGGACCGGTAGAGCTGGAGCGCCAGCACGTTCGCGTCGTCCTGCGAGGAGCCCGGCGCGATGATGAACACCAGGTCGAAGACCTTCAGTACGTTGATCATCAGCGTCACCAGGACCACCGCCAGCACCGGCGCCAGCATCGGCACCGTGATCCGGCGGAACACCTGCCATTCGTTGGCCCCGTCCACCCGGGCCGCCTCCAGCAGCTCGCGCGGCAGACCGGCCAGGCCCGCCGCGATCAGGACCATCGCGAACCCGGCCCACATCCACACGTAACTGCCGATGATCCCGGGCGTCACCAGGGACGGACCGAGCCAGTCGACGCCGTTGTACGGCTCGCGGAAGTTGTCGGCGGGCAGCCGCAGTTGGGCCCCGTCCGCCGAGGCGGGCAGGGTGAACACGCCGTTCGCCCCGGCCGTGGCCGTGGCGACGACCCTGCCGTCCCGCACCGCCTCGACCTTCAGGCCCTTCAGGCCCAGCTCCTCCGGGTCGACGACATTCGGCTTGCCGCCGCCGCCCCGGGTGAAGTCCAGCCAGGCCGTGCCGGAGATCTGGTCCCCGGAGGCCGCCGGGGCGCCCTCGGCGGGCCTCGCGTCGCCCGGCATCTTCGCCGGAGCCACGCCGACCAGCGGCACCCGCAGCGGCTGCCCCGCCCGGATCGGCTCCTTGGACACGAACGTCCCGCCGTCACCCTTCTCCAGCGGGTGCACGGGCAGCGGGCGGGCCTTCGGGAAGCCGGCGGACTCGTTGAACGTGTCGTGCACGCTCACCGCCACCGCGTTGGCGACCCCGCGCTCCGGAGCCTGGTCGTACACCAGCCGGAAGATGATGCCCGCCGCCAGCATCGAGATCGCCATCGGCATGAAGACGATCAGCTTGAACGCGGTGCCCCAGCGGATCCGTTCGGTCAGCACCGCGAAGATCAGCCCGAGCGCGGTGGCGACCGTCGGGGCGAAGACCACCCAGATCGCGTTGTTCTTCACCGCCGTGAGGATCGTGGCGTCGGTGAACAGCGCCGTGTAGTTGTCGAACCCGGCGAAGCCCGTACCGGCCTGGTCGAAGAACGACCGGTAGACCGAGTACCCGATCGGATAGAGGACCAGCGCGCCCAGCAGCACCAGCGCGGGCAGCAGGAACGCCGCCGCGATGAGCTTGCGGGTGCCGGTCACGCCCCGGCCGGGCTTCTTCGGATCCGGCGGCGGGGACGGGCGCGGACTCGTCTCGTCGGCGGGGGGCGCCGCACCGGCGCCCCCCGCGGTCGCTGTCGTCACGGCGTCAGCTCTTGTACGCCTTGACCGCTTCGGACTCCAGCTGTTTCTGGGTCCCCGCGATGTCCTTCGGGTTCTTCAGGAAGTCCTGGAGGATCTTCCACTCGCCCTTCCCGGGCGTCCCGCCGAACGACTGCGGGGCCTGGTCGGACATGTCGAACCGGACGTCGTCGCCGGCGTCGATCAGCGCCTGGGCCATCGTGCGCTGCACGTTGTTCGGGTACGCCTTCAGGTCCAGGCCCTTGTTCGGGGAGATGAACCCGCCCGCCTCGGCCCAGATCTTCGCCGCGTCCGACGACGCCAGCCAGGTCAGCAGCGCCTGCGCGCCCTTGGTGTCCTTCAGCGCCACCGCCGCGTCGCCGCCGGTCACCACGGGGGAGTCCGCGCCGACCGCCGGGAACGGGAAGACCTTGGCGTCCGTACCGATCTTCGCCTCGGTCTGCGCGATGTTGACCGAGACGAAGTCGCCCTCGAAGACCATCGCGCCCTTGGGCTGGTCGCCCCCGGTGAAGGTCTGGGTGACCGAGGCCGGGAACTCCGTCTGGAGCGCCCCGTCCGCGCCGCCCGCGATCAGCTCCGGCTTCCCGAACAGCTCGGCCAGCGTGGTCAGCGCGTCCTTCACGGACGGGTCGGTCCACGGGATCTCGTGCTTCGCCAGCTGGTCGTACTTCTCCGGACCCGCCTGCGAGAGATAGACGTTCTCGAACCAGTCGGTCAGGGTCCAGCCGTCCGCGCCGCCCACCGAGACCGGGGTGACACCGGAGGCGGAGATGGTCTCCGCGGTCGCCAGGAAGTCCTTCCAGGTCTTCGGCTCAGTGGCCCCCGCGTTGTCGAACGCGGCGGCGTTGTACCAGATCAGCGACTTGTTGGCGGCCTTGAAGTACACGCCGTACTGGGTGCCGTCCACCGCGCCGAGGTCCTGCCAGACCTTGGCGTAGTTCTGGCCGAGCTGGGCCCGCGCCTCGGGGCCGACCGGCTTGGCCCACTTCTTCGCGGCCGCCTGCTGGATCGCGCCGACCTGCGGGATCATCGCCACGTCCGGCGGCTGCTTGCCCGCGATCTTCGTGCCCAGGAAGTTGATGATCGGGTCCTGCGCCGGGACGAACGTGACGTCCGCCCCCGTACGCTTCTCGAACTCGTCCAGCACCTTCGTGAAGTTGGCCTGCTCGGGTCCGGTCCAGACCGCGGCGACCGAGATGCTCTCCCCGTCCAGCTTCGGCAGGTCGACCGTGGACGCGCTGTCCGTGCCCTTGCCGGAACCGTCACCCGACTTCTTCTTGCCGTCGCCGTCGCCTCCGCAGCCGGTGAGCGCCAGAGCGCCGACCGCCGCGAACACGAGTGCGGCCCTGCGTATCGAGAAGGTTGTGCGCATTCCTGCCCCGTCTCTTCTGTACGCGCCCGGCCACGTCGCATGCCCGGACTACGTCGTCCGTGCGCACAGTCCTACGCCCGGCGCACGGGCCCCGCAATACCGCCGTAGGTCCCAACATGGTGATCGTGATCGCCTCGTGACGTCGTGTCAGGGAATGCCGGACACGGCCCAGGGCAGGGGCAGGGAGGAGTGGCAGCCGTACGCCGGGGCGGTGGCCGTGCGCGTGCGCCGGAGATGGATCGTGCCCGTGCCTGTGACCGGGCCTGTGTGCGCGCCGGTGCCAGTGCCGGTGCTTGTGCGTGTGCCGGTGCCGGTGTGCGTGCTTGTGCGTGTGCCGGTGCCGGTGCCCTGCGCCGGTGGCCGTGTCAGGTCGTGAACGGGATCAGGGCGGGAAGCCGCTCGGCGTTCACCGAACGGGCCGCGCGCTCCAGGGCACTGGCGAGCAGCGCCAGGTCGGTCGGCCCGTTGCCCAGCTCCCGGACCGGGCGCCGGGTCGGCGGATCGCCCATCCGCTCCCACTCCAGCGGGACCACGGTGGGGCGCAGCGTCGCCGTGCGCGGGATGCGGCCGGTGACCCGGCCCCCCTGGAACGGCGTCACCCGGCCGTCCGGATGCCCCAACCGGCCCCGGCCGGGCGCCGGTTCGTCCGGGGACGGCGGCAGCACCGGGGCGTCCAGCACGATGCGCAGCCGGGCGCCGCGGGCCAGCTCGGTGTCCTCGGTACGGTCGGGGCGCGCGGAGGTGGCGACCAGATGCACCCCGAGCCGTCCGCCGTCCCGGGCCACGGCCTCCAGCGCCCGCACCACCGAACCGGCGGCGGGCCGGCCAGGGCTGCCGAGTGCCGGGGCGACCAGGGCGTCGAAGTCGTCGGCGAGGACGACGAGCCGGGGCAGCGGGGACGGGCCCGGGTCCGCGGGCCGGGCGGCGGCGGGGCGCAGCCGCAGCGTGCCGCTGGCCGGGGAGTCCAGATCGCCCCGCCGCTCGGCGCCGCTCGGCGGCCGCTGGCCCACGACGCGGGGCGAGGCCTCCTGCTGAGCCTCCTGCTGGGCGTACCGCTCGTGCCAGGTGGCGAAGTCCAGGTCGCCGAGCAGCTCGGCGCGCCGCTTCAGCTCGCCGCCCAGGGCCTGCGCGAACTCCCGCATCCGGACCGGGTCGCACGCGACGAGGTGCGTGAAGACATGCGGCAGCTCCGTACAGGGAAGCAGGCCCTCGCCGCGCTCGCCCTGCTCGCCGCCGGCGCCGTCGACCAGCAGGATGCCGAGCCGGTCGGGCCGGGCCGCGGAGGCGAGCGAGGCGGCGACGGCCCGGAGCAGTTCGGTACGGCCGCTGCCCGGTGGCCCCTCGATCAGCAGATGCGGGCCCTCGTCGGCGAGATCGACGCTGAGAGGGCCCCGGGGGCCCGCCCCGAGCACGAGGACCGGCCGGCCGGAGTGCACGGTGGGCCGGTCCGCGACCGCGTCGCCCTGCTCACCGGCCCCGGAGCCCCGGCCCGGCCCCGAGCGCTGGGCGCCGAGGTAGGGCGTGCGCTCGGAGTCACGGGTGTCGCGGGCGTCCGGCGGTGGGTAGGGCGTGCGGCCGGAGTCGCGGGCGTCCAGCGGTGGATACGGGGTGCGGCCCGGGTCGGGGGTGCCCGCCGCCGGGTACGGGGTGCGGCCGGAGTCGCGCTCCGAGGAGGCCGCCGTGCGCTGGGGGCCGACGCGCGGGCCCGCGCTGAGGGTGCGACCGGAGTTGGGGCTGTCCAGCTCCTGGCGGGGCGCGGAGACAGCCGAGGCCCTGGGCGTCGAGGCACCGGGCTGGGCCTCCGCCGTGGACGCCCAGCGGGCCATCAGCGAGGCCGGCGTGGCACGGGCCAGGCCCAGCTCGTCCAGCAGCCGGGCGGACGGCGGCAGCGCCGCGGTCGTCGGGCGGCCCGCCAGCGCGGCCGAGCCCTCCTCGCGCAGCGGCGCGAGCGCCCGCCCGAACCGCTCGGCCCAGGCCGACGACACCGCGTCCACCGCGGCCACCGTCCCGTGCCCCGCCGCCTGCCCGCCCGCCGTGCGCAGCAGCCGCAACGCCGTGGCGACGTCGCCGCTCAGCATCGCGACCGCCCCGCACTCGCGGAAGGCGATGGAGGCCCGGCAGGCGGCCTCGTACGTCGCGGCCACCGGGGAGGTGGGGGAGGCGGCCGGGGTCTCGGCCAGGCAGATCAGATGGATCCCGGCCGCCGCGCCCGCCCCGGCCAGCCGTGCGGTGGTCTCGCGCAGCATCGCCGTACCGGGGTCGCCGTCCAGGACGACCACCGTGTGCGGCCCCTTGTGGGCGCGGGCGGCCTCGGCCACCGCCGCCCGGTCCAGATGCGGCCAGCCGGGACCGAGCGGGCCCTCGTCGAGGCGGCGCACCAGCTCGGCCGTACGGGCGGCCGCCTGATCACGGTCGTACGCGAGGAGCAGCCGGCAGTCCTGCCCGTGCGTCGGGCGCAGATGCGGCAGCCATCCCAGCCAGGACCACTCGCGCCGCCGTTCCTCCAGCGGGCGGGCGCGGTCCGTGCTGATGAGGACGATCTCCAGGTCGAACGGGGAGTGCAGCGCGGCGAGCTGTGCGACCGTCGCGCGGGCCAGCCCCGCCAGCCGGGCGCGCGGACCGGCGAGCCCCAGCGAACCGGCCTCCCGCAGCCCCACGGTCACCGGCACGGCGGGCACCTCGGCCCGGTCGGTCGTGCCGAGCCGCACCACCAGCGCCTCCGGGTGTTCCGGGTGGCGCTCCCACAGCCGGGGGCCGGGCCCGAGCGCGGTCAGCAGCACGGCGGCCGGGTCGGGCCAGGTGCCCTCGGGGGCGGAGGGCAGCGCGGAGAAGGGCGAACCGGGGGAGACGGGCGAGGCGAGGTGCCCGGCGCCCGACGCCGCTTCGCCGGAGGGGTCGGCGGACCCGTCCGGGAAACCCTGGGAGCCGTACGTTCCGGAGGTGCCGGAGCCGTGCGCACCGGAGGGCCCCGAGGATCCATGCGTGCCGGAGCCGTACGCCGACGCGGCGCCCGGGTCGTCCGGGGTGCGGGGGCCGCCGTGCACGTCCGGGCCGCCGGAGGTCCTGGACCGGCCGCCCCCGGTCTCCGGGCCCGCTGTCTGCTCACCCTTCGCGCCGCCCTTGAGCCGCCTCGCCCAGGCCCCTATGCCGCGCCGGGGCGCCGGGGCGCCGGTGAACTCCTCGTCGCGGCCGCGGTCGCCGTGTCCGGCCTCGGCGCGCTCCGGCCAGCCCTCGTCGGGGGCGGAGGAAGCGAAGGAAGCGGAAGGGGCGGCGGACGCGGAGGCGGAGAACGGGGAGGCCGGTGCGGACGCGCCGGGGCCGGGGGGCCGGGGCGAGGCGCCGTACCCCTGGCCGGGGCCCGGGCCGCCGTGGTCGGGGGTGTGCGCGGCGAAGGGCGCACCGTTGCCGTGGCCCGGGGCGGAGAGCCCCGTCTCGGCGCGGGTCACCCGCAGGTGGCCCTCGCCGTCCGGGGCGGTCGGCAGGGTCGCCGGACGGGAGCCCGCGGTGAGGCGGAGGGCGGATTCGCCGAGCCGCAGCAGTGCGCCGGGGACGAGACGGACCGGCCGTTCGCGCACCTCGACGCCGTCCAGCGAGGTGCCGTTCGTCGAGCCGAGGTCCGCGACCGAGACCCGGCCGTCGTCGGAGACCGTCACCGTGCAGTGCAGCCGGGAGACGTCCGGGTCGTCGAGCGGGACGTCCGCGTCGGCGGAGCGGCCGATCCGGATCTGCCCGCCGTGCAGCAGATGGACCCCGCCCGCGTCCGGCCCCGCCACCACGTGCAACTGGGCCGGAACGGCGTCGTCCGCCGCCTCGTCGTCGCCGGGCACCTGGAGCGAGAGGACCGCGCCGTCCACCAGGGGCGGCTCGCCCAGGGCGATGCGGTGCCCGTCCAGCCGCTCCCGGCCGGCGAAGAGCACGACCGCCCCGCCGCCCTGGGAGCTCTCGGGCCCCGACACGGCGGCGGCCAGCTGCGAGGCGACGGCGGCCAGCGCCGTCCCGGCGGGGGCGGTGACGAGCACGTCGCAGGTGCGCGCCGGGGTCTGGCCGCTGCGCGGCGCGAGGACGGTCAGCCGGATCTGCATCGCCGTCAGCGGTCCCTTCTGCGCGGGGGTGCCCGGCAGGGGAAACGCCCTGTGATTCCCCCCACCCGGCACGGACACGTCGTCCGTACAGGTCGTCACGCACCGCGAGACTCCGAGCCCGCAGATCCGTGCTGGAGGCATCCTCGCACCTGCCACTGACAACACGCCCGGCGGTCACCTTTAAATGATCTTGAATGGTCGGCTGTGGGCGCAAAAGTGCCTGCTTGCGTCCGGATCCTGCCGCTCGGAAGGCTTCCCTGGCAGTTACCTGCCCGCTGCCGGGCCGGAACCCGTAGGCGCATCCGAACGTTCGTGCGCCCCGGGGGCGGCCGTGCGGCAACCTTCCGCCCCGTCCGCGCGTCTTCCCCCGAAACGCGAGCCCCCACATGCCCCGTTCGGCGGCACTACAGTGGGCCGGAACATTCGGGCACCCTCTCGGGGGACCGCAAGCACCACGATCAGCAGGGAGCGCATGACGTGCGGCCGGTAGGCAGCAAGTACCTGCTCGAGGAGCCGCTCGGGCGCGGCGCCACGGGCACCGTCTGGCGAGCCCGCCAGCGGGAGACCGCGGGCGCCGAGGCGGCCGTCGCGGGTCAGCCCGGCGAGACCGTGGCCATCAAGGTCCTCAAGGAGGAGCTGGCCAACGACGCCGATGTCGTGATGCGGTTCCTGCGGGAGCGCTCCGTCCTGCTGCGGCTCACGCACCCGAACATCGTGCGCACCCGTGACCTCGTCGTCGAGGGCGATCTCCTCGCCCTCGTGATGGACCTGATCGACGGTCCCGACCTGCACCGCTACCTCCGCGAGAACGGTCCGCTCACCCCGGTCGCCGCGTCGTTGCTCACCGCGCAGATCGCGGACGCGCTCGCCGCCAGCCACGCCGACGGCGTCGTCCACCGCGACCTCAAGCCCGCCAACGTGCTGCTCGACGAGCGCGACGGCGGCATGACCCCGATGCTCACCGACTTCGGTATCGCGCGCCTCGCCGACTCCCCGGGCCTGACCCGGACCCATGAGTTCGTCGGCACGCCCGCCTATGTGGCGCCGGAGTCCGCCGAGGGCCGCCCGCAGACCTCCGCCGTCGACATCTACGGCGCGGGCATCCTGCTGTACGAGCTGGTCACCGGCCGTCCGCCGTTCGCCGGGGGCACCGCCCTGGAGGTCCTGCACCGGCACCTCAGCGAGGAGCCCCGCCGGCCCTCCACCGTGCCCGCCCCGCTGTGGACGGTCATAGAGCGCTGCCTGAGCAAGGACCCGGAGCGCCGGCCCAGCGCCGAGAACCTCGCCCGCGGTCTGCGTACGGTCGCGGCGGGCATCGGCGTCCACGCGAACTCCGCCCAGATCGCCGCCGCCGACGGGGTGGGCGCCCTGCTCGCCCCCGACCCGGCGCCCGCCGCGGTCCCGGAGACCCCGGGCGCGGCCGACCCCACGCAGGTGCTGCCGAGCAACGCGGGCTCCTACGACCCGGCCGCCGCCACCAGCGTGCTCCCGCAGACCGGACCCGGCGGCCAGGGCGGACCCGGCGGCCACGCCGACCCGACCGCCGTCCTGCCGCCCGTGCCGCAGCGCCCCGACGGGCCGCCGCAGCCGGACGGCCCGCACCCCTGGCAGTCGCAGCTCCAGGCGGCCCGCGACCGCAACGAGCAGACCCAGGTCCAGTACCTCGACCCGAGCCAGGACCCGCTGCGCCGCCGCCCCCAGCGCCAGGCACCGTCGCCCCAGCACCAGCAGCAGCCGCCCCAGCGCCGCCAGCCGCCGCCGCAGCACCAGCAGTACCCGCCGCAGCGCCAGCAGCAGCAACAGCAACAGCAACAGCAACAGCAACAGCAACAGCAACAGCCGCAGCGCTACCAGCAGCCGCAGCAGCCCCAGCGGCAGCAGTACGCGCCCCCGCAGCCGCAGCAGCCGGCCGCGCGTCCGCCGCGCGAACCGCGTCCGCCGAGGCAGCGCGGCGCCAACCCGATGCGCATCCCCGGACTCGGCTGCCTCAAGGGCTGCCTGTTCACCGTGGTGCTCCTGATCATCGCCGGCTGGCTCATCTGGGAGCTGACCCCGCTCCAGGACTGGGTCGCCCAGGGCAAGGGCTACTGGGAAGCGATCGGCGACGCCATCGGCAAGGTCACCGACTGGTTCTCCGCGCTCGGCGACAGCGCCGGAGGCTCGGGCGGGGCCTGACCCGCAACCAGGACCGGCCACGCAACGCTGTCCCTTTGTCGACTTCTCCGGGCCTATTTGGCCCGGAGAAGTGAAGGTCGGCGCCATCCAGGGCACGTGACACCCCGAACGCGGCGTAGCTTTGTCGACCGGGGGTCCACCGCCAGCCGCTGAGGGAGCAGTCTTGGCACGGAATATCGGCAGCCGGTACACGGCCCACCAGATCCTGGGGCGCGGCAGCGCCGGCACGGTATGGCTCGGCGAAGGGCCCGAAGGCCCCGTCGCCATCAAGCTGCTCCGTGAGGACCTCGCGTCCGACCAGGAGCTCGTGGGCCGCTTCGTACAGGAGCGCACCGCCCTGCTCGGGCTCGACCACCCGCACGTGGTCGCCGTCCGGGACCTCGTCGTGGACGGCAACGACCTCGCCCTGGTCATGACGCTCGTACGCGGCACCGACCTGCGCACCCGCCTGGACCGCGAGCGCCGCCTCGCCCCCGAGGCAGCCGTCGCGATCATCGCGGACGTCGCCGACGGGCTGGCCGCCGCTCACAAGGCCCAGATCGTCCACCGGGACGTCAAGCCGGAGAACATCCTGCTCGACATGGAGGGCCCGCTCGGCCCCGGCGGAGCCCACCCCGCCCTGCTCACCGACTTCGGCGTGGCCAAGCTGATCGACACCCCGCGCCGGACCAAGGCCACGAAGATCATCGGCACGCCGGACTACCTGGCCCCCGAGATCGTCGAGGGCCTCCCGCCGCGCGCCGCCGTCGACATCTACGCGCTCGCGACCGTGCTCTACGAGCTGCTCGCCGGATTCACGCCCTTCGGCGGCGGCCACCCCGGCGCGGTCCTGCGCCGCCATGTCACCGAGACCGTCGTCCCGCTCCCCGGCATCCCCGAGGAGCTCTGGCAGCTCCTCGTCCAGTGTCTGGCCAAGGCCCCCGCATCCCGGCTGCGCGCCTCGGAGCTCGCCGTACGGCTGCGCGACCTGCTGCCCCTGCTGGCGGGGATACCCCCGCTGGAGGTGGACGAGCCGGGTCCCGAGGAGAGCGACCAGCAGCCCGCCGGCTACGACGAGCAGCAGTACACCCCGGCCGCCGAGGAGCCCCGCCGCCGCGGCGCGGTCCCGCTGGTGCCCGGCTCCGCGCCCGACTCCAACCGGGACACCCATACGAGCATGCGCGTCCCGGCCCCGGACGAGCTGGCGGGCGGCCCGCTCGGGACGGCCCGCGCCCCCCGCGCCCCGGGCAGGCCCCGGCCCGGCTCCGCCCGCAACAAGGCGGCCGCCGTCCGCAAGCGCCGCCTCACCCTCGGTGTCGCCGCCCTCGCCCTCTGCGCGGCCGTCGCGGTCGGCGGCTGGCTGGCCACCGGCGGCGGAGACGGGGACGGGGCGCCCCAGGACAGCGAGAACTCGGCCCCGGCGACCCCCTGAGCGCACCCCTTCCCCGGGCGGGTTTCCGGACCGGTTCCCGGGGGAGGGCAAGCTTCATCCGGTCAGCCGTTACGCTGGACCCGTGGCAGTCGTCGATATTTCCGAAGAGCTGAAGTCCCTCTCCTCGACCATGGGGTCGATCGAGGCCGTCCTGGACCTGGATGCGCTGAGGGCGGACATCGCCGCGCTCGAGGAGCAGGCTGCGGCGCCGTCCCTGTGGGACGACCCGGAAGCGGCCCAGAAGATCACCAGCAAGCTTTCGCACCTCCAGGCCGAGGTCCGCAAGGCCGAGACCCTGCGCGGCCGCATCGACGACCTCGAAGTCCTCTTCGAGCTCGCCGCGGACGAGGGCGACGCCGACGCCCAGGCGGAGGCCGAGTCCGAGCTGGAGTCGGTCAAGAAGGCGCTGGACGAGATGGAGGTCCGCACGCTCCTCTCCGGCGAGTACGACGCGCGCGAGGCCCTGGTGACCATCCGGGCCGAGGCCGGCGGCGTCGACGCCGCGGACTTCGCGGAGAAGCTCCAGCGCATGTATCTCCGCTGGGCCGAGCAGCACAGCTACAAGACCGAGGTCTACGAGACCGCCTACGCCGAAGAGGCCGGCATCAAGTCGACCACCTTCGCCGTGCAGGTCCCGTACGCCTACGGCACGCTCTCCGTCGAGCAGGGCACGCACCGCCTGGTCCGCATCTCGCCCTTCGACAACCAGGGCCGCCGCCAGACGTCCTTCGCGGGCGTCGAGGTGCTCCCGGTCGTCGAGCAGACCGACCACATCGAGATCGACGAGTCCGAGCTGCGCGTGGACGTGTACCGCTCCTCGGGCCCCGGCGGACAGGGCGTCAACACCACGGACTCCGCGGTCCGTCTGACCCACCTGCCCACCGGCATCGTCGTCTCCTGCCAGAACGAGCGCTCGCAGATCCAGAACAAGGCGTCTGCGATGAACGTCCTCCAGGCGAAGCTCCTCGAGCGCCGCCGCCAGGAGGAGCAGGCCAAGATGAACGCGCTCAAGGGCGACGGCGGCAACTCCTGGGGCAACCAGATGCGTTCGTACGTCCTGCACCCGTACCAGATGGTCAAGGACCTGCGTACGGAGTTCGAGATGGGCAACCCCGAAGCGGTCTTCAACGGCGAGATCGACGGCTTCGTCGAAGCGGGCATCCGCTGGCGCAAGCAGCGCGAGAAGTAGCCTCGGCGGTACGGAGGTTGGGCCCGGACAGGTGACTGTCCGGGCCCGCCTGCGTTGCGGAGGATCTGTGCCCGATGCGTCACAGTCGGGCTTCCGAATAGCCGTCAAGAACCCCCATATCGGTGCCTAGTGCACGGAACGGCCTTGACGTAATCCTTAACTCTGGCCAGGGTGCTAGAGCAGCATGCGTATGTCTGGGACGGGTGTGAACCGGGGGGCGGGCGGGGTGACCACGACACGACGTGGCCTTGCCGAGAGCGATTCCCCGCAGGGCCACGGCCCGCATATGGCTGCTCCAATGACGAGATCGGCTACTGGGGGTAGCAACACATGACGAAGAAGACGCGTATTCGCGTCGCGCGGATAGCCGCTGGTGCGGTTATCGCCGCGGGTGCCTCGCTGACTGCGGCCGGTGCGGCGCAGGCGCTGGACCTCAATGGTTCCGGCGAGCCCACCATCACTACGCAGGACCAGACCGAGGGCGAAGGCCTCATCGGCGAGCTCATCGGTGGCGGCGACCCGGGCGGCGTCGACTCGGGCGGCGCGGCGGGTGAGACCACCGGTGAGACCTCGACGACCGGTGAGACCACCACGGGTGAGACCACCGGCGAGACGTCCACCACGGGTGAGACCACCGGCGAGACGTCCACCACCGGTGAGACCACCACGGGTGAGACCACCGGCGAGACGTCCACCACGGGTGAGACCACCACGGGTGAGACCACCACGGGTGAGACCACCGGCGAGACGTCCACCACGGGTGAGACCACCACGGGTGAGACCACCACGGGTGAGACCACCGGCGAGACGTCCTCGACCGGTGACACCTCCGAGGGGCAGACCGGCTCCACCGGTACCTCGGGCACCACTGGTACCTCGGGCACCACCGGCACCTCGGGCACCACTGGTACCTCGGGCACCACCGGCACCTCGGGCGCTTCCGGTGGCGACCAGGGCGCGACCGGCACTTCCGGTTCCACCACTGGTGGCGACGACGCCGGCACCTGCACCGTCGATCTCGACGGCGCCGAGTGCACCGACGGCACCGACACCGACAGTGTCGGCAACAAGCCGGTCGAGCAGAGCAAGGGCAAGGAAGAGCTCGCCGAGACCGGTGCGGCCGAGACGACCTTCCTGGTCATCGGCGCCGCGACGATGATCGCGGGCGGCATCGGCTTCCGCATCCTGCCGCGCCTCGTCGGCGGCGGTCGCACGGTCGCCTAGTCCGCGGCGGACCGCAGCGGACCGTACCGGCGCGTAGAGGGCGCAGGTCAGGCCCGTATGCAACCCGTACACGGCACGGCACGGCATGACGAAGGGCCCGGGAGGGCGTGCGACGCCTCCCGGGCCCTTCTGCGCGCCCGAACCGCTCAGGCGGCCGTACGCATACGTCTGTCAGCCCCCGACGGGGCGGTGAGGGGCGGCCCCCAGGGGCCGTACGGGCGTGCGGGCCGGATCTCTCAGGCGGCTTGGTGCGCCAGCAGCGCGAGGGCGGTCAGCAGCACCACCATCAGGGCGATCAGCATCGCCGGGCTCATCCCGGCCAGCGGGCCCTGGCCCTGCTCCTCCAGCATCTGCTGCCGTACGGCACGGCAGACACGGCAGCGGCCCTCGCTCACGGGCGCCGCGCAGTTCGCGCACACCAGTCGGTCATAGGTCATGCGCATTCCTCCTCCCGCGCGGCGGAGCCGCTTGCCTGCTTTCTCTCCGCACAACGCTCACGGAAACGCAACCGTTCCCCTCACCACTGTGCCAGCTCGCGGCGATTTCGGCGCGGCCCGCCGGACAAGGTCCGGCACGACCCGTTTCGTTCCGGCGGTCGATCCGTCATAAATCACCCATTGCCGGACGCCGCCTGCACGCGTGAGCCCGGTTCGCGTATGGTCACGCTCACCTACTCCCGGCCGACCGTGGTGCATCCGTGATCCGATTCGACAACGTCTCCAAGACCTACCCGAAGCAGACCCGACCGGCTCTGCGTGATGTCTCGCTGGACATCGAGAAGGGTGAGTTCGTCTTCCTGGTGGGGTCCTCGGGCTCCGGCAAGTCGACCTTCATGCGACTGATCCTGCGCGAGGAGCGCGCCAGCACGGGCATGGTCCATGTGCTCGGCAAGGACCTCGCGCGGCTGTCCAACTGGAAGGTGCCGCAGATGCGCCGCCAGCTGGGGACGGTCTTCCAGGACTTCCGCCTGCTGCCCAACAAGACGGTCGCGGAGAACGTGGCCTTCGCGCAGGAGGTCATCGGCAAGCCCCGCGGCGAGATCCGCAAGGCCGTGCCCCAGGTGCTCGACCTCGTCGGCCTCGGCGGCAAGGAGGAGCGGATGCCCGGTGAGCTCTCCGGTGGTGAGCAGCAGCGTGTGGCCATCGCCCGCGCCTTCGTGAACCGCCCCATGCTGCTGATCGCGGACGAGCCGACCGGCAACCTCGACCCGCAGACCTCGGTCGGCATCATGAAGCTGCTGGACCGGATCAACCGGACCGGCACCACCGTGATCATGGCGACCCACGACCAGAACATCGTCGACCAGATGCGCAAGCGCGTCATCGAGCTCGAGCAGGGCCGTCTCGTACGCGACCAGGCACGCGGCGTCTACGGCTACCAGCACTGACCGAGGGGCTCCGGCCCCTCGTGCATTTCGAGCATCGAGTACTGAAAGGACGCCATGCGCGCCCAGTTCGTCCTGTCGGAGATCGGCGTCGGTCTCCGCCGCAACCTCACGATGACCTTCGCGGTCGTGGTCTCCGTCGCCCTCTCGCTCGCCCTGTTCGGCGGTGCGCTGCTGATGCGCGAGCAGGTCAGCACGATGAAGGACTACTGGTACGACAAGGTCAACGTCTCGATCTTCCTCTGCAACAAGAACGACGCCAAGGACATGCCCAAGTGCGCCAAGGGGGCTGTCACCAAGGAGCAGAAGGCGGAGATCAAGGCCGATCTGGAGAAGATGGACGCCGTCCAGACGGTCCACTTCGAGACGGTCGACGAGGCGTACAAGCACTACCAGGAGCAGTTCGGCGACTCCCCGATGGCGGGCAACATCACGCCCGACCAGATGCAGGAGTCCTTCCGGGTCAAGCTGGACGACCCGCAGAAGTACAAGGTCGTCGCGACGGCCTTCGCCGGACGCGACGGGGTGCAGTCCGTCCAGGACCAACGGTCCATCCTGGACAACCTCTTCGAGCTGATGAACGGCATGAACGTCGTCGCGATCTACGTGATGATCCTCATGCTCGTCATCGCGCTGATCCTGATCGTCAACACCGTGCGCGTCTCCGCGTTCAGCCGGAGACGTGAAACGGGCATCATGCGCCTCGTGGGGGCCTCCGGCTTCTACATCCAGGCCCCCTTCATCATGGAGGCGGCCGTCGCCGGCCTGATCGGCGGCGTGCTGGCCTGCGCGATGCTGCTCGGCGGCCGGTACTTCCTGATCGACGGCGGCCTCGCGCTCCAGGAGAAGCTGAACCTGATCAACTTCATCGGCTGGGACGCGGTCCTCACCAAGCTTCCGCTGGTGCTCGCGATCGGTCTGCTGATGCCCGCCGTCGCCGCTCTCTTCGCGCTGCGCAAGTACCTGAAGGTGTGACATGTGCCCCCTGGGGCGCACGGGCGATCGCCCGTGCGCCCCAGGGGGTTTGTCCTAGACTCGTCGCCATGTCGGGCTCCGCTCAACGCTTCGGGCCCCGCGGTCTTCGCCGCGGGGCGGCCCTGACGTTGGTCTTCGGGTGCGCTCTCGCCACCGCCGCCGCGACCGGTTCGCTGCCGCAGGACCCCGAGCCCGGGGCCGGGCCGCAGACCCGTGCCGTCTCCTCCACCGTCGCCCCGGTCGACCGTGAGGAGATCGAGGACGCCGCCGCCGAGGCCGTGGCCGACGGGAAGTCCGTGAAGGACGCCGCCGAGGAGGTCGTCAGCCGCAGCGGGGACCGCTGGGGCGCGGTCTACGACGAGCGGGAGTACGAGGAGTTCGAGCAGGCGCTGGACGGTACGTACACCGGCGTCGGGCTCTCCGCCCGGCGCACCGCCCACGGCGGCGTCACCGTGTCCCGGGTCCAGCCCGGCGGTCCCGCCGACCGGGCCGGCATCCGTACCGGCGACCTGCTGCGCACCCTGGACGGCCGGGCGGTCGGCAAGCGCCCCGTCGCGGAGATCGTCGCGTTACTGCGCGGAGACGGTACGGGAGCGACCGAGGGCAGCCGGGTGGAGCTCGGTCTGGTCCGGGAGGGCCGGAGCTGGACCGAGACCCTGCGGCGGGCCCGGCTGACGACCGAGCCGGTCACCGTGCGGCGGCTGGGGGCCGAACCCTCGTCGGCGGTCCTGATCAAGGTGGCCGCGTTCACCAAGGGTGCGGGGGCCGGCGTCCGGGACGCCGTGCGGGACGCTCCCGAAGGGGCCGGGATACTGCTCGATCTGCGCGCCAACTCCGGCGGGCTCGTCGCCGAGGCCGTCGTCGCCGCCTCCGCCTTCCTGGACGGCGGGCTGGTCGCCACGTACGACGTGCGCGGCGAGGAACAGGCCCTGTACGCCGATTCGGGCGGTGACACGGAGCGGCCGGTCGTCGTCCTGGTCGACGGCGGCACGATGAGCGCCGCCGAGCTGCTGACCGGCGCGCTCCAGGACCGGGGCCGTGCGGTCACCGTCGGTTCGCCCACCTTCGGCAAGGGCTCCGTGCAGATGCCCAGCGAGCTTCCGGGCGGTTCGGTGGCCGAGCTGACCGTCGGCCACTACCGCACTCCGGGCGGCCGCACGGTCGACGGCCGGGGCATCACCCCCGACCTCGTGGTGGGGGAGCGGGCCCAGCAGCGGGCCGAGACGGTATTGAGTGGCCTCGGGGGTGGGTCGTAGTGCGAAAATGACCGCACTATGGCGAAGGAAAAAGACACCGGGCGCAAGATGATCGCGCAGAACAAGAAGGCGCGGCACGACTACACGATCCTCGACACCTACGAGTGCGGCCTCGTCCTCATGGGCACGGAGGTCAAGTCCCTGCGCATGGGGCGGGCCTCCCTGGTCGACGGCTTCGTGCAGATCGACGACCACGAGGCGTGGCTCCACAACATCCACGTACCCGAGTACGTCCAGGGCACCTGGACCAACCACGCGGCCAAGCGGAAGCGCAAGCTGCTGCTGCACCGGGCCGAGATCGACAAGCTGGAGTCGAAGTCGCAGGAGAGCGGTCACACGATCGTGCCGCTCGCGCTGTACTTCAAGGACGGCCGGGTCAAGGTCGAGATCGCGCTGGCGAAGGGCAAGAAGGAGTACGACAAGCGACAGACGCTCCGCGAGAAGCAGGACACGCGAGAGACGAACCGCGCCATCGCGGCGGCCCGCCGGCGGCAGCGCAGCGCCTGAGGATCGCCCCACGGGGAATACGCTGGCATCGTCCGGCGTTGGTCACGTACGATGGGCCGTGCACCTCAGCGAAGGTGCGCGTTTTGAAAAATCAACATGGGGATGATCGGTTTCGACAGCGGATGTCGAAGCAGGGGAAGCGAGTCGAGGAAGCGGCAATGATCTCGTAAACCATATGTCGCAAACAATAATCGCCAATTCCAAGCGCGATTCCTCCGCCTTCGCCCTCGCTGCCTAATTAGCAGCTAGCGAAGACTCTGCGGAGTGTCAGCCCGGGGGTGATCCCGACCCGGATCCTGGCATCAACTAGGGATCTAAACTTCTCGGCCCGGCCACGGGGCCGAGAAGGAAATCAAACAGTGGCTGGGCCTGTCGGAGGCTTGTTCGCGTGACCTCCGGGGCCGAGAAAAGCGTAGCGAACTGCACTCGGAGAAGCCCTGGTTCCGCACCGTTGGACGCGGGTTCGATTCCCGCCATCTCCACCACCCCATGTAAGCCTCCGCCCCGCGAGTTCACTCGCGGGGCGGAGGCTTTTTCCATGTCAGGGGTACCCGTGGCGGGACCTGTCAGGGTTCCAGTACGGGTTCGGCGAAAGCGGCGATGCCTTTGCAGTCGCCGGACGCGGTGGTGAGGGTGACGCGCAGCCGCAGTACGTCGGCGACCGGTACGTCGAAGGTCCGTTCCTTGCCCAGGGTGAGGGTTCCGGACGCCAGGATCTTTCCATCGCCGAGGAACGTCACCTTGCCCTGCGACTGAGGGGAGTCGTCCGTGATGCCGCCGGTGAGGCGGAGGGAGGTCCAGGCCCGTTCCAGGTTGTACTCGGTGGCACTGGTCTCCCTGAAGCAGGGCAGGCGTTTGGTCAGCGCCGTCTCGAATTCCCGGGTGTTCAGGACGGCAGGTCCGGTGTTCCATGTGGAGCCGTCGACCGGCGTCAGCGCCGTCAGGGACTGAGGCTCCCTCGCGTCGGGCTCCGGCTCCGGCTCCGGCTCCGGCTCCGCAGAGGGTGTCGCGTCCGGGGCGCCGGACGCGTCGTCCGTCGGCGTCTCGGGTGTCTCCGACGAGGTGCCGGGCTCGGCCGTGGGGCTCTCGGTGGCTGTGCGGGACGTCTCCGGGCGCTTGCCGGACGTGGTGTCGCCGTCGTCGCCGCCGGAGGCCAGCCGGGCGCCCAGGAAGCCGCCTGTCACCAGCAGCACCACGGCTGCCGCCGCGCCCAGCGGCAACAGGTACTTCGGGCGGGGCCGCCGCCCCGGGGCCGGCGCCGTCGCGGGCGGCTGGGTCGGTGGTTGTGCCGGCGGTGGCTGCGGCGCGACGTGGTGCGGGCGCGCGGAGGGCGCCGCCCCGGGCGCGACAGCTCCCGGCGGCGGGGTCCTGGGCGAGGGAGGGGCCGTGGCGGTGCGGGCGCGGGACGTCGTCGTGACCACTGCCGGGCGCAGCTGCCGTACCCAGCCGGTCAGCGACTCCGGCCGGCGGGCCGGGTCGGCGTCGTACAGCGCGAGCAGAGCGGTCCGCCGCTCGGGCGGCAGGGCGGCGACCTCCGGCAGCGCGGTGAACCGCTCGCGCAGCTGCTCCGGGGCCGCGGGCGGGGTCTCGCCGCTGAGCAGGAAGTAGGCGATGGCGCCGAACGCGTACCGGTCCGCCGCCGGGGAACGTACGCCCTCGTGCACCTCGGGTGCCGCGAACCCCGGAGTGAACCAGACGTCGGTCGTGCGGTGTTCGGGAGCGAGTTTGCTCAGCCCGAAGTCGACCAGGGTGGCTTGTCCGTCGGCGTCGACCATCACGTTGCCGGGCGAAAGGTCGCCGTGCACCACCACGCGGCCCGACGGGGTGGCGGTGCCCGAGTGGAGCCGGTCCAGAACCTCGGCCAGCTGCTCCAGGCAGCGGACGGCCTCGCGTCGCTCGGCGGGCGTCTCCAGAGTGCGTTCGGCCCGCCAGTCCCGCAGGTCCAGGCCCTCCACATGGTTCATCACCAGGTAGAGGCAGCGGCCGGTGACCTCCTCGGCCCGGCCCTGGGGGTGCGGGGGCGAGCCCTCGAAGTGCTCCCGTACGCCGATCACGCCGACCCGGTGCACGAAGCGGAGCAGTTCCGCCTGCTCGCTCCACGCGGCGCTGATCCGGGCGAAGCCCTCGGCGGTCATGGTGGTCCGGGTGTCCAGGACCTTCACCACGACGGGCTCGGCCTCCCCGGACAGCTCCAGGTCGGCGAGATAGAGGACCGCCTCGCCGCCGCGTCCGATGGACCGCCGCAGCCGGTATCGGTCGGGGGCCGGATCCGGTCCGACGCGCAGACCTCCGGTCGTGGTCGCCATGCGAGAAGTCCCCCCGGTACGCGTGAACAGCGGCCTGATCAGCCTCTCCCAGCCATCCGTCCAGGTCAACTCCCCTTCGGCATGGCTGCTTTCATCCGCCGCACGGGGCCGGGCGAAGCCGTTGTGGCCGTTCCCGTGCCCGCGATGACCAGCGCGAGGGCCGCCGCGGACATCGGGGCCGCATAGCCGGGGACCGTCCCCGCGTGCTCGACCAGCCACCCGCCGGCCGCCGCGCCGGCCGCGACCCCGCCCAGCAGCGCGGTCACCGAGAGCGTCATGCCCTCGTTCAGCTGCTCCGGACGGGTGGCCCGCTGGACCAGCGTCATGCCCGTGACCATGGTCGGCGCGGTCGCCGCCCCCGCCAGCAGCAGACAGAGCGCCAGGACCGGCAGCGAGGCCGACCCGGCGGCGGCCAGCAGCGGCAGGGACATCAGCGCCGTCATTCCGGCCAGGCACAGCAAGAGCCTGAGGCGGACGTCCCGGGCGGGCCGCAGCGAACCGTAGACCAGGCCCGCCGCGCACGATCCCGCCGCCTGGAGCGCCAGGATCGCGCCCCCGGCATGTGCGATGGAGACCACCTCCAGGGCTCCGAACACCGCCCCCGTGGCGAGGAAGACCGCCAGCAGCGCGGGCATTCCCGGCGTGCGGAGCGGCGAGGCCACGGTCTTCGTGCGGGGGGTGACGGGCGGCTCCGTGGCGCGCTGGGCGGCGAAGACCAGGACGCCGGTCATCAGGAGCGCCGCCCCCACCAGGGTGCCCGCCTCCGGGAACAGCGCCCCGCAGAGCGTCGCGGCCAGCACCGGGCCCAGCATGAAGCACAGCTCGTCGGCGGCCTGCTCGAAGGAGTTCGCGGTGTGCAGGGCCGCCGGATCGCCCCGGTGCAGATGCGCCCAGCGGGCCCGCGACATCCCGCCGGTGTTGGGGGTGGTCGCGGTGGCGGCGTACGAGGCGAAGAGCGTCCAGGCCGGGGCCTCGTGGCGGACGCAGAGCACCAGGGCCAGCGACCCGAGGACGGCGAGCGCGGTGGCGGGCACCGCGACGCGAGCCTGCCCGAAGCGGTCCACGAGCCGTGCGGTGAAGGGCGCGACGACCGCGGTCGCGGCCAGGCCGGTCGCGGTGACGGCCCCGGCCAGGGCGTACGAATCCCGGGACCCGGCGATCATGATGATCGCGCTGACACCGAGCATCCCCATCGGCAGCCGGGCGATCAGATTCCCCGCCGTGAAGGCGCGGGCCCCGGGCGTCGCCAGCAGCCGGAGGTACGGGTTCGACGACGGCCGCGCCCGCCGGTGCGCGGCGATCGCCGGCGCGGAGCGCGGGGCCGCGACCAACTGGCCGCCGGAGACGGTGAGGAGGGGAGCGGAGACCCGGTCGGGCCGGGACGCGGACTCCGGGCGGGCGGCAGGGGATATCGGCATACGGACCAGGCTCGCCGCGCCCCGCCGCCCGGGTCCAACACCTTCTGCGGAGCGATTCACGCGCACGTGTTGTGAATGCGCCCCGCGCGGTAGATTCGCCGCGTGCCTCCCGCCGACACCGCCCCCCGACTCCTGCGCGCCTTTCTCGCCGTCGCCGACGAGCTGCACTTCACCCGGGCCGCCGCCCGGCTCTTCGTCGCGCAGCAGGCGCTGAGCCGGGACATCCGGCGGCTGGAGCGCGAACTGGGCGCCGAACTGTTCGTCCGGACCACCCGGCAGGTCGCTCTCACCCCGGACGGCGAACGCCTGCTGCCGTACGCCCGCCGGGTGCTCGACGCGCACGCCGAGCTCGCCGGGGCCTTCAGCGGCGCGCCCGCCCGGCCGCTGCTCGTCGACCTGAACAGCGACGGGGCGACCGCCGCCCGGGTGCTCGCGCGGGCCCGCGAGCTGCTGCCGGAGTGCGAGCTGATGGCCCGCTTCGAGTCCGGGCTCACCTGGGCCGCCGCCGAGATCCTGGCCGGCCGGCTCGACGCCTCCTTCGGCCGGGCCGCCGGACTGGCCCCCGCGCTGCGCGCGGGTCTGTCCGTGCATCCCGTGCGGTACGAGCCGATGGCCCTGATGCTGCCCGTCTCTCATCCTCTCGCCGCGCAGGAGGTCGTCGCCCTGGCCGAGCTGTCCGGAGAGACCGTCTACGCGGGGGCCGGCAATGAGCGGACACGGGAGTGGACCGACCTCGCCGCGTTGCTGTTCGCCGAGTGGGGCATCTCCATGGCCCCACCCGTCCCCCTCGCCGTGGGTGTGGCTGAATTTCAGCGGGTCATGTCGAAGGGAGGCCACCCCGTGCTCGCCGTCGTCGACTTCCCGCCGCTGCCGGGAACGGTGCTGCGTCCGCTCGTCGATCCCATTCCGCTTTCGCCGCTCGCGCTGGTCTGGCGCAGAGGCCTGAACCATCCGGGCGTAGACGCGCTGCGCAACGCTACTGACCAGTTGGCCCTTGCCGAGGGGTGGCTGGTCCGGCCGTCCGGCTCCTGGCTGCCCGCGTCCGATCTATCACTGATGCGCAACCGTTCCTGATCAACTCCGTTCAGGGGCACTTGGGCGTCAATGTCGTGCGCTACATTCATCGTCCGGGTGCATGTACGCCAGGTTCTCGGACGGGTGGGGACCCAGTCCGGCAGTAAAGAACCAGTCAAATTCGGTGTGCCCGATTCTTTGAGTGGGGGATGGGCCGCACCTGTGGACAATTGGCGCGAAGGCAAGAGAACCGGGCATACGCATGAGCCCAACGACGCGACGATCCAGCTCGACGGACTGGGCCGTCAGCTCGCCGAACTGCCCGGCGAGCCCGCCCCGCCGGACGGCTCCGACGGCCCCGTCTTCGTCGACGAGAGCGGCCGCCGCAGCAAGACCTTCCGACGCCTCGGCTGGGTGCTGGCCTCCGTCTGCGCCGCCTACGCCGTGACGCTGGTCTTCGCCGTCCTCGGCGGAAACTCCAGCGCCCCCTGGCTGCCCCTGTCCGGACCCGAGGAGAAGGCGAAGGCGGAGCAGGTCGAGGAGCTCCCCGAGCCCAGCGCCGACACCGTGGACGACGGCCTCGCCGACGACGCCCCGGAGCCCGGGCCCAGCGCCTCCGGCGCCCCGGCGGCCGGCGCGTCCGGCGCCCCCGCGGGCGCCACCCCGTCGGCCACCTCCGTGGTCGTGCCCGCCGGTTCGGCGGACCGCCCCTCCGCGTCCGCCTCCGCGGACCCGTCCCGGCCCGCCACGGGCGGTGGCGGCGCCACGAAACCGGCCCCCACGACCTCGACCGCCAAGCCGCCGGTCGACCCCACGCCGCCGACCACAGAGCCGGAGCCGAGCGAACCGACGGCCCCGCCCGTCGATGACCCCGAACAGCCGGTGCAAGAAGAGAGCGCCCCGTAAATGAACTCCCCCGCCACGCGGGGCAGGAACGGCAAGGACGGCAGGAGGAGAAAGGCGTCACGTGGCCGGAGCCGACTCCGGCTCCCCATGCGCTACCTCCTGCCGACGACCCTTCTCGTCGCCCTGCTCGCGATGCTGATGCTGCGCGGATACGTGCACAGCGAGATCCTCGCCGACCACCGGGTCCGCGACGCCGCCCCCACCCACCAGGTGCCGAAGGACGTCCTCTCCGGCGGCCCCGTCATCGACGCCCGCTCCGGTGCCGCCCAGACCCTGCGCATACCCGACCGCCGGATCGTCCTGACCTTCGACGACGGGCCCGACCCGGTGTGGACGCCGAGGGTGCTCGACAAGCTGAAGGAGTACGACGCCCATGGCGTGTTCTTCGTCACCGGCAACATGGCCGCCCGCCACCCGGACCTGGTCCGGCGGATGGTGGAGGAGGGCCATGAGCTCGGGCTGCACACCTTCAACCACCCCGACCTCTCCTACCAGTCCTCCGCGCGCATCGACTGGGAGCTGTCGCAGAACCAGCTGGCGCTGGCGGGCGCGGCCGGCATCCGTACCTCGATCTTCCGGCCGCCGTACTCCTCCTTCTCGGACGCCATGGACAACAAGTCCTGGCCGGTCACGGAGTACATCGGCAGCCGCGGCTACCTCACCGTCGTCAACGACACCGACAGCGAGGACTGGAAGCGCCCCGGCGTCCGCGCCATCGTCGAACGGGCCACGCCGAAGAACGGCAAGGGCGCGATCATCCTGATGCACGACTCCGGCGGCGACCGCTCGCAGACCGTGGCCGCGCTGGACACCCTGCTGCCCGACCTCAAGGAGAAGGGCTACACCTTCACCCGGCTCACCACCGCCCTGGACGCCCCCAGCGCCCACACCCCGGTCACCGGGTTCGCGCTGTGGAAGGGCAAGGCGTTCGTCTCCGCCGTCGCCGTGTCCGAGCGGATCACCGGCATCCTGGTCGTCGGGCTCGCCGTGATCGGCGTCCTGGTGCTGGCCCGCTTCGGGCTGATGCTGCTGCTCTCCTTCCTGCACGCCCGCAAGGTCCGCCGCCGGAACTTCAGCTGGGGCGCGCCCGTCACCCGCCCGGTCTCCGTCCTCGTCCCCGCGTACAACGAACGGGAGTGCATCGAGGCCACCGTGCGCTCCCTCGTCGCGAGCGAGCACCGGATCGAGATCATCGTCATCGACGACGGCTCCACCGACGGCACCGCCGACCTCGTCGAGGCCATGCGGCTGCCCCGCGTACGGGTCGTGCGCCAGCAGAACGCGGGCAAACCCGCCGCCCTCAACAACGGCATCCGGCACGCCCGTTACGACATCGTCGTGATGATGGACGGCGACACCGTCTTCGAACCGGCCACCGTCCGCGAGCTGGTCCAGCCCTTCGGCGACCCCCGGGTCGGGGCCGTCGCGGGCAACGCCAAGGTCGGCAACCGCGACTCCCTCATCGGCGCCTGGCAGCACATCGAGTACGTGATGGGCTTCAACCTGGACCGCCGGATGTACGACGTGCTCGGCTGCATGCCCACCATCCCCGGCGCCGTCGGGGCGTTCCGCCGCGAGGCCCTGGAACGGGTCGGCGGCATGAGCGAGGACACCCTCGCCGAGGACACCGACGTCACCATGGCCCTGCACCGGGACGGCTGGCGTGTGGTCTACGCGGAGAACGCCCGCGCCTGGACCGAGGCGCCGGAGTCCGTGCAGCAGCTCTGGTCGCAGCGCTACCGGTGGAGCTACGGCACCATGCAGGCGATCTGGAAGCACCGCCGCGCGGTGATCGAACGCGGCCCCTCGGGCCGCTTCGGACGGGTCGGGCTGCCGTTCGTCTCCCTCTTCATGGTCGTCGCCCCGCTGCTCGCCCCGCTGATCGACGTGTTCCTGCTGTACGGGCTGGTCTTCGGCCCGACCGGCAAGACCGTCGCCGCCTGGTTCGGCGTCCTGGTGGTCCAGGCGGTCTGCGCCGCGTACGCGTTCCGGCTGGACAGGGAACGCATGACGCACCTGGTCTCGCTGCCGCTCCAGCAGATCCTCTACCGCCAGCTCATGTACGTCGTGCTGCTCCAGTCCTGGATCACCGCGCTCACCGGCGGCCGGCTGCGCTGGCAGAAGCTCCGCCGCACCGGCGCGGTGGAGGCGCCCGGCGGCGTCTCCGCCCAGCGGCGCGGCACCGGGTCCGTCCCCGAGAGGAGGCCCGTCGGATGAGCGCCGCCACCGTGCCTGCCGGGACCTCCGCGGCGCCCCCCGCCGCGACGGGGAAGCCCGGCCGGGACCGCTATCTCGACCTGCTCCGCACGATCGCCCTGGTCCGCGTGGTGATCTACCACATCTTCGGCTGGGCCT
The DNA here is from genome assembly GCF_056172905.1 of Streptomyces sp. iso_384. Taxonomy (NCBI): domain Bacteria; kingdom Bacillati; phylum Actinomycetota; class Actinomycetes; order Kitasatosporales; family Streptomycetaceae; genus Streptomyces; species Streptomyces sp. iso_384. The sequence continues at coordinate 1,176,500 of NZ_JBWBTT010000001.1, forward strand.
GGCTGACCATCCTGTTCCCCTCCATGGGCGTGATGTTCGCCCTGGCCGGTTCGCTGATGGCCCGTTCGCTGAGCCGCCCGGCCCTGGGGGTCATCCGGGGCCGTGTCCGCCGCCTGCTGCCGCCCATGTGGGTGTTCGCGCTCGTCGTCGTACCGATGATGTTCGCGCTGAGCTGGCAGCCGGTGAAGGAGGACGGCCTGTGGTGGTTCGTCAAGCTGGCCTGGTACGTCTTCCCGGTCGGCGCACCCCCCTTCCCCTGGTCCAGCGGTGACCAGGCCGGACTGCTGGAGGACACCTGGGCGGTCCAGGCGGCGGGGCCGCTCTGGTACATCCGCGCCTACCTCTGGTTCGTCCTCGCCTCGCCCCTGCTGCTCCGGGCGTTCCGGAAGCTGCCCTGGGCGACGCTGCTCGCCCCGCTCGGCCTGACCGCCGTGATCGGCACCGGCCTGGTGACGATCCCGGGCGAGACCGGCAACGCGCTGAGCGACTTCGCGGTGTTCGGCTCCTGCTGGGTCCTGGGCTTCGCCCACCACGACGGCCTGTTCAAGGACGTGCCGCGCTACCTCACGATCTCGCTGGCGTCGATCGGCATGGGCTTCGCGCTGTGGTGGGCCTCCGGGCACCTCACCGCGGACGGCTGGGACCTCAACGACATCCCGCTGGCCCAGGCGTTCTGGTCGCTCGGATTCTGCGTGATCCTGCTCCAGTACGCCCCGTCCTGGCAGGAGCTGCCCGGCCGGCTGGCCCGCTTCGACCGTCTGGTCACGCTCGCCAACAACCGGGCCGTGACGATCTACCTCTGGCACAACCTGCTGATCCTGGCGACGATCCCGCTGATCGACCTCCTCTGGAAGATCCCGTACGTGGACGCGCACCTGGGATCGACGGTCGAGGCCGGGTACACGCTGCTGATGACCCTGCTGATCTGGCCGCTGCTCGCGCTCGTGATCGTCGCCGTGGGCTGGGTGGAGGACGTCGCCGCCGAACGCCGGCCCCGGCTCTGGCCGGACGGCAGACGGTAGAGCTCCATCTCACCGGGCCGGGAACGGCCCGGTGAGAGCAAGGTTGCGCACCGGTCACCTCGCGGCACCACGCCGAAACGCGGGCTCCCTAGCGTCGGGAACAACACCCCGACCCCTTGTGGAGGCGCGTGATGGCAGGCCGTTGGATCGAGACCTGGGAGCCGGAGGACGAGACGTTCTGGCGCGAGAAGGGCGAACGCGTCGCCCGCCGCAACCTCTGGTTCTCCGTGCTCTCCGAACACATCGGATTCTCCATCTGGACCCTGTGGTCGGTGATGGTCCTGTTCATGGGACCGGAGTACGGCATCGACCCGGCCGGAAAGTTCTTCCTCATCTCGACCGCCACCCTCGTCGGTGCGCTGGTGCGGGTGCCGTACACCTTCGCCGTCGCCCGCTTCGGCGGCCGCAACTGGACGGTCTTCAGCGCGGTGAGCCTGCTCGTCCCGACGCTGGCCGCGTTCTGGGTGATGGAACCGGGCACCTCGTACGCCACCTTCGTCGCGGTCGCGGCGCTCACCGGGATCGGCGGCGGGAACTTCGCCTCCTCGATGACCAACATCAACGCCTTCTTCCCGCTGCGCAAGAAGGGCTGGGCGCTCGGCCTCAACGCAGGCGGCGGCAACGTCGGCGTCCCCGTCGTCCAGCTCATCGGCCTGCTCGTCATCGGCACCCTGGGCGCCTCGCACCCCCGGACCGTCCTCGGCGTGTACATCCCGCTGATCGTGCTGTCCACCGTCTGCGCCGCCCTGTACATGGACAACCTGCGGCCCGTGAAGAACGACACCGGGGCCGCGCTGGAGGCCGTCCGCGACCCGCACACCTGGATCATGTCGGTCCTCTACATCGGCACCTTCGGCTCGTTCATCGGCTACAGCTTCGCCTTCGGCCTGGTGCTCCAGACCCAGTTCGGCCGCACCCCGCTCCAGGCCGCCTCGCTCACCTTCATCGGCCCGCTGCTGGGCTCGCTGATCCGGCCCGTCGGGGGCCGGCTCGCCGACCGGTACGGCGGCGCGCGCATCACCCTGGCCACCTTCGCCGCGATGGCCGCCGCCACCGGTGTCGTCATCCAGGCCTCGCGAACCGCCTCGCTGCCGGTCTTCCTCACCGGCTTCACCGCCCTGTTCGTCCTGACGGGCCTCGGCAACGGATCGACGTACAAGATGATCCCCGGCATCTTCCACGCCAAGGCGCTGGGCCGGGGGCTCGACGGCGAGGCGGCCGCCGCCCACGGACGGCGGCTCTCCGGCGCGGCCATGGGCCTCATCGGGGCCGTCGGCGCGCTCGGCGGGCTGGCCATCAACCTCGCCTTCCGCCAGTCCTTCCAGACCTCCGGCACCGGAACCGCGGCCTTCTGGTCCTTCCTCGCCTTCTACGGCGTGTGTTTCACCCTCACCTGGGCGGTATACCTTCGCCGCCCCGCACCCGTGACCGCACGGGCCCAGCTCGGTTACGCGGAGGTGTGAGGGAGCCCGTAGGACGACATCCCGGAGTCGTACGACGTAACGGCCGGGAAATACGGAGGAACCGAGCCTGTCACGCACCGTTGGCAGTCTCGGGCCTCCGCACATCGCGTACCAGCGGGAACCATCGCGTACCAGCGGGACACAGGAGCCGGGAACACGCCATGCAGGACGACGACACAGCGCACGGCCCCCTCGCGGGCTTCACCGTCGGAGTGACCGCCGCCCGCCGGGCCGAGGAGCTGGGCACGCTCCTCAAACGCCGCGGGGCCGCCGTCCTGCACGCCCCCGCCCTGCGGATCGTGCAGCTCGCCGACGACAGCGAACTCCTCGCCGCCACCAAGGAACTCATCGGCCACGCGCCCGACATCGCGGTCGCCACCACCGCGATCGGCTTCCGCGGCTGGATCGAGGCGGCCGACGGCTGGGGCATCGGCGACGCACTGCTGAAGACGCTGGGCCGGGTCGAACTCCTCGCCCGCGGCCCCAAGGTCAAGGGCGCCATCCGGGCCGCCGGGCTGACCGAGACCTGGTCGCCCGGGTCCGAATCGATGGCCGAGGTCCTCGACCGGCTCCTGGCCGAAGGCGTCGCGGGACGCCGGGTCGCGCTCCAGCTGCACGGCGAACCGCTGCCCGGCTTCGTCGAGTCGCTGACGGCCGCGGGCGCCGATGTCGTCGTCGTGCCCGTCTACCGCTGGATGCCGCCGCAGGACCTCGCCCCGCTCGACCGGATGCTCGACGTCACGGCCGCCCGGGGCCTGGACGCGATCACCTTCACCAGCGCCCCCGCCGCCGCCTCCTTCCTCGGCCGCGCCGAGACCCGCGGACTGTTTCCCGAGGTCCTCGGCGCGCTGCGCGACGACGTGCTGGTCGCCTGCGTCGGACCGGTCACCGCCCTGCCGCTCCAGGCCCGGGGCATCGACACCCTCCAGCCGGAACGCTTCCGGCTCGGCCCCCTCGTCCAGCTGATGTGCGCCCACCTCCCGGCGGCCGCCCGCATCCTGCCCGTCGCCGGGCACCGCGTCGAGATCCGGGGCCACGCCGTCCTCGTCGACGACGAGCTGCGCGCGGTGCCGCCCGCGGGCATGGCCCTCCTGCGCGCGCTGGCCCGTCGCCCCGGCTGGGTGGTGGCCCGCGCCGACCTGCTGCGGGCGCTGCCCGGCAGCGGCACCGACGAGCACGCGGTGGAGACCGCGATGGCCCGGCTGCGCACGGCGCTGGGCGTGCCCCGGCTGATCCAGACGGTCGTCAAACGCGGCTACCGGCTGGCGCTGGACCCGTCGGCGGACACGAAGTACGGGCGCTGAGGGCCCGGGGGTGTACGGAACGTCCGGCCGTCCCGGCTAGCGTGACCGGATGACCGACCGCACCCACCTCCTCGCCCCGGACGTGGCCTTCCGGCCCGCCGACCTCACCGACGCGCCCTCCTTCGCCACCGCCCTCACCCGCAACCGCGCGTACATGCGCCGCTGGGAACCCGTACGCCCCGAGGCCTTCTACACCGTCGAGGGCCAGACCGCCCGGCTCAACGCGCTGCTGGCCGACCGGGACGCCGGGCGCTCCATGCCCTGGGTGCTCGCGGACGCCGACGACCAGGTGGTGGGCGCCTTCACGCTCTCCGGCATCGAGCGGGGCCCCTTCCGCAACGGCCGCCTCGGCTACTGGGTCGACGAGGGCCACACCGGACGCGGCCTTGCCACCGCCGCCGTCCGCGCGGTCTGCGAGGCGGCCCGCGACCGGCTGGGCCTGCACCGCGTCGAGGCGGCCACCGTCACCGACAACGCCCCGTCCCAACAGGTGCTCGCCAAGGCCGGGTTCGAGCGGATCGGCACCGCACCCGGCTATCTGCACATCAACGCCCGCTGGCGCGACCACCACCTGTTCCAGCGGCTTCTCCACGACGATCCGCCGGCCGGCTGACCGCCACCCCCGGAGCCTCCCGCGCATGCACATGGCCGTCCAGCGGATAGTCGGGCGGCAGCGCCGGGATCACGCGCGCCAACGGGTATCCGCACTTCTCCGCCACCCGGCACGAGGCCACGTTGTCCACCTGGTGCAGCAACTCCAGCCGGGTCAGGCCCTGTTCGGCGAAGGTCGGGAACGCCCAGCCGGTGAGCGCCGCCAGCGCCCGCGGGGCCACGCCCCGGCCGCGCGCGGAGGCCGTCGTCCAATAGCCCACCTCCGCCCGGTCGCTCACCGGATCCGGCCGCTTCAGCACGACGTTGCCGAGCGGTTCGTCCTCCTGCCCGCCCTCCGTCACGGCGAAGGCGAAGCGGGTGCCCGACGCCCACCCCGTACGCTGCGCCTCCAGCCAGTCGGCCGCCCCGTCCGGCCCGGTGACCTGGGTGGCCAGCCAGCGGCGCATCGCCGGATCCTCGTACGCCCGCAGCAGCGCGGGCAGATCCTCCTCGCGCCACCGGCGCAGCCGCAGCCCCCCGGAGCCGATCACGGGGCTCCCGTCGTACAGGCCCGTGCGGTCCATGCGTATCTCCCCCTCGTACTCCATGACCGTCACGGTACGGGGCGGCGGCGGGGGTTCCGGCCGGGCCCCGACAGGAGCACTCTGGGGAGGGTCGTTCCACCGGGTGATCCAGGGCGGTGAGCGTGAGCAAGGCAGCGGGCAGGAGTGCGCGGACGTGGCGGTTCGACGCGGGCCGGATCTGCCTCGATCTGGTGGCCACGGAACGCTCGGGCGGCGTGCCCGGCACCTGTGAACAGCTCGACGGGCCCGGCCACCTGGCCCAGTGGCTGACCGCTGCCGGGCTCGTGCCGCCGGGCACCGCGCTGACGGGGCTGGACGACACCTGGGTGGTGCGCTTCCACGAACTGCGTTCTGCCATAAGCCGTCTGATGGCGGCTAGGCTCGGCGGGCCCGAGGCCGACGGCGCCCTGGAGCGGCTCAACTCCCTGGCGTCCGGCGCACCTCCGGGGCCGCGCGCGGTGCGCGGCGCGGACGGCGACCTGGTGCGGGCTCTGAGCGCCGTGCCCGACTGCGCGGGGCTCCTCGCCGTCGTGGCCCGGGACGCGGTCGACCTGCTCACCGACCCGGTCGCGCGGGCGGCCCTGCGCCGCTGCCAGGGCGAGGCCTGCCACCGGCTCTACCTGGACACCTCGCGCGGCGGGCGGCGGCGCTGGTGCTCCGGCGAGGTCTGCGGCAACCGCGAACGGGTCGCCCGGCACCGGCGCAGGACTTCGCGGACGACCGACGCGTACGGCCGGGAGACACCGGGCGCGTACGGCCCGGAAAAAGAAATTCCGCCCGGCGTTGAATGAACCGGCCCCCGCCCCCGTATCGATGGTCCAAGAGCTCGTTTCAGAGGTCTCGACCGGGAGGTTCGGGTGCGCAAGGATGCGGCCGTGGCCGATGACCGTCCGCACAGGGCTCGACATCGCAGTGAGCCGCCCCCTTCCTCCTCCGGGATACCCGACGAGGAGCTGATGCGGGCGCTCTACCGCGAACATGCCGGGCCGCTGCTCGCGTACGTGCTCCGGCTCGTGGCGGGCGACCGCCAGCGGGCCGAGGACGTGGTGCAGGAGACGCTCATCCGTGCCTGGAAGAACGCCGGCCGGCTCAACCGGGCCACCGGCTCCGTCCGACCCTGGCTGGTGACGGTCGCCCGGCGCATCGTCATCGACAACCACCGCAGCCGGCAGGCCCGGCCGCGCGAGGTCGATCCGTCGCCGCTGGAGGTCATTCCCGCGGAGGACGAGATCGACAAGGCGCTGTGGCTGATGACGCTCTCCGACGCGCTCGAAGATTTGACACCCGCGCACCGGGAAGCATTGGTCGAGACCTACTTCAAGGGACGTACGGTCAACGAGGCCGCCGAAGTGCTCGGCGTTCCCAGCGGGACCGTGCGGTCCCGGGTGTTCTACGCACTGCGTTCGATGAAGCTCGCACTCGAAGAGAGGGGGATCACGGCATGAGCGACCAGCAGTGGCAGCCGTTCGGGCCCCGGCCTCCCGGCCCCCGCACGCCGTCCGGTCCCTCACGTCCCCCGTATACCGCGGGTCCTGCACACCCCTCAGGGCCCGCGCACCTCTCCGGCCCCGGTGGCCCCACCGGCCCCGGCGGCCCGTTCGGCGTGGAGCCCGAAGGGACCGAGCACGACGCGGCCGCCGCGTACGTCCTCGGCATCCTCGACGACCCGCAGGCGAGCGCCTTCGAGGCACACCTCGCGGGCTGCGCCCGGTGCGCGGCGCATCTCGACGAGTTCGCCTCGATGGAGCCCATGCTCGCGATGCTCTCCGAAGCGCCCTCCGCCGTGCCCGGCGCCCGCCCCGTACCGCACGTACCCGAGAAGCCCGCGCCCCGGGTGCTCGGCGGGCTGATGGACGAGGTCGCGCGCAAGCGGCACCGCCGTACCCGGCGCAGCCGCTATCTGGTCGCCGCGGCCGCCGCCCTGATCATCGGCGGCCCCGTCGCCGCGTTCGCGGTCACGGCGGGCGACGACCGCGGCGGCGGTCCGGTGGCCGCGGGCGATCCGCATCCCACCAGCCCGGCCGAGGACGCCTTCTTCCAGCACATGACGGAGAAGGTCTCCGCGACCGACCCCACCACACAGGTCGGCGCGACCGTCGGCATGGAGGAGAAGGCCTGGGGCACCCACACGGTCCTGGAGCTGAAGAACGTCAAGGGGCCGCAGAAGTGCAATCTGATCGCCGTCTCCAAGACCGGTGAGGAGGAGGTCGTCACCTCCTGGTCCGTCCCGCAGTGGGGGTACGGCATCGAGGGCGCCACGAATCCGACGGCGAAGGCCCCGCTGTATGTGCACGGCGGAGCGGCGATGGACCGGAAGGACATCGACCGCTTCGAGGTCCGGACCTTCGACGGGGAGCGGCTGGTGGAGATCGGGGCCTGAACCGCGCCCGCCGCGCTTCCCTGCGCCCCCACCCGGTGCGACGCGCGATCGGGATGCGGTCGGCAGGTGCGCTCGGGCCCCCCTTCGCATAGGGTTGACGGCTGCCCAGTGCCGTTAAGAAGGGGGCCTCGGTGGCCGCGCAGGATGCCGCTGTCGAATCGCTGCGGGACCGGGAAATCGGTGTCGAGCAGGAGCATCTCGACCGTGTTTATCACCGCCTCGAAGAGAAGATCCACGAGGCGGAATTTCTTATGAACGACGCCGTGAAGCGCGGCCAGGTCGGTACGCCCGGCGCGCTCGCGGAGCGGGACGCCCAGGTGTTCCGGGCGGGGATCCACCTCAACCGGCTGAACAGCGAGTTCGAGGACTTCCTGTTCGGCAGGATCGATCTCCTGCTCGGCAAGGACGGGGAGCGCGGCCCGGACGGCGCGTACACCTCCGTCGAGCCGGCCGAGGACTCCGTACGGGACGACGCCACCGCCGACATCGCGGAGACGCTCCACATCGGCCGCATCGGGGTGCTGGACTCCGACTACGCCCCGCTGGTGATCGACTGGCGGGCTCCGGCGGCCGCCCCGTTCTACCGCTCCACCCCGAAGGAGCCCGGCCGTGTCGTACGCCGCCGGGTCATCCGCTCCAAGGGCCGCAAGGTCCTCGGGGTCGAGGACGACCTGATGCGCCCGGAGCTGACGGCGTATCTGGACGGCGAGCAGCTGCCGGTGATCGGGGACGGCGCGCTGATGGCGGCGCTCGGCCAGGCCCGCAGCCACACCATGCGGGACATCGTCTCCTCCATCCAGGCCGAACAGGACCTGGTCATCCGGGCCCCCGCCGCCTCCGTCACCGAGGTCACCGGCGGCCCCGGCACCGGCAAGACCGCCGTCGCCCTGCACCGGGCGGCGTATCTGCTCTACCAGGACCGGCGGCGGTACGCGGGCGGCATCCTGATCGTCTCGCCCACCCCGCTCCTGGTCGCGTACACCGAAGGGGTGCTGCCCTCCCTCGGTGAGGAGGGCCAGGTCGCCATCCGCGCGATCGGCTCGCTCTCCGACGACGCGGCGGGCCTCGAAGGGGCCACCGCCTACGACGAACCCGCCGTGGCCCGGATCAAGGGCTCCTCCCGGATGCTCCATGTGCTGCGCAAGGCCGCCCGGGGCGCGCTGGAACAGGGCAGGCCCGCCGCGCCCCGCGAGGAGGCGGGCCAGCTCGCCTTCGGCGAGGAGCCCGGGCAGCGGGGTGCGACGACGCCCCCGAACCGGCTGCGCGTGGTCGCCTTCGGGGCCCGGGTCGAGCTGGAGGCCGACGAACTCCAGCGCATCCGGCACAACGCCCTGGGCGGCACCGCCCCGGTCAACCTGCTGCGCCCGCGCGCCCGCAAGCTGCTGCTGGACGCCCTGTGGACCAAGTCCTCCGGGCGTGGCCGGTACACCGACCCCCAGCTGGTCGCGGAGCTGCGCTCCTCGTTCGACGAGGACGTCTCGACCGAGACCCCGTTCCTGGAGTTCCTCGACGCCTGGTGGCCCGAATTGACGCCGCGCCGGGTGCTGGCCGCGATGGCCGACGAACGGCGGCTTGCCCGCTGGTCCCGGCGCATCCTCAACCAGGGCGAGGTGCGCCGCCTGGCCCGGTCCCTCAAGCGGCTGGACGCGGACGGCAACGGTCCGCTCTCCGTCCACGACGTGGCGCTCCTGGACGAGCTCCAGGCGCTGCTGGGCACCCCGGCCCGGCCCAAGCGCAAGCGCGAGGCCGATCCGCTGGACCAGCTCACCGGTCTGGAGGAGCTGATGCCGCAGCGCGAGGAGACCCAGTGGGAGCGGGCCGAGCGGCTCGCGGCGGAGCGCACCGAGTACGCCCACGTCATCGTCGACGAGGCGCAGGACCTCACCCCGATGCAGTGGCGCATGGTCGGCCGCCGGGGACGGCACGCCACCTGGACGGTCGTCGGCGACCCGGCCCAGTCCTCCTGGTCCGACCCGGACGAGGCGGCCGCCGCCCGGGACGAGGCGCTCGGCTCCCGGCCGCGCCGCCGCTTCACCCTCACCGTCAACTACCGCAACCCGGCGGAGATCGCGGAGCTGGCCGCGAAGGTGCTGGCGCTGGCGATGCCCGGCATGGAGTCCCCGGCGGCGGTCCGCTCGACCGGGGTGGTGCCCCGCTTCGAGCCGGTGCGCGAGGGGGAGCTGGCCGCCACGGTCCGCGAGGAGGCCGCCCGGCTGCTCGCGGAGGTGGACGGCACGGTCGGTGTGGTCGTCGCGATGAACCGCCGCGCCCAGGCCCGCGAGTGGCTCGCGGAGCTGGGGGAGCGGGTGGTGGCGCTGGGCAGCCTCGAGGCCAAGGGCCTGGAGTACGACGCCACGGTGGTCGTCTCGCCCGCGGAGATCGCTGACGAGTCCCCGGCCGGTCTGCGGGTGCTGTACGTGGCGCTGACCCGGGCGACACAGCAGCTCACGGTGGTCTCCGGGGAGCGGGACCTGCCGGACGAGGACGGGGTGCCGGACCTGCTCAGGGACTGATGCGGCAGAGTTCCGCGAGTCAACCCGGCGCACGGGAATCACTTTTCCGGGGTCTTTGTTACCTTGGTACTGGCACCGGCTCGATCCAAGCCCCCGGGCCCAACCTTCGTCGCTTCGAGCGACCACTTGCCGCGAGGCGAGCATGGCGGGTCGGTGCCATCTCAACGCAGAAGACAGACCCGCGTCACCTCCCGGTGGCGCGGGTCTGTTCTCGTTGCAGGGGTCCCGTCGGCCGCTTTCCGGCCCGTTGGGGGTTCCGCCGAACGGGTGATCTCTCGTATGGTGGAAACTACTTTCCGAAAGGCGGCAGTCATTACCGGCTACCAGTCGGTAGGTGCGACGATCGGGAAGCGCATCCGGAACGAGGGTTCCGGATGCGCGGCAATGAAGCTAAGGAAAGCGAAGGACTCGGCCATGGCAACGGCGCCCAGCGTCTCGTACTCGATGACGGTCAGGCTGGAGGTGCCCGCGAGCGGCACCGCGGTCTCCCAGCTCACCACGGCCGTGGAGTCCTCCGGTGGCTCGGTCACCGGCCTCGACGTCACCGCTTCCGGCCACGAGAAGCTGCGGATCGACGTCACCATCGCCGCCTCTTCCACCTCGCACGCGGACGAGATCGTCGAAGGTCTGCGCGACATCGAGGGCGTCGTGCTGGGCAAGGTCTCCGACCGTACGTTCCTCATGCACCTCGGCGGCAAGATCGAGATGGCGTCCAAGCACCCCATCCGCAACCGTGACGACCTGTCGATGATCTACACCCCCGGCGTCGCCCGGGTCTGCATGGCCATCGCCGAGAACCCCGAGGACGCGCGCCGCCTCACCATCAAGCGCAACTCCGTCGCAGTTGTGACGGACGGCTCCGCGGTGCTCGGCCTCGGCAACATCGGCCCGATGGCCGCGCTGCCCGTCATGGAGGGCAAGGCGGCCCTCTTCAAGCGCTTCGCGGGCATCGATGCCTGGCCGATCTGCCTGGACACCCAGGACACCGATGCGATCGTCGAGATCGTCAAGGCCATCGCCCCCGGCTTCGCGGGCATCAACCTGGAGGACATCTCCGCGCCGCGCTGCTTCGAGATCGAGGCCCGGCTGCGCGAGGCCCTCGACATCCCCGTCTTCCACGACGACCAGCACGGCACCGCGATCGTCGTGCTGGCCGCCCTCACCAACGCGCTGCGCGTGGTGGGCAAGGGCATCGGGGACGTACGGGTCGTCATGTCCGGTGCCGGAGCGGCCGGTACTGCCATCCTGAAGCTGCTCATCGCCGCGGGCGTCAAGCACGCCGTCGTCGCCGACATCCACGGCGTGGTGCACGCCGGACGCGAGGACCTGGTCGCCGCCGACCCGGACTCGCCGCTGCGCTGGATCGCCGACAACACCAACCCCGAGGGCGTCACCGGCACCCTCAAGCAGGCCGTCGTCGGCGCCGACGTCTTCATCGGCGTCTCCGCCCCGAACGTCCTGAACGGCGACGACGTCGCCGCGATGGCCGACGGCGCGATCGTGTTCGCGCTCGCGAACCCGGACCCCGAGGTCGACCCCGCGATCGCCCGTCAGACGGCCGCGGTCGTCGCCACCGGCCGCTCCGACTTCCCCAACCAGATCAACAACGTGCTGGTCTTCCCGGGTGTCTTCCGCGGTCTGCTGGACGCTCAGTCCCGCACCGTCAACACGGAGATGATGCTCGCCGCGGCCGGCGCGCTGGCCGACGTGGTCGCCGAGGACGAGGTCAACGCGAACTACATCATCCCCTCGGTCTTCAACGACAAGGTCGCGGGCGCGGTCGCCGGAGCCGTCCGGGCCGCCGCGAAGGCCGCCGGAGCCACCGCGACCACCCCCTCCACGACCGTCTGACCCGGCCGTTTCGGGGTCCTTTCGGGGGGTACGCGCGAAGTACCCAGGGCCGCACCCGCCCGTGCCGTACGGCGCGTCGCGGGTCGCGGCGCCCCAAACGCCCCTTTAGGGTGGGCGGGCAGTGGGCCCTGCGGGGCCCGGCATCCGCTGCGGACCGCTCGGCCAAGTCGACGGAGCGTCACCACGAGCAAACCGTGGCGCTTTTCATTGACCCCGAAGGGTTCCGGATTGGCTTTCCCGCCGCTGGTGGGGGCAGGATGCGTAATCGGGCGAGAGGGTCTGACATCAGACCCGGGTCCGGGGACTGTCAGAGGGCCCTGGCAGCATCGGCTTCGATCTCACGCCTCACAGGCAAGAAGAACACGGGAGTAACAACATGAACCGCAGTGAGCTGGTGGCCGCCCTGGCCGACCGCGCCGAGGTGACTCGCAAGGACGCCGACGCCGTGCTGGCCGCGCTCGCCGAGACCGTCGGTGAGATCGTCGCCAAGGGCGACGAGAAGGTCACCATCCCCGGCTTCCTGACCTTCGAGCGCACCCACCGTGCCGCTCGCACCGCTCGCAACCCGCAGACCGGCGACCCGATCAACATCCCCGCCGGCTACAGCGTGAAGGTCTCCGCGGGCTCGAAGCTCAAGGAAGCCGCCAAGGGTAAGTAACCCTCAAAGGCGCAACAGAGGGCGGCCACTCCCGACCAGGAGTGGCCGCCCTCGCGCATGCCAGGGGCACATGCGCCCCGCACAGCCCCTGTCGGTGGGTCCGGGACCCCGGACCTCAGGGATGCATGCGCGCGCCCTTGAGGACCCTGTCCACGGCGTTGCGCGGCCCGTACACCGCGAGCCCCACCAGATCGAGCGCGTCGCGCCCCACCGCCCGTACGGCCGCCCGGTTGTCCCGGTCGTTCCCCGTGCCGAACAGGTCCGAGGTGAACACGGCCACCGTCAGCGGCCGGGAGAGCGCCTTCGTGTGCGCGGCGGTCAGCGTCTCCTTCGCCCCCGCGAAGACCAGCACCGGCTGCCGCAGCATCGGCAGGTACGCGGTCGCGTCGGCGTCCTCGTAGGGCTCGCCGATCACCTCGGGCGCCGCGGTACCCAGGCCACTCACCAGGAAGGCGGTCACGTTCAGCCGCTGCCAGGTCTCCAGGTCGTCGCGGAGCAGCACCGCGATCTTCGTGTCGAAGCGGACGGGCGCGGCCTCGCCGCCGCCGGTCTTCTCGTGCGTGTTTCCCATGCTCCGAGACTGACCGCCGCCCTGCCGGAGCGTCTTGTACGTTCTTGGCGTGACCCGCGTGAGCCGCCCGCAGGAGATCTCGGCCTGGCGGCCCTCCGTCGCCGGCGTCGTGGAGGTCTTCCACGCCCGCTTCACCGAGCACGCCTACCCCATGCACGTCCACGAGGCCTGGACGCTCCTGATCGTCGACGACGGCGCCGTCCGCTACGACCTGGACCGTCATCCGCACGGCACCCCGGACGGCACCGTCAGCCTGCTGCCGCCGCACGTTCCGCACAACGGTTCGCCCGCCACCCCGGACGGCTTCCGCAAACGGGTGCTCTATCTGGACATGAGCCGGCTCGACGCGAGCCTCATCGGCCCCGCCGTCGACACCCCCGATCTGGCCGACCCGCTGCTGCGCGCCCGCGTCGCCCGGCTGCACACCGCCCTCGCCGACCCGGGAGACGCGCTGGAGGCGGAGAGCCGCCTGGCGTTCGTCGAGGAGCGGCTGCGCGGCCATCTGCGGCCCGCCGAGGCCCCGGAGCGGCCCCGGCCGGGGCCGGGCGTCGCCCGGGACCTGCGCGAGCTGCTTGACGAGCGGCTGCGGGAGGGCGTCACGCTCGCCGAGGCCGCCCGGCTGGTCCACGCGCACCCGACCCATCTCGTACGTGCCTTCAGCGCGGCCTACGCCATCGCGCCGCACCAGTACATGACGGCCCGCCGGGTCGACCTCGCCCGCCGCCTGCTGCTGGAGGGCGTGTCCCCGGGGGAGGCTGCCGGCGCGGTCGGCTTCCACGACCAGTCCCACCTCACCCGGCACTTCAAGCGGATCGCCGGCACCACCCCGGGCCGCTTCGCCGGAAAAGCACGGCGCCCCGGCCCTCCGTGAGAGGGCCGGGGCACCGGGTGCGCAGCGCTGTGTGCGGCAGCACTGTGCGGGGTCAGACGAGCGAACCGCCCGGCAGCTCCACCTTCGCGCCGAGCTTCTCCAGCTTCTCCATGAAGTTCTCGTAGCCGCGGTTGATCAGGTCGATGCCGTGCACCCGGGAGGTGCCCTGCGCCGCCAGCGCCGCGATCAGGTACGAGAAGCCGCCCCGGAGGTCCGGGATGACCAGGTCCGCGCCCTGCAGCTTGGTCGGTCCGGAGACGACCGCCGAGTGCAGGAAGTTGCGCTGGCCGAAGCGGCAGTCGGAGCCGCCCAGGCACTCGCGGTACAGCTGGATGTGCGCACCCATCTGGTTGAGCGCCGAGGTGAAGCCGAGCCGCGACTCGTACACCGTCTCGTGGACGATCGACAGGCCGGCGGCCTGTGTCAGCGCCACGACCAGCGGCTGCTGCCAGTCGGTCTGGAAGCCGGGGTGCACGTCCGTCTCCAGCGCGATGGCGTTGAGCGCGCCGCCCGGGTGCCAGAAGCGGATGCCCTCGTCGTCGATCTCGAAGGCGCCGCCGACCCGGCGGAAGGTGTTCAGGAAGGTCATCATCGAACGCTGCTGGGCGCCGCGCACATAGATGTTGCCCTCGGTCGCCAGCGCCGCCGACGCCCAGGAGGCCGCCTCCAGACGGTCCGGGATCGCCCGGTGGGTGTAACCGTCGAGCTTGTCGACACCGGTGATCCGGATGGTCCGGTCGGTGTCCATGGAGATGATCGCGCCCATCTTCTGCAGTACGCAGATGAGGTCCTCGATCTCCGGCTCGACGGCCGCGTTGGACAGCTCGGTGACGCCCTCGGCGAGCACCGCGGTGAGCAGCACCTGCTCGGTGGAGCCCACCGAGGGGTACGGCAGCCGGATCTTGGTGCCGCGCAGCCGCTGCGGGGCCTCCAGATACTGGCCGTCGGCCCGCTTCTCGATGGTCGCGCCGAACTGGCGCAGCACCTCGAAGTGGAAGTCGATCGGCCGGCCGCCGATGTCGCAGCCGCCCAGGCCCGGGATGAAGGCGTGGCCGAGGCGGTGCAGCAGCGGGCCGCAGAAGAGGATCGGGATGCGCGACGAACCCGCGTGGGCATCGATGTCGGCGACGTTCGCGGACTCGACGTGCGAGGGGTCGAGGATCAGTTCGCCCGGCTCGTCACCGGGGCGGACGGTGACGCCGTGCAGCTGCAGCAGTCCCCGGACGACCCGTACGTCACGGATGTCGGGAACGTTGCGGAGACGGCTGGGCCCGCTGCCGAGCAGCGCGGCGACCATTGCCTTCGGCACCAGGTTCTTGGCGCCTCGGACGCGGATCTCGCCCTCCAGCGGGGTGCCGCCGTGGACAAGCAGGACATCGTCTGTGCCGGTCATGTATCTCGCGTTCCGGAGTGGTCGGGCAGGGGGCCAACGAAAAGGGTAATGGCCTCCTACCCCCCTTCCGTAAGGCGAAGGGGGGTGTACGAACGTCATGAATCCGCCACAACACCCTCCGCGCATCCGATCTTGCGGAGGGTTACCGTCCGGATGGCCCACCGCATCCTCGCCGGACAGTGCGCTCCCCGTGCCTCCGTGCGCCCTGAGCTGCGCTCGGTCTGCTGAGGGCGTCATCACGGTCACTCGGCCCCCGCGGAGGGCGAAGATGCGGGATCATTCCTGCCATGACCGAGGTGTCCTCGCTCACAGGGCGACTGCTCGTGGCCGCACCCGCCCTCACGGACCCGAATTTCGACCGCGCGGTGGTGCTGCTCCTCGACCACGACGAGGAGGGCTCCCTCGGCGTGGTCCTCAACCGCCCGACCCCGGTCGGCGTCGGTGACATCCTCGCGTCCTGGGCCGGCCTCACCGGCGAGCCGGACGTCGTCTTCCAGGGCGGCCCGGTCTCGCTCGACTCCGCGCTCGGCGTGGCGGTGATCCCCGGCGACGAGGGCCCGCTCGGCTGGCGCCGGGTGCACGGGGCGATCGGCCTGGTCGATCTGGAGACCCCGCCGGAGCTGCTCGGCCCCGCCCTCGGCTCGCTGCGGATCTTCGCCGGATACGCGGGCTGGGGCCCCGGTCAACTGGAGGGCGAGCTGAACGAGGGCGCGTGGTACGTGGTCGAGTCGGAGCCCGGCGACGTCTCCTCCCCGCACCCGGAGCGGCTCTGGCGTGCGGTGCTCCGCCGTCAGCGCAGCGAGCTCGCGATGATCGCCACGTATCCGGACGACCCTTCCCTCAACTGAGGGCCGCTGAAGGCCGCGGCTTTCAGTACCCTTGGCGGTTATGAGCACTCTTGAGCCCGATCGCGGGGCAGGTACGGGGACCCTCGTCGAACCGACGCCGCAGGTGTCGAGGGGCGACGGCGACCACGAGCGCTACGCCCATTACGTCCAGAAGGACAAGATCATGGCGAGCGCCCTGGAGGGCACTCCCGTGGTCGCGCTGTGCGGCAAGGTCTGGGTACCGGGGCGCGACCCCAAGAAGTATCCGGTCTGTCCCATGTGCAAGGAGATCTACGAGTCCATGGGCGCCGGTGGCGACAAGGACAAGGGCAAGGGCGGCGGCAAGGACAAGAAGTAGGTCCGGCTCCCACCGCTTCGCCGGAAGGCCCCCGGGGCGCGCGTCACCGCGCGCCCCGGGGGCCTTCTCCATGTCCGCTCACGGAAGGTGACCGGACGGTCGCGTTGCACGGGCTGCATCCGCTGGTCACAGAGTGGTCGAGACCACTTGTCGTCTCCGGGGCGCGGATCTACTCTCCTGCCAGTTGTGCAGAACGAAACGCACGTTGCACATGATGCAACGCATGACCGGTAGGGGTTCCGGATGAAGCTTTCTGCCCGAATTGCCGCCCCGGCTGCGGCGCTTGTGCTGGCCGGCCTCACCGCCACCGCCTGCGCGCCGCAGACCTCCGACACCAGTGCGAAGGGTGACGAGAAGAGCGGCACGCTCCGTGTCTGGCTCTTCCAGGAGGTCGGCAACAAGCCCAAGGAGAAGGTCGTCGACGCGGCCGTCGCCGACTTCGAGAAGGCCCACAAGGGCGCGAAGGTCGAGGTCGAGTACATACCCGTCGACACCCGCGCGCAGCGCATCAAGGCCGCGTTCAACGACCCCAAGAGCGCCCCGGACCTCATCGAGTACGGCAACAGCGACACCGCCGGATACGTCAAGGACGGCGGACTCGCCGACGTCACCGAGGAGTTCGGCGCCTGGGACGAGGCCAAGGACACCGACCCGATCGCCAAGCAGTCCGTCACCGTCGGGGACAAGGTCTACGGCGCGCCCTTCTTCGTCGGCGTCCGGGCCCTCTACTACCGCACCGACGTCTTCAAGGACCTCGGCATCGATCCCCCCAAGTCCCAGGCCGAGCTGGTCTCCACCGCCAAGAAGATCCACAAGGCGAAGCCCGACCTCTACGGCCTCGCGGTCGGCGGCGCGTACACCTACGGAGCGATGCCCTTCATCTGGGCCAACGGCGGCGAACTCGCGGGCGAGAGCGGCGGCACGTACAAGTCGGGCATCAACAGCGAGAAGGCCCGCAAGGGCATCGAGGCCTATACCTCGCTCTTCGGCGACGACAACTGTCCGGCCGCCAAGTGCGCCTCCATGGGCGGCAACGCCACCGTGACCGCCTTCGCCTCCGGCAAGGCCGCCATGGCCATCGGCGGCGACTTCAGCCACGCCGCCGTCGAGGCGGGCGCGGTCAAGGGCAAGTACGCCGTCGTCCCGCTGCCCGGCGTCGCCCCGAACTCCATCGCCCCCGCCTTCGCCGGCGGCAACAACCTCGGCGTCCTCAAGAGCAGTTCGCACCGCACCCTCGCCGTCGACCTGATGAAGTCGCTGACCGGCAAGAAGACCCAGGCCGAGATGTTCGACGCGATGGGCTTCCTGCCCACCTACACCGACGTCCTGGACAACGCCGCGAAGAAGGAGCCCTTCGTCGCCCCGTTCGTCCAGACCCTCGGCGCGGGCGCCAAGTTCGTCCCCGCCTCGCCCGCCTGGGGCCAGATCGACGCCTCGCTGATCCTGCCGACGATGTTCCAGGAGATCGTCTCCGGCCGTAAGGACGTGGCGAAGGCCTCGGACGACGCGGCGAAGAAGATGGACGCGGCCTTCACCGAAGCCGGCTGACGATGACCACGCACACCTCTCCGCTCAAGGCGGCGCCCGCGGGCGCCGCCGGGGCGGGCCGCGGCTCGCAGGCCGCCCGCCCGCCCCGGCGCGGCCGGTCCGCGTCCCCCAGGGGGCACTCCGGCTGGACCCCCTGGCTCTACCTCCTGCCGGCCCTCGTCCTGCTCGCCGGACTGCTGGTCTACCCGATCTACCAGCTCGGCCTGATCTCGTTCCTGGAGTACACCCAGGCCCAGGTCAGCGGCGGCGAACCCACCACCTTCCAGGGGTTCGGCAACTACGCCACGCTCTTCGACGACAGCCAGTTCTGGCAGGTCCTCCTCGCCACCGTGCTGTTCGCCGCGGCCTGCGTGGTCTCCACCCTGTTCGTCGGCTGCGCGCTCGCCGTCCTGCTCACCCGCATCCGCGCCCTGCCCCGCCTCGCGCTGATGATGGCCGCGCTCGGCGCCTGGGCCACCCCCGCGATCACCGGATCCACCGTCTGGGTCTTCCTCTTCGACCCCGACTTCGGACCGGTCAACAAGGTGCTCGGGCTCGGCGACTTCTCCTGGACGTACGGCCGCTACAGCGCCTTCGCGCTCGTGCTCCTCGAAGTGCTGTGGTGCTCGTTCCCGTTCGTGATGGTCACCGTGTACGCGGGCATCCGGGCCATCCCCACCGAAGTCCTGGAGGCCGCCTCGCTGGACGGCGCGTCCCAGTGGCGGATCTGGCGCACCATCATGGCGCCGATGCTCAAGCCCATCCTGATCGTCGTCACCATCCAGTCGATCATCTGGGACTTCAAGGTCTTCACCCAGATCTACGTCATGACCAACGGCGGCGGCATCGCCGGCCAGAACCTGGTGCTCAACGTGTACGCCTACCAGAAGGCGTTCGCGTCCTCGCAGTACAGCCTCGGATCGGCGATCGGCGTCGTGATGCTGGTGATCCTGCTCGCCGTCACGCTCGTCTATCTGCGTCTCGTACGCCGCCAGGGGGAGGAACTGTGAGCGCACGCACGCTCCTGCGCGTCAAGCGGCCCGGCAGGCTGATGGCCGAGGCCGCCGCCCTGCTGATCGCCGTCGCGGTCGCCTTCCCGCTCTACTGGATGGTGCTCTCCGCGTTCAAACCGGCCGGGGAGATCCAGTCCACCGACGCCCGCCCCTGGACGCTCGCCCCCTCGCTCGACTCGTTCCGCCGGGTCTTCGAACAACAGGACTTCGGCCGCTACTTCCTCAACAGCCTGCTGGTGGCGGGCACGGTCGTCATCCTCTCCGCGCTGGTCGCCTTCCTGGCCGCCACCGCCGTGACCCGCTTCCGCTTCAAGTTCCGCACCACGCTGCTGATCATGTTCCTGGTGGCGCAGATGGTGCCGGTGGAGGCGCTGACCATCCCGCTGTTCTTCCTGATGCGCGACTTCGGCCAGCTGAACACCCTCGGCTCGCTGATCCTGCCGCACCTCGCCTTCTCGCTGCCGTTCGCCATCTGGATGCTGCGCGGCTTCGTGAAGGCCGTCCCCGAAGCCCTGGAGGAGGCCGCCTACATCGACGGGGCGAGCCGCACCCGCTTCCTGTGGCAGATCCTCTTCCCGCTGGTCTTCCCGGGCCTCGTGGCGACCAGTGTCTTCTCCTTCATCACCACCTGGAACGACTTCCTGTTCGCGAAGTCGTTCATCATCAGCGACACCTCCCAGTCGACGCTGCCGATGGCGCTGCTGGTCTTCTTCAAACCGGACGAGAACGACTGGGGAGGGATCATGGCAGCCTCGACGGTGATGACCATCCCCGTACTGGTCTTCTTCGTACTCGTACAGCGACGCCTCGTCTCCGGACTGGGCGGAGCGGTTAAGGACTGATGTCATGACACCCGAGGACAGGACGGCGACGGACACCGCGGACCCCGCCGCGCTCGGTCTGATCCCGGCCCCGCGCACCCTGACCGCCGCCCCCTGCGGACCGTACGCACTGGACCGCGAGACCCCGCTGAGCGCCGCACCGGGCACGGAGGGCGTCGCCCACTGGCTGCGCACCACCCTCGGCGCGGCCACCGGACTGCCCCTTCCGGAGGCCGGCGGCACGCGTGCCGTCACGGACACGGGTGCGGGCACGGGCGGCCGGGGCATCGTGCTGGCCCTCGACGCCGCGCTCGCCCCCGAGGCCTACCGCCTGGCCGTCGAAACGGACGCCGTACGCCTCACGGGCGGCACCGCGGCGGGCGTCTTCCGGGGCGCCCAGACCCTCCGTCAGCTCCTCGGCCCGGACGCCTTCCGCCGCGCACCGCTCGCCCCGGGGCGCTCCTGGCAGGTCCCGCCGGTCGTCGTCGAGGACGAACCCCGCTTCGGCTGGCGCGGCCTGATGCTCGACGTCTCCCGGCACTTCATGCCCAAGGACGACGTCCTGCGCTACCTGGACCTGCTGGCCGCCCACAAGCTGAACGTCTTCCACTTCCACCTCACCGACGACCAGGGCTGGCGCATCGAGATCAAGCGCCACCCGCGCCTGACCGAGGTCGGCTCCTGGCGCTCGCGCACCAAATACGGCCACCGCGCCTCCGAACTCTGGGACGAGACCCCCTACGGCGGCTTCTACACCCAGGACGACATCCGCGAGATCGTCGCCTACGCCGCCGAGCGGCATATCCGGGTCGTCCCCGAGATCGACATCCCGGGCCACTCGCAGGCCGCGATCAGCGCATACCCCGAACTGGGCAACACCGACGTCATCGACACCACCACCCTCTCCGTCTGGGACACCTGGGGCGTCAATCCGAACGTACTCGCCCCCACTGACAACACCCTGCGCTTCTTCGAGGGCGTCCTGGAGGAGGTGCTGGAACTCTTCCCCGCCGAGACCTCGCCCTTCGTCCACATGGGCGGCGACGAGTGCCCCAAGGACCAGTGGAAGGAGTCCCCGCTCGCCCAGGCCCGGATCGCCGAACTCGGCGTGAAGGACGAGGACGGGCTCCAGTCCTGGTTCATCCGGCACTTCGACGCCTGGCTCACCGCACGAGGCCGCCGCCTCATCGGCTGGGACGAGATCCTCGAAGGCGGCCTCGCCGAAGGGGCCGCTGTCTCCTCCTGGCGCGGTTACGCCGGCGGCATCGCGGCCGCCGAGGCCGGGCACGACGTGGTCATGTGCCCCGAGCAGCAGGTGTATCTGGACCACCGTCAGGACGCCGGCCCCGACGAGCCGATGCCCATCGGGTACGTCAGGACCCTGGAGAACGTCTACCGCTTCGAGCCCGTACCGCCGGGCCTGAGCGAGGAGGCGGCCCGTCACATCCTGGGCACCCAGGCCAACGTGTGGACCGAGGTCATGCAGGACCGGGCCCGCGTCGACTACCAGGTCTTCCCGCGCCTCGCCGCCTTCGCCGAGGTCGCCTGGTCCGCCCTGCCCGCCCCCGCCGACCGGGACTTCGCCGCCTTCGACGCCCGGATGACCGCCCACTACGCCCGGCTCGACGCCCTCGGCGTCGACTACCGCCCGCCGGCCGGCCCGTACCCCCGCCAGCAGCGCCCCGGCATCCTCGGCCGCCCGCTGGAGGGAGAGCCTCCGGTGGTGTGACCCGCGCACCGGCCCGCCGGCCGCAGCCGTCCTCCGGGGAGCTCTCCGGGACCGCTGCGGCCGACGCGCGTCCGGGGCCGGCCGCCCTTCCGTCCGCTCCCGTGCGAGGGCGCGAACGGAATAAGTCGTACAAGCCTCGCTGAAGAGTGGCAATTCACCCTCTGCGCCGAAGACATGCGAAACCGGAACATCCCGCAGGTCAGGGACGGATCCACCCTTCGCGGACCCTCGCGCCGGTCCGATCGGAAGATGTGCCAGAGTTGCCACGTCCGGGCTGTGAACACGTACCGTACGGCGGAACAGGCGGGACAGCCGGGAGACCGGGAAGGGGCAGCTGGGTTGACCACGCACGCACCGCAGGCGACGCAGTCGGTGACACTGCCGACCTCGTTGGACGAGGCCGTGGCGGCACTCGGCGCCATGCCCGCAGCCGTACCGGTTGCCGGGGGCACGGACCTGATGGCAGCCGTCAACAAGGGGCTCCTGCGCCCCTCGGGGCTGGTCGGCCTGGGCCGGATCAGCGAGCTGCGCGGCTGGCACTACCAGGACGGCCACGCCCTGCTCGGCACCGGACTCACCCACGCCCGCATGGGCCGCCCCGACTTCGCCGCCCTCATCCCCGCCCTCGCCGCCTCCGCCCGCGCCGCGGGCCCGCCCCAGATCCGTAACGCCGGCACGCTCGGCGGCAACATCGTCACCTCCGCGCCCACCGGCGACGCCCTGCCGGTGCTGGCCGCGCTGGAGGCCGAGCTCGTCATCGCCGGCCCCGGCGGCGCCCGCCGTGAGATCCCCGTCTCCCACCTGCTCGCCGGCCGCGAACTGCTGGAGCCCGCGGAGCTGATCGGCTTCGTCCGCGTACCGCTGCTGCACGCCCCGCAGGTGTTCCTGAAGGCCACCGGCCGTACCGGCCCCGGCCGCGCCACCGCCTCGGTCGCCATCGTCCTGGACCCGGCCCGGCGCGGCGTGCGCTGCGCGGTCGGCGCGATCGCCCCGATGCCGCTGCGCCCGCTGGAGGCGGAGCGCTGGATCGCCTCGCTGATCGACTGGGACGGCGAGCGGGGCCTGGCCCCCGACGCGCTGGCGGCCTTCGGTGAGTACGTCGCCGCGGCCTGCATCCCGGACCACGCACCACCGGCCGACGGCACAGAGGCCCCGCCGCTGTCCCCGGCCGTCCTGCACCTGCGGCGCACCGTCGCCGCGCTCGCCCGACGCGCGCTGGGGAGGGCACTGTCGTGAGCAATGAGGAAAACCCCCACCAGCAGCACGGGCAGGGGCACTCCGAGGGCCCGGACCCGCGCTACGGAGGCTGGGAGCCGACCCCGCAGGGCGACGGCTTCGACGCCGACGCCACCGCGTTCGTCCACCTGCCGCCGGAGGACCTGGCGAACATCCCGCTGGCCGCGCCCGGCCACGGGTACGTCCCGCCGATGATCGTTCCGCTGACCCCGGCCGCCGGTCTGGACCCGGCGGCGACGGGCAGCTGGGTGATCCAGACGCAGACCCAGCAGGCACAGGCCGAGCAGCGCGCCCAGGAGGCCGCCGCCGCGCACGAGGCCGCCGCCCGGGAGACCGGCGCGGTCCACTGGCCGGACCCGAACCAGCAGCGCGGGCAGGGCGGATACCAGGGCCCCTACCAGGACACGTCGCACGCCACGGCCCAGTGGAACTTCACCGAGGCCCTGGGCGAGACACCGGCAGCTCCGCAGCAGGGAGCCCCGGAAGCGCCCGGCGCTCGCGGTGCCTCCGATGTCCCCGGAGTCTCCGACCACACCGGTCAGACGGACCACACCAGCCACACCAGCCAGACGGGCCACACCGGCCAGTGGACGATCCCGGTGGCGGACGGGGATCTCCCGGACGAATCGGGCGAGTTCCTGGCCTCGGCGCACACCCCGCAGTGGTACGCGGACAGCGCCCGCCCGGCAACGCTGCCCGGCGGCGCCCCCGCCCCCTGGGCCACGCCGGAACCGGAGGCCGCCCCCGTACCCGTAACGGAAGAAGCCCCGGAACCGGCGACGGCCGAACCGGCGGCGACTGGGGCGTCCGGAGACACCCGGCCCGACACGGAGGAACCCGACCCGGCGGCGGCCACGGCTGCCGCGACCGATGCGGCAGCAACTCCGGAAACGGAAGCGGAAACGGAAGCGGAGCCTGAAACGGAGCCGGTGCCCGGCCCGGAAGCGGAATCGGATCCGACGGCACCTCCGAACGAGGACACCGTCCTCACGCTCGCCGAGGACCCCACCTCGCACCCCGCCCCGGACCCGGCCCCCGCCCTGCTCGACTCCCCGAGCGAGCACCCCTCCGCGTCCTACCTGCTCCATGTGAACGGCGTGGACCGCCCGGTCAGCGACGCCTGGATCGGCGAGTCCCTGCTCTATGTGCTCCGCGAGCGTCTCGGCCTGGCCGGGGCCAAGGACGGCTGCTCGCAGGGCGAGTGCGGTGCCTGCAACGTCCAGGTCGACGGCCGGCTGGTCGCCTCCTGCCTGGTCCCCGCGGCCACGGCTGCCGGCAGCGAGGTGCGTACGGTCGAGGGCCTGGCCGTCGACGGCGAACCGTCCGACGTCCAGCGCGCCTTGTCCGCCTGCGGAGCCGTCCAGTGCGGCTTCTGCATCCCCGGCATGGCGATGACCGTTCACGATCTGCTGGAGGGCAACCACGCCCCCAGCGAGCTGGAGACCCGCCAGGCCCTCTGCGGCAACCTCTGCCGCTGTTCCGGCTACCGGGGCGTGCTCGACGCGGTCGCGGACGTCGTCGCGGCCCGCGAGGCGACCGCCGAGGCGGCCACGGCGCTCCAGGACGAGGCGCTTATCCCGCATCAGGCCGAGCCGGGCGCCGGCGGCGTGCAGCAGGTGCCCCACCCGCACGAGGGAGAGGCGCTGTGAGGCACGCCCGCGGCCCCGCCGTACAGCAGCAGCACCAGGCGAACGACAAGGAGGCGGCGTGAGCGGCGACGCGGCCACCGCGGCCAATGCGACCAGCACCGGCCTGCCCAGGATCGACGCGCTGAGCGGCGGACCCGGCGGCGGCCCGGACCAGGGCCAGGAGCAGCCCCGGATGGGCCTCGGGGCGTCGCTCCCCGCCGCCGACGCCCGGGCGAAGACCGAGGGCACCTTCCCGTACGCCGCCGACCTCTGGGCCGAGGGCCTGCTGTGGGCGGCCGTGCTGCGCTCCCCGCACCCGCACGCGCGGATCCTGTCCATCGACACCTCGGCGGCCGAGGAGATGCCCGGGGTGCGGGCGGTCGTCACGCACGAGGACGTGCCGGGGGAAAGCAACTACGGCCGCCATGTGGTGGACCGCCCGGTGTTCGCCTCCGATCTGGTCCGCCACCACGGCGAGCCGATCGCCGCGGTCGCCGCGGACCACCCGGACACCGCACGGCTGGCCGCCGCCGCCATCGCCGTACGGTACGAGGTGCTGGAGCCGGTCACGGACCCGGAGAAGGCGTTCGCGGCGGAGCCCCTGCACCCCGACGGCAACCTGATCCGCCACATCCCGCTGCGCTACGGCGACGCGGAGGCGACGGGCGAGGTCGTGGTGGAGGGCCTGTACCGCATCGGCCGCCAGGACCCCGCCCCGATCGGCGCGGAGGCCGGCCTCGCCGTGCCGAGGCCCGACGGAGGCGTCGAGATCTACACCGCCTCCACCGACCCGCACACCGACCGCGACCTGATCGCCGCCTGCTTCGGCCTGGAACCGGACCGGGTCAAGGTCGTCGTGACCGGGGTGCCGGGTGCGACCGGCGACCGCGAGGACCCGGGCTTCCAGATCCCGCTGGGCCTGCTCGCGCTGCGCACCGGCTGCCCGGTGAAGCTGGCCGCAAGCCGCGAGGAGTCCTTCCTCGGCCACACCCACCGCCACCCCACGCTCCTGCGCTACCGCCACCACGCGGACGCGGAGGGCCGGCTGGTCAAGGTGGAGGCCCAGATCCTCCTGGACGCGGGCGCGTACGCCGACGCCTCCTCGGAGTCCCTGGCGGCGGCCGTGGCCTTCGCCTGCGGCCCGTACGTGGTCCCGCACGCCTTCATCGAGGGCTGGGCGGTGCGGACGAACAACCCGCCCTCGGGCCACGTGCGCGGCGAGGGCGCGATGCAGGTCTGCGCGGCGTACGAGGGCCAGATGGACAAGCTGGCCGCCAAGCTGGGCATCGACCCGGCCGAACTGCGCCTGCGCAACACCCTCTCCACGGGCGACATCCTGCCCACCGGCCAGACGGTGACCTGCCCGGCCCCGGTAGCCGAACTGCTCCGCTCGGTCCGCGACTACCCCCTCCCCGCCCTCCCCAAGGACGCCCCGGAGGACGACTGGCTGCTGCCGGGCGGCCCCGAGGGCGCGGGGGAGCCGGGGGCGGTGCGCCGGGGCGTGGGCTACGGCCTGGGCATGGTCCACATGCTCGGCGCCGAGGGCACGGACGAGGTCTCCACGGCCACGGTCCGGGTCCACGACGGCGTGGCCACCGTCATCTGCGCGGCGGTCGAAACAGGCCAGGGCTTCACCACCCTCGCCCGCCAGATCGTCCAGGAGACCCTGGGCGTCGAGGAGGTCCACGTAGCGGCGGTGGACACCGACCAGCCCCCGGCGGGCCCGGCGACACACGGCCGCCACACCTGGGTGTCGGGCGGGGCGGTGGAACGGGCGGCGAAGATGGTCCGCACCCAGCTCCTCCAGCCGCTGGCGCACAAGTTCGGCATGTCCACGGAACTGCTCCAGATCGCCGACGGCAAGATCACCTCGTACGACGGCGTGCTCTCCACCACCGTCACGGAGGCGCTGGACGGCAAGGAACTCTGGG
The DNA here is from genome assembly GCF_056172905.1 of Streptomyces sp. iso_384. Lineage (NCBI taxonomy): Bacteria > Bacillati > Actinomycetota > Actinomycetes > Kitasatosporales > Streptomycetaceae > Streptomyces > Streptomyces sp. iso_384. The sequence goes on from NZ_JBWBTT010000001.1 coordinate 1,202,771, forward strand.
CCACCGCGCAGTGCCGCCCGCATCCCACGGAACCACTGGACGAGTCGGGCCAGGGCGACGCGTTCGTCGGCCTGGCGTTCTGCGCGGTACGGGCGGTGGTCGACGTCGACATCGAGCTCGGCTCGATCCGCGTGGTCGAGATGGCGGTCGCCCAGGACGTGGGCCGGGCCCTCAACCCCGCCCAGCTGGCGATCCGTATCGAGGCGGGCATCACCCAGGGCATCGGCGCGGCGCTCACGGAGAACCTCCGCACCGCGAGAGGCCTGATCCGCCACCCCGACCTGACCGGTTACGCACTCCCGACCTCGCTGGACGCCCCCGACATCCGCATCGTGAAACTGGTCGAGGAGCGCGACGTGGTGGCCCCGTTCGGCGCGAAACCGGCCTCGGCGGTCCCGGTCGTCACGGCCCCCGCGGCGGTGGCCTCGGCGGTCCGCTCCGCAACGGGCCGCCCGGTGAACCGACTCCCCATCAGACCCCAGGCGGCGGTGGCAACACCCAAGCCCTGACTGGCTCGTTACCGCCGTCGGACCGGTGTGATGCGCATTGCACGTGCAATCAAAGGGTGCGAGCTGTCACCGATGCTGGCTACAGTGATCCTCGAAGCTGTACCAGCAGGACAACGGGGAGGGTGTTGTGGCGACGGGAGAGGGCTCCGAAGGGGCCGGCTCCTCCGGGGGGCTCTTCGGGGGATTCATTGGGGGCGCCGTCGCTGCGGCGCAAAGTGCGGTCGCAGAGCTTTACACCGAGCTGGAGTCCTTCACCAAGTTCCGCGACCGTATCGACGAGATCCTCGTGGACCTGAAGGCGTCCCCGGCGGACGCCAAGAAGCTGGGCGAGATCTCCATCAAGGACAGCCAGTTCGGCGACGTGTCCTGGCCGGAGGCGAAGGGCATGTTCGCCTCGTACGAGAAGGTCGTCGGCGAGCTGGAGACCTTGTCGAAGCTCCTCTCGGACTCCATCGAGGGCATGAGCATCGCGGTCCTGGCCGCGCACAAGGGCTACGACAACATGGACCAGGACATCCGCGACCGCATGCTCGCCATCAAGACGGGTGCGGAGAAGCACTACCCCGGCGAGTACAACCCGGTTCCGGGCGGGGACAAGCAGAGCGGAAGCGGCGACAGGACGCCGCCCACGCCTCAGCCTTCGACGACCGACGACACCGGGGGTGCCTGATGGCGGTCGGGACGGCGTGGCGATCAGCGGTACGAACGGGGGAGTGAGATGGGTTCGACATCGTTCGAGGGCATGTCGCACAAGCAGATGATCGCGTGGCTGGACCAGGCCAACAGCGCGGCGGTCCAGGGCGTGGCCGATCGTCTGTCGAGTGCGGCGAAAGAGATCTCGAAAATCGGCGAAGAGCTGAAGATCCGCCCGCAGATCGTGAAGTGGAAGGGCGACGGAGCCGAGTCGTTCCGCACCTGGAGTGCGGATCTGGCCAACGCCACGCTGCGCCTGGGCGAGTTCAGCAAGGACGCATCGAAGCGCCTGGGCGAAACCGCCACGGCGATCGCCCAGGCCAAGGCGGCGATCCCCCGCCCCACCGGAGACCCCGAGGCCAGCCTCAAGGCCGCGGAGTCGGCACGGAACGACCCGGACTCCGCGGACCTGATCCGAAAGCTGAACGGGGAGCGGGAGGCTGCGGCGGCGGAGATGCGGAAGCTCTCCCAGACGTACACGCACTCGGTGGCCCAGCTGAACAAGCTGGAGCGGCCGACGTTTCCGCCTCCGCCTCAAGTTGTCATGCCAGACAACAACAACAAGGTCAATGGCCCAGGGCGCCTAGACCCACTCGCCTCGAATGCTAGTCCAGGCGCCGTGCGTGGTGAGGCACAGGCTCTCGTGCTCGGGCCCAGTGAGAATATGCCGCGAAGTGTTGGTTCTGCAGGATCTCTTGGGTCTCCCGGCCTTGACGGGGCGTCGCCAGTTGGCTCTCCGGTGTACATGGGCATCGACAGCGTAGTGACGCGTCCGGAGGCGCCTACAGTGCCGACAACCACTCCGGTAATCAGTCAGGCTGGCGGAGGAAGGCCCGATGTCAGCCTGCCTCCTGTAGTCGGCGGAACTCCACCACTTCTGAACAAGGGCGCCCTCCCGCTCCCGTCGACGAACGGTCCTGGTCGACCGGTGAGCCCTACGCGTCCCTCCCTGGCCATGCCAGGGCCAAGCAGTCCTGGCAACGGGCAAGTGGGACGCCCTTCGCCAGCCAACGGCATCGTCGGTGGTCGGCCTGTCCCGCAGACCTCAGGTCGACCGGTGGCCGGGTTGCCGAGAGGAACAGTGGTCGGCGGCGAAGGATCTCACGCTGGTCGTGCACCGATGACGCACGGGCCAGGCGGTGCTGTTGGGGGTGGACAGAGCGGCATCGTCGGCGGACGGCGGCTCGCCGGCGAAGCCGGAGGGATGGTGGGCGGCCGCCCACAGCAGCCGGGCCAGCCCGGTGCACGGCCGTTTACACCCGGCGGGACAGGGCTCGTGCGAGGCGCGGCGTCAGGCGGCGAAGGCGCACGCAGCACTGGTGCGATGGGTCGTGGTGCCGTTGGTTCGCAACGTGCTGGTGACCCGCGCCGGGACGAAGGCAGCGAGAGGCCTGACTACCTGACCGAGGATGAAGAGACGTGGCAGCACGGAGCGCGACGCGTCGTGCCGCCGGTCATCGACTGACCAACACCTGCTAAGGGAACCGTATGCCTACCGGCAGTCGCCGCAGAATCCATGTCCGTGTCGTGCTCGCCTCGCTGGTCGGACTACTCGTAGGAATTCCCGCACCTGCTCATGCGGATTCGATGAGGCCGAGGCAGTGGCATCTCGATGTTATGAAGGCGGACGAGATGTGGACTTCCAGCACAGGAGAGGGCATCACGGTCGCGGTTATTGATAGTGGTGTCGACGATTCCAACCCCGATTTGCGGGGGCGTGTCCTCAAAGGGAAGGACCTGGCGGAAGGGGATCCCGGAGACGAGCACACGGACACTGACGGGCACGGCACCGGGATGGCGGGACTGATTGCAGGGACGGGTGAGAGGGACGGGGGGAAGGGGGCATTCGGTCTGGCGCCTGGGGCAAAGATTTTGCCGATTCGTCTCACTGAAGCCGAGGCGAATAATCAGGCACAGGGACTCGCGGAGTTCAATCAGTCGGTACCGAGAGGTATCCGCTTTGCTGTCGATTCGGGCGCCAAGGTAATTAACATCTCTCTGGCCGTAATTCAAGGTTCACGAAATCTCGATGAAGCCGTCGAATACGCCCTGAATAAGGGATCTCTTATTTTTGCAGGTGTTGGGAATGATGCCAAAAAAGGAAACAATCTCATGTTTCCGGCGGCCACACCTGGAGTGGTCGGCGTTGGCGCTGTAGGTCGCGACCTCGCGCGGGCGGACTTTTCGCACTATGGTCCCCAAGTCGACTTGGCCGCGCCAGGTGAGGACATGATCCATGCCTGTGGCGGCGGGTCTGGGCTGTGTGAGTCCTACGGCACCAGCGACGCGACGGCTCTCGCCTCCGCCTCCGCAGCCCTCATCTGGTCCAAGTATCCAGACTGGACGAACAACCAGGTCCTGCGGGTCATGCTGAACACCGCAGGTGGTCCCGTCAGCGGCAAGAAGCGGTCCGACGGGATCGGCTACGGGATCGTTCGTCCGCGTATCGCGCTCAAGACGCCCGGGGACCCCGGGCCGGCCGATGTGTACCCGCTTCCGGATCTCGCCGCAGCGGCGTCCGATGCGCCTTCGCCGCAGCCGTCCAAGGCTGGAGGCGGCGCCGATCAGAGCGAGGCGCCTGCCGCCGCGGCTGCGGACGGAAGCGGCAATAGCGCTCTCTGGATTGGCCTGGGGGTTGCCGCGGCAGTTCTGGTGGGCGGCGGCGTGACGGCAGCGGTGCTCCGCTTCCGTCGGCGAAAGGCTGTTGCCGCACAGGCTCCGCCGGCGTATCAGCCCCCGTACGGGTATGGGCAGCCGCAGTTCCAGCCGCCGTATCCGCCAGTGTCTCCTCCTCCTGGTGCGCCAGAGAACACCTCGCACTAGGCCATCGGTCTCACGGTCGCGCCGGCCCATGGCTTGAATCAGCTACCCGGTGCCCGAAAAGGTTTGTAATCCGAGTTCGCGCGTTGCTTTTCGGTGGTCTGTGGTGGGGGTTCAGAGATGTCTTGTTCTGATGCCACTTCGTGAATCCCGGCGACTAGTGTTGGTGTCTTGAGTCAGTGAATCTGTCCAAGGCCTCGGCCGCTTGAGTAGACCATCACGGGGAATCCATGACGTTTGATGCGGAATGGTCAGAACTTCGCACGGAATCGACCCAGAGGGTTGATATGCGCCTCAATGGCGTACCTGCCGAACCAGGAGTTCCGAAGGGCCCGCCTCAGGCTGACCTTGCCGTCAACGATGACGACCTGGGCGCGATCGGGCATGACGCGTACGAGCTGCGCACGCGGCTGTCGAAGGACGGCGATCATGCCCGGTCTGCGACCTTCGACGCGGCCATCGCGCTCACCAATGGCAACTTCGTGAGCGGGTCCGGGCTGCTGAAGGTTCACGACCGTTGGCAGACGCACCTCAAGACGCTCCTCGATGCCTGCGCACAGATCTCGAACCACCTCGACTACTCCAAGGCCGCCCATCACAAGGACGACGTTCAGATCGTCGGCGACCTGCTCAGTGTGTCGAAGCTCAATGAGTATCTGAAGTAAGTCACGGGGGAGTCGGCATGCTGAAGTACGAGGACATCATCGACGCGCCGCTCGGCAAGCTGAAGGAGGCTGCCGACGACTGGTCGGAGATGGTCACCAAGCTGCAACGCCTTGCCGAGGTAGCCAATGACGGCATGAAGGTCAAGGCGGACAAGGCCGAGTGGGACGGCGTGAACGCAGGCGTCACCAAAGGGTTCATCGGCAAGACAGCCAAGGAGTTCAGGGACGCGGTCGCCGAGGCCAAAGGCGTCAAGCTCGTTCTGGAGGACGCGCACACCGCCTTCAAGAAGGCCAAGGACGACCTGGTGAACATCCGCGACGTCGAAGGGCGCGCGGCGGGCATCCATGTGGATGCCAAGGGCAAGGTCACGCCGCGGAGGCCGCTGGAGGAAGACGTGACTGCGCGGCACGATCCCGACTATCCCGAAGCGCTGCGCAAGCAGAAGGAAGCCGTCGAGAGCTGGCAGAAGAAGATCGACCTGATCGTCGACAACTGCAACGACACCGACGTCGCCTTCAAGAACGCGCTCGAGGCCAACGTCACCGAAGGCAAGGATTTCAGCACCCCGAAGTACAAGAACCTGGATCAGGAGGAAGCCGCCCGTGCCGCCGACCTCGCGCGCAAGGGACGCGACCTGACACACGCCCAACTCCAGGCGCTCAACGAACTGCTGCGTGACAACGCCAATTCGCCAGAGTTCGCCAAGGGCTTCTACGAGAAGCTCGGCCCGGAGAAGGCACTCGCCTTCTTCGGGCAGCTCGCCACGGACACGCACGACTACAGCAAGGTCGACAAGGAGCGCCTGGCAGACGTCCAGGCACTCCAGCGCAACCTCGGCCTCAACCTGGCCACCGCCTCGCACGACAAGGCGTTCACCGCGGAGTGGGGGCCGGAGCTCCGCAAGATGGGCACCCAGCAGATCCCACTGTCAAAGTACGACAACAGCGGCGGCCCGTACGGGTATCAACTGCTCGGCGGAATCATGCGGTACGGGGACTATGACGCGAAGTTCCTCAACCCGATCGCCGAGCACGTGGCGCAGCTGCATCAGAAGGACCCCTATCGGTTCGCCGGCAACAAGCAGGTGAACGGCTTCCTGGACAACCCGTTCAACCCTTCAGGGAAGAACGGGTCCGGCTATGACCCGACCACCGCCATGCTGGAGGCGCTGGGGAACAGTCCTGACGCGGCAAAGAAGTTCTTCACCGATGAGCCGACCGCCTACAACGAGGACGGCACGGTCAACCGAGGCGCCACGGCCGAACTCGGAAAAATGGATGTCGAGACCGTCGAAAACGGCCTCGGCAAGAAAAAAGAGGTGGCCATCGACAACTACCTCGACTTCTTCGGAAACGAGAAGTGGGAATCGTTCCCGGACTCCAACTCTACCGATCCGGACAAACTGGGGCCCACTCTTCAGTACATGCCGGACGCACTGGGTCATGCACTGGAGGCGGCAACGCTGGGCTACCCGGCGGGTGAGCCGGACGTGCGTGTGCAGCGGGATGCCGACAATGCCGCGATCATGCAGAAGGTCATGGAGAAGTACGGGTCAGACGCTGGCTTGCTCAAGCACCAGGAGGGCCTGGCGGACAGTATGGGCGTCATGGGTGCGGGATATATCGACGACATCAACTGGGCTCTGGACAAGAATGACTTGGAAAGCGTCTTCGCCCCCGGTGAGAACCAGAAGGGACGTCTCGATTTCGCAGGCACCGCGGATCACAACGGCCGCGGCATCGCCCGCGAATTCCTCAGCTCGCTCGGCCAGCATCCGGATGCCTACGCGACCGTCTCGGCTGCCGAGGAGGTCTACACCCGCAGTGTGCTGGAAGCGCAGGTAGGCCCGGACGGAAAGATCGCTCAAGGTGGGGCGCGGGCGGCTGTGCAAACAGGGTCCGAGGTGCAAGGCATGCTCGACCAGTCCCGGGCGGACCAGGTCCAGGCGACGAACCTCAAAACGCACGAGGACTACGAGAAGGCGGTGGCCGCGCGGGCGGGCTGGGTCGAATTCGGGGCCGTGGCCGGCGTGGCGGCGGGTGTGGCCTTCTTGCCGGCGACGGCAGCTGTGGGTACCGCCGCCGTCCTTATCCCGTTGGCAACCGACACGGCCAGTGGCGCTCTGGAGCAAGTCATCGGGCAGGTGATCGGTGACGTCTCCGACAACTCGGTGGATGGGCACAAGGAGAAGGTCGAAGAGCTTAATGAGGAAGAGAGGAAGAAGGTGTACACGGCCGGTGAGAGTCTGGCCGAGTCGCCTATGGAGGAGTTCAGGCGTAAGCATGGTGTGAGCATTAAGAGTGATTTCGGGCAGGACCTGAAGGAATCCATGAGAGTCGGCTATTCCACCGGTAATGCCCGCGAGGAACAGCAGGGAAATGACTCGGAGACCGGCTGAGAACGGTGCCGGGCGAGGAGCAGAAGGATGCAGATGTGAGCAGTCGCAAGGCGGTACGTGATGGACTCGTCGCGGTAGCGGTGGTCGGCGCGTTGGCTTTCGGAGCTGTCGGCTGCAGCACAGGGGACGAGGTCCGGAAGGGTGACGACAAGTCCGTGGCGGGGACACGGCTCTGCGGTGGCACTGCTGTTTCCGCCGAGGCGGCCTCATCGTTGAGAACAATCACGGGGTCCTCCCGGTTCGAGGGGTCGGACGAAAAGTCCACCGTCGCGTATGCGGCGAAGTCGTTGAGCCGAGAGTTCACCTCGTCCTTCACCGCTGACGGGGACATCTGCCAGGTGTTCGCGATCGGCGCGGCCCTGAGCGATCGGCTGGAGGTGACCTGGGAGCTGACCGACGGCCGGCCGGTGCGTGACCTTGCTTCGAAGTTCACGGTGCTCCGGATGGGGGAGCGCGCCCTGACCGCCGTGGACGCCGGCTCGGTCCAATTCGCCTGCCGCAGCCAGAAGTTGCCGGGCTCCCAACCGGCTCACATCGACATCGGTGTGGAGCGCTGGTCGCCCGAGGACCCCGAGGGTGATCCGGAGAAGCTGAGGGACGCCTACGCGACCGTCGCCCATTCCTTCGCCCTCGCCATGGCGAAGGAACTGCGTTGCGAGAACGACGGAGGGCTGGAGCCTCGGCCGGTACTCGATCCCGCGTGACGCGCGGCGCGGTGGTGGGGGCGGTGGCCAGTACCGTAGCCGTTGACCAGGGGGAGGTGCCGGTGTGATTTCCGAGCCGGAGTTGGTGGGGGAGGACGGGCCGGGCTCGTCCCAGGACGTGGTGAGCGGTTTCGACCGGAAGCCTGCGGCCGGGCGGCGGCGGGGGCAGGGGCAGGGGTTGCTCTGGGGTGCGGCCGGTGCGTTGGTGGCTTCCGTGGTGGGGGCGGCGGCGGTGTTCGTGTACGGGTTCGGCGACGGGAAGCCGGATGTGCGGGAGTATCGGCTGGGGGAGAAGCCCTGCGCTGCGATGAAGCTCAAGGCGCTCTCCGGATCCGTCGGGAAGGCGGAGCACAAGCCGACCGAACAGCCCGGGCGGATCGAGCATCCCGCCGTCGACCGGGTCGACTGCGCGGTCTCGCTCGCTCCCTTCACGGGTTCCGGGGAGAAGCAGGCGGTGGACGGGTGGTCCGTCCAGATCGCCGTGACGATGAGGGTCGAACTGCACAAGGAGACCGACCCGGGGCCTGAATTCGAAGCCCTGAACACGAAGGTGGACCTTTTCGGGAACGAAGTCGCCAAGGTGGAGGGAATCGTCGGTCTCGGGGACAGCGCCTATCTGGTGACGCTGGACGACGATTCCTCGCAGGTGTCCGTGCGGGACGGTGGTGCCGTCATCACGATCGGCATGTCCGTATCGACGGTGTACGACGGCGAGGATCTGCCTGAGGGCGAGGTCGAGGTTCCGGAGCTGGCACCGTACCAAGGCGACTTGATCAGCGATGCGCACGATGTGCTGGACGCGCTCAAGGCGTGAGCCCGTGATCGGCCCGCCCGTGCGAGGAGTACGCGGAAGTGGCCGCCCCGATACACAAGGGGCGGCCACTTCCGCGTGGTGGAGACCGTGACCGGATTCGAACCGGTGTAACTCGAGTTGCAGTCGAGCCCCTGAGCCTCTCGGGTACACGGTCGGGTGTGGTGCGGTGGTGCAGTGCCGCGGTGGTGTGTTCTCTTTGCTCTGTCCACGACGCTACGGGCACCCGTCCGTCGCCTCAAGGAATCCGGCCCGCCCGCAACGCGACTGCCATACGCCGTTCATACCCGGGGCCCGAGGCCTACGACCAAGGGCCGAGCCCGGGACCGTACATCGACAGGGTTCAAACCGGCCCATGCCCCTTACTCTGAGGCCATGACCGCCCTCGAACCGCGCGACGGCACCGATGCCGCCCGCCTCACGCCGCCCGCGACCGACGATCACAACCCGGACCCGTTGTCCGACGTGCCCCTCGCGGCCGTCGAAGGGGTCCTCGGGCGCACCTACCGGGCGCTGAGCATCGGCATCGTCTCCGTGGTGTTCCTCATCGCGTTCGAGGCCACGGCGGTCGGCACGGCCATGCCGGTGGCCGCCCGCGAGCTGAACGGCATCCCGCTGTACGCGTTCGCCTTCTCCGCGTACTTCACCACCAGCCTCTTCGCCATGGTCCTCTCCGGGCAGTGGGCCGACCGGCGCGGGCCGCTCCAGCCGCTCGCCACCGGGATCACCGCGTTCGGCGCCGGCCTGCTGCTCTCCGGGGCGGCCTCCAGCATGTGGATCTTCATCGCCGGACGGGCGGTCCAGGGCCTCGGCGGCGGGCTGGTGATCGTCGCCCTGTACGTCGTCATCGGGCGGGCCTACCCCGAGCGCATCCGGCCCGCGATTCTGGCCGCCTTCGCCGCGAGCTGGGTGATTCCCTCCGTCGTCGGGCCGCTCGCCTCCGGGACGGTGACCGAGCACCTCGGCTGGCGCTGGGTCTTCGTCGGCATTCCTGTTCTTATCGTGATTCCGCTTGCCCTGGCCCTCCCGGCGATCCGGCGGACCGCCTCCGGGCCCGCGGATCCGGCCGCCGCCACCGAGCCGTACGACCGCCGCCGGATCCGGCTGGCCCTCGGGATCTCGGCCGGGGCGGGGCTGCTCCAGTACGCGGGGCAGGAGCTGAACTGGCTCGCCCTCCTGCCGGCCGCCCTCGGCACCGCCCTGCTGGTGCCCGCCGTCCGCGGACTGCTGCCCGCCGGGACCGTACGGGCGGGGCGCGGGCTGCCCTCGGTGGTTCTGCTGCGCGGGGTCGCCGCCGGGTCGTTCATCGCCGCCGAGTCCTTCGTACCGCTGATGCTGGTCACCCAGCGCGGGCTGTCCCCGACGATGGCCGGGCTCTCGCTGGCCGTGGGCGGGGCGACCTGGGCGCTCGGTTCGTTCGTGCAGTCCCGGCCGCGCATGGAAGCGCACCGGGAGCGGCTGATGGTGACCGGCATGGCGCTCGTCGCCGCCTCCATCGCCGTCGCGCCCTCCGTGCTGATCGAGGGCGTTCCGGTCTGGACCGTCGCCGTCGCCTGGGCCTTCGGCTGCTTCGGGATGGGCATGGTGATCGCCTCCACCAGCGTGCTGCTGCTGAAGCTGTCCGCCCCCGAGGAGGCGGGATCCAACTCCGCCGCCCTCCAGATCTCCGACGGCCTCTCCAACGTGCTGCTGCTGGCCACCGGCGGTGCGGCCTTCGCCGCGCTCGGCGGCGGTGCGGTGGGCGCGGCCGCGCACGGCGCGGTGCAGGCGGGGTCCGCGGGCTCGCACCCTGGCGCGTTCGCGGCGGTGTTCCTGCCGATGGCGGGGGTGGCGCTGGTGGGGGTGTGGGTGGCGACGAGGGTCGTCGTCGGGACACGGGAGAAGTGATTTCCCCCGGCTTGCCGGACCTGGCCGTCGACGTGATGTGAGCACCGTCTCGTCGGACCTCGGCGCGGCTCGTTCGTACCGGGTTTCCACCGGGCCCCCGGTAAGGTGGCCCGGTTGTCGTATCGCGGGCCGGGACGTACGGGCCCGGTCCGGTGCCGGCAGCGACCCACGTACCCGAGAGCCCCGAACCGGAGACCGTGACTACTACCACCGCCTCCCACCACCTCTCACCCGCCTTTCCCGGCCGTGCCCCCTGGGGCACCGCCGGCAAGCTGCGAGCCTGGCAGCAGGGCGCCATGGAGAGGTACGTCCAGGAGCAGCCGCGCGACTTCCTCGCCGTCGCGACGCCCGGCGCCGGCAAGACCACGTTCGCGCTGACGCTCGCGTCGTGGCTGCTGCACCACCATGTCGTCCAGCAGATCACCGTCGTCGCCCCGACCGAGCACCTCAAGAAGCAGTGGGCGGAGGCGGCCGCCCGGATAGGGATCAAGCTCGACCCCGACTACAGCGCCGGTCCGCTCAGCAAGGAGTACCACGGGGTCGCCGTCACCTACGCGGGTGTCGGCGTCCGCCCGATGCTGCACCGCAACCGTTGCGAGCAGCGCAAGACGCTCGTGATCCTCGACGAGATCCACCACGCCGGTGACTCGAAGTCCTGGGGCGAGGCCTGCCAGGAGGCGTTCGACCCGGCGACCCGGCGGCTTGCGCTGACCGGTACGCCGTTCCGGTCGGACACCAACCCGATCCCGTTCGTCGCCTACGAGGAGGGCAATGACGGCATCCGCCGCTCCTCCGCCGACTACACCTACGGCTACGGCAACGCGCTCGCCGACGGCGTCGTCCGCCCGGTCATCTTCCTCAGTTACAGCGGCAACATGCGCTGGCGCACCAAGGCGGGCGACGAGATCGCCGCCCGGCTCGGCGAGCCGATGACCAAGGACGCCATCGGGCAGGCCTGGCGCACCGCGCTGGCGCCCACCGGCGAGTGGATCCCCAACGTGCTCTCCGCCGCCGACAAGCGGCTCACCGAGGTCCGCAAGGGCATCCCCGACGCGGGCGGGCTCGTCATCGCGACCGACCAGGACTCGGCACGCGCGTACGCCAAGATCCTCAAGAAGGTCACCGGCGAGACGCCGACCGTCGTCCTCTCCGACGAGAAGGCCGCCTCCAAGAAGATCGACAAGTTCAGCGCGGACGAGTCGCGCTGGATGGTCGCCGTGCGCATGGTGTCGGAGGGTGTCGATGTGCCGCGGCTCGCCGTCGGCGTGTACGCGACCACCATCTCCACGCCTCTCTTCTTCGCCCAGGCCGTCGGCCGCTTCGTGCGCTCCCGCAGGCGCGGCGAGACCGCGTCCGTCTTCGTACCGACGATCCCGATGCTCCTCGACTTCGCCAACGAGATGGAGGTCGAGCGCGACCACGTGCTCGACAAGCCGAAGAAGGGCAGTGACGAGGAGAACCCGTTCTCGGAGGAGGACAAGCTCCTCGCCGACGCGGAGAAGCTGGAGGACGAGGAGACCGAGGAGCAGCTGCCCTTCGAGGCGCTGGAGTCCGACGCCGTATTCGACCGGGTGCTGTACGACGGCGCCGAGTTCGGCATGCAGGCCCACCCCGGTTCCGAGGAGGAGCAGGACTACCTCGGCATCCCGGGGCTCCTGGAGCCGGACCAGGTCCAGCTGCTCCTCCAGAAGCGGCAGAGCCGGCAGATCGCGCACAGCCGCCAGAAGCCGGCCGAGGAGGCCGACCTCCTGGAGAAGCCCGCCGAGGCGCGGCCCGTCGTCACCCACAAGCAGTTGCTCAGCCTGCGCAAGCAGCTCAACACGATGGTCTCCGCCTACACCCACCAGAGCGGCAAGCCGCACGGTGTCATCCACACCGAACTGCGCCGGGTCTGCGGCGGCCCGCCGAGCGCCGAGGCGACGGCCCACCAGATCCAGACGCGCATCGCGAAGGTCCAGGAGTGGGCCACCCGGATGACGTGATCCCGGTGGCGTTCCGGTTCTTGTCGGCCCGTGCGGAGGTTCCCTCCTCCGTACGGGCCGACGGCTTTTCCGGGCGGTCTCCCGGGCGGACGTCCGGGCGGCGCCGCGACGTTTCCGGTCGGCGGCGCCGGGAAATTTCTCCGGTGGCCGTTCACACACTGTTAACGATGGTTCACATCCGTGGACGCGGTGCCCCGACCGTGTCGTGACACGTGAACGCGCGTAGATGTTCGCTTACCGGACGTCGTCCCGCTGACCGGCCCTTATGCGCGGGCCGTACCGGGGCTCCGCGTCCGGAGACCGGATTCTGGACGAGGACTTCCGCTGAGCGGACCGGCTCGCTACTGTCCCCGCCATATGAACGCCCCGTGGCAACGCCGCCGCGGAGCGCAGCCGGTGCCTTGCCAGGCCGGCGGCCTCTCCGTGCGTCGCCGCTGGGACCGGCGTCGCAACCGCCGGAGCAGGACCGTCGTCGCTCACCCCGAAGAGGAGAGGGCGTCGTGACAGCGGAGACTTCCCAGACGCTCGACCGAGGACTGCGCGTCCTCAAACTGCTCGCCGACACCGATCACGGACTGACCGTCACCGAGTTGTCCAACAAACTCGGTGTCAACCGGACCGTCGTCTACCGACTGCTCGCCACCCTGGAGCAGCACGCCCTGGTCCGCCGCGACCTGGGCGGCCGCGCCCGGGTCGGCCTGGGTGTGCTGCGGCTCGGCCGACAGGTGCACCCGCTCGTCCGGGAAGCCGCGCTGCCCGCGCTGCGCTCCCTGGCCGAGGACATAGGGGCCACCGCCCACCTCACCCTCGTCGACGGCAGCGACGCCCTCGCGGTCGCCGTCGTCGAGCCCACCTGGACCGACTACCACGTCGCCTACCGGGCCGGCTTCCGCCATCCGCTGGACCGGGGCGCGGCGGGCCGGGCCATCCTGTCCGCCCGTCAGACCACGGAGAACGGCCACCCCGGCTACACCCTCACCCACGGCGAACTCGAAGCCGGCGCCAGCGGGGCGGCCGCGCCGCTGGTCGGGGTCTCGGGCGTGGAGGGCAGCGTCGGCGTCGTCATGCTCGCCGACGCCGTACCGGAACGGGTCGGGCCCCGTGTGCTCGACGCCGCCCGGGAAGTGGCCGACGCGCTGCGGTAGGCGTGGACCGGCCGGGGAGCGGCCGGGCCGCGTGTACGTACCGGACGAGGGTCGCGTGTACGTACCGGACAAGGAGTGCCCGGGCGCGGGCACTCCCTCGCGGAGGCTGCGGAGGCTGCGGAGGCCCTGGGGGCGGTGAGGGCGGCTGGAGGCGGGCGTACGCCTGGCGCGTTCCCCGTCGGGTGCGCCGGTTAGATTGGGTGCGTGCTCACTCGTCTCACGCGCCCCCGCGCCCTCGTCCTCTGCGCGCTGCCCGTCCTCGCCCTGTTCGGTACGGTCGCCCTCGCGCCGCTGCCGTTCACCCTGGCGCGGCCCGGCGTGACCGCGGACGTGCTCGGCAAGGACGACGGGCGGCCGGTGATCACGATCACCGGCGCCGAGACCCGGGCCACCGACGGGCAGCTGCGGATGACGACGATCCTCGCCACCGGGCCCAAGGCGGACGTCCGTATCGGCGAGGTGATCGACGGCTGGTTCCGCACCGACCGGGCGGTCATGCCGCGCGACTCCGTCTACCCCACCGGCGGCTCCGAGAAGGAGATCGAGAAGCACAACCTCGACGACATGAAGGAGTCGCAGAACGTCGCCGTCGACGCCGCCCTCGACTACCTGGACCGCGAACCCGGTTCGATGCGGGTCGAGGTCGACCTCGGCGACATCGGCGGCCCGAGCGCCGGGCTCTTCCTCTCCCTCGGCATCATCGACAAGCTCGACGGCAACGGCTCCGGCGGCGGTCTCACCGGCGGCCGCACCATCGCCGGTACGGGAACGATCAGCGCGGACGGCAAGGTCGGCGCGGTCGGCGGGGTGTCGATGAAGACACAGGCCGCCCACCGCGACGGGGCGACCGTCTTCCTCGTCCCGAAGGCCGAGTGCCGTCAGGCGGAGACCGAGCGGCCGGACGGGCTGCGGATCGTGCCCGTCTCCACGCTGAAGGACGCGGTCGGCTCGCTCAAGGCCCTGGAGACGGGCGGGAAGGTGCCGAGCTGCTGACCTGCGGCGGTACGGACAGATCCCTGGTCTTCCCGGTCTTCCCGGTCTCCTCGGTTTCCTCGGTCTTCTCGGACTCCTTGGCCTCCTCCGCCTCCGGCGTGTCTTGTACGGGCCCGGCCTCCGCCTCCGGCACGTCGTCCAGCGTTCGCCAGGACGGGAACACCAGCGGGCTCAGCGTGGCCAGGAAGTAGATCCCGCCCATCACCAGCAGCGCCCCCGTCGCCCCCGCGCCCTCCACCAGCAGCCCGGCCGCGAGCCCGCCCAGCGGCATCGCGAACTCGCAGCCCGCCGTCAGCGCACCCGAGACCCGGCTCCGCAGCCGGTCCGGTACGCGCTCGTAGACCACCGTCGTCAGGATCGGGTTCAGCACGCCGCCCGCGATCCCGCCGAGCAGCATGGTCACCGCGAGCGGCAGCGTCGTCCCGGTCACCGCGGCGACCAGGAAGCGCGGCGCACCGCACAGGATCACGCACGCCGTGAACACCGCCCGGCGCGGGAAACGGTGCCCCACCGCCCCGTACAGCAGGGCTCCTGTCAGCCCGCCCGCCCCGAACAGCGCGGTGAGCAGCCCGATGTCCCGCGCGCCGCCCAGCTCGGCCTCGGCGTGCACGGGCAGCAGTACGGCGTACCAGCCCTGATCGAGGCCGTTCATGAACATCACCATGACCACGACCGACAGCAGCAGCCGGTTGCTCAGCAAGTGGGCGTAACCCTCGCGGAGTTCGGTGCCGTAGGCGCGTACGGAGACCGGGGCCCGTGCCTTCCGCGGCTCGGCCGCGCGGATGCCCCGTACCCCTGCGGCGACCAGCAGGGCGGACAGCCCGAACGTCGCCGCGTCCAGCAGCAGGACCGATTCCGCGCCGGCGAAGGCGATGAGGACCCCGGCGAGCGCCGCACCGACCATCCGGGCGCCGCGCGAGACCGCGTCGAAGAGGCTGGCGGCCCGGGCGAGCGTGGTGCCCGCGTGCTCGGCCAGGTCCGGGATCAGGACGTAGCGCGCGGTGTTGCCCGGGGTGTGGGCGAAGCCGTTCAGCGCCATCAACGCGCACAGCATCCAGAAGTCGAGGACGCCGGCGTAGTGCAGCAGCGGGATCGCGGCGATGGCCAGGGCGCACACGGCGTCGGAGGCGATGGCTACCCGGCGGCGGCCGATCCGGTCGATGACCGGTCCGCCGATCAGTGCGGCGACGACGATCGGCAGGGTCGCGCAGAAGGCGACGACGCCTGCCCGGCCCGCACTGCCCGTGGTCTCCAGGACGAACCAGGGGACGCCGATCAGGGTCAGCGAAGTGCCTGCGGTGGAGATGGAGTTGGCGGCGAGCGTGGCGGCGAGCGGGGTGCGGTGCCCCATGGTTCTGTCCCCCCGGAGTCGATGGTTACGCCGGATGGAAGGCGGCGCTGCCAGGCGCGTTCACGGTCGTGGTCGCTTCGCGGCTCTGGGTCGTCAGTCGCAGACCCACCTCGACCAGGGTCCAGCCGACCCGGGTGCGCAGACTGGTGCGGGGGAGGCGGAACCCGGCTGCTCTGGAGCGGAGTTCGGCGGATTCTGCGGTGTGCAGGAGGTGGTGGACGTCGGCATGCATAACGGGCTTCCCTTCGGGTGGCGGGGAGTTCGGGGAGTGCGGGGAGCTGCGGTGCGCGGCGAGGTCATTCGGAGGGGCGCGGGAACGTGTGCAGATGGGTGCGGACCACGGCCGAGCCCTCGGTGTCCTCGGGGACGACGTCGCGGTAGCTCTCCACCAGTTCGTGGATCTTCGTGGACAGCTCCAGCGCGAGTTCCGGGGTGAGGCGGATCTTGAAGTCGCTCAGGTCCCAGCTCCGCTGCCACTCCTCCGACCAGTCGCCCACCGTGCCCAGCCAGGTGTTCAGCTCCTGGGCGTGGGCGGTGGCCGTCTCGTGCAGGACGAAGTCGATGGCCCCGCGCACCTCCGGGTCGGCGTGCGCCTTGAAGTCCGCGGCGTTGAACATCGAGCCGTCGTGCACCGACCGCCACCAGCGCTCGCGGCCCTTGCCCAGCTCCGGGGCGTCCTCGACCATGCCGCTCTCCGCCAGCTGGCGCAGGTGGTAGCTGGTCGCTCCGCTGGACTCGCCCAGCCGCTCGCCGAGCTTGGAGGCGGTGGCCGGGCCGAACTCCCGCAGTGTGTTCAGTAGTCGGAGCCGTAGGGGGTGCGCCACCGCGCGCAGGGTGCGGGCGTCGACGTTGTGGATCCTCCGGTCGGTGCCGCCGTGGCGGTAGGGGCGAGGGGCGTTCTCGTTCTCGTTCTCGTTCTCGTTCTCGTTCTCGTTCTCGTTCTCCGTCATGCTTTGACGGTAGAGATGCAAAGAGACCTTTGCAAGGTTTTTTTGCAACGATATCTTTGCAACGATCCTCTGTAACTCAGCCCTCCTCGATGAAGCCCTCCGCCACCAGCCAGTCCTTCGCCACCTCGTGCGGGTCCTCGCCGTCCACGTCCACCTTGGCGTTCAGCGTCTGCGCGACCTCGGTCGTCAGCTTCTTCGCGAGCGGGTCCAGCAGCTCCGCGATCACCGGGTACTTCTCGAAGGTGGCCTCGTGGACGACGGGGGAGGCGTTGTAGTTGGGGAAGAAGTTCTTGTCGTCCTCCAGGACGTCCAGGTTCATCGCCTTGATGCGTCCGTCGGTGGTGAACACCTCGCCCAGCAGGCAGGAGCTGGACTCGGAGACCTGGGTGTAGATGATTCCGGCGTCCATCTTCCGGATGTTGCCCGCCGGGATCTTCATCCCGTACTTCTTCTCCATCCCGGGCAGTCCGTCGTCGCGCGAGGCGAACTCGTTCTCCACGCAGATCGTCACCGCGCCCGGGTCCTTCCTCGCGAGGGCCGCCACGTCCGAGAGGGTCTTCAGCCGGTACTCGGCGTTGTTCTTCTTGCTGATGGCCAGCGCGTACGTGTTGTCGAGCGGGGCCGGCGGCAGCCAGACCACCCCGTTGCCCCGGTCCTCGTCCCGCACCGCCTCGTACTGCTTCCGCGGGTCGACGATCGGGTCCGCGTGGCCCAGGAAGGTGATCCAGCCGGTGCCGGTGTAGTCCCACTGCGCGTCGGCGTCGCCGTTGATGATGGCCTCGCGGGCGCTGATCGAACCCGGCAGGTTCGTCCGGTCCAGGACCTCCGCCCCGGCCGCCTTGAACACCAGGCCGGTCATCTGGCCCAGGATGATGTTCTCGCTGAAGTTCTTCGAGGTCACCGTCAGCGTGGCGCCCTTGAGCGGCTCGCCCTGCCCGACCGACCCCGGCGACACGTCGTCCACCATCGGTGAACCGCTCTTCAGCCCGCAGCCGCCCACCAGCAGCACCAAGGACGCGGCCGCCAGGACCCGGATTCCGCACGTCGTGGTCCTCACCGCTCCTCCAGCCCGCGCGGCGTCAGCGCCAGTTCGGCCAGCGAGGCCAGCCAGTCCACCAGCAGCGCCAGCACCACCGTCAGCACCGAGCCGATGATCAGCACCGGCATCCGCTGCGTCTGGATCCCCGAGGTGATCAGGTCGCCGAGACCGCCGCCCCCGCCGAACGTCGCCAGCGTCGCCGTACCGACGTTCAGGACCAGGGCCGTCCGGACCCCCGCCAGGATCAGCGGCACCGCGAGCGGCAGCTCCACCTTCAGCAGGACGCCCCGCCCGGACATCCCCATGCCGCGCGCCGCCTCGATCATGTTCGGCTCGATCGCGCGCAGGCCCGCCACCGTGTTGGAGAGCACCGGCAGCACCGCGTAGATCACGATGCCGATGATCGCGGTCCGCGGGCCGATGCCCAGCCAGATCACCAGCAGCGCCAGCAGGCCGATCGCCGGGGTCGCCTGCCCGATGTTGGCCAGCGCCGTGAACGCCGGGGCCGCCTTGCGCAGCCGCCGCCGGGTCAGCGCGATACCGAGCGGGATCGCGATGATCAGCACCCAGAACGTGGAGATCGCCGTCAGCCGTACGTGCTGCCACCAGCGCAGCTGTACGTTGCCGCCGGTCAGCGAGTTCTCCGCGATCGAGTCCAGGTGGATGTTGGTGATCCACACGTACGTGATGACCAGGACGACCACCAGCACCGCCGGCAGGAGCACCAGCTTCCGCCAGGTGATCCGGCGGGCCGGTGCGGCCGGGGCGGGGGAGGGGTCGCTCTCCTCGTCGTGGAACGCGTGGCCCTTGACGTCGTGCTCGCCCGGCGGCCGGGTGGGAGTGGCCGGGCCCTTGCCGGAGCCCGACTGATGGCTGGGGCTCATACTCCGCCGCCACCCCCCTCCAGCTCCTGCTCCGTCTGGTGGACGCGCTGCTCCTCCAGCTCGTGCTGGTGCTCCATCGCGGTCAGCCGGTCGGTCTCCAGCAGCTCCTGCACGTTGTCCATCAGCGTCTTCATGTCGACGACCCCGATGAACTCGCCGCGCCGCCCGGTCACCGCGACCCGGCCCCCGCTGTCGGTGAGCACCGCCTCCAGCGCGTCGTGCAGCGTGGCGTCCCGGGTCACCGTGTCGTGCACCAGCTGCCCGGCCCGCGCCAGCGAACCGCGCGCCCGCATCAGGTCGCCGCGCCGCAGCCACTTGTACGGGCGGTTCCTGCGGTCCAGCATCAGCAGCTCGTTGTGCGGGCCGTTGCGCAGCTTGTTGAAGATCGTCTGGAGCGGGTCCTCGACCGTGACCGTCGGGAAGTCCGCGATGCCCACATCCCGTACGCGGGTGAGGTTGAGGCGCTTGAGGGCCGCGCCCGCGCCGACGAAACCGGAGACGAAGTCGTCCGTCGGGTTGGTGAGGATCGCCTCCGGGGTGTCGAACTGCGCGATGTGCGAGCGCTCCCGCAGCACCGCGATCCGGTCGCCCAGCTTGATCGCCTCGTCGAAGTCATGGGTGACGAACACGATCGTCTTGTGCAGCTCGTGCTGGAGCCGGATCAGCTCGTCCTGGAGGTGGTCCCGGGTGATCGGGTCGACCGCCCCGAACGGCTCGTCCATCAGCAGGACGGGAGGGTCGGCGGCCAGCGCCCGTGCCACGCCCACCCGCTGCTGCTGCCCGCCGGAGAGCTGGCGCGGATAGCGGCCGTGGAACTCGCGCGGGTCCAGGCCCACCAGGTCGAGCATCTCCTCCACCCGGTCCTTCACCCGGGACTTGGACCAGCCGACCATCTTCGGGACCAGCGCGATGTTGTCCGCGACCGTCATGTGCGGGAAGAGGCCGGAGGACTGGATCGCGTAACCGATCTTGCGGCGCAGCTTCACCGGGTCGATGTCGGTGACGTCCTCGTCGCCGATCCGGATCCGGCCCGAGGTCGGCTCGATCAGCCGGTTGATCATCTTCAGCGTGGTGGACTTCCCGCAGCCGGACGGGCCGACGAAGATGACCGTCTCGCCGGCCTTGATCTCCATGGAGACGTTGTCGACGGCCGGGTTCGGGTTGCCCGGGTACTTCTTGGTGAGGTTCTCAAGCTGGATGGTGGCCCCGGAGGCGGCCTCGGCCCCTTCCTCCACGGCGACGACGCCGGTCTCGGTCTCAGGCACGGATCCCCCTCGGGATGGTCAGCCGTCCCAGCAGGACGTACGCGGCGTCGAAGAGCAGGGCGAGGACCACGATGCCGAGCGTGCCTGCGAGGACCTGGTTGATCGCGTTGGCGCTGCCCAGCGAGGCGATGCCGCGGAAGATCTCGTTGCCGAGGCCGGGCCCGGAGGCGTACGCGGCGATCGCCGCGATGCCCATCAGCATCTGGGTGGAGACCCGGATCCCGGTGAGGATCGGCGGCCAGGCGAGCGGCAGCTCCACCCGGCACAGCCGCGCCAGCCGCGACATCCCGATGCCCGTCGCCGCGTCGACCAGCGAAGGATCGACACCCCGCAGCCCGACGATGGAGTTCCGGACGATCGGCAGCAGCCCGTACAGGGTCAGGGTGATCACGGTCGGGGCGACGCCCAGGCCGACCAGCGGGATCAGCAGACCGATCGCGGCGAGGGACGGAATGGTCAGGATCGTCGCCGTGGAGGTGATGGCCAGCGAGCCGCCCCAGCCGCTGCGATAGCTCACCACCCCGATGACCACGCCGAGCACGGTGGCGATGACCATGCACTGGAAGACCGCGCTGACATGCTGGAACGCGTCCGTGAGGAGCTGCTGGTGGCGGGTGTTCAGGTACTCCCAGAAGCTCACACGGCGCTCCTTCGGATCGATGACCTCCCCGAGCCCTGCCGCCCGGTCGGTCCCTACGCTCGGTCGGTGTCCTCGGCCGCCTGTTCCACCAGCGGGATGATCCGCAGCGGAACCGGGTTCTCCATGACGATCGCCGTGGAGGCCCGGACAATGCCATCAAATCCGACAACCCGGTCGATCACCCGCTGAAGATCGGCGTTGGAACGGGCGACGAGCCGGCAGAACATGTCGCCGTGCCCGGTGGTGGTGTGCAGCTCCAGCACTTCCGGTACGCCGCCCAAATGGGCCCGTACGTCGGCCCCTTGGCCCTGCTTGATCTCCAGGGTGGCGAACGCGGTGACCGGATAGCCGAGCGCCGCCGGGTCCACGTCGGGGCCGAACCCCCGGATGACGCCATTCGACTGAAGGCGGTCCAGCCGCGCCTGCACGGTCCCGCGCGCCACGCCGAGCCGCCGGGATGCTTCGAGGACGCCTATGCGCGGCTCACGCGCGAGCAGCACGATGAGCCGGCCGTCCAGATGGTCGATCGCCACGGTCCTGCCTCCGGTGGTCAGCCTGTACAGATAGTCCGGCCATCATGGCGTTCGGCTGGTCATATTGACCAGTGAATGCGCGAACTATTGCGCACCTTGCGATGTGGGGAGAGCCTTCGAACATGACTGAGACTCTGCACACCAGCCCCGAAACCGCAGCGCAGGCCGACCGCTTCCCGGTCAAGGGAATGGACGCGGTCGTCTTCGCCGTGGGCAACGCCAAGCAGGCCGCGCACTACTACTCGACCGCCTTCGGCATGAAACTCGTGGCCTACTCCGGACCGGAGAACGGCAGCCGCGAGACGGCGAGTTACGTCCTCACCAACGGCTCGGCCCGCTTCGTCTTCACCTCCGTGATCAAGGCGTCCACCGAGTGGGGCGCCTTCCTCTCCGACCATGTGGCCGCGCACGGTGACGGCGTCGTCGACCTCGCGATCGAGGTCCCGGACGCCCGGGCCGCGTACGCGTACGCCGTCGAGCACGGCGCGCGCGGCATCACCGAGCCGCACGAGGTCAAGGACGAGCACGGCACCGTCGTCCTCGCCGCCATCGCCACGTACGGCAAGACCCGCCACACGCTGGTCGAGCGCTCCGGCTACGAGGGCCCCTACCTCCCCGGCTTCGCCGCGGCGAACCCGATCGTCGAGCCGCCCGCCAAGCGCACCTTCCAGGCGATCGACCACTGCGTCGGCAACGTCGAGCTCGGCCGGATGAACGAGTGGGTCGGCTTCTACAACCAGGTCATGGGCTTCACCAACATGAAGGAGTTCGTGGGCGACGACATCGCCACCGAGTACTCCGCCCTGATGTCGAAGGTCGTCGCCGACGGCACGCTCAAGGTCAAGTTCCCGATCAACGAGCCGGCCGTCGCGAAGAAGAAGTCGCAGATCGACGAGTACCTGGAGTTCTACGGCGGCGCCGGCGTCCAGCACATCGCGCTCGCCACCAACGACATCGTCTCCACGGTCCGCTCGATGCGCGCCGCCGGTGTGCAGTTCCTGGACACCCCCGACTCGTACTACGACACCCTCGGCGAGTGGGCCGGCGAGACCCGGGTGCCGGTCGAGACCCTGCGCGAGCTGAAGATCCTCGTCGACCGCGACGAGGACGGCTATCTGCTGCAGATCTTCACCAAGCCGGTCCAGGACCGGCCGACCGTCTTCTTCGAGATGATCGAGCGCCACGGCTCCATGGGCTTCGGCAAGGGCAACTTCAAGGCCCTGTTCGAGGCGATCGAGCGCGAGCAGGAGAAGCGCGGCAACCTCTGATCCGCTCGCGGACGGTGGAGAACGCCGCCGTGGTCCGAGGCAGTACCTCGGACCACGGCGGCGTTCGCCGTTCACGGCCTCCGCTTTACGTCCTGCGCTTCACGTCCTCCGGTTCACGGGCTCTTCGCCGCGGCGGGCGAGGGGGAGGGCGACGGGGACTCCGAGGGGGCGGTTGCCGTCTTCGAGGCAGCCGGGGCCGGGGCCTTGGGCTTCTTCTCCTGCTCCTGCTTCGGCTCCGGCTTCGGCTCCGGCTTCGGCTCGGGGGCCGGCGGCGGGGGCGGAGGCGGCTGCATGTCGCCCGGCCCGCCCGGCGGCGGCTCGCCCAGCGCGTCCAGCGCCTTGTGGGCCAGCGGCGCGGCGAGCGGCGAGAAGGCCGGGTTGGTGCGCACGGCCTGCTCCAGATTGCGGCGCGCCGGACCGTGGTCCGCCAGCTCCCGCTGGATCACGCCCAGGTGGTACGCGTACGAGGCGTTCCGCACGCCCGTGTCCGCGGCCCGCTGCGCGTACTCCAGGCCCTCCTCGGACTCTCCCGCCCGGTGCAGCGCCCAGCCCAGCGCGTCCGCCACCGCCGCACTGCGGTGCTGCTTCGCCCACTGGCCGCGCAACAGCTCCACCGCCGCGTCCGGGTCCCCGTGGTCGGCCTCGAAGCGGGCCAGCACCAGGGACTCGTCGACCCCGGCCTTCTTCGCCTCCGCCACCATCTCCCGGAGCTTCGTGTACTGGGTGCGGGCGTCACCGTCCAGCCCCAGCGACTCGTACAGCTCGCCCAGTTCCAGCGCGTACTCCGGGCGCGGAAACTGTTCCAGCGCGCTCTGGTACGCGGCCAGCGCCTCGTCGGTGCGGTCCAGCGCCACCAGGGCCCGGGCCCGGCCCGCCAGCGCGGGGAGGTGGCCGGCGTCCGTGCGCAGCGCCGCGTCGAACTGCGCCACCGCCTCCGCCGCCTCGCCCCGCTCCCAGGCCAGCTCGCCCAGCCGGTGCAGCGCCTCGGCCTTCTCGGCGGGCTGGGTCGCCCGGTCCGCCGCCTCCCGGGCGGTGGCCAGCGCGTCCTCGCGCCAGCCCTGGCCCCGGTACAGATCGGCGGTGCGGGCCAGCGCCGGAACGCCCTTGCGCAGTTCGCCGAACTTCTCCGTCGCCGCGGTGGCCGCCTTCCGGTCGCCGAGCCCGGTGTAGGCGTCGATGAGGACCGGGTACACGCTCCAGCTCTTCGGCTGCTGCTTCCGTACCGTCTCGCCCCACCGCTTCGCCGCGAGGAAGTCGTGCCGGGCGTTGGCCAGTGCCGCAAGACCCACCCACGCCTCCCCGTTGCCGCGCTCGCCCGGCTGCGCCGCCAGCGAGCGCTTCAGGGCCTGCTCCGCGCGGGCGTAGTACGCGGTGTCCGCCGAACGCCGCGCCCACTCCACGTACGCCGTGCCGAGCGTCGCCAGGGACGGGGCGTCCTTCGGGTGGGACTCCACCCACTTCTGCCGGTCGCCGATCAGTGCGGTGAGGTCCGAGAGCGAGGCGGGCGAGCCCGCGGTCGTCGCCGCCTCGGCCCGCTCGACCGGACCCGGCTCCTTCGGCCCGTCGCCCTCCCCGTCGTCCACCGCCACCAGCGCTCCGGCCAGCAGCACCCCGGCCGCCACCGCGCCGACCGCGGCCCGCCGCAACGTCGTCCGCAGGGTGGGAGGCGGCGGAGGTACGGCGGTGGCGCCTTCGGCGGGCATCGCGTAAGGATCCTGCCTGGCCATCGCGTCCTGCGGGTCCTGCGGGTCCTGCGCGTTCGTCGGGTCCTGCGGGGACTGCTCGGGCGGCCGGCGGGACTCGGGATCCTGCTGGGGCATGACATCCATGGCCATCACTGTGCGTCAGTCATACGAGCACACCGCGCCTTGGGATCGTTGCCGCCCACGGGTTCACACCTTTGGCCCCGGGTGTCACGCTTGGATCATGAGCGATCTCCTCGAACGGCTGCGCGCGGGACTGCCTCCCGAGGCGCTGATCACCGATCCGGACGTCACCGCGTCCTACGCCCACGACATGGCGAGCTTCTGCGAGGCCGGCACCCCGGCCGTCGTGGTGCTCCCGCGCACGGTCGAGCAGGTCCAGCACGTCATGCGCACCGCCACCGCGCTGCGCGTCCCGGTCGTCCCGCAGGGCGCCCGTACCGGCCTGTCCGGCGCGGCCAACGCCTCGGACGGCTGCATCGTGCTCTCCCTGGTGAAGATGGACCGGATCCTGGAGATCAGCCCGGTCGACCGGATCGCCGTCGTCGAACCGGGCGTCGTCAACGCGGTGCTCTCACGCGCTGTGAACGAACACGGTCTGTACTACCCGCCGGACCCCTCCAGCTGGGAGACGTGCACCATCGGCGGCAACATCGGCACCGCGTCCGGCGGTCTGTGCTGCGTGAAGTACGGGGTCACCGCCGAATACGTGCTGGGCCTGGAGGTCGTCCTCGCCGACGGGCGGCTCCTGACCACCGGCCGGCGCACCGCCAAGGGCGTCGCGGGATACGACCTGACCCGGCTCTTCGTCGGCTCCGAGGGCAGCCTCGGAATCGTCGTCAAGGCCGTCCTCGCGCTCAAACCGCAGCCGCCCCAGCAGCTCGTCCTCGCCGCCGAGTTCCCCTCCGCGACCGCCGCCTGTGACGCTGTGTGCCGGATCATGGAGCGCGGTCACACCCCGTCACTCCTCGAACTGATGGACCGTACGACCGTGCGTGCCGTCAACGCGATGGCCTCCATGGGCCTGCCCGAGACCACCGAGGCACTCCTCCTCTGCGCCTTCGACACCCCGGACCCGCTCGCCGATCTCGCCGCCGTCGGAGAGCTCTGCACCGCCGCCGGGGCCACCGAAGTGGTCCCCGCCGATAATCCGGCCGAGTCCGAACTCCTCCTCCAGGCCCGCCGGATGTCGCTCACCGCGCTGGAGACCGTCAAGTCCGCCACGATGATCGACGACGTCTGCGTACCGCGCTCGCAGCTCGGCGCGATGCTCGCGGGCACGGCCGCCATCGCCGAGGAGTACGACCTCACCATCGGCGTCTGCGCCCACGCGGGCGACGGCAACACCCACCCCGTCGTCTGCTTCGACCACCACGACCCCGACGAGTCCCGCCGGGCCCGCGAGTCCTTCGACGCCATCATGGCGCTCGGTCTCGAACTCGGCGGAACCATCACCGGCGAACACGGCGTCGGAGTCCTCAAGAAGGAGTGGCTCGCCCGTGAACTGGGCGAGACCGGCGTCGAACTGCAACGCGGAATCAAGGCCGCCTTCGATCCGCTCGGTCTCCTCAACCCCGGCAAGCTCTTCTGATCACCGCCTTTCGCGGCGGCCCTCACACCTCACCGTCCTGGGACGGCGACTCGTCCGCCGACCACGGGTCGCTCAGCCACAGGTCGTCGGCCGGCAGTGGGGCCAGCAGCTCCGCCAGCGCCTCGTCGATGCCGAGCCGCTCGCCCTCGGTGCCCGGCGGCACGATGCGCAGGGTCCGCTCCACCCAGGCGGACACGGCGGCCGAGGGCACCTCCAGCAGGGCGTTGCCGTCGGGGGAGGTGAGGGCCACGCAGATCACGCTGCGGCCCGCGACCTTCGTCGGCCAGATCCGTACGTCCCCGTGCCCGCACGGCCGGAACACACCCTCCACCAGCAGCTCCCGGGCGAACGTCCAGTGCACGGGGGACTCGGAGCCGATGTGGAAGGCGATGTGCACGGCGTACGGGTCGTCGGTGCGATACGTCAGCCGGGCGGGAACCGGGATGGACCGCTCGGGGGACAGGACGAGGCGCAGCTCCAGCTCACGTTCCACGATGCTCATCATGAGAATGCACAACCTTCCGGTGCTCATGGGCCGGTCCCGTGACCGTCCCGCACAAGGAGAGAGCGCCCTCCCCGCCACCTATTACGCGACTTCTCAAAAAAACTTCGGGCCGTCCCGAAAGTGGTCCCAAACAGGTGGACCGGCCCGGGGGCGGGCGGCTGTCTGATAGATGTGGACCCTTGTATTGAGGCCGTCCGCCCGCCCGGCGGGGACGGCCTGAGGCCTCGAAGAGATACGGGACCCGCTGATGAGCGCGCCAACTCCGGCACCCGGTGACGAAAGCCCCCGCGAGGGCTACTACCCCGACCCCTCCATCCCCGGCTACGTCCGGTACTGGAACGGCGCGTCCTGGGTCCCGGGTACGAGCCGGCCCGCGCCCCGGCAGACGGGACCGGCCGCAACCGCCCCCGCCCCGGCGGCCGGTGCGCAGACCGCGCCGGTGGAGGAGACCGGGCCGATCTTCTTCGACGAGGAGGACGGCGTCGGGTCCGGCCGGGGTGCCCCGGCCGGACCCGGCGCACCCGGTGCCGCCCCCGCGGACCAGCCGGCCGGCGGTGACGCCGGGTCCGTCTGGCAGGCGGACACGGCACGCCAGAGCGGTTTCGGCGGCGAACGGGACCGCCGGGTGGAGTGGGGCGGACCGGCGCGGGAGCCCGCGGGCCCCGGCCGTCCGGCGCAGCCCGCCGACCCGAGGGCGCCGCTGGCCCAGGACCCGACCGGCGGCGCGCTGCCGGGGATGCGCGAGAGCGGCGGACGGCCCGCCGAGGAGGCCGGGACCCGTCCGCCGGCCGACGGGACGGTCACGATCCGCGCGGTGGGGCAGCAGCCGAAGGCGGTACGGGGAAGCACCCCGGCGCCCCAAGCCGTACCGCCGAACTCCGTTACGCCGCAGGGCCCGCAGAACGTGGGCGCGCCGCAGAACAGCATCGCCCCGGCCCCGGAGCCCCGCGCTCTCCCGGCCCGGGCCCAGTCCCCGCACGTACAGCAGGCCCAGCAGGCACAGGCGCAGCAGGTCTCGCAGGCCGAGGCTCCCGCGCCCGTCCCGGCCCCCGCGCCCGCCCCGCGGGAAGTACGGCAGGGGCCGGTCCAGGCCCCCGCCGCGACGCCCGTGACGCCGTCCCCGGCGGCTCCCGCGCCCGAGCCCCCGGCGGCCCTGCACACGCCCCTGACGCCCGGCCCCGGCGGCGGCTCGGCCTCCTGGGCGCAGCAGGTCCACCAACTGGCCCAGCCCGAAGCGCAGCAGCAGTCCCAGCCGCCCCAGCAGCACCAACTGCCGCACCAGCAACAGGGGCTCGGTCCGGGCGCGGACCAGCCCGTCGTGCCCTGGAAGCCGCCGGTCGACGACCCCTTCCAGCAACTCGCCCGCAACCAGGCCTCGGCCCGGCCCGCCGGTCTCGGCAAGCGGTTCGCCGCCCGGCTGGTCGACAACCTCGTGCTCGGCGCGATCGTCGGCGCGGCGGCCGTCCCGCTGACCACCCGGGCGCTCGACCACATCGACCGGAAGATCACCGCGGCGAAGGAGACGGGGGAGACCGTCACCGTCTGGCTGCTGGACTCCACCACCGGGGCGCTGCTGGGCGCGCTGCTCGCCGCGTTCCTGCTGCTCGGCTTCCTCCTGGAGGCGCTGCCGACGGCCAAGTGGGGCCGGACGCTGGGCAAGAAGCTCTTCGGGCTCGACGTACGGGACATCGAGTCCCAAGACTCCCCGTCCCTGGGCGCGGCCCTGCGCCGCTGGCTCGTCTACGGCGTGCTGGGGCTGCTCGTCATCGGTGTGGTCAACGTCCTCTGGTGCCTGATCGACCGCCCCTGGCGCCAGTGCTGGCACGACAAGGCCGCCCGTACGTTCGTCGCCGGCTGAGCGGGTCACCCGACTGCCCAGGGCGTGGCCGGGCGCGTGGCGACATGCCCGTTTAGACTCGTATGCCGCCCCGCGTCCCCCGAACGCACCTGAGCCGTTGCGGGCCCCGGTGGTGCGGGATGCACTGCCCCCATGAGCAACGACCAGCCGACGCCCGGCCAGCCGCCCGAGGACGACGATCCGTTCCTCAAGAAGCCGCAGGAGCCCTCGCCGCCGTCCGAGGGTCAGCCGTACGGCAGTGCGCCGCCCCCGCCGCCTCCTCCGCCCCCGCCGAACGACCCGTACGGCAGCGGCGGTGGTTTCGGGGCGCCCGATCCGCTGGCCGGGATGCCGCCGCTCGCCGAGCCCGGTAAGCGGATCCTGGCGCGGCTCATCGACTTCCTCATCATCTCGATCCCGCTGTACCTGATCTCGCTGCCCTGGGGCGGCGCGGTCGACGTCAACGGGGACGGCGACGACGGGTTCGGGGACGCGGTCGCCGGCGGGTACAGCGGGCACCAGCTGCTGTGGTCGATCATCGGCCTGGTCGTCTACGTCGCCTACGACACGTACTTCACCCACAAGGACGGCCGCACGGTGGGCAAGCGGCTGCTGAAGCTGCGCGTGGCGATGCTCAACGACGGGCGGGTGCCCGACACCGGGGCCGCGCTGATGCGGGCCGTCGTGCTGTGGGCCCCGGCGCTGCTGTGCTGCCCGTGCCTGTGGTGGCTCATCAACATCGTGCTGATGTTCACCGACAAGCCCTACCGGCAGGGGCTCCAGGACAAGGCGGCGAAGACGGTCGTGGTGGTCGCCCGCTAGCGGACCGCTAGCGGCGCAGCGAGTGCTCGTTCACCCGCGCGGACGAGCGGCCCGCCGGGACGCGCTCCCGGACCCCGATGCTCTCCAGGGCGTGGTGGGTCCGGGCGGCGTGGCCGCCCGCCGGCCGCCCGGTCCCCTCCGTGGTGCGGTGGCGGGGGAGTGGCAGCCGTACGGCCACCAGCAGGCCGAGGGCCAGCGCGGTCGCGCCGACGGCGGCCACGCCGATGCCGGACTCCGTGCGGAACAGCAGCAGCAGGGCGAGCGTCGTGACGACGACGGTGGCCGAACCGTAGGCGAACTGTGCGGCAGTCGGACGCGGCATGACGGTTTCCGTCCTCGGGACGTCGGATGGGCGGGCGGTCGACACGGGTGAAGGCGCCGAACGACCCTACGACGGTGGATGCCCGACACGGACCGGTAGTAAGCGTGACCTAACCCACGGTACCGGTGCACAGGGGGCGCACGGAGTCACGTCTCTCACCAACCGGACAGCGGAGCGCGCCTGTTGGAAACCGCGGACGGCCTGGTCCGGACCGCCGTCGTTCTTTTACCGTTCCCATGCCCTCCTCATACCGTCCGCATACCGGATGAGTGCTCCGCATAGTGCACTTGGTCTGTTCAAGTCAAGGTCTGTCTTTTCTCTCATAACTCCGATCGAATGTCGTCACTTGTGACGCGTTTACGCGCGCGGCCCGCTACATACCCCCCTGGCCGCTGCGCGGACGCCCGGGGAGGACTGCATCAAGTGACCAATCAGAGACAGGCGCTTCGTACCGCCGCCGTTGTCGTGGCCATGGCTGCGACCGCTGCGACGGCGTCGACCTTCGCCACCGCCCAGGCGCATGACGGATCATCAGGTTCCGGTGTCACCACCGTCGACCGCCATGACCCGGCACCGGCCAAGGGGCATGTGGAGCACAACCTGGAAGGCCCCTTCAGCGAGCAGCAGGCCGCCCAGCGCGAGGCCGCGCTGGAGCAGGTGCTGTCCGGAGACAAGAAGGTGGCGAACAAGAGCGGCTCCAAGGTCGTCAAGCTCGGCGACAAGAAGTACGTGGAGCTCGGCCGGGAGAAGACCGACAAGATCTTCACCATCCTGCTGGAGTTCGGCGACGAGGTCGACGACACCACGATGTTCGACCCCGACGGCGACGGCCCCAAGCCGCCCGTCAAGAAGTACGGCGGCGCCCCGGGCCCGGCGCACAACGAGATCGCCAAGCCGGACCCGAAGAAGGACAACAGCACCGCCTGGAAGGACGACTACAACCAGGAGCACTTCCAGGAGCTCTACTTCGGTGAGGGCAAGGGCGTCAACTCGCTCAAGACCTACTACGAGAAGACCTCCTCGGGGCGCTACTCGGTCGAGGGCGAGGTCTCCGACTGGGTCAAGGTGCCCTACAACGAGGCCCGTTACGGCTCCAACTACTGCGGCCAGTCCAACTGCGCCAACGTGTGGGACGCGGTCCGCGACGGCGTGAACGCCTGGGTCGCCGACCAGCAGGCCAAGGGCCGCACCGACGCCGAGATCAAGGCGAACCTGGCCGAGTACGACCAGTGGGACCGCTACGACTTCGACGGCGACGGCAACTTCAACGAGCCCGACGGCTACATCGACCACTTCCAGCTGGTCCACGCCGGCGAGGACGAGTCGGCCGGCGGCGGCGCCGAGGGCACCAACGCCATCTGGGCGCACCGCTGGTACGCGTACGGCACCAACGCCGGTGCGACCGGCCCCGCGAACAACAAGGCCGGTGGCGCCCAGATCGGCGACACGGGCATCTGGGTCGGCGACTACACCGTCCAGCCCGAGAACGGCGGACTGGGCGTCTTCGCCCACGAGTACGCCCACGACCTCGGTCTGCCGGACCTGTACGACACCTCCGGCGGCGGCGAGAACTCGGTCGGCTTCTGGTCCCTGATGTCGGCGGGCTCCTGGCTCGGCACCGGCCAGGGCGAGATCGGCAACCTGCCGGGCGACATGACCTCGTGGGACAAGCTCCAGCTCGGCTGGCTCGACTACGACAAGGCCAAGGCCGGCAAGACCTCGCTGCACAAGCTGGGTGTCTCGGAGTACAACACCAAGAACCCGCAGGCGCTCGTCGTCGAGCTGCCGGAGAAGGCCGTCACCACCACCGTCGTCAAGCCCGCCGAGGGCGAGAAGCAGTGGTGGAGCGACATGGGCGACGACCTGTCGAACACCCTGACCCGCTCGGTCGACCTGACCGGCAAGTCCAAGGCCACGCTGGACCTTTCGGGCTGGTACGACATCGAGGCCGACTACGACTACCTCTACACCGAGGTGTCCGACAACGGCGGCACCAGCTGGACCGCGCTCGACGGCACCGCCGACGGCAAGGCCATCCCGCGCGACGCCAGTGACAAGCCGGCCCTGACCGACGTCTCGGGCGCGTACAAGAAGCTCTCGTACTCGCTGGACGCCTACGCGGGCAAGAAGGTCGACCTCCGCTTCCGCTACCAGACGGACGGCGGCGCGGGCGGCAAGGGCTTCGCGGCCGACGCCATCACCGTCACCGCCGACGGCGCCGAGCTCTTCTCGGACAACGCCGAGGGCGACGACAACGGCTGGACCGTCAAGGGCTTCTCGCGGATCGGCGAGTCCTTCACCCAGGACTACCCGCAGTACTACATCGCGGAGAACCGCCAGTACGTCTCGTACGACGAGACCCTGAAGGTCGGCCCGTACAACTTCGGCTTCTCCGGCACGCGTCCGGACTGGGTCGAGCACTACGCGTACCAGACGGGTCTGCTGGTCTGGCTCTGGGACACCTCCCAGAAGGACAACAACACCTCCGTCCACCCGGGCCAGGGTCTGATCCTGCCGATCGACGCGCACGCCAAGCCGCTCAAGTGGAAGGACGGCTCGCTCCTGCGCAACAAGATCCAGCCGTTCGACGCGCCGTTCAGCTGGTACCCGAACAAGGGCTTCACGCTCCACAACGCGGACGTCCCGCAGTACATCAAGCCCAGCCTGGGCAACCCGGTCTTCGACGACCGCAGGGGCACCTACTGGTACAAGGAGAACCCCACGGGCAGTGTCAAGGTTTCTGACACGAACACCCGCATCTCCATCGTGCACGAGCCCCGCAACGGCCGGACGATGACCGTCCTGGTCAGCCCCTCGGGTCGCTGATCAAGTAAAACCGCAGGTCAAAGCATGATCGGCCGTCGCCCTCTAGCGGGCGGCGGCCGATCGTGTTTAGGTGCGTCTTGTTCACATCCTTATTGACACGACGTCTCACGGGGGAGTGCGGAGCATGGCAGGCGGAGGTTTCTGCAGGTTGCCGAACGGCACGGTGGTGGTCGCCCTGACCCTGACCAGACCGGCCGACGGCACCGGATCCTGCGGCGGTACGGAAGCCGGGCCCGGAGCCCCGGTACGGGTGCTGGTGCACGCGGTGAACCGGGCGCGCGCCCTGACCAGGCTGCGCAATCTGGGGCTGCGGGCGGTCTATCTGCGCGGCAACGACCAGCCGCCGACGCCGGACGAGGTCACGGCGGTGCTGCACCATCCGGACGGGCTGCTCTGGCGGGCCGCGCCACCGGTGGACCCACCCGGGCGGCCCGGCGGCCTGGGGCGTCAGGCGGCCCCGCCGGTGTCGTCGTGCCAGGAGCTGTGGCACCCGATCAGGGCGCTGCTGGGCTCCGGCGGGTACGCCGGACCGGCCCGCCCGGCCGCGTAGGGCACGGCGGGCGGGGGCCGGCGGCCGGAGAGGGCTACGACGCGACGACGGGCGTGCCGGAGAGCTTCACGCCCGCCGTACGCAGCTCCGTCAGGGCCCGCTCGGTGGTCGCCCCGGACACGCCCGCGGTCAGATCGAGCAGCACATGCGTGACGAAGCCCTCACGGGCCGCGTCCAGCGCGGTGGCCCGCACACAGTGGTCGGTGGCGATGCCGACCACGTCGACCTCGGTGACCTCGCGGTCGCGCAGCCACTGGGCGAGGTGGGTCCCGTTCTCGTCGGAGCCCTCGAACCCGCTGTACGCGGCCGAGTACGCCCCCTTGTCGAACACCGTGTCGATCGCACCGGAGGCGACGGCGGGCGCGAAGTTCGGGTGGAAGCCGACGCCCTCCGTACCGGCGACGCAGTGCACCGGCCAGGAGTCGACGTAGTCCGGGTTCGGCGAGAAGTGGCCGCCCGGGTCGATGTGGTGGTCGCGGGTGGCGACCACGTGGCGGTAGGCGGGCTGGGCGTCGCCGATCAGGTCGGTGATGGCGGCGGCGACGTCGGCACCGCCCGCCACCGCGAGGCTGCCGCCCTCGCAGAAGTCGTTCTGAACGTCCACGACGATCAATGCGCGGTGCATGGCGGGTGTCCTTCGGTGGGGGCGGGAGCGGATGGGGGCGGGAGCGGATGCCGGAGCGGCGGGGCCGGGACGGGGACGCCCGGTGGTTCCGAGGGTTCGAGCCTAGGCACTGGAACGTCACAATCAAGCCCGTCGGCCAAACCCCCGGTTGCGGAGCGGGCCGGTCCGGACGGCCGGGGCCGCCCACCGCGGGCCGCCCCGGGGGTTCTCCGGCGTGCTCAGGCGTACTCGGTCGGGATCACCGGCTCGCCCCGCGACAGCTGGATCGCCGACATCGGCAGCTCCGAGCGCGCGGCCACATGCCGCTCGCGGACGGCCTCCAGGGGCTCCCGGACGACCACCTCGCCCCCGCGCACCAGCTCCACCAGCAGCGGCCGGCCGGCCGACGAGGGCACCGGGCCGGTGCCGATCACCTCGGCCTCGGCGACGCCGTGCTCGTCGGTCCGGCGCGCCGCCCACTTGCGACCGCCCTTCGACGACTTCGCGCCGAGCGACTTCTTCGCCACAGGCACCAGCGGAGCGTCCGGCTCCGCCGAGCCGGCGCGGGCCACCAGCTTGTAGACCATCGAGCAGGTGGGGTGCCCGCTCCCGGTGACCAGCTGGGTGCCGACCCCGTACGCGTCCACCGGCGCGGCGGCCAGCGAGGCGATGGCGTACTCGTCCAGGTCCGAGGTCACCACGATCTTCGTGCCCGTCGCTCCCAGCTCGTCCAGCTGCTGCCGCACCCGGTGCGCGACCAGCAGCAGGTCCCCGGAGTCGATCCGCACGGCGCCGAGCTCGGGGCCAGCGATCTCGACGGCCGCCCGGACCGCCTCGGCCACGTCGTACGTGTCGACCAGCAGCGTCGTGCCCCGGCCCAGCGAGTCCACCTGCGCCCGGAATGCGTCGCGCTCGGTGTCGTGCAGCAGGGTGAAGGCGTGGGCGCTGGTGCCGACGGTCGGGATCGCGTAGCGGAAGCCCGCCGCCAGGTCGGAGGTGGCGTCGAAGCCGCCGACGTACGCCGCGCGGGCCGAGGCCACCGCGGAGAGCTCGTGGGTGCGCCGCGCGCCCATCTCGATCAGCCGGCGGCCCCCGGCGGCGGCCGACATCCGCGAGGCGGCCGCGGCGATGGCGGAGTCGTGGTTGAGGATGGAGAGGATCACCGTCTCCAGCAGCACGCACTCGGCGAAGGAACCCTCCACCCGCAGGATCGGGGAGCCGGGGAAGTAGACCTCGCCCTCCGGGTAGCCCCAGATGTCGCCGCTGAAGCGGTAGTCGGCCAGCCATTCGAGGGTCGGCTCGTCGACGATCTCCTGCTGCCTCAGGAAACCGATCATCTCGTCGTCGAAGTGAAAGTTCTCCACCGCGTCCAGCACCCGCCCGGTGCCCGCGACGACGCCGTAGCGCCGCCCCTCGGGCAGCCGGCGGGTGAACGCCTCGAAGACCGAGTGCCGGTCGGCGGTGCCGGCCTTGAGGGCCGCCTGCACCATGGTCAGCTCGTACTGGTCGGTGAAGAGCGCGGTCGACGGAACGCCGACCCGTCGCCCGAGGTCCGCTGTGTTCATGGCTGGGATGCTACCCCCTATTCGTCAAAGTGACGAGATGTGGGGTCCGTTTGTGCGCCGGACCCGCCCGGGTGGCAGCATGGGACAGGTGAGCGTTGCTACCCCGCTAGAGATCGAACGTCCCGATTCGGCCGAGGAGACCTTCGCGGTCCCCGAGCCGGACGTCCCGTGGGTGACGCTCGTCCACAATGACCCGGTCAACCTCATGAGCTACGTGACCTACGTCTTCCAGGCCTACTTCGGCTACCCGAAGGACAAGGCCCACAAGCTCATGCTGGACGTGCACCAGAAGGGCCGCGCCGTCGTCTCCAGCGGGAGCCGCGAGGAGATGGAGCGCGACGTCCAGGCCATGCACGGTTACGGGCTGTGGGCCACCCTCACCCAGGACCGCAACTGACCCTGCGAGCGTCACCCGCTCCGCCCCCACCCGCCCCGTTCGACCCACCATCGGAGAATCCATGGCCGGCCATTTCGAGGCCACCCCAGGCGGCGGCGCGGCCGTCGCGCTCGACGAGGTCGAGATCTCCATCCTGCGCTCCCTCGTCGTCCAGCTGCTCGAACTGATCGGCCCGGGCGACCAGCCCGCCGACGGCGAGGACCCGCTCGCCGCCCTCTTCGCCGAGGGCCCCAGCAAACCGCCCTCCGACCCGGCGCTCGCCCGGCTCTTCCCGGACGCCTACAACGGCCCCGACCGGCCCGCCGACGACGGAACGCCGGAGGAGGAGCTGCGCGCACTGTCCGCGGAGTTCCGCCGCTTCACCGAGATTGACCTGCGCTCGCGCAAGCGCGACGACGCCGTCGCCGTCGTGCGCACCCTGGACGCGCTCTCGCCCGTCGGGGACGGCGGCGCGGTCCTCACCCTCACCGGCGACGAGTGCCGCAGCTGGCTGGGCACCCTCAACGACCTGCGCCTGACCATCGGCGCCCGGCTGGAGGTCGCCGACGAGGACCAGGGTGAGGAGGGCTCCCTCTACCGGCTCCCGGACACCGATCCGCGCAAGCCCATGGTGATGGCCTATCTCTGGCTCGGCGCACTCCAGGAAACGCTGGTCGAAACACTGATGCCGTAATCCGCGACGCTTCCACCGCGGTCCTTTCCCGTACGGTCCACAGCTCTTCCCCCCCGCGGTCCTTCCTGCAGAGCCTTCCACGGCCCCTTCGCGGCTCCTTCGAGCCGTCGGAGGGGCCGTCCTGTTCGCTCAACGGACGCTCAGATCCGCATAACGATCGCACCAAGTGATACGTGGCACTTGTGGTGCATAGAACCCCTTGTCCGCTTTTCCCTGTGGCGTGCGCCACAGAATGTCCCACGGTGTCCCTCGACGGCCGTGATAGATCTTCACGACCGCCCGGGGACGCCACCCCTGTTCCCGGGGGCGCTGCACACCGGCCGAACGCCGGTCGCACTCCATCCATATCCGGGGGGATCAGGACCTGATCCGTAGCCTTCACGGCGCGGATCGGCGTGGAGAAAGGCGCACCACCATGACATCGGCGCAGGTCGACGAGGGACAGGTCGACAAGGGCCGGCCCGGCGGCGACGCCGGGGACGCCGGAACCGGTGGCGAGGGATACCAGCGCGGTCTGGGAGCTCGTCAGATTCAGATGATCGCCATCGGCGGAGCCATCGGCACCGGGCTCTTCCTCGGCGCGGGCAAGGCCATCGACCGGGCCGGACCCAGCCTCATCCTGGCCTACGTCATCGCGGGCCTGGTCATCTTCTTCATCATGCGGGCACTGGGCGAACTCCTCATGTACCGCCCCGTCTCCGGCTCCTTCTCGGAGTACGCCCGGGAATTCATCGGCCCGTTCTTCGGATTCGTGACCGGCTGGACGTACTGGCTCTTCTGGGTCGTCACCGGAATCACCGAAGTCACCGCCGCGGCCACCTATATGACGTACTGGTGGAACATTCCGCAGTGGCTGTCCGCCCTGGTGTTCACCGCCGTTCTGTACGGCGCGAACCTGATCTCCGTGAAGCTCTTCGGCGAGCTGGAGTTCTGGTTCTCCATGGTCAAGGTCACCGCCATCATCGGCATGATCCTAATCTGCGCGGGCGTCCTCACCGTCGGGTTCTCCGACGCCGGCGACACCGCGACCGTCTCCAATCTCTGGAACGACGGCGGCTTCTTCCCGAACGGCATCACCGGCACGCTCATGACGCTCCAGATCGTCATGTTCGCCTTCCTCGCCGTGGAACTCGTCGGCGTCACCGCCGGGGAGTCCAAGGACCCCGAGACCGTGCTGCCCAAGGCCATCAACACCGTGCCGTGGCGCATCGCCGTCTTCTACGTCGGCGCGCTCATCATGATCCTGTCGGTCGTGCCCTGGTCCACCTTCAAGCCCGGCGTCTCACCGTTCGTGAAGGCCTTCGAGGAGATGGGCCTCGGCGTCGGCGCCGCCATCGTCAACTTCGTCGTCCTCACCGCGGCGCTCTCCTCCTGCAACTCCGGCATGTACTCCACCGGCCGCATGCTCCGCGACCTCGCCCTCAACGGCCAGGGCCCCCGGGCCTTCACCAAGCTGACGAAGAACGGTCTGCCGCTGGTGGGCACCACCTTCTCCGCCGCCCTGATGCTCGTCGGCGTGTGGATCAACTACCAGTGGCCGGGCGAGGCGTTCAACTACGTCGTCTCCTTCGCGACCATCTCCGGCATGTGGGCCTGGATCATGATCCTGATCAGCCAGATCCGCTACCGCCGCATGGCCGACGCGGGCATGCTGCCGCAGTCCTCGTTCAAGGCCCCCGGCGCGCCGTACACCAGCTGGTTCGCGCTCGCCTTCATCGGCATGGTCATCGTGATGATGGCGATCGACGAGGACGCCAGGATCTCGCTCTACTGCGCACCGCTGTGGGCGCTCATCCTCTTCGTCTCCTACCGGGTGCTCCAGGCGCGCACCCCGGAGAAGACCGGGAAGGCCACCTCCGGCACCCATTGACCCGGGCGGCGGGCCCCACACCGCCCCCTTCCTCCCGGACCGCCCCCGGCCTCCCCAAAGGCCGACGGCGTCCAGCATGCGGGCCGTCGCGTACCACCCACCGGTACGCGACGGCCCGCCTGCATATCCTGGCGCCATGCTGACCATCACCCAGACGCTCTACGACCAGATCGTCGCCCACTCCCGTGCCGACCACCCCGACGAGGCGTGCGGAGTGGTCGCGGGTCCGGCCGGGACGGACCGGCCCGAGCGCTTCATCCCGATGCTCAACGCCGCGCGCTCGCCCACGTTCTACGAGTTCGACTCGGCCGACCTCCTCAAGCTCTACCGTGAGATGGACGACCGCGACGAGGAGCCCGTGATCGTCTACCACTCGCACACGGCGACCGAGGCCTACCCCTCCCGCACCGACGTGACGTACGCCAACGAGCCCGGCGCCCACTACGTCCTCGTCTCCACCGCCGACACCGACGGCTCCGGCCCCTTCCAGTTCCGCTCGTACCGCATCGTGGACGGCGAGATCACCGAGGAAGACGTGCAGGTCGTCGAGGCGTACTGAGCACCCGGGTAGCTCGCGGACCCGCCGCACGGGTCTGGCACACTGCACCCCAGACCCGACCACAAGGCGGCAGGAATCAGGAAGCCGGTGCGAATCCGGCACGGTCCCGCCACTGTGACCGGCCCCCTCCCGTACGGACGACTCCCCACGGACCACTCCGCACCGGAGGGCGGCCCGGAAGCCAGGAACTGGCCCGCCGCCTTCTCGCATCGACCAGGGGACGCGGAAATCCCCCGGAGAGGCCCTGCCATGTCCTGGCGCACCCCCGCGCTCATAGCCGCCGCCGTGCTGCTCCCGCTCGCCCTCACCGCCTGCTCGGCCTCGGAGAGCGCCGACGCCGAGCCCGAGGCCGCGTCCACGAGCGACGGCTTCCCGTACACCGTCAAGAACTGCGGTGTCACCACGACGTACAAGGCCCCGCCGAAGCGCGTGGTCACCATGAACCAGCACGTCACCGAGATCATGCTGGAACTGGGCCTGAAGAGCTCCCTCGTCGGCACCGCCTACCTCGACGACCAGGTCCTGCCGAAGTACGCGAAGGACTACGCAGCCGTCCCGGTCCTCGCCAAGGAGTACCCCTCCTACGAGCAGGTCCTCGCCGCGAACCCCGACTTCGTCTACGGCGGCTACGGCAGCGCCTTCACCGCGGGCGACGGCCGCGGCCGCGAGGCGTTCGAGAAGTCCGGCATCGAGACCCGCCTCAACACCGAGAGCTGCACCAAGGGCGACCGGCCCATGGACACCCTCTACGAGGAGATCCGCGAGGTCGGCCGCACCTTCGGCGTTCCCGACCGCGCCGAGGCCTGGATCAAGCAGGCGAAGGCCGACAACGAAGCGACCGCGAAGAAGCTCAAGGACCTCAAGCCGCTCCCCGTCTTCGTCTACGACAGCGGCGACAAGACCGCCTTCACCGCGGGCGGCGAGGGCATCGGCAACGAGCTGATCGAGCGGGCCGGCGGCACCAACGTCTTCGCCGACCTCGACAAGCCCTTCGGCGACGCCTCCTGGGAGAACGTCGTCGCCCGCAAGCCCGAAGCCATCGTGATCTACGACTACGGCTCCACCACCGTCGAACAGAAGAAGAAGCGCCTCCTGACCGACCCGGCCCTCGCCGACGTCCCCGCCATCAAGAACAAGCGCTTCGCGGTCATGCCGCTCTCCGACGCGGTCCTCGGCGTCCGCGTCCCCGCCGCCGTCGACAAGCTCGCGGCCCAGCTCCACCCGGCGGCCACCACCCCGTGAGCTGCCGCGCCTCCGCACCGCGGCGGCCGCTCGGTTACGTCCTGGTGCTCGGCGTCCTCGCCGCGCTCCTGGCCCTCGCCGTGCTCGCCGCCCTCGCTCTCGGCTCCGTCCGCATCCCGCCCGGCCAGGTCCTCGACATCCTGACCGGGCGGGCGGAGGCGAGCCCGTTCCGCACGATCGTCCTGGACGTGCGGCTGCCCCGGGTCCTGCTCGGCATCGTCGTCGGCGCGGGACTCGCCGTCATCGGCGCCGTCCTCCAGGCCCTCGTACGCAACCAGCTCGCCGACCCGTTCCTCCTCGGCGTCTCCTCCGGAGCCTCCACCGGCGCGGTCCTGGTGATCGTCCTCGGCATCGGCGCGTCTCTCGCCACCACCGTCACGATCCCCGCCGCCGCCTTCGCCGGAGCCCTGCTCTCGCTGCTGCTCGTCTACACCCTGGCGCGCGGCGGAGGAGGTCTCACCACCAACCGGCTCGTCCTCGCCGGGGTCGCCGTCTCCTACGTCCTGTCCGCCCTGACCAGCCTGATCCTGGTCACCTCGGCCCGCGCCGACCACCTCCAGGAAGTCCTCTACTGGACCCTCGGCGGCCTCGGCGCGGCCCGCTGGGACATGCTCGCCCTCCCCGCGATCACCCTGGTCGCCGGCACCGCCGTCCTCCTCACCCTGGCCCGGCCGCTCGACCTGCTCCTGGTGGGGGAGGAGGGCGCCACCGTCCTCGGCCTCGACACCGCCCGCTTCCGGGCCGCCGTCTTCGTCCTCGCCTCCCTGATGACCGGCGTGCTCGTCGCGTACAGCGGGGCCATCGGCTTCGTCGGCCTGATGGTCCCGCACATGGCCCGCATGGTCGTCGGAGCGGCCCACCGCGCACTGCTGCCCGTGGTCGCCCTCGGCGGAGCGGTGTTCCTGGTCCTCGCCGACCTGGCCGCCCGGACGCTCGCCGCCCCGCAGGACATTCCGGTCGGCGTGCTCACGGCCCTGACCGGCGGCCCGTTCTTCCTCTGGATGCTGCGCCGCAGGCCCGAGGGAGCGCCCGCATGAGGCCCTTTCCCCTCCGGGACGCCGGCCTGAGGCCGTTCT
This sequence comes from Streptomyces sp. iso_384, assembly GCF_056172905.1. Classification (NCBI taxonomy): domain Bacteria; kingdom Bacillati; phylum Actinomycetota; class Actinomycetes; order Kitasatosporales; family Streptomycetaceae; genus Streptomyces; species Streptomyces sp. iso_384. The sequence goes on from NZ_JBWBTT010000001.1 coordinate 1,243,451, forward strand.
CCACCAGGAGCACCCGCACGACGACACACGCATGTTCCGCCGAGGGAGCCCACCCGTGACCACCCTGCGCACCGAAGCCCTCTCGTACGGAACCGGCGAGGGCCGCCATCTCGTCGACGCCGTCGACCTCACCGCCGCCGACGGCGAGACCGTCGGCCTCGTCGGCCCCAACGGCAGCGGCAAGACCACCCTCCTGCGCTGCGTCTACGGCACCCTGCGCCCCACCCACGGCCGCGTCCTCCTCGACGGCGACGACCTCGCCACCCTCCCGGTGAAGGCCCGCGCCCAGCGCATCGCCACCGTCCCGCAGGACGGCCACGCCGGATTCGAGCTCACCGTCGGCCAGGTCGTCGCGATGGGCCGCGCCCCGCACAAGCGGTTCTGGGAGGCGGACACCGCCGCCGACGCCACCCTCGTCACCGAGGCCCTCGCCCGGGTCGGCATCGCCGCACTCGAACCCCGTACGTTCGCCTCCCTCTCCGGCGGCGAACGCCAGCGCGCCCTGGTCGCCCGCGCCCTGGTCCAGCGGCCCTCGCTCGTCGTCCTGGACGAACCGACCAACCACCTGGACATCCGCTACCAGCTGGAGATCCTCTCCCTGGTACGCGGCCTGGGCACCACCAACCTCCTCGCCCTGCACGACCTCAACCTCGCCGCGTACTACTGCGACCGCGTCTACGTCCTCCAGGCCGGCCGCGTCGTCGCCTCCGGCACCCCGGAGAAGGTCCTCACGGCCGAGCTGCTGAGCGAGGTGTACGGCGTGGCCGCCGAGGTCAGCACCCACCCGAAGACCGGCGCACCCACGGTGGTCTACCTCCCGCAGGACCGCACCGCACGACAGCAGTCCACATAGCGGTCGCCGAACATCCACCATGCGGGACGGTACTCGGGTTTCCGCACAGGGAATCGATACGATGCCCGCATGGTTCCCCAAGACGTGAGCAACAAGACGCCGGGCACGCTGCTCGTCGCGCGGCTGCACGTCGACCTGTGCAGGCTCGCGAGCGCGATCTGTCCCACCGCAGCCTGCCCGTGAGCCGCCCGGCCTGAGCCGCGGTCCGCGCGCCCATCCACACGCACCACCCCCTGCGCGGGGGCAGAAACGCGCGCCCCACGCCACCACTCCGCTTTCGACAGGAGCCCACGCCATGGCCATCGAGGTCCGCATCCCGACCATCCTCCGCACCTACACCGACGGCGCGAAGGCCGTCGAAGGCAACGGGGACACCCTCGCCGACCTCTTCGCCGACCTGGAGAGCCGCCACACCGGCATCCGTGAGCGCATCGTCGACGGCGAGCAGCTCCGCCGCTTCGTGAACGTCTACCTCAACGACGAGGACGTCCGCTTCCTCGACGGCATCTCCACCAAGCTCAGCGACGGCGACAACGTCACGATCCTTCCGGCCGTCGCCGGCGGCATGCGCTGATGCGGTACGACTCCCCGCTGGCGGCCGTGGGGAACACTCCCCTCGTCCGCCTCCCGCGGCTGTCCCCGTCCGAGGACGTCCGCATCTGGGCCAAGCTGGAGGACCGCAACCCCACCGGCTCGATCAAGGACCGCCCGGCGCTCCACATGGTCGAACAGGCCGAGAAGGACGGCCGGCTCACCCCCGGCTGCACCATCCTGGAGCCCACCAGCGGCAACACCGGCATCTCGCTCGCCATGGCGGCCAAGCTCAAGGGCTACCGCATCGTCTGCGTCATGCCGGAGAACACCTCGCAGGAACGGCGCGACCTGCTCGCCATGTGGGGCGCCGAGATCATCTCCTCCCCGGCCGCGGGCGGCTCGAACACCGCCGTACGCGTCGCGAAGGAACTGTCGGCGGAGCACCCGGACTGGGTGATGCTCTACCAGTACGGCAACCCGGACAACGCGGGCGCCCACTACGCCACCACCGGACCCGAGATCCTCACCGACCTCCCGTCCATCACCCACTTCGTCGCGGGCCTCGGCACCACCGGCACCCTCATGGGCGTCGGCCGCTACCTCCGCGAGAACCGCCCCGGCATCCGGATCGTCGCCGCCGAACCCCGCTACGACGACCTGGTCTACGGCCTCCGCAACCTCGACGAGGGCTTCGTCCCCGAGCTCTACGACGCCTCGGTCCTCACCACCCGCTTCTCGGTCGGATCGGCCGACGCGGTCACCCGCACCCGCGAACTCCTCCAGCAGGAGGGCATCTTCGCGGGCGTCTCCACCGGCGCCGCCCTCCACGCGGCGATCGGCGTGGGGAGGAAGGCGGTCAAGGCGGGGGAGAGCGCCGACATCGTCTTCGTGGTGGCCGACGGCGGCTGGAAGTACCTGTCGACGGGCGTCTACACGGCGGAGACGACAGAAGCAGCCATCGAAACCCTCCAGGGCCAACTCTGGGCCTGAGCCCGTCTCCTCCAAGGCCTACCCTGCGCCCGAGCCCGTCTTTCAAGCCCAGCTCGGCCGGGCGCACCTCTCAGCCCGTCCGCGCAAACCCGGCCCGTCCGGCGTTCGAGGACATCCTTCAAGCCCGGCCGGGCGCGCGCCTTCCCAGCCCGTCCGGCGCTCGAGGACACCTTTCGAGCCCCTCCAGCGATTGAGGACACCTTTCGAGCCCCTCCGGCGATTGAGGAGCGGGGCCCGGGGCAGCGCCCCCGAAAGGCCCCGCCCCTCACCCCGCCCCCAGCTTCCGCACGCGCTCCCACAGCTCGGGATCCACCGCCCCCACCCTCCGCCGGAACCCGGCGACCGGTACATCCCGCAGCTCATCCGTCTCCAGAAAGCTCTGCCGCCCCTGCCGGTCCCCGGCCGTCCCGGCGGGCAGCGCGATCACCCCGGGCCGCTCCTCGTGGTGCTTGCTGGTGATCTTGGCGACCAGCGCCGTGCGCCCCCGGCCCCGCCCCCGCACCGAGATCACCAGACACGGCCGGTCCTTCGACCCGGGCCCGTCCTCGTACGGCACATCGGCCCACCACACCTCACCGGCCCTCGGTGCAGGCCCCTCCTCACGCCCGCCCCCACGCGCGTCCGGACCGGCAGGCCGCGACGGCGGCCGGGCCGACCCCACCGGCTGCCGGGGCCGCCGCGAACGGGGCCCGCGGTCCGACCGCCCCCGCCCGTCCACCACCGCGGCGACGAGCGCGAGCAGAACCACGGCGGCCAGCGCCACCCACCAGAACGTGTCCATCCACCGACCGTACCCGTGGGCGCGCTTCCATCGAACCGGTGACAGAGCAGGTGAGTTCCCCCACAACGGCGGGCAGCGGAGGAGCGACGTGGAGTTTCGCGCCTTACGCTCGACAAACCGCAAAACCCGTCCGGCAGGAACCGCAGGAACCGTACGAAGCTCCGGCGGCATCGCACGAACCCTCCCCGTCCCACGTCTCGGAGGTTCACGCTCCATGAAGCTCACCGTCGTCGGCTGCTCCGGCTCGTTCCCGTCCACGGGTTCGGCATGCTCGAGCTACCTCGTAGAGGCCGACGGCTTCCGGCTGCTCCTCGACATGGGCAACGGCGCCCTCGGCGAGCTGCAGCGCCACGTCGGTCTCTACGACCTCGACGCGATCTTCCTCAGCCATCTGCACGCCGATCACTGCATCGACATGTGCGCGTACTTCGTCGTGCGCTACTACCGGCACGACGGCGCCCGCCCCGTCCCTCTCCCGGTCTACGGCCCCGAGGGCACCGAGCAGCGCCTGACCGCCGCCCACGGCGACACCCCGTCCGACCGGGCGATGAGCGAGGTCTTCGACTTCCACACCCTCAAGTCGGGATCCTTCGAGATCGGCCCCTTCTCGGTCCGTACGGAGAAGGTCTGCCATCCCGTCGACACCTTCGGCATCCGGGTCGAGCACGGCGGCTCCTCCCTCGTCTACTCCGGCGACACGGGGACCTGCGACGCGCTGGAGGACCTGGCCACCGACGCGGACCTGTTCCTCTGCGAGGCGTCGTTCGTCGACGGCAAGGAGGACATCCCCGACCTGCATCTCAACGGCCGCGAGGCCGGCGAGGCGGCCGCCCGCGCCGGAGTGCGCCGGCTCGTCCTCACCCACATTCCGCCGTGGACCGACGCCGACCGCAACGCCGCCGACGCCCGCGCGGTCTACCCGGGCCCGGTGGAGCTGGCGGCTCCGGGCGCGGTGTACGAGATCTGAGAGCCGGCCACCGCACCGCGGCCCGCTCTGCGAGACTCCCGGGATGATCACGATCAGACCTGCCCGGGAGGGCGATTTCGACGGCTTCCTGACCCTGGCGTCCCAGGTCGAGCACTGGTTCGTGCCGATGGTCGGGGAGCCGGGCTTCCACCGGGCGGTGAACGCCCACATCCGTGACGGAGCGGCCCTGCTCGCCGAGTCCACGGAGCCCGCCGACCCGCCCGGCCCGGTCGGCGGTCTGCTGTTCGGCGCCGAGCCACCCGCGTACCACGTGCACTGGCTCGTCACCTCCGAGCGCTCCCGGGGCACGGGCGTGGGCCGCCTGCTGATGGCGGAGGCGATGCGCCGGTACGTGAAGGGGCCCGGCACCGTCGAGGTGGTCACCTTCGGGCCCGACCATCCAGGGGCGGTGGAGAGCGGGGCCCGGGCCTTCTACGAGAAGCTCGGCTTCGCGCCCGGCGAGTCCACCGAGCCCGGTCCGGAGGGCGGCTCCCGCCAGATCTACCGGCTGGACGTGCCCGTGAGCCAGGGATGACGCGACCGTACGGAAGGCACGCCGAAGCCCCCGCCACCCGGAGAACATCTCGGGTGGCGGGGGCTTCGGCGTAGGTGCCTACGGGGGCGGCGGAGGCTACTTCGCCTCGGCCTTCTGCAGCTCGGCGAGCTCCTCGTCCGACTCCCGGCCCGGGGTCGGGAGGTTGAACTTGATGATCGCGAAGCGGAAGACCACGTAGTAGACCACCGCGAAGCAGAGGCCGACCAGGACCAGCAGCCACGGCTTCGACGCGATGCCGAGGTTCAGCAGGAAGTCGACCAGACCGGCCGAGAAGCCGAAGCCGTCCTTCATGCCGAGCGCCCAGGTCAGGGCCATCGACACACCGGTCAGCACCGCGTGGATCGCGTACAGCACCGGGGCGATGAACATGAACGTGAACTCGATCGGCTCGGTCACACCGGTGACGAACGAGGTCAGCGCGAGGGAGAACATCATGCCGCCGACGACCTTGCGGCGCTCCGGACGGGCACAGTGGACGATCGCGAGGCAGGCCGCCGGGAGGGCGAACATCATGATCGGGAAGAAGCCGGTCATGAACTGGCCGGCGTCGGGGTCACCGGCCAGGAAGCGCGCGATGTCACCGTGAGCGCCGTTGTACTCGCCCGCCTGGAACCACGGGAAGGAGTTCAGCAGGTGGTGCATGCCGACCGGGATCAGCGCACGGTTGGCGACACCGAAGATGCCCGCGCCGACGGCGCCGGAGCCGACGAGCCACTCACCGAAGTTGTGCAGACCGGCGCCGAGGACCGGCCAGATCAGACCGAAGACGATACCGATGACGAGACCCGCGAAGGCGGAGAGGATCGGGACCAGACGGCGGCCGCTGAAGAAGCCCGCCCAGTCGGGCAGCTTCGTCCGGTAGAACTTCTGGTAGATGAGGGCGACGACTATGCCCATCACGACACCGCCGAGGACACCGGCGTTGACGGGCGCGTCGTTCATCACGATCTTGCCGTCGACGACGCTCGCGACCTGGGGCAGGTTGCTGTCCGTGAAGGTGGCGAGCACCTTCTGGAAGACCAGGTAGCCGGTGACGGCGGCCAGCGCGGTGGAGCCGTCCGACTTCTTCGCGAAGCCGATGGCGATACCGACGGCGAACAGCAGCGCCATGTTGTCGAGGATCGCGCCACCGCCCGCGGCCATGTAGCCGGCGAGCTTCGTGATGAAGGTCGGGAACGAGTCGCGGCCCAGCATGTCGCCGTTGCCGAGGCGGACCAGGAGCGCGGCGGCCGGCAGCACGGCGACCGGCAGCATGAGGCTGCGGCCGATGCGCTGCATGACGGCCATCGCGCCGGCGCCCTTCTTCTTCTCTGCCGCGGGTGCGGTCTCAGCCGTGGTCATCAACTTCCTCCATGGGACACGGTGCCGCCCAGGTCGTTGATGCGGGGAGGCGGCGACTCGACAGACCCTGCGGCAGAGCGCCGTGGTCTGGACCACTCAGTGGTGTAGACCAGTTTTAGCACGGTGAGGGTTAGATAAGGAACCTTCAATTCCCTATCTCATTCGCAGTAGCAGACGCGATACGTTCGGTGACATGCCGAAGGCCCCCGGACCGGGTGGTCCGAGGGCCTTGCGGGGTCCGGGGCAAAGCCCCGGTGTGCTGCTACTTCGTCAGATCCTTCTCGATCTCCTTCTCGACCTCCTCCGGTTCGCGCCCCGGTGTCTTGAGGTCGAACGCGGTGATCGCGAAGCGGAAGACCACGTAGTAGATCACCGCGAAGCACGCGCCGATCGGGATGATCAGCCAGGGTTTCGTATCGAGATGCCAGTTGACGACGTAGTCGATCAACCCGGCCGAGAAGCTGAACCCCGCATGCACCCCCAGCAGCCAGGTGATGCCCATCGAGGCCCCGGTGAGCACCGCGTGCACGCCGTACAGCAGCGGTGCGACGAACATGAACGAGAACTCGATCGGCTCGGTCACCCCCGTGACGAACGAGGTCAGCGCCACCGACACCATCAGGCCCGCCACTTCCTTGCGGCGCTCGGGCCGCGCGGTGTGGGTGATGGCCAGGGCCGCGGCCGGCAGGCCGAACATCATGATCGGGAAGAAGCCCGAGGTGAACTGTCCTGCCGACGGGTCCTCGGCGAAGAACCGGGAGATGTCGCCCTGTACGGTCTGGCCGTCCGCCCCGACGAACTCGCCCGCCTGGAACCAGAAGAACGTGTTCAGGAACTGGTGCATGCCGACCGGGATCAGCAGCCGGTTCGCGAAGCCGAAGATCGCCGCACCCCACGAACCGAGGTTGATCAGCCGCTCCGAGAACCAGGTCAGCCCGTCACCCACCGGCTGCCACAGCAGCCCGAACAGCACGCCGAGGATCACGCAGAGGAAGGCCATCAGGATCGGCACCAGACGCCGTCCGTTGAAGAAGCCCAGCCAGTCCACCAGCTTGGTCCGGTGGTAGCGCTGCCAGACCACCGCGGTCAGCAGGCCGATGAGGATGCCGCCGAGGACGCCGGGGTTCTGCGGCTCACCGTTGGGCAGCTCGTCCGTGACCGTGCCGTCCATGGGGAAGGCGGTCAGCACCCCGCGGTAGACGAGGAAGCCCACCACGGCCGCCAGTGCGGTGGAGCCGTCCGCCTTCTTCGCGAAGCCGATGGCGACCCCGATGCAGAACAGCAGCGGCAGGCCGAGCTGGCCGTCGAGGATCGCGGTGCCGCCGTTGAGCAGCACCTTGGAGGTCTTGTCCCAGAAGGCGCCGTGCAGATAGGACCCGAACAGATTGCCGAGGCTGACGAGCAGGCCGGCCGCAGGGAGGACGGCCACCGGGAGCTGGAGGCTCCGCCCGACCTTCTGCAGGCCCTGGACCGGTCCGTTCCACCATTTCTGCTGCGGTACCGCAGCGGCGCTCGAACTCATGGGCGTCCTCCCGGAACACTTCACGTTTGGCGGGCGTTGCAAACTGGTGTAGACCAGTTGCGTCACGGTCCGGGGTCCGTCCCGAAGGCAGGGCGCCGGTGATCGTCATCTTTCGGGATCGTCCGGTTACCCGCCCGCGAAGTTGGGCCAACCGTGCGTTACCGTGACGAAACGGACCCGCAGCGGGCGGCCGTCTGCGCGTGAAACAGGGAGAAGGACATGGCCACCAAGGCTGAGAAGATCGTCGCCGGGCTCGGCGGTATCGACAACATCGACGAGATCGAAGGCTGCATCACCCGCCTCCGCACCGAGGTCCACGACCCCAGCAAGGTCGACGAAGCCGCCCTCAAGGCCGCCGGCGCGCACGGCGTCGTCAAGATGGGCACCGCGATCCAGGTCGTCATCGGCACCGACGCCGACCCCATCGCCGCCGACATCGAAGACATGATGTGACCGGCTGACCCCACGCCGGCCCCACACCCGCGCAGGCCCCGCACCCGACCCGGTGCGGGGCCTGCGCCGTACGCGGACGGTTCCCCCGGACGGCCGCCCACCGCACCCGAACGGAGCCACCCCCGCCAGCGGATAAAGTCGGACCCATGTCTCGCATCGACGGCCGCACGCCCGAACAGCTCCGCCCCGTCACCATCGAACGCGGCTGGAGCAAGCACGCCGAGGGCTCAGTCCTCATCTCCTTCGGCGACACCAAAGTCTTCTGCACCGCCTCCGTCACCGAAGGCGTCCCGCGCTGGCGCAAGGGCAGCGGCGAAGGCTGGGTCACCGCCGAGTACTCCATGCTGCCCCGCTCCACCAACACCCGCGGCGACCGCGAAGCCGTACGCGGCAAGATCGGCGGACGCACCCACGAGATCAGCCGCCTGATCGGCCGTTCGCTGCGCGCCGTCATCGACTACAAGGCCCTCGGCGAGAACACCATCGTCCTGGACTGCGACGTCCTCCAGGCCGACGGCGGCACCCGTACCGCCGCCATCACCGGCGCCTACGTCGCCCTCGCCGACGCCGTCGCCTGGGCCCAGGGCAAGAAGATCGTCAAGGCCGGCCGCAAGCCGCTCACCGATACCGTCGCCGCCATCAGCGTCGGCATCGTCGACGGCACCCCGCTCCTCGACCTCTGTTACGAGGAGGACGTCCGCGCCGAGACCGACATGAACGTCGTCTGCACCGGCGACGGCCGCTTCGTCGAGGTCCAGGGCACCGCCGAGGGCGCCCCCTTCGACCGCAAGGAACTGGGCTCCCTCCTGGACCTCGCCACCGCGGGCTGCGTCGACCTCGCCGCACTCCAGCGTGACGCACTCGCAACCACGCGGAACGCGTAGCGACTCGCCCTCCCCGGGTAAAGAAGCAACCAAATACGCACCACAGAGCGTCGTCACGGATACGGGCGCACGGGTCGAACCGTGCGCCCGTCCACGCAACGATCCCCGGGGAGGGACCGCACCATGGCTTCGCGCCGCCACCAACGCCTCGCACTCGCCACCGCCGCCACCCTGCTGACGCTGACCACGGCCGTGGGCTGCGCCGGCCTCGACAAGGCGCTCGACTGCGTCCGAACCGCCGACGCCATCGCCACCAGCGTCGGGAACCTCCAGCAGGCCGTGTCCAGCGCCTCCGAGGACATCACCCAGGCCTCCGAGTCCCTGGACGAGATCGACCGCGAGCTGAAGAAGCTCGACGACACCACGGACAACGCCGATCTCTCCAAGGCCGTCGACGACCTCCAGGCGGGCGTCACCGACGTCCGCAAGTCCATCGAGGCCGGCGACGCCACCCCCGACATCGCCCCGGTGACGGACGCGGCGACGGAGATCGGCAAGGTCTGCACGCCGTAGGGGGAGCAGCCCCGGGCCGACGGCGACCGGCGACAATGGGCCCATGAAGCGCCTGATCCTCGCCACCCGCAACGCCGGGAAAATCACCGAACTCCACGCCATCCTCGCCGACGCGGGCCTCGACCTCGACCTCGTCGGCGCGGACGCGTACCCCGACATCCCCGACGTCAAGGAGACCGGCGTCACCTTCGCCGAGAACGCGCTCCTCAAGGCCCACGCCCTGGCCCGCGCCACCGGCCTCCCGGCCGTCGCCGACGACTCCGGCCTCTGCGTGGACGTCCTCGGCGGCGCCCCCGGCATCTTCTCGGCCCGCTGGTCCGGCACCCACGGCGACGACAAGGCCAACCTGGACCTGCTCCTGGCCCAGCTGGGCGACATCGCCGACGAACACCGCGGCGCCTCCTTCGCCTGCGCCGCCGCCCTGGCCCTCCCCGACGGCACGGAACGCGTGGTCGAGGGCCGCCTGAACGGCACCTTGCGCCACACCCCGTCGGGCGCCAACGGCTTCGGCTACGACCCGATCCTCCAGCCGGAGGGCGAGACCCGGACCTGCGCGGAGCTGACCCCGGCGGAGAAGAACGCGATCAGCCACCGGGGGGAGGCGTTCCGGGCGCTGGTGCCGGTGGTGCGGGAGTTGGTGGGCTGACAGCAGTGAGGGCGGCTGCGACCTTCGAAACGAAGGTCGCAGCCGCCCCACACCTGTGGGCCCGGTGGGACTCGAACCCACGACACACCGGACCTAAACCGGCGCCCTCTAGGCCAGCTGGGGTACGGACCCGCGTGCCCCACTCTACTGTGCGAGCTTGCGCGGCTTCGAGAAGGTTTGCGTCTGGCTGTGACACGAGGGGCACAGGTATCGAAGGTTCTCGCGGCGGTTGTCGAGCCGGTCGCCGTTGATGTGGTCGATTTCCAGGACGAGCCGCCTGCCATGCCAGGTGTCACCTGTGCCGCACTTCGCGCAGAGGTGAGGAACTCCGATGTCGTGCAGGGCCCTCCGTAGCTGTGCCGTCTTGGTCCGGGAGGCTCCGGAGGCCAGACGCTGGAGTATCTCCGCCGCGGTCTTGCGGTTCGGGGAGCGCGTTCCGCGACCATGCCCCTGTCCGGTGAAGTGGGCCACGGACAGGCCGAAGGCTTCGATGTCCCGCTTCACACGAGCGCGCGCAGTGCTGTTGTTGGAGCCTAGCTCCAGAGCCCTCAGAACACCGGCCAGGCTGTGGGACCCGGCAACCGCTCGTGCCAGCGCCGTGCGCGGCGTCGAGGGCGTTCCGTACCGGCGTCCGCTGGTGAAGTGGGAGGTGTCGATGCCGAGCCGGTCCATTTTCTTGCGCAGGTAGCCGTAGGGACTGTCAGTCGGCGGCAAACCCATGTACGTGAGCATCTCCCGGATGCTGTGGGAGCGGGCGGCGGCTTCGACCAGGAGCTCGCGTGGGTAGGAGCAGCGCTCCCGCTCCGGAAGTTCCTCCTCCACGAAGTGGGACGTATCGATGCCGTAGTGCGCGAGCCGGTCCCGTACGTAGCGGAGCGTCCGGCTGCCCAGGGGAGCGCCGAGGCGGCGCAGGAGATCGACGAGGCTGCTCGCGTCCGCTGCCGTCTGTACCAGCGTGTCGCGGGGGTATCTGACGCTCACGCCGCCCTCCTGCGCTTACGGCCGCGATAAGTATCGGTGGTCGCATGACAGTTGGGGCAGAGGAGGCGCAGGTTGTCGGGGCGGTTGTCCCACCAGTCGCCGTTGACGTGGTCCACTTCGAGCCGGAGGGGTTGCCCCAGCCATTCTCCGGTGTTGCCGCATTCGGCGCACTCATCCTCAACTCCCCTGCGGACAAGCTCCTTGCGGAGCCGTTCGCCGGGAACTCTGCCGTCGGCAGGCGTACGGAGCGTCAGGTGGTCTCCCAGGGAACCCTTGGCCCTGCGTCGGCCCGGCGGTACGGGTGCGAAGTGTGAGGTGTCGATGCGCAGCGCGGCGATGCGGCGGCCGATGTGGGCTTGATTGCCGCCCACCGGACTGATGCACAGCTTGCGCACGACTTCCGCGACGCTCGTGGAGCAGGCGACCAGCCTCCGCAGCGTCTCTTCCGTGTGGCGGACCCACGTGTCGGCGAAATGCGAGATGTCCAGGCCCGCCTCCACCATCTTCTTGCGCAGATAGCGCCGGCTGCCGGGTGTCGGTGTCCCACCGCACCACAGCACCGCGTCCGTGGCGTTGGTCGTCATGCGCGCCGCTTCTTCCAGGAGCTCGCGCGTGTAGCGAACCGTCCCCATGTCCCCCTCCGATCCCGGCCGCGAGTACGTTCGCAGCCCCGTACGGAGCAACGAACCGTTTATCGGACAGTCACGCCCGAAATCCGGCTAGCAGCTGGCAGGAAGGCGAACGGCCCGTACCGCTCGACGTGAGCGGTACGGGCCGTTCCTCCGGGAATGGGAGGCGACGTCAGAACTTCGGCTCAGGCGCCTGCGCCTGCACCAGTTCCGCCGCCTCCTCGTCCGTCTCGACCGACGGCGGGGAGCCGATCAGCGGCTGCTGGGCGGTCTCCTTCATGCAGGCGACCGCGATCACGCCGACCAGGGCGGCCGCCATCGCGTAGTACGCGGGCATCAGGTTGGAGCCGGTCCAGCTGATCAGGGCCGTGATCACCAGCGGGGTCGTGCCGCCGAAGATCGACGCGGAGAGGTTGTAGCCGACCGACAGGGACCCGTAGCGGACGTTCGTCGGGAACAGGGCCGGCAGCGCCGCCGACATGGTGCCGAGCATGCAGACCAGGGAGAGGCCCAGCAACAGCATGCCGACCGTGATCGGGAAGATGCCGTCCACCCGGATGAGGAGGAACGCGGGGAGGGAGAGGAAGAGGAAGCCCAGCATCCCCGTCATCAGCAGCGGCTTGCGGCCGAAGCGGTCGGAGAGCTTGCCGATCTGGGCGATGATCGTCATCAGGAAGACCATCACCGCCAGCAGGATCAGCAGACCGTGCGTCTCGCTGTAGCCGAGTTCGTCGGAGAGGTATGTCGGCATGTACGACAGCAGCATGTAGTCGGTGATGTTGTACGCGCCGACCAGGCAGATGCAGAGGATCAGCGTCGGCCAGTACTGCCGGAAGATCTTCGCCAGGTCGCCCTTGGCCGTGGACTCGACGCCGTCCGCCGCCTCGCTCGCGTGCGCCGTGCCGCCCTCCAGCTTCTGGAAGGCCGGCGTCTCGTCCAGGCGCAGTCGCAGGTAGAGGCCGACCAGGCCCAGCGGGCCCGCGACGAGGAACGGGATCCTCCACCCCCAGGCCTCCATCTGGGCGTCGTTCAGCAGGGCGTACAGGGCCGTGACGAGGCCCGCCGCGCCGACGTAGCCCGCCAGCGTGCCGAACTCCAGGAAGCTGCCGAAGAAGCCGCGCCGCTTGTCGGGGGCGTACTCCGCGATGAACGTGGACGCGCCGCCGTACTCACCGCCCGTCGAGAAGCCCTGGAGCATCCGGAAGAAGATCAGCAGGACCGCGGCCCAGACGCCGATCGTGTCGTGCGAAGGAATCAGGCCGATCGCGAACGTGCCGACCGCCATCAGGATCATCGTCAGCGCGAGGACCTTCTTGCGGCCGACCTTGTCGCCCATCGGGCCGAAGAACATGCCGCCGAGCGGCCGTACGAGGAAGGCCACCGCGAAGGTCGCGAACGAGGAGAGGAGCTGGGTGGTGTCGTTCCCGGACGGGAAGAACACATGTCCGATCGTGACGGCCAGGTAGGAGTAGATACCGAAGTCGAACCACTCCATGGCGTTGCCCAGCGAGGCCGCCTTCACGGCCCGCTTGACCGCGGCGTCGTCCGTGACCGTGATGTCCGTCCGGCGCAGCCGAGGATTACGCCGTTTCCGGATGGCCCGGAAGAGCGTGGGGTGGCGTTTGACCGCTGCGGGGTCGGCCGCCTGGTGGGGGTCGGGGGCCGCCATGGCCGGGTCCTTTCCTCGGAGTGTGTATCCAGGAAAGACTTCTGCGCAGTCATGGCGGTCGCAAACCGACTTCGTGGGCCGATGCGATCTCCCTCACATGATCTGAACACGTTCTCCGGCCGGTCGCCGCCCGGAATCGCCGGTACCGCCGCAATCGTGCGAGGGGTGGCCCGGGGCCGGAACCCCGGGCCGGGCGGGCGTCAGATGCCCAGATCCCTGATGATCTTCGCGACGTGACCGGTCGCCTTCACGTTGTAGAGCGCGTGCTCGACCTTGCCGTCCTCGTCGACGACGACGGTCGAACGGATCACGCCCGTCACCACTTTGCCGTAGAGCTTCTTCTCGCCGAAGGCGCCGTACGCCTCCAAAGTTTCCTTGGCCGGGTCGCCCACCAGGGTGACCTTGAGGTTTTCCGTGTCGCGGAACTTCGCGAGCTTCTCCGGCTTGTCGGGCGAGACGCCGATGACGTCGTACCCGGCGCCTCCCAGGAGGTCGAGGTTGTCCGTGAAGTCGCAGGCCTGCTTGGTGCATCCGGGGGTAAGAGCGGCCGGGTAGAAGTACACGATGACCTTGCGGCCCTTGTGGTCCGCGAGCGACACCTCGTTGCCGTCGGCGTCGGGAAGGGTGAAGGCGGGAGCGGTGTCGCCGGGCTTCAGTCGCTCGCTCATGTGGTTCTCCTCGGGTGGTGCACGGGTCGGACGGGACCGAGGGTAATAGGGGTGCCGCCGGGTGCGCGGAGGTTCGAGCTGACAGACTGTCGACGAAGGCCCAGACGAAGGTTTACCGGACGACGACCACGGAGGCGGCGCAGTGTCGGATGCCAGGACCCCTGCGCAGATCGAGGCGGACATCATCAGCAGGCGCGAGCAGCTCGCTGTGGTGCTCGACGAGATCGGGGTGCGCGTACACCCGAAGACGATCATCACAGACGCCAAGGCGAAGGCGGCCCAGTCCGTGGACCGGACGGCCGGCCGTGCCTTCGTCGCGGTGAACCGCTCGGTGTCGGGGGTGAAGGCGCAGTTCGTCGCGGAGGACGGTTCTCCGCGGCTGGAGCGCGTGATTCCCGCGGCGCTGCTGGTGGTCGGCGTGGTGGGGCTGCTCACCGTGTCCAAGCGCCGCCGTCGCGCGTGACCGGAACGTCGCGTGTGAGCGGAACCCGGAGGCGTACGGCGCCGGGCACGCCAGGTAGGTTGCGGGCGTGAGCGAGAACACCCACGACGACAAGCTGCCCATCCGGATGCTGCACGACCGGGTGCTGGTGCGGAACGACACGTCCGAGGGCGAGCGGCGTTCCGGCGGCGGCATCCTGATCCCGGCGACGGCCGCGGTGGGCCGGCGCCTCGCCTGGGCCGTCGTCGTGGCGGTCGGGCAGAGTGTACGGACGGTGGAGCCCGGCGACCGGGTGCTGTACGACCCCGAGGACCGTGCCGAGGTCGAGGTGCGGGGCGTGGCGTACGTCCTGATGCGGGAGCGCGATCTGCACGCGGTGGCCGCCGACCGGTTCGAGGGTTCGGTGGATTCGACCGGGCTGTATCTGTAGGACGTCTGCAGGACCGCGCAGCAGGGCTGTTCAGGGCCTGGTGACCGGTGTCACCAGGCCTTTCCCCGGTTTTTGCTACGGTGGGACCACCCCGACGAGACGCGCCGTACCGGGTTGGCAAAGACGACGCACCCGTTCTGTTCGCGTGGTTTCGTCGGAGGTGCCTGTCATGGCGTGGGTTCTGTTGATCATCGCCGGTCTGCTCGAAGTGGGCTGGTCGATCGGGATGAAGTACACCGAGGGGTTCACGCGGCTGTGGCCGAGCGTGTTCACCGGCCTCGGGATCGTGGCGAGCATGGTGCTGCTGTCGCATGCGGCGAAGACGCTGCCGATCGGTACGGCGTACGGCGTGTGGGTCGGTATCGGCGCGGCCGGTGCGGCGATCCTGGGCATGGTCGTGCTGAACGAGCCGGTGACCGCCGCCCGGATCTTCTTCGTCTGTCTGCTGCTGGTGGCGGTGGTCGGCCTGAAGGCGACGTCCGGGCACTGAGGCGCGCCGAGGGCGGGGCCGGTCACGTCGGGCGGTCGAGCCGGGCGGTCACACCGGTCGGCCGTGCGGGAAGTCCGGGCCGCGGGCGCCTTCGATGAAGCCGTCCGTGCCGCCGGTGCTGCCTGTGCCGCCCGCCCCGCCGCTCTCGGTGTCCCCTGTCTCTCCCGAGCCGCCGGAGGCGTTTCCCCCGGTGGTCCCGCCCGTACCGCCTGTCCCGTCCGTCCCGCCGGTGTCCGTGCCGGGTGTGGGTGCGGAGCCGACGGCCGGGCTGCTCGGTGCGGTGCCGGAAGGGGCGGTGGCGGAGGGTGCGGTGGAGTCCGACGCGGCGGACGGCTCCGTGCTTCCGTCGGGGTCCTCGTCGAGCAGGGGCTCGTCCTCCTCGTCGGCCCCCGGCATCGTCTCCAGGTCGAACTCCTGGGCCGGGGAGGAGCGCAGCGCCGCCTCCGTATAGGCGGCCCAGGTCTCGGCCGGTGCGCCGCCGCCGTTGATACGGGGCATGCCGAGGGCTCCGTACAGCGAGGTCTGGGCGCCGGTGTCCGGGTTCTGGCCCATCACGGCGACGACGGTCGCGAGGTCCGGGGTGTATCCGGCGAACCAGGCGGCCCGGTCCTCCTCCGCCGTGCCGGTCTTGCCCACGGCGGGGCGGCCGACCGCCTGGGCCGCCGTACCGGTGCCGCCCTCCACGACGCTGCGCAGGACGGCGGTGGTGGTGTCGGCGGCCTCGCGGCTGACGGCCTGGTCGGTCGTGCGCTCGGGCAGTTCGACCTCGGCGCCGTCCTTGGTGATCTTGTCGACGAGGACGTACGGGCCGTGCCGGCCGTGGTCGGCGAGGGTGGCGTACGCCTCGGCCATGTCCAGGACGCTGGCGTTGGCGGGGCCGAGCGCGATGGAGGGGGAGGCGGTGAGGTCGGGGGTGTCCGCGGGGATGCCGAGGGCGACCGCGGTCTCCCGGACCTTGCCGGGGCCGACGTCCTGGGCCATCTGCGCGTACACGGAGTTGACGGACCGGTCGGTGGCGGTGCGCACGGTGATGTCGCCGTAGTCGACGTCGTCCTCGTTGGCGGGGGCGTAGTCGGTGGCGCCCTGCGGGCCGACGACCGTGCGTTTGTTGGTGCCGTCGTAGACGGTGTTGGGCGTGATGGGGCGGCCGTCCTGGGTGGTGGATTCGTTGACGACGGCCGAGGTGAGGACGAACGGCTTGAAGACGGAGCCGACCTGGTAGTCGCGGCGGGTCGCGTTGCTGACGTACTGCTTCGTGTAGTCGATGCCGCCGTACAGGGCGACGACCGCGCCGCTGCCGGGGACGATCGAGACCCCGCCGACGCGGAGGTTGCGGTCGGCCTCGCGGCCGGTGCTGGTCCGGGACATCACGTTGGTGTCGACGGCCTTGACGAGGGCGTCCTGCTTGGCCTTGTCGAGGGTGGTGGTGATGCGGTAGCCGCCGGTGGCGAGGGTCTTCTCGTCGAGGATGCCGCGCCGGTTCAGATAGTCCTCGACGGCCTGCACGATGTAGCCGCGCTGGCCGGAGAGCCCGGTGGACGGTCTGGCCTCGCCGGGGGTGGGGAACCGCGTCGTCGCCCGTTCGGCGGCAGGGAGCCAGTCCTCCTTGACCATGCCGTCCAGGACGTAGTTCCAGCGGCGCTGCGCCGCGGGTTTGTTGTCGGGGCGGGCGACGACGTCGTAGGCGCTGGGGGCGTTGAGGAGGGCGGCGAGGTACGCGCCTTCGGCGGTGCTGAGCTCCTCGACGTTCTTGCCGTAGTAGGCCTGGGCGGCGGCCTGGATGCCGTACGCGTTGCGCCCGAAGTAGCTGGTGTTGAGGTAGCCCTCGAAGATCTGGTCCTTGGTCACCTCGCGGTTGAGCTTGACCGCGATGATGGCTTCCTTGGCCTTGCGCAGGACGGTCCGTTCCTGGCCGAGGTAGTAGTTCTTCACGTACTGCTGGGTGATCGTCGAGCCGCCCTGTCTGCCCTTGCCGGTCACGGTGTTCCAGCCTGCCCGGACCATCGCCTTCACGTCCACGGCGCGGTCGTCTGAGTAGAAGTCCCGGTCCTCGGCGGCCAGTACCGCGTGCTGGACGGTCATGGGGACCTGGGAGAGCTTGACCTTCTCCCGGTTCACGTCGCCGTCGCGGGCGATGACGCTGCCGTCGTTGTAGAGGTAGACGTTGGACTGGGCGGTGGCCGAGGCGTTGGCGGCCGGGATGTCGACGAGCCGGTATCCGGCGAAGATGCCGCCGATGAGGAGCAGGCCCAGGCCCAGCACGGTGCCGAGGACCATCCGCCAGGTGGGGACGGCACGCCGCCAGCCGGTGCGCCGGGGCCGCCGCTTCTTTCCGCTCCTCGCGTCCGTCCCGGGCGGCTCGCCCCGGTCGCTGCCGGGGGTGGCCGCCGCGTCCGAGGGCTCGCGGGGGGCCCAGTGCTGTGGCTCGTCGCTCATGTCCGTGGGGCTCCTCGGGCGTGGTCGGTTCTCCCATAGTGCCCGTTTCGCCGGAAAAGCCTCGGTTCTTGACGGTCCGTTCCCTCCTCCGGCGTCACCCCCCACGTGCGCGAGACGCGTGCGCGAAATACGTTCGCGGCCGCCGTCACCCGTGCATTAGGCTCGTGCGCTTTGGTGTCGGGAGCCGGTGGCGGCGGGGGAGAGGGGACGGCGTGCGGCTCTACGCGGTGGTGGCGGGGGGTGCGTTCCGGCGCTATGCCACGTACCGGACGGCTACGGCCGCGGGGGTGTTCACCAACACGGTCTTCGGTTTCATCATGGCCTACACCTACATCGCCCTCTGGGACGCGCGTCCGCAGCTCGGCGGGTACGACACGTCCCAGGCGCTGACGTACGTCTGGCTCGGGCAGGCCCTGCTGATGACCTGCGCCATGATGGGCGGCGGCTTCGAGGACGAGCTGATGGAGCGGATCCGTACGGGGGACATCGCCGTCGACCTGTACCGGCCGGCCGACCTCCAGCTGTGGTGGCTGGCGGGGGACCTGGGCCGGGCGGCCTTCCATCTGCTGGGCCGGGGGATCGCACCGATGTTCCTGGGGGCGCTCGCCTTCGACCTGGCGCTGCCCGGCTCGCTGTGGACCTGGCCGGCGTTCCTCCTCTCGGTGTTCCTGGGCGTGGTGGTGAGCTTCGCGGTGCGCTATCTGGTCGCGCTGTCGGCGTTCTGGCTGATGGACGGGGCGGGCGCGCTGCAGATCGTGTCGCTGGCCGGGCTGTTCTTCTCCGGGATGCTGCTGCCGCTGAACCTCTTCCCCGGGCTGCTCGGCGAGGTGGCGCGGGCGCTGCCGTGGTCCTCGCTGCTCCAGGTCCCGGCCGATGTGTTCCTCGGCAAGCACACGGGGTGGGGGCTGGTGGCGGCGTACGCGTTCCAGGGCGGCTGGGCGGTGGTGCTGCTGCTGGCGGGCCGGCTGCTGCAGACCGCGGCGACCAGGAGGGTGGTGGTGCAGGGTGGCTGACACGGTGGCGGTGCGGACCGGCGGGGAACAGGCCCCGGAACCGAACGGCTTCGCGTTCGAGGAGCGGCCGCGGCTGCTGGAGGGCGTGCGCGCGTACGGGCTGATCATGGCGATGTGGGTGCGCTCGACGATGGCGTACCGGGCCTCGTTCGCCATGACGACGTTCGGGAACCTCGCGGTGACGGCGTTCGACTTCGTGACGATCCTGCTGATGTTCTCGCACGTCGACGCGCTGGGCGGCTACACGCTGTCGGAGATCGCCCTGCTGTACGGGGTGTCGGCCACCGCGTTCGGGCTGAGCGATCTGCTGCTGGGCTCGATGGACCGGGTGGGCCGCCGGGTGCGCGACGGCACGCTCGACACCCTGCTGGTGCGGCCTGTGCCGGTGCTGGCGCAGGTCGCGGCGGACCGGTTCGCGCTGCGCCGGCTGGGGCGGATCACCCAGGGGCTGCTGGTGCTCGGCTACGCGCTGCTCTCGCTGGACATCGCGTGGACGCCGCTGAAGGTGCTGATGCTGCCGATGATGGTGGTGAGCGGGGCGGCGATCTTCGGGGCGATCTTCGTCATGGGGGCGGCGTTCCAGTTCGTGGCGCAGGACGCCTCGGAGGTGCAGAACTCCTTCACGTACGGCGGGACGACGCTGCTCCAGTACCCGCCCACGATCTTCGCCAAGGACCTGGTGCGCGGGGTGACGTTCGTGGTGCCGCTGGCCTTCGTCAGCTGGCTGCCCGCGCTGTACGTGCTCGGCCGGGAGTACCCGGTCGGCCTTCCGCGGTGGGTGGCGTTCCTGCCGCCGCTGGTGGCGGTGGCCTGCTGGGTGCTGGCGGGCCTCGCGTGGCGGGCGGGGCTGCGGGCGTACCGGAGCACGGGCAGTTGAGGAATCGGGAGCCGACCATGTCGGACGGGACTACGCGGGAGAGCACGGGCATGGCGGACGACGGCTTCATCACTCTCGACGGTGTCGAGAAGGTCTTCCAGGTCCGCCGGAAGGCCGGCCTGGTGCGCAGGGAACGGCACGAGGTCCGGGCCGTGGACGGGATCAGCTTCCAGGTCGCGCGCGGCGAGATGGTCGGCTACATCGGCCCGAACGGGGCCGGCAAGTCGACCACGATCAAGATGCTGACGGGCATCCTCACCCCGAGCGGCGGCCGGCTGCGCGTCGCGGGCATCGACCCCTCACGCGAACGCACCCGGCTGGCCCACCGCATCGGCGTGGTCTTCGGCCAGCGGACGACCCTCTGGTGGGACCTGCCGCTGCGCGACTCGTACCGTCTGATGCACCGCATGTACCGCATTCCCGACCGGCGTTACCGCGAGAACCTGGACCGCTGCGTCGAACTCCTCGACCTGGGAGAGCTGTTGGACGTCCCCGTACGGCAGCTCTCGCTCGGGCAGCGGATGCGCGGCGACATCGCGGCGGCGCTGCTGCACGATCCGGAGGTGCTGTACCTGGACGAGCCGACGATCGGCCTGGATGTGATCTCCAAAGCCAAAGTGCGGCAGTTCCTCAAGGAGTTGAACGCCGAGCGCGGGACGACGGTGCTGCTGACGACCCACGACCTCACCGACATCGAGCAGTTGTGCAACCGGGTGATGGTGATCGACCACGGCCGGCTGATGTACGACGGTTCGCTGGCGGGTCTTCACGAGGTGGGGGAGAGCGAACGCATGCTCGTGGTGGACCTGGCGAGCGAACTCCCCCCGATCGTGCTGGCGCCGGAGGCGGCGGGCGGGGCCCCGGCGCTGCGGGCGGTCAAGGTGGAGGGCCCGCGCCAGTGGCTGGCGTTCCCCGCCGCCGTGTCGGCTGCCCCGCTGGTGGCGCGGATCGCCGCGGAGTACCCGCTGGTCGACCTGTCGGTGCGGGAGCCGGACATCGAGGCCGTGATCGCGAGGATGTACGAGTCCGCGCCCTGACGGGCACCCATCTTGAGGGCCGCGGGGACCTGGGGGACCTCGGGGGGCTTCCGGATTGCGGCGCGCGCAGGTCGTGGGCCTGCAGGTCTGTGCCGGGAACGGATCCGTTCAATAGGCTGCGCGGTATGACAAGTGAACGTCCGGAAATGCGCGCCTCCGACGCCGAGCGTGAGCGGATCGCGGAACTGCTGCGCGAGGCCGTGGCCGAGGGCCGACTGGATATGGACGAGTTCGACCAGCGCCTCGAAACGGCCTACAAGGCCCGTACGCACGGGGAGTTGGAGCCGCTGGTCCAGGACCTTCCGGCACCGGGATCGGTGGTCGCGCCGGTCGGCTCGTCCGCGCCCGCCCCGCTGCGGGGCTCCGCGGCCAACTGGCCCGCGCGGATCGGCGGCAACGCCACCTCGAAGGGGGCGTTCGCCTTCTGGGGCGGGTTCAACCGGAAGGGCCGCTGGACGGTGGCCCGGAAGTTCACCGCGTTCGCGATGTGGGGCGGCGGCGAGATCGATCTGCGCGAGGCCGACTTCGAGGACCGCGAGGTCGTCATCCGCTGCTTCACGATCATGGGCGGCCTCCATGTGACCGCGCCGCCGGAGCTGAACGTCGAGGTCCGGGGCATCGGCATCATGGGCGGCTTCGGCGAGGGCCCCAACGAGGACGGCGAGATCGCCCCCGACTCCCCGCGTGTGCGGATCACCGGCTTCGCCCTGATGGGCGGCGTCGGCGTGGAGCGCAAGCGGACGAAGGCGGAGCGCCGCCGGCTGAAGGCCGCGGAGGAAGCGGAACTGGAGGCACGCCGCCGGCGCGGGCTGGAGGGCCCGGACGGCGGCGCGGACGGTGGCGGCGGCGGACGCAAGGAGCTCTGAGCGCAGGAGGCTTCGAGCGCCGGAGCTGCTGAGCGCCGGAGACCCTGACGCCGGAGGCGGACGCGCCGCCTCCGCGCGGCCTCAGCGGCTCACAGCGCGTCGGACCGGGGCGCGCCGGCCCGGTCCAGGAGCTTCAGGTCCACGTGGTCGCCGAGCGCGCGGTAGCCGTCGTCGTTGAGGTGCAGGTGGTCGCCGGAGTCGTACGAGGTGAGGATCCGGCTCGGCGCGGCGGGGTCGCGTACCGCCGCGTCGAAGTCCACGTACGCGTCGAAGACCGTGCCCGCCCGGATCTGTTCGTTGACCGCCTGGCGCACGGCCTCGCGCTGCGGTGTCCAGGTGGCGAAGCCCTCGAACGGGGTCAGGGTCGCGCCGACGACCGAGAGCCCGCGGGCGTGCGCCCGGTCGGCGAGGGCGCGCAGGCTGTCCACGATGCGCCGGGGGTCGGCCTCCTGCGGGGACTGCTGTACGTCGTTGATGCCGAGCGCCACGACGAGCGTCCGGGCTCCGGCGACCGACAGCGCGTCGCGGTCGAGCCGGTCGGTGCCCGCCTGGCCCCCGGTGCCGCGGCCGACTCCCACGACCCGGTTGCCCGCGATGCCCGCGTTGGCGACCCCGTACCGGCCGCCCAGCCGGTCGGCGAGGACGTCGGGCCAGCGGGCGTTGGCGTCGGTGGTGGAGCCGCTGCCCGCGGTCAGGGAGTCCCCGAGGGCGACGACCGCGCCGCGCGCCCGCTCGCTGCGGACGTCCACGGCGGTCAGATAGCGCCAGTGGGTGGTGCTCCAGGTGCCGCGTTCGTCGATCAGATACGAGGTCTGGTGGGATTTGGGGTGGTAGGTGACCGGGCCGCCCGCCTGCGGGGTGCGGAAGCTGACCTGGAGGTCGGAGTCGGGGGCCACGGGCACCACGACCGGGTCGCTGATGACCCGTCCGCCCGCGGCGACGGTGACGGCGGCGGCGCCCTTGAAGGTCACCGGCCGGGTGTTGACGGTGGCCTGGTCGATGACCAGGGGGGCCGTACCGAAGAGGTTCGACAGCGTGATGCGGGCGACGTTCCCGCCGATGCTGGTGTGCACGACGTTACGGATGGTGCGCCCGGGGAGCCCGCCCTCGGTGCCCGGTTCGCCGCGGACGGGAGCGGCGGTCCAGGTGGCGACCCAGGTGCCGCCCGAGGCGGCGGGGTCGACCGGGTTACGGGCCGCCGCCTGGGTCTCGGCGGGCGGGAGCGGTGTCGACCGGGGACCGGAGAGCAGCGTCGTACCGAAGGCGACGGCGGCGGCGAGCACGGCGGTGCCCGCCACTAGGGCGATGAGCAGGGCATACCCCTGGCGCCTGGGCATGTGCGGTGTTTCTCCTTGTGATGATCGTGCTGGTCCCATGATGCGACAGGCCGTCGGGAACTCGACGTGCGGCCCGGGAGTAGGGGAGGTAGGGACAATGCGTACGTCACGGGGGCGAGACGTACGCGGACGGGTGGAGCGGATGGAACGGACCGGATCCGGCGAGCAGGAGCAGGGCGAGGGCGAGGGCGCGGTGCAGGAGTCGAAGCAGTCGCCGGGGCCAGGACAGGCGCCGGTCGCGGTGCGCGATTCCGGAGGCACCGGAGGCACCGGAGGCACCGGGAGCTCTGAGGGCTCCGGGGTGCCGCCGCGCGGAGCGGGCCCCTTGGCCTCGTTCGCGTACACCGCCGCCGACGAGGAGAAACAGCGCGGCGTACGGCGCATGAAGCTCACGGCCACCGGCCTCCTTCTGCTCGTCGCGATCGTCTACGTCCTGGCCACCTGGGCGAAGAACTCAGGCGTGGGGGGCTGGCCGGGCTACGTTGCGGCGGCTGCCGAGGCGGGGATGGTGGGCGCGCTGGCGGACTGGTTCGCCGTGACGGCGCTCTTCCGGCGCCCGCTCGGCCTGCCCATTCCGCACACGGCCATCATCCCCACCAAGAAGGATCAGCTAGGACAGTCCCTCGGTTCCTTCGTTGGCGAGAACTTTCTCTCCGGGGACGTCATTCGTGACCGAATTCACGCTCTGGGGGTCGGCCGGAGGCTCGGCGTGTGGCTCGCGGAGCCGGCCCACGCGGACCGGGTGACAGCCGAGCTGGCCACGGCGCTGCGCGGTGCGCTGACGGTCCTTCGGGATTCCGATGTGCAGGCGGTGGTCGGCGAGGCCATCACCCGGCGCGCGGACGCGGTCGAGGTCGGCCCGGGCCTCGGCAAGATGCTGGAGAAGGTCGTCACGGACGGCGGCCACCGCAAGGTCGTCGATCTCGTCTGCGTACGGGCGCACGACTGGCTGGTGGAGCACGGCGACTCGGTGATGAACGCGGTGCAGGGCGGGGCGCCCGGCTGGACGCCGAGGTTCGTGGACAAGCGGGTGGGGGAGCGGGTCTACAAGGAACTGCTGCGGTTCGTCACGGAGATGCGGGACATGCCGGAGCACCCGGCGCGCGGCTCCATCGACACGTTCCTGACCGACTTCGCGGCCGACCTCCAGAGCGACGCCGACACCCGGGCCCGCGTGGAGCGGCTGAAGTCGGAGATCCTGGGCCGCGGCGAGGTCCAGGACGTCATCGCCTCCGCATGGTCCTCCGTCCGCACGATGATCCTCTCGGCGGCGGAGGACGAGCGCAGCGAACTGCGGCTGCGCGCCCGCGCCTCGCTGATGTCGCTGGGCGCCAGGCTCGCGAGCGACGAACGGCTCCAGGGCAAGCTGGACGGCTGGCTGGAGGACGCGGCGGTGTACGTGGTGACGACGTACCGCGCGGAGATCACCTCGCTGATCAGCGAGACGGTCGCGGGCTGGGACGCGGACCAGACCTCGAAGAAGATCGAGGCGCACATCGGCCGCGACCTTCAGTTCATCCGGATCAACGGCACGGTGGTCGGCGCGCTGGCGGGCCTGGCGATCTACACGGTGTCGCACGCGCTGGGGGGCTGAGGCCTCGCGGGCCGGGGGTTCCGGGTGCGTACCCGTCCTGTCGTACGGGTACGCACCCGGCTTTACGCGGGGGAGTTGCCCGGTAGTACGGGCGCGGGGCGGCGGGCGTTCAGTCCGGCGCGTGATTCTTCCGGACTCCCGCCGGAGACGCGACGGGTTCAGCCGTGGGCGGCCCGGCGGGTGACGGCCCAGGACGCGGCCGCCACGCCGCCCGCGACGGCGAACACGGCGGGCCAGGCGCCGACCTTCTTGGCGAGCGGGTGCGATCCGGCGAAGGCGGCGACGTAGGCGACGCTCAGCCCGGCGGCGGCACGCGGCCCGGCCTGGCGGTTCCACTCGTACGCGGCGAGGGATCCGGCGGCGGCGAGCGCGACGCCGCCGAGCGGCCGCTTCCTGGTCCACCGGGCGACGCCGTACCCCCCGACGAGCCCGCTCGCCGCCACCGCCGCTGCCGGAACCTTCGCCATCGCCGCCACCATCGCTCTCTGTGAGTCATCGGCCGAGCCGTCGGTATATCTGTGGCCGGCTCCTCAGCCCGAGGCTAGCGTTCGGGGCGACGCGGCCGGTGGGCGGTACGGGGGAGGCGGGGGTCCGGATGGAAGCGGCCATGGGGACGACCACGGTGACGGTGACAGTCCCGGGCGAGGGCGAGGGCGAGGGCGAAGCGGCCGGGGCCGGTCCCGTACGCCTCTTCTGCACCGACCACGGCGGCGAGGGCCCGCCCCTGCTCCTGCTGCACGGGCTGGCCGGACACCGCGGCGAGTGGGACGCGCTGGCGGCCCGGTTCGCGGCCACGCACCGGGTGATCGCCTTCGACGCCCGGGGCAGCGGGGCGAGCACCCGCCGCCCCGGCGACGTGACGCGGGCGGCGCACGTCCGTGACGTACTGGCGGTGGCGCGCCGGTTCGGTCTGGCCGGCCCGGACACGGTGCTGGCCGGCCAGTCGATGGGCGGCCTCACCGCACTGCTGACGGCGGCGGCGCACCCGGAGGTGTGCCGTGCGCTGGTCCTGATCGAGGCGGGACCGGCGGGCCCGAGCCCGGGGCTGCCGGAGCAGATCGGGCGCTGGCTGGACTCCTGGCCGGTGCCGTTCCCGGACAGGGCGGCGGCCGAGGCGTTCTTCGACGGCGGGCCGGCGGGCCGGGCCTGGGCGGCGGGCCTCGCACCGGGCCCCGGCGGGCTGCACCCCCGCGTCGACCGGGACGTGATGGTGGCCACGGTCCAGGAGAACGCGCAGCGGCACTACTGGGACGACTGGGACCGGGTGCGCTGCCCGGTGCTGGTGCTGCGGGGCGAGAGGGGCGCGATGAAGCCGGACGAGGCGGACCGGATGCGGGCGCGGCACCCCGAGACGCGGATCGCCGTGGTCCCGGACGCCGGCCACGACGCCCACCTGGACAACACGGCCGCGGTGTACGGGGAGATGGCGGCCTTCCTGGCGTGAGCCCCGGCGGAGGGCCTGTGCAAGGTCTGGACCCTTCACACGAGAGGGGCCTCATGCTGTTCCGAAGCGCTGCCCGCACGACCGCTGGTACCGGCACGGGTGCCCGTACCGGCGCTCATCGTGCGGCCCGAACGGGGCTGAGCGCAGGCGCACTTGCCGTGGTCGTGGCCGCCGCGCTGGTGTCCTGCACCCAGGCGTCGAGCGGTGGCGGCCCCGGCGCGGACGTGCCGAGCGCGGCTGCGGATCCGGCCGCGGACCTGGCCCGTATCGAGGAGAACACCGAGAAGGCGGACCAGGCCGAGCGGGAAGCCGCCGCGGAGGAGTCCAGCGCCGTCCCGTCACCCGGCCCCGCACTGGTCCGCGACGCCTTCGCAGCGCTCCAGGCGACGCTGAACGATACCTGCACGCCGGGCGCGGGCGACTGCGCCTACTTCCTCGGCCGGGTGACCCGGGAACTCACCGAACTGGACGAGTCGATGCGGGCGGACGCCAAGGGCCCCGGCCACTTCAAGAAGCCGCTCGCCGACATGAAGGTCCTGTTCGACAAGCTGGGCGACGACCGGTCCGAGGTGCATCTGGAGAAGTACTTCTCCGAGATCGTCGGCACCCGTGACGGCATCAACACCTGGATGCAGGACCACCCCGACGATTACCGCTGAACGTCTGGGGACGGCGGTTCGACGGTGATGCGGACGACGGCGGTGGCGGCGGGAACGTCGGTGCCCTTCACACGGACCTCGTACGTCAGCTCGTCCTCGCCGGTGTGCCCGCCCCTGGCGGTGTACGTCACCGTGGCCGAGGACACCGACGCGGACCCGTGGCCGGGCTCAGTGTCGATGGTCAGGGTCAGTTCGGCGGGGTCGTAGGCGTCGAGCAGGCCCGCCCGCACGCCGCTCTCCAGGGTGATGGAGTCGTTGTCGAGGACGTCCACGTCCAGGCTGTCGCCCGCGTCCACGGTGTGCTGGTCGTCCATGAGTGCCAGCGTCCGCTCGACGGAGGATCCCTTCGCGCCCTCGTCGCTCCCACCGCATCCCGCCAGGACCAGGACAAGCGCGCCTGCTCCCACCGCTGTGCGTATCCGGAGGGCTCCGCGCAAGGACTGCCGTGCCTGCTTCCTCGTCTGCATGTGTTGCCCCCAAGGCCGAACTAGGTGCGGTGGAGCAGCCGATGCTCGCAGGGCGTACGGGCGCACATCAGAGGCATACGGGAAGCGAAGCGGAATTGTGATGAGAGCGTGGACAGAACGTGGAGGGCGGGCCTCAGCCGGCGGACCGCGACCGCCCCAACAGCCGACCCTGCGCCGCCTTCAAGGAGGTGAACCCCTCCCGCGCGTAGTCGGCGAGTTCCTGGCTCGGGAACGACACGACGGACTGGTGCTGGTCGAACTGTCCCTGCGCCCAGCGGGCGGCCGTGATCTCGTAACCGGACACGTGGGCGCACAGCTTGAGCAGGATCGGCGGCATCTCGGATTCGCGCAGCAGATCGGCGTGGGTGACGACGAGGTCACGCATGGTCCGGATGTTCGGCAGGAAGACGGTGGTGACCCACAGCCGCCACTCGGCGAGTTCCTCCTGGGTGGGCGGATCCTCGTGGTTGAAGGGGGAGCGCCCGTCGGGGCGGACGTTGCGCTGGGCGAAGGCGTCGAAGGCG
This sequence comes from Streptomyces sp. iso_384, assembly GCF_056172905.1. Lineage (NCBI taxonomy): Bacteria > Bacillati > Actinomycetota > Actinomycetes > Kitasatosporales > Streptomycetaceae > Streptomyces > Streptomyces sp. iso_384. The sequence continues at coordinate 1,271,054 of NZ_JBWBTT010000001.1, forward strand.
CGGCCGTTGGCCTCGGTGATGGCGAACAAAGGTCCGTAGAAGTCGCTCAGTTGCCGGTTGACCCGCGCGAGCCGCTCGCTGCGCTGGGCGAGCCGCAGCCCGTTGAGGTAGGCCGCGACGTATCCGACGAAGGCCAGGGCGATGGTGACGACCACAGCGATCATGAGGGCATGGTACGGACGCCGGCGTGGGGGTGGTTCGGCGAACGAATCTTCGATGTGGTGATGCGTCAGAACGGTGGGATACGGTGATGAGGTCATCACGCTCAGTGCGCGCCCGCGCGCAAAGGGCGGCCCCCGGAGGTGCGCGAACACCACCCGAGGGCCTACACCCCCAGTGGTCAGGAGCCACCAGAAATGCTGCGTCATGTTATCGCGCCCTCTTCGGGCTGGACGAAGGCCTCGCACACGGTCGTACGCGACCGGCGGATGAACAGCAACGCGAAGATTCTCATCCTGTACGTCCAGGGCCTCCCCGACGCCGCCACGAACCGCCCGCTCGGCGAACTGGCGCTGAAGCTGGACATGAAGGGCCGCCCGTACCAGCAGGCCAAGAAGCAGCTGGTGGAGCACGGTTACGTGCACGAGTGGCGGACCCAGCGGGAGGACGGGCTCTGGAAGACGGCCCAGCTGTTCACGAACACGCCGCTGACGGGCACGGAGGCCAGGACGGTCTGGGAGAGGCTGGAGCCGGACGCGGGGCGCTCTCCGGGTGTGCGGTATCCGGCGGTCGGTGAACCGACTCTTCGGTCGGTCGGTGGCTATCAACCCGAGGAAGACCACAGTGATAAGACCACTCCCCGCCCACCCTCCGAAGCGGAGCGGGGGCGGAACCGGGTAGTGAACCCGGACCGGGATCGGGCGGAGCCGACGTCGGTTCCGGAACCGGCCCCGGAACCGACGCAGACCCCGGAACTGGCGGAGGCTTCGACCGAACGGGCCTCGGACATCGAACCGGCGGGCGCGCCGGTGGAAGGGGCCCCGGCCAAGGCGTCTCCGAGTCAACTGGCCAAGGCCGAACGCCTGCTGCTGTCCCTGCGCCACACACGCCGCGATCTGCTGCTTGGCGTCGGGGAGGCCCGCGCCCTGGCGGTGGAGGCCGTGAAGTGGTTTGAGGGCGGCCTGCCGGAGGGAGACCTGCGGCAGGCGCTCCTGGCCGACCCGCCGGAGGGCGGGGTGCGCTCGGCGGTGGGCTTTCTGCGCCATCGTCTGATCCAGAAATGCCCGGTGACCCCGGTGCCGCAGATGCCGCCCCCGCCGGTCAGGGAGCTGATCGCGTGCGCGGGCCCGGGGGAGGAGCACGCCTTCCGCCCGCTGGGCGATGAGCCGGAGTGCGCGGACTGCCGCAGGGCGACGGCGTACGCGAGCTGGATGGTCGACACGGATACGTACGAGTTCCCCGAGGACATGACCTGGCGGCAACGGGTGGCGGCCGTACGGAAGGCGGACGCGCTGCGGGCCGCGCACTCACCCCAGGGCGACCCGGGCGACGACGGGCAGATGGTCGCTGCCGGTGGCGGGCAGGGCCCGGATGCGGCCGACGACGGCGGAGCGGGCCATCACCTGATCGATCCGGGCCAGCGGAAGGGCGGCGGGGAAGCTGAGGGCGAACCCGCGCTCGGCGACGTTCAACCGTGAGGTGAGAGGGCTCAACCCCCGGTCCTCCACAGCCCCGTTGAGATCCCCGAGCAGAATCACCGTATCGACGCTCTCGGCCGCGATGACGCGCCCCAGCAGCGCTGCGCTCTCGTCCCTCCGCTCGGACGCGAGCCCGCCCACTCCCACCCGGACGGAGGGCAGATGGGCGACGTACGCAGCGATGTCCCCGTACGGAGAACGGACCACGGCGCGCACACCACGGCTCCACCCCTCCTCGATGCTCGGGGGCTTGATGTCGACGAGCCGCTCGCCGCTGAGCGGGTACGTGGACCAGAGCCCGACGGTGCCGCGTACGACGTGATGCGGATAGTCGGAGGCGAGGGCCTTCTCGTACACCGCCAGCTGCGGAACCACGAGCTCCTCCAGCGCGACGAGATCGGCCCCGGCCCCGATCAGGGTACGGGCGGTCGCCGCCGGATCGCGGTTCTCATCACTGACGTTGTGCTGCACGACGACAAGCTCCCGCCCGCCGCTCTCCTCGTAGGGCAGGAGCAGTCCCCCGAAGAGATGCACCCACACGCCCACCGGCAGCAGCAGAGCCACGAGCGCGACGGCGGACCGCCGCACGAGGGCGACGACCAACAGCACGACAACGAGGACGCCGGCCCAGGGCAGAAAGGACTCCAGTAGACTCCCCACCCGTCCGGGCCAGTTGGGCACACCCCGATGGAACGCCAGCACCCCGGCCACGACGACGGCACCCCCGGCGACCCCCCACCCCCGCCGTTTCCCCACCCCAGGCACCACCGGCGCCTCCGACACCGCCGCACCGCTGTCTGCCCGTTCCACCATGTCTTTCCGTCCACTAGGCCTGTCCCGTAGGACGAGTGGACGGAAGGATCAGGTTCCGGACGCGCCCGCGCCGGCCGGACCGAGTCGGCTGTGTCAGCGGTCTCGGCGTGCCCTTGCTGTCAATCGCCCGGCCGGTCGGGCGGCGCCGACTCCAGTGCCGTGCCGGGAACGGCGGGACGGATACCGAAACGCCGGTAGCCCGGAGTTGATTCGAAGATGGTCACTCTGGCGTCGGTGTAGTAGGTGCGATCGAGGAAGTCGCCCTCGCCGACGGTGTAGGACCGTTCTCCCGAGTCGAACTTGGCGAGCAGGTGCCGCAGGCCGTAGAAGAGGGTGTGCCGGGGCTCGGCCCTGAGGAGCGTCGGGGAGCCGAAGTCCACCGGACCCTCGCCGTAATGCAGACGTGCCCACTGGAGAGTCAGGTACGCGCCCACGGTGGGGCTCACGCCGCGTGCGACGCCTCCCTGGTCTGTGCGCTTGTTGACCACGCCGGGGATGCGCTGGCAGCGGGTCAGGGCGTCCGCGAGCCGCTGGTTGTACACCCGGGTCCCGGAGATGACCAACCCGGTGAAGGGGTTGGTCTCCCGTCCGGAGACGACCCACATCCGCCAACGCGCGGTGCCGTCCTCCTTGCCGTCCTGCACCAGTGAGTTCACCGCGGCAAGAGTGGGAGACAGCGCGGACCATTTCGCGCCCTGGTAGCCCCTGAGCACTTCGTACCACTGCGCCGAGGTCAGATGCGGCACCAGGAGAACGCGCGGGTCCCAGCTCTGACCGCGCATGAAGGCCTCGGCATCCTGGAGAGCCACCGCGGCCTGGACGATGGCCTCCCGGGGCGGCAACGCCGGCATCTCCACGGATTCGGCGGCCTGTCGGAAGAGGTCGGTCGTCTGGTCCAGAACGTCGTACTCGGTCGGCGTCCCGCCCGGTTCCGGTACCCGCCCCGTCGGTACGAGGATGTTGAAGCGCAGGAGTACGGCCACCATCGGGACGGCGTAGAGAACGTTGGCCGCCGGACGGCCGCCCGTACCGCCGCCTCGATACCGGACCAGCTGTTGTTCGACGAGGATTCCCGCAACCCGCCCCTGGCCACCGTCGAGCAGGACCGCGCTGCCTGAATACGAGCTGTAGTCCTTGATCGTCTCATTGACGTGGAGCTGCATCGCGAAGATGGTGCCGTCGCTGCTGCGGGTGCGGTACGGCCGACCGGCCGATGTGACCCGCCCTGTGAGTTGCGGGTCGGTCGTGGTGACGGGGAGAGAGACCCGCCAGCGCTCCCCGTCGCCGAGCGTGGTGACAGGCGAGATGGCCGGTGTGTCGGCGGCCAGGTGCAGGATCGCGATGTCGAGTTCCTGGTCCGACTCGACGTGGACCACGCCGATGTCTCCCGCGCCGCCCTCCAGGCGCAGCACGATGTCCTCGGGGGCGTAGTGCTTGACGACGTGGGCTGCGGTGACGGCCCTGCGCTGCGCTATGACCACTCCACTGCCCTGGGCCTCGGCGCGCCCGTTCCGGGTGATGACGACTCTGCCCTGCACTCAGGCCTCCTGTTCGGCAGCGGCCGACCGGGCGAATCGCACGGTGATGCCCAGTGCGGCCTCCCCGCCGATCTTGGAGATGACGACCCCCGCCTCCGCCTGGAGCGTCAGCGAGAACTCGACTTCGACCTCCTGCGCCGACCACCCGGACGCGCTCGGCAGATCGCGGATGCTCGCCAGCGCGGCCGCCGTACCGGCGCGGACCCCCTGACGGACGTCGTCCAGCCGGTCGCGCAGCCGGTCGGTGAGTTGTTCGGTGGTCGAGATCTGGCGTCCGTCGTCCGGGTTCTGCACAAGGATCGAGACGTCCCACAGCATGTCCTCCGAGGCCGGTTCCGGAGTCAGCTGCTCATCGTCGGTCATGGCAACTCGCTTCCACTGGTGGGTGGCGGACCGCACACGGGCGGGGTCCGGGCTGGGGCTGGGACGATGGGGCATGTCCGTCCACGGGTGGACACGGACCTTTGCTGTGATGGCGTCGGGCAGTGGCGGCAGTTGCGGCAGTGGCGGAGGCGAAGGACGGAGCGAAGTTTCCTGAAGACAGCGGTTGTGCGGGAGGATTCCGCGCAACGCGCAGTACCCGAACTGCCGTATCTCATAGTCCTTTTGGGGAACACTTTGGGCGCCTGGGCACCCTTTTGGGAACTCTGCATACCCCTGTCCTCCGCCGATCACACGCGACGCCAGTGATCGATCCACCACCCGGCGCTGGAGACTCCCCGGGATCCAGTTCACGGCCGAGCTTGCGGTGGTCGTGCTTGGTCGAATCGTCTGCCGGCGCGCCGGGACACTCTCCGGCGTCGTCATCGCAGCGCGCTTCATGTTGCAGACGCCAGCAGGACGGAGCGAGGTCCATGCGGGCATTCCTCGCCAAGGGCGTCCGGGCATGAATGGGGGCACTGGCCGACGGGCGGGTCGGCCAGTTGGAGGATTCCGGGCTACTCCTGCGGTGGGCCGATGACGGCCTGGCCGATCTGCTCCGCCAGCCAGGAGGCGTGCCGCAGCTCCGACCCGTCGCGATTCGCGCGGCGTACATGAACGAGGACGGTGTGGCCGCCGGAGTGGGCGTCACGTTCCAGGCTGCGGGAGTTGAGCAGCAGCGAAACCCGGGCATTGTTGGCTTCGCGATGGATCTCGCGATCAGGTACGTCGGGCCACTCCAAGCTGGACCACCAGATCTCGCCGATGTTCGGTCCGACCAAGGCGGCGAACTCTTCCTCGATGCTGCCGAGGGGCTGATCCAATATCGACGCCCAAAGTGGCAGATGGGATGAGAAGAAGTCCGGATCACCGGAGAGCTCGGGCGCGTGGACGCCGGCGTGCAAACCCGTCGGATCGGAAGGGTCCCGCTTCCAGTCCTCGACAACCTCTTTCCGGAACCAGGCATCCGGCAGCGCTTCGCGTATCCGCAACACTTCCGGGACGGTGCGCAGCTCGATGTCCACCGACACCTGCGCGTACTGCACGTCACCCACTGCCACAAGCTGACGTGCCACGCGCAGGGCCAGTACCGGGTCCGTGGTACGGAAGACCGGGTACCCGATGGGGTTGGACATGCGAGCACCCTGCCACAACCACCATCGGGCCAAGGCCGAGCTTTTCCTCGGTCAGGCGGGCGGAAGGGGGCACGGGAGGCCAGGATGGTGGTGGTTGAGGCAGCAGACCACGGAGAAGGAGATCAGGCTCTGGGACTTCGTGTAGTGGACCCAGCAGACGTCGACGCCTCGGGGAAGGGCGTCCAACGCGTACGCGATCTTGTCTTCGAGGGTGATGTGAGCGCGCCCGCCGTCATCCCTCTCGCCAGGGGGATTCGCCTCGTATGTGCTCTGCAGCCAGGTGACGGCACCCACCACACGCGTCCAGGTGCGCTCCACCGCGGTCTGGTTCTGCCGCAGGAGCCAGTGCCCGGTCATAAGGGGCGGCAGCGTCGAGGCGACGAACGCGCGGGTCTGTTCGGAGTTCGGTTCCGCACCCGGACGGCGTAGGGCCTCCTGGCCGTACGCGTCCCTGCTGCCGGTCCACGGACCGTAGCCGTGCCAGTGTCCTGACCAGGTCATCTGCGCCCTTCACTAGGGGAGACGGGCCGGCCCGGAGCATGTCCGGTCCGGCCCTTTACGTGGTGCTTCGTGCTCAGGAAGGGAGCCAGACTAAAGCGTCAGGCCCCTGGTCCTGACCCACCCGGCGGCGAAGTCGTCGAGCTCGCTCCCGGTGAAGCGCAGCTCCTTGCCGGCGCCCTCGGGCTTGCTGTCGCGGATCACGAAGGTGGCCTCCGCGCCGGGGAGTGCGGCGAGGCTCACGCAGGTCTCGTGGGGGCCACCCGCGTTGCCCCCGCAGAAGTCGGCGAAGGCGTCGGCCGCGGGGGCCGACAGGGCATAGAGGTTTCCATTCATGGGGAAGTCCCCTTCCGGTGCTGATGTCGCGGAGATACGGTCTCCGCACCGTCGTGCTCCTGCACCCGCCAGCTGCCGACCGTCAATGGGGACAGCCGGGCGGTGTGTTGTATCTGGTGGGCTCGGTCATGCAGTTCATGGTCGGGGGAGCAGACCGACGGTCATGGCCGCTATTCGCGAATATTCTCGTGCGGGGCGCGGTGATCCCTCGACATTCACGTGGAGCAGCGGACAACCTTGGAGCTGCGGACGGAACACCTCCGAGGTGAGAGGCGGCTTGTTATGGCACGTCAGTTACGGTTCAACGGCACAGGTAGTGGCGGTACGGGGTGTCCCGCTGTCCATGAGGACATGGACAGCGGCGAAGTCATCGTCCATGGCCCGCCGTTGGCCGATGCCGGCGACATCGCCCAGTTACGGCACCTGTCCGAAGGCGAGGTGGCGGTGGTCGTACCACGTGAACTGTTGGTCGACTGGACACCGAAGGACACGACTCGGCAGGCCCGGATCATCGACCTGGACGAATTCGAGGGGCTGTTTCGTACGTTCAACCACTCGGCCTGGCGGCTGGAGACCCGGGGACGCTACGCCAGTGACGAAGTCACCGACACCTACCGCCAGTTCGTCGAGACCGGCGAGGTCGAATGGGACGAGAGTGATCCGTACTGCGAGCTGATCCGGTCCCAGACCGCGCAGGGCAAGCGCGTCGAACGAGTACGGATCATCGATCAGCCGCCGACTGCAGGGCAGCTCTATCTCCTCGACAACGCCAAGCGGAACAGAGGTCTGGGGGAGGATATTCGCAACGTATGGCGGGCGGACGCTGATCGCCTTCAACTGCCCCCGGAAGATTTCTGGTTGTTCGACAGTCGACTTGCCGCACGGCTGAGATTCGACGACAGCGACCATCTCGCGGACGTCGAGTTGATTACGGAGCCGGCCGAGATCGTCAGGTACTCGGTCGTCCGTGATGCGGCATGGCATCACGCCATATCGCACGAAGAGTTCGCGGCGAAGCTGACCAGCAGCGAGTAAGAGCAGAAGGAATAGACGCGTACCGGTGAGCACTGACTTTCAGAAGGCTCGTGAGGACTTGGGGCGACGGCTTCGAGCCCTCCGAACTGAGTGCCCTCGTGGCCCTCTCACCGGTACCGCCCTGAGCGTTTCCCTCGGCTGGGCGCAGAGCAAAGTGAGCAAGCTGGAAAACGGACGCCAGACACCCACTGCGGACGACCTCCGGGCATGGGCCGACGCCACCGGGCACCCTGGAGCGTACGACGAACTGCACGGACGACTGAAGGGCTTCGAGTCGCACATCCGGTCCTGGCGACGACAGCTGTCGTCGGGACACCGCCCGGTACAGGAGACGTGGAATTCGGTGACGCAGGGAGCCCGCGTACTGCACGTCTGGGATTCCTTCGCCGTCAACGGACTACTGCAGACACCGGACTACGCGCGGCACATGTTCGAGCGCTACGCGACGCTCCAGAACTCGCCCCGCGACACCGAGGACGCGGTACGGGCCCGCATGGACCGCCAACGATGGCTGTACCAGCCCGGGCGGTGTCTCAATCTCCTCATGTGGGAGGGCGCACTACGGGCACAGGTGTGCCCTCCGGAAGCTCTGGCCGGGCAGCTGGACCGCCTGCTGGGGGTCGTCGGCATGGATACCGTCCGACTGGGGATCATCCCGCTGAACGCCGCCCTGCGTATTCCTCCTGCCAACGCGTTCTGGGTCGTCGATGAGCGGCTGGTGATCACGGAGGACTGGCACGCGGAACTCTGGCTGGACGACGCCGACACGGTGGCCCTGTACCGGCGGGTCTGGGAATCCCTGGGCGAGTCCGCCGTGTTCGGCGCCGCGGCGCAACGCGTCATCGCTCGGGCCCGTCAGGCCATGGTTGCGTAGGGGTACGCGGAGGTGTGTGACCCTGCACGTGGCGGTTCGCTGGGGATGAAGAGTTAACCGCAGGTACGGTGATGTCGGCCCCGCCTGAGAGAAACCCGCGTCACGGAACCAGCGCCGCGACGGCTGCTACCGTCGCCCCCGCACAGCGGCGACGAAACCGGACCAGGCAGCATGGCCGACAGCTATGCGTGGACCGTCGGGCCTCGTCGAGTCGCGTACTTCCACGGTCGCGAACAGGTCGGCGACTTCCACGCACTCCGTACCGCTGCCCCCGCTGTACGACGACTTGAACCACTGACCGACGCGGTGAACCATCAAAGCTCCCTGCCCACTTGATCCAGGAGCGCGGCAGACCGCTCGATGTTCAGGGCCTGCGCGCGCAGATAGTTGAACGCCAACTTATAGCGTGACAGTTCCTGGGGCTTCTCCATGAAAAGGCCGCCTCCGATGATGTCCACGTACACGACGTCGAGCTCGGGCGTCGGTCCGCCGAGGACGACGAAGCTGCCCACTGCCGCCGCATGGGCGCCGGTCTCGAACGGCAGGATCTGCACGGTGACATGAGGGCGTCGGGCCTGTTCGAGCAGGTGGTGCAGTTGTGCCCACATGATCTCGCGTCCGCCCACGACGCGGCGGATCACCGCCTCGTCGATCACCGCCCAGATGTGGGGCGGCTCGGGTCGTTCGAGCAGTTCCTGTCGCTTCATGCGGATGTCCACCATGTGGGCGATCTCCTGGTCCGAGCACCGCATCTCCGAGGCGCGGTGCACGGCCTCGGCGTAGGCGCGCGTCTGGAGCAGCCCGGGGACGTACATGCAGGCGTAGTGGTCCTCGCTGACCACCTCGTCCTCCAGGGTCAGCATGAGGTTCATGGATTCGGGGACGGGATCCGCGAGCGAACGCCACCAGCCCTGGATGCGTGCGCCCTTGGCCAGCTCGACGAGTGAGGAGCGTTCGTCGTCCGTGGTGCCGTACTCGCGGCATAGGGCGTCCACGGCCGGCCACTTGACCGCGCCCTCCTTCCGCTCGTAGCGGCTCAGGGTCGCTTTGGAGATGCCGACCAACGCCCCCGCCTCCTCCAGGGTGAGGCCCTTGCGCTCACGCAGGCGGCGCAGGTCGGCACCGAGTTGGCGCCTGCGGGTGGTGGGTCCGACTGTCATGGCTGTGGTTCCTCACGTCGACGCTTCAGAGCGTGCACGGCTGATCGTTGTACGGGCAAGTGGGCGTGCGCCGGGGGCGTGCGGGACGAGGGTGGGCTCCCGAGAGTCGTTGGTGAGAGTTCCAAAATGAGAGTTCCAGTGACACTCTTCTCTTACGCGTTGTCACGCTTGGTGATATCGAGTCTGCTGGGAGCGGTGATCGACATGGACGGCTGTCGTTTCGGTGTGGTGTGCAAGGCCTGGGAGATGCCCTTCCTGGCGGAGCCGGCGGGGTTGGCAGGGCTGAGAAACGCCGTCAGGTTTCGGCTGGACCTCTGGGGCTTGGCCGGCATCGCCGCCGATGCTCAGCTCTGTGCTTCGGAGCTTGCGGCGAACGTGATCAAGCACGTGGGGCCGGGCACGTGCGCACGTCTTGCCGTCTCCATGAACGGTGGTCGCCTGCGCATCGAGGTGAGCGACCCTGACACACGCGGTGTCCCCGTCCTCGCCACACGGGAGGACGGGGAGGAGCACGGCCGCGGGCTGGTTCTCGTGGACGCTCTCGCCGACCGCTGGGGTGTCGTCCTCCGGGCCGACTCGAAGGCCACCTGGTGCGAGCTGGTCACCGGGTTGCGGTCGTCGGTCGACCACATGGACGGGCCCCGGGTCGCGAGGGCCGAAGCGCTGCTCGGGCTGCTCGGAGTGTCCGGGCGGGACAAGGGCGTCGAGCGGGGGCCGGTGACCGTGGCGCACGCGGAGGAGTCGGCCATCGATGTGATCGCCGACCTCCTCCACTGGCTTCGGGCCCACGGGTGCGATCCCGACGGGGCCCTGGACCGCGCGCAGGCGCACTTCGAGGCGGAATTGACCGAAGCCGCGTGACCGCCGGATCAGTGATTCAGTACGTCGCTGAAGAATCCGATCGACGGGTCTTCCGGCGTGCCGACGAGGAGAGCGCGGTCGAGCAGGCCGTTGTTGTGCTCGCAACTCGTCTCCGGCAGCAGCACGCAGGCATGGCAGGCCGCCATGTTGATCCCGCCGACGCCGCTTCCCTCCGACTCGACGCAGAGGGGGTCCGCGGAACACCAACGCGCCCTGTCCAGAGCCGAGTCCAAGGACTTCCGGAGGCGGTCGGGTTCGCCCTGTGCGACCAGGCCCCCCAGGCTGCCCGCGGAGTCGCTTGTCGCGGTGCAGATGAGGATGCCCGCCATGGTGTCGCTCGTATAGAGCCGCTCCCGCAGGGACGCCGCGGGATAGCCCCCGTCCAGACTCCACTCATTGATCAGCGAGTGCGCCAGAGTGTGGAGCAGAACCATGCGGGGGGAGGCCGGCGATTCGGGCACGGTGTCCGGATCCTGGGCGCGTTCGTGCATCATCCGGGTGTGGTTGGCCCGCATGCGATCGGCACGCGCCGCCACGGCGACGCTTCGGGCCCAGGTGTCCAGCCGTTCCTCGTCGAGCCGGAGGAAGACGCCCTCGCCCTGGACCTCCATCGCGGGCAACCAGTCGAGTTCCATCAGGGACAGGGCCGCCTCGTGGACGTCCGCGCGGGTGTCCGGGGTGTCGACCCGCGAGAACGCCTTCAGGGCACGCACTTCCCGCAGTCGCTTCACCAGCATCGGACCCGTGACCCCGTACGGGGTCAGCACGGTCGGAGAGGAACGAGGGGGTTCGCAGACGAAGCGGTCCTCTCGACCGGTCCCCTTCTCGGGCTGCCCCGCGATCAGTCGTTCGTACTCCTGCTTCCGCAGCGCGATGAAGGCACTGTCCACGGAGGCATCGCCGTCGGCATCCGTGTCCTCCTGGTTCTCCGCTTCGAGCAGAGCGATGACCCTTTCGGCCGAGAACTCATACGGCTGCGTCAGTGTGAGGGCTTTGAGGAAGCCGCGGATGCCGCGCTCGTCGCCCTCCTCGTACATCTTGCGCAGGTCGTCCATGTGGTCTTCGAGCCGGGTGAAGTGCTCGTCGCTCCACGGAGGGATCGACAACGCCGTCCGCACGATCGGCTGCCAGGCGACGGACGAACCGCGTTGCAGCGTGCGCGGCCTCTCCGAGCAGTGATCGGTCGGCGCGTCCTTCAACCAGGGCCGCTTGCCGCTGCAGAACACCTTCAGGTCCGACAGAGCCGTACCGCTGAACGCGCCCTCCATCGACACCTCGGGCACTCCGCAGGTGCAGGAGATCAGGACCGAGCGGAGGGAGGCGGTCTTTCCACTCGTGCGCAGTCGCATCGCTCCGCCGCAGAGACCCGTCTCGCCCTCCTGCCGGTTCTTGCGGTGCACCCACTTCCAGTACGGGAAGTCGTCGATGTGGCCTTTCGCGCAGGCCATGACGAAGCGCGAAGGAACGAGGTCTTCCTCGCAGTCACCGCATTCGTTCTTTCCCGGGGGGGAGTTGAACTGTCGTACGTGCTGGAGGGCCTGGCACTTCGGGCAGGAGTGCCACAGAGGGAACCGGCGGACGTGCACGCCGTCCTTGCTCGTGTCGTCCGATGCCGGTGGGAGGCGGAACGACTTCACGCCGAGGACACGGGCCAACCGGTGCTCGTGGATGGTCGGCGCGTCGCTGATGTTCCAGGAGTCGGTTCCGGCCACTATGAACGATTCGTTGTCCACAGCGACCATCGACCCGACGCCGTAGGTCGTGATCATCTGGGCGCGCCGAACGGAACCGCGACGGGGATAGCTGCGCTCCGGCGCTCCGGTCCGGCGGCGTCGGGAGGGGGGTGGGGTCATCGGGTCGCCTCCATGAACAGACCGGACTCGGCATCGACATCGCGCAGACTCCAAAGCGTCTGCCAGGCATTCTCGTCGGGGTCTTCGTCGTCGAACGAGCAGAGCAGCGAGGGGGTCCGCTTGCTCCGCTTCGGCTCGTAGAGCAGGCCGCCGTGGGATGCCGCCAGGTCCGACCACCAATCGACGAACTCGTCGTAGGCGTCCGCCGTCGCCTCGTACTCCTCCATGTCGACCTTCTCGACCCGAGCCAGCAGCGTGGACCGTACGAGTCGGTCCAACTCGTCGCGGAACTCGTCGATCCGTCCCGCACCGTCGTTCGGACGGGCCTCGGGGATCATGATCCGGGCGAGCGCGACGACGACGGCGTGCAGGCCACGCTCGCGGGAGCGGGAGGAGAACGGCGTCACGCTGGTCGACTCCACCTCGCGGTACAGCGCCGAGTGGAAGTGCTGGAAGCTCTCGTAGTGCGAACGGTCTCTGGAACGACTCGAGTTGAGCATCACGGCCACCAGGCCGGGGTGGCGGCGGCCCACGCGACTGGTCGCCTGGATGTACTCGGCCGTGGTCTGCGGCTGCCCCATGACGGCCATCAGCCCGAGTCGGTCCACGTCGACGCCGACCGAGATCATGTTCGTGGCGAGAAGAACGTCCACGGCATCGGGGTGCCCCAACCGTTGCTCCACCTGCTTCAGGCGCTTCGGCACCTCGCTGGAGTTGGCGCGGCTCGTCAGCTCGGTCTGTTCCAGGATCTTTCGCCGTAGGTTCCCGTCGCGGTCGGCCAGGTAGCCGAGGTGCGCTTCGACGTCGTCGTGGACCTGCAGTTCGGCCGCGGCCAACAGCCTGAGGCTGTTGAAGTATCCGACGAGCGTCCAGTAGGCGTCCCGGACCTGTTCGTCGTCCTTGCCCTGCGCGGCCCGGTGGAGCAGGTTGGCGTACGTACGGATGAGTAGCGTGGACTGGCTCGTGCTCGGCGTGAGCAGGCCGACGTACTGCCTACTCGCCTTGCGTTCCTTGGGGGTTTCGACGGCGAACCACGAGTCCCTGGCGTCGATGCCCGCCGGCGGGAACTGGGCGACCTCGCGGGCGAACAGACTGTTGCCCTGTTCCGACGCCCGGCGGATCGTCGCCGTCGACGCGATGATCTTCGGTTCGTCCGCGAGCAGGTCCACCGCCGTCTCGTACAGCCCGGTGAGCGTTCCGAGCGGCCCCGAGATGAGGTGCAGCTCGTCCTGGACGATCAGCTCCGGGGGAGGCGTGCCGTCCTCACGGTCACGGTTGAACAATGCTGCGGTCTGTTCACGCCACGGCATGGCGGCGAACTTGTCGACGGTCGCGATCACCAGCGTCGGGCGCGCGTCGTAGACGGCTTCGTCGATCAGGTGGACCGGCAGCCCGTCGCGGAAGTCGCACCAGGTTTCGGGGCAGCGGACGTGCATCCGCTTCGCTTCTTCGTCGACCTCGTACTGGAACGCGTCGATGCGTGCGCCGCACCAGGGGCACGCGTGCAGTTGGACCGGGTTCTTCTCCTGGAGCTCCTTCTCCTTCCGGAGCTCCACGAGGCTCTCCTCGGCGACCGACAGCTTGTTCGGGGTGGCGGACTGGCCCACCCACATGCCGATGGAGATGGGTTCCCTCCCCAGCGTCCGCTCGTCACCGAGACGAATGCGCTCCATGGCGCAGATCAGGGACGCGGCACGCTCGAACTGCTGCAGGGTGAGCAGTCGCAGGGTGTAGCGCATCAGCACGGTCACGCCCCCGCCCCGCTCCGTGTGCCGCAGACGGCGCAGGAAGGTCGTGAAGGCGATCAGACCGAGATACGCCTCGGTCTTGCCGCCACCGGTGGGGAACCAGAGGAGGTCGGCGATGTGGCGGTCGTCGTGCTCCGGGGCCACGATCCCTTCGAGGCAGAGAAGCACGAAGGAGATCTGGAACGGTCGCCACCGACTCGCGGACGTGTCCGGATCGCCCACCCGGCCGTTCTTCACCCACTCGCTGCGGCCCCGCTGCTGCGACATCGCACGGTTGGCGAGACGGAACGCCCGCATCGCCTCGCTGTCCGTACCGAGAACCCTGATGCCTCGACGCATGCGGGCCAGAGCCGCACGGCAGTGCTCGATCTGCTTCCGTGCCGGAGCCTCGTGCGGTGTGCCCCGGAAGGCCTCCGCCTCCGCCTCCTTGCGGTCGATCCACTCCGCATACCCGGCCATCAGGTCGTTGAGGGCGGCCAGGACCTCGCTCTCGGGACGGGTCGCCAGGCCCTCCATGGTGAGGGCGGAGTCGTCGATGTCGGGGTTGGAGTCGGTGAGGAGCACATCGTGCGCCGGGACGAACTCCGTGCGTACAGTGGTGATCGCCGCGCGTCGGGTGTTCGGGTCGCCGATCGGGGCCGGGGTCCAGTCCCAGTCCGCCGAGCAGCCGTGACCGACGGCGAAGGTCGGCGCGTGCCGGTGCAACAGCCGACTCGTCGCGACCTCCTGGTCGTACGTCGTACGTTCGGACGGGCGGTCGACCAGGCCCGGCTCGCCGGACTCGGTGGTCACGGTCAGGCGGGGCTGATAGAGGCAGAACGCGTCCTGGAGGGCGTACTTGCCCACGCGATGCGTATTGATCAGCGTGATCGTCACGGTGACCGTGCCGCTTCCCGGAGCCTTCGGTCGGACGACGACGTCCAACGCCGGGCCGGCGAGCAGATCGTCCGCGGCCCTGTCCGGGCGAAGGTCCTCCACCCGATAGCGACGGGGCACGGTCGCATCGACGGTCACGGTACGCACGGACAGCTCGCGCCGGCGCCACCGTTCCTTCTGCTCGGACACCGTCCGGGCCTCGGCCCGCTCGGCGGCCACCGGGCGTCCCTCGGCGTCGACCGGATCGTAGGCCGCGACTTCCGTGCGCACGAGAAGCCTCGGTGCGACCGTCGGGTCCACGGCGAACGTCAGCCCCATGGAGGAGGGGCGTCGGTCGCCGATATGAGCCGTACCGAGTTCTGGCAGCGGGTCTTCGATGTCCCGGCCCCTCCGCACGAGCGGAGCGTCGTCGAGTCCGTCGTTCTCGGCCGCGTCCTCCTGGAGCGCCCGCCCGGACTCGGGATCGGAGGCCCTCGGGAACAACACCCCTATCGGATAGGTGGTGATCGGCGGATCCTGGGTCAGGACCTCGTCGGCGGAGCCCGGGCCGAGCAGGTCCCTGCGGAGCTGCTCGACGAGACCTTCCCGGAGCGCGTAGTGGGCGGCGTGCGTGCTGGTCCCGTCCGTCATCCGACGATGCCTTCCTGGGTGTTCCTTGCGGCGCGCCTGTAGCGCCCGAGTCCTGACATGCGGGGCACCGTCCAGACGCCGTGGTCGCCCAGCCCGGCGCGGGCACCGGACGCGGTGCTGCCCGCGACGCTCTCCAGACAGTCGACCCGGAAACCGGTGATCTCCACCGGCCAGTTGATCTCCCAGGTTTTGTTGATCTTCAGGGAGGTGTGGAGGTCTTTGCGGAACCGCTCGGAGACGACGGAGATCGCGCGATCCCCGTGGAAGACGGTGTACGGAGGGCTCTGGTCGGCTGCCATGGTCATCTCGTGCTGAGGGCGGAGCGTCAGTACGTCACCGGGCGAGACCGACGACGCCAGGTAGTCCTGCACGCCTGCCGCGTCGTCGACGAAGCCGTCCGTGCCGGGCGGGTGCTCCCGACACACGTCCTGCCCACCGGCGACGATGCCGTCGCGGATGTACGTCTTCCACCCGCCGAGATACCACCGATCGGTCACCCGGTCTTGGCGCACGAGTGCCGTGTCCGGTGCCGCGATGCGGAACAGGTCGTCCCGGGCGCGGGTCATCGCGACGTACAGCGAACGAGCCTCGGCCGCCGGGTCCACGTGGCTGTGCTGCTTGCGCAGCTCCGCGGTGGTGGCCGGTTCGACCACGATCACCCGATCGAACTCGAGTCCCTTGGCGCGGTGCACGGTCGCCACCACCAGGCCCGAGGGTTCCACGGCTGCCAGGTCGTCGGGGAAACGCCCCTCGGCCACCAGCCGCCGCACAGCCGAGACATCCATCAGCCCCCTGGGCGCGCGGGCGGCGCCCCGCAGGGAACGCCAGATCCGCGTACGGTCGCCGACGGGCGGGGTCGGACCGGTGGTGAGCAGTTCCAGGAAGCGCTCCTCGGTCAACGTGGTGCTACCGGTGTTCCGCAGGACGTGACTGACCCAGGCCGGGACAGGTCGGTCCTGCAACGCACGCTGGACCCGGTGCGGCACGCCCAGGGAGAACAGCTTCTCGGACAGCACCAGAGCCTGGCGGTTGTCCCTGCAGAGAATGGCGCAGGTGCCCGGGTAGCCCCGGAGCGACTCGACGGTCGACCGCTCCTCCAGAGGGCTGAGATCGGGGCATGACCGCAGGAGATCGGTCAGCTGTCGGTGGAACTTCTCGCCCGCCGCGTCCGACTCGGCGGGCTCCGACGGCAGCCTCTTGAGCGCGTCGCCGAGAGAGAGCGCCGTGCGCGCTTCCTCGGTCCGGGCCCGGAAGTTGGTGGTGAGATGCAGCTCGACCAGATCGTCCGGATAGGAGCCCCGCAACCAGTCGAAGAAGTAGTTGGTCTCCGCGGCACGGGCATCCTGGTCGGAAACCTGAAAGCCGAAGATGGCCTGGGCACCGTCCCCCACCACCGTGAACCCGCAGTTTTCCTGGAAGCGGTCCAGCAGCGTCTCCACCATGTCCCGACGGTCACCCACCAGGTCCTGGACCTCGTCGATCACCACGTGGGCGGGGGCGCCCTGTTCGCTCTCCTCGACCGCGCCCCGGAGAACGGCCTCGGTCGTCTCCCTGATCCGCTCGTCGAAGCGCAGCGCGCCCCAGTCCCGATCGGGCTGCTCCGCGCGCAGCACCGAGTACGCCCAGGAGTCGAACGTCTGCACCCGGACGCGTCGTGCCTCCCGGGCGTGCAGCGCGATCCGCTCGCGCAGCTCGCGGACCGCCGCGCGCGAGAAGCTGAGCACCAGGATCTCGCCGGCCTCCAGCGCGTCGTCCTCGTGCCCCATCAGCGCGTCGAGACGGCGGACCAGCGTGTGTGTCTTGCCCGCTCCCGCACCGGCGGTGACCAGCAGCCGGGCGTCCCAGGGCTGCTCGACCACGGCCCGCTGTTCCTCGGTCAAGGGCGGGCTGTCGTGGTACGCGTCGGTCACTTGGCCCTCCACAGGTGCTCGAACTGCGTGAAGGCGAGCGCCTTGCCGTAGTTGGTGATGTTGTCCCGGACATTGAGGATCAGGCAGGTCTCCTTGCCCCCGTTGCCGGGACCGCGCAGACCGCGCCCGATCATCTGCTGGTAGACGTTCGGGCTGTAGGTGGGGCGGGCGACGACCACGGCCCGGGTGGCCGGAGCGTCGAACCCCTGTGTCAGAACACCGTAGTTCGTGAGGACGCGCACGCGGCAGCGACGGAAGTCGTCGATGCTCTTCCTGCGCTCGCCCGCCGAGGTGGCCGAGTCCACCGAAGCGGCGGTGATGCCCCGGTCCTTGAGCTTCGCGGCGAGGAACTTGGCATGCGCCACGGAGGTGGCGAACACCAGGACGGGCCAGTCGGCGGGCATTTCGCCGATCTCCTCCAGAATGCGCTTGTTGCGGTCGTGGTCGTCGGCGAGACGCTGCTCGGCGGCCTTCGAGAGCAGGCTCATCTGGTCGGCCCGCTCCTTCTCGTCGTTGGTCAGCTCGATGGTGCCGCCCAGGAGTTCCCGGTGATCGACCTTGGCCAGCATGCCGAGTTCCTGCAGTTCCCCGTAGGCGTCACCCGTCGTGAAGACACCGTCGTCGAGGCGCTGCCCACCGAAGCGTTGGACCAGGCGTCGGGTTTCCTCGTCGTTAGTGTTGCGGAACGGGGTCGCGGTGAGCCCCAGCAGATGGCGACCCGTCTCCCGTGCCGTCAGGCCGAGTTGTTCGAAGATTCTCGTGTACTGGGGCGAGATGGCGACATGCGCCTCGTCGACGATGACCAGACTCGCCTGCCGGAGCCAGGCGTATCCCTCGGTGTCGAGGCAGTTGCGGAGCTTGGCGTCCGTCGCGACCACCAGGTGGGGGCGATCGCTCACCGGACCCGCTTCATTGGTGGTCCACAGCCTGCTGATGGTGAGCGGGCTCTCCGCGCCGACCTTCGACCAGACGAAGCTCCAGCTCTGGACAGCCTGCTCGCAGAGCTCCTCGGTCTGGGCGATCCAGAGGATGGGACCGTCCAGCTCCCCCACGGACTTGACCCAGCGGATCACGGCCTCCGCCGCCACTCGGGTCTTGCCCGCGCCGGTGGGCAGCGACAGCATTCCGCGCTGCGGTGCGAACCGGTCGAGCATCGCGAAGACCTTCGCCGCGAGGCGCTCCTGATAGTCGTGCAGCCGGGGAAATTCGGTGGGCCCCGGAATCTCGATCCTCGGCGGCAGCGACGGAGTCCTGGTGCCGGCGAAGGAGTCGGGGAAGCCGAAGTCGGAGACGAACTTCACCGCGGGCGAGGAGCCGGTGAAGCCGGACGGCGCATGGCTCGGATAGGCGGCCAGCAGATCTCGGGCGTGCATCTGCAGAACGCCGTCCCCGTGGGCGTTGTACGCCATCCGCGCGATCCGGCGGGCCGACGGCTCGACGTCCCCCAACTCCGCCCGCTCGCTCTCCAGGAGGCCGGGCGGCAGGCCCGCCCGGAGCGCGGCTTCGCCGATGAGCAGCTCCAGCTTCTCCTCGACGCTCTCCGCCTCCCGGACCCGGCGCAGGGCCGCCTGGAGCTGCTGGTCGGCCTCCTGCCGCTCCTGGGCGTCGAGCACCGCCCGGCATCCGGCCTCCTGCAGCCCCCAGCGCAACTCACGGTCGACCGCGACCAGGGCAGCAAGCCGGTCCGCGGGTTCGAGGACGAGCACGGTGTTTCCCTGAAGCGCGCTCTTGAGAGGCGTGGACCGGGTGCCCTGGGGGGTACGTGTCACCTCCTCCAGCTCGGAACAGGGCTGCAGCCGATAGTTGTTGACGGTATTACCCATCCGCTGGCGGAGCGTGGGGAACTCGTCGTGCAGCAGTGTGGGCTCGCCGATCCCGACATGCCGCGTCTCCTTGCTGACGACGTCGCTGTACCGGAGCATGCCCCACGTCTTGACGAGCAGGGCGGCGTCCTCGTCGCTGCCTGCGAGCAGCGCCGGAATCTGCTCCGCGCGCAGCGTGCGGTACTCCGCCTCGGAGGCCGCGACGGCGATCTTGTCGTCCTCCCGCGTGGACCACTCCGAGCCGATCCGGCAACGGGTGAGCTCCCCCTCGGGGAAGTCGACCCCCAGCCGGGTCAGCATCACGTACGTACGCCCGACGAAGGAGTCGTCGTCGCTGGTGCCGAGCTGTTCGCGCAGCCGGGCCCACTGCTTCGGCGGCACGTCCTCCACCAGCGTGGGCAGGTGGAGCTTGCGGGCCTTCTCCGCGCTGATGTCCGCGACGGGCAGGACATCGGCGTACGCGTGCAGCTGGGGACCCACGGCGTCGGAGAGCGGGACGACGCCCTGCGAGGTGGGGACCCTGCCGAGCCGTGCCAGCATCCAGCGCAGCGGGGAGTAGACGGGTTTGCGCGTGGACACCTGGGTGCCGAACTGCATGGTCCACGTGTCGATGACGCTTCCGTCGGGCAGCGCCTTCACGAAAGCCGCTCGCCCCTCGTCCGACAGGAGCTCCAGGAGGTGCAACGGCCCGCCGACGGGGGAGCCCTCCAGCTTGAGCCTGCTGATGCTCGGACGGGAGGCGTTGCTGCTCAGGGTGCGGCAGTAGCTGTCGTAGATCGCCGTCGAGTATTCGCCGAACCACGCTTCGTCCTCGGACGGACGGTGGCCGGCGGTCGGTGTCGCACGCAGGCCGAACTCGTGGAAGACCATCCGGTCGTCGGAGTGGAAGTCCAGGTCCACCGCGACGGACCGGTCCCGGCTCCCGTCGGAGGGCGCCACGGGCCCGGGCAGGAGGCAGTCGCGCATGCGGTGGAAGCGTCCGTCCACGGTGCGGACCGACAGCGTCGACATCGGGTCGGGCACGCGGGCGATCACCTCGCCGCTAACCTGGCTGCCGCCCGCACTGTGGAACAGCTCCCAGAACCGTGCCCAGTCCTGGGGACCGTAGCCGGTGAAGCCCTGCTCCAGGACTCCGATGAATCGTCCTCGGGAATCGGCCTCCCGAATACCGATGGTGTTGAGGTCGTGGATCAGCGACTGGTCTTCGGACAGCGCGGGGTCCACGTACGTCGTGCCGTCCCGCAGTCCGTCCTGGACGGCTCTTCGGAAGACCTTGCCCACCACGGCGGGCACCAGTCCGCTCTCCTCGGTCAACACGATGCGGGCCGCGCGGGCCTGGTCCGCGAAGGGCGACCCGTCGCGGACCATCGCTGCGAAGATGCGGATCGCGACGGCGGAAGCCTCGGCCGTACCGTCGGCGACCAGAGCCTCCAACCATTCCCGAACGGTCGCCCGACCCTGCCTCGTCTGCTCCAGAATGTGCCCCACCTTGCCGGCACGGAACTCGGCGGCTTCCACGGAAGGGTGGACCCAGTCCGTCGGGCGCCCGGGGTAGGCGTTCCACATCCGGAGCCATTCGAGCCTGAGCGGTGTCTTGCCCACCGGCGCGGGGTGGACGCGCAACTCGCGGGGAATCCGCAGGACGCCGTCCTGGTTGGGAAGGGACGGGAGTTGGGCGGTCAGCTTCCAGATCTGTTCGGTGAGGTACTTGTCGGCCCAGTTGAGGGTCTCCGACTCCCTGGTCCGACCGGGGAGGAGGGGGAGATAGGCGCCGGGGTCCTCGGCCGGTGCCAACTGGGGCAGCGATTCGACGACCAGCTTCGCCGCGACCTGGATGATCTCCTCGTTGAACGGGCTGGAGTCCAGAAGGTTCTGTCTGTCCTCGTTCGTCTTCCAGGCTCCGTTCAGGATGCCTGCCAGGGTCATCGGGTACTTGGTCGGGAAGAACGACCAGAATTCCCCCCGCCCCTTGGGGATGGCGAGGACCGTGTCACCGGTGTACTCGGGTACGGCCCACGAGATGTCGATCGTCGCGCGATCGTGCATTTCTCCCGCGCCGGCCCGCGCGCGGGGGGTGGGCTGGTGGGCGTGGGTGAACACCTTCCAGGTCGCGTGGGACTCCGGCTTGCCCGTACGGGCCTCGTGGATCGTGTGCAGGACGCCCTCGTGCTCGACCGTGATCTCCCGCCGGATCTGCGGCATGGGTCGACGGTCTTCCAGAACCACCGTGCCCACGTGGTGGGAGAACAACTGGAAGCGTGCCGGGAACTCCCGCTGCGCTTCGTGGCTGCCGGCGACCGCGTGGATGTCGTGCCCGAGTCGATCGGCCGCTCCGGGCAGCAGGGGAAGGCGCACAACGGTCGTGGCCCAGCCGAGCAGTTCGTCGAGGACCGGGTCGGCAGAGCGTTCCTTCGCGGCCTCCATCGGGCGTGCCATGCGCAGGACGGGAGCCTCGAAATCGGCGTCCAACGCATTGCCGCCGGCCTTCCGGATCTCCTCGTGCGACCAGGTCCGGTCGAATCCGAATGCTCCTGAGGTACTGAAGAATTGAGGCGTGTCGGTAACGGCGAGAACCGATTTCACTCCGACACCGAAGCGACCGATCTGACCTCCCCGCTTCTTCGAAACGCTCATGCGGAGAATGGTCTCGGCGCCTTCTACCGTGACCTCCTTGCCCTCGTTCGCGCAGTACAGGTGCGCATTCGTGAGAACGACGTGGACCTTGCCGCCGGGGGAGTATGCGATCTCGTCCGCGGCGTTTTGCACGAGCTCGAACAATTGGCGGTCCCCGTAACCGCCTTGAGTGATTCGGCGTTCACCGTTGGCATGCTCAAGAATCAGCCCCGGATCGATCCGATACGCCGCGAGTACGCGCGCCGACTGATCGATGATCGTCCGGATGACGGAGGTCTCGCCCGAACTGTCCGTCACATAGGGGTGGTTCAAAGTCTTCCAATCCGTGTCCGTGAGCTGAGCGCGGGGGGAGTCGGGGCCGGCGGCAGCGGGGGATGCGGCCTGCCCCGACTCCACGATAGGAGTTCCGGGTCCGACGATGTGCCGGGTCAGTCGAGCTTGAAGATGATGATGACGAACTCCGGACGCGCACGGTTCCGGCGACGCTCGTTCCGGACGGAGCCCGCGTACTTCGGGGGGCGGGTGGTGATGCCGCGGCCGCGGAGCGGCGGACGCGGAACGCGGTGCCGCGGACCCTTGTCATCCGGCGGGAAGGGGGCTTCGGGGGCGGAGGCATTGCGGGCCGCCTCCTTGTCACGCCGGAGTCGGAGGGCGTTGATGTACGAACGCGTCGTACCGACGGCATCGAGGAACTCGGACTGCAGGTACGGGTCTTCGATGGAGTCGTACTGTTCGACGAGTCCGAAGGGGCCGTCGTCCGAATCGGGCGGGTCGATGTTCATGACAGTGCCCCCTGGGCTCTGAGGATGTGTACCGGGTGTGACGGGAAATGGCGCACGTGCAGAGGGGCGGGAGCGCCCGGGGTGACGGGTGCGATCGCCAGGAGGAAGGTTTCTTCGGAAGCGGGGAACTCGGTGGCGGGTCGGGGCGAAAGAACGTGGGCGATAAGCGTTCCAGAAGCCAAGCGCATTCTTTCGGTCGGGGCAAGGGAAATGATGATTTCCCTGAAAAATGCGCCTGTGGTCGGCGAATCGATTTATGGCACGCGAAACAAGGCCCCGGAAAAGAAAGGGTTGGTGGCGCCGGGTGAGGCGTCCCCGCTCCGAAACTACAGGAGCGGAACACTCGTCCACAAGGCCTTGTTGAAGATGATCCCCTTCTCTGTCGGAGCGCTCGCGCGGGGTGCATTTCGGGCGCGAAAGGATCAGTGGGGCGAGGGGGGTATTCTGCGCTAATTTCGAATACAGTGCATATCTGAACTTATTGCCAAGGAGCTGGAACTGCGAAGGGGCCGCCGGAGAGAGGTGTCAAACGTCTTTGTCGGACGGATCGTCAGTGTCAAATGGCGCGTGTATCGTGCAGGTCATGGCCTACGCCGCAGCTGAGGAGTGATGAGGTTGGACACCGGGATGGACTTCGGCCCCTGGCTCGCCCGCCAGCTGAAGCAGTCGGGCATGAGTCAGGCGGACCTCGCCCAGCGGGTCGGGATGACGCGAGCTGCTGTCTCCGCCTGGATCACGGGCCGTGCGACTCCTCGTGAGGAGACGATCCACAAGATCGCCGAGGCCCTCGGCACGGACCTGGGCACGATCCACACCCGCACCGCCGACACCTTGGCCGGCCTGCCGATCTCCTGGTACCACCGTCCGGGACACGCCGACGGTGGGCGGGAGTTCGGGAACGCGGCAGCCTTCGCCTTCGAGGCCGACGTCGGCGTCCTGGCCCGGGAGGCAACCCAGAACAGCCTCGACGAACGGCTCGATCTCGCCCAGCCGGTCCGGGTCCGGTACACCCTGCACGAACTGTCGGGCGAGGCTCTGGCCCGATTCCGGGACGAGATTCGCTGGGACGACCTGCTGCCCCACTACGAGGCGGCCGCGCAGCAGGACCAGAAGGTCGGGCGCATGATCGCGGCCGGCCTGAGCGACATGTACGACCGGGACCGCTTGGTGCTCCTCCGTATCGACGACTACAACGCCTCCGGGCTCACGGGCGACGACTACGAAACCGGTCGTTTCGCCGCGGTCGTGCGTCGGCAGCTCGACAGCCAGAAGTCGGTGAGTGGTGCCGGTGGGTCCTACGGTCTCGGGAAGGCGACGCTCTGGGCGACCAGCCGTCTCGGTCTGGTTCTCATGAACTCCACGCTGTCCGAGCCGCACGAGGGACGGACCGAGCGTCGGCTCGTCGGACGCCTCGACCTGCCCTGGCGGAAGGTCGACGGAAAGCCGTGGGCGGGTCCCGCCTGGTTCGGTCGGCCCGACCCGGACGCGGAGGACGTGAACGTGGCCCGCTCGTGGTGGGCGGACGAGGAGAGCGTCGAGCGCCTCCACCTCACGCGGGAGAGCGCCGAGCCCGGCACGTCCTTCCTCATCGTCGGCGCGCACGACGTCGCCAGCCTCGTCGAAGGCACCGACACCGATGCCGACGTCGAGGACGACGACAGCGTGCACCGCATGCACCACCGCCTCAAGGACGCACTCGGTCGGAACTTCTGGGCGGCCATGACCGGCGGAGGCAAGCAGCGGCCCCTGCTGGAGGCGTCGGTGAGGACCCTCCGCAACGGCGTGGAGATCATCCCCGAGACGCGGGTCGACCCCCGGGAGACCCAACCCTCCCGGACGCGCGCACTGCAGGCCTTCCTGGACGGTACGACCGTCGAAAGGATCACGGAGTCCGGGCAGGTGGCCATGGCGACCGTGCCTCTGATGGTGCCCGCCCCCGCCGGTCGCGGAAACGCGGTCGAGCACCGGGCGGTCGTACTGGTCACGGAGGCCGAGGACGGCGACGACGGAAAGCCGAACCGGGTGACGACCATGCGGGGCAACCGCATGACGGTCAAGATCGGTTGGGTGCCGGGTCTGCCGGTCGGCACCAACCCGTTCCAGGCAGTCCTGCTCGCGGGCAGAGCGGCTGGGGACGACGCTCCCTTCGCGGACGAGGCCGAGGCCTTCCTGCGCGCCTCCGAACCGCCCGAGCACGACAAGTGGGGGCAGACCGAGGAACTGCGCATGCTGTATTCGCCCTCCGCGTACCGGCGGATCGGCGCGCTCACGAACCAGGCGAACAAGGCCGTGCGCGAATTGGTCGCCCTGCCCAAGAAGAGTCGCAAGGGTGGCCCGGAACGGCTGCGCAAACGGCTGTCCGTGGGAGGGCGCAGCACGGCTCGACCCATGCCCCCGGCCGGCCCGCCGACGCTGGAGGAGCTCGACGCCCTGATCGACGACAGCGGTGCGTGGTGCGTCACGGCCGAGATGAAGATCCCGGCCGGCGGTGATTCCTGGCGCCCCGCACCGGTGGCCAAACTCGACGTGCGCTCCGGGCCCCGGCCGGTTCTGGCCTGGTCGGAGCTGGTCGCCGTGCACAACTGCGAAGTCGTCGACGGCACGATCCGCTTCGCCCCCGGCGCGCGCACCGCGACGTTCCGGGGAACCACCGACGTCACCACCCACCCTGTACGCGCCCAGTTCAGCGGCCTCGTCGTCGAACTCCGCACCGACAAGGGGGCCCAGGCATGAGGGCATACCCGTATCAGCGACTTCCCGGCGTCGTGTCGCTCCGGGTCACCTCCGTCGAACTGCGAGGTCCGGACGACATCAGGGACCCTCTCGACACCAGCGCCTTCTCCGTGGTCGAGCAGGTCGTCGCACCCGGTTCGTCGGGACGGGACGACTGGGAGTGGCTCCGCATGAAGGTCTCGGCCACGGTGCCGGGCAGGGCGACCGCTCCCGACAGCCCGTGGACCGATCTGGCGGTCGTCGTCGTGTTGAGCGAAGGCGCCACCAATACGCGGATCTCCACGGCGCTCGCCCCCGGTGCGGAGAGCGGGCGGAAGTGGGAGGGGCAGCTCGACCTGTGGCGTGCGGACCACCTGGACCGGGCGACCATGTCCGTCCACGTCGTCGCCACGGTGGACGGCGTGGCGGGACGCGAGATCGCCGCTTCGACCAAGGACTGGATCATCGACCTGAAGGCCGAAGCTCCCCTGCGCGAAAGGGAACTCGAGGTCGTCGAGGTCGGATTCAGCGAGGGCCCGGATTGGCTGCGTCGCCTGAAGGAGGTGCCTTGGGCCGTGGACACGTCCGGCGACCTGCCCGTCGTGCACATCAACAAGGATTTCGAGGGAGTGTCCGACCTGGTCGGTGGCAACGGCACCTCGGTCGACAACATGGTGCGGGACCTGCTTCTGGCCCAGATGTGCACGGACGTGTGGACCGCCGTCTTCCACACCGCCATCGGTGACCTGGAGATCGAGGACGACGGCACACCGCTGTTCCCCCGCGACTGGAGAGGCGAGGTGCTGCGCGAGATGTTGCCCGACGTCGTGCCCGACCTCCCGGTCGAGGACGCGCTGGGGGAGGTCCATCGGCGACGGACCGGAACATCCGGTTGGACCGATCTCCAACCGCGCATCCACTACGCCGCCACGCGCAGGGGTGACGTGCCCAAGGCGCTGAGCGCCACCATTCGTGGCCTGGACAGCATCCACCGGGGGGCCGACGCATGACCGACAAGCCGAACTTCCTCCCGGAGCGCCTGGCGTTGCTCGCGGACCTCAACGCGGCGCAGTACCTCACCGAAGGGCTGCTGTCGGGCAAGGAGGACGCGCCCGCCATAGCGCTCAACAAGACCACCGAACCACTGCCGCACGACGGTGAGAGCCGTGGGGAACTGGCCCCGGTGCGCGACCTGATCGACGACGCGATGTATCGGTTCCGGGACGACCGGTCGACCAGCGCCGACGCCTGGTTGGCACCCCGCCTCCACGCGACGCTCAGGCTCACCCGTCGGGAGGCGGCCGACCGGAGGATCTGGAACTACCTGGCCCTGGGGGTGGCTCCGGACTACGTGGTCTGGCGCCACCTCGTGGCCAAATCGGAGGACGCTCCGCCCAAGGTCGCAGCCCGGCGGTTCCGAGGACCGGCCTACACCCAGGCGTTCGCCCGACTGTGGTGGGCCGCCGAGCTGTTCCGCGACGGCCCCGATTACGGACCGGTGGTGACCGTGTGTTCCAACCAGGACATGCTGAACACCGCCTTGCGGGTCGACGTGATCGACCACCGGCCGACGGCGCAGGCGACGGTTCGCCTCATGGAGCGCGGCACTGTCCGGACGGGCCGCGAGGTGAACGCACTGGTGGCGGCCATCAACGCCTCCGCCGCGACGCTGATGTACGACGTCGTCGCGCCCGATGCGGAACGGGACGGCAGGCCCCTGCGGGAGTGGATCGAGGCGGCGGAGTCAGCTCCGGCCGTCCCGCGCAGGGAGCTGCCCGTCGGGCCGTACGAGGAGAAGACTCCGGAGCGTTCGGTGGACGTACTCGTCGATCACTTCGCGGAGCTCTTCGCCGGGGCTCCGGTACGAGGACGGCGGGACGCCGGTGAGGAGACCGGCAGCGAGGTCTGAGGCGGTCCCGACCGCCGAGCGGCCGCCGGCATCGCCAGTGCCTCCGGTCGCCACTCCTTCAACAGCGCGTACCACTTCTCCTGCGGCGGCTCGCGGAGCAGCGCCATGCTCAGGATGTGCAGCGACAGGCGGGGCGGAATGGCGTTGCCGATCTGCTGTGCCACGTCGGTGGAGCGCCAGGGGTATGCGGCAGGGAAGGACTGGAGCAGCCCGGCCTCCGCGAAGGAGAGGCGTTCCAGCTCGTCCTCGTCCCTGATCACCAGCTCGCCCGACCTGTCCCACTTCAGGGGGTAGAGGCGGTTGCGGCGCACCTTGCCGGTGATTGTCGGAGCGGGCTCCCCGGACTCACGGCGTCCGCGATTCTTCGGATCGCCGCCGGACCCGTAGTTGGAGACCATGACAAAATCGGAACTCCGCGTGGCACGCAGCGCGTCGCCCATGGACACCCAGGGCTCGACGTCGCCCCCACTGCGCGACGTGCGGAACAGTGATCCGTCCTGGTGGTCGTGGGTCGGTGGCAGCCGTTCGGCGCCCTTCCGGTAGCGCTGGTGCGTCGCCTCGGGAAAGCGGACCCTACGGTGCTCGTTCCCCGGGTCGAACTGCGCGATCAGGACCGCCCTGCGCCGCGTCTGCGGGACACCGAAATCCTCGGTGTGCAGTACGTGGGCCTCGGCGGCGTACCCCGTCCTTCGGAGGATGTCCACGAAGTGCTTCCACACCGGCAGCACGGTGGGCACCTGCTCCAGCACGACCACTTCGTACGGCCTGCGGCGCTTGAGCTTCGCCTCCATGATCCAGCGCAGCGGCTGCAGCACGAAGCCGGTCCGGTCGTCCGACATCGCGTCGGTCTCGACCTTGACCTCTTTCCAGGCCACATCGAACGAAGCCTCGTCCTCGTGGTCCGCGAGCCGCGTGGCCAGGCGCAGTACGTCGTCCAGAGCCTGATGCCCCTTGCGGCTGCCGGCCACGGAGAACGACTGGCAGGGCGGCCCGCCGGTGAGCACGGTCGCCTCGACGACCGAGGGGTCGCACGGACCGAGCGCGGCGACGTCCTTCACGTCGGTGGTCAGGAGGCCGGCCGCCGCACGCGTGGCACGGGTGGCGTCGTCCCACTCGACGCCGATGCTCTCGACGCCCTCGTCCTTCATGATCCTGGCGGCGATGTCGAGGCCGCCGGGCCCTGCGAAGAGATCTACGATCCCGAATTTCGCAGGGGGAAGTGAAGGGGGAGAGGGGTGGGTCATGGTGTGCAAGTGTAGCCGGCGATCAAGATCACTCATCCCCATCCCGGGAGGGGCCGGTACCTGCCCGCGAATCAGCTGTTCAGGGCCGTGGCAACGGCCATTCCGAGCGCTTTTCCGACAGGCGGGGGAGAAGCGTGCCCGATCTGCCGGTAGCGCGCGGTCTTCTTGCCGGCGAACCGCCACTCCTCCGGAAAGGACTGGAGACAAGCCGCCTGCGCGTCCGTGAGCTTGATCATCCCCGACACGTTGTCGTCCGGGCCCGGAACCGCATTGGCCAAGGCTCCGCCGTTGACCCTCATCCGTTCCCACGCCTTCTTCGACCCCGTCGGCCCCAGGTCCGCGCCTCCCCGGTTGTCCGAGCCGCCCACCAGGGTCGGAGCGACACTGATGGCCTGTGCCGCCCAGGCGTCGGCCCCGGGCCAACCGCGGGCGCCCATGGACCGGCGCAATGCTCGACCCACCGGCAGATGCTCCGTGACCGCCGGGGCCGGCGGCACGAACGCGTCGAAGTACTGCTCCTTCAGCGCGACGAGCACCCCTTGCTTGCGGTCCTGCGGTACGCCGAAGTCGGCCGCGTTCAGGACGAACCAGCGGAAGCGGTAGCCGAGGTGTTCGAGCTCCTTGCGGATGAACTCCCGCGTGCCCTCGAACTTGGGGGAGTCCACGAGGCCCGGAACGTTCTCGATGATCAGCGCACGGGGCTGGATGGAGGGGGCGAGCAGCACCGCGGCCTCCAGGAGCCGCAGTTCCTCCTCCGTCTCCGTCCTCGCCACGGTCGCGCTGGACTTCACCCGGGGCAGACCCGCGGACAGAAGGTCCACGTCGTAGGTGTGCCGGTGCTCGGAGGGGTCGAAGTTCAGGAGATCCATCTCCAGGACGTTCCACTCGGGCCGGTTCAACCGCAGGGTCTCGCAGGCGATCCGCTTCTTGTCGAGCAGCAGCGCGGGTTCGAAGCCCGCCCCTTCGAGTCCCAGCGCGAGTCCTCCGGCACCGGCGCACACATCGACGAACCGCAGCTTGTTCACAGGCCCCCGCCCTTGATCTCTGTCCGCCGTCGCTCGACGGCCGCCGCTACCCGCTCGGCGGCGCCGGCCGGCGCCTCGTGTTCCCAGAATCGCAGCACGGTCCATCCCGCCGCAGCCAGATGCTCGGTCGTCTCCCGGTCCCTGGCCATGTTCCGGTCCAGCTTCTCCCGCCACCACTGGGCGTTCGCCTTCGGTTGCGTGGCGTGCACGGGGCAGCCGTGCCAGAAGCAGCCGTCGATCATCACGGCGACCTTGGCCCGGGTGAAGGCGATGTCGATCGTGCGCCGGGGCATGTCCGGCACCCGGGTGTTCACCCGGAAGCGGTAGCCCGCCGCGTGCAACAACTTCCGCACCGCGACCTCGGGCGTGGTGTCGCGGCTCACCTGGCGGCTCATCCGGGCGGAGACGCCGGGGGACGAGGGTTTGACCGTGCTCATCACCACCAGTCTCCTACGAACCGTCCGCCCCGCGTTCGATGATCGCGAAGTCTCTTCTGGTCGAATCGATGGTCCGGAAACGCACCAGATTCCTCTTCGGGGCGCTCGACGAACCGGGCGCGACCAGACCGAAGGCCATGACGAGACGCTCCGGGGCTATCGCTCCGTCCGGGGAAACGACCGGGGGCTTCTCCTCCACCACGGGGTACAGGACGACCACGCCGCGCCGATCACCCGCCAACGATTCCAGGGTCTCGTCACCGGACCGGCTTGCCGCATCGCTTGCGCGGGCGATCCGGAGCGCGGCTTCGCGGTGCTTCGGCTCACCGATGGCGCCGAACAGATCGCCACGCCGCCGGGAGCGGTGGGCCAGGGAGAGGGGGGAGGACCCCAGGACGCTCGCTTCGACACGACGGGACGATGTCTGCCGCGGTGAGACCACCAGCCAGTCGTCGATGCTCTCGCCGCCTTTGTTGGTGGAGAGGAGCGACTCCAGATGGGGTGAGAACTGGGAGGGGACCGACCACCGCAGGTCACAGAGGACCTTGAGCAACTCCTCGTGATCAAGCGTGCCGACCTGCGCCTCGAAGCTGTCGCCCCCGGCGGATGCGTTGCGCCGCAGCGTGATGGGGTCAGCCCCGAGCAGCTCCAGCACCGGCCGCCACACCTCCACGTTGTGGCGCAGGTCCGCCGGGGCCGTCGGGTAGGCCGTCGGCTCGACCCATTCGCCCGGGGAGCGGATCTCGACCAGCTCCGCGTTGAACATCTTGTTGCGGGCGGACGGCTTCAGCCAGGAGAGGTGCTGGGAGACCAGGGGCGGTATCTGGGCCGGGGTCACCTGGGGCTTGCCGTCGATCAGGGTGGCGTAGCGGGTGAGCTGGGCGCGGAACGTCTCCTCGTCGCGGCAGATCGCCTCGAAGGCCTCGTACAGGTCGACCTTCCTCGTCCTGCCCGCCGGTTCCGCGCGGCCGATGTAGAGGCGGACCAGGTCGCGGTAGCCGGGGCGGAAGCCGAACCAGCGGCCCATCTGCATCAGAGTGTCGGCCTGCTGGGTCCTGCGGCGGTAGTACGTCACCGTCAGGCCCTCGACCGTGAAGCCGCGCGACAGCTTCGTACCGCCGACGAGGATCTTCCACACGTTCGGGGTGCGGTCGAAGTCGAGGTCGGGCTGGTCGTAGTCGCTTTCGGTGTCGCCGTTGACGACGAGCACCGGCGTTCCGCCCGAGTTGATCAGCTGGCGGGCGCGGGAGACGTACGGCCTCAGTTCCTCGTACGAAGCGGGCGTGGGCAGTCCGTCGTCGGCGAAGGGCTGGAAGTCCGAGGTGAAGAGGGCCTCCAGACGGGTGTGGCCCTCCTGGCCCGTGTAGGCGGCCTGGTGCCATATCGAGGTGATCCGCTGGGCCAGCACCTTGTGTTCAGCCATGCGCACGGACTCGTGGACCAGCATCGTGTGGTGCCGGAAGTGGTTCTCCAGGGACGGGTCGTGGGCTGCGCGGTACAGCTTCAGGGCGCCGGTGAGGATGAAGGCGTCGAGGGCCTCCGCGAGCCGGTCGCCGTGGGCGTCGTCGTAGATGCCGCGTACGTGCGTCCGTTCGGCGCTCCCGACGGCCGACTCGTCGGGGCGGTCCAGGTCGTGGAAGTCCTGGACACCCATGTAACCGGTCGGGCGCGGCAGGGAGATCAGGAAGTCGCGCGGGAAGATGTCGTCGCCGTCGCCCGGGTCGACGAAGACGTTGGCGAAGGGCGTCGCGGTGTATCCGACGTACTGTGCGCGGGGGAGGAGTCCGAGCAGCTGGGAGATCTGGCCGTTGATCGCCGTACGGGTGACCTTGCCCTCCTCCCACTTCTTCGGGTCCGTCGTGTTGACGGACGCCTGGTCCGACTCGTCGTCGATGATCAGCGTCGGGATCTCGGAGAGCAGCGGGCCACCGATCTTCCTGAGGTCCTTGATGAGCTTGTCCAGGACGGACTTGTTCTTCTTCACCACCATCACGCGGGCTGCGGCCCGGTGGAGGTTGTCCGGTGCGTACAGCGGCTGCGTGCGGATCTGCTTGTCGAATTCGAGGGCGCGGATTCCGGTGGCGAGGCTCTTGTAGTCGTCGTCCCGGGTGGTGAGGCGCTCGATGTCGAAGGCGCCTCGCACCGAGGGTCGGCCCTGGTGGCTGACGAACTTCTCGGGCCAGTCCTCGTCGTCCTGGTAGTCGACGCCGATCAGGGCTTCCTGATCGGCGGGGTCCGCGCCGCGCAGGATGTTCTCCTGGCCGATCAGCTCCATGTCCAGGCGGCGCTGGGTCTGTCCGCGCAGCAGGTTCAGAGTGCCGCCGAGGACGATGACGAGGCGGTAGCCCGCGTCGATGGCCTTGGCCGTGACGCCCGTGAAGTTGGCGGTCTTGCCGGACTGGACGTAGCCCACAACCAGGCCCCGGGCGCCGTAGGCATCGGGGCGCGTCGGGTCCGCGAGCCGCTCGACCACGGCGTGGCTCGCCTCGTCGAGGCCCGCCACGGCGGCGTCCGACCAGCCCTTGCGGCGCAGGAGTTGTTCGTACGCGCTCCAGTAGAAGGACCGGACCGCGGCGGTGTCGCGGGAGTACCACCAGGTCGGCGTGGTGCTGATGATGGTGGGGCCGGGCTCCTTGAAGACCGGGACGGCGTGGTCGAGGACTTTGCGCAGCGCGGTGTCGAAGCCCAGGCGGTCGTACGCGTCCGCGCGCCGCTCGTCCGTACGGGGCGCGGACGTCGACCAGTCCGCCTGCTCAGCCAGGTCCCAGCCGGTGAGCGTACGGTGCCACAGCGCGGTCAGTTCGTCCCCCGCGCCCGCGGCCGTGACGCGGTCCCGGAAGTTGCCCTGGTCCGTGTCGGTCGGCTCCTGGTCCTCGGCGCATCGCGGCGAGGACGTCTCCGTGGAGCTGGAGCAGGTGGTCGGTCACGGGGAGGATCTCTTCCTGGGCGGGGACGGGGGCGGCTCGGACGGAAGCGGTCAGCGTGCGAGTTCGCAGCGCGCTGCCGTTACCAGGACGCTGTTCCACAGGGCGATGGTGTCGAGGTGGGTGGCCCGGACCCGTTCCTTCTGGAAGATCTCTTTGACCATGAGGTAGAGCATGCTCTTCACCACCGGGGCATCGTTCAGACCACCCCGGCGACCGCCGTTGAAGACCTGGCGGTACTCCTTGTTGAGCTTCACCACCCGTTCCTCGCGGTCGAGTTCGAAGAACAGCTCGGAGTGCAGGCTGTCCCAGCGGAACGTGATCGGGTCCTCGCCCTCCAGCTCGGGCAGCTCGTCGCGCAGCGTCCGCTTCAGCCGGGGGTCCAGGCCCTTGCCCGCCGGGAGGACCGCCTTGCGCTGGGGTTCGGTGGCGCGCTTCGCGGCCTCCCGGTACGTCGCCACCGCCTCCTGGACGTAGGACGCGAAGTCGTTCCCGGCAGCGTCGGTCGCCTGCTCCAGGCCACGGGCGAAGGCCGGGGTGACGGTCACTCCGTCCTTCTTGACCGTGAGGCTGAAGACGTCGTTCGCCTCGGCGGGCAGATCGACGGCGATGCGCGCCAGGGCGAGGTGGCCCTCGGGGCTGCGGGTGTTGTTCCAGCCGCCCGCCTGGACGAGCCGGTCGTTGCGGTAGATGTAGAACCCCTGGCGCTCGGCCAGCGGGCCGATGCCCCGGAAGCTCACCAGCGGGGACTTGGGCTGCCAGATGTGGGCGGTCAGCGCGACCTCGCCGACACCCTCCACCGGGGCGGTGAAGGTGCGCGGGTAGCCGGGCCGGCCGGAGATCCGGTACCCGAACGGGTCGATCGGCTCGACGCCGCGGTGATCGAGCTCTTCCCGGGTCGTCACGTCCTCGACGACGATGTCGACGTTGAAGTCGTCGCGGGCCAGGAAGCGGTGGAGGTGGAGCCCGAGGTGGGTCTCCAGCTTCTCGATGGCGTCGTTCAGGAAGCGGTCGGCCTGACCGGTGGTGATCGTCTCGAAGGCCCGGACCCGGTCCCAGCGGACGATCGTGCCGTGCCACTCGATCAGGCCGTCGTAGCGGTCCACGAGCGCCTGGCAGTAGCGCGGGTCCACGATGTCGCACGTGAAGTCGGCCCGGGCGCTGGCGGTCAGCCAGCGGCGACCGGTCGACGGACTGCGCTTGGTACGGCTGATCACAGTGAGGGAGTCGGCGTGCGAGAGCGAGGCGGCCTTGAGGCCGGCGCCGAAGTGGCCGAGCGCGCTGTCCCCGTACTCCTGGCGTCCGCCGACCGTCATGGCGGTGTCGAGCGCCTCGTCGTTCATGCCGGAGCCGTCGTCCACCACGAGGAGCCCCACGAGCCGCTGATCGTCCCTGAGGAAGCTGACCACGACGTTACGGGCGCCCGCATCGATGGAGTTGTCCACGAGGTCGGCGACGGCCGCCTCGAAACCGTACCCCTGGTGCGTCAGTGATTCGACGTAACGGGCCGCGGGCGGCAGACGCTTGCTCCCCGCCGTGGGGATCTCGTACTGCCAGTCCGCGGAAGGCTGATAGGGCGACATGAAGACTTCCTCGCACACTGGACCGGGGCCCGTGTGGGGACGTCGGCCCTGAGACGGCTGTTGAAATGTGATCGTATGGGAAAGGGCGGCACGCCCGGGAATCGTTACGTGAACTGCCTCGACCCGCCGGCCGCGGCAGAGCGCACGGCTCGGCCCGGAACCCCGCACGTGCCGTGCGCGGTTCCGGGCCGCAGCCGGTGGTTCTTAAGGCTCAGACCCCGTGGCACACCCCGTAAGCCTCCCCCGACCCGCACCAGCAGGCGGCCGTGCGGGACGGGGGCCAGGGGATGGCGCGGCCTCGGGCGGCGAGGGTGGTGGCGTACTGGGGGAGGAGGCCCGGGTCGGACGGGGAGGCGGCTTCCGAGGCGGCGAACGCCTCGTACGAAGGGACCGTGCCCGTCACGATGCCCAGGTTCGGGGTGCCCGTCGCGTGGAGGTCGCGGAGTGCGGCCTCCAGGCGGTTCAGGTGGGTCTCCCGGTCCACGTACTCCTCGGTCAACTCCGGGTATGCCGTCAGGAGTTCGCGGAGTTCGCTCTCCGGCCAGTGCAGGACCGCCACCGGGAACGGGCGGGAGAGGGCCGTGCGGTACGTGCCCAGCTCCGCGCGGAGGCGGGCGATCTCGGCCTTCAGCTCGACCGGGTCCGAGGAGCCCAGCGACCACAGGCGCTTCGGGTCGTGCAGCTCGTCCAGCGGCACCGCGGCCGTGTGCAGCGCGCCGGCCAGCTCGTCCCACGCGTCGTGGTCCAGGCCCATCAGCCTGCGCACCCGGTGGCGGCCGGTCAGCAGGGACTGCGTCGCGTACGGGACCTCCTCGCCGGGGGCCAGCAGCAGGGTCAACGCGGTCGAGAAGAAGTCGTGCGCCGACTCCAGCTCGTCGTGCGCCTCCAGCGTCTCCGCGGCCACCTGCCACGGTGCCGCGTCCAGCGGGCCCGCCGTGCGGATGCCGTCGATGATCGCCCGGGCCTCGGCCTCGTGCCCGTACTCCCAGAGGTTGGCCGCTTTCAGGGCCTTGATCAGGTGCGGGTTGTCGACGGTGGACTCGGGGGCGGTGAGCAGGTCGTCGTAGAGCGTGCTCGCGCGGGCGCGGTCGCCCGCGAGTTCCAGGTGGGCCGCGGCCTGGAGGATCAGTGGTTCGTGGTCCTCGGGGTACTGCGCCGCGGTGCGGAGCAGACGCTCGGCTTCGGTGGTGTGGTCGGCAGGCGTGTCGGGGCGCATGGACCACACGGTACTGCCGGACGGCGACGGCGGGGAGGAGAGGTCGGGGGATGAGAAGGGGGAGAAGTCTGGAGAGTTGTGAGGTTTGCCCCTACCGTGCGCCCCGAGCCGTCAGCGGTGCGCGACCGTGCGCCCCGAGGCTTGCGGTCCGCGCACGGTCGTGCGTTCCGTGTGTGCGGTGCGCGCGGGGCCGTGTTGTTCCCTGTTCGCGGTGCGCGTCCCTGCGTTCCGTGTCCTTACCGTGCGGGAGGGTGACGTCGATGCGGAGGCGGGGTTTCGGGCGAGGGCGACGGCGTGGGGTGTTGTCGGGTGGCCGTGGCCGTGGGGGTTCGTATCTTCTCGGCCGGGGGCTCTGGGTGTCCGCCGAAGTCGTCGTGACCCTCGGTGTCCTGCTGCTCCTCCTCGTCGTCCATCAGCTCTGGTGGACCAACCGCGAGGCCCGCGCCGACGCCGGGCGCACCGTCCAGAGCCTTCAGCGGGAGTGGGGCGAGCCCGCCCCCGAGCCCGCCCCCGAGGCCGCCCCCGCCCCCGCGCCCGACCCGGGTGGCGGTGAGGGCGCGCTCGACGCGGAGCCCCGTCCTTCGGCCTCCGGTCGTGGGGCCGAGGCCGCGCCCGCCCCGGCCACCCGCCCCCGTACCACCCACCGCTGGGACCAGGCGTACGCCGTGCTGCGTATCCCCCGGATCGGGCTCACCGCTCCCGTCGCCGAGGGGACCAGCAAGGGCGGGGTGCTCGACCGGGGGTACGTCGGGCACTACGCGCGCACCGCGCAGGCCGGGCAGGCAGGGAACTTCGCGCTCGCCGGGCACCGCAACACCCATGGCGAGCCCTTCCGGCGGATCGACCGGCTGCGCAGCGGTGACCGGATCACCGTCGAGACCCGCGACGCCGTCTACACGTACACCGTCGGCAAACGCCTCGCGCGGACCG
Source organism: Streptomyces sp. iso_384 (assembly GCF_056172905.1). Classification (NCBI taxonomy): domain Bacteria; kingdom Bacillati; phylum Actinomycetota; class Actinomycetes; order Kitasatosporales; family Streptomycetaceae; genus Streptomyces; species Streptomyces sp. iso_384. Next base: position 1,307,598 of record NZ_JBWBTT010000001.1, read on the forward strand.
CCCCGTCCGACAGCGGGGTCATCGCGCCCGTGCCGCGCAGCAACATCACCACCTCCGCCGGCTACAGCGAGCCCGGCCACTACCTCACCCTGACCACCTGCACCCCCGAGTTCAGCTCCCGCTACCGGCTCGTCGTCTGGGGGAAGCTCACCGCGATGCGCCCGCGGTGAGCAGCGCGCACGTGGGTGTGGGGTCCCGGCCCGCCTTCTGTACCGGGGCCAGGTCGGTGGCTCACCTCCGGGGCGTGGCGTGTTCAGCGGGCTGATCGCGGTCGTCGCGCCCGCTGGTGCCTCCCGGGTGCGTCCGGACGCCCGGGGCGCATCCGATCATCCTGTATAACGAATGGAGTGCCGACCGCTTCGACGAACGGCGCGCGGGCACGGTACGAGGAGCAGTTCGAGGGACGGGAGGTGTTCACCGTGCGGAACGTCAACGCCCTGCGCCGCGCCTTCGCCCGGCTGCTCCGGCCCGCCGGACTCCTCGTCCTCTTCCTCACCGAGGTCCTCCTCGCCGAGGGCGGCAGCCTCTCCGCCGCCGTCGCGCTCGCCGCCACCGCGGCCGCCGGCTCCGCGCTCCTCGCCTGCTCCGTCATCAGCGCCCGCTGCGCGCCCCCGGTGCCCCGCACCCGGGTCCGCACGGCCATCAGGGACCGGGAGCAGCGCACCGCGTTCCTTCCGCAACGCGACCCCGACGCCCGGGGCCGCACCAGGCCCCGAGCACCCGGGCACGCCCTCCTGACGGCCGCCGCGTAGCGCACCTCCGCACCACCTTTCGTACGTGCTTCGTACGTGTCTTACGTGCGGGTGCCCCCGCGCCGGTCGTCCTGCCGAGTGATCACCCCGTACCTGTCCGCCTGCCGCACAGGTGCCTCCCGGCACGACGAGACCCCCGGAGGGCTCACCCATGTCCGCCTTCATGTCCGCTTTCGCGAACCTGGTCGGCTCCATCGCCGATCTGCTCGAACCGCTCTTCCAGACCGCGTCCACCGCCGCCGCGATCATCCTGTTCACCGCGCTCGTCCGGCTCGCCGTCCACCCCCTGTCGCGGGCCGCCGCACGCGGGCAGAAGGCCCGCAGCCGGCTCCAGCCGCAGATCGCCGAACTCCGCAGGAAGCACGGCAAGAACCCGGAGCGGATGCAGAAGGCGATCATGGAGCTGCACGCCGCCGAGAAGGTGTCGCCGCTCTCCGGCTGCCTGCCGAGCCTGCTCCAGATGCCCGCGTTCTTCCTGCTCTACCACCTGTTCTCCAGCAGCTCGATCGGCGGCGAGCCCAACGCGCTGCTCAGCCACGACCTGCTCGGCGCACCGCTCGGCGGGCGCTGGCACGACGCGCTCGCGCACGGCGGGATGTTCGGCGGGCAGGGGCTGGTCTACCTGGGGCTCTTCGTGATCGTCGCCGCCGTCGCCACGTTCAACTACGGACGCACCAAGCGGCAGATGGCCGCCAACCCGATGACGCCCGCCGCGGGCCCGGACGGACAGGCCGTGCCCGGCATGGGCGCGATGACGAAGCTGATGCCGTTGCTGTCCTTCTTCACCCTGATCACCGTGGCCGTCGTGCCGCTGGCCGCCGCCCTTTACGTCGTCACCACGACCACCTGGACCGCCGTCGAGCGGGCCTGGCTCTACCGCGACATGCCGGTCGGCGGCGCCGCCATGGCCACGGCGGCGTAGTCGGGCCGTCCGGTGCGCCGGTCCAGTGTGTGAACGAGGTCTTGCGGAGTGATCGCATCTCTTGGACGATCGGCCAAGTCCTCCGTCGGCCCGCACCCCGCCGGAGGGCCCCACCTCGACCAAGAGGAGTTGGACCGTTGAAGCTGCTTCGAGTCGGTACGGCGGGCGCCGAGCGCCCCGCACTTCTCGACCGCGACGGGACTCTGCGTGATCTGTCGGGGATCGTTCCCGACATCGACGGCGGGCTGCTCGCCGACGCCCCCGCGCTCGCCCGGGTACGGGCGGCCGCCGAGGCGCCCGGTGTGCTGCCCGCCCTGGACGCGACCGGGCTGCGGATCGGCCCGCCGCTGGGCCGCATCGGCAAGATCGTGTGCATCGGGCTGAACTACCACGACCACGCCGCCGAGACGGGTGCGGAGATCCCGGCGGAACCCATCCTGTTCTTCAAGGCCCCCGACACCGTCGTCGGGCCCGACGACACGGTCCTGGTGCCGCGCGGCAGCCGGAAGACCGACTGGGAGGTCGAGCTCGCCGTCGTCATCGGGCGCACCGCCCGCTATCTGGAGTCGGCCGAGGCGGGCCTCGCGCACGTCGCCGGGTACGCCACCGCGCACGACGTCTCCGAGCGCGAGTTCCAGATCGAGCGCGGCGGCACCTGGGACAAGGGCAAGAACTGCGAGACGTTCAACCCGCTGGGCCCCTGGCTCGTCACCGCCGACGAGGTGCCCGACCCGCAGGCCCTGTCGCTGCGGCTCTGGGTCAACGGCGAGCTGAGGCAGAACGGCACCACGGCCGAGCAGATCTTCCCGGTCGGCGAGGTCGTCCGCTACCTCAGCCACTTCATGACGCTCTACCCGGGCGACGTGATCAACACCGGTACGCCGGCCGGGGTGGCGATGGGGCAGCCCGAGCCGAAGCCGTACCTCAAAGCGGGCGATGTGGTGGAGCTGGAGGTGGCGGGGCTCGGCCGGCAGCGGCAGGAGCTGAAGGACGCGTAGGGGAGTAGCGGGGGGCGGGGCGCCGTCGCTGTGCGTAGGTGACGGCGCCCCCTTCGTGTACGGCCCTTACGCCGCCCGCGTCGCCGCGAACTGCTCCAGCGCCTCGACCACCATCGCGTGGTCCTCGGCCTGCGGCAGTCCGGACACCGTGACCGTGCCGATCACGCCCGCGCCCTCCACCGCGATCGGGAACGAACCGCCGTGCGCCGCGTACGTGTCCGGGTCCAGGCGCGAGGACTCCTCGAACGTGGTGCCCTTGGACCGGAACCGGGTGCCGACCAGATACGAGCTCTCGCCGTACCGCTCGACGACCTTGCGCTTACGGTCGATCCACGCGTCGTTGTCCGCGCTCGAACCCGGCAGCGCCGCGTGGAACAGCTGCTGCGCACCGCGCCGGATGTCGATCGCGACCGGTGCGTGCCGCTCCCGGGCCAGCGCGACCAGCAGGCTGCCGAGCGCGAACGCGTCGTCGTAGGAGAAGTGCGGCAGTGTGAGCCGGCGCTCCTGGGCGATCAGCTCGGAGATCGTGGGCGAGGCGGTGCTCATGCGTGCCGCTCCTCTTCGTCGTGGTGCGGGAGAAGGGTGACCGAGACGCCCTCGCGGGCCGAGCGGCGGGCGGCCTCCAGCACGTCCAGCGCGGCGGCCGCCTGGAGCGCGGTGACCGGGTTGTCGCCGGTGCCGCGGACCGCGGCGGCGACGGCGGCGTAGTACGCGGGGTAGTCGCCGGGCAGCGTACGGACCGGGGTGCCGCCGCCGGTCAGCGGGGACTCGCCGGAGCCGATACGGCCCCACAGCTCCTCGCCCTCCTCGCCCCACGGCGCACCGGCCACCGGGCGCAGCCCCTCGCGCAGGGCAGCCTCCTGCGGGTCCAGGCCGTACTTCACATAGCCCGCCGTCGAGCCGAGCACCCGGAAGCGCGGGCCGAGCTGGGCCGTGGTGGCGCTGACGTACAGGTGCGAGCGGACCCCGTTGACGTGGGTGATCGCGATGAACGTGTCGTCGTCCGCCGCCGCGCCGGGACGCCGTACGTCGGACTCGGCGTACACCTGGACCGCCGGGCCGAACAGCGTCAGCGCCTGGTCGACGACATGGCTGCCCAGGTCGTACAGCAGACCGCCGATCTCCTCCGGGTCGCCCGACTCGCGCCAGCCGCCCTTCGGCTGCGGCCGCCAGCGCTCGAAGCGGGACTCGAAGCGCTGCACCTCGCCCAGCTCGCCGTCGGCGATCAGCGCGGCCAGCGTGCGGAAGTCGCTGTCCCAGCGGCGGTTCTGGAAGACCGAGAGCAGCAGCCCGCGCTCCTCGGCGAGCGCGGCCAGCTCGCGCGCATCGGCGGCGGTCCCGGCGACCGGCTTGTCCACGACCACCGGCAGCCCGGCCTTCAGCGCGGCCGTCGCCAGCGGGACGTGCGTCTTGTTCGGGGTGGCGATCACGACGAGGTCCAGCTCGTCGGCGCGCTCCCACAGCTCGTCCGGCGAGGCGGCGAAGCGGACGTCGCCGAACGCGGCACGGGCCTCGGCCCGGCGCTCCTCGTTCGACGTGACGACCGTGTCGAGGACCAGCCCGTCGGCCGCGGAGATCAGCGGGGCGTGGAAGACGGAGCCGGCCAGGCCGTAGCCGACGAGGGCGACGCGGAGAGGCGCGCCGGTGGTGCCGGCGAGGCCGGTGGCGTTGGAGGCGTCGGGGGCGTTGGGGGTCATGCATTCCACTTAAGCAACGCTGTTGCCAAAGTGCAAGCGACCGGCACAATGGGACCGGTGAAGAGGAGTGAGCCGTGAACGGGAGCCGGACGAGGACCCAGGCCGGGGTCAACCTGCCGGCCCTGCGCCACCACAACGCCGCGCTGGTGCTGGACCTGCTGCGGGCGGCCGGGGCGGAGGGCATCAGCAGGCTGGAGCTCGCCGAGGGCACCGGCCTCACCCCGCAGGCCGTCAGCAAGATCACCGCCCGGCTGCGGGAGGACGGTCTGGCCGTCGGCGCCGGCCTGCGCCCCTCCACCGGCGGCAAGCCGCGCACGGTGCTGCGGCTCGTGCCCGACGCGCAGTTCGCCGTCGGGCTGCACCTGGACCGCGACGGACTCACCGCCGTCCTGGTCGACCTCGCGGGCCGGCCGGTCGCGGTCACCCGCGCACCCCTGGACCTCGGCGCTCCGGCGGACCGGGTCCTCGCGGACGCGGCCGACGCCGTACGCGACCTGTGCGCGGCCGAACCGCACAAGCCGGTGCTGGGCCTCGGCGTCGCCGTGCCCGGCCCGCTCGACCACCGGGACGGAGTCCTGCACCGGGTCACCGGCTTCCCGCAGTGGGACGGCTATCCGCTGCGCGCCGCCCTGGCCGAGCGGACCGGGCTGCCGGTGGTCCTGGACAAGGACACCAACGCCGCCGCCCTCGCCCTCGCTCTCGGTGGGGCGGGCGGTGGCGACTTCGCCTACCTCCACCTCGGTACGGGGCTCGGCGCGGGCCTGGTCCTCGGCGGCGAGGTGCACCGGGGGGCGAGAACGGGCGCGGGCGAGTTCGGCCACCAGACCCTTCAGCTGGACGGCCCGCTCTGCGGCTGCGGCGGACGCGGCTGCATCGAGGCGCTGTGCCTGGCCGCCGAGGCGCGCGGCGACCGGGCGGAGGCGGCCCGGGCCCTGGGTACGGGCGCGGCGAACCTGGTCGGCCTGCTCGACATCGACCGGGTGGTCCTGGGCGGCCGGACGGTGGCCGCCGACGAGGACGCGTACGTACGGGGCGTCCGGGCCGTGATCGAGGAGCGGGCCGCCCGGGGCGGGGCGGGCGCGGGGGTGACCGTCACGGTCGCCGGGGGAGGTGACCGGCCGGTCGCGGAGGGCGCCGCGCAGCTGGTGCTCGCGCCGGTGTTCGGGCGGGTGGGGGAGCGGGGGTAGGGCCTCGCCTTCCCGAGGGGCCCGCCTTCCCGTAGGAGCACGCTTGGTCGAGAGGTCGAGAGGTCGAGAGGAAGTGCAGTCGGGTGATCGTATGAATCAAGTCGGCATGTCGACACTCTGATCACGCGCGCGCGTGATGGCGTCGGAGGACACCACCGGCGGCCCCCGCCCCGGTCGTCCGCGAGCAGTGAAGGGTGACCCCTCATGCTTCCCACCTCCTGCGCACGGCTGCGTGACGCCCGTGCGCTCGCCGCCCTCGGGCTGGCCGCCGGGATCACCGTCCCCGCCGCGCTCCTGGGCGGCCCGCAGGCCGCCGCCCTGCCGGCCGCGCCCGCCGCCGCTTCCTTATCCGCCGACGAGCAGCCCGTGTGCGGTGACCCGAAGGCCAAGGACTTCCCGATCGAGACCCGGATCCAGGACGCCCCCGACCGGTACGCCTCCGGTGGCGGCTACGGCACCTGGTTCCTCGACCTCACCAACACCACCGACACGTCCTGCCGGGCCCTGCACCCGGTCCTCGTGCTCGCCGACCGCGACCGCAGGCTGACGCCGGACCAGATCCAGCTGGAGTTCTCCGAGCCCGGCAGCCCGGGAACGGAGCACCGGGTCACCTGGGAGAGCACCGACCGCGACGAGCAGATCGGCGTCTTCGGCGAGAGCGGGGAGGGGGAGCAGAGTGATCCGTTCCTCGGGTTCACCGTGCCCGCCGGAGAGACCGTCTCCGTACGCGTCCGCATGGCCTTCACCTCCGACACCGCCCCCGGCCCGGTCACCGCGCACGCCGCCGTCGTCCAGCGCCGCCACCAGGACAAGGCCAAGGGCGGCGGGCGCGAGGACGGCGAATGGGTGGGGGAGTCGGAGAAGTACCCCTTCGTGATCGTCGACGGCGCCACGGGCGGCATCCGCGAACCGGACGGCCCCCGGACCGAGCACCCCCGGCCGGAGGATTCCCGGTCCGAGCGTCCCGACCCGGAGCGCTCCGGGTCGGGTGCCGGCACCCGTACGGAGCGGCCGGGCGATCCCGACGGTTCGCGTACGGACCCCGGTACGGGCCGGGACCCGTCACCGGACCGCGACTCCGGCGCAGGAGAAGAAGACAGCGGCGGCGAGGAGAGCCCCGGGCTGCCGCCCCGTGACGGACTCGGCCGCCCGCTCCCCGAACTCGCCCGCACCGGACCGGCGTCGATCGCCTGGACCGGGGCCGCCGCCGGGACGCTCCTGCTGGCCGGGGCCGCCCTGCTGCGGCACGCCCGCCGGGTCCGCCGCACGGAGGACTGACCAGGGGACTGGCCGGGGCGCCGCCCAGGGTGCTGACGGAGGCGCTGACCGGCGCGGGCCTCAAGGGCGTCCGGGCCGTGCCCGTACCGGCCTGTTCACCCGCGTCTGCCACCATCGGGCGGTGGACTACCCGAACGACCAGGCACCTGGCGCACCGATCCGCTCCGGCATCCCCGAGCACGGCCGAATCCCGAAGTACTACGCGCTCAAGGCCCGTATCGCGGTGCTGCTGGACGAGTTGGGCGAGGGCGGGCTCCTGCCCACCGAGCGGGAGCTCGCCCAGCGGCACGAGGTCTCGCGCGAGACCGTCCGCCAGGCCCTGCGCGAACTCCTCCTGGAAGGGCGGCTGCGACGGCAGGGGCGCGGCACCGTCGTCGCCGGACCCAAGCTGGAGCAGCCGCTCTCGCTGGCCAGCTACACCGAAGGCGTCCGTCGCCAGGGCAGGCGGCCCGGCCGCCACCTGATCGGCCTGGAGCGCTTCCCCTGCCCTGATGCGCTGGCCGCCGAGGTCGGCGTGGAGCGGGGCGAGCCGGTCTGGCATCTGGAGCGGGTGCTGCTCGCCGACGACGAACGCGTCGGCCTGGAGAGCACGTACGTCGGCGTCGCCCGCGTCCCGGACCTGGACGCGCGGTTCGACCCTGACTCCTCCTTCTACGCCTACCTCCGCGACCGCCTCGGGATCGTCTTCGGCGACGCCGACGAGCGGATCGAGACCGTGCTCGCGACCCCCCGCGAGGCCCTGCTCATCGGGACTCCGCCCGCCCTGCCGATGCTCCTGATCCATCGGCTCTCCCGGGACACCGACGGCCGTCCGCTGGAGCGCGTGCGGACGCTGTTCCGGGGCGACCGCTTCTCCTTCTCCGCCCATCTGCGGGGTGAAGGGCGGGACGAGGGGCGGAGCGAGGAGCGGGACGAGGGCCGGGGCTGAGAGAACCCGTGCCGAAGCTCACTGAGCCGCACCTATGGTAACGGAAGCGTAACGGGTCTGGTCCAAACTTGCGGGGTCGTTCACCGTCCCGTCGGCGACCGGACGTGTCCGGGACACCCGTCCCGAGGAGCGTGGCCGCCGTGAGAGTCATCGTCGTAGGAGCCGGCGTGGTGGGAACCATGCACGCCCGGCACGCAGTCAGCCGCGGCCACGAGGTCGTACAGATCGAGCGCGAGAGCGAGGCGCGCGGGGCATCGCTCCGCAATTTCGGACAGATATGGATCAGCGGGCGGGCCGGTGGCGAAGAGCTTGAAACCGCCCTGCGCGCCCGCGAGTTGTGGGAGGCCATCGGAGAGCGGGTGCCCGGTCTCGGCTTCCGGGCCTGCGGTTCGCTGACCCCGCTGCGCACCGCGCACGAGGTCGCCGTCGCCGAGGCGGCCGTCGCCCGGCCCGACGCGGCGGCGCGCGGCTACAAGTTGCTCACCGCCGACGAGGCCCGGGCCCTCAACCCGGCCCTGCGCGGCGCGTTCACCGCCGCCCTGTGGTGCGAGCGGGACGCCGCGGTCGAACCCCGCACCGCCCAACTCGCTCTGAAGGAAGAGCTGCTGGCTTCCGGGCGGTACACCTACCTCGGCGGCCGCGAGGTCCGTGAGGTCGTCGGGACCGCCTCGGTGCGCGACGACCACGGCGACGTCCACACCGGCGACGCCGTGATCCTCGCGACCGGCGCCTGGCTCGGCGGGCTCGTCCGCGAACTCGCCGGGCCCGAACTGCCGGTGCGCCGCGTCCGCCTCCAGATGATGCAGACCGACCCGCTCGGCGAGCCGCTCACCACCTCCGTCGCCGACGCCGACAGCTTCCGCTACTACCCCGCCTACCGGGGCGAGGCGCTCGACGCCCTCGACGCCGGACAGCCCCAGGACCCGGTCGCCGCCGAGCACCGCATGCAACTCCTCATGGTCCAGCGCCGCGACGGCGGGCTGACCATCGGCGACACCCATGAGTACGAGCACCCCTTCGCCTTCGACACCGTCGAGGAGCCCTACGAGCACCTCACCCGGGTCGTCGAGGCCTTCCTCGGCCGCCCGCTGCCGCGTATCCGCCACCGCTGGGCGGGCGTCTACGCCCAGTGCACCGACACCGCACGCGTCGTCCACCGGCAGCAGGTGCGCGACGGGGTCTGGCTCGTCACCGGACCTGGCGGGCGCGGCATGACGTGCTCGCCCGCCATCGCCGAAACGACCGCCGACCAACTGGGCTGGTGAACCACATGACGTCTTCGACCGGCATGACTTCCCCGACCGATACGACCTCCCCGAGCGACATCACGCGCGCCCCCTACAACCTCGTCGTCCTCGACATGGCCGGCACCACCGTCGCCGACGGCGGCCTCGTCGAGCAGGCGTTCTCCGCCGCCGCCCAACGCCTCGGCGTACGCCCGGAATCCGACGAGCACGCCCGTCAACTCGCCTACGTACGCGCCACCATGGGCGAGTCCAAGATCTCCGTCTTCCGGCACCTCTTCGGCGAGGAGGAGACGGCCCAGCGCGCCAACACCGCCTTCGAGGAGGCGTACGGCGAACTCGTCGACGGCGGCCGCATCGCCCCGCTCCCCGGCGCCCGCGAGGCCGTCGAGCGGCTCACCGCCGAGGGCCGCACCGTCGTCCTGACCACCGGCTTCGCCCGCACCACCCAGGACGCCATCCTCACCGCCCTCGGCTGGCAGGACCTCGTCCCGCTCACCCTCTGCCCCGCCGACGCGGGCGGCCGGGGCCGGCCCTTCCCGGACATGGTGCTGGCCGCCTTCCTGCGCACCGGGGCCGTGGCCGACGTCCGCCGGACCGTGGTGGCCGGCGACACCTCGTACGACATGCTCGGCGGCGTACGCTCCGGTGCCGGGATCGTCGCCGGGGTCCTCACCGGCGCCCACGACAAGGACCGGCTGACCCGGCACGGCGCGACCCACGTCCTCGGGTCCGTCGCCGAACTGCCCGACCTCATCGCGCGGGCCGAGGCATGAGCGCGCCCGCCCCGGCCCCCGTCACCTCCACCGCCCCCAGCGGCATCCGCTTCGACGGCGTCACCGTCGCCTACGGCGGAAACGTCGTCCTCGACCGGCTCGACCTCACCGTCGAACCCGGCGAGGTGATGGCCCTCCTCGGGCCCTCCGGCTCGGGCAAGACCACCGCCCTGCGGGCCGTCGCCGGGTTCGTCCGCCCCGCCTCCGGGCGGGTGTTCCTCGGCGGCCGGGACGTCACCGCCCTGCCCCCGCACCGGCGCGGCATCGGCATGGTCGTCCAGCAGTACGCCCTCTTCCCGCACCTCAAGGTCAAGGACAACGTGGCCTTCGGGCTCAAGGCCCACCGCACCGCGAAGGCCGAGATCCCCGGCCGGGTCACCGAGGCCCTCGAACTCGTCGGCATGGCCGCGTACGCGGAGCGCCACCCGCGCGAACTCTCCGGCGGCCAGCAGCAGCGCGTCGCCATCGCCCGCGCGCTCGCCATCCGCCCCGGCGTCCTACTCCTCGACGAACCGCTCTCCGCCCTCGACGCCCGGCTCCGCTCCGGCATGCTCGCCGAACTGGCCAGGCTGCACCGCGAGTTGCCGGACGTCTCCATCCTGTACGTCACCCATGACCAGGTCGAGGCGCTCACCCTGGCCGACCGGATCGCCGTCATGGACCGCGCCCGGCTCCAGGACTGCGGCACCCCGCAGGAGCTCTACCGCCGTCCCCGTACTGAGTTCACCGCCTCGTTCGTCGGCAACGCCAACCTGCTCCCGGTCACGGTCGCCGGTGAAGGAGCCGTCGGGTTCGGCGGCCGGCCCCTCGCCGCCCCCACCGGCACCGCCGCACGCGGCGCCACCGCCACCCTCTGCGTCCGGCCGCACCTGGTCGGCCTCGGTGACGGGCCCAACGCCCTCACCGGCAGCGTCACCGAGGTCCAGTGGCGCGGCTCAACCCACCGCGTCCACGCCGACGTCGACGGCCACCACGTGATGGCCGACCTCCGCGAACTGCGCGAGCCCCCGGCCATCGGCGACCCCGTCACCCTGCACTTCGCCGCTGAGGACGCGGTGCTGCTCCCGGCTGGGGCGGGAGACCCTGCGAGGGCGGGAGACCCGGCGGGGGTCGGCCCATGACCGCCGCCGCCACCGCCGCCGTACCCCGTACCTCCGGCCAACCGGCCCCCGGTACCTCCGGCCAACCGGCCCCCGCAGCACCCGGCCCCGGCCCCGGCCGCTCCCGTACCGTCCCCGCCTGGGTCTGGGCGCTGCCGCCCGTCGCCGTCCTCGCGCTCGCGTTCCTCTACCCGCTGGCCCTCGTCGTCCAGCAGTCCTTCACCCCGGACGACGGGGGCGGCGTCTCGCTCGACCCGTACGCCGACGTCTTCGCCTCCGCCGTCTTCCGTGACGCGCTCACCACCACCGTGTGGCTCGCCGTCGGCTCGACCGTGGGCTGTCTGGTCCTCGGGTTCGTCCTCGCGCTGGTCATCGCGTTCGTCCCGTTCCCCGGCGGGAAGGCGGTCGCCCGGTTCGTCGACGTCTTCCTCTCCTTCCCGTCCTTCCTCATCACGCTCGCCCTGCTGTTCATCTACGGCTCGGTCGGGATGGCCAACGGGCTCTGGACCGACGTCACCGGCGCGGCCGACGGCCCCTTCCACTTCCTGACCACCCCATGGGGTGTCCTGCTCGCCGAGATCACCTACTTCACGCCGTTCGTGATGCGCCCGCTGCTCGCCGCCTTCTCCCAACTCGACACCGGGCAGCTGGAAGTGGCCTCCTCGCTCGGCGCCGGACCCGTGCGGATCATCCGGCAGGTGATCCTGCCCGAGGCGCTTCCGGCGCTCGCGGCGGGCGGCAGCCTCGTCCTGGTGATGTGCCTCAACGAGTTCGGGATCGTCCTGTTCACCGGGGCGAAGGGCGTCACGACGCTGCCGATGCTCGTCTACAGCAAGGCGATCCTGGAGTCGGACTATCCGGCCGCCTGTGTCGTCGCCGTCGTCAACATCGCGATCTCCGTCGGCCTTTACGGCCTCTACCGGGTGGTGAGCCGCCGTGCTGGTGCATAGCCGGGCCGGGAAGTGGGCCACCTGGGCCGTCTTCCTGCTCCTCTTCGTCCCGCTGTTCGCGGTGCCGCTGCTCGTCATCCTCGCCGCGTCCCTCGCCACGAACTGGTCCGGGGCCCTCCCCTCCGGGCCCACCGTCGAGCGCTACGCCGCCGCCACGAGCGGCGACGCGCTCCAGGCGCTGACCACCAGCCTCGTCACGGCCCTCGCCGCGAGCGTGCTGGCCCTCACCCTCGGCGGCTGGGCCGCGCTCGCCGCCGCCTCTCTCCGTACGCGCGGAAAGCGGCTCCTGGACGCCCTGTTCATCCTGCCGGTCGCCGTGCCCTCGGTGGTCGTCGGTCTCGCGGTGCTCGTGGCCTACAGCCGGCCGCCGGTCCTGCTCAACGGGACGCGGTGGATCGTGATACTCGCCCACACCGTCCTCGTCACGGCCTTCGCCCACCAGTCGGTCGCCGCCGCCGTGCGCCGGCTGGACCCGATGTACGAACAGGCCGCCGCCGGCCTCGGCGCGAGCCCCGCACGCGTTCTGTGGCGGGTGAGGCTGCCGCTCCTGCTGCCCTCGCTCACCTCGGCCGCCGGGCTCTGCTTCGCCCTGTCCATGGGGGAGTTGAGCGCCACGATGATGCTCTACCCGCCGGACTGGACCCCGCTGCCGGTGCAGATCTTCGCCGCCACCGACCGGGGCTCGCTCTTCACCGGCGCGGCCCTCGCCGTGGTCCTGATGACGACGACGCTCCTCGTCCTGGCCGCCGTCTCCCGCATCCGGACCCGCGCCTCCTACCGCTGAAACCCCACCACCACCTCCCGTCTTCTGGAGAAACCCATGCGCAACCCCGCCCGCACCCTCGCCCTCCCCCTGGCCGCCCTCACCGCCGTCACCCTCACCGCCTGCGGCGGCTCCTCCGCCGCGTCCGACGAGAAGTCCGTCACCGTCTACAGCGCCGACGGCCTCAAGGGCGAGAGGGGCGACGGCTGGTACGACAAGGTCTTCAAGGACTTCGAGAAGAAGACCGGCATCACCGTGAAGTACGTCGAGGGCGGCTCCGGCGAGATGGTGCAGCGCGCCGCCCGCGAGAAGTCCAACACCCAGGCCGATGTGCTCGTCACCCTGCCGCCCTTCATCCAGCAGGCCGACGCCAAGGGCCTGTTGACCGCGTACGAGCCGAAGGGCGCCGAGCAGGTCGACGGCGCCGGCCGGGCGGCCGACGGGAAGTGGACCTCCGTCGTCAACAACTACTTCGGGTTCATCCACAACACCAAGGAGCTGAAGAACCCGCCGCGCACCTGGGAGGACCTGCTCGACCCCGCGTATAAGGAGAAGGTCCAGTACTCCACCCCCGGCGTCGCGGGCGACGGCACCGCCGTCCTCATCAAGGCGATGCACGACTTCGGCGGGCAGGAGCCGGCCATGGCGTACCTGAAGAAGCTCCAGACCAACAACGTCGGCCCGTCCGCCTCCACCGGCAAGCTCGCCCCCAAGGTCGACAAGGGTGAACTCCTCGTCGCCAACGGGGACGTGCAGATGAACTTCGCCCAGTCCAAGGACATGCCCCACCTCGGCATCTGGTTCCCCGCCAAGGGCGACGGAAAGCCCACCAGCTTCGCTCTGCCGTACGCCGCCGGGCTCGTCGCGAAGGCCCCGCACAGCGAGAACGGCAAGAAGCTGCTCGACTTCATGCTCTCCGAGCAGGCCCAGCGCGACGTCAGCGCGGTCGGCGGCGGTTTCGCCGCCCGCAAGGACATCAAGGCCACCGACGCCAACGCCGTCGAACTGGCCGGACTGATGGAGGGCGTGGAGATCTTCGAGCCCGACTGGTCGGACATCGGGACCAACCTGGACACGTACATCGACGCCTGGAAGTCGGCCACCGGAAGCTGACCGGCCATCTTCCGGCCACGGATTCCTGCGAAGGTCTGGACCCGGCCCGGTTATCTCGTCATGGTAACGGGTCTGGTCCAGACGGAAGTTCACGTCCCGCCCCCGCCCGACCCGCCCTCTCTCCGGAGGATCACGTGACCCGGTCCCTGTCCCGCCGCTCCGTGCTCGCCACCACCGCCGCCGCGGCCACGGCCGCCGCCGTCGGCCCGCTCGTCACCGCCCCCGCCGCGTACGCCGCGCCCACCCTCCCCAACGGCACCAGCAAGGACAAGGTGCTCGTCGTCGGCATGGACGGGCTGCGCCACGACGTCATCGCCGCCGCGAACGCCCCGCACCTCAAGGCGATGATGGCCAACGGCACGTACGGCACCTCGCTGCTGTACGCCAACCCCATGGCCGCCACCTCCTCCGGCCCCGGCTGGTCGACGATCTCCACCGGCGTCTGGCCCGACAAGCACGGCGTCAAGGAGAACTCCTTCGCCGGGAAGAACTACGCGCGCTACCCCGGCTTCCTCGCCCGCCTCGCCCAGGTCCGCCCCCAGCTCTCCACCTACGCCGCCGTCGACTGGAAGCCCCTGGACACCCAGGGCACCGTCACCCCGGGCGCCGACGCCAAGCTCGTCCTCGACGGCGACCGCGACGGCTACACCGGCCACGACGCCACCATCGCCGCAGAGACCGAGTCGATCCTCCGGAACCAGAACCCGGACGTGCTCTTCGTCTACTTCGGCCAGACCGACATCGTCGGCCACAACTCCGGCGCCGCCAGCACCGCCTACCGCCAGGCCATCGACGTCCAGGACGGCTACCTCGGCCGCCTCCTGACCGCGATCCGGGCCCGGCCCTCGTACGCCACCGAACGCTGGACCGTCATCGTCACCACCGACCACGGCCACACCGACTCCGGGGGCCACGGCGGCAGTGCCATCGAGGAGCGGCGCACCTTCGTCCTCGCCCAGGGCCCCGGCATCGCGGCCGGCGCCCGCCCCGCCGACACCCGCCTCGTGGACGTCGCCGCCACCGTCTTCAAGCAGCTCGGCATCGTCCCCGACCCCGCCTGGGGCCTGGACGGCAAGCCGGTCCAGGAGCGCTCCACCGACCCCTTCGAGGCCCTCCACCCTGCCCTGTCCGCCCGCGTCGACGAGACCGGGATCCCGGCGGGCGTCCTCGGCTGGACCCACACCGCGCCGAGCGGCTGGTCCGTCGTGAACTCCGCGATGGGCACCGGGGGCGTCACCGAGTGGCGCGGCTGGACCTTCGCCACCGACGAGTTCTGGAGCCGCAGCCAGCGCGACCAGTCCCGTGAGCTGAACGTCCGCTCGCGCGGGATCTTCGCGGTCGCCGACTCCGACGAGTGGGACGACAAGGCGTCCTCGGGACCGTACGACTCCACGCTCGTCACTCCGGCGTACGCGGTCGGCGGCAGGTCCACCGTGACCCTCGGCTTCACCACCCTGTACCGGCAGGAGGGCAGCCAGAGCGCCCGGATCCTCGCCTCCTGGAACGGCGGAACACCCGTCGAGGTGAAGCGCTACACCTCGGACGTGATCTCACAGCCCCAGGCGCTGACCCTGGACGTCCCGCCCGGGGCCGCCAACGTGAGCTTCCGGTTCCACTACACCGGCAGCAACAACTGGTACTGGGTGATCGACGGGGTCACGATCACGACCTCCTAATTATGCTGGGGGTGCCGGGACGGCGCGGTCCGGGCACCCCCAGCACGCAGTGCGTACGGCAGGAGTCCCGACACATGGCAGACCGCAAGCCCATCACTTCCTGGCTCACCGACATGGACGGCGTCCTCATCCACGAGGGCACGCCCATTCCCGGCGCCGATGCCTTCATCAAGCGGCTGCGGGATTCCGGGCTGCCCTTCCTCGTCCTCACCAACAACTCCATCTACACTGCGCGCGACCTGCACGCCCGGCTCAAGCGCATGGGCCTCGACGTGCCCGTGCAGAACATCTGGACCTCCGCGCTCGCCACCGCCCAGTTCCTGGACGACCAGCGGCCCGGCGGCACGGCGTACGTCATCGGCGAGGCCGGTCTCACCACCGCCCTGCACGACATCGGGTACGTCCTCACCGACCACGACCCGGACTACGTGGTGCTCGGCGAGACCCGTACGTACAGCTTCGAGGCGCTCACCAAGGCGATCCGGCTGATCAACGCGGGCGCCCGCTTCATCTGCACCAACCCCGACGAGACCGGCCCGTCCGCCGAGGGCCCGCTGCCCGCCACCGGCTCGGTCGCCGCCCTCATCACCAAGGCCACCGGCAAGGACCCGTACTTCGCGGGCAAGCCGAACCCCCTGATGATGCGGACCGGGCTCAACGCCATCGGCGCGCACTCCGAGACCAGCGCCATGATCGGCGACCGGATGGACACCGACGTCCTGGCCGGCCTGGAAGCGGGCATGCAGACCTTCCTGGTCCTCACCGGGCTCACCACCGTCGCCGACATCGACCGCTACCCGTTCGGCCCGTCCCACGTCGTCGAGTCCATCGCCGACCTGGTCGACCTCATCGACCTGCCGGACCAGGCCGACCAGGCGGACAAGGCAGCCAAGGCGGCCAGGGCCGTCCCGGCGGACCCCCGCTGACCCTGCACCCCGCTGACCTGCGCGGACCGCATCCGCAGTCGCTCGAACGGAGGACTGCGGATGCGGGCCGCCGTCGCAGGCGTGAACCTTCCCGTAGGAGGTTCACGATGCGTTTCACGCCCATCACTTTCTGTGCCGCAGCGGCGGCCGCACTCATAGCCGTGCCCGCGCCCGCAGCGCTGGCATCCCCGGCCGCACCGGCCGGCGACGACGACCGGCGTACCGGCACCGTCTCGGTCACCCCGTCCACGACCGCCCCGGGCGGGCAGGTGGAACTGTGGGTCGACGTCTGCGGCAAGGGCCGCCGGGCCAAGGGCAACTCCGACGCCTTCACCTCGGTCGCCCACTTCCGCCCGGCCGACGACAAAGGCCTCTTCGCGGAGGCCCGGATCCGGTCCGACGCCGAACCCCGCTCCTACGACGTCTGGGTGACGTGCGAGGACAGCGACGGCAAGGCGACCGGCACCCTCACCGTCGTCCACCACAACCGCCCCTCGCCCGCCGCACCCGTCAAGGCGGGCGGCGGAGGAACCGCCACCCTCGCCGAACGGTCCACCGAGGCCGAGGGGCCCGGCACCCGGCATGCGGTGATCGGCCTGGTGCTCGCCGCCGTCGCGGCCGTCGCCGTCGCCCTGCGCAGTACGCGCCGGCGCCGCGACCCGGCCGGCAGCTGACATGAGTGCCCAGGACCGCCCGGCAGGCAACGGGCGACTGCTCACCGGAGTGACCTGGGCCGTGCTGCTGCTCGGCCTGTGGCTCTGGGGCAAGGAGGCGGGCGGCGGGCTCGGCGGCCTGTCGGGGCCCACCACCGGCGACGTGGCCGCGGTCGGCCGCCCCTTCGGGGCCGAGCTGCCCCCGGCCCACGACCCGGTCGCCGGCGCCGCCCCCGAACGCGTCGAGGTCCCCTCCGTCGGGATCACGGCCCCTGTCATCGCACGCGGCCTCGACCGCGACGGGGCCATCGACCCGCCCCCGTACGGCATGCCGAAGACCGCCGGCTGGTACGGCGACGGCATCCAGCCCGGGGCGGAGGGCGCGGCCCTGTTCGTCGGCCATGTCGACACCGACACCAAGCCGGCGGTCTTCTACGGGCTCAGCGCGGTGAAGCCGGGCGCCAGGATCGAGGTCACCCGGACCGACGGCAGTGTCGCGGAGTTCACCGTGGACGACGTCCAGGTCGTCACCCGCGAACGGTTCGACGCGCAGAAGGCGTACGGGCCCCGCCAGGACGGCCGGGCCGAGCTGCGGCTGATCACCTGCGGCGGGACGTACGACCACAGGACCCGCTCCTACACGGCGAACGTGGTCGTCTCCGCGTACCTCACCGGCGCGAAGGACGCCCGAGACGCCGGGGACGCCCGAGACGCCGGGGACGCAGGGGAGCGCGTACAGGCCGTGGCCCACGAGGGACGCGGCTGACGCACCCCGTTCAACCCGGCCCGGCCGGCCGCCGCTCACGGGGCGTGCCGGCCGGGCCGGTCCTCGACCGCGTGCGCCAGGCCGCGGGAGTCGCCCGGCGCGGTACGGGAGGTCGGTGCGGTGGGAAGCCCGATCCCTCGCCACTGTAGGGGCCCCGCCGGACGGATGACCGGCTTTCGAACGGGATGTCCGGAACCGGTGCCCGGGTGTGACCGTTGTACGGGTGGGAGCGTGGGCGCCCGGCCGCTGTGCCAGGATGGATCGGACCGGCAGCACATCGGTGCAACCAGTGAGCAACAGTGCAGGCAGTGCACCCAAGGGGGAGTGGATGTACGGCAGTTACACCGGCCGGTCCCGGACGCGCAGGCGCGCGGCGGGCCTGCGGACGACCGGTACGGCGGCGGCGCTGGGGGCGGCCCTGCTGCTGGCGGGATGCTCCGGTGACGGGGACGGCGGCGGGAAGAAGAGCGCGCCGACCGTCGAGCAGCAGCCCAAGGACAAGGATCCGTACTGGGTCAACCCCGACGGCAACGCGGCCCGTCAGGTCGCCGCGTACACCGAGGACGGCGACGCGAAGAACGCCGCGCTGATCCGGAAGATAGCGCAGCAGCCGGTCGGCGAGTGGATCACCCCGGACCATCCGGAGTCCCAGGTGCGGGGCATCACCGAGGCGGCAGCCGCGGCCGACCGGGACGCCCTGCTGGTCCTCTACAACATCCCGCACCGCGACTGCGGCCAGTTCTCCAAGGGCGGCGCCTCCGACGGCGACTCCTACCGCTCCTGGCTGGACGGAGTGGCCAAGGGCATCGGGGACCGCAGCGCCACCGTGATCCTGGAGCCGGACGCCCTGCTGCACCTGGTCGACGGCTGCACACCGCAGGAGTTCCACGAGGAGCGCTACGACCTCCTCAAGGGCGCGATCCAGCGGCTGAAGCAGCAGCCCGCCACCAAGGTCTATCTGGACGCGGGCAACGCCGGCTGGCAGTCGCCCGACGCGTTGTTCCAGCCGCTCCAGCGGGCCGGGATCGCCGAGGCGGACGGCTTCTCGCTCAATGTCTCCAACTTCCAGACGACGGCCGTCTCCACGGAGTTCGGCAAGAAGCTGTCGGAGAAGATCGGCAACAAGCCCTTCGTCATCGACACCAGCCGCAACGGCAACGGCCCCTACACGGGCGGCGACCCCGCCGAGAGCTGGTGCAATCCGCCCGGCCGCGCGCTGGGCGAGGCGCCGACCACCCGGACCGGCGACGAGCTGGTCGACGCCTATCTGTGGATCAAGCGCCCCGGCGAGTCCGACGGCGACTGCAAGGGCGGCCCGAAGGCCGGCGACTGGTGGCCGGAGTACGCCCTGGGCCTGGCCGGCGCCACGAAGTAGCGGCAACGGCCGGAGGCCGCACACCGGGAGCCCGATCTCCCGGTGTGCGGCCTCCGCCGCGTACGGACGCGGTACGCGCCCGCGCTCTCGCCCGCGCCGTTACTCGGGCACCTCCACCCACATGCCCTCGGACGGGGTGCCCTGGTCGTCGGTGACGAAGAGCATGTACCAACCGGCCGGCACCAGCGCCCGGTTCTCCGGCACGGTGACGGTGATCCCGTCCTTCGACTTCTTCATCTCCAGCGCCACGGTGCGCTGGTCGGTGTCGGTGACATGGGTGACCGCCGAGGGCCGCATCAGCTTCGCCGAGGTGATCTTCGAGGCGTGCTGCGTGGTGAACAGCCCCGTGGAGCCGCGCTCGATCTTCTTCGGCCCGGCCGTCAGCTCCGGCCGGGAGTCACGGTAGAGGTAGGGCGGGGTGTAGATCTCGATGCGCTGCTCGAAGACGCCGGGCCGGGTGTTGGCCTTGTCGGAGAAGAGCGAGTCCGAACCGAAGATCATCACCCGGCCGTCCGGCAGCAGCACCGAACCCGAGTGGTAGTTCCGGCCGACCGCCGGATCCGCGACCTTCTTGTACGTGTCCGTCTTCGCGTCGTACAGCCGGGCCTGGAGCACGTCCGAGCCGCCGCGCCCGCGGTAGTCGCTGGAGCCGCCGGTGACCAGCAGCGAGTCGTCGGGCAGCAGCGAGGCGCTGGGGTAGCGGGTGCCCTCGGAGAGCGACGCCCCGTCGGTGAACTCCGGGTTCTTCTTCTGGAGGTCGACCAGCCGGGACTTCTCGCTGGACTTCTCCGACTCGCCGACCCCGCCGCCGCCGATCACCATGAACTTCTCGTCCTGGGCCGGGGGCAGCCGTACCGTCGCCGAGGTCTCCATCTGGTCCGGGTCGCTGAGCCCGGGGATCTTCTTGAACTTGTTCGTCGCCAGATCCCAGACGCCCGGGTCGCGGCCCACGTCCGCCGGACCGTATCCGGCGTTGGAGCCGGAGTAGAAGAGCTTGCCGTCGTTCAGCAGGAAGACCGCCGGGTAGGTGGGGAACTTCCGCTCGATGCCGGTGTACTCCCACTCCTTGGTCGCCGGGTCGTAGATCTCGTCCTTGCCGGGGACGATCTGCCCGATCTCGTCCAGACCCGACAGGGCGAGGACCTTGCCGTCCTCCAGCGTCGTCAGCGTCGGGTACCAGCGGGCCTCGTTCATCGGGTCGACGGGTATGTACTTCTCCGCGACCGGGTCGAACTCGAAGGCCTCCTTGATCCCCTGGAAGTCCTTCTTGTCCAGGGCCAGCTTCTGCGCGATGCCGTACACATTGCGGGTGTCCGAGCCGGACAGGCCCGCCACCCGGTAGTTGTCCTCTGTGCCGGTCTCGTACTTCTTGCCGGTCTGCTGAGCCTCGACGTAGATCCGGCCGAGCCCGGGGTCGTTGCGCAGGAACGCGCCGGTCTCCTTGTCGAAGACCTTGGTGGCCTTCTCGACCAGGATCGGGTCCTTGGAGACGAACGTCTTGCCGTTCTCCTTGCCGGTGAACCGGGTGCCCGCGGGCAGGGTGATCGGCTTGTCCGGGTTCTCGTTGTGGACGATCATCAGGCCGCCGGCCTTGGTGACATCGCCCTGGAGCTTCTCGTACCGCTTGGTGCCGCCGGCTATGAGGAGCTTGCCGTCGGGCAGCTGGGTGTGCCCGGCGCAGAACATGTCCTTGGGGGTGGGGATGTCCTTGAAGACATTGGTCTTCGGGTCCCACAGCACCGAGCGGAAGCTCTTCGCGTCGAAGTTCTTCTGGTTGTTCCCGGAGCCCGCGACGAGCAGCACCTTGCCGGTGTGCAGCAGCGCCGCGTGGATCGTGTTGATCCGGTGCTCGGAGGGGACGTCCAGGAAGTCCCAGTGCCCGTTGGCCGCCTTGTAGTCCGGCTGGTTGATCTTGTATTCGTGATAGCGCTCGGTGCTGAAGCGGTACAGCCACGGCCCGTTCGCCCCCGCGAGCGCGAGAACCACCGCCGTACTGATCGCCAGGCGGCGGGTACGGCGGCTCGGACGGTACTTCATTTCTTACGTCCCCCCAGGGAGATCTGCATGGTCTGGTCGTTTCCGGGTGCTCCGGGCAGCGGCTGGGGCCTCGGCTCCGGGGCCGGTCCGCCGCTGCGGTGCGACCCTCCGCCCGACCGGCGTTTCTTCTTCTCGGCGCGGATCGTGTACCGCCAGCCGATGATCGGCGCGGCGGTGATCAGCAGCGCCAGCGTGGCCCAGGTGACCATCGCGGGGTGGCTGTGGCCCAGGAAGAAGGAGGAGATCATCGAGGCGCCGAAGACGACGATGAAGAACAGATGGATCCGGAAGGTGCCGAACAGGGTGTCCGGGCTGGACGAGTCGCCCTTCGGGGTCACCACGAACGAGCTCTTGCGGCGCAGCACCGCGTCCATCAGCGAGCGGGCGTAGATCGGCGCGGAGAGCGCGGACATCACCATGCCGGCCAGACCTCCGGAGCCCTCGGGCTCGTGCGGCGAGACGTTGTGGCGGCGGTTCCAGATGTACAGGCCGATCTGGAGCGCGGAGGCGTTGCCGTACAGCATCATCCAGATCGTCGGGTCGATCTGGACACCGGAGGCGCCCATGCCGAGGAAGAGCGCGCAGCTGAGCGCCGCGAGGATCCAGTTCAACGCCGACATCGGATAGAAGATGATCATCATCGTGTAGTTGAAGAGCTTGCCGGGCGGCATGGTCCCGAAGCCCTTCCAGAACTGCCCGATGATCGTCTCGTAGGTGCCTCGCGACCAGCGCAGCTGCTGGGTGAAGAAGTCCGTCCACGCGGTCGGGCCCTCGCCGACGGCCAGCACGTCCGGGGTGTAGACCGAGCGCCACTTCCTGCCCGTGGCCGGGTTGCGGTGGCGGTGGATCTCGAAGCCGGTGGCCATGTCCTCGGTGATCGAGTCGTACAGACCGCCGATCTGCTTCAGCGCCGAGATCCGGACCGCGTTGCTGGTGCCGACGAACATGGGCGCGCCGTAGCGGTTGCCCGCGCGCTGGATCAGCGCGTGGAAGAGGAACTGCTGCGACTCGGCGGCCTTGGTGACGAAGGTGTCGTAGTTGCCGTAGACCTGCGGGCCGATGACGAAGCCGACGTCCGGGTCGCGGAAGTAGCCGAGCATCCGCTCCAGGTAGTTCGCCATCGGGATGTGGTCGGTGTCGACCGAGGCGAAGAAGTCGTAGTCGCCGCCGTGCGCGTCCAGCCAGGCGTTGTAGTTGCCGTGCTTGGTCTTGGCGCGGTGCGGGCCCTTGGCCTGGTTCCAGTGCGCCACGCCCTTGCGGGAGAAGTGGTGCACACCGAGCCGGGCGCAGACCTCCTTGACCGCCGGGTCGTCGCCCTCGTCCAGCAGCCAGACGTGCATCAGACCGCGGTGGCGGATCTTCACGGCCGCTTCCAGCGTCTTCGTCACCATCTCCAGCGGTTCCTTGCCGGGAACGAAGGAGGTGAGGAAGGCGACCCGGGTGCCGGACTCCGGGATCACCGGGACCGGGTCGCGGGCGACCAGGGTGGCATGCGCGTTCGACAGGACGTTCATCGTGCGGAACAGCTCGATCAGACCGATCGAGACCAGCATGACGATGTCGAGGACCAGCAGGAGGTCGTTGTCCAGGTTCGGGTCGCGGTCCGTCCAGTGGCCGGGCTGCATCAGCCAGGCGAAGAGACCGAGCGAGACGAGGGGAGCCGCGCCGAGCAGGAGCGCCGCGCGCACGCGGTGCGGCTCCTGCGATATGAGCGAGCGGTACTGGACCTTGTACGGCTTGCCCGCGGGGGGCTGCGTCAGCGGTCCGGCGAGCCGGCTGTAGTGCTCGTAGTCGTAGCGCGGCAGCTCTTTCCTGGCGCGCCGCCTCGCCGCGCCGGCCCGCAGCTGCGCCGGTATCCGGAGCTGCGTCGTCCGGGAAGCGTCGTTCTCCTGCCGGTCGCCTGGCGGCGTCGACGTCATGGGTACATCCCCCCGCACGCATGCTGGTGCGTGACTGTTCGGTCTCTCCTGTGCGTGCGCGGTGGCCCCCGTTCTTCACCGGGTACGCACACGGTGGCAAGCCACCGTCCCCACAGACATGGTTCGGAAGCCTTCCGGTTGCATGATGCCCCCTCGGCGTCCGTCACCGAGCGGGACCCCCACCCCGCGGAACGGACAACCGGAACGTCACGCTCTGCTGTGCCAACTGTACGGATCAGCAGCCCCCTTGGCGCCCGTCGGGCCCCCAGACAGATTGTCCGACATGGAACGGGATCGCAAGGGTGAAACGGACTGTTTACCGGTCATACGCACGATTTGGACCCCAGTTGTGGAGGGGGTGTGACGAAGTGGAGACCGGCGCTCGCGAGCCCCTCCGTCACTGCCTCGTGACGGAGTGCAGTTCGACGCGTAGCTGTTCGTGTGCGGTCGCGGGGCGCCGCCGGGTGTCACCGGATACCGGACAGGGAATGATCAAAGCCCCCTCACTGAACGTGAGGGGGCTTCGACCGTGCGTGCGCCGTCAGGGACTCGAACCCCGGACCCGCTGATTAAGAGTCAGCTGCTCTAACCAACTGAGCTAACGGCGCCTGCTGACCTGGAGAACTCTACCGGACCTTCAGGGGTGCTCCGAACCATTTACCGGCCGCCACGCCCCGTCAGATAGTCGTTTTTTTCTTTTGTTCCGTCAAAATGCGATATGTCGGGATAGTTGAAACACTGACGCCCGTTGCGGCTGCGCCCAAAGATCTTGACGAATGACGAGTGCGGAGGGGAATCGCATGACTGTGCCGGTCTTCGAGGAGTACGAACCCGCCATCGACTGCGGATGCGCGGGGTGCGCCGCGCGGCGGCGCACCGCCGCGAGGGCGCTGCCGGTGCGGCACGGCGGACACCCCGCCGCGCACGGCGCGCGGCGGGCCCTGGTGCTGGCGACGGCCGCCGGGGTGGTCCTCTCCTGCGGGGCGGCGGGTGCGGCGGCCGCAGGCGGCCACGCCCCGGAAACCCCGCACGCCGACGGGGGTGCCGACCCGGAGCCGGCCACTCCGCAGGGCGAGAAGGGCCCGCTGAAGGGCAGCGGCGCCTCGGGCCCGCCGTCCGCCGGAGCGGCCGCGCCGAAGACGACCCGGGCCGACATCATCAACCGGGCCAAGAGGTGGGTGTCGGCGAAGGTCCCGTACAGCATGGAGAAGTACTGGTCGGACGGCTACCGCCAGGACTGCTCCGGCTATGTGTCGATGGCCTGGAACCTCGGCACCAACGAGTGGACCGGCAGCCTGGCCGCCTACGGGACCAGGATCGCCCGCGCCGACCTCCAGCCCGGCGACATCCTCCTCTTCCACAACCCGGCCGACCCCGCCAAGGGATCGCACGTCACGATCTTCGGCGGCTGGACCGACCACACGCGCACCCATTACGTGGCCTACGAGCAGGCGCGCCCGCAGACGCGGAAGCGGTCGACACCCATGGCGTACTGGAACAACTCATCCCGATACGTTGCCTACCGGTACAAAGGCGTCACCGGCGGCTCGCCCGGCTCCGGCTCCTCCACCGCTTTCCCCGGAGCCAAGCAGTTCGGCCCCGGCGCCGACAACAAGTACGTCACCCAGCTCGGCCGGATGCTGGTCCAGCGGGGCGGCAAGCGGTTCTACGCGGTCGGCCCCGGGCCCGTGTGGGGAACGGCGGACCGGCGGGCGACCCAGGCGTTCCAGCAGGCGCAGGGCTGGAAGGGCAAGGAGGCGGACGGCATCCCCGGCCCGGACACCTGGCGCCTGCTGACCACCGGCGCCGGACGGAACATTCCGGCCGCCGGCGCGGGCGGCAGCCCGAATACGGCCGTCGCGTTCCCCGGACGCGGCTATTTCAAGCCGGGTCAGTCCAACAGCCATGTCGACCGGCTCGGCAAACAGTTGGTGAAGAAGGGATACGGCAAGCACTACGTGTCGGGCCCCGGCCCGCTCTGGACCGAGGCGGACCGCCGCAACGTCGAGGCGTTCCAGCGGGCCCAGGGCTGGCGCGGCGGTGCGGCCGATGGTTACCCGGGGCCGGAGACCTGGCGCCGGCTCTTCGCGTGACGGACGTGACGGAAAGGAATCGGGAACCGGTGACCCCCAACAACGACCAGACCCCCCGGACCACCCCCACCCCCCACCCCCTGGACGACCACCTCCCCCCGTCGCTCTTCGCCCCACCGGGCAAGGGAAGCCCGCCCCCGCTGTTCGGGCCGGCCGTGGCGGGGCCGGCGGGCGAGCGAGCGGATGTGCCGGGCGGTGAGCTTCCGGGTGCGCCGGACGGTCGGCCTCGGCCCGCACCGGACGGTCGGCTTCGGGCCTCGCCGGACGGTCGGCTTCGGGCTGCGCCGGGCTCTGAGACTCCGCCCGCACCGGGCGCCGAGCCGACGCCTGCGCCGGTGCCGGACGCCGAGCTTCCGCCTTCGCTGTTCGGCCGCGCGGACCGGGGTGCCCCGCCGCCGCTCTTCGGCCCGATCGGCGACAAGGCCGCGCGCCAGGAGGGCGAGCGCCCGCGCGGGTCGGACGGTGAGCGCAGGCCCGCGTCGGACGGTGGGCTTCCGCCTGCGCCGCGCGCCGGTTCCGCACCCGCGGCTGATGCGGAGCCCGGGCCTGCGCCTGCGCCGCGAGCCGGTTCCGCACCCGCGGCGGACGGTGGGCTCGCGCCTGCGCCGCGAGCCGGTTCCGCACCCGCGGCGGACGGTGGGCTCGCGCCTGCGCCGCGCGCCGAGTCCGCACCCGCGGCGGACGTCGAGCCCGGGCCTGCGCCGCGCGCCGGCAAGACCCCGCCCGTGCCGCCCCGGACCTTCACCCCGGAGCCCCCGAACGTGAGCCTGCCCCTGGGCCCGGCCCCGGACCGGCCGACCGGTGGCTCCACCGCGGAGGGCCGCACCCCGGACCGTCGTCCGGTCCAGCCGGCCGGGGGTCCGACCCCGGACCGCCCGGCCCCCGCGCACCCGGCCTCGGACCGCCCGGCCCCCGCGCACCCGGCCTCGGACCGCCCGGCCCCCGCGCACCCGGCCTCGGACCGGCCGGCCTCGGCCTCCGCCCCCGCGCGCCCCGTCCCGCTGGACGGGAACCTCCATCTCAAGCCCGTCCGGCGTTCGAGGACGGAACCCTCGGCGGAGTGGACCCCGCATCCCTCCTACGGGGCCGAGCCGGGGGCCGGAAAGGGGTCGGCCAAGAAGGCCTCCGTCGAACGGGAGGGCCAGGCCGCCCCCGCGAAGGGCCCCGTGGACGACTCCGGACCCGACACCGAGCTGGATCTCGTCCTGGACCTGGCCCCCGGCGACCGGGCCGCCTCCGCCACCTTCTCCGTGCCGGTGTCCGTACCCGTACCCGCGTCCGGGACGGCACCCGTGCCCGCGTCGGCACCGGCTTCCGGGACCGGGACCGGGGCCGGGAGCAGGACCGGGACACCGGCCACCACGGCCGCGGCGACCCCTCCGTACCCCGCCCGCCGCCACTCCGTCATCGCCAACGAGACCACCGCCTCCATCCCCGTACACCTCCTCTTCCGTGACGACCAGGAGCCGGCCGATGCGGCGGCCCTGCCCGCGTCCGTCGTGCGTCGCCCCGCCGGAGGCGACCGCGCGCCCGCCACCCGGCGGCCCCCGGTGCCGCGTTCGCCGCAGACCCGGGTGCAGCCGTCGACCCGGCCCGCCCCGGTCGCCGACCCCCGGCTCGCCGAACGGCCCGGACCCGCCCTGCCCGGCTACGCCGCCCTCCTCACCGGCGCGGCCGGAATCGCCGGCGGACTGGCCGTCCTGTGGTGGCGCGGCGCACTGCCCGCCGCCTGGCAGAACGCCGTCGGCCTCACCTCCCGGCCCGACCTCGGCATCGGCGCCGGCGCCTGGGCCCTGCTCGCCCTCCTCGCCACCGTGGTGCTCCTCGCACTCGGCGGCCTCGGCCGGGGCCGGGTCGGGTACGCGTGGGTGCTGACGCTGTTCGGCGACTACCGGGGCAGCGTCCGCCGCACCGGCCTCGTCTGGGTCTCGCCCCTGCTGCTGCGCCGCCGCGTCGACGTACGGCTGCGGCACTGGCGCAGCGAACCGCTGCCCGCCGTCGACGCGAACGGCACCGCACTGCGTGTGGTCGTCCTCGTGGTGTGGCGGATCAAGGACACGGTCCGGGCCGTCCTCGGCATCGAGGACCACGAGGCGTATCTGAGCGCCCAGGTCGAGGCCGCCATGGCCCGGGTCCTCTCGCAGCTGCCGGCCGACGCGTTCCATGAGGACGCCCCGAGCCTGCGCGACGCGGAGGCGGTCGGCGACGCGCTGACCCGGATGCTGAAGGCGGACTGCGAACCCGTGGGCGTGGAGGTGTACTCCGCGCAGCCGACCGGCATCGAGTACGCCCCCGAGGTCGCGGCGGCGATGCAGCGGCGGAGGATCGCCGCGATCGACTCCAAGCACCGCGACAGCGTGCTCACCTCCGTGGTGGATGCGGTCGACGACACCGTCAACCGGCTCACCACGCGCGGCATCGTCGAGCTCGACGACTACGAACGCAAGGCACTCGTCAAGGACTTGACCGTTGCCTTCTACACCGGTCGCAGCGGGGGAGGAGACGGGGCCTGAGCGTGCGGGGGAGGTTCGGCGCGGGTTCGGCGGACCGTCGGAATATGACGCTCATTGGTCTGGACATGTTCACGCCGCGTCAATAATCTAAGACTTGGTCTAGACCGCAGCACCGCATGCACAGGCACCGCACAGGTGTCACACCGGCACCACGCACACGCACCAAGCGCGCAGCAGTCGAGCAATGCTCATGGAACCTCCCCCACGTTCTAGAGGAGCGACAGCCCATGCGGAAAAAGGCAAGCGCGGCCGTGATCGGTCTGGCGATAGCGGGCGTCTCGGTGCTCGCGACCACCAGTGCCAGCAGCCACGGCTACACGGACTCCCCGATCAGCCGTCAGAAGCTCTGTGCCAACGGCACGGTGACCGGCTGCGGCAACATCCAGTGGGAGCCGCAGAGTGTCGAGGGGCCCAAGGGCTTCCCGGCGGCAGGACCGGCGGACGGCAAGATCTGCTCCGGCGGCAACGGACAGTTCGCCCAGCTCGACGACCCGCGCGGCGGCAACTGGCCCGCCACCCAGGTCACCGGCGGACAGGGCTACAGCTTCCGCTGGCAGTTCACCGCCCGCCACTCCACCAGCGACTTCCGCTACTACATCACCAAGAACGGCTGGGACTCCACCAAGCCGCTCACCCGGGCCGCGCTCGAATCGCAGCCCTTCATGACCGTGCCCTACGGGAACCAGCAGCCGCCGGCCACGCTGACCCACCAGGGCACGATCCCCACCCAGAAGAGCGGCAAGCACATCATCCTCGCCGTGTGGAACGTCGCGGACACCACCAACGCGTTCTACGCCTGCTCCGACGTTAAGTTCTGACGCTTCATCAGTTATCGTGCGGCGCCATGAGGAGTACCGGCACCGTCGCGGAACTCGTACGACGTCAATGGGGTGACCACCGGCCCGCCCTGAAGCACGGCCCCACCGTGCTCAGTCATCACCAGGTGGTCGAGGGCGCCGCCGCACGGGCGGCGCTCCTCGCGGATCTGCTGCCTCGCGGCGGCGAACCGCACCTCGGCGTACTGCTCGACAACACCCCTGAGTTCCCGCTGTGGCTCAGCGCGGCGGCCCTGGCCGGGGCCGCCGTCGCGGGCATCAACCCGACCCGGCGGGGCCCCGAGCTGGCCCGCGACATCCTGCACACCGAAGCCCCGATCCTGATCACCGAGCGCGCCCATCTGCCGCTCCTCGCGGATCTGGAGCTGCCGGGCGTACGGGTGGTGGTCACCGGCACCGAGGCGTACGCCGCCCTGCTCGCCCCGTACGCGGGCGCACGCCCCGGCGACGCCGTGCTCGCCCCGGTCGGCCCCGACAGCCGCATGCTCCTCTACTTCACCTCCGGCTCCACCGGCGCGCCCAAGGCCGCGATCTGCACCCAGGGCCGGCTCGCCGGGGCAGGAGCCTCCCTCGCCGGACACTTCGACGTACGGCCCTCCGACACCCACTACATCTGCATGCCGATGTTCCACGGCAACGCGGTCCTGGCCGACTGGGCTCCGGCGCTGGCCGCCGGAGCCGCCATAGCGCTGCGCCCCCGCTTCTCCGCCTCCGCCTTCCTCGACGACGTACGCGCCTACGGGGCGACGTACTTCACCTACGTGGGGCGGGCCGTGCAGTACCTGCTCGCCACCCCCGAGCGCCCCGACGACCGGGACCACCCGCTGCGCCTGGGCTTCGGCACCGAGGCGGGCGCGGTGGACGCGGACCGCTTCCGGGAGCGGTTCGGGGTGCGGCTGGTGGAGGGGTACGGCTCCTCCGAGGGCGGCGCGGCCATCCAGCACACCCCCGGCACCCCGGCGGGCGCGATCGGCCGGGCCGCCCCGGGCGACGATCTCGCCGTCGTCGACCCGGAGACCGGAGCGGAGCGGGCCCCGGCCCGCTTCGGCCCGGGCGGGCGGCTGCTCAACGGCGACGAGGCCATCGGCGAGCTGGTCAACCGGGGCCCGACGCCCTTCGAGGGCTACTGGCGCAACCCGGCGGCGGACGCGGAGCGGGCCCGGCGCGGCTGGTACTGGACCGGCGATCTCTTCTACCGGGACGCCCACGGCTTCCTCTACTTCGCCGGCCGCACCGACGACCGGCTCCGCGTCGACAGCGAGAACCTGGCCGCCGCGACGATCGAGCACATCCTGGCCCGCTGGGAGGAGGCGGCGGCCGCCGCCGTCTACGCCGTCCCGGACCCGGTCACCGGCGACCAGGTGATGGCCGCCCTGACGCTCCGGGCGGGCGCGGCCTTCGATCCGGCGGCCTTCGCCGCCTTTCTGCGCGCCCAGCCGGACCTGGGGACGAAGATGGCCCCGCGCTTCGTCCGGATCCTCCACCGGATGCCGGTCACCGCGACGAACAAGATCCACCGGGTGGCGCTGCGCCGGGCGGGCTTCCGCTGCCCGGACCCGGTCTGGTGGGACCGGGACGGCGACGGGGCCTACGTCCCCCTGGACGCCGAGGGGCTCGCTGCCCTGCTGGGACGGTACGAGGAGCACGGCAGGGCGGTGTGAGCGGTGCGGCCGGAAAAGCGAAGTGGCGGCCTTCGTGAAGAAGACCGCCACCCCGTGTCGTGCGCCGTCAGGGACTCGAACCCCGGACCCGCTGATTAAGAGTCAGCTGCTCTAACCAACTGAGCTAACGGCGCCTGCTGACTCGAAAATAATACCTGGTCCGCAGGGGTGCTGATGACACCCTCCGTCCGGGACCTCCCGGAGGCCGCCGAAGGCCCGCCTAGGCCGCCCCGTGCCCGCCCACCGCGTCCGGGATCAGCGGCCCGATCCAGGCGGCGAACGGCTCCCGCAGCTCCTCGCCCGCCGCCCGGACGATCTCGTTCGGATCCTCGGCGGCCTCCAGGCCGAAGCGCTCGCGCAGCCAGGTCCGGAACGCGGGGTTCTCCGGGCAGGGGTCGTACCCGTCCCCGCCCTGCTCCCCGCCTTCCGCCCCGCGCTCGTCGAAGTAGTCCAGGTGGTCCCAGCCGCACATCGGCTCCCAGCCGGAGGCGAGGATGCGCAGCAGCTCGGGCAGGTCGCGCGCCGCGACGTGGACGCCGCCCTCGTCGCCGAGGAGGAGCACCGGCAGGGTGGCGAGGCCGGCGCGGTCGTCGAGCAGCCAGAACGCATAGGTCGAGCCGGAGCCGGTGGCCTGGGCGAAGGGCCGGATGCGGTCGGAGAGCTGGGGGTAGCCACCGTCGTCGTGCCCGAACTCGATCAGCTCGAAGCCGGGGGCGTAGTAGTCGTCGACGCCCGCGTCGAACTCCGCGAGCAGGTCCAGGGTGGGGGTCGGTGTCCGCATGGCGGTGACGCTACCCGGGGCCTCGGACAGTGGCCGCCCCGGCCGGACCCGGCGGGAGAGGCCCTACAGCGCCAGCGACAGCAGCACCGGAGCCGCCCGGCGGCTCAGCGTCTCGGCCGCCGACTTCAGCCGGTGCGCGTCCTCGATCGGCAGCGACAGGGCGAGGCAGCCCGCGGAGGAGCCGGCCGTCAGCGGCACGGCCGCGCAGACGGTGCCCACCGCGTATTCCTGGAGGTCCAGCACCGGGACCGTGGCGGACTGGGCGTCCAGCTGCGAGAAGAGGATCTTCTCGTTGGTGATCGTCCGCGAGGTGAGCCGGGCCGTGCGGTGCCGGGAGATGTGGTCGCGCCGCCCGTCGTGGTCCAGCTGGGCCAGCAGACACTTGCCGACCGCGCTGGCGTGCGCGGAGGAGCGGAAGTCCACCCACTCGTTGACCGCCGGGGTGAGCGGGCCGTCCGCGACCTGGGTCACGCTGACCTCGCCGTCGACGTACCGGCTGAGGTAGACCGCCGCGCCGACGGAGTCGCGCAGCTCGGCGAGGGTGAGCTGGAGGCGGTCCTCCAGGGCCTGGCGGCGGGCAGCCCCGGAGCCGAGCAGCAGCAGTGAGGCGCCGATGACGTACGCGCCGTCGCTGACCTGCTCCACATAGCCCTCGCGGCGCAGGGTGAGGAGCAGGGAGGAGAGGTGGCCGGTGGGCAGCCCCGTCTCGCGGGAGATCTGGGCATCGGTCACGCCGTCGCCGTGCTTGGAGACCGTTTCGAGCACGCGCAGGGCGTACTGCACCGAGTGGAACGGTGCGGTCGGCTCGGGCTTCAACGCCACGGTGTCCCCCCTACCAGGTTGTGACCGCAAGCTTTCGCCCCACGATAGCCGCCGAACCGCCGGTACGGGGCGGCAGTTGACGAGTCAGTAGGTGCGCCCCGGAGCTGTCATCTGGGGCGCACCCGTCTGGCATATGCCAATGTCATGGGCGGTGACTCAACTGCGAGGTCACAGGACCGCGTTGAGGAATTCGCGCGTGCGTTCGTGCGACGGATCGGAGAAGATTTTTTCCGGGGATCCGGACTCCACGACCCGCCCCGCGTCGAACATCAGCACCTTCTCCGAGACGTCCCGGGCGAAACTCATCTCGTGGGTCACGCAGAGCATGGTGATGTCGGTGTTCCGGGCGATGTCCTCCAGCAGCTCCAGCACGCCCGCCACCAGCTCCGGGTCGAGCGCCGATGTCACCTCGTCCAGCAGCAGGATCTCCGGCTCCATGGCCAGGGCGCGGGCGATGGCGACCCGCTGCTGCTGGCCGCCGGAGAGCTGGGAGGGGTGGGCGTCGACCTTCGCCGAGAGCCCGACCAGGTCCAGCAGTTCCCGGGCCCGGACCTCCGCCTCCTCGCGGCTCTTGCCGAGCACGCTGACCGGGGCCTCGGTGATGTTCTCGATCACCTTCATGTTCGGGAAGAGGTTGAACTGCTGGAAGACCATCCCGATCTTCTTCCGGGACTCGCGCAGCTGCTTCTCGCCCGCGGGCTTCAGCGCACCGCCCGGGGTGCGGACGTGGGTCAGCGGTGAGCCGTCGACCCAGATCACCCCGCCGCTGACCTTCTCCAGCGTCATCAGCAACCGCAGGATCGTGGTCTTGCCCGAACCGCTGGGCCCGATCAGGGTGACGTGCTCGCCGCGGTCCACGGTGAAGTCCAGCTCGTCCAGGACCACATGGTCGCCGTAGCGCTTCACCACCTTGTCGAACCGCACCAGCGGCTCGCCCGTGCGGGCGGCCGCCGGGACGGCGTCCTGCGGAGCTGCGGCCGGCCCCGGCGACTCCGTCTTCTTCAGGGGAAGGGGTTCAGTGGCCAAGGCGCTTCTCCAGCTTTCTCATCAACAGCGACGTGGGGTAGCTCGCGACCAGGAAGATCAGGCCGGCGAGGGTGAACACCTCGGTGTACGCGAAGTGGTCGGCCCCGTACTTCCGGGCCTCGAAGACCATCTCCTGCACCGTGATCACGGCGAGGAACGGCGTCTCCTTGAACATCGAGATCGCGTAGTTCCCGAGCGCGGGCAGCACGTTGCGCACCGCCTGCGGCAGGATCACGGCCTGCCAGGTGCGCCGGGGCGACAGCGACAGCGCGCGGCACGCCTCCCACTGGCCCTTCGGCACACCATCGATCCCGGCCCGGTAGACCTCGGAGGTGTACGCGGCGTAGTGGATGCCCAGCACCGCGATGCCGATGTACAGCGGCTCCACCGTGTTGAACAGAGCTGCCGCACCCACCAGTTGAACCAGCAGCGGAGTGGAGCGGACGAACTCCGTGACGGCGCGCACCGGCACCGTCACGAACCTGCTGGGCGCGCGTCCGGCCATCGCGACGGCCAGACCCAGCACGGCCGCCACCAGGGTGCCGAGGACGGTTGCGAGCAGGGTGATCTTGAACCCGTTCAGCAGGTCGGGCAGGGACTCCCTGACGGCGTTCCAGTCGAATTCGTTCACCGGGCACCTCCCGCGGCGGTCGTGGACGCGCTGCGGCTCTTGAACAGGCCCTTCGCGCCGGCGTCCAGGCCGAGCCGCCGCTTGGCGCTCCGCTCCAGCAGATTCATCAGCATCGTCAGGGCGTACGCCAGCACGAAGTAGACGGCCAGCAGGGTCAGATAGGCGGTCACCGTCTCACCGGTACGGTCGCGCAGCTGCTGCACCACCGTCATCAGATCGGCGGCCGAGAGCAGCCACAGCAGCGGGGTCGCCTTCAGCAACTGGATCAGCAGGTTGGTGAAGCTCGGGATCATCTGCACCCACGCCTGGGGCAGGATCACCTTCCACAGCCGTCTGGTCGGGCTCAGGTTGAGGGCGATCGCCGCCTCGTACTGACCGCGCGGTACGGAGTTGACGGCGCCCCGCACCACTTCGGCGCCGTACGCACCGAAGTTGAGGCCGAACGCGACCACCCCGCAGGCCAGCGGCTCCATTTCGTAGCCGGTCAGCAGGGGCATCGCGTAGTAGAGCCAGAACAGCTGGACGTAGAGGGAGGTGCCGCGGAAGAACTCCACGACCACCCGGGAGAACCCGCGCGCCAGGAGCAGCCGGCTGCCCGCCATCAGCCCGAGCGCGAAGGCCAGCACTCCGGCCAGCAGCGCGCCCAGGACCGTGGCCTGGAGCGTCACCCACAGACCCGACCGGACTCTCGGGAGCTCCTCGAAGAGGAGGGAGAAGAAGTCACTCATGCGTGCGCGTCCGCCCCGTCAGCCTTTGCACAGTTCCGCGGTCTTCAGGTCGGCGGGCGGGATCTCCGTCTCCCCGAACCCGTACGGCTCCAGCAGCTGCACATAGCGCGAGCGGTCCGACACGATCTTCTTCAGCTCGCGGTTGAAGGAGTCCCGCAGGTCCTCGTTGCCCTTGCGGAACACCGCGCCGCCCGGCGAGAACTGCTCCTTGCCGTCCAGCTCCGGTACGAACGCCTCGGTGACCTCGGTGTCCGTGTTGGTCTTCGCCAGCCAGCGCAGCGAGATGCCGGTGAGCAGGAAGGCGTCGATCCGGCCGCCCTTGACGGCGTCGGCCCCGTCCTGCGGCTTCTGGAGCGTCTTGATCTTGTCCTCGGGGATGCCCGCCCCCTTGGCGTAACTGCCCTCCACCGCACCCGACATCACGCCGACGGTGATCCCCGCCTCCTTCGCGGAGGCCAGGTCGGTGACCTTCTTCGGGTTGCCCTTCTTCACCATCAGCGCGGTCGGCGAGATGAACTCCGGCTCGGAGAAGATCGCGTTGCCGCAGCGCTCCGGGGTGATGGCCATGCCCGCGCTGACCACGTCGTACTTCCCGGCCTGGAGCCCGGGGATCAGTCCGTCCCACTCGGAGAGCGTCGGCTTCAGCTCGTCCACGCCCAGCGCCTTGAAGATCTCCCGGTGCAGCGTCGGGGCCTCGCCCTTGAGCTCCTTGCCCTCCAGGTACCCGTACGGGGCCTCGTTGGCGTACGCCACCCGTACGAATCCCTGCTTACGGAGCTTGTCCAGGGCGCCCTCGCCGGTCGCGGAGCCGGAGTCGGTCTTGCTGCACGCGGTGAGGAGGCCGGGAACGACGAGGAGGCCGCCCACGGCCGCCGATCCGTTGAGAAAACCCCGGCGGGACAGGTTCGGGAATTCAGCCATGGTTCGCAATCTCCTGGAGGTCGAACAGTCCGGACAGGGTGAGCGCCTGCCCGATCCCGTACGTCTATGCAGGAAGCCGGGGCATGTAACCCAACAGTGGCCGGAAGGTGACCTTCCCGTGCCCGAAGGGGGGCGGAGGGCGACCGTCGGTGTGCGGGGCGTGTTCCCCCGTCACGCGCGACTCATGACTCCGCATCAGTCATTCCTGTGATCAGGTGGCGTCATGGTTGCCATACGGACAAGCGTCGTAGCGGTCGGGGGCACGCTCATGGGCGCGGTGGTCACGCACCTCTTCCAGCGCCTCGCGGCCACGCGCAGTGAGCGGTTCGCGCGGTCGGAGGCGCTCCGGCAGGAGCGCACGGCCGCCTACGGTTCGTTCGCCGCGGCGGTGGAGGACTACCGCCACGGCCAGGCGGGCCGCTGGTACCGCATGCGGGAGGGGCGTACGGAAGACGCCTTCATCGAGGCCCGCGACGAGGCCCACCGCCTTCGGACCGCCAGCAGGAACGTGCTCTACCGGGTCAAACTGCTCACCGACGACCACGAGGTGATCCTCGCCGCCGAACGGGCCTATCAGTGCACACGGGACGTGTCGACCGCACAGGACCAGGCCGAGCACGACGCGTTGGACGCCGGGGCGAGGCAGGCGATCGAGGAGTTCATCACCCGGGCCGCGCCGCTGACCCGCTGACGTGGGGGCCGGAGGCGCTGGGCGGGCCCGAGCCGTCGGGCAGGTCCGGCGAGGGTACGTAGCCCAGGGCCTTGTCGACCACGTTCGGCAATGGCTCGCCGTGCGACCACCGTTCGTACATCGCCACGAACCGCTCGCCCAGCCGGTCACGCCAGCCCGCGGTGTCCCCGCCCAGGTGCGGGGTGAGCACGAGCCCCGGGGCGTCCCACAACGGGCTTCCGGCGTCCGGCGGTTCCTCCTGGAAGGTGCTGAGCGCCGCCCCCGCGAGCCAGCGGCGGTCCAGCGCGTCCACCAGGTCGGCCTCGACCACCGTCGCCGTCCGCCCCGCGTCGATGAACCGCGCCGACGGCTGGAGCAGCCCGAAGAACCGGGTGTCGAACATTCCGCGCGTCGACTCCGTCAGCGGGACCGCCGCGATCACCCAGTCCGCCCGCGCCGCCAGCCGGTCCAGATCCGCCACCCCGTGGATCGTGCGCCGGGCGGTCCGCCCCACCAGCGCCACCGTGACCCCCAGGCCGTGCAGCAGCCGGGTGATCTCCCGGCCGATTGGACCCGCCCCCACGACCACCGCCCGCGATCCGGCGACCCCCTGCCCCTCCCGGTCGTGCCGGCGCCGCTGCCGCTGGGACTCCAGCGTGCCGGGGAGGTCCGTGGCGAAGGCCAGCACCAGACCCGCCACGTACTCCGCGACCGGCCGCTCGAAGACGCCCCGCGCGGTGGTGAGCACGGTGTCGGAGGCGACCAGCTCCGGGCAGAGCAGCCGGTCCACGCCCGCGCTCGCCGTATGCACCCAGCGCGGCCGCCGCCCTGGCCCCGGCCAGGCCTTCGGTACGGCGTCCGACGCGACGTCCCAGACCAGCAGCACATCGGCGGCCGGCAGCCGCTCGGCGAGCGAGGCGGCGTCCGCGTACCGTACGTCCACCCTGCCGGTCAGCCGGCCGAGCCGCGGGGACGGTTCGGCGTCGAGGACGAGCAGGACGGGATCCGGCATCGGCGGTCGGCCCTCCGCGGTGGATACGGATACGGATGTGAACGACCGCCACGCTCGCAGCAGGCCACCCCCGCGTCAACGAGGCCCGGCCGCGCGCCCCGGCGCTCGCGCGGGGGAATACTGGGAACAAGTCGGGGCAAGAGTGACCGGTCGCGCGGTCACGGCCGCCGGAGCGTCCGGGGGCCGCCGCGCCCCCGTGCCGGGGTCGCTCGCCGCGCGGCGAGCCGTCGACGCACAGGAAGGGTGGACATGACGACCGTAGGACTTCTCTACCCGGGCCACGCCGCCGAGGACGACTTCCCACGGATCGAGATCCTGCTCGACACCGACATCCGGCTGCCCCTGTTCGCCACCGAGCCCGGCGAGGACGCCTACCGCGCCGACGCGCTGCGCGAGCAGGGAGCCCCCGCACGGCTCGCCGAGGGCGTCGAGGAACTGCGTCTCGCCGGTGCCGAGGCGCTGCTGTGGGCCTCCAGCGGCGGCAGCTTCGCGCAGGGCTGGGAGGGCGCCCACGAGCAGGTCGCCACGCTCGCCCGGGCGGCGGGCCTCCCTGCCTCCAGCACCTCCATCGGCTTCGGTCACGCGGTACGGGAGCTGGGCGCCGGACGGGTCGCCGTGGCCTCGCCCTACCCCGAGGACGTCACCGGCCTCTTCGCGGAGTTCCTGGCGTCGGCGGGCGTCGAGGTGGTGGCCGCCGCGTCCGGCGGGGCGGGTTCCTCGGCAGAGGCCGGGTCCTGGGGCCCGGACGAGGTGAAACGGCTGGTGAGGGAGGCCGACCACCCGGACGCCGAGGTGGTGCTGGTCCCGGACACCGCTCTGCACACCGCCGCGTACGTCCCCGAGCTGGAGGAGCTGCTCGGCAAGCCCGTCCTCACGGCGAACCAGGTCACGGTGTGGGAGGGGCTGCGCCTCACCGACCGCCGCACCTGGGCGCCCACGCTCGGCACCCTGTTCGCCACCCGTGAGCCGGTGCTGCGGCAGTTGGAGCCGAAGGGCATCGAGGTACGGGAGTAGCACCACCGCGCCCGTGCCGGGGCCGCGCGAGCCCGGACCCTCCGCGCGAGCGCCGGACCTCCGGGAATAAAACGGAGTCGCCCTCCTGTTGTCTCTCTCCGATACGCAGACGTACGACAGCAGCACCGGGAGAGGCCGACACGTGGACGAGATCCGAGGCGACGAGACCCGCGACGACGGCGCGAGGGGCGGCGCGAGCGACGGTGACGGGATCCGGGGCGTCGCAGCCGGAACGGCCGCCGTTCCGCTGTCCGTCCTAGACCTGGTCACCGTGGGGCAGGGCCGCACCGCGACCCAGGCCCTGCGCACCAGCGTGGACATCGCGAAGCTCACCGAGAGCCGCGGGTTCCACCGCTTCTGGGTCGCCGAGCACCACTCCATGCCCGGGGTCGCCTCGTCCTCCCCGGCCGTGATCCTCGCGCACATCGCCGCCCACACCGACCGCATCCGCCTCGGCTCCGGCGGCGTGATGCTGCCCAACCACGCGCCGCTGGTGATCGCCGAGCAGTTCGGCACCCTGGAGGCGATGGCCCCGGGCCGGATCGACCTCGGCCTCGGCCGGGCCCCCGGCACGGACGGCGCGACGGCGGCGGCCCTGCGCCGCAGCGACCGGCTCAACGAGGGCGCGGACGACTTTCCGCAGCAGCTCGGCGAGCTGATCCGCTTCCTGGACGACGACTTCCCGGACGGGCACCCGTACCGCCGGATCCACGCCGTGCCCGGCCCGGTCCAGGCGACCGCCGCCGGCGGCGTGCAGTCCGCGCACCGGCCGCCGGTCTGGCTGCTGGGCTCCTCCGGCTTCAGCGCGCGGCTGGCCGGCACGCTCGGGCTGCCGTTCGCCTTCGCGCACCACTTCTCGGCGCAGAACACCATCCCCGCGCTCGACCTGTACCGCGAGTCCTTCCGGCCCTCCGCCGTGCTGGACGCCCCGTACGCCCTGATCGGGGTCTCGGCGCTGGCCGCCGACGACGAGCGCGAGGCCCGCCGCCAGGTGCTGACCGGCGCGCTGTCCATGGTCCGGCTGCGCACCGGCCGCCCGGGGCTCATTCCGAGCCCGGAGGAGGCGGAGGCGTACGACTTCTCCCCGATGGAGCGGGAGTTCGTCGACGGCTGGCTCTCCAACGTCGTCCACGGCACCGCCGACGAGGTCCGCGGCGGCCTCGACGACCTGGCCAAGCGGACCGGCGCCGACGAGCTGATGATCACCGCCAATGCCCACGGCGGCGACGCGCGGCTGCGCAGCTACGACCTGATCGCGGACGCGTACGGCCTGCCGAACGCCTCGTAGGCCCGTCCTCCCACGGGTCCCGGGCGTCCGGGGGCGTCAGCCCTCCAGCGGCCGGGACCCGATCAGCCCGGCGATCTGCTCCGGCGCCACGGCCCGTGAGTACAGCCAGCCCTGCCCGGTGTCGCAGCCGATCCGCCGCAGCCGCTCCGCCTGCCCGGCCGTCTCCACGCACTCCGCGGTGACGGTCAGGCCCAGGCGGTGCGCCAGCTGCACCATGGCCTCCACGATCGTCTCGTCGGCCGGGCTCGGATGCGTACCGTCCTCGTACCGGAAGCCCTTCACGAACGCCCCGTCCAGCTTCAGCACGGAGACCGGCAGCCGGCTGAGGTAGGCGAGGTTGCTGTACCCCGTCCCGAAGTCGTCGATGGCGATCCGTACGCCCATGTCGCTCAGCGCCTGGAGCGCCCGCAGCGGACGGCCGCCCGATCCCATCACCGCCGACTCGGTCAGCTCCAGCTGGAGCAGCCCGGGGGCGAGCTCCGTCTCCGTCAGGATCCGGGCCACATCGGCGACCAGGTCGGAGTCCCAGACCTGCCGTACGGCGACATTGACGCTGATGAACAGCGGCGGCTCGTCCGGGTGGTCCAGCTGCCAGCGCCGTGCCTGCCGGCACGCGGTGCGCAGCACCCAGCGGCCGAGCTGGACGATCGAGCCGTCCTCCTCGGCGATCTGGACGAACCGATTCGGCGGCAGCACGCCGAACTGCGGGTGGTTCCAGCGCACCAGCGCCTCGACCCCGCGCAGCACCCCGTCCGCCATCCCGACCAGCGGCTGGTACTCCAGCGTGAACTCGCCGCGCTCCACGGCGGGCCGGAGCGTGGAGGAGAGGGACTGCCGGGTCATGCGGTGGGCGTTGCGCTCCGGGTCGAACACGGTCCAGCGGGCCTTGCCGTCCGCCTTCGCCCAGTACAGCGTGGTGTCGGCGGCCTGCATCAGACCGGTGGGCGAGGTGCCCGCCGCGGTCCGCTCGACCACGCCGATCGACGCGGAGACCGAGAGCCGCTGCCCGGCGAGGTCGAACGGCTGCTGGAGCGCGGCGAGGACCGAGCGGGCCAGGTCGGTGAGCTCCTGCGTACCGGCCGAGTCCTCGACCAGGATGGCGAACTCGTCGCCGCCCAGGCGCGCCACCAGCCGGCTGCCGCCGGGATTGCGGGAGGCGTCGTTCTCGGCGCAGTCGGTGAGCCGGGCGGCGACGGCGGCCAGCAGCCGGTCGCCGGTCCGGTGGCCCAGGGTGTCGTTGATCGCCTTGAAGCCGTCCAGATCCAGGTAGCAGAGCCCGATCCGGCCGTGCTGCCGGGGCGGCATCGAGTCGTCCTGGTACGGCGGGGTCTCCAGGGCCGAGGCGAGCCGCTCGAAGAACAGCGTCCGGTTGGGCAGCCGGGTCACCGGGTCGTGCATCTGCAGGTGGCGCAGCCGCTCCTGGAGCTCGCGCCGGTCGCTGACGTCCGCGACCGTCAGCAGCACCCGGGCGGACTCCGCCGCCGAGGCTCCCGTCATCGGTACGACGGTGATCTCGGCCCAGAGCGAGCGCCCGTCGGGGTGCTTGAGGCGGCGGGTGCAGCGGAACCGGGAACGGCGGCCCAGCAGGACCTCGCGGTAGGCGTGCCAGGTGCGGTCGTCGGAGGCGAGGTCGAGCAGTTCGCACGCCTGCCGTCCGGCGAGGACCGCCGCCGGGGCGCCCAGCAGCCCGCCGAGCGCCTCGTTGGCGCGTACGACGTGGCCCCGGCCGTCGACGACGCCCATGGGGAGCGTGGCGGCGTTGAAGGCGGCCCGGTAGTCGCGCAGCTCGGCGGCGGTGGGACCGTCACCGGCCGGGAACGGGTCCGGGTGCGGTTCCGTCGCCGTCTGCGGGAGGTCCGCCGGGGGCAGGTCCGCCGGGGATGGGGCCGCCGTCGCATGACGCTCCGTGACCGGCGCGGACGGCACGCCGGAGGCTGTGCCTGCCGGGGCGCCCGGCCCTTCGGAGGTTCCGCTCACCGCTCGCTCCCGCTGTGAAGGTCGTCGTGAACTGGTGGGGTCGGACAGGCCACCGGGTGGCGGTTCCGTGAAGGGACCCGTTCCACGCGGGAAAGCGTGGTGAAGCATAGAGGGTGCCGCGTCGGCCGTTCCAGCTCGCCGTCCGGTCCGGGCCATCGCGCGGGTCC
Source organism: Streptomyces sp. iso_384 (assembly GCF_056172905.1). Classification (NCBI taxonomy): domain Bacteria; kingdom Bacillati; phylum Actinomycetota; class Actinomycetes; order Kitasatosporales; family Streptomycetaceae; genus Streptomyces; species Streptomyces sp. iso_384. Next base: position 1,348,798 of record NZ_JBWBTT010000001.1, read on the forward strand.
GTGAATGGCTGGTAGCAGGCGTTCCGCTTTGCCCGGTCCTGATCGGTTCTGCACGGATCTGTTGCATCGGATGGCCAAGCTGACCGATGGTGACGTTCCGTGAAGGTGTGGGTGGTGATTTTGACCGCTGACCCGTGTGGGGCAGCACAACAGGGCATGCCGTGGTGAAGCGGCACAGGGTGGACGGGAAGGACCGCGTTTCCCCACCCGGAGGTCGATGTGCCGTCCCGTCGCGGACCGGAGCGAGCGGAACGGCCGCCCCTGCGCAGCCTGGCCGCCGCCGCCACCTCGCTGCTGGCCCTCGCCGCCATGTCCCTGGTCGCGGGCCCCGCCGCGGCCGCCACGGGGGACGCCACTCCCTGCGCCCTGCCCCGGACGGCGGCGCACCACTCGCTCGGCCTGAACACCTGGAACGGGTCCTACCCGCGCCCCGGCCGGGGGCTCGACGCGGTCATGATCTTCCTGTCCTTCCCGGACTCCGAGCCCACGCTCACCCCCGAGACGCTCACCGCCGACCACTTTCCCGCCACCACCCGCTTCTTCGAACGCGCCAGCTACGGCCGGTTCACCCTGCGTGCCCATCCGCAGCGGACCTGGACCCGGATGCCGCGCGACTCCACCTGGTACGGCATAGAGCGCGACTGGGACGCGGAACGGCGCACCGCCTACCTGCGTGACGCCATCGACGCCGCCGACGCGGACGTGGACTTCTCCCGGTACGACGTCGTCTACCTGGTGGCCGACCCGGACGCCCCCGGCGTCGACTCCGACGCCACGAAGGTCGTCAACTTCGAGCGGCCGCTGCGCGCCGACGGCAGCGACATCCGGCGCGTGGTCACGGTCTTCGAGCAGCACCCGCCCGACCGCAACGTCCTCGCCCACGAGACCGGGCACGTCTTCGACCTCGCCGACCTCTATCACCGGCCCACCGACGGCAAGGGCGACTGGGACACCCACGTCGGCGACTGGGACGTCATGGGCAGCCAGTTCGGCCTGGCCCCGGACCTGTTCGGCTGGCACAAGTGGAAGCTCGGCTGGCTCGGCGGCCGCCAGGTCGTCTGCGTCCAGGGCTCGGCCGACCTCACCCTGGAACCGGTCGCCGCCGCCCCGGTGCCCGGCGGGTCGATCGGCACCCGCCTCGCCGTCGTCCGTACCGGCAGCGACAGCGCCCTGGCCATCGAGGCCCGCAGCGCCACCGGGAACGACCGGGGCACCTGCGCCGAGGGCATCCTGATCTACCGCGTCCGCAGCGGTACGGCCTCCGGCGGCGGACCCGTCGAGGTGGTCGACACCCATCCGAACACCGGGGCCTGCTGGGACCGCTCCGTCTACCCGCCCCTGGCCGACGCCCCGCTCGGGGTCGGGGAGACCTTCACCGTGCCGGGCGCCGGCACCCGCGTCGAGGTCGCCGACCGTACCCCGTCCGGCTCCTGGACCGTCCGGATCACCACCGGCGTCTGACCGCACCGCCCGGTGCCGGAACACGAAGAAGCCCCCCGCTTCCGCGAAGGGCTTCTTCCGTCTGTGCGCCGTCAGGGACTCGAACCCCGGACCCGCTGATTAAGAGTCAGCTGCTCTAACCAACTGAGCTAACGGCGCCTGCTGACGTCGTAGACATTAGCATCCTGATCCGCCCGAGGAAAAATCGTCGGTGCGGCACCCCGGGAGGCCCCGGACCGGCTCACCCGCACACAGGCCCAGAGCAGCACGTCGGGGCCCGGCAGCCAGGGGTTGCGGGTGTCGGGGGCGACCACCCAGCGCGGCCCGCCGTCGGACGACGCGCAGGTCAGCGGCGGTACGGTCACGGCGTCACCGGTGCCGTGACAGAGCAGCGGCGGCACCTCCCCGCGCCGCTCGCCGGTGCCCGCCGCACCACCGGACCCCCACTCCTCCCAGGCGAGCAGCGAGGGCAGCCGCTGGGCCGTTCCGGGGGCGGCGAACAGCAGCATCCGGCCCCGGTGCGTGGCGACCGGACCGGAGCCGGGGCCCTCGGCCCAGAGCTGTTCCAGCATCCGTCGCCCGAACAGCGCCGGCACGTTCACGACGTCGAAGGCGGAACCGCACGGGAGCACCCCGGGCGCCGTGGGGCGCTCCTCCCACTGGGAGAGCGTGCTGCGCGGGTAGGGGGCGGCCCCCGCCAGCCAGGCGGCGCCGGCCGCCGTGACCTGGGCGGCCTGGGGTCCGGACTGGTCCCGCAGCAGGGCGAAGATGTCGACGCCGTGGTGCGGGGCGGCACCGGCCTGCAGGGTCGTTTCGTCTTTCAGCCATGCGCTCATGGAGAAAGGTCTACCGGGAGTGACGGAAAGGATTCCGAGAGTTGCGGGAAACCGGGACAGGGCCGGAGAGGGAGGGGTATCTTGCGCGCCGGAATATGCCACGGGACCTGACCACCGGCCTGCCGGAACAGCACCTGCCCCGCCCGCCCCACACGTCACACCGGCCCCATGGGTCGGCGCCTGCCCGGGAGGACACCCCGTGGATCAGGCTCTGGGCGCGTCCAGCAGGGTGCGGCCGAACTCGATCATCTTCTTCGCGTAGTCCTCGGTCCACTCCGCGCGCTCCGCGACATCCGCCGCCGTCAGCCGGTCGAACCGGCGCGGGTCGGCGAGCTGGGCCGCCGCCAGCGCCTGGAACTCCACCGACCGGTCCGTCGCCGCCCGGAAGGCCTGCGTCAGCTCGGTCGCACGGGCCAGCAGCTCGCGGGGGTCCTCCATCGACTCCAGGTCGAAGAAGTGCTCCGGATCCGCCGTGGCCTGAGACGGCTCGAAGAGCAGTGGCGCGGGGCGCAGCCGCTGCCGTTCGTTCCGCTCGGACTGTGTCATGTGGTGTTCCTCCCTCGGGCGACCTGATGACCGGAAGACCCGGACGGCCACCCTCCATTGTCCAACCCCGCGCAAGGGGGCCGGGGTGTGCGTCGGGGGCGCGGGGGAGCGGCGCCCGCTCGGGGCCGTGACCGTGCGCCCCGGGCTCCGGACTGCGGGAACACGCTGCGGCCCCGGGGCTCCGGGAACGGGCCCCCGCTCAGGGCCGCCACCGCACCCGCCGCTCCGCGAGGTGGGCCAGCACCGCGTGGTTCGCCTCCCAGCCGTCGGGGAACTTCACCGTGACGCCCAGCTGGACCGGCTCGGTGGACGGATGCTCGTCCAGCAGATCCGCGACCCCCTCCCGGCACACCACGACACAGGCGTGCCGGTGCCGCGAGGCCAGTACGCACAGCCGGCCCGTCTCCAGATGGAAGGCCGTGGCGTCGGGCCGCCCCGACAGCGGGTGCAGCACCACCGTGACGTCGAACTCGCGGCCCTGCATGCGGTTCGCCGTGTCCACCGCGACCCCGGTGACGCCCAGCTCCGCGAGGGCCGCCCGCACCGCCGCCGCCTGGTCCCGGTGGGCCGTACCGACCGCCACCCGGTCCGCCGTCACCGGCACCGGACCCTCCGCCCGCTCGCTGGTGGCGACGCCGCCCCGGTCCAGCAGCCGCCGGACCACCAGCGCCACCGCCCGTACCGCCTCGGGATCGGTGCGCGGGGTGTGCCGGGCCGGCAGCTCCAGCAGCCCCCACCCGGACTCCGCCGCCACGTCCAGCACCCGGTCCGGCCCCGATCCGTCCGACGCCACCCCGAACGAGAGCTTCCGGTCCCCGTGGCCCGTACCGCTGCGGAACGGGGTGTACGGGTAGAACGCGTCCGACACCAGCGGGGCCGCCGACGCCGGAAGCCGCCACGACACCGGCAGCCGGTGCTGCGGCAGCTCCGGATTGTGCGCGAGGAGCGTGGACACCGCACTCGCCGACGGGTCGTAGCTCAGCCCCGCCCACTGGTCCGCGCCGACGATCGAGAACGGGTCCAGCTGGCCCGGATCGCCGACGAACAGCGCCCGCTCGAACAGCCCGGCCACGGCCAGCAGCGCGTCCGAGCGCATCTGGTACGCCTCGTCGACGATCGCGTGCCCCCACGGCTCCACGTTCTTCACGTGCGCCCACTTGGCGGCCGTCGAGATCACCACGTCGAGTCCGGCCAGATCCGCCGCCTTCGCCGACTTCGTCACGTTGGACAGCCCGTCCAGCACCTTGTCGTACGGGTCGGAGTCGCTGCTGTGCAGCCGCCCCACCGGCAGCTCCGGGTCCTTCTCCGCGAGCCGCACCACCAGGTCGTCGACCTGGGCGTTGGTCTGCGCGATCACCATCAGCGGATGCCCGGCGGCGGCCAGCTCCAGGGCGGCCCGGACCACCAGCGTCGACTTGCCCGCGCCGGGCGGCGAGTCCACGACGATGCCCCGGGAGGAGCCGCGCAGGGTGTCGTCGAGGATCGCGCCGGTCGCGCGCGCCGCCTCCGCGCCCGGGTCGAAGACGGCACGCACAGCGGGTCCTCCCGGGTGGCCGGTCGTCACAGCGGTCCCTCCGTGGCGGTGGCGACGGCGGTCGGGATCACAGCAGGTCCTCCGGGGTCACGGGGTCGGGGTGTTCCGCGCGCGTCGCGGCGTCCGCGCCCGGCGGGCCGCCGTGGGTCCACGGCGTCTCCTCCGGGTCCGGCAGCTTCGGGCCGCCGCGCTGGTCGTGCTCGAACAGGGTCCAGGCGATCCGCTCCCCGGGCTCCGGCACCGAACCGGGCGCGGGCTCCTTGCCCCGGCCCATCCGGTCCAGGATCCGCAGCACCAGCAGGATCTCGCCGTCCTCGGCCACCGGGGAGGCGTACACGTCGGCGGAGCCGGCGTCCGCGTCGGCGGGGGAGGCGTCCGCGTACCGCACGAACTCCGCCGTCTGCGGCTTGCCGTCCAGCGAGCGGTAGACCTTCGTCCGCTCGCCCAGATGCGGACGCTCGTCCGTGCGGACGGTGACGAGCGGGCGCGGGGAGGGCCGCTTGGACTCGGTGTACGCCATCTCCACCTCGGTCACCGTGGCGAGGAAGGCCTCGCCCGCCAGCCGCCGGCCCGCCAGCACCAGCGGATCGTCCAGCGCCTCCTGCGCCTCCAGCTGGGCCTGGGCGGTCTCCCGGGAGGCCAGCTTCTGGGCCGCCGTCACCGCGTCGTCGCGGCGCGGCTGTGGCGGCTCGCCCGAGCGCACCCGGTCGCGGTGCGCGGTGAACGACCAGCGGTCCCGGGTCCAGCGGTCCTCGGCCCGGGAACCCTCCGGCAGCTCCCGCAGCAGATCGAGGCTCCGCCACACCGCGTCCCAGGTCGGCAGCATCACCTTCGCCAGCAGGGAACGGATCGCCCGCTCGGCGTCGCTCAGCTCGCCGAGGCGGGCGTCCGCCGCGAGACCGTCCTCGGCGGACGCCAACGCCGTACGCGCCCGGTCGTACCGCTCGATCGCCGGGGCGAGGAGACGGTTGTCGAAGTCCGGATCGGTGGCCGGACCGGCCGGCGGGCACAGCAGCTGGCCCTCGCCGTCCCGGGCCAGCTCCGCCCGGAGCGCCGCCTCGGCCCCCGAGGAACCGGCCGGCGGGTCGATCCAGGCCAGCAGCGCGCCCAGGTGCTGGTCCTCCAGGCTGCTCTGCCCGGTCGCCCAGTGCCGGTTCAGCAGATCCGTGGCGGCGGGCAGCAGCGAGGAACCGGGCACCCGGGCCCGCTCCCCGTAGTGCGTCAGCCAGCGGCCGAGCAGCGGCACCCGGGCCGGGGCCGGATACGGGGTGTCCGGATCGTCCTCGGCGGTGCGGCGGAACCGCATGGACCGGCCCAGCAGCCGCACGAACTCGACACCCGCCCGGCTCGGCACGATCAGCTGCGCGGCGTCCGTGCACAGCTCGACCTCGACCTTGGTCTTCCTGCCGGTCGCCGGATCGGTCTCGTTGCGCTCGGCGGGCTCGACGACGTCCGCGTACGCCTCGATGTGCGGCAGGACCGCCTCCGCCAGCTCGGCCAGGAACGCGAACCGCAGGTCCCGGTCGCGCGGCTGGGCGACGGCCAGCAGCCGGGGCGCCTCCCGGTCCGTGCCGACCAGCGCCCCGAGCGGGGCCCCGGCCTCACCCGCGGTGGTCAGCGGCACCAGCACCAGCGGCCGGTCGGTGAGATGGCGGTGCCGTACGGTCGCGAGCGGCTGGGCGCGGCCGGTGTCGACGGCCTCCAGCCGGGCCAGGGTGGTGATCAGCGACATGCGGCCGCACCTTCCGGATTTCCGGCGCCCGCGACCGAGGCGGCTTCCCGGGCCCCGGCCCGCAGGACGGCGGAGCTCTCCAGGGCCTCGGAGCGCAGGGCGGCGGCCCGGCGCAGCGCGGCGACCGTCGGATCGGCGGGATCGCCCTCCTTGCCCGCGGCGGCCGCCAGCACCCCGGCCACCGTGGTCAGCCCGCCCAGCTCACCGCGGACACTGCGGCCCAGCGCCTCCACCGCGCCCTCGGCCCGGGACTTCGCCCGGCAGTGGAAGGCCAGCTCGCAGGCGGCCAGGCACTCCGGGGCGTACGCCGGGGGCACCGCCGCCACGGCGGCGTCCAGCTCCTCGGGCGGGCACGCCGGGTCGAACGTCGTGCCCTCCGGCAGCGCCGCCGCGATGTCCTCGACGCGCGTCAGCCGGGTCAGCTGCCGGCGGGTCACGGCACGCTGCTTGCGCACGTCCACGACGGAGGCGGTCGGCAGGTTCGAGAAGTCCTTGGGGCAGACCAGCAGCACCCGGTGCCCGACCTCGGCACGCTCCGTGACCGCCGCGACGCGCTCCAGCGCCAGCACGTACACCGCGGCCTGCCGGGCGGCGGCGCCGACCTTCGAGGCGTCGGCGGAGGCGTCGATCATCGGAAACGACTTGATCTCGACGACCGTCCACCGGCCGTCGGGATGCACCACCACCGCGTCGGGCTCCAGATAGGCGGGGGAGCCCGCCACCTCCAGGGCCAGCATCGGATGGTCCAGCAGCGCCCAGCCGCCCGCCGCCGTGGCCTCCCGCAGGGCCAGCGCGGTGCGCGCGGCCCGGCCCTCGGGACCGGCGGCGCTCAGATCGGGTGTGGCGACGTCACCGGCCGGGGCCGGGGCGCCGCCGCCGAGCCGTTCGTACAGCAGGCGCAGCAGCTCGGCCCCGCCGTCGGCCTTGACCTTCGCCTCGAACGCGTTGCCCCGCATGAAGGCGAACTGGGACTGCCCGAAAGGGGCGGGGGAGCCGAGCGCGGTGGCCAGCACGCCCTTGTCCACCCCGGCGCCGTCGAGCAGGGCCCGCCGCTTGCAGCCGGGATTGGCGGCCAGCGCGGCGAGGGCTCTGGCATCGAGCGGATGCGGTGCGACGGACGGGCCGCGCAGCTCAGCGAGCCGCTGCCGGAGCGTCGTCGCTCGCGGCCGCGTCGGCGGCGTCTCTGTCTGCCGGGCCGCCGACTGCCGCGCCGGGGGGATCTGCGGAGGTGGTCCGCTGGCCGGGGATTCGCTCACCCGGGGAAGTCTTGCACCCGGCACTGACATTCGGGGGCACGGTCGCCGGAACGGCCTCGGGAACGTCCGCGGGAACGGTGCTCCGGCCGCTCGCGGACCGGCCGTCGAACAGCGCCGCGAGCGGGCCGGTGACCCGGGCTCCGGCCCAGACCTTGAACCGGTCGGCCAGCCGGATGACCGGCCTGGTCAGCAGGGCTCCGACACCCATCACGGCGGCGCCCGCGACGGCGTCCAGGAAGTAGTGGTTGGCGGTGCCCATCACGACGATCGTGGTGATCAGCGGATAGGCGATGCCCGCCGCCCGGACCAGCGGATGGCGGCCGTGCCGCCACAGCAGGATCCCGCACCACAGCGACCATCCGACGTGCAGGCTGGGCATCGCCGCGTACTGGTTGGTCATCCCGCTCAGCCCGCGCGGGGCGCTCGCCCCCGCGCCCCACCAGCCGTACGCGCTGTACTGCGCCATCGTGTCGACGAAGCCGTGGCTCGCGTCCAGCAGCCGGGGCGGACAGGTCGGCATCAGCGTGAAGCCGACCAGCCCCAGCAGCGTGGAGTTCATCAGCCAGACCCGGGCCGCCCGGTACGCCGACGATCTGCGCCGGAACAGCCATATGAGGACGGCCGGGGTGACCAGGTAGTGCAGGGACGCGTACGCGAAGTCGGCGGGTATCCCGAGCGACGGGGTGCTGGTGAAGAGACGATTGAGCGGGTGCTCGGCGTTGAGGTACAGCGCCTGCTCCAGCCGCAGGATCGCCAGGCCGTGGTCGACCGCGGTCGACACATCGCCGCGCACCAGGAGCCGGCCCACCGAGTACAGCGCGTACACCACCGCGATCAGTGGCAGCTCCGTCCACCAGCGGGGCCGATGACCGGTCACGGGCGGCGCGGTGGCGTGCGGCATCCGGTAGCTCTCCCCATGTTCATGCGGCCGACGGCAAGCGTTCAACCGTACGGCGGCACCGTGCCGCCGATTCCCCCGGGGGTCCCTTCCGGACATCCCGTACGCAGCGCTCCCCGCCGTGGTCGAAGCGGTCGGCGGGCGGCTGCTCAGGGAGGGACGCCCGCACGGCCCCGGAGGTTGCCTTTCCGCCCGGTACGGGATGATGGAAGGCCCATCACCAGCGATTCAGCGTTTCAGGGAGAGCCGTCATGGCACCGCGCATCCTGCTCGCCCGGCACGGCCAGACCCAGTGGTCGGTCCGGGGCAACCACACCGGCAGGACGGACATCCCGCTCCTGGACAGCGGGCGCGAGGGCGCCGCACTGCTCGGCGAACGGCTGCACCGGGAGCCCTGGGCGGGGCTGCCCGGCGTCGAGGTCCGCACCAGCCCGCTCGTCCGGGCCGCCGAGACCTGCGAACTGGCCGGGTTCGGGAAGCGGGCCGAGCCGTGGGACGCGCTGATGGAGTGGGACTACGGGGCGTACGAGGGGCTGACCCCGGCCCAGATCAAGGCGGACCGGCCGGACTGGCTGATCTGGCGCGACGGGGTGCCGGACGGGGAGTCCGTGGCCGACGTCACCGCCCGCGCGGACGAGATCGTCGACTGGGCGCGCTCGGCGGACCGGGACGTCCTGGTCTTCGCCCACGGCCACATCCTGCGGGCGCTGGGGGCGCGGTGGCTGGGCGAGGACCTGTCCTTCGGCGCCCGCGTCCGCCTGGAGCCGACGTCGTTGTCGGTCCTGGGCTGGGCGTACGGCCTGCCGGCCGTGGAGCGGTGGAACGACACGGGCCACCTGGAGCGCTAGCGTCCCGGCTGCGCCACGCGCTCAAGCCCGTCCGGCGATCGAGGACGGAGCCCCCTGCTCGGGCGGGCGCCCCCTTGGCGGAACCCTCGGGCCACCCAGTCCGTCCGGCGTTTGAGGATGGAGTCTCCCCTGCTCGGGCGGGCGTCCCCTTGGCGGAACCCTTGGCCCACCCAGCCCGTCCGGGGCTTGAGGACGGAACCCTTCGGCAGGGTGGGCGGCTCTTCACGGACCCCGGGGCGCGGGAGCCTCTGATCGGTACCCGAGAACACGCTCAACGGTTCCGTCCTCAAACGCCGGACGGGCTGGTTGTGCGCACCGGGAACGTGCTGAACGGTTCCGTCCTCAAACGCCGGGCGGGCCAGAGGGTGCGGCGGGCGGGCGGTCCGTGGTGGTCGCGTCCTGGTGGCGGGTCAGGAATGTGGTGACCGGGCCCGCCCCCGCCCGGGACTCCAGCACGCGCGCGGCCCCCGCCAACATCCCCCGGATCCGCGAGGACTGCACCCGGGTCAGCAGATCCAGCACCTGGTGCCCCGTGGCCGCAGCCTCGTCCGCCCGCCCCGCCCGGGCCAGGTCGCCCGTGAGCTGGGCCCGGTACAGCGCCAGGTTCCGGGTGAAGTGCGCGTCCTGGAGCACCACCGCCCGCCGCCCGTGCCGTGCCGCCCGGGACCAGTCGCCCAGGGCCGACCAGCACTGCGCCTCCAGCAGCTCCAGTTCCGCCTCCCGGAAGAAGCTCATCCACTCCGGATCACCCGTCGCCGGCCCCCGCTCGAACGCCGCCCGGGCCCGCCCGATCGCCCGGTCGCACCCCGTACGGTCACCGAGCCCCGCCCGGCCCCCCGCCTCCCGCAGCGCGAGCAGGGCCAGCAGCCGGGGTGACCCCAGCCCGCGGGCGGCCCGCTGTCCGGCCTCCGCCGCGCGTACCGCCTCCCGGGGCCGCCCCGCGTCCCGGGCCAGGAACGACGTGTTGCAGAACGCGTGCGCCTCAAGACCCGCGTCCCCCGCCAGCCGCGCCGTGGCCAGCGCCTCCGCGTAGTGCGAGCGGGCGTCGTCGAAGCGGCCCGAGTCATGGGCCAGCCAGCCCACCGAGATCGCCAGCTCACCGGCCCCGGCGTGCAGCCGGTCCGAGGTGGCGCGCCGCGCGGCGGTCCCCGCGTCCAGCAGCTCGTACGCCGCACGCAGCGGCTGCGCGGCCCGCCGGTAGAGCCCGTCCGCGCCGTGCCGGTCGTCCAGCAGCCGGATCTGCCGTACGGCCTTCTCGACGGCGCTCACCTCCGCCTCGCCGACCCGGCGCTGCGCGGGCAGAGAGACCCGGGCGGCGGAGGCGGGCGCCCCGCCGAGACCCAGGGAAGCGGCCGCCATCGTGGCGGTGCCGCTCATCATGAACACGCGACGCAGCACGTCGCTCTCCTCGGGGATGGGGACGGGGACGGTGATGTCGTCGGGTCCGGGTCCGGGTCCGGGTCCGGGTTCGGGTTCGGGTTCGGTGTCGCGGTGGGGGAGGACCGGCCCGGCGGCCGGCGCGGGCGGCGGCTCGGACACGACCCGGGCGCCCCGCCCCCGTACGCTCTCGCGGGCCGAGAACCCCAGGTCGGCGAGGGTCGCCCCGGGGAACATGTGCAGGAAGACACGTTCGTAGGCGTAGTTGGGGCAGCGGATCTCCCCGGACTCCACGCGCCCGATGTACCGGGCGTCGCACGCGACCTGCTCCCCGATCTCCCGTGCCGCTCTGCGGACGGCCGCCGCGAACTCCCCGGCGGAGCGCTGTCCGCGCAGCTGACGGAAGGCGAGGTTGGGAACTGCCGCTGTCGACACCATGGCCGGCCCCTCTCTGGTGCGGCCGGGATCCGTGGTTCCCGGTGTCCCGGCGGAGCAAGAACGTACCTGCTGTGACGGGATGCACACACAGCGTTTCTTCGCGAAAGGGGCATTCCGCCTCTGATCCGCCATGAACTGCCACCCTTTGCAGCGGTGTGCGCCCGTAGCCCTTGACGCACCAGCGGCGTTGGTCCACGTGGAGACGGAGTGTGGCTCCGTTCGGCGATGAGAGGAGGGGTTCCCTTGTTGCACCTCGGCAGGGAGACCGGCTCACGGACGACCGCGACGCAACCGATGCCCCCGCCTGCCCCGACGACCCGGACCGGTTCGAGGAACCCCCTCGTCCCCGCGGCCCCCGCCGCCTCCGCACCGGGGGACCAGTCCTGCGACCTCGTCACGGTCCCGGCGCGCCAGGGGCTGGAAGCCGTCGACATCCTCCGCCGGGGACGGGACCAGGAGGCCGTCGGCCCGGTCCTGCACGACGGCGCCTGCGACACCCTCGGCTTCCTCGTGCCGCCGGGCACCGCCGACGCCTGGGACGTACCGGGCAGCGCCTGTACGAGGACCGACGGGCGCGGGCTGCGCATCCCCGCCGAGCCGCCCGCCACCGGTGCCGGCTCCGGTTGGCTGCTCCCGCCCGCCGACGACGCCCCGGTCACCGATCCGGCCGTGCTCCGCGCCGCCCTCGACCAGGCCGCCCGGCTGATCGAGGCGGCCGACAACTGCTGCTGAGCCCATAATGGCCGGACGGGCGGAACACCTCCGCCGCGGCCGGCGACCCGGGCCCCCACCAGCAAGGATCAGCGAACGTGGCACGTCGAGGAGCGTCGGCCCGGGGCAGGAACAAAGCCGCGGGCACGGACAGAGCCACGGGCCGGAACAAGGGCAAGGGCACGGGTGACCGGACGCTGGAACGGCGGGGCGAGCGCGAGCCGGTCTCGCGGCAGGTCGGCGGCGGGCTCGCCGAGCTGATACCCGACCGGGAACGCCCGCACGGCTGGACGCTCCTGATCGACCGCGCCCCGCAGTCCCACGTGGACCTCGACGACCCCGCGTACCTCTCCTTCGCCTACCAGCGCCGCCTCGGCCACGTCATCGACCTCGCCGCCCCCGCGCTCCAGCCGCTGCACGTGCTGCACCTGGGCGGCGGCGCGTTCACCCTCGCCCGGTACACCGCCGCGACCCGCCCCCGCTCCACCCAGCAGATCGTCGAGCTCGACGCGCCCCTCGTGCAGTTCGTCCGCGACCATCTCCCGCTCGACCCCCAGGCCCGCGTCCGGGTCCGGGCGGCCGACGCCCGCGAAGGGCTCGGCAGATTCCCGGACGGTTGGGCGGACCTGGTCATCGCGGACGTGTTCAGCGGGGCCCGTACCCCCGCCCACCTCACCTCGGCGGAATTCCTCACCGAGGTCCGCCGGGTCCTGAAGCCCGAGGGGCGGTACGCGGCCAACCTCGCCGACGGGCCCCCGCTCGCCCATCTGCGCGGTCAGGTGGCCACCGCCGCCGCCGTCTTCCCCGAACTGGCGCTGGCCGCCGACCCGGTGGTGTGGCGTGGCCGCCGGTTCGGCAACGCGGTCCTGCTCGCCTCGGCCCTGCCGCTCCCGGTCGCGGAGTTCACCCGGCGGGTGGCGAGCGACCCGCACCCCGGCCGGGTCGAACACGGCCGTGATCTCACCGACTTCACCGGCGGCGCGGCCGTCGTCACCGACGCCGCTGCCAAGCCGTCCCCCGCGCCGCCGCCCTCGGTCTTCGACAACCCCTGACCAACCCCTGACCAACCCCTGACCAATCCCGGGTCCGGACTACGGTTCGACGATCTGCACCGTCGGCGGCGTCCCGTTCCAGGTGCAGAACACCGAGTACGTCGTGCCGTCCTTCCCGCCCCCGTCGCCGAAGTCCACCCGGATCCAGGCGTCGTTCGTCCACACCTGCATCGACCAGCCCGGCTCCGGCGTCGCCGAGACGAGCTTCGCCGAGTCGGCGCCCAGCTCGAACACCACCCGGCCGCCGTCGGTGCGATAGCTCTTCACCTTGCCCGAACCCGTCGGTGCGGGTGGCTTCGCCGGGGTGGCCGAAGGCGTACGGGAAGGGCGCGGAGCCGACGGCGACGGGCTCGCGCCGCCGGTGCGCGGGGAGGAGGAGGGCGAGGGCGACGCCCGGTGCGTCGAGGAGACGAGCGGCGGCTCGGTGGACTGCCCGATGCGCTGCGGCGGCCCCGCGCCCACCGAGATCGGCACCGCCCGGGGCGGGTCGTACGCCGTCCCCGTCATGACCGTGTGCACACCCCACCACGAGAGCGTGACCGCCGCGCCGGTGGCGAGCGACCACGCCAGCGCGTGTACGAGTCCTCGTTGCATCGGGCACATCCTGCACCACCCGGCGTGCCCCCGCTCCCGCCCGGGGGCCACGGACAATCACCCTTCTCCGGCCTTTGCGGAGGTTTCCGGCGGGGCCGGGACCGGGCCCGCCGGCATGGCGTACGGTGCCGCCCATGGCAAGTGTGCTCGTGGTCGAGGACGACCAGTTCGTACGTTCCGCCCTCATCCGGCACCTCAGTGAGGCCTCCCACACGGTACGGAGCGTGGGCACCGCGCTCGAAGCGCTGCGCGAGGTCGCGCACTTCCGCTTCGACGTGGTCATCCTCGACCTCGGGCTGCCCGACCTGGACGGCGCCGAGGCGCTGAAGATGCTGCGGTCCATCACCGATGTGCCCGTGATCATCGCCACCGCCCGGGACGACGAGAGCGAGATCGTCCGGCTGCTCAACGACGGCGCCGACGACTATCTGACGAAGCCGTTCTCCGTCGAACACCTCTCCGCCCGGATGGCCGCCGTGCTCCGCCGCTCGCGCTCCACCGGAGCCGAGGCGCCGCCGCCCCGGGTCATCCGTGTCGGCGGGCTCTCCATCGACCCGCTGCGCCGCAGCGCCGAGCTGGACGGGGCCGAACTCGACCTGACCCGACGCGAATTCGACCTGCTCACCTTCCTGGCCGGGCGGCCCGGCGTGGTCGTCGCCCGCAAGGAGCTGCTGGCCGAGGTCTGGCAGCAGTCCTACGGCGACGACCAGACCATCGACGTCCATCTCTCCTGGCTGCGCCGCAAACTCGGCGAGACCGCCGCCCGTCCGCGCTATCTGCACACCCTGCGCGGCGTCGGCGTGAAGCTCCAGCCGCCCGCCGACGCCCCGCACCCCGATGCCCCGGTCGCGGAGCCGCCCGCATGAGATGGGCCCTGGTCAAGGTCTGCCTGGCGGTCACCGCGATGGTCGTCATCGCCTTCGCCGTACCGCTCGGACTCGTCATCCGGGAGATGGCCAGCGACCGGGCCTTCTCCGACGCCGAACGCCAGGCCGCGACGATCGCCCCGGCCCTCTCCATCACCACCGACCGCGAGGAGCTGACCCGGGCCGTCCTGTCCACCGAACCGGGCGACCGGGGCCGCCTCGCCGTCCATGTCCCCGCCGAGGACGGACCCCTGGACATCGGCACCCGGCGCGCCACCCCCAAGGACGTGGAGACCGTGCGCAAGGCCGGTCGGGCCTCCATCACCGAGGTCACCGGCGGGTTCGCACTCCTCCAGCCGACCGCGCTGAGCACCGGGGACATCGCCGTCGTCGAGGTGTTCGTGGCGGAGGGCGAGGTCTCCAACGGGGTCGCCACCGCCTGGCTGATGCTGGCGGGCGTCGGCGTCGCGCTGATCGTCGGCTCGGTCGCGGTCGCCGACCGGCTCGGCGTACGGATGGTGCAGCCCGCCCAGCGCCTCGCGGGCGCCGCCCAGGACCTGGGGGAGGGGCGCCTCGGAACCCGGGTGCCGGAGGACGGGCCCACCGAACTGCGTTCCGCGGCCGTCGCGTTCAACTCCATGGCCGACCAGGTCGTCCAACTCCTGGCCAACGAGCGCGAGCTGGCCGCCGACCTCTCGCACCGGCTGCGCACCCCGCTCACCGTCCTCAGGCTGAACGCCGCCTCGCTCGGCGAGGGCCCGGCGGCCGAGCAGACCCGGGCGGCGGTCCAGCAGCTGGAGCACGAGGTCGACACGATCATCCGGACCGCCCGCGAACAGCGCCCGCAGACCCAGGGAGTGCAGACGGGCGCGGGCTGCGACGCCTCCGAGGTGATCCGCGAACGCATGGGCTTCTGGTCGGCGCTCGCGGAGGACGAGGGCCGCGAGGTGCGCCTCGCGGGAGTCGACCGGACGGTACGGATTCCGGTGGCCCGGCCCGAACTGGCCGCCGCAATCGACGCGTTGCTCGGCAACGTCTTCCGCCACACCCCGGAGGGCACCGCCTTCGCCGTCGACGTCCACCACAGCGGCGACGCGGTCATCGTGCTCGTCTCCGACGCGGGCCCGGGGATCGACGACCCGAAGGCGGCCCTCGCCCGGGGCGCCAGCGGCCGCGACGGGGCGGGCGGGTCCGTCGGCTCCACCGGCCTCGGCCTGGACATCGTGCGCCGGGTCGCCGAGTCCACCGGCGGCGACCTGCGCATCGGCCGGTCCGTCCTCGGCGGCACGGAGGTCCGGATCTGGATCGGCCTGCACGGCAGCCGCCCCGAGCGCGGCCGCCGCGGACA
The DNA here is from genome assembly GCF_056172905.1 of Streptomyces sp. iso_384. Taxonomy (NCBI): domain Bacteria; kingdom Bacillati; phylum Actinomycetota; class Actinomycetes; order Kitasatosporales; family Streptomycetaceae; genus Streptomyces; species Streptomyces sp. iso_384. The sequence goes on from NZ_JBWBTT010000001.1 coordinate 1,364,274, forward strand.
CGGCCGCCGGGTCGGCCGCCGACTCGGCCGCCAGCGGGGCGGCGAACGCGGCGGCGAGCCCCGCACGGTCACCGGCCCCCGGCACTGACCCACCGCCGCCCCCCCCAGCATTAACCCGCGCCCATGCGTTCCTTAAGCGCGCCCTAAGAACATCAACTCGCGTCCGTAACGCCCTCTTCGCCCGTTCCGCTGCCGCTAGCGTGCTCTCGAAATCCCCGGGACCGCAACCCCGGGCAGATCCGCAGAACACAGAGGCAGGCAGGGCACGTTGATGGCTTCCCGTACGCACCGTCGCACGACGACCACCCACACCGGGGTGATCGGCGCGATCGTGGCCGCCGCCGTCATCGGCGGCACGGTCCTCGCGCTGACCGGCACGGCGCAGGCCGCCGCGATCGGCGCCGCCTACACCCGTACCAGCGACTGGAACGGCGGCTACACCGGCCAGTACGTCGTCACCAACGAGACCGACAAGCCCCTCACCGACTGGACGCTGGAGTTCGACCTCCCGGCGGGCACGAGCATCGGCTCGCTCTGGAACGGCGAGCACACGGTGAAGGACGGGCAGGTCACCGTGAAGCCCGCGAGCTGGGACAAGGAACTCGCCCCCGGCAAGTCCGTCACCGTCGGCTTCGTCACCTCCGCCTCCGGCACCGCGGGCGACCCGGCCGGCTGCCTGATCAACGACGCGGCCTGCTCCGTGGACGGCGGCGCGACCCCCACCCCCAGCGGCCGCCCCACGGACACCCCGACCACGGCCCCCACGCCGACGGCCACCCCCTCCGCCACCGCCCCCACCAGCCCCCCCACGCCGACCCCCACCGCCACCGGCCGCCCCGGTGGCGGTGGGGAAACCGGCGCCCGGTTCGCCCCGTACGTCGACACGTCCCTCCATCCCGCCTACGACCTCCTGGACACCGCGACGAAGACCGGTGTGAAGGAGTTCCACCTCGCCTTCATCACCTCCGGCGGAGGCTGCGCCCCGCTCTGGGGCGGTGTCACCGGTCTCGGTGACGACCAAGTGGCCTCCCAGATAGGCGCGTTGCGGGACAAGGGCGGTGACGTCCGGGTCTCCTTCGGCGGCGCGGCCGGCGCCGAACTGGCCCTCAACTGCTCCTCCGCCGAGGATCTCGCCGCCGCGTACGGCACGGTCGTCGACGCCTACGGCCTCACCAAGGTCGACTTCGACATCGAGGGCGCCGCCCTGCCCGACACGGCCGCCAACACCCGCCGCTCCCAGGCCATCGCCCAGCTCCAGAAGAAGTACCCGGACCTCGATGTCGCCTTCACACTGCCCGTCATGCCCGAGGGTCTGACCCAGCCGGGCGTGGACCTGCTGGCCGACGCGAAGAAGAACGGCGTCCGGGTCGACGGGGTCAACATCATGGCGATGGACTACGGGCCCGCCTACAGCGACGACATGGGTGCGTACGCGATCCAGGCGGCCACCGCCACCCAGGCCCAGCTCAAGGGCGTCCTCGGCCTCTCGGACGCCGCCGCGTGGCAGACCGTCGCGGTCACCCCGATGATCGGTGTCAACGACGTCGTCACCGAGATCTTCACCGTCGAGGACGCGGGCCAGCTGGTGAAGTTCGCCGGACAGAAGGGCATCGGCCGCCTCGCGATGTGGTCCGGCACCCGGGACGAGGCCTGCCCCGGCGGCCCCAAGCCGGCGGCCGACGCCACCTGCAGCTCGATCGACCAGGAGCCGCTCGCCTTCACGAAGGCGTTCGCGGCCTACCGGTAGCCCGCACGCCCCCACCCCGAACCATCGAGCCCCCCACCGCGCGCCCCGGCCGGACCCCACCCCACCTCCGGCCGGGGCGCGTCCCCACGCCCGGCACCCGCGCCCGAAAAGATGCCCTCAAACGCCGGACGGGCTGGAATCACCCGCCCGCCACTGGTTGTCGCCGATCGAGGAGTCCGCCGGCTCGTGCACGAGGGGCGTCCCGGTCGGTGGCGTCGTTCTTCATGACCGCGCCGAGCTTCGCGCCGAAGCCGGTTCAGTCCGCCCCGGGCGCCGATCAGGGCGCCACAGATGCCTCCGAGCGTGATCGGGCCGACGCGGAGTCTGCCGACGAGGTAGCCGGCCGCGAGGCAGAAGAAGAGGGCCGGTTCGGGATGGTCACGCGGGACGCCCATCCCGCCTCACTCACCGGGACCGGTGTCGGCGACCGGGATGATCAAAAGGTGCATAAGGGGGAATTGGCAGGGGGGAAGTGCCCCGGCGCCGCATTCGGACCGGCCAGGCCCTCGTTCACCTTCCGACGGGAGGGTGGCCCAACGGCCCCTCCGTGACGCGCCGGACATCCCTCGGCAACGGAATCGTCTTCAACTCTTGACACCCACCCCCTTGAGGCAGCAACCTTCCGGCAACGATGCATGGGAGCGCTCCCATGCGCCATTGCCGGATCCCCGGAACAAGGAGCAGTGGAATGCGCATCACCCGCAGCGTTGCCGGTCGACGCCACAGAACCGCCCTCGTGGCCACCACGGGCCTCACGGTCACGGCCCTCCTGCTCACCGGATGCGGTGGCTCGTCCGACTCGGACAAGGGAGCCGACGCGGACGGGAACATCACCCTGACCGTCGCCGACTTCGGGCAGTTCGGGTACAAGGAGGCCGGGCTCTTCGAGAAGTACCACGAGCTGAACCCGAAGATCACGGTCAAGGAGGACACCACCGCCGAGGAGAAGAACTACTACCCCAAGCTCCTCCAGCAGCTGAACTCCGGCAGCGGCCTCGCCGACGTCCAGGGCATCGAGGTCGGCCGGATCAAGGAGATCGTCGACACCAAGGCGGACTCCTTCGTCGACCTCTCCAAGTCGATCGGCGTGGACGAGTGGGTGTCGTGGAAGGCGAAGCAGGCCACCGCCCCCAACGGCTCGGTCATCGGCGCGGGCACCGACATCGGCCCCATGTCGCTCTGTTACAACCGCGAGCTGTTCGAGAAGGCCGGGCTGCCCACCGACCGTGCCGAGGTCGCGAAGCTGACCGAGGGCGGCTGGGAGGACTTCCTCGCGCTCGGCGAGCAGTACAAGAAGAAGGCCCCCGCCGGCACGTACTTCATGGACTCCGCGAGCGCCATGTTCAACGCCGTCGTCAGCTCCAGTCCCGAGCAGTACTACGACGCGAGCGGCAAGCCGATCTACGACACGAGCGCCAGCGTCAAGAAGGGCTGGAACCTCGCCGCCGAGGCCGCGTCCAAGAAGCTGACGCAGGGCCTGGCCCAGTTCGAGGACCAGTGGCAGGCGGCCCTGCGCAAGAGCACCGTCGCCACCGTGGTCTGCCCCGCCTGGATGGCCGGCCAGATCTCCACGTACGCCGGTGACGCCAACAAGGGCAAGTGGGACATCACCAGCGCCCCCGGCAACACCTCCGCCAACTGGGGCGGCTCCTTCCTCGCCGTTCCCAAGTCCGGGAAGAACGTCGCCGAGGCCTCCAAGCTCGTCGCGTGGCTGACCGCCCCCGAGCAGCAGGCCGCCGTCTTCAAGGCGATCGGCGTCTTCCCGTCCAACCAGGGCGCCTACGAGCTGCCCGACGTGAAGAACGCGACCCTGCCGTACTTCAACAACGCCCCCATCGGCCAGATCTACGCCGACGGTGCGAAGTCCATCCCCGAGGCGGTCCTCGGCCCGAAGGACGGCGTGATCAAGGACTCCATCTCCACCCAGATCAACAACATGGAGCAGCGCGGCACCAGCCCGGACAAGGCCTGGGACGCGGCCGTGCGGACGATCGACAAGGCCATCGGCTGACCTGACACCCGACCGGACCCAGCCGGTCGGAGCGCCGGGGCGGGCGGCACCCGCCCGCCCCGGCCGCCCGCCCACCTCCCGTCGCCCCTCCAGCCGCCTCTTCAGCCGCCCCGGCCGTCCGTCGGCGCACCCAGGGAAGGACTCCCCGCCCGTGGCAACCTCGACCTCCACCCGGGATGCGTACGCGAAAGCGCCCCGCGAACCGAAGAAGGAACCCCCCAGCGAGCGGCGGCAGTTGTGGCGCAGCAGGCTGTGGCGGTTCGACGACAAGGCGTCGCCGTACGCGTACATAGCGCCGTTCTTCCTCGTCTTCGGCGCCTTCGGGCTCTACCCGCTCCTCTACACCGGCTGGATCGCCCTGCACCGGGTCTCGATGACCGGTCTGGACTCGATGGAGTGGGTGGGCTGGGAGAACTTCGACAAGATCCTGCACGACCCCGAGTTCTGGACCTCGGTCAGCAACACCTTCCTGATCGGCGTCATCTCCACCGTCCCGCAGCTCCTGATGGCGCTCGGCCTCGCCCATCTCCTCAACTACCGCCTGCGGGCCAGCACGTTCTGGCGCACGATCATCCTCACCCCGTACGCGACCTCGGTCGCCTCCGCCGCTCTCGTCTTCGCGCTGGTCTTCCGGGCGGACGGCGGCCTGCTCAACTGGACCCTGGGTCTCGTCGGCTTCGACCCGGTCAACTGGGCGAACGGGCACTGGACGTCGAAGCTCGCCATCTCGATCATCGTGATCTGGCGCTGGACCGGCTACAACGCGCTGATCTACCTGGCGGCGATGCAGGCGGTCCCCAACGACCTCTACGAAGCGGCCTCGTTGGACGGCGCCTCACGCTGGCAGCAGTTCCGCAAGGTCACCATTCCCTCGCTGCGGCCGACGATCCTGTTCACCATCGTCATCTCCACCATCGGCTCCATGCAGCTGTTCGGCGAACCGCTGCTGCTGGAGGGCGGCGCGCTGGGCGCCACCGGCGGCAACGAGAACCAGTACGAGACGCTCAGCATCTACCTCTACAACTACGGCTGGAACCTCGGACATCTCGGACCGGCCGCCGCCGTCGCCTGGGCGATGCTCGCCCTCCTGCTGATCATCGCCGCGGCCAACTGGTTCATCGGCCGATTCGTCCGCAAGTCCGCGGTCTGACCGGGAGCGCATCCATGACCATGACCAGCCCCACGCACCCCGCCCCCGTGAAGCTCGCACCGGCCCCGGAGAACCGCGCCCCGAAGCGCCCGAGCCGCTTCCGGATGGGCGCCGGCCAGCAGCTGAAGGGCGGACCGTTCGCGTACGTCGCGCTCGCCGTCGTCGGCTTCGGCTCGCTCCTGCCGCTCTACTGGACCCTGGTCGCGGCCTCCCGCACCCAGGACGAAGTCCTCGCCTCCACCCCGCCGTTCCTCCCGGGCGGCAAGCTGATCGAGAACGTCCAGACCGCCTGGGAGCAGGCCAACCTCGGCAAGGCGATCCTCAACAGCGTCATCGTCTCGTCCTCGATCACCCTCGCGACGCTCTTCTTCTGCACGCTCGCCGGCTACGCCTTCGCCAAGATGCGTTTCCGGGGCCGCGGTTGGCTGATGACCGCCGTCATCGCCACCCTCACCATCCCGCCGCAGCTCAGCGTCGTGCCGCTCTTCATGATGATGTCCGGCCTCGGCTGGGGCGGGCAGCTCGAATCGGTGATCTTCCCGACGCTGGTCAGCGCGTTCGGCGTGTTCTTCATGCGCCAGTACCTGATCGAGGCGCTGCCGTACGAGCTGATCGAGGCGGCCAAGATCGACGGCGCGAACAACTTCCGCATCGTGGTGAGCGTGGTGCTGCCGGTGGCGCGCCCCGCGATGATGGTGCTCGGGATGCTGACCTTCGTCCAGGCGTGGAACGACTTCTTCTGGCCCTACCTCGCCCTCAACCAGCAGAACCCGACCCTTCAGGTGGCCCTCGGCCAGCTCAGCGCCTCGTACACCCCCGACCAGTCCATCGTGATGGCGGGCGCGCTGATCAGCACGCTGCCGCTGCTGGTGGTGTTCGTGGTCTTCGGCAAGAAGATCGTCGGCGGGATCATGTCCGGCGCCGTCAAGGGCTGACCGCCCCCTGCTTCCCCCTTGCTTGCCCCCTTCTTCCTTCACCCCTCACTTCTCAGGGAGCGCTCCCGCATGACAGCCGTCCGACCCGACACGGTCCCGCAGCAGGCGCCCGCCGCCACGGCCCCCTTCCCGACCGGCTTCCTCTGGGGCGCCGCAACCGCCGCTTACCAGGTGGAGGGCGCGGCCACCGAGCGGGGCCGCACCCCCTCCATCTGGGACACCTTCAGCCACACGCCCGGCAGGGTCCTGAACGGCGACACCGGGGACGTGGCCGCCGACCACTTCCACCGCTACCGCGACGACGTCGCCCTGATGAAGCGCCTCGGCCTCCAGGCGTACCGCTTCTCCATCTCCTGGTCCCGCGTCCAGCCCACCGGCCGCGGCCCCGCCGTGGAACGCGGCCTCGACTTCTACCGCTCGCTCGTCGACGAGCTGCTGGCGGCCGGCATCAAGCCCGTCGCCACGCTCTACCACTGGGACCTGCCCCAGGAGTTGGAGGACGCGGGCGGCTGGCCCGAGCGCGCGACGGCCGAACGGTTCGCGGACTACGCGGCCATCATGGCCCGCGCACTCGGCGACCGGGTCTCGATGTGGACCACGCTGAACGAGCCCTGGTGCTCGGCCTTCCTCGGTTACGGCTCCGGGGTCCACGCCCCCGGCCGCACCGAACCGGCCGCCGCGCTGCGCGCCGCCCACCACCTCAACCTCGCCCACGGCCGGGCGGCCGAGGCGCTGCGCGCGAACCTCCCCGCTGCCGCGCAGACCTCGGTCACCCTCAACCTCCACCAGGTGCGCCCGCTGACCGACAGCGAGGCGGACGCGGACGCCGCGCGCCGGATCGACGCGGTGGGCAACCGCATCTTCACCGGTCCGATGCTGAAGGGCGCGTACCCGGAAGACCTGCTGGCCGACACCGAACGCCTGGTGAACTGGACCGAGTTGATCCAGGAGGGCGACCTGGCCGCGATCGCCCACCCGATCGACGTGCTGGGCGTCAACTACTACACGCCCACCATCGTCTCCACACCCGCCGACGGCGCCGGCGACACCCGCAACGACGGCCACGGCAGCAGCGCGCACTCCCCGTGGCCCGGCTCGGAGCACGTCGCCTTCCACCTCGCCGAGGGCCGCCCGGTCACCGCGATGAACTGGTCGGTCAAGCCGGAGGGCCTGTACGACCTCCTCATGGACGTCTCGCGCGAACACCCGGACCTGCCGCTGATGGTCACCGAGAACGGCGCGGCCTTCGACGACGCCCCGGACGCGGACGGCCGGGTCCACGACCCCGAGCGGATCGCCTATCTGCACGGCCATCTGGAGGCGGTGCGCCGGGCGGCGGCCGACGGCGCCGACGTACGGGGCTACTTCCTCTGGTCCCTGATGGACAACTTCGAGTGGGGCTACGGCTATGCGAAGCGGTTCGGCGCGGTGTACATCGACTACGCGACCCAGCTCCGTACGCCGAAGTCCAGCGCCCACTGGTACGGCGACGTGATCGCCCGCCACGCACTGCCGCCGGCGGCCGCCCCGGACGCCTGACCTCGTGACCCAGCTGCGGGCCGGCTGCTTCCGACCGGCCCGCAGCTCGTTTTCCGCCGCTTGGGAGCGCTCCCAATACACTGTCCGTACGCTCGTCGAGGTGATCGATCCAGGACTTGGATTGACGTTACGGCTGTGAGAAATTGACCGGGAACGGGGAGGCAGCCATGGCGGCAGCGCGAGTACGGAGCGGCGGGCGGCCCACGCTCGAAGAGGTGGCGGCCCGGGCCGGGGTCGGCCGGGGCACCGCCTCGCGGGTCATCAACGGCTCGCCCCGGGTCAGCAGCGCGACCCGGGAGGCGGTCGAGGCGGCCGTGGCCGAGCTGGGATACGTCCCCAACCGCGCCGCCCGCGCCCTGGCGGGCAACCGCACCGACGCCATCGCCCTGGTGGTGCCCGAGCCGGAGACCCGCTTCTTCGCCGAGCCGTACTTCTCCGCGATCGTGCGTGGTGTCGGCGCGGCCCTCGCCGACACCGAGATGCAGCTGCTCCTCACCCTCGTCGGCAACGACCGGGAGCGCCGCCGCCTCGCCCAGTACCTCACCGCCCACCGTGTCGACGGGGTCCTCCTGGTCGCCGTGCACGCCGACGACCCGCTGCCGGAGCTCCTGGAACAGCTGGGCATGCCCTGTGTGATCAGCGGCGCCCGGCACGCGGCCGAGACGCTGCCCTCGGTCGACTCCGACAACTTCGAGGGCGCGCGGGCCGCCGTCGAACACCTGGTCTCCCGGGGCCGCCGCCAGGTCGCCACGATCACCGGCCGCCTGGAGGTCTACGGCGCCCAGCGCCGCTTGGACGGCTACCGCGCGGCCCTCTCCGCCGCCGGCCTGGCCCCCGACGAACGCCTCATCGCCCCCGCCGACTTCACCGAGGAGGGCGGCGCGCGGGCGATGCGCGACCTCCTGGCCCGCCGCCCCGATCTGGACGCGGTCTTCGTCGCCTCCGACGTGATGGCCGCCGGGGCCCGCCAGGTCCTGCGCGAGGCGGACCGCCGTATCCCCGAGGACGTGGCGCTGATCGGCTTCGACGACTCGGTGGTCGCCCGCCATATGCACCCGCCCCTCACCAGCGTCCGCCAGCCCATCGAGGAGATGGGCCGCCGTATGACCCAGCTCCTCCTGGACGAGATCGCGGGCCGCGCGCCGGGCGACGAGCGCCCTTCGGTGGTGCTGCCCACGGAACTGGTGGTCCGCGACTCGTCGTGACCGTCCTCCGGGACTGTCCTCCCTGATCGTCTTCACGGTGGCTTGACCTCCGGATTTCACGAGTTCTTCACGCTCCCCGGCTCCGGCGGCTAATGTTCGCGGAGTACGGCGAATGTGTGACGCACCACACACGTCACACAGCGGGCTGCCGGAGTGCGTTCCAGGCGGCTGTGCATCTGGGGGGCCTCGTGCACGAGATGGTCAAGGGCGCCAACGTCGGTCTTGCGACGCTGAGCGAGGACGTCGGCTCCGTCGTGGTCAGCCTGGGGTGGAGCAGCGCCACGGGCGAGGGCGACGCCGATGTCTCGGTACTTCTGCTCGACGGCGACGGCAAGGTCCGCAGCGACGTCGACTTCTGCTTCTACAACAACCCCGTGGCCGGCAACGGAAGCGTTCAGCTGCTCGGCAAGACGCCCACGGCGGACGGCAGCGAGGACCGGATCAGCTTCGATCTGGACGCCGTTCCGCAGGAGATCGAGAAGGTGGTCGTCGCCGCCAGCCGCTACGCCGGCTCCCGCTTCGGTGAACTGGACGACCTCCGCCTCACCCTCGCGGACAGCGCGGGCGACGGCCTGGTCCGGTTCGCCGTGGAGGGGGCCGACGAGGTCAGCGCGGTGATCTTCGGCGAGCTCTACCGGCGCTCGGGGGAGTGGAAGTTCCGCGCCGTCGGCCAGGGCTACGCCTCGGGGCTGGCCGGGCTGGCCACCGATTACGGCGTCGACATCGACGACGACGCGGCGGAGGAGTCGCCGGGAGCGGGACCGGAGGAGGAAGCGGGACCGGAGGTGGAAGCGTTCGCGCCGCAGCCGCCGGCCACGACCGGACCGGACGCGCCGGAGCCGCCCGCGGTGGTTCCCGCCCAGAGCCGGGGCATCAGGGCGACGACCCCGGCCGCGGCCCCGGCCGCACCACAGGCTTCCGTCGCGCCGCAGGCTCCCGCCGTGCCGGGGCCCGCCGACCCCGCGCCCGTACCGAAGCCCGCTCGCCGCCCGCGTACGGCGAAGAAGAAGGTCACCCTTCCCCGTACGGCCAAGAAGAGCCTCGCCGACAACGAGTCGTGGCGGTCCGCCCGGCTGTTCCCCGTGTCGGCGCTCAAGAGCGACCGTGAGCGCGAGACGCGGGCCACCTCCGTCGTGCTGTCCGTGATGGCCCAGGTGCCGGAGTTCGGCCGCCGGCTCACCGCCGGATTCGGCGCCCCGGCGGGCCGGATGGAGACGTACACCGAGGTGACCCTGCCGCACGGGGAGTCGCCGCGCCGCCCGGACGGGGTGGTCCGGGTCGAGCGGGCGGGCAAGCTGTGGACCGCGCTCGTCGAGACCAAGACCAACGGGAACGCGCTCAAGCCCGACCAGGTGCAGGCGTACATGGACATCGCCGCCCGGCGCGGCTACGAGGCCGTGATCACCCTGTCCAACGACGTCGCACTCGAAGGCAGCCCGCTCGTCGACGTGCGGATCGACCGGCGGCGCAAGCACAAGGTGGCGCTCTGGCATCTGTCCTGGGCGGAGGTCGTGCACCAGGCGCAGATGCTGATCCGTCACGAGGGGGTCGGCAACGCCGCGCACGCCTGGCTGCTCCAGGAGCTGCTGCTGTACCTCCAGCACGAGAACTCCGGCTGCCACGGCTTCCAGAACATGGGCGCGGCCTGGGTGCCCGTCCGCCGGGGCATCGACGAGGAGACCCTGTGCCAGGGCGATGCCCGGGCCCTGGAGGTCATCGAGAACTGGGAGCGGCTGGTCCGGCAGGTGTGTCTGCGGCTGGGCGGTGAGCTGGGGCAGAAGGTCCTGCCGGTCCAGCGCGCCCGGCGCGGCTCCGACCCGGGCGCCCGCCGTGCCGAGCTGGCCGACCACCTCTGCGAGCAGGGCAGGCTGAACGCCGAGATCCGCATCGAGGGCACGCCCGGCGTCCTTGCCATCACCGCCGATCTGCGCACCGCCAAGCTCCGTACGTCCATCGAGGTGCCCGCCGAGGAGACGGGCTACCCCCTCACTCGGGCGAAGCGGCTGGTCCGGCGGCTCACCGAGGCCCCCGCCGACCTGCACATCGAGACGCTCGTCGACGGCCAGGGCCCCGGCCCCCGCGGCACGCTGGAGCGGCTGCGCCCGGAGCCCGCCGACCTCCTCCCGAAGGACGGGGCGCAGATCACCGGCTTCCGGCTCTCCTTGTTCAAGGGAATGGGCAACGGCCGGGGCAGCGCCGAGACCGGCTTCATCCGCAGTGTCGACGAGGCCGTGGACCGCTTCCACGCCCAGGTCGTCGCCCAGGTGGAGGCGCCGGCGGTCTGACCCGGGGCCCCGGACGGCCGGACGGCGGCCGTTCGGGGCCTTTCGCCGCCGTCTTCATCGGTATGGACATGACCATGATTCCGGCCCGCCTGGCCTCGGTCTTGGTCTGGACCAACCGCGACGGGCCGTCGCCGACCGGCTTCCGGTACTACGTCACCAAGGACGGCTACGACCCGGCGAAGCCCCTCACCCGGGCGGACCTGGAACCGCAGCCCTTCCTGACCGTGCCCTTCGCCGGCCGCCGGCCCGGCTCCACCGTCACGCACGCCGGCACACTGCCGCAGAAGTCGGGCAAGCACCTGATACTCGTCGTCTGGACCGTCGCGGACACCGGCAACGCCTTCTACCTGCTCCGACGTCACGTTCTGACCGTCTGACCGTCTGACCGTCTGACCGTCTGACCGTCTGAGCGGGAGAGCGCGTACGCGGAAGGGCCCCGGTCCGAAGACCGGGGCCCTTCCTTCAGGGTGAGTAACGGGACTTGAACCCGCGACATCCTGGACCACAACCAGGTGCTCTGCCAGCTGAGCTATACCCACCATGTCGCCCGGTCGTTTCCGACCGGCCGAGAAAAAGTGTACAGGGTCCGGGAGGGTGCTCGCGCCCCCGTTTCCCGGGGCCGGTCCACGGGCGCGTCCGCGCTCGTGACCAGCGGGTTCCTACGGTGCGGCCGGAGCCGCCAGACGCGCCGCGATCTCCTTGGCGCGCTCGGAGTCCGGGCCGGGCTGCGGCACGAAGACCGCCTCCCGGTAGTAGCGGAGCTCCGTGATGGAGTCACGGATGTCCGCCAGCGCCCGGTGGTTGCCGTTCTTGTCCGGGCTGTTGAAATACGCCCGGGGATACCAGCGCCGGGCCAGCTCCTTGACGGAGGACACATCCACGATCCGGTAGTGGAGGTAGCTCTCCAGATCCCGCATGTCCCGCGCCAGGAACCCGCGGTCGGTACCGACCGAGTTTCCGCAGAGCGGGGCCTTGCCGGGCTCCTTCACATGCTCGCGGACGTAGGCCAGGACCCGCTCCTCGGCGTCCGCCAGGGTGGTGCCCCCGGCCAGCTCGTCGAGCAGGCCCGAGGCGGTGTGCATCTGCCGCACCACCTCGGGCATGGTCTCCAGGGCCGCGTCCGGCGGGCGGATCACGATGTCCACCCCTTCGCCGAGCACGTTCAGCTCCGAGTCGGTGACCAGGGCGGCCACCTCGATGAGTGCGTCGTCCGCCAACGAGAGCCCGGTCATCTCGCAGTCGATCCACACCATGCGGTCGTTCATGAGCCCCACCCTACGGGGCACTCCGCTGTCCCGGCAGGGCCGGGCGACCGGGAACGTACGCGTCAGGACCCGGCAGGGAGTGCTCCCCGGGCCCCACCGACGCCGCCACGGCGACGGGTGCGGAGGACATGGGCGTGCCCCGGCGTCCGGACGGCGGCCCCTGGCTGGGCACCATCGTCTCGACCACCGTCGCGGCGCTCTCCGCCACCCCTTGCGGACGACGGGCCCGGTAGGCGGCCCGGTACGCGGCGGGGGAGGAGCCGAGCTGGCGGCGGAAGTGTCCGCGCAGCGCGACCGGTGAGCGGAAGCCGCAGCGGCCGGCGACCTCGTCGACCGAGTAGTCGGAGGTCTCCAGCAGCCTCTGTGCCTGAAGCACCCGCTGGGTGATCAGCCACTGGAGCGGTGCGCTGCCGGTGAGCGAGCGGAACCTGCGGTCGAAGGTCCGCCTGCTCATGTAGGCGCGCGCCGCGAGCGTCTCCACGTCGAACTGCTCGTGCAGATGCTCCAGCGCCCAGGCCACGACCTCGGCGAGCGGGTCGGACCCGATCTCCTCCGGTAAAGACCTGTCCAGGTAGCGCTCCTGCCCGCCACTGCGCCGCGGCGGCACGACGAGCCGGCGGGCGAGTGCCCCGGCGGCTTCCGTGCCGTGGTCGGTGCGGACTATATGGAGGCAGAGATCGATACCCGCCGCCGTTCCGGCGGAGGTGAGTACATCGCCGTCGTCCACGAACAGCTCGCGCGGATCGACGTGCACCGACGGATAGCGCTTGGCCAGCGTCGGTGCGTACATCCAGTGTGTGGTGGCCGGCCGGCCGTCCAGCAGGCCGGCGGCCGCGAGCACGAAGGCTCCCGTGCACAGACCGACGATGCGGGCGCCCTCCTCGTGGGCGCGCCGCAGCGCGTCCAGTGCCTCGGCGGGCGGCGGCGAGGTGATCGACCGCCAGGCGGGCACCACCACGGTGCCTGCTCTGCTGATCGCCTCCAGGCCGTACGGCGCGGTGAGTTCGAGCCCACCGGTCGTGCGCAACGGTCCTTCCTCGCCACCGCAGACCAGCAGGCGGTAGCGGGGAACTCCCGCGTCCTGCCGATCGATTCCGAAAACGGAGAGCGGGATGGAGCTCTCGAAGATAGGGCCGCCGCTGAACAGCAGCACGGCAACGACTTCCCGGCGTCGCCGCCCGGTCAGCTTGCGTGCGGCCTCCGTCGCGGCGGCGGAGTCCTGGCTCATGACGCTAAGCCCCCCTCGGTGTTCGCGTCTCCCTGGTCCTTACGGGCCTGTCGCTCCTGCACGTTTCCCCTCGGTGTCGCACGTGTCCCCAGTCTCCGATTTCCAAGATCGAATCTACTGCGTCGCGTGGTCCCGCCGTGACACCTTCCCCCACCAGCTCAATGTCGATAAGGAAACGTGGCGTGAAGCGTTCGATCACGAAGCGTTCCACCTGCGAAGCGCACAGGGAAGTGCCCTTCGACAACGTGGCCCGTCCGCGTCGGGTGAAAGCGTACCGCGCGGTCCGTTCCTGCCTGGTGGGCGGTGGGGTGTCCGGCCATACGGCGAAGGGTCCGGCCCCCGGGCGAAGTTGGCTGAAAACCATCGGTTGTGTGTGCTGTATCCGGTCACGCCGGGCGCACAACCGGCCTGTGGAGGCCGCGCCGGTGCGCTCCCCGATCCCGGTGAACCGTGGCGGGTTCGGGCTGCCCGGGGGAGGGCGCGGCGGACCGTCGCGGTGTGGCCGGGGCCGAGGTCGTACGGGACCGGACCATCGACCGATGTGCTGTGAAACACGAGAACCGCGGGGGCGGACGGGTGTCCGGCGGAGGCCTCCGGAGCGTGTCGCCCGCCGGTCCGCATGCCGCTCCGGGCGCCACCGCCGGGCTCGTTCCGTACGGAGGTCGCTGCGACGGCGAAGCGGAGTCACTTCTCGGGGCGATGGGCCGGCGGCGGCGTGGCCAACGGGGACCGGGTGCGGGTGCCGGAGGGCGGTACGGCGGGGGGCCTGAGGCCGTCGTGAGAAACAGGACGGCCGACGGTGTTCCACTCCTCCGAGGCCCGTGTACGACACATCCGGCATTGCCATCCCGGACAGCCTCGGGCATGCTCCGTGCAGCGTCGCGCACGCTTTTGCGGGGGTCTGGGCGGTGGAGGTATGACGCCGTACCCTTGGGGGTATGGGGTTGGGAAGATGATTCCCGGACAGAGCTTCACCACCTGCTGATGCACCTCTCGAAACCGTTCCCTCCTCACGAGGACTCTCTTCGCCGAGACACCGATGGCCGGTCACGAAATCCCTGAACCCAAAGACCGCAAGCCGGTAGCCGACCCCGGGTCGGAGCCGCGGACGGTCGAAGAAGCACGCCATGCGTGCGATCCCGCCTTCCGGCACGGAGTCGTGGTCGGTTTCGACGGCTCCATGTCGAGCGAGCGGGCTCTCGCCTACGCCATCGGCATGGCCGGACGCTCCGGCTCCGGCCTGATCATCGTCCATGTCGCCAACCGGCTGCCGACCACGGTCTGGGCGGGCTGCGAGCCCCCCGTCTTCGTCGACGTCCCCGATCACCGCACCGAGGTCCTCGGCCTGGAGCTGGCCTGCGCGGACTATCTCTCCGAGGTGCCCTGGGTGCTGGTCGAGCGCGGCGGCGACATCTGCCACGAGCTGGAGGAGGTCGGCCGGGAGTACGCCGCCGACGCCATCGTCGTGGGCTCCACGCACGGCATCGTCGGCCGGATCTTCGGATCGGTGGCCGGCCGCCTCGCCCGCCGAGCGCAACGCCCCGTCATCGTCATCCCCTGAGCGACCCGCACGACCCGCACGACCCGCACGACCCGCACGACCCGCACGACACCCGAGCGACCTGAGTGGCCGCCAGAAAGCCCTGCGGCGGCACGCGTTGGGCCCCGCACCGTCTTCGTGACGGTACGGGGCCCAACGTCTGTGCGCCGCCGTCTACTCGACCGTCACGGACTTCGCCAGGTTGCGCGGCTTGTCGATGTCGCGGCCCATCGCGAGGGCCGTGTGGTACGCGAACAGCTGGAGCGGGATGCCCAGGAGGATCGGGTCCAGCTCGTTCTCGTTCTTCGGCACGACGATGGTGTGGTCGGCCTTCTCCTGCACCTGGTGGGCGACGGCGAGGATGCGGCCGCTGCGGGCCTTGATCTCCTCCATCGCGGCGCGGTTCTTCTCCAGCAGATCGTCGTCCGGCACGATCGCCACGGTCGGCATCGCGGGCTCGATCAGCGCGAGCGGGCCGTGCTTCAGCTCGGAGGCGGGGTAGGCCTCGGCGTGGATGTACGAGACCTCCTTCAGCTTCAGCGAGGCCTCACGGGCCACCGGGTAGCCGCGCACCCGGCCGATGAACATCATCGACTTGGCGTCCGCGTACTCCGCCGCGAGCCGCTTGATCTCGTCCTCGCCCGCCAGGATCTCGCTGATCTGCTCCGGCAGCCGGCGCAGTCCGTCGATGATCCGCTTGCCGTCCGCGACCGACAGGTCACGGATCCGGCCCAGGTGCAGCGCGAGCAGCGCGAAGGCGACCACGGTGTTGGTGAAGCACTTGGTGGAGACCACACAGACCTCCGGGCCCGCGTGGACGTACGTACCGCCGTCGGCCTCGCGGGCGATCGCGGAGCCGACCACGTTGACCACGCCGAGGACCCGGGCGCCCTTGCGCTTCAGCTCCTGGACGGCGGCCAGCACGTCGTACGTCTCGCCCGACTGGGAGACCGCCACGTACAGGGTGTCGGGGTCCACGACCGGGTTGCGGTAGCGGAACTCGGAGGCCGGCTCGGCGTCGGCGGGGATCCGGGCGAGCTCCTCGATCAGCTGGGCGCCGATCTGGCCCGCGTGGTACGAGGTGCCGCAGCCGAGGATCTTGATCCGGCGCACCCCGCGCGCCTCCCGCGCGTCCAGGTTGAGGCCGCCCAGGTGCACGGTGGAGAACCGGTCGTCGATCCGGCCGCGCAGCACCCGGTCCACGGCGTCGGCCTGCTCCGAGATCTCCTTGTGCATGTACGTGTCGTGGCCGCCCATGTCGTACGACTCGGCCTCCCACTCCACGGTGGTCGGCGTGGCCGTCGTGGTCGAGCCCTCCGTGGTGTACGTACGGAAGTCGTCGGCCTTCAGAGTGGCCATCTCGCCGTCGTCCAGCGTGACGACCTGGCGGGTGTGGGCGACCAGGGCGGCGACGTCGGAGGCGACGAACATCTCCTTCTCGCCGATGCCGAGGACGACCGGGGAGCCGTTGCGGGCGACCACGATGCGGTCGTTGAAGTCGGCGTGCAGCACGGCGATGCCGTAGGTGCCCTCGACGTGGCGCAGCGCCTCGCGGACCTTCTCCTCCAGCGTCTCGGCCTGGGCGCGGGAGATCAGGTGGGTCAGCACCTCGGTGTCGGTCTCCGAGAGGAAGACGATGCCGTCGGCGATGAGCTTGGCGCGCAGCTCGGAGGCGTTGTCGATGATCCCGTTGTGGACGACGGCGACCTTGTTCCCCGCGTCCAGGTGCGGGTGGGCGTTCTCGTCGCTCGGGGCGCCGTGGGTGGCCCAGCGGGTGTGCGCGATGCCGGTGGTGCCGGCGAACCGCTTGGGGACCTTGGCCTCCAGCTCGCGGACCCGGCCCTTGGCCTTGACCACCTTCAGCGTGCCCGGCTTGCCCGCCGCGGCCTTGTTCGTGATGACGATGCCCGCGGAGTCGTAGCCCCGGTACTCCAGCCGCTGCAGCCCTTCCAGCAGCAGCGGAGCGACGTCACGCTTTCCGATGTATCCGACGATCCCGCACATGGATTCTCTGCCCCTCCATCGACGTACACGTATCTGCATGCGTTGCGGCGCCCCGCGCACGGGCGCCCGGCCCGCTCAGCCGTAGACGATGCGGCGCAGCTGGCGGAGCGAGAGCTCCGGCGGCGCCACGGCGCGGTGCGGCAGCTCGGCCGCGATCCGCTCGAAGATCTCCGTGTTGACCATGCCGCCGGACTGCAGTTCGCGGTGGCGGCGGCGGACGAAGTCGTCGGTGCTCTCGTCGAAGTACGCCAGCACGTCGAGGATCACCCGGGCCGCCTCACCGCGCTGGAGCGCGGTGGAGCGTACGAGGTGGTCGATGAGGTCGTCGTGCGACGAGCGGCGTTCAAGCACCCGTCGATATTGCTTGCCGGGGCGCGCTTATGCAAGAAATCTGCCCGATATCGGGCAGGGGAGTCGGTAAAAGCCCTCGGATCGCCTCACATGCTGCGCAGAACGGCCTGCTTCGCGGTGCTGAACTCCTCGTCGGTGAGGACCCCGGCCCGGTGCAGCTCGCCCAGCTCCCGCAGCCGCCGCAGCAGCGCGTCGTGGTCGCTCGCGGCCGGGGCGGCGGGCCCGGCCGCCTCGGTCAGGGCCGGGGGCGCCTCCGGGGCGGCCGGCACCGCACGGGCCCCGGGCAGCCGCATCAGGACCGCCGCCGCGACCACCACCGCGGTGTACTCCTTCTTCGAGATCCCCCACAGGTCCAGGGAGTACGTGTCGTACTTCGGCGGCGCGGAGGAGGGGCCCTCCGCCGGCTCGAAGCGCAGGTAGCCGTTCTCCAGCCCGATCGAGGGCAGCCAGCGCACGCCCGCGATCCGTGACAGCGGGAAGGACGTCGGACCGGCCGAGGTCTTGGACTCCTCGGCCTTCCAGTTCCAGGTCAGCCGGACGGTCTCGCCGTCGAAGGAGGCCGTGCCGTCGCCGCCCCCGCCGGAGACCGGCAGGGTGGGGCCGGGCAGCAGGAAGCGGTCCACGGGTCCGTCCGGCACCTGCTCGATCAGCAGCGCGTTGCGGACCTCGTCGACGAAGTACTCCGCGACCCCCGTGCGGTCCTTCTCCACGGTCAGGGCGTACGGGTCGGCGCCGTCCTTGAGCCGCCCGTCGGCGGCCCGCAGCACCGGGCAGGCGCCGCCGCGCAGCCGCAGCCGCAGCCGCCCGCCCTTGCGGTCCGGCTCGAAGGAGATGCCCGCCACCGCCTCCAGGGGCACGGCCGTCTCACCCAGCGCCTGCCGGACCGGGTGCGCCTTTCCTCCCGGCACGATGCGCACGGTGTCGCCGTCGAACGTCCACGTTCCGTCCCGCTGGATGATTTCCGCCATGGCCGCGATTCTGCCAGCCCGCCGCGCCGCCCACGGAGTCAGGAGACGAAGGTGAGCGCCCGGGGGACCGTCCTCGGGCGCTCACCGGTCGAAGGGCTGCCACGACCGGGGGCCGGGGCTCAGAACCCGGCGATCGGGTTCTTCAGGCGTCCCACCAACTGCAGTGCTCCGGCCGGGTCGTTGAGATCGACCATCTGCTGGTTGTCGCGCAGCTGAAGGCGGTTGAGGCAGGAGAGCGCGAACTCCGCCTCGAACAGGTCGTACTGCTTGAACTTGTCCGCGAGATACGGCACCGACTCCTGGTAGTCGCGTACGCACGCGGCGACCGTCCGCCAGAAGGTGTCCTCGTCCAGGACGCCCTCGGTGGCCAGCCCCGCGCCCAGGAAGCGGAAGAAGCAGTCGAAGACGTCGGTGAAGACCGACAGCAGCTTCATGTCCTCGGGAACCTCGGCCCGGATCCGCTCGACCCGCGGTGGCAGCACCGCGTCCGGGTCCATCACCGCGATCTCCTCGGCGATGTCCTTGAAGATCGTCCGGGTGACGACCCCGTCCTCCACGACCAGGATCACGTTCTCGCCGTGCGGCATGTAGACCAGGTCGTAGGCGTAGAAGCTGTGCAGCACCGGCACCAGATAGGCGTCCAGGTAGTGCCGCAGCCACGCCTGAGGGTCCAGCCCCGACTCGGCGATCAGCGCCCCGGCCACCGAGCCGCCCTCGTGGTCGGTGTGGAGCAGGGAGGCCATCGTCGCGACCCGCTCGCCCGGCTGGAGGCCCGGCACCGGGCTCTCGCGCCACAGGGCGGCGAGCATTTTCCGGTACGGGGAGCCCTTGACGGTGGCCGCCTCGTAGGACAGGTGGTGGTAGCCGATCGCGGCGCGCTCCCGGATGATCGAGAACCGGGCCCCGCGCAGCAGGTCGTCGCGCTCGACGAGGCCGGCCAGCCAGTCGTTGATCGCCGGAGTGGCCTCCATGTACGCGGCCGAGAGCCCGCGCATGAAGCCCATGTTGAGCACGGACAGCGCCGTTTTCACATAGTGCTTCTCGGGGTGGTCCGCGTTGAAGAACGTCCGGATCGACTGCTGGGCGAGATAGGCGTCCTCGCCCTCGCCGAGCACCACCAGATGCCGTTCGGCCAGTTCTCCGGCGAAGGTGACCGCGAGCTTGTTCCACCACTGCCAGGGGTGGACCGGCAGCAGGAAGTAGTCCTCCGGGGCGAGGCCGAGCCCGCGCAGGGCTCCGTCGAACCGCTCCCGGGTCGCCTCGCTCAGCTCGTCCGTGATCAGCGTGTCGTAGTCGAGACCGGCGCCCGCGGTGAAGGTGGCCCGCTCCCGGCGGGCGGCCAGCCAGACCAGCCGGATCTCCGCGGCGGTCTCGGGGGCGTACGCCCGGTACTCGTCCACGCCGAAGCCGAGCCGCCCGTTGTTGGCGACGAAGCACGGGTGGCCCTCGGTCATCCCGGTCTCGACGGCCTGGAAGCCGGCGGCCACGAGCTGGCGGGAGGTGGCCGGTTCCTTGGTGAGTTTGTAGGCGGTTCCGGCCAGGGTGGAGGAGACCTCCTCCAGATAGACCGGCAGGATCTCCTCGGAGATCCCGAGGGTGTGCCGCATCTCTACGAAGAACTCCAGAGTGTCCAGCGGGAGGTCGGAGCCGTGCCGGTGCCGGGTGATGGTCTCGGCCTCGACCTGCCAGTGGTCCAGGGCGAAGAGGCGCGCGGTGAAACGGTACTCGGTGGAGGCGTCGTCGCTACGGACGGTGTAGCGGTCGTCGCCGATCGGGGTGGGCGCCAGCAGCCGCTCGTGGCTGAATTCCGCCAGTGCTTTACGTACCAGCAGTCGGTTTGCGGTGGCCCAGCGCCCCGGGGAGAGGTGGGCGACGCTGTCGGTGAGGGCGGTCGTCATCGGTCGTTACCTCCGGTTGCTGCTTCGAACTGCTCACGGGTGCAGGCGCTGAGCAGTGCGTCCTTCTCCGGCTTGGCGATCTCCCGGAGCACCTCGAAGCCGACGGCCTTGTTGAGGGCCTGGACGGCGCTGTTGGTCACGTCTGGCTCGACGACGACCCGGCGCACCGACGGGTCGGCGAACAGGAAATCCATCACGGCGGTGATCACGGCCCGGGTGAAGCCGTGCACCGGGGTGTCGGTGGGGGCGACGAGGAAGTGCATCCCGACATCGCCGGGCTCCGCCTCGTACAGCCCCTTCAGCTCGACCTCGGTGGGGTCGTAGCGCTCGATCAGAAAAGCGGGCTCGCCGTCGTGCAGCCCGATGAACGCGTCGTGGTGCGGGTGGGCCGCGATGTCGCGGTACTCCCGCTCCACGTCCGGGAGTTCGGCGTCGCCCATCAGCCAGAACGCGGCCTTGGGGTGGGTCACCCAGCCGTGCACCAGCGCGGCGTCGGCGGCCGGGTCCAGCGGGCGGACGGTGAACGTGCCGAGCGTGCCGGGGCGGTGTCCGTCAGGACGCTGTTTCTCGGGGCGGTTCATACGGCGAACTCCTGGAAGGCGATGGACTTCTCGACCGGGTAGTACTCGCGGCCGAGCAGTTCGCCGATGATGTACGCGTTGCGGTAGGCGCCCATGCCGAGGTCGGGCGAGGTGATCGAGTGCGTGTGCACCGAGGCGTTCTGGAGGAAGACCCCGCGCCCGGTGGTGTCGATGCTGTAGTTGCGGGCCACGTCGAAGCGGCCCCGGCTGTCGTGGCGCAGCCGGCCGGCGATCGGCGCGAGGAAGGCGGGCGCCTCGTAGCGGTAGCCGGTGGCGAGGATCAGGCCCTCGGTGGTCAGCTCGTAGTCCTTGCCCTGCTCCTCCTGGCGCAGACCGAGGCTGTACGCACCACCCTCATCGTCGTAACGGGCGCTGACGAGCGCGGAGTTGGTGAGCAGCCTGGTCGGCACGGGGCCCGGCAGGTTCTTCTGGTAGAGCAGGTCGAAGATCGCGTCGATCAGTTCCCCGTCGATGCCCTTGAACAGCCCCTTCTGCCCGGTCTCCAGCCGGTAGCGGGTCTCCTCGGGCAGCGCGTGGAAATAGTCGATGTACTCCGGGGAGGTCATCTCCAGCGTCAGCTTGGTGTACTCCAGCGGGAAGAACCGCGGGGAGCGGGTGACCCAGTTCAGCCGGTAGCCGTAGGTGTCGATCTCGGAGAGCAGGTCGTAGTAGATCTCCGCCGCGCTCTGCCCGCTGCCGACCAGGGTGATCGACTTCTTCTTCTGGAGCTCGGCCTTCCCGTCCAGATAACGGGAGTTGTGCAGGAAGTCGCCGCCGAGCCCCTGACAGGCGTCCGGGATGTGCGGCGGCGTTCCGGTGCCGAGGACCAGATGCCGGGACCGGAACGCCTCACCGGAGACGGTGGTCACGGTGTAGAGCCCGGAGCCCTCGTCGTACGTCACCGTCCCGACGGCCTCGTCGAACCGGATGCTGCTCAGTTTCGCGGCGGCCCACCGGCAGTAGTCGTTGTACTCGGTCCGCAGCGGGTAGAAGTTCTCCCGGATGTAGAAGGAGTAGAGCCTGCCGCGCTCTTTGAGGTAGTTGAGGAAGGAGTACGGCGAGGTCGGGTCGGCCATGGTGACCAGGTCCGACATGAACGGCGTCTGGAGATGGGCCCCTTCGAGGAACATTCCGGCGTGCCACTCGAAGTCCGGCTTGGACTCCAGGAAGACACCGTTCAGTTCGTCGATCGGCTCGGTCAGACAGGCGAGGCCGAGGTTGAACGGGCCGAGCCCGATCCCGATGAAGTCGTGGGGTTCAGGAAGCGCGGTCAAGGGAGTCTCCCAGGTACTTCTCGGCGTGGCCGGAGATCAGGTCGAGGACCGCGGCGATGTCGTGCACGGTCGTTTCGGGGTTGAGCAGGGTGAACTTCAGGTACTGGCGCTCGCCCACCTTGGTGCCCGCGACGATCGCCTCGCCGGAGGAGAACAGCGCCTTGCGGGCGTAGAGGTTGGCGCGGTCGATGTCGCCCGGAGAGGTGACACCGGCCGGGATGTAGCGGAAGACGAGCGTGGAGAGCTGCGGCTGGACGACCACGTCGAAGCGCGGATCGGCGGCGAGCAGCTGCCAGCCCTCGGCGGCCAGGTCGCAGACCTCGTCGAACAGCTCGCCGATCCCGTCCGCGCCCATGACGCGCAGCGTCATCCACAGCTTCAGCGCGTCGAACCGGCGGGTCGTCTGGAGGGACTTGTCGACCTGGTTGGGTATCCGCTCCTCGGTCATCCGGCGCGGGTTCAGATACTCCGCGTGGTACGTGACGTGGCGCAGGGTGGCCCGGTCGCGGACCAGCACGGCCGAGGAACTGACGGGCTGGAAAAAGGACTTGTGGTAGTCCACGGTGACCGAGTCGGCGTGCGCGATGCCTTCGAGGAGGCCGCCGCGCTCACGGGAGGCGAGCAGCCCGCAGCCGTACGCGGCGTCCACATGCATCCAGACGGCGAACTGCTCGCAGAGCGCTGCGATCTCGGGCAGCGGGTCGATGGACCCGAAGTCCGTGGTGCCGGCGGTGGCGACGACGGCCATCGGCACGGCTCCTTCGTCCACGCACTGTTCCAGCGCGTGGGCGAGGGCCACGGTCTGCATGCGCTTGTCGCGGTCCACGGGTACGGAGACGACCGCGTCCGGGCCGAGGCCGAGGAGTCTGGCGGACTTCTGCACGCTGAAATGGCTGCACTCGGAGGTGAAGATCCGCAGCCGGGTGAAGTGCTCCGGCCGGATCTTCGCCTCCTCCCGCGCCAGCAGCAGGGCCTGGAGGTTGGACTGGGTGCCGCCGCTGGTGAAGATCCCGTCGGCGGCCGGGCCGAGCCCGATCCGCTCGGTGGTCCAGTCGATCAGCCGGCGCTCGATGAGGGTGCCGCCCGCGCTCTGGTCCCAGGTGTCCAGGGAGGAGTTGATCGCGGAGAGCACGGCCTCGCCGAGCACGGCGGGTATGACGACGGGGCAGTTGAGGTGTCCCAGGTAGCGGGGGTGGTGGAAGTAGACGGCATCGCGGAGGTAGACCTCGCCGAGCTCGTCCAGGGCGGCGGCGGCATCGCCCAGCGGCCGGTCGAGGTCGATCGCGTCGACGACGGGGGAGAGCTCGTCGACACCGACCCCGCTGAAGGGGCGATCGGTGGCGGCGAGAGTGGCCGCTACCCGTTCCACTCCTGCGGAGACGGTGCTCCGATAGCGCTCCGCAGTCGTGTTGTTGAGCAGGTGCGCACGCATGAAAGGGTCCTCCCGGGTGAGGGGAACTTCATCGCGGCCCTCCGGGCAGGAAGGGGGGACGAGGGCGCGATGCCGAAGTAAGGTGAGCCTAACCTAATGCGGAATCGATCATTCCCCGCACCCCTGAGGGTGGGCGGCTTGTCGGCTTTGCCGCCCCTATCCCTCCGCTTGGCCCGCGTCTCCCCCTTCCGGCCGATCCATGGCCCCGCTCCCGGCGGCCCCCGCCAGGGCCGCCGCCTCCCGCGACTGCTCCTCGCTGAGCCCGCGCCGCCAGTACTCCGTGCACGTCACCCGCTCCCGGCCGAAGCCCCGCTCCCGGATCAGATGGTGGTGCAGTGCCCGCACCCCGGACGCCTCGCCCGCGATCCACGCGTACGGAGTGCCCTGGGGCAGCTCGGCGGCGCGTACGGCCTCCACGCCGCAGTCGGCCTCTTCGCTCCGGACGAGCCAGCTGATCCGGGCCTTCGCCGCGGTGTTCAGCGCCTGCCGGTCCTCGGTGCGCGGAATCTCCAGCCAGACCCGGGCCGGCAGTCCCGCGGGCAGCCACTCCAGCGCGGCGGCCGCGGCGGGCAGGGCGGTCTCGTCGGCCCGGATCAGCACCCAGTCGGTGTCGGCCGGCGGACGGAAACGTACGGCGGTGTTGTCCGCCGCCGCGGGCCCCAGCACCTTGAGCCGGTCGCCGGGTGCGGCCGCCCGCGCCCAGCGGGAGGCGGGCCCGCCGTCACCGTGCAGCACGAAGTCGAGATCAACCTCGGTCGAACCGTCGGCCCGGAGCCGCTGGGCCCGTACGGCGTACGTCCGCATCACCGCCCGCTCGCCCTCGGGCAGCGCCCGCCATTCCTCGTGCCAGGTCCCGCTCCCGCCCGCCGGGGCCACGGCCTCGTTCTGTCCCGGGCGGGGCAGCAGGACCGACAGGCTCTGATCGCGGCCCCCGCTGCTGAAACCCTCGATTCCCGGGCCGCCGAGCGTGATCCGGAGGATGGAGGGGCCCAGTCGCCTGGTCCGCAGAACGGCCAGGTCGAAGAGCCGGAACGGGGCGACTTCGGGAGTGGTGGCGGTCGTCGACGTCAACGGGAGCTCCTCCGGACGGGCCGGAGCGGCGGGCGGACGGGCCCGGCTTCCGGCTGAGGCGATCCGCAGGAAGGTTAGCCTAACCTTGCTTGATGAGGGGAGGTGTCGACACGCCTTTCTCAGGCCCCGAACTCCGCCCGGCAGGCGTCGAGCCCCTCCACGGTCACGTCCACACTCCGGTGCGCCTCCCACCGGGCCCGGTCCAGCCGCAACCGCCGAAGAGTGACGGGAGCCCCGCGCACGACGTCCGTCGCCAGGCCGTCGTCCGCATACCCGAGCCGTCGCGAGACCCCGAGCGAACGCGGATTGTCGGTCATGGCGGCCGAGACGGCGTACCGCGCGCCGAGCCCGGCGAACGCGAGGTGAAGGGCGGCGGCGCGCATCTCCGTACCCAAACCCCGTCCCTGGTACGGGAGTCCGAGCCACGAACCGGTCTCCGCCTCCCGTCGCACCCCGAAGTCGCGCGCCATCAGATCCTGCCGCCCGACGACCTTCCCCTCGTGCAGCACCGCCAGGCCGAGCATCCAGTCGTCCACGGACCAGCCCGCCACGGTCCCCAGCACATGCTGGAACACCGCCCGCCCCACGGCCTCGGGCGAACCGTCGGTCCACGCCACGGTGAACGGCATACGGTCCGGATCGTGCACCCCGTCGGCCGCCACCGAGGCCAGCTCGTCGAGGAGTTCGAGTCCGGGCAGGCGCAGTTCGAGGCGCGGGGTACGGAGGCGAAGCCCGTGGAGCGGCCAGTGCCGGAGGGTGGTGGTCTCCCTGTGGTCCATGACGGGACTCTGCCGGACACGGGGGAGGGGTGTCGACCGAATAGGCGGCGGCACACGGCGGCGGGGGCACGCCCGAGTGACCCCGGCCGTACCCCCGCGCCCCCCCCGCGTTCAGCTCCTGCCTCCGCGCGTTCAGGCCCCGACCCCGGCGGGCTGCTCGACCCCGCCGACGTCGGCCGAGGTGCTGCCCGGAGTCGTCGCCCGCCGGGTGCGCAGTCCGAACGCGCTGACGGCGGCGGCGATCAGGGCGGCGGCCAGCGGGACGACCAGAGCCGCCCGGTAGCCGTCGAGAAGGTCGGCGGGCGAACTCCCTCCCATGGCCGCGATATTGACGGCGGCCACCGCGGACAGCCCCAGCGCGGCCCCGAACTGGAAGGAGGTGTAGAGCAGTCCGCCCGCCACACCCTGCTCCTCTTCGGCGATGCCGTCGGTGGCCGTGATGGTGAGCGGCCCGTAGACCAGCGAGAAGGCGACCCCCAGGAGGAGCAGGCCCGGGAACATCGCCGCGTACGTCCAGTCAGCGGCGATCGGCAGGAACAGCGCGTACGACAGCGAGGCGACGAGCAGCCCGCCGAAGATGACCCGGGCGTTGCCGAACCGGGCCACCAGCTTCGGGGTGAGCAGCGGCGAGAGGACCGCGTCCACACCGATGACGATCAGCGCGAAGCTGGTCCGTAGGGACGACCAGCCGCGCAGCTCCTGGAGGTAGAGCACGGCGATGAACTGGAAGCCGAAGAACCCCGCGGCGAACAGCAGCCCCGACACATTGGCGCGGACCAGCGCCCCGCTGCGGAAGATGCCCAGGCGCACCAGCGGCGAGGACGAGGCGCGCTCGATCAGGACGAACGCGAGGAAGAGCAGCAGGGCCGCGCCGATCGTGCCGACGGTCCAGCCGGCCGAGGCGTGCGTGGCCCGCTCGACACCGAAGACGAGGAGCAGGATTCCGGCGGTGACGGTGACCGCGCCGGCCAGGTCGACGCCCTTGCCGGTGCGGTCCGGGCGGGGCGAGGCGGGGATCAGGGCGAGCGCGGCGAGCAGGATGCCGAAGGAGAGGATGACCGGCGCGAAGAACACCCAGCGCCAGTCGACGGCGGAGAGCAGCCCGCCGACGACCAGACCGATGGAGAAGCCGCCCGCGGCGGTGCCCGCGTAGACGAGCAAGGCCTTGTTGCGCTGCGGCCCCTCGGGGAAGCCGGTGGTGATGATCGACAGACCGGCCGGGGTCATGAAGGCCGCGGCGACGCCGGTGACGAAGCGGGCGGTGATCAGCATCCAGCCCTCGGTGGCCAGCCCGCCCAGCCCGGAGAAGAGCAGGAACACCACGAGCCAGAGGACGAACATCCGCCGGCGGCCGAACAGGTCGGCCGCCCGTCCGCCCAGCAGCATGAAACCGCCGTAGCCCAGGACGTACGCGCTCATCACCCACTGGAGCGTGCCGGTGGACAGGTCCAGATCCTCACGGATCGCGGGCAGGGCCACATTGAGCATGGCCACATCGATGCCTTCGAGGAAGATCGCGCCGCACAGGACGAGCAGCACACCCCAGGCGCGCCCGGTCATGCGGTCACTGCTCGATCTCGGAAGGGACGGTGATGAGGACACGGGACTTCTCCTTGTACACGGACGGAGCGGGCATGGCGAACAGCCGCCAACGGCGGTCGCCTGGAGTGGGGTTCGCGTGCCATGGCCTCAAGCAACGCGAAACAGCGGTGAGTTACCGGATTGCCGGTCGGTTCCCTCTTGTAACCACTCGAAGCTTGCGGCACCGTGGGGCGGTATGGAAGAAGGCACTTCGAAGTCACCGAGTCACTGCGCCGATACCGGCGCCGGTCCGGACTACGACATCAGCCAGTGGGACGTCCGCGAGGGCTGCGAGGTACGGCAGATCCTCGACCGCGTCGCGGACAAGTGGTCGCTCCTCGCCATCGCCCACCTTGAGCGCCGCACCCTGCGCTTCTCCGAGCTGCGCCGGCTCATCGAGGGCATCAGCCAGCGCATGCTGACGGTGACCCTGCGCCAGCTCGAACGCGACGGTCTGGTGCGGCGCACGGTCTACCCCGTCGTCCCGCCGCGCGTGGAGTACGAGCTGACGGAACTGGGCGCGACCCTGCACACGACGATCAGGTCGCTCGTCGACTGGACCGAGAGCCACCAGCAGGAGATCGCGAAGGCGCGTGCCGACTACGACAGCCGTCAGGAGGCCGAGGCGGCGTCGGTCTCCTGAGACCGCACGGCAGTGCCATGTCCGTCCGGCCGCCGCCGCATTAGAGTGAAGAGGTGACCACACCTGGGCGAAGCGACTCGACGCGCGTGGGAGCGGACGACCGCGAGGGCGCGGTGCGGCGCGTGCGGGAGGCGTACGCCGAGGAGCGCATCTCGCACGAGGAGATGGACGATCGCCTGGGCCAGGTACTGGCCGCCGCGACCCGCGGCGAACTCGTGGCGGCCCTGGACTCCCTCCCGGCGGAGGACCCGGGCACCACGTCGACGATCGCCGCCGCCGGTGGGCGCATCAAGCGGCGCGGGGCCTGGCGGGTGCCCAGGGTCCTCAAGGTCGAGTCCGCCTTCGGACGGGTGCGCCTGGACCTGTCCCGGTCGATCCTCGAACACCCGGTCATCGACATCGAGCTGAGCCTCGGCACCGGCAACGCGAGCGTCACGGTGCCGCGGAACGCGATCGTCGAGGTCGAGGACCTGAACACCGGGTGGAAGGACCTGCGCTACCGGCCCCGGCAGCCGAGCCGCCCCGACGCGCCGCGCATCCGCTTCTCGGGGGCGATGGGATACGGCCGGCTGAAGATCCGCCACGCCCGGCGCTGAGGCGTCCGGCCCGGACGGCGCCGAGGCCTCCGGGGCGCACGGCGCGAGAGGTCGCGGGAAGCCGCCTGTTGGTCAGGTCTTCCCCTGGCGGCCCACTCCGGGAAAACTGTGCCGAGCACTGTGGTGCACGCGCCCGAACGGGATCTGGACAACGTTGTCATCGCTGTCCGTCCCCCGCCTGGAGCGCATGCTCCTGCCTGCTTCCGTCGCCCCCCGAGAGGACCGCTCATGCGGGAACCCACCGCCGCCGCCCACCCGCCGCCCCGGCCGAGACGGGGGCGGCTGCGCGCCGTCGCCGTGGCCGCGCTGACGGCGGGCGCGCTCGTCGCAGGGCTGGCACCCGCCACGGCCACCGTCACCGCCACCGCCGCGGACGTCACCCCACGAGCCTCGGCCATCAGCCCGTACGACGCCGTCGACCCGTTCATCGGCACGGAGCTGGACCCGAAGCAGAACAAGGGCAACAGCGCGTACGGCAACACCTGGCCGGGCGCGACGACCCCGTTCGGCATGGTCCAGTCGAGCCCGACCACGTACCGCTCGTCGGACGGCGACCAGAAGGGCGGCTACGAGTACAGCGCCGACAAGATCCGCGGCTTCGGGATGACGCGGCTGTCCGGCACCGGCTGCGAGGGCCGGTTCAGTGCCTTCGACTTCCCGGTACTGCCGTACACGGGCACCCTCGACGACGGCGCGCTGCCGACCAGTCCCGGCACGAAGGCCGACCCGTACTACCTGGACTTCGACCACCGCGACGAGACGGCGGCCCCCGGCCACTACACGGTCGGCCTCGGCAACGGCGTGGAGACGGAGCTGACGGCGACGACGCGTACCGCCGTCAACCGGTACGCGTTCCCGGCCCGCACGGACTCTTCCACCCTCATCCTGGACGTCGCCGGCTCCAACAACCGGGTCTTCGACAGCGAGGTGAAGGTCGAGGGCCGTACGGTCAGCGGCTGGGTCGAGACGGCGTCGGTGTGCGACGAGGGCGGCCGCTACCGCGCCTACTTCTCCTCGACGTTCGACCGCGCGTTCACCTCGTTCGGCACCTGGCAGGGCGGCGAGGTCACCCCGGGCACGGCGAGCGCGCGCGGCGGCGAGGCCAGGCACGGCTCGGGCGCGTACCTCGTCTTCCCGAAGGGTGCGACGGTCACCGCGCGGACCGGGCTGAGCTACGTCAGCGTGGCGAACGCGGCCCGCAACGCCGAGGAGGAGACCGGTGGCCGGACCTTCGACCAGGTGCGGAAGGCGACGGCGAAGGTCTGGAAGGACACGTTGCGCACGGTGAAGGCCACCGGCGGCAGCAAGTCGGAACGGGTGAAGTTCTACACGGCGCTCTACCACTCCCTCCTCCACCCGAACATCGCCGACGACGTCAACGGCCAGTACCCGGGCCACGACGGCAAGGTCCGCAAGGTGGCGGCCGGCCGGCACCACTACGTCACCTATGCGGGCTGGGACATGTACCGGGGGCAGGCGCAGCTCATCGCGCTGCTCTTCCCGAAGGTCGGCTCGGACATCAACCAGTCCTTGGTGGATCTGGTGAAGCAGACGGGTGCGTGGCCCAACTGGCCGCATCTGAACCAGTCGCAGCAGAAGATGAGCGGCGACTCGCTCCAGGTGGTGCTGTCGTCGATCGACGCGTTCGGCAGTGTGGACTACGACCGCAAGGCGGCGCTCGCGTCGATGCGGAAGACGCAGCAGCTGCCCGCCGACACGACGAAGCGGGCGCACGCGCAGCAGTACTTCAGCGCCGGTTTCATCGACAACGGCAAGGGCGACTCGGCGACGTCGAAGACCCTCGAATACGCCATCGACGATTTCGCGATCGCCCAACTGGCGTACCGCCTGGGTGAGAAGGCGACCCACGAGCAGTTCATGACCAGGGCACAGAACTGGCAGAACCTCCTGGACCCGGAGACGCAGCGGATCCGCCCGCGCGGCCGCAACGGCTTCGACCGGGGCTTCAACCTCGGTGAGCGCGGCAGCCAGTTCGAGCAGGCGACCGGCTACCAGTACGGCTGGATGGTCCCGCAGAACATCGGCACGCTGGTCGAGAAGCGCGGCGGCATCGATGCCGTCACCCGTGACCTCGACGAGCACACCAAGGCCCTGGACGCGGGCGTCTACAACACCACGGGCGCGTACCTCTCCAACCAGCCGAGCTTCTCGATGCCGTACGTCTACAACTGGCTGCGGCAGCCGCACCGGACGTCGGAGGTGCTGCGCCGGGCGACGGACGAGATGTACGGCACGACGCCGTCGGGCCTGCCGGGCAACGACGACCTGGGCTCGCTCAGCTCCTGGTACGTGTGGGCCGGCCTCGGGATGAACCCGGCGGTGTACGGCACGGCGAACCTGGTGCTCAGCTCGCCGATGTTCGACAAGGTCACGATCGACAGCGCGGACAGCGACCGCCGGATCACGATCAGGGCGGCGGGCGCGGCGGCCGACAAGCCGTACGTGACCGGCCTGAAGGTCAACGGAAAGCCCACGACGAAGTCCTGGCTGAACGAGGACTTCGCGCGGTCGGGCGGCGTACTGACCTTCACGATGGGGGAGACCCCGAAGACCTGGGGCACGGGAGCCGCCGACGTGCCGCCTTCGTACACGGAGGGCTCGGACACCCGCAACAACATCGGCTCGACCCCCGACGGTCAGGGCCGGCTGGGCTCGCTCGACCTCAGCGACAACTCCCTCTCCCGCGAGAAGCTGGCGGCGGCGGGTGCGGCACCGGGTGCGAAGCTGCCGCTGGGCGACACCGGGGTCACCTTCACGTGGCCGAAGACGCGGCAGGCCCAGCCGGACAACTGGATCCCGCACGGCCAGCGCGTGGACCTCGCGGGCCGGAACGGCAAGGGCGTCAAGGCGACGGGCATCTCCTTCCTCGGCCTGGCGACGAACGGGCCCTCGCAGGGCCTGGCGACGGTGGAGTACGAGGACGGCTCGACGCAGAACGTGGCGGTGCAGTTCACGGACTGGACGCCCGGCACCAACTACCTGTACGGCAACGTCCCGTTGGTGGCCACGGAGGGTCGCAACAAGGTGAACGGCACGTCGGACACGACGCGCACGGTGGTCTTCGGCACGGTCCCGCAGGTGCTGGACGGCAAGAAGCGCGTGAAGTCGGTGGTCCTGCCGCAGGGCACGGACCGGGGCATCATGCACATCTTCGACGTGGCGTTGACGACCAACCCGGACCTGGAAGCGCCGGGCGTGACCCCGGAGCGCATCGTCCTCACCCCGACGGAAGCCCCCTCCACCTCCCAGGCGGTGACGTGGCGGACGGGCAGCGGCACGACGCGGGGAGAGGCCCAGTACCGCGAGCGGGGCTCCGACGCGGCCTGGCGCAAGGCGAAGGCGACGACGAACGAGGAGCTGCTGAGCAGCGGAGTCCCGACGCGGACGCACTCGGCGGTGATGGGGGGCCTGAAGCCGGGAACGCCGTACGAGTACCGGGTGGGCACGGGTGACATGCTGAGCGAGCGGTACACCTTCACCTCCGCCGGAAAACCGGGCGAGGAGTTCACGTTCCTCTACTTCGGCGACGCCCAGAACGATCTGAAGGCGAAGTGGGCCCCGGTCGTCGACCAGGCGTACAAGCGCTTCCCGAAGGCGATCGGCAGCGTCAACGCGGGCGACCTGGTGGACTCGGGCGGCAACGACGGCCTGTGGGACGAGTGGTTCGGCGCGATGAACGGCCACAGCCAGACGACCAACGTGATCGCGGCGCCGGGCAACCACGAGTACAACGCGGACCTGTTCCTGAAGACGTGGAAGTCCACGTTCGCGTACCCGGCGAACGGCCCCACCGCCGCACCGGCGAAGGACGAGACCCCGGCCGAGCGCCAACGGGCCGCGTACGAGGCCCACATGGCGAAGTCGATCGTGGAGACGGCGTACTACACGGACTACCAGAACGTCCGCTTCATCACCCTCAACGCGAGCACGCACGACGCCCGCGAGCTGATGACCCCGCCGGACCTGCCGCCGTGCTCCGAGGGCTGCCCGGACCCGCAGAGGCTGTGGCTGGACCTCCAGGCCCGCTGGCTCGACACGATCCTGGCGGACAACCCCCAGAAGTGGTCGGTGGCCACCTTCCACCAGCCGGTCTTCTCGGCGGCCGTGGGCCGCGACGAGAAGCCGGTCCGCGACGCCTGGCTGCCGGTCTTCCAGCGCAATGACATCGACCTGGTCCTGATGGGCCACGACCACGTGTACGCCCGTGGCTACGTCGACGCGGACGCGACGGACACGCCGGGCGTGACGACGGGCCCGGTCTACGCCGTCGCCATGTCCGGCCCGAAGTACTACGAGCTGTCCCCGGCCGACGACAACGTCTGGACCCGCAACGGCGCGACCCAGGTGGCCCGCGCGGCGCACACGTCGACGTTCCAGGGCATCACGGTCTCGAAGGACACGATCCGTTACGAGGCGGTCATCGGCGCCAAGTGGGACGACAGGTCGACGACGGAAAAGGAGGTGGGGGAGACCTTGGACGCGTTCACGATCACGAAGAACGACGACGGCGTGAAGTACGTGACGGAGGACGGGGTGGCGGTGCCGGGCCGCGATTAGGGTCCGGCCCGGAAAGGGGTGCGGTCGTCCGAGGCGGACAGCCGCACCCCATTCGGGCTCATCGTGGCGTCCGGGCTTCCTGCGTTGGTGGGAGCCGTCCGAATCATCGGACTCGAAGCGCTCACGACGTCGACCCCCGGCCACAGCTTGCGGGCCGTGGCGTACGTGCACCTCCGCCCCGGCCGCCGTGAGCACATCCACGGCGGCCGGGGCAGAGGTCGGAGCGTCAAGGGGTCAGGCCGGCAGCCCCAGCTCCCGGGCGATCAGCATCCGCTGGACCTCACTCGTCCCCTCGCCGATCTCCAGGATCTTCGAGTCGCGCCACATCCGCGCCACCGGGTACTCGTTCATGAAGCCGTAGCCGCCGTGGATCTGCGTCGCCTCGCGGGCGTTGTCCACCGCGACCGTCGAGGAGTACAGCTTCGCGATGGCCGCCTCCTTCTTGAACGGTTCACCGGCCACCAGGCGCGAGGCCGCGTCGCGCCAGCCCACGCGGGCCATGTGGGCGCGCATCTCCATGTCGGCGATCTTGAACTGGATCGCCTGGTTCGCGCCGATCGGCTTGCCGAAGGCGTGGCGCTCCGCCGCGTACTTCACCGACTCGTCCACACAGCCCTGCGCCAGACCCGTGGCCAGGGCCGAGATGGCGATACGGCCCTCGTCCAGGATCCGGAGGAACTGCGCGTAGCCCCGGCCCTGTTCGCCCAGCAGGTTCGCCGCCGGGACGCGGACGTCCGTGAAGGACAGCTCGCGGGTGTCCGAGGCGTTCCAGCCGACCTTGGAGTAGGGAGCCGCGACCGTGAAGCCGGGGGTGCCGGAGGGGACGATGATCGCGGAGATCAGCGGGCGGCCGTCCTCCTTGCGGCCCGTCACGGCGGTGACCGTGACCAACTCCGTGATGTCCGTGCCGGAGTTGGTGATGAAGCACTTCGAGCCGTTGATCACCCACTCGTTCGTCGCCTCGTCCAGCACCGCCGTCGTGCGCGTGCCGCCCGCGTCCGAGCCGCCGTCCGGTTCGGTCAGGCCGAACGCGCCCAGCGCCTCGCCCGCGCACAGCTTCGGCAGCCACTGGCGCTTCTGCTCCTCCGTGCCGAACAGGTGCAGCGGCATCGCGCCCAGCGAGACCCCGGCCTCCAGGGTGATCGCCACCGAGGAGTCGACCCGGGCCAGCTCCTCCAGGGCGATCCCGAGCGCCAGGTAGTCGCCGCCCATGCCGCCGTACTCCTCCGGGAACGGCAGCCCGAACAGGCCCATCCGGCCCATCTCGCGCACGATCTCGTACGGGAATTCATGGCGCTCGTAGAAGTCGCCGATCTTCGGCGCGACCACGTCGTGCGCGAACGCCTCGACCGTGCGGCGCAGTTCCTCGTGCTCGGCGGTCAGCCGGTGATCCAGGGACATGGGGTGACTCACTCCTTGTGGGAGGGGGAAGAAGGGGGAGGGGTCAGGGCTCGGACCGTGCGGGATGGGCTCGGCCGGCCCAGGTGTTCGGCCAGCCAGACGCTGGTGGCGGTCAGTTCGGCCAGGTCGACGCCCGTCTCGATGCCCAGGCCGTCGAGCATCCAGACCAGGTCCTCGGTGGCGAGGTTTCCCGTGGCGCTCTTCGCGTACGGGCAGCCGCCCAGACCGCCCGCCGAGGCGTCGACCGTGCTCACGCCGTGCTGGAGCGCCGCCAGGGTGTTCGACAGCGCCTGGCCGTACGTGTCGTGGAAGTGGACGCCGATCGCCTCCGTGGGCACGGCGGAATCGTTCAGTGCTGACAGCAGTGCCGTGACGTGGCCCGGCGTCGCCACTCCGATCGTGTCGCCCAGCGACAGCTCGTCGCAGCCCAGGTCCATCAGCGCCTTGGCGACCTTCACCACCTGGGCGACCGGCACCGCGCCTTCCCACGGGTCGCCGAAGCACATCGACAGATACCCGCGCACATGCACCTTGTCGGCCTTGGCGCGGGCCACCACCGGCTCGAACATGGCCAGCGACTCGTCGACCGTACGGTTCAGATTGCGGGCCGCGAACGTCTCCGTCGCCGAGCCGAACACCGCGATCGACCGGGCCCCGAGCGCCAGCGCCCGGTCCAGTCCGCGTTCGTTCGGCACGAGGACGGGGAGCGAGACGTCGCCCACGTCCGCGATGTCGCCGAGGAGCGGGAACAGGGCTTCAGCGTCGGCCAGCTGGGGCACCCACTTCGGGTGCACGAAGCTCGTCGCCTCGATGGTGGTCAGGCCCGCCACCGCCAGGCGGCGGATGAACTCCGCCTTCACCTCGGTCGGGACAGTCTCCTTCTCGTTCTGCAGGCCGTCACGTGCGCCCACTTCGTGGATGCGGACCCGGGAGGGAAGACCCGGGGCCGGGACCTTCATGGGGAGTCCTCGCGCGCTCATGCGTCCTCCCCGTCGGCGACCGGGACCACGACCGCCAGGATCTGGTCCATCGCCACCGTCGCGCCCGCCGTGACGTCCAGCTCGGTGACCGTCCCCGCGTGCGGGGCCGCGATCACGTGTTCCATCTTCATCGCCTCCACCACGAGCAGGCTCTGACCCGCCTCGACCTCGTCGCCAACGGCCACCTTCACCACCGTGACCGTGCCCGGCATCGGGGCCGCCAGCGTGTCCGCCCCGCCCCGGCCCGCCCCGCTGAGGGACGCCTCCACCGGGTCGTGGTCCTGGACGTGCCAGGTGTCGCCGTCCCGGCCGAGCCAGTCGCCGGAGCGGTGGAAGTGAACTACTGCGCCGTCCTGTTCGACCGTGACCCGGTCGGCCGTGACCTTCGCGCCGACGGGGGCGCTGTGCGTAACGGGTTCATGTCCCGACACGCGCAACGGGAACCTGAGAGCCGCAGGCACACCCCCCGTACGCCACCCGCTCGGCACCGAGAACGGGTCCGTCCAGCCGTCCGCGTCCGGCCGGGGCTCCAGCGCCTCCCGGCGCACCGCCGCGGCCGCCGCGTACACCTCGTCCGGCGCCCCGTCCGGCACCAGGCCCTCCGCCTCGCGCTCCACCAGCCCGGTGTCCAGGTCGCCGGAGACCACGTCCGGATGGGCCAGCAGGCGGCGCAGGAAGCCCGCGTTGGTCGGGACGCCCAGGATCACCGTGTCCGCGAGGGCCGCCCGCAGCTTGCGGATGGCCGTCGCGCGGTCGGGGCCGTACGCGATGACCTTCGACAGCATCGGGTCGTACAGGCTGCCCACCGGCACGCCCTCGCTGAGCCCCGAGTCCGTCCGCACCCCGCCGCCCTGCGGTTCGCGCAGCGCCAGCACCGTACCGCCGGAGGGCAGGAAGCCCCGGGCGGGGTCCTCGGCGCAGACCCTCGCCTCGATCGCCCAGCCGGTCAGGCCGATGTCCTGCTGTGTGTAGGGGAGGTGCTCGCCCGACGCCACCCTCAGCTGCCACTCCACCAGGTCCAGGCCGGTGATCAGCTCGGTCACCGGGTGCTCGACCTGGAGGCGGGTGTTCATCTCCATGAAGTAGTACGAGGCCGGGTCGTTGCCCGGGACGATGAACTCCACCGTCCCCGCACCGACATAGCCGCAGCTGCGCGCCGCCTGCACGGCCGCCTCGCCCATCGCCGCCCGGGTCTCCGCGTCCAGCAGGACGCTCGGGGCCTCCTCGATGATCTTCTGGTGGCGGCGCTGGAGCGAGCACTCGCGCTCGCCCAGGTGGATCACGTTGCCGTGGGCGTCGGCCAGCACCTGGATCTCGATGTGGCGCGGGCGGTCGATCCACCGCTCGACGAGCAGCGTGTCGTCACCGAAGGAGGCGCGGGCCTCCCGTCGCGCCGCCGCGATCTCCTCCGCCAGCACCGCCGCGTCGCGGACCAGGCGCATGCCCTTCCCGCCGCCGCCCGCGGAGGGCTTCAGCAGGACCGGGGTGCCGATCTCCCGTGCGGCTTCCTCCAGTTGGGCGTCGGTCAGACCGCTGCCGGAGGAGCCAGGCACCACCGGGACCCTGTACGCCGCGACCGTCTCCTTGGCCCGGATCTTGTCGCCCATGAGCGAGATGGCCGAGGCGGGCGGGCCGATGAAGACCAGCCCCGCGTCCGTACAGGCGGCGGCGAACTCGGCGTTCTCCGCCAGGAATCCGTACCCGGGGTGGACCGCCTGCGCGCCCGTGCGGCGGGCCGCCTCCAGCAGCGCCGGCACGTTCAGATAGCTCTCCGACGCGGCCGGCGGGCCGATCCGTACCGCCGTGTCCGCCTCCCGTACATGCCGGGCGTCCGCGTCCGCGTCGCTGAAGACCGCGACCGAGCGCACGCCCTGCTCCCGCAGGGTCCGGATCACCCGGACCGCGATCTCGCCGCGGTTGGCGACCAGAACGGTGTCGAACATCGTCATCTGTTCCTCACATCCGGAAGACGCCGAAGCCGGGACCGGCCGGGTCCTTCTGGGGCAGCGGGGCATTGGCGCAGGCCGTGAGGGCGAGGCCCAGCACCTGGCGGGTGTCCACGGGGTCGATCACGCCGTCGTCCCAGAGCCGGGCGCTCGCGTAGTACGCATTGCCCTGGGTCTCGTACTGGGCGCGGATCGGGGCCTTGAACGTCTCCTCGTCCTCGGCGCTCCAGTCGTCGCCCAGCTGGTCGCGCTTGACGGTGGCCAGGACGGAGGCCGCCTGCTCGCCGCCCATCACCGAGATCTTGGCGTTCGGCCACATCCACAGGAAGCGGGGGCTGTAGGCCCGGCCGCACATGGAGTAGTTGCCCGCGCCGTACGAACCGCCGACCACGACCGTCAGCTTCGGCACCCGGGTGCAGGCCACCGCCGTGACCATCTTCGCGCCGTGCTTGGCGATGCCGCCCGCCTCGTAGTCCCGGCCGACCATGAAGCCGGAGATGTTCTGGAGGAAGAGCAGCGGGATGCCGCGCTGGTCGCACAGCTCGATGAAGTGCGCGCCCTTCTGGGCCGACTCGGAGAACAGGATGCCGTTGTTCGCGACGATCCCGACCGGGTGGCCGTGGATCCGGGCGAAGCCGGTGATCAGCGTCTGGCCGTACTCCGCCTTGAACTCCTGGAAGCGGGAGCCGTCCACCACGCGCGCGATCACTTCGCGTACGTCGTAGGGGGTGCGGGAGTCCACGGGCACGGCCCCGTACAGCCCCGCCGGGTCCACCTTCGGCTCCTCGGCCGGCTCGACCGGCCAGGGCAGCGGGGCCCGGTCCGGGAGGGTCGCGACGATGTTGCGGACGATCCGCAGCGCGTGCGCGTCGTCCTCCGCGAGATGGTCGGTGACCCCCGACGTACGGGAGTGGACCTCGCCGCCGCCCAGCTCCTCCGCCGTCACGACCTCGCCGGTCGCGGCCTTCACCAGCGGCGGGCCGCCGAGGAAGATCGTGCCCTGGTTGCGCACGATGACCGCCTCGTCGCTCATCGCCGGGACGTACGCCCCGCCCGCCGTGCAGGAGCCCAGCACCGCCGCGATCTGCGGGATGCCCGCCCCCGACATCCGGGCCTGGTTGTAGAAGATCCGCCCGAAGTGGTCCCGGTCGGGGAAGACCTCGTCCTGCATGGGCAGGAACGCGCCGCCCGAGTCGACCAGATAGAGGCAGGGGAGACGATTCTCCAGCGCCACTTCCTGCGCGCGCAGGTGCTTCTTCACGGTCATCGGGTAGTACGTGCCGCCCTTGACGGTCGCGTCATTGGCGACGATCACGCACTCGCGGCCCGAGACCCGCCCGATGCCCGCGATGACGCCCGCGGCGGGCGCCTGGTCCCCGTACATCCCGTTCGCCGCCAGCGGGGCCAGCTCCAGGAACGGCGAGCCCGGGTCGAGAAGGGTGTCCACCCGGTCCCGGGGGAGCAGCTTGCCGCGCGCCTCGTGGCGGGCCCGCGCCTTCTCACCCCCGCCCAGCCGCGCCGTGGCGAGCCGTCCCGTCAGCTCGTCGGAGAGCGCGCGATGAGCCGCCTCGTTGGCCTGCCAGGCCTCCGAGGCGGGATCGGCCGCGCTCGCCAGGACCGGTGCCTGCTGCATCGTGTCGAGCCCCCTTGCCCGTACCGCAGTAGTGAAATGGCGTTGACATGCTGTTAATGAGCGTTAACGCGTTTCCCTCAGGTTAACGAGCGCTAACGACCCTGTCTAGAATGAATCCTCATGAGCACCCATGCCGCCGCCCGCGTCGCGGCTCCCACCCGCCGCGAGCAGATCCTCCGGGAGGCCGCCCGCCTCTTCGCCGAGCGCGGCTTCCACGGTGTCGGCGTCGACGAGATAGGCGCCGCCGTCGGGATCAGCGGCCCCGGCCTCTACCGCCACTTCCCCGGCAAGGACGCGATGCTCGCCGAACTGCTGGTGGGCATCAGCGAGCGCCTCCTGGAGGGCGGACGGCTGCGGGTGGCGGAGGACGAGTCCCGGGGCGACGGCTCCCCGGAGGCCCTGCTGGACGCGCTCATCGAGGGCCACATCGACTTCGCCCTCGACGACCGCCCCCTGATCACCCTCCACGACCGGGAGCTGGACCGGCTGCGCGACACGGACCGCAAGCGGGTGCGCCGGCTTCAGCGCGAGTACGTCGAGGTCTGGGTCGGCGTCGTCCGCGCCCTGTATCCGGCGCTGGCCGAGAACCGGGCCCGCGTCACCGTGCACGCCGTCTTCGGCCTGCTGAACTCCACCCCGCACCTGGCCCGCCCGGACGCCCTGCCCGGCCGGGCGGCGACCGCCGCGCTGCTGCACCGGCTGGCCCGGGGTGCCTTCGCCGCGGCGGAGCCCTCCTGAGCAGCGGCTTCCTCTCCCGGGCCGCACCGGGTTCCGGGCAACCCCGGGCGGGGTGCGTACGTCTCTCCGGTCGACACGCCACGACCGGTCGCAACGCTACGAAATCGGGGAGCCGCACCATGACCGTCTCACTGGGCGAAGAGATCATGCTGCTGTCGCTGGACGACGAGACCGGCGCGGCGAAGGGGGAGACCGCCGCCCGCTGGGGCGTGGCGGCCGGCATGCTCCTGGAGCTGGTCATGGCGGGGCGCGTCACGGTGAGGGGCGGCCGCGTCGAGGTCTTCGACCCCACGCCGACCGGCGACGCCCTGCTGGACGGCCGGCTCGACCGGCTGGCGCGCTGGGTCCACGGGGCCTCCAGCAGCCGCAAGGTGACCGACTGGCTGACCCGGGAACACGCCAAGGGCTCGCAGGACGTCGTGGCGAGCCTCTGCGCCCGCGGTCTGGTGACCGAGGAGAAGCACCGGGCCCTCGGCGTCTTCCCGGTGCGCCGCTACCCGGAGGCGGACGGAACCGTCGAACGCGAGCTGCGCGCCCGGCTGGCCGCCGTGGTGCTGCACGGCGCCGAGCCGGACGCCCGCACCACCGCGCTCGTCGCCCTGGTGCACGCGACGGGCATGCACCCGCAGACGTTCCCCGGCCTGCCGAAGAAGCAGGTCGCCCCGCGCATGGCCGAGATCGTCGAGGGCCACTGGGCGGGCGTGAGCGTGCGCGAGGCGATCCGCAACCTTCAGGCGGCGATCTCCGCGGTGACCGTGGTGACGGTCCTCACCGTGGTGTCGTAGAACAGGGTCCTCCGAGCGCCCTCAGGCCGCCGGACAGAGTCTTCGGGGCGCCGCCCGCCCCGCTGCTCCACCGCGCCCTGCGCGACGGCGTGGTCAGGCCGGGCGTCACCTTCCACGACCTGATCACCCTCGTCGTCGGGATCGCCCCGGCCACCGAGCACCACGCCGAACCGTCGGTCCGGGCCGGCCGCCTCTTCACCCTCGCCGTCGAAGGCCTCAGCCCGAGCCCGGCCTCCTGACCGAGACGGTGACGTGGTCGACGCGCATCGGGTGGCCGGGCTCGGTCGCGGGGCCCGCCGTCGCGCCGTCCGCCTCCGGCAGCTTGCCGCCGATCGCCACGTTCAGGATCAGGAACACCCCGTGGTCCACCGCCCGCTTCCAGGTCTCCGTGTCCATCGTGTCGGCCCGCACCCGGTGGTACACCCGGTCGTCCCGGTACCAGCGGACCTCCTCCGCGCCGGGGGAGAGGTCGACCTCGACGGCGTACGTGTGGAACGCCGTACGGCAGTCCGCGCAGGGCTGCGGACCCGATGTCAGCCCCACCGGCTCCTCGCACGGGCCGCCGTCCAGGACCCCGCAGTGCAGCGAACCGAACACGCTGTCGCGGCCGTTGACCGACTCCATCACGTCCAGCTCACCCACGCCCGGCCATCCGGTGTATCCGTCGCGCAACGAGCCGCCCAGGGTCCAGAACGCGGGCCAGTAGCCCGCCGCCTCCGGCCCGGTCACGTCCGGCAGGGCGATGGACGCCTCGATCCGCAGCACTCCGCCGGGCGGCGGCGCGTAGTCGGAACGTACGGTCGTGATCCGTCCCGAACTCCACTGCCCGGCCTTCCGGGTGGGCACGATCTCCAGTACGCCCCGGCCGTCCAGGCGCACGTTGTCGGTCGAGTCGGTCATGGTCTCGATCTCGCCGGTGCCCCACTGCGGCGCTGGGCATCCGGGGTAGCACGTGCCCAGGTCGTACTGCCAGTTCGCGGGGGAGGGGCGGCTCCCCTTCGGCCCGTCGAAGTCGTCCCGCAGCAGCTCGGCCCAGCCGTCCTTCCCGGGAGCGGGTGCTGCGGGGCCGGTGGCACCGGCCGGAGGCAGCGCGCCCGACTCCGTCAGCAGGCGCTCCAGCCGGGGGGCCAGCACGGTGGCCGCCACGTTCGTCAGATGGGCGTCGTCGCGGTAGAGCAGGATCCGGTCCCGTACCGCGGGGCAGGTCGGGCCGTCGCCCGGGCACAGCACCGGGTTCACGCCGACGGACCGTACACCCGGCACCGCGCCCGCCGCGATCCGCCGCGCCAGCGGGTCGGCCGGAAGCGCGTCGGCCCGGCTGAACGCGCAGCCGGCGGCGTCGTCCGGGGCGCCGGAGACGCACGCCGGAACGTCCGTGCCCGGTACGGGGGTGTCCTCGATGTACACGATCGGGGCGCCGGTCGCCCGCAGCGGCTCCAGCGTCTTCTCCCAGGCGGCGATCAGGGCCTTCTCGTCGGCGGTGTAGCGGTTGAGGGAGGCGATCACGATGAGCCGGGGCCTCGGCCCCGTACGCAGCCGGTCCAGGGCGTCGGCCCGCCAGCTGTCGCACTCGCGGTAGACGCGGCCCAACTGAGGGCTTCTCACCGTGAGTTCCGGCAGCGGGCAGCCCTGCTTCACCAGTTCCTGGAGCGCCCAGCCGCGCCGGGAGGCCAGCGAGAGCAGCGGGGAGAACCACTGGCCGGCGTGCGAGTCGCCGAGCAGCACGATGCGGTCCGGGCTGTCCACCGCCCCGAACAGGCACTCCGGGCTGCGCGTCACCGCCGGGGCGACCTGGCAGGCCCCGTCCGGCGGGAAGTCCTTGCGGGCCTGGGCCGGGCCCGGCACCGGAGGGCCGTCCGTGAGCGGGGAGCCGTCGGCGCGGGCGAGCAGCGAGGGTCCGGCGACCGCACCCGGCGGGAGGCCCTTGACGTCGACCTGGGTGGCCGGGTCCATCAGTTGCAGGGTCGTGGTGCCGACGACGAGTGCGAGGACGACCGGCAGGACGATGGCCGAGATCCCCACCGCCAGTCCCCGGCGCGGGAGTTCGGAGACGGTACGGCTGC
Organism: Streptomyces sp. iso_384; assembly: GCF_056172905.1. NCBI lineage: Bacteria > Bacillati > Actinomycetota > Actinomycetes > Kitasatosporales > Streptomycetaceae > Streptomyces > Streptomyces sp. iso_384. The sequence goes on from NZ_JBWBTT010000001.1 coordinate 1,406,481, forward strand.
GGCGCAGCGGCTGCTCGACCCAGCGCATCGTGGCGAGGGCGGGCAGCACGGCGGCCAGCGTCAGCGCCGTCTTCGCGGGCCAGCCGAGCGAGCCGAGCCGCGCCTCGGCGAGGACGAGCACCGGCCAGTGCCACAGATACAGGGTGTAGGAGAGCCGCCCGACCGCCCGAGGGGCCCGTCCCGCGAGCAACCGCCCGACGCCGTGGGCCCCTTGGGCGTCGCGCTCGCCCCGACCCGGGATCGCGGCGAGGATGACGGCGGCCGCGCCCAGGGTCGGGACGAGCGCCGCGTGACCGGGGTACGGGGTCGACGCGTCGTACGCCACGACGCACCAGACGATCGCCGCGGCCCCCGCCCATCCGCACACCAGCCGCAGCGGACGCGGCCCGCGCAGCAGATGCCAGGGCAGCAGCGCCAGCAGCGCGCCGACGGCGAACTGCCAGACCCGCGACGGCGTTCCGAGGTACGCGAGCGAGACGGAGTCCCGCGTCCAGTGCAGGGACAGCGCGAACGAGGCGACGGCCACGGCAGCGGTGACGAGCGCCACGACCGCGCGCACGGCCCGGCCCCGGCGCACCGCACGGGCGGCTACCAGCACGATCACCGCCAGCAGCGGGGCCCAGAACAGATAGAACTGCTCCTCGACGGCGAGCGACCAGAAGTGCAGCAGTGGACTCTGGTCGTGCCCGGCGGCGAGGTAGTCGGTCTGCTGGGAGACGAACCGCCAGTTGGCGACCGACAGCGCGGCGGCGAGGACGTCGTGCTCCAGGTCGGCGCGGAGCAGCGGTACGGTCAGCCACGCCCCGGCGACCGCGACCGCAGCGAGGACGACGGCGGCGGAGGGCAGCAGCCGGCGGGCCCGGCGGGAGAAGAAGTCGCCGAGCCGGATCCGGCCGGTGGTGATCGCCTCCCGGACCAGCAGCCCGGTGATCAGGTAGCCGGAGATGACGAAGAAGACGTCCACGCCGACGAAGCCGCCCGCCGCTCCCGGTATCTGGGCGTGGAAGGCGAGCACGGCCAGGACGGCGACCGCGCGCAGCCCTTCGATGTCGGGCCGGAACGTGGACCGGTGCGGACTGGGCCCGGACTCGCCGCCCGAGCGGATCGGGCGGGCCGGACCGCCCGGGTCGGCCGGGTGGGGGGCGGTGGATCGCTTACGGCGTGGGCCGTGGGCGAGGAGGAAGGGCATCGGGTGGCGCCTTTCGGTATGGCTCAGCTCAGCCACGGGAGCATCGGGTTGACCCACCCGGAGGCGATCAGACCGGTGAGCAGGAGGACGGCGGAGGCGGCGAGTGCCTCGGGCCAGCGGCGGGGCAGCATGCCCGTACGGGCGACCGACCGCGACCCGGACGTGAACCAGGACCGGGGCCTGGACCTGGACCCGGACCTGGACCTGGACCCGGACCCGGACCTGGACCCGGACCGGGGCCCGGCTTCGGCGAGGGGCTTCCCGGTCGGCGCGGGCGGGCGGAGCTCGGCCGACAGGTCCCGGATCAGCGGCATGTTGATCTGCAACTGGACCAGGAGATAGAGGCCGAGGCCCCAGTTGGGCTCCCAGCCGTTACGGGCCACGGCCAGCGCGAGGCCACCGGCGGCTGCCCCGTTGGACAGGACCAGCCAGACCAGCGAGACGCCCACCACCCGGCGAGCCATCGAGCCCGAACTCCCGCTGCTCCGCGCCCCCGTGGGCACCCAGGCGGCACTGCGGCCGCGCAGGGTGTGCCAGAAGGCGGTGGCGGCGGCCACGCTGGTGAGGACGTTGGCGCGGATCACCTCCACCCGCCACCGGGTCCGGCTGATCCGGGGCAGCAGCACATGCCACAGCCACAGCGGCGCGAGCAGCGGCAGGACGTGCCAGGGCCGGACGTGGTCGGGGTACCAGAACATCATCACCAGCGGCGGCAGCGGAGCGGCGAAGGTGTTCACGGCCGTGGTCAGGTAGCCGACGACGCCTTCGTAGAAGCAGAGCCGCATCCGCCAGGGTGCCTTCATCCGCTTGAGGACCGGGGTGCCGAGGAGGTGCAGGTTGCCCATCGCCCACCGGTACTGCTGGTTGACGAACGAGGTGACGGTGTCGGGCGAGGTGCCCTTGGCGACCAGGACCGGGACGTACTGGGTGCGGAACCCCCGCTCGTGCAGGGCGAGTCCGGTGTACAGGTCCTCGCTGTGGTCGAGCCGCGCGAAGCCGCCCGCCAGGTCGATCGCGGCGCGCCGGTAGACGGCGTTGCTGCCGCAGCAGATCGCGGCGTCGCTGGCGTCCCGCGAGGGCTGGATCCAGCGGAAGAACCACTCCTGCGCGGCCCCGGCGGCGCGCTGGATCCAGTCCATGCCCGCGTCGGTGTCGAAGCACTGCGGGCTCTGCACGATGCCGACGGCGGGGTCCGCGAGATACGGGACCAGGTGGCGCAGGAAGTCCGGCCGGGGCGCGAAGTCCGCGTCCAGGATCGCGATGAACTCGGCGTCGGACAGGGTGAGGGCGTGGTTGAGGTTCCCGGCCTTCTTCAGGTGCCCCCGGTCGGGGCGGACGACGTACCGGTAGCCGTGCTCGGCCGCCAGGGCCGCCACCTCGGCCCGGTCGGCGTCGTCCAGCACCCAGACGGTGAGCGCGTCGGGCCAGTCGAGGGCGGCGACCGCGCGGTAGGCGTTGGCGAGGACGGGAAGGGGTTCGCCGCAGGTCGGCAGGTAGAGGTCGACGGCCGGCAGCGCGGCGGGCCGCCAGGCGCGGACGAGCACCTCGTGCGAGGCCCGGGTCAGCCGGCGCTGCCGCAGGCTGTTGACGGAGGACAGCAGCAGGGCGGCCAGGTTCAGCCCGAGGACCGCGAGGAACGCCCACAGCGCGGGGGTCCGCAACGCGAAGGTGAACATCGTCGCCGCCGTGAACACGAAGGCCAGCGAGCTGCTCACCAGCACCCACCGGTGTTGTGGCCCGAAGTACCAGTAGAGCTCGTCGTCGGACGGAGGTTGCGGAAGGTGATGCATGGTCATAAAGCCCCCCACGGCTGCGTATGTACCCGTTTTTCTGTGCCCGTCTCCGGGTGGCCCACCTTACTGTCAAAGGTATAGACCACTTGCCCGGTAGGGCTGCGGCGGACGGAATGAGACATCGGATTGGCGCGACTTAATTGGTCCAGACCTCTGGGTGATTCCATTCGAGCCCGACGCCCGTCCGGCGGGGGAAGAGGCAGGTCACGCGAGGGTGAACAGTCCCGGAAGACTTGCCGGGCCGGGCGTGGACCGGGCGCGGACCGCACGCCGGGGCCGGAAGCCGGAGCCGGCGCGGACCGGCCGCTGACCGCACGCCCGCCGGGCCCCGGACCGTCCGACGGTCAAGACACCGGGCACGCCCCGCACACCGGGCGGCACAATGGGTCCATGCCGATACCCAGCCGCGCCGCCCTCGTCGACCACCTCGTCCGTACGCGTATCGCGGGGGACGTCGCCACGCCACGCGACAACAACCTCTCCCACTACCGCAAGCTCGCCAACGGTGACCGCCACTACTGGCTGGGCCTGGAGCTCGGCGACCGCTGGACCGACGAGCAGGACGTGCTCGCCGTGATGGCAGAGCGCTGCGGCGTCAACGACGACCCGGCGCACCGGCAGGGCCAGGACACCATCGACCCCGAGCTGACGGTCGACGCCCTGGAGCGGATGGCGGCCCGGCTGCGCAAGGCCGCCGACGGCCGCGAGCGGGTCCTGTTCGCCACCGGGCACCCGGGCGGCCTGCTGGACGTGCACCGGCAGACGGCGGACGCGCTGCGCCGCGCGGGCTGCGAGATCGTCCGTATCCCGTCCGGGCTGATCGCGGACGAGGGGCTGGTCGTCCAGTTCGCCGACGTCGCGATGCTGGAACGCGGCGCGACCCTCTGGCACACCCACTCCCCGGCCCCGATGGCCGCCGTCCTGGACGCCCTGGCCCACCTGGGCCGCCCGCTGCCCGACCTGGTCGTCGCCGACCACGGCTGGGCGGGCTGCGCGGGGCAGCGCGGGCTGGACGCGATCGGTTACGCGGACTGCAACGACCCGGCCCTCTTCCTCGGCGAGTCGGAGGGCGCCCTCCAGGTCACGGTCCCGCTGGACGACCATGTCACCGACCCGCGCTTCTACGACCCGATGACGGACTACCTGCTGCACGCGGCGGGGCTGCTGGAGGAGGAGCCCTTGGAGCCGGTCGCCGAGGAGCCGGCCGCGTAGGCGCTGCGGGCCTCAGGAGCGGCCGGGCTCCGGCCCGCCGCGACCGGTGTCGCTCAGGAACCGCCGCGCCGCAGCCGCTGCGCCCGCCCCGGTGTCGGGTCCAGATACACCCGCCGGACCGACGGGAACCGCTCGCGCAGCTGTGCCTCCGCCTCCTCGCAGGCCCACTCGACCTCCGGGGCGGTGGCCATGTCCCGGAAGTCGATCTTCGCGGCGATCAGGATCTCGGCCGGCCCCTGGATCAGCGTGGTCAGTTCCAGTACGTCCACGATGTGCGGCACCGACAGCAGCTCCTCGCGCACCCCCAGCCGCATCGCCCGGGGCAGCGGCCGCCCGATGAGCAGCTGCGCGTTGGAGCGGCCCAGCACCCACGCCACGTACACCAGCAGAACCCCGATCAGGCAGGACGCGATCCCGTCCCAGACGCCCGAGCCGGAGAGCTGCCCGCCCAGCAGGCCGCCGGCCGCCAGCAGCAGGCCGATCAGGGCCGCCGAGTCCTCCATCACCACGGCCTTCACCGCGGTGTCCGGGGTGTGCCGCAGGTAGTACGTGTCCGGCACCCGCAGCCGTGACGCCTCGCGCCGCACCTGCTTGACCCCGGTGCGCAGCGAGTAGCCCTCCAGCAGGAAGGCGACGCCGAGGACGAGGTAGGAGACGAGCGGATCGCCCAGCTCCTCGCCCGCGACCAGCGTGTGCACCCCGTCGTAGACCGAGAAGACGGCCCCGCCGACGAAGGTGGCGATGGAGGCGAGCATCGCCCAGATGTAGCGCTCGGGGCCGTAACCGAGGGGGTGGTCCTCGTCGGCCGGTTTCCCGCTGCGCTTGAGCGCGGTGAGGAGCATGACCTCGGTGACGGTGTCGGCGACCGAGTGCGCCGCCTCGGAGAGCATCGCGCTGGAGCCGCTGATCAGCCCGGCGACGGCCTTCGCCACGGCGATGCCGAGGTTGGCGGCGGCCGCCACGATCACCGTGAAAGTGGACTCCCCGCCATCAGCCGCCTCACTGCCCGCTTCCGCGTCACTCATGGTGGGGAGTATGTCCGAAATGACACCTCAGACGGTGCTCATCCCCGGGGAACGCGGACCACGCCTTCCTGGATGACCGTGATCGCCAGGCGTCCGTCGGCGGTGTAGATACGGGCCTGGCCCAGTCCCCGGCCACCGGAGGCCGACGGCGACTCCTGGTCGTACAGCAGCCACTCGTCCGCCCGGAACGGCCGGTGGAACCACATCGCGTGGTCCAGGCTCGCGCCGACCACGTCCCCGACCGTCCAGCCGCCCCGCCCGTGGGCGAGCAGCACCGAGTCGAGCAGGGTCATGTCGGAGACGTACGTGGCCAGGCAGACGTGCAGCAGCGGGTCGTCGGCGAGCTTGCCGTTCGTCCGGAACCACACCTGGGAACGCGGTTCGCGCGCCTCGCCCACCGTCGCGAACGGCGGCTCGTCCACGTACCGCAGGTCCACCGCCCGGCGCGCCTCGATCAGCCGGTCCACGACGCCGGGATCACTGAAGCGGTCCGCGTACCGGGGCAGCATCTCGGCGGCCGTCGGCAGGGTCTCCGGGTCCGGGGCGGCGGGCATGGGGGCCTGGTGCTCCATGCCCTCCTCGTGCGTCTGGAAGGACGCGGAGAGGTGGAAGATCGGCTGCCCGTGCTGGACGGCGACGACCCGGCGGGTGGTGAAGGACCGTCCGTCGCGGATCCGGTCGACGGTGTAGACGATGGGCGCGCCCGGGTCGCCGGCCCGCAGGAAGTAGGAGTGCAGGGAGTGGGCTCCCCGTTCGGCGGGGACGGTGCGGCCCGCGGCGACGAGCGCCTGGGCCGCGACCTGGCCGCCGAACACCCGGGGCACGAGCGCGCTGCGGCTCTCGCCCCGGAAGATGTCCCGCTCGATCTGCTCCAGGTCGAGCAGGTGGAGCAGATCGAGCAGGGGATCGGGGCTCTCGTTCATGGAAGGAAGATAATCCCTTACAGGCCCATGGACTTGGCGATGATCGACTTCATGACCTCGCTGGTGCCGCCGTAGATGCGGTTGACCCGGTTGTCCGCGTACAGGCGGGCGATCGGGTACTCGTTCATGAAGCCGTAGCCGCCGTGCAGCTGGAGGCAGCGGTCGATGACGCGGTGCGCGACCTCGGTGCAGAACAGCTTCGCGGAGGCGGCCTCCGCCGCCGTCAGCTCACCGGCGTCCAGGGCCTCCAGCGCGCGGTCGGCGACGGCCTGGGCCGCGTCCACCTCGGACTGGCAGGCGGCCAGCTCGAACTTGGTGTTCTGGAAGGAGGCGACGGTCTTGCCGAAGACCGTGCGGTCCTGCACGTACTCCTTGGCGAACCGGACGGCGGCCGCGGCCTGGGCGTACGCGCCGAAGGCGATGCCCCAGCGCTCGGAGGCCAGGTTGGTGCCGAGGTAGCCGAAGCCCTTGTTCTCCTCGCCCATCAGGTCCTCGACCGGGACCTTGACGTCGACGAACGCCAGCTCGGCGGTGTCGGAGACCCGCAGGCCCAGCTTGTCGAGCTTGCGGCCGACGGAGTAGCCCTCGGACTTGGTGTCGACGGCGAAGAGGGAGATGCCGAAGCGGCGGTCGTCCTCGCGCGGGGCGGCGGTGCGGGCACAGACGATCACGCGGTCGGCGTGGACGCCACCGGTGATGAAGGTCTTGGAGCCGTTGAGGACGTAGTGCGTGCCGTCTTCGGAGAGCTTGGCGGTGGTCTTCATGCCCGCGACGTCGGAGCCGGTGCCCGGCTCGGTCATCGCGAGGGCCCACATCTCCTCGCCGCTCGCGAACTTCGGCAGCCAGCGCTTCTTCTGCTCGCCGGTGGCCAGCATCTTGATGTACGGGAGGCCGAGCAGCGTGTGCACGCCGGAGCCGCCGAAGGAGACGCCCGCACGGGCGGTCTCCTCGTAGATCACGGCCTCGTACTTGTGCGAGTCGATGCCCGCGCCGCCGTACTCCTCGTCCACCTCGATGCCGAAGATGCCCAGCTCGCCCAGCTTGAGGTAGAAGTCGCGCGGCGCCTGGCCCGCGGCGAACCACTCGTCGTAGACCGGCACGACCTCGGCCGCGATGAAGGCGCGGATGGTCTCCCGGAACGCCTCGTGGTCCTCGTTGAATACCGTACGGCGCACGGGATGCCTCCTAGATCGGCAGTCGATTCGCGGAAACTCGCGGAACATGGCTAAGCGCTTGCTCAGACTCCCTTCGAAGTTACCCGCCGGTTGTGGTCGCTGTCCAGGGTGATGCTCGGCACGCGACGGACCCGGCGGAGGCCGAGAAGGCCAAGGGGCGGCCCGATTGTCAGTGGAGTGGGGGAGTATCGAGGGGAGACGGCGAAGTCGGCGGGAGGACGGTGGGGGAGTGAGGCTGGAGGACCTGGTCCGGCTGCGCCGGGCCCGCGACCGCATGGACCGCGAGTACGCCGAGCCGCTCGACGTCCCCGCGCTGGCCCGCGACGCGCTGATGTCCCCCGGCCACTTCTCCCGCAGCTTCCGCGCTGCCTTCGGCGAGACGCCGTACAGCTACCTCATGACCCGCCGCATCGAGCGGGCCAAGGCCCTGCTGCGCCGGGGCGACCTGTCGGTCACGGACGTCTGCTTCGCCGTCGGCTGTACGTCGCTGGGCTCCTTCAGCTCCCGCTTCACGGAGCTGGTCGGCGAGACCCCGAGCGCCTACCGGGCCCGCCCCCACGACGCCGGGGAGACCATCCCCGCCTGCGTCGCCAAGATGCTCACGCGACCGGTCAGGAATGGAGAAGCGGATCGGAGGCCCCGCCCGTAGCGTGAAATCCATGGACATCAAGCTCTCGCAGTGCTTCATCGCCGTCGACGACCACGACAAGGCGCTCGCCTTCTACCGCGACGCCCTGGGAATGGAGGTACGCAACGATGTCGGATTCGAAGGCATGCGCTGGGTGACCGTCGGGTCTCCCGCCCAGCCGGACGTGGAGATCGTCCTGGAGCCCCCGCTCGCCGACCCGAACGCCCCGGCCGCCGACCGCCAGACCATGGCCGAGCTGCTCGCCAAGGGCATGCTGCGCGGCGTCATCCTCTCCTCGGACGATGTGGACGCGGCCTTCGAGAAGGTCCGCGCGGCGGGCGGCGAGGTGCTCCAGGAGCCGATCGACCAGCCGTACGGCGTCCGCGACTGCGCCTTCCGCGACCCCTCCGGCAACATGCTGCGCATCACCCAGGCCAAGAAGTAACACCCGCCCCCGCCCCCAGGGGCCGGAGCCCGGCACGTCGGGCCCCGGCCCCCATGCACGGACAGCAGGCTCCGCGCACCAGCAACGGCCAGTTTTGGAGAGACGACGAGCATGGCTCCGCGAACGAAGACCCAGCAGCCGCCCGCGCCGCACGCTGCCGACAGCCACGACCTGATCCGCGTGCACGGTGCGCGGGAGAACAACCTGAAGGACGTCAGCATCGAGCTGCCGAAGCGCCGGCTGACGGTGTTCACCGGTGTCTCCGGCTCGGGCAAGAGCTCACTGGTCTTCAGCACCATCGCCGCCGAGTCCCAGCGGCTGATCAACGAGACCTACCCCGCCTTCGTCCAGGGCTTCATGCCCACCCAGGCACGCCCCGACGTCGACGTGCTCGACGGCCTGACGACCGCGATCATCGTCGACCAGCAGCGCATGGGCAGCGATCCCCGCTCCACCGTCGGCACCGCCACCGACGCCAACGCCATGCTCCGCATCCTCTTCAGCCGGCTCGGCAAGCCGCACATCGGCCCGCCCGGCGCGTTCGCCTTCAACGTCCCCTCGGTGACGGCCAGTGGCGCGATCACCGTCCAACGCGGCAACAAGAAAGCGGAGAAGGCGACCTTCAGCCGCACCGGCGGCATGTGTCCGCGCTGCGAGGGCCGGGGCACGGTCTCCGACATCGACCTCACCCAGCTCTACGACGACTCCAAGTCGATCGCCGAGGGCGCGTTCACCATCCCCGGCTGGAAGTCGGACAGCTGGTGGACCGTACGGATCTACGCCGAGTCGGGCTTCCTCGACCCGAACAAGCCGATCGCCAAGTTCACCAAGCGGGAGATGCAGGACTTCCTCCACAAGGAGCCGACCAAGGTGAAGGTCGAGGGCTCCACCCTCACCTTCGAAGGACTGATCCCCAAGATCCAGAAGTCGTTCCTGTCCAAGGACCGCGAGGCGATGCAGCCCCACATCCGGGAGTTCGTCGACCGCGCGGTCACCTTCGCCACCTGCCCCGAGTGCGAGGGCACCCGGCTCACCGAGGGCGCCCGCTCCTCGAAGATCAAGGAGATCTCCATCGCCGACGCCTGCTCGATGGAGATCCGGGACCTCGCGGAATGGGTCCGCGGCCTGGACGAACCCTCGGTCGCGCCGCTCCTCGAAGCCCTCCAGCAGACCCTGGACTCCTTCGTGGAGATCGGCCTCGGCTACCTCGCCCTGGACCGCCCCTCCGGCACCCTGTCCGGCGGCGAGGCCCAGCGGGTCAAGATGATCCGCCACCTCGGCTCCTCGCTCACCGACGTCACCTACGTCTTCGACGAGCCCACCATCGGCCTCCACCCGCACGACATCCAGCGCATGAACGACCTCCTGCTGCGCCTGCGCGACAAGGGCAACACGGTCCTGGTCGTGGAGCACAAGCCGGAGGCCATCGCCATCGCCGACCACGTGGTCGACCTCGGCCCCGGGGCCGGTACGGCGGGCGGCACCGTCTGTTTCGAAGGCACCCTGGACGGCCTCCGCTCCTCCGACACCGTCACCGGCCGCCACCTCGACGACCGGGCCGCCCTCAAGGACGAGGTGCGCAAGTCCACCGGCGCGCTGGAGATCCGCGGCGCGACCTCGCACAACCTCCAGAACGTCGACGTCGACATCCCGCTCGGCGTCCTCACCGTCATCACCGGTGTCGCCGGCTCCGGAAAGAGCTCGCTCGTCCACGGCTCGATCCCGGCGGGCGAGAACGTCATCTCGGTCGACCAGAGCCCCATCAAGGGTTCCCGCCGCAGCAACCCGGCCACGTACACGGGCCTCCTGGAGCCGATCCGCAAGGCCTTCGCCAAGGCCAACGGCGTGAAGCCCGCCCTGTTCAGCGCCAACTCCGAGGGCGCCTGCCCCACCTGCAACGGCGCGGGCGTCATCTTCACCGACCTCGGCATGATGGCCAGCGTCTCCAGCCCCTGCGAGGACTGCGAGGGCAAGCGGTTCCAGCCGTCGGTCCTGGACTACCACCTCGGCGGCCGCGACATCAGCGAGGTCCTCGCGATGTCGGTCACCGAGGCCGAGGAGTTCTTCGGCTCCGGCGAGGCGGCCCTCCCGGCGGCCCACAAGATCCTCGACCGCCTCGCGGACGTCGGCCTCGGCTACCTCAGCCTCGGCCAGCCGCTCACCACCCTGTCCGGCGGCGAACGCCAACGCCTGAAGCTGGCCACGCACATGGCCGACAAGGGCGGCGTCTACGTCCTCGACGAGCCGACCACCGGCCTGCACCTCGCGGACGTGGAGCAGTTGCTCGGCCTGCTGGACCGCCTGGTCGACTCCGGAAAGTCGGTGATCGTCATCGAGCACCACCAGGCGGTCATGGCCCACGCCGACTGGATCATCGACCTCGGCCCCGGCGCGGGCCACGACGGCGGCAAGATCGTCTTCGAGGGCACCCCGGCCGACCTGGTCGCGGCCCGCTCGACCCTGACGGGCGAGCACCTGGCGGAGTACGTGGGGGAGTGAGGCGTCGGGCCCTCTCCGCCTGTCTTCCGTCTTGCGGATCAGGCGGAGAGGGCCCCGCGCTTGACCGCGTCCACGAAGGAGGCCCACCCGGCGGCGGGGATGAGCAGGGCGGGCCCACCGGGGACCTTGGAGTCGCGGACGGGGACGGCGGTGGGGTGGTGGTCCTGGACCTCCAGGCAGCTGCCGCTGTCACCGTTGCTGTAGGACGACTTGCGCCAGTTGTCGAGGAGCGGCGTCATCGGGACGGTTTCGCTAGCCATGGTCTCTGAAGCCCTTCGATGTCGCCTTCATCGCTGCCAGAGACTCCTTCAGCGGCAGCGCGTCGCTCAGGCCGAGAGTGTAGTTGCCCTGGAACGCCTCGACCACGGACGGCGAATCGTGCAGCTTCCCCATCCGCAGCCCTTCGCTGTAGGCGACCGGAGGCTGGTCGTCGAACCACATCAACGTCAGCATCCCGTCCAGCAACGGGTGGTATCCGAGTCCCAGCGGAAGTACATGCGTACGGATGCGTTCCGATTCCGTCAGAGCGACGATGTGGTCGATCTGCTCGGCCATGGCTGCGGCACCGCCGACCGGGCGTCGTAGCACTGCCTCGTCGAGCACTGCCCAGACCACTGGTGTTGCCGGGTTCTCGAGGATCTGGGCGCGTTTCAGGCGTGCGACAACCGCCCTGTCACGTTCGGCAGGGCTCATCGAGGGAAACGCCCTGCCGAGAACCGCTCGTGCATACGCCTCGGTCTGAAGGATTCCCGGAACCAACGAGGGCGCGAACTCTCGGATCACCGTCGCTTGCTGCTCAAGGTGTTGTACAGGTGCGAAGTAATTCGCTAGTACTTCATTGTCCGCGCCAGGCCGGAAGGTGGTCAGCACATCGCCCGTCCCCAGGGCCATGTCGAGCCGCCGGGCATCCTCCTCGCTCGGCATGCGACGCCCCGCCTCGATGTGCGAGATGTGCGACCGCGTCATCAACGCCAGGTCCGCGAGCTGCTGCTGCGTCAGGCCGGCCGCTTCGCGCTGCGCCTTCAACCATGTGCCATAGGTGTTACTCACAGCCAACTCCCGTGCGACGAACGCGGTGTCACCACAAACCCTCTGGCGAGCCTAGCCGCGCCGCTCGCACGCTGTGAGTGGATCGCTACGCAGCGAAGAATTCACCCCCACCGCTCACGGAGTTGACGCCCTCATGAAGGAACAACCGCTGGACACCGTCCGCCTGCTCCCCTGGACCGGAACGACGGGCAGGCCGTGTTACGTCGTCGGCAACGGCGAAGGCAAGGTCTCGCGTGAGGCCGACAAGGTCGAGGCCATGCAGCTCGGCATGGCGTACGAACTCCTCGACCACGCGGACGACATGGTCGCGGACGACATGGTCGCGGACGACGGGTCCACGACCGTACAGCTCCGCCATGTCGCCGCCGCACTGGCGCACTCGCTGCGGGACGTGCACCGGGTCGCCCGGAGCCGTGGCCTGAGGCTGGGCATTCCGGACGCCTTCGAGCCCGATCATCCGTCCGGCCCGGGGATGGTCCGGCTGCGGCCCTGAGGCCGCGGTACGGGGGCTGCCTCCGTGCCGTAGAGGGCGGCCAGTTCGCGGGCGGTGGCGGCGAGGCGGTCGCGTAGTTCGGCGGGTTCGACTACCTCCAGATCGGCGGCCAGCTTCAGGAACTCCGCATGGGCGTGGTCGAGCGACTCGATGGGGATGGTGGCCCGGATCCAGCCGTCCGCCTCGGCCGTCCCGGTCTCGGTGACAGCCCTGTCCGTCACCTGGCCCAGCCGCTCGCGGACCCGGGCGACGCCGCGCGGCGACAGGCGTACGACGGCCTCGCCCGTGTGCAGCCGGGCATGGAAGCCGGTGAGGTGGTCGCCCCAGTAGGCGGCCAGGTCGAAGGCGATGGGCGGCTCGAACGGCTCGTCCAGGGTGTGGAGTTCGAGGATCTGGTCGACCCGGTACGTGCGCGGGGAGCCGCCGTCCGCAGCCGCGACCAGGTACCAGCGTCCGGCCTTGAGGACCAGCCCGTACGGTTCCAGGCGGCGTTCGACCTCGGTGGGGGCCTTCCAGCGGCGGTAGCGGACGCGTATCGCGTACCGGTTCCAGACGGCGGCGGCGACGGCGGTCAGGTGGGGCGTCTCGTCCGCGTTCCCGTACCAGCCCGGTGCGTCGAGGTGGAACCGCTCCTGGACGCGTACCGCCTGCTCCCGCAGCCCGTCGGGGAGGGCGGCCCGCAGCTTGAGCTGGGCCCCGGCCAGCACCTCGCCGAGACCGAGTTCGGCGGCGGGGCCGGGGAGCCCGGCTAGGAAGACGGCCCGGGCCTCGTCGGTGGTGAGCCCGGTCAGCCGGGTGCGGTAGCCGTCGAGGAGGCGGTAGCCGCCGCCGTGCCCGGCGTCGCCGTACAGCGGGATGCCGGCCGCGCCGAGGGCCTCGACATCGCGGTAGACGGTCCTGACCGACACCTCCAGCTCCTCGGCCAGTTCGTGGGCTGTCATACGGCCCCGGTTCTGGAGCAGCAGGAGGAAGGAGATGAGCCGTCCGGCGCGCATGGCGGGGATTATGCCCGGGTGGGGGGAGATCCACTGACAGAAGGTGTCAGGGGGTCGGTTCTAGCCTGCGGCCATGAACTACACGGCTCTGACCGAGCACCGTTCGTCCGTCGTCGAACTCCGGCAGTACACGCTGCATCCCGGGGCCCGGGACACCCTGATCGAGCTGTTCGAGCGGGAGTTCGTGACCGGTCAGGAGGAGGCGGGTATCCGCGTCGGCGGCCGGTTCCGGGACCTGGACGACCCGGACCGCTTCGTCTGGCTGCGCAGCTTCCCCGGCATGGCGGAACGCGCTCGTGCGCTGCACGCCTTCTACGGCGGCCCGGTCTGGCGCGCGCACCGGGACGCGGCCAACGCGACGATGGTGGACTCGGACGACGTACTGCTGCTGCGCGGCCCGGCGGTGCCCGATCCGGCCGGGGCCCGGGTGGTCGTCGCGACCATCTGCCACCCGCTCGGCCCGGCGGCCTTCGCGGACCAGGTCGAGCGGCGGCTGAGCGTGGAGCTGCCGGCCGGGGCGGTGCCGCCGGAGATCCTGCGTACCGAGCACGCGGAGAACACCTTTCCGGCTCTGCCGGTGCGGACCGGCGAGGATGTGGTGGTCTGGTTCACGGCGGAGGAGCCGGCAGACCTGCCGGTCCTGTCAGATCTTTCGGACCGCCTGAGCCGTCCGCCGCAGCGGCTGCGCCTGAGCCGTGTGGACGGGTGACCGGGGTGGCCGGGGTGACCGGCCCGGCCCGGCCACGCGTCGCACGGTGCTTCAGACTCCGGCCGAGCAGAACACGCACACATCCCAGAACGGCAGCCCGCCCAGCACCCGGTGACGTACGCACGAGGCCATCGCGGCGTTCTGCGGCCCGGGCAGGACGTCCGCACCGGCCTTCGCGGTCGCGGGGTCGAACGCCTCCACCATCGCCCGGTACGTACGCAGACAGCCCTCCGCCCGGGACGGCTCGTACGTCAGCTCCTCCCACCGGTGGCGGGTGAGCACCAGATCGAGGACGCGCAGCACGAAGTCCTTCGCCGCGGACCGCTCCTGCGGCGTGTCACCCCAGGAGAGGTCCGCCAGGTCGAAGCCGACGACCCCGCGCCCCGTCATGCTCTGGTCCTGGAGCGTCAGCAGGGCGGCGAAGCGGAAGTCCCAGGGCTCACGGGCCAGCGTGGACACGGAGAGCATCAGTACGTCCACGAACACGGCGGTGCCGCCGTTGGTCATCTCCAGACAGCGGCCGTCACCGCCGTAGAAGCTGTTCATGTCCCCGAGCGTAGAGAGCGTGAGGGAACGGCCTTGACGCGCGGGCTCGCCGCCGGGTGACCATGAGCCGTGATCCGTACGTTGTCGACGCCTCCCGCCATGGCATCCGGCTGCCTCTCCGACGCCCCGCAACCCGTGCTCCCGGCGGGCGACGGTCTGCTGCTGCGCCCCTGGGAACGGGCCGACGCGGCGGCTTTCCTCTCCGTGTACCAGGACGAGGAGACCCGGCGCTGGCACACGCGCCGCCCTTCGACCGTGGCCCAGGTGGAGGCGTGGTTCGACGGGTACCGCCAGGACTGGGAGCGCGAGAAGGGCTGCCACTTCGCCGTCGTACGCGAGGACGGTGACGTGCTCGGCCGCATGGCGCTGCGCCGCCTGAACTTCGACGACGGCGTGCCGAACGCCGCGTACTGGGTGCTCCCGGCCGCCCGTGGAGCGGGGGTGGCCACCCGGGCGCTCGTGGTGCTCAGCGCGTGGGCCCTGGACGACATCGGCTTCCACCGCCTGGAGTTGGACCACTCGACGCGCAACGCCGCCTCGTGCAGGGTCGCGACCGAGGCCGGCTACCGGCTGGAGGGCACCAAGCGCAACGCGGCCGTGCACGACGACGGCCGGCCCGACATGCATCTGCACGCCAGGGTCAGGGGCGACCGCTGATCCGGTCGCGCAGCCAGGAGTTGACGCCGTCGATCGCGGTGGCGGCCAGGGCGGTGGGGTGGCCGGTGAAGCCGTGGGGCGCTGCGGGGTAGACGCGCAGTTCGACGTCGTTGCCGGCCGCCGACAGCCGCCCGGCCATGGTCAGGTTGTCCTCCAGCAGGATGTCGTCGCCGCCGACGACCAGCAGCGCCGGAGGAAGGCCGCTCAGGTCGGCGTAGAGGGGCGAGATGTCGGGAAGGGTGCGGTCGCGTTCCGGCACGTGGCCGACGTACGCCTGGATGAAGTACTCGTCCGCGATGAGGCGGCCGCTCGGGGTCCGCGCGCTCAGGTCCCAGGTGCCGAAGCGGAGCGCGGCCCCGGTGAACCGGTCGGCGACGCCCCGGTCCCGCAGCCGGAGCAGGGTCGCCAGGGCGAGGGTCGCTCCTGCCGAGCTTCCGCCGATCGCCAGCCGTGATGTCCCGAAGCGGGCCTCGGCCTCCTCGACGAGCCAGAGCGCCACCGCTTCGCAGTCGTCGGGGGCGGCGGGCCAGGGGTGCTCGGGCGCGAGCCGGTGGTCGACGCCGATGACGGCGATCCGGAGGGCGTCCGCGAGCGCGCGGTGGCGTGCGTCGTCCTGGGCGGAGGTGCCGAGGTAGAAGCCGCCGCCGTGGATGTCCAGGCAGACGCCCCGGGGCGGACCGTCGGCAGGCAGGAAGATCCGGACCGGGACGCGTACTCCGGCGGCCTCGACGGTCTCTTCGACGGCCGGGGGAACGACGGCGCGGGGTGCGGGCTTCTTCGCCCGCGCCCCTTCCAGCTCCTCGAAGGTGGCGGGACCACGGCCTGCGACTCTCGACCGGTAGAAGGCGCGGGCTTCGGCGATCTGCTCGGCGGGCACGTCGGCGAACAGTGCTTCCAGGGCGAATCGCACGCGTCGCTCCTTCTCGGCCGTATCGGTCGGCCGTCTCGACCAGCTGTCTCGGCCATGTGGGTTGCAACTGGATGCTATCGGCGCGGCCGCGAGGCCGGGCGGCCTTGTCGTGGAGCCGGACATGACGTCTGTCATGAACAGTGGTGACAGGACGCAGGGCTCTCCGCGCCCTTCCGGGCCTAGCGTGAACGAAAGCCCGCGTTGCCGAACCCGACGGTTGGAAACGGACCATGCAGAAGCGGAACGAGAACGAGCACATCGAGTACAACGAGCACGATCTGCTCATCGTCGAAGACCTGACGCTGCTGATGATGGACGACAAGTCCGGGGCCATCGCGGGGGAGGGCACGCTGTACTACACCCTGGGCGGCGCGGTCCTCGTGGAGCTGGGCCTCGGCGGTCACATCGCGGCCGACGAGAACGACCAGGGACTGAACGGCGTGAAGGTCCACGCCGTCAGCAGCCGTACGCCGTCGGATCCGCTGCTCCGGGCCGCTCAGGCGAAGGTCGGTGAGCGGGTGCGCGGCGTACAGACCCTGCTGATCGAGATCGGTACGGGGGTGGTGAAGCGGGAGACGGTGCTCGACCGGCTCGTGGAGCGGGGCATGCTGCGCCAGGAGACCAAGAAGACGCTGGGCCTGTTCCGTACGACGTCGACGACGGTCGCGGACACCGGGTACAAGAAGGCGCTGGTGGAGAAGGTCCGGGCCGTCCTGATCGACGGCGCGGAACCCGACGACCGTACGGCGGCTCTGACGGGACTGCTCTCCGCGAGCGGCACGCTGCCGACCCTGCACCGCTCCATCCCGTGGTCCGGCCAGGTCTACAAGCGGGCGAAGGAGCTGGAGCAGAGCAGCTGGGGCGCGGAGGCGGTGAACGCGGCGGTGATGCGGACGGTGGCGGCGATCTCGGCGGGTACGGTCGTCGCGGCGACCAGTTAGGGGCTGTCCGACGGCACCCCGAACAGCGTGCCGATAGCCATCAGACACCAGCCGTCAGCCGCATGCTGGTCGGCGACCTGTTGGTGGGCCGATTCCTGCGGCCACGTACCCGGGAACGACTGGTGGTCCCGTTGGTCGCGCTGGCGGGGCTGCCCTCACCGCCCCTCACCGACCGGCTCGACAGATAGGCTCGCGCCGCATGATCGATGACTTCGCGAAGGACAACCTGCACGGGAGACTGCGGCGGGACCGCCAGGCGCTGCTCTGGAAACTCGACGGCCTGTCCGAGTACGACGTCCGCCGACCCTTGACGGCGACCGGGACCAACCTCCTCGGCCTGGTCAAACACGTGGCCTCCGTCGAGGCCAGGTACTTCGGCGAGGTCTTCGACCGGCCTTCCCCGGAACCGCTGTGCCGGTGGCAGGACTCCGACGGCAGCGACCAGTGGGCGGCGGAGGACGAGACCCGCGAAGAGATCATCGTTTTCTACCGGCGTACGTGGGAACACTCGGACGCGACGATCGACGAGCTTTCCCTCGACGCCCCCGGTCATGTGCCGTGGTGGCCGGAGCCTTATACCCACACGAACCTGTTCGCCGTCCTGGTCCATGTCCTGGGCGAGACCATCCGGCACACCGGGCAAGCCGACATCCTGCGCGAGGGCATAGACGGCCGGACCGGGCTGCGCGCCGAACAGGAGCGGCCGATCGACGAGGAAGCCCGCGCGGCCCACCGCGCGAAGATCGAGCGGACCGCGAGGTCGGCCACACGCTGACGCACGCGAACGACGTGGAAGGTTCTCAGGCGGGGCGGCGGGCCATCCACGTCTCGCGCGTGGACC
Source organism: Streptomyces sp. iso_384 (assembly GCF_056172905.1). Classification (NCBI taxonomy): domain Bacteria; kingdom Bacillati; phylum Actinomycetota; class Actinomycetes; order Kitasatosporales; family Streptomycetaceae; genus Streptomyces; species Streptomyces sp. iso_384. The sequence goes on from NZ_JBWBTT010000001.1 coordinate 1,424,512, forward strand.
GTACGACGAGGTCGTCGCGGTGGCGTACGTCCTCGGGCCCGACGCCGACGAGCCGGTCGAGCGCGGCCAGATCCTCGGCACCGACGTACCCGTCGAGGGTGCCGCGGATCCGCTCGAAGACGAGGAAGGCGTACCGCCCCGCCCCCTCGGGCAGCGGGGCGCGCAGCTCCCACCGCTCGGCGCGCTCCTGCTCGACGGAGAGGCCGGCGGCGGCGAGGAGAGAGCCCCAGTCGGCACCGCGGTGCGGCATCCGCTCGGCATGCAGACCGTCGAGGGCCTCGCGGCAACGAGCCTCCAGCTCACCCCACGGGCCGTCCTCGGGAAGGAACTTCGGCATCCCGTCCACCTCGGCGACGGCCAGCAGCCCTCCGGGACGCAGCGCGGCGCGGATACCCGCGAGTGCGGTCGCGGGGTCGTCCAGGTGGTGCAGGGACGCCGACGCCCAGACGAGGTCGGCGTCGACGACCCCGGGCAGCCCCGCACCGGCGTCGGCCTCCAGTGTGCGCACACGGTCGCCCAGACCCCGGTCACGGGCCGCGGAGGTGAGCCGCTCCAGCATGGCGGGCGAACTGTCGACGGCGGTCACGCGGGCGGTCGGGAACTGCTCCAGCAGGGCGAAGGTGCCGGTCCCGGTGCCCGAGCCGAGGTCGACGATGTGCCGGACGTCGTCACCGGCCAGACAGGCGATACGCCCGGTGAGCGCGGTCAGACGGGGCGCGAAGAGGGCGGCGTCGAGGTCGAGGATCTCGGGCAGACCGTTGGGCGTCGCGTCGGAGCCGTGGGTGTGGCTGTGGCCATGTCCGTGGGCGTTGTCGTGAGTGTTGCTGTGACCGTTGCCGTTGCCGTTGCCGTGGGTGTGGCTGTGATCGTGACGGTGGGCGGGGGCCGTGGTGTGCGCGTCGTGAGCCATGCTGTCGAGCGTACGACTGGATTGCGCAAGGCGCATATGGACTTGCCGATAGCGCAAGAAGGAGGCGGTCGCGGCGGCCCCGCGCGCAAGGCGGAACAGAGGGCGGGCCGGATGGATCTCACCCGCCGGTACGGGGTGTGCGCCCAGCTGGGACGGGAAACCCAGCGAGCCCGTGAGCAGTGCCCGTGTCCGTGGTGGTGCCCATGGTGGTGCCGTCAGGCTTCCGCCCGAAGGCCGCCTCCAGAACGGCGGGGAGGTCTTCCTCGGAGACCGTGGTGCGCACGTCCGCCAGAACCCGGGGAAAGCTCTCGTCGTCGATGGCGCCCATGTGCTCCTGGCGGAGCCGCTGGATGATCTCGACGAGCTCCGGTCTCAGCCGCATCCAGGCACGGGAGGTACGGATCTCTTCATCGACCTGGCGCATGAACCAGCGCATGACCTCGTACGGGACGTCGGCGTGCCCGGCCTCGGGGTTGAAGCACACCGTGGGTTCCCGCGCCGGATCCTCGTCGGGGACGATCGCGGTCACGAGCATCCGCTGCCCGGCCACGAGATCCAGTTCCAGGTACCAGGCGTCATCGGGCACGGAGTACATCGAGGTCCTCAAGGGCAGCCGCTCGGGCCCGGTGACGAAGGGCAGCGTCTCCTTCGGCGAGGCAAGCCTGGGCGCGAAGCCGTCCCCGGTCCGCTTCGGCAGCCGGCCGGGCTGAGGGGCTCCTACGTGAGCGCCTAAAGGCTGTCCCGCAAGTCGTGGTCGTTCGGGGCTCGGCGGTCAGTTGGGGATGGGGCGTGCTCCGCTTCGCGTGCCAGAAGGGGTGCCAAGCGCCGCCGAACCGCTCGAACGACAAGCTCATCCCTTGATGAACTCGATGATCTGCGGGGCGATCTTCTTTGGAGCCATGACGACGGCGCCATGGTTGAGTCCGGGCAGAGTGCGGTGGTCGGCCTGCGGCAGGATCTCGGTGACGGCGAGGGCGGCGCGCTGGAATGCGGCTGGACTCTTGCCACCGGTCAGCACGCGGGTGGGTAGGGCCACCCCTTTCCACTCCTCGGCATCGAGCGGCTTGCCTTGCTGAGTATCGCCCATGACCGCGATGTCATAGGGGAGAGTGCTGGCCAACTTGGTGAGGTTTGCCCACATCTTCGGCATGAGCTTCATGAAGAACACGGCGATGCCGGGCATGCCCTGCACCCTGGTCATGAAGTACTTGACCGCGTCGCTGTGCCGGCCCTCCGCAAGCAACGCGGTGATCTGCTGCGCGAGGTCCTTAGGCGGTCCGTCGTCGCCTTCGCCGACTACGAACGGCGGCTCGTACAGAGCCAGGCGGTCGACGTTGACTCCGGCCGCGGCCGCGCGCAGGGCGAGGACCGCTCCGGAGGACGAGCCGAACAGCGACGCCGAACCGCCGACGTGTTCGACCAACGCGGCGATGTCTTCAATCTCGCGGTCGGGGGCGTAAGTAGCGGCGTCCCCGCTGGCACCGCGTCCGCGCCGGTCGTAGTTGATCACAGTGAAGTGGTGGGCGAGGAGAGTCGCGAGTTTGGCTGTGTCCGAGCGGTCTGCCAGTGCCGAGGCAACCAGGACGACGGCCGGCCCGCGGCCCGACTGCTCGAATGCGATCTCGGTGCCGTCGGCGGAGGTGACTCGGGCCTCGGCTCCGGCCGACTGCTCTCGCGCTGTTGCCATGTTCGTCTCTCCGGTTCACGTAGGGGCCGTACTGCTGTGGTGTGCGTTGCTGCCAATAGGACCCCCGCAGTGCAGGAAACTCATCGGTGCGCCAGGCTTTCGGTGCCGAAGTCCTCGCATCTCGGAGAGGACGAACCCCCTCACGCAGAATCGAGGGCATGGGGCGGCAGCGGCAACTGGGATGATCCAGTTGTGACTGGTGTGATTACGGCATCGCAGCCGTCCCGGATAGCCCCGTTCACCGGGCTGAGCCAGCGTTCCTTCGGCAAGCTGGTGACGGTTCTGCGGCGCGAGGGTGCGGACGCCGTCGGTAGAGGGCGGCCGTGGAGCCTGCCTCTGGAGGACCGGACGTTGCTGGTCGCGGCTTACTGGCGAACAAACTTGACGATGCGGCGACTCGCACTGCTCTTCGGTGTGTCGAAGTCCGCAGCAGACCGGATCATCGACCATCTCGGGCCGATGATCGCGCTCCGGCCACGCAGGTCTTTCGACAAGGGCACCGTACTGATCGTGGACGGGACACTCGTGCCCACCAGAGACCACACCATCGCCGAGCGGTCCAAGAACTATCGGTACTCCACCAACCACCAGGTCGTCATCGACGCTGACACTCGCCACGTCGTCTTGGTGGGCCGCCCAGTACCCGGCAACCGCAATGACTGCAAGGCATGGGAGGAGTCAGGGGCCAAGGCTGCCGTTGGCACGACCATCACCATCGCCGACGGCGGCTATCCGGGCACCGGACTCGTGATGCCTCACCGGCGCCGCAAAGCCGAGGCGCTGCCCGACTGGAAGGAGGCCCACAACAAATCCCACAAGCAGGTCCGCGCCTGGGTCGAGCACGTCTTCGCCCGCATGAAGAACTGGAAGATCCTCCGTGACTGCCGCCTCAAAGGCGATGGTGTCCACCACGCCATGCTCGGCATCGCCCGGCTGCACAACCTCAACCTCTCCGGCTAGATAAGCGGCCGGATTGATCGCCTCCCACGTTCCCGTCCGTCAGAGATCATTTACGGGACAGCCCTTTAGTAGGTGAGCCACCGACGGACAAAAGGAGCAGCCCCGAACACACCCGCTCACGCCGGGCGCCGTTCCACGCCCGCCCGCCCTCAACAGCGCAACCCGACGACACCCCAACCACGCAGCTCGGCCTGCCCGATGACGTGACCCCACCCTCGGATCAGCCCGGCGAAGGCGTCGAAGTCATTGATCCGCCCGAAGTCGGCACGGGAGTGCTGCTCGAACGGGCCACGCATCAGGTCCAGTTCAGGGCCGACGGAATCCCAGAGAACCTTGAGCGAGGAGACGGTGGACGGCCGGCACCACAACAGATGGTTGGCGTACGCAGGGGCCTCGTCCACCGCCGCGAGCGCCGACGCCTCCCGGACGCCCTCTTGATCGGGCATGTACGCAAGCCCGCCCCAGAACAGAGGATCGATGAACCGGTCCACGCCCGACCGCAGCCCCGGCTCGACGAACGCCCGGATCTCCTCCCACCGTTCACTCGCCCAGAAGTGATCCTTGTACGAGGAGCCGACAGCCCCGAAGTCGAACTTCCCGAACCAGCCGGCGGCCGGCGGGGCGGGCCAGAACCACTGGGGCTCGACGGACGGCGGCTGGTCCGGCCCGCCGGCCCACCACTCCTCGTCCACCGAGTCGGTGGCCTCGTACAGCACTGCGTAGTGCTGATCCTCCGGTACCGACATGAGGTGGTCCCAGTCGACGATCAGCACGTCCATGCATATGCCCATGGCGGTAAAGCGTAGACGGCGGGCGGTGAGCTTTATCAGCCGAAGATGATCGCGACGTCCTTGGTCAGACAGAACCTCATGACGGCGACCAATTGGCGGGTGTCATCGATGCGTCGTTCGAGAACTGGATCGCCGGCGTCGTGCCGCTGCTCGTCGGCGATTGCCTCCAACCGGGGCAGCATGAAAGCGCATTGAGCGGGCGTGAGGTCCGGGCCATCGTCATCCGGATGGTTGAGCAGCGGTGCCAGCGTTGTGGTGACGCTGCTCCACGGGCGGTCTCCGTCGAATCCGTGCATCTCGGAAAGGGTGAACCCCTCGGCCTTTGCCAGCCACTCCCTGAACATGTTGAATCCGGTGTAGGACCAGGATATGTCCGGGCTGGTCACATCGTCGTCTCCGGGGAACAGCGTGAGCCCCATCGTGGCCTCCTGAATTGTCCGGAGTTCAGAATCGATGGCGGGGAGCGCGTCGACAACTGAATTGATGCGCGGTGTTCAACGCCCGGCCGGGGCGCGGCCAGTCGCGGTTGTCGCGGTTGTCGCGTACGACGGTGAATCCGGCCGATCGGTAGAACGCCACGGCCGCCTCGTTGGCGGCCGGAGCCAGGACGGCCACAGCGCTCGCGCTCGCGTCGCCGCCCGGCGCGGAGTCCAGCGCCCTGGTCCGCCCCTGGTCATCCGGCGATGCGCTCCTCCAGGTGGACCGTCACGCTGTCCCCCTCCTCCTTGCCGATCGCCTTGCGTACGTCCGCCTTCACCGGCAGCTTGTGCGTACCGTCGCCCAGGGCCATGAACGAGCTCCGGAACGGATGGCCGTCGATGGTGCCCCGGACCTTCACCAGGCCACGGGTGCCGAAGAACTCTGCCGATTCGGGCCACACGACGTAGGTCCAGCCGCCCTTGCTCGGACTCTTCCGCAAGGTCGCGGTGAATTGCTTGTCCATCGTCGATTCCCTTCCTTTCCTTCCCTCACCGTGGTGTTCACCAGTAGGACGTGGGCGGACGCGGAAACTCATCGGCGGGCGCGGAGAGCGGTCGAAGGGCCCCTGTGTCCTGCGGTTTCAGCCCTGTCGCAGGGCGAACCACAGCTCCGTCCGTACGTCCATGTCGTCCAGGTCCATGCCCAGCAACTCCCCGCACCGCCCGATGCGTTGGCGCACGGTGTTGCGGTGGACGGCCAGGGCCACCGCCGTACGATCCCAGTTGCCGTGGAGCGAGAGCCAGCAGCGCAGGGTGTCGGCCAGCGGCGCGGTGAGCGGGGCGAGGAGGGCGCGGGCGTGCGCGGCCGCCTGTTCGGGCGGGACCAGGGCGGCGAGGCCGCTCGCGGGCGCGTCCGTCGTCAGCGTGGCCCGGGTCGCCTGTGCGTGGGCCAGGGCGCGGGCGGCCAGGTGGTCGGCGGCGTCGAGAGCGGTGACGGGGGTGGGGGCGGATGCGCCGAGCGTCCAGCCCGGCTGCGGGGTGACCCGGGCCGGTTCGGGGGCGGTGGCGGTAGCCGTGGCGGTGCGTGCATGCGTGTCGGGCTTGGCGGGGGGCGGAACCGGATTCGTTCCTGGGGCGCTCGGCAGCAGTACCCGTACCGGCTCGCCGTCCCCGCGTCCCGCGTCGACCAGGGCCGTGCCCAGCGACGCGCCCAGGGCACCGGCGGTCAGGGCGTCCGCCGGGGCGCCGTTCGTACGGCGGGCGTGGATCACCGTCCAGGGGCCGGTGGCGCCGAGGAGCGGGGCCACCTCGGCGGGGGAGGCGCCCAGGAGCATGCGGACCAGGGCCGCCGAACGGCCCGCCGCGTCCGCGCCCTGGTGCGGGGCGGCCAGGAGGGAGAGGAGGACCACCGCGATGCCCGCCACCGTGTGGTCGCCGGGCTCCCGCCGCCGGGTCGCGAGTGCCAGGACCAGGCCTTCGGCGCCGCCCAGCGCGTACGCGGCCAGGTGTGTGTCGCCGTGTGTGTCGGTGGCCGAGGTGGGGGCGCCGGGGCGTTCGCGGGCCACCACCCGGGCCAGCCGGGTCAGGGCCGCCGCCGTCCGCGGTGCGGGGTGGCGGCCCGCCGCGGAGGTCCCCTCGGACGGTCGGCGGCCCGCCGTGGGGGTCTCCTCGCCCGGGGCGCGGCCCGCCGCGTGGAGCTCCTCGCCCCGCGCCGTCAGCAGGGCCGCCCGGCCGCCGAGCTGCGCCGCGAGCTGGTGGAGCACCGCCGGTACGGGGTCGGGGCGGGCCGCGGCCGTCGCCAGGGCCTGCTGGGCGCGGGTCACCCGGCGCAGCTCGCGGTGGCGTGCCTCGGCCATCAGCCGCCACACCGCCCGCGCGATCGTGGTGAACGGGGTCTCGGGCGGCACCTCCAGCAGCGGCAGGCCGTACCGGTCGCACGCCTCGATCAGCGCGGCCGGCACCGTCTCGTGCACCGGGCGCACCCCGAAGCCCAGCGCCGCCGCCCCCGCCTCCACCAGCCGGCCGACGTAGTGGTCCGGGTCCGTCAGTAGCACCCCGGCGCTCAGCAGCAGCTCGCCGCCGAGGAGGTACGGATACGGGTCCGCCATCTCCGAGGTGTGCACCCAGAGCAGATCGGCGTCGGCCGGGCCCGCGATCCGGCGCAGGCCCAGCTCCTCCCTGGACAGGAGTTCCGCCAGCGGGATGGGCGGGGTCGGCGGGCCGGGCGGTGAGGGTGAGGCCGAGGGTGAGGCCGGAGGTGGGGGCGAGGTCGGGGTTGGCATGGATGGTTCATCCATTCCGTGCGTAGGAAATGGAGGAAACGTACACTTCAGCGTCGGCTTTCGGCCACCTACCGTCTTCCTCGCACGCACATCTGTTTGCGCGAGACGGAGGGAAGCCCATGGCTGTCGACTACGCCGTGATCGTCGTCTACCTGGCCGGCATGCTCGCCATGGGCTGGTGGGGCATGCGCCGCGCCAAGTCCAAGAGTGAATTCCTGGTCGCCGGACGCCGCCTCGGACCGGGCATGTACTCCGGCACCATGGCCGCGATCGTCCTCGGCGGCGCGTCCACCATCGGCGGTGTCGGGCTCGGCTACCAGTACGGCCTCTCCGGCGCGTGGATGGTCTTCACCATCGGCCTCGGGCTCCTCGCGCTCTCCGTCTTCTTCTCGGCGCGGATCGCCCGGCTGAAGGTCTACACCGTCTCCGAAATGCTCGACCTGCGCTACGGCGGTCGGGCCGGGATCATCTCCGGCGTCGTGATGTGGGCGTACACCCTGATGCTCGCGGTCACCTCGACCATCGCGTACGCCACCATCTTCGACGTCCTCTTCGACGTGAACCGCACCGTCGCGATCGTCCTCGGCGGAGCGATCGTCGTCGCGTACTCGACGCTCGGCGGCATGTGGTCGATCACGCTCACCGACATGGTCCAGTTCGTCGTCAAGACCATCGGGGTGCTGCTGCTCCTGCTGCCGATCGCCGTCGTCAAGGCGGGCGGCTTCAGCGAGATGAAGGCCCAGCTGCCGACCGAGTACTTCGACCCGCTCGGCATCGGCGGCGAGACGATCTTCACGTACGTGCTGATCTACACCTTCGGCATGCTCATCGGGCAGGACATCTGGCAGCGCGTCTTCACCGCGCGCAGTGACACGACGGCGCGCTGGGGCGGGACGGTCGCGGGTACGTACTGTCTCGTCTACGCCATCGCCGGGGCGGTCATCGGCACCGCCGCCAAGGTGATGTACCCGAACCTGGCCAGTGCGGACGCGGCCTTCGCGACGATCGTCAAGGACGAGCTGCCGGTGGGCGTGCGCGGGCTGGTGCTCGCCGCGGCGCTGGCCGCCGTGATGTCGACCTCCTCGGGCGCGCTGATCGCCTGCGCCACGGTCGCCAACAACGACATCTGGTCCCGGTTGCGCGGGGCCGTCGGCCGGGGCGGAGGTGGCGACGAGCCGCACGACGAGGTCAAGGGGAACCGGGCGTTCATCCTGATCATGGGCGTCGCGGTCATCCTGATCGCCATCGCGCTGAACGATGTGGTGCAGGCGCTGACCGTCGCGTACAACCTGCTGGTCGGCGGACTGCTCGTGCCGATCATCGGCGGGCTGCTGTGGCGGCGCGGTACGGCGGCAGGGGCGCTGTCGGCGGTGTGCGTGGGGGGTGTCGCGGTGGTCGGGCTGATGTGGCACTACGGGATCCTCGCCAATCAGCCGATCTACTACGGGCTGCTGGCGTCGCTGGCCGTGTACGTGGTCGTGTCGCTGGCCACGCCGCCTACGGATGCGGCCGTGCTGGACGCGTGGCGCGAGCGGTTGGCGGGCCATCCAGCCCGTCCGGCGTTCGAGGACGGAACCCTTGCGCCGGATCCGGCCGAGCCCACCGATGTCCTCAATCGCCGGACTGGCTGAGTTTGGCTGAGCTCAAAGATGCCCTCAATCGCCGGGCGGGCTGGGGATGGACGTCCTCAATCGCCGGACGGGCTGGGTTTGGCCGCCGGAGCCCGCACACTTGACACCGTAAGAAACCGAAGGAAAGGCACACCCCTCATGAGCAGCACCGATTCGCCGCGCGGCCCCATCGACTCCTCCCGCGTCCCGCGGTACGCCGGGCCCGCGACGTTCGCCCGGCTGCCCCGGCTCGACGAGGTCGGCCGGACCGATGTCGCCGTCGTCGGCGTGCCCTTCGACACCGGGGTCTCCTACCGGCCCGGCGCCCGCTTCGGCGGCAACGCCATCCGTGAGGCGTCCCGGCTGCTGCGGCCGTACAACCCGGCCCAGGACGCCTCCCCGTTCGCCCTCGCCCAGGTCGCCGACGCCGGCGACATCGCGGCGAACCCGTTCAACATCAACGAGGCCGTCGAGACCATCGAGGGCGCGGCCGACGACCTCCTGGGCACCGGCGCACGCCTGATGACCCTCGGCGGCGACCACACCATCGCCCTGCCCCTCCTGCGCTCCGTCGCCAAGAAGCACGGGCCTGTCGCCCTGCTCCACTTCGACGCGCACCTGGACACCTGGGACACCTACTTCGGCGCGGAGTACACCCACGGCACCCCGTTCCGGCGGGCCGTCGAGGAGGGCATCCTCGACACCTCAGCCCTCTCCCACGTCGGCACCCGCGGCCCGCTCTACGGCAAGCAGGACCTGACCGACGACGAGAAGATGGGCTTCGGCATCGTCACCTCCGCCGACGTCATGCGGCGCGGCGTCGACGAGATCGCCGACCAGCTCCGTCAGCGCATCGGCGACCGGCCGCTGTACATCTCCATCGACATCGACGTCCTGGACCCGGCGCACGCCCCCGGCACCGGCACCCCCGAGGCCGGCGGTCTCACCTCCCGCGAGCTGCTGGAGATCCTGCGCGGGCTCTCCTCCTGCCACCTCGTCTCCGCCGACCTGGTCGAGGTCGCCCCCGCGTACGACCACGCCGAGATCACCTCCGTGGCCGCCTCCCACGCCGCGTACGAGCTGACGACGATCATGTCCCGGCAGATCGCCGCGCAGAAGGAAGCAAAGGAAGCCGAGGTCGCCAAGTGAGCCACGACCACGACGACCGGCCGCAGCTCACCGCCGCCCAGGCCGCCGCCGTACTGAACCCGCCGGCCGGCCGCAACGGCGGCGACCTCGTCGTCGAGTCCCTCCAGGGCCTCGGCGCGACCACCGTCTTCGGGCTGCCCGGCCAGCACGCGCTCGGCATGTTCGACGCGCTGCGCCGTTCCTCCCTCTCGTACGTCGGACTCCGCGTCGAGAACAACGCGGGCTTCGCCGCCGACGCGTACGGCCGGATCACGGGGGAGGTCGCCCCGCTCCTGCTCTCGACCGGGCCCGGTGCGCTCACCTCGCTCGCCGCGCTCCAGGAGGCGGCCGCCGCCTCCGCCCCCGTCCTCGCCATCTCCAGCCAGATCCCCACGGCCGGACTCGGCGGCGGGCGGCACGGCTATCTCCACGAACTGCGCGACCAGCAGGCCTCCGTCCGCGACATCGTGAAGTCCGTCCACACCGTGCGGACCGCGTCCCAGATCCCGTCCGCGATCGCCGCCGCCTGGGAGTCCGCGCTGACCGCCCCGCACGGGCCGGTCTGGGTGGAGATCCCGCAGGACGTGCTGCTGGCCGAGACGACACTGCCGGTCGTCAGCGTCATGGACGCCACCCCGCGCGAGCTCTACCCGCGCCCCGAGCTGACGATCGCCGCCGCGCATCTGCTGGCGAACGCCGAGCGGCCCGTGATCATCGCGGGCGGCGGAGTCGTACGCTCCGACGCCTCCGGCAAGCTCCTCGCGCTGGCCGAGAAGATCGACGCGCCGGTCGTCACCACCTTCGGCGGCAAGGGCGCGTTCCCCTGGGAGCACCCGTTGTCGCTGCGGTCCTGGCTGGAGGACCGGCACACCACCGACTTCCTGGAGGACGCGGACGTCCTGCTCGTCGTCGGCTCCGGGCTCGGTGAGCTCTCCTCGAACTACCACACCTTCCGACCGCGCGGCCGGGTGGTCCAGATCGAGGCGGACGCCGGGAAGCTGGAGTCCAACCACCCCGCCCTCGGTATCCACTCCGACGCCCGCGAGGCGCTGGCCGACCTCCTGGAGGCCGTCGAGCGCCGCGAGGACCCGGCCGCCGCCGAACGCGTGGTCACGGTGCTGGAGAAGGTACGGGTCCGGATCGAGGCCCAGGAACTCACCCTGGAGCAGCAGGTCCTCGCCGCCGTCCGCGAGGCGCTGCCCGATGCCGCGCCCAGCTTCTGGGACATGACGATCCTGGCCTACTGGGCCTGGTCCGCCTTCGACGCCCGGCGCCCCAACACCATGCACTCCGCCCAGGGCGCGGGCGGCCTCGGCTACGCCTTCCCGGCGGCCGTCGGCGCGGCCGCCGCCGACCCGACGAAGCCCGTGCTCGCGGTCTCCGGCGACGGCGGCGCGATGTACTCCATCGCGGAGCTGGCCACCGCGCGTCAGTACGACCTGCCGCTGACCTGGCTGATCGTCGACGACGGCGGCTACGGCATCCTGCGCGAGTACATGACGGGGGCCTTCGGCGAGGCCACCGCCACCGAGCTGTCCCGCCCGGACTTCGTCGCGCTCGCCGAGTCCTTCGGCGTACCGGCCGTCCGTACGACACCGGATTCGCTCGCCGCCGACCTGGGCAAGGCGCTGGCGGCCCCGGGGCCTTCGGTCGTCGTGCTTCCGGCGCTGCTGCGGATGTTCGAGCCGACGCACCTGTAGGCCGGGCGACATCTGCAGGCCGGGCGCGTGTGGGGGTGGGCGCGTGTGGGGGTGGGCGGGCCGGTGGGACCGCCCGCCCGCTCACAGCTCCGCGAGCGCCTTGCCGATCGCGGCCTCCTGCGCCGTGACGCCCTCCTGGAACCGCGCCCGCTCCACCGGGTCCCGGATCTCCCCGGGCAGCTCCCGGCGGAGCGGCAGCAGGTCCGGCAGCTGCCGGAAGATCACCGCGGCGGGCTTCCCCCGGCCCTGGCCGGTGGCGTCGACCAGTGACCGGGTCGCCTTCCACAGGTGCGGGGCGAGGTGCTTGCGCGGTTCGGTGGACACCTGCCGTCGCCTCGCCGGGTCGTCCAGGGGATGATGCGCGCCGCCGCCGAGACGCTCCAGTGCGGCGAGCGCCGCGTAGAGCTGTCCGCAACGGTAGGCCTCGGTGAGCCGGTCGATCGCCATGGTTCCTGCCCCTTCGAGATGCCCTGCGGGATGGCCTTCGGGATGCCCTTCGAGATGTGCCGGCCGGGGAGCTGCCGGGTTGCCGCGGGCTACTACCCGCCGGGCCGGGGCCGTGAACCGGTCCTAGGACCCCGGCCCCACCCGCCCCGCCCATCGGCCCGGTTTGCCGCCCCGATTGTTGCGGAGGGATGAAATCCGCTCTCCGCCGTGTTGGTGCCTCCGGAAGATCGAACGGGACGGGTCGAACGGGACGGGGAGGCAACGCGTGACGGGCGCAGAGCAACAGGGGTGGGGCCGGCGGCTGACCGGGTACGCGTGGCGGTACCGGCGGAACGTCGTGCTCGCTCTCGGCTCGTCGCTCGCCGGCATGGCCGTCATGGCCCTCGTGCCGCTCATCACCAAGGTGATCATCGACGACGTGGTCACCGACCACACCCGCTCCCTCGCGGTCTGGACCGGCCTGCTCATCGGCGCGGCCGTCCTCGTCTACATCGCCACCTACATCCGCCGCTACTACGGCGGCCGGCTCGCCCTCGACGTCCAGCACGATCTGCGTACGGACATGTACGCGACCATCACCCGGCTCGACGGGAAGCGTCAGGACGAGCTGTCCACCGGGCAGGTCGTCGGCAGGGCCACCAGTGACCTCCAGCTGATCCAGGGCCTGCTGTTCATGCTCCCGATGACCATCGGGAACGTCCTGCTCTTCCTCATCTCCCTGGTGATCATGGCGTGGCTCTCGCTGCCCCTGACCCTCGTCGCGATCGCCGTCGCCCCCGCCCTCTGGTTCATCGCCCGCCGCTCCCGTACCCGCCTCTTCCCCGCCACCTGGTACGCCCAGAGCCAGGCCGCAGCCGTCGCCGGAGTCGTCGACGGGGCCGTCTCCGGGGTCCGGGTCGTCAAGGGGTTCGGGCAGGAGGACCAGGAGACCGGCAAGCTCCGCGAGGTCGGGCGGCGGCTGTTCGCCGGGCGGCTGCGCACCATCCGGCTGAACTCCCGCTACACCCCCGCCCTCCAGGCCGTGCCCGCCCTCGGCCAGGTCGCCATGCTCGCCCTCGGCGGCTGGCTGGCCACCCGGGGCGAGATCACGCTCGGCACGTTCGTCGCCTTCTCCACCTACCTCGCCCAGCTCGTCGGCCCGGTCCGGATGCTCGCCATGGTCCTCACCGTCGGCCAGCAGGCCCGCGCCGGTGTCGAACGCGTCCTGGAGCTGATCGACACCGAGCCGTCCATGCAGGACGGTACGAAGGAACTGCCCGCCGACGCCCCGGCCGGGATCGAGTTCGACGACGTACGGTTCGGGTACGCTCCGCCTCGCTCCGCCTCCGCCACAGACACGGACCTTGGAAGCGGAGCCTCCGAACGCCCGGTCCTGGACGGATTCTCGCTCACCGTCGAACCCGGCGAGACCGTCGCCGTCGTCGGCGCCTCCGGCAGCGGCAAGTCCACCGTCTCGCTCCTGCTGCCCCGCTTCTACGACGTCTCCCACGGGGCCGTCCTCATCGGCGGCCACGACGTCCGCGAGCTGACCCAGGCCTCCCTGCGCGCCGCCATCGGACTCGTCCCCGAGGACAGCTTCCTGTTCTCCGACACCGTCCGCGCCAACATCGCCTACGGCCTCCCCGGCGCCACCCAGGAGCAGATCGAGGCGGCCGCCCGCGCCGCCCAGGCCCACGGGTTCATCTCCGACCTGCCCGACGGGTACGACACCACCGTCGGCGAGCACGGGCTCACCCTCTCCGGCGGCCAGCGCCAGCGCGTCGCCCTCGCCCGCGCCATCCTCACCGACCCCCGGCTCCTCCTCCTCGACGACGCCACCTCCGCCGTCGACGCCCGCGTCGAGCACGAGATCCACGAGGCGCTGAAACAGGTGATGGCGGGCCGCACCACCCTGCTCATCGCCCACCGGCGTTCCACCCTCCAGCTCGCCGACCGCATCGCCGTCCTGGACGGCGGGAAGCTCGCCGCGATCGGCACCCACCAGGAGCTGGAGCGCACCTCCGCGCTCTACCGCCGCCTCCTCACCGACCCCGACGAGCTCGGCGGCACCTCGCCCGGCCACCGGCCGCCGCGCACCGGGACGGACCTGGAGGACGACCGCGCCCTCCAGGAGGAGCTGGACGCCGAGTTCGACGCGGAACGCGGCATCACCCCCGAGCTGTGGATCCGCAAGGAGGAGGAGCGGGACACCACTGTCGCCGGTATGCCCGCCACGCCCGAACTGCTCGCCCAGGTCGAGGCCCTGCCGCCCGCCACCGACACCCCCGAGGTCGACGAGGCCGCCGCCGTGCGCCCGGAGGAGTCCTACGGGCTGCGCCGGCTGCTGCGCGGCTTCGGGGCGGCCCTGCTCATCAGCCTCGGGCTGGTCGCCGTCGACGCCGGTATGGGCCTGCTGCTGCCGGTCCTGATCCGGCACGGCATCGACGAGGGCGTCAGCCAGATCTCGATCGGCGCGGTGTGGGCGGCCTCCGCGGTCGCGCTGGTCGTCGTGCTCGTCCAGTGGATCGCCCAGACCGGTGAGATCCGGATGACCGGCCGGACCGGTGAACGGATCCTCTACTCGCTCCGCCTGAAGATCTTCGCCCAGCTCCAGCGCCTCGGCCTCGACTACTACGAGCGCGAGCTGACCGGCCGGATCATGACCCGGATGACGACGGACGTGGACGCGCTCTCCACGTTCCTGCAGACCGGCCTGGTCACCGCGTTCGTCTCCGTGGTCACCTTCTTCGGGATCATGGTCGCGCTGCTCGTCCTGGACATCCAGCTCGCCCTGGTCGTCTTCGCCACCCTGCCCGTGCTGATCGTCGGCACCTTCTTCTTCCGGCGCAGCAGCGTCAAGGCGTACGAGCTGGCCCGGACCCGCATCAGCTCCGTCAACGCCGACCTCCAGGAGTCCGTCGCCGGTCTAAGGATCGTCCAGGCCTTCGGCCGCGAGCACGACGGGTCCGCCCGCTACGCCGAGCGCAGCGACAGCTACCGCCAGGCCCGGGTACGCGGCCAGTGGCTGATCTCCGTCTACTTCCCGTTCGTCCAGCTGCTGGCCTCCGTCGCCGCCGCCGCGGTGATGATCGTCGGCGCGGGCCGGATCGACAACGGCACGCTGACCGTCGGCGCGCTGGTCGCCTACCTCCTCTACATCGACCTGTTCTTCGCCCCCGTCCAGCAGCTCTCCCAGGTCTTCGACGGCTACCAGCAGGCCACCGTCTCGCTCGGCCGCATCCAGGAACTGCTGCGCGAACCCACCTCCACCGCCGACCCGGACGAACCGCTCGACGTGCTCTCGCTGCGCGGCGAGATCGCGTTCGAGGACGTCTCCTTCGCGTACGGCTCCGACGAGGAGGCCCTCACCGGCGTCGACCTGCGGATCCCGGCCGGCCAGACGGTGGCGTTCGTCGGGGAGACCGGGGCCGGGAAGTCGACCCTGGTCAAGCTCGTCGCCCGGTACTACGACCCCACGGGCGGCCGGGTCACCGCCGACGGCACCGACCTCCGCCACCTCGACATGACCGCCTACCGGCACCGCCTCGGCGTCGTCCCGCAGGAGGCGTACCTCTTCGCCGGCACGGTCCGCGACGCCATCGCCTACGGGCTGCCCGACGCCACCGACGCCAAGGTGGAGGCCGCCGCCCGCGCGGTCGGCGCGCACGAGATGATCGCCACGCTGGAGGACGGCTACCTCCACGAGGTCGCCGAGCGCGGCCGCAACCTCTCCGCCGGACAGCGCCAGCTCATCGCGCTGGCCCGCGCCGAGCTCGTCGACCCCGACGTGCTGCTCCTGGACGAGGCCACCGCCGCCCTGGACCTCGCCACCGAGGCCCTGGTCAACCAGGCCACCGACCGGCTCACCGGCCGCCGCACCACGCTGGTGGTGGCCCACCGGCTGACCACCGCCGCCCGTGCCGACCGCGTCGTGGTCATGGACCACGGGCGCGTCGTCGAGGACGGCACACACGACGAACTGCTCGCCCGGGACGGGCGGTACGCCCGGCTGTGGCGCACCTTCATCGGCGAAGGCATAGGGGAGGACGAACCGGCGGGCGTCTGAGCCCGCCGTGCAACCTCCCACCCGTCTGCTGCGTCGTAGTCAGGAACGCACAGGTGCGTACAGACGTCAGGTGGGGGCGAATGTGTTCGACATAGCTGCGGGACCGGCGAGACCGGCGACCGCGAGACCGACGGCCGCGAGGAAGCGGTCGATGCCGGTCCGCTTCCTCGTCCTGCCCCTGCTGCTCGGACTCGTCCCCCTCCTCGGCGTCCCCGGCACCGCACAGGCCGCCTCCGCCTGCACCGGCCGTCCGGCGAAGACGATCGGGTTCTCCACGGGAGAGCTGCGCGTCTACAAGAGCCGCGCCCACGTCTGCGCGGTGACCGTCGCGAAGAAGCCCGGCAAACGGCGGACGATGAGCGTCACGCTCCAGCCGCGCGGCGGACGTACCGTCTCCGACAAGGGCTCGTACACGAAGATGGCCGGGCCGGTCACGGTCAACGCGCTGAACCGCTGCGTCCGGGCCACCGGCGGGATCGGCAAGAAGTCCGTCTCCACCGGATGGATCCTCTGCTGATTTCTCCGTCGAGCTCGCGCCGACTTCTCCGTCGAGCTCGCGCCGACTTCTCCGTCGAGCTCGCGCCGACTTCTCCGTTGACACGGACAACCAGGTCTGGCGTGGCGTGTGTTGCCCCGATAAGTTCACGGCGACTGTTGTGAATCAAGGGGAGAGTGCATGCGCAAGTCACTCACAGGGGTTCTCTCGCTCGCCGTGCTCATAGGTACGGTCGGAGCCACGGGGGCCTCGGCCGGTGCGGCCACCGCCGCGGAGCCGGCCGCGAAGCGGAGCAGCGGCGCCGCCGTCGGCGGCGAAGCGAGCAACGAGGACATCAAGGACCGCATCCTGGCCATCCCGGGCATGAGTCTGATCGAGGAGAAGCCGTACGCGGGCTACCGCTACTTCGTCCTCAACTACACCCAGCCGGTCGACCACCGGCGCCCGTCCAAGGGCACGTTCCAGCAGCGCGTCACCCTGCTGCACAAGGACGTCTCCCGCCCGACGGTCTTCTTCACCAGCGGCTACAACGTCTCGACCAACCCCAGCCGCAGTGAGCCGACGCAGATCGTCGACGGCAACCAGGTCTCGCTGGAGTACCGCTTCTTCACCCCGTCCCGGCCGGCCCCGGCCGACTGGTCCAAGCTGGACATCTGGCAGGCCGCCAGCGACCAGCACCGGGTGTTCACGGCGCTGAAGAAGATCTACGACAAGAAGTGGCTGGCCACCGGCGGGTCCAAGGGCGGCATGACCGCCACGTACTTCGAGCGCTTCTACCCGAAGGACATGGACGGCGTCGTCGCCTACGTCGCGCCCAACGACGTCTACAACAAGGAGGACTCGGCGTACGACCGGTTCTTCCGCAAGGTCGGCACCAAGGAGTGCCGCGACAAGCTGGCCGGTGTGCAGCGCGAGGCGCTGATCCGCCGGGCCCCGCTGCAGAAGAAGTACAAGGAGCAGGCCGCCGCCAACGGCTGGACGTTCAACACCATCGGTTCGCTCGACCGCGCCTACGAGGCCACGGTCATGGACTACGTGTGGGCGTTCTGGCAGTACAGCCTGGTCGCCGACTGCGTGGACCTGCCGGCCGACGCCAAGAAGGCCACCGACGACGACATCTGGAACTCCGTCGACGCCATCTCCGGCTTCTCCGCCTACGCCGACCAGGGCCTGGAGAGGTACACCCCGTACTACTACCAGGCGGGCACCCAGCTCGGGTCGCCGGACATCAAGCAGCCCTGGCTCGGCAACCTGAGCCGCTACGGCTACCAGCCCCCGCGCAACTTCGTGCCCCGCTCCATCCCGATGAAGTTCGACCGGGGCGCGATGCGGGACATCGACAGCTGGGTCAGGAACAAAGCCCGGCGGATGCTGTACGTCAACGGCGAGAACGACCCGTGGAGCGCGGAGCCGTTCCGCCTCGGGCGCGGCGCGAAGGACAGTGCCGTCTACACCGTCCCCGGCGGCAACCACGGCTCGAAGGTCTCCGGTCTCCCCGAGGCGCAGAAGGCGAAGGCCACCGCCGCCATCCTGCGCTGGGCGGGTGTCGCTCCGGCGGCCGTCGAGGCGGACCCGTCGAAGGCGAAGCCGCTGGCGAAGTTCGACACGAAGCTGGACCAGCGCAACGGTGAGATCGAGCGCGACGAGGCCACCCTGCGCCCGTAGCGGTCAGCCGGTTTCCGACGTCGTCCGGTTCCGGCGTCGCCCGGCCTCGGCGTCACCCACGTGGGCTGGGTCCGCCGGTCACCTTCCCGGTGACCTGCGGGCGCAGCCCACCGGCCTGTCCCCGCCCAGCGCGACGAACAGATCCGTGGTGCCGGGGCACTGCGCCCGCCGCTGCACCGCCGACTCCACCCGGTAGCGCGGGGCGCGTCCGCCCGTGTCCTCACAGGCGGTCTCCGTGACCTGGCCCGCGCGCGACGCCGTGACGCAGTCCCCGACCACGGTCAGCGGGCCGCCGCCCTGCCCCGGGTCGCCCGGATGCGGGGGCTCCAGATTCCGCATGCAGGCATAGCCGGTGGTGAGCCGGGAACGGGCCCCGGTGCCCGTCTCGGAGACATGCAGGACGAAGTCGGTGGGGCCGGGGCAGGGCGGGCCCGAGTCCGGGGTGCCGAGGTGCCGGGCCAGGACGGTGGCCGCCGCCTTCTCGCTGCGGCAGGACACCTCCCGGATCTCCGGCCCCCGCGAACTGCAGTCACCGGGCCCGAGGAAGACCACGCCGTACGGTGACGGGCCGGGCTGTGCGGGTACGGGCCCCCGGTCGTCGGTGACCGTCCCGTCGCCCGGGGCCCGGCAGGCCGTCAGCAGGAGCGCGGCCACGGCGACGGCGACCGTCAGGACCGCGCCCAGGACCGGCAGCGGGGCGGGCGGCCGGCGCCGGGCCCCCGGGGAAGCGTGCTCATCCATGAAGAAACCCCCGATACGTCCGTAAAGACGTACACCCGGCGCGGCCCGCCGGAGCGGGGCCACGCCACTTGCGCGGGCGCTTTGCGTCTGCGGCCGGATGCCGGTGCCGTCCGGTCGCCGTAGGGCTAGTACGTCAGTCCGTGGCCCACCGGATACAGCACCTGCGTGGGGTCGTCCGCGCGCTGCACCGGAACCGGGAGGGTGCCCTCAGGATCGGCGCGGCCCGCGATCACCCGGGCGGCGGCGCGCAGTTCGACATCGGTCCAGGAGTACGCGGCGAGGCTCGCCGCGACTCCGGTGCCGGTGAGGTGGGCGACGTCGTACGGGTTGCGGACGGCGATGGTGATCACCGGGACGCCGGTCGCCACGAGGGCCGTGACGAGTGTGCGCTGTGAGCTGTTCGCGGTGACGTTGTACGTCGCCACGACCACCGCGTCCTTGCCTTCGGCGGCGGCGACCGCCTCGGCGATCTTCGCCTGGTCCGGAGCCGTACCGGTGGACAACGCCCGTGTGGTGAAGCCCAGTTCGCCGAAGGTGTGGGCCAGTGTGCCGGTCGGCGGGCCCGTCGTCCCGGACGGCGAGGCCGGATCGGCGCCCACCACCAGCAGCTTGCGGTGGGTGCGGCGGGAGAGCGGCAGCAGCGTGCCCGGGTCGGCGAGCAGGGTCGTCGTGCGCTCGGCGATCCGGTCGGCGGCGGCCCGGTGGGCGCGGCTGCCCACCGTGCGCTCGACGCCCCGGTGACTGACGAACGGGTTCCGGAACAGACCGAGTCCGTTCTTCAGGCGCAGGATCCGCAGGATCGATTCCTCGATCCTCGCCTCGCTGATCTCGCCGCTCCGCACCGCCTCCAGTACGGCGTTCCGGGCGACGGAGAGGTTCGGCGGGTTGAGCAGCTGGTCCACGCCCGCCAGCAGGGCGAGGACCGGCACGCGGTCGTCCCCGTACTTCGTGCGTACCCCCTCCATGCCGAGCGAGTCGGTGACCACCACCCCGTCGTAGCCCAGCTCCTCGCGGAGGATGCCGGTGAGGATCGGCCGGGAGAGCGTGGCCGGGTCCTCGGACGGGTCGAGTGCGGGGACCACGATGTGCGCGGTCATGATCGAGTCGATCCGGGCCCGGATCGCGGCGCGGAACGGCGGGGCGTCCAGCTCCTCCCACTGGGCGCGGGTGTGGTTGATGACGGGCAGTCCGGTGTGGCTGTCGGTGTTCGTGTCTCCGTGACCGGGGAAGTGCTTGGCGGTCGAGGCGACGCCCGCGCCCTGGTAGCCCTTCACCTGCGCGGCGACCAGGGCGGCCACCGCGTCGGGGTCGGAGCCGAAGGAGCGTACGCCGATGACCGGGTTGGCCGGGTTGACGTTGACGTCGGCGTCCGGCGCGTAGTTCTGGCTGATGCCGAGCGCGGCCAGTTCGGCGCCCGCGATCCAGGCGGCCCGCCGGGTGTCGGAGCGCGAGCCGCCCGCGCCGAGCGCCATCGCGCCCGGCAGCAGGGTGGCGGGTTCGCCGACCCGGCAGACGATGCCGTGCTCCTGGTCGGTGGAGACGAGCAGCGGCACCCGGTGGCGCTCCGCGAGCGCGGCGCGCTGGAGGCCGTTGGAGAGGTCGGCGATCTGGTGCGGGTCGCGAGTGTTGTGCGCCCAGGTGAAGTAGATGATGCCGCCGACGTGGTACGTGGAGATCAGCTCGGCGGCGGTGCGAACCCCGATCTCCTTGAGGTTCGCGTCGATGTCGGCCTGGTCGGGCTCGGTGGCGGAGTGCCCGTAGACCCGCATCACGAAGAGCTGGCCGACCTTCTCCTCCAGGCTCATCCCGGCGATGATCCGCCGCAGCCGGTGGTCGGTGAAGCCGTCCGCGGAGTGCGCGGAGGCGGCGGTGGGGGCGGCGAGGACGCCGGTGGCGGCTGCGGCGGTGGCGGCGGCGGTGGCGGTGAGGAGGGTGCGTCTTGAGGTGCGGTGGGGCACGTGAGCTCCTTCCCGGGGTGAAAGAAACTTCCAAGGAAGTACGCTTATAGGGAAAGTAACTTCCGGTCAAGGGGCCGGGCCACTCACGGCAGCACCGACACGCGAACGGCCCCCGGTCCACGGCCCCGCCGGGACCCGGACCCGGACTCGGCCCGGGACCTGGGGGCGTCCTTCCGCTCACCCCGCCGGATCCGCTACTGCTTCGGTGCTCCGAGCCGCAGCAGATGCTCACGCCCCGCGCCCAGCAGACCCGGCAGCTCCGCCGCCCCCGGGTGCCAGCGCTTCTCGTACTCCCAGCACACCCACGTCTCCGGATCCAGCCCGTCCAGGCACTCCGCCAGCGGAAGCGCCCCGGCCCCCGGTGCCAGCGGAGTGAGGTCCTCCGCCGACGCGACGTCCTTCACCTGTACGTAGCCGAGGTGCGGGGCCAGCACCGCACGGCTCGCGGCCGGCTCCTCACCGGCGAGCCAGGTGTGCAGCACATCCCAGATCGCGCCGACCCGGGGATGCCCGACCGTGGCGACGACCCGGGCGACGTCGAGGCCCGCCCGGTGCGAGTCATGGGTCTCCAGCAGGATGCTCACGCCCATGTCGGCGGCGGCCGGGGCGGCGGCCCCGAGCCGCCGGGCGGCCGTCGCGTCGGCCTCCGCCTGTTCCTGGTCGCCGCCGCCGGGGAACACCCGGACGTAGGACGCGCCCAGGTCGCGGGCGAGCTTCACCAGCTCGGCCAGTTCCGCGATGACCGCCTCGTCGTCGCCCTCGGCCGCCGCCTTCACATAACCGGCGAGGGCCAGGATCTCCACCCCGCCGGCCTTGAACGCCTCGACCACATCGGCCCGTTCCAGCGACGAGAGCCCCAGGTGCACCGGCTCCTCCGGATGGACGCGCAGCTCCACCCCCTGGTAGCCGTGGTCGGCGGCGAGCCGGACGACCTCGGCGACCGGCGTACCGGGCACTCCGAGCGTGGAGAAAGCGAGCTTCATCGTGCGTGTCCTTCCCTTGGTGCCGACGCCCCGCTCCTGCCCGCCGGGCCGGTGGCTACTCCCGGGGGCGGCCGCCTCAGCCGACCCCCCGCAGCAGTCGCTCCAGGCTACCCAGCAGTTTCAGCGCGTCCTCGCGCCGCGCCCCCTCCAGCGCGCCCCCGGCCGACACCGCGCGCTCCTCGGCCTCGCGCACCCGCTCCGGGGTGAGCACCCGCAGGGCTGCGGCGGCCTGCCGGGCGAACATCGCGAGCAGATCCAGCTCACGGACGCCCGACCGGGCCTGCGGGGACGGATCCAGCACCTCCAGTACGCCGAGGATCCGGGCATCGCTGATGAGCGGGGCCGCCATCAGAGCGTTCGGCACATACGCGGTCGACTCCGCCAGCGAACGGTCGAAGGACGGATCGGCACTCAGATCGTCCACCACCATCGGCTCGCCGGAGGTCGCCACCCACCCGGCGATCCCGCGCCCGGCCGGGAACCGGCGGCCCACGAGGAACTCCTCGCCCTGCCCGGACACGGCCTGGAAGACCAGCTCGTCCGCCTCCTCGTCGAGCAGGAAGACCGAACTGGCCTCGGCCCCGAAGATGGCGCGGGCCACGTCGACGACCGACTGGAGCAGCTCGCTGCGCGGCGCGTCGGCGACCGTGGCGGTGGCGGAGAAGGAGGCGGCGGAATCAGTTCTCGGAGTCATCACGGGTATCTCCTGCCGGAGTGGAAGAAGGACGCGGTGCGTGGCGCACATTGGCCGCGGACAGATAGAGGGCGTTCTTGAGCTGGAAGGCCGTCATCCGCGGATGCGCGGACAGGACGCGGGCGCAGAGCCCGGCGACGTACGGCGTGGCGAAGCTGTTCCCCGTGGTGCGGATCGTCCGGCCGCCCAGCCACGGCACGGTCACGTTCTGGCCCGGGCCGAAGAACTCCACCGGGGGATCCGGGTTGTACAGATGCAGTTCGGGATCGTCCTCCTGGTGGCTGCCCACCGAGATCACCGACGCGAACCGCCAGGGGAAGCTCTCCACCGGGGTGTTGTGGGCCGAGGCGACGATCACCGTACGGGCGAAGTAGGCGCTGTCGGCCAGGCTGTGCAGCTCCTGCGCGAACCGGGTACGGGTCGTCGACAGACTGAGGTTGACCACGTCGAAGCGCTGCTCCACCGCCCAGCGCAGCCCGGCCATCAGGACGTCGCCGGTGCCGGAGAACCGCTCCCCGAGCACCCGCACACTGTGGATCTCGCACTCCGGGGCGGTCCGGCGGACGATGCCCGCGCACGCGGTGCCGTGCCCGCAGGTGTCCCCGGTGGTCGTCGGCTCGACCGCGATCTCCCCGCTCTCCCCGTCCTTGACGACCACCCAGGAACCGGCCAGCGGGCCGATCAGCGGATGGTCCCGCTCCACCCCCGAATCCACCACGCACACGCGTACGCCGCGTCCGGTGGCGGGCCCGGCGGGGCGGCCGAGCGGTGGTCCGGCGTCCGCGAGCACCGGTACGTCCTGCGGTCCGCGCCCGCGCAGACTCCAGGTCAGCCCCTGCCCGGGCCCGGTGCGCCGCCCTCCGGGGGCCGCCGTACCGGTCCCTCCCGGTCCCGGCCTCGTCCCCGTCCGTGCCCTTCCCGGTTCCGTGGTCGTCATCGGTCAGCTCCTCTCCCTCGTCGTGGCCATGGCCCGGGGCGGGTGCGCGAGGAACCCGGAGACCCGGCGCACCCCCGGCAGATGCCCCTTGCCGGTGAAGTGCGCCCCGGCCGACCGGGCCGATGCCCCGGCCTCCGGCCACCGGCCCAGGGCGGCGAGCGTGTGCGCCCGGTCCAGCTCGGCCGTCGCCTGCACCAGCGGTGAATCGGTGAGCAGCGAGGCCCGGACCGCCCGGTCCGCGTGCCCGGCCGCCTCCTCGGGTGCGGATCGCGCCGCCAGCCGGGCCCGCAGCCCCGCCAGATCCACCGTGTCCGCACGGCTCAGCCCCGAGGTGTCGCCGACGCCCGCCAGCCGGGCGGCCGCCCGGTCCTCGCGGCCCTCGTCCAGCTCCAGGCGGGCCGCGTCCAGCGCCACCGCCGTCCGCATCCCGGCCGCCCCAGTGCGCCGGGCCGCCGCGTCCGCCCGGCCCAGCAGCTCCAGTGCGGCGGCGCTCCGGCCGGACAGCGCCTCCACCGTCGCCCGGAACACCGGCAGGAAGACCTCCGCCTCCGCGAACCCCAGCTTCCCGGCCAGCCGTTCCGCCTCGGCCAGGCAGCCCTGCGCCTCCTCGGTCCGGCCCTGGAGCGCGTACAGCACCGCCAGCGGGCAGTTGAGGGTGACCCGGACCGTGGGCCGGCCCGCACCGTGCGCCGCCAGCAGCGTCCGGCAGCGGACCACCGCGGCGGGCACCGGAACCGGACCGCGCCACAACGAGATGCCGATCGCGCCGAGCGCCCCGGCCCGTTCCGGCTCCGCACCGGCCAGCACGGCGTGCTCCAGGGCCCGCGCCTGGTCCCGCTCCGCCTCCTCGTGCCGCCCGGACCGCTGGAACTGCTGGGCCAGCCGCAGATGCGCGCGGGCCCGGCCGGTCGAGTCACCGGCCGCCTCGAAGACCGGCAGTACGGTACGGGCCACGGCGGCGGGGCCGGGTCCGGCGCCCGGATCCAGCACCGCGAGCGCGAGCCGGGCATGCGCGGCCTCCACCGCGTCGGCCCCCGAGTCCCGTACCCGGCGCAGCAGTTCGGCCCCTTCGCCGGTGCGGCCCAGCGCGAGGCGGACCTCGCCGAGCCGCCGCGTCGCCGCCGGGTCGCCGGGGCACAGGTCCACCGCGCGTTCCAGCAGCCCGTGCGCCCAGTGCAGATCGGACCGGGCGGCGGCCTGCGCCCCGGCCCGGCCCAGCGCGGCGGCGGCCCGGTCGCGCAGCCGCCGGGCCGCGTCGTCCAGCAGGCCCAGCTCGGCGCGGTAGCGGTAGGCGCGCTCCAGATGGCCGCCCACCGCACCGTCGCCGGCGCGCAGCACGCTGGGCAGCTCCGCCGCCCAGGCATGGCGGTCCGCCTTGGCCCGCTTGGACAGCGAGGCGTAAGCCACCTCGTGGACCAGCCCGCTGCTGAACCGGTACGCCGCCTCCTCCCGGCCGCCCGGCGGCCCCGACTCCACCAGCCTGCGGCGGCCCAGCACCGCCAACGCCTCCTCGACGCGCCGCCGGTGCTCCGGGGCGGCCGCGCCCGCGAGCGGACCGGGGCCGTGGCCCTCCCCGGCCTGTACGGAGAACTCCAGCCGGACCAGTTCCGGTGCGGTGAACTCCCGGCCGATCACAGCGGCCAGGTCCACGACCCCGCGCTCCGCCCTGGCCAGCGCCCCGATGCGGGCGCCGAGGAGGGCCTGGAGCGTGGGCGGCAGATCCTCGTCGGGGGCCGGGCCGCCGGGGCGGGAAGCGGTCGCCGGGTCCTCGCGGTCGCCGACCAGGAGCTGTTCCAGGTAGAGCGGATTACCCCCGGCCCGTGCCAGGACCCGGTCGTCCACCGGGGCCGGCCCGCCGTTCGGACCGGCGAGACCGGCGGCGAGCCGGGCCGCCTCCTCGTGGGGGAGGCCGGTGAGCTGGAGGTGCCCCGCACCGGCCGGGGGCTCGCCGTCCTCGTCCGGCCCGTCCGGCCGTCCGGCGCAGAGCACCAGCACGCCCGCGCACCCGGAGCCGTCCGTCAGCCGGTGCACCGTGCGGACCAGCAGCGGGGCCGCCGCGTGCCAGTCGTCCAGCACCAGCACGACCGGGCGGATACGGGCGGCCCGCGCCAGGACCGCCGTCAGGGCCGCGCACATGTCCTCGAAGGGCGCGTTCGGCGTGCCGTCGCGCAGCAGGCCCCCGGAGAGCAGGGCCATCGCGTCGTCGACCGCCAGCCCGTCGGCCCCGTCCGCCGGGCCGGGTACGGACGTGGGCCCGCCCGCCGCCGGAGGAACCGCCGCAGGACCCGCAGGAGGAACCGCCGGGAGACCGACCAGCGAACGGACCGCGTCGGCCAGCGCCGCGAGGGTGCCGTGGTCCCCGTAACTGCGGCACCGCCCCGCCCCGTAGACCAGCGCGCCGGACGCCGACCGCTCCGCCAGCCACTCCCGTACCAGCCTGGTCTTGCCGATGCCCGCCTCCCCGGTGACCCGCAGCAGCCCGGCCCCGCCGCTGTTCGCGGCCCGCTCCAGGGCGGCGTCCAGTGCTTGCCGCTCGGCGTCGCGGCCGACGAAGGGGACGTCGAAGCGGCGCAGCAGCTCGGGGTCGTCCGCGCCCAGCGCGAGCAGCCGGTAGGCCTCCACGCTGTCCCGCTTGCCCTTCAGCCGCAGCGGCCCGGTGGGCTCGGCGCGCACCGTCGGACCGGCGGCGAGCAGCGTCCCCGGGCCGATCAGGATCTCGCCCCGGCCCGCGTTCTGCTCCAGCCGGGCGGCGATGTTGACGGTCTCCCCGGAGACCAGGGCCTGCCGGGCGGTCGCATCCGAACCCGCTACCACCTGACCGGTGTTGACGCCGATCCGGGTGGCCAGCTCGATGCCGAGGGTGGCGTTCAGCTCCTCGTTCAGCCGGGCCAGCGCCCGGCGCATCCCGAGCGCCGCCGCCAGCGCCCGGCGGGCGTCGTCGTCACGGACCACCGGCACACCGAACACCGCCATCACCGCGTCCCCGATGAACTTCTCCGGAGTGCCGCCCCGCGCCACGATCTCCGCGCTCATCGCTTCGAAGTACCGCAGCGTCACCGTGCGCAGCGTCTCCGGGTCGAGCACCCCGGACAGCGCGGTGGACCCGACGAGATCGCAGAACAGCACGGTCACCGGCTTGCGCTCGTCACCGGCCGGGGCGACGGCGGAAGCGGTCGCGGCAGTCGGGGCGTTGGCGGTGTCCGTGGCGCCCGCGGCAGTCGCGGCGGTCGCGCACGGCGTTCCGCAGGACGAACAGAAACGGGCCGTCGGCGGCAGATCCTGCCGGCACGAGAGGCAGTTCATGGCGGGTCCTTCTCTCCGATGTCGGGCGGGTACGGGCCCGCTTCCGGCGCTCGACGGCCGGCTACGGGCCCGTACCGCTGATCGGTCGCCGGTCAGAACAGCGCGCCGCCGGCGATCTCGCCGTGCGCCTGTACCTCGGGACCGACGGCGTCCAGCCGGCTCTTCACATCGAGCAGCAGCGCCAGTTCTTCCGGCGTCAGCCCGCTCAGCACCTCGCGCTGCTCCTCGGTGAGGAGGTCCACGGGGAAGCCCGCTTCGTACAACGCGTCGGGCAGCACGGGCCGTTCGCCGTTCTCGGGTGGTCCGGTCATGGTGTGACTCCCATCGGTGGGACAGGTCCGGCTCCCCGCAGCGACGGCGCCGGTGCGGAGCGCCCGAGCCGGACGAACAGCCGGGTGAGCGCGTCGAGGGAGTGCAGCGCGCTGACCGCCACGGCCGCTTCCTGCCCCCGGCCGAGCGGCAGCCGGTCCAGCAGCGCGTACAGCTCGTCCAGGTGCTCCGTGTCGAGCACCGAGTGCTCCCGTACGGTCCGCAGCGCGGCGGCGGGCAGCCCGGTCAGCCGGGCGATCCGGCCGGTGAGGCCGGGGGCGGGCGCGTAGCCCTCCAGTACGGCGATGTAGCCGAGCAGGGCTACCGGGTGGTGGTGCTCGATCCAGTAGTACTGGGACCCGACGAGCGAGGCGACCAGCGGTGAGGGCAGCGGGCCGAGCGCGTCCTCGGGCATGCCGCCCGCCGCACGCAGGTCCTCCAGCAGCCAGTCGTCGTGGCCCTCCTCCTCCCGGATGTGCTCCTCCAGATACGCGGCGAGCGGCGCCGCCAACGGGTCGCCGGAGGAAGCCCGTCGGCGGGCCCGGTGCAGGGCCAGCTCCATCAGCGGGACGGAGGCGCGGATGACGGCGTGCATGGTGCCCAGATACGTCCGATAGCGCGGCAACAGCCCTTCGGCGCGCCACATGTGATGCGTCGCGTCCCGGAACTCCGGCTCCAGCAGCAGGAGTTTGACCCGCAGGCGCGCGGAGGCCCCGGCACGCCCGAGCGGTGCGCCCCGCGTCCTCCCGGCCGTCGTCCCACCGGCCGTCGTCCTCCCGGCCGCCGTGTCCCCGGCCGTCGTGCTCCCGGCCGTCGCGCTCATCGGACGTCCTCCGCGTCGCTCTCCGGCAGGGCCCGCCCGCCCGCGACGACCAGCGGTGCGTACGCCGCGCAGCCGTGGCGGCGCACGACGCCCTGCGCGCCCTCGCGGGAGCCGCGTACCGCCGCCGTCAGGTCCAGCAGCGCCCCGGCCGCCCCGCCCGCCACCGCCCGGGCCCCGGCCACCGCCGCCTCGTCGTCGCCCAGCGCCCGGCAGCCGTCGCAGTAGGAGCCCGCCGGGGGACCGGAGCCGTACCGGGCGGCCAGATGCGTGGGCCCGACCGTGCGGAGCATCCGCAGCACCGGGGACTCCAGCGCCCGGCGGCGTACGGCCGCCCAGTCGTCGGCGTCGATGTGCCCGAGGTCCAGATGGGCCGGGACGGGTCGCCGGTCGACGGTGTCCTGGTTGCAGCAGGCCAGCACGCGGCCGTCGAAGGCGACCACCGGCCAGGCGGCCATCGAGCACGGCGACGCCGCCGCCGGGTCCGGGCCGGTACGGGCGGGCCGGGCCCAGGCGGCGGCCCGGCCGAACGGCCGCACCTCGTTGACCAGGCACGGAACCTGTCCGCCGAACTCCTCCTCCACCTCCCGGGTGAGGCCGGCGAGATACGGGTCGGCCGCGCCGGTCCCGGTGAGGTGCAGGCTCACGGCCACGCCCTCCTCCCGGATCCGGTGCAGGGCGCGGAACACGTCGGCGCGCGGGACCTCGCGTTCGTGGTGGACGTCGAGGGAGGCCGAGAAATGGTCGACCGAGCGGATCGCGCGCAGGATCGCGGGCGGAACCGCCGCGCCACGCCGACCGCCGCTCAGCCCGCCGAACCGGCCCCCGGCGCGGGCGTTGCCGCTCCGGCCGCGGCCGCTTCGGCCGCTTCCGCTCCGGGCGAAGAACATGCCGCTGAGCAGCGCGGTACGGGACCCGGCGCGGCGCGCCAGCGTGCTCAGCCGCTCGGCGAGCGCGGGCAGCAGCAGCGGCTCCCCGCCGGTGAGCATGACGACGTCGGGCCGGTTCTCCTCGGTGAACGAGCCGACGAAGCGCTCCAGTTGACCGCCGTCCGGCTCCTGTCGGGTGAACAGGTCCGACCCGGTCGAGCAGTGCGCGCAGCGCAACGGGCAGCGCCGGGTGAGGCCGATGAGCAGACCTGCGGCCGGGAAGGGCCGCCGTGCGACGAGTTCGGCGAGTTCCATGCGGGCCGCCTCCTTCGGGGCCGGTGCGCGTCGGGCGCGTACCCAGGCTGTGCGGAACCGGTTCGCGGACGGTCCGGAATCGCTTCGGAGGCGGTATGGGCCCAGGCCGGGACGGATCCCCGCACCGTCGCCGGAGGCTCCGGAGGCGAGCTCGGCTCACTCCGGACGGGCCCGAACTGGCCCGATACCGCCGCCATACCGCCGCCGAAGCGATCGCCAGGCCCGGCTTCCTAACTTTCTCGGCAACGGCAGGCACCGGCCCGCCGCACCGGACACCGAGGGGCGTTCCCCACGGGCCCCGGGTCCCGCAGTGACGAGTGGATGGAGACCACCATGTCCGAGAACACGAAGCCCGCCGCCGACGACGCCAACGAGACCCCCGAGGTCGAGGCGCACTCCGTCCTGGACCTCCAGGAGACCGCCGTCCACGGCGACCGCGACATCATCGCGCCCCCCGGCAACTGCATCAGCGTGCTGAGCGTCGTCGAGAACTGACCCCGCACACCGGACGCCCAAGGCCCTTCTGCGGCCAGGGGGTTCCCGGTCATTCCGCAGTGACGAGTGGATGGAGACGACCATGTCCGAGAACACCCAGCCGGCCGACGACGCCAACGAGACCCCCGAGGTCGAGGCGCACTCCGTGCTGGACCTCCAGGAGACCTCCGTCCAGGGCGGCGACACGACCGACGGCAACTGCATCAGCGTGCTGAGCGTCGTCGAATCGCAGCGCTGACCGCAGGCGCAGCGCGGCGCCGAGCACACCGGGCCGTGCGCCGCGGCGGGCCGAGGCCGACGCCTCGCCGCCGCGGCGCCCGGCCGGCGGACAGGCGGACAGGCGGACAGGCGGTACGGGGCGGCTCCGCGAACACCGGAGCCGCCCCGCCGCGCTTCGTGCACCCCTGCCCCGCCACCTCACCCATGTCCTGCACCGCCCTGCCCGACGACCTCCGGGAGCCCCCGATGGCCACGCCGCTCCGCTCCAACCGGGATTTCCGGCTGCTCTGGATGAGCGGCCTCTTCGCCGTTCTGGGCAGCCAGATGGGCGCCCTCGCGCTGCCCCTGCTGATCCTCCGGGAGACCGGATCCGCCGTGCAGGCCGGCGCGGTGGGGACCGTGTCCGTCGGCGCCGTGCTGATCACGATGCTGCCCGGCGGGGTGATGGCCGACCGGGTCGAACGCCGCCGGCTGATGCGGCTGTGCGACGTGGGGAGCCTGGCGGCGGTCACCGCCCTGACCCTCGCCGTGTGGAACGGGCACGCCCCCATGGCGCTCGTCCTGCTCGTCGCTACCGCGGGCGCCGTGCTGAACAGCGTCTACGCCCCCGCCGCCTTCGGTCTGATGCGCGCGGTCGTGCCACCGGACCAGATGGGCACGGCGACCGCCCGGCTCCAGGCGCGCACCTCCACGGTCCGGCTGGTCGGCCCGCTCGTCGGCGGTGCGCTGTTCGGCGTGCACCAGGCCCTGCCGTTCATCGCCCAGTTCGTCGGACTGCTCCTCTCGACGGTCTGCGTGGCCCTCGTGCGGACCCGTTCGGAGGCCAGGACCAAGGCCGGTTCGGTGTTCAGCCGCCGGGAGCTCACCGCCGGGCTCACCTTCCTGTGGCAGCTGCCCTACCTGCGCACGGTGCTGCTCGTCTTCGGCCTCGGCATGAACTTCGCGTTCGGCGCCCTCACCTTCACCGCGCTCGCCGTCTTCTCCGAGGGCGGGCGCTCCGGCCTCGGCGGCGGGTTCGTCATCACCTGCGTATCGGCGGGCGCCCTCGTCGGCGCCCTGCTCGCGCCCCGGCTGGCGCCCGACCGCCATGTCCGGACGCTCATCGTCATCACCTGCTGGAGCTGTGTCTCGACGGCCGC
Source organism: Streptomyces sp. iso_384 (assembly GCF_056172905.1). Taxonomy (NCBI): domain Bacteria; kingdom Bacillati; phylum Actinomycetota; class Actinomycetes; order Kitasatosporales; family Streptomycetaceae; genus Streptomyces; species Streptomyces sp. iso_384. The sequence continues at coordinate 1,455,434 of NZ_JBWBTT010000001.1, forward strand.
CGCGCTGGCCTGGGTCAGCAGTCCGCTGCTGGCCGGCCTGCTGTGCGCGCTCTGCATGGGCCTGTCGACGGTCGCCAGTATCGGCTTCCTCTCCACCCTGCTGATCGTCACCCCGGAGGACCGGCTCGGCCGGGTGCAGAGCGCGGCCTCCTTCCTGTCCTCGGTGGTCCAGCCGTTCGGGCCGCTGGCGGGCGGCGCGCTGCTGACCGCCCTGGGCAGCAGCGCCGCCTTCGGGGTGACCGGGTGCGTGCTGGCCGTGTCGGCGGCCGTGGTGACGTTCGCCCCCTCCGTACGCGCCGGGGCGGTCCCGGTACCCGGCCGCCCGGCGGAAGAGCCCCGACCCGCCCACGACACCGCCGGTCGTCCCGGCGCACTCTGAGGAGAACCGCCGTGCCCGGACCGCAGCAGACCCAGCTCTACTGCCTCGCCGACCGTACGTACTACGACACCCCGGCCCGGCTGCGGGACGAGGGGACCCGCTACCCCCTGGACTCCGCCCCGCCCCCCGAGGGCTGGTGCCGGACCCCGGGCGGCCTGTGGACCTCGATGGTGCCGGAGCGCGGGGAACCGGCCGCGCAGGGCTGGAAGATCCATGTCTCCACGGTCCCGGAGGAGGCGGAGGCGACGCTGCGCGACACCACCCGGGTCTGCCTCGCCCACGGGGTGCCGTTCAAGTTCCTCCGCAGCGAGCAGGCGCTGCTGCTGATGTCCGGCAAGTACATGTCCCGCTCCGGCGCGGGGAAGTTCCTCACGCTCTACCCGCCGGACGAGACCGTCTTCCTGCGGCTGCTCGACGAGCTGACCCGGGTCCTCGCGGGCCGGAGCGGCCCGTACATCCTCAGCGACCTCCGTATCGGCGACACCCCGGTCCACGTGCGGTACGGGGCGTTCACCGCCCGCTGGTGCCGGGACGCGAACGGCGAACGGGTGCCCGCCCTGCGCCATCCGTCGGGCCACCTGGTGCCCGACGAGCGCGGCGTGGTGTTCCGGGTGCCGCCGTGGGTCACCGTGCCCGGGGCGCTGCGCCCGCACCTGGCCGCCCGCGCCGCCGCCGGGGACGCCGCGTTCCCGTACACCGTCACCAAGGCCCTCCAGTTCTCCAACGCCGGTGGCATCTACCTCGCCCGGCACCGGGACACCGGCCGGCAGGTGGTGCTCCGCGAGGCCCGGCCGCACTGCGGGCTCGACGGGGCGGGCGACGACGCGGTGACACGGCTGCACCGCGAGCACCGGGCCCTGACCACGCTGGCCGGACTGGACTGCGTACCGAAGGTGCACGGGGTGACGACCGTGTGGGAACACCACTTCCTGATCGAGGAGCACATCGAGGGGAACACCCTCCTGGAGGAGGTCGTCGCCCGCTTCGCCCTCGTGCGCGGGGCGGGAACGCCCGCCGAACTCGCGCCGTACACCGCGTGGGTGGACTCGATCACCGGACAACTCACCCGTGCGCTGGCGGCTGTTCACGCCCGGGGCCTGCGCTTCGGCGATCTGCACCCCAACAACATCATCGTCCGCCCCGACGGCCGCGTGGCCCTCATCGACTTCGAGTACGCCGTCGGCCTCGACGACCAGGACACCCCGCTGGCGGGTGCGCCGGGCCTCCAGGCGCCCGTCGGCACCCCCGGCGCCGAGGCCGACGGCTATGCCCTCTGGGCGACCTGGCTCAGCATGCTGATGCCGCTCATGGAGCTGGCCGGGCACGACCGGGCCAAGGCCCTGACCCTGGAACGCTGGGCCCGCCGGAGGTACGCCCTGGCGTCCGACGCGGGCCCGCGCCGCCCCGCCGTCCTGCGGACCGTGGCGGACGACCGGGAGCGCGAGATCACGGCCCTCCTCGACGGCCCCGCCCCCGACTGGGCGGGCCTGCGCACCCGGCTGCTCGCCGGAATCCACGCGGGCGCGACGCCCGAGCGCGGCGACCGGCTCTTCCCCGGCGACCCCAAGTCCTTCGCCACCGGCGGCAGCGACCTGGCGCACGGGGCCGCCGGTGTCCTGTACGCGCTCCACCGTGTCGGGGCCCCGGTCCCGGACGCCTGGACGGACTGGCTCGTGGACGCCGCCCGCCATCGCGACCCGGCGTCGCCCGGCGGCCTGTTCGACGGACTGCCGGGCACCGCCGTGGTGCTGGCCCGGCTCGGCCGCCCGGACGAGGCACGGGAGCTGTTCGCCCGGGCCGCCGCCGCCGCGCACCCCTCCGCCTGCGCCGACCTGCTGACCGGCCGCGCGGGCACGGCCCTGGCGGCGCTCCGCCTGGCCACGGCCGGCACGTCGGCCCTGGGCGTGGACGCGGTGGACGGTGCTCCGGCTCCGAGCCCAGCCACAGCCCCGGACCCGGAGCTGCTGGAGACGGCCCTGCGCACCGCCTGGGATCTGGACTGCCTGGTCCGGGGCGAGGGCGGGGCGGGCGGCGGCCTGACCGCCCCGCCCTCCGCCGGGCTGCTGCGCGGACTGAGCGGCGTCGCCCTGCTGCACCTGGAACTCCACGCGCTCACCGGCGAGGAGTGGCTGCTGCGCGCCGCCCGCACCGCCCTGTACCGGGACTCCGGCCACTGCGTCGCGATGCCCGACGGCACCGTCCAGGTCAAGGACGGCCGCCGCCACCTGCTCTACCTCGACCAGGGCAGCGGCGGCTTCGCCCTGGTCGCCCACGCCTACCTGGCCCGGCACGAAGCACCCGCGCTCGCCGCGCTGCTGCCCGGGGTGCAGAAGGGCTGCACCAACGAGTTCGTCCGGGAGCCGGGGCTCTTCACCGGCCGGGCCGGACTCGTCGCCACCGCCCGCCAGTTGGAGCGGGGCCCGGCCGGACCGGGGGTGCTCGCATCCGTACGTAACCTGTCCTGGCACCTGATCGCCGACGGCGACCGGCTGCTGGTGCCCGGGGCGGGCCTGCGACGCTGCTCCGCCGACCTGGCCACCGGGGCGGCCGGGCTGCTGCTGGCCCTGCACTTCCTGGCCGGTGCGGACGGGACGGAGACCGAGGGGCCCGCCCGCGGAACCCTCGCCGTCGACCGCCCGCACGATCTGCTGAAGCTGCTCACCCTGGGCTGAGCGGACCGGCCGCCACAGGCGTGCCGGTGTGGGCGGGCACGGAGGGCACGCGGGTGTCGGCGGGCAGGCCACCGCCCCGCCCCGACGCCCCGCGCTCGCGGGCGTACAGGCCGAGCAGCCGCGGCACCTCGTACAGCGCGGCGTGTGCGGTGACCTCTCCGGCGGGCGAGGTCACCGCACCGGCGTCGATCAGCGACTCGACGGCCCGGATCGCCGCCCGCTCCCCGCAGCCCAGCGCCGTCGTGGCCCGGTCCAGGGTGAAGCCCCCGGCCTCGGCGAGCCCGGCCAGCCGCCCCAGCACCCACCGGTCGCCGTCCGCCAGGTCCTGCCAGCCGGACGCGACCCGGTGCCGTACGGAGACGTCCCCGGCGACCAGTTCGTCCAGCGCGGCCGACGGATCCTCCAGCCGGGCCGCGTACTCCGCCAGCGGGAGATGCCGCAGCACCGCCAGCCGCATCCCGCTCACCTCCACCGCGAGCGGCAGCGACCCGCAGGCCCGGACGATCCGCAACGCCGCCGCCGGGTCGGTCCGCAGCCGCCCGATCCCGATCAGCTTGCCCAGCAGCTCCAGGGCCTCGCTGTCCGCCAGCACCGGCAGCGCGATCCGGTGCACCGGGGCGAGCCCGGCCAACTGCCCCCGGGCGGTGACCAGTACGGAGCAGGAACCCGACCGTGGCAGCAGCCCCCGTACGGACGTCTCGTCCGGTACGTCGTCCAGGACGACCAGCGCCCGGTGCCGGGCCAGCCACTCCTGCCAGGCGTCCTCGCGGGCGGCGCTCCCCTCCGGCACCCCGCACAGCCTCCCCAGCTCCGCCAGGACCTCCGCCCGGCCGCGCGCCGTACCGTCCTCCCGGCGCACCCGCACATGGACGCGGCCGTCGGGGAACCGGTCGGCGAGCAGATGGGCCGCCCGGACCGCCAGCGCCGACTTCCCCGCCCCGGCCGGACCCGAGACGACCACCACGCGCTCCTCGCCGCCCAGCACATCGAGAAGATCGCGGAGTTCGTCGCGGCGACCGGTGAAGGCCCCGGTACAGGCGGGCAGCGCCACCGCGCTCACCGCCTCCCGGGCGGCGGCGGGCCGCCGGGCCTCGCGCCCCCGGCCGAGCATCGAGCGGTACACCGCCGCCATCGCCGGGCTCGGCTCCAGGCCCAACTCCCGTGCCATCAGCTGCCGGTAGTCGTCGTACACCGCCAGCGCCTCGGCCTGCCGGCCGGACTGGTGCAGCGAGTTCATCCAGGCGGCCCGCAGCCGCTCCCGCAGCGGATGGCGCTCCACCAGGTCCCGCAGCCCGTCCACCGCGACGGCCGCCCGGCCCAGTTCGATCTCGGCCTCCGCCCAGTCCTCGTAGACCGTCAGACAGCGGGCCTCCAGCCGGTCCGCCTCCTCGGCCACCCCGGCGGAGTCCCGCAGATCGTTCAGCGGCGGCCCCTCCCACAGGTCCAGCGCCTCCCGCAACAGCCGGGCGGCGGCCCGCAGATCGCCCCGTCCGGCCTCCGCCCGGCCCGCCCGGGCCAGCGACCCGAACCGCAGGGTGTCCAGCTCGCCCTCGGCGATCCGCAGCAGATAGCCCCCGCAGCCGTGCACCACCCGGTCCCGGCCCCCGTCCCCGGCCGGGCCCAGGAGGGCGCGGGCGGCACTGACGTACACCTGGAGGTTCTTCCGGGCGGTGCGGGGCGGGTCGTCCGGCCACACCGCGTCGGTCAACACATCGACTGGTACGGGAGTGTTGGGGCGGGCCAGCAGGGTGGCGAGGACCAGGCGCTGCTTTCGCGGGCCGAGCGGCAGCTCGCGGCCGTCCAGCCGGGCCGTGAGCGGGCCGAGCAGGGAGAAGTACACCGCACCTGCGGAACCGGTACGGGCGGGAGGTCGGGTCATCAGCGGGCCTCCGATAACGGGGACGGGCGGCGGAGTGGGCCGTACGCACACCCCGATCCTGCTGCCGGGCCGGCCCCCGCACATCGGGGCCCCGCCCGCATTTTCCGGCCGCGCACCCGACCGAAACCGCCCGACGCCCCCATGTTGCCCACCCCGGCCCCCATGGCCCGGGTGCGGAGGCTGCGCCCACCCCGGCTCCTCAGACCGCCTCGCCGGCGCACTCGGCCGCGAACTCGCACAGCGCAGCCCGGTCCGCGCGCCCCGTCTTGCTGAGCAGGCTGGCCATGTGTTTCTCCACGGTGCGCGGCGAGATGGACAGCCGCCGGGCGATCTGCTGGTTCCCGGGCCGCTCGGGCAGCAGCACGAACACCTCGTACTCGCGCGGGGTCACCCCGCTGGTCCGCAGCGGCGACGGGATCCGGTCCCAGCCGCCCCGGTGCTGGCCCACACTCGCCCCGGCCTGCCGCAGCGCCGCCCGGCACGCGGAGGCGACCGGCTGCACCCCGGCACCGTAGAAGTACTCCTCGGCGGTCCGCAGCCATGCCACCGGCTCGCCCCACCCGTCCGCCCGCGCCGCGTCCGCGACCAGCCGCAGCCCCAGGTGGTGGGCGACGGGGAAGGGTGCGGAGCGCACCCCGAAGGACGCCATCAGCCGGGCCGCCCCGGCCGGGTCACCCGCCCGCCCCAGCAGCACCGCGTCCGCCAGGTCCAGGAACTGCCGGTTCCAGGCGAGGCAGCCGCCCGGAGCCGCCCGCGCCTCCTCCAGCTCCGCCCGGTCCGCCTCGCCCGCCAGGACCCGCAGCAGCGGGCGCAGCCCGTACCGCCCACTCAGGTAGTAGTAGCTCGGATGGTCCAACTCCCATGCCAGCGCCTCGTCCAGACCGGCCACCGCCCGCTCCCGGTCCTCCTCCAGCAGCGCCCCGAACGCCCGGCACAGCCCCGACCGCAGCGGCACCAGCAGCGACTGCTCGCCCCCGGCCCGCCGGAACGCGGCCAGCGCCCGGTCCATCTCCCGCCGCCGCCCCCGGTGCGCGGCCATCGTCGCCCCGGCCAGCAGCAGATAGCGGTGGGCCGACAGATCGCCGACCCGGGCGCTGGCCTCCGCCGAGCGGTCGACGATCTCCTGCGCCTCCTCCCACCGGGCGCACAGCACCGCGTTCATGGCGAGCAGCCCGTCGACCGTACGGGTCAGCAGCAGCGCGCCCAGTTCGGTGGCGGCCGCCCGCGCGGAGAGCAGCCGGGAGGCGTCCCCGGTCCGCATGAACGCGTTGGCGCCGAGCCGCACCAGCGCCTCCACCCGCCAGACCGGCAGGGCGTGTTCGGTGGAGATCGACAGCATCCGCTCCAGTGCGGCGTCCGCGGCGTCGAAGCCCTCCTCGCGCCGCAGCAGCGCCAGCAACTGCCAGGCCTGGCAGGCGACCACAGGCAGCCCTTCGGCCTCGGCGGTCTCCGCCGCCTCCCGCACGGCCTGCTCGGCCTCCGCCGGGTCCGGGGGCTTCTGCCCGTGCCCGGGCTCATGGCCGGGAAGCAGCGCCAGATATCCGTCGACCACCGCGAGCGCGGCCCGGCGGCCTGGCGGCGGCGACGCGCCGAGCAGGGCCCGGGCCGCTTCCACCTGGAGTGCCGCGTCGGCGGTGCGCTCCGCCATGACCGCCGCCCAGGCGAGTTCGACATGGGTCTGCCCGCGGCGGGCGGCGGCCTCGGAACGCGCCGGAACCGGCGGCAGCGCGTCCGCCAGTGCCAGCGCGCCGTCCAGATCGCCGCCCTCGGCACGGGCGACCGCCAACGACTCGGCGACGGTGGCCCGGTCGCCCTCGGCGGCCAGCGGGTGCGCCCGCTCCAGCAGCACCACGGCGGAGCCGTGCGCCCCCGAAGCGAGCATCCGTCTTCCCGCCTCCGCGAACTGGCGTGCCGCCCCCGCCCGGTTGCCCGCGGCCAGCTGCAACGACGCCACGAGCTGCCGCCCGTCCTCGTCCAGCGGCTCCCCGGAGTGCTCGATGGCCCCGGCGGCGCGGCGGGCCAGCGAGGCGCGTTCGGCCGGGGCCAGCGAGGAGATCAGGGCCTCGGCGGTGAGCGAGTGCCGGAAGGTGTAGCGGTCGGGGGCCGCGCCGTCCGGGGCGATGACACCGGCCTCCACCGCGGACCGCAGATGGGTGAAAAGGGCCCGGTCCTCGAAACCGGTGACGGTCTGGAGCACGGTCACCGAGAACTGGCTGCCCAGAGTGGCCGACGCCAGTAGGAGGTCCCGCACCGGTTCGTCCAGCCGCTCCAGCCTGCGCGCCCAGCTGCGGACGATGTCCGAGGGGACCGAGGCGTCCGGCTGCTCCGCCGCCTCCCAGCCGTCGTCCGTCCGCCGGAGCCGGCCGGTGTCCAGCAGGTCCGCCAGCAGCACTTCCAGCAAGTACGGGTTGCCCGCGGCGCGTTCGGCCAGCCGCCGGTGCACCGCCTCGGGTATCTCCTGGGGCCGCGCCTCCAGGCACGCACCGGTCAGCGCCCGCACCTGGGCGTCGTGCAGCGGGCCCAGCTCCCGCACGCCGGCGGTGTGGCGGCGCTCGGCGGAGCGTACGAGGTCCAGCGCGGCGCCCGGCTCCGGGCGCAGGGTGCCCAGGAACAGGATCGGCAGATCGGCGAGGTTGTCGATGATGTACTCGACGACCGCGACGGTCTCCGTGTCGCAGTCGTGCAGATCCTCCAGCAGGATCGCGCAGCCCGTCTCCCTGCCCAGCACGGACAGCAGCCGCAGCAGCGCCTCGGCCAGCTCGACGACCGTCTCCGGATAACCCGGCGACCCGCCCTTGCGCCACTCCGGGACCAGCCGGGCCAGCGCCGGATGGTAGGGCGCGAGCTCCGGATCGGTCGGGGTGCCCGCCGCCCGGAACCGCGAGGCCAGCGCCTCCGCGAGCGGGCGGAACGGGACGACGAGCCCGGTGGAGGTGGCCCGGCCGCGCAGCACCGGCATGCCCGATCCGTAAGCCCGGTAGGCGCATTCGCCCACCAGCCGGGACTTACCGATACCGGCTTCCCCGAGGAAGAACAGCGCGCGCCCCGAACGCCGTTGTACGGCGTCCAGGGCGCTGCTCAGCAGTCCGATCTGCTCGTCCCGCCCGACGATGACCGGCGAAGTGGCTCGCATGGCCGCACATTACTGGAGTGGCAACTCCCACGGCAGCGGACCAATTCAGCTCAATTGGCGTCGAGTTGGCCGGATCTGGTCACCACGGGGCCGTCATGGTGGTCCAGGGGAGATCGTGGCTGTAGCCGCTCTCGCCCTCCGAGGCGCTGAGGAGTCTGCTGCGCGCACCGAGGCCCCCGGTGGAGCCCAGGGAGATCTGCCCGGCCGGGTGCTCGGGCGAGCCCTCGTGCGCGATGTCGCCGGACGCCTGCAGGGCCGATTCGCGGGACTGCTTCATCTCTGCCTCATCCTCTGGTGGTTGGTGTGGAACTCAGCAACAGTGCGTGGTCATCGGGAAGGTGCTGGGGTGGGTCAGGGTGCCCGGGAAGGGCGCAGGAGCAGGGCGGAGCCGATCCGGTCGGGGAACCCGGCCCGGAGCAGCCCGTGGCCGATCCCGGAGAGCCCGGTGAGCAGCCCCGGGTGCGGCACCCGGCCGGGCGTACCGCACTGCGGTCCCGCCCGGTCCGCGGCGGCCAGCAGCATCCCGGCCCGGCGTACCCACGCGGGCCGTGCGGCGGGCAGCGCCCGGTGGCCGAGGAGTTCGAGCAGCCCCGACTCGCCGTGGCACAGGCTGTCGTCGGCGAGCGGACCGATGTCCGCCAGCTCGCCGGAGCGCGCCGCCAGCCAGCCGGCCAGCTCCGGGTCCGCCAGTGCGTCGTGGCTGTCCGCGACCGCCAGCGCGATCCCGGCCGCCCCGTCGCACCAGGTGGGCCCGGCGGCCGACTCCGTGGGCCTCGCCGCCGCGGCTTCCGCCAGGGCGGTGGCCTCGCCGACCGCTCCGGCACGGGCCCCGGGGGCCGCGACGGCGGTGGCGCCGGCGGTGGCCGCCGCCCGGCGCAGCGCCCGCAGACCGGCGCTCCGGTGCCGTACGCCGCCCCCGGCCCCGGCGAACCGCAGCAGCGCCCAGCCGATCCCCGCCGCCCCGTCGGAGAAGCCCGCGGAGTCGGGGAGCGGCGCGGCGACGATCCGCTCGGCGCAGCGCTCGGCGCCACGCCAGGCCTCCGGGCGGCCGGTGGCGCGGTACACCGCGAGCAGCGAGACCAGCCCGCCCGCCACCCCGCCGCGCACCCCGTACCCGTCCTCGGTCATGCTCGCCGCACAGCTCAGCCGGACGGCCGGGCCCGCCAGCTCCAGGATCTTCCGGTCGCCCAGCAGCGTGCCCACCTCGGTCAGCGCGTACGCGATGCCGCCGAGGCCCGCGAAGGCTCCGGAGCCCAGGGGCCCGAGCTCGTCGGCCCGCCCGTGCAGCGCGTCCAGCAGCCCCGGGACCGGGGCGAGCGCCTCACGGGCCGCCTCCGCGTACCGGGCGGCGCCGGTGAGCGCGGCCAGCTGGGCGAGGAAGAGCGCGGGGCCGGTGTAGCCGCCCGCGAGGTCCGCCGCCATCGGCGTGAGCCGCCAGTAGCGCTCGCCGAGCAGATCGAGGCCGATCCAGTTGGTGCGGCCCTCGTGCCGGTAGGCGAGGGAGACGAGCTGGTCGCCCACCGACCTCGCGGCGGACAGCAGTTGCTCGGGCTCCGGCGCGGTCGCCGCGCTCCGGGCCCGGCCGCCCGGAACCGCCCGGTGCGGCGGCTCGGGCGAGGTGCTCACCATGGCGGACCGGATGATCCGTTCCTGGTCCTGCCGGTCCACGGTGTCCATCGCGCGCACCTTCGCCTCGACGCGCGCCAGCCCGCTGAGGAGGGCGGGATCGTGCGGGGTCGCGGCAGGGCGGGGCCGGGCCGCGGCGGTGTCCTGCGAGGAACGGGCGGGGGCCGGCCCCGCAGCCGGCCGCCCGGTGCCGCTCCAGAGCTCCGTGCCGCCCGGCCGGGTGTTGAACACCGGCACATCACCGCACCACAGCTCCGCGATCTCCTCGTCCTCCACGCCGGGCAGCGCGGGCATGCCCAGGAGCGGGGTGCGCAGCAGCGACAGCACCTGGTGCCGTTCGGCGGCGTCCCGCATCAGATCGGGGTGGGTCGACTCGTCCAGCAGCGTCGTGTACGTCCAGGTCGGGCGCGGCACGACACGTACTTCGTCGGCGGCGAAGAGCCACAACAGCCCGGCCTCGCCGAGGAGTTCGTTCCGGTGCTCGCTGATCGCGTTGTACCCGGCGCGGAATCCGTCGCAGAGGGCGTCGGTGTACGCGGAAGGATCGGCCGCCACGCCGCCCAGCCGGGGCCGGTTGGCGGACTCGGTGAACCGGCCCGCCCGCCGCACGAGCCGCATCCGGTCGGTTCCGGGCTCCGCCCAGTCGGCGGTCTCGATCGGCGACGAGGCGGCCCGGCCGCCGCCGATGGCGGACATGTCGAGCGCGGAGGTGTCCCCGACGAGCAACTGCGGGAGAAGGCCCACCCGGTGGACGGAGTCGTGCAGGGCCCGGGCGGCCGGATCGGCGGACCGGGCGGGCCCCAGCGGCGGGTGGAACAGGGTCTCCACATCGACCAGGACCGGGTGCGGGCCGCAGGCGATCAGGTTCTCGTGGTGCAGATCCGTACCGTCCAGCGCGTGCAGCAGGGCGAGCAGCGCACCCTGCCGCCGGTAGAACCGCCGGGTCTCCGCCACCGAGTCGCAGGGCCGCTCCTCGACGAACTCGGCCCAGCCGTACTCGCCCCGGTCCAGGACGCGCAGCACCCGCAGCTCGGGGGCGCCCGGCAGCGAACCGAACCACTCGACCAGGGAGTTGAAGTGCCGGTGCGCCGCGAGCGGGCGCGGCTTGTAGACCAGCCGGGTGCCGTCGGCGAAGCGCAGCAGCATCACCGACCGCCCTCCGCGATGGCTGTCGCCCGCCCCGGCCTCGACGCCGGTGAGCACCCCGGGCCCCGCGCTCCCGCCGAGCGCCCCGTCCGGCGAGCCGGCCCGGTGGCCGAGCACCCCGGCAGGGGCGAACAGGTGCCGGTCGGCGGCGAGCCGTACGGCCATCTCCGCGAACGCGTCGCCCGCGTTCAGGCAGGCCGTGGCGAGGAGGCGGGCCAGGACGGGGTAGCCGGTGACGAGCTCGGCGAGACCGTCGCGACGGCCGGTCAGCCGCACGAAGTCCCGGAAGCGCTCCTCGGTTCCCTCGCCGCTCAACCGGCCCAGCCGCCGGGCCTCGTGCAGCTCCGTCACGAGCGTGCGTGCCGCGATCCGGGAGAGCCGACGCGTCAACTGCCGCCGGAAGTCGCCGAGTACGGGCGAGGAGCCGTCCACCGGAGAGCTGTCCGCGAAGGGACCGTCCACCGCAGGACCGTCCTCCTCCGTGGGCGCCTCCTCCGCGAGCGTGCTGCGCAGCCGCTCCGCCGCCGCCTCGACGAACGGCGCGAGGACCGGCCCGAAACCGCTGAGCCCGGGGTACGCGCGGTCGGCGACCACCACGTCGCGCGGCGCCGATGCGACGGCCTGCCGGGCGAAGACCGCCCAGCGGGGTTCGTCGGAGGGCCTGCCGCCGACGACACCGGGAAGCCACCACGGCTCTCCGGCCGCGCCCTCGAACGAGGAGGGGGGCGCGGCGGACACGGCCGGGTCGTCGCCGTACGCGACGGCGGCGGCGACGGGGGCGAGGCGACGACTCGTACCTCTGTCGATCAGATCCTTCTCCGCCACCGCTCCGCACCTCCCCGCTCCTGGGCCCGGTCCCGGTCGGGCCGCCCGGATCCATCGTGCTGGGGGAGCGGGCCGGGCGCATGGGGGAGTCACCCCCATCTTTCGCGTCCCGGCCCGCACGGCGGGTCGACGGGCGGTGATTCAGGGCGAATCGGCCGCCGGCAGGGTCACTGTCCGGCGGCCATGGAGTCGAAGGTCTCCCGCATCGTGCGATCGATGCCGCCGGGCTGCCCGACCAGGGAGTCGAAGAGGTCGGCGAGCAGCCACAGCACGAAGCCGTGCACCAGGGCCTCCTCCGGCGGAATCCGCCCGAACCGGTCGCGCCACTCCACGGTGTCCATGCCCATCGCGGCGGCCATGAGGACGCCGGTGGCCATCGGAACCTGAGCCGGGTCGGCCGACTCGAAGGCGGGCAGCCTGCGGATCACGGCGGGGATCAGATCGCCGAGCGGATCAAGACGGGTCTCGCCGCCGGACTGTTCGGCGATCAGGAGTCCGGTCAGCACGCCCACCAGGAACACGGTCCCCCGGGACACCTCCGCGCGCCCGTGGGCGTCCACCGCGGCCTGGAACCGCCGCCGTGCTTCCTGGCGCTCCCTGTCCGGAGTCCGCTTCTCCAGGACCCGGTAGGAGTCCCACGCCGCGCGGATGGCCTCAGGCGCGATTACGTCGTCACTGGTCATGAAGCCGACCGTAGACGAGATGGGACGGAGCGCCGTCGCACACCGGCACGTTCCTCCCAGGGCCCCGCCGGTGCCGGGACAGGCCGGCGGCCGCCCCGCCGCCTCCGACGCGCCTCACCCCCGAGGCGCGGCCGTCGACCCCCGGATCATCAGCTCCGCCGCGATCGTCGCGATGCCGCCCGGCGGCGGGTTCTCCTTGCCCATCGCGAGCCGTCCCGCCCGCGCGCCCGCCTCGAAGAGCGGCAGCCGAACCGTCGTGAGGGCCGGTACCGCGTCCACCGAGAACGGCAGGTCGTCGAAGCCCGCGACCGAGATGTCCTGGGGAATGCGCATGCCCTGGTCCCGTACGGCCGCGCACGCACCCAGCGCCACGGTGTCGTTGGCGGCCACGATCGCGGTCACATCCGGTGCCCTGCGCAGGAGTTCGAGGGTGGCCTCGTAGCCCGAGCGCCGGTCGTAGGGGCCGTGCACGGTGAGCCGGTCCTGATCCCCGGAGCCGGTCGCCGCACTGTCGGGCCCGATGTCCGGCCCGCCGTCCGGAGCCGCGTCCAGCCCCGCCGCGCGCAGTGCCTCGCGGTGGCCCTCCAGACGGTGCCGGGTGGTGGTCCGTTCCGGGGGCCCGGCGACGTAACCGATCCTGCGGTGGCCGAGCGAGATCAGGTGCTCGGTGAGCCGGCGTCCGCCGCCGCGGTTGTCGAACGCGAGCGCGGCGACGAGCGCGTCGCCCTCGGGCAGCGGGGGCCGCCCGCAGAAGACGATCCGGGTGCCGGCGTCCGCGAGCTTCGCCAGCTTCGCCGACATCGCGGCCTGGTGCGCCGGGTTCTCGACCGCGCCGCCGGTGAGGACGACGGCGGCGGCGCGCTGGCGCTGGAGGAGCGTGAGATAGGTGAGTTCGCGCTCCGGGGAGCCGCCGGTGTTGCAGATGACGGCCAGCTTCTCGCCGCCCGCCCGTCCGGAACCGTCCCCGGGCCCGCCGATCTGCGTCTGGGCCGCCCCCGCCATGATCCCGAAGAACGGGTCGGCGATGTCGTTGACCAGGATGCCGACCAGGTCCGAGGTGGCCGCGGCGAGCGAACTGGCGGGCCCGTTGAGCACGTAGTCCAGGTCGTCCACCGCGCGCAGGACCCGTTCCCGGGTCGAGGCCGCCACCGGGTAGTTGCCGTTCAGCACGCGGGAGACGGTGGCCGGGGACACCCGGGCGCGGGCCGCCACATCCGCCAGGGTGACTGTCATCGCTGTCCTCCGTGAGGTCACGTGCGGCCCCCTCTTGTCCGGCCGCTGTCGGCAGGCTAGCGTCATCTCCGATAGAAAGCGCTTGCTACGGCTGTATGGAGGGACCTTCGTGACACGCAGGACAGTGCGCATCGCCATGAACGGCGTCACGGGACGCATGGGATACCGACAGCACCTGGTGCGCTCGATCCTCGCGATCCGCGAACAGGGCGGCCTGGATCTCGGCAACGGCGAGGTCCTGTGGCCCGAGCCCGTGCTCGTCGGCCGCCGCGCCCACGCCCTGGAGGAACTCGCCGGGCGGCACGGCCTGACCGAGTGGTCGACCGACCTGGACGCGGTGCTCGCGGACGACACGGTCGAGATCTACTTCGACGCCCAGGTCACCTCGGCCCGGGTGGAGGCGATCAAGAAGGCCGTCGCGGCGGGCAAGCACGTCTACACCGAGAAGCCGACCGCCACGGACGTCGAGGGCGCCCTCGACCTGGCCCGGCTCGCGCGCGACGCGGGCATCAAGCACGGCGTCGTCCAGGACAAGATCTTCCTGCCGGGTCTGCGCAAGCTCAAGCGCCTGATCGACGGCGGCTTCTTCGGCGAGATCCTGTCCGTGCGCGGGGAGTTCGGCTACTGGGTCTTCGAGGGCGACTGGCAGGAGGCCCAGCGGCCCTCGTGGAACTACCGCGCGGAGGACGGCGGCGGCATCGTCGTCGACATGTTCCCGCACTGGGAGTACCTGCTCCACGAGCTGTTCGGCCAGGTCACCTCCGTAACGGCCCAGGTGCACACGCATGTTCCGCAGCGCTGGGACGAGCAGGGCAAGCCGTACGAGGCGACCGCCGACGACGCCGCGTACGGCATCTTCCAGCTGGCGGGCGGGGCGGTCGCGCAGATCAACTCCTCCTGGACGGTCCGGGTCAACCGGGACGAGCTGGTGGAGTTCCAGGTCGACGGCACGCACGGCTCCGCCGTGGCCGGCCTGCGCAACTGCCGTGTCCAGCACCGCTCGGCGACCCCGAAGCCGGTCTGGAACCCGGACCTCCCGGTCACCGAGTCGTTCCGCGACCAGTGGCAGGAGATCCCGGACAACGAGGAGTTCGACAACGGCTTCAAGGCGCAGTGGGAGCTGTTCCTGCGCCATGTGGCCCTGGACAGCCCGTACACCTGGGACCTGCTGGCCGGCGCCCGGGGCGTCCAACTGGCCGAGCTGGGCCTGAAGTCGTCCGCCGAGGGCCGCCGCTTCGACGTCCCGGAGCTGACCCTGTGACCCGCGCGACCGGTTCGCGGCGCCGCCGGAGGCCGCTGACATGACGATCCACCTCCCGCAGGGCCCCTACACGCCCCGCACCACCCCGCTCGACCTCGCGCCGGGCGCGGCCGCCCCCGCCTCCCGTACGGTCTTCTCGGCCGCCCATGTGGTCGCCGACCCGTACGCCGACATCGCCCCCGGCGACCCGGCGGCCGTCGACTGGGAGTCCACGCTCGCCTTCCGCCGCCACCTGTGGGGGCACGGCCTGGGCGTCGCGGAGGCCATGGACACCGCGCAGCGCGGGATGGGCCTGGACTGGGCGGGCGCGGCCGAGCTGATCCGCCGCTCGGCCGCCGAGGCGAAGGCGGTGGGCGGCCGGATCGCGTGCGGCGTCGGCACCGACCAGCTGCCCGACGACGGCACCGCGCCCACCCTGGCCGAGGTCAGGGTCGCGTACGAGGAACAACTGGCCCTGGCCGAGGAGCACGGCGCCCAGCCGATCCTCATGGCCTCCCGCGCGCTGGCCCGGGCGGCGAGCGGCCCGGAGGACTACCTCGCCACCTACGCCCACCTCCTGCGCCAGGCGTCCGAACCGGTGATCCTGCACTGGCTTGGCCCGATGTTCGACCCGGCCCTGGAGGGCTACTGGGGCACCTCGGACCTGGACGCGGCCACGGACACCTTCCTGAAGGTGATCGCCGAGCATCCGGACAGGGTCGACGGCATCAAGATCTCCCTCCTGGACGCGGCCCGCGAGATCGACGTCCGCCGCCGCCTCCCGGGCGGGGTGCGCTGCTACACGGGCGACGACTTCAACTACCCGGAACTGATCGCGGGCGACGAACGCGGCTTCAGCCACGCCCTGTTGGGCATCTTCGACCCGCTGGGCCCCTTGGCGGCACACGCGGTACGGGTCTTGGACACGGGTGACGTGGACGGCTTCCGGGCCCTCCTCGACCCCACCGTCGAACTCTCCCGCCACCTCTTCCGACGGCCCACCCGCTTCTACAAGACGGGTGTGGTGTTCCTGGCCTGGCTGGCCGGCCACCAGGACCACTTCACGATGGTGGGCGGCCTCCAGTCGGCCCGCTCGCTGCCGCATCTGGCGAAGGCGTACGAACTGGCCGACCGGCTGGGCCTGTTCCCGGACCCGGATCTGGCCGAGCACCGTATGCGAGCCCATCTGGCGGTCCACGGAGGTGCACGATGACGAACGACAACGGCGGCGGCGGTCTGTCCCGCCTGAGCATCAATCAGGAGACGCTCAAGCAGTGGTCGTTGCCCGAGCTCACCGAGGGCTGCGTCAAGGCGGGCATCGACAAGGTGGGCCTGTGGCGGGCCCCGGTGCAGGAGTACGGCGTCGAGCGCACGGCACGGCTGCTCGCCGACGCCGGGATCGAGGTCACCAGCCTCTGCCGGGGCGGCTTCTTCACCGCCCTCGACCCGGCCGAGCGCGCCCGCGCCCTGGACGACAACCGGGCGGCGATCGACGAGGCGGCCGGCCTGTCCACCGACACCCTGGTCCTGGTCTCCGGCGGCCTCCCGCCCGGCAGCCGCGACCTCCACGGGGCCCGCGAGCGGGTGGGCGAGGCGCTGGCGGAACTGGCCCCGTACGCGGCGGCGCGCGACGTACGCCTGGCGATCGAACCGCTCCACCCGATGTACGCCGCCGATCGCTGCGTGGTCTCCACCCTCGCCCAGGCACTGGACCTCGCGGAGCGCTTCCCGGCCGAGCAGGTCGGGGTCGTCGTCGACACCTACCACCTCTGGTGGGACGACCGGGCGCCCGCCCAGATCGCCCGCGCGGGTGCGGGCGGCCGCATCCACTCCTTCCAGCTGGCCGACTGGATCACCCCGCTCCCGGCGGGCGTCCTGCTGGGCCGGGGCCAACTGGGCGACGGGAGCGTGGACTTCCGCGCGTTCCGCCGCTGGGTGGCGGACGCCGGGTTCGAAGGGCCGATCGAGGTGGAGATCTTCAACGAGGCGCTGTGGGCCCGCGACGGCACGGAAGCGCTGGCGGAAGTGGCGGACCGCTATGTGCAACATGCCTGCTGAGAGGCGCGCACGCCACCGAAGGTAAAGAGATCGTAAAAGGCTGCAACCTTTGCGTACCCTCCCGTGTCACACATGGCGTCGGGACTTCCGGGGAGGGGTCCGGGGGGAACGGGAAGGCCCGACGGGAGGGGAAAGCGAGGGGGGTCCGGCCGCGAGGCCGGGCCCCATTCCGCTTCTCCCGCCGTTCGTTAGGATCTGCCGCCATGACGGAGAGCGACGCAGCGTAAGAATGGCCCGAACCTCCGCCGTATCCTCCTGGACCTCATCGAGGAGTACGCCCGCCATGTCGGCCACGCCGACCTGATCCGGGAATCGGTCGACGGTCTGACGGGCGAGGACCCGGGGTGACCTGAGGGGCGGGGCTGACCGGGGGCCGCCCGGCGGGTGCCGGGCGGCCCTCGGGATCACAGCGCGAGCATCGCCCGGACGGGGATCTCCGCGTCCGCGAGCGGTCGCAGCGCCAGCCGGACGAGCGCCAGCGCGTTGTCGTCGCCCGCGATGCGGTTGGCGCTGAGCCGTCCGCACGTGAGGCAGTGGTGGATGAGCATCCACTCCCCGTCCTGCCGCACCGACAGGCTCAGGGCCACCATCCGGCCACGGCACCCTGCCGCCCGGTCACCCGGAACCCGGCCGTCCACATGCAGGCTGACCAGGCAGGACGGGCAGTGATTACGGTGGGCGGTGCCCGGCGCCGCCAGCGGGACGTCGAGCCGGCAGCCGACGCACCGGAACGCGTCGCCGCGCGCCCCGGCCGGCCCGTGCAGTACGTCCTTGGCCCGCTGCGGACGGCGTCCTGAAGCCCGCCGGGGCTTGCGGCGCGTCATCGCAGCCCCCCGATCGCCCGGTTCACAGGTCACCGAAGGCTTCGAGCGGGAAGGGCGGCTGGGCCAGCGGACGTACGGCCATCCGCATCAGGATCAGCTGGTTGTCGTCCCCGCAGACCGGGTTCGAGGTCAGCTCGTCGCACCGGGTGCAGCGGTGGACGACCATCCAGTCGCCGGTGCGCAGCACCGCGATGGAGATCGGTGCCATCCGGCCCTCGCAGTCGGAGCGGCCGCCCTCGACGTGGTCGACGAGGTGCTGCGAGTGCAGGCAGCTGGGGCAGTGATTGCGCCGGCTGCCGTCGGGGGCGTACGCGGCGACGGTCAGTCCGCAGCGGACGCAGGTGAAGGTGTCCAGGGAGGACACCGAGGATGAGGAGGACATGCCTGAGCGGTGCTGGGGGTTGTCGTGAGACACCCGGATACTCCTTGCCGAGGATGAGGAACGAAGCAGCAGGGAAGTACCGAGCACCCCTCGTGTCAGGGGCGTGCGGGGAGCGGGGCCGGACGACTGCGGGACGGCAGCCGGTCGTGAGGTGTCAGCAGTCGGCCGCGTACGGCGGCCGCGGACGGTCAGGCCCCGGTCACCCCGGCGTCACAGGCGCGACGAGGGAGGCTCGGAGTCACGGTCCGGGGCATACATCAACTGCTTTCCAGGGCTCGCGCCCAGAGATCACCCGCGGTCGGGTCCGCGGTCGAGGAGCGAGCACCGTAACAAGGCGGCCGCGGGACCGGCCACCGAATTAGCCGACTGCCGGCCCGGCCTTCCCCTTCCGCCTCTCCTTTCCCTTTCCCTCTCTTTTCCCTCCCCCTCCCCGCCTCAGCCCCGCAGCTCCACCAGCCTGGCCAGCGCATCGGCCGCCGATGCCCTGTCCTCCGCGTCGAGTTGGGCTCCCTCCGCCTCCTTCAGCAGCCCCGCCGCCCGCTCCATCTCGCCCATCCGCTGGGCGATGTCCCCGCGCAGGACGAGCAGCCGCAGGCGCTGCACCGGGGTCGGGCGCTCGTCCGTCAGCCCCAGCACCCGGTCGATGATCTTCGCCGCGCCCGGCAGATCCTGCTTGGAGTCCGCGAAGAGGTCCGCCATGTGCAGCGCACGGGCGAACGTCCCCTTCGGGGCGGGCCGGTGGCTCGGGTCCTCGCTGATCGGGCGGCCGATCCGGATCGTGTTGCCGGTCGGGTCGGTCATCAGGAACTGCCGCACCCCGTACGACATGTCCTTCAGCGGACCGATGCGCGGCAGCCCCCGCGTCGGGATGCGCCCGTAGGCCGCCTTGAGCCCCGCCCGGAACGCCGCGTGCAGTCCGTCCACATCGTCGGTGAGGATGTAGCACCCGGAGTGGGAGGACGCCGGGTCGTAGTCCTTCATGCCGTACAGCTGGAGTTCGACCGCTCCCCGCTCGACGACGGCGTACGCGTACGGGCTCTTCTGCAGGTACGTCGTCTCGAAGCCCAGGGCGGTGTAGAAGTCGACGGCGGTCTCGATCAGCGAGGTCCGGCAGGGCAGCAGAGGGATCGTCGTCTCGGTCACGCGACGCACCCTAGTCAAATTTGATTACCTCGGTCAACGGCGGTCTCTGTCTTCAGAAATGAAAATTCTCGCCGCTCCGGCGCGTTCTCGCAGGTGGAGGGCGGCGGCACAGGTCCATACCAAATGGCCCCTTTACGCCTTTCCCTGCCCGTGCCTTACTCGTGACATGTGCATGGCATTCGATGATCGGATGCCACTCGGATGCCATGCCGTGCGCATCCCGTCCTCGTCAACATGCCCGGAGGTGGCCATGCTCGCGTACCGTTCTCCGTCCCGCCGACTCAAGAGATCCCGAGGAGCCCTGCTGGCCGGAGCTCTCGGTAGCGCCGCGGCGCTGATCCTGACCAGCACGGGCACGGCCGTCGCCGCGCCACCCTCACCCGATGAGCCGGTCCGGTCCGGACAGGCGTGGATGGGCGCCGGCACCCGTATCGAGCAGGGCCTCGCGTCCTCGGCGGCGGGCGGTGTGACGCCGATGGACACCAGCGGCGTTCAGGGCATCGACGTCTCGCACTGGCAGGGGTCGATCAACTGGGGTTCGGTGAAGGCCGCGGGCATCGACTTCGCCTACATGAAGGCCTCCGAGGGTACGTCCTTCAAGGACAGCCGCTTCAACGCCAACTACACCGGCTCCTACAACGCCGGTCTGATCCGGGGCGCCTACCACTTCGCCCGCCCCGACATCTCCAACGGGGCGACCCAGGCCGCCTACTTCGCGAGCAACGGCGGAGGCTGGTCCAAGGACGGCAAGACCCTCCCCGGGGTGCTGGACATCGAGCACAACCCGTACGGCGCCATGTGCTACGGCCGCTCCACGACCCAGATGCGCACCTGGATCAACGACTTCTACAACACGTACAAGGCGCGCACCACCCGGGATGTCGTCATCTACACGACCGCCGGCTGGTGGAACACCTGCACCGGCAACTGGACCGGCATGGCCGCCAAGTCACCCCTCTGGGTAGCTCATTGGGGAACCAGCAGTCCGAACATCCCCAGCGGCTTCCCCACCTGGACGATCTGGCAGTACTCGGCCACCGGCCGGGTCAGCGGAGTCTCCGGCGACGTGGACCGCAACAAGTTCAACGGCAGCCTCGCCCGGCTCCAAGCCCTCGCCAACAACACGGCGTAGCGGACCCGCCCTCGTGACGGCCGGGTGAGTGCGCCGGCTCACCCGGCGTACCGCCGCCACCCGTCGCCGTCACCGCCGTTGTCACTACTGCTGTCCGCACACACCAGGAGCCCGCCGTGAACCTTCCGCAGCCGTCCCGCCGCCACATCCTCCTCGCCGGTTCCGGCGGCCTGGCCGCGGCCGCCCTGCCGAGCGCGGCCCACGCCCTCGACGCCGTCGAGCCGGACATCGACAGCACGTCCCGGTGGAATGCGCGCCCGCCGCGGAGCCCGGTCGAACTGGTGGGGAAGCGGCCGACCATGATCGTCGTCCACCACACGGTCAGTGCCAACACCTCCGACGTCTCCCGTGCCCAGGCCCACGAACACGCCCACTGGGTCCAGGACCTGCACATGGACAAGAACGGGTGGACCGACACCGGCTACCACTTCCTCGTCAGCCGGGGCGGCTGGATCACCGAGGGCCGCCACCAGAGCCTCAGCACCCTGCGGGCCGGCAGGGACTTCGTCCTGGGCGCGCACACCTCCGGCCAGAACGGAGCGGGCATCGGGATCGCCAACGAAGGCGCGTACCACGACGGCGCACAGCCGCCCCGGGCGCAGTGGGAGGTCTTGGTGGCGCTCTGCGCGTACACCTGTGACCAGTACGGCATCGCGCCGAGTCGCATCTACGGACACAAGGACTTCGGCGACACCCTCTGCCCGGGCGTACTCCACGACAAGCTGCCACAGCTTCGCAGCGAGGTCGCGGCGAGCATGGGCTGAGCCGGGCACGGACGGCTCCGCCAACACGTCCGGCATTGGCCCCTTGGGCGAGCGCACTGTTGCCGTTCCTCGGCGAGGAAGAGACTCTGGGGCTGCTGCGTGACCGGGACCTGCGGGCGGCGTTCCTGTCCCGCGTGTGACATCGGCTCGGTGGCCCCGGCCGGGTCACGTCGGTAGGGCCTCATCGCCCGGAGCGAGATCGTAGGCGGTGCGACTGAACTCAACCAAGCGTGGATCATCCATCAGGTTGCCCGTTTGGAAGGCTTCGACGTAGGCCACCGGCGCGGAGTTCGTGAAGCTCATCAGCGTCAGAAGGCTCTCCTGGAGAGAGTGGGCCCCAACATCGAACGGTAGAACATGTAGTCGGAGCCGTCCGGCCTCGGCCATGTCCGCAATCTTCCGCAGTTGCGCGGCCATCACCTGGGGTCCGGCGATTGCTGATCTCCGTACGGCGTCAACGGCACTCGCTCGACCCGTACGCCTACGTCTCCCCCTACTCCTGTGCCTGCGTCGGCGGACCGACCGCCTACCGCACCGGCGAGCGACCTCCGCGTGGCGAGGACAGTCCGTTGGTGCGCCCGTACTTCGTGGCGCACGAGCGGCAGGTGGCCGAGCAGAGTGCGCCGCCGAGGCGAGGCGGCGGCGCATCCGGGGCGCGGCGCTGATGATCGTTGCCCACGGTCTGCACCTCGGCCGGGTGAGTGGGGGCGCGGCGTGAGGATGGGCAGTGAGCGCGCCGAAGCCTCCCCGATGCGGCTGCTGCCGTGGACGGACGTGGGTGGGAAACCCTGCTACGTCGTGGGGGACGGCACCGGCTATGTCTCGCGGAAGGCCGACGAAGTCGAAAGCAAACAGCTCGACATGGCGGACGAACTGCTCGGCCACGCCGCCGATCTGCTGGCCGACGACGAGGTCACCGGACCGCAGGTCCGCTTCCTCGCCGGACGGCTCACCGAGCCGCTGCACCAGGTCGTGCGCGTAGCTGAAAGCCGTGGCTCGCGGCTTGACGCGATCCTGCCGGGCCGGCCCGAACCACGCACGGAGGGACACAAACCGGACGAAGGCCTTCCGTGAGCCATGAATCGGCTTGACGAGCCCCTTACCGTCGCCAAACCTGTTGACGCAGTTCAGAGCAGCGAGAGCGGGTTTTCCGACAGTACGGGGGCTTCAGAACGGCCATTCCCAGGCCGGCCACGAGCCAGCTCGAGGCGTTCACCACGAACATGGCCTATGCGCAGGATGGTGGACGCGGGACGCTCCCTGGCCCCATTGCAGCCGGCGACGGTGGACGTCGACGACGCAACAGGAGCGCGCACGAAGCGGACTTGATGGACGGCGACCTCAAGCTGCGGCGGCCTGTCACCGAGCACGACGTCAGAGACGCGATCAACTGGATCGACCGCATCGCCCTGGCTGTGGCGTCCGTACTCGACGCGGAGCAGTAGCACCACCACCATCAGGCCGTGCGACCGATGCCAACCCGTCCCGCAACGCCCGCCGCAGCACCGGCCGGTACGCCTCCAGCGCGTCCTTCGCGGCGTCCACGTCCGGTTCGGCCTCCAGTGCCTCGTCCTCCTCGTACGGGCTGAGGCGCAGGGCGGCCTCGACAGTGCCCGGGGTCCAGGCGCCCGCGCGGACCGCCGCCTACCTCGTACCGGTGATCGGCCTAGGAACTTGTGCACGGGTAGACGGAACCGCGGGCGCTATCCGGACTCCTTCCCGCCTTTGGTGGTTTCCTCGTCGCGCTCCTCCAAAGAGCCGGGGTGGTCGGCTCGTTCGGGCTCGGGTTCGGGCCCGGGGTCCTCTGGCTCTGGCCCTGGCTCGTCAGCGGACGGGTTCCGCAGCTGCCGTGTCCGTTCCCGGCGGTCCTTCCGGTAGTGGTTGACCCACATGACCGTGTTCATCACCACCAGCATGATCATGATTGCGTAGAAGGGCCCCGCCACGCTCCACGCGGAGCCGAGCGAGGAGTAGGCATGGTCCTCGGAGGCGAAGACGGTGTCGCCGTGGTCGATCGACGAGGCGTGGATCGTTCCGGAGCCTGTGCTGCCATCGGCGAACTGCCACCGGCCGTAGCAGGAGGGCGGCGGCCCTGTGTGGCCGCCGCCCTCGATGCACTGCCCCGCGTAGGTGAGCGTCGCGGACTTCCCGGCGATCACCGCGTACAGGACGTCGCGGCCGAGCATCCAGAAGAGATAATTGAGAACGAGGGGAAAGCCGACGATCGCCATCCACTCTTTGCCGGTCGGCCATTTCAGCGGAGCCTTCGGCAGCGCGTCCGCCGTACGCGCCGGTCCGGCGCCGTCGGCATCTCCGTCCCCCATGCCCATCTCGACCGCTCCCCACTGCGTCCACGTCGGCGTGGTGCACTCGGCTGTTCCTACCGACGCCGGTGCGTCCGCCGGTGGTTCCGCCGGAAGGGCATCCGGCCGACGGCCGGGTCCGCGGGCTGTCAGCGGCACCCGGTAGCGTCGGGTCATGTCCAACATGGCCGTCCTCGAAGGTGTCCTGGAGCGGATCACCTATGCCAACGAGGAGAACGGGTACACGGTCGCCCGCGTCGACACCGGGCGCGGAGCCGGGGATCTCCTCACCGTGGTCGGTGCGCTGCTCGGCGCGCAGGTCGGCGAGTCGCTGCGGATGGAGGGCCGTTGGGGCTCGCACTCCCAGTACGGCAAGCAGTTCACCGTGGAGAACTACACCACCGTGCTGCCCGCCACCATCCAGGGCATCCGCCGCTATCTCGGATCCGGGCTGATCAAGGGCATCGGGCCGGTGATGGCCGACCGGATCACCACCCACTTCGGTGTCGACACCCTCGACATCATCGAGCGGGAACCGAAGCGGCTCGTCGAGGTCCCCGGCCTCGGCCCCAAGCGCACGAAGATGATCGCGGCGGCCTGGGAGGAGCAGAAGGCGATCAAGGAGGTCATGGTCTTCCTCCAGGGTGTCGGCGTCTCCACCTCCATCGCCGTCCGCATCTACAAGAAGTACGCGGACGCCTCCATCTCCGTCGTGAAGAACCAGCCCTACCGGCTGGCCGCCGACGTCTGGGGCATCGGCTTCCTCACCGCCGACAGGATCGCCCAGGCGGTCGGCATTCCGCACGACAGCCCCGAGCGGGTCAAGGCCGGCCTCCAGCACGCCCTGTCCCAGTCCTCCGACCAGGGGCACTGTTTCCTGCCCGAGGAACGGCTCATCGCGGACGGCGTGAAGCTCCTCCAGGTCGACACCGGGCTGGTCATCGAGTGCCTGGCCGAGCTGGCCGCCGATCCGGAGGGCGTCGTACGGGAGAAGGTGCCGTCTCCGGAGGG
This sequence comes from Streptomyces sp. iso_384, assembly GCF_056172905.1. Classification (NCBI taxonomy): domain Bacteria; kingdom Bacillati; phylum Actinomycetota; class Actinomycetes; order Kitasatosporales; family Streptomycetaceae; genus Streptomyces; species Streptomyces sp. iso_384. Next base: position 1,479,867 of record NZ_JBWBTT010000001.1, read on the forward strand.
CGGCGAACCGGTCACGGCGGTCTACCTCGTCCCCTTCCACCGCGCCGAGCTCTCCCTCGCCGGGCAGCTCAGACGGCTGCTGAACACCGGCGAGGACCGGATGCCGGCCTTCCAGGACGTGGACTGGGACAAGGCCCTGGCCTGGCTCGCCACGCGTACGGGGGCCTCGCTCGCGCCCGAGCAGGAGGAGGCCGTACGCCTCGCGCTCAGCCGGAAGGTGGCCGTCCTGACCGGCGGGCCCGGCTGCGGGAAGTCGTTCACCGTCCGGTCCATCGTCGAACTGGCCCGGGCGAAGAAGGCCAAGGTGGTGCTCGCCGCCCCCACCGGGCGCGCCGCCAAGCGCCTTGCCGAGCTGACCGGGGCCGAGGCCTCCACCGTGCACCGGCTGCTGGAGCTGAAGCCGGGCGGGGACGCGGCTTACGACCGGGACCGGCCGCTGGACGCCGATCTGGTCGTCGTGGACGAGGCGTCGATGCTCGATCTGCTGCTCGCCAACAAGCTGGTGAAGGCGGTGGCACCCGGTGCCCACCTCCTTCTCGTGGGTGACGTCGACCAGCTGCCCTCGGTCGGCGCGGGGGAGGTGCTGAGCGATCTGCTCGCGCAGGGCGGCCCGGTCCCGGCCGTCCGGCTCACCCGGATCTTCCGCCAGGCCCAGCAGTCCGGCGTCGTTACGAACGCCCACCGCATCAACGCCGGACAGCCGCCGCTCACCGAGGGGCTGAGCGACTTCTTCCTCTTCGTGGAGGACGAGACGGAGGACGCGGGCAAGCTCGCCGTCGATGTCGCGGCCCGCCGCATTCCGGCCAAGTTCGGCCTCGATCCACGCCGTGACGTGCAGGTGCTCGCCCCGATGCACCGGGGCCCGGCCGGTGCGGGCCAGCTGAACGGGCTGCTCCAGCAGGCCGTCACCCCGGCCCGCCCCGACCTCCCCGAGAAGCGGTTCGGCGGCCGGGTCTTCCGGGTCGGCGACAAGGTCACCCAGATCCGCAACAACTACGACAAGGGCGAGAACGGCGTCTTCAACGGCACGGTCGGCGTCGTCACCGGCCTCGACGTGGACGAACAGAAGCTCACCGTCCGCACCGACGAGGACGAGGAGATCGGCTACGACTTCGACGAGCTGGACGAGCTGGCCCACGCGTACGCCATGACCATCCACCGCTCCCAGGGCAGCGAGTATCCGGCCGTCGTCATCCCCGTCACCACCAGCGCCTGGATGATGCTCCAGCGGAATCTGCTCTACACCGCCGTGACGCGGGCCAGGAAGCTCGTCGTGCTGGTCGGGTCCCGTAAGGCGATCGGCCAGGCGGTCCGCACGGTTTCCGCAGGCAGACGCTGCACGGCACTGGATTTCCGGCTCCGGGGCGGCTCGGGAGAAGACTTCTCGTGACCCCTGCACAAAAATGATCGATCAAATCGGTGGGAAACATCACGGAGGTCTTCCGGAACCGCAGTCAAGGGGGCAGGATGAGTAAGTTGGCGGCACTCAGTGCCGTCAGTAGGTCCAATGGACGACCCCGAGTGCACTCTCCTGAGCCGAATGGGGGAGGGTGGAAGACAGTCAGGGCACCTCGAAGAAGAGGCACTACGTCGGTGAGGGATGACGTGAGCGAGCACACCAACAACGCTGTAGTACTGCGGTACGGCGATGACGAGTACACCTACCCGGTGATCGACAGCACCGTCGGCGACAAGGGCTTCGACATCGGGAAGCTCCGGGCCAATACCGGCCTGGTGACGCTGGACAGCGGATACGGCAACACCGCCGCCTATAAATCCGCCATCACGTACCTCGACGGTGAGCAGGGCATTCTGCGCTACCGCGGATACCCGATCGAGCAGCTCGCCGAGCGCTCGTCGTTCCTCGAGGTCGCGTACACGCTGATCAACGGCGACCTTCCGCAGGTCGACCAGCTGGCGACCTTCAAGAACGAGATCACCCAGCACACGCTGCTGCACGAGGACGTCAAGCGGTTCTTCGACGGCTTCCCGCGCGACGCCCACCCGATGGCCATGCTGTCCTCGGTCGTCAGCGCGCTGTCCACGTTCTACCAGGACAGCCACAACCCGTTCGACGAGCAGCAGCGTCACCTGTCGACGATCCGCCTGCTGGCGAAGCTGCCGACGATCGCGGCGTACGCCTACAAGAAGTCGATCGGCCACCCGTTCGTCTACCCGCGCAACGACCTCGGGTACGTCGAGAACTTCCTGCGCATGACCTTCTCGGTCCCCGCCCAGGAGTACGAGCTGGACCCGGTCGTCGTCTCGGCGCTGGACAAGCTGCTCATCCTGCACGCGGACCACGAGCAGAACTGTTCGACCTCCACCGTGCGTCTGGTCGGCTCCTCGCAGGCGAACATGTTCGCCTCGATCTCCGCCGGCATCTCGGCGCTGTGGGGCCCGCTGCACGGTGGCGCCAACCAGTCGGTGCTGGAGATGCTGGAAGGCATCCAGGCCAACGGCGGCGACGTCGACTCCTTCATCCGCAAGGTGAAGAACAAGGAGGACGGCGTCCGCCTGATGGGCTTCGGCCACCGGGTGTACAAGTCCTTCGACCCGCGCGCCAAGATTATCAAGGCCGCCGCCCACGACGTGCTGTCCGCGCTCGGCAAGTCCGACGAGCTGCTCGACATCGCGCTCAAGCTGGAGGAGCACGCGCTCTCCGACGACTACTTCGTCTCGCGCAACCTCTACCCCAACGTGGACTTCTACACCGGTCTGATCTACCGGGCCATGGGCTTCCCGACCGAGATGTTCACCGTGCTCTTCGCGCTCGGCCGGCTTCCCGGCTGGATCGCCCAGTGGCACGAGATGATCAAGGAGCCGGGTTCCCGCATCGGCCGCCCGCGCCAGATCTACACCGGCGAGGTCCTGCGCGACTTCGTCCCTGTCGAGGGCCGCTGACCCGGACCTCGTGTCGAGGCCGCTGATCCGGACCTCGTACCGCAGGGTTCCGCACCGCTGGAACCCGTACCGCCCGTAGTGCCCGGCCTCTTCGGCCGACTGCCTTCGCCCCGCGTACCGCGCTTCGCACAGAGCGCGGTGTCCGGGGCGATTCGGCGTTCTGGAGGGGAAGCGGGGAGGAGAAGGAGAAGCGGGGAGGGGAAGGGGTGGCGGGGAGGGGGAGGGGCCGGGAAAGCGAGAAACGCCCCGCCGCCGATCCCCCCACGGGTCGACGGTCAGGGCGCTTCCCATATCCCGGAGCGGATTCCCCCCACGGGATCCGGCCGGGCGTCTGGCAGGGAGCCGTGGCTCCCGTGTTCTGTTGTGTTCCCTTGTTGTGCTGCGATCCGCCGGGGTACGTACGCACGGGAGGGCCGCTCAAAGCTCCCCGGTGCACGTGCCCCGGCCAAACGCTTGCCACAGGAGCGTCCCCCAAGACACTCCATCGGACGTCCCCCAAGACATCCTTGGCATCGCACTCTAAGACTCACGAACCCACCGGATGGTTACCCTGAATCCGGTGTGATCTAAATCTCTTTGTGGAAGTTACGTGAAGGCACGCAACCGTAGGCTGTTCGTGACGACGAACACGGACGAAAACGCCATGGCGGCTCCCGCGATCATTGGGTTGAGCAGGCCACTTGCAGCCAGGGGCAAAGCAGCAACGTTGTACCCGAAGGCCCAGAAGAGGTTGCCCCTGATGGTGGCCAGCGTACGCCTGGAGAGGCGGATTGCGTCAGCTGTCACCTTGAGATCTCCACGAACCAGCGTGAGGTCGCTCGCCTCGATCGCCGCATCCGTCCCGGTGCCCATCGCCAGCCCCAGATCTGCCGTGGCCAGCGCGGCGGCGTCGTTCACCCCGTCGCCGACCATGGCGACGACCCGGCCCTCCGCCTGAAGGCTCTTCACGACGTTCACCTTGTCCTCCGGAAGCACCTCCGCAAGGACCTCGTCGATGCCCACCTCGCGCGCCACGGCCTCCGCCACCGCAAGGTTGTCGCCGGTCAGCAGGACGGGCCTGAGGCCCAGGGCGCGCAGCTCGGCGACGGCCTCCGCGCTGCTGTCCTTGACCGCGTCCGCCACCCCGAACACACCTCGCGCCTCGCCGTCCCAGGCCACGACGACCGCCGTACGGCCGTGCTCCCCGGCCTCCGCCAGGGCCTCGGACAGCTCGGCCGGGAGCGGGATCGCCGCATCGGTGAGGAGGCGGGGCCGCCCGACGAGGACGGCGTGGCCCTCGACGACGCCCTGGACGCCGAGTCCGGGGATGTTCTGGAAGTCGTCGGGGGTGGGGAGAGGTCCGGTGGTGTCGGTCGCGGCGGTGGTGATGGCTTGGGCGATGGGGTGTTCGGAGGCGTGTTCGAGGGCTCCGGCGAGGCGCAGGGCTTCGGCTTCGGTGGTGGTGTGGGTGGTGTGGGTGGTCTGGAGGGTCATGCGGCCGGTGGTGACGGTGCCGGTCTTGTCGAGGACGATGGTGTCGGCGCGGCGGGTGGTTTCCAGGACTTCGGGGCCTTTGATGAGGATGCCGAGTTGGGCGCCGCGGCCGGTGCCGACCATGAGGGCGGTGGGGGTGGCGAGGCCGAGGGCGCAGGGGCAGGCGATGATGAGGACGGCGACGGCGGCGGTGAAGGCGGCGGTGAGTCCGGCGTCGTTGCCGAGCCAGAAGCCGAGGGTGGCGAGGGCGAGGGCGATGACGATGGGGACGAAGACGGCGGAGATGCGGTCGGCGAGGCGTTGGGCTGATGCCTTTCCGTTCTGGGCGTCTTCGACGAGGCGGGCCATGCGGGCGAGTTGGGTGTCGGCTCCGACGCGGGTGGCTTCGACGACGAGGCGTCCGCCGGCGTTGAGGGTGGCTCCGGTGACGGTGTCGCCGGCCGAGACCTCGACGGGTACGGACTCGCCGGTGAGCATCGAGGCGTCCACGGCGGAGGAGCCCTCGACGACGGTTCCGTCCGTCGCGATCTTCTCCCCGGGGCGCACGACGAAGCGATCGCCGACGACGAGCTCGCCCGCCGGAACGCGTACCTCCCTGCCCGCCCTGAGTACGGCGACATCCTTGGCGCCCAGATGCATCAGCGCCCGCAGTGCCGCGCCGGACTTCCGCTTCGCGCGGGCTTCCAGGTAGCGGCCCAGCAGGATGAACGTGATGACCCCGGCCGCCACCTCCAGGTAGATCGTCGAGGTGGCGGAGGCGCGCGAGACGGTGAGGTCGAAGCCGTGGCGCATGCCGGGCATACCCGCGTCGCCGAGGAACAGGGCCCACAGCGACCAGCCGAACGCGGCGAGCGTGCCGAGCGAGACCAGGGTGTCCATCGTGGCCGCGCCGTGCTTCGCGTTGGTCCAGGCGGCGCGGTGGAAGGGCAGGCCGCCCCAGATGACGACGGGCGCGGCGAGGGTGAGGCTCAGCCACTGCCAGTAGTCGAACTGGAGGGCCGGGATCATGGCGAGCAGGACGACGGGGACGGCGAGCACGGCGGAGACAACGAGACGCTGCCGGAGCGAGTCGGTGGAGCCGTCCGGCTCCGCGACACCGTCCTGGGCTGCTTCCGCTTCCGCTTCCGCTTCGGGTTCCGGTTCCGGTTGTGTCTCTGCTTCTGCTTTCGCTTCCGTGTTCGGTGCCGGTGTGGCTTCCGCTGCCGGTGCCTTCCGTTCCGGTCGGGTGACGGGGCGGGCCGTGTAGCCGGTCTTCTCGACCGTGGCGACGAGGTCGCCCAGCTCCAGCCCCTCCCCGAACGTGACGCGGGCCTTCTCGGTCGCGTAGTTCACGGTGGCGGTGACGCCGTCCATCCGGTTGAGCTTCCTCTCGACGCGGGCCGCACACGAGGCGCAGGTCATCCCGCCGATCATGAGCTCGGCCTCGGAGGCGTCGGCGGCCGGGTGATCGGCTGCTGCTGTGCTGGCCATGTCCGAACTCCAGGGAAACGCGGGTCGGGCCGTACCCCACCAGTATCGGCTGGTGAGGCCGGCCCGACGACGAACGGGGTGCTGCTGCGGGCCGGCCCTCAGGCGGCCGGGCCGAGGAGCTCGTACCCGGCCTCGTCCACCGCGGCACGGACGGCGTCCTCGGTCAGCGGGGCCTTGGAGGTGACGGTGACCCGGCCGGTGGCGGCGACGGCCGCGACCGAGGTCACGCCCGCGAGTGCGGAGATCTCCTCCGACACGGCGCCCTCGCAGTGGCCGCAGGTCATGCCCTTGACCTCGTACACGGCGGTGACCGCGTCGGTCCCCTCGATCCGTACGTCGGCCGCGCCGTCGTGGCAGGAACCGGCGGGCGAGCAGCAGGAGCCGGTGGACTGGGCGGTCTCGGTCTCGGCGGTCATGACGTTCTCCTCTTCGCGAACACGTTTCGGCGGCACGGCGGGGCGCATGGGGCCGCAGAGGCCTCCGTGGCGCCCCGTCTACGCCACACTATACCCCTAGGGGGTATGAATGTGCCCCGGCGGGGCCATGTGTCGGCCGGTGGCGGTTCGGGCCGACAGCCGGAGGTGGTCTATGGCGCGTGCGGGGTCCCCTGCGGCGCGGCGTCGCAGACCAGGGGATCCAGATAGCGGAACATGACCGTCTTCAGCTCCTGGATGTAGGCCTCGCGCTCCTCGCCCTCGTGGGCCATGATCAGGTCCAGCCCGGCCTTGAAGATCATGAAGGTCATGTCGGCGATCCGGTGGACCTGCTCGGCGGGCGCGTCCGGGAGGTAGCCGGCGAGCACCGATTCGACCCGCGTCAGCATCGTGGCGTGCAGCGTGTCGTGCTCCTCGGTGATCCGGCCGGGGATCTCCGAGCCGTGCATCAGGACGGAGAAGGCCGGGTTCTCGCAGTTGAAGGCGATCAGCGGGTCGAGGATGGCGTCCAGCATGCGGTCGAGCGGCAGCTCGACATGGCTCTGCGAGAAGGCGGCGCCGTAGGTGTCCCGCCAGCGGTTGAGCAGCTGGTCGCCGAGCTCGACGGCGATGGCCTCCTTGTTCGGGAAGAACTGGTAGAGCGTGCCCGGCGACACCCCGGCCTCGCGGGCGATGGCGTTGGTGCTGGACGCGGTGTAGCCGCTGGTGCAGAAGACGTCGGCGGCGGCCCGGAGCAGCTGGGCGATACGGGCCTCGCCGCGGGCCTGGCGGCGGCGAGGGCGGGCGGGGCCCGGCGCCCCGTCGGCCGCACGGGCGGTGGATCCGCCGTCCGCTCCGTCCGCTGCGGCGCCCTTGGTGGCTTTGGCCTCCGACACGGTCAATCCCCGGCTCTCATGATGCGATTGACAAACACGAGTGGTCGCTCGCATTCTAGTGGAACGCGAGCGACGACTCGTGTTTGCCAGGGTAAGTGGCAACGACCGACCCATGCTGCCTTGTGCTGCCCGGGTCTCGGTGAAGGGGACACCGCACCATGTCCGAAGTCAACCGTTCCGCGCCGCCTTCGGTCGGCGGCTGGACCCGGTTCGTCACCGCCCGGCCGCGGCTCGCGCTGCTGGCCGCGCTGGTGATCACCGCACTCGCCGTGTTCGCCGGGAGCGGGGTGGCGGACCGGATGGGCAGCGGCGGCTGGCAGGCCCCCGACGCCGAGTCGACCTACGCGACCGAGGCGCTGGCGCGGGAGTTCCCCGCCTCCCAGCCCAATCTGCTCCTGCTGGTGGACAGCGGCTCCGCGACCGTCGACGACCCGGCGGTGGCCGCCGAGGCCGCCCGCCTCGTCGAGCGGCTGGAGGCCGAGCAGGGGATCTCGGGCATCGGATCCTACTGGGGGACGCAATCGCCCGCGCTGCGCTCCGAGGACGGCCGCGAGGCGATCATCGCCGCCCGGATCGGGGGCGACGAGAAGACCGCCGGTGAGACCCTCGACCGGATAGCCCCCGCTTTCGCGGGGGAGCGGGGACCGGTGACGGTCTCCATCGGCGGGCCCGTCGCCGTGCAGCACGAGATGCAGACGATCATCCAGGAGGACCTGCTGCGGGCCGAGCTGATCGCCCTGCCGGTGACGCTCGTCCTGCTGGTCATGGTCTTCGGCAGTGCCGTGGCCGCGATGCTGCCGCTCGGCGTCGGCATCGTCGCCATCCTCGGCACCAACGCCGTGCTGCGGGGCCTGACGGAGTTCACCGACGTCTCGGTCTTCGCCATGAACCTCACGACGGCCCTCGGCCTCGGACTCGCCATCGACTACGCCCTGTTCATCGTCCGCCGCTTCCGCGAGGAGCTGGCCGGCGGGGCGGGCCCCCGGACGGCGGTGGGCACGACCCTGCGGACCGCCGGGCGTACGGTGCTGTTCTCCGCGCTGACCGTGGCCGTGTCGCTGTCGGCCATGCTGGTCTTCCCGCAGTACTTCCTGCGGTCCTTCGCCTACGCCGGGATCGCCGTGGTCCTGCTGGCCGCCGCTGCCGCGCTGATCCTGCTGCCCGCGGCGCTGGTCCTGCTCGGCCACCGGATCAACTCGCTGGACCTGCGCCGGCTGCTGCGCCGCCGCAGGAAGGACGCCTCGCCCGAAGGCGACAGCGCGGCCACGGGAGCGGGCGCTTCGCCCGGCCGGGGCTGGGCGAAGCTGGCGGCGCTGGTGATGCGCAGGGCGCCCGTCTTCGCCGTCGTCACCACCGTCGGGCTCCTGCTGCTCGGACTGCCCTTCCTGGGCGTCAAGTTCGGCACGGCCGACGACCGTCAGCTGCCGGCCGGCGCGGAGTCCCGGGTCGTCCAGGAACACATCCGTGACGGATTCCCGGGCAGCCCCGGTGGCGGCCTGGAGGTGCTGGCGGAGGGACAGGGTTCCCCCGCCGAGTACACGGAGCTGAAGAGCCGCATCGAGCAACTGCCCGGCGTCCTGCGGGTCGACGGCCCGGTCACCGCGGACTCCGTCGCCTACTACAGCGTGCTGCCCGAGGGCGAAGCCGTCGGCGAGGAGACCCAGCAGCTCGTACGGGACCTGAGGGCGGTGCCCTCCGCCTCCTCCCTCGACACCTCGGTGACGGGCACGGCGGCGGTCCTCGTCGACTCCAAGGACGCCATAGCCGACCGGCTGCCCTGGGCGCTGGCGATCATCGTGCTCGTGACCCTGCTCCTGGTCTTCCTGCTCACCGGCAGCGTGCTCATCCCGCTCCAGGCGGTCGTGCTCAACGCCCTCAGCCTGACCGCGATGTTCGGAGCCGTGGTCTGGGTCTTCCAGGACGGAAATCTCTCCGGACTGCTCGCCTTCACCAGCACGGGCGACATCGAGACGACGCTGCCCGTCCTGATGTTCTGCGTGGCCTTCGGACTCTCCATGGACTACGGGGTGTTCCTGATATCCCGGATCAAGGAGGAGTACGACCGCACCGGCGACCACGAGCACTCCGTCACCTTCGGACTCCGCCACACCGGCGGGCTGATCACCGCGGCCGCCGTGATCCTCGCGGTCGTGATGGTGGCCATCGGCACCTCGCGGGTCACCAACACCAAGATGCTGGGGCTCGGTATCGCCCTCGCCGTCCTGATGGACGCCATGGTGGTGCGCAGCCTGCTGGTCCCGGCGGTGATGAAGCTGATGGGCCGCTCCACCTGGTGGGCCCCCGCGCCTCTGCGGGCCTTCCATCGCACGTTCGGCCTGAGCGAAGGGGATTCGACCCCGGCCGGTCCCGCCGCTCCGGAGGCTCCGGGCGACCGGGGCGGCCACCGGGGCGCCGGGTCCACGGCGGAGGCCGAGGGGATATCGGGCGCGGGCGCGGAGATCGCCGAACCGGCGAGACGCTGAGACCGACGACGGAAACCGGTTCGGAAACAGCCCTCGGGGAAGCCGGGAATGGCCTCGGGGCGCCGCGTGACGGGACCGCGTGGCACCGAACGGATGGCGGGCGGGGGCGGCGCTCCCCGTCCGCCCCGGAAGGCGCCAAAGGCCCGCCGACAGCATCGGCAAAGCGACGCTGACCTGGGCTTTCATGCTCATCGAGCCTAAAATTTCCGCAACGGAAAAGGGGGCCCGGATGGACCGGAACGTTCGTACGACAGACGACGTATTGGCTTTGATGGACGGCCTGTTCGCCCCGGAGGCGGACCGGTGGACGGCCGGCGGCGCGTCCTGGTGGGACGAGTTCTACGCGGACCGGTCGAAGCCGGTGCCGTTCTTCGCGGACAAGCCCGACGAGAACCTCGACGCCTATCTCCGCCAGGGGCGGATCGCCTTTGGCCGCGCGCTCGAACTCGGCTGTGGGCCCGGCCGCAACGCGCTGCACCTGGCGTCGCTCGGTTTCGACGTCGACGCGGTCGACCTCTCCCCGGCGGCGCTGGCCTGGGCCCGGGAGCGGGCGGAGAAGGCGGGGGCCGACTCCATACGGTTCCACCTCGGTGACGCGTTCGCCCTGACGGCGACGGGGGCGCCCCTGGCCGGGCCGTACGACCTGATCTACGACTCGGGCTGCTTCCACCACCTGCCGCCCCACCGCCGGATCAGCTACCTCGCCCTCCTGGAGCGCTGCCTCGCGCCCGGCGGTCACTTCGCGCTCACCTGCTTCGCCGCCGGGGAGGGCGGGATGGGTTCGGAACTGCCGGACGCCGAGCTCTACCTGACGGGCGGTCTGCACGGGGGGCTCGCCTATACGGACGAAGAGCTGCGTCACGTCTTCTCCGGCCTGACGGAGGCGGAGGAGATGGAACTGCGCCGGATGAACGACGAGGCACCCGAATCCCCGCTCTTCGGGGAGCCGTTCCTCTGGACGGCCCTCTTTCGCAGGGCCGCCGGCCAGGAGTAGCGAGGAGCCGGAACGGCCGGGCGGCCGAGGGGTCCGCGCCGGGCGTCAACGGCCCCTGTTGCGGGGCCGGGAGGCGACCCAGGCGCGGACGGTGTCGCCGTACCAATACGGTTTCCCGTTCTTCACCTGGTCGGGCGGCGGAAGGAGCCCGTGCTTGCGATAGGAGCGGACGGTGTCCGGCTGGACCTGGATGTGCGCGGCAATGTCCTTGTAGGACCAGAGCGTTCTGTCCGTCATCGGTGACACCTCTCTGCACTTCTCAAGCCGACGATCACTCAGCCTGTGCTCGGTTGAACGACCTTGGGCGGCAGGCGGGGTGGGGCCGTCGACCGGCTGTGACAGAAAACCCGCGTAACGGAGATATGTGTACCGAAACGGTTACTGCTGTGGCAGAAAGGATGAACCTGGGCCGGTGTCGCGTATCGCGGCCACTGTCTGACCCGGGTGCCACGACGAGGGACATGAGCACTTCCGAACGCCCGATGCCCCCTCTGCTCGCCGACGAACGCACCTCTCTGGAGAGCTGGCTCGACTTCTACCGCGCCACCCTCGTCCAGAAGTGCGCCGACCTGCCCGAGAAGGGCCTGCGTCAGGCGGCCGCCGCGCCCTCGCCGATCACCCTGCTCGGACTGCTCCAGCACCTGACGGAGGTCGAGCGGAACTGGTTCCGCCGGGTGCTGGCCCAGGAGGACGTCCCACCGCTCTTCGCCCCTCCGGCCGGCGGCGACGGGACTCAGGGGCACGCGGGCGGCTGGGAGCCTGCCGAGGACTCCACCCACGAGCAGGCGCTCGCGCGGTGGGAGGCCGAGGTGGCGACGGCCCGGCAGAACTGCGCGGCCCGGGCGCTCGACGACACCAGCCCGTTCATGGGCGGGCAGGTCACGCTGCGCTGGATCTACACGCACATGATCGGCGAGTACGCCCGGCACTGCGGCCACGCCGACCTGATCCGCGAACGCGTCGACGGGCGCACGGGAGTCTGACCCGGAGGCCCCGGGGCGGAGGCCTCAGGATGCCGAGCCGGGCGAGCGGGTGCCGCCGCAGGAGCGGAGGAACTCGCGGGTGCGGCGCGCGATGGGGAACGGCTTGTCCGGCGGGCACGGATACATGTCCTGCTCCACGATCGCGAACAGGTCGACGTCCAGGGCGCGGGCCGCGTCCAGGACCGGTTCCAGGGCGGGGACTCCGCCGGGCGGCTCGCACATCACACCCCGGGCCACCGCCGGGCCGAACGGCACCTCCTCCGCCACCACCGCCGCCAGGATCTCCGGATCGACCTGCTTGAGATGGAGGTAGCCGATGCGTTCCCCGTACGTCTCGATGAGCTTGACGCTGTCGCCGCCGCAGTAGGCGTAGTGCCCCGTGTCCAGGCAGAGCGAGACCAGGTCCGGATCGGTGGCGTCGAGGAAGCGGCTGACGTTCTCCTCGGTGTCGATGTGGGTGTCGGCGTGCGGATGGACGACGATCCGCAGCCCGAACCGCTCCCGGACCTCCCGGCCCAGCCGCTCCGTCTGGGCCGTCAGGTCCCGCCACTGGGCGGGCGTGAGCGTGCGGTCCTCCAGCACCTCGCCCGTCTTGTCGTCGCGCCAGAAGGAGGGGATGACGACCAGGTGTTCGGCGCCCATGGCCCGGGTCAGTCCGGCGATGTCCGCGACATGCGCCCAGGTCCGGTCCCAGACGTCCGGTCCGTGGTGCAATCCGGTGAAAACGGTGCCGGCGGAGACCGTGAGCCCCCGGCTGCGGGTCTCGTCGGCCAGCCTGGCGGGGTCGGTGGGCAGATAGCCGTACGGGCCGAGCTCGATCCACGCGTACCCGGCCTCGGCCACCTCGTCGAGGAAGCGCTGCCAGGGCACCTGCTCCGGGTCGTCGGGGAACCACACGCCCCAGGAGTCGGGAGCCGAGCCGATACGGATGCGGGCCGAGGAGCGGACGGAGGGGGTCATAACGCCCAGCCTCGTGGCGGGTGCGGAAGGGTGTCAAGAGTTCGTCCGAATGTCCGGACAAAATATTGACAGGGTTCCCGGGAGGGGGCTAGACCTGGGACCAGCCGGCCACCGGCGGGGCGGACCGGCGGTCCGAAGGGATGCGTATGCCTGAGCCGTACGACGTGATCACCATGGGACGGATCGGGGTGGACCTCTACCCGCTGGAGGTCGGGGTCCCGCTCGCCCGGGTCGAGACGTTCGGCAAGTTCCTCGGCGGCTCCCCGACGAATGTGGCGGTGGCGGCGGCCCGACTGGGGCGGCGTACGGCCGTGATCACCCGGACCGGGCAGGACCCCTTCGGCACGTATCTCCAACAGGAACTGGAACGGTTCGGCGTGGACGCCCGCTGGGCGACGGCCGTGGCGGAGTATCCGACCCCGGTCACCTTCTGCGAGATCTTCCCCCCGGACGACTTCCCGCTCTACTTCTACCGGCAGCCCAAGGCCCCCGACCTGGAGATCCACGCGCCGGACCTCGATCTGGACGCGGTGCGCGCGGCCAGGATCTTCTGGATGACGGGCACCGGACTCAGCGCTGAGCCGAGCCGGTCCGCCACGCTGGCCGCCCTCGACGCGCGCGGCACCGGCCCGGCGGATGTGCCGCGTACGGCGACGGCGACCGTCTTCGACCTCGACTGGCGGCCGATGTTCTGGGACGGGGGCGACGACAGCACCGAGGCGCCCGCGCGGTACCGCGAGGCGCTGGCCCATGCCACGGTCGCCGTCGGCAACGTCGACGAGTGCCGAATCGCGACCGGCGAACGCGAACCGTACGCGGCGGCCCGCGCGTTGCTCGCGGCCGGGGTGGAGCTCGCCGTCGTCAAGCAGGGGCCGAAGGGTGTGCTCGCCGTCCACCGCGACGGCACCACCGCCGATTGCCCGCCGCTGCCGGTGGAGGTGGTCAACGGCCTCGGCGCGGGGGACGCGTTCGGCGGCGCGCTCTGCCACGGACTGCTCGCCGGGTGGCCGCTGGACCGCCTCGTGCGGTACGCGAACGCGGCTGGCGCGATCGTCGCCTCCCGGCTCGCCTGCTCGTCCGCGATGCCGTTCCCGGACGAGGTCGAGCGAGCCCTCAAGGCCGGCGCCGTCACCGCGGACCTCGACGCCCAGGCGACCCGGAAGGCCCAGGCGAACCCCGGCGCTCCGACGGACCGCGGCGGCCCGGTCGGCCTTGGCGCTCCGGTCGAACCCGGTGCTCCGGCCGACCCCGGCGCTCCGCCGGACCCCGACACCCCTGCGGCCCGCCGGACCGGAGCCGACTCATGACGCCGCTCGCGCCCTCGCTCTCCGAGCTGGTCCGGCTGCGCGCCGAGCGGCCCGAAGCCGTGGCCGAGGCCGCCGCGCGACGGAAGCGGCGGCGGCTGATCCGTACCACCGGCGACCGGTTGATGATCATCGCGGCCGACCATCCCGCGCGCGGCGCGCTCGCCGTCGGGGACCGGTCGCTCGCCATGGCCAACCGCTTCGAGCTGCTGGAGCGGCTCTGCCTCGCCCTCTCCCGCTCCGGCGTCGACGGAGTGCTCGCCTCCGCCGACGTCCTGGACGATCTCCTCCTGCTCGGAGCCCTGGAGGACAAGATCGTGATGGGCTCGATGAACCGCGGCGGGCTGGCCGGCGCCGCGTTCGAGCTCGACGACCGGTTCACCGGATACCGCCCCGACGACCTGGTCCGCCACGGGTTCGACGCCGGGAAGCTGCTGCTCCGCATCGACCACGACGACCCCGGTTCGCTGGACACCCTGCACACCGCCGCCCGGACCATCGACGCGATGGCCGCGCACCGGCTGCCCGTCTTCGTCGAGCCGTTCCTCTGCCGCCGCGTCGACGGCCGACTCCGCAACGACCTCGGCGCCGCAGCCGTGGCGACCTCCATCGCCATCGCGTCGGGCCTCGCGGGGACCTCCGCGTACACCTGGCTCAAGGTCCCCGTCACCGACGACCCCGACGCCATGGGCCGGGCGATGGAGGCCTCCACGCTGCCCGCCGTCCTGCTCGGCGGCGAGGTCGGCGAGGACCAGGACGCCGCGTACGGGAAGTGGCGCGACGCGCTGCGGCTGCCCACCGTGCGCGGGCTGGTCGTGGGACGCTCGCTGCTCTACCCGGTCGACGGGGACGTGACCAGCGCCGTCGACACCGCCGTAGGGCTGCTCCGGACGGGTAGGGAGGGGGCATGACGACGCATCATCCCCCTCCTGACCGAGGACAGCAGCCCGTGTTCCACCTTCCGGCGGGCAGCGCCGCGCGCGGGGCGTACGCCCTCGACATCGACCCCGCTCGGGCCGGCTGGGATCGTTCGTCCCTGCGGGTGCTGGAGCTGGAGCCGGGCGGTGTTCACACGCTCGTCACCGGCAGTAGTGAATGGATCGTCCTGCCGTTGGCCGGTGGCTGTACGGTGCATACAGCAGGCGAGACCTTTGAACTGCTGGGCCGGGAAAGCGTGTTCAGCGGGGTGTCCGACTTCGCCTACGTACCGCGCGACGCCCACGCACAGATCTCCTCCGGCGCAGGAGGCCGCTTCGCCCTGGCAGGAGCGAAGTGCGAGCGACGACTCCCCGCTCGCTACGGCCCCGCGCCGGAGGTACCCGTCGAGCTGCGCGGCTCCGGGACCTGCTCGCGGCAGGTGAACAACTTCGCCGCCGCCGACACCTTCGACTGCGACCGGCTGATCGCCGTGGAGGTCCTCACCCCCGGCGGCAACTGGTCCTCCTACCCGCCCCACAAACACGACGAGCACGTGCCGGGCGAGGAGTGCGAACTGGAGGAGATCTACTACTTCGAGGTGCAGGACGGCGGTCTCGGCTACCACCGCGTCTCCCCGTCGCGCGACGGCGGTACGGACGTCCTCGCCGAAGTGCGCAGCGGTGACGCCGTCCTCATCCCCGACGGCTGGCACGGCCCGTCCATCGCCCCGCCCGGCCGGACGCTGTACTACCTGAACGTGATGGCCGGGCCCGGGGAGGAGCGCGCCTGGCTGATCCGCGACCATCCCGACCACCGCTGGATCCGCGACACCTGGCGGGGCGAGCCGATCGACGCCAGACTCCCGCTGTACACGGCGCATCCGTCGCCCGGCCCGGAGGTAACGCCTTGAGCCCGACGAGTCCCGCGAGCCCGACGAGTACCGCGAACCCCCACTGTCCCACCCGGCGACTGACCACCGCTCAGGCGCTGGTGGCCTTCCTGGCCCGGCAGTACACCGAGCGCGACGGCCGTCGGCAGCGGCTCATCAGCGCCGCCTGGGGCATCTTCGGCCACGGCAATGTCGCGGGCATCGGCCAGGCGCTCGTGGAAGCGGCGGCGGGCGGCGGCCCCGGCGGAACCACCCCCGGCACCGGCAACGGGACCGGGCACCGCATGCCCTACCTCCAGGGCCGCAACGAACAGGCCATGGTGCACGCGGCCGTGGGGTATGCCCGCCAGTCGGGGCGGCTCTCGGCGCACGCGGTGACCACGTCCATCGGCCCGGGGGCCACCAACCTCGTCACCGGGGCCGCGCTCGCCACGATCAACCGCCTGCCCGTCCTCCTCCTGCCCGGCGACACCTTCGCGACCCGGCCCGCCGACCCCGTACTGCAGCAGCTCGAAGTGCCGTACGCGGGTGACGTGTCCGTCAACGACTGTCTGCGCCCGGTCTCGCGCTACTTCGACCGGATCACCCGGCCGGAGACGCTGATTCCGGCCGCCCTCCAGGCGATGCGCGTCCTCGCCGACCCGGCCGAGACCGGGGCCGTCACGCTCGCGCTGCCGCAGGACGTACAGGCGGAGGCGTACGACTGGCCGGAGGAGTTCTTCGCCGAACGCGACTGGCACGTCCGCAGGCCCGCCCCCGACACGTTCGAACTGGAAGCGGCGGTACGGGCGATCCGCTCCGCCCGCCGCCCGCTGATCGTCGCGGGCGGCGGGGTCCGGCACAGCGCCGCCGAGGAGACGCTCGCCGCGTTCACCGCCGCGACCCGCATCCCGGTCGCCTCCACCCAGGCCGGCAAGGGCGCGCTCCGGCACGACCACCCGGCCGACGTCGGCGGCATCGGCCACACCGGCACCGCCACCGCCGACGAACTGGCCCGCACCGCCGACCTGGTGATCGGCGTCGGCACCCGCTTCTCCGACTTCACCACCGCGTCCGGCACGCTCTTCGCCGATCCGGCGGTCCGCTTCCTCCACCTCAACATCACCGGCTTCGACGCCCACAAGCTGGCCGCCCTCCCCCTGGTCGCCGACGCCCGCGCGGGCCTGGAGGCGCTGACAGCGGCGCTCGCCGGACGCGGCTACCGGGTCGACCCGGCGTACGAGACGGAGTACACCGGAGCGAAGGAGGCGTGGGAGGAACGGGTCGAAGCATCCTTCGCCACCCCCGACCCCGCCGCGCGCCCCACCCAGACCCAGGTCCTCGGCCTCCTGGACACCCTGGTCACCGAGGACGACATCCTCATCAACGCCGCCGGCTCCCTCCCCGGCGACCTGCACAAACTCTGGCGCGCCCGCTCCCGCGACCAGTACCACGTCGAGTACGGCTACTCCTGCATGGGCTACGAGATCCCGGCCGCGATCGGCGTCCTGCTCGCGACCGGAAGCCAGGGCCGTGAGGGCCGCCCCGTCTGGGCGCTCGTCGGCGACGGCACGTATCTGATGAACCCCACCGAGATCGTCACCGCCGTCCAGGAGAACCTGCCGCTCAAACTGCTGATCCTCCAGAACCACGGGTACGCCTCCATCGGCGGCCTGTCCGAAGCGGTCGGCGCCGAGCGTTTCGGCACGGCCTACCGCCACCGGGACGCCGACGGCGGCTTCACCGGCCCGCCGCTCCCCGTCGACCTGGCCGCCAACGCGGCCTCCCTCGGCCTGCGGGTCCTGCGCGCCACCACCGTCGACGACCTGCGCAAAGCCCTCTCCGAGGCGCGCGACGCGGAGGGCCCCACTTGTGTCTACGTCGAGACCGAAACGCCCGACACAGTGTCGGGCCCGCCTCCGGCACAGGCGTGGTGGGATGTTCCGGTAGCCGAAACCGCGAGCCGACCGGCGGCGGTCAAGGCCCGGGAGGAGTACGACCGGCAGGTCGCCGCCCGACGCCGCCACCTGTGAGACCGGCCCCCACGCCTGCCTGAAGCCTGAAGGAGTACGTCATGACGAAGACCGTCAACCACTGGATCGGCGGCAAGACAGTGGAGGGCACGTCGGGTCAGTACGGTCCGGTCACCGACCCGGCCACCGGCGCGGTCACCACGCAGGTGGCGCTCGCCTCCGTCGAGGAGGTCGACGCGGCCGTGGCGGCGGCGAAGGCCGCGTACGCGACGTGGGGCACCTCCTCGCTCGCCCAGCGCACCGCGGTCCTCTTCCGCTACCGCGCGCTGCTGGACGCCCACCGCGACGACATCGCCGCGCTGATCACCGCCGAGCACGGCAAGGTGCACTCGGACGCGCTGGGCGAGGTCGCCCGCGGTCTGGAGATCGTCGAGCTGGCGTGCGGGATCACCACCCAGCTCAAGGGCGAGCTGTCCACCCAGGTGTCCAACCGGGTCGACGTCTCCTCGATCCGCCAGTCGCTCGGCGTCGTCGCGGGCATCACCCCGTTCAACTTCCCGGCCATGGTGCCGATGTGGATGTTCCCGCTGGCCATCGCCTGCGGCAACACGTTCGTGCTGAAGCCCAGCGAGAAGGACCCCTCGGCCGCCAACCTGCTGGCCGAGCTGGCCGCGGAGGCGGGCCTTCCGGACGGCGTCCTCAACGTCCTGCACGGCGACAAGATCGCGGTGGACGGCCTGCTGAACCACCCCGACGTGGCCGCCGTCTCCTTCGTCGGCTCCACCCCCATCGCCCGCTACATCCACGCCACCGCCTCCGCCAACGGCAAGCGGGTCCAGGCGCTGGGCGGCGCGAAGAACCACATGCTCGTCCTGCCGGACGCCGACCTGGACGCGGCTGCCGACGCGGCGGTCTCGGCGGCGTACGGCTCCGCCGGTGAGCGCTGCATGGCGATCTCCGCCGTCGTCGCGGTCGGCGCGATCGGCGACGAGCTGGTCGCCAAGATCCGTGAGCGCGCCGAGAAGATCACGATCGGTCCCGGCAACGACCCGGCCTCCGAGATGGGCCCCCTGATCACCGCCGCCCACCGCGACAAGGTCGCCTCCTACGTCACGGGCGCCGCCGCCCAGGGCGCGGAGGTCGTCCTCGACGGCACGGGCCACACGGTCGAGGGCTTCGAGGACGGCCACTGGATCGGCCTGTCCCTCCTGGACAAGGTCTCCACCGACTCCGACGCGTACAAGGACGAGATCTTCGGCCCGGTGCTGTGCGTGCTCCGCGTCGACACGTACGAGGACGGCGTCGCCCTCATGAACGCCTCGCCGTTCGGCAACGGCACCGCGATCTTCACCCGCGACGGCGGCGCGGCCCGCCGCTTCCAGCTGGAGGTCGAGGCCGGCATGGTCGGCGTCAACGTCCCGATCCCGGTCCCGGTGGGCTACCACTCCTTCGGCGGATGGAAGGACTCGCTCTTCGGCGACCACCACATCTACGGCAACGACGGCGTGCACTTCTACACCCGCGGCAAGGTCGTCACCACCCGCTGGCCCGACCCGGCCGACGCCCCGGCAGGCGTCGACCTGGGCTTCCCGCGCAACCACTGACCGACGCACCCTCCCGGCCGCGCCCGGCCATCCGGCGAAAACCGGATGCCCGGGCGCGCCTGCGTCCCGCATCCTGGGGCACATGAACACCCCGCCCCACCCGCCCCGTTACGAGATCCGCGCACTCCACACCCACACCACGGTCACCGTCTACCAGGCGTACCGCCCCGCCATCGGGCTGCCCGCCGCCCGCGACGGGCGGTTCCCCGAAGCCTGGAAGCGCGACCGGATGACCTGGATCAAGCCCAGCTTCCTGTGGATGATGTACCGCTGCGGATGGGGCACGAAGGAGGGCCAGGAGGTCGTCCTCGCCGTCGAGATCGACCGGAGCGGCCTGGAGTGGGCCCTCGCGCACGCCGAACTCTCCCACTACGTACGCGAGGTGCACCCCGACCAGGCGTCCTGGAAGCGGAGTCTGCGCACCGCCCCGGCCCGGGTCCAGTGGGACCCCGAACGCGACCTCGACCTGAACCCGCTCCCGTACCGCTCCCTCCAGCTCGGCCTCAGCGGCGAGGCCGCCCGGCGGTACGCGGACGAGTGGACCGTGTCCGTACGCGACGTCACCCCGCTCGCCCGCGAGGTGCACGTCGCGGTCCGGGCGGGGGAGCGGGACCGGGCCGCCGCCCTGCTGCCGGTGGAGACCCCGCTCGGCCTCGCCGCGCCCCGGCCGGTGCGGGACGGTCCCGCGGCGCCGGGTAGGTGACTTCCGGCAGTGCCGGCAGGGCCCCCGGCCTCCGTAACCTTTCCCTCGTGAACAGCTTCTCCCTCGTGAAGAGGACCGCCGGCGGGCGGCCCGGCCTCCGGTGGGCGGACCCGGGGGGTCTGCTGGTGCCCGCCACGGCGGCGTTCGGCGCGCTGAGCCTGGTGGGGTGGTGGTGGGGCCTGCCGACCGCGATCGCCGCGTTCGCCGCCGGACGGGGGCCCGGGCGCGGCAGGACCGTTGTCCTGTTCCTGACCGGTGCCCTGGCGGCCGGGGCGGTGGCGGTGGCCTTCGTGCCGTCCCTGCTCACGCTCGCGACGCAGTTCATCGCGGTCATCGTCCTCGCCGTGCTGGTGCCCTGGTTCGTGGGGCGGTTCTCCCGCCAGTACCGGGAGCTGGTCCGGGCCGGCTGGGAGCGGGCCGAACAAATGCAACGGGAAAGGCAGTTGGTCGCCGAGCAGGCGAGACTGCTGGAGCGGGCCCGGATCGCCCAGGACATGCACGACGTGCTCGGCCACGACCTCAGCCTGATCGCCCTGTCGGCCGGGGCCCTGAAACTGGCGCCCGGCCTGGACGAGCAGCACCGGCGGGCCGCCCAGGACATCCGGGGCCGGGCGGCGGCAGCGGTGGAACGCCTCGGCGAGGTCATCGGCGTCCTCCGCGAGGAGAGCGAAAGCCCGCCCCAGGGGCCGGGTGACTTCGACATCGCCCGGCTCGTCGGGGACGCGGCCGCCTCCGGACTCCCGGTCGAACTCTCCGTGCACGGCGACGCGTCGGGGCTGCCGCCCGCCGTCGGGCGCGCCGCGCACCGGGTCGTGCAGGAGGCCCTGACGAACGCGGCCAAGCACGCGCCCGGGGCGTCCGTGAGCGTCGAACTGTCGCACACGGCGAGGGAGACCTGGGTGGCCGTCCGCAACGGGGCCCCTGCGGCCGGGGCCGGCGTACGGTCGGGGCAACCGCCCGCGCACCCTTCCGGCCCACCTCCCGGCAACGGCGGTCGCGGGCTCATCGGGCTCGACGAACGCGTCCGCCACGTCGGCGGCTCCCTCGACCACGGCCCCCGTGACGGCGGCTTCACCGTCTCCGCGCGGCTGCCCCACCAGCCCCCCGCGCAGATCCCGCCGTGGCCCACCGACAACCGGGAGAGCCCCGCGCCCCCGGGCTACCGGCGGGCCCGGCGGCGCGTCCGCCGCACCCTGCTCACCGCGCTGACCGTGCCTCTGGCGGCGGGCGCCGTGCTGCTCGCCGTGGTCGGGACGTGGGAGACCGTGGCCGCGTCCCGGTCCGTCCTCGACCCGGGCGACTACGCCCGCCTTCGGGTGGGGCAGGATCGGTCGGAGATCCAGAAGGTGCTGCCTGACCGCCAGACGACGGCGCGGCCGACGCCCGCCGGACCGGAGGAAAAGGACGAACGGCAGGAACAGGGAGTGACGTGCGAGTTCTACGCGATGACCGCCGACCGCTTCGACGACCGGTCCGGAGACGCGTACCGGCTCTGCTTCCGGGACGGCAGGCTGGTCTCCCGCGACGCGCTGACACCCGTGAGCGCCCGATGAGCCGGGCCGACACGGCGGCGGCCGGACCCGTCCGGGTGCTCGTCGCCGACGACGAGCCCATGATCCGGGCCGGGGTACGCGCCGTGCTCGCCACCGACCCGGGCATCGAGGTCGTCGCCGAGGCGGCCGACGGGCACGAGGCCGTGGAGCTGGTCCGGGCACACCGCCCGCACGTCGCCGTCCTCGACGTGCGGATGCCGGGCACCAACGGCATCGACGCGGCCGCCGAGATCCGGCGCACCCTGCCCGACACCGGCGTCGTCATGCTGACCACCTTCGGCGAGGACAACTACATCCTTCGGGCGCTGGGAGCCGGGGCCGCCGGATTCCTGATCAAGTCCGGCGAGCCCGAGGAACTGGTCGCCGGGGTCCGGGCCGTGGCCGACGGTGCCGCCTACCTCTCACCGAAGGTCGCCGCCCGGGTGGTCGCGCACCTCGCGTCCACCGGGGCCGGAGCCCTGGCCGAACGGCGGGACGCCGCCCGGGAGCGGGTCGCCGGGCTGACGCCCAGGGAGCGCGAAGTGCTGGCGCACCTCGGCGGCGGACTCTCCAACGGGCAGATCGCCCGGCGGCTGCACCTGGTCGAAGGCACGGTCAAGGCGCACGTCAGCTCCGTCCTGTCCCGCCTCGGCGTCGACAACCGGGCCGCGGCCGCCGTCGTCGCCCACGAGGCCGGGATCCTGCCCCCACCACCGCCCGAGCAGCGCTGAGGCGAGCAGACCGGCGGGGCGCACCAGCACCAGGAGCACCGAGGTGACCACCGCACCGCCGAGCAGTGCGCCGGCGAGCACATCGTGCGGGTAGTGGACCCCCACCAGGACCCGCAGCAGTGCCGCCGCCACCGCCAACGGCACGGTCACCGCAGCCAGTCGGGGCCGCCGTACGGCGAGCCCGACCGCGAGGGCGGCGGCCAGGGTGGCGTGGTTGCTGGGGAACGACCAGTCGCCCGGTTCCGGGCACGCGGCGACGGCCTCGGCGCCGTCCAGCGCACGGCACGGCCGCTCCTCGTCGACGACCAGCTTCAGCGCCTCGCTGACGGCGTACGCCACCACGGTCCCGACGCCGATGAGCACGGTCCCCGCCACCGTGTCCGGATCCCTCCGGCGCAGGGCGGTCCAGCAGACCCCGAGCAGCAGCAGGCCGAGGACGATCAGGGTGGCCTCCGACGACAGCTCCAGCAGGTGGCCCACCCACCCCGGGGCATCGCCGGCCGCCTCCGTCAGTGAGCGGTACGCGGACACGGACGCCCCGACCGTGACCTCGGTCGGTCCGGGCCGCCCCAGCCCTCCCGGGGAGAGCATCGTGATCACGGCCGCCGCCGTCGCCGTCAGGGCGAACGACCCGAATAGCCTGGTGGGCCAGTGGTGTTGTCGTGTGTGCTGTGCCATACGGCGAACGTACGGAGGGACGACCGCCAGGCGCGGGGGCCGAAGGGCAGGAGCGCCCCCCGACGAACGTCAGGGTTGACTCCCGTCCGCGGTGGTGTCCCCGAACTCCCACACCAGCCCCCGGAACCCGCCGTCGTCCCGCGCCCCCGCCGCCCCGTACGTCGCCAGGGCCGCCGCGTTGTCGTGTTCCACCCCGACCCACAGGTCGTAGCACCCCCGCTCCCGGGCGAGGTCCACGAGCGCCAGCGTCAGGGCCCTGCCGATGCCCCGGCGGCGGAACGGTTCGTCGACGCCGAGTTCGTACAGGCACATCTCCGTGCCCTTGTCCGGGTGCAGCATCTCGATGCCCGAGACGAGGCCCACCGGGACGCCGTCCACGTACGCGATCAGCATCACGTGACCGTCCGCGGCGAGGAAGCGGGTGGCCCAGACCTCGCGGGGCGGTGCGTCGAAGAGGTGGCCGGCGGCCAGCAGCTCCGTGACGGTCGTGGCGCGGCGAATGTCCACAATGGCCTCCTGGGATAAGGGTTTCCGTACGGGTTCCGTACCGCGTCCGGAGTACGGCGGGGGCGGAGCGTACCTCTCAGGGATGCCGTTCACCTCCCCCTGGCGGCACTCAACCGGCTTGCGTCCTCCGTTTAGGGTCGAGGGATGGAGACCCCTACTGCTCGATGGCGGCGCCTGCTGCCCCGTACACCTGGCCGGTGGGCCGCGGTCGGCGCCGCGCTCGCCGTGCTCGTGGGCGGCGGCACCTGGTCCGCCGTCGCCGACGACGGCCCGCCCGCCGTGCAGCGCGAGGACCGGATCCTGCGCATGGACGGGGTGCCGATCGACACCTCGTACTTCCACGCCAAGGGTTCCGGTAAGCGGCCCGCCGTGCTCATCGGGCACGGGTTCGGCGGCAGCAAGAACGACGTAAGGGCCCAGGCCGAGAAGCTGGCCGCCGACGGATACGCCGTGCTGACCTGGTCGGCGCGCGGATTCGGGAAGTCCGGCGGGAAGATCTCCCTCAACGACCCGGACCACGAGGTCAAGGACGTCTCCCGGCTCATCGACTGGCTGGCGACACGGCCCGACGTGGAGCTGGACGGCAAGGGCGACCCCCGGGTCGGGCTCACCGGCGCCTCCTACGGCGGGGCCGTCTCCCTGCTCGCCGCCGGGCACGACGAACGGGTCGACGCCATCGCGCCCGTGATCACCTACTGGAACCTCGCCGACGCCCTCTTCCCCGACGGGGTCTTCAAGAAGCTCTGGGCCGGCATCTTCATCACCACCGGCGGCGGCTGCGAGAAGTTCGAGAAGCGGCTCTGCGAGATGTACGAACGGGTCGCCGTCAGCGGGAAGCCCGACGTCGAAGCGGTGAAACTGCTCACCGAGCGGTCGCCGTCCGCCGTCGCCGACCGCATCAAGGTGCCCTCACTGCTCCTCCAGGGGCAGTCCGACTCCCTGTTCCCGCTCGGCCAGGCCGACGCCATGCAGAAGGCCATCAGCGCCAACGGCGCACCCGTGTCCGTCGACTGGATCTCGGGCGGGCACGACGGCGGCGACAGCGAGACGAGCCGGGTGGAGGGGCGGGTCGGCTCCTGGTTCGACCGGTATCTCAAGGAGGACACCGGCACCGCCACCGGGCCGGCCTTCCGCGTCAGCCGGACCGGAGGCGTCGACTCCACCGACGGCGCCGCCCTCCTGCGCGGGGCGAGCAGCGACACCTACCCGGGGCTGCGCAGCGGCGGCCGGGACATCGCGCTCGGCGGCGGGACCAAGACCTTCCGCAACCCGGCCGGGGCCGCGCCGCCCGCCATCTCCGCCGTGCCCGGCGTCGGCGGCGGACTCGCCCAGCTCTCCTCCCTCGGCGTCGGGCTCTCGCTCGACTTCCCCGGGCAGTTCGGCCGGTTCGAGTCCGCGCCGCTGGACACCTCCGTACGCGTCACCGGCACGCCCACCGTCAAGGTGAACGTGACGGCGAGCGGCGACCGGGACGCGGTGCTCTTCGGCAAGGTGTACGACGTGTCGCCGGACGGCAGGCAGCAGGTGCTGCCCCACCAGCTCGTCGCCCCCTACCGGATCACCCCCGGTCGGCAGGGCAAACCGGTCGAGCTGGCGCTGCCCGCCGTGGACCACGAGTTCGACGCCGGACACCGGCTGCGCCTCGTGTTCTCCGCGACGGACCTCGGCTACGCCTCCCCGGCCGAGCCCGCCACGTACAGCGTCACCCTCGACGGACCGCTGAGCGTCCCCACCGCACCCGCCGTGAAGACCGCCGCGGCCGCCCTCCCCTGGTGGACCTGGGGCCTCCCGGCCGCCGCCCTCGTCATCGCGGCCGCACTCCTGCTCACCGCCCGGCGGCGGACCGCGACGCCCGCCCCGGACCCCGAACTCACCGACGTACCGCTCCAGATCACCGGGCTCTCGAAGAAGTACGCGAAGTCCGTGGACCGGTACGCCGTGCGCGAGCTGTCCTTCCGCGTCGAGAAGGGCCAGGTCCTCGGACTCCTCGGGCCCAACGGCGCGGGCAAGACGACCACCCTGCGCATGCTCATGGGGCTCATCACCCCCGACGAGGGCGAGATCCGCGTCTTCGGGCAGGCCATCCGGCCGGGCGCCCCGGTGCTGTCCCGGGTCGGGGCGTTCGTGGAGGGGGCGGGCTTCCTGCCGCACCTCTCCGGGCGCGCCAACCTCGATCTGTACTGGCAGGCCACCGGCCGGCCCGCCGAGGACTCCCACATCGACGAGGCCCTGGAGATCGCCGGCCTCGGCGACGCGCTGGCCCGTGCAGTGCGGACGTACTCCCAGGGCATGCGGCAGCGGCTCGCCATCGCGCAGGCCATGCTCGGCATGCCGGATCTGCTGATCCTGGACGAGCCGACCAACGGGCTGGACCCGCCGCAGATCCGCGAGATGCGGGACGTGATGATCCGGTACGCGGCCGGGGGCCGGACCGTCATCGTCTCCAGCCACCTCCTCTCGGAGGTCGAGCAGTCCTGCACGCACCTGGTCGTCATGGACCGGGGCCGGCTCGTACAGGCCGGACCCGTCGCCGAGATCACCGGATCCGGCGACATGATCCTGGTGACCACGGCCGAGGAGGTGTCCGAGCCGCTGGCGGAGAAGGTCGCCGCGCTGCCCGGCATCGGCTCCGCCGTCCGCACCGACGACGGGCGGGGGCTCCTCGTCCGCCTCGACGGGGCCACCACCTCGCGGCTCGTCGCCGACCTCGTCCGGCTCGACGTCCCGGTCACCGGCGTCGGACCGCACCGCCGCCTGGAGGACGCCTTCCTCACCCTGATCTCCGGAGGAGCAGCATGAGCGCCCCCGTCCAGCCGCCCGCGGTCCGGGTGGAGACCGAGCACCCGGAGGCCGCGGGCTACCGCGCCGGGCGCACGCTTCCCCTCCGCGTCGAGGCCATGCGCCAGTTGCGCCGCCGCCGCACCCTGCTCATGGGCGGGGTGCTCGCCGCCCTCCCGTTCATCCTGATCATCGCCTTCGCGATCGGCGGCACGCCGGACGGCGAGGACGGCGGCGGGGGCCGGGGCGGCGGCAGCCGGATCAACCTGATGGACGTGGCGACCGAGTCCGCCGCGAACTTCGCCGCCACCTCGCTGTTCGTCTCGGCCGGATTCCTGCTGGTCGTGCCGGTGGCCCTGTTCTGCGGGGACACCGTCGCCTCCGAGGCGAGCTGGTCCTCGCTGCGCTATCTGCTGGCCGCACCCGTGCCCCGCGTCCGGCTGCTGTGGTCCAAGCTCGTCGTCGCGCTCGGCTTCAGCCTGGCCGCGATGGTGCTGCTGCCGCTCGTCGCGCTGGCGGCGGGCACGGCGGCCTACGGCTGGGGGCCGCTGAAACTGCCCACCGGGGGAGCGCTGGCCGCCGGGGACACGGTGCCGCGCCTCGCGATCGTCGTGGCGTTCATCTTCGTCTCCCAACTGGTCACCGCTGGCCTTGCGTTCTGGCTGTCCACGAAGACGGACGCCCCGCTCGGCGCGGTCGGCGGCGCGGTGGGCCTCACCATCGTCGGCAACGTGCTCGACGCGGTCACCGCACTCGGCTCCTGGCGCGACTTCCTGCCCGCGCACTGGCAGTTCGCCTGGGCCGACGCGCTCCAGCCGCAACTGGAGTGGGGCGGCATGATCAAGGGCGCGACCGTATCAGTGACCTATGCCCTGATTCTGTTCGCGCTGGCCTTCCGGGGGTTCAGTCGTAAGGACATCGTGTCCTGAACCTGATGTTCCGCGGGTTTCCGTCCGCGGACGGCCCGCTGTTGCCGCATCGAGATGGTTCCGCAACGCTTTCGTCGACTCCGGTCGGCGGTCCCGTACGTCACATTCACAGGTGTCGAGGACACCGTGACGACGTGGGGGGTTGCACATGGATCAGATCAGCCGACGAAACGAAGAGCGTGCAGGGGGCCGGGTGGGGCGCCGGGCCGGAGGCATGGCACTGCTCCTGGCCGGCGCCCTGCTGATCACCGCCTGCGGCGCGAGCGACGGCGGCTCGGGGACCACCCGGGATCTGAGCTCGGGCAAGCGCAACGGGCAGGGATCGACCGGCGGCGGGCAGCCCGCGCCGGACGCGGCGGTGCCCGAGAAGGGCCGGCAGTCCGGGGAGAACGGGGCCTCCGCCGCGCCGGACGTCAAGGCGCCCGACTATCTCTCCACCTTCGCCCTGGACGTGGACACCGCCAGCTACGGCTACGCACGCCGCACCCTCGGCGACGGAGGTCTGCCCAGCGCCGAGGACGTACGCCCCGAGGAGTTCGTCAACAGTTTCCGCCAGGGGTACGAACGGCCGAAGGGCCCCGGCTTCTCGGTGAACGTCGACGGTGCGCGCATCGACACCGGGAAGGACGGGAAGATCGCGAAGGGCGGCGGAACCGGATCCTCCGACTGGTCGCTGCTACGGGTCGGGCTGGCCACCGAGGCCGCCCCGTCCACCGCCGAACGGCCCCCCGCCGCACTCACGTTCGTCGTCGACATCTCGGGGTCCATGGCCGAGACCGGCCGCCTCGACCTGGTCAGGAAGTCGCTGAACATCCTCACCGACGAACTGCGCGACGACGACTCCATCGCCCTGGTCACCTTCAGCAACGAGGCCGAGACCCGGCTGCCGATGACCCGGGTGAAGGGCAACCGGAACCGGATCAAGGACGCGGTGGAGGAGATGCGGCCGGCGCAGTCCACCAACGTCGAGGCGGGCATCACCCTCGGCTACGAGAAGTCCGTCGACGGCCACCGTGAAGGCGCCACCAACCGGGTGGTGCTCCTCTCCGACGCCCTCGCCAACACCGGTGACACCGAGGCCGAGGGCATCCTGAAGAAGATCGACTCCGCCCGCCGCGAGTACGGCATCACCCTCTTCGGCGTCGGCGTCGGCAGCGACTACGGCGACGCGTTCATGGAAAAGCTCACCAACAAGGGCGACGGGAACACCACCTACGTCGGTGACGAGGAGCAGGCCCGCAAGGTCTTCGTCGACCAGTTGCCCGCCCACCTCGAAATCCAGGCCCGCGACGCCAAGGCCCAGGTGGCGTTCGACCGGAAGACCGTGCAGCAGTTCCGGCTGATCGGCTACGAGAACCGCAAGGTCGCCGACGAGGACTTCCGCGACGACAGCGTCGACGGCGGCGAGGTCGGCCCCGGCCACACGGTGACCGCTCTGTACGCGGTACGGCTGCGCGAGGGCGCGTCCGGCACCGTGGCCAAGGCCACCGTGCGCTGGCTCGACCCCAAGACCCGCAAGGCCCAGGAGAAGACCGGAACGGTCACCACCGGGGCGATCGACGGCCCGCTGTGGAGCGGCGAGCACGACCGGCTGCAAGTGGCGGCCGTGGCCGCGTACTTCGCCGACCATCTGCGCCACGGCGACCTGCCCGGCGCGCCCGGCCTCGGTGAACTCGCCTCCCGGGCGTCCGCACTGGCCGGGACGACCGAGGACAGCGCCGTCAGCAAGCTGGCCACGGCCATCGGACAGGCCGACCGGCTGGAGGGCGGCGCCGGCACGGACGACGGACCGGAATCGAGCGAGGGCGAGATCGGCTGAGGCGAAGGGCTGGGCGGGGCAGCGGGCACCTGGCCGGGCCGGGCGCTCCTGCCTCGCGCCCCCGGTGCGCTCCGCCCCGGCTCTCCCCGGTGCACCTCGCCGGGCTCGTACATTCATGCGGAAAAGGCCGGTGCGGGGTTACCCTCGCAGGTCATGATGTCCGCCATGACCTCCCTGTTCCTGGTGCTCTCGGCGATCGTCAACGGCCTCTACGCGGGCTTCATGCTGACCTTCCTGATCGCGGTCATGCCCGGTCTGGCCGAGCTGACGGACAAACAGTTCACAGCGGCCATGCGCCGCTTCAACGAGAAGGTTCCCGGACCCGTCTTCCTCGTCCTGTTCGTCGGAGCCGTCGCGCTTCCCGCCGCCGCGTTCTTCACCGGCCTCGGCGAGCACAACGAGACCACGGGGCCGGCCGTCCTGGGAGCGCTGATCTGCGTGGTCATCAGCCACCTGGTGACCATCGCCGGCAACGTCCCGCTCAACAGCGCCCTCGCCGCCTCCGAGGGCGGCGACGACAGCGCGGCCCGCGCGGCCTTCGAGTCCCGCTGGAACACCTTCCACCAGGTGCGCACCGCGTTCAACCTGGTGGCGTGCGTCCTGCTGGCGGTCACGCTGTAGGAGTCAGCCGCCCGCCCGCCCGCCCGCCCGCCCGTCCGCCTCGGCCCGTTGCGGGTGGCGGGGGCCGAGCAGCACGACGAGGGCGGCCGCGCCGGGCAAGGGAGTGTCGAACCGCCGCCAGCCGGTCCGCTCGTACAGGCGCAGCGCCGCCTCGGCCCGTACGGAGGTCAGCAGCCGGCAACGGCCGTCCGGGGCGGCCTGGGTCACCGCGTGCAGGAGTGCCGTGCCGAGCCCCGCGCCGTGGGCCTCCGGCGCGACCGCCAGTTCGTTCACCTCCAGCGCGCCGCACAGCCACGCCCGCGTGCGCCCGGGCCCGAGCGCCTCGGCGACCTGCCCGTAGCTGCGGTCGGCCGGAAAGGCCTCCGGGGTGATCCAGGCCGTGGCGAAACCGGTCACCGTACCCCCGGCCGTCGCCACCGCCACGGTGAACCCGGGCCGCAGCGCGTCCCGTGCGAGCCGCTCCGCATAGGCGTCGGCCGTCGCGGGATCCTCGTTCCAGGGCGGGGCCGCGAACGCCCGCGCGTACACCTCGCGGATCCCATCGGCGTACCGGTCCAGCTCTCCGGCCCGCACCGTTCGCACCTCGGCCGTCATCGCACCGTCCTTCGCAGTCATGAGCGGACCATCGCCAGGTCGCCGGGCACACGTGCCCGTCGCCGCATCGGCGAGGAAACCTTAGAGCGTGAACTGCGGTACGAGGCAGGGGCCCTTCACCCGGTACACCGGTCGCGAGGAGTGCGAGCGGCCACTCGAACCCTTCGCCACGACGGCGCACCTGGGCAGCGGCTTCAACCGCTGACCTGCGCCCGGCTCTCCTCCCGCGGGGAGGAGAGCCGGGCGACGCCGGTACACCGGGCACGCCGGGCCCACTGCCCGTACCCGTCACACGTTGGGCACCTTCAGCCGGTCCCAACTGCTCTTCCCGGGAATGCCGTCCGCGTCGGAGCCCGAGTAGCCCAGCTTGCGCTGCCATGCGGCGTACGACTTCCGGTCGGCCTCGGACCAGGCGGGACCCGGACCCACCGTGTACCGTCCGCACCCCTCGGCCACCAGCCGCTTGCCCATCGCCGTGACGATCGCGCTGTTGCGGCCGACCTTGAAGAACGCGGCCCCGGGGAATGGTTCGTAGGTCGGCTTCGGCGGCGGCTTGGAGGGCCCGTCCGGGGCGCCGCCGAGCCGCTTGCCGATCCGGGTGCGCATCGAGTTCATGGTGAACCCACGCGGATCGACCTTGCCCGGCTGCCACTCCAGGTGCCCGATCACCGACCGCTGCGACCAGCCGTGCGCCCTGCAGACGGCAGCGGCGGCCCGCTCGATCGCCAGCAGCTGGGCCGCCGGCCAGGGATCCTTGCCGTCGCCGAGGTTGATGCATTCGAAGCCGTAGAAGTGCCGGTTGCCGTCGGTGTTGGCCTCGTTGTCCGGGGGCAGCGCCTTCTCCGCGATGACGGCGCGCAGGACGTCGTCGTCGCCGAGTCCGGCGTGGTTGGCCCGCCCGTTCCCCACGAGGTGGACGGTGCCGTCCTTGGCGATGACCCCGTGGCAGAGCGGACCGGGCAGGGCGGAGTGGCCGTTGTAGCAGAGCTCGACGGAGGCCGCGGTGCCCGAGGTGACGGTGTGATGGATCATCACCCCGTGCGTGGGGCCCCAGGGACCCTTGTGGTTCCGGTTGTTGGTACGCCAGCTCCGGTGTTCGACGACGCGGAGGCCTTCGTCACGGAGTGCTTTGAGCAGCTTGTCGGCGGACAGTGGCGTCGCCATCGCGGCGCTCCTTTCCCTGATGGTGCGTAGGTCACGCGGGCGCTTCGGTGTGGGGGGCGGCGGGAACGGTGGACGGACGGCGGCGCGGAGCCGCGTACTCCCGCCGGATGTCGGGGCGGTCGGGAGCGCCTGTGGTGGGGATTCCGCCTTCGGGCCCCCTGATCGATTTGCCCGCTTCCGGGACCCGCCGAACGTCCCGTCGGGCGGAAGGTTTCACCGGGCTCGAACTCCCGTCCGGGTCTGCCCGAACTCCTGCCCGAAGTGCGTGGCCGCCGGAGCCTCCCGACGCCACTCCCGTGGCTACTCCCGCTGTCGTATGCGGCCGGACGCCCCGCCTTCTACCGTGAGGGGGTGATGACCTTCGACCGCCTGGCCGCCCGTGCGCGCGCCCTGCCGCCGATCGTCGCGGATCTGCTGGTGGTGGCGGTGGTGGGGGCGCTCACCACCGCCGACGCGGCCGTCAACGAACCCGGCTACCGTCAGGCGGACGCACTGACCTGGACCCTCCTGGCGGTCTCGCTGGCAGCGCTCGTGTGCCGCCGCCGTTGGCCTGTTCCGGTGGTCTGTGCGACCGGGGCGGCGTGTGCCGGGTGGGCGCTGCACGGGCACATCGGTGAACTGCTGAACCTCCCGGTGATCGTGGCGCTGTACACGGTCGCGGTGCTGGGCGACCGCCGGCGCACGCTGTGGACCGGGCTGATCGCCGCGACGGTCTCGGGTGCGGTGGCGCTGAAGGTCGGCCGGGACGTGGTCAACCCGCAGGGGCTGCCGGTGCTGGAGATGGTCTGGCCGCTCGTTCCGCTGCTCCTGGGCGAGGTGGTGCGGACCCGCCGGGAGCTGCTGGCGGCGTACGCGGCGCGCGCCGCCCGGGCCGAGGAGGACCGGGAACGGGAGGCCGCCCGCCGGGTCCGCCAGGAGCGGGTGCGGGTGGCCAGGGAGATCCACGACATCCTCGCGCACACGGTGAGCGCGATGACCGTGCAGGCCGGGGTGGCCCTCGACGCGCTGGACGCCGCGCCGGAGGTGTCACGGCGGGCGATGACGCAGGTGCGCGCCTCCGGCAAGGAAGCCGTACGGGAACTGCGCGCCACGCTCTCCGTCCTGCGCGAGGCGGAGTCCACGGCCCCGGCGCCCCGCCTCGACCAGCTGGACGAGCTGGTGGCGGGGGTCGAGGCGGGCGGGGTACGGGTCAGCCTGCGCCGGGACACGGGGGACGCCGCCTTCCCGGCGGTCGTCGAGGCCACGGCGTACCGGATCGTGCAGGAGGCGCTGACCAACGTGGTGAGGCACTCGGCGGCGCGGCATGCGGCGGTGTCGGTGACCCGCGCCGCCGGCCGGCTGACCGTGGAGGTGGTGGACGACGGCCCACCCGTGTCGCCGTCCGCCGCACCGCCCGCCGACCGGGGCTTCGGCCTGATCGGCATGCGGGAACGGGCGGTCGCGGTGGGCGGCGGCGTCACGTACGGTCCGGTGCCGGGCGGCGGATTCCGCGTTCACGCCGTGCTGCCGGCCGAGGGAGCGACGCCATGACACGACCTGCGCCAGAGGGCGGGAGCAGGCCCGTCCGCGTGGTCCTCGCCGACGACCAGACCGTCGTACGGGCCGGATTCCGCGCCCTGCTCGACCTCACCGACGACCTGGTCGTCGTCGCGGAGGCCGCCGACGGGGCCCGCGCCGTCGAGGCGGTCCGCACGACCCGCCCGGACGTCGTGCTGATGGACATCCGGATGCCCGGGGTCGACGGCCTGGAGGCCACCCGCCTGATCGCCGCCGACCGCACCCTCGACGGGGTCCGCGTGGTCATGCTCACCACGTACCAGGTCGACGCGTACGTCTTCGAGGCCCTCCGCCACGGTGCCGCGGGCTTTCTGCTCAAGGACATCGAGCCGGACGACCTGCGCGCCGCGATCCGTGACGTCGCGGCGGGGCGGAGCCTGCTCGCCCCCGCCGTCACCCGTCAGGTGATCGAGGAGTTCGCCCGGCTGAAGGCCCCCGAGGCGGCGGGCGCCGAACGGCTCGCCGTCCTCACCGGCCGGGAATGCGAGGTCATGGCGCTCGTCGCCGCCGGGCTGTCCAACGAGGAGATCGGCAAGGAGCTGATCATGAGTCCGCTGACCGCGAAGACCCATGTGAGCCGGACCATGACGAAGCTGGGCGCCCGCGACCGGGCCCAGCTGGTGGTGATGGCGTACGAAACGGGCCTGGTCAGAGCGGGCGAACGCTGAAGCGGGCCGTACTCCGGCGGGAGTAGGCCCCGGCTCCCGCCGGAGGATTCGCGACCCGGGGCACGCTCGTAGCGTCGGCCGCATGATCGAAGCAACGGAACTCACCAAACGCTACGGCGGGCGGACCGCTGTCGACCGGCTGTCGTTCACCGTCCGGCCCGGCCGGGTGACCGGCTTCCTCGGCCCGAACGGCGCCGGGAAGTCGACCACGATGCGCCTGATCCTCGGCCTGGACTCCGCGAGCGCGGGGCGTGTCACTGTGGGCGGAAAGGCCTACGCCGACCTGCCCGTACCGCTGCGGTCGGTCGGCTCGCTGCTCGACGCCAAGGGCGTCCACGGCGGCCGCTCCGCCTACCACCACCTGGCCGGACTCGCCGCGAGCAACGGCATCCCGCGCCGCCGCGTCGAGGAGGTGCTGGACCTGGTGGGCCTGCCCGCCGCGACGGCCCGCAGGCGCACCAAGGGCTTCTCGCTCGGCATGGCCCAGCGGCTCGGCATCGCGGCGGCGCTGATCGGGGACCCGGAGGTGCTGATCCTCGACGAACCGGTCAACGGCCTCGACACCGAGGGCATCCGCTGGATCCGGGGACTGATGCGGTCCCTGGCGGCGGAGGGCCGCACGGTCTTCCTCTCCAGCCACCTCATGAGCGAAATGGAACTGACGGCCGACCACATCGTCGTGATCGGGCAGGGCCGGCTCCTCGCGGACACGACGATGCGCGACTTCATCGAGACCAACTCCCGCGCGCACACGCTCGTACGGTCCCCCGAACCGCAGAGGCTCCGGGCGCTGCTGGAAAGGGCGGGTGCACGGGTCCGTCTGGACGCCACGGGGGGCTGGCGGGTCGAAGGACCGGACACGGCCACCATCGGCGACCTGGCCCGCGACCACGGCGTAGCCGTCCATGAACTCACCCCCGCCCACTCCTCCTTGGAGGAGGTCTACACGGCGCTCTCGCAGTCCTCGGTGGAGTACAGGGCCGAGGACCGGGCCGAGTACAGGGCCGAGGACAGGGCCGATGACCGGGCCGCCGCGCCCGGCCGGAAGGAGACAGTCCGATGACGACACCCGCTCTCGGATCCCAGGCCATGGCCTACGAGTGGATCAAGTTCCGCAGCGTGCGCTCCACGGTGTGGACGACCGTGGCGACCGCCGTACTCCCGGTTCTGGGCGCGGTGTTCGTCGCCACGACCGGAAGCCTCCAGTCCGACGACACGGTCCTCGGCGGCAGCCTCACCCTCTCCGTCGTCGCCCAGATGCTGGCGGCGGTGGTGGGCGCGCTGGTGGTGACGGGGGAGTACAGCAGCGGCACCATCCGGACGACGTTCGCCGCCGTGCCGAGCCGCACCGCGGTCCTCGCCGCCAAGGCCGCCCTGGTGGCGGGCGTGATGTACGTCCTCGCCCTGGCCTCCTGCACGGCCGCCTACCTCGTCGGCGACGCCATGCTCCCCGACGGCCGGTACGCCCAGGGCGAGCCGCTGCCCGCCCTGTTCGGGATCGCCGCGTCCTTCGCGGTGGCGGCCGTACTGGGTCTCGCCGTCGGCACCCTCGTACGGCACTCGGCGGGCGCGGTCACCACAGTGATCGGCCTGCTGCTCCTGCCGTCCCTGTTCGGCCCGCTCTTCGGCGACGCCGAACGCTGGATCGCCGGCCTCTCGCCGACGGCCGCCCTGGAAAAGCTCACCCAGACCTCGGACGCCGCCGCCGGCACGGTGGGCAGTCTGGGCCCCTGGCCCTCCCTGCTCCTGGTCGCCGCCTGCACGACGGCGCTCGCGCTCGGCGCACTGGTGCTGCTGCGGCGGCGGGACGCGTAGCTCGCTTACGCCGCCATGACGCCGTGCTCGCTAACGTCCTCCGAGCGACGAAAAGGCCCTCCTGCGCGGAGGGCCTCACGGTCGTGCGGTCGTGCGCCCCCGGCAGGACTCGAACCTGCGGCCAAGCGCTTAGAAGGCGCCTGCTCTATCCACTGAGCTACGGGGGCCGGGAGTCCTGATCGGTGGTTCCGTGGCCGTGCCGGGACAAGGATAGGGCTCCGATCCCCTGGACCCGGTTGCTTCACCTGCGTGGCACGATGTGGAGGTTCGGTGAAGCGAAACGATAATCGCAGGTAGGTGCGATTCCTGCATCGGTTTTCGCTTTCCACGCGCCGGGTGTTGTGTACTCGTTATGCCCCTGCCCCACTCGTCCCCTCTGTCCTGACTCTGTCCAGAGGGTGGAACCGCCGCGCAGAGGGGTCTATACGCTTCAAAAAGGCTTCAAAATTGGGCATTCTTCGCATGTGGTGACCATGGACGTACGGCCTCAGCTCATCGACGCACTTTCCGCCCTGCGCGACCGTGTCGCCGCCGTGCGTCTTCCACTGCCCCTGCCGGGGGCCGAACGCGCCCGGCAGACCAGGGTCGAACTCCTCGCCCAGCTCGACGACTACCTCCTGCCACGCCTCAAGGACCCCGAGGCCCCGCTGCTCGCCGTGATCGGCGGATCCACCGGGGCCGGGAAGTCCACGCTGGTCAACTCGCTGGTGGGGTGCCGGGTCAGTCAGGCCGGGGTGCTGCGGCCCACCACCCGGACCCCGGTGCTGGTCTGCCACCCGGACGATCACCACTGGTTCGCCGGGGTGCGGGTCCTGCCGCAGCTGACCCGGATCTGGCTGCCGCCGGGGCAGGCGCCCGACCCGGACGGGCTCGACGACCTCGCCGCACGGGGAGCGGACGAGGAGACCGCGCTGCGGGTGGAGACCGCGGTGAGCCTGCCCCGCGGGCTCGCGCTGCTGGACGCCCCCGACATCGACTCGCTCGTCGTCCGCAACCGGGTCCTCGCCGCCGAACTCATCTGCGCCGCCGACGTCTGGGTGATGGTCACCACCGCCTCGCGCTACGCCGACGCGGTGCCCTGGCATCTGCTGCGTACCGCGAAGGAGTACGACGCGGCCCTCGTCACCGTCCTCGACCGGGTGCCCCACCAGGTGATCGCCGAGGTGTCCCGGCAGTACGCGGCGCTGCTCACCCGGGCCGGACTCGGGGACGTACCCCGGTTCACCATCCCCGAACTCCCCGAGTCCGCGGGCGGCGGCAGCGGACTGCTCCCCACCACCGCGGTCGCCCCGCTGCGCGCCTGGCTCGCCCACCGGGCCCAGGACCCCGCCGCCCGGCAGCAGGCGGTGGGGCGCACGGCCTCCGGCGTCATCGAGTCGCTCAACGTACGGATGCCCGGACTGGCCTCCGCCGTCGCCGCCCAGTACGCCGCCTCCGTACGGCTGACCGGAGTGGTCGAGGACGCGTACGGCAAGGAGGCCGCCCGGATCAGGCGCCGCCTCAAGAGCGGAGCGGTGCTCTCCGGGGACGCGCGGACCCGGTGGCGCGGCTACCCGCTCTACAGCTCGCCCGAGGAACTCCTCGAAGCCCTCGTCGACAGCCTGGTGGCCCTGCTCCAGTGCTCGGTCTCCGCCGCCGACGAACAGATCCGCACCCAGTGGCGCCGCGAGCCCGCCGGGGCCCTGTTCCGGTTCGAGGGGGCCGGGCGGGAGGCCGGTGGCTGGGGGCCCGCCGAGGACGTCGAAGGGCGGATCGCCGTCGCCGTACGCCGGTGGCGGCGGGTCCTGGAGGAGCTGGCCGAGGAGGAGGTGCGCCAGCTCGACCGCAGCGTGGCGCCCGCCCCCGAGAGCGTCGCCGCACTGCTCGCCGCCGCTCTCCTCGGCGGACGGCGCGCCCGTACGGCGGGGGAGCAGCTCGCCGAACGCATCGGCGCCCAGGGCGCGCTGCGCCTGCGCGACAAGGGCGGTGAGCTGCTGACCACCTATCTCGACCAGGTACTCGGCGGCGAACGCGACCGCCGTCTCGCCCCGCTCGACGCCCTCGACGTGGCCCCCGAACCCCAGGCCGAACTGATCGCCGCGCTTTCCGTACTGCAGAAGGAGAGGTGGCAGCGATGACTGCCGTCACGGACGAGGACCAGGGCCCGGGGAACGTCAAGGGGAA
Organism: Streptomyces sp. iso_384; assembly: GCF_056172905.1. Taxonomy (NCBI): domain Bacteria; kingdom Bacillati; phylum Actinomycetota; class Actinomycetes; order Kitasatosporales; family Streptomycetaceae; genus Streptomyces; species Streptomyces sp. iso_384. Next base: position 1,517,369 of record NZ_JBWBTT010000001.1, read on the forward strand.
CGGCGAGGGGAAGGGCAGGGGGAGAGGCACGGGGAACGGCGAGGGGAAAGGTACGGGCGCGGGGACGGGGACTTCGGACGGGGCCGGACCCGGGCGCTGGGACGACGGGCTCATCGCCCGGCGCGCCGCGGCGGCCGAGGCCCGCGAGGCCGGGGAGTCCGCACCGCGTACGCCCGACCAGGACGAGGCCCAGCCGCAGGTCGAGGCGTACGCCCCTGCCGACGGGCCGCTGCCCTCCCGGCTCGACGCCCTGCGCGAACTCGTCGGACTCTCCCGCGCCCGGCTCGACCGGGACACCCTCGCCGAGGCGGGCCGTGTGCTGGACGAGGCCGCCGCCCGTCAGCGGCTCTCCTCGCGGCACACGGTCATCGCCATCGCGGGAGCCACCGGCAGCGGCAAGTCGACCCTGTTCAACGCGCTCGCCGGGGCCCCGATCTCCGACACCGGGCTGCGCCGGCCCACCACCTCCCAGCCCATCGCGTGCAGCTGGACCGACGGGGCCGCCGGACTGCTGGACCGGCTCGCCGTCCCCGGCCGGCTGCGGCGCAGGCCCCACCCCGGGCCCGCCGCCTTCGACGAGGCGCTCCAGGGGCTCGTCCTGGTCGATCTGCCCGACCACGACTCGGCCGCCACCGAACACCGCGACCAGGTGGACCGGGTCCTGGCCCTGGTCGACGCGGTGATCTGGGTCGTCGATCCGGAGAAGTACGCCGACGCCGCCCTCCACGAGCGCTATCTGCGCCCGCTCGCGGGACACGCGGAGGTCACCTTCGTCGTCCTCAACCAGACCGACCGGCTGCCCGGCGAGGCCGCCGACCTCGTCCTGGACGATCTGCGCCGCCTCCTCGACGAGGACGGCATCGCGCTCGGCGAGCACGGCGAACCCGGCGCCACCGTCATGTCCCTGTCCGCGCTCACCGGCGACGGCGTGCCCGAACTCCGCGAGATGGTCGGCCGCTTCGTCCAGGACCGCACGGCCGCCACCCGCCGGCTCTCCGCCGACATCGACGCGGCGGCGGCGCGGCTGCGCCCGGTGTACGTGGCCGATGGCCGGCCCGGACTCGGCGAGCGGGCCCGCGATGAGTTCACCGACCGGCTGGCCGAGGCCGTCGGCGCGGCGGCCGCAGGGCAGGCCGCCGAGCGCGAGTGGCGCCGCAACGCGAGCCGGGCCTGCGGGACACCGTGGTTGCGGCTCTGGCGCTGGTACGAGAACCGGGGCCTGCCCGGCAGCCTGGACCGGATGGGCCAGGCGCTCATCCCGCCCGAGGAGGAACTGACGGCCCGGCAGCGGGTCGAGCAGGCGGTACGGATCGTCGCGGACGACGCCGCCGACGGGCTGCCGGGCCCCTGGGCGCAGGCGGTGCGCGAGGCCGCGTTCACCGGGGCGCAGGGGCTGCCCGAGGCGCTGGACGAACTGGCGGTCAAGGCCGGAGGCCCTGCCCCGTCGAAGCGGGGCGGGGGAACGGAGGCGGGCCGGGCCGCCGTCGCCGGCCCCCCGCCCGGTGGCCGCCCGGCCAAGCCGCCCCGGCCGAAGTGGTGGCCGGCCGCGGTGCTGGCCCAGGTGTCGATGACGCTGCTCCAGATCTTCGGCGGCCTGTGGCTGGTCGGCCAGATCATCGGCGTCCTGGAGCCGGGTCTCGTCACGCCCGCGCTCATCATGCTGGCCGGAGTCGTCGGCGGCCCGCTGGTGGAGTGGTCCTGCGCCGCGGCCATCCGGGGGCCGGCCCGACGGTACGGGCAGGACGCCGAGCGACGGCTGCGCGAGGCGGCGGCCGGGTGCGGCCGGGCCAGGGTCCTGGACCCCGTCGCGGCCGAGCTGGTGCGCTACCGGGAAGTGCGCGAGCGGTATGTGACGGTGACGAAGTTTTCCACAACCGGCCGGTAGTCCACAGGCCCCGACGCGATTCCCGCCCGGCGTCCACCATGGAGATCGCACACGGTACGGAGTCGCCCGACTCCGTACGAAGCGGTGCGACAAGGAAAACGGGGGCGGGAAAATGAACGAGACCTTGGTGACCCTGGTGGGAAACGCCGCCACGGCGGTGGAGTTCCGGGAGACGCCCACCGGCGGAATGGCGCGATTCCGTTTCGCCGTCACTCCGCGCCGCTGGGACCGTGAGAAACAGCTCTGGGCCGACGGCCGCACCAGCTTCTACACCGTCTGGTCCTGGCGCACGCTCGCCACGAATCTCGCCGGTTCCGTTTCGGTCGGAGAACCCTTGGTCGTGCACGGCCGGTTGAAGGTTCGCGAGGAGGAACAGGCCGGTCAGCGAAGGACGTTCGTCGACGTCGAGGCCGTCGCCATCGGCCACGACCTGAGCAGGGGAACGGCCGCCTTCCGCCGGGCGGCCAGAACCGAAACCGTTCTGACGGAGCGTCCGGGACGGGTCACGGACGGCGACGCGGAGGCGTCGCCGAAACAGCCGGAACACGGAGGCGCAATGGCGGCAGTGTCCTGAAAAGGCTGATCGGCGCCATGGTCGACGGCATCCCGCGATAACGATTCCGATTCGGAATGGTTGTGCAAGGGCAGTACGGGGGACTGCCCTTCGCCCGTTCTTTAGGATTCCCAGTGCTCATGGGTCACTTGGGTCTGCTGGCGAGGCATTCCCCACACGCGCACCACGCGCGAGGGCCTCGCCCGGAGGGGAATTCTGTGTTTTCTGCGTCTTCAGCGTCCGCTGCGTCGTCCGGCACGACAGGGGCGCCTCCGGGCCGCGGGATCCTCCGCCCGGTCGCTGCACTGCTGCTCTCCGGTCTCGTCGCGGCTACCGCACTCGTCGGCGCCGGACCCGCGGCCGCCGACGACCCGGGCCGGCACCACGGCGGCGCGGCCGCGGTGCTCGACGGGCTGAAGACCTTCGACAGCGCCGTGCTCCGCATCGCGGGGAAGAACGGGGCGCCCGACCGGACCCAGGAACTGCCGGCCGGGCTGTTCGAGATGACCGTCGACGGCGGCGGCAAGCTCAAGACCTACTGCGTCGACCTCCACAACCCCACCCAGGACCAGGCGAAGTATGTGGAGACCCCCTGGGCCGAGACCTCGCTCGGCGGCAACCGCAACGCGGGGAAGATCCGCTGGATCCTCCAGCACTCCTACCCCCGGGTCGACGACCTGGCCGCGCTCGCCGACGCGGCCGGCACCGGCCCGCTGACCGAGCGGACCGCCGCCGCCGGAACCCAGGTCGCCATCTGGCGCTACTCGGACAACGCCGATGTCACCGCATCGGACAAGCAGGCGGAGAAGCTCGCCGACTGGCTGCAGCGCAGCGCCCGCGACACGAAGGAGCCGCGGGCCTCGCTGACCCTGGAACCGGCCGCCGTCGCCGGGCGGGCCGGTGAGCGGCTCGGCCCCGTGACCGTACGCACCGACGCGGACCAGGTCTCGGTGTCGCCCCCGGTGGACGCGGCGGCCAGCGGCATCGCGATCACGGACGAGAAGGGCGCCCCCGTCACCGCGGCGGCGGACGGGGACCGGCTCTACTTCGCCGTACCGAAGGACACCGCCGACGGCACCGCCTCCCTGGCGGTCCAGGCCACCACCTCCGTGCCGGTCGGCCGGGCCTTCGCCGGGGCCGGCCGCACCCAGACCCAGATCCTGGCCGGCTCCAGCGAGTCCACGGTCAGCGCCCGGGCGAGCGCCACCTGGGCCGAGACCGGCGCCGCACCCGCACTGACCGCCCGGAAGAACTGCGCCGCGGGCGGTGTGGACGTCACGGTCGCCAACCGGGGCGACCAGCCGTTCACCTTCGAACTGGCCGGCACCGAGCACACCGTCGCCGCCGGGGCCACCCGCACGGTCACGGTCCCGGTCGCCGAGGACCAGGCGTACGACGTCACCATCACCGGGCCCGCCGGGTTCGCCCGGACCTTCACCGGGGTGCTCGACTGCGCCACCAGCGGCAGCGTGCTGGACCGGGAGAGCGAGGACGCCGACGGCAACGACATCGGCACGCAGAGCGCCCAGCAGTCCGTCCCGGCCACCACCGGCTCCACCACCTCGGGGCTGGAGGGCGATCTCGCCGCGACCGGCGGCTCCAGCGCCACCCCGATGCTCGCCGCGGTCGCCATCGGACTGCTCGTCGTGGGTGGCGGCGCGGTCTTCCTCCTCCGTCGGAAGCAGCCGGGTGCCGACGGTGAGTGAGCGCCCACGCGCATGAGGTGACCGGTGCTCCGGTGTCGGTGGGTGGACGGGTTTCCGTCCGGGGGCGGGTGTCAGGCAAGATGGGTGTATCTGCCCACACCTCTATTGCTGCCGGACGGTTTCTCTTGGCTGAGTACATCTACACCATGCGCAAGACGCGCAAAGCGCACGGCGACAAGGTGATTCTCGATGACGTCAATCTGAACTTCCTGCCCGGCGCGAAGATCGGTGTCGTGGGCCCCAACGGCGCCGGTAAGTCCACGGTGCTGAAGATCATGGCGGGCCTGGAGCAGCCGTCCAACGGCGACGCCTTCATCTCGCCCGGGTTCACCGTCGGCATCCTCATGCAGGAGCCGAAGCTGGACGAGGAGAAGACCGTCCTGGAGAACGTCCAGGACGGCGCCGCCGAGATCATGGGCAAGCTCAAGCGCTTCAACGAGGTCGCCGAGCTCATGGCGACCGACTACTCCGACGCGCTGATGGAGGAGATGGGCAAGCTCCAGGAGGACCTGGACCACGCCAACGCGTGGGACCTGGACGCCCAGCTGGAGCAGGCCATGGACGCCCTGGGCTGCCCGCCCGGCGACTGGCCGGTCACCAACCTCTCCGGTGGCGAGAAGCGCCGCGTGGCGCTCTGCAAGCTCCTCATCGAGGCCCCGGACCTGCTCCTCCTCGACGAGCCCACCAACCACCTGGACGCCGAGTCGGTGAACTGGCTGGAGCAGCACCTCTCGAAGTACTCGGGTGCCGTCGTCGCCGTCACCCACGACCGGTACTTCCTGAACAACGTCGCCGAGTGGATCCTGGAGCTCGACCGCGGCCGCGCGATCCCCTACGAGGGCAACTACTCCACCTACCTCGACAAGAAGGCCACCCGCCTCAAGGTCGAGGGCCGCAAGGACGAGAAGCGCCAGAAGCGGCTCAAGGAAGAGCTGGAGTGGGTGCGGTCGAACGCCAAGGGGCGCCAGACCAAGTCCAAGGCCCGCCTCGCCCGGTACGAGGAGATGGCGGCCGAGGCCGACAAGATGCGGAAGCTGGACTTCGAGGAGATCCAGATTCCGCCGGGCCCGCGGCTCGGTTCCATCGTCGTCGAGGTCGAGCACCTCTCGAAGGCCTTCGGCGACAAGGTCCTCATCGACGACCTGTCGTTCACGCTTCCCCGTAACGGCATCGTCGGCGTCATCGGTCCGAACGGCGCGGGCAAGACCACGCTGTTCAAGATGATCCAGGGCCTGGAGACGCCGGACAGCGGTTCGGTCAAGATCGGCGACACGGTCAAGATCTCCTACGTCGACCAGTCCCGCGCCAACATCGACCCGAAGAAGACCCTCTGGGCCGTCGTCTCGGACGAGCTGGACTACATCAACGTCGGCCAGGTCGAGATGCCGTCCCGCGCCTACGTCTCCGCGTTCGGCTTCAAGGGCCCGGACCAGCAGAAGCCGGCCGGCGTCCTGTCCGGTGGTGAGCGCAACCGCCTCAACCTGGCGCTGACGCTCAAGGAGGGCGGCAACCTGCTGCTCCTCGACGAGCCCACCAACGACCTCGACGTGGAGACCCTGTCCTCGCTCGAGAACGCGCTGCTGGAGTTCCCCGGTGCGGCCGTGGTCATCTCCCACGACCGCTGGTTCCTGGACCGCGTCGCCACGCACATCCTCGCCTACGAGGGTGACTCCAAGTGGTACTGGTTCGAGGGCAACTTCGAGTCGTACGAGAAGAACAAGGTCGAGCGTCTCGGCGCGGACGCGGCCCGTCCGCACCGTGCCACGTACAAGAAGCTCACGCGAGGCTGATCGTCTTGGCTCGTCACCTCTACAGCTGCCCCCTGCGCTGGTCGGACATGGATGCCTTCGGCCACGTCAACAACGTGGTCTTCCTCCGCTACCTGGAGGAGGCGCGCATCGACTTCATGTTCCGGCTGGCGCCCGGGGACGGTTCGCCGTCGTTCTCCGGCGGGTCCGTCGTGGCCCGGCACGAGATCGACTACGTACGGCCGTTGGTCCACCGGCACGAGCCGGTGACCGTCGAGTCGTGGGTCACGAAGATAGGCGCCGCGTCCCTGACGATCGCCTATGAGATCAAGGACGCCGACCAGGTGTACGTACGCGCCTCGACCGTCGTCGTGCCGTACGACCTGGCGGCGGAGCGGCCCCGGCGGATCTCCGCCGAGGAGAAGCTCTTCCTCCAGCAGTACCTCGCAGAGGAGCCCGCCGCGGCATGACCGTGCCCGTGCAGTCGCTGCAGTTCGCCGACGCGAGGGAGGCGGCGGATCTCGCCGCCTTCCTCGGTCGGCTGCTCCACTACGACCGGGCCGCCGCGGTCCGGTTGCAGGCCGGCGGCGGCGACGCACTGGCCGTGTTCGGCCGTCCGCCCTCCTTCGAGGTCCTCGCCATCCGCACCGCCCGCCTGGACCGCCCCGAGACGCTCGACGTCACGGTGTCGGCCGGGGAGCTCCTGGAGTCCCTCGACGTCTCCGGAGAGGGCTCCGGACAGCGGGCCGGTGCGCTGCCCGCCCCGGTCACCGGGCCGCCCTGGACCGGTGTCCTGCCGCCCCGCGGGCCCTGGCGGGAACAGACCGGGCTGCCCGGGCCCGACACTCTGCGCGCCGCCCTCGACACGGCCGTCGCCGAATTCCGTACGCGGGACGAGGCGCTGCCCGACGAGCTGCGCACCCGCGCCGAACGCGACCGGATCGGACGCGAGATCTGGTCCCGGCCGGTCGGCGCCACGGACCTGCCTCTGCGCGCTGTGCACGCCGCACAGTCCCTCGGCTTCCTGCGCCCCGACCCGGACTTCCCCGTCTCGCTGCTCTCCGCGGGCGGCTGGCTGCGGCTGCGGACGCCCTTCGGCTCGATCGCGCTGCGCCGCGACCCGGCCGGCGGGCTCGGCGGGCTCGGCCTGTCGGTCGAGCCCGGCTGAACCGCCGAACCGGCTGACGGACCGATCGGCGGGGGCCGGTCGCCTCCGCCGCTACTTCTCCCGCGGGTCCGAAGACCGCTCCGGCTTCTCCGGAGCGCCGTGCGCGTCCGGCCAGACGCCGATGTGGTCCTGCTCCAGCTCCAGCAGCACCCGGTGTTCCATGCCCAGCGCCTGCGTGTAGTCCGCGGGCAGCTGGAGCCGCCCCGCCCGGTCGAGCATCGCGTACTCCCGCGCCACCTGCGACTCCTGGCCGGTCGCCGCGTCCACCTCCGTGCGGCGCAGCACCTCGGAGGACGTACGGCCGTCGCGGATGGCGACCGTACGCCGCACCTCGTTCGCGACCGCCTGGTCATGGGTGACGATCACGATGGAGGTGCCCAGCTCCTCGTTGGCGCGCCGGAACGCGGCGAAGACCTGCTCCCCGGTGGCCGAGTCCAGCTCACCGGTCGGCTCGTCCGCGAGCAGCACGGACGGGTTGTTGGCCAGCGCCACCGCGATGGCCACCCGCTGCTGCTGCCCGCCGGACAGCTGCTGGGGCCGCCGGTCGCGGCAGTCCTCGATGTCCAGCATGGTGAGCAACGACTCGGCGCGGGCGGCCCGTTCGCGCTTGCCGCCACCTCCGCGCAGCTGCATGGGCAGGGTGATGTTCTGGATCGCGGAGAGATACGGGAGCAGATTGCGGGCGGTCTGCTGCCAGACGAACCCGACCACGTCCCGGCGGTAGCGCAGCCGTTCCTTCGGGCCCATCGACAGCAGATCGCAGCCCGCGACCTTCGCCGAGCCGGCCGTCGGCACGTCCAGGCCCGCCAGGATGTTCATCAGCGTCGACTTGCCGCTGCCCGACGCCCCCACCAGAGCCATCAACTCGCCCTCGGTGACCAGTAGATCGAGCCCCTGGAGCGCCTGCACCTCCACCCCGTCCGTGGTGAAGATCCGCACCACCCGGTCGCAGGCGATCAGCGCGTCGTGCCCGTAGGAAGGGCGGTCCCGGCGGGCCGCGGCCCGCTGCTCCAGCTCCGCCAGCGTCGTTCCGGCCGTGCGGGCCGTGTCTGCCGTCTCGGTGGACGAGGTCATCGGGAGTCTCCTGCCCTGAGTTCGGTGATCGATCCGCGGCGGCTCGCCCACCACGCCTGCACGCCCGCGACCGCCGCCGCGAGCGCCACGACCCCCGCGGCCGGCAGCCCCAGCGACCAGAGGTCGGTGCGCAGCGCGACGGGGCCGGTGTCCGACCCGGCGACGCCGGCGAGCGCCAGCGGGACCAGATCGACGCCGGGGGAGAGCAGGGCGATGGTCGCCCAGCCGGTGAACAGCCCGCCGCCCGCCGCCAGCAGGGCCTGCGGCGTCGCCTCGAAGGCCAGCAGCCGCCTGCCCTGTGCGGTGGTGAGCCCCATCGTGCGCAGCCGTGCCAGCAGCGTCCTGCGCTCCGGCGCGGTCTGGAGCAGCGACAGCAGGACGGCCAGCAGCGCGTATCCGGCGCCGGCCGCGACCGCCGCGAGGTAGATCCGCTCGGCCCCGGCCTGCATCGGGGTGTTCACGTACCGCGCGCGCTCCTCGGAACGCAGCTGTACGACGAACTTCCCGCCGTTCTCGTCGACGGCCGCGCGCAGCTTTTCGGGGTCCGGTGCGCCGGCGAGGAGCAGGGTGGTGGGCGCCTTCTGCTCCAGCGAAGCTGCGTTCACGATCAGGAAGTCGGTGGAGGAGACCGCGGCGACGTGCGCGGTGGTCCCCACGACCTGGACCCGGAAGTCTCCGGACAGCGTCCGGACCGTGCGCGGCTCCTTGCCCAGACGGGCCGCCACCGCCGGAGAGGCGATGGCCGGAAGGATCCGCTCCGGTCCGGCCTCCGTGCCCTCGGGCAGTGGGGCCGAGGGGCCGGTGGCCTGCAGCCGGGCGGCCGGGAAGGCGGGCAGCCCGTGGGTACGGGCCAGCCGGGCGTACGAGGCGGGCTCGACGCCCACCAGGGCCGCGGTCGCCGCGTCGCCCGCGTCCGCCGCGTCGTCGCCGGCTGTGCCCGTACCCGCATCCGCAGCCGTGTCCGTGCCCGTACCGGCGTCGTCGCCGGCCGCCGCCTCCGGCATCGCCACGCTGTACTCGACCCGTACCGGCGCCGCGTCCCGCACGCCGTCCAGCCCGCTCACCGTGCGGACCAGCTCGTCCGGCAGCGTCGCCCGCTCACCCATGCCGCTGACCCGGGCGTCCGCGCCCACGGACGCCAGTGCCGCGTCGTCCCGTGCGTCGCCGATGCCCGCGATCACCGAACCGCCGAACGCCGCCGTGGCCAGCGCCAGCAGCAGCGCCAGCAGCGGCAGCGCCCCGCCGGCCGATGACCGGCCGGCGCGGGCCAGCGAGAGGAAGCCGATCGCCCCGCGCAGCCGGGCCATGGGCCGGGCCGCGAGCCGCAGGGGCAGCGGATACAGCCGTACCAGCACCAGCGCCGCGATCAGCGCGACCAGGACGGGCGCGGCACTGACCAGCAGGTCGGTACCACCCCCGGTCGACGTACCGCGACGCAGCAGCGCCGTCACCGCGCCCACCGCCAGGACGAGCAGGGTCAGTTCGGCCACCGTCCGTCGGCGCGAGGGCCGGGCGCTCACCATGTCCTCGCGGGCGCCGTGCAACGTGGGCCGGACGTGCTGGAGCGTCGTGCGTACGGGCAGGGCGACGCACACCAGGAGGCCGACGCCCGCCGCGGCCAGCGCTGCGGGCCGCCACCGGCCCTCGCCCACGAGCAGCACCGCGAGGAGCAGCCCGAGCGCGCTCGCGGGCAGCACGGCCACCGCGGTCTCCGCGAGCAGCCGGCCGCCGATGCCGCGCAGCGAACCGCCGCGCGAGCGCATCAGCGCCAGCTCGTCGCGGCGGCGGGCGGCGATCAGGGCGCCGGTCATCAGCAGGACGACGGCGGCCACGGAGCCGATGCCGAGGCCGGCGACCGCGATCACCGGACCGATCGCGTCGCGCATCCGCGCGTTGGACTCCACGATGTGGCCGAGTCCGGTGCCGACCACCGCGGTGTCCCCGGCGATCCTCCGCACCTTCAGCAGCCCGGGGCCGCTTTCCAGCGAGGCGATGGCGGACGTCAGCCGGGAACCGTCGGGGCCGGTCAGCCCTGCCGGGTCGGGCGGGATCCGCCAGAAGAGGACAGGCTCGGCGGCCGTGCTCAGGAGCACCGGACCGGCGTCCTCGGCCAGCAGGACGGTGCCGGTCCAGAAGTGCACCGGGAAAGGGTCCGTGGGGTCCGGGACCAGCGACGGGCTGCGCAGCAGCGGATCGGTGGACCAGTAGCTGCCCTGAGGATCACGCGGAGCCACGATGCCGGTGATCGTCACCGTGACGGGTTCCTGTGCCGCGGTGGGCAGCGTGATGGTCGCGCCGACCTTCACCTTCAGCTCGGCCGCCGTCTCCTCGGTGACCGCGCCCTGCACCGCACGGGAGTCCGCCGTCACCCCGCCCGGCGTCGTGGGCCAGGCGCCCGAGGACAGCGTCGCGTGGTCCTTCAGCCCCGACTGCGCCGCATACGTGAGCTGTGGCGGCTTCGCATCGGGCCGCGGCAGCCAGGGTTCGTTCGCGACGATCGGCTTCGTGGTGCGCACGCCGTACGCGACCGACGAGGTGTCGGCGCGCAGCGGTGCGGGCAGGGCCTTCAGCAGAGCCTTGCCGACCCGCGCCAGTTCGGGGCTCCGCGCCTCGGCCTCCCGCTGTTCCTGCGGCAGTTCGAGACCGGGCTGCGGGCGGGCGATCTCCACGGTGCTGCGGCCCGCGTCCGCCGTCGCGATGTCGTGGCGCAGCCCCTTCGTCTCGTACGCGTCCACCGCCCGCGGGAACGCCGCGGCGAGGAACGCCGTCACCAGCACCAGCACCGCGAGGGCCGTCGCCGCACCGGGCGCGGTGCGCAGCCGGGTACGGATCCACGGGGCGGAGGCCGCCCGCTTGTCGTTGCTCATATCAGTGGTCCCCCTGGTGGCGCAGCGAGACCGCCGGGTCCCCGCGGCGCAGCGCCATCGTCGCGACGATCACGAGCGGCAGGGCGGCGACCCCGGCCAGCAGCGCCGCGACCTGCCCGGCGGGCAGGTCGACCAGCACCGGTGGAACGGGCCGGTTCGCCTGCCCGGTCAGCACGATCAGCGGGACGACGGCCCGGGTCAGCACCGTGCCGATGCCGAGCCCGATCAGCAGTGCGAGGGCGATCAGCACCCCCTGTTCGGCGGCGATCATGCGGGCCAGCTGGCGGCGCGGAGCACCGAGCGCCCGCAACACACCGAGTTCGGCGGACCGTTCGCGCCGGGACCCGGAGGCGCTGACCGCGAAGCCGACCGCCGCCAGCGCGGCGGCGACCACCGCGACGGCCGGCAGCGCCGCCTGCGGTCCCGCCCCCAGCGGATCGTCGACCAGCTGCTGGGCGGCCTCCGCGCGGACCAGCACCTGGGCCGGGTCGGTGTCCGGCAGGGCGCGCAGGGCGGCGGCCGCCTTCGCGGCGTCACCCGGGGCGGTGCTCAGCCACCATTCGCTCGCCTCGATCGTGGCGGTCGGCCGGTGGGCCAGGACCTCGGTGACGGCCTTGAGGTCCAGCAGCAGCGCGCCGCCGCGCGTCGCCGGGTCGGCGGTCCCGGACAACTCGGCGGCCTCGGTGGTCGGCAGCCGGCGCACCGACTCCGCCAGGGTCACCCGGATGGTGTTCCCGGCCAGGGTGACGTCGATCTCGTCGCCCAGCTTCGCGTCGGTGCTCTTCAGATAGGCGTCCGTGGCGACGGCCTTGACCGCCGTGGCCTTCGGCCGGGCGGCGGTGATCCGCAGGAGGCCGCTGGTCAGCTCCCAGGTGTCCTCGCTGTTGGTACCGGTGTCGTAGGTGAAGTCCGGCAGGCCCGACGTGCCGTTGCGGACCGGCGGTCTGCCCGGCCGGCCCTCACCGAACTCGGTGAGCGTCATGGCCGCGTCCCAGCGCACCGATCCGCTCGCCGGCACCGGGAGCTCGGCGCCGGAGCCGGTGACCACCCGGACGTCGCTCACCGAGACCCGGCGCTGCTGCGCGTGGCCGTACGGCGCTTCGCCGTCCACCTCGATGCCGGTCACGGCCAGACCGCCCGTCGCCGACACCGGTACGGACACGGCGACCGGGCGGCCGTTCAGGGGCACGGGACCGGCCAGGGCCCGGTAGGGGAGGCCGTAGCGGTCCTCCAGGAGCACGGTGACGACCGGTGGCGCCGTGCCCGTGTCCGCGACGGCCCCGGAGCCCTTCGACGGCACCGTGGCGATCCGCACGTCCAGCTTCAGCCGGGTGCTGTCCTTCGGGAGTACGAGCCCGGGGCGCGCGGCCCGCTCCGGGGCGATGGTCTCGAACACCCGGCGCGGGCTCTTGTCGGTGAGGTCGGAGCGCATCAGCATCCGCTCGTCCGCGTGGGCCGTGTCCAGGGCGAGCACCTCGGCCATCCGCCCGCCGGAGACCTCCACGTCCGCCCGGTAGGCGGGCGCCGCCTGCCGCACCCCGTCCAGGGCGCTGTAGGAGCCGGCCGTCGCCGCACCGCCGCCGTGCCCGCCCACCAGCCGGACCGAGGCGCCGGAGCCGAAGTCGGCCTGGTCGGACTGCGAGCGGTTCCAGGAGGCGCTCTGTCCGATCGCCAGCATGCCCATCGCGACCGACAGGACCAGCAGCAGCACCGGACCCGCCCCGCGCAGCGGGCGGCGGCTGAACTGCCAGCCCGCCAGGGCCGCGGGCAGCCCCCGGCCCTTGGCCGCACGCCGTTCGGCGAGCTTCGCGGCGGGCGGCAGCAGGCGCAGCGTGAGGACCGTTCCGGCGAGCAGCGCCAGCGCGGGGGCGGTGACCAGCAGGGGGTCGATGCCGAGGTTGCCCGTCCGGTCGCCGGTGAGCGCCCCGCTGCCGGACTGCCGGTCCAGCTGCCAGTACGCCACCGCCGCGATGAGCAGCAGCCCGAGGTCCGCGCCCGCCCGCACCGGACCGGGCAGCGCAGCGGCCCGGGACCTGCGGCCGCTCGCCCCGGCCGTCAGCGACGGGGCCACCACCGCCAGCGCACAGGCCAGCGCGACGGCCGCCGAGACCAGCCACACGGTCCCGGTCGAGGCCTCCCCGACCTTCAGCCCGATCCGGGACAGGGCGCTGCGCTCGGCCAGCAGCCCGGTCAGCGGCCCCGCGAGCAGCGGGGCGACCACCGCGGCGGGCACCGCGAGCAACAGCGCCTCGATCGCGGCGAACGAGGTGATCCGGCCCCGCGAACCGCCCCGGGCCCGCAGCAGTTCACGTTCCCCGTCGCGCTCGCTGTTCAGCAGCCGGGCCACCAGCAGCAGGGCGTACGCGGCGAGCAGCACCAGCTGCACCGCGACGATCATCAGCGTGGAACGGGAGACCAGCAGTGCCCGGTCGAGCTGGTCGAGCACGGTGGGCAGCGAGGTGCGCGCGGTGACACCGGACGCGAAGACCGGTGCGGCCGTCAGCGCCTTCGGGGCCTGTGCCGACGTATTCCGCAGCCCCTCCATGGAGCCGGTGGTCAGCGTGGCGAAGTCGGCGGCCGCCAGCCAGGAGGTCTCGCCCTCGCCGAGCGACCCGGAGGCGAGCACCGAGGGGTCGGTGAGCAGCGGACCGTACGTCGTGAACGCCAGCTTGCGCACCCCGCGCCCGCCGAGCGGATCCAGCTGCCAGTACGGGTCGGACCGGTCGGCGGCCTCGTAGACGCCGGTGACCAGGACCCGCTGCTTCTTGTCGCGCAGCCGGTCGGTGACGGTGAGCCGGGCGCCCGGCTTCAGCTTCAGGGCCTCGGCGGCGACGACGGGCAGCGCGACCTGGACGGGTCCGGCGCCGTCGGGGGCCGCGGGCGCCTTGCCCTCGGTGATCCGCACCCGGCCGCGGTCGAGGGCGGCGAAGTGGGTGAGGTCCGGCTCGCCGCGCCGGGCGGCCGGGTCCTGGAGGCTCCGCGGCAGTGCGTACGACCCCGAGCTCTCCAGCTTCCCCACGGTCACGGGCAGCCCGTCGAACGCGTCACGGGAGGCCTTGCGGACGGCGTCGTCGGCCTCCGTGCGCTTCTCGTGGTCCACCGAAGCGGAGACGACCAGGGCGGCGGACGCGGCCGATCCGTGGGTGAGCGTGTGACGCAGGGCCGCGTCGCCCACGGAACCGGAGAACGCGGTGAGCGCGGCCAGGACGGATGTGGTCAGCAGGACGGCGAGCACCGCCGCGGAGAGCAGAAGGCGATGAGCCCTCACCCGCAGAAGGACGAAACCCGTCACCTGATCCCCCAGCCCCGGAAACACCGCATGCGCACGCCCCCCGGCGTACCGGTGATGCTTTCAGAGGCAACAGGTTCTGGTAACCGCTTGCCCCCGCACCTTGATGCGATCGTGATCGTTATGCGGGGTTGGAACGCCGAATTCCGGAGTTGTCCGGTCACGGATCGTCGCGCAGCGGTCCGGAACGCGTCGGGCCGCGGCCCGGAACCGATCAGTCCGCGGCCCGGAACCGATCAGTCCGCGGTGTTCACCATCGAGGCGGCGGCGTACGTCAGGTAGTCCCACAACTGCCGCTCGTGCTCGGGAGCGAGCCCCAGCTCGTCCAGGGCGACCCGCATATGGCCGAGCCAGGCGTCATGCGCCGCCCGGTCCACCCGGAACGGCGCGTGCCGCATCCGCAGCCGCGGGTGCCCCCGGTGGTCGCTGTAGGTGCGCGGGCCGCCCCAGTACTGCATCAGGAACAGCGCGAACCGCTCCTCGGCCGGGCCCAGGTCCTCCTCCGGATACATCGGCCGCAGCAGCTCGTCGCCCGCCACGCCCTCGTAGAAGCGGTGGACCAGGCGCCGGAAGGTCGCCTCGCCGCCGACCTGCTCGTAGAAGGTCTGCTCCTGAAGCGTGTCGCGCGGAATCTCAGTCACCCGTCCATGGTCGCAGACGCACCGGCCGAGGACAGGGGTCCTAGGACCAAGGGCCGGGAACCTCCCGGTCCGCCGCTCGCCCGCGCGGCTCCGGCGCAGGACAGTGGAGAGATGGGAGACATGGCAGACGCGGGAGGCAGGGGAGACCCAGGAGACTCGGGTGCGCACCGGCAGGGCCCCTCCCCGCCCGTCCGCGACGGGCCCGCTCACGACGCGCCCGTCCGCGACGCCGAGGCGGACGCGGCGCGCGAGGCCCTGGTGCGGGAGATCGCCGCGCGGGGCGGATTCGCCGACCCCGCCTGGCGTACGGCCTTCGCCGAGGTGCCCCGCCATCTGTTCGTGCCGTTCTACTACGAGTACGGAATCGGCGGCTACGAACGCCTCTGGGGCGAGGACCCCGACCCCGGCCGGCGCTCCCGCTGGCTGCGCGGCGTGTACGCGGACGGGGCGCTGGCCACCCGGCTCAAGGACGGCGAACTCGTCTCGTCCTCCAGCCAGCCGTCCCTGATGGCCCTGATGCTCGACGCCCTCGACGTACGGGACGGGGACACGGTCCTGGAGATCGGCACCGGCCCCGGCTACAACGCGGCGCTGCTCGCCCACCGGCTCGGCGACGCCGCCGTGACCAGCGTCGATCTGGACCCGGAGATCACGGATTCGGCCCGCGCCCACCTCGCGGCGGCCGGATACCACCCGAGGGTGATCACCGGCGACGGGGCCCGGGGCTGCCCGCAGCGCGCCCCGTACGACCGGATCATCGCGACCTGCACCCTGCCGTCCGTACCGCAGAGCTGGCCGGAACAGTGCCGTCCGGGGGCGCGGATCCTCGCACCGCTCGCCACCGGCCTGGTCTCGCTCCAGGTCCGTGCGACGGCGCACGGACCGCGCGCCGAGGGGCACTTCCTGCACACCCCGGCGTACTTCGTGCCCCTGCGCGGGGCGCTCCCGCTGCCCGGCGGACTGCCGTATCTCGGCGGACTGCCGCGCCGGGTGGCCGGGGACGATCTCTTCCGCTTTCTCCTGACCCTGACCGCGGGCACCCTCGATCCGCACGAGGCCCTCTCGCTCTGGGAGCGCGAGGGGCGCCCGCAGCGGGAGAGGTACGGCATCACGGTCGGCCAGGGGCGGCAGTGGGCCTGGCTCGACGACCCGCAGGGCCCGTACACCTGGCCGCTCGCCACCGGGTGAGGCGGCGAGCGGCCATGGTGCCGGTGGCGGTGGGTGTTCAGTCCCGGCGGACCGTGATCGTCGTCCATGCCCCGACGTGCACCTGGTCGCCGTCCTGGAGAGGTACGGGGACGTAGGGCTGGATCGGGTCCTCGGCGCCGTTCAGCGTGGTGCCGTTGGTGGAGTTCTGGTCGACGACCGCCCATCCGCCGTCGGGCTGCTGCACCAGCACCGCGTGCTGGTGCGAGACGCCCGGGTCCTCCGGGGGCACCGACAGATCGACGTCGGGGGACTCGCCGGTGCTGTGCCGGCGGCGCCCGATGGTGACCTGGCTCCCGGTGAGCGGAAGCCGCTGCTCCGGGGAGTACGCGGGCAGGTTCAGCCCGGTCGCCTCGGGGCCGCTGCGCTGCATCATCGCGAGGAAGTACGCGCGGTCCGGGGCGATCACGGCGGTCCAGGAGGCGGACTGCTGGGGCCGGCCCTGGCCGGGCACCCCACCGTGCTGCTGACCCTGGTCATAGCCCTGGTCCTGCCCGTGCTGCTGACCCTGGTCATAGCCCTGGTCCTGCCCGTGCTGCTGCCGGCCCTGGTCATAGCCCTGACCCGGGTCCTGACCCTGCTGGCCCTGGTGGGGGCTCGGGGGCTGCTGGAACTGCTGGGGCGGCCGCGGCGGCTGGGCCTGCGAAGGAGGCGGCAGCATCCAGTCGTCCCCGCCGCCGGTGTGCCCCGACGGCTGCGGCGGCGCGAAGGGCGAGGCCTGCTGCGGCTCGAACGGCGAGCGCGTCGAGGGCGCGGCCTGCTGCTGAGCAGGCGGCTGGTGGCCCTGCTGCTGGAACGAGGGCGGCGGCGGAGGGCCCTGCTGCTGGAACGACGGCGGAGGCCCGCCCTGACCGCCGTTCCCGCCCTGACCGCCGTTTCCGTGCGGACCATTCTGCTCGGGAGCGAGCGGCTCGGCGGGGCGGTTCATCTGCGAGGGGCGCGAGCCCTGGTAGTCGAACGGGTCGCGCGGCTGCGGCGCACCGGGCGGACCGCCCTGGCCGCCAGGGCCGGGCTGGCCGCCGGGACCGCCCTGGCCACCGGGACCGCCCTGGCCGCCGGGGCTCTGCGCCTGGAATCCGGGCGGCAGGTTGAGGCCGGGCGGAGGGCTGCTGGGCGTGCCGTGCTGCGGGGCCAGCGGGGTGTACGAGGTCGCCGTGTTGGTGAGGAAGTTCCAGCGGCACTCCTCGCAGAACGGAGCCATCGCCTCACGCGGCGTACGGCACTGCGGGCAGAGCTCCGCCTGCATGGTGGGCCCGCCACCCTCGGAACCCTGCTGCGGGTAGCCGTAACCGGGGGCGGGCGGCGGCGGAGGAGGCGGGGGCACGGCACCCGCGGGTGCACCGCCGGTGGCCATGCGGTGTCCGCAGACCTCGCACCAGTCCTCGGAACCCGACTGGTGTCCGTTCGGGCAGGTCGGCATGTCGGCGCTTCCCCCTCTCCTCTTCCGGCCGCGGAGGCCGCATGCTGTCGATCGCGGCACCATGTCCGCGAGGTGATCGAGTGGTGATCGTGTGCTGCTACTTCTTGACGCGAACGGTCTTGGTCGAGCGCGTTTCGAGGGTCATCTCGTCCGCTTCCGCGACCTTCGCCTTCAGTCGCACAGTACCTGTCGCGGCATCGACGACGTCGACCACCTTCGAAAGCAGCTTCGCAGTGTCCTGGTTCCCGGACGCCGACGCCAGCTGCACCGCACGGCCCAGCTTCGCCGTCGCGCCGTCGAAGTCGCCCGACTTGCGTGCGTCCAGACCCTGCTGGATGACTTGTGCCAGTTCCGCCTGACCTGTGTAGTGCGCGACCTGCGGATTGATCGAGGTCGACGCCACCATGTCGTCCGTCCACACGGCCCGGACGAGCCCCTGCGACAAGGTCTGCGGGGCGCCCGCGCCCGAAGGGTCGGGCAGGATCAGCGAGACCCGGGCGGCCAGCATCTCCTGGCCGATCCCGGCCTCCGGCACCTGGACGCACACGTGGTAGTCGCGGGACTCGTCGCCCCAGGAACCGGTCGGATAGTCCCCGGCCCGGGGCCCCGCCTCGGTGCGCCGTCCGGTCAGGTCCGCGACGGTGGGCGCGACCTGCTTCACGAACCGGATCTCCACCCCCACCGGCGTCCAGAGCCGCAGCGCCACGTCCGCGACCTCCTTGCCCATGGCGTTCTCCATCATCCGCGTGAAGTCCGCGGCCAGGCCCGCCGGGTCGGCGACGATGTCGGCCGTGCCGAGGAGGGCGGCGGCGATGCCGGTGACCTCCTTCACCTCCCAGTCGGTGCCCACCCCGCGGGCGTCGCAGGTGAACCGGCCCGCGCAGGAGTCCAGGGCCGCGCGCAGATCCTCCGGCGACTCGTGCTCGTTGCGGCCGTCGGTCAGCAGGATGCCGTGCCGGATGGACACGTCCGCGGAGTTCAGCAGCCGGTCGGCCAGCCGCAGCCAGGTGCCGATCGCGGTGCCCCCGCCCGCGCTCAGCTTCCGCAGGGCGTCCTTGGCCTGGGCCTTCGTCTGCGCGTCGGCGACGGCCAGCCGCCCGTTGCCCGGATAGACGTCCTTGGCCACATGCGTCCCCGCGACCACCGCGAACCGGGTGCCCTCGCGCAGCGTGTCGATGGCCGCGGCCGTCGCGTCGCGGGCGTTGCGCATCTTCGTCGGCGGATAGTCCATCGAGCCGGAACAGTCGACCATCAGCACCACGGCCGCGTCAGGGGCCTGCCCCGGCCCGTACGCGGGCGAGGGCGCCGCACCCGCCAGCGGTATGCCGCCGGTGGTGCCGCCACCGGTCGAGGTGACGGTGACGATCGCGTTGACCTCGCGGCCGCCCTCGGGCAGGAACTCGTTCTGGTACACCTCGACGGAGAACTGCGGCACGTTCGACTTGGAGAAGTTGGCCATCTGGTCGGCTCCTTGAGGGTTAAGCGGTTTCGCAGGCCGATCCTGCCCCTTGGGGCCGTACGGCGAACGGCAGAAGTGCCACTGTTACGTTGTCGTGGCCCCCGCCGTCGAGCGCGTGTCCGACGAGCACCTGGGCGGCGTGCAGCGGTCGTTCCTGGGCGTCGGCCGGCACGGCGGCGGCCATCTCCTCGGCGGATTCCGCGTAGTTCCACAGGCCGTCCGTGCAGACGACCACCAGGCCGGGCCGGTCCGGCTTGAACGCGGCGGTGTGCGGCTCCAGTTCGTACGCGTCGGCGCCGAGCCAGCCGGTGATGGCGTGGGCGCGTTCGTCCGCGTACGCCTCCGCCTCGTTCATCAGGCCGGCCGCCACCATCTGCGCGGCCCAGGAGTCGTCCTCGGTGAGCCGGGCGGTCGGCCGGGTACGGTCCTCCGGCACCCAGTAGACCCGGCTGTCGCCGACCCAGCCGACGATCAGCAGCTCGCCCGCCGCGATCGCGCCGACCAGGGTGCAGGCCGGGGCGTTCTGATGGCGGTGGGCGTCGTGCTCCATCGCCCCGGAGGGCTCCTGCGCCAGGGCGTTGACCGCCTCGGACGCGGCGACGATCGCCTCGTGCATCGCCTGCTGCGGATGCGTACCGCGCGGCAGGGACTCCAGCAGCGCCTCGTTGGCGGCGCTTGCGGCGGCAGCGGAGGCCTCATCGGGCCGGCTCGCCGAGGAGACGCCGTCGCAGACGATCGCGACGACGGCGGGCGAACCGTCGGGCAGCGCGGTCGAGGACACCGCGAAGGAGTCCTCGTTGCGGTGGTGGCGCAGGCCCCGGTCGCTGACGGCGGCCACCGCGTCGAGCTCCTGCTCCATGTGGTCGCGCTCACGCGGCTGGGCGTGCCCGCAGTTCTCGCAGTATCCGTCGGGGTCCACCCGGCCGGAGCGGCAGGCCACACAGACCTTCGCCCCGGGGGCCGGAGCGGCGGCGGCCGCGGCGGCGTGCTCCGCCGTACGGGGATCGGGCGCGGCCAGCGCGAAGTCACCGGAATCCGCCGCGTCGCCCGGAACCGCCCGGTCGTCGTGGCGCACCGGCCCCGGCCCGGAGGCCTGTTCACCCACCGGCCCCGGCCCGTCCACCTGGCCCGGCCGGGCCGCCGCGCCCGGCTCGGATGCCTCGCCCTGCTCCGCCACCGGCTGACCGTGCTCCGGCTCCGCCAGCGGCCTGCCGCCCGAGTCCGTCCCCGGCAGGTCCGCCGGATGGTGCACGGGCGCGGGCACGTCCGAACTGTCGGTCTCCGCGGCGGCCGGCCACTGCACCGCCCCGGCGGCCGGAGCGGCCGGAGGCACGGTGATCGCCATCGTGGGCCGGTCGTCGGGGCGCGCCGGAACAGCCGAGAGGTCGTAGCCGCACGCCCCGCAGAACAGGTCGCCCGCGGCCGGCGGCTCAGCGCAGCCCGGGCACTTCGACAGGGCGGGCTGCTGGTGGCTCTGAGACATCTTCACACCCACGTCCGGGGGCGGAAACGGTTGGCCCGCTCCACCAGTTCGATCCTCTCGTCGCCCCGCTGCGCGAGCCGGGCGAGCATCCGGTACGAGCGCTCCAGCCCGAACCGCAGTCCCCGCTCGTTCAGTTCGGCGCCGAGCAGCTTGCGTGCGTCCGGCGAACCGGCGGCCGGTCCGCCCAGCCCCGGGACACCGGGACTACCGGAGAGTACCCAGTCCAGTGCCTTGCCCAGTACCTCGGTCGACAACTGCTCGTGGCGCACCGGGTCCAGACCGAAGGCGGCCAGCGCCGCCACCTGGATCCCGGCGGCCGTCAGATCGGTCAGCAGCGGCTCCCGGTGCGAACGCTCGCGCAGCCGCGCCCGGACGGCGGCGACCCGGGCCGCCGTGTAGTGGATCGAGGCCTCCGGCACCGACTCCAGGGTGCTCGCCGCCGCGGCCCGCTCCCCGGCGGCGACCTGCACCCGGGCCAGGCCGAACGCGGCGCTGACGAAACCCGGATCGGTCGCCCACACCAGGCGGTAGTACTCGGCGGCGTTGTCCAGCTGACCCAGCACCTCCGCGCAGATCCCGAGCGCCAGCTTGGGCGCCATCTCCCCGGGGAACGCGTCGTAGACCGCGTCGAAGGAGAGCGCGGCGGTCTCGTGGTCGCCGGTCACCAGCGAGGTGACGCCCCGATACCAGACGACCCGCCAGTCGTCCGCGTGTTCACCCTCCAGGGTGGTCAGCGCACGCGCGGCCGAATCCAGCTCCCGCATCTCCAGCCGGGCCCGCAGCTCCCGCAGCCGGGTCTCCAGCGAGGGGGCCGGCACCGTGTGCAGCGCGGTGATCAGCTCGGCCGGGGCGGAGGCCATCAGCCCGGCGAGGAAACCGGCGTTGGGGTCCATCGCGTCGACCCGGGGGACCGGCAGCGCCAGCGAGGTCGCCCGGGTGTCGAACAGGGCGAGCAGGACACCTCCGGCGGTCGCCCCGAAGGGGCCGTACGGGGCGGTCGCGACATACGGTCCGGCCGGGCCGCCCTGCGCCTGCTCCGCCGCCCGGGGCGCCGGAACCGGAACCTGCGCCGGGGGAGCGTACGCGAGCGGCGCGCCGCCCTGCGCGGAGCCCCGGACATGGGTCGGCGGCGCCGCCAGCGGCGCGGCACCCGCCGGACCCGCCGGACCCGCCGGACCTGCCGAACCCGCCGGACCTGCCGAACCCGCCGGACCTGCCGGTAGGCCGCCTGCCGGACCGGGCGGCTGAGCGCCCACCGGAAGCGCCCCGGCCACCGCGGTCGCCACGGCCCCCGGCGCGGCCGGTGCCGTACCGCCGTGGGGCTGCCAGGTGCCGCCCTGGCCCGGAACACCGGACGACGGGCGGCCACGGCCCTTGCGGCGGCCGAGCAGCCCGCCCCGCCCGGAGCCGGTGTCCCGGTCGCCGAGCTGCGAGACGTCGTCCGTCTGCCGGGCGAACAACTCCGTGTCGATCACGCGCAGTTCCGCGCCGAACAGCGTCGACAGGGCCGGGCGGGGCCGGCCCGTCTGGAGCGCCACGACCTCCCGCAGCACCCCCGTCAGCTGCTCGGCCATCTCCGCGGCGGAGGCGAACCGCCGGGCCGGGTCCGGGTCGGTGGCCCGCACCAGCAGCCGGTAGAACGACTCGTAGGTGCTGAACACCTCGATGGTGTCCGGGTCCGGCAGCGAGTCCACGAAGACGTTCGTGTACCCCTGGAAGTCGAAGGTGAGGACCGCCAGCGTCCGGGCCACCGTGTACAGATCGGAGGCGACCGACGGACCGACCTCCGCGACCTCGGGGGCCTGGTAGCCGACCGTGCCGTAGATCGCCGACTCGTCGTCGTCCATCCGGCGCACCGCGCCCATGTCGATCAGCTTGAGCTGGTCCTCGGTCTGGATCGCGTTGTCGACCTTGAAGTCGCAGTAGAGGAGGTTGCGGCTGTGCAGATGACCGAGCGCCTCCAGCGCCTCGATCCCGTACGCGCAGGCCTGCTCGACCGGCAGCGGGTCACGCTTCCCGGCCGGGGTGCGGCGCTCGTTGGCGATCTCCTTGAGAGCCTTGCCGCCGACGTACTCCATCACGATGTAGCCGTCGAGCGATCCGGTCCGCTGGTCCAGGTGCTCGACGAAGTTGTAGATCCGCACGATGTTGGAGTGCTCGATCTCGGCGAGGAAGCGGCGCTCGGAGATCGCGGCGGCCATCGCGTCCTGGTCGCCGGTGTCCAGCAGGCCCTTGAGGACCACCCAGCGGTCGGAGACCGCCCGGTCCACCGCGAGATACACCCAGCCGAGACCGCCGTGCGCCAGACAGCCCACGACCTCGTACTGGCCGTGCACGATGTCGCCGCCGGTCAGCTTCGGCACGAAGGAGTACGGGTGACCGCACTTGGTGCAGAACCCCTCGGTGCGGCCCTCCCGCTCACCGCGCGAACGGCCCACCGGAGCCCCGCAGTCCGAACGGGAGCAGAACCGCTTTCGCTCCGGCACCTCCGGGTTCTCCATCACCGCCGTGCGCGGGTCGGGCCGCGGCACGTCCGGGACCTCCACCAGGCCGACGCCGAGCCGGCCCCGGGCCGAGGTCGCCGACGTCGAGCCCGAGGAACGCACCGAGACCGAACGGGAGGCGGACGCGCCGGACAGCGAGCGCGACAGCCGGCCCGAGACCGAACGGCGCGAGGTCGACGAACGGGACGAGGACCGGGCGGAGGCGCGGGAGCCCGAGCGCTGCGAGGAGCTGTCCCGGCTGCTCGCCCGGCCGCCCCCGGCGACCCCGGTGGGCGGTGAGGAGACCATGCCCGTCGGCGAGACGACCGGCGCCAGACCGCAGGTGTCGCAGTACAGCTCACCGCCGCCCATGTCCTCGTAGTTCCCCTCGCACGCGGGGCGCTGGCACTGCGTACTCATCGTGTCTCCCCCTGCTGCTCGCCCGTGCCCGCGCCCGGCCGGTCCTGCGGTCCGTCGGGCCGGCGCGGCGTCAGCATGTCGGCGACCGCGTGCTGGTAGCGCAGCACGGCCTGCTCGGCGACGCGCAGATCGCACGGCGCGCTCCACAGCATCCGGCGCGCCGCGTCGTACCGCTCGATCAGCACCGGATCCTCCGCCAGGCCGTGCCGGGCCACCTTCGCCTTGTACGCGTCGAGCCGGCCGCGCAGCTCCGCGCGGACCGCCAGCGGGGCCGTCACCGAGGTCAGCGACTCGCGGGCGCGCAGCAGTTCGTCCTCGGCCTCCTGCTCCAGCGCCTCCAGCAGCGGCGAGAGCCGGTGCCACTGGGCGTGCCTGCGGTGGTCGGACGCGGCCGCCAGACGCTCCTGGAGGGCGGTCGGCGGACCGCTGACCGCGGGCACCTCCGAGGCGGCGATCTTCGCCAGCACCTCACCGCGCGCCGCCCGGGCCTCCGTCAGGGTGCGGTCGGCCCGCGAGAGCACGTCCCGCAGCCGCACCAGCCGCGCCTCCGCGTCCTGCCGGACCGCGAGCACCGCCTCGATCTCCCGCCGTACGTCTTCCAGGGCGCGGGCGGCCCGGTCGTAGCGCGAGGTGTCCGGGCGGCCGCCGCCGGGCGCGGCACTGCCCGGACCCGGCAGCCAGAACGCCAGCGGGTCGGAGATCACCTGCACCCGCAGCGTGGTCAGCTCCTCGGTGATCTCCGCCAGATCGTCCCCGGCCGGATGCTCACCGGGCCGTACCCCCACGGAGTGCGCCAGCGAACGCGTCCGGTGCAGCTCGGCCGCGAGCAGATCGATCCGGGCGGGCAGCGCCGACCAGACGGAGTCGGAGGCGACGACCATGTCCAGGGACCGGGCGTACAGCTCGTTCATCCGGGCGACCAGCTCCTGGAGCGAGAACCGCTCGGAGAGCCTGGCCGGGCCCGCGACCGAAGGCGGCGGCACGGCACTCGGGTTGGCGACGGTGACCGCCTCGCCCCGCAGCAGGTCGGTCAGGGCCACGAGGTCCTCGCGGTTCGGATGGCGGCGCCGCGCACGGATCTCCCGGGCCTCGGACAGAGCCCCCGCGTACGCGTCGAAATACCCCCACAGCAGGGTGATCGACTGTTCGGTCGTGGCCCAGCGCTCCCGGGTGAGGCCGGTCAGCTCGGCGCCCTCCAGGAGCCGGCGGCCGGCATGGTCCTGGAGCGCGAGGAGCGAGGTCTCGATGGCCTCGTGCTCCGCACCGAGCCGGGCCAGCGCACGGTCCGCCTCCTCCCGGTCCATGACCGGGCCGGGCGGCCTCCCCGCGAAGCTGGGGAAGGATCCCGCGACGCCCATCGATCACCTCTCCGCTCTCCCCGCCGGGCCGGTGGGCCCGGCGGGATCGGTTGCTTCGGTCTGCTCCGGCCCGCTGCGACCGGTGCGTACTGCCGTGCGCCGGGGTCAGTCGGTGCGGTACTTGGGCGCGGGCGGCCCCTTGATGCCGGGCAGTCCGGCCGCCAGCCACTCCTGGTAGGACGTCATCCAGGGGCTGTTCGCGCCGCCGGCGCGATAGTCCACGAGGACCTTGTTCACCCGGGCCACCAGGTCGTTCGCGCCCTTCTTCGTCGCGACGCCGTAGTACTCCGTGGTGAACGGGGCCTCCCCCTTGAGCTCCACCGCCGGGTCCTGCGCCGCCTGACCGGCCGCCAGGGCGTTGTCCGTGACGACCGCGTCGACCTCGCCGAGCTGGAGCCGCACCAGGCAGTCCAGCTGGTTGGGCACGGTCAGCAGGTCCGGGTCGCGTTCGGTGCCGTCGAAGTCGTCCTTGTAGAGCGCCCCGAAGGACTTCTTCTCCAGCGCCTCGTACGCCGTGGAGCCCTCGGCCGAGCAGACCCGCTTGCCCTTCAGCGAGGAGTCGTAGCCGGTGATCGCCGAATCCTTCGGGGCGAGCACCTGCTGCCCGGCCTGGAAGTAGGCGGTGGAGAAGGAGACCTGCTCCAGACGCTTGCAGTTGATCGTCATCGTCCGCACGACGACGTCGACCCGGTCGCTCTCCAGTGCGGCGATGCGCTGGTTGGTGGGGATCGCACGGAAGATCACCGCGTTCGGGTCGCCCAGGATGTCCTTGGCGATGGCCCGCACCAGGTCGATGTCGAACCCTTCGAGCGCACGGCTCTCCGGATTGCGGTAGCCCCAGCGGAAGCTGTTCTGGTCGACGCCCGCGATCAGCTTGCCGCGCTGCTTGATCGTGTCGATGTTCGGCCCGTCGTCGCCCGAAGCGGGCAGGCTCGCCTCCGGCTCGGTGCACTCCTCGGCCCGCGTCTGGACGGCCGTCACCGCCCCGCCGCCCGAGGTGCCGCCCCCGGCCGCCCCGTCGCCGTGGTGGGCCAGCGGCAGCAGGGTGAGCGCCGCGGTGACCGCGCAGGCCGCCGCCATTCCCGTCACACCGCCCCAGCCGCGCAGGCCGCGGCGCCCGGGCCGGTCCTTCGACCTGCTCATCGCTGCCCCTCTCACCGGTACTCCGAGAGCCTGCGGTTGACCCCGACGATCACGGCGGCGGCCCCCAGGACCGCCAGCGCCGCGGCCCCGGTCGGCAGACCCCGCAGGGCCCCGCGCCCGTCCTTCGCCGCCGAGGTGAACTCGCCCTGCTCATGGGCGAGCGCCTTCTCCAGCGCGGCGTCCACCTGCTGGAAGGACTCCCCGGTGGACTTGTCGGTCCCGATGATCTGCTCCAGGGCGCCGTCGTAGTCGCCCTGGTCGTCCGTGGCCCGGGCCTCGCGGTGGCGGACCTGCCACTCGGCCACGCCCTTGGTCGCGTCGGCCACCGGCGCGCTCCCGCGCTCGTCGTCCGCCCGCCCCCCGGCCTGCTCCAACTGGCCCTTCAACGCCTTCATCCCCGTGGTGTAGTCCGCCTCGTACTGGTCGGCGGAGCCGTCGGGGGTCAGCACCGCGCCGCGCGCCACCAGGGTGAGGTTCTCGTTGGCGCGCGCCTTCAGGGAGCTGATCCGGGCGTCGTTGAGCACATCCAGGGACGCCTGACCGTGCACCATCGCCGACCGCAGCTCCGCACGGGCCACCGCATGCCCCACCGCCAGCCAGAGCACCACCACCGAGGCGGCGGCCGTCGCCGCCAACAGCCCGTGGTTCAGCACCCGGTTCGTCCGGCGGTAGGTGCGCCGCTGCATCCACGCCAGGGCGCCGAGCACCACGATCCCCGCGCCGAGCGAGAGGAGCGGCCACTGCCGGGCGTCGGCGGAGTCCGTCTCCAGCCGGCCCGACTCCGCCGCGTACAGCCGCTCGGCGGCCGGCAGCATCTCACCGGTCATCTTCTGGTTCGCGTACCGGAGATAGGCGCCGCCCAACGGCAGACCCTGCCGGTTGTTGGCGCGGGCGCGCTCGATCAGGCCCGTGTAGACCGGGAGCAGCTTGTTGAGGGTGGCTATCTCATGGCTGGAGGTGCTGTCGGAGTCGGTGCTGCCCGACGCCTTCACCAGCAGCCGGGCCGCCTCCTCGATGTCCTTGCGATACTGCTCGTGCACGGCCTCGGGCTCCTGCGCGCCCGCGAGGAACCCACTGGCCGCCGTCGTGTCCGCGTCCGCCAGGAAGCGGTAGATGTCCGCCGCGTCGGCGCTCAGCGGCTGGCTCCGGCTGACCACGTCGTCGGCCGAGGAGGCGCGCGAGGAGATCTCCAGCGTCGTCACCGCGCCGAACGCCACGACCAGCAGGGCCAGGACGGCCCCGATGATCTGGAGCCGGCCGGGCTCGGTCGTCGCCACGGCGCGCAGCCGCTCGGTCTGCGCGGCCCATGTGGTGCGGCGCTGTGCGGGCACGCCGACGGGCACGGACACCGGGTCCGGCGTACGCGACGTCTGTGTGCCGCCGCTCGGCGGGTGTGTCACTCGACCTCCCCCTCGGTCACTGACGGCGGTTCCCCTCACCGGTCACCGCATTCGATCAGGACGGACGCGGCCGATCAAGGCAAGCGGTGCAACGTGCCCGTATACATCCCCATAAGCGAACGGACCTGAGCGAACGGACGTCCCATCAGGTACACGTTCCAGGAGCCCGATCGGTTCCCTCGCGCACCTCGTGCGCCAGGCGTTCACCCGTACGAGGAACGAACGAGGAGCGTCCCCCACGCGCATCGCGCGGGGGACGCTCCCTGTCTCACGGCGAACCGCGAAGGCCCTCAGGTGTACTGCGCGCGCAGCCTCCGACGGGCCTTCGGCCCCGCGCCCGTACGGTCCAGGCCCAGCAGCGCCGCGCCCAGCACCGGCGGCTCGGACACGACGCGCACCTCGGCCTTCGGGGCGCGGGCGGCGAGGAGTTCGGCGATCCGGTCGTTCAGCTGCGGATGGCGCGCGGCCAGCACACTGCCGCCCAGCAGCACCGGAACCTCCTCCTCCAGCAGACCGAGCCGGTTCAGCGCGACGGAGGCCATCGCCACCACCTCCTCGGCCAGCCGCTCCACCAGCGCGCCGGCCACCGGGTCGCCGCCCGCCGCCGTGGCGAAGAGCACCGGCGTCAGCTCGTGCCGCCGCTCCAGCGGGATCCCGCCCCGGTGCAGCGCCTCGATCAGGCCGTACATCGAGTCGAGCCCGAAGTGGGCCGGCAGCGTACGGGCCAGCTCGGACGGCTCACCGCGCCCGTCCTCGGCGCGCGCGGCGAACCACAGCGCCTCCTCCGCGAGCCCCGAACCGCCTCCCCAGTCACCGGATATCCGCCCGATCGCGGGGAAGCGGGCGGTCCGCCCGTCCGGAGTCATGCCCACGCAGTTGATCCCGGCCCCGCACACCACCGCGACGCCCCGGGGCTCGTCCACCCCGGCGCGCAAAATCGCGAAGGTGTCGTTGCGCACCTCCACCGAGGAGCCCCATCCCCGGACCTCCAGGGCGGCGGCCAACTCGGCCTCCTCGACCGGCAGATCGGCGTTGGCCAGACACGCGGAGACATGACCGGACAGGACGGGCGGAGCCGGCAGCTCCGCGACCGCCCGCCCCAGGACGGCGGCCAGCACGTCGATCGCGGCCTCCACCCCGACCACGGGCGGCTGGAAGCCGCCACCGCGCGCCGTGGCCAGCACCGTGCCGTCCTCGCCGATCAGCGCCACGTCGGTCTTGCTGTTGCCCGCGTCGATGGCGACGACCGACACGTTCACGCCCACGCCAGGTGCTCCCGGTTGTGCGCGATCAGCCGGTCGGTGAGGCCCTCGGCGTAGTCGAACTGGCCGATCAGCGGGTGGGCCAGCAGCGCCTTGAAGACCCGGTCCCGGCCACCGCGCAGCGCGGCCTCCAGGGCGAGGTCCTCGTACGCCGTCACGTTGGCGATCAGACCGGCGTGCAGCGGGTCCAGCGCCGGGACGGCCAGCGGCGTCGCGCCGTCGTGCCCGACCCGGGCCTGGACCTCGATCACCGCGTCGTCCGGGAGGAACGGCAGCGTCCCGTTGTTGTACGTGTTGACCACCTGGACCGGGGAACCGCCGTTGCCCAGCAGCGATGCCGCCAGGTCCACGGCCGCCTCGGAGTAGAACGCGCCGCCACGCTTGGCGAGCAGCTCGGGCTTCTCGTCCAGCGCCGGGTCGCCGTACATCGCGAGCAGTTCCTTCTCCATCGCCGCGACCTCGGCGGCCCGGGACGGCTTGGTGCCGAGCTCCCTGACCACCTCGTCGTGGGCGTAGAAGTAGCGCAGGTAGTAGGAGGGGACGACCCCGAGCCGGTCCACGATCCGCCGGTCCATGCGGAGGTCGTCGGCGATGGTGTCGCCGTGCTCGGCGAGCAGCTTGGGCAGGACGTTCTCGCCGTCCGGGCCGCCGAGGCGTACGCCCAGCTCCCAGCTCAGATGGTTGAGCCCGACGTGGTCGAGGTGCACCTGGCCCGGCTCCACCTCCAGCAGCCGGGCGAACTTCCGCTGGAAGCCGATCGCCACGTTGCACAGACCGACGGCCTTGTGCCCGGCCTGGAGCAGGGCCCGGGTGACGATGCCGACCGGGTTGGTGAAGTCGATGATCCAGGCGTCCGGGTTGGTGCGGCGGACCCGCTCGGCGATGTCCAGGACGACCGGCACGGTGCGCAGCGCCTTGGCGAGGCCGCCGGCGCCGGTGGTCTCCTGGCCGACGCAGCCGCACTCCAGCGGCCAGGTCTCGTCCTGGTTGCGCGCGGCCTGTCCGCCGACGCGCAGTTGGAGCAGGACCGCGTCGGCGTCGGCGACGCCCGCGTCGAGGTCGGTGGTGGTCGTGATCTTCCCGGCGTGGTCCTGCTTGGCGAAGATCCGCCGGGCGAGACCTCCGACCAGCTCCAGGCGGTCGGCCGCCGGATCGACGAGCACCAGCTCCTCGATCGGCAGCGTGTCCCGCAGCCGGGCGAATCCGTCGATCAGTTCAGGGGTGTAGGTGGACCCGCCACCCACTACTGCGAGCTTCATGTCAGCCCTTTACTCCGGTCAGTGTGACGCCCTCGACGAATGCCTTCTGGGCAAAGAAGAAGACGGCTATCACGGGGGCCATGACCAGAACGGTCGCGGCCATGGTCAGGTTCCAGTCGGTGTGGTGTGCGCCCTTGAAGGATTCGAGGCCGTAACTGAGCGTCCAGGCGGCCGGGTTCTCGGAGGCGTAGATCTGCGGTCCGAAGTAGTCGTTCCAGGCGGCGAAGAACTGGAAGAGGGCGATGGCCGCGATGCCCGGCTTGGCCATCGGCAGGACGACCCGCATCAGCGTGCGGAACTCACCGCAGCCGTCGACCTTGGCGGCGTCCAGGTACTCGTTCGGAATGGTCAGCAGGAACTGCCGCAGCAGGAAGATGGAGAACGCGTCGCCGAAGGCCATCGGGATGATCAGCGGCCACAGGGTGCCGGACAGGTCCATCTGCTTGGCCCAGAACAGGTACATCGGGATGATGACGACCTGCGGCGGCAGCATCATCATCGAGATGACGAGCATCAGCGACAGTTTGCGGCCCCGGAAGCGGAACTTCGCCAGCGCGTACGCCACCGGGACCGACGACACCACGGTGAGGACGGTGCCGACGCCCGCGTACAGCAGGGTGTTGCGCCACCAGGTCAGAAAGCCCGGGGTGTTGAAGACCCGCTCGTAGTTGCCCCACTCCCAGGTGTTCGGGGTGAGGTCGCGGGTCAGCGCCTGCTGGTCGCTCATCAGCGAGGTCAGCACCACGAAGACGAACGGCAGCACGAAGAAGAGCGCGGCGGCGATCCCGAGCGAGTGCACGGCGATCCAGTGCAGCAGCGCCTTGCGGCGGGCGGTGCGCGCGGCCGGCGTGCGCGGGCCGCGAGGCGTCGCCGCAGAAGGAACGGCGGCGGTCTTGTCGAGGAGATGGGTCATGGCTCAGTCACCGGCCGAGATCAGGTTGTTGCGGCCCCGCATGAGCAGCGCTGTGAAGGCCATGGCCAGGGCGAACAGGACGAGGGCGACGACACAGGCGGCGCCGTAGTCGAAGCGCTGGAAGCCCAGGTTGTAGACGAGCTGCGGAAGCGTCAGTGTCGACTTGTCGGGATAGCCGGGTTCGAAGGACTGGCCGGAGCCGCCGATGATCCCGGAGGCGACCTTTCCGGCGACGAGCGGCTGGGTGTAGTACTGCATCGCCTGGATGACGCCCGTCACCACGGCGAACAGCACGATCGGCGAGATGTTCGGCAGGGTCACGAAGCGGAACTTCTGCCAGGCGGACGCGCCGTCCAGTTCGGCCGCCTCGTACTGCTCGGCCGGCACGTCCAGCAGCGAGGCCATGAAGATGACCATCAGATCGCCGATGCCCCAGATCGCGAGCATTGTGAGCGCCGGCTTGGACCAGGTGGCGTCGTTGAACCAGCCCGGCGTCGGCAGCCCGAACTCCCCGAGGATCGCGTTGACCGGCCCGGTACCGGGGTTGAGCAGAAAGACGAAGGCGAGCGTCGCGGCGACCGGCGGAGCCAGATAGGGCAGATAGAACAAGGTCCGGAAGACCCCGGTACCCGTCTTGATCTTCGTGATCAGCATCCCGACGCCGAGTCCGAAGACGACCCGGCAGGTGACCATCACGAGCACCAGCCACAGCGTGTTCCGCAGCGACGGCCAGAACATCGGGTAGTCGCTGAAGACATACGTCCAGTTGGTCAGCCCGTTGAAGACCGGCGCCCCGAAACCGTCGTACTGCGTGAAGGAGAAGTAGACGGTCGAGACCATCGGGTAGGCGAAGAAGACCGAGAACCCGATCAGCCACGGCGACATGAAGGCCGCCGTGCGCAGCGCCGACCTGCGGCGCTTCGAGCGGAGCGTGTGCGTCGTCATCGGGGGCTACTTGGCCTTGGCGATGTCGGTGTCGATCTGCTGCGCGGTCTTCTCCAGACCGGCCTGGAGGTCCTTCACCGCACCCTTCTCGTACTGGTAGCCGAAGTCCTGGATCGTCTGCTGGTACGTCGATCCGTTGACGGCCCCGTCGGGGGTGTTGGACTTCGGGTGCTGGGCGATGTCCAGGAAGGTCTTGAACCGCGGGTCGAACTTCAGGTCGGGCGACTTCAGCGCCTCGAAGGTGGAGGGCACGTTGCGGATGCCGTTGGCGAAGTCGACGACCGCCTTCGTGTCGCTGGTCATGAACTTGACCAGCTCCCAGGCGGCGTTCTGCTTCTTGCTGGCCGGGGCGATGCCCACGATGGTGCCGGAGAGGAAGCCCTTGCCGTAGCTGTCGGCCTCGTCGTCGGCGACGGGCATCGGCGCGACACCGATCTCGAAGCCGGCGTCTGCGTCCTCCGCCATGCCGAGCCGCCATTCGCCGTCCAGCTGCATGGCGACCTGACCGGTGTGGAACGGGTGTTTGGCGCCCCACTCGTCACCGAAGGTGCCGCGGTACTTCTCCAGCTTGTCGTAGCCGCCGAGCTGCTCGACGAGCTTCTTCTGGTACGTGAACATCTCCGCGAACGCCGTGTCCTTGGCGATGTTGGACTTGCCGTTCTCGTCGAAGTACGTGTGGTCCCAGGAGGACAGGTAGTGGTCGGCGACGGTCTCGTAGCCGTGGAAGGTCGGCATGAAGCCGAGCTGCTCGTAGCTGTCGCCCTTCTCCACCGTCAGCTTCTCGGCCACGCTCGCCAGTTCCGACATCGTCCTGGGCGGCGCGGTGATACCGGCCTTCTTGAAGGCGTCCTTGTTGTAGTAGAGGCCGTAGGCGTCGGTGAGCAGCGGCAGGGCGCAGCGCTTGCCCTCGAACTGGGTGTAGTCGAGGAGGACCTTCGGGAAGGTCTTCTCCAGATCGAGCTTGGACTTCTCGATGAACGGCTTCAGATCGGCGAAGGCTCCGGACGAGCAGAACTTGCCGACATTGGCGGTGGTGAAGGAGGAGACCACGTCGGGCCCGTTCGAACCGCCCGCGCGCAGCGCCTGGTTGAGCTTGTCGTCGTTGATGTTGCCGGAGACCTTCACGGTGATGTTCGGGTGGGCCTTCTCGAACCGGTCGATGTTGTCCTGGACCGCCTTCACCTCGGCGGGCGCGCTCCAGCCGTGCCAGAAGTTGATCGTGGTCTTCGCGTTCGGGTCGTCGGAGGCGCCGGCCTCAAACTGGCCGGTACACGCGGTGGCGAGCACCGATATCGCGGCGACGGCGACAGCGGTGGTGGTGAGACGGCTTGTGCGCATGACAAAACTCCCAGGGGCAGGGAAGAGGCAGACGAGGGGGAATGCGGGAAGGGGTGGTTCAGCGCGAGGTGTCGAACACTTCGTCGCGGGTATCGGCGAGCGCCCTCTCCAGGGCGCCGCGCAGAACGGGTTCACGGTCGATCTCGCCGACCACCAGCCGGGGCCGGGAGGCGGCGAGCTCGGCCAGCTCGGACTGGATCAGGGAGCGCAGGATCTCGCCGCCCGCCGCGACCGCTTCGCCGGAGAGCACGATCAGCCCGGGGTCCAGGACGGCGGTGACGGAGGCGAGCCCGGTGGCGAGCCGCTGGGCGTACTGGCGCAGCAGTTCGGTGAGTGCCTCGTCCTGCTCGTACGCGTCGGTCGCCCGGGTCAGCAGTTCGGCGGCGACCTTCGCGTACGGCTGCTGCGGGGTGTCGATGCCCAGCGCCTTCGCGAGCCGGGGCACCGCCTGGGCGCCCGCCAGCTCCTGGAAGCCGCCGCTGTTGGCCCTGACGACCTGGCGGACGAGGGGGGTGCCCGGCACCGGCAGGAAGCCGACCTCGCCCGCGCCGCCGGTGAAGCCGCGGTGCAGCCGGCCGTTGATGACGAGGGCGGCGCCGAGGCCCTCCTCGTTCCACAGGAGCACGAAGTCCTCGTGGCCGCGGGCCGCGCCGAGGCGCTGCTCGGCCACGGCGACGAGGTTGACGTCGTTCTCGTACTCCACCGGCATCGGCAGGAACGCGGCCAGCTCGTCCAGCAGGGTGGGGGAGTGCCAGCCGGGCAGATGCGAGGCGTACCGCAGCCGCCCGGTGCCCGGGTCGAAGGCGCCCGGGGTGCCGATGACGATCCGGTGGACGTCGGCGCGGGTCAGCCCGGCGTCCTTCGCCGCCCCGTCCAGCGCGTCGGCGACCTGCCGCACCACACTGTCGGCGCGCCGGCCCGGGGTCGCCAGCTCGAACCGCCCGACGGTCCGCCCGGTCACGTCCGCGACGGCGGCGACGATGCGCCGCGCGTTCACATCGAGCCCGGCGACATGGGCGGCCCGCGCGTTCACGGTGTAGAGCTGCGCGTTGGGCCCGGGCCGTCCCTCACTGGTCCCGGTGGCGACGACGAGCCCGGCCGCCTCCAGCCGGGCCAGCAACTGGGACGCGGTGGGCTTGGAGAGCCCGGTCAGCTTCCCGATCCGGGTCCGGGAGAGCGGCCCGTGCTCCAGCAGCAGATCGAGGGCGGCCCGGTCGTTCATGGCCCGCAGCACCCGCGGGGTGCCCGGTGTGCCGGGTGGGCCGGGAGTGGTTCCCGCCATCGTGGATGCACCGCCCTCTGTCAGGAACTCACGTCCGTGACTCTGTTAGGAAAGTTTCCTATTCGGTTGAGAGGACGGTAGGGCGCAGGTCACCGGGGCGTCAATGGGTGCCCCCTGTCCGGCAATCAAAGCGTTACCTGGCGCGACACCCGACACGACGACGCCCCCGGCCGCCTTCCTGGGGTCCAGGGGGCGGCCGGGGGCGTAGGAAAGGCGAAGGGGCCTACTTGGTCAGATTGGCGGGCGGCGGTATCGGGGTCGCCGCCAGCGACTGCGGGGAGGTCGCCGAGGCGTACGCCGACGGTGCGGCCACGCCCGCCGCCGGGTCCGCCGAGGACTCGCCATCCGCCTGGGGCGGGACCGCGCCGATCATGCGGATGCCCGCGTCGTCCAGCGCCTGCTTGATGCGCCAGCGCAGCTCGCGCTCCACACCCACCGACTTGCCCGGCATCGTCTTCGCGGTGACCCGGACCGTCATGGAGTCCAGCAGGACCGCGTCCAGGCCGAGCACCTCCACCGGGCCCCAGAGCTGCTCCGACCAGGGCTCTTCCTTGGTCATCGTCTCGGCGGCCGAGGTGATCGCCTTGCGGACCTGCTCCAGGTCCTCGGTCGGGCGTACCGTGACGTCGACCCCGGCCGTGGACCAGCCCTGGCTGAGGTTGCCGATCCGCTTCACCTCGCCGTTGCGGACGTACCAGATCGCGCCGTTCTCGCCGCGCAGCTTGGTGACGCGCAGCCCCACCTCGATGACCTCGCCGGAGGCCACCCCCGCGTCGATGCTGTCCCCGACCCCGTACTGGTCCTCCAGGATCATGAAGACGCCGGAGAGGAAGTCCGTGACCAGGTTGCGGGCGCCGAAACCGAGCGCCACGCCCGCGACACCGGCGGAGGCGAGCAGGGGCGCCAGGTTGATCTTGAAGGCGCCCAGGACCATCAGGGCGGCCGTGCCCATGATCACGAACGAGGCCACCGAGCGCAGCACCGAGCCGATCGCCTCCGAGCGCTGGCGTCTGCGCTCGGCGTTCACCAGCAGCCCGCCGAGCGCGGTGCCCTCCACCGCCTGGGCGCTGCGGTTCATCCGCTCTATGAGGTTGGTCAGGGCGCGCCGGATCAGATAACGCAGCGTGATCGCGACCGCCACGATCAGCAGGATCCGCAACCCGGTGCTGAGCCAGGTGGACCAGTTCTCCTCGACCCAGCCCGCGGCGTTCCCGGCGTGTTCGGCGGCTTCGTCCAGCGAGCCCCCCGGCTCGGGAGACGGGGCTGCGGCCAAGAGGGCGGACAGGGACACGAGAGGGACCTCCACGGGGACGACGGCTGGTCGACAACAGTAACGAAGCCGGGGGAGTGGATCGTTGCCGTCGCGCGAGGAGAGACAGGTCTCACCGGGAACACCTCCGCTGTGGCCGATCGCACAGCGCGGGAGGCCGCCCTGGTGAGGCTGGCGTCCGGCACCGCGGAACGGAGCGCGGGGCCCGGGGTGAGAAAAATCCTCCCGGCCCGTTACCCGTACGTGGTGGCGCTTTGACCAGGCATGAGGAGAGACTGAGATCGGATCGTCCCGGCGCGAGCCACGCGCCGCCGGCGTACAAGGAGGCATCCACCGTGCCGCACGTCCTGGTTCTCAACGCGTCGTACGAGCCGCTCGGCGTCGTACCGCTCCGCCGCGCGCTCGTCCTCGTCCTGGAAAACAAGGCCATCTGCCTGGAGGAGTCCGGCTCCTTCCTGCACAGTGCCACCCGTGCCGTGCCCGCTCCCAGCGTGGTCCGGCTCAAGCGCTTCGTCCGGGTCCCCTACCGGGGGCCCGTTCCCCTGACGAGGCGGGCGCTGTTCGCCCGGGACGGCGGGCGCTGCATGTACTGCGGGGCCGCCGCGACCAGCGTCGACCACGTCATCCCGCGCAGCCGGGGCGGGCAGCACGCCTGGGACAACGTGGTGGCGGCCTGCCGCCGCTGCAACCACGTCAAGGCCGACCGCCATCTGCCCGAGCTCGGCTGGCGGCTGCGCCATCAGCCCGCCCCGCCGACCGGCCTGGCCTGGCGGATCATCGGGACCGGACACCGCGACCCGCGCTGGCTGCCGTACTTGCAACCGTTCGGCGCGGACGACGTGATGGCCCGGATCGACGGCGTGTCCGCCTAGGACCTGCTGTCACCGGGCCTTCGTCGTTCCCGGGCCCGCGTCACCGCTCAGTCGTCCGCGACCGCGTACGCCTCCACCGACCAGAGCGAATAGCCGTACTGGGTCGCCCGGCCCTCGCCCTGCACCCGGATGAACCGGGCGTCCTTCTCGTCCATCCGGACCGACTCGCGCCCGCCCCGGCCCTCCGCCACGGTCGCGGCGGTGCGCCAGGTGCGGCCGTCGGCGGAGACCTGTATGCGGTAGCGGGAGGCGTACGCGTCCTGCCAGCTCAGCACGACCTGGCCCAGCCGCACCGGCTTCGGCAGCTCGGTCTGCCACCAGGCGCCGTCCTCCACCGGCGAGGACCACCGGGTCTCCGGATCGCCGTCGGAGGCCGCCGCGGCCGGGAAGTCCGGGGTCTCGTCGCCGGACGACGAGGCCTTCGCCGTACGCGCCAGATCCGGGCCGCCGGTCCGCGGGAAGGCCCGCACGGTCAGCGTGGACTCCTGGCCGCCGAAGGTCAGCGGCACCTCGTACTCGCCCGCCGGGGTGTCCGCCGGGACGGTGATGTCCACGGGCACCTCCGTACGCGATCCGCGCGGCACGGTCGTCTGCTTCGGGACTCGCACCTCGATGCCCTCCGGGGCCTTCGCGGTGAGCTTGCCCTTCACCTCGACCGGACGCCGCCCGGCCAGCCGCGCCGCGACCCGCTGGGGCTCGCCGCCGATCTCCGCGTCCGTCTCGCCGTGCGTCAGGTCGAGCGTGGCGGCGGGCTCGTCGCCGAACCACGGCACCAGGGCGCGCACCTGCGGGGTGGACGTCACGAGGGCGGGGGCCGGGGGCAGGGTGGGGCTCAGATACGAGGGCGGGGCGCTCCGGGCGGCCTCCGGCACGGTGACCCGTACGGCGTCCGCCCGCAGCCCCTTCGCGGCGGTCTGGGTCCAGCCGCTCGGCGAGAGCCGGCCCAGGGCCCGCCAGCCCTCGCCGGGCACATGGGCCTCCACGACCGCGCCGCCGAGGGCGGTCCCGGGCTCGGCGAGCGCCGTGACGGCCTCCACCGGGCGGGTCCGGTCCAGCCGGACCGTATAGCTGTGGGCGTCCTTCGTGACCCGGCCCGAGGCGCGGTCGGCGCCGTTCCACCCGGCGGCCACCTTCGCCGCCCTGTCCAGGAACGGGTCCAGCACGCCCTTGCCGACCGTGGCCCGGCTCGCCCTGATCTCCTCGCGCAGCGGCTCCAGGGCCAGCTCGGTGCGCCAGGCGGCGGCGCCGTCCCCGGCGGCCTGGGCCTGGAGCAGGTCCACCACGAGCTCACCGGCCCGGCCGTAGCGGGCCAGCTGCTCGGTCCAGGGCCGCACCTCGTCGGTCAGCCGGCCCTCCGCGGGGGTCTTCAGCCGCTCGGGGGCCTGCCGCATCACGGAGAACGCCGCGCGCAGCTCGGCCGCCGCCCGGTCGCGGCGTGAGGCGTCGGCGCGGGAGTTCCAGAAGGCGTCGAACAGGGGCTGGAGGTAGGCGGACTCCTCCGCGCCGAGCACCGAGCCCGCGCTGTTCCCGGCCAGCGCCAGCAGCGCGTCCCGGGCCCCCGCGTCCCCGCTCGCCAGATCGTCGATCGCCGCCCGCCAGGACGCGGCGGGGTCGTATCCCTTCGGGTTCCAGGCGAAGTCGGCGGCGGTGAACAGCGGGATCCGGGAGGCGGACGGCTGCTCCATCGCATTGGCCAGCAGCGCGGCCGAACCGCTCGCCACCGCGGGGTCCCGGCCGGTGTACGGGCCGAGGAAGATGCGGTCCTGGGCGTAGTCGTTGACCGGGTAGTTGTCCATCGTCACCAGCGGATGGCGGAACGCGGCGCGGGCCCCGGCCAGTTCACCGCCGGTGATCTTCTTCGGCACCACCCCGACACCGGTCCAGGCCACCTGCACCCGGTCGTCCAGCTCGGCCGCCAGCGCGGTGCGGTAGTCCGTGGCCCCGTCCTGGTAGAACTCCGTCGGCAGCACGGACAGCGGGGCCGCGTCCGGGTGCCGCTCCTCCAGATGCCGGGCGAGGGCGCCCGCGACCCGGGCCTGGGCGCGGGCCGCCGCCTTCGGGCCGCTGCCGAAGGTCTCGGAGTCCAGGTCGCAGTGCCACTCGCTGTAGCTGACGTCCTGGAACTGGAGCTGGAAGACCCGGACGCCCAGCGCCCACATCGCGTCGACCTTCCTGGTCAGCGCCCTGACGTCCTGGTCCGAGGCCATGCACATCGCCTGACCGGGCGAGAGCGCCCAGCCGAGCGTGACGTGCTCGGCGCGCGCCCGCTCGGCCAGCGCCCGGAAGTCGGCCCGCTTGTCGGCCGGGTACGGCTCGCGCCAGCGCGCCAGCCGGAAGGGGTCGTCGCCCGCCGCGTAGAGATAGCGGTTCTGCTTGGTGCGGCCCATGAAGGAGATCTGGGCGAGCCGCTCCTCACGGGTCCACGGCTGTCCGTAAAAGCCTTCGGCCATGCCGCGTACGGCGGTTCCCGGCCAGTCCCGTACGGTCACGCCGGCCACCGTGCCGCCGGTGACCAGCTGCCGCAGGGTCTGGACGGCGTGGAAGAGGCCGTCGCCACCGAGCCCGTCCAGCGCGACGGTGGCGCGTCCGGCGACCCGGCCGACCGCGATCCGGTAGCCGCCCGACGGCAGATCGGCCCGGTCGGGAGCGCGCAGCGCCCGTAGCGCCTCACCGGCCCCCGTGCCGCCGAGGCGGACCACGGGCCCGCCGCCGGGCAGGCTCTCGTGCAGCGTCGTGACGCCCGCTGCGCGCAGCAGCGAGCGGGCCTGCTCGACGGCGTACTGATCGGAGCCCGGCGCGGCGACGAGGGTGGCCTCGGAGCCCAGCTCCACGGCGGGCCCGGTGGTCTTCATGCTCTGCGGCCGGGGCCAGACGGACGGCGGGCGCGCGCTGTCGGCGCGGTCGGCCGTGCCGGCCACGGGGCGGCCGGGATCGGCGGGGGCGGCCGTCGCGGCCGGAGCGACGGAGACGGATCCGATGAGTCCGCCGATCACGGCGGCGGCCACGGCCGTCGCCTGCCTTCTGCGCCCGATCCGCACGTCGCACTTCCCTTCCGTACGTACCCACTGCCGGCACGGGAACGCCGTGTCGACCGCCTCGGCCCGCAGCCGGTGGACCCCCGGCGGGGTCCGAGCCCACCACCCGCGCGCGAGGGTGTCAATGCGCGTGGCCGTTGTGTCGTATTTGCCGGGAATGGCGGCACCTTCGGGCCCGGTGGGGCTGGTGTGGCGGACGGGAGTGGCTGAAAACGGTCCATAGGTGGCAGTCGAGGGAACGGAATGTGACCCAGAGCACGTTGGGCTCGTTGTCATAACGCCTGCATCACGTCCACGTCTGCCGCGGCGAGGCCTGGGTAGGCCTGCTGTGTCCTGTTCTCCATGGCCAGGAGGCCACCATGCCCGCTGCCGCGCAGCTTCTCCTCTCCGCCCTTTCCAAACAGGTCCCCGCCCAGCCCGAATCCGCCCCGCTGACCAGCGAACTTCCCCTTGCCGATGTCGCCCACCTGATCAGCGGTCCGCCGCTCGCCGATGTCTCCCTCCTGCTCGGTGAATCCTCGTTCGCCGATTCCGCGCCACTGACCAGCGAGCCTCCGCTCGCCGATGCCACCCCTCTCACGAGCGAGCCTCCGCTCGCTTCCGTCGCCCCTCTGACCAGCGAGCCGACCGCACCCGGCACCGCAGGGGGCTTGGAGTTCCCAGGAGTCTGAATGGGCTTGTCCCGGCTCGCCGCACTGCACGGTGTCGCCACCTCCTACTCCCCGTCGCCGGATGTCACGGTGTCCGTCCCCGACGACACGGTCATCGCCGTGCTCGCCGCGCTGGGCGTCGACGCCGGCACTCCGGCGGACGTACGGAAGTGCCTCGTCGCCGCGGAGTCCCGCTCGCGCCTCCTGCCGCCGACCGTGGTGGTCTGGGCCGGCGAGCCCCTGCCGCCCGCCCTAGCCGGGCTGCCCCCCGGCTCGACCGTCACGGTCGAGCCGGAGCCGACCGAGGCCCCGGGACACCTCTCGGGCCGCCCGCCCGCCCCGCTGAGCATGCGGTCCCGGGCGGCGGCCCCCGCCGCCCCGGTGACGCGGCCGCCCGTGACGGCTCCGGGAGGCGGCGCTTCCGCTTCCGCTGAGCCCGCCGCGCCCGCCGCGCCTCAGGGAGGCAGCGGTTCCGCTTCCGCCACGCCCCCCGCGGCCCCGGGCGCCTCCGCCTCCGCGCCCGCCTGGTGGATTCCGCCGCCCCACGGTGTCCACCGCATCCACGTCCGTACGCCGGACCACCGCCGGGCCACGGCCACCCTCATCGCCGCCCCGGCCCGCGTCCCGCAGCCGCCCGAGCGGTCGCACGGCTTCCTGGTCCAGCTCTACTCCCTGCTCTCCGCCCGCTCCTGGGGCATGGGCGACCTCGGCGACCTGGCCGACCTCGCCGGCTGGGCCGGGCGCACCATCGGCTCCGGGTTCGTCCAGGTCAACCCCTTGCACGCGGCCGTTCCGGGAAGGCCCACCGACCCGTCCCCGTACCGCCCCTCCTCGCGCCGCTTCCCCGACCCGGTCCATCTGCACGTCGAGTCGATCCCCGAATACGGCCACGTCCGCGACCGGGCCACCCTGGACGACCTCCGGCAGGACGCCGCGGCCCTCAGCGAGGCCGTGCTGAACAAGGGCGCGCTGATCGACCGCGACGCCGTGTGGGAGCTGAAGCGCCAGGCCCTGGAGCTGGTCGTCGAGGTGCCCCTCACGCCCGGCCGCCGCGCCGCCTACTGCGACTTCCTGGCCGAGCAGGGCCCGGCGCTGGAGGACCACGCCCTGTGGTGCGCGCTCGCCGAGGTGCACGGCCCCGACTGGCACACCTGGCCCGAGGCCCTGCGCGACCCCCGATCCCCGGGAACCGCCCGCGCCCGGTCCGAGCTGCTGGACCGGGTCGACTTCCACTGCCGCCTCGCCTGGCTGACCGCCACCCAGCTCGCCGCCGCCCAGCGGTCCGCCGAGGACGCCGGGATGAGTATCGGGATCGTCCACGACCTCGCCGTCGGCGTGCATCCGGCCGGCGCCGACACCTGGGCCCAGCAGGACGCCTTCGCCCACAGCATGTCCGTCGGCGCGCCCCCCGACGCCTTCAACGCGCGCGGCCAGGACTGGGGCCTGCCGCCCTGGCGCCCCGACGTCCTCGCCGCCACCGGTTACGCCGCCTACCGCGGCCTGCTCCGCGGGCTGCTGGCCCGGGCCGGGGCCCTGCGCATCGACCACGTCATGGGTCTGTTCCGGCTCTGGTGGGTGCCCGAGGGCCGCCCGCCCACCGACGGCACCTATGTCGCGTACGACGCCGAGGCGATGCTCGCCGTCCTCGCCCTGGAGGCCCACCGGGCCGGGGCCGCCGTCGTCGGCGAGGACCTCGGCACCGTCGAGCCCGGCGTCCGCGAGGTGCTGGCGCGGCGCGGTGTGCTCGGCACCTCGGTGCTCTGGTTCGAGCGTGACTGGGCCGGCGGCGGCCGCCCGCTCGCCCCGGAGAAGTGGCGCCGCGACTGTCTGGCCACCGCCACCACCCACGATCTGCCCTCCACCGCCGCCCGGCTGACCGGCGATCATGTGACGCTGCGCCATCGCCTCGGCCTGCTCACCCGCTCCCTGGAGGACGAGCTGACCGAGGACGCCACCGACACCGCCGAGTGGCTGGCCCTCCTCGCCCGGCTGCGGATGCTCCCCGAGGGCGACGGCGACGAGGAGGCCGCCGTCCGGGCCGTCCACCGCTTCCTGCTCCGCACCCCCGCCCGGATGACCGGCGTCTGGCTCCCCGACACCGTCGGCGACCGCCGCCCGCAGAATCTCCCGGGCACCTGGGACCAGTACCCCAACTGGCGGCTCCCGATCGCCGACGCCGAGGGCCATCCGGTCACCCTGGAGGAGATCGCCGCCTCGCCCCGGCTGCACGCGCTGATGGAGGTCCTCAGGCCCCGAAAGCCTCATACGGCACCCCCGGGCGAGCGCCGTCCTTAGGCGTTCGCTACGTTGGCACCGTGGACAAGAAGAACGCTATGCGCGCCGGCGTCGTTGCGGCCGGGACGACGCTGATGATGCTGCTCATGTCGGCCCCGGCGCTCGCGCTCACGCCC
Organism: Streptomyces sp. iso_384; assembly: GCF_056172905.1. Classification (NCBI taxonomy): domain Bacteria; kingdom Bacillati; phylum Actinomycetota; class Actinomycetes; order Kitasatosporales; family Streptomycetaceae; genus Streptomyces; species Streptomyces sp. iso_384. The sequence goes on from NZ_JBWBTT010000001.1 coordinate 1,559,909, forward strand.
GACGACGGTGACGACCCGGCTCCGCGCCTGAGCGCGATCGAGACCATCGGTCTCTACGTGGTCGCGCCCATCGCCCTGTTCGTGGTGATCACGGGCCTGGTCATGGTCCTGGACAAGTCCAAGAAGCAGGTCTGATCCCGCACACGCACGACAAGCCCGACAGGTGCGCCGCCGGTGAGAACCACCGCGCGGCGCACCCGTGCGTGCGGACCAGGACGGGCCCGCCCGCGCCGGGCCGGTAGGTTGCGCCCATGACCGAGTGGGACGTCAAGAAGCTCCGCATCCTGCGCACCCTGCGCGACCGGGGCACGGTCACGGCGACCGCCGAGGCGCTCCTGATGACCCCCTCCGCGGTCTCCCAGCAGCTCACCAACCTGGCCAAGCAGCTCGGGGTGGACCTCCTGGAGGCCCAGGGCCGCCGGGTCCGCCTCACGGACGCCGCCCACCTCGTCCTGCGCCACGCCGAGGCGGTCTTCGCCCAGCTGGAGCGGGCGGAGGCGGAACTGACCGGCTATCTCCGCGGCGAGGCCGGCGAGGTCAGGGTCGCCGCGTTCTCCACCGCCGTGCCCGCCCTCGTCGTCCCCGCCGTCCGGCTGCTGCGCGCCGAGGACCGCCCGGGGCCCGACGTACGCGTACGGGAGGCCGAGGCCGCCCAGGCGTACGAACTGCTCACCGCGGGCGAGGTGGACCTGGCCCTGTCGCTGGCCGCCCACGCGCCCACCGCCCGCGACCCCCGCTTCAGCCTCTTCCCGCTGCTCGCCGACCCGCTGGACGTGGCGCTCCCCGCCGACCACCCGCTGGCCGCCGCGCCCGCCCTGCGCCTCGCGGACCTGGCCGCCGACCGCTGGATCTTCGGCGGCTCCGGGCCCTGGTCCGAGATCACCACCGCCGCCTGCGAGGCGGCCGGCTTCGTTCCCGAGCAGGCCCACAGCGCCGCCGGCTGGACCGCGATCCTCGCCCTGGTCGAGGCGGGCATGGGCGTGGCGCTGGTGCCGCGGATGGCCGCCCGGGAGCGCCGCGAGGGCGTGGTGATGCGGGTGCTGGAGGCGGACCGGCCGCGCCGCCATGTGGTGGCGGCGGTCCGGCACGGGGCGGAGAGCGGTCCGGCGGTGGCACGGGTGCTCGCGGCGCTCACCGAAGCCGCCCGATCGTTCAGCTGAGCTGAACGATATCTGCGAAAACTTTCGATGGACCTGATGGGTGCGGTGGCGCGAAGGTAGGAGCCATGACCTTCGACGCGAGCGAGACCACATTCCAGGACACCGACACCGACCCCCACGCCAATGACGCCGCGCCCTACGGCGGCGGCGACCCGTACGCCGACTACCGCGAAGCCGGGGACCTCTCCTTCACCGAGCTGGTCGACCTCGCCGGCCGCCGCCTCGGCGCGGGCGTGATCGCCGCCAACGACGAGTTCTTCGCCGAGCGCGAGAACCTGCTGATCCGTGAGCGCGCCGTCTTCGACCCCGAGCACTTCGGGCACAAGGGCAAGATCATGGACGGCTGGGAGACCCGCCGCCGCCGCGGCGCGGACGCCGGCCACCCCTTCCCGGCCCCCGAGGACCACGACTGGGCCATCGTCCGCCTCGGCGCGCCCGGCATCGTCCGCGGCCTGATCGTGGACACCGCCCACTTCCGCGGCAACTACCCGCAGCGCGTATCGGTGCAGGCCACCGCAGTCGAAGGCGCCCCGAGCCCCGAGGCCCTGCTCGCCGACGACGTGAAGTGGGAGGAGATCCTTCCGCCCACCCCCGTGCGCGGCCACGCCGCCAACGCCTTCGAGATCACCGGCGGCCGCCGCTACACCCACCTGCGCCTCTGCCAGCACCCCGACGGCGGCATCGCCCGCCTCCGCGTGCACGGCGAGGTCGTCCCGGACCCGGCCTGGCTCGCCGCGCTCGGCACGATCGACCTGATCTCGGTCCTCAACGGCGGTACGTACGAGGACGCCTCCGACCGCTTCTACTCCTCGCCCACCCAGATCATCCTGCCGGGCACCTCCCGCAAGATGGACGACGGCTGGGAGAACCGCCGCCGCCGGGTCCGCGACACCAACGACTGGGTCCGCTTCCGCCTTCCCGCCCAGGGCGCGGTCCGCGCGATCGAGATCGACACCGCCTACCTCAAGGGCAACTCCGCCGGCTGGATCGCCCTCCAGGGCCGCAACGGCGACACCGGCGAGTGGTTCGAGATCATCCCGCGCACCCGCCTCCAGCCCGACACCCCGCACCGCTTCGTGCTGCGCGCCCAGGCCGTCGTCACCCACGTCCGCCTCGACGCCTTCCCCGACGGCGGCGTGGCCCGGATGCGGCTGCACGGCACCCTCACGGAGTCCGGCACCGCCGAACTGACCCGCCGCTACGAGGAGTCGGGCGCGTAACCCCGTAACCGCCCCCCGGACCTGACCTCCGGCCCCCAGTTCCCGCCCGGCGGACGGCTGCGCTCCTGCGCCCGCCCGCCGGGCGGTTTCCAGCGGAACCGGCGGCTCAGGCGGCGTACGCCGTGACGTGCAGCGTCTTGGCCAGCACCCGCCAGGTCACCCACGCGAACACCCGGTTCACCCCGTTGCAGAGGACCTCGCCCGTGCAGTCGGTGGGCCGGTCCTGCCAGGCCCGGACCGTCATCGTGTGGAAGCCGAGGGTCCGCGAGAACGCGAAGCGGATGTGCATGCCCCGGCCCAGCTGGTGCCCCGGCAGCGTGTTGATCTGGAAGAAGTCGTTCCCGATGTACTCCACCTCGACCGGATTGCCGCCCAGCAGCTCGCAGCGCGCCCCCGCCCGGATCCGCCCCGCACAGCCGCCGCTGACCGGGAACAGCCAGAAGTGGTCGGTCAGCTGCCGCCGTACGGCGTCCGGCCCGGTGAACGGATGCAGCCCCAGGCTGTACCCGTACGTGTAGAGGTCGTAGCAGCCCGCCGGACCGGACCGGCAGTCCGGGCGTCCGGTCACCGGCGCGGCGGGGCCCGTCACCAGCCCCGCGCACAGGGCCAGCGCGACCGGCACGGCGGCGAAGCCGGGCATGGGACCCTCCCGTGGCCTGCGTCCGAAGCATCATGCGACGACCCTTCGGACCGTAGGCCACGGGAGATCACGGCGCGCGCGCACGGCCGCCGAACGCGCGACGGCGGGGCCGGAAGCTGGAGCCGTACGGGCCGGCCCGCCCGCTGACCCGAAAAGGGCGCCCCCTCCGCCGCAGCGAAGAGGGCGCCCCCGGGGCCGTACGCCGTGTTACGCGGTGGCCGCCGCCGCGTCCGCCGCCTGGGCCTTCAGAGCGCGCTCCACACCGGACCGCGACTCCGACATCAGCCGGCGCAGGGCCGCGCTCGGCTCGGCCGAGGCCAGCCAGGCGTCCGTGGCGTCCAGTGTCTCCTGCGAGACCTGGAGGGACGGGTAGAGGCCCACGATGATCTGCTGGGCCATCTCGTGGCTGCGCGAGTCGGAGATGCCCTTCACCGAGGCGAAGTACTTCTCCGTGTACGGGGCCAGCAGCTCACGCTGGTCCGTCTGGACGAAGCCGCTGATGACCGCTTCCTGGAGCGAGTTCGGCAGCTCGCCGGAGTCCACGACCGAGGCCCACGCCCGGGCCTTGGCCTCCTCGGACGGCTGGGCCGCCCGCGCGGAGGCCGCGTGGCGCTCGCCCGCCGCGGTCTTGTCGCGCTCGTACTCGGCGGCGATCTCCTCCTCGTCCAGCAGACCGGCCGCCGCCAGCCGCTGCACGAACGCCCACCGCAGCTCGGTGTCGACGGCCAGGCCCTCGATCGCCTCCGTGCCGTCCAGCAGCGACTGGAGCAGGTCCAGCTGCTGCGGGTTGCGGGCCGTGGCCGCGAAGGCGCGGGCCCAGGCCAGCTGGTGGTCGCTGCCCGGCTCCGCCGTGCGCAGGTGCGCCAGCGTCGCGTCGGTCCACTGGTTGAGCGCGCCCTCACGGGTCTCCGGCGCGGCGTACAGGTCCAGCGCCAGCTTCACCTGGCGGTGCAGCGACTGGACGACGCCGATGTCCGACTCCTTGCCGATGCCGGAGAGCACCAGCGAGAGGTAGTCGCGGGTCGCCAGCTCGCCGTCGCGTGTCATGTCCCAGGCCGAGGCCCAGCTCAGGGCGCGCGGCAGCGACTCGGTGAAGTCGCCCAGGTGCTCGGTGACGACCCGCAGCGACTCGGTGTCGAGGCGGACCTTGGCGTACGACAGGTCGTCGTCGTTGAGCAGGACGACCGCCGGACGGGCCCTGCCCACCAGGGCGGGAACGTCGGTGCGCTCGCCGTCGACGTCCAGCTCGATCCGGTCGGTGCGGACCAGCTTGCCGTCGGCGTCGAGGTCGTAGGCGCCGATGGCGATGCGGTGCGGGCGCAGCGTCGGCTCGCCCTTCGCGCCGGCGGGCAGCGCGGGGGCCTCCTGGAGCACGGTGAACGAGGTGACGACGCCGTTCGCGTCGGTCTCGATCTCCGGGCGGAGGGTGTTGATGCCCGCCGTCTCCAGCCACGCCTTCGACCAGGTCTTCAGATCGCGGCCGGAGGTCTTCTCCAGCGCGCCCAGCAGGTCGGACAGGCGGGTGTTGCCGAAGGCGTGCGCCTTGAAGTACGCCTGCACGCCCTGGAAGAACGCGTCCTTGCCGACGTACGCCACGAGCTGCTTCAGCACGGAGGCGCCCTTGGCGTACGTGATCCCGTCGAAGTTGACGAGCACGTCGTCCAGGTCGCTGATGTCCGCCATGATCGGGTGCGTGGAGGGCAGCTGGTCCTGCCGGTACGCCCAGGTCTTCATGGAGTTGGCGAACGTGGTCCAGGAGTGCGGCCACTTCGAGCCCGCCGCGTCGGCCTGGCAGGCGATCGAGGTGTAGGTGGCGAACGACTCGTTCAGCCAGAGGTCGTTCCACCACTCCATCGTGACGAGGTCGCCGAACCACATGTGGGCCAGCTCGTGCAGGATCGTCTCGGCCCGCACCTCGTACGCCGCGTCCGTCACCTTGGAGCGGAAGACGTACTGGTCGCGGATGGTGACCGCGCCCGCGTTCTCCATCGCGCCCGCGTTGAACTCCGGGACGAAGAGCTGGTCGTACTTGGCGAACGGGTACGCGTAGTCGAACTTCTCCTGGAACCACTCGAAGCCCTGCCGGGTGACGGCGAAGATCTCGTCCGCGTCCAGGTACTCCGCCAGCGACGGGCGGCAGTAGATGCCGAGCGGGACGGACTGGCCGTCCTTCTCGTAGGAGCTGTGCACCGAGTGGTACGGGCCGACGATGAGCGCCGTGATGTACGTGGAGATGCGCGGCGTCGGCTCGAAGGCCCAGACGTCGTCCTTCGGCTCCGGCGTCGGCGCGTTCGAGATGACCGTCCAGCCGGAGGGGGCCTTCACGGTGAACCGGAACGTCGCCTTCAGGTCCGGCTGCTCGAACGAGGCGAAGACGCGGCGGGCGTCCGGGACCTCGAACTGCGTGTACAGATAGGCCTGCTCGTCGACCGGGTCGACGAACCGGTGCAGGCCCTCACCGGTGTTGGTGTACGAGCAGTCGGCGACGACCTTCAGCTCGTTGGCGCCTTCGCGCAGATGCGGCAGGGCGATCCGCGCGTCGCGGAACACGGCGGCCACGTCCAGGTCCTTGCCGTTCAGCACCACGTCGTGGACGGCCGGGGCGACCAGGTCGATGAAGGACTCCGCACCCGCCTCCGCGCAGTCGAAGCGCACGGTGGTCACGGACCGGTAGGTGCCGCCCTCCTGCGCTCCGGAGAGGTCGAGATCGATCTCGTACGCGTCCACGGTCAGCAGGCGCGCCCGCTCCTGTGCCTCTTCGCGGGTCAGATTCGTGCCAGGCACGCGGTCATCTCCTTTGATGGTGACGTTTCGGATCATCCTTCCACGTTCGCCCCCGCCGGACGACGGGTAGCGCCTTCTGTCCTACCGGTGGTAGCATCTTTGGTATGAAGATCAGTGTGAGCCTACCCCAGGAGGATGTCGCCTTCGTCGACGAGTACGCGGCGAAGACCGACGCCGATTCCCGGTCCGCCGTCATACACGCCGCCATCGAGTTGCTGCGTACCGCAGGCCTGGAGGCGGAGTACGCCGAGGCGTTCCAGGAGTGGGACGCGAGTGAGGACGCCGCTCTCTGGGACCGCACGGTGGCCGACGGGCTCACGGATGCGTAGGGGTGACATCCACCTCGTGGACCTGGAGCCCGCGCGGGGGAGTGAAGCCAACAAGGTGCGTCCGGCGGTGATCGTCTCCAACAACGCCGCCAACCGGTCGGCCGAGGTGTCCGGCAGGGGCGTCGTCGCCGTGGTGCCCCTGACCTCGAACACCTCGCGGATCCTCAGCTTCCAGGTCCTTCTGGCCGCGGAGGAGAGCCATCTCCCGCAGAACTCCAAGGTCCAGTGCGAACAGATCCGGGCGGTCTCCCCCGGGCGGATCCTGAAGCGCATCGGTGAGGTGCCCCACCAGCGCATGGCGGAGATCGACAGGGCCCTGCGCCGACACCTCGCGCTCTGACCCGCACACGCGAAGGGGAGGCCACCGGTGCACTCCGGTGGCCGCCCCTTGCCGTACGCGTACGCGTGACGCGGCTGGTCAGCCCTTCAGCTCGGCCGCCACCAGCTCCGCGATCTGCACGGCGTTCAGCGCCGCGCCCTTGCGGAGGTTGTCGTTGGAGACGAACAGCGCGAGGCCGTTGTCCACGGTCTCGTCGACCCGGATGCGGCCGACGTAACTGGCGTCCTTGCCGGCCGCCTGGAGCGGGGTCGGGATCTCGGACAGCTCGACGCCCTCGGCGTCCTTCAGCAGCTCATAGGCGCGCTCGACGCCGATCGGGCGGGCGAAGCGGGCGTTGATCTGGAGCGAGTGGCCGGAGAAGACCGGGACCCGGACGCAGGTGCCGGAGACCTTCAGCTCCGGGATCTCCAGGATCTTGCGGGACTCGTTGCGGAGCTTCTGCTCCTCGTCCGTCTCGAACGAGCCGTCGTCCACGATCGAGCCCGCCAGCGGCAGCACGTTGAAGGCGATCGGACGCTTGTAGACGGCCGGCTCGGGGAAGTCCACGGCCTCGCCGTCGTGGACCAGCTTCTCGGCGTCGGCGACGACCTTGGCCGCCTGGCCGTGCAGCTCGGAGACCCCGGCGAGCCCGGAGCCGGAGACGGCCTGATAGGTGGCGACGGTCAGCGCTTCGAGACCGGCCTCGTCGTGCAGCGGGCGTAGCACGGGCATCGCGGCCATCGTCGTGCAGTTCGGGTTGGCGATGATGCCCTTGGGGCGGACCTTCGCCGCGTGCGGGTTGACCTCGGAGACGACGAGCGGGACCTCGGGGTCCTTGCGCCAGGCGGAGGAGTTGTCGATCACCACGGCGCCCTGCCCGGCGACCTTCTCGGCCAGCGCCTTCGAGGTCGCGCCGCCGGCGGAGAACAGCACGATGTCCAGGCCGGTGTAGTCGGCCGTGGAGGCGTCCTCGACGGTGACGGCGGAGCCCTTGAAGCCGATCGTGGAGCCCGCGGACCGGGCGGAGGCGAACAGCCGCAGCTCGTCGACCGGGAAGTTGCGGTCGGCCAGGATCCTGAGCATGACTGTGCCGACCTGACCGGTGGCGCCGACGATTCCGACCTTCACGAGGACTCCTCTGTTCTGTACACCTGTGCGTCTGTGCGGTCCGTATGCCGCTCCATGATGCGTATGTCCCGGCCCGCCTTGTCCAATCCATTGTCCGACCTGCGGACTCCTCGTGCGAGGACCGCAGATTCTGCGATGCCCGTGCCCGCGTGGGGAAACATCTGCGGCGGCGTACGCGGTCTGTGACGAGGAACACGTACAGCGGGGCGGGTGCTCGTGAGAGCGCCCGCCCCGCCGTCCTGCCGGTGGGATCCGTTACGGCGTGACCTTCTCGATCACGACGCTGCCGGTGCCCGCGGCGGTGCCGCGCGCGTTGACCACCTGGACCTCGCCGAAGAACTGACGGCCCTCGGGGGCCGCTCCGGCGACCACGACCTCGGCGCCGACCTGGGCCGACGCACCGTTGGCCAGGTTCACGGCCTTGCCGGCGTCGACCTTGATCGTGCCGAGCGACGGTGCGTAGAACACGTCGCGGTAGTCGTACGCGGTGGAACCGGCCGGGACCGAGTAGCCGTCGACGACGACCGTGTACGTGCCCGCGGCGGGCTTGACCAGGCTGACCGACTCCTCGGAACCGGAGGTGGTCGAGCTGCCGACCTGCGTGGCGCCCCGGAAGACGTACAGGTCGATGTCCGCGTTGGCGTCCGAGGTGCCTCCGATGGCGATGTCGAGCTTCTCGACACCCGCGCCGATGGTGACCGTGGTCTCACGGGTCTGGCCCGTGGAGATCGACGGCTTGTCCACCTTGGCCGAGCCCAGCGAGCCGCCCTGGAGCTTGCCCTGGAGGGCGGCGGCGCCGTTGGTGACCGTCCAGCTCACCGGGGCCGGAGTGCCGACCTTAGCCTCGGCGATGGTCTGCACCGCCGGGTCGAAGGAGACACCGAGCAGGGAGACGTCCAGCTTGAACGGGTTGTCCAGCAGCGGCGACGTGCGCCGCGCCTCGACCTCGATCTCCCACACGCCGGGCTGCGGGTCCTTGTAGGAACGCACGTCCGGGCGGCAGGTGTTGGCCGGGTTCTCGTAGTTCGGGTAGCAGTTGATCGTGGACGTCGGGTCGACCGGCGTCCCGTACGGGTGCAGGGCGATGAACCGGGTCTGGCTGCCCGAGCGCAGTGCGCTGATGGCGACCTCGAGGTTCTTCGCGCCCTCCGGCACGTTGACGAAGTACGACGTGGTGCCGTTGCGCTGCACCGAGCCGGACGACTTGAAGGCGTAACCGGGCTGCTGGAGCTCGTGGGCGATGACGACCGTGGTCATGATCTGGTGGTCGACGCCGGAGGTCTTCTTGTCGTCGAGCCGCAGGATCGCGCTGTGCACCCCGGCGGTCTTCGCCTTCGCCCTGACCTTGAGCTTGACCGGCGTGTCGAGCGGGAGCGAGACGTACTGGGGGCTGCTCAGCGAGAAGGTGCCGTCGTTGTTCTTCCACGTCAGCTTGTGCTGGACGTTGCGGTCCGGGCCGGTGGTCCGGGTGACGACGACGTCGTAGACCTTGGTCTCGCCGACCTTCAGGCCGCCCTCGCGGTCGTAGAGGCCGGTGCCGAAGCCCGGGTCCTTGAGCGCGAAGTCGATCGCGGTGTCGACCGGGGCCTTCACCGAGAACTCGTGCGCGGGCTTGCCCTGCTTGGCGATCTGCTTCCACGCCTTGACGATGTCGATCAGACCGGAGCCCTGGACATGCGCGGGCACATCCTTGATGTGGCTCGCGGTGCTGGTCAGCGCGGTGCGCAGGTCGACCGGGGGAAGCTCGATGTCCTTCTGCTTCGCCTTCGACAGCAGCAGCGCCGCGGCGCCCGCCACCTGCGGGGAGGACATCGAGGTGCCCTGGAGCATGGAGTAGCCGGCCGGCAGGTCGTAACCCGCCTCCTTGACCGGACCGCCCGGCGCCCAGGTCTGGGTGGTGTTGATGGACGCACCCGGAGCCGAGATGACCGGCGTGAAGCCGCCGTCCTCACGCGGACCGCGTGAGGAGAAGGGCAGCATGTCGTACTTCTTGGTGACGTTGGAGCCGTAGTTGGCCGCCCACGTCTCCTTGGAGATCGACGCGCCCACCGAGATCACGTGGTCGGCTACGGACGGGTCGCCGATGGTGTTGAGACCCGGGCCGCTGTTGCCGGCCGAGATGACCAGCTGCACGCCGTAGATGTCGATGAGCCGCTTGTACAGCTCGGCGCGCGCGTTGTTGCCGTCGTTCAGCGGCGGCAGGCCGCCGATCGACATGTTGACGATGTCGACGCCGCGGTTGACGACGAGGTCGATCATGCCCTCGGTCAGCGCGATGTTGGTGCAGCCGCCGGACCAGGTGCAGGCACGCGAGGAGACGATCTTGGCACCGGGGGCGGCACCGTTCATCTTGCCGCCGAACAGCCCGTTGGCCGCGGTGATGCCCGCGACGTGCGTGCCGTGCGAGCCCTCGATGACACCGATGTTGACGAAGTCGGCCTTGGCGCCGGCCGCGTTGTAGGTGACACCCTTGCGGGTCTCGACGACGAACGGGATCCGCTCGACGACGGGGGTCCGCGGGTCGTCCTCACCGAAGTAGGAGACCTGGAACTTCTCCTTGTACGGCTTGAGGACCTTGTCGTCGGAGAAGTCCGCGTTGTTGTTCAGGTCGACCCGCGTGGTGCCGGTGACCGGGTCGTACAGCACGCCCCAGACGTCGGTGGTGTCACCGTCGCGGTTGAGGTCGCCCGCCATGTCGCCACCGGTGGTGGCCGCCTCGGCGAAGGTGGCGAACTTGTAGCTGCCCGCCGGGGCCGAGTAGGTCTTCCCGCCGGACGCGAACGTCGGGCCGGTGACGGACTCGGTCATCCGCAGCCAGGTGCCGTCGCCGTCGCTCACCGGGTCGGTGGCGGTCACCCAGTCGACGATCTTGCGCTCGCCGGTGGTGGTCTTCCTCAGGGCCGGGTGGCCGAGGTCGACGCCGGAGTCCAGGATGCCGATCGTGATCCCACGGCCGTCGGCCTTCGGGTGCTTCGCGACGAAGTCGACCGCGCCCGTCTCGAAGGACGGGTTGTACGGGTTCTTCGCCGGGGTCTTCTTGTTCGGTGCCGCGTAACTGCCCTTGGCCTTCAGCTGCTTCGCTCCGGCGGCCCGGTCGCCCTTGGGCGTCGGGTCGTCCAGCTTGATCTCCTGCTTGAGATCGATGCCGAGGACGGAGGAGAGCTTCGAGGCCGCCTTGATGGTGGACTCGGCGCGCTTCGTCGGGACCGTCGCACGGACGTAGCCGAGCTTGTCGTAGGTCTGGCCGAGCACGGAGCCCTCGACGGCGTCCAACTGCTTGCTGACCTGCTCGGTCGCCCCGGGGGTGGTGGCGACCATCATGGTGACGTTCTTCTCGCCCTTGGCCTCGGCCTTCGCCAGGAGATCGGCGTCGGCCTTGCCGAGCTTGTCGCCCCGGTCGCTGGTGGCGGCCGGTTTGACGGGTGCCGGAGCCGGGTCGTCGACGGCGAAGGCCGGTGCGGCGCCGGAGGCGGCGAGTGCCGCCGCCAGACCGGCAGCGGCCGCGATACGAGCCGCGCGTCTCGCCCCGGGTATGGAGCTGGGGGATTCCTTGGTCATCAGCATCCCTGTAATTGAAAGAGAGAGTCCGGAATTCGGTACCGGATGACCGCTCAGCCTGTCGTAAATGACAGGGGTTTGTGGAGAGTTGACGGAGACGAGTCAGGGACATGGCATAGATCCGCCATGGGGCGCGATATGCCACGAGGGAGGAAAGTGGCCAAACAGTACGCAGGTGGCGCCCGGTGCGGGGTGGTGGTCCGGACCAGAGGCCGTCGAGGGCCCGCGCTCGCGATGCCTGTCCGCCGCCCGCCTCCCGCTTCCCGCCCGGCCTGCCCGCTCAGCGCGGCAGCACCATCACGTACGCGGCCGGCTCCCGGTCGGCCGCCGCCATCAGCGCCGTCCGTACGACCGTCGCCTGCTGGTCCACCGCCTCGCGCAGCTTCCTCGGCGTGAGGTGGACGACCGTGATCCCGAGCCGTTCCAGATGCTCGCGCTTCGCGGCGTACGCGGACCACTGCGGGTCCTCCTCGGTCCGGCCCCTCCGGCCGGGCGCGCCGTACCGGGGCGCCCGGGTGTCCAGCTCCACCGCCACCGCCTGGTCGGGCCAGTAGGCGTCGACCCCGCCGAGCCCCGGCCCGCCCGGCTGCCGCAGCTCCACGTTCCACACCGGCTCCGGCAGCCCGTGCTCGCGCACCATCGTGTACAGCCGCGCCTCCGCCACCGTCCGCCCCTCGGCCAGCAGCGCGTCGACCGCGCCCACCACGGCGGGCCGTCCCAGCAGCTTCGCCTCGCTCAACTCCCGTACCACGGAAGCCGGTTCGCAATGCCCGCCGCGCACCGCCTCGGTCAGCAGCCGCCGGACGTCCGCCGCGTCGTCCGTGCCCGCCACCGCGTCCGCCAGGGCCCGCTCCACCGGGGCGACGGGTACCTCGCCCACCCGCGCCGCGCTCGGCATCGAGGCGGTCCGCTGCACCTCCACGAACCGGGTGGACCGCAGCCGCCGGGTGCGGGGGACCAGCACATCGATCCGGTGCAGCGCCCCCAGGTCACCGGCGGTGGCGAAGCCGTACAGCGCGAGCGCCGCGATCCCGGTGACCATCGCCTCGCCGTACCCCGCGTCCGAAGGCTCCGCCGGCGCGCGCCGCGCGGAGACCGGCGGACGCCCCGCGTACAACAGCGCTCCGTGCAGCCGCTCCTGTCCGGTGGGCGGACCCGGGTGCAGCAGATAGACCCCCGGCAGCAGATGCTGCCAGGGGCCGCCGGGCAGACACTGCGCGGACGTCTGCGCGGCGGACACGCCCCGCGCCCTCAACTGCGCGGCGGACAGGACACGCTGCATGACGTCCCCGGAGTGGAGGGGGAGCCGGGAGAGCGGGGCGAGAGCGGAGAGGCCGGGGGAGAGCGGGGTGTTCTTCTGGGTCATGTCCCGGGGTTTCCCGCCCGGGGAGGGTGCCCTAACCCCTGTTACACGCCCGTTGACATTCCCGGACAACGCCGTCCTAAAGTACGGACGTTCGACAACCGAAAAGGGCCGTCGCGCCGGGAATCGGGGGCAGGGCATCTCGGGCGGGTGTACGAGCGCCGCTTTCGCGCCGCACGCACGCCCCGCCCGAGCGCCCCCTCATTCCCTCCTGCTCACGCCGCCGAGGACCGGTCGCACTCCTGGCCGCGCAGCGCCCGCGCGAGATCGTCGCGGGCCTCCAGCACCAGCCGCCGCAGCGCCGGGGCCGCGTCCTCGTGCTCGGTCAGCCAGGCGTCGGTCGCCGCGAGGGTCTCGGGGCTGTCCTGGAGCCCGGGGAACATCCCGCGCACCACGTTCATGCCGATCTGGATGGACCGTTCCGCCCAGATCCGCTCGATCACCTCGAAGTAGCGGGGCGCGTACGGCGCGAGCAGCTCCCGCTGGGAGGGCTGCCCGAAGCCGGTGATCGTCGCCCCGACCAGCGCGTTGGACAGCTTGTCCGACTCCACGACCGCCGCCCACGCCTGCGCCTTGACCGCTTCGGACGGCCGCGAGGCGAGGCACCGTACGTGATGGCGCTTGCCGGTGGCCGTGTCGTCGCGGGCCAGTTCGGCGTCGATCACCGCCTCGTTCGCCACCCCGTGCGAGGCCAGCGGGGAGAGGAAGGACCAGCGCAGCTCCTGGTCGACGTCGAGACCGTCGACCCGTGCCGTGCCGTCCAGCAGCCCGCCGAGCAGCTGGAAGTCCTCGTCGGACGAGGCGACCGCCGCGAAGAAGCGGGCCCAGGTCAACTGGTGCTGGCTGCCCGGCTCCGCGGTCCGCAGCTCGCGCAGCGCACCCTCGGCCAGCGCCCGGCCGCCCTCCTCACGCCAGTCGGGCGCCGCGTAGTGGACCAGCGCCGACTCCGTCCAGGCGTGCAGCATCTGGAGCACGCCGATGTCGCTCTCCCGCCCGGCGAACGCCAGCACCAGCGCGGCGAAGTCGCGGGCCGGCAGCAGCGCGTCCCGGGTCAGGTTCCACAGCGCCGACCAGCACAGCGCACGGGCCAGCGGGTCCGTGATCTCGCCCAGGTGGTCGCGGAGCGTGGCCAACGACCGCTCGTCGAAGCGGACCTTGCAGTAGGTGAGGTCGTCGTCGTTGACCAGGATCAGATCGGGCCGCTCGGACCCGGCCAGCGCGTCCACCACGGTCCGCTCGCCGGCCACGTCCACCTCGGCGCGCGCGTAACGCGTCAGCTCGCCCTCCGGCGTACGCCGGTACAGGCCGACCGCGACACGGTGCGGGCGCAGCTCCGGGTGCGAGGCGGCGGCCTCCTGGACGACGGCCAGCTCGGTGAGCGTGCCCGCCGCGTCGTACGTGGGCACCGGGGTGAGCACATTGACGCCCGCCGTCTGGAGCCAGGAGCGCGACCAGGCGGTCATGTCCCGCCCGGAGGTCTCGGCGAGCACGGACAGCAGGTCCCCGAGCCGGGTGTTCCCGTAGGCATGCTGCTTGAAGTAGCGCCGGGCGCCTTCGAGGAACGCCTCGCGCCCCACGTACGCCACGAGCTGCTTCAGGACGGAGGCGCCCTTGGCGTACGTGATCCCGTCGAAGTTCAGCTTGGCGTCCTCCAGGTCACGGATGTCGGCCGTGATGGGGTGCGTCGAGGGCAGCTGGTCGGCGCGGTAGGCCCAGGCCTTGCGCTGGTTGGCGAAGGTGATCCAGCCGTTGGTGAAGCGGGTCGCCTCGACCATCGAGAAGGCGCCCATGAAGTCCGCGAAGGACTCCTTCAGCCACAGGTCGTCCCACCACTCCATGGTGACGAGGTCGCCGAACCACATGTGCGCCATCTCGTGCAGGATGACGTTGGCCCGCCGCTCGTAGGCCGCCGTGGTGACCTTGCCGCGGTAGATGTACTCCTCGCGGAAGGTGACCATGCCCGGGTTCTCCATGGCCCCGAGGTTGTACTCGGGCACGAACGCCTGGTCGTACTTCCCGAAGGGGTACGGGTAGTCGAAGTTGTCGTGGAAGAAGTCCAGGCCCTGCTTGGTGATCAGGAAGACGTCGTCCGCGTCGAAGTGCTTGGCGAGCCCCTTGCGGCACATCGCGCCGAGCGGGATCTCCAGGGTGGAGCCGTCGTCGAACGTACGGGTGTAGTGATCACTCACGTAGTGGTACGGACCGGCGACGACGGCGGTGATGTACGTGGAGATCGGCTTGGTCTCGGCGAAGGTCCACACCCCGTCCTCGTGCGACTCCTCGGCCCCGTTGGACCAGACCCGCCAGTCCGCCGGCGCGGTCACCCGGAAGCGGTAGGGGGCCTTCAGGTCGGGCTGTTCGAAATTGGCGAAGACACGGCGGGCGTCGGCCGGCTCGTACTGCGTGTAGAGATAGACCTCGCCGTCCTCCGGGTCGACGAAGCGGTGCATGCCCTCGCCGGTCCGGCTGTACGCGCAGCGGGCGTCGACCACGAGCACGTTCTCGCCCTCGACGAGCCCGTCCAGCGCCACCCGCGTGCCGTCGAACACGACGGCCGGGTCGAGGGGCTCACCGTTCAGGGTCACCGCGTCCACACCCGGCGCCACCAGGTCGGCGAAGGTCGAGGCGCCGGCCCGGGCGGAGCGGAACCGGATCGTGGTGAGCGAACGGAACGTCCGCGGGCGGCCGTCCCCGTCGTCCCCGTCGGCCCTCTCGGGCTCGCCGACGGCGGACCGCAGGTCGAGGTCGACCTCGTAACCGTCGACGGTCAGCAGCTCGGCCCTCTTCTGGGCCTCGTCGCGGGACAGGTTTTCACCGGGCACGGGCACTCCTTCGTGACGCGCGTCATGTGTCGTGTTCGAACCTATTGATCCTTGCATGCGCCTCGCGGCGACGGCAGGCAGGGAATGAAGAGGCCTTCCGGAGATGTTCTCGCCCGAAGGTGGCACACGCCCTTCTGTGGAACAGCCCTCTGAGGAGAGACATGTCCGAGAACACCCCGGCCAACGGCAAGACCCCGGTCGACTTCTGGTTCGACCCGCTCTGCCCCTGGGCGTGGATGACCTCGCGCTGGATGCTGGAAGTGGAGAAGGTCCGCGACGTCGAGGTCCGCTGGCACGTGATGAGCCTCGCCGTCCTGAACGAGGACAAGCTGGACGAACTGCCGGAGGAGTACCGCGACCTCCTGGAGAACAAGGCCTGGGGCCCGGTCCGGGTCGTCGTCGCCGCCCGGCAGCTGCACGGCGACGAGGTCGTCGGCCCCCTCTACACCGCGCTCGGCACCCGCTTCCACAACAACGGCGAGGGCCCCACCCGCGAGGCCGTGGCCGCCGCGCTCAAGGACGTGGGCCTGCCCGAGGACCTCGTGGAGTACGCCGACAAGGACACCTACGACACCGAGCTGCGCGCCTCCCACAAGGAGGGCATCGACAAGGTCGGCCAGGAGGTCGGCACCCCGGTCATCGCGGTCCCCGGCGCGGACGGCGAGCAGGTCGCCTTCTTCGGCCCGGTCGTCACCCCCGCGCCCAAGGGCGAGGAGGCGGCGAAGCTGTGGGACGGCACGCTGCTGGTCGCCTCGATCCCGGGTTTCTACGAGATCAAGCGGACGCGCACGCAGGGCCCGATCTTCGACTGACGCGGACAACCACGCGGGGCCCGGTCTTCGGCCGGCGTCGGTTGTTCCGTGCCCCGCGCGTATCCGTGCACGCGGGGCACAATGCTCCCATGCGGATACGCGCGGGCGAGGCGGCCGAGGCCGCCGCACTGACGGAGCTGGCCCTGCGGTCGAAGGGC
Source organism: Streptomyces sp. iso_384 (assembly GCF_056172905.1). Classification (NCBI taxonomy): domain Bacteria; kingdom Bacillati; phylum Actinomycetota; class Actinomycetes; order Kitasatosporales; family Streptomycetaceae; genus Streptomyces; species Streptomyces sp. iso_384. The sequence continues at coordinate 1,576,202 of NZ_JBWBTT010000001.1, forward strand.
CACTGGGAGTACGACGCGGAGTTCCTGGCCGCCTGCCGCGCGGAGCTGACGATGCGCCCCGCGGAGGTGGCGGCCCGGCGGACACTGGTGGCCGACGAGGGCGGCCGGATCCTGGGCTTCACCACGGTGGACGGCGAGCCACCGAGGGGCGCGCTCGGCATGATGTTCGTCGAACCGGACACCATCGGCCGAGGCGTCGGGCGAAGCCTGTTCACCCACACCATGGGCGAGGCCCGCCGCCTGGGCTTCACGCACATCACCATCGACTCCGACCCGAACGCGGAACCGTTCTACCGGTCCATGGGCGCGGTCCGGATCGGCGCCGCCCCGTCCGGCTCCATCCCGGGCCGTGAGCTGCCGCTGCTGGAGGTCGCGCTGGTCTGAGGGTGCCCGGGGCCCCGGCGGGCCGGGTTCCCGGCCGTTGTCAGTGGTGGCTCGTACGGTGGGAGCATGCGAATCTCACCGGAGATGATCACGATCGACTGCGCCGACCCGCAGGCCCTGGCCGCCTGGTGGGCCGAGGCGCTCGGCGTCGAAGAGGTCCAGGACTACGACGCGTTCGTCGTCCTCGCGGCCACCCCGCTGGTGCTCGGCTTCCAGCGGGTGCCCGAACCCAAGCCCGGCAAGAACCGGGTGCATGTCGACTTCGCCTCGCCCGACCGCCCGGCCGACGTGGAGCGGCTGGCGAAGCTGGGCGCGACCGTGGTCGGCGAGCAGTCGATGCAGGGGATGTCCTGGACCGTCCTCAAGGACCCTGAGGGCAACGAGTTCTGCCTCGCCGACGCGGGCAGCCACTGACCCGGGAGCCACGGACGCGGGCAGCAGTGGGCCCCGGGGCCGGCCGGCCCCGGGGCCATGGATCCCGGGGTCCACCGCTCCCCGGAACGCGCTGCTTGATACCGCCCTACTTGATGCCGAGCACCTGCTCCAGCGGGTCGATGAGGAAGTAGACGAGGAAGAGCACCGCGGTGCCCCACAGCAGCCAGTGGACCTCGCGGGCCTTGCCCAGGCACGCCTTGATGACCACGTAGGCGACGAACCCGGCGCCGATGCCGTTGGTGATGGAGTAGGTGAACGGCATGACGACGATGGTGAGGAAGGCCGGGATGGCGACCTCGTAGCGGTCCCAGTCGATGTGCTTGACCTGGGTCATCATCAGGAACCCGACCACGACGAGGGCCGGTGCCGCCGCCTGCATCGGCACGATCGTCAGGACGGGCGTGAGGAAGAGGGCGAGGGCGAACAGTCCGCCGGTGATCATGTTGGCGAAGCCGGTACGGGCTCCTTCACCGACCCCCGCGGCGGACTCGATGTAGGTGGTGGCCGACGACGAGGACATGGCGCCACCGGCGACGGCGGCGGCACCGTCGATGAGCAGGACGCGGCCGAGACCGGGCACCTGGCCCCGCTCGTCGAGGAGACCGGCCTCCGCCGTGACGCCCACGACGGTGCCCATCGTGTCGAAGAAGTCGGACAGGATGAGGGTGAAGATGAGCAGGACGACGGTCAGAACGCTGACCTGACCGAACGAGCCGAACAGATCGAAGTGCCACAGCAGCCCGAAGTCGGGCGCGGCGACGGGGTTGCTGGGAACCGACGGCGAGGTCAGGCCCCAGGCCTTGATGTCGGCGATCTCGTTGATGACGATGGCGACGGCGGTCATCAGGACGATGCTGATGAGGATCGCGCCCTTCACCTTCCGGGCGACCAGGACGATCGTCAGGAGCACACCGAGGCAGAAGACGAGCATCGGCCAGCCGCTGAGCGTGCCGGTGCCGAGCTGGACGGGCACGGTGGAGTTCGCGGCATCGGGGATACGGGTGACGAAGCCGGCGTCCACGAAGCCGATGAAGGCGATGAACAGGCCGATGCCGACGCTGATCGCCTGCTTGAGGGGTTGCGGGATGGCGTGCATGATCGCCTCGCGCAGCCCGGTCATCACCAGGACGCAGATCAGCAGCCCTTCGAGCACGATGAGCCCCATCGCGTCTTCCCAGCTCATCAGCGGAGCGATCTGGAAGGCGACGACGGCGTTGATGCCCAGACCCGCGGCCAGGGCCAGCGGCAGATTGCCGCCCACACCCATGATGAGCGTCATCACCGCGGCGACCAGGGCGGTGGCGGTGACCAACTGCACGTTGTCCAGCTGCTCGCCGTACTTGTCCTCGGCTCCGCCGAGGATGATCGGGTTGAGCACGAGGATGTATGCCATCGTGAAGAACGTGGCGAATCCGCCGCGTATCTCCCGGATGTAGGTCGAACCGCGTTCGCTTATGCGGAAGAACCGGTCGACGGCGCCCCCTGATCCGGCGGGCTTGGCGTCGGGCGGCGGGCTGGTCGTGCTGGAGTGCATGGCTGGATCTCCTGGACCTGCGAATGATGAAGGGAAGAGATGGCGCCGGTGCTGCCCGACAGGAACGGCAGGCACTGTGCGAACGCAACATTGCGGCACCTTGCGAGCGGATCATACGCGGCGGCGACAGGAGCGCAACTACCCGCGTAGAGCGCGCAGTTGGTACCTTTTCGGCCCTGTGGCTTCCTACGGAATCGGTGGCGACCTTTTCCGTCAAACCGGCAGGCAGCCGACAGTGGGCATGGAAGTGTCGGTGACAGCTCCCCTACGCTCCGTATGTGCACCCACCACTCCCCTTCAACGCGCGGGCAGCGCGCGCCTTGCGCGAGAAGCTCGGGATGGCGCCCGGCCACGTCGCCTACGGCATGCGCGCGTCCTTCGGCACCACACACGTCAGCCCCGAGCACGTGGTCGCTTGGGAACGCGGGACCCATGTGCCGGACGCGACCGAACTCACCGCTCTCGCGGCCGCGTTGTGGTGTCAGCCCAGTGAGCTCATGGGGCGGCCGCGCACCCTGCTCGAACACCGCATCGCGCGCGGCATCTCGGCCGAGGAGGTCGCCCGCGCCACCGGCCTCTCCCACGGCGCGTACCTGGCCATGGAGGAAGCCGGTCAGTGGGACGGCGACAAACGGCAGTCCGTCAGGCTGGGCGAGGTCCTCGCCCTGCCCCCACGCGACTTCATCGCCATCACCAGGCTGGAGGAGGAGCTGGCCCGCCTCCTCGCCGAGGCGGTCTCCACCCGCTGGCAGGCGCACATCCGTGCCATCGCCAAGCTCATCTCCATGGACCGCCGTGACCTGAAGGCCCCGTTGGCCGCCATGCAACAGGACTACCAGGCACTCATGACGGCCACCCTGAGCCGGGCGGGCGGCACCACCGCGTCGGGCGAGGACGGCCGCCGCTACGTCGAGAACATCGTCGACCACTTCTGGTCCCGGCTGCCGGGGTCGTCCTAGGCTCCGCACGACCGGCGTGGCGGCATTCCCGAACAGGGCCCCACCGCGAACGCCCGCCCACCGGCCTCGGCGATCCGCGCCACGGTCTCGGCGGCGGCCGCTTCGTTCCCGCCGTAGTGGACCGCGACCAACGCCCCTTCCCCGGCGAGCCGCAGAGCGACCGCCCGCCCGATCCCTCGCGAGCCACCCGTCACCAGCGCGGTCCTGCCGTTCAGTTCCCCCGCGATCGCTTCTCCCCTCGCGACACCCCGGCCCCTGGTCGGACCCGGGAACGAGTCAGCGTAGGCGGCGTCGGTGAGACGCGGGTGCCGCTTCCGTCGGAACGTCAGGAACCATGACTATGAGGGACGTTGTCGGCCAATCGCCTTGGTGTCAGGAAGCGGGTGGCTCGTGGGCGGCGAGTTCTCCCGCCAGTTCCATGCAGCGCAGGCGGGCGGGGGAGAAGTCGTAGGGCATCCTGCCGATGGCTTCGTATGCGCTCATGGACTCGTGCCGCCCGCCGGAGCCTTGCCCGGCCTCGGGTTCGTCCTCATCGGCGGTAGCGGGGTGCAGCGCGTCCCAGGCGTCGAAGAGCGCGTCGTCGTCCTCCGCCAGGCCGGAATCCTCGATGACAGCGTGCAGTGTCTTTTCGAAGGCGTGCCGTTCGGCGGCCACCTGGGCCACGCGGGGGTCATCGACGGCGACCGTGTCGTCGAGTGCTTCCTCGGCGGCGTCGACGCGGTCGGACTCCTCCCGCAGATCCGGGTGGGTGGCCAGGGCGATGAAACGGCCGGCCTGGACGGCCGCACCGAGCGGGCCGAAGATCCGCTCGGTGACCAGCAGGCTGTCCAGGTCCGCCTGGCGCAGGGAGCCCTCGGGCAGGCCCTTGAGGCGATCGGTGACGAAGTCGGAGAGCAGGCCCGTCCTGCTGCCTTCGGTGCGCATGCGCTGCACGGCGGTTCGCTGCCGCCGCAGTTCCGCTTCCTGGGCGACGAGGGCTTCCTCCAGCCGTTCCAGGATGCCCGCGATGCCGTCGTCGCTGTCGGCACCGGCGGAAGCCGGGTCGGCGAAGGCGTCGCGGATGTCGTCCAGGGCGATTCCGGCGTCGGCCGTCCTGCGGATCCACAGGAGCCGGATCATGTCCTCGTACCCGTAGCGGCGGCGGTCGTCGCTGCCTCGCTCGGGCTCGGGGAGCAGGCCGATCTCGTGGTAGTGACGGATCGCCCGCGGTGTGGTGCCGACGAAGGCCGCCGCGTCACCGATCTTGACCCGGCGTGGCGGTACGAAGGACACATGCATGAGAAGGGCCTCTCTCGGTGGGGCGGGGCAGGAGACCACCGGACCACATACCGCTACGGAAGGTGCAACTCCCGGCACGCCGCCCCGGGCATCCCCGTCAGCCTCCGATCGGCTCCGGTAGCGGACGTACTCGTTCCGACGCCGGACCCCACGCTCTCGTAGAGATCGTAGGAGCGGTGCGGATTCGCGGTCCCGGCGTACAACCGGGCGGTCTCCGCGTCGTTCCGTGCTGCTGATCGGTGCGGTCGCCGAGGCCGCCTCGTACCTCACGCTCGGACTGGTGCGGCCCTGGGGCGACGTGGCGCCGCGCTTCAGTCGTCGGCCGCGACGAGCAGGGTCAACCGCCCTGCCGACCGGTCGATGAGCACGGACTCGTGGAAGTCGCTGTGCACACCGCCCCAGTCGTGGACCGCCTCACCGTCGAGCTCGCTCAGGTAGTAGATGCGCTCGGCTGCGGCCAGCCGGCCGAACACCTCTCGCCGCAGATCCGTTGCCAGATCGGCGGGCACGTCCTCGAACTGGTTCGCCCACTCCCGCAGGACGAGGTCGCTCTCCTCCCGGCCGACGCTTCCGTACGCGTCCGGAGTCACCGCTTCCACCCCGTACGGGCCGTGCCGGAGCCCGTCCGCCTGCACTCCGCCGCCCGCGTGGTCGTCCCGGAACTGCTCATGCCCGATGAGCGCGGTGAGCAGCTCCGTATCGTCGGCCGGCGCCGCGGCGAACCGCAGCCGCTTGACGTCGACCCACCGGAAGGCGGCCGACCTCGCATCCTGGAACCTGTAGTTCCGGAAGTTGATGGAGGTGTTGCCCTCGTGGGTGAGCTCGTTCCGCACGCCTGTCAGCCTAGACAGCGGCCCGCCCTATTCCGCCTTTGGCGCCGCCGCCTCCAGCTCCGCCACCGTGCCCGACATCACCGTACGGATGTGGCGCGTCAGGTGCTCCGCCGGCCAGTCCCACCAGGCCACCGCCAGCAGGCGCGCGATGTCCGTCTCCTCGTACCGGGTACGGATCAGGCGCGCCGGGTTGCCGCCGACGATGCCGTAGTCCGGGACGTCCGAGACGACCACCGACCGCGAGCTGACGATCGCGCCGTGCCCGATGCGGACGCCCGGCATGATCACCGCCTCGTAGCCGATCCAGACGTCGTTGCCGATCACGGTGTCGCCCCGGTTGGGGAGGTCCGTGAGCAGGTCGAAGTGGTCGGCCCAGGAGCCGCCGAGGGTCGGGAACGGGAAGGTGGACGGGCCGTCCATACGGTGGTTGGAGCCGTTCATGATGAACCGCACCCCGGTACCCAGCGCGCAGAACTTCCCGATCACCAGGCGCTCCGGGCCGTAGTGGTAGAGCACGTTCCGGGTCTCGAACTCCGTGGCGTGCTCGGGGTCGTCGTAGTACGCGTAGTCGCCGACCTCCACCAGCGGCGAGGTGACCAGCGGCTTCAGCTGCACCACGCGCGGCTGGCCGGGCATCGGGTGCAGGACGGTCGGGTCCGCCGGGACGGGCGCGGGGGCGGGGGCAGAACTCATGACGTCATCGTGGCATCCGGGCCCGCCGAACCGCCGGTATTTTCCGCCCCGGCCCCGGCCCCGGCCCCGGCCCCGCCCCGCACCCCAGCCGGAACGGCTCCCCCTGCGACCAGTCCGCCGCCACGCCCCGCATCACCAGCGCGCTGTCCAGCACCGCGCTGCCCGGCGGGAAACGGTCCAGGTCCTCGAAGAACGAGGAGCGTACGGTTCGGGGCCGGCCCGCCGTCACCTTCCAGGCGTCCGTGGACAGTTCGAGGACATCCAGGTGCGTGCCCACGGCGTTGGGGGAGAGGCCCCGGCTGCCGAGGCGGAAGAACTCCGACGCCTCCGCCAGGTCCGCGAACAGCCCGCTGCCGTGCAGTTCCCCGGCCGGCTCCACGGTCGCGTCGACCGCCACCTCGCCGTCCCGGGTCGCGAAGGCCACCCGTACGGAGTCGGCCTCCTCCCGCACCGTGAAGTCCGCGCGGCCGTGCTCGCCCGGGTAGATCCGGCCGCCCGCGAAGGCGTTGACGCGGGAGGCGGTGTCGCGGCGCGGGATGTAGACGCCGCGCTCGACGCCGTCCGGCCCGTCCCACTCGACGGAGATCCGGTGCGCCGCGTTCTCGCTGGTCAGACCGGTCACGGCCGGGGCCCAGCCGGGGCGGACGCCGCCGATCCGGAGCAGACAGATGCCGGCCACCGCCTGGCCGCGCACCAACTGGGGGCGCAGCGGCGCGGGCAGCAGGGCCGCCGCGATGTACGGGTCGACCCGGTAGTTCATCAGGAGGCGGCGTTCGATGACGCTGGAGAGCCGGGACCTGATCATGAGGCGTCGCCTTCCGTTGCGGAGCGCCACTTGGTGTTGCGCAGCACGATCTGCTCGGGGCAGACCGTGCTGAGGAAACGGCCCACGCACAGGGCGAGCCGTTCCTCGGCCAGCGAGTAGAGGATGCGGTTGGCGTCCCGGCGCTCGGTGACGAGCCCGGCGCCCTTGAGAACGCCCAGATGGCGCGAGATGGACGGGGCGCTGATCGAGAACCGGCTCGCGATCTCCCCGGCGGCCAGCTCTCCGTCGCGCAGATCCTCCAGGATCTGACGGCGGGTGGGGTCGGCGAGCGCGCGGAAGGCGCTCGCTTCTTCGTCGGCCGGAAGGGCGCGTGATTCCATGGATGCATGTTTAGCACATGAGCTAAACAGCTAAATGGTCGCCATGGAAGAGCCCCCGCGAGTCACGTCCTCGCGGGGGCTCTTCTTTCATCCGCCTGCCGTGGTGAAGGTTGAGAAGACGATCACGAGGCAGGACGTCTGTGGTGCGCCGGCGTCACGTCACATCGGGTCAGGGGGCGAGCAGCAGCACGTCCACGCGCTCCTTGGCCGCGGCGTAACGCTTCGCCACGTCCTGCCAGTTGACGACCTGCCACATCGCCTCGATGAAGTCCACCTTCTGGTTCTTGTACTGCAGGTAGAAGGCGTGCTCCCAGGCGTCGAAGACCAGGATCGGGACCGAGCCCTGGCCGACGTTGCCCTGGTGGTCGTAGACCTGCTCGACGATCAGCTTGCCGCTCACGGGCTCGTACGCGAGCACGCCCCAGCCGGAACCCTGGGTGGTGGCGGCGGCCTTCGTCAGCTGGGACTTGAAGCCCGCGTAGGAGCCGAAGGACTCGGTGATCGCGTCGGCGAGGTCGCCCACGCCGTCCGCCGCGAGGGGCTCGCCGCCGCCGTCGCCGGTCATGTTGTGCCAGTAGATCGAGTGCAGGATGTGGCCGGAGAGGTGGAACGCGAGGTTCTTCTGAAGGCCGTTGATCGCGCCCCAGGCCTCCTTGTCGCGGGCCTCTTCCAGCTGCTCCAGGGTGTCGTTCGCGCCCTTGACGTATGCGGCGTGGTGCTTGTCGTGGTGCAGCTCGATGATCTGCGGATTGATGACCGGTTCGAGCGCCGCGTAGTCGTACGGGAGTTCCGGGAGCGTGTACGTGGCCATGATGCGAGCCCTCCGACTGCTGGGAATGCCGTCCAGTTGTTATTGCAATCTATGTGCAGAAGCAGGCTAACAGCAGGAGTGTTCCGAAGTGATCAGCCCTTCGGCCTAGGACCTGTCGTCAAGCTGCCGCCTGCCGGGCGACGACGGCAGCTTGACGACAGGTCCTGGACCTGTGCCGCCGTTCCTCCTCCGTTTTGCCCCGAAGAAGTGATTTGCTCCTTCGACGGCCCCACCGATCAGGAGGACTCGATGGCACCCACCGAAGCGCCGAACGGCCCGAACGGCCCGACCGATGCCGAAGGCGGTCGCGATGCCCGTGGCCGCGATCCGCGACTCGCCCCGCCCCTCGCGGACGCGGCCGGCTGGGGGCCGCTCGACGTCCGCGCCGTCGACACCGTGCGTGCGCTGGCGGCCGACGCCGTGCAGAAGGCGGGCCACGGCCACCCGGGCACCGCGATGAGCCTGGCCCCGCTGGCGTATCTGCTGTTCCAACAGGTGATGCGGCACGACCCGGCCGACGACCGGTGGCTCGGCCGGGACCGCTTCGTGCTCTCCTGCGGCCACTCCAGCCTCACCCTCTACATCCAGCTCTACCTGAGCGGGTACGGGATGGAGCTGGACGACCTGAAGGCGCTGCGCACCTGGGGCTCCACCACCCCCGGCCACCCCGAGTACCGCCACACCCGGGGCGTCGAGATCACCACCGGGCCGCTCGGGCAGGGGCTCGCCTCCGCCGTCGGCATGGCCATGGCGGCCCGGCGCGAGCGCGGCCTCCTCGACCCCGACGCGCCCGCCGGCACCAGCCCCTTCGATCACCATGTGTACGTCGTCGCCTCCGACGGCGACCTGATGGAGGGCGTGACGTCCGAGGCCAGTTCGCTGGCGGGGCATCAGGAGCTCGGAAACCTGATCGTCTTCTACGACTCCAACCACATCTCCATCGAGGACGACACCGACATCTCCTTCAGCGAGGACGTCGCCGCCCGCTACGCCGCGTACGACTGGCACGTCCAGACGGTCGACTTCACCCGGACCGGCGACTACGTCGAGGACGTCGACGCCCTGCTCGCCGCCGTCGAGGCCGCGAAGAGCGAGCGCGGCCGGCCCTCACTGATCGTCCTGCGCACGATCATCGGCTGGCCCGCGCCCACCAAGCAGAACACCGGCAAGGCCCACGGCTCCGCGCTCGGCGACGACGAGGTCGCCGCCACCAAGAAGCTGCTCGGCTTCGACCCGGACGCCGACTTCACCGTCGAGGACGACGTACTGGAGCACGCCCGTGCGGTCGTCGAGCGCGGGGCCGCGGCCCACCGCGCCTGGGAGCCCCGCTACCAGGTGTGGCGCGCCGCCCACCCCGAGCGCGCCGCACTCCTCGACCGGCTGCGGGAACAGCGGCTTCCGGAGGGCTGGGCCGAGAGCCTGCCCGTCTTCGGCGCCGACCCCAAGGGCATCGCCACCCGCAAGGCCTCCGGCGATGTGCTCACCGCGCTGGCCCCCGTGCTGCCCGAACTGTGGGGCGGCTCGGCCGACCTCGCGGGGAGCAACAACACCACCATGGAGGGCGAGCCGTCCTTCGTACCGGAGCGCAAGCAGACCGGCGAGTTTCCCGGCGACCCCTACGGCCGCACGCTCCACTTCGGCATCCGCGAGCACGCCATGGGCGCGATCCTCAACGGCATCGCGCTCCAGAGCCTCACCCGGCCCTACGGCGGTACGTTCCTGATCTTCAGCGACTACATGCGCCCGGCCGTCCGCCTCGCCGCCCTGATGAAGCTGCCGGTCACCTACGTCTGGACCCATGACTCCATCGGACTCGGCGAGGACGGCCCCACCCACCAGCCCGTCGAGCAACTGGCCGCACTCCGCGCGATTCCCGGCCTCGACGTCGTAAGGCCCGCCGACGCGAACGAGACCTCCGTCTGCTGGCGCACCGTCCTGGAACACCACGACCGGCCCGCCGGCCTCGCCCTGACCCGGCAGCCGTTGCCCGTCCTGGAGCGCGGCGGGGGCGACGGTGCGTACGCCTCCGCCGAAGGGGCCGCCCGGGGCGGCTACGTGCTCGCCGACCGTCGCGGCGGGACGCCCGACGTCATCCTCATCGGCACCGGCTCCGAGGTCCATATCGCCCTGGAGGCACGGGCGTTGCTGGCCGCCGACGGGGTCGACGCGCGGGTGGTCTCGCTGCCCTGCCGCGAGTGGTTCGCCGAGCAGCCGTACGCCTACCAGGACGAGGTCCTGCCGCCCGCCGTCCGGGCCCGGGTGAGCGTCGAGGCGGCCGTCACCCAGGGCTGGCGGGATGTGGTGGGGGACGCGGGGCGCATGGTCGGCCTGGAGCACTTCGGCGCGTCCGCCGCCTACGAGCGCCTGTACGAGGAGTTCGGCATCACGCCCCGGGCGGTCGCGGAGGCCGCGCGGGAGAGCATCCGCGCCGCGGCCGGTCCCGTCCGGCCCGGCGGGGAACGGCCCGGCGCGGCGCCGGCCGAGGGCGGCACCGGGGACGTGGGCTAGGACTGTCGTCGAACTGCCGTCGTCGCCCGGCAGACGGCAGTTCGACGACAGGTCCTCCCAGGCCCCCGACCGGGAGTGGCGCCGGCGACGTCGGCCGGGCCCGCCCGGCGACGAGCCACCCCTGCTACCCCCGCAGATCGTCCCTGGCCTGCACCGCGATGTCCGGGAAGTCCGTCACCACCGCGTCCACGCCCTGCCCGTAGTGGAAGGCGTACTCCGCGAACGCGTCACCGAAGGCGTTGGCGTCGGTGCCCCGGCGGTACGTGGCCGGGAGGTACCGGTTCTCCGCCCGGAAGGTGTACGCGCCGACCTTCAGGCCCGCCGCGTGGGCGTCCGCCAGCAGGGTGTTCGGCGGGACGACCGAGGACTTGTCCGGGCCGATCCACTCCGCGTACGAGGCGATCTCGCGCAGGCCGGCCGGGGTCATCATGTCCCGGTAGGTGAGCTCGTGCCCGTACGGGCCGCCGCTGGTGCCCAGCGCCTGCCACAGCGGGAGCCCGAGGCGCGCGGCGGCCACCCGGCGCAGGCTCGTGGGCTCGAAGGACTGGACGACGCAGTCCCGGGCGGTCAGCCGGTTGCGGCGGATCACCCGGATCAACTCCTCCTCCAGCGGCAGCCCGATCGAGCGGAAGTACGTCGGGTGCTTCGTCTCCGGGAACACCGCGATCCGCCGGCCCGACTCCCGCGACAGCCGCCGGGCCAGGTCCACGACCTCCTGGAACGTCATCACCCGGCCCCGCCCGTCGAAGACCGTGTTGCGGTCGCGGACCAGCGGAAGCCGCTCCACCGTCCGCAGCGTCCGCAGCTCGCGCAGCGTGAAGTCCTCGGTGAACCAGCCGGTCACCGCCTTGCCGTCGACCGTCTTCGTGGTGCGGCGGTCCGCGAACTCCGGGCGGCCGGCCACGTCCGTCGTCCCGCCGATCTCGTTCTCGTGCCGCACGACCAGCACATGGTCCTTCGTCGGTACGAGGTCCGGCTCGATCCAGTCGGCCCCGGCCCGCACGGCATAGGTGTACGCGTCGGCGGTGTGCTCGGGCCGCCAGCCCGCCGCCCCGCGATGCCCGATGACCAGGGGCCAGGTGGGCCGCTGCGGGCGACGCTCGGCGGCGGCGGTGGAGGAGGAGGCGACGGCCGGGGCGGTGGCCGCCGCGGTGACGGCGGCGGTGGCCAGGAGGATCGAACGACGCCTGGGGGCAACGGACATGACGGCTCCTCGTGTGGATGGAGCCACCACGGAAGCGAGGGCGGATGACGGCCCGGCGTACGGTGCCCGGCCCCGCGATGTCCTGTTGGCCACGGGTGCACGCAGCGCCGGAACCACACACCGGAACGCCGAACGCCGAAACGCCGGGCTCCGCCCCGATCGTACGAGGAGGAGCCCGGCGTTCGTAGAGGCCGTGCGGGAACCGCTGCCGGATGGCCGTGCGCTGCCGTACGGCTGTGCGGGAGCTACTTCCGCTGGGCCGGGATCCCGGCCGTACCGGCGTCGTCGGCCCGCCGCCGCTGCCGTACGAGGCCGATAGCGATCAGCACCACCGTCAGCGCTCCGGTGGCCAGCAGCTGGTCACGGGTGTCCGGCTGGCGCAGCATCAGCAGGAAGATGCCCACCATGGCCGCCAGGGCGACGATCGTGCCGACGGGGAAGAACCACATCCGCACGACCAGCCTCTCCGGAGCCTCGCGCTCCGTGCGGCCGCGCAGGATCAGCTGGGAGGCGGCGATGAAGATCCACACCACCAGGATCACCGCGCCGATCATGTTCAGCAGCCAGGGGAAGACGTCGTCCGGCCGCCAGTAGCTGAGCAGCACGCACAGGAACCCGAACACCGAGGAGAACAGCACGGCGTTGCGCGGCACCCCGGACGAGATCCGGCCGAGCACGGCCGGGCCCTGGCCCCGGGCGACCAGCGACCGGGCCATGCGGGAAGCGCCGTAGATGTTGGCGTTCATCGCGGAGAGCAGCGCGATGAGGATGACCACGTTCATGATCTGCGCGGCGCTGCCGATGCCCAGGTGGTCGAGCATGGCGTAGAAGGGGCCGACCTCGGCGACCTTCGGGTCGTCCCAGGGCACCAGCGTGACGATGACCGCCATCGAGCCGATGTAGAAGACCGCGATGCGCCACATCGCCGTACGGACCGCCTTCGCGACGCCCTGCACCGGGTTCTCGGACTCGGCCGCCGCGATGGTGACGGTCTCCAGACCGCCGTACGCGAAGACGGAGGCGAGGAGTCCGATGATGAAGCCGTCCGTGCCCTGGGGCAGGAAGCCTCCGTCGCCCGTGAGGTTGGACAGGCCGGGCGCGTCCGTGTCCGGCAGCACGCCGAGGATCGCCAGCAGGCCGAGCACCAGGAACAGCGTGATCGCGATGACCTTGAGCGCGGCGAACCAGAACTCGAACTCACCGAAGTTCTTCACGGCGGCCAGGTTGGTGCCCAGGAAGATCACCATGAACAGCGCGACCCAGGCCCACTCCGGTGTCCCCGGCAGCCAGCCGCTGACGATCTGCGCGGCCCCGATGCCCTCCAGGCCCACGGCGACGCAGAGCAGGAACCAGAAGGACCAGCCCGCCGTGAACCCGGCCCACGGGCCGATCGCCCGCTCGGCGTGCACGGAGAAGGAGCCGGACGCCGGATTGGCGGCCGACATCTCGCCGAGCATGCGCATCACCATCATGACGAGCAGCCCGGAGATCGCGTACGCGACGATGATCGAGGGTCCGGCGGCGGCGATCCCGGCGCCCGAGCCGACGAAGAGACCGGCGCCGATCACCCCGCCGAGGGCGATCATCGAGAGGTGGCGCTGCTTGAGGCCGTGGGTGAGCGCGGAGTCCGCCGAGGGCCCTGCGGGGGCCGCGGAGTCTGCGGTGGGGGGAGACGCGGAGGTCCGGGGCATGGACGAGCTCTGTTCGGTAGCCGAGACAAGGGGACGAGCCCACAGTCTGAGCATCAGCACCGCTCACACGGAACGGGTGTCCGCTATACGGTCACCAGGCTCACACAAGGTGCACACCCGCCTACCGGAGGGTGGCGTCGGTACTCCCCGACGGTCCCGTCCGCCGCTCCCGGCGCTGACGCCCCACCGCCACCAGCAGCACCAGCGCCGTCGCCCCGGCCGACCACAGCACCTGCGGCCGCGCCGCCTCGTCGGTCAGCATCAGCAGCAGCACCCCGAGCAGCCCGGCCAGCGTCACCCACGTCAGATACGGGAACCACCACATCCGCAGCGTGAGCGCCTCGGGGGCCTCCCGCTCCAGCCGGGCGCGCAGCCGCAGTTGGGAGGCGGCGATCAGCGCCCACACGAACAGCAGCACCGCGCCGACCGAGTTGAGCAGGTAGAGGAACACGGTGTCCGGCCACAGCAGATTGAGCAGGACGGAGACGAAGCCGAAGGCCACCGACGCCAGCACCGCCCGCCGCGGCACCCCGCCCTCCGCCCCCGCTCCGGGGGACGACACCTTCAGCAGTCCGCGCGGGGCCTCCCCGCGCTCCGCCAGCGAGAAGATCATGCGGGAGGAGCCGTACAGATTGGCGTTGAGCGCGGAGAGCAGCGCCACGAACACCACGATGTTCATGATCTGCCCGGCCGACGGCACCCCGATCGCGTCCAGCACCTTCACATACGGGCTCAGCCCGGCCTGCTGCGCGGTCCACGGCAGCACGGTCACGATCACCAGCATCGAGCCGACGTAGAAGAAGAGGATGCGCACCACCGCGCTGCGCACCGCCCGCCCCACCGCGCGCGCCGGGTCGTCCGTCTCGGCGGCGGCGATGGTGACGACCTCCAGACCGCCGAAGGCGAACACCACGGTCAGCACCCCGGAGACGACCCCGCTCCAGCCGTTCGGCAGGAAGCCGCCCTGGCCGGTCAGGTTCGTCATGCCCACCGGGTCCGTGTCCGGGAGCCATCCGACGACCGCCAGCAGTCCGAGCACCAGGAAGACGACGATCGCGCCGACCTTCAAGGAGGCGAACCAGAACTCGAACTCGCCGAAGTTCTTCACCGCCGTCAGGTTCGCCGCGGTGAAGACCACCATGAACAGCAGCACCCACGCCCACGGTTCGACACCCGGCACCCAGCCATGGGCGATCTGCGCGGCCGCCGTCGCCTCCACGGCGAGCACCACCACCAGCAGGAACCAGTACAGCCAGCCGACGCTGAACCCCGCCCACCGTCCGAGCGCCCGCTCGGCGTGCACGGAGAACGAACCGGAGGCGGGCATCGCGGACGACATCTCGCCCAGCATCCGCATCACCAGCATCGCGAGCGCCCCCGCGATCAGATACGAGACGACGATCGCGGGACCCGCCACCGCGATCCCGGCGCCCGAGCCGACGAACAGCCCGGCCCCGATCACCCCGCCGAGCCCCAGCATCGTCAGATGGCGCTGCTTGAGCCCGTGCGCCAGCGGCTCGGCGGGAGGCGCGGGGGGCGCGACAGGGGTGGGGGGAGCCTCGTGCATGGGTGCGGTTCACTCTCGGATCATTTATGGGGAACCTACAGTCTGAGGCCGCTGTCCCTCTCCCGCCAAAACGGACCCCACCCTCCCCACCTCCGTGACGAGCGTCACGCGGGAACGTGATTGCGCCGCAGGCTTTGTGTGAATCCCACCAACCCTTCAACCGCCGCTTTGTGGGCGGCTGATGGTGATCGAGCGTTCACTCGTGGGCTAACGTCGGCGGAGCCCGACCCCACCCCGACCGCCGGGGGCCGCCCGGCCCACCTGCCCTCACCCGCGGAGTCCCGATGAGCACTGCTGCCGCCCCCGTCCGCTCCGGAGCGGTCCTCGCCGACCTGCTGCCCGCCGCCCGGCACCGCTACGCCGTGGACGCGGCCCTCGTCCTCGGCGGCGCCGCCCTGACCGGCATCGCGGCCCAGATCGCCGTCCCGGTCCCCGGCTCCCCGGTCCCGGTCACCGGCCAGACCTTCGCCGCGCTCCTCATCGGCACCGCGCTGGGCGCCCGCCGCGGCTTCCTCTCGCTCGCGCTGTACGCGCTCGTCGGCATGGCCGGCATGCCGTGGTTCGCCGAGGCCAGCTCGGGCTGGAGCATGCCGTCGCTCGGCTATGTCTTCGGCATGCTGCTGGCCGCCACCGTCGTCGGCGCCCTCGCCCGGCGCGGCGGCGACCGCTCGATGCTGCGCACCGCCGGCACGATGGTGCTCGGCTCCGCGATCATCTACGCCATCGGCGTGCCCTACCTCGCGCTGTCCACCGGGATGTCGCTGAGCGCGGCCGTCGCGGCCGGCCTGACCCCGTTCCTGATCGGCGACGCCCTCAAGGCGGCACTGGCCATGGGTGTCCTGCCGACCACCTGGAAGCTGCTGGGCCACCGCGGCTGACCAGCCCTCAGCCCTCGTAGGGCCCTCCGAAGAGGCCCGCCGGATCGTACTGGGAGACCAGACCGGCGAGCCTCTTCGCCGTTTCCCGTACGCCGTCGGCGGTACGGGCCTCGATCAGCCGGTCGGGCCGGACCGGGAAGCCGGTCCGGAAGGTGGCGGGGCCGGAGGATGCGGAAACCATGCGGGGAGGCTCTCCTTCGCTCGCGTGGTGGGCGGTGCGCAGAGGAGCCTCCCCGGGACACCTGACAGCCTCCGTCAGGTATGGATCACTTGGCGACCGCCTTGCGGCCGCGCATCTCCCGGAACAGCGAGATGCCCACCACCAGCGCCGCGACCAGCAACGACAGCACGACCTGCTCGCGCGCGGCGTCGTCGGTCAGCATGTAGACCAGGACGAAGGAGATCATCGCGATCGTCGCCCAGGTGAGGTAGGGGAAGAGCCACATCCGTACGACCAGCTTGCCGGGGGTCTCGCGCAGGATGATCCCGCGCATCCGCAGCTGGGTGAAACAGATGACCAGCCACACGAAGAGCGCGACCGCGCCGGAGGAGTTCAGCAGGAACTGGAACACCGTGTCGGGCCACTGGTAGTTGAAGAACACCGCCACGAAGCCGAAGACGACCGAGGACAGGATCGCCGCCTGCGGCACACCGCGCCGGTTGACCTTGGCGAAGGACTTCGGCGCGTCACCCCGCTCGCCGAGCGAGAACGCCATCCGGGAGGCCGTGTACAGACCGGAGTTGAGGCAGGACAGCACGGCCGTCAGCACGATGAAGTCCATGACGTTGCCGGCCTGCGGGATCCCGATCGAGTCGAGGGCGGCGACATAGCTGCCCTTCTCCAGGATCGACGGGTCGTTCCACGGCAGCAGGGTCAGCACCACGAAGATCGAGCCGAGGTAGAAGACGGCGATACGCCAGATCACGCTGTTGGTGGCCTTCGAGACGGCCCGCTGCGGGTCCGACGACTCACCGGCGGCCAGCGTCACGATCTCGCTGCCCATGAACGAGAAGACGACCATCAGCACACCGGTCAGGATCGCGCCCGGCCCTTCGGGGAAGAACCCGCCGGTGTCCGTCAGATGGGCCAGACCCGACCCGGGGTTGTCCGAACCGGGCAGCAGCCCGAAGACCGCGAGGAAGCCGACGACCACGAACGCGCCGATCGCCACGACCTTGATCCCGGCGAACCAGAACTCGAACTCGCCGTAACTGCCCACCGACACCAGGTTGGTGGCGGTCAGCACGACCATCACGATCAGTGCCCAGGCCCACTGCGGGACACCCGGGATCCAGCTCTCCAGGATCTTCGCGCCGGCCGTGGCCTCGACGGCGAGCACCACGACCCAGAAGAACCAGTAGAGCCAGCCGATGGAGAAACCGGCCCAACGGCCCAGCGCCTGGTCGGCGTAGGCGGAGAAGGAACCGGAGCTGGGCCGGGCGGCGGCCATCTCGCCGAGCATCCGCATGACGAGGACGACCATCAGGCCGACCATCGCGTACGACAGCAGAATCGCCGGGCCCGCGGCCGCGATGCCCGCGCTGGAACCCACGAAGAGTCCGGCGCCGATCACACCGCCGATCGCGATCATCGAAAGGTGGCGGTTCTTCAGGCCGGCCTGAAGCCCGCCCGACGAGTCCGGCCGGTCCGGCTCACCGGGATCCTGGCCCGGCTTCGCCAGCGTCGTCTGCGACGTCATTGGGGGGATTCCTTACGTTTTCGAGCATGAGGGTGTGCCCTGCTCCGCCGTGGGTGGTGCCCGTGGGGTGAACGCGAAGACAAGGCCACGCATTCAAGCTCGATACAAGGCGGAAGGGGAACCCCCTCATTCGGATCGTTTGCCAGATCATTGCCCGAGTGGCGTTCGCCACACAAAACCGGGCCCAGACCTGCGAATCATCGAATCGGGCCTTCCGTCCGCCGGCGACCGCCCCGTGACGGTTGCCCCGCCGAGTTCGTGCCACACTTCGCACCATGCGCGTGTACCTCGGATCCGACCATGCCGGCTACGAACTCAAGAACCACCTCGTCGAGTGGCTCGGCGCCCACGGCCATGAGGCCGTCGACTGCGGCCCCCACATCTACGACGCCCAGGACGACTACCCGCCGTTCTGCCTGCGGGCCGCCGAGAAGACGGCCGCCGACCCGGACAGCCTCGGCATCGTGATCGGCGGCTCCGGCAACGGCGAGCAGATCGCCGCCAACAAGGTCAAGGGCGTCCGCGCCGCACTGGCCTGGAGCGAGCAGACCGCCGCCCTCGGCCGCGAGCACAACGACGCCAACGTCGTCGCGATCGGCGGCCGGATGCACACGGTCGAGGAGTCCACGAAGTTCGTCGAGATCTTCCTCTCCACGCCGTACTCGAACGAGGAGCGCCACACGCGCCGCATCGAGATGCTCTCGGCGTACGAGAACACCGGCGAGCTCCCCCCGATCCCCGCCCACCACCCGCAGCAGGGCTGACCGGCCCTCCCGCACCACGCCTTCCCGTGCCGCCGGGTCCCGGACCCGGCGGCACGGCCGTGTCACCGCCCGCCCTTCCACAGGAGCCCCGCCGTGCCCGAGGGACACACCATCCGCCGCCTCGCCGACGACCACACCGAACGGTTCGCGGGCACCCCGGTACGGGTGAGCAGTCCGCAGGGCAAGTTCTCCGACAGCGCGGCCCTCCTCGACGGGCACACCCTCACCGCCACCGACGCCCACGGCAAGCACCTCTTCCTCGGCTTCGGCGACACCGGCTGGGTCCACATCCACCTCGGCCTCTTCGGCAAGCTCGGCTTCGGCGCCGCCCCGCCCCCGCCGCCCACCGACACCGTCCGCCTCCGGCTGGTCAACGCGGCCCACCACGCCGATCTGCGCGGCCCCACCGCCTGCGCCCTGATCACCGAGCCCGAGAAGCGCGCGATACACGAGCGCCTGGGCCCCGACCCGCTGCGCGGCGACGAGGACGGGGAGCGCGCCTGGCGGCGGATCTCCCGCAGCCGCACCACCATCGCCGCCCTGCTGATGGACCAGAAGGTCATCGCGGGCGTCGGCAACGTCTACCGCGCCGAGGTCCTCTTCCGCCACGGCATCGACCCGTACCGCGCCGGCCGGGACCTCAGCCGCGCCCAGTGGGACACGATCTGGGCGGACCTGGCCGAACTGATGCGCGAGGGCGTCCGCAACAACCGCATCGACACCGTCCGCCCCGAGCACCTCCCCGAGGTCATGGGCCGCCCGCCCCGCAAGGACGACCACGGCGGCGAGGTCTACGTCTACCGCCGCGCGAACCTGCCCTGCCACATCTGCGGTACGGAGATCCGCACCGCGGACCTGGTCGCCCGCAACCTCTTCTGGTGCCCCCGCTGCCAGCCCCCGGGCCCGTCCGGCGGCTGAGCCCGGTGGCGGCCTCCGGCGGCCGAGCCCCGCCGGAACCGTGTCATATGCCACGCGGAACAGGGCTCCGGTGCACGGACGACCCCATTTCGAGCGCATTGTCACCGGGGTCCCCCTGCACCGGACACGTCCGGGTGGATAAAGTCCCGGCAGTGGCCCGTAGCGGAGGAGTAGACGACTTCTGGGCCCGGTGGCGCAGAAAGATGCACCGGGTCCGCATCGGCCTGCGTAAATCCGGGGTCGACTACTTCCGCGGCGACGGCTCCGACTGGATCGCCCTGGCCGGTCTGCTGCTGACGATTCCGGCCATCACCTTCGCCACCGTCGTCAGCCCGGTCTGGATCGATCCGGCCGCCCTCGCCCTGCCCATCGTGGCGGGCGGCCTCCTGCTGCGCCCGGCCAGCCTGCTGGGCCTGTACGCGACGGCCGCCGGCGCGCTGATCGTGGAGGCGCTCACCCTCGGCCCGTATCTCGACGGCCCCGCCCGGGTCACCCCGGGCACCGTGCTGGTGGTCGCCGCCTGCGGGTTCTTCGGGCTGATCCTCGCTCAGTTCCGGGCCCGGGTCGGCGTGCCCTGGCGGCGCGGCGGCACCATGCTCTTCGACCTGCGCGAACGCATCCGGGTCCAGAGCTCCCTGCCCCGGCTGCCCCAGGGCTGGCACCGCGAGATGGCCCTGCGCCCGGCCGGCGGCCAGTCGTTCTCCGGCGACTTCGTCGTCGCGGCCCGCACCCACGGGGGCCGCACCCTGGAGGCCGTCCTCACCGATGTGTCCGGCAAGGGCATGGACGCCGGCTCCCGGGCCCTGCTGCTGTCCGGCGCCTTCGGCGGGCTGCTCGGCTCGCTGCCCTCGCACGCCTTCCTGCCGGCCGCCAACGGCTATCTGCTGCGCCAGGACTGGGACGAGGGCTTCGCCACCTCGATCCATCTGGTGCTGGACCTGGAATCGGGCGACTACGAGATCTTCTCCGCGGGCCACCCGCCCGCCCTCCAACTGCACGCCGGCAGCGGGCAGTGGGAGGAGAAGTCCGGCGAGGGCCCGCTGCTCGGCGTCTACGACGGGGCCGAGTTCGACGCGGTGAAGGGCTCACTCGCACCCGGCGACGTCCTCATGCTGTTCACCGACGGACTGGTCGAGGCCTCCGACCGGGACATCGCCGAGGGCATCGACCGGCTGACGGGCGAGGCCGACCGCTATGTCTCCACCGGCTTCGAGGGCGCGGCCTGGCATCTGATCGAGGCCTGCGCCAAGGACGTCAACGACGACCGTGCCCTGCTGCTGCTCTCCCGCCGTGCATAGGGTTGCCCAGGGCAAGCCGTCGGATCAGGCCCGCTCGATGCGCTCCACGAATATCTGGAACAGCAGCTTCGACCACTTGCTGCTCACCGCCACGCTGAAGTCCCCCCGGTTCTCCTGCTTGATCCCGACGTAGCCGTCGAGCAGCCCTTCGCCCTTCTTGGCCTGCGGCATGCCTCCGTGGATGTTCCGGAGGGACTGGGGCGTGCGCTTCGGGGCGTTTCCGTCCACCGCCATGTACTGGGGCGAGAACAGCAGCTCGTGCGCGCCGGGCCGGAGGACGAACTTCATCAGCGCCTGCTCCCCGGGACGCTTGGGGTCGAGGTAGGAGCGGGCCTGCTCCTCGTCGCCGAGGTGGTAGCCGATCGGCAGGGTGCCGTCCTTCGGCTCGGTGCCCGGGGCCGCCGTCTTCTTCGTCTCGCCGAACTGCTTGTTGAATGCGGCCGAAGCCTTCGGCTCGTCCTTGTGGTCGAGAATCCACTGGTTCATGTCGTTCAGCTTCGCGGTCGAATCGCCGTGCCCTGCCCACCAGGCCTCGATGTCCGCGGCTTCGCTCTCGTCCATCGTCCGGAACAGTTCGAGCCGCCCCATCGCGTTCAGTTCCTCCTCGGACTTGCCGGCGCACAACGCGGCCAGCTCCTCGATCAGACCGGGTCCCACCACCTGGAGGATCTCGTCGCCCTTGCGGCCGCCGGACGCCTTGGCCGGCGCCTTCACGGCCTTCTTGCCGCTCGCCTGCTCGGCCCAGTAGGCATCGGTGAGCCGGTCCTGCACGGTCCGCTGCACGGCCGGTGCGGCGGACCCGGGGTTCCGGGTGGAGACCGCCCGTTGCACATCGGGCCCGGCGGCGACCGGGCCCGACATCACCCGGCGGGCGTTGGCCTCGGCCTCGCGCTCGAATCGGTCGGACGGGTCGGAGACCCGCAGGCCCTGGCCGTTGTCGGTGCCCGCGACCCGGCCCTGGCGCTGCTGGATGACGTGGGTGAGTTCATGGGCGAGGGTGTGCTTGTCCGCGCCGCCGTTGCCGATGACGACATGGCTGCCGGAGGTGTAGGCGCGGGCGCCGATCTCGGCGGCGGAGGCCTTGGCGGCGGCGTTGTTGTGGACGCGTACGTCGGAGAAGTCGGCGCCGAGCCGGGATTCCATGTCGGTACGGGTGGCGGAGTCCAGGGGCCGGCCGGCGCCGCGCAGCACCTCGTGGACCGCCGAGCGCTGCACGGGGGCCTGGTCCGCCCGGCCTTGGCCGCAGCCGTCGCCGTGCTCGTGGTCCTGGTCGTGGAGGGGCGGGCGGTCCGCGCTCCGCATCATCTGCACGACGGCCGCGTTCCCGACACTGCCCTGGAGGGCGAGGAGCCCGGTCGGCGGGACTCCGCCCGCGGCCTCGGATTTGCGGACGACCGGGGCGGACCTGCTCTCCGCGCCGGTCTTCGCGGGACCATCCTGACGGTGCATGGAAACCTCTTCGCTGCCGAGAAGCTGAACCTTTCCTGCATAGCCGAGGCACGGCCGGGGTTCCAGGTACCCGAGGGCACAGTTGACCGGCCGGGCGGACAGGGCGGTCTGTACTCCGGACGTCTGTGCGCCGGACGTCTGTGCGCCGGACGGCGGAGAGGCGCCCGCCACCCGGAATCCGGGTATCGGGCGCCTCTCCGTTCCGCCGTCGTTCAGACCGAGACCGGTATCTGCTCCTGGTCCTGGTGGTCGTTCTTCTTGCGGCCGCCCGGCAGGATGCGGGCCAGCCAGTGCGAGCGTCCGGCGGCCAGGGGTGCGAGGACGGCGAGCAGGAGGACGTAACCGGCGATGAACGGCGAGAGTCGCTCGTCCAGTCCGGCGGCCGCCGCCATCGTGGCCAGGATGAGCGCGAACTCACCGCGGGCGACGAGCGTCGTGGCGATGTTGGACGTGGCCTGCGCGCCGAAGGAGTACACCTTCGCCGCGGCCAGACCGGCCGCGACGTTCATGGCGAGCGTCAGCGCCACGGCCGCCAGCACCGGCCACAGCACGCTCGGCAGGTCGCCGGGGTCGATGGAGAGACCGAAGGCGAAGAAGAAGATGGCGCCGAACGCGTCCCGCAGCGGGTGGACCAGTTTGAGGATGCGGTCGCCCGACGAGGTGGAGCCGAGCATCAGACCGACCATGAACGCGCCGATCGCGTCGGCGACGCCGAACATCTCGGAGACACCGGCGACGAAGACGGCCATGCCGAGGAACGAGATGACCAGCAGCTCGTCGTCCTTGGTGTTCATGAGCTTGCCGATGAGCCTCGTGCCGAACCGGGCCGCCAGCGCGAGCAGCAGCAGGAAGCCGAAGGCCTTGCCGCCGTCGATCAGCGCGGACGAGAGGCTGTCCGCACCGGACAGGATCGGCTGGAGCGCGGCGAGGTAAAGGGCGAGGAAGATGTCCTCGACGACGATGATGCCGAGGATCGGCCGGGTCTCCGGATTACCGATGCGCCCGAGGTCCACCAGGATCTTGGTGACGATCGCGGACGAGGAGATACCGAGGACACCGGCGAGGACCAGCGCCTCCGAGGTGCCCCAGCCCAGCGCGAAGCCGAAGCCGAGCCCGGCGCCCACATTCAGGACCAGATACGTCCCGCCCGCGATGGCCATCTTCCGGCCACCCGTCTTGAGGTCGTCCATGTGGAACTCGAGCCCCAAGTAGAAGAGCAGGAGGACGAGTCCCAGCGCGGAGAGCATCTCCAGATCGTGCGGGTTGGAGAGGAGCGTGTATCCGGGGGTGTGCGGGCCGAGGAGGATTCCGGCCAGGATGAACAGGGGGATCGTCGGCAGCCCGATACGGCCGCCGAGGCGGGCGAGGAAGGCAGCGGCCAGGAAGGCGCCGCCCATGGCAAGGAGGGTGTCTGCGTGTCCGATGAGCCTGATCCTTCGGGGTCGGTCAAGAGCGAGTCAAGGGGGCATCAAGAATCCATCAGTAATTAGTTTACCGAACGATTGACACTGCAACTGTGAACCCGTCGTATTGTCAATTTTTGTCCGTTAGTCCCGTATGGGTGCCGTGCGGGTGTCCTGTCGGGCGCCGCGCCAGCAGCCGTACGCATGAAGTGAGTTCACGAAAGGCCCCGGACGCGGCCTCGAACGTCGTCCCGGGCGCGGTCGTAAAGTCGGCCCATGACGGAACACGATCTGAGCCTCGCCGAGGTGGAGGCCATCGCCCGCGAGGCCCACGCGCTCCAGACCGACAAGGCGGGCCGCCCGTACGGGGAACACCTGGCGGCGGTGGCCGAAGGTGTACGGGTACGGGGCGGCGACGACGGGCAGATCGCGGCGGCCTGGCTGCACGACGCGGTCGAGGACGACGCGCTCTCCGCCCGGTGGCTGGCCGAGGCTGCGCTGCCGCAGGAGGTGAAGGACATGGTCCTGGCGGTGACCAAGCGGCCGGGCGAGGAGCTGTCCTCGTACACCGCGCGGATCCTGGCCACCCCGGGCGCGCTGCTCATCAAGGAGGCCGACCTCGCGCACAACGCGGATCCCGCCCGCCTCGCGGTCCTGGACGAGGCGACGCGTACCCGGCTGGCGGCGAAGTATGCGCAGGTGCGCGGCCTGTTGGGGCTGGGCGGCGATGAATCACCCTCGGACCGAAAGAATCAGGCCAACCCGGGAACGCGCTGATCCACCCGCGGCGCGGCCACGGGTGGATCAGGGGGAAGGGCGGAAAGGGCGGGACGAGGAGCGGCGGCCGGGTCCGTGAACGGCCGGCCCGCCGGGGCTCAGCGCTTCGCGGGGTCCTTGCGGAACGCCCACGCCAGGTCCGGCTCGGTGGCCCACTTCAGGGCGCGGCCCACCAGCGGGGTGCACATCAAGGTCACCGCCGCCGCCGCCGCGAGCGAGACGACGACCAGCCCGACCGGGTCGGAGAGCCAGGTGTAGCGGTCGAACAGCCCCGCGTACTCGGCCCCCTTGATCAGGAATCCGTGCAGCAGGTAGCCGCAGATCGTTCCGGCGCCGAGCACCGTGAACCACCTGGCCCGGCCGGGCACCCAGGCCAGGAAAGCGATCGTCAGGGCCAGGGCGCAGCCGAACATCGCGAGCGTCATCACCGCGCCCGACCACCACGGGGCGCCCATCTCCTGCGCGCTGTTGGCCCGGTAGAGCCAGCCGAGCTGCATGTGCGGGGCGATCCAGTACGCGAAGAGCAGCGCGCCCGCGAACAGCGGCACCGACAGCAGCCGCATCTCACGCCGCCTGACCAGCTGGAAGTGCTCGGGCTTCAGCAGCAGACCGAGCACGAAGAACGGCAGGAACTGCAGGACCCGCTGGAGATCGAGGTCGTCGCCGATGTCGGGGGAGACGGAGGCGAGCATGGCGATGGCGAGCGCCACCGGCAGCGGATGGCGCAGCGTGCGCCAGATCGGCGTGGTCACCCGCCAGATGAACAGGGCGATCAGGAACCAGGTCAGGAAGAACGGGTCGAGAAGGCTGATCGCCATGTCGGGCGAATCGTCCGCGTACCGCTTGAAGAGCGAATAGGCCGTCTCGAACAGCACGTACGGCACCGCGACGCCGGTGATCAGCCGCTTCACCTTGGACGGCGTCATGTCGAACGACCGCGAGAAATAGCCGGAGATGAGGATGAAGGCCGGCATGTGGAACGTGTACACGATCATGTACAGCGCCCGGGTGGCGCGACTGCCGTCCATCACGGGTTCCCAGGCGTGCGCCACCGCGACGAGAACAATGGCCAGATACTTCACATTGTCGAAGTAGGGGTCGCGCTTCCGTGCCGCCGCGGACGCCGGAGCGGCGGCCTCCGGCGCACCGGGCCCGGTGCTGGGCCGGGGTGCCGTGGCGGTGAGCGTCTGCTCGTGTCTGGGCTCCGACTCCCGGGTCGACTCCCGGGTCGCCGGGGGCAGCGGGGCCCTCTGAAATACGCTCGGAGCTTGGAACATCTCAGGCACCTTAGACCGGTCGATTGCCTCGCGTAAAACTGCGGGAAGATATCGCGTGTTCCCCTCTATTCGAATGTGAAACCGTCGAACACCGCCCGCTATGACACGCTTGGTCCGGCTTAAATGGGGCATATCGCCGGGCTGTTGACCGGAGTGAATTACGTCACATCCACGCTGTCAATTGACTGTGAATTAAGTGTGGGGATGCGGAAAAGATCGCTGCGGTGGATATTCGGCCGCGGGGATTTCACAGCCGACGCACAGGGGGCGCGAGGACGGCGCGAGCGCCGGGCGCACCCCGCGCGCCACCCGCGCACGGGGTGCGGTGCGAGCGCCGTCCGGTGGTCGTCCTCGCGACGGCGCCGACCCGTGAAGGATGGCGGGATCCCGTCAGTCCGTTCCGTCACCCGGCAGCAACCACGGGGGAGTTGGTGGCACGATGGACCCGACGGGGCGCGCGGTGGTGCACGCTTCCGGGCCGGCAAGGCGGACCGACCGAGGGTGTGATCAGACGTGGCTATTTCACTGTCTATGGTGCTGCTGTTCGCGGTCATCCTGGTGGTAATGATCCGTGGCGGCTCCATCAAGGCCGGTCCCGCGATCGTCGCCGTGCTCTTCGGCTTCTTCCTGGCATCGACCGGCATGGCCCCGTCGATCAACAGGTTCATGAACTCGATAGCCGACACCATCAACCAGATCAGCTTCTGAGGCCCGCCGCCACGGCGTCCGGGGCCCGCAACGCACGAGGGCCGGGCCGGAGGATCATCCTCCGGCCCGGCCCTCGACTGCGTGGAGCGGGCGACGGGAATCGAACCCGCGTAGCTAGTTTGGAAGACTAGGGCTCTACCATTGAGCTACGCCCGCAAGCGTCGCACCGCAGGTCCGTGGACCGCGGCACGAAGAGCATCGTAGCGGGTCGGCGGCGGTGCCCGCACACCCGTTGTGCCGGCCGCCGGATCCGACGCGGGACCGGACCCGGACCCGACCCCTGACGCCGCTTCGTAAAGCGGCGGACCCGCTGCTCCCGTGCATGTACCCTACGTGTCGCACCGACGGGGTGTGGCGCAGCTTGGTAGCGCGTCCGCTTTGGGAGCGGAAGGTCGTCGGTTCGAATCCGGCCACCCCGACCACCAGCAAGATCGCATTGTGGGAGTCCTCCCCCTTGCCGTTACTATGCAAAATGCGTGCCCGTGTGTCTGATGTACCGGGCTCGGTCCGCGAAGCCGCCACTCGGCGGCCCAGCAGAACCCCAAGAAGTCAGCCACCAAGGAGACCGAACCGTGAAGAGCGCCGTGGAGACCCTGAACCCGACTCGGGTTCGGCTCAGCATCGAGGTGCCCTTCGAGGAGCTCAAGGACAGCCTCGACGCGGCGTACAAGAAGATCAACCAGCAGGTCACGGTGAAGGGCTTCCGCAAGGGCAAGATCCCCGCCCGGGTCATCGACCAGCGGTTCGGCCGCGGTGCGGTGCTGGAGGAGGCCGTCAACGACGCCCTCCCGAAGTTCTACACCGAGGCGGTCAACGAGGGTGAGCTGAACGTCCTCGGCCAGCCCGAGGTCGACATCACCGAGCTGAAGGACGGCGAGCTGCTGGCCTTCACCGCCGAGGTTGACGTACGCCCCGAGATCGAGATCCCGGACTACTCCGGCATCGAGGTCACCGTCGACGCCCTCGAGGTCACCGACGAAGAGGTCGAGAAGGCCGTGGAGCAGCTCCGTGAGCGCTTCGCCGCCACCAACCCGGTCGAGCGCGCCGCCGCCGACGGCGACGTCGTCACCATCGACCTGCAGGCCAAGGTCGACGGCGAGGTCCTGGAGGACGGCGTGGCCGACGGTGTCTCGTACACCATCGGTTCCGGCGAGCTCCTCGACGGCATCGACGAGGCCGTGACCGGCCTGGAGGCCGGTGGCGAGGCCACCTTCGCCTCGCAGCTGAAGGGCGGCTCCGCCGAGGGCAAGGACGCGGAGGTCACCGTCAAGGTCACCGCCGTCGCCGCCCGTGAGCTCCCCGAGCTGGACGACGACTTCGCCCAGATGGCCAGCGAGTTCGACACGCTGGAGGAGCTGAAGGCCGACAGCCGCAAGCGCCTGGAGACCACCAAGCAGTACGACCAGGCCACCCAGGCCCAGGAGCGGGTCCTGGAGGAGCTGCTGAAGCTCGCCGAGGTCCCGATCCCGGAGAAGCTGCTCGCGGACGAGGTCCAGACCCGCAAGCACAACCTGGAGCACCACCAGCTCGGCCAGATGGGTCTCGACCTCGAGAAGTACCTCGAGATCCAGGGCAAGACCCTGGAGGAGTTCGAGAACGAGACCTCCGAGCAGGCCGTCAAGGGCATCAAGACCCAGTTCATCCTGGACGAGCTCGTCAACAAGGAGAAGCTGAACGTCAACCAGGAGGAGCTCACCGAGCACCTCATGCGGCGTGCTGCCTCCTCCGGCATGAGCCCCGACCAGTTCGCCCAGGCCGTCGTCGAGGGTGGCCAGGTGCCGATGCTCGTCGGCGAGGTCGCCCGCGGCAAGGCGCTCGCCGTCGTCGTCGAGGCCGCCAAGGTCGTCGACACCAACGGTGAGGTCGTCGACCTGGAGGACGACGAGGACACCGCCGAGACCACGGAGACGGCCGAGGCCGCCACCGAGGACAAGGCGGACGACAAGGCCGAGGAGAAGAACGAGGCCTGAGCCTCGCCCTGATCCGGTCGACGGGCCCCGAACGCTTCCTGTGTTCGGGGCCCGTCGTCGTAGGGCCGTACGGCCCCGGAACCCTTGTGCCCACTGCGGACCTTGCGCTCCCAGCGAACAGTTGCGGAAGCGGGATGGCGTTGTCCCACCTGCGCGTTAGGGTCCATGAAGAGGAAGGGTGGGGCAGTGACTTCACCCGCCCGGTACGAAGACGCTGAGACGGCCGGAGCCGTCAGAGACGAGCAGGTGGATACGTGACGAATCTGATGCCCTACGCCGCCGGAGAGCCGTCCCTCGGTGGAGGCCTCGGTGACCAGGTCTACAGCCGACTGCTCGGCGAGCGCATCATCTTCCTCGGTCAGCAGGTCGACGATGACATCGCCAACAAGATCACCGCACAGCTTCTCCTCCTTGCCGCTGATCCGGACAAGGACATCTACCTCTACATCAACAGCCCCGGTGGTTCGGTGACGGCCGGCATGGCGGTCTACGACACCATGCAGTACATCCCCAACGACGTCGTCACCATCGGCATGGGCATGGCCGCCTCCATGGGCCAGTTCCTGCTCACCGGTGGCGCCGCGGGCAAGCGCTTCGCGCTCCCGAACACCGACATCCTCATGCACCAGGGTTCGGCCGGCATCGGCGGCACGGCCTCGGACATCAAGATCCAGGCCGAGTACCTGCTCCGCACCAAGACGCGGATGGCGGAGATCACCGCCCGTCACTCCGGCCAGACCGTCGAGACGATCATCCGTGACGGCGACCGCGACCGCTGGTACACGGCGGAGGAGGCCAAGGAGTACGGCCTCATCGACGAGATCATCACGTTCGCGTCGGGCATCCCGGGCGGCGGCGGCACCGGTGCCTGATCCGGTCCGCACCGGACCGTCGGCACCACTCCCGCACGCCCCTCTCGTACGCCGAGACCTCCAGCCCCAGAACGCCACCAGGATGGTGAAGACCCACATGAACAACTACACCGGCGCCTCCGCGAGCGGCCTCTACACCGGCCCGCAGGTGGACAACCGCTACGTCGTCCCGCGCTTCGTGGAGCGCACCTCGCAGGGGGTGCGCGAGTACGACCCGTACGCGAAGCTCTTCGAGGAGCGCGTGATCTTCCTGGGCGTCCAGATCGACGACGCCTCGGCGAACGACGTCATGGCGCAGCTGCTGTGCCTGGAGTCGATGGACCCCGACCGCGACATCTCGATCTACATCAACAGCCCCGGCGGCTCGTTCACCGCGCTCACCGCGATCTACGACACGATGCAGTTCGTGAAGCCGGACATCCAGACGGTCTGCATGGGCCAGGCGGCCTCCGCCGCCGCCGTCCTGCTCGCCGCGGGCACCCCGGGCAAGCGCATGGCGCTCCCGCACGCCCGGGTGCTCATCCACCAGCCGTCCTCGCAGACGGGCCGTGAGCAGCTCTCCGACCTGGAGATCGCGGCCAACGAGATCCTCCGTATGCGGACCCAGCTGGAGGAGATGCTGGCCCGGCACTCGACGACCCCGCTGGAGAAGATCAGCGAGGACATCGAGCGCGACAAGATCCTCACGGCCGAGGACGCTCTGGCGTACGGTCTGGTCGACCAGATCGTTAGCACCCGCAAGACCACCGCGGGCGCATCGCTCTGACGTCGGTCTTTCCCCTTGGCACATTCCGTTTGCGCGACCACGGCCGTGTGAACAGTGCCAAGGGGGGCCCGAACGGGGGCCCAGGCAAGGTACCGTCGGATAGAGGCACCAGGAGCCGCTGAACCAGGCGTCTCCCAGGCGAAGGGGAAGCACCTCGTGGCACGCATCGGTGATGGCGGCGACCTGCTCAAGTGCTCGTTCTGCGGAAAGAGCCAGAAGCAGGTGAAGAAGCTCATCGCGGGACCCGGTGTGTACATCTGCGACGAGTGCATCGATCTCTGCAACGAGATCATCGAGGAGGAGCTCGCGGAGACGAGCGAGGTGCGCTGGGAAGAGCTTCCCAAGCCTCGCGAGATCTACGAGTTCCTGGAGGGGTACGTCGTCGGGCAGGAGCCCGCGAAGAAGGCCCTCTCGGTCGCGGTGTACAACCACTACAAGCGGGTCCAGGCCGGGGAGAACGGCGGCGGCGCGGGTCGTGAGGACGCGATCGAGCTCGCCAAGTCGAACATCCTCCTGCTGGGCCCCACGGGTTCCGGCAAGACGCTCCTCGCGCAGACGCTGGCCCGCATGCTCAACGTCCCGTTCGCCATCGCGGACGCGACGGCGCTGACGGAGGCCGGCTATGTCGGTGAGGACGTCGAGAACATCCTGCTCAAGCTGATCCAGGCGGCGGACTACGACGTCAAGAAGGCCGAGACCGGGATCATCTACATCGACGAGATCGACAAGGTCGCCCGTAAGAGCGAGAACCCGTCGATCACCCGCGATGTCTCCGGCGAGGGCGTGCAGCAGGCCCTGCTGAAGATCCTGGAGGGCACCACCGCCTCCGTCCCGCCGCAGGGCGGACGCAAGCACCCCCACCAGGAGTTCATCCAGATCGACACGACGAACGTGCTGTTCATCGTGGGCGGCGCGTTCTCCGGCCTGGAGAAGATCATCGAGTCCCGGGCCGGCGCCAAGGGCATCGGCTTCGGCGCCACGATCCGCTCCAAGCTGGAGATCCAGGCGAGCGACCAGTTCCAGGAGGTCATGCCGGAGGACCTGGTGAAGTTCGGGATGATCCCCGAGTTCATCGGCCGTCTCCCCGTGCTGACCTCGGTCCACAACCTGGACCGCGAGGCCCTGCTCCAGATCCTCATCGAGCCGCGCAACGCCCTGGTCAAGCAGTACCAGCGCCTCTTCGAACTGGACGGTGTGGAGCTGGACTTCGAGCGGGAGGCGCTGGAGGCCATCGCCGACCAGGCGATCCTGCGCCAGACCGGCGCGCGCGGTCTGCGGGCGATCATGGAGGAAGTCCTCCAGTCCGTGATGTACGAGGTCCCGTCCCGCAAGGACGTCGCCCGCGTCGTCATCACCGCGGACGTCGTCCGCGACAACGTCAACCCGACGCTGGTCCCGCGCGAGCCGCGCACGATCGGCAAGAACGACGGCGGCCGGCACGAGAAGTCCGCGTAGCCGCAGACGACTTGCGTACGCCGAAGGGGCGCCCACCGGATGACCGGCGGGCGCCCCTTCGGCGTCGATCGGTCAGATCTTGGTGCGGGAGGTGTTGTAGAGCTTGGCGGCGAGGTCGGCCACGTCCTCCTGCGGCACGGACTTCTCCGTCAGCGCCGAGGCGACGTCGAGACCGGCGACGATGCCGACCGTGCTGTAGTCGGCCCAGATGCAGACCGGCATGGTGAACTCCTTCGGCCCCTTGGCGGCGCTGCCGGAACTGCCCTGGCTGGTGTCCATCTTGAGGTCCTGGCACTTCATCAGGGCGCCGTCGAACCCGTCCGGCTTGAACTCCTTGGGGCTGCCCACCAGAGTGGCCTTGGCGCCACTGTTGTTGGTGTCCTTCGTCATGTTCTTCTCGGCCTTGGAGAAGGCGTTGTCGAGCGTCTTCGCCGGGTCCGAGACCTCACCCCAGACGCCCTCGAAGATGAGGAGCTTCTGGGCGAGGGGGTTGTCCTTGGTGCCGGCCTTGTACTGGGCGCCCGCCTTGTTGGCGTCCTTGACCCCCATGGCCTCGGCCTCGGTCTTGTCCTCGCCGGTGACCGGGCCGGATGCCGCGGGCTTGGAAGCGTCCTTCGTGTAGTCCTCCACGGAGGCCGGGGGCGTCAGCTTGTACCCCTTGGTGGAGTCCGCCACATCGCTGCTGCCGCCGGAGGTCAGGAGGTACACCCCGCCCGCGATGACCGCCAGCGCCACCACGGAGACACCGATGATCAGCCCGGTCTTCTTCTTCGGCTGCTGCGGCTGGGCTCCGTACGGAGGCTGGCCGCCGTACGGCGGTGCGGGCGGCTGCTGGCCGTACGGGCCCGGCTGCTGGGCCTGCGGGTAGCCGTAGCCCTGCTGCGGCTGCTGGGGCTGGCCGTACGGGTTCGGCTGCTGCGGCGGGACGCCCTGGGGGGCCTGCTGCGGGTAACCGTAACCGGGCTGGCCCTGCGGGGGGCCCTGCGGCGGCTGGCCGCCGTACGGCCCGGGCTGCTGTCCGTACGGTCCGGGCTGGCCCTGCGGCGGCTGCCCACCGTACGGGCCCGGCTGGTTGTAGCTCATTGCGGTGTCCCCTCCAGATTTCCTTATGCGTTGCGGACATCCTGACGGAAGCCGTCCTGACATGGGGGATCGGGCCCGACACCGTTACTGAACCAATCCGTTTCAGTGCAGAGCTGTGACGGCCCTAAACTGTCTCCCGTGACCGAGAACTCATCGCAGCAGCCAGCCAGCAACCCCGAACTGCCGACCCAGTACGCGCCGGCCGATGTAGAGGGGAAGCTGTACGAGCGCTGGGTGGAGCGCGGTTACTTCGAGGCCGACGAGCACAGCGAGAAGCCGCCGTACAGCATCGTCATCCCGCCGCCGAACGTCACCGGATCCCTCCACCTCGGCCATGCCTTCGAGCACACCCTGATCGACGCCCTCGTCCGCCGGAAGCGGATGCAGGGCTACGAGGCGCTCTACCAGCCGGGCATGGACCACGCCGGCATCGCCACCCAGAACGTCGTCGAGCGCGAGCTCGGCAAGGAGGGCAAGTCCCGCCACGACCTGGGCCGCGAGGCCTTCGTCGAGCGCGTCTGGCAGTGGAAGAACGAGTCCGGCGGCCAGATCTCCGGCCAGATGCGCCGCCTCGGCGAGGGCGTCGCCTGGTCCCGTGAGCGCTTCACCATGGACGAGGGCCTGTCCAAGGCCGTCCAGACCGTCTTCAAGCAGATGTACGACGACGGGCTCATCTACCGCGCCGAGCGCATCATCAACTGGTGCCCCCGCTGTCTCACCGCGATCTCCGACATCGAGGTCGAGTACCAGGAGGACGACGGCGAGCTCGTCTCCATGACGTACGGGGACGGGGACGAGACCATCGTCGTCGCCACCACCCGTGCCGAGACGATGCTCGGTGACACGGCCGTCGCCGTCCACCCCGACGACGAGCGCTACAAGCACCTGGTCGGCAAGCAGATCAGCCTGCCGCTCACCGACCGCACCATCCCCGTCGTCGCCGACCACCACGTCGACCCGGAGTTCGGCACCGGCGCGGTCAAGGTGACCCCGGCCCACGACCCGAACGACTTCGAGATCGGCAAGCGCCACGACCTGCCGTTCCTCACGGTCCTGGACGAGCGCGCCGTCATCACCGTCCCCGGCCCCTTCCAGGGCCTGGACCGGCTGGAGGCCCGTTCCGCCATCGTCGCCGCCCTCCGTGCCGAGGGCCGGATCGTCGCCGAGAAGCGGCCCTACGTCCACTCCGTCGGGCACTGCTCGCGCTGCAAGACCACCATCGAGCCGCGCCTCTCCCTCCAGTGGTGGGTCAAGGTCGCCCCGCTCGCCAAGGCCGCCGGTGACGCGGTCCGCGACGGCAGCGTCAAGATCCACCCGCAGGAGATGGAGAAGCGCTACTTCGACTGGGTCGACAACCTCCACGACTGGACGATCTCGCGCCAGCTCTGGTGGGGCCACCGCATCCCCGTCTGGTACGGCCCGAACGGCGAGGTCGTCTGCGTCGGACCCGACGAGACGGCGCCCACCGGCGAGGGCTGGACTCAGGACAGCGATGTCCTGGACACCTGGTTCTCCTCCGGCCTGTGGCCGTTCTCCACCCTCGGCTGGCCCGAACGGACCGACAGCCTCGCGAAGTTCTATCCGAACTCCGTCCTGGTCACCGGCTACGACATCCTCTTCTTCTGGGTCGCCCGGATGATGATGTTCGGCCTGTACGTCAACGACGGCGTCCCGCCGTTCTCCACCATCGTCCTGCACGGCATGGTCCGCGACGAGCACGGCAAGAAGATGTCGAAGTCCTTCGGCAACGTCGTCAACCCGCTGGACTGGATGGACAAGTACGGCTCCGACGCCCTGCGCTTCACCCTCGCGCGCGGCGCCAACCCCGGCACCGACGTGCCCATCGGCGAGGAGTGGGTCCAGGGTTCGGCGAAGTTCTCCAACAAGATCTGGAACGCCACCCGCTTCGCCCTGATGAACGGCGCGACGATCGAGGGCGAACTGCCCCCGGTCGAGGAGATGTCGGTCACCGACCGCTGGATCCTGTCCCGTCTGAACAAGACGGTCGCCGACGTCGACGCTTTCTACGACGACTTCCAGTTCGCCAAGATCAGTGAGTCGCTGCGCCACTTCGCGTGGGACGAGGTCTTCGACTGGTACGTCGAGCTGTCCAAGACCACGTTCTTCGCGGGCGGCCGCCCGGCCGAGGTCTCGGGCCGGGTCCTCGGCGAGGTCCTGGACGTGATGCTCCGGCTGCTGCACCCGATCGTTCCGTTCGTCACGGAGGCGCTGTGGACCGCGCTCACCGGGCGTGAGTCGATCGTCATCGCCGAGTGGCCGGGCGACTCCGGCTTCCGCGACGACGCGGCCGAGAAGGAGATCGAGCTGGTCCAGCAGGTCGTCACCGAGGTCCGACGCTTCCGCAACGACCAGGGTCTCCAGCCCGGCCAGAAGGTCCCGGCCGAGCTGACCCTGACCGGCACGGAGCTCGCCCCGCACGAGGCGGCCATCCGCCAGCTCCTGCGGCTCCAGCCCGCCGGGGACGGCTTCCAGGCCACCGCGTCCCTCCCGGTCGCCGGGGCCACCGTCGCCCTGGACCTCTCCGGCACGATCGACGTGGCGGCCGAGCGCAAGCGCCTCACGAAGGACCTGGAGGCCGCGCAGAAGGAGAAGGCCCAGGCCACCGGGAAGCTCGGCAACGAGGCCTTCCTGGCCAAGGCCCCGGACAACGTGGTCGACAAGATCCGCGGCCGGCTCGCCAAGGCCGAGGCCGACATCGAGCGGATCGGCGCCCAGCTGGCGGGCCTCCCGCAGGCCTGATCAGCTGAGCACGAAGCCCCCGCACCCCGACCGACCGGGGCCGCGGGGGCTTCGCCGTACTCCCTCCGGGCCCCGCCCGCCGGCGGTGTGCCGGGCGCTGCGTGCGTTGTCGGTGCCCATCCGTAGACTGGGGCCCGTGAGTGAGCCCCGCCCTTCAGACCGGCACGACGCGTCCGATCCCGACGACACCTTCGAGGAGATCGTCGACGAGGCGACCCAGCGCGACCCCGACCTGGCGGTGATCGAGGCCGGGAGCCGCACACTGCGCACCCACTCGGGCCACCCGCAGGGCGAAGCGGTCCCGGCCCGCCCGGCCGATCCCGAGACCGACAAGGCGCTGCGCGCGGTGGAGCAGGAGCTCGCCGGACGCTGGGGCGAGACCAAGCTGGAGCCGTCCGTCACCCGGATCGCCGCGCTGATGGACGTCCTCGGCGAGCCGCAGCGCGCCTACCCCTCCATCCACATCACCGGCACCAACGGCAAGACCAGCACGGCCCGCATGATCGAGGCCCTGCTCAACGCCTTCGAGCTGCGCACCGGCCGCTACACCTCCCCGCACGTCCAGTCGATCACCGAGCGGATCAGCCTCGACGGCTCGCCGATCGAGGCCGAGCGGTTCATCGAGACGTACGAGGACATCAAGCCGTACGTCGAGATGGTCGACGCCCAGCAGCCCTACCGGCTCTCCTTCTTCGAGGTCCTCACCGGCATGGCGTACGCGGCCTTCGCCGACGCGCCCGTCGATGTGGCGGTCGTCGAGGTCGGCATGGGCGGCACCTGGGACGCCACGAACGTCATCGACTCCACGGTCGCGGTCGTCACCCCGATCTCGCTGGACCACACCGACCGCCTCGGCACCACGCCGGCCGAGATCGCCGGGGAGAAGGCCGGCGTCATCAAGCCGGGCGCCACGGTCATCCTGGCGCAGCAGCCGGTGGACGCCGCACAGGTGATGCTGAAGAAGGCCGTCGAGGTGGACGCCACCGTGGCCCGCGAGGGCATGGAGTTCGGCGTCACCTCGCGCGAGATCGCGGTCGGCGGACAGCTGCTGACGCTGCGCGGACTCGGCGGCGAATACGAGGACATCTTCCTTCCGCTGTACGGGGCCCACCAGGCGCACAACGCCGCCGTCGCGCTCTCCGCCGTCGAGGCGTTCTTCGGCATCGGCGCCGAGCAGGCCCGCTCCCTCGACATCGACGCGATCCGCAAGGCGTTCGCCTCGGTGCTCTCGCCGGGCCGGCTGGAGGTCGTGCGCTCCAGCCCGACCGTCGTGCTGGACGCCGCGCACAACCCGGCCGGCGCCAAGGCGGCCTCCGACGGCATCTCCGAGGCGTTCAGCTTCTCCCGGCTGATCGGCGTGGTCGGCACCAGCGGCGACAAGGACGTGCGCGGGCTCCTGGAAGCCTTCGAGCCGATCTTCGCCGAGATCGTCGTCACGCAGAACTCCACCCCGCGCGCGATGGACGCGGACGAGCTGGCCGCCATCGCCGTCGAGGTCTTCGGCGACGACCGGGTGCAGGTCGAGCCGCGGCTCGACGACGCGCTGGAGGCGGCGATCACGCTGGCCGAGGAGGACGACGAGTACGCGGGCGCCGGGGTGCTGGTGACCGGCTCCGTGATCACGGTCGGCGAAGCCCGGCTGCTGCTGGGGAGGGGCTGAGACATGCGGACGCTCTGCGCCTCGACGCTGATCGGCGAGTTCTTCGTGATCGGCTTCGCCGGTCTCGTCGCGATGAAGCTGGACGACGCCTCCATGGCTCTGGTCTGGACGGTGTGCGGCGTCGGCATGGCCCTGTCCGTGCTGCTGTGCGGAATGATCACCCGGCCCGGCGGCGTCCAGCTGGGCTGGGCGCTCCAGGTCGCGCTGGTCCTCAGCGGGTTCGTGGTCCCGATGATGTTCATCCTGGGCCTCGCCTTCGGCGGACTGTGGTGGGCCTCGATCCACTACGGCCGCAAGATCGACGAGGCCAAGGCCGACTGGGCAGCCCGGCAGGAAGCCGGCGGGGCCGCGGCCTGAGGCCCGGAGCCTCCCGGCCCGATCACGCCGGGGCCCGCCCGACACGCGCGGCCCGGCTTCGGACCCCGGAAATCCTGGGCCCGAAGGTGACCCTGGGTGAACCCGGGCGCAGACCCGTCTCCGTACCCCTGTAATCTCGCCCTCACCGCACCCGTATGCCTGGCCTTGCAAGGAGCCGTACATGACTCAGCGCACTCTCGTCCTGCTCAAGCCCGACGCCGTCCGCCGTGGCCTGATCGGCGAGATCGTCGGCCGCATCGAGCGCAAGGCCGACTGGCGGATCACCGCGCTGGAGCTGCGCACCCTGGACCACGAGACGCTTGAGCAGCACTACGGCGAGCACAAGGGCCGCCCGTTCTACGAGCCGCTCATGGAGTTCATGGCCTCCGGTCCCGTCGTCGCCCTGGTGGCCGAAGGTGAGCGGGTCATCGAGGGCATCCGCACCCTGGCCGGCCCCACCGACCCGATCGCCGCCGCGCCCGGGTCGATCCGTGGTGACTTCGGCACGATCACCCGTGAGAACCTCATCCACGCCTCGGACTCCGAGGAGTCCGCGGAGCGAGAACTGAAGCTTTTCTTTCCGGGACTTTCCTGACCCGATCGGCCAAACAGCGCTGTATGCCTGGGGCGACCGAAGTAATTCGGTCGCCCCTCGGCATAGGGTTTGGGATCGCGGGAACGCATCCCTCCGACGTAACGTCACCATGGGTAGGACGGCCACCCGTTCCGCTCACAATGGCGCAGGACCCTCGCGCTGTGTCCGTGCATACGGCACTACGATGGAAGCTTCCACGCCCGCAGCGCCAACCTCGCCTACCAGAACAAGCCATCTTCGCTACCTGGGAAGGCCCGACGCATCCTCATGGGGAACAAGGGGAACTCAATGTCGTTCATCGGCCGTGACATGGCTATCGACCTCGGGACTGCCAACACGCTGGTGTACGTCAGGGGGCGCGGCATCGTCCTGAACGAGCCGTCCGTCGTGGCCATCAACACCAACACCGGCGGAATTCTGGCGGTCGGCTCCGAGGCCAAGAAGATGATCGGGCGCACGCCGGGCAACATCGTTGCCGTGCGACCGCTGAAGGACGGCGTGATCGCCGACTTCGAGATCACCGAGCGGATGCTCCGCTACTTCATCCTCAAGATCCACAAGCGTCGCTATCTCGCCCGCCCCCGGGTCGTCGTGTGCGTGCCCTCCGGTATCACCGGGGTCGAGCGCCGCGCCGTCATCGAGGCGTCCACGCAGGCCGGCGCGCGCCAGGTGCACATCATCGAGGAGCCCATGGCCGCCGCCATCGGCTCCGGCCTCCCGGTCCACGAAGCCACCGGGAACATGGTCGTCGACATCGGCGGCGGCACCACCGAGGTCGCGGTGATCTCGCTCGGCGGAATCGTCACCGCCCAGTCGATCCGCACCGCCGGTGACGAGCTGGACAACGCGATCATCCAGCACATCAAGAAGGAGTACTCGCTCCTTCTCGGTGAGCGGACCGCCGAACAGATCAAGATCACCATCGGTTCGGCGTTCGACCTGGAGAAGGACGAGCACACCGAGATCCGTGGCCGCGACCTGGTCTCCGGGCTGCCCAAGACGGTCGTCATCTCGGCCGCCGAGGTCCGCAAGGCCATCGAGGAACCGGTCAACGCGATCGTCGACGCCGTGAAGACGACGCTCGACAAGTGCCCGCCCGAGCTGTCCGGCGACGTCATGGACCGCGGCATCGTCCTCACCGGCGGCGGCGCGCTGCTGCGCGGTCTGGACGAGCGGCTGCGCCACGAGACGGGCATGCCGATCCACATCGCCGAGGACCCGCTGGACTCGGTGGCGCTCGGCTCCGGCAAGTGCGTCGAGGAGTTCGAGGCGCTCCAGCAGGTGCTGGACGCCCAGCCCCGGCGCTAGGGTGTGTCCGGCGGATCTTGACCGGGTCCGCAACGCCTGGCACGGCACCTCGCGGCGTTCGAAACGCCCGAATCGCTCCGCGATGAGGACGTTCCAGCGCCTTGCGATGCACCGCACCAGACGCCGCGGCCTATCCGGTCCTGATCCGCCGGACACGCCCTGGACCGCGCAGAGCATCACCCGATCCGGCGCGCGGACCGCGGACGCTGCGGCTCCGCCCGCCGGATCGTTGATATAGATCGTGGCTGTACACGTATCGATACCTGGCGACAGACGTATCGGTGTACGGACAGCGACACCTACACAGGCACGAACATTCCGACGAGGAAGGCACGGCCGCCGCACGTGAGGGACACACGAGAGAGCCGGCTGCTCCTGGTGCTCTTGATCGCCATCGCATTCGCCCTGATCACGGTCGATATCCGAGGCGGCGAGGAGTCACCGGTCGACGGCGCGCGGCAGGCCGCGGCCACCGTCTTCGGGCCGGTCGAGAACGGCGTAGCGGCAGCGGTCGACCCGGTGGGCAACGCCATAGGGGCCGTCCGGGACTCCGGCAACCGGCATGACCGGATCTCCACCCTGGAGCAGGAGAACGCCGCGCTGAAGGCCAAGCTCGGCAGCGACGACCGCACCAACAGCCGGGTCCGTCAGCTCGACGCCATGCTGAAGAACGCGGGCGCCGGACAGTACGGCATCAAGGGCGCCGAGGTCATCGCCATAGGAGCGGCCCAGGGCTTCTCCTGGACGGTCACCATCGACGCCGGTGCCGACGACGGCATCCGCCGCGACATGACCGTCCTCAACGGGGAGGGGCTGGTCGGGCGGGTCACCACCGTCGGGCCCAGCACCGCGACGGTCCTGCTCGCCAACGACCCCGACTTCACCGTCGGCACCCGGATGGAGAAGACCGACGAGCTCGGCTTCGCCACCGGCCAGGGCTCGCGCCCGCTGTCGGTGCAGTTCCTCAACGGCAAGGCGAAGGTGAAGGCCGGCGACCGGCTCGTCACCTTCGGCTCCAGCAAGGACAAGCCCTTCGTGCCCGGCGTCCCGGTCGGCGAGGTCGTCCGCGTCGACCCCTCCGGCGGCGAACTGACCCGGACCGTCTACGTGAAGCCGTACGTCGGGTTCACCAAGCTCGACATCGTCGGCGTCGTCGTCCAGGCCCCCCGCGAGGACCCGCGCGACACGGTCCTGCCCAAGCGGCCCGCCAAGGCGAAGCCGAAGCCGACCCCCACGGTCACCGTCACCGTCCAGCCCAACGGCGATCTGGTGGACGGCTCCGGCAAGGTCGTCGGCAACATCAACGAACAACCGGGCGGCGACGCCGCCGGTGACGCGGCAGGCGACCAGCAGGGCAACGCCCAACCCGACAACGCGGCCAACGACCAGGAGTAGAGCTGATCCCCATGCGCATCAACCGGACTCTGCTCTCCACCGCCCTGGTCGTCGTCGCCCTGGTCATCCAGGTCTCCGTCCTCGCCCGCCTCCAGCTCCCCGGCGCCGTCCCGGACCTGCTGCTCCTCACCGTCCTCGGACTCGCCTTCGTGTACGGGCCCGTCAGCGGCTCCCTCATCGGCTTCGGCGCCGGCCTCCTCGCGGACCTCGCCCCGCCCGCCGACCACGCCGCCGGGCGCTACGCCCTGGTGCTCTGCGTCATCGGCTACCTCGCGGGTCTGGCCCGGCCGGAGAACGGGCAGCTGAAGTCGGCCTTCGCCCCGATGGCCGTGGTCGTCGCCGCCGCGATCGGCTCGACCCTGCTGTACGCGGGCGTCGGCGCGCTCGTCGGCGACACCGCCGCCCGCCATGTCGGCCTGGGCAGCCTGCTGTTCACGGCCGCGATCTACGACCTGCTGCTGGCGCCGTTCACCGTGCCGCTCATCATGGCCCTGGCCAGACGTACCGAGAACGACCCGATCGCCGAGGCCTCCTCCGGTGGCAGCGACGTCGCCGCCGGCTGGCTCTCCTCGGGCACCGGGCTGCGGATCGGCAACCAGCGCGGCGGCCTGCGCGTCAAGGCCGCCCGCAACCGGGCCGCCCGCGCGGGCAGGATCAAGGGGGTCAAGCGACTGTGAAGCCGTACGCGACCGAGGACGCCGGGGGCACCCAGTGAGGCGGTATCTCCCGGGGGGCGGCCCCCGTACCCCCAGCCGGACCACCACCGGGGGCACCCAGTGAGCAACATTCCCGAGACCGGGCGGACCCAGCGGGTCCAGATCCGGCTCATCGTCATCCAGGTTCTCGTCTTCTCGCTGCTGCTCACCCTCGGCGGCCGCCTCTGGTACCTCCAGATCCGCAACGGCGACGAGTACACCGCCGAGGCCGCGGGCAACGGGGTGCAGCAGGTCGTCCAGCCCGCCGTGCGCGGCTCGATCCTCGACGCCCGCGGCGTACCGCTCGCCGACAACGAGACCCGCCTCGTCGTCTCCGCCAGCCGCACCGAGCTGCTGAAGATGAAGGACGACGGCGTCGGCGTCCTCACCCGGCTCGCCGACGTGCTGGACATGAAGGTCCAGGACGTCCGCGACAAGGTCCGCCTCTGCGACTCCAAGACCCCCCAGCCCTGCTGGAACGGATCGCCCTACCAGCCGATCCCGGTCACCGACGAGGCCACCACCCAGCAGGCCCTCCAGATCCGCGAGCGCGCCGAGGACTTCCCCGGCATCACCGCCGAACCCACCGCCGTACGCCGCTACACCGCGCCCGGCAAGGCGAAGACCGCACAGGTCCTCGGCTACCTCTCGCCCGTCACCGACGACGAGATCCAGCAGGCGCAGGACGGCCCGTCGCCCTATCTGCGCTCCGACCAGGTCGGCCGCTCGGGTCTTGAGCGCACGTACGACAAGGAGCTGCGCGGCAAGGCGGGCGTCACCCGATACGAGGTCGACAACCTCGGCCGCGTCATGGGCGAGGCGGAGAACGACCCGGCGGTGTCCGGCTCCACCCTCGTCACCAGCCTCGACGCCCGCGTCCAGGCGGTCGCCGAATACGAGCTCGCCGCCGCGATGAAGCGGGTCCGGGGCGAGACCGACAAGATCACCGGCCGGAAGTACGAGGCCGACTCCGGGGCCGTCGTCGTCATGGAGTCGAAGACCGGCCGGGTCGTGGCGATGGCCTCCCAGCCCGACTACGACCCCAACGCCTGGGTCGGCGGCATCTCCGGCAAGCAGTACGCCAAGCTCACCAGCAAGAAGTCCAACTACCCGCTGCTCAACCGGGGCATCCAGGGCCAGGCCCCCGCCGGCTCGATCTTCAAGGTGGTCTCCGCCAGCGCCGCCGTGCGCGCCGGCCACGCCTTCGACGACCTCTACCAGTGCAGCAGCAGCTACAGCCTGGGCAACCAGACCTTCGCCAACTTCGAGTCCCAGGGCCACGGCCCCATCACCCTCGGCGACGCGCTCAAGTACTCCTGCAACACCGTCTTCTACCGCCTCGGCCACGAGGAGTGGGTGAAGGACGGCGGCATAAAGCCCAAGAAGGACGCCAAGAACTGGTTCTACACGACCGCCCGTGACTTCGGGCTCGGCGCCGAGACCGGTATCGACCTGCCCAACGAGGTCAAGGGCCGCATCCCGGACCGCAAGTGGAAGCAGGACTTCTGGGAGGCGAACAAGGACGCCTGGTGCAAGGAGGGCAAGAAGGGCGGCACCTACGTCCAGCAGATCGCGTACGAGAGCTGCCTCGAAGGCAACCAGCTCAAGGCCTACGACAGCATCAACTACTCGATCGGCCAGGGCGACGTACTCGTCACGCCGATCCAGATGGCCACCGCCTACGCCGCCATCAGCAACGGCGGCACCCTCCACGAGCCCACCGTCGGCAAGGCCGTGATCAGCCCCGACGGCAAGACCGTCCAGGAGATCAAGCCCAAGGTCAGCGGGAAGCTCCCGGTCAACGCCCAGACCATCAAGGACCTCGACAAGGGGCTCCGCTCGGTGGTCGAGCCGGGCGGCACCGCCGCCTGGCGGTTCGGCGGCTGGCCGCAGGACAAGATCCCGATGCGCGCCAAGACCGGCACCGCCCAGGTGTACGGCAAGCAGACCACCGGCTGGTTCGCGACCTACACCGACGACTACACGATCGTCATGACGATCTCCCAGGGCGGCACCGGCTCCGGCTCCTCCGGGCCCGCCGTCCGCAAGATCTACGACGCGCTCTACGGCCTCGACGCCGAGGGCAACCAGGACAAAGAGAGGGCCTTGCTGCCGAAGCCCCAGAAGGCGCTGCCGAAGATCCAGCCCGACGGCTCGATCTACGCGCCGAAGGTCAAGCCCTACGACCCCACTCCGGTCACGCCCGAGGAGCAGCCGGGAGGACAGGAACCCCAGTTGCCCCTGCCGCCCGGAGGCCAGCCCGGACTCACCGGGTCACCGGCGTCGACGGGGAGGCAGCCGTAATGGCAGGTGGATTCTCCGTCTCCCGGTACGGCCCCGACGAGGGCCCCTGGGCCAAGCTGACGGCGCGTGACTCCCTCGCCCGGCGGCTGGACTGGCCGCTGCTCGGGGCCGCGCTCGCGCTCTCGTTCCTCGGCTCGCTGCTCGTGTGGTCCGCGACCCGCAACCGCGACCATCTCACCCAGGGCGACCCGTACTTCTTCCTGCTGCGGCACGCCCTCAACACCGGCATCGGCCTCGCCCTGATGATCGGCACGATCTGGCTCGGCCACCGCACCCTGCGCGGGGCCGTCCCGGTCCTGTACGGCATCTCGGTGCTGCTGGTCCTCGCGGTCCTCACCCCGCTCGGCACCACCGTCAACGGCGCCCACGCCTGGATCAAGCTCCCGGCCGGCTTCTCGATCCAGCCCTCCGAGTTCACCAAGATCACCATCATTCTGGTGATGGCGATGCTGCTGGCGGCCCGCGTCGACGCGGGCGACCAGGCCCACCCGGACCACCGCACCGTCGCCAAGGCCCTGGGCCTCGCGGCGATCCCGATGGCCATCGTCATGCTCATGCCCGACCTCGGCTCGGTGATGGTCATGGCCGTCATCGTCCTCGGC
Organism: Streptomyces sp. iso_384; assembly: GCF_056172905.1. Classification (NCBI taxonomy): domain Bacteria; kingdom Bacillati; phylum Actinomycetota; class Actinomycetes; order Kitasatosporales; family Streptomycetaceae; genus Streptomyces; species Streptomyces sp. iso_384. Next base: position 1,620,239 of record NZ_JBWBTT010000001.1, read on the forward strand.
GTCCTGCTGGCCTCCGGCGCCTCCAACCGCTGGGTCTTCGGCCTCATCGGCGCGGGCGCGGGCGGGGCCGTCGCCATCTGGCAGCTCGGTCTGCTCGACGACTACCAGATCGCCCGCTTCGCCGCCTTCGCCAACCCCGCACTCGACCCGGCGGGCGTCGGCTACAACACCAACCAGGCCCGTATCGCGATCGGCTCCGGCGGGCTCACCGGCACCGGACTCTTCGAAGGCACCCAGACCACCGGTCAGTTCGTGCCCGAGCAGCAGACCGACTTCGTCTTCACCGTCGCCGGTGAGGAGCTGGGCTTCCTCGGCGCGGGCCTGATCATCCTGCTCCTGGGCGTCGTCCTGTGGCGCGCCTGCCGGATCGCCCGCGAGACCACCGAGCTGTACGGCACGGTCGTCGCCGCCGGGATCATCGCCTGGTTCGCCTTCCAGTCCTTCGAGAACATCGGCATGACGCTCGGCATCATGCCGGTCGCCGGGCTGCCGCTGCCCTTCGTCTCCTACGGAGGATCCTCGATGTTCGCCGTCTGGGTGGCGATCGGACTGCTCCAGTCGATCCGGGTGCAACGGCCCCTGTCTGCCTGAACCCGGGCGCTCGCGGGTAGGTGTCCGTACATGGCGGACACCAAACGCGAGATCGAGCGGAAGTACGAAGCCACCGACGACACCCGGCTGCCCGACCTGACCCGGGCGGCAGGGGTCGACCGGAGCGTCCACCGCGGCCTGACCGAGCTGGACGCCGTCTACTACGACACCGCGGACCTCCGCCTCGCCGCCGACGCCCTCACGCTCCGCCGCAGGACCGGCGGGGCCGACGAGGGCTGGCACCTGAAGTTCCCCGTCGCCACCGGCATCCGGGACGAGCTCCACGAACCCCTCGCCGACACCCTGCCGCGCCCGCTGGCCGCCCTGCTCCGCTCCCGCGTCCGCCACGCCGAGCTCGCCCCCGTCGTCCGGCTGCGCTCCGCCCGCGACGTCCACCACCTCACCGCCGCCGACGGCACCCTCCTCGCCGAGGTCAGCGTCGACCGGGTGCGCGCCGAGCGGCTCGCGGGGGAGGGGAGCGGCACCACGGCGGCCTGGACCGAGATCGAGGTCGAGCTGGCCGACGACGGCGACCCCGCCGTCCTGGACGCCGTCGGGAAGCGGCTGCGCAAGGCCGGGATCCTCCCCGCGCACTCCGCGTCCAAGCTCGCCCGGGCGCTGGCGGAGACGACACCCGTACGGGACGGGAGCAAGCGGAAGAGGAACGCGCCGCACACCGCGGGCGACCACGTCCTCGCCTACGTACGCAAGCAGATCCGCACGATCGTCGACCTCGACCCCGCCGTCCGCCGCGGCCTTCCCGACTCCGTGCACAAGATGCGCGTCGCCACCCGCCGGCTGCGCAGCACCTTCAAGACCCACCGCAAGCTCCTCGACCGCGCGGTCACCGACCCGCTCGGCGCCGAGCTCAAGTGGCTCGCCGCCGAACTGGGCCTCGACCGTGACCAGGAGGTCCTGGACGAACGCCTCGGCGCCCGTGTCGAGGCACTGCCCGCCACCCTGACCCTCGGCCCGGTGCGCGGCCGCCTCCGCGCCTGGTCGGCCGCCCGCCGCACCGGTTCGCGCCGCAGGATCATCGACGTACTCGACGGGAAGCGGTATCTGGACCTCCTGGACGCCCTCGACGCGCTGAGCGCCGACCCGCCGCTGCGCCCCGCCGCGCGCCGGGCACCGGAGAAGGCCCTGCCCCGGGCGGTGCTCAAGGACTACGAGAAGCTCGCGCGCCGCATGGACCATGCCCTGGAGCACCCGCCGGGACCCGAGCGCGACACCGCGATGCACGAGGCCCGCAAGGCCGCCAAGCGCGCCCGGTACGCGGGCGAGTCGGCCCGGCCCGCGCTCGGCAAGCCCGCCAAGCGGTTCGCCAAGAGGGTGAAGGCCGTGCAGACCGTCCTCGGCGACCATCAGGACAGCGTCGTCGCCCGCGAGGCCCTGCGCACCCTCGCGATCCAGTCGCACGCGGCGGGCGAGACCGCGTTCACCTGGGGACTTCTGTACGGGCAGGAGGAGGCCACCGCCGAGGCCCGGGAGCGCGAGCTGCCCGAGGTCTGGGCCCGCGCGTCGGACCCCGGGCTGCGGGCGGATCTGAAGCACTGAGACGCGGGGTACGCTGGATGGTCACCCCTGCCGGCTCACGAAGGTTCGCGAGATGTCTGCCGCATCGGTCTTCCCACAGCTCGAAGCTCTGCTCCCGCATGTGCAGAAGCCCATCCAGTACGTCGGCGGTGAGCTGAACTCCACCGTCAAGGACTGGGACAGCTGTGACGTCCGCTGGACCCTGATGTACCCCGACGCCTACGAGGTCGGGCTCCCCAACCAGGGCGTCATGATCCTCTACGAGGTACTGAACGAGCGCGAGGGCGTCCTCGCCGAGCGCACGTACAGCGTCTGGCCGGACCTCGAAGAGCTGATGCGCGAGCACAACGTGCCCCAGTTCACCGTGGACAGCCACCGCCCCGTCGGCGCGTTCGACGTCTTCGGGCTGAGCTTCTCCACCGAGCTCGGCTACACCAACATGCTCACCGCCCTGGACCTCGCGGGCATCCCGCTGGAGTCCAAGGACCGCACGGTGGACCACCCGATCGTCCTCGCGGGCGGCCACGCCGCGTTCAACCCCGAGCCGATCGCGGACTTCATCGACTGCGCGGTCGTCGGCGACGGCGAGCAGGCCGTCCTGGAGATCACCGAGATCATCCGCGCCTGGAAGGCCGAGGGCCGCCCCGGCGGCCGCGACGAGGTGCTCTTCCGGCTCTCGAAGACCGGCGGCGTCTACGTCCCGCGCTTCTACGACGTCGAGTACCTCCCCGACGGCCGCATCGGCCGTGTCGTGCCCAACCGGTCCGGCGTGCCGTGGCGGGTCTCCAAGCACACAGTGATGGACCTCGACGAGTGGCCCTACCCCAAGCAGCCCCTCGTCCCGCTCGCGGAGACCGTGCACGAGCGGATGTCGGTGGAGATCTTCCGCGGCTGCACCCGCGGCTGCCGTTTCTGCCAGGCCGGCATGATCACGCGCCCCGTGCGGGAGCGAAGCATCACCGGCATCGGCGAGATGGTCGAGAAGGGTCTCAAGGCCACCGGCTTCGAGGAGGTCGGCCTGCTCTCGCTCTCCTCCGCCGACCACAGCGAGATCGGCGACATCGCCAAGGGCCTCGCCGACCGCTACACCGACGACAAGATCGGCCTCTCGCTGCCCTCCACCCGCGTCGACGCGTTCAACGTGGACCTGGCCAACGAGCTGACCCGCAACGGGCGCCGCTCCGGTCTCACCTTCGCCCCCGAGGGCGGCTCCGAGCGCATGCGCAAGGTCATCAACAAGATGGTCTCGGAGGAGGACCTGATCCGCACGGTCGCCACCGCCTACGGCAACGGCTGGCGTCAGGTGAAGCTGTACTTCATGTGCGGCCTGCCCACCGAGACCGACGAGGACGTCCTGCAGATCGGCGACATGGCGGTCAACGTCATCGCCAAGGGCCGCGAGGTCTCCGGCCAGAACGACATCCGCTGCACCGTTTCCATCGGCGGGTTCGTCCCCAAGCCGCACACCCCCTTCCAGTGGGCCCCGCAGCTCAGCGCCGAGGACACCGACGCCCGGCTGAAGAAGCTCCGGGACAAGATCCGCGGTGACAAGAAGTACGGCCGCTCCATCGGTTTCCGCTACCACGACGGCAAGCCCGGCATCGTCGAGGGCCTGCTCTCGCGCGGCGACCGCCGTGTCGGCTCCGTCATCCGCGCGGTCTACGAGTCGGGCGGCCGCTTCGACGGCTGGCGCGAGCACTTCAGCTACGACCTCTGGATGAACTGCGCCGAGAAGACGCTGCCCGATTTCGGCGTCGACGTCGACTGGTACACCACCCGCGAGCGCACGTACGAAGAGGTCCTGCCCTGGGACCACCTCGACTCCGGCCTGGACAAGGACTGGCTCTGGGAGGACTGGCAGGACGCGCTCGACGAGACCGAGGTCGAGGACTGCCGCTGGACCCCCTGCTTCGACTGCGGCGTCTGCCCGCAGCTCGACCTGGACATCCAGATCGGCCCGACCGGCAAGAAGCTCCTGCCGCTCAGCGTCGTGAAAAAGTAGCAGGCAGCGCGTCTCCGCACGATCGTCAGGCCCGGTCCGGCAACCCCGGACCGGGCCTGACGCGTCCTCGAAGACATGGACTACGGCAAGCACCAGGCGCCCCAGGGTTACGAGCACGGCGAAGGCGTTCTGACCAGGGTGATCAGGATCCCGGTACGGATCGTGGTCCTGGTGGTGGTGCTGCCCGTCCGCATGGCCTGGGACGTCCTGGCCGCCACCTGGCACACCGTGGACCGGGTCGTGCTGCCCCCGCTCGGACGGGCGCTCACGGCGCTGATCGCGGCGCTGGGGCGAGGCCTGGAGATGCTGTTCGGTGGCATCGGCTGGTTGGTGGGGACGCTGATCGGCGTTCTGGTGCTGCTTCCGCTGAAGTGGCTGTACACCTCGGTTCTCACCCCGCTGGGCCACGGCCTGCGATGGCTCGGCACCGCCCTGCTGGCCCCGGCGGCACGGGGTCTCGGAACCGGCCTGACCTGGCTGCTCACCACGCTCCTCGTCCTGCCGGTCGCAGGGCTGTGGCGCTACGTGATCGTTCCCGTGGTGCGCTACGGCCTGGTCGCCCCGGTGACGTGGCTGTACGGAGCCGTCCTCACACCGATCGGCCTCGGCACGGCCTGGGCCCTGAGCACGCTGTGGCAGGGCACGGCCTGGGTTCTGGGCACGCTGTGGCAGGGCATCGCCTGGGTCCTGGCACAGGTCTGGCGGGGGATCGCGGCCACCGGACGTGGTCTCGGCCTCGCGGTCGCCTGGCTGGTGATGACGCTGCTCGTCGCGCCCCTCGCCTGGACGTACCGCCGGATCCTCACCCCGGTCGGCCGCGAGATCGCCGCCGCGTTCGAGGTCGCCTGGCGGATCGCCGGGTTCATCTCCCGGGCCGTCGGACGGGCCCTCGCCTGGCTCGCGTGGCAGCTGATCGGCGCACCGGTCTCCTGGGTGTACCGCACCGTGTGCACCCCCGTCGGCCACTTCGTGCGCGACTCCGTGTGGGCCCCGGCCCGGCGCGCCGCCGCCGAGGCCGGCCGGGCCGCCCGCGCGGCCCTCGCGACCGCCCGGGAAACCGTGCGCCAGGCCAGCCGCGACGCCTGGCGGGCGCTGGTCGGCTCCACGGACGGCGCACGGTCCCGGGAACCGCGGGGGATCCCTGCGCGTACTCTGGGTAGTACAACGACAGTCCCCAGCGCGGCGCAGGCAACCGAGAGCGCCCCGCTCGACGAGAAATTCGTCAAGCGGGTGTGAGCCGGAGCGGCACCCCGGGGGCCACCCGTATTTCGTGGGCGGCGCGCCACCGCGCCCGCCCCGCACCGAGGAGAAGAACCACTGGGCAAGCGACAGCCCGAAGGCCCGCCGCCCGCACCGGCAGTGCAGCGCATCCGTCTGCGCTACACCAAGCGCGGCCGCCTCCGGTTCACCAGCCACCGAGACTTCCAGCGTGCCTTCGAGCGGGCACTGCGCCGCTCCGAGGTGCCGATGGCGTATTCGGCGGGCTTCACGCCCCACCCCAAGGTCTCCTACGCCAATGCCGCACCCACCGGCACGGGCAGCGAGGCGGAGTTCCTGGAGATCGCCCTCACCGAGACGCGGGACCCCGAGGTCCTGCGCGGACTGCTCGACGCGTCGATGCCGGCCGGCCTCGACATCGTCGACGCGGTGGAGGCCCGCACCTCGGGCCTCGCCGAACGGCTCACCGCCTCCGTCTGGGAGCTGCGGCTGGACGGCGTCGACCCCGAGGAGCTCCGCGCGGCCGTGGCCGTCTTCGACGACGCCGAGACCGTGGAGGTCCAGCGCAAGGCCAAGAACGGCATCCGGACGTTCGACGCCCGTGCCGCCGTCGCCGACCTGCGGGTCGTCGACGATCCGGCCGATAGGCCGGGCGAGCGGCCCTGTGCGATACTGCGCCTGGTTGTTCGGCACGTGACACCTGCCGTGCGACCCGACGACGTCCTGTCCGGTCTCCGAGCTGTGGCCGACCTGGCGCCGCCCGTCCCCGCCGCGGTGACGAGGCTGGCGCAGGGGCTCTTCGACGAGGAGTCCGGCACGGTGACCGACCCGCTCGCGCCCGACCGCGAGGCCGCCCCGACCGCACATACCGCGGTCGCCGGGGCAGCCGTCGCGACGGCGCCGGAAGGTGCAGGTTCCGCGTAAGGCGGTCGTTGTAGCGCAGCCCTCCGACCCGGGAGCCACCTGGGTCGGGCCGCGCACTGACCCACAAGACTTTCGCCAGGCCGTACGCACACCGCATACGGAACCGGCGAGCCAGACATCAGTTCCCGTGCGGCGCCCGCGCCCCGGACGGCGGTATCGCACCACTGCGGACCGAGCCGGACCGGAATCAGACGCGGCGCCCGGGAGCACGACGGGAGAACCGCCCGCATGCCTCAGCCGAACGAACCCGGCACGACCGGGAACAACGACGAGAACACCCCCGGCGACAAGCTGCCGCCGCGCCGCAGGCGCCGCGCCGCTTCCCGCCCGGCGGGCCCGCCCGGCGGCGCCGTGGCCGCCACCGAGGACATCACGCCGGCCATACCGGCCGACGGGTCCGCCGCTCCGGCCGCGGACGACACGCCCGGCGAGACGGTCGCCGAGACCGCCCCGCCCGCCCGTACGCGCCGCCGCGCCGTGCGTAAGGCCACCGCGCCCGCCGGCGCGCCGGAGCCGGCCGCCGAGCCCGCCCCGGTGGTCGTCGAGCCCACCCCGGCCGCCGAGGCCCCCGAGCCGGCCGCCGCCGAGGAGGAGCCCGCCGCACCCGCGCCGCGCACCCGCCGCCGCGCGGTCCGCAAGGCGACCGCCCCGGCCGGTGCGCCGGAGGCCGCCGAGACCCCCGCCCCGGTCGTCGAGACCCCGGCCGAGTCCGTCGCCGACGTCGCCCCCGAGGCCGTCGAGGACGAGGAGGAGACCGTGGTCGCCGTGGAGACCCCCGACGAGACCCCCGCGCCCCGCCGCCGTCGCGCCTCCCGCAAGGCCACCGCGCCCGCGGGCGCCCCGGCCGCCGCCGAGGCCGTCGTGGCCGAGCCCGCCGTGGCGGCCGAGCCCGTCCAGGCCGCCGAGCCCGCCGCCGTCGTCGAGCCGGAGCCCGCCGAGGCCCCGCGCGGCCGTACCCGCCGCCGCGCTTCGGCCCCGGCCGGCGCGCCGCAGGCCGCCGCGCCCGTCGCCGAGCCGGTGACCGAGCCGGCGCCGGTCGCCGAGGCGCCCGCCGCCGAGGCGGAGGCGGCGGAGGAGACCCCCGCGCCGCGCACCCGCCGCCGCGCCTCCCGCAAGGCGTCCGCGCCCGCCGGTACGCCGCAGGCGGCCGAGCCCGTGGAGACCGCCGTCGAGGCCGCCGGGGCCGGCGAGAGCCTGCCCGCCGCCGTCGCCGAGGAGCTCGCCGCCGAGGCGGACGAGGTCGAGGAGGCCGCCCCGCGCGGACGTCAGCGCCGCCGCGCCACCGCCGCAGGCCGCCCCGAGTTCACCGCGAAGACCGAGGAGCCGACCCGCAAGGGCCGGCGCGCGACGCGCCCCGCCGTCGCCGTCTTCCAGGCCCCGGTCTTCGCCGAGCCGATGTTCCAGACCCCCGAGACGGCGGCTGCCGCCGCTGCGGCAGCCGGTTCCTCCGCCGCGTACGACGAGGTCGACGAGGCCGAGGAGCAGCAGACCGCCGAGGTCGAGCAGGCCCCCGCGCCCGCCGAGGCCGCGCCGCAGGGCGGCTCGCGCCGCCGTCGCCGCCGCCGTGGTGAGGCCGAGGCGGCCGAGCAGGCCGTCGCCGCCGCCCCGGTGGAGACGCCCGCCGACGAGGCCCCCGAGGCCGAGGCGGACGAGCACGAGGGCGAGGACACCGACGAGTACGGCGACCGCCCCTCGCGCCGTCGCCGTCGTGGTGGCCGTCGCCGCCGCCGTGGTGAGGCCGGCGACACGGACGACGAGCAGAACACCGAGGACGCGCCCGCGCCGTCCCGCGCCGAGGAGCCCCGCTCCGAGGACGAGCCGGACCGTGGCCGGACCCAGGACGCCGCCGAGGAGAGCGACGAGGACGACGACTCCGCGTCCTCCGGTTCGAGCAGCAGCCGTCGCCGTCGCCGTCGTCGCCGCCGCAGCGGTGACGCCGCCGCCGAGGCCGAGCACGGTACCGCCGACGACCCGGAGCGTACGGTCGTCAAGGTGCGCGAGCCCCGCAAGAAGGAGGAGCGCGAGCCGGGCACCGGATTCGACGAGGTCCAGTCCATCAAGGGCTCGACCCGTATGGAGGCGAAGAAGCAGCGCCGCCGCGAGGGCCGCGAGCAGGGCCGCCGCCGCGTCCCGATCATCACCGAGGCGGAGTTCCTGGCGCGCCGCGAGGCCGTCGAGCGCGTGATGGTCGTCCGCCAGAGCGGCGAGCGCACCCAGATCGGCGTCCTCGAGGACAACGTGCTCGTCGAGCACTACGTCAACAAGGAGCAGGCCACCAGCTACGTCGGCAACGTCTACCTGGGCAAGGTGCAGAACGTCCTGCCCTCCATGGAGGCTGCGTTCGTCGACATCGGCAAGGGCCGCAACGCCGTCCTGTACGCCGGTGAGGTCAACTTCGAAGCGCTCGGCATGGCCCACGGGCCGCGCCGCATCGAGACCGCGCTCAAGTCCGGCCAGTCGGTCCTGGTCCAGGTGACCAAGGACCCGATCGGACACAAGGGCGCCCGCCTCACCAGCCAGGTCTCGCTGCCCGGCCGCTACCTCGTCTACGTGCCCGAGGGCTCGATGACCGGGATCAGCCGCAAGCTGCCCGACACCGAGCGCTCCCGCCTGAAGACGATCCTCAAGAAGATCGTCCCCGAGGACGCGGGCGTCATCGTGCGCACCGCAGCCGAGGGCGCGAGCGAGGACGAGCTGCGCCGTGACGTCGAGCGGCTCCAGGGCCAGTGGGAGGAGATCCAGAAGAAGGCGAAGGGCACCAGCGGCTCCAACGCGCCGACGCTGCTCTACGGCGAGCCGGACATGACCGTCCGGGTCGTCCGCGACATCTTCAACGAGGACTTCTCCAAGGTCATCGTCAGCGGCGACGAGGCGTGGGAGACCATCCACGGCTATGTCTCGCACGTCGCGCCCGACCTCACCGAGCGGCTCTCGCGCTGGACCTCCGAGGTCGACGTCTTCGCGACGTACCGCATCGACGAGCAGCTGATGAAGGCGCTGGACCGCAAGGTCTACCTGCCCAGCGGCGGTTCGCTGGTGATCGACAAGACCGAGGCGATGGTCGTCGTCGACGTCAACACCGGCAAGTTCACCGGCCAGGGCGGCAACCTGGAGGAGACCGTCACCAGGAACAACCTGGAGGCGGCCGAGGAGATCGTGCGCCAGCTGCGGCTGCGCGACCTCGGCGGCATCGTCGTCGTCGACTTCATCGACATGGTGCTGGAGTCCAACCGGGACCTGGTGCTGCGGCGGCTCCTGGAGTGCCTGGGCCGCGACCGCACCAAGCACCAGGTTGCCGAGGTCACCTCGCTGGGCCTGGTCCAGATGACCCGCAAGCGGGTGGGCCAGGGTCTGCTGGAGTCCTTCTCCGAGACCTGCGTCCACTGCAACGGCCGCGGCGTCATCGTCCACATGGAGCAGCCGACGTCCGTCGGCGGCGGTGGCGGCGGTGGCAAGAAGTCCAAGAAGCGCGGCCGCGGCGGCGCTGGCCAGGACCACGAGCACGGCCACGAGCACGGTCACGACGAGCACGCTGCCGAGCCCGCCGAGACCGAGGCCGAGCTGGCCGCCGAGGTCGCCGCCCCGGTGGCCGTGGAGCCCGAGGTCACCGCCGACGAGGAGTTCTACGGCAGCCCCGCCGAGGCGGAGGCGGCAGCCACGCGCCGTGGCCGCCGTCGGGCCTCCCGCAAGGCGTCGGCCCCGGCCGGGGCCCCGAAGGCCGAGGCACCCGTCGTCGAGACCCGGCCCGAGCCGGTCGTCGACACGCCCGCCGAGGCCCCGGCCGCGGAGGCCGTGGAGGTCACCGAGGTCGTGGAGGTCACGGAGACCCCCGAGGCACCCGAGGCTCCGGCCGAGGCCGCGCCCCAGGGCCGCACGCGCCGCCGGGCCACCCGTAAGGCGACCGCCCCGGCGGGTTCGCCGAAGCAGGCCGAGGCCGCGGAGCCGGCCCGGCCGGCCGAGCCCACCACGGACCCGGTCGCGGCCGAGGACCCGGTCGTCGAGGCGCCCGCCGCCGAGACCCCGGCCCCCGAGGCCCCGGCGGAGAAGGCACCCGAGGCCGAGGCCCCGGTGGCCGCCCCGCCGCGTGCCCGGCGCCGGGTGACCCGTAAGGTCACCGCTCCGGCGGGCTCGCCCACCGGGTCGGACGAGGCGGAGATCGTCGTGGTCGCCTCGGCGCCCGAGGCCAAGGCCGAGGAGCCCGAAACCAAGGCGCCGGAATCCGGTACGCCGGACTCCGAATCCGCCGAGCCGGCCCCCGCGAAGAAGACGGCCCGCAAGGCCGCCGCCAAGAAGGCCCCAGTAAAGAAGGCGGCCGCCAAGAAGACCGTCGCGAAGAAGACCGCCGCCAAGAAGACGACGGCGAAGACGGCCGCGAAGAAGACGACGAAGAAGACCGTCGCCGCCGAGCAGTCGTCGCCGTCCGTAACGGCTTCCGCGCCCTCCGCGGAGAGCGATTCGCCGGCGAACTGATGAATCCGTAACCGGTTGTTCATCTTCAGGTGTCCCGCTCCGAGCACATCGGGGCGGGACACCTGCTTTGTTTCAGAACTGATGCAAGGGCTGGTTAACGAGCCCGAAATGGACCGAGAAATCCCTGATAATGTGACGGCGGTTGCCATGCGTGTGAGCGTTCTTGACGAAAACTACGGTTGGTGACAAGGCCCGGCGGCGATACCGACCGGGCCGGATTCCTCGGCAGGGCGTCGGCATCGCGCCGGTGGGGTTTACGCGCGACCTCGGTAAGACGTCCCGCACCTCGGAGCTCTGCCTGGTACGAGCTCTTGCGGTGTTCAAGGAGGACGTTCATGACGAGCATCAACGAGCAGCCGATTCCCGCTGCCCGCCCGGTCATCGGGGAAGATGAGATCGAGGCCGCCGTACGCGTGCTGCGCAGCGGTCGCGTCGTGCAGGGCCCGGAAGTCGCCGCTTTCGAGGAAGGCTTCTCGCGCCTGGTCGACGACCGGCACTGTGTCGCCGTCAACTCGGGCACCTCGGCCCTTCACCTGCTGCTGCTCGCGCTCGGCATCGGCCCCGGCGACGAGGTGATCGTCCCGTCCTTCTCCTTCGCCGCCTCCGCGAACGCGGTCCGCCTCGTCGGCGCCGACGTCGTGTTCGCCGACATCGAGCCGGGCAGCTTCGGCCTCGACCCGGCGGCGGTCGAAGCCGCCATCACCCCGCGCACCGCCGCGATCATGCCGGTGCACCTCTACGGCCACCCCGCCGCGATGGACAAGCTCATGCCCATCGCCGAGAAGCACGGGCTCGCCGTGGTCGAGGACGCCTGCCAGGCCCACGCCGCGGCCCTGAACGGCACCCCCGTCGGCGCGTTCGGCGCGGGCGGCACCTTCAGCTTCTACCCGACCAAGAACATGCACTCGCTCGAAGGCGGCATGGTCACCACGGCCGACGCCGAACTGGCCCGCACCCTGCGCCTGCTGCGCAACCAGGGCATGGAGCAGCGGTACGCCAACGAGATCGTCGGCGCCAACATGCGGATGACCGACGTGTCCGCCGCCGTCGGCCGCGTACAGCTCGGCAAGGTCGAGGGCTGGACCGAGCAGCGCCGCGCCAACGCCGCGTACCTCGACGCCCACATCACCGCCCCGGCCGTCACCACGCCGCCGGTGGCCGAGGGCGCCCGGCACGTCTACCACCAGTACACCGTGCGGATCAGCGGCGACCGGGACGCCGCGATGGCGAAGCTCACCGAGGCGGGCATCGGCAACGCGGTCTACTACCCGACGCCGATCCACCGGCTCAAGCCCTACTGGGAGCCGGACCAGAAGGCCGGCCGCACCTGGGACCTGCCCGAGACCGAGCGGGCCGCCGCCGAGGTCGTCTCGCTGCCCGTCCACCCCTCGCTCACCGAGGGCGACCTGGCGCGGATCGCCGCCGCCGTGAACGCGCTGGGGGAGAACCTGTGAGCGCCGCGCTCAAGGCCGGGCTCATCGGCCTCGGCTCCATGGGCCGCCACCACGCCCGCGTTCTCGCGGGCCTGGAGGGCGTCGAACTGGTCGGCGTCGTCGACCCGATGGGCGACAAGAACGGCTGGGCTCAGGGCGCCCCCGTCCTCGCCACCGTCGAGGAGCTCATCGCCCTCGGCATCGACTACGCCGTCGTGGCCTGCCCGACCGCGCTGCACGAGGAGGTCGGCCTCCAGCTCGCCGACGCCGGGATCAGCGCCCTGGTCGAGAAGCCGCTCGCCGACACCGTCGAGGGCGCCCGCCGCCTCGTCGACGCCTTCGAGTCGCGCGGCCTGGTGGCCGGCGTCGGTCACATCGAGCGCTGCAACCCGGCCCTGCTCTCGCTCCGCGCCCGCCTGGAGGCCGGCGAGCTGGGCGACGTCTACCAGGTCGTCACCCGCCGCCAGGGCCCCTTCCCGCACCGGATCGCCGACGTCGGCGTGGTCAAGGACCTGGCCACCCACGACATCGACCTGACGGGCTGGGTCACGGGCCGGACGTACACCTCGATCGCCGCCCACACCGTCTCCAAGTCGGGCCGTCCGCACGAGGACATGGTCTCCGCCGTGGGCCAGCTGTCCGACGGCACGATGGTCAACCACCTGGTCAACTGGCTGAGCCCGCTCAAGGAGCGGTTCACCTCGGTCACCGGCGAACGCGGCTGCTTCATCGCCGACACCCTCACCGCCGACCTCACCTTCCACTCCAACGCCGCGGTCACCACCGAGTGGGAGGCGCTGCGCGCCTTCCGCGGGGTCTCCGAGGGCGACATGATCCGCTACGCCATCCCCAAGCGCGAGCCGCTCCTCGTCGAACACGAACTGTTCCGCGACGCGGTGCAGGGCAAGCCCGCCGACATCTGCACGCTGCGCCAGGGGCTGCGTACGGTCGAGGTGGCCGCCTCCGTGCTGGAGTCCGCCACCAGCGGCACCACGGTCCTGATCCCGGCGGACCGGGGCCAGGAGCAGGAGCAGGAGCCGAGAAGGTGACCACACCCGACGTCACGGTGGTCGTGGCCGTCTACAACACGATGCCGTACCTCACCGAGTGTCTCGACTCGCTCGTCGGCCAGAGCATCGGCCACGAGCGGCTCCAGGTCGTGGCGGTCGACGACGGTTCGACCGACGACAGCGGCAAGGAACTCGACCGCTTCGCCCAGCTGTACCCCGACGTCTTCACCGTCGTCCACCAGCCCAACTCGGGCGGCCCGGCCGCTCCGAGCAACCGCGCCCTCGACCTGGCGACCGGCCGTTACGTCTACTTCATCGGCTCGGACGACCACCTGGGCGAAGAGGCGCTGGAGCGGATGGTCGGCCACGCCGACGCCCACGAGTCCGACGTGGTCGTCGGCAAGATGGTCGGCACGAACGGGCGTTACGTCCATCAGAAGCTGTACACCGGCAACCGCGACGTCACCCTCGACGACTCCGAGTTGCCCTTCACCCTGGCCAACACCAAGCTCTTCCGCCGGGAACTGGTCGAGAAGCACGGGCTCCGCTTCCCCGAGGACATGCCGGTCGGCAGCGACCAGCCGTTCACCATCGAGGCGTGCGTCCGGGCCCGGAAGATCTCCGTGCTCTCCGACTACACCTGCTACTACGCGGTCAAGCGCGGCGACGCGAGCAACATCACCTACCGGGCGAACCACCTGGCCCGGCTCCGCTGCGTCCAGCGGATCATGGAGCACACGGCGGCCCTGATCCCGGCGGGCCCGCGGCGCGACGCCGTGTTCAAGCGCCACTTCGACTGGGAGCTGACCAAGCTCCTGCAGAAGGACTTCCCCGCGCTCGACCTCGACACCCGCCGCCAGGTGTGCGAAGGCGTCGGCGAACTGGTGGACGCCTACTTCACCGACGGCCTGCGCGACGGCACCGGGGTCAAGCGCCGGGTGCGCTTCGGCCTCGCCCGCAGCGGCGCCGTCCAGGAGCTCACCCGCGCCATCGCGGACGAGACCGAGCACGGAGCGCCGCCCTTCCTGCTGGAGGGCGACCGCGCCTTCGCCGCCTACCCCGGATTCCGGGACCCGGCCGTCGGCCTCGGCGACCGGTACTACGAGGTGCTCGGCGAGACGGTCGCGGGCCGCCTCTCCACCGGTACGCGACTGGAGTCGGCCGGCTGGGAGCAGCACGGCACGGACCTGACCGGCGTCGTGAACCTGCGCGTCGGCATCACCGGCGACACCTCGACGGCCGTCGTCGCCCTGGCCCAGGGCGCCATGCCGCAGAGCGCGGACAAGGCCGGCGCGCGCAAGCTCCCGAAGGACGCCGTACGCCCGCAGCGCGTCGGCACGCTCACCACCGAGCCGGCCGGGGACGGCGGCACCCTGCTGACCGCCCGTATCCCGCTCGCCCCCGCCCGCGCCAAGAGGGGCGTCCGCCTCTACGTGGACGTGGCGGGCTCCACGTACGAGATCCCGGTCCGCACCGAAGGGCAGCCGATGCCGCTGGCACGCCGCTGGGGGACCACCGACCCCCACCGGGTGGCGGCGAACACCAACACCAAGGGCCGGCTCGTGATCACGACGGCCCCGCTGCGGGAACCGAAGTCCGGCGTGGGCGCACGGCTGCGCCGCACGCTGTCCAGGTCGAAGAGGAAGTAACCCGATGAATATCTGTGTAGTCGCGCTCGGCAAGATCGGACTTCCGCTCGCCGTGCAGTTCGCCGCCAAGGGCCACAAGGTCATCGGCGCGGACGTCAACGAGAAGGTCGTCGAACTCGTCAACGCGGCCACCGAGCCGTTCCCCGGTGAGCACGACCTCGACCGTCTGCTCAAGGAGACCGTCGGCGCCGGCCTGCTCTCCGCCACCACGGACACCACGGCCGCGGTCGCCGCGTCCGACGCCGTCGTGGTCGTCGTCCCGCTCTTCGTGGACGCCGAGGGCACCCCCGACTTCGGCTGGATGGACGCCGCCACCAAGGCCATCGCGGCAGGCCTCAAGCCCGGCACCCTGGTCAGCTACGAGACCACGCTGCCCGTCGGCACCACCCGTACCCGCTGGGCGCCGATGCTCGCCGAGGGCTCGGGCCTGACCCCCGGCGAGGACTTCCACCTGGTCTTCTCCCCGGAGCGGGTCCTCACCGGCCGGGTCTTCGCCGACCTGCGCCGCTACCCCAAGCTCGTCGGCGGCATCGACGAGGCGTCCGCCGAGCGCGGCGTCGCCTTCTACGAGGCCGTCCTCGACTTCGACGAGCGCGAGGACCTGCCCCGCCCCAACAGCGTCTGGAACCTCGGCACGGCGGAGGCCTCCGAGCTGGCGAAGCTCGCCGAGACCACCTACCGCGACGTCAACATCGGTCTGGCCAACCAGTTCGCCCGGTTCGCCGACCGACACGACATCGACGTCAAGAAGGTCATCGAGGCCTGCAACAGCCAGCCCTACAGCCACATCCACCAGCCCGGCATCGCCGTCGGCGGCCACTGCATCCCGATCTACCCCCGGATGTACCTGTGGAACGACCCGGAGGCCACCGTCGTGCGCTCGGCCCGCGAGGCCAACGCCGCGATGCCCTCGTACGCGGTCGACCTGCTGGCCGCCGCCTACGGCGACCTGGACGGCGCCGGGGTCCTGGTGCTGGGCGCGGCCTACCGGGGCGGTGTCAAGGAGACCGCGTTCTCCGGAGTCTTCGGTGTCGTCGAGGCCCTGAAGGCGCGCGGCGCGGTGCCGTTCGTCTCGGACCCGATGTACACCCCCGAGGAACTGACCGCCCTCGGCCTCGTCCCGCACGACGGCCACCAGGCCGTCACCGCGGCGATCCTCCAGGCCGACCACGCCGAGTACCGCGAGCTGTCCGCCGCCGACCTCCCGGACGTCCGCGTCCTGGTCGACGGCCGCCGCACCACGGACCCGGCCAACTGGGCGGGCGTACGTCGCGTCGTCATCGGCGGCTGACGATGACCTGGCTGATCACCGGTGGGGCCGGCTACATCGGGTCCCACGTGGTCGCGGAGATGGCGGGCGAGGAGCGCCTCGTCGTCCTCGACGACCTCAGCACCGGACGGGCGGAACGCCTTCCCGAGGGCGTCCCGCTCGTCGTGGGCTCGGTCCTGGACCGGGAGCTCCTCGACCGGGTGCTGGCCGAGCACGCGGTGACCGGCATCGTGCACATCGCGGGCAAGAAGCAGGTCGCGGAGTCCGTCGAACGACCGCTCTACTACTACCGAGAGAACGTCGACGGCCTGCGCACCCTGCTGGAGGCCGCCGCCGGGGCCGGTGTCCGGCGCTTCCTGTTCTCCTCATCGGCGGCGGTCTACGGCATGCCCGACGTCGGCCTGGTCACCGAGGAGACCCCCTGCCTGCCGCTCAGCCCGTACGGCGAGACCAAGCTGGCGGGCGAATGGCTGGTGACCGCGGCCGGCCGGGCGCACGGCATGGCCACCGCATCGCTGCGCTACTTCAACGTCGCCGGAGCCGCTTCGGCGGAGCTGGCCGACGAAGGCGTCTTCAACCTGGTCCCGATGGTCTTCGAACGCCTGGAGGCCGACGAGGCCCCCCGGATCTTCGGCGACGACTACCCGACCCCGGACGGCACCTGCGTCCGCGATTACGTCCATGTGGAGGACATCGCCTCCGCCCACGTCGCCGCGGCCCGCCGGCTGGCCCGGGACCCGTCCGCCGAACTGGTCCTGAACATCGGCCGGGGCGAGGGCTCCTCCGTCGCCGAGATGATCGACATCATCCTCGACGTCACCGGCCGCACCGGCCTGCCCCCGGTCGCCGGGGCCCGCCGCCCCGGTGACCCGGCCCGGGTGGTCGCCTCCGTGGACGCCATCGCCGCGGAGCTGGACTGGTCGGCCCGGTACGGCATTCGGACCATGGTCGAGTCGGCCTGGGCGGGGTGGCGGCTGCGGCACCCCGGAGCGCTCGTCTGACCGGCGTCGCACCGATACGGCGGAGGGCCCGCACCCACCAGGGTGCGGGCCCTCCGCCGTATCGAGCCGGGGTCAGCCCAGGAACAGGTCGTCGAAGCGCTTCTGGACGACGGACCAGTCCCAGGTCCCCACCGCGTGCGCGGAAGCCTGCTCGCAGGCCTCACGCCAGGACTCCTCGGTCGCCGTGACCTCGAGGATGCGCTTCGCGGCCTTCTCCGGCGAGTCCACGACCCAGCCCTGTGGGTAGAGCGTGCGGGCGCTGTGCGGCTTTCCGGCGTAGAACGGCCAGTCGCGGACGACCGGCACCGCCGCGCTGGCAGCCCCTTCCATCAGACCCACATGGCATCCCTCACGCACCGACGAGCTGAGGATGACCCCGACGTCGGTGAGCGCGGCCGGTACGTCGTCGATGGCGCCGAGGCGTACGACGGCGCCGGACTCCTCCAGCGGCTTCAGCTCGCGCCGCAGCTGCGTCAGGTAGTCGGCGGTGGCCTTGCTCGTCTTCGGATTCATCTCGTTGCCGACGAGGAGAAGCCGGTAGCGATCGTCGTGCTCGCGCACCCGGTTGAGCACGTCCACGGCCCACCGCGGGTCCTTGGCGACCTGGCTGATCCCGATCAGACCGAGGTTGAAGCGCGCGTCGGCCGACTTGGGACGGAGGAAGCCCTTGAGCTCCATCGCGTTGTCCAGGACGTGCATCCGAGGTGCTGACGCCTCGCGCAGCTGAGGCACCAGCGACGTCACCAGATCCTTCACATGCGGGGCCACGAAGACGAGATCGTCCACCCGCGAGAAGTCGGTCATGTGCGGCCAGCGGGTGAACGCCTCGTAGCTGTGCAGCCGCACGACGATCCTGGTGTCACCGGGATCGATCGTGGTCAGCATGGCGGCCGGGCCCACCGACCAGTCGACGAACACCGTGTCCGCCCAGTCGAGGTGCGGCCGCATCAGCCGTTCCACGTCGTCCTGGTACTCCGATGTGCCGCCGGACAGCCGGTCCTCCAGCATCTGGGGCGCGGCCCAGGAGATCTTCTTGAACGGCTTGTGTGCGGCGAGGTCCAGGAACCGCAGTTCGACACCGGGATGGTCCTCGTACCGGGTGAGGATGTGCTGGAGGAAGTTGGCATTGGTGCTGGTGGTCACCAGCAGCCGCATCGGCCGGTCGGACGGCGGGCTCTTCGGCGGCGTCTTCCTGCCGCGGGGCCGTGCGACAGCACGGTAGGCCGGGGACTTCTGGAGCGGCGCGACAAAGCCCTCCGCGTCCTTGGCCAGCGGTGAGCTGAGCTGGTCGATGTGCAGGACGCGGTGGAAGTCGAGGGAGAGCGCCCGGTACAGGGCCACCGACGCCGACGCGTAATCGCCCTTGGCGAACTGGTCGTCGGCGTGGGCGAGGTGTCCGTCGACCGCCTTGCCGAGATCACGCGGGCTGATGCCCTTGGAGACCTCGGTCATGGCGCTCTCGTGGAGCAGCTGGGCCTTGAGCGCGGGGTCGGGGATCTTCTCGGCCGCGGCACTGAGCGCTATGGCCGCACCGCTGATCCGCCCCGCTTCCTCCATGCCCTCGGCCACGTAGCGCGAGGCCGAGGCCCGGACGGTCCCCGGCATACCGGGGACGGTCACGGCCGAACGCCAGAGCCGGGCTCCCACGGTGGAGCGCATGACGGGGCGCGCGGTGGCGGTCCGCATCGCCGCGGCGGGAAGGCCGCTGATGGAGCGCCGTACGTCGCGGGCCACGGCGCCGACCGGGGGCAGCGTTGTGGGACGGGGTGGCTCGGACGAGATCCGGTCGACGGCCCTGAGCGCCGGAGCGAGACCGAAGTGCGCCTCGGCCGTGGTGTTGTACTGGGCGAGCCGCCAGACGGTGTAGACGGCGCCCGGGTCCAGGGCCACGATCACATGGGCCGTGCGGGCCTGCTGACGCAGCCAGCGATCCCGCTGCGACTGCAGCCACACACGCATGCCCGCCGGGGACTTCCTGGCCTTGCGGCGCATGGCGGAGCTGCGCGTGTTGAGGTTGCGCGGCAGCTGGTGGAGCCCGTCCAGCCCGGCGCCGGTGAGCTCTTCGGCGGCCGAGGTCACCTTGAAGGTGCCGGCGAGGTACACCTTGGCGCCGCGTTCCCGGAACTTCACCAGGGAGTCGGTGAAGAGGCCCAGCGCGGGTCTCTTGCTGGCAATGAACAGGACGTCGGTCACGACGCGGGTCCTCCGGTGACGATCGACTTCTCGGGGAGGGCGGTCGTGCCCTTGACGCCGACGGGCTCGGACGTGTCGGCGGCCAGACGGTCCACCAACTCGCGCACCGCCACGGTCATCAGCGACTCCCGTGTGTACTGGTCGGCGTGGGCCATCGCCTCGGCATGGGCCTCATCGCTCGTGTCGACCGCCAGGTGGGCGGCGCGGATGAACGCGTCGGTCATGGCCTCGACGTCGAGTCCCACCGCTCCCGTCCACAGCGGGTGGCCCCGCAGCACGTTCGACGCGTCGTGCTCCACGACATGGGCGGAGACGATCGGCAGTCCCGTGGCCATGTACTCGTAGACCTTGCCGGAGGTCACGAAGCGGCCTCCGATGAGGATGAGAACCATGGCGTCCCAGCGCGCATAGATCTCGGCGACCTCGGCCTTGGAAGCGGGTCCGCCGAAGTGGACTCCATCCGCCTCCGCCTCCTTCAGTATCTCGGCGTGGCGTGTTGCTCCGCGGCCCGCGCCGTTGCCGATGTGGCCGCGGACCTCGAAACGGGCGTTGGCGAGCAACGGTTCCTGCTCGCGCGCCGCGCGCCAGGCGTCCAGCACCGTTTCGAGGTGCGTCGCGGTGAAGTTCACCGTGCCGAGGTAGCCGAAGGTGAGACCGGCATCGAGGTCCGGCTTGTGGGAGTGGCCCGGCGAACTGTCCGCGTCGTAGCCGTTACGCACGACACGCACGCGGTCGGCGAAGTCCGGGTAGCGGGTGCGGTAGTGCTCCGCGATCGGGTCGTTGACCACCCACAGCGAAACCGCGTGGTCCAGGATCTTCTGCTCCCAGCGACCCAGTTCCGAGTCGCGGGAGAAGGCCTCCGTGCCGTCGATGACGTCGATGGACCAGCCGTCGCGGAAGTCGACGGCGTACGGAACGCGCTCCTCTTCCCACAGCTTCCAGGCTGCGGCCAGGTTCACGTACGGCACACAGCTGGCGACCAGGAGGTTCGCGGGATGCTCCTGGTGGATGTCCAGCGCCGCCTGTTCCAGGGTCTCGCGCCACTCACCGAAGCTGGCCTCGGGGAAGGTCTTGGCCTGGCGCTTGCGCAGTTCCGTGACCCACTTTGCAGGGCTGAGAGCCCGCGCCTCGTCGAAGAGACGGATGTCCGTCTCCAGGTCTTCGCGCGAGAGCGGCAGCTCGACGACTTTTACGCGCGGGTCGACCTGCTCCAGCAGGGTGAGGTCGATGCCGGAGTCCAGTTCCCACGAATCCTGGGCGATGGTGACGACGGTGACGTCCCAGCCCACGTTGATGAACTGGTTCGCGGTTTCGCGCATGCGGTAGGCACAGCTTTTCGCTGCTGGTGGAAAACCGATGGCGAAATAGATCACATGAGGTCGCGTGCCTTTCGCGGGCAGCCCAGACCTGGGAGAAACTGACATAAATGGTGACGCTAGCACGGTGACATATGCCTATTAGCGCCAAACGTGGCGCTGCGCATGTCACGCGGACCGGCTGCCCCCTTTCCACTCTTCCATGATCCGGACGACGTTTTCCGCGGCGTGTCCGTCGCCGTACGGCGTGCCGGAGTCACTCGTGGGCACAGGGCGGGAGACGGTGGCGGCCCACTGCGCCGGGTCCATCTCGTGCGGGTCGGGTACCAAGACGTTCCAACCGGTGTGGACGGTTTCCACCCACTCGGTCTCGGGACGGATGGTCGTGGTGATCCGCTCCAGGAGGAAGGCTTCCTTCTGGAGGCCTCCCGAGTCGGTGACCACGCCCGACGAGGCGAGGACGGCGGCGATGAGGCCCGCGTAGGGCAGCGGCCGCCCGACGTGGATGGCGCCCCTGGCCAGCTCGATGCCATGGGCCTCGGCGCGCGCCACGAGGCGCGGGTGGGCGAGCAGCGCGACGGGCACGGGCAGGCCCGCGAGGGCGTCGATGATCGCGGACAGCCGGGCCGGGTCGTCCGTGTTGTCCGGGCGGTGCAGCGTGGCCAGCAGGAACGGCTGCGAGGGGTCGATGCCCTCGGGCAGGGCCGGAGCCGCGTGCTCGCCGGCGCGCACGGCGTCCCGGATGCGGAGGCAGATGTCGACCATGACGTCGCCCGCCAACTCCGTGCGCTCGGACAGCCCCTCGGCCGCGAGGTGACGTACGGCCTCCTCCGTCGGCGCGAGCAGCAGATCGGCGCAGTGGTCGGTCAGGACCCGGTTGTGCTCTTCGGGCATGCGGCGGTTGAACGATCGCAGACCCGCTTCGAGGTGAGCCACCGGAAGGTGCTGCTTGACCGCTGAAAGGGCTCCGGCGATCGTCGAGTTCGTGTCGCCGTAGACCAGGACCCAGTCGGGCTTCTCCGCTTCCAGGACCGGGTCGAGCGCGGAGAGCACCGATCCGGTCTGCACACCGTGGCTTCCGGAACCGACGCCGAGGTGCACGTCGGGGTCAGGGATGCCGAGACCTTCGAAGAAGACGTCCGAAAGGTCCGCGTCGTAGTGCTGTCCGGTGTGGACGATGACGTGCTGGTGATCGGTCCCGGCGAATGCCGCGGCGACAGCAGCCAGTTTCACCAACTGGGGGCGAGCACCGACGATGCTGATGACTTTCATTGCACGCTCTTCTTCTGAATCGCTTGACGTTGAGGTGAGGAATGGGTGTGCGCGCCCGGCGGGTACGTACCGGGCTCCTGCGTCACGGCGTGTACCGCTCGGGAGCGGGCGGATCCGCCCGGGCCTCGACGGCGAAGCAGGCGTTCGAGCGGATGTTCCACGCAATGGTAAGCAATGGCGGCCACCGCCAGGCTCAGCAGCAGCGTGGCGGCCCAGAAGCCGGCCGTCTCGAGCCGGCCCACCGGCTTGCCGTACACGCCGGCCAGGGCTCTCAGCACGATCTCGTGGAAGAGGTACCAGGCGAAGGACCACTGCCCGAGCCTGACCATGGCGGGTCCGGCGAGAGTGGTCCGGCGGCCTTCCAGGTCCGCCGCCGCAGCAGCCGCGACCAGCAGCGCGAAGATCGGCGCGGACAGCAGCTGGGACGCGCTGTACGGGCTGTACCACAGGCTGTCCGGCACGGCGTGGGACCAAGGGATCAGCACCAGGTGCCAGGCCAGGACCGCCAGGACGGCTACGGGCAGGCCGCCCGCCGGGCGCCAGCCCCGTTTCACCGCGAGCCCGGCGGCGACCCCGAGGACGAACTGAAGCGTCCGGGTCGGCGGGAAGTAGTCGAGCGCCCACACCCGCATCAGCGAATCCGTGATCAGGGCGCCGCCCAGCCAGGCACCCAGCGAGGCCGCGCACACGGTGACGGCGACGATGATCCGCCCCCGGGAGCTCCGCATCAGGGGCCATGCCAACAGGAGCGGAAAGAGCAGATAGAACCAGGCCTCGTCGCTCAGCGACCAGGCGGCGGGGTTTCCGCCCGAGAGATAGGAGTGATCCGGCACCCAGGCATTCACGAGGCCCAGCGTCGCGGCGGTCCCGCGGAGCGAGAAGTCGGTGCCCAGCGCATGCCAGACGGCCACGGAGGCCAGGACCGAAGCGGCCAGCAGCGGCCAGATCCGGGCGAACCGACGCCAGAGGAAGACGACCGCGGGCACGGTCTTGCCGTCGTACGTCCACGCCAGCACGAAGCCCGACAGGACGAAGAAGAAGGTGACCCCGCTCCTTCCGTACCAGGTCACGTCACTGATCCACGGAAGCTGGCCGGCCTGCCGGGACAGGTGATACAGGACCACGGCCAGCGCCGCCCAGAAGCGCAGCCCGGTGAGAGAGTCCAGCCGCGAGTGCTCGGCGGCCTTCGGCGCGGGGGCCCCCGCCATGAGTGTCATCCTCTTCTGCGCGGACATATGAACCACTCGGGCAGGGCCGTCACGTCCGCGACGGTGGAGTATCGATGGTCGGACATGGCGTCAGACGGTCCGCTCGGTGAGGAGCGTGTCCTTCTCCTCGTACAGGGAACCGCTCTGCGGGCACTCCCACACCCCCGGCTCGCCCGCGCGCTCGACCAGCCGGACGCCGCTGCGGCCGACCCAGCCGATCTGCCGGGCCGGCACACCGACGACCAGGGCGAAATCCGGGACGTCCTTGGTGACCACGGCGCCGGCCGCGACCATCGCCCACCGGCCGACACGGACCGGCGCGACGCAGACCGAGCGGGCGCCGAGCGAGGCGCCCTCGGCGACCTTGACGCCGACGGCCTCCCAGTCGCCGCCGCGCTTCTGCTTGCCGTCCGGGTCGACCGAGCGGGGGTTGTGGTCGTTGGTGAGGACGACGGCGGGGCCGACGAAGACGCCGTCGCCGAGCTCGGCGGGCTCGTACACGAGGGCGTAGTTCTGCAGCTTCACGTTGTCGCCGATGCGCACACCGGTACCGACGTACGCCCCACGGCCGACGACACAGCCCTCGCCGAGCCTGGCTCCCTCACGGATCTGCGCCAGCTCCCAGACGCTGGAACCGGCCCCGATCTCGGCGGTCTCGTCGACCTGGGCGGTGGGCTGGACCCTGTAGTTCACGGCATGCCTTTCGGAGAGCTGATGCGCCCGGAAAGCATAAGGGTGTCCTGCCCACCGCCCTGCGTGCGGGACCGGTCGGTCAGTCGTTGCTGCCGGTCCAGTGGAGCACGGGCGCCTTGGTGCCGGTGGCGGTGCTGGTGAAGGTGAACAGGGAGTCGAGGCGTTTGGCGTCGACGGTTGTCCTGCCTTCGTAGAGGACGCCGAGATCGTCCTTGCCGTCCTTGTTGTAGTCACCCGAGGTCGGCAGGCTCACGTTCCAGTTGAACGAGCCGGTGCTGGCCCAGGTCTGCTTGGGTGCGGCGAAGCCGGTGCCATTGCTGGTGAAGGTGAAGAGGGTGGAGACGTGCTTGCCGTCTGCTGCCTGGCCGGAGTTGTAGAGGACGGCGAGGTCGTCCTTGCCGTCTCCGTTGTAATCACCTGAGACGGGCTTGCTCTTGTCCCAGTTGAAGGATCCGGTGCTGGTCCAGGAGGTGGTGGGGTTGTTGAAGGCAGAACCGTTGCTCGTGAACCTGAAAGCGAGCGAGACGTGTTTGCCGTCGTTGGCCTGGCCGCCGTTGTAGAAGACGGCGAGGTCGTCCTTGCCGTCTCCGTTGTAATCACCTGAGACGGGCTTGCTCTTGTCCCAGTTGAAGGATCCGGTGCTGGTCCAGGAGGTGATGGGGTTGTTGAAGTCAGTGCCGGTGCTGGTGAAGGTGAAGGCTAGGGAGACGTACTTGCCGTCGTTGGCCTGGCCGCCGTTGTAGAAGACGGCGAGGTCGTCCTTGCCGTCTCCGTTGTAGTCGCCGGAGACGGGCTTGCTCTTGCTCCAGTCGAAGGAACCCGAGCTGGCCCAGGTCTGCTTGGGTGCGGCGAAGCCGGTCCCGTTGCTGGTGTACGTGAACACGGTGGTGACGTACTTGCCGTCTGCTGCCTGGCCGGAGTTGTAGAGGACGGCGAGGTCGTCCTTGCCGTCCCCGTTGTAGTCCCCGGAGGTCAGCTTGCTCGCGGCGCCGTTGAAGGATCCGGTGCTGGCCCAGACCTTCTTGGGCTCGGCGAAGCCGGTGCCGTTGCTGTAGAACGCGAAGAGCGAAGACAACTTCTTCCCGTCCGCGCCGGTGCCGTTGTCGTAGAAGGCGGCGATGTCCACCTTCCCGTCCCCATTGAAGTCCCCGGACGCCACCTGCGGGCCCTGAGGCAGCTTGCGGATCTGGGACACCCAGCCGGTGAGGTCGTCAGCACGTACGCCCACCGCGTCGGTCCGGGCCTCGGAGTCGGTCTCGCCGAGGCATCCGCCCTGGTGGGACTGACTTCCGATGGCCACGAGGACCGGCTCGCCGTTCTCGGTACGGAGTGCGGGTGCGCCTGCGTCGCCCTTGCATACCGTCGATTCTGCCGGGGACTTCGCCGTGAGTTCGACATTGGTCGCCGAAGTCGCGCCGGCGACGACGGCAGCGGTGTGCAGATTGGTCGGTGCCCATGCGTCGATGGTGCGGCCGTAGCCGGCGACGGTGAGTTCCTCGCCGGGAGCCGATGCCGTGCTGGAGATCGTGACGGGCGTAACGTTGCCGGCGGGCTGGTCCAGTTGCACCAGTGCGAGGTCCCGGTCCGGCCGGGGAATCACGTGAGAGATGCTGCTGGTGTGGGTCCCGGCGGAGTTCAGGTCGGCCTGGCCAAGCGTGATGGTCGTCTTGTCCTTCGGAGCACCCGCGACGATGTTGATGCTTTCGGCGGGGTTGTCGGCGAAGCAACTCTTGGCGGTTATCGCCCAGCGCGAGTCGACGAGGACCGCGGTGCACGAGCGGGTTTCCCCGATGCGGAGCTTGCCGGCGAACGCGTGCGTGGTGTCTCCGGAGGGCGGTGGGGTCGCCAGTGTGCCCGTTCCGGTGACGCGCATCTCCAGCAGGACAGCCTGCTTGGGATCGGTCATGTCGGCCTCGCCGAAGCCCTTGGCCGTGTCACGAGGAACAGTCAGGTTTTCGGTGGTGCCCTCGATCGAGACGCTTGCTTTGATGTCTCGATCGATTGTCTCGATGCGGTAGGCACGGGGGATGTTGACGCTCAGGTAGCCGGTGCCGGCGGACACGAAGCAGATCCTGGACTCGCTGGATTTCAAGTTCCGCGCCCACACCTTGATCTGGTGGGGCTCCGAGCACGGGGTGTAGATGATATTGCCGTCGCCGGCGATCAGGTCTGCGCCGGTCAGTTCGAGCATGTCGGCGCGATAGGGGTATGCGCCGTCCTCGACGGCATAGGGAAGGACGGCAGCTACCGGTGTCTCATCGGCTGCTGCGGCCTGGGGGGTGGATGTTCCTGCGGAGACAGCTATAGCCATGGCTGTCAGCGCCATCGATCTGCGTATGCGCACTGATGTTTCGCTTTCCAAGACGAACCCCGCTCTGTGAGCGCTAGAGGGTTCAACCGAATCGGGTGACCGTGCCCGAGAGGGAAGGCGGTCGCGTTCGCCTGGGGAGGCCGCCGGATCAATATAGCCGCAGGTCCTGGGCCCGGCGGCACCGCCCGGAAGTTCTACGGACAGGCGATACGACCGCTGTCACGGTTGGATTACGTTCCACGATACGGGCGCATCTGTGTGCTGTTTGAGCATATCTTGCACAAGAAGTTCACAACTAAGTCGTGCCAAGTTTGCGGGCTTGGGTGGGTCTGTCGCATTTCAGCCTGGGGAGGCCGAAATTAGAAGGTGACAGACCCTTTTTGGTGCGCTTGACCGAAAAGCGCCACAGCTGGGAGTTGCGACTGTGGGCGATTCGGTCCCTATGGGGAGAAGGTTCGAATCAGTGCGTCATTTTTCAGGCCCTGAGCGGAGCACAGGGAGGGGATTCCGGTTGCTTGGCAGGCCGGCCCGTGGGCTCCTGCCCCTCGCTCTTGTGGCCACTCTCATCTCGGCGGCGCCCGCCGGCGCCGATGAGCTGCCTATACCCCCGCTCTCCGAGCGGGCCCAGGTGCTGGAGGCGTGGAAGTCTTCCGGCCCGGCAGTCAAGGCCGCCGCGGAAGAGGCCTTGACGGGCAGTGATACGAAGGTCCGCGGCTTTCTGGAGGCCGGCCAGAAGGTGGCGGAGGAGCTTGATTTGCGGGAGGCCGCACTCACGCTCGTCACCGAAGCCGGACCGGGGGTGAGCGAGGCCGCGACCGCCGCCCTCGAAGGGACTCCGGAGCAGCTGGCCGCGTTCATGAAGGACGGCTGGAAGCGGCCGCTGGAGGACGATCAGCGGGTGGCCGCTGCCCGGGCCACCGAAGCCGGCGGAACAGGCGTACGCGAAGCCGGCGACGCGGCGCTGAACGGAACCATCGATGACGTCCGCGCCTTCCTGAACGAAGGTCAGTACAAGCGCCGCGACGACGACGCCCGTGTCCGTGTGGCGCAGATCGAGATGGCGGGGGGCCCTGCCACCAAGCGGGCCGCCTCCGCCGCGCTGAACGCGGGCATCAGCGAGGTGCGAGACTTCCTCGCCTACGGGCAGTACATCACTCGCGCCCAGGACCAGGAACACGCCAGCGTCAGCGACCTGGCAAGCCAGATCAACGACGCCGCGGCAGCTGCCGCCAAGGCCAAGACCAGCGCGGAAGCACAGGTCAAGAAGGCCAAGAACGCAGCCCGGTTGGCGAAGAAGGAAGCCGAGAAGGCGGCGGAGGCGACCGAGGCCGCGAAGGATGACGCGGACAAGGCCGAGGACGCCGCTCGCAGGGCGGCGGAGGCGTCCCGCCGTGCCGCGGACGCGGCGAAGGCCGCCATCTCGGCGGCCCGCGCGGCCAACGCTGCCGCACAGACCGCGATCTCCGCAGCGGCCAACGCCTCCGCCGCCGCTCAGCGCGCCTCCCAGGCCGCCAGCACGGCGTGGGCCCACGCGGCATCGGGCAAGGTCAACGAGGAAGCGGCCGCCAACGCGCTGAAGGCCGCCGGTGACGCCGAGAAGATCGCCGACACCCTCGACTCGATGCTCCAGACGGCAAGGGCGGCCCGGGACGCGCTGAACGCGTCACTCGGGGCCATCGACGACATGAACGCGGCCGCAGCGAGTTCGAGAGCCGCAGCAGGCCATGCGGCCGAGGCCGGAGCCAGCGCCGACCAGGCCAAGGCCGCAGCCGCCGCGGCCGAACGCCACGCCGCTGAAGCCAGACGGGCCTCCGTCGCAGCGCAGAAACACGCGAACGATGCCATTGACGCCGCCACCGAGGCCCGCGACTTCGCACGCTCCTCTGCCGCGCACGCCCGAAAAGCCGCGGAGGCGGCGCGCAAGGCGAATGAACATGCCGGTGACGCCCAAGCCGCGGCCAACCAGGCGAAGACCAACGCCGCAGAGGCCCTGAAGGCAGCCCAGGCAGCTTCCACCGCGGTCGCCAAGGCCCAGAAGATCCAGGCCGCCACCCGCAAGGGCGAGGCCGACGAGATCGCCGCCCGCACGACCCTCCTGGTCAACGAAGCCCGTGACGCCAAGGCAACTGTCGACGTCGCCAAGGCCGAGATCGCCAAGGCGAAGCAGGAAGCACTCAAGCTCCAGACCGACTTCGACACCCTCGCGGAGCAGGCCGCCAAACCGGATGCACAGCCCGCGGAGGTCGCGGCCGCCGGCCGCAAGATGGCCATGACCGCGCTGCTGATCCGAGGCCCGTGGAGCCGGGCCGCAGCCGAAACAGCCCTGGTCGGCGACGACGACGGGGTGGTCGCCTATGCGCGTACAAGTTGGAAACTGGCCCAGGAGGAGGATGATCGGGAAGCCGTCAACGTCCTCGCTGAGCAGTCCGACTACGAGGACCTCCGCACAGCGGCAAGCGCCGCACTCGCGGGCACCCCAGCCGAGGTCCACACCTTCCTCACCGTCAGCCAGTACCAGGTGGCGGCACCGGACAACCGCATCGAGGTGGCGCGCCTTGCCGAAGCGGGCGGTGTGGGAGTCAAGGAAGCTGCCCAAGCAGCTCTGAACAACCCCGATCCCAAGGCCCTCGACACCTTCCTCCAGCAGGGCCAGCACCAGGCGCGCATCGAGGACTACCGCGTCGAAGCCGCCCGCCTCGCCGAAGGCGCGGAACCCGAGGTCAAGTCAGCCGCCGAAGCCGCCCTCGCCAGCCCCGACACCAACCTGATCGACTTCATCACCTCCGGCCGGCACAAGGCCACCCGACGCGACCAGCTCAACGCCGCGCACGTCGAGCAGATCCAGACCATCATCGCCACCGCCAGCGCGACCGCCGCCCGCGCCTATCAGTCGGCCCACGACGCGGCCGAGGCCGCTGAAACGGCTCAAGGGCACGCAGACCTCGCCGCCGGCCACGCCAAGAAAGCCACCGAATACGCAACTGAGGCCGCCGGCCACGCCGACCGGGCGAAGCAAGCGGCTAACCGCGCCAACGAATCCGCCCGCTCCGCAAATGCTTCCGCCGAAGCCGCTCGAAAGGCCGAAGCCGACGCCGCTCACAGCGCTCGCAGAGCCTCGAACGCGGCGATATCAGCCGAAGCCAGCTACGGCGCAGCCCAGGGATACGCCGCAAGCGCCTTCCAAGCAGCCGAACAGGCCCGGCAATCCGCCCTCAACGCCGGCCAAAGTGCCGCCGACGCCCACGCAAAGTATCGATCCACCGTCGAGCGCTACCAAACAGAGCGATACAAGGCAGAGCAGAGGGCTCTCCAGGCGGAGCGGCAGGCAGAGCACGAAGCCACGCTGCACCAGGACGCCGAGGTTGGCGGATACGCCTCGCTTCTCGCCCGGTTCAAGACATTCCTCGGGGACCTTCCCTCCGGCATGAGCATCAAGGACTCTCTTCATCTCACGCTGGATATCCTGGGCCTGATCCCCGTATACGGGGAGATCGCCGATGCCATCAACTGCGTTGCGTACGCAGCGGAATCAGGCCTCAGCTACTGGGGCATAGGCGAGAAGGACGCGTGGAAAGATGCTGTCCTCTCCTGTGTGTCCATAGTTCCGGTCGCCGGATACGTCGCCGTGCCGTTTAAGGCCGGGCGGTGGATGGGGAAATACGGCGGGAAAGTCGGCGAGGTCTTTGAGGCGATAGGGAACTTCTTCAAGAAGAATCCATGCAAGCCGAAGCATAGTTTCGTGGCGGGCACCCGGGTGCTCATGGCCGACGGCTCCACCCTTCCCATTGAGTGGGTAGGGCCAGGTGACATGGTCTACTCTACTGATCCGCTCTCCGGCAATTCAGGACCGCGCCGTGTGGTGGCCGCGATCTACACCCCGGACGACAGGGATTTCACGGGTATCACGCTCAACGGCTCCCGAGGGCTGGGCGCATTGACGGCCACGGATCATCATCCGTTCTGGATTCCCGAGAAGCAAAGTTGGATTGATGCGGGAAGGCTCAAGGTAGGCGATGTCCTCCGCGCCGCTGACGGCTCATCCGCAGAGATTGCCCAGATCCGACGTTGGCATCAACTTCAGCCTGCTTACAATCTGACCGTCGCGGACCTGCACACGTACTATGTGCTTGCGGGGGCGACTCCGATACTCGCGCACAATAGCAAGGGCTGCTTGTCGGACCCCCTTCCGCAGGGGATGTCGAGGCACTTCGTCAACGCGTATGACGAAATCCGAGCCGGGAGAGGTATCCCGCAGACGGATCCTGCTACAGGAAGGCAGAGAGTGTTTGAGGGGCGGAGGCCTCACGAGAGGGGCTGGGCGGGAGCCCTGGAGTTCCGAGTACCAGGATCTAAGGGTGACTCTGCTCGAATTCTGGTGAAGACCTTGCCCGACGGTCGAAAGGTGATGGGGTGGACAAGTGACCACTACGAGACGATCAAGCGTTTCAGTGCGCCGCACTTCCCTGACGCCGGATGGTTTTAATCGGAACTGAATTTAATGGATGATCCGGAGAAGTCGCCACCGTACTTCTCCGGGTCATCCATCGGAATATCGCTGGTGGCAGCTGAAGGTGTGAGATGAGCGCAAGCGGTGCGGTTGTTCCGCTCTACCAAGTAGTCCAAGAAGGGTCCGGAACGGTCTTTATCGTGGCAGATGAGATCACCGGTTTCTTCGTGCAGTCGGATCACGCACAGTCGGGAGACGTCCGGATATTCGGTTCCGCGGGAGAGTCTGTGCGTCTCGGCGAAGGCCTGTCTGACGCAGAGTTGCGCGTCATCAACTCATCCGGAAAGACAATCGGTTCTTATTACATCGGACGGGTGGGGGTGCGCGCTGTCCTCGACGGAGAGGGTGACGCTGGGGCGAGGGTAGTGGTTGCGGACTTTCATGGCCGGACTTGCCCGTACGCCGCGGCGGGAGGCATCTGGCGCCAGTGGGCTTCGGGGCGTCCCTTGGTGAAGGGTGGATGGCTGGAACGCCCCGTCGAGACCCACGATAGCTGGCTTCATGTTGTTCAGAACTCATGGTTCGAAGCAGGGCATGCTGCGAAGAGGTACGGCGCCGATGAAGTATGCGTAATCGATGGCAGGCAGATCCTCAGCGAAAGTAGCTTTTATTGTGCGCTCGGTGAGTCGATCAACGGGGTCGGCGGGTATTTTGGATCTACTCTTGATGGCCTCGCTGACTGTCTTGCATCGTCGCAGATTTCCAGCCATCCGCTCGAGTTGGTGTGGAAGTATTTCCCCGATTCACAGAAAGGAATGGGAGTCTTTTCGGCTGCATCCGTTGTGGAAGTCCTCGGGGAGTATGGCGTAGACGTGAAGCTCAAGTAATGGCGTTTAGGGCCTGGGCTCATGGTGAAAGATGGTGACTGCCTGCGTGGCACCGGTGACCTACCGGTGGCGCGAACGGTGTGTCCCCGGGTCTGGCAGGCCGTCTCAGGCCTGTCCTCCGCCAACTCCGACACCTTCACGAAGCGGTAGCCGCGCTCATGCGGTTCCGGCACGATCCGGCCCCGCGGACGCCTCAGCGGCCGCGGGGCCGCTACCAGCCGGTCCAGCCCGTCCAGGCGACGTCGTCCATCGGCTCGGCCGGCCCGACTGGCGCCGCCACCAGCAGCGTTCCCGCAGCAGCCACTTCCGGCGACAAGCCGCCTTGCGGAGTCCGCCAACGCCAGCATTCGGCGGGCGGTCAGGGCCTGATCCACTTCCCGAACTCGGCTGCCTGGAGCGCGTCTGCATGGTGATCATGCTGCCGTACCCGAACTGCAAGCCAGGCCGCCCGATGAGCCGTGCACTGGAGGCCAGTCCTGCAAGCCTCGGGGGCCGACCCTCCCCAGCATGCCAGTAGCCGTCAGTAGGCCAGTCGCACCGTCTCTTTGCCGGCCCCCTCGACCCGGTTTGACCCCCACACCCCCGCCCCGTAACCTTGACCCTCGGTGTGTTTCCTTAACGCGCCTACCCCTGAGCACATCCCTCCCGGTAACGGTCGGTGTTCGCGCCGTCCGCCAGGAGAGGCCGCTCATCCTTCCGGATCGTCCCGGGCCCCGGCCCGTGCGAGCGGCTGGCATCAGGGGATCCGTTCCGAGCGAGAGAGAGATCCGCGTGTACGCCATCGTGCGCAGCGGTGGTCGCCAGCACAAGGTAGCTGTCGGCGACATCGTTGAGGTTGACAAGATTTCCACTGCCAAGGTTGGCGACACGGTCGAGCTCTCGACCCTGCTCGTTGTCGACGGTGACGCGGTCACCAGCGACCCGTGGGTGCTGGACGGCATCAAGGTCACGGCCGAGGTCGTGGACCACCACAAGGGCGCGAAGATCGACATCCTTCGCTACAAGAACAAGACCGGCTACCGCCGTCGCCAGGGTCACCGCCAGCAGTACACGGCGATCAAGGTCACCGGTATCCCCGCGGCTGCGAAGTAAGGGACTGAGAACACATGGCACACAAGAAGGGCGCATCGTCCACTCGGAACGGGCGCGACTCCAATGCTCAGCGGCTCGGCGTGAAGCGCTTCGGCGGTCAGGCCGTCAACGCCGGTGAGATCCTGGTCCGCCAGCGTGGCACCCACTTCCACCCGGGCACGGGCGTCGGCCGTGGCGGCGACGACACGCTGTTCGCGCTGACCGCCGGTGCGGTGGAGTTCGGTACGCACCGTGGCCGCAAGGTCGTGAACATCGTTCCGCTCGCCGTCTGAGTTTCCCGACGCGCGCAGAACGACACACAGCACCTTCCGAGGGCGGATCTCAGCTTTCCCGGCGAACGGGGAAGCGGGTCCGCCCTCGGCGTGTTACGACAGAGACAATTCCGTATTTTCCTGCTGTACCTGGAGGCACCAACCATGACCACCTTCGTGGACCGCGTCGAGCTGCATGCCGCCGCGGGTAACGGAGGCCACGGCTGCGCCTCCGTCCACCGTGAGAAGTTCAAGCCGCTGGGAGGCCCCGACGGGGGCAACGGCGGACGCGGCGGCGATGTGATCCTCGTCGTCGAGCAGTCCGTGACCACGCTGCTGGACTACCACCACAGCCCCCACCGCAAGGCCACCAACGGCCAGCCCGGCGCCGGCGACAACCGCTCCGGCAAGGACGGCCAGGACCTGGTGCTGCCCGTGCCGGACGGCACCGTGGTGCTCGACAAGGCCGGGAACGTGCTCGCCGACCTCGTCGGCCAGGGCACCACCTTCGTGGCCGGTCAGGGCGGCCGCGGCGGCCTCGGCAACGCGGCGCTGGCCTCGGCCCGCCGCAAGGCCCCGGGCTTCGCGCTGCTCGGCGAGCCGGGGGAGAGCCGGGACATCGTCCTGGAGCTCAAGACCGTCGCCGACGTGGCGCTCGTGGGCTACCCGAGCGCGGGCAAGTCCTCGCTGATCTCGGTGCTCTCCGCGGCCAAGCCGAAGATCGCGGACTACCCGTTCACCACCCTCGTACCGAACCTCGGCGTCGTCACCGCCGGCTCGACCGTCTACACCATCGCCGACGTCCCCGGGCTCATCCCCGGCGCCAGCCAGGGCAAGGGCCTCGGCCTGGAGTTCCTGCGGCACGTCGAGCGCTGCTCGGTGCTCGTGCACGTCCTGGACACCGCCACCCTGGAGTCCGACCGGGACCCCGTCTCCGACCTCGACATCATCGAGGAGGAGCTGCGCCAGTACGGCGGTCTGGAGAACCGGCCCCGGATCGTCGCCCTCAACAAGGTCGACATCCCGGACGGCCAGGACCTCGCCGACATGATCCGCCCGGACCTGGAGGCCCGCGGCTACCAGGTCTTCGAGGTCTCCGCCATCGCGCACAAGGGCCTCAAGGAGCTGAGCTTCGCGCTCGCCGGGATCATCGCCGAGGCGCGTGCCGCCAAGCCGAAGGAGGAGGCGACCCGCATCGTCATCCGCCCCAAGGCCGTCGACGACGCGGGCTTCACCGTGACCCTGGACGACGAGGGCATCTACCGCGTGCGCGGCGAGAAGCCCGAACGCTGGGTGCGCCAGACCGACTTCAACAACGACGAGGCCGTCGGCTACCTCGCGGACCGGCTCAACCGCCTCGGCGTCGAGGACTCCCTGATGAAGGCGGGCGCGCGGGCCGGCGACGGCGTCGCGATCGGCCCCGAGGAGAACGCGGTCGTCTTCGACTGGGAGCCGACCGTGAGCGCCGGCGCCGAGATGCTCGGCCGCCGTGGTGAGGACCACCGCCTGGAGGAGCCGCGCCCCGCCGCGCAGCGCCGCCGGGACCGTGACGCCGAGCGCGACGACGCGGAGAAGGAGTACGACGAGTTCGACCCCTTCTAAGCGCTCCGCACCCGGCCCGAACGCTCCGTACCCGGGCCCGAACGCTCCGCACCCCGGCCCGTCTCTGCGGAGGCGGGCCGTCCGGTAGCCTCGGGCCCGGGCACCGGCGGTTTCCGCCGGTCACACCGGGTGAACGTGCCCACAGATGTGCGGATTGAGCAACACATCTGTGGGGTCGGTCACCCCGGGCGGCCACTCGGCAGCGCCCAACCTCCCTGGCCAGAGGGTGAACTGCGGGTATCCGCGGGACGAGCGGCGGACGACGTCCACCTTGCGAGACGGTCACGGAGAGTGCGACCATCACACTGTTCCCCCGTCATAGCAAGGTAGGTCGTCTGTGTCTGTGCCGCATGAAGCCAAGCCCCGCACCACAGCGGTCGTGCTCGCCGGTGGGACCGGCCAGCGCGTGGGCCTGTCGATCCCCAAGCAGTTGCTGAAGATCGCCGGCAAGGCCGTCATCGAGCACACGCTGACCATCTTCGAGAACGCCGAGGGCATCGACGACGTCATCGTGCTGATGGCGCCCGGTTTCGTGCCCGACGTCGAGAAGATCGTCGCGAAGGCCGGACTGACCAAGGTCACCCGGATCATCGAGGGCGGCAACACCCGCAACGAGACCACCGAGCGTGCCATCGCGGCCCTCGGCGAGGGTCTCGCCGAGGGCGAGGACCGCAACGTCCTCTTCCATGACGCGGTGCGCCCCCTGCTGTCACAGCGTGTGATCACGGACTGCGTCGAAGCGCTGGAGCGCTACCAGGCCGTCGACGTCGCCATCCCGTCCGCGGACACGATCATCGTGACCCGCACGCACGGCGAGGACGGCGAGTTCATCACCGAGGTGCCCGACCGCTCCCGGCTGCGCCGCGGCCAGACGCCGCAGGCCTTCAAGCTCTCCACCATCCGCAGGGCGTACGAGATCGCGGCGGGGGACCCCAACTTCCAGGCCACCGACGACTGTTCGGTGGTCCTCAAGTACCTCCCCGACGTGCCGATCTACGTGGTCGCGGGCGACGAGTACAACATGAAGGTGACCCAGCCGGTCGACGTCTTCATCACCGACAAGCTCTTCCAGCTGGCCTCCACCGCCGCCCCGCGCCAGGCCGACGAGGCCGCCTACCGGGAGCTCCTCACCGGCAAGACCCTCGTCGTCTTCGGCGGTTCGTACGGCATCGGCGCCGACATCGCGACCCTGGCCGAGAGCTACGGCGCGAAGGTCTACGCGCTCGGCCGCTCCACCACCGGTACGCACGTGGAGAACCCGGAGCACGTGGACGACGCGCTCTCCAAGGCGTACGCCGAGACCGGCCGGGTCGACTACGTCATCAACACCGCTGGCGTGCTGCGGATCGGCAAGCTGGCCGAGACCGACAACACGACCATCCAGGAAGCGCTGAACGTCAACTACCTGGCGCCCGTCCAGATCGCCCGCGCCTCGTACAAGTACCTCGCCGAGACCCAGGGCCAGTTGCTGCTCTACACCTCCAGCAGCTACACCCGGGGCCGCGCCGAGTACAGCCTCTACTCCTCGACCAAGGCCGCCATGGTCAACCTCACCCAGGCGCTCGCCGACGAGTGGGCGGGCGAGGGTATCCGGGTCAACTGCGTGAACCCGGAGCGCACCGCGACCCCGATGCGCACCAAGGCGTTCGGCCAGGAGCCCGAGGGCTCGCTGCTCTCCTCGGAGGCCGTGGCGCGCACCTCGCTGGACGTCCTGCTCTCCGCGCTGACCGGTCACGTCATCGACGTACGGCAGCAGGACCCGACGGCGGGCGCCGCCGACTCCTCCGGGTTCGAGCAGGCGCTGGCCTCCGTGCTGGACCGTCAAGCAGATGTGTAATAATTCTTGACAAATGTGCTTTTCCGGGCCTCTGTTGTCGCTTTGCGCGACGGCAGAGGCCCGAATGCGTGAAGCCGCACCTTCACATTTCCGCCAATACGTGAATCAACCAGCACCCCCTGGAGCAGGTTCTTCGTGATCTCGACAGCCATTCGCCTGGCCCGTGTGGGCAGCAGGTCAGAACTGGCGGCAGCAGTGTTGATGGGGCTGGGATATCCCTGCGTCATGCTCGCCGCGCTCATTCCGAACGTCTGGTTCTTCGCGGCGGCCGCCGCTGTCACGTACGTCGCGGACTGGTATCTGCACCAGCGCGGGAGCTATCTGATCAACCGCCTGGGCAAGGTGCGCGCCGGGCTGTCGATCCGCTTCCTGCTGCGGCAGCTGATGGTCATCCTGCTGCTCGCCCGCCTGGATCTCGCCGAGCAGCCGCTGTTCTACTCGGCGGTGGCCTGCTTCCTGCTCTTCTACGGGCTCCAGGCGCCGCACGGCGCCCTGACGACCCTGATCCGGCTCCGCCGCACCATGCCGGTCGTCACCCGCAACGTGGACCTGCACGCGGTGCGCATCCCCGACGCCCCGCCCGGTTCGCTGCTGCGGCGCTCCGCCGAGAAGATGCTGCACCTGGACATCCCGGCGGTGGCGGGCATCCTGATCGCCGCCGGTACCGGCCAGGACGTCATCGGTTACGTGGGCATCGGCGTGACGCTGCTGCTGGCCCTGCTCTACCTCGTGGCGCTCGTGCCCTACATGCGCCGCGGCCGGCTGGCGCCTACGGCCCCCGCCGTGCTCAAGGCCGTCGACACCTGGCTGCGCGAGTACCAACCGACCGTGGTGCTCTACTTCTCCGGCTCCAACGAGTCCGCCTACCAGGGCAACATGTGGCTGGAGACCATGGCCCGGGTCGAGGGCCGGCCGCTGATCATCATGCGCGAGCGCGGTCTCGTCCCGCAGCTGGCCGAGACCTCCGTCCCGGTCATCTGCGTCCCGGCCGGCACCCACCTGATGAACCTGGACCTCTCGACCGTGCGGGTCTGCCTGTATCCCGCCAACGTCGGCAAGAACATCCACATCCTGCGGGTCCCGACGATGAAGCACGTCTTCATCGGCCACGGCGACAGCGACAAGCTCGCCAGCGTCAACCCGTACTCCAAGGTCTACGACGAGGTCTGGACCGCGGGCCGGGCCGGCCGCGACCGCTACGCGCTGGCCGACGTGGGCGTCCTCGACCAGGACATCGTCGAGGTCGGCCGCCCGCAGCTGGAGCCCATCAAGAGCTGGACGGGCGCGGTCAAGAACCCCATCCCGACCGTGCTGTACGCGCCCACCTGGGAGGGCTGGGACGACAACCCGGGCAACACCTCGCTGCTGCTGGCGGGCGAGAACATCGTGCGCCGGCTGCTGAACGCCGCCGACCCGGTCCGGATCATCTACAAGCCGCACCCCTTCACCGGCATCCGCAGCGCCAAGGCCAAGGCGGTCAACGCCCGGATCCGGGCGATGCTGGACAAGGCCGCCGCCGAGCGTGCCGCCGACCCCCGCTGGGCGAAGGAGGTCTCGTCGGCCGCCGCCGGGCAGAGCGCCGCCAAGGCCGAGCTGGTCCGGATCGAGGCTCGGCTCGCGCAGCTCGCGTCCACCGGCCGCTCGGGCGGCGACGAGGCGGAGGAGTCGCGGCTCTCGCTCGCCGACCCGGCCCGCGAGGCGGAGACCGCTCGGCTGCGGGCCGAGTGGAACGACGCCTACTGGCGCTCCTTCGGTTGGTGGGAGCACCGTACGGTGACCGGCGCGCAGCCCAAGCTGTACGACTGCTTCAACGAGTCCGACGCGATGGTTTCGGACATTTCCAGTGTGGTCTCCGACTTCATCGCGAGCGGCAAGCCGTACGCGGTGACGGACTCCGCCGCCCTCGGGGCCGAGGAGTTCAAGCGGCAGAACACCGCGGTGCGCGCCGCGGTCATCCTGTCCAACGGGGCCGAGGAGCTCGACGCTCTGCTGGCCGCGGTGGCCGACCCGGCGGCGGACACACTGGCGGACGCCCGTCGCGAGCTGAAGACCTACCTCCTGGGGCCGGACGAGCCGACCTCCATGGAGCAGTTCAACGCCGCCGTGCGGGCGCTGGCCGCCAAGGCGGAGGCCCGCAACCAGGGCGTCGCCCAGCGGCTCGGCGACCAGGCCGTCGCGGTGCCGGACGAGGAGGCCGTCTCCAGCGGGGTCGGTACGGAGGACCCGCAGGCGGTCGCCGAGGCCGAGGCCGAAGCCGAGGCGGCGGTCGAGGCCGCGGCGGAGACCGCCGTCACCGAGGGCTCCTCGCCCGTGCGCTGAACGGCATACGCCCGTGCGCTGAACGACAGGCGTCCGGACGTCGCGCAACTGATCGAACTGGCTGAAATGCAGGCAACCCCGATCGCGACCCGTACGTCTCCCCTGAGGGAGGGATGTACGGGTCGTTCGGCATGTCGATGCATAAAAGGTGCAGAGTCGGGCAATCCGCCTTCTTTCGTGATCAAATCGACAGGTGCACATGCCCGACATGCCCAGGACGAACGACGAGCCCGATGTCAGTGTGATCATCGGAGCCTATGACGCGATGCCCTACCTGGTCCGGTGTCTGGAGTCCGTCGAGGCGCAGACCATCGGCGCGGACCGCATGGAGATCGTCGCGATCGACGACGGCTCCACCGACGGCACCGGCGCCTGCCTGGAGGAATTCGCCGCCCGGACGGCGATTCCCATGCGCGTCGTCCGACAGGAGAATTCCGGCGGACCCAGCGGACCGCGCAATCGCGGCCTCGGTCTCGCCCGTGGGCGGTACGTCTTCTTTCTCGACGCGGACGACTATTTCGGCGAGGAAGCCCTGGAGCGCATGGTCGCCATGGGTGACCGGGCCGGCACCGACGTGGTGCTCGGAAAGATCGTCGGCGTCAATCGCGGCGCCGCGAAGTCGATGTGGAAAGAGACCGTCGAGCGCGCCGACCTGTATTCCTCCAACATCAAATTCACCCTGAGCGCGCAGAAGCTGTTCCGACGCGACCTCCTCGTACGCCTCGGCATGACCTTCGACGAGAAGCTGAAGACGGGCGAGGACGCCCTGTTCACGATGGAGGCGTATCTGCGCGGCAACGGGATCTCCGTCGTCGC
This sequence comes from Streptomyces sp. iso_384, assembly GCF_056172905.1. Classification (NCBI taxonomy): domain Bacteria; kingdom Bacillati; phylum Actinomycetota; class Actinomycetes; order Kitasatosporales; family Streptomycetaceae; genus Streptomyces; species Streptomyces sp. iso_384. Next base: position 1,659,587 of record NZ_JBWBTT010000001.1, read on the forward strand.
CGACTACACCTGCTACTACCTGGTGGGCCGCGAGGACCGCAACCAGATGACCAAGAAGGGCAGCTACAAGCGCCGCTTCGACTCGGCCCGCGCCCTCATGGGGCTCATCGCCGAGTACGTGCCCCCGGGCCCCCGGCGCGACGCCCTGATGGTGCGGCCCTTCGTCATCACGCTGCTTCCCCAGTTCGGCCCCGGCCTCGTGAAGCAGAAGGACGAGGTCCGCGCCCGCAAGATGGCGCTCGCCGCCCCCCTGATGAAGGCGTACTGGACGCCGGAGCTCGGCCGCAACCTCAAGGTGAACGAACGGCTGCGGCTGATGTGCCTCGCCGAGGGCCGGCTCGACCTGCTCCTGGACATCGCGGCCTTCCTGCGCGACAAGAAGGAGCCCGAGCTCGTCCGCTGGGGCAACCCGCCCCGTCTCCACCTCGCCTACCCGCACTTCGGCGAGAGCTCCGTGCTTCCCGACCGGGCGTACGAGATCACCGTCACCGAATGGGTCGGCGGACGGCGGATCGAGGCCCCGCAGGCCGGGCCCCGGGTCTCCTTCGCCCGCCGCGTGGTCCGCAAGGCCCGCCGCACCGTGCTCGGCGCCCTGCGCACCCCGCGCGCGCACCGCGTCTGACCGGATCCCGGGGGCCCCGGACCTCCCCTGCCCGCCCCGGCGGCGACCGGGGCGGGTTCGTCCTGTGAGGGGTGTCACGTCATACTGTTGGGCAACCATGAGACCGTTGGAGAGGTCTCATTAACGCCCCGTCCTCCTGGGGTTCATCATCTGCACGTCCCCCCGGAAAGGCCCTCCCCTCGTGGCGTCCCTCGAAGCGATCCCCGACGAGCTCAGCAGGCTCATGAAGTACTTCCCGGAGACTCCGGTCGAGGAGCGCCCCGAATTCCACCGAGCGGCCAAGGACTTCCTGGCGCGTGCCGCCCCCAAGGTCGTACGCCAGTTCTCCCCGATGGCCCGGGTCAAGTGGCACCTGGCGGCCAGCGGCCGCGGCGACGAGCTGGTCGATCTGCTGCACTACGAGCGCGAGAACCCGGGAGCCTTCTCCGTCCGCGGCCTGCGGCGCGCCCGCATCGAGCTGCCCGGCGTCGAGAGCTCCTCGCTCCCCTCCTCCGTGCGCAACTTCAACCGCAGCGAACTTCCCGTCCGCGGCAAGCTCCTGGACCTCGGCTGGGAGGACGGCAAGCTCCTCGTCAAGGGCTACGCCTACATCCCCAACGTCCCCTCGGCCACCGGCAAGCGCTCGCTGCGCGTCGCCGTGCTCCGCCGCCAGGGCAGCCGCTCCACCCTCCCGCTGCGCCTGCGCACCGTCCTGGAGCCCCGCGCCACCGCCGAGGCCAAGGGCGCCCTGCACAACTACGACTGGTCCGGCTTCGAGATCGGCATCGACCCGTCCCGGCTGCGCGTACGCGGCCAGTGGCAGCCCGGCACCTGGCGCCTGGGCATCGGCATCCCGCGCCCCGGCGGCATGTCGGTCGGCAGCATCACCAAGAACAACGCGGGCGCGGCCGGCCACAGCTCCACCCGGATCCTCGACGACGGCGTCCGCCTCGTCGCCGGCTTCGACCGCAACCGGCTCAAGCTCTCCGTGGACGTCGTCCCCGCCGAGGTCATCGCCCAGGAAGCCGACGGCGACACCCTCACCGTCACCCTGCGCTCCCGCGTCACCACCCCGGCGGGCAAGTACCCCACCGCCCTGCGGATCGACCACGAGCCGAGCGGCTTCGCCACCGACCTCCCGCTCCAGCAAGGCGAGACCGGCGCCGACGGCTGGCTCCGCCACACCGCCCGCCTGGACTTCGCGGACCTGCCCGTCGACGGCGTACGGCCCGGCAAGGCCGTCAAGTACCGCGCGCTGATCGTCTTCGCCGACGGCACCACGCGCCGCGCCACCAACGGAGCCGAGCCTGTCACCGGCGTCCACCCGCTGCCCGAGGGGCGCGAGTTCGCGATCCTCACCGACGGCGCGGGCAACTTCACCCCGCAGGTGCGCACGGTCCAGCCGCTGGTCGACAGCGTCGAGTGGAGCGCCGAGGGCGAGCTGGTCCTCTCCGGCGTCTACACCGGCCCCGCCGAGCAGATGACGATGGTCCTGCGCCACACCGGCCGCAACGAGGACCGCCCGCTGCCCGTCGAGTTCGCCGACGGCCGCTTCACCGCCCGGCTGCGCCCGGACACCATGCCCACCTACGAGGGCACCGTGCCGCTGCGCGCCGGCCGCTGGATGCCGCGCCTGCGCCTGCGCACCGAGTGGGACCACACCCGCGACCTCCCCGTCACGATCCGCCCCGACCTCGTCGGCATGCTGCCGCTGGCCCACCGGGGCGAGCACCGCACGTACACCGTCGAGCGGCTCGACTTCGACCGGATCTTCGTGGAGTCCGGCCCGGTCCTCGACCCGGAGCTGCGCGGCGCCTACCGCCAGCGTCTGATGCGCGACGTCTACACCCCCGAGCAGCGCAAGCTGCCGCTGCGCGAGGCCGTGCTCTACAACAGCTTCGGCGGCAAGCAGTTCTCCGACTCGCCCCGCGCGGTCTACGAGGAGCTCAAGCGCCGCGGCACCGAGGTCGAGCACATCGCGATGGTCCACGACCAGCAGGTCGTGCTGCCGCCCGGCGTCCGCGGCGTCGAGTGGGGCAGCAAGGAGTGGTACGAGGCACTGGCCCGCAGCCGGTACGTCGTCACCAACGGCGGCATCCGCGAGTGGTTCGTCCGCCGCGAGGGCCAGGTCGTCGTCCAGACCTGGCACGGCACCCCGCTCAAGCGGATCGGCGCCGACCTCCTCGGCACCCCCAAGGCGAACCTGGCCTACATCGCGAGCCTTCCGCAGCGCTCGCGCCAGTACAGCCTGTTCATCACGCCGAACGCCTTCACCACCCCGATCATGACCAACTCCTTCCGCCTCCAGTGCGAGGTCCTGGAGGCGGGCTACCCGCGCAACGACGTCTTCCACGCACCCGACCGCGTCAAGCGCGCCGCGGCCGTACGCGAGAAGCTCGGCATCCCCGCGGGCAAGAAGGTCGTGCTGTACGCGCCCACCTGGCGCGACGACCAGCGCTACGGCGGACGCCGCTTCAAGCTGGACAACCAGATCGACGTCGAGGCCGCGAAGCGGGAGCTCGGCGAGGACCACGTGCTGCTCTACCGCAAGCACCACAAGGTCCTCGACTCCATCCCCGGCGCCGGACAGGGCTTCGTCTACGACGTCACGTACTACCCGGACATCGCCGACCTCTACCTGATCGCCGACGTGCTGATCACGGACTACTCCTCGGTGCTGTTCGACTTCGCGCACTCCGGCCGTCCGATGCTCTTCTTCACGTACGACCTGGAGCACTACCGCGACACCCTGCGCGGCTTCTACTTCGACTTCACCTCCCGTGCCCCCGGGCCGCTGATCAAGACCTCCGAGGACCTGGTCTCCGCGATCCGGAACATCGACGCGGTCAGCGAGGAGTACAAGGAGAAGTACGCCCAGTTCCGGGTCGACTTCTGCGAGCCCTCCGACGGCCGCGCCGCCGCCCGGGTCGTGGACCGGATGCTCGCCGTCAAGGACGAGCAGCAGAGCTGAACCCACCGGCCGCCCCCGACGCTGTCCACCGGGCGAAACCGGCGGGCGCCGGGGGCGGCCGCTCGCGTACTGTGCGTGCCGGGGGCGGGTCGAGGGCCCCCGTCGGACACCGGGGCGATCCAGAGCGAGGAAGCACGTGGCACAGCAGAGGCCGTCGGGCCGCGAATCGGCAGTGACCGGCGCCCGCAGGGTCGTCGTCAAGGTCGGCTCCTCCTCGCTCACCACGGCCTCCGGCGGCCTCGACGCCGACCGGGTCGACGCCCTCGTCGACGTCCTGGCCAAGGTCAGGGACGGCGGCGAACGCGAGGTCGTCCTCGTCTCCAGCGGAGCCATCGCCGCCGGACTCGCCCCGCTCGGCCTCGTCCGCAGGCCCAAGGACCTGGCCCGCCAGCAGGCCGCCGCCAGCGTCGGACAGGGCCTCCTCGTGGCCCGCTACACCGCCTCCTTCGCGCGCTACGGCGTCCGCGTCGGCCAGGTGCTCCTCACCGCCGACGACACCAGCCGCCGCGGCCACTACCGCAACGCCTACAGCACCCTGGACAAGCTCCTGGAGATGGGCGCCGTCCCCGTCGTCAACGAGAACGACACCGTCGCCACCGACGAGATCCGCTTCGGCGACAACGACCGGCTCGCCGCCCTCGTCGCCCACCTCGTCCACGCCGACCTGCTGGTCCTCCTCTCCGACGTCGACGGCCTCTACGACGGACCGCCCGGCACCCCCGGCGCCGCCCGGATCGCCGAGGTCACCGGCCCCGAGGACCTGACCGGCGTCACCATCGGCAGCGCCGGGAAGGCGGGCGTGGGCACCGGCGGCATGGTCACCAAGGTCGAGGCCGCCCGCATCGCCACCGCCGCCGGCGTCCCCGTCGTCCTCACCTCCGCCAGCCGGGCCGCCGACGCGCTCGCGGGCCGCGACACCGGCACGTACTTCCACCGCACCGGCCGCCGCTCCGCCGACCGGCTCCTGTGGCTGGCCCACGCCTCCACCCCGCAGGGCTCGCTCACCCTCGACGAGGGCGCCGTACGGGCCGTGGTGGAGCGCCGCACCTCGCTGCTGCCCGCCGGAATCTCCGCCGTCGAGGGCGAGTTCAGCGCCGGCGACCCCGTCGAACTGCGCGACCCGCACGGCACCCCGATCGCCCGCGGTCTCGTCAACTTCGACGCGAAGGAGATCCCCCAGCTGCTCGGCCGCTCCACCCGGGATCTGGCCCGCGAACTGGGACCCGCCTACGAACGCGAGGTCGTACACAGGGACGATCTGGTCCTCCTCGCACCGCGCCTCACCTCCTGAATCGGCTGAAAGTCCCGCTCTCCGGCAGGGACCTTTACCAAAACCACCCCACGCCAGGCTGTGGACTGGTCCACTTTGTAGTGGGGAAACAGGGGTACCGCACAGCAACACATCACAGGAGGCCGCCGGTGAGACGAGCGCGCCCGGGGGCGCCGCCCCGAGGCACGGCCAGCCGCGCCCTGACGAGTGTCGGAGCGGGGGCGGATTTCGACCGGAATCCCCTCCCGGCGGACACCGTCGGACGGGAGCCGGTCACGACGGCGAAGGAGGAGTCCCCGCAGTCGAAGCTCTGGCACATCACCCTCAGCGTCTCGGGCACCGAGACTCCGCTGGGGGAGGTCAGACGCGGCCTGGAACAGCTCGCCCACGACCATCCCTTCCTGCTGACCAGCCGCTACGCAGGCGACCACGCGGAGATCCGCTACTGGGAAGAGGCCCGCGACCTGCACGACGCGGCCGCGGTGGCGCTGCGGCTGTGGGGCGAGCACCGCTCCAGCGCGCAGCTCCCGCCCTGGGAGATCGTCGGCCTCGAAGTCATCGACCGCGAGACCTACCACCTGCGGATCGCCGAGGGGTACGGACCACCGCCCGCGGCCCCCGTGGGCGTGCACCCCTACTGACCCGGGCGATCCGGAGTGGATCCCGGGCGATCCGGGCCGATCCGGTGCAGTTCCGGGGGCGATCCGGGGGGCGATCCGGGGCGTCCGCCCCTCGGGTCGGCCGTCTCGCATCACGGGATACGTGACGGATGCCCGCAGAGCGCGCATTACTCTGCGGGCATGACCACGCTCTCGCCCTACGACAACCTCTCCCCGGTCGCGCAGACCGCCTACCGGGCCCGTGCCGCCGCCGCCGACATCGCGCCACTTCCGCGCGCGGCCAAGGACGACGCGCTGCTGGCCATCGCCGACGCCCTCGAAGTGCGTACGAGCGAGATCGTCGAGGCCAACGCGAAGGACGTCGAGCGCGCCCGCGAGGCCGGGACGAGCGAAGGCATCATCGACCGCCTCACTCTCACCCCGGAACGCATCCGCGCCATCGCCGCCGATGTACGGGACGTGGCCGCGCTGCCCGACCCGGTCGGCGAAGTGGTCCGCGGCTCGACCCTGCCCAACGGCATCGACCTCCGCCAGGTGCGCGTCCCGCTCGGCGTGGTCGGCATCATCTACGAGGCCCGGCCCAACGTCACCGTCGACGCCGCGGCCCTCTGTCTGAAGTCCGGCAACGCGGTCCTGCTGCGCGGCTCCTCCTCCGCCTACGCCTCCAACACCGCCCTCGTCCGGGTGGTGCGCGACGCGGTCGGCGGCTCCGGACTGCCGGCCGACGCGGTGCAGCTCGTCCCCGGCGAGAGCCGTGACTCCGTGACGGAGCTGATGCGGGCCCGCGGCCTGGTCGACGTCCTCATCCCGCGCGGCGGCGCCTCGCTGATCCGCACGGTCGTCGAGCAGTCCACCGTCCCCGTCATCGAGACGGGCACCGGCAACTGCCACGTCTACGTCGACGCGCAGACGGACCTGGCCATGGCGGTCGACATCCTGATCAACTCCAAGGCCCAGCGACCCAGTGTCTGCAACGCGGCCGAGACCCTGCTCGTCCACAAGGACGTGGCGGACGAGTTCCTGCCGCTCGCCCTGGACGCCCTGGCGGAGGCCGGGGTCACCGTCCACGGCGACGAGCGGGTGCTCGCGCACGCGGATTCCACCAAGGCCACGGTGGTCCCGGCGACGACGGAGGACTGGGAGACCGAATACCTCTCCTACGACATCGCGGCGGCGGTCGTCGACTCCCTGGACGCGGCGGTCGCCCACATCCGGCTCTGGACCTCCGGCCACACCGAGGCGATCGTCACCACCTCGCAGGCCGCCGCCCGCCGGTTCACCCAATTGGTCGATTCGACCACGGTCGCCGTGAACGCCTCGACCCGCTTCACCGACGGCGGGCAGTTCGGCTTCGGCGCCGAGATCGGCATCTCCACGCAGAAGCTGCACGCCCGCGGTCCGATGGGCCTGCCCGAGCTGACCTCGACGAAGTACATCGTCACGGGGGACGGGCACATCCGCTAGACGCCCTTCCCGACGCTTGCGCGCCTCATGCGGTCGGCCCCTCCCGCCGGGAGGGGCCGACCGCATGTTCGCCCGCGTCGATCCGGGGGAGTTTGCGGGGTGCCTGCCCAAAAGGTCCCGACGGGGCTACGCTGAAACCGTGCCGGACGACGTGGGGGGCAGGCCGTTTCCGGACGGCTGGGAGCCCGACGACGACCGCGGGGGCGCGGACGAGGACTTCGCCTCCGTGGTGTTCGACGAGGACTTCGTCCGGTCGGCGCCCGTCCATGAACCCACCGCCGTGGAGCGCCTGCTCGCCGCCGCGGAGGCCCGCGCCGAGGCGGACGCGGCCCGCGCCCGCCGGAGCCGTCGCGCCGACGACGACGAATACGGCCCCTACGGCCGCTCCCGGGGCTACCGCGACCCCCAGGACCTCGACTACGACCCGGACCACGGCTACGAGGACGACGACTTCGCCCCGGGTCCTTACGGCCGCCACGGCGGCTCCCTGCGCCCCTACCGCAACTCCGCCCGCTGGCACCGGCCGGTCGCCTGGCTGCTGGCGCTGGTGATGGGCGTCGGCATGGTCTCCCTCGCCTTCACCGCGGTCTACCGGGGCGCATCGAACAACCGCCAGGACCAGGTGCCGCCGCCTGTCACCAGCGGTGTGGACAAACCGGGCGCCGCCCCGTCGGCCTCCGCGGACTACTCCCGCCCCACAGTGTCCGCCGAGCCCCGAGTACCCTGAGCCCGCTTCCTCCGGGGCCCCGCCCCCTCACGTCACCCGTTCGCCGACGCTCGGCCCCCGCCTCCCCGGCCGTCCCGCAGTTCCCGACGGTCTCCGCGTTTACGCAGACCGCAATCGACCTACCCTGAAGATGTGACCCCTCGTTCCCAGGGGGGCTTCTCGCTGCCGCACGCCACTCGGCCGAAGCAGACCGTTGCGCACCGAACCGACCGGTGTGGAGATCGGGAGAGAAGTCATGACAGGCCGCTCAGAACCGCCGGACGGCCCGCCCGAGAACTCCGCGGGCGGCGAGGACGAATACCGCTCGCTCGTCTTCGACGAATCGTTCATCCAGGCTGCCCGGATGCAGGAGTACTCGGCGCAGGAACGGATGGGCGAGCACGCCCGCGCCGTCCGCACCGTGCCCGAGACGCAGGTCACCGTCCGCAGCGGCGGAGGCTCCCGGGCCGCCATAGCGCTGGTCGTCCTCATCGCCCTGGCCTTCGCCGTGGCCGTCTACATCGGATTCCGCAGCCCGTACCCCCAACCGGCCACCCGACGCGCCGAACCCCTGCGGACCACCGTCGTCCCCCTGGCCCCTCGGGGCGCCGTCCCGGGCGGATCACCCGAGCGGCTGTACCGTGCCGAGCCGGTCTCCGGACACCGCACGGGCGCGGCAGGAATCAACTTCCCCTCGGTGGCGCGCACCCAGAACTTCTCCGACAGTCAGATCACCGCCGCCCTCGCCACGGTCAAGGACTACCTGGTGGAGTCGTCCCTGAACCCCGACGTCCTCACCGGCTCCGTACGCCGGCCCGTCGAGCACCTCCTCGACCCGGACCAGCGCGCCCAGTTCGAACAGAGCCTGAGCGACCCCGCGGACGACGGGAGCCACGCCGCCACCGGCTGGCTGGTGCGCTTCGACCCGGAGCGGGTGGAGCTCGCGGACCCACAGATCAGGGTCCGGGGCACCCTCCGCTACGAGGAGGAGGCGGCGGGCGTCCTCGGCGTCGTCTCGGACCACACCTTCACCTACGCCCTGCGCCCGGCGGACGGGCCCCACCGGGAGGACAACGCGTCCCTGTTCACCGTGCGGCGCGAGCTGCACTTCCGCTTCGACCGCGAGGATCTGCGACTGCACCGCCTGGAGGTGAGCACCGCCTACGTCCAGGCAGGTCCGCAGTCCTGCTCGGCCGACGCGACCGGGATGCTCCACCCGCTCCTGGCCGGGGAGCGGGCGGACGCCCGTGGCCCCGCTGCCACCGACCCGTACGCCACGGGCCGGCCCACGGCGGCGCTGTGCGGAACCCTGACGGGTGTCAGCTCCCCGACGGGCCGGAGCCCGTCCCCGAGCTCCCCTCCTCCGGGTCCTGAGGCCGACCGGACGCCCCGTTCCCGTTGGTAGGGGAACCGCCGCCGGACCCGGCTCCGGTGAACTTGTCGCGCAGTTTGCCGCCCAGGTCTCCCGCGCCTCCGGCGATGTCGCCCACCAGCTTCATCAGCGGGTCCTTGCTGGTGCGCACCGTGTCCGCGTAGTGCGAGGCGGACTCCCGGAACGAGTCGGTCACCGAGGTGTCCTTGTCCTCGTCGCGCCGGGGGTAGTGGCCGTCCATGATCCGCTGGAAGTCGCGGGTCTCCGACCACTTCTTCAGCTCGGCGGCCCGCACCGTGGTGAACGGGTGCGTCCGGGGCAGCACATTGAGGATCTTGAGGACGGAGTCGCGGAGATCCCCGCCCTTCTCGTACTCGTCGGCCTGGGCGAGGAACGCGTCCACGTTCATCTCGTGGAGGTGATTGCCGCCCGCGATCTTCATCAGACCGCGCATCGAGGCCGTGATGTCCTGGCCGACCAGCAGCCCGGCCCGGTCCGCCGACAGTTCCGACTTGCGGAACCACTCGCGCAGCGCCGTCACTATCGCCATGATCGCCACATTGCCCAGCGGGATCCAGGCGACCTTCACGGCGAGGTTGGTCAGGAAGAGCAGTATCGTCCGGTACACCGAGTGACCGGAGAGCGCGTGGCCCACCTCGTGGCCCACCACCGCCCGCATCTCCTCCTCGTCGAGCAGCTCGACCAGGCCCGTGGTGACCACGATGATCGGCTCGTCCAGCCCGATGCACATGGCGTTGGGCTGCGGGTCCTGCTTCACGTACATCGGCGGGACCTTCTCCAGGTCCAGGATGTAACACGCGTCCCGCAGCATGTCGTTGAGATGGGCGAACTGCGCGTCGCTCACCCGGACGGAGTCGGAGAGGAAGAGCAACCGCAGGCTGCGCTCCGGGAGCAGCCCGCTGAGCGCCTTGAACACCGTGTCGAACCCGGTCAGCTTGCGCAGGGCCACCAGGGCCGAGCGGTCGGCGGGGTGCTCGTAGGCCCGGGAGGAGATCCCGGGGAATCGCCGACGCTGCCTGCTCGGCACGTTCTCGTGACTGCTGTCGGTCATGGATGGCCCCCTGTTCGTACGAGACGTTGCTCGTCCCCCGGACAAAACCCAGCGTATGCGCTGGCGCTACGGTGTGCGGGGGGCTGTGGATAACTTTGAGGAGCGCCCGAATGCCGCACACCGCCGTACTGCTCGCCGCCGCGTCCGAGGAGCAGGGACCGGGCGACACCCTCCGGATCGTGCTGCTCGTCTCGATCCTCGGAGCGGTGCTGCTCGCCTGGTTCCTGCTGCGTGGATACCGCAACGACGACAACAACGACTGAGTCGCCGTGAGCGTGCCCGAGGCTCCCGCATACGATGTGCCTGACGTCTTCCTTCCGCCTCACGATCGATAGGTCCTGCCGAAGATGAGCCTCACGAGCACCGCACACGAGCTGGCCACCCTCGCTTCCGGAGGGGAGGGCGGCGGCAACCACGAAAGCCTCAACCCCTACCTCGTCGGCGGCCTGGCCTTCCTCGCGCTGATGTTCCTGCTGTGGGTCACCACCCGCTTCAACCGCGACCGCTGAGTCGGGGCGTACAGCTGTGCCAGTAGGCTCTGCACGCATGGGAGAGCAGGAAGTGCCTACCGGCCCCGGCAAGCGCCGTATCGGCGTGATGGGCGGGACATTCGACCCGATCCACCATGGACACCTGGTGGCGGCCAGTGAAGTGGCCGCCCAGTTCCATCTCGACGAGGTCGTCTTCGTCCCGACCGGGCAGCCGTGGCAGAAGAGCCACAAGAAGGTCTCCCCGGCCGAGGACCGTTATCTGATGACGGTCATCGCCACCGCGTCCAACCCGCAGTTCTCCGTCAGCCGCAGTGACATCGACCGTGGCGGACCGACGTACACCATCGATACGCTGCGGGATCTGCGCGAGGTCCACGGCGACGCGGACCTCTTCTTCATCACCGGCGCCGACGCGTTGTCCCAGATCCTCACCTGGCGCGACGCTGAGGAACTGTTCTCGCTCTCCCACTTCATCGGTGTGACCCGCCCGGGTCACGTGCTCACGGACGACGGACTGCCCGAGGGCGGCGTCTCCCTCGTGGAGGTGCCCGCGCTGGCGATCTCGTCCACGGACTGTCGTGAGAGGGTCGCGCAGGGGGAGCCGGTCTGGTACCTGGTGCCGGACGGCGTGGTCCGCTACATCGACAAGCGCCAGCTGTACCGCGGCGAATGAGCCACGGAGAGGGGCACCGGTGAACGACCGACAGGACCCGTACGACCCGTACTACCAAGAGCCGCAGATCATCGGCTACGACGCGTACGGGCAGCCGGTCTACCAGCAGCAGGGGCAACAGGGCCGGCAGCAGTACGACCCGCAGGGCCGGCAGGACCAGGGTTACGACCCCTACGCCGCCCAGCAGGGTCAGGGCCAGGGGCACCAGACCCAGGACGCCGGCTACGGCTACGACGCGTACGGCAACCCCCAGCAGCAGCACCAGAGTTACGACCCCTACGCCGGTCAGCACCCGGGCCAGGCGCCCCAGGCCCCCCAGCCGCAGCACGGCCAGGGCGCCGACCAGGGGTACGGCTACGGCTCCTACACCGACTACGGCTACGGCACCGGGCAGCAGCCCGCCGCGGTCGACACCGGCCAGCACTGGACCATCCCGCAGCAGGGCGCCGCCCCCGCGCCGGAACAGGCCCCGCAGCAGGCTCCCGCACCGCAGCCGGCGCAGCCGCAGCCACCGCAGTCGGCGGAGGCGGAGCCCGCCCTTCCGGGGCAGCGCAAGCCCGCACCCGACTACCGCACCGAGCAGTTCTCGTTCATCGAGGAGCCCGACGAGGACTCCGAAGACGTCATCGACTGGCTGAAGTTCACCGAGAGCCGCAGCGAGCGGCGCGAGGAGGCCCGGCGCAAGGGCCGCAACCGGATGGTCGCCCTGATCGTCGTCGCCGTGCTCGTCGTCGTCGGCGGGGCCGGCTACCTCTGGTCGGCCGACATGATCCCGGGCCTGTCCGGCTCGGACGAGAAGAAGGCCGTGGCCGCCGGCGCCCAGCAACGCGACATGATCGTGGTGCACCTGCACGACACGAAGAAGGGCGGCACCTCGACGGCCCTGCTCGTCGACAACACCACCACCAAGCAGGGCACCACCGTCCTGCTGCCCAACTCCCTCGCGGTCGCGGGCGACGACGGGACCACCACCACGCTCGGCAAGTCCGTCGAGGACGACGGCAGGACCGGCACCCGGGAGTCGATCGACACCCTCCTGGGCACCCGGATCACCGGCACCTGGCGGCTGGACACCCCGTACCTGGAGAACCTCGTCGAGCTGGTGGGCAACATCGAGGTCGACACCGACACCGAGGTGCCCGGCGCGAAGAAGGGCGAATCAGCCCTGGTGAACAAGGGTGAGGGGCAGACGCTCAGCGGTCCGATGGCCGTCGCGTACGCCACGTACCGCGCACCGGGCGAGCCCGAGGCCAAGCAACTGACCCGGTTCGGCGAGGTCATGCGGGCCACCCTGCGCAAGATCTCCGAGGACCCCAAGGCCGCGACCGTCACCATCGAGACGCTGCTCCAGGTCCTCGACCCGTCACTGCCCGAGAAGGACCTCGGCGCCTCGCTCGCCAAGCTGGCCTCCCGGGCCAAGGTCGGCGACTACAAGACGGCCCTGCTGCCGGTCCAGGACGACGGCACACTCACCGAGGCGGACACCCGCGGCGTCGTCAAGGACATCCTCGGCGGCACGGTGAAGGCCCCCGAGGCGGGCGCACCGCTCCGGGTCGCCGTACGCAACGCCACCGGTGACCAGAAGGCCGCGGAGGCCGCCCGGGTCCAGCTGGTCAACGGCGGCTACGCCTTCGTGGACAGCGGCAAGGCCGAGGCCGAGGCGTCGTCCGTGGTGCTCTACCGGTCCGCCGAGGACAAGGCGAAGGCCGTCGAGGTGGCCAAGACCCTGGGTCTCGCCGCGGGCGATGTGAAGAAGGGCGAGCCGGCCGCCAACGCCGATGTGTCCGCGGTCCTCGGCCAGGACTACGAGGTCCGGTAGCCCGCCCGCGGTCACCGGCCGACGCTCCGGCGCCGGCCGGTGACCGCCGCGAAAGCCCGGCCGGAGAAACGCAGTAAGGCGCTGTCGGCGGTCCGTGAGACCCTAGAGGTTGCATCCGACCGCCGACGAAAGCCTGCATGTGACCGCCACGGACCGCTCCATCGAGCTCATCAACGCCGCCGCTCAGGCGGCCGCCGACCGGCTCGCGCACGACATCATCGCCTACGACGTCAGCGACGTACTGTCGATCACCGACGCCTTCCTGCTGGCCTCGGCCCCCAACGACCGCCAGGTCAAGTCGATCGTCGACGAGATCGAGGAGCGGCTCCAGAAGGAGCTCGGCGCCAAGCCGGTGCGCCGTGAGGGCGACCGCGACGCCCGCTGGATCCTCCTCGACTACGTCGACATCGTCATCCACGTCCAGCACAGCGAGGAGCGCGTCTTCTACGCGCTGGAGCGTCTGTGGAAGGACTGCCCGGAGATCGCCCTCCCCGAGGACGCGGTCAAGACCCGTGGCAAGGCCGAGGAGCACGCACAGCTCAACGGCGGCACGGAAGGTGACCAGAGCTGAACGGCAGCAAGAGCGGCAAGGGCCGCAGGATCGTCCTCTGGCGGCACGGCCAGACGGCATGGAACCTGGAGCGCCGCTTCCAGGGCTCCACGGACATCGAGCTCACCGAGGTGGGCGTCGGGCAGGCCCGCCGCGCCGCCCGGCTGCTCGCCTCGCTGAAGCCGGACGCCATCGTGGCCTCCGACCTGCGGCGGGCGGCGGCCACGGCTGCCGAGCTGTCCGCCGTCAGCGGTCTCACCGTCGCCCATGACGCCGCACTCCGTGAGACGTACGCGGGCGCCTGGCAGGGGCTGACCCACCAGGAGATCGTCGAGCGTTTCGGCGAGCAGTACGCGGCATGGAAGCGCGGGGAGCCCGTGCGCCGGGGCGGCGGCGAGCTGGAGACCGAGGTCGCCGACCGGGCGGCCCCGGTCGTCCTGGAGCACGCCGAGAAGCTTCCGGACGACGGCACGCTCGTCGTGGTCAGCCACGGCGGCACGATCAGGACGACGATCGGCCGGCTGCTGGGCCTGGAGGCGCACCACTGGGAAGGGCTCGGCGGACTGTCCAACTGCTGCTGGTCCGTCCTCGGGGAGGGCGCGCGCGGCTGGCGTCTGCTGGAACACAACGCCGGCACGCTCCCGGAGCCGGTGCTCGGCGACGACGACTAGTCGACGGGCGGGCTTGCCGACCGGCCGCCGCCGGGAGGCTGTTGAGAGGCCGTTCGCGGGCCGTCTTCGGGCGGCCCGGGCCGGATTTCACTTTCCGGCAGGTCACAGGCTAAAGTTCTTCTTGTTCGCAGCGCGGAAACGCAGGGAAACACAGCGAACAGCGGGGCTATAGCTCAGTTGGTAGAGCGCCTGCATGGCATGCAGGAGGTCAGGAGTTCAATTCTCCTTAGCTCCACACACGACAGGAAAGCCGGGCACTTCGTGCCCGGCTTTCCTCGTTCTCCCGTCCGGATCACGCAGGTCCTCCGGGAGCGGCGTAGCGCGCTCGCATCTGCTCGCCCGCCGCCGGGCCTGACCGGAACGCGAAACGCGGGTCCGACACGGACAGACCGGTGACGGGGTCGACCGTCACCGGCTCCACCTCGCGGCCGGTATCGGTGTCGACGAGCACCATCGCGCGCTCGGACGGCGCCAGCTGCTCGTTCCGCCACGCGGCCATCGCGACCAGGATCGGCCGCAGCGAGCGGCCGAAGTCGGTGAGCACGTACTCGTGCCGGACCGGTCGCTCCTGGTAGACGCGCTTGGTCAGGATGCCGTTGTCGACCAGCGTCCTGAGCCGTGTGGTGAGCATGCTGGATGACAGGCCGATGTTGGCCTGGAACTGGTCGAAGCGGGTGTATCCGTCGAAGCAGTCGTGCAGGAGCAGGATCGTCCACCACTCCCCGACGTACGACATCGCCGTCGACAGCGGGCACTCCCGGTCCTCGACCCGGACGCGTGCGGGCACTCGAATCCTCCTCCAAACAGCCGGTCGGCCGGTCGGACCGTCGGCGTTCGACGCTCCAACCGCTTACTGCTAATCTAGCAGTCATGATTACTTCGAAAATAGAAGTGACTTTCTCCGGTGCGGAGCACGCCCCGTCGGCGCCCCGGGCGATGGTCACGGGCGGAACCCGGGGCACCGGTGCGGCGGTGGCCCGCCGGCTGGGGGAAGCGGGAATGGACGTCACGGTCGTCGCTCGCACGCCGCGCGGCGATGACGTCGACGGTGATGCCGACGTGCGTTTCGTGCCCGCCGATCTGACCGACCCCGCAGCGGCCGGGGAGGTCGCCCGGCTCGTCCTCGCCGAGGGCGTGCCGGACCTGGTCGTCCACGTCGCGGGCGGGTCGCGGTCACCGTCCGGAGGCTTCGGCGCCCTGGGAGAGGCGGAATGGGCGCAGGAGCTCGACCTGAACCTGCTGTCCGCGGTGCGCCTGGATCGCGAACTGGTCCCGGCGATGGTCGAAAGGGGCCGGGGCGCGATCATCCATGTGGCGTCGATCCAGGCGCGGATGCCGTTGTGGGACGGCACCCTGGCGTACGCGGCGGCCAAAGCGGCCCTGCGTACCTACAGCAAGGGTCTGGCCGGTCAGCTCGCCCCGCACGGCATCCGCGTCAACACCGTCTCTCCGGGCGGCATTCGCACGGAGGGCGCGGACCACCTCGTCGACCGGCTCGCCGAGAGCTTCGACGGCGACCGCGATGCCGCCTGGAACTCGCTCGCCGCCTCCTTGGGCGGCGTGCCGCTGGGGCGCTTCGCCACTCCGGACGAAGTCGCCGGCGTCATCGCGTTCCTGGCGTCGGACGCCGCGGCCGGCATCGTCGGGGCCGAGATCGTCGTCGACGGCGGCACCATCCGCACCATCTGACCACCCGCGACGAGGAGACTCCGATGAACGACGCCTTCACCGCCTACGACCCCGCGGCCCTGCCCGCGCCGGTGCTCGCCTACCTCGACGCGCACGACGAGAACCGCTACGCCGACGTCGCGGCCGTGTTCGCGCCGGACGCGACCGTCCTCGACGACGGGAAGACCTATGAGGGCATCGAGGAGGTCCGTGCCTGGACCGAGAAGTCCTCGACCGAGTTCACCTACACCAGCACCCGCATCGGCCAGCGGATCGCCGACGACCGCCATGTGGTCGTGCGGGTGCGGCTGGACGGGAACTTCCCCGGCGGCGGCACGGTCACCCTCCGCTATCAGTTCGTGCTCGATGCCGGACTCATCGGCAACCTGGCGATCGAGGTCTGAACACCTCGTCCGGCCGGTGCTGGGACCTGTCCTCGGCGGTGATCCCGGCCGTACTCTGCGCGTCCCTTGAGGGCGTTGCAGATCTGGGCGGAGTCCGGTGTCGTGGATGTGCTCGACGCGCAGGACCGGTACGACGCCGCCGTCGACGACCAGGTCCTCGCGCCCTGAGCGCCGGCCTTCCGCCGTCGATCTCCGGACAGGTGGCGGCGAGCGGGCTGACCCCCTTGCGGGGTCATGGCAGAATCGGAACGCCGGAGGGGGCGACGTACCGATCGGGAGGGAGCGCGATGCCTGCGAGTCGCGAACACGTCCCCGACCAGCCTCTTGTCGCCGCCCCGCTCCCCGGCTCCGTGCCGTCCGAAGATCGATCCCGTCTCGGCTGTCCGTCCTGCGGTTCGTCCCATGTGGCCCAGGTTCTGGGTGACAACGGAGGGGTCTCCTACGTGTGCACGGCCTGCGGCCACAGCTGGAGCTGACTGATGGGTGCACACAGGCGTAAGTGCGACTGGTGCGGCAGCGGTACGCCCATCGTCAGGGACATGGACCCGGTCAACGCGGAATACCAGTACTGGTGCGAGGAATGCGCGCAGGCGCTGATCATAAAAGGCGACCCCATCGAGACCTATCGGGAGCTGGAGGGGGAGCCGATCTACGGGCGGCTCCTGGAGGAGCACTGCACCCTCAAGCGCTTCTACTCCTTCGCAACCGCCTGACCTGCGACGGACGATCGGCCACCCAGGACGATTCGGGCATAACGGTGCGGACCGGAAACGATTTGGTGAAGCACCGGGGGGACCGTGTAATGTTCTCGATGTCGCCAAGGGAAACCGGGCGGCACACAACAAGGGGCTATAGCTCAGTTGGTAGAGCGCCTGCATGGCATGCAGGAGGTCAGGAGTTCAATTCTCCTTAGCTCCACGGGATCGACAGTGAAGAAGCGGGCCACCCGGATCGGGTGGCCCGCTTCTTTGTCGTATCGGCTTCGGCCGGGGTCAGTCGCGGCCGCTGCCCAGGGCGCGCCGGCCCGTGGCCGGCAGGGCGGGACGCTGTTCGGCCGGCGGCTGCTCGATACGGAGCGCCAGCGCGGGGCAGCGCCGTACTGCCCGCTGGGCGCGCCCGCGCAGATGCATCGGAACGGCGGCGTCCGCCAGCGCCGGATAGCCGTCCGGGCCCAGCCGGATGAGCTCGGGGACGATGTCCGCGCACAGACCGTGGCCCTGGCAGAGCGTCCAGTCGACCGCGAGCTTCTCGCCGCTCGGAATCGACTCCTCCAGGTCCTGGTAGCCGGGTGCGGGCAGCGGCAGCACCCCGACCGTCTCCCGGCCGCAGCCGCCGTCCAGGACATGTGCGGCGAGGTCGTCCGTGAACGCCGACAGCGTCGAGAGCAGGAACCGCGCGGAACCGTCCGGGTGTTTGCACGCCCCGCGGCCCTTCACGGCCTGGGTGACCTCGCGCAGGGCCTCCAGGGCGGCGGGCCCGCCGCCGTTCAGTACGTCGGAGAGCCCGCCCGCCGCGGCGGGGAGCCCCAGCTTGCACGGACCGCACTGCCCGGCGGTCTCGGCAGCCAGCCAGTTGGCTATCCGGAGGGACTCGCCGAGCGGGCAGGTGTCCGGCCCGATCGGCAGGATGGCGCCCGCACCGAGCGCGCCGCCCACGGTGGCCAGGGACTCGCGAGAGACGACGGCGTTGTGCGAGGAGACCGCGTCGATCCAGTTGCCGTGGTAGCCGCCGGTCAGCACCCCCTGGGGGAGCGGCGGGGCCCCGGCCAGTTGCAGGACGTACCGCAGCGGCACCCCGGTCGGCACCTCGATGACCATGGGCCGGGCCACGGCCCCGGAGACGGTGAGCAGGACGGTGCCCGGTTCGCCAGGCAGCCCGGTGTGCCCGTAGCGGCGGGGGCCGATCCGGGCGGCGACGGCGAGTTGGGCGTACGTCTCCGCGTTCGACAGCAGCGTCGGGGCGCCGCCCACCCCGGTCTCGGCCGCCCGCTCGCGCCGGCCCGGCGGCAGGGCAGGTCCGCCGTTCGCCGCCCGGATCACCGAGGAGGCCTCGCCCGAGACCATGCGCTCCGGGGTGCGGACCACCCGGGCGCGCAACTGCTGGCCGCGCCGGTCGGAGAGGCCGCGTTCGGCGAGTGCCGCCCGTACGGAGATCTCCGTGGAGTTTCGGGTGACGGCGACGACCAAGGTGCGCGCGCCGAGCGCCTCGGCGGCCAGCAGCGCACCGTCCAGGATCAGGTGCGGGGCGCGGTTGAGCAGGACGGTGTCCTTGCGGCAGGCGGGTTCGCCCTCACTGCCGTTGATCACCACGACGGGCCGCACCCCACGCCGGATGGACGCCTTCGCCACCGCCCGCAGCTTCTTGCCGAACGGGAAACCGGCGCCTCCCCTTCCACGCAGGGAGATCGCCTCGGCCAGTTCGGCCAGCCGCTCGCCGGTCATCGGCTCCAGCGGCCCGTGCACCTTGAGGTGCATGGCGAGGTCGAGCCGCTCCACCAGGTCGAATCCGGTGGTCAGTTGCGGCAGTCCGACGACGCGGACCTCGGGCACATCGGGGAGGGGGACGTTCACTATCGGTCTCCTGCGGGTGCGTGCCAGGGTTCGCCGGCCGGGGGCGCGGAGAACGGCCCGGCCTCCGGTTCGGCACGGGGCGCGGCGAAGGGGGAGGGTGGGGTGAAGGGGGCGGTGTTGTGGTCAGGTCCGGCGGCGGGCGGCTCCTGGAAAGTCACTGGGGAGGAGGGCGGCTCGGCGGGAGGCGGGTACGCGGCCGGGGCGGTGCCGTACTCCCAAGGGCCGCCGTGCTCAGGTGCGCCGATCGACGGTGATCCGTGCTCCGGTGTGCCGACCGACGGTGATCCGTGCTCCGGGGTCCCGTACGACGGTGACCTGTGCTCCGAAGCCGCGTACGTCGGTGTCCCGTGCTCCGGAGTGCCGTATTCCGGCGTGCCGTAGGAAGGCGTCGCGTACGTGTGTTCCTGCGGGGTGTACGTGGGTGGCTCCTGCCGGGGCGGGCCGTGCTGGGCCTGTGCGGGGGGCGCGGGGGACGGTGAGGGCCAGCGGCTCTCCGGTGGGAGCGAGGGGCCGCCGCCGAGCGAGACGGCGCGGTATCCGGCCGCTATGCCGGGGCCCGTACCCAGCCGTGGACCCGGTCCTTGGCCCGGCGTCTTCCCCCGCCCCGACAGCTCCGACAGTTCCGTCAGGTCTTCCCGGTCCTCCGGAGGGCCGAAGGCGATGCGGTCGGCGCTGCGGGGCGGGGGCTCGTGCAGCGGCGACCGCGACCCGTACAGCGTCTCCGTCGGCGCCTCGTGCAGCCCGCCGGGGATCGCCGTCGGAGGAGGCCCCGCCGGGGGTATCGGCGCCGACAGGGTGCGCGGGCGCACCGGCGTGCCCCGTAGGTCCCGGTCCGGTTCGCTCCAGGCGGCCGGGTCGGACCACGGCTCCGCGCCGGCCGGCGGGGACTCCCGCAGGACCGGATCGGGGGTGGCCGGGGGGCCTTCGCCCAGCAGTTCGGAGATCCGGCCGGCGATCCGCCGCTTCGTCGGACGCGGCAGCAGGCGCAGACACAGCGCGCCGGCGACTCCGGCGAGGCAGAGGCCGTACATCACGACGACCCAGGTGGCGGGCGCCCGGCCCACGTACAGGCCGTGGACCAGTGCGGCGCACCAGGCCGGATAGGCCAGCGCGTGCAGCGCGCGCCACCGGCCCGCGATGCCGCCGGTGTCCCGGGGCGAGGCCAGCGACTGCCCGAGCCGGGCGGCCTTGGCGGAGGGCTGGGCGAAGGCGCTGCGCAGGGCGCCGGTCGCGGCCGTGACGACCATCAGCAGCCCGGCCAGCGAACCGAAACCGATCAGCCCCGCCGTGCCGGTGACGCCGAGGCCGAAGGGTATGAGGGCGCCGATCAGGGCCACATGCCCGAGGGCCACCTTCACGGTTCCGTGCAGCAGCAGGAAGCCGAGCGAGGCCACGGCGGTGGCCCGGTGGATGCCCTGGCAGACGATCCGCTGACGGGTGGAGAGGAACAGCCGGTCGGTGGCCAACAGGCCCCAGGCGACGGCCGCGCTGAGCGATACCAGCGACAGGACGCCGGTGGTGAAATCCAGGGTGGCGCGCAGCCCGTCGCTCCCCGCGACGGCAAGCAGAGGGACGAAGACCAAGGCGGTGACGGTCAGGCCGCCCTGTACCGGCCGACTCATTCCGGGGTTCATGCCGGTGGATACGCGGATCTTGCGATGAGGGTTCATGGGGGCGACTCCGAATAGTTCGGCAAAGCGGTCCCGTTGCCGCATGCTAGGACGCCCCATACCAACCAGTACGGGCTTTGCTCGGTTGCCCCGAAAGAGGTCGGTACGCGGAGTAACCCCGCTTCCCGGGCGTTCCCGCCGTCCCGTCAGTCGCCCCAGGGCTTCGCGGAAAACTCATGGGAAGCCTGCCGAAAGCACACCGTGCCCCCACAGAAACATCATGTTTCAACTACGGAGAGCGACGAATGGGCGGCGGGATGCCGGCGCACGCGCGCGATGTCCGCACTCCGGTTACTCCCCGCTCCCTTCCGGGCTCGTGCGGTACCCTGACGCCATGCGTGCCGTACGCCTTCTGCTTAGCGAGCCGCGCTGAAGAGTCCCGACCGGTGAGAACGCCTGGTCGGAGTCAGCGCGGCGTCCCCTCCTGTGCGAGGGGATTTTTCGTTTCCCGGCAGATGACGATCGATGGAGCTTTGAGGATCATGAGCGAGACGAATTCCGCAGCCGAGACGGCCGCGCCGCACCGCTACACGGCGGCGATGGCCGCCGACATCGAGGCACGCTGGCAGGACTTCTGGGACGCCGAGGGGACGTACGAGGCGCCGAATCCCACCGGTGATCTGGCGGGCGACCCGGAGCTGGCCGCCAAGCCCAAGAAGTTCATCATGGACATGTTCCCGTATCCCTCGGGTGCGGGCCTGCACGTCGGACACCCGCTGGGCTACATCGCGACCGATGTCTACGCCCGCCACCAGCGGATGACCGGCCACAACGTGCTGCACACCCTGGGCTTCGACGCGTTCGGCCTGCCCGCCGAGCAGTACGCCGTCCAGACCGGCACGCACCCCCGGGTCTCCACCGAGGCCAACATGGAGAACATGAAGGTCCAGCTGCGCCGGCTGGGTCTGGGCCACGACAACCGCCGCTCCTTCGCGACGATCGAGGCCGAGTACTACAAGTGGACGCAGTGGATCTTCCTGCAGATCTTCAACTCCTGGTACGACACCGAGGCCGACCGGGCCCGCCCGATCGCCGAGCTGGTCGAGCAGTTCGAGAGCGGCACCCGCGCCACCCCCGACGGCCGTGAGTGGAGCGCGCTGAGCGCCACCGAGCGCGCCGATCTGCTGAGCCAGTACCGCCTGGCGTACGCCTCCGACGCACCCGTCAACTGGTCGCCCGGCCTGGGCACCGTCCTGGCCAACGAGGAGGTCACCGCCGACGGCCGTTCCGAGCGCGGCAACTTCCCCGTCTTCAAGGCGAAGCTGCGCCAGTGGAACATGCGCATCACCGCCTACGCCGACCGGCTGCTGAACGACCTGGACGGGCTGGACTGGCCCGAGGCCATCAAGCTGCAGCAGCGCAACTGGATCGGCCGCTCCGAGGGCGCCCGGGTCGAGTTCCCGGTGGACACCGCCGGCGGCATCACCGTCTTCACCACCCGCCAGGACACCCTGTTCGGCGCCACCTACATGGTGCTGGCGCCCGAACACGACATGGTCGAGCGGATCATCCCGGCCGCCTGGCCCGAGGGCACCCACCCGGTGTGGACCGGCGGTCACGCGAACCCGGCCGAGGCCGTCACCGCGTACCGCAAGCAGGCCGCCGCCAAGTCCGACGTCGAGCGGCAGGCCGAGGCCAAGGACAAGACCGGCGTCTTCACCGGCGCGTACGCGACCAACCCGGTCAGCGGCGAGAAGGTCCCCGTCTTCATCGCCGACTACGTCCTGATGGGGTACGGCACCGGCGCGATCATGGCCGTACCGGCGCACGACGCACGTGACTTCGCCTTCGCGCGCGCCTTCGAGCTGCCGATGCGCTGTGTCGTCCAGCCGTCGGACGACCGCGGAACCGACCCCTCCACGTGGGACGACGCGTTCAGCTCGTACGACGCGAAGCTGGTCAACTCCGCCAACGACGAGATCTCGCTGAACGGCCTGGGCGTCGTCGAGGCCAAGGCGAGGATCACCGACTGGCTGCAGGAGCACGGCGTCGGCGAGGGCACCGTCAACTTCCGGCTGCGTGACTGGCTGTTCAGCCGCCAGCGCTACTGGGGCGAGCCCTTCCCGATCGTGTACGACGAGGACGGCATCGCCCACCCGCTGCCCGAGTCGATGCTGCCGCTGGAGCTGCCCGAGGTCGAGGACTACTCCCCGCGCACCTTCGACCCGGAGGACGCGACCGCCCAGCCCGAGACCCCGCTGTCGCGCAACGCCGACTGGGTCAACGTCAAGCTGGACCTGGGCGACGGTGCTGGTCTGCGGAGCTACCGCCGCGAGACCAACACCATGCCCAACTGGGCCGGTTCCTGCTGGTACGAGCTGCGCTACCTGGACCCGACCAACGACCGGCAGCTGGTCGACCCGTCGATCGAGCAGTACTGGATGGGCCCGCGCGAGGGTCAGCCCACCGGCGGTGTCGACCTGTACGTCGGCGGCGCCGAGCACGCCGTGCTGCACCTGCTGTACGCGCGTTTCTGGTCCAAGGTGCTGCACGACCTGGGCCACATCTCCTCCGCCGAGCCGTTCCACAAGCTGTACAACCAGGGCATGATCCAGGCCTTCGTCTACCGCGACAGCCGGGGCATCGCCGTTCCCGCCGCCGAGGTGGAGGAGCGCGACGGCGCGTTCTACCACGAGGGCGAGAAGGTCAGCCGCGTCCTGGGCAAGATGGGCAAGTCCCTGAAGAACGCGGTCACGCCGGACGAGATCTGCGCGGAGTACGGCGCGGACACCCTGCGCCTGTACGAGATGGCGATGGGCCCCCTGGACGTGTCGCGCCCCTGGGACACCCGGGCCGTGGTCGGTCAGTACCGGCTGCTGCAGCGGCTGTGGCGCAACGTGGTCGACGAGGAGACCGGCGAGGTCACGGTCGTCGACACGGAGCCCGGCGAGGACACGCTGCGCGCCCTGCACAAGGCGATCGACGGGGTCGGCCAGGACATGGCGGGCATGCGGTTCAACACCGCCATCGCCAAGGTCACCGAGCTGAACAACCACCTGACCAAGGCCGGCGGCCCGCTGTCGCGCTCGGTCGCGGAGCGGCTGGTCCTGCTGGTCGCCCCGCTGGCCCCGCACATCGCGGAGGAGCTGTGGCGGCGGCTGGGCCACACCGAGTCGGTCGTCCACCAGGACTTCCCGGTGGCGGACCCGGCCTACGTCGTGGACGAGACCGTCACCTGCGTCGTCCAGATCAAGGGCAAGGTCCGGGCCCGCCTGGAGATCTCGCCCGCCATCACGGACGAGGAGCTGGAGGCGCTGGCCCTGGCCGACGACGCGGTCGTCGCGGCGCTGGGCGGTGCCGGGATCCGCAAGGTGATCGTGCGTGCGCCGAAGCTGGTGAACATCGTTCCCGCGTAACGGACGTTTGTCGTCCGCCGTCCACCGACGGTCGCGGTGAGCGGTCAGGGCCATCCCCTACGGGCAGGTTGGGGGTTCCGAAGGAACCCTCGGCCTGCCTGTTCCGTTTACGGTGGAAGGGGCGACCGGTACCGGCAGCCGCATCGAGACACCGAGGGGCACTCATGACAGCCGCGATCACGATCCTGGCGCTGCTCTTCGTCGCGTTCGTCGCTTTGGGCGTCTTCGTGACCGTGAAGGCCGTCGGCGCCGCCAAGCGCGGCGTGGACCGCACGATCACCCAGGCCCGTCGCACCGTGGAGGACACCACGCTGCGGGCCAAGAGTTTCGGTCAGCCGGGTGTCGCGGGTGAGCTCGCACAGCTCCGGCTCGCCCTGCGCACCTCGATGCGGGCCACCCAGGACGCACTGCACGCCGGTGTCGCCGAGGACGCCTCACTGGCGGAGTCGGTGGGCCTCTTCCGGCGGCTGAGCGCCCACGGCCTGGAGCTGGACGACGAGCTGAAGAGGCTGGAGCGCGAGCCGGACCGGGCGACGGTCGCCGGCCTGCTGCCCAAGCTGAGGGAGCGCACGCAGCGGATCACGCACTCGGCCGACTCGCTGCGCTGGGCGGCCCGCGACCGGGCGCGGCAGTTCGCCGACGACGACCTGGACGCGCTGAACGCGCAGATCGACATCGAGGCCGGCGCGCTGCGGCACTGGACCGCGGACGAGCCGTCGCAGGCATCCGGCACGACGTCGGGCCACGGCCCCGGGACGGACTGGCCCGAGCCGGCCGCCTCGGCGGGCCCCTCGGCCGGGAACAGCAGCACGGCGGACGAGGCCTGGGCCGGACCGGCCCGCGAGGAGAGCCCGCAGGCCATCACCGCCCCGGACCCCCGGTCGCGCACGACCTACCCCTGGCAGAAGTCGACCCGGCCCGAGACGACGAACTGAGCGCATTCGCCGACTCCCGGCGTACGTACGGCCGTACGAACCGACCGGATACGTTCCGAAGCGACCATGAACGATCAGAGGACCGGGGCCGGGCTGCCGCACTCCCACGACGCCAGGTAACCTCCGGCTCATGTCCCGCCATGTCGCTATCGTCACCGATTCAACGGCCTACCTGCCGCGCCCGACGATGGAACGGCACGGCATCACCGCAGTGCCGCTGACCGTCGTCCTGGGCGATCGGGCGCTGGAGGAGGGCACGGAGATCTCGGCCCGCTCGCTCGCCCTGGCGCTGCAGAAACGCCACTCCGTGACCACGTCCCGCCCCAGCCCCGAGGTCTTCGCCGAGGCCTACCGGGCGGCGGCCGCGGGCGGGGCCGACGCGGTCGTGTCGCTGCATCTGTCGGCGGAATTCTCCGGCACGTACGACGCGGCGCTGCTCGCGGCGAAGGACGCCCCCGTACCGGTGCGCGTGGTGGACACCGGCATGGTCGCCATGGCCCTGGGATTCTGCGCTCTCGCGGCGGCGGAGACCGCCGAGGCGGGCGGCGGCCCGGACGAAGCGGTGACGGCAGCGGAGAAGCGGGCCGCGGGCACCTCGGCGTATTTCTATGTCGACACGCTCGACTATCTGCGCCGGGGCGGCCGCATCGGCACGGCACAGGCCCTGCTGGGATCCGCGCTGGCGGTGAAGCCGATCCTGGAGCTCGACGGGGGGCGGATCGAGATGCTGGAGAAGGTGCGGACGGCGTCCAAGGCCATCGCCCGGCTGGAGGAGATCGTCGCCGACCGGGCGGGCACGGCCCCGGTGGACATCGCCGTTCATCACCTCGCCGCCCCGGAGCGCGCGGAGCGCCTGGCCGAGCGGCTGCGCGAACGCGTGCCCGGTCTGGTCGACCTCCATGTCAGCGAGGTCGGCGCGGTGATCGGGGCGCACACGGGGCCGGGGCTGCTCGGCGCGGTGATCTCGCTGCGGTGAGCTCGTGCGCTGAGCTCACGTGCTGCCGATCTTCACTCCGTGGAGTGGCCGAGTTGTCCACAACTGCTGGGCTGTCCACAGGAATCGGTGCTGCTCAGCGGGTTCTGGCGGATGTGCCTAACGTCGTGAGGCATGACCCTTCGATCTCCTCGGGCATCGGCTCCCGATGCTCTCTCCGCCGCTGTTCCGTCGTCCGTCTCGTCGACTTCGTCCACGCCCACATCCACGCTCACGTCCACGCCCACATCCACGCTCACGCCCACATCCGCGTCTGCGGCCCCGTCGCCGCCTGACCCGTTGTCGGGGCGGAGGCACGTGCGGGTGCGGCCCGGTGCCGGTACGCGGCCGAGCGGACGGGCGGGCGCCGGTCCTGCTGCTCGTTCCGGTGCGCCACGCCATGGTGGGAGGCTGTCCGCGCGGAGGCGTTCCGCTCTTGCCGCGGCGGCCGCGCGTTATCGGGCGGATGCGCTGATGGCGGGCGCTTCCGCGCCGGGGAGTGATGCCGCACCCGCGCCACCCGTACATGAGCCCGCACCTGCGCCCACGCCCGTATCCGTGCCCACACCCGAGACGGTGGGGGAGGCGTCCGGTGGTACGTCGTGGGTGCTCCGTGCCGTGTCGGGCGTTCGGGAGCGGTTGCCTTTGTGGGTGCGGCTCCGGTGCGGGATGGCGCCGCGTACGCCGGTGGTGCTCGGCCTGGTGCTGCTCGCCGCCGTGGCCCTCGCCGCGTTCCACTTCTGGTCCGCACGCCCTGAGACCGTGCGTGCGCCGGAACCGGTCGCGGACGAGGCGGCGGCACCCGCGTTGCCACTGGATCCGTTACGGTCCGGCGCCCCCGATCCTGTCCCTCGTCCGGCCGGTGAGGCGTCGCCCGTCGCGGGCGGGAGCGGGCAGATCGTCGTCGATGTGAGCGGCAAGGTGCACCGGCCCGGCGTCCGTCGGCTTCCGGCGGGCTCGCGGGTGGCGGACGCGCTCGAGGCGGCGGGCGGTGTGCGGGCCGGCACGGATATGACCGGGCTCAATCGGGCGCGGGTCCTGATGGACGGTGAGCAGGTCGTCGTGGGGCTGCCGCCCGGCCCGCCGGTTTTCGGGGCGGCCGGGGGCGGAGGGGCCGGAGGCGCCGGGGGAGATGGGCCGGCCGGTCCCGGGCCCTCGGCGCCGCTGAGCCTGAACACGGCGACCGCCGAGCAGCTCGAAACCCTGCCGGGGGTCGGGCCGGTGCTGGCCCAGCACATGATCGACTACCGCACGGAGAACGGCGGCTTCCGGTCCGTCGACGAACTCCGGCAGGTCAACGGCATCGGCGACCGCCGCTTCGCCGACCTCCAGCCGCTCGTACGGCCATGAGCGGCCACGAGGGCCGGTCCGCCACCCGGGGCGCGGGGGCGGAGGGCACGGGCACCACCGGAGGCGAGGCCGGCTCACCTCGGGAGGGGCCCACGGATCTGCGGCTCGTCCCGCCCGCCCTGGCGGTCTGGGCCGCCGCCGCGGTGACGTTGGGGCTGCCGGGGCGGTGGGTGGCCGCCGTGGCTGGTGCCTGTTCGGTGGTGGCGCTCGTTCTGCTGGTGGCGGCCGCGCGCACCTCCCGGGAGGCGAGGGCAGCCGGACGGCCCCGGGGCGTTGCTGCTGCCGGACGGACCCGGAGTGTCGCCGCCGCTGGGCGGCCTCAGGGCGCTGCCGCTCTCGGACGGACCCGGGTGGTCGCCGCTGTGGGGGCTGTGCTGCTGTGCGCGTCTGCGGGCGCGGCGGTGGCCGGGCTCCATGGGGCCGATGTGCGGCGCGGTCCCGTTCCCGGGCTGGCGCGGGAGTACGCGCGGATCGACGTCGACGTACGGGTGACCTCGGATCCCCGGACGACCCGCCCGGCGGTGCGCGGCAACCACAGCACTCCGGCCCTGCTGTTGATCGACGCCGAAGTCATGGAAGTCAGGGGGGTGCGGATGGCGGGCGGCCCGGGCACCCGGGTCCGTACACCGGTGCTGCTCATGGTCGCGGCGGGCGACCACCGCTCGGAGTGGCAGAAGTTGCTGCCGTCCACCCGGCTCCGGCTAGGTGGCAGGCTCTCGCCTCCCGCGCACGAGGGCGAGCGCCTCGCGGCGGTCCTGCGGGTGGACGACAAGGGGGCTCCCCGGATCATCGGGCCCCCGACGTGGATCCAGCGCACCGCGGGGGAGCTGCGCGCCGGATTGCGGGAGGCGACGGACGGGCTGCACGCGGATGCGCGGGCACTGTTGCCGGGGCTGGTGGTAGGTGACACCTCCAGGGTCCCGTCCGACCTCCACGACGCCTTCAAGGCGACCGATCTGACGCACTTGTTGAGCGTTTCCGGCGCCAATCTATCGATTCTCCTCTTCCTTCTCGTCGGGCCTCCGGGCGCGGCTCTGAGCGCGGAACGGCGCGGCCTGGCTCCTTTGTTGGGGCTTTCGTTGCGGGGGACGGCGTTGATCGGCGGTGCGCTGACGCTCGCCTTCGTCGTCGTGTGCCGTCCGGACCCGAGCGTGCTCCGCGCGGCGGCCTGCGGCCTCATCACGCTCCTCGCGATCGGGACGGGCCGCCGGAGATCCCTGATCCCCGCCCTGGCGGCGGCTGTCGTCCTTCTGGTGCTCTACGACCCCTGGCTCGCCCGGAGTTACGGCTTTCTGCTGTCGGTCCTGGCCACCGGTGCGCTGCTGACGCTAGCGCCGCGCTGGAGCCTCGCCCTGCGGGCGCGGCGGGTGCCGGGCAGGCCGGCCGAGGTGCTGGCCGCGGCGGCGGCCGCGCAGGCCGTGTGCGCACCCGTGGTGGTGGTCCTGGCCTCACGGGTCAGTCTGGTGGCGGTGCCGTGCAATCTGCTGGCGGAGTTCGCGGTGGCGCCGGCGACGGTGCTCGGGTTCGCGGCCCTCGCCGTCGCCCCGGTCGCCCCACCGGTGGCCGGGCTGCTGGCCTGGATCGCGAGCTGGCCGGTCCGGTGGATCGCCACGGTCGCCCGCACGGGGGCGGGCCTGCCCGGGGCGGAGGCGCAGTGGCCCGGAGGGTGGACCGGTGCGGCGCTGCTGGCCGGTCTCACGGTGGCGGTCGTGCTTCTCGCCCCGAGGCTGGCCCGACGCCCCTGGGTCTGCGCGGCCACCGGGCTGCTCCTCGTCCTGGCGGTGCTGCGGCCGGTGCCGCTGACCCGGATCATGACCGGATGGCCGCCGCCCGACTGGGCGTTCGCGGTCTGCGACGTGGGGCAGGGCGATGCGATGGTGCTCGCGGCGGGGGAGGGCGCCGGCGTGGTCGTCGATGCCGGGCCCGACCCTCGCGCGGTCGACCGGTGCCTGCGCGATCTCGCGGTGACCCGGATCCCGCTCGTGGTCCTCACGCACTTCCACGCCGATCATGTGCGTGGGCTGCCGGGCGTGCTCCGGGGCAGGGCGGTGGGCGCGATCCAGACGACGGGCCTTCAGGAGCCGCCGGAGCAGGCCGCGTTCGTGCGGCGGACGGCGGCCGCGGCACGTGTTCCGACAGTGCGGGCCGTGGCCGGTGAACACCGCCGGGCGGGCCCGGTCGACTGGCGGGTCCTCTGGCCGCGCCACGGGCCCGGGGGAGCGGAGGCGGCGGCGGTGCGCGAGCCGAACGACTCCAGCGTCACCCTGCGCGTACGGGCGGCCGGAGGGCTGTCGCTGCTGCTCCTCGGCGACCTCGAACCCCCGGCCCAGCGGGAGTTGCTGCGTGGCTGGGAGGGGGCGGGGCCGGTGGACGTCCTCAAGGTGGCCCACCACGGCTCGGCCTTCCAGGACGCCGGGCTGCTCCACAGTGTACGGCCGAGGCTGGCGCTCATCTCCTGTGGCGCGGACAACCCGTACGGCCACCCCTCGGCCCGCACGGTGGGCGCTCTCAGGGCGGCCGGGGCCCGGGTCCTGCGCACCGACACCGACGGCTCGATCGCGGTGACGGGCACCGGGAAGGAGCTGCGGGCGGTGGGCCGGTCATGACACCGTCGGAACCCGCCCCGCGCCGGTCAGGTCAGCCACTCCCCGGCGAGCATCAGGACGCGGCCGACGATCTCGTTCGACTCGCGCCAGGCGCGCACGGTGTGGGGGGTGATGCGCAGGAACACCCAGACGGGGGCGGGCGGGTTCCATCCGAACTTCGCGACGAAGGCGTCTCTCGTCGCGGTGGGCAGGTCCGTTTCCTCCAGGATCCTCGCGTCGCCCTCGATCAGCACCACATCGCGGGTGGGGCCGAGGGTGATCCGGATCGGGCCGGAGGGAGTCACGTTGACGGCCGTCGGATTGGTCCGCCGGGTGCACATCAGCAGCGTGCCGATGTCGTCCTCCCAGAGGAACGACAGCGGCACCAGGGTGGGCAGGCCGTCCCGGGACGCCGTGGCCACCCACGCGTCCTCGTCCTGTCGCAGGTGGTCCAGGGCGTCCTGCTTGCGCTGTTCGAGGCTGCGCGGGGGATCGTAGTCGGTCATGCCCGACACGCTAGAGGGCGATCACCGCACAGCGCCTCGGGCAAGGGGCCTCGGGCAGGAGTCCTAGGACCGGTGGTCCTCGCGCCGGGAGCGGGCGCAGACCTGGGCCATGACCTCGCAGACACCCACGACGCCCGGTGCCTCCGTCCCGGAACCCGACTGGGGCGACGGCGGCATCACCGACGCCGCCGTCGACGCCTGTCTCACC
Organism: Streptomyces sp. iso_384; assembly: GCF_056172905.1. Classification (NCBI taxonomy): domain Bacteria; kingdom Bacillati; phylum Actinomycetota; class Actinomycetes; order Kitasatosporales; family Streptomycetaceae; genus Streptomyces; species Streptomyces sp. iso_384. Next base: position 1,690,092 of record NZ_JBWBTT010000001.1, read on the forward strand.
CGGATCGGCGCGGACCGGCCGGTGCGCGCCGATGGCGAAGCACTTCGCGGTTCACCCGGAACCCGGTGTGCTTCCGGTACACGGAGACCGGGCGGGTGACGCTGAGCGGACGGGCCCTGGCCACGGCGGTCGGCGGGGAGCACCACCGTACGGAACTGGCCACGGACGAAGAAGTGCTCGCCGCCTACCGGGATCACTTCGGGATACGGCTCGCCCGCGTTCCCGGAGTGCGAGCGTATTTCGGACCTTCAGTAACACCTGCGCACAGCTCGGCACACCTCCGTACAAGATCCCCCTAGGCACTCCGTTTGCCTCGAACGCCGCAACAGTGATCGAATGCTTGCTCGTCGGCGGGCCGCTGATCCGACAAAGACGTCCAGCTGTCAGGGCCCCGAAGTGCGATGCGCCCCTGGGGGTACGTGAGAGATGTTCGGGCGTTGGCTGGGAAACAGAGGCCAGGCGGGTGGGCGCGGTGGGGCCCTCGCCGGATTCCAGGTACCCCGTACTGCGGGCGTGCTCAGCTGCCGGGTGCTGGACCCGGTCAACGAACCGGTCCAGCAAGCCGAGTTCGTCGTGACCGACAGCGCGGGTCGCAGGGTGACGGGCGGCGAGACGGACCCCTTCGGCAGCGTTCTCGCCACGGTCCCGGCCGGTGACTACCGGCTGGCGGTCACGGCCGAGGGCTTCACCCCGTTCCACGGGGCGGTGACGGTGACCGAGGGGGCGCACGCCACCCTGGGCGACGTGACCCTCCAGGTGGCGCAGCCCCCGCAGCTGCCCGACCCCGGTGACTGGGACATCGAGCCGAACCACTCGCAGATCGGCTTCACCGCCCGGCACATCGGGCTGGCCCGCATCCACGGCAGGTTCAACACCTTCGCCGGGGCGGTCCGGATCGCCGACCGCATGGAGGACTCCGCCATGCACGTGATCATCGACGCGGCGTCGATCGACACCAACGTGCAGATGCGCGACGACCATCTGCGCTCCGGCGACTTCCTCGACGTCGGCCGCTACCCGACGATGGAGTTCTACAGCGAGCGCTTCGTCCACCGGGGCGGCAGCCGCTGGGGCGTCACCGGCGCGCTGACCCTGCACGGCGTCAGCCGTACCGTGACGCTGGACACCCAGTACCTCGGGATCGGCAGCGGCCTGGAGGGTGAGACGCGTGCCGCCTGCCGGGCCACCACCGAACTGCACCGCGAGGACTTCACCCTCACCTGGCAGACCATGCTGGCGCGCGGGATCGCGGTGGTGGGGCCCAGCATCGTCATCGACCTGGACATCCAGATCGTTCCCAGGGGCTGAGCCAGGCCGGGCGGGGGCGCCGGTCCGGCTACGGCTTCTCCAGCCAGCCTTCGTACTCGGCCGCGAACGCGTCGAGCGCGGCCGGGTCCAGGCGCCCGGTCGCGTCCTCGACGACCACCAGCCACTGGGCGTCCTCGGCGTCGTCCTCGCCGGCCAGCGCGTCCCGTACGAGCTGGGGCTCCTCGGCGACCCCGAAGCGGTCCGCCAGTTCCTCGGCGACCTCCTCCGCGGAGTCGCGGTCGGGCAGCACCAGTACATGTCTCACATCGCTCACCCGGTCATTCTCCGGTACGGGGGTCCGTGGCCCGCGCCCTGGGCCGTGCGGGCTGTCAGTGGGGCGTGGGATGCTGGATCGCGATGGCCACCAGGAAGAATTCCACCGACGATCCGCTCGCCCCCGTCACCCTCGCCGTGGGCCAGGAGGACCTCCTCCTGGACCGTGCGGTGCAGCAGGTGGTGGCGGCCGCTCGTGCTGCCGACGCCGACACGGACGTACGTGATCTGGCGTCCGACCAGTTGCAGCCCGGCACGCTCGCCGAGCTCACCAGCCCCTCGCTCTTCGCCGAGCGCAAGGTCGTGATCGTGCGCAACGCGCAGGACCTCTCGGCCGACACGGTCAAGGACGTGAAGGCGTATCTCGGCGCGCCGGTCGAGGAGATCACGCTCGTCCTGCTGCACGCGGGCGGGGCCAAGGGCAAGGGGCTGCTGGACACGGCGCGCAAGGCCGGAGCGCGGGAGGTCGCCTGCCCGAAGACCACCAAACCGGCCGAGCGGCTCTCCTTCGTACGGTCGGAGTTCCGGACCCACGGGCGGTCCGCGACGCCGGAGGCCTGCCAGGCGCTGGTCGACTCCATCGGCAGCGATCTGCGGGAGCTGGCCAGTGCGGTGTCGCAGCTGATCGCGGACGTCGAAGGCACGATCGACGAGGCGGTCGTCGGGCGCTATTACACGGGGCGGGCCGAGGCGTCCTCGTTCACCGTGGCCGACCGGGCCGTCGAGGGGCGGGCGGCGGAGGCGCTGGAGGCGCTGCGGTGGTCGTTGTCGACCGGGGTCGCGCCGGTCCTGATCACCAGTGCGCTGGCGCAGGGGGTGCGGGCGATCGGGAAGCTGTCCTCCGCGAGGGGCGGGCGGCCGGCTGATCTCGCCCGGGAGCTGGGGATGCCGCCGTGGAAGATCGACCGGGTGCGGCAGCAGATGCGGGGGTGGACGCCGGACGGGGTCGCGGTGGCTCTGCGGGCCGTGGCTGCGGCGGATGCGGGGGTGAAGGGCGGAGGGGACGATCCTGAGTACGCCCTGGAGAAGGCCGTCGTCGTCGTTGCGCGGGCCGCGCGGGCTGGGCGGTAGGGGTTTTCCGGTCGCCGCCTGGTGCGGGGGCCTGTGGTGACCCGGTTCCGTCCTCAAGCGCCGGGCGGGCTGGAGTGGGCCTCGTACGCACGGACAGCTGGAGTGGACCACGTGAGCGCGGGCGGGCCTGAGGAGTGGGCCCGTGCGCGCGGAAGCCCCGGGCTCGGTCTGGGGAGACCGAGATTCCGGGGCTTCCGGGTCAAGCTCGGGTGCGCCGCACCCGCGTGGCGAACGCAGGTTCGGTGTGCGGCGCGGGGTGCCGGGCAGGGGCGGGAGAGAGGGCCCGCTGGTCCGTTCCGGCGATCACATCAGTGAGCTCCGGGAAGAAGCTCAGGCCTGCAGGGCGGCAACCTTGGACGCCAGCGCCGACTTCTTGTTGGCGGCGGCGTTCTTGTGGATGACACCCTTCGAGACAGCCTTGTCGAGCTGACGGGAGGCGTCGCGGACGGCCGTGGTGGCCTTCTCGACGTCACCGGCAGCGGCGGCCTCGCGGGCCTTGCGGATCGCGGTCTTGAGCGACGACTTGACGGCCTTGTTGCGCAGGCGCGCCTTCTCGTTGGTCTTGTTCCGCTTGATCTGGGACTTGATGTTCGCCACGAAAGAGCCTTTTCAGGTTCGTTGGATCTTCTAGGTGAGCCACGCCGCTCGTGAGAGCCACGAGGCACAGCTGTCCACGGTAGCAGTCACCCTCCGACCGGCCCAAACCGGTCGTGGTCCCGCGGGCGTGGGACGATGGAGCCTACGTATCGATCCGACCGACCCGACATCGACCCGAGACACGGCGTTCGGCGTCTCAAGAATCAGGACCCTGCGTGCCCGCGACTCCTTCCAACGTGCCCGAGCCGAGCCGTACCGACCCGGCGCTGATCCGCAATTTCTGCATCATCGCGCACATCGACCACGGCAAGTCGACCCTTGCCGACCGGATGCTTCAGCTGACCGGAGTGGTCGACCAGCGGCAGATGCGCGCTCAGTACCTCGACCGGATGGACATCGAGCGCGAGCGCGGCATCACCATCAAGTCCCAGGCGGTCCGACTGCCCTGGGCGCCCAACACGGGTGAGGACACGGGCACCACCCATGTCCTCAACATGATCGACACCCCGGGCCACGTGGACTTCACCTACGAGGTCTCCCGTTCGCTCGCCGCCTGCGAGGGCACGGTCCTGCTGGTCGACGCCGCGCAGGGCATCGAGGCCCAGACGCTGGCCAACCTCTATCTCGCGATGGAGAACGACCTCACCATCGTCCCGGTGCTCAACAAGATCGACCTCCCGGCCGCCCAGCCGGAGAAGTTCTCCGAGGAGCTGGCCAACCTCATCGGCTGCCAGCCCGAGGACGTGCTCAAGGTCTCCGCCAAGACCGGCGTCGGCGTGGACGCGCTGCTCGACCGGGTCGTGCGGGACGTGCCGGCCCCGGTCGGCGTCGCGGACGCCCCCGCCCGCGCGATGATCTTCGACTCGGTCTACGACTCGTACCGCGGTGTCGTCACCTACGTCCGTGTCGTCGACGGTCAGCTCAACAAGCGCGAGCGCATCAGGATGATGTCCACCGGCGCCACCCACGAGCTGCTGGAGATCGGGGTGTCCTCCCCGGAGATGACCCCGGCCGACGGCATCGGCGTGGGAGAGGTCGGCTACATCATCACCGGTGTGAAGGACGTCCGGCAGTCCAAGGTCGGTGACACGATCACCTCCCTGCAGAACGGGGCGACCGAGGCGCTGGGCGGTTACAAGGACCCGAAGCCGATGGTGTTCTCGGGGCTGTATCCGCTGGACGGCTCGGACTACCCGGACCTGCGCGAGGCGCTGGACAAGCTCCAGCTCAACGACGCCGCCCTGGTCTACGAGCCGGAGACCTCCGCCGCGCTCGGCTTCGGCTTCCGCGTCGGCTTCCTCGGCCTGCTCCACCTGGACGTGGTCCGTGAGCGGCTGGAGCGCGAGTTCGGCCTCGACCTGATCGCCACCGCGCCCAACGTGGTCTACCGCGTCGAGATGGAGGACGGCACCGAGCACGTCGTCACCAACCCGAGCGAGTTCCCCGAGGGCAAGATCGACAAGGTGCACGAGCCGGTCGTCCGCGCCACGGTGCTGGCCCCGAGCGAGTTCATCGGCGCGATCATGGAGCTGTGCCAGGGTCGGCGCGGCACCCTGCTCGGCATGGACTACCTCTCCGAGGACCGGGTCGAGATCCGCTACACCCTGCCGCTCGCGGAGATCGTCTTCGACTTCTTCGACCAGCTGAAGTCCAAGACCCGGGGTTACGCCTCCCTCGACTACGAGCCCACCGGCGAGCAGTCGGCCCAGCTCGTCAAGGTCGACATCCTGCTGCACGGCGACAAGGTGGACGCGTTCTCCGCGGTCACCCACAAGGACAAGGCGTACGCGTACGGCGTCCGGCTCGTCGCCAAGCTGCAGAAGCTCATCCCCCGGCAGAACTTCGAGGTGCCGATCCAGGCGGCCATCGGCGCCCGGGTCATCGCCCGTGAGACCGTCCGCGCCATCCGCAAGGACGTCCTCGCCAAGTGCTACGGCGGTGACATCTCCCGTAAGCGGAAGCTGCTGGAGAAGCAGAAGGAGGGCAAGAAGCGGATGAAGATGGTCGGCAATGTGGAGGTTCCGCAGGACGCCTTCATCTCCGTCCTGTCGACCGACGAGTCCGCCGGGGAGAGCAAGGGCAAGAAGTAGCCCCGCCCCGACGCCTGCCGACGAGCGGTACGGAGGGCCCCCACGCCGCAGTACCGGCGTGGGGGCCCTTTCGTTATGAAAGCGGCGGCCCGTTGCCTCTTACGTGGCGGACAAGTGCGCTCTACTCTGATCACGACTCGATGGTTACTGGCCAGTTAAACAAGCCGAACAAGCAGGTTGCAGAGCAGGACGTACAGAGCAAGTCGCCGTATCAAAGAAGCCGGTCGTAGCAATGCCGCAGGCCCGGAGGACGTCGTGAGCGACACACAGACCTTGATCGATAACCGGCCGCCCTCCGTGGCGGCCCTCTTCATCGACCGCGTGGCGGCGACCCCGGACGGGGAGGCGTACCGCTATCCGGTGCCGTCCGCCTCGGGCGAGGGGCCCGACGACTGGAAGTCGCTGAGCTGGGGCCAGGCCGCCGAGCGGGTCTACGCGATCGCCGCCGGGCTGATCGCGCTCGGCGTACGGCCGGAGGAGCGGGTCGCCCTCTCCTCGGCCACCCGGGTGGAGTGGGTCCTCATCGACCTCGGGGTGATGTGCGCGGGCGCCGCGACCACCACGATCTACCCCTCCACGAACGCCGAGGAGTCCGCGTTCATCCTGGCCGACTCCGAGAGCCGGATCCTCATCGCGGAGGACGCCGAGCAGCTGGCCAAGGCCCGGGAGACCCGCGCCGACCTGCCGGATCTCGCCCACGTCGTGGTCATCGACCCGGCCGGCGTCGAGCCCGCCGAGGGCGACCCGGAGGGCTGGATCATCACCCTCGCCGACCTGGAGGCCCAGGGCAACGAGCTCCTCGCCAAGACCCCGGACGCGGTCACCGAGCGGGTCGCCGCGATCACCGCCGACCAGCTCGCCACCCTCATCTACACCTCGGGCACCACCGGCCGCCCCAAGGGCGTACGGCTGCCGCACGACAACTGGTCGTACATGGCCAAGGCCACCGTCTCGACCGGCCTCATCAACGCCGACGACGTGCAGTACCTCTGGCTGCCGCTGGCCCACGTCTTCGGCAAGGTGCTCACCTCCGGCCAGATCGAGGTCGGCCACGTCACCGCGATCGACGGCCGCATCGACAAGATCATCGAGAATCTGCCGGTCGTCCAGCCGACCTACATGGCCGCCGTTCCCCGGATCTTCGAGAAGGTCTACAACGGGGTCGCCTCCAAGGCGCGTGCGGGCGGCGGCGCCAAGTACAAGATCTTCCAGTGGGCGGCCGGGGTGGCCCGCGAGTACGCCAAGGTCTCCCAGGACAACTTCCGGCGCACCGGCAAGGCGTCCGTCCCCTTCGCGCTCGGCGCCAAGCACAAGGTCGCCGACGCGCTCGTCTTCTCCAAGATCCGCGACGCCTTCGGCGGCCGGCTGCGCGCCTGTGTCTCCGGCTCCGCCGCCCTCGCCCCGGACATCGGCTACTTCTTCGCGGGCGCCGGGGTGCACATCCTGGAGGGCTACGGCCTCACCGAGAGCAGCGCCGCCTCCTTCGTCAACCCGGGCGAGGCCTACCGCACCGGCACCGTCGGCAAGCCGCTCCCCGGCACCGAGGTGCGCATCGCGGACGACGGCGAGATCCTGCTGCGCGGTCCCGGCATCATGCAGGGCTACCACAAGCTGCCCGACAAGACCGAGGAGGTCCTGGAGTCGGACGGCTGGTTCCACACCGGGGACATCGGCGAGCTGTCGGCCGACGGCTACCTGCGCATCACCGACCGCAAGAAGGACCTGATCAAGACGTCGGGCGGCAAGTACGTCGCGCCGGCGGAGGTCGAGGGCCAGTTCAAGGCGGTCTGCCCGTTCGTCTCCAACATCCTGGTGCACGGCGCGGACCGTAACTTCTGCACCGCGCTCATCGCCCTCGACGAGCCCACCATCCTCGGCTGGGCAGCCGAGAACGGCCTGGAGGGCAAGTCGTACGCGGAGGTCGTCGCCGCCCCGCGGACCGTCGAGCTGATCGACGGATACGTCAAGCGCCTCAACGAGGGCCTCCAGCGCTGGCAGACCATCAAGAAGTTCCGCCTCCTGCCGCGCGACCTGGACGTCGAGCACGGCGAGCTGACCCCCAGCCTCAAGCTGAAGCGGCCGGTCGTCGAGCGCCAGTACCAGGGGCTCATCGACGACATGTACGCCGGCTCGCGCGAGGTGTAGGGCCTTTCGCGCGCCGGACCGGCGTCCGGGGCTCGCTCCCGGACACCGGCCGCCTTCCGGGGGCTCGGCCCCGGAACGGCACGGCGGGGCGGCCGGACACCCAGGTGTCCGGCCGCCCCGTTCGCCGTGCGGATCCTGCTGTGACCGGCGCGCTAACTTCCGGCACCGTGACGGGGCGCGCTCATGTCCCCCGTGGTGGGAGTGCCCTCGCAGGTACACCGTGCCCTTCGGGCCGGCTGCCGGGGGTGCGAGGAGCGTGAGGTTGGTGGGTACCGCGCCACCGTCGAACACCTTCTTCCCGACGCCGAGCACGATCGGATGCAGCCAGAGGTCGATCCGGTCGAAGAGCTTCTCGCGCAGGAGGGTCTGTACGAGGTTCAGACTCCCGACGACCTTCACGTGTTCGTGCCGGTCACGGATCTCGCGCACCGAGGCGGCGAGGTCCGGGCCGAGCCGCGTGGACCCGGCCCACGAGAGGTCGGGCCGGCCGCGGGAGGCCACGTACTTCGGGACGCTGTTGAAGAGGGTGGCGATCTCGTCGTCCTGGCCGCCCTCCTGGTGAGGCCAGAAAGCGGCGAAGATGTCGTACGTCCGCCGGCCGAGCAGGAGGGCGTCCGTACCCTCGTACGCCTCGCCGACCTGCGCCCCGGCGACCGGGTCCAGCAGGGGCGCCTGCCAGCCGCCGAACGGGAACCCCACCGGGTCCTCGTCGGGACCGCCGGGCGCCTGCCCGACGAGGTCGAGGGTCGCGAACAGTTCGATGTGGATGAGGCCCATGGCGCGCTCCCTGTGAGTCGGTCGTCTCTCCAGGGGTAGACCCGCGGACGCCCGCAGGCTCATCGCCGCGACGGAGTATTTCTGCCACGCTCGGTCGCGCCTGTTCCGCTTCCCGAAGGTTTAGGTTTCCCGAAGCCTTGCGTTCGAGTCCGCTCGATTTTCTGCTCACTTCGGTAACTCGGTGCTTATGGATGCGGTCGGTCTGTCACCCTGTCGGTGTCGTCGGACCGTAGGAGCCGCACCGTGGCGCCCATTCCCTTGCAGCGGGACACCGTGCAGCGTCCCGGCACCACCCGTGCCCGGTACGCGCACGGCCCGCGCCTTGCCAGCCGCACCAGCCTGCCCGGCATACCCCTCGCCCCGTCCGCCGCCCGCCGCTTCGTGCGCGCCGCGCTCGCCGAGTGGACCGGGCTCGGGGTACCCGCCGCCGTGGGCTTCAGCGACCGGCTGGCCGACGACGCCGTGACCGTCACCAACGAACTGGTCACCAACGCCGTGGTGCACGCCGGAACCACGGTCGACCTGGTCCTCAGGCTGGAGGAGGAGGGCGGTGACGACGAGCCGACGGCCGCCCTCGTCCTGGAGGTCACCGACCACCACCCGGCCCGCCCGGTCAGCGGCGACGAGCCGGAGCCCGGGCCGGAACCGGACGCGGCGGTCGCGGGGGAGCTGCCGGACCCCGCCGAGTACGGCCGGGGCCTCCAGCTCGTCGCCACCCTCGCCGACTCCTGGGGCATCACCTACCGCACCGGCCTCAAGACCGTCTGGGCCCGCCTCCCCGTCGACGACTGGAGCGCCCCGCCCTCCCCGCCCGACGGCGAGGCCCTCCGGCGCGGCCTGCGCGCCGCCGAGATCCTCGCCCCCGCCGCCCGGCGCACCGAACGCGACGACGCGGTCTGGGACAGCCGGGGCGCCCCGGCCTTCCTCGCCGAGGCCTCCGACCTGCTCGCCGGGCAGCTCGACGAGGACCTGGTGGCCGCCATAGCGGGCCAGCTGCTGGTGCCCCGGCTGGCGGACTGGTGCGCGATCTGGCTGGAGACCGAGGGCGGGGGACCGGCCGCCGAGCCCCGGCTCGCCCGGGTCTGGCACAGCGACGAGACCGGCACCGAGCCGCTGCGCACCGCCCTGGAGAACACCCCGCCCAAGCTCCCCGCCGGGGCGGGCTCCGGCCCCGTCTCCGTACCCGTGCCCTGGCCCGCCCGTCCGGCCGATCGGCCCGCGGAGGCCGAGGAGGCGCCGCCTCCGTACCCCGGCGGCCGGGACGGGGCCGCGCTCGCGTTCCGGATCACCGCCGGTGGCCGGGCGCTCGGGACCGTACTCGTCGGCCGTGAGGGCGTCGCCCAGGTGCCGGAGGCCGTCGCCTCGCTCATCGAGGACTTCGTCCGCCGCCTCGGGCTCGCGGTCGGCGCCGCCCGCGCCTACACCCGGCAGGCCACCATCAGCCGGATCCTCCAGCGCGGCCTGCTGCCCAGCAAGGTCGCCGAGATCCCCGGCGTCACCAGCGCCCTCGTCTACGAACCGAGCGACGACGGCGTGGTCGGCGGTGACTTCTACGACATCTTCCCGTGCCCGGGCGACCGCTGGTGCTTCGTCCTCGGCGACGTCCAGGGCTCCGGCCCCGAGGCCGCCGTCGTCACCGGCCTCGCCCGCCCCTGGCTGCGGCTGCTCTCCCGCGAGGGCTTCGGCGTCGGGGAGGTCCTGGACCGGCTGAACCGCCTGCTCCTCGACGACGCCATGGAGGCCGCCGAGGCCGCCGCCCTGATGGTCGCCGCCGCCGGGGGCCAGCAGCTCCACGACGGCACCCAGTCGCGGTTCCTCTCCTTGCTGTACGGGGAGGTCGTGCCGCTCCCGGACGGCGGGGTCCGCTGCACGGTCGCCAGTGCCGGACACCCGCTGCCGCTGCTGCTGCGCCCCGACGGCTCCGTACGACCGGCCGCCGAACCCCAGGTGCTGCTCGGGGTCGTCGAGGACGTGGCGTACGAGAGCCAGACCTTCGGCCTCGCACCCGGGGACACCCTGCTCTGCGTCACCGACGGGGTGACCGAGCGGCGGTCGGGCCCGCTGATGTTCGACGACGGGGACGGGCTGGCCCGGGTGCTGGCCGGGTGCGCCGGGCTGCCCGCCGAAGCCACCGCCGAGCGGATCCGGCGAGCGGTCCACGAGTTCGCCGAGCAGCCGCCGGACGACGACGTGGCCCTGCTGGTGCTGCACGCGGAGTGAGCGGAGCAATACGCCTCCGGGGCGAGCGACAATGGTCGGTATGCCTTCCGTACTGCCCGATGGTGAGCCCGTGCCCGACGACGGGGCGCTGCCCCGCCACGCCCTGGAAGGCGCAGCCGACCGCCCGCTCGGTTTCTATCTGCACGTGCCGTACTGCGCCACCCGCTGCGGCTACTGCGACTTCAACACCTACACCGCCACCGAGCTGCGCGGCTCCGGCGGAGCGCTGGCCTCCCGCGACAACTACGCCGCCCACCTGATCGAGGAGGTCCGCCAGGCCCGCAAGGTCCTCGGCGACGACCCGCGTCCCGTCCGTACGGTCTTCGTCGGCGGCGGCACGCCCACGCTGCTGCCCGCCGCCGATCTCGTACGGATGCTGGCATCGATCAAGGAGGAGTTCGGGCTCGCGGAGGACGCCGAGATCACCACCGAGGCCAATCCGGAGTCCGTCGATCCGGCCTACCTCGCGGCCTTGCGCGAGGGCGGTTTCAACCGGGTCTCCTTCGGCATGCAGAGCGCCAAGCAGCACGTCCTGAAGATCCTGGACCGAACGCACACCCCCGGCCGCCCCGAGGCCTGTGTCGCCGAGGCGCGCGCGGCGGGATTCGACCACGTCAACCTCGACCTGATCTACGGCACCCCCGGCGAGTCCGACGACGACTGGCGGGCCACCCTGGACGCCGCGATCGGCGCGGGCCCCGACCATGTCTCCGCGTACGCACTGATCGTCGAGGAGGGCACCCAGCTCGCCCGCCGCATCCGGCGCGGCGAGATCCCGATGACCGACGACGACGTGCACGCCGACCGCTATCTCATCGCGGACGAGGCCTTCGCCGCCGCCGGTTTCGACTGGTACGAGGTCTCCAACTGGGCCACCACCGAGGCCGGCCGCTGCCTCCACAACGAGCTGTACTGGCGCGGCGCCGACTGGTGGGGCGCCGGCCCCGGCGCGCACAGCCACGTCGGCGGCGTGCGCTGGTGGAACGTGAAGCACCCCGGCGCGTACGCCCAGGCGCTCTCCGAGGGCCGCACGCCCGGCGCGGGCCGCGAGGTGCTGAGCGACGAGGACCGCCGGGTCGAGCGCATCCTGCTGGAGCTGCGGCTGCGCGAGGGCTGCCCGCTCGGCCTCCTCGAACCCGACGGCCTCGCCGCCTCCCGCCGCGCCCTGACCGACGGGCTGCTGGACCCGGAACCGTACGGGAAGGGCCGCGCGGTCCTCACCCTGCGCGGGCGGCTCCTGGCCGACGCCGTCGTCCGCGACCTGGTCGACTGAACAGGACGCGGGGCCTCACGGCCTGCAGTCCTTCGCCGTCAGCGGCGGCGCGACCCCGGCCGGCTTGCCGCACACCAGCGTCCGCTCGGCGCTCGGCCCCGGCCGGACCACCTTGACGATGTTGAGACCGTGCACATTGTCCGAGACCGAGGACTTCGCCCGGCTGAACGAGATCGTCCCCGTGGGCATGTTGTTGAGGTCCACCGTGTGCAGCGTCGCCCAGGTCTCCGCCGCGCTCCGGCGCTTGTCGCCGCGCGCCGCGGCGTCGTACAGCGCGGCCGTCGCGCTGTAGGAGATGACGGTCTGCCCGCTGGCGAACAGCTCGTCCTCGTACGCCGGACGCCCCGAGACCAGCGCGGCGACCTCCCCGTCCGGGTGCAGCGCCCGCAGCGTGCGGTACGCGTCGCCGTAGAAGCCGAGGTTCTTTCCGCGGTCCAGCGGGGCGAGGGAGCTGTGGTAGAGCGTGACGTTGGCCGCGATCGAGGTGCTGTCGTCGAAGGTGCCCTTCGTCAGATCGTCCCCCGTGAACACCGTCATCCGCCGGTCCGAGCACCCGGTGGTGCCCGACAGGCCCGCCATCAGCGTCGGCACGTCCTCGACCCGCCCCGCGAAATACAGCGCGTCCGGCACCCGCTCGGCCTGGCAGATGGTGGTCAGCGGGGCGTTCAGGCTCGCCCCGCCCGCGAGGTCGTAGGCCACGTCCCGGCCCAGCGAGAAGCCCGACGACCGCAGCATCTCCTTGCCCGCGGCCCGCTGCTCGGCGGTGTACCGGTCCAGATCACCGTTGCGGTCCCCGCGCGACAGCACGATCGCGTGCGGGCGGTCCAGCCCCTTCGCGACCTGCCGGGCGACCAGCCCGAGCGCGTACGTCTGCTCCGCGTCCGTCGCCGCCAGGCCGAAGTAGTTGGGGAACCGGCGGGGCAACTCGCCGCTGGAGTTCGTCGTGTTCACCAGCGGCAGCCCGGCATCGCGCAGCAGCCGCGTCGCGTCGTCGCTCTCGTAGGTGTTGCGCCCGAGACCGACCACCCCGACCACCGACGGGTCCCGCCGGGCCACCTCGATGATCTTCCGTACGGCGGTGAGCTGCTGCAACATGTCCTCGCCGCCGTTGGCGGTCAGCACCCGCAGCTTCACCGACCGGCCCACGGTCTTGTTCACCGCCCGCTGCTGGAGGTAGACGCCGGTCAGCTCCTCCAGGCCCTTGCGGGTCGCCTCCCGGTCCTTGCCCGCGGCGGTCAGCGGACCGGCGTACACGACCGTCACATACGCGTCGCCCGGCGCGATGTCGGCGTTCTCGGCGCGTATCTCCTGCTCGATCCGCTCGAAGGTGACGCCCTTGCCCGCCCCGTTCAGCTCCAGGTCGTTGCCCCGCGCGAAGAGCACCTCGGGCGCGGTCGCCACCCCCACGCACTCCCGGTCGTCCCCCTTCCCCGCCCAGATCGCGTCCGTGTTCCGGTCGGTCAGCGGCCCGTGGCAGTACGTCTCGCGCCAGTGCCCGGCCCACAGGAACGCCCCCAGCAAAGAGCCCACGACCACCACGGCGATGCTCGCCCGCGACATCACCCACCACGCCCAGGTCCGCCGCACCCGGTGGGTGACGAGCTGCGCGTGCGCGTGCTCATGCGTCAGCTTCTCCGTCGACAGCGGCAGCAACAGCACCCACGCCAGGGTCGCCGCGGCCACCGGCGACTGGCCCAGGCTCAGATCGTCGACCCAGCGCTCGTAACGGGCCCGCGCCCCGGAGGACCCGGCCGGAGCACCCGGACCCGGCCGCTCCGGGGGCAGCGGCGGGGTGTGCCGCATGATCTCGGAGGCCGGCAGCGAGGCGAGCAGCAGCAGCGGATCGACCTCGCTGCGCCGCGACCGTACGTTGTTGATCGCGTTGATCAGCAGGATGCCGCCGTTGTCCTGGGTGGCCCGGGGCAGGAACACCACCGGCGGGACCGTGCGTTTGCTGCGCCGCCAGTCCAGGGAGTGCGGGCGGTAGTTGTGCCGCAGGTCCTCCAGCAGCGCCTGCACCCGCAGCTCCAGATGGAACTGGCGCGCGTGCTCGTCGCCCGCCCCCGCGTCCGCCACCCGCTCCGCGACCGCCGCCGCCCGCGCGCGGATCACCCGCCAGGAACCGCTGGGCGAGAACCACGACCAGCCGTCCGACGGATAGCCGGTGCTGGACGCGGCCAGCGACGAGGTGGTGGCGAACCAGCGGCTGGCCCGGCGCAGCCACAGCAGCGGCGGCGCGGCCCGGCTCGCCAGGCCCACCACGGCGAGCCCGAGCAGCGCGACGGACGCCACCAGGGCCGTCAGCAGCCAGTCGATCTCGCCGAGCAGCACGCTGAGCAGGGCGATGAAGAGCGCGCCGACGAACGTCTCGGGCCGCACCGACTCCCGCAGCGACTCCCACCAGCTGCCCCGGCGCGGCCGGCCGGACCGCCAGCGCAGCCGGCTCAGTTGCTCCAGAATCCTTTCCTCGCGCACCTCGGAGGTGTTGCCGTGCGACTGCTCGACCACCGTCGCGGTGGCCTGCTCGATCGCCCCGAGCAGCCGGGAGCGGGGAAAGGAGAAGGTCTTGTACTGGGTGTTCTCGCGGGTCTCCCACGGCTTCTCGGAGAGCGTGCGCACCATGTCGAGCGCCGCCTCGTACGGGGTGGCGCCCTCGCCGTCCAGCAGCCGCACCGGCACCCGGCGTAACTCGTTGGCCCGGTGCACCTGGTGGACGACCCGCTCCACCCGGGCGTCGATCTCCGGCCCGGCCCCGGCGTCCGCCGCCTGGGCCACCACGAGCGGCATCACCGGCCGGTTGACCCGGTACCGGTCTATCAGCTGCTGCATCAGGTGGAAGACGGCCGAGGCCGCCTCGTTGTCCGCACTGTCCCGCCAGACCTCGCGCGCCATCGCCCCGTGTCCTTCCCCCGTGGACCCTTCGGCTCCCTCGAACCCTTCGGCCCGTGAACCGCCTGCCCGTTCTTCCCTCTCACTAACCGATGGTGCGTGTGGGGCGCAGGCATTCCCAGGGATCGGCACATGATCATCCGGGATGAACGGGCCTCAGCCCGGGGACATCAGTCCGGAAGCGTGACGAAATCGATCAATTCCTCTACCCGGCCCAGGAGTTGAGGTTCCAGGTCCTTGTAGCTGCGGACCTTCGACAGGATGTGCTGCCAGGCCGCGCCGGTGTTCTCCGGCCACCCCAGCGCCCGGCACACGCCGGTCTTCCAGTCCTGCCCCCTCGGCACCACCGGCCAGGCGTCGATCCCCACCGAGGACGGCTTCACCGCCTCCCACACATCGATGTACGGATGCCCCACCACCAGCACATGGTCACCGGTCACCTGCGCGGCGATCCTGGACTCCTTGGAACCGGGCACCAGATGGTCCACCAGCACCCCCAGCCGGGCGTCGGGACCCGGCCCGAACTCCCCGACGATCGCCGGAAGGTCGTCGACACCCTCCAGGTACTCCACGACCACGCCCTCGATCCGCAGGTCGTCGCCCCACACCCGCTCCACCAGCTCCGCGTCGTGCCGGCCCTCCACATAGATCCGCCCGGCCCGCGCCACCCGGGCCCGCGCCCCGGGCACCGCCACCGAACCGGAAGCCGTACGGGCGGGACGCACGGGACCACCGGGGCCCGGGCGCACCAGCGTGACGACCTTGCCCTCCAGCAGGAAGCCGCGCGGCTCCATCGGGAACACCCGGTGCTTGCCGAACCGGTCCTCCAGGGTCACCGTCGGACCCTGCGCCGTCTTCTCGCAGCGGATCACCGCACCGCAGAAGCCGCTGGCGACCTCCTCCACCACCAGATCGGGTTCGGCGGGCACCTCGGGCACGGGGGCGGACCGCTTCCACGGCGGGGTCAGGTCCGGCTGGTAGCTGCGCATGGCCCGACGATAATCGGCCGCCGCCGTGAAGAACCTCACCCCGCCCCGAAGATCCTCACGCCACCGCGAACCGCTCCGCCAGCGATGCCCGCTGCGCCCGGACGAAGGCCGCGTCCACCACGGCCCCGTGCCCCGGTACGTACAGCGCGTCCTCGCCGCCCAGCGCCAGCAGCCGCTCCAGCGCGGCCGGCCAGCGCGAGGTGATCGCGTCCGAGCCCGCCTGCGGCTCGCCCGACTCCTCCACCAGATCACCGCAGAACACCACCGGAGGCCCGCCGTCCGCGCCGGGCACCAGCACCGCGAGGTCATGGCCGCTGTGCCCCGGGCCCACGTTCGCCAGCAGCACCTGACGGCCGCCGCCCAGGTCGAGCGTCCAGTCGCCGCACACCTCGTGGTGCGGGACCACCAGCGTGTCCGCCGACCGGGCCGCCTCGTCCTCCGTGACCCCGTGGCGCACCGCCGAGGCGCACAGCTGCTCCGCCCCGTCCCGCAGCAGCGCCCCGACGCCCACCGCCCCGTACACCTGCGCCCCGGCGAACGCGGCGGCGCCCAGGACATGATCGAAGTGCGGGTGGCTCAGTGCGATATGCGTCACCCTCCGCCCCAGCAGCGCCTCCGCCTGCCGGCGCAGCTCCACGCCCTCGCGCAGGGTCGCGCCCGTGTCGTACAGCAGCACCCCGTCCGGCCCGGCGACCAGCCCGGCGGTGGCGTCCCAGCCGGGCAGCCGCCGCCTGCCGATACCGTTGCCCAACCGCTCCCAGCCGAAGTCTTCCCAAGCGACGTCCATACCAGGACGCTATCGGCAACGACCTGCGCGGTCTCGTGGGAGCGTGGCCGGTCGCCCTTGCCCCGGCCCCACCCCACCCCCGTACACTGACGACGGGATCGCTGGCACTCGTACGTACCGAGTGCCAGCCGGACACCGGAGAGATCCGGAGAAACACAGCTGGAGGTGTGCGCGATGCTCAGCGAACGCAGACTCGAAGTGCTGCGCGCCATCGTCCAGGACTATGTCGGCACCGAGGAGCCCGTCGGCTCCAAGGCGCTCACCGAGCGGCACCGGCTGGGAGTCTCCCCGGCCACCGTCCGCAACGACATGGCGGTGCTGGAGGACGAGGGTTTCATCGCCCAGCCGCACACGAGCGCGGGGCGCATCCCCACCGACAAGGGGTACCGCCTCTTCGTCGACAAGCTCGCGGGCGTCAAGCCGCTCTCCTCGCCCGAGCGCCGGGCCATCCAGAACTTCCTCGACGGCGCGGTCGACCTCGACGACGTGGTCGGCCGGACGGTGCGGCTGCTCGCGCAGCTGACCCGGCAGGTCGCCGTCGTGCAGTACCCCTCGCTGACCCGCTCGACGGTGCGGCACGTGGAGCTGCTCTCGCTGGCCCCCGCCCGGCTGATGCTCGTCCTGATCACGGACACCGGCCGGGTCGAACAGCGTATGATCGACTGCCCTGCGCCGTTCGGCGAGGCATCGCTCGCGGATCTGCGGGCCCGGCTCAACAGCCGGGTCGTCGGACGCCGCTTCGCGGATGTCCCGCGCTTGGTGCAGGAACTGCCGGAATCCTTCGACAGCGAGGACCGGGGGACGGTCTCCACCGTCCTTTCCACCCTCCTCGAAACCCTGGTCGAGGAGACGGAGGAGCGGCTGATGATCGGCGGCACCTCCAACCTCACCCGCTTCGGACACGACTTCCCGGTGATGATCCGGCCGGTGCTGGAAGCACTGGAGGAACAGGTCGTCCTGCTGAAGCTGCTCGGTGAGGCCACGGACTCCGGCATGACCGTACGGATCGGGCACGAGAACGCCCACGAGGGGCTCAACTCCACGTCCGTCGTCGCGGTCGGCTACGGTTCGGGCGACGAGGCAGTCGCCAAACTCGGCGTGGTCGGACCGACCCGCATGGACTACCCCGGAACGATGGGAGCGGTACGCGCAGTGGCACGTTACGTCGGACAGATCCTGGCGGAGTCGTAAGTGGCCACGGACTACTACGCCGTACTCGGCGTGCGCCGCGACGCGTCTCAGGACGAGATCAAGAAGGCATTCCGTCGGCTCGCCCGCGAGCTGCACCCGGATGTCAACCCGGACCCGAAGACCCAGGAGCGGTTCAAGGAGATCAACGCCGCTTACGAGGTGCTCTCGGACCCGCAGAAGAAGCAGGTCTACGACCTCGGTGGCGACCCGCTCTCCGCGAACGGCGGAGGCGGCGGTGGCGCGGGCGGTTTCGGAGCCGGCGGCTTCGGCAACTTCTCCGACATCATGGACGCGTTCTTCGGCAACGCCGCACAGCGCGGGCCCCGCTCGCGTACCCGGCGCGGCCAGGACGCCATGATCCGGCTGGAGATCGACCTCAACGAGGCGGCCTTCGGCACCACCAAGGACATCCAGGTCGACACGGCCGTCGTCTGCAACACCTGCAGCGGCGAGGGCGCGGCCCCCGGCACCTCCGCCCAGACCTGTGACATGTGTCGCGGCCGCGGTGAGGTCTCGCAGGTCACCCGGTCCTTCCTGGGCCAGGTCATGACCTCGCGGCCCTGCCCGCAGTGCCAGGGCTTCGGCACCGTCGTGCCCACCCCCTGCCCGGAGTGCGCCGGCGACGGCCGCATCCGCTCGCGGCGCACGCTCACGGTCAAGATCCCGGCGGGCGTCGACAACGGCACCCGTATCCAGCTCGCCGGAGAGGGCGAGGTCGGCCCCGGCGGCGGCCCGCCCGGCGACCTGTACGTGGAGATCCACGAGCTGCCGCACGCCGTCTTCCAGCGGCGCGGCGACGATCTGCACTGCACGGTCACCATCCCCATGACGGCCGCGGCCCTGGGCACCAAGTGCCCGCTGGAGACGCTGGACGGTCTGGAGGAGATCGACATCCGGCCCGGCACCCAGTCCGGCCAGTCCGTGCCGCTGCACGGGCGCGGGATCACACATCTGCGCGGCGGCGGCCGGGGCGACCTGATCGTGCACGTCGAGGTGATGACCCCCTCCAAGCTCGACCCCGAGCAGGAACGGCTGCTGCGGGAGCTCTCCAAGCTCCGCGGCGAGGAACGGCCCTTGGGTCAATTCCAGCCAGGTCAGCAGGGCCTCTTCTCCCGTCTGAAGGACGCGTTCAACGGCCGCTGAACCGCTTTCTGCCTTTCACCGCACCGCCCGCCGGTTCCCGACCGGCGGGCGGTGCGGCGTATGGCGGGAGAACCGGTCAAGCTGTCGGCTGGCTGATTCGGCCCCGTGCGCGGGCACATGGCACGATGCGGTCATGTCCTCCGAGTTGACCGATCTCTGCCGGTATCCGATCGTGCAGGCCCCCATGGCGGGCGGCGCGTCCGGACCCCAGCTCGCCGCCGCCGTCGCCGAAGCCGGCGGGCTCGGATTCCTGGCCGCCGGATACAAGACGGCGGACGGGATGTACAACGAGATCAAACAGCTGCGCCGGCTCACCGGCGGACCGTTCGGCGTCAACCTCTTCATGCCGCAGCCCGCCCTCGCCGACCCCAGCGCCGTCGAGGTCTACCGCCACCAGCTCGCCGGCGAGGCCGCCTGGTACGAGACCCCGCTCGGCGACCCGGACAGCAGCGGCGACGACGGCTACGAGGCCAAGGTCGCGATCCTCCTGGAGGACCCGGTCCCGGTGGTCTCCTTCACCTTCGGCTGCCCCACCCGCGACACCCTCGACGCCTTCGCCCGCGCGGGTACGCACACCGTCGTCACGGTCACCTCGGCCGAGGAGGCCCAGAGCGCCCAGTGGGCGGGCGCCGACACCGTCTGCGTCCAGGGCGTCGAAGCGGGCGGCCACCAGTCCACCCACCGCGACGACCCGCAGCTCTACCAGACCGGCACCGGACTGCTCTCCCTCCTCGCCCAGGTCCGCGAGACCGTGCAGATCCCGATCGTCGCCACCGGCGGCCTGATGCGCGGCTCCCAGATCGCCGCCGCCCTCGCGGCCGGCGCGGACGCCGCCCAGCTCGGCACCGCCTTCCTGATCTGCCCCGAGTCCGGCGCGCACCCGCTGCACAAGCAGGCCCTCACCAACCCGCTGTTCGTCCGCACCGAGCTGACCCGCGCCTTCTCCGGGCGGCCCGCCCGCGGCCTGGTCAACCGCTTCGTCCGCGAACACGGCCCGTACGCCCCCGCCGCCTACCCCCAGGTCCACTACGTCACCAGCGGGCTGCGCCAGGCCGCAGCCAAGGCCGGCGACGCCCAGGGCATGGCGCTGTGGGCCGGACAGGGCCACCGGATGGCCCGCGAACTGCCCGCCGGCGAGCTGATCGAACTGCTCGCCGCCGAACTGGAGGCCGCCCGGGCGGCCCTGAGCATGAGGAGCCCCCGGTGACCGCACCGGTCTTCGTCGTCGAACGGATGCCCACCGGACCGGAGTCCGTCCTGGACGGCCCCGAAGGACGGCATGCCGTCTCCGTCAAGCGGCTCCAGCCGGGCGAGGACGTCGTCCTCACCGACGGCCTCGGCCACTGGGCGGACGGCGTCGTCCTCACCGTCGAGGGCAAGGACCGCCTCACCGTCACGCTCCACGCGGGCGTCCAGGAGGAGCCGGAGCCCACGCCCCGGATCACCGTCGTCCAGGCGCTCCCCAAGGGCGACCGGGGCGAGCTGGCCGTCGAGACGATGACCGAGACCGGCGTCGACGCGATCGTGCCCTGGCAGGCGGCCCGCTGCATCACCCAGTGGAAGGGCGACCGGGGCGCCAAGGCCCTGACGAAGTGGCGCAGCACGGCACGCGAGGCGGGCAAGCAGTCCCGCCGGGTGCGCTTCCCCGAGGTGGCCGACGCCATGACGACCAAGCAGGTCGCCACCCTGCTCGCCGACGCCGACTTCGCCGGGGTCCTCCACGAGGACCGCGACCACGACAGCACCCCGCTCGCCACCGCCGAACTCCCCGCCACCGGCACGATCGTGCTCGTCGTCGGCCCCGAGGGCGGCGTCTCCCCGCAGGAACTGGCCGCCTTCGCCGAGGCGGGCGCCCGCCCCTACCGCCTCGGCCGCAGCGTGCTGCGCACCTCCACCGCCGGGACCGCCGCGACCGCACTGCTGCTGGGACGCACGGGGCGCTGGGGATGAACGGGGCCCGGCGATAGCATGCCCCTGTACTGATCACCACGGATCACCAGCGAACGAGGAGGCCCGGCCATGGCGGGAGAGCCGCAGACCGACTGCCTGTTCTGCAAGATCGTTTCGGGAGAGATTCCGGCGACCATCGTCCGCGAGAGCGAGACCACCGTCGCCTTCCGCGACATCAACCCGCAGGCCCCGACCCACGTCCTGGTCATCCCCAAGGTCCACTACCCGGACGCCGCCTCCCTCGCCGCCGCCGAACCGGGAATCGCCGCGGACGTGCTGACCGAGGCCGGAGCGGTCGCCGCCGACGAGAAGGTCGACTCCACCGGCTACCGGATCATCCTCAACACGGGCTCCGGCGCCGGCCAGACGGTCTTCCACGCGCACGCCCACGTCCTGGGCGGCCGCGGCCTCCAGTGGCCGCCCGGATAGCACCCTCCCGGCAGGAGCCTCTCCCCATGTCCGTACGCGAGTTGGTGGTGCTCGGCACCGCCAGCCAGGTCCCCACCCGGCACCGCAACCACAACGGCTGTCTGCTGCGCTGGGACGGCGAGGGCATCCTCTTCGACCCCGGCGAGGGCACCCAGCGCCAGATGCTGCGGGCCGGGGTCGCCGCGCACGACATCGACCGGATCTGTATCACCCACTTCCACGGCGACCACTCCCTCGGGCTCGCCGGGGTGATCCAGCGGATCAACCTCGACCAGGTGCCGCACCCGGTGACCGCGCACTACCCGGCGAGCGGGCAGCACTTCTTCGACCGGCTGCGGTACGCCACGGCCTACCGCGAGACCGTCCAGCTGACCCAGGCCCCGGTCGCCGGAGCCGGCGGCGTCCTCGCCACCGCCTCCGCGTACACCCTGGACAGCCACCGGCTCTCGCACCCCGTCGAGTCGTACGGCTACCGCCTCACCGAGCCCGACACCCGGCGCATGCTGCCCGCCCTCCTCAAGGAGCACGGCATCGCCGGACCGGACGTCGGCCGCCTGCAGCGCGAAGGAGCTTTTCGCGGCATCACTCTGGAGCAGGTCTCCGAACACCGGCGCGGACAGCGGTTCGCGTTCGTCATGGACACCCGGCTCTGCGACGGGGTGTACGCGCTGGCCGAAGGCTGCGACATGCTCGTCATCGAGTCGACCTTCCTCGACGAGGACGAGAAGCTGGCCGTCGACCACGGGCACCTGACCGCCGGACAGGCCGGCCGGGTGGCGAAGGAGGCGGGCGTGCGCCACCTGGTGCTGACCCACTTCTCCCAGCGCTACAACGACCCGGAACGCTTCGAGGCCCAGGCCCGCGCCGCCGGATTCGACGGCGAACTCACCGTCGCCCAGGACCTGATCCGCGTCCCCCTGCCCACCCGGCACCACGCCTGATCCACCACCCCCACCCCCGTTTGCGAGACACCGTGCACCTCCCCAAGGCAGAACTCCACCTCCACATCGAAGGCACCCTCGAACCCGAGCTGGCCTTCGCGCTCGCGGAGCGCAACGGAGTGACCCTGCCGTACGCCACCACCGACGAACTGCGTGCCGCCTACGAGTTCGAGGACCTCCAGTCCTTCCTCGACCTCTACTACGCGCTGATGGCCGTCCTGCGCACCGAGGAGGACTTCGCCGAACTCGTCGACGCCTACCTCGCCCGCGCCGCCGCCCAGGGTGTGCGGCACGCCGAGATCTTCTTCGACCCGCAGGCCCACACCGCCCGGGGCGTCGCGATCGGCACGGTGGTCGAAGGCCTCGGCCGGGCGCTGGAGCGCAGCGAGGAGACCCACGGCGTCTCCACCCAGCTGATCATGTGCTTCCTGCGCGACCTGTCCGCCGAATCGGCCCTCGGCACCCTGGACGCGGCCAAGCCCTATCTGCACCGGATCAGCGCGATCGGCCTGGACTCCGCCGAGGTCGGCCACCCGCCCGCCAAGTTCCGCGCGGTGTACGAGGAGGCCGCCGCCCTCGGCCTGCGCAAGGTGGCCCACGCGGGGGAGGAGGGCCCGCCGGAGTACATCCGGGAGGCCCTGGACATCCTCGGCGTCGAGCGCGTCGACCACGGGCTGCGCTGCCTGGAGGACCCGGAGCTGGTGGCCCGGCTGGTCGCCGACCGGGTGCCGCTCACGCTCTGCCCGCTCTCCAACGTCCGGCTGCGCACGGTGGACAAGCTCGCCGACCATCCGCTGCCGCGCATGATGGCGGCGGGGCTGCTCTGCACGGTCAACTCCGACGACCCCGCCTACTTCGGCGGGTACGCCGGGGACAACTTCGACGCCGTACGGGACGCGCTCGCCCTGGAACCGGAGCAACTGCGCACCCTGGCCCGCAACTCCTTCGAGGCGGCCTTCCTCGACCACGACGAGGAGCGCCGGGCGCGCTATCTGTCCGAGGTCGAGGCGTACGCGTTCGACTGACCGGAGCCACCGTCGGGACCGGCCGTCCGGATCGCGCTGCGCACCAGCCGCCTGCGCCGCAGGGCCGGTACGCGCAGCTCCGTGACGGCCTGCTCTGGCGAACCGAGCTTCGGCACCGCGCCGGACAGGCCGCCGCCGGTGGTGGCGGCGAGCAGGGCGGCCGGGGCGCCACCACGGCGGCGCACCGAACCGGACACCAGCGGACGGCCGCCGGTGTGCAGCGCCACGGCCGTCACCGGCGCGGCGACCAGCAGGGTGGCCGCCCCCAGGATCAGCCCCATCACCGGATAGCCGGCCCCCTCGGAGAGCACGCTGCCCAGCAGCGGACCGCAGGCCACCCCCACGGAGGAGGCGGAGCCCGCCAGCACCGCCCAGCGGCCGCGTACGTCCAGGGAGGCGGCGAGCCCGATGAGGTAGGAGAGGACCACCGGGTAGAAGGCGTTCCACAGCACCTCGCCGGTCGCGAACGAACCGAGGTCCCGCGCCGAGGAACTGAGCACGATGCTCGCCGCGATGACCACGGTCCCCAGCCCGATCGGCACCGCCCGGCCGAGCCGGGCGCCGAGCAGCCCGGCCCCCATGACGCCCAGCAGACCCGCGCCGAGGGCGGCGGCGAAGACGGCGCCGACGGTGACCTCGGTCAGTCCCGCCTGCGTGATGCCGATGCGGCTGCTCACACCCCACAGCGCGTTCTGCGCCATGGACCAGACGAGCATGCCGCCCGCCAGGACGAGCCCGGAACGGCGATGCGGGAGCCGGCCGGTGACCGGCGAGGCGGTCTCCTCGGCCGTCGTCGCACCGCCGAGCCGGGCGGTCGCGGGCCAGACGAGCAGGGCCACCAGGGCGATCGCGGCGAACGGAAGCCGGTGGCCGCCGCCGAGGTGGGGGATCGTCAGATAGAGGACGCCCGCCGTGGCGGACACGGTGAGCAGCCCGAGCGAGGACGTCCGGTGCGGGTCGCGCCGGGCGGCGATCCCGGCCGCGGCGACCGCCGTCGCCGTACCCGAGCCGAAGCCGCCGGCCACCACGCCGAGCACCACCAGGGGTACGGACCCGGCGAGGGCGGCACAGCCGTAACCGATGGCGGCCAGCAGCAGCCCGGCGCGGGCGGGGGTGCGCGCCCCGTACCGCTCGACCCGGCCCGCCAGGGTGAAGCCGGCACCGGCCGAACTGAGGAGCAGAGCACTGCCGACCAGGCCCGCCTGGGCGGGACTCAGCCCGAGATGGGCGCTGAGCCGGCCGACGACGGTGGGGAGGAGGTAGGAGGCGAGGTAGCCGGCGGTGAAGACGGCAACCAGGGGCCACGCGGCACCGGGGCGCGAGGACATGGGCGTTCCTGAAGACATGCCTGAGCAGGCAGGGGAGGGGGAGGGGTACTGCGGGAGGGCATGCGGGTACTGCGGAGGTAAGGCGATATGCCAGGAGATTGCGGCTCTCGTCGGACAACGTGCCCGAAGGTGCTCGCGGGGCAATTTGTATCAAGCGCTCCCGGCTCCTCGAAAGCCGCCTCGATGTGATCTGGGTCACTTATGCGTTTATGCAGGGAAGCTCCGGGTATTAGCGCATGTTTATGCAGGTCAGACGTGCTGCGAACATATGGGCGCGGACACTGCGTTCCCCTGTGCCGATCGGGCAGACTGGCCGCATCTCACACGGTCCGGATCCGGCCGAGATCCGCCGCACGACCCCGGGAGCGCACGGTGAGCACAGACACTCCGGGCATCGACCCGCTGCTGGCGCTGCGCGCCCCTCGCGACCCCGCCTGTGACGTCTTCCTGACGGGCACGGTCTTCCTCGACATCATCTTCACCGGCCTGGACAGCGCGCCCGTGCGCGGTACCGAGTCCTGGGCCCGGGGGATGGGATCCAGCCCGGGCGGCGTCGCCAACATGGCCACCGCCCTCGCCCGCCTCGGACTGCGCACCTCGCTCGCCGCGGCCTTCGGCGACGACCACTACGGGGAGTACTGCTGGGACGCCCTGGAGCAGGGGGAGGGCATCGACCTGTCGATGTCGCACACCGTCCCCGGCTGGCACTCGCCGGTCACCGTCTCGATGGCGTACGAGGGCGAGCGCACGATGGTCTCCCACGGCCACGAGGCCCCGGCCCCCAGCGGGGATGCGGGGGACACCGGGGCCCTGGGAGCCGGCGGGGCTGCTGCGGCCACCGGGGCTCCTGGGTCCAGCGGGGCTCCTGCCGCAACCGGGGCCGCTGAGCCTGCGAAAGGCTCAGCCGCCACCGAACCCACCGAACCCACCGAACCCACCGAATGCACCGAACCCACCGCGCCCGGCCCGGCCTTCCCGCACTGTCCGCCGCGTGCCCGGGCCGCGATCGCCTCGCTCGCCCCGGGCCGGACCGAGCCCTGGGTGGCCACCGCCGCCCGGGACGGCGCGCTGATCTTCGCCGACGTCGGCTGGGACGAGACCGGTCGCTGGGATCTGGACGCCCTGCCCGACCTGGCGCACTGCGAGGCGTTCCTGCCCAACGCCGAGGAGGCGATGCGCTACACGCGTACGGACTGCCCGCGCGCCGCCGCCCACGCGCTCGCCGAACGCGTCCCGCTCGCCGTGGTCACCCTGGGCGCCGAGGGCGCGTACGCCGTCGACGGGCGCACCGGCGCCGCCGCGGCCGTGCCCGCCATCGAGGTGGAGGCGCTCGATCCGACCGGCGCCGGGGATGTGTTCGTCGCCGGTTTCGTGACCGGCACCCTCGCCGACTGGCCGCTCGCCGACCGGCTCGCCCTCGCCGGACTCACCGCCGCCCTCTCGGTCCAGGAGTTCGGCGGCTCGCTCTCCGCCCCCGGCTGGGCCGAGGTCGCCGCCTGGTGGCAGCGGATCCGCACCTGCGCGGGCCAGGACCCCGCCGCCCTGGAGCGCTACGCCTTCCTGGACGACCTCCTGCCCACCACGGCACGCGCCTGGCCGCTGCGGCGCGCGGTGCCCACGATCGGCTTCCGCCAGTGAGCGGACGTCGGCCGGGTCGTGCACCGCGGCCGCCCGGGTCGTACACACGGGCGGTAAAAGCACTCTGCGTTGTCAGCGCCAGGTCGTAGGCTTGGTAATCCAGAGGTTGTCGAGCAGCGAGAACCCTGCAACGGGAGGTATGCGCAGGCCATAGGGCCGGCCCATGACTCAGTCACCCACACAGCCGCAGGCGCGTGCCCAGATCAGGATCCCGGCCGCACACCCCATGGTGATGCTCCTCGGATCGGGCGACTCGCTGTTGCGCGTGATCGAAGAGGCTTTCCCGGCGGCCGACATCCATGTCCGGGGCAACGAGATCAGTGCCACGGGCGAGGCTGCCGACGTCGCTCTCATCCAACGCCTGTTCGACGAGATGATGCTCGTGCTCCGCACCGGAGCGCCGATGACGGAGGACGCAGTGGAACGGTCGATCGCCATGCTCAGGGCGGCCGGCAACGGACAGGGAGAGCCACAGGGCGAGACGCCCGCCGAGGTGCTCACGCAGAACATCCTCTCCAACCGCGGCCGCACCATCCGCCCCAAGACGCTCAACCAGAAGCGGTACGTGGACGCGATCGACGAGCACACGATCGTGTTCGGCATCGGTCCCGCCGGTACGGGAAAGACCTACCTCGCCATGGCCAAGGCGGTCCAGGCGCTCCAGTCCAAGCAGGTCAGCCGGATCATCCTGACCCGGCCCGCGGTCGAGGCGGGGGAGCGGCTCGGCTTCCTGCCGGGCACCCTGTTCGACAAGATCGACCCGTATCTGCGTCCGCTCTACGACGCCCTGCACGACATGCTCGACCCCGACTCGATCCCGCGGCTGATGGCGGCGGGCACGATCGAGGTCGCGCCGCTGGCCTATATGCGTGGCAGGACCTTGAACGACGCGTTCATCATCCTCGACGAGGCGCAGAACACCAGCGCCGAGCAGATGAAGATGTTCCTCACCCGCCTCGGCTTCGACTCCAAGATCGTCATCACCGGTGACATCACCCAGGTCGACCTGCCGAGCGGCACCAAGAGCGGGCTGCGGCAGGTCCAGGAGATCCTGGAGGGCCTGGACGACGTGCACTTCTCGCGCCTCACCTCCCAGGATGTCGTCCGGCACAAGCTCGTCGGCCGTATCGTCGACGCGTACGAGAAGTACGACAGCCGAAACGGTCAGCAGGACGGTCGGGCGGAAGACCGCCAGGACGGCCGACGCGACCGTCGAAAAGGGAAGTAGTCGCAGCGCACCATGTCGATCGACGTCAACAACGAGTCCGGAACCGAGGTCGACGAGCAGGCGATCCTCGACATCGCCCGCTACGCACTGGCCCGGATGCGGATCCACCCGCTGTCCGAGCTCTCGGTGATCGTGGTGGACACCGACGCCATGGAGCAGCTGCACATCCAGTGGATGGACCTTCCCGGTCCGACCGATGTCATGTCCTTCCCGATGGACGAACTGCGTCCGCCGGCCAAGGACGACGAAGAGCCCCCGCAGGGGCTCCTCGGCGACATCGTGCTCTGCCCGGAGGTCGCGAAGAAGCAGGGCGAAGAGGCCCCGACGCAGCACTCCATGGACGAGGAGCTCCAGCTCCTGACCGTCCACGGAGTGCTGCACCTGCTGGGGTACGACCACGAGGAGCCGGACGAGAAGGCCGAGATGTTCGGTCTCCAGGCCGCCATCGTGGACGGCTGGCGCGGGGAGCACGGGCTCACCGGCGCGTCCCCCGCCCCCACCGTCTCGTGAGCGCGCCCCTGATCGTCGGCGCCGTCCTGCTGGTCATGGCCGGCTGGCTCGCCGCCTGCGCGGAGGCCGGCATCGCCCGCACCTCCAGCTTCCGGGCGGACGAAGCCGTCCGCTCCGGGCGGCGCGGCAGCGCGAAGCTGGCGCAGATCGCCGCCGACCCGACCCGCTATCTCAACGTCGCCCTGCTGGTGCGGGTGGCCTGCGAGATGTCGGCCGGGGTCCTCGTCACCTACGCCTGCCTCCAGGAGCTCCCCGAGACCTGGGAGGCGCTGGCCGTCGCGATGGGCGTGATGGTCCTCGTCTCCTACGTCGCCATCGGCGTCTCCCCGCGCACCATCGGCCGCCAGCACCCGCTGAACACGGCCACGGCATCGGCGTACGTGCTGCTGCCGCTGGCCAGGATCATGGGGCCGATCCCGCAGCTGCTGATCCTCGTCGGCAACGCGCTGACCCCGGGCAAGGGGTTCCGCAAGGGCCCGTTCGCCAGCGAGGCCGAGCTGCGCGCCATGGTCGACCTCGCCGAGGCGGAGTCGCTCATCGAGGACGACGAGCGCCGCATGGTGCACTCCGTCTTCGAGCTGGGCGACACCCTGGTCCGCGAGGTCATGGTGCCGCGCACCGACCTCGTCTCCATCGAGCGCTACAAGACGATCCGCCAGGCCCTCACCCTCGCCCTGCGCTCCGGCTTCTCCCGGATCCCGGTCACCGGCGAGAACGAGGACGACGTCGTCGGGATCGTCTATCTCAAGGACCTGGTCCGCAAGACGCACATCAACCGCGAGTCCGAGGCCGACCCGGTCTCCACCGCGATGCGCCCGGCCGCCTTCGTCCCCGACACCAAGAACGCCGGTGACCTGCTGCGCGAGATGCAGCAGGACCGCAGCCACGTCGCGGTCGTCATCGACGAGTACGGCGGCACCGCGGGCATCGTCACCATCGAGGACATCCTGGAGGAGATCGTCGGCGAGATCACCGACGAGTACGACCGGGAGCTGCCGCCCGTCCAGGAGCTGGAGAACGGCTGCTACCGGGTCACCGCCCGGCTCGACATCGGAGACCTCGGCGACCTCTTCGACCTCGACGAGTACGACGACGAGGACGTGGAGACCGTCGGCGGTCTGCTCGCCAAGGCGCTCGGCAGGGTGCCGATCGCCGGAGCCTCGGCCACGGTCGAGCTGCCCGAC
The DNA here is from genome assembly GCF_056172905.1 of Streptomyces sp. iso_384. NCBI lineage: Bacteria > Bacillati > Actinomycetota > Actinomycetes > Kitasatosporales > Streptomycetaceae > Streptomyces > Streptomyces sp. iso_384. Next base: position 1,719,078 of record NZ_JBWBTT010000001.1, read on the forward strand.
GGCCGCAGGCTCCGCCTCACCGCCGAGTCCCCGGCCGGCCGCCGGAACAAGATCGTCACGGTGCTCGTGGAGCCGGAGCACCAGGAGACCGGGGAGAAGGAAGCGGTATGACGCCGGAGCGGCTGCGGGCCTTCTGCCTGGAGTTCAACGCGAGCGTGGAGGAGTTCCCGTTCGGCCCGGAGACCTCCGTGTTCAAGGTGCTCGGCAAGCTGTTCGCCCTCACCGCGCTGGACGGGCGGCCGCTCACGGTCAACCTCAAGTGCGATCCCGACGAGGCGATCCGGCTGCGCGAGACGCACCCCGCGATCGTGCCCGGCTGGCACATGAACAAGCGCCACTGGAACACGGTCACCGTCTCCGGCGTCCCGGACCGGCTGCTGCGCGAAATGATCGAGGACTCCTACGACCTGGTGGTCGCCGGTCTCCCGAAGGCGGAGCGGCTGCGCCTGGACCGGGCGTAGGAAGCGTGGCCGGCAGCCTGCGGGCGTGGTGCCGCAGGGTTCCGCCGGGGCGCCCCGTTGCCCCGGCGGTGGGGCAACGGGGCGGTTGGGTGTTCAGGAGACCTTCCACTGGCCGGTCTGCTCGGCGAAGCCGGAGTTCAGCCCGAACTGCACCGTGACGATCTTCGACGCCTTCGGTACCTCGAACGTGATCCACCCGAGCACCTTCTCGCCCGGCGGGACCTTCGCGTCCGACGTCATCGACGGTCCTGCGGACGTGTCCGCGAACGTTGCCTGGAACCGCTGCCCGTCCGCGTCGGCAACCTGAGCCCCGTTCGACGGGCTGTCCGAGTACGGGGCCTTGCCCGTGTTCGTCAGCTCGAACTGTGCGGCGATCCAACGGTTGCCGTCCTCCGGGCCGAAGAACTCGTCCGCGGAGGGCGCGGGGTCGACCACCTTCTTGAGGACGGCGTCGACCTGCTCGCCGTCGTCCTGGCCCTTGAGGGTGATGGTGTCGCCGACCTTGGCGTCCTTGGCCAGCTCCGGGGCCTCGGCGGCTTCGCTGCTCGCCGCGGGTGCTTCGGCGGCGGAGCCGGTCTTGGCGGGCTTGGTGGTGATCTCGTCGTCGGTGCAGGCGGTCGCGGTGAGCAGTATTCCGACTGCGGCGATGGCGGAGATGATCGTGCTGCGGCGCATGGGCCCCCCTTGTGCGGCTCGTGTGGGGCCATCATGACGGTTCAGTGTTGAACATGTGTGGTTTTTGAGGAGATGACGATGGTGCCGCTGGGGGAGGGGCGGGCCGACGCTCAGCGCTCCAGTGGCCCGCCTCGCCCGAGGGTCGGCGCGGCTCGGTGTATCCGGTGCCGGGGTGAGCGGTCCCGTACGGACGGGGGCTTCCGGTGCCGGGGTGACCTGCGCGGGTCCGGCGCCCGCTTCGTATGCTCGTGCCATGACCGACACCACCGACACCACCGGCCTCGACGCCGAGGACCGCAAGATCGTTACTCTGGCGCGCAGCGCCCGCGCCCGCAACGGTGTGCCCGAGGGTGCGGCCGTACGCGACGAGACCGGACGCACGTACGTCGCGGGCACGGTGGCGCTGGAGTCGCTGAAGCTCAGCGCGCTGCAGACCGCCGTCGCCATGGCGGTGGCCAGCGGCGCCGGCTCGCTGGAGGCGGCCGCGGTCGTCTCTGCCGCCGAGACGCTCTCCGACGACGACCGGGCCGCGGTACGGGACCTCGGCGGACCGGACACGCCGGTGCTGCTCGCGGCCCCGGACGGCACGCTGCGGCTCCGTGTGACGGCGGGCTGAGCCGAAGGAGGCCTGATGCGCCCGGAGCCTGAAGTGCCCGGGGCCTGAAGTGCCCGGGGCCTGAAGTGCCCGGAGTCCGGCGTGCCCCGAGCCCGCAAAGCTCTGAGCGGTGCCCCGCGTCCTGCCCGGCGCGGGGCACCGTGCTGTCCGGGCGCCTGACCAGGAGGAGCGCCGATCTTGACAGCACCTGATGGGCCATCAGTCGCCGCGAATCGTCTGCATTGACTTCTTTTTCGCCCGGGTCATCAATGGCCCCTGCCGGTACGGAAGAGCCGCCGTGCCGCTTTCCGCAGGAGGGCACCGAATTCATGCGACCGACCATGCGAAGATCCACCGAACCGCGGCGCCGCTGGGCCGCCGCCCTGGGCATCACCGCACTCGTCGTCACCGGGGGAGGGCTGCTCGGGGGCCCGGCGCAGGCCGCCGCGACGGCCTCCGTCGCGGTGGACTTCCCCACCCACTGCATCCCGCCGCCCATCGCGGGCATCCCGCCCATCGACGGCACCACGACCGCGCAGATCACCGTCGACAACGCGACCCCGCAGGTCGGCGACACCGTCGCCGTGACCTACACCGTGGTCGAGCCCGCCGCCAGCAACCCCGTCGACCTGGCGCTGCCCGCCGACATCATGACGCCGACCGGGAAGGTCACCCTGGGCGGTGCGCAGAGCGGTGACGTCACCGTCGCGGGGCCGAAGAAGAACGACCCGGTCCCCGGCAAGGGCACCTTCCCGTCGTTCTCCATGACGGGCACGTTCACCGTCACCGCGCCCGGTGAGATCACCCTGTCGCCCGGCGACTACAACATCCACACCAGCTACATCATGGAGCTGGACACCCCCTGCACGGTGACGGGCCCGCCCGCCCCCGTGTCGGAGACCGTCGTCGCCACCGACGGCGGTGGCCAGGTCAACGAGCGGGCCATCCAGCTCTCCGCCGCCTCCGGGCAGCCGGGCGACGAGGTCACCGTCACCGGCACGAAGTTCGCCCCGGGTGCGGGCATCACCGTGGCGGGCCGTGACGGCGACGCGCAGACCGGCGACACCGCCACGGCCACCGCCGACGGATCCGGGGCCTTCACCGCCCGGCTCACCGTCAGCGACCCGGACACCACCGGCATCGTCGCCTACGAGGGCGGCGCCTGGGACGCGGAGAAGGGCGCGGGACCGCAGGCGTACACCGTCACCGGGGGCGGTGAGATCCCCGACGGCAGCCAGCAGCTCACCACGACCGTCCGGGCGGGCACCCTGTCCATGACCCAGGCCGGCGACAGCGTCCAGCTGTCCGGGGTCGACTTCGGCCGGGGCGGCGCCTCCACCGGCGAGCTGCGCACGGTGACCGTCGAGGACTTCCGCGGCGGCCCCGCGGGCTGGTCCCTCACCGGCAAGGTCACCGACTTCAAGGGCCCGGGCGGGGCACGGATCAGCGCCGACGCCCTCGACTGGACCCCGTCCTGCGCCACCAAGCCCGGCAGCCCGAGCACCTGCGCGGCGGGCAGCGCCGGAACGGTCGGCAGCGCCGGGGCCACCCTGGCGTCCACGCCCGACGGGGCGGCCACCGGAGGGGAGTTCACCGTCGACGCGGGCCTCTCCCTGGACGTGCCGGCGTTCACCGGGGCCGGTTCCTACGCGGGAGTGCTGACCCTCACCCTCACGTGAGGCCACCCTTCCGTGAGGTCCCGCTCCCACCGCCCGGGAGCACAGGCCCCCACCCTCCGGTGAGGTCCCGCTCCTGATCCACCGTGGGCCGGGCGCGCACCCGGCCGGCCCACTTCGCCCGGACACGTCCTGGGGGTCCCGCACCGTGCGCAAGTTCTCCGTACTCCTCCTTACAGGGGCCCTCCTGCTGTTCCTCGGCGCGCCCGCCGCCCACCCGGCCGACAACGGCAGCTGGTCCGTCCAGCCCGCCACCGGCCCGTCCGGCGAGCGACCCTCCCTCTACCTCTCCGCCGCCCCCGGCAGCACGCTCACCGACCGGGTCACCGTCACCAACAAGACCGCGGAGCCGCTGACCCTGCGGTTGTACGCGGCCGACGCCTACAACACCCCGCGCGACGGCGGCTTCGCCGTCCGCGACCGTAAGGAGCGGCAGCGCTCCATCGGAGCCTGGGCCCGTACCGACCGGGACACCGTCACCGTGGGCCCCAAGGCCTCGGTCACCGTGCCACTGACCATCACCGTCCCGGAGAACGCCGAGCCGGGCGACCACCCCGGCGCCCTGATCGCCCTGGACGAACGGGTCGGGACCGCCCGGCGCGGCACCCTCGCCGTCGGGGTCCGCAGGGCCGTCGGCGCCCGGATCCACCTGCGGGTGAACGGGCCCACCGTGCCCGCCCTCTCCGTCGAGGACATCCGGATCGAGCAGGACCGCCCGCTGGTGCCCGGTACCGGCAGGAGCCGCGCCGTCATCTCGTACACCCTGCACAACCGGGGCAACGTCACCCTCGCCCCCGCCGTCGCCCTGCGCGCCGAGGGCCTCTTCGGCCGGACCCTGCTGGCGCGCGCTCTGACGAAGCTGCCCGCCGAGCTGCTGCCCCGCCAGCAGGTCCGGCTGACCGAGACCTGGGACGGCGCACCGCAGCTGGACCGGGCCGAGGTCGAACTCACCGCCACCGCGAAGGGCACCCGGGAGTCGGCGGCCGTCACGTTCCTGGCCGTGCCGTGGCTCGTGGCCGGGCTGCTCGCCGTGCTCGTCGCGGCCGGTACGGCCCTGTGGGCACGGGCCCGCCGACGCCGTACGCGTACGGCCTGAGGCGTTCCTGACGGGCCTCGCCCGGCCCGCTGTGCGGCAGCGCCGCCGGGATCGGGGAGAATGGTCGCCATGAGCGCTCGACCGAACCAAGAATCCGCTGCCCCGCAAGCGGAGACCACCTCCCCCCACCGGGCAGGCTTCGCCTGCTTCGTGGGCCGCCCCAACGCCGGCAAGTCCACCCTCACGAACGCTCTCGTCGGTCAGAAGGTGGCGATCACCTCCAACCGCCCCCAGACCACCCGGCACACGGTGCGCGGCATCGTGCACCGTGACGACGCGCAGCTGATCCTGGTCGACACCCCCGGCCTCCACAAGCCGCGCACGCTGCTGGGCGAGCGGCTCAACGACGTCGTGCGGACGACCTGGGCCGAGGTCGACGTCATCGGCTTCTGCCTGCCCGCCGACCAGAAGCTCGGCCCCGGCGACAAGTACATCGTCAAGGAGCTCGCGGGGATCAGGAAGACCCCCAAGATCGCCATCATCACCAAGACCGACCTGGTCGAGTCCAAGGCGCTGGCCGAACAGCTCCTCGCCGTCTCCGCGCTCGCCGACGAGCTGGGCTTCGAGTGGGCCGAGATCATTCCGGTCTCGGCGGTCAAGGAGGAGCAGGGGGCGGGACGCAGTCCCTCGGGCAAGGGTGGTGGTGGGCGAGGGGCAGGCCAGGTGAGCCTGCTCGCCGACCTCATCGCCCCGCTGCTCCCGGAGAGCCCGCCGCTCTACCCGGAGGGCGACCTCACCGACGAGCCGGAGATGGTCATGGTCGCGGAGCTGATCCGCGAGGCCGCGCTGGAAGGCGTACGCGACGAGCTGCCGCACTCCATCGCGGTCGTCGTCGAGGAGATGCTGCCCCGCGAGAACCGTCCGGCGGACAAGCCGCTGCTGGACATCCACGCCAACGTCTACATCGAGCGCCCCAGCCAGAAGGGCATCATCATCGGCCCGAAGGGCCAGCGGCTGAAGGACGTCGGCACCAAGTCCCGCAAGCACATCGAGGCGCTGCTCGGCACGCCGGTCTTCCTGGACCTGCATGTGAAGGTCGCCAAGGACTGGCAGCGCGATCCCAAGCAGCTGCGCAAGCTGGGCTTCTAGGCGCGGTCGAGGGAAACATCCGGGGCCGATCTCACGCGCCCTCCTTGAGGACGCGTGAGATCAGCGTGCGCTGCGCCCCGGTCAGATCGGGGTCAGCGCAGTACATGGTGCGGCCGTCGACCGTGATCGCGTACCGGAAGCCGTCCGGCACCCCGGTCGCCGGGGTGTCCCGCGCCGAGCCGAGCACCTCCCTCACGAGCGCCTGCCATTCGGCGGCGTCCGCCCGGCCCTCGGTGTCGACCTCATGGCGGCGGGCGATGCCGGCGAAGCCGCCGGTCCGGCTGACCTGAATACGCATGGGGTCCTGTCTATCGGGGGCCGTAACCGCACTCAACCCCGCCTCCTCGGCGGCCGGTTCACGCCCGGGTCGGAACGCCCACCTCCGACCAGGCCTTGAGAACCGCCTCCCGCTCGTCGCCCTCGCCGAAACGGGCGCCCGCCGCCGTGACCGTCAGCCGCGCGAACTCCGCGAAGTCCGCGTTCGCCGTCAGCTCGCCGCCGGTCAGCACGTCGAACCAGATCTGCCCGGCGCGCTCCCAGGAATTGCCGCCCAGCGCGGTGGCCAGGAGGTAGAACGCGCGGTTGGGGATGCCGGAGTTGAGATGCACCCCGCCGTTGTCCTCCGCCGTCTCGATGTAGTCGTCCATGGAGGCCGGCTGCGGGTCCTTGCCGAGGACGTCGTCGTCGTACGCCGTGCCCGGGGCCTTCATCGAGCGCAGCGCGTCGCCGCTGACCCGGGGAGCCAGCAGCCCGGCCCCGATCAGCCAGTCGGCCTGCTCCGCGCTCTGGCCCAGCGAGTACTGCTTGACCAGCGAGCCGATGACGTCGGACACGGACTCGTTGAGCGCGCCGGACTGGCCCTCGTAGCGCAGGTTGGCGGTGTACTGCGTCAGACCGTGGGCCAGCTCGTGGGCGATCACGTCGACCGCGACGGTGAAGTCGAGGAAGATCTCGCCGTCGCCGTCCCCGAAGACCATCTGCTCGCCGTCGAAGAACGCGTTGTTGTACTCCTCGCCGTAGTGCACGGAGCCGATCAGCGGCAGGCCCTTGCCGTCGATCGAGCTGCGCCCGTACGCCGAGAGCAGCAGCTCGAAAGTGGCGCCGAGGCCGGCGTACGCGCGGTTGACGCTGGCGTCCGACGTGGGTTTGTCGCCCTCGTCGCGGACCTTGGCGCCGGGCAGCGTGGTGCCGTTCCCGCAGTCGTACAGGGTGCGGTGGGGCTTGGTCGGCACCGCGCCCGCGGTCGGTGCGGCCGGGGCGGCGGCGAGCGCCGTCATCCGGCGGCGGTTGCGGCGCAGGCCGTCCGCCTCCAGGGTGCGGCGGGCCGGATCCGCGAGCCGGGCGTCGGCGGACCGGGACAGGTGATCGAGGACGTGGGGCGGAACGATGGTGCAGAAGACGGGGTGGAACTCGCCGTCGGTTCGAAGGTGCATACATCGACTGTGGCACTCCGTCACCGTCCTGTCACTGGTTGCGACGGTGATTGACGAAATGGAGTGATGAGTCACTGTTTACCCGTCATCGATGTCCGGTCCCGCATACTGATACGGACCGACACCACGGGCCACACTCGGTTACGCTCGTCGCATCATGCGTTTCGGGCTGCTTCTCCTTAGCTGCCGCGGCGAGGGCCTGTAGTCGTAGGCCGACCCCCTCCCCGCGGAGTCTGGTGCTGCAGCGACACAGTCGGCCGACACCCGCTGGACCGAGGAGCCCTACGCCATGACCACCGTGAATCCCGCCGGTAACACCGTGAACCCCTCCGGTAATTCTGTCGGCCGCCCCACCCCGATCACCAACGCGACGCAGCTGCAGAAGCCGTCCGGGATGCCGGTCCACAGGTACGGCGGCTACGAGGCCGTCGACATCGCCGACCGCACCTGGCCCGACAACCGGATCACCGTGGCGCCCCGCTGGCTGTCCACCGATCTGCGCGACGGCAACCAGGCCCTGATCGACCCGATGTCCCCGGCCCGCAAGCGCGAGATGTTCGACCTGCTGGTGACGATGGGCTACAAGGAGATCGAGGTCGGCTTCCCGTCCTCCGGCGAGACCGACTTCAACTTCGTCCGCTCCATCATCGAGGAGGGCGCGATCCCCGAGGACGTGACGATCTCCGTCCTGACGCAGGCCCGCGAGGAGCTGATCGAGCGCACCGTGGAGTCGCTGGTCGGTGCGCGCCGGGCCACCGTCCACCTGTACAACGCCACCGCCCCCACCTTCCGCCGGGTCGTCTTCCGCGGGTCGCGCGAGGAGGTCAAGCAGATCGCGGTGGACGGCACCCGGCTGGTCATGGAGTACGCCGAGAAGATCCTGGGCCCCGAGACGATCTTCGGCTACCAGTACAGCCCGGAGATCTTCACCGACACCGAGCTGGACTTCGCCCTGGAGGTCTGCGAGGCCGTCTGCGACGTTTGGCAGCCCGAGGAGGGTCGCGAGATCATCCTCAACCTGCCCGCCACCGTGGAGCGTTCCACGCCCTCCACCCACGCGGACCGCTTCGAGTGGATGTCCCGCAACCTGACCCGCCGCGAGCACGTCTGCCTGTCGGTCCACCCGCACAACGACCGGGGCACCGCCGTCGCCGCCGCCGAGCTGGCCATCATGGCCGGCGCCGACCGTATCGAGGGCTGCCTGTTCGGCCAGGGCGAGCGCACCGGCAACGTCGACCTGGTCACCCTGGGCATGAACCTGTTCTCCCAGGGCGTCGACCCGCAGATCGACTTCTCGCAGATCGACGAGATCCGCCGCACCAGCGAGTACTGCAACCAGATGGAGATCCACCCGCGCCACCCCTACGCGGGCGATCTGGTCTACACCGCCTTCTCCGGCTCCCACCAGGACGCCATCAAGAAGGGCTTCGACGCGATGGAGAAGGACGCGGCGGCCCGGGGCAGGACCGTGGACGACATCGAGTGGGCCGTGCCGTACCTGCCGATCGACCCGAAGGACGTCGGCCGCTCCTACGAGGCCGTCATCCGCGTCAACTCGCAGTCCGGCAAGGGCGGTATCGCGTACGTCCTGAAGAACGACCACAAGCTGGACCTGCCGCGCCGGATGCAGATCGAGTTCTCCCGGATCATTCAGGCCAAGACCGACGCCGAGGGCGGCGAGGTCACGCCGGCGCAGATCTGGACCACCTTCCGGGACGAGTACCTGCCGAACCCGGACAACGCCTGGGGCCGTATCCAGCTGCGCTCCGGCCAGACCACCTCCGACACCGACGGCACCGACACCCTGACCGTCGAGGCGGTCGTGGACGGCGTCGACACCGTCCTCACCGGCTCCGGCAACGGCCCGATCTCCGCGTTCTTCGAAGCGCTGCAGGCCATCGGCATCGACGCCCGGCTGCTGGACTACACCGAGCACACGATGAGCGAGGGCGCCTCCGCCCAGGCCGCCTCGTACATCGAGTGCGCGATCGACGGCAAGGTCCTGTGGGGCATCGGCATCGACGCCAACACCACCCGCGCCTCGCTGAAGGCGGTCGTCTCCGCGGTGAACCGCGCGGCCCGCTGACCCGTCCGGAGCCTGTGGGGCCTACGCGTCCGCCTCTTCGTACGGACGTCCGGTTCGCCCCCGTACCACCGCATTGAAGGACCCCGACCGCCCGCTCCGGGTGGTCGGGGTTCGGCCATATCCGAGGGTTGTGACGTCCCAGAGGCTGACGCCACATCATGCATGTGGCTAACATCACGTCCAACACACGGCAATGTTGCCGGAGCGTTACGGAGGTGTGCGACGTGCGACCAGGCAAAGGACAACGCGCTCTGAGGCCGGTCCTCTGCGGCGTTCGCACCGTCTGGGACGCCGTCGGCGACGGCGCCTTCTTCTGCCCCGGCTGCGGGGGCGACCGCAACTACCGTCGGCTCACCGGCCGCCGCCGTCTCACCGTCCTCGGCGTCCCGCTGGTCCGCCGGGGCGAGGCCGAGCCCGTCGTCGAGTGCGCCGCCTGCCTCGCCCACTACGCCCCCGAGGCCCTGGACCACCCCACCACCACCCGGTTCTCCGCGATGCTCCGCGAGGCCGTCCACACCGTCACCCTGGCCGTCCTCGCGGCCGGTGGCACCACCTCCCGTACGGTCCTGGAGGCCGCCGTCGCCACCGTGCGCGACGCCGGGCTCGACGACTGCACCCAGGAGCAGCTGTTCACCGTCGTCGAGGTGCTGGCCGCCGACACCGGACGCGGCTCCGGCACCGACCCGGCCGCCGAGGCCTGCGGCCCGACCCTCGCCATCGAGCTGCACGAGGTGCTGGCCCCGCTCGCCCCGCACCTGGCCACCGCCGGCCGCGAGTCCGTCCTCCTCCAGGGCGCCCGCATCGCGCTGGCCGACGGCCCCTACTGCGCCGCCGAGCGCCAGGTGCTGACCACCGTCGGCAGCGCCCTCCAGCTGCCCGCCGACGACACCGCCCGCCTGCTGGCGGCAGCCGCCCGTACGCCCTCGTAACGCCTTCCCGGCAGCGGCCCCCGCCCGGGCGCCCCGGTGGGCGACAATGGGCCCATGAGCTTGTTCCGGGACGACGGCATCGTGCTGCGTACGCAGAAACTGGGCGAGGCCGACCGGATCATCACGATCCTGACCCGCGGCCACGGCCGGGTGCGCGCCGTCGCCCGCGGGGTGCGCCGCACCAAGTCCAAGTTCGGCGCCCGCCTGGAGCCCTTCTCCCACGTCGACGTGCAGTTCTTCGCCCGCGGCAGCGAGCTGGTCGGCCGCGGGCTGCCGCTCTGCACCCAGAGCGAGACGATCGCGCCGTACGGCGGCGGCATCGTCGCCGACTACGCCCGCTACACCGCGGGCACCGCGATGCTGGAGACCGCCGAGCGGTTCACCGACCACGAGGGCGAACCGGCCGTCCAGCAGTATCTGCTGCTCGTCGGCGGCCTGCGCACCCTCGCCCGGGGCGAGCACGCCCCCCATCTGATCCTGGACGCGTTCCTGCTGCGCTCGCTCGCGGTCAACGGGTACGCGCCCAGCTTCGAGGACTGCGCCAAGTGCGGAATGCCCGGTCCGAACCGGTTCTTCTCCGTCGCGGCGGGGGGCGTCATATGCGGTGACTGCCGGGTCCCGGGCAGCGTCGTACCCTCGGCACAGGCCCTGGCCCTGCTGAGCGCGCTGCTCAGCGGCGACTGGGCGACGGCGGACGTGTGCGAGGCGCGCCATGTCAGGGAGGGGAGCGGGCTGGTGTCCGCCTATCTGCACTGGCATCTGGAGCGCGGCCTGCGCTCGCTGCGGTACGTGGAGAAGTGACGCGGTGCGTCGGACGGACGACGCGGTGCGTGGAGAAGTGACACAGGGAGACTGAGAAGCTCATGGCAGTACGCGGGATCCTCGGCGGCCGTAACCGGCGCACGTACAAGACCCCCGAGCCGCACCCCTCGGGCGCGACGCCTCCGAAGATCCCCGGCGAGCTGGTGCCCCAGCACGTCGCCGTCGTGATGGACGGCAACGGCCGCTGGGCCAAGGAGCGGGGTCTGCCCCGCACCGAGGGCCACAAGGTCGGTGAGGGCGTCGTCATGGACGTTCTCAAGGGCTGTATCGAGATGGGCGTGAAGAACCTCTCGCTGTACGCCTTCTCCACGGAGAACTGGAAGCGCTCGCCGGACGAGGTGAAGTTCCTGATGAACTTCAACCGCGACGTGATCCGCCGCCGCCGTGACGAGATGGACGAGCTCGGCATCCGTATCCGCTGGGTGGGCCGCATGCCCAAGCTGTGGAAGTCCGTCGTCCAGGAGCTCCAGGTCGCCCAGGAGCAGACCAAGGACAACGACAGGATGACGCTGTACTTCTGCGTGAACTACGGCGGGCGCGCCGAGATCGCCGACGCCGCGCAGCGCATCGCCCAGGACGTGGCGGCCGGGAAGCTGGACCCGTCGAAGGTCAACGAGAAGACCTTCGCGAAGTACACCTACTACCCGGACATGCCGGACGTGGACCTCTTCGTGCGCCCCAGCGGTGAGCAGCGCACGTCGAACTATCTGATCTGGCAGAGCGCGTACGCCGAGATGGTCTTCCAGGACGTTCTTTGGCCGGATTTCGACCGTCGCGACCTGTGGCGGGCCTGCCTGGAGTACGCCCAGCGCGACCGCCGCTTCGGCGGGGCGCAGGAGGCGGAAGCCGCCAAGTGAGTACGGAGAAGGGGCGGGCCCGGTGCGTCATGCACCGGGCCCGCCCCTTCTCCGTAGGTCCGTCACGCCTTCTTCCCGGCGCACTCCGCGCAGGTGCCGAAGATCTCGACGGTGTGCGCGACGTTCACATAGCCGTGCTGGGCGGCGATCATCTCGGCCCACTGCTCGACGGCCGGTCCCTCGACCTCCACGGCCTTGCCGCAGAGCCGGCAGACCAGGTGGTGGTGATGGTCACCGGTCGAGCACCGCCGGTAGACGGCCTCGCCCTCGGTGGTGCGCAGTACGTCGACCTCACCCGCGTCCGCGAGGGACTGCAGGGTCCGGTAGACCGTGGTGAGGCCCACGGAGTCGCCGCGGTGTTTCAGGACGTCGTGCAGTTCCTGGGCGCTGCGGAACTCGTCGACCTCGTCGAGCGCCGCCGCCACCGCCGCCCGCTGCCGGGTGGACCGGCCGCGTACCGGCGCTGCGTTCGTGCCACTGATCGGCGCCGTGGCCACAGGTGCCTCCTCGTGTCGCCCGTACATGTGTCGGGCCATTGTGCCAGCCCGGCCGGGTGCCCCCGGCGAACACGTACGGTGCGACTCCGTCACACGTACCGCTGTCACGGCTGTCGTGGCCGTCACACCCGTACGTCGTCCCGGTCCCGGCGGGCTGCCGGTACTTCCAGGGTGCACTCGGCACCCTTCGTCTCGCTCGCCCGCGCCCGCCGTCGTGCGAGCGGAGCCGCGAGCGCGGTCAGCGCGACGAACACCGCGATGGCCAGCAGCACGATCGTCGCGCCGGGCGGAACGTCCTGGTAGTACGAGGTCACGGTGCCGGTGAGGGTCACGGCCGTGCCGATCACCACGGCCAGCACGAAGGTGACCTTGAAGGACTTGGTGATCTGCTGGGCGGCCGCCACCGGCACCACCATCAGCGCGCTGACCAGCAGCAGGCCGACGACCCGCATCGCGACGGTCACGGTCACGGCGGCGGTCACCGCGACCAGCAGGTTCAGCACCCGCACCGGAAGTCCGGAAACGCGGGCGAACTCCTCGTCCTGGCTGACCGCGAACAGCTGCCGCCGCAGCCCCACCGTGACCAGCACCACGAAGGCCGCCAGGACGCAGATCGCGACCACGTCCGACTCGGAGACGGTGGCGAGCGAGCCGAAGAGGTACGAGGTCAGATTGGCGTTGGAGCCGGTGTCGGACAGGTTGATCAGCATGACGCCGCCCGCCATACCGCCGTAGAACAGCATCGCCAGCGCGAGGTCGCCGCGGGTGTGTCCGTACCAGCGGATCAGCTCCATCACGACCGCACCGGCCACCGCGACGGCGGTCGCCATCCACACGGGGTTGGTGGAGAGCAGGAAGCCGAGGCCGACGCCGGTCATCGCGATGTGCCCGATGCCGTCGCCCATCAGAGCCTGCCGGCGCTGCACCAGGTAGATGCCGATGGCGGGCGCGGTGATGCCGACCAGCACGGCCGCGATGAGCGCCCGCTGCATGAAGGGAGGGTTGAGGAATTCGAAGAGCATCAGGTCAGCAGTCCCGTCCGGACGGGCTCGGCGGCCGCGTGGGGGTGTACGTGGTCGTGGCCGGGCAGCGCGTGCTGGCCGAGCGCCTCCGGCGGCGGCCCGTCGTGCGTCACACAGCCGTCGCGCAGGACGACGGCCCGGTCGATCAGCGGCTCCAGCGGGCCCAGCTCGTGCAGCACCAGCAGCACGGAGGTGCCCAGCGCCACCTGCTCGCGCAGGGTCGAGGCGAGGATCTCCTGGCTGGCCAGGTCCACTCCCGCCATCGGCTCGTCCATGATCAGCAGCTCCGGCTCGGCGGCCAGGGCGCGGGCGATCAGGACCCGCTGGTGCTGGCCGCCCGACAGCGCGCTCACGGAGTCCTTGGCGCGGTCGGCCAGGCCCACCAGCGCGATGGCGCGGTCCACGGCCGCCCGGTCCGCCTTCCCGGGCCACCGCAGCCCCGTACGGGACAGCCGGCCGGAGGCGACGACCTCGCGGATCGTGGCGGGCACGCCGCCCGCGGCCGTGGTGCGCTGCGGGACGTAGCCGATCCGGCCCCAGCGGCGGAAGCGGCGCAGCTCGGTGCCGAACAGCTCGACGCTGCCGCCGGTGAGCGGGACCTGCCCGATGACGGACCGTACGGCGGTGGACTTGCCGGAACCGTTGGCGCCGAGCAGCGCGACGACCTCGCCGCGGCGGACGGTCAGGTCCACGCCGCGCAGCACGGGGCGCGCGCCGAGGGTGGCCGTGGCGCCGCGCAGGGCTATGACGGGCTCCTGGGCGGGCTCGTGGGTGGTGCTCTCACGCTCCGGCACGAGCGCCTCCGATCCGAATGTCACAAGTGGTGCGGGTGGTGCGGGTCACTTCGCGCCGAGGGCCTTCTGCAGCGCGGTGAGGTTGGACTTCATGACCTCGATGTAGTCAGCGCCCTGGGACTTCTCCGTGATTCCCTCCAGCGGGTCCAGAACGCCGGTCTTCAGTCCGGTGTCCTTCGCGAGGGTCTTCGCGGTCTTGTCGCTGGCGAGCGTCTCGAAGAAGACCGTGGTGGCCTTCTCCTTCTCCGCGATGGTGTGGATCTCCTGGATCCGGGCGGGGCTCGGCTCGGCCTCGGGGTCGATGCCCGCGATGCCCTGCTGGGTGAGTCCGTAGCGCTCGGCGAGGTAGCCGAAGGCGGAGTGGGTGGTGATGAAGGTCTTGGTGGCGGTGTTCCTCAGCCCGGTCTCGTACGCCGTGTTCAGCTCGCCCAGCTCGCCGACCAGCGCTTCGGTGTTCTTCTTGTAGTCGGCGGCGTGGTCGGGGTCGGCCTTCTCCAGCGACTTGCCGACGCCCTTGGCGACCTCGGCGTACTTCACCGGGTCCAGCCAGATGTGCGGGTCGGCGCCGCCCTCCTCGCCGTGGTTGTGGCCGTCGCCCTCGGCGTGCTCCTCATGGGCTTCTTCTTCGTGGCCGTGCTCGTCGTCGTGCTCGTCCGCGTGCTCTTCCTCGCCCTCGTGACCGTGGTCGTGGCCGCTGACCTCGGAGCCGTGGTTCTCCAGCGTGGTGAGGGTCGCGGCGTCGACGGTGTTCTTCACACCGGACTGCTTGATCGCGTCGTCCACGGCGGGCTGGATGCCCTTGAGGTACAGCACGTAGTCGGACTCGCTGATGGAGCCGATCTGGCGGGGGGTGAGCTCCAGGTCGTGCGGCTCGACGCCCGGCTTGGTGAGGCTGGTGACGGCGACGTGCTCACCGCCGATCTTCTCGGCCAGGAACTGCATCGGGTAGAACGACGCCGTCACCTTCAGCTTGTCGCCGTTGCTCCCGTCCGCCGCGTCGGAGGTGGAGCAGGCGGAGAGAGCGGTCAGACCGAGGGCGACTGCTCCGGCGACGGCGGTGGTGGGTATCAGGCGGCGTACGTTCATGACAGTCATTTTCAACAAAAGTGGAAACGATTGTCAACAAGGCGGATGAGATGCCCGGAAGATCACGAGGTGGCGGCTCGGGATCTCCTCCGGGCCCCTACCGATTTGATCCAGGGGGTGCACGCGCCGGTAATCTGAGTCATTCGCCCGCCCGTCTCCCGACCACCACCCCCCATCGAGGCGCTTCGCGCCGCCCCTGTCCCATTTCGCCGTCGCAATGAAGAGAGCACCGTGGCCGCCGACAAGATCGACACCATCGTCAGCCTGAGCAAGCGCCGTGGCTTCGTCTACCCCTGCAGTGAGATCTACGGTGGCCAGAAGGCCGCCTGGGACTACGGGCCGCTGGGCGTCGAGATGAAGGAGAACCTGAAGCGTCAGTGGTGGCGCTACATGGTCACCGCGCGCGAGGACGTGGTCGGTCTCGACTCGTCGGTCATCCTTGCCCCGGACGTCTGGGTCGCCTCCGGACACGTCGCCACCTTCTCGGACCCGCTGACCGAGTGCACCTCCTGTCACAAGCGCTACCGCGCCGACCACCTGGAGGAGGCGTACGAGGAGAAGCACGGCAAGCCGCCGGTCAACGGTCTCGCCGACCTCAACTGCCCCAACTGCGGCAACAAGGGCACCTTCACCGAGCCCAAGCAGTTCTCGGGTCTGCTCTCCACCCACCTGGGCCCGACCCAGGACTCCGGCTCGGTCGCCTACCTGCGTCCCGAGACCGCGCAGGGCATCTTCACCAACTTCGGCCAGGTGCTGCAGACCTCGCGCAAGAAGCCGCCGTTCGGCATCGCGCAGATGGGCAAGTCCTTCCGGAACGAGATCACTCCGGGCAACTTCATCTTCCGGACCCGTGAGTTCGAGCAGATGGAGATGGAGTTCTTCGTCAAGCCGGGCGAGGACGAGGAGTGGCAGCAGTACTGGATGGACCAGCGCTGGAACTGGTACACGGACCTCGGCATGCGCGAGGAGAACATGCGCTGGTTCGAGCACCCGAAGGAGAAGCTCTCCCACTACTCCAAGCGCACCGCCGACATCGAGTACCGCTTCCGCTTCGGCGGCAGCGAGTGGGGCGAGCTGGAGGGCGTGGCCAACCGCACCGACTACGACCTCAAGGCGCACTCCGAGGCGTCGGGCACCGACCTCCAGTACTACGACCAGGAGGCCAACGAGCGCTGGACGCCGTACGTCATCGAGCCCGCGGCCGGTGTCGGCCGCGCGATGCTGGCGTTCCTCCTGGACGCCTACGTCGAGGACGAGGCGCCCAACGCCAAGGGCGTCATGGAGAAGCGCACCGTGATGCGCCTCGACCCGCGCCTGGCGCCGGTCAAGGTCGCGGTGCTGCCGCTCTCGCGCAACCCGCAGCTCTCGCCGAAGGCCAAGGGCCTGGCGACCGACCTGCGCAAGAACTGGAACATCGAGTTCGACGACGCCGGCGCCATCGGCCGCCGCTACCGCCGTCAGGACGAGATCGGCACCCCGTTCTGCGTCACCGTCGACTTCGACACCCTCGACGACAACGCGGTGACCGTGCGCGAGCGCGACACCATGAAGCAGGAGCGCGTCTCCCTGGACCAGATCCAGGCGTACCTCGGCGCCCGTCTGCTCGGCTGCTGATACCCGCGCAGGTGCGTGAGGCCCCCGGTTCCGGGTACGGAACCGGGGGCTTCGTCGTACGGTCCACCGGAGCCCCCGCCGCCGTTCCGGGAGGTACGCGATGCCGTCGATCACCACCAGCAAGGTCAGCAGATGGGACCAGCACGGCCGTGAACACGTCGTGCAGGTGAAGAAGTCGGGCATGACGCGCCGACTGACCTGCTCCACCTGCGCATGGCGCCGCTCGGCGCAGTTCCTGCCCTGGCTGAAGGCCGAGGAGCATCTGGCCGAGGCCCATCAGGCGACGGTCGACCCGACGGCCTGAGGCCCGGCGGCCCGAAAACCTGGTGCGGCGCTCGCGGGGGGCGCGGTACGGTTCCGGCATGTCTTCGTTCTTCCAGATCTACGAGTGAGAGCGCGGCGGGTGTGAACTCCCCGCCGCAGCCCGGGGACCGGCGCGACCGGCCCCCGAACACCTTCACCTGACTCACTTCACACCCCACAGGGGAGAACGCCATGGCCAAGAGCCGTAACAACCTGCTCGGCGTCGGCGGACAGCGCAAGAAGCTGTCCCGCGCCGAACAGCAGGGCGCGGGTTCCGCGCGAGGCGCCGACCGCAAGGCCGCCGAGGACAAGAAGCAGGAACTGGTCCGCAAGATGCGCGAGCGCGCCGAGGCCCAGGCGGCCGCGACCGCCGGGCAGAACGGCGAGCCGACCGCGGAGCAGGACGCGTCGCCCGCGCAGAGCTGAGCCGGTACCTGAGCGGTTGAGGAGTACCCGTACGACGGTGTGGGCCCGGATCATCAGTGATCCGGGCCCACGCTCATGTGTCTCGGGGTGCCGTGAAAGCGGTCCCGGACGCCGCCCGGTCCGCATGCGGGTGCCGGGCGAAGAACCGGGCCCCTGTGTCGAGTTCGAACTGGGGGGCACCGGTGTGTCAGCCGAGGTTGGCGTGCAGGGTCTTCAGCACGGCCCGCGAAGGGACGCGGTGATGGGCCAAGCGGTATTCGGGCTCCTCGCCGTGTGGCCGGTCGGTCGACAGGACACCTCCTAGCCCGGCAGCGAAACCCCGGCCAGTTCCTCCGAGACCCGCCACACCCGCCGGGCTTCCTCGGCGTCGCGCAGCCGGCCGTACAGCTCCTGCTCGGCGGGCGGGCCGCCCATGTTGCCGGGGCCGCTCGGCCCGTACAGGGCGCCGCCCCGGGCGTCGGGCGAGGTGGCGGCGTACAGCGCGGGGAACTTCGCGCCCTCCACGGTGCCGACCACGAGCCCCCGGGCGGACAGCAGACGGATCATCCGCACGCCCAACGTGTCCTTGGCGCGTCCCACCTCCGGCCGGGCGGCCAGCAGGCTCGTGGGGGCGATGCCGGGGTGGGACAGGTTGCTGGTGATGCCCCAGCTCTCGGCCCGGCTGCGCCGGTCCAGCTCCAGGCCGAAGAGCCCGAAGGCGATCTTCGACCGGCTGGACGACACCCCCGCCGAGATCGTCACGGAGCTCGGCGAGACGCTACGGCAGACCCCGCTCGGCGTCGCCCTCACCGGCGACACGACCCGGTACTCCGGCCTCGCGCGCAGCATCGGCTACCGGTGGTTCACCGACCCTGCCACCCGGACGCTGTACGTGGCCGATGACCACGCCTTCCTCTCCCGGATGTTCGCCTCCGGCCTGCGGGAGCTGGCCACCCTGCGGGGGACCGGCTCCCGGGCCGCCCACTGCGCCGAGTTGCTGCGCGAGGAGAGCGAGGAGTTCCGGCGGCTCTGGGACCAGCACGAGATCGGCATCCGCCCCGACCAGGTCAAACGCTTCGTCCACCCGGAGGTCGGCGTCCTGGAGCTGAACTGCCAGCGCCTGCTGGACCTGGACCAGTCCCACAGCCTGCTGGTGTACACGGCCGCACCGGGCAGCGAGAGCCACGAACGGCTGCGGCTGCTGTCGGTCATAGGGACGCAGACGCTGCGCTGAGCCGGGGGCCGCGGGGAACGCCCGCCGGCACCTGGCCCCGGCCCGGCCTACGAGCGGGACGCGTCGTCCACGCCGTTCAGCCGGTCTCGCCCAGGTGGCTCAGGGCTTCGCGGAAGTCGTCGAGGGCGGGGCCCAACTCGTGGGCGGCGATGCGGAAGGCCGACCGTTCGATCAGGGTCCTGGCCAGGGTGCGCGGCCCCTCGGCCGGGTCGTACCGGGGCAGCCGACGGGCCAGGGCCACTCCTTCGTCGAAGAGGGGGCGCACCTGCTCCGCGAACAGATGGGTGCGGTTCCGCCAGTAGACGGCGGAGCGGACGGTGAGGACGCTCTGCAGCCGGATCAGTTCGGCCAGGTGCGCCGCCGGATCCTCGGCGGCTCGTCCGGCGAGGGCGTCCACCGCACGGCGCAGGGCATCACGGCTGTCGAAGTAGCGCTGTCGGGCATCGGGCGACCACTTCATCGGATCCGTACCCGAGGGTGCACGTGGCCCGTCGGACCAGGGCCGCATGCTTTCCGTGCCGGAGACCGTCAGCAGCACCGCCCAGAACGACGCCTCGTAGCCGCCCCAGGACAGCCGCTCACCTGACGCGGCCCGCTCGGTCAGCTCCGTCAGCACGGCGAGTGCCTCCCGCCGCACGCGGGCCGCCTGTTCGTTCCGGCCGTGGAGGTCGAGCATCCCGGCGTACCCGATGAGCGCGTGGAGATGGCAGATCACCGGGCCGCGTCTCCTCGCGGCTTCGTCCGCTTCCATGGCGACGAACCGCTCGAACGCGGCGCGTGCTTCGCCGGATCGGCCGGCGTCGTGGAGAGCGGCGATCCACTGCATCAGTGACCAGGCAAGGGCCCCGTCGCTGCGTCCCTCGGGCAGGAGCGTCGCGACCAACTCGTCCATGGCGTCGGCGGCCTCGGCATACCGGCCTTCTTCGGAGAGCCCGGCGGCCCACTTACTCAGCCCTTTGACGACGGGCTTCCCGGACCGTTCGGCCTGCGCGCGGCTGATGGCGAGCATCTCGGCGCGCAGGGCCAGGCCTTCGGCACGTCGACCCTCGTCGTACAGCTCTCGCTGGCACGACCTGAGGGCCTGGTACAGGACGTCCGCACGGGCGGGTTCGGCCGGATCGATGCGTCGCGCCGCCGCGACCGCCTCCTCGCACAGCTCCAGCGAGGACGGATGCCACGTGCCGGAGCCACCGTAGCTGAGATGCTGGAGCTTCCTGGCCAGGAGCGGCAGGTACGCGGCGGGGCTGACCTGAGCGAGCACCCGATAGGCGTCGACCTCCTCGCGCAGTGTGCGGCGCCCCGAGGCGAGCAGCACATTTCTCGCCCGCACGATGTCGTCCTGATCGACTTTCCCCCACTGATTCATGACGGAGATTCTGGGTGCCCCGAACAAGGCCCCACAAGGCGGTTCAGCTGTGCCGTTACTCCTACGGAAATGCCTCCTGACCTGTCATGATGGATGTGACATCTTCACGCCGGAATTCCACGCCGCCGGTGAACAGACCCCCCTTGACCGGCGGTCCACGGGACGCGGGCCGCCGGACTCGACTAGCGGAACAAATGCGGATGCTGTCGGGCCAATTCCTTGGTGATGGCTTCGTCGGTGGGGTCGGTGATCTCCCAACTGTGCTCGGACGGGTGCCCGTTGAACAGTCCGCACGCGGCGTCCGCGTCGCGGGGGTCGCGTGCGGCACACCAGGGGAGTGGCCGCAGCCGGGCGCGCTCCGCACCCCACCGGATCCAGACGGCGCTTCCGGGCCGCCCGCCCTCGTCCCACAGCATCGCGGCGTGCGCCGCGTCGTGGGCTTCTCCGAGTTCGCAGAGGACGTGCCCGGCCTCGGGGCGGTGGTGGCCGTCGTGCGCCGACAGAGCGAGTACGTGCTTCGGAGGCGGCAGTAACGCGACGGCGGTGCACTGATTCTCGGTCACGGGGTCACCCTTCGGGAGAGTCGCCGGGGACGAGCCGCTCCGCGATCAGGTCGCCGAGCGGGTCGGTCACGTCCCAGGAGTGGGGCGCGGTGTGGTGGTCGAAGAGCGCGCACCGCCGTACGAGGCCGGAGTCGAGCCGGCGGAGGACGGCGGGGCACCAGGGGGCGGACTCGGCCCGGTGGGTGCGTTCGGGGCCGCTGCCGGTCCAGAAGAACCACAGGGCGGGGGAGTCGGGAGTCCTGCCCGGCCGGAGGTAGGCGGCGTGTTCGGTGTGCGGGCCGTCGTCGTGCGTGCCGAGTTCGCACAGGACGTACGGTTCGGGATCCTCGGGGCCGTCGGCCCCGGGGGCGGTGAGCCGCGACACGGCATCGGGCGGAAGCAACGTGACGGCGGTGCACTGGAGCACGACGTTCAACTCCGGTTCGTGGCAGAGGACTACTGGTCAGCGGGGCGGCCGCGCCACCCGGCGAGCGTCAGGCTCAGCCCGACGGCGGGATCGAGAACGGTGAACAGCGCGGGAAACCCGGCCTCCAGGTCCCGTATCGCGTGGTCCTGGCACGGCCCGTGGGTGGCCCAGCGGCGCAACTCCTGCGGGGCGTGCGATCCGTGGAAGCGGACCGGTCGTACGTCGCCGGTCGGCAGCCGTACGGGCTCGGGCGCGAGGGGAAGCCCGTGACCGTTGGCCAGACGGAGGGCCTGCCGCCGGAGCCAGAGGAGGACGAGCCGCCGGTTCCGTACGGCGACCCCGCCGAGGGTGGCGAACCGCTGCCCGTCGGAGACGGTGACCTCGGCGGCGTACCCCGCTGCGCGCCGCATGCGGACGAGTTCGGCGAGGGGATGCGGATGCGGGTACGTATTCACAGGACCTCGCCCCGGCTACGGGCGTTGAGCCGCGCGGTACGGGCGCGGAGCTGCTCTATGAGGAGCGCGGGGCGTACGTGGCGGGGCTCGGCCTCCCACTCCGCGCCGCCCCCGACGGGCCGGAGCGACCAGTAGGGGCCGGCGACGCCCCGGAATTCGCCCACGCGGTCGGCGCGGCTGGTGTCGACCATGAGGGTTCCGGGGGCGGGGGCGCGCGGAGGGTCCGGGGCGTCCAGGCGCACATTTTCGCTGCACATGCATCGCTCCTCGTGTCGTCGCGGCACGGTTGCCGAGCAGCGTGCTTCTGTGCCGCCACTTCGATTGACATCTCTAGAGAACTCTAGATCTCTAGAGATGTCAATCGAATCTGTTGGCGACCGGTCCAGTTCCGCACCGTCGACGAGGTGACGCGGGCCACGCGAGTCGACTCACGATTCACGCACAATGCCCTGGTCAGGCGCGTGAATCGACTCGCGTGGCCTCCCGGATGTCGCGTGAGTGCCTTGCGCGACTAGGCTGCCTAGAGAGGAGAGGAACCCGTAGATGGCTACCGACGCCACTGGCCGTGAGCCCAAGTACCAGCGGATCGCAAAAGCCTTGAAGGCAGAGATCCAGTCAGGGGCATTGGAGCCTGGGGCACGCCTCCCGGGTGAGAACGACCTCATGTCGCAGTACGGCGTTGCGCGCATGACAGCTCGGCAAGCCTTGGGTGTGCTCCAGAGCGAAGGCCTGACGGAAGCGCGGAAAGGCGTTGGAGTCTTCGTGCGGGCTTTCCAGCCGCTCAGGCGTCGCGGGATTCCTCGATTGATGCGCGAGCAGTGGGGATCTGGACGCTCCGTCTGGGATGCGGACCTCGGAGATCGAGACCTGGTGGTTGACCAGGTGGAAGTGCGCGAGGGGACTGCCTCGGAGAACGCGGCGCGTGTGCTCGGCCTGGAAGCGGCCGAGCGTGTCTGGATCAGGAGCCGCCGGTTCGTGCTGGACGGCAAGCCGGTCCTCCTGTCGACCTCGTACCTCCCGGCACCTCTGGTCGAGGGATCAGCGATCACCCAGCCGGACACAGGGCCCGGCGGGATCTATGCCCGGCTCGCCGAACTGGGCCATGGTCCGGTCCACTTCCGGGAAGAGATCCGCTCGCGCATGCCGCTGCCCGAAGAGACAGCGAGGCTCAGGCTTCCGGCCGGGACGCCCGTCATGCTCGTCTGCCGGACGGCCTTCGCGGAGGAGGGGCGTGTCGTGGAGGTCAACGAGATGGTGCTCGATGCCGCCGCGTACGTCCTGGAGTACGACTTCGACGCGTAACACCGCCCAGGGTAGGCCCTCTGGTGCCCGCTCGGCCGTGTCGTGCATGGTGGTGCCTTCTACGGCGAAGGGACGCCCGTGATGCCCGAATCCCCGTGCTGGTTCACGTCCTCGTACAGCAACAACGGCGGCAACTGCATTGAGGTCGCCGCCAACCTCGCCGCGTCGCGTGGCATCGTCCCGGTCCGTGACTCCAAGGTCGTGGGCGGGCCTGTGGTCGAGGTACCCGTCACCGCGTTCTCGGCGTTCGTCGCGGGCGTTCAGGGCGGGACGTTCGACACCGTCTGAGGAACCGAGCAGCAGGATGCCCCGCCGTGCCGCGCGTGGTGGGGCATCCTGCTGCTCAGGCCAGGTCGTGCTGCCAGCGGAGCGCGGTGTGGCCGTCGATCCAATAGGTGTGGGCCTCCTTCGTGACCCGGAGCCGTACCTCGGTGATGTCGGGGAGGTCCGCGTCCTGCCAGGCGATGAGAGCCCGCTCGATCGCGTCCCACAGGGCCACGGGGCCGCCCTGGCGGACTGTCCAGGTGCCGTCGTTCTTCGTGAACGAGGCGAAGGACTCGCGCTCCAAGTCGAAGAGGTGCAACAGCCGATAGCCCTCCGGCGAGGTGGCGCGGGTGAAGCGCGCCCCAGGAACCGCGAGCTGAGCGAAGAACGCAGGCATCCACTCTTCCAGCAGGAGCGGGGACACCTTGGTCTCGCGCTCACTGTCGGCGTAGGCCGTGCGGGCCGACAGGTCACCGCTGATGGGCGCTTCCGCCTGGGACCGGGCTTGCATGAACGAGCTACGGCCGATGATCGCGCCCTCGGCGCTGCCGTCCTCTGCGACGGTGACCTTCGCCAGGCCGGTGCCGTAATGCCAGGAGCCGCCGACCGTGGCGAGGACGATGCCGCCCGGCTTGGTCTGCCTGATCCAGGCGTAGGGGATGCGGCGCACCGCGCAGGTGGCGATGGTGCGGTCGTACGGGGCCCGGCGAGGATGGCCGAGGAGTCCGTCGCCTGTGACGGTCCAGGTCGAGTAGCCGGCGGTTTCCAGGGCGTCGTCCGCGCGGGCCGAGACGGCGGGGTCCACTTCGATTGTAGTGACGGCGTCCTCCCCGAGGCGGGAGCACATGAGGGCTGAGGAATAGCCGGTTCCTGTGCCGATCTCCAGGACCTGCTGGCCGTTCTCCACCTCCAGTTTCTCCAGCATGTCCACGACGGTGACCGGGGTGGTGGACGAGGAGGTCGGGGAGCCGGTCACGGGGCCGCTGACCTGGTCGGCGGTGAGGTGTCCGTCGAGCTGAGTGGTCAGGGACTCGTCGCGGTAGGCGATCCGTACCCACTCGGCCGGGTCGCTCCCGGCAGCGGTGAGCGGCTGCCACCGGCCGTCTTCCGTGGGCAGGAACACGCCAGGGTTCAGGAACAGCTCGCGGGGAACAGCCTCCACCGCCGCCCGCCAAGGGGAGCTGATGAGAACGCCCGCCTGTTCCAGGCGTCCGGCGAGTGCTCGCCGCTCCTGAGCGGTGTCGGTCATGGAGCAACTCCTTGAGTCAGCAGTTCAGCGAATGCGGCGGACATCGCGAGGCCGGTGGACTCTTCCAGCCACCCCCACTGCCCGTTCGGGTTCAGCTCCAGCCACCAGAGGCCACCGGCCTCGTCGACGGCGAAGTCGAAGCTTCCCGAGGCCAGACCGAAGTGGGCCAGGTACGCCAGGAGCGCCTTCTCCACGTGGTCGGGCAGGTCCACCACGCGGTAGGACAGGGCTGAGTAATCCTTACGCCAGTCCAGCATCCCGGACGCGATCCGTACGGCGAACACCTCGTGGCCGACCACCAGCACGCGAAGGTCGGCCACCTTGTTCACCACGGCCTGGAAGAGGTGCGGCACCACAGCCACGCGCTCGTCGATCTCTGTCGCCGTGACCAGGTCGGCCCACCCGGTGACAGGAACACCACCTCGCTGGTAAGGCGTCCACCGGAGCGTCTTGAAGATCACCTGTTCGTGGTCGCCGATGAAGGACCGCGCCTCGTCCGGGTGGTTCGTGACCAGCGTCGACGGAACTGTCAGCCCGAGGCGCTGGGCAACCGCGAGCTGGGTCGGCTTGTAGTCGGCGGCGGCGTTGCGCAGCGGATGGTTGACCCACAGCGGTCCATCGAGGGCGTACAGGGTGCCGCCGAGCCCGTAGCGGGTCTGGGCCGCCGCGAACCGTGCGTCGTCCGGTTCGAGATGGTCGAACGCGGGCCACACCGGGCGGCGCCAGTACACCGACCGGACCTCGGCCAGCTCCACAGTCCGCGACGGCGTGCGGAGTTGCCCGGCCACGGAGGCCGGGCCGCTCCCGAACCTAGCGGAGATTGTCAGGGTCGCTCCGATGTCGGCGGGGTTGAACCTGGCCACCGGAACGTTCCGCCGATTCAGCTCTCTGATCACCATGTCGGCGGTGAGGTCGTCCGCCTCTGTGGCAACCAGCACCGGCCTCTTGTCGGTCATCGGTCAGTCCTGCACGGAGTCCTGGTCGTGCCCCTGGTCGGGGGCGGAGTCCGAGTTCGTGACCGTGCTTGTCTCGGTGCCTCTGGCGGTGCCGTGCTTGCCCATCTCGATCACTGTGCCGACGCGGTCGGTGAAGATGCCGAGCTGGGTGTCGGGGTCGAGCGTGATCGATGCGTGGGGGCGGCGAGCGACGGTCGGGTACGGGGCGAGCCTGTCGGAGCCCCAGGGGCGCATGTGGGGCTCAACTGCGGTAGCCATGCAGACCTCCTTGACGACGGGTGGTTGTTGTCGAACCAGAAGCTACGGTCACCGTCGATGGAGTAGGACTGACCGGAGGTACGGGTTTGGGAAACCGAAGGACACCGGGGGTGCGGCATGACCGTGAAGGGATCCGGACGCGGACGTGCAACTGCGGGCACGATCGCCGGGTTCGTTCTCCGCATGGCCAGGGAGAGCACGAGCATCCGCACGCAGGCCGGTATGGCGGAAGCGATGAGGGTTGACCTCGCCACGTGGCAGGGTTGGGAGACCGGGCGACGACCGCTCACCAACGTGAAGGCCGGTGTCCTGCTCGACACTCGGCGCCGATTACTCGCGTTGGGGGCTGACCCCGGTGTACTTCACCTTCTCGACCCGGCGATGGACGCGGACCGTGTCATCACCTCCACGATCCATCCGAGGGCCGGTGCCCGTCATCCACTCGGGAGCTGGGTGCACACCCGCGACACGGCCCACATGATCGCCTGGGCTCTGAACGGGACCGTTCCGCCCGCTCTGGCTCGCAGAGCGGCGACGGGGCGTCGCGGTCCCGTGGCCAAGGCACCGCTCCTGTCGGCGCCCGATCGAAGCGTGTTCTTCGCGCACCTCCGCGAGATCGCCGAATCCGCGTTGCACGCTGGAGAGGACGGACTGCTGCTCCACCGCCAGTGCCTCTACCTCTGCTCCTACGACCTGGGCTCCGAGGCGGCATCGTGGATGGTGCAGGATCTGCGCAGCAGCCGCGACCTCATCTCCGTCCGTGGCTGGACTCCGCGCTGGGCCACCGCGCGATCAACTGCCGTCGCATTGGTGAGGCTTGGCGACCATCAACCGCTGCTGGACTTCATCGACAGAGGCTTGGCGGGCGACGACTCCGCTGAGATCGCGAATCTCAACTACTGGGCCTACTGGTTCGGTTCGATTCGCGAAGCCCAGCCGGACGACGGCTTCATGCGGCACGGCCCGTCGACCTGGGAGCCTGTGCGACTGCTGCGTGGACTTGCCACCGGCCTCCACCAGGCTCCGGCGTACATGGATCTCTACGTCCACTCGCTATGGGCTCTGCTGACCACCAACCGGTGGCTGCCTCTGGCAGATCCGGTTCTTGCGGAGGGTCTGGCCGCACAGACCGCCCGACTCCTCGATCAGGACGGGATCTCCCAGCGGGCGAGGCGCGAACTCAGTGCGGTGGATTACGTTCTACGCGAGAACCGCACATGACACATCGGAGGTCGTACTTCATGGCGGACGCAGAGCAGGACCAGGAGCAGGTAAAGGGCACCACAGGCTTTCTGCTGGAGATGGGGATGCTCAAGCGCGCCAAGCGGTCCGGCTGGTGGATCGCGGGGGTGAAGGACCCCGAGACCATTGCCGAGCACAGCTTCCGAGTCGCGCTCATCGGCTCGGTACTCGCCATGATGGAGGGCGCCGACCCAGCGAAGGCCGCTCTCCTCGGCCTGTGGCACGACACCCAGGAGACCCGCGTCGGGGATATCCCCCACATCGGCCGCCGCTACCTCGAAGCGGCCGCCAACGAGAAGGTCACCGCCGACCAGGTATCGGCCGCGCATCCGGCGGTGAAGGCAGGCGCCCAGCGGATCGTGGAGGAGTACGAGAACGGCGACTCCCTCGAAGTCGTCTGCGCGCACGATGCCGACAAGCTCGAATGCCTCCTCCAAGCCGTCGAATACCGTGAACAGGGCTGCTCCAACGTCCAGCCCTGGATCGACAGCAGCATCGCCAAGCTCAAGACCGCTTCTGCTCAGTCACTCGCCGAGGCCGCGCTCACGATGACGTCGATCGAGTGGCAGCGGACGTATCTGCGCTGAGCCAGGGAAGCGGTACGGGGGGCGCGGCGTCAATGGCGTAGGCGTCAGCAACTCCGGTCACAGGGGCTGCCGTGGCAGAGACGTGGTGTCGACCACCGCCACGCCCCGTACGATCGCGTCCCCGGCCTACAACCTGACCATGATCGGTAGCGGGCGCGCGAGCCCGAACCTCGGCCGCTCAAACGTCGGGATTCAGCGTCTGGCGCGCGAGCAGTGGGGGACCGGGCGCTCTCTCCGGGAGGCGGACCTCGCAGGCCGGAACCTGGTGGTGGACGAAGTAGAGGTGCGTGAGGGGGCCCGCCCGGAGAACGCTGCGCGCGTGCTCGCTCTCGAAGAAGGTGAGCGTGTCTGGATCAGGAGGCGCCGGTTCGTGCTGGACGGCAAGCCGGTCCTCCTGTCGACGTCGTAGCTCAGGCTTCGGCCGGGACGCCCGTCATGCTCGTCTGCCGGACTGCCTACGCGGAGAAGGGGTGTGTCGTGGAGGTCAACGAGATGGTGCTCGATGCCGCCGCGTACGTCCTGGAGTACGACTTCGACGCGTAACGCCGACCGAAGGAAGGCCCTCTGGTGCGCGCTCGACCCCGTCGTGCATGGTGGGGCTTTTGCCGGCGAAGGGACACCCGTGATGCCCGAATCCCCGTGCTGGTCCACGTCTTCGTACAGCAGCAACGGCGGCAACTGCGTCGAGGTCGCCGCCAACCTCGCCGCCACGCGCGGCATCGTCCCGGTCCGTGACTCCAAGGTCGTGGACGGCCCTGTGGTCGCCGTCCCCGTCACCGCCTTCGCGGCGTTCGTCGCGGGCGTTGAGGGTGGGGCGTTCGACTGAGGAGCGGTTGGGCCGACGGAAGGCCGAAGGGGCTTGCGTCTCCCGTAGGGGGAGACGCAAAGGTGGGGGCATGAACGGCGACACGCTCTACTCGATCGGCGAGCTTGCCCGGCGGACGGGGCTCACGGTCAAGACCATCCGGTTCTACTCCGATCGCGGAATCGTGGCGCCGACGGACCGCAGCCCGGCCGGCTACCGCCTCTACACCGTCGATGCCGTCGCACGCCTGGACCTCGTGCGGACCCTGCGCGAGCTGGGACTGGACCTTCCCACGATCCGCAAGGTCGTGGACCGCGAGCTCTCGCTTCCCGCGGTCGCCGCGGCGCACGCCGAAGCGCTGGCGGTGCAGATCCGGGTCCTGAGCATGCGGCGTGCGGTGCTGACGGCGGTGGCCGAGCGCGGGTCCACACCGGAGGAGACGGAACTCATGCGCCGGCTGGCCCAGCTTTCCCAGGACGAACGCCGACGTCTGGTCGGCGAATTCCTCGACGCCGTCTTCGACGGTCTCGACGCCGCCCCCGCGTTCGCGGCTGCCATGCGCTCGATGACCCCTGAGCTGCCCGACAACCCGGACGTGGAACAGGTCCAGGCGTGGGTGGAGTTGGCGGAAATGTCGCTGGACCCGGATTTCCGCGCCATGGTGCGGCGGATGATCGAGGGACTGGCAGTCGAGCAGGCCCGGAGCGGGATGGCGGTCCCGCGCCGCGACATCGCCGCCGCCGCCCGCGACGAGGCCGGCCCGGCCCTGGCCGCCGGCCTGGACCCGGCCTCCGCCCAGGCCGATCCGGTCGTCGCGGCGTTCACGGCGCACTACGCGCAGCTCCTCGGCCGCCCCGACGGCGTCGAGCTTCGCCGCCTGCTGGCGACTCGGTTGGAGAGCGTGAACGGCCCCCGCGGGGAGCGGTACTTCCAGCTGCTCGCGGTGGTCAACGGCTGGCCGGCCCCGGAGAGTCTGGCTCCGGTGCTCGACTGGTCCGTTCAGGCTCTGCGTGTCCGCACGCCGCGATGACGGTGCGGCCGCAAGGCGGCATGGGCCGCACGCGGTCGGCGTCGGCCGAGAACACCGCCGCACATGACGGGTCGATGCGTGCCCCCAAGGGCCCTGTCGCATCGCCGACCCGTCGGATCCGTCCGACGATTCGGGCCGGTGACTAACATCCCGTGCCATGGCGATGTTCGTGCACCTGACCTCAGCGGCGAACGCACCGCGCATCCGGCGGTCCGGGATCCGGGCGGCCGGCCATGGGCAGGGCGGCGCGCGCGGGGTCCACTGCTTTCCGGTGCTGCCCTCGTACACCCTCACCCACCAATGGCTGCGCGAGCTCGCCCGGTTCGGCAGCCGGGGCGGGCTCGTGGCCGTCCATGTGCGACTCGACGACGCCGAGGACGTGCTGGTCGGGCGCTACACCGACCGGGCACCCGACGCCCGGGCCACCGTTTCCGCAGCCGAGTCGGTAGGGCGGATCGCGGCGCTGGAGGACCCGCGCGGATGGGAGGTGTTCGTCCCCCGGGCGATCCGGCCGCGCGAAGTGCACCGGATCCGCACCGCACCGCAGGTCGCGGGCTGGCGGTACCTGCCGGACGCACATGGTGTGCGCCCCTGCACCTGTTTCGGGTGCCGCGTGCGCGGCGGGTACGGGGCGCGGCGCCTGCGCGAGCGGCTGCCGCATCCGCTGGACGGTCCGCCGCCACCCGTCAAGGTGTTGCTCGCCCGGGTCGAGGCCGGTGACTCCGGGGACCCGGCAGCGCTGCGGGACGCCCTGCACTGGTTCGGCATGCGTCGGCGCGGACCTGTCGACCGCTTGCGGGGTCTCGCCGCCCACCCCGACCCCGGGGTGCGGGAGGAGTTGGTGTGGGCGGTCGCCCGCTGGTCTACTCCCGGTGTCGCCGAGCTGCTGGACGGCCTGGCCGACGACCCGCACCGGGATGTCCGGGAGGCGGTGGAAGCGGTCCGCGATCCGGGGTGACCGAGGGCAGGGGCCACGGTGGGCAGGCGGCCGTGACGAGTCGGGCGACGCGTGGTGAGGGGCCGGGCGACGCGTGGAGAGGAGCCGGGATCGCTTCGCCGCTCAGCCGCCGTTCCCCACCGGGTACGCGTATCCGATGTACTGCAGGCGAGCCAAGCCTGCGACGAGGATGGCCGACGGGGGCGCCAGCCACCATCGACTGATAGCTCGACGCGACACGGCGGTCGCCGTGAGCAGTGCTGTGAGTACCCCCGACACGATCAGAGCCCAGGACGCCAACTCGATGCCCGTCAGCGTGTGTTCGTCCCAGACTCCTTGCGGCTGAATCATGAGAGCCGAGACGCCGGTGTCGACCGGCTCCGGTCTGAGGGGGCGGCCGCCGTCCACGATGTGCCGGGCCGCCGCCAGTCGGTCACGCCCGCCGAAGCCGCCGTACGCTTCGCCTTCGGCCGGGTTCTGTCCGGCTACCACTTGACCTGATGGAATTCCATCGTGCCGAAGGTCATGAAGTCCATGACGTAGCTCCACAGCGCGTACCGCCGCTGACCGGCGCCCCGATAGGTCTTGCCGAAACCGTTGTCGAGGATCTCGTTCCAGCCCTCGCCCTGTCCGTAGTGCGCGAACAGCCGGTCGTTGCGTCGCGCCGCGTCCTCTCCGGACTCCGCCGGGGTCTGGTAGATCACCTCGTGCAGCCGGCCGTGCCAGAGGGTGAGAAGCAGCCGGCCGCCGTCGATCAGGTAGGCGTCCACGACCGCGTCGGGAGCGTGCTCGTGAGGGCCAGACGACGTGAGTTCGCCGGGGACCCGTATCTCGTCGGCGGAGCACAGCAACTCCAGCAACGGCAGGGCATCGGTGGGGTGGTGGTCCATGAGGGGCCACCCTAGGCCGTGTCCGTACCCGGCGGGCCGACTCCCGTCGGCCCGCCGGGTACGGACGGGTGTCACTTCACCACGACGTTGTCACCGGACGACTTCGACGGGCCGGTGGTGGTGTTGCCGCCGTACGACCAGCGCCAGGTGCCCGTCTTTGCGGCCTTCACGGTCGTCTTGAGGTTGCCCGAGCCGTTCGCGTACACCTTCTTCACCGTGGTGTACGAGGAGGAGCCGGAAGGCTTGAACTGCAGGCTGACGTGGCGGCCCCCGTAGGCGGCGTACTTCCTGGTCTCCCAGTTGGCCCGGGTGACCTTTCCGGTCACGGTGATGGTCTTGCCCTTGGCCACCGGTTCGGGCGCGGCGTTGACGGTCAGGCGGGAGTTGCGCTTGACGTATACCGCCATGCCCTTGTCGTCGGTGTCACCGCTGCCGTCCTTGAAGTGCACCTGGGCCCCGACCCGCCATGCCCCGGCCTCGCTGTTGCGCATGTCCCACACGCTCGGGTCGAAGTACATCCGCTCGTTGATGTCGCAGATGCCCGGGCCCTTGGTGGGGCAGTCGTTCGTCTCGATCGAGTGCCACAACTGCTCCTCCCCTTTGTTGCGGTGGAGGAACAACAGCCCCGGCGCCTTCCACTGCTTCGTGGTCGTCATCCGGAAGGACGCGGGCACCGCGACCTCCTTCGTCGTCCCGATCACGATCGGCTTGCCGCCGTTCACCTGGATACGGCTGAACGAGGCCCCGCCCTCGGCCGCCCCGGCCGGCACCGCGGCCACGGCCGTGAACACCGCCGCCGCACCGCCGGCCACGACGGCTCTCCAGACCCGCTTCCCCACCTGATCCCCGATCTCCGTACGGAAAGGTGCCGGAGGCTGAACCCTCCGGACGCTTTACAGACAGCCGGTGTCCACGCGGGGTTGTACAGCCGCTCATCACGATGGGGCATCGGCGGTGGTGGTGTCGTGGTCAGCGTTCGTGGTCAGTGCCGACGGCCTTCGGGGAAGCAGAACTCCAGGAGCAGTTCCCCGGTTTCGCTCGGCACCTGCCGGAACCCCGCCTTCTCCCAGGCGCGTACGGCCCGTACGTTCTCGTGTACGGGATCGGCGGTCACGCGCCGCCAGCCGAGCTCCCCGCCCAAGTGCGCCAGGAGCGCCCGTGTGGCGTCCGGGCCCAACCCCCTTCCCTGTGAGGCAGGTTGAACACGGGGTGCCCTCGGCCAGCACGAGACAGGACGGGCGTGAGGTGACCGCTCGCAAGCATGGGCGGCACGATGGCCGTCGCCCCGGCCGCCCTGCCCGTCGGCCTGTCGGTCTGTCCGTGTCAGATGACCACGACGCGGCGGCCCCGGGCGTGCCCCGCCCGGCTGTCGGCGTGCGCGGCCGCCGCGTCGCCGAGCGCGTAGGACTTCTCGACCGGGATGTGCAGCCTGCCGCGCGCGATCAGCGCGGCGGCCTCGGCCAGCGCGTCCGGCACGCTGCCCGCCACGCCGGAGAACCGTACGCCGAACCGCGGCGCTTCCAGGTCGGCGATGGAGACGACCTTCGCCGGATCACCGGTCAGCTCGACCAGTTCGGGGATCACGCCCGAGCCCGCCAGGTCGAGGGCCGCGCCGACCGGGCCGAGCCGCCGCACCCGCTCGACCCAGCCTTCGCCGTACGTTGTGGCGAGCGCGCCCAGGCCGCGCAGGTAGTCCTGGTTGGCGGCCCCCGCGTGCCGATGACCGGGATGCCCCGATCGCGGGCGATCTGCAGCACCGCCGAACCGACTCCGCCGGACGCACCGCTGACCAGCAACGTCTCTCCGGGGCGGGCGCCGACCTCGCGGAGGACGCGCAGCGCGGTCTCCACCACGGACGGGTAGCCGGCCGCCTCCTCGAACGTCAGGCCCTCGGGCATCCGGGCCCAGGCCGACAGCACGGCGAACTCGGCGTAGGTGTCGGCCCCTTCGCCGAAGACGTGGTCGCCGATCTCCACCCCCTCGACGCCCTCGCCGACCTCGTCCACCACCCCGGCGGCATCGATCCCCACCCCTGACGGCAGCGAGATCGGGTGCGCGCCCAGGACCTGCCCCTCGCGCAGCCTCCAGTCCACGGGGTTCACCCCCGCCGCGCGCACGGAGACGCGTATCCGGCCGGGGCCTGCGTGGGGCTTCTCGGCATCGACGAGACGGAGGACATCGGGGCCGCCGAACGCGGCGAAGGTCACTTTCTTCATGCGGCCGACCGTAACACTAACGGTTAGCTTTTTGTATCGGTTACGTATTCGGATTTGGTAGCGTCACGTCATGACCGAGCAGACCGGCCGCCGCGAACGCAAGAAGGCCGCCACCCGCCAGAAGATCGCCGACACCGCTCTGCGCCTCTTCCTGGAACGCGGTTACGAGACCGTGGGCATCCGTGACGTGGCCGCCGAGGCCGACGTGGCGGTCACCACGCTCTTCTCCCACTTCGCCTCGAAGGAGGCGCTCGTCTTCGAGCAGGACCCGGGCTTCGAGCAGGGTCTCCTGCGCGCGGTGGCCGACCGTGCTCCGGACGAGCCGCTGATCCCCGCGCTCCGTCGCGAGGTCCACGCCCTGGTGCGCCATTGCACGGCGCCCGAGGCCGCCCCGGTCTGGAACATGATCGAGTCGTCCCCGGCGCTGCGGGAGTACGAGGAGTCGATGCGGCTGCGCCACGCGGATTCGCTGGGCGCGGCCGTCGCCGCCGACCTCGGCGTACCGGAGACGTCGA
Organism: Streptomyces sp. iso_384; assembly: GCF_056172905.1. NCBI lineage: Bacteria > Bacillati > Actinomycetota > Actinomycetes > Kitasatosporales > Streptomycetaceae > Streptomyces > Streptomyces sp. iso_384. The sequence continues at coordinate 1,752,793 of NZ_JBWBTT010000001.1, forward strand.
TCGCCTGCCGGACCATCGCCCGCTTCGTGATCGACGCGTACGCGCTGGCCCGCGAGGCGGCCGATCCGGAGGCGGCGGTGGACGAGGTCTTCCGGATGATCGAGGCGGCCTGGGGGGTGGCCCGCCTCGACCGGCCCATCACCGCGTGACCTGGCGGGCGGCGCTCCGTCCACCCTGAACGGCTGGACCGGTAACAGCGTGGTGACGGAGGTGTTTTTTTTGGCTGCTTCCGGCGGCCGGGTCAGACTGTGGACGGTCTCCCGCCCGCACTTCTCCTCCCCGTCAGGAAAACGCCGTGTCCCACGCCTCCGCCGCCCCCCGGGCGGGCAGCGCCGCCCCGAGCGCCGGCTCGCACCGCTTCAGCGCCGTCATCAGCCGCATAGCCGAGGAGATGGCCGCACTCGACGACCACGGCAGTCCCGCCGACTACATACCGATGCTCGCCGGAGCCGACCCCCGGCGGTTCGGCATGGCCGTCGCGGAGCCGGACGGGACCGTCTACGGTGTCGGCGACTGGCGGCAGCCGTTCTCCACGCAGTCCATCACCAAGGTGTTCGCCCTGGCCCTGGCGCTCTCCCTGGACGGCGGACAGCTCTGGCGGGGCGTGGGCCGCGAGCCCTCGGGCAACCCCTTCAACTCCCTGGTGCAGCTGGAGTACGAGAACGGGATCCCCCGGAACCCGTTCATCAACGCCGGGGCCCTGGTGGTGACCGACCGGCTGCAGGCGCTCACCGGGGACGCGGCAGGCCAGGTGCGGGAGCTGCTGCGCTCGGAGAGCGGGAACGCCGCCATCGACTTCATGCCGGAGGTCGCCGCCTCCGAAGCGGCCTTCGGCGACCGCAACGCCGCGCTGGCCCACTTCATGGCCTCGTACGGCAACATCACGCTCCCGGTCCCCGAACTGCTCTCCGCCTACTTCCGGCAGTGCTCGATCGAGGCGTCCTGTGCGGACCTGGCCCTCTCCGCCGGATTCCTGGCCCGGCACGGCGTCCGGGCCGACGGCACGGCGCTGCTGACCCGCAGCCAGGCGAAGCAGGTCAACGCGGTCATGCTCACGTGCGGTACGTACGACGCGGCCGGGGAGTTCGCCTACCGGGTGGGGCTGCCCGGTAAGAGCGGCGTCGGCGGCGGGATCATCGCCATCGTGCCCGGAGTGTGCACCCTGTGCGTATGGAGCCCAGGCTTGGACCGGCGCGGCAACTCGGTGGCGGGTGTGTCGGCCCTCGACCGCTTCACCACGCTCACCGGGCTGTCCGTCTTCTGACTTCTGACGCGCTACGGGGCCGGCCTGGTCCAGAACTGGCGCGGCGAGAAGCCGTCGCGCCGCAGCCAGTGCTCCGTGTAGACGATCCGCTCGGCCTCGATCACGACGAGCGGGCCCGACTGCGGTTCGTCGAGGGAGTGGGACCGCTCGACGTGGTCGGACTGCCAGCGGAAGGCCGGCCAGTAGTGCGCGAACTCCGGGTCGTCCTCGGACAGCACGCGGGCCCGCCCGAAGAGCTGCGCCCCTCGGCTGCTGGCCTGACCGACCAGCGGGGCGAAGATCCCCACGGACACCCGGGGGTCGGCGGCGAGGTTCCGCATCTTCGGGGAACCGGGGGCGGTGCTGAACATCACCGCGAAGTCGAGGTGGTAGTAGCGCACCGGTGTCGCGAGAGGGCCCTCCGGTCCTGCCGTGGCGAGCACGCACATGTTCTGCGTCGACAGCAGGTTGAGTATGCGGTCTTCCAGGCGCTCGCGATCGAGCCGCTTCTTCGGTGACGGGCCGGCCAGCCACGGGTTGGTCACAGGCATGAGCGAGTGTCCCATGCCTGGGTCGCCCACTCGCCAACTACCGGCAGGGCGTCACGACTTCAAGGCGATCAGGCGGTACATCGGGTCCGGGCGGGGCGTGTCCTGGCCCGGTAGCGCGGCGAGCCGTCGGCACACGTCGGCCACCCTTTCCCGGGGTGCGTGTGTGCACCAGGAGATGTTGCCCGCGTCGATCGCCTCGCGCCATCCGCGTGGGCTGCGGCCCTGCCCCGTACCGGGGAACACGGTCCGGCCGGCCGTGCTCAGCCCCAGCTCCGCCGCCCGGTCGAGCACCCATGGGGACCGGTCGGGCACCCGGGGCGCGTACGCGCGTCGCAGGTCCGCGGTGACTTCGGCGATGTCGCTGTCCTCGGTGAAGTACGCGTCGTTCTTGTCGACCGTGGTGATCAGCACCCCGCCGGGCCGCAGCACCCTGGCCGCCTCGACCAGTACGGGTCCCGGATCCGGAAGCAGATGCAGCAGCCAGACGATCACGACGGCGTCCACCGTCCTCGACGCGAAAGGCAGTGCTGTGGTGTCGCCGCGTACGACGCCTCCCGGCAGCCGGCGTGCGGCGAGGCCCAGCATGCCCGGCGAACGGTCGACGCCCACCACCGTCCGCTCCGGACGCCGCAGCCGTTCGGTCACGATGCCCGTGCCGCACGCGATGTCCAGGATCGTGCACGGCCCTTGCGGCAGGAGCCGCTCCACCGCGTCCGCCGCGGCCCTGGCCCGCGGTTCGCCGCCTCGGGTCGCGTCGTAGTGCCGGGCCTCGTCGTCGTAATCGAGCATGTGTCCGTCCCGTCCCGTCCAGCCGGCCGCGCGTCCCGCCGGCAGCCCATCCACGCCGCCCCCGCCGCTCACGCCACCGTGCGCGGCAGCCGCAGGCTCAGCCCGACCGTCAGTGCCACCGCCGCCAACTGCACCAGCAAAGTCACGACCAAAGCGTCCCGCATGCCCAGACCCGGCACCAGCGCCAGGAACAGGGTGCCCAGCGTGGCGACCCCGAGGGCCAGCGCCGCCTGCTGCGTCGTCGTCATCACGCCGCCGCCCACCCCGGCCTTCTCCGGCGGTACGTCGGAGAGCACGATCCGGAACAGCACGGGGAGTTGGAGACCCTGGCCGAGGCCCGCGATCGCCACCCCCGGCAGCAGGCCCCACAGCCCCAGGCCCTGCCAGGCGAAGTGCGCGGTCAGCGCCAGGACGACGATGCCGACCGCCTGGATCAGCCCGCCCGCCGTGACGACCCGGGTGCCGTACCGGCGTACCAGGCGGGGGCCCGCCAGCGAGGCGCCGAAGAACGCCAGCGCCATCGGGGCCAGCGAGAGGCCGGCCGCCGCCGGGCCGAGGCGCAGGCCCTGCTGGAGCGCCACCGCGATCACGAACATGAAGCCGCCGAAGCCGATCGAGAACGGCACCACCAGGGCCAGGCCCCGCCGCAGCGAGTCCAGCCGCAGCAGGCTCGGCGGGACCAGCGGCACCCGGCCCAGCCGGTCGGCCCGCCGCTCCACCCGGCAGAAGGCGTACGCGGAGAAGGGGAAGAGGGCCAGCGCGACCCAGGTCCACAGCGGCCAGCCCGCCGCCCGGCCCTCCGTCAGCGGGGCCAGCAGCGTGACCAGGGAGAGGGCGAGCAGCAGGGTTCCCGGTACGTCCACGGGGGCCGGGCGGTCCGAGCGGGTCTCGGGGACCGCGCGGGCGGCCAGGATCAGGCCCACCGCCGCCACCGGCACGTTCACCAGGAACACCGACCGCCAGCCCGCGCTCTCGCCGAACACCGAGGACATCGGGGCGGCGGCGACCAGCACCCCGCCCAGGATCTGGCCCGCGACCATCGACAGCCCGGCGGTCGCCCCGTACAGGCTCATCGCCCGGGCCCGGCGCGGGCCCCGCGTCGCGGCCTGGATCGTCGCCAGCACCTGCGGAAGCATCAGCGCGGCCGCCGCACCCTGCGCCACCCGGGCGCCGACCAGCGTCCAGGCGTCCGGGGCGAGCCCGCAGGCCAGCGAGGTGATCCCGAAGGCCGCCATGCCGATCAGGAACAGCCGCCTGCGGCCCACCATGTCGCCGAGCCGCCCGCCGAGGACCAGCAGCACGGCGTACGCGAGGCCGTAGCCGGCGACGACCAGTTCGAGCATGGCCGGGCCCGCGTCCAGATCGCGGTCGATCGTGGGCAGCGCGACGTTCACGATGAAGAAGTCGATGAGCGGGAGCGCCGCGCCCAGCAGCACGGTGAAGAGGCCGAGCGCGCCCAGCACGGGCGTGGGGTGGTCATGGCGGACAGGGCCGGTGGGTTCGCCGGTGGCGGGGGTGGCCCGTTCCGGCGCGAGGGACGTGTGTACGGATGATTCACTCACGCCGTCGAATCTGCCGCCGATCCCAACGTGGTACCAGAGTGTCTTTATCCTGGTAGAAGCAGTACCTGGCAACAGGCCGGGGCGCCCGGCACGCTGGAGGCATGACGACCATGGCAGCCGCCCGCCCGCCCGCGACCGGCGCACCCCGCGTGGAGCGACAGGAGTCCGCTTCCGACGCCCGGCGGCACGAGCTCGCCGCCTTCCTGCGCAGCCGCCGCGAGCGCATCACCCCCGAACAGGTCGGCCTGGTCCGGGGCCGGCGCCGCCGCACCCCCGGGCTGCGCCGCGAGGAGGTCGCCCAGCTCTCGGCGGTCGGGGTCACCTGGTACACCTGGCTCGAACAGGCGAGGGACATCCAGGTCTCCGCCCAGGTGCTGGACGCCCTCGCCCGGGCCCTGCTCCTCGACCCGAGCGAGCGCAGCCACCTCTTCGCGCTCGCCGAGGCCGCCGACCCGGCCCCCGGCACCCAGTGCCCCACCGTCACCCCGGCGCTGCGGACCATGCTGGAGCAGCTGGATCCGATTCCGGCCTGTATCCAGAACAGCCGGTACGACGTCCTCGCGTACAACCGCACCTACGCCCGGCTCCTCTGCGACCTGGACGCGGTGCCGCCCGAGGACCGCAACTGCCTGCTGCTGGCCTTCACCCACGACGACTGGCGGGCCTCGGTCGTCGATCTGCCCGAGGTCACCCGGACCATGGCCGCCAAGTTCCGCGCCGCGATGGCCGGACACCTGGCCGAGCCCGCCTGGAAGGCGCTGGTGCAGCGGCTGGAGGCCCGGTCGCCGGAGTTCCGCGAGGTGTGGGAGCGCCACGAGGTGATCGAGCAGCAGGGCCGCACCAAGTACATCCGCAACGCCCACGTGGGGCTGCTGTACGTCGAGCACACCAACCTCTGGCTCGGCCCCCTCAGCGGCCCGCGCATGGTCAGCTACCCACCGGTGGACGCCGAGACCCGGACCCGGCTGGAGCGGCTGCACCGGATCGCCCTCCAAGCCGGCCCCGGGGCGGCCCGGCCCGCCACCCGTCCGGCGTACGCGACAATGGAGCAATGACCACGCTCGCCCCCGCCCTCCCGCAGCTCCGTATCGGCCCGCACACCGTGCAGCCGCCGGTCGTGCTGGCCCCGATGGCCGGCATCACCAACGCCCCGTTCCGGACGCTGTGCCGGGAGTTCTCCGGGGGCAAGGGGCTGTTCGTCAGCGAGATGATCACCACGCGGGCGCTGGTCGAGCGCAACGAGAAGACCATGCAGCTCATCCACTTCGACGCGGCCGAGACCCCGCGCTCGATCCAGCTGTACGGAGTGGACCCGGTCACCGTCGGCAAGGCGGTCCGGATGATCGTCGACGAGGGCCTCGCCGACCACATCGACCTGAACTTCGGCTGCCCGGTCCCCAAGGTCACCCGCAAGGGCGGCGGCTCCGCGCTCCCGTACAAGCGGCCCCTGCTGCGCGCCATCCTTCACCAGGCAGTCTCCAACGCCGGCGACCTCCCGGTCACGATCAAGATGCGCAAGGGCATCGACGACGACCACATCACCTTCCTCGACGCGGGCCGCATCGCCGTCGAGGAGGGCGTCACCGCCGTCGCCCTGCACGGCCGCACCGCCGCCCAGCACTACGGCGGCACCGCCGACTGGGACGCCATCGCCCGGCTCAAGGAGCACGTCCCGGAGATCCCCGTGCTCGGCAACGGCGACATCTGGTGCGCCGACGACGCCCTGCGGATGATGCGGGAGACCGGCTGCGACGGGGTGGTGGTCGGGCGCGGCTGCCTCGGGCGTCCCTGGCTCTTCGCCGACCTGGTGAGCGCCATGGAGGGTCGTACGGAACGGCACGCGCCCACCCTGCGCCAGGTCGCGGACGTCATGGTGCGCCACGCGACGCTGCTGGGGGAGTGGATCGGCGACGAGACCCGTGGCGTGATCGACTTCCGTAAGCACGTGGCCTGGTATCTCAAGGGCTTCGCGGTCGGCTCCGAGATGCGCAAGAAGCTCGCGATCACCTCCTCGCTGGAGGAGCTGGCCGGCCAGCTGCACGAACTGGACCTCGACCAGCCCTGGCCGGACGGCGCCGACGGGCCGCGCGGCCGTACCTCGGGCAACAACCGGGTCGTCCTGCCGGACGGCTGGCTGAAGGACCCGTACGACTGCTCGGGCATCAGCGCCGACGCGGAGCTGGACACCTCGGGCGGCTGAGTCCGTACGCGAACGGGAGCCGAGCCCGTACGTATACCGGATCCGAGCCCGTACGCGTACGAGACCGGTTCAGCCGCCCGCTCCCACATCCGGCCCAGCCCGCCGCTCCAACGGCGCCGCCGTCGCGCTGTTCATCACGTTGAAGACGACGCTGCCCGCCCGGTAGCGGTCGTCCGTCCACTCGATGGCCCGGCCCGCCGCCGTGCACGTCAGATGGCGCTGCCGCAGCAGCGGGCTGGCCCGGCGGATCCGCAGCAGCCGGGCGTCCTCGCTGCCCGCCGCGACCGCGTCGATCAGGTGCTCGCCGTGGTGGGCCACGATGTCCGCCCGTTCCGCGATGCTGTCCATGATCGAGACGCAGTCCTCCGGCAGCGCGCGGACCGTCGGGGCCACCCACTCCGCGTACACCGTCCGCTCGACCATCACCGGCTCGCCGTCCAGGTGCCGCAGGCGCAGGACGTACAGCACCTCGCTGCCCGGGGCGGTGTCCAGGCGGGCCGCCTCCTCGTCGGTCGCGGGGCGGGTGGTGCGGGTCAGGATGCGGCTGGAGACCTCGCAGCCCATCGCCCGCGCCCACTGGGCGAAGCTGTTGAGCTGCTCGAAACTCTGCCGGCGCTCCTGGCGCAGGACCACCCGGCGGGCGCCCTGCCGGGAGCCGATCAGGCCCTCGGAGGCCAGCAGCGCCACCGCCTGGCGGACCGTGCCGCGCGAGGCCGCCCACCGCGCGGCGAGGTCGCTCTCGGACGGCAGCCGGGAGCCCGGCGGGTGGACGCCGCTCCGGATCGCCTGCCGCAGCGACTCGGCGATCTCCTCGTAGCGTGAACGGACCACGCGCCCCCCGTCGGTCGACTGATGTGGATCCGTGCTGTGCACAGGAAGGTGTTTGCGCCACGGTCCGGAATCCCACTCTAACGCCCGCCAGGGGTGTCGCCGCACACGGTTCCGTATCTACCACAACCCCGATATGACGGGCTTTCCTCTTCCTCGTCTCTTGCTGCACCGGACATCGGACGTTAACTCACCGGACACCTGAGCCGGGCGAACTGATGCCAGCTTGTATGAACAAGTGGCCCTCACTTCGCTCCCGGGAGACACACCGTGCGCAGAGCCCGACCCCGCCCCCGTATCCGCGCCAACGGCCGTGCCGTTGCCGCTCTCGCCCTCTCCACCGCCGCCCTCACCGCGCTCACCGCCTGCGGCGCCGCTCCCGAGGAGAAGGCCGCGACCGGGGTGAACGGGGTGAAGTCCACCGAGGCCACCTCGGTCGCCGACTTCGGCGGGCTGGAGAAGCTGGTCGCCGCCGCCGAGAAGGAGGGCGAGCTGAACGTGATCGCCCTGCCGCCGGACTGGGCGAACTACGGTGAGGTCATCAAGGCCTTCCAGGCGAAGTACAAGGTCAAGATCAAGAGCGAGACCCCGGACGCCTCCAGCTCCGACGAGATAGCCGCCGTCAAGTCCCGCAAGGGCCAGAAGCGCGCCCCCGACGTCCTGGACCTCGGCATCGCCTTCGCCCGCAGCGGTGCCGCCGAGAACCTCTTCGCCCCGTACAAGGTCACCGCCTGGGACCAGATCCCCGACAGCCAGAAGGACGCGGACGGCCGCTGGTACAACGACTACGGCGGGTACGTCTCCATCGGCTGCGACGCCGCCCGCATCAAGACCTGCCCCGAGACCTTCGCGGACCTGCTGAAGCCCGAGTACAAGGGCAAGGTCGCCCTCAACGGCAACCCGACCAAGTCCGGCTCCGCGTTCGGCGGGGTGTACGCGGCCTCCCTCGCCAACAAGGGGTCGTTCGGCGACATCCAGCCCGGCATCGACTTCTTCGGCAAGCTGAAGAAGAGCGGCAACTTCATCCCCGTCGAGTCCACCCCGGCGACCGTCGAGAAGGGCGAGACGCCGATCAGCATCGACTGGGACTACCTGAACGCCGGGTACGCCGACCAGTTCAAGGGCAAGGGCGTCGACTGGAAGGTCTCCGTGCCGGCGGACGGCGTCTACGCCCAGTTCTACTCGCAGGCCATCAACAAGGAGGCCCCGCACCCGGCCGCCGCCCGCCTGTGGATGGAGTACCTCTACAGCGCCGAGGGCCAGAACCTCTGGCTCAAGGGCTACGCCCGCCCGGTGCTGCTGCCCGCCATGACCGAGGACGGCACCGCCGACAAGACCTTCGTCGCCAAGCTGCCCGAGGTCGAGGGCACCCCGGCCTTCCCCAGCTCGGACGAGCTCGACAAGGCCAACGCCACCCTCGCCGAGAACTGGGACAAGGCCGTCTCCTGATGACCGTCCCGCACCCGTCCGCCGCCCCGGGACCCGGGGCGGCCACCGCGCAGGGCGGTGGCCGTGCCCGCCGCCGCCCGTCCCGCGCCTGGCTCGGCGCGCTCCCGCTGCTCGTCTTCGCCGGGCTCTGCTTCGGACTGCCCGCCGGGGCCCTGCTGTACGGGGCGCTCACCCGCACCGACCCGGTCGCCGGGACCACCGAGTTCACCGGTGACCATCTCGCGCGCTCGCTCCAGGGGCCCTACCTCACCTCGCTCACCGGCAGCGTCCAGCTGTCCGCGCTGACCGCCGCGCTCGCCACCGTGCTCGGGGTGCTGATCGCCCAGGCCGTCGTCACCTCCCGACGCGGCGCCCTGCGCGGCGCGGTGCTCACCGCCTCCGGGGTGCTCGCCAACTTCGGCGGGATCCCGCTCGCCTTCGCCTTCGTCGCGACCCTCGGCATCTCCGGGGTCGTCACCGAGATCGGGCACCTGGACGCGCTCGGCTGGAACCTCTACTCCTTCACCGGGCTCACCGTCATCTACCTCTACTTCCTCGTCCCGCTCATGGTGCTCGTCGTCGTCCCCGCCCTGGACGGGCTGCGCCCGCAGTGGCGGGAGGCCGCGCTCAGCACCGGGGCCTCCACCTGGCAGTTCTGGCGCCATGTCGGACTGCCGGTCCTCGCGCCCTCGCTGCTCGGCGGCTTCGTCCTGCTCTTCGGCAGCGCCTTCGCCGCGCACGCCACGGCCGCCGCCCTGGTCGGCGGCTCCGTCCCGCTGGTCACCCTGAAGATCGCCGACGCGCTCTCGGGCAACGTCCTGGTCGGCCAGGAGAACGTCGCCCTGGCGCTGAGCCTCGACATGATCGTGATCGCCGGACTGGTGATGGCGGTCTACCTGCCCCTCCAGCGACGGAGTTCCCGATGGCTGCGCTGACCCCCCTCTCCACGGCCCCTGCATCCGCGGCTCCCGTCGCCGCCCCGGCGAAGACGGCCCGGCGCCGCCCGCGCTACTGGCGCGGCGCGGTCCTCACCGTCGCCGGGCTGTACTTCCTCACCCCGCTGGTCTCCTCGTTCGTCTTCACCGTCCAGGTGCCGAACCAGGGCGTCACCTTCGCCGCGTACAGCGGGATCCTGTCGGCCGACGGCTTCACCGAGAGCCTGTTCCTCTCGCTCTCCCTCGCCGCCGCCACGATCGCGCTGGCCCTGCTGCTCGTCGTGCCCGCCCTCGTCGCGGTCCGGCTCGGGCCGCCCCGGCTGCGCGCCGTCGTCGAGATCGTCTGCATGCTGCCGCTGGTGGTGCCGCCGATCGCGCTGGTCACCGGGATCGCCACGGTGCTGCGCTGGGGGCCCGACCACTTCTCCCGCACCCCGCTCTACCAGACCTTCCTCGCCGTGCAGAACGAGTCGTTCCCGGTGGTGCTGGTCCTCGCCTACACCGTGCTGGCGCTGCCGTTCGTGCACCGCTCGCTGGACGCCGGACTGCGCGCGGTCGACGTGCCCACGCTGGTGGAGGCGGCCCGGAACTGCGGGGCCGGGCGGCTGTACGTGATCCTCCGCGTCATCCTGCCCAATCTGCGGTCCTCGCTCGCCGGGGCCTCCTTCCTCACCCTGGCCCTGGTGCTCGGCGAGTACACCGTCGCCTCGCTGCTGGGCTTCCGGCCCTTCGCGGTGTGGATCGTCTCCGTCTCCGGCGCCGAGGCCCGGATGTCCGTCGCGGTGTCCCTGCTCAGCCTGCTGATCACCTGGGCCCTGCTGCTCGTCCTCTCCCGCGCCGGAACCGGCTCGTCCGCCGCCGTTCCCGCCGCCGCCCCCACCTCCGTACCCGGCAAGGAGTAGCCACCCATGTCAGCCCTGCCCGCCCCGCCCACCGCCGCCGCCCGACGCCCCGATCCGGCGCGGGCCGCCTCGGCCGCCGACGGGCGCGCCGCCACCGGAGCCCGGGTGGAGTTCCGCTCGCTGCGCCGGGCGTTCGGCCCGACCGTGGCCCTCGACGGACTCGACCTCACCGCCGAACCCGGCGAACTGCTCGCCCTCCTCGGCCCCTCCGGCTGCGGCAAGACCACCGCGCTGCGGGTGCTCGCCGGCTTCGAGCAGCCGGACTCCGGCGAGGTCCTGGTCGACGGCGAGGACATCCTCGGCATCCCCGCCAACCGGCGCGACGCAGGGATGGTCTTCCAGTCCTACAGCCTCTTCCCGCATCTGAACGCCCGCGACAACGTGGCCTTCGGCCTGCGCGTACGGAAGGTGTCCGCCGCCGAGCGGCACGCCACCGCCGCCGAACTCCTCGACCTGGTCGGGCTGCCCGACCACGGCGGCCGCTTCCCGCACCAGATGTCCGGCGGCCAGCAGCAGCGCGTCGCCCTGGCCCGGGCGCTCGCCCTGCGGCCCCGGGTGCTGCTGCTGGACGAACCGCTCTCGGCACTCGATGCCAAGGTGCGGCTCTCGCTCCGCGAGGAGATCCGCCGCCTCCAGCTGTCGCTCGGCATCACCACCATCTTCGTCACCCACGACCAGGAGGAGGCCCTCTCCATGGCCGACCGGGTCGCCGTCCTCAACGCGGGCCGCCTCGAACAGTGCGCACCCCCGGCCGAGCTGTACGAACGCCCCGCCACCGCGTTCGTCGCCGAGTTCGTCGGCACCATGAACCGGCTGCCGGGCCGGCTGACCGGGACCGGATCGGTCGAGGTCGCGGGCGCCACCCTGCCGGTCGACGGCGAGGCCCCGGCGGGCGGCGGACCCGTCGACGTGCTGATCCGGCCCGAGGGCGTCCGCGCCGAGGCCGACCCCGAGGGCCCGGCCACCGTCGTCTCCGCGTCGTTCCTCGGCTCGGTCACCCGCGTCCTGCTCGACCTCCCGGACGGGGCCGCGCTCAAGGCCGACCTGCCCTCCCGCGACGCCACCGACCTGCTGCCCGGCGTACGGGCCCGGGTCACGCCCGTACCGCGTCCGGTGCTCGTCGTCCCCGCCACCCCCGCAACGAACGAGCGCACCGGGAAGGCGTCGGTATGAGCGCGCCCGCCGCCGTGCTCTTCGACATGGACGGCACCCTCGTCGACACCGAGGTGCTGTGGTGGGATACGGCCCACGAGGTCGCCGCCGGACTCGGCCACCGGCTGACCGACGCGGACGCTCCGGAGGTCGTCGGCCGGGCCGTCGCGGACACCGCCGCTCATCTGATCGAGGTCACGGGCCGGGCGGCCGACGCGCTGGACGGCGTGGCCGCCGAGCTGACCGCGTCCTTCTTCCGCAAGGTCGACGCGGGCGCCCCACTGCGCCCCGGGGCCGCCGCGCTGCTCACCGCACTGGAGCGGTCCCGGGTGCCGTTCGCCCTGGTCAGCGCCTCGCCCCGGAGTGTGGTGGACGCGGTGGTGGCGGGGTCGCTGGCGGGGGCGCCCTTCGCCTTCACGCTGTCGGCCGACGACACCGTACGGACCAAGCCGCATCCGGACCCGTACAGGGCGGCGGCGACCCGGTTCGGCGTCCCGGCCTCGGCCTGTGTCGCCGTCGAGGACTCCCCGGACGGCACCGCCTCCGCTCACGCCGCCGGGTGCGCGGTGCTGGTGGTGCCCTCGCTGCTGCCGGTGGAGCCCGCGCGGGGGCGGACCTTCGCCCGTAGCCTGGAAGAGGTCGACCTCCGGGTGCTCAGTGACTGCCTGAGGCGTCCGGATCCTGAAATTCCGGGTCCGAAACCGGCGTGATTCGCGCCACCCTTGATCGGGGTTGCGCTCAGATGAGCGAAATCAGCATGGCTGCACTTCTGGAAGACGTGGCACTCAGTGCCACCTCGCTGGCTTCGAGAAGTGGACTCACTTGGCGAGCTGGGCGCTCATCCGAGCGGGTGTGGTCAAGTTTCGGCCATGTTGCTTTCAGGAGGTGAAGGCGGGAGTTCAGATGCTTCGGCCGAGCGACCCTTTCGATCTGCTGGCGGACGGGTGGTTGCGGCCGCATGACGACCAAGTGGACGTACCCATACACCTTCGATCTGGGTATGTTCCTCGCCGTCAGGGCAGCCACCGCGTCCTCGAGGAGTCGAGACCCGTGTCGGAAAACAAAGATCCCCAGAAGTTCGTCTACGACTTCACCGAGGGCAACAAGGATCTGAAGGATCTTCTGGGCGGCAAGGGTGCGAACCTCGCCGAGATGACCAACCTCGGGTTGCCCGTCCCTCCGGGCTTCACGATCACCACCGAGGCCTGCAAGGTCTACCTGGAGAGCGGCGACGCGCCGACCGCGCTGCGCGACGAGGTGAGTGCGCACCTCACGGCGCTGGAAGAGCGCATGGGCAAGCGGCTCGGCCAGGCCGACGACCCGCTGCTGGTCTCCGTCCGCTCCGGCGCCAAGTTCTCCATGCCCGGCATGATGGACACGGTCCTGAACATCGGTCTCTCCGACGCCTCGGTGGCCGGTCTCGCCACCCAGTCCGGCGACGAGCGCTTCGCCTGGGACTCCTACCGCCGCCTCATCCAGATGTTCGGCAAGACCGTCCTGGGCGTCGACGGCGACCTCTTCGAGGAGGCCCTGGAGGCGGCCAAGCACGCCAAGAAGGTCACGGTCGACACCGACCTCGCCGCGGCCGACCTCAAGAAGCTCGTCAAGCAGTTCAAGAAGATCGTCGAGACCGAGGCCGGACGCGAGTTCCCGCAGGACGCGCGCGAGCAGATGGACCTCGCCATAAACGCGGTCTTCGACTCGTGGAACACCGACCGGGCCAAGCTCTACCGCCGCCAGGAGCGCATCCCCGGCGACCTCGGCACGGCCGTCAACGTCTGCTCGATGGTCTTCGGCAACCTGGGCCCCGACTCCGGTACGGGCGTCGCCTTCACCCGCGACCCGGCCAGCGGCCACCAGGGCGTCTACGGCGACTACCTCCAGAACGCGCAGGGCGAGGACGTCGTCGCCGGTATCCGCAACACGGTGCCGCTCGCCGACCTGGAGTCGATCGACAAGAAGTCGTACGACCAGCTCATGCAGATCATGGAGACGCTGGAGAACCACTACAAGGATCTCTGCGACATCGAGTTCACCATCGAGCGCGGTCAGCTCTGGATGCTCCAGACCCGCGTCGGCAAGCGCACCGCGGGCGCCGCCTTCCGCATCGCCACCCAGCTCGTCGACCAGGGCCTGATCGACGAGGCCGAGGCCCTCCAGCGGGTCAACGGCGCCCAGCTCGCCCAGCTGATGTTCCCGCGCTTCGACGACGAGGCCAAGACCGAGCTGCTCGGCCGGGGCATCGCCGCCTCGCCCGGCGCCGCCGTCGGCAAGGCCGTCTTCGACTCGTACACCGCGATCAAGTGGTCCCGCTCCGGCGAGAAGGTCATCCTGATCCGCCGCGAGACCAACCCCGACGACCTCGAAGGCATGATCGCCGCCGAGGGCATCCTGACCTCGCGCGGCGGCAAGACCTCGCACGCGGCGGTCGTGGCGCGCGGCATGGGCAAGACCTGTGTCTGCGGCGCCGAGGACCTGGAGGTCGACACCAAGCGCCGCCGGATGACGGTCGGCGGCACGGTGATCGAGGAGGGCGACCTCGTCTCCATCGACGGCTCCACCGGCAAGGTCTACCTCGGCGAGGTACCCGTCGTACCGTCGCCGGTCGTCGAGTACTTCGAGGGCCGGATGCACGCGGGGGCCGACGACGCCGACGAGCTGGTCGCCGCCGTGCACCGGATCATGGCGTACGCGGACCGGGTGCGCCGGCTGCGGGTGCGGGCCAACGCCGACAACGCCGAGGACGCGCTGCGCGCCCGTCGCTTCGGCGCCCAGGGCATCGGCCTGTGCCGCACCGAGCACATGTTCCTCGGCGAGCGCCGCGAGATGGTCGAGAAGCTGATCCTCGCGGACACCGACGACGAGCGCGAGACCGCGCTCGCCGCCCTGCTCCCGCTCCAGAAGGCCGACTTCATCGAGCTGTTCGAGTCGATGGACGGACTGCCCGTCACCGTGCGGCTGCTCGACCCGCCGCTGCACGAGTTCCTGCCCGACATCACCGAGCTGTCGGTGCGCGTCGCGCTCGCCGAGTCCCGCAAGGACGCCAACGAGAACGACCTGCGCCTCCTCCAGGCGGTGCACAAGCTGCACGAGCAGAACCCGATGCTGGGCCTGCGCGGGGTGCGCCTCGGCCTCGTCATTCCGGGTCTGTTCGCCATGCAGGTCCGCGCCATCGCGGAGGCCGCCGCCCACCGCAAGAACGCCAAGGGCGACCCGCGCGCCGAGATCATGATTCCGCTCGTCGGCACGGTCCAGGAGCTGGAGATCGTCCGCGAGGAGGCCGACCGGGTCATCGCCGAGGTCCAGAAGGCCACCGGCACCGACCTCAAGCTGACCATCGGTACCATGATCGAGCTGCCGCGCGCCGCGCTGACGGCGGGCCAGATCGCCGAGGCCGCGCAGTTCTTCTCCTTCGGCACGAACGACCTCACCCAGACGGTGTGGGGCTTCTCCCGCGACGACGTGGAGGCCTCGTTCTTCACCGCGTACCTGGAGAAGGGCATCTTCGGGGTCTCCCCGTTCGAGACGATCGACAAGGACGGCGTCGGCGCGCTGGTCCGCAGCGCCGTCGAGGCCGGCCGGGCCACCCGCCCGGACCTCAAGCTCGGCGTCTGCGGCGAGCACGGCGGCGACCCCGAGTCGGTGCACTTCTTCCACGAGGTGGGCCTGGACTACGTGTCCTGCTCGCCCTTCCGCATCCCGGTCGCCCGCCTCGAGGCCGGCCGGGCCGCAGCCGAGTCCCGGGGCAGTGACAGCCGCTGACCCGGACTCACCGGTCCGGGGTGCACGAACACCCCGGATCTCCTGGGCAGGGCTGCACGAACAGCCCTGCCCACCGACCAAGGCCGTGAAGGCCCACCGAGAGGCGGCGGCACCCTGTGCGGGGGTGCCGCCGCTTCGCCTTGTCCTGACGTGTGACGGCCCATGCGCCGACCGGGAAATGACCGGGGGTAAGGGTCCGGGTGTGCCGGGAAGTGACCGGCGGTACGGGAGTGGCGTGCGCGGAAATGACCGGCGGTACGGGGAAGCCGTCAGGAGTGCGCATCGAATGGAGCGCAAGGAATGTGGCGCAGAGCACATTGCTTCGTTTAATGCGCAAAGAAATTCGGGTGACGGCCGGGGGACCGGGGTGCGGTCCATGGATCCCCACCCATGGACCGCACCCGGCTTACCCCCGTCGGGTACGGAGCCGCACCGTCGCCCACCGCCGCCGAACACACAAAGCCCCCCACGGCCTTCACGTGCTCATCCGGTGGGCACCGGATGCGTACCCGACGTCGTACAGCCTCATCGGTGAAGCGGAACGGGGCGACACCTTTCACTTCTGGCCGAAACCCCGTGGTGACCTCCTGTGACGGTCCGCATACCCTTCGGTGGGGGCAATTGCGGATGCAACAGAATGCAACAGGTGGGGGAGTAGTGCTGCGTATCCATGTGTCCAGGCTGGACCTTTCGCGGGTGCGGATGGCCACGAGGCCGGACGCACTGTGGGAAACCATTCTCAGTTTTCACCGGCTCAGGGACCGGCGGGCTTCGACGGTGTTCGGGAAATGGCGTACGGAATCCCGGGCGCGGTTGAATGGTGAAGCACAGCTGCTGGCGGCGGTCGTTCCGCCCCGCGGCTATTTCCCGGATTTCCTGACGCCCTCTCAGGAGGGCGCCGAGCCTTTCGGGCTCGACGCCGGAATGGAGGCCCTGCGCGACACTCCGGCCGACCGCGTCCACGCGGAGCTCGAACTGCTGGCCGCCGGACGTGTACGGCAGCGGGCAGACCGGTCGGTCGGTCAGCGGGCCGCCGGTGCCGGAAGAACGAGCGCGGCGCTGCCCGCCGCGCTCATGGAGGGCCGTGCCGAGCCGCTCTCCCGGCTCATAGGCGCCCTCCGCAGCTACCACCACGCGGCCGTCGAGCCCTACTGGCCGCATATCAGGGCCAGCATCGAGGCCGACCGCGCCGTGCGGGGCCGGGCCCTCCTGGACGGCGGCGCCGACGGACTCCTGGGCACCCTGCCGCCGATGATCCGTTGGCGCTCACCCGTGCTGGAGGCGGACTACCCGGTCGACCGCGATCTGCATCTGGACGGCCGCGGACTGCTGCTCCAGCCGTCCTTCTTCTGCCGGGGCACCCCGGTCGTCTACCGCGACCCCTCGCTCCCGCCGGTCCTCGTCTACCCGGTCACCAACCCGGGCGCCCCGGTCTTCGCCGAGCCGGGCCCCTGGCTCGGCCGGCTCGTCGGACACACCCGCTCGGCCGTCCTCTCCTCCATCGGCAGTGGCTGCACCACCAGCGAACTCGCCCGCCGCGCCGGGGTGTCGCTGGCCTCCGCGAGCCAGCACGCCTCCGTGCTGCGCGAGGCCGGCCTGGTCCTGACCCTGCGCCACGGCAGCTCGGTCCTGCACACGCTGACCCCGCTCGGCGGCTCCCTCCTGCGCGGCGGCGCCCCGCTCGCCCTGCCCTGAGCGGCGCTCCGGGCCCGTCGTGAAAATCCGTCCGCCGATCGGCGATGAGTTCCGCGCGGCCCCGCCGTCTAATCATCGAAAGCGCCGGACGGACCACCGCGGGCGCCACGGGACAGAGGAAGAGGAAACGACCATGGCTCAGATGATCTTCGTGAACCTGCCGGTGAAGGACCTGGAGACCACCGTGGGCTTCTTCGGCAAGCTCGGCTTCACGACCAACCCGCAGTTCTCCGACGAGAAGACCGCGTGTCTGGTCATCAGCGACACGATCTTCGCCATGCTGATGACGGAGCCGCGCTTCAAGGAGTTCACCAAGAAGGACGTCGTCGACGCCTCGCAGGCGACCGAGGTCATCCTCGCGCTCAGCGCCGACAGCCGCGAGAAGGTCGACGAGATCGCCGACGCGGCGCTGGCCTCCGGCGGGTTCCCGGCGGGCGAGACGCAGGACATGGGCTTCATGTACGGCCGCTCGTTCCAGGACCCCGACCACCACATCTGGGAGGTCATGTGGATGGACCCGGCCGCCGTCGAGGGCCAGGCCTGAGCGGCCTGACCCGCAACGGCGTGCGCCGTGGGCACGGGGGAGCCCCGGCGCACGCGGGGTCTCCGTGTCAGCGGCGGGGGCGTCCGCTTCAGCTGCGGAACGGCCCCTTCACCTCGTACGTGATGCCGCCGGAGGAGCTTCCGCTCGTGCCGCGCTGCGAGGAGAAGTAGAGCCGGCCGCCGTCCGGCGAGAACGCGGGCCCGGTGATCTCCGAACCGGACTGCCCGGTGATCCGCAGGAACGGGGCCACCGTGTCGTCCGGCGTGATCAGGCAGATCTCCATGTTCCCGCCGTCCTCCGCGATGTAGAGGTCGCCGGATCCGGACCGGGTGACGTTGTCCACGCCGGTCAGCGGCGCGGAGCCGCCCGTCACCAGCGAGTCGTCGTAGGCGAGCGAGATCGACGAGGTGTTCGCGTCGTACGCCCACACCCGGTTGTCGCCCTTGGTGGTGAACCAGCAGGTGCCCGCCGCGTAGAAGCAGCCCTCACCGCCGTTGAACACCTTCGCCCCGGACACCTGGTGCCGGGTCTGGGTGGAGGAGGCTGCCGGGTCCGGAACGTTCGCCCAGCTCACCGGGCCCGAGGTGGCCGTGCCCGCCACCAGCACCTGAAGTGTGCCGCTGGACAGATTCCCCCAGGTCGTGGGACGGAAGCGGTAGAAGCGGCCGTCGCTCTCGTCCTCGGTGAGATAGACGTAGCCGTGGTCCGGGTCGGCGGCGGCGGCCTCGTGCTTGAAGCGGCCCATCGCCGGCCGCCGCACCGCCGCGTTCACACCCCACGGGTCGGTCTCGTAGACGTACCCCCGGGTGACCTCCTCGCAGGACAGCCAGGTCTTCCACGGGGTGGCGCCGCCCGCGCAGTTGTTGTTCGTGTCGCCCAGGATCCGGTACGCGGAGGTCACCGTCCCCGAGGAGTTGAACCGCACCGCGCTCGCCCCGCCCCCGCTGCTCCGGGACACCTCGGCGTTGGAGACGTAGATCCAGCCCGAGCCGTCGGCGTACGTCGCGCCGCCGTCGGGCGCTCTGTGCCAGCGGTAGGAGGTACCGGGCACGGTCTGCCCGGAGCGGGCGACGACGCGGCTGGTGAAGCCGCTCGGCAGCCGGATGCCGTCGCTGTTGGCCGCCTGGAGGGCGCCGTACGGGCCGGGGGCCGGCTGGGCCGGGTCGGCGAAGGCGGCGCCCCGCCACAGCGTGCCGCCGAAGGCCGCCGCCGAGCTGCCGATCACCGCGGTGCGCAAGAAGGTCCGACGTTCCACGATCACTCCACGCATGAGTGTGGCCCGCCGCTCCGGACGGACCGACGGGTCGCGCGTGAGGACTGTAGGAGTACGGAGTTGACGGAGCGTCAAGGGCAGATGAACGGGCGGCGGATGGCTTGCGCAGGCCATCCGCCGCCCGTCCCGGAGGGCCTGTTCAGTCCGCCCGTACGGCGAACACCGGCACCGCCGCCTCCTCGTCGTCCAGGCACGCGCCCGTCGCCAGGTCGAAACGCTGCTTCAGCAGCGGCGAGGCCACGAACGGCCGACCGCCCGCCGAGCCGAGCAGCCCGCGCGACAGGACGTACGCCCCGGTGAACGGGTCCCGGTTGCCGATCGCGTACACCTGGCCGGCCCGGTCCATGAAGACGGCCGCCTGGTCCCCGTCCGGCAGCAGCACCGCCACCCCCCGCCCGGGGATCAGCAGCTCCCGCTCGCAGACCGTCAGCCAGTCCTTTCCGTGGGCCAGCCGGACGGAACCGGTGCCCCGCGCTGTCGTGATCGTCGCCGTGGTCATCAGGATGCGGTCCCTTCGAGGGTGCGGACGGCGAGCACCGGACCGGCGAGCAGCTCCAGATCTGGCTTGATCTGATCCCTCTCCGGAACGAACCTCACCGAGGGGTCGGGGGCGTCGGGCGCGTTGACGAAGGTGACGAAACGGCGCAGCCGCTCAGGGTCGTTGATGGTCTCCGCCCACTCGTCGCGATAGCCCGCGACGTGGTCGGCCATCAGCCGCTCCAGCTCCTCGCAGAGCCCCAGCGAGTCGTGGACGACCACGTCCCGGACGTGGTCCAGGCCGCCGTCGATCCGCTCCAGCCACGCGGAGGTGCGCTCCAGACGGTCGGCGGTACGGATGTAGAACATCAGGAACCGGTCGATCAGCCGCACCAGTTCGGCATCCGACAGATCCTGGGCCAGCAGATCGGCGTGGCGCGGGGTGGCTCCGCCGTTGCCGCCGACGTACAGATTCCAGCCCTGGGCGGTGGCGATGATCCCGAAGTCCTTGCCCCGGGCCTCCGCGCACTCGCGGGCACAGCCGGAGACCGCCGACTTCAGCTTGTGCGGGGAGCGCAGGCCCCGGTAGCGGAGCTCCAGGTCGATCGCCATCCGCACCGAGTCCTGCACGCCGTAGCGGCACCAGGTCTGCCCCACACAGGACTTCACCGTACGCAGCGACTTCCCGTACGCGTGCCCGGACTCGAAGCCCGCGTCCACCAGGCGGGTCCAGATCAGCGGCAGCTGGTCGACCCGGGCGCCGAAGAGGTCGATGCGCTGACCGCCGGTGATCTTCGTGTAGAGGCCGAAGTCACGGGCCACCTCGCCGATGACGATGAGCTTCTCCGGGGTGATCTCGCCGCCAGGGATGCGCGGCACGATCGAGTACGACCCGTTGCGCTGGAGGTTCGCGAGGAAATGGTCGTTGGTGTCCTGGAGCGCCGCCTGCTCGCCGTCCAGCACATAGCCGCTCGCGCCGACCGTGGGCGCCAGCGAGGCGATGACCGAGCCTACCGTCGGCTTGCAGACCTCGCAGCCGTCGCCGCCCCGCGCCTCCTCCCGGCCGTGCGAGTCGAGGAGGGCGGTGAAGGAGGTGACCTCCAGGGTGCGGACGATCTCGTACAGCTCGCTGCGGCTGAACGGGAAGCAGCCGCACAGCCCCGCGTCCTCCGGCGGCGGCATCAGCTGCCCGATCACCTTCAGGCAACTGCCGCAGCCCGTACCGGCCTTGGTGCACTTCTTCACCTCGGGCAGCGTGGTGTGCTCGCAGACCGCGCCCTTGGTCACGTTGTGGCAGGAGCAGATCACCGCCTCGTCCGGCAGCGCGGAGGGGCCGAGCGCCACCGGGCCGCCCGCCCCGGCCGGCAGCACCAACTGCTCCGGGGCGACCGGCAGCACCGTGCCCGTCATCGGCCGCAGCGTGCCGTACTGTTCCGCGTCCCCGACCAGCACCCCGCCCAGCAGCGTCCCGTCCGGGCCCATCACCAGCTTCTTGTAGACCCCCGCCCGGGCGTCGGAGTACACGACGTCGAGCGATCCCTCGGCGCTCCCGTGCGCGTCGCCGAACGAGGCCACGTCCACGCCGAGCAGCTTCAGCTTCGTCGACAGGTCCGCCCCGGTGAACGCGGACCGCCCGCCCGCGATCACCTCGGCCGCCGCCTGGGCCATCTCGTAGCCCGGCGCGACCAGCCCGTACACCCGGCCGTCGGCGGCCAGCGCGCACTCGCCGATCGCGAACACCGCCGGGTCGGAGGTCCGGCACTCCTCGTCCACCACGATCCCGCCGCGCTCCCCGACCGCCAGACCGCACTCCCGGGCCAGCTGGTCGCGGGGCCGTACGCCTGCCGAGAAGACGACGAGATCGACGTCGAGCGAGGAGCCGTCGGAAAGGGCCATCCCGGTCACCGCGCCGTCCGCGCCCGCCAGGACCTCCTGCGTACCGACCCCCGTGTGCACGGCGAGCCCCATGTCCAGGACCGTGCGCAACAGCGCCGCGCCGCCGCCCTCGTCCACCTGGACCGGCATCAGCCGGGGCGCGAACTCCACCACATGCGTGGACAGCCCGAGCCCCTTCAGCGCCCCGGCCGCCTCCAGACCGAGCAGCCCGCCGCCCACCACCGCACCGGTCACCGCGCCCTTCGCGTACTCCTCGATCGCGAGCAGGTCCTCGATCGTCCGGTACACGAAACAGCCCCGGGCGTCCTTCCCCGGCACCGGCGGCACGAAGGGGTACGAGCCCGTCGCCAGCACCAGCGTGTCGTACGGGAACACCGCCCCGGACCGCGCGGTCACCGTCCGCCCCGCACGGTCCACGGCCGCCGCCGGGTCGCCGACGTACAGCTCGATGCCGTGCCGGTCCATGAAGTCCGGCTCCACCAGCGAGAGCTCCTCGGGGCTGCGCCCGTCGAAGTACGAGGTGAGCCGCACCCGGTCGTAGGCGGGCCGGGGCTCCTCGCAGAGCACGACCACCCGGGCGCCGCCGGCCGCCGGGGTCAGCCCGCGGTCGGCGAGGGCCTCCAGGAACCGCTGGCCGACCATGCCGTGCCCGACGACCACGATCGTCGGAGCGGCGCTGTGCGCCAGGGCGTTCGGGGTGCTGTTCGAGGCGGCGGCGGTGGTGCGCGGCTCGAAGGTGGGCTCCGGCATCTCAGTGGCCTCCGTCGGTTGTCCTCATGCCCCGAGCCTGGGCGGGCGGTGTTACCCGGCCGCATCCCGCCTGTTTCCCGGGCGGAACCTTGCGCTCAGCGGCCGGGCAGGTGCCCTGTGAGGGGCCGGGTGAGGAGGCATGGGCGACAGGCGTCTAATGTCGGTTCGTGCCTGACATAACGGTGACGACCCTGATCCTTCTCTGCCTCGCCGCGGCCGCCGCGGGCTGGATCGACGCGGTGGTGGGCGGCGGCGGACTGCTGCTCCTGCCCGCGCTGCTGCTCGGCCTGCCGCACGTCCCGGCCGCCCATGTCCTCGGCACCAACAAGGCCGTCGCGATCGTGGGCACCTCGGGCGCGGCCGTCACCTTCCTGCGCAAGGCGCCGGTACGGGTGGGGCTTGCGGTGCGGGTCGGGCTGATGGCGCTCGCCGGGTCGATGACCGGGGCGTTCTTCGCCGCCGGGATCAGCAGCGAACTGCTCCGCCCGGTGATCATGGTCGTGCTGCTGGGGGTCGCGGCCTTCGTGATGCTGCGCCCGTCCTTCGGTACGGCGGCGGCGGGCGACGGCACGGACCGGCCGGTCACCCGGGCCCGGATCATCACCGCGATCGTGCTGGTCGGCGGCGGCATCGGCTTCTACGACGGGCTGTTCGGGCCGGGCACCGGCACCTTCCTGGTGCTGGCCCTGACCGCCGTGCTCCACCTGGACCTGGTGACCGCGTCGGCCACCGCGAAGATCGTCAACGTGTGCACCAACGCGGGGGCCCTGGCGATGTTCGCGTACCAGGGCACGGTGCTGTGGCAGCTCGCGGCCGTGATGGCGGTCTTCAACCTGGCGGGCGGGATGATCGGGGCGAAGATGGCGCTGAGCCGGGGGAGCGGCTTCGTCCGGGCGGTGCTGCTGACGGTGGTGTTCTCGCTGGTGGCGAAGCTGGGCTTCGACCAGTGGAACGCGTGAGACCGGCAGGGCTTCTCAGCGCACGTTCGTGAGGTGCGCGTACGCCACCACGTTGCCCTGGTAGCCGGTCTCCTCGGAGAAGCCGCCGCCGCAGGTGATCAGCCGCAGCGAGGCGTGCGGCGAGTCGCCGTAGACGCGCTGGTCGGGGAAGTCGTCGTTGTCGTAGACCTCGATGGCGTCGATCGAGAACACGGCCGTGCGCCCGTCCTTGCGGACCACCTCGACGGTGGTCCCCTTGGTCAGGGCCCCCAGGGCGTAGAAGACGGACGGCCCGTCCGCGTTGTCCACGTGCCCCGCGACGATCGCGGTGCCCCGGGCGCCGGGCGGCACGCCGTCCGCGTACCAGCCCGCGAGGTTGCGGTCCTCGTCCGGCGGTACGTCGAGGCTGCCGTCGGCGGCCAGCCCCAGCCGGGTCATCGGCGCGTCCACCTCGATGCTCGGGATGCGGATGCGGACCGGCTCGGAGCGGTCCAGCGGATCGGCGACCGGAGAGCCGGGCTGGAGCTGGGGCCCGGCGGCGAAGGCCTGGGCGCTGGAGGGCTGCGGCGGGATCAGCTGGCCGCCGGGCCCGTTCTGGATGAGCCAGATGCCGCACAGCACGGCGATGCCCACCAGCCAGCCCTTGGCCTTCTGCGCGTTGGGGGACACGGCGTCGTCCTCGGTCGGTGGTCCGGGGCGGGCGGGGCGCGCTCGGGGACGCGCCCCGCCCGGTCAGAGGGGAAGCGGTGGTTCAGCTTCCTTCGGCGCCCTCGGAGCGGCGGCGCAGCAGCCACAGTCCGCCGACGGCCGCCAGACCGATCACGCCGACGCCGAGGGCGACCTGCGTGGAGTTCGGTTCGACGCTGCCGCCGACCCCGGTCCGCACATGGCCGGACGGGCGGTCGTGGATGGGCTTCTCGTGCTTGCCGCCGCCGATCACCTTGAGGTCGCCGACCGCGTCCTTGCCGTTGTCGCAGGAGACGATGATCTCGTAGGTGCCCGGCCGGGTGTCGTGCGGCACGGTGAACTGGCCGACCACGACCTCCTTGTGGGTGCCGGGGCGCACCTCGAAGTCCCCGGCGTCCAGGGAGTTCGCGTCGCCGATGCCGGAGCCCTTCTTGCCGCAGGCGGTGGTGTTCACGGTGACGGTGGCGCCGGGGGCCGCGGTCGACGGGGTGATCTCCAGACGGCCGAAGTCACCCGCGTACGCGGACGGAGCGGCGGCGGTGAGACCGAACGCGATGACGGTGAACGCGGCACCGACGGTGCCGGTCACGAGGCGGGCAGGACTGCGCATGGGGATCCTCCGGGCAGACGGCGCGAGCGGGTGTGTCCTGACCCGAGCCAACGGGGACCGGGCCCGCCACGCCTTCTGACGCCAGGTCAGCTTTCACCCGTACGGACCGGCGCGGCAGCCTTGCCGGAATGGATCACCGCAGGTGGCGACGGTGCGACTGGGCCGTTCGGTCCGTGCTGCCGGGTCGGGTGCCGATCGGGTGAGAGGTCGCGGCGAGTGTGATGTAGGTCACATGTATGACCTCGTGGGCCCCGGGCACACGCAAGACACCCCCCACGGGACGGATCCCCGCCCCCCACGGCACCCGCCCCCACCGGCCCTCCCCCCCCCGGGACCGGTGGGGGCGGTGTCAGTTCCGCCTCCGGCCCCGCTCACGCCTTGTCGGTGGCGGTGGCGCTCCAGACGATCCGCGGCGGACGCACCCGGGCGCAGAGCGGCTGCCCCTTGGCATCGGTGAGCCCGAGCCGGCCGGTGAGGCGCCCGGAGCGCGCGGCGGCTTCGAGGATCTCCGGATCGATGTCGCTGAACATCAGCTTGGCGCGCCGGAACATGGTGAAGACCCCGGCGTCGTCCACCGTGCCCCAGGACAGATAGACGAACCGCCCGCCCAGCCGGTTCTGGACGTACGGCCCCGACACCTCGATCCCGTCCGTCGTCGCGGTGGCCGTGCAGTCGAGCACCCACGAGGCGGAGGGAGCGTCCCCGGGGTGCGGGCCGAGCAGCTCGCCCGGCCGGTCCTTGCGCTGGACACCGACGTGGATGTTCTCGTACCCGGGGAAGTCGCTGTCCGGGCCACAGCTGCGGCCGGGAAGGGCTGAGGCCTCGATATGGATCTGCATGCCCCCATGGTCCGGCACGGCCGGGCCCGCCGGCCCCGCCCTCTCCGGGCGGACGGCTCAGACGACGTCCTCCGGAGCGCTGTCGTACACCGCGCCCAGGTCCTTCATCAGCTCCGCGTCGACCGTGAAGCCGACACCGTCGATCCGCCGCACCGGCGCGATGCCCTGCGAGTTGCAGACGAAGGCGGAGCGGTAGCGGCCCACCCCGTCCGGGCCCTCCAGCGTCACCGGGCGGCGCACCGACGGCCGTCCGGCCCGGGCCAGCTCCTGCTCCAGCAGGGTCATCGTGATGCCGGTGAGCGCCGGGGCGCCGGGCCACACCACCGAGGTTCCGTCCCAGAAGCCGATGTTGGTGATGGCCCCCTCGGTCACCACCCCGCCCGGCGCGGTCAGCAGCGCCTCTTCGAACCCCGCCCGCCCGGCCAGCATCCCGTAGTACGTCTGCCCGAACTCGCCCGGCCGCTTGATGTGCGGGGCCGTGCGCGCGTACGGCACCGACATCAGGCTCCGCGCCCCGGACGGCGGCACGGCGGGCTCCCGGACCGTCACCATCAGCGTCGTGCGCGTCGCGCCGGGCGGCAGATAGCCGTTCACCCGCACCGAGGCGTCCCGCCGCCCCGCGCCGTCCAGGGCGTGCCGGACCAGCTCCCGTACCCGGTCGCCGTCCAGCGGCAGTTCGAACAGTTCCCGGTTCGCGGCGTCCAGCCGGGCGAGGTGCAGCGCGAGCCCGCGTGCCTTCCCGTCCCGCACCTGGAGGGCGGTGAAGTGGCCGTAGCCGTACAGCGCGGGGATCCGCAGGGTCTCCTCGGTGGCCGGGCGGCCGTCGAACTCGATGTGGGGCGTGGGCGGATGCGTCGTCATGCGGCCACGGTAGGCGTGCCGTACGGGCCGGGGCGGGCCCGGCCGGACGGAGCGGGGCGGCGGGCTCGTCCGCCCGCGCCCGGATGAGCGGGCCCGGCCGGGCGGGCTTGACCTCAACCGCGGTTGAGGCTGAAGGGTCGACGCCATGGACACCACAGCCGCATCCACGTCTTCCGCGCCATCCACCGCCTCGTCCACCGAGCCCGCCCCGCTCAAGGTGGCCGTCATCCTCGGCAGCAACCGCGACGGCCGTTTCGGCCCCGTCGTCGCCGACTGGTTCCTGGCCCGCGCGGCCGGACACCCCGGCGTCGAGACCGAACTGATCGACGTCGCCGAGACCGGCCTGCCCACCGCGATCACCTTCAGCCCCGGGCCGGAGGAGGCGGCGCGGCTCGCCACGGTCTCCGAACGGCTCGCGGCGGCCGACGCCTTCGTCGTCGTCACCCCCGAGTACAACCACTCGTTCCCCGCGCCGCTGAAGACCCTCATCGACTGGCACAGCGCCGAATGGCAGGCCAAGCCCGTCGCCTTCGTCAGCTACGGCGGCATCTCCGGTGGGCTGCGGGCCGTCGAACACCTCCGGCAGGTCTTCGCCGAGCTGCACACCGTCACCGTCCGCGACACCGTGTCCTTCCACAACGCCGGTGTCCTCTTCGACGACGAGGGGCGCCACCTGGACCCGGAGCCCGCCGACGTGGCGGCCAAGACGCTGCTGGACCAGCTGGTGTGGTGGGGCACGGCACTTCGCGACGCCCGGAATCTCCGTCCGTACGGCGCCTGACGGCCCGTGGGCCGACAATCACATCGAAGGCCCACGGGCAGGAAGCCCGCCGCAGTCCGCATTCCGAGGAGACCGACGATGACAGCGCCGCCGGCATGGCTGACCGTACTGACCACGACCGACAGCGAGGACAAGGCCCAGGCCCTGGCCCGGTCGGCGGTGGAGGCCAGGCTGGCGGCCTGCGCGCAGATCTCCGCCCCCGTCACCTCCGTCTACCGGTGGCAGAACGCCATCGAGACGACCGAGGAGTGGCAGGTGTTCTTCAAGACGACGTCGGAGCGCTACGGCGAACTGGAGGAGCACCTTCAGCAGGAGCACGACTACGACGCCCCGGAGATCATCGCCCTGCCGGTGGTCCGGGGCAGCGCCCGCTACCTCGGCTGGGTGACGGCGGAGACGGCGCCCCCGGCGGCCCTGTGACGGCGACCGTGACCACGGCCGTCCCCGGCGGACCCGTCGCCGCCGAGCTGCCCTTCTTCGTGTACGGGACGCTGCTGCCGGGCGAACCCAACCACGACCTGTTCCTCCGGGGCCGTACGGCGGGGGAGCGGCCGGCCGTACTGCCCCGGGCCCTCCTCTACGACGGTCCCGGCTACCCGTACGCGATCGAGGGCCACGGCCGCGTCCACGGCACCCTCCTCGTCGCCGCGCCGGGGGTGTACGGGGAGCTGCTCGGGCTGCTGGACCACCTGGAGGAGTTCCTGGGCCCGGGCCACCCGCGCAACCTGTACGAACGGGTCGTCCGCGAGGTCGAGCTGCCGGGCGAGGCGGGCACGCCGGGCCCCGGCGACGGGGCGGGCGGGTCCGTGCGGGCCTGGGTCTATCTCGCCGCGGCCGCCGTCACCCGCTCGCTGCGGACGGGCGGCGTCCGCATCCCCGAGGGCCGGTGGATCACCGGCCGTACGCCGGACAGGCCCTAGCTAGACCACCCCGACCTCAGGATTCACCCGCCCGGAGCAAGCGGCCGACGCCGCGCTGCGGGCGGGAGCCCGGGGCGGGCCCGTCAGCGTGCCCCGGCGGCCAGCGCCTCCGTCACACCCGGCTCCCTCGGCCCCAGGAAGCGCGGGTCGGGCCGGAACAGGGCGTCCAGCGCCGCCTTGCCCGAGGCCGCCAGCTCCCGGACGCCGCCGTAGTACCAGACGGAGTCCCGTGGCTCGTCGACCCCGACGCCGTACGCGTCGATCCCGGCGGACCGGCACAGCGTGACCGCCCGGTGGATGTGGAAGCCCTGGCTCACCAGCACCGCCCGGTCGACGCCGAAGATCTTCTTGGCCCGGACGCAGGAGTCCCAGGAGTCGAATCCGGCGTAGTCGCTCACGATCCGCTCGTCGGGCACCCCGCGCCCGGTGAGATACGTGCGCATCGCGTCCGGCTCGTCGTACTCCACCCGGCTGTTGTCCCCGGTGACCAGGACGACCTTCACCTTCCCGGCGCGGTACAGCTCGGCCGCCGCGTCCAGCCGGTGCGCGAGGTACGGGGTCGGCCGGCCGTTCCACAGCCCGGCCCCGAACACCACGGCGACCTCCCGCGCCGGAGCCTCGGCCGTCGTGCCCACCCGGTCGCCGGCCTCCAGACGCATCCAGGTCGCGGGCACCAGCGCCAGCACACAAGCGGCCATCAGCCCCTGCACCAGACGCCGTTGGACCCGCCGGGTGCGCGGCAGCCGCAGAGCGGGCCGGGCCGGCCACCGGATCTCCTTCAGCCGCAGCCCGAGATGCCCGGACCGCCCGAGCCCCTTCCGTCTCCCACCGGTCTCGTCGATCTCTCCGGCTTCCCCGGTCCCTCCGGCTTTCCCGGCCTTCCCGCGCACCAGAACCCCCACCCCTCGCCCCGCCTGTCCGTCGTCCACCGCACCCGCACCCGTACCCGTGTGCGCCCCGCGCCCCCCACCCCATCTGACGCCCGGAATGCCACGAAGGTTCGCCCGCCGCCCCGGTTGTGGCATCCGCCACCGGCGTACGCACACCGCTCCCGCCCCCGCCGTGAGGCGGCGGAAAACCCCCGTGACCCTCGCGCAACGGCCCGGCAACCTCCGCCCGGCACCATCGGTCCATGACGGAGCCGGACACGCACCAGCCTCGCGAGTCGACCTCGATGACCGACAGCACCGCGCAACTCCTCACCCGTATCACCGACCGGCTCGGCGCCCAGCTCAGCCTCGTCTCCCGGAACGGAACCCGCAGGCCCATGCACCGCACCCGGCCCGACCGCCCCGCCCCGCACCCCGGCGGCGCGCCCGCCCCGTCCCTGGTCGCCGTGGCGCACGGCAGCCGCGACCCGGAGGCCCTGCGCACCGTGCTGGCCCTCCTGGACCGGGTGCGCGAGCTGCGCCCCGGCCTCGACGTCCGGCTCGGCCACATCGAGCTGAACCGGCCGCTGCTCCCGGACACCCTGGACGGCCTGCGCGGAGCCGACGCCGTCCTCGTACCGCTGCTCCTGGGGCGCGGTCACCACGTCAAGCGCGACCTGCCCGCCAGGGCGTCCGCCGCCCCCGCCGTACGGACCAGGATCGCCGCGCCCCTCGGACCGCACCCCCTGCTCGTCGAGGCGCTGTACGGGCGGCTCGTCGAGGCCGGCTGGGACGCCACCGACCGGGGCGGGCGGGCCGCCGCCGTGGTCCTCGCCGCCGCCGGCTCCCGCGACCCCGACTCCGCCCAGGACACCCGGCGCACCGCCCGCCTGCTGGCCGAACGCCTCGGTGTGCCCGTCCTCCCCGCGTACGCCTCCGCCACCACGCCCACCGTCCCCGCCGCCCTGCGCGCGCTGGCCGCCCGAGGACGCCACCGGACCTTCGTCGCCTCGTACTTCACCGCCCCCGGACGCTTCGCGAGCGCCTGCGCCGAGGCCGCACCGCACCGGGCCGCCGCCCCGCTCGGCGCCCACCCGGCGATGGCCCGCCTCCTGCTGCACCGCTACGACCAGGCGGTGCGGACCCCGGGAGACGTCCGGGCCGACGCGGTGAGCCTGCTCGCTTCCGCCTGACATCCCGGGCCCGCTCGCGTCCGGTTGTCCGTCCCGGTCGCTAATGTCGGAACCATGGACGGCACACAGGGCGCACCCGGGGCAGAACCGGCACACGGCACACAAGGCACGCAGAGCGCACACCGGACCACGGGGTCGAGTCCCTACGGGTCCGCCGACACCGAGCGTTTCGACACCGAGGAGGACAAGCGGCCCGGCCGCACCGCCTTCCAGCGCGACCGCGCCCGGGTCCTGCACTCCGCGGCCCTGCGCCGGCTCGCCGGGAAGACCCAGGTGGTCACGCCCGGCACCCGTTCGCTCGTCTGGGACGCCAGCCCCCGCACCCGCCTCACCCACTCCCTGGAGTGCGCCCAGGTCGGCCGCGAGCTCGGCGCGGTCCTCGGCTGCGACCCGGACCTGGTGGAGACCGCCTGCCTCGCCCACGACATGGGCCACCCGCCGTTCGGCCACAACGGCGAACAGGCGCTCAACGACTTCGCCTCCGACTGCGGCGGCTTCGAGGGCAACGCCCAGTCGCTGCGCCTGCTGACCCGCCTGGAGCCCAAGCGCTTCGTCCGCGACCCGCGCACCGGCGACCTGGTCAGCGTCGGCCTCAACCTCACCCGGGCCGCCCTGGACGCCGCCACCAAGTACCCCTGGCCGCGCGGCGCGCACCCCACCGACCCGCACTCGGTCAAGTTCGGGGTGTACGCCGACGACCTGCCGGTCTTCGCCTGGGCCCGCAAGGGCGCACCCGAGGACCGCACCTGCTTCGAGGCCCAGGTGATGGACTGGTCCGACGACGTGGCGTACAGCGTCCACGACTTCGAGGACGGACTGCACGCCGGGCACATCGACCCCAACTGCCTCTACGCCGAGCCCGAGCGCGAGGAGATCTGGGCCGTCGCCATCGGCCGGTACGTCCCGGCCGGCACCGACCCGCAGGAGCTGTCCGAAGCCCTGGACCGGCTGATCGACCAGGACTGGTGGCCGCACGGCTACGACGGCTCCGCCGTGGCCCAGGCCCGCCTGAAGGACGCCACCAGCCAGCTCATCGGCCGCTTCTGCACGGAGGCCGAGACCGCCACTCGCGCGGTGTACGGCCCCGGCCGCCTCGGCCGGTACGGCGCCGAGCTGGTCGTCCCGCGCGCCGTGCGCCACGAGTGCGCCGTGCTCAAGGCGGTCGCCGACCGGTACGTGATGCAGCGCTCCGAGCAGGAGACCCTCCGCGCCGACCAGCGCATCGTCATCGCCGAGCTGGCCGCCGCCCTCACCTCCCGCGCCCCCGAAGGCCTGGAACCGCACTTCCGCGCCCTGTTCGACCAGGCGCCCGACGACCACGCCCGCAAGCGCGTCCTCGTCGACCAGATCGCCGCCCTCACCGACGCCTCCGCACGATCCCTGCACGCCGCGCTCACCGCCCGTCGCGGCTGACCGGCAGACTGGAAGGGGCCGGACATCTGACCACTGGGTGTGACCTGTCCGGGGCACACCCTCTTTCGTCATCACGCTGCGTGCGGGACGCTCGCAGCTGTGGGGGCGCCGCGCAGCACAGCACTGAGGAGGCATCAAGTGGTCGACGCACATCAGACGTTCGTCATCGTCGGAGCAGGACTCGCAGGGGCGAAGGCGGCCGAAACACTGCGCGCCGAAGGGTTCACCGGCCGAGTGATCCTCATCGGCGACGAGCGCGACCACCCCTACGAACGACCGCCGCTCTCCAAGGGCTACCTGGACGGCAAGGCCGAACGCGACAGCGTCTTCACCCACGAACGCCCCTGGTACGCGGGCGCCGACATCGAGCTGCACCTCGGCCAGCCGGTCACCGCGCTCGACCGGTACGCCAGGACCGTGCAGCTCGGCGACAACACCGTCATCCACTACGACAAGCTGCTGCTGGCCACCGGCTCCGAACCCCGCCGCCTGGACATCCCCGGCACCGACCTGGCCGGCGTCCACCACCTGCGCCGCCTCGCCCACGCCGACCGGCTGCGCAACGTGCTCGCCGCCCTCGGCCGCGACAACGGCCACCTGGTCATCGCCGGAGCCGGCTGGATCGGCCTGGAGGTCGCCGCCGCCGCCCGGGGCTACGGCGCCGAGGTCACCGTCGTCGAGGCCGAGCCCACCCCGCTGCACCAGGTCATCGGCCCCGAGCTGGGCCAGATCTTCACCGAACTGCACAGCGCGCACGGCGTCCGCTTCCACTTCGGCGCCCGCCTCACCGAGATCACCGGCCAGGACGGCATGGTCTTCGCCGTCCGCACCGACGACGGCGAGGAGCACCTCGCCCACGACGTCCTCGCCGCGATCGGCGCCGCCCCGCGCTCCGCGCTCGCCGAGGCCGCCGGGCTGGAGATGGCCGAGCGGGCGCACGGCGGCGGCATCGCCGTGGACGCCTCGCTGCGCACCTCCGACCCGCACATCTACGCCGCCGGGGACGTCGCCGCCGCCGTCCACCCGCTGCTCGGCACCCGGCTGCGCGTCGAGCACTGGGCCAACGCCCTGAACGGCGGACCCGCCGCCGCCCGCGCCATGCTCGGCCAGGACGTGACGTACGACCGCGTCCCGTACTTCTTCTCCGACCAGTACGACCTGGGCCTCGAATACTCCGGCTGGGCCCCGCCCGGCTCCTACGACGAGGTGATCATCCGGGGCGACGCCGGAAAGCGGGAGTTCATCGCGTTCTGGCTGAAGGACCGCCGCGTCCTCGCCGGGATGAACGTCAACGTGTGGGATGTCACCGAGACGGTCCAGGAGCTGATCCGGGCCCGTCAGCAGCACGACCCGGAAGCCCTCGCCGACCCGTCGGTCCCGCTGGACTCCCTGCTCTGAGGCGTACGGCCGGGGCGCGGGCGGCACGGCCCGCGCCCCGGCGGCCCACCCGCCGCGCGTCCGACTGTCCGCGCCCACCCGTAGACTTCATGCGTGGCTGGCAGGATCAACGACGACGACGTGAAGGCGGTACGGGACGCGGTCCCGATCGACTCCGTCGTGTCCGAGTACCTTCAGCTGCGCAACGCGGGCGGCGGAAACCTCAAAGGTCTCTGCCCCTTCCACGACGAGAAGTCCCCCTCCTTCCAGGTCAGCCCCGGCAAGGGCCTGTTCCACTGCTTCGGCTGCCAGGAGGGCGGCGACACGATCGCCTTCGTGATGAAGATCGACCACCTCTCCTTCTCGGAGACGGTCGAGCGCCTCGCCGCCAAGGCGGGCATCACCCTGCGGTACGAGGAGGGCGGCTACAACCCCTCCCACCAGCGCGGCGAACGCATCCGGCTGATCGAGGCCCACCAGGCGGCCGCCGAGTTCTACGTCCGCGCGCTGGAGAGCCCCGAGGCCGAGATCGGCCGGAAGTTCCTCGCCGAGCGGGGCTTCGACCAGGACGCCGCCGCCCACTTCCGCGTCGGCTACAGCCCGGCCGGCTGGGACCACCTCACCCGCTATCTGCGCGGCAAGGGCTTCAGCGACAAGGAGCTGATCACCTCCGGGCTCTCCCAGGACGGCCGCCGCGGCCCGATCGACCGCTTCCGCGGCCGGCTGATGTGGCCGATCAGCGACACCGCGGGCGACATCGTCGGCTTCGGCGCTCGCAAGCTCCGCGACGACGACAACGGCCCGAAGTACCTGAACACCCCCGAGACCCCGGTCTACAAGAAGTCCCAGGTGCTCTACGGCATCGACCTGGCCAAGAAGGACATCGCCAAGGCCAGCCGCGCCGTCGTCGTCGAGGGTTACACCGACGTCATGGCCTGCCACCTCGCCGGGGTCACCACTGCCATCGCCACCTGCGGCACCGCCTTCGGCAACGACCACATCAAGATCCTGCGCCGCCTCCTCATGGACAACGGCAGCGCCCGCGTGATCTTCACCTTCGACGGCGACTCGGCCGGCCAGAAGGCGGCCCTGCGCGCCTTCGAGGACGACCAGAAGTTCGCCGCCGAGACCTACATCGCCATCGCCCCGGAGGGCATGGACCCCTGCGATCTGCGGCTCGCCAAGGGCGACGACGCGGTGCGCGACCTGGTCGAGCCGCGCACCCCGCTCTTCGAGTTCGCGCTGCGCCAGATCGTCGGCCGGTACGACCTGGAGACCCCGGCCGGGCGCGGCGCGGCGCTCGACGAGGCCGCCGCCGTCGTCGCCAAGATCAAGACGAGCAGCGTGCAGCGCGAGGTCGCCGTCCAGCTCGCCGGGTTCGTCGGCATCCTCGACCAGGAGTTCGTCGTCCGCCGCGTCGCCCAGCTCGCCCGCTGGGCCCGTGACAAGGGTGGCGACGGGGAGCGCGGCGGACCCCAGGGCTCCCGCGGCGGGCCCCGGGCCCCCCGCGGCGCCCCGCAGCCGGCCGCCCCCGGCTTCTCCGGCCCCGCGCTCAACCTCCGCAGCCCCGCCCACCGCACCGAGCGGGAGCTGCTCAAGCTGGCCCTCCAGAAGCCCGCCCTGGTCGCGCCGGCCTTCGACGCCTACGGCGTGGACGAGTTCACCGCCCCGCCCTACGCCGCCGTGCGCCGCTGCATCGAGGAGGCGGGCGGCGCCGAGCAGGGCCTCGCCGACAACCGCGAGTATCTGGTCGCCGTCATGGACGCGGCCCCCGACAACACCGTCCGCAGCCTCGTCACGGAGCTCGCCGTCGAGGTCTTCATGAGCAAAACGATCGACGAGACCTACGCGGGGGTCCAGCTCGTCCAGGTCCGGCTGCGCGCCGTGGACCGCCGCATCAACGACGTACAGGGCAGCCTCGTCCGCCTCGGCAGCAACGTGGCTCCGCACGAGCTGGCCGCCGCGCAGAACGAGGTCTGGGTGCTCCAGCAGTACGCCCAGTCCCTGCGCGCCCACGGCGCCGCCGCGCTCTGAGCCCGCCCACCGCCCGCCCACCGCCCGCCCACCGCCCGGCGAGCCGGCCCGGGCGGATCCGGCGGGCCCGGTAACCACCCGGTGACGGACCGGAATCAGAAAGTCCTCGCACGCCCCTCGTGACAGTCGTGTGTCGTACCCCACACTGGGGAATGTCTGAGTCATCGGAGCACGCCGGTTCGCGGGGAACACCCGGGGCCGGGCAGACCTCCACCCCCGTCATCCGGCAGCGATCACCTGGAGGTCGCCCCCGTGCAGACCCGGACCGTGACGACCACGACCGAGCCCATCGCGGCCATCCCGGCGCAGCACAGGGCCCTGCACCACCCGGAGACCACAGCCGGCCCGCCCGGACACGCACCCGAGGCAGTCATGGTGGAAGCGACGCATCTCCCCGAACCGCCGGAGCCGCGGAACCGGGCGGACTCCGGCGGCCCCACCTCCGACCTGTTCCGGCAGTACCTGCGCGAGATCGGCCGCATCCCGCTGCTCACCGCCGCCGAGGAGGTCGACCTCGCCCGCCGCGTCGAGGCCGGGCTCTTCGCCGAGGAACGCCTCGCGGGCACCCCCGACCTCGACTCCCGCCTCGCCGGGGACCTGGACCGCCTGGTGGTGATGGGCCGCACGGCCAAACGCCGCCTCATCGAGGCCAACCTCCGCCTCGTCGTCTCCGTCGCCAAGCGTTATGTGGGCCGCGGGCTGACCATGCTCGACCTGGTCCAGGAGGGGAACCTCGGGCTGATCCGGGCGGTGGAGAAGTTCGACTACGCCCGGGGCTACAAGTTCTCCACGTACGCCACCTGGTGGATCCGCCAGGCCATGTCCCGCGCCCTGGCCGACCAGGCCCGCACCATCCGCGTCCCGGTCCATGTCGTGGAGCTGATCAACCGCGTGGTCCGGGTCCAGCGCCGGCTCCTCCAGGAACGCGGCGTCGAGCCGACCGCCGAGGACATCGCCGCGGAGCTGGATCTGACGCCCGAGCGGGTCACCGAAGTCCTCCGCCTGGCCCAGGAGCCCGTCTCGCTGCACGCCCCCGTGGGCGAGGAGGACGACGTCTCCTTCGGCGACCTCATCGAGGACGGCGACGCCGCCTCACCCGTCGAGTCCGCCGCCTTCCTGCTGCTGCGCGAACACCTGGAGGCGGTGCTCTCCACACTCGGCGAACGCGAACGCAAGGTCGTACAACTGCGGTACGGCCTGGAGGACGGGCGGCCCCGCACCCTGGAGGAGATCGGCCGGATCTTCGGCGTGACACGCGAACGCATCCGCCAGATCGAGTCCAAGACCCTCAGCAGGCTGCGGGACCACGCCTTCGCCGACCAACTCCGCGGCTACCTCGACTGATCCACCCGGCCGGAACGCTCAGTCCACCTCGGCCAGCGCCTCCGCGAACTGGGCGGCGTACAGCCGCGCGTAGGCGCCACCGGCCGCCAACAGCTCCTCGTGCGTGCCCTGTTCGACGATCGAGCCGCTCTCCATCACCAGGATCACGTCCGCGTCCCGGATCGTGGAGAGCCGGTGCGCGATCACGAACGACGTACGCCCGTGGGCGAGGCGCGCCATCGCCTTCTGGATCAGCACCTCGGTCCGGGTGTCCACCGAACTGGTCGCCTCGTCGAGCACCAGGATCACCGGGTCGGACAGGAACGCCCGCGCGATGGTGATCAGCTGCTTCTCGCCCGCGCTGACCCCGGTCCCCTCGTCGTCGATCACCGAGTCGTACCCGTCGGGCAGCGTCCGGATGAACCGGTCGGCATGCGCCGCCCGGGCCGCCTCCTCGATCTCCTCCCGGGTGACCTCGCGCGAAGCGCCGTACGCGATGTTCTCCGCGATCGTCCCGCCGAACAGCCAGGTGTCCTGGAGCACCATGCCGATCGAGGACCGCAGATCGTCCCGGGACATCTTCGCCACATCGACCCCGTCGAGCGCGATCCGCCCGCCGGTCACCTCGTAGAACCGCATCAGCAGATTGACCAGCGTGGTCTTGCCCGCCCCGGTCGGACCGACGATCGCGACGGTCTGCCCCGGCTCCACACTCAGCGACAGATCCTCGATCAGCGGCTTCTCCGGCTCGTAGCGGAAGGACACCTTCTCCAGCGAGACCCGGCCGGCGGGCCGCTCCGGGCGCTCACCGCGCTCCGGATCCGCCTCCTGCTCCTCGGCGTCCAGCAGCTCGAAGACCCGCTCCGCGGACGCGATGCCGGACTGGATGAGGTTGGCCATCGAGGCGACCTGCGTCAGCGGCATCGAGAACTGCCGCGAGTACTGGATGAACGCCTGGACGTCACCGATCGACAGCGTGCCCGAGGCGACCCGGAGCCCGCCGACCACCGCGACCAGCACATAGTTGAGGTTGGATATGAAGAACATCAGCGGCTGCATGAGCCCGCTGGCGAACTGGGCCTTGAAGCCCGCCTCGTACAGCGCCTCGTTCTGCTCGGCGAAGTCCCGTGCGGACTCCTGCTGCCGGCCGAAGACCTTCACCAGGTGGTGCCCGGTGTACATCTCCTCGACATGGGCGTTGAGCGTGCCCGTCACCCGCCACTGCTGCACGAACTGCGGCTGCGACCGCTTGCCGACCTGCGTCGCCACGACCACCGACAGCGGAACCGTCACCAGCGCGACCAGCGCCAGCAGCGGCGAGATCCAGAACATCACGACCAGCACACCGACGATGGTCAGCAGCGAGTTGATGAGCTGGCCCATCGTCTGCTGGAGCGTCTGCGAGATGTTGTCGATGTCGTTCGTCGCCCGGCTCAGCACTTCACCGCGCTTGGCCCGGTCGAAGTACGACAGCGGCAGCCGCGCCAGCTTCGTCTGGAGGTCCTCACGCAACTGGAACACGATCCGGTTGATCACCCGGATCGACAGCCGCGTCGCCACCAGCATCAGCAGTCCGGCCCCGACATAGACCGCCAGGGCCAGCAGCAGGACGTTCCCCACCGCCCCGAAGTCGATGCCCTCGCCCGGGGTGAAGCTCACCCCCGAGAGCATGTCGGCCATCGAGCCGCGGCCCTCCTCGCGCAGCCCCTCGATCGCCTGCGCCTTCGTCGAGCCCTCGGGCATGTCGCGCCCGACGACACCGGCGAAGATCAGGTCGGTCGCCCTGCCGAGGATCTTCGGCCCGGCCACCGAAAGACCGACGCTCACCGCCACCGCGCCGAGCATCAGCCAGAGCGAGGTCTTCTCCCGGCCGAACCGCTTCAGCAGCCGCTTGCTCGACCCCTTGAAATCCATCGACCGGTCGGTGGGCGCGCCCCCGGCCATCATCCGTCCACCCGGACCGGCCATTACGCGGCCTCCGCTTCCGTCAGCTGGGAGAGCACGATCTCCCGGTACGTTTCATTGCCGTCCATCAGCTCGTGATGGGTCCCGGATCCCACGACCCGGCCCTCGTCCAGCACCAGGATCCGGTCCGCGTCACGGATGGTGGACACCCGCTGCGCCACGATCACCACGGTCGCCCCGGCCGTCTCCCGGCCCAGCGCCGCCCGCAGAGCCGCGTCGGTCGCGAAGTCCAGCGCGGAGAACGAGTCGTCGAACAGATAGATCTCCGGGCGCTGCACCAGCGTCCGCGCGATCGCCAGCCGCTGCCGCTGACCGCCCGACACATTGGTGCCGCCCTGCGCGATCGGCGCGTCCAGCCCGTGCTCCAGCGCCTCCACGAACTCCTTCGCCTGCGCCACCTCCAACGCGTGCCACAGCTCCTCGTCGGTGGCGTCCGGGTTCCCGTACCGCAGGTTCGTCGCGACCGTCCCCGAGAAGAGATACGGCTTCTGCGGCACCAGCGACACCGTCTTGGACAGCAGCACCGGATCCAGCGTCCGCACGTCCTCGCCGTCGACCAGCACCTCGCCGTCCGTCACATCGAACAGCCGGGGTACGAGCCCGAGCAGCGTGGACTTCCCGCTGCCCGTCGACCCGATGACCGCCGTCGTCTCACCTGGCCGGGCCACCAGATCCACGTTCCGCAGCACCGGCTCCTCCGCACCCGGGTAGCGGAACTCCGCGCCCCGCACCTCCAGATGCCCGTGCCGCCGCAGCTCGGTGACGGGCGCGACGGGCGGCACGACGCTCGACTCGGTCCCGAGGACCTCCTCGATGCGCTCGGCGCACACCTCGGCGCGCGGCACCATCATGAACATGAAGGTGGCCATCATCACGGCCATCACGATCTGCATCAGATAGGCGAGGAACGCGGTCAGCGCACCGATCTGCATCCCGCCGCTGTCGATCCGGTGCGCGCCGAACCACACCACCGCGACCGACGACAGGTTGACCACCGTCATCACGGTCGGGAACATCAGCGCCATCAGCCGCCCGGTCGCCACCGACACACCGGTCAGCTCGGTGTTCGCACCCCGGAACCGCTTCTCCTCGTACCCGTCCCGGACGAAGGCGCGGATGACCCGGTTGCCGGTGATCTGCTCGCGCAGCACCCGGTTCACGCCGTCCAGCCGCTCCTGCATGGTGCGGAACAGCGGCCCCATCTTCCGCACGATGAGGCCGACCGAGACCCCGAGCACCGGCACGACCGCCAGCAGCACGGCGGAGAGCGGCACATCCAGGCCGAGCGCCATGACGATGCCGCCGACGCACATGATCGGGGCCGACACCATCA
Source organism: Streptomyces sp. iso_384 (assembly GCF_056172905.1). Classification (NCBI taxonomy): domain Bacteria; kingdom Bacillati; phylum Actinomycetota; class Actinomycetes; order Kitasatosporales; family Streptomycetaceae; genus Streptomyces; species Streptomyces sp. iso_384. Next base: position 1,791,923 of record NZ_JBWBTT010000001.1, read on the forward strand.
GCGTGAACGCCAGCAGCACCACCATCTGGACCTGCTGGACGTCGTTGGTGGTCCGGGTGATCAGCGAGGGCGCCCCGAAGCGGCCCAGCTCACGGGCGGAGAAGGACTGCACCCGGTCGAAGACGGCGGCCCGCACATCCCGCCCGAGAGCGGCGGCGGTACGCGCCCCGTAGTAGACGGCCCCCACATTGCAGAGGACCTGCAGAACACTGACGGCGATCATGAGACCGCCGAACTCCAGGATGTAGCCGGTGTCACCCGTGACGACACCGTTGTCGATGATGTCGGCGTTCAGGCTGGGCAGATACAGGGTGGCGCAGGTCTGGAGCAGCTGGAGACAGACCAGCAGCACGATGGGTTTCTTGTACGGGCCCAGATGGGCCCGCAGGAGTTTTATGAGCACGCGGGTCTCTCGGAATCGGCGGAAGGCAGAGGCCGACCCAGTTTCGCGTACGCCGTACTCCGAGAGCGAACCCTTTTCCCCAAGCCCGGGTCAAACCTGGAGCGCTCGGGAAACCCGCGCGCTCCAGGGGCGCGCTCGGGCGTCACGGACGCACGCCGACGCCCGCGCTCACTCCGGGTGGACGCCACGGAAGGCCCCGGGGTGGATCTGGTCCCGGGTCGCCGCGTACTGCTGACGCACCGCACCGCCGACCGCCAGCTCGTCGCCGGGCTCCAGCACCTGGGCCGCCGCACCCTGCCAGGCCGGGGGAGTGCGCGGGTCGAGAGCGCCCTGCGAGACGCCGAGCGCCCAGGCAGCCTGCCGGGCCGCGCCGAGCGCCGCGTACTGGGCGGGCTGCGGCACCACGACCTGGGTGCCGAACACCGCCGGAGCCAGCGCCTGCACGGCGGGCAGTTCGGCGGCCGCGCCCAGCAGGAACACCCGCCGCACCTCCACACCCCGCCCGCGCAGGACGTCCAGGGCGTCGGCGAGCGAACACAGCATTCCCTCGAACGAGGCCCGCGCCAGATGCTCCGGCTTCATCGACTCGCGCCGCAGCCCGCTCAGGGTGCCCGCGGTGTGCGGAAGCTGCGGGGTGCGCTCACCTTCCAGGTAGGGCAGCAGCACGAGCCCCGAAGCGCCGGGCGTCGACTTCATGGCGAGCGCGGACAGCTCCTCCAGCCCGTCCACGCCCAGCATCTCGGCGGTGCCCCGCAGCGCACGCACGGCATTGGAGAGGTGCACCACCGGCAGATGCATCCCGGTGGCGTCGGCGAACGAGGTGATCATGCCGCTCTGATCGGCGAGCGCCTCGTGATGCACCGCCATCACGGACCCGGAGGCCCCCAGCGACACCACCGCGTCGCCCACCGCGACCCCGAGCCCGAAGGCCGCGGCCATGGTCTCGCCGGTGCCCGCGGAGATCAGCAGCCCTTCCGGGGTCATCCCGGCGGAGTCGGCGGGCCCGAGCACCTCGGGCAGCGCGGCGGAGTGCCCGAGGGCGATCTCCATCAGATCGGGGCGGTAGGAGGCGGAGCCTGCCGACCAGTACCCGGTGCCCGAGGCCGCGCCCCGGTCCGTGGTCCGCCGGGCGGGCCGGCCCAGCAACTGCCACACGAGCCAGTCGTGCGGCTGGAGCACGGCGGCCACCCGCTGGGCGTTCTCCGGCTCGGTCCGCGCCAGCCAGCGCAGCTTCGCCACCGGCTGCGCGGCGCTCGGCACGGCCCCGACGGCCTCCGCCCAGGCCTGCCGCCCGCCCAGTGCGTCGACGAGATCGGCGGCGGCGACCTGCGCCCGCCGGTCGTTGCCGAGCAGCGCGGGACGCACGAGGTTGCCCTGCTGGTCCAGCGGCACGAGCCCGTGCTGCTGGGCGGAGACCCCGATGGCCTGCACACCTTCGAGCAGCCCGCCGGAGGCCGCCTCACCGAGCGAGAGCAGCCAGGCCTGCGGATCGACCTCGGTGGCCTTCGCCTCGACCGGGTGGGCGGCGTACCCCTCCCGGAGCACGGCGCCCGACTCCGTGTCGCAGACGACGATGTGAGTGAAGGCGGAAGAACTGTCCAACCCCGCGACTATGCCCATACGGAGATTCTGCCGCACCACGCGACGTTCCCGTAACCGACGCCTTCGGCCGCCGGGCCCCCGTCGCTCAGGTGTTCGTGGTCCCCCAGTCGTCCTCGGCGCCGCCGTTGTGGCTGCTGCGCTCCCGCAGCGACCGCACCCGCTCGGCGACGGAGGCGGGCACCTTGTCCCCGACCTTGTCGCTGACCGAGTGGTACGCCTTGCCCGCGATGTCCCGGCCGCTGTGCGCGGCACTCTCGGCGGCGTTGCGCACGGCGGGGTTCTCCGCGAACTGCCGGGCCGACTTCTTCAACTGCTCGTAACGCTCGCGCCCGGCTCGCGTGCCGAGCACGTAACCGAGGGCCACTCCGGCGATGAACGTGAGCCGGTACCGCATGGCTGCCACCCTTCCTACGCTTGGTGCGACGTGTGCAGCCCGCCTACCCGCGAGCACCCGAGATCACCCCGGGCGATACCGATTGGCGGAGCACCCCCCTGCTTGCGCTAATGTATGTGTCGCAGCGAACGCGCGCCGCCCGGCAGCCGCCAGGCAGGTACGATTTCGAGGCAACGCAGCAATCCCCTGTAGCTCAATTGGCAGAGCAGCCGGCTGTTAACCGGCAGGTTACTGGTTCGAGTCCAGTCGGGGGAGCGCGATCCCCTGTAGCTCAATTGGCAGAGCATTCGGCTGTTAACCGGAGGGTTACTGGTTCGAGTCCAGTCGGGGGAGCGGAACGGAAGAGGACCCCGAGGGGTCCTCTTTCGCGTGTGGGCCGGATCCCCTTCGGGAGCCTCGGACGGGCCCGGAAGGCGACTCTTTCGGGTCTCCTCGATCTCGCCTGCAACCGGGCAGCACGCAGCGACGTCCCCAAGATCAGGTGAAGCCGGCCAACCGGAGCGAGAGATCGTATGACCGGCTATGCTGCGGCAGACGGTGCGCACACTTGTACGCGCCACGCCGAAACGGGGCGGTAGCTCAGCCGGTTAGAGCAGCGGACTCATAATCCGTCGGCCGTGGGTTCGAGTCCCACCCGCCCCACCGAGCGTCCCCAGGCAGAATCGTTCTGGCCTGGGGAGACGCGTTTTCCGGGGAAGTTCCGCGGGCGGCGGTCGCCTCGCGCAGGTGTGGCAAACGTGAGGTCTCGCACCTGACCTGACCCCTCCAGGGCCTGCCGCGAGTGCGAGGGGGTGGCTTCTTCGCTGCCGTTCCTCGTGCGGCGACGTCACTGTCCTGCCGGGCATCCGCCAGCTCGTGTTTCCGCTCGGACAACAGTCGGTCCAACTCACGGAGCTGCGCTTTCAGTGCCTCGACCTCCCGGCTCGCCGCGGCGTCACCGCCGTCGTTGCCGGCGGCCTGCGCGGGGCGAGAGGCCCTGCCGCAGCCGGCAGGGCCTCTCGCTTCCGGTCATGGGCTTGCTAGGCCGCCGCGTGCCCGAGGATGCGCAGCGAGTACGTGTCGTACGTCCGGTGCAGGACCATCACCACGGGGCCCGAGGTGAGTACTCCGCTGACGACGTACTCCTTCTTGTTCTTGGTCTCGGCAGCCCGCTCCTTGTACAGGGAGTCGGTTTCCCTCTTGGCCTGTTTGAGCCAGGAAGACGCCTTGGCGTGATCGATTCCCGCCACGTCCAGCTCGGTGCAGGCCGCGAGGAAGTCGAGAGCGCCGGACTTGTCCGTACCGGTCCCGCACAGCAGGGACGACAGGTCGGTGTGGTCGGCGAACCCGGCTGACACCGTCGTTCCGGTGCCGCTGCGTCCGTGGATGTACGTTCTCATCTTCCCGTTGGGCATTTCCTGTTTGACGGGTTTGTCCAGGTTCAGCTTCCAGTTCTTCGCGAACCGGGAGAGAAAGTCCTTCCCGGTGTACCCGGCGGCCATCGTGACCCCCGCGCCGATGCTGGGCCGGTCCTTTCCGGCGACCGCGTGCTTCGGCAAGTCGGTGGCAGGCGTCACGGTCGGCGTCTCGGCCGGCGTGCCGGGCGGCGTGGCTGCGGCCTTGGGCGCCGCGGCCGTCGAACGCTCGGATGCCGCCGTCTTCTCGGGGGTGCTTTGGCTACAGGAGACGGCCCCCGCCGCACCGATGGCGACCGCCATCAGAACGACGGGGACGCGGAGGGCGGTGCGCATCACAGGCCTCCGTCGTTGAGGCTGCAGATGCCGGGGTCGGCGGAGGTGGCCGGAATGAAGCCGACCGCGTCGAACACCACGTTGTCGTCTCCGGTGGCACCCTTCTGGATGTTGTCCAGTTCGATCCGGCCGCCCTTCCAGAAGGTGAAGGTGCCCATCTCGACCCAGGTCTCCTCGCCCGCACTGCGAGTTCCCTGGTTGATGCTGCAGTGGTCGGGCTCGGCGCCGGCCGTGTTGTCCCCCGGGATGAAGTCGTACCCGATGGTCGCTTCGGCGCCGTGGCTCGGCAGGTGGACGAAGACCCGGTAGCGATTGCCGGGCTGGTCGCCGGAGGGAAGCAGCTTCGGGTTGATCTGCCACCGGCCGGTGACCTTGTGGAAGATCTCCCCGTAGGGGTAGCTGTGTGTGAAGTACACGTGGTGGTCGTACCCGGCGCCGAGTTGGTGCAGGTCGATGTTGGCGATATAGGGGGTCGCGCGGTAGGTGCTGTCGTCCCTCTGCATGGTGAAGTTGTCACCGGACTGGAGGGTGAACTTGCCGTCCCAGGCCCCCTCGAAGTCCCCGCAGCCGTAGGTGTCCTCGTGCTCTCCGAGGTCATCGATGACGATGGCGTTGGAATTGCCGTTCGGCCAGTCGAAACAGTTGCCGTGGTCGTACTTGCTCTGCAACTCGGGTTCCGACGAGCCGAGCGAGTAGCGGAGATTCTCGGTGCTGGAGTTGCTGCCGCTCTGCGAGCCGATCCACTCCGCGCTCTTGCCCCAGAAGCACAGGTTGTTCCAGCTCGGGCACGGGTCGGCCGCGGCCGGGTCGCACGCGTTGGACGCGTCGCAGAAGGTGCCGTACGGGGGCGTCTTGAGGACGGACAGCGGCATGTCGGGCCGGACGTAGGACTCTTCGTTGTTCCAGGTCCGCTGGGGGTTCTCCGCCCAGCCGAGGATCTTCTCGGGATAGTTCCACTCGCCGGGGCGGGACGCGTCGTCGTAGCTGTACCGCAGGAACGGGTCGCGGTCCGCCGGATAGCTCGGGTTGATCGGGTTGTTGAAGAAGCCCAGGCCGGCGTTGGACCCGACGGTGTAGACGCCGGAGTTGTAGCCCCAGAGCGCCATGTACCAGTTCTCGATGTAGGCCGCGCTGCCGCTGTTGGCGTTCATGCCCAGATCCTTGAGCTGGTTCCACTTCTCGCCCAGGATGCCCAGACCGGCGGCGATGTTCGCCGCGTAGTCGGTGGTGACGGCGCCCGCGTGCAGGGTGTCCAGCTGGTCCGGGTATGCCGAGTCCATGCCGGTCGTGACCTGGGCGATGCCGTAGCCGCAGTCGGCCGCTGTCGCGTCAGGGTAGCCGTGGATGCCGTTTCCGTTCCCGAGCCAGTCGGACCGGGTGACGTTGCCCGAGTCACCGTTCATGGAGTGCCAGGACGCCTGCTTGAAGTTGGATTCCTGGGCGAGGACGGCCAGCATGACCTGCGCGGGAATCTCCCCTCCGCCGGTCAGGACCGGCTTGGGGAACAGACCCTGCGGGGTGTAGGCGCCGAGGCCGGTGTCGTGCCAGTTCGCCGGACGCGAGAGGGTCAGCCGGCCGTGGACCGCCTGGTCGACCGCCCACTCGACCTGGTTGGCGCTGGCCTGGAGGGCCTGACGCTTGGGGTCGTTGCGCTTGACGATGCAGGGGGTCTCCATGCGCGGGATCTTGCCGATGACGGCCGCGCCGTCCCCGGACAGGCACTGGGTCTCGGGGGCGGCCTCACCGCAGGTGAGCGGATCGTCGTCATCGGACATGGCGAACGCGGTCGGGCCCATCGTCGGCGTCGTGTCCGACTTCGGCCGCTTGCGGTCGGCATCCACGAGCGTGGTGGCCTTCGTGCCCGTCCTCAACGCGGTCGCCTTGACGGTGAGCGATCCGGCGCCCTTGGCGAGGGACGAGCCGACGCCCTCGGTGACGCCCTTCATCTGTTCGGAGAACACCGAGTGGGTCACCAGATGACCGAGGCGCGAGATCCCGGCCACCCGGCCGTCCACGGCGTGCTTGGCGAGCCCTGGGGCCTTGCCGGTGTCGATGGCCTTCACGTCACCGACGACCGCGTCGCCCTTGGCCACGCGCAGCAGCTTCACCTTGCCCTTCGGCGCGCGGCCCAACTCGGTGAACTTCTCGCCGTCGAAGCGGGAGATGACGCTCTTCCCGCCGTCGACCGTGCCGATGTCCACGGCACCGTTCGCCGAGGCGGCCAGCGCGAACATGGGGCCGGGCACCTTGGAGAGCGTACGGGCGGACAGCTTCGTCCTCCCGTCGTCCTTGAGGTCGACCAGCTTGCCGGAGAGGACGCCGACGGTGCCCTTCCCGGTGGGGGTGACGTGTGTCAGGAAGCCGTCGACGGTGCGGCGGGAGGAGACCGAACCGGTGGTCGCGTCGACCGAGATCACCGTGGTCCGGCCCTCCGACGTGTCCGTGGCGGAACTGGAGGTGAACGCCACGTCGTCGCCCGCACCGCAGCCGGGCGAGAAGTAGGCGAGCTGCACTCCGCCGGGAATCTCGGTGACCTTGCCGTCCGACAGGCGGATCACCGCGGCGAACGCGCCGCTCGCGTAGGCACCGGGCTTGTTGGACCAGACCGACGGGGCGTAGACCGCCGCCGCGTAGTTCCCCGAGCCGGTGGTGCAGACGTAGCCCGTCCACGGGCCGACGTCGGACAGTTCCTTGCGCTTGAGCCGGGCGATCTCGTAGAAGGAGAACCCGTCGCTCTCCCGCGCCGAAAGGATGTGCAGCCCCTCGGCGTCGCCGGTGGCCTGCACGATCTCGTCGGCCGAGGAGGTGTAGTCCGTGCCCAGGTCCTTGCCGGGCGCGGAGAACATGCGCGTCGTGTTCTCCGCGGCGGTGGGGGCCGGCGCGGGATCCGCGGACGCCATCGGGACCAGCGCGGCGGATGCCGCCACCACGCTCATGATGACCAGCGGATTCATGGACAAGTGGCGTATGAGACGTCTTTTCCGCATGCTGCTCCTCACATCCAGTCCGTGCAGCTGCCGTGCTGGACCGCGAGACTCGCGTCGACCGGCCAGTCGTTCTGCTTGGTGGGGCTCTGGATGGTGTATTTCGTCGGTGCGGGGTCGAACGCGGTATCGACGTCGTTCCAGCACGCCTTCGCCGTCGTCTTCTTCCAGTTCTGCATCTTGGTGTAGGCGCCTGCCACGCCGCTGCCGAGAACGCCCGGACTGTCACCGGCCTGAACACCGCCGTCGGGATCGCGTGTCGTCCACAGTGTCAGGTACACGTATGCGGGCGACGTATCGAGATCGCGTGAGACCTTTGCCCATACGCCCTGACACATCGGCGACCAGAGCAGCCGTACCGAGACCGACTCGTCCGCCATGGTCTCCTGTTGAAGGATTTCAGCGTCCTCGTCGCACCCCATCGCAATGGGGTCCTTTCCCGAGCACGTGTCCCGAAAGCAGTCGGATTCCGCCACGGCCGGGGAGGCCGTGATTCCTTGGAAGGCTCCGGCCAGCAGCGCCAGTGCTGCTGTCGTCGGCCCCCATCTACCTATGCCGTGCACACACATCACCTCAGACATTCCATGCCGCTCCGGGTGCTGGAGAGGCAGGCGCAGCCTATGTGAACGCGCCCGGGGGTATGTGGAGTTATTGCACCCCTGCCTGCGCAGATGTCGAAGTTGGACATGTCGTCGCAGTGCACCTCAAAGGTGGTGAGAGGTCAGGTGAAAGGTGCGCCGGAGGGCGTTTACGTGACGATGGGTGCGGGTAACCCGCGCCTCCCTGAAAGAGTGATTGATGTGTACACGTACCACTTGTGAAGGTGCGCCTTTCGCCACTCCCTCAGGTGTTAAGTCCCGGGAAGGGGGCCGCTGGCTCGGAGTTTTTGACGAGATTTGACCGAAAGGGAAATGACGGGCCGGTATCGGTCCGTCGCCGTCGCCGGACGGGCAGGAGGGCGCGCATGCGCCGGGGTCCGCAGGCTACGGTGCCCGGATCAGCGACCTCAATTCTTCATCGGTGATCGCTGTCCGGTGAGCTGCGCCGGGTGAACTCTGCCGTCTTGGCGGCGGTGATTTCGCCGGAGAGGCGCTGGAGCGTCTTGTCGTCGACTCCGCCGCATGCTGCGGGCCGTTTGCCGTCCACGGCTTCCTACGCCGACCAGGCAACGGCCGAACGAACGAACCTGAAGCCCTGTCAACCCGCTCCGACCAGCTGATCAGCACCTCCCGCACCACCCCGGGGCCCGTGGAGAGAAGCGGTCAGAAGGCCACAGCGTCCTCCGGTACTTCGAACGCCTCCGTCAAGGGCACCGTCTTCTCCGTATCGCCCGGCCCCGTCGCGTCGGAGAGTTCGGCCCAGCGGTACGGGCGGCGGGATGCAGCAGTCCTCGACGCAGGTCGTGCGCTACACCGTCCTGGTGTCTCCCGACAGCGTTCCGGCGACGGTCCGGGCGGGCCAGGCGGTGACGGTGGAGACTCACGCCTGATTTTCTGACCGAACCCGCAGCTCTCTGAGCACCTGGTTCACTGGCGGTCCGGCGATGCTCGCGCCCGTGCCCGAGCAGACCGATCCGCACGCCATCCTCGGAACCTCACCGTTCGAGGGCAGTCTCGAAGAGGTGCTCGCAGCCGACGGTGCCGCCTTCGGCGCCGACGACGGCCTTTTCGCCATCCCGGTCACGGGACCGCACCGGGGCCACGTCGAGCAGTTCCTGACCGTCCCCAAGGGCGCCGAGACCTTCGGCCCGGTCATCACCGACGACCGCATCCTCATCGCCGCTCAGCACCCGGGCGAAACGCCGACGGCGCCACCACGGAGAACCCCGGTTCGGCCTGGCCCGACGGGCCCGGAACGGTGCCCAGGCCGTCCGTCGTCGCGGTGTGGGAGTCCTGACCGGCGAGGAGCGATCCCACCACCTCCCCCGCGATGGTCAGTGGTGTGCCGGTGCGGCGGAGCGGGGCGCCGGAGGTTCGGGCTCCGAGGGCGCCGTCCTGTTGGCCATCTCGGCCCGCAGGGCGGCGACTTCCGCGGTCAGGGCTTCCAGGAGGGCCGTCTGCCTTCTTTCCTCGGCGTCGTCCCGTTCGAACCGGGAGATGAACCAGGCCGCGATGTTCGCCGTCACGACGCCGAGCAACGCGATACCGGAGAGCATGAGCCCTACGGCGAGCAGTCGGCCGAGTCCGGTCGTGGGTGCGAGGTCGCCGTACCCCACGGTCGTCATGGTGGTGAAGGACCACCAGACGGCGTCGCCTATCGTGCGGATGTTGCCGTTCGGGGCGTCCCGTTCCACCTCCAGGACCGCGAGCGAACCGAACATCATGAGGCCGACGACGGTGCCGACGACGTAGAGGGTCAACGTGATCTGCGGCGCTTGGCGGGCCTGTCGGCCCACCAGCAGCAGCGTGGACACGAGCCGTAGCAGACGCAGCGGCTGGACCAGCGGCAGGACCACTGCCAGCAGGTCCAGGGGATGGCTGCGGACGAACGCCCACCTGTCGGGAGTGAGCAGCAGGCGTGCCATGTAGTCGGCGGCGAATGTCGCCCACACGACCCACTCCACGGCCCGGCACGCCGTGTGGGTCCAGCTCGGTGCGTCCGGAGCCAGGACGGGGACGGCGTAGGCCACGGCGAAGCCCACGGCCAGCACCAGCAAAGGGGCTCGCATGCGTTGTTCCCACTGGTCCCGAGCGATTCGATGTCTCATGGGGGAATGGTAGGAACCGTGCGGAGGAGGCAGCCCGCACGGTCCTGTACGGAGGTACGGAGACCCCTTCCTGCCGGGCCAGGGGCTCCGTCGCAGGGCCACGAGGAGAGTGACGGGGGCGTCCCACCGTGCCGGCCCGGCACGTCGCCGCCCTGCCTGCCGATGCGGCCGCGGACCCGCTCACCACCGTGCCCGGGCCCTCGGCCGCCCTCCGCAACGTGGCGTCACCGCCGTGGGCGTTAGCCCGCTCGGGTGCCTGGGCCACCGGCTCGACGCTGTGGCGGTGAGTCCCGTGGACCGATGGCCACCGCACAGGCCATGTTGCTGGCATCCGGCCGATCAGCATGGCGCCGGCTGAGGCAAGGGAGACCCGCGCCGGGTGTGCTGCACATCTGCTGTGAGCGGCCACCGACGCGATACCGGACGCGGGTCCTCGCCGTCGCCCCGGCGTATGAGGCGCGGCCGTTCGGCCCTGCTGTGACCATGCGGCCGGTCGACCTCCGGCCGCCGTACTCATCGAAGACCGACCCGCACCGGCGCACCGGATGCCGCATGGACACCCGTCCCGGAAAGAAAGGGGCCGACCATGTCGACCGCAGGAGCCAAGGGCCCCGAACCCGACACGGACGAACCGCAGATCGAGCCCGGTGCCCATGAGGCGGGCTCGATCAAACCGCTGGTCTTCTTCGGATCCGCGACGCTCATCCTGGCCATCTCGATCTGGGCGATCGTCACCCCCTCCGGGGCCGAGGAGGCCATCGGCGTGGTGGTCGACAAGATCTCCGGCTGGTTCGGGTGGTACTACTTCCTCGCCGCGACCCTGTATCTGGTGTTCGTCGTCTTCATCGGGGTGTCGAAGTACGGCACGATCAAGCTCGGCCCCAAGCACTACAAGCCGGACTACGGGCTCTTCGCCTGGGCCGCCATGCTGTTCGCGGCGGGCATCGGAATCGACTTGATGTTCTTTTCCGTCGCCGGCCCGGTGAGCCACTACCTGGCGCCACCGGAAGGGGACCCCGAGTCGCTGGAGGCAGCCCGGCAGGCCGTGGTGTGGACGCTGTTCCACTACGGCATCACCGGCTGGGCCATGTACGCGCTGATGGGTATGGCACTCGGCTACTTCGCCTTCCGTCACAAGCTGCCCCTCGCCATCCGCTCCGCGATCTACCCGATCATCGGCCGCCGGATCCACGGCAGGATCGGTGACGCCGTCGACCTGGCGGCCATCATCGGTACGGTCTTCGGAATCTCCGTGTCTCTCGGCATCGGTGTGGTGCAGCTGAACTACGGGCTCAAGGTCCTCTTCGGCGTCCCGGAGGGGCTGCCCGCGCAGATCGGGCTCATCGCCGTCGCGGTGGTGATGGCCACCGTTTCGGCGGCTGCCGGGGTCGACAAGGGCATCCGCCGGCTGTCGCAGCTCAACGTGCTCCTCGCGGTGCTGCTGATGCTGTACATCCTGGTCGTCGGCGAACCGTTCCGGCTGCTCAACGCGCTGGTACAGAACATCGGCGACTACCTCAGCGGATTTCCGTCGATGACACTCAACACGTTCGCCTACGATCAGCCGACCGAATGGCTGGACGCGTGGACGCTGTTCTTCTGGGCCTGGTGGATCGCCTGGGCACCGTTCGTGGGTCTGTTCCTCGCCCGGATCTCGCGAGGCCGCACCCTGCGCCAGTTCGTCGCCGCGACCCTGATCATCCCGTTCCTCTTCACCGGCCTCTTCCTGGCCGTCTTCGGCAACAGCGCCCTGTTCGTCGTGCGCGACGGAAACTCCGCTTTCGGGGACACCGCGCTCAACTCCCCGGAGCAGGCCTTCTACGGACTGCTGGACCAATATCCCGGGGCAACGTTCAGTGCGGGACTCGCGACCTTCGTCGGGCTGCTCCTCTACGTCACCTCCGCCGACTCCGGAGCCCTGGTCATGGGCAACCTCAGCTCGCACCTCCCCACCCCGGTGACCGACGCGCGGACCTGGCTCCGCGTCTTCTGGGCGGTGACGACAGGTCTGCTCACCCTCGCCATGCTCCTGGTGGGCGGGGTGCAGGCCCTTACCGACGCCACGATCATCATGGGGTTGCCCTTCTCGTTCGTCATGTTCTTGATCATGGCGGGGCTCTACCTCGCGCTGCGCTCGGAGCGGATGCGGGAGGATGCGCTGGTCACCACCCTGCCGGGGTCCCTTTCCGGGCGGACCACACAACAGGGACCTTCGGGGGCCCGGAACTGGCGGCATCGGCTGGCACGTGCGATGTCGTTCCCGGGCAGGCGGGCCGCCGTCAGATTCGTGGAGGACGTCTGCCGACCGGCGTTCGAGGAAGTCGCCACGGAACTGCGTGAACAGGGAGTGGAGGCGCAGATCCTCTCGGGCACCGAAGAGGAGAACGGCCTCCCCTACGTCGGTCTTGCCGTGCCGATCGGCCCCAAGGACCAGTTCGTCTACCGGATCTGGCCCGTCGAACGGCCGACCCCCGGCTTCGCCACCCGGTCGGTCAGCACCCACGACAACTACGTGCGCTTCGAGGTCCAGCTGGCCGAGGGCAACCAGGGTTACGACGTCATGGGCTACACCAGGGAGCAGCTCATCGGCGACACCCTCGACCAGTACGAGCGGCATCTGGAGTTCCTGCGGCTGCACCACGAGGCGACGGCAGGGTCGGCCTTCCCCGACCACCGACCTGATGCCCCGGACGCGGACCGGCCGGAGCCGCGGGCGGAGTAGCGGACGGAGCGCGGCTCGCGGTCCGGATCGGTGCCTTCACCGGTCGGGCAGGTGCGTCGAGGGGCTTTCGGTGGGGAACGACTGCGCTCGCCGGTGCGGGTGGCCGCCCTCCGGTCGTGTCCGGCCGCCGAGGCGTCCGCGCGGCCGGACGGGCGCGGTCACCGCCTCCGCCGCATGTCACGGAACCGTAAGCTCTGCCGTGCCCGCGGGGCGGGAGGTCGGTTCTAGAGTCGTTCCCATCCCGACCACAGGAGTCCTCCATGCGTGCCCGCACCGTTCTGCCTGCTGCCCTCGCCGCCGGCCTCCTCGCACTCACGGGATGCGGGGCGGACAGTGGCGCCGACGACGAGAGGGCGGGCGCGTCCTCCTCGGGCTCCTCGCCCTCCGTGCAGCCGCCGGCCTCCTCCCACGCGAGCGGCGACCCGACCGCCGGGCCCGTGGTGCCGCAGGCGCTGCGGTTCACCGCGACCACAGTGGACGGCAAGCCCTTCGACGGCAGAACGCTGGCGGGCAAGCCGACCGTGCTGTGGTTCTGGGCGCCCTGGTGCCCGAAATGCAAGGCCCAGGCCGCGGCGACCGCCAAGGCCGCCGCCGACCACGCGGGCAAGGCCAACGTCGTCGGCGTGGCGGGTCTGGACACCAATGAGGCCATGAGGGCCTTCGTCGCCGACACGGGTACCGACGGCTTTCCCCAACTGTCCGACGAGAAGGGCGAGCTCTGGAAGCGGTTCGAGGTCACCGAGCAGAGCCGCTACGTCATCCTCGACCGGGACGGGAAGACCGTGTACGAGGGAGTCCTGCCCGGAGGCAAGGGGCTGGCAGAGAAGGTCGCCGGGCTGACCGGCTGATCCGTGATGTCCGACCTCCCCCTCACTCTCGCGCTCACCGCGGGTGTCCTCGCCGCCGTCAACCCGTGCGGCTTCGCCCTGCTTCCGGCCTACCTCTCCCTTCTCGTCCTCGGTGACGACAGCCCCACCCGCGGTGTCGCCGTCGGCCGGGCGCTGACCGCGACCGCCTCGATCACCGTCGGCTTCGCCGCGCTCTTCGGCATATTCGGCCTGGCGATCCAGCCCCTGGCCGGTCAGGTCCAGGAACACCTGCCCTGGTTCACCATCACGTTCGGCATCCTCATGGCCGCCGCCGGCGCCTGGCTGCTGGCCGGCCGCCGACTGCCCGCCCTGATGCCGAAAGTCCGACGGGCCCCCACGGTCACCCGCTCCGTCCCCTCGATGGCCCTGTTCGGCGTGGCCTACGCCATCGCATCCCTGGGCTGCACCATCGCCCCGTTCCTCGCCATCGTCGTCTCGGCGTTCCGCAGCGGCTCGACGGGCGAGGGAATCATCCTGTTCGCCGCGTACGCGGTAGGCATGGGCCTGATCGTCGGCGTCGCGTCCCTGACCGTCGCCCTCACCCGCAGCACGGCCGTCAGCCACCTGCGCCGCGCCGGCGCGCTCGCACCCCGCATCGGCGGCGGGCTCCTGCTCCTCGTCGGCTTCTACGTCGCCTACTACGGCTGGTACGAGATCCGCCTCCAGCGCGACCCGGCCACCGCCGACGCCGTCATCGACGCCGCCGGCACCGCTCAGCGCGTCCTCGCCGACACTCTGGACGCCGTCGGCCCCGCCGCCCTGGCCGGGCTGCTGGCCTCGCTGCTCCTGGCGGCCTGGGCGATCCGCCGTCGGCGAGCACGCTCTGCGGACCGGTCGACGCCTGCACAAGGCCACAACGACTGAGTCCCGGGGGCCGCCCTGCCAGCGGCGGCGGGCCGCTGAGGGCCGGCTGCCGGAGGTGATGCCGAAGGCGCTCCGGTCCGGCGTGTGTCCGGCGAGCGCAGCCTTGGATCTGCCACCCGCCGGGCCCTGTCACCGCGGTTTCGGGGTCACCCCGCGCTAACGTGCCATCAGTTTGATCCGCTGCGCGATGAGAAGACCCGAGGATCGCATATGGCAGAGCAGCCACGTGAGCAATGGGCCACCCGTGCCGGCTTCCTGCTGGCCGCCATCGGTTCGGCCGTCGGGCTCGGCAACATCTGGCGGTTCCCCGCCATCGCCTACGAGAACGGGGGCGGCGCCTTCCTGCTGCCGTACCTCATCGCGCTCCTGTCGGCGGGCATCCCGCTGCTGATCATGGAGTACGCCATCGGGCGCAAGTACCGGTTGTCGCCCCCCGCCGCTCTGCGCAGGATGGCCCGGCCGGCGGAGGCCATCGGATGGTGGCAGGTCGTGATCTCCTTCGTGATCGCCACCTACTACGCCGTCATCATCGCCTGGGCCGTGCGTTACGTGGGCTTCTCCGTCGGCCGACAGTGGGGTGACGACCCGGAGGCGTTCCTGTTCGGCGACTTCCTGCGGGCACCGGAGTCACCGAGTTTCCTGGACGGCTATGTACCGGGCGTCTTCTGGCCGCTGATCCTGGTGTGGGCGGTTGTGCTGTTCATTCTGGCGTTCGGTGTCCGGCGAGGTATCGAACGCGCCAACAAGATCTTCATTCCGCTGCTGTTCGTCCTGTTCGCCGCGCTGGTGGTCCGAGCGCTGACGCTGGACGGTGCGGCCATCGGGCTCGACGCACTCTTCTCGCCGAACTGGTCGGAACTCGGCAACGGCAGCGTGTGGGTCGCCGCCTACGGGCAGATCTTCTTCTCGTTGTCCATCGGCTTCGGCATCATGGTCACGTACGCGTCGTACCTGGGCCGTCGGGCCGACCTGACGGGCTCCGCGATGGTGGCGGGTTTCGCGAACAGCTCGTTCGAGATCCTTGCGGGCATCGGGGTGTTCGCGACCCTGGGCTATCTGGCGACCGCTTCGGGAGTCGGCGTCGACGAGGTCGCCGGAGCGGGCATCGGCCTGGCGTTCGTCGCCTTCCCCGCGGTGATCTCGGAGATGCCGCTCGGTGCCCTCTTCGGTGTGCTGTTCTTCGGTTCCCTGGTGATCGCGGGGCTCTCCTCGCTGATCTCCATCGTGCAGGTGGTCGTCTCCGCCGTACAGGACCGGACCGGCATGCGGCGCGTGCCGGCGGTCCTGGGCATCGGCGGTCTGGTCGCGTTGGTCTCGGTCCTGCTGTTCCCGACCGAGTCCGGCATCTACCTCCTCGACGCGTCCGACCACTTCATCAACCAGTACGGCATCGCGCTGGCAGCTCTGGTCGGGCTGATCGTGATCGTCTGGGTGCTGCGCCAGCTCCCCAGCCTCCAGCAGGACGCTGACGCCACCTCCGCCATCCGGCTCGGTCACTGGTGGCGGATCTGCCTCGGTGTCATCACGCCGGTGGTGCTGGGCTGGATGATGATCGACAGCCTGCGGAGCGAGTTCGAAGAGAACTACGAGGGCTATTCGACCGGCTTCCTGCTCTCCGCGGGCTGGAGCGTCGCCATCGGCGCACTGCTGGTCGGGGTGATTCTCTCCCTGATGCCGTGGCCGGCCGGTGGCGAGGACATCGACCTGGACATGGAGTCGCCCGCCGACCGGAAGGAACACTGATGTCCGCCAGCGCGATCGTCATGATGGTTATCGCCATGCTCATCGTCTGGGGCGGGCTGATCACCGCCATCCTCCGGCTGAGGTCCCACCCGGAGCCCCCGGAACAGTTGCCCCCCGGCGCCCGCCCGGCCGAGTGACCGAGCCCTCGCCGACGTGCGAGGCGAGGCGCCCGTACGCTCGGCTGAAGCTGTCGGCCTGCGGAGTCGTCCTGTTTCTCACCGTCCGCTGAGATCTCCACCGCACGGGCGGTTACTCACGGAAAGCGAACGGCTTCCGTGAGGAATCCCGCTCACGACGGTGCGTTCGCCCGCCGTTCGGACTCCACAATGCGATCCGCCGCCGTGACGATGGATTCGATGGACATGTGAGGCGGCCGGCGGAGGCTTTTGGTGCGGGGCTTTCCTGCGGGCATCTCGCCCTCCGTTTCGGTGCGCAGATCCTTGCATTCCGTGATCTGTGGAAAACCCGCACCGGCCGGGCCGGTGCGAATGGTGTCAAGAATGCGCCATGAAGAGAAGGCGTCACGAATCACGCGAACGCGTGATGGCAGCTCCCGGCCCCTCCAGGATGCTCGGTCCGCAAGCTGACTGGATGCTGCGGCAGGAGGCCTACCGTGACCCGTTCTGTGCCGACGAACTCCTGGCTCGGGAGCCCGGACCATGGGTGAACACCGGCGTGACATCGATATCGCGGTCATCGGCGCGGGCGTGCTCGGGCTCGCGACCACGGACAGTCTGGTGCGTCGGGGCGCCGACGTCGTCTGCTTCGACGGGCGGGTGCCCGGCAGCGGGCTGTCCGGGGGGCTGACCCGGACGTTCCGGCACCGGCACGACGACGAGCGGCATGTGGCGCTCGCCGTGGACGGGCGGGCCGGGTTCGCCGAGTGGGAAAGGCGCAGCGGGAAGGTGCTGATCGGCGACGAGGGCGCCGTCTACGCCGGCATGGGGCCCGCCGATGTGAAGGGGCTGGCCCTGCACGGGGTGGCGCACCACTTCGTGGAGGCCACCGGGCAGGACTCCGTGTTCCCCGGGCTCGCCCCGGTGGACGGTCCGCTGCTCGTCGACCCGGGGGCCGGAGCGATACGGGCCCGGCACACCATCGACGCGCTCGTCGGCTGGGTGCGCGACCGGATCGTCGACGCCCACATCCACAGCGTCACCGTGCCCGCCGACGGCGACGGCGTGGAGATCCAGACCACCGAGGCCATCTACCGGGCCCGGCATGTCGTGATCGCCGCGGGCACCGCCGTTCCGGCCCTCGCCCGGGGCGTCGGGATCGACATCCCGCTGGAGTCGCGGCTGCACGTGCGCCCGCACTTCCGGGTCCGGGGGCACGAGCCGGGCCGCACCCGGGCGTTGCCGTGCTGGGTCGACCGCGCCGGGATCTGGGGCGAGACCGTGTACGGGTCTCCGATCGGCGACACCGGCCGGTATGTGATCGGGCTCATCGGCACCGAGGTCGACATCCCGTTCGGCCCGGACGGCGCCCTGCCCGAGGGCAGCACCACCCTGGACGACGCCCGGCGGGTCGTCGCGTACGTCGAGCGGGCGCTGCCCGGACTCGACCCCGAACCCGTGGGCGTACGCGTCTGCGTGATGACCAAGCTGCCGGCGGGCAGCGACGCGCTGCGGGCCTGGCACACCCCCGGCGTCACGGCCGTCGCCGGGCACAACCTCTTCAAGATGGCCCCCGTCCTGGGCGAACTCCTCGCCGACACCGCCCTGGAGGACCGGCTGCCCGACCGGCTGGCGGACGTCGGGGCCGGAGCTCTGGTCGCACCGTGACGGCGGCCCCCGCCGGCCGGATCGCGGTGACCGGGGCCACCGGCACGCTCGGCAGCGCGCTCGTACGGGAGTTGGCGGCGCGCGGCCACCGGCCCCTGGCGCTCGTCCGGCCGGGCCGGGCCGGGGCGGTCGTGGCGTCGGCGGATCCGGTCGAGGCGGAGCTGGGCGACGGCGGGCCGGAGGCCGTGCGGCGGCTCGCCGAGGCGCTGTCGGACACCCGGGCCCTGTTCCTGCTGACCCCGTTCCACCCCCGGCAGGACCTGCTCCAGCGAGCCGTCATCGAAGCGGCGGCGGCCGCCGGGGTCGCCCATGTCGTCAAACTGTCGGCCCTGGGCGCGGACCCGGATTCCCCGGTCCTCGTCCACCGCCAGCACGGCCTGGCCGAACGGGCTCTGGCCGACCGGGGCGTCGCCCATACCGTCCTGCGCCCCAACGCGTTCACACAGAACGCCGCCCAGTGGCTCGGCACCATCGCCTCCCGGGGCGCCGTACTGCTCCCGGTCGGGCGCGCCCGCGTCAGCATGGTCGACGTACGGGACATCGCGGCGGCCGCCGCGACCCTGCTCATCGGCCGGCCCGGCCACGGCGAGGTGTACGAGCTGACGGGGCCCCGGGCGCTCGCATACGCGGAGGCCGCCGCGGAGTTGACGGCGGCCTCCGGGCGGAGGATCCGCTACCTGGACGTCTCCGAGGACGTGGCGCGCGAGGCGATGCTCGGGGCGGGCGTCCCGGCCTGGGCGGTGGCCGCCCGGCTCCAGCTGTACGCGACCTACACCGCCGGGGAGGCCGAGACGGTCACCGGGGCGCTGCGGGAGCTGACCGGGCGTCCGCCGAGGCCGTTCGCGGACTTCGCGCACCTGCTCGCGGAGCGCATCCGGGCCCTGCCCGCCCCCGGCCCGGCGGAGGCGACCAGGTGAGCAGCGACAGCGATACCGTCCCCGGCCCCGCGGAGGTGATCCGGTGAGCATCGACGTCGCCCCCGGCACGCTGGTCGTCCACGCCGACATCGGGTGCCCCTGGGCCCACCTCGCCCTCTACCGGCTGCACACCACCAGGACGGCGCTCGGGCTCGATGAGCGGGTGCGCTTCGACATCCGGGCGTTCCCGCTGGAACTGATCAACGAGATGTCCACGCCCAAGCACATCCTGGACGCGGAGACCCCGGTCGTCGGCGCGCTGGAGCCGGCGGCCGGCTGGCAGATGTGGCAACGCCCCGACCACACCTACCCGGTGAGCACCCTGCCGGCGATGGAGGCCGTCGAGGCGGCCAAGGAGCAGGGGCTCGCGGCGAGCGAGACCCTCGATCTGGCGCTGCGCGTGGCGCTGTTCGGGCAGAGTCGCACCATCACCATGCGCCACGAGATCCTCGCCGTCGCCCGCGAGTGCGCCGGGGTGGACGCCGAGGAGCTCAAGCGGGCCCTGGTGCGCGGGCGGGCCCGGGCCGCCATCGAGGAGCAACTCGCCGTCTCGCTGAGCGACGCCGTGCAGGGCAGCCCGCACGTGTTCGCTCCCGGCGGGCTCGACGCCCACAACCCGGGCGTCGAACGCCACTGGCTCGGCCCGATGGGGGCCGGCTTCCCCGTCGTGGACCGGGACGAGCCCGGCCCCGTGTACGAGGCGCTGCTGGAGCGGGCCGCGCAGGGCTGAACCCAGGGAACAGCGGCGGAGGCCGCCCACCGGAGGAGTATCGGTGGGCGGCCTCCGCCGCTGTTCCCTGTCGTGTCGTGGTGGCCGTCGGGGTGCGGCCACCACGACCACCGGGCTCACTCAGGCACGATGATCATGCCGAAGTCCTCCGCCCGCTGCACCACCAGCTGTTCGTAGCCCACCGGCTCGTCCGGGCGGTCCTTCCCCGGCACGACCGGCGATCCGATCTCCATGAAGAAGTTCTCGAATCCGGCCGGAGCGAGCACGAAGAGCAGCTTCGTGATTTTGCTGGAGTCGTTGCGGAATTTGTGCTTGGCGCCGCGCGGAATGAAGATGAACGCTCCGCTCTCCGCCTTGATGACTTCGTCGCCCGACGCCACGGTGAGTTCACCGTCGAGAAGATAGAAGATCTCGTCCGCGTCGTTGTGGATGTGCATCGGCGGACCGTTGTCCGGGGCTATCTCCCCTTCGAGCAGGGTGAATCCCGGGCCGGTGGTGCCCTTTCCCGCCTTCACCGTGTACTTGTCGCCCTGCAGGGCCCAGACACTGGGTCCTTCGCCGGGAGCCACGTACGTAATCGATTCCGATCCTGTTCCAGCGCCCTGCGGGCCCCACGGGATACTCATCGGCTTCCTCACGGTCGTCACGGTCGTCACGTCGTTGCCGTGGTCAAGTCAACCGGGGAGCCGTGCGCCGGGCATCACGTGATCACGTGATGTGGCGGTGTGCGCCGCGATGACATCTTCCCCGGAACAGGCAACCCGGCAGCTCGCCGGGCATCGTCGACAACGGAGGAAGAACCATGACCCCGGTATCGCGCAGACGACTTCTCACCGGCACCGCGGCGGCGGTGGGGGCCACGGCGCTGGTCGGGCCGGCCGAGGCGGCGGCGTCCGGGAGCCCCGCCCGTACGCGGCACATCCGCGCGCTGACCGTGGCCCCGACGGACATCCGCTACTCGGGGCTGACCAGCGGTCAGAACCAGCTGTTCAGCAGTAGGCCCGAGGCGATACGGCTGCCGAACAGCACCGCCCAGGTGGTCAGCGCGGTACAGGAGGCGGTGACGGCCGGCAAGCGGATCAGCGTCCGCGGCGGGGGCCACTGCTACGAGAACTTCGTCGACCACCCGGACGTCAAGGTGATCATCGACATGTCGGCCATGCGCGCGGTCGCCTACGACGCGCGGATGAACGCGTTCTCGGTGGAGGGCGGTGCCACGCTCGGCGAGATGTACCAGGTGATGTTCCGGCAGTGGGGCGTCACCCTGCCCGGCGGGGCCTGCTACTCGGTCGGCGTCGGCGGCCATGTCACGGGCGGCGGTTACGGCAACCTGAGCCGGCTCCACGGGCTGGTCGTCGACTATCTGTACGCCGTCGAGGTCGTCGTCGTCGACCCCGACGGGCGGGCCCGTTCCGTCGTCGCCACCCGCGAGGCCGACGACCCCCACCGCGACCTGTGGTGGGCCCACACCGGCGGTGGCGGCGGCACCTTCGGTGTCGTGACCCGCTACTGGTTCCGCTCGCCCACCGCGGCCGGCACCAACCCCTCGGCCCTGCTGCCCGCCCCGCCCTCCGACGTCCTGGTGACCTGGCTCCAGTGGCCCTGGGACCGGCTGAACGAGCGGAGCTTCACCCGCCTCGTGCACAACTACGGCCTCTGGAACGAGCGGAACAGCTCGCCCACCTCCCCGTACACCGGGCTGACCGCCCGTCTGGAGCCCGGCCCGAAGGCGGCCGGCAGCGGCGTCCTGCTCGCCGTGCAGATGGACACCGCCGTTCCGGGCGCCTCCCGGCTCCTCGCCGACTTCCTGGCCGCCGTCAACGACGGCGTGGGCGTGACCCCCGCAACCGTTCAGGAGCTGCACCGGCTGCCCTGGTTCCAGGCCACCGGCTGGCCCGGGTTCTGGATGAGCAACCCCACCGACCGCTACAAGTACAAGTCCAGCTACCACCGCAAGGGGCTCACCGGCGAGCAGACGGCCGGCCTCTACCGGGTGCTCACGGACTCCGACTACGACCACCCGGCCTTCGTCGTCTCCATCGCCGCGCACGGCGGCCAGGTCAACGCGGTGTCCCCGACCGCGACCGCCCAGCCGCACCGCGACAGCGTGCTGAAGCTGCTGTGGGGCACGGCCTGGGCCAACCCCGGCGACGACGCGAAGCACTTCGCGTACATCCGGCGGGCCTACTCCACCGTCTACGCCTCGACCGGCGGGGTGCCCGTCCTCAACGACGTCACCGACGGCTGCTACATCAACTACGCCGACGCCGATCTCACCGACCGGGTGCGGCGCAACCGCTCCGGCGTCGCCTGGCACGACCTCTACTGGAAGCAGAACTACCCCGCGCTCCAGCGTGCCAAGTCCCGCTGGGACCGGCGGAACATCTTCCGCCACGCGCAGTCCGTCAGGCCGGTCGGATCCTGACCCGCGCGGTCGGCGGGGCGCCCGGATCCCGGATCGCGGGAGCCGGTGCCGGGCGCCCGTCGCTCAGCGGTCCGCGTGCCGGGCCAGGACCCGGTCCGCCAGGATGCCGGCGGCGCCCAGATAGCCCGAGGGCTCCAGCAGGTCCTTCGGCGCCCCGGGGCCGGTGAACAGCGCGGCGGCCTCCGGTACGGCGGCCAGCCGCTCGGCGAACGAGGCACCGGGGCCGCCCGCCGCCGTGTGCGCTCCAGCAGCCCCCGCCCCCGCCTCCGCCGACAGCCGGGCCAGCAGCCGCTTCGCCGCCGCCTTGCCCACGGTCGGCGCGAGCAGCGCGTTGAGCCGTTCCGCGAAGAGCTCGCCCTCGCCGGACTCCAGGTTGGCGCGCATCCGGTCCGGGAACACCGCGAGTCCGCCGGCCAGTTCGGCCGCGCTGTCGGCCGCGCCCGCCGTCAGCCGCAGGCACTCCCGCAGCGGCTGCCACTCCGCGTGCCAGCCGCCCGCCGCCCGCTCGTCCTCGGAGACCAGCGCCTGGGTGAGGACGAGGGCGAGCGGCGGCACCTGGCGGGCGGCCGAGGCGATCAGCGTGGCGAGGACCGGGTTGCGCTTCTGCGGCATGGCCGAGGAGGCGCCACGGCCCTCGCCGGACGGCTCGGCCGCCTCCGCCACCTCCGTACGGGCCAACCCCTGGACGTCCACGGCGAGTTTGCCCAGTGCGCCCGCCGTGAAGGAGAGCACCGCGCCCAAGTCGGCGAACGGGGTGCGCAGCGCGTGCCAGGGCACCGAGGGGGCGGTCAGGCCGAGCCGCCGGGCGAACGGTCCGACCAGCTCCGTGCCCCGGCCGGGCAGCCCGCCCCCGACCGCCGCCGGGGTGCCGAAGGCGTACTCGTTGTACGCGGCCAGGGTGCCCGCCGCCCCGCCGAGCTGGGCGGGCAGACCGGTGGCCAGCACCGCCCGGAGCCGGTCCGACGCGTCCAGCACCAGGCTCAGCCAGCCCGCCGCCTTGAGACCGAAGGTGATGGGCACGGCGTGCTGCGTCAGCGTCCGGCCGGCCATCGGGGTGTCACGATGGAGCGCCACCAGCAGCGCCAGCGCGTCCGCCGTCCTGACCAGGGCGTCGTCGGTGTACCGCAGCGCCCGGGCGGCGACCAGGACGGTCGCGGTGTCCAGCACGTCCTGACTGGTGCAGCCGTGGTGCACGTGCTCCGCCGCCTCGGGCGACAGCGCCGCCACCGCCTCGGTCAGCGCCCCGACGAGGCCGACGACCGGGTTCGCCGCCCGGCGCGAGCCATGGGCGAGCGCCACCGGATCGATCCGGCCCGAGCGGGCCGCCGCCCTGATCGGGCCGACCGAGGAGGCGGGCACGATGCCCAGTTCGGCCTGGGTCTCGGCCAGCGCGACCTCCACCTCCAGCATGGCCTCCAGATAGGCGCGGTCGGAGACCAGCGGTTCCGCACCGCCGCCCGCCCAGACCGGGGAGAGCAGACCCACATCGTGCCGATCGCCGTTCATGAGGCTCCTTGGGCGGTGGGGGCGGGGACGGCCGCCGGCGGGCAGCTGGTGGGCAGCCAGGGCAGCGGGATGTGGCGGCGCAGCGGGGCGTCGTGGCGGGCCGGGGCTGCGGCGGCCGGCCGGACCGCCGCCAGGCAGCGGAGCGCGATGGCGTCGCTGTCGCCGAGGATGACCGAGTTGACGCCGGGACGTACGCCCGCCGCCGTCACCCAGTGCACCGACTCGGTGGGCACCCCGAAGGCGAACCGGCGCGGATGCGGGCGGCGGGCCGCGTCCAGCAGGTGGTACGGCCTGCGCGAGACGGCCACCCCGCCGGTCTCGTGGAACCCGCCGACGCCGTCCGGGATGCGGTACGGCGCGCACTGACCCGAGCGCAGCAGCGAGCGCAGCAGCGGATCCGTGGTGGAGCGGAGGTCGGGCTCGCTGAGCCGCGCCTCGATCAGCGCCGAGACCCGTACGCCGGAGGTGGGCGCCCCGGCCGTCCGGAGGGCGAACCCGCCCTGCTCCGGCTCCGGTTCGGCCCGTACCCCGGGCAGGCACATCCGGACGACGCCGGCTTCGATCAGGGCGATCAGCTCCTCGATCCGGCGGGCCGGCGGGCCGATCGAGAGATACGCGTTGAGCGGGGTGTACCAGGCCCGCAGCTCGTCACGGTACGAACGGCCGCTGATGCCGGCGTGGTCGACCACCAGCCGTATCTCGTTGCGCAGATCGCGCAGCACATCCAGGGCCGCCTTCAACGGGCTGCTCACATTGCCCTTCAGCGCCTCGGCCACATCGTCGCGCAGATGGCCGAGCAGCCACCCCTGGAACACCCACCGGTCCGCGAATTCCCGCTCACCGTAAGGCCGTTCGATCAGCGGCCAGGACCAGCGCCGCTCCACCGGAACGCCGTAACGGTCCAGCAGCGCGGCCTCCTCGGCGCCCTCGGGGCCGCCCCGGGCCACGAACTCCGCGCAGAACACCGCACCGGCCGCCGTCTCGCCCCGCTCGGTGAGCAGCGCCCGGTAGTAGACCGCGCGCACCTCCCGGGAGACCAGCGGCCAGACGTGCTCGCGGAAGGACAGCGTTCCGGTGCTCCGGTGCCGCTCGCGCAACTCCTCGATGGCCGCCGGGGTGAGGAACAGCGGCTCGTGCCGCCCGGAGACGCCCTTCTCGTTCTCGCCGCGCGCGTGGTACGGAACGCCGCGCCGCGACCCCGCGTACAGCACCGGCTCCAGCCCCGACGGGCGGTACACCAGCGCCCCGCCGCCGTCACGCTCGAAGACCCCGCCGCGCCCGCCGGTCAGCAGCGCGACGACGTCGAAGAAGGTCAGCCCCATCCCCAGCAGCCCGGTCGGCTGCCCCGCCCCGATCGCGGCGAAGTCCACATCGGCGGGGTTGGCGGGCGGGTAGTAGAGGAGCCCGTTGCGCCGCGCGTACCGGGCGAACTTCCGCTCCCGCGTGGTCGGTTCCACCGGTACGTGTCCCTGGGCCAGCACCACCGCGTCCAGCTCGGCCACCTCGCCGCCCCGGTCCAGCGTGACCACCTGGGTCCGCCGGCCACCCGGCGCGTCGCGCAGCGCCACGGCCGTGGCGTGATGGACCGTGATGGTCAGGTTGGGCGGAGCGCCGCGCCGCTGCCGGTCCAGGACCCACATCAGATAGTGCCCGTACAGCCGGCGCGTGGGATACGCGTCGGGGCCCAGCGCCGCCGCCTCCCGGCGGACATCGGCCGGCAGCCCGCCCGAGCCCAGCTCCTCCAGCAGGGCCGCCCACTGATGCAGGCTCGGGCCGGGCACGACCGGCCCCGCGCAGTCCACGGACTCGTCGCAGTACAGCGTGATCTGCGACGCCACCGTGTTCATCAGCAACTCGGCCCGCTGGCCCGTGCGCCACACCTGCCCGCCGCTCGGAAACGGGTCGACCAGGTGCACGGCGTACCGGCGCTCGCGCAGATACGGGAGCCCGGCGTTGGCGCAGAGCCGCTCCACCACCGAGATGCCGCGCGGGCCCGCGCCGATCACACAGATCCGGGTGACGCCCTCGTCGGCCGACGCCGGATCACCGGCCGTCCGCTCCTCATCCGTCTCCTGGCCGGTGAACGGCCTTGCGCTGTCATTCGGCATGACACTCCTCGGGCCCCGGGCCGTACACGGAGAACAATCGGACTACCCCGCGGACGCTATGCCGTATCGCCGCGACGGCACATCACGCCAACGCGGGATATCGGCGTCGTGCGGGCGGAGTTCGGGCGTCCGGGGATTTCCGGAACGCCGAAGCCGTACATCACGTGTATCCGTGATCCGGTACCCATCGCCGATGTGTAGAAATGAATTCGCGCAACGTCATGTGCCCCGATCATCCGGTGCGAGGACATATGCCAGCAGCGATTCAGAAGTTCGGCGGGAGTTCCTTGGCGACTCCCGAGAAAATCCGCCAGGTCGCGGAGGTCGTGGCCCGTTCCCATTCCGCGGAACGGGGCTCGGTGGTCGTCGTCTCGGCCCGGGGCGAGGAGACCGACGTCCTGCTGTCGGCGGCCGCGGAGCTCGGTGCCGCGCCGCCGCCCCGGGAGCTCGACCAACTGCTCACCACGGGGGAGAACGCCGCCGCCGCGCTGCTCGCCGTCGCCCTGCACGACCGGGGGCTGCCCGCCGTCTCGCTGACCGGGCCGCAGGCGGGCATCCGCGTGAGCGGCACACACGGCGCGGGGATGATCTCCGCGATCGAGACGGGCCGGCTGCTCGCCGAACTGGGGCGCGGACGGGTCGTCGTGGTCTCCGGCTTCCAGGGCGGCGACGGGAGAGGAGAGGTGATCACACTCGGCCGCGGTGGTTCGGACACCACCGCGGTGGCGCTGGCGGCCGTGCTCGGCGCCCGCGCCTGCGAGATCCACACGGACGTTCCGGGGATCTACACCGCCGACCCCCGGGTCGTACCGGAAGCGCGCGTGCTGCCCACCGTCGACGCGGCGGTGATGGCCGAAATGGCCTTCGCCGGGGCGCGGGTGATGCATTCGCGTGCGGTGGAACTGGCCGCGGCCAACGATCTGGACGTGGTGGTACGCGGCTCGTTCTCGGCAGAACCCGGAACCACCATCCTCGGACGGAGTGCCGACATGCTCGAAACGCAGGGACCTGTCACCGCCGTCGCGCACGACATGAACATCGCGATGGCCCTCACCCGCTCGGACCGTGTACGGGACGGTCTCGCGGCGGACATCCTCACCGAACTGGCCCGGTCCGCCGTCCCCATCGACCTGCTCTCCTTCGGCGTCCCGGACGGCCCGGGCCTCCGGATGGGGTTCGCCGTGCCCGGCAGCAGGCTGCCCGCCGCGCGGGAGGCCATCGACAGGATCGCCGCGCGTCTGGGCTGTGAGACGGAGGTCGACGAGAAGGTCGGCAAGGTCTCGCTGGTGGGGGTGGGCCTGCTCAACCGGCCCGACTGCACCGCGCGGCTCCTCGCCGTCCTGGCCCGGCTGGGCGCTGCCCCGAGCTGGGTCTCCTCGACCAACCTGCGGGTCTCGGCGATCATCCCGCTGGACCGGGTACCGGAGGCGGTCAACGCCTTGCACCAGGAGTTCGGCCTCGGCCGCGACGACCTCGAAGCGCAGACGCTGGTCACGGCATGACCGGTGACGAGCACAGAAGGAGCACCCCCATGACGCTCAACGGCTCGTTCGGCGCGCGCCTGCGCGCCCGCAAGCTCTACCGGAACTCTTCCGACCGGCTGCTGGTGGTCCCGCTGGACCACTCCGTCACCGACGGGCCCATCGCCTCGGCCGCGGGCCTGAACCACCTGGTGGGCCGGCTCGCCGACAACGGGGTCGACGCGGTCGTGCTGCACAAGGGCACCCTGCGCCGGCTCGACCCCGAGCCCTTCACCCGGACCTCGCTGATCGTGCACCTCAGCGTGAGCACCATGCACGCCCCCGATCCCGACGCCAAATACCTGGTCAGCGACGTCGAGAACGCCCTGCGCCTGGGTGCGGACGCGGTCAGCGTCCATGTGAACGTGGGCTCCGCGGGCGAGGCCGTCCAGGTGTCCGACATGGCCGCCGTCGCGGACGCCTGCGACCGCTGGAACATCCCGCTGCTGGCGATGATGTACCCGCGCGGCCCCGAGATCAGCGACCCCCGGGACCTGGTGCTCATCAAACATGTCGCCACCCTCGCCGCCGACCTGGGCGCGGACCTGGTCAAGGTCCCCTGCCCCCGTACGGTGACGGACCTGGCCGACGTCGTGAGCGCCTGCCCGGTCCCCGTCCTGGTGGCCGGCGGACAGGCCGCCGCCACCACCGAGGAACTGCTCGACGCGGTGGGCGACATCCTCGACACCGGCGTCGGCGGGCTCGCCATGGGGCGCAACATCTTCCAGGCCGACGACCCGGGCAAACGCGCCCGTCAGATCGCCGACCTGGTGCACGCCCCGACCGCCCGGTACGGCCCGGCCGGCCTCTGACCATCCCCGTCACCACCTCGCCCCATCCGGAACGCACCGAGGAAACCGAGGAAGAGGACCATGAAGCTCACCTGGCTCGATCTGCGCAAGAAGAACGACGTCACCCCCGCCGTCCTGGAGGAGGCGGTGCACCAGCGGCTGGACGGTGTGGTGGCGTCCTCCGCGGCGGACCTGGCGGATCTCCCGCCGACCGTGAAGAAGGTGCTCTTCCCCGACGGCCCGGAACTGCCGGAGGACTTCGGCCAGGCCGACATCGTGATCGTGCGGCCGGAGCAGCACGGCGAGCCCGCCGTCCTCGCCGCCCGCCACCCCGGCGTGGAGTTCGGCCGGTACGTGGAGATCGTGGACGCCCCGACCCTGGAGGTGGCCTGCCGCGCGGCCGCCACCGAGCGGTGGAGCGTCCTGTGGTTCCGCGACCCCACGAAGATCCCGCTGGAGATCGTCATCGCGGCGGGCAAGGCCGCCAAGGGGACCGGCAGCATCATCACCGTCGCCCAGGACGTCGAGGAGGCCGAGATCATCTTCGGTGTGCTGGAACTCGGCTCCGACGGTGTGATGCTGGCCCCGGCGAAGGTCGGCGACGCCACCGCCCTCAAGGCCTCGGCCGTCTCCCGCACCCCGGACCTCGACATGGTCGAACTCACCATCACCGCCACCTCCCACATCGGCATGGGGGAGCGGGCCTGCGTCGACACCGTCACGCACTTCCGCCAGGACGAGGGCATCCTCGTCGGCTCCCACTCCAAAGGCATGATCCTCTGCGTCAGCGAGACCCATCCGCTGCCCTACATGCCCACCCGGCCGTTCCGGGTGAACGCCGGAGCCATCCACTCGTACACGCTGTCCCAGAACTCCCGCACCCACTACCTCAGCGAACTCACCGCCGGCAGCAAGGTGCTCGCCGTCGACGTCAAGGGCCAGACCCGGGTCGTGGCCGTCGGCCGGGTCAAGATCGAGAGCCGTCCGCTGCTCTCGGTGGACGCGGTGGCCGCCAACGGCACCACGGTCAACCTGATCCTCCAGGACGACTGGCACGTCCGGGTGCTGGGCCCCGGCGGGGTCGTGCACAACAGCACCGAACTCAAGCCCGGCGACGTCGTCCTCGGCTATCTGCCCACCGCCGACCGGCACGTCGGCTACGCGATCGACGAGTTCTGCCTGGAGAAGTAGGCCCGCCGACCGCCAACGGCCCGGGGCCCGGGGAACCGATCGGTTCCCCGGGCCCCGGGCCGTTCACCGGCCGCCCCGCTACGCGGGCACCGCCACGATCACGCTCGTGGGCGCCCGGGTCGGCCGGGTCTCCTTGTGCCGGAACCCGGCCTTCTCGAAGAGGTCCACGTACTCGGCCTCCGTCCGCACATGCCCGGTCAGCAGCGTCAGCATCACGATGTCCTCGAACTTGCCGAAGTGCGGGGTGTCGCCCTCCGGCAGCACCTCGTCGATGATGATCAGCCGGCCCGAATCGCCCAGCGCCTTACGGATGTTGCGCAGGATCCGTACGGCGTCCTCGTCGTCCCAGTCATGGATCGTCCAGGACAGCACATAGGCGTCGCCGCCCTCCGGAACCGACTCCAGGAAGTCCCCGCCGACGCACTCGGCCCGGTCCGAGAGCCCCAGACCGGCCAGCACCGCCTCCGCGTCCGGCACCACCCTCGGCAGATCGTGGACGACCGCGGTCATCTCCGGATAGCGCTGGAGCAGCGAGCCCACCAGCCTTCCGTGCCCGCCGCCGACGTCGACCAGCCTGCGTACGTCGGAGAGGTCGTAGGCGTCCAGCGTGCTGGAGTTGACCATCACCGACATGCTGCTCATCGCACTGTTGAACAGCGAGGCCAGCTCCGGGTGTTCGGAGAAGTACGTCCACCAGTCCGTGCCGTGCAGGTGGTTGAACGACGGCTTCCCGGTGCGCAGGCTGTGGGCCAGCGCACCGAAGGAGTTCTGCCGCTCGGGCAGACCGACGTACCGCGCCAGATCGCGCATCGACCCCGGTACGTCGCTGCGCAGCGTCGCCGCCAGCGGGGTGAGGGCGAAGGTCTGCGGCTCCACCTCCGTGAAGACCCCGACGCTCGCCAGCGCCCGCAGGCCCCGGTAGAGCGCGCCCGGGTGCGCGCCGGTCCGCTCCGCGATGTCGTCCACGTGGCGCACCTCGTCGCCGATGGCGTCGGCGACCCCCAGATCCGCCACGGCGATGATCAGCTGGCTCACCAGCGAGCTGTAGAGCATTTCGTACATCCGGACCGGCGGAGGAACATCGCCGGTCGGCTCGGGGTCGAACTGGTAGCGGGTCATGAGCTGCTCTCCTCGGTGCCCGGCGAGGGCCGGACGAGTACGTCGGCGAAGTGTTCGCGCAGGCTGCGCTTGAGGACCTTGCCGGTGGCGCCGGTCGGGAAGTGCTCCGGCTCGGTGGCGAGCACCGCCGCGCTCAGGGCGGTGAGCCCCCGGGCGCGCAGTACGTCGTTGAGCGCGGCCAGCAGGTCGGCCGGAGCCTTCGCCCCGGGCTTCAGCAGGACCGTGGCGAAGGGCGCCTGCTTGCCGAGCGGCGGGGGAGCGTCGACCGCGACGACCGCGCAGTCGGCCACCTCGGGCAGGCCGAGCAGGATCGCCTCCTCCATCGGCAGGCTGTAGACCGGCCCTTCGGCGGTCTCGATGACGTCCGGCACCCGGTCCAGATGGAAGAACCGGCCGCGCCGGTCCCGGTAGACGATGTCCCCGGTCAGCCAGAAACCGGAGACGGACGACTTGCCCGTCAGCTCGGTGTTGCCCCAGTAACCCGGCGTCCGCGTCGGTGAGATGACGCCGAGCCGGCCCGCCCGGCCGGGGCCGAGCTGCCGTCCGTCCGGGTCGAGCACGGTGGCCCGCTCCACCACCTTGACCGGCCTGCCGACGCACCGGTCGTAGTCCTGCCGCTCCGGCTCGCTGACCTTGCGGAACAGCGCCATGCCCATCTCGGAGGAGCCGAGCCCGTCGATGAACCGGGAACCGGCCCGCGAGCTCCGCCCGCCGGGCAGGGCGACCGGCAGCCTGCCGCTCCGTCCGCCGGGCCGCCGGCCGTGCCGGATGAGCGCCTTGATGTGTGCCTCGTGCGCGGAGTCGCCCGTGTTGATCCAGGTGTGGACGTTCCCGACCGCCGAGGGCGACAGGTCGAGCCGGGCGAGTTCCGCGTACGTCTGCGGGAAGGCGACCACCAGGGTCGGCCGGAACCATCCGGCCGCGTCGTGCACCGCCTCGCCCGAGGAGTCCGCCATGACCAGCGTCGGCAGCCCCAGCAGGGTGGCCGTCATCAGATAGCTGATGCCCGCCGAGTGGGTCTGCGGCAGCGCGGACAGCATCCGGTTGGAGCCCGCGTCGGGGAAGCTCACCAGCCGGTGCCGCTTGCCCCGGAAGAACTGCCGGTGGCCGAAGGTGACGGCCTTCGGCGGCCCGGTGGTGCCGGAGGTGTGGCACAGCATCACGAGGTCGTCCTCGCCGTGCCGGTAGGGGAAGACGCCCGGCAGCGAGGGCCGGGCGCTCCGGGTGCGGGGGAAGGAGCGCAGGTCCTTCTCGAAGGCCAGGGTCTTCGGCAGGCCGCCCGACTCACGCAGCCGGTCGATGCCTCCGGCCGTGCCGACCAGGCCGTACACCCCGATCCGGGCCAGGTACTCGGCGGCCACGGCCGGTTTCATCCGGCCGTTGACCAGAGCGGCGATGGCGCCGAGCGAGCTCAGCGCCAGGAAGTGCAGAAAGGCGTCGATGCCCTCGCCGGCGTAGACGCCGACCGGGTCGCCCTTGCGTACCCCCGCCTCGTGGTACCAGGAGGCGTACGCATCACGTATCTCCGTCAGACGGTCGAGGCTCAGCCGCTCCAGACCGTCCTCCTCCGGGCCTCCCGCGTGCTGCGCGAGGAGGAAGGGGGCCGACGGGTCGGGACTGACGGCACGGGCGTGATCGAGGAAACTGCCCACCCCGAGGGTGGGTTCGGCCAGGAGCCGGAGCCGGGCACGCAGCGGCATCCGTGCCGCCGGCGCGAGGCCCATGCTGATGACGCCGGTATTTTCGCGCATGCGTTCCTTCCGGGAAGAAGTGACGACGGGGACCTGCCCTCGCGGCCGCCGCCGCCCGCGCGACGGCGTGCGGCGGCGGCCGGAAGCGCTCGAAAGCACCCGGCAGCGCTCGGGAGCGGCCGGATCAGCCCTCGTAGACCGTCAGTTCGTAGCCGTCGGGGTCCTTGAACTGGAACTCCCGGCCGCAGAACCCGTCGCAGGGCGGCTTGGTGATGGTCACGCCGTGGTCCGCCACCGTCTTGGCCAGACCGTCCGGGTCCTTCGCCTTGATCCACAGGACGACGCCCCAGCCGAGCTCCGTCACGGAGTCCAGGTCCACCGTGGCCTGACGCAGGGCGATCTTGATGGGCTCGGTCTCCAGCACGGCGGCGGTGGGGACCTTGGACTCCGTCTCCTTGAAGCCGATCACCTCCGTGTAGAAGCGCCGGGCCCGTTCGACGTCACGGACCTGGAGGGTGAGGAAGTTGGGTCCGATCGCGTTCGTCATGAAGTGCCTCTCTGCCGTTGCGTCACCAACCCTTGGACGGCTCAAGTGTGTTGGGGCACGGGATACGCGGCATCACGTGTTCTCGTGAACTCGGCCGGGCGCGGGCGGACGCCGTCGGCTCAGTCCGAGCCGGCCGGCGGGACCTCCTCGTGGGTCAGCACCTGACGGGTCAGCTCGACCCGGCTGGTCACCCCGAGCTTGGTGAAGCTGTGCCGCAGATGGCTGTCCACGGTGTGCGGGGAGAGGAACAGCTTCTCCGCCACCTCCCGGTTGGTCAGCCCCTGCGCCACCAGCCGCACCACGCGCAGCTCGGACGGGGTCAGCTGGTCCCACCGGGCCCGGGGCCCCTCGACCGGGTCCAGGTCACGGTCGCGCCCCCGGGTGCGGCGCCGCACCGCCAGGGAGCGCAGGGTCTTGCGTACGCGCAGGGCGTCGCCCCGGGCGCCGTGGTTCTGGTAGCGCGCCAGCGCCTCGTCGAGCAGACCGATCGCCGTGCTCCGGCCGCCCGCCTCGTTCTCCGCCAGCGCCAGGTCCTCGGTGGCCGCGGCGAGCGAGAGCGGCCGGGGCCCGGATCGGTACGCCGACACGGCGGCGCGCAGCCGGCCCACGTCGTTGCACAGGACGCCCTCGGCGTGCGCGGCGGCGGCGACCGCCGAGGCCACCGTGGGGTTGCGGGTGGCGACCAGGCGGGCCGCCTCGGCGACGGCGGTGGCGCGTTCGGAGTCCCCGGCGCTCATCGCCGTACGGACCAGGCAGGCGCCCGCGTGCGGTTCCCGGGTCAGTAACAGGGGCCGCTTCGGGACGCCGGAGTAGACGGGGGAGAGGGTGTCGAGCGCGGACTCCCGGTTCTCCTCCGCACTGTGCAGCAGAGCCGTCACCCAGGACAGCTCCTCCCGCGCCGCGCCGCTCGCGGCCGCCGACAGCCGGGAGGCGTGGACGACATGGCGGTTGGCCTCCGTCAGCTCGTGCCGGTGGACCGCCACCCGGATGCGCAGCGCGAGCGGCCCGACCGCGAGGGCCGGGGCGGAGAGCCGCTCACAGATGCGTACCGCCTCGACGGCGTCCTCGTCCGCCTCCTCCAGCTGCCCGGCCGCCAGCTTCAACTGGGCGCGGTGGTAGTGCCACATGGGCCGCACCCAGGGCAACGCCACGTGGTCGGAGGGGTCGCACCGCTCGGCGAGGATCTCCCCGGCCTGGTCGAACTCGTCCGACGCGGTCAGCGCGACCGCCAGCCACAGCTGGTGGTGGGCCCGGCTCGTCCGGTCCCCGTGGTCGCGGGCGATCCGGAGCGCCGCGCGGGCGTGCGCGACCATCTGCGCGTGCAGGCCCTGCACCTGGGCGGCCGAGTACCGCAGCGTCGTCCGGTACATCAGTTCGGCGTACGGGGCCGGCGGCGGGGCGGGCGGAGCGGCCGGGCCCCTGCCGGTGCCGGTCAGGGCGAGCTGCCCGGCCTCCGGCGCGAACCGCCCGGCCTCCGGCGCGAACCGCCCGGCCTCCGGCGCGAACCGCCCGGCCTCCGGTAAGAAGTGCCCCGCCTCCGGCGCGAACGGCCCGGCCTCCGGTAGGAACGGCCCGGCCGTCGGCACGAACTGTTCCGTCTCCGGCACGAACCGGGCCTCCGGATGCGCGGCTGCCGGGACGAGGCCGTCGCCCTCGCCCCGCCGGCCGAGCATCAGATGCTCCAGGAAGGTGGGTGCCGAGCGGCCCTCGCGCCACAGGGTGGCGGCCGCCTCCCGGTGCAGGGCGGTCCGGGTGGGCTCGGAGAGCCGGTCGTACAGGGTCTCGCGGACCAGCGGGTGCCGGAAGGCGAGGGTGGGCCCCTCGTCCTCCAGCACCGACGCGGCGATCAGCTCGCCGATCAGCGGCAGCAGCTCCACCGGATTGCGGCCCAGCAGCCCGGCCGCCTCATGGATGGAGAACCTCTGGCCCAGCACGGCCACGGCATCCAGAATGCGCAGGCATTCATGGGAGAGCCCGCGCAGATGATGCACGACGGCCTGCCGGAATGCGGGTGCGGGCTCGGCGTCGAGGAGGACGGCAACACCGTCCTGAACGCAAATTCTCCCGTCGGACAGGGAGGTGACGAGAAGTTCGTTGAGAAGAAAGGGATTTCCGTTGACGCGGGCCACCAGGGCGAGAACATCGTCGTCGGGGCAGGCGCCGATCAGTTCCGCGGATATCTCCGCCACGGCTTCCGGTGAAAGCGATTCCAGCCGGTGGCGCGCGGCCCCTTCCCGGATGAGCCAGTCGATGGTCTCCTGGGCATGACCGGGTGTGCGCGAGGCGCCGCGCGCCAGTATCCACAGGACCGGCAGGGTGACCGAGGCGTCGATCAGATTGCGCAGGGCGTCGGCGGTGAGATCGTCCACGAGGTGTGCGTCGTCGAGGGCCACGAGCAGCGGCCGGTCCCGGGTGGAGCGCCGGAGGAATTCCACGATGTGGTCGACCGGAGCGAGCGGATCGAAGGTCCGGCGGTCGGTGAGGAGGACATAGTCCCGCGCGGAGAGGTTCTCCCTCAGGACGCGGCGCAGTGTGCTGAAGGGGGCTCCGGTGTCCAGTGGTACGGCCGTGCCGGCGACGAGGCCGAAGCCCGAGGCCTCCCCGTGCATTCCGGCCAGGCGCAGCAGTTCGCTCTTCCCGGTCCCCGCGGCGCCTTCGACGACCAGGCAGCCGCCGCCGCCGGACGCCGCTCGCGCGAGGGCCTGTCGTATCTCGTAGAGGATGGTCTCTCTGCCCGGAAACGCGGGCGCGGTGGATTTCACATCGTTGCCCATCAACATCCGTAACCTCAACAGATCAAGTCACTGAAATACTTCCGGCCTCCTGTCCGAGACGGCTCGGTGGCAGGCCCCAGGCACGGCTGGGCGGCGGGCGGGAAGAGTGTGCTTGGTGCGGTGCGAATTGCTGAGAAGTGAGTCTGACCCGGAACTGGGGGGATCTACCCCATTCGCGGATTTCCAATCTGACTGAAATTTTCTTGTCACGAGTCAGTGGCCTATTGTCGGGATACCGGTGTGTGATTGTCGCGTTTTCGCTTGTCGCACGTTCGTATCCAGGCCCCCGCGCGGGGCGGGGGCCTGGATGGGTGGGGCCGGGCGACCCCGGGCGGGCTCAGGCTTCCAGCAGCCTCAGCCCCACCACTCCGGCGATGATCGCCACGACACAGGCCAGCCGGGCCGCGGACGCTGCCTCGCCCTGGACGATGCCGGCGGCGACGACTCCCGCCGCGCCGATGCCGACCCAGACCGCGTAACCCGTGCCGACCGGCACTTCACGCAGGGCGAAGGTCAGCAGCACGAAGCTCAGCAGGGAGAAGGTGACGCCGATGACGCTGGGCCAGAGCTTGGTGAAGCCGTTCGATTCCTTCAGGGCCAGGGCCCAGACGATCTCCAGGAGACCGGCCGCCGTCAGGATCACCCATGCCATCGCTCCTCCGCCCGTCCGTGTCTCCGGTCCGTCGGTGGTCATGGCGACGCACCGTCGCTTTCTGTCCGTCGCCGTCCGGCGACCCGGTCACGGTCAGGCGGTGTAGCCACCGTCGACCGCCAGTGAGGTGCCGGTGATCCACTGGGCGTCCGGGCCGGCGAGGAAGGCCACGGCCTTCGCCGTGTCGGCCCCCGCGCCCAGCACCTTCGCCGCGGTCCTCAGGCGCTCCTCCTCGGCCTCGTCCGTGCCGTCCGGGTTCATGTCGGTGACGGTGGGGCCGGGGTCCACGATGTTCGCGGTGATCCCCTTGGACGCCACGTCGTGCGCCAGCCCCTTGGTGAAGCCGATCAGCGCCGACTTGCTCATGGCGTACAGCGTCACGTCCGGCACCGGCACCCGGGTGGCCCAGCAGCTGCCGATGCTGATGATGCGTCCGCCGTGTCCCAGGTGCGGGATGGCGGCCTGGGCGGCCAGGAAGACGGCGCGCACATGGACGGCCAGCGTGCGGTCGATCTCCTCCAGCGTCACGCCCTCGATCGGCCCGTAGGGGAAGATCCCGGCGTTGTTCACCAGGATGTCGAGCCGGCCGAGCTCGGCCGCGGTCTGCTCGACGGACCGGACGACGGCCGCCGGGTCCGCGCTGTCGGCCTGGATGGCCAGACCCTTGCGTCCGAGCGCCTCGATCGACTTCACGACCTCCTGGGCCTTGTCGGCCGCGCTCACATACGTCAGGGCGACGTCCGCGCCCTCCTCCGCCAGTCGGAGGGCGGTCGCGGCACCGATACCGCGGCTTCCTCCGGTCACCAGTGCCACCTTGCCCGCAAGCTGAGGCATCTCGCTCCATTCACGCTAAGGTATATATCTAGGTCGGACGATCCAGAAATACTAAACAGGCAGGATGTCCGGGGGTCAACCCTTCCCCGAGGAGGCACAGATGGCCGAAAGAGGCCGACCGCGCGCGTTCGACCGCGCCGCGGCACTGCGGCGCGCGATGGAGACGTTCTGGGAGTTCGGGTACGAGGGCACGAAGCTCACGGACCTGACCGCCGCCATGGGCATCAACTCCGCCAGCCTGTACAACACCTTTGGCTCGAAAGAGCAGTTGTTCCGCGAGGCCGTCGCGCTCTACGACAGCACCACGGGCTCGGCGACCAACCGGGCCCTGCGCGAGGCGCCGACGGCGCGGGCCGCCGTGGAGGCCATGCTGCGCGGCAACATCGACACCTTCACCGACCCGGCGACGCCCAGCGGCTGCATGATCGTCCTGTCGGCCACCAACTGTTCGCACCAGAACCGGCAGGTCGCCGAGCATCTGTCCTGGTGGCGGCGGACCTCGGTCACGGATCTGGAGAAACGGCTCGAACGGGCCGTCGAGGAGGGCGAGCTGGCCCCGGACACGGACGTCCGCTCGGTCGCCGCCTTCTACGCCACGATCCTGCACGGCCTGTCGATCGAGGCCCGCGACGGTGTCCCGCTGGAGCGGCTCCGCTCCACCGTCGACAACGCGGTGGCCCTGTGGGACTCGCTGGTACGGCAGCCGGTGGGGTGAGCACGGCCCGCCGGGAAGGCGCTGGCTACCATCCCGTGTGACCGAAACGAGCGAACCACCTGTACACCGCAGCCATATATTCGCCGACCTGACGCCGCTGCGGGCCTCCCCCGACTACCGGCGGCTCTGGTTCGGCAACACCGTCTCCTGGATCGGCCAGGGCATGACGGCACTGGCCGTCTCGCTCCAGGTCTACGACATCACCGGGTCCGCGTTCTCCGTGGGGCTCATCGGGTTCTGCTCGCTCGTGCCCCTCGTCGTCTTCGGGCTCTACGGCGGGGCCGTCGCCGACACGGTGGACCGGCGCAAGCTCGGCCTGTTCAGCGCCACCGGGTCGTTCGTCCTCTCCGTCGTCCTGGCGGGCGCGACCGTCGCGGGCGTCGAGCACGTCGGTCTGCTGTACGCGATCGTCGCCCTCCAGGCCGTCTGCTTCGCCCTCAACGCACCGGTCCGCTCCTCGATGATCGCCCGGCTCCTCCCGGCCGAGCAGCTGCCCGCCGCCAACGCGCTGACCACCATGACCAGCACGACGGGCACGCTCGTCGGCCCGATGCTCGGCGGCCTGATCGTCGGCTGGTGGGGCTACCGCGCCGCGTACACCGTGGACGCCGTCTGCTTCACCGCCTCCCTGTACGCCATGTGGCGGCTGCCCTCGATGCTGCCCGACCGGCAGAAGAGCGTCACGGGCAAGCGGGCCTCCGTCCTGGACGGACTGCGCTTCCTCGGCACCCGGCCCAACCTGCGGATGACCTTCTTCACCGACCTGTGCGCGATGGTCCTCGCCCACCCCCGCGCCCTGTTCCCGGCCGTCGCCGTCCTCTGGTACGGGGGCGACGCCCGGACCACCGGACTCCTCGTCGCCGCCCCGGCCCTCGGCGCCCTGCTCGGCGGGGTGTTCTCCGGCTGGTTCGGCCGGGTCCGGCGGCACGGACTGGCGATCCTGCTGGCCGTCGGCTCCTGGGGCACCGCCATCGCCGTCTTCGGGCTCACCCGAAACCTCTGGCTCGGGCTGCTCTTCCTGGCGCTCGCCGGATGCGCCGACACCATCTCCATGGTCTTCCGCAACACCATGCTCCAGGCGGCCGTGCCCGACGAGATGCGCGGCCGGCTCCAGGGCGTCTTCATCGTCGTCGTGGCGGGCGGCCCCCGCCTCGGCGACTTCCTGGCCGGTTCCGTCGCCGACCTCGTCTCGCCCGTTGTCGCCGTCACCGGCGGCGGCATCCTCTGTGTGACGGGCGTGGCCCTGCTCGCGCTGAAGTGGCGCGCCTTCGCCCGCTACGACGCCCGCGACCCCCAGCCGTGACCACGTCTCCGGCTCATCCGGCGATCGAGCGGGCGAAGCCCAGATCCACGAGGTCCTGCGGGCGCAGCCGCAGCTGGTCGGCGGTGGCCCCGGTCTCCGACGGCGGCCGCTTGAGGATCGCGGCAGCCAGTTCGGGCGCGATGACCGAGAAGTAACTGTCCGCCGTGACATGGGTGTTGCCGGGAGCCGCGAGAGCCAGCGCCCCGCCCGAGCCGCCCTCGCCGATCACGAGTGTGGTCACCGGCACCCGGGCCGCCGCGATCGCCGCGAACGTCTCCGCGATGGCCGCACCCGCCCCGGCCCGTTCCGCCTCGGCGTCGTTGGCCGCGCCCGGGGTGTCGACGAGCGTGAGGACCGGGACGCCGAGCCGGTCCGCGAGCCGGATCGTCCGGGCCGCCGTACGGTATCCGGCCGGGCGGGTCGCGGTCCCGCACTGCGCGACGTACGCCACCGGGCTGCCGTCCGCGCGCA
Source organism: Streptomyces sp. iso_384 (assembly GCF_056172905.1). Classification (NCBI taxonomy): domain Bacteria; kingdom Bacillati; phylum Actinomycetota; class Actinomycetes; order Kitasatosporales; family Streptomycetaceae; genus Streptomyces; species Streptomyces sp. iso_384. The sequence goes on from NZ_JBWBTT010000001.1 coordinate 1,831,019, forward strand.
GCCCGAAGCCGCACAGCAGCCCCGGGTCCGTGCCGCCGCACCGGTCCCCGTGCAGGGGCATCCGCACGGCGAAGTAGTCGGCCAGATACGCCTGGGCCCGCGGCCGCCGGGCGTCGCGGGCCCGCGCCACCGCCTCCCGCCCGGTCTCCGGCAGCCGCGCGTTGGCCGACGGTACGGGCAGGGCGCGGGGCACCGGGGCAGCGGGCAGCCCGGGCGCGGGCGGCGTCGTGTGTGTGTCGGCGTCGGGTGCGTCGGCCCGGGGCGCCTCGGCCCCGGGCGCTCCGGACGGGTCGTGCGGGCCGGTGCCGGACGGCTGTGCGCTGGTCACCACGTGCGGCCCGAGCGCGCGCAGCCAGTGCGTCACCGTGGCGGTCAGCTCGTCGGCCGGTACCACCGCGTCCACCTGGCCCGCCGCGAACTGGCCCTCGGCGCTGTACGCGTGCGGATCCGCGTCCGCCGGCCGTACCCGCGACCCGGCGAAACCGACCTGCGCGCCCGGCAGGGTCAGCACCACATCCGCGCCGGCCCCCACCGTGGCCCAGCCGCCGCCGGTGGTCGGATCGCGGACCACGGCGATCTGCGGGAGCCCGGCCGCCCGCAGCCGGGTGGCGGCGGCGGCCACCCGCTGGAGCTGGGTGAGCGCGACCATGCCCTCCTGCATCCGGCTGCCACCGGTGGCGACCAGCGCGAGCAGCGGCAGCCGCCGGGTCAGGGCCAGCTCGTACGCGGCCTCCAGCCGGTCGCCCGTCCGCCGGCCCAACGACCCTCCCAGGAAGCCGAATTCGAAGGAGAGGAGCACGCACGCGCGGTCGCCGACGACCCCGGTGCCGTACACCACGGACTCCTCCTCGCCGGTCCGCGTCCGGGCCCGCTCGCGCGCCGCGTCGTAACCGGCCCAGCCGAGCGGTCCATCGGCCGGCAGATCGCGCGGCGGCGGCAGATGCTCGGTGAAGCCGGCCGGGCCGGTGAGCAGGGTGACGGCCTCGCGGGCCGTCATCCGGGCGGGGATCCCGTCAGGCACGGAGCGACCTCTTCATGATCTTGCCCAGGTCGTTGCGGGGCAGGGCGTCCAGGTAGCGCACGGTGCGCGGGCGCTTGTGCGGGGCGAGCTGGGCCGCCACATGGTCCGCCAACTCCTCGGCGGGGGGTGGAGATCCGGGGTCGGCCGCGACCACCCAGGCAACGACCCGTTCGCCGAGGTCGGCGTCCTCCTCGCCGGTCACGGCCGCTTCCCGGACCCCGGGGTGGGCGAGGAGCACGTTCTCGATCTCGCCCGCGCCGATCTTGTAGCCGCCGCTCTTGATCAGGTCGGTGGCCTTGCGCCCGACGATGGTGACGTACCCGTCCGCGTCCACCGTGCCCACGTCGCCCGTACGGAACCAGCCGTCCGCCGTGTGCGCGGCGGCGGTGGCGTCGGGCCGGTTGAGGTAGCCGGTGAACAGATTCGGCCCCCGCACCTGGATCTCACCGATCGCCCCGGCCGCGTCGAGCACCGTGCCGTCCTCCTCCGCCAGGCGCAGCTCCACCCCGGCGAGCGGCGGCCCCACCGTGCCCGGGCGCGGCACGCCGTCCGCCCGGATCCCGGTGTTCATCAGGGTCTCCGTCATCCCGTACCGCTCGATCACCCGCCGCCCGGTCGCCGCGGCGATGCGTTCGTGGTCGTGCACGGGCAGCGCCGCCGACCCGGAGACCAGCAGCCGCGCCGACGTCAACGCCTGTGCCAGCGCGTCCCGTTCGGCGGTGCCCGCGGGCGCGTCCAGCACCTCCGCCAGCCGGTGGTACATCGTCGGCACGCCGAACAGCATGGTGGAGCCGGAGCCCAGCTCACGAGCCACGCCGCCGGACGAGAACTTCCCCAGGTGACGCAGGGAGCCGCCCCGGCGCAGCGGGCCGAGGACGCCCAGGATCAGCCCGTGGACGTGGAACAGCGGCAGTGCGTGGACCAGGACGTCGTCGCCGGTCCACCCCCAGGCGTCCTCCAGCGCGTCCAGCGACGCGGCGACGGCCCGGCGGGGCAGGACGGCTCCCTTGGGCGGGCCGGTGGTGCCGGAGGTGTAGACGATCAGCGCGGGAGCCTCGGGGTTCTCGGGGCCCGCCGCGCCGCCCGCGCGCCCTTCCGGACCCTCCACCGCCTCCCGCGCGTCCACCGTCACCCGCCGCAGCTTCTCCAGCGCGGGCGGCAGTACGTCGTCCGGGCCCGCCAGCACCACCGTGGGCGCGCTGTCGGCCAGGATGTGCGCCAGCTCACGCTCCCCGGTACGCGGGTTGAGCGGTACGGCAGGCACTCCGGCCCGCAGTGCTGCCACCACCGCGATCACCGTCTCCGGTGTCGGGGTGGCCCAGACGGCGACCCGGCCCGCGTCCGCGATACGGGCGGCGAGCGCGGCGGCGGCCCCGGCCAGCCGGCCGTAGGTCAGGGAGAGATCACCGAAGCGGACGGCCTCCCGGGAGGCCGCCGGGCCGGTGGGGGACTGGAGCGCGGGAAGAAGGAGGGTCACGCCGAAAGCCTAGAGCTTCGAGGCGGACCGGACCGGGTTCAGGTCCCGCCAACTCGCTGCACGGAGCACCGAACCGGAATTTTGACACGACCTTGACAAATTATTTTTGCGTTGCCAGCATGCAAAAAGCCTGCCCGGCAAGAGCGTTGGAGCGCTCTCCGGAAGCAAGAATCTGCCTGCGCCCGTGCACCGGCGCAGTCGTCGCACGCCTGCACACCGCATGCCCGTACACCGTGCCCCGCACGTCGTACACCCGCATGCCCGCACGCCGTACGCCCCGCGCGCCGGGCCCCGTACGTCGCAAAGCGCGACAGCGCCTTGCCTGACAGACCCCACGTACCGTCAGGAAGGAACGACCGACCATGTCACCCGCACCCCCACGGTGGTCCAGATACGCCACCGCCCTCGCCGCACTCCTCGCGGCCACGCTCGCCGTCCCCGCCGCAGGCCCGGCTCTCGCCGCCGACCCCGAGGCCCGCGCCCCGCGCATCGCTTCCGACATCCCGGCCGCCGACTACCAGCAGGTCCAACTCGCGCTCGGAGCGGCCGAACTGGGCGAGGCCATGTCGCTCGCCGTGCTGCCGGACCGGTCCGTTCTGCACACCGCCCGCGACGGCACGGTCCGGCTGACCGACGCGGCCGGGTCGACGAAGACGGCGGGCAAGCTCGACGTCTACACCCATGACGAGGAAGGCCTCCAGGGCATCGCCGTCGACCCGGGGTTCTCGGCGAACCGCTATGTCTACCTCTACTACTCGCCGCTCCTGGACACCCCGCCCGGCGACGCCCCCACCACCGGCTCCGCCGCAGACTTCGCACCGTGGAAGGGCCACCTCAACCTCTCGCGCTTCGTCCTCAAGGCCGACGGCACCCTCGACCTCGGCAGCGAGAAGGTCGTCCTGGAAGTCGAGAGCGACCGGGGCCAGTGCTGCCACGTCGGCGGTGACATCGACTTCGACGCCGCCGGGAACCTGTATCTGACCACCGGCGACGACACCAACCCCTTCGAGTCGGCCGGCTACGCACCGATCGACGAACGCACCGACCGCAACCCGCAGTTCGACGCCCAGCGCTCCTCCGGCAACACCAACGACCTGCGCGGAAAGCTGCTGCGGATCACGCCCACGGCGGACGGCGGCTACACCGTCCCGGCGGGCAACCTCTTCGCCCCCGGCACCGCGAACACCCGCCCCGAGATCTACGCGATGGGCTTCCGCAACCCGTTCCGGATGTCCGTCGACCGGAAGACCGGAGCCGTCTACATCGGCGACTACGGTCCCGACGCCGGAACCACCGACCCGAACCGGGGCCCCAGCGGCCAGGTCGAGTTCAACCGCGTCACCGAGCCCGGCAACTTCGGCTGGCCGTACTGCACGGGCACCAACACGCCCACGGAGACGTACGGCGAGTACACCTTCCCCAGCGGTCCCGCCGGGGCGAAGTACGACTGCGCCGCCGGCCCCGCCAACAACTCCTTCCGCAACACCGGCCTCGCCACCCTGCCCCCGGCCCAGCCCGCCTGGATCCGGTACGCCGGTGACGCGGGCTCCCCGCCGGAGCTCGGCGGCGGCTCCGAATCCCCGATGGCCGGACCCGTATACAACTTCGACGCGAACCTCGACTCCGCCGTGAAGTTCCCCGCCTCCCTCGACGGCCGCTTCTTCGCCACCGAGTACGGCCGCAAGTGGATCAAGCCGGTCGAGGTGAAGGCCGACGGATCACCCGGGACCATCGACACCTTCCCGTGGACCGGCACCCAGGTGATGGACTCCGCGTTCGGACCCGACGGCGCGCTGTACGTCCTCGACTACGGCACCGGAGCGAACAACCAGGCGCTCTACCGCGTCGAGTACCTCGCGGGCAGCAACCGATCCCCGGTCGCCGAGGCGGCGGCCGACACGACCTCCGGGCCCACCCCGCTCGCGGTCTCCTTCTCCTCGGCCGGCAGCGCCGACCCCGAGGGCGGAAACCTCAGCTACGCCTGGGACTTCGGCGACGGGGCCACCTCCACCGACCCCGACCCCAGTCACACCTACACCACCGCCGGGACCTTCAGCCCGACCCTGACCGTCACCGACCCCGAAGGGCTCACCGGCTCCGCCAGCCTCGTCGTCACGGCAGGCAACACCGCGCCCACGGTCACCCTCACCACCCCTGCCGACGGCAGCCTGTTCTCCTTCGGCGACTCCGTCCCCTTCACCGTGACCGTCAGCGACCCCGAGGACGGCACGGTCGACTGCTCCAGGGTCAAGGTCACCTACCTCCTCGGCCATGACAGCCACCGCCACCAGATCACCTCGAAGAACGGCTGCTCCGGCACCATCGACGTACCCGTCGACGGGGAGCACGACAGCGCCGCCGACATCTACGGGGTCTTCGACGCCGAGTACACCGACGCGGGCGGGCTCACCACGCACAGCGACTCGATCCTCCAGCCCCGCCACCGCCAGGGCGAGCACTTCGCGGCCCGGAACGGCATCGAGATCGCCCCGCACGGACCCGCCGAGGGCGGCGCGGCGGTCGGCTACACCGACGACGGAGACTGGGTCTCCTTCACGCCGTACGTCCTGTCCGACGCCACCTCCATCACCGCACGGGTCGCCTCGGGCGGCGCGGGCGGCACTCTGGAGGTACGGGCCGGCTCCCCGACGGGCACCCTGCTCTCCTCCCTGCCCGTCGCCCCGACCGGCGGCTGGGAGAACTACGTGGACGTCACGGCGGACGTGAACAACGCGCCCACCGGATCCACCGAGCTGTTCTTCGTCTTCACAGGCCCGACAGGTCAGGGCAGCCTCTTCGACCTGGACGCCTTCACCTTCAGCACCCAGGGAGCACAGGTGAGCGACCGATGAGACAAGCCCGCATCCGCCGGCTCGCCTGCGCCGTGGCCCTCGCCCTCGGAGCCGCCTTCATCGGCCCCGGCGTCCAGAGCGCGGCGGCCGCCGACCCGTACCAGGTCCTGGTCTTCTCCAAGACCGCCGGATTCCGCCACGACTCCATCCCGGCGGGCATCACCGCCCTCCAGGAACTCGGCGCGGCCAACGACTTCACCGTCAACGCCACCGAGGACGCCACCGCCTTCACCCCGCAGAACCTCGCCGACCACGAGGCCGTCGTCTTCCTCTCCACCACCGGCGACGTCCTGAACGACACCCAGCAGAGCGCCCTGAAGGGGTACGTGGACGGCGGCGGCGGATTCGTCGGCGTCCACGCGGCGGCCGACACCGAGTACGACTGGCCGGAGTACGAGGACCTGGTCGGGGCGTGGTTCCAGAGCCATCCGGCGATCCAGGAGGCCCGCCTCACCACCGAGGACCACATCCACCCGGCGACCGCGCACCTGGACGACACCTGGACCCGGACCGACGAGTGGTACAACTACCGCTCCAACCCGCGCGACAGCGTCCACGTACTCCAGTCGCTGGACGAATCCAGCTACGGCGGCGGTGAGATGGGCGGCGACCACCCGATCACCTGGTGCCACCCGCAGCAGGAGGGCCGCTCCTTCTACACCGGGCTCGGCCACACCATCGAGTCCTTCGCCGACCCGGACTTCCGTCAGCTCCTGCTCGGTGGCGTGCAGTACGCGGCCGGAGCCGTCGAGGCGGACTGCGGGACCGGCGACCCGGGCCCGGACCCGGGCGGCGACAGCGCGGAGGCGGAGGCGTACACCTCCTCCTTCGGCGTCCAGAGCGCCGCCCACGGTTCGGCGAGCGGCGGAGCCACCCTCGGCTACATCGACGACGGCGACTGGGCGGGCTACTCCTCCCTCGACACCGCCGGGGCCACCGCCTTCACCGCCACCGTCTCCTCGGCCGGCGCGGGCGGCACGATCGAGGTCCGCTCCGGCTCCGCCACCGGGCCGCTCCTCGGCTCGGTGGACGTCGCCCCGACCGGCGGCTGGGAGACCTTCACCGAGGTCACCACCGCCCTGACCGCCGGCACGGGCCCGCTGTTCCTGCGGTTCACCGGGGGAGCGGGCGCGCTCTTCGACGTCGACCGCTTCACCCTGACCCGCGCGCCGGACGCCGAGGCCGAGGGCTCGTCCAACGTGCACCTCTTCTACTACCCCTGGTACGGCACCCCCGAGGGGTCGGGCAGCTGGCGGCACTGGCAGCAGGGCGGCCACACCCCGCCCGACTCCATCGGGGCCGATCTCTACCCGAAGCTCGGCCCGTACGACTCCGGAGACATCGCCGGAGCCGTCGACCAGCACATGGAGTGGGTGAAGCGGTCCGGCGCGGGCGTCATCGTCTACAGCTGGTGGGGGCAAGGGGGTTACGAGGACGGTCTCGCCGGTGACGTCCTGGACGCCGCCGCCCGCCACGGCATCGAGGTCGCCTGGCACATCGAACCGTACGGGAACCGCACCGCGGCCTCCGTCGTCGACGACATCGCCTATCTGGAAGGGAAGTTCGGCGACCACCCGGCGTTCTACCGGGACGCGGCCCACGGCGACCGCAACGCCTACTACATCTTCGAGAGCCTGAGGATCCAGGACTGGTCGGCCCTCGACGCCGTCAAGGACACCGCCATCGTCCTCGCCCAGACCACCGACACCAGCAAGGTCGGCCACTTCGGCGGGATCTACACCTACGACGGCATCGCCGGGGCCACCGCCCCCGGCTGGAAGCAGGCCGGCGACTACGCCAAGGCCAACGGCCTGGTCTGGGCCCCCTCGGTCGCCCCCGGCTACATCGACGACCGGGCCGTCCCCGGCAACACCACCCCCACCCTGGGCCGCGCCGACGGCGCCTCCTACGACCTGGAGTGGAACAACGCCCTCGACCCGGCCATCGGCGGCGACCCCACCTGGGTCTCCGTCACCTCGTTCAACGAGTGGCACGAGGGCAGCTCCATCGAACCGGCCTCCTCCACCCCGCCCCCGGGCCACGGTTACGAGACCTTCGACGGGGCTTACGGAAAGACCGGTGAGGCCGCCGAGACGGCCTACCTCGACCGGACCGCCTACTGGGCGGACCGGTTCGAACAGCGGCTCCGGCAGCGCTGACACTGACAGCGCGCACCGGGCACGCACACGAACGGCCGCGTTCCGGCGGGAACGCGGCCGTTCTTCCGTGCCCGAGGTCTCACCCGTCGCGCTGGATGTTCCGCATCCGCCCGTACGCGTACACACACCCCGCCAGCGCCAGATCCGACAGCAGCATGAAACCGATCGCGTAACTGTCCTTGGCGCTGTAGATCGCGCCCATCACCAGCGGCGGCACAAAGCCGCCCAGCCCGCCCATCGCGCCGACGATGCCCGTCACACTGCCCACCTTCGGCTGCGGCGTCACCTGTGAGACCAGGGCGAACACACTGCCGCTCGCGGTGCCGAGCCCGGCCGCCATGGCCAGCAGCGCGATCGTGCCGACCGGGTTCAGCGGCGGCTCGAAGGCCTGCACGATCGCCATCAGCGCGGCCAGCAGCAGGGCCGCCGAGGTCACCAGCGCCGGATGGGCCCGGTCCGAGAGCCAGCCGCCGATCGGCCGGAAGACGACCGTGACCAGGGCGAAGCCGGCCGCCTTGGTGCCCGCCTCGGTCGGCGACATCTCGTACCAGGTCTTCAGATACGTCGGCAGATAGACGCCGAACGCCACGATGCCGCCGAAGCCGATCGCGTACAGCGCCGACAGCTCCCAGGTCACCCGCAGCTTCCCGGCCTCGCCGAGCCGGTGCGCCAGCGTGTCCGTGGGGATCTTCCGGCCCGGGTGGTCGGTCACCAGCACGGCGGCCACCAGCGCGAACACCACCAGCGCGCCCGCCACCACGAGGAAGGGCAGATCGTCGCCGTGCTTCGCGATGCGCGGGGTGAAGTAGCCCGACAGCGCCACCCCGCCCATGCCCATCCCGAACACCCCCAGCGCGAAGCCCCGCCTGGCGGGCGGGAACCACGCGTTGACCAGCGGAACGCCGATCGCGAACGTCGTGCCGCCGAGCCCGAGGAGAAAGCCGACCGCGAGCATCGCCCCGTAGGAGTTCTTCGCCGGGATCAGCAGCAGCACCGGCACGATCGTCAGCGCGGAGACCAGCGGGAACATCAGCTTCGCGCCGTACTTGTCGGTGAGCGCCCCCACCGGGATCCGGCCGAGCGACCCGACCAGCACCGGCACGGCCACCAGGAACGACTGCTGGAACGAGCTGAGCCCGAGCCGGTCCTTGCAGTCCCCGGACATCGGCGCGATCAGGTTCCACGCCCAGAAGGTCAGCGCGAAGCCGACCGTCGCCAGGACGAGGTTGCGGTACGCGGCCGGGGACGGCGTGGCTGCCGCCGGGGCGGGCGGCTCGGGGGACTGCTCGACGGAGGTGTCCACACCGGCAAGTCAAGGGCGCAGGGCACCGCACGGCCCCCCCCGGGCTGCGCCGACCGGGGGACAGCGGGTGTCCGCTGCCTCGCACGGCTTCCCTCAGCCGATATCGCCGCAAGCTGGGACAATCACGGTATGGATCGGCTGGACAGGGAAATCCTCGGCATTCTCCAGGAGGACGCCCGGATCTCGTACCGGGATCTGGGCGTACGGGTGGGGCTCAGCGCCAACGCGGCGGGCGACCGGGTCCGCCGGATGCGCCGCGACGGGGTCATCCGCGGCTTCACCGTCATCGTCGACCCGGCCGCAGACACCCGTTCGGGCCTGGTCGTCTTCATCGATGTGACGCTGCGCCTCGACACGACGAACGAGGAGTTCGAGCGCTCGGTGCTGATGCTGCCCGGGATCACGGAGGTGGTCCATGTGACGGGCGGCCACGACTACCTCGTACGGGCCACCGCCGCCGACCCGGGAGCGCTGGACACACTGCTGCGCCGCCTGAAGCGCGAGGCGGGCATCGCCCACTCCAACACCCGGATCGCGCTGCGGGCGGCCCCGAAGCACTGAGACCGGGGCCGGGGCCCGCGCACTCCCGGACCGGGGCCGCCCGCCGGGCCCTCGGGGCCCTCGGGTCAGAGCGGGGCCTGCCAGGTCACCGTCGTCGGCCGCCCGTCCTCGCCGCGCCCGTCGTCCGAGACCACCAGCCGCACCCCGGTCCGCCCGTCCGGCAGCCGGACCGTGGCGTCCACCTCCACCTCGATCGCCGAGACCCCGGGCCTGCGGTGCGCGACGGCCAGCGCCCCGCGCAGGGCGGCCAGCAGCTCCTTGCCCGTCTCCGCGCCCACCAGCGCGTCCACCGCCCCGGTGAACTGCACCGACGGCGGGAAACCCAGCAGGGCCGCGGCACCCCCGGTCTCCCGCAGCACCCGGCCCCGGAAGGTGCTCGGGGCCTCGGCGGGCGGCTGCTGAAGGGCGAAGATCGCGGTGCGGACCTCCTGGATGGTGGAGTCCAGCTCGTCCACCGCCCGGCCCAGCAGCTCCCCGGCCTCCGCCTCCGAGGCGGCCCGCCGCCGGGTCGACTCCAGCATCATCTCCGTGGCGAAGAGCCGCTGGACCACCAGATCGTGCAGGTCACGGGCGATCCGGTCGCGGTCCTCGTACACCGCGAGCTGCTCCCGGTCGGCCTGCGCGTCCGCCAGCACCAGCGCCAGCGCCGCCTGCGAGGCGAACTGGGTCGCCAGCAGCCGGTCCACCTCCGTGTAGGGGCGCTCGCCGCGCCGCCGGGGCAGTGCGAGGGTGCCGATGAGCCGCCCGCCGCTCTGCAGCGGCAGCATCATGCTGGGCCCGAACCGGGAGCGCACGTCGGTGGTCATCCGGGGATCGTTGGCCGAGTCGTCGATGAAGACCGGTTCGCCGCCGAGCAGCTGCACCAGCACGGCGGAACCGGGCTCGATCACCGTGCCGACGATGCCCGCCGGATCGTCCAGCGTGGAGGCGGTGACGATCTCCATGCCGCCCTCCTCCGTCGGCTGGAGGATCACCCCGGCCGACGCGCCCGCCAGCGCCCGGGCCCGCTCGGCCACCGTCATCAGCGCGTCCGCCGCGTCGGTGCCGGTCAGCAGGGCTGTGGTGACGGCCGCCGCCCCCGCGATCCAGCGCTCCCGCTGCCGGGCCGTCTCGTACAGCCGGGCGTTGCCGATCGCGATGCCGGCCTGGGCGGCGAGGACCCGCAGCAGCGCCAGGTCCGTGTCGGAGAACGGCCCCGACGGCTTCCCGGCGAGGTAGAGATGGCCGAACACCTCGGTGTGCACCCGGATCGGTGCCCGGAGAAAACTCCGCACCGGCGGGCCGCCCGACGGGCCGCCCGGTGCGCGACCCGGCGAACGGCCCGGCGGACGGCCCGGCCGGGTCAGGGTGGCCGGCCGCCCGGCGGGCTCGTCCGGGAAGAGGTCGAGGTGGCGCCGCTCCGCCTCCGTCATCCCGGCGGTGTACAGACTCTCGATCCGGTCCCGGTCCGGGTCCAGCACCCCGAGCGCGCCGTGACGGGCCCCGGTCAGGGCGGCGGCCGTGTCCACGATCTGCTGGAGGGTGGAGCCCAGCTCCAGATCGCTGCCGACATTGAGGACCGCCTCCAGGAGCATCGGCAGCCGCCCGGCCGCCGCCGGGCCGGGCTCCACGGGCCCCTTCACGCGCGCCGTCCGGGCCGTGACGACGGGCTCACCCCGCCAGCGGGTTGAGGACCATCGGCTGGATCTTGCCGTCCAGCATCGCGCCCAGACCGAGCACCGAGCAGACGTCGGGGCGCTCCGCGATGTGCACCGGCATCCCGGTCGCGTCGCGCAGCATCTGGTCGAGGCCCGGGAGCAGCGCGCTGCCGCCCACCATCATGATCCCGCGGTCCGCGAGGTCGGCCACCAGATCGGGCGGGCAGTCGCGGAGCACCTTGCCCACACCGTCGAGCACCGCGGTGAGCGGGGTGTGGATGGCCTGCCGCACGGCGGCGGTGTCGACCTGCACCGAGCGGGCCAGCCCGGTCGCCACGTCACGGCCGTGGATCTCGGTGAGGGCGGGGCCGGTGAGCTGGATGCCGTTGCCGTGCAGCGCCAGCTGGAGCGGGCGCACGGACTGGCTCGGCAGCAGCAGCTCGTGGTGCTGGCGCAGATGCTGGATGATCGCCTCGTCGATCGCGTTGCCGCCCACCGGGATCCGGGCGGCGGTCACGATCGAGCCGAGCGAGAGCACCGCGATCTGGGTGGTGGCGGCCCCGCACACCATGATCATGGTGGCGGTCGGCTGCTCGACCGGCAGCCCGCAGCCGACGGCCGCCGCGATCAGCGTGTCCACCAGCTCGACCCGGCGCGCGCCGAGCCCGACCAGCGTCTCCACCGTCGCGCGCTGGGCCAGCGGATCCGCCTCGTGCGGGGTGCAGGCGGCGGCGCGCAGCCGGGGCTTGCGCCGCAACTGGCGGCGGAGCTTGTCGCCCAGCAGATGACGCAGCATCCGCTGGGCCATCTCGATGTCGACGACGGTGCCGCCGGAGACCGGGCGGGCCACCCGGATGTACTCCGGGGTGCGGCCGGTCATCTGCTCGGCGAGCGCGCCGACGGCGATGAGGGAGCCGGTACGGGTGTTGACCGCGGCGACGCTCGGTTCGTCGACGACGAGCCCGAGCCCCTTGACGTACACCCGGGTCCTCGCGGCCCCGAGATCGACGGCGACATGGCAACGCTGCAACTGCTCAAGGCTGACGGTCACGGCGAGTTCTCCCGAGAGCGCGGATGGGGGCACCGGCGGCAGCCGGTCTCTCCTTGCATGGTCGCGCCGTCCGGCCCTTCGCGCGCGCTGAGCTGCGCCGTAAGAGGGCGGGAGCTGACGGCTCCTCAGCTCAGCGGGCCGGCGGCAGCCGCTGGAACAGGCCCCAGGTGAACTCGGCCACGCGCTCCTGTCCGGTGGCCGGGTCGGTGACCGCCAGCGACCAGCGGGTCGGGGCACTGCCCTCCATCGGCCGGGCCGGCGGAAAGGCGCGGGCCGCCTCGTCCACGGTGCACGACCAGGGGCGCAGATCCGTTACGGAGGTGAGGTCCGGGCCGGCCGCGCCCGGCGCCCGCACCAGCCACTCGTTCCACACAGCCCCGCCCGGACCGGCCATCACCTCGAACCGCAGATCCGGCCAGAGCGGCACCGGCCACAGCAGCGCCTCGCACTCCAGATCGCCGACCCGGCGCGGCAGGGTCAGCTCCGGTTCGCCGAGCACCGAGCGGTAGCGCCGCAGCGATCCCCGCCCCCGGGGCGCGCGCACCATGGCCTGCCAGCGGCGGTTGGCCTCCCGCATATCGGCGAGCGAGGCGCTCAGTTCGTGCCGGGCCTCCTCGACCAGGCCGGGCTGGAAATCGGCCATCCGGCGCAGCAGGACGAGCTGGAACTGGAGGGGGCCGAAGGGGGCGGGAGCGGTCATGTGGCCCATCCTCCCGCGTGTCAGGCGTATCGGACCGGCTGCCACCGGAATCCGTTCTTCCTCACACAATCCTCACCTGGGCGGCTTCCCCGGTTGTTCCGCGCACGCCTAACCTGCGGGCGCCATGGATTACTGCCACCCGTGCCGACGGCATCTCAACGGAGCCCTGGCCTGCGCCGGGTGCGGTACGCCCGCGGAGGCGCTGGGCCCCTACGCGATGCCCGCGGCCGGCGGCCCCGCCCCGGACGAGCCGTACGGGACGGCCGCCCCGAACGACGAGGCCGACGCCCCCCGCCGCACCCGGCGGGACGCCCGGCGGGAGGCCGCACGCACGCCCCGCCCCGGCTCCCGGCGGAAGGCCGGGCGGTCCGGCCGGTCCGGGCGCGGCAGCCATCGCCGGCGCGGCCGTACCGTCCTGCTCGCCGCCCTCGGGCTGCTCCTCGCGGCCGGTGCGCTGAGCCTGGCGGAACTGGCCCTGGAGCCCGGGCGGGACGACACCGCCGCCGACTTCGTGAGCGACGCGTCGGGCGGTCCGGCCGACCCCGCGCCGCAGGAGTCGTCCGCCGACGCGCCCCGCGATCCCGGCCCGGTCGGCACCCGTGCCGGGGCGACCACCGGCCCCGGCACGGACGCCTCACCGGCCGGCACCCGCGGCGGAAGCCCGTCGAAGTCGCCGAGCCCCGAGGCCTCCGGCACGGACGAGCCCACCGCCTCACCGGACCCCGACGACCCGGACCCGTCCGAGGCCCCCGACAGTCCGCCCGCCGATCCGCCGGCGCCGGGTGACCCGGAGGAGCCGACGACCGCGCCCCCGCCGCCCCCGGCCGAGCCGACGCCCACCCCGACGCCGTCCCCGACCTGTACCCGCTTCCTCTGGTGGTGCACGTAGGCGCGACGCCTACGGGGTGTCCTCGCCCAGCATCCGGCGCAGCAGATCCCGCAACACCGTGCGCTCGGCGTCGGAGAGCCCGGCCAGCGGCTCCCGGGCGAAGTCCAGCGCGTCCCGCAGCTCGCGGGCCGTACGCCGGCCCTTCTCCGTGGCGGCGGCCAGCTTCACCCGCCGGTCGGCCGGATCGGGCCTGCGCTCGACCAGCTCCCGGGTCTCCAGCCGGTCGATGATCCCGGTCACGTTCGACGGCTCGCACTTCAGCCTGAGCGCGATCTTCCGCATCGGCAGCGGCTCCAGCGAGAGCAGCCCGAGCACCCGTGCCTGCGCGCCCGTGAGGGAGTGCTCGGCGGCGGCCCGGTCGTACTCCTCGTGGTAGCGCGCCACGACCGTGCCGATGAGCTCGACGACCTCGAGGGTCAGGGTGTCTGTACGAGTGGCCATGGACGACAGCGTACCGATTTACTTGACATCATGAAATATTCAGGAGCATGGTTGTTTCATGTCATGAAGCTTTTCGTGCCGTACGGCGCGGAGGCCCACCCCCCGTAGGACATTGAGGAGAACCCGAGCCCATGTCTGCAGCACTTCCCACGTCCAGCCGTGAATGGCACCTCGTCGCCCGCCCGCACGGCTGGCCCAAGGCCGAGGACTTCGCGCTGCGTGAAGCCGCGGTCGCCGCTCCGGCCGAAGGCCGCATCCTCGTCCGCAACAAGTACTTCTCGGTCGACCCGTACATGCGCGGCCGGATGAACGACGTGAAGTCCTACACCCCGCCCTTCAAGCTCGACCACCCCATGGACGGCGGCGCGGTCGGCGAGGTCATCGCCTCGAACGCCGAGGGCTTCGCCGTCGGCGACCACGTCCTGCACGGCCTCGGCTGGCGCGAGATCGCCGACCTGCCCGCCAAGCACGCGGTCAAGGTCGACCCCGACATCGCCCCGCTCTCCGCCTACCTCGGCGTGCTCGGCATGCCCGGACTCACCGCTTACGCGGGCCTGTTCGAGGTCGCCTCCTTCAAGGAGGGCGACGCGGTCTTCGTCTCCGGCGCGGCCGGCGCCGTCGGCAGCCAGGTCGGCCAGCTGGCGAAGCTCAAGGGCGCCTCCCGGGTCATCGGCTCCGCCGGCTCCGACGAGAAGGTCAAGCTCCTCGTCGAGGAGTACGGCTTCGACGCCGCGTTCAACTACAAGAACGGGCCGGTCCGCGACCAGCTCAAGGAAGCCGCCCCCGACGGCATCGACGTCTACTTCGACAACGTCGGCGGCGAGCACCTCGAAGCCGCGATCTCCTCGTTCAACCTGCACGGCCGCGCCACCATCTGCGGCATGATCGCCCAGTACAACTCCACCGAGCCGACCCCCGGCCCGAGCAACATGGCGCTCATCATCGGCAAGCGGCTGCGCCTCCAGGGCATGCTCGTCGGCGACCACGCCCACCTCCAGGGGCAGTTCGTCCAGGAGGTCGCCGGCTGGCTGGCCTCGGGCGAGCTGAAGTTCCAGGAGACCAAGGTCGAGGGCATCGAGAAGGGCTACGACGCCTTCGTCGGCCTGCTGCGCGGCGAGAACACCGGCAAGATGATCGTCTCCCTGGTCTGACCCGTCTCCTGCCCTCACCGGCCACGCGTTAGGCTCGTCCGCAGGCCGTCGCGATCGTGGGCGCGAGTCGCGGCGCACCAACCGGAGGAATCGTCACACCATGACCATCCAGAAGATAGACGTCGCCTACACCGCCGTCGCCACCGCCGAGAACGGCCGCGACGGCCGGGTCTCCTCCGACGACGGTCAGCTCGACGTCGTCGTGAACCCGCCGAAGGCCATGGGCGGCAGCGGCGCGGGCACCAACCCCGAGCAGCTCTTCGCGGCGGGCTACAGCGCCTGCTTCCAGGGCGCGCTGGGCGTCGTCGCCCGCCAGGAGAAGGCCGACATCTCCGGCTCGACGGTGACCGCCTCGGTCTCCATCGGCAAGACCGAGGCCGGCGGCTTCGGCCTGGAGGTCGCGATCAGCGCCTCCATCCCGAACGTCGACGCCGCCACCGCGCAGGCGCTCATCGAGAAGGCCCACCAGGTCTGCCCGTACTCGAACGCCACCCGCGGCAACATCAAGGTCGAGCTCTCGGTCGCCTGACCGCAGCGTCTTCGCGAGAGGACCGCACCCCACCGAGGGGTGCGGTCCTCTCCGCTTTCCGCACGCCAGTACGCTGACGCCCATGAGCGATCTCGGGGCAGGATTCGGCTACTTGATGAAGGGGCAGCGCTGGGTTCTCCAGCACGGGCGGTGGTTCGGCTTCGGGCTGCTGCCCGGACTCGTCACCCTCGTCGTCTACGCCGGAGCGCTGATCGGACTCGGTTACGGGGCCGACGACTTCGTCGGCTGGGCGACCCCGTTCGCCGACGACTGGTCCTCGCCCTGGCAGGGCATGCTGCGCACCGGGCTGACCGCGCTCGTCTTCGTCTTCGGTCTGTTCCTCGCGGTCATCACCTTCACCGCCGTGACCCTCCTGATCGGCCAGCCCTTCTACGATTCGCTCTCCGAGGAGGTCGAGCGCGGCGAGGGCGGCGAGGTCCCCGAGTCCGGACTGTCGCTCTGGCAGGAGCTGTGGATCTCCGCCCGCGACTCCGTACGCATCCTGCTGCGCGTCGCCCTGTACGGCATCATCCTCTTCGCCTGCGGTTTCATCCCGGTCGTCGGGCAGACCGCGGTTCCCGCGATCGGCTTCTGCGTCTCCGGCTACTTCCTGGCCGAGGAACTGACCGCCGTCGCCCTCCAGCGCCGGGGCATGGTCCTCAAGGACCGCCTCGTCCTGCTCCGCGGCCGCCGGCTGCTGGTGCTCGGCTTCGGCGTCCCGCTGGTCCTGTCCTTCCTGATCCCGTTCGTCGCGGTGTTCCTGATGCCGGGAGCCGTCGCCGGGGCCACCCTGCTCGCCCGCGACCTGGTGGACCCGGCTCCGGAGCCGGATCCCGGCGCCGGCAGCGGTGACGCTCCGGCGCCACGGGCGTGGTCCACGTGACCGAGCTCCTGGCGGTCGCCGCCATCACCGTCCTCGCGGTCGTCTCCCCGGGAGCCGACTTCGCGATGGTCGTCCGCAACAGCTATCTGTACGGGCGCACCACCGGCGTCCTCGCGGCCACCGGGGTCGCCGCGGGCGTCCTGGTCCACGTCACGTACACGATGCTCGGCGTGGGGCTGCTCATCGCCTCCTCGACCGCCCTGTTCACCGCGGTCAAGCTGGCGGGCGCCGCCTATCTCATCTACATCGGGGTGCGCACCTTCCTAGCCCGCGCCGACCTCGACGTCGATCTGACGGACCGGCCGGGGCTCTCCCCGTTCGGGGCGCTGCGCAGCGGGTTCCTGACCAACGCCCTCAACCCGAAGACGACCCTGTTCGTCGTCGCGACCTTCACCCAGGTCGTCGGACCCGGCACGGCACTCTGGCAGCAGGCTGGTTACGGACTCTTCATGGCCGCCGCCCACCTCGGCTGGTTCGCCCTGGTCGCGCTGTTCTTCTCGCACTCCCGGCTGCGCGGCGCGATGCTGCGCCGCCAGAAGGCGCTCAACCGGTCGATCGGCTCGGTCCTGGTCGGCCTCGGCGTCACCCTGGGCCTGGCCCGCTGAGCGCAGCGCCCGAGGAGGCGGGGGCTCAGCGCACCGAGAACGCGTAGGCGGTGCGTGAGACGAACTCCTCGCCCGGCCGGAGCACCGTGGACGGGAACTCCGGCCGGTTCGGCGAGTCCGGGAAGTGCTGGGTCTCCAGCGCGATCCCGGCGCACGGCCCGAACGGCCGCCCGTCGAAGTGGTCGGCCGTGTACAGCTGGAGCCCCGGCTCGCTCGTCCGCACGGTCAGCACCCGTCCCGACGCCGCGTCGTACAGCTCGGCGGCGACACCGTCCGCCCCCTCCGCCCGCTCGTCCAGCACGAAGTTCTGGTCGTACCCCGAGCCCACCGCCCGCATCTCCCGGAAGTCGAAGCGGGTCCCGGCCACCGGCGCGAACGCACCGGTCGGCACCGACGCCGCGTCCACCGGGGTGATGCGCCCCGCCGCGATCCGCAGCTGCTGCCCCAGGGCGCTCCCGCTGTCCGCGCCCGCCAGGTTCCAGTACAGATGGCTGGTCGGGTTCAGCACGGTCGGCGCGTCGGTCACCGCCCGGTAGCCGAGCCGCAGCGCCCCGCCGGGCCCCAGGGTGTACGTCACCGAGAAGTCGAGCCGCCCCGGATATCCCTCCTCGCCGTCCGCCGACACCAGGGACATCCGCACCCCGTCCGGCACCGCCACCGCGTCCCACACCCGCTTGTCGAAGCCCCTGGCGCCACCGTGCAGATGGTTGCCGCCCTCATTGGCCGTCAGCCGGTGCGTGGACCCGTCCAGGACGAACGACGCGCCCCCGATCCGGTTCGCGTACCGGCCGACCACCGCGCCGAAGTAGGGGTCCGGGAACTCCTCGTAGCCCGCCGCCTCCGGCAGCCCGAGCGCCACCGGGGCCCGCGACCCGTCCCGCCCGGGTGTCTCCACCGACTGCACGATCGCGCCGTACGTCAGGATCCGCACCCGGACCCCGTCCCGCTCCAGCGTCCACCGGCGCACGGGCGACCCGTCCGCGAGAACACCGAAATCTTCCGTGTACGTGGCCGTGTCCGCGCTGGTCGTCATGGTCACCGACCCTACGCGGGCGGCTCCGGGGCCGTGACGTTGCGGTAGGCGATCTCCGCCAGCCGGGCCTGCCCGTCGCGGCTCGGATGGAACCAGTCCCACGAGCTGAGCTGCGCCCCGGTGAAGCGGAAGTCGAACACCGCCCCGCCGTCGTACCGGCAGTACCGGTCCTTCGCGCACACGTCCCGCAGCACCTCGTTGTACGCCACGACCCGCTCGCGCACCGCGTCCCGCCGGGCCACGGCCGCCGGGCCCAGATCGTCCGCGTCGGCCAGCATCGACCTGCAGATCCCGAGCTGCCAGATCTTCTTGCCCAGCTCGTTGACCCGCCCCGTCGACCAGAGCCGCTTCAGGTCCGGCACGCTGGAGACGTACACCTGCGCCTTCGGCGCCCCGGCCCGCAGCTGCCGCATCGAGGCCTCGAACGACGCCCGGAAGTCCGCCACCGGCGTCATCAGCCGCTCCGAGTCCCGGCACGCGTCGTTCGCGCCCGTCATCACCGTCACCAGCTCCGGCCGCTCCTTCGCCGCCCGCTTCATCTGCTCGGGCAGCTGCACCATCCGGGACCCCGACACCGCGTGGTTCCAGCTGTGGTCCGCCGCCTTCGACGGGCCGAGCAGCCGGACCGCGAGACTGCGCACCGCGTCGTCCGTGCCGGTCGCCCACGACACCTCGGGGCAGTCGGCCAGCACCGAGCACGCGTCGAAGCCCCGGGTGATCGAGTCGCCGACCGCCGCGACCGACCGGGGCCGCGGGTTCCAGTCCGGCGTGGGGGAGGGGGAGGGAGACGGAGAGGCGCTGCGCTGGGCGGCCGGAGCGTTCCGCGACACGCCGCCGTCCGCACCGCCACCGCCGCATCCGGCCAGCGCGGCCACACCGACGAACGAGAGCGCGCTCAGCGCCGCGACAGCGTTACGCATTCGTGGGCGTGTCACACGCTCCGGCATCGGTCGGATCCCCTCCGGTCAACCCCTGGCTTATGCCTCTGGACATGCCCCCGGCAAGCACATGGTCCCCAGGTCGGGGCGGTGCGCGCCCTGCCGGGTGAAAGCCGGCGAATCAGAGGCCTGAGACCGACGGTACGTCACACGGACGGCCCCGGCGCACGGTAGCTTTTCCCCGTCGAACCAGTGGCGTCCCGCCCGCCCGCGTACACACGGGCGGCTCCGGTACATTACGTCACGTCACATACTGTCCCTTTTCAGGAGATTAACTCCCGATGCTGTTTACTGAAGACAACCTCGGGATCCGGCCGAAAAGAGGCGGTACGGGCGCGAGGCCGCTGGGGAAGGCGTACCTCGTCCCACACGGGAGGTTCCGGTGACGACACGTGGAGTCCTGTACGTTCACTCCGCACCGCGCGCGCTGTGCCCACATGTCGAATGGGCAGTGGCGGGCGTCCTCGGTGTGCGGGTCCAGCTGGACTGGATCAGACAGCCGGCCGCGCCCGGCACCTGGCGGTCCGAATTCTCCTGGAAGGGCCGCGCCGGCACCGCCTCGCAGCTCGCCTCCGCCCTGCGCGGCTGGGACCTGCTGCGCTTCGAGGTGACCTCCGAGCCGTGCCCCACCGCGGAGGGCGAGCGCTACAGCTCCACCCCCGGCCTCGGCATCTTCCACGCCGTCACCGGCATGCACGGCGACATCCTGATCCCCGAGGACCGGCTGCGGGCCGCCCTGGCCCGCTCCGTGCGGGGCGAGAGCGATCTGGAGACCGAGATCGCCTCGCTGCTCGGCAAGCCGTGGGACGACGAGCTGGAGTCCTTCCGCCACGCGGGAGAGGGCGCGCCGGTCCGCTGGCTGCACCAGGTGGTCTAGGTGTATTGCCCGGTGAGGTTAGGGACGCGGCTGGCGGGTGGTTTGCCTGCGAGTGCGGTGTGTCCGCGGTGGTGATTGTAGGTGTGGAGCCACTGGGGGAACGCGTCGCGTCGTTCCTGTTCTGAGCGGTAGGGGCGGGCGTAGGCCCATTCGTCGAGCAGGGTGCGGTTGAGGCGTTCGACTTTGCCGTTGGTCTGGGGCCGGTAGGGCCGGGTTCGCTTGTGGGTGATCCCGGCCGCTGCCAGTGTGTCGCGCCAGGTGTGGGACTTGTAGCAGGAGCCGTTGTCGGTCAGGACGCGTTCGACGGTGATCCCGACGCTGGTGAAGTAGGCGTGTGCCCGGGTCCAGAAGCCGGTGGCGGTTTCCTTCTTCTCGTCGGCGTGGATCTCGCTGTAGGCGAGGCGGGAGTGGTCGTCGACGGCGGTGTGGATGTAGCTGTAGCCGGCGTTCTTGCGGGTCTTTCGGCCGGCTTGGCGGCCGAGGACCTTGTGGCCGCCGCCGTCGGGGATGTTGCCGAGTTTCTTGATGTCGACGTGGACGAGTTCGCCGGGGCGTTCGCGTTCGTAGCGGCGGATGGTGCGGCCGGTCGCGCGGTCCAGGTGTGTGAGGCGGGCCAGGCCGTAGCGGGTCAGGACCCGGTGGACGGTCGAGGGCACCAGGTCGAGCAGGTGGGCGATGCGGGCCGGTCCCCACCGTCGCAGGATGCGGACCTTGATGATCCGGCGTTCGGTGCGGGTCGGGGTGCGGCGGGGGCTGTGGTGCGGGCGGGAGGAGAGGTCGGTCATCCCGGCCTCGCCGAACATGCGGTAGCGGGCGGCCCACCGCTGGGCGGTGGTGGGTGAGACCTGAAAGCGTTCGGCGGCCCGGCGCAGGGGCCAGCCGTCCTCGACCACGCAGCGGGCCAGCCGCAGGCGTCCGGTCTCGGTCAGCGGTGCATTACGGTGGGGCATGAGGGCCTTCTGATCGTTCGGTGGAGATGTCGCAATCCACACCGAACCCGGAAGGCCCTCACCCGTTCAAGCAGCCTCAGCCGAGACCTGCATCACCCGTCCACAACCTCCCGGGGCAA
Source organism: Streptomyces sp. iso_384 (assembly GCF_056172905.1). Taxonomy (NCBI): domain Bacteria; kingdom Bacillati; phylum Actinomycetota; class Actinomycetes; order Kitasatosporales; family Streptomycetaceae; genus Streptomyces; species Streptomyces sp. iso_384. Next base: position 1,852,195 of record NZ_JBWBTT010000001.1, read on the forward strand.
TACATCTAGGGCCGCTGCCCCGGAACCCGCTCCTCAGTCGCCGGAGGGGCTTGGACATGCGGAAGCCCGCCTCCCGAGAACCGGGAAGCGGGCTTCACCGCGTAAGGCTTCAGACGGACCGGAACGCCAGCACCACGTTGTGCCCACCGAACCCGAACGAGTTGTTGATCGCCGCGATCGGACCCTCGGGCAGCACCCGCGGCTCACCCCGCACGATGTCCGCGTCGATCGCCTCGTCGAGCTCGTCGACGTTGATGGTCGGCGGAGCGATGCGGTGGTGCAGCGCCAGGACCGTCGCCACGGTCTCGATACCGCCCGCGCCACCCAGCAGATGACCCGTCATCGACTTCGTCGCGGAGATCGCGACATGGTCGAGGTCGTCGCCCAGCACCTTGCGCAGCGCCTTGATCTCCGCGAGGTCACCCTGCGGCGTCGACGTGGCGTGCGCGTTGAGGTGGAACACCTCGGACGGCTTGAGGTCGCTGGAGTCCAGCAGGTTCTGCATCGCGGCGGCGATGCCCCGCCCGGTCGGCTCGGGCTGCGCGATGTGGTGGGCGTCGGCCGACAGGCCCTGACCCAGCACCTCGCAGTAGACCCGGGCACCGCGCGCGGCGGCGTGCTCGGCGGACTCCAGGACGACGACGCCCGCACCCTCGCCGAGGACGAAGCCGTCCCGGCCGGTGTCGTACGGGCGCGAGGCCTTCTCGGGCTCGTCGTTGTTCTTGGACATCGCCATCATGTTGGCGAACGCGGCGATCGGCAGCGGGTGGATCGCCGCCTCGGTGCCACCGGCGACGACCACGTCGGCACGGCCGGTACGGATCATCTCGACGGCGTACCCGATCGCCTCGGCGCCCGAGGCGCAGGCGGAGACGGGCGTGTGGACACCGGCCTGGGCGTTGACCTCCAGGCCGACGTTGGCCGCCGGGCCGTTGGGCATGAGCATGGGAACGGTGTGCGGGGAGACGCGGCGTACGCCCTTCTCCTTCAGCACGTCGTACTGGTCGAGCAGGGTGGTCACGCCGCCGATGCCGGAGGCGATGACCGAGCCGAGGCGCTCGGGGGCGATGGACTCGTCCTCGCCGGCCTTGGCGGTGTAGCCCGCGTCGGCCCAGGCCTCGCGGGCCGCGATCAGCGCGAACTGCGCCGAGCGGTCCAGCTTGCGGGCCAGCGGGCGGGGAAGGACGTCGCCCGGGTCGACGGCCGCGAGGGCGGCGATCCGGACGGGCAGTTCGGCGAAGCGCTCACCTTCGAGAGGCTTGACGCCGGACCGGCCGGCCATCAGACCTTCCCAGGTCGATGCGGAGTCGCCACCCAGCGGAGTGGTTGCGCCGATACCGGTGACGACCACGGTGCGATTGGTCGAGTTCACTGGAAAATCTTCTCCACGTGTAGAGGGTCGTGAATCAGCGGCGCCACCGCCGGGTGGCGACACAGCCGGGCTGGGATCAGCCCTGGTGCTTCAGGATGTAGTCGGCAGCGTCGCCGACCGTCTTGAGGTTCTTGACGTCCTCGTCGGGGATCTTCACGTCGAAGCGCTCCTCGGCGGCGACGACGACCTCGACCATGGACAGCGAGTCGACGTCCAGGTCGTCGGTGAAGGACTTGCCCAGCTCGACGTCCTCCTCCGGGATACCGGCGATCTCGTTGACGATCTCGGCGAGACCCTTGACGATCTCTTCCTGCGTGGCGGCCATCTTGGCGCTCCTTCGGTGGGTTTCTTGGGTGTTCGTGCGTACGGACCCAAAAGGTCCGGTGTGCCTAGGGGAGGGTAACGACCGTCGCGGCGTAGACGAGACCCGCCCCGAAGCCGATGACGAGCGCGGTGTCGCCGCTCTTCGCCTGACCGGTCGCCAGGAGCCGCTCCATGGCGAGCGGGATCGAGGCGGCGGACGTGTTGCCGGTGGACTCGATGTCACGGGCGACCGTGACGTGCTCCGGCAGCTTCAGGGTCTTCACCATCGAGTCGATGATCCGCATGTTGGCCTGGTGCGGAATGAAGACGTCCAGGTCCTCCGGGGCGATCCCGGCCGCGTCCAGCGCCTGCTGGGCGACCTTCGCCATCTCGAAGACGGCCCAGCGGAAGACCGCCTGGCCCTCCTGCGTGATGGCCGGGAACTTGACATCGCCCTTCGAGTCGAGCGGCAGCTGCGAGACATCGCCCAGGCGGAACTCGTTCCAGCCGACGGTCTGCTTGATGGTCTCGGACTTGTCGCCCTCGGAGCCCCACACGGTCGGGCCGATGGCCGGTTCCTGGGAGGGGCCGACGACGACCGCGCCCGCGCCGTCACCGAACAGGAAGGCCGTCGCGCGGTCCTCCAGGTCGGTCAGGTCACTGAGCCGCTCCACGCCGATCACGAGGACGTACTCCGCCGAGCCCTCGACGACCATGCCCTTGGCGAGCGTGAGGCCGTAGCCGAAGCCCGCGCAGCCGGCCGAGATGTCGAACGCGGCGGGCTTGCCCGCACCGATCCTGTGCGCGATCTCGGTGGCGACGGCCGGGGTCTGCTTGAAGTGCGAGACGGTCGAGACGACGACCGCGCCGATCTGCCCGGGGTCGATGCCCGCGTCCGCGATGGCCTTGCCGGACGCCTCGATCGACATCGCGGCCACGGTCTCCTCCTCGGAGGCCCAGTGGCGGGTCACGATGCCGGAGCGGGAGCGGATCCACTCGTCGGACGAGTCGATCGTTTCGAGGATCACCTCGTTCGGCACGACCCGGGTCGGGCGGTAGCCGCCGACGCCGAGGATCCGTGCGTACGGGGCGCCCTTGCTGGGCTTGATCTTCGACATGCTCGCTCCTTAGACGCCTGCGTGCTCGGACATGAGCGCGCGGGCCGCGTCGAGGTCGTCGGGGGACTTGAGCGCGAGCGTCTTCACGCCGGGCAGCCCGCGCTTGGCGAGTCCGGTCAGCGTGCCGCCGGGGCTCAGCTCGACGAGTGCGGTGACGCCCAGCGACTGGAAGGTCTCCATGCACAGGTCCCAGCGGACCGGGTTGGCGACCTGCCCGACCAGCCGGGCGATGACCTCGGTGCCGGTGGCCACGGTGTGGCCGTCGGCGTTGGAAACGTAACGCACGGTCGGGTCGGAGACCGTGAGGTCGCCGACCGCCGCGCGCAGCTTCTCCACGGCCGGAGCCATGTGGTGCGTGTGGAACGCGCCGGCCACCTTCAGCGCGACGACCCGGCGCACGCCCTCGGGCTTGTCGGCCTCCAGGGCGGCGAGCTGGGCGGCGGTGCCCGCGGCGACGATCTGGCCGCCGCCGTTGACGTTGGCCGGGGTCAGCCCGAGCTTCTCCAGGTGCGGGACCGTCACGGCGGGGTCACCGCCGAGGAGGGCCGCCATACCGGTCTCGGTGACCGCGGCGGCCTCGGCCATGCCGAGTCCGCGGGTACGGACGAAGCGCAGTGCGGCCTCGTCCTCGATGACACCGGCGAGCGCGGCGGCGGTGATCTCACCGACGCTGTGACCCGCGACGACGTCGGGCGATGCGGCGTCCAGCGCGGTCGCCGAGAGCAGTCCGGCGGCGACCAGGAGCGGCTGGGCGACGGCCGTGTCGCGGATCTCGTCCGCGTCGGCCTTCGTGCCGTAGTGGGCAAGGTCGAGCCCGATGGCGTCGGACCAGGCCGCGACGCGGTCGGCGGCACCGGGGAGGTCGAGCCAGGGAGTCAGGAAGCCGGGCGTCTGAGCGCCTTGGCCGGGAGCGACGAGTACGAGCACCCTCACACTCTCTCTTGTGGACGGCTCCGCACGCCCGTGGGGACAGGGACGAAGAACCGTCGGGGGAATTGTTGAAGTCCAACAAAAGTCTAGGACTGAGGATCCGCAGCCGCCAAGCGCCCCAGGATCAGGGCGATCCGCAGCGTGAACGCGGAACGCACATCGGAGGGTGACCATCCGGTGACGTCGGTCACACGTCGCAGCCGGTAGCGCACGGTGTTGGGGTGCACGAAAAGCATCCGGGCGGCGCCTTCCAGACTGCTCGCCTGCTCCAGATAGACACTCAGCGTTTCCAGAAGAGCCGAACCGGCCTCCTCCAGCGGTCTGTAGATCTCCTCCACCAACTGGTCCCGCGCGGCCGGGTCTCCGGCCATCGCGCGCTCCGGGAGGAGATCGTCCGCCAGGACCGGGCGCGGGGCGTCCTGCCACGCCAGGCACGCCTTCAGCCCGGCGGCCGCGGCCTGCGCGGACCGGGTCGCGGCCAGCAGGTCCGGCACGACGGGTCCGGCGACGACGGGCCCGGCGGCGTACGGCCCGATCAGGCCCTTCGCGACCTGGAGCGGATTGTCGCTGCCGCCCGCGATGACGACGAGCCGGTTGCCGAGGACCCCGGTGAGGACCTGGAGCTTGGCGTGCCGGGCGGCGCGCCGGATCGCCTCCACGGTCAGCTCGCTGTCCCCGTCGGGCGCGGTGCCGAGGACGACGCACACATGCTCGGGCGAACTCCAGCCGAGCGCGGCGGCCCGCGACACGGCCCCCTCGTCGGCCTCGCCGGAGAGCACCGCGTTCACCACCAGCGACTCCAGCCGGGCGTCCCAGGCGCCCCGGGCCTCGGCGGCCTGGGCGTACACCTGGGCGGTGGCGAAGGCGATCTCGCGCGCGTAGACGAGGAGCGCCTCGCGCAGCACCGACTCGTCGCCGGGGGCGGCCACCTCCTCGATCGCGGCCTCCATGACCTCGATCGTGGTGCGCACCATCTCCACGGTCTGCCGCAGGGTGATGGCCCGGGTCAGTTCGCGCGGCGCGGTGCCGAACACATCGGTCGAGATGGCCTGCGGCGTTTCGGGATGCCGGAACCACTCGGTGAACGCGGCGATACCGGCCTGGGCGACCAGGCCGATCCAGGACCGGTTCTCCGGGGGCATCGCCCGGTACCACGGCAGCGATTCGTCCATGCGGGCAATCGCGTTCGCGGCCAGCCGGCCGGAGGACTGCTCCAGCCGTTTCAGGGTCGCGGCGTGCAGGTGGGCGTCGTGGGCGGGGGGCTGCTCAGGATCGGGTCGGGGCACGAGGACAAGACTGCCTTATCGGGCCGGTGGTTCGGTGGGCCGGGGCGACGGTGCCCCGTACCGGCGGGTAGCCGGACACCGCCGTCGTACGCGCGTCCGCACGGCTACCGTGGCCGGGTGATTTCCGTGCACCGGTCCGACGACCGCTACCGGGGCGGGGACGAGGCCGCCGGGATCGACACCCGGCACGCCCTCTCCTTCGGCCCCTTCTACGACCCGGACAACCTCCGCTTCGGCCCGATCCTGGCCTGCAACGAGGAGCGCCTCGTCCCGGGCGCGGGCTTCGAGGAGCATCCGCACAGCCATACGGAGATCGTCACCTGGGTCGTCGAGGGCGAGCTGACCCACCGCGACTCGGCCGGCCACTCCACCGTCGTCCGCGCCGGGGACGTGGCCCACCTGAGCGCCGCCTCCGGGGTCCGGCACGTCGAACGCAACGACGGCACGGGCCCGTTGGCCTTCCTCCAGATGTGGCTGGCGCCGCTGGAGCCCGGCGGCGAGCCCGCGTACACGGTGGTGCCCGGCATCGCCGACTCCACCCCGTACGCCCTGCCCGGCGCGGGCGCGATGCTCCATGTCCGCCGCCTGAGCGAGGACGAGCGCACGGCGGTTCCGGACGCGGTGCGCGCGTACGTCCATGTGGTGCGGGGCCGGGTCGCCCTGGACGGCGAGGAACTGGGCCCCGGCGACGCCGCCCGGATCACCGGCGCGGAGGGCCTGGAGGCGGTCGCGGTGGCGGGTCCCGCGGAGCTGCTGGTGTGGGAGCTGGCGGGCTGAGGCCCCGCGCCGGGACCGCCGGAGGGCGGGGGCACGGGGCCTCGATGGCCCAGGAGGCCGGTCGGGGTCAGCTGATGGACGTGATCCTTTGCCAGCCGCCGGTGCCGACCTGGATGCTCGGGCCGTCGACCGGGCCGGTGGCCGAGCTCGCGCCCTTGTAGAACTTCAGAGTGCCGTCGGCCGCGGTGGCCCACATGTCCGCCACGCCGTTGCGGTCGGCGTCGGCCGCGCCCGCGATCAGGGGGCGGTTGGTGACGGTGTAGTTGCTGCCGTACTGGGTCCGGCCGCCGAACGAGTTGTCCGGCAGACCGAGGTAGAAGTACAGGATGCCGTTACGGCTGCTCCGGGCCAGCAGGTCGACCCGGCCGTCCTTGTCGGCGTCGCCGGGAGCCGTCAGGTCCATCACGTCCCAGCCACTGTTGCCGATGACCACCGGGGCGGCGACAGCGGGCGTGGACGCGGACTTCCCCTTGTACAGGTACAGCTTGTCGCTGTGCTGGACGACCAGGTCGGGGTGTCCGTCCCGGTCGACGTCCCCCACGCTGACCAGCTTCGAGACGGTGGGCAGCCCGGTGAGGAGCTTGATCGGGGAGCCCAGCGTGCCGGTGCCGAGGTTGGGGTAGACACGCAGTTCGCCGCGGACGATGGCGACGACGTCCTCCATGGCGTCCCCGGTCCAGTCGCCGCGGTGCGTCACGGCGGCGCCCGACCAGCCGCTGTTGCCGATCTGGATCCGCGAGCCGAGGGCCCCCGTGCCGGTGCCCGGGTAGACGTACAGCTTGCCGGTGTTGTCCACCGCGACCAGGTCGGGCTTGTTGTCGCCGGTCAGGTCGCCCGGGACGGCGGCCGTGGTGTCCGTGATCCAGGCGCGTACGTCGTCCACGCGGGTCGCGACGGCGCCCGTACGGGTCTCGGTGGCCGGCGTGCCGACGCAACCGCCCATCCAGGACCTGCTGGTGACGGCGAGCAGCTCCTGCCGGCCGCCGCTCTCACGCAGGATCGGGCCGCCGGCGTCCCCCCGGCAGATGACCGTGTCGCCGACGGCCGTCAGCGCGACGTTCGCCGAGGCGTCGCCGTTGGCGGTGAACGTCCCGGTGTGCAGCCGGTCGGGCACCCAGGTCGCCCTCGTCCGGCCGAACCCGGCCGCGGTCACGCTCTCGTCGGCCGTCGCCGGAGTGGCGGCCAGGGCGACCGGCTTCACGCCTGCGACGCCCACGCCCAGCTTCACCAGGACCAGGTCGCGGTCGGCGTGCGGGACCAGCTCGACGGCGGTCCGGACGGCCCCGCCCGTGGTCTGCGTCAGGTCGGTGCGGCCGACCGTGACGGTGGTCGTGACCTTGGGCTTGCCGGGCTGGACCACGCCCGTCGCGTCGGTGAAGCAGCTCGCGGCGGAGAGCACCCACCGCGGGTCCACGAGCGTTCCCGTGCAGGAGCGGTCGGAGGTACCGACGACGATCCTCGCGGTGTGCCCGAAGACGGCCGCGTCGGCCGGCGCCCCCTGCAGAGCCATGGCGGGCGAGGTGACGAAGCTCCCCGCCAGGGTTGCGGCGACAGCGGCGCCGACGGTCCAGATTGTGCGTCTGTGCGAACGAGGCACGACGTTTACCCCCACTGAATGAAGTTCCCGGGGCTCACGCCTGCTGACGGCGAGAGCCCGTAAGTGAGGGGATTCAAACACGACTTGACCGCATCTGGGCGGCCAGGATCAGGCAAGAGCGCACATGTCACGGCGGATCGTGTGGACTATGTCACTACAACCATGTCCGATGTACGCACACGGGCTCGACTACCCGACGGGACGGGCCCGCCACAGGTCGCGGAGCAGCGCGATCTCGGCCATGTGGTGGATGAGCTCCAGATTGGCGTTGGCCAGCGTGCCCACGTACGCGTCGTCGGGGTCGGAGCCGTACGGATACTGCGAGAGGCCGACCGTGTCGAGCTGTTCTTCGGTGAGCGTGCCCATGCTCGCGCGATGGAGGTCGAGCGTCGCCCAGAGCCGCTCCAGCGCGAGGGAGGCGGACGGCGTGAAGTCGACCAGCTGATGCGGGTCCTGCCGCCGCTCGCCGAAGGTCCACTCCCAGCGGCCCGCGAAGTCGGAGTGCAGATGGCCGAGCCGCCACGCGATGGTGGTGACCGGTACGGCGTCGGGCTCCGGCTCACCGGTGAACGCCAGGACCTCCTCGACCCGTTCGACGCTCACGCTCCAGTCCTCGGCGATCTTCGCGACGGACATGCCGTCCGCCGCCTGCCGCGCGACCTCCGCGTACTCGTTCGCCGGAATCTCCGGCGCCCCCTTGTCGAGCACCCAGGCGCCGGGACCGTACGCCCGGGGCGTCGTGGCCTCCTCGCGCCGCCGGATCGACCAGCTGCCGGGCGCGGGCTCCCAGAGGTACTCCTCGTCGCCGAGCCCCCGCAGCCGGACCTCGGCCGTCTCCCGCGCCTGGTCGAACTGGTCGATCAGAATGCTCAGTCGGTCGGTCCGCTGGTCCTGGCCTCTCATGTCCTTCTCCCCTGTTGTCGTACGCCCGCCGTGAGGTGTTCAGCCCTCGGAGCGCTTCTCACGCTCGTCCGCCAGCCTGTCCAGTTCGCGCATCGCCTGGGAATGCCCGCTGAGCCGCCGGCTCACATGGCCGGTCGTCGCAAGCGCGGTTCCCACGAGCGATACGGGTAGGGAGAGCCCCAGCACGGCCAGCGCCTCGGGCCAGTCGCGTTCGTCCGCGCAGTGATCACCGGCCCACACACCGTCGTTGGCCGTACCGCCCTCCGTGAACAGCCGCGCCGCGCACTCCTTCGTGTTGCTGCCGCGCGTCTCGACCTCGTAGTCGGTCAACAGCAGAACGGCGCACCAGCCCCACAGCAAGGCCCCCACGAACAGGAGCCCGACGCCCCAGTCGCGTGTGCGGGCGGCCCGTTCCCGGAATTCGAGGTCGTACTCGCGTGATCGCATGGCGGCCGAATCTAGCAGCGCACCCCGCGGCGAACGCGGGGGACGACGCCCTCACCCTCGGCCGCGGCGTACGGCCGGGAGGAGATCATCGCTGCACCGCAGCCACCTCCGGGGGCAGATCGTCCGGGAGCAGCAGGCGCAGGTCGTCCAGGCCCGGGGCGGACATCGCGCCGAGGCGGCCCGCCTGGCGCGTCATCATCGCCTCCAGGATCTGGCGGGCCGTCCGCGCGTTGCCGAAGGCGTGGTCGCGTGGCAGGGAGTCCACGTAGGCGTACAGCGCGGCGGTCGTCTCCGGGGAGCAGTCGTAGCCGTAGCCGGTGGCCTGCTGGGAGAGGATCTGCAACAGGTCGTCCGTGGAGTAGCTCTCGAACTCCACGGTGCGCGAGAACCGCGAGGCCAGGCCCGGGTTGGAGTCCAGGAAGCGGCGCATCTCGCGGGTGTACCCGGCGGCGATGACCACGACCTCGTCGCGGTGGTCCTCCATCAGCTTCAGCAGCGTGTCGACCGCCTCCCGGCCGAAGTCGGAGGTCGCGCCCTCCGGCGTGAGCGTGTACGCCTCGTCGACGAACAGCACACCGCCGATGGCGCGTTCGAAGGCGTCCTTGGTCAACTGCGCGGTGTGACCCACGTACCGGCCGACCAGGTCGGCGCGGGCCACCTCGACCAACTGGCCCTTGGGCAGCACTCCGAGGGAGCGCAGCAGGTCCGCGTACAGCCGCGCGATGGTGGTCTTACCCGTGCCGGGCGGCCCGGAGAAGATGAGGTGGTTGCTGATCTTCGGGGTGGGGAGTCCGGCGGCTTTGCGCTGCTTCGTCGCGGTGAGGAGGTTGACCAGCGCTGTCACCTCGTTCTTCACCGCTGTGAGGCCGATCATGGAGTGCAGCTGGGCGAGGAGTTCCTCGGAGCCCGGGCCGTCGTCCGCCGGTGCGCCCGTGTCGGGTGCGACGTCCTCGGGCAGGAGGAGGGCCAGGTCGCTCTCGGCGGGATTCTTCATCGAGGCGAACCGGGAGGCCTGGCGGTCCACCATCTCCTCGAACACCCGGCGTGCCGCGCGCCCGTTGCCGAACGTGGCGTCGCGCGGCATGCGCTCGTAGTGCCGGGCGAGGGCCTCCCGGGTCTCCGGGGCCAGCTCGTAGCGGTGGCCCAGGCACATGTTCTCGGTGATGGTCACCAGCTCGTCCACCGAGTAGTTGGCGAAGTCGATGGTCCGGGTGAACCGGGACGCCAGACCCGGGTTGGAGGAGAGGAAGCTCTCCATCTCGCCGGTGTACCCGGCGGCGATCACGGCGACGTCGTCGCGGTGGTCCTCCATCAGCTTCAGCAGCGTGTCGACCGCCTCGCGGCCGAAGTCGGCGCCGGAGCCCTTGCTGTCGGAGAGCAGGGTGTACGCCTCGTCGATGAACAGCACTCCGCCCAAGGCCTCGTTGAACGCCTCGGTGGTCTTGATGGCCGTGCCGCCGATCACCTGCGCGACCAGGTCGGCGCGGGAGACCTCCACGAGGTGCCCCGACCTGAGGACGCCGAGATCGGCCAGGATGCCGCCGTACAGCCTGGCGACCGTCGTCTTGCCGGTGCCGGGCGGGCCGGAGAAGACCAGGTGGCGGCTGACCTGGGCGACGGGCATGCCGAGCTGGGCACGGCGCTGGTTGAGCTGGTTCAGGTTGACCAGGTTGCGCACCTGGCTCTTGACCTCGGCGAGGCCGACGAGGGACTCCAGCTCCTCCAGGGGGCCCTCGGGCCCCTTCTTCTCGGCGTCGGGACCGCCGCCCGCGACGTCCGGAGGAAGGGTGTCGCCCCAGGCGTCCGGGGCCGCGTTGCCGGCGCTGTTGAGGCCCTCGATCGTGAGGCGTTCGTTGATCCGGGTCTGCCGCAGGCCCGCACCGCGGTTGTCGCGGACGGTGCAGTCGGCGACGGTGACCGGTTCCGCGCTGTCGATCCGGATGCCGTCGCCGACGCTGCCGATGACCTGCGAGGAGGTGAGGGTGGCGCGGGAGCCGTTGGCGAGGAGGACGCCGTGGGCGCCGGAGTCGGTGATGTGGACCCGCAGGACGGAGAGGTCACCGCCGTTGTCCACCGTGATGCCGCCCGCAGCCGCGAACTCGACGGCGCAGTCCCGGACGGTCCCCCGCCCCTCGGTGCCGACGGAGATCGTGGTGTCCTCGGCCGCTCTCATGACCGTGTCGCGGATGTCGGGGTTGCCGCCCGAGGCGATCCGTACCGCCGATCCTCCCGCGCGGTCGATCTCGCAGTGCTCCAGCCGGCCGCGCCCGTCCTCCGCCACCTCGACACCGTTGCCACCCGGCGAGGTGATCCGGACGCGGCGCAGCAGCGGGTCGGCCCCGGTGCGGATGCGGACGGCGACCCCGGCCGCGTCGCTGACGAGCAGTTCGTCGAACTCGGCGGTCGAGTCCTCCTCCAGCAGGACGGCACCGTTCGCGTCCGCGCAGTCGCGCACCGCGCAGCCGATCAGGGTGGGCGAGCTGGAGTCGATCACCCGGACGGCCGGGGCGGCGGCGGCGTCGAACTCGCAGTGCTGGAAGGTGCCCCGGGAGCGCTCGCTGACCACGAGGCCGCTGCCCTTGGTGCGGGAGGTCCGGCAGTCGAGGAACTCCGGGTCGGCGTTCACGGCCAGCATGATCCCGGGGCCGGAGGTGTCGCTGACGGAGACGCGCTCCAGGGACGGGCGGGCGGAGCTGGTGATGTAGACGCCGACGGAGGTGTCGTGCACGGTGGTGCGCAGGACCCGGGTGCCGCTGCGGCCCTCCAGGGCGATGGACGGCTTGTCCGTGCCGGAGATGTCGCAGTCCTCCACCAGGCCCTGCGCCTCGTCCGAGGTCAGCACGCCGTTGGCCCGCGCGTCGAGGATGCGGCAGTCCCGGACCGTCGTCCGGGCCTCCGCGCCGATGACCACGCCGGAGGTTCCGAGGTTCGATATGCGGCAGCCGGCTATGACGCTGCCCGTGGGGGCGGAGTCCACGATCCCGGCGCCCTTGGGGTTGCTGACCCGGCAGTCGCGCATGGCGACCGAGCCCGACTCCCGGGCCAGCACGGCCGTCCAGCCGGAGCCGACGATCGTGCAACCGTCCATCGCCACCTGGCCGCGCGGGGCGTCGACCACCGGCAGGTCCTCGCTCCCGCCGCGCAGGGTGAGGTCGGTGAGCATGACGGCGTCGGCGACCAGGATGACGGCGGTGCCCCGGCGCGGGCAGATCTCGGCGCTGCCCGGCTCCCCGTCCGCGACGATGGTGACCCGCGTCCGCACCGTCAGGTTCTCCGGGTAGCGGCCGGGGCTCACCCGGATCACCGCACCCGTGCGTGCCTTGTCCAGGGCTTCACCGATCGTCCGGAAGCTGTCCGGTTGGTCCGACCCGACCCTGAGCAATTGCCGTGACACGCCCGATCCTCCTCCTTGTGGTGCCGCTGCCCGCCTCTCCCGCCGGGGACCGGAAGGAGGTGACTGCTTCTCCCGCCGGCCCGGAAGGAAACCGGATCGCATCGGGGCCGCGCAGCTGTGCGCACGCGAGGAAGGCTACGGGACCGGCACCGCGATGTTCCAGGTGGGACAGGACAGTTCAGGCCGGAACCGAGAAGCGGGTGCCGCATCCCGTGCGACGTGGCGTCATCCGTTCGGCCTATCATGCGCGCCATGCCCCCTGCCGGATTTCGCCGCCGCCCACGGGCCACGGCCGCCGCCGCCGCCCTGTCGCTCACCGTGCTCCCGACCGTGCTGGTCGCCGCGGGCACCACGCCCGCCGCGGCCGATTCCGTGGGACTCCCCGTCGTCCGTTCCGTACTGGCGGAGGACGACACCTGCGTCGAGGCCTCTGAAGTGAAGGCCCGGTCCGAGCCCTGGACCATGGGCGCGCTCGGGGCGGCCCGCACGCGGCCGCTCTCCCAGGGCGCCGGGCAGACCGTCGCCGTCGTGGACACGGGGGTCGGGGAGTCGGCCCCGGCGCTCGCCGGCCGGGTCACCGCGATCGGGGACGCCGGCAAGGACTGCGTCGGGCACGGCACCTTCGCAGCCGGTCTGATCGCGGCGACCCCGGGCGCCGCCGGAGGGCCGGCCGGACTGGCCCCCGAGGCCCGCATCCTGGCCGTACGGGGCGCGGACGAGCGCGGCGGGTCCACGGTCGCCCAGGTCGCCGCAGGCATCCGCACGGCGGCCGACGAGGGCGCCTCCGTCATCTACGTCGCCGCCGCTCTGGCCGCCGGCAAGGCGGAGCTGACCAAGGCCGTCGCGTACGCGAGCGAGAAGGACGCCCTGGTCGTCGCCCCCCTCGCTCCGGACGCGCTGCCGAGGGACGCGAAGCCCGCGGCCTGGTACTGGCCCGCCGCCGCCCCGGGGGCGATCGGTGTCACGGACTACGGCCCGGACGGGCAGCGCCCCGCCAACGCGCCCGTGGTCGGCGGGGCGGACCTGGCCGCGCCCGGGGACGCGGTGGTGAGCATCGGCCCCGAGGGCTCGGGCCACTTCATCGGCTACGGGGCCTCGTTCGCCGCCGCGCACGTGGCGGGGGCGGCGGCGCAGGTACGAGCGCGCCACCCGGAGCTGTCGGCGGCCGACACGGCACGCCGCCTGACCGAGGCGGCCTACCCGGCGAGCCCGCCGCGCCTGGACCCGTACGCGGCCCTGACGGCCGTCCTGACGGACGAGAAGGGCGCGGTGCCCCGGACCGAGCGGGCCGAGGTCCCGCCGCCGCCCGCGGCGGAGCCCCGTACCCGCGCGCTGATCGCGGCGGGTGTCGGCGGCGGCGTGGTGCTGCTGGTCGCCGCGGGCGCGGTGGTGATCCCGCGCGGGCGGGCCCGTAACTGGCGTCCTGCGGGGAGCTGACGGCGCTCGGGGGGTGCTGGACCGGGCCGCCTGGGCGGAGCGGTTCCGGCACCCCCCGAGACGCCGCTGACGGCCGGGTGAGGCCGGGCCCGGTCTCACCGTCCTGCCCGGACCGGGGAGAACCGTGCGGCCCGCGGCTCAGGACTCCTCTTCCTCCAGCACCGCCGTCTGCACCTGGATCTGCTTGCGGCGCGTCACCCGCGTGCCCCGGCCCGGCGGCAGGTTGCGGCCCTTGACACTGCCCAGGATGAAGCCCTCCGACGGCGGGCACGACAGCAGCAGCGTCGGGGTGTTGACCTCCTGCATGCGCCGCAGCATGGGCTCGCCCAGGCCCCGTCCCGCACCGGCGGCGGAGCGGGCGACGACCAGGTGCAGGCCGACCTCGTAGCCGAGCGCGAGGTGGTTGAGCAGCGGGTCGAACGGCGCGTTCATCGCACTGGTGCCGAGCATGTCGTAGTCGTCCACGAGGATGAACAGCCGCGGCCCGTCCCACCAGTCGCAGGTGCGCATCCGGGCCGGGGTGATCTCCGGACCCGGGACGCGCGCCGCGACCGCCCGCGCCGCGCCGCCGATCAGCTCCTTGAGGGCGTCCATCGCCACGGCGTGGCCGAGCCGGTACTCGTCGGGGATGGCCTCCACCAGGGCGCGGCGGTAGTCCACGACCATGATCCGCGCCTCGGCCGGGGTGTACCGGTCCATGATGGCCTTGGCCGTCATCCGCAGCATGTTGGTCTTGCCGCTCTCCGTGTCCCCGACCACGATCATGTGGGGGGTCTCGGAGAAGTCGTGCCAGACCGTCGACAGCCGCTCCTCCTCCAGGCCGATGGGCATCTTGAAGTCGCCCTTGGGAGCCGGGAGCTCCGACAGCTTGAGCCGGGTCGGCAGCATCCGTACCTGCGGCGCGGGCGGGCCCTGCCAGCTCTCGCGGACCGCCGCCACCAGGCCGGCCACTCCGTCGGAGAGGTCGTCGACGGACTCGACGCCGTCGATGCGCGGCAGCGCCGTGAGGTAGTGCAGCTTGGTGTCCCGGGTCAGGCCGCGCCCCGGCAGCCGGGGCACGGTCGCTGCGCGCCGGTTGTCGATCTCGGAGTCCATCGGGTCACCCATCCGCAGCTCCAGGTGGGTGGCGGCCTGGTCCCGGATCGCGGAGGTCACCTCCACCCAGCGGGCGGTGGTGACGATCAGGTGGATGCCGTAGTTCAGACCGCGCGCGGCGATCGCGCCGAACGTCTGGATGTACCGGTCGAAGTCCTGGCGCACCGTCGACCAGCCGTCGATCACCAGGAACACGTCGCCGTGGTGGTGCTCCGGGAACTCCCCGGCGGCCAGTCGGCGGCGGAACGTCGCCATCGAGTCGATCCCGTTGTCCAGGAAGAACCGCTCGCGTTCCGCGAGCAGGGTCGTGACCTCGGAGATCGTACGGCCCACCCGCTCGGCGTCCAGCCGTGCCGCGACCCCGCTGACGTGCGGCAGCCCGGCCAGCCCGGCGAGCGCGCCGCCGCCGAAGTCGAGGCAGTAGAACTGGACCTCGCGCGGGGTGTGGGTGAGCGCCAGCGCGGTGATGATCGTCCGGACCATTGTGCTCTTGCCGCTCTGCGGGCCGCCCGCGATGGCGATGTGTCCGCCCCCGCCCGAGAGATCGACGGTCAGCAGGTCGCGCAGCTGGTCGAAGGGGCGGTCGATGATGCCGAGCGGGATGGTGAGCCGCCCGCGATGCGACGCGTCGGTCGTCAGCCCGTACTCGGGGTGCGGGGTGAGCGGCGGCAGCACCTGGTCGAGCGTGGCGGGGAGGTCCAGCGGCGGCAGCCACACCTGGTGGGCCGGCGGCCCTGCGGTCAGCAGCCGGTCCACGGCGACGGAGAGCAGGGTCTCGCCGGTCTCCTCGTGCTGCTCGGGCTCGGGCTCCGGGGTGTCGGGGAGCTGGCGCGGTACGACGTAACTGCTGGTCCACGGCACGGTCTGGCTGGCCACCCGCGCCTGGTTCGCGCTGCCCCGGCGCTGCTGGTAGGGGCCGGAGACGTAGGCGGCGCGGAACCGGGTCAGCGCCTCCACACCCGACTTGAGGAAGCCGCTGCCGGGGGCCGACGGCAGCTGGTAGGCGTCGGGCACACCGAGCACGCCGCGGCTCTCCATCGCGGAGAACGTCCGCAGACCGATCCGGTAGGAGAGATGGCTTTCCAACTGGTGCATGCGGCCCTCGTCCAGGCGCTGAGAGGCGAGCAGCAGGTGCACGCCGAGGGACCGGCCGAGACGGCCGATCATCACGAACAGCTCCATGAACTCCCGGTGCGCCGCCAGCAGCTCGCTGAACTCGTCGACGACGACGAACAGGCTCGGCATGGGCTCCAGCGGGACGCCCGATGCGCGGGCCTTCTCGTAGTCCAGCGCGGAGGTGTAGTTGCCCGCCGACCGCAGCAGCTCCTGCCGGCGCATCAGCTCGCCGTGCAGGGCGTCCTGCATACGGCCGACCAGCGCCGCCTCGCCCGCCAGGTTGGTGATGACGGCGGAGGTGTGCGGGAGGTCCTCAAGACCCAGGAAGGTGGCGCCGCCCTTGAAGTCGACCAGGACGAAGTTGAGCGTCTCCGAGGAGTTCGTCAGGGCGAGCGAGAGGACCAGGGTGCGCAGCAGCTCGCTCTTGCCGGAGCCGGTGGCGCCGATCAGCATGCCGTGCGGTCCGGTGCCGCCCTGGGCGGACTCCTTGATGTCCAGCTCGACCGGCTGGCCGTCCGCGCCGACCGCGATCGGCACCTTGAGCCGGTTGGGGCCGGTGTGCTGCTGCCACAGGGTGTTCGGGTCGTGGCGGTGCAGGTCGGGTATGCCCAGCAGCGTGGTCAGTTCCACGTTGGCGGAGAGCGGCTCGGAGGAGTCCGACGCCGAGCCCAGGCCCATGCGGTACGGAGCGAGCCGCCGCGCGAGCGAGACCGCGCCCGTGAGCCCGAAGGCGTCGGGCCGACCGAGCCGGGTGACCTGCTCCTTGCGCTCACGGTCCGTGCGCACCAGGCCGAGTTCGTCCTCGTCGACCGTGAAGCGCAGCGTGATGCGGCCGGGGCGCCAGGAGAGTGCGCCGCTGAGGTCCAGGACGACCGTGTTGCGGAAGCCGGGGCCGTCGAGCCGGTGACCCGCCGGGATGACCCCGCCGTCCACGACGATCACGGTGAACGGCTCCTCGCGTCCGGGCACCGCGTCCGGGTCGAACTGCGGCCGCTCCATGAACTCGGCGCCGAGCAGGTTCTCCAGCTCGCCCCAGGCGGAGACCGTCATCCGGGTCGGGCCCGCGCCGTCGGTGTCGTGCGGGTGCAGGCTGTGGGGGAGCCACTTCGTCCACTCCCAGTCCGCGCGCCGCTCGTCGGAGACGCAGAACGCGATCCACACGTCGTCCGGCGAGTGGAAGGTGGACAACTGGCCGAGCAGCGCCCGCACCAGGGAACGTATCCGCTCCTCGTCCCCCTGGAACAGCACACGGGCCCAGGCGCGCAGGTAGATCGCGATGGGCTGGTCCGGAACCGTCGAGTAGGCGCGGATGAAGCTGCGCAGAGCGTGGGCGCTGAGCGGTTCCAGGTCCTCCACGGGGTTGGTCGAGTTCGACGCCAGCTTCAGGCCCAGCTTCTGCTCGCCGACGGCCATCCGGATCTCGCCGAAGTCCTCGTCCCGGGGGCGCCGCTCCCACAGCCGGGTGGTGCCGGTCAGCGACCACAGGGCGGCGGGCTCCGGGTGCCGCCATGCCAGCGCCAGTTGCTGGTCCACGACCGCGCCGCGCACCTTGCGCCGGATCTGGGTGAGATAGCGCAGATAGTCCCGGCGCTCCCCCTTGAGCTTCTGCTTGCGCTCCGCCGCCCGGCGCATGAACTGGCCGATGAACATGGCCGCGGCGCCGAGCACCATCAGCCCCAGGGCGATGTAGATGAAGCCGCCGGAGCCCCGCGTCATACCGGGACGCATGAACATGAACATCATCGAGACCGACATCAAGGCCATCGGCAGGTACGTCCACACGGCGGAGGTGTCGGGCACCGTCTCGGGGAGGACCGGCGGCTCCTGGAGGTTCAGCTCCCCGTCGGGCATCTCCGGGCCGCGGCGTCGGGCCGGGCGGCGGAACAGGATCACACTCAAGGAACCGTCTCCTTCAGGGGCATGGGGGGAGAGCGGGCGGAACGGCGCCGCAGGGCACGCCGCCCGCCGTCGACCGGGGGGCCGGGACGCGGACAGGCCTTCGCCGTGCACGCACCCTACGCCGCGCCCCGGCCGGAGCCGAAAGCCCGCCCGGGGCTTCCGCGGTGGGCGGGAGAGGGCCGGACGACCGTGTCACAGTTCTGCTACATCACGGCTTCGAGGCAGGACCCGCGCGGCCGTTCACCCGACCGGGAGAGCGTAAACGGAAGCGCTTCCCGGCCGAACGGGCGCCTGTGGAGCCTTTTGCCTGCCCGGACGGGCGCACGCGGAACGGATTTTCCGGCCGGACCGGCACACGCGGAGCTATTCCCCGGCCGAAACCCCGCATGCCGAACCGCCCTTCGTGCCCGTGCGGCCGACCGCGAGGCAATTCGCCGGACGCGGAGGGCCGTTTCGTATTCCGTGGCGCGGGCCACGTGGTCCAGACTAGGCCGCTGATATTACGATCGCCGTATCGGTCGTCAACAACCGTCGCCATCACACGGTTTGGAACCCCCCACCGAAGCAGGGTGTTCACCGGTCCGCCGGCCCCTGTTCCCCCGCCCGTTCTCAGCCGTAACCGGAGAAGCGTGAGCCATCCCGATGACTGACACTCAGGTGGCCGAGCTGTGCCGTCTGACGGTACGAGCTCCTGCCAAGAGCATCGATCTCGCCGTGCCCGCCGACGTCCCCGTGGCGGACCTGCTGCCCGCCGTGCTCGGCTACGCGGGCGACAACCTCGAAGAGGCCGGTATCGACCACGGCGGCTGGGTCCTCCAGCGGCTCGGCGGCGAGCCCCTGGACGAGGAACTCACCCTCGACTCCTACGGGCTGCGGGACGGCGACACCCTGTACCTCCGGCCGCGCGCCGAGGCCCTGCCCGAGGTGCACCTCGACGACCTGGTCGACGGCATCGCCACCACGATGCGCGACCACCCCTTCGGCTGGACCCCCAAGGTGAGCCGCTGGGTGCTCCTCGGCATCGTTGTCGCGATCCTCGCCGGCGGCGTTCTGGTGATCGCCTGGCCCGGCGGCTCCTCGCTGTCCCGGTCCGTCTTCGCCACCGCGGCCGGCCTCCTCCTGCTCGCGGGTGCGGGCTCGGCGAGCAGGGCGGTCGGGGACGCGGGCGCCGGAGCCGCGCTCGGCTTCATGGTCGGGCCCTACCTGGCGCTGGCCGGCTGGCTGCTGCCCGGCGGGGAACTCGGCGGGCCGCACGCCTACGAGACCCTGGGGGCCCGGCTGCTCGCGGCCAGTGCGGCGATGGCCGGCGGGGCGGTCCTCGCGCTCGCCGTCGTGGCCGCCTTCGCCGCCCTCTTCCTGAGCGTCGCCGTCGTCTCGCTGTTCGCCGCGATCGCCGCCGTCCTGCTCCTCACCACGGACCTGGCACCGGTGCACGCCGCCGGGATCCTCGCCGTCCTCGCGGTGATCCTGGGGGCGTTCGTCCCCTCGCTCGCCTTCCGGATGTCCGGGATGCGGATGCCGCCGCTGCCGACCAACGCCCAGCAGTTGCAGGAGGGCATCGAGCCGCACGCCGCATCCGCGGTCTCGGCCCGCGCCATCCTCGCCGACGGCTGGATGACGTCGCTCTACGGAGCGGTGGGCCTGGTCGGCGCCGCGTGCGTGGCCGTCCTGGCCCGGGAGCGCGAGCTGGCCGAGATCATCATGACGGTGGCGCTGTGTCTGCTGCTCGTCCTGCACGCCCGAGGCCTCGGCAACATCTGGCAGCGCATGTCCCTGGTGGTCCCGGGGATTTTCGGGCTGCTCCTGCTGGTGCTGGTCGCCGCCCCCGCCGCGTCCCCGGGCAACCGTCTGGTCACGGCCGCGGGGCTGCTCGCGGCTGCCGCAGCGGTCGCCATCGCCGCCTGGACCGTGCCCGGCCGCCGGCTCGTCCCGTACTGGGGCCGCGCGGGCGAAGTGCTCCACTCGGCCCTCGCGATCGCCGTGCTCCCGCTCGCCCTGTGGGTGCTCGGTGTGTACGGCGCCCTGCGGGCCATCAACGGCTGACCTGAAGGGAGAACCGCTGCCGTGCAGTCGAAACGCGACCAGGTCCAGGCCCACATGTTCGTCATGGGCCGGCTGACCTCCGGCATGCTCCGCGCCGACCCCGACGCCCCGGAGAGCCCGCAGGGGCGCACCAACCGGGGCGTGGTGATCGGCATCGTGATCGCCGTCCTGCTCTCGGCCGGCTCCTTCGTCCTCGGCCTCCTCAAGCCCGGTACCAAGGACTCCTGGCGGGCCGCCGGAACCCTCGTCGTCAACAAGGACACCGGATCCCGCTACCTGTATCTGGACGGGCGGCTGCGTCCGGTGCGCAACTACACGTCGGCGCGGCTGCTCGTGGGCGCCGACATGAAGGCGGTGGCGGTCGGCTCGAAGTCCCTGAACGGTACGCCGCACGGGGCGCCCATCGGTATCAGCGGCGCCCCGGACGCCCTGCCCGGGAGCGCGGACCTGGACACGGGCCCCTGGCAGGTCTGTTCGGGGAGCGGAACCGGAAGGACCGGCACCACCGTCGCGGTGGGCCTGCCGGCGGACGCCACCGGCCTGCCCACCGACCAGGCCATGCTCGTCACGGGGCCGGACAAGGCCGACTACCTGGTCTGGCGCGGTAGCAAGCTGCTGATCGACGAGGACACCCGCGCCCGTGAGGCCCTCGGCTACGCCTCCGTCTCCCGGCTGCCCGTCTCCGCCGCCTTCCTGAACGCCCTGCCCTCGGGACCCGACCTGCGTCCGCCGAACGTACCGGGCAAGGGCAGGAAGGGCCCCGCGCTCGGCGGCGGGGAGTCCCGGATCGGCCAGGTCTTCCGGGTCACCGTCCCGGGCTCCGCCGACCGCTACTACCTGCTGCG
Source organism: Streptomyces sp. iso_384 (assembly GCF_056172905.1). Taxonomy (NCBI): domain Bacteria; kingdom Bacillati; phylum Actinomycetota; class Actinomycetes; order Kitasatosporales; family Streptomycetaceae; genus Streptomyces; species Streptomyces sp. iso_384. Next base: position 1,872,757 of record NZ_JBWBTT010000001.1, read on the forward strand.
CCAGGAGGGCCTGACCCCGCTCACGGCGACCGGGGCCGCGCTGGTGCTCGGCGACCCGGAGACCCGCGAAAAGGTGTACGGGGGAGGCCCGGCGAAGGTCGTGACGCTGGGCGCGGATGCGCTGAGCGGCCGGCTGGCCCCCGGCGCGGGGACCGGCGCGGAGGAGGCGAACCTGCCCTCGGAGCCGCCGGAGGCGGTGGCCCTCGGCGAGGACCGCACCGTATGCATCCGGGTCGAGCCGAGCGAGCGCGGACCGCGCATCAGCGTGGCGCTGACCGGGGCGGGCACCCTTGGGCCCGCCGCGCAGGCGCCGCCCGAGGGTCTCACCCCGGCCTGCATGCCGGTCGGCACGATCAGCGTGCGGCCGGGCGGCGGGTCCCTGGTGCGGGCGCTCGGGGCGAGCGGGAGCACGGTCGGCACCACCGTCTACCTCGTGACCGACACCGGGATGAAGTACCGGGTCGGCACCGCCGACGGCCTCGCCGCCCTCGGCTACACCGAGGGCCAGGCGCGAGGGCTGCCGGCGCCGCTGCTGGCCATGCTGCCGACCGGGCCGGACCTCACCAAGGAGGCTGCCGCCCTGGGCCGGAACACGAACACGACCCCGCGCTGCGCGCGGACCTGAGGGACCGACGGATGGTTGTACCGAGGGAGGTGAATTTCTCGTGATGCGTCTGATAAAGGCGTGTGTCGTGACAACCGGAGGAGGTGATCCACCGTCCTCTTCCTCGAAGGGATCTGCCAATACCGTTACCCACGGCGGGCATTGCCTGTTCGGGCGCGGGGAAACAGATCCATTCGCAAAGTGATTCCGCAAGGGGTGAACCTCAGATCCCCATCAAATCTCCTTCGCGAATCACCCCAAAAGCGGGGTCGGGGCCGAGAAGATGACGCAAGCCATTGAATCCTCAACGCGCCCTTCTTTAGGCTCCGTTCGTCCAGACCATTCGGACGCCGGTCTTCCGGCCGCGTCCGGCCAGGCACGCGCCGCGCGGGAACCGGAATCCGGCGGCGCGACACATCAGGAGGCGCAGCAACATGGCAGGTACGGGCGCACAGCAGTCACTGGCTTCATCCACCCAGAACGGTGTCACCGCACTGGAGATGGCCTTCACCGGTGTGCAGAACAGCCGTCAGGACGTGGAGAACATGAAGCACAACCTCGCCTCCGGCTACGCCGGCAGCGACGGTGGCGCGTTCCAGAAGCTGCTCGACCGCTGGGACCAGCAGGCGGAGATCATCTCCAGCAACCTCCGCGACATGATCACGACGCTGGAGGAGACCATGCGCGCGCAGGGCATCCAGCAGAACAACTCGAACGACTCGATCCAGCAGGCGTTCAACCGCTCCGAGGAGATCTTCAACGCGCTCGCCGGCTCCACCGCGGGCCGCTGACCACTCCTCCGGTAACCGGGAGCCCTGTCGGGCGACCGGGCCCCCACATCACTGACCCTGACGCACCTGCCGCGAGACGAGGAAGACCATGACCCCTCCGCTTGACTTCACCGACGGCCAGATCTATGTCGACTACGGCCACATGGAGAACGCCGCCGACGACATGGTCCAGCAGACCAAGGCGATCGACAGCATCCTCACCAACCTGGAAGCCGAACTCCAGGAGCTCCAGCGCAGCTGGGAAGGTGAGGACAAGGCGGTGTACACCGAGAAGCAGGCCTCGTGGAACAACGCTGTCGAGGAGATGAAGCGCATCCTCGCCGAGCACTCGGCGCTGCTGACCGACGTTTCGGGCAGCTACAAGTACAGCGAGAACTCCCTGAAGTCGCTCTGGGAGAGCGTGCGCATCGGCAGCTGACCCGGGGCGGCACGCCCTTGGTCCTTACCGGGCGGCCGTTCGCGTGGCTCCTTCGCGCGCACGGCCGCCCTGTGCAGTCGGGGCGGTGCGCCTGTCCGCCGAGGCCCCAGTGGGCTGCCGGCGGACAGACGCCGGCCCTGTGAGTCCCTGGACATCCCGGAAGACTGGAGAAGTGCGACATGGCGGAAGCACCCGCACTCAATCTCAACAAGGCGTGGCTGCAGAGCTTCCTCGACAACGACCTCGTCCCGTTCCTCGCGGAGATCAAGAAGATGCGCGAGGACGGCACGACGACCGCCGGAACGACCGTGCCCGCAATTCCCACGCTGCAGGGTGGCGAGGACGGGTCCGCGACGGCGGCGGGCTTCTACGACGGCCAGAAGAAGCCGCTCGCCATCGGGACGATGGCGGCCGACGAGAACGGCCGTACCAACGGCGGCTACCTGGTCAAGTGCCTGAACGGGCTGGTCGACCAGATCGACGACATCCTCAAGCTCCAGGTCGAACTCTTCGAGCAGATCGAGGAGGACCTGGAGGAGACCATCGAGGAGCTCTTCAAGACCCAGGACGGCAACCTGGAGAAGATCGACGGCAAGGACATGATCGATTTCTTCGAGGGCGTGGACGAGGTGCTCTCCGAATCCGCGGGCGGCGGCTCGGACGACGACGACTGACCTTCGTCGCGGTCGGCCGGTAGCCCGGCCGGTGCTTCTCCGCCCCGCCTGCGGTCCGGCGGACCGTACCCCCGCCCTCCCGTCCCCTCTGTCCCCTTCCGACGAAAAGGCATTCCGGCATGGCGCTCGATTCCAGCAAGGTCGTCGAAGACCTCGGCGGCGGTACCAACGACAAGTGGGCCGAGGCGATCGGCTTCTTCACGGGTTTCAAGGCGCCGAACCGGAACGACCTGTTCGACTCGCTCGTCGGCAACGAGGGCATCCCCCTGATGAAGGTGGAGATCTCCGACGTGGGCTATGTCGACTACGTCGACACCGAGGACCTGAACTGGCTGTACGAGAACGCCGGTTCCGACATCAAGAACACCGACTTCGTCATCCCCTTCTACCACGCCAAGGGCGGGGCGGGCTCCGACGTGTCGATGTACCGGGCGCGCATCACCCTGCTCGGCAGCAAGGGGGACGGGCGGATACCCAGCCAGGGGTGGCAGGAGGGCGGCCAGTTCTCCAGCTCCATCGACGGTCACCTGGGGATGGACGGCAAGCCGACCTGGGACACCACGCCGACCGCGCGCTACGCCTACGGCACCGGGCTCGCCCTGGAGGAGCTGATCTTCAACCCGACGGAAGGCACCTACGGGTTCAGCTTCAACGGCAAGCCTGTGGACGACCCCGACTCGGTGACCCCCGCCAACTTCGAGACCGTCGCCGCGGCGTTCGACCGGGTCGCCACGTTCTTCTCGTCCCAGCAGAAGATCGTGGAGGAGTGGCAGAGCCGGCTGGGCAAGGAGAAGGACGAGGCGTGGCGGGGTAAGGCCGCCGGTGTCTTCTGGGACCTCATCAACAAGATCAACAAGCAGTACTCGGACTACGCCGACGACATGCTGCCCGACGGAGGCACGAAGTCCAAGCAGGGCAACGAGATCCGGGATGCGAAGGAAGCCTTCCAGGAAGCGGTCAAGGACCTCCACGGCGTCTGGAGGGACTGGCAGTGGAAGTACGGCAACCCGCTCGTGGTGCTGCACACCCTGCTCTCCGCGATCATGAAGTACGTCTGGGACAACAACATCACGAAGATCACGTACGAGATCGAGACCCACGGGACGTACGGCGGCGGCTACACCACCACGACGAACTACATCTCGGAAGAGTTCTTCAGCAACCAGGCTGCGATCGACGCGATCGAGGGCAAGGGCGACATGGCGCTGAGCGTCGGCGCCGAGGACTTCGGTGAGCTCAAGGAACTCGACACCTGGGTGAAGATCGGCAACAAAGCCCTCCTCATGTGGAAGCAGACCGTCGAGGAGAACCTCGACAAGGCGGCCGTCGCGGCCATGACGAAGGTGCGCGACAGCTGGAGCAACAGTCAGCTGGACTTCGGATCGGTGAGGTCGCGGGGGACGAGCGACACGCTGGAGTCCGAATACAAGGAGGAGAAGGCCGAACTCGCCGAGGAGAAGGCGGAGGCCGACGCTGCCGAGGCCAAGGCCGCCGCGGAGGAAGCCGCCCGGAAGCAGGAAGAGTTCATCCAGTGGCAGAAGGACCAGGCCGCCAAGGCCGAGGCGGAGCGGGAGAAGGAGAAGGCGGAGGCCGAGGCCAAGGCGGCCGAGGCCAAGGCGGAGGCGGAGCGCAAGGAGGCCGAGGCCAAGGCTGAGGCGGAGCGCAAGGAGGCGGAGGCCAAGGCCGAGCAGGAGGCCAAGGAGAAGGAGGCTGAGGCGAAGGCGGCCGAGCAGGAGGCGAAGGCGGAGGCCAAGGAGGCGGAGGCCAAGGCCGAGCAGGAGGCCAAGGAGAAGGAGGCCGAGGCGAAGGCGGCCGAGCAGGAGGCGAAGGCGGAGGCCAAGGAGGCGGAGGCCAGGGCCGAGCAGGAGGCCAAGGAGAAGGAGGCGGAGCAGAAGCAGGCCGAACAGGAGGCCAAGCAGGAACAGCTCCGGGCCGAGCAGGAGGCCAAGCAGGAGCAGGTCCGCAAGGAGCAGGAGGCCAAGCAGGCAGAGGCCCAGGCTCGTGCGGAGAACATGCAGATGATGCAGATGAACCAGGCGAGGACCCAGCAGGAGGAGGCGAAGAAGGAGCAGGAGGCCAAGGAGGCCCAGGCCAGGGCCGAACAGGAGGCCAAGGAGGCCGAGGCCAAGGCCGAGCAGGAGGCCAAGGAGAAGGAGGCGGAGCAGAAGCAGGCGGAGCAGGAGGCCAAGCAGGAGGCGAAGGAGGCGGAGGCCAGGGCCGAGCAGGAGGCCAAGGAGAAGGAGGCGGAGCAGAAGCAGGCGGAGGCCGAGCAGAAGCAGGACCGCATCCGCACCGAGCAGGAAGAGCGCCAGGAGCAGCAGCAGGCCGAGCAGGAGCAGAAGCAGGCCGAGGCCGAGGCGAAGGCGGAGCAGAAGCAGGCGGAGCAGGAGGCCAAGCAGGAGGCCAAGGAGGCCGAGGCGAAGGCCGAGCAGGAGGCCATGCGGAAGGAAGCGGAGCAGAGGCAGGCCGAGGCCGAGCAGAAGCAGGACCGCATCCGCGAGGAGCAGGAAGCCAAGCAGGACCGGCTCCGCGAGGAGCAGGAGGCCAAGCAGGACGAGGTCCGCGCCGAGCAGGAGGCCCGGCAGAAGGAGGCCGAGGCCAAGCAGGAGGAAGTCCGGCAGGAGCAGGAGGCCCGGCAGAAGGAAACGGAGTCCAGGCTCGACAGCTCCCGGCGGGACCTCTTCGGCAACGGAGACATCCCCGACCTGTCGTCCACCCCCATCACCGGCCCGGTCAACGACGGCCCGCTCGAACTCCCCGGCGGTGGTGAGTCGCGGCTCGACGCGGACGGCCGCGTGGTCACCGAGTATCCCGACGGTTCCAAGGTCACGATCGACCCGGACACCCACTCCTCGACCATCACCCGGCCCGACGGCTCCGTCATCTCCGGTCCGCTCAACCCGGGTGACCTGTTGTCCAACCCCGGCGGCAGCGTCACGCACCTGGACCCCGGCGGCAACGTGGTCACGGAGTTCCCGGACGGCTCCACCCAGACGATCAATCCGGACACCGGCACGACCACCATCACCCGGCCCGACGGCTCGACCGTCTCCGGCTACCTGGACGAGTCCGGCCCCTCCCGCTTCGAATCCGGCCAGCTCAACAACGGCTCCCTCAACAACCCCGGTTCCTTCGGCGACGGCCTCTCCGGCCACACGCCCCCCTCGTACGATCCGATCTCCTACGAGGAGGAGCTGTTCGACGACCAGCCCTACGAGTCGCCCCTGGCGGGCAACGGGGCGTCCGGCGGCTCGAACGCACCGAGCCACAACCGCCCGTTCCTGAACAGCGGGCCCTTCCCCGGTCCGAGCAGCGACGGCGGGGGCGAGGGCGGCAACGGCGCACCGATGGGCGGAGCCCCGATGGGCGGCGGGATGGGCGGCGGCATGGGTGGCGGCATGGGCGGCGGCGGAGGCCAGAACGACTCGGGTGAGCGCGTCCGCAACGTCATCGACGGATCGGTCTCCCGGAACCGCCGTGCGCGGCCCGGCGCCGCCGTACCCGGCTCGGGCGGTCGTTACGCCGACGACGAGGTGCGGGTGGCGGCAGGCGGCCCCACCGCGGGCAGTTCGCCCTTCCTCCCGCCGATGGCCGGCGGCGCCCCGGGCGGAGGCGGCGCACCCGGCCAGACCGCGACCCAGAGCGGCGAGCGGACCCGGGACTCCTGGGTGCCGGAGGACGACGACGTCTGGGGCACCGACGAAGGCGGCGCCCCGGCGGTGATCGGACGCTAGGAGCAGTGCGCCGGTCACGGCCGGGGCCCGTGCGGGGCGGTGGGAGACGGCTTCAGCCGGCCTCGGAAGCCGCCCCGGCGCGGGGGAAGTTCATAGCACGGACACGCGTACGACAGAATGGTGTACGCGCAGGTGAAAGGGCGACTGTTGAGCGATTCGATGGAGAAGAAGCTGGCCGAGGCCATGGCCGAACTCACGGCTGTGCAGGAGGCCGTGGCACGTGCCGAGGGCGAACTCGGCCAGTCCTCCACGACGGCCCGGTCGCGGGACCGCGCGGTGGAGGTCACGGTCGGCCCCCAGGGCGAGCTGACGGGCCTGAAGTTCCCCGACAACCGGCACCGGTCCATGACGGGCCCCCAGCTGGCCGCCTCGATCATGGAGGCGGTGCAGGAGGGCCGCTCGGAGATGGCCCGCAAGGTGATGGACGTCTTCGAGCCGCTGACCCGGACCACGGGCCGGGCCACGGGCATCAGAGGCATCGACATCGACTGGGACCGGGCCTTCGGCTCGGCCCTGGACGACGGACACGGCGGCGGGCGGCGGTCGTCGGCCCGCCTGCACGACGAGATCCACGAAGACTGACCGTACGGACGACCGGAGAGAGGGAGGCACCATGGCAGTAGGAAAGTTCACCGCGAACCCCGGCGAACTGCGCCGGGCCAGCCAGATGATGGAGCAACTGCCCGCGCAGGCGGCCAAGATCGGCGACAACTTCATCTCCGACATCCAGAACTACCGTGGCTGGGCCGGTTACAGCGACGACTTCGCCCACGAAGTGCTGCCCAAGTACGACGCGAACAACCAGTCCTGCCTGGACCTGGTCAGGGCCCTCAGCAGCGCGTTCACCGAGCTGGGCCAGGCGGTCTGGGCGAACGGCCAGCACATCGAGGGTGTGTCGAACTACGCGCGTGACGAGATCGACCGGCAGATGTCCAGCCTGGACACGCCGGGCGACTCCTCCCAGGGTGGCCGGCACTAAGTGGAAGAGATCGACTTTCCGCCGGACGTCCGGACGATGCTCTGGATCCTGCTGGGCGAAATGCCCTTGCAGGCCAGGGAGAATCTGGCGTGGGAAAGTCGTGAGCTCTACCTGGCCCTCCAGAGGGGCCTGATGGATCTGCGCGCCGCCTCGCGGGAGACGATCCAGATGGTGGAGGCGGCGTTGCCGCCGGAGGTGGCGCGTCCGTACATCGAGAGTGTGCGGATGCTCACCGACGAACCGGGCGGCACCGACCCCGTCCAGCAGCTGCTGTTCCAGCTCGACGAGCTGGCCAACGGCCAGGTGGACTACTCGCAGAAGATCCAGGCGTCCAAGTGGGAGATCATCGCCGAGATCATCATGCTGATCGCCGAACTGGCGATCCTGGCGGCGCTGATCGCGTTCACCGGCGGTGCCTCGGTCTCGCAGATGTTCCTCGCGCGGGCCCGGAGCAAGCTCGCGATCCTCATCATCATCGACCGCCTGCTGCGGATGTCGCACATCGGGTCGCCCCTGGGCGAGGCGATCCAGGAGGCCATCGTGGCGTTGTCGGTCCGGCTGGCGCAGATCGGGCTGAACACCGGGGGCCGGAAGCCCGGGGGAGTGGACTGGAAGGACGTCGGTGTCGCGGCGGCCTTCGGCGCGCTGACCGCCGGCTTCATGGAGATCTTCGACAAGTTCCTGAAGCCACTCGAGAACTTCTTCAAGGACCTCCTCGGGGACGTCTTCAGCAAGTTCAAGATCGACCCGGACGGCCTGGTGTTCAAGGGGATCGTGAACGGTCCGCCGGTCGTGGTCACCACCTTCGTGGTCGGCGGTGCAGCCGAGAGCACCGCCGAAGTCATCATCAACGGCGCCTTCTACGACAAGTGGGAGTTCAAGTGGGAGACGTTCGTCGGCTCCGGCACCAGCACCGTTTTCGAAATGGGCGCGGGGCTGGCCATCGGAGCGGGCGCCTTCTCCATCTACAACAACTACTTCAACAGCGACCGGTTCACCGACATCAACGACATGCCGGGGCCGAACAGCGTCCTGGGCGGCGGTGACGGCGGACCGTCCGGTTCGGAGAAGCCCGGCGGCCCGGCGAGCGGCACGGACGTCAAGAGCCCCCCGGTGGTGAAGGCCAATCCGTTCACCCCCGGCCCCGCGACCCCGTACCCCAACACGGTCTCGGCCGACCTGCCGAACGGTCCGGGCAGCGGGATCGGCACCCTGCCGCCGGCCACGTACACGCCCCCGCCGGCCGTGTCGCCGCCGGCCGGCGTGAACACCCTGCCGAAGGCGGGATCCGACGCGCTGACCCGTCCCACCGACTTCTCCCCGCGCAACACCAGCGGCCCGAACGGCGTCACCGGGCCGAACAGCCTCCTCAACCCCGGCAACGTCGTCGGGCCCAACAGCGTGGTCGGTACGAACGGCGTCATCGGGGCCGGCGGCGTCACCGGTACGAACGGCGTCACCGGTACGAGCGGGTCGTCCCTGCCTCAACTGCCTCCTCCCACTACGTCGTTGCCCTCCTCCTCGTCCACGCCCTCCACGCTGCCGTCCTCGTCCCTGCCCGACAGCACGCCGCTGACGCCCCCGCCGACGTCGGGGCGCACCTCCGGGACCCGGACGAACACCGACCTCACCTCGTACGACCTGACTCCGGAGACCACACCGGACCTCACCCCCGATCTGACGCCGGACCTGGCGCCCGACCTCCTGCCGGGTACGTCTCCGGACACGTCGGGGTCGACGAACGACCTCCCCAACAACCTGGGCGGGCCCAAGGGTTCGTCCTCCGCACCGGACCCGAGCACCATCGGCGGCTCGAACGGCACGGACGGTTCCCACCTTCCCGACGACGTCTCGGCCGACACGGACGCGGACGGTGTGCAGGACCAGCGTCAGGACGACGGCACCGGTCAGGAGGCTCCCGGACGTGGCACGGGCGGCCGGAGCACCGGCGGGCAGCCAGGGCTCGACGACACCGCGCACCAGCGGACGGACGGCACGGCGGACCAGGCCGATACGGACGCCGACGCCGTGGCTCCGCCCACCCCCATCGCCACCTCGGCGGGATCGAACACCCCCGCGCCCGCAGCCGGGAACCAGGGAGCACAGCAGGGCAACTCCGGTACGGGGAACTCCTCGCAGCAGCCCTCCCAGAACGGCCCGGCCGAGCCCGGCGACGCCGACGAGCTGCCGAGCGGGCAGGAGACCGGCCAGGCGGACGCGGAGGCCCGGCAGGAAACGGCCGGCGGCACGGAGAGCCCGGCTCCTCCGCAGCCCCGGGGCACCGGCTCCGACGACAGCGCCCGCGCTCCCGGCGGCGGACGGAGCACCACCGGGCCCGAGGACGTCCCGGCCGCGCCGGAGGCCGTACGCACCTCCTCGGACCTCTCCGCCGGCGAGGCCGCCAACGAGTTCACCGGGGACCTGGGCGCCGAGACCGGGACAGGCTTCCCCGCCGGTCCCACGTCCGAGCCCGCCGTGCCGGTGGCCGACCCCGTGCGGCCCGAGCAGTGGCGGTCGGGGCGGACCGACGCCCCCGCCACCGCCGTACGGACCGACCCGCCGTCCGATGTCGGCCGCACCCCGGCGGACACGACGCCGCTCGACAGCCCGCAGACCCCCGTACGGGCCTGGGTCCAGCGCATCCAGGCCGACGACGGCCGCTGGCTCAGCAACGTCTCGCTCCACCTGCCGGTCCGGACGGGGGAGGGGTTCTCCCCGGCCGAACTGGACGCCCTCCAGGAGCGGATGCGCACGCTCCTGGACACCCACCTGAACCACGGTCTCCAGCTCCCCGGCTCGGGCGACCAGCTCCACATCGACGTCACGCTCACGGCCGCGCCCGACCACGCCGAGGCCGTCGAACTGAGCCGGACCGTCATACCGGAGGGTTCCGACCACCTCAACTGGCGTCTGCACAGCACCGATCCGGCCGCCTCCCCGGAGGAAGCGGCGGAGCGGCGGACCCGCGACGACGCGGCGGTGCTCCGACAACTGCTGGGCTACGCAGGCATACCGGACCGGGGCCCGGCGGCCGAGGCCCTCCTGCGCCGACTGGTGCGGCAGAGCGACACGGGCACCGGTACGCCCGGCCCGGCTGTTCCGCAACACTTCCTCCAGGCGGTCGAGTCCGTCGTCACCGGCGCCGCCGTGGCCGACCACCCGATCACCGCGCGGGGCACCCGGCCCCCGAGCGGCATCGACGACCCGGCGCAGGCCCTGCGAACGCCGACTGCCGGCAGCGTGGACCCCGAGGTCCCGGTCCGGGCGGCCGTCCCCTTCCGCACCACCTCCGCCGCGCCGACGGAGACCGGAACGCCGTCCCGGACCCCGGCATCCGCCACGGACTCCGACGCGGACGTTCGGCCGGCTGCCCGGCAGGAGGCCGTCGCGCAGGACGTCGAGGAGACCCCGCCCGCCGCCGTTCCCCTCGCCACCGAGGGCCGGGGCGACGGCCGGGGGACCACCCCCGGAGCGGGCAAGGGCAAGGGCCGGAGCGCGGAGCAGGAGACCGCGTCCGCCGACGAGCCGGTCCTGCTGGACTTCCCCGGCAGCGCGACAGTCGACGACGCCGTGGACGCGGCCCGCCGCGAGCACGAGGACGCCGTCGCCGCCTTCGGCCGGGCGGCCCGCACCGTCTCGACGCTCGACGCGCGGGTGACCAGCGGCCGGGGCGGCACCGACGACACCGCGCGGCTGTACGACGCCTGGCAGGACCTGAGCACGGCGCAGCGGCGGCTCGACGCCGCCCTGGACCGGCTGCGCGACCTCGGCGCGGACGCCGCCCACGACGCCGCCGTCGCGTCGATCGTGCCGCGCGTGTCCCGGACGGACGCCGAACGGCGGTTCACGGCCGCCCTGGTCACCGCCGACGACCTGCCGACCGACCCGCCGCGCCCGGCGCCCGACGACCTCGTCACGCCGGAGGAGCTGGCCGCCGCCGGGGTCACTCCGGACCAGGGCCCCGCGCTGGAGGCCGCTCTCAACGGCTCCGTGCGCTTCGAGGACAGCGGGATCACCGACCCGGTCCAGCGGGTGCGCCTGCTGATGAACCGGCCGGGCCCCTGGTCCGAGGCGCTCGACGGTATCGCGGCGCGCGCCTCCCGCCGCACCTGGAGCGCCGCCCACGAGAACTTCGCGCTCGACGCGCTCCGGGGCGCCGGAGCGCCGGCCGGCACCGATCCGGCCGAGGCGTGGCGACGGGCGACATCGCTGGTGCTGCCGCTGGAGCTGCACCCCGTGCTCGCCGACTCCCGCCACGCGCGCGGCGACTACCTCGACGCCGTACGGCAGGTGGCCCAGCACCTCGCCGTGCACGGTGCGGACGCGGTGTCGGGTACGGAACTGGCCGCCCGGGTACGGCGTGAACTCGGCCTGCCTCCACGGCTGCCGGGGGGTGCCCCCGCCTCGAACCAGTCGTATGCCGCCGCCGAACTGGAGCGGCTGGCCCTGCTGGAGGAGCCCGGCGCCACGCCGGACATCGACGGCCTGACCCGGCGCGTTCTGCACCTGCCCACGGACTCCGAGGTCTCGGCGGGGCAGCGGGCCCAGCTCCTCGTCACGGTGGAGAACGCGATGGCCGCCGGATGGTCGTCGAGCGTCGACGCGCTCGGCGCCTACCACCTGGCGACCGGCGGGGCGCTGGACCACGGGCGCCACATCATGGCGGCGAACGGCGCGTACCACGGGCTGAACCTCACCGGGCGACCCGTCGGGCCGGTGGACACCACCCAGGTGTGGCAGCGCCGGAACGGCCAGTTCCAGGGGCCGCTCTACCCCCTGTGGGACGCCGGTAGCGGCGCGTACGTGGTGGTGGCCGATGGTGGACACGATCACGTCATGCTGCCGTGGGGGCAGGGACAGATCCAGGTGACCTGGCGGGAGTTCGTGGAGCTGGTGGCCCACGACCCCGGAATCGTCGGACTCCCGGCGGACACGCCCGTCGTCCTCGTGCTCGCCCACGGCGGCGACCAGGGCCTCGCCCTGCCCCGCACCCTGGCGTTCCGGACGGGCCGCGACGGCGTCTGGGCGCACAGCGGGCAGGTCGGTCTGGTCACCGACCCCGCCACCGGCGTCGAGCGGATCGTCGTGGAGAACCGGCGGTCCGAGGGCCTGCCCCTGGGCGGATGGTTCGGCAGCGACGCCGACGACCTGGGCCCCGGCGGAGTCGCCGAGGAAGGTTTCGTGACCGCGCTGAACGGCACGATCCTCCCCGACCCCGCCCTGAAGACGCGGACCATCGGCGACGACGGCCGGTCCATCGGCCGCGTCACCATGTCCGACCCCGACCTGGTCACGAACGAGCCCATGCTCGAATCCATGGCTGAGATCACCGAGTTCGTCCAGTTCGACCCGGTGTCGGAGGGTGCGATCGGTGAACCGGCCGCGCTGCTGGAGAACGGGCGGCCGGTCTACCACTTCGCGCAGCACGGCCAGCCGCTGCGCGGCGTGATGGAGATGGCCGACGGCAGCCCGCCAGTCCAGGTGGGCGGCGAGGAGACCGGCCGCTACATCCGCCGCCGGCCCAGCATGCGCAAGCTCGGCCCGAACGCCGTCATCGACCTCGGTTCGTGCTGGGCCGACGCCACGGCGGAGGACCTGCCCTATCTGTCGGACGCGGGGGAGCCCCCGTACGTCTTCGACGTCCTCGGCACCACCTCGTACGCGCAGGGCGTGGCCAACGGCAGCGGTGCCGGGGTCATGGCGGTGGACCGCGTTCATGTGCTGATGCACGGGGCGACCCCGAAGGCGGGTGCGCTGGCGAGCCCCTCGGGCGAGCAGGGCGTGCGCAGCCTGCTGCTCCCCGAACCGGGCCCGGCCCAACTCGCCGCCCTGGCGCGTACGGCGCACCTGCACACCGGGGACGGGCCGGTACCGGCCGACGTCCTCGACACCACGCTGCGCCTCGTGAAGGCCCTGCGGCGGTCGTTCGGCGCCGACGTGGCATCGGACGGCCGGTTCGAGGCGCTGCTGAGGGGTATCGGCGCCCTGGAGAACATGCGCCGGGCCGATCCGCATCTGCGCGTCCTGGGCCCGTTCACCCTCCACCACCTGCACCTGGTCACGCACGCCCGCCACCAGCGCACCAGCAACGACCCGCCGTCCCGGGACGACGTCCGGCGAGTCCTGCTCGACGCCGCCGGGAAGAGGGACGAGGCTGCCGCCGGGCGGCTGACGCTGCACCAGTACACGCCCATGCCGTCGCTGGACTGGGCCTTGAAGCGCCTGGCCGGGCGGGATCTGGCCGCGCTCGCCGCCGACGTGCTGCGGCTGCCGGACGCGGGCGCGGTCTCCCGTGCGGACGTGAGCCGGCTGGTGTGGGGCGCGGTCAAGGGTGCCGAGGCCCTGCGGTCGGTGACCGACCCCGTCGCCTTGGCGAAGAAGGCGCTGCACCTGCCCGGCTCCGCCGCCCCGACGCCGGACGAGGCGGGCGACCGGCTGCTGTGGCTGATGGCCGGTGCGGCGGTCACCGGGTTCGACCCAGCGGACCCGACGGAACTCGCCGCGTGGGACCTCGTACGGCACGGCGCTCTCGACGACAGCACCCGGCTGATGGCCGACGGCGTGCCGACCGGCCGCAACTGGACCCGCGGGACCGTCACCGGGGACATCGCGACCGAGGGGTACCTCGTCTCGCCCGACGGCGGCCCGGACGGCGCCACCCCGCACCCGGCGCCGTGGCCCGACGCCCCCAGGGGATCGGCCGCCAAGGCGTACGTGCTCACCGCGGACAGCACCAACGGCCATGTCGCCATGCCGTGGACCGACGGCTCCAGCCGCTGGGTGCCGGGCAGCGAGATCGCCGCCCTGCTCCGCCACGACCGGGTCCACCAGCAGATCGCCCTGCGTGCCCCGCTCCTGGTGATCGGTTCCCACACCAACCCCGGAAGCCTCGCGCAGCACCTCGCCGGGCGGGCGGGAACGGCCCGCACGACCCTGCTGTCCGAGCTGCCCAGCGCCCTCGTCCCGCATCCGGTGAACGGCCGGAACACGATCGTCCTGACCGAGGGGACGGCCGCACGGCCCGACCACTGGCAGACCCGGCGGCCCGCCGCCCTGCCCGGTGTGTCCGCCCAGCAGGGCCCCCTCCACACGTTCACCGGACGGGCCCCCGGGACCGGGTCGTCCACGGCGGTGGCGACCTCGTCCACCGCGGTCGCGCCCGCCCCGCTGTCGCAGTACATCCGCGACCACGGCCGACGCCACGACGGGCACGTCGGTCTCGTCCTCCACGAGCCGACCCCCGACCCGGTCCTGGGCGGACTGCACCGGAGCATCGTCGAGGCCCTCGGCGCCGACCCGGAGACCACCGACGGACAGCGGCTGCTGACCCGGCTCCAGGACGTGCTGAGCGCCGAGGAGATCGAGCTGAACCGGCCGTACCTGCGCAGCCGCCAGGGATACCGGATCACGCTCCGGCACGGCGGCCGAGACCGGACGGTGGACGTACGCCTCTCCTACGCCGACCCCGTACGGTCCACGAAGTACGGCGGCGACACCGGCCGGCGCCCGCCGACTCTTCCGGACATGGGCGTCGAGGCCAGGGCCGGCGGCGGGCAGTCCACCTCGCACGTCGAGGGCTCGGGCAACATCCGCACCGGTTCGGTGCCGTGGAGCGGGATCTTCCCGGACGACCGCGCCGGGGCGCTGCGCTGGTGGGACAGCACCGTCAACGTGTCGGCGACGCACAACCAGCTCACCCAGTCCGTCACCGTCGGCGAGACCTTCCTGGTCACGAGCAAGCAGCAGGCCGAGGAGCCCGCGCACCCGATGGACGTGGACGGCCGGTGGCAGATCCAGGTCGACACGCCTCGCGTGGGTGAGAACGACAACTGGCAGGCCGAGCAGTCGCACGGCGCCCTCACGATCTGGTTCCACGAGCACCTCGCCTTCGACGGCGACGACACCACCGCGCTTCCGGAGCCCGGTGACGTGGACGACCTGCCGCTGTGGGGCGGCGACAGCGTCGCCGAACCGCGCCGCCTGCTGACCGAACTGCTCCAGGACGACACGTTCGCGGCGCTGCGGGACCTCGACGAGGACTCGGAGCGGGCGCTGGAGAACTTCCTCTCGCAGCGCATGCTCCAGGGCACCCCACACCTCCAGCGGGACGGCGGGGTGTTCTCGCCGACCCTCCTGGACGGCGACGGCAACGCGGTCGGCGTCCTGGAACTGACCGCGGTGATCGAACCGGGACGGCCGATGCGCAAGAGCGCCGACGGCAAGTCCACGCTGGAGACCTGGTTCTCGCACGCGTCCAGCGTGGACAAGTCGGCGAAGCTCACCAGCGGTATGGGCGTCGAGGCGGCCGGCGGTCCGGCGTTCACCACCGACCACACCCCCGGCCACCCGGCCGCCGCTGCGTCCTTCGGCGGCAACCTCATGGGCAAGGCCGCCGTCAACTGGCAGCTGACCGACCAGCTCAGCAACGTCAGCAGCGCCACGCTCATGCACGGGCTCCGCACCAAGAGCAGCCACCTGCTGACCAGCGGCCGGGTCGCCTACACCGCGACGCTGCACCGGGCCGGCGGCGGCCGGATCAGCTCGGCCTTCGGCCCGTGGACGGACGGCCTGCGGCTGCGGATCGCGCAGCGCGCCACGATGGCGGGCCACCGCCCGACCCCGGCGGAACTGCGCGAACTCCCCGAGCACCTGGAGAACCTGGAGAGCATCGGGTACACCGAGACGCCGCTGAAGGTGGACGGGGCGGACCCGCTGTTCACCGCCGCGGAGGCCTGGCTGCGCAGGGAGGGCTTCCTGCCCCCCGCCCGGCACCGGAACAGGTCGGCGGTCTTCCGGCTGGACGAGCCGCTCGTGGTGGCCCAGTTGGAGAACCTGCGGCGGCTGCGGCAGATGCGCTCGACCTACGGCCTCGCCTCGTCGGCGCCGGACGCCGTGGACGGCGGGGAGTCGGTCTGGTTCGAGCGACCGAACGCGGTCTCGGGCACCCGTCGTGTGCAACTGGTCTTCTCCGCGGCCCGGGACACCACCCGGGCCGCCGTCCACACCCGCCGCCTGCCCGACGTGCTGCACGTCGGCTCCAGCTCGTACGAGTCCGGCGGCGGCCGCCAGCGGGGCACCGCACTGAGCGGCGCCCTCGGCGGCGGAGGCGGCCTCAACGCCCCCATCGACCAGGGCTCCTGGGGACTGAACACGGCCCCGGACTACCTCGGCACCCGGCAGCTCACCGACGCCTCCTCCACCGCAGGCCAGGTTGGCTACGACCAGTTCACGATGACCACCCGCAACGGCAGCGAACTCTTCGAGGTGCCCGCCCGGCTCGGCCTCGACCTGTACGAGGGCACCGGCGAGGACCCGCTCGTCCGGTTCGCCGAGACCGACGCTGACGGGAACCCGGTGCTGCCCGAGGCGGAGCCGGAGGCGGAGGACGACCTGGAGATGCAGCTCGGGGCCGCCGCCACGCCCACCGTGCCGGGGAGCGTCCGCCTGCTGGTGCCGTACTACCGCACCCGCGTCCCCGCCCCGGTGCCGCTGCCCGCCCCGGCCCCCGCGCCCCCTCCGGGACATGTGATCCGGCAGCCCGTCACCGACGGCGGCCCGAGGGACGACCAGCGGCGCCTCGCCCTGGTCGACGACCGCGGCCGCCCGCTGCCCGGCCTGACCAGGCTCCCCGAGGGCGCCATCGTCGACACCTTCCGGGGCACCACCGCGCTGATGACGGCCCTGCGGAGAATCGTCGCGGGCACCTACCCGGGCAGTCCGGGCCGGGGCCGGGTCGGACGGGCCGTCCAGCGCGCCTCCGCGACGCTGTCCGGGCTGGCCACGGAGACCGCCCGGCGGGGCTCCGCGATGAAGGAAGCGTTCCCGGCGGGCCTGTCCGGCGCCGTCAACCGGGCGGGCTCGGCCGTCAACTGGGCTGCCGCACCGGTGGTCTGGGCGGCCAAGACGTCCACGGACGGGGCGGCGGCGACCTACAAGTGGACCTCCGTCGCCGTGGCGGGCGCCTCCCTGAACGACCGGGGCACCCTGGCGGCCGAGGCCCGGCAGGACGCGATCAGGCCCGGCCAGCTCATCTCCAGGGCCCCGCAGATCCTCGGCGGCGCCTATGTGGTGGAGGGGCTGACGCTGCCCGGCATGGCGGCCGACCAGGTCATGATGCTGGAGGTCACCGGCTACCTCTCCAACCCCCGCAACCTGGGCTCCGAATCGCTCTACTCGGAGCAGGACGTCCTGAGCGGGGACACCTCGGGCCGACAGCGCGGCGTCGGCGTCAACCACCAGGGCAACCTCCAGGTCACGGCGTTGCAGGTGGCCCCGACCCCGCCCGAGCTGCTGGTCCACCAGGCCAACCCGGGTGGCCGCTACTCCCAGGCCCGCCGCACCGACGACACCGCCACCGTGGGCTCCGGCACGAAGATCACCCATGCCACGGAGCACAGCGGCGACACCCTCTGGATCGGCAACGACCTGACGCTGCTGCTGACCGTCCGCTGGGGCGTGCGCAACGTCGCGGGGAACACCGTCGGCCTCGGCCCCTACACCCCGGTCACGGTCGCCATCGACCTGCCGCGCGCCGTCACGTACCTCGCCCCCGCCCAGGCCGTGGCCCAACTGGCGGCCTGGTTCCAGGGCATGCCCGGCATCCCCGCGCTGACCCTGAACCCGCTCGACGTCCCGCTGCCCGACCGGTACGCCCGGACCCGGCAGCTGGGCAAGGCGACCGTCCTGACGGTCACCCAGCTCGACGACACGGCCAACCGCCGGGAGCGCCGCGACCGGATGCGCCAGGAGCTGACGGCCCTGGTGGAGAGCGAGGCGCCCGGCGCCCTCCGGCCCGGCCACGCCTCCTACCTGCCGGGCGTGGCCACCGAGATCGCCCGGGTCACCGAACCCGCCGCGCTGCGCGCCCTGCCCGGGCGGGGCCCCGGCGGACAGGTGCGCTTCCACTTCCTCCACGTCGCCTACGGCGGGGCCCGCCTGGTCGAGGTCGCCCTGACCGCCGAACCGATGCTCCAGACACCCGCCCTGCGCGGCCTGCGCGGGCGCAGGGCGGGCGCGGGCACCGGACTGGAACACGTCGACACCCACACCCCGCAGTCCCGCGTGACCACCTCCGGGACCACCACCACCCGTCAGGGCACGGTCAACCCGGTCTCCCGCTACCCGCGCCCCGGCGCGACCGGCTGGACGGACCGCGCCGGCCCGTCCCTGGCGGTGGCCGAGACCCGGGCCCGTACGGCCCGTTCCGAAGTGGCCACCGAGGACCGCTTCTGGACCCGGTCGGGCAGCGTCGCCGACTTCGCCGTCGACTACCGCTACACCGCCACCGTCCGCTCCCAGGCTGTATGGCAGTGGCCCGCCAACCTGCCCGGCGCCCTCTTCCAGTCCGGCCTGCTCAACCTCTCCGGCCTGGAAGGGGACGTGGCGCAGCGGGTCCGCAGCTGGGCCGGACGCCTGCTGCGCGGCCGCCCGGTCAGCCGCGTCTCCGTACCCGCCGTGACGGCCCTGCGGTTCGTCGCCTCCGAGGCCGACCAGCCCAAGCGGCACGAGGGGCCCCGGGCGCCCGCGCTGCTCGGGGCCGACCCGCTGCTGCTCACGGCCACCGACGCCGCGGCCCAGGGGACCACCCCCTTCCCGCAGGGCGCCCGACTGGAGACCACCGGCCCGACACCGGTGTACGACTTCAACGCCGCCCCGCAGCTGATGCGGGCGCTGCACGACGTCGACCCCCGCATGGCCGCCGCGTGGGGGCTGCCCGCCAACGCCTCCGCGGAGGCCGTCGCCGCCCGCCTCGCCGAGCTGGTCCAGGCGGGCGAGATCACCCTCGACCCCTCCCGCACGGCAGCCGGGCTGACCGACGTGATGCCCGGCAGCTGGCCGGTCGAGAGCCCCGACACCGCGCCGTCCCTGCGCATATCCCTGCACAACCCGCGGCCGGTCACCGAGGCCGGAGACGTCGCCATCGACCGGGTCCGGCGGCAGAACCGCACCGCGGCCGTGGCCTCGTCCGCCGCCGGCTCCTTCGTCCTCAACCAGCAGGGCTCCTACAACCTTGCCGAAGGCAAGAGCCAGGTGCTCGGGGTGACCTTCCCGCTGGCGGCGCAGCAGCCCCACGCCCTCTCCTCGGGCGGCAACACCTCCGCCTTCTCCTTCAGCAGGCTGCGGACCGGCGCGACCAGCGATCCGGACGACCGGCGCATCCCCCGCACCTACGAGACCCTGGTCGACACCGTCATCGAGGTCGACGGCCCCGACGGCGTCCGGTACGTCACCGGCAGCTCCACCACCCGCCTGTGGGAACGCGACGTCCTCGGCTTCGGCGTCACTCCGGCGCGACCGGGCCCCCGGATCTACGACCTGCCCGCGATCCTGGCCGACCAGGAAGCGGACGACCTGCGTGACTGGGCCCAGCACCCGGTCACCGACCTGCCGGACGTGCTGGCGGACGCCATCGACGAGCAGGACGCCTCGGCCGAGCTGTGGCTCGCGCTCGGCCCCGACCCGGACGGCACCCGGCTGGCCCGCGCCCTGTTCGTCGGCTCGCTCACGGCCGCCCGGGCCGGGAAGCCGGTTGAACTCGTCATCCGCACCGGCCAGGGGCTCCGGATCTGGCCCTTCGCCGCCGACGGCTCGCTCACCGACACCACGGCCGCCACCGACGAGGCCTGGCAGAACGTGGCGGACACCATCGGCGTCCACCTCAACGCCGTACGGGCCGAGGCGGCCGCACGGTACCGCGAGGGGCGGCTCACCCGGCGGCAGCCCGGCGCGCTCGCCGCCCTGGACACCGCCGACCGGGCCGTGGACACCGCCACCACCGCACACCGGGACGCCGACCGCGCCCACACGGCCGCCCGCCGCGACGCCGCGACGGTACGGACGGAACTCACCACGCTGCGGGGCCGGATCGCCGAGGCCCGGGATGAGATCACCCGGCTCGACACCGAGGCCCGGGAGGCGCAGGCCCGCTACGACGACACCGCCGACGAGGAGCGCGGACTCCACGGCCGGTGGCAGCGGGCCCGGGCCGAGGTGGCCCGGCTCGAAGAGCTCGTCGCCGCCGCCCCGGACGCCGACCCGGCGTCCCCGGACGGACAGGACGCCCTGGACGCGGCGATCGAGCAGGCCGACGCTCTCCGGGACCGGGGCCGGGCCCTGCACCAGCGGCGCGAGGGGGACCTGGAAACGGCGGAGACCGCCCGCGAGGAGGCGGACGGGCTGCGGACCCGCCTGGAGCGGGCCGTCGCCCGGGAGACCACCCTCGCCGGGAACCTCCGCCGCGCCGAGACGGCCGTCGACGAGGCCGGCCGGGTCCTGCGGGAGGCGGAGGCCGGGCTGCGCCGGGCGACCGGCGTACGCGACACGATCCAGGACCAGGTCGACGGCATCGAGGCCGAACTGATCGACGTACGGGATGAGTTGGGCGAGCAGGCGCGCCGCCACACCCAGGCGTGGGAGGATCTGCCCGCCCTCGCCGACGCGCTGGCGACCGGCCGCCGCGCCGAAGGGCTCGGTGACGGGCCGTCCCTGCGCAGCACCGTCTCCTCCGCGCCCGCCCGTCCGACCCGCGCCGGACGGCTGCGCGGACAGCCCCTGCCCGCCCCGCCCCCCGAGACCTCGGCGACGGCCACCGCCACGGCCCCGCCGGCCGCCGCGACGCCGGCGCCCGCGCCGCGTCCCGGCCTGCCCGTCGCCGAGCGCACCGAACTGGCCGCCGGGCTGGCCGCGATGACCGAGGACGAGCGCACCTCCCGGCTGCTGTCCCTGTCGTCCGCCGACCGTGAGGCCCTGGCCGCCGACCCGGCGCTCACCGCCGGGCTGCGCCGGACCCTGCCCGCCGACGAGTTCGCCCGGACCGCCGCCCTCCTGATGGTCGACGTACCGCCCGGCGTGGATCTCCCCGTCTCCTCCGGCATCGAGGCGCGGGCGCAGGTGGCCCGGATGCTGCGCTCGCCCGCCGTGGCCGAACGCCTGCTGAACGAGGGCGCGCGGCTGATCGTGGTCCCCAAGGACACCGCGACGACCTCACTCGACGCGTTCGGCCTCCTGCGCGGCGAGACGGACGAGAACGCGCGCCCCTACGACATCCTGCGCGGTGTCGAGGCCGGCGGACTGGCCGCCGTCGGCGAGGAGAACCTGCTGGGCGACACCACCGCCGTACCCGGGTCCGGGCTGTACGCCGACGGCTACTCCGCCGCGACCCACGAGTTCGCGCACGCCCTCCACCGCCACGGCCTCACCGACGAGCAGCGCCGGCTCATCACCGAGGCGTACCTCGACAAGGTGCTGGCGGGCAGCTTCGGCGCCTGGCCCGACGGACCGCTGTACGACAGCACCGGCACCCGGCGCAACTACTCGGCGCGCGACGAGTTCGAGTACTTCGCCCAGCTCACCAACGCCTACCTCGGCACGAACACCGGCACCGACCCCTACACCGGCCACCCCCGCAACAACGGCGCGAAGTGGGTCCGGCGCAACGAGCCGACGCTGCTGCCGCTCCTCCAGGAGCTGTACGGACCCGACCCGAAGGCCGTACACCACTGGGGCGCCAACCCCCGGGCCGAGGAGGACACCTGGGCGGCCTTCCGCGCCCTGTGGGACGGACACGACGGGGCGTACGAGCCGCAGCCCCACGCGCCCGTCCCCGCCCCGCCCGCCCCACCGCGCTCCGCCCCGCTCAGCCGCCCCCGGCTGACGGCGACGGCCCGGCGGATCGCGGGCCCCGCGCCGCGCCGGGGCCTCACCGAGCGGCGGTGCCTGGTGCTGCTGGGCGCGCTCCGCGACGCCCTGTACCCGGGCGGCGTGCGTCCCGCGGCCACGGTCGACGACGCGGCGCTCGGCACCGTGACCCCGGCCTCCGCCCTGGTCCCGGGGCCGGGCTGGAGCCCCGTGGGCTCGTGGGAGGCGGTGGCCCGGACCGTCGCCGCCCAGGGGCCGGGCGCGGCGGCGTTCGTCCTGGCACGGCGTCAGGGGGAGGCGCTGGGCCACGCGTGGGCCGCCTACCACCTCGGCGGTTTCGACGGCGTGATGTGGCTGGACCTCTCGGCCCGGGACGGCCGACAGCTCTCCTCCGCGCCGCCCCCGGTCGCGGCGTCCGAGGCGCGGGCCCTGGTCGTCGGCCCGACGGGCCGGGCCGTCGAGGGCGCCCTGCCCGCCTTCGCCGCGTCGTCCTCCACCCCGCACTCCCTGCTGGACGCGGCGACCGGCCGCGCCTACGGAGCCATCGGCCTGGAGATCGAACGGCGGCTGGTCTTCGTGATCAGCGGCCTCGGCGATGTTCCGGCCAAGCAGGTCCTGGCCACCGCTCCCGGCTTCAGCATCGTCACGGACCACGCGAGCGTCATGCGGACGGCCGACGGCCGCCTGCACCTGACCTTCCCGTCCACCGCGCCGGGCGACCCGAAGCCCCAGCAGTTCGGCTACCTCATCGGTGAGATCGTCGTCGAGCCGATGGCGGTGCTCCCGGGCGAGCGGCGGCAGTCCCCCGAGGAGACGCTGGAGCGGCTCGCCCGGGTGGAACGGGCCCTGGACGGCCGCGATCAGCCGGGCGCGACCCCGCAGACCGCCCTCGCCGACCTGCTGCCCGCCGAGGACGGCTGGACGGTCACCGAACTGGGCGGCAGGACCCTGGTCGGCCAGACCCCGGTCCGGACGAACAGCGCCTACGTACAGCCCACCACGGGCTTCCCCGCCCTGGGCCTGAGCCTGCTCCAGGACAGGGCGGTGGACCGGCTGCCCAAGGGCGCGATCGGGGCGGTGGAGGCTTCCGGCCGGGAGTTCGCGATGAAGGCCACCGCGGAGTTCGTCCGCGCCGTCACCGGACGGACCGACGTGCCCGACGTCGTCGTCCCCTTCCTCGCCCCGGTCCCGGACGTCGACGACCTGTGGGGCTACCTCCGCTTCGCCTACGCCCACGCCGTCGCCCGGCCGACCGGCGTCATCCTCAACCAGGGCCCGGCCGCGTTCATGGTGAAGAACGGCCTGGCGGTGGCGTCACGTCCGGCCCTCGACCGGGTCCTGCGGGCGCTGCGGCCCCGGGCCAGGGGCTTCCTCGACCGGCACCACGACACCATCAGTGCGGGACTCGCCGCCACCCTCGGACGGCTGCTGGACCTCTACCGCCGCACCATCACCCCGGACAAGCCCCTCTTCCCGGGCTACTTCGACGCCACGATCGGCGACGTCCCCTCCGCACGTGAGCACACGACCTCCCTGCTGACCGGACGCACCTCCGAGGGCAAGGTGGTCTCGCAGAAGCAGACGGTCGACATGGACGACCACCGGTATCCGACCCTGGACACCGACGACGGCCGCCTCGACATCCCGCTGGTCCTCACGGAGCTGCGCCACTTCGCCTACGACGGCGAGCAGTTGATGACGCCGGAGCAGATCCGGCAGGCCGTGGCCGAGCTGGCGGAGCTGAGCCGGGAGGCCTACCGCCGGGCTCTCGCGCAGAGGGCCCCGCTGCCCGACGACGTCCTGGCCGAGTCCCTGAACCGCATCCTGGACAACGAGGCCGTCCGGGGCCTCGCCCACTTCGTGCAGATGGTCCTGATGGCCGGCCTGCCCCAGGCGTCGGGGTCTCCCCGCCGCCTGATGTCGGTGGGCGAGAGCCAGCGGCTCTCCCGTGCCCTCGGCGAGTACGCGCTCGGCACCCCGCTGCCCGTCGACCACCCCCTGCATCGGTCCCTGCGCGCGGCGGTCCAGGAGGCGGCCGACGCCGTCGACACGCTTCCCCCGGGCCACCGGCCCCGGCTCCAGGCCATGGTCACCGCCGCACAGGGCGCCCTGGAGGTCCTCGCCGACCCGGAGCGGACACCGCCGCCGCTTCAGTGGGCGTCCGAACTGGTCGCGGCGGACGGCTCCCGCGTTCTCCTGGACCGGATCCTCGCGGTCAGGCACCACGCCGCCGACGGCACCCCGCTGGGCACCTCCTCCCGCCCCGACCAGGACTGGCAGGACGCCCGCCGGCAGACGTACGGCCTACTGCCCGAGGTGGTCGGATTCACCTACGTGCGTCCCGGCCCGGTGACCCTGGAGAGCCCGGTCCAGAACCTGCCGTTCCACGACGCGTACCTGGTCGGGGTGCGCGGCGGACCCGAGACCGCCGCGCTGGCCCTGTCCGACGGCTCCGACGCGGTCGTCGACTACGCGAGGATCGTGGACTTCCTGTTCGCGTTCGACGGCGATCTGACCGCCCTCGCTCCGGAACGGCCGGTGCTGGTGACGGGGGCCGACCTGGCGGGCCCGCCGTCCGCCGACCCTCTGGAGACGCCCCTGGCCGGCCAGCGGCTCGCCAACGGCCTGGACCACTGGATCTGGACCACCGGCCGTGGCATCGAACCCGTCCTCGCCCCGGGCGACGGGCCGACCGGACCCCGCTGGCAACTGGCCGAGGGCGACTGGTGGGCCGGGTTCCGCCCCGAGCCCACCACCCCCGAACTGGCCCGGTGGGCTGAGCAGATCACCGGCGACCGCGGCCGGGCCCCCGACGTCCTGCGGTGGGTCCGGGCGGTCCGGCTGGTCTACGGACCCACCGTCGACGACCAGGGCGACGCCCTCGCCACGCTGCTGCGCGGCTTCTGGGCGCTGGACCGGACGCGTGCGTCCGCCGGCTTCACGGGCCCGCTCACCTGGAGCGACCTGCGGACCGTGATCAGCGCGTACTTCACCGCGAACGGGCAGGCCGAACCGCCGCTGCCGGTGGCGCTGCAGTTCCTGTTGCTGTCCGCCGCCGGAGCGGTCGGGGTCGACCTGGAGCTGTCGGGGATGGCGATCACCCCGCAGCACCACAGCGTGCGCGCCTGGGACACGGCCACCCCGGGCGGCGTCGTCGAGGATGCCACCGACCAGGACGAGGAGATGTCCCTCTTCGCCCCGGCGCCCGCCGGACAGCCGACCGCACCGGCCGCACTCGCACCCGCCTCCGCCACGGCGTCGGACGCATTCGCCGGACCGAGCGACCCCGTGCTCGATCCCCAGACCAGGATCACCGGCCCGTCCGGGAGCCCCCAGGGCCGCAACTGGACCCGGGCGAAGGTCGACCGGGTCCTCCCGGGCACGGTGCGGACCCTGGAGAAGCGGCCGGACACCGCGGCGAAGGTCGTCTCGACCGGTCCGGCACCGTGGCCGGACACCGCGTACGTGGTGATCGCCGACGGCGAGGACGGCCGGGTGCTGCTGCCGGACGGCCGGGAGCTCGGCCCGGAGGCGGTGGCCGACGCGCTGGCCGCCGACCCGGAGCTGGCGAAGCTCCCGAAGGACGTGCCCGTCGTCCTCGCCGTCCCGTACACCGGGGACCGCTACCAGCAGACCCTGCAAGCCGTGGCCGACCGGCTGGGCCGCCGCGTGTGGGGGCCGAGCGGGATGGGCCGCGCCGTCCCCGACGGGTCGGGCGCCCACGTCCTCGCGCTGCTGGACCGCGACGCCGACGCCCCGGTCGGCGACTGGGTGTCGGTCGAGCCCTCGACCGCGATCGGGTCCTACCTCGACCGTACGTGGACGGCGTTGGACGGGACCGTGTTCCGCGACAGCGACGTCCTCACCGTGCCGATGACCGACGAGGACCACCGGCACTTCGGGCGGCTGGCCGTCGAGCAGAAGGACGGCCTGCGGCGGCGGGCGCAGCGGCTCCGCCGCTTCCTCAAACTGCGGGAGCTGTCCCACCGGCTCCCCGAGGGCACCGACGCGGGCACCGAGAACGAGCCGGTCGGCTCGGAGCCGGTCTCGATGGACTCGGCGGCCTACGTCTACGCCGGCCACGGCGAACCGGGCCGGATGCACCTTCCGCTGCGCGACGGCCGAACGGTGTGGCTGGAGAAGGCGGACGCGGCGGCGTACATCGCCGGCCTGCCCGAGGTACGCAATCTGCCGCGCGGCCACCGCATGCACCTGGAGGTCTGCTGGAGCTCCTCGGACGGCGACCCGCGCCGTCAGTACCCTTACCTGGGCGAGACGCCCCACGTGGACGACCCCCTCGACGACGTGCCGCTCGACCAGCTGGTGGCCAACCTCACCCGCCGGGAGACGGACGGCTCCCTCCGCCAGACCGGCTTCAACGACACTCACCGGATCGCCCTGGCCTCGGCGACCGGTCAGCGGGGCGGCAGGGTCCTGCGCCGCCCGGAACCGCTGGAACCCGCGCTGGCCACCCTGGCCCGGGACTTCGGACTGCACCGCGGTCCGGACCCGGTCTCCCCGGAGACGCGGCAGACGATGCTGCGGCTGCTCCGGGCGGTGCGCAGCGTCTTCGGCACCACGTTCGAGGACCACCGCGGCGGGCCGGACGGCCGGTTCGAGCGCGTCATGAAGGGCGTCGTCGCGCTGGAGCGGATGCGGGCGAACGACGAGACGATCTCCCACCTCACCCCGTTCCGGCTCGACATGCTGGACTTCTTCGTCCAGGAGCACACCGGCCGTGCCCCCGACAATCGGGGGTACGTGGAACTGCTCGACTTCGCCGCGGAGCGGATCGCCGACGACGAGAACGCCAGACTCACCGACGCGGTGCCCGCACCGTCGCTGGAGATCGCCCTCAAGCAACTGGCGGACAACGGCGAGCAGATGATCCGCCACGTGCAGTCGCTGCCCGCCCCGGCGCCGTTCACCGCCCGGCAGGTCGCCTCGACCCTGTGGGCCACCACCCGTGCGGCCCGGCTGCTGCGCCCGCTGACGCCGACCGCCCGGGAGGCCATGGGCCGCAGGATCCTCCATCTCGACGCCGCCACCGCCTGGGACCGGTCGCGGCAGGAGTCGCTGTGGGCGCTGCTCACCAAGGCGATCGCCGAAGGCGTGGACGTCGGTGACCAGGACGTCATGGCGGCCTATGGCCTCGCGGAGAGCGGCGCGTTCTCCCTGCCCGCGGTGCTCCGGCAGGGAGCGAACGACCAGGGGATCAACTGGTCCGGCACCCCCATGCCCGCCGGGGTCGACTGGGGCAGCGTGCGGCAGATGACGTTCGGGCCCAACGGCAGCAGCATGGCCTCGGTGCAGCCGGCCTGGACCGGCCCGCACAAGCCGATGCCGGTGCTGAACGTCGTGGAGGTCGACGGGGCCGGGCGGATCGTGCTGCACCTGCCGGGCCGCGCGCCCCTGTCCGTGTCCGAGACCGAGTTCCTGGCCCTGCTGGAGCGGGATCCCGGCCTGCGCACCCTCCCGCTCAAGCACCCGGTGCTGTTCCTGACCACCGGCCCGGGAACCCTGAGCCCCCAGCTGGTGCAGAGGTTCTCCGAGCGCACCGGACGCCCCGCGTACCGCTACAGCGCGCCGATGATGCTTTCCTCCGGAGCCCCCGCCACCCCGCTCGGCATCCTCGCGCTGACCGACCCGGCCACGAGGACGCCGGGCACCTGGACCCGCGCCGCCCGGCAGACCGACGCTCCCGCGGCCGCCGCCGGCACGGGCGACCTGATCGTCTTCAGCCCGTCGGACCAGAAGGCCGCCGCACTGCCGGACATCGGCTCCCTGAGCGTCGGCGACCCGGGGCAGCCTCCGGCCGGTTCGCTCCTGTCGCCCGCGACGCTCATGACGACCGCCTCGGGCGCCCCGCGCGGTCGCAATCTCACGGACGAGAAGGTGCGCCAGCTGCGCATCGGACGCGTCCGGGTGTACGAGGAGGAGGCGGGCGCCCCGCCCAAGGAGAAGGCCGGCGAGGACCGGGCCGCACCGTGGGGCGACTCGGCGTACGTCGTCTGGGGCGGAAGCGGCCCGGACGGGGTGCGGTTCCCCGACGGGGGCACGCTGGACGCGGAGCAGCTGGCGGCCGAACTCGCCGCCGACCCCGAGCTGGCGAAGCTGCCCGAGGACGTCCCCGTCGTCCTGGTCGTCCCGCACCTGGCCAACGAGCGGTACCTGGCCTACCTGCGGGCCGTCGCCAACCTGCTGGAGCGTCCCGTGTGGGCCCCCAGCGGCGACGGCCGACTGGTGCGCAACAAGAAGCGCGAGCACGTTCCGGCGCTCATCGACCACGGCGCGGACCAACCCCTCGGCTCCTGGGTGCCGTTCCGGCCCACGAAGAAGGCCGCACCGCTCCCGGACCGCGTCTGGACGGCGCTCGACGGCACGGCCTTCCGCGACAGCGACGTCCTCACCCGGCCCCTGGTCTCCGACCGGGACGAGCGGTTCGGCCGGATGTCGCACGGCGACGACGTCCGGGGCCGCGAGACCCTGATGCGTACCTACCAGCGCGCCAAGAAGCTGGTCCACCTGATGGCGTCGGGCAGTCGGACCGCGCTGATCAGCGAGGAGCCCCGGACCCCGGACCCGGCGTCGTACGTGTACGTCGCCCACGGGCTGCCGGGCGGCCTGCAACTCGCCCTGCGCGACGGCCGGACGGTGTGGCTGAGCGCGGAGGACGGCGGCCGGTACATCGGCGGACTGCCCGAGGTCGCCGAACTGCCCGAGGGCCACCGGATGAAGCTGGAGGTCTGCTGGAGCGACGCGCCGGGGAACCCGGCCCTGTCCCAGCTGGACAACCGTCCCGCGCCCGCCGTCCAGGACCCGCTGGAGGAGGTCTCGCTCGCCCAGCACACGGCGAACGTGAGCCGCCGCGTCACCGAGGGGTCGCTGATGAGCAGCGGCTTCCACACCGACGCGCACATCCTGCACGACGCCCCCGGTGGAGTCGCCGGACGCCGCAGGTGGGCCAGCCCCGAGCCGCTGCCGCACGAGCTGGACGCGATGGCCCGCACCGCGGGCCTGCACACCGGGGACGGGGAGGCGTCGCCGGAGGTGCGCGCGACCACCCTCCGGCTGGTGCGGGCCCTGCGCATCGTCTTCGGCCCCGAGGCCGAACAGGACCGGAACCAGCACGCGCGGCTGCTCCGGGGCATCGGCGCCATGGAGACCCTGCGCGCCAACGACCAGGCGCTGAGCCGGTTCACCTCCTTCCGCATGGAGCTGTGGACCTTTATCGCCCAGCGGGTGGGCGGAAAGACCCCTGGCCCCGACGACTACCGCAAGGTCCTGGACCTGGCCGCCGGCCTGCTGGCGCAGAAGCCGGAGGCCCCACTCGGCGAAGCCATCGGGGATCCGTCGATCCAGCACGCGATCCGGCAGGTCACCCAGTTCGGCGCTCCGCTCGTACGGAGCGTGCTGCGGCAGCCCGAGAACGTACCGGTGACCAAACGTGCCGTGACCCAGGCCTTCTGGGCGATGGCGGGCGCCGCCCAGCAGATGGCGGGCCGGGACGACGCGTTCACGGAGAAGCTGGGCCGCCGGGTCCTGCACGTGTTCCCCGACGAGGAGTGGGCCCCGGCACGGAAGCAGCACCTGTACGTGCTGACGGCCCAGGCCATCGCGGCCGGACTCGACCCGTCGGACTTCTTCACACTGGCCGCCTTCCACCTCGCCTCCAAGGGAGCCTTCGGCCCCGCCCACCAACTGCGCTCCGGGGAGGGCTTCCAGGGCTTCAACTGGAGCGGCAGCCCGGCGCCCGGCGGGATCGACCTGCGGACCGTCGGCCGTCAGGACACCGGTGCCGACGGCGCGTCCCTCCAGCACTTCCGCGCGCCGTGGGCCGCCGAGGGCGAACCCGCGAACGCCATGGTGGCGTGGACCGACACCGACGCCGAGGGCTTCGTGGTCCTCCACCTGCCCGGCATGCGGCCCCTCCGCGTCGCCGACCGCGAGTTCCTGGCCCTGCTCGACCTGGCCCCGCCGCTGCGCACCGTCGCCCTCGGGGTTCCCGTCCTGTTCGTGCTCTCCGGCGCGGGCAGCGGTGGGGGACGCGCCGCCGCGCTCTCCGAGGCGTTCTCGAACCGCACCGCCCGCAACGGCTGGTCGTACAGCGGCGCGTTGACGGTGGCCCCGACCACCCCGCCCGGTGCCACGGCCATCCCGACCGCTGCCACGGCCACCCCGCAGTCCGCTGCCACGGCCGCCCCGCTGCGGCTGATCGGACGTCCCGAGACCACGAGCGGCCGGCAGGGCGTCTGGCGCAAGGCATGGCTGCAGGGCCTGAACTCCAGCGTCGTGGTGACCGCCCCCTACGGCGACGCCCTGTTCTCCTCCCCGAAGCCGGCCGCGCGGCTCACCCCCGTACCGGACACGGAACCGGCCACCTCCCCGATCACCGCGCCCCGCAGCCTGACCGGGGCCGAGATCACCGTGGGGCCGCCGCTCGACCGGGCCGGACTCACCGCGCTGGTCCGCCGGGTGACGGACCGCGAACCGGCACGCGGCCTGACGGTCGAACGCTGCCTGGTGCTCCTGGGAACACTCCGTGCCGAGCTGTTCCCGCAGGGCGTGCGCCCGGCACGGACGGTGGACGACACGGCGGTCGGCGTCCCTGCCACGGAGTCGTCCCTGGTGATGGGCCCCGGGTGGGGCCGGGTCCGGTCGTGGGACGCGGTGGCCGGAGCGGTCACCGCCCAGGGGCCGGGCACCGTGGCCCTCGTCCTGGCCCACCGCCAGGGAGCGGCCCCCGGGCACGCCTGGGCGGCCTACCACCTCAGCGGAAGCGGCGGTGTGGTGTGGGTGGACCTCTCGGCCGGCCACGGCCGGCAGGTGTCCCTGCTCCCGCCCGCGGTCGCGGCGTCCGACGCCCGTGCCGTCGTCGTCGGACCCGGCGGGCAGGCCCTGGAGCACGCCCTCCCCGAGTTCGCCCCGTCCTCCTCCACGGTCCACGCCGCTCTGGACGCGCCGGTCGAGCCCGGCTACGGCGCCATCGGACTGGAGGTCGAGGAGCGCCGCGACCTCTTCCTCGACCTGCCCGGCCGCCACACCTCGACGCTCGTCCTCGCCCACGGCCCCGGCATCACGCTCGTCACCGACAGCCGGGGCTTCTGGATGACGGCGGACGGCCTCCTCCACGTCAACGAGCCGCAGGTGCCCCCGGGACAGCCGCGCCCGGTCCGCAGGAACTTCGTCATCGGCGAGTTCGTCCTCGACCCCATGGCCGTCCTCCCCGGCGAGCGCCGGCTGACCCAGGAGGAGGGCATGGCCCAGCTCCAGCGGGCGCGCGCCGCCGGACGGCTGCCGGACGAGCGCCAGGTCGCCGTCCCGCTCACCGAGATGCTGGGCCCGCTCGGCGGCTGGACGTTCACCGAGACCGGGCTGACGACCAAGGTCAACCCCGCCCCCGAGGGATTCGACTGGACCGCCTACGGGCAGCTGACCCTCGGCTACCCCACCGTCGGCCTCCGGGAGCTCCAGGACATCGCCCACCAACGCCTGACCGTCCCCAAGTTCGAGATGGCCGTCGCCGTCGCCCGCAACTTCGGCCAGTCGCTCACCGCGACCTACGCGAACCAGCTCCTCGGCACGATCTCCGTGGAGAGCCACATCGCACCGTTCCTCGCGGCGATCCCCGAGGTCGACGAGGTGTGGGGCTACGGATGGCTGGGCTTCCAGAACGTCGTGGCCGCGCCGGTCGGCGACGTCTTCGACAACGCCCGCCCGCCGGGCACCGACCCGGAGCTGATCAAGAACCTCCTGCCCGCCGCCTCCCGCAACGCCCTGGACCGGATCCTGCGGGCGCTGCGCCCCGGCACCCGGGCGTTCCTGAACGAGCACCACGACCAGCTCTCCGCCGCGGCAGCCGAGCAACTGGGACAACTGCTGGGCTTCTTCCGGCAGCGGCTGACGCCCCATCTGCCCGCCGATCCCGCGTTCTTCGACACCGCCGGCACGGAGGTGCCGACGCCCCGCGAGCACTGGACCGCCGTCCTCACCGGCCGCACGTCCCAGGGCGAGCCCGTCAGCCAGCGCTACGCCGTCGGCATGGACGACGGCGACTACCCGGTCCTGGACACCGACGACGGACGGCTGGCCGTCCCCCTGGTCCTCGCCGAGCTGCGGCACTTCGGCTACACCGGCCAGTTCATGACGCCCGAGGAGATCCAGCGCGCCGTCACCGAACTGTCCGCGTTCGGCCGCGCCGCCTACGAGCGCGCCCTGCGGTCCCGGGCGCCGCTGCCCGAGGACGTGCTGCGCGAGTCCGTCCGGCGGATCGTGGACAACCCGGTGGTGCAGGGCGTCGCGGGCTTCCTGATGGTGGCGGCGCGAGCCGGCATCCCGCAGGTGGGCGGTGGCACCCGCAGGCCGCTGACCGAGTGGGACAGCCGGAACATCTCCCTGGCGCTGGGCGAGTACGCGCTGGGCCGGCCCCTGCACGACGGCCACCCCGCGTACCAGGTCCTACGGGCCGCGCTGACCGAGGCGTACGCGCTGCTGCCGAACATCCCCCCGGGCGGCCGGACGAAGGCCCGGGGCTTCTTCGACGCGGCACGCGGCGCCCTGGCCGTCCTCACCGACCCGGCGCAGACCCCGCCGGTCATGCGGTGGTACGCGGAAGTGGTCGCGATGGACGGCGCCCGCGTCCTCCTGGACCGCGTGATGGTGATCCGGCACCGTGACGCACAGGACATCCCGGTGGGCACGTCCTCCCTGCCGCTGGCCGCCTGGCAGGACGGGCTGCGGCAGCACTACGGCCTGCTGCCCCAGGCGACCGGCTTCACCTACCTGCGGCCGGGCCCGGTGCCGCTCGAAAGCCCCGTCCAGGCCCTGCCGTTCGAAGACGCGTACCTGGTCGGACTGCGCGGCGGCCCCGGCGGTGCGTTCCTCGCGCTGGCCGACGGCACCGACGCGGCGTTCGCCTACGCCCGCATCGTGGACTTCCTGTACGCCGTGGACGGCGACCTCACCGCGCTGGCCCCGGAACGGCCGGTCCTCGTGACGGGTGCCGATCTCGCGGGCCCGCCGCCCGCCGACCCTCTGGACACCCCGGTGGCCGGCCAGCAACTGGCCAACGGCCTGGACCGCTGGGTCTGGGCCCCCGGCAGCGGAGCGGAGGCGTTCCTCGTGCCCGCCGACCAGCTGGCCGGGCCGCGCTGGCAGCTGGCCGAGGGCGACTGGTGGGCTGGGTTCCGCCCCGAGCCGTCGACCGCCGAACTCGGCCGCTGGGCCGAGCGGATCACCGGCGACCGGGGCCGGGCGCCGGACGTACGCCGCTGGGTCCGGGCGGTCCGGCTGGTCTACGGCCCCCTGCTGGAGAACGACGCGACCGCGTTCGAAGCGCTGCTGCGGGGCTTCTGGGCCCTGGAGCGGACCCGCGCGGCCAACGGCATCCGCACCCCGCTCAGCTGGGGGGACCTGCGTACGGCGGTCGGCGCGTACTTCACCGCGAACGGGCAGGCCGAACCGCCGCTGCCGGTGGCGTTGCAGTTCCTGCTGCTCTCGGCCGCCGGAGCGGTCGGGGTCGACCTGGAGCTGTCGGGGATGGCGATCACCCCGCAGCACCACAGCGTGCGCGCCTGGGACACGGCCATCGCCGGCCCGGACTTCTTCGCCCCCGTCGACACCGCACCCGTCGCCGCGCCGACCGCCGCCGCGCCGCCACCGGCCACCGGCGCGTTCACCGGGCCGAACGATCCGCTGCTCGCGCCGGACACCCTGCTGACCGGACCGTCCGGCGCCGCGCAGGGCCGCAACTGGACCGCGAAGAACGTCAGCCGTGTCCTTCCGGGGACCCTGCGGACCATCGAGCGCCGGCCCGGCACCGCACCGAAGGTCGTCGCGACCGACCCCGCCCCCTGGCCGGACACCGCCTACGTCGTCACCGCCGAAGGCGAGAACGGCCGGGTGCGGACGGCGGACGGCCGGGTCCTGGACGCGGAGGCGGTCGCCGACGCGCTGGCGGCCGACCCGGAGTTGGCGAAGGTCCCGAAGGACGTGCCCGTCGTTCTCGCCGTTCCGTACACCGGGGACCGCTACCTGGAGACGCTCCGGGTGGTGGCCGACCGGCTGGGCCGCACCGTGTGGGGGCCGAGCGGCGTGGGCCGGATCGCCCCCGACGGCACCGGGGACGCGCACGTCCTGGTGACGATGGACTCCGACCCCGACGCACCGGTCGGGTCCTGGGTGTCCGTCGCCCCGTCGCCGACGGCCGGACCGCACGAGGACCGGACGTGGACGGCGCTGGACGGCACCGTGTTCCGCGACAGCGACGTCGTCACCCGTCCGCTGGCCGACGAGAACCACCAGCGGTTCGGCCGGATCGCCGTCCACCGGGGAGACGCGCTGCGGCGGCGCGAACGCAACTTCCGCGCCCTGCGCAGGATGCGACGGCTCGTCCACTGGACGCCCGCCGGCACCCGTGCCCAGGAGACCGCCTCCGAACCGGTCTCCATGGACGCGGCCGTCTACGCCTATGCCGGCCACGGTGAACCGGGCCGGATGCAGCTGCCGCTCCACGACGGCCGGACCGTCTGGCTGGGCAAGCACGACGCGGCCGCGTACATCGCGGGCCTGCGCGAGGTCCGCGAACTGCCGCCGGGCCACCGCATGCACCTGGAGGTCTGCTGGAGCTCTTCGGACGGCGACCCCGCCCGGCCGCAGCCGTCGTTCGCCCCGGTCCCGCACGTCGACGACCCGCTGGGCGACGTCCCGCTCGACCAGCTCGTCGCCAACATGACCCGCCGCGACACCGAAGGCTCCACCCGGATGACCGGGATGGACGACACCCGGCGCTTCATCATGGCCGCGGCCGACGGCGGACACGGCCGCCGCGTGCTGCGCCGCCCCGAACCGCTCGACGGGGAGCTGGACCGGCTGGCGGGCGTCGCCGGACTGCACCGGGCCCCGGGCGACGTGCCGCCCGAGACCCGGGAGGCGACGCTCCGGCTGGTACGCGCCCTGCGGGCGGTGTTCGGCGACACCGTCGAGGACGACCGGGCCACCCCCGACGGACGTTACGAGCGCGCACTGCGCAGCATCGGCGCACTGGAGCGCCTGCGCGCCAACGACCCCACGCTCAACGGCTACACCCCGTTCCGCAAGGACCTGCTCGACTTCTTCGTCCGCGAACACACCGGCCGGGAACCGGACCTTGCCGGATACCAGACCCTTCTCGACCACGCGGCCGCCCGCATCACGGCCGACCCCGACGCCCGCCTCACCGACGCCGTGCCGTCGCCCACGCTCCAGATCACTCTGACGCAACTGGCGGACGCGGGCGAGCAGGCGATCCGCCACGTCCAGTCGCTGCCACCCCAGGCTCCCTTCACCCCGCGCCACGTGGCGTCCACGCTGTGGGCCACGGCCCGGGCCGCCCAGCTCTTCCGCCCGATGACCCCCGGCGCCCGCGCATCCATGGGCCGCAAGGTCCTCCATCTCGACCCCGCCGCCACCTGGGGCCGGAACCAGCAGCAAGCCGTCTGGGCGGTGTCGGCCAAGGCGATCGCCCAGGGCATGGACGCCACCGACCACGACCTGCTCGCCGCGTTCCACCTGGCGGAGAGCGGCGCCTTCGGCCCGGCCGCCGTGCTGCGGCAGGGACCCAACGTCCAGGGTGTCAACTGGTCCGGCGCCGACGCCCCCGCCGGGATCGACTGGAGCACCCTGCGCCGGTCCGACGGGACGGCCTCCCACCAGCTCACACCCGAATGGGCCGGCCCCGGCAAGCCCATGCCCCTGCTCAACGTCATCGAGGTCGACCCGACCGGCACCCCCGTCCTCCACCTCCCCGGCCGCGTCCCCGTCCCCGTACCGGAGAACGAGTTCCTGGCCCTGCTGGACCTGGCGCCCGCGCTGCGCACGGTCTCTCTCGGCATTCCGGTGCTGTTCCTCACCACCGGACCGGGGGCGCTGAGCCCGGAGCTGGTGCAGCGGTTCTCGCAGCGCACCGGCCGCCCCGCCTACGGCTACAGCGCCCCGATGGCGCTCACTGCCCCGAGCCCCGAGAACCCGCTCGGCATCGTCGCCCTGCCGGACCCGGCGACCAACGCCCCGGGCCGATGGACCGCCGCCGCCCGCCGGTTCACCGCCGCCACCGCGACCGGCCAGGACCAGCCGGCTTTCTTCGGGCCGCCGTCCCCGGCCGACCTGGGGACGGACCCCTTCCAGGACCCGGCCACCGTGCTGCGGGACGGCGCGGGGAAGGCGCTCGGCCGCGATCTGACCGGCGCCTGGACCGACCGGGTGCGCACCGACCGGGTACGGGAGGCCGTGGACGGACAGGCCGCCCGGGAGCCGGACGAGCCCGCACCCTGGGGGAGCGAGGCCTATCTGGTCGGCGACCGTGCCCTCGACGCCCAGGGCCTGACCCCGGAGGCGTTCGCGGAGAGGCTGGCCGCCGATCCGGAACTGGCCGCTCTGCCGCCCCACGTGCCGGTGGTCCTGGCGATCCCGTACGCCGGAGCGCAGTACCTGGACCCGGTGCGCGCGGTCGCGGGCCGGCTCGGCCGCCGGGTGTGGGCCCCCAGTGGCGACGGGCGGCTCCGCCACGACTCGGCCCTCCAGGCCCGCATCCCGACGATGACGGTCCACGACCCCGCCGGCTGGCACGGCGACTGGGTGCCCTTCGACCCGCCCGCGGCGTCGGCGCCCTTCGTGGACCGGCAGTGGACCTCGATCGAGGGCAGGACCTTCCGCGACAGCGACGTGGCGACCCTGCCCCTGGTCTTCGACCGCCGGGAGCGGTACGGCAGGGTGTCGGTCGCCGACGACCTGGACCAGCGCGAGAGGCTCCTGCGAGGGCTCTTCCACCGGCGGCAGCGGATCCACTACGCGGCCACCACCCTGGGTGACCAGCTGGTCAGCACCGAGCCGTACACCCCGGATCCCGCGATCTACACCTACTACGGACACGGCGTTCCCGGTGTGCTGGCCATCGTCCTGCGCGACGGCTCGACGGTGACGCTGACCGCGGCCGACGGCGGGTCGTACATCGGCGGACTGCGCGAGGTCCAAGAACTGCCGCCCGGCCACCGGATCGGCCTCCAGGTCTGCTATTCGGCGTCGGCGGGCAACCACCGCGACCCGCAGCAGGAGGGCCGCCCGGTACCGCCCGTGGAGGACCCGCTGGACGAGGTGTCCCTCATCCAGCACACGGCCAACACCGCCCGGCGGGAGGCCGAGGGCCCGACCCTGGTGGCGGCGCTGGACGACGACTCCTACGTGCTGGAGGACACCCCCGGCGGGGTGGTCGGCCGCCTGGTGCGCGTCCGGCCGGAGCCGACCGACGCCGAACTGGACCGCCTGGCCGTGATCGCGGGCCTGCACGGCGATCCGGACACCGTGCCGCCGGAGGTCCGGGCGACCGTCCTGCGGCTGGTCCGTGCGCTGCGCCTGGTCTTCGGCCACGCCGTGGAGGACGACCGCTGGGTGCCGGGCGGCGGGTACGAGCGGGCGCTGAAGGGCATCGCCGCGCTGGAGACCCTGCGCGCCAACGACCCCGGCATGCGGCGGTTCACCCCGTTCCGGATGGAGCTGTGGACGTTCCTCGCACGGCGCGTCGGCGGTGACACCCCGGGCCGCGACGCCTACCGGGACGTCCTGGACGCCGCCCGGCAGCTGATCGGCGGGCAGCCGGACAGCACGCTCTCCGGGATGCTGCCGGACACCCCCCTGACGTACGCCGTCGACGAACTCTCCGGAAGCCAGGGCGAGGACCTCGTCCGCGACGCGGTGGGCCTCCCCGAACCCGTCACCCTGCGGCCCAAGGACCTCACCCGCGCCTTCTGGGCCATGGTGGCCGGCGTCGACCTGGTCCTGTTCCGCCTGGACCCGGCGCAGCAGGAGAGCCTGGGCCGCCGCGCCCTCCACCTCGCCGACACGGAGGTGTGGAGCGACGCGACGACGGCGGAACTGACGTTCCTGGCGGTACGGGCCCACGCCCGCCGGATCGACATCACCGACCCGCACCAGCTCGCCGCCCACCACCTCCGCGAACTGGGCGCCCTCCGGCAGACTCTCACCGACGGGACGGAGCCCACCGGCTACAACTGGAGCGGACGCCCGGCCCCGAACGGCGTGAAGAGCGACCAGTGGTACGCGCGGGTCAAGGCCGGCAACGACGTCCTCACCCTTCCCCACCGGGCCCAGTGGAGGTCCACGGAGCCGGGTGGCAAGTCCCTGGTGATCTGGACCGGGATCCGGGCGGACGACGGCGGCATCGTCATCCACCTGCCCGGACACGCCCCGCTGCCCGTTCCCGACGAGGAGCTGTGGGCGCTGCTGGACCTGGCCCCGCTGGTGACCGACGCGGGCGTCGACGTCCCCGTCGTCTTCCCGATGGGCGGCTTCACGGACGGCAAGGCGCGGCGGACCCAGCCGTTCACCGACCGCACCGGCCGCAGCGCCTTCGGCTACTCCGGACCCCTGGACCTGATCGAGGACGACCCGTTCGACCCGCTGCGCATCACCGCCCTGCGGGAGAGGAAGCTGGGGCAGTGGTCCAGGACCATCTGGAAGCCCCGGCCGGCCCAGGGC
Source organism: Streptomyces sp. iso_384 (assembly GCF_056172905.1). Taxonomy (NCBI): domain Bacteria; kingdom Bacillati; phylum Actinomycetota; class Actinomycetes; order Kitasatosporales; family Streptomycetaceae; genus Streptomyces; species Streptomyces sp. iso_384. Next base: position 1,911,124 of record NZ_JBWBTT010000001.1, read on the forward strand.
GCCGTGACGGGGACGCCCGGCGGGGCGGTCAAGGCCGGCCCCTCCGCCTGGCCGGAGCACTCGGCCCGGCACGACTCCGGCACCGGTACCTTCCACTTCACGACCGGCACGCCCCGCCGTGCCCAGGAAACCGGCGGGGAGAGCGGCCGGCCGGACATCGCCTATCCGTCCGCCGTCCGCATCAACGCCACCCCGGTGTCCACGGAGGACCAGGACAGCACCCCGGGGCCCGGCCCCGCCGAGGCGGCGCCCGCAGCCACCGGACCGGCGCCCGCGACCGGCCCGGCCTGGGCCGTACGGTCCTGGCGTCCCGCCGGATCGCCCGGCACGGCCCGGTTCGCCGCCCTGTACCGCGACCGGGAGTGGCAGCGTCGCAGCACGGCCTTCGAGCTCGCGTTCGCCGCGCACACGGGCCGCGCCGCGGGGCTCACCGAGGCAGCGCGCGACGCGGTGTCCCGCCTGGCCGGCGAACTCACCACGCGCCACGGCGAGCAGGCTGCCCTGCGCGCCTTCTTCGCCCCGGACGCACCCCCGGGCGACCCGGCCGCGGCGCTGGAGCGGCTGCTGACCGCCCCGCCCGGGCCGCCCACCCTCGCCGCGCTCATGACCGCGTTCACCTACGCGGCCCACGCGGGCCACGGCCTGCCCCGCGAGACGGCCGAGACCCTGGCCCGCCCGCCCGGCCGGCAGGGGCGCTACACGCCGGGCAGTTCCTACCGCGAGGTGCACGACAGCCGCGGCATGCGCCGCGTGGGCGGCGAGGACGGCCCCGCGCTACGGCTTCTGCGCACCTACGCCGCGCTCGGTGCGGCACCGGACGGCCTGACCGTCCTGCGGGACGCACTCATCGCCTGGGCGATCCCGGCCGACCTCCAGTCGCTCCACGAGATCCTGCGCGCCTCCCACCGGGTCGGCGGGGGAACCGCCGCGGAGCGCGACACCGCGCTGCGCGACGGTGCAGGACTCCACACCTGGGCGGCCGGCGCGCTCATCGCGGGCTCCGCGGACGGCGAAGGACGGACGGACCGTCCCGCGGCACTGGTCCCACCGCACCTCGCCCTGTACGCGGAGCGGATGACGTTCGGCCGTGACATCACGCGCAGCGGGCTGAACCTCCCCGATGACCTCGCGCACCTGGCCGACGCCGCGCTCGCCGGCACGCTGCACCCGGACACCGCCCGGAACCGGGCGCTTCTCGCCTGGCTCGACCGCTACGGCGACGCGGGCCGGGACGCGCTGCGGCGGCTGTCGCCCGCCCATCTGACGGCGCTCCACCTGTACAGCGGCGCCGACTACCGTCTGATGAAGGCGTTCCTCAACGGCGAGCGGTTCGGCGCGGGTATGGGGCGTCGACTCGTACGTCTCAACGCCTGGACGATGACCAGCAGGATGGCGGAGGTCGGAGCCGCCGACCTGCTCCCGATGACGCTGCGCCGGCAGCGGGGTTTCACCGCTCTGTTCGATGCCATGTGGGACGTGGACGACCTCCAGGAACGGACCGTCGAGGTGGCCGCCCTGAGGCGCCGTCTGGACGCGATGGCCGACGCGGTGTTCGCGGAACTTCCCTCGCACGTCGACATGGTGGTCGAGGCGCTGGAGATCCTGCCCCCGCTGCACGGAGACGTCTGGTGGGGCGACCGTGGAATGCCCGGGCCGCTGGACGCGCCACCGTCCGACGGACCGGTGTACGGGCGGAACCGCATCACCGTGCCCTTCTTCCGCAGCACGGCACTGCAGCGGGACGAAGCGCTCGGCTTCATGCACCGGAGCAAGGGAGCCCCCGGCGACTCGCACCTCGGACTGGTCCATGTGTCGGACTCGACCGCGCGGGAGGTCAGCCCGTTCGTGGTGCTGCCGCTGGAGACCGAGGTCCTGTACCCGCCGGGCGCCTCCTTCGACGTCACCACCCGGACGGTCGTCCCCGGCGACCCGCTTACGCGGCCGTACGAGAGCATCGACGTCACCGAGGCGACCACGACCGGCACGGCATCCGGCACTCGCGACGAGCTCTTCGGCGTCGCGCCCCCGGCCGACACCCGCGAGACGCCGTCCCGTCGCGCCCCGGTGCTGCGGACCGTACGCCGACAGGACGGCAGCACGATCGGCATCGCGTCGTTCGACGACGCCGACTGGGCGGAACGGCAGCAGGAGTACGGCCGACTGGGCGCCGCCACGGGCTTCGTGTCGTGGGAACGCGACGCCGACGGCAGGCACGTCCCCACCCACCGGGCGCTGCCCGGCGGCGGAACGGCAGGGGGGACGTTCTTCTTCGCGTCGCACGGCGGCGGTGAAGGGCTCGCGCTCGTCACCGAGGACGGCGGCCGGCGGACGGACGACGGTTCCTACGCCGGGCGGCTGCTGCGTTCGGCCGGCACACGCGGCTTCGGCAGCGTGACGGTGCTCGCCTGCGGCCCCGGCGACGTGCCCCGGAACCGGGCGGAGGCCCGGGCGCGGGCCGAGCGCATCGCCGACCGGGCGGGACTGCCGGTCCACCTCCCGACCGGCCGGGTGGCGGTGTCCGACGGGCTGCCGCACCTGCTGGAGGACGCCGACGGGCGGCCCACGGAGTGGGTCACGGCCTATCCGGTGGGCTGGACGGGCCCCCGTGTCCCGGCACCGGGTACGTCCGCCGCCGGCCGCACCGCGTACCGCTACCCCGCACCCGGACAGTTCAACGTCCAGGGCCAGGTGCTGGACGCCGCCCCCGAAGAGCTCGACGACCTCGACGCCGACCGGGGCACGCCGTGGTCGGTGTCGTCCTGGAGCCCCGCCGGAGCGCCGGGCACACCACGGTTCACCGGGTTCTACCGGGAGCGCGCCTGGCGACAGGCGAGCGTCGACTGGGAGGACTCGCTCGCCGAGGCGCTGAGCGAGGTCCCCCGGCTCGCCGAGGCCGCCGGGCTCGCGGTGCGCGGACTGTACGGCCAACTCGCCCTCCGCAACGGGGAAGAGCGTGCGGCACGCGCGTTCTTCGACCCGGACGAGACCCCCGACGACCCGGCCGCCGAGCTGGAGCGGCTGCTCGACGAACCGCCGGGCCCGGAGGCGCTGGACGGGCTGATGCGGGCGTTCGTGTACGCGTCCTACGCCGGACCTGGGCTGCCGACCCCCGTCCACGAAGCGCTCACCGAGGGCGGCGGGCGGTTCGGTGGGGACAGCGCTTACCGCGCCGTGCACGACAGCCGCGGCTTCCGCCGGGTCGGCGGCGAGCGGGGGCCCGCGCTGCACCTGCTGAGGGTGGCCGCGGCACTCGGCCTGCCGTCCGAGCTGCTTCCCCCGTTCCGCGCCGCCGTGGCCGCCTGGACGATTCCGTACGACCTCCAGTCGCTGCACGAGGTGCTGCGCGCCTCCCACCTGATCGGCATGGGTGCCGCCGAGGAGCGTGGAGCCGCCGCGCGTGACGGGGCCGCGCTGCACTCCTGGACCGTGCACGCCTTCACGGAGGACGGCCTGCTGCCGCGCGAGGACGACGGAAAGGCGCCCGCAGCCCTGGTTCCGCCGCACCAGGCGCTCTACCAGGACCGCATGTCCTTCCCGTACGAGCTCACCGGGACGATGGACGTGCCCGACGCCCTCGTCACGATGGCCGACGCCGCGCTCGCCGGAGCGCTGCCGTCCCTCCCCACGCCCAGGTTCCAGGCCATGGCCGCATGGCTGGAGCGGTACGGCGACCGGGGCGCCGCCGCGCTCAGGCAGCTCACGCCCGCCCACATCACGGCCCTGTACCTCTACAGCTCCTACGACTACCGGCTGATGAAGGCGCTGCTCAACGGGGAGCGGCTGGGCCGGGGCGTCAGCCGTCACCTGGTGCGTTTCCACAGCTGGCAGTACCTGCTGGAGTCGGCGCGCGAGGAGGAGCTGGACATGCCCCCGCTCAGCCTGGTCAGCCGTCCCGAGTTCGCGGATCTGTACGCCGAACTCACCGAGCTGCCCGACCTCGACACCCCCCACCCCGACCTGGCCGCGCTGCGCCGCCGCGCGGACGCGATGGCCGACCGGCTCCACGACGAGCTGAGGCTCCACATCGACATGGCCATCGAGGCCCTGGAGATCCTGCCGTCCGTCGACCGGACCATCTGGTGGGGCGAGCGGGGTGCGCCCGGGCCCATCGAGCGGCCCGCGCTGAACGGGCCCCTGTACGGCGACGGCGCCATTGAGGTGGCGTTCTTCCGCAGTACCTCGCTGAAGATCGAGGAGGCCGTCGAGTTCGCGCTGAGCGACAAGCCCGTGCCCGCCCGGTCGCACCGCAGACTGATCGAGGTCGCGAACTCCACGGCCCGCGACGCCGCCCCCTTCCTCAAGCACCTGTCGGAAGGGGAGGCGCTGTATCCGCCGGGCATGCGCTTCGACGTCCTCAGCCGACGACTCGTCGAGTCCTACCGGCGGCCCCCGATGCTGCACGAGGTGGCGGAGGAGTCGACCCCGCTGCCCGACGGCCTCTCCGAGGTGCCGCGGACCGGCCCGGTGCCGTACACACCGGCCGTGTTCGAGGACACGGTGGACGACGTGTTCGACCTCGGCCGCTCCGACTCCGACCTGTCGGACGTCGAACTGTCGGATGTCGACGGGTACTCCGAGACGGACTCCGACGCGGACCCCTCGGAAACGGCCACCCGTGCCTACCCCCGGCACGACTACTGGAATGCCCCGTGGGAGGGGCAGGGGACCGCGCCGGCCACGCAGCAGATCGTCGTCCAGGAGATCGACGCGGACGGCAGGACCGTCGGCAAGGCATCCTTCACCCGGCGCGACTGGGCGCTGCGCGAGCCCTTCTACAGCCACCTGCCCCAGGCCACCCACTACACCGAGTGGAGCCGCGGACCCGCCCAGGAACGCGTCGCCCACCGGCGTCCCCTCCCCGCCACGGGAGCGTCCGGCACCTTCTTCTGGACGTCCCACGGCGGGCCGGAAGGCTATGCCGTCGCCGGGGCGAACGACCTGCCCGCCGGCGCCGACAGCGCGGCGGTGGGACGTCTGCTCGGACAGGACCTGGCCGCCGCGGGCTTCACCAGCATCACCGTCCTCGCGTGCGACGTGGCCACCGTCACCGGCGGACCCGCCGGCACCGCACCCGGGGGCGAGAGCCTGGAGCGGGCCGTCCGCCGCGCCGCGGACATCGCCGACCTCACCGGCCTGGACGTGTACCTCAACACCGGTCGCACGGCGATCGCCCCGGGCCGGGGCGAGGACGGAGGACCGGCCGCCGACATCCACCTCCTGGAGGCGGCGGACGGGAGCCCCACCACCATCCTGCGGGTCCCGCCGGGGTCCCGGGCGGGCGCGAACACCGTGCTCCCAGCCCTCCCGCCCCCCGCCACCGGCGCCCACGCCACCCAGCCCTGGTCGGTGCCCGGGTGGCGGGTCGCCGGAGCACCCGAGACCGTGCGGTTCGCCCGGCTCTACCGGGACCGGAGCTGGCGCACCTTCAGTTTCCGGTTCGAGGCGGGGCTGGCACAGAGGCTGGCCGCCGAACCCGGGACCGTCCAGGCCGCCGCGCACGCCCTCTCCCGGCTCCGTCAGGCCCTCGCCCAGCGACACGGTCCGCTCGCGGCGGACGGCGCCTTCTTCCAGGGACCCGAGGCCCAGCAGTGGACCGGACAGCCGGACGGGGTGGCGCGCTTCCTGGAGAGCCGGCCGTCGGTTCCCCAGCTGGTCCAGGCGTTCGGCCTGGCGGCGTACGGCAACGGAGGCCCCGTCACCCTGCAGCAGACCCTGCCCGGCTGGCTCGCGATGCCCTGGCCGCCCCGGCCGAACGGCAAGCGGCAGGGCGCGTACCGGCTCGCGCACGACCCCCGCGGATTCCGCTACGTCGGCGGCATGGTCGGCCCGGCCCTGTGGATGCTCCAGGCGTACCGGGCGCTCGGGGCGAGCGGCCCCGAGTTGCTGGCCTTCCGCAAGGCGGTGCTGTCCTGGGCGGTCCTGACCGACACCCAGTCCCTGCACGAAGTGCTGCGCGCCTCGCACCTGGCGGGTATGGGCCTGGAGCCGGAGCGCGCCGCGCTCGCCCACGACGGCGCCCGGTTGCACCAGGTGACCGCGCGCGTCTTCGGCATGGGCCCGGTCCTGCCGCACCACCAGGCCTACGACCAGAGGACGCGCTTCTTCTCCCGCCTCGACACGCACGTCCCCGGAGACCTCGTCCAGGCGATGAACGCGGCGATGACCGGGGCCCCGGTGAGCGAGGAGCTGGCGGAGCGGACCGAGGTCGCCACCCAGTGGCTGGAACGCTTCGGCGACCGCGCACGGGCCTCCCTGCGCGCCCTGACCCCGGGCCATCTGACCGCCCTGTACCTCTACTCCAGCCAGGACCACGAGCTCTTCAAGACCTACGTCACCGCCGGGCGCTTCGGTGAGGCGGTCGGCCGCTGGATGTTCAGGCAACGGGTGTGGAGGTACGTCCGTGAGGACGCCGTGGAGAGCGGGCAGGGCCTGCCCGAACTGCTGGACCGCGACGAGGACCTCAGCGACGCCATGTCCGATCTGCGGGACCTGGACCCGGACGCGACCGGTCCGGATCTCCAGGAGATCCGCCGCCGGGTGGACCGCGTCGCCGACCGGCTGTACGACGACATGAGCATGCACGTCGACATGGCGGTCGAGGCGCTGGAGATCCTGCCGCCGCTCAACGGCCCGGTCTACTGGGGCGGCTGGCTGCCCGGGCCCCTGGACGCGATCCCTCAGGACTCGCCGCTCCTCACCGCGACCACGCTGTTCGTGCCGCGGTTCCGCAGCACCACCGAGAGCTGGGAGACCGCCGGCGGTTACACCCGGGGCGATCTGGAGGAGATGGGCGACGCCCTGGACCGACACGCGATGCGCGGCTACGTCGAGCACTCCACCGCCCGTCCGATGGCCCCGTTCTCGGCGTGGCTCAACGAGCAGGAGGCCCTCTATCCGCCGGGCGCGGCGCTGAACATCGTCAACCGCGAGGTCGTGACGGAGCCCGAGACCGGACGCGACTACCTCGACTACGAGTTCCGGGAGATGCCCGGCTACCCGCACTCGGCGTACCACAACGCGCAGGACGGCACCTCGCCCCGGATCGTGGAACTCACCGACGACACCGACGACACCGACGACATCGGCGAGACCGGCGATCCGGAGACGCGGCAGCCGGAGGCGACCGCGCCTCGCGACGGCTACCGCCGCACGGGACCGTACGCCGCCGAACTCGACGGCACCCCCTTCACTCTGCACGAGACCCCGGGCGAGGGGGACCGGACCGCGGACATCCTGCTCTTCGCCGTCCGCCACGTGGCCGCGGACGGACTGCGGGACGCGGGCGTCGACACGGCGGAGGACTTCCGCGCCTGGCTGGGCGGCACGGTCACCGAGGACGACGTGTCCGACCTGGACATTCCGCCCCTGGACGGCGGCCAGGACCTTCCGCTGGCCCTCCTCGACCGGGCCGGCGTCTCCCTCGGTATGTCCCTGCGCACGGAGGCCATGCTCTACGGCGACCGCCTCCCGGCCTCGCGGGTGGAGCTGGCCCCGGTGCAGCGCCTGCGGGTGCTGCTCACCGACCCCTCGTACCGACAGGACGGCACCACACTGCCGATGAGGCCTCTCGCAGCCGCGACCGCACGCCGTCTCGGTGTGGCAGTGGCCTTGGCGGGCCCCGACGGTGAGGTGACGTTCCACGGTGCGCGCACCGAAGGCGGACCGCCCGCCCTGCTCGTCGCGGACGGGGACCGCCATCTCGCCGGGCTTCCGGAAGGACCCGGCGATACGGCCGTCGACGAGGAGGAGCGGCTGAACCGGCTGGTGCACGCCCTGTCCGTCGCCCCGGCGTCCGTGCTGCGCCGGGCGGCGGACCGGCCGGCGCCGGAGTGGGTCATGGCCCGCATCCGCTACATGACCGAGGCCGTCCGTTTCGAGCGGCGCCTCGGCCGGTATCTCGGCGGCCACGAAGCGGTGGACGCTCAGCTCGCGGTGATGACCCGCGAGCTGTGGGACCGGGCCGTCGCGGCAGGCCGTTGGACGGAACTGGGCTCGGACGACCCCACGGTCGACGGCGCGGTCGGCACCGGCCGGGACCAGCTCCTCGCCGTCGTGGAGTCGGGCAACACGCGGGAACGCATGGGCATGCTCTGGATCGGCTCCCAGGCGCCGGACGGCCAGGGCGGAGTCATCTCCGAACTGCTCGGCAGCCCCGACCCCAACCCCGACGTGATCACGGAGGAGTACCGGGCCGCCAGGCCTCCGTCCGGGACGATCACCGCCTACCAGCAGTTGTCGGGACAGCCGGACAGAACTCCCGAGGAGCAGCGGCGGATGGAGCGGGCCGAGCGTGAGCTGCGGACCCGGGCGCGCGCCGAGGACCTCTCGCCGCCTCTGAGCGAGGCCGAGCGGGCCCTGATGCCGGACGACGCCCTACCGTGGATTCCGGGCATGCACCGGTACGACATCGCCCTGGACAGTGTCCCGCAGGCGGAAGCGGAGGACAGGGGCGCCCTCGTCCGGGCCGCCACCTCCGGTTCGGCCCACCGGCTGATGTCGCAGGCGGTGAAGATGCGCCAGGAGTGGGGCCTCGACATCGACCTCGGGCTGGTCCGGCTCGCTCTCATGGCAGAGATGCTGCAGGCGGAGCACCACGGTCTGGACGAGATCATGCGGGGCAGCCAACTGGTGCTCGACCGGCTGCGGCAGGCCGGTACCCCGGAGCCGGCCGACCTCGACTACATCGACAACTGGGGCCGTTACTGGAGGATCGCCCCCTTGACCGAGGCGGAACTGAGGCAGCACGTCGCGGTCGATGGACTGTTCCCCGACGAACACGCTCTGCACCCCTTCGGGGACGAGGAGTTGTCCGGACCGGCTGATCCCGCCGACCCCGCGGTGGCCGCCTGGGCCCAGGAGCACGACATCGTCCTGGAGGACGCCCTGCAGCTCCTGTCGGCGCTCGGTTCCGACGCCGGGTCAGGGGCTGCCCCACTGACGCCCGAGCGGCTGGAGCAGCTGGTCGACGACTGGTTCCGGGCCCGGAACCAGACACCCCCCGGCAGCCTGGCCGACCGGATCCGCCGCATACTGAACGACGTCCGTGCCTGATCCCAGCGAGGAATCCATGAACGACAGCACTGCCGCAGGACCGGCCGCGACCGGCGACGACGCCGCTCCGCCGGTTCCCGAGGAGATCAGGGAGGCCGCCCGGCTCGCTCCCGATCACTGGCTCGGCATGGTCGACCCGGCATGGGCGGGCGAGGGCGATCCGCCGGAATGGGCCGTGGTGGGCCGGTGGCGTTCCGGTCTGGACGGCGACATCGAGGAGTGGCAGCCGAACGAGGCGTACCAGCCTTCGCCCCAGGCGCTCGGCTGGCCCGCCCCCACCGACCCGGTGGACGAGGCGGTGCAGCTCTCCGCCACGGGGTACGGTCCGGGGGAGGCGGTCCCCAGGGCGCTGGCCACTGCGGAGGTCGCCGTCCTGCTCGCGCCCGGCGGCGTACCGCTGTCGGCGGTCTCACCCGACGGGACCGCGGTGGTACCGGTCTTCTCCTCACCCGTTCATCTGCACGCGGCCGGCCGCTTCGGCTACGAACTCGCCCCGGTCACCGAGGTGATGGAACGTCTGCCGGAGGGCCACCTGCTCTACGTCAACCCCTCCGGGCCGGTCGGTATGACCGTCGAGACCGACGCCCTGCGCCGGGCGGTCGACGAGGCCGCCGGGTCGACGCCGGAAGAACCGCGGCGCTCCACCGAGGCCGGGGCCGACGGCCCGGAGTCCTCGGCCACCGGGGCGGACGGGCCGGATTCCTTCCCTGCCGCCCCCCTCCCGGACCCCGCCGAAGAGACCGGCCGCGACGCCTCCGCGCGCTCCGAGAGCTGACCGCCCCCGTACAACGCACATAGCGAACCGATGGAGTTGCCCCGATGACGAGCCCTTCCGGTGCACCGGACCGCGAGCCCGACGGCCCCGCCGACGCGGAGACGGCCGACGGGCCCGCTGCTTCCGGACCGCGCCCTTCCGGTGTCCAGGGCGGCCCGTCCGCCGTGCTGCGGGGCCAACCGGGTTTCCGGGAGCCCCCCGAGGACTACGTGGAGGCCGCGAAGGCGGCCCCCGATCACTGGCTGTCCGTGATCGACCGGCACTGGACCGGCGACGAGGACGAGCCCACGCCTCCCTGGGCGATCCTGGGGCGCTGGCGCAGCGACCCCGAGGGCGACATCGTGGAGTGGGAGGAGAACGCCGAGTACCGCCCGTCGCCCGACGCACACGGCTGGGGCCCGCCGGTCAGCCCCGTGGACGCCGCCGTGCAACTGGTCGCCACCGGGTACGCCTCGGAGGAGCTGTTCGCCCTGATGGTCGCCGACGCCGAAGTCGCCGTGTGCCTCGACGAGGTGGGTGGCCTGGCGGTCACCGACGCGCAGGACGGCACTCAGGCCGTTCCGGTCTTCCCCGCCTCCCCGACCCTGGACCAGGACAGGCTGCCGCCGCACGAGATGATGCTCGTCCCCGACCTCCTGGACCGGCTGCCCGAGGGGAAGGAGGTGCTGGTCCTCAGCTCCTCCGCACCCGTGGGGCAACTCGTCACGGCGAACGCCCTGCTGGCGGCCCAGGCCGAGCTGGAGGAGTTCGCCCGCCTGGAGGAGGCCGACGCCTGGCCCCCCGGGCTGACGGCCGGCGACGACTCCGAGGCCACCCCCCGGCCTCCCGGATCCGCCGAGGAGCGGCCCGAGCTCTTTCGGGAGGAGAGCTGAGCCCGCGGGCTCCCGGCCGGCCGGGGCGGTGGTGGCAGGGCAGGGCCGGACACCACGGAGGGCAGGACCGGGCGGTGAAGAGGGCAGGCCGGTACGGATCTGACTCCTCTAACTCCACTTTGTGCGGGTACGGTTCATCCGTGAGCAGAAACTCGTGTGGTCCGCGATTCCGCTTGCCGCCCGCACGCCCCTCCGTGCGCACCACGGCAGAGGGCCCGGCCCGGCCGTCCGTATCACCGGACTGTCAACTGATGAGGGTGAGTTCGCAGCAATGGCTCATGTCTTCTGTTCTTGGAGTGCCCGCCGGTGAGTGAGTACGTCGACAGGTCCGTCCCGGAGATATCTCCCGCGCCCGGACCCGAGCCCCTCCCCGCAGCTGAGGACGACCCAGCCATACCGGAGCCGGGGCCCGCGTCGGCCGAAGCGGTTCCGGCCGCCGGGGGACCGGCGGGCCCGGCCCTCTCAGCAGCCGGTCCGGTGGCACCGGACGGGACGCTGCCCGAGCCGCCCCCGGAGGTGGCCGAGGCGGCGCGGGAGCTGCCCGACCGCTGGCTCAGCGTGCCCGACGCCGCATGGCCGGGACAGGGCACGCCGCCGGACTGGGCGGTCCCCGGCCGGTGGCGTACGGACGCCACGGGAACCATCGTGGCGTGGGAGGACAACGAGAGCTATCGGCCTTCCCCCGAGGCGCTCGGCTGGCCCAGAGCCACCGACCCGGTGGAGTCCGCCGTCCAGCGCGCTGTCACCGGTTACGGACCGGCCGCCGAGGTGCTGCGGACCCTGGCCGCGTCGAAGGTCGCGGTGCTCATCGGCTCCGACGGCGAGCCCACGGCCCTCCGGTCGGCCCAGGGCGACCCTGTGGTCCCCGTCTTCACGAGCCCGGCTCACCTCCGAGCCCTGGGCTCGCTCGCCGCCCGGCTGCTCCCGGTGGCCGACGTGGTCGCGGGGCTGCCCGAGGGGCACTCCCTCTACCTCAACCCGACCGGACCGGCCGGAATGATCATGGAGACGGAGGCGTTGGCCGAGGAGATCGCGGCCCAGGAGCGCGGCGAGACCAGGCCGGTGAGCACGGACAGCCCGGAAGGGCCGAACGCGCCGCGCATCCGCGCGGTTCAGGTGACCGACGCCGACCGGCTCGCCGCCGACGCGCCCGGCCGGACGGAAACGGCCGCGTCCCCGGCCGGAACGGAGGCTATGGCATGAAGGGCAGAGGAGTCTTCGCACGCCGACGCGGCACCGGACCCTCCACCGGTGCCGGGCGCGACCGCACCGCTGCCGCCTCCAGCGAAGCGAACAGTGGGGCCGAGGAGGGGTTCCTGGTCGAGGACCACGACGGACTGCTGCTGTTGCGGACCTTCTCCGACGACACCCTCACCCCGGCCGACGTCGCCGACCTGGCCCGCACCATGCGTGCGGACGAGGACACCGTGACCGTCATCGCGGGCGCCGAGGGTGCGGGATCCGCCGCCTTCTGGCCGAAGCTGAGCGAACTGCTCGACACGCTGAGCGAGTCGGGGGCCGACAGCGTACGGCTGGTCATGCCCGGAGCGGGGCATGAAGCCGAGGGCCGGCCCGCCACCGCGCGCCGCATCGCCGACGCCTGGCGGATGGCGGTGGAGGCGCCGGACGGGCCGCCGCTCGTCGTGCCGGGCGGCTCCCTCTTCATCCCGTCCGTCGAAGGTGCCGGACGGGGGTCCTCGGCGGGCGCCTGGTGGCGGTTCGCACCGGGAAAACGGGCCGAACCCCTGGGCCCGCGCAGCCCGCAGCCGTCCTGGCAGTCCGCGCTCGACGGCCTGCCGTCGGCCCTGGCGGGCGGCTGCGTCGTCGAGCAGATACCTGCCGGGGTGCTGGTCCGTCCGTCCGGGGCCGCGCCGGCCCGGCCCGGCGACCTCTACCACGCCGTGCCGGTCGACCCGCGGCGCCTGACCTTGGTGGTCGGCGTGCCCTTCGGCGAGGACATCTCTGCCGAGGAGGTCGCCGAGGTGCTGGAGGCTCTCCCGGACGACGTCCAGGTCGACGTGCGGCTCGTGCCCGGCGGGCGGCGCGACCTGCTGCCGCTGGCCCAGTCGGTGTCCGACCGGCTGGACATCGAGGTGGAGGTCATGACCGGGCTGCCGCTCGTCGCGGCCGCCGGCCTGATGGGCACCTACTCCGTGCGGTCGGTCCTGGCGACGCCGGACGGCACCCCGGCGTGGATCCCTTTCGTGGACGCGGTCCGGTGTTTCCCGCCGGACGCGGAGGGCCGTGCCCGGCAGCCCCGGCTGCTGCGCTGGAGTCCACCGCTGCCGGGGCCTGCGCGTCCGGAGGAGGGCGTGGTCGGTCTGACCGATGACTGGCAGCTCACGGTGACGCGGGCCGGCATGTGGGTGGGGCCGCGCGGCGGCCCGGCGCTGTCTCCCACCGCCCGCCGGGTTGACCCGGCGGGTCCGATGATCGAGCTGGGCATGCCGGGTGAACTCCTCGATGCCTCGCTGTGGCCGGTCCTGTCGAACGTGCTGGAATCCCTGGCGCCGGACCTGCGCGGCCGCACGGTGCTGCACGTGCACGGGGTGGCCCGCGACGGCGGACGCGAACTGCGGCGGCTGGCGGCCCAGTACGGACTGCGTACCCTGCGCCATGCCGCCCCGGCCCCGGTCCGGTCCGGGCAGACGGCCCCGCGCCGTCCCGCCGCTGCCGGTGCGGTCCCGCCGTCCGGAGCCACCCCACTGGCATCGTTGTCACCGCCGACTCATGGACGGGGCTCCGAGCGCCCGGCGTCGTCCGGACCGGCGGAGCGCCCCGGCCAGGGCCCGCGAACCCAGTCCGGACAACCCGCGGTGCCGCACCGGCCGGAACGGGCCTCCGGATCCGCCCCGGCCCCGCCCGCGAAGATCGGGGGCAGAGCGGCGCGCACGGAGCGTGCACGGCAGCTCAGGGAGGCGATGGCCGCCGGTACGGAGACGGGGGCGAGCGCCGTGACGGGCGCGGGCACCTCCGGTACGCCGTCCGCCTCCGCCCCGTCGGGTACGCCGGGCAGACGCGGCCCGTCCGGTGCGCGCCCGGCACCTGGTACGCCCACGACGCCGAACACCCCGGGGACTTCGGGCGCGCCGGGCACGGCGGCCACCTCGGGCACGCCGGCCGGCCCGGCGACCTCGGGCGGCTCGGGCACGCCGGCAAGTTCGGGCAAGCCGACCACCTCGGCGACTTCGGGCGGCTCGGGTGCGCCGGGCACCTCGGGCACCCCGGGCACGCCGGCCGGCCCGGCGACCTCGGGCGGCTCGGGCACGCCGGCAACTTCGGGCGCGCCGGGCACCTCGGCAACGTCGGGCGTGCCGGGCACGCCAGGCACCTCGGGCACCTCGGGCGGCTCGGGCGGCTCGGGCGCGCCGGGCACCTCGGGCACCTCGGGCACCCCGGGCAAGACCGGCGCGTCCGGCAGGAGTGCGGCGCGCGGGGAGCGGGAGCGACGGGCGGACACGTTCGACTGGTCGGACGACCGCGTTCCGACGGGGTTCGCCGGACGGGCCCGCTCGTCGGGAACGACCGCGGGCCCGGCGCTCGGCACCCGTGCCGCTCCGGCGCCCCATGCCCCGGAGCGGAACACCGGCCCGTCCGGGCGCCCAGAAGCGCGGGAGCCGGAGGCGAACGCCCCGGATGCGGAGGTCCGCGCACCCGGTCGGGACGAAGGCCCCGTACGGCCCCCCGGCCTCGACGAAGGCGGCCGCGCGGGAGCGGCGGCCGAGACCGGAAGCGACGACAACGGGGGAGCAGCCGAGACCTCCGGCCCGGGCGAACGCGCCGAGGGGGGCCCGGCCACCGACGTGACGACCGGGAACGCCGCCACGACCGACGGACCCGCAGCGGCCGACGGCTCCGAACCGGAAGGCGGGCAGGGCCGGTCCGGTGCCGAGCGGAAGGACCCCGCACCTGGGGTGCCCGAAAGCCCCGACGGCGAAGGAAGCCCCTCCGCGGACGCCGGATCCGCGCCCCCGGAGGGGCCGGGGGAGCAGGAAGCGGGCGGCGCGTCGACCCTCGCGCCCGAACCCGGGGAAGCGGACGACGAGAAGACCCCGGCGGAGGCCGGAGCCCCGGGGATCTCCGCGGTTGCGGACGGTCCGGCAGCCGCCCCCACCCCGAAACCGTCCACCGGACCGGACGCCACCGAGGTCGCCCCGGCCGCTCCTCGCTCCGAAGGCCCGGACGTACGCGATCCGGAGCCGGCGCCCGCCCCGCCGGGACCGCCGCACCGGGTGGTGGCCGAATCCTCCGACCCCGTGCCCGCAACGGCGCCGCTCACCTCGACCGCCTCGTCGGATTCCGGTGCCGCCCGGCTTCCGGACGTACCGCCCGTACCGGATGCACCACAGGTCCGAGGCGTTCCCGGTCCCGAGGCTCCCGACACCCCCGACACCGGCCACGTGACCGAGGCCGAGGACGGAGAGGGGAACGAGGACGAGGGCGCGGAGATCGTGCAGGCTCCGCTTCCCCCGGTCCTGCTGGACCCCGGTCACCGCAGCTCCGAGGCCGAGCGGACCGCCTTCCGCGCGCTCGCGGGCGACATGTGGGACCGGCACGGGGCGGCCGTCGCACGGGCGCTCGCCCGGATGCCCGCGCTGCGCGGAAAGGAGCAGGAGGCGGCCCGCGCCGATCTCATCGCGCTGCGGATGTACCTGCACCTTTCGGAAGGGCCGTTCAGTCACGGCGCATTGACCTGGAGTCTGCGCGACCGCGAGCTGGACCTGCTGCCGTACGGCGCCTGTGTGGCCTCGGCGCTGAACCGGATGCCGTCCTACCGAGGCGCGGTGCTGCGCGGCACCACCGCCTCCGGAGACGGCGGCCGTCCCGGACCGCCGCGTCCCGGGACAGTGCTGCGCGACGCGGCTCTGCTGAGCACCGTGCGGCTGGACGCCGGCACCGCACCGCCGCCGGGTGACAGCTATGTCATCTGGTCGGTGGCCGGCCGCCGCGTGCGGCAGTTCTCCGAGCAGCGCGGGCCGGAGGAGGTCGTGTTCGCCCCCGGGACGCTCTTCCGGGTGCTGGCCGTCCGCCGCGCGCAGCCCGGCGTGCAGATCCATCTGCGTGAACTCACCGGACCTGCCGGGGCGCTCGCGCCCGATCCCGAGGGGGACCGGGCCGTGCTCGCCCGGCTGGAAGCCGTCGCAGCCGGACCCGAAGCGACACCCAAGGGCGCCGGCCACTGGCCGGAGCGCTGCGCGGGCGCTGTGGGGGCCGGACCGTGACGCGACAACGAACCCCGACAAGAGCGAGGACCTTAGGTGGCAAGAGAGCATGATCCAACCTCCCGCATATCCACGCGGTCGGGCACGTCCACCGGCGAGGGTGGCACGGGGAACGGCCGAAACTCCGGCGGCTCATCGGTATCGGTCCGCCGATCGGTGAGCATGCCCGGAACCCCCGGGGACCCCGGCAGCGCACTGGCGCCGGGCGGCGGCGAGCGGCCCGGCGGTAAGGCCGCGCCCGCCTCCGGAGCCGCTCCTGAGGCCGCCACCCGGGCGGAGAGCCCGGCGTCCGAGCCCCCCGCGAACACGAACGCCGCCACGGACCCCGACGCCGCGAAGACCGGCGAGACGACCGGGACGCGCGCCAACGCGCCCCGGGGCGAAGCGGAGAGTACCGCCGAACCCGCCCCCGCCCCGGCCGCGGCACTGTCCGGCGCCGCGTCGGCGTCGGCGTCGTCGGCTTCCGTTCCGACCGCGGAGCTGGCGACCGTCAGCACCGACGGCCCGGCTTCGGGCTCCGTGGCGACCGCGACCGGAACCGGTGGCGGCGGTGGCGCGAGTTCGCAGGAGGGCGACGAACCGCCCGGCAGCCGGCCCAAGAAGCCGATGCTCGCGGCGGCCGGCATCGTCGGCGCGCTCCTGATCGCGGTGCCCTTCCTCCTGGCGGGGCAGGACGACCGCGAGCCCGAGCGCACCCGGACCGAGAACGCGGCCGGCACGGTGCTGGACAGCGAACGCCCTCCGGTTCCGGAGACCTACACCAGCCAGTCGCCGGCCCCCTCCGCCACGCCGAGCAAGAAGAAGGAGGAGAAGAAGAAGCCGGTCGAGCCCGTGGTCCACCAGCAGCCGGTCACGCCCTCGCCGACGCCCTCGCCGGAGAAGTCCAAGGACGCGAAGAAGCCCGAGGTCAAGGCCAAGGTGCTGACGCCCGCCGAAAAGCTCCGCCAGTGGGCCAACGGACGCTCCGGGGTCCAGAACACCGTGATCAAGAACGCGGACACCGGACAGTGCGTGGACGTCCCGGGCTGGGGCAAGGGCGAGATCGACGGCCGTATCAACCAGGACCCCTGCACAACCTCGACCTCAGACAACCAGCTGTGGAACCTCGACATCGTGGACAAGGACGGCGGGCCCCAGAACGCGCCCCTCTTCCTGATCCGCAACAGCAAGGGCGGGCTGTGCCTGGACCTGGGCTACTACAAGGCGAGGTCGGCGGGAACGAAGGTCACCCAGTTCCACTGCAACGCGACCGGCGACAACCAGCTCTGGTGGCTCGACCCTCGCGGGGACGGGACCAACTGGATCCGTAACGCGGTCAGCAACGACCTGTGCCTGCGCCCGACCGGCGGCGCGAGCGCGAAGGACGACACCGCGCTCGAAATCGCCAACTGCGGGTTCGGCGATCGCTGGATCGTCTGAGGATTCGCTCCCGCGGAGCGACGCCCCTGTTCCTACGGTGCAGTCCTACGCACCACGGGAACGGTGGCGTCGCTCCTTCGGTTTCCGGAAGGTGAACGTGCGCCGCCGCAGCGGGCGGGCATGGTTCCGGAGGTGGACAGGGGCCCCGCCCTTCGCCCCGATCACCCGCGGTAAGAGGTCAGGGAGCGTCCTCGCGTGCGCGGACGGCCAGGACGGCGACCAGCAGGATCGGTACGAGCAGGAGGGAGAAGGCGATCGCGTAACCGGTGAGCCGGCCGGCCCCGTCGGCCAGTACGTCCCACCGGACACGCCGTACTGGCCGAGCGCCGCGCCCAGACTCAGCAGCGCCGCGACCAACAGCGGTGGCCGGGAAGCGCGTTCCTCGGCGGGCGGGAGGTCGTCGGCCCGGACGTCGTCGTTCGCCGGGGTCCGGCGCAACACCGCCACCAGGACGACGCCGCCCGAGCGGAGCGGCAGCCGGTTCAGGACAGTTCGGCGAGAACCGCGTCCGTGAACGGGGTCCAGGCCTCCGCCGCCCACGGGCCGAAGGCGCGGTCGGTCAGCGCGACGCAGGCGACGCCCGCGACCGGGTCGATCCACAGGAACGTGCCCGACTGGCCGAAGTGCCCGAAGGTGGCCGGGGAGGACGTGTTGCCCGTCCAGTGCGGGGACTTGGAGTCACGGATCTCGAAGCCGAGGCCCCAGTCGTTCGGGCTCTGGTGGCCGTAGCCCGGCAGCACGCCCTTGAGGCCCGGATGCACGACGCTCTGGGCCTCCAGGACCGTACGCGGGTCGAGGAGGCGGGGGGCCTGGACCTCGGCGGCGAAGCGGACCAGGTCGGCGACGGTGGAGACGCCGTCGCGGGCGGGGGAGCCGTCGAGGGTCGTGGACGTCATGGCCAGGGGCTCCAGGACGGCCTGGCGCAGGTACTCCGCGAACGGGATGCCGGACGCCTTCGCGATGTGGTCGCCGAGCACCTCGAAGCCCGCGTTCGAATACAGGCGGCGGTTGCCGGGCGGGGCCGTCACCCGGTGCTCGTCGAAGGCGAGGCCGCTGGTGTGGGCGAGCAGGTGGCGCACCGTGGAGCCCTCGGGCCCGGCCGGCTCGTCCAGCTCCACGGCCCCTTCCTCGTACGCCACCAGCGCCGCGTAGGCCGCGAGCGGCTTGGTGACCGAGGCGAGGGGGAAGCGGTGGTCGGCCGGCCCGTGCGTGCCGAGGACCGTGCCGTCCGCCCGGACGACGGCTGCCGCCGCCGTCGTGACCGGCCAGGTGTCGATGATGCGCAGGCTCTCCATGCGTCCGAGCCTAACGTTCACAGGCGAAGCCTCGTCGCCGGGCCCGTACCCGCCGCATCGTCCACGACGTCGTCCACGACGAACGCGGTGGGGCCGGTCGCCCCGCCCCGCGCCGAAAGCTCCCGCGATTCCGCTTGCTTCGAGTGCACTCCAAGGATTTAGCGTGGAGGACATGACGGTGATCGACGGACCCACCCGAAGCACTCCCGCGACAACCGCAGAGCCGCAGCCCTCCACGGCGGTGGACGCCTGCACGGCCGCCCCGAAGCCGCACCCCCGCCCCGCGGGCCAGGACAGCTACAGCATCAGCGAGGTCGTCGCCCTCACCGGGCTCACCGCGCACACCCTGCGCTGGTACGAACGCATCGGCCTGATGCCCCACGTCGACCGCTCGCACACCGGCCAGCGCCGCTTCAGCGACCGTGACCTGGACTGGCTGGCCTTCGTCGGCAAGCTGCGGATGACCGGCATGCCCGTCGCCGACATGGTGCGGTACGCCGAGCTGCTGCGCGAGGGCGAGTCCACCTTCGAGGAGCGGCAGGAACTGCTGGAGGCGACCCGCCGCGATGTGCTCTCGCGGATCGCGGAGCTCCACGACACCCTCGCCGTCCTCGACCACAAGATCGAGTTCTACGCGGGCGCCCGCAGGGCGCCGGAGAGGCACAGCGCCTGATGACCGGCAACGACAGCAACAAGATCGCCACCACGGAGCTCGGCGCCGGAGGACCCCGGGTCGGCGTCCAGGGGCTCGGCTGCATGGGCATGAGCGAGTTCTACGGAGACACCGACCTCGCCGCCGCCCGGGACACCCTGGACGCGGCCCTGGAGGCGGGCGTCACGCTCTTCGACACCGCCGACGCCTACGGGCGCGGGGCCAACGAGGAGTTCCTCGCACCGTTCGTCGGGGCCCACCGGGACGAGATCACCCTCGCCACCAAGTTCGCGCTCGTCCGCACCGACGACCCGCAGTACCGGGGCATCAGCAACGACCCCGCCTACATCCGTACCGCCGTCGAGGCGAGCCTGCGCCGGCTGAACACCGACGTCATCGACCTCTACTACATGCACCGCCGCGACCCGGCCGTCCCGCTTGCCGAATCGATCGGCGCACTGGCGGAGCTGGTCCAGCAGGGCAAGGTCAAGCAGCTCGGCCTGAGCGAGGTGACCGGCCCGGAGCTGCGCGAGGCGTACGCCGTCCACCCGATCGCCGCCCTCCAGTCGGAGTGGTCGCTCTTCAGCCGGGACGTCGAGCGGAGCGCCGTCGGCGCGGCGGCCGACCTGGGCGTCACGCTCGTCCCGTACTCCCCGCTCGGCCGGGGCTTCCTCACCGGGGCCTTCACCGACGCGGGCAAGGACCTCGCGGCGAACGACTTCCGCGCCCACCAGCCCCGCTTCACCGGCGACAACGCCAGGACGAACGCGGCCCTGCTGGAGCCCGTCCACAAGATCGCCGCGGCCCTCGGGGCGACCGCCGCACAGGTGGCCCTCGCCTGGGTCCAGCAGCGCGCCGAGGTCCACGGCCTGAACGTGGTCCCGATCCCCGGCACCCGTAAGCGCAGCCGCCTCCTGGAGAACGTCGCCGCGACCCGGCTGACCCTGACGGCGGACGAACTGGCCGCCCTGGAGCCGATCGCGGACCGGGTGGCGGGGGACCGCTACCCGGACATGAGCAGCACGTCCACGGCGCGGGAGCGGTAGCCCGGACGGCCGCACCCGGGTGCCATACCCTCGGCCCCTCACGCCAGCCCCAGCGCGAACACCGCGAACCCCGCCGCGAGCAGCCCCGCCAGCGCGCGGCGGGCGTTCGCGGCGCGGGTGCCCGCCTGCCACGGGGCCTCGAAGCGGCGCGCGTACCGGGCGATCAGCACCAGCAGCCCGGCGAACACCGGCAGCCAGGCGAACCGGGCCAGCAGCCAGCCCACCGTGTCCGGCGCGGTCGTCAGCCCGGCCACCGCCGTGCCCGTCGCACCCGCGAGCGAGGCCGGTACGGCGGCGGCCAGCATCGCCGTCTGGTGCCAGCACAGGATCGTCATCGCCGACAGGTTGATCACCACGACCGGCGCCCACAGCAGCGGCTTGCTCAGCAGCCGCCCGAGCCGGTCGCGCAGCAGGATCGCCGCCCCGCTCTGCGCCGCTGCCAGCGCCACCACCAGCAGCGACGGCGGATGCGAGTTCGTCCGGGCCTCGCCCGGTACGCCGACCATCGACGCCGGGTAGTGGAAGGCGAGCAGCAGCACGGCGAACAGCACCCCGCCGCCGATCAGCAGCAGCCGCGCCCCGCGCCGGTCGATCCGCCCCTCGCCCCAGGACACGCCCAGCTGATACGCGAACAGCCAGCCGGGCAGGATGTTGAGTGCGCTCAGCCAGGACGGCATCGCCTCCGCGAAGGGTCCGTAGCGCAGGAAGTCCACCACCGCGACGGAGACCAGCAGCGGCAGCGCCGCCCAGCCGCCGAGCCGTCGCGCCAGCCGTACGCAGACCGGGGTGAGGGCCGTGACCACGGTGTACACCCCGACGAACCAGAGCGGCTGGATCACCAGCGTCGACGCCGTACGCAAGGTGTCGCCGGCCACGCCCAGCGCGGACAGCGCCGCCAGCAGCACCGCCCACACGGCGGTCACCCCGAGTACCGGCCGGCCGAGGCGGGTCAGCCGGCCGCCCAGCCAGGCGGCGGTCGTCGAGGTCCGGCGGCGGTAGGAGAGCACCGAGGCGTACCCGCCGACCAGGAAGAAGATGCCCAGCATCTGGAGCACCCAGCTGACCGGCGCGAACCCGCCGAAGGCCGAGAGCGGGCTCGCGTTGTGCAGCCCGTCGGCGTCCAGCCGGAACCCGCCGAGCATCCAGTGGCCGAGCGGCACGGCGAGCAGCGCCAGGGCGCGCAGGCCGTCGATCGCGCGGTCGCGGTGGGCGGGGGTGGAGGAGTCGATACGGGCGGCGAGCCGCCGGGCGTTCTCCCGTACGGCGTTCATCGGGTCACCCCTTCCAGGGCCCGCGCGTCGGCCGAGGCCGGTCCGCCCGCCGGGGCGTGAGCGCCTTCCGGCGTGGTCGTGCCGCGCGCGATGGCGGCGAAGGCCCGGAGCGAGTCCGTCCCGGGCGCGAAGTAACCGGCGTGCCCCCGGGCCTCGTCCGCCGGTACGCGGCGGGCGCCGAACGCCGGGTCGGTGGGGTCCGCCCCGTGGCCGAGGCCGGCGAAGCGCACGTTCGGCACGTTGTCGATCCAGTCGGTCGGGTCCTTCGCCGCCCACACCCGGGCCTTCGTCCGCAGCCCCGCGGCATCGTCCGCCCGCATGCCGGGCGAGCCGAGGACCACCAGGTCGGTGACGGGCAGGCGGTGGGCGGCGATCCCGCAGACGACGGAGCCGTAGCTGTGGCAGAACATCGCCGGCTCGGGCAGCCCGTCCGCCGTCAGCCCCTCGGCGAAGCGGGCCAGCCGCCCGGCGCCCGCCTCCGCGAGCCGCCCGGTCGCCGCGTCCACGCCGACGCCGACAGGGGTGGTGTACCCGGCCCAGGCGATGACGGCCGTCTCCGGACCCGCCTCCTCGTGCAGGGTCCGGGCCATCCCGGCCGGGGCCCCGTGGGCGGCGACCTTCCGGTCGAAGGTCCCGGCGTCGTTGTCGGACCCCGGCACCACCACCGAGACCCGCTCCGCCGCGCGCAGATCCCCGAACACCTCGGCGACCAGCCCGCGTCCGCGCGGATCGAAGGCGAGGATCTGGCGTCCGGGCGCGGCCAGCGAACGGTAGCGCGGGTCTTCGGAGGCGGTCAGCGCGAGGGAGTTGGCGCGGTAACGCACCTCCAGCGGAGCCCCGTCGAGATTGCCGACGACGGACGGGTGCCGCAGCACCAGCAGTTGCCTCTTCTTCGCGCTCAACCCGGCGAAGAACGAAGCGACTTCGGCAGCCGTCGAGCGCTCCGGATCGGGCAGCTCCGACCCCAGCACCCGGTCCGCCCGCCACTGCGCGGTGCCCGGCGGCGGCCCGGTCAGCGCCTGCTGCGCATCTCCCGAAACCCAGCCCGCGGTTCCCGCCACCACGCTGGTGGCCAGTGCGAACGCGACCACGGTCCTCGCGTATCGACGCATCGTTCCCTCCCTCTCCGGAGCCGCACCGAGCGGTGCGACCGGGAGGAAGGTAGGAAGCGGACGGGTGACGCGACGTCACACCGGGGAGCCAACTGCGGGGTGATACCGAGGTAGGGGGTGGCCGAGAACCCGGGACGCGCTGCTGGGCCGCAGGGCCTCGGGTCGTGCTGCTCGGCCCGCGCGCCGCGCCGTACCGCTACGCCCGCGCGCCGCGCCGTACCGCTACGCCCGCGCGCCGCTACGCCCGTACGTCGGGCCGCTGCGCCCGCACGTCGGAACGTACCGCTACGCCCCCGCGTCCCCCGGAGTCACCAGCCCCGACTCGTACGCGAAGATCACGGCCTGCGCCCGGTCCCGCAGGTCCAGCTTGGCCAGCACCCGTCCGATGTGCGTCTTGACGGTCTGCTCGGCCAGCACCAGACGCCCCGCGATCTCCTGGTTCGACAGCCCCCGGGCGATCAGCTCCAGCACCTCGCTCTCGCGCGGGGTGAGGCCGTTGAGCCGGAGCGCCTGGCCGCCGCGCGTCGCCCCGGCGGGCCGCTGCGCCGCGAAGTCCGCGATCAGCCGCCGGGTCACCGAGGGCGCGAGCAGCGCGTCTCCGGCCGCCACCACCCGTACCGCCGCGATGAGATCGGCGGGCGGGGCGTCCTTCAGGAGGAACCCGGACGCCCCGGCGCGCAGCGCCTCGTACACGTAGTCGTCCACGTCGAACGTCGTCAGCATCAGCACCTTCGGCCGGTGCACCACACCCACCGGCGGGCTCAACAGCGCGCGGGCGGCGGCCAGTCCGTCCATCTCCGGCATCCGGACGTCCATCAGGACCACGTCGGGATGCTGGCTGCGGCTGACCTCCACGCCCTGGCGGCCGTCCGCCGCCTCGCCCACCACGTCGATGTCGCTCTGCGCCGACAGCAGCGCCGCGAACCCGGCCCGCACCATGGCCTGGTCGTCGACGATGATCACGCGGATGGTCACAGGTCCTCCGGAAGGGGTGGGACGGAAGAGGGCCGGGCGGACGGCGCCGTGGCCGGAGGCAGCGGCATCCGGGCGGCCACCCGGAACCCGCCGTCGGGCAGCGGCCCGGTGTCCAGCGTGCCGCCGGTCAACCGTACGCGCTCCCGCATGCCCACCAGCCCGTGCCCGGTCCCGGTGCTCTCCAGCGGCTCGGCGGGCTTCGGCGCGGGCCCGTTGACCACCAGCACGTTCAGATGGCCCGCGGCCGCCCGCACCGAGACCCGGGTGCGCGCCCCGGGTGCGTGCCGCACCACATTGGCCAGCGCCTCCTGCACGATCCGGTACGCCGACAGATCCACCGCCGACGGCACCTCGCCCAGATCCGCGGCGAGCGACAGCTCCACCGGAAGCCCGGCCCGTACCGTCGCTTCCACCAACTGCTGGAGCCGGTCCAGGCCAGGCTGCGGGGTCAGATCGCCCTCGGTGCCGTCGCTGCGCAGCACCGACAGCAGCCGCCGCATCTCGCCGAGCGACTCCCGCGCGGCGGCCGCGATGGCGGCGAACTCCTCCTGTGCGGGCTCCGGCAGACCCGGGATCCGGTACGGCGCGGAGTCCGCCTGCACGGTGATCACCGACATGTGGTGCGCGACCACGTCGTGCAGCTCCCGGGCGATCCGGGTCCGCTCCTCCAGCAGCGTGCGCTGCGCCCGTTCCGCCTCGCTGATCGTCTCCTGCTCGGCCAGCCGCCGGGTCGCCTCGCCCCGCTCCCGTACCGCCCCGCCGATCACCAGGACCACCGCGCCGAGGATCGGCAGCAGCAGGGCGCTGCCGGTGCTGCGGTCGGCCGGCGCGATCAGATGCAGCACCAGCCCGGCCAGACACGTCGCCACCCATACGGAGACCACGGTCCGCCGTGTCTCGCGCAGCCCGATGGCCAGCAGCAGGAAGAGGTAGGCGACCAGCACCGGCGGGATCCACGGCCAGACGTCGTGCTGCTCGGAGGGGTGCGCCAGCAGCACCAGCGCGCCCACGATGTCGGCCGGAAAGATGATCCACCACGCCTGGAGCGGCCGGTGGGCCAGCATCAGCAGCGGAGCCGCCCCGGCCACCCCGAGCGCCCCGGCCAGCGCGCCCGGCACGTCGTACTGCGAGGTCAGGACGGTGATGGTGACCGGGATGAAGGTCGCGGCCAGGGCGAGCACCACGACGTACGGCAGCAGCCGCTGCCACAGCTTCGGGGCTTCGGCCAGCAGCGGCGTGGACGGATGGGAGGCGTGGGCCAGCCCGTGGGCGAGCTCGCGCAGATTGCGGCGGGCGGCGCTCAGCAGGCCGTCGGCGGGCGGCGGGGGCCCGGCGGGGGAAGAGGATGAGGATGAGGACATGGCCCGGTCAGCGTAGGCAGACCGGGGGCCCGGGGGAGTCATACCGGGGTTCCGACCTGCGGCCGGTCCGCCTCATACTCCGGTACGGGGTCACGGCCGCGTACTCCGCCGGTACGGGGTCACGACTCGGCGGGCGTACGGCTGACGGGGGCGCGGCCCGGTGACCGTACGGGTCACAGCTCCGCGAGCAGCTGGGCCTTCTTCGCGGTGTACTCGGCGTCCGTCACCAGGCCGGCCTGATGCAGTTCGCCGAGGTGATGTATCCGCTCGGCGATGTCCGCCGGATCGCGCCGCCCGGCGTTCACCAGAGCCGGGGCGGAGGCGGCGGGCGCGGGCTGGGTCCGGCGTACGGACTCCAGGACCGCAGCGGCGAAGGGCAGCGACTCGTGCACCGGGCCGTAGCCCAGGCCGAACAGCACGGCGGCCGGATCCTGGTCCGGGCCGGCGGTCGGGGACCCGGCGGGCACCCCGTCCGGCGTACCGCCGTCCACGGAGCCACCGGGACCGTGCAGATCGCCCAGGCTGCCGCCGGTGCGGTGGTCGACCGGGGCGGCCGCTCGGGGCAGCAGCCGCAGGTAGCCGTCCAGCGCCTCGGGCGAGCGCCATACGATTCCGGCCAGTTCGCTCACGCGGAAGGTCTGGTCGCCGGCCTTCCACTTGGCGCTGGAGGCCCCGGTCCAGGACCAGCGGAAGGAGATCCGCTCGCCGTCGAAGCTGGCCCGGCCGTCGTACGCCTTGAAGTTCATCGGGGCCTCGGGGGCCGCGACCAGGAAGCGGTCGGCGGGCTCGTCGGACGCCGGGTCCAGCAAGGCCCGCAGCTCGTCCGCGTAGTACTCGGCGAGCACTTCCCGCTCCGCCGGAAGCACCAGGCGATAGGGGTCGCACCCCTCTTTGAGCTGCCCGGCGGCAGCCTCCACCAGAGGATCGGCACCCGGTCGCGGCACGGCACGCAGGACCACCGTGCTCCGCTTGCCCGGGGTCAGCGTCACCGACGACAGCGCCGCATACGGGATGCGGCGTTCCCGGAGGCTCTGGAAGAGCTTCGGTGTGCGGATGCCCCGTTCGAAGCGGATGAGCACGGAGTCGGTGTCGAACTCCCAGGTGGCATGAATTCCAGCCAGCACATCACCCATGTGCCTCATCGTATGCGGCACAGTCGCCCGCGTCCCCCCTCGGAGTAAGTCCCGATTAATCCGCCCGACACGCTCCTCTACGCGCGTCAGCCGTCCCGCGCACCGGAAATACCGCTGTGGCATGCACTGTCGGCACGCGCACAGCTGACCGACCCGTACGCCCCGACGCCGATCGCGGCGAAGTTGTCCAGGCTCTCGGTGCCCGGTTCGAAGTAGCCGCTGTGCCCGGCTGCCCCGGCCGCCGAGACGATCCGCGCGCCGAAGGCCGGGTCGACCGGATCGGCCCCGTGACCGATCCCGCCGAATTCGAGATGCGGTACGTCCCCGATCCAGTCGTCGCCGTCCCGGGTCGCCCAGATCCGGGCGCCGGTCTCCAGCTGCCGGGCGTTGGCGGCCCGCATGCCCGGGCTGCCCGCGACCGCGATGTCGGCCACCCGGTCGGGAGCCGAGTGCGCGGCCACCCCGCAGACCACCGAGCCGTAGCTGTGGCAGAACAGCGAGACCTTCGAGGCGCCGGGCAGCGCACGGACCATCGCGTTCAGCCGGATCGCGCCGTTCGCCGCCAGCCCGCCCAGCGCCGCGTCCATGCCGAGACCGGCCGGGGCGGTGTAGTCGGCCCAGGCGATGACGGCCGTACGGGTGCCCGGGGAGGCCGAGCGCTCCGCGCCGTACAGGGACTTGGCCATGCCGACGGGGGCCGCGTACTGGCGCTTGCTGCGTTCCAGGGTCAGCAGATGGGTGTCGACGCCGGGGACGACGACGGAGACCCGGGCGGCCCGGTCGAGGTTGCCGAACACCTCGGCAGCCCGGCCCTTCCCGGACGGATCGAAGGCCAGGATCTGGCGCCCGGCCTTGAGCAGCGACCGGAACCGGTCGAGCCGGGCCTGTGCCTCGTCGCGCCCGTCCGGCGAGAGCTTCTCGTCGTGCGCCCGCACCTGCTCCACGGCCACGGCCTGTCCGAGGGCGACCCGGTTGGCCCGGTAGCGCAGCGTGACCGGTACGCCGTTCAGATTTCCCACCACCGACGGGTACTTGCCCGCGAGCGCCGTCTGCTGCCCCGAGGTGAGGGTGGCGAAGAAGTGGGCCAGCCGATAGGCGGGGGCGTCGGCGTCCGGCAGCGAACGGCCTGCTATCCGGTCCCGCGCCCAGGCGGCGAGCGCGAGCTCGCGCGGCCCGTCGGGATGCTGATCCCGGACGGCGCTCCAGCCCGTCGTCGCCAGCATCACGAACACGACCGCGACGGCGAGCAGCGCGCGCCATACGGTCAACGTGGGAGAGGTGTCGAAAGAAGTCACTGCGCCACACCCTAGGAGACGCGCGTCGGCCACCGTGATTCGGGTGACGTACATCACCCGTCCGCAAAGGATTCACTCCGGATTTCTCACGGAGGGTCACCGTGGTCCCGGAGGTGCGCTATTGCTGACGCGAGCCCTGAGATGCCTGACGCGAGCCCGGCGTTTCGTGCCCCGACGTCTGCTGACGCCAGTCCCGGGCGAGGGCCGGTACGAGCTGGTCGAGATACTCCTCGGTCAGATCGCGCAGCGCCTCCACGCTCGGGTCGCGCCCCTGGCCCCACAGCTGGCCGGTCACCCGCATCACCCCGGAGAACGCGGCGACGGCCACCCGCGGCCGGGGATCCCGCTCCACGTCCAGCCCCTCACGCTCCGCGATCAGCCGGGCGATCTGGTTCTCCAGGGCGATGCCGCGCCGCATGTGGGCGGCGAGCAGCGGCGGGGTCGACTCGATCATCTGATAGGTCCGCATATGGAGGTCGACGGTGATGACCTCCTCGATCGCCTCGCCGATGCTGTTCCAGGCGCACAGCACCGCCCGGCGCATGGCCTCGAAGGGCGCCTCGTCCGCGGGGCGTCGACGCAGTTCCTCGATGAAACGGGACTCGACCATCTCCTGCACGGCGAAGGTGGTGTCCTCCTTGCTCGCGAAGTAGCGGAAGAAGGTGCGCTGGGAGACCTCCACGGCGTCGACGATCTCGTCGACGGTGGTGCGTTCGTACCCCTGGGTGGTGAACAGTTCGAGGGCGGCGCGCAACAAGGCGTCGCGGGTGCGCTGTTTCTTGCGTTCACGCAGTCCGGCTCGGGGCTCGACTGTCTGCCCGTCGGTCACGTACCGGTCCCTCTTTTCCCGTGTTTGTCCAGCTCAGCATACCTGTGCGCTACGTGTGAGCCACGTGACAGTTACTGACTTGTGAATTGGTTTGTCAACTGTCAGCGGCTGTCACTAGTCTCCCCGTATGACTAGTCAGACCACCGTCGAGAAGGCGCCGCGGGAGCCCGAAGACAACGCAGTACCCGCCCCGGTCAAGGGGCTTCGCGGCCACCCCTGGCTGACCCTCTTCGCCGTCGCCATCGGCGTGATGATGGTCGCCCTCGACGGCACCATCGTCGCCATCGCGAACCCCGCGATCCAGAAGGACCTCGGCGCCTCGCTCGCCGACGTCCAGTGGATCACCAACGGCTATCTGCTCGCCCTCGCCGTCGCCCTGATCACCGCGGGCAAGCTGGGCGACCGCTTCGGCCACCGTCAGACCTTCCTCATCGGCATCGCGGGCTTCGCCCTCGCCTCCGGTGCGATCGGTCTCTCCAGCGAGATCTCGCTGGTCATCCTCTTCCGCGTGCTCCAGGGCCTCTTCGGCGCCCTGCTGATGCCGGCCGCACTCGGTCTGCTGCGCGCCACCTTCCCCGCCGAGAAGCTGAACATGGCGATCGGCATCTGGGGCATGGTCATCGGGGCGTCCACCGCGGGCGGTCCGATCGTCGGCGGTCTGCTCGTCGAGCACGTCAGCTGGCAGTCGGTCTTCTTCATCAACGTGCCCGTCGGCATCGCCGCGCTCGCCTTCGGCCTGGTGATCCTCAAGGACCACCGCGCCGCCAACGCGCCGCGCTCCTTCGACCTCCTCGGCATCGGGCTGCTCTCGGGCGCGATGTTCGCCCTCATCTGGGGCATCATCAAGGCCGGTGAGTCCTGGGGCTGGGGCGACGGCCGGACCTGGGCGTGGCTGGGCCTCGCGGTTCTGCTCTTCCTGGCCTTCGGCCTCTGGGAGACCCGGGTCAAGGAGCCGCTCGTTCCGCTGGGGATGTTCCGTTCCGTGCCGTTGACGGCCGGTGTCGTCCTCATGATGCTGATGGCCTTCGCCTTCATGGGCGGCCTCTTCTTCGTGACCTTCTTCCTCCAGGGCGTCCACGGCCTCAGCCCGGTCGACAGCGGTCTGCATCTGCTGCCGCTCACCGCGATGATGATCGTCTCCTCGCCGGTCGCCGGCCTGCTGATCACCAAGTTCGGCCCGCGCGTCCCGCTGGTCGGCGGCATGGTCTGCACGGCCACCGCGATGTTCGGCATGACCACGCTCAGCGAGTCCACCGGCACCTTCGCCATGTCCCTCTGGTTCGCCCTGCTCGGCTGCGGGCTCGCCCCGGTCATGGTCGGCGCCACCGAGGTCATCGTCGGCAACGCCCCCATGGAGCTGTCCGGCGTGGCCGGCGGTCTCCAGCAGGCCGCCATGCAGGTCGGCGGCGCGCTCGGCACCGCCGTCCTCGGCGCGGTCATGTCCTCCAAGGTCAGCGCGGAGTTCGCGGACAACTGGGCGGGCGCGGGCCTGCCCGGCGACCCCGACCCGAAGCTGGAGCAGGCCGCCGAGTTCGGCATGGTCCCGACCGAGGCGCTCGCCAAGGCTCCCGGCATGACGCCGGACATCGTCGACCGCATCGGCGGGGTCATCCACGACACCTTCATGTCGGGCATGGGCCTGGCCTTCACGGTCGCCGGCGTCGTCGCGGTGATCGCCGCCTTCGTCGCCACGCTCACCAAGCGCGGCGCGAACGCCGAGGCGGGTGCCGGAGTCGGCCACATCTGACGCCCGGAGCGACACGGACTGTCGACGGCACCGGTCGTCGACGGCACCGGTCGTCAATGGCACCGGTCGTCAATGGCGCGGATCGTCAACACAGCGCAGGTCACAGCCCCGCCGAATCCTTTCGGCGGGGCTGTCGCCTATCAGGGTGGCAACCCCCGGCCCGTCTTCCGCACACCGCGCATGGTGACGCAGAGTGATCGGCGAAGCACGTCACCGACCGACCACGGGGGTTGATCCACCATGCGTACGACCACGACACGAATGACGGTTACGCGTACGACCGTTCTCGCGGCAGTTCTGGCTGTCACCGCACTCGTTCCCCAGGCCCTGGCCCACGACCGGGCCGCGGCGGCTCCGGAGCGCTCCCCGGGGGCCTCGGGCGTCACGCTCGGGACCTGTGAGGCGGGCCGGCTCTGCCTCTGGAAGAAGCCCGACTTCACCGGCGCCCGCCACACCTTCGAGCTCTCCGACACCGACATCGAGAGCTGCGTACCGCTGCCGAAGGGCGGCGACGCCCAGTCGCTCGCCAACCGCACCGGGCGGCCCGTCACCACCTACCAGTCCGCCGAGTGCGCGGAGACGGGCGAGTTCGAGACGTACCCCGGCGGCGGCACCTGGACGCCCCGGTCCCCGTACCAGGTGCGCGCCTTCAAGATCTGGGAGAACTGAGCCCGGACACGCCGAGGGGCGGGAGCTGCCCGGACACGCCGGAGGGGCGGCGACGCTTCCGCGCCACCGCCCCTCCGGGTCGAAACTTCCTGCCTACGCGTCGCCGCCCGCCGCGCCCGGATCGGCCGCGGCCACGTCCAGGAGCTCGTAGCGGTCGACCGCCGTCTTCAGGGCCGACCGGTCGATCCTGCCCTCCTTGGCCAGCTCGGTGAGGACCGCCAGCACGATCGACTGCGCGTCGATGTGGAAGAACCGGCGGGCCGCACCCCGGGTGTCCGCGAAGCCGAAGCCGTCCGCGCCCAGCGACTGGTACGCGCCCGGCACCCAGCGCGCGATCTGGTCCGGCACCGAACGCATCCAGTCCGAGACCGCAACGAACGGGCCCTGGGCCCCGTCCAGCTTCCTGGTCACGTACGGGACGCGCTGCTCCTCCTCCGGGTGCAGGAGGTTGTAGCGCTCCACATCCACCGCCTCGCGGCGCAGCTCGTTCCAGGAGGTCGCCGACCAGACGTCCGCCTTGACGTTCCACTCGTCCGCGAGGATCTTCTGCGCCTCCAGGGCCCAGGGGACCGCCACGCCGGACGCCATGATCTGGGCCGGGATCTCGCCCTTCTCTCCGGTGGAGAAGCGGTGGATGCCCTTGAGGATGCCCTCGACGTCCACGTTCTCCGGCTCGGCCGGGTGCTGGATCGGCTCGTTGTAGACGGTGAGGTAGTAGAAGACGTCCTCGTTCGCCTCGCCGTACATCCGGCGCAGCCCGTCCTTCATGATGTGCGCGATCTCGAACCCGTACGCCGGGTCGTAGGCGACACAGCCCGGGTTCGTCGAGGCCAGCAGCTGCGAGTGGCCGTCCGCGTGCTGGAGGCCCTCACCGGTCAGCGTGGTGCGACCGGCCGTGGCGCCCAGCACGAAGCCGCGCGCGAGCTGGTCGGCCATCTGCCAGAACTGGTCGCCGGTGCGCTGGAACCCGAACATCGAGTAGAAGACGTACACCGGGATCAGCGGTTCGCCGTGCGTGGCGTACGCCGAACCGGCCGCGATCAGCGAGGCCGTGCAGCCCGCCTCGGAGATGCCGTCGTGCAGCATCTGCCCGGTCGGCGACTCCTTGTACGCGAGCAGCAGATCGCGGTCGACCGCCTCGTACTGCTGGCCCAGCGGGTTGTAGATCTTCGCACTCGGGAAGAACGCGTCCATGCCGAAGGTGCGGTACTCATCGGGCGCGATCAGTACGAAACGCTTGCCGATCTCCTTGTCCCGCATGAGGTCCTTCAGGATGCGGACGAACGCCATGGTGGTGGCGATCGACTGTGAACCCGAACCCTTCTTCGCAGCCGCGTACGTCTTGTCCTCGGGCTGCGGCAGCGGCTTCGCGCGCACCACCCGGGTCGGGACGTAACCGCCCAGACCCTGGCGGCGGTCGTGCATGTACTGGATCTCCTCCGAGTCGCGGCCCGGGTGGTAGTAGGGCGGGTAGCCCTCGTCCAGCTGCTTGTCCGTGATCGGGATGTGCAGGCGGTCCCGGAAGCGCTTGAGGTCCTCGACCGTGAGCTTCTTCATCTGGTGGGTCGCGTTGCGGCCCTCGAAGTTCGGCCCCAGCGTCCAGCCCTTGACCGTCTGCGCCAGGATCACCGTCGGCTGGCCCTTGTGCGCCTTGGCCGCCGCATAGGCCGCGTAGACCTTGCGGTGGTCGTGACCGCCGCGGCCCAGGTGCAGGATCTGCTGGTCGGTCATGTCCTTGACCATGTCCCGCAGCCGCGGGTCGTCGCCGAAGAAGTGCTCGCGGATGTACGCGCCGGTCTCCGTGGCGTACGTCTGGAACTGGCCGTCCGGTGTGGTGTTCAGCTTGTTGACCAGGATGCCCGTGCGGTCCTGCGCCAGCAGCGGGTCCCAGGAGCGGTCCCAGACCAGCTTGATGACGTTCCAGCCGGCACCCCGGAACTGCGACTCCAGCTCCTGGATGATCTTGCCGTTGCCGCGCACCGGGCCATCCAGCCGCTGCAGGTTGCAGTTGACCACGAAGGTCAGGTTGTCCAGGCCCTCACGGGCCGCGATGGACAGCTGGCCCAGCGACTCCGGCTCGTCCATCTCGCCGTCGCCCAGATAGGCCCAGACGTGCGACTTGGAGGTGTCGGCGATCCCGCGCGCCTCCATGTAGCGGTTCATCCGCGCCTGGTAGATCGCGCCGAGCGGACCGAGGCCCATCGAGACGGTCGGAAACTCCCAGAAGTCCGGCATGAGCCGCGGGTGAGGATAGCTGGAAAGGCCGTTCGGCGCCTTCGACTTCTCCTGGCGGAACGCGTCCAGCTGCGCCTCGCTCAGCCGGTCCAGCAGGAACGCGCGGGCGTAGATCCCCGGGGACGCGTGCCCCTGGAAGAAGATCTGGTCACCGCCGTCGCCCTGGTCCTTGCCCCGGAAGAAGTGGTTGAAGCCCACGTCGTACAGCGAGGCGGAGGACGCGAACGTGGCGATGTGGCCGCCGACGCCGATCCCGGGACGCTGCGCCCGCGAGACCATCACGGCGGCGTTCCAGCGGGTCGCGTTGAGGACCTTGCGTTCGATCTCCTCGTCGCCCGGGAAGAACGGCTCGTCCTTCGTGGCGATCGTGTTCACGTAGTCCGTGCTGCGCATCTCCGGCACGGCGACGCGCTTCTCCCGCGCGCGCTCGATGAGCCGGAGCATCAGATAGCGGGCCCGCTCACGGCCGCGCTCGTCGACGGCGGCGTCGAGGGAGTCGAGCCATTCCCGGGTCTCTTCAGGATCGAAATCCGGGACCTGGCTCGGAAGGCCGCCAATGATGATCGGGTTGCGATCGGATCCGGAAGCCACACTGTTCCTTCGCTGTTCGGTGGTGCTCTACGGGGCCTGTTCACGGGGAACGGACCCCCGTACGACTCTGCCAACTCTGTGTGCGCCGTCTCCATCGTGCTACCGCGAGGGCCCGAACGTCATCTCTACCGTGGGGTAACCCCGAGGTTCCGAAAACTCGTCGGCGGGGCACGAGTATGGGCAGTACGCGGCTGGGTACGGGCAAACCGCAACCTTACGCCCAAGGCGTCCAAGCGTTCCCAAAGGCTGTTCGACTCCGATTGGCGGATCGAAACCGCATAAGCTGAGGAAGGACGTAAACGGATGGAGCGACGCGGGGGAGACCCCGGGAAGCCGCCGTGGAGACATGCCGGAACTTGCGGCGACGTGGCAGGGAACGTCACCGTATAGGCGGTCTCGCACGCTGGGTACTTGCGCGATTCGCCGAGCCCGTGTGGACTACGGCCAACGCCCCGCGCACGCGCGTGGCTGCAGCATTTTCCGAAGACATGATCAGGAGGCAACCCGTGAGCGCGACCGCGGACCACGCGGAGGAGCGGACCAACCCGGCAGCACGCCTGGGGTTCGAGCCCGGACAGGTGGTCCAGGAGATCGGCTACGACGACGACGTCGAGCTGGAGCTCCGTGAGGGCATTGAGGCCACTACCGGCCAGGAACTCGTCGACGAGGAGTACGACGACGTCGCCGACGTCGTCCTGCTCTGGTTCCGCGACGAGGACGGCGACCTTACGGACGCGCTGGTGGATGCCATTGGTCTGATCGAGGACGGCGGGATGGTCTGGCTGATGACGCCGAAGACCGGCCGTGACGGATACGTCGAACCGAGCGACATCAATGAGGCCGCCCAGACGGCCGGGCTCGCCCAGACCAAGAGCATCAGCGCGGGCAAGGACTGGACGGGCAGCCGTCTGGCCACCCCCAAGGGGGCCAAGGGCAAGCGCTGAACCACTCCTCCGCACCACCCGAGGCCCTCGCGGGCGCACACCGTGCCCGTGAGGGCCTTCGTACGCCCGCGACCGGCCTGCGTAGGGTGGGTGTCACCCGGACGGACCCGGCCCGGGACGCGGAGAAGCGGCGATAAGGATGCGTGTTCCATGACGATCGAGGTCGGCAGTCAGGCCCCGGACTTCCAGCTCAAGGACAACCACGGCCGGACCGTGCGGCTGTCGGAGTTCCGCGGTGAGAAGAACGTGGTGCTGGTGTTCTACCCGTTCGCCTTCACCGGTGTCTGCACCGGCGAGCTGTGCGCGCTCCGCGACGAGCTGCCCCGCTTCGAGAACGAGGGCGCTCAGCTCCTCGCCGTCTCCAACGACTCCATCCACACCCTGCGCGTCTTCGCCGAGCAGGAGGGCCTGGAGTACCCGCTGCTGTCCGACTTCTGGCCGCACGGGGAGACCTCGCGGGCGTACGGCGTCTTCGACGAGGACAAGGGCTGCGCGGTGCGCGGCAGCTTCGTCATCGACAAGACGGGTGTGATCCGCTGGAGCGTCGTGAACGGCCTCCCGGACGCCCGGGACCTGAACGACTACGTCAAGGCGCTCGAAGCGCTCTGAGACGATCTCCTGGCGACGCCCGGTCAAAAGCCTGTTTTGGCCGGGAACCGGTCACTAGGATCCAATCGTTGATCCGATGCCAACGAACGACGGGGACGCTGGTGTCTGCCGGCCCCTGAGAAAACTACTGGAGGACTCGTGGGAGTCAGCCTCAGCAAGGGCGGCAACGTCTCGCTGACCAAGGCCGCGCCCAACCTGACCGCGGTCATCGTCGGTCTGGGCTGGGACGCCCGCACCACCACCGGCGGTGACTTCGACCTCGACGCCAGCGCGCTGCTGACGAACACCGAGGGCAAGGTCGCCACCGACGGCAATTTCGTCTTCTTCAACAACCTGAAGAGCCCCGACGGCTCCGTCGAGCACACCGGTGACAACACCACCGGTGAGGGCGAGGGCGACGACGAGGTCATCAAGGTGAACCTGGCCGGTGTGCCGGCCGACGTCGACAAGATCGTCTTCCCGGTCTCGATCTACGAGGCCGAGACCCGCCAGCAGAGCTTCGGCCAGGTCCGCAACGCGTACATCCGCGTGGTCAACCAGGCCGACAACACCGAGCTGGCCCGCTACGACCTCAGCGAGGACGCCTCGACCGAGACTGCCATGGTCTTCGGCGAGCTGTACCGCAACGGCGCCGAGTGGAAGTTCCGTGCCATCGGCCAGGGGTACGCCTCCGGCCTGCGCGGCATCGCCCAGGACTTCGGCGTCAACGTCTGACGTTCTGGCCCCAGGGGGTGTCCGGCCCGGAACCGGGCCGGACACCCCCTGACCGGGCGCTTTCGACGCCCGACCTCGGGCGTCGAAAGCGCCCGGCAGCGTTTTACACGACTCGGGGAGGACACACATGGGCGTCACGCTGGCCAAGGGAGGCAATGTCTCCCTCTCCAAGGTCGCACCCAACCTCACACAGGTGCTGGTCGGGCTCGGCTGGGACGCACGCTCCACCACGGGAGCCGATTTCGACCTCGACGCCAGCGCACTGCTGTGCCAGTCGGGCCGGGTGCTCGGTGACGAGTGGTTCGTCTTCTACAACAACCTCACGAGCCCGGACGGCTCCGTCGAGCACACCGGCGACAACCTCACGGGGGAGGGCGAGGGCGACGACGAGTCCGTCATCGTCCGTCTCGACCAGGTTCCCGCCCACTGCGACAAGATCGTCTTTCCGGTCTCGATCCATGACGCGGACAACCGGGGCCAGGCGTTCGGCCAGGTCAGCAATGCCTTCATTCGCGTGGTCAATCAGGCCGACGGTCAGGAACTGGCCCGCTACGACCTCAGCGAGGACGCCTCGACGGAGACCGCGATGATCTTCGGAGAGCTCTACCGGTACAACGGCGAGTGGAAATTCCGTGCAGTCGGGCAGGGGTACGCGTCGGGCCTGCGCGGCATCGCTCTAGACTTCGGCGTCAACGTTTCATAACGCCGCGCACGGCGCGGGGGGCCCCGACACCGGGGGAGACCCTTTTACATAACACGATGGGGTAGCCAGTGGTTCTGAAAACCTTCGGCTGGTCGTTCGCGGTCACCGCGCTCGGCCTGGTCGCAGCGATCCTCTACGGGGGGTGGCAGGCTTTCGGCATCGTCGCGATCCTGTCCGTCCTGGAGATCTCGCTGTCCTTCGACAACGCGGTGATCAACGCCGGAATCCTGAAGAAGATGAATGCCTTCTGGCAGAAGATCTTCCTCACCATCGGCATCCTCATCGCCGTCTTCGGTATGCGACTGGTGTTCCCCGTCGTGATCGTGGCCGTGAGCGCCCAGCTCGGACCGATCGAGGCCATCGACCTGTCCTTCAACGACCCGGACAAGTACAAGGAACTGGTCACGGACGCCCATCCGTCGATCGCCGCCTTCGGTGGCATGTTCCTGCTGATGATCTTCCTCGACTTCATCTTCGACGAGGACCGTGACATCCAGTGGCTGCGCTGGATCGAGCGTCCGCTCGCCAAACTCGGCAAGGTCGACATGCTGTCGGTCTGCGTCGCGCTGATCATCCTGCTGATCACCGCCATGACCTTCGCGACCAACGCCCACCAGCACGGTGGCGGTCACGCCGACAAGG
This sequence comes from Streptomyces sp. iso_384, assembly GCF_056172905.1. Taxonomy (NCBI): domain Bacteria; kingdom Bacillati; phylum Actinomycetota; class Actinomycetes; order Kitasatosporales; family Streptomycetaceae; genus Streptomyces; species Streptomyces sp. iso_384. Next base: position 1,948,286 of record NZ_JBWBTT010000001.1, read on the forward strand.
CGTCGACGGTCATGCTCTCCGGCATCGCCGGTCTGATCACCTACCTGATCGTCGGTGGGCTCTCCGGCTTCTTCGAGAACAAGCTCGAAGAGGAGGAGGAGCGCGAGCACGAGGCCGAGGAAGAGGCCAAGAAGAAGGGCAAGCCCGTCACCGGGGTCGCCCTCGCCGGAAAGGCCGCGTTCTTCCTCTTCCTCTACCTGGAAGTCCTGGACGCCTCGTTCTCCTTCGACGGCGTCATCGGCGCCTTCGCGATCACCAACGAGATCGTGCTGATGGCCCTCGGCCTCGGCATCGGCGCCATGTACGTCCGTTCGCTCACCGTCTACCTGGTGCGCGAGGGCACGCTCGACGACTACGTCTACCTGGAGCACGGGGCGCACTACGCGATCGGCGCGCTCTCCGTCATCCTGCTGATCACCATCCAGTACGAGATCAACGAGCTGATCACCGGCTCGGTCGGTGTCATCCTGATCGCCCTCTCCTTCTGGTCCTCGGTCAAGCGCAACCGCGCGCTCGCCGCGGAATCCGGCGGGGGCGGCGGATCGGACACCAAGGCAGAAGTGTCCTCCGGGGTGTGACCCGGTAAGGATTGAGGAACGCTCTCTGCGGGGCGGCCCACACGGCGACGGCTCTCCGGAACTCCCGGACCCGGCCCGGCGGCCGCCCCGCAGTGATGTCCGGGCGGCGCGGAACAGGTGGGGGTTGGTATGGGATTCTTCGACGGCCTGTGGCCGGGGCGCGCGGCGCAGTTCGACTCGGGCAACTCGACGTCGAGCGCCATCCTGCTGTCCAAGCGGAACGCCACGATCTCGCTCAGCAAGCAGGGGGCCCTGTCGGGCAACCTCCGGGTCAATCTGTCCTGGCGGATGCGGACCTCGGACATCGAGGGCCGCTCACGCCAGAGCGGCCGGCTGCGGCGCCCCCTCCAGCTCTTCAAGCCCGAGGTGGTCCAGGCGCACACCCAGGGCGTCGTCAACGTCGACCTGGACCTCGGCTGCATGTACGAGCTGACGGACGGCACCAAGGGCGTCGTGCAGCCCCTGGGCAGCCTCATCGGCGACCTCAACGGCCCGCCCTACGTCCGGCTCAGCGGCGACGACCGGTTCGGCGCTCCCTCGGGCGAGACGGTCTACGTCAACCTCGATCAGCGCGACAAGATCAAGCGGCTGTTGTTCTTCGTCTACATCTACGACCGGACGCCCGCCTTCGACCGCACCCACGCCAAGATCACGCTCTACCCGGGCAACGGCCCGCGCATCGAGATCGAGCTGGACGAACGCGCGCCGCAGGCCCGCTCCTGCGCGGTGTTCACCGTGGAGAACGTCAAGGACGAGCTGATCGTGCGCCGCGAGGTGAAGTTCGTGTACGGCTTCCAGTCGGAGCTGGACCGGCTGTACGGCTACGGCATGCAGTGGGGGCGCGGCTACAAGACCCGGACCTGAGCCCGGGGGTGTGGCCGGCGGGCCGGGCGGATCAGGACCGGACGAACTGCGGACCTTGTGGAGGCAACACGAAATGGGGGTCGGGCGCGTGCGCGGCGGCTGCCGCGGGCTGCGGATAGCCGTACGCGGGCGGCGCGGCGGCCGGCTGCGGATAGCCGTACGCCGGCCGCTGGGGCGCGGCGGCGGCAGCGGGGTGCGCGACCGGCGGCGGATAGCCGTAGGAGGGCTGCTGGTGCTGGACCGTGGCCTGGGAGTCGGGCCCGGCGGTCACGGGGGCGGCAGCGGGCCCCGGCGGCACGGCCGGAGGCGGGGGCACGGCGGCCGGGAGCGGCCCCGCGGCTGCCGGGTCCTGGGCGTCGTTCGCCGGCTCCGCACCGTTCGCCGCCTCCGACTCGTCCACCGAGATACCGAAGGCGGTGGCCAGGCCGATCAGGCCGGTGGGATAGCCCTGGCCGACCGCGCGGAACTTCCACCCCTCGCCGCGGCGGTAGAGCTCACCGCAGATGATCGCCGTCTCTTCGCCGGTCTCCGGCCGGACATCGAACACCGCCAGCGGATCGCCATCGGCGAACGCGGCGTCGAACAGCAGTATCCGCAGGTCCGGCACCTGCTCGAAGGCGGCCCCGTCGGAGGAGGCCGCGATGACCACCTGGTCCACCGAGGCGTCGAGCGCCCCGAGGTCCGCCTCGATCGTGTCCGTCAGCCCTTCCGGGATGCTGCGCTTCGGCAGCCGCCGGACCAGGCCGGAGGGGTGCCGGGGCTGGTTGTAGAAGACGAAGTCCTCGTCGGACCGCACCCGGCCGGACGCACCGAGGAGCAGGGCGGAGGCGTCCACGTCGGGAACCCCGGCGCCCGGGGTCCAGCGCAGCACGGCCCGGACGGCCGCGGCATCGACAGGGACGTTCGAGCCCTTCAGCATCGTGTGCGTCATGACCGTCATCCTGCCTGCTGGGGGCCCGTGCGGACAACGCGGGGGGCGGCACGACCCTGCCCGGCGGCGGCGCGGGCAGGGCGTGACGATACCTCGCGAGGGGGTCGGACAAGGGGCGGGTAACCGGAAATTCATGTACATGGGGAACTGTTGACACTCGTCCGTACGTACTATTACCGGCCATACGTTGTTCGGCCGGTCAGGCAGTTCGGGGGAAAATCATGCATCACTTCGGGCACATATCGCCCACTGCCCGAGAGGGCCTGTTCTTCCGGGAGCCCTGCACCTTCACCGCGGACTCGCCGGCGCGGATGCTCTCCGTCGCCCTGGGGGCCACGCTCTACTCCCCGGCCACCCGCCCGTCGCTCGCCGACGACGTGCTGAAGCAGGCCGGACGCGGCGTGGTCTCCATGGTGCTGTGCCTGGAGGACTCGATCGACGACGCCGAGGTGACCGGCGCCGAAGCCAACCTGATCAGGCAGTTCACCGCGCTGGCCGCCCGCACCACGGCACCGGGGGCCACCCCGAAGGGCCCGGCCGGTGCCGGGAACACGCCGGACGCGGCGGGAGTCGACGTCCCGCTGCTCTTCATCCGCGTACGGGAACCGGCCCAGATCACCGACCTGGTGCGGCGCCTCGGCGACTCGGTCCGGATGTTGTCCGGTTTTGTACTTCCCAAATTCACCGAAGAACGGGGAAGGCAGTTCCTCGAAGCGCTCGCCGAGGCCGAAACGGCGTGCGGCCGGCGACTCTTCGCCATGCCGGTCCTCGAATCCCCGGAACTGCTCCATCTGGAGACGCGCGGCGAAATCCTCCAGGGCATCGCCCGCAGCGTCGACAAGTACCGGGACCGGGTGCTCGCCCTGCGCCTCGGCGTCACCGACTTCTGCTCGGCCTACGGACTGCGCCGCGCACCCGACATGACCGCGTACGACGTCCATATCGTCGCCTCCGTCATCGCCGACGTGGTCAATGTGCTCGGCCGTGCCGACGGCACCGGCTTCACGATCACCGGCCCGGTCTGGGAGTACTTCCGCCGCCAGGAGCGCATGTTCAAGCCCCAGCTGCGCCGCAGCCCCTTCCTGGAGGGCCGGGCCGAGGAACTGCGCACGGCCCTCATCGAGCACGACCTCGACGGACTGCTCCGGGAGATCGAGCTCGACCGCGCCAACGGACTGCTCGGCAAGACCTGCATCCACCCGTCGCACGTGGCGCCGGTCCACGCCCTGTCCGTGGTCAGCCACGAGGAGTACACCGACGCCCAGGACATCCTGAGCCCCGAGCGCGGGGGCGGCGGGGTGCTGCGCTCGGCGTACACGAACAAGATGAACGAAGTGAAGCCCCACCGGGCCTGGGCGGAGCGCACGCTCCAGCGCGCCGAGGTCTTCGGAGTGGCGAGGGAAGACGTCGGCTTCGTGGACCTGCTGGCCGCCGGCCTGACGAACTGAGCGCGCATCGATGAGCGAGCGCGCGACGAGAGAAGAGACCGTGAACGTGGTGTGGTCGGGCAACTGGGTGGCCGAGCGGCTCGGAGTCGCCCTCGAAGGCGACGGGGAGCTCCAGGAACTGCTGGGCCTCGCCCTGCGCCGCAACCCCAAGCGGGCGCATCTGCTGGTCTCCAACGTGCTGGGCAAGCATGTGCCGCAGCGGCCCTCGGTCGTGTACGGGGCGGGATACGGGCTCGGTGAGCGCGTACGGGAGCTCCTCGGCGAGCAGGAGGCCCGCCGCGCGGTGGTCCTCGGGTACGCGGAGACGGCCACCGGCCTCGGCCACGCCGTCGCGGACGGCCTGCGGGACGCCCCGTACCTGCACTCCACCCGGCGTCCGGTGGCGGGCGCCCGGCAGGCGGGCGGCTTCGAGGAGTCCCACTCGCACGCCACCTCGCACCTGCTGCTGCCGGAGGACGGTGAGCTGCTGGCGGGTGGCGGGCCCGGGGCGGACGCCTCCGCGCTGGTCCTGGTCGACGACGAGTTCTCCACCGGCAACACGGTCCTGAACACCATCCGCGCGCTGCACGCCCTGCACCCGCGCGAGCGGTACGTCATCGTCGCCCTGGTCGACATGCGCTCGGCCGGCGACCGGGACCGGCTGACCGCCTTCGCCACCGAGATACGCGCCCGCGTCGACCTGGTGACCCGCTCCACGGGCACGGTCACGCTGCCGGACGGCGTTCTGGAACGCGGCCAGGCGCTGGTCGCGGCACAGGAGGCGGAACAGGCGGAGCGAGTGAAGCAGGCCGAGCAGACGGAGCCGGCCCACGAGGCCGATGGCCATGCCGCCCCCATCACTCGCGTCGACCTCGACTGGCCCGCGGGCGTCCCCGACGGCGGCCGCCACGGCTTCACCCCCGCCCACCGGGCAGCCCTGGAAGCGGCGCTCCCGGCCATGGCGGACCGGATCGTGGCCGCGCTGGGCGGCGACGAAGCGGGCGGCCGGGTCCAGGGCCCCCGCCGGGTCCTCGTCCTCGGCTTCGAGGAGCTGATGTACGCGCCCCTGCGCCTGGGCACGGCCCTCGAAGCGGCCCTCGGGTCCGACGCCGAGATCCGCTGCTCCACCACCACCCGCTCGCCGGTGCTGGCCGTCGACGACCCGGGCTACGCGATACGCACCCGCCTCGTCTTCCCGGCCCACGACGACCCGGCGGACGGCCCCGGCGACCGGTACGCGTACAACGTGGCGGGCGCCGGCTTCGACGCCGTGGTCGCCGTCGTCGACTCCACCGCCGACACCCCCGAACTGCACGCCCCCGAAGGGCTGTTGGCCCGCCTGGCGGCCCATACCGGCCAGGTGCTCCTCGCGGTCGTCCCCTCGTACACCCCCACACCTGTCCCCCACTCGCAGGAGTCCGCCGTGCTGCCCGAGCCCCTCCGAGGCCCCGACTTCTCCAGTTACGCGCCGGAGGACGTCGGCTGGCTGCTCCAGGACCTCTCGGACACCGAGCTGGAAGCGCCCGCCGAGGAGCGCGAGGAGGCGATCCAGAGCGGCGGCGCGCACTACGCGGAGTCGCTTCCGGTGGAATACCAGCCGAGCGCCGAGTACCAGGCCCTGTTCACCGCCGCACTGGAGACCTCCGCCGCCCGCATCGCCCGCGCGGTGGGCACCGTCACCGAGACGGTCCTCGCCGAACGCGGCCCGCGCCCCGTGCTCGTCTCGCTCGCCCGCGCCGGAACCCCGGTCGGGGTGCTGATGCGCCGCTGGGCCCGGCACCGGCACGGCCTGGACCTGCCGCACTACGCCATCTCCATCGTCCGGGGCCGGGGCATCGACGCCACCGCCCTGCGCTGGCTGGCCGCCCATCACGACCCGGCCGACGTGGTGTTCGTCGACGGCTGGACCGGGAAGGGCGCGATCACTCGCGAACTGGCCTCGGCGATCAGTGAGTTCGAGACATCGGGCGGACCGGCCGGCTTCGACCCGGAGATCTCGGTGCTCGCCGACCCGGGCGGCTGCGTCCGGACGTACGGCACCCGCGAGGACTTCCTCATCCCCTCGGCCTGCCTCAACTCCACGGTCTCCGGCCTCATTTCCCGTACGGTGCTCCGCGCCGACCTGGTCGGCCCCGACGACTTCCACGGCGGAAAGTTCTACCGGGAACTGGCGGACTCCGACGTCTCGGGTCTCTTCCTCGACACGATCGCCGCCCGCTTCGACGAGGTGGCGGGCCAGGTCGAGGACGCGGCCAAGGAACTGCTCGCCGCCGACCGCGCCCCGACCTGGGAGGGCTGGGCGGCCGTCGAGCGGATCAGCGAGGAGTACGGCATCCACGACGTCAACCTGGTCAAGCCGGGCGTCGGCGAGACCACCCGGGTCCTGCTCCGCCGGGTCCCCTGGAAGATCCTCGCGAAGCGCGGCGCGGGCGCGGACCTGACCCACATCCGGCTGCTGGCCGAACAGCGCGGCGTCCCGGTCGAGGAGGTCGACGACCTCCCGTACAGCTGTGTCGGTCTGATCCACCCCCGGTTCACGCGCGGCGCGACGGGCGCGGACGGCAAGGCGGTGCAGGGCGCATGAACACCCCGACCGCTGTGAACGGCTCCACCACGCTGGTGGCGAGCGACCTCGACCGTACGCTGATCTACTCGGCGGCCTCGCTCGACCTGTCCATGCCGGACGCGGAGGCCCCCCGGCTCCTCTGCGTGGAGGTGTACGGCCACAAGCCGCTCTCCTACATGACGGAGAAGGCCGCCGCGCTTCTCACCGAGGTGGCGGCCGCCACGGTCTTCGTGCCGACCACCACCCGCACCCGTGAGCAGTACCACCGCATCCACCTGCCCGGCCCGGCACCCCGGTACGCGATCTGCGCCAACGGCGGCCACATCCTGGTCGACGGCGCCTCCGACCACGACTGGCGGCGGCGGGTCGAGACCCGGATCGCGGAGGAGTGCGCGCCCCTCACCGAGATCCGCGCCCACCTCGCCACCACCGCCGACCCGGCCTGGCTCCTCAAGGAACGGGTCGCCGAGGACCTCTTCGCCTACCTCGTCGTCGAACGCGCCCTGCTGCCCGAGGAATGGGTGAAGGAACTGGCCGCGTGGGCCCGACCGCGCGGCTGGACGGTCTCGCTCCAGGGCCGCAAGATCTACGTGGTCCCGGCGCCGCTCACCAAGAGCGCCGCGATGCACGAGGTGGCCCGCCGCACCGGCGCCACGCACACGCTCGCCGCCGGAGACTCCCTCCTCGACGCCGACCTGCTGCTCGCCGCCGACCTGGGCTGGCGCCCGGGCCACGGCGAACTGGCCGACGAGGGCTGGCGGGCCCCGCATGTCACGGCCCTGGAGGAGCGCGGCGGAGCGGCGGGGGAGGAGATCCTGCGGCGTTTCCTGGCGGCTTCCGCTGCGTGATTTCGGCTGCGCGACGGCGCGGGGTGGGGAAGGCTGGGGTCATGACCAAGGGCAACGAAACAACGATCACCGACGAGCTGTACGCGTACATGCTGGCCCACAATCCACCGCTGGATCCGGTCCAGCGGGAGCTGGTGGACACCACGTACGCGAAGTTCCCCGACCACGCGGGCATGGTGTCGGCCGAGGAGCAGGCCCCGCTGCTGGCCTTCCTCGTCCGGCTGGTGGGCGCCCGGCATGTGGTGGAGGTCGGCACGTTCACCGGGTTCAGCGCCCTGGCGATGGCCCGGGCGCTGCCCGCCGACGGCACGCTGATCGCCTGCGACATCTCGGAGGAGTGGACGGCGTACGGGCGCGAGGCCTGGGCGAAGGCGGGCGTCGCGGACCGCATCGACCTGCGCATCGCCCCGGCGCTGGACACCCTGCGCGCGATGCCCGCCGAGCCGCACATCGACTTCGCCTACCTGGACGCGGACAAGGGCGGCTACATCGCGTACTGGGAGGAGCTGGTGCCCCGGCTGCGGCAGGGCGGGGTCATCGCCACGGACAACGTGCTCTTCCACGGCGGGGTGACGGACCCGGAGGCGACGGGCCCGGCGGCGGCGATCAAGAAGTTCAACGACCACGTGAGCGCGGACGCCCGGATGGACAGCGTCCTGCTGACGGTCGCGGACGGCCTGACGCTGTCCCGCAAGAAGTAGGCCCGACGCCTGTCGGCCGGGAGGGGCGGCTCAGCCGCAGCACCCGCCCCCGCAGCAGCCCCCGCCCCCGCCGGACGGCGCGGGTGCGGAGCCGGCGGCACCGCCCACGGCCACGGCGGACAGCAGCTTGACGGTGTCGTCGTGGCCGGCGGGGCAGGAGGCGGGGTCCGAGGACTGGGCCATGGGACGGCTGAGTTCGAACGTGTCTCCGCAGGTGCGGCAGCGGAATTCGTAACGAGGCATGGGCTCAGGCTAGAGCCATCGGGGGCCGGAGACCACGCCCCCCGGTGCCGGGACGGCTCAGGTGCCGCCGCCGCGCTCCTCGCGGATGTCGGAGACGACCCGGGCGGCGGTCTGCCGCACGGCCTCGGTCTCGGTCAGGAAGTGCCAGTAGTCGGGGTGGCGTCCCTCCAGCCCGGCGATGGCCCGCTCCAGCCGGGCGACGGAGTCGTCGAGCGGCCGCGCGTGCCGGGGATCGGGCGTGTGCCGGCCGGCCATGGCGAGACGCTGGGCGTCCCGCACCGCGAACCGGGTCCGCTCGATCTCCTGCTGCGGGTCCTTCGCCACGGCGTTCAACCGCTGCAACCGGTCCCCGGCGGCGGACACCGCCTCGTCCGTGGCGTTGAGCAGGGCACGGACCGTGGACAGCCGGGACGTGGCGTCCGCCCAGCGCTGCTCGTCGCGCGCCTTCGCCGCCTCCGCGAGCTTCTCCTCGGCCTGCCGTACGTTCACGGCGGCCTGCTCCGGGACGGGCTGGAGGTCCTGCCAGCAGGCGGCCGAGAAACGCCGCCGCAACTCGCTGAGCACCGGCTCCACCGAACCGGCCCGCGTCGTGAGCGCCTGGGCGCGGGTCCGCAGCGACACCAGCCGCCGGTCGATCTCGGCGGCCCGCTCGGGCAGCCGCTCGGCTTCGGTCCGTACGGCCTCGGCGTCACGCAGCACCACATCGGCCCGCTGAAGCGTCTCCGCGACCCCGTGCTTCCCCGCGCCCTGGTTCAGCTTGGTCAGCTCCGGGGCGAGCGCGGCGAGCCGGGCGGCGAGCTCGTCGGCCCGCAGCCCCGCGGCCCGTACCGCGTCGAGAGCGTTGCTCGCGCCCAGGAGGGCCTGCCGGGCCCGCTCGACGGCGGGGGCGAGCCGGGCGAGCTGCGTCTCCGCGCTGCCCAGCAGCGGCCCCAGCCCCTGGGCGAAGCGGTCCAGCTCGCCCTTGACCCGTACGAGGTCGTCCTTGGCCCGGGTCAGCTCGGTGCGGGCCCGGGAGGCGACGGCGGGCTCCAGATCGTCCCGGTCCAGATCATGGCTGTCGACGGCGGTGATGTAGGCGTGACTGACCTCGTCGATGCGCCGGCCGAGCGCGGCGAAGTCCTCGGAGGCCTTGCGGCCGCGCGAGGAGCTGTCCACGGCGTTGATGGTCTCGATGGAGATCCTGAGATCACGCTGGGCGCTGTCCAGGTCGTAGAAGGCCTCGGCGGCGGCGTCCTTCGCGGCCTGCGCCTCGACCCGCTCGTTCTCCCCGCGCCCGCCGAACCACCGGCGCGTACCGCCACCGGCGAAGGCGGCGGGCAACGCGGCGAGCACGAGGGGCACGGGCAGCAGCATCAACGCCAGAAGATCCCGCGCCCCGGAACCGGGGGAGCGCCGCTCCGGCAGGCTCTGCCCACCCTGACCACTCTGGACGGCGGAACTTCCACCCGCTCCTGCCTCCGGCCGCGCGTGTGTCGCCGTCACATCCCTCTCCCGTGCCGATTCGCCCTGCCCGGTACATTCTCCCACCAGGTAAGGACGAACACACGGGTCGGTTAGTTCGCGCTTCGCACCGTGACTTGGCCGTTGTCGCTGCGCGCCTTCACCACATGGGCGCTGTCGTCACTGCGCGGCACCCCGACCGAGACGTCCCCGTTGTCGGCGGAGGCGTCCACCGCGTACTTCTGCCCGCCCGGCGGCAGGTCGATGGTGATGCCCCCGTTGTCGCTCTCGGTGTCCACGAGATCGGGCACCGAGCTGAAGCCCAGCCGGATCTCCCCGTTGTCGGCGCGGGCGACCACGGAGGAGCCGGAGATCCGGTCCGCCCGGATCCGCCCGTTGTCGCTCTTCAGCCTCAGCGATCCGCTCGCCTCCCGGACGTTGATCTCCCCGTTGTCGGAGGAGAGGTCCAGCGCCCGGTCGAAGCCGGTGGCGGTGATCGTGCCGTTGTCCGACGCGGCCGTCACATCGACCCCGCGCGGCACCTTCACCCGGTGCCGGGAATCGCAGTTGTTGAGCATGCCCTCGCACTTCACCCGGAGCGTGAGCGTGTCCTGCTCCATCTTCCAGACGGAGTCCGGCCCGCTGCCGAACACCGCCCACCCGTCGACCTGCCGCTCCACCTCGACCTGCTCCACATCGGCCGGCACGAGGTCCACGGTGCCGTTCTCGGCCTCGATGGTCAGCACCTTCCCCGCCAGCGCGAAGGACTTGCGCTCGACGGGCGCGCCGTCCACATCCGTACCCCCGCACCCGGTGAGCGCCAGTGCCAGCAACGCGACCCCGCCCCCGAGAGCGAGGGCCCGCCCGGGCGCCCCGGGACGGGTGCGGGTCGGTGCGCTCGAAACGATGTCCACGATGATCGGTCCCCCAGTGCGTGCGGTACGTGCCACCGGACGTCGCTGCCGGTGCACTCGAACCGTATGCACCCGGGCCCTCCGGCGGGATCCGGACGGCTACCGTCTTCGAGGTGGGGTTATCCCCCGGAACGGTTTATGAGCAGGGGCCCCGCTCCATGTACGCTGTTGCCTCATCCACGGGTGCGTAGCTCAGGGGTAGAGCGCTGCTCTTACAAAGCAGATGTCGGCGGTTCGAAACCGTCCGCGCCCACCAGCGGGAAACATGACGAAGACCCCCGACCGATCATGGTCGGGGGCCTTCGTCGTCTCTTCCCGCTGCCGTGCGGTCCACCCCGAGCCGGTGCGTGAGGAGAGGGACGACGAGGACCTCGGACAGGCCTGGGACGCCGCTTCCGAAGCGGTGAGGCGCAGCCTGGGGCTTGCCTGCGAGGCGGTGGAGGCCGGTGGTCTCGCGGTGGGGTCCGTGCTGGTCGACGCGGCCGGGGCGGTCCTGGCCGGGGGCCGGAACCAGGCCTACGACACCGGGCCCGGCAACGGTCCGTTGCGGGGTACGCCGCTGGCCCACGCCGAGTTGAACGCGCTGGGCTCGGCCCGTACGGAATGGGACCTGGGCGTCACCGCGCTCTGGGGCACCCAGGAAGCCTGCCCGATGTGCTCGGCCGCCGCGGCGTTCACGGGGGTCGGCACGGTGCGCTGTCTGGCGCCCGACCCCTGGGCCCTGGCCACCGGGAACGAGGGCTCCTCCTCGGGGACGTGCGTGACCGGGGGCGTGTGGCTGGTCCGCGGCCGACGCGATGTTCCTGAAGAGCGTCTCGGGGGCGGCGGAGGAAGGTGGGGAGGAGCCGTCCACGCTCTCTCGCAATCGCCTGCTGGAGCCGGAGACGGCTCACCTGCACGACGGTCCGCCTCCCGGGCTTCCGGCGTTCCCGTCGGTGCGGGCGTGGCTCTCGGAGGCATGGCCGGGGATCATCGAGGCAGCGGCCGCGCGCCGACTGCGTACAGGTGGATGAGGCGTTTCCGCTTCCACCGTGCCGTGTGGTGAAGCGGCGGCACGCGGCGGCCGGGCCGAACGGCCAAGGGCGAGGGGGCACTTCATGGGGCAGGCGGCGACGGAGATCCTGGACGCCGCGGCGTGCGGGCGGTTTCCGGAGGCTGATGGGGGCACGACCGTGGTCGCCGCGCCGAGCGGTCGTGACACGGGGGTGGTCGCCTTCACCGCGCACTCGGTCGTGTTCACCGACGAGGACCCCGAGTGGGTCCATGCGACGCTCGCCGCTCTGGACTGCGATGCGCCGGCCGCGACCATGCATCCCCGCTTTCTGCCGGCCCTCCTGGAACGCACCGGGCGGGTCACCGACACCATCGACCTGCTGACCGTGGCGTCCTCGCTGCCCGGTGCCCGGGCTGGAGCTGCGGGAGGTCACCGATCCCGTGCACCCGCGCGTGGTCAGCGCCCGTCGGCGGCGGGACGGGGTGCGGATGTGGGAGGCCGACGGGGGCGTGCTGGTCCTCGGGCGCGGGGTGGCCGGCCGGTGGGAGGTCGCCGTCGAGCTGGAGGAGGACGCCCGGCACCGGGGCCTCGGCCGGGCTCTCGCCACCGCCGCGCGGCACCTCGTGCCCCCGGGAAGGCGCGTGAGGGAGGGGTGTGAGGGAAGGGGTGCGAGGGTGTGTCGTGGCGGGGAGCTTACGGCCTTAGCCGGTCTTCCGGACGGCGTACGTGGGCTCCCGCTAGCCTTCTCTTCATGATCGAATCACCTGCCGAGCCGACCGACACCGAGACGGCCGCCGCCGCGGCGTCGGCCGGGGCGGAGGTCGTGCGTGCCCGGTACGGGAAGCTCCACTCCCGTATCGACAAGGGCGCCGGGGACTTCGCCACCGAAGTCGACGTGGCGGCCGAGGAGGCCATCCTCGACCTCCTCCGCGCTGCCCGGCCCGAGGACGCGGTGCACGGCGAGGAGGGGGGCCGGCGGGGCGCGGTCGGTGCGGGGCGGGAGTGGTTGGTGGACCCCTTGTGCGGGACGCTCAACTACGCTGTCGGCTCCCAACTGGTCGCCGTCAACGTGGCGTTGCGCGACGGTCCGGCCGCCGTGGCCGATCCGTTCAGCGGCGAGGTCTTCCTCACCGACGGAGAGACCGCCTGGGTCCGGTCCGGGGCCGAGGGCGACGAGCCGTTGGCGCCCACGGCGGACACCCGGCTGGTCGACGTGAACCTCGATCCGCCGTTCCCGGGCGCGCCCGGATTCCGGGCGGTGGACCTGCTGGCCCACCCCGGGTTCGTGGAGCACTTCCGCCCGCGCGTCGTCTCCACGTCGCTCGCGCTGGCCTGGGTCGCGGCCGGTAAGCGGGCTGCCTACGTCACCGACGGCGGCGACCTGAGCGGAAGCGTCCACTTCGCCGCCGGGATCGCCCTGTGCCGGGCCGCCGGCTGTGTCGTCACCGGGATCGACGGCGCCCCGGCCGGACCGGGCGGCCGGGGCCTCGTCGTGGCCGCGGACGCCGGGACGCACGAGCTGCTCATGTCGATGGTCGGGAGGCCCGGGCCCGGGCAAGGGCCCGGTGCTTGAGTCGCCGCCTCCGTCCGGAGCCGTGCCGCCCGCGCTTGTCTTCTTTCAGATGTGCAGTTCGGGCGGGAAACCGGTCCAGCGCAGTTCGGCGGGCAGGTGCCCGGTGTCGTTGAACAGGAGGAGGGCCGGCGCGCGGCCGGGCGCGTAGCGGATCACGGTCAGCGCCGCGTTGGCGTGGTTGACGCCCAGCCAGCGTGACTTCGGGGCGTCCAGCGCGGCCCGGACGAGCCAGCCGACCAGGAAGTTGTGAGTGACGAGGAGTTCATGGCGGGGCTCGTCGCCCTCGACCGTTCCCGTGAACCGGGCGAGCGCCTCCTCGGCCAGCCCGGGACCCAGCTCGCGCTCCGCCGCCGGGAAGCCGGCCAGCCGGGCGAGCGTCTCGTCGGCCGACTCCGGCGGCAGCTCCTCCCGCAGCGGCAGGTACGGGAGGTAGTCGCCGGCCGGTTCGGAGGGCACCAGGGGAACGCCCGGGAGCTGTTCGCCCATCAGCTTCGCCGTCTGCTCGGCGCGCGGCAGCGGGCCGTGGTGGATCGCCGTGATCGGGGCCCCGCGGAGCCGCTCCCCGAGCAGTGCGGCCTGACGGCGGCCCGCGTCCGTCAGCGTGGTCTCGTCGGCGGAGGCCTGGCCGTGCCGGGTCACGTACAGGTAGCGGGCAGCCGTTGTCGCCATGGGCGGGTCCTCCGTCGCGGTTCATGATCGTAGGTACGCCGGCAGGGACGTAGTCCCCCGCTCGGGCGGTTCCGTGGCGCGGGGCGGGCGGTCCGCCTCCCGGGATGCGCGGGGGCAGTGCTCAAGGCACCGTGGAGGCATGGCCGAGCACCCGCCCGTGATCGTCTATCCGCCTTCCGCGACCGGAGGGCGGCGGGTCACCGTGCACGGCCAGATCGTCGGCCTGGCGCACGGGCGGGGCGAGGTGGCCGCGCTGCTGCGGGCCGCGGGGTTCGCCCCGGGGCCCGACAAGGTCGTCGAGCTGGACCGGCCCGGGCTGATCGAATGGCGCGGCGGCGACCTCGACACCTGGGAGTGATCCCGTGAAGCGTCGTCGTACGGTACGCGAGACCGCCTCGATCGAACCGCCGCCCGGGTATTACGTGGCCGGGGCCGAGCCCCCCGACGCGGCGCAGCGCACGCTGATCCTCGACTGGGTGGTGAGCCGGCGCATCGCGAGCGGCTGGCGCGTCGAGTCGCGCTCCGGGAGCCAGGTGGTGCTGGTGCGCGGGCAGCCGGTGAACCATGTGCTGCACGCCTTCCTCACCGTCTTCTCGTGCCTGGTGTGGGGCATCGTGTGGGCCGGCGTCGCCCTCGTCAACCGGGTCGAGCGCGTGGCCCTCACCGTCGATGCCCAAGGTCGCATCGTGACGGTCTGCGCGCCGTGACACATCACCCGAACGGGTGCGTCCAGGTGGCTTCGTGCGAGGGTCGCGAGGAACGTCGGAGCTGATCTGCCCGCACCACCAGGGCAGCTCAGGACAGCAGGCGCCCGGCGTCTGTTCCGACCAAGGAGCCCTCATGTCACAGCCCAGCACACCCGGCGCTTCGCGCCCCGCCGACCCGCGTCCGGGCGGATACACCGGCAGCGGGTGGGCGGCCGGAGGAACGGTGTTCGCCGGTGTCCTGCTCTTCGTCGACGGCATCCTCGGGGTACTGAAGGGCATCGCGGGGATCGCCTCGAACGACGTCTACACGCGGATCAACGACTACGTCTTCAAGTTCAGCGTGACCTCGTGGGGCTGGATCCACCTCGTCCTCGGCGTGATCCTCATCCTCGTGGGCTGGGGCATCCTCAAGGGCGCGCCCTGGGCCCGGGCGGCGGGCGTCGCCCTCGCCTCGCTGAACCTCATCGCCAACTTCATGTGGCTCCCGTACACCCCGGTCTGGGCCATCGTCACCATCGCGATCGACGTCTTCGTGATCTGGGCCCTGTGCACCGACCGGTCGAACCCGAGCGACCTGGTACGGAGCTGAACCGGCCGGGACGGCGGGCGGCGACGGCGACGGGTGTCCGTTGTCAGTGGGGCGGTCCACACTGGAGACATGTGCCGCAGCATCAAGACGCTCCGCCCGCCCGCCCTCCCCGAAGAGGCCACCGAGGAGGACATGCGGGCCGCCGCCCTTCAGTACGTACGCAAGGTCTCCGGGTTCCGCGCGCCCGCCGCGCACAACCGTGAGGTCTTCGACCGGGCCGTCGACGAGATCACCGCAGCCACGACGAAGCTGCTCGACGGCCTGGAGATACGGGGCGGGGCCAAGGGCTGAGTCCCGCCGCCGCGCGACTGCCCTCGGTTCAGGGGGCGGCCGGAGCGGGCGCCCCCACCGGTGCCGGGCCGCCGGGCCCGACCGCCGGTGCCCCCTTCCCCGCCCTGGTCCCCGCTGCTGTCCCGATCTCCATCTCTGTGTCCGCCTGCGCGGGCACCGGCGTCTCCACCGCATCCGCCGGGATCCCGGCCGGTGTCGTCGCCGCCCGCGTCGCCGGGCGCTTCACCACGAACGCGGCCAGCGCGCCCGCCACGAACAGGGCCAGTACCGAAACGGCCGTGCCGAACCACGTCGAGCCCAGCCACCGGCCGCCGAAGTAGCCGAGCCCCACGCTGTAACCCGCCCAGGCCAGGCCCGCAAGCGCGGACCAGGGCAGGAAGTCCCGCTTCCTGCGGTGGGCGGCGCCCGCGCCGAGGGAGACCACGGAGCGGCCCGCCGGAGCGAACCGGGCGATGATCACCAGCGCGCCGCCGCCCCGGCTCAGGGCGGCGCCGAGACGTTCCTGCGCGGTGCTGAGGCGCCGGGAGCGGGCGATGGCCCGGTCCAGCCGGTCGCCCCCGCGCCAGGCGAGCCGGTATGCGACGAGGTCGCCGAGGACCGAGGCGGTGGCCGCGCACAGGATCAGCACGACGAGCGAGGGGACCTGTCCTCCAGTGCCCCCGTCGGCGCCGCTGACGGTGGTGGAGCCGGCCGCGGCCGCCGTGGCGGCCGTGATGACGAGCACGCCGCTGGGCAGCAGGGGCAGAAAGACGTCCAGGAGAACGGAGAGGGCGACCACCGCGTAGATCCATGGGCTGCTGGTCAGCGCGGCCACACTCTCTAGCACCGTCTACTACTCCCCGATCGTGTCAACGCCGCGACGTCGCAGGGGAGCGGCAGGGGCGGCAGGTTCAGCTGTACAGCGTACGCGTGAGGGTTCCCGGGGCCTCGTCCAGGGCGGGTGATGTTGTGCAGGTCACGTACACCTGGAGGCCATGCGCCCGTTAGGAGGGATGAACGACCGGCACGAGGGCCGGTACGAGCGAGGAGCAGCGCATGACGGCATGGATGGTACGGACGGGACACGGGACGTCGCACCCGAATTCCGGGCGGCGGAGGACGGACGTTCCGCGGGTCCCGGGTGTGCTGGCGGGCACGGTGGCCCTGCTGACGCTGGCCTGCGGCGTCGGCGTCGCCCACGCGACGGACGACGTGGAGCCCGGCGGCCACGGTGCGCACGGGGCCCCTGCGGTGGGGATCCCGGCGCAGGGGCCGAGCGGCGGTGGAGGACCCGGCGGAGGCGGGGACCCGAGCCGCAGCGATGACGCCGCCACGGCGGGCGGCAGTTCGTGGATGCGGGCCGCGGGGGTGTTCTCCCCGCCCGGTTCCTTCGTCCCGTCCGACGCGCTGACGTACGACACCCGGCTGGTGCCGGCGGGCGCGCGGATCGAGGTCACGCAGTTCACGGACCCCTCCGGCACCCGGGTCGGGGCCCGGCTGCGGGGGCTCGTGCCCGGCCGGGCGTACGGGATGCATGTGCACACCTCGCCCTGCGGCGCCGATCCCGCGGCGGCCGGACCTCACTACCAGCACCGCCCGGCGGCGACCGCGGACCCGGTCAACGAGGTGTGGCTCGACTTCCGGACGGACGAGGACGGCGGCGGCCGGGCGGAGGCGCTGCACGACTGGGGCTTCCGGGAGGCCGGGGCGCGGTCGGTGATCATTCACGACCGGCAGGGCGGTGCGGGGGAGCGGGCGGCCTGCTTCACGGTGCCGTTCGGGCCCGCCGGGAAGGTGTGACGGGGGCTCCGCACCGTAGGGGCCGAGGTGGTGTCGGGGCGGACGCGGCGCAGGGCGGTGCCCCGCCACCCCGCACCGGGGTGGTGGGCACCGCCCCCACGCCTACGCGCCGCTCCTCCGGAGTCTCGCCGCGCGCCGGGTCGGCGAGCGGAACGCGGGACTCCGGGAGAGGGGCGGGTGGGCGGACCGCCGGTCAGGCCGGGACGGCCGGGGCCTGCTCGCGCCGGGCCGGGTCCTCGGCGGTGGCCGTGGTGCCACGCGATCCGAAGAAGCGGTCCAGGGCGACGGCTCCCGGGCCGGTGAAGACCAGCAGCAGGAACGCCCAGCAGAACATCGCCGGTGCCTCACCGCCGTTCTGGATCGGCAGGAACGCCTCGGGCTGGTGCACCTTGAAGTACGCGTACGCCATCGATCCCGAGGCGAGGAAGGCCGCGGCACGGGTGCCGAGGCCCAGGGCGACCAGGGAACCGCAGACCAGCTGGATCAGGGCGGCGTACCAGACGGGCCAGGCGCCGGTCTCCGCCTGGTTGCCGCCCAGCACTCCGAAGAGCGTGGCGGCGCCGTGGAAGGCGAAGAGCAGGCCGACGACGAAGCGGAAGAGGCTGAGCGCGTAGGGCTGTGCCTGGTTCAAGCGGATGAGCATGGGGGGTGGGCTCCTTCGGTTGTGGTGGGGACGTGAACCGACCGAGCGCCTCAGGTTAGGGAAACCTCACCAGTGCTTGCAACTTCAACATTCCGTCGAGTGGCTGGAAACTGCCTCACCCTGAGGGGTGAGTGAACGCTCAAGAACCGTCTCTAGCTGGGCCCCTTCTCTGTCTGCTGTGGCCTGCACCAATGTCAGCGCAGACTTCCGGCCAAGCAACGTAAGCGTCATGAGCTGGTTACCGAACCACGGCCCACCTGCCCTGCCCCAGGTCACCGGCGACGCTCCCGTGCGGCCGTGGCGGGCCAGGGCCCGGCCGAGCCACCGGCCCGCCCGGCTCCAGCCGAATCGGAAGCCCGTCCGGATGGATCGCGGGATCGAGTTGTGCACGGGGGAGCAGGTCAGCTGGAGGACGCGGGAGGCCGGGGCGGCCCCGGAGTCGGCGGTGGAGTCGGTTCCGGGGCCGGGCCCGGTGTCCGGTCGGCGGGGCTCGGTGTCCGGCCACCGGGGTTCGGCGATGTAGGCGTGGTGCACATCGCCCGAGAGGACGCATACCGTCGCCGGGGCGTCCGGACCGCTTCCCGCCTCCCGCAGCAACTCCGTGAACCGGTCGAAGGATTCCGGGAAGGCGGCCCAGTGCTCCAGGTCGGACGCGCGGCGCACCTTCTCGCCGAACCGCGCCCAGCGTCGCCCGCGTACGCCCGCGCACAGGGCGGCGTTCCAGCGCTCCGCGTCATGGACGAGCGGCGGCAGCAGCCACGGCAACGAGCTGCCGATGAGCAGATGATCGTACGAAGTCGGGTCGCCCAGGACCGCTTCCCGCAGCCAGCCGGCCTCCTCGGCGTCGAGCATCGCCCGCTGTTCCTCGGCCAGGACCCGGGCCGCGCGGGTGTCGACCATCACCAGCCGTACTCGGCCGAAAACACGCCGGTAGCTCCACCGGGTCCGGGCGGGATCCGCGTCGGTCTCGGCGGCGAAGCGGCGCAGCGCCTCGGTGCCGTCGGGTGAGGCCCTGACCGCCGCGTACACGGGGTCGGCGGCCAGCTCGGCGGGGGAGAGATTGCCCAGATGCTGGTGGACCCAGTACGACATCAGTCCGCTGACGATCCGTTCGTGCCACCAGGGTGTGGCGCGCATGTCCCGCTGCCACGCGGCGCTGGTGTTCCAGTCGTCGATGACATCGTGATCGTCGAAGATCATGCAGCTGGGCACGGTGGAGAGCAGCCAGCGCACTTCCGGGTCGCGCCACGATTCGTCGTAGAGGTAGGTGTACTCCTCGTAGTCCGCGATCTCCGCGCCCGGCGGCTCGCGCAGATCCCGGCGGGCGGCGAGCCTGCGCCGGGTCGCCGCCGAGGTCTCGTCCGCGTACACCTGGTCGCCCAGGAGCAGCAGCACGTCGGGCCGCTCGGCCGCCGGGTCCGCCGCGAGCCGGGCGGCCAGCGTGACCAGGGCGTCCGGCCCCACGGGGTCGTGCCCGCCGCCGGGAGCGGCGGCCCAGCGGCACGACCCGAACGAGATCCGCACGCCGGGCGGTTCGGCGCCGGCCCCCTCGGTGCCGCCTGCCGACGCTGTGGCTGCAGTCGTAGCCATGGTTGACACCGTCGCCACCGGTGGTGTGGTGATGGTGCTCGGCGGGAGGCGGGCGTCGTCGGGCGGCCAGACGCGCCGGGAGCCGATCAGTACCTCGTACGCCGTGGTGGAGCCGGGGGTCAGACCCGTCACCACCACCAGGGCGTAGTGGTGCCCGGCCACCGCGAAGGTCGGCGACGACCCCGAGGCGCCGTCCGCGCACCGGACCTCCACGGTGCACGGACGGCTCGCCTCGACCCATACGGTCGCGGTGGACCCGGTCTCCCAGTCGACGTACCGCAGCAGTGGCCCCAGGCGCAGTCCGGCCATGTGATGTCTCCTCGCGCCGCCGTCACGGACGGGCTCCGTGGACCGGCTCCGTAACGTACAGAACGAGGGGGCGGGGCGCACGGGTTCCGGGGCGTCGGGTGGGTCAGCAGCCGTTCAGGGCGGACTGCAGGGCGCTCTTCTCGGCGGAGTCCACGCGCAGGTTGTAGTGCTTCTTGACGTGGACCCAGGCGCGGACGTAGGTGCACTTGTACGAGGAGCTCGGCGGCATCCACTCGGCCGGGTCCTTGTCGCCCTTGGACTGGTTCACGTTGTCGGTGACCGCGATGAGCTGGGGGCGGGTCAGGTCGTTGGCGAACGCCTGGCGTTGGGCGGTGGTCCAGCTGCTCGCGCCGGAGCGCCAGGCCTCGGCGAGCGGGACCATGTGGTCGATGTCCACGTCGGACGCGGCGCTCCAGGTCGCGCCGTCGTAGGGCGAGTACCAGCTGCCGCTGACCGCGGCGCAGGAGGAGTTCTGCTGGACGTTGGTGCCGTCGCGCTTGAGGACGACCTCACGGGTGTTGCAGGCCCCCGACTGGGTGATCCAGTGCGGGAACTTGTCGCGGCTGTAGCCGCTGGACGAGCCCTCGGCGCCGACGGTGAGCTGGCCGAGGTAGGTGCGTGCGGTCGCCGCGCTGACCGGGGTGGGCATGGCGGCCTGGGCGTTGGGGGCGGCGAGCAGGGCGGACGAGGCGGCGAGTGCGGCGGTTGCCGCGACGACGGAGAGGCGACGCGCGTAGATACCGGACATGCGAACTCCCTTGACGTGGGGGGTGCGTGGGCGGGCGGTGGTGAGGCCCGGCCATCGTGGCGACGCCAGGTTTCTGTGGGGTGGGCGTCAGGTAACAGAGTGGCGACATGTGCACGTCACATCAAGGGGTGTGCAAGGGGAGTGACGGATCGCGGGAGCGCGCGGATCCGTCACGGGTGGTTTGTCCGGGTGGTGTCGGGGGCTGGATCGAGGGGCGGGGGCGTACGGGTCCGCGGGTACGCCCCCCCGGGGCTTGCGAGGAGGCCGGGGTGCCCGGGGCGTGCGGGGAATCCGGGGCGCCCGGAGCTCGCAGGGCGGGTTCGCGGTTACGCCTCCCGGGCCTTGCGAGATGAGTCCGTGGCCACCTGCCCGGGACGCGCGGGGCGGCCGGGCGGTGGCGGGGCCGGGGTGGGTGCGGCTCGCCCTGTCGTTGCCGCGTGCTGCTTCCGGTCTCCCTCACGCTCGGCGTCGTCCTCGCCGTCCTGCTGGTCCTTGCCGCCGCCGTCGCCGCGTGGGCCTCGCTGGGCCGGTCGCGGAGATTCTCGTCGCCGGGGTGCGGGCGGCGGCCCAACTCGCCGCGGTCTCCCTGCTCATCGGCTGGGTGGTCCGGTCCCTGGCGCCGCTTCTCGGGTTCGTGGCGCTGATGTTCGCCGTGGCGGTGTGGACCGCCGGACGCCGGATCACCGGCAACCGCACCTGGCGCTGGACGGCCGTGCCGATCGGGGTGAGCGTTTTCTTCCCGTGGTGGGGGCGCTGCTGCTCACCGGGCTCGTGCCGGTCCGGGGCCCGGCGCTCATTCCGGTGGCGGGCATCCTCATCGGCGGGGCGCTCACCGCGACCGTGCTCGCCGGACGGCGCGCCCTGGACGAACTCACCGCCCGGCGCGGCGAGGTGGAGGCGGGCATGGCCCTCGGGCTGCTCGACCGGGACGCCAGGCTGGAGATCGCGCGGCCGGCGGCGTCGGACGCGTTGCTGCCCGGGCTCGAATCAGACCCGGACGGTCGGGCTGGTCACGCTGCCGGGGGCGTTCGTGGGCATGCTGCTGGGCGGCGCCTCACCCGTGGAGGCGGGCGCCGTGCAGCTGTTCGTCCTGGTGGCGCTGATGGCGGTCCAGGTCGTGGCCGTCGCGACGGTCCTGGAACTGGTCGCATGCGGGCTGCTGCACCGGGACTGAATGCCGGGCCGGGGCAACGGCCCGGCCCGGACCGGGTGAGTCTCAGGCCTCGTTGATGTGCAGGCGGATCGAGCCGTCCTCGGCCGCCTCCACCCGTACCTGCGTCAGGTCCTCGACATGCGCGTCCGGGGCGAGGGCCGCCGCGCGCGGGCCGACGCCCACGACGCGCATGCCCGCCGCACGGCCCGCCGCGATGCCCGCCTCGGAGTCCTCGAACACGATGCAGTCCGCCGCGTCGAAGCCCAGCTCCGCCGCGCCCTTGAGGAAGCCCTCGGGGTCCGGCTTGCTGGCGCCGACCTGCTCGGCGGTGACGCGGACGGCGGGCATCGGCAGCGCGGCCGCACCCATCCGGGCCGTGGCGAGCGCGGCGTCGGCGGAGGTCACCAGTGCGTGCGGCAGCCCGGCGATCGCGGCCATGAACGCGGGCGCGCCGCCGATCGGCACGACGCCCTCGACGTCGGCGGTCTCCTGGGCGAGCATCCGCCGGTTGTCCGCGTGGTTCTCCTCCACCGGGCGGTCCGGGAGCAGCACGGCCATCGTGGCGTACCCCTGCCGGCCGTGCACCACCTTGAACGCGGCCTCGGGGTCCAGCCCGTGCTCGACCGCCCATTGCCGCCAGCAGCGCTCCACCACCGCGTCGGAGTTCACGAGGGTGCCGTCCATGTCGAGAAGGAGGGCTTGTGCGGTGAGGACGGTGGCCGGCATCGGCTGCTCCAGAACGCGGGGAGGTGTACGAACGGCCCGGGTGCCGTGCCGTGGGGCGGGGCGTGCGCGGGCCGTGAAGGCGGTGCGGTACGTGGGTGTGCGGTACGAGGTGTTCCGCATGCGTGTCCCGTACCAGAGCAACCCCCGCCCGCCGGTCAGGGAGTGCGGGCGGGAGCTACTTTGTTCCACCACGATACAAAAACCGCACCCGGAACGCCAATCCCCCCGCCCGGCGTCCGCGCTCAGCGGCGTCCGCGTCCACTCGTCTCCGCCTCCAGCGCGCGCCGGGTGTTCGGCCCGTACACGCCCGCCGGGTCGCCCTGGATCGCCTTGTACGACTGGTAGATCACCACGGCGTTCTCCACCCGGTCGTTGTAGTTCGCGTCGGACGGGCCCGAGTAGAGCCACACCTCCATGAGCCGGTTCTGCAGCTCGGCGACCTCCGGGCCCCGGTCGCCGGGCCGCAGTGAGGGGCCGGCCAGTTCGGCGGGCGGGGCCTCGGACGGCGGGGCCGGGGACGCGCCGCCACCGCCGTCCGGGGTGGCCGATGCGCTCGCCGTCGGCGAGGCGGACGCGGTGGCGGTCGGGGTGGGCTCCTGGCTCCTCGTCGGCGAGGCGGACGCGGACGGTGAGGCGGACTCAGTGGCCGAGGTGGACGGGGTGCGGGACGGAGCGGCCGACGCGGAGGGCGACGGGGCGACCGACGCGGCCGGTTCGTCCTCGGCGTCCGGGACGCTCGTGGTGGCCTCCGGCAGCGCCTCGTCCCGGCTGTCGTCGCCGCCGAACAGCCCGCCGGCGAAGGCCGCCGTACCGACCACCGCGGCCACGGCCGCCCCCACGGCGAGAGCTCCGAAGGGTCGCCTGCGGCGCGGCTGCACGGGGTCGGGAGCGAAGACCGGCTCCGCGCCCGCGGAACGTCTGCGGCTCCCCGGCCCGGCAGCCGCTCTCGCACTCGTGCCCGTGCCCGTGCCTACGCCCGGGCCGTCGTCGCCCAGGAACAGCGGCATCGTGGTCTCCGCGGCCCCCGGAGAACCCGGGACGCCCGCAGACGCCGCCGCCCCCGGAACGCCGGAAGCGGCGGAACCCCCGGACTCCGCGAGGCCGTCAGGTCCACCCCCGCCCGCCCTCGCGTCGAGGTCCGTCAGCGTCACGTACGGCCGGATGCGCAGCGGGTCGAAGTCCTCGGCCGCGGCGATCTCCGCCGTACGGGCGGCCCGCTGTTCGTCCCCCGTGAGCGGCGCGGGATCCGCGCTCGCGCCGCACCGGCACGGCACCCGGTGCTCCGTGCCGGGCTCCCCGGCCGTCCGTCTTCCGCACTCCGGGCATGCGTGTCCGGTCATCGTGGGTCCCCTCCCCTTGAGCTGCCTGCGATTATGCAGCCCGCCCCGGGGAAGCCCAACGGGCTGCCGGGGCTCGGCCCGCCCTCGGCAGTACATAACAGGCCATAACAGAACGAAACGTCCAGGATGGGGGTGTAGCGGATCGGACCGGACCGGATCCGTGCGTCCAGCGGATCGAGGAGACGACGCCCATGGCCCAGCAGCCGAGCCCGCCACCCCCGGCCCCCGGTGAGGGACAGTCCCACCGGAGCGTCCTGGTGGCGATCGGGGCGCTGCTCCTCGGCATGCTGCTCGCGGCACTCGACCAGACCATCGTCTCCACGGCGCTCCCGACGATCGTCAGTGAGCTGGGCGGACTCGACCACCTGTCCTGGGTGGTGACCGCCTATCTGCTGGCGGCCACCGCGGCGACCCCGCTGTGGGGCAAGCTCGGCGACCAGTACGGCCGCAAGAAGCTCTTCCAGACCGCGATCGTGATCTTCCTGATCGGCTCCGCGCTCTGCGGAATCGCCCAGAACATGCCCCAGCTGATCGGATTCCGCGCACTCCAGGGGCTCGGCGGCGGCGGGCTCATGGTGCTGTCGATGGCGATCGTCGGCGACCTCGTCACGCCGCGTGAACGCGGCAAGTACCAAGGACTCTTCGGCGCGGTCTTCGGTGTGACGAGCGTCCTCGGACCGCTCCTCGGCGGCTTCTTCACCGAGCACCTCAGCTGGCGCTGGGTGTTCTACATCAACCTGCCGATCGGCGTCGTCGCGCTGGTCGTCATCGCGGCCGTCCTGCACATCCCGGTCCGCCGCGAGAAGCACATCATCGACTACCTCGGCACCTTCCTCATCGCGTCCGTCGCCACCGCCCTGGTGCTCGTCGCCTCCCTCGGCGGTACGACCTGGGCCTGGAGCTCCCCGCAGATCATCGCGCTCGCGGGGCTCGCCGTCGTCCTGCTCGTGGCGTTCGTCGCCGTCGAGCGGCGCGCGGTCGAACCCGTCCTGCCCCTGAAACTGTTCCGGATCCGCACCTTCAGCCTCGTCGCCGTGATCAGCTTCGTCATCGGCTTCGCCATGTTCGGCGCGATGACCTACCTGCCGACCTTCCTCCAGGTGGTCCACGACATCACCCCGACGATGTCCGGCGTGCACATGCTGCCGATGGTGTTCGGCCTGCTGATCACCTCTACCGGCTCCGGCCAGATCGTCAGCCGGACCGGCCGCTGGAAGGTCTTCCCGATCGCGGGCACGGCCCTCACCGCCGTCGGCCTCCTGCTGCTGCACAACCTCGACCAGAACAGCTCCACCTGGCTGATGAGCGCCTACTTCTTCGTCTTCGGCGCCGGTCTCGGCCTGGTGATGCAGGTTCTCGTCCTGGTCGCCCAGAACTCCGTGTCGTACCAGGACCTCGGCGTCGCCACCTCCGGCGCCACGTTCTTCCGGTCCATCGGCTCCGCGTTCGGCGTGGCCATCTTCGGGACCATCTTCGCCAACCGGCTGACCGGCCAGCTCACGGACGCGCTCGCCGGACAGTCGCTGCCGCCGGGCGTCGACGCGGGGCGGCTGGCCGCCGACCCCCGGGCCATCGGACAGCTCCCCGCCGACCTGCGGCCCGGCGTCCTCGGCGCGTACTCGACCTCCATCACGGACGTCTTCCTGTACGCCGCCCCGGTCGTCCTCCTGGCCTTCGTCCTCGCCTGGTTCCTCCGCGAGGACAAGCTCCGGGGCTCGGTGACCGCCCCCGACGCCGGCCAGACCCTCGCCTCCAACCCCGTCGAGCGCTCCTCGTACGACGAGTGCGCCCGCGCGCTGTCGGTGCTCGCCACCCGGGAGGGCCGCCGCGAGATCTACGAGAAGATCACCGCGCGGGCCGGGTACGACCTGCTGCCCGCGGCCAGCTGGCTGCTCCTGCGGATCAAGAGGCACGGCACCGTCGAACCCGCCCGGCTCGCCGAGACCGCTCCCGTACCGCTGCATGTGATCACCGATGCGGCCCGGCAGGTCGAGGAACGCGGACTGGCCCGCCGGGAGGGCCTGCAGATGATCCTCACCGACGCGGGCGCCGAGGCCGTCGTCCACCTCTCCCAGGCCCGCGAGGACTCCCTCGCCGAGCTCCTCGGCGACTGGTGGGGCCCCGAACGCCCCACCGACCTGGTCAAACTCGTCAGCGAACTGACCGCCGAGGTCAGCGGCTCGACCAGGGAGCGCCCCCACTCCCCGACACCTCCCCGCGACCACGAGGCCCACCTGCGCCGCGACGAGCGCGAGGCCCACCGCCGGGCCCTCGACGACCAGGACGACCACGGCCGCCCGCACCCGCCCGCCTGACCCGCGGCGGCACGGTCCGGCATCACGGCGGGCCGGGTCACAGCTCCTTGGCGAACCAGTGCTCCGCGTACGGGGTGCGGCGGTGGAACGCCGGCACCTCCCGGTACCCGTGCTTCGTGTACAGCCCGCGCGCCTCGACCAGGTCGTTGCGGGTGTCCAGCCGCAGCAGCCGTACGCCGTACGACCTCGCCGCCTCCTCCACCGCGGCCAGCAGCAGCCCGCCGCCGCCCGTGCCCCGGAACGCCGGCCGCACGTACACCCGCGTCAGCTCCGCCGTACCCGGCCCGGCCGCCTCCGTCAGCACCACCCCGGCACAGCTCGCGGCCTTGCTCCCGTACCGGCCGACGACGAACTGCCCGGTCGGCGGTGCGAGCAGGTCGGCGCCGTCGTCGGCGAGTCCGTCGGCGATCTCCTCGGCGGTGGCGGGCCGCTGCCAGTAGCGGCTCGCCACCTCGTCGTAGTAGTCCCGGCGCAGTGCGCTCGCGTCGGGGGAGTCGTATCGTTCGGCGGTCACGGTCCAGGTCATGCGGGGCATTCTTGCCGCCGCACGGCCGAATGACGACACCATTCATATGCAGGGGGCAGCAGTGACGGATGTGGCCACGGGATCCACGGGATCCACGGCATCCACGGGATCCACGGCATCCACGGGATCCACCACCGGAGCGATTCAGCACCTGGCCGAGCGCTGGATACGTGACGGCATGGCCGCCGCCACGACAGGAGAGGGCCGCGGCGACCGCAACCGTACGGAGCCGGGCACCGGCTTCGTGTGCTCGCCCGCCGGGCTGTGGCTCGCCCTGGCCGCCGTGGCCGCCGGTGCGCGCGGCGCGACCGCCGCCGAGCTGCGGGCCCTCCTCGGCACCGCGGACCGGGAGGCCGCGCCGGTCGTCACGGCGGTGGCCCGCGAGCTGGTGGAGACCGGGGCGCTGGGCGTGGCCACCCGGGTCTGGAGCCGGGTGCCCGTGCTGCGCGCGTACCGGGAGGCGCTGCCGGACGTCCGCTTCGGCCCGATGGACCCGGCGGCCGTCGACGCCTGGGTGCGCGAGGCCACCGGAGGGCTGATCGACCGGCTGCCGCTGGAGATCACCGACGAGATCCTCCTCGCACTGGTCAACGTGCTGGCGCTGAAGGCCCGCTGGGAGAAGCCGTTCGAAGCCTGGCGGACCCAGGACCTGCCGTTCACGGATGCGGCCCGGGCGGTCGCCTCGGTGCCGACCATGTTCGCGTACGTGCCGCTGTCCGACGCCTGGACGGTCGGCGGAGCGTACGTCGTCGAGCTCCGCTGCGCACCGGAACCGGACGGCCGCCCCGGGGCCCGGGTCCGCCTCGTCCTCGGGGAGCCGGGTGCCGGGGCCGGCCGGGTGCTGCCCGCGGGCTGGGCGCCCCGGGCCGCGGGCGCTCCGCTGGACACCGACCGGGTGACCATCGGGCTGCCGAGGCTCGCGCTGCGCACCCGGGTGGCCGTCACCCGGCAGCTGCCCGCCCTCGGTGTCCGGCTGGCCACCTCCGACGACGCGGACTTCTCCGGCCTCTCGCCCGAACCGCTCACCATCTCCGACGTGGTCCAGGAGGCCGTGCTGAAGATCGCCGAGGAAGGGGTGGAGACCGCCGCCGTGACGGTGGTCGCCATGGCGCCGGCGGGCGCCGCCCCCCGGCCGCAGCGGGTGCACCACATCGCCTTCGACCGCCCGTTCGGCGTCGTCGTGCTCGCCGGATCCGAGGACGTACCGCTGTTCACCGCCTGGCAGGCGGACGCCCCCGCCGCCGACCCGAACGCCTGAGGCCTTCGGCGCCTTCTCATCCCCGCGAACGACTTCTTCCGGACCGCAGCAGGATGACAGTCAGGCAAAGAGGGGGTTGATTGTGTCTACCTCGTAGGGCAATGCGAGGCTTCATCCGGCATCGCCTCCAATCGAAGGGGCGGTGCATGGAACGGTGGGAGGGTCGGCGCAGCGTGGTGAATGCGGATCACAGTGTGCGCGGTGACGCGGCGGCGGACGCGGGAGCGAGGACCGGGCTGACCCGTGCCCTGCTCTGGCTGGTCGCGGCCGCGCTGGCGGTACGGCAGGTGGCGGTGGTGCTCCGGCAGCCACCGGGGGAACGGCTGCTCGACCTGGAGGCCTGGATCGGGGAGAACGGGGTCCTGCAGCTGACGGGCTCGCTGTACGACGGCGGCCGGTTCACCGGGACGCCCTTCGCCGGACTGGTCCTGAAACCGCTCACCTCCTCGGCCCAGCAGACCCTGGGCGTCGTGTGGACGTTCGGGTCGCTGCTGCTCGTCGTCGCCCTCGGCATCGTCGCGGCCCGCGCCCTGCCCGCACCGGTGGGCCGCCGGACGGCCCTGCTCGCGGCCCCCGTCGCGATCAGCCTGTTCATGCTGTCGTTGCCGGTCCGCAATGCCCTGCACCTGGGCCAGACCAGCATCCTGCCCGTCCTGCTGGTGCTGCTGGCCTGTTTCGTCGTCCGGGAGCACCGTGCGGCGGGTGTCCTCGTGGGCCTGGCCGCCGCCTTCCAGCCGGTGCTGCTCCTGTTCGCCGCCCTGCTCTGGCTGACCGGCAGGCGGCAGGCGTCGGTGAGCGCGGGTGCGGCCTTCGCCCTCGCCACGGCCGTCGCGTGGCTCGCGGGGCCGAAGGACTCATGGACGTACTGGGTGCACCATCTCGCGGGCGCGGGGCTGGGCGAGCGGCCGGACAGCCTGGCCAACCAGTCGCTGCACGGTGCGCTGCTCCGGCTCGGCCTCGAAGGGCCGCTGGAGATCGTCCTCTTCCTGGTGCTCGCCGCCGCCGTCGTGGCCGTCGGCCTGCGGCGCGCGGTGCGGTACGCCCAGGACGGGCAGCTGCTCCTCGCGGTCGCCGTGACCGGCTGCGTCGTGGTCGCCGTCTCGCCGACCGCCTGGCAGCACCAACTGCTCTGGGTGCTCCTCGCGGTCGTCGGCAGGGTCGGCAAGCGGGCCTCCGACCGGCTGGTCTGGCCGTCCGTGGTGTTGCTGGTCGTCACCCTGCCGGGCACGATGCTGCTGCCGAACCTCGAACCGCTCTTCCCCGTACGCGACAACGTGCTGCTCCTCGTGGCGCTCGGCGCGGCCTGCCTCGCCCCGTTCCTGCCCCGCACCTCGCCGTACTGGCAGCACCCGGTCCCCACCGACTACGCGAAACCGGTCGCCGCGCGCTGGAGACGCGTGCCGCTCCTGCCGTTCTGGCGCCGGGTCCTCACCCGCCCCAACCTGCTGCTGGAACTCCTGCTCATCCGGGTCGTCTACGACGCCTACGCCCAGGTCCGCCTCGCCGCCCGGGCGGGCCGCCCGCTCGCCGAGGAGCACGGCCGGCAGATCCACGCCATCGAGCAGTGGCTGCACATCGACATCGAGCACTGGGTCAACCACACGGTCGTCCAGATCACCTGGCTGCGTGAGTTCTTCGACTACTACTACTCCACGTTCCACTTCATCGTCCCGCTGACGATCCTCGGCGTGCTGTATGTGCGCCGCCCCGCCGACTACCGCTGGGTCCGCTCGTCCATCGGCTTCGCCACCCTGCTCGCGCTCGTCGGCTTCTGGCTCTACCCGCTGGCCCCGCCCCGGCTCATGCCCGGCCTCGGCTTCATCGACACCGTCCACGGGGTGCAGGACTTCGCGAAGCCCGACTACGGGACGCTGACCACGGTCACCAACCAGTACGCGGCGATGCCGTCACTGCACTTCGGCTGGTCGCTGTGGTGCGGTGTGGTGATCGTGATGCTGGCCCCGAAGCTGTGGATGAAGGCGCTGGGCCTGCTGCACCCGCTCTTCACGATCGCCGCGATCGTGGCCACGGCCAACCACTGGGTACTCGACGCGGCCGGCGGCGCCCTGGTCGTATCGCTGGGCTTCGGGCTGACGTATCTGCTGTCGGGGCCGCGCAGGCTGGTGGCCGGGGAGCGGGATGCGGCGGCGGAAGCGGAAGCCGTGGAGCAGCCACCCGCGGAACCTGCGGAACGCGCGGAACCCGAGGCCGATCCGGAGCCCGTGCCGGCCGGGAAGGCCGCAGGCGGCGAATAGACAGCGGGAAAGCAGGACAGCGGGGAGAGCAGGCCGAAGGGGTGCCGGGACGACGTCCGTCGTCCCGGCACCCCTTCGGCACGGATCGCCGCGCGTCCATCGTCCGCCCGCGCGGCCGGTGCCGCCACTCGGGATCGGTGTACCGGTGTACCGGCGTACCGGTGTCAGGATTCCGCCGCCGTGGTCACCTGAAGCTGCTTGATCCCGTTGAGCCACGCCGAACGCAGCCGTCGTGGGTCCTCCAGCAGCCGCAGATCCGGCAGTACGTCGGCGATGGCGTTGAAGATCAGGTCGATCTCCATCACGGCCAGCGACTTGCCCAGGCAGAAGTGCGGACCGCCGCCGCCGAACCCGAGGTGCGGGTTGGGGTCCCGGGTGATGTCGAAGGCCTCCGGGGCGTCGAACACCTCCGGGTCGTTGTTGGCCGAGGAGTAGAACAGCCCCACCCGCTCGCCCTTCCTGATCCGCTGACCGCTCAGCTCCAGATCCTGGGTGGCGGTCCGCTGGAAGGAGACCACCGGGGTCGCCCAGCGCACGATTTCCTCGGCCGTCGTCTTCGGGCGCTCCCGCTTGTAGAGCTCCCACTGTTCGGGGTGGGTGAGGAAGGCGTGCATGCCGTGGCTGATCGCGTTACGGGTGGTCTCGTTGCCGGCCACCGCGAGCAGGATCACGAAGAACCCGAACTCGTCGGAGGACAGGTTCCCTTCGCCCTCCGCCGCGACCAACCGGCTCACGATGTCCTTGGCCGGGCACTCCTTGCGGGCCGCCGCCAGGTTCATCGAGTACGCCACGATCTCCATCGCCGCCTCGGCGCCGACCTCCTCGGTGATCGCGTACTCCGGATCGTCGTACGCGGCCATCTTGTTGGACCAGTCGAAGATCTTGGAACGGTCCTCCTGCGGTACGCCGATGAGCTCGGCGATGGCCTGGAGCGGCAGCTCCACCGCGATGTTGGTCACGAAGTCGAAGGAGCCGTCCGCGTCCGCCGACGCGAGGGCCGTCTCGACGATGGAGCGGGCCCGGGAGCGCAGGGCCGCCTCCAGCGAGCGCACCGCGCGCGGGGTGAAGCCGCGCTGGACGATCTGGCGGACCCGGGTGTGTTCGGGCGGGTCCATGTTCAGCATGATGAGCTTCTGGACGTCGATCTGGTCGCGGCTGATCGTCTCGTTGAAGCGGATGACGGCGGTGTTGGTGTTCGAGGAGAACAACTCGGGGTGCGTGGAAACGTACTTGACGTCCGCGTGGCGGGTGACGACCCAGTAGCCCGCGTCGCCGAACCCGGAGATGTTGGGCGGCTGGGTGCACCACCAGACCGGCGAGGTCTCCCGCATCAGGGCGAACTCCGGGTGCGGCACGCGGGCCTGGAGGAGATCGGGGTCGGTGAAGTCGAACCCGTCGGGCAGATGGGGGCAGCGCATGGGCACCTCTCCACTCCGGATCTGATCGCGAACCGTCCGACGCCCCGCCCGACCGGTTCGCCTGTCTCGCCGGCTGCCTGACGGGCCATCAGGAGGTGCCCGCAAGGTAGTAACGAGTTCTACAAGTGGCAAGAGCCATGGCCGGATCTGTTGCCCCCGGTGCCGCCGCCCGGCCCGCCGCCTCGCCGGAGGGCGTGCGTGCGGTGCGTGCACGCCCCTTGCGCAGCCGGGCCGCCGTCACGAGACTGCTTGCAGAACTAGAACGCGTACTAGTTCCTTCCGTGGGCGCCGGGACGCCCCCTGCGGAAGCGCGAGGAGAGGACGAGCTCATGGCCGCGGAACCCGTCATCGTCGAAGCCGTACGCACCCCCATCGGCAGGCGCGGAGGCGCACTCGCCAATCTGCACCCCGCCTATCTGCTGGGTGAGACCTACCGTGAACTTCTCGGCCGCACCGGAATCCAGGCCGACTGCGTCGAACAGATCGTCGGCGGCACCGTCACCCACGCCGGCGAACAGTCGATGAACCCGGCCCGCAACGCCTGGCTGACGGTCGGCCTGCCGTACGAGACCGCCGCGACCACCGTGGACTGCCAGTGCGGCTCCTCGCAGCAGGCCTCCCACATGGTCGCCAACATGGTCGCCGCCGGGGTCATCGACGTGGGCATCAGCTGCGGCGTCGAGGCGATGTCCCGGGTGCCGCTGGGCAGCGGTTCCAAACACGGCCCCGGCAAGCCCTGGCCCGACGAGTGGAACGTCGACCTGCCCAACCAGTTCGAGGCCGCCGAGCGCATCGCCCGCAAACGCGGTCTGACCCGGGAGCGGGTCGACGCGCTCGGCCTGCTCTCCCAGCAGCGGGCGGCCGCGGCCTGGGCGGAGGAGCGCTTCAAGCGCGAGACGTACGCCGTCCAGGTCCCGACCACCGAGGAGGAGCAGACGGCGGGCCAGGGCATGTGGCGGCTCGTCGACCGGGACGAAGGGCTGCGCGACACCTCGATGGAGGCGCTCGCCGGGCTGAAGGCCGTCATGCCGAGCGCGATCCACACCGCTGGGAACTCCTCGCAGATCTCGGACGGGGCCTGCGCCATCATGTGGTCGTCCAAGCGCATGGCACGGGCCCTCAAGCTCAAGCCCCGGGCCCGGATCGTGGCCCAGGCCCTGGTCGGGTCCGACCCGCACTTCCACCTCGACGGCCCGATCGACGCGACCCGGGCGGTGCTCGGCAAGGCCGGCATGTCGCTGCGGGACATCGACCTCGTCGAGATCAACGAGGCGTTCGCGTCCGTGGTCCTGAGCTGGGCGCAGGAGTTCGAGGCGGACCTCGACGGCCTGGAGAAGGTCAACGTCAACGGCGGCGCGATCGCGCTGGGCCACCCCGTCGGCGCGACGGGCGCCCGGCTGATCACCACGGCCCTGCACGAACTGGAACGCCGCGACAAGGAGTTCGCGCTGATCACGATGTGCGCGGGAGGAGCCCTGGCGACGGGCACGATCATCCAGCGGCTGTGACTCCGGCGGCGGCCCCGTCCGGGGACGCCGGGGGCCTCACGCCCCGGGCTCCCCGAACGCCGCGCGCGCGTCGAAGGCGGCGCGGCGGGTGGCCCGGCGCAGCGCCTTCAGCAGCGTAGGACCGAGCGTGAGGGTCAGGACCACGGTCAGCACCGCCCGCCCCAGGTCCCAGCCCAGCGAGGTCGCCGCGCAGTAGGCGAGGAACCGCACCAGGTTCTCGTGCAGCGGGTCGCCCGCGACGAACGAGATCCCCGACCCCAGACCGGTGATCAGCGTCCAGCCCTGCAGATTCATCACCGTGCCGTACGCGAACGCCGCCACGCAGCCGTACACCGCCAGCATCGCCAACTCGGCCCGCCCGCGCAGCCGGTCCGGCCCCGGCAGCAGCCCCGCGCCCATGGTGAACCAGCCCATCGACAGCATCTGGAACGGCATCCACGGCCCGACCCCGCCGGTCAGCAGCGCCGAGGCGAACATGGTCACCGAGCCGAGGACGAACCCGAACCCGGGGCCCAGCACCCGACCGCTCAGCACCATCAGGAAGAACATCGGCTCCAGGCCCGCCGTGCCCGCCCCGAGCGGGCGCAGCGCCGCCCCGACCGCCGCCAGCACACCGAGCATCGCGACGGCCTTCGCGTCCATCCCGGACTCGGAGATCGTCGCCACCACCACCGCGACCAGCAGCGGCAGCAGCGCGGCGAACAGCCAGGGCGCGTCCCGCGCGTGCGCGAGCCCGGACCCGGCGTCCGCCAGCAGCGGCCACCCGAAGGCGACCACCCCGACGGCCCCGGTCAGCAGCAGCACGGCCACGGACTTCGGCCCGAGCCGCACGGGCCGGGGAGCCCGTTCGGTGACGTCCGTCATCTCCTTCACGCTCCCGCCTCCAGCGCCCCGCGCACCTGGGACACGGTCAGCCACTCCTGCGGGGCGAGGATCTTCGCCGTCTGCGGGGCGAAGGCGGGGGAGGAGACCACCACCCGCCCGGTCGGGCCGTCCGCGACGACCTCCCCGTCGGCGAGGATCACCACCCGGTGCGCCAGCTCCGCCGCCAGCTCCACGTCGTGCGTCGCCAGGACGATCGCATGCCCCTCGGCCGCGAGCCCCCGCAGTACGCCGACGAGCCGGGCCTTCGCCGCGTAGTCCAGGCCCCGCGTCGGCTCGTCCAGCAGCAACAGCGGCGGCCGGCCCGTCAGCACCAGCGCCAGGGCGAGCGCCAGCCGCTGGCCCTCGGAGAGGTCCCGGGGGTGCGTGTCGTCGCCGACGCCCGGCAGCAGCTCCGACACCAGTGCCCGGCAGGAACCCTCCGCCGCGCCCGCGTCCCGGTCGGCTGCCGCGCACTCGGCGGCCACCGTGTCCGCGTACAGCAGATCGCGCGGCTCCTGCGGTACGAGGCCGACCCGGCGCACCATCGCCCGCGGGTCCGTCCGGGCCGGGGCCAGGCCGCCGACGCGCACGGTGCCCGCGGTGGGCTCGATCATGCCGACGAGCGCGCCGAGCAGCGTGGACTTGCCGGCCCCGTTACGGCCCATCAGGGCCACCGTCTCGCCCGGGTGCACGGTGAGCGTCACCCGCCGCAGCGCCTCGACCCGGCCGCGCCGCACCCCGAGCCCGTCGACCCGGGTGACCGGATCGGCGGCGGTCGGGGTGGCCGGGGCGGCGGGCCCCCGTCCCAGGAGCCGGGCCAACCGGCCGGCCCGCGGCCGCTCGACCGCGACCGGAGCGGGCACCTCCGGCGTTCCCGGCGGAACGGGTACCTCCGGCGTTCCCGGCGGAACGGGTACCTCCGGCGTTCCTGGCGGAACGGGCACCTCCAACGACCTTGGCGGAACGTCCGTCCGCACCGGCACCGCGGCCGAGGCGGCCTCCGGCGGAACCGAACCCGCCAGCCGCTCCCGCAGCCCGCCCGCCGCGCGCCGGGCGTCCCGTACCGACAGGGGCAGCGGGTCCCAGCCCGCCAGCAGCCCCAGCTCCGCCACCGGCGGCCGGACCGGCGACACCTTCATGATCCCGGCGGGCGGCCCCATCACGGGGGCGGCGCCCGGGGCGGGCAGCAGGACGACCTGGTCCGCGTACTGCACCACCCGCTCCAGCCGGTGCTCGGCCATCAGCACGGTCGTGCCCAGGTCGTGCACCAGCCGCTGGAGCACCGCGAGGACCTCTTCGGCCGCCGCCGGGTCCAGCGCGGAGGTCGGCTCGTCCAGCACCAGCACCTTCGGGTGCGGGGTGAGCACCGAACCGATCGCCACCCGCTGCTGCTGGCCGCCCGACAGGGTCGCGATCGGCCGGTCGCGCAGCTCGGCCAGGCCCAGCAGATCGAGCGTCTCCTCCACCCGGCGGCGCATCACGTCGGGGGCCAGACCGAGCGACTCCATGCCGTACGCGAGCTCGTCCTCGACCGTGTCCGTGACGAAGTGCGCCAACGGATCCTGGCCCACGGTCCCGACCAGATCGGCCAGTTCACGCGGCTTGTGCGTACGGGTGTCGCGACCGCCCACCGTGACCCGGCCCGACAGCAGCCCGCCCGTGAAGTGCGGGACGAGCCCGGAGACCGTACCGAGCAAAGTCGACTTGCCGACACCGGAGGGGCCGACGAGCAGGACCAGCTCGCCCTCGGGCACCGTGAGGTCGACGCCCGACAGCGTGGGACGCTCCGTGCCCTCGTACCGCACGGAGACCCGCTCGAACCTGATCACGCCTGCTCCTTGCTGCGATGCGCCGGTTGTCCGTGCGCCCGGGTCGACGGCGGTACGGGGGCGACCAGCGCGGGCACCAGCCCGACCAGCACCGCGGCGGCGGGCCACAGCGGCAGCACCGGCGCGGCCAGCGGCACGACCCCGGGGTGCAGCGCGTCCGGATCCACCGCCCCCGCCCAGATCATCGCCGCCGCGACCACCACACCCGAGCACGCCACCAGCCAGGCCCGCACACCCCACCGGTCCGGCCGGTAGCGGGTGCGCACCGAGCGCCGCCCGCCGAGCCGCAGCCCGGCCATCGCCGTGACCAGACCGGCCAGCAGCAGCGGCAGCCCGTACACCGCCCCCTGCGCGGCCAGCAGCCCGTACGTGCCGGCGCACACCCCGAGCAGCCCGCCCAGGGTCAGGACGTTCGTGGTGTGCCGGACAGCGGCCGGAACCCGGGCGGTACGCCCGTAACCCCGCGCGTCCATCGACGCGGCCACCGCCACCGACCGCTCCAGCGCGCCCTCCAGCACCGGCAGCCCGATCTGCGCCACGGCCCGGACGCCACCGGTCGGCCGGCCCCGCAGCCGGCGCGCGGTGCGCAGCCGGACCACGTCGGCCACCATGTTCGGCGCGAACGTCATCGCGACCACGACGGCGACCCCCGCCTCGTACAGTGCGCCGGGCAGCGACTTCAGCAGCCGCGCCGGGTTGGCCAGCGAGTTCGCCGCGCCGACACAGATCAGCAGGGTGGCCAGCTTCATCCCGTCGTAGAGGGAGAAGACGAGCTGCTCGGCGGTGACCCGGCCACCGATCCGCACCCCCTGCGCCCAGTCCGGCAGGGGCAGTTCGGGAAGGACGAAGACGGTGTGCGAACCGGGGATCGGCGAGCCGAGGAAGACGGAGAAGACGAGCCGCAGCGCCACGACGAACAGCCCGAGCTTGACGAACGCGCCGTAGGAGCGGGCCCACGGAGCATCCGTGCGCCGCGCCACCACCACATACCCCGCCACCCCGACCAGCAGCCCCAGCAGCAGCGGGTTCGTCGTCCGGGACGCGGCGGTGGCGAGCCCCAGCGCCCACAGCCACCACGCCCCGGCGGGCAGCGCGTTGCCGCGGTCCGCCGCGGGGGCGTGCAGGGCGCGGCGCAGCAGCCGGGCCGGGGCCGGGGAGGCGGTCACCGGCGGCGGCGGGCCTGGACCACGGCGGCGATGCCCAGCAACAGGACGGCGCCGATGCCGACGAGAAGCCCGACGGACGGACCGCCACCGCTGTCCTCGCCCGCGCCCGTGTCCTTGCCCGTTTCTTCCGCGGTCTTCGCGGGCTCGGACGGCTTCGCGCTGCCGGTGTCGCCGGACACCTGCTCGCCGCAGCCCGACTTCGGATAGCCGGAGATCGCGCAGAGCATGGCGCTGCTGTCGTACCGCAGCGGCTTCGCCACCGCGGCGAGCGCCTCCGCACTGCTGGCGTCCGGCGCGACCTGCGCGCAGGCCGTGCGCGGGGCGGGCGGCTGCTCGCCGTCCGGGGCGTCCGCCGCCGTACCCGGATCGATCACCAGCGCCACCCGCTTCTTCCCGTCCTCCGCCGGGGTGTCCGCGCAGATCGCCCCGAAGTCGGGGGCGCGGCGCGGCTGGTCGGCGTCGCCCGAGTCCTCGCTCACGGCGAACCGGAAGCCCTGGACCGTACCGTCGTCCGGGCGCAGGACCGACGGCCCCTGGGTGGCGTACTCCCAGTTCTTGCCGTTGCCCTGCCAGAACGACCAGTAGCGGTATCCGGCGGCCTCGGCGCTGCCCGCGCCGAGCAGCACGGCCGAGGCGGCGACCAGGGCGGCGACCAGTGCGACGAGCGGATTGCGCAACCGCGCGACGACAGGGTTCAGCGGCCGCGCCGGGACCGGCGTACGGCTCACGGCTGCTGCTTCTTCCGGCGCATGCTGAGCAGGAAGCCGATGCCCGCGCCGGCGGCGAGACCGATGCCGATCAGCCACCCCAGGCTCAGCCCGCTGTCGTCGCTGTCGGTGCCGCTGGAGGGCTGCGGACCGGTCGGCGTGGGCGAGGGGAGGGCGGTGGCGGCGGGGGAGGGCCCCATCGAGTTGAGCTGCTTGACGAGGTCGACGCCGCCGAAGCTGCGGGCGTCCGCGCCGGTGGCGTGCGCCGCGAGGATCAGCTGCGCGGTGGCGGCCGGACCGCCCTGCTTCGCCCAGTCCGTGGCGTTCTTCTGCAGCCAGGTGACGGAGGCCTGGGCCTTGTCCTTGTGCCCGGAGGCGGCGAGCGCGACGACCGCGTCCGCGGTGTTGCCGTAGTCGGGCTGCGGCGTGCTGTCCTCGGCGCCCGGCATCGGGGCCTGCTTCAGGTACGGCTGCTTCTTCAGCGTGCCCGCGAGGAAGAAGGCGCCGTTCTGGGCGGTCTGCTCCGGGCTGAGGTCGTCGCCCGTGGTGCAGGAGGGGTCCTTGACCGCGTTGGACGTGCCGGCGGCGATGCCCTTGCCCATCAGACCGAGCACGGAGGCCGCGGTGGCGTCCAGGTTGGCGGTGAGCTCGCCCTTCTTGCCCGGCTGGTAGGCGAACGCGCCGCCGTCCTTGTCCTCGCAGGGGATGGCCAGGGTCTGGAGCGCGGTGTACGGGGTGCTGCCGTCGGCGGTGGTGAGCTCGCCGACCGGGACGCCGGTGCGGGCGAGCGCGCCGATCACGATGGAGGTGGAGTTCGCGTCGCTCGGGCTGCCGGGGTTGTAGCCCCAGCCGCCGTCCTCGTTCTGCACGGACTTCAGCCAGTCGGCGCCGTTGTTCGCGGCGTCCCGGTGCAGGTTCACCTCGACGAGCGCCTGGACGGCGACGGCGGTGGCGTTGGTGTCCATCACCGTGGACGCGTCACAGGGATCGGAGGCATCGCGGTACGAGGTGAACGCCCCGCTGTCGCACTGCTGCCCCACCAGCCAGTCCACCGCCTGCGTCGACGGCGTGACGTACTCGATCTTCTGCGCGAGGAAGGCCAGCGACTGCCGCCACACCCCGTCGTACGTGGGGTCCGCGGTGCCGTAGAGCCCGGCCGGCAGCTCCGCCGACGGGGAAGGGCTCGGCGCGGCGACCGCTACGGGGGCGGCCGCGCCGAGAAGCACGGCGGTGGTCGCGAGCGCGGCTGCGCTGCGGCGTACGGTCATGGCTGGCTGGGCCTCTCCTGCGAGGGCCGGACTCCCCGGGCGCACGAGGGCACCGGGCTCCGGCCCCGTATGCCTCGACGGTGCCGGCCACCGGGGTTCCGGTGGCCCGAGCCGGTCACGCTCCGCGGAGGGCGGTCCGGCTGCCGTCGGGCGGACGGGTCACGGCTGGGGCACAGCGCCGGATTCGCACCGGCTTCCCCCTGTACGGGCATGATGACGACCTGCCCACTCTACCGGTCCGTAGGGGAGCGGCAGGGAGCTCGCACGGCGATGTACGTCACCGGGGCCCGGCCGCGCGAGGCCCGGACGGCGATGTACGTCACCGGCTGCGCGGGCCGCCGAGGGTGCCGGGTGTCAGACGGCGATGTACGTCACCGGGGGCCCGCCCGGTACGGCCTCCGCGCGGCCGAGCTTCACCAGCCGCCGCAGATGGGACTCGGCCTCCGACACGGCGATGGACCGCGAACCGTGCGGGATCTGCGCCCAGGGCCGGTTCCACTCCATCCGCTCGGCCAGCTGCCACGGGGTGAGCGGCGCGGCGAGCAGGGCGAGGAGCCCGGTCAGCCGCTCCTCGTGATGGTCCAGCAGCTCCCGCACCCGCCCGCCCGCATCGGTGAACGCGTGCTGGTGCGCGGGCAGCACCTCGGCCACCCCGAGCCGGCCGACCCGCTCCAGTGAGGCGAGGTAGTCGCCGAGCGGGTCGGTGACGGCGGTGTCGTCCGGGTCCTCGTACAGCCCGATGTGCGGACTGATTCCCGGCAGCAGATGGTCGCCGGAGAACAGCCGCCCGTGCCCGGCGAGCCCGGCAGGATGCCGCTCCTCCAGATGGAGGCAGACATGGCCCGGGGTGTGCCCGGGCGTCCAGACGGCGCGCAGTCGCCGCCCGGCCAGGTCGAGCAGCTCGCCGGGCACGATCTCCCGGTCGGGCAGGGCGGCACGCAGCCCGGGCAGGGTCCGCAGCCGCCCTCCGCTGCGGGCGGCGCGCAGCGGGGCGAGATGCTCCTCGGGTGCGCCGACGGCGGCGAGCTTGCGGGTGAGGTAGTCGAGCCAGGTGCCGGGTTCGGAGTCCCGGGTGCGGCGGACGATCGCGGTGTCGGCCTCGTGCATCGCGATCCAGGCCCCGGAGGCCTCGCGGACCTGGCCGGAGAGGCCGTGGTGGTCGGGGTGGTGGTGGGTGATGACGACGCCGTGGATCTCGGTGACGGCGGTGCCGAGGGCGGCGAGCCCGGCGACCAGGGTGTCCCAGGAGGCGGGATCGTCCCAGCCGGTGTCGATGAGGACCGGGCCCCGGTCGGTGTCGACGAGATGGACGAGGGTGTGCCCCAGCGGGTTGTCCGGGATGGGGACCTTGATGCTGTGGACGCCTCCGCCGTGGTCGGTCACCTGAGGTACCTGCGGCACCTGCGTCATGGGCTCCCCATCTCTGCTCGGCGGCGTGCGCTGAGCCAACTGTAACGAGAACTCGTTCCAGTGGTAGCCCAGGTCTACCAAATATTCGCCGCCCGGGTGCGGTCCGCACCGTGGACTCCTGAAACAGGAACTGGTATCAGTTCTGACGAGCAATCAGTTGCGCGTGCGTGGGTGTACGGATGTACGGGTTCACAGGAGGCGACGGCCATGACGGAACGTACGGAGCTGGTGGAACACGGACACCTGTTCATCGGCGGGGAGTTCACCGATCCGCTCTCCACCGAGGTCATCGAGGTGATCTCCCCGCACACCGAACAGGTCATCGGCCGCGTGCCGCACGCCTCCGAGGGCGACGTGGACCGGGCGGTCGCAGCCGCCCGCCACGCCTTCGACGAGGGCCCCTGGCCTCGCATGACGCTGGACGAGCGGATCGCGGTGATCACCCGGATCAAGGACGCCTTCGCCGTACGCCACGAGGAGTTCGCCCGCCTCATCAGCGCCCAGAACGGCACCCCGTACAGCGCGAGCGTCATGGTGCAGGCGCTGGCCGCGATGATGGTCTGGGACTCGGCGATCACGGTGGCCCGCACGTTCCCGTACGAGGAGCGGCGCGACGGAGTCCTCGGCCCGCTCCTGGTCCGCCGCGAACCGGTGGGCGTGGTCGCCGCGGTCGTCCCGTGGAACGTCCCCCAGTTCACAGCAGCGGCGAAACTGGCCCCTGCCCTCCTGGCCGGCTGCACGGCGGTCCTGAAGGTCTCCCCGGAAACCCCTCTGGACGCTTACCTCTTGGCGGAGACAGCGGCAGAGGCGGGCCTGCCGCCCGGCGTCCTCTCCATCCTCCCGGCCGACAGGGAGGTCAGCGAATACCTGGTGGCACACCGGGACGTGGACAAGGTCTCCTTCACCGGCTCGGTCGCGGCGGGCCGCCGGGTGATGGAGGTGGCGTCGCGCAACCTGACCCGAGTCACCCTGGAGCTGGGCGGCAAGTCGGCAGCGGTCATCCTCCCGGACGCGGACCTGGAGGCGGCGGTGGCGGGCATCGTCCCGTTCGCCTGGATGATCAACGGCCAGGCGTGCGTGGCCCAGACCCGCATCCTGGCCCCGCGCAGCCGCTACGACGAGATGGCGGAGGCCTTCGCGGCAGCGGCAGGCGCACTCCGCGTGGGCGACCCCCTGGACCCGGCCACCGAACTGGGCCCCTTGGTGGCCCAACGCCAACAGCAACGCTCCCTGGACTACATCCGGTTGGGCCAGGAGGAAGGCGCCAAGATCCTCACCGGCGGCAACCGCCCCGCCTCCCAGGAACGCGGCTGGTACGTCGAACCCACACTCTTCGGCTCGGTCGACAACTCCATGCGCATCGCCCGCGAGGAGATCTTCGGCCCGGTGATCTGCCTGATCCCGTACGGAGACGAGGACGAGGCCGTCCGCATCGCCGACGACTCCCCGTACGGCCTCAGCGGCAGCGTCTGGACATCGGACACGGAACGCGGCATCGACGTGGCCCGCCGCGTCCGCACGGGCACGTACAGCGTGAACACCTTCAGCCTCGACATGCTCGGCCCCTTCGGCGGCTACAAGAACTCGGGCCTGGGCCGCGAGTTCGGCCCCGAGGGCTACGGCGAGTTCTTCGAGCACAAGATGATCCACCTGCCCGCCGGCTACCGGGAGGCGTGATGGGCGACCGCTGGCACGTGGAGGTCGACCGCTCCGTCTGCATCGGCTCCGGCATGTGCGTCAACCACGCGGGCGACGCCTTCCACCTGGACTCGGCCCGCCAGTCCCACCCGACCGAGGAGAACCGCGACGCGGGCGAACACGTCCTCGCGGCGGCGGAAGGCTGCCCGGTGGAGGCGATCACGCTGACGCTGGCGGGGTCGGGGGAGGTGGTGTTTCCGCCGGAGGAGTGAAGGGTCCGGCTGCTACGGGCGGCTACTCGGATCAGGCCAGCGCCAGTCCGCCGGTGCGGTGGGAGCCCCGACACATCCGAGATCACTTCCGTTCGCGCAGTGCTCGTGCGACTTCGATGTCCCTCTGGAGTGCGCTGAGACGAGGCGGATTCCTTGTTTCATCGAGTACGACTGCGTGCAGTTGGTCACCGACCTGAGGGGGAGCTGCATCTCCCGACCACCAGGAAGGATGCTTGACCTGGTCGATAAACCCCGTGATGCCGACGCCGTAAACTTGAGATCCGGCCGGCGCGACAGCGGTAATCACGACATCTACTTCCTCTTCGTTCTTCCACGTCATTCCGGACCTCCAAAGATCGAAACCCGAGACCTGTTCGGACAGCAGCAGGCCGTCGTCGGAAAGGAAGACGACGCCTTCGGGATCGATCTCCAGCGGAGAATCCCCGGCCGGCCGACGCCTGCCCGATCATGCCGAGTTCCTTATTCCGCCGG
The DNA here is from genome assembly GCF_056172905.1 of Streptomyces sp. iso_384. Taxonomy (NCBI): domain Bacteria; kingdom Bacillati; phylum Actinomycetota; class Actinomycetes; order Kitasatosporales; family Streptomycetaceae; genus Streptomyces; species Streptomyces sp. iso_384. Next base: position 1,990,835 of record NZ_JBWBTT010000001.1, read on the forward strand.
ATCGCCGGCGAAGGCTCAGGAAACCTCGCCGAGCGCGTGCGCCGCGACCTGGCGTTCCCGGGCCTCGCCGCGCCCGCCCCGGTGCAGCCAGCAGCTCAGACCGCCGGTTCGGCCTCCGCCGTTCGGAGCGTGTCCTCCGGGGCCCGGCGCAGTGCGCGGATCGCCGGGACGCTGAGCATGACCGCCAGCAGGGCGAACGACATCACCGACGAGAAGATCAGCACCTCGTTCGCGCCGAACGCGTCCGCCGCCGGGCCCGCCAGGGCGCGGCCCAGGGGGATGACCATGATGGAGCCTGCGACGTCGTACGCCGAGACGCGGCTCAGGACCGTCAGCGGGATGTGCGACTGGACGCTCGTCGCCCACATCACGCCCCAGAACGCGAAGCCGTAGCCCGCGATGACGTGGGCGATCGCCGTGGCCGCGAAGGACCATTCCAGGGCCGGGGCCAAGGGGTTGAGCGCGAAGCAGAGCATGGCCAGGGCGCCTGCGACCAAGGGGCGGCGGGGGCGGACCCGCATGCCGATCAGGCCGCCGATGATCGTGCCCGCGCCGTCCGCCGAGGCGATCCAGCCGTACCCGTTCGCCCCGTGCTGCTCGATCATCAGCGTCGCACCCAGCGGCAGCGCGGGGCCGAACACGAACAGGCCGTAGACGGACCAGACCGCGATGACGCCCCACAGCCACTGGCGCGACCGGAACTCCTGCCAGCCCGTCGCCAGCCTGCGCCACATCGGGGCGTCGCCCTCGTCGCGTTCCGTGTGCAGCTTCCGCAGGGGGAGCAGGACCAGGGCGCTGAGCGCGTACGCCGCCGCGATGACCAGGTACGAGCCCGAGACCTGCCAGTACGCCACCAGGATGCCCGCCAGGCCCGGGCCCAGCAGCGTGCTCAGGGCCTCGGAGATCCGCAGCAGCGCGTTGGCCTTCTGGATGTCCTCCGCGACCCGCGGGACCATGCTCGCCATACCGGGCTGGAACATCGCCGTCGCGGCACCGCTCAGCGCCATCAGACCCATGATCTGCCACAGCGGGACGCTGTCGGAGGAGAAGAGGAGAGCGGCCAGCGTCAGCATCGCCAGCATGCGCGCCAGGTCCGCGCAGATCATCATCAGTTGGGGGGTGAACCGGTCCGCCAGCACCCCGCCGAACAGCACCAGCAGCACGATCGGGGTCATCCACGCCGCCAGCGCGTACCCGACGCCGCTCGCCCCGTGTCCCGCTCCCAGCACCGCCGTGGTGAGGGACACCATCAGCATGCCGTCGGCCAGCAGCGACGCGCTGCGCGCCGTGAAGAACAGCCGGAACCGGCCCGACCGCCAGGGGCTGGGCAGCGGTTCGGACTTCTGGAGGGTCGTGTCGTCAACGCTCATGTCGCACCTGCCGGCTCCTGCCGGTCCCTTCCTCGATGATCTGCAGCCGACGCCAGGCGTCGCTCCGGTCCGGCTCGGCGGGCGGGTTCTCGACGAGCACGTAGCGGTGGGGTGCCAGGACCCCCGAACCGGCGGCCGGGATGAGGGCGGTCAGCGCCCGGTGGACCTCCTCGGGCGTCAACGGGGTGTCGCCGCGGGCGATGTACGCCGTGAGGTGCCCTTCCGCGCCGGCCGGCCCCTCCGCAGCGCCGTCCGCCGTCCCGTCCGGTGCGGGCTCCTCGGCCACTCGCACCGGCAGTCCGCCCACCGCCCGGCCGAGGGTCTCGCGCACGGCGTCGGGCGAGACCCAGCAGCCGTCCACCCGGAGCCAGCCGGACCCGCGTTCGGCGGGGCGGACTCCCGTCACCTCGGCCAGCGCCTCCATCGGTACGTCCCCGGCGGCGGCCGCCTCCAGGAGCAGGACCAGCCCGGTGAGGAACCCCTCCGCCTCCTCGGGGGTGAAGAGCGAGGGGGCGGCCCACAGGGAGATGTGGAGCTGGGGCGCCGTCCGGTACGTGAAGGCGAGCAGCCGGGTCGGCAGCGTCTGGGGCGGCCCCCAGGTCAGCTCCTGCCCGGCGTCGTCGCGGTCCTGCGCGTCGGTGCCCAGGAGTGGGGCGGGCAGGGCGCTCACGTCGTTGAACACCACGTCCCGGCCGAAGTGGCTGCCGCGCTCGGCGGTGACCCGGTCGATCATCTCCCACAGCCGTACGGAGTCGAACTGGCTGTGCCGGTAGGCGTTGAGCACCGCCCCCCAGGTCCGGGCGACCAGGGCGTCGAAGGCGGGCACCCGGACGTCCAGGTGAAGCAGCGCGTCCTGGGACGTGGTGGTCACCGAACGGGCGACCCGGGGGTGGAACCGGTTGGCGCTCGGGACGGCGGTGACACAGCTGTCCTGGCCCGCCCGGTGGGCCACCAGGGCGCACCAGGCGGCCATCAGCACGGTGGCCTCGGGGTGTCCGGTACGGCGGGCCGCACCGGCGAGCGCCCGGCCGCCCCGACGGGAGCGCAGCGTCAGCTGCCGGGCCTCCTCGTCGGTCCCCGGCCTCCTGCCGCGCGGCTCTGCGAACATCTCCTGCGGCCCGGTGCGCAGGATCCGCTCCCAGTACCGCAGGGAGGCCTCCGACTTCCGCAGCCCGGCCGGGGAGGCCTCCACGGCGGCCAGGTCGACCGGGGGGAGGGACGTGAGCCCCGGCAGCTCCTTGCCCGCCAGCAGCTCGGCGAACTCCTCGCGCAGGATGGCCATCGCGCTGCCGTCGGCCACCGCGTGGCTGAACGCCAGTGCCACGTAGGCCGGTTGTCCGGCCACGGTGAGCAGAGTGATCCGCATCGGGAACTCCCGCTCCAGGGCGAAGCGCCCGGCCCGGGCCGCCCGCGCCACCGATTCCGCGTACCCCGCCGGATCGGCGGGGAGTTCGGCGTGGTCGAGGACGGTCACCGTGAACGTGCCCTCCGCCGCCACGGCCTGGTCGACCGGTGCGGTCTCCGGCGGGTGCGGGAAGGTGGTGCGCAGCCCCTCGTGCCGTACGGCCAGGGCGCGCAGAGCGTCGGTGACGGCCGCCACGGTGGCGTCCTCGGGGACGGGCCACACATCGTGGATGTTGATGTGGGTGGGGTCGTCCCGCAGGATGCAGCGGATCATGTTGGCCTGGCCCATGGTGATCGGGCCGCGCCGCTCCGCACCGCCCGCGTAGGCGACGGTGACCGTGGTCGTGGTGGTGTGCGGGGGGTTCTGGTGCATGGGTTCCCTGTCGGCGGCGGAGTTCATCGGGTCACGGCCCGGACCTGCTGCTCCAGGCCCGCTTCGGCGCTCGCGCCGGACAGCGCCTCCCAGTGGTCCATCAGCAGCGCGAAGTCGGCCATGTCGTCCCGGGCCTCGTCCAGGAGTCGGCCGCTGTTCTCCGCGAGCGTGTCCGCGACCGTCGTGTAGCGGCCGCCGAGCCGCCGGTAGGCCCGGTCGATCACGTCGAGGCGGCGGGCGACCTCCGTACGGTCCAGCGCGATGCTGTCCCGTACGTACCCGGCCACCACGGACGCCCGGAGGTGGCCCCCGGCGTCGAGCAGCGCGTCACCGGCCTGTGCCGTCCTCGCGTACACGGCGTTGAGATACGTCTTCGCCAGCAGGAACTTCGCGAAACGGAGCTGGTAGGCGAGGAATCCGTCGTCCGTACGCCGTTCCACGGTATGGAAGTTGACGATGTGCCGGTTGTGTTGGAGGCCGGGCAGCCGGGCGTCGTGGGCGAGGTGGAGAAGGAAGTAGTCGCTGCCGATGGTGTCGGTGGCGGGTGGCAGCGGGATCCTGCGGTAGACCTCGTGGTCGAGTGCGATGTTGCACATGTCCACGTGCATCGGGCTGATGGGGGCGAGCGTGGTGCTGTCGCCGCCGAACCTCCCGTTGCCCGCGCCCCGGAACGACTCGTCGATCAGATGCTTGCGCCAGAAATCCGGGTACCCCTCGGGGAGCGACAGGCCGATCAGTTCGCTGTACGTGTCCGGGTCGAGCTCGCGGATCTCCGCCACGTCCACCGACATCTCGCCCACGAACGAGCCGCCCGCCACCGCCACCCGGCGGTCGCCCGAGCCCGGTGGCAGCTTGCTCCTCGTCGCCGACGTCCGTACGTGGTCCGCCCGTTGGCCCAGGTGGGCCAGCTCCTGGTGGAGCGGGAAGACCGGTTCGCCGTCGAGGTGCTGGTAGCGGCTGTCCGAGTCCCGGCGGTGCACGGACGTGCAGCCGAGGGCCTGGGCGATGAGGAACGCCCGGTTGGTGCAGGCCCCGTAGGAGACGCGGGACGGCAGCATCAGGCCCAGCAGCCGGTCCGCCGCAGCCGACGTCGCTCCGGACCGTTCGGTCACCTCGCGCAGGAAGGCGCGCTGCTCGTCCTCGTCGAGGTGGTGGACGGTCACACCGGGGGAGGCGGGCAGCGCGGCCACCGCCTCCCGGTGCTCGGCGAGGACCGGCTCGGGAGAGGAGTCCAGGATCAGGAGGTGCACCTCGACGCCGAACTCCCGTGCCCCGTAAGCCGCCTCCTCGCCGATCGCCGCGATGGTGCCGGAGCATGCCCGGTGGGTGGGCAGGGTCAGGCAGACGCGGCGCACGAAGGCTCCCCGCTCGGAGCGGCGGATGCCGTGCCCTCGACGCCCGCGACGTCCTCGGTCTCCTCGACCGGGTCCTGCCACGAGGCGAGCCCCAGCAACCGGCTGCCCAGAGCGTTCAGTTCGGCCGTCGGATAGCGCTTGGACTCGGGCAGCACCGGGTCGCCGACCAGGGTGCGGTTCCAGCGCGGCGTCCGCAGATGCCGCCAGGACTCCACCCGGGATCTGCGCAGCCGCTCGTGCTCCTCCAGCGCGGGCATCATCGACAGGTACTGCACGGCCCGCACACCGTTCTCGGAGAGGTTGCGCGCCACCCCGTGGGCCAGCAGACCGTTCCAGATGAGCAGGTCGCCGGGGTGCAGATCCGGTCGTACGACCGGGAGTTCGTCCCGGTCGATGTCCGGGCGCAGCGGGTCCCGGTCACCGGGCTGGCCGGTCTTCCAGGTGTCGAACTGCCGGAACAGCTCCGGGCAGCACTGGAAACCGCCGGTCTCCGGCCGGGTGTCGTTGAGCGCGATGATGCCCTGCACCCGCTGCGGCGGCACGGCGAGCGTGGTGTCGATGTCCCAGTGGAGCTCGATGTCGAAGCCCCGGTCCGTCGGCTCGATCAGGGCGCGGTCACGGTTGCCCCGGTTGGGCGGGTTGAGGTTGAGCCGGTCCAGGGTGACCCACAGCTCCTCGCAGTCCCATACGTCGACGAAGGCGTCGTACACCCGCTGCGACTGCCGGTTGTTCCACAGCAGTTGGTGGTGGTACGCCTCCACGAAGCCGTAGATGTGCAGCTGCTGGTCCAGCTCGGAGCGCAGCGGCCGGTCCTCGTACCAGCTCTCCGGCCGTTCCGGGTCCAGGCCCTGGAAGTCCCAGGTGAAGTCCAGCAGTTGCCGGGCCACCGTGGCCGGGACCGCCTCCCGGACGATGACGTAGCCGTACGTCTGCCAGTGGGCGAAGTCCTCCTCGGACAGCACCCGCAGCGGACGCGACTTGTCGAGCTCCCGCAGGGCTGTCTGCGCGAGGTAGGCCTCGCCGTCCGCGCTGAAGTACGGGATGTCCGACGCCGCGCGGTGCAGGCGCGGCCGGCGGCGAGGGGCGGGTGTCGTCATGAGGTTCATGGCAGGTTCTTCTCCTCGGCCGGCCGTGCGGCGACCCCGGGGGAGCGGGGTCGCCGCGGGCGGCGGGACGGATGGCAGTGCCGTGGCGGGAGCAGCCGTGACCACGTCGATCAGCAGGATTGGTCCAGACCGCCTGAGCTGTCAAGTGCCTCGCACATATGGGGATATGGGGTGTGGTCATGTGCTTGACAGGCGCGGAACCGGTACCTGCCGTTCGGTATCTTTGGTCTAGACAACAGGCGAGCAACGGGCCTAATGTCCAAGGGCGCGGTCGGGTTCGTGGCGGGCTGTCAAGCCGTTTTCCCTGCCCGCGCTCCGGCCGGTGACGGCCCTGCTGGCCGACCTGTCGACGGCCCTGCTCAGGGTCGCCGCCGTCATGGCGATGCGGTTCGTACATCCGGTGGGTCGCCGATGGCCGGCCCGACCGAGAAAGACGCGGTTTCATGAACACATCCAGCATCACGGCCCTGCCGGGCATCGAGCTGAAGAGCCCCGGTGCCGGGCTGATCACGCTGGACCCGGTCCGCACCGCTCTGTTGCGGGGGCTGGACGACCTGCTGACCGGTCTGGCCGCCCGGCTCTCCGCCCCCGAGGTCGTGGGGCCGCCCCTGCTGTCCGCCGACGGACTGGCACGGCTGGACTTCTTCCGCAACTTCCCTCATCTCGGCGTCTCCGCAGGGCGGTTCGGCCCGGAAGTCCTCGACGGGCTGGCGTCCGGCGGATCGCCCCAGGACCTCCCGCTGCACCCGACCGGCCATGTGCTGCCGTCCGCCACCTGCTACGGCCTGCTGCTCTCCCTGGAGGGCCAGGACGTCGGCGAGGACGGGCTGCGGCTCTCGGCGGTCGGCCGCTGCTTCCGCAACGAGACCCACTACGACGGCCTGCGCCGCCTCTGGGGGTTCCATATGCGTGAGGTGATCTACCTCGGAACCAAGGACGGAGCCTCCGAACACCACGAGCGCGGCGGCGAGTTCATCCAGGAGGTGGCCGGACGGCTCGGCCTGGTCCTGACCCGGGCGGCGGCCGACGACCCGTTCTACGACAACGGGGGATCGCGGGCCCGCCTGATGGCGCTGGACCCGGTGAAGTACGAGTACAGCGCCCCCGACGGCACGGCCATCGCCTCCGTCAACCGGCACCGCAACTTCTTCGGCGAGCGGCTCGGCATCCGCGCCGGCTCGCACGGTCCCGCGTACAGCTCCTGCGTCGCCTTCGGCGTCGAACGCTGGGTGCACGCGATGATCCTCGCCCACGGCACCGCCGAACAGGCCCTGGAGCGGCTCCGCACGGCCGGTTCCTGACCTCCGTCCGCCCGGCAGCCGTCGGATCCGTTCGAGTCCTTCGAGAACACAGAGCAAGAGAACACAGAGCAAGAGAACGCAGAACAACGAGGAGCGGTTTCTCCCATGGAACGTGTCGTAGCGTGGCTCAACGAGAAGAACCCCGGCCTCGACGGCCCGATCGGTGTCGACGAGGACCTCATCGAGGCTCGTCTCATCGACTCGATGGACTTCCTGGAGTTCATCGATCTCCTGGAGGAGATCTCCGGCGACAGCATCGACCTGCAGGAAGTCACCATCGACGACTTCCGCACCCTCGCCCGCGTCAAGGAGCGCTTCCTGGGCTCCGTCGGCCTCGCCGAGGCGCCGGCCGGGTGAACACGGGCCGGGTGAGCACGGGCCGATGGTGACCCTCCTCCCGCCGCCGTACGGGAAGGGCGCGGCCGCCGTCGCCCTGGTCGCCACCACCGCCGAGGTGCTGGCCTGCCCGGAGCTGGACGAGGACATGCTCGCCCCGTGGGAGCGGCACCGGCTCGCGGCGGTCCGGGTGCCCGCCCGGCGTGCCGATGTCGTGGCGGCCCGGCTGCTGCTGCGGCTGTGCGCCTCCCGGGTCACCGGGCGGCCGCCCCACGAGATGGAGCCCGCCCAGCGCTGCCCCGGGTGCGGGGAGAGCGGGCACGGCCGGCCGTATCTGCCGGACCGCCCCGGCCTGGGCGCCAGCCTCAGTCACGCCGACGGGCTGGCCGCCGCGGCGGTCGGGCCTGGCCCGGTCGGTATCGACGTGGAGCCCCTGACGCGGCGGCCGGGGCCCCTGCCCGTACTGCGGCGGCTGCTGCCGGAGGCCGAGGTGGACGCCGCCCGCACCGGGCCGGACCCCGGCCCGGCGCTGCTGCGGTTGTGGGTCCGGCGGGAGGCGCTGTTCAAGGCCGGGCGGGACGATGTCCGGCTGAGTGAGTGGACGGACCACCGCCGGGCGGCCGTGGTGGCGCTCGCGGGCGCCCGGCCCCTCAGCCCCGCTCCGGCCGTTCCTCCGCCGTCAGGTCGATGAGGCGGCAGACCGTCTCGATGTCGATCTTCACCTGGGCGATCGAGGCCCGCCCCGACAGCCAGGTGATCAGCGCCGAGTGCCAGGTGTGCTCGATGACCCGGACCGCCGAGAGCTGCTCCGGGGTCGGGTGCTCCAGGCCCATCGCGTCCAGGATGATCGCCGTGGTGAGCCGGGAGACGGTGTCCACCTCGGGGCTCACGCTGCGGTCCGCGAAGGTCAGGGCGCGGACCATGGCGTCCGCGAGGTGCGGTTCGCGCTGCAGCGCGCGGAAGGCGCGCATCAGCGTCTCGGCCACCCGCTGCGCCGCGTCGTCGCCGGCCGGCGGGCGCTTGCGGAGCGTGGTGTGCATGTGCTGGAGCTGGTCCTGCATGGTCGCGACCAGCAGATGGATCTTGGACGGGAAGTAGCGGTAGAGGGTGCCCAGCGCGACCCCGGCGGCCTCGGCCACCTCCCGCATCTGCACCGCCTCGAACCCGCCCCGGCTGGCCAGCTGGGCGCTGGCGTGCAGGATGCGGCGGCGACGGGCCTCCTGGCGTTCGGTCAACGGAGGCGCTGCCGGTCTGGCGTCCGCGGTCATGCTGTCCCCGATCCACGATCCGTGATCCATGGCTTGATACCGCACCCGGACGGACGAAGCGGCCCCGGCCGGGCGCGCACAGCATGCCAGGGCGTCCGTCGTGGCGCGAATCACCCGATCCGGCCGTTCCGCCGACGCTACCTGCCGGTAGATTCGATGCACGTCGAACGATCAAGTCTGCAACGTGTTCTATCAAGTCTGAAACTTGTTCTAGATTAGCGCGACCGGTTACGCTCCGGCGAACACGCAGTCAGAAGGGGGCCGAGTGTGACCGCTGAGGCCATAGAGACAGGCCCCCGCACGGGCGACGGCAGCTCCGACGGGACCGGCGACCGGCCGTTGCGCATCGCACTCCTCACCTACAAGGGCAATCCCTTCTGCGGCGGGCAGGGCGTGTACGTGCGCCACCTCGGCCGCGAGCTCGCCCGGCTCGGCCACAGCGTCGAGGTCATCGGCGCCCAGCCCTACCCGGTGCTCGACGAGGGCGTTCCGCTCACCGAACTGCCCAGCCTCGACCTCTACCGCCAGCCCGACCCGTTCCGTACGCCGAAGCGCGGCGAGTACCGCGACTGGATCGACCTGGCCGAGGTCGCCACCATGTGGACCGGCGGCTTCCCCGAGCCGCTCACCTTCAGTCTCCGCGCCCGCCGCCACCTGCTGGCCCGGCGCGGCGAGTTCGACGTCGTCCACGACAACCAGACCCTCGGGTACGGGCTCCTCGGCGACCTCGGGGCGCCGCTGGTGACGACGATCCACCACCCCATCACCGTGGACCGCAGGCTCGACCTGGAAGCCGCCACCGGCCGCCGCCGACGCGCCTCCGTACGCCGCTGGTACGCCTTCACCCGGATGCAGAAGCGGGTCGCCCGCAAGCTGGACACCGTCCTCACCGTCTCCGGCTCCTCCCGCGACGAGATCGTCGAGGACCTCGGCGTACGCAAGGACCGGATCAGCGTCGTCCATATCGGCGCGGACACCGACCTGTGGTCGCCCGACCCCTCCGTCGCCGAGGTGCCCGGCCGTATCGTCACCACCTCCAGCGCCGACGTCCCGCTCAAGGGCCTCGTCCACCTCGTCGACGCGCTGGCCAAGCTCCGTACCGAGAACCCCGCCGCCCACCTCGTCGTCGTCGGCAAGCGCGCCGAGGACGGGCCGGTCGCCCGGGCGATCGAGCGGCACGGCCTCGCGGACGCCGTCGAGTTCGTCAAGGGCATCAGCGACGCCGAGCTCGTCGACCTCGTGCGCAGCGCCCAGGTCTCCTGCGTGCCCTCGCTGTACGAAGGCTTCTCGCTGCCCGCCGCCGAGGCCATGGCCACCGGCACCCCGCTCGTCGCCACCACCGGCGGTGCGATCCCCGAGGTCTCCGGCCGCGACGGGGAGACCTGTCTCGCCGTCCCGCCCGGCGACGCGGACGCGCTGGCCGGGGCGCTGGCCCGGCTGCTGGGCGATGCGGAGCTGCGCGCCCGGCTCGGCGCGGCGGGCCGCGCGCGGGTGCTGGCCAATTTCACCTGGGCCAGGGCGGCCGCCGGAACCGCCGAGCTGTACCGTCGGGCGATCACCGCCCGCGGTGTCCGCAGGTGACCGTGGACCCCCGGGTCGCCGCGCGCCTCCGGGCGACCGTGGACCCGATCGTCGCAACCCGTACCTCCGACCTCGAAGGCAGGCCCTCGTGCTGACCGTCGACTTCACCCGCTTCCCGCTCGCCGCAGGCGACCGAGTGCTCGACCTGGGCTGCGGTGCCGGCCGGCATGCATTCGAGTGTTACCGGCGCGGTGCGCAGGTCGTCGCCCTCGACCAGAACGGCGAGGAGATCCGCGAGGTCGCCAAGTGGTTCGCCGCGATGAAGGAGGCCGGTGAGGCCCCCGAGGGCGCCACCGCCACCGCCATGGAGGGCGACGCGCTCAACCTGCCCTTCCCCGACGACTCCTTCGACGTCGTGATCATCTCCGAGGTCATGGAGCACATCCCGGACGACAAGGGCGTCCTCGCCGAGATGGTCCGGGTCCTCAAGCCGGGCGGCCGGATCGCCATCACCGTCCCGCGCTACGGCCCCGAGAAGATCTGCTGGACCCTCTCCGACGCGTACCACGAGGTCGAGGGCGGCCATATCCGCATCTACAAGGCCGACCAGCTCCTCGCCCGGATCCGCGAGGCCGGACTCAAGCCGTACGGCACGCACCACGCCCACGCGCTGCACTCGCCGTACTGGTGGCTGAAGTGCGCCTTCGGTGTGGACAACGACAAGGCGCTGCCGGTGCGCGCCTACCACAAGCTGCTGGTCTGGGACATCATGAAGAAGCCGCTCGCGACCCGGGTCGCCGAGCAGCTCCTCAACCCGGTCGTCGGCAAGAGCTTCGTCGCCTACGCCACCAAGCCGCACCTTCCGAAGGCCGAGGCGTGAGCACTCCCGAACAGACCGAACACCTCGTCCTGCCCGGTGTTCTGACGGCTCGTCAGGCATCCGAGACGGTCGCCGCCCTGCTTGCCGTACAGCGGGAGGACGGGGCGCTGCCGTGGTTCCGGGGCCACCACCTCGACCCGTGGGACCACACCGAGACCGCGATGGCGCTCGACGCGGCAGGTGAGCACGGGGCCGCCGCCCGCGCCTACGACTGGCTCGCCCGCAACCAGAACGCCGACGGCTCCTGGTACGCCGCCTACCACGACGGTGACCCGCAGCAGCCGACCGACCGGGGCCTGGAGAGCAACTTCTGCGCGTACGTGGCCGTCGGCGTCTGGCACCACTACCTCGCCACCGGCGACGACGCGTTCGTCGACCGGATGTGGCCCACGGTCTACGCGGCCGTCGAGTTCGTCCTCGGTCTCCAGCAGCCCGGCGGGCAGATCGGCTGGAAACGGGAGCCCGACGGCACGCCCGTGAGCGACGCGCTGCTGACCGGCTCCTCCTCGATCCATCAGGCGCTGCGCTGTGCGCTGGCCATCGCCGAGCGCCGTGAGGAGCCGCAGCCCGACTGGGAGTTGGCGACCGGGGCGCTGGCCCACGCGATCCGCAGCCACCCCGAGCGCTTCCTCGACAAGGGCCGCTACTCGATGGACTGGTACTACCCGGTCCTCGGCGGCGCGGTCACCGGGGCCGAGGCCACCGCTCGCATCCAGGAGGGCTGGGACCGTTTCGTGGTGCCCGGCCTCGGGGTGCGCTGTGTGCTGCCCAACCCCTGGGTGACCGGCGGCGAGAGCTGTGAACTGGCCCTGGCCCTCTGGGTTATGGGGGAGTCGGACCGGGCGCTGGAGATCCTCCAGTCCGTCCAGCACCTGCGCGCCGAGGGCGGGCTGTACTGGACGGGATACGTCTTCGAGGGCAACCGGGCCTTCTGGCCCGAGGAGCTCACCACCTGGACCGCGGGCTCCCTGCTGCTGGCGGTGGCCGCGCTCGGGGGCGACGAGGCGACCACCGCCGTCTTCGCGGGCGAGCGGCTGCCGGTCGGCCTGGAGCCGGACTGCTGCCGCTGAACACGCCCTGAGGTGGGGCCGGTTCAGCCCCGGCGGAGCCGGCCCGCCACCGCGTGCCCGATGAAGAGGTAGACCGCGGCCGCCAGACCGTAACCGGCCACCACCCGCGCCCACGCCTTGTCGAACGTGAACAGGTCGTACGACCAGCCCGCCAGCCAGCGGGCCGAGTCGTGCACCCACTGCACGAAGTCGTTGCCGCGGTTGGCGTCCAGCAGGTACATCAGGATCCAGAGAATGATGATGAATGCCAGGATGTCGGCCACGACGGCGATCACGCGAGCCGCTGAACTGCTTCCTGAACGGGTTCTGGGAGACATGGAACTCTGGTTGCCGCTTTACGCAGGGTGAAACCCGGACGGCCCGCACCGGGTGGCGACCGAGGGGGGAACGGGCGAGGCTGAACCGGAGTGCCGAGATCCGTCGCTCGCTGTGACATGTCCGGGTGGCCCGTTCGGTCCGGTCAGGAGGCCCGCCGTGTACCGTCCCGTACCGCTCCGCCGCACCCTGACCGCGCTGCTGCTGTCCTGCGCCCTCCTGACGGGCGCCACCGCGTGCGGCGACTCCGGAGACACCGCGGGCGGCAACGCGGCGAGCGCGTCGGCGGCGGCGGACCCCTCCGGCGCCGGCCCTTCGCCGTCCGCCGAGAAGCAGCGCCTCGCCAAGACCCGGTTCGTCGCCAACGCGGGGCTCGCGGCGGGTGCGACGTACCAGTGGATCGTGAAGCCGTACCGCGCCGGAACGTTCAAGAAGGGCGCGGAGGGGCGGCGTCTCGCCCTCGTCAAGGCCGGCCTGGCGGGCGGGTTCGCCTACAACCGGCTCAGGGCCGCGGCGGAGAACGCCAAGGGCGACCCGCTGCTGTCGAAGGCCGTCGCCCCGCTCACCGCCGGAATCGAATCGCTCAAGGGGCTGGGGACGAAGCTCCGCAAGGGCGAGGCGGGCGAAGGCGATGTGGGCGCGTTCGAGAGCGTCGTCGACAGCATCAAGAACGCCGGCAAGGACGCGGGCGCCGAGGTGAAGGACAAGGTTCCCTCCACCTCCCAGCTGACCGGATAGCGGCTGCGCGGCGATCCGGACACCGGCGGCGTGACTCCGGGTGGCCCTTCGCCCTCGGTCGCGACCATGTGGATGATATGAATATTCGGCTCGGCATGTGAAGTTGACGTGCCGAGTGGACGGTACGTGCCGAGGGGGCCTCGATTTCGGTCGAGCGGCGCATCACTGCTCCCTCGTGCGGCCGTTCCTGTGGCCCGACTACGAGAGGCTGATGAAGCAGTGAGAGCCCGTTCCTTCCTTTCCTCCGCCCTGGCGGCCGCCGCCGTCACCGGAATCGTCCTGGTGGGCGCACCGTTCGCCGGAGCCGAGCCCGGCGCCCCGGCCGCCGCGGCCGACGAGCTGCCGCCGGTGGCCGTGGAGGACTTCGCCTACCCGGAGGCGGACAAGATCTTCGCCGAGCAGGGCATCCTCCTCAAGCGCGGCGACGGACACATCCTGCTCGCGGACTGCGCGTCCGCCACCGGACTGGTCGAGGTCTTCTCGCGCGAGAAGGGCCGCTTCTGCTTCCGGGTCACCGGCAACAGCGGCTTCCTCTCGCTCGAACTCCCGCAGGTCTACGGGGTCAAGGGCAACGACTACAAGCTGCGGGTCGACATGGAGGCCGAGGGCGGCGAGGAGGCCTCCTTCGACGTCCCGAAGAACACCTGGACGCCGGTCGGCGAGACCGCCGACCCCGAGAGCCGCGACCACACGCTTCTCGAGATCCACGCCACCAAGTAGAGCGCGGTCCGCCCCTCCGTAACCAGCAAGGAATCCGTGTGCCTTCGAAATCCTCCCGCCGTGTGCGGGGCACGGCTCTGTTCGCGGTGGTCGCCGCGGCCGGGGCGATGACCCTCTCCTCTCCCGCCCAGGCCGTTGTCGGTGACGCGGTCGCCGACGGCACGTACGCCTTCACCGCCAAGCTCGACATCGGTGAGGGCGACACGAAGCGCGCCTGCACCGGTTCGCTGGTCGACGCCCAGTGGATCCTGACCGCGAGCAGCTGCTTCGCGGCGGCCGGGCAGCCGGCCTTCCCGCTGCCTGCCGGCGCCCCGGCGGAGAAGACCACGGCGACGATCGGGCGCACCGATCTGACCGGCACGGGCGGCAAGGTCTTCGAGGTGACCGAGCTGGTTTCGCGCAGCGACCGTGACCTGGTGATGGCCAAGCTGGCCCAGCCGGTCACGGACATCGCGCCGGTCCTGCTCGCGGACTCCGCCCCGGTGGCGGGCGAGAGCCTGCGGGCGGTCGGCTACGGGCGCACCGCCACGTCCTGGGTTCCCGACAAGCTGCACGCGGGCACGTTCGACGTGACCGCGACCGGTGCGACGACGGTGGCCGTCACCCGCGACGGCGGCGCGATCTGCAAGGGCGACGCGGGCGGACCCGCCCTGCGCGAGCAGAACGGCACCGTCCTGCTCGCCGCCGTCCACAGCGCCTCCTGGCAAGCAGGCTGCTTCGGCTCCGACGAGACCCGCCCCGGTGCGGTGGAGTCCCGCACCGACGACCTCACCGACTGGGTCACCCAGGTCCGCGGACTGCCCGGGGAGTCCCAGGTCGCCTCCGGGGACTTCAACGGCGACGGCCGCGAGGACATCGCCGCGTTCTACGACAACGGCCCCTCCGTCGAGGGCAAGAACCGGGCCTCGCTCTTCGCCTTCTACAGCAACGGCACCGGCTTCGGCGAGCCCAAGCGGGTCTGGAGCACCCCGGGCGGCTTCACGTGGAGCAAGAGCCGACTGACCTCCGGCGACTACACCGGCGACGGCAAGGACGACCTCGCGGTCCTCTACGACTCCGGCTCCTCCGACACCGGCAACATCACCTCGCTGTACACCTTCACCGGCACCGGCACCGGCTTCAGCGCGCCGAAGCGGACCTGGACCACGCCGGGCGGCTTCACCTAGAGCAAGAGCAAGGTCACCTCGGGCGACTACAACGGCGACGGCAAGGACGACGTCGCCGTCTTCTACGACTCCGGCTCCTCCGACACCGGCCGGGTCTCCTCGCTGTACACGTTCAACAGCACCGGCACCGCCTTCGCCAACCCGCGCAAGACCTGGACCAGCAGCGGATCCTTCAACTGGAACGCCACCAAGCTGACGTCCGGCGACTACAGCGGCGACGGCCGGGACGACATCGCCGTCCTCTACAACCGAGGCACCACGGAGGCGGGCGTGCACCAGTCCGCGCTCTTCACCTTCGCGAGCACCGGCACCGCTTTCGCCGCGCCCCGCGAGGTGTGGACCAGCACCGGATCCTTCTCCTGGGCCGCCGGCCAGCCCGTGTCCGGCGACTTCAACAAGGACGGCAAGGCCGACGTCGGTGTCCTCTACCGCGCCGGGACCACCGTCGACGGCCGGCGCATCGACTCGCTGTTCTCGTTCACCAGCACCGGAACCGGGGTCAGGGCGCCGGTGAAGCACTGGACCGGCAGCGTCGTCTGACCGGCCGGACCCTCCCCTGACCGGCGGAAATCCGGGTGATCGACCCGGGCTCCGCCGGTTAGGGTGCGCCGCATGACGCCTCTCTCCCACGACCGCTACTGCGACGAGATCCTGGCCCAGACCGACGCCCTGCGCACGGTGCTGACCGGTGCCGACCTCACCGCGACCGTCCCCACCTGCCCCGACTGGACCCTGCGGGAGCTCGCCGTGCACGTCGGCGGCGCGCACCGCTGGGTCGGCGAGATCGTCCGCGGCCGGGCCGTCGATGAGGTTCCGGAGGACAAGGTGCCCGGCTTCGCGGGGCCGGAGAGCGACGACCCGGCCGCACTCGACGCCTGGCTCGCCGAAGGCGCCGCCGCCACCGTGGCGGCGCTGCGGGAAGCCGGGCCGGACGCCGAGGTGTGGACGTGGGTGACCGAGCGGCGCACGGCCTTCTGGGCGCGGCGCATGACGCACGAGACGGCGGTGCACCGGGCGGACGCGGCGCTCGCCGCCCGCGCCCCGTACACCGTCGATGCCGAGGTGGCCGCCGACACCATCGAGGAGTGGCTGGGCATCGTCTCGCTGGCCCAGGAGGAGGGCGACCCGGAGGCGGCCGAACTGCGCGGTGGCGGGCGCTCGTTGCATCTGCACGCCACCGATGTGCCCGGCGCGGAGTGGCTGATCGAGTTCGGTGAGGACCGCTTCACCTGGCGGCGCGCGCACGAGAAGGCCACGGTCGCACTGCGCGGATCGCTCACCGATCTGATGCTCGTCTTCAACCGCCGCCTGGAGCCGACCAGTTCACGGGTGGAAGTGCTCGGCGACGCGGCACTGCTGGACTTCTGGCTGGACCGCTCCTCGTTCGGCTGAACCGCCCGCCCTAGGCGTTGAGTTCCGCCAGGACCCGCAGCGTGTGCGGGTCCGGGGCGGTGACCAGCAGATCCGTCACCGGGCCCTTGCGCCACAGCTCCAGCCGCTCCGCGATACGGGCACGCGGTCCGATCAGCGAGATCTCGTCGGCGAACGCGTCCGGCACCGCCCGCACCGCCTCCTCCTTGCGGCCCTGCAGGAACAGCTCCTGGATCCGCCGGGCCTCCTCCTCGAACCCCATCCGGGCCATCAGATCCGCGTGGAAGTTGCGGGCCGCGTGCCCCATCCCGCCGATGTAGAAGCCGAGCATCGCCTTCACCGGCCACAGCCCCTCGGCCACGTCCTCGCAGACGTGCGCACGCGCCATCGGCGCGATCATGAAGCCGTCCCGGAGCCCGGCGAGCGAGGCCCCGTAGACGTCCGCGCGCAGCGGCGACCAGTACAGCGGCAGCCAGCCGTCCGCGATCCGAACCGTCTGCGCGATGTTCTTCGGGCCCTCCGCGCCCAGCAGGACCGGGAGCGAGGCGCGCAGCGGGTGCGTGATCGGCTTCAGCGGCTTGCCGAGACCGGTGGCGTCCGGGCCGGTGTACGGGTGGGAGTGGAAGCGGCCCGCCAGCTCGACCGGGGCCTGCCGCGCCAGCACCTGCCGGATCACCTCGACGTACTCGCGGGTCGCGGTCAGCGGGCTCCTGGGGAACGGCCGCCCGTACCACCCCTCCACCACCTGCGGCCCGGACAGGCCGAGGCCGAGCAGCATCCGGCCGCCGGAGAGATGGTCCAGGGTCAGCGCGTGCATGGCCGTCGCGGTGGGCGTACGGGCCGCCATCTGGACGATGCCGGTGCCCAGCCGGATCCGTGAGGTGTGGGCGGCGATCCAGGTCAGCGGTGTGAAGGCGTCCGAGCCCCAGGCCTCCGCCGTCCACACCGAGTCGTAGCCGAGCCGCTCGGCCTCCTGGACCAGGGCGAGCTGACCGGGATCCGGGCCGCGGCCCCAGTATCCGAGCGCGAGTCCGAGCCGCATTCCGTTCCCTCCAGCTGTAACTGACGAAGTGTCAGGAAAGGGTGTGCGGGTTGGACTGTACGACAACGGCCCCCCGCCCGGAAGGGCGAGGGGCCGCGGCGTTCGTGCGTACGGGATCAGCCGCGCTGGATGCCCGTGGTGTCCTGGAGGACGCCACGACGGCCGTCCTGCGTCTGGGCCACGAGGCTCTGGCCGCGCTGCTCCACCGCGAGGTACCAGGTGCCCGGCGCCAGCTCGGCGATCGGGTTCGGCGAACCGTCCTCGCCGTACAGCGGACGCGCCACCGGAACGGCGAACCAGAACGGGGTGAAGTCGCCTGCCGGGGCCGCGCCGCCCTGCGAGGGCTGCTGGGCCTGGGCCTGCGCCTGGTCGGCCGGGGCGGGCTGGCCCTGCTGGGGCGCACCCGGGTAGCCGTAACCCTGGCTCGGCTGGGCGCCGTACGGCGGCTGCTGCGCGCCCGGGTAGCCGTAGCCCTGGCCGGGCTGGGCGCCGAACTGGGGCTGTCCGCCCTGCGCCGGGGCGGCGGGGCTGAGCAGCGGGGCCTTGAGTGCGGGGACCAGCGGACCGGCGACCGCGGCGCCGGCGAGCACGAGGGCGGCCAGCAGGCCGAGGATCAGGCCCGCGCCGGCGTCGCTGACGTCGAGGATCGTCCAGAACACGGTCCACAGCGCGAAGACGGTCAGCGCCACACCGAACTGGCCGATGTCGAGTCCGGCGACCTTGCGGCCCGGCATGGCCCGCCCGAGGATCACCAGCGCCGCGCCGATGACACCGGCGAGGTAGATGCTCATCA
This sequence comes from Streptomyces sp. iso_384, assembly GCF_056172905.1. NCBI lineage: Bacteria > Bacillati > Actinomycetota > Actinomycetes > Kitasatosporales > Streptomycetaceae > Streptomyces > Streptomyces sp. iso_384. Next base: position 2,008,964 of record NZ_JBWBTT010000001.1, read on the forward strand.
GGAAGGTCAGGGAGTCCCAGGCGTTCGTGCTGAACCGGGAGCAGTCGACGCCCTGCGGGCAGCTGTAGCCGGAGAGGTCGAGGAAAGAGGCGACGAACAGCACGACCGCTGCTCCGATCACCACGCCGTCGCCTCGAGTGAGGGAGCGGATATTCACGTGAAGGTCCTTAGTCGGTCGTCTCGTCGGGGCGGTCGTCGTTGCCGCCTGCGCGGCGGTACGGCGTGAAGCTCGGGAGCGGCTCCCCATCGTACGGATGAATCTATCGTCTGCCCGGGCAGGTTGCGTCCCTGCCCGGATCATGAGCTGTTATCCCCCTGTTGTCCCCGCCTATGTCCCTGCGTATGTCACGGCGTATGCCGTCGCAGAACTACCCCTTCAGGTAGCTCGCAATGCCGTCCGCCAGCCCTTGGGCCGCCTTCTGTCGCCAACTCGCGCTGGTGAGCAGGGCGGCGTCCTTCGGATCACGCATATTGCCGCATTCGACGAACACCTTGGGCACGGTCGACAGATTCAGTCCGCCGAGATCATTACGCGTGTCCAGACCGCTATTTCCGCCGATGTAATTGGAGGGCGCGCTTCCGGTCGTGCGGACGAAGTGTCCCGCGATCCGTGCGCCGAGATCGGCCGAACCCTTCACGATCTTCGAGGTGTCGGACCCGCCGCCCTTCACCGTCGCGGGCAGGATCACATGGAAGCCCCGGTTGCCCACGGCCGATCCGTCGGCGTGCACCGAGACCACCGCGTCGGCCTTCGCCTCGTTCCCGATCCGGGCCCGCTCGTCGATGCACGGCCCGAACGGCCGGTCCGCGTCGTGCGTCAGCCGGACCCGGGCGCCCTCGGCCTCCAGCAGTTTGCGCAGCCGGTGGGAGACGTCGAGGGTGAACCGGGCCTCCGCGTAACCGTCGTTCGTGGACGTACCGGTCGTATCGCACTCCTTGCGGCCGGTGCCGATGTCGACCTGCTGGTTGATCTCCCGGGTGTGATCGCGGTTACCCGGATTGTGTCCCGGGTCGATCACCACGGTCCGGCCGGTCAGCGGGCCCTTCGGCAGCGGTTTCGCGGAGGCGGATCCGGACGGCGTGGCCCCGGCTTCGGTGGATCCGGACGGTTCCGGCTGCCGGCCGCCCGGCGTCGCGGCCGTCGGGGACGCGCCGCCCGCGCCCGGTCGCGGCCCGGCCGCACCGGCCTCGTCGGCTTCCGGACCGCCACCGCATCCGGCGGCGGTCAGGCATACGGCGGCCAGCGCGGCGGCCACGGGCAGGGGCCGGGCGCGGCGGGCGTTGGGAGGGCTGTCGTCGTACGGCACGCGGCGATGCTACCCACCCGGCCGACCGGGTGGCCCGGCTCCCGGTGCCCGTACGGCGACCGGGCGGCGGCGCAGCACGCGCAGCGAGTCCGTCACCGACACCTCGGTGAACGCCCCGGAGGCCAGTGCGCGCCGATAGACCCGGTACGGGGCCTGCCCGCCGTCGGCCGGGTCCGGGAACACGTCGTGGATCACCAGCAGCCCGCCGCCGGCGACATGCGGGGCCCAGCCGTCGTAGTCCGCGTTCGCGTGCTCGTCGGTGTGCCCGCCGTCGATGAAGACGAGCCCGAGCGGTCCGCGCCACACGGCGGCGACCTGCGGCGAGCGGCCGACGAGCGCCACCACGTGGTCCTCCAGACCGGCCCGGTGCAGGGTGCGGCGGAACGTCGGCAGCGTGTCCATCAGCCCGACCTCCGGGTCCACCACGCTCGGGTCGTGGTACTCCCAGCCGGGCTGCTGCTCCTCGCTGCCCCGGTGGTGGTCGACCGTGAGCGCGCTCACCCCGGCCGTCCGCGCCGCGTCCGCGAGCAGGATGGCGGAGCGCCCGCAGTACGTGCCCACCTCCAGCAGCGGCAGCCCGAGGGCACCGGCTTCGGTGGCGGCGGCGTGCAACGCGAGCCCTTCGTGGACCGGCATGAAGCCCTTGGCGGCCTCGAACGCGGCGAGGATCTCCGGTTCGGGCCCGGCAGAGAACGCGGCGGCGGTCACGGGGTTCCTCCAGGTGGGGCGGGGTGCGATCGACGGCGACCCATCGTGCCGTACGCCCCCGCCGAAGGGATCGGCGGGGGCGTAGGTGGGGTGAGCCCGAGTTCGGGCGGCCCCGGCGGAACTGTCGCCCCGAGGGTCAGCAGCTCTGCCAGAGGCGGGTCATGACTGAACGGCACCGGGTCGTGCGGCTCGGTCGGCGCGTCCGGGCAGACGTGGGTGGCGACGGCCACGTCGCCGGGCAGCACATCGCCGCGACGGCGCATGTCGAGCGGCTTGGCCGCCGTGGCGAGGGCGGCGGCCGCGCCGTCGGCGTCGGGCGACGCGGTACGGGACGGGCTGCCCTGCATGGGCGCGAGCGCGGGGACCAACACGGCCGCGCCGACCCTGCGCACGTCCAACGACATGCCCATCGTGCAGCCGCCGTCCTTCGAGACGCTGGGCCTGGTCCCGTTCCAGGTCAACCCGCACTGTCTGGGCCCGGACCCGGCCGGCACCCACAAGGGCGAGACCCGCGAGGACCGGCTCACCGAGTTCCTGGAGGAGAACGACGTGCCCGTGCTCGGGCTGCGCGAGGGCTCCTGGCTCCGCGTCGACGGGGACCGGGCCCACGTCCGGGGCGCCCGCCCCGCCCGGCTGTTCGCCCGCGGGGCCGAGCCTCAGGAGCTCCTGCCGGGGTCCGACGTGTCCGGGCTGCTCACGACGGCGCCGCGGTTCGACGCTCCGGTGCGCTGACCGCGGTCGGTGCGTCGTCCGCGGTCCGTGCGTCGTCCGCGCTGCTCGCCAGGAGCACGGGGTGCGCGGAGGGCCGCTGCGTGGGCAGGAACGCCGCCAGTACCAGGCCGACCAGCACCGCGCCCGTGGCGATCAGGAACGAGATCCGGAACCCCTCCATCGACGGCACCTGGACCGTGCCCATCGTCACGGAGGTGTTGGCCAGCACCATGCCGATGACCGCGCTCGACACCGATGTGCCGATCGAGCGCATCAGGGTGTTGAGGCCGTTGGCCGCGCCGGTCTCCGACGGGTCGACGGCCCCGATGATCAGGGCGGGCAGCGAGGAGTAGGCGAGTCCGATCCCGGCGCCGAGCACCACCGCGATCAGCACGGTCTGCCAGGCGGCGGAGAGCAGTCCGAGCCCGGCCCCGTAACCGACCGCGATGACCAGCATGCCGAGCATCAGCGTGGTCTTGGGGCCGCGGCGGGCCGAGATCCGGGCGTAGAGCGGGGCGACGAACATCATCGTCACGCCCAGCGGGGCCACGCAGAGCCCGGCGACCACCATGGACTGCCCGAGGCCGTAGCCGGTGGACGTGGGCAGCTGGAGCAGTTGCGGCAGGACCAGCGAGACCGCGTAGAAGGCGACGCCGACCATGATCGAGGCGAGGTTGGTGAGCAGCACCTCGCGACGGGCGGTGGTGCGCAGATCGACGAGCGGCGCCGGGGTGCGGAGTTCGAACCGGCCCCACAGCAGCAGGGTGGCGACGGACGCGGCGAGCAGGCCGAGGGTCGGAGCCGAGGTCCAGCCCCAGTCGCCGCCCTTGGTGACCGGCAGCAGAAGAAGCACCAGGCCGAGCGAGAGCCCGAGGGCGCCGACGACGTCGAAGGTGCCGGGAGCGCGCAGCGGCGGCTCGGGGACGAGGGTGTACGTGAGCACCATCGCGAGGACGCCGAGACCGGCCGAGCCGAGGAACAGCGCGTGCCAGTCGGCGTGCTGGGCGACCAGCGCGGCGGCGGGCAGCGCGAGGCCGCCGCCCACCCCGATCGAGGAGCTCATCAGGGCCATCGCCGAACCGAGCCTCTCGCGCGGCAGCTCGTCGCGCATGATGCCGATGCCGAGCGGAATGGCGCCCATCGCGAAGCCCTGGAGCGCACGGCCGGTGATCATCACGACCAGGTCGTCGGTGGACGCGCAGATCAGCGAGCCGACCACCATGACGGCCAGCGAGGCGAGCAGCATCCGCCGCTTGCCGTAGAGATCGCCGAGCCGCCCCATGATCGGCGTGGAGACGGCGCCCGCGAGCAGGGTGGCGGTCATCACCCAGGTGGCATTGGCCGGGTCGGTGCTCAGCAGGACCGGCAGGTCCTTGATGACCGGGACCAGCAGCGTCTGCATGACCGCGACGGTGATACCCGCGAAGGCGAGGACGGGCACGATCGGGCCGGAGCGCGCTTTTCGCGGCTCGGGAAGTTCCGCCGCGTGTCGTATCCGTTGCGTCCTTCGCATGCGTGGGGCCTCCCGGGCAGCCGTCGATCACCCGGGCTCCCCCCAAGTGCATGCAGGGTGAACGCTTCTCGGCGGCGGTTGTATTCCGGCCGGATCCGGCAGCCTCCTGACCTTCCGTCAGATTGAAACGTGTTCTACTCTTGCGCCGTTCCAGTGGCTGCGACCGGCGGAGACGCGCATGGGCAGGGGCACGGCGATCGGTACCGGCATCGGCATCACCGAGGAGCACCGCGCGCTGGCGCAATCCGTACGGGGATGGCTGACGCGGGCCGCACCACCCGGCGAGGTGCGCAAACTCCTCGACGCGGAAGGCCCGGCGGCCTCCGGCGTGCGCCCCGCCCACTGGGAGGCGCTCGCCGGGCAGGGGCTGACCGGCATCCATCTGCCCGAGGCGTACGGCGGTGGGGGCGGGGACCTCCTCGACCTCGCCGTGGTCCTGGAGGAGGCCGCGTACGGATCGCTGCCGGGGCCGTACCTCGCCACCGCGCTGGTGGGCGCGGTGCTGCGGCGGGCGGTGAGCCCCGGGACCGGTGACCTGCTCCGGGCGCTGGCCGCCGGGGACCGTACCGCCGCCTTCGCTCTCACCCCCGGCACCCTCACCGCCACCCCGGCCCCGGGCGGCCACCGGCTCGACGGGACCGCCCCGCCCGTCCTGACCGGCGAGGCGGCCGACCTGCTGCTCCTGCCCGCCGCCGACGCGTCGGGCGGTGTGCTCTGGTTCCTCGTGGACGCCGGGGCCGGCGGGCTCACCGTGCACCCGCACCGCAGCGTCGATCCGACCCGGCCCACGGCCGAGGTGCGGGCCGACGCCGTCCACGTACCGGCCCACCGGAACCTGCCGCTCGACGCCGCCCTCGTCCGCGACCTGGCCGCCGTCCTCCTCGCCGCCGACGCCTGCGGGACCGCCGCCCGGAGCCTGGACACCGCCGTCGCGCACGCCGCCGTACGGGAGCAGTTCGGGCGGCCCGTCGGGGCGTTCCAGGCGGTCAAGCACCTCTGCGCCGACCTGCTCGTCCGCCTCGAACAGGCCCGCGCCCTCACCTGGGACGCGGCCCGCGCCGCCGACGAGAAGCCCGAGGTGCGCGGGCTCACCGCGGCCCTCGCCGCCGCCGTGGCGCCTCAGGCCGCGTACACCTGCGCCAAGGACGCCATCCAGATCCTCGGCGGCATCGGCTTCACCTGGGAGCACGACGCCCACCTCCAGCTGCGCCGGGCCGTCCTCGCCCGCCAGCTCCTCGGCGCCGCCGACACCCACCGGCTGCGCGCCGTCCGCCTCGCCGAAGCCGGAGCCCGCCGCGAACTCACCCTGGAACTCCCGCCCGAGGCCGCCCGCCACCGCGCCGAGGCCCGCCCCCACCTCGCCGCCGCCCGGGGCCTGGCACCCCGCGAGGCCCGCCGCGCCCTCGCCGCCACCGGCTACGCCGCCCCGCACCTCCCCGCCCCGTACGGACGGGGCGCCGGCCCCGTACAACAGCTGGCGATCCAGCAGGAGTTACGCGAACAGGGCATCCGGCTCAGCGACCTCTCCGTCGCCACCTGGGTGGTGCCGTCGCTCATCGCGTACGGCACCGATGAGCAGCGCGAGCGCTATCTGCCCGCCACCCTGCGCGGCGACCTCCAGTGGTGCCAGCTCTTCTCCGAACCCGAGGCCGGCTCCGACCTCGCCGCACTCCGCACCCGTGCCGTACGGACCGACGAGGGGTGGCGGATCACCGGGCAGAAGGTCTGGACGAGCGCCGCCCGCACCGCCGACCACGGCATCCTGCTGGCCCGCACCGACCCGGACGCGCCCAAGCACCGCGGGCTCACCTACTTCCTGGTCGACATGAAGAAGGCCCGGGGCATCGACATCCGGCCGCTGAAGGAGATCACCGGCGAATCCCTCTTCAACGAGGTCTACTTCGACGACGTCCTGCTGCCCGCCGACGCCGTCGTCGGCGAGGTCGGCGGCGGCTGGCGGGTCGCCCGCAACACCCTGGGCAACGAACGTGTCCACATGGCCGACCAGATGACCTTCGACAGCGGGCTCGAAGCTCTCATCGCGCGCTCGGCCGGGCTCGACGAGGTGACCGGGGCCCGGATCGGCGCGCTCGCCGCCGAGGCCCATGCGCTCGCCTGCATCGGACTGCGCACCACGCTCCAGCAGGTCTCCGGCCGCGAACCGGGCGCCGGGGCCTCGGTCCGCAAGCTCGTCCAGACCCTCCACCAGCAGAAGGCCGCCGAGCTCACCCTCGAACTCCTCGGCCCCGACGGCGCGGTGGACGAACCGGCGGCGGGCGGACGGGCCCTCCACGGCTTCCTGATGTCCCGCTGTCTGACCATCGCGGGCGGCACCACCCAGATCCAGCTCAACGTCGTCGCCGAGCGGATTCTCGGCCTGCCCCGGGACTGACCACGCGCACGGAGAAGGAGGAGTCGGAAGATGAAGGCCTACATCGTCGGCGTCGGCATGACGAGGTTCGAGAAGCCCGAGACCCGCGACTGGCAGTACTGGGACATGGTCCGCGAGGCGGGCGGCGCCGCCCTGGCCGACGCCGGGGTCCGCTACGACCAGGTCGAACAGGTCCCCGTCGGCTACTGCTTCCAGGCCTCCACCGCCGGGCAGCGGGCCGTCTACGAACTGGGACTGACCGGTGTCCCCGTCTACAACGTCAACAACAACTGCGCCACCGGATCCACCGTCCTGATGCTGGCCCGGCAGTTCGTCGAGGGCGGCGGCAGCGACTGCGTTCTGGCAGTCGGCTTCGAGAAGATGGCCCGGGGCGCGCTGGGCGGCGGCTCCGACGGCGGAGACTTCGCGACCTCGCCCGTCGCCCGGCACTACGGGATCATGGCGGCCGGCCACGGCTTCGTGAAGGCCCCGCCCACCGCCCAGATCTTCGGCAACGCGGCCCGCGAGCACATGGAGCGGTACGGGACGACGCCCGCGCAGCTCGCGGCGGTCGGGGCCAAGAACCACCGGCACTCGGTGAACAACCCGTACGCCCAGTTCCAGGACCCGTACACGGTCGAGGAGATCCTCGCCGCCCGCACCGTCCACCGCCCCCTCACCAAGCTCCAGTGCTCGCCCACCTCGGACGGGGCGGCGGCCGCCGTCGTGGTCTCCGAGCGGTTCGTCGAGCGGCACGGTCTGGGGGAGCGGGCCGTGGAGATCGCCGCCCAGGCCATGACCACCGACACCGAGGCCTCCTTCGCCTCCGGCAGCTGCATCGACGCGGTCGGCGCCCCGATGTCGAAGGCCGCCGCCCAGCAGGTCTACACGGCCTCCGGCCTCGGCCCGGACGACCTCGACGTCATCGAGCTGCACGACTGCTTCTCCATCAACGAACTCCTCACCTACGAGGCGCTGGGCCTGTGCGGCGAGGGGGAGTCCGGCAAGCTCGTCGAGTCCGGCGCGACCACCTACGGCGGGCGGTGGGTGGTGAACCCGTCCGGCGGGCTGATCTCCAAGGGGCATCCGCTGGGCGCCACCGGTATCGCCCAGGCCGCCGAGCTGACCTGGCAGCTGCGCGGCGAGGCCGGGGCCCGCCAGGTGCCCGGCGCCCGGACCGCCCTCGCCCACAACATCGGCCTCGGCGGAGCGGCGGTGGTCACGCTGCTGCGGCGCGGCTGAGCCGGACGGGCCCGGCGGTGGGCGCGGGCCGGGGTGCACGGTGTGCGGCCGGGGCTCCCGGGGCGGGCCTAGGTCCTGCGACCGGTGGCTCCGGCGCCGGACCTGGATCCGATACCCGATGTACGGGCCGTTCGCCGCCTGGGACCATGGCCCTCATGCCCGACGTCTCCGCGCCCGTCTCCGCCCCGCCCGCCCCCGCCCGAATACGGCCCAGCACCTGGGCCGTCGTGCTCGCCGCCTGCACCGGCCAGTTCCTCGTCGTCCTCGACGTCTCCGTCGTCAATGTGGCGCTGCCCTCCATGCGGGCCGACCTGGGGCTGAGCGCGGCAGGTCTCCAGTGGGTCGTCAACGCCTACTCGATCGCGTTCGCCGGGTTCATGCTCCTGGGTGGGCGGGCCGCCGACATCTACGGGCGCAAGCTGATGTTCCTCGTCGGGCTCGGCGTCTTCACCGCCGCCTCCCTCGCGGGCGGCCTCGCCCAGGAGGGCTGGCAGCTCCTCGCCGCCCGCGCCGCACAGGGCCTCGGGGCCGCCGTTCTCGCCCCGGCCACCCTCACCATCCTCACCGCGGCCGTGCCCGAGGGTCCGGCCAGGACCAAGGCGATCGGCACCTGGATGGCGGTCGGGGCGGGCGGCGGCGCGGCCGGCGGGCTCATCGGCGGGGTCCTGACCGACGCCCTCTCCTGGCGCTGGGTCCTCCTGATCAACGTGCCCGTCGGGGCCCTCGTCCTGATCGCCGCCGCCCTGCGGATCACCGAGGGTCACGCGGGCGACCGCCGCCGTATCGACCTGCTGGGCGCGGTCCTCGTCACCGCGGGCCTGGCCGCCGTCGCGTACGGCATCGTCCAGACCGAGGCCGAGGGCTGGACGGCCGCCGCCACGCTCGTACCGCTGCTCGCCGGAGTCGTGCTGCTCGCCGCTTTCGTGCTGGTGGAGGCGCGGACCGCCGTTCCGCTGATCCCGCTGCGCGTGTTCTCCGTACGGGCCGTGTCCTCGGCCAATGTGTCGATGCTGCTCATGGGGTCGGCGACCTTCTCGATGTGGTACTTCATGACCGTGTACGCCCAGAACGTCCTGGGCTACACGCCGTTGGAGGCCGGACTCGCGCTGATGCCGACCTCGGCCGCCGTCATCATCGGCTCCAAGCTGGCCCCCCGCCTCATGGTGCGCACCGGGGCCAAGAGCCTCGCCGTCGCCGGGGTCCTGATCACCGCCGCGGGCTTCGGCTGGCAGTCCACGATGGGCGTGGAGGGCTCCTACCTCACCGCTATCTGCCTGCCCGGCGTGCTGATGATGGCCGGGGCCGGTCTCGCCTCCACCCCGCTCGCCACCCTCGCCACCTCCGGCGCGGACCCGGGCGACGCCGGACTCGTCTCGGGCCTGGTCAACACCTCCCGCACCATGGGCGGTGCGCTGGGCCTCGCGGTGCTGTCCACGGTCGCCGCCGCGCGCACCGCGGGCTCCGGCGACGCGGCCGAGGTCACGGCCGGATACGCGCTCGCCTTCCGTACGGCGAGCGGGGTGCTGCTGGCCGGGGTGATCGTGATGCTGATCTGGCTGCCGAACCACCGCACGCCCCGCCCCGAGAGTCACCCGGAAACAGCGATCTGACGCGACGTCAGCAGTCTTCCCAACTTCCGGGGCCTGCGTTATACATGGGCCATCGGCTAGAACGCGTTCTAGAAGGCGTGTGTCCGTTCCGGAAGGGGCGTGTCCTGCCGGTCACCGCACGACCTCGGTGCGGCCGACGGTGCGGACGGCCGTGCCGAGGTCTTCCCACCACCACGGACCACCCAGGACCTCAGGGAGCTGCTCCGTCATGCCCATTGATGTCTCAGCGGCCCTCGCCGCCGAACCCCGCCGGGCCGCGATCGACTGGAACCACAAGGACGTCCAGCTCTACCACCTGGGCCTCGGCGCGGGCATCCCCGCCACCGACCCCGACGAACTGCGCTACACCCTGGAGTCCCGGCTCCAGGTGCTGCCGAGCTTCGCCACCGTCGCGGGCGCGGGCACGGCCGCCTTCGGCGGAATGGGGGCGCAGGGCATCGACGTGGACCTCGCCGCCGTCCTGCACGGCGGGCAGTCCGTGCGCGTCCACCGCCCGATCCCGGTGACCGGCCGCGCCGTGCAGACCTCGAAGGTCGCGGCGGTGTACGACAAGGGCAAGGCCGCCGTCATCGTGCTGCGTACCGAGGCGGGCGACGACGACGGACCGCTGTGGACCAACGACGCCCAGATCTTCGTGCGCGGCGAGGGCGGCTTCGGCGGTGAACGCGGGCCGTCCGACCGGCTTGCCCCGCCGGACCGCGGCCCCGACCGCACGGTCGAGCGGACCATTCGCGAGGACCAGGCGCTGCTGTACCGGCTCTCCGGCGACTGGAACCCGCTCCACGCCGACCCCGCCTTCGCCGAGCTCGCGGGGTTCGACCGGCCGATCCTGCACGGGCTGTGCACCTACGGCATGACCCTGAAGGCCGTCGCCGACACCCTGCTGGACGGCGACGTCTCCCGTATCGCCGCCTACCGCACCCGTTTCGCCGGGGTGGTCTTCCCCGGCGAGACGCTCCGTATCCGGATGTGGACCGAGGACGGCCGCGTCCGGGTGACGGTCACCGCCGCCGACCGGGACGACGCCCCGGTCCTCGCCGACACGCTCGTCGAACACTCCTGAGCACACCAGCACCAGCATCAGCACCAGCGCCGGAAGCCCTGCCGAAGATGACGATGTGAGAGGAGCCGCACCATGCGCGCAGCCGTACTCCACGAGATAGGCCAGGAGAAGCTCGAAGTCCTCGACGACGTCGAGGCGGTGGGCTTCGGCCCCGGAAAGGTCAAGCTCCGCATCCGGGCCACCGGCCTCTGCCACTCCGACGTCTCCGCGATGAGCGGCGTCCTCCCGCAGCCTGCCCCCTTCATCCCCGGCCACGAGGGCGCGGGCGAGGTCGTGGACATCGGCGACGGGGTGACCGGGCTCAGCGCCGGCGACCGGGTCCTGGTCTGCTGGCTGCCCGCCTGCGGCGCCTGTCCGTCCTGCAAGCGCGGCCAGACCCAGCTGTGCCTGGCCGGCTTCATGAACGCGGGCACCCCGAACTTCAAGCGCCCCGGCGGCGACGTCTTCGGCTTCGCGGGCACGGGCACCTTCACCGAGGAGGTCGTCGTCGGCGCGGGCTGCGCGGTGCCGATCCCCGACGACGTCCCCTTCGAGATCGCCGCCCTGATCGGCTGCGGGGTCACCACCGGCCTCGGCGCGGCCATCAACACGGCGAAGGTGGAAGCCGGTTCATCGGTCGCCGTGATCGGATGCGGCGGCGTCGGCATCTCCACGATCCAGGGCGCCCGGGTCCAGGGTGCGGCCCAGATCATCGCCGTCGACCCGGTCGCCTCCCGCCGCGAGGCAGCCCTCCGCTTCGGCGCCACCGAGGCCGTCGCCCCCGACGGACTGGCCGACGCCAAGCAGCGGATCACCGGCGGCGAGGGCTTCGACTACGTCTTCGAGGTCGTCGGCAAGTCCGCCACCGCCCGCACCGCCTACGAACACACCCGTCGCGGCGGCACCCTCTGCGTCGTCGGGGCCGGGGCCATGGACGACACCTTCCAGGTCAACATGTTCGAGCTGTTCTTCGACGAGAAGCGCATCCTGCCCTCGATGTACGGCGGCGGGGACGTCCTGCGCTCCTACGAGCGGGCCATCGCGCTCTGGCGGGCGGGCCGCATCGACCTGGAGTCGATGATCACCCACCGGGTCCGGCTGGACGGGGTCAACGACGCCCTGGACCAGATGCGTACGGGCGAGTCGCTGCGTACCTGCATCGAGCTCTGAACCCCGCCCGCAGCCAAGGAATTCGAGGACCGTGATGTCACTTCCCCTTCCGCTGGACGGACTGTCCGCGATCGTCACCGGCGCGGGCCGCGGCCTCGGCCGGGCCGAAGCACTCGAACTGGCCCGTCTCGGCGCGGCCGTCGTCGTCAACGACTACGGGCGGCCCGGCCGCGACGGCTCCGGCGAGGCGTCCGCCGCCCCCGCCGAGGAAGTCGCCGCCGAGATCCGCGCGGCGGGCGGCCGGGCCGTCGCCCACCTCGGCGACGTCTCCGACCACGAACAGGCCTGTAAGCTGGTCAAGTTGGCGATCTCGGCCCACGGCCGGCTCGACATCCTGGTCAACAACGCGGGCATCCTGCGCGACCGGATGGTCTTCTCGATGACCGAGGAGGAATGGGACTCGGTCGTCCGCGTCCATCTCAAGGGCCACTTCAACACCACGCACTTCGCCGCCGCCCACTGGCGGACCCGCTCCAAGGAGACCGGCGGACCGGTCTACGGCCGGATCGTCAACACCTCCTCGGAGGCCTTCCTCGCGGGCTCGGCCGGGCAGCCCAACTACGCGGCGGCCAAGGGCGGCATCGTCGGACTCACCACCTCCACCGCACTGGCCCTCGCCAAGTACGGCGTCACCGCCAACGCCATCTGCCCGCGCGCCCGGACCCGGATGACCGAGGACGTGTTCGCGGGCTTCCAGGAACCGGCCGACGGCGCCCTCGACCCGCTGGCGCCCGAGCATGTCTCCCCGCTCGTCGGCTATCTCGCCTCACCGGCGGCGGCCGGGGTCAACGGGCAGCTGCTCGTCGTCCACGGAGGCATGGTCGCCGTCGTCGAACGGCCCCGGGTGGCCGCACAGTTCGACGCGACGAAGGAGACCTTCACCTTCGCGGAGCTGGACGAGCTGCTCACCCCGTACTACGCGGACCGGCCCCCGAACGAGACCTTCGCCGCCGCCGAGGTGCTGGGACTGAAGCGGCGGTAGCCGTATCGCCCGTACGCTCGCCGCTGCACGCGAAAGGGCCCGGACCGGCGGTCCTCCCGCCGGTCCGGGCCCTTTCTCGCTGCACTGCTCGGCGGCTCAGGCCGCCCTGGATCCCTCTTCGGCGGGCCGGCGGTGGCGGCCGTGCGGCTGCACTGACGTGTTCTCCGCCGACGCACCCCCTCGGTGCTTTCCGGAACCACCGGTTCCGGACCCCTCGTCCGCCCCCGTCGGGCGCTGCTGGGTGGTGTCGGTCCGTGCTTCGGACATGTGGGAAGTCACCCCGTTGTGATCGCTTACTTCTGTCGCACCTACGTGTGTCGCAAGCCCCGCCACCGCCATCCGACGCGGTCACCTCGGTACCCGCCCGGTACGGCCGCGTAGCCCAGAGCCACGAGTCTAGCCAGATCGAGCCGCTCGGTGCAGAGGCGCCTGCCCCAACGGAACCGGCTTGCACACAGCAGGAGCGGCGACAGCGGCGGACGGTTCCGTCCCGCCCGCACCGTCACTCGGACAGCCGGTCACGGAAGAGGGCTCCACGTCCTCCGGGGCCGCCAGCAGCGCCACGCCGCAGGGCGTCGCCGCGTTCGCGTACGGGAGGTGCAACACCCCGTCCCGGCTCCAGTAACCGGCCCCCGGCGCCCAGCCCAGCGGGGCCGCGAACTGGTGCAGCCGGCGGCCCGCCGGACGCCAGACCCCCACCCAGCTGCCCGCCGCCCCGTCGATCCGCAGCGCCACCGCACAGCTCTCCGGCATCAGCATCTGGCCCGGCTGCACCGCGAACGGGGTCACCGCCGCGTCCGCGAGGCGCAGGCACTCCGGGAACCTGACCGGCAGACAGCTCCCCAGCACCCCCCAGCCGAGCAGGTCGTGGCCCGGCGCGTCGGAGCGGAGCAGCAGCAGCCCGCTGTCGGCGTCCGCGAGCAGCAGCCGGTCATCGCTCTCCGGCGCGATCTGGAGCAGCGGCGTCACCTCGCCCTGCCTGCCCAGATCGACGGCGACCGCCTTCACCGGTCCGCCGCCCGGTGCCCGCCGGTCCAGCGCCAGCATCCGGCCCGCCCGGTCCAGCCACACCCCGCCCGAGCAGTGCCCGGGAATCCGCGCGACCTCCTCGGGCCCGAACGCCCCGCCCGCCACCAGCCAGAGCGACGACTCGTGCTCGCCGGCCGACAGGGCGTACACGCACCGGCCGTCCGGCGACGGCGGCAGCAGGGTCATCCGCGCGCACGCGACCGCACCCAGCAGGAGTTCGCCGGTCCCCGGCCCGGTCGGGTAGAGCAGCGAGAACATCTGCCGGTCCGCCACCTGCCGCTGGATCAGCACCCGCCCGTCGGCGAGCGGCGCCACCCGGGCGTCCGGCTCCTCGGGCTGATCCAGGGGGAGGGGCACCGCGTACGGCTCGGGCCCGTCCAGCGTCCAGCGCTCCGGATACCAGGCGCGCTCGCCCGGCGGGCCGGGGGCCGCGGTCAGCCTGGCGGCATAGGCCCCGTCCGCGGTGAGCGTGAAGCCGCCGGGAAAGGGTGCGCCGTCGGCGGGCGGCCGCGGGCCGGCCTCCGTGGACGACGCTTCCGCTTCTTCGCTGCCCCGGACCTCCCCGGCTCCCTCGTCCTCCTCGTCCGCGATGGATTCGGGCAGCGGGCCGGAGCCGTCCGCCCCGGCGGGCACTCCGGGTTCTCCGGGCCTTCCGGGCTCTTTGGGCTCTTCCGGTTCGGGTTCCGCTTCCGGGTCCGCCGTCGCGGCGGCCCCGGCGGATCCACCCTCGATGGCACAGGCAGTCATGGACTCGTCACCTCCGGCTACGAAAGCTAGTTTTCGCACTTCCAGCCGAACAACACGAGCCACCGCACTTCACACATAAGGGTGGCGATGCCTGGATTCTCCTGAGGTGGCAGGGGTGAGTGTGCTGTCGGAGATGGCCGTGTCTATGGTTAGGCAGCCCTAATCAAGCATCCGTGCCCCCATGCACGTACGCGGACAACTGGAGTAAGTGATGTCCCTTCGACCCCGCGGTACCGCCGCAGTCGCCCTGGCTGTGGCGGCCGCTCTCTCCCTGTCGGCCTGCGGGGGCGGCGGCGACGCGGACGCGGCGAAGTCCGACGCGGGCGGCGACAAGAAGGCCGCCGTCGCCACGGGCGGCAAGGACTTCGCGGACGCGGCGAAGAAGACGGCGGCGTACGGCACCGACGCCGCGGCCGGCGAGTTCCCGCGTACGGTCACCCACGCCATGGGCAGGACCGAGATCAAGGCGGCTCCGAAGCGCGTGGTCGTGCTGGACGTCGGCGAGTTCGACAACGTGGTGTCGCTGGGCGTGAAGCCGGTCGGCTACGCCCCCAGCGAGGGCGACGCGGCCATCCCCTCGTACCTGAAGAAGGACGCGGGCGAGCCCAAGAGCGTCGGCACGATCAACAGCCTCAACCTCGAAGCCATCGCGGGCCTCCAGCCGGACCTGATCCTCGGCAGCCAGCTGCGTGCCGCGGACAAGTACGACGAGCTGTCCAAGATCGCGCCCACCGTGTTCTCCATCCGCCCCGGCTTCACCTGGAAGGAGAACTACCTCCTCAACGCCCAGGCGCTGGACCGCACGAAGCAGGCCGAGGCGAATCTCGACGCGTACGAGGCGAAGGCCGTCAAGCTCGGCGAGGACATCGGCCCCGACAAGCCGACCGTCTCGATGGTCCGCTACATGCCCGACCGCCTCCGGCTCTACGCCAAGGCCTCGTTCATCGGCACGATCCTTCAGGATGTGGGCCTGCCGCGTCCGAAGAACCAGCAGATCGACGACCTCGCCGTCGAGATCAGCCCGGAGAAGATCGACGAGGCGGACGCCGACTGGATCTTCACCGGCGTCTACGGCGACCCGAAGGCCACCCAGCGCGACACCGCCCGGTCCAACCCGCTGTGGAAGAACCTGAAGGCCGTCAAGGAGGGCCGGGCCAAGGACGTCTCCGACGAGACCTGGTACCTGGGCCTCGGCGTCACCTCGGCCGACCTGGTCCTCGACGACCTCCGCGCGGACCTGGTGAAGTGACCGCCCCGGCCCGGACCCGGTGAAGTAACGATTCGTGTCCGGCCGCCGGTCCTGGCGTACAGGTCCGGCGGCCAGGGGCGGCGGGCCTGCCCGGACAGGTAGCCTTTCCCCCGTGCCCCGTCTGTCTGAAGTCATCGCCGCCCTCGACGCCCTCTGGCCCCCCGAGCGGGCCGAGGGATGGGACGCGGTCGGGACGGTCTGCGGCGATCCGGACGCGGAGATCGACCGGGTACTGTTCGCCGTCGACCCGGTCCGCGAGATCGCCGACGAGGCCCTGGAGCTCGGCGCCCAGCTGATCGTCACCCACCACCCGCTCTATCTGCGCGGGACGACGACGGTGGCCGCCGACACCTTCAAGGGCCGGGTCGTCCACACCCTCATCAAGCACGACATCGCACTCCACGTCGCGCACACCAACGCCGACACCGCCGACCCCGGTGTCTCCGACGCCCTGGCCGGCGCCCTCGGCCTGCGCGTCACCGGGCCCCTCGTACCGGACCCCGCCGACGCCCACGGGCGGCGCGGACTCGGCCGGATCTGCGAGCTGGACCACCCCGAGACCCTCGCCGACTTCGCCGCCCGCGCCGCCGCCCGGCTCCCCGCCACCGCGCAGGGCGTCCGGCTGGCCGGCGACCCGGAGGCGCTCGTGCGTACCGTCGCCGTCAGCGGCGGCTCCGGCGACAGCCTCTTCGACGCCGTGCGCGCCGCCGGTGTCGACGCCTTCCTCACCGCCGATCTGCGTCACCACCCGGCGTCCGAAGCCGTGCAGCACTCGCCGCTCGGCCTCGTCGACGCGGCGCACTGGGCCACCGAATGGCCCTGGTGCGAGCAGGCCGCCGCCCAGCTCGACGCGCTTTCCGACCGCCACGGATGGGACCTGCGGGTCCATGTCTCGAAGCAGGTCACCGACCCCTGGACCACCCACCATTCCTCTGGAGCCCCCAACTGAACGCCGCGCCCGCCGACCAGATCCGACTTCTCGACGTCCAGGCCCTCGACCTCCGTCTCGCCCAGCTCTCGCACAAGCGCACCTCGCTGCCGGAGCACGCCGAGATCGAGCAGCTCAGCAGCGACCTCGCCCAGCTGCGTGACCTGCTGGTCGCCTCCACCACCGAGGAGAGCGACACCACCCGCGAGCAGACCAAGGCCGAGCAGGACGTCGACCAGGTGCGCCAGCGTGCCGTCCGCGACCAGCAGCGCCTGGACTCCGGCGCGGTCTCCTCGCCCAAGGACCTGGAGAGCCTCCAGCGCGAGATCACCTCGCTCGCCAAGCGCCAGGGCGACCTGGAGGACGTCGTCCTGGAGATCATGGAGCGCCGCGAGGCCGCCCAGGAGCGGGTCACCGAGCTGACCGAGCGGGTTTCCGCCGTCCAGGCCAAGGTCGACGACGCCACCGCCCGCCGGGACGCCGCCACCGCCGAGCTGGACGCCGAGGCCGCCACGGTGACCAAGGACCGCCAGGTCGTCGCCGAGGTCATCCCCGCCGACCTGCTGAAGCTGTACGACAAGCTCCGCGCCCAGCAGGGCGGCGTCGGTGCGGCCCGGCTCTACCAGCGCCGCTGCGAGGGCTGCCGGCTCGAACTGAACATGGCCGAGGTCAACGACGTGAAGGCCGCGTCCCCCGAGACGGTCCTGCGCTGCGAGAACTGCCACCGGATCCTGGTCCGTACCTCGGAGTCGGGCCTGTAATGAGCGCCGCCCGCCAGGTGGTGGTCGAGGCCGACGGCGGCTCCCGGGGCAATCCGGGGCCCGCCGGTTACGGCGCGGTCGTCATCGACCCCGCCACCGGGGAACCCCTCGCCGAGGTCGCCGAGTACATCGGCGTCGCGACGAACAACGTCGCCGAGTACCGGGGCCTGATCGCCGGTCTGACGGCCGCGAAGGCGCTGTTCCCGGACGCGGGTGACGCGCTGCGGGTCCACGTCAGGATGGACTCCAAGCTGGTCGTCGAGCAGATGTCGGGGCGCTGGAAGATCAAGCACCCCGACATGAAGCCGCTGGCCGCCCGCGCCGCCGCGATCCTGCCGCCGTCCTCCGTGACGTACGAGTGGATCCCGCGCGCCCGGAACAAGCACGCGGACCGGCTCGCCAACGAGGCGATGGACGCGGGCCGCGACGGCAGGCAGTGGGAGGCATCCGCTTCCACGGCCGCCCTGGACGCCCCGGCCCGCGGCACCGTGAACACCCCGCCGCCGCCCGCGCCTACGACCGGCTCGCCCGGCGACCAGGCCGCGGGTGCGGCCAAGGCCCGCGCGGCGCTGGCGGCCGCCAGCGCCGCGGCGGCCGACACGCTCTTCTCCGTGCCGGAGGCGGCAGCCGTTCCGGAGGGAGCCGTTCCGGATCCGGTCGCGCCGGAGGCAGCCGCTTCGGGGACGGCCGGAAGCAGTCCCGAGGCCGCCGGAGCCCCGGGGTCCGGCTGGGGTTCGGCCCCCGACCTGGGCGCCCCCGCCACGCTCGTCCTGCTCCGGCACGGTGAGACCGCGCTCACGCCCGAGAAGCGGTTCTCCGGCAGCGGCGGCACCGACCCCGAGCTCTCCGCCACCGGTCGCGGCCAGGCCGAACGGGCCGCCGAGCACTTCGCCGCCCTGGGCGTCGTCCAGGACATCGTCAGCTCCCCGCTGCGCCGCTGCCGCGAGACCGCCGCGGCCGTCGCCGCCCGGCTCGGCCTCGACGTCCGGATCGACGAGGGCCTGCGCGAGACGGACTTCGGCGCCTGGGAGGGGCTGACCTTCGGAGAGGTACGGGAGCGGTACGGCGACGACCTCACCGCCTGGCTCGCCTCCCCGGACACCGCCCCGACCGGCGGCGGCGAGAGCTTCGCGGAGGTCACCGAGCGGGTCGCGGCCGCCCGGGACCGGCTCGTCGCCCGGTACGCGGGCCGCACGGTCCTGCTCGTCACCCATGTGACCCCGATCAAGACCCTCGTCCGGCTCGCCCTGGGAGCCCCACCGGAGTCGCTGTTCAGGATGGAGCTGTCGGCGGCCTCGATCTCCACGGTCGCCCACTACGGCGACGGCAACGCCTCCGTACGCCTGCTCAACGACACCTCGCACCTGCGCTAGGGCGCGCACGAGCTGGTCCACGGGGCTGCTCGGGTTCGCCGCCGGACTGCTGATCTCGGTGGCGACCGCCCCGGCCGCGCCGGCCGCCACGTTCGTGACCTCGGTCGTGGGCGCGGGCACCTACGCGCTGCTGTCCCTGTCCGTCACCGGCGACATCGCGCCCCACTGGTCCCTCGGCCTGGCCTGCGGGCTCGGCGGACTGTGCGCGGACTGTGCGGGGGCAACCTCGGCGCCCGCCTCCAGCCCCGCCTGCCGGAGACGGCGCTGCGGCTGCTGCTGGGGGGTGCCGGCGCTGGGCGTCGGCGGTCTCTACGCCGTACAGGTCCCGCGCTGAGCGGACCCTCGCCGATTCACGGGGCGAGCGCCGCCGCCTCGGCCGCCAGCCGGGCCACCCGGTCCCAGTCCTTCGCCGCCACCGCGTCGGCCGGGACCATCCAGCTGCCGCCCACACAGCCGACGTTGGGCAGCGCGAGATACGACGGGGCGGAGGCGAGCGAGATGCCGCCGGTCGGGCAGAACCGGGCCTGGGGCAGCGGTGCGGACAGGGCCTTCAGATAGGCGGTGCCGCCCGCCGCCTCGGCCGGGAAGAACTTCATCTCCCGCACCCCGCGCTCCAGCAGGGCCACCACCTCGGAGGTGGTCGAGACACCGGGCAGGAACGGCAGCCCGGACGCCTTCATCGCCTCCAGCAGCGCGTCCGTCCACCCCGGGCTGACCAGGAACCGCGCCCCGGCGTCGACCGTGTTCCGTACGTGCTCCGGCGAGATCACCGTGCCCGCGCCGACCACCGCGCCCGGGACCTCGGCGGCCATGGCCCGGATCGACTCCAGCGCGACGGGTGTCCGCAGCGTCACCTCGATCGCCGGCAGCCCGCCCGCCACCAGGGCCCGCGCCAGCGGCACCGCGTCGGCCACCTCGTGCAGGACGACGACGGGGACGACGGGCGCGAGATCCAGCACGGAGGCGTCGGGGGCGGTGGTAAGCGCTGTGGCGGAGGGCGTTGCGGACGGCACGGAGGAGGTCATGGGGCCATCCTGCCGCGAGCAAGGCAGTAGCTGCAACGACCGTTGCGCAGAATGCAACGCCGCCGTTCCGGGGTGATCAACCGCTCCGTTCCGGGACGTCAACCGCCGCCGTTCCGGGGCGGTCAGTGGATCTCCGTCACCACCACGTCCAGCGACCACGGCCGCCCGGCCCGCGCGGGGGACTCGGCCTCCACCACGTACCCGAGATCCCGCAGCACCTCCACCAGCTCCGCCGGACCCTGGGGCCGCGCACCGGCGATCAGCAGATCGCGCACCAGCCGACCCTTGGTCGCCTTGTTGAAGTGGCTCACCACGGACCGCTTCTCCACCCCGTCCACCAGCTGGGAGTGCAACACCCGCACGCTCGCCGTGCGCGACGCCACCTCGCCCTTCGGCTTCCAGGCCGACGCGTACGCGGAGGACCGCAGATCCAGGACGAGCCCGTCCCCGGCGGCCTCGGGCAGCACGGTCTCCATCGGGGTACGCCAGTACGCGCCGAGCGCGCCGAGGCCGGGCAGCTTCACGCCCATCGAGCAGCGGTACGGCGGAATCCGGTCGCCGATCCGGACCGCGCCCCACAGCCCCGAGAAGACCAGCAGCGACGAGGCCGCCCGCCGCCGCGCGGCCGCCTCCAGCGAGGCCAGGTCGAGGGCGTCGTACAGCACCCCGGTGTACAGCTCCCCGGCCGGACGGGTCCCGGCGGTACGCAGCTCGGTGTTCTTGCCGACCTCGCCGCGCAGCCCCACGCTCAGGCCGAGCACCTCACGGGCCTTCTCCTCGTCCGCCTGGCAGAGCTCGACCAGCTCGTCCAGCACCGCCGCACGGGCCTGGGCGAGCCCCGGCAGCGACAGCGACTCCGGCTTCAGGGAAGCCCCGCGCCCCGAGGCGGCCTTTCCTTCGGAGGGCGGCAACAGCACGAGCACGGCGGTTCTCCTTCGTACGTACGGCGCAAGCGCGGACCCGGGCGGCGTGCGGGCTCACCGGGTCCTCGGCAAGGGTACGGGGACGGGCCGGCGCTTCCCGTACGGCGAGCGGGAAGCACCGGGGCCCGGATGCCGCCCGCCCCCGCCCGGCCTACGCTCGGTCCATGCCCCGCCGCCACCTCCGTATGACCGGTGCAGCCGACTGCTCGCTCGGGGCCGCCCTGCGGGCGCTGCGCACCGAACTCGACCTGCCCGGCGCCTTCCCGCCCGAGGCGCTCGCGGAGGCGGCGGAAGCGGTGCGGAACCCGGACCTGGCGGCCCACGAGGACGCCACGGACCTGCCGTTCCTCACCATCGACCCGGCGACCTCGACGGACCTCGACCAGGCGATGTATCTGGAACGCCGCCGGGGCGGGTCCGGCTACCGGGTGCACTACGCCATCGCGGACGTCGCCGCGTTTCTCCGGCCGGGCGGCGCGCTCGACGCCGAGGCCCACCGCCGGGTCACCACCCTCTACTTCCCCGACGACCGGATCCCCCTCCACCCCACCGTCCTCTCCGAAGGCGCCGCCAGCCTCCTCCCCGGCGAGACCCGCCCGGCCGCACTGTGGCGGATCGACCTGGACGGCGACGGGCAGGCCGTCGCCACCGACGTACGCCGGGCCCTGGTCCGCAGCCGGGCGAAGCTCGACTACGCGGGCGTCCAGCGGCAGATCGACGCGGGCACCGCCGAGGAACCCCTCGCCCTGCTCCGGGACGTCGGACGGCTGCGCGAGGAACAGGAGCTGGCCCGGGGCGGTATCTCGCTCGACGTGCCCGAACAGGAGATCATCGAGCACGACGGCTCCTACGGCCTCGCCTACCGCGCCCCGCTCCCCGCCGAGGCCTGGAACGCGCAGATCTCACTGCTCACCGGCATGGCCGCCGCCCGCCTCATGGCCGACACGGGCAACGGCATCCTGCGCACCCTCCCGGTCGCCCCGGACGGAGCCGTGGCCCGGCTGCGGCGCTCCGCCCGCGCCCTGCGCATCGACTGGCCGCACCACGTCCCGTACGCCGAGGTCGTCCGCTCACTGGACCCGGAGAAGGGCAACCACGCGGCGTTCCTCCTGGAGTGCACCACCCTCCTGCGAGGCGCGGGCTACACCGCCTTCGACCACGGCGAACTCCCCGACCCCGCCGTGCACGCGGCGGTCGCCGACCTCTACACGCACTGCACCGCACCGCTGCGCCGCCTGGTCGACCGGTACGCGTCCGAGCTCTGCCTCGCCGCGACGGCGGGGAAGGAACCTCCCGCGTGGGTACGGGAGGCCCTGCCCGCCCTGCCGAAGGAGATGGCCGAGGGGACGCGCCGGGCCAACACCGTGGAGCGGTCCTGTGTGGACCTGATCGAGGCGGCGTTGCTGGAGGGGCAGGTAGGGCAGCTCTTCGACGCGTACGTCGTCGACGTCCAGGAGCGGAACCCCACCACCGGCACGGTCCACCTCCGGGACCCGGCGGTCGTCGGCCGGATCGAGGGCGGCCCGGCCCCGCTGCCGCTGGGGGAGCGGCTGCGGGTCCGGCTCACGCAGGCAGGTCCGGCGTCGAGGACGGTGCTGTTCGCCCCGGCGTGAGCGGGGGAGCGAGCGCGGGCGGGGGCGTGGCCCGGGGCGCGGGCGTGGGCGCGGTCTTCACGAGAGCCGCGACGGCTGCCCGGGGATCGTCCGCGTTGAACCGGAGCGTACGGGCGCTGCCGCGCCGGCCGAGCGGCCGCACGAACTCCACCGGCTCCGTCAGCTCCACGGTCACCGTCGTCTGGCTCCCCACCGCCAGATCGAGCGTCCCGTCCTCGTCGACCCGGACCGGCCCGCCGCCCGGGAAGCGCCGGTCCACCCGGGCGGCGGCGATGGCGGTGGCGGGTACCCGGAGGTCGAACAGGGCGCCGTAGCGCAGCCGCAGCGAACCGTCCGCCTCCACCACGTGCGGCCGGGTGACGCACGCCGCGTGGATCGCGAGGACCACGACGACGCCGTACACGTCCACCACGAGCAGGATCGCGTGGACCAGCGGCCAGGGGATCACCAGGGCCAGCACCACCGTCTCCAGGACGGAGACGAACGCGAAGGCGTACATCACCCCGGTCTGCGGCTCGGTGTACGGGACGGGCAGCGCCCCCTCCGGAATCCGGTGCCGACGACGTACCACCCACAGCCCGAGGCTGTGCAGGGCCCGGAACTCGTGCACCACGAGCCGCCGCAACGCCACCGGCACCAGCGTGCCCACCGCCGTCCGCAGGGCCTCCCGCCGCCCGGCCCCGTCCCGCCGCCGGGCCGCCGCGTACAGCCGCCACAGCACCGAGGCGTCCAGGACGAGCACAGCCACCACCAGGGCCTCGGCGCCCAGCAGGACCGGGGCGGGTATCCGTACCCCGGCCACCAGGCAGACGACCAGGACCAGTTCGGCGGGCAGCACCGACCACGCGACGACCCGGGCCGCCCGCAACCCCACCGCCATCACGGCGTTCTCCGGTGAACGCGCATCCGGACCCGCTCGGCCAGGGCCACCATCACCCGGCGCACCACCTCGCGCTGCGCGGGCGGGTAGTCGTCGAGCAGCACCCGTCCGAACCCGCTCGGCGAGGGCTCCCCGTCCGGGATCACCGCCAGCACCTCGTCCGGCACGGCCGCGACCAGCTCGGCCGCCAGGGGCGCGATGCGCGGGTCGTCCGCCCCGGCCCCGGCCAGCTCGTCCAGCCGCCCGTACAGTGCGAGGACACCCGGGTCCTCGGCCAGCGGCCGCAGCGCCGCGAACACCTCGGCCCCGGCCCCACCGCCCGCCGCGTCCAGCAGCGCCAGATGCTCGCGGTCCTTCGCGGCGGCCGGGGAGCCGGTGGCGGGCGCCTTCTCCAGGAGCGCTGCGAGGGCGGGGGAGAGCGGCCCGTCCGGGGTGAGCGGCGCCTCCAGGAGCACGGCCAGGACCTGCCGCCGCTCATGGATCTCCCGCTCCTGCCGCGCCAGATCGGCGTCCAGCTCCCCGAGCACCTCGGCCAGCTCCCGCCCCGCGTCGTCGGCGAGCACGTCCCGCACCTCGTCGAGGGAGAGCCCGATCTCCGTCAGCCGCCGGATCCGGGCCAGCAGCACGGCGTCGCGGACGGTGTACGCCCGATAGCCGTTGGCCTGCCGGGCGGGCTCGGGCAGGAGGCCGATGTGGTGGTAGTGCCGGACGGCCCGGGAGGTGACTCCCACGAGCGCGGCGATCTCTCCGATACGCATGCGGCCAGTAGAAACGTTGACGCTGCGACAAGGTCAAGCACCACGTTCCTTCCCGCGCTTTCGTCCACGCCGAGCGGTCCTGTGCCACGATCGGAGGAAGAACTCCCCTCTCACGGACGGCTGGTCCCCCGATGTCCCAGTCTGGCGAGCGACCGAGGAAGGAGCGTGACATGACTGCCATGGCGCACGAGTCGCTCACGCAGGCAGAAGTCCTTCTGGAGGGCTTCCTGGCCCTGGACACGCCGGAAGGCTTCCGGGCGGAACTGATCGAGGGGGAGATCGTCGTGACGCCGCCGCCGGACGGGGACCATGAGGACTACATCAGCCTGGTTCTGAAGCAGGTGCTGAGGAAGTCCCGCACCGACATGGACTTCTCCGGGAACAAGGGGCTGAAGCTCCGCAGCGGGGGCGGCTGCCCCAAGAACCACGCCATCCCGGATGGCACCTTCGCCCCCACCGAGCTCCGCCTCTTCCGCGGCGCCGACCCCTGGATGCCCTGCGAGGGCGTCGCCCTGGTGGTGGAGGTGACCTCCACCAAGCCGCAGGCCGATCGTGAGGCCAAGCGTCGCTGCTACGCCCGCGGCGGCATCCCGCTCTATCTGCTCATCGACCGCGACGACAGCTCGGTGACGCTGTTCAGCGATCCGGAGAACGACGACTACCGCCAGCTCCTCACGATCCCGTACGGCAAGCCGCTCCCGCTTCCCGAACCCTTCGCCTTCGATCTGGAGACCGGGAGCTTCGGCTGAGGACGCCTGCGGGGCCGCCCGAGCAGCCCGGTAGGATGGCGATCACGGCAGACGAGTCGTGCGGACGGCCGCGTGAGGATCCCCGGATCCTCCCGAGGAACGTCCGGGCTCCACAGAGCAGGGTGGTGGCTAACGGCCACCCGGGGTGACCCGCGGGACAGTGCCACAGAAAACAGACCGCCCGGGACTTCGGTCGCGGGTAAGGGTGAAACGGTGGTGTAAGAGACCACCAGCGCCTGAGGTGACTCAGGCGGCTAGGTAAACCCCACCCGGAGCAAGGTCAAGAGGGGCCGTGCCGGAAACGGGACGGCCCTGCGTGAACGTCCGAGGGCTGCTCGCCCGAGTTCACGGGTAGACCGCACGAGGCCGGCAGCAATGCCGGTCCTAGATGGATGGCCGTCTCCGCGGCCGCCGCGAGGCGACCGTGAGACAGAACCCGGCGTACAGCACGGCTCGTCTGCCGCAAGAGCCCCTGGAGCCCCTGACCGGCGTCGAGCCGGCCAGGGGCTCTTTCCTGGCTTCCTTGCTTCCCTGCTTACTTCCTTACGTCCTTCGCAGGCATCAGTACTTCGTGTACTTGATCCAGTCGTAGCGGGCGGTCAGCGGAGTGCCCGGATAGGTGAACGGGCCGAGCCAGTCGTCGACCCCGATCCCCGGCCACAGGTTGGTCATGATGCGCATCGGGCGGGTGGGGAGCGGGCCGCGGGAGCCGTTCTCCTGGTGGACGAGCCTGCCGTCCACGAACCAGTTGATCGTGCCCTGGTTCCACCACTCGATGGCGTAGTCGTGATAGCCGGCGGAGGCGTCGAACCCGAGGTCGATGACGGTCTCGTGGCCGCCGACTCCGTTGGTGAAGTAGTTGGTCTGCATCTGGGTGGTGTTCTTGCCGAGGATCTCGACGTCGATCTCGTCCCAGGGCTGACCGTCGCTCGGGCCGGTGTAGGTGAAGAACCCGGTCACGACGCCTTCGCGCTTGACCGCCTGGAGCCGGGCCTCGAAGCGGCCGTACGAGTACAGGTCGTTGGTGCGGTATTCGCCGGAGGCGTAGGGCTTGCCCGAGCAGCCGGAGGGGCAGGTCGCGAGGTCGAGGTTCTGGCCCATGACGCCGCCGTTGAACCAGGTGTGATCGGCGCGCCAGCCGACGTTGAACATGTCTCCGTTGGACCAGCCGTCGGCCTTGCTCCAGCGGCCGGTGTCGTGGAAGTCGAAGTTGTCGGTGAAGCTGCCGCCGACGGCGTACGCGGGACTGGTCAGCGGGGAGAGGATCAGCGCGAGGGCGGCGAGCGGTGCGAGCAGCCAGCGAGGTGTGCGGAACCGACGCGATGTCGTGGGGGAGTGCATCTCGGCCTCCTTGTGCCGTGAAACCCATGTGCGGGACAGGCTCGGCGTCCGCTGACGGCACGACTGTGCGGGGGGAGGACGCCTGTGGTACGGAGAAACTGGGAGCGCTTCCAGAACGTAGCAGCGCGTCATCTGGTGGACAAGCGATCGGAGAGGTTCCGTCATTCTGGAAGCGCTCCCGGTATCGATGCCGACAGCCCGCTACCGGCACCGGAAGGTAGAGGCGGGGCCGGAGCCCGTCAGGTACTGGAACGCTTGACCAGATGGGTGGGCAGGATCAGCGGGCCGGAGGTACGGCCCGCGATGAGCCCGACGAGCATCCGGGCCATCTCGCGCCCGAGCCCCCGGATGGGCTGGTGGATCGTCGTGAGCGCGGGCTCCGTGACCTGCGCGACGGCGAGGTCGTCGAACCCCACCACGGCCACGTCCGCGGGCACCGACCGGCCGGCTCCGCGCAACGCGCGCAGCGCGCCCGCCGCCATGTTGTCGTTGGCCGCGAACACCCCGTCCAGATCCGGATGCGCTTCCAGCAGCCGGGTCATGGCGGCGACTCCGGCTGCTTCGGAGAAGTCCCCCTCCTCGGGAGGGCGGGGCGTCAGACCGGCGAGCGTCATGGCTTCCCGGTAGCCGCGGTGCCGGGATCTGGCCACCTCGGTGTCCAGCGGCCCGCAGATCGTGACCACCCGGGTCCGTCCCCGCGCGAGCAGGTGATCGGTCGCCTCCCGCGCGCCGCCGACGTTGTCGATGTCCACGTACCAGCGCGGTTCGAAGTCCACCGGGCGCCCGCCGAAGACCACCGGCAGCGGGCTCTCCTTGACGATCCGGGCCAAGGGGTCGTCCTCGTGCGACGCCGTCAGCATCACCCCGTCGACGGCCCGGGAGCGTACGAGCCGTTCCACCCGCTCCCGGCCGCGCGGGGTGGCGGCGACGCACAGCATCAGGTGCAGGTCGGCCTCCTCCAGGGCGCCGGCCACACCGGCGACGAGCTGCCCGAAGAACGGGTCCGTCAGCACCTCGGGGTCGTCCCGCGAGATGACCAGCGCGGCCGCACCCGCCTGACGCGTGGCCAGGGCGCGCGCCTTCGGGTCGGGGACGTAGCCGAGTCTCCTGATCGCCCTTTCCACGGACTCACGCTTGGCCCGGCTGACATGGGGGGCGTGGTTGATCACCCGGGAAGCCACCGACCGCGACACTCCGGCCAGTGCGGCCACCTCGTCGAGCGTGGCGTGCCGACGCGGCAGCTCCTCAGCCATGGACACCGGCTTTCCCTCGCGACGGATGTGGAAGCCCTTTCATTGTGGCCCCGCGGCGAGCGCTGATCACAGCTCCTTGGGTGGCCCGGCGGGCCAGCGGTCCGTCAGTTCTTCCGCGTACACCTGCGAGAGCGGCTGCGGGCCCACGTACTGCTGGCAGTTGCACCGGCCGGCCTCGTAGCGCAGCGGCTTCCTGTTCTCGTCCCAGGCGGTCGCCACCTCGACCTGCTCATGGCACCGGCCCTGCTTGTCGTGCTTGGCGAGGTGGTGGGTGCAGCCGCACACCGGCTCCGGCGGCCTGTTCGCGGCCTCGATCGCGAGCTGCCCCTGTGTCGTCGCCTTCAGCAGTTCCAGCTTCCGCTTGTGACGCTTGCGCAGGGCCTTGCGGAAGGTGTCCTGGGTCCAGGCGAAGCCGCCGACCCAGAAAAAGATGAGAATCCACCAGAACCAGCTCATCGCGATTTTCCTCCCCCGGTGTCCCCACGTCCGCTCGCCGCACCGGTATTTCACCTGCGCGCCGACCCCTCGGCATGGTCTGCTGCCCGCGGCCATTGTTCCCCACGCACGGGCGGGGGCGTACCGGCCTTGAGACGAGGAGTGACGCGGGTGGCGGAGAGCAGGTACGTGGACGGGGCCGCGTCGGCGGGCGAGGTACGGATTCGCCGGGCGACGGGCGGGGACGCGGAAGCCGTGACGGAGGTGTTTCTGGCCTCCCGTGCCGCCGCCATGCCCTGGCTGCCCCGGATCCACAGTGACGAGGACACCCGCGCTTGGATCACCCATGTCGTGCTGCCCACCAGCACCGCGGTGTGGGTGGCCGAGGAGGCGGGTGGCGAGGTGCTGGGGTTCGCCGTGCTGGCCGGGGGCGACGAGCTCGACCACCTCTATCTGCGGCCCGACTCGTTGCGGCGCGGGATCGGGAGCCGGCTGCTGGCGGAAGTGCGCGGGGCGGTGGACGGGCCGATCGGCCTGTATGTGTTCCGGCGCAACGCCGCCGCCCGCGCCTTCTACGAGCGGCACGGGTTCACCGCCGTCGCGTTCGACGACGGCGGCCGTAACGAGGAGAACGAGCCCGATGTGCTCTACCGCTGGACGCCGTAGGCCCACCGGCCCGTGGGTCAGATGACCGGCGGGCGGCCCAGCCTCGTCATCTGCCACACCGTGGACCAGCGCATCGGGCGGCGCTCGCCGCACGGGGTGCGGACGCCCTCGGCGAAGCCGCCCGCCCAGGAGCGCAGGCCCTTCGGGTCGCGGGTGCGGGCCAGGGTGAGCAGGGTCCAGGTGCCGAGGTAGGCGGGGACCAGGGGGAGGGGCAGGTTGCGGCGGGCGAGCCAGACGCGGTTGCGGGCCGTCATCCGGTAGTAGACCGCGTGCCGGGCCGGGGACGTCTTCGGGTGCTGGAGCAGCAGCTCGGGCTCGTACAGCACCTTCCAGCCCGCGTCGAGCGCGCGCCAGGCGAGGTCGGTCTCCTCGTGGGTGAAGAAGAACTCCGCGGGCCACAGGCCGGTCTGCTCCAGCATCTTCATGGAGAACGCGTGGCCGCCGCCGAGGAAGGCGGTGACCTCGCCGCCGCGCATCGGGTCGCCCGCCCGCAGCCGCGGCACATGGCGGCGCTGCGTCTCGCCGAGCTCGTCCGCGATCCGGAAGCCGACGATGCCGAGCCGGTCGTCGGCCGCGAAGTGGTCCCGTACCCGCCGGAAGACGTCCTTGTCGACCAGCAGCCCGTCGTCGTCCAGCTCGATCACCACGTCCACGTCGCCGATCTCGGCGAGCCTGCGCAGCCCCTCGTTCCGGCCGCCCGGGCAGCCTAGGTTCTCCGGCAGCTCGATGGTGGTCACCCCGCCGTCGAGGTCCTCCAGGCCGGGGAACGCCGTGAAGTCCGGGAGCTTCGTGCCGTTGCCGATGATCACGAGCCGGGTGGGCCGGACGTCCTGCATGGCGACCGACGCCAGCAGCGCCTCGACCGCCTGCGGACGGTCCCCCATGGTCACGATGGATACGCCGATGCGGGGTGCGGACGGTGCGGACAAGGTCGGTACTCCTGGGCTCGGCTGCCGGTCGTCGGCTGCTGGTCGGCAGCGGTGCCCGCGATCGTAACGCCTCGCTGTTCAGTTCGCGGTCGCCGCCCGGCCATCCGCGGGCCCGTCGGTGTTCAGCATCGCGTACACGGTCATGTCCCGTCGCTCGTCGCCCACCTGCTGCCAGCCGCGCAGCAGTCCCTCCCGCCGGAAGCCGACGTCCTCGGCGATCCGGGCGGAGGCGGTGTTCCACGGTTCGACGAAGAGCTGGAGGCGCGGGACGCCGAGATCGCGCAGGGCCCAGCCCGCGACCGTACGCAGCGCCGCGCGGGCGACGCCCTGGCCCCGGGCGGGGGCGGTGAGCCAGTAGCCGAGGGAGGCGCGGCCCTCCGGCAGATCGCGCAGCCACAGCCCGATCGCGCCGACCGGACGCCGGTCCCGGGAGCGGACGATGGCGAACGGGTATCCGGTGCCGGTGGCCGCGCGCTCCCACTGTCTGCGGACGAACGCCTCGGCGGCCGCGTCCGAGTAGCGGGGCGGGATGGTGGTGATGAGCGGGATGTACGGGTCGAGCGAGGCCTCGCGGACCAGCGGGAGGTCGCTCATCTCCCAGGGGCGCAGCACGAAGTCGGGGCCCGCGGTCATGCTCGGGACGGTCAGCGGCTCGGGGCCGGGTGCGGGGTCGGGACCGGAGTCGGGACCGGGACCGGAGTCGGGGCCGGGGGCGGGATCGGGCTTGGCGCCGGGTCCGGGCTTGGGGGCAGCCATGTCCGTATCCTCCCGCTGTCGATCCCGTTCCGCCCCCGGGGCGGCCGGTTCCGTACGGTCTCCGCCGCTGTCGGTCCGGTTCGCCCCGGGGTACGTCCCGCTCGGCTCACTTCTGCGCTGCGGGACCCTTCCGCCCGCCCAGGAAGTGCGCGGCGAGCAGGGCTCCGGCCAGGACCAGGGCGGAGTTCACGAGGATGGCGGTGGAGACGCCGGACAGGACCGCTTCCGGCCCGGTCGCCGCTCCCGTGCGGGCGGTGACGACCGCGCTCATCACCGGGATGCCGAGGGCGATGCCGACCTGCTGCGTCATCGTCGCCAGTCCGGTGGCCCGCCCCTGTTCCTCGTCCGGCAGGCCCGAGGTGGCCGTGACCATGAAGCCGACGATCATCAGCATGTTGCCCACGCCGCCGACGAAGGTGGCGGCCAGCAGCAGCCAGATCCAGGCTCCGGAGGTGCCGAGGGCCACCAGGGCGAGGGTGGCCGCGGCCTGCACGGCGCCGCCCAGCACGATGGCGCGGCGGTTGCCGAAGCGGCCCACCGCCCGTCCGCCGAGCAGCCCGCCGACGACCGTGCCGATGCCCAGCACACCGAACGCGAGGCCGGTGGCCAGCGCGGAGTAGCCGAGGACCTCCTGGAGGTACAGGGTGAGCAGGAACACCAGCGAGGTCTCGGTGGCGAAGGCGATCAGCCCGGCGGTGTTGCCCCAGACGACGCTCCGCCGCCCGAGGATGTGCGTCGGGACGAGCGGGGCCGCGGCCCGCTGCTCGATGCGGACGAAGGCGGCGAGGAGTACGGCTCCGGCGGCCAGGGCCGTCAGTGTGGCGGGGTCGGTCCAGCCGGTCTCGCCGGCCCGGGTGAGCCCGAGGACGAGCAGCAGCAGCCCGCCGGTGACGGTGACCGCGCCGGGCACGTCCAGCCGGGGACGCCGCTCCGGCCGCGAGTCGGTGATCACGGACGGGGCCAGGACCAGGACCAGGGCCGCTACCGGTACGTTGATGAAGAAGGCCCACCGCCAGGAGAGCAGGTCCGTCAGAAGCCCGCCGAGGATCGCTCCGGCGGTGAACCCGGCCGACATCAGGGCCCCGTTCAGCCCGAGCGCGCGTTCGCGCAGCGGTCCCTCCTTGAACGCGGTGGTCAGCAGCGCGAGTCCGGCGGGGGTGACGGCCGCGGTGGCCAGGCCCTGGAGCACGCGCGCGGTGAGAAGGGCCTCGGGCGAGGTGGCGAGGCCGCCGAGCGCGGAGGAGAGGCCGAGGACGGCCATGCCGCCGATGAACAGGTTCTTGCGGCCCACGAGATCGGCGACGCGTCCGAAGAGCAGCGTGAATCCGGCCGCCGCGAGCGCGAAGGACGTGGCGATCCACTGGAGGTGGGCGAGCGAGAAGCCGAGCCCTTCCCCGACGACGGGCAGCGCCACGTTCAGGATCGAGAAGTCCACCGCGATCATGAACTGGGACCCGAGAAGCAGCGCCAGTACGAGCTTCTGACGGCTGGTCATGCGAGGGCCGGCGGGCTCCGGACCGGTCGTCGCCGGCCCGGTGGGCGCGGGAGTGGTGCCGGGGGCGGTACCGGGAGCGGTGCAAGGTGCGGGCATGGCGGGGCGCCTTCCTGTTCCTGTTTCCGGGCGTTCCTGAGCGGGGACGCGTTAATGGTTCCGTGGTTCCGTTAAGCTGGTGGCGTCACCGTAACAGGAGGGATGGCTTTAATGGAACTGGAGACCCGTTATGACGTCTGAAGGTCCCGCCGCCGACGGCGTGGAGCCCGGTACGGTGCGCCCCGGCGGCCGTACCGCCCGGGTCCGGGAAGCGGTGCTGCGGGCGGCCGGTGACGCGCTGGTCGAGCACGGCTTCGACGGGCTCGACCTGGCCGACGTCGCCCGGCGGGCCGAGGTCGGCAAGACGACCGTCTACCGGCGCTGGTCCGCCCCCGCCGGGCTGGTGGCCGATCTGCTCTCGGACATGGCGGAGCAGTCGCTGCCGCGCGCGGACACCGGATCGCTGGCCGAAGACCTCCGGGCCAACGCCCGCCTCGTGGTCCGTACGCTCACCGACCCCCGGCAGGGCGCCCTCTTCGCGGCCGTGATCGCCGCCGCCACCTGCGACCCGCGCACCGCCGAGGCCCTGCACCGCTTCTACGCGGTGCGGATCGGGGAGTGGTCGGGGTGTGTCGAGGAGGCCGTCGGTCGCGGTGAACTGCCGGTGGGCACGGACCCGGGCGAGGTGATCGCGGCGGTCTCGGCGCCGCTGTACTACCGGCTGCTGGCCAGTGGCGCCCCGCTGGACGAGGCGGCGGCCGACCGGGCCGCCGACGCGGCGGTCGCCGCCGCGCGGGCGGGGGTCTTCGTCCGCTGAGGGGCCCGGGGAAGCCTTGGTGGTGAGTGTGGGGCAGCCTTGGGTGGCGGGCCCGGGAAGCCCTGTTGGTGACCGGCTTCGCGGTGTCCGACGGCACGTCGATAAAGTGCTGGAATGATATTCGGTAGATCCGGGTTCGGAGGTGCGGTCGCGGACTTCGAGGCCGCCACCACCGCGCAGGACGCCAAGCGGTCCGGCAAGGCGTTCCTCCGGCTGCAGGAGACCTACGGCCAGGCCAAGGAGTCGGAGGTGCTGGACGGTGGGCCGCGGCTCGCCGCCGTACTGGACCGGGTGCCGCCCGGCCCCCGTGCCGTCGTCGCCGTCCTCGTGGGGGCCTGTGTCGAGCGCGGTGCGGACGCCGAGCGCTGCGCGCCGGGTGTCCTCGCCGGGCTGCGGTCGGCGCTGGAGCAGGCCGTGGCGTTCGCCGACGCGTGGGCCGCGACCGGCGGCGGAGCGTTTCCCGTACCGCGCGACGCCGAGCCGGGCAGGGACGTCGTCGAGCGTGCGGGCCTCGACGCGGCGCTCGGCTGGTGGACGCTCCGTCAGTGGGAGATGGCGGCCGTCGCCCTGCTGAACCACCGGGGGGTGCGCGCCCGTGTCGCGTCCCGGCATGAGCTGCTGCGTCTGCTCGCCACCGTGGCACAGGCGTCCGGCCAGGAGTTCAGGTCGCTCGCCCACGCCCTCCTGGTGCTGGACGACGAACCGCTCGTGGCCCTCCACCGGGCGAGCGGCACCGGGTACTTCCTGCGGATCTCCGGCATCGGCGACAACTTCCAGCTGCACACGCTGCTCGCCGACGCGCTGATAGGCGGCGGCCATGTCGAGGGCCACGCGCCGTCGTCGCAGGAAGCGGCCGTCTGCCGGGAGACCCCCGGGCAGGTGGAGACCGTGGGCTCCTTCGACCTGGCGGCCCCGGACGGCGGTCCGATCCGCAACGAGGGCGCTCCGGCCGACATCCCGGTCGTCGACGGCGTCCGGCTGCTGGTCCTGGACGAGCCGTCCGGCCGGCTGTCCTGGCCGGCGGGCCGCTTCTTCCCCGGGATGCGCGGAGACGCCGTCCTGGAGCGCGCCGTCGAACCGGAGGAGACGGAGCGCTGGTTCGCCCACGTCTCCCCGGCCGAGAGGCACGCCGGAGCCAAGGAGTCCGCCGGCCGCTGATCCGCGCCCCGGCCGCTGATCCGCACTCCCCGTGCGGCGGGGCGCCGGTCAGCTGATCCGGGCGCCCGTTCCGCTGACCCGGACCCGGGCGTCGTCCGCCCGCAGTTCGACGGTGAGCGTGCCGGGGCGGCCCATGTCCGCTCCCTGGTGCAGCGTCAGCACCGCCGCCTCCGGTACGGCCCCGAGCTCGCGCGCGTACGCGCCGAAGGCCGCCGCCGCCGCGCCTGTCGCCGGGTCCTCCACGACCCCGCCCACCGGGAACGGGTCGCGGACGTGGAAGAGCTCGGGCCCCTCGCGCCACACCAGTTGCAGGGTGGTCAGGTCCAGCCGGTGCATCAGCGCTTCGAGCCGCGCGAAGTCGTAGTCCAGGTCCGCCAGCCGCTCCCGGGTGGCGGCGGCCAGGACCAGGTGCCGGGCGCCCGCGTAGGAGATCCGGGGCGGCAGGGCCGGGTCGAGATCGGCGGCCGCCCAGTCCAGGGCCGCCAGCGCCTCCGCCAGGTC
Organism: Streptomyces sp. iso_384; assembly: GCF_056172905.1. Classification (NCBI taxonomy): domain Bacteria; kingdom Bacillati; phylum Actinomycetota; class Actinomycetes; order Kitasatosporales; family Streptomycetaceae; genus Streptomyces; species Streptomyces sp. iso_384. The sequence goes on from NZ_JBWBTT010000001.1 coordinate 2,043,042, forward strand.
CGCCGCGTCGGCCTCCTCGACCCGCGGGGCCACGCTGGTCAGGGTGGCGCGGAGCTCACCGTTCTCGCGGACGACGGTGACCGGCACCGTACCCGCGGCCGTGGCGAACTCCAGCTCTCCCGGCCCGTCCCGCTCCGCCAGCGCGAGCGCCGTGGCGACCGTGGCGTGGCCGCAGAAGGGCACCTCGGCCTTCGGGCTGAAGTAGCGGATCGTGTACGCGCCTTCGCCGGTCCGCTCCGTCAGGAACGCCGACTCGCTGTAGCCCACCTCCGCCGCGACGGCGAGCATCCGCTCCTCGTCGAGACGGGAGGCGTCCAGGACGACACCGGCGGGGTTCCCGCCCGCCGGGTCGGCGGAGAAGGCGGTGTAGCGCAGGACCTCGGGTCCGTGATCATGTGTCATGCACCACTCCAACCGCGCCGTCGCGCCCCTCATTCCCGGTACGGCGCGCGCAAGGGCCGGTCGCGGCCCCCCGTTCCGCGACCGGCTCTCCTCGGGTGCGTCAGTGGCAGTTCCTGACGCCCTTGTTCGCCTTCGTGGACTTCTTCCAGGAGCAGGAGTCCTGGAGCTTCCCGTTCGGCTTGATCAGCCGGGCTCTGTCGCCGGTGTTGTTCCAGACGTACGGGCCCCGGTTCCCGTGCACGGTGCCCGAGACGTTCTTGCCCTTGCCGGTCCGGAGCTTGACCGTCCTGCCCGCGCCGATGCTTCCGCATAGGGAGAGAAAAATTGCGAATCCGTTCAGCAAGTGGCCAGTTCGGGCAGGTTCGGATCGAATGTGGTCGCGTTCCGGCTCAGCCTCGTCCGACGTACGGCATGTTCGTCGCCAGGACCGTGGCGAACTGGATGTTCGCCTCCAACGGCAGCTCCGCCATGTGCAGCACCGTCCGCGCCACGTCGGCCGCGTCCATCACCGGCTCCACCGCCAGTTCCCCGTTGGCCTGGAGGATCCCGGTCCGCATCCGCTCGGTCATCTCCGTCGCCGCGTTGCCGATGTCGATCTGCCCGCAGGCGATCCGGTAGGGGCGGCCGTCCAGCGACAGCGACTTCGTCAGCCCGGTGATCGCGTGCTTGGTCGCGGTGTACGCGACCGAGTGCGGGCGCGGTGCGTGGGCGGAGATCGAGCCGTTGTTGATGATCCGGCCGCCCTGCGGGTCCTGCTCCTTCATCAGCCGGTACGCCGCCTGCGCGCACAGGAACGCGCCCGTCAGGTTCACGTCCACCACCGCCCGCCAGTCATCGGCGGCGAGATCCTCCAGCGCCACGCCGCCGGGGCCGAACGTGCCCGCGTTGTTGAACAGCAGGTCCAGCCGGCCGTACCGGTCCCGTACGGCGGTGAAGAGCGCGGCGACCTCGTCGGCGTCCGTCACGTCCGTGGTGACGCACAGCGCCTCGGTGTCCCCGGCGGCGGCCGCCGTCTCCGCCAGCGGCTCGGCCCGCCGGCCCGCCAGCGCGAGCGACCAGCCCGCGCGTGCGAGGGCGAGCGCGACGGCCCGCCCGATCCCCGATCCCGCACCCGTGACGACGGCGACCTTCCTGCCGGTCCGCTCGGTCCGTGCTGTCTGCTCAGTGTTCATGGCCCGGCAGCGTACGGGACGGATCCGTGCACAGGGCACGCGGTGCTCATCGACCCGCCATGCGGATGTTGTGCACGCGACAACGGTGAGTCGTCGCGGCCGACTGCCATGAATCCCGACAGCATCCGGGCTGAGGAGGGGCATATGACAGCCGCACGGACCATCATGACGCCCGATCAGAACACCCGAACCGACGAACTCCGCACCGCCGCCCGCTTACTGGAACCGGGCGTGGGGCGCAGGCGCTTCCTGACCGTCACCGGGGCCGCCGCCGCGCTCGCCTTCGCCGTGAACCTGCCCGCCGCCGGCACGGCGAGCGCCGCCGAACTCGACTCCCGCCGGATCACCGAGGACCCGTTCACCCTCGGTGTCGCCTCCGGCGACCCGCACCCCGGGTCCGTCCTGATCTGGACCCGGCTCGCCCCGCGCCCCTACGAGCCGGGCGGCGGACTGCCGGCCGGCCGGGTCGAGGTGCGCTGGGAGGTGGCCCGCGACGAGCGCTTCCGCCGCGTCGAGCGGCGCGGATCGGTCACCGCCCACCCGGAGTTCGCCCACAGCGTCCGCGCCGAGGTCCGGGGCCTCGACTCCGGCCGGATCTACTACTACCGCTTCCGCACCGGCGGCTGGACCAGCCCGGTCGGCCGCACCCGCACCGCCCCGGCCCCCGGAGCCCGTAACAGCTCCCTCACCCTGGCCGCCGTCTCCTGCCAGGCGTACCACGACGGGTACTTCACCGCCCACCGCCACCTCGCCGCCGAGGACGTCGACGTGGTGTTCCACCTCGGCGACTATCTGTACGAGTACGCCGTCACCGCCACCGGCGGGGCGCGGAACTACACCGACCGCACCCTCCCCGCGCACTACAACCGCGAGACGCAGAACCTGGAGGACTACCGGCTGCGCTACGCCCTCTACAAGTCCGACCCGGACCTGCGCGCCGCCCACGCCGCCCACCCCTTCGTCGTCACCTGGGACGACCACGAGACCGAGAACAACTACGGGGGCGAGATCCCGGAGAACGACGTACCCCCCGAGGAGTTCCTGCTGCGCCGCGCCGCCGCGTACCGCGCGTACTGGGAGAACCAGCCGCTGCGCACCCCGCAGCGCCCCACCGGCCCGGACATGACGCTCTACCGCCGCCTCCGCTTCGGCCGGCTCGCTCAGTTCGACATCCTCGACACCCGCCAGTACCGCAGCGACCAGGCGTACGGCGACGGCTGGCGCACCCCCGGGCCCGAGTCCGAGGACCCGGCGCGCACCATGACCGGGGCCACCCAGGAACGCTGGCTGATCGACGGCTGGCGCGCCTCCGGCGCCACCTGGAACGTCGTCCCGCAGCAGGTCACCTTCGCCCGGCGGCGCAATGTGCCCACCGACGCCTACAAGCTGTCGATGGACTCCTGGGACGGCTACCCGGCCTCCCGGCAGCGGATCCTGGCCGGGGCCGAGGCCGCCGGGGTGGAGAACCTGATGGTCCTCACCGGAGACGTCCACGTCTCCTACGCCTTCGACCTCAAGAAGGACTTCGACGACCCCGCATCGCGCACCGTCGGCACGGAGATCGTCACCACCTCCGTCTCCAGCGGCAAGGACGGCGCGGACCGGCCCGCCAACTGGGAGAACCAGACCCGCGCCAACCCGCACCTGAAGCACTACAACGGGCGGCGCGGCTACGCCCTCGTCACCCTCGGCACCGAGGAGGCCCGCGCCGACTTCCGTACGGTGGCGGCCGTCACGACCCCCGGAGCGCCGCTCGCCACCGCCGCCTCCTTCGTCACCGAGGCGGGGAACCCGGGGCTCACCCCCGCGTAACCGGGCTCAGCGGTCCGCCGGATAGCGGACGCCGATGCGGTCCCGTACCGCGTCGAGCGTCCGCATCACCGCGAGCGAGCCCGCCAGCGGGACGAGCGGAGACTCGGTCTCGCCCGCCCGCACCGCGCGCATCACCTCGGCCGCCTCGTACTGCATGCCCGAGAGCCCCTGCGGACCGGGCCCCGAGGTGATCGTCTCCGGCTCCGCGCCCGCCCGCCGCAGCACGAAGTGGTCCGGGTGGAAGAAGTCGCGCGGGATGTCGATCCGCCCGGCCGTGCCGATCACGGTGGCCGCCGTCGGATGGTGGCCGACGATCGAGCAGGACAGCAGCGCGGTCGCCCCCGACTCCCAGCCGAGCAGCATCCCCGTGTTCAGGTCGACGCCTTCCGGCGACAGCAGCGCGTCCGCCTGCACCCGGTCCGGCTCGCCCAGCAGCAGTTGCGCGAACGACACCGGATAGACCCCGAGGTCCAGCAGCGCCCCGCCGCCCAGGTCCGGATCGCGCAGCCGGTGCCCCGGAGCGAAGTCGCCCGCGAAGCCGAAGTCCGCCTGTACGGTACGGATCTCGCCGATCGCCCCGTCGCGGACCAGTTCGGTCAGCCGGCGGACCACCGGGTTGAGGTAGGTCCACATGGCCTCCATCAGGAACAGGCCGCGCTCCCGGGCCAGCGCCACCAGCTCCACCGCCTCCCGGCTGTTGAGCGTGAACGCCTTCTCGCACAGCACATGCTTTCCGGCCCGCAGCGCCAGCCCGGCCGCCGCGTGGTGCGCCGAGTGCGGCGTGGCCACGTACACCACGTCCACCTCGTCGTCGGCGACCAGCTCCGCCCAGCTGCCGTAGGCCCGCCCGATCCCGTGCCGCTCCGCGAAGGCCCGCGCCGAGGCCTCCGTGCGCGAGGCGACGGCCACCACCTCCGCGTCGGGCAGCTTCTGTACGTCCGTCGTGAACGTCGCGGCTATGCCGCCCGTCGCCAGAACACCCCAGCGCACCGTCTCACCCATGCCCGCCACCCCAGCCCGCCCGAAAAAGGTATCGACCACTCCGGCCGAGCTGAGAGCATAGATGCGGATTCAACGATGTGGAGAAGAGAATGCCGGACAGCGGCGGCAGCCGGGCCCAGCGAGCGCACATACCCACCTCCGGGACCGGTCCCGGAGCCGACGCGAACCCCGGCACCGGACCCGGCGCCGACGGCGACCCGGCCGTCCCGCACGGCGACGCGGGCGCCCTCGCCGTCGACCCGGCGGCCCCGCAGGTCACCGCCCCCGCAGGCCTGCCGGACACCCCTGTCCTGCCGGAAGCCCCCGGCCTCCCCGGCCCGGCGGCGAAGGCGGCCCGGCGCACCGGGCTCCTGGTCACCCTGGTCCTCGGCGGACTCACCGCACTGCCGCCGCTGTCCATGGACATGTACCTCCCGGCGCTCCCCGCGGTCACCGACTCGCTGAGCGCCCCCGCCGCCACCATCCAGCTCACCCTGACCGCCTGCCTGGCCGGCATGGCCCTCGGCCAGCTCGTCGTCGGACCGATGAGCGACCGGTGGGGCCGCCGGAAGCCGCTGCTCCTCGGCATGGTCGTCTACGTCCTCGCCACCGCGATCTGCGCCCTGGCCCCCACCGCCGAACTCCTCATCGGCTTCCGCCTCCTCCAGGGGCTCGCGGGCGCGGCCGGCATCGTCATCGCGCGGGCCGTGGTGCGCGACCTCTACGACGGCGTGGAGATGGCCCGGTTCTTCTCCACCCTGATGCTGATCTCCGGCGTCGCCCCGATCATCGCGCCGCTGATCGGCGGGCAGGTCCTGCGGGTCACCGACTGGCGCGGCATCTTCGTCGTCCTGACCGGCGTCGGCATCGCGCTCACCCTCGTCGTGTGGAAGTGGCTGCACGAGACGCTGCCGCCCACCGACCGCCACACCGGCGGCGTCACCGACGCCCTGCGGACCATGCGCGGGCTCCTCGCCGACCGGGTCTTCACCGGCTACATGATCGCGGGCGGCCTCGCCTTCGCCGTCCTCTTCGCCTACATCTCCGCCTCCCCGTTCGTCGTGCAGGAGATCTACGGGGCCTCGCCGCAGACCTTCAGCCTGCTCTTCGGGCTCAACTCGATCGGTCTGATCGCGGTCGGGCAGATCAACGGCAAGCTGCTCGTGGGCCGGTTCAGCCTCGACAAGGTGCTCGGCTTCGGCCTGGCGGTGATCGTGCTGGCCGCCGTCGCCCTGCTGCTCATGACGACCGGCGTCTTCGGCGAGGCCGGACTGGTGCCGGTCGCGGCCGGGCTGTTCGTGCTGATGTCGGCGATGGGCCTCGCGATGCCGAACACCAACGCCCAGGCCCTGATGCGGACCAAGCACGCGGCGGGCTCCGCCTCCGCGCTGCTCGGCACGTCCTCGTTCCTCATCGGCGCCATCGCCTCCCCGCTGGTCGGCATCGCCGGGGAGGACACGGCCGTCCCGATGGCCGTCGTCCAGGTCGTGTGCGCGGTGGCGGCGGTGGCCTGCTTCCTGCTCCTGTGCCGCCCCTGGCAGCGCGCGGGACGCGAGGCCGGCGGCCTCTGAGGCCTCAAGGAGCAGGCCGGGGACGGCTCAGCCGGTGCGCGGGTAGCCGATCAGATGCGTGCGGTCCTGCCGGTCCGTCCAGCGGAACACCCCGACCCCCGTCGTCTCCGTCCCCGGCAGCCGGGCGTTGCGCGACAGCCGCTCGGTGCTCCAGGTCGCGAAGTCCATCGTGACCGGGAGCCCGCCGCCGGACAGCGCCTCCGAGGCGTCGCGCGCGTTCTCGGCCCCGTACGCGATGCCGTCGTCCGTCACCGTGGCCAGCGTCAGATGGGCGGTGCCGCCCTCGTCCTCGAAGCAGCGGCCCTGCTTCGCCTCCAGATCGAACGCCAGGTTCCCGGCGATCAGATACTCGCCCGAGGGCGAGAGGACCGCCTGGGGGTAGCGCCCCGGCTTTATGGCGGGCCGGTGGCACTCCACCGAGGCGAGCACCTCGCCGGTCGCCGCGTCGTGCACCGCCCACAGCTCATGGGTCGCCGCCCGCTTGGTCTTCTTCGCGGGCGCCCACTTCGCCAGCACCTGGTCCGTGGTCACCGACGTCACCACACCGCTGTCCTGCTCGGTGCCCTTGGGCGCCACCTTCCGGCTGAACCAGCCGCCGCGCACCCAGAACTCCCGGGCCCCGCCCAGCAGCAGACCCCCGGCGGTCTGACCGTGCACCTCGGTGAGCTGCTTGCAGGCCGTGCAGCCCTTGGGGTACTTCAGCTCGGCCGTGCCCAGTTCGGAGACCTCGCCGGTGACCGGGTCGACCAGCGTGCTGTTCGCCTTCGCGTCGCTGATCACGATGTCCGGCCCGGTCGTGCTGACGTCCGGGGCGCCGGACCACGGCACCTCGACGCGCTGCCGCTTCCCGTTGGTGACGTCGTACAGATCGAGCGCGAGGAAGGTGCTCGACGGGGACAGTCCGTCGCCGACCTTCCCGTAGGACCAGGTCACGAAGAACTGCCGGTCGCCCTTGGTCACCGTGGCGAGCTTCGGGTAGTGCAGCGGGTCCGGCGGCCGCCAGGCCCGGCTCTTCCAGCCCAGCTCGCCGGTGGCCGTGTCGACCGTGCGCAGCCGGTAGCGGTTCCCGTCGGCCTGCTCCAGATAGGCCAGCAGACCCGTCGCATGGGAGACGGCGACGTCGGGGGAGGAGCCGATGATCTCCCAGCCCCGGTCCGTCGTGTACTGCGGCGGAACCGTCAGCCGGGTCACCGGACCCGCGCTCGGCAGCACCGGCTTCGCCGCCCCGGAGGCCGCGTCGTCCTTCCCGCCGCGGTCGGGGCTGCCGCCGCAGGTGGCCAGCAGCAGGAGCAGGGCGAGAAAAACCACCCCGCCGACCAGGGTCAGCCGCACGATCTTCTGTCTCATGGCTCCCCGCCGGACCATCGTGACCTCATGCCGTCCACGCGCGGGCCAGCGTAGCAACAGGCCTCCGGCCGCGTGGAGTTCGGCAGAATCCTGTTCCGTACCGGTTACCTGGAACTGCTGTGCGGGCCCACCGCGCCGCCCGCGTGGTCTCCCGTACCCCCTGGGGCGGCGATGAAGCGGAATGCGTCCGCCGGGTCGCCTCCGCCTACAATTCGGCGGTGAACGTCACCCTCCCCACCGCACAGTCCCTGCGCGCGGCGCTGGCCGGGCTGCTCGACGGACTGCCGCCCAAGCAGGCCACGCAGGCCGTCGACCGGCTGATCGCCAGCTACCGCGGGGAGACCCCGACGAACGCCCCGATCCTGCGCGACCGCTCCGACGTCGTCGCGTACGCCGCGTACCGCATGCCCGCCACCTTCGAAGCCGTACGGGCCGCCCTCGACGCCCTCGTCGAGGCCGCGCCCGACTGGACGCCCGCCACCCACACCGACGTCGGCGGCGGCACCGGCGCGGCGAGCTGGGCCGTCGCCGGGGCCTGGGAGGGCCCTGCCACCACCGTCCTGGACTGGGCCGAACCGGCCCTCGCGCTCGGCCGTGAACTGGCCGAGGCCTCCGGAGTGCCGGCGCTCCGCGAGGTGCGCTGGGAGCAGGCCCGGATCGGCGCGGCGCCGGCGCTGGACCCGGCGGACCTGATCACCGTCAGCTACGTCCTCAAGGAGCTGACGGCCGCCGCCAGGACCGAGCTGGTCGACGCGGCGGCGGCCGCCGGGCAGGCCGTGGTGATCGTGGAGCCCGGCACCCCCGACGGATACGCCCGGATCATCGAGGCCCGCGACCGGCTGATCGCCGCCGGGCTGAGCATCGCGGCCCCCTGCCCGCACAGCGACGCCTGCCCGATCGCCCCCGGCAGCGACTGGTGCCACTTCTCGGCCCGGGTCAGCCGCTCCTCGCTGCACCGGCAGGTCAAGGGCGGCTCGCTCAGCCACGAGGACGAGAAGTTCAGTTACGTCGTCGCCACCCGCTTCCCCACCGCCCCGGCGGCCGCCCGGATCACCCGCAGGCCGCAGATCCGCAAGGGCCAGGTGCTGCTGGAGCTGTGCACCCGCGAGGAGGGCCTGGCCCGCTCCACGGTCACCAAGCGGCACGGCGAGCTCTACCGGGCGGCCAGGAACATCGCCTGGGGCGATCCCTGGCCGCCGGAGAGCACCGGCTGACCGCGCCTCGGACACGCCCTAGCCGCGCAGCTCCTGGGTGCAGCACTTCACGCTGCCGCCGCCCTTGAGCAGCTCGCCCAGATCCATCGGGACCGGCTCGAAGCCCCGGTCCCGCAGCGGGTCCAGCAGCCCCGTCGCCCCCTGGGGCAGCAGGACGTGGCGCCCGTCGCTCACCGAGTTGAGGCCGAACGCCGCCGCGTCCGCCTCCCGGGCGAGCAGCGCGTCCGGGAACAGCCGGCGCAGCACCGCCCGGCTGGCGGGGGAGAAGGCGTCCGGGTAGTACATGATCTCGTCGGCCGCCGCGTCCAGCACACAGAGCGCGGTGTCCAGGTGGTAGTAGCGCGGATCCACCAGATCGAGGCCGATGACCGGCACCCCGAAGAACTCCTGGGCCTCCATGTGCGACAGCGGGCTGGAGCGGAAGCCGCGCCCGGCCAGCAGATACGAGGCGGTGACGGCGAAGTCCCCCTCGCCCTCGTTGACGTGCTCCGGCTCACGGACCTCGGCGAAGCCGTGCTCCCGGAACCAGTCCCGGTGGGCCGCGGCCTCCTCGAACCGCTCCCGGTACGCGAACAGCGCGCCGAGCACCCGGCCGCCGATCACCGTGGCGCCGTTGGCGGCGAAGACCATGTCCGGCAGGTCCGGGCGGGGCGTGAGCAGCTCCACGGTGTGGCCGAGGGCCCGGTAGCGGTCGCGCAGGTCCTCCCACTGGGTCTGGGCCAGCGGCAGGTCGACGGGTTTGGACGGGTCCATCCACGGGTTGATGGAGTAGGTGACCCGGAAGTGCGTCGGTGCGCACATCAGGTAGCGACGAGGGGTGGCGTCACGGTTCAACTCGGGCTCCTCGCGAACGGCGGCGACGGCCGCGGAACGGTGGGATGCGCACGGTCTGTGCGTGAGCCCATGGTGCGCCGTGCGCGCCGGATCCGCAGTGAACCGATCGGGTGGTTCACCGGACCGCCCGGTCGAGGCCGTCAGGACGCCAGGTGCGGCGCCGAGGCGAGACGCCATGGACCACACCAAGACGATACGTATCGGCTCGCCCGGCGCTAGATTGGCCGTATGGCTCCCACCAAAGCACCCGACTCCAGCCGCCGCAGCGACCGCTCCCGCCGCGCGATCCACGACGCCGCCCTCGCCCTCGTCGGCGAGGTGGGCTACCGGCGCACGACGATCGAGGGTATCGCCGCCCGCGCCGGGGTCGGCAAGCAGACCATCTACCGCTGGTGGCCCTCCAAGGCCGCCGTGCTCATGGAAGCCTTCCTGGACCTGGCGGGCCGGGCCGCCGAGGAGGCCGGTCCGCAGTCCGGCGAGGCCGCCCAGGGCATCCCCGACACCGGCGATCTCGCCGCCGACCTCAAGTTCGTCCTGCGGGCCACCGTCGACGAGCTGAACGACCCGGCGCTGGCGGTCCCCACCCGCGCACTGACCGCCGAGGGCATCGTGGACGCGAAGGTGGGCGCCGAATTCGTCGAGAAGCTGCTCGAACCGCAGCTCGCGTTGTACGTCACACGGCTGCGGGCCGCCCAGGAGGCCGGACACGTCCGCGCCGACGCCGATCCCCGGATCGCGCTGGAGCTGCTCGTCGGCCCGCTGATGCACCGCTGGCTGCTCCGGACCCGGCCGCTCACCCACGCGTACGCCGATGCGATCGTCGACCACACCCTCGGCGGCCTCACCCCACGGACCTGACCCGGCGGTGATCGTTATCCGTTATGTGGTGACATCGGGCGTGATGGTGCTCACTCGGTGCAGTGGTACACGGCCTCGCTGCTGAACTCTGGCCACCCGAACCGCAGGATGGTGCGACCATGGACAGACAACGCTGAGGTGAACTGCTGAGGTGAGGGGATAGATGGGCGCCGATTCCGGCCGTTTCCGCGGCACAGAGAGCAGGATCTCCCAGTGGCTGCGGCGACGTCCCAAATCACCGGGGGCCGAAGCCGAGGAGTCGGCCAGAGTGGGGCTGCTCCTGGCGGTCGCCGACGCGGGCATGCCCATCGCCCCCGCCGCCCACCCCCTCGGATACCGATGTTCGTGCGAACGCATCGGCTGTCCCACCCCCGCCCGGCACCCTGTCTCCTTCGCCTGGCAGACGCAGTCGACCACCGACCGCGCCCAGATCGAGCGCTGGGCCGCCGGCCAGCCGCTGGCCAACTTCATCACCGCGACCGGCATGATCCACGACGTGCTGGACGTTCCGCTCACCGCCGGCCGCAGCGCCCTGGAGCGTCTTCTCGACGCGGGCATCGACGTCGGCCCGGTCGCCCAGTCCGGCGAGGACCGGATGCTGTTCTTCACCGCCACCCGCGGCACCCCCGAGGACGAGGACGAGTGGTGGCCCTGCGAGCTGGACTGCCACCCCGAGACCATGGACGCCCACCCGGGCCTGCGCTGGCACTGCCGCGGCAGCTACGTCCTCCTGCCGCCCGCCCGCCTTCCCGGTGAGCTGGACGTCCACTGGGTGCGCGGCCCCGAGCACGAGCTGCCCGACCCGCTGACCCTGCTGGAGACGCTGACCGACGCCTGCGCGCGGTATGCGGGCAGCGCCGAGCAGAGCGAGCTGGACCACGACTCGATCGCCTGGCCGCTGAGCCGCTGAGCCACTGGGCCGCCCGTCGGCCTGAGCGGTCTCCCGCCTTCGGCGAGCCGTCCGCCCGGGCCGCTGCCGGCCTATTCGCCCTTCGCCGCGACCAGGCCCGGCAGCCGGTTCAGCATCCGCACCTTGCCGCCGGAGCCCGTGCCGGCCCCGGCCGTCCCGGCGCGCGGCGGCACGTGCACCAGCTGGCTGGAGACCCGCTCCTTGGTGAGGCTGCTGTTCACCTCGCCGGTCAGCAGCGCCTTCACATCCTGGTTGACCTCCGGCCTGAGTCCCTTCGCCGCGGTCTGACGCTCGAAGTGCTTGCTGCTGAAGAAGACCAGCGCCCCGCCGTCCTCGGTGCGCAGCCCGAGCGGTGCGAACGCCGCCCCGGCCAGCGGCTGGTCGATGTACTGGTACGTGAACCCCGCCCGCCGGGTGGTCCGCCGCGTCTCGCGCCAGCCCGAGGTCGCCGTGCCCGGCGTGAACACATCGGGCTCGCCGTCCCGCAGATACGCGGTGTAGGAGGTGCTCAGATCCGCCGGGGCGACGGCCAGCGCCTCGTCCTCCGGCTCCACCGGGGTGGCGAGCCCGTCCTCGTCCAGGGTGAACTCCGGTACCTGGGACGGCGGGACGACCGCGAGATACGACGCCTTCCACAGCGCGTCGGGGCCCGACCGTACGAACACCACCAGCCAGCGGGTGTCCAGCTTCCCGCCGTCCTGGTCGCGGTTGGAGTCGGTGTCCGCGAGGAACCAGCGCGGCCAGCCCGCCTTCTTGGGGATGATGTAGGTCGCGTCGTCCAGCACCAGCGGCTTGTGCGCCTTGTTGCCGTCCGGGTTGTACGTCTGCCGCGCCTTCAGGCCCGCCTGGTTGATCGCGCCGAGCGAACCCGTCACCCGGTCCGCGTCCAGCGCCGGATCGAACGCCTTGTCCGCCGCGTTGTAGGCGTCGGTGAAGTCCTTCAGCGCCTGCGCGGCCTCGGACTTCTTCGCCCCGGGCAGCACTTCGAGCTCCCCGTGCACCGTCACACAGCCGCTCGCGGTCAGGCACAGCACCGTCGCCGTCGCGAGCCCCGCCGTCAGCCGACCCAGTCCAGGGTGTCTCGTCATCCGTTGCTTCTGCGCCTTCTGATCCGTCGCCCGCACTGACCGTCGAAACCCTACCCGGGTGGTGAACGGCGTGCGGGCGGGGACCGGATACAGCGTCCACACCGTGACCTGAGTGAGGACAAGCCCGGGAACCGCGTCAGTCCTGACGTACCGGCACGATCAGCGGCGTACCCGTACGCGGATGGGGGAAGACCTCCACCGGCTGCCGGTAGACCTCGCCGAGCAGTTCCCCGGTGAAGACCTCGTCCGGCGCGCCCAGTTCCGCGATCCGCCCGTCGTGCAGCACGGCGGCCCGGTCCGCGTACGCCGCGGCGAGGCCGAGATCGTGCAGCACGACCACCACCGCGTCCCCGGCGGCCGCCCGCTCCCGGCAGATCCGCAGCACCAGCTCCTGGTGGCGCAGGTCCAGGGCGGCGGTCGGCTCGTCGAGCAGCATCAGCGGGGCCCGCTGCGCCAGCACCCGGGCCAGCGCCACCCGGGCCCTCTCCCCGCCCGACAGCGCCGAGAACGGGCGACCCGCGAAGCGGGTCACCTCGGTGGCCGCCATCGCCGCCGCCACCGCCGCGTCGTCCTCGTCCTCCCGCTCCGTACCGGCCCAGGGCGCCCGCCCCATCCGTACGACGTCCTTCACCGGGAACGGGAAGGACAGCGCGGCGGACTGCGGCAGCACCGAGCGGCGCAGCGCCAGTTCGGGCGCGGACCACGCGTCGGCCGGGCGGCCGTCGATCCGCACCTCGCCGCTCCCGGGGGCCAGATCGGCGGCCAGCGCCGCCAGCAGCGTCGACTTGCCCGCGCCGTTCGGCCCGACCAGGGCGACCACCTCGCCCGCGTGCGCGGTCAGATCGACGGAGTCCAGCACCTGCCGCTGCCCGAGCCGGACCGACAGGCCGACCGCCTCGACGGCACAGGAGCCGGAGGCGACGGGCGAGGGCAGCTCCCGGGGACGTACCGCGAACAGATCTCTCAGCGTCCTCATGCCCAACCACCTTGCTTACGACGGGTCCTGCGCAGCAGCCAGAAGAAGAAAGGGCTGCCGAAGAGCGCGGTCAGCACCCCGAGCGGCAGTTCGGCGGGGGCCGCGACCGTACGGGCCGCGAGGTCGCCCGCCACCAGGATCAGGGCGCCGCCGAGCGCACTGCCCGGGACGAGGAAACGGTGGCCGGGGCCGTTCGCCATCCGCAGCAGATGCGGGACGAGCAGACCGACGAAGGAGATGATCCCGGCGACGGCGACCGCGGCGGCCGTCAGCAGCGCCACCACCAGCACCAGCACGATCCGCAGCCGCTCCACGTCCACGCCCAGGTGCCTGGCGGGCCGCTCGCCGAGGGCCAGCAGGTCCAGCTTGCGCGAGTGGAACGGGGCGATGAGGAGCCCGGCCAGTGCGCACGGCAGCACGGCCAGCACCTTGGGCCAGGTCGCCTGGGAGAGCGAACCGAGCTGCCAGAAGGTGATCTGGGTGATCTGCGCGTTGTCCGCGAAGAAGATGAACAGACCGATCAGCGCGCCCGCGAAGGCGTTGACGGCGATACCGGTGAGGATCAGCGTCACCACCTCGGTCCGGCCGGCGGAGCGCGAGAGCGCGTAGACGAGCAGCACGGTGGCCAGGCCCGCGACGAACGCGAAGACGGTGATGGTCCAGTTGCCGAAGAAGGTCAGGCCGAGGGCGATCGAGGCGACCGCGCCGACCGCCGCACCCGCCGAGATCCCGATCACGCCGGGCTCGGCCAGCGGATTGCCGAACACGCCCTGCATCAGGGCGCCCGCGCAGCCGAGCGACGCGCCGACGAGCACCGCGAGGGCGACCCGGGGGAGCCGTACGTTCCACAGGACGCTCTCGCCGACCCGGTCCAGCGCCTGGCCGCCGAGCCCGATCCGGTGCTGCACGGAGGACAGGACGTCGCCGAGCGGAATGTTGTACGCGCCGATCGCGGCGGACAGCAGACAGCCGGCGAGCAGGGCGAGGGAGAGCACCGCGGTCAGCACGAACGCCCTGCTGCGGGGGGACTCGGGGACAGCGCCCGCCGTGCCCTCCGCGTCCTGCGGCCCCTTCGCGCCCTTGCCCGTGGACTTCCCCACGGGCTCGGTGCGTTCCTCGGAGGAGGTGGTCACTGGCCCTTGCCGCCCTTCGCGTACAGCTGCTCGACGATCCCGGTGAGCACCCGGTCGGTGCGCGGCCCGTAGTTGAGCAGCACCCCGTCGTCGACCGTGACGACCCGGCGGTCCATGCCGGCCGGGGTCTCCGCGATACCGGGGATCTTCACCAGGCCGTCCATGCCGCCGACCGACTCCAACCCCTTGGTCATCAGGAGGATCGCGTCCGGCGCGGCCTTGGCGAGCGCCTCGCTGGTGATGGCGGTGAAGTCCTTGTTCAGGCCCGACTCCTTGCCGGCGTCGACCGCGCCCGCCGCCTCCAGCAGCGAACTGGCCCCGGACTCCGCGCCGCCCAGCAGATAGACGGAGGCCGAACCGCGCAGATAGAGGAAGGCGACCCGGGGCTTCTTGCCGTCGGCGTGGTCCGGGATGGACTTCTGGACGTCGGCGATCCGCTTCTCGGTGCGCTCCTTCAACTCGGTACCGGCCGACGGTACGCCCAGGGCCTCGGCGACGGTGTCGATACGGCGGCCGACGTCGTCGAGCCCCTTGGCCGGCTCGACGACGAGCAGCGGGATGCCCGCGTCGCGGATCTGGTCGATCGCCTCGGACGGTCCCGTGGTGGTGTCGGCGAGGACGATCGTCGGCTTCAGCGAGAGCACGCTCTCCGCCGAGACGTCATGGGCCCGGGTCACCACCGGGAGCTTCTCCGCCTGTTCGAAGGTGGCGGTGATGTCCCGGGCGACGACCTGCTTGCCGAAGCCGAGCGTGAAGACGATCTCGCTCAGCGATCCGGTCAGCGGCACGATCCGGTCGGTGGAGCCGATCGTGACCTTCGTGCCGTCCGCCGAGTCGACCGTCACCGGCAACTTCGGCGCGGGCGGGGCGGCCAGCGGCTCGACCCGGTCGGCGTCGGCGCTGCTCCTGGCGGACTCCGGCGCGGGATCGTCGTTTCCGCCGCAGCCGGTCAGGAGCAGGGCGAAGGCCACGGCGGCGGTGAGGGCGGCGGCCGCCCTGCCCCGGGCCGGGCGACGGCGGGCCGTGCGTCCGGTGTCCGGGCCCGTCGGGGCGAAGTCCTGCGAGATGCGCACTGGGCACCGTCCTGTCGTTCCGCGGCGTGCGGTGGGTGGTTGAGATGGTGGAGGTGGCGGAGGGGTTCCGGCACGGACTGGGGATACCTTAGGTTAGCCTTACCTACCTATCCAGTCCTCGGAGGGGTCTCTCATGCTGTCGTCCCGACCGGCCCGCGCGCTCGCCGTCGCGCTTCTCGCGGTACTGCTGGGAGCCCTGCTCCCCGCCGCCACCGCGCAAGCGGCAAGCCGCACGGTGCAGGGCGGCCGGCTGGACTGGGGCATCAAGTCCTCCTTCCAGAGCTACGTCACCGGGCCCATAGCCAACGGCAGCTGGAACCTGACCGGTGGCGCGGCCACGGTCGGCGGCAGCCAGTTCCGCTTCCACTCGGCGACCGGCTCCTACGACCCGGGCACCGGGGCGTTCAGCTCCGGCTTCTCCGGCGGGGTGCACTTCACCGGCCACACGAAGGCCGACGGCGCCGACGAACTGGACCTCACGATCAGTCGGCCCACCGTCCGGATCAACGGCGGCAGCGGCACGCTCTTCGCGGACATGGTCAGCAAGGAGCGGGGGACCGGCAAGGTCTCCAACCGCTCCCAGGTCCCGCTGGCCGAGCTCGGCCTCGGCGGGATCGACATGAAGGGCGGTTCCACCCCCATCGCCCTCACCGGCATCCCTGCCACGCTGACCGCCGAGGGCGCCTCCGCCTTCGCCGGCTACTACACCGAGGGGACTCCGCTCGACCCGGTCAGCCTCTCCGTCGACACCAAGGGCGCGGCCGAGCC
Organism: Streptomyces sp. iso_384; assembly: GCF_056172905.1. Lineage (NCBI taxonomy): Bacteria > Bacillati > Actinomycetota > Actinomycetes > Kitasatosporales > Streptomycetaceae > Streptomyces > Streptomyces sp. iso_384. The sequence continues at coordinate 2,059,181 of NZ_JBWBTT010000001.1, forward strand.
GAAGCCCTCCGCCCCGGACGAGAAGAAGGACGAGGGCGAGAAGAAGGACGAGGCGGAGAAGAAGGACAAGGAGAAGGCGGGCCGCTTCGAGGACGCCGCCGTCGACTGGGGCGTACGCCGCACCTTCCGCGAGTACGTCACCGGCTCCATCGGCCAGGGCAAGTGGACGCTCGCCGACGGCGCCCAGGACGGCGGGGCCCTGTTCCGCTTCCCGCAGGGCAAGGGAACGTACGACGCCAAGAAGCAGACGCTGGACGCGGACTTCAGCGGCAGCATCCGCTTCACCGGCGCCCACGACCTCGACGTGAAGTTGGCCGGCGTCACCGTCGCAGTCGCCAAGGGCGAGGGCACCCTCTCGGCCGACGTCACCAGCGGGGGCAGGACCGCCAAGGGCGTCCCGATCGTCACCTTCGCCGCCGAGGACTTCGCGCCGAAGGAGGGCCTCGCCACCCTCACCGAGGCCCCCGCCACCCTCACGGCCGACGGAGCCAAGGCGTTCGGCTCCCTGTACAAGGCGGGTACCGCGATGGACCCGGTCTCGCTCGCCGTGGCCGTCGACGAGAAGGCCCAGCTGCCCGCGCTGCCCGACCTCGGCAGCGAGCCGACGGCCCCCGCAGAGCCCACGAAGAAGGCCTCGGCCGAGCCCTCCGCCGAACCGGTCGCGGCGGCCTCCGACTCAGGCCCCGGCACCGGCACGTACGCCGCGATCGGCGGCGGTGTGCTGCTGCTCGTCGCGGCCGGAGCGGCGTTCTTCGCCCTGCGCCGCCGAGGCGCGCAGCCGGCCCCCGCGGCCGCCGACGCCTCCACCGGCCCCGATTCCTCCACGACTTCCTGACCCGGCACCCCCTCCACGCGTGCCTTATGGATCATCACCCCTTCCCCCCCCACGCGTCGCTTCCGCCCCTGTCCCTTGAGGAGACACACCGACATGGCAGCAACCCGCCGCCCCATAGCCCTTGCCGCGGCCGTCGCCACGGCCGCCGCTCTCGGCGCCACCGCCTTCGCCCTCCCGGCCCTCGCCGCCGGTTCCCCGGCGGCCGCGCCCGCCGCGGCTCCGAAGCTGGAGCTGGTGGACGGCAAGCTGGAGTGGGGCATCAAGGAGTCCTTCCGCAAGTACATCGCCGGCCCCATCGCGCAGGGCGAGATCACCGTCGCCGACGGCGCCCAGCAGGCCGACGGCAACGGTGTGTTCACCTTCACCGACGGCAAGGGCACCTACGACACCGCGACGCACGCCTCCGACACCGCGTTCAAGGGCAGCGTTCGGTTCGAGGGCCACCACGGCTTGCTCGACGTCCAGTTGAGCGACATCAAGGCCGGCACGGGCCGCGAGACCGGCACCATCACCGCCGACTTCTCCAGCAAGAAGACGGACGGCACCGTCGTCACCAAGGACGACGCCCCCATCGCCGCGCTCGACATGACCGCCGTCAAGCCGGGCGGCGGCGCGGGCGGCGAGATGGTCTTCGCCGACATCCCCGCCACCCTGACCGCGGACGGCGCGGAGGCCTTCGCCGGCTTCTACGCGGAGGGCTCCGCCCTCGACCCGGTGACCCTGTCGGTCAAGCAGGCCCCCAAGCCCCCGACCGTGCCGCCCACCGAGAACCCGACCACGCCCCCGGTGACACCCCCGCCGACCGGCAAGCCCACCGAGCAGCCGACCGCCCGGCCGACCGGCCCCACCGAGGAGCCCACCGGCAAGCCGACCCCGACCGCCTCCGAGACCGCCGCGCCCGTCAGCGGCCCGGTCGTCGACGGCACCCTCAACTGGGGCGTCAAGGAGAGTTTCCGCGCCTACGTCGTCGGCAACATCGCGCACGGCAAAATCGAGACGAGCGGCGGCGCCTCCGCCGACGGTGGCCGCTACCGCTTCACCAAGGCCACCGGCCTCCTCGACGCCGACACGAACACCCTCGACGCCGCGTTCAAGGGCAAGGTGCGCTTCCTCGGCCACGAGACCAAGGGCGAGTACGTCCTCGACCTGTCGATCAGCAATCTGAAGGTCGACATCGAGGGCGCCTCCGGCAAGCTCCTCGCCGACGTCTCCGCCAAGGACCAGGCGACCGGCAAGGTCAGCGAGTTCACCGCCCTGTCCTTCGCCGACCTGAAGGTGCCCGCCGGCGCGCTCGCCGCCAAGGACGGCATCGTCACCCTCAAGAACGTCCCGGCGACGCTCACCACGGACGGCGCCAAGGCGTTCGGCGGCTTCTACAAGAAGGGCGAGGAGCTCGACGCGCTGAACGTCGCGGTCTCCATCGACAAGGGCGCCCAGCTTCCGGGCGACTCCACCGGCGGTTCCACCGGAGGCTCCGGCTCCACCGGCGGTTCGGGCTCCACCGGCGGCTCCACGGCCGGTGGCTCCACCACCGGCGGCGGCACGGTCGGCGGCTCCACCGGCGGTTCGGTCGGCGGCTCCGGCGCCCTGGCCTCCACCGGCTCCGACGTCCCGACCGGCGCCCTGATCGCCGCCTCCGGCGTCGTCGTGGCGGCCGGCGCCGGTGTCGTGATCGCGGCGCGCCGTCGTCGTCACGTCACCGCCTGACCCACCCGCACCACCCGCAGTCCCCCCGGGGCCGTACCGGCAGCGGCAGTGCTCGCCGGTACGGCCCCGCGGCCGTACCCGCTCGGTTCCCGCCCCGGCGCCGCACAGTGCTTGAATGCCCCCGTGAACGACTACGACGTACCCCGGGGCATCGACGTCCTGCGGGTGTTCTGCGGACCCGACGGCCGGCACGGCAACGCCCTCGGCGTCGTACGCGACGGAAGCGGCCATCCCGACGAGGCGTCCCGGCAGCGGCTGGCCCGGCAACTCGGCTTCAGCGAGACCGTGTTCGTCGACGACCCGGAACGCGGACGGGTGGACATCCACACCCCGGGGCTGCGGCTGCCGTTCGCCGGGCACCCGCTGGTGGGCACCGCCTGGCTGCTGGACCTGGAGATCCTGGAACTGACGGTCGGAGACGTGTTCGCGCGCCAGGACGGGGAGTTCACCTGGATCACCGCCCGCCCCGAGTGGGTCCCGCCGCGCACCCTCCAGCAGTACGCCACCGCAGCCGAGGTCGAGGCGCTGCCGGGACCGCCGCCCGGCGAGGGCTGGCTCTACGCCTGGGCCTGGGAGGACGAGGCCGCCGGGCGGGTGCGCGCGCGGGCCTTCCCGAGGCGCGGCGAGGAGACCGGCATCGTCGAGGACGAGGCGACCGGCGCGGCCGCCCTGCTGCTCAGCGCACACCTCGGCCGGGCCCTCAACATCACCCAGGGACGCGGCTCCCAGATCCTCACGGCACCCGCGCCGGACGGCACGGTGGAGGTCGGGGGCCGCGTCCTGATGGCCGTCCGGGGCTGAACCCCGGACGGCCCGTACCGCCGCGTTCTAGCGGATCGCGCCGCCGAACGCTTTGCCGACGGCCGGCAGGCCGCCCTTGCCCGGCTCGTAGCTGGTCACGGGCTGGACCGCGCCGCCGGTGACGTTGGACCACGGCATCAGATGCGCGGCGCCACGGGCGCCGGGCCCGTTGGGCATGCCGATGTACAGATCCGTGGCGGTGGCGTGGATGCTGCTGCCGAGCAGCTCGTCGGCGCCGGGAACGCCGGGCAGACCCGGGGCGCCGCCCGGGGAGATCCAGCGGTCCGTGAGGCCCGGGGCGCCGAGCAGCGAGAACGTCTGGACGGCGCCGGAGTCGACGACCGTGCCCTCGTTCTCGCCCGGGATGCCGACGGCCAGCAGCATCGACGTGGTCGTACCGACGTTCCTGGGCGAGGCGTTGACGACGGAGACCTGCTCGCCGAACCGGTCGCCCGCCTCGGCGCCCCCGGTGACGTCCGGCTGCTCCTGCTGGATGTCCTGGAGTTCGGTGACCGTACCGCTCGCGGTGACGCGCAGCGTGACCACCCGGCCGGCGCCCGCCCTGTTGGCGCCCGCGACCGCGATGCCCTCGCCCGGCGAGCCGACGGCGATGATCGAGTCGGCGTCCGTGGCCGCGCCCTCGGGCCGGTAGGAGGCCACCGACAGCGCCTTGCCGAAGAGGTCGTTCGCCTCGGCCGTGCCGCTGATGCCCGCGGTGTCCTGGTTGATGGACTTCACCGGCGTCGGGATCTTCTCGGCGTTGAACTCGTGCTTCAGGATCTGGATCATGCCGGTGTTCGCGACGGTGCCGATGGCCTCGTTCGGGATGCCGATGGCGAGGTGGTTCGGCGAACCGGCGACCGAGTAGCCGAACCGGTCGCCGGTCTCGGGACCGCCCGCCACGCTCTCCTTGCCCTGGTTGATCGCGACGCTGGTGTCACCGCGTACGTAGAGCGCGCTGCCCGCGTCCACGACGGAGCCCAGGTCCTCGCCGGGTGCGCCGATCAGGATGTACGGGTCGCCCGCGGCGGTGGTCCCGGCGGCGACGGAGAATCCCATGTGGTCCTTGGCCTCGGAGGCCGAGCCGAGAAACGCGCCGGATCCGCTGCCCTGCTCGAACCAGGTCCCGCCGCGCCCCTTGCCCAGCCCCTCGGGCGAACCGTAGACGATCTGCACCGCCCCGGCGTCGGCGACCTTGCCGATGTCCTCGTCGGGCACGCCGACCACCAGATCGGTGTAGCCGTCGGCGTTGTAGTCCACCGTGGCCAGCGCCGTACCGAATCCGTCGCCCGCCTCGGGGCCGCCGTTGACGCCGGGGCCGCCCTGGACCACCTCGGAGACGCCCGCCCCGTTGCCGTACACGACGCGGATCAGACCGGCCTCGGTCGCGGTGCCCACCGTCGCCTCCGGGTCGGCGACGGCGACATCGCGGTGGCCGTCGCCGTTGAAGTCGGCGAACGGAGCGGCCGTCACCGTCTCGGAGAGCCAGCCGTTGAGGTCGTCGACGCGGCTGCCCACCGCGCCGGTACGGGTCTCCTCCGCCGGAGTGCCGAAGCAGCCGCCCTGCCAGGAACGGCTGTTGACGCCCACGACGGTGACGCTTCCGCCCTGCTCACGGAAGACCGGGCCACCGGTGTCACCGGCGCACACGGCGGCGCCGTCCACTCCGGTGATGTTCACGGTGGTGGCGTCCGATCCGTCGACCGAGAAGCGGCCCTGGTGCATCTTGACCGGGGCCCACTCGTCGGCGGTCCGGCCGAAGCCGGTGCCGGTGAGGGTCTCGCCCGGGGCGGGCGCTGTCGTGGCGAGGGCGGCCGGGGTGATGGTGGTGACCGGCTTGGACAGCCGGGCCAGTACCAGGTCCCGGTCGCCGCGGGGCACGAGCCGGACCACCGTGCGGACCTGGCCGGCGGTGGTGGTGCTGTCGGTGCGGCCGACGAACGCCGTGGTGGCGTCCTTCGGCGCGCCCGGCAGGAGCTGCTGGGCGTCGGCCGGGTTGTCCGCGAAGCAACTGGCCGCCGTCAGCAGCCAGTCACGGTCGACGAGCGTGGCGGTGCACGCGCGCTTGCCGTCGCCTATGTCCAGCCGTGCCGTGAACGCGTGGGCGTTGTCGGCGGACGGGGTTCCCACCACGGCTCGGGCCGCAGGAGCCAGAAAGGTGCCTGAGACGAGGGCTGTTGCCAGCAGCCCGCTCGTCACAGCCGCACGGGGGCGGAGTCGGGGCACGATGATATTTCCTGTCGCCGGACATGACTCCGCGGCGGGAATTCTCCTTTCAGGCATGGCACCCACGCATTCAGAAGGCCCCCCGCCCGGATGTCATGTGAAAGTGAAGTGAAGACGGCAGGGGAATCTACCCGCAGGCCGATGGAGCGTCAAACCCTTTGTGGCGAGCGGTATTTCCCTTTTCCTGCAGCAAAAAGGGGAAAAGCGGAAATGGGAAAAGCGCACGACTCCACCAAACCTCCGGTGGAACCGTGCGCCCACAGCCCTGCGTTCACCCGGTGCTGCTGAGGCGTGTCGTCAAACTGCCGTCGTCGCCCGGCAGGCGGCAGTTCGACGACAGGTCCTGGGGTGTCTACGCGCTGAGCGGGAAGACCTCGCCCAGCTCGCGGAAGACCGCGGTGTTCAGCGCGAAGGCCCGCTTGCACTCCTCGATGATGCGCTGCTTCTCCAGATCGTCCGCGTTCACCGCGTCCAGCAGCTCGCGGTAACCGCGCTTGAAGGCGGCCGGGTTGGTGATCTCCTCGAAGACGTAGAAGCGCACGCCGTCGCCCTTGCGCTCGAAGCCCCAGGTCTTCTCCGCCTTGTCGCGGATGATCTGGCCGCCGGAGAGGTCGCCGAGATAGCGCGTGTAGTGGTGGGCGATATACCCCGCGGGCCAGGTGTGCGCGCACTCCGCGACCCGGTCCGCGTACGCGGCGGTGGCGGGCAGCGCCTCCAGGCCCTCGCGCCAGTCGGCCCCGCGCAGATGCGCCAGGTCGCGTTCCAGCTCGGTGGAGCGCATCAGCTCGGGCTGTATGAACGGGCCGGCGACCGGGTCGTTCCGCAGGGCCTCCGAACCCTCCTCCAGCGCCCGGTACACGAACCACAACTGCTCGGTGTAGCGCGTGTACGCGTCCACTCCCAGCCGCCCGCCGAGCAGGTCACCCATGAAGGTCGAGGTCTCGGCCTCGGTGTGCTGTTCGTGCGACGCGGTGCGGATGAGCGTCGAGAAGGGGGTGACGGTGGCGGTTGCGTCCAAGGCGGGCCTCCGGGGACCGAGGGGGACGGGAAGTCCAGAAACGGACGGAAACACCGGCAGGCGACCGCCGCGACGGTGCGGCGGCGCGTGCCGGTACACCCGATCCTCCTACTTAGGTTTACCTAAGTCAACTGGTTCCCGACTGTCTGTCGGTAAAAACCTACGCCCAGAGGGGGCTAAAGGTGCATTTATGGCAGCTTTGGGGTGATTTAAGGAAGAGTGAGGACGTCCGCTCCGGTCTCCGTGACCACGAGCGTGTGCTCGAACTGGGCCGTCCGCTTCCGGTCCTTCGTCACCACGGTCCAGCCGTCCTCCCACAGGTCGTACTCGTGGGTGCCCAGCGTCAGCATCGGCTCGATGGTGAACGTCATGCCCGGCTGCATCACCGTGGTGGCGTGCGGGCTGTCGTAGTGCGGAATGATCAGACCGGAGTGGAACGAGGAGTTGATCCCGTGCCCGGTGAAGTCGCGGACGACCCCGTAGCCGAACCGCTTCGCGTACGACTCGATGACCCGGCCGATCACATTGATCTGACGCCCGGGCCGGACCGCCTTGATCGCCCGGTTCAGCGACTCCCGGGTGCGCTCGACCAGCAGCCGGGACTCCTCGTCCACCTCACCGCAGAAGTAGGTGGCGTTGTTGTCGCCGTGCACCCCGTTGATGTACGCGGTGACGTCCAGGTTCACGATGTCCCCGTCGCGCAGCACGGTGGAGTCGGGGATGCCGTGACAGATGACCTCGTTGAGCGAGGTGCACAGCGACTTCGGGAAGCCCCGGTAACCGAGCGTCGAGGGGTACGCGCCGTGATCGACCATGAAGTCGTGGGCGACCCGGTCGAGCTCGTCCGTGGTGACCCCCGGGGCGATGTGCTTGGCGGCCTCCGCCATCGCCTGCGCGGCGATACGGCCCGCGATGCGCATCCGCTCGACGGTGTCGGCGTCCTGGACCTCCGGGCCGGTGTACGGCTGCGGAGCCGGCTTCCCCACGTACTCGGGACGCCGGATGTTTCCGGGTACGGAACGGACGGGAGTGATCTCCCCTGGTACGAGAAGCGACTGGCCAGACATGCCAGCGAGTCTAACCAGCGGCCCCGGGGCACCATGGCAGGGAGGAAAGGAGCCGTCGATGGCCCTGTTCAAGAAGCGCACGGTCGGCAAACCGGGCGAATGGTACTACTGCCTGGAGCACAAGAAGGTCGAGGAGGGCCCGGAGTGCCCTGCCCTGAACCGCTTCGGCCCCTACACCTCCCGCGAGGCGGCCCAACACGCCATGGACACGGCCCGCGACCGCAACCTGGAGTGGGACACGGACCCGAAATGGCACGACGAGGACAAGGGCACCTCAAGCCCGCCCGGCGGCAACCCCAGCCCGTCCGGCGATTGAGGACATCTTTTCAGCCGCTCCGGCGATGAGGCCGCACCCCCAGCCCGTCCGGCGCTCGAGGACGTCCTTTCAGCCTCTCCGGCGCTCGAGGAGCGGGGTACGGGGCGGAGCCCCGGGTCACCCTTCCACCCGGGCCTCCCGCCTCCGCACCGCATCCTCATCCGTCTCCGAGTCGTACCGCACCAACTTCGGCAACGCGGCCGTCAACAGCACCACCGACGCCACGCACGCCACCCCGCCCGACCAGATCGCCGACCGGGTCCCCGTCCAGCCGGCCATCGCCCCGGCCCGCACCTGACCCAGCTGCGGGCCGATGCTGTACGAGAGCACCTCGATGCCCGCGAGCCGCCCCCGCAGCTCCTCCGGGATCGTCTGGTTCCAGATCGTCGCGCGCCCCAGCCCGCTCAGCATGTCGCCAGCCCCCGCCACCGCCAGGCACAGCAGCACCACCCACACGCTGGAGAACCAGCCCGCCGCCGCGATGGCCAGCCCCCACGCCACCGCGCCGAACACCACGAACAGCCCATGCCTGCGCACCCGTGATGTCCAGCCGCTGGTCAGCCCCAGCACCAGCGAGCCGACCGAGCCCGCCGCGTACATCAGGCCCAGCGACCACTCCGCGTCCAGCTCGTCCGCCAGGAACGGGAAGATCGTGTTCGGGAAGGCGAAGAACATCGCCGCCAGGTCGATCGCGTACGTCCCCAGCAGCACCGGCCGGCTCCACGCGTACCGCGCGCCCTCGACGATCCCGCGCAGCGACGGCTTCTGCGCGTCACCGGCCGGCGGCGCGGGGGAGAGCCGCAGACAGAGCACGACGGAGACGGCGAACGTGCACACCGTCACCGCGTACGCCGTGCCGTGACCGGCGTACGCCACCACCAGACCGGCCAGTGCCGGGCCCGCGATGGCCCCGATCTGCCAGCGCAGCGAGTTCAGCGCGGCCGCCGCCGTCTGCTGAGCGTGCGGCACGATCCGGGCCATCAGCGAGTCCAGCGCGGGCCGCTGGAGCCCGGCGAGCGCGGACACCCCGCCGGCCACCACGTACAGCGGCCACAGCAGCGGCTCCGGAAGCAGGGCGTTCACCAGCAGGATCGCCGCCAGCACACCGAGCCCCGCCTCGGTCAGCAGAATGACCCGGCGGCGGTCCACCGAGTCCGCGAGCGCCCCGCCGTACAGCCCGAAGACCACCAGCGGCACCAGCTCGACCGCGCCCATCGCCCCGACCGCGAGCGGCGAGCCCGTGAGGTCCTTGATCTGGAGCGGCAGCGCGATGAGCGCCATGAAGCTGCCGAAGTACGTGATCAGGCCCTGCACCCACAGCAGCCGGAAGTCCGCCGAGGAACGCCACGGCGCGAGGTCAGGCAGCAGGGCGCGGATCCGGGCCGGCCACGGGGAGGACGCGGGAGACGGGGAGCCGGAGGGCGAGGGAGGCGCTGAGGTCACGAGGGGCCATGATCCGTACTGCCGGGCGTTCCGGGCAAGCCCATATTCCGGTACGCCCCGGAACCGCCCTTCCGCCGCCCCCGGGCCGCACGCCGCGGACGCCCGCCGGCCGCTCCCTCACCCGAACGGAGGGCCGCGCGCCGACCGGGGCGGAGGGCCGTTCGGCGCCGGGACCGAGGGCCCGCGAGGCGGCTGCCCGGGCGCTACCTGGCAGTAGGGTCGGCACCATGACTACACAGGACAGCGGCAGCGCGCCCAAGCCCCCCGCCAAGGACCCCTGGGACCTTCCCGACGTCTCCGGCCTGAGCGTCGGCGTGCTCGGCGGAACCGGCCCGCAGGGGCGCGGCCTCGCCTACCGGCTCGCCCGCGCCGGACAGAAGGTCACCCTCGGCTCCCGGGACGCGGCGCGCGCCGGACAGGCGGCGGCCGAGCTGGGCTTCGGCGTCGAGGGCGCGGACAACGCGGAGTGCGCCCGGCGCAGCGACATCGTGATCGTCGCCGTGCCGTGGGACGGCCACGCCAAGACGCTCGCCTCCCTGCGCGAGGAGCTCGCGGGCAAGCTCGTGATCGACTGCGTCAACCCGCTCGGCTTCGACAAGAAGGGCGCCTACGCCCTCAAGCCGGAGGAGGGCAGCGCTGCCGAACAGGCCGCCGCCCTGCTGCCGGACTCCCGTGTCACCGCAGCCTTCCACCACCTCTCGGCCGTACTGCTCCAGGACGAGTCCATCGAGGAGATCGACACCGACGTACTGGTCCTCGGCGAGGCACGGGCCGACACCGACCTCGTGCAGGCGCTGGCCGGCCGGATCCCCGGGATGCGGGGCATCTTCGCGGGCCGGCTGCGCAACGCCCACCAGGTCGAGTCGCTGGTCGCCAACCTGATCTCGGTCAACCGCCGCTACAAGGCCCACGCCGGACTGCGCACCACCGACGTCTGACCGGGCCACGCCCCGCGGAAGGCTCCCGGGGCGGGGCGCAACGGGGCGACAACGGGGCATGGGGGACACTGGACGGGACCGCGACCCGTTCCCGACAGGAGTCGACCCCCATGCCCCGTATCGCTCTCTACGCCCTCGTCGTCTGCGTCCTCGCCGTCGCGGCGGCCGTGGTCTCCTTCGTACAGGGCAGTCTGCTCGGGATCGTCTGGGTGCTCATCGCGGGACTCTCGTCGAACATGACCTGGTACTACGTACGCAGGCAGCGCGTGCTGACCGCCGCCGACGCGGGCTGACCCTCCCGCCCCCCCCTCCACTTCCCCGCCTCCCGCCTCCCGCCTTCCCGCCGCTCCGCCGTTCGGGTCGAGGGGCTCGCCCGTGGGGCGCGTCCCGGAGACCGGGCGCCGCCCTGGGCCGACCATGTGACGGCCTCGCCACGGCCGTGGCGGGCCGACGAGGGAGGACCGCGTGGCAGACGCGAGGGACGACGGGTACGGACCCGGATCCGGGGCCGGATCGACCGCACGGGCGGCGGAAGGGGACCGGGGCTTCCTGGGGGAGGTGCGCGACGCCGTCTCCACCCGGTCCGCGCTCGTCATGCTCGGGGTGCTCCTGCTCCAGCTGGGCTTCGCGCTCTCCTACATGGGCGCCTTCCACGCCCCCGAGCCGCACAAGGTGCCGATCACGCTGGTCGCCCCGCCCGCCGTCGAACGCGACCTGGTGGCCCGGCTCGACGCACTCCCCGGCGACCCCCTCCAGGTCACCCCGGTCGCGGACCGCGCCGAAGCACGGGCGCGGCTGCTGGACCGGCGTACCGACGCCGCCCTCGTCGTGGACCCGGCGAGCCGCAGGGACACCCTGCTCGTCGCCTCGGCGGGCGGCCCGTCGGCGACCACGGCGGCCGCTGAGATCCTCCAGGAGGTCGCGCGGGCGCAGGAGCGGACCATCGTCGTACGCGACCTCCGCGCGCCCTCGGCGGGCGACTCGCGGGGCCTGTCGTCCTTCTACCTCGTCCTCAGCTGGACCATCGGCGGCTACCTCGCCGCCTCGGCCCTGAACATGGCGGCCGGCTCCAAGAAGCCCACCCTGCGCCGCACCCTGGTCCGGCTCGCCGCGATGCTTCCGTACGGTTTCGTCTCGGGCATCGGCGGCGCGCTCATCGTCGGCCCGGTGCTGGACTGCCTGCCGGGGGCGTTCTGGGAGCTGGTCGGGATCGGCACCCTGGTGGTGTTCGCCTCCGGCGCCGTGGGCGTCGCCCTCCAGTCGGTGGCGGGCACGGTCGGCCTGGGCCTCACCATCCTGATCTTCACGGTCCTGGGCAACCCCAGCTCCGGCGGGGTCTATCCGTCCTCGCTGCTGCCCCCGTTCTGGGCGGCGATCGGCCAGGCCCTGCCACCGGGGGCCGGGACGACCGTGGTGCGCAACACCGTCTACTTCGACGGCAACGCCACCACCGGCGCCCTGTGGATCCTCGGCGCCTGGGCGTTCGGCGGGGTGGCCGTGGCGATCCTCGCCGCCGCCCTGCGCGAGAAGCGGAAGCGGGACCACCGCACGACGTCCGCCGTCCCGGCCTGAGAACGCGGGAACGGCGCCGTCCGGGCCGCGCGGTCAGCCCACCGCGCAGCCCGGATCCTGCTCGTCGAAGAGGCCCCGCCAGAAGCGGTAGAGGTCGTAGCCGCAGTACCGCTGGTACTCCTCGACGCCGAGTCCGCGCAGCAGGGCGTGGATCGCGTCGAAGAACACGATGTTCACCTCGGGGATCCACAGGATCGCGAACACCGCGATCAGCCCGAACGGCGCGATCGGCTCCACCTGACGCCGGATCCGGTACGAGAGCCAGGGCTCGATCACCCCGTAGCCGTCCAGGCCCGGGATCGGCAGCGAGTTCAGGATCGCCGCCGTCACCTGGAGCATCGCCAGGAACGCCAGCGCGTACTGGAAGGCGCGCGGCACCCCGTCCAGCGCGTCCAGCCAGAACGGGGCCGTGCAGATGATCGCGAACGCCACGTTCGTCAGCGGGCCCGCCGCCGAGATCAGGCTGTGCTTCCACCGGCCGTGGATCCGGCCGCGCTCGATGTACACCGCGCCGCCGGGCAGCCCGATCCCGCCCATGATCACGAAGAGCACCGGCAGCACGATGCTGAGCAGCGCGTGCGTGTACTTCAGCGGGTTGAGCGTCAGATAGCCCTTCGCCCCGACCGACAGATCCCCGCTGTGCAGCGCGGTACGGGCGTGCGCGTACTCGTGCAGACAGAGCGAGACGATCCAGGCCCCGGTGACGAACAGGAAGACCGCGAAGCCGGTGGCGTCCGCGAAACCCGTCCACACCGCCCAGCCCGCGACCGCGGTGACGGCGGCGATGCCGAGGAAGACCGGGCTGATCCTCCGGTCGCCGGTCCTGGCTGCGGTGGTCATCGGCACTCGACTCCTGGGGTGGGGTCCTGGGGTGGACACAGAGACAGACGGACAAAGGCGCGTGGCGGCGCCGAGGCGCGGGCCGGGAAGGGCGATCGTACGGTTTCGACGGTTCCGACAGGGCGGGAACGCCGGGGAAGGGCGACGGAGTTCCACCCTGTCAACGCCGCGCCCCGCACCGTCACGGACAATGGGCCCGTGCGCTACTGCATCCTCGGCACCACCCGGGCACTCCGCGACGACGGTACGGCCGTCGCCCTCGGCGGGGCCCGGCTGCGCGCCCTGCTCACCGTCCTCGCGCTGCGCCCCGGACGGACCGTCCCGGTCGGCGTCCTCGTCGACGAGGTGTGGGACGGCGACCCGCCCGCGGATGCGGCCGGCGCCCTCCAGGCCCTCGTCGGGCGGCTGCGGCGGGCCCTGGGCCGGAGCGCCGTCGAGTCCGTGGCGGGCGGCTACCGGCTCGCCGCCCCGCCGGACGCCGTGGACCTGCACCGGTTCGAGCGGCTGGCGGGGGAGGGGAGCCGGGCCCTGGAGGACGGCGACGCCGCGAGCGCCCTCGCCGTCCTGGGGGAGGCCCTCGCCCTGTGGAACGGGCCCGCCCTCGCCGATCTGCCCGACCGTACGGCGACCGCGTCCCGCTGGGAGGCCCGCAGGCTCGACGCGCGCCGCGCCGCGTTCGGCGCCCTCCTCGCCCTCGGCAGACCGGGGGCCGCGCTGCCCGAGCTCGCCGCACTCTGCGACGCCCACCCGCTCGACGAACCGCTCCAGGTCCTGCGCATCACGGCTCTGCGGGACGCCGGACGCCCCGCCGAGGCGCTGGCCGTGTACGAGGAGGTCCGCACCCTCCTCGACGACCGCCTCGGCACCGCGCCGGGCCCGGCCCTGCGCGCGCTGCACACGGAGCTCCTCCACCAGGAACCGGCCGAGCCGACGACTTCGGGCCGGACCGGGGCGGGGCTCTCGGGTCCAGCTGCCCCGGAACCCTCGGGCCCGAGCGCCTCGGGCCCGGCCCAAGCCCAGGTCCCGGACCCGGCCGCCCCGGGGGCCGTGCTTGGCATGGAGGGAGTGCCCGCGACCGGGCCCGTGCCCGCCACCGGCACCGCCCCCGCCCCGGCGGCCCCGACCACGGACCAGGCTGGGGCGCCACCGGCACAGGCGTCACCGCCCCCGCCCGCCTGCGGAAATCTCCGGGCCCGCCTCACCAGCTTCGTCGGGCGTGACACCGACATGGCCGCCCTGCGCGAGGACCTCGGCCGCGCCCGGCTGGTCACCCTGCTCGGACCTGGTGGCGCGGGCAAGACCCGGCTGTCGCAGGAGACCGCGGAGGCCGCCGCCGACGCCTGGCCCGACGGTGTCTGGCTTGCCGAACTGGCCCCCGTGGACGACCCGGACACCGTGCCCGAGGCCGTCCTCGGCGCCCTCGGGGCCCGCGAGACCGTGCTGCGCGGGGCGGGCGCCGAGGAGCTGCGCGTCGCCGACCGCACCGGTGACGACCCCCTCGTGCGGCTCACCGAGCACTGCGCCCCGCGCAGGATGCTGCTCCTGCTGGACAACTGCGAGCACGTCGTCGGGGCGGCCGCCGCCCTCACCGACCACCTGCTGACCCGGTGCCCCCAGCTCACCGTCCTCGCCACCAGCCGCGAACCCCTGGGCGTGCCGGGCGAGTTCGTCCGACCCGTCGAACCGCTGCCCGACCCGATGGCCCTGCGCCTGCTCGCCGAGCGCGGGGCGGCGGCCCGGCCCGGCTTCCGCACCGACGCCGACGAGGCGACCGCCGCCGCCTGCGCCGAGATCTGCCGGCGGCTCGACGGGCTGCCGCTCGCCATCGAACTCGCCGCCGCCCGGCTGCGGATGCTCACCCCGCGCCAGATCGCCGACCGTCTCGACGACCGCTTCCGCCTTCTCACCAACGGCAGCCGCACCGTGCTGCCCCGCCAGCAGACCCTGCGCGCCGTCGTCGACTGGTCCTGGGACCTGCTGGACGCCGCCGAACGCGCCGTGCTGCGCCGCCTCTCCGTCTTCGCCGGAGGCTGCTCGCTGGCCGCCGCCGAGGAGGTCTGCGCCCTGCCCGAACCTGCCGACGACGCCGTCGTGGACTCCCTGGACGTCGCGCCCCTGCTCGGCTCCCTCGTCGACAAGTCCCTCGTGGTCGCCGCGCCCGGCGAGGACGGGGAGATGCGCTACCGGCTGCTGGAGACGGTCGGCGAGTACACCGCCGAACGGCTGGCGGAGGCGGGGGAACGGGCGGCGGTGGACCGGAGCCACCTCGTCCACTACCGGGAGCTGGCGCGTACGACCGGGCCGGCGATGCGCGGGTCGGGGCAGCGCGCGGCCATCACGGTCATCCGCCGTGAGTACGAGAACCTGCGCACCGCGTTCCGCCACGCCGTCGCCGCCCGGGACGAGCACGAGGCGCTGTGCCTGGTGCTCTCGCTGTCCTGGTACTGGATGCTGCGCGACCTGCGCTCGGATGCCCGCCACTGGGCCGAGGCGGCCACCTCGCTCGGCCCCGACCCGTTCGCCCGGCCCGGTGTCCAGGCCCCCTCGCTGCCGGAGCAGGCCATCGACCGGCCGCCACCCTGGGACGACGACCAGCTCGCGGAGGCGCGGCGCGGGTCGGCGCTGATCCAGCTCGGCAGCGTGGACGACGCCTTCTCCGCCTGGTCGGACGCCGCGGGGCAGAAGCGGCTGCAGATCATCGCCGACGCCTACCGGCCGGGACAGCCGCAGACCTGCCGCATGCCCGGCACGTTCTGGATGTACGCGAACATGTTCACCGGGGACATGGCCCGCACCCGCGAGGCGCTGGACGCGACGGTCCGGACCTGCCGCGTCTACGGCTACGAGTGGGAGCTGGCCGCCGCGCTCCAGCTGCGCGCCAACTTTCTGGCCGGCCATTCCGGCCACGCGGATCTGGCGCGCGTCGACGCCGACGAGAGCCTGGAGATCTTCACCCGGCTCGACGACGACTGGGGCACGGCCGAGGCCCTGGCGTCCCGGGGTGAGGCCAACGAACGGACGGGCTGCTTCCGCGAGGCCCTGGACGACTACGCCGCCGCCGTGGAGTACGCACGGAAGATCGGTGCCCGGTCCCAGGTGGCGCTGTTGCGCGCCCGTTACGCCGGGCCGCTCGCCGAGCTCGGCCGGCTGCCGGAGGCCGAGGCCGTGCTGCGGGAGGTCTGCGAAGGGGACCCGCTCTCGAACCACGAGGCCATGCCGGTCGCCCGCATGCATCTGGCCTTCGTCCTCGGGGCCCAGGGCCGGGTGGCCGAGGCCCGCGCCCAGGTGGAGATGATCAAGGACGAGTTCACCCAGGGCGACATCGCCGTCTTCGGCGGGTTCGTGTTCGGGACGCTGGCCTGGCTGGACAACCTGGAGGGCGCCTACGCCGCCGCCCTGCGCGACGCCGTGACCGCCCTGGAGCGTTCGCGGGACCGGTTGTCCACGATGATCGCCCCCCACATGCCCTCGGCCCACCTGACGGCGATCTCCCGAGCCCTGGCGGGGCTCGCCGCCGAGGGCGGGGCCGAGGAAGGGGCGTACGCCGACGCCGCCCGGCTGCTGGGCCTCCAGGCGGCGCTGCTGTCCCCGGGGTACGTGCCGACCATGATCGAGCGCCGCAACCTGGCCGAGGCCGAGGAGGCCGTGCGGGCCGGCCTCGACGGCGCGGCGTACACCCGGGCGTACGCGGAGGGCGGTGGCCTCACTCTCGACGAGGCCACCGCCCTGGCGGAGACGTACCGGCGGGCGCACCCGTCGGCGTGACGTCCCCTCCGCTCAGGCCTTCTTGCGGAACTTGGAGACGGCCAGCGGAGCCATCACCAGCGTGATGCCGGCGGTCCAGGCGAGCGTGATCCAGACGGAGTTCGCGACCGGGCCGCCCATCATCAGGCCGCGCACCGCGTCCGCGAGGTTGGACAGCGGGTTGTAGTCGGTGAACGCCTGGAGCCAGCCCGGCATGGTCGTCGGCGGCGCGAAGATGGAGGACCCGAACTGCAGGGGCATCAGCACCAGCATTCCCATCCCCTGGACCGCCTGGGCCGTCTTCATGGCGAGCCCGAGCACGATGAAGATCCACATGATGGCGGCGCCGAACACCGCCGACAGGGCCACGGCCCCCAGCAGCCCGAGCACCGATGTGCCCAGGGTCATGCCGAGGGCGAAGCCCATCGCGAGCAGGATGACGATGGCGACCATCATCCGGCCCAGCTCGACCACGATCTTGGCGATCAGCACCGAGGAGCGGGCGATCGGCATCGTCCGGAACCGGTCCATGACGCCCTTGCGGAAGTCGTCGTTGACGCCGGTGCCGACGGCCATGGCGATGTTCATGCCCATCATCGCCATCAGCCCCGGCACCAGGTAGTTCAGGTAGTCCTGCCGGTCCCCGCCGAGGCTGCCGCCGACCGAGCCGCCGAAGACGTACACGAACAGCAGTGTGAAGATGATCGGCATCAGAAGGACGTCGAACATCGACTCCGGGTCCTTCTTGATCTGGAGCAGGTTGCGGCGCGCCAGCGCTCCGATGTGCCGGAGGTTGGCCCGCAGGCCGATCCGCCCCTCCTCGGCCACGGCAGCCTTCGTCGGGGTGGTGCTCGCGGACCCGGCGGGGGCCGGGGGCAGTGTCGTGGTGCTCATGCGGCGACCTCCTGGGGAGCCTGGTCGGAGAGGGGTGCGGCCTTGTCGCCGGTGATCGCGAGGAACACCTCGTCGAGGCTGGGGAGCGCGGTGGAGACGTGGGCGAGGGAGAACCCCCGGACGCCCAGCAGCCCGATCACCGCGGTCAGCTGCTCGTCGCTGAGGATCGGCACGTACAGCAGTCCTTCGTCCGGTACGGCCTGCGCCCCGGCGACGCCGTCGAGCCCGGCCTCCCGGATCGCCTGCGCCATCGCGGCCAGCTCCGCCGGGTCCGAGGGCCGGATCTGGAGAGTGCGGCCGCCGACCTTCGCCTTCAGCTCGTCGACCCCGCCCCGGGCGATGATCTTCCCCCGGTCGATCACCGTCAGCTCCTTCGCGAGCTGCTCGGCCTCCTCCATGTACTGGGTGGTCAGCAGTACGGTCGCACCCTCGGCGACCATCCGCTGCACCTCGTCCCAGACCTCGTTCCGGGTCCGGGGGTCGAGCCCGGTCGTCGGCTCGTCCAGGTAGAGGACGGCGGGGCTGCCGATCATCGAGGCGGCCAGGTCGAGCCGGCGGCGCATCCCGCCGGAGTACTCCATGCAGGCCCGCTTGGCGGCCTCGGTGAGCGAGAACCGCTCCAGCAGCTCGTCGGCGCGGGCCCTCGCCTTCTTGCGGGGCAGATCGAGCAGCCGCCCGATCATGTAGAGGTTCTCCCAGCCGGAGAGCTTCTCGTCGACCGAGGCGTACTGCCCGGTCAGACCGATGGTGCGGCGGAGCTGCCGGGGCTGCTTCGCCACGTCGTAGCCCGCGACGACCGCGTGCCCGGCGTCGGGGGTGATCAGGGTGGACAGACAGCGTACGAGGGTGGTCTTGCCGGCGCCGTTGGGGCCGAGCACACCGAGGACGGTGCCTTCGCGGACGTCGAGGTCCACGCCGTCCAGTGCCTTGGTCTCGCCGTAGTGCTTGACCAGCCCCCGCACCTCGACGGCGTTCCGGCCGCTGCTGGGGTTCTTGTCGATGCGTTCCATGTCCACCAGCAGACCAGCGCCCGCCGACAGCTCACCGACAGCCCGCCGACACGGCCGCCGGGCAGGCGACAGCCCGCCGATGGGGGATGTCGGCGGGCTGTCGGTGGTGCGGGAAATGGCTGGTGAGGCCCGGCGGGTCAGTGGAAGGTGTGCTCCGGCGCCGGGAACGTACCGCCGACGACCTCGTCGGCGAACTCCTTCGCCGCGTCGCCGAGGACCTGGCGGAGATTCGCGTACTGCTTGGTGAAGCGCGGCACCTTGCCCCCGGTCAGCCCGACCATGTCGGTGTAGACCAGCACCTGCGCGTCGGTCGCGGAACCGGCGCCGATCCCGACGGTCGGGATGTGCAGCGTACGGGTGACCTCGGCGGCCAGCTCGGCGGGAACCAGCTCCAGCACCACGGCGAACGCGCCCGCGTCCTGGACGGCCTTGGCGTCGCGCAGCAGCTGCTGCGCGGCCTCCTCGCCGCGGCCCTGCACCCGGTAGCCCATCGCGTTGACGGACTGCGGGGTCAGACCGATGTGGCCCATGACCGGGATACCGGCCTCGACCAGCAGCCGGATCTGCTCGTGGGACCGCTCGCCGCCCTCCAGCTTGACCGCGCCGACGCCCGACTCCTTGATCAGCCGGGTGGCGTTGCGCAGCGCCTGGACGGGGCCTTCCTGGTACGAGCCGAAGGGCAGGTCGGCGACGATCAGGGCCCGCTTGGTGCCGCGTACGACGGCGGCGGACAGCATGGCGATCTCGTCCATCGTGACGGGCACGGTGGTCTCGTAGCCGAGGTGGACATTGCCCATCGAGTCCCCGACGAGCATGACCGGGATCCCGGCCTCGTCGAAGACGGACGCGGTCATCGCGTCGTAGGCGGTGAGCATGGGCCACTTCTCGCCGCGCTCGGTGGCGGCGGCGATGTCGTGGACGGTGATGCGGCGGGTGGACTTCCCTCCGTACAGCGCTTTGCTGCTGTCGGCGGGGGAAGCGGCGCCACCTGCGGGGGTGGACTGGCTCCCGTCCGCGGGGGTGGACTGATTCTGCGCAGCCTGAAGCGACATGGCCAACGGCTCCTTCGTCATCTCGAGGCGCCCTGACGGCGTCCCCGGATCCCTTCCATGGTGGCATCCCGCCCGGCCGGTCGGGAAGTGGGCCCGCACACGGCGTACCGGAGGCCATGGGGCAAAGTTTTAACAATACGATACGGTCTCGTATCGAAATGGGGCTAGGGTCGTCCCATGTCCATACCGTCCGGCGCTCCCGCCGCGCCCGCCGTGCCTCGTGTTCCCGAGGCGATCCACCGCCGCCGCTGGTGGATCCTCACCGTCCTCATGTTCAGCCTGCTCATCGTGGTGCTGGACAACTCGATCCTGAACGTCGCGGTCAAGACGATCGCGAGCCCCGCCCCCACCGGCATCGGCGCCACCCAGAGCGAGCTGGAGTGGGCGATCAACTCCTACACGCTCGTCTTCGCCGGGCTGCTGTTCACCGCCGGGCTGCTGGGCGACCGCATCGGCCGCAAGAAGGTCCTCCTCGCCGGCATCCTGGTCTTCGGCCTCGGCTCCGCGCTGGCCGCCTTCTCCACCTCGCCCGGTGAGCTCATCACCTGGCGGGCGCTGATGGGCTTCGGCGCGGCCTTCGTGATGCCCGCCACCCTCGCCGTCCTGATGAACGTCTTCGAACGCGACGAGCAGCCCCGGGCCATCGGCATCTGGGCGGGCAGCGTCGGCCTCGGCATCGCCATCGGCCCGATCACCGGCGGACTGCTCCTGGAGCACTTCTGGTGGGGCTCGATCTTCCTGGTGAACGTCCCCGTGGTCGTGATCGCCCTGGTCGCCATGGCGATCCTGGTCCCCGACTCCCGCGACCCGAAGCCCGGCAAGGTCGACCCGGTGGGCGTCGCGCTGTCCGTCGTGGGTCTGGTCCTGCTGGTGTACGGGATCATCCGGGGCGGTGAACTGGCCGACTTCACCGACACCACCGTCATCCTCGCCATCGCCGGCGGACTCCTCGTCCTGGCCGGATTCGTCTGGCACGAGAAGCGCAGCAGCCACCCGGCGATCGACATCTCGTACTTCCGCGAGCCCGCGTTCGCCGCCGCCGTCGCCGCCATCGCACTGGTCTTCTTCGCGCTGATGGGCGTGACCTTCTTCTCCGCCTTCTACCTCCAGAGCGTGCGCGGTTACACCGCCCTGGAATCGGGCCTGCTGATCGTTCCGCTCGCGGCCGCCCAGATGATCTTCGCGCCCCGGGCCCGGCTGGTCGTCGACCGCTTCGGCGCCCGCGCGGTCTGCACGGCGGGCATGCTGCTCGTCGCCGCCGGACTCGCCGCGTTCGCCCTGTTCGGCGCCGGTACGCCGGTGTGGGTGATGTGCCTCGTCTTCTTCGTCCAGGGCACCGGGATGGCGCACATCATGCCGCCCGTCACCGTCGCCGTGATGCAGGCGCTGCCCCGCGAGAAGGCCGGTTCCGGTTCGGCCATCAACAACACCTTCCGCCAGGTCGGCGGCGCGCTCGGCATCGCGGTCCTCGGCTCGGTGCTCTCGACCGTCTACCGGGGCGACATCGAGGGCCACCTCGGCGCGGTACCGGCCGGGGCCAGGGGGGTGGCGGGCGAGTCCATCGAGGCCACGCTCGGCGTCGCCGAGAAGCTCGGCCCGGTGGCCGGAAAGCCTCTGGTCGCCGCCGCCAACGACGCGTTCATCGGCGCCATGCACGTGACCGCGCTCGGCTCGGCGGCCGTCGCCCTGATCGGCGCCGTCGTCGTCGGCCTGTTCCTGCCCGGCCGGACCCCCGCGGAGACCGCGGCCCCGGCGGAACCCCGGCCCGCGGAGAAGCAGCCGGTGCGCTGACGCCGCGGTGAGGTCCGTCGCCCCGCGCACCCCGGGTCGGCGAGAATCGGGGCGACGTTCGTACGTACGCGGAGGTCAGGCGGACGTACGGCACTCGTACGGCGCACGTACGAGAAAGAGCGGCGCGGTGGAGAGGCGGCTTCAGGTGCAAGGCCAGCAAGGCCAGGACGACGATCGGGACCGGAGCGGGGCACGGGCCGGAGGTGAGCCGCCGGTCGGGGCGGCGGATCCGGAGCCCCGCCGCGGCCGGCCCCGCTCCGCCGCGGCGGAGCGGGCGATCCTGGACGCCGTCATCGCCCTCCTGGAGGCGGGCGAGCCGCTGGCGGGCCTCTCCATCGAGCGCATCGCGCGCACGGCGGGCGTCGGCAAGGCCACCATCTACCGCCGCTGGAGCGGAAAGGAGGAGCTCTTCGTCGACGTCGTACGCGACATGGAGCCCACCGACCCGCCGGTCTCCGGCACCGCCGGAATCGCCGATCTGCGCGTGATGCTGGAATCGCTGCGCACCCGGGGTCTCGCCCAGCGTTCCTCGGTGCTCCTGGTCAACATCTTCGCCCAGATGAAGAGCCACCCGAAGCTGTGGGAGGAGTACCACGGCACGGTGATCGCCCCCCGGCGCGTCGCGATGCTGGAGGCGGTGCGGCGCGCCGTGGCCGCCGGGGAACTGCGCGACGACCTCGACGTGGAACTGATCGACGACCTCTTCGTCGGCCCCATGCTCGTCCGCACGGTCCACCGCCCCGACGCGTCGCTGCCCGACGACCTCGCGGACCGCATCATCACCGCGCTGCTGCAGGGCCTCGCCCCGACAGCACGTGCCTGATCAGGGCAGGAGTGACCGGTACGAGTGTGATCGTTCTGTCACAAGGCGCCCCGGCCGGCCCCGGCCCGGAACCTCTCGCCCCGTCTCCGCCGTCCTGCACGTCGAAAGGCCGACGCCGGGACCGACGGCGGGGTCGACGGCGAGAATGCCGCCGCTCATCACCTAGGGTCGAGAGCGCGGCGATGTGCAGGGCAAGGCAGTGAGGACAGCGCGATGGTGCAGGCGTACGGAGCGGACACGGGCAACGGCAGCGCGGAGCAGCCGGAAACCGGTGGGTCCCGCTTCCGGGGCCTGCGGGACAGACTGACGTCCGACCGGGGCATCTGGCGGCGCGGAATCGTGCTGGCCCTCTGCTCGGTGCTGCTGACCCTGCTGATGGTCGTCCACGCACGCATCCCCAACCGGCTCGGCAACCTCGGCAGTCTCATCGAGACGTTCCTGCCGTGGGCCGCGGTCTTCATCCCGGTGCTGCTGGTCCTGGCCCTGGCGCGGCGCTCCGCGACCGCGCTGATCGCGCTGCTGCTGCCCGCCGTGGTCTGGCTCAACGTGTTCGGCGGCCTGCTCACCGACAAGTCCGGCAGCGGCGGCGATCTCACCGTCGCCACCCACAACGTCAACGCCGGCAACCCCGACCCCGACGGCACCGCCCAGCAGGTCGCCGGTTCCGGTGCGGACGTCGTGGCGCTCCAGGAACTCCCGGGCAAACAGGTCTCCACGTACGAGAAGTCGCTGGCCGGCCGCTACCCGTACCACTCGGTCCAGGGCACCGTGGGCCTGTGGAGCAAGTACCCGCTGGCCGACACCAGGCCCGTCGACATCAAGATGGGCTGGACCCGGGCGATGCGCTCCACGGTCAGGACGCCGCAGGGCGAGGTCGCGGTGTACGTGGCCCACCTGCCGTCCGTCCGCGTGAAGCTGCACGCCGGATTCACCGCCAACCAGCGCGACGACAGCGCCGACGCGCTCGGCGAGGCCATCGCCGACGAGCCGGTGAAGCGCGTCGTCCTGCTCGGCGACCTGAACGGCACGATGAACGACCGCTCGCTGAACGCGGTCACCTCCCAGATGCGTTCCACCCAGGGCGCGGCGGGCGACGGCTTCGGCTTCAGCTGGCCCGCGTCCTTCCCGATGGCCCGCATCGACCAGATCATGGTCAGGGGGGTCGAGCCGAAGTCCTCCTGGACGCTCTCGGCGACCGACAGCGACCACCTCCCGATCGCGGCCCGAGTGGAGCTGTGACGTACGGAGGTACGGACGCACGGACGTACGCTCCGGGCTCGCCGGGCCACCCGGCCGGACCTGCGCAACGAGCCGTTCACCTGCCGGTAGACGTCCCGGCATAAACATCTGCGAGAATTTGTTCCGGTAACTTACATATAGGCGGCGTGAGCCGTCGCCCAGCACCCCCGTGTGCCGAGGCGACGGCTCCCGGCTGTGCGCCCCCGCCCTTCCCGCGTCGCGAAAGGTCCCCTCCCCATGCCCCTGGCTCTCCTCGCCCTGGCCGTGAGCGCCTTCGGCATAGGCACGACGGAGTTCGTCATGATGGGGCTGCTGCCCAACGTGGCGGACGACCTCGGTACGTCCGTGCCGACCGCCGGATACCTCGTGTCGGCGTACGCGATCGGCGTCGTCCTCGGCGCGCCGCTCCTCGCCGGCCTGGGCTCCCGCGTCCCGCGCAAGAAGATGCTGCTGCTCCTGATGGCGCTCTTCACCGTCGGCAACCTGGCCTCGGCACTCGCCCCCGACTTCGGCTGGCTGCTCGCGGGCCGCTTCCTCGCCGGACTCCCGCACGGCGCGTTCTTCGGCGTCGGCGCGGTCGTGGCCACCCGGCTGGTCGCCGAGGGCCGCCAGGCGCGGGCGGTGGCGACGATGTTCCTCGGCCTGACGGTCGCCAACATCGTCGGCGTCCCCGCCGCCACCCTGCTCGGCCAGCACCTCGGCTGGCGGGCCACCTTCCTGGTCGTCGCCGCGATCGGCCTCACCGCGATGGCGGCCCTGGCCCGTCTGGTGCCGGCCATCCCGGTCGAGGCCCATCAGGACGTACGCCGCGAACTCCGCGCCCTCGGCAACCGCCAGGTGCTCCTCGGCCTGCTCACCGCCGTCTTCGGCTTCGCCGGGGTCTTCGCGGTGTACTCGTACCTCTCGGCCATGACCACGAAGGCGATGGGCTTCGGCGAATCCTCGGTCACGGTCGTCCTCGCCCTCTTCGGCATCGGGATGACCCTGGGCGCCCTGGCCGCGGGCCCCCTCACGGACCGGGCCCTGCGCCCGACCCTGTACGGCTCGCTCGGCGCCCTCGCGGTGATCCTGGTGGCCTTCCCGTTCACGGTGCACGTGCAGTGGGCGGCACTGGTGATGGTGGTGCTGCTGGGCGGAGTCGGGTTCATGACGACGACCCCGCTCCAGATGCTGGTGATGAACAAGGCGAAGGACGCCCCGACCCTGGCCTCCGCCTCCAACCACTCCGCCTTCAACCTGGCCAACGCGGGCGGCGCCTGGCTGGGCGGTGTGGCCATCGCGGCAGGCTGGGGCTGGACGTCCCCGGCGTTCGTGGGCGCGGTGCTGGCGGTGGCGGGCCTGGCGATCGCGGCAACGGCGGGGTACTTGGACCGGGACGCGGGGCAGCGGCGCTCCCGAGTGGTGGCCAATTCAGCCCACCAGGCACCCGCTCCGGCCGACCCGTCCGGCGCCCACTCCAGCCCGTCAGGCACCCGTTCCAGCCCGTCCGGTGTTTGAGGACGGAACCGTCACGCCGGGCGGGCCCGAGGCAACATCACCCTCGGCCCGGTCGGGCCACTCCGGCCCGTCCGGCGTTTGAGGACGGACCCGATACGCCGGACGGGCCGGACACCCACGTGGGAGCCCGACCCGTCCGGCGCGGGAGGACAAGGGCGGCCGCCGGACGCCCCCGCACTCCCCACCCCCGCTAGGACGACTCGCGCCACCGATTCGTGATCGGCAACCGCCGGTCCTTCCCGAACCCCTTCGGTGAAATCTTCGTCCCCGGCGGATACTGCCGCCGCTTGTACTCCGCCGTATCCACCATCCGCAACGTCTTCGCCACCAGCTCCGCATCGAACCCGGCCGCCACGATGGCATCCATCCCCTGGTCACGGTCGACGTACATCTCCAGGATCGCGTCCAGGACGTCGTAGTCCGGCAGCGAGTCCGTGTCGACCTGCCCCGGCCGCAGCTCCGCACTCGGCGGCTTGGTGATCGAGGCCTCGGGGATCGGCGGGGTCTGCCCGCGCTCCTCCGCCGCCCGGTTGCGCCACTTCGCCAGCCGGAAGACCGACGACTTGTAGACGTCCTTGATCGGCCCGTACGCCCCGACCGCGTCCCCGTACAGCGTGGAGTAGCCCACCGCCAGCTCGGACTTGTTGCCCGGCGCCAGCACGATCTGCCCCTCCTGGTTGGAGATGGCCATCAGCGTCGTACCCCGCAGCCGGGCCTGGAGGTTCTCCTCGGCCAGCCCGGTGAGCTGCAACGACTCCATGTACGCGTCGAACATCGGCGCGATCGGCACCGTACGGAAGTTGAGCCCGGTACGCCGCGCCAGCTCGGCCGCGTCGCCCTTGGAGTGGTCCGAGGAGTACTTCGACGGCATCGAGACGCCGTACACGTGCTGCGCACCGAGCGCATCGCACGCGATGGCCGCGCAGATCGCCGAGTCGATCCCGCCGGAGAGCCCGATCAGCACACTGCTGAAACCGTTCTTCGCAGCGTACGCGCGCAGCCCCACGACCAGCGCGGAGTAGATCTCCTCCTCGTCCTCCAGCCGCTCCGCGTACCCGCCCGAGAGCTCCGGCTCGTACGCGTCCACGGGCCTGTCGGACAGCACCACGTGGTCGATGCGCAGCCCGTCGTCCACCACACCCGAGGGCGCCACGGCGGCCGCGGCCGGCAGCTCCAGGTCGAGGATGACGCTGCCCTCGGAGAACTGCGGGGCGCGGGCGATGACCTCGCCCTCCTTGTCGACGACGATCGAGTCGCCGTCGAAGACCAGCTCGTCCTGGCCGCCGATCATCGCCAGATAGGCCGTCGTGCAGCCGGCCTCCTGGGCCCGCTTGCGGACCAGTTCCAGCCGGGTGTCGTCCTTGTCCCGCTCGTACGGCGAGGCGTTGATCGACAGCAGCAGCCCGGCCCCGGCGGACCGGGCGGCCGGGACGCGCCCGCCGTCCTGCCACAGGTCCTCGCAGATCGCGAGGGCCACGTCGATGCCGTGGACCCGGACGACGGGCATCGAGTCGCCCGGCACGAAGTACCGGAACTCGTCGAAGACGCCGTAGTTCGGCAGGTGGTGCTTGGCGAAGTTGAGCGCGATCCCGCCGCGGTGCAGCACGGCGGCGGCGTTGCGCGGGGAACCGGCCGGCTGCCCGTAGCGCGCCGCGGCGTGCTCGGAGCGGTCCAGGTAGCCGACGACGACCGGCAGTTCGCCGAAGCCCTCAGTGTCGAGCCGGGCGGCCAGCGCGCGCAGCGCCTGTCGCGAGGCCTCGACGAAGGACGACCGCAGGGCCAGGTCCTCGACGGGGTATCCGGTCAGCACCATCTCGGGGAACGCCACCAGGTGGGCGCCCTGCTCGGCGGCGTGCCGGGTCCAGTGGACGATCGCCTCGGAGTTGCCGGCGAGGTCGCCGACGGTCGAGTCGATCTGATTCAGTGCGAGGCGTAGTTGAGGCACACCCGCCAGTGTAATCGTCTTTCTGACGCGATGTCCCGGCGGGCCGGGCAAAATCTGTCCCGGCCCGCCGAAACCGCAGGTGGAAGCGGTTGTACGCGCCGACCCGCAGAGGGCCTGAGGGCTCAGCCCCGGTAGCCGAGGACCGCCATCATCCCCGCCTCCGCGTGGTAGACGTTGTGGCAATGGACCATCCACAGTCCCGGGTTGTCGGCGTCGAACTCCACCGTCAGCGACCGGTGCGGCAGCACGATCGCGGTGTCCTTACGGGCCCCGGCGGCGTTCCCGCCGAGCGCGAAGGTGTGCCCGTGCAGATGGAGCGGATGCCACATGGCCGTCCCGTTGTCGAAGACGACCCGCACCCGCTCGCCCGCCTCCACCGGCCGCCGCTGCTCCGCGCTGTACGGCTGCCCGTCGAAGGCCCAGTCGTACCGCGCCATCCCGCCCGTGAGCCGCATCCGAACGGTCCGGTCCGGCGCACGCCAGGCCAGCGCCACAGCCGGGTCCGGAACCAGCCGCCCCGCCTCGATCAGCTTCCCGTCCAGCTCCTTGGGCCGTACGGAAGCGGTAGGCGCACGCCCGCTCCCGGTCCGCAGAACGGCAAGCGCGGACGCCTTCTTCCCCTCGGCCAGGGCGGTGAGCGGGAAGACCCCGTCCTCGGCGGTGACGAGGACGTCGTACCGCTCGCCCATCCCCAGCAGCAGCGCGTCCCCCGTGGTGTGCCGGACCGGGAACCCGTCGGTGTGCGTCACGGTCATCCGGTGCCCACCGAGCGCGACACGGAAGGCGGTGTCGCCACCGGCGTTGATGATCCGCAGCCGGACCCGGTCACCGGGCCGCGCGGAGAAGGAGGACGGATCCTCCGGCACCCGCCCGTTGACGAGGTAGTGCGGATAGGCGACATCACCGGCGTCACCGCCGAGCAGCGCGCTGCTCGCGCCCATCATCATCCGGGAGGGCCCGGCACGGCCCGGGTCCTCCGTTTCCGCTCCGGACATGGTGTGCGCACCATGGTCCATCCCGCCGCCGTCCTCACTCGTCCCCCCGGAACCCATCCCCCCGGACAGCTCCTTCAGCACGGCATCGGGCGTCGATCCGTCCACCCCGTCGACCCAGTCGTCGAGGACGACGACCCACTCCTTGTCGTACGCCAACGGCTCCTTCGGGTCCTCGACGATGAGCGGCGCGTACAGCCCCCGGTCCTGCTGGACGCCGGAGTGCGGGTGGAACCAGTACGTCCCCGGATGCGGCACCGCGAACCGGTAGCCGAAGTCGGCCCCCGGGGCGATGTCCCGCTGGGTCAGCCCGGGAACCCCGTCCATGTCGTTGCGCAGGGCGAGTCCGTGCCAGTGCAGGGAGGTGGGTGCCGGCAGATGGTTGGCGAGGGTGAGTGCGAGCGTGTCGCCCGCCGTCACCCGCACTTCGCGCCCGGGCAGCCGGTCCCCGTACGCCCAGGAGGTGACGGTGGTGCCGCCGCCGAGGTCGAGCCGGGTACGGGTGGCGGTGAGGGAGACCTCGCGTACGGGCCCCGAGCCGCGCGCCGCCTCCGCCGCCCGGACCTCCTTGCCGCCGGGGGAGACGTACGTACCGGAGTCCTGGGCGCCGCCGCCAGGGGCGTGGGAGCCGCCGTGGCCGCTGCCGCCGCCGGAACAGGCGGCGAGGGCTCCGGTACCGGCGACGGCGAGAGCGGCGCCGAGCACGGAGCGTCGGGTGGGTTGCATGGGCATGCTGAATACACCTCTGAGGAACTGTGGTTCGAGGAAGGGGAGAAGGGCGGAGGTGAACGCCCACTCCTAAATACGCAGCACCGAACCGCCGGCGAGCACCGATATCGGTGGCGGCGGATTCGGCCGCAGCACGCGCGGAAGCCCCGCCCCCACCGGCGTACCGAGGGGCCGCCGGTCCGCACGCAGCCCGAGCAGCCAGGCGCCGACGAGCGCGAGACCCCAGACGCCGAGGACGGCGAGGCAGACGGAGAGCGGATCCATGCCGCTCATGGGGGCGTCGGAGCCGGGGGAGTCGTGCGCCGACGACGATTGCGCCGGGTCGGCGACGGGGGAGTCGTGCGCCGACGACGGGTGAGCCGGGTCGGCGACGGGTGCGGCAGGGACCATGCGCTCGGCGGCGGTGGTCGTGGTGGCCGCTGAGGACGCCTCGCTGTGCTCCGCCGGATGCCCGACCGTATGCATGGTGACGATGCCGAACAGCAGCGTGGCGAGCAGCATCAGCCGCCCGAACGTCCCGCTGCCGCTCCGCGCCGTGCCCGCCATGCGGGCCACCCTACCCCTGGTGGGTATGCGGACGAACGGCGGCCCGGCACCCTCCGCCGGAGCGGGCCGTGGAGTGCCGGGCCACTGTCGTACACGTGGGTCACGTGCTCAGCTGCGGGAGTAGACCTTCTCGGCCCAGCCCGCGATCTGCTCCTCGGTGAGGTGCTGCGCGAGATCGGCCTCGCTGATCATGCCGACCAGCTTCTTGTTCTCGACGACGGGCAGCCGGCGGATGCGGTGGGTCTGCATCTCCTCCAGGACCGCGTTCACATCGGCCTCCGCCTCGATCCAGCGGGGCGTGCCCTGCGCGAGGTCGCCGGCCGTGATCTTGGCCGGATCGTGCCCCTTGGCCACACAGCCGACCACGATGTCGCGGTCGGTGATGATGCCGACCATCCGGTCCGAGTCACCGTTGGCGGAGACGGGCAGCGCGCCCACGTTGTGCTCGCGCATCAGCTGCGCCGCACGGTCGAGCGTCTCGTGGGCCGGGATCCAGCGGGCCCCGCTGTGCATGATGTCTTTGGCGGTCGTCATGGGGGATTTCCTCCTGCGTGCCGATGGCACTGCCGTACGGCCCCGAGCGCAACCCATCGTCGTGGGCCCGCCGGGGCCGCGCGACCGCAACCACCCGTTCGGGTGCGCCGCCGGCGGGACGCAAGCTGACGCACCCGCGGCCACCCGTCACCGGCCACCAGGCACCGGCCACGGTCATCCGTCACCGGCGACCGCTCACCCGCCGTCCGGGCACGGCCCGCCTCGGCTCAGGCCCGCCTCGGCCCGGCCCCGCCTCGGCTCAGGCTGCCCCGGCTCAGGCCCGAGGTGCGGCGCCCCGCTCGGCGAGCATGTCCCGCATCAGCCCCAGCTCGGACCGCTGCC
The DNA here is from genome assembly GCF_056172905.1 of Streptomyces sp. iso_384. Taxonomy (NCBI): domain Bacteria; kingdom Bacillati; phylum Actinomycetota; class Actinomycetes; order Kitasatosporales; family Streptomycetaceae; genus Streptomyces; species Streptomyces sp. iso_384. Next base: position 2,089,082 of record NZ_JBWBTT010000001.1, read on the forward strand.
CCTCGACCATGCCTTGGGCGAGCCGCTGCTCGGCCGGAACCGAGCAGAGCGACGCACAGGCCTCGGCCATGGCGACACCGCCCTTGTGGTGGTCCGTCATCAGCTGGAGGAAGAACACCTCGGCCTGCTTGCCGTCGAGCCGCCCGAGCCGAGCCAGCTCGGAGCGACTGGCCATACCGGGCATGAGCACGCCGTCACCGCTACCGCTACCGCTGCCGTCGCCGTCCGGGTGGTGCCCGCCGTGGGCGTGCTGGTCCCCGTGTTCCATCCAGGCCATGGGAGGCTCCCCGCCCGGGGCGACCTTGGGCAGCTCCCACAGATCGAGCCAGCCGAGGAGCATGCCGCGCTGGTTGGCCTGGGTGTTGGCGATGTCGTAGGCGAGACGGCGTACGTCCTCGTCGTCCGTGCGGTCGCGGACGATGAAGGACATCTCGACGGCCTGCTGATGGTGGACGGCCATGTCCCGGGCGAACCCGGCATCGGCGGACGAGGCGGCGGGAACACGCGTTTTTCCGCTCCCCTCTTCCTCGCCGCGAGCGGAGGCGACGGTGGCGGCCCCCGCGAAGAGCAGGGCGAGGGCGACGGCGGCACCGGCGGCCAGGCGGACGCGCCGGGTCCGCCGCCGCTCCACGAGGGCGTCGGGGTCGTGGCCTTCAGCTGCCGGCTGCTCGTCGGTGACGTCCCCGGCCGTCACTGCGGCACCGTGGCCAGCCCGCCGGTGCAGGGAGCACCGGGCTCGGGGGTCTGCGCGCCCTGGACGTACTGGGCGAGGAACTGGTCCACCCGCTTGTCGTCGGCGGAGTCCACGGTGACCTGCTTGCCCCAGGCGCTGAGCATGATCGCGCCCTCCTGGCCGGCGTACGGGCTCATCAGCGTGAACGGGGTGGCCTTGACGCGCTCGGCGAGCTTGGAGACCTCCGCGTCGGCGGCCGTGCCGTTGTACGTGACCCAGACCGCGCCGTGCTCAAGGGAGTGCACGGCGTTGACGTCCGGGAGAGGCTTTTCGTATACGTCGCCGTCGCAGTTCATCCAGGACGCGTTGTGGTCGCCGCCGACCGGAGGCTTCGTCGGGTAGTCCACCGCGCCCGCCACGTGCTGGCGGCCGAGCTTCGCCGCGTCCCAGGACTTCAGCCCCTCGATGGCCCCGCCCTTGGCGTCGCCGTGCCCGTCCGGGTGCTTGCCGTCCTGGGCGGATGAGGCGTTGTCGGACTTCTCGTTCGCCTCGGAGCTCTCCAGCAGCAGGTACGAGCCGAAGGCGACGAGACCGGCCACGACGGCGGCGCTCAGCCCTATGGCGATGGCCCGGTTGCGGGTGGAGCGAGCGCGCGGGTCGGGGGCCTGTGGCTGCGGGTACCGGGGGTCGAAGCTCATGTCGTCGCGTCCTTCTGCGAAGGGGGCCGGGAGGCGGGAGAACGGTCCGTGGACCGATGCGCGCGGACGGGCGGGAATGCCGGTCGTCACCCGGTCGCCGCCCCCGTGCGCCACGGTCGCCGATCGTAGTGGGTGGCCGAGTGCTCCCTCTCACACCGAGTGCGTAATGTGGGTGAAATCCCGGGTCGCGATACTGGCAGTGTCCCCCTACCCCGGGCGGTGGTGCACGGACCGTCTGAACTGCAAGGATGTGGCAATGGACAAGCAGCAGGAATTCGTCCTCAGGACCCTTGAGGAGCGCGACATCCGCTTCGTGCGGCTGTGGTTCACCGACGTCCTCGGGTTCCTCAAGTCCGTCGCCGTCGCTCCGGCCGAGCTGGAGCAGGCCTTCGACGAAGGCATCGGCTTCGACGGCTCGGCGATCGAGGGCTTCGCCCGGGTCTACGAGTCGGACATGATCGCCAAGCCGGACCCGGGCACGTTCCAGATCCTGCCCTGGCGCGCGGAAGCCCCGGGCACCGCGCGGATGTTCTGCGACATCCTGATGCCGGACGGCTCCCCGTCCTTCGCGGACCCGCGCTACGTACTGAAGCGGATCCTGGCCAAGACGTCCGACCTGGGCTTCACCTTCTACACCCACCCCGAGATCGAGTTCTTCCTGCTGAAGAACAAGCCGGTCGACGGCACCCGCCCGACCCCGGCGGACAGCTCGGGCTACTTCGACCACACGCCGCAGAACGTGGGCATGGACTTCCGCCGCCAGGCGATCACGATGCTGGAATCGATGGGCATCTCGGTGGAGTTCAGCCACCACGAGGGCGCCCCCGGCCAGCAGGAGATCGACCTGCGGTACGCGGACGCGCTGTCCACGGCGGACAACATCATGACGTTCCGTCTGGTGATGAAGCAGGTGGCGCTGGAGCAGGGCGTGCAGGCCACGTTCATGCCGAAGCCGTTCTCGGAGTACCCGGGTTCGGGCATGCACACGCACCTCTCCCTCTTCGAGGGCGACCGCAACGCGTTCTACGAGTCGGGCGCGGAGTACCAACTCTCCAAGGTCGGCCGCTCCTTCATCGCGGGCCTGCTGACGCACGCGGCGGAGATCTCGGCCGTCACCAACCAGTGGGTCAACTCCTACAAGCGCATCTGGGGCGGCTCCTCCCGCGCGGCCGGCGCGGGCGGCGAGGCCCCCTCGTACATCTGCTGGGGCCACAACAACCGCTCCGCCCTCATCCGCGTCCCGATGTACAAGCCCGGCAAGACCGGCTCGGCCCGCGTCGAGGTCCGCTCCATCGACTCCGGCGCCAACCCGTACCTCACCTACGCGGTCCTGCTCGCCGCGGGCCTCAAGGGCATCGAGGAGGGCTACGAACTCCCGGCCGGCGCCGACGACGACGTCTGGGCCCTCTCCGACGCGGAGCGCCGAGCGATGGGCATCGAGCCGCTGCCGCAGAACCTGGGCGAGGCGATCTCGCTGATGGAGAAGAGCGAACTGGTCGCCGAGACGCTGGGCGAGCACGTCTTCGACTTCTTCCTCCGCAACAAGAAGCAGGAGTGGGAGGAGTACCGCAGCGAGGTCACGGCCTTCGAGCTGAAGAACCTGCTGCCGGTGCTGTAGCGCCTGGAAGTAAGACTGCGGGCCGACGGTGTTGCATCGTCGGCCCGCAGTCGTTGGCAACGTCCTGGCGCGGTCAGGGTGCCGCGGCCCAGACGTAGAGAGGTCCGCTGACCGAGACATCGTTGCTTTCGTCGGCGATGTGCTCGATCACCGCCATCGCCACAGCGCCCTTGTCCGTGACGGAGCACACCGCGGCTCCCTCGACGAATCCCCGGCGCTCACGATCGGGGCGCTGAGCGAGGGCAAGCGCGCCGAACCCCGTGCCGGCCGCGGCCCGGCAGGAATCGAACGACTTCGGGGCGTCGGCGCGGAGGAGTCCCACCCGGGTGTTGGGCAGTGCGCGCAACATGTAGTCGGCGATGCCGGTGCAGGTGTCGGGCCAGTACAACAGCTCTGCCCCGCCGGGTTCCTTGACCGCTCCGTTGTCCTCGTCCTCCGTCCGGCTGGTGCCGTCGTCGAGGTCGACGAGCTGCTGTTCGTGCTGCGTGCACGGGACAGGCGCGAGACCCCACATCGTGCTGAGCGCCTCCGCGTACCCGTCGGGCGCCGTGAGGTCGGCTTCCGGCGTCGCGGATGAGGAGGCGGACGGTGTCTTGTCCGTGGCGGCGGGCGTCTCGGGCTCCGTCGCGTCCGCGTCCTCGGAGGGAGGCGTGCTGGACGGGCTGGGGGAGGCGGGCCGGGTGACGCTGTCGACCGGGCCGGGAGCGGGTGCGGCGGCCGGCCCGGAGTTGTTGCCCCCGAAGGCCACGGTCACCAAAATGCCGACCAGGGGGATGGCGATGCCGCCGACCCACCAGGCCCATCGCGGAGGGTCGGTGCGCGGAGGCGAGGGAGGCGCAGGCGGGTACGGTGGCGGTGGTGGAACCGGCGCTCCTGAACCTGATGGTGTACCCATGTCCCCCTCCGGCAAGCCGACTTCGTGCGACGGCCCAGCGTAGCGATCATGAGGCGGGGTGCACTTGGGTTTCGCGGCACGGCCGGGACGCGTTTCGTTCCGGAGCGGCTGCTCCCGGTGAGGGCCGCTCGGCAGCGACCGGCCCTTTGTCAGTGCTCGTTCGTATGCTCCTGCTATGACCGAGGCGGAGACCGCAGCATCACACGCACAGGGCAGGGCCTGGTCGTTCCTCGTTACCGGGGACGACCGCCAATTCCAGGGGAATGACGGCTACGAGGACATCGTCGAGAAGTCCTACAGCTATGACTCGACGGTGAGTAACCACCAGCACGTGGCGGTCGGTGATCTGGTGGTGGTGCGGAACGGCAAGGAAGCTCTCGGGGCGGGGTATGTGGAAGCGCTGCAGGTGCTGCCCGACCAGGAGAAGGTGCGCAGCCGGTGTCGCTTCTGCGGAAATACCGGCTTCAAGGAGAGGGCCACGATGCGGCCCCGCTTCTGGTGCAGCCGATGCAAGAACGCCTTCGACGACCCCACGGTCGAGACACTTACCGTCACCGCGTTCCGAGCGCACTACGGAGGGACCTGGCAACCGTTGGACGGCTGCCTGGACAAGGTGCAGTTGAGCATGCTCAGCCCGAGCCGATCGCATCAGCAGTCGATCAAGAAGATGCACCCGGACCGGACCTTGAAGGTCATCAGGGACCGGGGTGTCCGTCTTCCGGGCCCACGTGAAGTGGGCGGTGAGCGAGGGCATCGACCGCAGGTGCTGCCGGGTGGGAGCCGGCGGGCGACCGCATCGGTACGGCGTGGCCAGGATGGATTCCGTAAGGCGCTGGTCCGTCAGTACGGACTGATCTGTGCCGTTACCGGTGCGGCGCCGGCGGAAGTGCTGGAAGCGGCTCATCTGAGGCCGTTCTCGGACACGCAGCACCACCGTGTGGAAGAGGGGCTGATGCTGCGGTCGGACGTGCACCGCCTGTTCGACAGCGGTCTGTTGGCCATCGACTCCCACTTGGTGGTGCACATCGCACCGAGCCTGGCGGGACACGAGCTGTACAGCTCGTTGGAGGGAACGCCTCTGCACATTGCCCATGACGCACCGATAGACCGGGCAGTCGTCGCGGATCACCATGCGGCGACCGTCGCCACCTGGTGACATACGGCCGAGCCGTGACCGCAGTGTCCGCGCCTGTCGGCCCGCACCCGCCGCGCGACGGGTACGGGCCGACAGGCGGCCGGTGGCGCTACACCGGCGGTGTTCCTCGCGGTGACGGGGCCGGTGGCGGGTTGGGCAGCGGTGGGCCCGGGTTCGGTGGGGTTTTCGGGGGGCCGCTGCCGTGTTTGCCGTCGTTCAGGAGCTTGCGGGTCGTCAGGCCGTAGATGCCGAACGGCGGGAAGAGGTCGACGCGGCGCGGGTAGTCGCCCTCCGCACACTCCTCGCAGATCAGGTCACGCCCGGCGGGGGTCCGCCGGGCGGCGGTGACCGGGGCGTTCCAGCATGCCTCGCAGGTACGGACGTCCGTCGTGGAGAAGGTGATCATCCGGGCCTCCCGGGTGGGGCCGGTAACGCCTGGTGGGTGCTGCGCATCAGGTGCCTCCGTCTCTGGTAGGGCTGATGTGGCTGATGGTGCTCACCGACGGGTCTCCCGCCAGACGCGGACGAGCTTCGTCGCGTCGGGGCAGGTCGCGCCGGTCCGGCATGCGGTGCAGGTCATGGTGTGGCCGAGCAGGGCGCGGTACGCCGTGTCCGGGGATTCGGTCGTGGTCACGTTCGCCTCTCTGCTGATCTCGGCCCAGACGTATTCGGCGGCGCGGCTGAGCGTGTGGCCGTAGTGGTCCGCCGTGGCCAGGGCGGCCAGGACGGCCGTGTGGGCGGTGGCACTCAGCTCGGCGGGGAGATCGGCCTCGACGCGGAAGGCTTCCAGGTCGGTGGTGACGCGCGGTTCGGTGCCTGTGGCGGCGGCGAGCATGCCGGTCAGCGCCGCAACCCGCGCTTGTGCAGAGCGCACACTTCTCCCCTGGTGAACCGAATGTCACTCCATGTAATGCTGAGTATTCAGCTTCAACCTGATGGGTTAGCTTTGTCAACAGCGACGCCCATATCGACGCCGAACACACGGAGCTGCTCAAATGCCACGTGATACGCCGTACTTGAAGGTGGCGGATGCTCTGCGGGCTCGCATTCGGGCCGGCGAATGGGCGGTGGGGGACAAGCTGCCGTCCCGGGCCCGGTTCGCCGAGGAGTACGGCGTCGGCCAGTCCGTGGCGCAGCGAGCCATGGAGCGGCTGATCATCGAGGGCATCCTCGAAGGCCGTTCCGGATCCGGTACGTACGTCCGCCGTGCCCGCGAGCGCCGGCGCATGGTCCGCTCACGTCAGCGCGAGCAGCACGGCAAGAGCCCCTTCGCCTCGGCCATGAAGGAGCTCGATCACGAGGCGGACTGGGAGTGCACCAGCACGGCGCGTGTCCCCGCAACGGAGGACGTCGCGGAACGGCTGGCGATCGAGCCCGGCGACCTCTGTGTCGTGACCGACTACGAGTTCCTCGCCGACGGCCTGCCCGTACAACTCGCCAAGAGCTGGGAGCCGATGGCCATCACCGACGGCACGCCGGTCCTCCTCCCGGAGATGGGGCCGCTCGGCAAGCTCGGCGTCGTCGAGCGCATGCGTTCCATCGACGTGAACATCGCCACCGGCATCGAACTGCCCCGCCCGGCCCGCGCGACGCGTGAGCAGGCGAATCTGCTCGGGATCTCCGTCGGCGACCTGGTCATCGAGATCGAGCGCACGTACTTCGACCGGGACGGTCGTCCTGTCGAGACGGCGAACATCACCGTGCCGGACATCCGGTGGGAGATCGCGTACGAGATCCGCGTCGATCAGCCGGATTCCTGAACGGGGGAGAGGGCGTTGATGCCGGGCTCCCTTCGGGTCCGGCATCTTCGGTCGTCCGTGAGCCGGACCCGTAACTCGTAACCCGTTGTCCGTAACCGCGCGCCCGGCTTCGGCGGGTCAGGCCGTGATGACCGACGGTCCGGTGAACTCCGATGCCAGCGCGTCCATCAGGAGTTCATCGCACACCGTCCCCAGCCAATAGCCCGCCTCGCGGAGGGTTCCCGCGGTGCGGAAGCCGGCCTTCTCGTAGGCGCGCACACCCGCCTTGTTGGGGGCGAGGACCTTGAGCCAGACCATCCGCAGGTTGGTGATGTGGAACGCGTAGTCGAGGACCAGCCGGGTGGCGACCGTGCCCAGTCCGCGTCCGCGTGCCTCGGGGGCGAGCATCACGACGTACTCCGCCGTGCGTACGGACGGGTCGGGCAGCAGCGTGGCCACACCCGCCGGTACCGGACTGCCGGTGGCGAGGTCGTACACGGTGAAGCGGATGTTGTCCCCGCGCAGTTGATGGGCGATGCCCTCCGTGCGCGACTCCAGGGACACCGGCTGCTGGCGTCCGTAGCCGACCAGGAGTGCCGGGTCCTGTTCCCAACGCCAGTACGTCTCCACCAGGTCCGCTCGATACGGGCCGAGCGCACAGGTGTCGGTGCCGATCCAGAGAACGGGTTCAGAGGCGGTGCTGATGGCGGGCTCCGATGGTCAGCGCTGGTGTGTACGCGAGGGTCGAGGGCGGTTCGGCGACCGAAGCCCCGTCCACAGTCTGCACCCAGGCGTGCAGTCGGACAGGGTCCGCGGCGATTCCATGACACCAGACGACGGAGAGCCGTCGGGTCGCGAGCAGGAGCGTGGCAGCGACCGATTCTTCCAGGCAGGCAGTTCTTACGGGCGCATGCCACGCGGAACGGCGAACGGCCTGCACTGCCTCCGCTGCCTCTGTGGGAGAAGCCGGTCGACGCGTCGTGGAGGAGGACGCCCGCAGAGCCACGATGAGCCGGTTCATCGCCCGCTTCCTATTACCGGACCGCTTGATAGCCCATGTTGCGGCGAGAGCAGCGGCTGCCTTCGCGCTGAAGGGGCCGGTTCCCCGTGTGAGCCCCGCCGGATGCTCGGCCCCGCCCCAACTTGCCGGAGGAGCTGGTGCCGAGAGCGGCATGTCCCATGGCGTGTGCTTCTGCGTGGGGGACAGAACTCCTGTGCGGATCAGGTGGGCCGCCAGTGGTGGCGGCATTGCGGTGAGCCGACCGGATCGGGCCGCCTCCTGCCAGTGAGCCGCGCTCTTCGGCAGCAGACACTGCACATGGCCGGTCCGGTAGTCGATGAGAACCAGGACGTGGGGGAAGGCGACGGCACGGACGTGCCGGGAGGCGTGAGCGAACGGCGAAACGTCAGTCATGACACGGTCCCGCAGGCGTGGAGGTCCACACGGGCTCAGGTTCTCGAGCGTGCGCCACCAGCCAGGCCTCGGCGCTGAGAGCCTGCTCGAGAGTGGCCAGAGGCATGGGCACGCCGGCTGCAGCCTGGCCCAGGGACGGAACCAGATGTGCGGCATCGATCAGCCCCATTTCTGCAAGGTGCCCGTGTGCCAGTTCAAGGAGTTCGGGCATGTTGGCCCGGAGGCCTGCGTAGTGGTCCGCGTCGAAGCTGCCTTTGGCCTGCCGGTTTGCGACGGTACGAGGTAATAGACCAGCCATCGCCTTGCCCAGAAGCGGTTTGTAGGAGTGGAGAGGGGGACGCAGGTCGATGGGCGTCCGGAGTACGGCGTCCACGACCAACGGGTCGAGGAAAGGGTTGTTGAGATCGATCCCCGAGGCCGCGGCCAGTTCGGCGTCCGCGGCAGCGGTGCGTGCGACTTCGCGGACCTCGTCCACCAGCGTGCGTACCGAGGCGTCGAGGCCAGGCATCCCGTCCGGGGCCGAGGCGGCTCGGAGCGCGCTGGCGCTCAGCAGGGCAGGCGCGGCGGCACCGGCCCACGAGGGATGGGGCATCAGGGGAAACCAGCCGACCCTTCCATCGTCGCTGCGTCGCCTTCCACCGATGGAATCGACGAGTTCGGATAGGGCGCGAGCGCGGGCCGTCCGTGAGACGAGGACAGCGTCGCGCACGAAGGGTACGGGAGACGCGCGGCGCAGCCTGGCCCAGCCGAATGCCTCGCTCACGGCACGCCTGATGCGGCCGTGGCGGACGAGGTCGGCAAGGTGGACGGGTGGCTGGAAGAACAGGCTGTCGCCGCCGTCGCCCGTCATGTGGGTGCGGGTTCCGCATTCCTGCCGCAACCAGCGGAACTGCCCCATGAGCCGGGCCTGCGTGATCGTGGAGGGAGCCGGTTCGTCGGTCGCCGGAACGGCAGACATCGCGGTGTACGGCAGGTGCTTCGCCGACATCGCCAGCAGACGGTGATTGATCCGCCCGGAGTACGCATGGGCTGCCTGGCGTGCGTAGCGCAGGTCCGCGCCCGCGGTGTCGCCCTCGGGATGGATCGTGATGGCGTTGAGCCGCATGCCGTACGGGAGAGCGACAGCGGCGAGAGCAGCGACAGAGGTGGAGTCGAGTCCGCCTGAGAGGTCACAGGAGACCCCTGGATCCGACACGACTCTTTCGGTGACGGATGTGAAGAGCGCCGTGCGCAGATGCTCTGCGGGTGGTCGAGACTCGTCCGGATCTGGAATCCACGCTGTTGTTGTCCGAGGGGCGCTTCCGTCGACCGGCAGAACGATCCGGCACCCTGGTGGGAGTTGTTCGACACCCGCGAAGAATGTTCGTCCCTCGCAGAGCGCGGGAACCGACGGCAGGAAGATCGAGCAGGCGAGGCGTTCCACGTCCACCGTGGCACGAGTGAGTGAGGCCAGAGCCCGGGCTGAGCTGGACCATACCCACCCGTCGTCGTGGCCGACGAGATAGATGGGGCGAGCGGAGGCCGGGTCGGTATGGATCACGACGGCTTCTTCGGATTCCTCGATGACCGTGTAGGTGCCTGGCCACCTCCAGGCGACGTCCTCGGGCAGCGCCGGACTCAGGCGGTGCAGATCGGATTCCTTCGCTCCGCACCGCCCCAGGATGAGCACCTGTCGCCGATCGCCGGGACTGGTCACCGACCGGACCGGAACGGCACCGAGCGCCCAGGTGTGGAGCCGCGAAGAGAGATGGCGAGATCCCGCGGGTCGGAATCCCGGTCGGGAAGGGAAACCGCTACCACCGAAGATCATGTTCAGAATTCCAGAGTCGAGGTCAACCCGTGGGTGCGGGCGCTGGGGCCCGCACCCACGAGAAAGAATCAGCTGTTGTAGGCGCGGCGCTTGTCCTCGCTCTGGCCGCCGCCCTGACCCTCGGTGAGCACGGTCGCTTCACCGATCTCGACAGGGAGCAGGTCGTTCTCGTCGGTGTTCTCCGCGATCTGAAGTGGGTTCATGACGTTCTCCTTCTGTTGGGCGATGGGTGACTTGACGCCGGGCTGAACGGACCGGGTCGGGTGTGAGGAACGTGATCTGTCAGCGGTCGCTGACAACCGTCAGGACCCCGGGCCCCGTACGGACGAGAGGCCGGAGCACGTTGAGGAACCGCTGGACGACGGCTTGCGATGCGCAACGAAGGTCGAGGGACCGTCGCTTGGCCGATGGCTCCATGGGCAGGGCCAGCTCTGCCCAGACCCGCTTGCCCCGCGAGGTGTTCTCGGCTCCGCAGGCGATCGACAGGTGCTCGACGAGCACCATGCCCCGGCCGCTTTCGGAGCCAAGGCTTGGGCGGCGGAACCGGGGCAGAACCGGGGAGCTGTCGTGGACTTCGATCAAGAGCCTGCCTCGGCCGATGTCCGCACGCACGGTCACCGTGAGCAGATAGCCGGCTCCGTGAGACACGGCGTTGGTGACCAGTTCCGAGACCACCGTGGTCATAGCCAGGTGGCTGTCCTCGTCCTTGGGCAGGCGCCAGGCGCTGACGAGGGCGAGCAGCCGCCGACGGCTGATCGCCGCCGAAGTGTCGGCGCGCACCAAGTAGAAGCTTTGGCAGCTCACATGCCTCACGAGAATCCCTTTCGTCGGAACACGCCCTGGACTCGAATGGGATGCCCACACTCGGGAAAGGCTTGTTCCATCCGGTCGTTACGCCTGCTGGTGTTTACTCAACTCCGTTACGGGACAACAGTCGTGGGCCATCCAGTGGTGCAAATTCCTGCCAAGGGGCCGCTTTGGGGGGCCAGAACTCGACATGACACTTCCAGGAGCTTGGAGGACGGGCATGATGGCGCCGGAAGGCATCGGGGCACTGCTGAGGGGAAGCCGCGAAGCAGCTGGCCTGACGCGTGAAGAACAAGCGTCGGTGTTACAAGCGGCTCAGGGCGGAAAGTGGTTCGACCCGGAGAATTTGAAGCGCTGGGAGACCGAGCGGCGCCTGCCCACGCCGATCTGGCACGCACTGCTCGCCGAGTGCTACGGCAGGTCCACGGAGGAAATCGTTCGTGCCGTCGTGGCCAGCCGACGCCATCGAAGGCTCTATCGGCTGATTGATCAAGAAAAGAGGGAGGAGGGCTCGGTAGTGGACCGACGGAAGTTTCTCGGCGTGGCAGCGGCGGCTACGGGAATGGCGGGGGTGCCGGACATCTCGGAGGCGCGGCAGGGGATCAATGCGGGCCTGTCCGCCTCGGACGGCAGCGATCTCGCCTATTTGAACGGGGCATTCGAACGTCATCGCGGTGGATACCGGGGGCGTCCGCCCCATGAAGTGCTGGAGCAGATGAAATCCGACCTCGACCTGCTGCGGGAGCTTCTCGGACGCCCTCACCCGGCTGCGGTGCGCAAAGACCTGGCGCGCACGGCCGCCGGCATCACCGGCTTGGTGGCTGTCATCCAGCATGATCGGGGCGAGCAGCGGGACGCGGTCGGCTGGTTCGCCACGGCCGAGCAGGCCGCTCGCGAGTCCGGCGATCGCCACATGCTCGCCTGGGTACTCAGTCGGCACGCGATGGTGCCGCTGAACTACGGAGCCCCGAACGCCGCCGCTGTGATGGCCATGCGAGCCCGAGCCGAAGCCGGCCGGTCTCCGAGTGCTGCCGCTGCTCTGGCTGCGGCCGTGACTGCGAGGTCACTCGCCTCCGTCGGAGACCGGGAGGGCGCGCTGCGAGCGGTCGGTGACGCCCGCGCCACCGCCGCGCGACTCGATTCGGCGCAGGAGGCCGATACCTGGTTCGGCTACCCGCCGCAGAAGCACCACGTGCACCTTTCCCAGGCGTTCACGCTCATGGAGCGGACCCGCGAGGCGTACGCCGAGCAGGAGTCCGCACTCGCGCTCACCAAGGCCCCGTCCGTCATGACTCGCGCGCTGGTCGCCGTCGATGGTGCGGCCTGTGTCCGGGCGGACGGCGATCCGGCCACTGCGGCCGGCCTCGCCCTCGATGTCTGGCGTCAGCTTCCCCCTGCCTACCGGGGCGGCTTGGTCCGCTCCAGGGTCGAGTCGTTGTGCCAGTCACTTCCCGGGCGTACGGGGAACACGTTGCGCGAGGCGCTGGTCAGCTGCTGAGGCCTCGCGGGGAAGGTCAGACCCCCCATCCTTATACGAACCCCCGCCCCATCTCGTCCAGGATCTCGTCGATCACCGCCGCAGGCTCCCGTGCCAGGTCCTCCTCGATCCACATGCGCATCGCGATCCGGAGCGAGGACAGGAAGCCCGCCGCCAGGACGATCGGGCGGACAGGGGCGGATGACGGGCCCGGGCGGGCGGCCACCGCTTCGGCCAGGTCGCGTTCGAGGGTGGCGTGGTTGGCCAGCTGGCGGGCCAGGAGGGAGGGGTGGCGCATCGCCAGGCGGGTGCGTACCGCCCATTCGCGTTCCGGTGGTGCCACGCGTTCCGCGAACTGGGCCACCGCCGCGCGCAGGGCCGGCCAGGCGGGTTCGTCGGTGGGGCGGTCGCGGACCGTGCGGACCAGGGCCCTGATCTGCTGTTCCTCGCCGTAGAGGAGGGCGTCCTCCTTGTTGGTGAAGTAGTTGGAGAACGTCCGGCGGGAGATTCCGGCCGCGTCCGCCACCGCCTCGACCGTCACGTGGTCGAAGCCGTGTTCCACCGTCAGGCGCAGGGTCGCCTCGTGCACGGCCTGTCGGGTGGCTTCCTTCTTGCGTTCCCGGAGGCCCGGTCCCGCGGTGCTGCTGTCCATGGGGGCATTATCCCCCGGGTCCGAGATTGTTGCTCAGTGGGCAAAATTGCGCAGTGTGCATGTATGGTGAAGTCTTCTCCCTCCCGTACCGGCGTCGCGCGCGGACCACCCCGTGGCCACCGCCACGTACGGGCCTCTCGTACGAACTTTCCGGAGGTTGCGCGTGAGCGCAGCAGACACCGCCGCCCCGGCCGGGGCCCCCGCCGCCGCACCCATGGACCACCGCCACGTCCTGCGGGCCCTGAGCGGGCTGCTCATCGTCCTGTTCGTGGCGATGATCAGCAGCACCGTGGTCTCGGTCGCCCTCCCGCAGATCATCGGGTCCCTCGACGGCACGCAGTCGCAGTACACCTGGGTCGTCACCGCGACCCTGCTGGCCTCCACGGCCTCCACCCCGATCTGGGGCAAGCTCGCCGACCTGTTCAGCAAGAAGCTGCTGCTCCAGATAGCTATCGGCCTTTTTGTCGTCTCGTCCGTCGCCTGCGGGTTTGCCCGGTCCACCGAGCAACTCATCGCGTTCCGCGCCGTCCAGGGGCTCGGCATGGGCGCCCTCCAGGTGCTCGTGCAGGTGATCATCGCCGCGATGATCAGCCCGAAGGAGCGCGGCCGCTACAACGGTTACCTCGGCGGTGTCATGGCCGTCGCCACCGTCGGCGGGCCACTGCTCGGCGGGTTCATCACCGATGCCACCTGGCTCGGCTGGCGCTGGTGCTTCTTCATCGCCGTGCCCTTCACGCTGCTCGCCTCCGTGATGCTCGCCCGCACCCTGCACCTCGTCGAGGTCCGCCGGCCCGACACCAAGGTCGACTACCTCGGCGCCTCCCTCATCGCCGCCGGGGTCAGCCTTCTGCTCCTCTGGGTCACCTTCGTCGGTGACGACTTCGGCTGGCTCTCCTGGCAGAGCGGACTGATGGTCGGGGGCAGTGTCGTCATTCTGGCGGCAGCCGTTCTTGTCGAGGCGCGCGTCAAGGAGCCGGTCGTTCCGCTGCACGTCGTCCGCCGCCGGGACCCCGCCCTCGCCATCGTCGCCAGCCTCGCCGTCGGCATGGCCATGTTCGGCGGTGCGGTCTTCCTCGGGCAGTACTTCCAGATCGGACGCGGCTACTCGCCTACCGAGGCAGGGCTCCTCACCATTCCGCTGATGGCGGGCGTGCTCGTCTCCTCCACCGTCGCCGGACGCCTCGTGTCGAAGACCGGCAAGGTCAAGCCGTTCATCGTCGCCGGTGTGGTCGTGCTCGCCCTCGGTTTCCTCGGGCTCTCCTTCATCGATCACCGGACCTCGCTCGTCCTGGTGTCGGCCGGCATGCTCGCTGTCGGCGCCGGGGTCGGCATGTCGATGCAGAACCTGGTGCTCGTCCTCCAGAACACCGTTCCGCTCAGCGAGATCGGCGCGGCCAGCGGGGCCATCACGTTCTTCCGCTCCCTCGGCGGCACCATGGGCGTCTCCGTGCTCGGCGCGGTCCTCGCCCACCAGGTCGCGAACAGGATCGCCGACGGGCTGACGAAGCTGGGCATCGATCCGGCGGCCTCCGGATCCGGCGGATCCACCCTCAACGTCGCCGCCATGCCGCCCCAGGTCCAGGACGTCGTCCGGGCCGCGTACGGGGAGGCCACCGGGCACATCTTCCTCATCTCGGCCGGCATCGCCGTGGTCGGTGTCATCGCCTCACTGTTCCTGACACCCACCAAGCTGCGGGACAGCGTGGATCTCTGAGCCACCCGTACGGCTCGTACCGCCCGCTCTCGCGCCCTCGTACGGGTGCGGAAGCGGGCTGTTGTACTGTTGCGACCCCCGTACGCCACGGGGAACGATGAGATCGACCGAGGAGGTGAGACCCATTACCGCTGGATCAGGCTGGGTGCTCACCCCGCGCGATCACATCGGACGGCCGGCAGCACCAGCAGCAGCTGACCGGACGGTCTAGGACGATCGCGGAGCGCCCATCGGTTTTCCCGAAAGGCTTCGCTCGTATGCCGGTTCACCCCGCTGTCTCCCTCTCCACCACCTTCTTCGCCTCCACCGTCGTCGCCCTCCGTCGCGCCGGCTGCGTCTTCGCCGAGGACGAGGCCCGACTCCTCCACGAGGCCGCCGCCTCCCCGGACGAACTGTCCGCCCTCGTCGAGCGCCGCGCCGCCGGGCTGCCCCTCGAACACGTCCTGGGCTGGGCGGAGTTCCACGGCCGCCGCTATGCCGTGGACCCCGGCGTCTTCGTGCCCCGCCGCCGTACGGAGTTCCTGGTGGCGCAGGCCGCCGCCCTCGCGCCCCGCCGGGCCGTCGTCGTCGACCTCTGCTGCGGGTCCGGCGCGCTCGGCGTCGCCCTCGCCGCCGCGTCGGAGGCCGCCGAACTGCACGCCTGCGACGTCGAACCCGCCGCCGTGCGCTGCGCCCGGCGCAACGTCGGCGAGCTGGGGCGGGTGCATGAGGGCGATCTCTTCGCTCCTCTTCCCGCCGCCCTGCGCGGCCGGGTCGACGTGCTGCTGGCCAACGTCCCCTACGTCCCCACCGACGACGTCGAGCTGCTGCCCGCCGAGGCCCGCGTCCACGAACCGCGCGTCGCCCTGGACGGGGGCGGCGACGGCCTCGACGTCATGCGCCGGGTCGCCGCCGAAGCGCCCGAATGGCTCGCGCCCGGCGGGAGCCTGCTGGTGGAGGCGAGCGAGCGGCAGCGGGACACGGCGGTCGGGGTCCTGCGCGCCGCCGGGCTGAGCCCGCGGGTCCTGGTCTCCGAGGAGCTGTACGCCACCGTCCTCGTCGGGACGGCGGCGAACAGCTCCTCGGAGGATCACCCGAAGCGGTAGCGCGTCTGGCTGTACGGCTCCCCCTTGCCGAAGCCGAAGGCCGTACGGGGGTGGACCGCGAACACGTGGGCGTGGCCCGCCTCCGCCTGGACGAAGCTGCCGTCCTCGACGTCGAAGTGCCAGTCCGCGCCGTACTTCGCCTCCCACCCCCGGGCCAGGGCGGTCAGCCGCTCGTGGTCCGTCACCCGGTCCGCCCGGCCCTCCACCACGATGTCGAAGCCGGAGTCCAGGGTGTTCGCGCCCGTCGTCAGGACCACCTCGGGGTTGGCCGCCAGATTGTGTGCCTTGCGCTCCTGCGGGCCCGTGCAGAAGTGGAGGGCGCCGTCGGACCAGATGCCGATCAGCGGGGTGACATGGGGGCGGCCGTCCGGGCGGACCGTGGACAGCCAGTACAGCGGGGCATCGGTGAGCACGGCGGCCGCCTCCGGCCACGGGCGGACCGTGGCGCCCTCGCTGCTGTAGCCGGAGTGCAGCTCGGTCGCCGGGAGACGGGCGGGCTGGGGGCGCTCGGTCGTGGACATGGTTCCTCCGGGAGGGCGTCAAGGGGTGCCGTCAGGTGCTTTCCCCGTAGGTGGACTCCGCCCCCGCCCCGAATTCATCGGCACAGGACTAGGCTCGGAGTGCTGTGACGCCGGCAGACGAAGCGGCCGAGCAGTTACGCAGATCGGTTCGGGCGGCGGGAGAGCGTGCAATGACGACGGTGCCGGGGCGCAGGAGCAGTACGTTCACCCGGTTGCTGCGGCACGGATTCACCGACCCGTCCGCCGCCGAGCAGCTCCTCGACCTGGACGAGCTCGCCTCCGTACGGTCGGATCCGGTCCTCCTGGAGGCGCTCGGGGCCACCGCCGACCCGGATCTGGCCCTGCGCGGACTGGTCCGGATCGTGGAGGCCGAGGCGGCGGACGAGCGGCAGGTGCTGCTCGACACCCTCGTCACCGCCAAACCCCTGCGCGACCGGCTCCTCGGGGTGCTCGGTGCGTCGGAGGCGCTCGGCGACCATCTGGCCCGGCACCCGCGCGACTGGCAGGCGCTCGTCACGTACGAGGCGATCGACCTGCACCCCGGGGTCGCCGAGTTCGAGCGGGGGCTCGCCGACGCGGTCGACCCGGACTCGCTGCGGGTCGCCTACCGCCGGTGCCTGCTCACCCTCGCCGCCCGGGACGTGTGCGGCACCACCGACCTCGCCCAGACCGCCGCCGAACTGGCCGACCTCGCCACCGCCACCCTGCGCGCCGCGCTCGCCATCGCCCGCACGGCCGCGCCCGAGGACGCCGCGCAGTGCCGGCTCGCCGTCGTCGCGATGGGCAAGTGCGGCGGGCGGGAGCTGAACTACGTCTCCGACGTCGACGTGATCTTCGTCGGGGAGGCGCGCGACGGGGGCGACGAGACCAAGGCCATGCAGGCCGCCACCCGGCTGGCCGCCCACATGATGCGGATCTGCTCCGAGACCACCGCCGAGGGCACCATCTGGGAGGTCGACGCCAACCTCCGCCCCGAGGGGCGCAACGGGCCACTGGTGCGCACCCTCAGCTCGCACCTCGCCTACTACCAGCGCTGGGCCAAGACCTGGGAGTTCCAGGCCCTGTTGAAGGCCCGCGCGGTGGCCGGCGACCCCGAGCTGGGCGCGGAGTACGTCGAGGCGGTGTCGCCGCTCGTGTGGGGCGCCGCCGACCGGGAGAACTTCGTCCCCGACGTACAGAAGATGCGCCGCCGCGTCGTCGACAACATCCCCGCCGACCGCATCGAGCGGGAGCTGAAGCTCGGACCCGGCGGCCTGCGGGACGTCGAATTCGCGGTCCAGCTGCTCCAGTTGGTGCACGGCCGCAGTGACGCCTCGCTGCACAGCGGCTCCACCCTGGAGGCGCTGCGGGCGCTCGCCGAGGGCGGTTACGTCGGACGCGCGGACGCCGCACAGCTCGACGAGGCGTACCGCTTCCTGCGCTCGATGGAGCACCGGATCCAGCTCTACCGGATGCGCCGCACCCACCTCGTCCCCGAGGACGAGGCGGATCTGCGGCGGCTCGGCCGGTCGCTCGGGATGCGTACCGACCCGGTGGCCGAGCTGAACAAGGCCTGGAAGAGGCATGCCTCCGTCGTGCGGCGGCTGCACGAGAAGATCTTCTACCGGCCGCTGCTGGACGCCGTCGCCCAGCTGGCCCCCGCCGAGTCCCGGCTCAGCGCGAAGGCCGCGGCCCACCGCCTGGAGGCCCTCGGGTACGCCGACCCGGCCGCCGCTCTGCGGCACCTGGAGGCCCTCTCCTCCGGGGTCTCCCGCAAGGCCGCCATCCAGCGCACCCTGCTGCCGGTGCTGCTCGGCTGGTTCGCGGACTCCGCCGACCCGGACGCCGGGCTCCTCGGCTTCCGGAAGGTGTCCGACGCGCTCGGCAAGACCCCGTGGTACCTGCGGCTCCTGCGGGACGAGGGCGCGGCCGCGGAGAACCTCGCCCGGGTCCTCTCCGCCGGCCGCCTCGCCCCGGACCTGCTCATGCGGGCCCCGGAGGCGGTGGCGATCCTCGGCGACCCGGAAGGGCTCACGCCCCGCACCCGGGCCCACCTGGACCAGGAGGTGCTGGCCGCGGTGGGGCGGGCCGGGGACGCGGAGTCGGCCGTCGCGGTGGTGCGCGGGGTGCGCCGGCGCGAGCTGTTCCGTACGACGGCCGCCGACCTGATCGGCTCGTACGGCACCGAGGACAGCCCCGCCGAGCAGGACCACGGGGCGCTCGTCGACCGCGTCGGCTCGGCCGTCACCGACCTCAACGCCGCCACCATCGCGGGCGCGCTGCGGGCCGCCGTCCGCGAGCGGTGGGGCGACACGCTGCCGACCCGGTTCGCCGTCATCGGCATGGGCCGCTTCGGCGGGCACGAGCTGGGCTACGGCTCCGACGCGGACGTCCTCTTCGTCCATCAGCCGCGCGAGGGCGTGAGTGACGAGGAGGCGGGGCGGGCGGCGAACGCGGTCGTGGGCGAGATGCGGAGGCTGCTCCAACTGCCGACCGCCGACCCTCCGTTGCTCATCGACGCCGATCTGCGGCCGGAGGGCAGGACCGGGCCGATGGTGCGCACGCTCGCGTCGTACGAGGCCTACTACCGGCGCTGGTCGCTGGTCTGGGAGAGCCAGGCGCTGCTGCGGGCCGAACCGGTGGCAGGCGACGCGGAGTTGGGGCGCGCGTTCATCGAGCTCGCCGATCCGCTGCGGTATCCGATGGAAGGGCTCGGCGAGGACGCCGTACGCGAGATCCGTCGGCTCAAGGCGCGGATGGAGTCCGAGCGGATACCGCGCGGCGCGGACCCCACGCTCCACGCGAAGCTGGGGCGGGGCGGGCTGAGCGATGTCGAGTGGACCGTGCAGCTGATGCAGATGCGGCACGGGTGGGCGGAGCCGGGGCTGCGGACGACGCGGACGCGCGAGGCGCTGGCCGCCGCGTGTGCGGCAGGGCTGATTCCGGCGGAGGACGCGGAGACGCTGGACGAGGCGTGGGTGCTGGCCACGCGGGTGCGCAACGCGGTGATGCTGGTGCGGGGGCGGCCGGGCGACACGTTTCCGTCCGAGGCGCGGGAGATGACGGCGGTGGGGCGGTACCTGGGGTACGAGCCGGGGCATGTCGGGGACATGTTGGACGACTACCGGCGGATTACTCGGAGGGCTCGGGCGGTGGTGGAGGAGCGGTTCTACGGGGCGGCGTCCTAGGCGTTCGCCCCGGGGCGGAGCCCCGGAGCCCCTCGGGGCTCCGCCCCGGACCCCGCACCTCGAACGCCGGAGGGGCTGGATCGCCGGTTGCCGCGCGACCCGGGCGAGGCCGGGGGCGCGGCGTCAGCGGGTGTCGTACCGGTGGCGTGCGACTCACAGGGATGTCTGGGGGGACAGGGGGTACCCCCCCCGGGGCATCCCCTACGGGCACCGAGCGGGCTTGCCCTCTCGCAGCCCGGGGGGTCGCTTCATGGGACGACGCCCGCCGGTCCTCGGTGAGGTGTCGGCCCACCTGGAGTCGGCGAGGACCTGCTGCTTACGACCTGCGCGCCCCGGCCGCTTCCGCCTCGGGCGCCTCCGCCTCCGGTGCGGGTCCCGGCGTGGATTCCCGTACGGACTTCGGCTCCGACTCCGGCTCCGGTTCCGACGCCGGGCGTGGCAGTCTGGCGGCGCGCAGTCCGGTCAGCCGGCTCTTCCCGTCGCCGGACCCGGCGGGCACCCACTTCGGCAGCCGGTGCGGCAGCGAGCCGTACCAGGCGCGGGAGACCGCGTAACCGAACGCGAGGCAGGCCATGCCGCCCACCGCGTCCAGCCAGAAGTGGTTGGCGGTGGCCACGATGACCACGAGGGTGAGCGTCGGGTAGAGCAGGCCCAGAATGCGGGCCCAGGGCGCCGAGGCCAGGGCGAAGATCGTCAGGCCGCACCAGAGCGACCAGCCGATGTGCATCGACGGCATCGCCGCGTACTGGTTCGACATGTTCTTGAAGTTGCCCGACGCCATCGAGCCCCACGTCTGGTGCACCAGCACGGTGTCGACGAAGTTCGCGCCGTTCATCAGACGGGGTGGCGCCAGGGGGTAGAGGTAGTACCCGAGCAGGGCCACCGCCGTCGTCGCGAAGAGGACGAGTCGCGTTGCCGCGTACCGGCCCGGGTGGCGGCGGAACAGCCAGACGAGGACGCCGATGGTCACGACGAAATGCAGCGTCGCGTAGTAGTAGTTCATCGACACGATCAGCCATGTCACGGAATTGGCCGCGTGATTGACCGTTTCCTCGAAGGCGAGACCGAGCGTCTTCTCCGCCGACCAGATCCAGTCCGCGTTGCGCAGGGCCGCCGCCTTCTGCTCCGGAACGGCATTGCGCACGAGTGAATACAGCCAGTAACTGACCGCGATGAGCAGGATCTCGAACCAGAGCCGGGGACGCCGGGGCAGCCGCAGCGAGCGGAAGCGGGCGGACCAGCCGGCCTCGGCCGTCCGGTCGGCCACGATGGGTGAAGGACCGGCCGTCGACCGGCCTTCCTGTGCTGTCACCTGTGTTTCACCCATAGGCAGAGAGTCTTCCATAGAGATTCCCCTGCCCCCGATCATCCTCCGGTCGGGTTCGGGTCGCACATCCTGCGCCTCAAGGACGAGGCGGGGACCCTGAGCCGCCTGCGGGTCCGGCGGCCGTCGAGCCGCGAACCACCAGCTCGGGCATGAAGACGAACTCGCTGTGCGGGGCCGGTGTTCCGCCGATCTCCTCCAGGAGCGTGCGCACCGCGGCCTGGCCCATGGCCGTCACCGGCTGCCGGACCGTCGTCAGCGGCGGGTCCGTGAACGCTATGAGCGCCGAGTCGTCGTAGCCCACGACCGACAGATCGCGCGGCACGTCCTTCGAAAGCCGGCGGGCCGCCCGGATCGCCCCGAGCGCCATCATGTCGCTCGCGCACACGACCGCCGTGCAGCCGCGCTCCATCAGGGCGGAGGCGGCCGCCTGACCGCCCTCCAAGGTGTACAGCGAGTGCTCGATCAGCTCCTCCACCTCGTCCGGGGCGAGGCCCAGCTGCTCCCGCATCGTGGCGTGGAAGCCCTCGATCTTGCGGAGTACCGGAACGAAGCGCTTGGGGCCGAGCGCGAGGCCGATGCGCTGGTGGCCGAGAGCCACCAGATGCGTCACCGCGAGGCGCATCGCCGCCCGGTCGTCGGGCGAGATGAACGGTGCCTGCACCTTGGCCGAGAAGCCGTTCATCAGGACGAAGGGGACGCCCTGGCCGCGCAGTTGCTCGTAGCGCTGCACATCGGCCGAGGTGTCCGCGTGCAGCCCGGAGACGAAGATGATGCCGGAGACGCCCCGGTCCACCAGCATTTCGGTGAGTTCGTCCTCGGTGGAGCCGCCGGGGGTCTGGGTCGCCAGCACCGGGGTGTAGCCCTGCCGGGTCAGCGCCTGGCCGATGACCTGCGCCAGCGCCGGGAAGATCGGGTTCTCCAGCTCCGGGGTGATGAGGCCGACCAGCCCCGCGCTGCGCCTGCGCAGTCGCACCGGGCGCTCGTACCCCAGGACGTCGAGCGCCGCGAGGACGGATTCGCGGGTGGTCGCCGCGACTCCGGGCTTGCCGTTCAGGACTCGGCTGACCGTCGCTTCACTGACCCCCGCCTGAGTTGCGATATCGGCAAGCCGTGCGGTCATGGGATGGGACTGTACCGGGCCCGTGTCGGATTGCCCACCGTGCGCGGGGTGGTGCGGAGGCACCGCAGCGTGGCTGTCGGGGAGGTCTTCGGCTGGCTTTCCGGCAACGTCTTGCAAGGACTTGCGGCGGATCGCGGACTGCGGTCAGATCGTCGCACTGCGGATATGCCGTGTCGTGTCTGCCTCTGCCAGGGATGAACGACCGCCGTCAAGGGGCTTGACGGCAACCTTGAGGACACGCGAATGTAACGATCGCCAAGGCTTGCAGAAATCCTCCGCAAGGTCTTTCGGTCGTCTTTCATCCTTGTTACGTTCACGTCGACCCGGCGCCGCGACGGAGCGGTACGGCAGTTGAAGGAGTTCAGATGCGACGTGGCATAACGGCCACCGCCCTGGTCGCGGCCCTGGCGCTCGCGGCGACCGCCTGCGGCAGTGACGACGAGTCCGGCGGCAGCAAGAGCTCGGGCGAGCTCTCCGGCACCGTGACCTGGTGGGACACCTCCAGCGTCGGCAGCGAGGACAAGGTCTTCAAGAAGCTGGCCGAGGGCTTCGAGAAGAAGCACCCGAAGGTCGACGTCAAGTACGTCAACGTGCCCTTCGGCGAGGCGCAGAACAAGTTCAAGAACGCCGCCCAGGCAGGCGACGGCGCGCCCGACGTGATCCGTTCCGAGGTCGCCTGGACGCCGGACTTCGCCAACCTCGGCTACCTGGCCCCGCTGGACGGCACCGCCGCCCTGAAGAACCAGGACGACTTCCTCAAGCAGGCCGTCGCGTCCACCAAGTACGAGGACAAGACCTTCGCCGTCCCGCAGGTCATCGACTCCATGGGCATCTTCTACAACAAGAAGATGTTCAAGGAGGCCGGTGTCGAGGCGCCCGCGAACCTGGACGACCTCAAGACCGTCGCCAAGAAGATCAAGGACAAGACCGGCAAGACCGGCCTCTACCTCCGCGGCGACGACCCGTACTACTTCCTCTCCTTCCTGTACGGCGAGGGCGGCGACATGGTCGACGCCTCCTCCAAGAGCATCACCATCGACAAGCCCGAGGGCGTCAAGGCGTTCAAGGCGGTCAAGGAACTGGTCGACGACGGCACCGCGAAGACGGACGCCTCGGACGGCTGGGAGAACATGATGCAGTCGTTCAAGAACGGCGACGTCGCGATGATGATCAACGGCCCCTGGGCCGTCGCCGACACCCTGACCGGAAGTGAGTTCACGGACAAGGACAACCTGGGCGTCGCCCCGGTCCCGGCCGGCTCCGCCGCCCAGGGCGCCCCGCAGGGCGGCCACAACCTCGCCGTCTACGCGGGCTCCAAGAACCTCGAGGCCTCCTACGCCTTCGTCGAGTACATGACGTCCGTGGACAGCCAGGCCACCGCCGCCGGCGAGCTGAACCTGCTGCCGACCCGCACCTCCGCGTACGCCAAGAAGGAAGCGGTCGACAGCGAGATCGTCGGCTTCTTCAAGCCGGTCGTCGAGACCGCCGTCGAGCGTCCCTGGATCCCCGAGGGCGGCAGCCTCTTCGAGCCGCTGCGCGTCGAGTACACCAAGGTCCTCACCGGCCAGACCACGCCGGAGAAGGCCGCCAAGTCCACCGGCGACTCCTACCGCAAGCTCCTCGAGGGCTGGAAGTAACAGGAAGGTTGGCCGACTGATGGCTGTCCACACCAGCCAGTCGGTGGTGAAGGCCGCGGGCGAGAACACCGCCCGCGGCCGGAGCCGCGGTACTGGCACCCCACCGCCGACCCCCGGCCGCCTGAGGCGGGCGCTGTCGGTCCACTGGTACGCCTGGGCCATGGTCGCCCCGGTCGTCGTGGTGATCGGCGTGATCATCGGCTACCCGCTGGTCCGCGGCATCTACCTCTCGATGACCGACGCCGACGAGCGCAACGTCGCCCGCTCCATCGGCGTCAACGAGATCCCCGCCACCTACGAGTTCGTCGGCGCGGACAACTACGTCGACGCGCTGACCGGCTCGCAGTTCCTCGGCACGCTCGGCTGGACGCTGGTGTGGACCGTCTCCTGCGTGAGCATCACGTTCGTCCTCGGCATGGCCCTGGCGAACATCCTCAACCGCCGCATCGCCGGCCGCTCCGCCTACCGCATGGCCCTCATCCTGCCCTGGGCCATCCCCGGCTTCGTCTCCGTCTTCGCCTGGCGCTTCCTCTACAACGAGGAGCGCGGCCTGCTCAACAAGATCCTCGGTGGCGCCGGCATCGACGCCGTCCCGTGGCTCAACGACCCGACCTGGGCCAAGTTCGCGGTCATCGCCGTCAACGTCTGGCTCGGCGTCCCGTTCATGATGGTGGCCCTCCTCGGCGGACTCCAGTCCATCCCCTCCGAGCAGTACGAAGCGGCCGAGATGGACGGCGCGACCGCCTGGCAGCGCTTCCGCCACATCACGCTCCCCGGACTGCGCCCGGTCTCCACCACGGTGGTCCTGCTCTCCACCATCTGGACCTTCAACATGTTCCCGGTGATCTTCCTGCTGACCCGCGGCGGACCCGGTGAGGCGACCCAGATCCTGGTGACCCAGGCGTACAAGTTCTCCTTCGAGATCAGCCCGCGCGACTACGCGCAGTCCTCCACGTGGGGCGTGCTGATCCTCGCACTCCTGATGGTCTTCGCCGTCGTCTACCGGCGGGTCCTGCGCTCCCAGGGAGACAACTGGTGACCACCGCGACCGACACCCCCGCCCGGCACGCCGTCCGCAAGGTCCGCCTGCGCGGCGAGCGCTCCCCGCTCGCCTCCGTGGCCCTGCACCTGACCCTGATCGTCGCCTCGGTGATCGCGGTCTTCCCGGTGCTGTGGGTCCTGCTGACCTCGCTCAAGCCCGCGAAGTACGCGACCACCACGGACTTCTTCCGCGAGACGACGCTCGTCAACTACACGAACCTGATCCGCGACACCGAGTTCCTCAACTGGTTCGCCAACTCCGTGATCATCTCCGCGCTCTCCACCGTGATCGGCGTCTTCGTCGCCGCCACCACCGGATACGCGGTCAGCCGCTTCCGCTTCCCCGGCAAGCGCGGGCTGATGTGGACGCTGCTCATCACCCAGATGTTCCCGGTCGCCGTCCTCATCGTGCCGATCTACAACATCATGTCGACCCTCGGACTGCTCAACCAGCCCACCGGTCTCGTCATCACCTACCTCACCATCTCGGTGCCGTTCTGCGCCTGGATGATGAAGGGCTTCTTCGACACCATCCCGCGCGAGATCGACGAGTCGGGCGAGGTCGACGGCCTCACCCCGTTCGGCACCTTCTTCCGGCTCATCCTGCCGCTGGCCAAGCCGGGCCTCGCCGTCACCGCGTTCTACTCCTTCATCACCGCCTGGGGCGAAGTCGCCTACGCCTCCGCCTTCCTGGTCGGCGACGAGAACCTCACCCTGGCCGGCGGACTCCAGAAGTTCGTCAACCAGTACGGAGCCCAGTGGGGCCCCATGACCGCGGCCTCCGTCCTCATCGCCATCCCGGCCGCCCTGGTGTTCCTCTTCGCCCAGAAGCACCTCGTCACCGGCATGTCCGCCGGAGCCGTCAAGGGCTGAGCACCTCCCGGACCCCAGCACCCGCACGCACCACCGCACCCGTCACGGCGGCGCCGGAACCGGACCCGGACCCGGCGCCGCTCCCCACCCAGACACCTCAGGGACGACATGACCCAGCATCTCGCTGCCCCCTCCACCGGCACGTCCGACGGCGCCCCGGGCCACCGCACCGGCTGGTGGCAGGACGCGGTGATCTACCAGGTCTACCCGCGGAGCTTCGCCGACGGCAACGGCGACGGCATGGGCGACCTCCCCGGCGTCACCGCCCGCCTGCCCCACCTGAAGGACCTGGGCGTCGACGCGGTCTGGCTGAGCCCCTTCTACGCCTCCCCGCAGGCCGACGCCGGCTACGACGTCTCCGACTACCGGGCCATCGACCCGATGTTCGGCAATCTGCTGGACGCCGACGCGCTGATCCGCGAGGCCCACGGCCTGGGCCTGCGCGTCATCGTCGACCTGGTCCCCAACCACTCCTCCGACCAGCACGAGTGGTTCAAGCGCGCCCTGGCCGAGGGCCCCGGCTCCGCCCTGCGCGAGCGCTACCACTTCCGCCCCGGAAAGGGCGCCGACGGCGAACTCCCGCCCAACGACTGGGAGTCCATCTTCGGCGGCCCCGCCTGGACCCGTACGGTCGACCCGGACGGCACCCCCGGCGACTGGTACCTCCACCTCTTCGCCCCCGAGCAGCCCGACTTCAACTGGGAGCACCCGGCCGTCGCCGACGAGTTCCGCTCCATCCTGCGCTTCTGGCTCGACATGGGCGTCGACGGCTTCCGCGTCGACGTCGCCCACGGCCTCGTCAAGGCCGAGGGCCTGCCCGACCTCGGCACCCACGACCAGCTCAAGCTGCTCGGCAACGACGTCATGCCGTTCTTCGACCAGGACGGCGTCCACGCGATCTACCGCAGCTGGCGCACCATCCTCGACGAGTACCCGGGCGAGAGGATCGCCGTCGCCGAGGCCTGGACGCCCACCGCCGAGCGCACCGCCAACTACGTGCGCCCCGACGAGATGCACCAGGCGTTCAACTTCCCGTACCTGGCCACCGCCTGGGACGCCGCCGAACTCCGCAAGGTCATCGACTCCTCGCTCGACGCCATGCGCCCGGTCGGCGCGCCCACCACCTGGGTGCTCTCCAACCACGACGTCACCCGGCACACCACCCGGTTCGCCAACCCGGCGGGGCTCGGCACCCAGATCCGTACCCCCGGCGACCGCGAGCTGGGCCTGCGCCGGGCCCGCGCCGCCTCGCTGCTGATGCTCGCCCTGCCCGGCTCCGCCTACGTCTACCAGGGCGAGGAGCTCGGCCTGCCCGACGTCACCGACCTGCCCGACGAGGCCCGCCAGGACCCCTCGTTCTTCCGCGCCGCGGGCCAGGACGGCTTCCGCGACGGCTGCCGCGTCCCGATCCCGTGGACCCGCGAGGGCACCTCGTACGGCTTCGGCGACGGCGGCAGCTGGCTCCCGCAGCCGGCCGGCTGGGGCGAGCTGTCCGTCGAGGCGCAGACCGGCGTGGAGGGCTCCACCCTGGAGCTGTACCGCGCCGCGATCGCCGCCCGCCGTGACCACCCGGGCCTTGGCGCGGGCACCGGCGTCGAGTGGCTGGACGCCCCCGAAGGCGTCCTCGCCTTCGCCCGCCCGGGCTTCGTCTGCACCGTCAACACCACCGCCGCCCCGGTCCGCGTCGCCGCCCGCGGCCAGGTGCTGCTCGCCAGCTCCCCGGTCACCGTGGACGGCGCCGAGGCCGAGCTGCCCGCCGACACCACGGTCTGGTGGACGGTGTGACACTGCCGTCGCCCAGGATCACGGCCGCGCCCCGCCTCTCCGACATCGCCGGACAGGCGGCGGTCAGCGAGGCGACGGTCAGCCGGGTCCTGAACGGGAAGCAGGGCGTCGCGGACTCCACGCGTCAGCGGGTGCTCGCGGCGCTCGACATCCTGGGCTACGAGCGGCCCGTACGGCTGCGGCAGCGCAGCGCCGGACTGATCGGCCTGGTGACGCCCGAACTCACCAACCCGATCTTCCCGGCGTTCGCGCAGTCCGTCGAACAGGTGCTGGCCGGACACGGCTACACCCCCGTGCTCTGCACCCAGGTGCCCGGCGGGGCCACCGAGGACGAACTCGTCGAGCAGCTGGTGGAGCGGGGCGTCGGCGGCATCGTCTTCCTGTCCGGGCTGCACGCGGACACCTCCGCCGACCCGGAACGGTATGCCGCGCTCACCGAGCGCGGCATACCGTTCGTCCTGATCAACGGCTACAACGAGCGCATCAGCGCCCCCTTCTTCTCGCCCGATGACAACGCTGCCGTACGGATGGCCCTCGGTCATCTCGCCGACCTCGGCCACCGCCGGATCGGCCTGGCCATCGGCCCGCAGCGCTACGTCCCCTCCCGCCGCAAACGCGACGGGTTCGTGGAGGCGGCCGTCTCGGTGCTCGGCATGGACCGGCCGGAGGCCGAATCACTGGTCTGCTCCACCCTGTTCAGCGTCGAGGGCGGCCAGGTGGCGGCCGGCGCCCTGCTGGACGCGGGCTGCACGGGCATCGTCTGCGGCAGTGACCTGATGGCCCTCGGCGTGGTGCGCGCCGCCCGGGGGAGGGGCCTGGAGGTGCCGCGCGACGTCTCGGTCGTGGGCTTCGACGACTCGCCGTTCATCGCGTTCACGGACCCGCCGCTGACGACGGTGCGCCAGCCCGTGCAGGCGATGGCGGCGGCCGCCGTGGGCGCGCTGCTGGAGGAGATAGGCGGAAACCCGGTGCAGCGCACGGAGTACGTCTTCCAGCCGGAGCTGGTCGTCCGGGGCTCGACGGCGGCGGTGCGCACCCAGGGCTGACGAGCCCCGGGGACACGGGAAGCAGGGGAAGCACGCACAGGAGAGGCACCAGGAGTCGGCCCAGGAAGGGCCGGCGGGGAGTTGTAGCGACTCCGGGTGCCTCTCTTGTCGTGACCGGCCCGGCCGGCCGGGCGCGTGGGGTCCGCCACCGCGTGAGCGACGCCGGAACCCCCGGCCGACCGGACCGGAGTCGGATGAAACGTAACAGGCGCGCAATATCTTGCGAAAGACCTTGCAGCAAGAAATCGAGCGGATGTCAGGAAGAGAACGCCGTTGTTTCACGGATGTGAGCGGCTGATGTCCAAAGGGTTGACCGGTGCCTGGCGGGCTCGTACGGTCTGCGCTGCGGCAAGGTTTGCATTCTTGCAGCAAGAACCTTCAGGAGCCTTGAGGGCATGGCGCGTTGCCGGCTGAGGCTGCACCGTCACCCGCGTTTCCCCCACCCGCAGGAGGAAAGACATGGCACGCAGACCCCTGTCTGTCGCGCTCGCCCTCGTGGCCGGCGCCGCCGCCCTCGTCATCCCCACCGGATTCGGCGCCGCGTCACCCGCGCAGGCCGCCGCTCCGGGCGACAAGGACGTCACCGCCGTGATGTTCGAGTGGAAGTTCGCCTCCATCGCCAAGGCCTGCACGGACACCCTCGGTCCGGCGGGCTACGGCTACGTCCAGGTCTCGCCGCCCCAGGAGCACATCCAGGGCGGCCAGTGGTGGACGTCCTACCAGCCCGTCAGCTACAAGATCGCCGGCCGCCTCGGTGACCGTGCCGCCTTCTCCGCCATGGTCAACACGTGTCACTCGGCGGGCGTGAAGGTCGTCGCGGACGCCGTCATCAACCACATGGCGGCGGGCAACGGCACCGGCACCGGCGGCTCCACGTACACCAAGTACGACTACCCGGGCATCTACTCCGGCGCCGACATGGACGACTGCCGGTCCCAGATCAGCAACTACAACGACCGTGCCAACGTCCAGAACTGCGAACTGGTCGGCCTCGCCGACCTGGACACCGGTGAGGACTACGTACGCGGCAGGATCGCCGGCTACCTGAACGACCTGCTCTCGCTCGGCGTCGACGGATTCCGCATCGACGCCGCCAAGCACATGCCCGCCGGCGACCTGGCCGACATCAAGTCCCGGCTGAGCAACCCGAACGTCTACTGGAAGCAGGAGGCGATCCACGGGGCGGGCGAGGCCGTCTCGCCCTCGGAGTACCTCGGCACCGGCGACGTCCAGGAGTTCCGTTACGGGCGGAGCCTCAAGCAGGTCTTCCTCAACGAGAACCTCGCCCACCTGAAGAACTTCGGCGAGGGCTGGGGCTTCATGGAGTCCGGCAGGTCCGGCGTCTTCGTCGACAACCACGACACCGAGCGCGGCGGCGACACCCTCACCTACAAGAACGGCTCCGCCTACACCCTCGCCAACGTCTTCATGCTGGCCTACCCCTACGGCTCCCCGGACGTCCACTCCGGCTACGAGTTCGGCGACCACGACGCCGGACCGCCCAACGGCGGCCAGGTGAACGCCTGCTACACCGACGGCTGGAAGTGCCAGCACGCCTGGCGCGAGATCTCCTCCATGGTCGGTTTCCGCAACGCGGCACGCGGTCAGGCCGTGAGCGACTGGTGGGACAACGGCGGCGACCAGATCGCCTTCGGCCGGGGCAGCAAGGCGTACGTCGCCATCAACCACGAGAGCTCCGCGCTGAACCGGACCTTCCAGACCTCGCTGCCCGCAGGCGACTACTGCGACGTCCAGTCCGGCAACGGCGTCACGGTCGACGGCTCCGGCCGGTTCACCGCCACCGTCCCGGCCGGCACCGCCGTCGCCCTGCACGTGCATGCCCGTACGTGCTCCTCAGGCGGCGGCACGAACCCCGGCCCGGGCCCCGGTGACGGCTCCTCCGGCGCCACCTTCGGGGTCAACGCCACCACCCAGCCCGGCCAGAACATCCACGTCACCGGCGACCAGGCGGCCCTCGGCAACTGGAACCCGGCGAACGCGCCGAAGCTCGACCCCGCCGCGTACCCCGTGTGGAAGCTCGACGTGGCCCTGCCCGCCGGGACCACGTTCGCGTACAAGTACGTCCGCAAGGACGGCAACGGCAACGTCACCTGGGAGAGCGGGGCGAACCGCACCGCGACCGTCCCGGCCTCCGGGAAGGTCACGCTGACCGCCGACGTCTGGCGCGGCTGACCCGTACCCCCTTCTCCGCGGGCCGGTGGCAGCGCCACCGGCCCGCAGCCCACCCTCCTGACACCAGCCGAGGAGCACCCTCCGTGTCCCGAACCACCTTGAGACGAGGGGCGGTGGCCGCCCTGTGCGCGGCGCTGCTGCCCGTCGTCCCGGCTGCCACCGCCGCCGCGTCGCCCCGGCCGCCCGCCCCGCCCTCGGACGCCAGGCTGGCCCGCGAGGCGGCCCGGCACGACCTCACGCGCGAGCAGTTCTACTTCGTGCTGCCCGACCGCTTCGCCAACGGCGACGCCTCCAACGACCGGGGCGGGCTGACCGGTTCACGGCTCGACCACGGCTACGACCCCACCGACAAGGGGTTCTACCAGGGCGGCGACCTCAAGGGCCTGACCCAGAAGCTCGACTACATCAAGGGCCTCGGCACCACCGCCCTCTGGATGGCGCCGATCTTCAAGAACCGGCCCGTCCAGGGCACCGGCAAGGACGCCTCGGCGGGCTACCACGGCTACTGGATCACCGACTTCACCCAGGTCGACCCGCACTTCGGCACCAACGCCGACCTGGAGAAGCTGATCGACAAGGCCCATGCCAAGGGCATGAAGGTCTTCTTCGACGTCATCACCAACCACACCGCCGACACCGTCGACCACGCCGAGAAGGCCTACGGCTACAAGCCCAAGGGCGCCTTCCCCTACCTCGACAGGACCGGCCGCCCCTTCGACGACCGCGAGGGCGTCAAGAAGGTCGACCGGGACTCCTTCCCGTACACCCCGGTGCAGGCTCCCGGCACGGAGAAGAAGGTGCCGTCCTGGCTCAACGACCCGACCATGTACCACAACCGGGGCGACTCGACGTGGGCCGGCGAGTCCAACGAGTACGGCGACTTCTCCGGGCTCGACGACCTGTGGACCGAGCGTCCCGAGGTCGTGAAGGGCATGGAGAAGATCTACGAGAAGTGGGTCCGCGACTTCGACATCGACGGCTTCCGCATCGACACCGTCAAACACGTCGACCTGGACTTCTGGACCCAGTGGGCCACCGCGCTCGACGACTACGCGGCGAAGCGCGGCCGGGACGACTTCTTCATGTTCGGCGAGGTCTACTCCGCCGACCCCGAGATCACCGCGCCCTACGTCACCCGGGGCCGCCTGGACTCGACGCTGGACTTCCCGTTCCAGGAGGCCGCCCGGCAGTTCGCCTCCCAGGGCGCGCCCGCCGACAAGCTGGCCTCGGTGTACGGCAACGACTTCCGCTACACCACCGACAAGGCCAACGCCTACGAGCAGGTCACCTTCCTCGGCAACCACGACATGGGCCGCATCGGGACCTTCCTGAAGCAGGACAACCCCGAGGCCGATGACGCAGAGCTGCTGAAGCGCGCCCGGCTCGCCAACGAGCTGATGTTCCTCGGCCGGGGCAACCCGGTGATCTACTCCGGCGACGAGCAGGGCTTCACCGGCGCGGGCGGTGACAAGGACGCCCGCCAGACCCTCTTCGCCTCCAGGACCGCCGACTACCTCGACGACGACCAGCTCGGCACCGACCGCACCCATGCCTCGGACGCGTACGACACGAAGCACCCCGTCTACCGCTCCATCGCCGCGCTCTCCCGGCTCACCGAGGAGCACCCGGCACTGCGCGACGGCACCCAGACCGAGCGGCTCGCGGACGGCTCGGTGTACGCCACCTCGCGCATCGCGACCGAGCGGCCGTACGAGTACCTCGTCGCCTCCAACAACGGCACGAGCCCGAGGACGGTCCAGCTCGCCGCCGAGTCAGCGGGGATGAACTTCCGTACGGTCTACGGCGGTTCCGGCCAGGTCCGCAGCGGCGAGGACAAGAAGGTCACCGTCACCGTGCCCGCCCTCTCCAGCATCGTGCTGAAGGCGGACCGGACCGTGGGCGCCCCCGCGGCCGAGCCCACGATCTCGCTGAAGGCCCCGGCCGCCGGCGCCACCGGCACCGTCGAGATCACCGCCGACGTGGACGGCGGACAGCTCAACCGGGTCGTCTTCGCCGCGCAGACCGGCGACGGCGAGTGGAAGACGCTCGGCAGCGCCGACCACGCCCCCTACAAGGTCACCCAGTATCTGGACGCCTCGGTGCGGGCGGGAACGCCCCTGCGCTACAAGGCCGTGGTGATCGACCGGACGGGACGCACCTCCGGCGCTCTCGCCTCGACCACCGCCGGCCGGGCTCCGGACCCCGGCAAGCCCGTCGCCGTCGAGCGCGACCGGGCGGTCGTCCACTACCGGCGCGCCGACGGCGACTACACCGGCTGGCAGCTCACGTCCGGTGAGAAGACAGCCGAGTTCATCGGCCGGGACGCGTACGGCGCGTTCGCCTGGATCGACGTGGAGGAGGGCACGGGAACCCTCCCGTACACCGTCGAGAAGGACGGCACGGCCGACGGCCCGGAGCGGACCGTCGACCTCGGTGCGACCGGTCAGGTCTGGATCGAGCAGGGCAAGGACGAGCAGACGGCCGAAGCCCCCGAGGCCCCGCCGCAGGACACCGCCAAGGCGATCCTCAACTACCACCGCCCGGACGGCGACTACGACGGCTGGGGGCTGCACACCTGGGCCGGGGCCAAGGAGCCCACCGACTGGGCGAAGCCGCTGGCACCGGTGAAGAAGGACGCCTACGGGGTCACCTTCGAGGTGCCGCTCGTCGACGGCGCCACCACACTCAGTTACATCCTCCACAAGGGCGACGAGAAGGACCTGCCCACCGACCAGTCCCTCGACCTCGCCACGTACGGCCACGAGGTGTGGATGCTCGGCGGCAGGCCCGGCTACCTCCTCCCGCAGACCGGCGGCGGCGCGGCCCCCGACCTGTCCAAGGCCGAGGCGCAGTGGATCGACGCGAACACCGTCGTCTGGAAGGTGAAGGCCACCGACGCCACCAGCCAGCAGCTCGTGTACGCGAAGAAGGGCGGCATCTCCGTCGTGGACGGGGCGCTCTCCGACGAGGGGCAGTGGCTGCGGCTCACGCGGTCCGCGCTGAGCGACGCGCAGAAGGCGAAGTACCCGCATCTGAAGGACTATCCGGCGTTCACCGTCGACGCACGCGACCGCGACCGCGTCCGGGAGTCGCTGCGCGGCCAGCTCATCGCGACCCAGCGTGCCGCCAACGGCGCTCTGCTCGCCGCCACCGGCGTACAGACGGCCGGAATCCTGGACGACCTGTACGGCAGCAAGGCCGCCTCCGCCGAACTCGGCCCGGTCTTCAGGAAGTCGACGCCCACCCTCTCCGTCTGGGCCCCGACCGCCGCGACCGTCGCCCTCGAACTCGGCGGCCGTACGCACCCGATGAAGCGCGACGACCGCACCGGCGTCTGGTCGGTCACCGGGAAGAAGAGCTGGCAGGGCAAGCCCTACCGGTACGCCGTGACCGTCTGGGCGCCCACCGTCCAGAAGCTGGTCACCAACAAGGTCACCGACCCCTACTCCACCGCCCTGACCGCCGACTCCGCCCGCAGCCTCGTCGTCGACCTCACCGACCCGAAGCTCGCACCGCGCGGCTGGTCCGGCCTGAAGAAGCCCGCCGCCACCCCGCTGCGGGACGCCCAGATCCAGGAGTTGCACGTCCGGGACTTCTCCATCACGGACCGCACGGCCAAACACCCCGGTGAATACCTCGCCTTCACCGACACCCGCTCGAAGGGCATGAAGCACCTCAGGAAGCTCGCCGACTCCGGCACCGGCTACGTCCACCTGTTGCCGGTCTTCGACATCGGGACCGTCCCGGAGAAGAAGAAGGACCGGGCGACGCCCGACTGCGACCTGACCGCCCCCGCACCCGACTCCGACAAGCAGCAGGAGTGCGTGAGCAAGGCCGCCGCCGAGGACGGCTTCAACTGGGGCTACGACCCGTTCCACTACACCGTGCCCGAGGGCTCCTACGCCTCCGACCCGGACGGCACCGAGCGCACGGTCGAATTCCGGCAGATGGTGCAGGGCCTCAACCAGGCCGGTCTGCGCACGGTCATGGACGTCGTCTACAACCACACCGTCGCCTCCGGGCAGGACGACAAGTCGGTCCTCGACAGGATCGTGCCCGGCTACTACCAGCGGCTCCTGGAGGACGGCACCGTCGCCACCTCCACCTGCTGCGCCAACACCGCGCCCGAGAACACCATGATGGGCAAGCTCGTCGTGGACTCGATCGTCACCTGGGCGAAGGAGTACAAGGTCGACGGCTTCCGCTTCGACCTGATGGGCCACCACCCCAAGGACAACATCCTCGCCGTCCGCAAGGCGCTCGACGGCCTCACGCTCGCCAAGGACGGCGTCGACGGCAAGAAGATCATCCTGTACGGCGAGGGCTGGAACTTCGGCGAGATCGCGGACGACGCCCGCTTCGTCCAGGCCACCCAGAAGAACATGGCCGGCACCGGCATCGCCACCTTCTCCGACCGGGCCCGCGACGCCGTGCGCGGCGGCGGCCCCTTCGACGAGGACCCCGGCGTCCAGGGCTTCGCCACCGGCCTCTACACCGACCCCAACTCCTCGCCCGCCAACGGAACCCGCGCCGAGCAGAAGGCCCGGCTGCTGCACTACCAGGACCTGATCAAGGTCGGTCTCACCGGCAACCTCGCCGACTACACCTTCACCGACACCACCGGGCGCACGGTCAAGGGCTCCGACGTCGACTACAACGGGGCGCCCGCCGGATACGCGGCCGCACCCGGCGACGCGCTGGCCTACTCCGACGCCCACGACAACGAGACCCTGTTCGACACCCTCGCCTTCAAGCTCCCGGCCTCCACCACGGCCGCCGAGCGGGCCAGGGCCCAGGTGGTGGCGATGGCCGCCTCCGTCCTGTCGCAGGGGCCCTCGCTCTCCCAGGCGGGCAGCGACCTGCTGCGCTCCAAGTCGCTGGACCGCAACTCCTACGACAGCGGCGACTGGTTCAACGCCCTGCACTGGGACTGCCGCGACGGCAACGGCTTCGGCCGGGGCCTGCCGCCCGCCGCCGACAACCAGGACAAGTGGCCGTACGCCGAGCCGCTGCTGGCCGCCACCGGCACCATCGCCCCCAAGTGCGCCCAGATCAACGGGGCTTCGGCTGCCTACCGCGACCTGCTCACCATCCGCTCCACCGAGAAGGAGTTCTCCCTGAGCACCGCGGACCAGGTGCAGTCCGCCCTGTCCTTCCCGCTCTCCGGCAAGGACGAGACGCCCGGCGTGATCACCATGCGTCTCGGCAAGCACGTCGTCGTCCTCAACGCCGCGCCCGACACCGCCACGCAGCGGCTCACCGCACCGGCCGGAAAGACGTACGCACTGCACCCGGTGCAGGCCAAGGGCGCGGATCTTACGGTCAAACGAGCCAGGTACGACGGGAAATCAGCCACTTTCACCGTCCCGGGACGCACGGTGGCCGTCTTCACTCTGCGCTGACCTCGGGCGGCACTACGGTGACGGCAGACGTCGGCAACGGTGCCGCGACAGCCGTCCTGGTCCACCGGGCCGGTCCCGCTCTCCTCGTCGGGGGAGGCGGGGCCGGCCCGGTGTGCGCGGCAGGAGCCCCGCCCGGGGCGGTCGGCCCGCCGGCGCCCCCTGCCCCAGCGCGCGGACGGTGATGATGACCAAGGTGGGATACCTTCCCGAGGAGACGAGCAGCTTCGTCGGGAGGCGGGCCGAACTGGCCCGGCTGCACACCGCGTTGACCACCCGGCGGATGACCACTCTGATCGGCCCCGGCGGTGTCGGCAAGACCCGGCTCGCGCTCCGGGCCGCCCGCGCCGCGGCCGACCGTTACGCGGACGGCGTCTGGTGGGCCGACCTCTCCCCGCTCTACGACGACGGGCTGCTGCTCCCCACCGTCTCCGACGCGGTCGGGCTGGCCGACCACACCCTGCGGATGCCGGTCGAGGCACTGTGCGAATGGCTCGGCGACAAGCACCTCCTGCTGGTCCTCGACTCCGCCGAACACCTCCGCGCCTCCTGCTCGCACCTGCTGGCAGAGGTCCTGACCACCTCCGCGCGGCTGACCGTCCTGGTCACCAGCAGGCAGCCGCTCGGCACGCACGGCGAACATGTCGTCGCGGTGCCGCCGCTGCCGGTCGACGGCGCGCCCGACGCACTCCAGCTCTTCGCCGACCGGCTGCGCGCCGCCGACCCCGGGGCCGGTCTCGACGCCCCCGGCGACGAGGCGGCCGCCGTCGAGATCTGCCGCCGCCTCGAAGGCATCCCGCTCGCCATCGAACTGGCCGCCGCAGGCATCGGCCGGCACAGCGTGGCCCAGCTCGCCGCCCGGATCGGCACCCGCTTCGACGCCCGCAGCGCACCCTCCGGCACCCTCTTCGGCACGTCCTTCGGCACGCCCGGCCGGAGTGGCGGCCTCGCCCTCGGCCCCGGTACACCGGGCGCGGGCGGACCGGCCGGGCCCGGCGGACCCGACGAGGACCCGGGCACGGCCCGCCTCGACCTCCTCGCCGACGCGACGGTGTGGCCCCGCCGCCACCGCACGCTGCGCACGGCCATCGGCTGGTCCCACGAGCTGTGCACCCCGCTGGAGCGGCTGCTGTGGGCCCGCCTCACCCCGCTGCGGACCGACTTCGACGAGGAGGTCGCCCGCGAGGTCTGCGCCGGGGGGCCGCTCACCGCCGATGAGGTCGACCGGGCGCTCCAGGGCCTCGCCGCCCAGTCCGTCGTCCAGCGCGACGGCGACCGCTACCGGATGCTCGACACCCTGCGCGAGTACGGCCGGATGTGGCTCACCGAGCTGGGCGAGGCCCGCGCCGCCGCCGACCGGCACGCGAGCAGCTTCCTCGGCCTCGCCCGCCGCGCCCACGAGGGCTGGACCGGGCCGGACCAGGTGTCCTGGTACCACAAGGTGTCCGACACCCACCTGGACCTGTGCGCCGCCCTGGATCACCTGCTCGCCCACGACGTCGGCGGGGCCCAGGAGATGGCGGGCCGGGTCGGCTTCTTCTGGGCCTGCTGCGGCCACCTCTCCGAGGCCCGCGACTACGCCCAGCGCGCCCTGGACGCGGGCCCCGCCGAGGGCCCCCACCGGACCAGGCTGCAATGGGTCATGGGCGTCGCGGCCCTGCTCCAGGGCGACTTCGCGACCGCCGAGAAGTACGGCGCGCTCTGCACGGCGGTCGCCCTGTACGACCGGGACGACGAGGGCATGCTCGGCGCGGCCTATCTCTCCGGCCTCACCCAGCTGATGACCGGGCAGCCCGCGGCGGCCCTGGAGGCGGCCGAGCGCGTCCTGCGGATGACCGGGAGCGTGCCGGCGGGCTCGGCCCACCGGCTGCGCTGTCACCTCGTCACCGTCTTCGCGCTCACCGCGCTCGGCCGGCTCACCGAGTCCGAGGCGGCGGCCACCGCGCTGCGCCGGGCCTGCGAACGCGGCGGCGAGTTCTGGACCCGCTCCTACGCGGACTACCAGCTCGCCCTGATCGCCCTGCTCCAGGGCCGCCCGGCGGAATCCGCCGCGCACGCCCGGTCGATGCTCGCGGGCAAGCACCGGCTCCGCGACAGCTTCGGCATCGCGCTCGGCCTGGACATCCTGGCCGCCGCCATCGCCGCCCAGGGCGCGGGCGCCCAGGCCGCCCGGGTCTACGGCACCGGACACGCGTACTGGCGGATGGTCGGCCACCCCCAGCGCGGCACGCCCGAGCTGGGGCCGGTCCGTGAGACCTGCGAGCTCCAGGCGCGGGCGGCGGTCGGTGACGAGGCGTACCAGCGCGCCTTCGAGCGCGGCCAGTCCGACAACGCGGAGGTCGGTCTCGCCGCCGCCCTGCGTACCGGTCTTCAGCTCTGACCAGGCATGGAGCGTCTCTCGTGGCCGCGGACTATCCGCATCCGCCGCCTTGTGGGTAAGGTTAGGCATACCTAAGTAGCCGCTTGGGTTCCGCTGACCTCCCTGGAGAACTCGGATGCGCCTTTCCCGCCCACGCGCCACGCAGCCGACCCGCGCCGAGCGTGTCCGGTCGATCCTGACCGTCGCCCACTCCATGACGGTGGTCAGCGACGGCCTGCACACCGAAGTCCGCCGCCTCGACGGCACGGGCGCGATGGGCCACATCCACCTGCATGCCCCGAACGACGGCAGCCACGCACCGAGCACCGAACGCGTCCCGGCCCGCCTGGAGTTCACCGACATCGCCCCCACTCCCGTACGCGACCGGCTGCGCGCCCGCGTCACGGTCACCGGGCTGCTGGCCGCCCCGTACAGCACCGACACGCAGGAGAGCACCTGCATGGAGTTCGGGCAGGCCGTCCTGGAGGACGCCGAGGGCCGCACCTTCGTCACCCTGGAGGAGCTGGAGGAGGTCGAGACCGACCCGATCGCCCCCTGCGAGGCGGGCATGCTCACCCATCTGGTGGACGACCACGCCGAACTCGTCCCGCTGCTCCTGCGCCTCGTCCACCCCCGCCCCGAGCGGGGCATGACCCGGGCCGTGCCGCTGGCGATGGACCGCTTCGGGCTGACCCTGCGGCTCGAATACCCCCGCACCCACGAGGACGTCACGCTGCCGTTCCCCCGCCCGGTCACCGAGATCGACCAGGCGGGCCCGCAGATCCACGCCCTGCTGGCCGCCGCCCGCCGCGTCTCCCACCGCAACGGCCTGCCCGCCTGAGCGGATCGCGGCGTCAGCGCGGCAGACGCTGTGCCGGGACGGCGGGTGCATCCGGGGCCAACGCGGAGAGCCGGGACAGCAGTTCACCGAACGGGCCGTCCACCGGTTCCCGGGACAGCACCCGCAGCACGATGCCCGCCATCTCCTGGTCGTACGCGGCGCTGACGGCGGCCAGCGCCGCGAAGTCGTGCACCAGCTGCATCTCCAGCTCCTCGCGCGGAATGCGCCGCCCGTCCAGCCAGATCAGCGCCGTCGACTCGGCGAGCGAGACCCAGGAGCGGACCACCAGCTCCAGCCGGGCGGGCGGTTCGCTCACCCCGAGGTGCGTGATGATCTGCTCGTACGCGGCCTGCCGCACCCCGTCGATCATGGCGTTCGCCGTCGAGGAGCCGACCGCTGGCCCGCCCCGCATCAGCGCCGAGAAGCCGGGCCCGTGCTCGTCCACGAAGTCGAAGAACCGCCCCATCACCCGCAGCAGCCGCGCCCCCAGAGGCCCTTCCAGGGGCTCCAGGAAGCGGGCCGCCAGCTCGTCGGCGGCCCGCCGCAGCGCCGCCTCGTACAGGCTCTGCTTCCCGGGGAAGTAGTGGTACACCAGCGGACGGGAGATCCCAGCGGCGGCGGCGATCTCGTCGATCGACACATCCTCGGGCGAGCGGCGGCTGAACAAGTCCAGCGCGACGCCGATCAGTTGCTGTCTGCGCTCGTCGACGCCCATCCTGCGCCGCACCCCGGTCGTCATGCGAACAGCCTATCCGGGGCGCGGTCGCACAGAGCCTAGAGGTCCAGGACGAGACGCCCGCCCCGGCAGCGGGAGACGCAGATCAGCATCGAGTCGCCCCGCTCGTCCTCGGTGAGCAGCTCGTCGCGGTGGTCGATCTCGCCCTCCAGCACCCGCTGTTGGCAGGTCCCGCAGAACCCCTGCTCGCAGGAGTACGCGACATGGGGCAGCTCCGCGCGGACGGCGGCCAGCACCGACTGACCGGCCGCGACCGGCACCGTACGCCCGCTGCGCCGCAGCTCCACCTCGAACGCCCCGGAGCTCGCACCGGGGCCCGTCGCGGCCGAGAACCGCTCCAGGTGCAGCGGTCGCCCCTCGGGGAGCGCGGCGGCGACGGCGTCCATCAGCGGCTCCGGCCCGCAGCAGTAGACCGCGGTGTCCGGGGCGAGGTCCGCCAGCGCCCCCGCCACGTCCGGATGCCCGGCCTCGTCCTGGGCGACGACCGTGACCCGGCCCCCGCCCGCGCCGAGCTTCTCGACCTCCTCCAGGAACGGCATCGACGCCCGCGACCGGCCCCCGTACAGCAGCCGCCACTCGGCCCCCGACGCGGCCAGCGACCGCAGCATCGGCCACACCGGGGTGATCCCGATGCCGCCGACGACGAAGACGTAACCCGGAGCCTCGGTGAGCGGGAACCGGTTGCGCGGCCCGCGCACCTCCACCTCCAGGCCCACCTGGAGCTGTTCGTGCACCTCCCGCGAGCCGCCCCGGCCGTCCTCCACCAGCCGGGTCGCCACCGTGTACGCACCGGTGTCCGCCGGGTCGCCGCACAGCGAGTACTGCCGCACCAGACCGGACGGCAGCACCAGATCCAGATGGGCCCCCGGCTCCCAGGACGGCAGTCCGGCGCCTTCCAGCCGGAGCTGCACGACACCGTCGGCGACCACGGTCCGCCCGGTGATCAGCAGTCGGCGGATCGCCGTCGCCCGCCGTGCGGAGTGGCCCGATATCGGCTCGGGCAGCGCGGGCAGCGGCCACAGCGGCGACCGGGCGATCCGGCGTTTCAGGGCCCGCCGGGTGAGCAGGGCGGCGCCGGAGACCAGCACGACGGTACGCAGACGGGGCAGCGCCATGGTTCAGGACCCTCCGGTGGTGGCGGCCTCGGCGGCGAGGGCGGCGGGGGAGCGGGTCAGATAGTCCACGGCCTGGGCCGTACTGCCCTCCTGCGAGGGGTGGTAGGACCGGCTGAGATAGCTGGGGACGGACCGCAGGATCGCGCCCGTGCTGGGCAGCGTGCCCTGCTTCCCGCTCGCGTGGAACGCCTTGAAACTTGCCTTGCCGTCCAGCAGCGTGGGGTCGTTCTCCATGAAGAAGCGGGTGCCGCGCTGCCAGAGGAACACCAGCGCGGAGAAGGCGGCCGCCCAGGTGCGCACCCGCCGCCGGTAGCCGCCGTCCACATGCATGAAGACGTCGAAGGCCACCGACCGGTGCTCGACCTCCTCCGCCCCGTGCCAGCGCAGCAGATCCAGCATGGTCGGGTCGGCGCCCCGGCGGTCCAGCGCCTCGGCGTTGAGTATCCAGTCGCCGAGGAACGCGGTGTAGTGCTCGATCGCCGCGATCGTCGCCACCCGCTCCATCAGCCACCACTTCGACGCCCGCCCCGGCGGCAGGGTCCGGTCCCCGAGCAGCTTCTCGAAGAACCAGTCGACCTGCGCGGTGTACGGGGTCGGATCGAGGCCCAACTCCCGCAGATGCGGCAGCACATCGTCATGGGCCTGCGAGTGCACGGCCTCCTGCCCGATGAACCCGATGACGTCCTCGCGGAGCTGGTCGTCATGGATGTACGGGAGTATCTGCCGGTAGACGTGGATGAACCAGCGTTCCCCGGCCGGGAGCAGCAGATGGAGCACATTGATGGTGTGCGTGGTGAACGGGTCGCCCGGCACCCAGTGCAGGGGCGTCTTCTCCCAGGCGAAGGACACCTTGCGGGCCCTGAGGGGCGTCCGCTCCGACGCGACCGCCGCTGGCTGCGTGTTAGACATGGTGTCAATGTACTGACGGGTATCCGGGGGGACCAGAGGCGTGCACGGATTTCCGTGCCGTTCCGCGAGGTCCGCGCGATGATTGCTTGTATGACGAAACCTGTGCAGGCCCGGTCCTTCGACGCGGTCGCAGCCGCCTACGACGCCCACCGCCCCAGCTACCCGCCCGCCCTGTTCGACGCGATCGAGGAGCTGGCCGGAGTGGAGCTCTCCCGAGCCCGGGTCGCGGACGTCGGCGCGGGCACCGGCCTCGGCACGGCCCGGCTGCACGAGCGCGGGGCCCGGGTCGTCGCGGTGGAGCCGGGCGACGGGATGGCCGAGCAGTTCCGCCGGAGTCTGCCGGACGTGTCCCTGGTCCGGGGCGACGGGAACGACCTCCCGCTGCGGACCGGCTCGGTGGACCTCGTCACGTACGCCCAGGCCTGGCACTGGACCGACCCGGCCCGCTCGATACCCGAGGTCCGCCGGGTGCTGCGGCCGGGCGGGGCGCTCGCCCTGTGGTGGAACGACGGCGACCCGTCCGTGGAGTGGCTGGTCGAGCAGGAGAACCGGATGCGGGTCTTCTTCGGCGTGGACGTTCCCGCCGTCCCGTCGCACCGGGCCCGCTTCCGGGCCGCGCTGCCCGACGGGCTCGACTTCCGCACCCGGCAGGTGGCCTGGAGCCGCCGCGTACCGGTCGACGCCCATATCGCCAACATGGCCACCCACTCCGACTTCCTGATCGGCGACCCGGTCGAGGTCCGCGACTTCTTCGACCGCGAACGGGCCCTGCTGGCCGCCCTGTTCCCCGACGGCGAGGTCGAGGAGGCCTATCTCGTGAGTCTTGCCGTAGCCCACCCCTGAGCCCGGATTCGGGTGCAGGATGGCCCGATGGCGACAGAACCGGAAGGGCGAGGCGCGCGGCGCGGCGGGGTGACTGCGGTGGTCCTGGCGGGAGTTCTGCTCCTGGCCGGGTGCAGTACGGAACCGGCCGACGACGGCAGGGGACAGCAGCGGCCCACGCCGAAGCCGGCCGCGACGGGCACGCTGGAGCAGCTGGCGGAGAAGGCCGGCTGCGACCCGAACGTGCAGACCGACGCGGCCGAGCTCCGGCAGGCCAACTGCAGGACGGAAGAAGGGCGTTACGTCCTCACCACCTTCGCCACCGACCGCGGTCAGCGGGAGTGGATCAACGAGGCCAAGGACTACGGCGGTTCGTACCTCGTCGGACGGCGGTGGGTGGCCGTCGGTGAACCGGACGTGGTCGCGGCGCTGCGCGGCCGGCTCGGGGGGACGGTGGAGACCGCCTCGCCTCACCACTCGGGGGACAGTGGCGGAGGGGGGAGCGAGGACGGGCACTCCGGTCACCACCCGGGCTGACCGCGCAGGTTCACGGGGGCCGCACGCGCCGCGTCAGCGGCAGCGGCGGCCGTCGTTGATGCACCGCACCATCTTCTTCATCAGCCGGTCGTCGAAGACGTTGATGAAGTCGCCGTGATCGGTGATGGGCTTGTGCAACTGCTCGGGGAACGAGTCCACGGCGAAGCCCGGCCCCGGCGGCACGTCGTAGACGATGCGCTGCACCAGCTGCGGCACCGCCCGGAACCCGTTCGGGCACCGTCCGTTCTCCTGGGCGAACGCGACATGGGTGCGGTGGTTGGCGCTGTCGGTGTTCTGCCCGTCCCAGCAGTTCTGGAAGGCGAACGTCCGCACCACCTGACTGCCCTCGGGACAGATCGGGTACTTGTCCGTCAGCTGGCGGTCCTCGAATCCGGTGCAGCTCCACGAGGCGTTGGCATTGGCGTCGCCGTTGGTGAACGCCTTCGCGTCCCCGGTGATGATCCGCAGGAAGCGGGGCATCGCGGTGACCCTGCCGACGGGCGAGCCGACGAACTTCAGCGTCACCTCGGACGGCGTCTGGATCTCGCCGACGTTCTGGTCCCGGCCGCCGCCGTCGGCGTCCACGTCGTTCTCGTCCTGCCCGTTCTGCAGACGCAGGACGGGCCAGTAGTAGGTCGACCGGTCGCCCTGGTTGCGGCAGGTGGTCGCACCGTCCGCCAGATCGTCGTCGCTGGCGAAGGCGTCGTTGGCCTGGTTGCCGATGTAATCGTGCATGTGGTGCGCGCCGTTGCTCACGCCGGGCGCGACGATGACGTTGTCCGGGTTGAACTTCCCGTTCTCATTACGGCCGCAGTCGGTGGTGAAGGTGCCCCGGGACGCGCCGCGGCGCTGGCGGGGCCGGTCGACATTGGGCTGTACGGACTGGATATCGACGAAATCGGCGGCCACGGGCCCGTTGCCGCCCTGGCCCTGCCCCTGGTCCTGCCCGGGGTCTTCGCCCTGGCCCGGATCCTGGCCACCGTCCTGCCCCTGCCCCCCGTCCTGGCCCTGATTCTGACCTTGGTCCTGGCCCTGGCCGTCATCCTGACCGCCGTCACCGCCACCGCTGTTGCCGCCGTTGCCGGGGCTGTCGTCGTCGGCGCGCAGGCTGCATCCGGCGAGGCTCTCCAGCCCCGCCGGCCGCTCGCCCACCCGTCCGATCGCGATGCCGATACGGTCGAGGCTCGCGGTCCGCTTGCTGCGCAACGGGCCCAGCACGGCGTTCTCCGCCAGCCCGGGGTCCTGGGCCATCTGCTCCTTCCGGTCCGCGAACTGCCGGTAGGCGTCGGTGATCTGGGTATCCATCGCCGCGAGTTCGCGGTCGACCTCCCCACGTGCCTGGTCCGGAACCTCGGGCAGCCCGTTCACGGCTTCGGGGCAGTCGATGGTGGACATCTGCCGGCCGGCGGCGTTCTGCGTCCGGGTGGGCGGAGAACCGGACGGTCCTTCTCC
The DNA here is from genome assembly GCF_056172905.1 of Streptomyces sp. iso_384. Lineage (NCBI taxonomy): Bacteria > Bacillati > Actinomycetota > Actinomycetes > Kitasatosporales > Streptomycetaceae > Streptomyces > Streptomyces sp. iso_384. The sequence continues at coordinate 2,133,679 of NZ_JBWBTT010000001.1, forward strand.
CGCGGAGGCGTAGACATTGACCGCGACCAGCCCTCCTCCCCCCAGGATCAGGGCTGCGGAGGCGGCAATGGCCCGGTTGGCCAGTGTGGAACGTTTCTTGCGCGATGTGCGTCGCATGGGACTCCTCTGCTTCGAGGGAGAAGCGTGACGTCCCATACGCGCGGGCCCCGCGACCCGTTCAGCCCTCCGGCCGATTCGTGCGAAGCTCCAGCCGGAAAGCGGTCCGAACCACCGGCTCTCAGGCGAAGGCGGCCAACGGGGCGTCCACCGGGGCCGCCGTGAGCCGGTTGGCCAGGGTCGACAGGGTGTACGCGCCGATGCCCAGGACCACTTCGAGGGCGTTCTGCTCGGTGTAGCCGTACGCGAGGAAGTCCCGCAGGACCGCGTCCTCCACCGCCCCCGCCGAGGCGAGCACCTCCAGCGTGAACCGCCGTACGGCGTCGAGCCGTTCGTCCGGCAGCGGGCTGCCGCCGCGGTCGCGCAGGGCGGCGATCAGCGCCGGGCCGGCGTCCAGGGCGGTCAGCTTCGCGGTGTGCATCGCGACGCAGAGGTGACAGTCGTTGCGGGTGGCGATCGTCATGATCAGGACCTCGCGGGAGAGCGGGTCCAGGGTGCAGGCCTCGAAGGTCGCGCTGATCCTCAGGAAGCCGTCCAGCGCGTGCGGCGAGGCGGCGAGCCGGGCGATGGCGGCGGGCCGGTAGCCCAGCCGCTCCGTCACCGCCTCCATCGCGCGTCGCGACGCGGGCGGGGCGGTCTCGGGGGTGAGATCGGGAAAGGGCATGGCGGGCCTTTCGCGGAGATAGGGTCGACAACATGGTTGACGAAAAAAAGGTAAACCAGGTTGTCGAGTCTCGCAACGGCTTCGAGCTGCCCCTGCTCCTGCTCGCGGGCTTCCGCTCGATCATCGACGCCCTGCACCAGGACCTCGCCGAGCACGGACACCCCGGAGCCCGCCCCGCGTACGGCTTCGCCCTCCAGGCGGTGGGCCGCGACGGCGCGGCCATCAGCGAGATCGGGCGGCGGCTCGGGGTCTCCAAGCAGGCCGCCGGGAAGACCGTCGAGAAGCTGGCGTCGCTCGGTTACGTGGAGCGTGCCCCGGACCCCGCCGACGGCCGGCGCACCCTGATCCGCCTCACCCCGCACGGCGTCGACCTGCTCACCCGGTCCGCCGAGGGCTTCGACCGGCTGCGGGCAGGGTGGGCCCACGCGCTTGGCGAGGAGCGGCTGGCCGCCCTGGAGCGGGATCTGCGCACGATGGCCCCCGGCGGCGCGTTCCGGCTGGACGCGGCGGGCTGGTTCACGGACTGAGCGCGGGCCCGGGGCCCCGGCGGCGCCGGTGGATCAGCCGTGGTCCAGATAGGCCAGCACCGCCAGCACCCGGCGGTTGTCGTCGTCCGACGGCGGCAGGCCGAGCTTTCCGAAGATGTTCGACGTGTGCTTGGCCACCGCCCGCTCCGTGATCACCAGCTGCGAGGCGATGGCCGCGTTCGAGCGGCCCTGGGCCACCAGCTCCATCACCTCCCGCTCGCGCGGGGTGAGGCCGCCCATCGGCTTGTCCTGCGAACGGCGCGACAGCAGCTGGGAGATGACCTGCGGGTCCATCGCCGTGCCGCCCGCCGCCACCCGCCGTACCGCGTCGATGAACTGGTCCGCGTCGAAGACCCGGTCCTTCAGCAGATAGCCGATGCCGCCGTTGCCGTCCGCCAGCAGCTCCCGTGCGTACAGCTGCTCCACGTGCTGCGAGAGCACCAGCACCGGGAGCCCCGGCCGGGCCCGGCGGGCGGCCAGCGCACACTGCAGGCCCTCATCCGTGTGGGACGGCGGGAGCCGGACGTCGACGACGGCGACGTCCGGCTCCAACTCCGCGAGCGCCTTAGTCAGTTCGGGCCCGGTCTCCACAGCCGCGGCGATCTCGAAGTCGTACGCCTCCAGCATGCGCACCAGGCCGTCGCGCAACAGGAAGAGATCTTCGGCTAGGACAACACGCAAGGGATCTCCATGGTCACCATGGTGGGACCGCCCGCGGGACTGCTGACGGCCAGTACGCCGTCGAATGTACCCAGTCGCCTTTCGATTCCGCTCAGCCCCGAGCCCGATCCGACCACCGCACCGCCCTTGCCGTCGTCCGTCACGGAGATCCGGAGCATGCCCTCCGCGTGGTGCAGGTCCACATAGATCCGTGTCGCCTCCGCGTGCTTCACCGTGTTCGTCAGGGCCTCGCTGACCGCGAAGTACGCCGCCGACTCCACCGGGGCCTCCGCCCGCCCCGGCAGATCCACCGTCACCTCCGAGGCGACCGGCAGCCGCAGGGCCAGCGCCTTGACCGCGTCGCCGAGACCCCGCTCCGCCAGCACCGGCGGATGGATGCCCCGGACCAGGTCGCGCAGTTCGGTCAGCGCCTCCGCCGACGACTCGCGGGCCATCGCCAGCATCTTCTTCGCCTGCGCCGGGTCCTTCTCGATCAGCGCCTCGATCGTGCCCAGGTTCATGCCCATCGCGACCAGCCGGGCCTGCGCCCCGTCGTGCAGATCCCGCTCGATGCGGCGCAGTTCGGAGGCGGCCGTGTCCACGGCCTCGTGCCGGGTCTCGGTCAGCCGCTGGACACGCTGCTCCAGCTTCTGGTCCTGGGTGGGCGCCAGCAGTGTGCGGGCGAGCACGAAGTGCAGCCGCAGCAGCGGCCGGCTCGCCCACAGCCCGACATGGAACAGCACGATCCCCAGCGCCAGCGCGGCGAGCCCGGTCAGCTGGCTGTCCACCGGCACGAACCCGTACCAGTACGGGTCGTCGCGGAACACGTGCCACAGGCCGGCCGCGAGCACGAGCCCCTCGACCGGGTAGATCATCAGGCCCGCCGCCAGGAACGCCACCACCGTGCCGGCCGTCATGTCGACCAGCAGCCACTGGAGGTCCCGCCACGTCGCCGGGTCCTTCAGCATCAGCGTGGTGCGCTCCACCTGTCCGGTGACGCCCGGCCGCAGATCCTTCGGGAAGGGCCGGTACGGCACCGGAATCCGCACGTCCGACCAGGTCACCGCCCACAGCCGCCGCTGGTTGGCATACTTGCGGACCGCCTCCAGCACCACCGGGGTGGTGAACACCCCGATGCCCAGCAGGATGAAGGAGATCGAGAGCACCGCGAGGACGAACAGGGTGACGGAACCCGCCAGACCGGCGACCGCCAGGAACAGCCCCCGCCCCGCCGCCGCCATCGACGGCCGCAGCCGTCCCGAGAACACCTTCATCGTGGTCCCTCTCCCCTCACCGGACCCGGGCTGTTCCCGGTCCGCAGCCAGTCTCACCCGACCCGGCCCCGCCGCGTCAGCCGGTCCGCCACCCGGCGGGGGTGTACCTGGCACCACCCCCTTATCCGCCCCCTACACCTCCGTGACCGGGGGCTTCGACGGCTGGGGCGGACCGCGCCGGATTCCTAGATTCGAAGCGTCCCGATCCACCGACGCGACGCCTAACCTCTGGGGGAGAGACCACATGAGGCGCAACCTCGCCGCACGCATCGGCGTGTGGAGCACCCACCACCGCAAGACGGCCGTTCTCGGCTGGCTGCTCTTCGTCGTGCTCGCCACGGGCATCGGCGGGGCCACCGGCATGGTGGAGATGACCAACGCGGAGAATGGCGCAGGCGAATCCGCCCGCGCCGAACAGATCCTCCTCGACGCCGGACTCGACAAGCCCGCGGGCGAACTCGTCATGGTCTCCGCCCCCGCCGCAGGGGAGTGGAAGCCGGCCGCCGACGCCCTCGCCGACGCCGTACGCAAGACCGGCGAGACGCAGAACATCGCCCCGCCCGTCGCCTCGAAGGACGGCAGGGACGCCCTGATCACCTTCGAGATGAAGGGCGAGGCCGCCACCTCGTCCGACCGGATCCAGCCCGTCCTGGACGCGGTCGCCGACGTCGGCGAGGACCACGCGGACATCGAGATCCACCAGTTCGGCGAGGCCAGCGCGGGCAAGTGGCTCGGCGATCTGCTGGCCGAGGACTTCAAGAAGGCCGAGTTCACCGCCGTACCCCTGGCGCTCGGCATCCTCCTCGTCGCCTTCGGCGCGGTCGTCGCCGCCCTGCTCCCGGTCGGCCTCGCCCTCACCGCGTGCATGGCCGCCTTCGGCCTTCTCTCGATCGCCAGCCACCAGCTGCACCTGTTCCAGACCACCTACTCGGTGATGTTCCTGATGGGCTTCGCCGTCGGCGTCGACTACTGCCTCTTCTACCTGCGCCGCGAACGCGACGAACGCGCCGCCGGACGCGACGCCGAGACCGCCCTGCGCATCGCGGCGGCCACCAGCGGCCGGGCGGTCCTCGTCTCCGGCCTCACCGTGATGGTCGCGATGGGCGGCATGTTCCTCTCCGGGCTCCTGCTGTTCAAGGGCTTCGCGCTCGCCACGATCATCGTCGTGTTCATCGCCATGCTCGGCTCGGTCACCGTCCTGCCCGCCCTGCTCTCCTGGCTCGGCGACCGCATCGACGCGGGCCGCATCCCGCTGCTGAACCGCCGCGCCAGGCACGGCCAAGCCGGCAGCGGCCGCATCGTCGGCCGGGTTCTGGGCCCCGTGCTGGCCCGCCCCCGCGCCTTCGCCGTCGCCGCCGTCGTCCTGCTGCTCGCCCTCGCCGCGCCCGCCCTCGGCATGAAGACCGAATCCCTCGGCCTGGAGAAGCAGTTCGGCTCCGACTCCCAGCTCTCCATCGCCCACACCCGCATCACCGACAGCTTCCCCGGCGGCCCCGCCCCCGCCCTCGTCGTGGTCACCGCGCCCGACATCACCGGCCCGGAGGTCGGCAAGGCCCTCGGCGGCTTCGAGGACGTCACCGTCCACCGGGACAAGAACGTCGCCGAGATCGAGATCCCCCTCCCCGGCGGCACCACCGACCTCACCGAACTGCGCGAGCGGACCCTGCCCGCAGCCTTCGACGGCACGGGAGCGAAGACCCAGGTCACCGGCGAGATCGCGGGCTCCGTCGACTTCAACGACCAGCTCCGCCGCGGCATCGTCCCGGTCTTCGCCTTCATCACGGCGGTCACCTTCCTGCTGATGCTCCTCTGCTTCCGCAGTTACGTCATCGCCGTGACGTCCATCGTCCTCAACCTGCTCTCCGTGGCCGCCTCCTACGGAGTGATGACCGCCGTCTTCCAGCACGGCTGGGGCGCCTTGCTCATCGGTTCGGAGGGGGTCGGCGCGATCGAGGCGTGGATGCCGCTGTTCGTTCTCGTCGTCCTGTTCGGCCTGTCCATGGACTACCACGTCTTCGTCGTCTCCCGGATCCGCGAGGCGCGCGGCGGCGGCCTGGACAACCGGGCCGCGATCGAGACCGGCATCCGCCGCACGGCCGGGGCGGTCACCGGAGCGGCGGCCATCATGGTGGCGGTGTTCGCGGTGTTCGGAACCCTGTCCATGCAGGACATGCAGCAGATGGGCGTCGGCCTGGCCGTCGCGGTGCTGCTGGACGCCACCGTCGTACGGATGGTGCTGCTGCCCTCCGTGATGCTGCTCCTGGGCGAACGCAACTGGCGTACCCCGCGCGGCCTTTCGCGGCTGCCGAGCCTGGAGAACGAGGAGCCGGCCGAGCCCGCGCCCGACACCGTACGGGTCTGAGAACGCGCCGGTACGCGAACACGGGGGGCGGCCCCGGACCACGGTGAGGAGGAACCGTGGTCCGGGGCCGCCGGACGTACTGTGCGGTGCGACCGGGCCGTCAGGGCGTGTACTTGTACCCGACCCGGCGGACCGTCTGGATCGAACGGCGGTACTCCGCACCGAGCTTGCGGCGCAGCCGGGCGACATGGACGTCGACGGTGCGCCCGTCGCCCACATGCCCGTAGCCCCAGACCGTCGTCACCAGCTGGTCACGGGTGTGCACCCGGTGCGGGTGCGCCACCAGATGGGCCAGCAGCTCGAACTCCAGGTACGTGAGGTCGAGGGCGACGCCGTCGACCGAGGCCGTACGCCGGGCGGCGTCGATCCGGACCGGACCGGCGGGCGCCATCTCGTCGGCGGCCGGGCCGGGCGCCGGCTGCTGGGGGAACGCTGTGCCGTCCGCCCGGTCCCGGGAGGCGGCGACCGCCCCCGCGAGCGCGGGCTGCTGATCGGCCGGCACGAGCACCAGGTAGCCGATCATCGGCGGCTGGCCCGGCAGCGCGGGCAGGGTGTGCGGCGGGGCCGGCAGCCAGGTGGCCCCGGGCGGCAGGAAGCCCGCCACATCGGCCGGGGCCGTGACCTCGTCGCGGTCGACCGCGCGCAGCCGGTGCCGGTTCGGGTGGGCGGGGAGGGAACGGGCGGTGGGGTCGGCCGCAGCGGGTGCCGGGGACGCCGCGGTGGCGGCGGACGCGGCGGAGAAGGTACGAGTGTTCGCCATGAGGGTCAGCTCTTTCGCGCGAGGAGTCGTCTGGGACGGACTTGCGTCGTGCGCGCGGACCGAAGGCCGGGGTGAGCGGCTTCAGTGGGCCTGCGCGTTCCACGCGCGGCAACACACCCGGTCGAAATCATGGTGCTGACGGGAAGGCCAGAACGGTTCGAGGTCGCTGCGACCCGACGCGATGTGCTGGTAGCCGACCATGTGCTCCATTGAAGCAGACGTTGCGGCTGTGCATCAGACTCCTCTCACCCGTCGATACGGACCCTTGGCGTCACGTTCCTCACGCCCGGCCGCCGCGGCCCACGAAAGAGGGGCCCACCGGCGAACCGGCGGGCCCCTCTTGGCGTGTCCGGTACGTGACCGGCGGCGGGATCAGACCTGGTCGGCCTTCTCCAGCGCGGTGCAGCAGGTGTCGACGATCAGCCGCGTGACGACGTACGGGTCGACGTTGGCGTTCGGACGACGGTCCTCGATGTACCCCTTCTGGTCCTGCTCGACCTGCCACGGGATACGGACCGAGGCGCCGCGGTCGGAGACGCCGTAGCTGTACTCGTTCCACGGGGCGGTCTCGTGCAGACCGGTGAGCCGGTCGTCGATGCCCGCGCCGTAGTTCTTCACGTGGTCCAGCGGCTTGGAGCCCTCGCCCAGCGACTCGCACGCGGTGATGATCGCGTCGTAGCCCTCGCGCATCGCCCTGGTGGAGAAGTTGGTGTGCGCGCCCGCGCCGTTCCAGTCGCCCTTGACCGGCTTCGGGTCCAGGGTGGCGGAGACGTCGAAGTCCTCGGCGGTGCGGTAGAGCAGCCAACGGGCCACCCACAGCTGGTCGGAGACGTCCAGCGGGGAGAGCGGGCCGACCTGGAACTCCCACTGGCCGGGCATGACCTCGGCGTTGATGCCGGAGATCCCGAGCCCCGCGGCCAGGCAGTTGTCGAGGTGCTTCTCCACGATCTCGCGGCCGAAGATCTCGTCCGCGCCGACCCCGCAGTAGTAGCCGCCCTGCGCGGCCGGGAAACCGCCCTCGGGGAAGCCGAGCGGCCGGTGGCCGTCGAAGAAGGTGTACTCCTGCTCGATGCCGAAGATCGGGGCCTGGCCCGCGAACTGCTCGGCGACCGGACGCAGCGCGGCACGGGTGTTGGACTCGTGCGGCGTCATGTCGATGTTGAAGACCTCGCACAGCACGAGGACGTCGTCGCCGCCGCGGATCGGGTCCGGACAGGTGAAGACGGGCTTCAGCACCCGGTCGGACGCGTGGCCCTCGGCCTGGTTGGTGCTGGAGCCGTCGAACCCCCAGATGGGCAGATCCGCCACGTCACCCGACGGCGTACCGTCCATGATCTTCGTCTTGGAGCGAAGCTTGGCGGTCGGCTCGGTGCCGTCTATCCAGATGTACTCAGCCTTGAACGTCACGGACGCCATCCTTTGCGGGTGCAGCGGTCTATGCAGCGCAGCTTGGCAAGAGGCGATTTCCCGTCCGTTGCCCGGATGTGAACCCCGTGTTACCGAGGTTTCCTCTGTTTTGCCCATGTCGAACGGGGCTCCCGACCCACCCCGTCACCGGCCGCCGCGACCGCTCACACATGGCCCTTGAGCAGCGCGGAGAACCCGGCCGCCCGCAGCCGGCGCACCAGCTCCTCCCGGCTCGACCCCAGCACGGCGGCCGCCGTGTCCAGGTGCCAGTCGGCCCCTGCCACGGTCCGAAGCAGATGGCCGCGGCGGATCTGCGCGTCGGAGAGCCGGAACGTCTTGAGGTAGGCGACTTGCCCCCGCTGATCGGTGATTGTCTCCCCGATGTGCTGCCCGCCCGTGTCCCGGACGAACGGCGGCAGGAAGCGCCACAGGGTGAAGGACTTCATCCGGTACACCTGGTCGAACGCGTACGAGGAGTCCAGCAGCTCCCGCGCGAACACGGTGTCGTGCGCCTCCTCCCAGACCCGCTTCTGAGCCCGCGAGGCCGCCCGCAGCCCGCCGAGGTTATGGATGTGCTCCTCGCCCCCGATCCGCACCGGCAGCTCCGGCACCGGCGCCCCGTACAGCGCGTACTGGTGCACCAGCTCCCCGTAGAGGTCCTCCACCAGCGAGGCGTGCAGAAGGCGGTAGTCGTCCGGGTGCGGGACGACGAAGGCGGCGGCGAGCGCGTCGGAGACGTACACCATCACCCCGCACTGGCCCGGGTGGATCTCGAAGATCCGCAGCGCGTCCGCGAGCCCGCGCACCGAGCGCCCGAGGTAGGCGTCCTCGGCGCGCGGCGAGAGCCCGTCGCGCAGGGCCGTGCGCGACCACTCCTCCCATGCGGTCGACGGACCGCCGAAGTGCAGCGCGAGATAGCCCTCCAGCGCCAGATGCAGCGGCAGGAACCGCAGCCGGTCGCCGGGCCGCCGCTTGGCCATCCGGTGATGCGGCAGCGGCGGCAGCACAGCGGCCCGGGGCGCACCGCCCCCGCCGAACTGGGTGCCGTACGCGGCCGACTGCCGGCCCGCCTCCGGTTCCCGGCCGTCCTCGCCCGGCCAGTCGGCGACCAGACCGTGCGGAATGTACGAGACATAGTGCTCCCGCGGCCCGAGCTCGACGATCCCCGCGCCCAGGCCCTCGTACACCTCACGGTGCAGCCGCAGTCCCTCCACCGGCTCCGCACGGACCAGCGGGACGAGCCGGACGCCGCCCCACACCTGCGAGGGCCGGGCGGTGAGCCCGGTCAGCTCCAGCCGGTTCACCGGACCACCCCTTCCGCTCCGCTTTCTCCTTCTCCGGTGAACCGGGCCACGCGCCGGTCCAGATACGCGTACAGCTCCGCCGGCCCCGTACGCCCCTCCGCGAACCGGGCGATCTCCACCAGGGCGGGCAGATCCTCCGCGTCCCGGATCCCGGCCGTCGCCACCCCCGCCGCCAGCCGCCGCACATCGAAACCCTCGGCGTCGTATACGGGGTTGACGTGCACCACGGCCGTCCGCCGCTCCGGATCCAGCCGGCGCCGCCACACCCGCAGCACCTCGCCCGCGAGCCCGGCCGGGGCGTTGTCCCAGCCGTCCGAGACGATCACCAGCCGGTCCGGGGCCGCCCCGCCCGGACCCGGCTCCAGCGCGTCCAGCACCCGCATCCCCAGCGGGGTCGGCCCCCACGGGCGTACGAGCAGGGCGTCGCCCGCGCCCGAGGTCCACAGCCCCCGGTACGCGCCGGGCGCGGCGAGCGCCTCCAGCAGATGGTGGCAGGCCAGCGCCACGGCGAGCGGCCGCCGCCGCTTCTGCCCCGACCCGGACGAGGAGAAGCTGTCGTCCAGCACGGTGTGCACCCGCCCCCAGCTCCCCGCGTGTCCGCCCGCCACCCGGCGGGCCGCCCCGCGCAGGGCGCCGGTCAGCTCGGCGCGCCGCTCGGCACGCTGCTCGAAACCGAGCGACAGCACGTACAGCGCGAGCCGGGTCAGCGGCATCACGGTCAGATCCACCTGCGTGGCCGCCGGAGCGTTCGGCCGCCGGTCGGCCGCCGCCCGCTGCTCCTGGGTACGCAGCCGCTCCAGCCGGGTCATCCGGGGCGCGGCGCGCTTCAGGAACACCTCGCGCTTCATCCCGTGCCTGGCGGCGAACCCCTCCGCGACGGTGAACGGCAGCTCGGCCACCGCCCGCTGCTCGTAGTGGGCGCGCCGCCAGGCGTCGAGCAGCCCGTGCTCGTAGCGGGGCAGCCGCCCCGGCCGGAACAGGAACGCCCCGACCTCGGCGAGCGGTGCGGCCCCCTCCGGGCAGGGCAGATGGATGTGCCGGGCGGCGGTCTTCAGCCCGGCCCGGTACTTCACGGCGTCATGGCCCAGATCCGGCCGGGCCGCCAGCCAGTCCCGCATGATGGCGCGCGTCCGCCGGTTGTTGACTCCGGCCCGCCGCAGCTCGCCGAAGAGCCGGTAGACGCGCGGCGGCGGCAGCAGCGCCAGCCGGGCGGCGATGAGCCGGCCCTCGGTGCGCCGCTCCTCGCAGCTCGCCTCACCCGCCGTCTCCAGCAGCCGGCGCACGATGAGCGCCGCGTTGTGGTGGTTGATGTCCAGGGCCAGCGAAGCCGCGTACACCCGGCGGTAGTTGACCCGCACGTAGGTGTGCAGGAAGTCCAGGGAGAGCTGCTGGTCGGCGGCGCCGGAGCGGAACTCGCGCTGCCCGGTGGCGGTGATCGCCGCGTTCACGAAGAGCAGGACGTCCTCGGCGGCGACGAGGTCGGCGACGCGGTCGGCGCGGCTTTCGGGCGTGTTCATGGTCGTCCCCCGGGAGGCTGGAGTGCCGGCCGGGGAATGGAGGCGCGAACAACGAAATCATCGCTTCACAGGCACGTCTCGGGAGTCGCGCCGGAGTCCCGCGGCCGGCCCTGGAAACGTAGCGGGGCAAGGTCGCCGCGCGCCACCGCATTCGGGGTCCGGGTGCCTTCCGGGGCGTGGCGGCGTGCGGGCCGGGCATCCTGGCCCGGTGCCTGCCCCGGCCGGCGGGCGAGCGGGCGCGTGAACGCCCCGGCCCCCTGCCCGACCACTCGCCGGACCCGGCACACTGGCACGCATGACGACTGCAGGCACCACCCCTCTGCGCATCGGCCTCCTCGGCACCGGCCCCTGGGCGCGGAACACCCAGGCCCCCGCGCTCGCCGCCCACCCCGGCGTCGGGCTGAGCGGGGTGTGGGGCCGCCGCGCCGAGGCGGCGGAAGCCCTCGCCGCCGCCCACGGGACGCGCGCGTACACCGGTGAGGAGGGCATCGACGCGCTCCTGGAGGCGAGCGACGCGGTGGCCTTCGCGCTGCCGCCGGACGTGCAGGCCCCGCTCGCGGTCCGGGCGGCGGAGGCGGGCTGCCACCTCCTGATGGACAAGCCGGTCGCCACGACGGTGGCCGGGGCTCGTGCGGTGGCCGGGGCGGCGGAGAAGTCAGGGGTGGCCTCGGTCGTCTTCTGCACGCTGCGGTTCGCGCCCGAGACCTCCGTGTGGATCGCCGAACAGGCGGCGGTGGACGGCTGGTTCACGGCCCGTGCCCAGTGGCTCGGCTCGCTCTACGCCGAGGGTTCGAGCAGCGAGTACGCGGACTCCCCGTGGCGGCGCGAGAAGGGCGGCCTGTGGGACGTCGGCCCGCACGCGCTCTCCGTGCTGATCCCGGTCCTGGGTGACGTCGAGCACCTGACCGCCGCCCGGGGGCCGGCCGACACCACGCATCTGATCCTGCGCCACACCTCCGGCGCGTCCAGCACGGTGACGCTCGGGCTGAGCGCCCCGCCCGGTGCGGCGGGCGTCGAGATCGAGTTCCGGGGCGAGCGGGGCACGGCGTCGATCCCCGGCTGGGCCGGCGCGGAGACCGCGTTCCGGGGTGCGGTGGACGCCCTGGCCGAAGCGGTACGCACGGGGGTGCCGCACGCCTGCGACGTACGCTTCGGCCTCCACCTCACGGAACTGCTGGCGGCGGCGGAGGAGCAGGCACAGGCGGGGTGAGAGCCCGCCGGGTCCACGCCGCTCACCCCGGCGGCGGGGCCGGCCGCCGAGGACGCCGCCGGCCCTCCTCCTGCGAGGGCCCCGGCGGCAGGGCCTGGCACAGGGCCTCCAGCGCCTCCGGATAGGCGGATTCGGCGGGCGTCGCGTACCCGACGACGAGCCCGTCCCGCGGGTCGTCCGCCCGCCCCGCAGCCTCCGCCCCCGGGTGCCGGTAATCGGCGAGGCCCTCCACCGCCAGCCCCTGCCAGGCCGCCGCCCGGACCGCCGACCGCTCGGTGCCGGGCGGCAGCTCCACCACCGCGTGCAGCCCGGCCGCGATCCCGGTGACCCGGACGTGCGGGGCCCGCTGCTCCAGCGCCGCCACCAACTGGTCCCGGCGGCGACGGTGCCGCTGCCGCATCCGGCGTACCTGCCGGTCGTACGCGCCCGACTCGACGAAGTCCGCGAGCGTCAACTGCTCGGTGGCGCTGGAGAACTGCTCCCGCTCCCCCTTCGCCGCGACGACGGGGGCGACGAGCCGCTGGGGCAGCACCATCCACCCGATCCGCAGCGCAGGGGAGAGACTTTTGCTCACCGATCCCACCAACACGACATGCTCGGGATCGAGCCCCTGGACGGCCCCCACGGGCTGCCGGTCGTAGCGGAACTCCCCGTCGTAGTCGTCCTCGACGACGAGACCGCCGGTGCCCCGGGCCCAGTCGACCACGGCCGCCCGCCGCGCGGGGTGCAGCGGTCCGCCGGTCGGGAACTGATGGGCGGGCGTGAGGAGTACGGCGCGGTCGCGGCGGGTGAGCCCGTCGACCCGGGCGCCGTCCGCGTCCACGCCGAGCGGCCGGGTGCCGACGCCGTGGGAGGCGAGCAGCTCGCGGTGGAAGGGCAGCCCGTACTCCTCCGCCGCCCATGGGCCGCCGACCACCTCCGCGAGCAGCCGCAGCCCGTGCGCGGCCCCCGAGCACAGGACGATCCGCTCCGGCGCGGCCCGCACCCCGCGCACCCGGGCCAGATAGCCGGCCAGGGCCCGGCGCAGCTCGGGCCGCCCGTGCGGATCACCGGGCCCGAAGGCGTCGTCGGGGGCGGCGGCGAGCGCCCGCCGCGCCGAGGCCAGCCAGGCGGTGCGCGGGAAGACCGAGGGATCCGGCTGCCCCTGGACCAGGTCATGGACCGGGCGGGCCGGGCGCTCGGGGGTACGCGGCCGATGCACCGGGGTCACCGGGACGGCCCGCTCCGCGACCCGCGTCCCCGACCCCTGCCGGGCGGCGAGCCACCCTTCCGCGACCAGCTCCGCGTACGCGTCGGCGACGGTGTTGCGGGCCAGGCCCAGGTCGGCGGCGAGCGAACGGTAGGGCGGCAGCCGGGTTCCCGGAGCGAGCCGCCCGCTGCGCACGGCCTCGCGCAGCGCGGCCATCAGGAGGGCCCGGCGATTGCCCGTACCGGAGAGCTCCAGCGGCAGATCGCTGCCCAGGATCTCCGCCGAATTGACCCATGAATCCGTCATAGAAATGCACCCCACGCCCAGTCACCGGTAGCCCTAGATTCGTACCCATGACGACGACGGAGATCAAGACGAACGACCGCACCACCACCGAGGCCACCACCGTCCGGCCCAACACGGCCACGACCACACCCCGGCTGAACTTCGCGAAGGCGGCCCCGAAGGCGTTCCGCGCCGTGATCGGGCTGGACGCGGCGGCCCGCGAGGGCCTGGACCCCACCCTCGTCGAACTGGTCCAGATCCGCGCCTCGCACCTGAACCGGTGCGCGTACTGCCTGCACATGCACACCACGGACGCGCGCACGGCGGGCGAGAGCGAGGAGCGCCTGCACATGGTCGCGGTGTGGCAGGAGGCGGACCACTTCTTCACGGAGAAGGAGCAGGCCGCCCTCGCCCTGACGGACGCGGTCACCCGGATCGCGGACGCGGGCGTGCCGGACGAGGTCTACGACCGGGCGGCTGCCCACTTCGGCGAGGACGAGCTGGCCCACCTGCTGGCCCTGATCCTCACGATCAACACGTGGAACCGCATCGCCCTGTCCACGGCCAAGCGCGCGGGCACGGACGAACGCTGAGGCGGTACGGCATGCGCCGCCGGCGCTCACGCCCGGGGGCATCAGGGGCTCACCGGGCCGGGGCTCACATCAGCCGGGTCCGGAGCTCCAGCCAGGCCGCCACCTCGGCCCGCAGCGCACGGTCCCGTACGCGGGGCAGCAGCTCGCCGGCCGCGACGGAGAGCCGCTTGGCGGCCCGGGACGCGTTGACTCCGCCACCAGGTTCCCCCGTGCGTACGGAGTCGACTCCCGGGTCACCACGTCCGCCCGGGACACCGGGACGGCGTCCAGGCAGGCCCGTACGGCCGCATCCGGGTCGAGCAGCCCGTACCGCACGATCTCGCAGACGGCGTCCGTCCGGTCGAGGCTCCCGGAGCCTTCGCACGCGCCGAGCAGCCAGAGCCCCAACTCCTGCCGGACAGAACGACCGTGGCCGAATCTCCGCTCATCCTCGCCCGGCAGGAGCCGACTGCACGAGGTCCACAGGAACCACCCCAGCGCGCGGCTTCATCCGCCTCGTCGGGCTGCCGCCCGGTCCTGTGCGGCTCTCGACGAATCCGTCACCGAGGAGGCCGGTCACCTCGGAGGGCGTATTCGTGGCATCGGCGCCGCGCACGGTGCCGGTGACGACGAAGTCGGTGAAGAACCCCGTCCCGGGGAAGGCCCGCCGGATCCGCGGGCCCACCGCCTCAGGCGCCGCGCCCCAGCGCGTCCCGCACCGCCTCCTCGCTCCGCGCCACCACGGCCGTGCCGTCCTCGGCCGTGATGATCGGCCGCTGGATCAGCTGGGGATGATCGGACAGCGCTGCGATCCACCGCTCCCGCGAACCGGCGTCGCGCGCCCACTCCTTGAGACCCAGCTCCTTCGCCGCCGCCTCCTGCGTCCGCGTGATGTCCCACGGCTCCAGACCGAGCCGGTCCAGCACGGCCCGGATCTCCTCGGGCGATGGCACGTCCTCCAGGTAGCGGCGGACGGTGTAATCGGCCCCTTCGGCGTCCAGCAGAGTCACCGCGCTGCGGCACTTGGAACAGGCGGGATTGATCCAGATCTCCATGGGGCCAAGGGTACGCGAGGGACTACCGAAATGGCCTCTGGCCAGGGGCGATTGTCAGTGGGGGGCAGTAAAATGGAGGGAGTTCGTGAGGGTTCCACCACGCTGCCAGGAGGATGCCGATGGCCGTCGCCACAGTCACGACCGAGCCGCTCGACCGACAGCTCCCGATGCCCTTCCACCCGCCGCTTCCCGCGCCGCCCGCGAAGAAGCGGCTGCCCGCGGGCCGCCCCCGCGAGTGGTACGTCTCCCACAACCGCCGCCTCAAGGCCATGCGCCTGGCCATCGCCCTGCTCGACAGCGGGGTCTACCAGCCCTCCAGCGCCGGCAACCACCGGATACGGATCACCGCCGAGCGCCTGGGCATCCACCCGCCGTCCGACACCACCTGCCGCATGGTCCGCGCCCTGATCCGCTACGGCCGCTGACCCGAACCGACCGGAGCCCGACCACTGCCCCCGGACCGTCGAGCGACGTGTCCGGGGGCGCCCGGCTGCCCGGCTCCGCCGAAGCGGAACGGGCCGCCTACCGCCGCCCCGACCCGCGGGGCGACGACGAGGACGGCTGGATGACGCAGACGGGCCCGGTCATGACCGCGCTGTGGACCGCGTCCGGCAATGTCACGCTCCTGTGCGACGAGGCCCTGAGCGAGCCGGTCAGGTCGTACGGCCACGCGCTGAACGCCGCCGTGTGGCGCGATATCGGGGACGTCGAGGTCAACGAGCACCTGGAGGAGGCCACGACGGCGTCCATGAACGCGGCACGGGCGAGCCTCGCCGGCTCCTGACCGGCCGCGCGTCCGCGAGGTAGGCTCCCAGGCCCATGAAGCTGCTGATCTCGGTCGACATGGAAGGCGTCTCGGGCATCGTCCACCCGGCCGAGACGAACCCCGAGCGTTACGACTACCAGCGCGGCCGGGAGCTGATGACGGCCGACGCGAACGCGGTGATCGCGGGCGTCCTGGACGCCGACCCCACGGCCGATGTCCTGGTCGCGGACGCGCACGGCACCTTCCGCAACCTCCTGCCGGAGCAACTCGACCGCCGTGCCCGTCTGGTACGGGGCAAGCCGCGCGCGTTGAACATGCTCGCCGGGCTCGACGCGGAGACCGACGCGGCGCTGTTCGTCGGCTATCACGTCCGCGCGGGGGAGGGCCCGGGCGTGCTGGCGCACACGATGAACGGCGAGATCCTCGACGTACGGGTGGCGGGCCGCTCGCTGGGCGAGATCGGGCTCAACGCCGCCATGGCCGGCCACCTCGGCGTACCGGTCGTCCTGCTCAGCGGCGACGACGCGGCCTGCGCCGAGCTGACCGAGCTGGCCCCGGCGGCGGTCACGGTCCCGGTCAAGGAGGCGCTGGGCGCGGCGGCCGCCGTGACCCTGCACCCGGAGGAGGCCCGGGACCGGCTGCGCCGGGCGGCGGCGGACGCGATCACGCGCCGCGCGGAGATCCCGCCCCTGACGCTCGCCCCCGCTCCGCTGGACGTGGAGGTCGACCTCGCGGGCGCGCACACGGTCGACCTGGCGACCCTCGTACCGGGCGTCACACGCACCGGCGGCGCCCGTACGGTCACCTTCACGGCCCCCGACTACGCGGCGGCGTACCGGCTGATCCTGCTGCTCGCGCACCTGGCCACGATCAGGCCCGCCTAGCGAGCGGCTCGCCGAAAACGCGTCGAACACCGCACGGGTTGCCTCTACTGTGACCGGGTGACAACCCAGGTGATCGTGCTGAACGGCGGCTCCAGCTCCGGCAAGTCCGGCATCGTCCGCTGCCTCCAGGCGGAGCTGCCGACCCCGTGGCTCGCCGCCGCGATCGACACGTTCGCCGACGCGCTGCCCGCGTCCCTGAGGTCGGGCGGCGAGGGCATCGAGTTCGCGGCGGACGGCGGCGTGGCGGTCGGCGAGGAGTTCCGCAGGCTGGAGGCGGCCTGGCGCGAGGGCGTGGCCGCGATGGCGAGGGCGGGAGCGAAGGTCATCATCGACGACGTGTTCCTCGGCGGCCCGGCCTCCCGGGAAGGGTGGCGCAAGGCGCTGACGGGCCTGAACGTCCTGTGGGTGGGCGTCCACTGCGAAGGCGCGGTCGCGGAGGCCCGCGGCATCGCCCGGGGCGACCGCCCGAGGGGCATGGCCGCGGCACAGGCGGAGACGGTCCACCGGGGCGTGACGTACGACCTGGAGGTGGACACCACGCACACGGAGTCCTTGACCGTCGCGAGAACGATCGCACGCCACGTAACCTGACCGCCCGCCCGACCTGAATACCCCCTGCCTGCACACACACCAGTCTGGAGCCCCGATGAGCGACCTGTGGACCGGCGAGAGGGTACGCCTGCGGGGCATCGAACCGCAGGACTGGGAGGGCTTCCGGGCCCTGGCCCTGCACACCGTGGACGCCCGTAACGCCGACGTGGTGGAACCTCCGCGTTCGGACGAGAGCTTCCGCGCCTGGACCACCGAACGCGCCGGCCGCGCCCCGAACCCGGCCTCGTACCAACTGGTCATCGAGACCCGCTTCGAGCACGCCTTCGTGGGCGCGGTGTCGGTCGGCGAGACGGACGCGAGGGCGGGCCGCTTCCGTACGGGCATCGAGGTCACCCGCGAACACCGCCGCCAGGGCTACGCGGCCGAGGCCACCGAACTGATCCTCACCTACATGTTCGCCGAACAGCGCTGCCACAAGTGCGAGGTGGAGGTCTACGCCTTCAACGACGCGTCGCTGGCCCTCTACCGCAGACTCGGCTTCGTGGAGGAGGGCCGCCTGCGCCAGCACGAGTTCTTCGCGGGCACGTACCACGACGTGGTCCTGCTGGGCATCACGGCGGACGAGTACTGGGCGGGACGGGCACGGCCCTCGCTGCGCTGACACCACGCGCACGTCCCGCCCACGCCCCGCCGTGCGGACCCTTGGCGATCAGTGGGCCCGCTGCCCCGTCGAGGCGGCGGAGCTCGCGAACTCGAACGTGAAGTGGGTGCCGTCCAGTACGTCGCTGGCGATGACCTTCCACTGGCCCGCCGTGGTGGTCTTGTAGGCGCTCTGGCAGTAGTTGAGGCCACCGCTGCTGCTGTAGAAGCAAACCCGCACCCTGCGGATGGTGTTGGTCTTGATGTTGATGTCGGCGCAGTTGCCGGTCGTGAAGTACGTGACGCTCTGCGGCTGGAGGAAGGCGCCCGACGGCTTGCTGTAGCTCCAGGCGTTGCCGTAGCAGGACTGGGCGCCCGCATCGCCCTGGGCTGCCGCGCCGGCCGCGCCGGCCGTGCCGCCGACGAGACCGGCCCCGGCGAGCGCGCCGGTCATGGCGACGGCGAGGAAACGCTTGCGGATCTGCATGAGAAACCCCCGTGTTGTCGATGCCTGCGACCCAACCCCCGTTGAACCGGGCCGAAGACCACCGGCGACCACGATGGCGGACCGCGCCCGGGCGCGGTACCTGGAATGTTGTAGGTACGGCCTGCTCCGCCCGCCCGCCACAGTGGCGGGAGACGCACGTCAGCACACCCAACGGGGAAGGGCCCTCCATGAACCTCCACAAGCGGTTCGCCACCGTCGTCATGACCGGCGCACTCATCGGCGGTGGCCTGCTCGCCACCGGAAGCGCCACCGCGGCCACCCCGGGGGAGGTGGCCGCCCAGTCCTGCTACGGCAACGCCAGGACCTACACGAAGGCGACGGGCACGCAGATCTACCCGAACTACCCCACGTTCAACTACCTCAAGACGACGAGCAGCTGCGCCGACATCAACATCAAGACCGGCACGGACCGTTACGTGAAGGTCTGCTTCCTCCCGCGGAGTGGTGGCAGGAGCTGCCAGGCCGACTACAAGCTCGCGAAGGCCGGCAGCTGGAAAGTGATCGCCACGAACGTCAAGGACAACACGCAGTACCAGTTCCACTTCCGGAGCGACGCCAAGTCGACAGGGTCGTACGCTTCTTGACCGGACCGGACCGGACCGTCAGGCGAACCGTGAGGCGGGCAGCGGCAGAGCTGACCGAACAGTTCACTTTCGTGGTCGGCACGGACGGCGTGCTTCGGCGGGCTCCCCGGCGCAGCGCCGCCGCATGACCGGCGCTGCTAGCGTCCCTCACGTGAACGACAGCGTGTACGTGGGCAACGCGGGCAAGGATGCGGCACTGGACCGAGGATGGCTCCTCGGGCACTTCAAGGACGCCGGCGACCCGCGCCACAGCGAGGCCGTGGAGATCAAATGGGGCGTCCACCCCCGTGCCGACAGGCGATCGCAGTGGGTGAGGGGCGAGGAACGCACGGCTCTCCTGGTTCTCATCAGCGGGCGCTTCCGCGTCGAACTGCCGGGCCGTGACGTCCTGCTGGCGGAGCAGGGCGACTACGTCGTGTGGGGGCGCGGAGTCGATCACTCATGGTTCGCGGAGGAGGAGTCGGTGGTCCTGACGGTCCGCTGGCCGTCCGTGCCGGGCTATGCGGTCATGCCCGGCGACTACAAGATGCCTGATTCCCACTGACTCCACCGTCGGACACCTCAGGGCGGAACCGCGGACCGCGTCGGCCACCCGGACCGACGTCCTGCCATGGGCGGGGTTCACCGTGTGGGCCCATGAAGAAGGCCGTCGGCCGCACCCCCGAAGGGGTACGGCCGACGGCCCACGGTCGGCGCGACCTGTGGCTTAGATGTCGAAGTACAGCTCGAACTCGTGCGGGTGCGGTCGCAGCTGGATCGGGGCGATCTCGTTCGTGCGCTTGTAGTCGATCCACGTCTCGATCAGGTCCGACGTGAAGACGCCGCCCGCCTGGAGGTACTCGTTGTCCGCCTCCAGGGCGTCGAGCACGGCCGGGAGGGAGGTCGGGACCTGCTGGACGTTGGCGTGCTCCTCGGGAGCCAGCTCGTAGAGGTCCTTGTCGATCGGCTCGGCCGGCTCGATCTTGTTCTTCACGCCGTCCAGGCCCGCCATCAGCAGCGCGGAGAACGCGAGGTACGGGTTGGAGGACGGGTCCGGGGCGCGGAACTCGACGCGCTTGGCCTTCGGGTTCGAGCCGGTGATCGGGATGCGCATCGCGGCGGAACGGTTCCGCTGCGAGTACACCATGTTGACCGGGGCCTCGAAGCCGGGGACCAGGCGGTGGTAGGAGTTCACCGTCGGGTTGGTGAAGGCCAGCAGCGACGGGGCGTGCTTCAGGATGCCGCCGATGTAGTAGCGGGCCATGTCCGACAGGCCGGCGTAACCCTGCTCGTCGTAGAAGAGCGGCGAGCCGCCCTGCCACAGCGACTGGTGCACGTGCATGCCCGAGCCGTTGTCGCCGAAGATCGGCTTCGGCATGAAGGTCGCGGTCTTGCCGTTGCGCCAGGCGACGTTCTTCACGATGTACTTGAAGAGCATCAGGTCGTCGGCCGCAGCGAGCAGCGTGTTGAACTTGTAGTTGATCTCGGCCTGGCCGGCGGTGCCGACCTCGTGGTGCTGGCGCTCGACCTGGAGGCCGTTCTTGTCCAGCTCCAGGGAGATCTCCGCACGCAGGTCGGCGAAGTGGTCCACCGGCGGGGCCGGGAAGTAGCCGCCCTTGTAGCGGACCTTGTAGCCGCGGTTGTTCTCGACCGCACCGGTGTTCCAGGCGCCGGCCTCGGAGTCGATGTGGTAGAAGCTCTCGTTCGCCGACGTCTGGAAGCGGACGTTGTCGAAGACGTAGAACTCGGCCTCGGGGCCGAAGTACGCGGTGTCCGCGATGCCGGTCGAGGCGAGGTAGGCCTCGGCCTTCTTGGCGATGTTGCGCGGGTCACGGCTGTACTGCTCGCCCGTGATCGGGTCGTGGATGAAGAAGTTGATGTTGACGGTCTTGTCGCGGCGGAAGGGGTCCACCCGGGCCGTCGACAGGTCGGCGCGCAGCGCCATGTCGGACTCGTGGATGGCCTGGAAGCCGCGGATCGACGAACCGTCGAAGGCCAGTTCCTCGGCCGGGTCGAAGGTCGCTGCCGGGATCGTGAAGTGCTGCATCACCCCGGGCAGGTCGCAGAACCGGACATCGATGAACTTGACGTCGTTGTCCGCTACGTACTTCTGCACTTCGTCGGCGTTCTGGAACATCCAACTCCTCCTACTCCCGGCCCGGGAGGGACGGGGTTGTAGCTCGTGGTGCGGCCAGTGCGGTGGCGCACGCTGGACCCGACCATAGGCAGGCGTGATTTCTCAAGCGTGACCCATTTGTTTCGCCCAAGTTAACCGGGGCGGTGGTGGGCGGCATCTCAGCGGCTGTCTCCGCGCGGCTGTTTCCGTGCCCCGCCCGGCCGGGGGCAAACATGGGCGCAGTACCGTGGACGGGTGGACAACAGGCAAGCAATCGGATCGTGGCTCTCGGGGCCCCGCGCGGCCGCCGAACAGATGGGCGCCGACTTCGGCTACCGGGGCAAGGGGCTGGGGCTGCCCGAGGAGGGGCCCGGCTCGGTCGCTCCGCTCGGGCGGCGCTTCGGGGCCCTCTTCATCGACTGGTCGCTCTGCATGGTGATCGCATACGGGCTGTTCGCTCGCGGTGACCAGCAGGCGGCCGGGAACTGGGCGCTCGGGATCTTCCTCGTGATGAGCCTGCTGACCGTCGGGACCATCGGCTGCACGCCCGGCAAGCGCCTCCTGGGCGTCCGGGTGGTCGCCGAGGGCGGCGGGCGGCTCGGGCTCGTGCGCGTGGCCGTGCGGACCGTACTGCTGCTGCTCGTCATCCCCGCGCTGGTCTGGGACCGCGACGGGCGTGGGCTGCACGACCGGCTGTCGCGTTCCGTACAGGTGCGGATGTGACCCCCGTAGCCTCCCGAGGGGTGTGACCTCCCGGTGCGTGTGACCTTCCGAGGAGTGTGACCTTCCGAGGGGTGTGACCTCCCGGTGCGTGTGGCCGTGCGAGGCGTGTGACCTTCCGATGCGGTCGGCCCGGATGGGACCCCGGCCGCCCGGAGGCGTGAGAAACGGGGCGGCCCCGGGACCGTTCACCGGTCCGGGGCCGCCCCGTCGTGTGCGTACGTCGGCCGCCGCCGTCAGCGCATCTTTCCGCCGCGCGGCATCCGCATGCCCTTGGGCATCGGGCCCTTCGGCAGCGGCATGTTGCTCATCAGGTCGCCCATCGCGCGCAGCCGGTCGTTGGTGGCGGTCACCTGCGGGCCGGTCAGGACGCGGGGGAGCTTCAGCATCTTGGTGCGGACCTTCTTCAGGGGCACCTGGCCCTCGCCGTTGCCGACGATGATGTCGTGCACCGGCACGTCCACCACGATGCGGGCCATCTTCTTCTTCTCGGCCGCCAGCAGGCTCTTCACCCGGTTCGGGTTGCCCTCGGCCACCAGGACGATGCCGGCCTTGCCGACCGCCCGGTGGACGACGTCCTGGCTGCGGTTCATCGCCACCGCGGGGGTGGTGGTCCAGCCGCGTCCGATCCGGTCCAGGACGGCGGCCGCCGCTCCGGGCTGGCCCTCCATCTGTCCGAAGGCCGCCCGCTCGGCGCGCCGGCCGAAGATGATCGCCATCGCGAGGACGGCCAGGACGAAGCCCAGGATGCCCAGATAGACCGGGTGGCCGATCGCGAAGCCGATGCCGAGGAGGACACCGAACGTGAGGATTCCGACACCCGCGACGACAAGACCGATCTTGCTGTCGGTCCGCTTGGTCATCTTGTAGGTCAGGGCGATCTGCTTGAGCCGCCCTGCGTTCTCGGCGCTGTCCGCGCCTTCAGTTTTTGCCTTCCTCGCCATGTACCGAAGTTTACGTGGCGAGGGAGCGAGTCAGGAACGTGGGAGCGGTCCAGGAACGTGGGAGCGACCTAGGAACGGTGGTCGGCCACGGCTTCCAGCACGTGCTGGGCCTCCACCCGGTCCTTGGCGCGGCGGCGGTCCTCCAGGACGGCCGTCCAGGCGTTGCGGCGGGCGGTGCGCTGGCCGCCGCTCAGCAGCAGCGACTCGACCGCGCGCAGGGCGGTGGTGACGGACGGAAGAGCGTGGGCGCGGACCGGTGCGGCCTGCATCGTGGTGTTCCCCCTCGGAAGGATGCGCCCCGGGGGCGCGGATGAGTGTGGGAAGCAGTGACGGCGGCGGCTGCCGGAGTCGCTGCCGCACGTGTACCTAGGGTCACTGCTTGGTGTTACCAGCGCGTGACCGGGCGGTCAAACACCAATGAAGCCTTGATTCCGGTGCCGCGCACGCCGAAGCGGTCCGTACGCGTCCCCCACCTGCGGGGAGCGTCCGGACCGCTTCGGTCACGCGGTTACGGCGCGGTAGCCGCTCGTGAGCGGATTCACACGGCCGGTGCGGCCTGGATGCTCCCGGCGGCGACGCCGCGCGCCTCCATCGCCTGCTGGAACAGACGGCCCGCGCGGTACGAGGACCGCACCAGCGGACCCGACATCACGCCGGAGTAGCCGATCGCGTCGGCCTCGTCCTTCAGCTCGACGAACTCCATCGGCTTCACCCAGCGCTCGACCGGGTGGTGCCGTACGGAGGGGCGGAGGTACTGCGTAATCGTGATGAGCTCGCAACCTGCGTCGTACAGGTCCTGGAGCGCCTCGCTGACTTCCTCGCGGGTCTCGCCCATGCCGAGGATCAGGTTGGACTTGGTGACCAGACCGGCCTCGCGGGCCCGGGTGATGACCTCCAGGGAACGCTCGTAGCGGAAGCCGGGGCGGATCCGCTTGAAGATCCGCGGCACCGTCTCCACGTTGTGCGCGAGCACCTCGGGGCGCGAGGAGAAGACCTCGGCGAGCTGCTCGGGCTCCGCGTTGAAGTCGGGGATCAGCAGCTCGACCTTGGTCGCGCCGGCCTCCCGCTCCGCGGTGAGCGCGTGGATCTGGCGGACGGTCTCGGCGTACAGCCAGGCGCCGCCGTCCTCCAGGTCGTCGCGGGCGACGCCGGTGATGGTGGCGTAGTTCAGGTCCATCGTGACGACCGACTCGCCGACACGGCGGGGCTCGTCACGGTCCAGCGCCTGCGGCTTGCCCGTGTCGATCTGGCAGAAGTCGCAGCGCCGGGTGCACTGGTCGCCGCCGATGAGGAAGGTGGCCTCGCGGTCCTCCCAGCACTCGAAGATGTTGGGACAGCCCGCCTCCTGGCAGACCGTGTGCAGCCCTTCGCCCTTCACCAGCTGTTGCAGCTGCTTGTACTCGGGGCCCATCTTCGCCCGCGTTTTGATCCACTCGGGCTTGCGCTCGATGGGGGTCTGGCTGTTTCGGACCTCCAGGCGCAGCATCTTGCGCCCGTCGGGTGCGACAGCGGACACTCCGGCTCCCCTTTGCTATCTGCTGCGTTGGATTCGCGGTTCGCTTCGCGGTTCGCTTCGCGGTTCGAACCGCGGTTCGGATGTGCTTTGGATTCTTTGGCTAACACCAGGGTACGCCCGTACATCAGACGGTCCTACGCCTGCCCAACCTGCGGCCGGCGGGGCCTATTCCCCGGCCGATGGCGGCGGTCGGGGCTACCGGCCGGTACGGCCGGTCGGCCCTAGGCGGGCGCGGGCGCCGGGGCGGGCGTCGGAGCCGGGGCCGCGGCCTTCGGCTGGTCCACCGCCCGCGGAGCGAGCTCCGCGTTCTCCAGGATGTCCCGCAGGTGCTTCTCGACGACCGGCAGCACCTCCTCGATCGTGATCTCCCGGCCCAGCTCGTTGGAGAGGGACGTGACCCCGGCGTCGCGGATGCCGCACGGCACGATCCGGTCGAACCAGGTGTTGTCCGGGTTCACGTTGATCGCGAAGCCGTGCATCGTGACGCCCTTGGCGACCCGGATCCCGATCGCGGCCAGCTTGCGGTCCTCGCGGCGCTGGCCGGCGTTGGACGGGGCGTACTCCGGGCCGTTCAGCCGCGGGTCGAACTCCTCGTCCTGGAGTCGCGGGTCGAAGTCCAGCGAGAGGCCGCCCAGCGCCTGGCGCTGTTCGACCGGGTCGCCGAGCACCCAGACGCCGCTGCGGCCCTCGACCCGGGTGGTCTCCACGCCGAAGTCGGCGGCCGTGCGGATCAGCGCGTCCTCCAGCCGGCGCACGTGCGCCACGACGTCGACCGGGCGCGGCAGCTTCTGGATCGGGTAGCCGACGAGCTGCCCGGGGCCGTGCCAGGTGATCTTCCCGCCGCGGTCCACATCGATGACCGGGGTGCCGTCCAGCGGCCGCTCACTGTCCGCCGTGCGGCGTCCCGCGGTGTAGACGGGAGGGTGTTCCAGGAGCAGACAGGTGTCCGGCACGCGGTCCTCGAACCGGTCCGCGTGCACCTCCCGCTGCTTCTGCCAAGCCTCCGTGTATTCGACGGCCTGTTCGCCGAAGCCCAGACGGACGAACCGCAGCTCGCTCACCGATGCCTCCCTAGGTGGCCCCGCATGCCCGGAGGGGTGTCCCCGGGATGACGGCGCCCTGCACTGATCGCGCCCGCATCCACTGTACGGCCGTCGCCCGAACGGCCCCCCGGCAGGTGGAACGGCCGCAGCCGGGATACGCCGTACCGCACTCATGGGCACGTCGGCCCGCACCCGCGGGCACGCCGGCCCGGATCTCTTGGGCGCACCGGCCCCGCACTCAGGTGTCGGACGTTTCCGTCAGCTCTGTCCGGAATCCTCACACGATCGGATGAACGTGGAGCAAAGGGTGGCGGTGACCGCCCCGGTGGCCGCTAAATTCGCGCCGTTCCCATGAGGGCTGCCCGTCCGGCCCCGAAGGCAGGAGACCGTACAGCGATGTCGGAACGACCCCCGCAGCGCACGCCCAACCGCCGACTCGCCTCACTCATCGCGGAAGCCGGGTTCTCGCACGCAGGCCTGGCCCGCCGGGTCGATCAGCTCGGCCTCGAACACGGCCTCGACCTGCGGTACGACAAAACCTCGGTCACCCGCTGGCTCCGGGGACAGCAGCCGCGCGGCACCACGCCCGCGCTGATCGCCGAGGTGTTCACCCGGCGGCTCGGGCGACGGCTCTCCGCGCAGGATCTCGGGCTCGACGCCTGCGCCCCCGTCTACGCGGGGCTGGAGTTCGCGGCCACGCCCACCGAGGCGGTCGACATCGTCAGCGGCCTCTGGCGCAAGGACTCCGGTACGCACACGGAGTTTCGCAAGATCGCCTTCACGCCCGCCGGACTCGTCGTGCCCAGCCGGGACTGGCTGATCGGCCGGGCCGACGAATGGGTGGCCCGGGACGGCGGCGCCGCCCGCCGGGCCGGGGGAGAGGCCGGGGCGTCCGGGCGTACGGACGGGGCGCAGCGCACCGAGGGCCGGGGCCTGCCGCGCCCGGCCGCCGGACCGCTGCGGCCCACGCCCCCGGGCCCGCCCGCCACACATCCGCCCGCCGCGCACCCGCCGACGACCGCGGGGCCGCTGCCCGTGGTCCCGCGCCAGCGGCAGACCAACAGCGGCACCGGGCTGCGGGTCGGCGGCGGGGACGTCGCCGCGCTGCGCTCGGTCGGCGAGCTCTTCCGCACCCTCGACCACGCGTACGGCGGCGGCCACGCCCGGCAGGCCCTCGTGCGGTATCTGGAGCACGAGGCCGAGCCGATGCTCCGGGGCACGTACGGCGAGGCCACCGGGCGACGGCTGTTCGCCGCGGTCGCCGACCTGACCCGGCTGGCCGGCTGGACCTCGTACGACATCGCCGCCCACGGCCTCGCCCAGCGGTACTTCGTCCAGGCGCTGCGGCTCGCCCAGGCCGCCGGCGACCGCGGTTACGGCGCCTATGTGCTGATCACGATGAGCCGGCAGGCGGTCTACCTCGGGCACGGCCGGGAGGCCGTCCAGCTCGCCCGGGTCGCCCAGCAGGGGGTCGGCTCGGCGGCTCCGCCCCTCGTCCAGGCGCTGCTGCACGCGGTGGAGGCGCGCGGCCACGGCGTGCTCGGCGAGGCGCGCTCCTGCACCGCCGCCCTGACCCGGGCCGAACACGCCCTGGAGGCCGCCCGCCCCGGCGACGAGGTGCCGCACTGGGCCCGCACCTTCGACGAGGCGCAGCTCGCCGACGAGCTGAGCCACTGCCACCGCGACCTCCAGCAGTACCGGGCCGCCGCCCAGCACGCCGAGCGGTCGCTCGCGCTGCGCGCCCCGGCGTACGCCCGGAGCAGGCTGTTCTGCCGGGTGGTCCTCGCCTCGGCCCGCCTCGGCCTGGGCGAGCTGGACCAGGCCTGCCAGCTGGGCGCGGAGGCGGCCCAGCAGGCGGCCGAGATGCGCTCGGTGCGCGCCACGGAGTACGTACGCGTCTTCGAGCGCAGCCTGGAGCCCTACCGGGACGCCGTCGCCGTACGCGGCTACCGCGACCGGGTCGCCGCCCTCGGCTGAGCCCCGCGGGACACGGCGACCCAGGGCTCACGGGACGCGGCGGCCCGGGGCTCACGCGGCCCGGGGCAGGCTCCCCTCATGGGCGCCGGGCACGGCCAGGTCGGTGAGGATCGCCTCCGCCGCCCGGCGGCCCGAGTGCAGCGCGCCCTGGACCGAGCTCGTGTCGCGGTGGTCGCCGCACACATACAGCCCGGCCAGCACCCGCACCGGCCGGCGCGGATCGTGCGGGGCCTCCATCGCGGGCACCGCCTCCGGGTCGTGATGGGCCGCCAGCAGCTCCCAGCCGTCCGTCGGCACGCCGTACAGCGACGCCAGATGCGCCCGCACCGAGCGGTCCAGGTCCGGCGGCGGGGTGCCGAGCACCGTCGAGGTGATCAGCGCCCGGCCCTCCGGCGCCCGCGAGGGGTCGACCTCGCTCATCACCGCGGTGTACGCCACCGGGCCCGACCGGTCCCCGTCCAGCACCAGCGACCTGCCCGTCGGCGGCGGGACGGGCGCTGTGTGGTGAAGGACCGTCACCGGGTGGAAGGACGGCACCCGCAGACCGGGCAGCAGCTCGGCCGCCGCCCCCGCGCCGGTCGCCAGCAGCAGCGAACGGCACCCCAGCTCACCGTGTTCCTTGGTGCGTACGGAGGTGATGTCGGCGGCCGTCACATGCACCCCGGTCCTGACCGTGCCAGGCGGCAGCGAGGCCGCCAGCAGCTCCGGCAGCGCGGACGAACCGCCCGCCGGTACGCACAGCCCGCCGCGTGCGTAGTCCCGCAGCGCGAGATCGGCGCACCGGCTCGACGTGGTGAGGGCGGGGTCGCTGAGCAGTGCGGTGAGGAGCGGGCGCAGGACGCCGTCCACCGTACGGGCGGGCAGCCCGACGCCGGCCAGCGCTCCGGCGACCGTGCGCTCCGGGCGGGCCAGCAGCCGGGCCCGGGGGGTGGCCGCCAGCCGGGACAGCGCCGCGCCCAGCCGGGCCCGGTCGATCGCCCCGGTCACCACCCCGCCCCGGCCGCCGCCGCGTGCCGGAGCTCCGTGCTCGTGCCCGTACGTGCTCTGCGCCGCCCAGGGCGTGCGGGGCGCTCGTGGGGCGCTCGAACGGGTGCGTGCCGCCTTGAGTGCGCCCCTCGCGCTCCGTATGTCGCCGGTGAGATGGCGGCGGCCCTCGCTGTGGACCAGGAGCCCCGGCGCGAACTCCCGCAGCTCCGGGGCGCCGAGCCCCGGGGTGCCGGCCAGCTCGGGCCAGGAGGTGCAGAGGAGCGGGCCGAGCCGGTCCAGCCGGAACCCGTCCACCTCGTCGGTGGCGAGCCGGCCGCCCACCCGGGGCGCCGCCTCCAGGACGCTGACGCCGAGCCCCGCCCCGATGAGCAGGTGGGCCGCTGACAGGCCGGCGATTCCGGCCCCGATGATGACCACGTCTGCGTGGTGTGCCGTGCTGCGCACGTGCCCCTCCCCGAGTCGGTGCGACTGGTGGGGGGCTCTTGCCCCCAACAGGCCCCCGGAATGCCGGAGTTCGCATCGAGGCTAGGAGGATGGCTGATACTGGGTCAGACGCGCGCCGGGGAGCACCGGGGCACGGGGTCGCACACGCCGCACCGGGCGGACCCCGAAGGGGCCGACGGTCAGCGCTGCGCGGCGCGGATCGCCCCGTCGATGCCGGGGAAGGCGAAGGTGAAGCCGGAGTCGAGCAGCTTCGACGGGAGCACCCGCTGACTGCCCAGCACATCCTCCGCGAACTCCCCGAGCACCAGCCGCAGCGCGGGCGCCGGCGCGGGGAACAGCGTCGGGCGGCGCAGCACCCGGCCCATCGCGGCGGTCACCTCGGCGTTGGTGACCGGCTCCGGACCGGTCAGGTTCACCGGCCCGGTCAGCGACTCGGTGTCCAGGATGTGGCGCAGCGCCGCGACGTGGTCGTGCAGCGCGATGAAGCTCCAGTACTGCCGGCCGTTGCCCAGCTTCCCGCCGAGACCCGCTTTGAACAGCGGGAAGAGCCGCCCCCAGGCCCCGCCCTCGCGGCCGACGACCAGGCCGGTCCGCGCGTGCACCGTACGGATGTCCGCCTCCTCGGCGGCGGCGGTGGCCGCCTCCCACTCCTCGCAGACCGAGGGCAGGAACCCCTCCCCGGGCGGCGCGCTCTCGTCCACCGGCCTGTCCCTGGTGTCGCCGTAGAAGCCGATGGCGGATCCGGAGAGCAGAACGCGGGGCGGGGCGTCGAGCGAGGCGACGGCCTCGGCGACGGCGGCCGTGCCGAGGACCCGGCTGTCCCGGATCTCCCGCTTGTAGGCCTCGGTCCAGCGGTGGTCTCCCACCCCGGCCCCGGCCAGATGCACGACGGCGTCGCAGCCGACGAGCCCGGCCACGTCCACGTAACCCCGCTGGGGGTCCCACTCGACCTCGTCGCCGGTTCTGGCGGGCCGGCGCACCAGGCGGGCCACCTCGTGCCCGTCGGTGCGCAGCGAGCGCACCAGCGCCGCTCCGATGAGTCCGGAAGATCCGCTGACGGCGATACGGGAGCTCGGCATGGGCCCATCCTGCCCCATGAATCGCCTCGAACACCGGGAACACCGCGTGGCACAGTGACCCCATGGCCGCACTCACCCTCCGCCCCGTCCGCCCCGCCGTGCCCGCCGACGACGACGAACTCGCCGAGCTCGACCGGTCCACCTGGTCGACGCTGCACGCGGTCCTGCCGCGGCCGGTGCCTCCGTACGAGCCCTTCTTCGACGAGGGGCACGGGCCGGGGGACTTCCTCGTGGTGGAGGCGGAGACGGCGGACGAGCAGGTGGGCATCGCCGGGTACATCCGGCTCGTCCCGCCCACCCCGCTCGCCTCGAACGCCCATGTGCGCCAGATACGCGGCCTCGCGGTGGCGAACTGGGCGCGCGGGGCCGGCGTCGGGCGGACCCTGCTGCGGGCCGCGTTCGCCGAGGCCCGCCGCCAGGGCGCCAACCGGATCACCCTGCGGGTCCTCGGGCACAACGACCCGGCCCGCGCGCTGTACGCCTCCGAGGGCTTCGCCGTCGAAGGGGTGCTGCCCGGGGAGTTCTTCCTGAACGGGCGTTACGTCGACGACGTCTGCATGGGCCGCTCGCTCGGACCCGCCTGACGCACCCGCTACGGGGTGGGCCCGAAGCGGTCCCACAGCTCGGGGAAGCGGGCGGCGAGCGCCTCCTCGTCCTCGAAGTCGACCGGGGAGCCCAGCGGCTCCGTGGTCTGCGGCGGCAGCCCCAGGTCCGGCGCGACCACCCCGGTGAGCTGCTCGTACGCCTCGTCGGCCGCGTACCCCAGATCCTCGCCGTCCCCGTCGATCTCCTCGTCGAAGTCCTCCAGCAGCTCCGCCAGGCTGTCCGGATCGTGCAGCGCCCCCTCGAAGACCTCCCGGCCCTGGCCGATCAGCCAGCAGCGGAAGTAGTCGAACGCGTCGTCGCTCGCCCCGCCCAGCAGCACGGCCGCCGCGCCCCACAGATCCCAGGCATAGGCGCGGTTGTAGCGGGCCTCGAAGTGCCGGGCGAAGTCCAGCACGGAATCGGGATCGAGCTGCACCAGCCGTTCCACCAGCAGGTCGGCGTGGTCCTCGGGGTCGCCCTCGGCGGCCTCGCGGGTGCTGTCGATGATCTCCCAGAATTCCGTTTCGTCCATCACGGGTCCAGCATCCAGCCTGACGAGGGCTCCCGCACGCGCAGACACCGAATTGAAGCCTTTCAGCGATACATCTCGCGCAGACGTTCGGCGGCCGCCGCGAACCGGAGGCGCAGCGACTCGGGCGCCAGCACCTCCAACTCGGGTCCCAGCGCCAGCAGCTGGCCGTACGCCACATCCGGCGATTCCACCGGCAGCGTGAGCGTGCGCCAGCCGTCCGGGTCCGGTTCGGATGCCTCCGCGAGCGCCGCCGCGGCCGCCGCCCGGTCACCGGCGTACGCGAGCATCCGCGCCCCGCGCCCGGACACCCGTACGGTCACCTCGGTCCGCAGCAGGGACCGGGCGAACCCGGCGGCCCGCTCCGCCCAGAACCCGGGCAGATCGAAGGTCTCGTCCCGCTCGAAGCGCTCCTCGGCGGGCTCCGCCGCGGTGAACCGGTCGATCCGGTAGACCCGGAAGTCCTCGCCCGCCCGGGCGCACAGGTACCAGACGCCGGCCTTGAGGACGAGACCGTACGGAGCGAGCTCCCGCGCCACCTCCGTACCTCCGTCGCCGGCCTCGCGGCCCCCGCCCCGGCGGTAGCGGGCCCGCAGCAGCCGGTCGTCCCAGACCGCGTCGGCGATGGCGGGCAGCAGTTCGGGGGTCTCCGGCTCGTGGTACCAGGAGGGCGCGTCCAGGTGGAAGCGGCGGGCGGCGGAGGAGGAGGCGTCGCGCAGCGAGGGCAGCAGCGCGGCCGACACCTTGAGGCGGGCCGCCGACGCCGCGTCCTCCAGGCCCATCTCGCGCAGCGCCGCGGGCAGTCCGGAGAGGAAGAGCGCCTCCGCCTCGTCCCGGGCGAGGCCGGTCAGCCGGGTGCGGTAGCCGCCGACGAGCCGGTAGCCGCCGGCCCGGCCGCGCTCCGCGTAGACCGGGACGCCCGCGTCGGAGAGCGCCTGCGCGTCCCGGGTGACCGTACGCTCCGACACCTCCAGCTCGGCCGCCAGCTCGGCGGCGGTCATCGCGGGGCGGGCCTGCAGGAGCAGCACCATCTTGATCAGCCGGGCAGCACGCATGAGCCCATTGTGGCGGCAGGGCGGGCCGGTCCCACGCCGGAACCCCCGGCCGCCGGGCAGGCGCGCTGTCGGGCGCGCCCGCCCGGTGACCGGGGGTTCGGCCGGGCTCCACGGGAGCGGGGCTCAGAGGCCGTAGCGCTCCCGGGCCTCCTTGACCGCCGAGGCCGGGACCTCGCCGCGCCTGGCGAGCTGGGCCAGCGAGGCCACCACGATCGACCGGGCGTCGACGCCGAAGTGGCGGCGGGCCGCGTCGCGGGTGTCGGAGAGGCCGAAGCCGTCCGTGCCGAGCGAGGACCAGTCCTGCTCCACCCACTGGCTGATCTGGTCCGGGACCTGGCGCATCCAGTCGCTGACCGCGAGCACCGGGCCCGGCGCACCGGAGAGCGCCTGGGTCACGTACGGCACCTGCTGCTCACCGCGGAGCAGCGCCTCGTCGGCCGCCAACGCGTCGCGGCGCAGCTCGCCCCACGAGGTGGCGGACCAGACGTCGGCCGTGACACCCCAGTCGGCGGCCAGCAGCTCCTGGGCCTCCAGGGCCCAGTGGATCGCCGTGCCGGAGGCGAGCAGCTGCAGGCGCGGCGCGTCCGCCTTCGCGTGCGTGCCCTCCTTGAAGCGGTACAGGCCCTTGACGATGCCCTCCTCTACGCCCTCGGGCATCGCGGGCTGGGGCTTCGGCTCGTTGTAGACCGTCAGGTAGTAGAAGACGTCCTCGGCGTCGGGACCGTACATCCGGCGCAGACCGTCCTTGACGATCACCGCGACCTCGTACGCGAACGCCGGGTCGTAGTTGAGCGAGGCCGGGTTGGTGGCCGCGATCAGGTGCGAGTGGCCGTCCGCGTGCTGGAGGCCCTCACCCGTCAGGGTCGTACGGCCCGCCGTGGCGCCGACGATGAAGCCCTTGCCGAGCTGGTCGGCGAGCTGCCACATCTGGTCGCCGGTCCGCTGCCAGCCGAACATCGAGTAGAAGATGTAGAACGGGATCATCGTCTCGCCGTGCGTCGCGTACGACGTGGCGGCGGCGATGAAGTCGGCCATGGCGCCGGCCTCGGTGATCCCCTCGTTGAGGATCTGGCCGTCCTTGGCCTCCTTGTAGTACATCAGCTGGTCGCGGTCGACCGGGTCGTACGTCTGCCCCAGCGGCGAGTAGATGCCGGCCGACGGGAAGAGCGACTCCATACCGAAGGTACGGGCCTCGTCCGGGACGATCGGCACCCAGCGCTTGCCGGTCTCCTTGTCCCGCATCAGGTCCTTCACCAGGCGGACGAACGCCATGGTGGTGGCCATCTCCTGCTTGCCGGACCCCTTGTACAGGGCCTTGAACGCGCGCTCCTCGGGCTGCGGCAGCGGCGCGGAGGCGTGCAGCCGGCGGGCCGGGGCCGGACCGCCGAGGGCCGCGCGGCGCTCCTGGAGGTAGCGGACCTCGGGGGAGTCGGCGCCGGGGTGGCCGTAGGGGACCAGACCGTCCTCGAAGGCGCTGTCGGGGATCGGGAGGCCGAGCAGCTCGCGCATGCCCTTGAACTCGTCGATCGACAGCTTCTTCATCTGGTGGTTGGCGTTCTTGGACTCGAAGCCCTTGCCGAGCGTGTAGCCCTTGACCGTCTGGGCCAGGATCACGGTCGGCGCGCCCTTGTGCTCGATCGCCGCCCTGTACGCCGCGTAGACCTTGCGGGCCTCGTGGCCGCCGCGCGAGGTGTAGAAACACTCGGCGATCTTCGCGTCGGTGAGCAGTTTCGCCAGCTCGACGAGGGCGGGCTCGGCGCCGAAGAAGTGCTCGCGGATGTAGGCGACGTCGCGGGTGGCGTACGTCTGGAACTGCGCGTCCGGGACCTCGCGCAGGCGGCGCAGCAGCGCCCCCTGGGTGTCCAGCTGGAACAGCTCGTCCCAGGCGTTGCCCCAGAGCGTCTTGACGACGTTCCAGCCGGCCCCGCGGAACTGCGCCTCCAGCTCCTGGACCACGCGGAAGTTGGCGCGGACCGGGCCGTCGAGGCGCTGCAGGTTGCAGTTGATGACGAAGGTCAGGTTGTCGAGCTGCTCACGGGCCGCGAGGGCGAGGGCGGCGGTCGACTCGGGCTCGTCCATCTCGCCGTCGCCCAGGAAGGCCCAGACGTGCGAGTTGGCGGTGTCCTTGATGGAGCGGTTGGCCAGATAGCGGTTGAAGCGCGCCTGGTAGATGGCCGAGAGCGGGCCGAGGCCCATCGACACGGTGGGGAACTCCCACAGCCAGGGCAGCCGCCGCGGGTGCGGGTAGGAGGGCAGGCCCTCGCCGCCCGCCTCCTGGCGGAAGTTGTCGAGGTGGTGCTCGGTGAGCCGGCCGTCGAGGAAGGCGCGGGCGTAGATGCCGGGGGAGGCGTGGCCCTGGATGTAGAGCTGGTCGCCGGAGCCGTCCCCCTCCTTGCCGCGGAAGAAGTGGTTGAAGCCGGTCTCGTAGAGCCAGGCCGCCGAGGCGAAGGTGGCGATGTGGCCGCCCACCCCGTACCGGGCGCCACGGGTCACCATCGCGGCCGCGTTCCAGCGGTTCCACGCGGTGATCTTCGACTCCATCTCCAGATCGCCGTCGAACGCGGGCTCGGCGGCGGTCGGGATGGTGTTGACGTAATCGGTCTCCAGCAGCTTGGGCAGCGCGAGACCGGCGCCCTCGGCGTGCTGCAGCGAGCGGCGCATCAGGTATGCGGCGCGGTGCGGGCCGGCAGCCTTGGTGACGGCGTCCAGGGAGGCCGCCCATTCGGCGGTCTCCTCGGGGTCACGGTCCGGGAGCTGGTCGAGCTCGCTCGGAAGCTTTCCTACGGGGTCGGTCATGATCGCCGCCTTCCGGAGAGGAGGGGGGTGGAGAAGGCTCTATCTGGCAGGACAGAGCGATGGGGCCGGTGGGCCCGCGAAGTGAACTGTAAGGCGCTGATCGATGATCGATCAAAGGATTGAAGGCAAAACTTCTCGATACGAAGAAAAGTGGCATGGGGTGCCTCGAAACAGGGCACGGAGTGACGCGAAATAGCGTGCAAATAGGGCGCTGACCTGCACGGAAGAGCAGGTCGGGCGCCAGATGATCGGAGCCTCGCGGACGGGTCAGGCGCGGGGCGCGCAACCCAGCACATGCGCCTTCACCAGGGCCCCGATCTGCGGGTCCTCGGCGAGGAACGCGTCGATGAGCGCCTGGTGCTCCTCCGCGTACGACTTCTGCACCGTGCCCAGCCAGCGGATCGACAGGGCCGTGAACACCTCGATGCCCAGCCCCTCCCAGGTGTGCAGCAGCACCGCGTTCCCGGCGGCGCGCACCATCTCCCGGTGGAAGCCCACCGTGTGCCGCACCTGCGCCTCGCCGTCGGCCAGCCGGTCCGCCTCGTACAGCGCGGCCACGTGCGGGGCCAGCGCCGAGCAGTCCTGGCCGAGCCGGGGGGCCGCCAGCTCGGCCGCGATCTGCTCCAGGCCGGCCCGGACCGGGTAGCTCTCCTCCAGATCGGCGGCGGTCAGATTGCGGACCCGGACGCCCTTGTTGGGGGCCGACTCGATCAGCCGGAGCGTCTCCAGCTCACGCAGCGCCTCGCGCACGGGCGTCTGGCTGACCTCCAGCTCGGTGGCGATCCGGCGCTCCACGATCCGCTCGCCCGGCTTCCAGCGCCCGCTGACGATCCCCTCCACGATGTGCTCGCGGATCTGTTCGCGCAGCGAGTGGACGACGGGCGGGGTCATGAGGTGCTCCTTCAGGGCAGACCGGTGCTGCCTACATCATCACGGTGGCGGTGGGCCTCCCGGGCTGTTTAGACAATACGGCGGCGCCCCCGCCCGGAAGAGTTCCGGACGGGGGCGCCGCTGGTGAGGCTGGTTACAGCGGGGGCGTTCAGAGGCCGAGCTCGACCTCGAACTCACCGGCCTCCAGGATCGCCTTGACCGAGGTCAGGTAACGGGCGGCGTCCGCGCCGTCCACCAGACGGTGGTCGTAGGAGAGCGAGAGGTACGTCATGTCGCGCACCGCGATGGTCTCGCCGAGGTCCGGGTGGTCGATGACCACCGGGCGGCGGACCGTCGCGCCGATGCCCAGGATGGCGGCCTGGTTCGGCGGCACGATGACCGTGTCGAACAGGGCGCCGCGCGAACCGGTGTTGCTGATGGTGAAGGTGGCGCCGGACATGTCGTCCGGCGTCAGGCCGCCACCGCGCGCCTTGCCCGCGAGCTCCGCGGTCTTCTTGGCGATACCGGCGATGTTCAGGTCGCCCGCACCCTTGATGACCGGGGTCATCAGACCCTTCTCGGCGTCCACGGCGATGCCGATGTTCTCCGAGTCGAAGTACGTGATGGTGCCCTCGTCCTCGTTGATCCGGGCGTTGACGACCGGGTGGGCCTTCAGCGCCTGGGCCGCCGCCTTCACGAAGAACGGCATCGGGGACAGCTTGACGCCCTCACGGGCGGCGAAGGAGGCCTTCGCCTGGTTGCGCAGCTTCATCAGCTTGGTGATGTCGACCTCGAGGACCGAGGTCAGCTGGGCCTGCGAGTGCAGCGCCTTCATCATGTTCTCGCCGATGACCTTGCGCATGCGGGTCATCTTGACCGTCTGACCGCGCAGGGGGGACGCCTCCAGCTTCGGCGCCTTGGCGGCCGCCGGAGCAGCGGCCGGGGCCGGAGCGGCCGCGGCGGCCTTGGCGGCCTCCGCGGCGGCGACGACGTCCTGCTTGCGGATACGGCCACCGACGCCGGTGCCCTTGACCGAGCTCAGGTCCACGTTGTTCTCGGACGCGAGCTTGCGGACCAGCGGCGTGACGTACGCGCCGTCGTCACCGGTGGGCGCGGCCGGGGCGGCCGGCGCCGGGGCTACGGGCGCGGGCTGCGCCGGTGCCGGAGCGGCGGGAGCCGCCGGGGCCGGGGCCTGGACCGGAGCCGGCGCCGGGGCGGCCGGAGCCGGAGCGGCGGGGGCGGCCGGTGCCGGGGCGGGAGCCGCGGGGGCCTCCTGGGCCGGGGCGGCGGGCTGCGCCGGAGCGGCGGCCGGAGCCGCGCCCGGGGCGCCGATGACGGCGAGCTTGGCGCCGACCTCGGCGGTCTCGTCCTCGCCGACCACGATCTCCAGCAGCACACCGGCGACCGGGGCGGGGATCTCGGTGTCGACCTTGTCCGTGGAGACCTCCAGCAGCGGCTCGTCCTCGGCCACCTCCTCGCCGACCTCCTTGAGCCAGCGGGTGACGGTGCCCTCGGTGACGCTCTCGCCGAGCGCCGGGAGGGTGACGTCGGTGCCGGACGCGCCACCGGCCGGGGCGGCGGCCGGAGCCGGGGCCTCGGGAGCCGGAGCGGCGGGGGCCTCGGCGGCCGGGGCCGGAGCCTCGGCCGGAGCGGCAGGGGCCTCGGTGGCGGGGGCCGCGGCCTCAGCCGGAGCGCCCGAGCCGTCGTCGATGACGGCCAGCTCGGCGCCGACCTCGACGGTCTCGTCCTCGGCGACCTTGATGGAAGCCAGCACACCGGACGCGGGGGCGGGGATCTCGGTGTCGACCTTGTCGGTCGAGACCTCGAGCAACGGCTCGTCGGCCTCGACGCGCTCGCCCTCGGCCTTCAGCCAACGGGTGACAGTGCCCTCGGTGACGCTCTC
Source organism: Streptomyces sp. iso_384 (assembly GCF_056172905.1). Lineage (NCBI taxonomy): Bacteria > Bacillati > Actinomycetota > Actinomycetes > Kitasatosporales > Streptomycetaceae > Streptomyces > Streptomyces sp. iso_384. The sequence continues at coordinate 2,171,058 of NZ_JBWBTT010000001.1, forward strand.
GCCGAGCGCCGGAAGGGTTACGGAAACCGACATGGTTTCAGTTGCTCCTTACAAAAATGCGGAAGTGGTCGGTCGTCGCGCCCGGGACCGGGGGATCAGTCGTGGGCGTGGAGAGGCTTGCCGGCCAGCGCCAGGTGAGCCTCGCCCATCGCCTCGTTCTGCGTCGGGTGTGCGTGGATGAGCTGGGCGACCTCGGCGGGCAGTGCCTCCCAGTTGTAGATCAGCTGGGCTTCGCCGACCTGCTCGCCCATGCGGTCGCCGACCATGTGGACGCCGACCACGGCACCGTCCTTGACCTGGACGAGCTTGATCTCGCCCGCGGTCTTCAGGATCTTGCTCTTGCCGTTGCCCGCGAGGTTGTACTTGAGGGCGACGACCTTGTCCGCGCCGTAGATCTCCTTGGCCTTGGCCTCGGTGATGCCGACGGAGGCGACCTCGGGGTGGCAGTACGTCACCTTGGGCACGCCGTCGTAGTCGATCGGGACGGTCTTGAGACCGGCCAGCCGCTCGGCCACCAGGATGCCCTCGGCGAAGCCGACGTGGGCGAGCTGGAGGGTCGGGACGAGGTCGCCGACGGCCGAGATCGTGGGCACGTTGGTCTGCATGTACTCGTCGACCAGGACATAGCCGCGGTCCATCGCGACGCCCTGCTCCTCGTAACCGAGGCCCTGCGAGACCGGGCCGCGGCCGATCGCGACCAGCAGCACCTCCGCCTCGAAGGTCTTGCCGTCGGCGAGCGTCACGCGGACGCCGTCCTGGGTGTACTCGGCCTTGTCGAAGAAGGTGCCGAGGTTGAACTTGATGCCGCGCTTGCGGAACGCGCGCTCGAGAAGCTTGGAGCTGTTCTCGTCCTCGACCGGGACGAGGTGCTTGAGGCCCTCGACGATGGTGACCTCGGTGCCGAACGACTTCCACGCCGAGGCGAACTCGACGCCGATGACGCCGCCGCCGAGCACGATCGCGGACTTCGGCACGCGGTCCAGCTTCAGCGCGTGGTCCGAGGAGATGATCCGGTTGCCGTCGATCTCCAGGCCGGGCAGCGACTTCGGCACGGAGCCGGTCGCCAGCAGCACGTGGCGGCCCTGGATGCGCTGGCCGTTCACGTCCACCGAGGTGGGCGAGGAGAGCTTGCCCTCACCCTCGATGTAGTGGACCTTGCGCGAGGCGATGAGACCCTGGAGACCCTTGTACAGGCCCGAGATCACCTCGTCCTTGTACTTGTTGACGGCCTCCATGTCGATGCCCTCGAAGGTGGCCTTCACGCCGAACTGGGCCGACTCGCGGGCCTGGTCCGCGATCTCGCCCGCGTGCAGCAGTGCCTTCGTGGGAATGCAGCCGTTGTGCAGGCAGGTGCCGCCGACCTTGCCCTTCTCGATCAGGGCGACGTCCAGGCCCAGCTGCGCTCCGCGCAGGGCCGCGGCGTAACCGCCACTGCCACCGCCGAGGATCACTAGGTCGAAAACGGTGCTGGCGTCGTTCGCCACGTCACGTCCTCCATGCATGTGCGCCGTATGCCGGGCCCCGTCGCTGGGGTGTGACCGGCCGGTCGGCTGGTGTGCGGCCGCTTTTGTCTTCGGCCCTGTGGTGGGGGCCCTGTCCTGCCGAGAACCCATCTTCGCACTTGTCGACGGTGGGCGGGACGCGGGGCCCGGGTCCGGGACGGACGATCATCCGTTCCGGAGGGTTACTGCTGCGTAGATACCTACGGATTCGGTCGGTGTTCGTCGAGAGCGAAACCCGGTCTCTGGTCACCGGTTCCGCCCCGGACGGTCCCGCCCGGGCAACACGTACGGCCCCGGACCTGTGCCCGGGGCCGTACGTGTCATCGGCGGGGTCCGGCTCAGCCGAGGTCGCCGTCGGCGGTGCGCTCGGCGAGCCGCACCAGGGTGCGGACCGCGGAGCCGGTGCCGCCCTTGGGGGTGTAGCCGTACGGCGCGCCCTCGTGGAAGGCCGGGCCGGCGATGTCCAGGTGGGCCCAGGCGATGCCCTCGCCCACGAACTCCTTCAGGAACAGACCGGCGACCAGGCCGCCGCCCATCCGCTCGCCCATGTTGGCGATGTCGGCGGTGGGGGAGTCCATGCCCTTGCGGAGGTCGGCGGGGAGCGGCATCGGCCAGGAGGCCTCGCCGACCTCCTCGGCGATCTCGTGGATCGACGTACGGAAGGCGTCGTCGTTGGCCATCACACCGAAGGTGCGGTTGCCGAGCGCCAGCACCATCGCACCGGTCAGGGTCGCCACGTCGACGATCGCGTCCGGCTTCTCCTCCGAAGCGCGGGTCAGCGCGTCGGCCAGGACGAGCCGGCCCTCGGCGTCGGTGTTGAGGACCTCGACGGTCTTGCCGCTGTACATGCGCAGCACGTCACCGGGGCGGGTGGCGTTGCCGGAGGGCATGTTCTCGGCCAGCGCCAGCCAGCCGGTGACGTTGACCTTCAGGCCCAGGCGGGCGGCCGTGACGACGGCGGCGAACACGGCGGCGGCGCCGCTCATGTCGCACTTCATCGTCTCGTTGTGGCCGGCCGGCTTGAGCGAGATGCCGCCGGAGTCGTAGGTGATGCCCTTGCCCACGAGGGCCAGGGTCTTCTCCGCCTTCGGGTGCGTGTAGGCGAGCTTCACCAGGCGCGGGCCGTGCGTGGAGCCCTGGCCGACGCCCAGGAGGCCGCCGAAGCCGCCCTTGACGAGCGCCTTCTCGTCGAGGACCTGGACCTTGATGCCGTGCTCCTTGCCCGCGGCGGTGGCCACGGCGGCGAAGGACTCGGGGTACAGGTCGTTCGGCGGGGTGTTGATCAGGTCGCGGGCCCGGTTGATCTCCTCGACCAGCGCGAGGGCGCGCTCGACCGCGGCCTTGTAGGCCTTGTCGCGCGGCTTGGCGCCGAGCAGGGCGACCTCGGCGAGCGGCAGCTTCGGGCCGCTGTCCTTGGACTTCGCGTCCTTGGGGGCCAGCTTGTTCTCGCCGCCCTGGTAGGCGGTGAAGGCGTACGAGCCGAGGAGCGCGCCCTCGGCGACGGCGGCGGCGTCCTCGACGGAGCCGGCGGGCAGCGCGAAGCCGGCCTTCTTGGAACCGGTCAGCGCACGGGCGGCGGTGCCCGCCGCGCGGCGCAGCGCCTCGGCGTCGTACGCGTCCTCCTTGTCCGGGACCGGACCGAGACCGACCGCGACGACGACCGGGGCCTTGAGGCCGGACGCGGCGGGCAGCTTGGTCAGTTCGCCCTCGGCACCGGTGGCGCCCAGGGTCGCGAGGACGGCGGCGAGCTTTCCGTCGAACGCCTTGTCCACGGCCTCGGAACCGGGCGCCAGGACCGGTCCCTTGACGCCCTTGGCGACGCCGACGACGAGTGCGTCGGCGCGCAGCGTCGCCGCACCGGCAGTGCTGAGAGTGAGAGCAGTCACGGTGGTGAAATCTCGCTTCCGTTGAGTTCGAGTTCGGTCGAGGGGTGGGCCGACCGTGCCCGGCGCATCGTAGACGCCCCGACGATGTGCCGGGAATGAGCCTACGCGCGCGGTTCCTGCTCCGTGACGGCGGCGGGCCGTTCCCTGCCGCCGCGCCGGGGATCGCCCGAAGCGCCACGCCGTCAGGTGCCGAGCGTCAGCACCACCAGGGCCGCCGTCGCCGCGGTCTCCTCGACGCCCCCGAAGACGTCCCCGGTGACCCCGCCGAACCGCCGTACGCAGTGCCGCAGCAGCAGTTCGGCGGCGGCGAGCGCGCCGAGCACCGCCAGCGCGTGGCGCAGCGCCGCGTACGGGCCCAGCAGCGCGCCCGCCGCCGCGCACAGCGCCACCGTCACCACCACCGCGAGCAGCGCCCGCCCGGCCGGAACCGTGCCCGCCACCGTCGCCCCGAGCCCTTCCGGCCGGGCCGCCGGGACGCCCTGACGGGACGCCAGGGTCAGCGCGAGCCGGGCGGCGACGGCCGCGACGACGGCCCCGAGCGCCCCGTGCGCCCAGCCCTGCCCGTACAGCTCGAAGAGGACCGCGACCTGGGCCAGCAGCACCAGCAGCAGCGTGATGACACCGAACGGCCCAATGTCGGACTGCTTCATGATCCGCAGCGCGTCCTCGGCCGGTTTCCCGCTGCCGAGGCCGTCCGCCGTGTCCGCCAGACCGTCCAGATGCAGCCCCCGGGTGAGCGCGGCCGGCACCGCGACGGAGGCCACCGCCGCGAGCAGCGGCCCCGGGCCGGCCAGCAGCGACAGCGAGCCGAGGGCGGCGGCGAGCAGACCCACGACGAGCCCGGCGAGCGGGGCGCAGAGCATCCCGGCGCGGGCGGTCGCACGGTCCCAGCGGGTCACGCGGACGGGGAGCACGGTCAGGGTGCCGAAGGCGAAACGCAGCCCGTGGCTGTTCAGGGAGGTCACCGCGCGCAGGCTAGCCGCCGGCGCCCACCGATAGATTGGCCGAAACACGGCAAATCATGGTGAAACCTGATGTATCGGGAGTGGGTGGCATGGGTCACTGGTGGCACGACAACATCACGGAGCCGGGCAAACTGCCGCTGCTCCTCGCACTGGCCGCCTTCGTCCTGACCTTCGCGATCACCCGCACCATCACCCGCATGATCCGGGCCGGGAAGGGCCCGTTCCGCAACATCACCCCGGGCGGGGTGCACATCCACCATGTGGTGCCGGGGGTCGTGCTCTCGGTGGTCGGCGGGTTCGGCGCGGTGGCCAGCGGGCGGCACGGCGTGGCCGCCGGGGTCTGTGCGGTGATCTTCGGGGTGGGGGCCGGTCTGGTGCTCGACGAGTTCGCGCTGATCCTGCATCTGGACGACGTGTACTGGACCGAGGAGGGCCGGCAGAGCGTGGAGGTGGTCGTGCTGACCGCCGCGTTGGTGCTGCTGGTCCTGGCGGGCTTCTCCCCGCTCGGCGTCGACGACGTCACCGACGAGGAGCAGCAGGGCCGCTTCGGCGTCATCACCACCTACGTGATCAACTTCTGCTTCGTCCTGATCGCCCTGTTCAAGGGAAAGGCGCGGATGGCGGTGCTCGGCACCCTCGTCCCGTTCGTCGCGCTGGTCGGCGCGATCCGGCTGGCCCGTCCCACCTCGCCCTGGGCCAGGCGTTTCTACCGCCACCGCCACCGGGCCCGCTCCAGGGCGCTGCTGCGGGCCTACCACCACGACGTGCGCTGGGTCGGGCCGCGCCGGAAGTTCCAGGACCTCATCGGCGGCGCCCCGGACCGGGTCCCGCTGCCGCCGTCGCCCAGATCCTGAAGCGCTCCGGAGGCGCCCGCGTCCGGCACCCGAGCGCCACTCCGCCGCCCGAGCCACTCCCGTACGCCGCACACCACCAGGACGGCGGCGATGGCGGCCAGATGCTCGCGGCCCGCCAGGTTGTCCTTGACGAGGACCTCCACCACCATCGCGAGGACCACCAGCGCCCCGGTGAACCAGGCGCGTTGACGGTGGCAGACGTACACCGCGAGCCCCACGACCGCCGCCGAAGGGCCGGTGTCCACCACCTGCGCGTCCGAGGCGGGCAGTCCGGGAAACGTCCCGGGGCCGAGTGCGACGCCGATCCGGGCGTACAGCGTCCCCGCCAGCGTCGCGACGTACGCGACGGCCAGCGTGCGCCACCGCCCCAGGCACACCTCCGCGATGCCGAACACCAGCAGGATCTGCGCCAGCGCGCCCCACACCGGCAGATCGAGCGCGGGCACGAACAGCGACAGCGGCGTCCGCAGCAGGGCGAGCCAGAGCGGGTCCTCGGCCCGTACGGCACCGAGGTTCTGCACCGGCCGGTAGCCCCACCCCTGGTTCTGCACCACCTGGACGGTCGCGGTCAGTGCCACCGCGGTCAGCGTCAGCGCGAGCGCCCGCACCCACCGCCCGGCGAGCCCTCGCCGTACGGTCGCGCACAGCGGGCCCCACTCCCGTACCGCCGCCCGGCGCAGGGCCGCGGAACGGCTCATCCGCTCTTCTCGAACAGCATGGAACAGGCCCCCGGTCGGTCGTCGGTCGGTACGTGGCGCCGGCGCGGATGCGCGCCGGGCCGCGGTCCCTCCCGAAGACGGGCCGGGGCAGCGCGAAGTTGAGCGACACCGGAGTGATGCCGATCTCGTCCGCGCGCGGGGCGGGGTCCGGGGTCTCAGACTCCGTCGAGAGCGGTGGCGTCCGACTCCGATTCCGACGCCACCGGGGCCTCCGGCTCCTCGTCCGCGGACTTCTCCGGCTCACGCTCCGGCAGTTCGGCGGCCAGCGCCGCCGCGGCCTGCACCAGCGGCAGGGCCAGCAGCGCGCCGCTGCCCTCGCCGACCGTCACCCCGTGGTCCAGCAGCGGGGTCAGCGCCATCCGGTCCAGCGCCTTCGTCTGCGCGGGCTCCCCGCTGACCTGGCCCGCCAGCCACCAGTCCGGCGCCCGGAACGCCGCCCGCTGCGCCACCAGCGCACAGGCCGCCGAGACCACCCCGTCCAGGATCACCGGCATCCGGCGCACCGCGCTCTGCAGCAGGAAGCCCGTCATCGCCGCCAGGTCCGCCCCGCCGGAGGTGGCCAGCAGCTCCAGCTGGTCGCCGAGCACCGGCCGGGCCCGGCGCAGCGCGTCCCGGATCGCCGCGCACTTGCGCATCCACGCCAGGTCGTCGATGCCCGCGCCACCGCGCCCGGTCACCACGGAGGCGTCCGTTCCGCAGAGCGCGGCGACCAGGGTGGCCGCGGCCGTCGTCCCGCCCACGCTGAGGTCGCCGAGCACCACCAGATCGGTGCCGGAGTCCGCCTCCTCGTCGGCGACGGCCATGCCCAGGCGGACGGCCTGCTCGGCCTCCTCGGCGCTCATCGCGTCCTCGACGTCGATCCGCCCCGAACCCCGCCGCACCCGGTGCCGCACCACGGACTCGGGCAGCAGCTCCGGATCGCAGTCCAGCGACACGTCCACGATCCGCATCGGCACCGAGAAGCGCCGCGCCAGCACCGCGACCGGGCTCGCCCCGTCGAGGGCGGAGCGCACCAGCTCGTACCCGCCTCCCGCCGGCCGGCCGGAGACGCCCAGCTCCGCCACCCCGTGGTCACCGGCGAAGAGCACCAGACGCGGCTGCTCCACGGCCCTGACCGGTACGGACTGCTGCGCGGCGCTGAGCCACTCGCCCAGCTCGTCGAGCCGCCCGAGCGCCCCCGGCGGTACGGTCAGCCGCTCGCGCCGCTCCTCGGCATCGCGCCGCACACCCCCGTCGGGGCGTTGGATCAGGTCGGAGAAGTCGTCCAGGTTCACGGAGGTCTGCCTCGCGGGTCGTCACGTCGGGTCCGGTGCGGGAACCCGGCGGCGGGCCCCCAGGGCGTGTCCGCCGGACACGCCCTGCCCGGAACAGTACCGGTCGGCCCTGGGGACGGACCGGGCCGCGAGCAGCGGAACCAGCCACCCCCGCACCCCGCGGAACGGCATGCCCCCGCGCCCCGCGGAACGGCCCGTCCCCTCACCCCCGCAGCACCAGCACCTGACCCGCCACCACCAGCAGCACCTGCTCGCACTCGGCCGCCACCGCCGCGTTCAGCCGCCCCAGCTCGTCCCGGAACCGCCGCCCCGCCGACGTCGCCGGAACCACCCCCGACCCCACCTCGTTGGTCACCAGCACCACCGGCCGCCGGGTGCCGCGCACTGCCGCGACCAGATCCGCGACCCGTGCCCGCAACGCCTTCTCGCCGCCGTCGTGCCACCGCCCGTCCTCCCAGGCCGCCACCCGGTCCATCGCGTCGGTCAGCCACAGCGACAGGCAGTCGATGAGCAGCGGCGGCCCGTCCGAGCGCAGCAGCTCCGTGAGCTCGCAGGTCTCCTCGGTCCGCCAGGCGCCCGGCCTGCGCTCCCGGTGCAGTCCGACCCGGGCCGCCCACTCCGGGTCACCGTCGCGGCGGCCGCCGGTCGCCACGTACACCACCTCCGGGAACGTCTCCAGGCGCTGCTCCGCCTCCAGCGACTTCCCCGACCGCGCGCCCCCGGTCACCAGCACCCGGCGCGGCACGTCCGGCACCGCGTGGTACTCGCCCACCACCAGCGTCGTCCCGTCCGGCACCGCCCGCGCCCCGGCCGCCGCGAGCCGCCGCTCCAGCGCCGCGCCCGGCGGGGCGTCGTGGTCCAGGTGGACCGCGATCACCTCGGTCGTCGGGCCGACCGCGCCGGCCGACCGCAGCCGGGCCACCGCGTCGGGCCGCGCGATCACATCGAGGACGACCATGTCGTAATGCTGCTCCACCCGCCCGTCGAGCCCCGCGGGCGCGGCCCCCGGCGGCAGGTAGAGCAGCCGCTCGCCCTCCGGCGCGGTCACCTCGTACCCGGTCCCCGGGGCGTCCATCGCCACCGCCCGCACCCGGTGCCCGCTGATCAGCGTCAGGGCCTGGCCGTCCGGCACCCGGCCGGCCGGCGGCAGCAGGGCGGGCAGCTCGACGGCGGGCCCGTCGTGCGGGTGGGTCAGCAGCACCTGCCGGACCGCGCCCAGCGAGTGCCCCGCACGGGCGGCCGCGAACACCGCTCCGGGGGTGAGGTCCAGCAGCAGCGCGTCGTCGACCAGCAGGGCCGTCGCGGCCCGCGCCCACGGACCGCGGGCCGAGGCGCAGACCGCGCAGGGGCAGGAGGGGCGCGGCAGCCCTTCGGGGGCTCCGGTGCCGAGCAGAGTCAGTTCCACACCTTGATCCTCCCGCGTCCCCCGGTCAGGTGCGCGCCCGGCTAGGCTGCGGAGCAGCAACGCGACCCGGGAGGCTGGCATGGCGTGGACGTGGCGGTTCGAGAAGTCCGACGGTACGGAGACGGAGCCGGCGCTGCAGCCGGAGGAGTTCACCACCCAGGGCGACGCGGAGTCCTGGATCGGTGAGTACTGGAAAGAGCTCCTGGAGGGCGGCGCCGCACAGGTGACGCTCTTCGAGGACACCACCAAGATCTACGGCCCGATGAGCCTGCAGGCCGACAGCGCCTGACGCCCGGCCGACGGGAAGGGGCGGTACGGGAAACCCCGTACCGCCCCTGACTTCAGGTTCTTCAGGGGATCAGATCTCCCCGAGCGTGACCTCCGCCGTCCGGCTGTCGCCGTCGCGGGTGTACGTCACCGTCACCTTCTGGCCCGGCTTGTCACCCGCCAGCGCCTCCGAGAGCGTGGTGATCGTGGTGACCGGGGTGTCCCCGATCTTCGTGATCGTGTCGCCGGGCTTCAGCCCCGCCTTGTCCGCCGCACCGCCCCGGTCGACGCTGACCAGGGCCACCCCGGCCGGGCGGTAGTCGTCGTCGACGACCGTACGGCCGGTGATGTTCAGCGCGGCCCGGCCCGAGTCGGTGACCTTGCCGTCCTTGATGATCTGGTCCGCGACCGTCTTCACCATGGAGACGGGGATCGCGAAACCGATGCCCGGCGCCGCGCTGTCGCCCATCTGCGGGTCGGTCGCCGCGAGGGTCGGAATGCCGATCACCTGGCTGTCCAGATTGACCAGCGCCCCACCGCTGTTGCCCGGATTGATCGCCGCGGACGTCTGCACCATGTTGGCGATCGTCGCCCCCGTGCCACCGCCCGCCCGGCTCTCGCTCACGGTCCGGCCGAGCGCCGAGACGATGCCCTGGGTGACGCTGCTGGACAGACCGAGCGGCGAGCCCATCGCCAGCACGATCTGGCCCACCTCGACCTTCTCCGCGTCGCCGAACTTCGCGGGCTTCAGCCCGTCCGGCACATCGTCGAGCTTGATCACGGCCAGGTCCTGCTCCGGGTAGGAGGAGACCAGCGAGGCGTTCAGCACCGCCTCCCCGGTGGCCACGCTGACCTTGAACTTCTTCTCCTCGCCGACCACATGGGCATTGGTGACGACGTGCCCCCGGTCGTCGTAGACGACCCCGGAACCGAGGCTGTCCGAGGCGTCGATCTGCACCACCGACGGCAGCACATCGTTGATGACGGCCCGGTAGCCGTCCTGCAGATCGGCGGGGGCGCGCTTGACCGCACCCTGCGCCGTGCCCGACGCGGGGGCCTCGGGCGCCGGGGACGGCGCCGTACCGGAACAGCCGCCCGCCAGGGCGAGGGCGCAGACGGCAGCGGACAGGGGGATCAGCAGCCTGCGCGGCCGGCTGCGGGAGGGGGATGCGTCCATATCCGGAGTCTGGGCGCCGGCCCGTTCGGGTGCTCGTACTGATGGGCCGAACGGGACTGCTCAGCGGAAGTCGTCGGCGCGGTCCCGCGCCCAGGAACGGAAGGTGCGTGCGGGCGGCTCCGGGCCCGCCCACCGCTGCTAGCCGCGTACCCCGCACAGATGCAGCAGCGCCGCCACGCCCCGGTACGGGTCGGTCCGCCCGGCCCGGTCCTCCAGGGTCAGGATCCGCTCCAGCTCCTCGGCCGGCGGCTCCGCGTCGCTCTCCACGCCGTCGGTGAAGACCCGCACCCCGTACCAGGCGTGCAGCGGCGCGGCGATGCCCGCGAGCGTGGCCCGCAGTGCGCCGAGCCGGTCCGCGCGCACCGTGGTGCCGAGGTGGTCGGTGTACGTGGCGGTGTCGAAGGCGGTCAGGGCCGCGCCGAAGTCACCGGCGAGCCCCGGGCGCATCGCGAGCGCGTCCGCGTTCCGTACGAGCAGGGAGAGCAGGCCGCCGGGGGCCAGCATCCGGGCGAGCCCGGCCAGCATCGGGTCCGGCTCCTCGACGTACATCAGGACGCCGTGGCAGAGCACCACGTCGAAACTGCCGGGCAGGAAGTGCACACCGGTGTCCCGGCCGTCGCCCTCGATCAGCCTGACCCGCTCCCGGATGCCCTCCGGCTCGGTCGCCAGGGCCGCGCGGGCGCCCGTCAGCAGCCCTGCGTCGGACTCCAGGCCGGTCACCGAGTGACCGGCCCGGGCGAGGCGCAGCGCCTGGGTGCCCCGGCCCATGCCGACGTCCAGGACGCGCAGCCGCTGCCCCACCGGGAACCGCGCGGCTATCTGTTCGTCCAGCTGCCGTGCGACGAGCTCCCGGCGGACCCGGTCGCGTACGCCGACGGGACCTGCCGGGCACGCCGAAGAGACCTCGGTCGAGCCGGAGGTCTCCGTGCTCAGGGCCGCTCTCCGCGCTTGACCTGGGGCTTCGGAAGCCGCAGTCGGCGCATCTGGAGCGTGCGCATCAGGCCGTACGCCACGGCTCCGCGCTTCGGGGTGTCCGGGAAGCGCTCGCGCAACTGCTTCTTCAGGCGCAGCGACAGACCGATCGAGTCGATCACGATCAGGATGATCACGCCGAGCCAGAGCAGCAGCGAGATGCTCTGGATGTTCTGCACCTGGATCACGCTGAGGATCAGGATGATCACGGCGAGCGGCAGGAACCACTCGGCGATGCAGAAGCGCGAGTCCACGTAGTCGCGGACGAAGCGCCTGACCGGGCCCTTGTCGCGGACCGGGAGGTAGCGCTCGTCGCCCGACGCGAGCGCCTCACGCTGCCGGGCCAGGTCGGCCCGGCGCGCTTCGCGCTGGCGCTTCATGGCCGCCTTGCGGTCGGTCGGCGCCGAGGACGCGGCGCGACGGCGCTGCGACTGGGCCTCACTGCGCTTGGGGGTGGGGCGACCCTTGGGAGCCTGCGGGTCGCGGGGCTGCTGGGAGAGGTCCGCCGTCACCTTGTCGGTGGGGGCCTTCTCTGTCTTGGCACGGCTACGGAACACAAAACCCAAGGGTACGGGGTTCCCGCGCGGGCCCGTCGCCCCGGGCGGGAACGATCCGGCAACGGACGGCGTCCTCGGAAGTGTTCCGGCAGGTGGAAGCGGGTGGAGACGGGTGGATACGGGTGTTAACCGCCCGTTCCGGAGTACGTCACGGAGAGGTCCCCGGGCCTCACCTACACCCTGGGCGGGAGCGTTCTGCGGGTGCAGTCGTCCTTGGGGAGGAGCACATCGGCGTCCGAACAGTGCGGTAATAGAGGCAGGGCCCGTACTGTGGGTTCTATCGGGAGTGCTGGAGCTCAGTCCGTCAGAAGGGGGCGCGCGAAGCCCATGAGCGGTGTCATGAAGCGTATGGGGATGATCTTCCGCGCGAAGGCAAACAAGGCCCTTGACCGGGCCGAGGATCCGCGCGAGACCCTCGATTACTCGTACCAGAAGCAGCTGGAGCTGCTTCAGAAGGTGCGCCGCGGCGTCGCCGACGTGGCGACGTCCCGAAAGCGCCTGGAGCTGCAGCTGAACCAGCTGCAGGGCCAGTCGTCCAAGCTGGAGGACCAGGGCCGCAAGGCGCTGGCGCTGGGCCGTGAGGACCTGGCGCGCGAGGCGCTCTCACGGCGCGCGGCCCTCCAGCAGCAGGTCACCGACCTGGAGACGCAGCACACCACGCTGCAGGGCGAGGAGGAGAAGCTCACCCTCGCGGCCCAGCGGCTGCAGGCCAAGGTGGACGCCTTCCGCACGAAGAAGGAGACCATCAAGGCCACCTACACGGCGGCGCAGGCCCAGACCCGGATCGGCGAGGCCTTCTCCGGCATCTCCGAGGAGATGGGCGACGTCGGCCTCGCGATCCAGCGGGCCGAGGACAAGACGCAGCAGCTCCAGGCGCGGGCCGGCGCCATCGACGAGCTGCTCGCCTCCGGCGCCCTGGACGACCCGACCGGCACGGCGAAGGACGACATCGCCGCCGAGCTGGACCGGATCTCCGGCGGCAGCGACGTGGAGCTGGAGCTGCAGCGCATGAAGGCCGAGCTGGCCGGCGGCTCCTCGTCCTCGCAGCAGGCCATCGAGGGCGGCACGCAGGACAGCGCGCAGCCGTCGCAGCAGTCGTCCCCGCACAAGTTCGACAAGCAGTGAGGGCAGCGTCATGATCGTACGGATCATGGGGGAAGGCCAGGTCAAGCTGGCCGACAGTCACTTCGTCGAACTGAACGAGCTCGACGACGTTCTGCTCAAGGAGATGGAGAGCGGCGACGGCCCAGGCTTTCGCACGACGCTCCACGCGCTCCTGGATAAGGTGCGCGAGCTCGGCACTCCGCTGCCGGACGACTCCCTGGAGCCGTCCGAGCTGATCCTGCCGGCGCCCGACGCCACCCTCGAAGACGTACGCGCCATGCTCAGCGACGACGGCCTCATTCCCAGCTGAATTCCACGGGCCGGCCCCCGGCGGGCCCGTGGAGCGGCCGCGTACCGTTGCTGGACGTGACCACCCTCTCGTCCGGCTTCGCGCGCGCCCGCCGCTGGCTCCGGGACCATCCGCTGGCGTTCGACGCGGCCCTGGCCCTCGGCGCCCTCGTCGCGATGATCGGCGGCTCCTTCGCCGACCCGGGCACCGGACACGGGCCGACCTTCGGCACCCGCACCCCCGAACCCCTCAGCGTCCTCCTGATGGTGCTCTGCGCCCTCGCCCTGGTGCTGCGGCGACGGCGTCCGATGGCGGTCCTCGCCGCCACCGGGCTCCTCTCCGCCACCGAGTACGTCCTGGTGGACCCGCCGGCCCCGGTCGTGATGAGCGCGGTCATCGCGCTCTACACCGTCGCCTCGCGCACCGACCGCCCCACCACCTGGCGGGTCGGACTGCTCACCATGGGCGGGCTCACCGGGGCGGCGATGGTCTTCGGCTCGACCCCCTGGTACAGCCAGGAGAACTTCGGCGTCTTCGCCTGGACGGGACTGGCCGGAGCCGCCGGGGACGCCGTACGCAGCAGGCGCGCGTTCGTCGACGCCATCCGGGAACGCGCCGAGCGGGCCGAGCGCACCCGCGAGGAGGAGGCCCGCCGACGGGTCGCCGAGGAGCGGCTGCGGATCGCCCGGGACCTCCACGACGTGGTCGCGCACCACATCGCCCTGGTCAACGTCCAGGCCGGGGTCGCCGCCCACGTCATGGACAAGCGCCCGGACCAGGCCAAGGAAGCGCTCGCCCATGTCCGCGACGCCAGCCGCTCCGCACTCAACGAACTCCGGGTCACCGTCGGCCTCCTGCGCCAGCAGGGCGACCCCGAGGCGCCCACCGAACCGGCCCCCGGGCTCGCCGTCCTCGGCGAACTGGTCACCACCTTCCGCAACGCCGGGCTCCCCGTCGAGGTGGCCTGCGCCTACCGCGACCCGCTGCCCGCCGCCGTCGACCTGGCCGCCTACCGGGTCATCCAGGAGGCCCTGACCAATGTCCGCAAGCACGCGGGCGCCGGGGCCAAGGCCGAGGTGAGCGTCGTCCGGGTGGGCGCCACCGCCGAGGTCACCGTGCTCGACAACGGCCGGGGGAGCGCCGGCAGGCAGCCGGGCTCCGGAGCGGCCGGCACCGCGGCCGACGACGGCCTGGACAGCGGCGGCCACGGCCTGGTCGGCATGCGCGAACGCGTCACCGCGCTCGGCGGCGCCCTCACCGCCGGGCCTCGCTACGGCGGCGGGTTCCGGGTCCATGCGATCCTTCCCGTCGAGGCCCGCACGGGTGAACCGGAGCAGCCGGGCACAGCGGGCGGGACGGGGATCCGCCGATGACCCAGCCGACGCCCGAAGCCGGGGAGGCGCCGATCAAGGTGCTGCTCGCCGACGACCAGGCGCTGCTGCGCAGCGCGTTCCGGGTGCTGGTGGACTCCGAGCCGGACATGGAGGTGGTCGGCGAGGCCGCCGACGGGGCCCGGGCGGTGGAGCTGGCCCGCGCCACGGGCGCCGACGTGGTGCTCATGGACATCCGGATGCCGGGCACCGACGGACTCGCCGCTACCCGCATGATCAGCGCCGACCCGGAGCTGTCCGCGGTGCGGGTGGTCATGCTCACCACCTTCGAGGTCGACGAGTACGTGGTCCAGTCGCTGCGCGCCGGAGCCTCCGGCTTCCTCGGCAAGGGCGCGGAGCCGGACGAACTCCTCAACGCCATCCGGATCGCCGCGGCCGGCGAGGCGCTGCTCTCCCCGGCGGCGACCAAGGGGCTCATCGCCACGTTCCTGGCCCAGGGCGGCGGCGCGGGGGAGGGGCTGGGGCCGGACAGCGCGGAGTACGCGGAGCGGCTGGCGGCGCTCACCGGCCGCGAACGCGAGGTGCTGGTGCAGGTCGCGGGCGGCCACTCCAACGACCAGATCGCCGAGCGGCTCGCGGTCAGCCCGCTCACCGTCAAGACCCATGTGAACCGGGCGATGGCGAAACTGGGAGCCCGGGACCGGGCCCAATTGGTGGTAATCGCCTACGAATCGGGCCTGGTGCGTCCTCGCGCGGACTGACCGGGCGGCGGTACGGCGTACTCCGGCGTACTCCAGCTGCGGTATGCGCGGCATAAGAAAGCAGCCCGGGGGGCGACGTTTCGGCGACGCGCAGCGGAGATCGTAGGACTGGGCTGGAGGTGTCCCGCTATTTCCCTCCCCGCCCCTCTGCCGCGTACGCCACAGAAGAGAGACCCACCCATGTCCTGGCTGTCCAGATTCAGCCTCGCGCAAAGGGCCCTGATCGGGCTGATCTCGATTGTCGCGCTGGTCTTCGGCGCGATAGCGATCCCGCAGCTCAAGCAGCAGCTGCTGCCGACCATCGAACTGCCGATGGTCTCGGTGCTGGCGCCCTACCAGGGTGCGTCTCCCGATGTGGTCGAGAAGCAGGTCGTCGAGCCCCTGGAGAACTCCCTCAAGGCCGTCGACGGCGTCGAGGGCATCACCTCCACCGCCAGCGAGGGCAACGCCCTCATCATGGCGACCTTCGACTTCGGCGACGAAGGCACCAAGCAGCTCGTCGCGGACATCCAGCAGGCGGTGAACCGGGCCCGCGCCCAGCTGCCCGACGGCGTCGACCCGCAGGTGATCGCCGGTTCCACCGACGACATCCCGACCGTGGTCCTCGCCGTCACCTCCGACAAGGACCAGCAGGTCCTGGCCGACCAGCTCGACGCCACGGTCGTCCCGGCCCTCCAGGACATCGAGGGCGTCGGCCAGGTCACCGTGGACGGCGTGCGGGACCTCCAGGTCTCCGTCGTCCCCGACGACCGAAAGCTCGCGGCGGCCGGCCTGAACGCGGGCACGCTCGCCCAGGCCCTCCAGGCGGGCGGCGCCACCCTGCCGGCCGGTTCCTTCTCCGAGTCCGGCAAGAGCCGCACCATCCAGGTCGGCGGCGCCTTCACCTCGCTGAAGCAGATCGAGGACCTCCAGGTCGTCGCCAAGGACCCGGCGGCCGGCCCGGGCGAGCCCGGAAAGCCGGTGCGCGTCGGCGATGTCGCCGAGGTGAGGCAGGAGCCGTCCACGGCGGTCTCCATCACCCGCACCAACGGCAAGCCGAGCCTCGCCGTGATGGCGACGATGGACAAGGACGGCAGCGCCGTCGCCATCTCGGACGCCGTCAAGGACAAGCTCCCCGACCTCCGCAAGGACCTCGGCGCCGGCGCCGAGCTGACGGTCGTCTCCGACCAGGGCCCGGCCGTCTCCAAGTCGATCTCGGGCCTCACCACGGAGGGCGCGCTCGGCCTGGCCTTCGCGGTCGTCGTGATCCTGGTCTTCCTCGCCTCGATCCGCTCGACGCTGGTCACCGCGGTCTCCATCCCGCTCTCCATCGTGCTCGCGCTGATCGTGCTCTGGACCCGCGACCTGTCGCTCAACATGCTCACCCTCGGCGCGCTCACCATCGCCATCGGCCGAGTGGTCGACGACTCGATCGTGGTCCTGGAGAACATCAAGCGCCACCTCGGCTACGGCGAGGAGCGCCACGCGGCGATCATCACCGCGGTCAAGGAGGTCGCCGGAGCGGTCACCTCCGCCACCCTCACCACCGTCGCGGTCTTCCTGCCCATCGGTCTGGTCGGCGGCATGGTCGGCCAGCTCTTCGGCTCGTTCTCGCTGACCATCACCGCGGCGCTGCTCGCCTCCCTGCTGGTCTCGCTCACCGTCGTGCCGGTGCTGTCGTACTGGTTCCTGCGCGCGCCCAAGGGCACCCCCGAGGACGCGGCGGAAGCCCGCCGTCTCGCCGAGGAGAAGGAAGCGGCCAGCCGGCTCCAGCGGATCTACGTCCCGGTCCTGCGCTTCGCGACCCGCCGCCGCATCACCAGCCTCGTCATCGCCGTCGCCGTGCTGCTGGGCACCTTCGGGATGGTCCCGCTGCTGAAGACGAACTTCTTCGACGCCGGCGAGCAGGAGGTCCTGAGCGTCAAGCAGGAACTCGCCCCCGGCACCAGCCTGGAAGCCGCCGACGAGGCGGCCCGCAAGGTCGAGAAGGTCCTCCAGGAGGACAAGGGCGTCAAGGACTACCAGGTCACCGTCGGCTCCTCCGGCTTCATGGCCGCCTTCGGCGGCGGCACCGGCGCCAACCAGGCCTCCTACCAGGTCACCCTGAAGGACGCCGCGGACTACGAGGACGCCCAGGACCGTATCGACGAGGCCCTCGGCAAGCTCGACGGCATCGGCGACACCACCATCGCCGCGGGCGACGGCTTCGGCTCCCAGGACCTGAGCGTCGTGGTCAAGGCCGCCGACGGCGACGTCCTGAAGAAGGCCGCCGAGGCCGTCCGCACCGAGGTCGCCACCGTCAAGGACGTCACCGACGTCCAGAGCGACCTGGCGCAGAGCGTCCCGCGCATCTCCGTCACCGCCAACGACAAGGCGGCCGCCGCCGGATTCGACTCCGCCACCCTCGGCGGGATCGTCGCCGGAGCCGTACGCGGCACGCCCGCCGGCACCGCGACGCTGGACGACACCGAGCGCGACATCGTCATCCGCTCCTCCAAGCCGGCCGCCACCATGGCCGAGCTGAAGGCCCTGCCGCTCGGCCCGGTCGAGCTCGGTGACATCGCCGATGTGAAGGTCGTCCCCGGCCCGGTCTCGATGACCCGGATCGACGGACAGCGCTCGGCGACGATCACCGCCAAGCCCGTCAGCGACAACACCGGTGCGGTCAGCACCGAGCTCGCGAAGAAGATCGACGCACTGGACCTCCCCGAGGGCGCCACCGCCACCATCGGCGGCGTCACCGAGGACCAGAACGAGGCCTTCGGCCAGCTCGGCCTCGCCATGCTGGCGGCCATCGCGATCGTCTTCATGCTGCTGGTGGCCACCTTCCGGTCGCTGGTCCAGCCGCTGATCCTGCTGGTCTCCGTGCCGTTCGCGGCGACCGGAGCCCTGGCCCTGCTGCTCATCACGGGCACCCCGCTGGGTATCCCCGCGATGATCGGCATGCTGATGCTCATCGGCATCGTGGTCACCAACGCGATCGTGCTGATCGACCTGATCAACCAGTACCGCGCCCAGGGCCTCGGCATCATGGAAGCCGTCATCGAGGGCGGCCGCCACCGCTTCCGCCCGATCCTGATGACGGCGCTCGCGACCATCTTCGCCCTGCTCCCGATGGCGCTCGGCGTCACCGGCGAGGGCGGCTTCATCTCGCAGCCGCTGGGCATCGTGGTCATCGGCGGTCTGATCAGCTCCACGCTGCTGACCCTGCTGCTCGTGCCGACGCTCTACGCGATGGTCGAGCTCCGCAAGGAGCGCCGCGCCAGGAAGAAGGCCGCCAAGCGCGCGGCCAAGGCGGGGACGGCGGACCGGCCGGAGCCGGAGGAGGCTCGCGAGGCCGAACCCGCGCAGGCCTGATCCGGCAGCCGGACGGAGAAGCCGGACAGACCGGAGGGGCCTGTTCCACGCATCCGCGTGGGGCAGGCCCCTCCGGCGTACGGAGAGATCTCAGGCGTCCCCGCTCCGCTCCAGATAGGCGCCGAGCACCTGGAGGGAGTCGGCCAGCTCGCCCAGGACGGCGTCGCCCTGCTCCCGCAGGAGCTCGACGGCCTCCCGTGCCGGGACCGAGGCCTCCTTCGGACCTTCGGCACCGGCCAGGCTCCGGGCGAGGGTGCGCAGCGCGGCGGCGAGGCCCGGGCGGAAGGCCTCGGGTCGCTCCGCGACCAGCTCGCGGTGGAGGGCCACGCCTTCCCGCGCCACCCGGAGACCCGCCCCGGTGTCGCCCTCCTGGTTGAGTGACCGGCGAAGCCGTCCATGGCCGCGGCCAGCTCCGGACGGAACTCGGGCCGCCGGGCGGCGAGCAGGCGGAAGCGGCCGCGCGCCTCGTGGGCCGCTTCGACCGCCCCGGAGGTGTCGCTCACGGCCGCGCGACGGTGGCCGAGCGCGTGGAGAGCCGCGGCGAGCCGTGGAAGGAAGGCGTCCGGATCCTCCTCGGCGAGCCCCCGGAGGAGCCCGACCGCCTCCTCCGCCTGCGGCACGGCCGCCACGGTCCGCCCGGCGTCCGCCGGCCGCGCGGCGTAGTTCAGGAGATACTCCGCGAGCGCCGGGACGGACGCGCCCGGCTGTTGCTCCTCGACCAGCTCGCGCTGGAGCCGCACGGACTGCTTCACGAACGGCACGGCGGCCGCCGGGTCCCCGGTGTCGGCCACGCGGTCGCCCAGCGCGCCCATGGTCAGGGCCAGTTCGGCCTGGAAGTCCCCGGGGCGCTTCATACCGAGCTCGGCGTAGATCCGCGCGGCCTCCTTCGCCGGGGCCGGCGCGCCGGCGCGGTCCCCGGTGGCAGCGCGCAGGTGGGAGAGCCGGTGCAGGGCCGAGGCCAGGGCGGGCAGACCGGCGGGGTCCTGCTCGGCGGCGTCGCGCCGGTCGCGTACCTCTTGCTCGGCCCGCGCCAACACGCCGGCTTCCTCCGCACGCGCCTCATCGCCCGAACCCGAACCCGAACCCGAACCCGAACCCGAACCCGAACCCGCACCCGAACCCGCACCCGAACCCGAACCCGAACCCGCACCCGAACCCGAACCCGCACCCGCACCCGAACCCGAACCCGAACCCGAACCCGCTTCACGCGCCTCGTCGCCCACGCCCGCCCCACGGTCCTCGTCGTTCATGCCCGCCCCACCGTTCTCGCCGTTCTCACCCGCGCGAAGTTCGCTGCGGTGAGTAGCAGCGTCGTTACGCGGTGGTGCCATCGGCTGCCGTACGGAGGAACCGGCCGGACCGGAACCCGCCCACTCACCGGACCGCGGGAGCCCGGCACGGGAAAGCCCCGGCACACGGGAGCCCGGCAGGCGAAAGCCCCGGTACGCCGACCTGTGGCATACCGGGGCTCCAGGCGCTTCCTGCGGCTCCCGGCGGGGGAGCGGCGTCCGCTACGGCAGCGCCAGCATCCGCTCCAGGGCGAGCTTGGCGTACTTCTCGGTCTCCGGGTCGACCTCGATCCGGTTGACCAGCTTCCCCTCGGCCAGCGACTCCAGGGTCCAGACCAGGTGCGGCAGGTCGATGCGGTTCATCGTCGAGCAGAAGCAGACCGTCTTGTCGAGGAAGACGATCTCCTTGTCCTCCGCGGCGAAACGGTTCGCCAGGCGGCGGACCAGGTTCAGCTCCGTACCGATGGCCCACTTCGAGCCGCGCGGGGCCGCCTCCAGGGCCTTGATGATGTACTCCGTCGAGCCCACGTAATCCGCGGCGGCGACGACCTCGTGCTTGCACTCCGGGTGCACCAGCACGTTGACCCCGGGCATCCGGGCCCGGACGTCCTCGACCGACTCGACCGAGAAGCGGCCGTGGACCGAGCAGTGCCCGCGCCACAGGATCATCTTCGCGTCCCGCAGCTGCTCGGCGGTGAGGCCGCCGTTCGGCTTGTGCGGGTTGTAGAGGACGCAGTCCTCCAGGCTCATCCCCATGTCCCGTACCGCCGTGTTGCGGCCCAGGTGCTGGTCGGGGAGGAAGAGGATCTTCTCGCCCTGTTCGAAGGCCCACTCCAGGGCTCGTTTCGCGTTCGAGGACGTACAGATCGTGCCGCCGTGCTTGCCGGTGAAGGCCTTGATGTCGGCGGAGGAGTTCATGTACGAGACGGGCACCACCTGGTCGGCGACCCCGGCCTCCGTCAGCACGTCCCAGCACTCGGCGACCTGCTCGGCGGTGGCCATGTCGGCCATCGAGCAGCCGGCCGCCAGGTCGGGCAGCACGACCGCCTGGTCGTCCGTGGTCAGGATGTCGGCGGACTCGGCCATGAAGTGCACACCGCAGAAGACGATGTACTCCGCCTCCGGGCGCGCGGCCGCGTCACGGGCCAGCTTGAACGAGTCGCCGGTGACGTCCGCGAACTGGATGACCTCGTCGCGCTGGTAGTGGTGGCCGAGGACGAACACCTTGTCCCCGAGCTTCTCCTTGGCGGCGCGGGCGCGCTCCACCAGGTCCGGGTCGGACGGGGAGGGGAGGTCGCCGGGGCATTCGACGCCGCGCTCGCTCCTCGGGTCGGCCTCGCGGCCGAGCAGCAGCAGCGCGAGGGGTGTCGGCTGTACGTCCAGGGGCTGGGCCGTGGTCACGTCACGCACCCTTTCTTCTCTGCGTTCTGCTCTGCGCTTCTGCGAACGCGCCTTTTCGTCTATTTGACGCTATCTATCATAGCTGCTTCGTGTCACTTTGACGATGCCGATAGCGTCGATGTGACGCATCCCCCGGGCGACCGGGTGTGCGAGCATGAAAAGGAACAGACAAGCGCTTGGCCCGGAATGAATCCGCGGCCGAGGCGGTTGAACCGTCGGCAAGCAGTCCGTACAACCCGGGAGAGAAGCAGATGTCCGTATCGGACGAGACCACCACCGTGAGCGACGGCATCCTCCTGTCCGACGCCGCCGCCGCCAAGGTCAAGGGCCTGCTGGAGCAGGAAGGCCGCGAGGACCTGGCGCTGCGCGTCGCCGTTCAGCCCGGCGGTTGCTCGGGCCTGCGCTACCAGCTCTTCTTCGACGAGCGTTCGCTCGACGGTGACGTCGTGAAGGACTTCGACGGCGTCAAGGTCGTCACCGACCGGATGAGCGCCCCGTACCTGGGCGGCGCCTCCATCGACTTCGTCGACACCATCGAGAAGCAGGGCTTCACGATCGACAACCCGAACGCCACCGGCTCCTGCGCCTGCGGCGACTCCTTCAGCTAAACGCCGGGGGCGGGACACACGGCATACGGCGGCGGCCCCGGGAACCACTCCCGGGGCCGCCGCCGTACGTATGCCGCGTCGGCGCGTCAGTCACCGTCGGCGTCAGCCGCGCGGCACCGCACCGCCCGAGGCCGCGTCGATCACCGTACGGTCGCCCAGCGGCTTCTCCAGCGTCACCGTCCGGGTCAGCTCCTTGGCGATCATGATGCAGGCCTTCTTGCCCTCCTGCGGCTTCTCCGTGACCGAGATCCGGACCTGGCCCGCGCTCTCCTGGGCGCTCGCCGTGTACGTGCTGCACACACCGCCCCAGAAGGTCACCTCAAGGGTCCGCCCGTCCGCGCCGTACGAGGTCACCTTCCGGTCCCCGGAGGGCGTCGGCGTCTCCGGCTTCTCGATGAACTCCGGGTCCACGGCGACCTGCGTGACCGTGTGCTCGGGACCGCCCGGCGCCTGCCGGACCGTGAACAGCCAGGACGGCACCAGCGTCTGCCGGCCGTCCACGTAGTGCAGCGCCAGGCCGAACACCGCGTCCTCGACCGTCTGCGTCACCGGGGCCCGCTTGCCGTTCGACGGCACGCACTGCGGGTCCGACGGGGACTTCTGCTCACCCTCCAGCGGGACGGGGGTGGCGCAGCCGCCGATGTCACCGGAGGCGTCGCCCTTGCCCCGGCTCGCCGCGTTCAGCTGCTTCAGCGCCTCCTCCGCGCCGGCCGTCGGATAGGTGGCGCCCTTCTCCAGCGCCTTGAGGTGTCCGCTGCCGCCGGTCACCTTGCCGTCCGGGCCCACCTGGACCCCGGTCGACCAGCCGTACGTCGGCAGCCCGTCGATCTTCGGATCGGCGTTCACCACCCGGACGTCGCCCATCAGCTGGCCCGCGTTCAGCGCCGCGTCGTCCTGTCCGGCCGCCTTGAGCACCGGGACCGCGGCGGCCTTCGCCGCCTTCTCGCTCACCGGGTCGCCGCCCGGCTCCGTGGGCCCGTTCGCGCACATCTTCCCCGGCTCGCACGGCTCGGTGGGGGTGGTGCGGGCGAACGTCCAGGTGCCCGGCGCCTGCTTCGTCACCTTCAGGAGCGCACCGGGGCCGTCGTCGTCGCCGACGACCCAGGACGCGCCCTCGGTACGCGGCGAGCCCGGGATGCCCAGCGCCTTCGCCAGCCGGGCGACATCGGCCGACGCGACCGTGCCCTTCGCATGGTGGACGGCCGCCTCGTCCGGGCCGTCCGGGAGGTCGCCGTCGGTCCGGTAGGTCACGGGCGGGCCACCCGGATCCGGTTCACCGGGGGCGATGCCCGGGGGAGGGGTGTCGGAGGACGAGGCGGCCCGGTCCGGGCCGTCCGCGGCGGCGTCCAGGGCCAGCGGCGGTGCCTCGCCCTTGGCCGCCGCACCGCTGTCCGCCCTGCCGCCGTCGCCCGAAGCGGTCGAGGCCCAGTACGCCCCGCCGCCCCCGGCCAGCAGCACGGCCGCGGCCACCGAGGCCACCACGAGCGGCGGACGCCGCCGCCGGGGGCCGGTCACGTCGTTGTCGGGTCGCTCGGTGCTCACCGGATCGCTCCTTCGACTGCGTTGCCGTCGCGGTGCCTACCGCGTGCCCCCGGACGGGGACACCGATGGGACGGAACAGAGGAGCGTGCGGTTCCCCCGGCCGACGGCGGCCCGGACGCGGGCACCGTACGGTTCTCGCCGGAACCTGCAACGAAAGGGCCGAAACACGGTGTCGTCCGGCCCGGCCGGGTCCGCCCTCAGTCGCCGTACTCGGACATCGCGTCGATCAGCCGCGCCGACGAGGGCGGCACCGTCACCCCGTTGATCAGGGACGGCTTCACCGGAACCGGTGCGCTCTTCACCGGCGCCGTCCAGTGCGGAGCCATCCGCGCGCAGTCTCCGCGCAGTGCGGCCAGGCTCAATTCCGACTCGGGCAATGCGGTGTGCTTCGACATATCCGCACCGTAACCACGGTCGAGCTCAGGTAGAAAGCCCTACTATCAGGTAGTTTTCCCTTTTCCTGGCCATCGGCTCACCCGGTAGCGTGAACTGTCACGTCGTCCCGGAGGGCGCACTCACGGCCCTTCGCCTTCCGCAGGAGTAGCCTCCCCGTGCGTATTGCAGTCACCGGCTCGATCGCCACTGACCACCTCATGACCTTCCCCGGCCGCTTCGCCGACCAGCTGGTCGCGGATCAGCTGCACACGGTCTCCCTGTCCTTCCTGGTCGACAACCTCGATGTGCGCCGGGGCGGTGTCGCCGCCAACATCTGCTTCGGGATGGGCCTGCTCGGCACCCGCCCGATCCTGGTCGGCGCCGCCGGATCCGACTTCGACGAGTACCGCGCCTGGCTCGACCGGCACGGCGTCGAGACCGGCTCGGTCCGGATCTCCGAAGTGCTGCACACCGCCCGCTTCGTCTGCACCACCGACTCCGACCACAACCAGATCGGCTCCTTCTACACGGGCGCGATGAGCGAGGCCCGCCTCATCGAGCTGAAGAGCGTCGCCGACCGCGTCGGCGGCCTGGACCTCGTCTCCATCGGCGCCGACGACCCGGAGGCGATGCTCCGCCACACCGAGGAGTGCCGCTCCCGGAACATCCCGTTCGCCGCCGACTTCTCGCAGCAGATCGCGCGGATGGACGGCGACGAGATCCGCATCCTCCTCGACGGCGCCACCTACCTCTTCTCCAACGAGTACGAGAAGGGGCTCATCGAGTCCAAGACCGGCTGGAGCGACGAGCAGATCCTCGCCAAGGTCGGCCACCGTGTCACCACCCTCGGCGCCCGCGGTGTCCGGATCGAGCGGGTCGGCGAGCCGGTCATCGAGGTCGGCTGCCCCGAGGAGGAGACCAAGGCCGACCCCACCGGCGTCGGCGACGCCTTCCGGGCCGGCTTCCTCTCCGGCCTCGCCTGGGGCGTCGGCCTGGAGCGCGCCGCCCAGGTCGGCTGCATGCTCGCCACCCTGGTGATCGAGACGGTCGGCACCCAGGAGTACACCCTGCGCCGCACCCACTTCATGGACCGCTTCACCAAGGCCTACGGTCACGAGGCCGCCGCCGACGTCCGCCGGCATCTGGCCTGATCAGCCGAGCCGGCGGACCACATAGGCCGAGCCCCGGTCCGCCGGCTCCTCGCCCACGTACTCCTGGCCGCGCATCTCGCACCAGGCCGGGATGTCCAGCCGGGCCGCCTCGTCGTCGGCGAGCACCGTCACCGTGGCGCCCACCGCTACCTCTCCGATCACCTTTGCGAGTTCGATCACCGGGATCGGGCAGCGCCGGCCCAGCGCGTCGACCACCAGGGACGCGGCGGGACCGGGGGAGGGAGGCGTCGAGCGCGGGGCGACCGGAGCGCCGAGCCGCTCGCGTACCTCGGCCACCACCCCCGGCAGGACCTCCAGGAAGCGGTCCACGTCCGCCCCGGCCGTGCCCGGTGGCAGCGACACCCGGACGTTCCCCTCCGAGAGCACCCCCATCGCCTTGAGCACATGGCTCGGTGTCAGGGTGCTGCTGGTGCAGGACGAACCGGACGATACGGAAAATTCCCTACGGTCCAGCTCGTGCAGCAGGGTCTCCCCGTCGACATAAAGACAGGAGAAGGTGACCAGATGCGGCAGCCGCCGCTCCGGATCGCCCACCACCTCGACATCGGGCACCCGCTCGGCCACCACCGACCGGATCCGGTCCACCAGGGCCCGCAGCCGCACCGCCTCCGCCGCCGCCTCGTCCCGTACCGCGCGCAGCGAGGCGGCCGCCGCCACGATCGCCGGCAGGTTCTCGAACCCCGGCGCCCGCCCCGACTCCCGCTCCCCGGCCGGACCTTGGGGCGAGAAGCGCGTCCCCTTGCGGACCGCGAGCAGCCCGACCCCGGCCGGACCGCCCCACTTGTGCGCGCTCGCCGTCAGCAGCGACCAGCCCGCCGGGACCGGCCCCCAGCCGAGCGACTGGGCCGCGTCCACCAGCAGCGGCACCCCGGCCTCCGCACAGAGCGCGGCGACCTCGGCCACCGGCTGCTCGGTGCCCACCTCGTGGTTGGCCGACTGGAGACAGGCCAGCGCGGTGTCCGCCCGCAGCGCCCCGCCGAACACCGCCGGGTCCACCGCCCCGGACCGCTCCACCGGGACCTCGCTGAACGAGCCGCCCGCCGCCTCGTGGGCCGCAGCCGAATGGAGTACCGACGAGTGTTCGACCGCGGAGAGGGCCAGATGGCGGCCGACACGCCGACGCCCCGAAAGAGCCCCGGCAATTCCGGCGTGCACCGCCGTCGTCCCGGAGGAGGTGAAGACCAGCTCGTCCGGGCGGCATCCGACGGCCTCGGCCGCCGCCTCCCGGGCCGCGTCCAGCAGCAGCCGGGCCCGCCGCCCCTCCCGGTACAGCCGGGCGGGATCGGCCCAGCCCTCGTCGAGCGCGGCAAGCAGCGCCTGGCGTGCGACGGGGTGCAGGGGGGCGGCGGAGGCGGCATCGAAGTAGGGCACCCCGCCACGCTAGCCCGCACCCGGCCCCACCTCGGCGGGTGCCGCCCCCTCCGGACGGGCGAGTGGCCGTCAGATGAGGGCCGGAGGGCCGGATTCCATCCCCAGGGGGTGTCGGGCGGCGCGTTGGGCACCCTCCCCGCGCGACCCCAAATAGCGTCCAGTAGGGTTTGGTCCGCATAAACATCCAAACCCCTGCCCGCGTCAGGGCCGGCGACCGACCAGAGACATACGGGCGCGCCGACCGTGCGGGCGAGACTCTCGGGAAGGCGCTACGTGAGTCCCAACGGCTCCGACCGCTCGTCGCGGCGCCCGATGCGGCGGAAGCTGCCGCAGGTGCTGACTGCGGGCCTGGTCCTGGCGACAGCCTCCGGTTGTTCATACAACTGGGAGGATTTTCCCCGCCTCGGAATGCCCACACCGGTAACGGAAGAGGCCCCTCGGATCCTCTCCCTCTGGCAAGGCTCGTGGGCGGCAGCGCTCGTCACGGGTGTCCTTGTCTGGGGGCTGATCCTCTGGAGCGTCTTCTTCCACCGGCGTAGCCGGACCAAGGTGGAGGTACCTCCGCAGACCAGGTACAACATGCCCATCGAGGCGTTGTACACAGTGGTTCCCCTCATCATCGTCTCGGTGCTCTTCTACTTCACCGCGCGTGATGAGTCGAAGCTCCTCGAGCTCTCCGACAAGCCGGCCCACACCATCAACGTGGTCGGCTTCCAGTGGAGCTGGGGCTTCAACTACATCGAGAAGGTGGATGGCCAGCCCGCAGCGGGCCCCGAGGTCCCCAAGGAGCTCAACGCCATCCCCGACAAGTTCCAGAAGGACTTCCCCGAGGGCGCCGGCGGCGTCTACGACGTGGGCATCCCCGGGACCCGCAACCCGCAGAACGGGAACCCGGGCCCGACCCTGTGGCTGCCGAAGGGGGAGAAGGTCCGCTTCGTCCTCACTTCGCGTGACGTCATCCACTCCTTCTGGGTGGTGCCGTTCCTCATGAAGCAGGACGTCATTCCGGGCCACACCAACGTGTTCGAGGTGACCCCCAACCGCGAGGGCACCTTCATGGGCAAGTGCGCCGAGCTCTGCGGCGTCGACCACTCCCGGATGCTCTTCAACGTCAAGGTCGTCTCCCCCGAGCGTTACCAGCAGCACCTCAAGGAGCTGGCTGAGAAGGGTCAGACGGGCTACGTGCCGGCAGGCATCGCGCAGACGGACCCGGCCAGGAATGCGGAGAAGAACCAACTGTGAGCATCCTCAACGAACCTCAGGGTGCCGCTCCGGCAGACGACTCGTACGAGGACGAACTGCCCGTGCGGCGCAAGCAGCCGGGAAACATCGTCGTGAAGTGGCTGACCACCACCGACCACAAGACGATCGGTACGCTCTACCTGGTCACCTCGTTCGTGTTCTTCTGCATCGGCGGACTCATGGCGCTCTTCATGCGCGCCGAGCTGGCCCGTCCGGGCACGCAGATCATGTCGAACGAGCAGTTCAACCAGGCGTTCACGATGCACGGCACGATCATGCTGCTGATGTTCGCGACGCCGCTGTTCGCCGGATTCGCGAACTGGATCATGCCGCTGCAGATCGGCGCGCCCGACGTGGCGTTCCCGCGGCTGAACATGTTCGCGTACTGGCTGTACCTCTTCGGTTCGCTCATCGCGGTGGCGGGCTTCCTCACCCCGCAGGGTGCGGCCGACTTCGGCTGGTTCGCCTACTCCCCGCTCTCGGACGCGGTCCGTTCGCCGGGCGTCGGCGCCGACATGTGGATCATGGGTCTGGCCTTCTCCGGCTTCGGCACGATCCTCGGCTCGGTCAACTTCATCACCACGATCATCTGCATGCGCGCCCCCGGCATGACGATGTTCCGCATGCCGATCTTCACCTGGAACGTCCTGCTGACCGGTGTTCTGGTCCTGCTGGCCTTCCCGGTTCTCGCCGCCGCGCTCTTCGCGCTGGAGGCGGACCGTAAATTCGGTGCGCATATCTTCGACTCCGCCAATGGCGGCGCATTGCTCTGGCAACACCTCTTCTGGTTCTTCGGACACCCAGAGGTGTACATCATCGCGTTGCCATTCTTCGGCATCATTTCCGAGGTCATCCCGGTCTTCAGCCGCAAGCCGATGTTCGGCTACATCGGTCTGATCGCCGCGACGATCGCCATCGCCGGCCTTTCCGTGACGGTGTGGGCGCACCACATGTACGTCACCGGCGGTGTGCTGTTGCCGTTCTTCTCCTTCATGACGTTCCTCATCGCCGTACCAACAGGCGTGAAGTTCTTCAACTGGATCGGAACGATGTGGAAGGGGTCGTTGTCCTTCGAGACACCGATGCTCTGGGCCGTCGGCTTCCTGATCACCTTCACCTTCGGTGGTCTGACCGGCGTCATCCTCGCCTCGCCCCCGATGGACTTCCACGTCTCCGACTCGTACTTCGTCGTCGCGCACTTCCACTACGTCATCTTCGGCACCGTGGTCTTCGCGATGTTCTCCGGATTCCACTTCTGGTGGCCGAAGTTCACCGGCAAGATGCTGGACGAGCGGCTCGGCAAGATCACGTTCTGGACGCTGTTCGTGGGCTTCCACGGCACGTTCCTGGTGCAGCACTGGCTCGGTGCCGAGGGCATGCCGCGGCGTTACGCGGACTACCTCGACGCCGACGGCTTCACCGCGCTGAACACGATCTCGACGATCTCCTCGTTCCTGCTCGGCCTGTCGATGCTCCCGTTCTTCTACAACGTCTGGAAGACCGCGAAGTACGGCAAGAAGATCGAGGTCGACGACCCGTGGGGTTACGGCCGTTCGCTGGAGTGGGCGACCTCCTGCCCGCCGCCGCGGCACAACTTCCTCACCCTGCCGCGGATCCGTTCCGAATCCCCGGCGTTCGACCTGCACCACCCGGAGATCACCGCGCTGGAGCAGCTCGGCCATGACTCCGAGTCGGACAAGGCTCTGGCCGGCGGCAAGGAGGCAGGCAAGTGAAGATCCAGGGACAGATGTTCATCTGGCTGAGCGTCTTCATCCTCGGCATGGCCGTCGTGTACGGCGTGTGGTCGAAGGAGCCGGTCGGCACCACGGCCCTCTTCCTGGCCTTCGGCCTGGCCATCATGATCGGCTTCTACCTGGCCTTCACGGCCAACCGGGTCGACGCGATGGCCCAGGACAACAAGGAGGCCGACGTCGCCGACGAGGCGGGCGAGCTGGGGTTCTTCTCCCCGCACAGCTGGCAGCCGCTCTCCCTGGCGGTCGGCGGAGCCTTCGCCTTCATGGGCGTCGTCTTCGGCTGGTGGCTCCTGTACTTCTCCGCCCCCCTGCTCCTGATCGGCCTCTTC
This sequence comes from Streptomyces sp. iso_384, assembly GCF_056172905.1. Taxonomy (NCBI): domain Bacteria; kingdom Bacillati; phylum Actinomycetota; class Actinomycetes; order Kitasatosporales; family Streptomycetaceae; genus Streptomyces; species Streptomyces sp. iso_384. The sequence goes on from NZ_JBWBTT010000001.1 coordinate 2,200,540, forward strand.
GGCTGGGTCTTCGAGTACTACCGGGGCGAGAACCGCACCCAGTGACACCGCACTACGTGCCACCGCGTCTGTGGTGACACGCGATACACCACGAAAGGCCCGCATCGCCGAAGGCGACGCGGGCCTTTCGCTCGTTCGGAGTCACTGAACGCGCTGGAACGGATGAACCTTCTTAGCGTGGACGGCATGAACCACACGCCTCGCATCCGCACCGTAGTGAGCTGCACCCTGCTGGTCGTGACCCTCGCCGCGGGTGCGACCGCCTGTGGCTCACCCGACGGCCACCCGCTCTCGACGAAGCCTTACGACGCGGGCGACCAGGTCTCCTTCAACGGCCCCTCCAAGAAGGAGAAGGCCGACCCCGACAAGCCCCTGGAAGTCACCGTCAAGGGTGACGACGGGCGCATCACCGACGTCAGCGCCGTGGACACCGGCGGCCGCCACCTCGCGGGGGAGCTCTCCGCAGACGGGAAGCGCTGGCGCTCCACCGCCCCGCTCGCGGCCGGCACCGGATACACCGTCAGGGTCTCCACCGAGAACAGCGACGGCGCCCCAGGCGTCCGTACGCTCTCCTTCGACACCTCCTCGCCCAAGAAGCTGCTGAAGGTCGCCTTCGGCCCGGAGGCGGGCACCTACGGCGTCGGACAGCCCATCACGGCGGAACTCAGCGCTCCGATCACCGACAAGGCGGCCAGGGCCACCGTCGAGCGCGCCCTGAAGGTCCGCTCAACCCCGGCGGTCACCGGCTCCTGGTACTGGGTCGACGACAAGAAACTGCACTACCGTCCGAAGGAGTACTGGCCGGCGAACGCCACCATCGAGGTGCGCTCCAACCTGGCGGGCATCAAGGTGACCAACGCGCTCTACGGAGCCGAGGCCAAGCCGCTCAAGCTCACCACCGGCGACCGCATCGAGGCCGTCACCGACGCCGCGAACCACAGCCTGACGGTGTACCGCAACGGAGAAGTGATCAACACCATTCCGGTCACCACCGGCAAGCCCGGCTTCTCCACCCGCAACGGGGTCAAGGTGGTGCTCGCCAAGGAGCAGTTCGTCCGTATGCGCGGCGAGAGCATCGGCATCGCGGCCGGCTCCTCGGAGTCGTACGACCTGCCGGTCTACTGGGCCACCCGGGTGACCTGGAGCGGCGAGTACGTCCACGCCGCCCCCTGGTCCACGGGCTCCCAGGGCAACGCCAACGTCAGCCACGGCTGCACCGGCATGAGCACGAGCAACGCCGAATGGTTCTTCGACACCGTGCGCGAGGGTGACATCGTCAAGGTCGTCGGCAGCGCCGGCGAGGACATGGACCCGTTCGGCAACGGGTTCGGCGACTGGAACCTCTCCTGGGAGAAGTGGCAGAAGGGCAGCGCCCTGAACGAAGGGGCGCCGGACAGCCCGCAGACCCTCCAGGCCGCCCGGCTGCGTCCCCACGTCTGACCCGGGCCGGGTAGTGCCCCGCTGTGCTGAACGGCCCTCAGCGGGGCACAGGGGCCGCTCAGGCCTCCACGGCGAGCCGGTGGCGCAGCAGCGCCGCCAGCGCGTCGGCGAACTCCACCGGGTCCACCGGGAGCGTCACAGCGGCGTCCGCACGGCTCCAGGTGGCCAGCCACGCGTCCTGCGGGCGGCCGATCAGCAGGAGCACCGGCGGGCAGCGGAAGATCTCGTCCTTGATCTGGCGGCAGACGCCCATGCCGCCGATGGGAGCCGTCTCGCCGTCCAGCACACAGACGTCGACACCGCCGCCGTCCAGCGCCTTCAGGACGGCCGGGAGCGTCGCGCACTCCAGGAACTCCACCGGTGGAACGTCCGCGGCAGGCCTGCGACCGGCTGCCAGCCTCACCTGCTCGCGGATGTTGGCGTCGTCGCTGTAGACCAGGACCGTGGCGGTCGCCTGCATTGTTCCTCCGTGACATCGACGTCGTCGGGGCTCTCGGGGCATGAACCGATGCGCGGATCGTACTCCGCCCGACCGGCCGTCAGCACCGGTAATGACGACGATTCGATGGGCCGTTCGGCGCAGGGCAGGACCCCTGCAGACGGTACGGACACACCGAACGGCACCCCCCGGGGTGAGGGCGGGATAAGCGACCGACATAATGTCGGTCGTGGCGACAGCAACGACAGTAGAAACCGGGCACGCGCACCCGTCGGTCAATCGGCCGAACCTCACCAGCGTCGGAACCATCATCTGGTTGAGTTCCGAGCTGATGTTCTTCGCGGCCCTCTTCGCGATGTACTTCACCCTGCGATCGGTGATGGGACCCGATTACTGGAAGGAGATGGCCGGCCATCTGAACTTCCCGTTCTCGGCGACGAACACCACGATCCTGGTGCTCTCCTCACTCACCTGCCAGCTCGGCGTCTTCGCCGCCGAGCGGGGCGATGTGAAGAAGCTCCGCACCTGGTTCATCATCACGTTCGTGATGGGTGCGATCTTCATCGGCGGCCAGGTCCTGGAGTACACCGAGCTGGTCAAGGACGCGGGGCTCTCCCTCTCGTCCGACCCGTACGGCTCGGTGTTCTACCTGACCACCGGCTTCCACGGTCTGCACGTGACAGGCGGTCTCATCGCCTTCCTGCTGGTCCTCGGCAGAACGTACGCGGCCAAGAGGTTCACCCACGATCAGGCCACCGCCGCCATCGTCGTGTCCTACTACTGGCACTTCGTCGATGTCGTATGGATCGGCCTGTTCGCAACGATCTACATGATCAAGTAACCGGGGCTCGCACCCGCCCACCATCGACGCAGAAGATCCTGACACCGGGGTAATCCGTGAAAAAGCTCTCCGCACGACGACGCCATCCGCTGGCGGCGGTCGTCGTACTACTCCTCGCGCTGGCGGCCACCGGGGGGCTGTACGCCGCGTTTGCGCCTGCGGGCAAGGCGCAGGCCGATGAAACCGCCCAGTCCCTCGCCATCGAAGAGGGCAAGAAGCTCTACTCCGTAGGCTGCGCCAGCTGCCACGGAACCGGCGGTCAGGGCACCACCGACGGGCCGTCCCTCGTGGGCGTGGGCTCCGCCGCCGTCGACTTCCAGGTCGGTACGGGCCGTATGCCCGCGCAGCAGCCGGGCGCCCAGGTACCGAAGAAGAAGGTCATCTACACCCAGGCGGAGATCGACCAGCTCGCGGCGTACATCGCGTCGCTCGGCGCCGGTCCGGTCACGCCGACCGACAAGCAGGTCGACCCGTCGGGCGCGAACGTCGCCAACGGCGGCGAACTGTTCCGCACCAACTGCGCCCAGTGCCACAACTTCACCGGTAAGGGCGGCGCCCTGACCGAGGGCAAGTACGCCCCCGACCTCGAAGGCGTGAGCCCGAAGCACATCTACGAGGCCATGCAGACCGGCCCGCAGAGCATGCCCTCCTTCCCCGACACGACGATGCCGGAGCAGGAGAAGAAGGACATCATCGCGTACATCGAGTCCGTGAACGGTGACGAGACGGAGAGCCCCGGCGGCCTGGCCCTCGGCGGTCTCGGTCCGGTCAGCGAAGGTCTGTTCGCCTGGATCTTCGGACTCGGCGCGCTCGTCGCAGTCGCCGTTTGGGTCGCGGCCCACACCGCTAAGGCCAAGAAGTCATGAGTAGCCAACAGATTCCAGAAGACAGCCTGCCCGTGGTGCAGGAGACCGCGCACGGCGCGGTCGAGGGTACGGACGACCCGTTCGCCGACCCGGGACTGCCGGCCCACCAGCCGCGCATCCAGGACCTCGACGAACGCGCCGCGAACCGCTCGGAGCGCGCCGTCGCGTTCATGTTCACCCTCTCGATGCTGGCGACGGTGGGCTTCATCGCCTCCTACGTCATCTTCCCGGTGGACAAGATCGTCTACATCTGGCCCTTCGGCCACGTGAGCGCGCTCAACTTCTCCCTGGGGCTCACCCTGGGCGCGGCGCTCTTCTTCATCGGAGCGGGCGCCGTCCACTGGGCGCGCACCCTGATGTCCGACGTCGAGGTCGCCGCCGACCGGCACCCGATCGAGGCCACGCCCGAGGTCAAGGCCCAGGTCATGGCCGACTTCGCGGCCGGTGCCGAGGAGTCCGCGATCGGCCGTCGCAAGCTGATCCGCAACACCATGTTCGGTGCGCTGGCCCTGGTGCCGCTCTCCGGTGTGGTCCTGCTGCGCGACCTCGGTCCGCTGCCGGAGAAGAAGCTCCGCAACACCCTCTGGGCGGAGGGCAAGCAGCTCATCAACATGAACACGATGAAGCCGCTGCGCCCCGAGCACATCACCGTCGGGTCGCTGGCCTTCGCCATGCCCGAGGGGCTCGACCCGGAGGCGCACGACTTCCAGACGCAGATGGGCAAGGCCGCCCTGATGATCGTCCGCATCGAGCCGGACGACATCAAGGACAAGCGCCAGCTGGCCTGGGCCCACGAGGGCATCGTCGCGTTCTCCAAGATCTGCACCCACGTCGGCTGCCCGATCAGCCTGTACGAGCAGCAGACGCACCACGTGCTCTGCCCGTGCCACCAGTCCACCTTCGACCTCTCCGACGGCGCTCGCGTCATCTTCGGTCCGGCCGGCCACCCCCTTCCGCAGCTGCGGATCGGTGTCAACAGCGAGGGCAACCTCGAGGCGCTCGGCGACTTCGACGAGCCCGTCGGTGCTGCCTTCTGGGAGCGCGGATGAGTACTGCGACAAAGAACCCCTCGGCCGCCGAACCGGCGAGCGGACGCAAGGCTCCGGCCGGCGAGCGGGTGGCCGACTGGGCGGACGGCCGGCTGGGCATCTACGGCCTGGCCAAGGCCAACATGCGCAAGATCTTCCCGGACCACTGGTCCTTCATGCTCGGTGAGGTCTGCCTCTACAGCTTCATCATCATCATCCTCACGGGTGTGTATCTGACGCTGTTCTTCCAGCCGAGCATGGGCGAGATCGTCTACCACGGTCCGTACGAGCCCATGCAGGGCATCCGGATGTCCGAGGCCTACGCCTCGACCCTGAAGATCAGCTTCGAGGTCCGCGGCGGTCTGCTCGTCCGGCAGATCCACCACTGGGCCGCGCTGATCTTCCTGGCCGGCATGTTCGTGCACATGATGCGCGTCTTCTTCACGGGCGCCTTCCGCAAGCCGCGCGAGATCAACTGGCTGTTCGGCTTCCTGCTGTTCGTGCTCGGCATGTTCACCGGGTTCACCGGCTACTCCCTCCCGGACGACCTGCTCTCCGGTACGGGTGTCCGCTTCACCCAGGGCGCGATCCTGTCCGTGCCGATCGTCGGTACGTACATCTCGATGTTCCTGTTCGGCGGCGAGTTCCCCGGCCACGACTTCGTGGCCCGGTTCTACTCGATCCACATCCTGCTGCTGCCGGGCATCATGCTCGGCCTGCTGGTGGCGCACCTGATCCTGGTCTTCTACCACAAGCACACGCAGTTCGCGGGTCCCGGCCGGACCAACAAGAACGTCGTCGGCATGCCGCTGCTGCCCGTGTACATGGCGAAGGCCGGAGGGTTCTTCTTCCTCGTCTTCGGCGTCATCGCGGTCATCTCGGCCATCGCCACGATCAACCCGATCTGGGCGCTCGGTCCGTACCGCGTCGACCAGGTGTCCACCGGCGCCCAGCCCGACTGGTACATGGGCTTCGCCGAGGGTCTGGTGCGTGTGATGCCGGGCTGGGAGATCAACCTGTGGGGCCACACGCTCGTGCTGGGCGTGTTCATCCCGCTGGTCGGCTTCGGCCTGGTGCTCGGTGCCATCGCGCTCTACCCGTTCATCGAGTCCTGGGTCACCGGCGACAAGCGCGAGCACCACATCCTGGACCGCCCGCGCAACGCCCCGACCCGGACCGCGTTCGGCGTCGCCTGGATCACGGCGTACTTCATCGGCCTCGTAGGCGGTGGAAACGACCTGTGGGCCACGCACTTCCACCTGTCGATCAACTCGATCACCTGGTTCGTCCGGATCTTCTTCTTCGCCGGACCGGTCATCGCGTTCATCATCACCAAGCGGATCTGCCTCGGCCTCCAGCGCCGCGACCGGGAGAAGGTGCTGCACGGTCGCGAGACCGGCATCATCAAGCGCCTGCCGCACGGTGAGTTCGTCGAGATCCACGAGCCGCTCAGCCAGGAGCAGCTGCACACGCTCACGGCGCACGAGCAGTACACGCCGCTCGAACTCGGCCCCGCGGTCGACGAGAACGGCGTCAAGCGCAAGATCTCCCCGGTGCAGAAGCTGCGCGCCAAGCTCAGCAAGGGGTACTTCGCCGAGGGGAACCAGATCCCCAAGGCAACCCCCGAGGAGTACAAGGAGATCAGCGAGGGCCACGGCCACCACTGATCGCCCGACCTGATCGCCACCGTGAGAGCCCCGTCCATTCGATGGACGGGGCTCTTCGCGGTCCCCCCGGCTGGATAGGGTGGAGCCATCTTCCTGACCGGCTGTGGACCCTGGAGCGGACCATGAACGTTGTGACCCCGAACGGCGGCGACAGCGTGGCGGCCCACTCCTGGCCCGGCCTCCTGAACCCCCTGCTGCGCGGCGAGAACCTCAGCTCCGACGAGACCGCCTGGGCCATGGACCGCATCATGAGCGGCGAGGCCACCGACGCGCAGATCGCCGGGTTCGCCGTCGCGCTGCGGGCCAAGGGCGAGACCGTCGACGAGGTCACCGGACTCGTCCGCGCGATGTACGCCCACGCCAACACCATCCAGGTGCCCGGCCGCACCGTCGACATCGTCGGCACCGGCGGCGACCTCGCCAAGACGGTCAACATCTCGACCATGTCCGCGATCGTCATCGCCGGCACCGGCGCCAAGGTCGTCAAGCACGGCAACCGCGCCGCCTCCTCCGCGAGCGGCTCCTCCGACGTACTGGAGAAGCTCGGCGTCAACCTGGAGCTGACCCCGCAGCGGGTCGTCGAGGTCGCCGAGGCGGCGGGCATCACCTTCTGCTTCGCCGTGAAGTTCCACCCCGCCCTGCGGTACGCCGCCAAGGCCCGCAAGGAGCTCGGCGCGCAGACCACGTTCAACATCCTGGGCCCCCTCACCAACCCGGCCCAGGTGCGTGCCCAGGCGGTCGGCGTCGCCGACGCCCGGATGGCGCCCATCGTCGCGGGCGTGCTCGCCGACCGGGGCAACTCCGCGCTGGTCTTCCGCGGCGACGACGGGCTCGACGAGCTGACCACCACCGCCACCTCCCGGGTCTGGGTGGTCCGCGACGGCGCGGTCCGCGAGGAGGCCTTCGACCCGCGCGACGTCGGGCTGCCCATCGTGCCCGTCGAGGCGCTGCGCGGCGCCGACGCCTCGTACAACGCCGATGTGGCCCGCCGCCTGCTGGACGGCGAGACGGGTGCGGTACGGGAAGCGGTGCTGCTCAACTCGGCGGCCGCCCTGGTCGCCCTGGACCCGGGAGCCGGCCCGCTGGCCGAGCAGCTCGCGGCGAAGATCGCGGTGGCGGCCGAGGCCATCGACTCCGGAGCCGCCAAGCGTGCGCTGGAGCGCTGGATCGCGGCCAGCAACGCCTGAGCGCGCCGGAGAGACACCTCCGGAGCACACGGTGTGACGCAGGGCGCGGTCCGGATGCCGGACCGCGCCCTTGCGCGTGTGGACACGTATGGCAAGATGCTGCGCAGGTCATGAGTGACAGCGACTACGGCCCCGGCCCGCTGTCCGGCAACCCTCCGTCCGTGGCGGGGTGCCCCGGGTGAAGACCAGGCCGTAGGCAGCGAGGTCTGCGGCAAGCGCGGGCCCCTCGGCATCCAGCGGATGTCAGCCCCCGGGGTCCTGGTCCCTAGGGAGTCTCTTGTGAGCAAGCGAATGCGCTAGGGCCTGTCGTCACCTTCCCGTCTGCCGGGCGGCACCTGGCACGCACGCTCGCGGCGTTGCCGAAATGCCCTGGTAGCTCCGCTACGAGGCCATTCCGGCGCCTTGCGATCGCACGCATCATGCGCCGCCCGGCCGCCGTCGGGCGACGACGGGAAGGTGACGACAGGCCCTAGGGCTCGTCCCAGGGCTTCTCCACGCCCTGTGCTGACCGCCCTTCTTCAGCGCACCTTCTTTCTTCCTTCTCCGCGCCGTCGCGTATCCGCAGGCGCGTGGAATTCGCCTGCCTGTTACGGGAGTTCGCCATGTCTGTCTCCACCGCTGCCCTCGACTCGTCGGTTTGTACCCCGCTGCCCGTTCTGGGGCAGGACGTCACCGTTCCGCTCGTCACCGGCGGTGAGGTCACCTACGCCGCGCTCGACTACGCCGCCAGCGCCCCCGCCCTCCAGCGGGTCTGGGACGACGTCGCCGCGTACGCCCCGTACTACGGCAGCGTCCACCGCGGCGCCGGCTACCTCTCGCAGCTCTCCACCGACCTCTTCGAGAACAGCCGCCGCACGGTCGCGGAGTTCCTCGGCTGCCGCGTCGAGGACCAGGTGGTCTTCACCCGCTCCACCACCGACTCCCTCAATCTGCTGGCCGCCGCGATCCCCGCCGACTGCCAGGTCTTCGTGTACGAGACCGAGCACCACGCCTCCCTGCTGCCCTGGCGCGACGCCCAGGTCACCTACCTCGACGCGCCCCGCACCCCGGGCCAGGCGGTGGAGACCCTGGAACGCGCGCTCGCCGACCGCGACCCCTACGGCCCGGCCCTCGTCTGCGTCACCGGCGCCTCCAATGTGACCGGTGAGCTGTGGCCGGTGCGGGAACTGGCCGCCGCCGCCCACGCGCACGGCGCCCGCATCGTCCTGGACGCCGCCCAGCTCGCCCCGCACCACCCGGTGGACATCGCCGAACTGGACGTCGACTGGGTCGCGTTCTCCGGCCACAAGCTGTACGCGCCCTTCGGCTCCGGGGTCCTGGCCGGCCGCGCCGACTGGCTCCAGGCGGCCGAGCCGTACCTCGCCGGCGGCGGCGCCTCCCGCAAGGTCGCCCGGCGCGCCGACGGCGGTGTGGACGTCGACTGGCACACCACGGCCGCCCGCCACGAGGCCGGTTCGCCCAACGTCATCGGTGTCTACTCCATCGCCTCCGCCTGCAAGGCCCTGACCGAGGCGGGCTTCGACTCCCTGGTCGCCCGGGAGCAGGAGCTGGTGGGCCGGGTCCGTGAGGGTCTGGCCGCGGTGCCCGAGGTGCGGGTGCTCTCGCTGTTCGGCGACGACGCGCCCCGGGTCGGCGTCATCTCCTTCGTGGTGCGCGGCTGGAACAGCTCGCACTTCGCCGCCGCGCTCTCCGCCGAGTACGGCATCGGCGTCCGCGACGGTCTCTTCTGCGCCCACCCGCTGGTGCGCACCCTGCTCGGCAGCGACCCGCAGGACCCGGGCGAGTGCGGCGCCCCCGAGGCCGAGCCGGGCGGGCTCCTCCAGCCTCCGGCCGGGGGGACCCCCTCCTCACTTCGTTCGCTCAACGCGATCCGCGTCAGCTTCGGCGCCGGTACACCCGACGAGCACATCGACCGGTTCCTGCGCGCGGTCTCCGAGCTGGTCCGCGAGGGCGCCCGGTGGAAGTACCGCACCGAGGACGGCCGCTGCGTTCCGGACCGCGGTGCGGCCGCGCAGGCCTGAGGCTTGGAAACCACTTCGGCCGGGGACGGGCGCGCTGCCCGTCCCCGGCCGAAGTGTGCCGAGGCCCTACGCGTCGAGGCCGATGGCGAAGGCCGCTTCCAGGTCGTGCTGGGAGTACGTACGGAACGCCACATGGGTGTCGGTGCCCTCGACGCCCGGGATCTTGCTGATCCGGCCGGGGATGACATCGGCGAGGTCGTCGTGCCGGGCGACCCGGACCATGGCGATCAGGTCGTAGGTGCCGGTGACGGAGAAGACCTCGCTGACGCTGTCCAGCGCGGCGATGGCCTCGGCGATCTCCGGAATCCGGTCCACGCTGGTCTTGATGAGCACGATCGCGGTGATCACGGCTGGCTGTCTCCCTCGGTGGCTGGAACCCTCACTCTAGCTCTCCGCCCATAACGCACCCACGCGTACAGGAACCCGACCGCGAACCCGGCCACATGGGCCAGATAAGCCACTCCCGGCCCGGCGTCCGCGCCCTGCGCCGCCGCCCACTGGAGGGCGAACCAGAAGACCAGCACGATCCAGGCGGGAAAGCGCAGCGGCAGGAAGAAGAGGAACGGGAACAGGCTGGTCACCCGGGTCTTCGGGAAGAGGTACAGGAACGCGCCGAGCACCGCGGAGATCGCGCCGGACGCGCCGACCAGCGTCTGCCCGGAGTCCGCGTGCGCCGCCGCGTAGCAGACCAGCGCCACATAGCCGCAGCCCACGTAGAACAGTGCGAACTGCACCCGGCCCATGCGCTCCTCGGCCATCGCGCCGAACACGTACAGGAACAGCAGGTTGCCCAGCAGGTGCAGCCAGCTGCCGTGTACGAACAGCGCGGTGAACGGCGTGATCAGGGCGTGCGCGGAGCCCTCCCACAGCTCCGCCGGGATCACTCCCCACCGCTCGAAGTACCCGGCCTGCGCGGCGAGCAGCGCGTCCTCGCTCCGGTGGACGGCGCCGCCGAACCCGGAGAGCGGGCTGATCAGGAAGACCACGCCGCAGACGCCGATCAGTCCGTACGTGACCGGGGCGCCGCTCGACGCCGCCGCGTCCCGGATCCTCCCCGCCGTGGTCCGCCAGTCGGCCTGCCGCCACTCGATCATGTACAGAGCATGACGTACCGGCGGAGAACGGGACGGAGCGCCTCGCCGTGCCGATGCCTATACGCGAGGCCGTAGGGTTACGCCAGGACTTCCGCAGTTCGACGGCGCACCGCGAGATCCTTGACGTAGACAGGCGGAGTCGCGGCGGCGCGCCCGGCGCGGGCTCCTGGAGACGACGAAAGAGGACGCAGACGATGACGACGGTTCCCCTGCCGACGGACTCGACCCGCTGGCGCTGCACGCTGTGCGGCAACCTCACGCGCTTCGACGTGACCCGCTCCTCCAAGGTCGTGGAGTACGTGCACCTCGACCTGGCCGGTGAGTCGAGTGTCGAGGAGCGGGAGGTCGTCAGTGAGACCATCGAGTCGGTCCGCTGTCGTTGGTGCAACGCGGTGGATCAGATCGAACTGGTGGACAGGCCGGGTGCCGCTTCCTGAGGGAGCGCACCCTTCGACATATCTATGGGGTGACGGACGGTGGATCAGCCGACCAGCGGCGCCGGACCGGCCGATGAGGCCGACGGCGGTGCAGAGGCGCTCGGCCGTCCGCTGCCCGAGGGTGTGCGACGGCGGGTCGTCGCGCTGGTCTCGGACGCCTTCGGCGGACTGACCGTCTCCGAACTGCCCGCCCAGCTGCGGCAGTACGCCCGGTTCACCCCGACCCGGCGGGCCAAGTTCGCCGGGAACGCGATGGCCGCCGCGCTGGAGAGCGACGCCGTCTTCCGGCAGCGCATCGGTGAACGGCTGGCCCAGTCCCAGCCCGAGCTGACCGGCGCGCTGGAGGCGGGCTCGCCGCCCGCCGCCGCCGATCCCCTCGATGTGGCCGCGGCCGCCTATGTGCTGCGCCCGACCGGCTGGGTCAAGCTGGTCGAGGCGGCCGGCGAGGAGGTCCAGCGCGCCGACGCGGAACGGGCGGACGAGGAGACCCGGCGCGAACTGGAGCAGCTGCGCGAGGAGCTGGAGCGGGCCCGCGCCCACACCCGTACCGAGACCGAGCGGCTGCGCACCGAGCTGGAAGCGGCCCGCAAGGAGGCCGAGTCGCTGCACCGCAAGCTGCGCAGCGCGCTCAGCGAGGTGAAGCGCGGCGAGGCCGCCCTGCGCCGCAGCGCCGCCGAGACCGACACCGTACGGGCCGACGCGGCCGCCCGGCTCTCCGCCGTGGAGAGCGAGTCGCGGCGGCTCAAGGGGCGGCTGGGGGAGGCCGAGGCGGCCCTGGAGGCGAGCCGGCGGGCCGCCCGCGAGGGCCGCTCGGTGGAGGACATGCGGCTGCGGCTGCTCCTGGACACCGTGCTGGACGCGGCCTCGGGGCTGCGCCGCGAGCTGGCGCTGCCCCCGGCGACCACCCATCCCGCCGATACCGTGGACGCGCTGGAGCCGGGCCGGATGTCGCCCAAGGACATTGCCGCGCGCGCCCTTTCGGAGACCGACCCGGCCCTCCTCGACCAGCTGCTGGCGCTGCCGCAGGCGCACCTCATCGTGGACGGCTACAACGTCACCAAGACCGGCTATCCCCAGATGCCGCTGGAGAAGCAGCGGTTGCGGCTGCTGGGCGGTCTCTCGGTGCTCGCGGCGCAGACCGGCGCGGAGATGACCTGTGTCTTCGACGGGGCCGAACTGGTCGCCCCGGTGCTGCTCGCCCCGCCGAGAGGCGTGCGGGTGCTGTTCAGCAAGCCCGGCGTCACGGCGGACGAGGTGATCCGTCAACTGGCCCGCGCGGAACCGCCGGGGCGGCCCGTGGTCGTCGTCTCCACCGACCGTGAGGTGGCGGACGGTGTGGCGAAGGCCGGGGCGCGTCCGGTCGCGTCCGTCATGCTCCTCAAGCGCCTTTCGCGCGTCTAGAGGGATTTGCGCGGCATGTGTGGCATGCCGGATTTCTGGGAACGTACCGTCAAGTCACCGCTACACGCGGTGGGGTGAGAGTAAAGAAGTGCCTGGTGTGACAAGAAAAATCCTGTGAGGATTTGAACTGATCACAAGATGGTCACTAGGGTCAGGCCTCGAACCTTCGCACGGTTGATCACCCATTGGGGGTGACGGCGAAGGAACCGCCGAGTCCGTCATGTGCACGGAGCCGGGGATTCTTTCCCCCACAAGCCCGGTAGGCGGCTCTGAGGAAGAAGGAGCTCGCCTTCGTGGCGTCCCACCGTCGTCCCAAGCAGCCGAGCCGCACCCGCGTGACCGTGCTCACCGCGACCGCCGCCGCGGCCGTGGCCCTGACCTCCCAGGCCGCCCACGCCGACCCCAAGCCGAGCAAGAGCGAAGTCAAGGCGAAGGTCGACAAGCTCTACCACGAGGCCGAGGCGGCCACCGAGAAGTACAACGGGGCCAAGGAGCAGCAGGACAACCTGAAGAAGGAAGTCGACGCGCTCCAGGACAAGGTCGCCCGCGGTCAGGCCGAGCTCAACACGCTGCGCGGCGAACTCGGTTCGATAGCCACCGCCCAGTACCGCTCCGGCGGCATCGACCCCTCGGTGGCCCTCTTCCTGGCCTCGGACCCGGACAGCTTCCTCGACCAGGCCTCCGCGCTGGACCAGCTGACGGTCAAGCAGACGGAAGCGCTGCAGAAGATCCAGTCCAAGCAGCGCACCCTCGCCCAGCAGCGCAAGGAAGCCCAGGACAAGCTCGGCGACCTCGCCGACGTCCGCAAGGCGCTCGGCGAGAACAAGAAGAAGTACCAGGGCAAGCTGGCCGACGCCCAGCAGCTCCTCAACACGCTGACCCAGGCCGAGCGGGCCAAGATGCAGCAGGAGGAGCAGCGCGCCAGCCGCGCCGCCAGCGACCGGGTCGAACTCGGCAACGAGGCCCCCGCGTCCGGCCGTGGCGCCGCCGCCCTCAGCGCGGCCGCCACCCAGATCGGCAAGCCGTACGTCTCCGGCGGCTCCGGCCCCAACTCCTACGACTGCTCCGGGCTGACCCAGTGGGCCTTCGCCCAGGCCGGCGTCTCCATCACCCGGACCACGTACACCCAGCAGAACGACGGCCAGCGCATCGGCCGCAGCCAGCTCAAGCCGGGCGACCTGGTCTTCTTCAACGGCCTGTCGCACGTCGGCTTCTACGCCGGCAACAACCAGATCCTGCACGCCCCGAAGCCGGGCACCGTCGTCCGCTACGAGTCGATGGACTACATGGGCACCTTCCAGTTCGGCGTCCGCATCTGACCGTGCCGCGCCCAACGGCACGCCACGCCACGGCACGCCCGAACGAGGGAATCGCCGCGCACCACGCTGACGCCGCCGCCCCGCCGGAGACCAAGGTCACCGGCGGGGTGGCGGCGTTCGGCTACCCCTTCCGCCACCGGCGCGGTCTTTGGCCGGTGCGTAGTCGTCCGATTACTGTCTGGCTGCTGTGCGGCTCCCGGTCGTCGATCCGCCCGTCCCGGGCGGCAGGGGCCGCGCACTACCGCGTCAGCGGAAGGGAGTGCGGCTACCTGTGGTGTCCCATCGCCGTTCCACACAGTCCGGCTTCAACAGAGGCGTCCGGGTCACGGTCATCTCGGCGGCCGCCGCCACCGCGGCCGCGACCCTGACCGGGGCCCCGGCGAGCGCCGACCCGAAGGACACCCGGGAGAGCGCCAAGGCCGCCGTCGACCGGCTCTACGGGGAGGCCGAGCAGGCCACCGAGCGGTTCAACGAGGCCGGGGAGCGGGTGACCCGGCTGCGCGGCGAGGCGGACCGCGCCCAGGACGCCACGGCCCGGGGCCAGGAACGCGTCAACCGGATGCGCAACGCGCTCGGCGCCATGGCGGGCGCCCAGTACCGCACCGGCTCCATCGACCCGGCGCTCGCGCTGCTGCTCTCCGCCGACCCGGACAGCTATCTGGAGCAGGCCGCCGCCCTCGACCGGGCCGGCGCCCGCCAGGCGATGACCCTGGACAAACTCCGGCACGCCCAGCGCAGGATCGCCCAGACCCGCGCCGAGGCCACCCGCGCCCTGACCGAGCTGGAGCGCAACCGGGCCGCCGTCACCCGCCACAAGCGCGCCGTCGAGGGCAAGCTCCGCGAGGCCCGCCGGCTGCTCGACTCGCTGCCGCCCGAGGACCGGGCCTCCTTCGACCGGGCCTCGCGCACCGGCCGCGACGGACTGCCCGACCTCTCCGGCGTCGCCCCCGGCTCGGGCCGCGCGATGTCCGCCGTGGCCGCCGTCCACCAGGCGCTCGGCAGACCCTACGTCTGGGGCGCCAACGGGCCCTCCGGATTCGACTGTTCCGGCCTGATGCAGTGGGCCTACGCCCAGGCCGGGGTGAGCCTGCCCCGCACCTCCCAGGCCCAGCGTTACGCGGGCCGCATGGTGCCGCTCTCCCAGGCGCTCCCCGGTGACCTGGTCGCCTACCGCGCGGACGCCAGCCACATCGGCATGTACGTCGGCAACGGCCAGGTCATCCACGCCCCCTACCCGGGCGCCCCGGTCCGCTACGATCCGGTCGGCATGATGCCGGTCTCCTCGGTCACCCGGATCTGACCGTACGATCGGCAGGGTGGCCGTACGAGGACGTGACGCGCGTGGGGGAGGCCCCCGGGGACGGCGGCGTGCGGCGGGCCTGCTGCTCGCCGCGCTCCTGACCGCGTCCGCCTGCACGGCCCCCGACGAACCGGACACCTTCCTCACCGCCGGCGCCCTCGACGCCACCCTGGCGGGCCGTGCGGCGGCCGTCCTCGCCCACGACACGACCGGCTATCTCGACGCCCTCGCCCCGGAGGCCGCGAAGCTGCGGGCCGCCCAGCGCACCGAACTGGCCAATCTCGCCGACGTGCCCCTGAAGTCCTGGACCTACGACGTCAAGGGCATCACCAAGCAGGACGGCCGGTGGGCCACCGCCGACGTGGAGCTGCGCTACCGGATCGCCGGATACGACACCGCCCCGATCGCCACCCGCCGCGTCCTGGAGCTGATGCGGGACGGCGAACGCTGGTACATCACCGCCGACCGGGCCGCCAAGGGCTCCTCCGGGCAGCTCTGGCAGCAGGGGGACGTGACGGTCGTCGAGGGCGCGCACAGCATCGTCCTGGGCGTCGGACGGGGCAAGGAGGAGCTGCGGCAGATCGCCGACACCGTGGACCTCGCCGTCCCGGCCGTCTCGGACGCCTGGCCGCGGCCCTGGACCCGCCGCGTGGTGGTCCTCGTCCCGGACTCCGTCGAGGACATGGCGGGGCTGCTGGGCTCGCCCGAGGCCAGCTACCGGGGCATCGCCGCCGTCACCACCGGCGAGGTCGGCGGCACCGGCAAGCTCCCGGCCATCGCCGACCGGGTGATCGTCAACCCGCAGGCGTACGCCACCCTGGGCAGTTTCGGGCAGCGGATCGTCCTGACCCATGAGACGACCCATGTCGCCACCCGGACCAGCACCTCCACCGCCACCCCGGTCTGGCTCTCCGAGGGCTTCGCCGACTGGACCGCCTACCGGGGCGAGGACCGCGCCGCCGACACGGTCGCCCCCGAACTGGCCGAGGCCGTCCGTGACGGCCGGACCCCCGCCGGGCTCCCCGCCGACCCGGACTTCGGCTTCGACGGCGACCCGGCGAAGCTCGCGGGGGCCTACGAGGGCGGCTGGCTGGCCTGCGAGCTGATCGCGGAGCGATGGGGCAAGGAGAAGCTGATCGCCTTCTACGAGGCCGTGGGAGCTCACGACGGGCGCGAGGGAGCGGTGGAGCAGGCGCTGGACGCGGTGCTCGACACCACCTCCGAGCAGTTCACCGCCGACTGGCGCGACTACCTCGCCACCCGGCTCGGCTGACCGTCGACCGCGAGCGGGGCCGCGTCCGTACGCGGCCCTCCCGGCACCGTCGACCGCCACAGCCGCCGCGCCGCGATCAGCGAGGCCGCCACCAGCAGCCCGTTCCGTACGAGCAGGAGCGTCACGCCCCACGCGTCGCTCGCCACCACATGGCCGAAGCCGATCGGGAACTCCAGCATGGTCACCCCCGCCGCCACCAGCACCAGAACCGCCGGAAGCGTCATCGCGGCCGCCCGGAACGCCAGGCACACCGCCGCGAGCCCGACCAGCCACACCACGTACTGCGGGCTGATCACCCGGCTGGTCACCGTGAACAGCAGCACCGCGGTGAACGCCGCCTCGGCCGGGGTGCGCGCCGCGAACGACCCCGCCCGCAGCCGCCACAGCACCAGCCAGCCCGCCGCCAGGACGCCGAGCCCCAGCGCCAGCGTCGACACCAGCTCCACCTGCGGTCCGACGAACTCCAGCGAGCCGTAGCGCAGCTCCACCCGCCCCTCCCAGCCGAACCGCCGCGCCCCATGGAAGAGCAGCGCCACCAGCGACTCGACCTCCGTGCCCCGGTCCCGCTGGAAGGCCAGGAACGCGAACGCCCCCGGCATCCACAGCGCGAAGGAGACCGCGAGACCGGCCCCCGCCAGCGCCGCCGACCCCCAGGCCATCCGCGTCGGACGCCCCTTCCGCACCCCCACCAGCAGCAGCGCCGGCCACCCCTTCAGCAGCGCCCCGAACGCCGCGAGCGCCCCCAGCGCCTGCGGCTGACGCACTCCCGCCAGCAGCGCCGCCACCGCCACCGCCGTCACCATCAGGTCGTACCGGGCGTACACCGTCGGCCCCAGCAGCGGCACCCCCACGACCCACACCCACGCCCCCGCCGCCCTTATCCCCGGCCGCCGCCCCACGTACAGCAGCAGCCCCAGCGTCAGCGCGTCGCAGAGCAGGACGAGGACGAAGAAGGCCGCCGCGTACTCCAGGAACGGCAGCAGGGCCGGGGAGAGGACCGCCAGGGCCGCTCCGGGCGGGTACTGCCAGGTGACGTCGTCCAGCGGATACGTGCCCGTCAGCAGCACCTCGTACCAGCTCCGGTAGATCACCGACACATCCACCGTGACGTCCGGGCCCGGCACCGTGACCACCTTGAACACACAGGCCAGCAGCCAGGCCCGGGTCAGCGCCCACACCGCGTACGGCCAGGGTCCCGCGCCGGTGGATGCTCGTCCCGTCATCGCCGTCCGCCTTCGTCGTCGCCGCCGGGCCCCGGCGGCCCATGATGCCGGGGGCCGTGCGCGTCAGCGGTGAAGCGCGGCCGTTGGGTACTGTCGGCGGCGATGGACAAGACCTTGATCGTGACCAATGACTTCCCGCCCCGCCCCGGTGGCATCCAGGCGTTCCTGCACAACATGGCGCTGCGCCTGGACCCCGACCGGGTCGTCGTCTACGCCTCCACCTGGAAGCGCGGCGAGGAGGGCGCGGCTGCCACCGCCGCCTTCGACGCCGAGCAGCCGTTCACCGTGGTCCGCGACCGTACGACGATGCTGCTGCCGACCCCGCGCGTCACCCGCCGGGCCACCGCCCTGCTGCGCGAACACGGCTGCACCTCCGTCTGGTTCGGCGCGGCCGCCCCGCTCGGCCTGATGGCCCCGGCGCTGCGCCGCGCGGGCGCCCGGCGGCTGGTGGCCACCACCCACGGGCACGAGGCCGGCTGGGCGCAGCTGCCCGCCTCCCGGCAACTGCTGCGCCGCATCGGCGATGCCACGGACACGATCACCTATCTCGGTGAGTACACCCGCTCCCGGATCGCCGCCGCCCTCACCCCGGACGCGGCCGGCCGCATGGTGCAACTGCCGCCCGGCGTCGACGAGAAGACCTTCCACCCGGCGTCCGGCGGTGACAGGGTCCGGGCCCGGCTCGGGCTCTCCGACCGCCCGGTGGTCGTCTGCGTCTCCCGCCTGGTGCCGCGCAAGGGCCAGGACACCCTGATCCTGGCCATGCCCGCGATCCTGGCGCAGATCCCGGACGCGGTGCTGCTGATCGTCGGCGGCGGACCGTACGCCAAGGACCTCAAGCGCCTCGCGGCGGAGACCGGCGTCCAGGACTCGGTGCGCTTCACCGGACCGGTGCCCTGGGCCGAACTGCCCGCGCACTACGGGGCCGGTGACGTCTTCGCCATGCCGTGCCGGACCCGGCGCGGCGGCCTCGACGTGGAGGGCCTCGGCATCGTCTACCTGGAGGCGTCCGCGACCGGACTGCCCGTGGTGGCCGGCGATTCGGGCGGCGCCCCGGACGCGGTGCTCGACGGCGAGACCGGATGGGTGGTGCGCGGCGGCAGCGCCGAGGAGTCGGCGGACCGGATCGTGACACTGCTCGGCGACCCGGAGCTGCGGCAGCGGATGGGCGAGCGGGGCCGGGCCTGGGTCGAGGAGAAGTGGCGCTGGGACCTGCTGGCGGAGAAGCTCAAGACCCTGCTGTGAGTACGGGAAAGGGGCCCGCGCCGATCGTCGGCGCGGGCCCCTTCTCCGTACGCGTACACGGACGCGCGACGCCGCTCAGGCGCGGTAGATCGACTCCACCTCGTCCGCGAAGTCCTTCGCCACCACGTTCCGCTTCAGCTTCAGCGACGGCGTGATGTGGCCCGCCTCCTCGGTGAACTGGGCGGGCAGGACACGGAACTTGCGCACCGACTCGGCCTTGGAGACCGCCGCGTTGCCGTCGTCCACCGCTCGCTGCACCTCGGCCAGCAGCTCCGCGTCCTCGCGCAGCGACAGGGCCGTCGAACCGGCCGGCTTGCCGTGCTCCTCGGCCCAGCGGCCCAGGAACTCCTCGTCCAGGGTGACCAGCGCGCCGACGAACGGGCGGCCGTCGCCGACGACCATGCACTCGGCGACCAGGGCGTGCGCGCGGATGCGGTCCTCGATGACGGCCGGGGCGACGTTCTTGCCGCCCGCCGTCACGATGATCTCCTTCTTGCGGCCGGTGATCGCGAGGTAGCCGTCCTCGTCGAGCGTGCCGATGTCCCCGGTGTGGAACCAGCCGTCGGCCAGCGCCTCGACGGAGGCGGACTCGTTCTTCCAGTACCCGGTGAACAGGTGCTCGCCGTGCAGCAGCACCTCGCCGTCGTCCGCGATCCGCACGACCGAACCGGGCAGCGGCTGGCCGACCGTGCCGATCTTCTGCCGGTCCCACGGGTTGAACGCGGTCGCCGCACAGGTCTCGGTCAGGCCGTAGCCCTCCAGGACCGTGAAGCCGATGCCCCGGTAGAAGTGGCCGAGCCGCTCACCGAGCGGAGCGCCGCCGGAGATCGCGAACTCGCCCCGGCCGCCGAGCACCGCGCGCAGCTTGCCGAAGACCAGCTTGTCGAAGAGCTTGTGCTTGAGCTTCAGCCCCAGCGAAGGGCCCTGCGGGGTGCTCAGCGCCCGGCTGTAGGCGATCGCCGTGTCGGCGGCCCGGTCGAAGATCTTGCCCTTGCCGTCCGCCTGCGCCTTGGCGCGGGCCGCGTTGTAGACCTTCTCGAAGACCCGGGGCACACCCAGGATCAGCGTCGGCCGGAACGAGGCCAGCTCGTCGGTGAGGTTCTTGATGTCCGGGACGCAGCCGAGCTTGATCGGGGCCATCACCGAGGCCACCTCGACCAGCCGGCCGAAGACGTGCGCGGCGGGCAGGAACAGCAGCACCGAGCACTCGCCCGTACGGAACAGCGGCTTCAGCCGCTCCACCACGTTGCCGCACTCCGCGAAGAAGCTGCGGTGGGTGAGCACACAGCCCTTGGGACGGCCGGTGGTGCCCGAGGTGTAGACGATCGTCGCCGGGTCGTCCGCCTTGGCGCTGACCATCCGCAGGTCCATGGTCTCGTCCGAGACCTCGGCCCCCGCCTTGCCGAGCGCCTCCACGGCGCCCGCGTCGATCTGCCAGACATGCTCCAGCTCCGGCAGCGCGTCCCGTACGGAGGCCACGGAGGCGGCGTGCGCGTCGCTCTCCACGAGCACCGCCACCGCCCCGGAGTCACCGAGGATCCACTGCACCTGCTCGGCGGAGCTGGTCTCGTACACCGGCACGGTCACCGCGCCCGCGCTCCAGATCGCGAAGTCCAGCAGCACCCACTCGAAACGGGTGCGCGACATCAGGGCGACCCGGTCGCCGGGCTGCACGCCCGAGGCGATCAGCCCTTTGGCGGCGGCTCTCACCTCGGCCAGGAACCGGGTGGCACTGACGTCCGTCCAGACGCCGGCCACCTTGCGGCTCATCACCGCTACATCGGGATGCTGAGCGGCATTGCGGCGGATGAGATCCGTCAGGTTGCCGTCCGTCGGGACCTCGTACAGGGCCGGAAGGCTGAACTCGCGCAAGACTGCTGCTCCTCATCGGGCTCCGGTGCCACGGCTCTGTGTGACGCACCGGCTGCGGTCCAAGAATGGCGGGTGCTCAGTGGGGTGAGCACGACTGGACTGCCCGGACGTTACCCACCGGTACTCGGTTCCGGATAGGGGGTTCCGGCCAGATGTCTTATGCATCACACATATAAATGGCCCTTTCGCGCACAGTAGTCCACCGGTGTCCCGACGTGGAAGTAATCGCAGGTCCGGACGGTCTACCCAGCGGTGGAACGGGCACTCTAGGGTGATCTCATGCAAGGCAGCGAACCGGACAACGGGGGCTCGGCCGCCCGGTCCACCCGGATCCACGTGGTCAGCGACGTGCACGGCAACACCGAGGCCCTGGCCCGCGCCGGGGACGGCGCCGACGCCCTGATCTGCCTCGGTGACCTGGTGCTCTTCCTCGACTACGCCGACCACTCGCGCGGCATCTTCCCCGACCTGTTCGGCAGGGAGAACGCCACCCGCATCGTCGCCCTGCGCACCGCCCGCCGCTACGACGAGGCCCGCGCCTTCGGCCGCGAGCTGTGGGCGGGCCGTGACCGCAACACCGAGATCATCGGCGCGGTACGCAAGCAGTACGCCGAACTCTTCGCCGCCTTCCCCACCCCGACGTACGCCACCTACGGCAACGTCGACGTCCCCGGCCTCTGGCCGGAGTACGCCCGCCCCGGCACCACCGTGCTGGACGGCGAACGCGTCGAGATCGGCGGCCGGGTCTTCGGCTTCGTCGGCGGCGGCCTCAAGACCCCGATGAACACCCCGTACGAGATCAGCGACGAGGAGTACGCGGCCAAGGTCGAGGCGCTCGGCCCGGTCGACGTCCTCTGCTCGCACATCCCGCCCGAGGTCCCCGAGCTGACGTACGACACCGTGGCCCGCCGCTTCGAACGCGGCAGCCACGCCCTCCTGGAGGCGATCCGCGCCACCCGCCCCCGGTACGCGCTTTTCGGCCATGTTCACCAGCCGTTGGTCCGCCGGATGCGGATCGGCACCACCGAATGCGTCAACGTCGGCCACTTCGCCTCGACCGGAAAGCCCTGGGCGCTCACCTGGTGACCGCGGGCGGCCGGGCCGTGGACCGGAGCGCCCCGGGCACGCGATAGCCTGCACAGCGGCAGGCTCCTGCCGAACGCGACCGGAAACACCGCACTGGAGGGCCACGGCGATGGCTGAACACACCAGCTCGAGCATCACGATCGAGGCGGCACCGGCCGACGTCATGGGCGTGATTGCCGACTTCGCCCGCTACCCGGAGTGGACCGGCGAGGTCAAGGAGGCCGAGGTCCTCTCCACCGACGACCAGGGCCGCGCCGAGCAGGTCCGCCTCGTCCTGGACGCCGGAGCGATCAAGGACGACCACGTCCTCTCCTACACCTGGACCGGCGAGAACGAAGTCAGCTGGAGCCTGGTCAAGTCCCAGATGCTGCGCTCCCTGGACGGCACCTACGCACTCGCCCCGATCGGCGGCGGCGAGCGCACCGAGGTCACCTACCGGCTCGCCGTCGACGTCAAGATCCCGCTGCTCGGCATGATCAAGCGCAAGGCCGAGAAGGTCATCATCGACCGCGCCCTGGCCGGTCTGAAGAAGCGCGTCGAGTCCGCCCCGGGGACCTGAGAGCCGTGCGTACGGTACTGGTCACCGGCCTCGGCGGCGCGGGCCGCAGCACCGTCGCCGCGGCCACCGCACTGGCCGCCGCCGCACGGGGCGACCGCACCCTCCTGATCTCCGCCGAGGTCATACCCGGCCTCCCCGCCGGTACGGAACCCACCCGGGTCGCCGACCGCCTGGACCACGCCCGTATCGACTCCGGCGAGCACTTCCGCGCCGAACTCACCGCACTCCAGAAGCGTGCGTCCGGCGTCCTGGACCTGCTCGGCGCGGGCCGGCTGGAGGGCGAGGAACTCACCGAACTCCCCGGCTCCGCGCAGCTCGCCCTGCTGCACACGCTGCGCCGGGCCGCCGAGGGCGACTGGTCCGGCTACGACACCCTCGTCGTCGACCTCCCGCCGCTCACCGAGGCCCTCGCCCTGCTCGCCCTGCCGCAGCAGCTGCGCCGCTATCTGCGCCGGCTGCTCCCCGCCGAACGTCAGGCCGCCCGCGCCCTGCGCCCGGTCCTCGCCCAGCTCGCCGGGGTCCCGATGCCCGCGCAGTGGCTGTACGAGGCCGCCGCCCGCAAGGACGAGGAGCTGGCCGCCGTCCAGGCCCTGATCGAGGACGGGTCCACCACGCTCCGGCTGGTCGCGGAGCCGGGCCCGGCCGCCGAGGACGCCCTGCGCACCGCCCGGACCGGCCTCGCCCTGCACGGACTGAGCGCCGACCTGCTGGTCGCCTGCCGGGTGCTGCCCCGGCACTCGTCCGACCCCTGGTTCGCCGCGCTCGCCGCCCAGCAGGAGAAGTGCCTGGACCACTGGCACCAGGACGTGGCGCCGGACGTCCCCGTGCACGAGGCCGCCCACCTGGGCCGCGACCCGCAGGGCCCGGACGATCTGGCCGCGCTGGAGCTCCCCGCCCCCGACGACCGCACGCCCGGCCGCGTCGAGGACCCCTGGTGGACCGAGGAGGAGCCCGGCGCCGAGGAGGCGCCGATGGTCCTCACCTGGTGCCTGCCGCTGCCCGGGGCCGCCAAGGAGGACCTGCGCCTGGTCCGCCGGGGCGACGAACTGCTCCTGACCGTCGGACCCTTCCACCGGATCGTCCGGATCGCCTCCGCGCTGCGCCGCTGCACGGTCTCCGGCGCGGCCCTGGCGGACGGGGTGCTACGGGTGCGGTTCACCCCGGATCCGGCCCTGTGGCCGCGCACCTCCTGAACGGCGTGCGGCCATTCGGGTAACGTCGGTGGTACGTGAACCGCAGGCCGACCGTCGGCCGCCCGCGTCGCAGGAGTCCGCCATGAGTGAAGCCACCGATCGTCCCGTCGACGGCGACGCGTGGGCCGACGCCTGCGCCGAGGACCTCGCCGCCGAGAAGGCCCGCCGACGGGCGCAGTACGGGCCCCCGCCCGGCTCCGCCGCCGAGGAACTGCGCAAGCTGGTCGACGCGGTCGCCGACAAGGTCTCCTCCCTCCAGACCCCGCTGCTCGGCGTCGCCGCCCAGGGCGCGGTCCAGCAGGCCATCCGGCAGGCGAAGTCCGCCGTCGAACCCGTCATCGAGCGCAACCCGGAGCTCTTCGACCACCTCGCCGCCGCGGGCAACGAGCTGCTGGCCGCCTACCGCTCCGCGGTCGAGGGCCAGGAGAGCCGCTGGACCCGCACCACCGAGGGCGCGTCGGGCACCGCGGGACCCGCGAAGAAGGCCGCCGAGGACCCGTCCGACCCCCGTGACGAAGGCCCCTCCGGCACCGAACGCATCGACCTGGACTGACCGGACACCACGGCCGGGACCGACCGGCCCCGGCCGGGCCGGGCCACGCCTCGGGTACGGTTGCCCCTAGCGGGGCTCGACCGAAACTGAGGGATTCATGGGACTCACCATCGGCGTCGATATCGGCGGCACGAAGATCGCGGCTGGAGTGGTCGACGAAGAGGGCCGGATCCTCTCGACGTTCAAGGTGGCGACCCCGCCGACGGCCGAAGGCATCGTCGACGCGATCTGCGCGGCGGTGGCCGGGGCGAGCGAGGGCCACGACGTGGAGGCCGTCGGCATCGGCGCCGCAGGTTACGTCGACGACAAGCGCGCCACCGTCCTGTTCGCACCGAACATCAACTGGCGCCACGAACCGCTCAAGGACAAGGTCGAGCAGCGTGTCGGCCTGCCCGTCGTCGTCGAGAACGACGCCAACGCCGCGGCCTGGGGCGAGTATCGCTTCGGGGCCGGTCAGGGCCACGACGACGTCATCTGTATCACGCTCGGCACCGGCCTCGGCGGCGGCATCATCATCGGCAACAAGCTGCGCCGCGGACGCTTCGGCGTGGCCGCCGAGTTCGGCCACATCCGGGTCGTCCCGGACGGACTGCTGTGCGGCTGCGGCAGCCAGGGCTGCTGGGAGCAGTACGCCTCCGGCCGCGCGCTCGTCCGGTACGCCAAGCAGCGCGCCAACGCCACCCCTGAGAACGCCGCCGTCCTGCTCGGTCTCGGCGACGGCTCGGTGGACGGCATCGAGGGCAAGCACATCAGCGAGGCCGCCCGCCAGGGCGACCCGGTGGCCATCGACTCCTTCCGCGAGCTGGCCCGCTGGGCCGGCGCCGGACTGGCCGACCTCGCCTCGCTGTTCGACCCGTCCGCGTTCATCGTCGGCGGCGGCGTCTCGGACGAGGGCGAGCTCGTCCTCGACCCGATCCGCAAGTCGTTCCGGCGCTGGCTGATCGGCGGCGAGTGGCGCCCGCACGCCCAGGTGCTGGCCGCCCAACTCGGCGGCAAGGCAGGGCTCGTGGGCGCGGCCGACCTGGCCCGCCAGGGCTGACCGACCCGGTCGTATCCGAGCACGACGCACGCCCGTCGCCGCCCTCCGGGGCAGCGGCGGGCGTCCGTCGTAGGGTGGCCCGCATGGTCCTGACGCCCCTGCCCGACTCCCGTACCGAGCCGGACGGTTCAGCCGTGATCCGTGTGCTGAGCTACAACGTCCGCTCCATGCACGACGACACCGCCGCACTGGCCCGGGTGATCAGCGCCTGCGCGCCCGACCTGGTCCTCGTCCAGGAGGCCCCGCGCTTCTTCCGCTGGCGCAAGGCCGCGGCCAGGCTCGCGAAGAGCAGCGGCCTGGTGGTGCTGAGCGGCGGGGCCACCGCCGCCGGGCCACTGCTGCTCTGCTCGCTGCGGGCCTCCGTCGAGCGCACCGAGGACGTCCTGCTGCCGCTCACCCCCGGCCTGCACCGCAGGGGCTTCGCCACCGCCGTGGTGCGGATCGCCGGGACCGGGATCGGGGTGCTGAGCTGCCATCTGAGTCTCCAGCGCGACGAACGCCTCGCCCAGGCGGACCTGCTGCTGGAGCGGCTGGCGTCCATGGGCGTGGAGCACGCGGTGGCGGGCGGCGACCTCAACGACGTACCGACCGGGAAGGCGTTCCGGCGGCTGGCCGGGACGCTCCAGGACTGCCGGGCCGTCGCCCCGTGGGGCGGCGAGCTCACCTTCCCGGCCGACGAGCCCCGTAAGCGCATCGACGCGGTGTTCGCGACCCCGGGCATCGAGGTGCTCGGCTGCGGCGTCCCGGCCGGGCTGCCCGGGGTGAGCGAGGACGGCCTGAGGGCGGCCACGGACCATCTGCCGGTCCTGGCCGCCCTCAGGGTCCCCGCCCCGAGCTGACCTACACGACCGCGCCGCGCCCCGGATCGCCGTAGGTGTCGTCATCGTCGTCGTGCGGCATCCGGGCCACCAGGGTGGCGAAGCCGCCGAGGAAGCCGCCGATGCAGAGCGTGGTGAGCCACCACGTCATCTCCCACCGCAGCAGCACCGCGATCAGCATCAGCACCGGCCCGCCGATCACCGCGAGCCAGGCGAACTTCGCCGTGACGTCGGCCTCCGGCAGCGGCGGCGGCTCCGGGGGCACGAAATGGCCCTCGTCCCCGTCGTCCGGCACATCGATGCCGTCGTCCTTGGACTCGGGCAGCTCGTAGTCCCGCGGACCGGCGACGCCGGGCGCGAAGACCACGGAACTGCCCAGCGGCTTCTTCTCCGGCGGCTTCGGGGGCGTCTTGCCGGACCCCTTGTCCGCCGGGTCGCCGGCGGAGCCGTCGTTCGGCCCCGTCACATTGCGCTGATCGTCCTCCAGCAGGGCCAGGTCCTCGATGGACTTGAACGGCTTGGCGCCCGGCGGGTCCGGCGGCTCCTCCCCGTACCCCGCGACGATCGCGGCCCATGCCGCGTCCTCGTCGATCGCCCGCTCCTGCTCCGCGCCCCCGTCCCCGGCCGGCTTCGTCCCCTCCGGGACGGCCGCGGGCTCCGTGGCGCGCGGTTCGCGCTCCTCGTCGCTGCCTGTGCGTTCCGCGTCGTGCTCAGCCACCGGACGTGCTCCCCTTCATCCCGACGTTCGGTGCGAGACGGCCGATGAACCGGTAGCTCTCATCGAAGATCCGCTCCGCATCATGGTCCAACGTCGCCACGTGGTAGCTCTGTTCCAGCAGGATCTCCGAAACATCCGTGGAGGAGATCCGGCTGAGGATCCGCGTGCTGTCCGCGGGCGGTACGACATGGTCCTGCGGGCTGTGCAGCAGCACCACCGGCTGGGTCACCTGGGGCAGCTCCCCGTCGACCAGCCGGAGGAACTTCCGCAGCGAGTGCGCGGAGTGCAGCGGCACCTTGGTGTAACCCACCTCGTGCGAGCCCGGCAGCGCGATGTCGTCGGCCACGCCCTTCGTCGTCCGCACCAGGTGGCGGGCGACGGGCAGCGCGTACGCCGAGAGGCCGTGCACCTTGTTGGCCGGATTGACCAGCACCAGACCGCTGATCGCGTCCCCGTGCTTGGCCGCCAGCCGAAGGCTCAGCGCGCCGCCCATGGACAGCCCGAAGACGAAGACCTGCTCGCACTTCTCCGCGAGGACCCGCAGCTCCCGGTCGACCTCCGCGTACCAGTCCTGCCAGCCGGTGACCGCCATGTCCTCCCAGCGGGTGCCGTGGCCGGGCAGCAGCGGCAGCGAGACCGTCAGCCCGCGCTCGGCGAGGTGATCGGCCCAGGGGCGCAGCGACTGCGGGGATCCGGTGAAGCCGTGGCAGAGGAGGACGCCGACCTCTCCGCCCTCGTGGCGGAACGGCTCGGCTCCAGGGAGGACCGGCACCAGGGTCTCCTGTTCGTGGGACGGGGCGGGGGCGGGTGGGGCACCTGGGGGAGTGCTCGACGGATGACTTCACCGTACGCGACCGGACCGACACCGACCAGGGCCGTCACGCCCCCGGAGGCCGCCCCGCACGGCCCGGGTACGCAGCCGGGTCTCCCATGCCGGGCAAAGGCCGCGACGGCCTCACAGGTTAAGGTCTGACCGACAGCACACAGGAGGCACAAGAGTTGATCTACGGCGCAATGAAGTTCTCCATCGGCGGGTCCCTGAAGCTCGCCTTCCGGCCGTGGGTGGAGGGCCTGGAGAACATCCCCGAGCGCGGTCCGGCGATCCTCGCGAGCAACCACCTGTCGTTCTCCGACTCGTTCTTCCTCCCGGCCGTGCTGGACCGCAAGGTCACGTTCATCGCCAAGGCCGAGTACTTCACCGCACCCGGAGTGAAGGGCAAGCTCACCGCCGCCTTCTTCAAGGGCGTCGGCCAGCTCCCCGTCGACCGCTCCGGAGCCCGCGGCGCGGGCGAGGCGGCGATCAGGGCGGGCATCCAGGTCGTCGAGAGCGGCGGCCTCTTCGGCATCTACCCCGAGGGCACCCGCTCGCCCGACGGCCGCCTCTACCGGGGCAAGCCCGGCGGTCTGGCCCGGGTCGCGCTGGCCACCGGCGCCCCCGTGATCCCGGTCGCCATGATCGACACCGAGAAGATCCAGCCGCCCGGCCAGGTGGTGCCCAAGCTGATGCGCCCCGGCATCCGGATCGGCAAGCCGCTGGACTTCAGCCGCTACCAGGGCATGGACGGCGACCGCTTCATCCTGCGCTCGGTGACCGACGAGGTCATGTACGAGATCATGAAGCTCTCCGGCCAGGAGTACGTGGACATCTACGCCACCGCCGCCAAGCGCCAGATCGCCGACGAGGCGAAGGCCAGGGCGGAGGAGGCGAAGGCCAAGGCCGAAGAGGCGAAGCGGGCCCAGAAGCAGGCCGCCGCGAGCGACGAGAACGGAACGGAACGGTCCGGCGCGTAGCCGCGTCGTTCACCGTCCGGGGGGTGGGCCATGGCCAAGCGTGAGCGGGTCGTACGGATGTCGGTCGAGCTGCCGCTGTGGCGTGCGCTGACGGGCTACCGCGTCCTGACGATGATCTACGCGGTACTCCTCGCGGTCTTCGGCAAGGACAACGCCGGCCAGCAGAGGTTCGAGCGGCCCTGGGTGGCCGTCGCGTATCTGGCGTTCCTCTTCGTCTGGACGCTCGCCACGCTGCCGAAGGTCCGCTCGGCAGCGAGCTGCACCAAGCGCTTCCTCGTCGCGGACCTGGTCGTCGCGCTGACCGGCATCCTGCTCACCCCGCTCGCCGACTTCGACTCCCAGTCCTTCGACGGCCCGACGCTGCCGTCGATCTGGACGGCCGGCGCGGTCCTCGCCTTCGCGATCAAGGGCGGCTGGCGGTGGGCGGCCTTCGCCTCCACCTTCGTCGCCGCCGCCAACATCATCCAGCGCGGCGAGCCCAGCCGGGACACCTACCACAACGTCCTGCTGGTCTGGGTCGCCTCCATCGCCATCGGGTACGTCGTCGAGGTCGCCCGCGCCAGTGAGCGCACCCTCGCCCGCGCCCTGGAGATCGAGGCCACCACCCGCGAACGCGAACGGCTCGCCCGCGACATCCACGACAGCGTCCTCCAGGTCCTCGCCATGGTGCAGCGCCGGGGCACCGCCATCGGCGGCGAGGCGGCCGAGCTGGGCCGGATGGCCGGGGAACAGGAGGTCGCCCTGCGCACCCTGGTCTCCAGCGGCCTGGTCCCGCCGACCCGGGTCTCCGAGGACGCCGCCGAGGGGGCCGTGGTCCGCACGGTCGAGGTGGACGAGCCGGACGGGCCGGAGAGCTCCGGCGACGGGGCCACCTGTGACCTCAGGGCCCTGCTCGCCCCGCACGCCGGATCCCGCACGAGCTTCGCCGAACCGGGCGCCCCGGTGCTGCTGCCCGCCGCGTCCGCCCGGGAACTGGCCGCCGCCGTCAGCGCCGCCCTGGACAACGTACGGGTGCACGCCGGCCCGGACGCCCAGGCGTGGATCCTGGTCGAGGACGAGCCGGACGAGGTGATCGTCACCGTCCGGGACGACGGCCCCGGCATCCCGGAGGGGCGGCTCGCCCAGGCGGAGGGGGAGGGGCGGCTCGGGGTCGCGCTGTCCATCCGCGGTCGGCTGCGCGACCTGGGCGGCACGGCAGAGCTGATCTCGGTGCCCGGACAGGGCTGCGAGGTCGAGTTGAAGGTTCCGAAAGCACCGAAGGTTTCCCGGGGGAAGGCAGGATCGGCCCGATGAGCACGCAGAACACACCACAGGGCGAGCAGGGGGCGGCGGACCGGCCCATCAGGGTCATGGTCGTCGACGACCACCCCATGTGGCGCGACGCGGTCGCCCGCGACCTGGCCGAGTCCGGCTTCGACGTCGTCGCGACCGCCGGGGACGGCCCGCAGGCGGTACGCCGGGCCAAGGCCGCGAACCCGGACGTCCTGGTCCTCGACCTGAACCTCCCCGGCATGCCCGGCGTCCAGGTCTGCAAGGAACTCGTCGGCTCCCACCCGGGCCTGCGGGTCCTGGTCCTCTCCGCGAGCGGCGAGCACGCCGACGTCCTGGAGGCGGTGAAGTCCGGAGCCACCGGCTATCTGCTGAAGTCCGCCTCCACCCAGGAGCTGACCGACGCCGTCCGCTCCACCGCGGCCGGCGACCCGGTCTTCACCCCGGGCCTGGCCGGCCTGGTCCTCGGCGAGTACCGCAGGCTCGCCTCCGACCCCGCACCCGTGGCGTCGAACGAGCCCAAGGCACCGCAGCTCACCGACCGGGAGACCGAGGTGCTGCGGCTGGTCGCCAAGGGCCTCTCGTACAAGCAGATCGCCGAACGCCTGGTCATCTCGCACCGCACCGTGCAGAACCACGTGCAGAACACCCTCGGCAAGCTCCAGTTGCACAACCGGGTGGAGCTCGTGCGCTATGCCATCGAGCGCGGCCTCGACGACGTCTGATCCGGCGGGCCCGGAGGCAGCGCCGTAATATGCGCGATATTCGCGTATACGCGGCGCTGCCCCTGCCCTGCCCCCAGACACAGCTCGGGAGAACCCGTGGAAATCCTGGCCTTCGGTGTGCAGTCCGACGAGAAGCCCCTGATCGAGAAGGCCTTCGAGGGGCTGTACGGGGTCCGCTGCCTGGACGTCTTCCTGAACCGGGACACCGCGCCCATCGCGGCCGGTCACGAGATCATCTCCACCAGCGTCAACGCCGACCTCGGCTCCCCGGTGCTCCAGACGCTCGCCGCGGGCGGCACGCAGATGATCGCCCAGCGCTCGACCGGCTTCAACAACATCGACCTGGAGGTCGCCGAGCGCCTGGCCCTGCGCGTCGCCCGGGTCTCGCACTACTCGCCGTACTCGGTCGCCGAATTCGCCTGGACGCTCGCCATGGCCGTCAACCGGCGCATCATCCGCGCCGCGAGCCGCACCCGTGACTTCGACTTCCGCCTCGACGGACTGCTCGGCCGGGACATGCGCGGCCGGACCGTCGGCGTGCTCGGCACCGGGAAGATCGGCGAGGCGTTCACCCGGATCGCCCACGGATTCGGCATGAAGCTGCTCGGCTGGGACGTGGCCCGGAACCCGGCCTGCGTCGAACTGGGCATGGAGTACGTCGACAAGGACCGGCTGTTCGCCGAGGCCGACCTGATCAGCCTGCATGTGCCGCTGCTGCCCAGCACCCAGCACATCATCGACGAGGCAGCCCTCAAGGCGATGAAGGACGACGCGATCCTCGTCAACTCCAGCCGCGGCGGCCTCATCGACACCGCCGCCCTGGTCACCGAACTGCGCGCGGGCCGCTTCCTCGGTGTCGGACTCGATGTGTACGAGGCGGAGGCCGGGCTGTTCTTCCTCGACAAGTCGCTGGAGGGCATCGACGACGACACCCTCGCCCGGCTGGTGACCTTCCCCAACGTCGTCGTCACCTCCCACCAGGCGTACTACACCGAGGACGCGGTGGGCCAGATCATCGACGCGACCGTCCAGAACGTCACCGACTACCTGGCCCGCCGCCACAGCGAGAACGTCCTCGTACCCAGGAACACCTGAGGGCGTCCTGCCTCAGCTCGGCACGGGCAGCCCCGCCAGCAGCTCCGTCACGATCGCCGAGCCCCGCACGGTCAGCACCGACTCCGGGTGGAACTGCACCGAGGCGAAGCCCGGCCCGCGCAGCGCGTGCAGCTCACCGCTCTCCTCGTCACGGCTCACCTCGATGCCGTGCGCGGCCAGCTCGGCGGCGGCCGGACCGTCGCACCGGGCGGTGAAGCTGTTGTAGAAGCCCACCGTCTCCGGTCGCCCGAACAGCTCGATCCGGGTCTGCGCCCCCTGGTACGGCACCGCCTTGCGCGCGATCTCCAGCCCCAGCTCCGCCGCGATCAGCTCATGCCCGAGGCAGACGCCCAGCAGCCCGTGCCGGTGGTCCCGCACCAGCTCGGCGGTGATCTCGCGCAGCAGCCGCATCTTCGGGTCGGTGAGATCGCCCGGGTCGCCGGGACCGGGGCCCAGCACCACGGGCCCCTCGTGCGCCCGGACCACCTCGCGCAGCCCCGGCTCGTCGTAGCGGCGCACCGAGACGTCAAGACCGGAGGCCCGCAGCAGATGGGCCAGCATCGCGGTGAACGTGTCCTCGCCGTCCACCACCAGCGCGTGCCCGGCCAGGTCCCGGACGCGCTCCTGCATCCGCAGCCAGAACGGGGCGAGGGAGCCGCGCCGGTCGTCCAGCGCCGCCCGCACCCGGGGGTCGGAGGCCAGCCGCGGCCGGTCCGCCTCCGCCGTCGGGCGGCCCGGCCGCACGCCGAGGGCGGCCAGCACCCCGGCGGCCTTGGCGTGCGTCTCGGCGACCTCGCTCTCCGGGTCCGAATGGCGTACGAGCGTGGCGCCGACGGGCACGCCGAGCGAGCCGTCCGGGGCGATGTCGGCGGTACGGATCAGGATCGGCGAGTCCAGCGTCTGCGCCCCGTTGGCGTCCTGGCCGAGCAGGGCCAGCGCACCCGCGTAGTAGCCGCGGCCCCCGGGCTCGTACCGCTCGATGACCCGGCACGCGTTCTGCACCGGGGAGCCGGTCACGGTCGCCGCGAACATCGTCTCGCGCAGCACGTCCCGCACATCCAGCGAGGACTTCCCGCGCAGTTCGTACTCGGTGTGCGCGAGGTGCGCCATCTCCTTGAGCCGGGGCCCGACGACCACCCCGCCCATGTCGCCCACCGTGCACATCATCTTCAGTTCCTCGTCGACCACCATGGACAGCTCCTCGCTCTCCTTGCGGTCGCCGAGGAACGCCAGCAGGCTCGTCGCGGTGGGCCCCCCGTCCGGGTAGCGGTACGTTCCGCTGATCGGGTTCATCACGACCGTCCCGCCGGACATCCGCACATGCACCTCGGGGCTGGCCCCGACCAGCGTCCGCCCACCCGTCGCCCGCCGCCGCCCCGAGACGGAGGTCCCTTCGGTCCCGCTGTCTCCCGTGTGGACGACGAACGTCCAGTACGCGCCCCGCTCGCCCGCCAGCAGCCTCCGGAACAGCGCCAGCGCGTCCGCCCGCCCGAACCCGGGGATCTCGCCCCGGAACGTCCGCCGGATCACGAAGTTCGCGCCCTCGCCCTGTCCGATCTCGTCCCGGATCACCCGCCGCACGATGTCGGCGTACTCCTCGTCCGGCACATCGAAGCCGTGGTCCGTCACGCTCACGTCATGGGCGGGCAGCGCCGCCAGCAGCTCCGCGAGCTCCAGCTCATGCGTCTCCTCGGCGACCAGCACGCTCAGCGGGGTGCCGTCGTCGCGCACGTCGAAGCCGCGCTCGGCGATCTGCCGGAACGGCACCAGGGCGAGCACGGGCGACGCGCCCACCGGTAGATCGGCCAGCCGCTCCGCCTCCCGCACCCCGCCGATCAGCAGTTCGACGTGATCGTGGTCACGGCCGGGCGTACGCCGGCGGAGCAGGGCGAAGGGCGGGGCGTCGTCGGCGAGCAGCCGGCCGATGAGGGCGGAGGCGGACCGGGACGAGGTCTGGGACATGGGGAGCAGGTTCCTTCCGGACGGCCCGTACGGGGTCCACAACGGGATCCGCACGGGGTTCACAGGGAGAGGAACGGCTCCTGAACACAGAGAAGGCCGCCCCTCGGGCGGCCTTCGCGAAGTGTCAGCGCGATGAATCAGCGGGCCGCCGGATGAGCGGTCCACCACCAGTTCTGGATCGAGATCTGGATCTGTTGCGTCGACATGCTGCGACCCTAGCGGACGTTCCGGGCATCGGAGCGGGTGTCTCAACTATTGAGCGCTCGAATGGACGCCCTCCGCGACCCCGTAGTGTTGTCCACGTGACCGTGAACGCCAATACCTCCGTCGCCGGTGGCAACACCTGGCGAGACCTTCCCGCGGCGCAGCAGCCCGAGTACCCCGACTCCGAGGCCCTGCGCGATGTACTCGCGGACCTCGCGTCGTATCCGCCGCTCGTCTTCGCCGGCGAGTGCGACCAGCTGCGCGCCCGCCTGGGAGCCGTCGCCAAGGGCGAGGCGTTCCTGCTGCAGGGCGGCGACTGCGCCGAGGCCTTCGACGCCGTGTCCGCCGAGCACATCCGGGCCAAGCTGAAGACGCTGCTCCAGATGAGCGCCGTCCTGACCTACGCGGCCTCCGTGCCCGTGGTGAAGGTCGGCCGGATCGCGGGCCAGTACTCCAAGCCGCGCTCCAAGTCGACCGAGACCCGCGACGGCGTGACCCTGCCGACCTACCGCGGCGACTCGGTGAACGGCTTCGCCTTCACCGAGGAGGCCCGGGTCCCGGACCCGGCGCGGCTGAAGCAGATGTACCACGCGTCCTCCTCCACGCTGAACCTGGTGCGCGCCTTCACCACCGGCGGTTACGCCGACCTGCGCCAGGTCCACGCCTGGAACCAGGACTTCGTGAAGTCGTCGCCGGCCGGCCAGCGCTACGAGGCCCTGGCCCGCGAGATCGACAACGCGCTGAACTTCATGAAGGCGTGCGGCACCGACCCGGCCGAGTTCAAGGCGGTCGAGTTCTACGCCTCGCACGAGGCGTTGCTGCTGGACTACGAGACGGCGCTGACCCGCACCGACTCGCGCACCGGCGAGCTGTACGACACCTCCGGCCACATGGTCTGGATCGGTGAGCGCACCCGCCAGATGGACGGCGCGCACATCGAGTTCGCCTCGAAGGTCCGCAACCCGATCGGCATCAAGCTCGGCCCGACGACCACCGTGGACGAGGCGCTCGGCTACGTCGACCGCCTCGACCCGGACCGGGAGCCCGGCCGGCTGACCTTCATCGTCCGCATGGGCGCCGACAAGGTCCGCGACAAGCTCCCCGAGCTGGTCGAGAAGGTCACCGCCTCGGGCGCGACCGTCGCCTGGGTGACCGACCCGATGCACGGCAACACCTTCGAGGCCGCCTCCGGCCACAAGACGCGCCGTTTCGACGACGTCCTGGACGAGGTCAAGGGCTTCTTCGAGGTGCACAAGGGCCTCGGCACCCACCCGGGCGGCATCCACGTGGAGCTGACCGGCGACGATGTCACCGAGTGCGTGGGCGGCGGCCACGAGATCTTCGTGGACGATCTGCACCAGCGCTACGAGACGGCCTGCGACCCCCGGCTCAACCGCAGCCAGTCGCTCGACCTGGCCTTCCTCGTCGCCGAGATGTACCGCGACCAGTAGAAGTCTCCGCCGGACACACCTGTGGGGCACGGATCGATGTGATCCGTGCCCCACAGGTCGTCCCAGGACTTTTCCGCTGCCCGGGGGGCGGGTAAGGTTAGGTTAGCCTCACCGACGAAGACCGGGGCGGCGCCAGCGACCGACCCGCAGGGAGGTGAACCGCATGTACGTCTGCTCCTGCTTCGGCATCACCGAGGCGCAGGTGAAGAAGCATGCGGACGCCGGTGCCTGCACACCCCGGCAGATCGCGTCGGCCTGCAAGGCCGGCACGGACTGCGGCGGTTGTGTACGCCGCATCCAGGCTCTGCTGGGACGCGGTGACTGCCCGCGCCGCGAGCTGCTCGACCAGCGGCAGGAGCCCGTGGTCCCCGCCGTCGTCCGCCCGGTCCTCTCCGACGCCGCCTGACTCTCGTCGCCGACCGTCCGGGTCAGCTCTCCGGCTGCTCGATCAGCTGGGCGATGTAGAGCGGCTCACCGAGCTTCTCGACCAGCTCCAGCTGGGTGTCGAGATAGTCGATGTGGTGCTCCTCGTCCTCCAGGATCGACTCGAAGATGTTCGCGGACGTGATGTCGCCCTTGCCGCGCATCACCTCGATACCGCGCTTGAGGCGGTCGATCGCCTCCACCTCGACCTGGCGGTCCGCCTGGAACATCTCGGTGACCGTCTGGCCCACCCGGACATGGAAAAGTCGCTGATAGTTCGGCAGCCCGTCGAGGAACAGGATCCGGTCGGTGAGGATCTCGGCGTGCTTCATCTCGTCGAAGGACTCGGCCCGGGTGTACTTGGCGAGCTTGGTCCACCCGAAGTTGTCCTGCATCTTGGCGTGCAGGAAGTACTGGTTGATGGCAGTCAATTCGGCGGTCAGCTGCTCATTGAGAAACTCAAGGACCTCGGGGTCGCCCTGCATGGCAAAGGCTCCTTCCAACCGGTGATCGATCTGGCAAGTTGGCCAGATCCTCGCACCGCGCTCAGCGGCCGTCCAGTAAGTGCACGCTTAGTACGAGTTGCCCGTATGAGGTCCTTCCTGGTCATGACCACCCCTGCCTGTCTGTCACCATGGAGGCATGGGTCAGCCGGAAAGCCGGGAAAATCGCGAAACAGAGCAGTCCGAGCTTCCGCCGGGACAGCGACTGCAACGCGGATGGCCGGTCACCCACTACGGGCCCGTTCCCAAGTTCAAGCCCGACCGCTGGGAGTTCCGGGTCTTCGGGGCCACCGCCGACGGCGACAAGCACTGCTGGAACCACCAGGATTTCTCGGCACTGCCGTTCTCCACGGTCGTCGCCGATCTGCACTGCGTGACGAAGTTCAGCATGATCGGCGCCGAATGGGGCGGGATCCCCGCCCGCACGGTCCTCGAACTGGCGCCGCCCGCCCCCGACGCCACCCATGTGATGGTCTGGGCCGAGTACGGCTTCTCCTCGAACCTGCGGCTGGAGGACTTCGCCTCCGGGCGCACCCTCTTCGCCACCCACAAGGACGGCGAACTCCTCACCGCCGAGCACGGTTTCCCGCTGCGACTCGTCGTCCCGCATCTGTACGCCTGGAAGGGCCCGAAATGGGTCCGGGGCATCGAGTACATGACGGCGGACCGGCGCGGATTCTGGGAGGAACGGGGCTACCACAACATCGGCGACCCCTGGAGCGAGCAGCGCTACTCCTACCAGGAGGAGCCCGGGGACGGCCCCGAGCTCTAGGGCGTGTCCGGCGGATCCTGACCGGGGTCCTGATCCGCCGGACACGCCCTAACCGGTCCCGCGGAGTTCCTTCAGCCGGGCCACGTCCGCCGCGTGCCCCTCCTTGCCGCCGGGCGTCTCGATGATCAGCGGTACGCCCTCGGTCGCCGGATGTGTGAACAGCTCCCGGAAGGGCTCCGCCCCGATGTGACCGGCGCCGATGTTCTCGTGCCGGTCCTTGTGGGCGCCCACCACGTCCTTGGAGTCGTTGGCGTGGATCAGCTTCAGCCGCCCCTCGCCGACCGTCTCCACCAGCAGATCGAGCGTCTCCCGCATCCCCGACGGGCCGGCCAGATCATGCCCGGCGGCGTAGATGTGGCAGGTGTCCAGGCAGATGCCCAGCTTCGGGTGGGAGTCCAGCGCCTCGAAGTACGGCCCGAAGTCCCAGGTCCGCGAGCAGAGCGAGAAGCCCTGGCCGGCCGTCGACTCCAGCAGCAGATCCGGATCGTCGTCGTGGGTCAGCTCGTCCAGCAGGGGGCGCATATGCGTCCGCACCTGGGCCAGCGCCTCGGCACGCGGCCGCCCGCCGGTCGCCGAACCGGTGTGCACCACCACGCCCAGCGCCCCGATCTCCCGGGCCCGCCGCAGCGAGTGGCGCAGGGACTCCACGGACTTCTCGACCGTCGCCTCGGTGTGCGAGCCGAAGTTGATCAGATACGGGGCGTGGACGTACGCCGGGATCGAGGCCGCCGCGCACTCGGCGCGGAACAGCTCGTCCTGCGCCGGGTTCCCGACAGGCGTCGCCCAGCCGCGCGGGTTGGCCACGAAGACCTGCACGGTCTCCGCCGCCAGCTCACGGGCGTACTCCAGGCCGACCTTGGCGAGCCCGCCGGCCACCGGGACATGGCCGCCGACCGGATTGCGCAGTGCGTCCATCTGGTTTCTAGAACCCCTTGGTCTTGATCGTGATCGTGGAGCCCTCGGGGGCCTGTTCGCCGCCGTCCACGGACTGACTCGCGATCGTGTCGCTGAAGGAGAGGAACGGCCGCTCCACCTTCACCTCGAAGCCCGCCTCCTCCAGGGTGCTCCGCGCCTCGTCGACGTCCCGGCCGGTGACGTCCGGGACGTCCAGCATCCGGGGGCCCTTGGAGACGGTCAGCTGGACCGTGTCGCCCTCGGCGGCCTCGGCGCCCTCGCCGGGGGACTGCTCGGCGACATCGCCCTCGGCCTTGGCGGAGTGGACCCGGCCGGGCAGTACCTCGGCCTTCAGCCCCTCGGCCTCCAGCTCGGCGGTGGCGTCCTCGACCGACAGGCCGCTGACGTCCGGGACCTCCACGGGGGCGCCCTTGCTGACGACGAGCGCCACGGCCGTGTCCGGGTTGCGGTCCGTGCCCGCGCGCGGATCCGTACGGATCACCTCGCCGCGGGCCACGTCCTCGCTGAACTCCTTGGTCACCATTCCGGGGGCCAGGCCCACCTTCTTCAGGGCACGCCGGGCGTCCGCGAGGGAGCTGCCCACGACATCAGGCACCCGCACGATCTCCGGGCCCCGCGAGACGACGAGCTTCACCGAGCCGTTGCCCCGGATCCGCGCGCCCGAGGCCGGGTCGCTGCTCACGACCGAGCCGCGCTCGACGGTGTCGCTGAAGACCCGGTCCACGCCCTTGAGCCCGAGCCCCTCGTCGGAGAGCCGCTTCTCGGCGGTCCGCTGGGTCTGGCCGAGCAGCGAGGGGACCTGGGTGAACTGGCCGGAGTTGATGTACCAGACGCCCGTGCCGATGCCGAGCGTCAGCAGTACGGCGGTGAGGATCGTGATCAGCTTGCGGTGCGGCCCGCCGAACGGGCCGCGCCGGGCGGTCCCGCGCCGAGGAGCAGCGGGGCCCGCGGGCGGCATCTCCAGCCGGCTGGTGCGGTGCACTCCGGCCCCGTCGCCGTCCGCCGGGAGGGCTCGCGGGATCACGCTCGTACGGTCGTCCGCGCCGTCGTGCGTCTTTGACAGCGCCTGCGGCGGTACGGCGTCGAGCTCGGCGTCGGTCAGCGCGACGCGCGCCTCACGGGTCTCGGCCAGCAGCAGCACCGCGTCGTGCGGGCGCACCTCGGGATTGCGGGCGGTCGCGCTCGCCACCAGGCTGTCCAGCGCGACCGGGAGCCCCGGCACCACGGCGGACGGGGCCGGGACGTCGGAGTTGAGGTGCTGGTAGATGACCTGGGCGGCGTTCTCGCCGGTGTGCGGCTTGGCGCCGGTCAGCATCTCGTACAGCACGACCCCGCAGGCGTACACATCGCTGCGGGTGTCGGCGGTGCCGTGCTCGATCTGCTCGGGAGCCAGATACGACACCGTGCCCAGTAGCGAGCCGGTGGTGTCGGTGGCCGTGCCGACCGCCCTGACCAGGCCGAAGTCGGCGACCTTCACCCGGCCGTCGTCCCCTATCAGGACGTTCTCCGGCTTCATGTCGCGGTGCACGAACCCCGCGCGGTGCGCGGCGCCGAGCGCGGCGAGGACCGGCTCCAGGATGTCGAGGGCCGCCCGGGGCTGCAGGGCCCCGCGCTCGCGCAGCACATCGCGCAGGGTGCAGCCCGCCACGTACTCCATCGCGAGATAGACGTACGCACCCTGGGCGCCCTGGTCGAAGACCGCGACGACATTGGGGTGCGCCAGGCGCGCCACCGACTTGGCCTCACGGATGAAGCGCTCGACGAACGAGACGTCGGTGGCGAGCGCCGGGTGCATCACCTTGAGGGCGAGCACCCGGTCCAGGCGGG
This sequence comes from Streptomyces sp. iso_384, assembly GCF_056172905.1. NCBI lineage: Bacteria > Bacillati > Actinomycetota > Actinomycetes > Kitasatosporales > Streptomycetaceae > Streptomyces > Streptomyces sp. iso_384. The sequence goes on from NZ_JBWBTT010000001.1 coordinate 2,240,096, forward strand.
TGTCCACGGCCCGGTAGACCGTGGCCATCCCGCCGACGGCGATGCGCGCCTCTACGCGATACCGGCCGTCGAGCAGCTGCCCGACGAGAGGGTCCTGGAGGGTCGTGTCCACCCCGAGAGTCTACGAGCCGCCACCGACACTCCCGACGGGCCGGGGCACTCCCGGGGTCGTTCTGCAGCCGATCCGTGACAGGGACACGCCGGGGGCGACGAAAGACCCTCCGGCGACCGGTTCAAGCCCCTCCGGCGATCGAGGAGCGGGGGTCCGGGGGCAGCGCCCCCGAATACGCAACGCGGCTCAGAAGGCCGGCCGCTCCGGATCCAGCACCGCTCGCCCGTCCACCGGCGACGACGCCTCGGCGAAGTGGCGGCGCGGAATCCGCCCCGCCCGGTACGCGAGCCGCCCGCCCTCCACCGCATGACGCATCGCACCGGCCATCAGCTCCGGCTCCTGGGCCCGGGTCACCGCAGAGGCCAGCATCACAGCGGCGCACCCCAGCTCCATCGCCTGCGCCGCGTCCGAGGCCGTCCCGGCGCCCGCGTCGAGGATCACCGGCACCCCGGCCCGCTCGACGATCAGCTCGAAGTTGTGCGGGTTGCGGATGCCGAGGCCGGAGCCGATGGGGGAGCCGAGCGGCATGATCGCCGCGCAGCCCACGTCCTCCAGCTTCCGGGCCAGCACCGGATCGTCGTTGGTGTACGGCAGCACGACGAACCCGTCGTCGACCAGGGTCTCGGCCGCGTCCAGCAGCTCGACGGTGTCCGGCAGCAGGGTCCGCTCGTCCGCGATCACCTCCAGCTTCACCCAGTCGGTGCCGAGCGCCTCCCGGGCCAGCCGGGCGGTCAGCACCGCCTCACCTGCGGTGAAGCAGCCCGCGGTGTTCGGCAGCACCTGGATGGAGAGCCGCTCCAGCACCGAGAGCACCGAACCCTGCACCGTCGGGTCCAGCCGGCGCATCGCCACGGTGGTCAGCTCGGTGCCGGAGGCGATGAGCGAGCGCTCCAGCACCTCCAGGCTCGGGGCGCCGCCGGTGCCCATGATCAGCCGGGAGCCGAAGGCGGCGGGCCCCAGCGAGAAGACGTCGTCCGACATGGTCAGCCTCCCTGCACGGCGGTCAGGATCTCGACACGGTCGCCCTCGCCGAGCGCCGTGGCGGCCCACCGGCCGCGCGGTACGACGCTCTCGTTGACGGCGACGGCGACCCCGGAACGGGCCGGGGTCACGGTGGCGACGAGGGCGTCCAGGGCGGTCCCGGCCACCACGGCACGGGCTTCCCCGTTCACCGAGACGGAAACGGTGGCTCCGGACGGTACGGAAGCGGCGGCGGTTTCCGATGCGGCGGCGGCTTCCGGGACGGCGGGCTGCTGGGTCATACGGGCTGCTCCTGGAGTACGGGGGCGGTCGCCGCGAAACGGCCGGGGGCGAAGGGGCGGGCCGTCTCGGGCAGCTCGCCGGTGGTCAGGGCGTCGGCCATCGCGTCCCCGGTGACCGGCGTCAGCAGGACGCCGTTGCGGTGGTGGCCGGTGGCGAGCAGCAGACCGGGCAGGGCGGTCGGGCCGAGCAGCGGGGCGTTGTCGGGCGAGGCGGGACGCAGACCGGCCAGGGTCTCGGTGAGCGGCAGCTCGGTGATGCCGGGCACCAGCTCATGGGCGTCGCGCAGCAGCTCGTACACCCCGCCGGCGGTCACCGTGGTGTCCCAGCCCAGCTCCTCGCTGGTCGCGCCGACGACCAGCTCGCCGTTCTCGCGCGGCACGAGGTAGAGGTGGCCGCCGCGGACCACGGCACGCACGGTGCGGCTGAGGAAGGGGGCGTACGCCGGCGGCACGGTGAGCCGCAGGACCTGGCCCTTGACCGGGCGGACCGGCGGCACGAGCTCCGGCGGAAGCCCTGCGAGCCGGCCGCTGAGGCTGCCTGCGGCGAGCACGACCTGATCGGCCGCGAACTCCGTGCCGTCGCCGAGCAGCGCCCCGGCCGCCCGGCCCCCGGCGACGGTGAGCCGCTCGGCGGTCGTCCGGCGGAACGCGACCCCGGCCCGCTCGCACGCGGCTCGCAGCGCCATGGCGAGGCGGCGGGGATCCACCTGGTGGTCGCCGTCCACCCGCAGGCCGCCCCGGACGCCCGGGGCCAGCATCGGCTCCAGACGGCGGCACTCACGGCCGCTCAGCCAGGTCGACTCCAGCCCCGAACGCTCCTGGAGGGCGTGCAGTTCGCGCAGATGCGCGCGGTCGTCGGAGTCCAGCGCGACGGCGAGCGTGCCGCAGGTGCGGAAGCCGGTGTCCCGGCCGCTCGCCTCCTCCAGCTCGGCCACGAACGCCGGATAGCGGGCGGCGGAGGCGAGGTTGAGCTGGAGCAGCATCTGCTCGCCGTAGTGCAGTTCGGTGACGGCGGCCAGCATGCCCGCCGCGACCTGTGCGGCGCCGCCGCCCGGTGCGGGGTCCGCCACCGTGACGCGCAGCCCCCGCTGGGCGGCCCGCCACGCGGTGACCAGGCCGATGATGCCGCCCCCGATGACGAGAACGTCGGATCCGGCGGTTCTCCGCGAGGCTCCTGAGGTGTTCCCCGAGGCGCACATGGGTGTCCAACCCCTCCCTTCGCCGGCATGACCCGGAGCAGGTTCGTACGGTCGGAGGCCGTCCAGCCTCCCTCTCAGCCCGGTGCGTCCGGGCTCCCGCGAGTGTTCTACGTTGGTCACCTTATAGGGCCTGTCGTCAAACTGCCGTCTGCCGGGCGACGCCTGGCACGCACGCTCGCGGCGTTGCCGAAATGGCCGAGTAGCTCCCCTACGAGACCATTCCGGCGCCTTGCGATCGCACGCACCATGCGCCGCCCGGCCGCCCTTCGGGCGACGACGGCAGTTTGACGACAGGTTCTGCCCACCCGCCTCTCGCCCAGTAGGGGAGCAGCCACCATGGCCCGTTCGCTCGACGGACTCGTCCTCGCGCCCGTCGCCGACCAGGCCCCGGGCCAGGTCGGCACCCGTACCCGCTTCACGTACCACGAGCGAGGCGGCCGGATCTGGGCCGAGTACACGGGCGGCGACGTCGTCCGCGGCCATCTCGTCGGGACCCGGGACGGGGACGCGCTGGACTTCCGCTACGTCCAGCTCAAGCAGGACGGAACGACCTCGTCCGGGCACTGCCTCTCCACCGTCGTCGACCTCGCGGACGGCCGGGTCCGGCTGGAGGAGCGGTGGGCGTGGGAGTCCCAGGAGGGCAGCGGGACCAGCGTGGTGGAGGAAGTGGCGTCCTGACGGCCGTCGTTCCGGCGACCGCTTTCCTGACGTTCCGTCAGGTGATTAAGGTGGACAGGTGAGCGAGCAGCAGACGCAGAAGAGTCCGGACCGGAACGTCGTGGTCGTCGGAGCGGGCATGGCGGGCGTGCAGAGCGCCGTGGCCCTGCGCGAGGCGGGCTTCGCCGGGCCCGTCACTCTGATCGGCGCCGAGCCCCATCAGCCCTACGACCGCCCGCCGCTCTCCAAGGCCGTCCTGCTGGGCAAGGCCGAGCACTCCGCCTTCGACGTCGACTTCGAGGCGCTGGACATCACCCTGCGCCTCGGCCTGGACGTCACCGCCCTGCGCGCCGCCGACCATGTGCTGGACACCGCCGAGGGCCCCGTCCCCTACGACTCCCTCATCCTCGCGACCGGCGCGGAGCCCATCATTTTGCCCGGCGCCGAGGGCGTGCCCGGCGTCCATCTGCTGCGCACCCTCGACGACGCCGCCCGGCTGCGGCCCGTCCTGGACCGGCAGCACGACGTGGTCGTCGTCGGGGCGGGCTGGATCGGCGCGGAGTTCGCCACCGCCGCCAGGGCCGCCGGCTGCGCGGTCACCGTCGTCGAGGCTGCCGCCCGCCCGCTCGCGGGCACCCTGCCCGCCGAGGTGGCCGCCCCGATGGCCGGCTGGTACGCCGACAGCGGCGCCGAACTCCTCACCGGAGCCCGGGTCGACCGCGTCGAGGAGGGGGTCGTCGTCCTCGCGGACGGCCGTACCCTGCCCGCCGGAGCGGTGGTCGTCGGCATCGGCGCCCGCCCCGCCACCGGCTGGCTGGCCGGCTCCGGGGCCGAGCTCGGCCCGGACGGCTCGGTCACCGCCGACAGCGCGCTGCGCACCTCGCTGCCCGATGTGTACGCGGTCGGCGACTGCGCCTCCTTCCCCTCCGCCCGCTACGGATCACGCCTGCTGGTCCACCACTGGGACAACGCCCTCCAGGGCCCGCGCACCGCGGCCGCCGCGATCCTGGCGGCGGAGAGCGGCGAACCGCTCCCGGTCTACGACCCCGTCCCGTACTTCTGGTCCGAGCAGTTCGGCCGCTTCGTGCAGTACGCCGGCCACCACGCGGACGCCGACACCCTGCTGTGGCGCGGCGACGGGTCGGACGCGGCCTGGTCGGTGTGCTGGCTGCGCGACGGCGCGCTCGTCGCCGTACTCGCCGTGGGCCGCCCGCGGGACCTCGCCCAGGGCCGCAGGCTCATCGAGTCGGGGGCCGTCCTCGACCCGGCGAAGGTGGCCGACCCGGCCGTACCGCTGAAGTCCGCCGCCCTCTGAGCGCCCCGGGGCCGCCGCGGACACCCCCGTACGGTCGGCCCGGCTACCGGCTGTCAGTCCGGGATGGCACGCTTGTCCTTGTGACCGAGATTGACGCAAAGACCGATGCTCTCGTCCCCGCCTGGCTCCACCTTCCCGACATCGCGGAAATGCTCGATGTCCAGGTGACGCGCGTACGGCAGTTGGTCAAGGAGGGCCAGCTCATCGCCGTACGCCGTGGTGAGAACCGGACGCTCCAGGTGCCCGCCGCCTTCATCGACGGCAACAAGGTGGTCAAGGGCCTCTCCGGCACCCTGACCCTCCTGAAGGACGACGGCTATTCCGACGAAGAGATGCTGGAGTGGCTCTTCACTCCCGACCCGACCCTGCCCGGCACCCCCGCCCAAGCGCTGAGCGAGAATCGCGGTACGGAGGTGAAGCGCCGAGCCCAGGCGCTCGCCGTCTGACCGACACGACGGAGAGCGGGGCACGGGCCGCGCGGTGCGGCCCGTGCCCCGTCACGACCACGGGGGAGTTCCACCATGTCCACGCCTCGCGAGCAGCTGTCCGACGCCCGGCTCTATCTGTGCACGGACGCCCGTAAGCGCCAGGGCGACCTTCCGGCCTTTCTGGACGCGGTGCTCGCCGCCGGGGTCGACATCGTCCAGCTCCGGGACAAGGGCATGGAGGCCGCCGAGGAGCTGGAACACCTCGCCGTGTTCGCCGACGCCTGCCGCCGGCACGGCAAGCTCCTCGCGGTGAACGACCGCGCGGACGTCGCCCACGCCATCGGCGCCGACGTCCTGCACCTCGGACAGGGTGACCTGCCGGTCCCCGCCGCCCGCGCGATCATCGGCGCCGACCGGCTGATCGGCCGCTCCACGCACGCCGAGGCCGAGGTCGACGCGGCCGTCGCCCAGGACGGCGTGGACTATTTCTGCACCGGCCCCTGCTGGCCCACCCCCACCAAGCCCGGCCGCCACGCCCCCGGCCTGGGCCTGGTGCGCCACGCGGCCTCCCTCGACCAGCCGCGCCCCTGGTTCGCGATCGGCGGGATCGACGCGGGCAATCTGGACCAGGTGCTGGACGCCGGGGCCCGCCGTGTGGTCGTCGTCCGGGCGATCACCGAGGCCGACGATCCGGCCGCCGCCACCGCCGATCTGGCCCGACGCATCCGGGCGCACGCGCTCTGATCTTCCCGGCCGTCCGGCTCACGTGTTCCGGCTCGCGCGAATGGGGGATATCTCGGGCTTCTGTCCGAGGGATGGACAAGAGGCCGACAAATCGGCGCAAAGTTTGCTGCTCTGGTTGGGTGAGTGTCCACCCCCTGGTTAACCTCCCCCTATGGCCCTTGGCACACCTTCCACCAGGACGGATCACGCCCGCACGGTGCGTGATCTGCTGGCGACCGGTAAAACGTCGTACTCCTTCGAGTTCTGGGCGCCCAAGACGGAAAAAGGTGAGCGGAACCTCTGGAACGCGCTGCGCCGCGTCGAGGCGGTCCGCCCGAGCTTCGTCTCCGTGACGTACGGAGCCGGCGGCTCCACCCGCGCCGGGACGGTCAAAGCCACCCAGGAGATCGCGGCGGACTCCACGCTCACCCCCGTCGCCCACCTCACCGCGGTCAACCACTCGATCGCCGAGCTGCGCAACATGGTCGGGCAGTACGCCGACGCGGGCATCAGGAACATCCTCGCGGTCCGCGGCGACCCGCCGGGCGACCCGATGGGCCCGTGGGTGGAGCACCCGCAGGGCGTGAAGTACGCCGCCGACCTCGTCCGGCTCATCAAGGAATCGGGCGACTTCTGCGTCGGCGTCGCGGCATTTCCCGAAATGCACCCCCGGTCGACCGACTGGGAGACGGACATCGGCCATTTCGTGGACAAGTGCCGGGCGGGCGCGGATTATGCGATCACGCAGATGTTCTTCCGCCCGGAGGACTATCTGCGGATGCGTGACCGCGTGGTCGCTGCGGGTTGCGAAACGCCGGTGATCCCCGAGGTCATGCCCCTTACCAGCGTGAAGCAATTGGAAAAGTTCTCCCAGCTCAGCAACGCGACCGTGCCCGCGTCGTTGAAAGAGCGCATCCTCGCAGCCAAGGACGATCCGGCCGCTGTACGCTCCATTGGCATCGAGTTCGCGACGGAGTTCTGCGCGAAGCTGCTGTCCGAGGGTGTGCCCGGACTGCACTTCATCACGCTCAACAACTCGACGGCTACGCTCGAAATCTACGAGAAACTCGGACTGCACAAGCAGTCGTGACCGGTCGTACCCGCCGCCGATGCGGCTACGGCCGAAGGAGGGGGCGGGCGTGGGCTGGACGGTCCTCTACATCGCATTCGGTCTGGTGGCCCTGTGGCTGCTCGGCGAGGTGCTGCTGCAGTACAAGGCGCGGCTGCGCTGGCGGCTCCTCGCCTTCGCCGGCTTCCTCGGCGTGGTGGTCGGGGTGCTGCTGGCCTCCGTTCCGGTCATCGTCGTCGGCACGATCGCCTTCGCCACCGGCCAGACCTTTGTGACGCTGTCCTTCCGGCGCGGCTTCTCCACCGGCTGGGCCATAGGCGGCAGCCCGGGGGAGAGCCGGCGTCGCAAGGGCGGCGGCGAGGGTGCCGCCGTGAAGGAACCCACGCTGGAGGTCTCGGACCTGGAGGTCGCCGACCTCGGGTACGACCAGGCCCCGCCCCCGCCGTCCGCGCCGCCCACGCCGTCCGTCTACGAGACGCAGCCGATGCCCGACGACACCGGCCAGTACGGCGTGTACGGGGACACCGGCTACGACACGAACGGCAACGCCCACCAGGACCAGGACCAGGGACACGGGGCCGACCCCTCGGCACAGCCGCAGTACGCCGCGTACGACCCGTACACCGGCTACGAACAGCAGCCCGCCCAGGACCCCTATGCCGGAACGTACGACTACGGCACCGGCCAGCAGAGCTACGCCGCCTACTCCGACCCGTACATCGGCACCACCAACGGAGCCCCCTCCTACGGCGGTTACGACGCCTACGGCAACGGCTACGACAGCCAGGGCGGTCAGCAGAGTTACGCCGACCCCTACGCCGAGAGCTACGGCGCGGAGACGTACGGCACGGACACCCCGCCCGGCGGCGTCTGGGTCCCGCAGCAGCGCGACGCCGAGCAGTACCCCCCGATGGGGCCGGAGCAGCCCGCCGGGCCCGCCTCGTACGGCAACGGCTACGACACCGGCCAGAACGAGCAGTACCGCTACTGAGCCCCCCGGCTGTCGGGGCGCGCCCCGGCAGCCGGGCGCCCTCAGCGCGAGCCGCGGAAGTCGTCGCCCTCCACGACGAGTCCGGCCACCAGCGTCCCCGACATCCCGGCGTGCGCGAGCCCGCCGCCGGGGTGCGACCAGCCGCCCGCGAGATACAGCCCCGGCAGCCGGGTGAGATTGCCCGGGTGCAGATACGCGCCGCCCGCCCCGGCCAGCGCGGGCGGCGGCACCGCACCGCCCTCGGCCCCCGTCTCCGCCTCGGTCTCCGCCGGTGTGCGGATCTCCGTGTGCAGGATCCGCTCCCGCAGCCCGGGCACGGCCGCCGCCGCCCGCTCCGCCAAGACGTCGGCGAACCGCTGCCGCACCGCCGCGTCCCGCCAGTCGACCGGCCCCTGCGGGGCCACCGTCGCGGTGAGCGTCACCGCCTCGTGCTCCGCGTCCGGCCGGGTCGCCGGATCGTCGGGGCGCAGCACCGTCACCGTGGGGTGCCCGGCGACCCGGCCCCCGAACACCGCCTCCTGCTCCGCCGCCCCCTGCGCGCTGTGCACCACGGTCCGGTGCACCGCGTCCGCCTCCCGGGCCCCGCGCAGCGACAGCAGCACCGTGAACCGGCCCGCCGCGCCCGCGCCGGAGCCCGCCCGGACCGGCACATCGCCCTCGCCCCCCGGCTGCTGACCTGGCACCAGATCCGGGCGCGGCCGGACCCCGAGCACCACCCGGTCCGCCTCTGCCACCTCACCGCCCGCCAGCTCCACGCCCGCCGCCCGGCCGTCCTTCTCGACGACCCGGACCACCTCGGCGCCGAAGACGAACTCCACCCTGCGGGCCACGCACCGCTCGTACACCGCCCGCGCCAGCTCCCGCATCCCGCCCAGCACGTACCAGCTGCCGAAGGTCTGCTCCATGTACGGCAGCAGCGCGGCGCTCGCGGGGGCGGAGCGCGGGTCGAGGCCGTGGTGCAGCGCGTACCCGTCGAGCAGGGCGGAGAGCCGGTCGTCCGCCAGCTCCCACGCGCCGATCTCCGCGACCGTGCCCGCCTGCCGGGCCCCGCGCAGCAGCCGCCGCTGCCGCACCGCCGGATACGGATCGCGTCCCAGCACCTGGTGGTCCGCCCACAGGGGCTCCTCCAGAAGCGGTCGCCGCGACCGGTCCCAGGTGTCCCGGGCCCGGTCCATGAAGGCGCTCCAGCGCGCCCCGGCGCCCGCGCCGAGCGCACCGTCCAGAGCGGCGGCGACCCCGGCCCGGGAGGCGTTGGGCAGCGACACCGCCGTGCCGTCGGCGAAGAGATGACGGCTCGCGGGATCGACCTGGGTCAGCGTCACGCACTGCTCCAGCGACTCCTTGCCGGTCTTCACGAAGAGATCGCGCTGGACGGCGGGGAGGTGCAGCAGGCCGGGCCCGGTGTCGAAGACGAAACCCTCGTGCTCATGGCGGCCCACCGAGCCGCCGTAGCTCGCGGACCGCTCGTACACCGTCACCCTGTTGCCCGCCACGGCGAGCCGGGCCGCCGCCGCCATCGCGCCCGTCCCGGCGCCGATCACCGCAATTCGTGCCATGCCGGTGACTTTATCGACCGGCACCGACACCTCAGCCAGGAGGCCAGGGCCCACCCGCCCCGGACAGGCGTTTCTCCTCGCGGCGCTGGGCCCGGCGACGCAGGAAGCGGTGGATCCGCGAGGCGAGGAAGACCACGACGACGGTGCCGAGTACCAGCAGCACGGCCGCGATCACGGCCGCCGCCACCGGATTGAATATGGCGAACGTGACGACCCCGGCGACCCCGAGGTCCTCCGCGATGCTCATCCCGACGTTGCTGAAGGGCTCCGGAGAGGTGTTGACGGCCATCCGCGTGCCCGCCTTGACCAGATGGCTCATCAGCGCCGTGGACCCGCCGATCGCACCGGCCGCCAGCTCGGGCAGCGAACCGCTCTCCCCGGCCAGCAGTGCGGCGATCACCGCCCCGGCCACCGGCCGGATCACGGTGTGCGCCGTGTCCCAGGCCGAGTCCACGTACGGGATCTTGTCCGCCACCGCCTCGCAGAGGAACAGCACGCCGGCCACGATCAGGACGTCGGTGCGCTGCAGGGCGGCGGGCACCTCGTCGGACACGCCGGTGGCGCCGAACAGGCCGAGCAGCAGGACCACCGCGTACGCGTTGATCCCGCTCGCCCAGCCGCTTGTGAACACCAGGGGGATTACGGACACGCAGGCGATCGTAACGACCCCGCGCCGGACCCGGGTGGGGTTCGGTGCGGACCCCTGAGTACCCGTACTCAGGAACACAGATGAGTAGCTGTGCGGATGGGCCCCCACCTGCGCGGACGGCAGAGTGATGACCACGGAAGGGGCGCTGCGCCAGGACCGCCGGCACGGGGCGGCGGAACGGCGCGGTTCCCCCGACGCAACGGGGGTGCACGACGGAGGCCCGGGGACCACGGGGGACATACGGGGTCACGGGGAACGGGTTTCCGGCAAGCACGGAAGACGCCGGTCCGATGAGGTTCGCGGGGGATGCGAACTTCGGCGGCCGGCGTCTTCGGCTTTCCCGGCGGCTCACCGGATGTGCGGCCTCAGTGCCCGCTGACCCGCCCGTGCAGCAGCAGCGACAGCGCCGAGTGGACCTCGTCGATCGAGCGCTCCGGCTGGAACGCCTGCCAGTCCAGCGCCGCCACCAGCACCATCCCGACCAGCGCGGCGGCCGTCAGCGGGATGTCGATCTCCTCGCTCAGCTCTCCGCTGCGCACCGCCTCGCGCAGCACGTCCTCGACGACCGCGACGGCCTCCTGACGCACCACCAGCAGCGTGGACTGCCAGGCGCGGTTGGTGCGCCAGAGCTCGGCCACGTACAGCTGGGTGAAGGCCGGGTAACGGTCGATGAAGGCGAGCCCGGCCCGGATCATCGCGTCCAGCGCCTCGACCCGGGTGCCGCCGCGCTCCGCGGACTCCTCGGCGGCGGCCCGCAGCGAGGCCGTGAGCAGCCCCACGCCGTGCCGGAGCAGCTCCTCGAACAGCTCGGTCTTGCTCTTGAAGTTGTAATAGACCGTGCCCTTGGCGACCCCGGCCCGCTCGGCGATCTCGTCGACGGTGGTCGCCGAGAAGCCCTTCTCGGCGATGAGCGTCACCGCAGCCTCGTAGAGCTTCTGCCGGGTGGCCTGGCGGCGCGTGGTGCCACTGCTTTCCATGAACCCGATTCTTCCAGGCCCCGGCGTACTCACCGGCCCGGTACCCGGCGCGCTCACAGGCTCAGCTCCGGGTGCAGCCGGCTCAGGCTCCACACCTGCTTGCGGCGGGCGGTGAACGCGGTCAGGGCGAGCGCGCCGACCGTGAAGGCAGCCAGCACCGCGCAGCCCAGCCACACCGGGGTGAGCGGCCCGCCGGTGATCAGCCTGCGCAGCCCCTCGACGACGTACGTCATCGGGAGGTACGGGTGGATCGCGCCGAAGAAGCCGGGGCTGGTCTGGACGGGGTACGTACCCCCGGCCGAGGTCAGCTGGAGCATCAGCACCACCAGCACCAGGATCCGCCCGGCCGCGCCGAAGCAGGCGTTCAGCCACTGCACGATCGCGGCGAAGCAGCAGGTCACCAGGGCCAGGAAGCCGATCGTTCCGGCGGCGTGGGCCATCTGGAGACCGAGGCCCCAGTGCAGGACGGCCATCAGGGCGCCGACCTGGGCCGTGCCGATGGCGGCGACCGGGAGCCAGCCGGCGAACGCGATCCGCCAGGAGGAGGCCCCGGCGGCGAGGGCGCGCCGGTTCATCGGCTGGATCAGCATGTACGCCACCATCGCGCCGACCCACAGGGACAGCGGGATGAAGTACGGGGCGAAGCCGGTGCCGTAGTTGGGCGCGGCGTGCAGCGACTTGGAGGCCAGCTGAACGGGGTCGGCCATGACGTCGGTCCGCGCGTCGCGGTCCTTCTTGTCGTAGTCCGGGATCTTGTCCACGCCGTCGTTGAGGCCCTGGGCCAGCTCGGCCGAACCGTCGCCGAGCCGGAACAGCCCGCCGTCCAGGGTCTCCGCGCCGGTCTTCAGCTTGCCGACGCCGGTGTCCAGGTTGCTGGAGCCGGTCTGCGCGCCGCCGAGTCCGGTGTGCAGCGCCTGCGCGCCCTTGGCGACCTTGTGTGCGCCGGTGTTGAGCTCGTTGACCTTGGCCACGGCCGACGCCAGGTCGTCGTCCAGCGTCGGTGCGCGCTTCGCGAGGTCCTCGGCCTGCTTCTGGAAGGCGGTCAGCTGGGTGCTCAGCTTCTTCAGGTCGCCGTTCTGGTTGGTGACCAGGGTGTTCACATCGGCGGCGATCTTCGCGACGTCGACGGCCGTGACCTGGGCGCGCTCCAGTGGCGGGCAGACCGTGGCGTCGGGCTCCTCGGCCTCCTCGCACTGGGTGCGGTGGATCTCGGTCAGCTCGTCGGCCGCCTTCTTGGCGCCGGCGGCGGCGGTCGGCGCGCTCTTCACGAGCAGGTCGAGGTTGTGGCGTACGGCCGCGGAGGTGTCGGCGACCAGACGTGCCGTGTCGCGGATGGACTTCCCGTTGTCCTGGAAGAAGGGCCGTACGTCGGTGGCGATGCCGTTGACCTTGTCGGCCAGGACCTGGGTGCCTCCGGCGACCTGGGCGGAGCCCGTGGCGAGATCGCGCGAGCCCTTGTTCAGCTTGACGATCCCGTCGGAGAGCTTCTTGCTGCCCTCCTTGGAGTCCTTGAGGCCGTCCGCGAGGTCCTTGGAACCCTTCTTCGCCTTCGAGATGCCGCCCTTGAGGTCGTCTGCCCCCTTGGCCGCCTCGGCGGTCTTGTCGTGCAGATCGGAGAAGTTGATGAAGATGCGGTCCAGGAAGGACCGGGAGGCATTGGTGGAGGCGGCGTTGCGCACCTCGCCGAAGACCGTCTTGGAGATCTGCCCGACGATGTAGTTGTTGGCGTCGTTCGTCCGCACCTGGAGCGCGCCGGTCTCGGGGGAGTCACCGCCGCTGGACGCGATCTTCTTACTGAAGTCGGACGGCATCGTCAGCGAGAGGTAGTACGTGCCCTCCTCGACGCCCTTCTCGGCCTCGGCGGAGCTCACCTCGTGCCAGGCGAAGACCTTGGAGTCGAGGAGCTTCTCGCTGATCTCGTCCCCGGCCGTGACGCGCTTGCCGTCGCTGGTGGCCCCCTTGTCGTCGTTGACCAGTGCGACGGGCAGCTTGTCGAGCTTTCCGTACGGGTCCCAGAACGAGCACAGGTACAGGGCGCCGTAGAGCAGCGGCAGGAGCAGCAGGGCCACCAGTGCGGCGGCCGGCAGCTTCCCCCTGCCGAACCGCTTCAGCTCAAGCGCGGCCAGCTTCGGCGATCGCATCGGCCGTCTCCTCGTCGGTGGTGGGTGCGGGGGCGGGTTCTTCGGCGGCGCTTTCCCCGGTGACCGGTGCGGTGCGCACGACCTGGGTGTTCTCCGGGGCCTCGCTGCACACGGCGAGCACGGTCGTCCCGGCGTCGGCCACGGAGCGCAGCAGAGTCCAGGCCTGGTCGCGCTCGGCGTCCGACAGCTTGAGGTCGGTGTCGTCGACGGCCAGCAGCCGCGGCTTGCCGATCAGCGCCAGGGCGACGGACAGCCGCAGCGCCTCCAGCCGCTCCAGATCCCGTACGGAGGTGCGCCCCGACTTGGGCAGCGTGGCGGGGTCGAGGCCAGCGGCCTCCAGGGCCTCGTCGACCCGGGCCTCGGCCGCGGCCCGGCGCTCGGCGCGCGGGCGCAGCAGGGTGCGCAGGGAGGCGCCGTAGCGGCCCTGGAGGAGGGCGGCGCGCTCGCCGAGGTGCTCGGCGACGGTGAAGGCGGGGTCCAGCTCGCTGACGCCCGGCACCGGGCCCAGGGCGGCGATCCTGCGGACCGCGGCGGCCTGCTTGGGCAGCCGGAGCCCGCCGGTCTCCGCATGGCCCTCGGTGGTGCGCATCCGGCCGGTCAGGGCGAGCAGCAAGCAGGTGCGGCCCGATCCCGACGGCCCCTCGATGGCCACCAGCGCCCCTGGCTCGGCACTGAACGTCACGTTCCGGAAGACCCGGCCGCGCGGTCCCTCCAGTCCGAAGTCCTCGGCGCTGACAGCCGCGCCGTGCGGGCTCTCCACAGAGACCCTCCCCTAATTGAACTGACCAGTCAGTGCAAAAAGGTAGTCCGAACTTGCGCTCGAAGCAAAACAGCAGGTCAGGGCCGCATTCGGATCGATTGTCAGTGGTGCCCGCCACCATGGACACAGACGGCCACGGAGCCGTCACACGACGACAGGAGGTTCGTCATGGCCAGCTCGTCCGCAGCCGCCGCCCCGCGGCGCCGCGCCGTCAGCCCTGCCCCCTCACTGACCGGTCCGGCCGGCGATGTCCACCCCGTGCTGCGCCGCAGCATGGCGCCGCCCGCCGCTCTCGAACTGCTCGCCAAGGCCCGCTCCGGCCTCGACGAGGCCGCCGTGCTCCACGACCCCAACGAGCGGTACGCCACCGCCCACCTCGCCGCCCTGCGCACCGCGGCGGCCGTGCTGGCCGCCCGCGGCCGCCCCGAGACGAACAAGCGCCGCCGCGACCGCATCCGCAGCGCCTGGGAAGTCCTCCCGGAAACCGCACCGGAACTGACCGAATGGAGCGCCCTCTTCGCCTCGGGCGCCGACCGCCGGGCCCGCGCCGAGGCCGGAGTTCCCGGAGCCGCCGGCGAGCGCGACGCCGACGACCTGCTCCGCGACGCGGCCATGTTCCTGCGCCTGGTGGAACGGCTGCTGGTGCTCCAGCCGGTCCTCCCGCAACCCCGCCAGGAGCGTCCCGGCGGCGGGTGACCCGGACACGTCCGGAGCGTCCCGGCGGCGGGTGACCCGGACACGGTGCGAGGCAATAGGGTGGTGACCGCTCACATCACCACCCGCACTGTTCACGCTCCGCCGTCCCCGGCGGCACCGTGCCGAGGAGTCATCTGCCGTGTCGGACCAGCCGCGCCCCCGCGCCTCCCTCCGTACCGCCGTGGTCTGGGAGGTCCTCAAGGAGGCTCTGGACCGTCAGGTCAAGGCGACCGGCAGGGACGCCCTGGATGTACTGGACACCGGCGGCGGCACCGGTAACTTCGCGGTGCCCGCGGCCCGGCTCGGCCACCGGGTCACCGTCGTCGACCCCAGCCCCAACGCGCTCTTCGCGCTGGAGCGCCGCGCCGCCGAGGCCGGGGTCGCCGACCGGGTCCGGGGCGTCCAGGGCGACATCCTCGGGCTGTTCGACGTCGTGGAGCGCGACGGCTTCGACGCGGTGCTCTGTCACGGCGTCCTGGAGTACGTCGACGAGCCCGCCGAGGGCGTACGCAACGCGGTCGAGGCGCTGCGCCCCTCCGGCGCGCTCAGCCTGCTCGCCGCCGGCCTGGGCGGGGCCGTCCTGGCCCGCGCGCTCGCCGGTCACTTCACCGAGGCCCGGCAGGCGCTCACCGACCCGGCCGGGCGCTGGGGCGAGGGCGACCCGGTGCCCCGCAGGTTCACCGCCGAGCAGCTCTCCGACCTGGTCTCCGATGCCGGACTGGAGATCGCCGCGGTGCACGGCGTCCGGGTCTTCGCCGACCTGGTGCCGGGCGTCCTGGTGGACACCGAGCCCGGCGCCATGGAGGCGCTCCTCAAGCTGGAAGCGGCCGTGGCCGAGCAGCCCGCGTTCCATTCCGTCGCCACCCAGCTGCACGTTCTGGGCGAGAAGCGCCGCTGATCAGCAACGCAGCTGTGGACGGAGTGGGACTCAGGACCCCCGTAAGGGGCGTGCGCCCCGTATGATCGGGTGACACCATCCGGCATGGCGGATCGGTCGTCGGGGAATCTACGCCTCAGCAGCCGAGCCGACATAGCGGTCCGGACTGGCTGAACGCTAGAGGGCGGGTTTCACGGGGGCGAATCCCTGCCTATCCTGGAAGGGCCGCATACCGGTCGCCCCCGCGGCCGACGACGAGGAGGATCCCGTGCCGCTCTCGGAGCACGAGCAGCGCATGCTCGAGCAGATGGAGCGAGCGCTGTACGCCGAAGATCCCAAGTTCGCGACAGCGCTCGAGGGAAGCGGACTGCGTACGTACACCCGGAAAAGGGTCTACCAGGCGGTCGCTGGCTTCCTGGTGGGTATCGCGCTCCTCATGGCCGGAATGGTCGCCCAGCAGATCTGGATCAGCGTGGTGGGGTTCCTCGTCATGCTCGGATGTGCCGTGCTCGCGGTCACCGGATGGCGCAAAGCGCCCAAGCCCGGTGAACAACAGCCGGCCGCCGCGGACGGCGGGGACAGCGGCGGACGCCGCCGACCGAGACAGCGCCGGTCGATGATGAACCGCATCGAACAGCGGTGGCAGCGCCGCCGCGACGAACAGGGCCAGTAGCAGTCGGCCGAACGTCTCGGTGCCGTTCCCGCACCGGGCCGTGCCACGGCACGACGCATGACACCGATGGGTGAGGGGCGGTCGCTTTTCCGCGACCGCCCCTCACCCATGTGCGTGTGCGCCCGCCTCAGCCGTGCTGGCGCGAGAGGCGCCGTAGCCGGGCCGTCCAGCGACCGGCTCCCGGACGGTTCGCCCAGCGCTCGGCGAGCGCGGTACGGCGCTCCGCGACGGCCCACACCACCCGGACGGACGAGCGGGGCAGGAGCGTTGCCCGCAGCCGGGTGCCCCGGCCCGCCGACGCCCGCAGACCCGCCCGTACCGCCAGTGCGTCCTCGGCCAGTCCGGCCGCGGGGCGCGGCTCGGGGGCGTACAGCACCTGCTCCACCGAGCCAGCGATCCGGTGCACGGCCCCGGCCGCGCCGGTGTCGAGCCGGCCCAGCCGCACGATCCTGGCCGCCGCCTTCCGCGGCGTCAGCGACTCGTCGGGACCGATGCCGTGGTCCCAGGCCGTATCGGTGATCTCCCGCCAGGCGGCCAGGGTGCGGGCTGCGGCGTCCGCGGGCGTCCGGCCCCCGGAGCCCAGCCGCCGGTTGCGCGTCCGGGTCCGCCACAGCAGCGGTGACAACGGCAGCACCAGCGCCAGGACCGCCGCGAGGACCACCAGCAGCACCGTCCCGGCCGGGGTGCCCCGGTCGGTCGGCAACGCCGCTCCCGCCTCCTGCGAGGGCCCGCACCCGCCTTCCTGGCGCAGCTGCGGCGGGCAGCTGTCATCGGCGGAGGGCGCGGCGGACGGTGCGTCCGAGGCGTCCGCGGAGGGCTCGGCCACGTCGCTCGCGCTGTCCGTGGGGACCTCGGGCCGGGTGTACGAGGGAACGCTGCCCCGGCTCGGGGTGGGCTCGAACCGGGTCCAGCCGACCCCCTCGAAATACAGCTCGGGCCAGGCGTGCGCGTCACGCAGCCCGACCGACGTCGCGCCGTTCGCCTTCATGGTGCCCGGGGTGAAGCCCACCGCGACCCGGGCCGGAATGCCCAGCGTCCGGGCCATCGCCGCCATCGAGAACGAGAAGTGGACGCAGAAGCCCTCCTTGTCGCGGAGGAACCGGGCGATGGCGGACGAGCCGGTCCCCGAGGTGACCGTCGTGTCGTAGGTGAAGCCGCCGTCGGACGCGAACCAGTCCTGGAGCTTCACCGCCTGCTCGTAGGCGTTGGCCGCGCCCTCGGTGACCTCCTCGGCGGTGTCGGCGACCACACCCGGCAGCGAGCCGGGCACCTGGGTGTACTCACGGACCAGCTCCTCCGGCGGCGTACCCGCGGCGGCGAGCTGGTCCGCCGTGGGCTCGACGACCAGGCTGCCGACCTCGTACTGCGCGCCGCGCGTCGTCTGTCCGTCGTCGCCTACCAGGGTGCGGCCCTCGGGCTCGTACCGCCAGCGGCCGCCGACGCGGACCTCGCTCGCCGGGTAGGGGAGCGGCAGATAGGTCTGCTGGTAGGAGCGCGAGGCGGAGATGTTCGTCCGGACCTCGGTGACCGCGACGTCCCCGCTCAGCCCGGTGGGCTGCGGGAGGCGCTCGGGCACGTCCGTCAGCCGCCGGGTGGAGGAACGCCACTCGCTGCCGTTGAACTCGTCCAGGGCCAGGATCCGGAGGTAGAGGCTCTGCGGGTCCTCGATGTTGCTGCGGTACGTCATCACCTCCCGGTTGTCCGGCTGGTTGAGGTTGTTCTGCAGCGAGACCAGCGGATTCACCGCGGAGATGGTGCCGCCGCCGCTGCCCCTGCCGTTCCCCGGACCGCTGCCGCCCAGCAGACCGCTGTCCAGCGCGGGCAGCGCCAACGGGGCGACCAGCGCGATGCCGAGCGCCAGCACACCGATCCGTCGGCCGGTGCGGACGGGGGAGGTGCCGCCGCCCACCCCGGCCAGGCCGTCGGACAGACCGCCCGCATTCCGCGCGGCGCCGCCGAAGACGCGCCCCCACTGGGAGAGCCGGTCCCGGCCCTCCGCCAGCAGGAGCAGCAGATAGCCGGAGGCGGCCAGCAGGAACCACAGCCAGCTCGCGCCGCCGTCGGAGAGACCGGCCGCGACCGAATACAGGGCGAGCAGCGGCAGTCCGGCCGGTGCCGCGCTGCGGAAGGTCACCGCCAGGGCGTCCACCACGAGACCGATCAGCACCACCCCGCCGATCACCATCAGCTTGATGCCGTCGGTCAGCGGGGCCGGGGTGGAGTACGTGCCGACGTCCTCCCCGCCCGCCACCAGCAGCTCACCGAGCCGCATCACGGCCCCCGGTCCGGGCAGCAACCCGAACAGGGCGTGGTCCCGGGCGAACACCAGCGTCAGCAGCACCAGGGTGACCAGCGTCTGGAGGGCGATGGTCAGTGTCCGGGCCAGCGGCACCCGGCGCGCGAGGGCGCCGACCCCGCTCTGGACGCCGAGCAGCACCCCTGCCTGCACCAGCCAGCCGACCCCCTCCACCAGCGGGATCAGCGACCCCGCCGCCAGCAGTGTCGCCGCATAGGCGCACAGCGCCAGCCTGGCCCGCCCGCTCATGACCATCCCCCCGCGAAACCTGTCGTGCCGCCGCTCGGGGCGGACGGCGTATCCGTGCGCATCCGGCCCGCCAGCTGCCACAGCGCGGGCAGCTCGGCCCCCGGCTCTACGGGCACCACCGTCCAGCCCGACTCGCGCAGCCGTCGCAGCCGCTCCTCGGACCGTCCCGGTGCGGCCTCCTCGCCGGCCCAGGCGGCGCTGTCCAGGACGAAGGCGACGCCCGCGCCGGCGCGCTGCCGCATCCTGGCCGCGACCGCGGCCTGTTCCTCGTCCAGATCGCCGAAGAAGGCGATGAGCAGCCCCTCGTTGCCGCCGCGCAGCACGTCATGGGCGCGGGAGAGACCCCCGCCGTCGGAGTGGCCGACCACCGCGAGCGTGTCGAGCATCAGCCCCGCCGAGTCCGCGGACTCCTGGGTCGAGCCCGCGAATCCGCCGGACCCCTCGCCGGGCACCGCGTTGCCGTCGTCGGTGAGCAGCCGTACGGCGAAGCCGCGCTCCAGCATGTGCACCAGCGCGGACGCCGCCCCCGAGACCGCCCATTCGAACGCCGAGTCGGGCCCGGCGCCCTGGTAGGCGATCTGCCGGGTGTCCAGCAGGACCGTGCACCTGGCCCGCTGCGGCTGTTCCTCGCGGCGCACCATCAGCTCGCCGTGGCGCGCGGTGGAGCGCCAGTGGACCCGGCGCAGGTCGTCGCCGTGCCGGTAGCCGCGCGGAATGATGTCGTCCTCACCGGCGAGCGCCAGCGACCGCTGCCGCCCGTCGCCGTACCCGGAGGCCTCGCCCGCCAGCCGCAGCGCGGGCAGCGGCACCGTACGCGGAATGACGACGAGGGTGTCGTAGGCGCTGAAGGAGCGGGTCAGCTCGCACATGCCGAACGGGTCGCTGAGCCGCAGCTGCAACGGGCCCAGCGGATAGCGGCCGCGCAGGTCGGAGCGGACCCGGTAGGACACCTCGCGCCGGCCGCCCGCCTCCACCCGGTCCAGGACGAAGCGGGGGCGCGGACCGAGCACGTACGGAACCCGGTCCTGGAGCATCAGCAGACCGGTGGGCAGCCGGGAGACGTTGTCCATGCGCAGGTGCACCCGGGCCTCCGCGCCCGCGGGCACCCGGGACGGCGAGAGCCGCCGGGTGCCCGTCACCCGGTAGCGGGTGCGGTAGAGCACGGTCACGCAGACCAGCGGCAGCACGGCCAGCAGCAGCCCGACCCGCAGCAGGTCGCCCTGGCCCAGGACGTACGCGCAGACGGCGGCGGCCAGACCGGCGGCCAGGAAGGAGCGTCCCCGGGTGGTCAGTCCGCCCAGGGCCGCCCGGAGACCGCCCTTGCTGTCGCCGTCCTGCACGGCGCCGGGCTCGCCGCCCGCCATCACAGCCGCCGTGCGCCGTGTTGCTGGTTGTACAGCGGGCGGCCCGGCTCCTGCCCGGCGGGCGAGGGCGGCGCGGCGCCGCCGGCCGAGGTCGGCACCGGGGTGCGCTGGATGATCTCCAGGACCACCTGCTCCGCCGTGCGGCGGTTCAGCTGCGCCTGGGCGGTGGGCAGCAGCCGGTGCGCGAGCACCGGCGTGGCCAGCGCCTGGACGTCGTCCGGCAGGGCGTAGTCGCGCCCGCTGAGCGCGGCGGACGCCTTCGCGGCGCGCAGCAGATGCAGCGTCGCGCGCGGGGAGGCGCCGAGCCTGAGATCGGGGTGGCTGCGGGTGGCTCCGACCAGCTCCACGGCGTAGCGCCGCACGGCGTCGGCGACATGCACCGTACGGACGGCGTCGATCAGCTTCACGATGTCGTGGGCGTGTGCCACCGGCTGGAGGTCGTCCAGCGGGGAGAGCCCCCCGTGCACGTCGAGCATCTGGAGCTCGGCCTCCGGGCTGGGATAGCCGATGGAGACCCGGGCCATGAACCGGTCGCGCTGGGCCTCGGGCAGCGGGTAGGTGCCCTCCATCTCGACCGGGTTCTGGGTGGCCACCACCATGAACGGGTCGGGCAGCTCGTAGCTGTGCCCGTCGATGGTGACCTGGCGCTCCTCCATCGACTCCAGCAGTGCCGACTGCGTCTTCGGCGAGGCGCGGTTGATCTCGTCGCCGATCACGATCTGGGCGAAGATCGCGCCCGGCTTGAACTCGAAGTCCCGCCGCTGCTGGTCGAAGATCGACACACCGGTGATGTCCGAGGGCAGCAGGTCCGGCGTGAACTGGATCCGTCGCACCGAACAGTCGATGGACCGTGCCAGCGCCTTGGCCAGCATGGTCTTGCCGACCCCGGGAACGTCCTCGATGAGGAGATGCCCCTCGGCGAGCAGCACGGTCAGCGAGAGCCGTACGACCTCGGGCTTGCCCTCGATCACACCCTCCACCGACCTGCGCACCCGCTCTGCTGTGGTGGTCAGATCCGTGAGGCTCGCTCGATCGTCATAGGTCGTCACCCGGCCCTCCTCGGCCCTTTGCGCAGGGGCCGTCGCGCGTACCCGCGCGGCCCACCCCGAAAAATCGGACACTCCTCCGGAAGGCCCGGGGATGTC
Organism: Streptomyces sp. iso_384; assembly: GCF_056172905.1. Lineage (NCBI taxonomy): Bacteria > Bacillati > Actinomycetota > Actinomycetes > Kitasatosporales > Streptomycetaceae > Streptomyces > Streptomyces sp. iso_384. The sequence goes on from NZ_JBWBTT010000001.1 coordinate 2,261,235, forward strand.
ACACCCGCATTCTTGTTGCCGTTACCGCTTCGTGTCACTCGCCTGTGGATAAGTGGGTGTGAAAAGTCAGCTTCTGTCACGATTTCGCCACCGTGAGCCACGGTGTTGGGTGCGTGAGGTGCGGCGGAGGGCCGGAGAACGAGGGGGATGCGTTCAGGAAACGGAGTCGATCTCGCGCAGCAGACCGGTGGTCACGTCGAACACGAACCCGCGCACGTCGTCGGTGTGCAGCAGGAACGGCGAGGTGCGCACCCGCTGCATCGACTGGCGCACGTCCTGGTCGGCGTCCGTGTAGGCCTCCACGGCCCAGGCCGGACGCTGGCCCACCTCGCGCTCCAGGTCCTGACGGAAGTCCTCGGTGAGGGACTCCAGACCGCAGTTGGTGTGGTGGATGAGGACCACGCTGCGGGTGCCGAGCGCCCGCTGGCTGATGGTCAGCGAACGGATCACGTCCTCGGTGACCACACCGCCCGCGTTACGGATGGTGTGGCAGTCGCCGAGCTCCAGACCGAGCGCGGCGTGCAGGTCGAGACGGGCGTCCATGCAGGCGACCACGGCGACCTGGAGGACCGGGCGCGCGTCCATGCCCGGATCGCGGAAGTCCTGCGCGTATCCGGCGTTCAGCGCGACGAGCCGGTCGGTGACCTGGCCCCCTTCGCGGACCGCCGGAGCGGAGGACGTCACGGACTCGGCGGCGGGGGTAGCGGAAGTCGACATGGATACGACGTTAGCGTTCCCACCTGGCACGGGCGTGCTGTGAGAGCGGACAAAGAACGTCAACACGGCTTGTTGTGAGCTAACCCACAGAACTCCGGGGGACGCGCCTGTTCGAGTGAGTTCGGCGCATCCGTACGGGTGGAGCGACGCGCTGCGCGGTTCGTTGATCGCGCATCGATCGAATGGCAGGGTGGACTAAAGTAACGCGAAGTCACCATCCACCTCCGTACCCACTGCCCCATCGCACCCCCCGCACCTCCTGCAATATTCCGTATTTCCCCCGTGATGTGCGGCGTACGTGCGACCCGGCCCTCTCCCGCTCTCGGTCGGCCGACGCCACTTCCCCGGCGCCGGCGGACCTCCCCTTCAGAGCGGGCGGGGACCAGGACGTACGTGCCGGCCGCGCGGGACAGAGCCTGAGAGGGCGCATTGAGCCAGACCCGACACGTCCCGGTGATGCTCCAGAGGTGTCTGGACCTGTTGGCCCCGGCTCTCCAGGACCCGGCCCACCCGGAGCCCGTGGTCGTCGACTGCACCCTCGGCCTCGGCGGTCACAGCGAGGCCCTGCTCGCCTCCTTCCCCACCGCCCGGCTGATCGCCCTGGACCGCGACAAGGAGGCGCTCCGCCTCTCCGGTGAACGGCTCGCCCCCTACGGCGACCGGGCCACCCTCGTCCACGCGGTCTACGACGAGCTCCCCGAGGTCCTCGAACGGCTCGGCGTCCCGAAGGTCCAGGGCGTGCTGTTCGACCTCGGCGTCTCCTCCATGCAACTGGACGAGGCCGACCGCGGATTCGCGTACGCCCAGGACGCCCCGCTCGACATGCGCATGGACCAGTCCACCGGCGTGAGCGCCGCCGAGGTGCTCAACACCTACCCGCCCGGCGAACTGGTCCGGATCCTGCGCGCGTACGGCGAGGAGAAGCAGGCCAAGCGGATCGTCTCCGCCGTCGTGCGCGAGCGCGAGAAGGCGCCGTTCAGCAACAGCGCCCGGCTCGTCGAGCTGATCCGTGACGCGCTGCCGCAGGCCGCCAAGCGCACCGGCGGCAACCCCGCCAAGCGGACCTTCCAGGCCCTCCGCATCGAGGTCAACGGCGAGCTGAGCGTCCTGGAGCGGGCCATTCCGGCCGCCGTCGACAGCCTCGCCGTCGGAGGCCGGATCGCGGTGCTCTCCTACCACTCGCTGGAGGACCGCCTGGTCAAGCAGGTCTTCGCGGCCGGCGCGGCCAACACCGCGCCCCCCGGACTGCCCGTCGTCCCCGAGCGCTACCAGCCCCGGCTCAAGCAGCTCACCAGGGGTGCCGAGCTGCCCACCGAGGAGGAGGTCGCCGAGAACCGGCGCGCCGCCCCCGCCCGGCTGCGCGGCGCCCAGCGCATCCGCGAGGAGGAGCGGTGACCACCGGGGCCGGGCACCGCACCGGGGGAGTCGCGGGGTGAGCAGACCGGCCGCACCGCTGAAGGGAAGGGCCGCGCGGCTCGCCCGGCTGATGCCGTCCACCGGGCCCAGCACCGCGGCCCGCACGCCCTTCGTCCTGCTGGTCGTCCTGCTCCTGGGCGGCGGGCTCATCACCCTGCTCCTGCTGAACTCCGCCCTCAACGAAGGATCGTTCAGGCTCAGCGAGCTGAAGCGGGACACCACCGAGCTCACCGACGAGCAGCAGGCCCTCCAGCGTGACGTCGACAGCCGCTCCCAGCCCGACGCCCTGGAGAAACGCGCCCGGGAGCTGGGCATGGTCCCCGGCGGCAGCCCCGCCTTCCTGAACCCCGACGGCACGGTCCGCGGCGACCCCGCCGAGGCCACCGCCCCGCCGTCGCCCAGCCCCAGCCCCAGCCCGAGCACCGACGCCACCCCGGACCCCGACGCCCCCGAGGCCGGGGCCCCGGCCGGGACCTCCGGCTCCCCGTCGCCCTCCGGATCGGTGTCCGCGACCGGCCCCGACCCCGCAGCCGCCCCCTCGGCGGAGAACAGCCCGCCCCCGACGAGCCCCGGCAGGTGACGCAGTGCCGCCCAAGGAACCGCCGCGCCGCCGCGTACCCGGACCGGCCCGCCCCCGTAACGCGGGACAGGGCTCCGGCCGCTCCGGCGCACGCCCACCGGCCCGCCGCCCCCGCCCCGCCCCGGGGCGCGCCACCGCGCGCGGAGGCACCCCGCGCTCCCTGCGCCTGGGCAGCCCGCGCCCCCGGCTGCGGCTCGTCGGCCTCGGGCTGACGCTGGTCATGCTGGCCTTCGTGGCCCGGCTGCTCCAGGTCCAGGCCGTCGACGCCAGCGCGTACGCGGCCAAGGCCGAGAAGAACCGCTACCTGGAGTACACGGTCGCCGCCGAGCGCGGCGAGATCACCGACCGCAAGGGCGTCGCCCTCGCCACCAGCGTGGACGCGCACAACATCACCGCCGACCCGAAGATGTTCACGCCCGAGGACAGCAAGGCCCCCGACGCGCCCCAGCAGGCCGCCGCCCTGCTAGCCCCTATCCTCGGCAAGGACGTCGACGAGCTCGTCAAGAAGCTCTCGACGCCCAAGTCGCGCTACACCGTCCTCGCCTACCGGCAGACGCCCCAGGTCTGGAAGCAGATCAAGGACCTCAAGACCGTCTTCGCCGAGAAGGCGTCCGAGGACAAGCTCAACGGCGGCCCGGGAGCCAACGTCCTGGCCGGCGTCCTCCAGGAGCCCACCACCAAGCGCGTCTACCCCAACGGGGACCTCGCCGCCGGGATACTGGGATTCGTCAGCGACGACGGCAAGGGCGGTGGCGGCCTGGAGTCACAGCTCAACGAGGAACTCGCTGGCGAGGACGGCAGGATCCGCTACGCACAGGCCGGCGGACGCCGTGTTCCCACCGCGGGCAGCAGCGAGATCCCGGCCGTCCCCGGCTCCGACATCGAGCTGACCATCGACCGTGACATCCAGTGGGCCGCCCAGAAGGCCATCAGCGACCAGGTCGTCAAGTCCAAGGCCGACCGCGGCTACGTCATCGTGCAGAACACCAGGACCGGCGAACTGCTGGCCATGGCCAACGCCCCGGGCTACGATCCCAACGACCTCTCCCAGGCCACCTCGGCATCCCTCGGCAACGCGGCCCTTCAGGACGTGTACGAGCCCGGCTCCACCAGCAAGGTCATGTCCATGGCCGCCGTGCTGGAGGAGGGGGCCGCCACGCCGGGCACCCACGTCACCGTCCCCAACCGGCTGCACCGCGGCGACCGGCTCTTCAAGGACGACGTCGACCACCCCACCTGGTACCTCACGCTCAACGGGGTCCTCGCCAAGTCCAGCAACATCGGCACCATCCTGGCGACCGGTCAGCTCGGCAAGACCCAGGCGGAGTCGAACCAGGTCCTCTACGACTACCTGCGGAAGTTCGGCCTCGGCAAGAAGACCGGGCTCGGCTACCCCGGGGAGTCGCCCGGCCTGCTGGCCCACCCGAAGGACTGGTCGACCTCGCAGCAGTACACGATCCCCTTCGGCCAGGGCCTCTCGCTCAACGCCGTCCAGGCCGCCTCGGTCTACTCCACCGTCGCCAACGGAGGCGTACGGATCGCCCCCACCCTCGTACGGGGAACCAAGGGCTCCGACGGCCGGTTCACCCCGGCCGAGGCGCCCGAGGAGAACCGGGTGGTCAGCGAGAAGACCGCCAAGACCCTGGCGACGATGCTGGAGTCCGTCGTCGACGACCGCGAAGGCACCGGCACCAAGGCCGCCATCCCCGGCTACCGGGTCGCGGGCAAGACCGGCACCGCCAACCGGGTCGACCCCGTCCGCGGCGTCTACAAGGGCTACACCGCCTCCTTCGCGGGCTTCGCCCCCGCCGACAACCCGCAGGTCACCGTCTACTGCGCGATCCAGAACCCCACCAAGGGCAGCTACTTCGGCGGCCAGATCTGCGGCCCGATCTACAAGCAGGTCATGGAGTTCGCGCTCAAGACGCTCCAGACCCCCCCGTCCGGCAGCGAGCCGCCCCGGCTGCCGGTGTCCTTCAAGCCCGGCGAGTGAACACGGGGATGCGCGAGCATCTCCTCCAAGGGAACCCTCAGTGACAACCATCACCCCCGATCCCGGGAACCGGAACGAGAACCGCCGGAACCAGGGTGCCTCGCTTCGCGAGAGCCCGCACCGGCCCGGTACGCTCACCGCCGTGCCCCACGCTGATCAGTCCCAAACCTCTCAGAAGGACGCGCCTGTGACCTACCCGGGAGCGCCCCGACCGGACCGGCTCCGGCCCACCCCTCTCGGCGAGCTGGCCGGCCGGCTCGGCGTCGAAACGGCCGGGTCCGGTGAGATCACCGGCATCACGCACGACTCGCGGGCCGTGCGCCCCGGCGACGTGTACGCGGCCCTGCCCGGCGCCCGCCTCCACGGCGCCGACTTCGCCGCCCAGGCCGCCGGGCTCGGCGCCGCCGCCGTCCTCACCGACCCCGCCGGCGCCGAACGCGCCGCCGCCACCGGTCTGCCGGTCCTGGTCACCGAGAACCCACGCGCCGTGATGGGCGAGCTGGCCGCCGACATCTACGGGCGGCCCGGCATCGGCCTCCTCCAGATCGGCATCACCGGAACCTCCGGCAAGACCACCACCGCGTACCTCGTCGAGGGCGGACTGCGCGCCGCCGGGCGGCCCACCGGGCTGATCGGCACCGTCGAGATGCGGATCGGCGACGAGCGCATCAAGTCCGAGCGCACCACCCCCGAAGCCACCGACCTCCAGGCGCTGTTCGCCGTCATGCGCGAACGCGGCGTCGAGGCCGTCGCGATGGAGGTCTCCAGCCACGCCCTGGTGCTCGGCCGGGTCGACGGTTGCGTCTTCGACGTCGCCGTCTTCAACAACCTCAGCCCGGAGCACATGGAGTTCCACTCCGGCATGGAGGACTACTTCCAGGCCAAGGCACGGCTCTTCACCCCCGAGCGCAGCCATCGCGGCGTCGTGAACTTCGACGACGAGTACGGCCGCAGGCTCCTCACCGAGTCCGGGGTGCCGGTCACCAGCTTCTCCGCCGAGGGCCACCCGGACGCCGACTGGCACGCCGAGGACGTCGAGGTCGGACCGCAGGACAGCACCTTCACCGCCGTCGGCCCCAAGGGCGAGCGGATCACCGCCCGCGCCCCGCTGCCCGGCCCGTTCAACGTCGCCAACACCCTCGCCGCGATCGTCACGCTGGCCGTCGCGGGTGTCGACCCCCAGATCGCCGCCGACGGCGTCGCCGCCGTCCCCGGAGTCCCGGGTCGGCTGGAGCGGGTGGACGCCGGACAGCCCTACCTCGCCGTCGTCGACTACGCGCACAAGACCGACGCCGTCGAGTCCGTCCTGCGCTCCCTGCGCAAGGTCACCGAGGGCCGGGTGCACATCGTCCTCGGCTGCGGCGGCGACCGCGACACCACCAAACGCGGCCCGATGGGCGCCGCCGCGGCCCGGCTCGCCGACACCGCCGTACTGACCTCCGACAACCCCCGCTCCGAGGACCCCCTCGCGATCCTCGCCGCGATGCTCTCCGGCGCCGCCGAAGTGCCCGTCCACGAGCGCGGCGACGTGCTGGTCGACGCCGACCGCGCCTCGGCCATCGCCGCCGCCGTCGCCCGCGCCGAACCGGGCGACACCGTCCTTGTCGCGGGCAAGGGGCACGAACAGGGCCAGGACATCCACGGGGTGGTACGCCCCTTCGACGACCGCAAGGTCCTGCACGCAGCCATCGAGCGGTCCCTGACGCGCCCCGGCGCCGCGGACCGTGCCCCTCATCACGAGAACAACAGTCAGGGATGACCAAGTGATCACCCTTTCCCTCGCCGAGATCGCCGAAATCGTCGGCGGGCAGTCGTACGACATACCGGATCCGGCAGTCACCGTGACCGGACCCGTCGTCATCGACTCCCGCGAGGTCGTGTCCGGCAGCCTGTTCGCCGCGTTCGCCGGCGAACGGGTCGACGGTCACGACTACGCCCAGCGCGCCGTCGAGGCGGGCGCGGCAGCCGTACTGGCGGCCCGCCCCGTCGGCGTTCCGGCGATCGTCGTGGACGACGTCGTCGGCGCGCTCGGAGCCCTCGCCCGCGCCGTCGTGGAACGCCTCGGCACCACCGTCGTCGGCCTCACCGGCTCCGCCGGCAAGACGTCCACCAAGGACCTGATCGCGCAGCTCCTCCAGCGCAAGGGCCCGACCGTCTGGACGCCCGGCTCCCTCAACAACGAGATCGGCCTGCCCATCACGGCGCTGACGGCCACCGCCGAGACCGAGCACCTGGTCCTGGAGATGGGCGCCCGCGGCATCGGCCACATCCACTACCTGGCCGACCTCACCCCGCCCCGGATCGGCCTCGTCCTGAACGTCGGCTCCGCCCACCTCGGCGAGTTCGGCAGCCGGGAGGCCATCGCCCAGGCCAAGGGCGAGCTGGTCGAGGTCCTGCCCGAGGACGGCTGCGCCGTGCTCAACGCGGACGACCCGCTCGTCCGCGCCATGGCCTCGCGCACCCAGGCCCGGGTCCTGCTCTTCGGAGAAGCCCCGGAAGCGGACGTACGGGGCGAGAAGGTCAGGATGACCCCCGACGGGCGGCCCGCGTTCGAGCTCCACACACCCACCGGGTGCAGCGACGTGACCATGCGCCTGTACGGTGAGCACCACGTGTCGAACGCGCTCGCCGCGGCCGCCGTCGCCCATGAGTTGGGCATGTCCGTGACCGAGATCGCCGAGGCGCTCTCGGAGGCGGGCACCCTCTCCCGCTGGCGCATGGAGGTCACCGAGCGCGGGGACGGTGTGACGGTCGTCAACGACGCCTACAACGCGAACCCCGAATCCATGAGAGCCGCACTGCGTGCGCTGGCTGCCATGGGCCAGGCCCGAGGGGCCGACGGGGGGCGCACCTGGGCGGTGCTCGGTCAGATGGCCGAGCTCGGTGACGCGTCGCTCGCCGAGCACGACGCGGTCGGACGGCTCGCCGTCCGGCTCAACGTCAGCAAGCTCGTCGCTGTCGGGGGGAGAGAAGCCTCCTGGCTGCAACTGGGCGCATATAACGAGGGTTCGTGGGGTGAGGAGTCGGTGCACGTGTCCGACGCACAGGCGGCCGTCGACCTGTTGCGCAGTGAACTGCGCCCGGGAGACGTCGTGCTGGTGAAGGCGTCCCGGTCGGTCGGCCTGGAGAAGGTCGCCCTGGCACTGCTGGAGAACTCGACCGAGGGCGAGGTCGCCGGCCGATGAGGCAGATCCTCTTCGCGGGGGCCATCGGGCTCTTCCTGACCCTGGTCGGTACTCCGCTGCTGATCAAGCTGCTGGCCCGCAAGGGCTACGGGCAGTTCATCCGGGACGACGGCCCGCGCACGCACGGCAGCAAGAAGGGCACGCCCACGATGGGCGGCATCGCCTTCATCCTGGCGACGATCGTCGCGTACCTTCTCGCGAAGGTCATCACGGGTGAGGACATCCGCTACTCCGGCGTCCTCGTGCTGTTCCTGATGGCGGGCATGGGCCTCGTCGGGTTCCTCGACGACTACATCAAGATCGTCAAGCAGCGTTCGCTCGGTCTGCGGGCCAAGGCGAAGATGGCGGGGCAGCTGATCGTCGGCATCGCCTTCGCGGTGCTCTCGCTCCAGTTCCCCAACTCCGCGGGCAGCACCCCGGCCTCCGACCGGCTCTCCTTCGTGGAGGACTTCGGCTGGTCGATCGGCCCGGTGCTCTTCTGCGTCTGGGCGCTGTTCATGATCCTCGCCATGTCCAACGGCGTGAACCTCACCGACGGCCTCGACGGTCTGGCCACCGGCGCCTCCGTCATGGTCTTCGGCGCCTACACCTTCATCGGCCTCTGGCAGTTCCAGGAGTCCTGCGCCAACGCGGACAAGCTGACCAACCCGAGCGCCTGTTTCGAGGTACGCGACCCGCTCGACCTCGCCGTCGTCGCCGCCGCGCTGATGGGCGCCTGCTTCGGCTTCCTGTGGTGGAACACCTCGCCCGCCAAGATCTTCATGGGCGACACCGGCTCGCTCGCCCTCGGCGGCGCCCTCGCGGGCCTCGCGATCCTGTCCCGCACCGAGTTCCTGCTCGCCATCCTCGGCGGCCTCTTCGTGATGATCACCATGTCCGTGGTCATCCAGGTCGGTTCGTTCAAGATGACCGGCAAGCGGGTCTTCCGGATGGCGCCGCTCCAGCACCACTTCGAACTCAAGGGGTGGTCCGAGGTCCTTGTCGTGGTCCGCTTCTGGATCATCCAGGGCATGTGCGTGATCGTCGGACTCGGCCTCTTCTACGCGGGATGGGCAGCCAAGAAGTGAGCACCGTGGACTGGCAGGGCAAGCACGTCACCGTCGCCGGGCTCGGCGTCAGCGGCATCCCCGCAGCCCGCGCCCTGCACGAGCGCGGCGCGCTCGTCACCGTCGTCAACGACGGCGACGACGAACGCGCCCGCGCGCAGGCGGCCGAACTGGAGGCGCTCGGCATCACCGTGCGCCTCGGCGACGGCGCCACCCTGCCGCCGTCCACGGAACTCGTCGTCACCGCCCCCGGCTGGCAGCCGGACAAGCCGCTCTTCCTGGCTGCCGCCGAGGCGGGCGTCCCGGTCTGGGGCGACGTCGAACTGGCCTGGCGACTGCGCGGCGACAACGGCCGCAAGGCCGCGCCCTGGCTCGCGGTCACCGGAACCAACGGCAAGACCACGACCGTACGCATGCTGGCTTCCATCCTGGAGGCGGCGGGCCTGCGCACCGCGGCCGTCGGCAACATCGGCGTATCGCTGCTGGACGCGGTCCTCGGCGAGACGGAGTACGACGTCCTCGCCGTCGAACTCTCCAGCTACCAGCTGCACTGGGCGCCCTCGCTGCGCGCCCACTCCGCCGCCGTGCTCAACCTGGCGCCGGACCACCTCGACTGGCACGGCTCGATGGAGGCGTACGCCGCCGACAAGGGCCGCGTCTACGAGGGCAACACCGTGGCCTGCGTCTACAACGTGGCCGACCCGGCCACCGAGGACCTGGTCCGCGAGGCCGACGTCGAGGAGGGCTGCCGGGCCATCGGCTTCACCCTCGGAGCCCCCGGCCCCTCACAGCTCGGCGTGGTCGACGGCATCCTCGTCGACCGGGCGTTCGTCGCCAACCGCCAGAAGCAGGCCCAGGAGCTGGCCGAGGTCAGCGATGTCGACCCGCCGGCCCCGCACAACATCGCCAACGCCCTCGCGGCCGCCGCCCTCGCCCGCGCCTTCGGCGTGGAGCCGGCCGCCGTCCGCGACGGGCTGCGCGCCTTCCGGCCGGACGCCCACCGCATCGAACACGTCGCGGACATCGGCGAGGTCGCCTACGTGGACGACTCCAAGGCCACCAACACCCACGCCACCGAAGCGTCGCTGGCCGCCTACGACTCCATCGTCTGGATCGCCGGCGGACTGGCCAAGGGCGCCACCTTCGACGAGCTGGTCATCGGCGCGGCGAAGCGGCTGCGCGGTGTCGTGCTGATGGGCGCCGACCGGGCGCTGATCCACGAAGCCCTGACGCGACACGCCCCCGAAGTCCCGGTGGTCGACCTCGACCGGACCGACACTGGTGCGATGTCCGAAGCGGTCGCGCGGGCCGCCGAGCTCGCCCGGCCGGGCGACACGGTGCTGCTGGCCCCGGCCTGTGCCTCGATGGACATGTTCACCAACTACAACAAGCGGGGCGAGGCGTTCGCGGACGCGGTCCGCGCACGCGCCGACGAGAGCGCCTGACCGACCGGGCCTCCGCGCCCGGGGTCACCGCCCCGGGCACGAGCAGTGGAGGGGACAGCGACAATGCCGGCCGACGAGAGATTCGCCGTACGGCGGGAGAGCGCACGGGCCTCGGTACCCCGCCCCCTCGCGGCGCCCGCACCCGCCGGCGTACCGCAGCCCCCCGGGCTCGCCCTGCGCGGACGCCTCGCCACCGGCGCCCGGCGCCCCGAGACACCGCGCGGCTCCGGACGCGGCGGCTCCGGCTCCCGTACCCCGCGCTCCGGGCGCGGCGGCGGACCGCGCCGGGCCTACGAGCGGGCACGGCGGGCCTGGGACCGGCCACTGACCGCCTATTACGTGATCCTCGGCTCCAGCCTCCTGATCACCGTGCTGGGCCTGGTGATGGTCTACTCCGCCTCGATGATCAAGGCGCTGGACATCAGCAAGCCCTCGACGTACTTCTTCGGCAAGCAGTTCCTCGCCGCCGTCATCGGGGGCGCTCTGATGCTGATCGCCGCCCGGATGCCCGTGAAGCTCCACCGGGCGCTGGCCTACCCGATACTGATGGTCACCGTATTCCTGATGATCCTGGTCCAGGTGCCGGGGATAGGGATGTCGGTCAACGGCAACCAGAACTGGCTCTACCTGGGCGGCCCGTTCCAGCTCCAGCCCAGCGAGTTCGGCAAGCTGGCCCTCATCCTGTGGGGCGCCGACCTGCTGGCCCGCAAGCAGGACAAGCGGTTGCTGACGCAGTGGAAGCACATGCTCGTGCCGCTCGTCCCGGTCGCCTTCATGCTGCTCGGACTGATCATGCTCGGCGGCGACATGGGAACCGCGATCATTCTCACGGCGATCCTGTTCGGTCTGCTCTGGCTGGCCGGCGCCCCCACCCGGCTCTTCGCCGGAGTCCTCGGCTTCGCCGCCGTCCTCGCGTTCCTGCTGATCAGAACCAGCCCGAACCGGATGTCCCGGCTCGCCTGCATGGGCGTGAGCGAACCCGATCCGGAGGGCGGCTGCTGGCAGGCCGCCCACGGAATCTATGCTCTGGCGTCCGGCGGATGGTTCGGTTCCGGGCTGGGTGCGAGTGTGGAAAAATGGGGTCAACTCCCGGAACCCCACACCGACTTCATCTTCGCGATCACCGGTGAGGAACTGGGTCTGGCAGGGACGCTGTCCGTGCTCGCCCTGTTCGCGGCTCTAGGCTATGCGGGTATCCGCGTGGCCGGACGCACGGAGGACCCCTTCGTGAGGTATGCCGCGGGAGGCGTGACCACGTGGATCACGGCCCAGGCCGTGATCAACATCGGTGCGGTGCTCGGCCTGTTGCCGATCGCCGGGGTTCCGCTCCCGCTGTTCTCCTACGGGGGGTCGGCCCTGCTGCCGACGATGTTCGCGGTCGGGCTGATGATCGCCTTCGCACGGGAGGATCCCGCAGCGAAGGCGGCCCTGGCCATGCGGAGGCCCGGGGTGAGATGGAAGACGATGAGACGGCGCGTCAAGAAGCGTTCGTCCGGAGAGCGGTGAATTTCGGTGCATGTCGTACTCGCCGGCGGGGGGACCGCCGGACACATCGAGCCCGCGCTTGCCCTCGCAGACGCCCTGCGCAGGCAGGACCCGACCGTGGGAATCACTGCCCTCGGCACGGAACGCGGACTGGAGACCAGGCTCGTGCCCGAGCGGGGGTACGAGCTGGCGCTCATCCCCGCGGTCCCGCTGCCCCGTAAGCCCACGCCCGAACTGATCACCGTCCCGGGCCGGCTGCGCGGCACCATCAAGGCGGCCGAGCAGATCCTGGAGCGCACCAAGGCGGACTGCGTGGTCGGCTTCGGCGGCTACGTCGCGCTGCCCGGCTATCTCGCCGCCAAGCGGGCCGGTGTGCCGATCGTGGTCCACGAGGCCAACGCCCGCCCGGGCCTGGCCAACAAGATCGGCTCGCGCTACGCCCACGGGGTCGCCGTCTCCACCCCGGACAGCAAGCTGCGCGGCGCCCGCTACATCGGCATCCCGCTGCGCCGCACCATCGCCACCCTGGACCGCGCCCGGGTCCGCCCGGAGGCCCGCGCCTCCTTCGGCCTCGACCCCAACCTGCCCACGCTGCTGGTCTCCGGCGGCTCGCAGGGCGCGCGCCACCTCAACGAGGTCGTCCAGCGGGTCGCGCCGCTGCTCCAGCGCTCCGGGATCCAGATCCTCCATGTGGTCGGCCCGAAGAACGAATTGCCGCGGATCGACAACATGCCCGGAATGCCGCCCTACATCCCGGTACCGTACGTGGACCGGATGGACCTCGCGTACGCCGCGGCCGACATGATGCTCTGCCGTGCCGGCGCGATGACCGTCGCCGAACTCTCCGCCGTCGGGCTCCCCGCCGCCTACGTCCCGCTGCCCATCGGCAACGGCGAACAGCGGCTCAACGCCCAGCCGGTGGTCAACGCCGGCGGCGGCCTGCTGGTGGACGACGCGGCGCTCACCCCGGAATGGGTGCAGGGCAACGTCCTGCCGGTACTGTCGGACCCCCACCGGCTGTACGAAATGTCCCGCGCCGCGGCCGAGTTCGGCCGGCGCGACGCCGACGACCTGCTCGTCGGCATGGTGTACGAAGCGATCGCCGCACGCCGTTAGGCGTACGGCGCGATGCGGTGCGGACCCGGGGCGGGTGCCCCGGGTCCGGCGAAGGAGCGAGCGTGGCCGGACCGACGACCGCACAGCGCGGCGCACCCGGGCGGGCGGACACCTCCGCCCGCCCGCCGCACATCGGCCCCGAGGGGCCCCGGATCAGCCGCCGTCTGCTGCTGATCCTGATCGGCGTCGTGGCAGCCCTGCTCGCCGCGTTCGTGATCTGGGTGCTCTACGGCTCCTCCTGGCTCCGCGTCGAGAAGGTCACCACGAGCGGCGTCGAGGTCCTGACCCGCGAGGAAGTGGAAGCGGTTGCCGCAGCTCCGATCGGCGCTCCGCTGGTCTCCGTGGACACCGGTGCCATGGAGCGCCGGTTGCGCCAGAAGTTGCCTCGTATCGACACAGTTGATGTCGTTCGGTCCTGGCCGCACGGCATCGGCCTTAAGGTGACCGAACGGAAGCCGGTCCTGCTCGTCGAGAAGGGCGGGAAGTTCGTGGAAGTGGATGCCGAGGGCGTGCGCTTCGCCACCGTGGACAAGGCGCCGAAGGGCGTGCCCCTGCTGGAGCTGACTCCCGAACCGTCCGCGAGCCTGCGCCGCTTCGGCGGTGACCGTCTGTTGCGGGAGGCGGTCCGAGTGGCCGGCGGCCTTCCGGCGGGCGTCGCCCGGGACACCGAGGCCGTCCGCGTCACCTCGTACGACGCGATCTCCTTGCGGCTCACCCGCGATCGTGTGGTGACCTGGGGGAGCGGCGAGGACGGGCCGGTGAAGGCACGGGTGCTCGGCGCGCTCATGAAAGCCGCCCCCAAAGCGGGGCACTTCGACGTAAGCGCTCCCACCGCCCCGGCGGTATCGGCGAGTTGACGGGTATTTGTGCTGGCCAGCACCCTGGTTGGTCAGCGCTACGGGTGATCACATAGGGTGAAAAGAAAAACGGGAGGTTCGGCGTGTTCGTTGAACGTGCGCCACTTGTCGACTTAGTGTCCTGTTCGGAAGAGTCCAGGAAGCAGACACACTGATAACCCTAAACTTCAGCGTTAGGGTTTGGGTCGGCGTTCGGACCGTCCCCATCGACATCAGTCATCGCCGCGGGGCCACCGCAGAGCGACGACACGTAACTCGAGGCGAGAGGCCTTCGACGTGGCAGCACCGCAGAACTACCTCGCAGTCATCAAGGTCATCGGTGTCGGCGGCGGTGGTGTCAATGCCATCAACCGAATGATCGAGGTCGGTCTCAAGGGCGTCGAGTTCATCGCGATCAACACGGACGCACAAGCCCTGTTGATGAGCGACGCCGACGTCAAGCTCGACGTCGGCCGCGAACTCACCCGGGGCCTCGGCGCCGGGGCGAACCCGGCCGTCGGTCGTAAGGCGGCAGAGGACCACCGTGAGGAGATCGAGGAGGTCCTCAAGGGGGCCGACATGGTCTTCGTCACCGCCGGAGAGGGCGGCGGCACCGGCACCGGCGGCGCACCCGTCGTCGCCAACATCGCGCGCTCGCTCGGCGCCCTGACGATCGGCGTGGTCACCCGCCCGTTCACCTTCGAGGGCCGGCGACGCGCGAACCAGGCGGAGGACGGCATCGCCGAACTCCGCGAAGAGGTCGACACCCTCATCGTCATTCCCAACGACCGCCTGCTGTCCATCTCGGACCGCCAGGTCAGCGTGCTCGACGCGTTCAAGTCGGCCGACCAGGTGCTGCTCTCGGGTGTCCAGGGCATCACCGACCTCATCACCACCCCGGGTCTGATCAACCTCGACTTCGCCGACGTCAAGTCGGTCATGTCCGAGGCCGGATCGGCGCTCATGGGCATCGGCTCGGCGCGCGGCGACGACCGCGCGGTGGCGGCCGCGGAGATGGCGATCTCCTCGCCCCTCCTGGAGGCCTCCATCGACGGCGCCCGCGGTGTCCTGCTCTCCATCTCCGGCGGCAGCGACCTCGGTCTCTTCGAGATCAACGAGGCCGCCCAGCTGGTGAGCGAGGCGGCGCACCCCGAGGCCAACATCATCTTCGGCGCCGTCATCGACGACGCCCTGGGTGACGAGGTGCGGGTCACCGTGATCGCCGCGGGCTTCGACGGCGGACAGCCGCCGGCCCGCCGGGAGAACGTCCTCGGCGCCAACAGCAACAAGCGCGAGGAGCCGGCCGCCCCGGTCAGGTCCTCCGTCGAGCCCGCACGTCCGACGGGCGGACTCGGTTCCGTACCTCCGCGCGAGGAGAGCCCGGCCCCGGCCGAGCCCGCCCCCGCGTCGGCTTCGAGCGAGAGCGCGCTGCCGCAGGTCTCTCCGCCGCACGTACCGCCGGCCCGTCCCTACCAGGACGCCCAGGCCGAAGAGCTGGACGTACCGGACTTCTTGAAGTGATAGGTCAGCATCGGGCGGCATCCGTCGCGGGCAGCGCTCATTTCGCCTTCACCGACCGGTGGGGTGGAGTGAGCGTCGCTCCGTACGGTGAACTCAACCTCGGCGGCGCGGTCGGTGACGACCCCGCCGCCGTCGGCGCGAATCGCGAGCGCGCGGCCCGCGACCTCGGCATCGACCCGGCCCGCGTCGTCTGGATGAACCAGGTGCACGGCCGGGACGTCGCGGTGGTGGACGGGCCCTGGGGCGCGGACGCGGAGATCCCGGCCGTGGACGCGGTGGTGACCGCCCGGCGGGGGCTGCCGCTCGCGGTCCTCACCGCCGACTGCACCCCCGTACTGCTCGCCGACCCGGTCGCCGGAATCGTCGGGGCGGCGCACGCCGGGCGGCCGGGGCTGGTCGCCGGAGTCGTGCCGGCGGTGGTCGAGGCCATGGTCGCGCTCGGCGCACAACCCTCCCGGATCACCGCGCACACCGGACCGGCCGTCTGCGGACGGTGCTACGAAGTGCCCGAGGCGATGCGGGCCGAGGTCGCCGAGGCCGTCCCCGGCACCTGGTCCGAGACCAGCTGGGGAACACCGGCGGTCGACGTCACCGGCGGAGTCCACGCCCAGCTCGCCGCCCTCGGGGTGACGGACCGGCACTCCTCGCCGCACTGCACCCTGGAATCGGGCGACCACTTCTCGTACCGCCGCGACCGCACCACCGGGCGGCTCGCCGGATATGTCTGGTTGGACTGATAGGGCATGACGGACCGTAAGGCTCAACTCGCCGCGAATCTGGCACAGGTGGAGGAAAGGATCGCCTCCTCCTGCGCCGCCGCCGGTCGCAAGCGCGAGGAAGTGACCCTGATCGTGGTCACCAAGACCTACCCCGCGACCGATGTGCGGATCCTGCATGAACTCGGTGTGCGCCATGTCGCGGAGAATCGTGACCAGGACGCAGCCCCCAAGGCCACCGCTTGTGCGGATCTTTCGCTGACATGGCACTTTGTCGGACAATTGCAGACGAACAAGGTTCGTTCTGTGACCAGTTATGCCGATGTCGTGCAGTCGGTGGACCGCGCCAAGCTGGTCGCCGCTCTCTCCGCCGCCGCGGTGCGCGGGGAGCGCGAGCTCGGCTGTCTGATCCAGGTCGCCCTGGACGCGGAGAGCGGCGAGCGCGGTGAGCGCGGCGGCGTCGCGCCGGACGGGGTCGAGGAGTTGGCGGCCGCGATCGACGCGGCTCCCGGACTCCGGCTCGACGGACTGATGACCGTGGCCCCGCTGGCCGGGGAGTACGCCGGCCGGCAACGGGCCGCGTTCGACCGGCTGATGGAAATCTCATCCCGCCTGCGCGCCGGTCATCCGGCTGCGAACATGGTCTCCGCAGGTATGAGCGGGGATCTGGAGGACGCGGTGGCGGCCGGAGCGACACATGTACGCGTCGGTACGGCGGTGCTCGGAGTCCGACCCCGGCTCGGGTAACGTCGCGAAGCAAGTCGGACCACAGCAGAAAATATGGTCATTACCGCTCATAGCGGACAGACCACCGTGGATCGCGGGCACTTGGTGACGAATGCCGATCCACCACAGAGCGGAGGACTCGGAGCATGGCCGGCGCGATGCGCAAGATGGCGGTCTACCTCGGCCTCGTGGAGGACGATGGGTACGACGGTCCGGGGTTCGACCCCGATGACGAATTCGAACCTGAGCCGGAGCCCGAGCGCGACCGGCGGCGGCACCAGCCCCCGCACCAGGTGGAGCGGGAACGCGAGCGGGATCGCGAGCGTGAGCGCGAAAGGGATGAACCAGTGCGAGTGGTGCAACCGCCCGCCCAGCGCGAGCCGGTTCAGCTCCCCGCGGAAAGCGGGCGACCCGCCCGAATCGCCCCCGTGGCATCCATCACACCTGAACGCCCGAGCATGGAGAAGAACGCACCGGTGATCATGCCCAAGGTCGTGTCCGAGCGGGAGCCGTACCGCATCACCACGCTGCACCCCAGGACCTACAACGAGGCCCGTACCATCGGGGAACACTTCCGTGAGGGCACTCCGGTGATCATGAATCTCACGGAGATGGACGATACGGACGCGAAGCGACTTGTCGACTTTGCCGCGGGTCTCGTCTTCGGTCTCCATGGCAGCATTGAACGCGTGACGCAGAAGGTGTTCCTGTTGTCGCCTGCTAACGTCGATGTCACGGCGGAGGACAAGGCCCGCATCGCAGAGGGCGGATTCTTCAACCAGAGCTGAGAACACGACACCGGGAACAACCCGGCCGAGAGGCCGGTGCCGGCCACGAGGCCGGAGCTACGAGAGCCAGGGGAGAGGGAACCGCGGGACATGGGCGTCGCACTGGATGTGGTCTATATCGCGCTGATGTGTTTCCTCATCGTGCTGATCTTCCGGCTGGTCATGGACTATGTCTTCCAGTTCGCACGTTCATGGCAACCCGGCAAGGCGATGGTGGTCGTACTTGAGGCCACCTACACTGTCACCGATCCACCGCTCAAGCTTCTGCGGCGGTTCATCCCGCCGCTGCGTCTCGGGGGCGTGGCACTCGACCTGTCCTTCTTCGTTCTGATGATCATCGTCTACATCCTGATCAGCGTTGTGGTCAGGTTGTGAGCGATACGGTCTTGCCGACTGCCGACGACTACGTAGAGGTGAAGAAGAGATGCCGTTGACCCCTGAGGACGTGCGGAACAAGCAGTTCACGACCGTCCGCCTCCGAGAAGGCTATGACGAGGACGAGGTCGATGCCTTTCTAGACGAGGTCGAATCGGAGCTGACCCGTCTGCTCCGTGAGAACGAGGACCTGCGCGCCAAGCTGGCCGCCGCGACGCGCGCCGCCGCGCAGAACCAGCAGCAGCAACAGCAGCAGGGCATGCGCAAGCCTCCGGAGCAGCAGGACCGCCCCGGTGCGCCCGTTCCCGCCGCCATATCCGGACCGCCGCAGCAGCAGCAGCCTCCGCAGATGGGTCCGCCCCAGCTGCCCGGTGGCGCGCCGCAGCTGCCCGCAGGTCCCAGTGGCCACGGCCCCCAGGGCGGCCACGGCCCCGGTCCGCAGGGCCCGCACGGCCCCGGCCCGATGCAGGGCGGCCCCATGGGTGGCCCGATGGGCGGCCCCATGGGTCAGCACCCCCAGCAGCAGCAGATGCAGCAGATGCAGCCGCCGCAGATGCAGCAGCAGGGGCAGGGCCCCGGTGGCGACAGCGCCGCCCGTGTCCTCTCGCTCGCGCAGCAGACTGCCGACCAGGCGATCGCGGAGGCCCGTTCCGAGGCCAACAAGATCGTCGGCGAGGCCCGTAGCCGTGCCGAGGGCCTGGAGCGCGACGCGCGCGCCAAGGCCGACGCCCTGGAGCGGGACGCGCAGGAGAAGCATCGCGTGGCGATGGGCTCGCTGGAGTCGGCCCGCGCGACGCTGGAGCGCAAGGTCGAGGACCTGCGTGGCTTCGAGCGCGAGTACCGCACGCGGCTGAAGTCCTACCTGGAGAGCCAGCTGCGTCAGCTGGAGACCCAGGCGGACGACTCGCTCGCCCCGCCGCGGACTCCGGCGACCGCCTCGCTGCCGCCGTCCCCCTCGCTGGCCCCGGCCGGTGCGGGCGCGATGGGTCACTCCATGGGCGGCTCCAACCACGGTGGCCACGGTGGCCAGCAGATGGGTGGCGGCCAGTCCATGGGCGGTGCGCCGTCCTACGGTGGCCAGCAGCAGATGTCGCCCGCGATGACGCAGCCGATGGCGCCGGTGCGGCCGCAGGCGCCGCAGCCGATGCAGCAGGCGCCTTCGCCGATGCGTGGGTTCCTGATCGACGAGGACGACAACTGAGCGGTATGCGCTCGCTGAGCGCGTAGCCGTCGGCAGGCAAAGGGCCGGGCCCCGGGTTTTCCCGGGGCCCGGCCCTTTGCCGTGGGCGGTGGCCGGGGAGCCGGGGTGGGGGTGGTGTGCCTGCGGCGGGCTGTTCCCCTACCCGCCCCTTCCCGAAACCGGGGCGCTGCCCCGGGCCCCCTCTTGCCCTCAAGCGCCGGACGGGCTGAGTTTCGGGGCTCCGCCCCGGACCCCGCTCCTCAATCGCCGGAGGGGCTTGAGGACAACCTGGCCTTGCTGCTCACGCGCGGGAGGGGCTTGATTCGGCCGGGCATATCCAGCCCGTCCGGCGTTTGAGGACGTCTTGTAGCCCCTCCGGCGAATGAGGAGAGGCAGCCTCGCCGGCGTTTGAGGCGCGGGGGTTCGGGGGCGGAGCCCTTGAGGGGGTACGCGGAAGGGCCCGCCGGAACGGATTCCGGCGGGCCCTTCTTCATTCGGGCGGGCTGCCCCTACTGCTTGCGCAGGCGGAACGTGAGCGCCAGGCCCTCGTCCTCGAACGCCTCGCCGTACGTCCCGTCCGCCTCGCCCTCCGCGTAGTCCACGGCCAGGACCTCCTCGGAGATCAGGGGGGTGTGCTCCGTGAGGGCCTCCGCCGTTGCCGGGGAGGTCGTCGTCCAGCGGACGGCGATGCGGTCCGCCACGTCCAGGCCGCTGTTCTTGCGGGCCTCCTGGATCAGGCGGATCGCGTCACGGGCCAGGCCCGCGCGGCGAAGCTCCGGGGTGATCTCCAGGTCCAGGGCCACCGTCGCGCCCGAGTCCGAGGCGACCGACCAGCCCTCGCGCGGGGTCTCCGTGATGATCACCTCATCCGGGGCGAGGGTGATCTTCTCGCCCTCCACCTCCACCGTCGCCGTGCCCTCGCGCAGGGCGAGGGAGAGCGCCGCCGCGTCCGCCTCGGCCACGGCCTTGGCCACCGCCTGCACACCCTTGCCGAACCGCTTGCCCAGCGCCCTGAAGTTCGCCTTCGCCGTCGTGTCGACCAGCGAGCCGCCCACCTCGGAGAGCGAGGCCAGCGATGTGACGTTCAGCTCTTCCGTGATCTGCGCCCGAAGGTCGGCGGGCAGCGTGTCGAAGCCGTTCGCCGCTACCAGGGCCCGGGACAGCGGCTGGCGCGTCTTCACACCCGACTCGGCGCGCGTCGCCCGGCCCAGCTCGACCAGGCGGCGCACCAGCGCCATCTGGGAGGAGAGGGCCGGGTCGATCGCCGTGGCGTCGGGCTTCGGCCACGACGCCAGGTGCACCGACTCCGGGGCGTCCGGCGTCACCGGGGCGATCAGGTCCTGCCAGACCCGCTCCGTGATGAACGGGACCAGCGGGGCCATCAGTCGCGTGACCGTCTCGACCACCTCGTGCAGCGTGCGCAGCGCCGCCTTGTCGCCCTGCCAGAAGCGGCGGCGCGAGCGGCGTACGTACCAGTTGGAGAGGTCGTCCACGAACGCCGAGAGCAGCTTGCCGGCCCGCTGGGTGTCGTAACCCTCCATCGCCACCGTCATCTGGTCGACCAGCGCGTTGAGTTCGCTCAGCAGCCAGCGGTCCAGGACCGTGCGGTCCGCGGGGGCCGGGTCGGCCTCGGAGGGCGCCCAGGACGAGGTACGTGCGTACAGGGCCTGGAAAGCCACCGTGTTCCAGTACGTCAGGAGCGTCTTGCGGACGACCTCCTGGATCGTCCCGTGGCCCACCCGGCGTGCCGCCCACGGGGAGCCGCCCGCCGCCATGAACCACCGCACCGCGTCCGCCCCGTGCTGGTCCATCAGCGGGATCGGCTGGAGGATGTTGCCCAGGTGCTTGGACATCTTGCGGCCGTCCTCGGCGAGGATGTGGCCCAGGCAGACGACGTTCTCGTAGGACGACTTGTCGAAGACCAGCGTGCCCACCGCCATCAGCGTGTAGAACCAGCCGCGGGTCTGGTCGATGGCCTCCGAGATGAACTGCGCCGGGTAGCGGCTCTCGAAGATCTCCTTGTTCTTGTACGGGTAGCCCCACTGCGCGAACGGCATCGAACCCGAGTCGTACCAGGCGTCGATGACCTCCGGGACGCGATACGCCTCCAGCTGGCAGTTCCCGTGCGTGCACGTGAAGGTGATCTCGTCGATGAAGGGGCGGTGAGGGTCGAGCGACGACTGGTCCGCGCCCGTGAGTTCTGTGAGTTCCGCCCTTGAGCCCACGCACGTCAGGTGGTTGTCCTCGCAGCGCCAGATCGGCAGCGGTGTGCCCCAGTAGCGGTTACGGGAGAGCGCCCAGTCGACGTTGTTGTTCAGCCAGTCGCCGAAGCGGCCGTTCTTGACCGAGTCCGGGAACCAGTTGGTTTTCTCGTTCTCCTCAAGGAGCCGGTCCTTGATCGCCGTCGTCCTGATGTACCAGGACGGCTGTGCGTAGTAGAGAAGCGCCGTGTGGCAGCGCCAGCAGTGCGGGTAGCTGTGCTCGTACGGGACGTGGCGGAAGAGCTTGCCGCGTGCGTCCAGGTCCGCGGTGAGCGCCTCGTCGGCCTTCTTGAAGAAGACGCCACCGACCAGCGGGAGGTCTTCCTCGAACGTGCCGTCGGGGCGGACCGGGTTGACCACCGGGAGGCCGTACGCGCGGCAGACCAGGAGGTCGTCGGCGCCGAACGCGGGGGACTGGTGGACCAGACCCGTACCGTCCTCGGTCGTGACGTACTCGGCGTTGACCACGTAGTGCGCCTCGGCCGGGAAGTCGACCAGGGCGAACGGGCGCTCGTAGGTCCAGCGCTCCATCTCGGCGCCCGTGAACGACTGGCCGGTCGTCTCCCAGCCCTCGCCTAGCGCCTTCTCCAGCAGCGGTTCGGCGACGACGAGCTTCTCCTCGCCGTTCGTCGCGACGACGTACCGGACGTCCGGGTGCGCGGCGACGGCCGTGTTGGAGACCAGCGTCCACGGCGTGGTCGTCCAGACCAGGAGGGCCGCCTCGCCGGCCAGCGGGCCGGAGGTGAGGGGGAAGCGGACGAAGACCGAGGGGTCGACGACCGTCTCGTAGCCCTGGGCCAGCTCATGGTCGGACAGGCCGGTGCCGCAGCGCGGGCACCAGGGGGCGACCCGGTGGTCCTGGACCAGCAGGTCCTTGTTGAAGATCTCCTTGAGCGACCACCACACGGAGTCCACGTACTCCGGGTCCATCGTGCGGTACGCGTCGTCCAGGTCGACCCAGTAGCCCATGCGGGTCGTCAGCTCGGCGAAGGCGTCGGTGTGCCGGGTCACGGACGCACGGCACTTGGCGTTGAACTCGGCGATGCCGAACGCCTCGATGTCCTTCTTGCCGTTGAAGCCCAGTTCCTTCTCCACGGCGAGTTCGACCGGCAGGCCGTGGCAGTCCCAGCCGGCCTTCCGGCCCACGTGGTAGCCCTGCATGGTGCGGAAGCGGGGGAAGACGTCCTTGAAGACGCGGGCCTCGATGTGGTGCGCGCCCGGCATGCCGTTGGCGGTGGGCGGGCCCTCGTAGAAGACCCACTCGGGGCGGCCCTCGGACCGGTCGAGGCTCTTGGCGAAGACCTTGCTCTCGCGCCAGAAGTCGAGCACGGCGTGCTCCAGCGCGGGCAGGTCGACCTGGGCGGGTACCTGGCGGTACTGCGGCGATGTCATGTGCGGCTTCCTCCGGCGGACGTTTTCCACTTCCGTCGGAGGGACGAGAGCCGGATCTGCTCCCGCGGTACCACCCTCCTTGGCCCTGGGCGTGTGCCCCTGGCCCCCTCATTGGGGTCGCGACGCCGGGTCTAGTGGCCTGGCGCCCGTGGGCGTGACCCACGTGTCCCAGGCGTTCTTCCGGCGGCTCCGGGGTGATCTTCACATCGCGCTCGCCCCCGGGCTCCCACCGTCCCCGGGTCGCTGCTGGCTGCGTACGACGCTACTCGTCCCATCCACGCCTCTCGCTGGGCCCAGTGTACGGGCCCGTACGGGCGACGGCCGACCGGTTATCGGCGGCGCGCGGGCGTGACCCGAGTGGCGGGACGGGGCGTCCGGAGTTCCCGGCGGGGGCCGGTGGCCGGATTACCGGGCGGGGAGCTGGGAACAACGGAGGCAGGCGCGCCACGACCGGACACGGGGAGGGGCGAGATGGCGGCGTGCCCCGTTGCCGCGGGGCTGGAGTCGATTTATCGTCCCAGCACGATTCGCGAGCAAGATCACAATATGTGAAGGGGCCGCGGCCATGGTGGCGAAGAAGACGGCGGAAGAGACCGCGGCCGAGCACGACGGCACCCACGAGCCACCGGCCGGCCAGGAGGCCGCGCCCGCGAAGAGGACGGCGAAGAAGGCCGCCGCCAGGAAGACGGCGGCCAAGAAGACGGCGGCGAAGAAGACCGTGGCCAAGAAGGCCGCGGCGAAGAAGTCGGCGGCCGGCGAGGAGCCTGCCGCCAAGAAGACCGCCGCCAAGAAGAGCGCGGCCAGGAAGACGTCGGAAAAGGCCGCGACGGCGGCCACGGAGGCGGCCCCGGCCGCCGAGCAGACGGGAGCCCCAACGGTGGTAGCCAAGAAGAGCGCGAGTCGTCCCGCGGCGGGCGGACAGGCCACGGCCCCGGTGCCACCGGCCCGCGCCGCCGCCCCCGACGAGCTGGCCGTCCGGCCCGGGGAGGACCCCTGGACGCCCGAGGAGGTCACCGAGGCGCGCACCCTGCTCACCAGCGAGATCCTGCGGCTCCGCAGCGAGCTGGAGGCGTCCGGTGCGGCGCTCGCCGGGCTGATGCGGGACTCCGGCGACGGCGCGGGCGACGACGAGGCCGACACCGGCACCAAGAACATCACCCGCGAGCACGAGCTGTCGCTCGCCGCCAACGCCCAGGAGATGCTGGAGCAGACCGAGCGGGCGCTGGCCCGTCTGGAGGCGGGGACGTACGGCCTCTGCGAGATCTGCGGCAAACCGATCGGCAAGGCGCGGATGCAGGCCTTCCCCCGGGCCACCCTGTGCGTCGAGGACAAACAGAAGCAGGAGCGGCGCGGCTGATCCGCACAGGTGTGTCGTACCCTCGTCCTCAGTCAGGCACCTAGGTCGAGGGATTCACGTGGCAGAGGCGGAGCGCATCATCGGTACGCCGGAAAATCCCGATGCCGAGGGCACGGACGAAGGCGGCAGCACGGCCGCCGACGCCGCCGTGAACGCGGGCCGGGGCAAGCGGAAGGTCCTCGTTCTGCTGAGCGTGGCCGTCGTGGCCTATCTCCTGGACCTGGTCAGCAAGATGATCGTGGTCGCGAAGCTGGAGCACCAGCCGCCGATCGACGTCATCGGCGACTGGCTGCAGTTCCGGGCGATCCGGAACGCGGGCGCCGCCTTCGGGTTCGGCGAGGCGTTCACGGTGATCTTCACCATCATCGCCGCCGGTGTGATCGTGGTGATCGTCCGGCTGGCCCGCAAGCTCTACAGCCTGCCGTGGGCCATCGCCCTGGGACTCCTCCTGGGCGGTGCGCTCGGCAACCTCACCGACCGGCTCTTCCGGGCGCCCGGTGTGTTCGAAGGTGCGGTGGTCGACTTCATCGCCCCCAAGCACTTCGCCGTCTTCAACCTCGCCGATTCCGCCATCGTGTGCGGCGGCATCCTCATCGTGATCCTCTCCTTCAAGGGCCTCGACCCCGACGGGACCGTGCACAAGGACTGACCGTGCACAAGTGCTGAGCGGGGCCGGGCCGCGCGGAGAGCTTTCCGCGCAAGGCATACTCGACAGGTGAGTACGCACCCCGAGATCCGCACCCTGCCCGTACCGGACGGCCTGGAAGGCGAGCGTGTCGACGCCGCCATCGCCAGGATGTTCGGTTTCTCCCGCACCAAGGCCGCCGAGCTGGCCGCAGCCGGGAAGGTCCAGGTGGACGGCTCGGTGGCCGGGAAGTCCGAGCGGGTCCACGGGGGCGCCTGGCTGGAAGTGGAGATGCCGGGGGCGCCCGCTCCGGTCCAGATCGTCGCCGAGCCCGTCGAGGGCATGGAGATCGTCCACGACGACGACGACATCGTCGTCATCATGAAGCCGGTCGGCGTCGCCGCCCACCCCAGCCCCGGCTGGACCGGGACCACCGTCATCGGCGGCCTCGCCGCCGCCGGCTACCGGATCTCCACGTCCGGCGCCGCCGAGCGCCAGGGCATCGTGCACCGCCTCGACGTCGGCACCTCCGGCCTGATGGTCGTCGCCAAGTCCGAGCGTGCCTACACCCTGCTCAAGGCACAGTTCCGCGACCGGATCGTCGACAAGAAGTACCACGCCCTCGTCCAGGGCCACCCGGACCCGATGAGCGGCACCATCGACGCCCCCATCGGCCGCCACCCCAACCACGACTACAAGTGGGCGGTCACCGCCGAGGGCAAGCCGTCGGTGACCCACTACGACCTGATCGAGGCCTACCGCGCCGCCAGCCTCCTCGACATCAAGCTGGAGACCGGCCGCACCCACCAGATCCGGGTCCACATGTCCGCCCACCGCCACCCCTGCGTCGGCGACCTCACCTACGGCGCGGACCCGACGCTGGCCAAGCGCCTCGGGCTGACCCGCCAGTGGCTGCACGCCGTGCGCCTGGGCTTCGAGCACCCGGCGGACGGCAGCTGGGTGGAGTTCTCCAGCACCTACCCGGCCGATCTCCAGCACGCCCTCGACACCATCTCCGCGGAGAGCCAGTGACCGCCGGGCCCACCCCGTACAGCACCCGCAGGGCCGTCGAGGAGAGCGACCTCGCCGCCTGCTTCCAGGTCCGCAAGGACGTCTTCGTCGGCGAGCAGAACGTGCCCGAGGAGCTGGAGTACGACGCCTACGACGCGACCGCCGTGCATGTCCTGGCCGTCGCCGCGGACGGTACCGCGCTCGGCACGGGCCGGCTGCTGCACGGTGCGGACGCGGCCGCGAAGACCGGCGGCGACCCGGCCGTCGGCTCGCTGGGCCGGCTCGCCGTGAGCCGTTCCGCCCGCGGTCTCGGGGTCGGTGCGGCCCTCGTCGTGGCCATCGAGGACGAGGCGCGGAAGCTGGGCCTGGCCGCCGTCGACCTGCACGCCCAGACCCACGCCCTCGGCTTCTACGAGCGGCTCGGATATGTCGCGTACGGCCCCGAGTTCCCCGACGCGGGCATGCCGCACCGGGCGATGCGGCGGGAGATCCACCCGGCCTGAACGCCGGAAGCGGGGAGTATCGGCTGAATCGCACACCCCGCGTGGCAGGCTGGAGTTCTTGTTCGGCCGCTCGTGACGTGCCGGACCCGCATGCTCCGGAAGGCCCCTCGTGGAACAGATGTCCCTGCTGCTCCTGCTGTTGCTCGGAGCCGTGGTCACGGTGCCGCTCGGAGCACGGCTGGGGCTGCCGGCGCCGGTGCTGATGACGCTCGTCGGCATCGCGATGGCGTTCATGCCGTTCGTGCCGAACGTCGACGTCCCGCCGGAGATCATCCTCCCCGCGCTGCTGCCGCCGCTGCTCTACGCCACCGTGCAGCGCACCTCCTGGCGGCAGTTCGCCGCCAACAGACGTCCGATCTTCCTGCTGGCCGTGGCCCTCGTCTTCGTCACCACGGCCGCCGTCGCCGCGGTCGCCAACTCCATCGTGCCGGGGCTGCCCATCGCCGCGGCCGTCGCCCTCGGCGCGCTCGTCGCCCCGCCCGACCCGGTCGCGGCGACGGCCGTGGCCGGTTCCGTGGGGCTGCCACGCAGGCTGGTGTCGATCCTGGAGGGCGAGGGGCTCTTCAACGACGTGACCGCCATCGTGCTCTACCACGTGGCCATCGCCGCCGCCGTCAGCGGCACCTTCTCGCTCCCCGAGGCCTTCGGGCTGCTGGTCCTCTCCGCTGTCGTCGCGGTCGCCGTCGGCCTCGCGCTCGGCTGGCTCACCATCAAGCTGATGAACCTGCTCGGCGACGCCACCCTCCAGGTCGGCCTGACCCTGCTGGTGCCCTTCGTCGCCTACGCGCTGGCCGAGGAGCTCGAGGGCTCCGGGGTGCTGGCCGTCCTGACCATCGCGCTGTTCCTCGCCGAGCACACCGCCGACGCCGACGACGTGCTCGGCCGGCTCACCGGACGCACCTTCTGGGACATCGTCGACACCCTGGTCACCGGTGTCGCCTTCGGGCTCATCGGCCTGGAGCTGCACACCGTGTTCGGCACCGCCGACGGGCACGCCCTGGAGATGGTCGGCTGGGGGCTCGCGATCGTCGCCGTCGTCGTCGGCGTACGGCTGCTGTGGCTGCTGCCCGCGACCTGGCTCGCCAAGAAGCTGCACACCCGACGCGACGTCAGCGAGGAGATCCCCACCAGTTGGCGGGAGACCGTCGTGATGTGGTGGGCCGGGATGCGCGGGGTGGCCTCGGTCGCCCTGGCGCTGGCGATCCCGCTGGAGACCGACGACGGGCAGCCCTTCCCCGGGCGCGACGAGATCATCTTCATCGCGTTCGCCGTGATCATGGCCACCCTGGTCTTCCAGGGGCTCACCCTGCCCTGGCTGGTGCGGAAGCTGAGGGTCCGGGCCGACACCGACACCGCGGAGGCGCTGGAGCGGGACCTCGCCATCCGGGCCGCCAAGGCCGCCAAGTACCGCCTCAAGGAGATGCAGGAGGCCGAGGACTTCCCCGAGGAGGTCGTGGAGCGCCTCCAGCGCGCCGCGTACGACATCGGGGCCCGGATCAGCCCGGACGTGGTCGACGAGGAGCGGCGCGAGGCCTACGCCAAGCGCGCCGAGCGCTTCAAGGCGGTCAGCCGGGTCCAGCGCGAGATGATGTCGGCCGCCCGCCACGAGGTGCTCTCCGCGCGCAGCGAGCCCGGCTCCGACCCGGAGGTCGTGGACCGGGTGCTGCGGTATCTGGACTTCCGCTCGCTGCGCTGAGCCTCCGGCGTCCTCAGCCGCGGCCCGTGCGCGGGGCCTTGGAGTCGCCCCGGTCGGCGGGCGGCGACGTCCCGTTGCGGCCGGGCCGGCCCCCGGAGCCGGTCAGCTCCGCCCACTGTTCGCCCGGCGGCAGTACGGCGGGCGCGGTGGCGATCCGCGGCAGCGCGTACGGATGGTGGTCGCGCAGCCAGCCGATCAGCTGCTCGCGCACCGCGCAGCGTGCCGTCCAGATGTCGTCCGCGTCCTTCGCCGTGACCACAGCGCGCACCTCGATGGTGGTCGGTGTGGTGTCGGTGACGGCCAGCGACCAGTCCCGGCCGTCCCAGGCGGCGATGTCCCCGAGGAGGTCCCGCAGCTTCTCCCGCATCGCGGCGACGGGAGCGGAGTGGTCGAGGTGGAAGAAGACCGTGCCCGTCATCTGCGCCCCGCCGCGCGACCAGTTCTCGAACGGCTTGCTGGTGAAGTACGAGACCGGCATCGTGATCCGCCGCTCGTCCCAGGTCCGTACCGACAGGAACGTCAGGGTGATCTCGTCGATCGTGCCCCACTCGCCGTCCACCACCACGGTGTCGCCGATCCGCACCATGTCGCCGAACGCGATCTGGAACCCGGCGAAGAGATTGCCGAGCGTCGACTGGGCGGCGACACCGGCGACGACGCCCAGCACCCCGGCCGAGGCCAGCACCGAGGTGCCGACCCCGCGCATCGCGGGGAACGTCAGCAGCATCGCCGCGAGCGCGACCACCGTCACGACCGCGATGACCACCCGCTGGATCAGCGTCACCTGCGTACGGACCCGGCGGACCCGGGCCGGGTCACGGGTGCCCGTCGCGTACCGCGCGTAACTGGCCTCCACGACCGTCGCCGCGATCCGCACCACCAGCCACGCGGACGCGCCGATCAGCACCAGGGTCAGGGTCTGGCCGATCCCGGCCCGGTGTTCCCACAGCCAGGCGATGCCCGACTGCCGGTAGCTGCCGCGCAGCAGCGCCGTGATGACCACCACCTGCAACGGAGGACGGCAGCGCCGCAGCAGCCCCCACAGCGGGGTCTCGTGGTGACGGCTGTCGGCCCGCCGCAGCAGCAGGTCGACCAGCCAGCCGACCAGCAGGGTGATCACCACGGCACCGCCGATGACGATCAGCGGGCGCAGCACGCTCTCCATTGCCTGGTCCTCCTGGCTGTAGGGCGGGCCTCAGGGCACAAATGGCACCATGGGCCTCATGAACATCATGCTTTTCCACTCGACGTACGGGCTCACGCCCGCCGTGCACGCCGCGGCCGCGCGCCTCAGGGACGCCGGCCATGAGGTGCGCGTGCCCGATCTGTTCGAGGGGCACACCTTCGACACGGTGGAAGAAGGCATGGCCCACAAGGACGAGATCGGCAAGGACGAGCTGCTCAGGCGCGCCGTGCTGGCCGCCGCGCCCTACTCCGACCAGGGGCTCGTCTACGCCGGTTTCTCCTTCGGCGCGGCGACCGCGCAGACCCTGGCGCTCGGCGACGCGAAGGCCCGCGGGCTGCTGCTGTTCCACGGCACCTCGGACATCGCGGAGAACGCCTCGGTGGACGAGCTGCCCGTCCAGCTGCATGTCGCGGACCCGGACCCCTTCGAGTCCCACGACTGGCTGAACAGCTGGTACCTCCAGATGCAGCGGACCGGTGCGGACGTGGAGGTCTACCGCTACCCGGGGGCCGGGCACCTGTTCACCGACCCCGATCGGCACGACTACGACCAGGCGGCCGCCGAACAGACCTGGAAGGTCGCGCTCGGCTTCCTGGCCACCCTGTAGAAACGATCCGGCCCGCTCAGCGCACCGGGCGGTCGGCCCGCTCGACGCGCTGGGTGCCCCTGCGGGTGCGGTAGGAGCGGGTCCAGGCGGTGGTGGCTTCGCGGTCCGTCTTGTCGGACAGCGTGTAGTAGTCCATCTGCGCCCGCTCCGCGGTGACGTCCAGCACCCCGTAGCCGTGGGCGTCCATGTCGACCCACTTCACATGGCGGTTGGCCGCCCGCACGGCCGTCGCCGCGACCACGGACACGGTCCCCGGCGCGACCCGCAGGATGTCGTCGAGGTTGTCGGAGGTCACGGACGTGACGACGAACTCCGTGGCGGCCGATGCCGACAGCGGATACGTGGCCGCCTTCACGGGTACGTCGTTGGCCCACGCCATATGGATGTCGCCGGTCAGGAACACCGTGTCGGCGACGCCCCGGTCCCGCAGATGCGCGATCAGCTCCCTGCGGTCGTCGGTGTAGCCGTCCCACTGGTCGACGTTCACCGCCAGGCCCCCCTTCGGCAGCCCCAGCAGCCCGGCCAGCGGCTCCAGCAGATGCGCGGGGAGCGCGCCGAAGGCGACCGGCGAGATCATCACCGAGGTGCCGACGAGCTTCCAGGCCGCGTCCGACCCGGCCAGCCCCGCCTTCAGCCAGTCCAGCTGGGCCCGGCCGGTGGCCGTGCGCTCCGGATCGTCCACCGCCCCGCTGCCGACCGACGCCTGCTCGGAGCGGAAGCTGCGCAGATCCAGCAGATGGAGCTCGGCGAGCCGCCCGAACCGCAGCCGCCGGTAGACGGTCCCCTCGGTGGAGGCGCGTACCGGCATCCACTCGAAGTACGCCTGCTTGGCCGCCGCCACCCGCTGCTCCCAGGCCCCCTCCGAGCCCGGCGTGTGGTTCTCCGCCCCGCCCGACCAGGCGTCGTTGGCGAACTCGTGGTCGTCCCAGATCGCGATCACCGGGTGCGCCGCGTGCAGCGCCCGGAGATCGGCGTCGGTCTTGTAGTTCCCGTGCCGGGTGCGGTAGTCGGCGAGGTCCAGGATCTCGTGGGCGGGCCGGTGCGCGCGCAGCGTCGTGCCACGCGTGCCGTACTCGCCGGTCCCGTACTCGTAGAGGTAGTCGCCCAGATGTACGACCGCGTCCAGGTCGGGCCGGGCGGCGAGATGCCGGTACGCGGAGAACCAGCCCGCCTCCCAGTTGGCGCAGGACACCACGCCGAACCGGATGCCGGACACCGCGGCGTCGGTGGCGGGCGCGGTGCGGGTGCGGCCGACGGGGGAGACCACGCCGTCGGCGGTGTCGTCGCCCGCCGTGAAGCGGAACCAGTACGCGGTGGCCGCCCGCAGCCCACGGACGTCGGCCTTCACCGTGTGGTCGGAGGCGGCCGACGCGATCGTCGTGCCGGTCGCGGATATCCGGGTGAACTCCCGGTCCTCGGCGACCTCCCAGCGCACCGGGGTGTCCGCACCGAGCCCCGAGCCGGGCTCCGCGCCGGGCTCGGGGGTGACGCGCGTCCACAGCAGGACGCCGTCGGGCAGCGGGTCACCGGAGGCGACGCCGTGCAGGAAGGCGGGGGCCGTGGCCGCCCGGGCGGGGGTCGCGGAGGTGACGGACGCGGTGGCGAGCACGGGGACGGCGGCGGCGCTCGCGGCGGCGGCCCGTACGACGGTGCGGCGGCTCGGCGAGGAAAGGTGTCGACTGGTCACGGCCGATCACCCTACGGGCGCGTACGGCGAACGGGCGGGCGAACAGAGGAAGTTCGCCCGCCCGTCGGGAAACGGTCGCCGGCCGGTGGCCCGGCGGACCCCGGAGCGACCGGAGGCCGCCGAGGTCCGGAGGCGTTACGCCGCGCCGGAGGCGTTACGCCTTGAGCGCCTTGTCGATGGCCTTGGTGAACTCGTCGGCCGTCATGGGGGCGTTCTCGCTGCCCTCGCTGGTGATCTTCTCGCCGTCCATCTTCACCGTCGGCGTGCCCTGCACCCCGCTCTTGTCGAAGGTCTTGGACATCTTCATCGCCCAGGCGTCGAAGGTGCCGTCCTCCACGTTCTTCTGGAAGTCCTTGTTCCCCTTCAGCGCGTCGACCGAGTCCGCGACCTCGATCAGATAGCTGTCCTTGGCGAACTTGTCGTCGCTCTCCTGGGGGTGGAACTTCGCCGAGTACAGCGCGGCCTTGTACTCCAGGAACGCCTCGGGGCTCACGTCCAGCGCCGCACCGAGCGCGCTCAGGGCGTTCTTGGAGCCCTCGCCGTTGTCGGTGTTGTCGATGAAGGTCGCGCCGATGTACTTGACCTTGTACTTGCCGGCCTCGACGTCCTTCGAGACCGTCTCGCCGACGCCCTGCTCGAACGTGGCGCAGACCGGGCAGCGCGAGTCCTCGTACAGCTCCAGGGTCTTCTTCGCGCCGGACTCGCCGACCACCACGGTGGTGCCGTCCTTGCCCGAGGTGTTCTTCGGCGCGGTGACGTTCTTCGCGTCCGCGGCCGCCTCCCAGGCGTCCGGCTTGTTCAGCTGCATCACGCCGTAGGCGATGCCGCCGAACACGGCGAGGGTGGCGACGACCGAGCCCGCCACGACGAGCTGCTTGCGGGTCTTGTCCTTCTTGGCCTGGCGCTCGCGCTCGGCCCGCAGCCGCTCGCGGGCCGCAGCCTTGTTCGCCTGGGTGTTGCGCTTGCTCATGATCGTTCTCCGTGGGTACGTGTGTGGGGAGTGGGCCTGCCGCGTATCGCGCGTCGCCGTGCCCTCAGGCAGCGGCGTACAGCGCGGACGGCGGGCCCCTGCGGCCCACACAGTGCACGAGGAAGCGGGCGGTCAGCGGCGGGTGCGGACGCCCGGCGGGCCGGGCCGGGCGGGCCGCGGACCGGACGCCCGCGCGCACCACGGCGACCGCGGTCAGCAGCGGCCGGAACGCCAGCAGGGCCGCCGCGCGCACCAGCCCGGCCAAGGCCGCCTCGCCGCGCCGCAGCCAGGCCGCGGCCAGCAGCCCGACCGCCACATGGGCGACGAGCAGCAGCCACGGCACGGCCGGTCCGGGCTGTGCCAGCAGCGCCGCCGCACGGTCGCCCGCCCCGGCCACATCGGCCAGCGGGGTGCCCACCGCGCCGACGCCCGCGACCCGGGCCCCGCCCTTGCCGACCTCGCCGCCGCCGCACAGGACGTCGAAGCCCACCGCGCGCAGCGGACCGGCGACCGGGCCGCCGGCCGCCCCGTAACAGAGATGCTGGCCCGTGGTGAAGAGCGTGTCGGCGGCCAGCTCCAGCGGGACCAGCAGCCCCGCGATCGCCCCGAAGCCGCGCTCCCGGCCGGCCAGCGCGTACGCCACCGCGAAGACGACGGCGGTCAGCAGCGCGACCGCGGTCAGCGGCAGCGGAACCCGGGAGAGCAGCACATGGGACGCCGTGGACAGGGTGACGACGAGCGCGGTGAAGACCGCCGCGCGCGCGACCCTGAGCTGCGTCCCTGAGATGTCCATCGCCGGAAAGTGTGTCATGCGTGGAGGTAAGCGGACCTTAAAAGAGGCTGAGAGTCCCCGGGCGTGGCCGCCCGGGGACTCTCAGGCCCTACAGGCCCGGGATCCGGCCGTTGCGGAAGAGGTCCACGAAGATCTGGTGGTCCGCCCGGGCCCGTGCCCCGTAGCTGTGGGCGAAGTCGACCAGCAGCGGCTCGAAGCCCTCCTCGTCGGCCGCGATGGCCGCGTCGATCGCCCGCTCCGTGGAGAACGGCACCAGCGAGTGGCCGCTCTCGTCGTCGGCGGCCGCGTGCATGGTGGCCGTCGCCCGGCCCAGGTCCGCGACGACCGCCGCGATCTCGTCCACCTCGTCGATGTCGGACCAGTCCAGATCGACCGCGTACGGCGAGACCTCGGCGACCAGCTGACCGGAGCCGTCCAGCTCGGTCCAGCCCAGCCACGGGTCCGCGTGGGCCTGGAGCGCGCGCTGCGAGATCACCGTGCGGTGCCCCTCGTGCTGGAAGTACTCCCGCACGGCGGCGTCCGTGATGTGCCGGGAGACCGCCGGGGTCTGCGCCTGCTTGAGGTAGATCACCACATCGTTCTCCAGGGCGTCGCTGTTGCCCTCCAGAAGGATGTTGTACGAGGGCAGCCCGGCGGATCCGATGCCGATGCCCCGGCGGCCCACCACGTCCTTGACCCGGTAGGAGTCCGGCCGGGTCAGGCTCGTCTCCGGCAGCGTCTCCAGATATCCGTCGAACGCGGCCAGCACCTTGTAGCGCGTCGCGGCGTCCAGGTCGATCGCACCGCCGCCGTCCGCGAACCGGCGCTCGAAGTCCCGGATCACCGTCATCGAGTCCAGCAGCGAGAAACGCGTGCGCGAGCGGGCGGCCCGCAGCGCGCCCAGCAGCGGGCCGTCCGCGGTGTCCAGCGTGAACGGCGGCACCTCGTCGTTCTTCGCGCCCGTCGCCAGCGCGTGGATCCGCTCGCGGTAGGAGGCGGCGAAGATCCGGACCAGCTCGGTGATCTGCTCGTCGGCCAGCGCCTTCGCGTAACCGACCAGCGCCACGGAGGCGGCGAACCGCTTCAGGTCCCAGGTGAAGGGGCCCACGTACGCCTCGTCGAAGTCGTTGACGTTGAAGACGAGGCGGCCGTTGGCGTCCATGTACGTGCCGAAGTTCTCCGCGTGCAGATCGCCGTGGATCCACACCCGGCCGGTGCGCTCGTCCAGGAACGGGCCGCCGTGCCGCTCCCGCTCCAGGTCGCTGTAGAACAGGCAGGCCGTGCCCCGGTAGAAGGCGAAGGCCGAGCCCGCCATCTTGCGGAACTTGACCCGGAAGGCGGCCGGATCGGCGGCCAGCAGCTCCCCGAAGGCGGTGTCGAAAACGGCGAGAATCTGCTCCCCGCGCTGCGCTGCGCCGGTCTGCGTTTCCGACATCTCTTGCTGCCTCCTGCTGTAGCTGGCGTGTCTGGCCGGACCCCGGGTCCAGGTGACCGAGTGCATGACAAAACGGACACGTGTCCCGCCTTCTCCAACGCTCGGCGGAAGCCGGGAGTGCCCGTCGTTCGGGTCCGTCACGTCGTAGACTTCCACGCTGTCCCCCCGTCCGTCATCGCCCGACTTCCCGGAGGCCCGACGCCGTGACCAAGCCGCCCTTCACGCACCTGCACGTTCACACCCAGTACTCGCTGCTGGACGGTGCGGCGCGGCTCAAGGACATGTTCGAGGCGGCCAACGAGATGGGCATGACGCACATCGCGATGACCGACCACGGCAACCTCCACGGCGCGTACGACTTCTTCCACTCGGCGAAGAAGGCGAACGTCACGCCGATCATCGGCATCGAGGCGTACGTCGCCCCGGAGTCGCGCAAGCACAAGCGCAAGGTGCAGTGGGGACAGCCGCACCAGAAGCGCGACGATGTGTCCGGATCCGGTGGTTACACCCACAAGACGATCTGGGCGTCCAACAAGACCGGGCTGCACAACCTCTTCCGGCTCTCCTCCGACGCGTACGCCGAGGGCTGGCTCCAGAAGTGGCCCCGGATGGACAAGGAGACCATCTCCCAGTGGTCCGAGGGGCTCATCGCCTCCACCGGCTGCCCCTCGGGCGAGGTGCAGACCCGGCTGCGGCTCGGCCAGTTCGACGAGGCGGTCCAGGCGGCCTCCGACTACAAGGACATCTTCGGCGAGGGCAGGTACTTCCTGGAGCTGATGGACCACGGCATCGAGATCGAGCGCCGGGTCCGTGACGGGCTGCTGGAGATCGGCAAGAAGCTGCACATCCCGCCGCTCGTCACCAACGACTCCCACTACACCTACGCGCACGAGGCGACCGCCCACGACGCCCTGCTCTGCATCCAGACCGGCAAGAACCTCTCGGACCCCGACCGCTTCCGCTTCGACGGCACCGGCTACTACCTGAAGACGACGGACGAGATGTACGCCGTCGACTCCTCCGAAGCCTGGCAGGAGGGGTGCCGCAACACCCTCCTGGTCGCCGAACAGATCGACACCACCGGCATGTTCGAGGCGAAGAACCTCATGCCGAAGTTCGAGATCCCGGACGGTTTCACGGAGATCACCTGGTTCCAGGAGGAGGTCCGGGTCGGCATGGCCCGCCGCTTCCCGAACGGGGTCCCCGACGACCGGCAGAAGCAGGTCGAGTACGAGATGGACATCATCATCCAGATGGGGTTCCCGGGGTACTTCCTGGTCGTCGCCGACTTCATCATGTGGGCCAAGAACAACGGCATCGCGGTCGGCCCCGGCCGAGGCTCCGCCGCCGGTTCGATCGTGGCGTACGCGATGGGCATCACCGACCTCGACCCGATCGAGCACGGGCTGATCTTCGAGCGGTTCCTCAACCCCGAGCGCGTCTCCATGCCCGACGTCGACATCGACTTCGACGAGCGCCGGCGCGTCGAGGTGATCCGGTACGTGACCGAGAAGTACGGCGCCGACAAGGTCGCCATGATCGGCACCTACGGCAAGATCAAGGCCAAGAACGCCATCAAGGACTCCGCGCGCGTCCTGGGCTACCCGTACGCGATGGGCGACCGCCTCACCAAGGCCATGCCCGCCGACGTCCTCGGCAAGGGCATCGACCTCAACGGCATCACCGATCCCAAGCACCCGCGCTACAGCGAGGCGGGCGAGATCCGGGGGATGTACGAGAACGAACCGGACGTCAAGAAGGTCATCGACACCGCCAAGGGCGTCGAGGGCCTGGTGAGGCAGATGGGCGTGCACGCCGCCGGCGTCATCATGTCCAGCGAGCCGATCGTCGACCACGCGCCCGTCTGGGTCCGGCACACCGACGGCGTCACCATCACCCAGTGGGACTACCCGCAGTGCGAGTCGCTCGGCCTGCTGAAGATGGACTTCCTCGGCCTGCGCAACCTGACGATCATGGACGACGCCATCAAGATGGTGAAGTCCAACAAGGGCATCGACCTGGAGATGCTCTCGCTGCCGCTGGACGACCCCAAGACGTACGAACTGCTCTGCCGCGGTGACACGCTCGGCGTCTTCCAGTTCGACGGCGGGCCCATGCGCTCCCTGCTCCGCCAGATGCAGCCCGACAACTTCGAGGACATCTCCGCCGTCTCGGCCCTCTACCGGCCGGGCCCGATGGGCATGAACTCGCACACGAACTACGCGGAGCGCAAGAACGGCCGCCAGGAGATCACCCCGATCCACCCGGAGCTGGAGGAGCCCCTCAAGGAGGTCCTCGGCCTCACCTACGGCCTGATCGTCTACCAGGAGCAGGTCCAGAAGGCCGCCCAGATCGTCGCCGGGTACTCGCTCGGCGAGGCCGACATCCTGCGCCGCGTGATGGGCAAGAAGAAGCCCGAGGAGCTGGCGAAGAACTTCGTCCTCTTCGAGAAGGGCGCCAAGGAGAAGGGCTTCTCCGACGCGGCGATCAAGGCGCTGTGGGACGTCCTGGTGCCGTTCGCCGGGTACGCGTTCAACAAGGCGCACTCCTCGGCGTACGGCCTGGTCACCTACTGGACCGCCTACCTCAAGGCGAACTACCCCGCCGAGTACATGGCCGCCCTGCTGACCTCGGTCAAGGACGACAAGGACAAGTCCGCGGTCTACCTCAACGAGTGCCGCCGCATGGGCATCAAGGTGCTCCCGCCCAACGTCAACGAGTCGCTGTCCAACTTCGCCGCCCAGGGCGACGACGTGATCCTCTTCGGCCTGACCGCCATCCGCAACGTCGGCCAGAACGTCGTCGACTCGATCATCCGGTCCCGCAAGGCGAAGGGGAAGTACAGCACCTTCCCCGACTTCCTGGACAAGGTCGAAGCGGTCGTCTGCAACAAGCGCACCGTGGAATCGCTCATCAAGGCGGGCGCGTTCGACGAGATGGGACACACCCGCAAGGGTCTCGTCGCCCACCACGAGCCGATGATCGACAACGTGGTGCAGGTCAAGCGCAAGGAGGCCGAGGGGCAGTTCGACCTCTTCGGCGGCATGGGCGAGGAGGAGAGCGACGAGCCGGGCTTCGGGCTCGACGTGGAGTTCTCCGACATCGAGTGGGAGAAGGCCTATCTGCTCGCCCAGGAGCGGGAGATGCTCGGCCTGTACGTCTCCGACCACCCGCTCTTCGGCCTGGAGCACGTGCTGTCCGAC
Organism: Streptomyces sp. iso_384; assembly: GCF_056172905.1. Taxonomy (NCBI): domain Bacteria; kingdom Bacillati; phylum Actinomycetota; class Actinomycetes; order Kitasatosporales; family Streptomycetaceae; genus Streptomyces; species Streptomyces sp. iso_384. The sequence goes on from NZ_JBWBTT010000001.1 coordinate 2,299,065, forward strand.
AAGGCCGACGCCTCGATCTCCCAGCTCATGGGCGGCGACTACAGCGACGGCTCCGTCGTCACCGTCGGCGGCATCATCTCCGGCCTCCAGCGCAAGATGACCAAGCAGGGCAACGCCTGGGCCATCGCCACCGTGGAGGACCTGGCCGGCTCCATCGAGTGCATGTTCTTCCCCGCCACCTACCAGCTGGTCTCCACCCAGCTCGTCGAGGACACCGTCGTCTTCGTCAAGGGACGCCTCGACAAGCGCGAGGACGTGCCCCGGCTGGTCGCCATGGAGATGCAGGTCCCCGACATCTCCAACGCCGGGACCAACGCCCCCGTCGTCCTCACCATCCCCACCGTGAAGATCACCCCGCCCATGGTCACCCGGCTCGGCGAGGTGCTCAGCCACCACCGGGGCGACACCGAGGTGCGCATCAAACTCCAGGGCCCCCGCAAGACCACCGTCCTGCGGCTGGACCGGCACCGGGTCAAGGCCGACTCGGCGCTCTTCGGCGACCTGAAGGTGCTGCTCGGCCCGTCCTGCCTGGCCGGCTGAGCCCGAGCACGACACGACAGACATGACGAGAGGGGCGTCCCGCCGGTGCGGGGCGCCCCTCTCGCCGTCTTCAACGCCAGTCTCTACCGCGAGCGGCCGACGGGTCAGTTGTGGCCGAAGCGTCGCTGATGCTTGCGCGCCACGTCGGACGGGCTGCCCTGGGCCTGCGCCTGCGGCTGGTTCTGGGACTCGAACGCCGTCGACTTGGCCTGCTCCGCACTACGCTCCGACGCGGACGCGCGGTCGTGCTGGCTGCCCTGCTTGCGGTTCTTGTTCTTGGCCATGGTGAATGCCTCCTGTGGGGAATCCTGGGGGGCCAGGACCGCTGTCAGACTCACATAGCGCCGCAAACACCGCATGTTGGATCATTACCGTGCGTAGCGGTTTCCGCAGTGGCTTGCTGTTCCGCCGCCGTTTCGCCTTCTTCCCGTATTCCTTTCCGGATCCGCCACGCCGATGATCCAGTTCCGGCCGTTAACCCCTGCGCGGTCGGGCAGACTCGAAGGAAACCCTGGGTAAGCGGACCCGGTCATCGAGGAGCGGGCCGCTGAACCGTTCCCGAATTCTGGAAGAGGGTGGAACGCGTGGACCGTTGCGTCGTCCTGGTGGACGCCGGCTACTTGCTGGGCGCAGCCGCGAGTCTGCTGGCCGGAGAGCCCGCCCGTTCCCGCATCACCGTCGACCACGCGGCCCTCATCCAGGGGCTGCGCGAGCGCGCCGAGGCCGATACCCAACAGCCCCTGCTGCGCATCTACTGGTTCGACGGCGCCCCCGACCGGGTGCCCCAGCCCGAGCACCGCCGGCTTCGCGTGATGCCCCGGGTGACCGTACGGCTGGGCGCCCTGACCCGCAGCGACGGACGCTGGGCGCAGAAGGGCGTCGACGCCGCGATGCACGCCGAGCTCACCGAACTGGCCAGGAACCGGGCCTGCTCCGATGTGGTCCTGGTGACCGGCGACGGCGATCTGCTGCCCGGTCTGATGTCCGCCAAGGAACACGGCGTCGCCGTCCACCTCTGGGCCGTACAGGCCGCCGACGGCGACTACAACCAGTCCGAGGACCTGGTCGCCGAGGCCGACGAACGACGGGTCCTCGACCGGGCCTGGATCACCAAGGCGGTACGCGCCAAGGACACCGGCGGCAGCTGCGCCCCGCCGCCCGCCCCGCGCCCCGAGATCGCCGCGATCCTCTCCGCGCCGCTGCCCGAGGCGGCCCTCGCCGCCTCCGCCGAACGCGCCTCCGAGGCACAGGCCGCCGCCGCCCGGAGCGGCTCCGAGGCCCCCGCCGAGAACGCCCCCGCCGCCGCCTCGTCGGACACCCCGTCGGCCCCCGGGCACAAGACCGTCCCCACCCCCAAGGACCTGGCCGCGCTGCGCGCCCACGCCACCCACCCCGACCGCCAGCACCCGCCCCAGCCCGCGGGCGCCACCCTGCGCTGGTCCTCCGACAAAGGGTGGGTGGAGCGCGGCGGTCCCCTCGGCGAACCCGCCGAGACCGCTTCCCTGCCGACCCTCGCCCAGGTGACCAGCGCCGAACAGCGCTGGGCGGACCGGGAGGAGGACATCACCACCGTCGGCGGCGACCCCTTCGAGGTGGGCCAGGTCTTCGCCCGCCGCTGGATGGAACGGCTGCCGGAGACGGTCCACCTGCAGAAGCTCTCCACCATGTACCCGCGCATCCCGCACCGGATCGACGGCGAACTGCTGCGGTACGCGGCCCGTTTCGGGCTCCTCGCCCACAAGGACGACCAGATCGACGAGCACGACCGCTACGCGATCCGGGCCGGCTTCTGGCGGGAGATCGACGTACGGGCCGCCGCCGAGCACGTACCGGCGGGGGAGTAGGCGGGGCAGCCGCCGTCCGCCCCGGAGGCGACGCGGGGTGGCCCCGGACGCGAGCCGGGGCGGGTGACCCCGTACCCTCGTACCTCGTGAGTACGGGCACAGCACAGGCGGAGAGGGACACCGGCACCGTGTGCGCGGTGCGCGATCTGGTCAAGACCTATCCTGCCGTCCGGGGCCGCCGAGGCTCCCCCGCGGCCCCCGAGATCCGCGCCACGGACAGCATCAGCCTGGACGTCGAGCGCGGCGAGATCTTCGGGCTGCTCGGCCCCAACGGCGCCGGCAAGTCCACCCTGGTCCGTCAGCTCACCGGACTGATGCGGCCCGACTCCGGCAGCGTCGAGGTGCTGGGCCACGACCTCGTACGCCACCCCGAACGGGCGTCCCGGCTGATCGGCTACCTCGGGCAGGAATCCACCGCCCTCGACGAACTGACCGTCTCCCTCGCCGCCGAGACCACCGGACGGCTGCGCGGCCTCGCCGTACGGGAGGCCCGCGCCGAGCGCGACGCCGTCCTGGAGGAGCTGGGCCTCACCGAGATCGCCGGGCGGCCCCTGAAGAAGCTCTCCGGCGGTCAGCGCCGGCTCGCCTGCTTCGCCGCCACCCTGGTCGGGGACCGGCCCGTCCTGGTCCTCGACGAACCGACCACCGGCATGGACCCGGTCGCCCGCCGCGCCGTCTGGGCCGCCGTCGACCGCCGCCGAGCCGAGCGCGGGGCCACGGTCCTGCTGGTCACCCACAACGTGATCGAGGCCGAGACCGTCCTCGACCGGGTCGCCGTCCTCGAACGCGGCCGGGTCATCGCCTGCGACACCCCGGCCGGGCTCAAGGAGAAGGTCGCCGGAGAGGTGCGCGTCGAGCTGATGTGGCGCGAACGGGCCCCGCTGGACGTCCCCGAGGTGGCGGCGCTGCGACCGTCCGCCCAGGAGTCCGGGCGGCGCTGGGTGCTGCGGCTGAGCCCCGACGAGGCGCGGGCCGCGGTCGCCGCGGTGACGGGCGGCGCGGCCTTCGCCGCGCTCGACGATTTCACCCTGGCCACACCCAGCCTGGAAGATGTCTATCTCGCGCTCGGGGGAGACGCGGCCAATGCGACCAAGGGGCTGGTGAAGGCGTGAGGGACAGGGCAGGCGTCGAAAACGTGAACGCCGCGGACGCGGCGGACGTACTCGACAGGGTGGACGGTCCGGACGTGTTGGACGTGCCGGACGGGTTTGACGTGGTGGACGTGTCTAAGGGGAGCGGCCTCAGGTGACGAGCATCATTCCGGCCAGGACCGTACCGGCCCGCGTCCGGCCCGCGTCCGGCCCCTCCATGGCGCCCCCTGCCCGTACCGTCGCCGAGCCCCTCGCACCGCGCGCCCGGCTGCTGCCCTCGCTGGCCGCCGTCTACCGCGCCCAGCTCTCCCGGGCTCGGGTCGCCCGGATCCCGCTGCTCTTCGTGGCGACCTTCCAGTCCGTCGGGATCATGGTCCTGATGCGGGGGGTCGTGGACGGCGGCGCGGAGGCCCGCGCGGTGGTCGCGGGATCCAGCGTCCTGGTCGTCGCGTTCGTCGCGCTCAACCTGCTCGCCCAGTACTTCGGGCAGCTGCGGGCGTCCGGCGGGCTCGACCACTACGCCACGCTGCCCGTGCCGCCCGCCGCGGTGGTGCTCGGGGCGGCCGGCGCGTACGCCTCCTTCACCGTGCCCGGCACGGTCTTCACCGCGATCACCGGCAGCGTGCTGTTCCAGTTGCCGCTGACCCATCTGTGGGTCCTGGTGGCCGTCGTGCCGCTCTCCGGAGCCGCCCTGGCCGGTCTCGGCGCGGCCCTCGGGCTGCTCGCCCCGCGCCCGGAGCTGGCGACCCTGCTGGGTCAGCTGGGCATGTCGGCCGCCCTGCTGCTCGGGGTGCTGCCCGCCGAGCGGCTGCCGGAGCCGGTGGGGTGGGCGCGCGATCTGCTGCCCTCGACGTACGGGGTCGAGGCGCTGGCCCGGTCCTTCGACGCCCGCCCGGACTGGGGGGTCATCGCGTTCTTCCTCGGGATCTGCGCGGTGGTGGGGGTTCTCTCGCTGGCGGTGGCGACGTGGGCGTACCGGCGGGCCGCCGTACGGTAGCCGGTGAGGCGCCTCACAGGGTGGCCTGGCACGATGGCAAGGTGACCGCACCTCTGACGCCGCCTCACCAGCCCGGGCCCCACGATCCGTGGCAGGCCCCGCCCTCGGGCTCCCACCTCGCGCTCTCCCCGGGCTCGCCGGACGACCCGGACACGGCCACCGAGCTCCGCCAGGCCGCCGTCGTCGTGGTCCTGGTCGCGCTCGCGGGCCTCGTGCTCGGGCTGCTGTGGCTGTGGCTCGCGCCGCGTGTTCCGCTGGTCTCCGACGACACGGCCGTCTTCCTGAAGAACAGCGAGGGCGAGGAGGCGATCGGCGCGGACGGAACGTTCGTCCTGCTGGCCATCGGCTTCGGCGTGCTCTCCGCCGCCGCCGTCTTCTGGCGGCTGCGCCGCGGGGGCATCCTCGTGGTCGTGGGTCTGGCGCTGGGCGCGGTGCTCGCCTCGCTGCTGGCGTGGCGGGTCGGCATCTGGCTGGGGCCGTCGTCCGATGTGGTGGGCCGGGCCCGGGAGGCCGGCCAGGGCGTCACGTTCGACGCGCCGCTGGAGCTGCACGCGGTGTGGGTGGCGATGCTGGCCTGGCCGTTCGCGGCGATGGGGATCCATCTGCTGCTGACTGCGGCGTTCGGGCCGCGGGATGTGGAGCCGGACTGGGCGGGGTCGGGGTACGCGAAGTATTACGGGGAGCCGGAGCCGGGGGCTCCGTCGCCGCCCGCGGGGGGCGGTGGGCCGGCGTAGGGGCGCCTGCGGCGGGCCTGTTCCCCTGCCCGCCCCTTCCCGAAGCCGGGGCTCCGCCCCGGGCCCCGCTCCTCGATCGCCGGAGGGGCTGGATCATGCCCGCGCGATCTCCGCGAAGGTCGCCCCCGTCAGCTCGGCCAGATCCGTCGCCGCCAGCTCGACCTCGAGGCCCCGGCGGCCCGCCGACACGCAGATCGTGGCGTGCGTGCGCGCCGACGCGTCCAGCACCGTGCGCAGGCGTTTGCGCTGGCCCAGTGGGGAGATGCCGCCGCGGACGTAGCCCGTGGTGCGTTCCGCGGCCGCCGGGTCCGCCATCGTTGCCCGTTTGCCGCCCACCGCGGCGGCCAGGGCCTTGAGGTCCAGGGAGCCGGCCACCGGGACCACCGCCACCGTCAGGGCGCCGTCGACCTCCGCGACCAGGGTCTTGAAGACCCGGTCGGCGGAGACGCCGAGGGCCTCGGCGGCCTCCTCGCCGTAGGACGGGCTCGCCGGGTCGTGGTCGTAGGCGTGCACCGTGAAGGCGGTGCCCGCCGCGGTCAGGGCGACCGTGGCGGGGGTGCCGCCCGACTGCTGCTTCTTGGGCTTCTTCGCCAACGCGGGCCGGTCCTTGTCAGTTGGGGTGGGTGGGAGCCCGCGTCAGGTCCGTCGCGGGCAGCGAGGGCAGGTGCCGGATGACCGCGGTCTCCTTGCGCAGCAGTGTCAGCTCCTCGCGCAGCCGGGTCGCGGTGTCCGGGGCCTGGAGCAGGCGCTGTTTGGTGGGGACGTCCAGGACCGTGGCCGCCGCGACCAGGTAGGAGATCACCGACGGGTCGTCGGGGAGGTCGGCGCCGGTCGCCAGGGAGCGTTCGCTCGCTCCGGCCAGCCGCTTCTGGTAGGCGCGGAAAGCCCGCAGAACGCCCTCCGCCAGGGCTCCGGCCTCGTCGCCCTCGTCCTCTCCGGGCGGCTCCTCGGCCAGGTCCTCGACCTCGGCGGTCAGATACGGGCCGCTCGTCTCGACCGACAGCAGCCTGACGCGGGTGGTGCCGGTGGCCAGGACCTCGAAGCTGCCGTCGGCGCGTTCGCGGATCGTCGCCGCGTCGGCGACGCAGCCGACCCGGTGGAAGGTCTGGATCGGGTCGGGGCCGAAGCCCTCCGCCGGGGCGCGCTCGGCGGGCGGGGCCGCCGCGACCGTGTCCGGCATGCCGGTGGCCGTCGGGGCGATCTCGCGGCCGTCGCGGATCGCGACCACGACGAAGCGGCGAGGTTCGTCCTCGTCGCTCTTCAGCAGCTCCCGCATCATGGCGCGATATCGCTCTTCGAAGACGTTGAGCGGCAGCACCAGGCCGGGGAACAGCACCGCGTTGAGCGGGAAAAGGGGAAGGCGGGCGGTGGTCACAACGCTCAAGCGTAATGGCCCCGGGGGCGGCCGTGGTCGGCCCGGTTGCGCAACGGGGTCAGCGAGGCCACCTGGAGCCGTGCGCCGTCCCGGGCGTCCAGGAACCGGCCGAGCGCGTCATCGGACACCGACGACCACGGGAACGACGTCGCGTGCAGCCCGATCAGGTTGAACTGGTGCAGCGCCTCCGCCCAGCGGCCCCGGGCGAGCAGGACGTACGCGAGGAGATTGCGGACCTCGGCCGGCCACGGGTCGCCGGGCCGGTAGGCGGCGGAGAGCCCGATCGCCAGGTCGGCCGCCGCGTCGATCCGCTCCTCCAGTACGGAGGTGGTCCGGCCGATCGCCTGGGCGTCCAGGAGCAGCGCGAAGGCCGCCCGGGCCGGCAGGGCCTGCACCAGGGAGTCGGGCCGCGCGTCCGCCGCGGCCTGCTCGGCGAAGTCGAAGCACTCGCGGTGCGAGCCGTACCAGGCGGCCGACAGATAGCGCAGCGCCGCCACATGGCAGCCGTAGTGGTGCGCGGAGCGCCGTACGGCCTGCTCCCACAGCGATTCGAAGGCGGTGTGCGTGGCATGGGTGCCGCGTGCGTGGTCCAGGGCGAGCCGCCACGGGACGGGGTCGCGCGGGTCCGCGTCGGCGGCGGCGGTGATCAGCGGGCCGACCTCGCGGAGCCGTTCCGCGCGGGCGGGCGACTCCCAGGCCCGGCGGACCGCCAGCTCCGCCTTGACCAGCAGGCCGTCCGGATCGCGCGGGGCGGCGGCCAGCCACTGGTCGAGCCAGCCGTCCCGGCTGCGGGCGAAGGTGACGAGTCGGCCGAGATAGCGGTCCCGGTTCTCCCAGTCGGCGGCGTCCCGGGTGGTGGCGAGCAGCTCGGCGGCCGGTTCGTGGTCGCCCAGGGCAGCGGCGACCAGCGCGGGAGAGAGCCGCTCGTCGGGGGCGTCGAGCAGCACCGCGTCATCCGCGGACAGTCCGGCGGACAGCGGAGGGCTGTGCCGGATCATGCGCGCGGTACTGAGCAGAGCGCGAAGGAAGGCCATGGTGCAGACCATTGAAAAGGCCTGGTGGGGGCCGCGCCAGGGGTGTGCTGTGAAGCTTCTGTGCCGAGTGAATGGGTTGTATCGGGCCGAGTCAAGAAAAGGCAAAGGAATGGGCGTCTGTTGGCTTGATTACGCTCTCCCGTGCGGCCCGTCCGCCCCTGTGGTCCCCCGGGGCGGACGGCCGGAACCTCGGCCCCGGCCGCCCGGCAACGCCCCCGAGGTCACCCCCTGCGCAGCATCCGGGACGCCCCCGCCGCCACCGTGGTGGCCAGAACCCACCCCACCAGCACCAGACCGGCCGCGGCCCACTGCCAGGCGCCCTCCATCCGCCAGTAGCCGTCCTGCCCGAGGTTGATCACCGGGATCAGCAGATCCAGTGCGTACAGCGCGGGATTCCACAGCGGCGACTCGTCGTCCTTGACCGCGGGCGGGGTGTGCTGCGCGAAAGCCGCCGTGCCCGCCGCCCACAGCACCGCCATCCACACCGCCGCCCGCCCCGGCCGGTAGCCGTACGCCACCGTCCAGTCCTGGAGATACCCCCAGGCCTTCGCGGCGGGCGGCAGCGTCTCGCGGCGGCGGCGCTGCTTGGCGAGCAGCACCTCGCGCGCGTCCGCGTCCTCGCCGCTGCTGCGCATCACCGTGGCCAGCCGCTCGTACGGCTCGGGGACGTACTCCGGCGTCGCGGCCTGCACCCACTCCAGCCGCCGGGAGAGCGGGAAGTGGCCGTAGGGGACGAGGTTCTCGTAGACGAAGCCGCCCATTGCCAGACCGCCGGGGCCCGGCCAGCTCGTCGACAGGTCGATCAGGGTCACCACCTTCGCGCCGTTCAGGACCACCCGGCCCTCCTCCGGGCGCTCCGCGTTGAACCGCAGCTCCGGCGTCACGATCCGGCGCAGCGACAACTCCTCCTGCCGGGTCATGACGAACCGCGCCTTGTGCAGGTCCACCGCGTCCCCGAACCGCCCGTCGTCCAGGCGCACCCCGCCCCGGCACTCGAAGATCTGCGAGCGGGTGCCGCGCGCCGGGGTCGGGGCGTAGACCACGCCGTACGGGGGAGTGGTGCCCTGGTTCCCCGTGTCGACGCTCACCCACGCCTCGGTCATGTAGAGCGTGCGCTCCACCGTCAGCTGCGGGGCGTTCAGCGCGCGCCGGTCCTCCGCGGCACGCAGCCGGCTGCCGCGCAGACTCAGCGAACCGCCCACCTTCGCCCCGCGCAGACTCAGCTCGCCGAGCGTCTCGATCATCTCGGCCTGGAGGTCCTGCGCGACGGTCATGCCGTCCCCGACCACGGCCCGCCCGTGCCGGTCCGGGCCGACGCTGAGCTGGTTGATCAGCAGGTCCGTGCCGATCTGGGCGTCGGTCAGCCGGATGCCCCGGTCGATCCGGCAGCGCGGCAGATGCAGATCGCCCTCGGTCTGCAGCCGCGCCGCCTCCAGCCGGGGCAGCGCGCACCCCACCAGCCGCAAGGTCGTGAAGTGGCACTCCGGAAGCACCACCTCCTGCTCGAAACGGCAGCCGGTCAGCTCCACGTACGGAGCCACCCGGCCGCCCGCCAGATCCAGCTTTCCGGTGATCCGCACCCCCCGGAGCTTCAGCGCCGCCACCCGGCCGGGCCGGGCGGGCGGGCCGCTCAGCAGCAGTCGTGCCACCGTGCGCGCGCCGACGCTCCGCTCGGGCCCCCACACCTGCGGGGTGAACGGATCGTTGTGGGTCGTGTCGTAACTGCGTAAGTCATAGGTGGTCCCGTTGCGGAAGGACTGCCACATGCCCAGCTCCGCTGCGCTGAGGCCGTCCGGGATATCGCCATCGTGCGGCTCGGTCACGGCCGCTCCCTCCGTGCACACATGCTGTAGTGCCGTTATTCCCTGGTGTGACGCCGTGAAAGCCAGTGGTCAGCAGTGACGGCCGGACATGGCCGAGACGCGTATCGGCCAGTGGTACGAGCGACCGGTATCAGCCAGTGATACGGGCGACCGGACGCTCCGGACGGTCTGAGAGAATTGCCGTGTGATCTCTCGAATCGATCTGCGCGGTGACGCCCTCCCCGAGGGTGGAGCCCTGCGCGACCTGCTGCCCCGTGCCGAGTTCGACGTGGAAGCCGCCCTGGAGACGGTGCGGCCCATCTGCGAGGACGTATGCCATCGTGGCTCCGCGGCAGTGATCGAGTGGGGGGAGAAACTCGACGGTGTCCGGATCGAGTCGGTCCGGGTGCCCGCCGAGGCCCTGACGAAGGCTCTTCGGGAACTGGACCCCGCCGTCCGCGCCGCGCTGGAGGAGTCGATCCGCCGCGCCCGCCTCGTCCACCGCGAGCAGCGCCGCACCACGCACACCACCCAGGTCGTCCCCGGCGGCACCGTCACCGAGAAGTGGGTGCCCGTCGAGCGCGTCGGGCTCTACGTCCCCGGCGGCCGCTCGGTCTACCCCTCCTCCGTCGTGATGAACGTCGTCCCGGCCCAGGAGGCGGGCGTCGAGGGCGTCGCCGTCGCCTCCCCGCCGCAGAAGGACTTCGGCGGACTGCCGCACCCCACGATCCTCGCCGCCTGCGCCCTGCTCGGCGTCGACGAGGTGTACGCCGCCGGTGGCGCCCAGGCCATCGCGATGTTCGCGTACGGCACCGAGGACTGCTCCCCGGTCAACCTGGTCACCGGGCCCGGCAACATCTACGTCGCCGCCGCCAAGCGCCTCCTCAAGGGCCGCATCGGCATCGACGCCGAGGCCGGGCCCACCGAGATCGCGATCCTGGCCGACGCCACCGCCGACCCGGTGCACGTGGCCGCCGACCTGATCAGCCAGGCCGAGCACGACCCGATGGCCGCCGCCGTCCTGGTCACCGACTCCGCGGAGCTGGCCGCCGCCACCGAGGCCGAGCTGGCTCCGCAGGTCGCCGCGACCAAGCACATCGAGGACCGCATCGAGCCCGCGCTCGCCGGCCGCCAGTCCGCGATCGTCCTGGTCTCCTCGATCGAGGACGGCCTCAAGGTCGTCGACGCGTACGGCGCCGAGCACCTGGAGATCCAGACCGCCGACGCCGCCGCCGTCGCCGACCGGGTCCGCAACGCCGGAGCGATCTTCGTCGGCCCCTGGTCGCCCGTCTCGCTCGGCGACTACTGCGCCGGCTCCAACCACGTCCTGCCCACCGGCGGCTGCGCCTGCCACTCCTCGGGCCTCTCCGTGCAGTCCTTCCTGCGCGGCATCCACATCGTCGACTACAGCCGCGACGCGCTCGCCGAGGTCACCCACCATGTGGTGACCCTCGCCGAGGCGGAGGACCTCCCCGCCCACGGCGCAGCGCTCAAGGCAAGGTTCGGCTGGAAGGTTCCGCAGCAGTGACGAACGGCAGCACCACCCCCCGCAACCCCTGGGACGAGCTCCCCATCCGCGACGAACTGCGCGGTCAGTCCCCGTACGGAGCACCCCAGCTCGACGTCCCCGTACGCCTCAACACCAACGAGAATCCGTATCCCCTGCCCGAAGCCCTGGTCGAGCGGATCGCCGAGCGGGTCCGCGAGGCCGCCCGCGGCCTCAACCGCTACCCCGACCGGGACGCCGTCGAGCTCCGCACCGAGCTGGCCCGCTACCTCACCCGGACCGCCGGACACGCGGTGACGGCCGCCAACGTCTGGGCCGCCAACGGCTCCAACGAGGTCCTCCAGCAGCTGCTGCAGACCTTCGGCGGGCCCGGCCGCACCGCGATCGGCTTCGAACCCTCGTACTCCATGCACGCCCTGATCTCCCGGGGCACCGGCACCGGCTGGATCTCCGGGCCGCGCAACGAGGACTTCACCATCGACGTGGACGCCGCCCGCGCCGCCATCGCCGAGCACCGCCCCGAGGTCGTCTTCATCACCTCGCCCAACAACCCCACCGGCACCGCCGTCGACGCGGAGACCGTCCTCGCCCTCTACGACGCCGCCCAGGCCGCCGGGCCCTCGATCGTCGTCGTCGACGAGGCGTACGGCGAGTTCAGCCACCACGCATCGCTGCTCCCGCTGATCGAGGGCCGCCGCAACCTGATCGTCTCCCGGACCATGTCCAAGGCGTTCGGCGCGGCCGGGCTCCGCCTCGGCTACCTCGCCGCCGACCCGGCCGTGGTCGACGCGGTCCAGCTGGTGAGGCTGCCGTACCACCTCTCCTCCGTCACCCAGGCCACCGCGCTCGCCGCCCTGGAGCACACCGATACGCTGCTGGGGTACGTCGCCCAGCTCAAGAGCGAACGCGACCGGCTGGTGGCCGAGCTGCGCGCCATCGGCTACGAGGTCACCGACTCGGACGCCAACTTCGTCCAGTTCGGCCGCTTCGACGACAGCCACGCCGTCTGGCAGAGCATCCTCGACCGGGGCGTCCTGGTCCGGGACAACGGCGTACCGGGATGGCTGCGGGTCACCGCGGGCACCCCGGCAGAGAACGACGCGTTCCTCGATGCGGTACGCGAACTCAAGAAGGAGCACGACGCATGAGCCCCCGCGTAGGCCGCGTGGAACGCACCACGAAGGAAACGTCCGTGCTCGTCGAGATCAACCTCGACGGCACCGGAAAGGTCGATGTCGCCACCGGGGTCGGCTTCTACGACCACATGCTCGACCAGCTCGGCCGCCACGGCCTCTTCGACCTCACGGTCAAGACCGAGGGCGACCTGCACATCGACAGCCACCACACCATCGAGGACACCGCCCTCGCCCTCGGCGCCGCCTTCAAGCAGGCCCTCGGCGACAAGGTCGGCATCTACCGCTTCGGCAACTGCACCGTCCCGCTGGACGAGTCGCTCGCCCAGGTCACCGTCGACCTCTCCGGCCGCCCCTACCTCGTGCACACCGAGCCCGAGAAGATGGCGCCGATGATCGGCGAGTACGACACGACGATGACCCGGCACATCCTGGAGTCCTTCGTCGCCCAGGCGCAGATCGCCCTGCACGTCCACGTGCCGTACGGGCGCAACGCCCACCACATCGTCGAGTGCCAGTTCAAGGCCCTCGCCCGCGCCCTGCGGTACGCCTGTGAGCACGACCCGCGCGCCGCCGGCATCCTGCCCTCCACGAAGGGCGCCCTGTGACCGGCCTCAACACCATCCTGATCGTCGTCGGCCTCTTCCTGGCCGGCGGCGTCTACTCCTTCGCCAAGCAGGGGATGCCCAAGGGCGTCATCGTGCTTCTGTCGATCGGCTCCGTGATGTGCCTGGTGGCGGGCATCCTGCGGATCCAGGGACTGTGGGACTGAGGACAGGTACGTCATGAGTGAGAACCAGAAGAAGGTCGTCGTCTTCGACTACGGCTTCGGCAACGTCCGTTCCGCCGAGCGCGCCCTCGCCCGCGTCGGCGCGGACGTCGAGATCACCCGCGACTACGACCGCGCGATGAACGCCGACGGGCTCCTCGTCCCCGGCGTCGGCGCGTTCTCCGCCTGCATGGACGGTCTGAAGCGGGCCCGCGGCGACTGGATCGTCGGCCGCAGGCTCTCCGGCGGACGCCCCGTGATGGGTATCTGCGTCGGGATGCAGATCCTTTTCGAGCGCGGCATCGAGCACGGCGTGGAGACCGAGGGCCTGGACGAATGGCCCGGTACGGTCGGCCCCCTGAAGGCCGACGTCGTCCCGCACATGGGCTGGAACACCGTCGAGGCCCCCGAGGGCTCCCGGCTCTTCGCGGGCCTGGACCCCGAGGCCCGGTACTACTTCGTGCACTCCTACGCGGCGCACGGCTGGTCCCTCGAAGTCACCAACGCCAAGATCCGTGCCCCCAAGGTCACCTGGGCCACGCACGGCGAACGGTTCGTGGCCGCCGTGGAGAACGGCGCGCTGTGGGCCACCCAGTTCCACCCCGAGAAGTCCGGCGATGCCGGCGCCCAGCTGCTGACCAACTGGATCGAGACGCTGTAATGCCGAAGCTTGAACTGCTCCCCGCCGTCGACGTCCGCGACGGCCAGGCCGTCCGCCTCGTGCACGGCGAGTCCGGCTCCGAGACCTCCTACGGCTCCCCGCTGGAGGCCGCCCTCGCCTGGCAGTCCGCCGGCGCCGAGTGGCTGCACCTCGTCGACCTGGACGCCGCCTTCGGCACGGGCGACAACCGCGCCCTGATCGCCGAGGTGACCGGGGCCATGGACATCAAGGTCGAGCTGTCCGGCGGCATCCGTGACGACGCCTCGCTGGAGGCCGCACTCGCCACCGGCTGCCGCCGCGTCAACCTCGGCACCGCCGCCCTGGAGACCCCGGAGTGGGTCGCCAAGGTCATCGCCGAGCACGGCGACAAGATCGCCGTCGGCCTCGACGTCCGCGGCACCACCCTGCGCGGCCGCGGCTGGACCCGCGACGGCGGAGACCTCTACGAGACGCTGGCCCGCCTCGACTCCGAGGGCTGCGCCCGCTACGTCGTCACCGACATCGCCAAGGACGGCACCCTGGAAGGCCCCAACCTGGGCCTCCTGCGCGACGTCTGCGCCGCCACCGACCGCCCGGTCGTCGCCTCCGGCGGGGTCTCGTCCCTGGACGACCTCCGCGCGATCTCCCTCCTCGTCCCCGAAGGCGTCGAGGGCGCGATCGTCGGCAAGGCGCTGTACGCGAAGGCGTTCACGCTGGAAGAGGCCCTCAAGGCGGTCGCCGTATGACGGACGCCGCTTCCGCCGTGCGCCGGATCTCCACCGGCGCCCCCTGGGAGGAGAAGTTCGGCTACTCGCGCGCCGTCGAACTCCCCAACGGGCTCGTCCTGGTCGCCGGCTGCACCTCCGTCGTCAACGGCCAGATCTCCGCGGGCTCCCCGTACGAGCAGACCGTCACCTCCTTCGACGTCGCCTTCGCGGCGCTGGAGCAGGTGGGCCTGGGCCGCGAGGACGTCGTCCGCACCCGGATGTACATCACGCACGCCCGGGACGTGGACGAGGTCGGCCGCGCCCACAAGGAGCTGTTCGACGCCGTACGCCCCGCCGCCTCCATGATCATCGTGTCCGGTTTCGTGGACCCGAGCCTGGTCGTCGAGGTCGAGGTCGAGGCCTACCGAGGAGGTGCGCGGTGACCCTCGCCGTACGGGTCATCCCCTGCCTGGACGTCGACAACGGCCGGGTCGTCAAGGGCGTCAACTTCCAGAACCTGCGCGACGCGGGCGACCCCGTCGAGATGGCCAAGCTGTACGACGCCGAGGGTGCCGACGAGCTGACCTTCCTCGACATCACCGCCTCCAGCGGCGACCGCGAGACGACGTACGACGTGGTCCGCCGCACCGCCGAGCAGGTCTTCATCCCGCTCACCGTCGGCGGCGGCGTCCGTGCCCCGGACGACGTCGACAAGCTGCTGCGCGCCGGGGCGGACAAGGTGGGCGTCAACACCGCCGCCATCGCCCGCCCCGAGCTCATCCGTGAGATCGCCGAACGCTTCGGCCGCCAGGTCCTGGTGCTCTCCGTCGACGCCCGCCGCACCCCGGAGGGCACCTTCGAGGTCACCACGCACGGCGGCCGCAAGGGCACCGGCATCGACGCCGTCGAGTGGGCGCACCGGGCCGCCGAGCTGGGCGCGGGCGAGATCCTGCTGAACTCGATGGACGCCGACGGCACCAAGGACGGCTACGACACCGAGATGATCGAGGCGGTACGGAAGCACGTCACCGTCCCCGTCATCGCCTCCGGCGGCGCGGGCCGGCTCGCCGACTTCGCCCCGGCGATCGAGGCGGGGGCCGACGCGGTGCTCGCCGCGTCCGTCTTCCACTTCGGCGACCTGCGGATCTCCGAGGTCAAGGGCGCCCTGCGGGAAGCGGGCCACCCGGTCCGCTGATCCCGTACGCAGTACGAGGCGGTATCACCGGTCCGCCGAGACCGGTGATACCGCCGATGCGTGTCCACGGGCCGCACCGTGAGAGTGGCGAACGCCGGCGAACGACGCCGGCGGCCACGCGGTGCACCCCGACAGCCCTTGGACGACGGGCTCATGGGCCTCGCGTGGTGTGGTTCCCCCCGCCACCACCGAGAGGATCCCCCCGTGCAGCAGCACCTCCCCTCCGGCACCATCCCCCCGCGCCCTTCCCGCCCGAGCCGCACCGGTACGTTCCTGGGCCGTTCCCGTACGGCGACGGGTCTGGTGACCGCCGCCGCGGCCACCGCCGGCCTCCTGCTGACCGGCCTGGCGCCCGGCGCTCAGGCCGTCGCCGCCAACCCCTACGAGCGCGGCCCGGCCCCCACCAACGCCTCCATCGAGGCGAGCCGCGGCTCGTACGCCGTCTCCCAGACCTCCGTCTCCTCGCTCGTCGCGAGCGGATTCGGCGGCGGCACCATCTACTACCCGACCTCCACCGCCGACGGCACCTTCGGCGCGGTGGTCATCTCGCCCGGCTTCACCGCCTACGAGTCCTCCATCGCCTGGCTCGGACCGCGCCTGGCCTCCCAGGGCTTCGTGGTCTTCACGATCGACACGAACACCACACTCGACCAGCCGGACAGCCGGGGCCGCCAACTCCTCGCCGCACTGGACCACCTGACCCAGCGCAGCTCGGTACGGACCCGGGTCGACGCCTCCCGGCTCGGCGTGATGGGCCACTCGATGGGTGGCGGCGGCTCACTGGAAGCGGCGAAGAGCCGTACGTCGTTGAAGGCGGCGATCCCGCTGACCGGCTGGAACACCGACAAGACCTGGCCCGAACTGCGCACGCCCACCCTGGTGGTGGGGGCGGACGGTGACTCGATCGCCCCGGTCGCCACGCACTCCAAGCCCTTCTACGCGTCGTTGCCCGGCTCTCTGGACAAGGCCTACCTGGAGCTGCGCGGAGCCTCGCACTTCACGCCGAACACCTCCAACACGACGATCGCGAAGTACAGCATTTCCTGGCTGAAGCGATTCATCGACGACGACACCCGCTACGAGCAGTTCCTCTGCCCGCTCCCGCAGCCGAGCCTGACCATCGCGGAGTACCGGGGCAACTGCCCGCACACCGCGTAGACACGGCGCTCCGGGCCTGCCGCGCTGTGCTCCGGCACAGCGCGGCAGGCCTCCGGCTGGGAGCCCGCACCGCACCGGGCCGTTACCGCGCGGGACCCGGACACGGCGCTTCCTCCCTTGCCGAGGCGAACGTACGGTGCCGGTGTGACCCCATCGACGACCGTGCGCAGTCCGCTCCGGCTGTACGGCCGTGATGCTGAACTCGCAATGTTGGCAAGCCTGTTGGAGCAGTTGCGGCGAGGGGACGGAGGTGCGCTCGTCCTGGCCGCACCACCCGGCCTCGGCCGTACGGCACTGCTGCGCGAGGCCGCGGAGGCGCACCGCGACCGGGGGCCGGTGCTGTACGCCGCGGCCACCGGGGCGAAGCGCTCGGTGCCCGGGGGTGGGTTGGGCGCGCTGCTCGGGTCGGGGGCGGCCGGCGCCGCCCCGTTCGGCCCGCTCGCCGACACCGGCCCGCCGTCCGCCGCCCCGCCCCCGGGCGTCAGTCCCGACGCGCTGCTCGACCGACTGCGTGAACTCGGCGCCGGGCGGCCTCTGTTGGTCTGTGTGGACGACGCGCACGCCTGGGATCCGGCGTCCTGTGCCGCCCTCGCTCTCGCGGCCCGCCGGCTGGGCCCGGGCAGCCGGATCGTCGTTCTGCTCACGGCCGCGGACAGCACCCCCTTCGCCGGACTGCCCGTGCTTCAGCCGGCCCCCCTGGACGAAGGCGCCGCCGGGGCGCTCCTGGACCGGCTGACCTCCGGCACGGAGGGGCTGGACCCGGTCGTGCGCGCCGAACTCCTCCGCGAGGCGGCCGGAAACCCCCGCCTGCTCACCGGACTCACCGGCCGCCTCACCCCCGACCAGCTCGCCGGCCGTACCCCGCTGCCCTTCCCCCTGCCCGGCGGTGAAGCGGTGCTGGCCGCACACGCCGAACGTCTCGACGGCCTCCCGGACCGGACCCGCGCCCTGCTCCTGCTCGCCGCCGCGGCCCAGGAGCACGAGCCGGACGGCACGAGTGCGGACGCCCTGCTCCTGCTGCGCGCGGGCACCCGCAGCGGACTGCCCCGCACCTTCCTGGACCGGGCCCTGTTCGGTACGAGTGTCACCGGCGGCATCCTTCAACGGGCGGGCAGCCGTGTCCACTTCACCCACCACCTGGTCGCCCGCGCCGTACTCCACCGCACCCCCTGGTCCCACCGCCGCGCGGCCCACGAACTGCTGGCCACCCTGCTGACGGAGGCCGCCCCCGCGCCCCCTCCGGGCGCCAACCCCGCCCCGCCCGTCCCGCTGGCCGCCCTGGTCCAGCGGGCCTGTGCCGCGCCCGGGCCGGACGCCGCGCTGGCCGCCCGGATCGAGGCGGCCGCCATCGCCCCCTTCCCGCACGCCGAGCGTTCCGCCGCCCTCGCCCGTGCCGCCCTGCTCTCCACCGAACCGGCGCTGCGGGCGGCCCGGTTCGCCGGGGCGGCCGAGCAGGCGGGGCTGGCCGGCGACCCGTGCCTGGCGCGCGCCCTGCTGGCCAGGGCCGGGCCGCGTACGGTCGGCGCGGCGGGGCCGGGCGGCGATCCCGGGCAGGGCCTCGCGCCCTACGTGCACGGCATGCTCGCCCTGCGCTCCGGGCCCGCGGCCGACGCCCACGAAGCGTTGCTCGCCTCGGCCGGGCTGCTCGCACCGCACGATCCCCGCCGCGCCCTCGACGCCCTCCTCGGCGCGGCCGAGGCCGCCTGGGCGGCGGGGGACGCCCTCGGCTACCTCGACGCCATGAACCGCCTCGCCCGCATCCCGGTGGACCCGGACCTGGAGCACTACCGGGCCGGCATGTGCGCCGTGCTCGAAGGGCGTACGGCAAAGGGCCACGCCCTGCTCCGCCGCTGCCTCGAACCCGCCGGTGACCCCGGCGCCCCGGCCGCGCTGCTGCGGGCCGGGGTCGCGGCGCTGGTCCTCGGGGACGTCGCCGCCGCCTGCCGCGCGGGGGCCCGTGCGCTCGCCGCCGTACGGACCAGAGGGCCCGACGCGCTGCTGCCGCAGGCGCTCGAACACCTTGCCTACGCCGAACTGCGGGCCGGGCGGCACGCCGGTGCGCGGGCCCATGCGCTGGAGGGGCTGCACGCCGCCCGCCGTACGGGGCAGCCCAACAGCTCCGCCCATCTGCACGCCGTGCTCGCCCTCGCCGCCTCCGTGGAAGGGCCCGCCGAGGCGTGCGCCGCGCATGCCGAGGCCGCGCTGGCCGGGGCGGGGTCGCACGGGCTGGCCCAGGCCGGCACCCTCGCCACCTGGGCCCGGGCCCGCGCGGACCTGGCCTCCGGGCGGCCCGGCGAGGCGGCCGCCCGACTGGCCCCGCTGGTCGGGACCGGCCCGGGCCGGGGCCACTTCGCGGCCCGGACGCTCGCCGTGCCCTGCTGGGTCGAGGCCGCCGTGCTGGCCGGACGGCTGTCCGAGGAGTCCGGGGAACTCCACGCCGCCGTGGACGAGTTCGCGTCCTGGGCCGCCCGGACCGCCGACCCGGGCGCGCCCGCCCAACTGGCCCGCTGCCGGGCCCTGCTGGCCCCCGCCGACGCGGCCGACGCCCGTTACGCCGAGGCCCTGGACCACCACGGCCGGGCCGGCGGCGACTTCGAACGGGCCCGTACCCATCTGTTGTACGGGCAGTGGCTGCGCCGCCGGCGGCGTACGCGCGAGGCCCGCGGCCCGCTGCGCGACGCCCTGGTCGCCTTCCAGTGCTGCTCGGCCCGCGCCTGGGCGGAAAGGGCGGCCGGGGAGCTGCGGGCGGCGGGGGAGCCGGTCGCCGAGCGGCGGGGCGCGGCGGGCGAACCGCTGGCGGCGCTCACACCCCAGCAGCAGCGCATCGCCCGCTGCGTGGCCGAGGGCGCCACCAACCGCGAAGTGGCGCTACGGCTGTCGCTCAGCCCGCGCACGGTCGACCACCACCTCCGTAACGTCTTCGCCGCCCTCGGCATCCGCTCCCGCACCGAACTGGCCCGGCTGCTGAGCCCCTGAAGCCTCGCGCGGCCGGGAGGTTGCGAGACCGTGATGACGAGTTCCGCGCAGACCCCTAGGTACCGACTGGGCGGTATGTCATTCTGCGGGCGTCAGGATCGTGTCGCCGCGCTCGCGCCCCGCCCGGGCCGGTGCGCCGGGCCCGCCGCGCGCGCGGCCGGCCGTATCCCGGTGGAGGCCGCCATGCCACAGGTCGTACGTCCGCGGATCGGGGCCCTGACCGGCCCGCCCCCGGCAACACCGTTGCCGCACCGCTTCCGGTCGCTGGCCGACCGCGAGGCCGTGGAGGTGCTGCACCGGGCCGCCCGGGTCCTCGTCGCCTCGCTGCCTGCCCTCACCGACCGGCTCGTCGAGGCCCTGTACGCCCAGGAGCCCGGCTACCGGGCGGCGATCGAGTCCGACCGGGCCGAGGTCTGGCAGGAGGTCCACCACTCGCTGCGGCACAACGTGGGCTCGCTGATCCAGCCCCGGGAGTTCCGCGAGTCCGCCCACCGCACCTCCCGCTGGATCGGCGAGATCCGCGCCGAGCAGGGCGTACCGCTCGACGCCGTCCTGCACGCCTTCCGGATGGGCGGCGCGATGGTCTGGCAGGACCTCGTGGACGAGACCGCCCGGCGCGACCCCGACGACGTACGGCTGCTCGTCCATGTCGCCGCCGATGTGTGGAACTTCGTCGACGAGCAC
This sequence comes from Streptomyces sp. iso_384, assembly GCF_056172905.1. NCBI lineage: Bacteria > Bacillati > Actinomycetota > Actinomycetes > Kitasatosporales > Streptomycetaceae > Streptomyces > Streptomyces sp. iso_384. The sequence goes on from NZ_JBWBTT010000001.1 coordinate 2,319,251, forward strand.
TGCGGGATCGTCGCGGACGCCTACCGGCAGGCCGAGCGGCGGCTGACCTGGCGGCGCGAGAACCGGCAGCGGCTCATGGTCGCCGCCCTGCTGGACGGCACCGCCCGGATCGCGGACCTCGCCGAGGCGGCCGCGATGCTGGGGCTGCCGGAGCAGGGCCGGTACGCCGTGCTCGCGGTGGCCGCCGACCCGCGCGGGCCCGGTTCCGCCGCCCGTCCAGCGCTGACGCTGCCCGCCGCCCCGGAGGCGGTGGTGCTCTGGCATCCGGGCCAGGACGCCGAGTTCGCGATCCTGCCGCTGGCCGGCCCGCCCGGCGAGCTGAGCGAGCTGGCCGCCGCGCTGGACGTACCGGCCGGCGCCCGAGCCGGGATCGGCTCCGCCGTCGAGGGCCTGGCCGCGCTCGGCGACGCCCGCCGGCTGGCGGAGACCGCGCTGCGCGCCTGCCCGGCGTCCGGCGGCACCGTCCTGCTCGACGAGCACCTTCCGGACGCCCTGGTCGTCTCCTCCCCGGCCCTCGCCGGAGCGCTCGCCGACCGGGTGCTGGGCCCGCTGGACCGGCTGGACCCCGGCGACCGCGACGTCATCGTGGAAACCCTCACCGCCTGGCTGGACGCGGACGGCTCCGCGCAGCGGGCGGGCGCGAGGCTCTACTGCCACCGCAACACCGTCCTCAACCGCCTCCGCCGCTTCGAACAGCTCACCGGCCGCTGTCTGACCCGGCCCCGGGACGCGGTGGAGGTCTCGCTCGCGCTGGCCGCCCGACGGCTGCTCGGCAACACCTGAAAACTCCGCAACAAATATTGCGCAATTCTTCTTGCGCAACTTTTCCTGTGCATCTACGGTCGCGTCATGCCCAGTGAAGAGCGACGCCGTATCTCCGACCTCGACACCCTCAAGGCGATCGGCCACCCCCTGCGCCTGAAGCTCTACCGCGCCCTGCACATCAAACGCACCGCCACCGCCTCCCAGCTCGCCGGACTGGTCGACGAGGCGGTCTCCCTCGTCAGCTACCACCTGCGCAAGCTCGCCGACAGCGGACTGATCGAACCCGCCGAAGGACAGGGCACCGACGGCCGGGAACGCTGGTGGCAGCCGTCCTCCCGTGGACTGACCTTCAGCGACGAGGACTTCGACGACGCGCCGGACAAGGCGGCCGTCTACGCCGCCGCCAACCGGATGTCCTTCGACCAGCACGTCGAGCTCTACCGGGCCCACCAGGACTCCCGGCACACCTGGGACACGGAATGGCGCAGCGCCTCCTGGAGCTCGGAGAACCTCCTCCGGCTCACCGCCGAGGAACTGGCCTCGCTCAGCCGGGAGATGGGCGCGCTGATCGACCGCTACGAGGAAACCGGCCGCGCCCGCGACGAAGCGGGCGACACGGAAGGCAGGGAGAGCGTCGCCCTGCACACCTACGGGTTCCCCTTCCGCCCGTGAACCCGCCGATCCCTCCGGACCGCCTCACTCTCTCAGGGACGAACCCATGACCGCCGCCACCGTGGAATGCCCCGAACGGCCCGCGCACCGCGACCCGAACGTCCTGCGCTGGCTCGGCGCGTACAGCGCGTCGATGATCGGCGACAGCGTCTACTTCATGGCCCTCGCCTGGGCCGCCGCCCGCACCGGCAGCGCCTCCGGCACCGGACTGGTGCTCGCCGCCGGCTCCCTGCCCCGGGCCCTCCTGATGCTCGGCGGGGGAGTGCTCGCCGACCGGCTCGGGCCCCGCCGCGTGGTCATCGGCAGCGACGCCGCCCGCGCGCTCCTGGTGCTCTCGCTCGCCGCCGTCCTGGTCCTCACCGCGCCCACCGTGGGCGTCCTGGTGGCCGTCGCCCTGCTCTTCGGCGCGGTCGACGCCCTGTTCCTGCCCGCCGTCGGAGCGCTGCCGCCCCGGATCAGCGGCCCGGGCCAGCTCGCCCGGATCCAGGGCCTGCGCGCACTGGCCGCGCGCGGCTCCTCGATCATCGGCGCGCCGATGGGCGGGGTCGCCGTGGCCGTCGGCGGACCCGCGCTCGCCTTCGCCGCCGCCGGAGCGCTCTTCGCCCTGTCCCTGCCGCTGCTCCTGCGGCTGCGGATCAGACCGCTGCCCGAGCCGGAGACCTCCGGTGAGGCGCCGGCCGCCGAGAAGAGCCCCAACGCCTGGCACGACCTCGTCGACGGCCTCCGGTACATCCGCCGCCACCCCCTGCTCGGCCCGCTCATGCTCGTCATCGCCCTCAGCGAGCTCGGCTTCGTCGGGCCGCTCAACCTCGGCCTCATCCTGCTCTCCGAGCAGCGCGGCTGGGGCGCGGCCGGCATGGGCTGGATCGTCGCCGGATTCGCCGGCGGAGCGGCCGGGTCCGCCCTCGTCCTCGCCGTCCGCGGCCGGCTGCCGCGCGCCGGAACGGTCATGTGCCTGATGGCCCTCGTCGGCGCCACGGGCATCGCCGCCCTGGCGCAGGTCCCCTCGGTGGCCCTCGCCGCCGCGATCGCCGCGTTCGTCGGCCTCACGGCCGGACTGGCCGGGGCGCTGTGCGGAGCCCTCGTCCAGACCGCCGCCGACCCGGCGTACCTGGGCCGGGTCACCTCCGTATCGACGTTCTTCACCTACGCCATCGCCCCGCTGAGCTACCCCGTCACCGGGGCGGCCGTCGCCCTCTGGGGCACCGGGCCGGTCTTCGCGGTCAGCGCGGCCGTGTGCGCGGCCGGCGGCGTGATGGGCCTGGCCGTCACCACGCTGCGCCGCGCCGAACTGCCCCGCTGACCCGACCGGACCCGACCTGAGCGGACCTGTCTGGCAGGGCCCGGGCTACATCCCCAGCTCGGCCGACTTCAGCCGCTCCACCGCCGCCTGGTCGCCCTCCACCTCGACGTCCGCCGCGTCCTGCCGGCCGAACGCGTACAGCAGCAGCTCGGCGGGCTCCCCGGTCACCGTCACCACCGGCGTCCCCTTGTGGGCCACCGCCGTCTGGCCGTCCGGGCGGCGCAGCACCAGCCCCACCGGGGACCGCCGGCCCAGCAGCCGGGCGGTCCTCTCGGTCCGGGACCACAGCACATCGGCGAAGACCGGGTCCAGCTCACGGCGCGACCACTCGGGCTGGGCCCGGCGCACGTCCTCCGTGTGGACGAAGAACTCGACGGTGTTCGCCGCCTCGTCGATCTGCTTGAGGGACATCGGGGAGAACCGGGGCGGACCCGTGCGGATCAGCTGGATCAGTTCCTCGTACGGCTTCGCCGCGAACTCCGCCTGCACCCGCTCCAGCCGGGCCTTCAGCGCGCTCACCAGCAGCCCGCCCGCCGCGTCCGCGCGGCGTTCGCGGACCACCACATGGGCGGCCAGATCGCGGGTCTTCCAGCCGTCGCACAGCGTCGGGGCCTCGGGACCGGCCGCTTCCAACAGATCGGCGAGCAGGAGACGTTCACGCTTCGCATGGGTCGACATGCCCGCCAGCGTACGACCGTCACCCGGGGTCCGCCCAGTGGACGTCCGCCCGGAAAGCCCTCGCGGCCACGGCACAATGGGCCCATGACCAGCACGCCCGGCGCCACGCCGCCCGCCAGCAGCCTCGACCCGGCCATCGCCGCCCGCCTCAAGCGCGGCGCCGACGGCCTGGTCCCGGCCATCGCCCAGCAGTACGACACCGGCGAGGTGCTGATGCTCGGCTGGATGGACGACGAGGCGCTGCACCGCACCCTCACCACGGGCCGCTGCACCTACTGGTCGCGCAGCCGCCAGGAGTACTGGGTCAAGGGCGACACCTCCGGTCACGTCCAGCACGTGAAGTCGGTCGCCCTGGACTGCGACGCCGACACCGTGCTGGTCAAGGTCGACCAGACCGGCGCCGCCTGCCACACGGGTGACCGCACCTGCTTCGACGCCGACGTCCTCCTCGCTCCCGCCCAGTAAGGTCACCGGCCATGGATCTCGACACCTTCCGCAAGCTGGCCGTCGACCGGCGCGTCGTCCCCGTCAGCCGCCGCCTCCTCGCGGACGGCGACACCCCGGTCGGCCTGTACCGCAAGCTCGCCGCCGAGCGCACCGGCACCTTCCTGCTGGAGTCCGCGGAGAACGGCCGGACCTGGTCGCGCTACTCCTTCATCGGCGTCCGCAGCGACGCCACCCTCACCGCCCGCGACGGCCAGGCCCACTGGCTCGGCACCCCGCCCGTCGGCGTCCCGGAGACCGGCGACCCGCTGGACGCCCTGCGCGCCACCGTCGAGACCCTGCACACCCCGCGCGACCTGGTGAGCGACGTGGGTCTGCCGCCGTTCACCGGCGGCATGGTCGGCTACCTCGGCTACGACGTCGTCCGCCGCCTGGAGAAGATCGGCGAGCACGGCGGCGACGACCTGAAGCTGCCCGAGCTGACCATGCTCCTCACCTCGGACCTCGCCGTCCTCGACCACCAGAACGGCACCGTCCTGCTGATCGCCAATGCGATCAACCACAACGACCTCGACACCGGCGTCGACGAGGCCCACGCGGACGCCGTCGCCCGCCTCGACGCGATGGAGCGCGACCTGCGCCGCCCGGTCGAGAACGCCCCCGCCGTCCTGCACCCGTCCGAACTGCCGCCGTACACCGCGCTGTGGGGCGGCGAGTCCTACCAGGCGGCCGTCGAGGACATCAAGGAGCGCATCCGGGCCGGCGAGGCCTTCCAGGTCGTGCCCTCCCAGCGCTTCGAGACCCCGTGCACGGCGAGCGCCCTGGACGTCTACCGGGTGCTGCGGGCCACCAACCCGTCCCCGTACATGTATCTCTTCCGCTTCGACGGGTTCGACGTCGTCGGCTCCAGCCCCGAGGCTCTCGTCAAGGTCGAGGACGGCCGGGCCATGGTCCACCCGATCGCCGGGACCCGGCACCGGGGCGTCACCCCGCAGGAGGACCAGGCCCTCGCCGACGAACTCCTCGCCGACCCCAAGGAGCGCGCCGAGCACCTGATGCTCGTCGACCTCGGCCGCAACGACCTGGGCCGGGTCTGCGAACCGGGCAGCGTCGAGGTCGTCGACTTCATGTCGATCGAGCGCTACTCCCACGTGATGCACATCGTCTCCACCGTCACCGGCCGCGTCACCGACGACCGCACCGCCTTCGACGTCCTCACCGCCTGCTTCCCGGCCGGCACCCTCTCCGGCGCCCCGAAGCCCCGCGCCATGCAGATCATCGAGGAGCTGGAGCCGAGCCGCCGAGGCCTGTACGGGGGCTGCGTCGGCTACCTCGACTTCGCCGGGGACTCCGACACCGCCATCGCCATCCGCACCGCCCTGCTCCGCGACGGCACCGCGTACGTCCAGGCCGGAGCCGGGGTCGTCGCCGACTCCGACCCGGTCGCCGAGGACACCGAGTGCCGCAACAAGGCGGCCGCCGTGCTCCGCGCCGTCCATACGGCCAACCGGCTCCACGACCGCTGAACCGGTAAGGGATAGTGGAAGGCGTGAGTGCTGTCCCCGTACCCCAGCCCCGTGGCCGAACCGCCGACTCCGCGTCCGGCGCCGCGCCCGACTCCGCACGGAGTCGTCGCTCCCTCGCGGCCGGTCTGCTCCTCGGCGCGGCCGGCGCGACCGTCGTCCTGCTCGCCTCCGGGCAGACCTGGGCCGAGGGCCGGGCGGCCACCGGCGGCGGCGCGCTGCCGCTGACCGCCGACGGCCGGGACGTCACGGGCGTCCCCGCCGCCCTCGCCATCGTGGGTCTCGCCGCCCTCGTCGCCGTCTTCGCGGTACGCGGCGCGGGCCGCCGGATCGTCGCCGCGCTCCTGGCCCTGAGCGGTCTCGGCGCCGTCCTCAGCGCCTGGGCCGGCGCCTCCGACAGCACGGCCCTCGACGAGGAGGCGGCCAGGACCACCGGCGACGCGGCGGCCACCATCCACGCCCTCAGCCACACCGCCTGGCCCTACGTCACCGCCGTCGGCGGCCTGCTGATCCTGCTGGCCGGGCTCCTCGCCCTGCGCTACGGCAGCCGCTGGCCCGCCATGTCCGGAAAGTACGAGCGCGACGGCACGCCCCGCCCCGGCAAGGCGTCCCGCACCGCTCCCGACCCGGACCGGCCCGAGGACCTGTGGAAGGCCCTGGACCGCGGCGAGGACCCGACGCGCGAGGCGTGACCCCACGATCACCTCTCGCTGTCCCGTACGGGACAATGAAGCCGAGCCGCCCTGCGGGCGGCGGCCACACGTACAGCGTCACCCACGGCGCAACACCAACGAGGAGCAACTCATGGCGGGCACGAGCCACGGACACACCCCGGCCGCCTGGACCGGTGTCATCATCTCCTTCATCGGCTTCTGCGTCGCAGGCGTCTTCATGGTCGCGGCCAACCCGCTCGGCTTCTGGGCCGGTATCGTCGTCATCTTCGCCGGCGGACTCGTGGGCCTCGCCATGCGGGCCGCCGGTCTCGGTATGCAGAAGGAGTCGCCCGAGCTGATCGAGGCCCGGGAGCGCGCCGGGCGGGCGCAGATCTCCCACTGATCCGGACGCCGGGCCGTCCCGGCGACCGACACGCAGACAGGCGCAGCCCCGGTGGGGCTGCGCCTTTTCGCGTCGTCGGGGGACAATCACCGGGTGGACGCCTCGCCTACCCCCGCCGCAGCCCCGCCGCCGGACCATGATTCCGCCGAGCACGACCCGGCCCGCCCGGACGCCGAGCCGCAGGGCGTCGGCCCCTGGAACATGCCCCTGACAGTCTGCCCAACCTCGGACACGGCCCGCCCCGCCACCCCAGCCCGTCCGGCGTTTGAGGACGGAACCCTCGTTACTTCAGCCCGCCCGGCGCCCGAGGCCGGAGCCCCCGCCACCCCAGCCCGACCGGAGGGCGAGTGGCCCTCGCAGGTGCACGGACCCCACAGCCCCGGTTCCGTCCTCGAACGCCGGACGGGCTGGACGGGCCGGGTGCGGCGGCTCGGCACGCCCGTCGGGATTCTCGCCGCCGTCACAGCCGCCTTCACCTACGTCGGCACCGTCGACCCGAACGACCCCGGCCACTATCCCGTCTGCCCACTGCTCAGGCTGACCGGCGTCCTCTGCCCCGGCTGCGGCGGACTCCGCAGCGCCCACGCCTTCATCCACGGCGACCTCGGCGCGGCGCTCGAAGCCAACGCGATCGCCACCGTCGGCTACTTCCTCTTCGCCGCCGTCTGGGTCCTCTGGCTGACCAGGGCCTGGCGCGGCCGGGCCCTGCGGATCGGTCTGGCCCCCGCCTGGTGGTGGGGCGTGGGCGCCGTCCTGCTGATCTTCACCGTGGTCCGGAATCTGCCGTTCGGCTCGGCACTGGCCCCCTGAATGCCCAGGTAGTGGGACGCGGCGTGGCCGGATGCGAGCCCCGGGCCCTACTGCGGATACCATCGGTATGGCTGATCCTGTTCCCTCATCACCGTTCGGAAGGGGGCCGCTCGCGTGAGTGTGCTCGACGAGATCATCGACGGCGTTCGCGCCGACCTCGCGGAGCGGCAGGCGCGCGTCAGCCTCGACGAGCTGAAGGAGCGCGCGGCCCGCGCTCCCCAGGCCAAGGACGGAGTCGCCGCCCTGCGCGGCGAGGGCGTGACCGTCATCTGCGAGGTCAAGCGCTCATCCCCCTCCAAGGGGGCCCTGGCCGCCATCGCCGACCCGGCCGCGCTCGCCGCGGACTACGAGGCGGGCGGCGCGTCCGTCATCTCGGTCCTCACCGAGGAGCGCCGCTTCGGCGGCTCGCTCGCCGACCTGGAGGCCGTCCGCGCCAAGGTCGACATCCCGGTCCTGCGCAAGGACTTCATCGTCACCTCGTACCAGCTGTGGGAGGCCCGGGCGTACGGCGCCGACCTCGCCCTGCTGATCGTCGCCGCCCTCGACCAGGAGGCCCTGGTCTCCCTGATCGAGCGCGCCGAGTCGATCGGGCTCACCCCGCTCGTCGAGGCGCACGACGAGGAGGAGGCGGAGCGCGCCGTGGACGCCGGAGCCAAGATCATCGGCGTCAACGCGCGCAACCTGAAGGACCTCAAGGTCGACCGTTCCACCTTCGAGCGCGTCGCCCCCGAGATCCCCGACCACATCGTCAAGGTCGCCGAGTCCGGCGTCCGCGGCCCGCACGACCTGATCGCGTACGCCAACGCCGGCGCCGACGCGGTCCTGGTCGGCGAGTCCCTGGTCACCGGCCGCGACCCGCGCGCCGCCGTCGCCGACCTGGTCGCCGCGGGCGCCCACCCGGCACTCCGCCACGGCCGCGGCTGACCGGGAACGGACGACAGCGACCATGACCGGACGTCCCGTGCCCCGCACCCGGCCGGGCCTCGGCCCGGCCGGGACCCCGGCCCGGGACCCGTACGCCCCGCCGGCGCGCGGCTGCCGCCCGCCCGTCTCCCACCACCACCCCCAGCCGAGGCGCTGCGCGCCGCCCTTCTGGCACCGTGGCTGCCGTGCACCCGCCCGGCGCGTGCACGGAAGGCGCGTGCGGTACGTCATCGGCGACGAGCCCGGCCAGGTGAACGGGATGCGATGGCGCCCGGGGTCCGCGCAGTAGCGAGCCCCGGCCGACGTACCGCAGCACCCGCCCCATCCCGTACGTACGACCGCACCGCCCCGACCGCACGCCGGTCGCGGTGGCGCTCGCTCCTTTGCGCATACGGTGCATCCATCCGTTGCCATGCCAAGGAGCACGTCGCATGTCGTCCGACTTCTTCATTCCGGACCCCGAGGGTCTGATCCCCAGCGCCGAGGGCTATTTCGGCGCGTACGGCGGCAAGTTCATCCCGGAGGCCCTCGTCGCCGCCGTGGACGAGGTCGCCGTCGAGTACGACAAGGCCAAGGCCGACCCGGCCTTCGCCGCCGAGCTCAACGAGCTGATGGTCGACTACACCGGCCGGCCCAGCGCGCTGACCGAGGTGCCGCGCTTCGCCGAGCACGCGGGCGGCTCCCGGATCTTCCTCAAGCGCGAGGACCTGAACCACACCGGCTCGCACAAGATCAACAACGTGCTGGGCCAGGCGCTGCTCACCAAGCGCATGGGCAAGACCCGCGTCATCGCCGAGACCGGCGCCGGTCAGCACGGCGTCGCCACCGCGACCGCCTGCGCCCTCTTCGGCCTCGACTGCACCATCTACATGGGCGAGATCGACACCCGGCGCCAGGCGCTGAACGTCGCCCGGATGCGGATGCTCGGCGCCGAGGTCGTTGCCGTGAAGTCCGGCTCGCGGACCCTGAAGGACGCCATCAACGAGGCGTTCCGCGACTGGGTCGCCAACGTGGACCGTACGCACTACCTCTTCGGTACGGTCGCGGGCCCGCACCCCTTCCCGGCGATGGTCCGCGACTTCCACCGCGTCATCGGCGTCGAGGCCCGCCGCCAGATCCTGGAGCGCGCGGGCCGCCTCCCGGACGCGGCGGTCGCCTGCGTCGGCGGCGGCTCCAATGCCATCGGCCTCTTCCACGCCTTCATCCCCGACGCCGACGTCCGCCTGGTGGGCTGCGAGCCCGCCGGGCACGGGGTGGAGACCGGCGAGCACGCGGCGACCCTCACCGCGGGCGAGCCCGGCATCCTGCACGGCTCGCGCTCCTACGTCCTCCAGGACGACGAGGGCCAGATCACCGAGCCGTACTCCATCTCGGCGGGCCTGGACTACCCGGGCATCGGCCCGGAGCACTCCTACCTCAAGGACACCGGGCGCGGTGAGTACCGCGCGGTCACCGACGACGCGGCCATGCAGGCCCTGCGCCTGCTGTCGCGCACCGAGGGCATCATCCCGGCCATCGAGAGCGCCCACGCGCTCGCCGGTGCGCTGGAGCTCGGCAAGGAGCTGGGCAAGGACGGGCTGATCCTCGTCAACCTGTCCGGCCGCGGCGACAAGGACATGGACACCGCCGCCCGCTACTTCGGGCTCTACGACACCGACGCCGCCGTCGAGGCGGACGCCGACAGCGACCGCGCCGAGATCGAGGGGGATGCCAAGTGAGCGGCAACATCGAGCTGTTGAACACCACCCTCGCCGCGGCCAAGGCGGCGGACCGGGCGGCGCTCATCGCCTACCTCCCGGCGGGCTTCCCGACCGTCGACGGCGGCATCGAAGCCGTCAAGGCCGTCATCGCGGGCGGCGCGGACGTCGTCGAGATCGGGCTGCCGCACAGCGACCCGGTCCTCGACGGGCCGGTCATCCAGACCGCCGACGACATCGCCCTGCGCGGCGGCGTCCGGATCGCCGACGTGATGCGCACGGTCCGTGAGGCGTACGAGGCCACCGGCGTCCCGATCCTGGTCATGACGTACTGGAACCCCATCGACCGGTACGGTGTCGAGCGCTTCACCGCCGAACTGGCCGAGGCGGGCGGCGCCGGGTGCATCCTGCCCGACCTGCCGGTCCAGGAGTCCGCGCTGTGGCGGGAACACGCCGAGAAGCACGGTCTCGCCACCGTGTTCGTCGTCGCCCCCAGCAGCCAGGACGCCCGCCTCGCCACCATCACGGCGGCCGGCAGCGGCTTCGTCTACGCCGCGTCGCTGATGGGCGTCACCGGCACCCGCGCCTCCGTCGGCGCCCAGGCCCAGGACCTGGTGGGACGCACCCGCGCCACCACCGATCTGCCGGTCTGCGTCGGCCTCGGCGTCTCCAACGCGGCGCAGGCCGCCGAGGTCGCCGGGTTCGCCGACGGCGTGATCGTCGGCTCGGCCTTCGTCAAGGCCATGCTGGACGCCCCCGACGAGGCCGCCGGCCTCGCCGCCGTCCGCTCCCTGGCGGGCGAACTGGCCGAAGGTGTTCGAAAGCGCTGAGCCGCGAATCACCCGAATGGGTGGATTGTGGACCGGGGAGGCGCGGAGGTGCCTCCCCGGTTCGTTCCCCGGGCGTGAGCGACAAGATCCCTGAGGGAAACAGAAGCGCGCGTGAGCGCCTGGCCCAGCAGCGCGAGCGGGAGAAGGGGCGCGAGAAGCGCCGCCGGACCCTGATCGTCGCCTCGGCCGTGGTCGGGGTGCTCGCCCTGGCCGCCGTGGTCGGACTGATCGCGGCCAACGCCGGCAAGGACGACGGCGGCGACACCGCCTCCGGCCCCGCCATCGCCCCGTCGGGCGCGACCGGCGAGGCCGCCCTGACCCTCCCGGTCGGCGCGGCCGACGCCCCGTCCACCCTCACCATCTGGGAGGACTTCCGCTGCCCGGTCTGCGCCCAGTTCGAGAACGCCTTCCGGGACACCATCAAGGAGCTGGCGGACGAGGGCCAGGTCAAGGTGGAGTACCACCTGGCCACGATCATCGACGGCAATCTCGGCGGCACCGGTTCGCTGCGCGCCGCCAACGCCGCCGCCTGCGCCCAGGACGACGGCAAGTTCGCGCCGTACCACGACGTTCTCTTCAGCAACCAGCCTCCCGAGCCGGACGACGCCTTCGGCAAGAACAGCCGGCTGATCGAGCTGGCCGGGAAGGTCGAGGGGCTCGACACCCCGGGCTTCCGTAGCTGTGTGGAGGACGGCGAGCACGACAGCTGGGTGAAGAAGTCCGACACGGCGTTCCGCGAGGGCGGCTTCCAGGGCACGCCGACGGTGCTGCTCAACGGGGAGTCCGTCTTCCCGAGCAAGGGTGACGAGCAGATCTCCCCGGAGAATCTGAAGAAGTGGGTCGCCGCGGCCAACAAGGGCAAGAAGCCCGGCACCGACGCCCCGGCCACCCCGGAGGAGGGATCGTCCGACCCGGCCGCCCCGTCGTCCGCCCCCGGTTCCTGACCGGCCACCGCGCCCGCCGTGACGCGGTCCTCGTTACCCAGACGTTGCCGGGTGGCTTGCCGTACCCACCGCCCGGCAAGGTAGCGTCGACCTCGCCATGAACCTTGCCTTCATTCCCAGCCCGTCGACCGGCGTGATCGAGCTCGGCCCGATCCCGCTCCGCGGCTACGCGTTCTGCATCATCATCGGTGTCTTCGTCGCCGTCTGGTTCGGCAACAAGCGCTGGATCGCCCGTGGCGGCAGAGCCGGCACCGTGGCCGACATCGCCGTCTGGGCCGTGCCCTTCGGTCTCGTCGGCGGCCGGCTCTACCACGTGATCACCGACTACCAGCTGTACTTCAGCGACGGTGAGGACTGGGTCGACGCCTTCAAGATCTGGGAGGGCGGCCTCGGCATCTGGGGCGCGGTGGCCTTCGGCGCCGTCGGCGCCTGGATCGCCTGCCGCCGCCGGGGCATCCCGCTGCCCGCCTGGGCGGACGCCATGGCCCCCGCCCTCGCCATCGCGCAGGCCATCGGCCGCTGGGGCAACTGGTTCAACCAGGAGCTCTACGGCAAGCCCACCGACCTGCCCTGGGCGCTGGAGATCAGCGACGGCCCGAACCGGGTCGCCGGGACGTACCATCCGACCTTCCTGTACGAGTCGCTGTGGTGCATCGGTGTCGCGCTGCTGGTGATCTGGGCCGACCGCCGCTTCCGGCTCGGCCACGGACGGGCGTTCGCGCTGTACGTCGCGGCCTACTGCGCGGGACGCGGCTGGATCGAGTACATGCGGGTCGACGAGGCCCACCACGTCCTGGGCCTCCGCCTGAACGTGTGGACCGCGATCGTCGTCTTCGTCCTCGCCGTCGTCTACATCGTGATCTCCGCGAAGATCCGCCCGGGACGCGAGGAGATCGTCGAGCCGGACCGGGACGCGGACGCCACGAAGAGCACCGAGGACGCGAAGACCGCCGACGCCGACGCCACCGAGAAGGACGGCGCCGAGGACGCGGACGCGCCGGAGGCCGACAGCGCGGACGAGGACCCGCTGAAGAAGGACCGGCTCCGGAAGGACTCCGCCCCCGAGGCGGCCGACAAGAGCTGACCGTTCGCGCCCCGCACGGCGCACCCCGCACTGCCCCGATCGCCGGGCGGACCTGAGAAACCTCAGGACCGCCCGGCGATCGCCAGTGTGCGGCGGGCGGACGCCACCACCGCCGCGTCCACGAACCGCCCGTCCGGCAGCGCCAGCGCCCCCGCCTCCACCGCCGAGGCCGCGACGATCTCCTCCGCCGCCTCGATCTCCTCGGCCGTCGGCCGGAACGCCCGCTCGATCACCTCCAGCTGGCGCGGGTGGATCGCCGCCCGCCCCAGCATCCCGAGCGCCCGCCCCCGCCCGCACGAGGCCCACAGCCCGTCCAGGTCCCGGACGCCCGGAAACACCGACTGGGCGGGAGGCGGCAGTGCGGCCGCCCGGGCCGCCACCACCAGCCGGCTGCGCGACCAGTCGAGCCCGCGGTCCTCCCGTACGCCCAGATCGGCCCGCAGGTCCGCCTCGCCCAGCGCGATGCCCCGGACCGCGGGGTCGGCCGTGGCGATCGAGTACGCGTGCTCCATGGCGAGCGCCGACTCCAGCAGCGGATACAGCGGTACGCCGGGGGCCACCGCCGCCACATGGTGCACCGAGACCGCGTGGGTGATCTTGGGCAGCCGGAGACCGGACAGCCCCGGCAGCCCCGTCAGCGCCCGGATGTCGTCCTCGCCGTGCACCCGGACATGGACCGGTACGGCGTCCGGCGACGCGGTCACCGTGTCCGCGAGGAGTTCGGCGGTGGCGGAGCGCGCGTACTCCTTGCGGTCCGGGGCGACGGCGTCCTCCAGGTCGACGATCACCACGTCCGCCCCGCTGCCCAGCGCCTTGGCCACCACCTCCGGCCGGTCCCCGGGCACGTACAGCCAGGTCAGCGGCGGCCGGCCGGGCGCCGCGGGAGCGTCCTCCGGCAGCGGAGGGACGGCGGCGGCCGTGCAGTCGCTCACAGCGCCCCCTGGTCCCGCAGCGCCGCGATCCGGTTCTCCGAGAGTCCCAGCCCGGCCAGGATCTCGTCGGTGTCCGCGCCGTGCGGGCGGCCCGCCCAGCGAATCCCGCCCGGCGTCCCCGAGAGCCGGAAGAGGACGTTCTGCATCCGCAGCGGCCCCAGCTCCGGGTCGTCGACCTCGGCGATGGTGCCCAGCGCCCGGTACTGCGGGTCCTCCATCACCTCCCGTACGTCATGGATCGGCGCGACGGCCGCCTCCGCCTTCTCGAAGCCGTTGATCACCTCCTCGCGGCTGTGGCGGGAGATCCAGTGGCCGACCGCCCCGTCCAGCTCCTCGGTGTGCTCGGCCCGGGTGGTGCCCGCGCCGAACCAGGGCTCCTCGATCAGGTCCGGGCGGCCGACGAGACGCATCACCCGCTCGGCTACGGACTGGGCGGAGGTGGAGACCGCGACCCAGTGGCCGTCGGCGGTGCGGTAGGTGTTGCGCGGGGCGTTGTTGCGGGAACGGTTGCCGGTGCGCGGCTGGACATAGCCGAGCTGGTCGTACCAGAGCGGCTGCGGGCCCAGCACCGTGAGGATCGGCTCGATGATCGCCAGGTCCACCACCTGCCCCTCGCCGGTCTTCTCCCGCCCGGCGAGCGCGGCCATCACCGCGTACGCCGTGGCCAGCGCCGCGATGGAGTCGGCGAGCCCGAACGGCGGCAGCGTCGGCGGCCCGTCCGGCTCCCCGGTGATCGCGGCGAACCCGCTCATCGCCTCGGCGAGCGTCCCGAAGCCGGGGCGGTGGGCGTACGGCCCGAACTGGCCGAAGCCGGTGACCCGGGCCAGCACCAGCCGCGGGTTGACGGCGTGCAGCTCCTCGGGGCCGAGCCCCCAGCGCTCCAGGGTGCCGGGCCGGAAGTTCTCGACGATGACGTCCGTCCCGGCGGCCAGCCGGAGCAGCACGTCCCGGCCGCCGGGCGCGGACAGATCGAGGGTGAGGGCGCGCTTGTTGCGGCCGAGCAGCTTCCACCACAGGCCCACCCCGTCCTTGGCGGGCCCGTGCCCGCGCGAGGGGTCGGGCTTACGGGGGTGCTCGACCTTGATCACATCGGCGCCGTAGTCCCCGAGCATGGTGGCCGCGAGCGGTCCGGCGAAGAGGGTGGCCAGGTCGATGACCTTCAGCCCGGTCAGCGGTCCTGCCGCTGTCGTGCTCGTCGGGCCTGCTGCTGTGGTGCTCATACGGTCTCCGCCTCGATCTCGCTCCGGTAGGGCATGGACGTGGACGCGCCGGGCTTCTGGACGCAGAGCGCGGCGGCCGCGGTGGCGAAGGCCACCGCCTTCGCCACCGGCCGCCCCTCGCCGAGCGCCACCGCCAGCGACCCGACGAAGGTGTCCCCGGCGCCGGTCGTGTCGACGGCGTTCACCGAGGGGGCCTCGAAGAGCACCGGCTCGCCGCCCCGGGCCGCGTACAGGCAGCCCTTCGCGCCGAGCGTGACGATGACCTCGGGCACCCGGCGCAGCAGGATCTGGGCGGCGGCGTGCGGTTCGGCCTGCCCGGACAGCTCGGCGGCCTCGTGCTCGTTGGGCACCAGCAGGTCGATGTGGTCGAGGAGTTCGTCGGGCAGTGGCTGCACGGGAGCGGGCGTGAGGATGGTGCGGACGCCCTGGGCGCGGGCCGCGCGGGCTCCTTCGACGACGGCGGACAGCGGGAGTTCGAGCTGCATCAGCAGCAGATCGGCGGCGGCGATCGCCGCGATCTCCCCGGGGCCGAGCGCGGTCACCACGCCATTGGCGCCGGGGATCACCACGATCGCGTTGGACCCGGTGTCGTCGACCACGATGTGCGCGGTGCCGCTGGGGCCCTCGGCGGTGTGCAGCAGGTCGGTGTCCACCCCCGCGTGTTCGAGGCCGTCGCGCAGCAGGGTGCCGTGGACGTCGTCGCCGACCGCGCCGATCATCGTGACCTCGCCGCCCGCGCGGGCGGCGGCGACGGCCTGGTTGGCGCCCTTGCCGCCGGGGATCGTCCGGAACTCCCGTCCGGTGACGGTCTCGCCGCGGCCGGGGGCGCGGGCCGTGTACGCGACGAGGTCCATGTTGGTGCTGCCGAGCACCGCGATACGGGTCATGGGCGCAGAGCCTCCTGATGGGTCAGTGCGGCGAGGGTGTCGAACCCGGTCCGGTCGAAGCCGGGTACGGAGGTGGCGAGCCGGTTCTTCAGCGGAGCCGTCCACCGCTCGGGCAGGGCGTCCGGCCCACCCGCCAGCAGTCCGGCCAGTGACCCGGCAGTCGCCCCGTTGGAGTCGGTGTCCCAGCCGCCGGAGACCGCGCGGCCGATCGACCGGGTGAAGTCGCCGTCGGCGTGGGTGAGGGCGGCGGCCAGCAGCGCGGCGTTGGGCAGCACGTGCACCCAGTGGTGGGTGTCGGCGTACGCGGCGTGCAGCCGGTCCACCACCACGTCGAACTCCCCTTCCGTACGGGCGGTTTCGATGCCGAGGCGGATCGCGCGGGCGTACCGCGAGTGCGGCGGCACCACCCGCAGCCCGGCGGCCAGGCAGCCGTGCACGTCGCTCTCGCCGCCCGCCGCCACGGCCAGCGCGGCGGCGGTGAACATCGCGCCGTACACCCCGTTGCCGGTGTGGGTGAGGACCGCGTCGCGGTGGGCCTGGGCGGCGGCCCCGGCCGGGTCGCCGGGGTGGGTCCAGCCGTGTACGTCGGCCCGGATCTGCGCGCCGATCCACTCCCGGAACGGGTTGCGGAAGCGGGCGGTCTCCGGCGGCTCGACGCCCGCGAGGAGATTGCCGTACGCGATGCGCTCGGCGGTGAACGTCCGGCCGGCCGGCAGCTCGTCCAGCCAGAGCCGGGCGAGGTCGGCGGTGGTGAAGGACCGCCCGTGCCGCTGGAGCAACAGCAGTGTCAGCAAAGGGTGGTTGAGGTCGTCGTCCTCCGGCATGCCGTCGATGTTCTCGGCGAGCGAGGTGGGGGCCGAACGGCGGTTCCAGGGGTGGGCGGCGAGCAGTTCGGCGGGCACGCCGTGTGCGGTGAACCAGGTGGACAGCGGCCAGTTGCCGGTGGCGCGGGCCAGGGCCCGGATGCCGGTCAGCGGCAGCTTCTCCACCGGCTTGCCGAGCAGACAGCCCGCCGCCCGGCCCAGCCAGGCCGCGTGCAGCCGGTCCTGACCGACGACGGGGGCGGCCTCGGGCGGGCCCGGCCAGTGCGGGCAGGCGGCGACGATCGCGTCCAGGCCGGTGGGCTCGTCGGCTGCCAACGGCGATTCCAGCAGGGCGAGTTCGTCGAGCAGCTGCTCGGCCAGCGCGCGCAGTCGCGGCGGTGCGGGCGGTTCGGATGCGCCCGCGCGGTCCGGGGCGGCGGCGCCCCCGGCCGCGTACCACCGCTCCTCGATCTCCCGGGCGTCCCGGCCGTCCTGCGCGGCCTGCCGCAGTTCGTGCCCGACCAGGTCCTCCGGCTGCACCCAGGTGAGGCGGAGGTTCATCGCGTACCGGCCAGCGCGGTGAACGTCTCCTCGTGGGCCCGGCGGCGCTCCAGATCTCGGGCGAAGACCTCCCGGGCGACCTCCGCCAGGGTCCGGGCGGGGGCGTGCAGGTCCAGCCGGCTCGCCTCCGCGACGGTGGCCGCCCAGTCGGCCGGGACCTCGCCGCCGAGCGCGCCCACGATCGCCCCGCTCATCGTCGCGATGGAGTCGCAGTCCCGCCCGTAGTTCACCGAACCGAGCACCGTACGCCGGTAGTCGCCGCCCCCGACCAGCAACATGCCGAGCGCGATGGGCAGTTCCTCGATGGCGTGCAGCCGGGAGGGGCGGCGTGCGCCGAGCGAGGGGGCCCGGTAGTCGGGGCCGACCGTGTCGAAGGGCTCCACCGCCGCCCGCAGCGGGGTGAGCGCGGGCTCGAAGTCCTCGTGGCGCGCGGCCACTTCGCAGACCGCCTCGATCGCGGAGCGGGTGCCGTCCTTCGCCAGGGCGAGCGCGGCGTCGACCACCGTCTCCGGTGTGGCGCCCGGGCGGCAGGCGGCGGCGACGGCGGCCGCGAAGACCCCGGCGGCCTCCCGCCCGTACGAGGACTGATGCGGGGCCGCGACCTCCAGCGCCTCGGCGTAAGCGGCCCGCGGGTGACCGGCGTTCACCAGGCCGACCGGGGCCATGTACATCGCCGCCCCGCAGTTGACGATGTTGCCCGCACCGGCCTCGCGCGGGTCGATGTGCCCGTAGTGCAGCCGGGCCACGATCCACTTCTCCGCCAGGAAGATCCGCTGGAGCGGCAGCGCCTCGGCCTCCAGCTCCGGGATCCAGCGCGGGGAGAGCAGATCCGGTACGAGATGGTCCGCGACGGCGTACGCGTCGAGGTGGTCGCGGACCTTCTCGTAGACCCGGATCAGCGCGTGCGTCATCAGGGTGTCGTCGGTGACGTGGCCGTCGCCCTTGTGGTAGGGCGCGATGGGGCGCGCGGTGCGCCAGTCCTCGCCGTACCAGGGGCCGACGATCCCGGTCACCCGGCCGCCGTGGCGCTCGGCGATCTGCTCGGGGGTCCAGCCCTCGACCGGGCCGCCGAGCGCGTCGCCGACGGCGGCTCCGACGAGGGCCCGGGTGATCCGGTCATCCAGTCCGGGCGTGGTGGGGGAGGGGTGCGGGGCCGAGGGGGCGGCTTCCATGGCCGTTGTGGGCGTCATGACGGAATTGTCCACCCGGGGTGGCCGGTTCCGTGGCTGCCAGCAGCCCGGCGAGTTCGATCAGGTCCGTGCCCGCGAGCCGGGGCAGCGCGCAGCCCGCCAGCGTCCGGCACGCCTCGCGCCAGCCCGCCGGTACGGCGGCGATCGAGCCGATCGCCCCGGTCAGCGCCCCGGCCAGGGCGGGCGCGGAGTCCGCCACCCGGGACAGGCAGGCGGCGGCCGGGAGCGCCTGGGCGATCTCGCCCCGGGCGGCGGTGGTGAGGGCCAGGGCGACGGGGACGGTCTCCGCCGCCGCGATCCCGTAGCTGTAGACGTGGTCCACGATCTGGTGCTCCAACACCGGGACCAGGGCGAACGCCCCGGTCGGCTCGTCCGCGAACTCCCGGGCCAGACGGACCGCGTGCACGGCGTTGCGGGCGATCTCGGTGCCCTCGGGGAGCTGCTCCAGGGCGGCGTTCACCACGGTGTCGACGTCCGCCCCGGCCAGCGCCACGGCGACCGCCGCCGCCATGGCCCGCGCCCCGTGCACCCCGTCGCCGTCCTGGGTGTAGCGGGCGTCGAACTCGGCGAGCGCGGCGGCCTCCGCCGGATCGCCCGGGTGGACCACGGCGAGCACGGCGGCCCGGACGCACGCGGCGTCGTCGAAGTAGTGCGGGTTGTCGTGCCCGGTGGCGGGCGGCCGCAGCCCGGCGGCCAGGTTGCCGAGCCCGGCCCGCACCGAGATCCGGGCCCGCAGCGGAAGCACCGCCGCCTCGACCTCGGGGGCCCGGGCGCTGGCGGCGGCGACGGTGGCGGCCAGCGCGTTCCAGGCCCGGTCGACCGCGTCCCGCATCCGGCGGCCGGGGGTCAGGCCCGCCGCGTCGTCGGCCGCCGCCAGTACCGTACGGGCGGCGAACGCGGCCCACTCGGCGTCGTCGGACGGCCCGAGCCGCAGCGGCTCGGGCGGCTGGTTGAGGGCGATGGGCACCGGGAGCGTGGTGGTGGCGTTCTGCTCGGCGAAGGTGTCCAGCTCCCGGGTGAGCCGCCGGGTCCACTCGGGCATCCGGGCCGCCCGGTGCCGGGCCGCGGGCCACCCGGCGGCATCGCCCGCCGCCAGCCCGAGCAGCAGCCCCTCGATCCGGGCACGGCGGGTGGGCGCGGGAGCCCCGGCGGCCTGGTGCGCCGCGGTCATCGCCGCGTGGCTTCCGGCCGTTCCGCCGGTCGCGGTCGTCGTGGGCGCGGCCGGGGCCCCGGCCGCCTTGCGGGCTGTGGTCATCGCCGCTCCTCCCGTACGGGTGCGAAGGTGGCGGCCACGGACGCCATGTCCCGTACGGCCGACGGCTCGCGACCGCCGCCCCGCTCCTGCGGGTGCTCCGCAGCCCCGGCCGCCCCCGGATCGTCCGGGGTCAGCAGCTCCGCGATGTCCAGCACGTGGTAGCCGCGCATCGAGGGCAGACAGCTGCCCCGGACCGGGCCGATCGCGGCCGCCCAGTCCGGCGGGATCGAGCTCTCCCCGTGCAGCGCCCCGGCCAGGGCGCCCGCCACCGCCGCCGTCGTGTCCGCGTCGCGGCCCATGTTGACGGCCGTGAGCACCGCCGTCCGGAAGTCCCCGCGCGCCGCCGTGAACGCCCCGAACGCCAGGCCCACCGCCTCCGGCGCCAGGTCCGTCCACGGGTAACCGGCGATCACCACCGCCGAGCGCACCGCCCGCTCCATCGTGAGGCGGTCGGGGTAGGGCCGCTGGGCCGCCGCCACCGCCCGGCGCAGCGACCGGGCGGTCCAGGAGTCCATCGGGACCACCGAGAGCGCGGCCGCGATCACCGAGGCGAGGCCCGAGCCCACCATCGCCGCGGCCACCCCGGCCGCCACCGCCTGGCCCCCGTAGATCCCCTCGCCCTCATGGCTGACCCGGCCGTCCACCGCGACCAGCCGGGCCGCCTCGGCCGGGCGGCCCGCAGCGAACACCCCGAAGGGCGCCGCCCGCATCGCGAGCCCGTCGCTCCAGGCGTGCCGGTGCTGGGCCGAGATGGGCGCGGCCAGGCCCCGGCGCAGATTCTCCAGCGTGCCGCGCTCGCTGAACCCGGCCCCCCGGAACGGACCCTCGTCCAGATCGGCGATCCAGTGGTGCCAGGCCCGCTCCACATGGGAGACGTCGAGCGCCGAGCCGTGCCGGGCCAGCAGCAGCCCGGAGAAGATCGCGTACTCCGTGTCATCGGTGCCCGCCGGGTCATCGCTCACGAAGCCCTCGATCCGCCCCCAGCGGCGGCGGATCTCGGAGGGCCGCAGGTTCTCCGCCGGGGCGCCGAGCGCGTCCCCGACCGCCAGTCCCAGCAGCGCACCCCTGGCCCGGTCATTGCCGACGGCCGTGTCCATCGCGTCGCCCTTCCGCTCGTCCGGCGAGTCCGTATCCGGGCCCTGTCCGTATCTGTGCCACGCGGAGGACGGTCGGAGGCGGGAACGGGCCGGAAAAGGGCCACTCGGATGACCCGGCCGGATAGCTGAGGCTGGCCTTTCTTCGCAGGTCAGAGGGGTGGTAAGCCAGGCCTGCCTTGCTGGCGGCGGTCGCCCGACCGGCGTACATTGGACTTTGTCGAAAGTTGCACGGAATGGGGAGAAGCGCACCGTGGCCATCATCGAGACCGACGCCGTCCTGCACGAGGCGCACCGGGACAACCACACCCACCGGGATGTGAACGGCGGCTGGCTGCGCCCCGCCGTCTTCGGTGCGATGGACGGTCTGGTCTCCAACCTCGCCCTGATGACCGGGGTCGCGGGCGGCGCGGTCTCCCAGCAGACCCTGGTGATCACCGGCCTGGCCGGGCTCGCGGCCGGGGCCTTCTCCATGGCGGCGGGCGAGTACACCTCCGTCGCCTCGCAGCGCGAACTGGTCGAGGCCGAGCTCGACGTCGAACGCCGCGAACTGCGTAAGCACCCCAAGGACGAGATGGCGGAGCTGGCCGCGCTCTACGAGTCCCGGGGCGTGGACGCCCCGCTGGCCCGCGAGGTCGCCCGGCAGCTGTCGCACGACCCGGAGCAGGCGCTGGAGATCCACGCCCGCGAGGAACTCGGCATCGACCCGGGCGATCTGCCCTCACCGCTGGTGGCTGCCGTCTCCTCGTTCGGCGCCTTCGCGCTCGGCGCCCTGCTGCCCGTCCTGCCCTACCTCCTCGGGGCGAGCGCCCTGTGGCCCTCGGTACTCCTCGCCCTGCTCGGCCTCTTCGGCTGCGGCGCGGTGGTGGCCCGGGTGACGGCCCGCAGCTGGTGGTTCAGCGGACTGCGCCAGCTCGCCCTCGGCGGCGCGGCGGCGGCCCTGACGTACGGGCTCGGCACGCTGTTCGGCGTGGCGGTCGGCTGATTCCGCGGCGGGTCGGCGGACGGCGTAACCGGGCCGCCCGAACGACGCAACCGCCCGGCAACGCGTGTGACGTACGTCTTGGCGCCGCCCACTGGGCGCGACAGGCTCCGCGGCCCTAAAATGAGACGCTATGCAGTGCTACACATAAGTAGCCGTTACTCGGTGGTTTCGTTTCCCCTGCCGCCGGGCAAGAGCCGTAAGCACCGCAGGCAACGACGCCTGCTCTCTGCGACTCCTCGGGCGCCGATCGTTCCGACTGCGACCCACCCCCTGGTGGAGCCGGTCACCTCTGGTCACCCAGTCACTTCCGGTCACCAGGGTGTCCGCATACTGGAACAAGCCTTCCGCTTCTTGAGAAGCGCCCCATCATGTAACCTGCACGAAATTTCGCAGAGGGCCAACGTCGTCCCTCGGCACCGCAAATGCCACGACGACGACGGGAGAGCCGATGCGTATCGACGCCTGGTCGCCCATGGACGGTCGCCCCGCCCAGCAGGGGATGTACGACCCCCGTAACGAGCACGACGCCTGTGGCGTCGGGTTCGTGGCCACTCTTACCGGTGTGGCCAGCCATGAGCTGGTCGAGCAGGCGCTGACCGTACTGCGCAACCTCGAACACCGCGGCGCCACCGGCTCCGAGCCCGACTCCGGCGACGGCGCCGGCATCCTCTGCCAGGTCCCGGACGCCTTCCTGCGCGCCGAGACCCCTTTCGAACTTCCCGAGGCCGGCTCGTACGCCGTGGGCATCGCCTTCCTGCCCGCGGACGACTCCACCGAGGCCGTCCGCACGATCGAGAAGATCGCCGCACAGGAGGGCCTGAAGGTCCTCGGCTGGCGTGACGTCCCGGTCACCCCAGCACTTCTCGGCAACGGCGCCCGCGCCACCATGCCCACCTTCCGCCAGGTCTTCGTCGCCGACGGCGAGTCCACCGGCATCGTCCTGGACCGCAAGGCGTTCGTCCTGCGCAAGCGTGCCGAGCGCGAGGCCGGGGTGTACTTCCCCTCGCTCTCCGCCCGCACCATCGTCTACAAGGGCATGCTCACCACCGGGCAGCTGGAGCCGTTCTTCCCGGACCTCTCCGACCGCCGCTTCGCCTCCACGGTCGCGCTGGTCCACTCCCGCTTCTCCACCAACACCTTCCCGAGCTGGCCGCTGGCCCACCCGTACCGCTTCGTCGCGCACAACGGCGAGATCAACACGGTCAAGGGCAACCGCAACTGGATGAAGGCCCGCGAGTCGCAGCTCGCCTCCGGGCTCTTCGGCCAGGCGCAGCTCGACCGGATCTTCCCCGTCTGCACCCCGGACGCCTCCGACTCGGCCTCCTTCGACGAGGTCCTGGAGCTGCTCCACCTCGGCGGGCGCTCGCTGCCGCACGCGGTGCTGATGATGGTCCCCGAGGCGTGGGAGAACCACGACTCGATGGACCCGGCCCGGCGCGCCTTCTACCAGTACCACGCCGCGATGATGGAGCCCTGGGACGGCCCGGCCTGCGTCACCTTCACCGACGGCGTCCAGGTCGGCGCGGTCCTCGACCGCAACGGTCTGCGCCCCGGCCGCTACTGGGTCACCGACGACGGCCTCGTCGTCCTCTCCTCCGAGGTCGGCGTCCTCGACATCGACCCCGCGAAGGTCGTCCGCAAGGGCCGCCTCCAGCCCGGCAAGATGTTCCTCGTCGACACCGCCGAGCACCGCATCATCGAGGACGACGAGATCAAGGCGTCCCTCGCCGCCGAGCAGCCCTACCAGGAGTGGCTGGAGACCGGCGAGATCGAGCTGAGCGACCTGCCCGAGCGTGAGCACATCGTGCACACCCACGCCTCGGTCACCCGCCGCCAGCAGACCTTCGGCTACACCGAGGAAGAGCTCCGCGTCATCCTCGCGCCGATGGCCCGCACCGCCGGCGAACCGCTCGGATCCATGGGCACCGACTCGCCGATCGCCGCGCTCTCCGAGCGCCCCCGGCTGCTCTTCGACTACTTCACCCAGCTCTTCGCCCAGGTCACCAACCCGCCGCTGGACGCCATCCGCGAAGAGCTGGTCACCTCGCTGCGCTCGTCGCTCGGCCCCCAGGGCAACATCCTGGAGCCGACCGCCGCCGCGGCCCGCAGCGTCACGCTGCCCTTCCCGGTGATCGACAACGACGAGCTCGCCAAGCTGATACACATCAACGCCGACGGCGACATGCCGGGCATGAAGGCCGCCACGCTCGCCGGTCTCTACCGGGTCGGCGGCGGCGGCGACGCGCTCGCCGCACGCCTCGAGGAGATCTGTACGGAGGTCGACGCCGCCATAGAGGACGGCACCCGCCTCATCGTGCTCTCCGACCGGCACTCCGACGCCGAGCACGCCCCGATCCCCTCGCTGCTGCTCACCTCGGCCGTCCACCACCACCTCATCCGCACCAAGCAGCGCACCCAGGTGGGTCTGCTGGTCGAGGCCGGGGACGTCCGCGAGGTCCACCACGTCGCGCTGCTCATCGGCTACGGCGCCGCCGCCGTCAACCCGTACCTCGCGATGGAGTCCGTCGAGGACCTGGTCCGCGCCGGCACCTTCATCGAGAACATCGAAGCCGAGCAGGCCATCCGGAACCTGATCTACGCGCTCGGCAAGGGCGTCCTCAAGGTCATGTCCAAGATGGGCATCTCCACCGTCGCCTCCTACCGCGGTGCCCAGGTCTTCGAGGCCGTCGGCCTCGACGAGGAGTTCGTCGCGACGTACTTCAACGGCACCGCCACCAAGATCGGCGGCGCCGGCCTGGACGTCGTCGCCAAGGAGGTCGCCGCCCGGCACACCAAGGCGTACCCCGCATCCGGCATCGCGGCCTCGCACCGCGCGCTGGAGATCGGCGGCGAGTACCAGTGGCGGCGCGAGGGCGAACCGCACCTGTTCGACCCGGAGACGGTCTTCCGCCTCCAGCACGCCACCCGCAACCGGCGCTACGACATCTTCAAGCAGTACACGGACCGGGTGAACGAGCAGTCCGAGCGCCTCATGACGCTCCGCGGCCTCTTCGGCTTCGACTCCGGCCGCGAGCCGATCTCCCTCGACGAGGTCGAACCCGCGTCCGAGATCGTCAAGCGGTTCTCCACCGGCGCCATGTCGTACGGCTCCATCTCCCGCGAGGCGCACGAGACGCTCGCCATCGCGATGAACCAGCTCGGCGGCAAGTCCAACACCGGCGAGGGCGGCGAGGACCCCGACCGCCTGTACGACCCGGCGCGCCGCTCCTCCATCAAGCAGGTCGCCTCCGGCCGCTTCGGAGTGACCAGCGAATACCTGGTCAACGCGGACGACATCCAGATCAAGATGGCCCAGGGCGCCAAGCCCGGCGAGGGCGGCCAGCTGCCCGGCCACAAGGTCTACCCGTGGGTCGCCAAGACCCGGCACTCCACCCCCGGCGTCGGCCTCATCTCGCCGCCGCCGCACCACGACATCTACTCCATCGAAGACCTCGCGCAGCTGATCCACGACCTCAAGAACGCCAACCCGCAGGCCCGCATCCACGTGAAGCTGGTCTCCGAGGTCGGCGTCGGTACGGTCGCCGCCGGTGTCTCCAAGGCCCACGCGGACGTCGTCCTCATCTCCGGCCACGACGGCGGAACGGGCGCCTCCCCGCTCACCTCGCTCAAGCACGCGGGCGGCCCCTGGGAGCTCGGCCTCGCCGAGACCCAGCAGACGCTGCTGCTCAACGGCCTGCGCGACCGCATCGTCGTGCAGACCGACGGCCAGCTCAAGACCGGCCGCGACGTCGTCATCGCCGCCCTGCTCGGCGCCGAGGAGTTCGGTTTCGCGACCGCGCCGCTCGTCGTCTCCGGCTGCGTCATGATGCGCGTCTGCCACCTGGACACCTGCCCGGTCGGCATCGCCACCCAGAACCCGGTCCTGCGCGACCGGTTCTCCGGCAAGGCCGAGTACATCGTCAACTTCTTCGAGTTCATCGCCGAAGAGGTCCGCGAGATCCTCGCCGAGCTGGGCTTCCGCTCCATCGAGGAGGCCGTCGGCCACGCCGAACTCCTCGACACCGACCGCGCGATCACCCACTGGAAGGCGCAGGGCCTCGACCTCGCCCCGCTCTTCCACGTGCCCGAGCTGCCCGAGGGCGCGGTCCGCCACCGCATCGTCGAGCAGGACCACGGTCTGACGAAGGCGCTCGACAACCAGCTGATCAAGCTGGCCGCCGACGCGCTGGGCGCCGAGAGCGCCGAGGCCGCCCAGCCGGTCCGCGCCCAGGTCGCGATCCGCAACATCAACCGGACCGTCGGCACCATGCTCGGCCACGAGGTGACCAAGAAGTTCGGTGGCCCGGGCCTGCCCGAGAACACCATCGACATCACCTTCACCGGCTCGGCCGGCCAGTCCTTCGGCGCGTTCGTGCCGCGCGGCGTCACCCTGCGCCTGGAGGGCGACGCCAACGACTACGTCGGCAAGGGCCTCTCCGGCGGCCGCGTGATCGTCCGGCCCGACCGGGGCGCCGACCACCTCGCCGAGTACTCCACCATCGCCGGCAACACCATCGGCTACGGAGCCACCGGCGGCGAGATCTTCCTGCGCGGCCGCACCGGCGAACGCTTCTGCGTCCGCAACTCCGGCGCGCTGGTCGTCTCCGAGGGCGTCGGCGACCACGGCTGCGAGTACATGACCGGCGGCCAGGCCGTCGTCCTCGGCGAGACCGGCCGCAACTTCGCCGCCGGTATGTCGGGCGGTGTCGCGTACGTCATCGACCTCAACCGCGACGACGTCAACGTCGGCAACCTCGGCGCGGTCGAGGAGCTGGACGACACCGACAAGCAGTGGCTGCACGACGTCGTGCGCCGCCACCAGGAGGAGACCGGCTCCACCGTCGCCGAGAAGCTCCTCGCCGAGTGGGACACCGCGGTGGCCCGCTTCAGCAAGATCATCCCGTCCACGTACAAGGCAGTGCTCGCCGCCAAGGACGCCGCTGAGCTCGCCGGTCTCTCCGAGCAGGAGACCACCGAGAAGATGATGGAGGCGGCGACCCATGGCTGACCCCAAGGGCTTCCTGACCACCGGACGCGAGGTCGCCCAGACCCGCCCCGTGGCCGAGCGCGTCAAGGACTGGAACGAGGTCTACGTTCCGGGCTCGCTGCTCCCGATCATCAGCAAGCAGGCCGGCCGCTGCATGGACTGCGGTATCCCGTTCTGCCACAACGGCTGCCCGCTGGGGAACCTCATCCCCGAGTGGAACGACTACGCCTACCGCGAGGACTGGACCGCCGCATCCGAGCGGCTGCACGCCACGAACAACTTCCCGGAGTTCACCGGGCGGCTGTGTCCGGCCCCCTGCGAGTCGGCGTGCGTCCTCGGCATCAACCAGCCCGCCGTCACCATCAAGAACGTCGAGGTCTCCATCATCGACAAGGCGTGGGACAGCGGCGACGTCACCCCGCAGCCGCCCGAGCGCCTCTCCGGCAAGACCGTCGCGGTGATCGGCTCGGGCCCGGCGGGACTCGCCGCCGCCCAGCAGCTGACCCGGGCCGGCCACACCGTCGCCGTCTACGAGCGCGCGGACCGCATCGGGGGCCTCCTCCGCTACGGCATCCCCGAGTTCAAGATGGAGAAGTCGCACATCAACCGCCGCATCGAGCAGATGCGCCTGGAAGGCACCAAGTTCCGTACGGAGGTGGAGATCGGCAAGGACATCGACGCCGCCAAGCTCCGCCGCCGCTACGACGCGGTCGTCATCGCGGCCGGTGCCACCGTCTCCCGCGACCTGCCGGTCCCCGGCCGTGAGCTGAACGGCGTCCACTTCGCCATGGAGTACCTGCCGCTCGCCAACAAGGTGCAGGAGGGCGACCTGACCGTCGCCCCGATCCACGCCGGCGGCAAGCACGTCGTCGTCATCGGCGGCGGCGACACCGGCGCCGACTGCGTGGGCACCGCCCACCGCCAGGGCGCGGCCTCCGTCACCCAGCTGGAGATCATGCCGAAGCCGGGCGAGGACCGGAACGCCAACCAGCCGTGGCCGACCTTCCCGATGCTCTACAAGGTCACCTCCGCGCACGAGGAGGGCGGCGAGCGGGTCTACTCCGTCTCCACCACCCACTTCGAGGGCGACGAGGACGGCAACGTCCAGGCCCTCCACCTGGTGGAGGTCGAGTTCAAGGACGGTAAGCTGGAGCAGAAGCCCGGCACGGAGCGGCGCATCCCCGCGCAGCTCGTCACCCTGGCCATGGGCTTCACCGGAACCGACCAGTCCAACGGTCTGGTCCAGCAGTTCGGCCTGGAGCTCGACCAGCGCGGCAACGTCGCCCGCGACGAGAGCTACGCGACCAACGTCGACGGCGTCTTCGTCGCCGGTGACGCGGGACGCGGCCAGTCGCTGATCGTGTGGGCCATCGCCGAGGGCCGCTCCGCCGCCCGCGGAGTGGACCGCTTCCTGACCGGGACCAGCGCCCTGCCGGCCCCGATCCGCCCGACGGACCGGTCCCTGCTGGTCTGAGCACCACCCGGGTTCCCCCTGGGCCACGCGGCCCGGGGGAGCCCCCACAAGACGTCCCGTACAACGGCGTACGGAACTGAACGCGGCGCCTGCCCGTCCCCGACCGGACACCAGCGGGCGCCGTGGCGCGTCCGGGGCCGGGGTGGCCTAGGCTCAAGGCCTGCCGAACACCGAACGGGGGAGCTGTCATGCGCGGTGCGGACACGGCCGTGGGCAGGAGCGGCCCGGCCATCAGCCTGACCAAGGTCCAGGAGACGGCTCCGGCCCTCGTGAACCTCTACAAGAGCGCCGGGGTCTCGCTGGAGAAGCACGGCCTCGGCGGCCACCGCGCGGCCGTCTACCTCGTCCTCGACCACTCCGGCTCGATGAAGCCCTACTACAAGGACGGCAGCGTCCAGGCGCTGGCCGACCGGGTGCTGGGCCTGTCGGCCAACCTCGACGACGACGGCACGGTGCCCGTCTTCTTCTTCTCCACCGACGTCGACGCCGTCACGGACATCGCCCTCGACAACCACCACGGCCGGATCGAGAAGATCGCGGCGGGCCTCGGACACATGGGGAAGACCAGCTATCACCTGGCGATGGACGCCGTCATCGACCACTACCTCGACAGCGGCTCCACCGCGCCCGCCCTGGTCGTCTTCCAGACGGACGGTGGGCCGATCAACAAGCTCGCCGCCGAGCGCTATGTCTGCAAGGCCGCGAAGCTGCCGATGTTCTGGCAGTTCGTCGGTTTCGGCAACACCCGCAGCAGCCAGTTCGACTTCCTGCGCAAGCTCGACGAGCTGGCCGTCCCCGGCAGGCGGGTCGTCGACAACGCCGGGTACTTCCACGCGGGCCTGGACCCCCGGAAGGTCCCGGACTCCGAGCTGTACGACCAGCTCGTCGCCGAGTTCCCGCACTGGCTGGCCGCCGCCCGCGAGCAGGGGATCGTGCCGTGACCGTACGGATCCTGCGCGCCGCCGACCTGACCCCCGCCCCCTGGAAGAACGGCGGCGGGCTCACCCGGGAGATCGCCACCGGCCCCGAGGGCGCCGGGGCCGACGCCTTCGACTGGCGGGTGAGCCTGGCGGATGTCACCGCCGACGGGCCGTTCTCCGTCTTCCCGGGCGTGGAGCGCATGCTGACCGTCGTCGAGGGCGCGGGCATGGACCTCGTCGTCGGCGGCGAGCACCACATCGTCGACGAGCCGCTTTGGCCGCACGCCTTTCCCGGCGACCGGCCCACCGACGGCTTCCTGCTGGCCGGACCCGTCGTCAATCTCAATGTCATGTACCGCAGAGCGCGTACGCGTGCGGAGACCGCCGTCGTCTGCGGCACGGTCCGGCTGCTGCCGCCGGAAGGCGGTGCGGTGCTCGCCGTCTCCCTGGACGACGGGGCGGAGCTGGAGGGCACGGACGTCCGGCTGGACCGCTACGACGCGGTGCTCGCGACCGGGGCGTCGCCCGGGGTCCTGCGGACGATGGGCCAGGCGGTGCTGATCACGTTCTCGGACGGGTGATCGCGCGCCCGGCGGAGGGCGGCAAATTCGGCTGACGGGATCCTCGCCGCGGGATACGGTCACCCGCATGCCCGCACACGTAACCGGACGTACCGTGATCCGCCGCTATGCCCACACGGACGAGAACGCTTCGATGGACATCTGGTCCCGGGCCGGCCGCACGGCCCATCCCTTCATCCCCGGTGAGGGCGAGGGCGAGCGCGCACGTGAGATGCGCGAGGTCCACCTCGTCCACGCCGAGAACTGGGTCGCCGAGTCGAACGGCCGGGTGGTGGCTCTCCTGGGGCTCCTGGACGCCGAGATCGGCGGCCTTTTCGTGGCTCCGGAAGCACAGGGCACCGGGGTGGGCCGACGCCTCGTCGAGCACGCGGCGGCGCTGCACGGCTCCCTGACCCTCGAGGTGTACGAGAAGAACACGCGGGCCCGCGGCTTCTACGCCCGGATGGGCTTCGTGGAGGAGAGCCGTCGTGTCGACGAGGAGTACGACGAGGTCCTGCTCAAGCTCGTCCGGCCGGCCCCGGAGAACCCGGTCCGGAGCGGTGAGGCGGTCGGCCCGGTCTGACTCCATCCCGGGGTCCGCCCGCCTGTCGCGCCCCAATGCCGACAGGAGATGTCGGGTATCCGGTGTTGCATGGCGCCCATGACGTCTTCATCGCCTTCATCCGCACCGGCACCCGCACCCGTCTCCTGGGAGGGGTTCGCCGCCGCCGAACCCGACTTCGCCGGCACCGTGCAACAGCGCTTCCGGCTCTACAAGCACCATGTCCTGGCCACCCTGCGGAAGGACGGCTCGCCCCGGGTCACCGGCCTGGAGGCCGACTTCCGCTTCGGCGAGCTGCTGCTCGGCATGATGCCGGACTCCCTCAAGGCCCTGGACCTGCGCCGCGACCCGCGCTTCGCGCTGCACGCCAACCCGGGCCCCGACGCCGAGATGAACGACGGCGACGTCCGGGTCAGCGGCCGGGCCGTGGAGATCACGGACCCGGAGGTGATCGCCCGCTTCATCGAGGAGGCCACCCCGCCCGAGCCCTTCCACCTCTTCCGGGCCGAACTGACCGAGGTGGTCCGCATCGGGCTCGACGGCGACGAGCTGGTCATCCGGTCCTGGCGGCCGGGCCGGCCGCTGCGCACCGTACGCCGGAAGTGACGAGGCCCCGGCGGGCGGGGCGGGCCCGGATCGAGGTCGCCGACCCCGCCGGCGCCCGGGCCGGACCGGGGTCGCTCACCCGCCCGGCGCCCGGACCCGGCTCAGCGTCGCTCACCTCGTGGGCGCCCGGACCCGGCCCCGCGTCGCTCACCCCGCCAGCACCCGGGCCCGGCACGCGGACGGCGTCCCCCAGGCGTCCCGCAGCGGCCGGGCCCGGCGCAGCCACCAGGCGAGGGCCAACTCCTCGGTGTAGCCGATCGCGCCGTGCGACTGGAGCGCGGTGCGGGCCGCCGCGTACGCCGCCTCGCCCGCCGTCACCTTCGCCGCCGCGACCGCCGCCCCGGCCCCGGCCGGCCCCTCGGCCAGCTCCACCGCCGCCCCGTACAGCAGCGGGCGCGCGAACTCCAGGCCGAGCAGGGTGTCGGCCAGCCGGTGCTTGACCGCCTGGAAGGAGCCGACGGGCACCCCGAACTGGGTGCGCTGCTTCACGTACGCCACCGTCGCCCGCAGCAGCTCCTCCCCGCAGCCCAGGGCCAGGCCCGCCGTCGCGAACGCCGCCCGGTCGCCCGCCGCCCGCGCCGCCTCGCGCACCCCCGGCCCGGCCGCCACCACCGCGCCGCCCGGCTCCGGCCGGAACAGCCGCCGCGCCGGATCCACCGAGACCGCCGGTGAACCCGGGCCCGGCGCGAGCCGCAGTTCGTCGCCGGTGACCGTGAACACCGCGTCCGCCGCGTCCGCGTCCAGCGCGTACGGCCCGTGCCCCTCCAGAAGCAGCGACACCACCGCCGTACCCGCCGCGATCCTCGGCAGCCACTCCTTCGCCGCCGGGCCGCCCGCCCCGCCCAGCAGCACCCCGGCCGCCAGGGTCTCCGCCACCGGGCCGGGCACCGCGTGCCGCCCCAGCTCCACGCAGGCGACGGCGCTCTCCACCGGGAGCGGCCCCAGACCCCCGTACGCCTCCGGAACCGCCAGCGCGAACACCCCCGCGTCCGCGAGCCGCCCCCACAGTGCCCGCCCCGGCCCGTGATCCCCGGCCGCCCACGCCCGCAGGACCGCCGGGGTGCCGGCCGCCGTCAGCAGCGCGTCCAGGGAGCGCCCGAACTCCCGCTGCTCGTCGGTGAGCAGGAAACGCATCAGCGCCGTCCCTTCGGCAGGCCGAGCAGCCGCTCGGCGATGATGTCGCGCTGGATCTCGTTCGTCCCGGCGTAGATCGGCCCCGCCAGGGCGAAGACGTACCCCTCCGCCCAAGCCGTGTCCGCCCGTTCCGCGTCCGGGCCCAGCAGGTCCAGCGCCGTCTCGTGCAGCGCGATGTCGTACCGCGACCAGAACACCTTGTTCAGGCTGGACTCCGGACCCAGCGACGCCCCCGCCGCGAACCGGGCCGCCGAGGCCGCCGTGAACAGCCGGTACGCCCGCGCCCCGATCACCGCGTCCGCCACCCGGTCCCGCAGCGCCGTGTCCGCCGGGTCGCCCGCCTCCCGCCACCGTTCCGTCAGCCGGGCGGCGGCGGCCAGGAAGCGGCCGGGGGAGCGGAGCGTGAGCCCGCGTTCGTCCCCCGTGGCCGACATCGCGATCCGCCAGCCCTGCCCCGGCTCCCCGATGACGTCCTCGTCCGGTACGAAGACCTCGTCCAGGAAGATCTCGGCGAACGCCGGCTTCCCGTCCAGCCGGCCGATCGGATGCACCGTGACCCCGGGGTCCCGCAGCCCGAACATCAGGTACGTGAGCCCCTGGTGCGGTTTCGCCGCCCCCGGGTCCGTACGGAAGATCCCGAACGCCCGGTCCGCGAACGCCGCCCGTGATGACCATGTCTTCTGCCCCGACAGCAGCCAGCCGCCCTCCGTCCGCACCGCCCGCGAGCGCAGCGCCGCCAGGTCCGACCCGGCCTCCGGCTCCGACCAGGCCTGCGCCCAGATCACCTCGCCGCTCGCCATCGGGGGCAGCACCCGGGCCCGCTGCTCCGCCGTGCCGTGGGCGAGCAGGGTCGGGGCGAGGAGGCTGACCCCGTTCTGCGAGACCCGGCCCGGCGCGCCCGCCGCCCAGTACTCCTCCTCGAACGCCAGCCAGCCGAAGAGATCCGCGCCCCGGCCCCCGTACTCCTGCGGCCAGGAGACGGCCGACCACCGGCCGCTGTGCAGCAGCGCCTCCCACGCCCGGTGCGCGGCGAACCCCTCCTCGGTCTCCAGGGAGGGCAGCGGCCGGGCGGGTACGTGCTCGCGGAGCCAGGCCCGGGCCTCGGCCCGCAGCGCCCCGGTCCGTGCTGTCTGCGCCAGGTCCATGGCGCGCCCGCCTTCCCTCCGGTCGGCGCCGTCGCCGAGGCGTTCCCTAACAAGTGTTTGGTAGGTTAACGTACGACCCACACGCCGTCGAGAAGTCGGGGGAACGGGCCATGGACGCACCGCCCTACCTGCCGGGACACGGACTGCTGGCCGGCCGCACCGCCGTGATCACCGCCGCCGCCGGAGCCGGCATCGGCGGCGCCACCGCTCGCCGCTTCCTGGAGGAGGGGGCGCGCGTGGTGATCAGCGACGCCCACGCCCGCCGGCTGAAGGAGAGCGCCCACGCCCTCGCCGACGCGTTCGGACCCGACCGCGTAACCCACCTGACCTGCGACGTCACCGATGAGGAGCAGGTGGCCGCCCTCTTCTCACACGCCGAACAGAGCCACGGCGGCCTCGACATCGTCGTCAACAACGCGGGCCTCGGCGGCACCGCCGAACTCACCGAGATGACCGACGACCAGTGGACCAGGATCCTCGACGTCACCCTGAACGGCACCTTCCGCTGCACCCGCGCCGCCCTGCGCTCCCTCAAGGCCGCCGGAGCCGGAGGCGTCCTCGTCAACAACGCCTCCGTCGTCGGCTGGCGCGCCCAGCGCGGCCAGGCCCACTACGCCGCCGCCAAGGCCGGCGTCATGGCCCTCACCCGCTGCGCCGCCCTCGAAGCCGCCGACTACGGCGTACGCGTCAACGCCGTCGCCCCCAGCCTCGCCATGCACCCGCATCTCGCCAAGGTCACCTCCGCCGAACTCCTCGCCGAACTCACCGCGAAGGAGGCCTTCGGCCGGTACGCCGAACCCTGGGAGGTCGCCAACGTCATCGTCTTCCTCGCCAGCGGCTACTCCTCGTACATGACCGGCGAGATCGTCCCCGTCAGCAGCCAGCATGCGTGAACACGCAAGCCGTGGACGGACAATGGCCGGGTGCCTACCAAGAAGAAGCCCCAGGTGACCCCCACGCCGGAGCGACGCCGAGAACTGCTCGCCACCGCCGCCGAGGTCTTCGCCGCCCAGGGATACAACGCCACCACCGTCCGCCGGATCGCGGACGAGGCCGGGATGCTCGCGGGCAGCCTCTACTACCACTTCGATTCCAAGGAATCGATGATCGACGAGATCCTCTCCACCTTCCTCGACGAGCTCTGGCAGGGCTACGACGCGGTCCTGGCGGCCGGCCTCGGCCCCCGCGAGACCATCGAGGCCCTGGTCACCGAGTCCTTCCGGGAGATCGACCGGCACCGCCCCGCCGTCGCGATCTACCAGAAGGAGTCCAGACACCTCGCCACCCAGCCGCGCTTCGCCTACCTCGTCGACTCGCAGACCAGGTTCGAGAAGGCCTGGCTCGGCACCCTGGAACGCGGCGTCGCCGAAGGCGTCTTCCGCGACGACCTCGACATCCGCCTCACCTACCGCTTCGTCCGCGACACCGTCTGGGTCGCGGCCTCCTGGTACCGCCCCGGCGGACACCACAGCCCCGAGGAGATCGCCCGCCAGTACCTCTCGATGGTGCTCGACGGCATCGCCCTGCGTACGTAGCACCGTTCGCCCACCCCGAGCGCCCCGAGGAGCAGCAGCCATGACCGAGGCCTACATCGTCGAAGCGGTACGCACCCCCGTCGGGCGGCGCGGAGGAGGCCTCGGGGCCGCCCACCCCGCCGACCTCGGAGCCCATGTGCTGCGCGAGCTGATCGCCCGCTCGGGCGTCGACCCGGCCGCCGTCGAGGACGTCGTCTTCGGCTGCCTGGACACCGTCGGACCGCAGGCCGGCGACATCGCCCGTACGTCATGGCTCGCCGCCGGACTGCCCGAGGAGGTCCCCGGCGTCACCGTCGACCGGCAGTGCGGCTCCTCCCAGCAGGCCCTCCACTTCGCGGCCCAGGGCGTCCTCTCCGGCACCCAGGACCTCGTCGTGGCGGGCGGCACCCAGAACATGACCCAGATCCCCATCGCCTTCGCCTCCCGTCAGGCCGCCGAACCCCTCGGCCTCACCCAGGGGCCCTTCGCGGGCAGCGAGGGCTGGCGGGCCCGCTACGGCGACGCCCCCGTCAACCAGTTCCACGGCGCCCAGCTGATCGCCGAGAAGTGGGGCATCGGCCGCCGCGACATGGAGGAGTTCGCCCTTACTTCCCACCGGCGGGCGGTCCGCGCCGTCGACGAGGGCCGCTTCGCCCGCGAGACCGTCGCGTACGGGGACGTCACCGCGGACGAGGGGCCGCGCCGCGACACCACCCTGGAGAAGATGGCCGGCCTGAAGCCCGTCGTCGAGGGCGGCACCATCACCGCCGCCTGCTCCTCCCAGGTCTCCGACGGGGCCGCCGCCCTGCTCATCGCCTCCGAGCGGGCCGTCGCCGAACACGGCCTCACCCCACGGGCCCGCATCCACCACCTGTCCGTACGCGGTGAGGACCCGATCCGGATGCTCTCGGCCCCGATCCCCGCCACCGCGTACGCCCTGAAGAAGACCGGCCTCACCATCGACGCCATCGACCTCGTCGAGATCAACGAGGCGTTCGCCCCGGTCGTCCTCGCCTGGCTGAAGGAGACCGGCGCCGACCCCGAGCGGGTCAACGTCAACGGCGGGGCCATCGCCCTGGGCCACCCGCTCGGCGCGACCGGAGCCCGGCTCATGACCACCCTGCTCCACGAACTGGAACGCACCGGCGGCCGCTACGGGCTCCAGACGATGTGCGAGGGCGGCGGACAGGCCAACGTCACCATCGTCGAGCGGCTCTGAGATGCCCGGGCTCCGGGATGCCCGGCATACACCTTCCGGTCAGCCAGGTTTTCCCTCCGGCGGCGTGGCGTGATCCACCGCCGGAGGAGAGGACGTGCTAAGGTGTTTCCCGTTGCAGTTTTGGTACCCATGAACTTTATGTGCGCCTGACGGGAATGCTTCCTCAGGCGCATTATTGTTTTCCGGCTTTCTCCGGATGGGGCTCAATGCGGCGACTTGGAATCCGTAAAGTGCGGATTTCCGGCACTGCACCTCTTTTAGGAGAATGACATGGCTACTGGAACCGTGAAGTGGTTCAACTCGGAAAAGGGCTTCGGCTTCATCGAGCAGGACGGCGGCGGCGCCGACGTCTTCGCCCACTACTCCAACATCGCCACCTCGGGCTTCCGTGAGCTCCAGGAGGGCCAGAAGGTCTCCTTCGACGTCACGCAGGGCCAGAAGGGCCCGCAGGCGGAGAACATCGTCCCGGCCTAATTGCCGGACGCGTACCTCGCTGACCGGGGCCCGCACCGTGAAGGTGCGGGCCCCGGTTTGTGCTGTCCGAGCGACCACCCGTCGCAACAACCCGTTCTGTGCGCACATCCTGGGGGCGCACCCGGACGGCCGGGCCGGCACATCGCAGTAAACCCATTCGGCAGTTGCCCAGGAATCCCCCAGGAGGGCAATTCCGTATGACCAGCTCCGAACGCCAGGACCGCACCCCCCGCTCCCGTCCGGCCCGTGGCCGAGGCCGCGGCCAGGGGGCGGGCCCCCAGGCCGCCCCGAACGGCCGGGGCGGCGCACCCCGCTCCCGTAACCAGGGCGGTTCCAAGCCCTCGGCCCGCCGCAAGCCCGCTGTCGCACAGCCCGCCGAGTTCGCTCTGCCGGAGACCGTGACCCCCGCGCTGCCGTCCGTCGAGGCCTTCGCCGACCTGGACATGCCCGCCGGGCTGCTGAAGACCCTCGCCGCGCAGGGTGTCACCGAGCCGTTCCCGATCCAGGGCGCCACCCTGCCGAACTCGCTGGCCGGCCGCGACATCCTCGGCCGCGGGCGCACCGGCTCCGGCAAGACCCTCGCCTTCGGCCTGGCCCTGCTGGCCCGCACCGCGGGACGCCGCAGCGAGCCGCGCGCCCCGCTCGCCATGGTCCTCGTCCCCACCCGTGAGCTGGCCCAGCAGGTCACCGACGCGCTGACCCCGTACGCGACCGCCGTGAACCTGCGGATGGCCACCGTCGTCGGCGGCATGTCGATCACCAAGCAGTCCGCCACCCTGCGGCGCGGCGCCGAAGTCCTCGTCGCCACCCCGGGCCGGCTCAAGGACCTCATCGAGCGCGGCGACTGCCGCCTGGACGAGGTCTCCATCACCGTCCTCGACGAGGCCGACCAGATGGCCGACATGGGCTTCATGCCGCAGGTCGTCGCTCTGCTCAAGCAGGTCGAGGCGGACGGGCAGCGCATGCTGTTCTCCGCGACCCTCGACAAGAACATCGACCGGCTCGTCAAGATGTTCCTCACCGACCCGGTCGTGCACTCCGTCGACCCGTCCGCCGGTGCGGTCACCACGATGGAGCACCACGTGCTCCACGTCCTGGACGAGACCGACAAGAAGGCCGTCGCCACGAAGATCGCCGCCCGCGACGGCCGGGTGATCATGTTCGTCGACACCAAGCGCGCCGCCGACCGCTTCGCCAAGCGGCTGCTCGCCAGCGGTGTACGGGCGGCCGCCCTGCACGGCGGGCGCTCCCAGCCGCAGCGCAACCGGACGCTCGACCAGTTCAAGACCGGTGAGGTCACCGCGCTCGTCGCGACGAACGTCGCGGCCCGCGGCATTCACGTCGACGACCTCGACCTGGTCGTCAACGTGGACCCGCCGACCGACCACAAGGACTACCTCCACCGCGGCGGGCGCACGGCGCGCGCCGGGGAGTCCGGCAGCGTCGTCACGCTGGTGCTGCCCGAGGAGAAGCGCGAGATGACCCGGCTGATGCAGGACGCGGGCATCGCGCCGCGCACCACGCGGGTCACCTCCGGCGACGCGGAACTGAGCCGGATCACGGGCGCGCGTGAGCCGTCGGGCGTCGCGATCGTGATCGAGGTACCGCAGCCGACCCCGCCGAAGCAGAGGGCCCGGTCGGGCGGTTCGGCGGGATCGGGCGGGGGCGCGGTGCGCTCCGGCAGCCGGGGGCGGGGCCGGCGCGGGGCCGGCGGGACCGGCGGTGCTCAGGGTGCGCGTTCCGGTGGCGGTGCGGGGCGCTCGGGCGGCGAGGCTCGCGGCGCCGGCCGCTCCGGGGCGCCTGCGCGCGGCCGCCGGGCGGCGTAGGGCCATCTCAAGCCGTCCGGCGATTGAGGACCGGGGTCCGGGGCAGAGCCCCGACAGCCCCGGGCGGGGGCTCTGCCCTCAATCGCCTGACGGGCTGGAGTTCGCCGGCCCGGTCCGTGGCCTGGGCCAAAGGATGTCCTCAATCGCCGGACGGTCTTGACGGGGCGGCCCGGCCCGAAGACGGCCTCAATCGCCGGACGGGCTTGACGGGGCGGCCCGGTCGTCAGGCGTCGGGCCCAGGGCCGCCAAGGTCTCGTCCGCCTCCGTCAGGATCCGTGTCACCAGCCCCGCCACGCTCGGCAGATCCTCGATCAGGGCCGCCACCTGGCCGGAGGCCATGATGCCGAGGTCCGTGCGGCCCTCCACCATCGACGCCCTCAGCAGCATCGGGGCGTTCGCCGCCATCAGCACCTGGCTCCAGCTCAGCTTCTTTCCGTGCCGCATCGCCAGGCCGTCCCGGACCATGCCCCGTCGGCTCAGGCCGGACAGCCGGCGGAAGCGGGACGCCCGGCGCACCGCCCCGTACAGCGAACGCAGCCGGCCCGCGCCCTCCAGCTCCGCCACCATCTCCGTGCGGAGCATCCGGTGCGGCAGCCCGTCCACCGCCCGCGTCAGCGTGATGTCCTGGGCGGCCGCCGCGAGGTAGCGTGCCTTCACCGCGTCCGGGACCGTCGAGTCCGAGGTCAGCAGGAACCGGGTGCCCATCGCGATGCCCGCCGCCCCGTACGCCAGCGCCGCCACCAGCCCCCGGCCGTCGTGGAAGCCGCCCGCAGCGACCACCGGGATGTCCACCGCGTCGACCACCTGCGGCAGCAGCACCGTGGTGGCGACCTCCCCCGTGTGACCGCCGCCCTCGCCGCCCTGCACGATCACCGCGTCCGCGCCCCACGCCGCGACCTTCTCCGCGTGCCGCCGGGCCCCCACCGACGGGACGACGACCACGCCCGCGTCCTTCAGCTCCGCGATCAGCTCCTGCGACGGGGCGAGCGCGAACGACGCGACCCGTACACCCTCCTCGACGATGATCCGTACCCGCTCCCGGGCATCGCCCGCGTCCGCCCGCAGATTCACCCCGAACGGCGCGTCGGTCCGGGACCGCACCTCCCGTACGGCGGACCGCAGTTGCTCCGGCGTCATGGTCGCCGACGCCAGGATGCCCAGCGCCCCGGCCCGCGCGGTCGCGGTGACCAGGCGGGGGCCCGCCACCCAGCCCATCCCGGTCTGCACGATCGGGTGCCGGACGCCGACGAGGTCGGTCAGGGCGGTACGCATCAGGCCCCGACCTCCCGGTCCCGGGTGCGGGCCGGGTCGACGACCTCGCGGATCAGGGCGAGTTCGGCGGGGGAGGGGGCGCGGGTGTACGGGACGTCGGCGGGGACCGTGAGCGGGAAGCCCGTCGCCTCGCGGACCCTTTCCACGGTGACGCCCGGGTGGACCGAGGCCAGCCGCATCGAACGGTCCGGCGTCGCGAAGTCGAAGACCCCGAGATCGCTGACGACCCGGGGGATGCGGTGGAAGCGCGTGGCCGAGGGGCCCGCCGCCGCCGCCCGGTCGTGGCCGACCCCGCAGACCATGTCGACGCGCTCGACGAAGACCCGGGGCGAGTGCCGGGGGATCCAGTAACTCACCGGGTTGTTGAGGGTGTTGACCGGTGCTCCGCGTACGCCCAGGAGCTGGCGGGCCGGTTGCTCCCAGTCGCCGATGCAGGAGATGTTCTGGTTGCCGAAGCGGTCGATCTGGCTCGCGCCCATCATCACGTGCCGCCGCCCCCCGGTCACCAGGGCCAGATGTCTGCGGTACGGGAGCCAGCCCTCCGGCTCGCCGTCCGGGCCGACGAGCGTCGCCTCACCGTCCGTGAGCAGCAGGTCGGGCGCGAAGCTCAGCCGGGCCAGCCGCGCGCCGACGGACGGCACCGCGCCCATCGGACTGGCCAGGATCTCACCGTCGCCCCGCCAGGTCTCCGCGCAGGCGATCACGCAGTACTCGGCACGGGTCGCGGCCGCCGTGGTGGCCTCGCCGCCGGGTGCGTTCATTTCTGCTCCTCGTGCCAGGCGCGGACCGCCTGCTGGTAGCCCTTCTCGTCGCCGTCCGGCGGCAGGAAGCGGGCCGCGAACTCGGCCCAGGCGGCGGGATCGGCCGCCGCCGTCGCGTACGCCTTCTGAAACGGCTCGTCGCGCGGGTGGTCGGGGACGCAGGAGGTGAAGTGCGCCCCGCCCGGCGTCTCCACGACACCGGTGACGGCGTGCCGTTGGACGAGGAGGGTCGGCAGCGGCCGCCCGCCCTCCGTCAACTCCCGTGTGTCCACCATGCGTTCGCAGGAGACGTATGCCGCGTCCGCCGCCTCGCAGAACAGGTCGTCGAAGTACGGGTCGGGGCCCAGGTACTGGCCGTTGCCGAGCCGGTCCGCCCGGTTGAGGTGGACCAGCGCCGCGTCCATCCGCAGGGCGGGCGCCGCCACGAACTCCTCGCCGTCCTCGTACGGTGAAGTCACCGTGCGCAGATCGGGGTTGACCCGCATCACGTCCGAGCCGAGCCCGGCCCGCACCGGCAGGAACGGCAGTCGGTTCGCCGCCGCGTGCAGTCCCCACATGAACATCGCCTCGTCGATCTCCGTCAGCGCGAACGCCCCGCGCTGCCGGGCCGCCCGGTAGTGCGGCTCCAGCGGGATCGAGTCGAGCGTCACGAACGCCGTGACCAGACGGCGGATCCGCCCCGCCGCCGCCAGCAGGCCGACGTCCGGGCCACCGTAGGAGATCACCGTGAGATCGGTGACCGATGACCGGAGCAGTGCCCTGACCAGCGCCATCGGCTTGCGGCGCGAGCCCCAGCCGCCGATCCCGACCGTCATCCCGCTGCTCAGCCGGCCGACGACCTCCTCGGGCGTCATCGACTTGTCGCGCCGCTGCGGGGGAGTGGTCACGGTCGGGCCTCCTTGCCGAAGGTGTCGCGGACCCGGGCAGCGGTCCCGGCGAGGTTCGCCTCGAAGGTGAACCCCTGCTCGAAGCGGTAGCTGCGTTGTACGTCGACGGGGTCGATGCCGTTCAGTGCGGCCTTGGCCAGCCGCAGCAGATGACCGTCCTTGGCGGCGATCTCGTCCGCCAACTCCAGCGCGGCAGCCATCAGTCGCCCGCCCGGGACCACCCGCCAGACCGATCCGTGGGCAAGCAGCTCGGCGGCGGTGACCGTGCGCGAGGTGTAGTACAGCGTGCGCATCAGGTGCTGCGGCACCAGCCGGGCGAGATGGGTCGCGGCGCCGAGCGCGCCCCGGTCCAGCTCCGGCAGGCCGAAGACCGCGTCCTCGCTCGCGACGATCGCGTCGGCGTTCCCGACGAGGCCGATACCGCCGCCCAGACAGAAGCCCCGCACCGCCGCGACGACCGGGACCTCGCACGCGTACACCGCTGCGAACGCCTCGGCGCAGCCCCGGTTGGCGCCGATCAGCGCCTTGTGTCCCGGATCACGCTGCAACTCCTTGATGTCGACGCCCGCGTTGAAGCCGCGCCCGGCGGCGGCCAGGACGACGCAGCGCACCTGCGGGTCACGGCCCGCCGCCCGGACGGCGTCGGCCAGGTCGTACCAGCCCTGCACGGGCAGCGCGTTGACGGGCGGACGGTCGACGGTGACGACGCGGACGCCGTGGTTCCCGGGGGGCGACGCGGTGGAGACAGTCATCGGAGGATCAGCTACCTTTCCACCAAACGTTTGTTAGGTGGACGGTAGCAGGCGCCCCGCCCGCCAACCAGGCCCACTTCCAGGGGAGATGAGATGACCGCACCCACCGCACACCGTGCCGGACTCTGCGCGGGCCGGGTCGTCGCCGTCACCGGCGCCGGGCGGGGGCTCGGCCGGGCCCACGCGCTGGCGTTCGCCGCCGAAGGGGCACGGGTCGTCGTCAACGACCTCGGCGTCCGACCGGACGGCAGCGGGGGCGGGGGCTCCGACGGACCGGCCCGTGAGGTCGCCGAGGAGATCGTGGCGGCGGGCGGCGAGGCCGTCGTCCACGGCGGCGACATCGCCACCGCCGCAGGCGCGGCCTCCCTCGTCACCACCGCCCTGGACGCCTTCGGCCGCCTCGACACCCTCGTCAACAACGCGGGCTTCCTGCGGGACCGGATGCTCGTCAACCTGGACGAGGACGACTGGGACGCGGTGATGCGCGTTCACCTCAAAGGTCACTTCCTGCCTCTGAAACACGCCGCCGCCCACTGGCGGGCCGAGGCCAAGGCGGGCCGCCCACCGGTCGCCCGGGTGATCAACACCAGCTCCGGCGCCGGACTCCTCGGCAGCGTCGGCCAGAGCAACTACGCGGCGGCCAAGGCCGGAATCGTCGCCCTGACCCTGGTCGCGGCGGCCGAACTGGGCCGGTACGGAGTCCAGGTCAACGCCCTCGCCCCGGCCGCCCGGACCCGGATGACCGAGCAAGCCTTCGCCGCGACCATGGCGGCCCCGGGGGAGGGCGCGTTCGACGCGATGGCCCCCGCGAACGTCTCGCCCCTCGTCGTCTGGCTCGGGTCCGCTTCGAGCGACGGGGTGACGGGCCGTGTCTTCGAGGCCGAGGCGGGCCGCATCACCGTCATGGAGGGCTGGCGCCCCGGCCCCACCGACGACCGGGGCGCGCTCAGGTCACCGGCCGAGGCGGGCGGGACGGTGCGCCGACTGCTGGCGGAGGCGGCGGAGCCGGGGCGGGTCTACGGGGCGTCCTGAGGGGAGTGACGTGGGGCCCGTCGTCCGTGCCGGGAAACCCGCTTGCGGGAGCCGTCCCGTACCGGACACCCTCGCAGCACACGACGAACAGGAACAGGGCCCGAACCGATGAACGAGTTCTGCTGGATGGACCTCAAGACCCACGACCCGTCCGGCACCGCCGCCTTCTTCTCCTCGGTGCTGGGCTGGGACTTCGCCGTGGACGAGGAGGACCGGCGGCGGGCCGTCACGATCTCTGCCTCAGGCGCCCGGATCGGAGGGGTGAGCGACCTCGCCCAGCCGGTGTACCCGCCCGGAACACCGCCGCACATCGCCTACTACCTCGCCGCCGACGACGTGGACCACCGTACGGCTGTGGCGGTCGAGAACGGAGCGCGGATCGTCCTCCCGCCCTTCGACGCGGGGGACCAGGGCCGGATCGCCACGCTGATCGACCCGGTGGGCGCGGCCTTCTCCCTCTGGCAGCGGCAGAAGCCCACCGGATGGCCGACGCCCGCCACGGTCGCCG
Source organism: Streptomyces sp. iso_384 (assembly GCF_056172905.1). NCBI lineage: Bacteria > Bacillati > Actinomycetota > Actinomycetes > Kitasatosporales > Streptomycetaceae > Streptomyces > Streptomyces sp. iso_384. Next base: position 2,362,541 of record NZ_JBWBTT010000001.1, read on the forward strand.
CCGGCCCTCACCGTACGGTCCTGGCCTGCGAAGACCCCGGGCTGGCCCGGCGGTTCTACGCCGCCACGATCGGCGCACCCCTCGGCCGGGCCGACTTCCGCGCAGCCGCCCCAGGCCCGGCCGCCGCCGGCTCCGCTCCCCGGTGGGAGTTGGCCATCGGCGTGGACGACCTGGACGGTGTGATCCGGCGCGCCCGCGCCCACGGGCAGGAACCCGCCACCCTCCCCGGGGAGGAGGACGGCCGTCGTGCCGTGCGGCTGCGCAGCCCGGAAGGGCTGACGTTCCGGGTCCAGGAGGACGGCCGGATGCCCGTCTTCCTGGAGACCGACCGGCTCGTCCTGCGCCCGGTCACCGCCGCCGACGCCCCCGACCTGCTCGCCCTCGACAACGACCCCGCCGTCATGCGGTACATCAACGGCGGCCGGCCCACCAGCCCCGAGGACATCCGGGACCGGACCCTGCCGAGGCTCCTCCACCACTACCCGTGCACCGGGACCCGCGGCTACTGGGCCGCGCGGCGGAAGGACACCGGGGCCTTTCTGGGCTGGTTCGGACTCCGGCCGCTGGACGACCACGACCCCGCCGTCGTCGAGCTCGGCTACCGGCTGAACCGGGCCGCCTGGGGCCGCGGTCACGCCACCGAGGGGGCGCGGGCCCTGGTCGACAAGGGGTTCACCGACCTCGGGGTCCAGCGGGTCACCGCCAACACCATGGCGGTCAACACGGGATCCCGGCGCGTGATGGAGAAGGCGGGGCTTACCTTCCTCCGGGCCTACACCGAGGACTGGCCGGAGGTCATCGAGGGCTCCGAACACGGCGACGTGGAATACGAACTCACCCGGGATGTGTGGGAGCGGAGCCGATAGCCGCCGGCCGACATGCGGGGGCGGCCCGGGCGGTGACTACGCCGGTGCGCCCAGCAGGGCCGCGATCTCGCCGTGGCCCGTGTGCTGGTCCACGCCCGCCGACGGCGCCCCGTCCCGGAGCAGCTCCACCGCTGTCGTCTCCTCGCCGTCGCGCCGGTCGTGGAGCGTCACCGTCTCGATGCCGGAGCCGTACATCTCCTCCAGCCGCAGCAGCAGCTCCCGCTCCGGATCGAGTCCGGCGATGCGCCGCGCCTCGGCCAGCGCCAGGGCGACCGCGGGCTCCTGCCCCTTCGCGCCCGCGCCGTGCGCGAGCAGCGCCCGTACCGTGCGCAGGGATCCGCGCTGGGCCGCCAGCACCAGCATCGACTCCCCCTGCGGGCCCGGCAGCAGCGGGTCCGCGCCATGGGCGAGGAGCAGCTCCACCGTCGCGGAGTGCCCCAGGCCGACCGCCCACCGCAGCGCCGTGAAGCCGAACTCCTCACGCAGATCCGGCCGGGCCCCGGCGGACAGCAGCGCCTCCACCACCTCGGTGTGGCCGCCGCACGCCGCCCCGCACAGCGGCAGGTCGCTCGCCCGGGGGCCGCTCGCCCGGTCGGGGTCGGCCCCGGCGGCGAGCAGCAGGCGTACCGCTTCCAGGCGGTCCTGGACCGACGCCAGATAGAGCGCCGTCGTGCCCTCCTCGTCGCTCGACTCGGCCCGCGCACCCGCGCGCAGGGCCCGTACGACCGCGTTCTCGTCCTCGTACAGCGCGTCGAACAGGCATGGTTCGTCCCTGATCGGCTCGTTCGTCATGCTTCGATCCTACGGGGGGCCGCCGACTGCGCCCCGGCTCAGGTGTCGCACTCCAGAGCGGTCCGGCACAGCCCGCAGCGCGCGGTGAACCGGCCCCGGACGGGGACCCGGATGCGCTGGTGGCAGGTGGGGCAGGGGAAGGAGACGCGCGGACCGCCGTCGCCGGTCTCGAAGGCGTACGGAACGTTCGGGTCCGGGGCGGTGCCGGGGTGGTCCTGGGCGTACCGGCGGTCCTTGGCGTAGCGGCGGCGGCCCGCCCAGCCCGCGGCGGTCAGCGGCGGCCGGCGCAGATCCCGCAGCGCCCGCTCCCGGCCCTTGGTGTACGCGGTGTACGCCTGGGGGCTGGTGAACCACGGCGAGGGGTCCTCGTCGAAGGCGAACGCCCGCTTGGCCAGGACGTATCCGAACTCCTCCGGGGTGAGGTAGCCCAGCTTCTGACGGGAGGTGGCGTCCTCCCGGAACGCGTCCAGCAGCAGCCAGCCCGCGCCGAGGTAGGCCGTCGTGGTGTCGGTCAGGATCTCGTTGGCGCGGGTCCCGGGGAACTCCAGGCCGAGCCGGTGCAGCAGCACATGGGTGACCTCGTGCGCGAGCGCCGCCCCGATGTCCCTGCGGTGGGTGCGGAAGCGGTCGTTGAGCTCGATGAAGTACTCGGGGCCCGCGGTGAGTTCCACGCTCGCCGCGTGCTCCATAGCCCGGAAGCCGACGATCATGCGGGCCTCGGGCAGATGGAGGTGCTGGACCAGGGAGCGCGCCACCCGCTGGGCTCCCAGGTGCAGATCGTCCTGGTCCGCGAACGCGGCGTCGGCGGGCGGGAGGCTGGTGGCGTAGGCGTGGACGCCGTCCGCGGAGAGCCGGCGGTAGAGCGCGGTGATGGCGGAGCGGACCGTGTCCAGATGCGGAAAACCATGGACGACGGGTGCGCCCGGAGGGCTGTTCGCCACGTCGGAACCCCCCATCCGCGACGGTCGACGGACCTCCACTGTATGCCGGGCCGGAAACCCGCCGATGATCTTGGCTGAAAAGTGCGCCTTGTGGCAGCGGTCACCCGGCACCGATAATCGGATTGTTCTTGTCAGGTACATGGCGAATCCGGCTTCGGTGCCGGAGACCGTCACCCCGGTCGGGACATGCGTGCCGGACCGCGCAACCCCACAGCAGCACCGGAATCCCGCGTACCGGAAACCCCGAGTACCAGGACTCCTGCACCACAACGCAGCAGCGCAACCTCCCACAGCAACCCCCCACACGAAATCCCCCCACGAAAGAAGGCCTCCGTGAAGCTTCTGAGCGTGCTGAAAAGGTGTTCCGTCGCCATAGCCGCCGTCGCCCTCGCGACCGTCAGCCTCCAGCCCGCCGCCGCGGCCCCCCAGCCGATCGTCGGCGGAGAACGCGCCGAACAGGGCGAGTTCCCCTTCATGGTCCGGCTCTCCATGGGCTGCGGAGGTGCGCTCTACGCCCAGGACATCGTCCTCACCGCCGCCCACTGCGTGGACGGTTCGGGCAACGACACCTCGATCACCGTCACCGGCGGTGTCGCCGACCTCCAGTCGCCCGACGCCGTCGAGGTCCAGTCCACCAAGGTCCTGCAAGCCCCCGGCTACAACGGCACCGGCAAGGACTGGGCGCTGATCAAGCTCGCCCAGCCGATCGACCAGCCCACCCTCAAGATCGCCACCGACGACACCTACGACGAGGGCACCTTCACCGTCGCGGGCTGGGGCGCCGACCGCGAGGGCGGCAGCCAGCAGCGCCACCTGCTGAAGGCCGACGTGCCGTTCGTCTCCGACGCCGACTGCTCGTCCGCCTACGGCGGCGACCTCGTCGCCGACGAGGAGATCTGCGCCGGCCTCCTCGGCACCGGCGGCGTCGACAGCTGCCAGGGCGACTCCGGCGGCCCGATGTTCCGCAAGGACGACTCCGACGAGTGGGTCCAGGTCGGCATCGTCAGCTGGGGCCAGGGCTGCGCCCGCCCCGACTACCCGGGCGTCTACGCCCAGGTCTCGCACTTCGCCGGTGACATCGCCTCCGCGGCCGACTCGCTCTGACCTCCCTAAGGCGTGTCCGGCCGCCGGTCACCGCACGTCCGGCCGGTGATCACGGCTGAACCACCCCGGGAGCGCCCGCACGAACGGGCGCTCCCGGACCCAGTTCCACCCGCGGCGCGCCCGCCTCCTCCAGCTCCAGCACCCACACCTCGTTGACGCCCTCGCGGAGCACCGGACCCGGCACGTACAGGGTCCGCTGCGGGCCCGCCGACCAGTACCGGCCCAGGCAGAAGCCGTTCACCCACACGAAGCCGCGCGTCCAGCCCGGCAGTTCGAGACCGGCGTGATCGACCCCCCGTACGCTCCCGGCCGTGAACGTCCCCCGGAACAGGCCCGTCCGCCCCGCGTCTCCCGCCCCCGCGGCGGCCTCCACCGGACCGAACGGGACCGCCGCCACCGCGTCCGCCGCCTCGAAGGCGTCCAGCCGCAGCGCCCGGGCCCGTACCCCGTGCAGATACTGCCGCTCGTGCAGCACCCCGCCCGTGACGCCCTTCGGCTCACCCAACCGCGGCCCGTAGTTGACCCGGCCCAGCGACTCCACCCACAGCTCGACCTCCGCCGGACCCGCCACCGGCTCCGGCAGCGGCCCGGACTCCTCGGTCAGCACCCCGGCCCGCACCCCGTCCACGTACACCACCGCCCGGTCCCGCAGCCCCGAGGCCCCCAGCGGATACGCCTCGCGCGGCCCCGGCACCGCCACCCGGTAGCGCACCAGGCCCCGGTCCACGCCCAGCTCCTCGAAGGTCGGCGGCACCCCCGACTCCGCCGTCTCCGGATCGCCCAGCGCCTCCAGTACGTCCCCGAGCCCGGCCCACCCGTCCAGCTCCACCCGCACCGGACCGGCCAGGCCCTTCGGCTCCGGCGGCAGCGCGGGCAACGGCCCCTCGGCGTACCCCTCCAGGACCTCCCGGAACAACCGGAACTTCTCCGTGGCCCGCCCGTACTCGTCGACCGGGGCGTCGTAGTCGTACGACGTCACCGTCGGCCGGAACGCCCCGTCCTGCAACGGGCCACCGCGGTTCGCCCCGGCCCAGCCGCCGAAATTCGTCCCCCCGTGCGCCATGTAGACGTTCACCGACGCCCCGCACTCCAGGATCTCCCGCAGCGCCCCGGCCGCCTGCTCCGGATCCCGCAGCACCGGTTCGGCCCCCCAGTGGTCGAACCAGCCGCACCAGAACTCCATGCACATCAACGGGCCCTTCGGCTGATGCCGGCGCAGCACCTCGAAGCCCTCCCGCGCCCCCGAACCGAAGTTCGCCGTCGCGAGGAGCCCCGGCACCGAACCACCGGTCAGCATGTGGTCCTCCGGGCCGTCCGACGTGAACAGCGGAACCGTAACCCCGCACTGCCGCAACAGCCCCGCCAGCCACTCCAGATACGCCGCGTCGCTGCCGTAACTCCCGTACTCGTTCTCCGCCTGGACGAGGATCACCGGACCGCCCCGGCCGGTCTGCCGTCGCACCACCTGCGGCAGCAGTTGCCGGAACCACCGCTCCACCACCGCGCGGTACTCCGCGTCCCGGGTCCGCACCCGCCGCCCGAACCTGCCCGTCACCCACACCGGAAGACCGCCGTTCTCCCACTCGGCGCAGATGTACGGCCCCGGCCGCACGATCGCCCACAGCCCCGCCCGCTCCACCGCGTCCAGGAACCGGCCGAGCGCCCCCACATCCCGGACCTCGCCCTCCCGGGCCTCGTGCAGATTCCACGGTACGTACGTCTCGACGCAGTTCAGCCCCATCGCGGCGAGCATCGCCAGCCGGTGCTCCCACTGCTCCTCGTGCACCCGGAAGTAGTGCAGGGCGCCCGACAGCAGCCGTACGGGCTTCCCGTCGAACCGGAAGCCGTCGTCCCCCACGGTGAAGTCGGTCATCGCGCTCGTACGCTCCTGTGCCCGGCCGCACCCGCGGCCCTCCGGTGAATCGGTCCGACCACCTTCACCTCTGGCGCGCACCGGGTCCATGGACAAAGATCGCTGCTGATTGGACACAACGCGCAGGACATCGGACACGACGCGCAGGACGACGTGCGCGGAAAGGAGGAGCGGGATGCCGACCTACCACACCTGGATGCGCTTCTTCACGCCGAGCCCGCTCCACCACCGGCTGGGCCTCGTCTGCCTCGGCGTCGGCCTCCAGCACGGCGCGCTGCCCACCGTCGGACCCCGCACCCTCGACCACCACGTCGCCGTGGTCGTCAACTCCGGCACCGGCTGGTTCAAGGGCACCGACGGCCGCCGCACCCCCGTCACCGGCCCCAGCCTGATCTGGCTGACCCCCGGCACCCCCCACCACTACGGCGCCGACCCCGGCACCGGCTGGGACGAGAGCTTCGTCGACTTCACCGGCCCCGCCACCGCCACGTACACCGAACTCGGCTACATCGAGCCCGACCGCCCCCTCGTCCCGCTCTCCGACACCGCCGCCCCGCGCGCCGCCGTCGGCCGCATCGTGCGCGCCGCCCGGCGAGGCAACCCCCTCCTGGAGGTGGAGACCGGGGCAGCCGTCCACGAACTCCTCGTCTCGCTCCGCCGCGCCCGCGCCGACATCGGGCCCGACGGCGACCCGGTGCTCCAGGCGCTGGCCCGCGACGCGTACCAGCCGCTCACCGTCGCCGAGCACGCCTCCCGGCACGGTATGACCCCCGCCGAACTGCGCACCGCCGTACGGCGCGGAGCCGGCTGCAGCCCCAAGGACTATCTGCTCGGCATCCGCCTCGGCCGGGCCAAGGAACTCCTCGCCGCCACCGACCTGCCGGTCGCCGCCGTGGCCCGCCGCGTCGGCTACGACGACCCCGCCTACTTCTCCCGGCTCTTCGCCCGCCGGGTCGGCACCGCACCCGTCCGCTTCCGCGAACAGCAGGGCCGCAGCGTGCCCGGCGGCTGGAGCGACCGGGTGCCCGATCCGGACGACCCACCCACGATCACCACATGAGCGCGGCCGTCTAAGCTCGCTGACCATGAGCACGAGCGAAATCGACCCGTCCGTCCAGGCCGAGCTGAACCGGCTGCGCGAGAGCATCGACAACATCGACGCCGCCGTCGTCCACATGCTGGCCGAGCGCTTCAAGGCCACCCAGCAGGTCGGCCGCCTCAAGGCGGACCACAGGCTGCCGCCCGCCGACCCGGCCCGCGAGACCCGTCAGATCGCCCGGCTCCGGCAGCTGGCGCAGAGCGCGAACCTGGACCCGGCGTTCGCCGAGAAGCTGCTGAACTTCATCATCGCCGAGGTGATCCGTCACCACGAGCGCATCGCCGACGAAGCGGGGAACGGCGACGACCAGGCCGGGCACGCGTCGGGCACGCCGGGCACGGCGGGAACCACCGCCGGAGCCTGACCGCCCGCCCGTCCGCCCAGGGAGAACCCCGCTGCGCCCGCCGTCCCCCGTACGGCAGCATGGGGCCATGTCCGTACTGACGCGCGACGAAGCGCAGACCCGAGCCCAGATCCTCGACGTGGAGCGGTACACGATCGCCCTCGACCTCACCACCGGCGACGAGACCTTCGACTCCCGTACCGCCGTCCGGTTCACCGCCCGCGCGGCCGGAGACACCTTCGTCGAGGTCAAGCCGGCCACCCTGCGCTCGATCAGCCTCGACGGACACCCCCTGGACCCCGCCCTCCTCGACGGCAACCGCTACCCCCTCACCGGGCTCACCGCGGGCCCCCACGAGCTGCACATCGACGCCGCGATGCACTACTCCCGCACCGGCGAGGGCATGCACCGCTTCACCGACCCCACCGACGGCGAGACGTACCTCTACACCCAGCTGTTCATGGAGGACGTCCAGCGCGTCTTCGCCGCCTTCGACCAGCCCGACCTCAAGTCCGTCTTCGCCATCGACGTCACCGCCCCCGAAGGCTGGACCGTCCTCGGCAACGGCGTCGCCGAACACACCGGACAGGGGCGCTGGACCATCGCCCCCACCCCCCTCATCTCCACCTACCTCGTCGCGATCGCCGCAGGCCCCTGGCACTCGGTCACCACCGAGCACGCCGGACTGCCCTTCGGCATCCACTGCCGCCGCTCGCTGGCGCCCTACCTCGACGCCGACGCCGACGAGATCCTCGACATCACCCGCGCCTGCTACGACCGCTACCACGAGAAGTTCGACGAGCCCTACCCGTTCGACTCCTACGACCAGGCGTTCGTCCCCGAGTTCAACGCCGGCGCCATGGAGAACCCCGGACTCGTCACCTTCCGCGACGAGTTCGTCTACCGCTCCGCCGTCACCGACACCGAACGCCAGACCCGCGCCATGGTCATCGCCCACGAGATGGCCCACATGTGGTTCGGCGACCTCGTCACCCTCACCTGGTGGGACGACATCTGGCTGAACGAGTCCTTCGCCGAGTACATGGGCTACCAGACGCTCACCGAGGCCACGCACTTCACCGACACCTGGGTCGACTTCGGAGTCGCCCGCAAGGGCTGGGGCTACGACGCCGACCAGCGCCCCTCCACCCACCCCGTCGCCCCCGACCCCGACGCCGTTCCCGACACCGCGTCCGCCCTCCTCAACTTCGACGGCATCAGCTACGCCAAGGGCGCCTCCGCCCTGCGCCAACTCGTCGCCTGGCTCGGCGAGAAGGACTTCCTGGCCGGCATCAACGCCCACTTCGCCCGCCACCGGTTCGCCAACGCCACCCTCGCCGACTTCATCGACAACCTGGCCTCCGCCACCGACCGCGACGTCCACGCCTGGGCCGAACAGTGGCTGCGCACCACCGGCATCGACACCCTCACCGCCGAGACCGGCACCCCCGAGCCCGCCGCCGCCCCCACCGCACCGAACGGCAACGGCCAGTCCTGGTCCCTCACCGTCACCCGCGACGGCTCCCGCCCCCACCGCATCACCGTCGGCGCCTACGACCACGCCCTCGGCACCCAGGCCGTCCCCGGCCACCTCGCCCTCCGCGACCGCTTCGAGATCGACGTACCCGGCGACGGCACACCCACGATCCGCCCCGGCCACCGCCCGGCCCTCGTCGTCCTCAACGACGGCGACCTCACCTACGCCAAGGTCCGCCTGGACAGCGCCTCCTGGGACACCGTCCTGACCGGCCTCTCCGGCATCCCCGACGCCCTCACCCGGGCCGTCCTCTGGAACACCGCCCGCGACATGGTCCGCGACGGCGAACTCGACCCGGCCACCTACCTCGCGACCGCCCGCACCCACCTCCCGCACGAGAGCGACCTCGCCCTCGTCCAGGGCGTCCTCACCTTCGCCGCCGGACAGATCGCCGCCCGCTACGTCGCCCCCGAGAACCGCCCGGCCGCCCTCGCCACCCTCACCGACCTCTGCCGCGACCTCATCCGCCGCACCGAGGACGGCTCCAACCCCGGCCTGCGCCTCACCGCCGTACGCCACTTCATCGACGCCGCCACCCAGCCCGACACCCTGCGCACCTGGCTCGACGAGGACACCGTCCACGGCGGACCCGAACTCGACCCCGAGCTGCGCTGGCGCATCCTCACCCGGCTCGCCGTCCTCGGCGCCACCGACGAGACCACCATCGCCGCAGCCCTCGAAGCCGACCCCAGCGCCACCGGCCGCGAAGGCGCCGCCCGCTGCCGCGCCGCCCTGCCCACCCCCGAGGCCAAGGCAGCCGCCTGGGACGCCCTGTTCACCGACGACACCCTGTCCAACTACCTCTTCACCGCCACCGCCCAGGGCTTCTGGCAGCCCGGCCAGGAAGAGCTGACCGGCGCTTACGTGCCCCGCTTCTACCCGGAAGCCACCGCACTCGCCGCCCGCCGCGGCCCCGCCATCGCCGAGGCCGCCGGACGCTACGCCTTCCCCTCGTACGCCGTCGACGCCGAAAGCCTCGCCACCGGCACCCGCGCCCTGGAGGACCCGGCCCTCATCCCCGCCCTGCGCCGCAAGCTCGTCGACCAGCTCGACGACCTCCGCCGCGCCCTCGCCGTACGGACGTCGGCCTCCGGCTGACCGCCGGACACGCCCTAAGGGGTTCCCGCACGGCCCGGACGACCATCGTCCGGGCCGTCGTTCCCCGACCGCAGGTCGGCGAGCAGCTCCGCCTGGCCCGACAGCACCCCGGTCAGGATCGTCCGCGCCACCCGCAGCAGCTCCGCCACCCCCGGGTCGGCCAGCGTGTAATGGACCGCCGATCCCTCCCGCCGGGCCGTCACCAGACCCGCGCGGCGCAGCACGGCCAGCTGCTGCGAGAGATGGGCGGCCTCGACCCCCACCTCGTTCAGCATCTCCGACACCGCGTGCTCGCGTTCACTGAGCAGTTCGAGCACCCTGATCCGCACCGGGTGCCCCAGCGTCTTGAAGAACTCCGCCTTCAAGCGGTACAGCGGCGTACTCACCGGCGGGGCCCCGTTCCGCACGGCGGAAGACCGCCGCACCACACCTGACCAGAACTCTTCTCCATGGGTTCATCCTCGCGCCTTCGCACCACGAGGATGAACCCGGGGACCGGCCGGGTCAGGCCTTCTTCAGGAACTCGGTCCTCAGCACGAGCCCCTTGACCTTCTTCGTGTTGCACTCGATCTCACCGGCGCGCCCGGTGAGCCGGATGTTCTTCACCAGCGTGCCGCGCTTGAGCGTCTCCGACGTGCCCTTCACCTTCAAGTCCTTGACCGTGGTCACGGAGTCACCGTCCGCCAACACGGTCCCGTTGCTGTCCTTCACGACGATGTCGCTCATGGCGCGTTCCTGCCTTTCTCCACCCGGTACACCTCTTGCACCGGACATCTCTCAACGGTCAGGGGACCAGCCGTTCCGCCGCAGCGGCAGGGTGATCCATATGCTCTTGCCGCCCTCGTCGACATCGCCCCGCACCACCGCGCTGCCGCCCAGACCGTGGGTCAGCTCCATCACGGTCGCCAGCCCCCGACCCGGCGCTGTGCCGGCGGACGCGAACAGCGCCGGGCGGTACGGATGGCGGTCGTGCACACCGAACGCGAACGTGTCGGGACCGCCCGCGAACACCACCGTCACATTCGGCGAGAGCACCGCCGCGTGCCGCACACTGTTGGTCACCAGCTCACTGACGATCAGCAGGGCCGGATCCCGGCACGGATCCTGCGCCGCCACCCCCCACTCCGCCAGCACCTGCTCGGCGGTCTCCCGGGCGATGCGCACGGCCGAACCCAGGGTGGGCAGCGTCAGCACATGCCGGTACGGCAAGGTGTCCGGAGGCGTGATCATCGGGCCGCCTCCTCGGCCGGAGCCGCCACCGGCACGTCCCGGCCGCCACGGGCCGGCACCACCCCGGCCGCCGCCCCGTCGCCCCGCGCCACCGTCGCCCCGGCCGCCAGCCGCTCCCGGGCCGCGCCGAACGCCTCGGACGCCGTGGCGTACTCACGCCCCTCCCGCCGCAGCAGCTCCAGCGCCCCCACCGACTCCAGCGCGCGCCGCTGACCCGGCCGGATCCCGGAGGCCAACACCACGATGCCCCGCCCGTTCAGCCGGTGCACGGTGTCCTTCAGCGCCAGCGCACCGGTGGCGTCCACCGTGGTCACCCGGCACATGCGCAGGATCACCACCCCTACGCCGGAGATCTCGCCGAGCTCCAGCAGCGAACGGTGCGCCCCGGCGAAGAACAACGGCCCCTCGACCCGGTACGCCACCACCTGCCCGGCCGTCCCGGCAAGCTCGCCGTCACCGCCGCCACCCTCGTACGATTCCGCGCCCGGCAGCTCCGGCACGTCGTCGCCGTACGTCTGCGCGCCCGGCAGCTCCGGCACGCCGTCGTCGCGCGGATCCACCCGGTCCAGCCGCGCCTCCGCCGCGACCGCGCGCAGGGCCAGCAGCCCGGCCACCGCCAGCCCGATCACGACCGCCAGCACCAGATCCAGCACCAGGGTCGCCACCGCCGTCAGCACCAGCACCACCGCGTCCGACCGCGTCGCCCGTGCCATCGCCCGCAACGCCCCCACCTCGACCATCCGCACCGCCGTGGCCAGCAGCACCCCGGCCAGCGCGGCGAGCGGAATCCGCGACACCAGCGGAGCCGCCGCGAACACGATCACCGCCAGCACCGCGGCATGCGTCAGCGCCGCCAGCCGCGAACCCGCGCCCGTACGGACATTGACCGCCGTCCGCGCGATCGCCGCCGTCGCGGGCACCCCGCCGAACAAAGGCACGGCCAGGTTCGCGATGCCCTGCCCGAACAGCTCCCGGTCCGGATCATGCTTCTGGCCCGTCGTCATCCCGTCGGCCACCGTCGCCGACAACAGCGACTCCAACGCCGCCAGCGCCGCCACCGCGACCGCCGGAGCCACCAGCGAACCCACCGCAGACAGATCCAGGAACCCGAGCGAAGGAGCCGGCAGACCCGCGGGCAGCGCACCGATCGGCGTCACCCCGTCCAGCCGCAACAGCTGCGCCGCCAGCGTCGCCGCGACCACCGCCACCACCGAGAACGGCACACCGGGAAACAGCCGCGCCCCCGCCAGCATCAGCCCCGCCACCCCGACGGTGATCGCGAGCGCGGTCCAGTTCGGGCTGCCCACGAACTCCTGGACCGCCCGCCACGCCACCACCAGCACCTTGTCGCCCTCCGGGGCGGCCACCCCCAGGGCGTTCGGAATCTGCTGGAGAGCGATCACACACGCGATCCCGAACGTGAACCCCTCGACCACCGGCGCCGGGACGTACCGCATCGACCGGCCCGCCCGCAGCAGCGCCAGCACGATCAGCAGGCCCCCCGCCATCAGCCCGACCGTCAGCACCCCGCCCGGACCGTACTCCGCGACGATCGGCACCAGGACCACCGTCATCGCCCCGGTCGGGCCCGACACCTGGAGGTTCGACCCGCCGAACACCGCGGCCAGCGCCCCCGCCACCACCGCCGTCGCGAGCCCCGCCTCCGCGCCCAGCCCCGACGCCACCCCGAAACCGAGCGCGAGCGGCAACGCCACGATCGCCACCGTCAGACCGGCGAGCAGATCACGGCGCGGAGCACGGGTCATGGCCTCGAAGTCGGCGCGCACGGGCAGCAGCGCCCGCACCCGCCCCCAGCCCCGCGCCGCCACACCCGTAAACCCGCTCACGGCGCGGACACCTCGGCCTCCCGCAGCTCGGCGAGCAAGCTGTCCCGGTCGGACAGCATCTTTGTCAGGATCCGCCGCGCGGCCCGCATCAGCTCGGCGACATCACCGCCCGCCAGCTCGTACACCACCGTGGAACCCTCCCGGGTCGCGGTGACGATGCCGGACCGGCGCAACACCGCCAGCTGCTGCGAGAGCGCCGAGGGCTCCACCTCGATCGCGGCCAGCAGATCCCGCACCGGCAACGGCCCCGCCTGGAGCAGCTCCAGGACCCGGATACGCACCGGATGCCCGAGCATCCGGAAGAACTCGGCCTTGGCCTGATACAGGGGGACCGGCACGGCGGAACCTCTCCTCGGCAGTACGTCACCACCGCGGGCGGAAGAGCCGGGCGGGGGCCGCGGTCCGCGCACGACGGCGGAACGGCCCACACAGCATGTAGTGAATTGCAGAATTTCGCAATTCACTCATTGAGCAACACCACACGGGACCACCCCGCCCGCACACCCATCCAGAACCGCACACCCATACCACCCCGACCCCCACCGGCCCGGCCACACCGACCGCCAGTACCCCTTTCGAGTTCAGATCGTTGACCTCTTCGGCCGCGCCACCCGAAACCCGGGACAAGCTGGCATGTCCACCCCCCGCGCACCCCGAAGGACCACCCCACCCATGCCCACCCCGCCCCTCGCCGGAGGCACCGCAGGCCCCGACGCGCTGCGCCCCCTCATCGACACCGTCCTCACCGCACTCCACGACGGCGCGACCCTCCGCGGCGGCCCCCTCCCCGCCGGCGGACCCGACACCGTCACCCCCCGCACCCGCACCGCCACCCACCCCCTCATCCCCGACCACGGCACCGGCGCCCACCACGCCCTGCGCACCTTCGTCACCGCCCTCGCCGCAGGCGCCGCCGACCCCGCCCACCCCCACTGCGCCGCCCACCTCCACACCCCACCCCTCGCCCTGGCCGCCGCCGCCGACCTCGCCGCCAGCGCCCTCAACCCCTCCATGGACTCCTGGGACCAGGCCCCCGCCGCCTCCGCCCTCGAAGCCGACCTCACCAGCGCCCTCGCCGCCGAGATCTACCCCCACACCCCCTCACCCGACGCCGTCATCACCACCGGCGGCACCGAAGCCAACCAACTCGCCCTCCTCCTCGCCCGCGAACGCCACGGCCCCGTACAGACCGTCTGCGGCGCCAACGCCCACCACAGCATCGCCCGCGCCGCCTGGCTCCTCGGCCTCCCCGAACCCGTCGCCGTCCCCGCCCCCACCGGCACCCTCGACCTCGCCGCCCTCGACGAAGCCCTCACCGAACTCCACCGCCCACTCCTCGTCGTCGCCACCGCCGGAACCACCGACACCGGCGAGATCGACCCCCTCGACGCCATCGCCGACCTCTGCACCACCCACGGCGCCGAACTCCACATCGACGCCGCCTACGGCGGACCCCTCCTCCTCAGCCCCACCCACCGCACCCTCCTCCACGGCCTCGACCGCGCCCACAGCGTCACCCTCGACCTGCACAAACTCGGCTGGCAACCCGCATCCGCCGGCCTCCTCGCCGTACCCGAACGCCACCACCTCACCCCCCTCCACCACCACGCCCCCTACCTCAACGCCGACGACGACACCGAAGCCGGCCTCCCCGACCTCCTCGGCCGCTCCCTGCGCACCACCCGCCGCCCCGACGCCCTCAAGATCGCCATCACCCTCCAGGCCCTCGGCCGCACCGGACTCGCCGACCTCATCGACCGCACCGTCGCCACCGCCCACCACCTCGCCGACCTCATCGCCAAAACCCCCACCCTCGACCTCTACGACCGCCCCACCATCAGCACCGTCCTCTTCCGCCCCACCGGAACCGACGACCACACCGTCGCCACCGTCCGACGCACCCTCCTCCAACGCGGCCACGCCGTCCTCGGCCGCGCCCACGCCGAAGGCCGCCTCTGGCTCAAGGCCACCCTCCTCAACCCCCACACCACCCCCGACGACCTCCAAACACTCCTGGACCTCGTCACCGCCACCACCACCGACCTCCAGACCGGCCCCGTCACGGCCACCCCGGCCGACCTCGTCACGGACTCCCCGACCGGCACCACCCACCCCACCCCTCACCCCACGGAAGGCGACACCCCGCGATGACCGACCGGCCCGCCCCCGAACCCGACCAGCCACACGACCTCGTCGGCATCGGCATCGGCCCCTTCAACCTCTCCCTCGCCGCCCTCGCCCACCACATCCCCGCCACCCCCGGCGACCCCCGCCCCCTCGCCGCGACCTTCTACGAACAACGCCCCGCCTTCCACTGGCACCCCGGCCTCCTCCTCGACGGCGCCAGCCTCCAAGTCCCCTTCCTCGCCGACCTCGTCACCCTCGCCGACCCCACCAGCCCCTGGAGCTTCCTCAACTACCTCCGCACCCGCGACCGGCTCTTCCCCTTCTACTTCGCCGAACGCTTCCACATCCAACGAGCCGAATACGACGCCTACTGCCGCTGGGTCAGCGAACAACTCCCCGGACTCCACTTCGGCCACCAGGTCGACGCCGTCCGCTGGAACACCGACCGCGCCCTCTTCGAAGTCGACTTCACCCAACTCGACCGCGACGGCGAAGCCGAAGCCCTCGGCCGCGCCTACGCCCGCCACATCGCCCTCGGCATCGGCACCGAACCCTTCGTCCCCGAACCCCTCAAACCCCTCGCCGAAGCCGAAGCCGTCCCCGTACTCCACTCCGCCGACTACCTCCGCCACCGCGAACGCCTCCTCGCCGCCGGACACATCACCGTCATCGGATCGGGCCAGTCCGGCGCCGAGATCTTCCTCGACCTCCTCCGAGCCCGCCCCGAAGGCGCCGAG
Source organism: Streptomyces sp. iso_384 (assembly GCF_056172905.1). Lineage (NCBI taxonomy): Bacteria > Bacillati > Actinomycetota > Actinomycetes > Kitasatosporales > Streptomycetaceae > Streptomyces > Streptomyces sp. iso_384. Next base: position 2,378,135 of record NZ_JBWBTT010000001.1, read on the forward strand.
AACATCCACTGGCTCGCCCGCACCCAGGCCTTCGCCCCTATGGAGTACTCCAAACTCGGCCTCGAACACTTCACACCCGACTACAGCCGCTACTTCCACGCCCTGCCCGAGTCCGCCCGCGACGAACTCGTGCCCCGCCAATGGCAGCTCCACAAAGGCATCGACGCCGACACCATCGCCGCCATCCACGACGAGCTCTACCGCCGCACCCTCCACGGCGGCTGGCCCGACGCCACCCTCACCCCCGGCGTCCACGTCCGCACCGCAGGACGCCTCGCCAACACCCGCGTCGAACTCCACCTCGAACACACCCAGCAAGGCACCCGCACCCGCCTCACCACCGACGCCGTCATCCTCGCCACCGGCTACCGCGAACGCCCCCTCGACGCCCTCCTCGGCGGCCTCGACCCCTACCTCGGCCGCGACGCCTCCCACCGCCCCCGCATCGACGACCAGTACCGCCTGATCCTCGACCCCACCGTCACCGGACACGTCTACGTACAGAACGCCGAACGCCACACCCACGGAGTCGGCGCCCCCGACCTCGGACTGGCCGCCTGGCGCAGCGCCACCATCCTCAACAACCTCACCGGCGCCAACCCCTACCCCCTCCCCGAACGCACCGCCTTCACCACCTTCGGCCTCACCCCCCAACCCCCCGGAATCCCCGCCCAGACCCCCGCCCTCGTCCCCCTCAGCCGAACCCTCTGACCCCCAGCACGACGAACGGCCCGGGCCCCCACCGAAGAGGAGACCCGGGCCGAACGAACAACACACACCAAACGGAGCTACGGGAACACCGGCGTCCCCTCACGCGTCAGCCGCCACCCCACCGAAGCGAACGCCGCCGGATCCACCGAACCCTTCCCCCGCACCCACCCGATGATCGTGTTCCGGATCTCGTCCGAATCCGCCCACAGCTGCTGCGCACCCGGCACATGCGGGAAGTTCCCCCCACCGCTCGCCCGGTAGTTGTTCACCGCCAACACGAACCGCGCCGCCGGATCGATCGCCTTCCCCTCGAAGGAAAGCCCGACGATCCGCGAGCCCGCCGGCTTCGCGATATCGATGTCGTACGTCACGCCCGACACCGCGTCGTAGTTGTAGTCCGGAATCCCGTCCGCGTTCGTCAGCTCCGCCGTGTCCACCGGACCACCCGCCGGCGTCCGCACGTAATACCGCGCCGAATACTCCAGATAGTCCTTCAACTGGGCGCCCGTGATCAGCCGCGCCTCCAGCGTGTTCTCGAACGGATACAGCCCCGCCGCGTCCTTGATCGTCACATCACCGGCCGGAACCCCCGCCGTACGCGAGAAACACGAAGCCTGCGACAGCACCGGCAGCGCCGCATGCTCGCCACCCGCCAACGCCGCCGCCACCGTTTCCGTCTGCACCTGGTTGATCAGATCGATGATCGGCTCGTCCTTCCACGGCGCGTCCGCCGTCGACATCGCCACCACCGACGTACCGATCACCTGGTTGACGTACTCCACCACCTTGCGGTGCTCGCGCCGCAGCAGCGACGTCACCTTCCGGTCCTCCGGCACCGTATTGGAGTTCAACACCCGCGAACCGGCCTTCTCCACCGCCCAGCGGCCCCTCTCCCACACCAGATCGAAATCGAACAGCGTCAGCCGCTGCCCCCACTTCGCCGGCTCCGAAAGCACGACCCGCTTCCCGGTCTCCTCGTTCGTCACGAAGTGCTCGGCGATCTCCACATGCGCGTGCCCCACCAGAATCGCGTCGATCCCCGGCACCTGCTCCGCCACCAGCGCCGCCGCGTTCTCCACGAACGGCAACTGATCACCCCACGACGACGTCCCCGAAGAACCCGAATGCGCCGAGACGATCACCACGTCCGCACCCATCGACCGCAGCTTCGGCACCCACTTCGCCGCCTGCTCCTCCAGACCCGGGAACACCATCTTCCCGCCCACATTCGCCTTGTCCCAGATCGCGATACCCGGGTTCGTCAGCCCCAGCACCGCCACCCGCACATCACGCCCGCACGGCGTGTGCATCCGCTTGATGACATACGGAGCGAACGCCGGCCGCAACGTCTTCGCATCCAGCGCATTCGCCCCCAGCAGCGGGAAATCGCACTGCTCCTCGAATTTCCGCAGCACCGGAATGCCGTAATTGAACTCGTGATTCCCGAGCGCCGCCGCGTCGTAACCGATCGCGTTCATCGCCCGCGCCATCGGATGCACCGGACCACGCCGCGCCGTGATCGGATCCACCTTCGCGTAGTAGTACGACAACTGCGTGCCCTGGATCGTGTCACCCGCGTCGATCAGCAACGTGTTCCGGCGCCCCTTCTCCCGGCGCACCTGATCCACCAGCGTCGAGATCTTCGCCAGACCGACATCGTTGTGCGCCGAGTCGTCGTACTCCTTGTCCGTGAAGTAGTCCCAGTTGAAGACGTTCCCGTGCAGATCCGTCGTGCCCATCACCGTGAACGAGTACCGCTTCGGAGGCCGCCCACGACCATGCCCGTGGCCATGCCCCGCCGCCTCCGCCGCACCGGCCGACCCCACGACCGCACCGCCCGCCATCGCCACACCCGCACCCGCGGCAGCCGAACGGCCCAGAAACGTCCTACGGTTCAACGGCATCTCTTCACTCCTCGTTCAGTAGGGCAACGCGCGTAGATTCTGGCCCAGCACCCCACACCCGCAACACCCCGCGCAGGTTTCGATCTGATGACCACCCGACACACACCCGTGACGACACACGCCGTGCCACAGTGAACACATGACCGAAACCCCCACCCCCGCACCCCACCCCTCCCACGGCACCCCCACCGCACCCCACGTCACCGTCCGCGGCGAAGCCCACCTCGAAGTCGACCCCGAAATCGCCCACATCACCATCACCCTCACCGCACGCGGCACCGACCGCCGCACCACCCTCGACGACCTCACCCGCCGCAACACCACCACCCTCGACCTCATCAAGGCCTACGGCGACACCATCGAAAAACTCGAAACCGGCACCCTCGCCATCCGCCCCGAACTCACCCGCCACGGCCGCGCCGAACGCATCCGCGCCTACCACGGCAGCATCCAACTCACCGCCACCCTCAACGACTTCACCACCCTCGGCGAAATCGTCACCCGCCTCGCCGACCAAGAACTCACCCGCGTCGACGGCCCCTGGTGGGCCCTACGCCCCACCTCCCCCCACCACGCCGCAGCCCGCCGCCAAGCCGTCCAAGAAGCACTCCAACGCGCCCGCGAATACGCCGCAGCCCTCGACACCCACCTCGACGCCCTCCTCGAACTCAGCGACACCGGCCTCGGCGGCGGAGCCACCTTCGCCGCCGCGTCCTACGGCGGCGCCGGAGTTCTCCGCTCCGCCCGCACGGAAACCGCCGCCGACGCGGCCCCCATCGACCTCGAACCCGTACGCCAGAGCGTCCACGCCCAGGTCGAAGCCTCCTTCACCCTCGCCCCGCCCAACCTCGGATAAACGCTCATCAGAGCACCCCGCCGCACAATTCAACACTTGTCAATAACCCTTCATCCAAAGGTTGTTGAGGTGTCACGCAGAGCCAAATACCTACCCGTAGGTAAGGTTTAGTCTCGAACCATGCGCCGAGCGAAAATCGTTTGTACCCTGGGACCCGCAACCGACACATACGACCAGATCAAGGCCCTGGTCGAAGCGGGAATGGACATCGCCCGCTTCAACCTCAGCCACGGCAGCTACGCCGAACACGAAGAGCGCTACCACCACGTCCGCAAGGCGTCCGAGGAAACCGGCCGCAGCGTCGGCATCCTCGCCGACCTTCAAGGCCCGAAGATCCGCCTCGGACGCTTCCGCGAAGGCCCCGTACTCCTTGAACGCGGCGACACCTTCACCATCACCGTCGAACCCCTCGAAAACCAGGGCACCGGCGACATCTGCGGCACCACCTACGACGGCCTCGCCGCCGACGTCACCACCGGCGAACGCATCCTCGTCGACGACGGCCGCGTCACCCTCGAAGTCACCGACGTCAACGGCCCCCGCGTCCACACCACCGTCATCGAAGGCGGCATGGTCTCCGACAACAAGGGCCTCAACCTCCCCGGCGTCGCCGTCTCCGTCCCCGCCCTCTCCGAAAAGGACATCGACGACCTCCGCTGGGCCCTGCGCACCGGCGCCGACATCATCGCCCTCTCCTTCGTCCGCACCGGACACGACATCGACGACGTCCACCGCATCATGGACGAAGAAGGCCGCCGCCTCCCCGTCATCGCCAAGGTCGAAAAACCCCAGGCCGTCGACAACATCGACAACATCGTCGCCGCCTTCGACGGCATCATGGTCGCCCGCGGCGACCTCGGCGTCGAAATGCCCCTGGAACAAGTCCCCATCGTCCAGAAGCGCGCCATCAAGCTCGCCAAACGCAACGCCAAACCGGTCATCGTCGCCACCCAGATGCTCGACTCGATGATCGACAACTCCCGCCCCACCCGCGCCGAAGCCTCCGACGTCGCCAACGCCATCATCGACGGCACCGACGCCGTGATGCTCTCCGGCGAGACCAGCGTCGGCAAATACCCCATCGAGACCGTGCGCACCATGTCCCGCATCGTCGAAGCCGCCGAGGAAGACCTCCTCGCCAAGGGCCTCCCGCCCCTCACCGAACGCAACAAGCCCCGCACCCAGGGCGGCGCCGTCGCACGGGCCGCCGCCGAAATGGGCGACTTCCTCGGCGCGAAATTCCTCGTCGCCTTCACCCAGAGCGGCGACACGGTCAAACGCCTCTCCCGCTACCGCTCACCCATCCCGCTCCTCGCCTTCACCCCCGACGAAGCCACCCGCGCCCAGCTCAACCTCACCTGGGGCGTCGAGACCTTCCTCGGCCCGAAGGTCGACTCCACCGACGCGATGGTCGCCCAGGTCGACGAGGAACTCCTGCGCATCGGCCGCTGCAAGAAGGGCGACGTCGTGGTCATCACCGCCGGCTCCCCGCCCGGCGTCGCGGGCTCCACGAACCTGGTCCGCGTCCACCACATCGGCGAGGACGACAGCCCGAAGTAGGGCGGCTCAGTATTTAGGCCCGACGTGCGCATCCATGAGGGCGACGGATGCCCGTCGGGCTACGGAGATGTTGAACGGATCGCTGCCACGGGCCAAGGTCGTCCACTCCACTCCTACAGCTGTGAGTGTGTCGCCGAAGAGCTTGCGGATGTCGTCGGACTTGTTGGTGAAGAAGTACCGGGGGTATTCGTAGCGCTTGCGTTCGCCGCGGACCAGGCGCGTGGCCCAGTTGATGATCCGGCAGCCGTCGGAGTGGAAGAGGCCGCGGATGAAATCCCAGGGATGAGCGTCCACGATCTGCTGCTGCCACGGCTCCAGGACGATCCTGCGGTCGTGCTTCTTGCCGGGGCCGTGCTGAGGGAAGAGGCAGGGCCAGTGCTTGCTGAAGGAAGTGACGTACTGGCAGCCCGCACTTGCCACCCGGCAGACCTTGTTGTGCGGTCGCGCGATCCGTATTGCTTCGGCGCAGGCGTCGATGAGGCCGGGCCACGCGTCGGCGCACGCGATGCGCAACGAGTACACGCCTCGTCTAGTCGCGCTGATACAGCCGTCGCCGAGGTAGAGCCCCAGTAAGTAGGCGTACGAGGAGGGGTCCTCGATCGCCGTGGGTGCTTCGGAGCACCTCGGGCAAGGGACACCTCGATTGAGCGGTTCCAGGCGCGTCTGCCAGGAACGAATGGCGGCGCGCGATATGCCGGTCTGCTTGCTCACGGAGTTGAGGCTGTGTCCTTGTGCGACCAGAGCCAGAACTCGTTTGCGGGTTCCCACGTCGTACATGCTGCCGAGTTTTGTTGCGCAAGCGGCGATCCGGCGTGGAATGGCGCGCACATACTCAGATCAAGTGAAGTTCACGGAACCGCGCCGCGCCTTGGAATCCAAGGAAAAGTGCCCCAGGTGGGATTCGAACCCACACTGTCCGCTGTTTGAGAGCGGCCTCTCTAACCAGTTGGAGTACTGGGGCCTTAGAAAGGAAGGGCCATTGCTGCCCTGCGCGTCACTACCTTACAGGAGCTAGGTAGGCTCGTGGCAGCAGTATCTGCCCCATACCGAGGAGCCCCGTGACCACCCCCGAGTCGCCCCAGCCCGTAGACGCCGTCGACGACGACAAGTCGCACGTCCCGCCGCTGACGACCCGTGTCGTCATCGCCGAGGACGAGGCCCTCATCCGCCTCGACCTCAAGGAGATGCTGGAGGAGGAGGGCTACTCCGTCGTCGGTGAGGCGGGCGACGGGCAGCAGGCCGTCGAGCTGGCCCGGGAGCACAAGCCGGACCTCGTCATCCTGGACGTGAAGATGCCGGTCCTCGACGGCATCTCCGCCGCCGAGAAGATCGCCGAGGAGTCCATCGCCCCGGTCCTGATGCTCACCGCCTTCTCGCAGCGCGACCTCGTCGAGCGGGCCCGGGACGCCGGGGCCATGGCGTACCTCGTGAAGCCGTTCAGCAAGAGCGACGTGGTGCCGGCCATCGAGATGGCCGTCTCCCGGTTCGCGGAGCTGAAGGCGCTGGAGAGCGAGATCGCGGACCTGTCCCAGCGGCTGGAGACCCGGAAGCTGGTGGACCGGGCGAAGAGCATCCTGCAGACGGATTACGGGCTCTCCGAGCCGGCCGCGTTCCGGTGGATCCAGAAGACGTCGATGGACCGCCGGATGTCGATGCAGCAGCTGGCGGAGGCGCTGATCGAGGACGCCGAGGAGAAGAAGAAGTCGGCCGAGTAGCCGCGTACACGGCGTACAGGTACGAGAGAGGCCCGCACCGGGCGAACCGGGTGCGGGCCTCTTCCGTACGGCAGGGGTGTCAGTCCTCGCCGAGGTACGCCTTGCGGACCGACTCGTCGTGGAGCAGGTCCGAGCCGGGGCCGGAGAGGACGATCTTGCCGACCTCCATGACGTGACCCTGGTCCGCGAGGGACAGGGCGGCCTGGGCGTTCTGCTCGACGAGCAGGATCGTGGTGCCCGCCGCCTTGAGCTCGACGATGGTCTCCATGATCTTCTGCATCATGATCGGGGAGAGTCCCATGGAGGGCTCGTCGAGCATGAGCAGCTTGGGCTGGGACATGAGGGCGCGTCCCATGGCGAGCATCTGCTGTTCGCCGCCCGAGAGGGTGCCCGCGGCCTGCTTCCGGCGTTCCCCGAGGATGGGGAAGAGGTCGTAGGCGCGCTGGACGTCCTTCTCGATGCCTGCCTTGTCGGTGCGGAGGAAGGCTCCGAGCTGGAGGTTCTCCGCAATGCTGAGGCGGGGGAAGATGTGGCGGCCTTCGGGGGAATGGGCGAGTCCGAGCGCGACGATCTTGTGCGCGGGGACGTTGCCGAGGGGCTTCCCGTCGAAGGTGATGCGGCCGCCGGAGGGCTTGAGGAGCCCGGAGAGGGTGCGCAGTGTGGTGGTCTTGCCCGCGCCGTTGGTGCCGATGAGGGTGACGACCTGGCCGGCTTCGACGGTGAAGGAGATGCCCTTGACGGCTTCGATCTTGCCGTAGGCGACGCGGAGGTCTTCGACCTCTAGCAGGGCGGTCACTGGGTTTCCCCTTCCGTGCGGGTGGTGCTGTGCGCCTCGGCTGCTTCGACCTCGGCGACTTCGTCGGTGCCGGGGGCGCCTTCGAAGGGGGTGCCGAGGTAGGCGGCGACGACGCGCTCGTCGGCCTGGACCTCGCCGGGGGAGCCCTCGACGAGCTTTTCGCCCTGGACGAGGCAGGCGACGCGGTCGCAGAGGTTGAAGATGAAGCGCATGTCGTGCTCGATGACGAGTACGGCGATGCCCATGTCCCGGATCGCGAAGATGAGCTCTTCGGTGACGCGGGTTTCCTGGGGGTTCATACCGGCGGTGGGCTCGTCCAGGAGGAGCAGGCCGGGGTCGCTGGCGAGTGCGCGGGCGATTTCCAGCTTGCGCTGGTCTCCGTAGGGGAGGTTGCGCGCGAGGTGGTCGGCCTTGTCCTGGAGGCCGATGAACTCCAGGAGTTCCATGGCGCGAGCGTGGGAGGCGGCTTCGGCCTTCTTGAAGCCGGGGCCGCGCAGGAGGGCGGACCAGAGGCCCTCCTTGGTGCGGGTGTGGCGTCCGACGAGAACGTTTTCCAGGACGGTCATGTTGGCGAAGAGCCGGATGTTCTGGAAGGTGCGGGCGATGCCTGCCTGGGTGACGAGGTGGGGCTTGGGCGGCAGGACGGTGCCCTTGTAGCTGACCTTGCCCTCGGTGGGGACGTAGAGGCCGGTGAGGCAGTTGAAGAAGGTGGTCTTGCCGGCGCCGTTGGGGCCGATGAGTCCGACGATCTCGCCTGCGTTGACGGTGAGGTCGACGTTGCGTACGGCGGTGAGTCCGCCGAAGCGCATGGTGACGCCGCTCGCGTCGAGCACGGTGGTGGCGGTCTCGGGTGTGGTGGTGGTCATGGTGTTCACGCCCCCGCCTTCGTGGTGCCGGCCAGGGTTTCGTCCGGTACGTCGACCTGGCCGGTGTCGTGGTACTCCAGCTTGGCGCGGCGGTTGGCGATGAGGCCTTCCGGGCGGAAGCGCATGAGGAGGATGAGGGCGAGGCCGAAGCCGAGGAGCTGGTAGTCCTGGAGGAACTGGAGCTTGGCCGGGATCATGTAGAGGAGCGTGGCGCCGATGAGGGGTCCGCTGATGGTTCCCATGCCGCCGAGGATGACGGCGGCGAGGAGGAAGGCGGAGTTGGGCGGCACGGGTCCGGCGAAGACGTACATCTCGGGGACGACGGTGCTCTGGACGTGGGCCTGTACGGTGCCGGCGATGCCGGCGAGGGTGGCGCCGAGGGCGAAGGCGATGAGCTTGACGCGGAAGCCGTTGATGCCCATGGCGGTGGCGGCGGTCTCGTCCTCGCGGATGGCGACCCAGGCGCGGCCGATGCGGGAGCTGCCGGCTCGGCTGAAGACGAGGACCACGAGGATCATCGCGAGCAGCATGAGCAGGTAGTAGTTGGCGTAGGAGCCGAGTTCGAAGCCCAGGACGGTGTGGGATTCGCCGAAGTCGTACCCGAAGAAGTTGAGGTCGGGGATGTTCGGTACGCCGTTGGGGCCGTTGGTGATCTGTGGTCCGGAGACGCCGTCGAGGTTGCCGACGGCGATGCGGAAGATCTCGCCGAAGCCGAGGGTGACGATGGCGAGGTAGTCGCCGCGGAGGCGGAGGGTGGGTGCTCCGATGACGACGCCGAAGATGAGGGAGACGGCGGCGCCGGTGAGGACGGAGGCCCAGAAGGGGAATTGGACGTCGAAGGCGGATGCGGTGGTGCCGGAGACGAGGGCGGCTGTGTAGGCGCCGACGCCGAGGAAGGCGACGTATCCGAGGTCGAGGAGTCCGGCCAGGCCGACGACGATGTTCAGTCCGAGTGCGACGGTCGCGAAGATGAGGATGTTGACCGCGATGAGGGTGAACTGGTCGGTGGTCTGGGTGAAGGGGAAGGCGGCTGCCGCGACGAAGGCGGCGGCGACGGCGATGGTGCGGTACTTGGTGGTGAGCGCGGAGAGGCGGGCCATGAGGCCGGCCTTGAAGAGCGCGGCGACCGCGAAGCCGGAGACGATCAGGTAGCCGACGAAGAGCTCGGGGTATTCGGTGTCGATGCCGTAGGTGACGACGTAGAGACCGATGCCGAAGGCGGCGACGATGATCAGGATCTCGGCCCAGGAGGGGAGTTCCTTGGGGCGTCCGGGCGTGGGGGCGCGGAGGCTGTTGAGGAATCGCTCCAGGGGGGTGGGGGTGGTGGTGTCGGTGATGTCCTGGTCGTGGGGGAGGCCGAGGGAGGCGGCGACGGTGATGATGGCGCCGACGAGGCCGATCCAGGCTCCGGGTTCCAGGTTGACGATGCCGCCGAGTTCGATGGCGATGGCGGCGAAGGTGAAGCCCATGGTGCCGAGCACGCCGAGGGCGGCGAGTCGGACGGGGCTGTTGGTGCCGCCGGGGGTGAGCCAGCGAAGGCCCTTGACGCCGTACCCGGAGAGGGTGAACAGCAGGGTGATGGCTGCGCCGACGAGGGTGAGGACCTGGAGGCCGCCGGGGTAGCCGGTGACGGTGAGGTCGCCGGGGAATTCGGCGGTCCAGGTCCAGGCGAGGAAGGTGGAGGCGAGGGTGAGTGCGGCTCCGGCTGCGGTGACCGCGCGGGCTGCGGGGATGGCGAGGACGGGCGTGGTCTGGTTGGTCTTGGTGGTCATCGGTATCACGCCCGATCCGTGACGCGCTCGCCGAGCAGGCCTTGTGGCCTGACGAGGAGGACGACGATGAGGAGGACGAAGGCCCAGACGTTGGCCCAAGCGCCGCCGCCGAGCTGCTGCATGCCGGGGATTTCTTCGATGTAGGCGATGGAGAGGGCTTCGGCGAGTCCGAGGACGACGCCGCCGACCATGGCTCCGTAGATGTTGCCGATGCCGCCGAGGACGGCGGCGGTGAAGGCCTTGAGTCCGAGGAGGAAGCCCATCTCCCAGCCGATCTGGCCCTTGTCGAGTCCGTAGGCGACGGCTGCGACGGCTGCGAAGGCGGCTCCGATGGCGAAGGCCATCACGATGATGCGGTTGGTGTTGATGCCCATGAGCTTGGCTGTGTCGGGGTCCTGCGCGGTGGCCTGCATGGCGCGTCCGCTGCGGCTCTTGGAGACGAACGTGCCGAGGGCCAGCATGCACAGGGGCGCGAGTACGAGGATGAAGGCGTCGGCTCGCTGGAGGTAGAGGTTGTCGAGCAGGTGGAAGGAGTCGCCGCCGAATTCGGGGAAGCTGAGGGGCTTCTTCGCGTCGGGGTAGAAGCCCCAGACGAGCTGTTGGAGCACGATCGAGAGGCCGATCGCGGTGATGAGCGGGGCGAGTCGGGGGGCGCCGCGCAGGGGCCGGTAGGCGAACCGTTCCGCGGCGGTGGCCACGGTGACGGAGGCGATGGCTCCACCGATGATCATGAGCGGGATGGCCACGAGGAGTGTGGTGCCGCTGGGGAGCATGAGGTAGGTGGTGAGGGCGCCGAAGCCCCCGATCATGAAGATCTCGCCGTGGGCGAAGTTGATGAGCTGGACGATGCCGTACACCATGGTGTACCCGATGGCTATGAGGCCATAGAGGGCGCCGAGGGCGAGGCCGTTGGCCAGCTGTTGCGGCAGTTCGTGCACCGCAGGGCCTCCGATGAGCTTGTCGGATATGACTCCGCGCGAGGGCGCTGTTTGCGCCCTCGCGCGGATGGGGTCAGGTGGGGCGGGGCTGTGCTGCGGCGATCAGTCCTCGAACGTGGCGCTCTTGACGTCCTTCCAGGCGCCCTTCTGGACCTCGTAGACGGTGAGCTGCTTGTTGGTGGTGTCACCGAATTCGTCGAAGGCGACCTTGCCGGTCACGCCGTCGAAGGAGACCTTGGACATGGCCTCGGTGACCTTGGCGCGAGCGTCCTCGGGGAGCTTGCCGTCGTTGTCGGCGACGACGGCCTTGACGGCCTGGATGATGGACCATGCCGCGTCGTAGGAGTAGCCGCCGTAGGCCGCGTAGGGGTCCTTGTAGCCGCCGGCCTTGTAGTCCTCGATGAACTTCTTGGCGGTCGGGAGGGCCTCGACGGGGTAGCCGATGGAGGTGGCGAGGTCGCCGTCGTTGGCTTCGCCGGAGGCGCTGATGAAGGCGGGGTCGTAGATGCCGTCGCCGCCCATGGTGGGGATCTTGGCGCCGGTCTTCTTGATCTGGTCGGAGAGCAGGCCGCCCTCGGGGTACTGGCCGCCGTAGTAGACGGAGTCGGCTCCGGAGCTCTTGACCTTGTCGGCGGTGCTGGAGAAGTCGGTCTCCTTGACCGTGACGTGGTCGGTCCCGATGACCTTGCCGCCGAGGCGTTCGAACTCCGCGGAGAAGATGGCGGCGAGGCCGGCGCCGTAGGTCTGCTTGTCGTCGACGACGTAGACCTTCTTCTTCTTGGCGTCGTTGTAGAGGTACTGGGCGGCGAACTTGCCTTGGACGACGTCGGTGGCGCAGGTACGGAAGTAGGTCTTGAAGACGCGCTTCGGGTCGCCCTTGCCCCAGCTGTCGCCCTGGCTGAGGGCGGGGTTGGTGTTGGCGGGGGAGACCTGGGTGAGGTCTGCCTTGTCGAAGACGCCCTGCATGGACTGGGCGACGCCGGAGTTCAGCGGGCCGACGGCGCCGAGGACGTCGGGGTTGCCGACGAGCTTGGTGGCGTTGGCCTGTCCGGAGGCGGGGACGGCCTGGTCGTCGAGGGCTTCGATCTTGAACTCGATGCCGGGGACCTCGTTGTTCTTGTTCGCGGTCTTGGCCGCGAGGTCCACGGAGTTCTTGATGCCCTGGCCGAGCGCGGAGAGGGAGCCGGTCAGGGGCGCGTCGACGCCGATGACGACGGTGGTCTTGCCACCTTTGTCTCCGCTGTCCTTGCTTCCTTCGTCGCGCGACCCGCAGGCGGTGAGCGTCAGTGCTCCGGTGGTGAGCACTGCGGTGAGTATGAGCAAAGAACGGTGTCGCACGAGAGGGTCCTTTCCCTGGCGCGGCGCTCCTCGGGCATGAGGTGCCGTGATCATCGCCGGGCCGTACTGGGTTGGTACAGGGCCGTGCAGCAGACGCGCCCGGCGGCGCGGTGACTGGCCGTGACTCTAAGCGCAGCCGGGGGCCATCGGGATGGGTCGGCTGCGGATGTGACTCTCTTGTTATGCCCTTGAGCAAGGCTTGAGGTTCCTGTGAGGGGATGTGCGGGTTTCGCCTGGACTGCGCAGTGCCCGCATGGTGAGAACGCGCAGCTCTGCTAAGGGGCTTGGGGTGATCTTGGTGCTGTCGCGCGGATCGGGGTGCGAGGGCGGCGGGGGGTGGCCGGCCGGGGGTGCGGGGGTGGGGGTGTGGGCTTTTTCGTGTACTGCACAAAAATTACGCAGTGTTACATGTGTGGGATATGTGTGTTGCCTTGCCGGGCCGGTGGCGCTGTTGAAGCAGGTCATGGAACGAGGTTGGCCGTCAAGGGTGTTGACCGTGGGTTTCCGTCAACTTCCCTTATGCGCTTCGGATATGGGGATGCGCAGTCCGGAATGCGGTGTGGCCGTGGTGGGGGATGCGCCGGAGTCGCGGTGTGGTCGCGGAGGGTGGTCGGCGAGTGGCGGCGCCGGTGGCGTACGTGGCGGAACCGCTGCCGGTACGGCGAACGGCCTGCCGACGTCGGTCGGCAGGCCGTTTCGTGTGCTGCGGTGGTTCAGCCCGCTTCGGGCTTGGGGGCGTCGCGGAGCAGGCAGGTGAGGCGTGCGGTGCAGACCCGCTTGTCCTGCTCGTCGGTGATGACGATCTCGTACGTGGCGGTGGAGCGGCCCCGGTGCACGGGGGTGGCGACGCCGGTGACGAGGCCGTTGCGGACGCCCCGGTGGTGGGTGCAGTTGAGGTCGACGCCGACGGCGAGCTTGGCGGCTCCGCCGTGGAGCATGGAGCCGATGGATCCGAGGGTTTCGGCGAGGACGGCGGAGGCGCCTCCGTGCAGGAGGCCGTAGGGCTGGGTGTTGCCTTCGACGGGCATGGTGCCGACGACGCGGTCGGCGGATGCCTCGACGATGGTGACGCCCATGCGCTCGCCGAGGTGGCCGGCGGAGAAGAGGGCGGGCAGGTCGACGCCGAGTGCCGCGTACTCGTCGATGACTTCCTGCGGGAAGAGGGGTGCGGTGTGCTCGCCCATGGGTCCGGCTCCGTTCGGCTGCGCTGGTTCGTTGGTGTCTGCACTGTTCTTATCAGACGGCTGAGCGGACGCTTAGGGAGTGGCGGTTTTCAGTCGTCGCCGGGGGTGCTCCGGGGCTCCTCGAAGCGGATGACGACCGACTTGCTGGCCGGGGTGTTGCTGGTGTCGGCCGTGGAGTCCAGGGGGACCAGGACATTGGTCTCGGGGTAGTAGGCGGCGGCGCAGCCCCGGGCGGTGGGGTAGTGGACGATGCGGAAGCCCTCCGCGCGGCGCTCCACGCCGTCCTTCCACTCGCTGACGAGGTCGGTGTACGCGCCGTCGGTGAGACCGAGGGCGGCGGCGTCCTCGGGGTTGACCATGACGATGCGACGGCCGCCCTTGATGCCCCGGTAGCGGTCGTTGAGTCCGTAGATGGTGGTGTTGTACTGGTCGTGGGAGCGCAGGGTCTGCAACAGGAGCCTGCCGTCGGGGAGTTCGGGGTACTCGACGGGGGCGGCGGTGAAGTTGGCGCGGCCGGTGGCGGTGGGGAAGCGGCGTTCGTCGCGCGGGGCGTGCGGGAGGGTGAAGCCGCCGGGCCGGGCGATGCGGGTGTTGAAGTCCTGGAAGCCGGGGACGACGCGGGAGATGCGGTCGCGGATGGTGGCGTAGTCCCGTTCGAAGGCTTCCCAGTCGGTACGGGAGCGGGCGCCGAGGGCCGCGCGCGCGAGGCGGGCGACGATGGCCGGCTCCGAGAGCAGATGGGGGCTCGCGGGGGTGAGGTTGCCGCGGGAGGCGTGGACCATGCCCATGGAGTCCTCGACGGTGACGAACTGCTTGCCGCCCGCCTGGACGTCCTTGTCGGTGCGGCCGAGCGTCGGCAGGATCAGGGCGCGGGTCCCGGTGACGGCGTGCGAGCGGTTGAGCTTGGTCGAGACGTGGACGGTGAGGCGGGCGCGGCGCATCGCGGCCTCGGTGACGGCGGTGTCGGGGGTGGCCGCGACGAAGTTGCCGCCCATGGCGAAGAAGACCTTCGCCTCGCCGTCGCGGAGCGCCTGGATGGAGCGCACCACGTCGTACCCGTGGTGGCGTGGCGAGGTGATGCCGAACTCCTTGTCGAGGGCGTCGAGGAAGGCCGGTGCGGGCCGTTCGAAGATGCCCATCGTGCGGTCGCCCTGGACGTTGGAGTGGCCGCGCACCGGGCAGACCCCGGCGCCGGGGCGGCCGATGTTCCCGCGCAGCAGAAGGAAGTTGACCACCTCGCGGATGGTGGGCACGGAGTGCTTGTGCTGGGTGAGGCCCATTGCCCAGCAGACGATGGTGCGCTTCGACGCGAGGACGAGGGCGAGGGCCTGCTCGATCTCGGCGCGGGTGAGGCCGGTGGCCCTCAGCGTCTCGTCCCAGTCGGCCGCCTCGGCGGCCTTGGCGAACTCTTCGTAACCGTGGGTGTGTTCGGCGACGAACGCGGAGTCGACCGCGCCCTCGGTGGCCAGGATCAGCTTGTTGAGGAGACGGAAGAGCGCCTGGTCGCCGCCGATGCGGATCTGCAGGAAGAGGTCGTTGAGCGGGGTGCCCTTGATCATGCCGTGCGGGGTCTGGGGGTTCTTGAACCGCTCCATGCCGGCCTCGGGCAGCGGGTTCACCGAGATGATCTTCGCTCCGGACTGCTTGGCCTTCTCCAGGGCGGAGAGCATCCGGGGGTGGTTCGTGCCGGGGTTCTGGCCGGCGACGATGATCAGGTCGGCCTGGTGGAGGTCCTCCAGCGAGACGCTGCCCTTGCCGATGCCGATGGTCTCGGTGAGCGCCGAGCCGGACGACTCGTGGCACATGTTGGAGCAGTCCGGCAGATTGTTGGTGCCGAACTCGCGGGCGAAGAGCTGGAGCAGGAACGCGGCCTCGTTGCTGGTGCGGCCCGAGGTGTAGAAGAGGGCCTCGTCGGGGGAGTCGAGCGCGGTCAGCTCCTCGGCGATGATCGCGAACGCCCGGTCCCAGGTGATGGCCTCGTACCGGTCGGCACCCTCCGGGAGGTACACCGGGTGGGTGATCCTGCCCTGCTGGCCCAGCCAGTAGCCGCTGCGCCCGGCGAGGTCGTCGAGCGGGTGGGCGGCGAAGAAGTCGGGGGTGACGCGGCGCAGCGTCGCCTCCTCCGCGACGGCCTTCGCGCCGTTCTCGCAGAATTCGGCGGTGTGCCGCTTGTCGCCCTCGGGCCAGGCGCAGCCGGGGCAGTCGAACCCGTTCTTCTGGTTGACCTTGAGAAGGGTCTGCGCGGTGCGGCGCACGCCCATCTGCTGCTGGGCGATGCGCAGGGAGTGGGCGACGGCGGGCAGTCCGGCGGCGGCGTGCGGGGCCGCCTCGACCTGCGGGGCGTCCTGGACCGGGTCACCGGTCGGCGGCTTGGTGGCCATGATGCTGCTCCCCTTCGAGCGCTCTTCCACGTGGCGGCGTACTCATGTTCATGTCCTCACCATCGATCCTGTCACGGCCCCGCGGAAGTCGTGCCGGTCCGGATTGTCAGTGGTCCGTGGCAGGATCGGGGGCGTGGCTGAGACGGCATCGAAGAAGACGGCAGACAACCGACCGCGCCTGCTCCTCATGGACGGGCACTCCCTGGCGTACCGGGCGTTCTTCGCCCTGCCCGCGGAGAATTTCACGACGGCGGTGGGGCAGCCGACGAACGCCGTGTACGGCTTCATGTCGATGCTGGCGAACACCCTGCGTGATGAGGCGCCCACGCACTTCGCGGTCGCGTTCGACGTGTCCCGCAAGACCTGGCGTGCCCAGGAGTTCCCGGAGTACAAGGCGAACCGCTCCAAGACTCCCGACGAGTTCAAGGGGCAGGTCGAGCTGATCGGCGAGCTGCTGGACGCGATGCACGCGGACCGGTTCGCGGTGGACGGGTTCGAGGCGGACGACGTCATCGCGACGCTGGCGACCCAGGCCGAGGCGGCCGGGTTCGAGGTCCTGATCGTCACCGGCGACCGGGACTCCTTCCAGCTGATCACCGACAACGTGACCGTGCTCTACCCCACCAAGGGGGTCTCCGAGCTGACCCGGTTCACCCCGGAGAAGGTCGTCGAGAAGTACGGACTCACCCCGCAGCAGTATCCGGACTTCGCCGCCCTGCGCGGCGACCCGTCGGACAACCTCCCGGGCATCCCCGGGGTCGGTGAGAAGACGGCCGCGAAGTGGATCAACCAGTTCGGTTCCTTCGCCGAGCTCGTCGAGCGGGCCGAGGAGGTCAAGGGCAAGGCCGGGCAGAATTTCCGCGACCACCTGGATGCGGTGAAGATGAACCGCGTGCTGACCGAGATGGTCCGTGACGTGGAGCTGCCGAAGACCCCGGCCGAGCTGGAGCGCGCTCCGTACGACCGCACGGCGGTCACCGGTGTCCTGGACATACTGGAGATCCGTAACCCGAGCCTGCGCGAGCGGCTGCTGGCCGTCGACCCGGGTGCGGCGGAGGCCGAGCCGCCCGCGCCCGCCGCCGGGATCGAGCTGGACGGGGCGGTGCTCGGCTCCGGCGAGGTCGCCCCGTGGCTGGAGGAGCACGGCGCGCAGCCACTCGGCGTGATGACGGTGGACACCTGGTCGCTGGGGGCCGGCACGGTCACCGAGATCGCCCTCGCCGCCGCCGACGGGGCCGCCGCCTGGCTGGACCCGTCGCAGCTGGAGGAGGCCGACGAGCAGGCGTTCGCCGCCTGGGTGTCCGACCCGGCCCGGCCGAAGGTCCTGCACAACGCGAAGAACGTGATGCGGGTGCTGCCCGAGCACGGCTGGCGGCTCGAAGGCGTCACGATGGACACCGCGCTCGCCGCGTATCTGGTGAAGCCGGGCCGCCGCTCGTTCGCCCTGGACGCGCTGGCCGTGGAGTATCTGGGCCGCGAGCTGGCCCCGGCCGCCGCATCCGACGGGCAGCTGGCCTTCGGCGCGGACGACCGGGCCGAAGCGGACGCCCTGATGGCGCAGGCCCGCGCGGTGCTGGACCTGGGCGACGCGTTCACGACCCGGCTGAAGGAGGTCAACGCGACCGAGCTGCTGTACGACATGGAGCTGCCGACCTCGATCCTGCTGGCCCGGCTGGAGCGGCACGGGATCGCCGCGGACCGGGCCCATCTGGAGTCCATGGAGCAGCAGTTCGCCGGGACCGTGCAGCAGGCGGTGAAGGAGGCGCACGCGGCGGTGGGCCGCGAGTTCAATCTCGGATCGCCCAAGCAGCTCCAGGAGATCCTCTTCGGCGAGCTGGGTCTGCCGAAGACGAAGAAGACCAAGACGGGATACACCACGGACGCGGACGCGCTGGCCTGGCTGGCCGCGCAGACCGAGCACGAGCTGCCGGTCCTGATGCTGCGCCACCGTGAGCAGGCCAAGCTGCGGGTCACCGTCGAGGGCCTGATCAAGACGATCGCCGCCGACGGCCGGATCCACACCACGTTCAACCAGACGGTCGCGGCGACCGGCCGGCTCTCCTCCACCGACCCCAACCTGCAGAACATCCCGGTCCGCACCGACGAGGGCCGGGCGATCCGCCGCGGGTTCGTCGTCGGTGAGGGCTTCGAGACGCTGATGACGGCGGACTACAGCCAGATCGAGCTGCGGGTCATGGCGCACCTCTCCGAGGACGCCGGTCTGATCGAGGCGTTCACCTCCGGCGAGGACCTGCACACCACGGTCGCCTCGCAGGTCTTCGGCGTCGAGAAGGACGCGGTGGACGCGGAGATGCGCCGCAAGATCAAGGCCATGTCCTACGGCCTGGCCTACGGTCTCTCCGCGTTCGGCCTCTCCCAGCAGCTGAACATCGACCCCGCCGAGGCCCGGGTGCTGATGGACACCTACTTCGAGCGGTTCGGCGGGGTACGGGACTACCTCCACCGGGTGGTCGAGGAGGCCAGGGCCACCGGCTACACGGAGACGATCCTCGGCCGCCGCCGCTATCTCCCCGACCTCAACAGCGACAACCGCCAGCGCCGCGAGGCCGCCGAGCGGATGGCGCTCAACGCCCCGATCCAGGGCACCGCCGCGGACATCGTGAAGGTGGCGATGCTGCGGGTGGACAAGGCGCTGACCGAGGCGAAGCTGGCCTCGCGGATGCTGCTCCAGGTCCACGACGAAATCGTCCTGGAGATCGCCGAGGGCGAGCGGAAGCAGGTCGAGGAGATCCTGCGCCACGAGATGGCCCACGCCGTCGAGCTGCGCGCCCCGCTGGACGTCTCGGTCGGCGTCGGCAAGGACTGGGAGTCCGCCGCGCACTGAGCCACCGGCACCCGCGTCACGGGGTGTGGGCCCGGAACCGTGCCCCGGTTCCGGGCCCGCCCTCATTTCCGCTGCCGCCCTCAGGCCGCTCGTCGCTTGCTCCTTGTCGCTACCGCGCCCGGCCGGCCGGCTCTCCGGTACGGGACTCCTCCGGCACGGACCCGGCCCGGCCCGAGCCCCGCGCTCCCGGGCGCAGCCGCATCCACGCCCCGTACAGCAGCAGCCCGGCCGCCAGCCCGGCGCCCGCGCCGAAACAGGCCGTCGGGATGATGTCGAGCGGGGTGTCCACCCGGCCGAAGTGGGCGTACCAGCGGGCGCACCGGTGCACGACGCCGGCCAGCACGCACAGGGTCAGCAGCCCGAGCGCACCCCACCGTTCCCGGCGGCCGAGCACCGGCACCTCGGCGGGCGCGGGGGCCGGTGCGGTGCGGCGCAGCCCGGTGGCGGCGAACCAGCCGATGACCACGAGGGCCAGGGCCGAACTCCCGTACTGGACGAGCTGGAACACCGGGTGGCCGCCGACGCTGCGGCTGAGCACCGGCACCAGCTCCGTCCCCCACCGGCTGTGGTGGGTGAACGCGTCCCACACCACATGGGTGGCAGCTCCCAGCGCGCCGGAGACGGCGAACCACAGCCAGCCGGACGGAACGAAGGAGGCGCGCGTCCACCGCTGCCCCCGGACGAAGGCGTGCACCCGGCCCCGTACCCGTGCCGGCAACAGCGCCACCAGCGGCTCCCGCAGCAGCGCCCACACCGCCACCAGCACCGCGGCGATGGCCACGTTCACCGTGACCACCCCGAGGAAGGTGTGGGTGAACGAACCGAACTCCATCGCCCCGGGAATCACCGTGTCCGCGAAGTAGGTGATGTCGGGCGCGAACGAACCGGCCACGAGCGCCGAGGGGAACAGCGGCCATCGGGCGGTCCCGTTCCGGCGGATCGCCGGGAGCACGGCGGCGGCATGACTGAGCGTGAACGGCATGGCGGCAAGTATGCGGGACCGTCAGGGCACCCTTCCGTGACCTACCGGACAACGTGCGAACGGGAACGTGAGAAAACCGTAAGAAGCGGTCAGGGCTCGGTGTCCGGGCGACACAAGGTGCCGTAGGGTCGCTGGAGTCCTCGCGCTGGGGAGCGCGAGCAGCCTTCGAGGGGGAGGGACCGGAACGTATGGCAGCGCACATTCGCCGACGTCTGCGCAAGGGGGCCACGACCACCGCGGTGGCGGCGGCCGCCGTGGCGGCGCTCGCGGCCTCGCAGGCGCCCGCGGCGACCCTGGCCGACGGATCCGCGGGCAGCGGTGACCCGAAGGCGGCGGGCAAGGACACCGCGAGCGCCGACAACGACGGCGCCGCGACCGGCAACTCGCCCTACTACACGGACCTTCCGCCCCTGGTCACGCCCGACAAGCCCGGATCCTCCAGCAATCTCCCGGCCACCGGCAGTGCGGAAGCGGGCATTCCGGCCTCGATCCTGGCCGCGTACAAGCAGGCCGAGCGGACCGTCGCGACCACCGACCCGAACTGCCGGCTGCCCTGGCAACTCCTCGCGGCGATCGGCAAGGTCGAGTCCGGCCAGGCCCGCGGCGGGCGCGTCAACGCCGACGGCACCACCACCTCCCCGATCCTCGGCCCGGCCCTCAACGGCCAGGGCTTCGCGCTGATCAAGGACACCGACGGCGGGGCGTACGACGGCGACGCGGTCCACGACCGTGCGGTCGGCCCGATGCAGTTCATCCCCTCGACCTGGGCCTCCTGGGGCCAGGACGCCAACGGCGACGGCCGCAAGGACCCCAACAACATCTACGACGCGGCGCTCGCCGCCGGCCGCTACCTCTGCGCCAACGACCGCGATCTGGCCATCGCCGCCGACCTCGACCGGGCGGTGCTGAGCTACAACCGTTCAACGGAGTATCTGCGCACCGTCCGCTCCTGGTTCTCGTACTACCAGCGCGGTACGCACGAGATCCCCGACGGCACCGGAACGCTGCCCACCACCCCGAGCACCCCCTCCCCGAACCCTGGCCCGAGCACCGGCCCCAGCGCCACCCCGAGCCCGACGCCCTCCCCGGGCAAGCCGGGCGGAAAGCCGAGCCCCGGCCCCTCCAAGCCCGGCGGCGGCTCCACCAGCCCGACGCCGAAGCCGCCCACCCCGAAGCCGCCCACCCCCAAGCCGACGCCGCCGGCCGAGACCTTCGGCTCCCTGGAGAACGCGGGCACCGGACCGCTGCGCGCCACCGCGGGCCAGGAGTTCGACGAGCGGGTCTCCGTCCGAGCCCGGAACGCCCTCGGCGCCCCGCTCGCCAAGGTCCCCGTCACCTTCACCGTCACCGGCGACACCGGCACGCTCTTCGCCGGCGGCAAGAAGACCGTCAAGGTGACGACCGGGTCCGACGGCACCGCCACCGCACCGGCGCTCCAGGCCGGCGAGAAGGCCGGGGAGTTCACGGTCACCGCCGTCGCCGGAGTCGGCAGGCCGCGCACCCTGACCTACGCGGCGACCGTCACCGCCCGCCAGGCCGACGCGATCGCCCGCACCGACGAGAAGGAGCTCGTCGCCGCGCCCGGCGAGAAGTTCGCGAACGCCGTCACCGTCAAGGCCACCTACAAGGACGCAGCCGCGGCCGGAGTGGCCGTCACCGCCACGATGGTCAAGGACCCGCTGGGGCTCTTCGACAACGACAAGGGCCCGTACTTCAAGGACGCGGACGGCAAGCCGGTCCGTAGCCTCACCACCCTGACGACGGACGCCGACGGTGTGCTCCGGCTCCCGGAGATCTTCGCCGACGACACCGAGGGCACCTTCGAACTGCGCCTCACCACCGAGGGCGGCGCCTCGGTCGTCATCGAGCTCACCATCCAGGCCCCGGAGGAGACGGCGCCCGAGGAGACCGCCCCGGAGGAGCCGGCGCCGGGGAAGACGGAAACCCCCGAGGCCTGAGACCGCCGCACCGCACAGCTGCCGCACAGCCCCTCCACCACCCGGCGGAGGGGCTGTCCGCTGTGTTCTCATATCGCGCCCCGGTTGCTACGGTGCCCCAGCCCTGACGGCCCATCAGATCGCCGTCGTCGGACCACCGCCCCGGGAGGCCGAGCATGCGTGCCCTCGTCGCCGCCGCCATCGGACTGGCCGCCGCCCTCGCGCTCGTGTTCACCATCTCCGCCGTCGGCTCACCGGCCGGGGAGACCTCGCCCGAACCCCTCCTGACCACCGTCCCGGGCCCGAAGAGATAGCCGCCGCAGAGGGAGAGGTCACCACCATGCGCCGCCGAGCCGGTCTCGTACTCCTGGCCTTCGCCGTGTTCTTCGCAGCCCTGTCACCGCTGCTGCGCTGGTACGCCTTCCCGCGCCTGGCGAAGGTCCCGCCGAGCCAGTACCAGGAAGTCGTCCTGGAGGCGTCCCCCGCGACGCTCCTCGACTACACCACCCTCAAGGCCAGGAAGGTCGACAAGGTCACCATCGTCCAGACGCTCAAGGGCAACGTCGAGGAGTCCGAGAAGATCGAACGCAGCGCCGGCCGCGACGTCGTCGTCTGGGACGCGCTCTCCTACATCCAGGGCCCCAACGGCAAGATGGTCTCCGAAATACCCGAGCGCTACATCTTCGACGCCCACACCCAGGCCCCCGTCAACGCCACCGGAGAGATGGTCGACGGCGACCCGGTCCGGCGCGAAGGCATCGAGTTCAAGTGGCCCTTCCTCACCGAGAAACGGGACTACGAGTACTTCGACGCCCAGAGCCGCACCACCGCCCCCATCCACTACAAGGGCACCCGCACCTTCCGCGGCCTGGAGGTCTACTACTTCGAGCAGACCATCCCGTGGACCGAGGTCCCGATGCCGAAGAAGATGCCCATCAAGGGCATCACCGCCGAGCAGATCGCACAGACCGGCATGACCCGCTGGTACACCACCCAGCGCATGTTCTGGGTCGACCCGGTCACCGGGGCGCCCGTCAACGGCGAGGAGATCCACGAGGAAGAGCTGCGCAACGCCAAGAAGATGGGCATGTCCGAGGACACCGTCACCGCGTTCTCCGGCCATGTGAAGATGCGCGAGGACTACATCGTGGACACCGTCGACCTGGTCAAGTCCCAGCGCGTCCTGGTCCTCCTCCTCACCTCGTACCTGCCCTGGGGCTTCCTCGGCCTCGGCCTCGGACTGTTCGCACTGGCCCTGTGGCTGGAGGCGCGGTCCCGGCAGCCGGGGAGTCCGCGGCCGGGGAGCCCTACGAACGCTTGAGCCGGGCCGAGGTGAACCGCGTCGCCGGTACGGTCGCGGGGTCCTCCGGCCACGGATGCTTCGGGTAGCGGCCGCGCAGCTCCGCGCGGACCGCCGTGTAGCCCTCCCGCCAGAACGACGCCAGGTCCGCCGTCACGGCCGCGGGCCGCCCGGCGGGGGAGAGCAGATGGACCAGGACCGGCACCCCGGCCACCCGCGGCGTCTCGGCCAGCCCGAACAGCTCCTGGAGCTTCACCGCCAGCACGGGCTGCTCACCGCCGTACTCCACCCGGATCCGCGAACCGCTCGGCACCTCGATCCGCTCCGGCGCCAGCTCGTCCAGCCGGGCTCCCTCCCCGGTCGCCCAGGGCAGGAGCCGCCGCAACGCCTGGCCCGCGTCGATCCGGCCCAGGTCCGGGCGGCGCCGCGCCCGCGACAGCTCCGGCTCCAGCCACGCCCCGGTCTCCGCGAGCAGCGCCTCGTCCGAGACGTCCGGCCACGGCGACCCCAGCACCCGGTGCAGAAACGCCAGCCGCAGCCGCAGCTGCTCACTGTCCCGGGTCCACCGCAGCAGCCCGAGCCCCTCCCGCCGCAACCCCTCCACCAGGGCCCCGCGCACCAGCTCCGGATCGGGCTGCTTCAGCGGCCGCACCGCCAGCTCCACCGCCCCCAGCCGGTCCACGGACCGGGCCACCACCTCGCCGTCCACCCAGCGGACCTCCTCGCCCCGTACCCGCAGATGCCCGGCGGCCAGCAGCGCGGTGGACTCGTCGACCACCGCCGCCAGCCGCACCCGCGCGGAGGCCGCGTGGGAGGGCCGGTCCGCGACCGCCACCGCCAGCCAGGGCGCGCTGCGCAGCCGTGAGCCGTCCCGCAGCTCCGCGCCCGTGCCCGACGCCATCAGGAAGGCCCCGTCGCCCCGGGCCCGCGCCACCCGTTCCGGAAAAGCCAGCGCGGCGACGAGCCCCACGACGGCGTCATCGGTGCGGCCTTCGGCGGCGCCCACCCCGCTCACCTGGGCCGAGAGGCGGCGCACCTCCTGCTTCCAGCGCGCCGCATACCCGTCCCGGCCCCGGCGGGCGCTCCGCAGCGCCGCCGCCAGATCGTCCCCGTACTCCCTCGGCGGCTCCTCGCTCAGCAGGGCCACCACCTCCGCGGCCCGCCGCGCCCCGACCTCCCGCGCACCGTCCAGCAGAGCCCGTGCCAGCCGGGGGTGCAGGCCGAGCCGGGACATCCGTACGCCCCGGTCGGTCACCCGGCCCTCGCCGTCCACCGCGCCGATCGCCTCCAGCACCTGACGGGCCGCGCCCATCGCCCCGGCGGGCGGCGGGTCCAGCAGGGCGAGCGAGGAAGCGCCCGGATCGCCCCAGCACGCCGCCTGGAGCGCGAACGCGGCGAGGTCGGCGACCTTGATCTCCGGCGACGGAAAGCGCGCGAGCCGCCCGTCCTCGGCCCGGTCCCAGCACCGGTACACCGCCCCCGGAGCCTCCCGCCCCGCCCGCCCGGCGCGCTGCCGGCCTGCCGCCTGGGAGGCCCGTACGGTCGTCAGGGCGCTCAGGCCCCGGGCATGGTCGGTACGGGGTTCGCGCGCGAGACCCGAGTCGACGACGACCCGCACGCCCGGCACCGTCAGGGACGACTCCGCCACCGAGGTCGCCAGCACCACCCGCCGCCCCTCGGAAGAACCGGCCAGCACCGCGTCCTGCACGGCGGCCGGAGCCCGCCCGTGCACCTGCAGCACCTCCGCGTCCACCCCGGCGAGCTGCCCGGCCACCCGCGCGATCTCGCCGACACCGGGCAGGAAACAGAGCACATCGCCCTCCCGCTCGGCCAGCGCCCGCCGCACGGTCGCCGCCACATGCGCCAGCAGCGCCGGATCGACCCTCATACCGTGCGGCGGTTTCACCGGCCGCGCGGGCGGCGCCCAGAGGACCTCCACCGGATACGAGACGCCCTCGGCCTCGACCACCGGGGCATCGCCCAGCAGCCGTGCCCAGCCCTCGGCGTCCGTGGTCGCGGACGCCGCCACCAGCCGCAGATCGGGCCGGATCGCCTCGCGTACGTCCAGGAGGAACGCGGCCACCGTGTCCGCGTCCAGATGCCGCTCGTGGCACTCGTCGATGATCACCGCGTCCACCCCGGCCAGCTCCTGGTCCCGCTGGAGCCGCTGGAGCAGCACCCCGGTGGTCACGACCTCCACCACGGTCTCCGGGCCCACCACACGCTCGCCGCGCACCGTGAACCCGACCCGCTCGCCCGGCCGCTCGCCCAGCAGCCAGGCCATCCGCCGCGCCGCCGCCCGCGCGGCGATCCGGCGCGGCTCGGCGACCACGACCCGGCGCACCGGGCCCGGGCCGGTCAGCCCGGCCAGCACCAGCGGCACCAGCGTCGTCTTGCCGGTGCCGGGCGGGGCGCACAGGACGGCGACGCCCCGGTCGTCGAGCGCACGCTCCAGGGCGGGCACGGCGGTGCGGACGGGGAGGCGGGCCAGGGCTTCGGTACGGATCACGCCCCCAGTGTCGTACGGGCGCATCGGGTGCGGACGGTCAGTCCCGCTCGCAGACGAAGATCGCCGTGCCCGGGATCAGATTGCCGCGCAGCGGGGACCAGCCGCCCCACTCCTGGTCGTTCCAGGCAGGCCATTCCGGTTCCACCAGATCGACCAGCCGGAAACCGCCCGCCACCACGTCCCGGACCCGGTCGCCCAGCGTGCGGTGGTGTTCCACATAGACGGCGTCGCCGTTCTCGTCCTGCTCCACATAGGGGACGCGGTCGAAGTAGGAGGCGGCGACGGAAAGGCCCTCGGGGCCGGGCTCGTCCGGGAACGCCCAGCGGATCGGGTGCGTCACGGAGAACACCCAGCGCCCGCCGGGCCGCAGCACCCGGTGGACCTCACGGAAGACCTGGACGGGGTCGGCGACGAACGGCACCGCCCCGTACGCGGAACAGGCCAGGTCGAAGGAGGCGTCCCGGAACGGGAGCCGGCCCGCGTCCGCCTCGACCAGCGGCAGGCCCTCGCCGATCCGCAGGGCGTGCTGGAGCTGGCGGTGCGAGAGGTCGAGCGCGACCGGGCGGGCGCCCTGGCCGGCCAGCCAGCGCGAGCACTGGGCCGCCCCGGCCCCGATCTCCAGGACATCGAGGCCCTTGAGGGCGGAGGCGGGCCCCAGCAGCGCGGCCTCCGCCTCGTCCAGCCCTTCCGGACCCCACACGAAACGGTCGTCCCCCAGGAAGCCGCCGTGGTCCGACTGGTACTCGTCGGCGTTCCGGTCCCACCAGCCGCGGCTGGCCCGGCTGCTCTCCGCGCCGTCCGCCGCGCGGCGGGTGGCCTCGGGCTCTGCGGACTCCTCGGGTGCCGAGAGCCCCGGGTGCTCCGGGGGTTCCGGGTGTTTGGAGGAGTGGGTTCCGTGGATCTCTTGGCTCATCGTGCCCGTCGTTGTAGTTTGCCTTCACCCGCCGCGCGCGGTACGTACCAGGGGGCGCACCCCGGAGGTACGGACGTGCGTCCGCAGCGCTGTGCCGTAGTGTTCTCGGCCCGATCTGGCCTCGGAGAACATGAGTTGTGCCGGGATTGGGGCGATGTGCCCCGGGTGTGCGCCTTCGCGCATTGACCCTGTCCGGCTGCCCCCGTATGCTACAAGTTGCGCTGCGAGCCTGCGCGCCTCAGACCTAGCAGGCCGCGCTCGCGTCTGTTGCATGTCCCCTCGGTTGTCGAGGCGTCTCTCCGGAAACGGATGGCGCTTTCCAGGCTGTCCGGCTTCTGCAGAGGCGATACGGGCTTTCGGCGTAGCAGTACCTACGACTCTCTGTCCGTACCGGAGCCCTTTCCCACATGACGAGCAGCACCGAGACCACCGCCACCACTCCGCAGGTTGCGGTCAACGACATCGGCGACGCGGACGCGTTCCTCGCGGCGATCGACGAGACGATCAAGTACTTCAACGACGGCGACATCGTTGATGGTGTCATCGTCAAGGTTGACCGGGACGAGGTTCTCCTCGACATCGGTTACAAGACCGAAGGTGTCATCCCGAGCCGCGAGCTCTCGATCAAGCACGACGTCGACCCGAACGAGGTCGTCAAGGTCGGCGACGAGATCGAGGCCCTGGTTCTCCAGAAGGAGGACAAGGAAGGCCGCCTGATCCTCTCGAAGAAGCGCGCTCAGTACGAGCGTGCCTGGGGCACCATCGAGAAGATCAAGGAAGAGGACGGCATCGTCACCGGTACCGTCATCGAGGTCGTCAAGGGTGGTCTCATCCTCGACATCGGCCTCCGTGGCTTCCTCCCGGCGTCGCTCGTCGAGATGCGTCGTGTCCGCGACCTCCAGCCCTACGTGGGCAAGGAGCTCGAGGCCAAGATCATCGAGCTGGACAAGAACCGCAACAACGTGGTCCTGTCCCGCCGTGCCTGGCTCGAGCAGACCCAGTCCGAGGTCCGCCAGACGTTCCTCACCACCCTGCAGAAGGGCCAGGTCCGCTCCGGCGTCGTCTCCTCGATCGTCAACTTCGGTGCCTTCGTGGACCTGGGTGGCGTCGACGGTCTCGTGCACGTCTCCGAGCTGTCCTGGAAGCACATCGACCACCCCTCCGAGGTTGTCGAGGTCGGCCAGGAAGTCACCGTCGAGGTCCTCGACGTCGACATGGACCGCGAGCGCGTCTCCCTGTCGCTCAAGGCGACGCAGGAAGACCCGTGGCAGCAGTTCGCCCGGACGCACCAGATCGGTCAGGTCGTCCCGGGTAAGGTCACCAAGCTCGTTCCCTTCGGTGCGTTCGTGCGCGTCGACGAGGGCATCGAGGGTCTGGTCCACATCTCCGAGCTGGCCGAGCGCCACGTGGAGATCCCGGAGCAGGTCGTCCAGGTCAACGACGAGATCTTCGTCAAGGTCATCGACATCGACCTCGAGCGCCGCCGCATCAGCCTCTCGCTGAAGCAGGCCAACGAGTCCTTCGGTGGCGACCCGGCCTCGGTCGAGTTCGACCCGACCCTGTACGGCATGGCCGCGTCGTACGACGACCAGGGCAACTACATCTACCCCGAGGGCTTCGACCCCGAGACCAACGACTGGCTCGAGGGCTTCGAGGCGCAGCGTGAGGTCTGGGAGACCCAGTACGCCGAGGCGCAGCAGCGCTTCGAGCAGCACCAGGCCCAGGTCATCAAGTCCCGCGAGGCCGACGAGGCCGCTGCGGCCGAGGGCGCTGCGGCCCCGGCCGGCGCTGCTCCGGCCGCCTCCGGCGGCAGCGGTGGCGGCGGCGGTTCGTACTCCTCGGAGTCGGCGGACAACTCCGGCGCCCTGGCGTCGGACGAGGCCCTTGCCGCGCTGCGCGAGAAGCTCGCGGGCGGCCAGAGCTGACGCTCTGACCCCGGCGGCTCATCGGCTGCAGTAGCTGTAGAGCGTTGAGTGAGGCCCGTTCCCTTCGGGGGCGGGCCTCACTCGCATGTTCAGCCTTCAGTCCGTCATGGCGTCACGGCGATGTTGGTCAGCCCCTTGCCGCCCGTGACGGTGTTGTCGGCATACACGGTGGTGCGGCAACGGGAGCTGTTGTTGGTGACATTGATGGCGAGCTGCTTGTCGCCGGTGGCCCCGGTCAGGTTCGAGGAGTTGTTCCGGAAGACGGTGCCGCATCCCCAGCCGCTCTGCTGGGTGTGCGTCTCGTAGCCGTTGTTGGTGGTGCGGGACCCCTTGTTGCCTTCGACCAGGACGTTGTTGCCCTTCACATCGACCCAGGAGTCGTCGTAGTTGGCGCCCGTCAGTCCGTGGCCGTCGAAGGTGTTGCCGATGATCCTCGCGCCGGTCGTGCCTTCCTTGATGTCGATGGACTCGCCGCCGACGTCGGGGCCGATGGTGTTGTTCAGGATCTGTACGTTGTCGCTGCGGTCGGAGAGATCGCCGGCCGAACCGACGTACACCCCCTCGCCCATGCCGCGCCCGTTCTGCCCGGTGTCGTGGATCCGGGAGTTCTTCAGGACGCCGTCCCTGCTGGACCTACGGAAGTGGACGCCCTCCATGTCGAGGTCGCGCACGGTCACCGAGTCGATGACGACCCCGTTCGCCGCGTCGGCCATGATGCCCTTCTGGCCGCCCTTGATGGTGACGCCCTGGACGGTCCAGTACGAGGCGCCGTTGAGGTGCAGCCCGTAGCCGCCGCCCGCCGTCAGGACCGCGCTGCTGGAGCCGGTGAGGGTGATCCGGGCCCCGGAGGTGCCGGGCCGGGTGGCCTTGAAGTTCCCGGTGTACGTGCCGTCGGCGAGCCGGATCGTGTCGCCGGGGGAGACGGTGGTGAGCGCCGCCTTGAGCTGGGCGGCGGTGCTCACGTCGATGACCGCGGCGTTCGCGGGCCCGGCGCCGGCCAGGGTGAGACCGCCCGCGGCGAGGGCGGCGGCGAGCAGGACGGTGAGGGGGGAGCGGGTGCGCATGGGGGTGCCTTCCCGTCGAAGGGGTCCAGGGTTCCCGTACATGAACATGGAACGTGTTTCTGAACGTGTTGCCCAGTGACGGTAGGGATGGCGACGAGGCGCGTCAAGGTCTGGACCAGGATCGGCGGGCGGTTCCGGGCGCGGTGAAACACTCACGCGGCGTGCGCGTCTGACGTACCGTCATCCGCTCGTTCCGGGGAAAGGTCCACATGCGGGGAATGCTGGTGCCACCGGTCGCGTTCTTGCCAAGGAACACGAGGAGGAGCGGTAACCGTGCCTGATCCGCAGAGTTTGTACGAATGGGAGCCGAAGGGCCTGGCCGTCGTCGACATGGCCTTGGCGCAGGAGTCGGCCGGCCTGGTCATGCTCTACCACTTCGACGGCTACATCGACGCGGGCGAGACCGGCGAGCAGATCGTCGACGGCCTGCTGGAGACACTGCCGCACCAGGTCGTCGCGCGCTTCGACCACGACCGGCTCGTCGACTACCGCGCACGGCGGCCCCTGCTCACCTTCCGGCGCGACCGCTGGACGTCCTTCGAGGCCCCGACCCTGGAGGTCCGGGTGGTCCAGGACGCCACCGGAGCGCCTTTCCTGCTGCTGTCGGGCCCCGAGCCGGACGTGGAGTGGGAGCGGTTCGCCGCCGCCGTCGAGCAGATCGTCGAGCGCCTCGGCGTCCGGCTCGCGGTGAACTTCCACGGCATCCCGATGGGCGTCCCGCACACCCGCCCCGTCGGCATCACCCCGCACGGCAACCGCACCGACCTGATGCCCGGCCACCGCAGCCCCTTTGACGAGGCCCAGGTGCCCGGATCCGCCGAGGCCCTCGTCGAGTACCGGCTGATGGAGTCCGGCCATGACGTCCTCGGCGTCGCCACCCACGTACCGCACTACGTCGCCCGGTCCTCCTACCCGGACGCGGCGCTGACCGCGCTGGAGGCCATCACGGCCGCGACCGGTCTGGTGCTGCCCGCCCTCGCGCACTCCCTGCGCACCGAGGCGCACCGCACCCAGACCGAGATCGACCGGCAGATCGGCCAGGGCGACGAGGAGCTCGTCTCCCTCGTCGAGGGCCTTGAGCACCAGTACGACGCCGTCGCCGGCTCCGAGACGCGCGGGAACCTCGTCGCCGAGGCGGTCGATCTGCCGTCCGCCGACGAGATCGGCCGCGAGTTCGAGCGCTTCCTCGCCGAGCGGGAGGGCGAGGGCTGAGCGCCCGGGCCCGGCCCGTAGGCTGCGGCCCATGCTGAAAGTGGGCCTGACCGGCGGCATCGGTGCCGGCAAGAGCGAAGTGTCGCGGTTGCTCGTCGAGTACGGCGCCGTCCTGATCGACTCCGACCGGATCGCCCGTGAGGTCGTCGAGCCCGGGACGCCCGGACTCGCGGCCGTCGTCGAGGAGTTCGGGCCGGGCATCCTGACCGCCGAAGGCGCCCTGGACCGTCCGGCGCTCGGCGCGCTCGTCTTCGCCGACGACGAACGCCGGGCCGCGCTCAACGCGATCGTGCACCCCCTGGTCGGCGCTCGCGCCGCCGAGCTGGAACGCGCGGCCCCCGAGGACGCCGTCGTCGTCCACGACGTGCCCCTCCTCACCGAGAACGGGCTCGCCCCCTTCTACGACCTGGTCGTGGTCGTCGACGCCTCCGCCGATACCCAGCTCCACCGGCTCGTGACGCTGCGCGGCATGACCGAGTCCGACGCCCGGGCCAGGATGGCCGCCCAGGCGACCCGCGAGGAGCGCCGGGCCGTGGCCGACCTGATCGTGGACAACGACGGGCCGCGCGAGGCGCTGGACGCGCAGGTCCGCGAAGTCTGGGACGAGCTGGTCCGCAGGGCCTCCGCCGGCTGAGCCCGCGTACGCGTACGCGCCCCCCGGAATACCGCGGCCGGGGCGGGCGTTGCACACGCGCGGGGAAGCGATGGCGGACCCGCGCGAGGAGATCGCGAGAAGAGGAAGGGACGCGACCGTGCCCGAGAGGAATCCGGAGACCGACGTCATCGACTTCCGTGCGGCCGAGCACCTGCTCGACGCCCGGGACCCCCGGGGCGCCGTCAAGCTCCTCGACTCGGTGATCGCCGCCCACCCGGAGAACACCGCCGCCCGGCTGCTGCGGGCCCGCGCCTTCTTCGCCGCCGCCCAACTGCGCCCCGCCGAGCTGGAATTCGAGCTGGTGCTGGAGCGCGAGCCGGACAACGCGTTCGCCCACTTCGCGCTGGCCCGCACCTTCGAGCGAGCCGGCCGCCCCGAGCGTGCGACTCGGCACTTCCGCCTGGCGGCGGCGCTCGACCCGAAGCCGGAGTACCTGCGGGCCGCGAAGTTCGACGAGCGGGCCTGAGGGCAGGGGCGTCAGGGGCGCCCGGAGGGGCCGGTTCGTCCTTGGTCCGGCCGCCCGCCGTCGGCGCCGGGTCCCATCCGGCGCGGGCGGCCGTCGCTGTGGTCCGGTTCGTACGGCGGGACGGCACGGCCCGGCTGGTAGTGCCGGCCCTGGCGCATGCGGTACGTGATCACGCCTAGGTCCACCACCGCGAACAGCAGCACGACCGCGCAGGCCGCCGCCCAGCCGGGCCGCCCGTTCAGCGCGAAGGCCACGAGGCCGAAGAGCGCCCAGGCCATTCCCCACAGGCTCAGCCAGAGCCGCATCCGCAGCGGACTGCGGGCGGTCACGGGTTCACTGCCCGTACGCATGGCGATCACCTCACTCACCAGCATGGACCCACCCGGCTGCGGACGGAACAGCGGCGGGGCGGGGAACCGTGCCCGGCGACGGCTCGTTCGTCCGGCATGGGCGAATCACTGGTACGCGAGGGGTATGCGGGGACCGGTCCCGGAGCGATCACCCCGGACGGGTGTGCGGTGGAGCTGTATCGCCGGCTGGCCGTCGGCGAGGAGCCGGACGTGATCGCGGGCGTGGCCCCCGCCGGTGCGAGCATCCTGGAACTGGGCTGCGGGACGGGCCGGGTGACGCACCCGCTCGTGCGGCGCGGCTTCGACGTGACGGCGGTGGACGAGTCGCCGGAGATGCTGCAGGAGATCGTCGGGGCGCGCACGGTGCGCAGCCCGATCGAGTCGCTGGACCTGGGCGACGAGCGGTTCGACGTGGTGCTCCTCGGTTCCTTCCTGGTCCACGCGGGCGAGCACCGGGTGCGCGACGGGATGCTGCGCGTCTGCCGGGCCCATGTGCGCGACGACGGGATCGTCCTCGTCCAGCGCGAGGGCGTGGCGCACCGCTCGGAGCTGCCGTGGGAGCGGACCGACCCGTCCGGCGGGCTGGTCCGGATCGTCTCGGCGGAGCCGGTGGGCGACGGCGTGCGCTCGGTGCGCGCGGAGTATCACTTCGACGACGCGCGGTGGACGCAGACCTTCCTGTCGCGGGAGCTGTCCGACGAGGACCTCGCCGGGTATCTCGCGGCGGCCGGACTGAGGGTGGACCGCACCCTCACCGACGACGGCACCTGGCTGCTGGCCCGCCCCGCGCTGTGACCGGCCGTGGCGCTCCTCAGTGCACGAAGCTGTAGCTGCGCCACGGGCCGCTGCCCGGCGCCGTCACATCGCTGAACCTGGTCGGCACATAGGTCGTCCCGCCGCCCGTGCAGTTCCGCGTGCGGTAGAGGATCACGTCGACCAGCGTCCCGTTCTCCACCTCGTGGGCTCCCGCCGGGGCGATCCGGTGGCAGCCGCGTACCGACGGGCTGTTCACCTGCAGCACCGCTTCGCGCTCCGTCGTGTACGTCACCGGGCCCACGGCGGTGCGACCGAGCCCGGAGCAGCCCGTGGCGGCGAGAGCGAGGAGCGTGGCGCCGGCGGCGATCCCGAGGCGGCGTCGGCGGTGAACGGTGGCGGTCACGGACATGGGCGGGTCCTCGTCTGCTCGTCCGGCGATCGGTACGTCGGGAAAGACGTGCTGGCGCTGGCCACCCTGCCCGCCCGGGGCCGCCCCGGCATCCTGTGCGCGGCCGACCGGGCGAGCCGCCGTCCGCCGGAGGTCACCGTGCGGCCGGATGGGGTTCACCATGCATGCAAATAGGGCATAAAATGGCAAAAGGTGTTATGTGGCCGGGCATTCGACCACCGCCCTTCCTCTCAGGGGGTCGCCATGGCTCAGGAGCTGGTGATCGCGTTGGTGGCGGTGCTCTGCGCCGCGGCGCTGTACGTGGCCTCGGCGGCGCGGGTGATCCGGCAGTACGAGCGGGGCGTCGTGCTGCGGCTCGGCCGGCTGCGGGAGGACGTGCGGCGGCCGGGCTTCACGATGGTCGTGCCGGGCATCGACCGGCTGCGCAAGGTCAACATGCAGATCGTCACCATGCCGGTGCCCGCCCAGGACGGCATCACCCGGGACAACGTCACCGTCCGCGTGGACGCCGTCATCTACTTCAAGGTCGTCGACCCGACGAACGCCGTGATCGCGGTGGAGGACTACCGGTTCGCCGTCTCGCAGATGGCCCAGACCTCGCTCCGGTCGATCATCGGCAAGAGCGATCTGGACGATCTGCTGTCCAACCGCGAGAAGCTGAACCAGGGGCTGGAGGTCATGATCGACAGCCCGGCGGTCAGCTGGGGTGTGCAGATCGACCGGGTGGAGATCAAGGACGTCTCGCTGCCGGAGACCATGAAGCGATCCATGGCCCGCCAGGCCGAGGCCGACCGCGAACGGCGTGCCCGGGTGATCAACGCCGACGCGGAGCTCCAGGCCTCGAAGAAGCTGGCGCAGGCGGCCGGTGAGATGTCCGCCCAGCCCGCCGCGCTCCAGCTGAGGCTGTTGCAGACCGTGGTGGCCGTCGCGGCGGAGAAGAACTCCACGCTGGTGCTGCCCTTCCCGGTGGAGCTGCTCCGGTTCCTGGAACGCGCGCAGCAGCAACCGTCACCGGCGGCGGAGGCGGCGGCCCGGCAAGGGCCGGGGAGGGAGGCGGAGACAGGGCGCGACGGCGACGAACCTGCCGCACCACCCGCCTACCTTGCCGCCCCACAGGCCCCGGCCGCCCCGGAGCAGCCGTTCGCCCATCACTGAGCGTGGTGGGTCCACTCGCGGATCCAGACCGGTGACCGACCGGCCTCTACGCCGCTGAGCTGGGGAGATGCCGTGGCTGTCCGCAGTGTCAGACCTCCCGCCTAGACTCGCGGAGTCAGCACATTCCGTGCCGACGGAGACCACGGATCAGGCGGGAGGGGGTGGCGGACATGACGGCGCGGGCCCATGAGGGCGGGGCACGGGGTGCCGAGGGCGCGGCCGGCGCCGCCGACATCGGCCGCCTGCTGCGCCGCGCGGCGGTCTTCCTCCCCGGCCCGGTGCCCAGGGACGGCCGCATCGCGTTCTGGGACCCGCACGCGGACGGCGACGACCCGTGGCACGACGACGGCGCGCAGGGCAGCAGCGGCACACCCTCCGGGTACGGGGACGCCACCGGCCGCCCCGACTCCGTCCCGTACACCACCACCCGGCTCACGGTCGTCCGGCCGGACCCGGCGGCGGGCCCCGGGCGCGTCCGCACCGCCGAGGTGTCCGCGGTTCTGCTGTCCGTGGCCGACGCGCTGCCCGTGCTCGTCCGGGCCCGTCATCAGGCGTCCGCCCATCCCGCCGCCCGCTGCTGGGGCGCGGCCGCGCTGCACGCTCTCCAGCTCGTCGCCCGGGGCAGGCTCCTCCCCGGGCTCACGGCGGACGGCCACGACGCCTGGCGGGCCGGCCCGAGGGACGCCGAGGACGTCGCGCATCTGCGGGCGGTCGCCGCCGCGCTGCCGCCCGAGGGGCACGCGGTGCCGGTCCCCGCTTCCGCGCCTCCCCGGCTCCCCGACCCCGAGGCCCTGATCGGCGCGTTCCTGGACGCCGTCGCCGACACACTGCCGCGCACACCCGCCGCCGCGTTCGCTATGGGCGCCCCGTTCGCCGCCCGTGAGGCCCAGCATCTGCCCCACGCCGCGGCCTGGGCCGTCGAGGTGGCCTCGGGCCTGGACGCGGGCGTGCGGGTCTCGCTGCGCCTGGACCTCTCCGCGTACGAGCTGTTCGACACCGCCGACACCTACGCGGTCACGGCCGCCCGCGAGGAGGCGGAGGCCGCCGACGCAGCCGCCCGCCCCGAGCATCCGGACGATCCGGCGGTCCGCCCCGCCGCCGCGGCGATCGTGCAGGTCCACAGCCTCGCCGACCCGACGTACGTGGTGGACGCGGCGGCCCTGTGGAACGGCGGGGCGGGCGAGCCGTTCGGGCCGCGCGCCCAGGTTGACGCGGTGCTGGCGCTGCGCCGGGCCGCCCGCGTCTGGGCCCCGCTGGAACGGCTCCTGGGGCAGCCCGTCCCCGATGTGCTCGCGATTACCGAGGACGAGCTGTACGAGCTGCTGAGCGACGCCGGATCCCGGCTGGCCGCCGCCGGGGTGGAGGTCCGCTGGCCGCGCGAGCTGGCCCGTTCGCTCACCGCGGCCGCCGTCGTCCGGCCCGCGCCCGGATCGGCCACCGACGGCACGTCCTTCTTCGACGCCGAGCACCTCTTCGCCTTCGACTGGCAGCTGTCCCTGGGGGACGAGCGGCTGACCGAGGCCGAGATGGACCTCCTGGCCGAGGCTCACCGCCCGGTGGTGCGGCTGCGTGACCAGTGGGTGGTCGTCGACCCCGCCCTCGTACGCAAGGCGCGCAAGCGGGAGCTGGGGCTCCTGGACCCGGTGGACGCGCTGGCCGTCGCACTGACCGGCAGCGCCGAGGTGGACGGTGAGCGGGTGGACGCCGTTCCCGCCGGGGCGCTGGCCGCCCTCCGTACGCGGATCCTCAGCCAGGACCTGACGATCGCGCCGCCGCCCGGTCTCGACGCGACCCTGCGCGACTACCAACTGCGCGGCCTGGCCTGGCTGGACCGGATGACCTCGCTCGGGCTCGGCGGCTGCCTCGCCGACGACATGGGCCTCGGCAAGACGATCACCCTCATCGCCCTCCACCTGCACCGCGCGCACCCCTCGCCCACCCTGGTGGTCTGCCCCGCCTCCCTCCTCGGCAACTGGCACCGCGAGATCAACCGCTTCGCGCCGGGCGTCCCGGTGCGCCGCTTCCACGGCACGGACCGCACCCTGAGCGATCCGGACGGCGGTTTCGTCCTCACCACGTACGGCACCATGCGCTCCAGTGCCGCCCAGCTCGCCGAGCAGAGCTGGGGCCTGGTCGTCGCCGACGAGGCGCAGCACGTCAAGAATCCGCACTCCTCCACCGCCAAGGCGCTGCGCACCATCCCCGCCCCGGCCCGGGTCGCCCTCACCGGCACCCCCGTCGAGAACAACCTCTCCGAGCTCTGGGCACTGCTCGACTGGACCACTCCCGGACTGCTCGGCCCGCTCAAGGCGTTCCGGGCCCGGCACGCCCGGATCGTGGAGAACACCGACACCGCCGCGGGCCTGGGCAACGAGGAGGCGGTGGAACGGCTGTCCCGGCTGGTGCGGCCCTTCCTCCTGCGGCGCAAGAAGTCCGATCCCGGCATCGCCCCCGAGCTGCCGCCCAAGACGGAGACCGACCACC
Organism: Streptomyces sp. iso_384; assembly: GCF_056172905.1. Taxonomy (NCBI): domain Bacteria; kingdom Bacillati; phylum Actinomycetota; class Actinomycetes; order Kitasatosporales; family Streptomycetaceae; genus Streptomyces; species Streptomyces sp. iso_384. The sequence goes on from NZ_JBWBTT010000001.1 coordinate 2,415,118, forward strand.
CCGTCCCACTCACCCGTGAGCAGGCCACGCTCTACGAGGCGGCCGTCCGCGAGACGATGGCGCAGATCGAGGCGGCGGAGGGCATCGCCCGCCGGGGCCTGATCATGAAGCTGCTGACCTCGCTCAAGCAGATCTGCAACCACCCCGCCCAGTATCTGAAGGAGGAGCCCACCCGGCTCGCGGGCCGCTCAGGCAAGCTCGCCCTCCTCGACGAACTGCTCGACACGATCCTGTCCGAGGAAGGCTCGGTCCTGATCTTCACCCAGTACGTGTCGATGGCGAAGCTCCTCTCCGCACACCTCGCCTCCCGCGCGATCCCCTCCCAACTCCTGCACGGCGGTACGCCGGTGCCCGAGCGGGAGCGGATGGTGGACCGCTTCCAGGCCGCCGAGGTCCCGGTGTTCCTGCTCTCCCTCAAGGCGGCCGGCACCGGGCTGAACCTCACCCGCGCCGCCCACGTCGTCCACTTCGACCGCTGGTGGAACCCGGCCGTGGAGGAGCAGGCCACCGACCGGGCGTACCGCATCGGCCAGACCCAGCCCGTCCAGGTCCACCGGATCGTCGCCGAGGGCACGGTGGAGGACCGGATCGCCGAACTGCTGGAGTCCAAGCGGGCTTTGGCGGACGCGGTGCTCGGCAGCGGCGAGAGCGCCCTGACCGAGCTGAGCGACCGGGACCTCGCCGACCTCGTATCGCTGCGGAGGCCCGCATGAGTCCCCGGATGAGCCCGCGCCCGGCCCCGCGCCCGACCACCGGCCCCGCCGCCCGCAGGTCCGCCCCGCGCGCCCGGATCGGCCCGGACGATCTGCGGCGTACCTTCGAGGCGGTGCCCGCCCGCACCTCCGCCGAGGGCGAGCCCTACGCGGACAGCTGGTGGGGCCGGGCCTGGGTGGACGCCCTGGAGTCGCTGTCGATGGACGAGGCCCGGCTCGCCCGCGGCCGTGCGTACGCCGACGACGGCCAGGTCGCCGCGATCACCGTCACCCCGGGCCGCGTCGTCGCCTATGTGCACGGCAGCCGGGCCCGCCCCTACCGCGCCGAACTGCGACTGCGCACCTTCGCCGACCCGGGCTGGGAGGCGCTGCTCGACGCGGTCGCCGAGCAACCCGGCCATCTGTCCGCGCTGCTCGCCAAGGAGATGCCCCACTCCCTGGCCCGTACGGCGGAGGAGGCCGGTGTCCGGCTGCTGCCCGCCGCCGACGACCTCGACCCCAGCTGCACCTGCCCCGACCACGGGCGGCCCTGCAAACATGTCGCCGCGCTCTGCTTCCAGACGGCACTGCTGCTCGACAGCGACCCGTTCGTCCTGCTGCTGATGCGCGGCCGGGGCGAGCGCGAGCTGCTGGAGGAGCTGGGCCGGCGCAACGCCGAGCACTCCGCCCGCGAGCGCCCCGCCGCCCCCGCCGTGCCGTCGGTCGGAGCCGAGGAGGCGTTCGCCGGACGCTTCCTGCCTCCGCTCCCGGCGCCCCTCCCGGTCCCGCCGCATCCCGGCCAGCCGCCTTCGTACCCGGATCTGCCCGGCGCCCGTGACCCGTTGGGCCTGGACCACCTCGCCACCGACGCCGCCGCCCGCGCCCACACCCTGCTGACCACGGGACGCGATCCGCTGGCCGGGTTCACCGCCTGGCAGGACGCGGTCCGCCTCGCCGCCTCGCGGCCGACGGCCGGGCTCACCGCCACCACCCGCGCGCTCTACCGCGAGCTGGCGTACGCCACCGGCCGCACCACCACCGACCTCGCCCGCGCCGTCGCCGCCTGGCGGCAGGGCGATGCCGGGGGCCTCGCGGTCCTGGAGACGCCCTGGGACCCGCCCGCCGGGCCCTTCGACCGGGCCAGGCCCGCGCTCGCCGCCGCCGGGTTCCCGCGCTTCACGCCCTGGCGCAACCACCTGACCCACCCGGCCGGTTCGCTCCAGCTCCGCTTCGGCCAGGACATGCGCTGGTACGGCTACGAGTCCGACCCCGGCGCCGACGACTGGTGGCCGCGCGCCGCCCCGGACCCCGACCCCGTGTCCGCCCTCGAAGCCCTGCTCGCCGGCGACTCCGTCCCGGACACCGCCGGGGACGACGACCCCCACTACGTACGGTAAAACCCTTGGCCACCGGTGAGTTGTCCCTGTTAGCGTCCTCGACGTGGCGAAACTCAATCAGATCATCGCAGTGGAGAAGGGCGTCAAGTCCAAGGCACACCAGGACCTGACGGCGGCACATCACGGCCTCCAGAAGACCGGACTGCTGGCCGGGATCTCCCGGACCTACCAGCCCAAGGACGAGGAGGGCGAGCAGCTTCCGCCCGAGTCGACGCTGGTCCAGGTCAAGGCGGAGGACGTGCTGCGGGACACCGCGGCCACGCTGACCCGGCTCTTCGACGTGACCGCCACGAAGGACTGGGCGAACTGCTCGGCCCGGGCCGATGTGAAGGTCGACGGCCGGGTGCTGGTGAGCGAGGTGCCGGTGTCGTATCTGCTCTTCCTGGAGAAGCAGCTGACCGACCTGAACACCTTCATCCGCAAGCTTCCCGTGCTGGACGCCGCCGAGGCATGGGTGCAGGACCCGTCGACCGACTCCTGGAAGACCGAGCCGGTCCGCACGCTCCGTACGAAGAAGGTGCCCCGCAACCACGTCAAGGCGGAGGCCACCGAGAAGCACCCGGCGCAGGTCGAGGTGTACTACGAGGACGTCCCGATCGGGTACTGGACGACCGTGAAGTTCTCCGGTGCGCTGCCCGCGCGGCGCGTCAACGAACTGCTGGACCGGATCGAGAAGCTCCAGCAGGCGGTCAAGTTCGCCCGCGAGGAGGCCAACGGCACGGACGTCACCGACCAGCGGGTGGGTGATGCGGTATTCGGTTACCTCTTCGGGTGACCGACCATGGATTCCCCGGCCGCCGATCAAGGGGGCCGGGGTGCGCGAGGAGCGCAAGCTGAAACTGAAGCTTGTCGTGAAGGCGCGGTACCAGTGGAGGTTCGATTCCTCCCTCCGGCACGGGCCGGAGTAGCCCAAGCAGGCAGAGGCAGCCGCCGTCAATCTCAGACTCTTGCTCCAGACTCAGCATTCGCCGCCGATCGCCGGATCGAACGGGCCCGGGCCCGCGCGCGTCGAGATGCCGGTTCAAGTCCGGCCCGCAGAGCTCCGATCTGCGGTGGTCCAAAGGCAGGACGCGACGACATCATGACTGACCCGGACCCTTAAACGTGCCGGCGTGCCAGATGGGCGGCATTCACAGGGCCCGGAGGCCGGCTACGCCTCCGGGCCCGCTCCCGTTTCCACAGGCCCCCGGACATGGGCGCGTCACGCCAGCGAGACGCCCCGCCCCGCGAAGAACCGCTCGAACTCCGCCAGCGGCAGCACGGCCGCCCGCGTCCCGACGTCCGTCCCCGACGGGTTGTGGAAGTGGACGCCGGACCCGTCGGCCGTCCGCGCGGTCACCAGCACCAGATGCCCGCCCCGCCCCGGAGCGGGCCGCTCCGGGTGCCGGATCCCGTAGTGGACGGAGGCCAGCACCGTACGGTCCGCGTCCAGCAGCCCGGGGATCTCCGCCACGTCCAGGTGCCGGTGCACCGTGGCCTCGCGCCCGTGCACCTCGCCGACGTACTCCGCGAAGGGGGCGTAGACCAGGCCCCGGATCGTGCCGTCCACATCCTGCGTGTACGCCCCGTACTTCAGCGCCCCGTCGCGCAGCGCGAACAGCGACGGGGCGTCGGCGCCGAGCGCCATGCGCAGGCAGGTCATACCGCACAGATGACCTGCCCAACGCGCGTACTCGGCGGGCGAGGACGCCCCCGACTCCGCCCAGCCCGGGTCCTCGGCCGGATCCAGCCCGCCCTCCACGATCGCCCCCACCAGCTCCCGCGTGACGAACTGGGTGTGGACGGGGACGCGGCAGAGGGCACAGGTCACTGGCGATATCCGTTCAGGAAGCGGCCGATCCGGCTGATCGCCGCGTCGAGATCATCAGCGTACGGAAGGGTCAGGATGCGGAAGTGGTCCGGGCGCGGCCAGCTGAAGCCGGTGCCCTGCACCACCTGGATCTTCTCCCGCAGCAGCAGATCCAGCACGAACTTCTCGTCGTCGACGATTTCGTGCACCTTCGGATCGATGCGCGGGAAGGCGTACAGCGCGCCCTTCGGCTTCACGCACGAGACGCCCGGGATCTCGTTCAGCCGCTCCCAGGCCCGGTCGCGCTGCTCGTGGAGCCTGCCGCCCGGGGCGACCAGTTCCTTGATGGACTGCCGGCCCCCGAGCGCGGCCTGAATGGCGTACTGCGCGGGCGCGTTGGGGCACAGCCGCATGGAGGCCAGCATGGTCAGGCCCTCCAGATAGTTGCGGGCGTGCTGGCGCGGGCCGGACACCACCATCCAGCCGGAGCGGAACCCGGCCACCCGGTACGTCTTCGACAGGCCGCTGAAGGTGAGGCAGACCAGATCCGGGGCGAGGACCGCCGCACTGTGGTGCTCGGCCCCGTCGTAGAGGATCTGGTCGTAGATCTCGTCCGCGAAGACCATCAGGTTGTGCCGACGGGCCAGATCCAGAATGCCTTCGAGGATCTCGCGCGGATAGACCGCACCGGTCGGGTTGTTCGGGTTGATGATCACGACGGCCTTGGTCCGGTCGGTGATCTTCGACGCCATGTCGGCGAGGTCCGGGTTCCAGTCGGACTCCTCGTCGCAGATGTAGTGCACGGCCCTGCCGCCCGCGAGCGTGGTCACCGCCGTCCAGAGCGGGAAGTCCGGGGCCGGGATCAGTACTTCGTCGCCGTCCTCCAGCAGCGCCTGCACCGCCATCGAGATCAGCTCGGAGACCCCGTTGCCGAGGAACACGTCGTCCACGCCGATCTCGGTCAGCCCCATGGCCTGGTAGCGCTGGACGACCGCCCGCCGGGCCGAGAGGACGCCGCGCGAATCGGTGTAGCCGTGCGCCTGGGGCAGCATCCGGATCATGTCCTGGACGATCTCCTCGGGAGCCTCGAAACCGAAGAGCGCGGGGTTGCCCGTGTTGAGCCGGAGCACGCTGTGGCCCGCCTCCTCCAGGGCGTTGGCGTGCTCGATGACCGGGCCCCGGATCTCGTAGCAGACCTCGTTGAGCTTGCTGGACTGCCGGAACTCCATGCGCTGCCTCCCGAGCCGAATTGCGATACTTGGTTTTACCAAGCTTCAGCTTGGAAAGTCCAACAACATGTCTAGACTGCGTCGCATGCCACGTCAGCAGCAGCCAGCAGCACGCCCCGTCCGTCGCCGGAGCTACGACCAGTTCGACGCCACCGCCCGCGCCCTCGACTCCGTCGGCGACCGGTGGACGCTGCTGATCGTCCGTGAACTGCTGGGTGGCCCCCGCCGGTACACGGACCTGCACGCCGATCTGCCCGGCGTCAGCACGGACGTGCTGGCCTCCCGCCTGAAGGACATGGAGCAGAGCGGGCTGGCCCTGCGCCGCAAACTGCCGCCCCCGTCGGCGGCGTCGGTCTACGAGCTGACCGAACGCGGTCACGGTCTGCGGCCCGTCCTCGCCGCCCTCGCCGCGTGGGGCGCGCCCGCCCTCGCCGAGCGCCGCCCGACCGACGCGGTGCGGGCCCACTGGTTCGCGCTGCCGCTGCTCGGCGCCCTCACCGGACTCACCCAGGAGGGCGTCCTCGAAGTCCGGCTCGACGAGGGCGAGTTCCATCTCCATGTCGGCGGGGGAGCGGGGAGCGTGCTGCCGGGCGGCGAGGCGTACGGCCCGGTGTACGGATACGGCCCGGCCGACCGCCCCGACGCCCGGATCGTCCTCGACGCCGGGGTCTGCCTGGAGCTCGCGCAGGGCGGGGCGGGGCTCGCGGAGGCGGTGAAGGACGGCCGCGTCGAGGTGTCCGGCGAGAGCCCGCTCGCCGCCGAACTGCGGGGGGCCTGAGCCGGGTTCCGGGGGGCCGGAGCTCTCGCGGGGCGGCCGCGCACGGATCCGGCGATGATGGAGCCGTGCGACTCGAAGCGATCACCTGGGAACGGCTGGCCGACGAGCTGGCCCGGTACGGCGACGGGCTGTCCGCGGCCGACGGCGGGCCCTGGCTCGCCCTCGGCATCGACGGAGCCCCGGCCGCCCGTACCGGCGAGTGCGCCGAACGCGTCGCCCAGGAGCTGCGGCTGCTCGGCCGCCCGGTCCTCGTCGTCTCCACCGAGGGCTTCCTGCGCCCGGCGAGCCTGCGCTTCGAGTACGGCAAGCAGGACCCGGACGCCTACGTCGACGGCTGGTTCGACACCGGGGCGTTGTGGCGCGAGGTGTTCGGGCCGCTGGAGGCGGGCGGCTCCGGCCGGGTGCTGCCCGATCTGTGGGACCCGGCGACCGACCGGGCGACCCGGACCCCGTACCACGCGCTGCCCGAGGGCGGCGTCGTCGTCGTGCACGGGCCGTTCCTGCTGGGCCACTGGTTCCCGTTCGCGCTGAGCGTCCATCTGCGGCTGTCCCCGGGGGCGTTGCGGCGACGCACACGGGAGCCGGAGCGCTGGACCCTGCCCGCCTTCGCCCGGTACGAGGAGGAGGTGGCGCCCTCGGAGCGGGCGGACGTGGTGGTCCGGGCGGACGATCCGTCGCACCCGGCCTGGTCGGGGCTGCCCGGGGGCGGGTGAACCGCGCAGTCGGGGCCGGCGGCGGTTCTCGCCGTACGCGCGGTGCGCCACCCGTGCTCAGCGCGCCGGTGGCCGCCCGCCCACCGTGGCCACCGCCGCAGCACCGGCCCGGCAGCCCTCGGCGGCCGCGGTCAGGTCGTCCGCCCCGGCCAGCAGAGCCGCGAGGAACCCGCCGGTGAACGCGTCGCCCGCCCCCGTCGAGTCGACCGGCTCGCGCACCGGCGGGGCGGTGACGCGGCCGATGACCTCACCCCGGGCGGCCGCCACGGCACCCCGCGCGCCCAGGGTGACGACGACGCGCGGGAACCACCGGCTCAACTCCGCCGCCGCGGCCTCGGGTCCCGGCAGCCCGGTGAGGAGCCGGGCCTCGTCCGCGTTAGGCAGCAGCAGCTCCGCCCCCTTTGCGAACTCCAGGAACCGCTTCGGCCCCAGCTCGCCGAGGAACCCGGCCGACGCCGGATCCACGCTCACCGGAACGCCCCGCTCCACGGCGCTGCGCAGGGCGAGAAGGGCGGCGGCCCGGCTCGTCGCGGCGAACAGGAGGTAGCCGGAGAGATGCAGCCGCCCGACGCCGTCGAGCATCGAGGGCGCGAAGTCCTCGGCGGCGAGCCGCAGCACCGCCCCGCCGTCCGTCAGGAACGTACGCTCGGCCGCCGCGTCGACCAGCGCGATGACGGTCGCCGTCGGAAGCTCGTCGTCCACCGCCAGGAACGCCCGCACCCCCGCCCGCTCCAGCGCCCGACGGTGCCAGTCGGCGGACTCCGCACCCGCCCGGGCCAGCAGCCGGACGTCCGGACAGCCCGAACGCACCGCCCAGCAGGCGGCATTGGCCCCCGCGCCGCCCGGCACCGTACGGATCCGGGCCACCGTGTCCGTACCGTGGGCGAGCGCCGATCCGTACCGCGCCACCACGTCCGTGACCACGTCACCCACCACCAGCAGCCCACCGCCCGCCGCCGCAGGGCTCACCGGGCGCCCGTCGCCGCGACGGCGATCCGCGCCGCGAGAGCCACGTTTCCGCGTACGGCCGCGAGGTTCGCCTCCAGCGACGCACCCCCGGTCCGCCGCATCAGCTGGTCCAGCAGGAACGGTGTGACACCCTGCCCCGAGATGCCCCGCTCCCGGCACGCGTCCAGCGCCTCCGCCAGCACCCGGTCGTGCAGCTCCGGATCCAACTGATCGTGCTCCGGTACGGGGTTGGCGACGATCAGCGCGGCCGCCGGGCCGCCCAGCGCCTCCTTCGCCCGGATCACCTCCACCACCTCCTCGGGGCTGTGCACCGTCCAGTCGACGGGTTCGCCGGAACTGCTCAGGTAGAAGCCGGGGAAGTGGCCGGTGCCGTAGCCGACGACGGGGACGCCGAGGGTCTCCAGCCGCTGGAGGGTCGCCGGGACGTCGAGGATCGACTTCACGCCCGCGCAGACCACGGTGATCCCGGTGCGGGCGAGCAGCCGCAGATCGGCCGACTCGTCCTGGTTCTCGGCCCATTCCCGGTGTACGCCGCCGAGCCCGCCAGTCGCGAAGACGCCGACACCCGCCCGTGCCGCCAGGAACGCCGTCGCGGACACCGTCGTCGCCCCGCTCGCCCCGGAGGCGAGCGCCGGGGCGAGATCGCGGTGCCCGAGCTTGCGTACCGCCGGATCGCCGGCGACCCGCTCCAACCGGTCCTCGCTCAGGCCGACATGGGCCACCCCGTCCAGCACGGCGACGGTCGCCGGGACCGCTCCGGCGGACCGGACGAGGCCTTCCAGTTCCAGAGCCACGGACAGGTTGCGCGGGCGCGGCAGACCGTGCGCGATGATCGTCGACTCCAGGGCCACGACGGGCAGACCGGCGTTCAGGCCGGCGCGCACCTCCGCCGAGAGCACCGGCTCGTAGGGTTCTGGTGAGTTCTGTGGCATGCCCCCATCCCTGTCGCGGGCGGAAGGGGCGCAAACCAGGGGCGGACGTTCTCCGGCGGGTCCTGGTCACCCGATGGCCGGAAGCGGTCGCTAAGGTGACCGGCCATGACGACAAACGACCAGGTCCCCGCCTCCTTCGCCGTGCACATCCCGGACGCCGAGCTCGTACCGGAACCCCTCGATCCGGCGCAGATCGTCTCGGGCGATCCCGTGGTGACGGGGAAGGCGCTGTGGGAATCGCCCGACGGCAAGCAGATCCGCGGCATCTGGCAGATCACGCCCGGAGTGGTCACCGACACCGAGGCGAACGAGCTGTTCGTGGTCGTCAGCGGCCGGGCGACGGTCGCGGTCGAGGGCGGGGCGACGCTGGAGATCGGCCCGGGGGACGCGTGCGTCCTGCGCGAGGGCGACCGGACGACCTGGACCGTTCACGAGACGCTCCGCAAGGCGTACCACATCAGCCTCTGACGTCTCCCGAGCCGTTGAGGTCTCCCGGCCGCCGCAGACCCCGGCGCAGGGCGAGCGCGGCGACCGGCAGCAACAGGGCGGCGCCGATCGCGTTCAGGCTGCCGTAACCCCACTGGGCGACGATCACCCCGGCCGCCGCCCCGCCGACGCCTGCCGCCGCGCTCATCGTCAGGTCCGACAGCCCCTGCACGGCCGCCTGGGCGGACCGCGGCACCGCGTCGGTGAGCAGCGCCGAACCGGCGATCATCCCGGCCGACCAGCCGAGGCCCAGCACGAACAGGCCCGCGGCGGTCTGCCCGTGCCGGGGCCCGGCGGTGCCCGCGAGCAGCGCGGCGAGGCTCAGCAGCCCGACGGCCAGCCCGATCACGGCCGGCCGGCCGAACCGGTCGGCCAGCCACCCCATCACCGGCGAGAACGCGTACATGCCGGCGATGTGCCCGCTGATGACGAGCCCGATCAGCTGGAGGTCGGCGCCGTGCCGGCCCAGGTCGACCGGGGTCATGACCATGATCGACACCATGGCGGTGTGCGACACGGTGACCGTCACCAGGGCCAGCCGCGCCATCGGCGACTCCCGCACCGCCTCGACCCCGGCGCGCAGCGACCGCTTCGGCGGCCCCACCGGGCCCTCCGGAGCCAGGGCCCGGGCGGTGAGCAGCGGATCCGGGCGCAGCGCGAGCGCCACGACGAGCCCGGCGAGCAGGAACACCGCGGCCGAGCAGAGGAACGGCCCGGCAGCCTCGGGCACCGGCGTACCGCGGAACAGCCGGCTCGCCGGGGCCGAGATGTTGGGCCCCAGCACCGAGCCGATCGTGGTGGCCCAGACGACGGTGGAGATCGCCCGCCCCCGCCGCTCCGGCCCCACCAGGTCGGCCGCCGCGAACCGGGCCTGGAGACCGGCCAGCGACCCCGCGCCGAACCCGGCCATGCCGAGCAGCAGCAGCGGGAAGCTGGGCAGCATCGTGGCCAGGACCACCAGCCCACCACCCAGCGCACCGATCAGATAGGCGAGCACCAGGCCGGACCGGCGGCCCCGGGAGGTCATCAGGGCCGCCAGCGGCAGTGACAGCAGCGCCGTGCCGACGACCGAAGAGGTCGGCGCCAGCCCGGACAGCGCCTCGGACCCACTCACCTCGACGGCCAGCATCGGGGCCAGGGCGATGCCGATGGCCACGCCGAGGCCGCCGAGTATCTGGCTGACGATGAGCACGGCCGACGTCCGACGCTGGAGCGCGGGCAGCCCGGCGGCCGGGACCTGTGGGAGGGAGAGGGGTCGCGTCACCGGCGCAGTGTGCCATCGCCCGGCCGCCGCCGTGCACCCGGGCGGGTGAGAACCAGCCCGGCCAGGGCCTGTCGTCGGATCACCCCCTTAGGACCTGTCGTCAAACCGCCGCCTGCCGGACGACGCCTGGCACGCCCTAGAACAGCGGTTCCGGCAGGACCCCCTCCAGCGCCAGCAGCTGTCGCTTGGTCTCCGGACCGCCGCCGAACCCGCCCAGGCCGCCGCCGCTCTCCACCACCCGGTGACACGGCACCACCACCGGCAGCGGGTTGGCCCCCATGGCGGCCCCCACCGCCTGCGCGCCCTCCGGTCGGCCGACCCGCGCCGCCAGCTCCCCGTACCCGACGACCGTCCCGTAGGGCACCCCGGACGCCAGCTCGCGAAGCACCTCACGGTGGAAGCCCGAGGTCAGCGACCAGTCCAGAGCCAGGTCGAAGTCCTCCCGCTCGCCCGCGAAATACGCCGCGAGCCTGCGTATGGGCTCGGCGAGCCGAGCCGAGCCGGGCGCCTCCACCGGCTCCGTACCGAATCCGGCCCGCAGCCGGCCGAGCATCGCGTCCCGTACGTCGGGACGGGCGTGGAAGGACACGCTCACCAGGCCGGACCCGGTCGCGGCGAGCAGCAGCGGGCCGATGCCGCTGTCCACGACGGCCCACTCGACGGCCGGCCCGTCGCCGGTCCCGTAATCGTTCATGCCGACCACCGTACGACCGGGGACTGACAGCGGCGGTCCGGCGGCGGAAACGGGACCGCCGGGACCGCCGACGTGACGCCGGAGCGGCGGGTCAGCTCGTGGCGTCGCGCACCACGTCGGGGAAGTTGGTGATGATCCCGTCGACCCCGAAGTCACGGGCCCTCACCGCGTCCGCCGCCTTGTTGACCGTCCAGGTGTTCACCCGCAGCCGCTTGCCGTGCGGGCCCTTGAGCCGCTGGACGGCCGCCACGTAGTCGGCGCCGATCGTCGCGTACGAGGGGTTGATCTGATCGGTGAACGCCGCGTACGAGGGCAGGTCGGCCACCGCCGGAGTGCCCAGGAAACCGGTCGTGATGTCCGGGCGCAGCGTGTGCACCTTCTTCACGCTGTCCGCGCCGAAGCTCTGGATGACCAGCCGGTCCCGTACGTGGGAGCGGTCCAGCCACCCCGACCGGCCCAGCACCCGGACGATGTCGCGCTCGATGCCCGGGTAGGTCGCCGGGCTCTTGATCTCCAGGAGCAGCTTCTGCCGGTTGCGCTCCAGGCGGTTCAGGAACTGGGTGAGGGTCGGGATCCGGGCCCCGGTGAACTGCGCTCCGAACCAGCTGCCCGCGTCGAGCTTCGCCAGCTCCGCCGCGGTGAAGTCCTTGACCGCCCACGGCGCCCGGTCGGGGAAGACCTGCTCGGCGTCCGTCGTGCGCTTCAGATCGGTGTCGTGCAGCACGACGAGCACGCCGTCGCGGGTGCGGTGGACGTCGTTCTCGACCCAGTCGATGCCGAGGGCGTCCGCGGCGTCGACGGCGGCGAGGGTGTTCTCCGGCGCGTAGCCCGATGCCCCCCGGTGCGCCACGACGACCGGGGCCGTCTGCCGCTCCGGGGCCTCGGGCCGCTCGGCGGGCAGCAGCAGGGCGCCGGCGCCGAGCAGGGCGGCGGCCGTGGTGGAGGCGGTTGCGGTACGGACGAACACGGGGACTCCTCACGTCGGGAGTGTGCGGACACGCAGAGAGTGACAGCGGCCCGCCAACGCCCGGCGGGGCTGCGGTGGCCGCGGAATGAACGGAACCTTCGGTCCCGGGTACCACCGCGGAGCACGGCAGTACACCGTGCCGATAAAATGTGCTTTCTTTGTCTGCCTGCCGGGACTCGCCCCTTGGGGACCCTCCTCGACCCCGGGCATTCTCGAAGGGCGTGTACGCATGCAGGGAACAGTCGACGGATTCACCTACGGCCTGGTGACTCCGGTCGCGGCCTTCCTCATGGCCGCCCTGGGAGCCGCCCTCGGACTCCGCTGCACCACCCGGTCCCTCCGTACCGCACGCTCCTACCAGGCCGGCTGGCTGGCGCTGGGCTCGCTCTCCATCGGCTCCGGGGTGTGGACCATGCACTTCGTCGCGATGACGGGCTTCACCGTCGAGGAGGCTCCGATCTCCTACGACAAGCCCCTCACCTTCTCCGGCCTGGCCGTGGCCGTGGTGATGATCGGCATCGGCATCTTCATTGTCGGGTACCGGGGCGCGACCCGCATGGCGTTGATCACCGGAGGCACCATCACCGGCCTGGGTATCGCCTCGATGCACTATCTCGGCATGGCGGGCATGCGCATGGACGCCCGGTTCGCGTACGACACGCCCCTCGTGGTCCTCTCGGTGCTGATCGCCGGCGTCGCCGCCACCGGCGCGCTCTGGGCGGCCGTGAGCCTGCGGGGAGCACTCTCCGGCCTCGGCGCGAGCGTTCTGATGGCCGTCGCGGTGACCGGTATGCACTACACCGGTATGGCCGCGCTCGATGTGCATCTGCACCTGCCGCCCACCCTGCCGGACGACCTGGCCGACGTCCTGCCCCGCGACCGGCCCGCCGAGATCATCGGCCCGATGCTGGCCGGACCCGCCTGCTTCCTGCTCCTCGCCGCCGTCGTGCTCCTGTTCGACCCCCGGGCCATGACGGGCGAACCCCACCCGTACCCGCGGGCCGCGCACCACCCGCGGAGCATGGTCCGCGAGGGTGCGGGAGGGCCGCGGTACCGCTGATCCGGGGCCGTTGTCAGTGGCGAGCCGTACGGTGGTTGCATGCGGCCCGTTTCCAAGATCGAACGTTCGGTGGCGCCTTTCGAGGTCGTCAGTCCCTACCAGCCCAGCGGCGACCAGCCGGCGGCCATCGCCGAGCTGGAGCGGCGCATCCGCGCCGATGAGAAGGACGTCGTCCTGCTCGGCGCGACCGGCACCGGCAAGTCGGCGACCACCGCCTGGATGATCGAGAAGCTGCAGCGCCCCACCCTGGTGATGGCGCCGAACAAGACGCTCGCCGCGCAGCTGGCCAACGAGTTCCGTGAGCTCCTGCCGAACAACGCGGTGGAGTATTTCGTCTCGTACTACGACTACTACCAGCCCGAGGCGTACGTCCCGCAGTCGGACACCTACATCGAGAAGGACTCCTCCATCAACGAGGAGGTCGAACGGCTGCGCCACTCGGCGACGAATTCGCTGCTCACCCGGCGCGACGTCGTCGTGGTCGCCTCCGTCTCCTGCATCTACGGCCTCGGTACGCCGCAGGAGTACGTGGACCGCATGGTCCAGCTCAAGGTCGGCGAGGAGATCGACCGCGACCAGCTGCTGCGCCGCTTCGTAGAGATGCAGTACAGCCGCAACGACCTGGCGTTCACCCGCGGCACCTTCCGGGTCCGGGGCGACACCATCGAGATCTTCCCGGTCTACGAGGAGCTCGCCATCCGCATCGAGATGTTCGGTGACGAGATCGAGGCCCTGTCCACGCTCCACCCGCTGACCGGCGAGATCATCAGCGAGGACCCCACGGTCCACGTCTTCCCCGCCAGCCACTACGTCGCCGGGCCCGAGCGCATGGAGAAGGCCGTCAGCGGCATCGAACAGGAGCTGGAGCAGCGCCTGGCCGAGCTGGAGAAGCAGGGCAAGATGCTGGAGGCCCAGCGGCTGCGGATGCGCACCACGTACGACATCGAGATGCTCCGCCAGATCGGCACCTGCTCCGGCGTCGAGAACTACTCGATGCACTTCGACGACCGCGCCCCCGGCACCGCCCCCAACACCCTCCTCGACTACTTCCCGGACGACTTCCTCCTCGTCCTGGACGAGTCCCACGTCACCGTCCCGCAGATCGGCGCGATGTACGAGGGCGACGCCTCCCGCAAGCGGACCCTCGTCGACCACGGCTTCCGGCTGCCCTCGGCCATGGACAACCGGCCGCTGAAGTGGGAGGAGTTCCTGAAGCGGATCGACCAGACGGTCTACCTCTCCGCCACTCCGGGCAAGTACGAGCTCTCGCGCGGCGACGGGTTCGTCGAGCAGATCATCCGCCCCACCGGCCTCGTCGACCCCGAGGTCGTGGTCAAGCCCACCGAGGGCCAGATCGACGACCTGGTCCACGAGATCCGCAAGCGCACCGAGCGCGACGAGCGGGTCCTGGTCACCACGCTCACCAAGAAGATGTCGGAGGACCTCACCGACTACTTCCTGGAGCTCGGCATCCAGGTCCGCTATCTGCACAGCGACGTCGACACCCTGCGCCGCATCGAGCTGCTGCGCGAGCTGCGCTCCGGCGAGTACGACGTGCTCGTCGGCATCAACCTCCTGCGCGAGGGCCTCGACCTTCCCGAGGTCTCCCTGGTGGCCATCCTCGACGCCGACAAGCAGGGCTTCCTGCGCTCCGGCACCTCGCTCATCCAGACCATCGGCCGCGCCGCGCGCAACGTCTCCGGCCAGGTCCATATGTACGCCGACAAGATCACCCCGGCCATGGCGCAGGCGATCGACGAGACGAACCGCCGCCGCGAGAAGCAGATCGCCTACAACACCGAGCGCGGCCTCGACCCGCAGCCGCTGCGCAAGAAGATCAACGACATCGTCGCGACCATCGCCCGCGAGGAGGTCGACACCGAGCAGCTCCTCGGCACCGGGTACCGGCAGGGCAAGGAGGCCAAGACCCCGGTGCCCACGCTCGGCGCCAAGGCCGCCAAGAGCGGGGCGAAGGGCAGGGCGGCCTCGCCCGGCGCGGTGGTCAGCGACCGGCCCGCCGCCGAGCTGGCCGGGATCATCGAGGAGATGACCGACCGGATGCGGGCCGCCGCGGCGGACCTGCAGTTCGAGGTGGCCGCCCGGCTGCGCGACGAGGTCGGTGAACTGAAGAAGGAACTGCGTCAGATGAAGGAAGCGGGCCTCGCCTGATTTCCGGCATCGCGGCCGGCTTCGCTGCCGATTCCCGCACCGGTCCCGGCACGGGTTCCGGCGCCGCTTCCGCCGCACCGGGCGGGCCCCGCCCGGTGTGTTGCAAGACCGACACAAAAACGGACCGAGCCTGCTGCCGCCCGGGGTGGAATGCGTAGGGTGCGGGGAAACCGCACACGGATGGTTGCGGGGCAATGCCGAGAGGGGACAGCGCGTGACGGTCAATATGACCAAGGGTCAGGCCATCAGCCTGCAGAAGAGCGACGGGGGGACCCTGACCGCGGTACGGATGGGGCTCGGCTGGCAGGCGGCTCCGCGCCGCGGCCTGTTCGGCTCGCGCACCCGCGAGGTCGACCTCGACGCCTCGGCGGTGCTCTTCGCCGACAAGCAGCCGGTCGACGTCGTGTTCTTCCGCCACCTCGTCAGCGACGACGGCTCGGTCAAGCACACCGGTGACAACCTGGTCGGCGGCGCGGGCTCCGGCGGCGACGACGAGGCGATCCTCGTCGACCTCCAGCGCGTGCCGGTCCACATCGACCAGATCGTCTTCACGGTGAACTCCTTCACCGGGCAGACGTTCCAGGAGGTCCAGAACGCCTTCTGCCGCATCGTCGACGAGACCAACGGCCAGGAGCTCGCCCGGTACACGCTCGACGGCGGCGGCCAGTACACCGCCCAGATCATGGCGAAGGTGCACCGCGTGGGCAACGGATGGCAGATGACGGCCCTCGGGAACCCGGCCAACGGCCGCACCTTCCAGGACCTGATGCCGTCGATCCTCCCGCACCTGTAGGACCCGGACCGGTCGGCGACGACCGGCACCGAAACGGGCAGGAGCAGCTCCCGGCGGCACCGGCCGCCGGGAGCTGCCCCACGCGCGGCACAGGCGCGAACGCACACGGCACCAACGCATACGGCACGAACGCGGCATCGCACGGCACCGCGCCCACGGGCGCGCGGGCCATCGTCGAGGGGGACAGGGCAATGACGGCCGAACTGGTCCGGGGGCAGAACCACACCTTGCCCCAGACCCGTCTGGAGATCCGGGTATCGGCGGGCACGCCCGTCGTGGCCGGAGCCACCCTCGGCGACGAACGGGGCACGGTGGGCGGCGTCGAGTGGATCGCCCACCCCGGCTCGCCCCAGCTCCCCGGCCTGGAGGTCTCCCAGCAGGCGGCGGCCGACCACCGGCTCGCCGTGGACCTGGAGGCCCTGCCCGACGGCGTCCACCGGGTCACCGTGCTGCTCGCGCTCCCCGTCGGAGTCGGCGACCCGACCCGGTTCGGCGCCGTCCCCGCCCCCTTCGTCGCCGTCACCGGTCTCGACGGCGCGGAGATCGCCACCTTCACGCTGACCGGCCTGGACGCCGAGTCCGCCGTCAGCGCCCTGGAGCTCTACCGCCGCCAGGACGCCTGGAAGGTCCGCGCTGTCGGCCAGGGGTACGCCGGCGGGCTCGCCGAGATGCTCGCCGACCAGGGGGTGGCCGAGGCCGCCGGGCTGGCCGGATCCATCCATGAGGCCGTCACCCGGAGCCTGGCCCGCTCGGTGGCCCCGCCACCGCCCCGGACCCCGGGAGGTGACCGCGTACGGCACACGACGGGCGCCGCCGACCGCCGCCCGCCCACGCCGCCCCCGGCCCCGGATCCCCCCGAGCCGCTGACCGACCCGGCCACCACCGGACCGGCGCAGACCGCCCAGCCGCACCCCGCCCCGGGCCCGGCCGCCGCCGGGCCTTCCGGTGCCGGCCCCATCAACTACGCGCACCCGGGCCGGCAGCACGCCGCGCCTCCGACGCCGCCGCCCACCGCGCCCCCGGCCCAGCCCGGACAGCCCGCGCAGCCGGTCGCGGGCGACGCCACCGGCTGGTCGATGGACGAGCGCCTCTACAACCAGATCTGGGGCATGTTCGAGGACCTGGCCCGCGCCGTCGCCGCCTACCGCAGCGCCGTCGACTTCGCCGAGTCCCGGATGGACCAGGAGCTCGACCGGGCCCTGTCCGACCCGCGCAACCGGATCGGCGGCGCGGGCGACCGCGCCCGCGAGACGGCCCGCGCCAAGCGCGACGAGCTGACCTCACGGGCCCGGGAGGCCCTCGACCGCGATCTGGCCCAGCTGGCCGCCGAGTCGGCCGTCGTCGAACCCGCGCTGCCGGCCGCGTACGCCGGGTGGGGCAACCCCGTCTGGCACGCCCACCGCATCCCCATGGAGATACCGATGGCCCTGCGCATCGGCGACCTCCATCTTCCCGAGCGCACCGACCTGCGCATCCCGCTGCTCGTCCGGCTGCCGCTGGAGCGCGGGATCTGGGTGGACAGCGGCCGGGCGGCGTCCGAGGCGGCCGCCCTGATCGACACGGACCGGCTGCGCCGGCTGGCCATGGAGACCGCGGTCGCCCACGCGGCGCGGCTGCTCGCGGTGTATCCGCCCGGGGAGTTCGCGGTGCACGTCATCGACCCGGCGGGCTCGGCGGCCGGTCCGCTCGCGCCGCTGGTCGACGCGGGCGTCCTCGCCGGGCCGCCCGCCGCCGGACCCGGCGGAGTGGCCTCGGTCCTCGCCCACCTCACCCGGCGGGTGGACCTGGTGCAGATGGCGGTGCGGGCCGGGGCCGCCGACTCGCTGCCGCCCGACCTGGACACCGGGGAACAGCTCCTGGTGGTCAACGACTTCCCGCACGGCTTCGACGACCGGGCCGTCACCCAGCTCCGCTATCTCGCCGACGAGGGCCCCTCGGTCGGAGTGCATCTCCTGATGGTCGCCGACCGGGAGGAGGCCAGTGCGTACGGGCCGGTCCTCGACCCGCTGTGGCGTTCGCTGCTGCGGATCACACCGGTCGCCGACAGCCACCTCGCCGACCCCTGGGTCGGGCACGCCTGGACGTACGAGCCGTCGGCGATCCCGCCGGGCAGCCGTGTCCTGGAGCAGGTCCTCGCGGCGGTGGCCGCTGCCCGCCGAGCCGCCGGCCGTTAATGGCAAACTGCCCTGACCTGTGGTTTTGGCGAACTCTTTACTCTTCTCTTTACCTTTTCTTGGTGATTCCTGTACTGTTCGGGGCACGGAGGGGAGTACTCCTTACGCGACGTCCCGTCAATACGGACCGTTCTTCGGTCCCGGGGCGCCGGTCCAGGCGCGCACACCGCGCGCAGGGATGGAAGAGACCTCCGGCAGCGACGACGCTGATCCAGTTGCCGTAGCGAACTGCCGGAGGCGCAGTGGACGTTTCATGGACCGTTTGGGCCCTGACCATCTTTGGTCTGTCGGCCCTGATCGCCGTCGACTTCTTCATCGGGCGCAAGCCCCATGACGTGTCGACCAAGGAAGCCGGAATCTGGACGATCGTCTGGATCGCGCTGGCCGTCCTCTTCGGAGTCGGCCTCATGGTCTTCGGCGAGAGCCAGGCCTCCGGCGAGTTCTTCGCAGGATTCATCACCGAGAAGTCGCTGAGCGTCGACAATCTCTTCGTCTTCGTCCTGATCATGGCGAAGTTCTCGGTGCCCTCACACCTCCAGCAGCGCGTGCTGCTCATCGGTGTGCTCATCGCCCTGGTGCTCCGGGCGATCTTCATCGCCGCCGGCGCCGCCGTGATCGCGAACTTCTCGTGGGTGTTCTACATCTTCGGCGCGTTCCTGATCTACACCGCCTGGAAGCTCATCCAGGAGGCCCGGGCCGACGAGGACGAGGACGACTGGGAGGAGAACCGTCTCCTCAAGAAGATCGAGCACCGCTTCGGCGTCGCCGACCAGTACCACGGCACGAAGCTCTTCATCCAGAAGAACGGCAAGCGCATCCTGACCCCGCTCATGGTGGTCATGCTCGCCATCGGTATGACGGACGTGCTGTTCGCGCTGGACTCCATCCCGGCGATCTTCGGCCTGACGCAGGACCCGTACATCGTCTTCACGGCCAACGCGTTCGCGCTGATGGGTCTGCGCCAGCTGTACTTCCTCATCGGCGGTCTGCTGAAGAAGCTGGTCCACCTCAGCTACGGCCTGTCGGTGATCCTCGGCTTCATCGGCGTCAAGCTGGTGCTGCACGCCATGCACGAGTCCGGGGTGAACACGCCCGAGATCTCCATCCCCTTCTCGCTCAGCGTCATCGGCGGCGTCCTGGTGATCACCACGATCACCAGCCTCATCGCCAGCAAGAAGCAGGTGGCGGCCGAGGCGGAGGAGGCCGCGAAGGCGGAGACCGCCGGCCCGGCCGACGAGGAGAGCAAGAGCATCAGCGGCTGACCCGGGGCCGCCCGGAGCGGCACAGGGACACCACGGCGGCGGCCGGGGTGGAAACGGCGAAGGCCGTCCACCCCGGCCGCTTTCGCGTGATCCAGGAACTGTGGCGGGCTACCAGCCGCGGGCGCGCCACTCGGGCAGCTGGGGCCGCTCGGCGCCGAGCGTCGTGTCGTGCCCGTGGCCCGGATAGACCCACGTCTCGTCGGGCAACCGGTCGAACAGCTTCGTCTCGACGTCGTGCAGGAGGCTCGCGAAGGCCTCGGGGTCGTCATGCGTGTTCCCGACCCCGCCGGGGAAGAGGCAGTCCCCGGTGAACAGGTGCGGGGCGCCGTGCGGGTCGTCGTAGACCAGCGCGATGGAGCCCGGGGTGTGACCGGTCAGACGGCGGGCGGTCAGCTCGACCCGGCCGACGGTCACGGTGTCGCCGTCCTCGACCAGGACATCGGTCGGCACCGGGATGCCCTCGGCGTCGTGGCGGCCCGCGTACGTCCGGGCGCCGGTCGCCCCGACCACCTCGGCCAGCGCCTGCCAGTGGTCCCCGTGCCGGTGGGTGGTGACGACGGACGCGATGCCGTCGTCACCGATCAGCGCGAGCAGGGTCTCCGGCTCGGCGGCGGCGTCGATCAGCAGCTGCTCGCCGGTCGCCCGGCAGCGCAGCAGATAGGCGTTGTTGTTCATCCCGCCGACGGCGACCTTCGAGATCATCAGATCCGTCAGTTCGTGCACGCTCGCCGGTCCGCCGACCTTCACCGCTCCGCTGTACGTCATACGGCTCAGCCTATAGCGGGGGCAGGGCGGGCAGCGGGCCTCCGGCCACCGTCAGGGCGGAGCCGTCCCGGCGGCCGCAGAGCCAGCCCATCAGCTCGACGGCGGGCCCCTGCACCGTCACCAGGGCGCTCGGCGGGCCGCCGCCCGTGCTCCAGGTGCGGCCGTCCTGATCGGTCAGCGCGGTCGCGGGCACATCCTGGTTGCCCGAGAAGCGGTCCGTCAGGAACGCGATCTCCCGCGACACGAACTCCGCGGGCAGGTCCTCCAGCTCGTAGCCGATGCCGAGGTCGACGTGGTGGATCTCCACCTCGATCAGCCGCCGGAAGGGCACCCGGGCCGCGGAGTCCGTCACGCCGTTGCGCAGGGTGACCGTGCGGGACCAGTCGGCCGGTTCGGCGGCGACCGCCAGGAAGCCGTCCGCGCTCTCCCGCAGGTCGGCCAGCTGCTCGTCCGCCGGGCGGGGGGCGCCGTCGGCGATGTCGGCGTCCCGGGTTTCGCTGCTCGCGTACATCGGGAGGCCCCGGAGAACATTTCCGAGCGCGTCGGCGTTACGTGACAGGTGGGCCAGAACATGGCCCCGACTCCATCCGGGCAACCGTGACGCCCCGGCGACCGAGGCGTTGTCCAGTTTGCGGACTGCGTCGAGCAGCCGTTCGGTCGCCCCGCGTACAGCTCCCAGGTCGTGCGCATGATCAATCATGCGACCGAGCCTAGCTCCGCCACTCATTCGGGTGAAGGAGTCGAAGGCCGGCCGTAAATCGAATGTGCGTGCTATACGCTCGGAATCGAAAGCTTCCTACACCGCTGTGGCGCCCCCCATACCCTGGGAGAGGGGCTCAGTTCCCCCAGCTTCTCTCTAGAAAGGTGCGGACCGGCGTGGCCGACCGTCTCATCGTCCGTGGCGCGCGCGAGCACAACCTGAAGAACGTCTCGCTCGACCTGCCCCGCGACTCCCTCATCGTCTTCACCGGGCTCTCCGGGTCGGGCAAGTCGTCCCTCGCGTTCGACACGATCTTCGCGGAGGGCCAGCGCCGCTACGTGGAGTCGCTCTCCTCGTACGCCCGGCAGTTCCTCGGCCAGATGGACAAGCCGGACGTCGACTTCATCGAAGGCCTCTCCCCGGCGGTCTCCATCGACCAGAAATCGACCTCGCGCAACCCGCGCTCGACGGTCGGCACCATCACCGAGGTCTACGACTACCTCCGGCTGCTCTTCGCCCGGATCGGCAAGCCGCACTGCCCCGAGTGCCACCGCCCCATCTCCCGCCAGTCCCCGCAGGCCATCGTCGACAAGGTCCTCGGCCTGCCCGAGGGCAGCCGCTTCCAGGTCCTCTCGCCGCTGGTGCGCGAGCGCAAGGGCGAGTTCGTCGACCTCTTCTCCGATCTCCAGACCAAGGGCTACAGCCGCGCCCGGGTCGACGGCGAGACCATCCAGCTCGCCGAGCCGCCCACGCTCAAGAAGCAGGAGAAGCACACCATCGAGGTGGTCGTCGACCGCCTCACCGTCAAGGACAGCGCCAAGCGCCGGCTGACCGACTCGGTCGAGACCGCGCTCGGTCTCTCCGGCGGCAT
The DNA here is from genome assembly GCF_056172905.1 of Streptomyces sp. iso_384. Taxonomy (NCBI): domain Bacteria; kingdom Bacillati; phylum Actinomycetota; class Actinomycetes; order Kitasatosporales; family Streptomycetaceae; genus Streptomyces; species Streptomyces sp. iso_384. The sequence continues at coordinate 2,436,822 of NZ_JBWBTT010000001.1, forward strand.
GGTCGTGCTCGACTTCGTCGACCTCCCCGAGGACGACCCCGAGCGCGAGCGGATGTACTCCGAGCACCTCTACTGCCCGTACGACGACCTCTCCTTCGAGGAGCTGGAGCCGCGCTCCTTCTCCTTCAACTCGCCCTTCGGCGCCTGCCCCGACTGCACCGGCATCGGCACCCGCATGGAGGTCGACCCGGAGCTGATCGTCCCGGACGAGGAGAAGTCCCTCGACGAGGGCGCGATCCACCCCTGGTCCCACGGCCACACCAAGGAGTACTTCGGCCGCCTGATCGGCGCGCTCTCCGAAGCCCTCGGCTTCCGTACGGACATCCCCTGGGCCGGGCTGCCGCAGCGGGCCAAGAAGGCGCTGCTCTTCGGCCACAAGATCCAGACCGAGGTCCGCTACCGCAACCGCTACGGGCGCGAGCGCGCCTACACCACCCCCGCCTTCGAGGGCGCGGTGCAGTTCGTCAAGCGGCGGCACACCGAGGCCGAGAGCGACTCCAGCCGGGAGCGTTTCGAGGGCTACATGCGCGAGGTGCCCTGCCCGACCTGTGAGGGCACCCGGCTCAAGCCGATCGTCCTCGCGGTGACGGTGATGGAGAAGTCCATCGCCGAGGTCGCCGCCATGTCGATCAGCGAGTGCGCCGAGTTCCTGGGCCGCCTCAAGCTGAACGCCCGCGACAAGAAGATCGCCGAGCGGGTGCTCAAGGAGGTCAACGAGCGGCTGAAGTTCCTCGTCGACGTCGGCCTGGACTATCTGTCGCTGAACCGCGCGGCCGGCACCCTGTCCGGCGGCGAGGCCCAGCGCATCCGGCTCGCCACCCAGATCGGCTCCGGCCTGGTCGGCGTGCTGTACGTCCTGGACGAGCCGTCCATCGGCCTGCACCAGCGCGACAACCACCGGCTGATCGAGACCCTGGTCCGGCTCCGCGACATGGGCAACACGCTCATCGTGGTCGAGCACGACGAGGACACCATCAAGGTCGCCGACTGGGTCGTCGACATCGGCCCCGGCGCCGGTGAGCACGGTGGCAAGGTCGTCCACTCCGGCTCGCTCAAGGAGCTGCTGGCCAACAAGGAGTCGATCACCGGCCAGTATCTGGCGGGCAAGCGGTCCATCCCGACGCCGGACATCCGCCGCCCGGTCGACCCGGCCCGCAGCCTCACCGTGCACGGCGCCCGGGAGAACAACCTCCAGGACATCGACGTCTCCTTCCCGCTCGGCGTCCTCACCGCCGTCACCGGCGTCTCCGGGTCCGGGAAGTCGACCCTGGTCAACGACATCCTCTACACCCACCTGGCCCGCGAGCTGAACGGCGCCAAGTCGGTCCCCGGCCGTCACACCCGGGTCGACGGCGACGACCTCGTCGACAAGGTCGTGCACGTCGACCAGTCGCCGATCGGCCGGACGCCCCGGTCCAACCCGGCGACGTACACCGGAGTCTTCGACCACGTCCGCAGGCTCTTCGCCGAGACGATGGAGGCGAAGGTGCGCGGCTATCTGCCGGGCCGCTTCTCCTTCAACGTCAAGGGCGGCCGCTGCGAGAACTGCTCCGGCGACGGCACCATCAAGATCGAGATGAACTTCCTGCCCGATGTGTACGTCCCGTGCGAGGTCTGCCACGGAGCGCGCTACAACCGGGAGACCCTGGAGGTCCACTACAAGGGCAAGTCCATCGCCGAGGTGCTGGACATGCCGATCGAGGAGGGCCTGGAGTTCTTCGAGGCCGTCCCGACGATCGCCCGTCACCTCCGCACGCTCAACGAGGTCGGCCTCGGCTATGTGCGGCTGGGCCAGTCCGCGCCGACCCTCTCCGGCGGTGAGGCGCAGCGCGTCAAGCTGGCGAGCGAGCTCCAGAAGCGTTCCACCGGCCGCACGGTCTACGTCCTGGACGAGCCGACCACCGGTCTGCACTTCGAGGACATCAGCAAGCTGATCACCGTGCTCTCCGGCCTGGTGGACAAGGGCAACACCGTGATCGTCATCGAGCACAACCTCGATGTCATCAAGACCGCCGACTGGGTCGTCGACATGGGCCCCGAGGGCGGCAACGGCGGTGGCCTGGTGGTCGCCGAGGGAACGCCGGAGCAGGTCGCCTCGGTGCCCGCCAGCCACACCGGGAAGTTCCTCCAGTCCATCCTGGACGCGGACCGGATCAGCGAGGCGGCGGTGCCCTCCGGACGCGGGACGGCCCGCAAGGCGGCCGCCCGCAAGACCGCCCCGGCGAAGAAGACGGCCGCCGCGGCCAAGAAGGCCACCGGCGCCGAGGCGAACGCCACGGCGGCCAAGAAGGCCACCGGCGCCGAGGCGAACGCCACGGGCGCCAAGGCCGGTACGGCCAAGGCGGCCACCGGCAAGAAGGCCGCCGCGAAGAAGACCACCCGCGCTCGCAAGGCCTGAGCGAAGGAGCGACGACGGCGGCCCCCGCAGGACGAAGGGGGCCGCCGTCGCGCGTCCGCGGGAGGCGGTCCGGCCCGGTCGCAGGGCTTCCGGTCCCCGCCGGTATCGTCGGTTCTGTCACCGGCACGCAGGGCCGCCGTCGCCGCCCCGCCCGTCCGGCGACCCGATCCACCCTGGGATCCGCCGTGATCCACCCCGAACAACGACCCGTGGAGCCCGCATGCCCGGTCTGCCCGCCGCCCGCCGTACCGTGCTGAAGGGTGCCGCGCTCGCCGGCGCCGCAGGGCTGGGAGCGGCCGCCTGCTCCACCGATTCCAAGCTCGGCCACGCCAAGAACCCCACGCCCACCGCACCCGTCGACCTCGGGGCCGCCTCCGAGGTGCCCGTCGGCGGAGCCAAGCTCTACCGCGAGCAGCGCCTGGTCGTCGTCTGCCCGGCGAAGGGCGAGTACAAGGCGTTCTCCGCCCAGTGCACCCACGGCGGCTGCGTCCTGGACAAGGTCGAGGGCACCGAGGGCCACTGCCCCTGCCACGGCAGCCGCTTCGACGTGACCACCGGCCAGCCGGTGAAGGGCCCGGCCACCGTGCCGCTGCCCGCCGTCCCGGTCACCGCCGAGGGCGGAAAGCTCGTCGCGGGCCCCGACGCCTGACGGACCGCGACGCCCGGGACCCGCGCGCAGGGGCGCTCACTCCCAGTCCCAGTCGATCCCGATCAGGCCCGGCCGTACGCCCTCCTCCACCAGGTGCACGGTCCGGTGCCGGCCGGTCAGTGTGAGGTCGCCGCGGGCCCCGCGCACCGCCCCGGCCGACGCCTGGGCGAACCGGCGGCACCGCACCGGGAGCGCTCCCTCGTCGAAGCCGACCTGGAGCACGTACTGGCCGCCCCCGAAGGTGAAGCCGCGCACGTACTCACCGCTGGTCCCGCCCGTACCGTCCTCGAAGCCGTAGCCGAAGAGATACGTCTCGCCGGACCGCAGCCGGGTGTCGAAGAGCAGCTCCGCCACCAGCACCCCCGCCTCCCGGTCCCAGCGCACCCGGCCCGTCCGGCAGTTCTCCAGGGCCCGCACCGTGATCCGCGACGGATCGCAGCCGGGGTCGCCCCGGTGCACCGCGAGATAGCGGTCGACGCCGTCCCGGTGCGCGCGCACCACATGCCGCGACGTGCGGCCCGCCAGCTCGCGCCGCGTCCCGATCCGTACCCGCTCCTGGTGCCCCACGGTGTGCAGCCCGCCGTCCACGGGTGACTCCATCGCCGCGAGCAGCCGCTCCACCGAGCCCGACGCCTCCATCAGCGAGCGGTACGAACGGGTCGCCGGACGGTCGCCCTCCGCCGGGGCGTCGCCGTCGCGCAGCAGCCGGAGCAGCGAGTCGTCCGGCAGCGCGAGGACCTCCTCCAGCGCCCGCACCGCCCGCAGCGACTCGGCCCGCCGGGGGCGGCGCACCCCCTGCTGCCAGTAGCTGAGACTGGTCACCCCGAGTTTGACGCCCCGGTGCGCAAGATGGTGCTGCACCCGCTGGAGCGGCAGCCCGCGCACGGACAGAGCGGTGCGCAACGCCAGATGGAACGGTCCGGTCCGCAGTACCTGCGCCAGTTCGGTCTCGGTCTGCCGCATGGCGGGCCTCCGGTGAACGTTCACGTGGGGAGTGGCGACACCGCCCCGGGGGGATGCGGGGGAGCAGGTGACCGGGGCGGGGCCGTTCACACGGACGCCGTGCCGTTCACACCGTGATGTCACCTCGCATTGAAGCGTGTTGACCTGCTCCGGACAACGCCGGATGCTCATCGTCAGCGTCCGGACGCGCTCCTCCGATCCCCGCCCCCCCCGCCTTGGGAGGAACGCCATGCGCAACCGAAGAGTCAGGCCCGGAAGGTTCTCGTTCACCGCCCTTCTGGCCGCCCTCCTGCTCGCCGTCCCCGCGGGCACCGCCACCGCGGCCCAGTCGCCGGCCGGAGCCGGCTCCACCGTCGCCGCCGCCCAGCGGCTCGACATCACCATGCAGGCACAGCAGCAGACCAACTGGTGCTGGGCCGCCGCGGGCAACACCATCGCCTCCTGGTTCGGCCGCGGCTACTCCCAGAACCAGTTCTGCAACGCCTCCTTCAACCGCAGCCAGAACAGCCAGTGCCCCAACTGGCAGGCCACGCTCGGCAATGCCCAGACCGGCCTGTCCTGGGCCGGGATCAGCCCCGGCAGTTACGTCACCGGCTGGCTGCGCTACCCGACCGTGCGGGCCGAGATATCCGCCCAGCGCCCCATCGAGACGCGTATCCAGTGGTCGTCCGGCGGCGGCCACATGCATGTCGTCTACGGGTACGACGACGCCAACAGCTGGGTCTACTGGGGCGATCCATGGCCCTCCAGCAGCCGCTACAACTGGGCCTCGCACGCCTGGTACGTCAACAACAACGAGTTCTCCTGGACCCACTCGCTCTACCGGATCGGGGCGTGAGGACATGAACTCCACCACCCGGCGCACCGACACCGCCCGGCGCACCAGCACCACCGCCCGGCGCATCGCCGTCGTCACCGCCCTCACCGGCGCCGTCCTGTTCACCGCCGCCGCCCCCGCCCTCGCCGACGACGGCCCGGCGGCCGCGCCGAAGCTCACCCCGGCCACCCTCGAAGCGGCTCACGAGGCCGCGACCGAGCCGGCGACGCTGGACACCCTGTCCCGGTTCTTCGCCCGGGAGTCCGCGGTGAGCAGGGCGAAGGCGGCCCCCCGGATCACGGGGAAGGCGGTTCCCGTCCGTACGCTCTCCGCCGCGTTCGTCGCCGGAAAGCCCGGGGCCGCCCCGAGCACCCTGGACTACCTGGCCACCACCGCCGTCTCGTCCGACGGGCAGAAGGCCTCCCTGTGGACCGTCCCGGCCGGAGCCGACAGCAGCGGCGACTGGCAGGTGGTGAACATCGCCACCGGCGACGACGAGGCCCGCTACACCGCACAGGGGGCCCGCGCCCTGCCCGGCGGCACCGTGTTCCGCGAACCGCAGATCGACGCCTGGTACGTCCACGACGGCTCCCGGGTCCTCCCGCTCGACGAGGACGCGACGACCGCCGTGGGAGCGAAGGGCACCACGCTCGACGCCTTCCGGACCCGGGTCCGGAAGGCCTACGGCGACAAGCTGCCGGGCTCCGGGTACGCCCGCTCCGGCAAGGCGGGCGGCTACGGCCCCGAGGCGGCCGGCGGACCGGCACCCGCCCCCGGCCCGGTCCAGGGCCCGGCCGCCGGTCAGGCCCCGGACAACGCCGCCGGCCCCGCGCTCGCCGGAGCGGCGTCCGGATCGCCGGACACGGCCCTGACCGCCGTCTCCACCACCGCCGGAGCCGGGGCGCTGCTCGCCCTGGCGCTGTGCGGGGCGGCCGCCGTACGCCGCCGGAGCCGTACCGGGCGATCCCCGGCCACGGACGCCTGAGCGGCGGCTCGACCGGACCCGCGGACCCGCGCTCCGGGGTGCGAACACCCCACGGCACCCCGGAGCACGGGCACCGCCCCCCGCACCATCCGAGGACGACGCACTGTCACCGCCCGCAAGTAGGGTGTGAGACATGGCAGACCCCTCCAGCTACCGCCCCAAGCCGGGACAGATCCCCGACTCCCCGGGGGTCTACAAATTCCGCGACGAGCACCGCCGGGTGATCTACGTCGGGAAGGCCAAGAACCTGCGCCAGCGCGTGGCCAACTACTTCCAGGACCTGGCGAACCTCCATCCGCGTACGCGCACGATGGTCACCACCGCCGCCTCCGTCGAATGGACGGTCGTCTCCACCGAGGTCGAGGCGCTCCAGCTGGAGTACTCCTGGATCAAGGAGTTCGACCCCCGGTTCAACGTCAAGTACCGCGACGACAAGAGCTATCCGTATCTCGCGGTCACGCTCAACGAGGACTTCCCCCGCGTCCAGGTCATGCGTGGCGCGAAGAAGAAGGGCGTGCGCTACTTCGGTCCGTACGGCCACGCCTGGGCGATCCGCGAGACCGTCGACCTGATGCTCCGAGTCTTCCCCGTCCGCACCTGCTCCGCCGGGGTGTTCAAGAACGCCGCGCGCACCGGCCGCCCCTGCCTGCTGGGCTACATCGGCAAGTGCTCGGCCCCCTGCGTCGGCCGGGTCACCCCCGAGGAACACCGCGAGCTGGCCGAGGACTTCTGCGACTTCATGGCCGGGCGCACCGGCACCTACATCCGCCGCCTGGAGAAGGACATGATGCAGGCGGCGGAGGAGATGGAGTACGAGCGGGCCGCCCGCCTCCGCGACGACGCCGAGGCCCTCAAGCGGGCCATGGAGAAGAGCGCCGTCGTCCTGGCCGACGCCACCGACGCCGACCTGATCGCCGTCGCCGAGGACGAGCTGGAGGCGGCCCTCCAGATCTTCCACGTACGCGGCGGCCGGGTGCGCGGCCAGCGCGGCTGGGTCACCGACAAGGTCGAGGCGGTCGACACCTCCGGCCTCGTCGAGCACGCCCTCCAGCAGTTGTACGGGGAGGAGCGCGGCGACGCCGTCCCCAAGGAGGTCCTGGTCCCCGCCCTGCCCGAGGACACCGAAGCGGTCTCCCAGTGGCTCGCCGAGCGCCGGGGCTCCCAGGTCAGCCTGCGCATCCCGCAGCGCGGCGACAAGAAGGACCTCATGGTCACCGTCCAGCGCAACGCCCAGCAGGCGCTCGGGCTGCACAAGACCAAACGCGCCTCCGACCTGACCACCCGCTCCCGCGCCCTGGAGGAGATCGCCGAGGCGCTCGGCCTGGACACCGCCCCGCTGCGCATCGAGTGCTACGACATCTCCCACCTCCAGGGCGACGACGTGGTGGCCTCCATGGTGGTCTTCGAGGACGGCCTCGCCCGCAAGAGCGAGTACCGCCGCTTCCAGATCAAGGGCTTCGAGGGCCAGGACGACGTCCGCTCGATGCACGAGGTGATCGGCCGCCGCTTCAAGCGCTACCTCCAGGACAAGGAGCGCACGGGGGAGTGGGAGGAGCAGCCGGCGGACGCCCCGGCCACCGGGCCCGCCGCCACCGGCCCCGTCCCCGGGCCCGCCGCCACCGGCCCCGTCCCCGCGCCCGCGCCCGCCCCGGCCCCCGAGGACGGCGAGCCCCGGGAGGACGACGGCCGGCCCAAGCGGTTCGCCTACCCGCCGCAGCTCGTCGTCGTCGACGGCGGACAGCCGCAGGTCGCCGCCGCCCAGCGCGCCCTGGACGAGCTGGGCATCGACGACATCGCCGTCTGCGGACTCGCCAAGCGCCTCGAAGAGGTCTGGCTCCCCGGCGACGACGACCCCGTGGTCCTGCCCCGCTCCAGCGAGGGCCTCTACCTCCTCCAGCGCGTCCGGGACGAGGCCCACCGCTTCGCCATCACCTACCAGCGCGCCAAACGCGCCAAGCGCGTCCGCTCCAGCCCCCTCGACGACGTCCCCGGCCTCGGCGAGACCCGGAAGCAGGCTCTGATCAAGCATTTCGGCTCGGTGAAGAAGCTCCGGCAGGCGACAATCGACGAGATCTGCGAGGTTCCCGGGATAGGGCGAAGGACGGCGGAATCGGTGGCCGTGGCCCTCGCCTCGACCGCTCCCGCGGCGCCTGCCGTGAACACGGCCACAGGAGAGATCATTGAAGAGGACGACGGGGGCAGCTCATGACCGAGAACAGCCACGAGACCGCACAGCACACCGCAGACCGAGCAGACGGAGCAGCAGACGTGAGTACGAACACCCCGAACGAGACGGGTGAGGCGGCCATCCCCGAGCTGGTGATCATCTCCGGGATGTCGGGCGCCGGCCGCAGCACCGCCGCCAAGTGTCTGGAGGACCTCGGCTGGTTCGTCGTCGACAACCTGCCGCCCGCGCTGATCCCCACCATGGTGGAGCTCGGCGCCCGCTCGCAGGGCAACGTGGCCCGGATCGCCGTCGTCGTCGACGTGCGCGGCCGGCGCTTCTTCGACAACCTCCGAGAATCCCTCGCCGATCTGGAGGCCAAGCACGTCACCCGGCGGATCGTCTTCCTGGAGTCCTCCGACGACGCCCTCGTGCGCCGCTTCGAGTCGGTCCGCCGCCCGCACCCCCTCCAGGGCGACGGGCGCATCGTCGACGGCATCGCCGCCGAGCGCGACCTGCTGCGGGAGCTGCGCGGCGACGCCGACCTGGTCATCGACACCTCCAGCCTCAACGTGCACGAGCTGCGGGCCAAGATGGACGCCCAGTTCGCGGGCGAGTCGGAGCCGGAGCTGCGGGCCACGGTGATGTCCTTCGGCTACAAGTACGGCCTGCCGGTCGACGCCGACCTGGTCGTCGACTGCCGCTTCCTGCCCAACCCGCACTGGGTCCCCGAGCTGCGCCCCTTCACCGGCGTCAACCCGGAGGTCTCCGACTATGTCTTCGACCAGCCGGGCGCCAAGGAATTCCTCAACCAGTACACCGAACTGCTCCAGCTGATCGCCGCCGGCTACCGCCGCGAGGGCAAGCGTTACGTCACCATCGCGGTGGGCTGCACCGGTGGCAAGCACCGTTCCGTCGCCATGTCGGAGAAGCTCTCGGCCCGCCTCGCCGCCGAAGGCGTCGAGACCGTCCTCGTGCACCGGGACATGGGGCGAGAGTGACCGGACGCAATCTGCGGATGCGGCGTCTGAGCCGCGCCACCTCGGCGATCTCGGGCCGCAAGCGCGGTGCCCAGCCCAAGGTCGTCGCGCTCGGCGGCGGCATGGGTCTCTCGGCGTCCTTGGCGGCGCTGCGCCGGATCACCGGCGACCTCACGGCCGTGGTCACCGTCGCCGACGACGGCGGCTCCAGCGGCCGGCTGCGCGAGGAGCTGGGCGTACTGCCCCCCGGCGACCTGCGCAAGGCGCTCGCCGCGCTGTGCGGCGACGACGACTGGGGCCGCACCTGGTCCCGGGTCATCCAGCACCGCTTCGAGTCCAAGGGCGACCTCCACGAACACGCGGTCGGAAATCTGCTGATCGTGGCCCTGTGGGAACAGCTCGGCGACCCCGTCCAGGCGCTCGACCTGGTCGGCAAGCTGCTCGGCGCGCACGGGCGGGTGCTGCCGATGTCGGCCGTCCCGCTGGAGCTCCAGGCGCTGGTCAAGGGCCACGACCCCGACCTGCCCGACGCGATCGTCACCGTGCGCGGCCAGGCGACCGTGGCGCTCACGCCCGGCGAGGTGCAGTCCGTGCACGTGGTCCCGCCCGACCCGCCGGCCGTCCCGGAGGCCGTGGAAGCGGTCCTGGACGCCGACTGGGTGGTGCTCGGTCCCGGCTCCTGGTTCTCCTCCGTGATCCCGCACCTGCTCGTGCCGGAACTGCTCGACGCCCTGGTCACCACGAAGGCCCGCAAGGTCCTCTCGCTGAACCTCGCGCCCCAGCCCGGTGAAACAGAAGGCTTCTCACCGCAGCGTCATTTGGAGGTTTTGGGACGACACGCCCCTAAACTCGCCTTGGACGTGGTGCTGGCCGATGAGGCCGCCGTGCCCGACCGTGAGTCCCTCGCCGATGCCGCAGAACGGCTCGGAGCCGCGGTCGAGCTGGCGCCGGTGGCATCGCCCGACGGCGTTCCGGTCCATGATCAGGAGCTGTTGGCCGCCGCGTACGACCGTATTTTTCGGATGCATGGAAGGATCGGCCCATGGCGATGACGCCAGCGGTGAAGAACGAAATCTCTCATCTTCCCGTCACCCGGACCTGCTGCAGGAAAGCAGAGGTCTCGGCGATTCTTCGGTTCGCGGGCGGGCTGCACCTGGTGAGCGGCCGGATTGTGATCGAGGCGGAGCTGGACACCGGCAACGCCGCCCGCCGCCTCAAGCGCGACATCCTGGAGATCTTCGGGCACAGCTCGGAGCTGATCGTGATGGCCCCCGGCGGGCTGCGGCGCGGCTCGCGCTATGTCGTACGGGTGGTGGCGGGCGGCGACCAGCTGGCCCGCCAGACCGGTCTGGTGGACGGCCGCGGCCGTCCGATCCGCGGGCTGCCCCCGCAGGTGGTCTCGGGGGCCACCTGCGACGCCGAGGCCGCCTGGCGCGGAGCCTTCCTCGCCCACGGTTCGCTCACCGAGCCCGGCCGCTCCTCCTCGCTGGAGGTCACCTGCCCCGGCCCCGAGGCGGCCCTCGCCCTGGTCGGCGCGGCCCGTCGGCTCTCCATCGCCGCCAAGGCCCGCGAGGTGCGCGGCGTGGACCGGGTGGTGGTCCGCGACGGCGACGCGATCGGCGCCCTGCTGACCCGGCTCGGCGCGCACGACGCGGTGCTCGCCTGGGAGGAGCGGCGGATGCGGCGCGAGGTCCGCGCCACGGCCAACCGGCTCGCCAACTTCGACGACGCGAACCTGCGCCGCTCGGCCCGCGCGGCGGTCGCCGCCGGGGCCCGGGTCGGGCGGGCGCTGGAGATCCTCGGCGAGGAGGTCCCCGAGCACCTCGCCGCCGCCGGACGGCTGCGCATGGAGCACAAGCAGGCATCGCTGGAGGAGCTGGGCGCGCTCGCCGACCCGCCGCTGACCAAGGACGCGGTCGCCGGCCGGATCCGCCGGCTGCTGGCGATGGCCGACAAGCGGGCCCAGGATCTCGGCATCCCCGGCACCGAGTCGACGCTCAGCGACGAGCTCGCCGACGGCCTGGTCGGCTGACCGGCCGACTCTACGGCGAGCGCGGGACGTTTGTCCCGGACCCGCCGGGACCAACGTCCCGGCGGGCGTGACGGAGGTCCGTGCTCCTACTGGCGAGTACGGGCCTCCGGCCATGTCCGGTGGCGCGCTAGGGCCCTCTCGATGTCACTCCCGAGCCCTTGGAGAGGTAGGGTCGGAAGCGGTCGGGGACATCCCTATACAACTCGCCGGCGTCGAAAACCGGCGTACCTAACGAGGAGATCGGTTCGTGACGATCCGCGTAGGCATCAACGGCTTCGGCCGCATCGGTCGCAACTACTTCCGCGCGCTGCTCGAGCAGGGTGCGGACATCGAGATCGTGGCTGTCAACGACCTGGGTGACACTGCGACCACGGCCCACCTGCTGAAGTACGACACCATCCTGGGTCGTCTCAAGGCAGAGGTCAGCCACACCGCCGACACCATCACCGTCGATGGTCACACCATCAAGGTGCTCTCGGAGCGCAACCCGGCCGACATCCCCTGGGGTGAGCTGGGCGTCGACATCGTCATCGAGTCGACCGGCATCTTCACCAAGAAGGCCGACGCCGAGAAGCACATCGCGGGCGGCGCCAAGAAGGTCCTCATCTCGGCTCCGGCCAAGGACGAGGACATCACCATCGTGATGGGCGTCAACCAGGACCAGTACGACGCGGCCAAGCACAACGTCATCTCCAACGCCTCCTGCACCACCAACTGTGTGGCGCCGATGGCCAAGGTCCTCGACGAGAACTTCGGCATCGTCAAGGGCCTGATGACGACGGTCCACGCGTACACCAACGACCAGCGGATCCTGGACTTCCCGCACTCGGACCTGCGCCGCGCCCGCGCCGCCGCCGAGAACATCATCCCGACCACCACCGGTGCCGCCAAGGCCACCGCCCTGGTCCTCCCGCAGCTCAAGGGCAAGCTCGACGGCATCGCGATGCGCGTCCCGGTCCCGACCGGCTCCGCCACCGACCTGGTCGTCACCCTCCAGCGCGAGGTCACCAAGGACGAGGTCAACGCCGCGTTCAAGAAGGCCTCCGACGACGGCGCCCTCAAGGGCTTCCTGACGTACACCGAGGACCCGATCGTCTCCTCGGACATCGTCGGCGACCCGTCGTCCTGCACCTTCGACTCCTCCCTGACCATGGTCCAGGAGGGGAACTCGGTGAAGATCCTCGGCTGGTACGACAACGAGTGGGGCTACTCCAACCGCCTCGTCGACCTCACGGTCTTCGTCGGCGAGCAGCTCTGATCCTCGGGTCGGCAGGCACAACGATGTGAGTAAGAGGCTCGACCGGCGCAACGACGCGCCGGTCGAGCCTCTTAGCATGTTCATCCGTCCTTGCAAGGAGTAACGGAAGACCAGATGAAGACGATCGACGAACTTCTCGCCGAAGGGGTCGCGGGCAAGCGGGTATTCGTCCGCGCCGACCTCAATGTGCCGCTGGACGGCACCAGGATCACCGACGACGGCCGTATCCGCGCCGTTCTCCCGACGGTCGCCAAGCTCGCCGAGGCCGGCGCGCGCGTCGTCGTCGCCTCGCACCTCGGCCGCCCCAAGGGCGCCCCGGACCCGGCCTTCTCGCTGGCGCCCGCCGCCGCCCGCCTGGGCGAGCTCCTCGGCGCCGACGTCGCCTTCGCCACCGACACGGTCGGCGAGTCCGCCCGCGCCACGGTCGCCGGCCTCGCCGACGGCCAGGTCGCCGTCATCGAGAACCTCCGCTTCAACGCCGGCGAGACCTCCAAGGACGACGCCGAGCGCGGCGCCTTCGCCGATCAGCTGGCCGAGCTCGCCGACGTCTACGTGGGCGACGGCTTCGGCGCCGTACACCGCAAGCACGCCTCGGTCTTCGACCTCCCGGCCCGGCTGCCGCACTACGCGGGCTACCTCATCGCCACCGAGGTCGGCGTCCTGAAGAAGCTCACCACCGAGGTGAAGCGGCCGTACGCGGTCGTCCTCGGCGGCGCCAAGGTCTCCGACAAGCTCGGTGTGATCGACCACCTGCTGGAGCGGGCCGACCGCATCCTGATCGGCGGCGGCATGGCGTACACCTTCCTCAAGGCCCAGGGCCACGAGGTCGGCAGCTCGCTGCTCCAGGAGGACCAGATTCCGGCCGTGCGGGAGTACCTGCGGCGCGCCGAGGAGAAGGGCGTCGAGTTCGTCCTCCCCGTCGACGTCGTGGTCGCCCCCGTCTTCCCCGACCTGAAGACCAAGGCCCCGGCCCAGCCCACCACCGTCGCCGCCGACGCCATGCCGGCCGGTCAGATGGGCCTGGACAACGGACCGGAGACCAACAAGCTCTACGCCTCGAAGCTCGCCGACGCGGCCACCGTCTTCTGGAACGGCCCGATGGGCGTCTTCGAGCACCCCGACTTCGCCGACGGCACCCGCGCGGTCGCCCAGGCGCTCGTCGACTCCCCGGCCTTCAGCGTCGTCGGCGGTGGCGACTCCGCCGCGGCCGTCCGCATCCTGGGCTTCGACGAGAATGCTTTCGGACATATTTCGACCGGTGGTGGCGCGAGCCTCGAATACCTCGAGGGCAAGACGCTTCCCGGGCTCGCCGCACTGGAGGACTGACCTTTCATGACCACCCGCACCCCGCTGATGGCGGGCAACTGGAAGATGAACCTCAACCACCTCGAGGCCATCGCCCATCTCCAGAAGCTCTCCTTCGCGCTGGCCGACAAGGACTTCGAGGACGTCGAGGTCGCCGTCCTGCCGCCCTTCACCGACCTGCGCACCGTGCAGACCCTGGTCGACGGCGACAAGCTGAAGATCAAGTACGGCGCCCAGGACATCTCGGCGCACGACTCCGGCGCGTACACCGGTGAGATCTCCGGCCCCATGCTCGCCAAGCTGCGCTGCACCTACGTGGCCGTCGGCCACAGCGAGCGCCGCCAGTACCACGGCGAGAGCGACGAGATCTGCAACGCCAAGGTGAAGGCCGCCTACAAGCACGGCCTGACCCCGATCCTGTGCGTCGGCGAGGGCCTGGACATCCGCAAGGCCGGTGACCAGGTCTCCTACACGCTCGGGCAGCTCGACGGCGCCCTGAAGGACATCCCGGCCGAGCAGGCCGAGTCCATCGTGATCGCCTACGAGCCGGTCTGGGCCATCGGGACCGGCGAGGTCGCCACCCCCGAGGACGCCCAGGAGGTCTGCGGCGCGATCCGCGGCCGGCTGGCCGAGCTGTACTCGCAGGAACTGGCCGACGCCGTCCGTATCCAGTACGGCGGCTCGGTGAAGTCCGGCAACGTCGCGGCCATCATGGCGCAGCCCGACGTGGACGGTGCCCTGATCGGCGGCGCCGCGCTGGACGCCGACGAGTTCGTCAAGATCGTCCGCTTCCGCGACCAGTGAGTATGCGGTAGCGCCGATCCGTCGTACCCTTGCGGGGGCCGAGGGGGTTGCCACCCCTGCGGCCCCCGCTGTACGTACAGGCAGTAGTCAAGAATTCCGGAAAGTAGGGACCAGCCGTGGTTTTGGCGTTCCAGATCGCTCTGATCGTCTTCAGCCTGCTGCTGATGCTGCTGGTGCTCATGCACAAGGGCAAGGGCGGCGGCCTCTCCGACATGTTCGGTGGCGGAATGCAGTCCTCCGTCGGTGGCTCCTCCGTCGCGGAACGTAACCTCGACCGCATCACCGTCGTGGTCGGTCTGGTCTGGTTCGCGTGCGTCGTGGTACTCGGTCTGCTCGTCAAGCTGGACAGCTGACCGTCGTCCGCGCCTGCCGGTGACGGTATAACTCCTTCCACTGGACGCGCGTTGGGCCTTACGTAGACTGGGGCATCGCTCGACTCACGCAGGGAGTTACGACCGTGGCAAGTGGCAACGCGATCCGGGGAAGCCGGGTCGGAGCGGGGCCGATGGGGGAGGCGGAGCGGGGCGAGTCCGCGCCTCGCGCCCGCATCTCCTTCTGGTGCTCGAACGGGCACGAGACGCAGCCGAGCTTCGCCCATGACGCGCAGGTGCCGGACATCTGGGACTGCCCGCGCTGTGGCTTCCCGGCCGGCCAGGACAAGGACAGCCCGCCCGACCCGCCCCGCACCGAGCCGTACAAGACGCATCTGGCGTACGTACGCGAGCGGCGCAGCGACGAGGACGGCGAGGCGATCCTCGCCGAGGCGCTGGCCAAGCTCCGCGGCGAGATCTGAAACTCCACCGCGGTACGGCTCCACGGACCACCCAGTCGTTTCACCGGCCGGACACCTCACGGGTGTCCGGCCGTATCGCGTTCCCGCGCCACCGCCCTCCTCCACGCCGTCCGGCTCCTCGATCAATTAGGTTTGTGGGGCAGCGGGGATGCTGATGACGAGTGAGAAGTGGGCTGATATCCCGGATGAACGCAGCAAGCCGAACCAAGCTCAACCAGACGCCCGAGTGGACGGCTCTCGCCGAGCACCGTGAGGGGCTCGGCGCCCCCCAGCTGCGCGAGTTGTTCGCACGGCAGCCGGACCGCGGCACCGCCTACACCCTCCGGGTCGGCGACCTCCACCTCGACTACTCCAAGCACCTGGTCACCGACGAGACGCTGCGCCTGCTGCGCGGGCTCGCCGCCGCCACCGGGGTCGCGGAGCTGCGGGACGCGATGTTCCGCGGCGAGAAGATCAACACCACCGAGGACCGGGCGGTCCTGCACACCGCGCTCCGCGCCCCGCGCGACGCGGTGATCGAGGTTGACGGCGAGAATGTCGTCCCGGCCGTGCACGCCGTCCTGGACAAGATGGCCGGCTTCGCCGAGAAGGTCCGGTCGGGGCAGTGGACCGGTCACACCGGCAAGCCCGTCAAGAACATCGTCAACATCGGCATCGGCGGCTCCGACCTCGGCCCCGCCATGGCGTACGAGGTGCTGCGCTCCTTCACGGACCGCGCGCTCACCGTCCGCTTCGTCTCCAACGTCGACGGCGCCGACCTGCACGAGGCCGTCCGCGACCTCGACCCGGCCGAGACGCTGTTCGTCATCGCCTCGAAGACGTTCACGACGATCGAGACCATCACCAACGCCACCTCCGCCCGGGACTGGCTGCTGACCGAGCTGAAGGCCGGTCAGGACGCCGTCGCCCGGCACTTCGTGGCCCTGTCGACCAATGCCGAGAAGGTCGAGGAGTTCGGCATCGACACGGCCAACATGTTCGAGTTCTGGGACTGGGTCGGCGGCCGCTACTCCTTCGACTCGGCGATCGGCCTCTCGCTGATGGTCGCCATCGGCCCGGACCGCTTCCGCGAGATGCTCGACGGCTTCCACCTCGTCGACGAACACTTCCGCACCGCCCCGCCCGAGGAGAGCGCCCCGCTCCTCCTCGGCCTCCTCGGTGTCTGGTACGGCAACTTCTTCGACGCCCAGTCGCACGCGGTGCTGCCCTACAGCCACTACCTCTCCCGGTTCACCGCCTATCTCCAGCAGCTCGACATGGAGTCCAACGGCAAGTCCGTCGACCGCGACGGCAACCCCGTGGACTGGCAGACCGGGCCGGTCGTCTGGGGCACGCCGGGCACCAACGGGCAGCACGCGTACTACCAGCTGATCCACCAGGGCACCAAGCTGATCCCGGCGGACTTCATCGGCTTCGCCGCCCCGGTCCACGACCTGCTGCCCGGGCTGATCGCCCAGCACGACCTGCTGATGGCCAACTTCTTCGCCCAGACCCAGGCCCTGGCCTTCGGCAAGACGCCCGAGGAGGTCCGGGCGGAGGGCGTGCCCGAGGAACTGGTCCCGCACAAGACGTTCCGGGGCAACCACCCCACGACGACGATCCTCGCCGACAAGCTGACCCCTTCGGTCCTCGGCCAGCTCATCGCGCTGTACGAGCACAAGGTCTTCGTCCAGGGCGCCATCTGGAACATCGACTCCTTCGACCAGTGGGGCGTCGAGCTGGGCAAGGTCCTCGCCAAGAAGATCGAGCCGCTGCTGACCGGTGACGGCGGCGCGGACGCCGGGCAGCTCGACAGCTCCACCGCCGCCCTGGTCGACGCCTACCGCACGCTGCGCGGGCGCTGAGCCGATGCCACAGGGGGAGGGGACGGCGGTGGTGCTGCGGCCGCCGCGCAACACGCTGAACGAGCGGGCCGTCGGCTGGTGGCGGGTCCAGTGGCTGCTGCTGACGGCCGTGCCCGTCGTGCCGCTCGTGGTGCTGGGCGCGCTGATCGGGCCCGCCCGCTTCTGGCTGCTGCTGCCCGCCGCGGTCCTGGCCGTGGCGGGCACGGCGGTCGCCGTCCTCTTCCCCCTGTGGTGGTTCCGTACGCACCGCTGGGAGGTCACCGAGGAAGCGGTGTACGTCCGCACCGGGTTCTTCTGGCAGGAGTGGCGGATCGCCCCGATGTCCCGGATCCAGACCGTGGACACCGTGCGCGGCCCGCTGGAGCAGCTCTTCCGGCTCGCCACCGTCACGGTCACCACCGCCTCCGCCAAGGGCGCGGTACGGATCGCCGGGCTGGACCACGAGGTCGCCGCCGACCTCGCCGGGCAACTCACCCGGATCACCCGCGACACCCCCGGCGACGCCACATGAGCACCGCTGCCCCGCCCGCCGACTGGCACCGCCTCGCCCCCCGTACGGTCCTGGTCACCGCCCTCGTCGTGGCGGGGGTCGTCGCGGGCGCGGCCATCCCCGTCTCGCTCGGGCTCACCCGCTGGTTCAGCCTCCCCGTCGCCGTGCTCCAGGTGCTCGCCGGAGCCGCCCTGGTCGTCGGGGCCGCGGCGGGCGCCGACCGGGTCCGCTGGCACCGCACCCGCTACCGGATCGGCGAGGAGCGCGTCGACCTCCACACCGGCCTGCTGCTCGTCAAGCGTCGCTCCCTGGCCCGCAGCCGCATCCGTACGGTCGACCTCACCGCCAACCTGCTGCTGCGCCTCCTGGGCCTGGTCACCGTCAGGATCGGCACCGGCGAACAGGGCTCCGAGTCCACCCTCGAACTGGACCCGGTCACCCGCACCGAGGGCGAACGACTGCGCCGCCTCCTCCTGGAGCGCGCCGCCACCGCACCGCCCGGCGTCCACCGCGAGGGTGAACTGGCCGTCCTGGACCCCCGCTGGATCCGTTACGCCCCGGTCTCCTTCGTCGCCCCCATGCTCGGCGGGGCGGCCGCCGGGGCCGTGATGCAGGTCAGCGACTGGGTCGGGGCCCAGGGCCAGGTCATCGAGTGGGTCGGCGACCGCTTCCGGGAGACCCCGCTGCTCTGGGTGATCATCGTCCTGGTCCTGGCCGCCCTGGTCGCGGGCGTCGTCGGAGCGCTCGGCCTCTGGATCGAGATGTGGTGGAACTACCGCCTGGAGCGCGAGCCGGGCGGCACCCTGCGGGTCCGGCGCGGACTGTTCACCTCCCGGTCCATCTCCGTCGAGGAGGCCCGGCTGCGCGGCGTCGACCTGGTCGAGCCGCTGGGCGTCCGGCTGTTCGGCGCGGCCCGCCTCGACGCCATCACCACCGGCCTGGCCAAGGACCATGAGGCCAGGAACGCCGACCACAACACCTTGCTCCCGGCCGCGCCCCGGACCCGGGCCGACGCCGTCGCCGCCGACGTCCTGCGCGAGGAGGACACCCCGACCGGCGCCGCGCTCACCCCGCACCCGCGCGCCGCCCGGGGCCGCCGGCTGCGCTGGGCGCTCGCCGCGGTCCTCGGCCCGGTCCTGATCCTGACGCTCCTCGGCGCGCTGCTCACGCCGGTGCTGCTGTGGATCGCGCTCGGCTGTGCGGTGGCGGCCGTCCCCGTGGCGGTGGTGCTCGCCCTGGACGCGTACCGGGCGCTCGGACACACGCTCTCCGGCCGCTATCTGGTCACCCGCTCCGGCACGGTCCGCCGTTCCACGGCCGCCCTGGAGCGGGCCGGCGTGATCGGCTGGACGGTCAGGCAGTCGGTCTTCCAGCGCCGGGCCGGGCTGCTGACCATCACGGCCACCACGGCCGCCGGAGGGGGCGCGTACACGGCGTACGACACCGATGCCTCCGAGGGCCTCACCTTCGCCGCCGAGGCCGTCCCCGGGCTGCTGGAGCCTTTTTTGGAGCGCTCCTCGAAGGACGTCTGAGGCCGGTCAGCCGCCGTGCGTCGTGTCGATGACGCAGAAGCGGTTGCCCTCGGGGTCGGCGAGCACCACGAAGTCCGGGTCCGGCGGATAGAGGTCCCACGCGACCCTGGCCGCCCCGAGCCCGATGAGCCGTTCCACCTCGGCCTCCTGGGTGTCGGAGTACAGGTCGAGGTGGACCCGGGGGACCTCCTGCACGGGGGAGGTGGAGCGCCCCAGCGACACGCCGACGCCGGGCCCTTCGACCGGGACCAGCACCACCCAGTCGTCCGTGCCCGGTTCGCGCTCGGTGTAGGTGAGCGCCGCCTTCCAGAAAGCGGCCGCCCTGCCCACGTCGGTCGCACCCATCACCACGGTTCCGATATGCACCATGGCGCGAGCCTTTCACGACGAAGGCCCGGACCGCCAAGGAGAAGCGGACCGGGCCTTCGGGGGTGAACGCTCAGGCGGAGGCGGGCGGATACAGCGCGCGCGGCAGCTGCGAGGCCGCCGCCGCGTCGAGCAGCCACAGCGTGCGGCTGCGGCCGTACGCACCCGCCGCCGGGGCCTGGATCTCCCCGGCCCCGGACAGCGCGATGGCCGCGGCCTCCGCCTTGTCCTCGCCGGCGGCCAGCAGCCACACCTCGCGCGCCGCGCGGATCGCCGGCAGCGTGAGCGAGACGCGCACCGGCGGCGGCTTGGGAGCCCCGTGCACACCGACGACGGTGCGCTCGGTCTCCCGTACCGCGGGCAGCTCCGGGAAGAGCGAGGCCACATGCGTGTCCGGGCCGACGCCCAGCATCAGCACGTCGAACGTGGGCACCGGGCCGTGGTCCTCGGGACCCGCGGCGGCGGCCAGTTCGTCGGCGTAACCGGCCGCCGCGGCATCCACGTCGTCGCCGTGCGGGCCGTCGGACGCGGGCATCGCGTGCACCCGGGCCGGGTCAAGATCCACCGCGTCGAGCAGCGCCGCACGGGCCTGGGTGACATTGCGCTCCGGGTCGCCCTCGGGCAGGAACCGCTCGTCGCCCCACCACAGGTCCAGCCGCGACCAGTCGACCGCGTCCCGGGCGGGCGCGGCGGCGAGCGCGGCCAGCAGGCCGTTGCCGTTGCGCCCGCCGGTCAGCACCACCGAGGCATGGCCCCGGGAGGCCTGGGCGTCCACGATCCTCGTGATCAGCCGGGCCGCCGCGGCCTGGGCCATCAGCTCCTTGTCGCGGTGGACGCCCAGTTGAGGAGGCGTCACTTGGAGGCCGCCTTCTTGGCCGGGGCCTTCTTCGCGGCGGGAGCCTTGGGCTCGGCGGCCTTGTCCGCCTTGTCCGCGGCGCTGTCGACCGGCTTGGCCGTGACCTCGCCGCCCGCGTGCAGCTTGTCGACGCCGAACTTCACCGCCGAGGCGTAGGTGTTGTCCGGGTCGAGCCGGCGCAGCTCCTCCGCCAGCAGCTCGGCGGTGTCCCGGCGCTTGAGCGCCACCGCGCGGTCCGGCTGGTTCTGCATGGAGAGCGTGGCCAGCGAGCCGTCGGCCCGGTCCAGGACGATGACGCCGTTCTTCGTCTCCATCCGGACCGCGGTGAGACCGGGGCCCTGGGAGAGCGTGCGCTCCACCGGGACGCCGAGCCGGTCCGCGAGCCACATGGCCAGCAGCTCGCAGCTCGGGTTGTCGCTCTCGCCCTCGACGGTCGCGGCGATGACCTCGGCCGGCTGCTGGTCCAGTGCGGCGGCCAGCATCGAGCGCCACGGCGTGATCCGGGTCCAGGCCAGATCGGTGCTGCCGGGGCTGTAGGTCGCCGCCCGCACCGCCAGCTCCTCGATCGGGTGCTCGGCGGAGTAGGAGTCGGTGATCCGGCGCTGGGCCAGCGCCCCGAGCGGGTCCTTCGCCGGGTCGGCGGGGGCGTCCTCGGGCCACCACACCACGACCGGGGCGTCCGGCAGCAGCAGCGGCAGGACCACCGACTGGGCGTGGTTGGCCAGCTCGCCGTGGAGGCGCAGGACGACCGTCTCGCCGGTCCCGGCGTCCGAGCCGACCCGGACCTCGGCGTCGAGCCGGGCGTCCCGGCGGGCCCGCGGCGAGCGGCTGACCCGCTTGATCACCGCGATGATCCGCGAGGGGTGCTCGCGGGAGGCGTCACCGGCCGACTTGAGCGCGTCGTACGCGTTCTCCTCGTCGGTGACGATGACCAGCGTGAGCACCATGCCGATGGCGGGGGTGCCGATCGCCCGGCGGGCCGAGACCAGCGCCTGGTTGATCTTGCTGGACGTGGTTTCCGTGAGATCGATCTTCATGGCCGCCTCCAGCTCCGTCCGTCACGTGCGAGCATCTCGTCGGCCTCGGCCGGACCCCAGGTGCCGGCCGCGTACTTCGCGGGCTTGCCGTGCTTCTCCCAGTACTCCTCGATCGGGTCGAGGATGGTCCAGGAGAGTTCGACCTCCTGGTGGCGGGGGAAGAGGTTGGCGTCGCCGAGCAGGACGTCCAGGAGGAGCCGCTCGTACGCCTCCGGGCTGGACTCCGTGAACGACTCGCCGTACGCGAAGTCCATCGTGACGTCCCGGACCTCCATCGAGGTGCCGGGCACCTTGGAGCCGAAGCGCACGGTGACGCCCTCGTCCGGCTGGACCCGGATGACCAGCGCGTTGCCGCCCAGCTCCTCGGTCGCGCCCGACTCGAAGGGCAGATAGGGGGCGCGCTTGAAGACGACCGCGATCTCCGTGACCCGGCGGCCGAGCCGCTTTCCGGTCCGGAGGTAGAACGGCACGCCCGCCCAGCGGCGGTTGTTGATCGTCAGCTTGATCGCCGCGTAGGTGTCGGTCGTCGACTTGGGGTCGATGCCGTCCTCCTCGCAGTAGCCGAGGACCTCCTCGCCGCCCTGCCAGGCGTGCTCGTACTGGGCGCGCACGGTGTGCGCACCGAGGTCCTCGGGCAGCTCGACGGCGGTGAGCACCTTGAGCTTCTCGGCGACCAGGGCCTTCGGGTGGAAGGAGCCGGGCTCCTCCATCGCGGTCAGCGCCAGCAGCTGGAGCAGGTGGTTCTGGATGACGTCGCGGGCGGCGCCGATGCCGTCGTAGTAGCCGGCCCGGCCGCCGATGCCGATGTCCTCGGCCATCGTGATCTGTACGTGGTCGACGTAGGACCGGTTCCAGATCGGCTCCCACATCGTGTTGGCGAACCGCAGCGCCAGGATGTTCTGGACCGTCTCCTTCCCCAGGTAGTGGTCGATCCGGAAGACCTCGTTGGGCGGGAAGACGTCGTGTACGAGCTGGTTGAGCTCCTGCGCGCTGGCCAGGTCGTGACCGAACGGCTTCTCGATGACGGCACGCCGCCAGGAGCCCTCCTTCTGGTCGGCCAGGCCGTGCTTCTTCAGCTGCTGGACGACCTTGGGGAAGAACTTCGGAGGCACGGAGAGGTAGAAGGCGAAGTTGCCGCCCGTCCCCTGTGCCTTGTCGAGCTCCTCGATGGTCGCCTTGAGGGTCTCGAACGCCTCGTCGTCGTCGAAGTTGCCCTGGACGAAGCGCATCCCCTGGATGAGCTGCTGCCAGACCTCCTCGCGGAACGGCGTACGGGCGTGCTCCTTGACGGCGTCGTGGACGACCTGCGCGAAGTCCTCGTCCTCCCAGTCGCGGCGCGCGAAACCGATGAGCGAGAAGCCCGGCGGAAGCAGGCCGCGATTGGCCAGGTCGTAGACGGCAGGCATCAGCTTTTTACGGGACAAATCGCCCGTGACGCCAAAGATGACCAGGCCCGACGGCCCCGCGATACGCGGGAGCCGTCGGTCCTGTGCGTCACGGAGCGGGTTGGCTCCGGGAACAGCAGACAAAGTGGTCAGCCCTCCGAGGGGGCGAGGCGCGAAAGCTCCGCCTCGGTCGACTTGAGCAGGTCGTTCCAGGACGCCTCGAACTTCTCGACGCCCTCGTCCTCCAGCACCTGCACGACGTCGTCGTACGAGATGCCGAGCTTCTTGATCGCGTCGAGGTCGGCGCGCGCCTGGTCGTAGCCGCCGGTGACGGTGTCACCGGTGATCTCTCCATGGTCGGCCACCGCGTCCAGCGTCGCCTCCGGCATGGTGTTCACCGTGTTCGGCGCCACCAGCTCGTCGACGTACAGCGTGTCCTTCAGCGCCGGGTCCTTGACGCCGGTGGAGGCCCACAGCGGACGCTGCTTGTTGGCCTGCGCCTTGTCCAGGGCCGCCCAGCGGTCGGAGGAGAAGACCTCCTCGTACGCCTCGTAGGCCAGCCGCGCGTTGGCCAGCGCGGACTTGCCCTTGGCCGCCTTCGCCTCGTCCGAGCCGATGGCGTCCAGACGCTTGTCGATCTCGGTGTCCACCCGGGACACGAAGAACGAGGCCACCGAGTGGATCTTGGAGAGGTCCAGGCCCGCGGCCTTCGCCTTCTCCAGGCCCGCCAGGTAGGCGTCCATGACCGCGCGGTAGCGCTCCAGCGAGAAGATCAGCGTCACATTGACGCTGATGCCCCGGCCGATCGTCTCGGTGATCGCCGGCAGACCGGCCTCGGTCGCCGGGATCTTGATGAGCGTGTTCGGCCGGTCCACCAGCCAGGCCAGCTGCTTGGCCTCGGCGGTGGTGGCCGTGGTGTTGTGCGCCAGACGCGGGTCCACCTCGATGGAGACCCGGCCGTCCTGGCCGTCGGTGGCGTCGAAGACCGGGCGCAGGATGTCGGCGGCGTCGCGGACGTCCGCCGTCGTGATCATGCGGAGCGCTTCCTCGACGGTGACCTTCCGGGCGGCGAGGTCGGTGAGCTGCTGCTCGTAACCGTCGCCGGAGGAGATCGCCTTCTGGAAGATCGACGGGTTGGTGGTGACGCCGACGACATGGCTCTGGTCGATCAGCTCGGCCAGATTGCCGGATGTGATCCGCTTGCGCGACAGGTCGTCGAGCCAGATCGCCACGCCCTCGTCGGAGAGGCGCTTGAGTGCGTCTGTCATGAGTTGCATCTCCTACTAGTCGTGTATACCGGCGTCAGCGCGTGGCGGCGGCGAGAGATTCCCGCGCGGCGGCGGCCACGTTCTCGGCGGTGAAGCCGAACTCGCGGAACAGCACCTTCGCGTCCGCCGAGGCCCCGAAGTGCTCCAGCGAGATGATCCGGCCGGCGTCGCCCACGTACCGGTACCAGGTCAGGCCGATGCCCGCCTCGACGGCGACGCGCGCCTTGACCGACGGCGGCAGCACACTGTCCTTGTACGCCTGGTCCTGCTCCTCGAACCACTCGACCGACGGCATCGAGACCACCCGGGTCGGCACCCCGGCCGCCTGGAGCTGCTCGCGCGCCTCGACGGCGACATGGACCTCGGAACCGGTCGCGATGAGCAGCACCTGCGGCTCGGTGTGCTGCCCGGAGGGCCCTTCGGCCTCGAACAGGACGTAACCGCCCTTGGCCGCGTCCTCGTTCGCCTCGTACGTCGGCACGCCCTGCCGGGTCAGCGCCAGACCGTGCGGGGCGCCCTTGCCGAACACCTTGGTGTAGCGGCGCAGGATCTCGCGCCAGGCGATGGCGGTCTCGTTGGCGTCGGCCGGGCGCACGATGTTCAGGCCGGGGATGGCGCGCAGCGCGGCCAGGTGCTCGACCGGCTGGTGCGTCGGACCGTCCTCGCCGAGGCCGATCGAGTCGTGCGTCCACACGTACGTCACCGGCAGGTGCATCAGCGCGGAGAGCCGCACCGCGTTGCGCATGTAGTCGGAGAACACCAGGAAGGTGCCGCCGTAGACGCGGGTGTTGCCGTGCAGCGCGATGCCGTTCATGGCGGCGGCCATCGCGTGCTCACGGATGCCGAAGTGGATCGTCCGGCCGTACGGGTCGGCCTCCGGCAGCGGGTTGCCCGCCGGGAGGAACGACGACGTCTTGTCGATCGTCGTGTTGTTCGAGCCCGCGAGGTCGGCGGAGCCGCCCCACAGCTCGGGCACGATCTCGCCGAGCGCCTGGAGCACCTTGCCGGACGCGGCACGCGTGGCCAGGCCCTTGCCGGGCTCGAAGACCGGGAGCTTCTCCTCCCAGCCCTCGGGCAGCTCGCCCGCGGCGATCCGGTCGAAGGAGGCGGCGCGCTCCGGGTTGGCCGTGCGCCACGCGGCGAACGACTTGTCCCACTCGGCGCGGGCCTCGCGGCCGCGGTCCAGGGCCTGGCGGGTGTGGCCGATGACCTCGTCGGAGACCTCGAAGGTCTGCTCCGGGTCGAAGCCGAGGACCCGCTTGGTCGCCGCGACCTCGTCGTCGCCGAGCGCCGAGCCGTGCGCGGCCTCGGTGTTCTGGGCGTTCGGGGCGGGCCAGGCGATGATCGAGCGGGCCGCGATGAACGACGGACGCTCGGTCTCGGCCTTGGCCGCCTGCAGCGCCGCGTACAGGCCCGCCGGGTCCAGGTCGCCGCTGGGCAGCTGGTCGACACGCTGGACGTGCCAGCCGTACGCCTCGTACCGCTTGAGGGTGTCCTCGGAGACCGCGGTCTCCGTGTCGCCCTCGATCGAGATGTGGTTGTCGTCCCAGAGGAGGACCAGGTTGCCCAGCTTCTGGTGCCCGGCCAGCGAGGACGCCTCGGCCGAGATGCCCTCCTGGAGGCAGCCGTCACCCGCGACGACCCACACCATGTGGTCGAACGGGGAGGTGCCGGGGGCCGCCTCGGGGTCGAACAGGCCGCGCTCGTAGCGGGCGGCCATCGCCATGCCCACCGCGTTGGCGACACCCTGGCCCAGCGGGCCGGTCGTCGTCTCGACGCCGGTGGTGTGGCCGTACTCCGGGTGGCCCGGGGTCTTCGAACCCCAGGTGCGGAAGGCCTTGAGGTCGTCCAGCTCCAGGCCGTATCCGGCGAGGTAGAGCTGGATGTAGAGGGTCAGGCTGGAGTGGCCGGCGGAGAGGACGAACCGGTCGCGGCCGGTCCACTCGGCGTCCGCGGGGTCGTGCCGCATCACCTTCTGGAAGAGGGTGTACGCGGCAGGCGCGAGGCTCATGGCCGTGCCCGGGTGGCCGTTTCCGACTTTCTGTACGGCGTCCGCGGCGAGAACACGGGCGGTGTCCACGGCCCGCTGGTCCACATCGGTCCACTGGAGGTCTGTGGTGGTCGGCTTGATGCTCACCCTGAGTCAGGGCTCCTCTCCACTGTTGTAAACCGGTGACTGTTACCGCACCGGGCGCTGTCGAGCCTACCCCCGTTGCCAGGCACAGTTTCCGAGCACTTTCCAGGGTGTGGGCGACCGGTGGAGTTCGCCTCCCGACGGAACGTCCATCCGGCGAACAGTCACCCTCAACACGACCCCACCCCCGCGAAGGACGGTGTATCCGCAACGTCTACAGTGGTCGGGTTCGCGCAAGTCTTCACCGGGCCTCCTCGCCCGGAGCTTGCTGGGATTTCTCTGTCAGGGGTGTGCGTGACGGCCGTCGAGTCCCGACCCGCAGGGGTCGCCTTGACTCCCAGCCCAGGGGGCCATCGCCCGTTCGGGGCCCGTGTCAAGGCATTCGTGGCGCTTACCAAGCCACGGATCATCGAGCTGTTGCTCATCACCACCGTTCCGGTGATGTTCCTCGCCGCCCAGGGTGTACCCGACCTGTGGCTCGTTCTCACGACCACCATCGGCGGATATCTCTCCGCCGGCGGTGCCAACGCGCTCAACATGTACATCGACCGTGACATCGACGCGCTGATGGACCGCACGTCCCAGCGCCCGCTGGTCACGGGCATGGTCAGCCCCCGCGAATGCCTGGCCTTCGGCATCGGCCTCGCGGTGTTCTCCACGCTCTGGTTCGGACTGCTGGTCAACTGGCTCTCGGCCGCCCTGGCGCTCGGCGCGCTGCTCTTCTACGTCGTCGTCTACACGATGCTGCTGAAGCGCCGCACCTCCCAGAACATCGTCTGGGGCGGCATCGCGGGCTGCATGCCGGTCCTCATCGGCTGGTCGGCCGTGACGAACACGGTCTCCTGGGCCGCCGTCATCCTCTTCGCCGTCATCTTCTTCTGGACGCCGCCGCACTACTGGCCGCTGTCGATGAAGGTCAAGGACGACTACGCCCGGGTCGGCGTCCCGATGCTCCCGGTCGTCGCCACCAACCGGGTGGTCGCCAGGCAGATCGTCCTCTACAGCTGGGTGATGGTCGCGGTCTCGCTGCTGCTCACCCCGCTCGGCTACACGGGCTGGTTCTACACCGCGGTGGCGCTGCTGTCCGGCGGCGCCTGGCTCTGGGAGGCGCACGGCCTGCAGAACCGGGCCAAGGCCGGGGTGACCGGGGCCAAGCTCAAGGAGATGCGGCTGTTCCACTGGTCCATCACCTACGTCTCGCTCCTCTTCCTCGCCGTCGCGGTGGACCCCTTCCTCCGCTGAGCTCCTTCCTTACGGCCGTACGGGCGGGTCGCGTGGCACAAGCCACGTGACCCGCCCGTCGCCAGTTCATCTACCCGTCGGTAGCATCCTGTTCATGGCAGAGACGGCAGCAGACGCAGCAGAGACCGGGCAGACCTCGCGGACGGACGCCTGGAAGGCGGCGCGCGCGGAGCGCAGGGCGACGAAGCTCGCCCACCAGATCGGCGCCTTCGCCAAGGAACACGGCGGAGCGGAGGGGCAGCTCGCCTACATCGGCGAGGCCGGCGCCCGCATCGTCCTGGTCGGCCAGGACGGCGCCTGGGGCGACCTGGTGGCCCCGACCTACGCGGTGGCCGAGAGCGCGGCCACGAAATCCGGCATCACGATGCACGAGGAGTTCGACGGCGAGTTCGCCCTCAAGGTCCGCACCGGCCCGTACGAGTGGTCCCGGATGGCGGGGATCCAGGTCGGCGGCCCGTCCAACGACCGCTGAGGCTTCCGCCTCGGACGGTGTCCCGCCCGGGGGCTCACCCGTTAGGCCGTGCATACGCACGCCGTCCCAGGGAGCCCCGGATGACCGACCCCGTGCCCGTGGCCGACCTGGTCGACCAGAACTGCCACGGCGTCCTGCGCACCGAGCTGGGCCTCGGCACCTTCGAGGCCCGGCTCACCGCCGCCGACGGCGCTCCGCCCGCCCCCGGCACCACCTTCTTCGACACCCAGACCGGCTTCGCGGTGCGCCGCTGGTGCCCGCCGCCGCTCGGCCTCGAAGCGCACTGCCTGCCCGCCCACTACCTGGCCCGCCGCCGGGAGCTGGGCGTCGCCGAGACCTCCCGCCGCCTGCTGCGCGCCTCCGGGGTCTCCGCCCACCTCGTCGACACCGGACCGGCCGGCGACCTCACGGGACCGGCCGAGCTGGCCTCGGCGGCCGGCTCCCAGGGCCGGGAGATCGTCCGGCTGGAGGTCCTCGCCGAACAGGTCGCCGACACCTCCGGCACTGTCGACGCCTTCCTCGTCAACCTGGGCGAGGCCGTGCACACCGCCGCCTCCTCGGCCGTCGCGTTCACCTCCGACGGCACGGGCGGCCCCTTCAGCGCCCCCTACGCCGGCCCCGAGCCGCCGGGCCCGGTCCGGGTGCGGGCGGCGGCCGGTCGGTGGCTGGCCGGGCGGGAGGCGGAGCGCCGGGACGCCCGCCGGGGCGCGGGGGACCGGGACCGCCGTCCGGCGTCCGTCGAGCCGGAGCTGCTGGACCATCTGCGCTGGTCCGCGGTCGCGTGCGGGCTGCCGCTCCAACTGCGCCTGGGCGCCGCGGATCCGGCCCGCTTCGCGGACTTTGCCGCCGCGACCGAGGGGCACGGCTGCGATCTGGTGCTCCTGCACGGCTACCCGTACCACCGGCAGACCGCAGTGCTGGCCGGGCGGCACCCGCATGTCTACGCGGACCTCGGGGCCGTGGCGACGCGGACCGGGGCGCGGGCGGCCGGCGTGCTCGCGGAGATCATGGAGCTCGCGCCGTTCGGCAAACTGCTGTTCTCCAGCGGGGCGCAGGGACTGCCGGAGCTGCATCTGGTGGGCGCGCGGCAGTTCCGCGAGGCGCTCGGGCGGGTGCTGGGCGACTGGGTCGCGGACGGCGCCTGGACCCGTAAGGACGCGGCCCGGGTCGCCACGATGATCGGGTCGGGCAACGCGCGCCGGGTGTACGGGCTGGAGTGAGCAGCGGTGAGGGGCGGCGGCCCCCCGGCCCGCCGCCCCTCACCCGCCGTACGTGTGTCTGCTTCAGACGGCCGTCGCCGGTGCCGTCTCCGGCTGCTCGGCGGACGGGCCGGGCAGCGGGGCGGGCACGTCGTCGCCGCGCTCGCGCATGCTCAGCACCAGCCGGACCACGGCGATCCACATGATGGCCGAGCCGAACATATGGACGCCGACCAGGACCTCCGGGACGTCGCTGAAGTACTGGACGTATCCGATCGCGCCCTGGGCGAGCAGCACGAGCAGCAGGTCGCGGGCGCGGGCCCGGGTGTCGGCGGGCGCGTCGACCACCCGCAGGGCCAGCCACATCGCGATGGCCAGGGCGCAGACCACCCAGGCGGCGATGGCGTGCACATGGGCGGCGGCCGACCAGTCCCACGGCATGCGCGGTACGTCGCTGCTGTCACCGGCGTGCTTGCCGGAACCGGTCACCGAGGTGCCCAGCACGATCAGCACCACCGTGGTCGCCACGATCGCCCAGGCCAACCGCCGTACCGGCAGCGGGGTCCGCGGCCGCGGCGGGCCGTCGCCCTCGCCGATCCGCACCCAGGTGATCACGGTGACCGCCAGGAGCACGTTGGCCAGCAGGAAGTGCCCGGCCACCGTCCACGGGTTGAGTCCCGCCCAGACCGTGATCCCGCCGAGGACGGCGTTGCCCAGCACGATCCAGAACTGCAGCCAGGCCAGCCGGGTCAGCTTGCGGCGGCGCGGCTTCATCGAGCTGACGGCGATGATCGCCCAGCCGACCGCCGCCGACAGCACATAGGTCAGCATCCGGTTGCCGAACTCGATCGCGCCGTGCAGCCCCTGCTCGGGCGTCGCGAACAGGCTGTCGTCGGTGCACTTGGGCCAGGTGTCGCAGCCGAGACCGGAACCGGTGAGCCGGACGGCCCCGCCGGTGACGATGATGAAGACGCTCATCACGACGGCGGAGAGCGCGGCGCGCTTCACCACCTTGGTGGACGGCGTCCAGCGCTTGGCGATGAGGGAGATGGGGGTTTCCACGCGGACCATCGTAGGACGAGGCTTGTGCGCGTTTTCACGAGGGGTGGTTCGTGACGGCTTGCCCGTGAAGGTCCCCGACGCCGCGTGCTACTCCCAGCGGAAGAACTTCGCCGCCGTGCCGAGCCCCAGCACCGCCCACACCGCCAGGATCCCGGCCTGGGCCCACGGCATCGACGCGCCGTGCTGCAGGACGTCCCGCAGCCCTTCGGAGAGCGCCGAGACGGGCAGCAGCCCCAGCACCGACTGCACCGCGTCCGGGAACTTGTCCAGCGGCACGATGACTCCGCCGCCGACCAGCAGCAGGAGGAAGACCAGGTTGGCGGCGGCGAGTGTCGCCTCCGCCTTCAGTGTCCCGGCCATCAGCAGCCCGAGTCCGGAGAACGCGGCGGTGCCGAGGACGAGCAGCAGCAGTACGGCGAGCGGGTTGCCGTGCGGCGACCAGCCGAGCGCGAAGGCGATGACCGTCAGCAGCACGATCTGGAGCACCTCGGTGACCAGCACCGACAGCGTCTTCGCGGTCATCAGCGCCCAGCGGGGCAGCGGGGAGGCACCGAGCCGCTTGAGGACCCCGTAACGGCGCTCGAAGCCGGTGGCGATGGCCTGGCCGGTGAAGGCCGTGGACATCACGGCGAGCGCCAGGATGCCCGGGGCCAGGAAGTCGACCGACGCGCCCGAGCCGGTGTCCACGATGTCGACCGCGCTGAACAGCACCAGCAGCAGCGTCGGGATGATCACCGTCAGCAGCAGCTGCTCGCCGTTGCGCAGCAGCATCCGGGTCTCCAGCGCGGTCTGCGCGGCGATCATCCGGGGGAGCGGGGCGGCCCCGGGGCGCGGGGTGTACGTACCGGCGCTCATGCGCGCAGCTCCTTGCCGGTCAGTTGCTTGCCGGTCAGTTCGAGGAAGACGTCCTCCAGGGTGTGCCGCTCCACCGAGATGCCCTCGGGCATCACGCCGTGCTGGGCGCACCAGGAGGTCACGGTTGCCAGCAGCTGCGGGTCGATGTCCCCGGTGATCCGGTACGTCCCCGGCAGCGGCTCGGCGGCCACGGAGCCGTCGGGCAGCGCCTTGACGAGGGAGCCGAGGTCCAGCCCGGTGCGGCCGGTGAAGCGCAGGGTGTTCTCCGCGCCGCCCCGGCAGAGCTGCTCCGGGCTGCCCTGGGCGATGACCCGGCCCGCGTCGATGATCGCGACGTCGTCGGCGAGGGTCTCGGCCTCGTCCATGAAGTGGGTGGTGAGCACGACGGACACCCCGTCGGAGCGCAGCTCGCGCACCAGGTCCCAGGTGGAGCGGCGGGCCTGCGGGTCGAGCCCGGCGGTCGGCTCGTCCAGGAAGACCAGCTCGGGCCGGCCGACGACCGCCATGGCCAGGGAGAGGCGCTGCTGCTGGCCGCCGGAGAGCCGCCGGTAGGTGGTGCGGCCGCAGTCGCCGAGGCCGAGGCGCTCGATCAGGGCGTCCACGTCGAGCGGGTGGGCGTGCAGCCTGGCCATGTGGCGCAGCATCTCGTCGGCGCGGGCGCCGGAGTAGACGCCGCCGGACTGGAGCATCACCCCGATCCGCGGACGCAGCCGCTCCGCGTCGGCGACCGGGTCGAGTCCGAGGACCCGTACGGTGCCCGTGTCGGGACGGCGGTAGCCCTCGCAGGTCTCGATCGTGGTGGTCTTCCCGGCGCCGTTCGGGCCGAGGACGGCGGTCACCGCGCCGGTCGCGACCATCAGATCGAGGCCGTTCACCGCGGTCTTCGTGCCGTACCGCTTCACCAGGCCCCTGACCTGTACGACGGGCTCGTTCTCCATGGCGCGTAAGTCTAGGCAGGGTCCCGGAGGGGGCGGCTCCCGGGGCCAGATTAGGTAACCCTAAGTGACGAACCACACCGTAGATCGTTCCGGACCGTGGTTGTCAGGGGTGAAGGAATTACGCAACAATGGTGTTGTGAAATACGACGGACGGGCTCCTCAGGAGGAACTCGCGACCGGTGAGCGCTCGACGCGCAACCGGGTCGCGCGCTCCATCCTGGACCACGGCCCCTCCACCGTCGCGGACCTCGCGAAGCGCGTCGGCCTCACCCAGGCCGCCGTCCGCCGCCATCTGGACGCCCTCGTCTCCGACGATGTGGTGGAAGCCCGTGAACAGCGGGTCTACGGCGCGCGGACCCGCGGCAGGCCCGCCAAGGTGTTCGCCCTGACGGACTGCGGCCGGGACGCCTTCGACCAGTCCTACGACAAGCTGGCGGCCGACGCCCTGCGCTTCATCGCCGAGTCCGGGGGCGACGAGGCGGTCCTCGCCTTCGCCCGCGCCCGGATGGCCGCGATGGGCGAGGCGTATCGCGCCGCGGTCGAGGCCGCGGTGCCCGAAGCCCGCACCGAGGCCCTCGCCAAGGCCCTGTCGGCCGACGGGTACGCTGCTATGGCGCGAAGTGCGCCGGGCCCGCAGCAGGGCGAGCAGCTGTGCCAGCACCACTGCCCGGTGGCGCATGTCGCCGAGCAGTTCCCACAGCTGTGCGAGGCGGAGACGGAATTCTTCTCCAGCCTCCTCGGGACCCATGTGCAGCGTCTGGCCACCCTCGCCCACGGCGACGGAGTGTGCACGACGTACGTGCCACGCAGTGGCCACGCGGCACCCCCACAGACCACCCATTCAGCATCTGCAAGCACGGCCGGGAGGAACCCCGCATGACGCTCCCCACGGAGACTGCCCACCCTGAGCTCGAGGGTCTGGGTACGTACGAATTCGGCTGGGCCGACTCCGACGCGGCAGGCGCGGCGGCGAAGCGCGGTCTGTCCGAGGCTGTCGTCCGCGACATCTCGGAGAAGAAGAACGAGCCCGAGTGGATGCTGAAGCTGCGGCTCAAGGGCCTCAGGCTCTTCGACAAGAAGCCCATGCCGAACTGGGGCTCCGACCTGTCGGGCATCGACTTCGACAACATCAAGTACTTCGTGCGGTCCACGGAGAAGCAGGCGGCCTCCTGGGAGGACCTGCCCGAGGACATCAAGAACACGTACGACAAGCTCGGCATCCCCGAGGCGGAGAAGCAGCGCCTCGTCGCCGGTGTCGCCGCGCAGTACGAGTCCGAGGTCGTGTACCACCAGATCAACGAGGAGCTGGAGGCGCAGGGTGTCATCTTCATGGACACCGACACCGCGCTGAAGGAGCACCCGGAGCTCTTCAAGGAGTACTTCGGCACCGTCATCCCCGTCGGTGACAACAAGTTCGCCTCGCTGAACTCGGCCGTGTGGTCCGGCGGCTCGTTCATCTACGTGCCCAAGGGCGTCCACGTGGACATCCCGCTCCAGGCCTACTTCCGTATCAACACGGAGAACATGGGCCAGTTCGAGCGGACGCTGATCATCGTCGACGAGGACGCCTACGTCCACTACGTCGAGGGCTGCACCGCCCCGATCTACTCCTCGGACTCGCTGCACAGCGCCGTGGTCGAGATCATCGTCAAGAAGGGCGGCCGCTGCCGCTACACGACCATCCAGAACTGGTCGAACAACGTCTACAACCTGGTCACCAAGCGGGCCGTGGCCTACGAGGGCGCGACCATGGAGTGGGTCGACGGCAACATCGGCTCCAAGGTCACCATGAAGTACCCGGCCGTCTACCTGATGGGCGAGCACGCCAAGGGCGAGACCCTGTCCATCGCCTTCGCGGGCGAGGGCCAGCACCAGGACGCCGGCGCCAAGATGGTCCACATGGCGCCGAACACCTCCTCCAACATCGTCTCCAAGTCGGTGGCGCGAGGCGGCGGCCGTACGTCCTACCGCGGACTGATCGAGATCGGCGAGGGCGCGCCGGGCGCGAAGTCCAACGTCCTCTGCGACGCTCTGCTCGTCGACACGATCTCCCGCTCGGACACCTACCCCTACGTCGACGTCCGCGAGGACGACGTGTCGATGGGCCACGAGGCGACCGTCTCCAAGGTCTCCGAGGACCAGCTCTTCTACCTCATGAGCCGCGGACTCACCGAGTTCGAGGCCATGGCGATGATCGTGCGCGGCTTCGTCGAGCCGATCGCCAAGGAGCTGCCCATGGAGTACGCCCTGGAGCTCAACCGGCTGATCGAGCTGCAGATGGAGGGTTCGGTCGGCTAGGTCCTCGCCCGAGGACCACCGGGACGGCCGTTCGCGGCCGTCCCCGCCCCACCGAATCCCCCGAGTTCTTGACTTAAGAAAGCGAGCACTACGACAGCCATGGCTGAGGCTCAGAACACTCCGGCGGGCTCCACCACCGCCGGCTCCATCGCGGTGGCCGCCGAGTCGACCGTCGCCACCCGCATGAGCGCACCCCCGTCCTTCGACGTCGCGGACTTCCCCGTCCCGCACGGCCGTGAGGAGGAGTGGCGCTTCACACCGCTGGAGCGGCTGCGCGGGCTGCACGACGGCACCGCGGTCGCGAACGGCGGCGGCGTGAAGGTCGCCATCGAGGCGCCCGAGGGCGTCACGGTCGAGACCGTCGGCCGCGACGACTCCCGGCTCGGCAAGGCCGGCACCCCGGTGGACCGGGTCGCCGCCCAGGCGTACAGCTCCTTCGAGCAGGCCTCGGTCGTCACGGTCGCCAAGGAAGCCGTGCTCACCGAGCCGGTCCGGATCACCGTGCACGGCGAGGGCGGCGTCGCCTACGGCCACCAGCTCATCGAGCTCGGCGCCTTCGCCGAGGCCGTCGTCGTCATCGACCACACCGGTGACGCGGTGCTCGCCGCCAACGTCGACTACGTCCTGGGCGACGGCGCGAAGCTGACCGTCGTCTCCGTCCAGGACTGGGACGACACGGCCGTCCACGTCGGCCAGCACAACGCGCTGGTCGGCCGGGACGCCTCCTTCAAGTCGATCGTCGTCACCTTCGGCGGCGACGTCGTGCGCCTGCACCCCCGGGTGGCGTACGCGGCCACCGGCGGCGAGGCCGAGCTCTTCGGGCTGTACTTCACCGACAAGGGCCAGCACCAGGAGCACCGCCTCCTGGTCGACCACAACACCCCGCACTGCAAGTCCAACGCGGTGTACAAGGGCGCCCTCCAGGGCGACGGCGCGCACGCCGTCTGGATCGGCGACGTCCTCATCCAGGCCGCGGCCGAGGGCACCGACACCTACGAGATGAACCGGAACCTCGTCCTCACCGACGGCGCCCGGGTCGACTCGGTACCCAACCTGGAGATCGAGACCGGCGAGATCGTCGGCGCGGGCCACGCCTCGGCGACCGGCCGCTTCGACGACGAGCAGCTCTTCTACCTCCAGTCCCGCGGCATCCCGGCCGAGGAGGCCCGCCGTCTGGTCGTGCGCGGCTTCTTCGCCGAGCTGGTCCAGCAGATCGGCCTGCCGGACGTGGAAGCGCGTCTGCTCGACAAGATCGAGACCGAGCTGAAGGCGTCCGTCTGATGGCCTTCGTCAAAGCCTGTGCGCTGAGTGAGCTGGAGGACGACACCCCCAAGCGGGTGGAGCTCGACGGCACACCGGTCTCCGTCGTCCGCACCGAGGGCGAGGTGTTCGCGATCAACGACATCTGCTCGCACGCGAACGTCTCCCTCTCGGAGGGCGAGGTGGAGGACTGCGCGATCGAGTGCTGGCTGCACGGATCGTCGTTCGACCTCCGCACCGGCAAGCCGTCCGGCCTTCCCGCGACGCGCCCCGTCCCCGTATACCCCGTAAAGATCGAAGGGGACGATGTGCTCGTCTCCGTCACCCAGGAGTCCTGAGTCACCCATGGCAACGCTTGAAATCCGCGACCTGCACGTCACCGTCGAGGCCGACAACGCCACGAAGGAAATCCTCAAGGGCGTCGACCTGACCGTGAAGCAGGGCGAGACCCACGCCATCATGGGCCCCAACGGGTCCGGCAAGTCCACCCTCGCGTACTCGCTGGCGGGTCACCCCAAGTACACGATCACCAGTGGCACGGTCACCCTGGACGGCGAGGACGTCCTGGAGATGTCCGTCGACGAGCGGGCCCGCGCCGGCCTGTTCCTCGCCATGCAGTACCCGGTCGAGATCCCCGGTGTCTCGGTCTCCAACTTCCTGCGCACCTCCGCCACCGCGATCCGCGGCGAGGCCCCCAAGCTGCGTACGTGGGTCAAGGAGGTCAAGGAGACGATGGCCGGGCTCCAGATGGACCCGGCCTTCGCCGAGCGCAACGTCAACGAGGGCTTCTCCGGCGGTGAGAAGAAGCGCCACGAGATCCTTCAGCTGGAGCTCCTCAAGCCGAAGATCGCCGTCCTGGACGAGACCGACTCCGGCCTGGACGTCGACGCGCTCAAGACCGTCTCCGAGGGCGTCAACCGGGTCCGCGAGACCGGCGAGGTCGGCACCCTGCTGATCACGCACTACACCCGCATCCTGAAGTACATCAAGCCCGACTTCGTGCACGTCTTCGCCAACGGCCGCATCGCCGCGTCCGGCGGTGCCGAGCTGGCCGACCAGCTGGAGAACGAGGGCTACGAGGCCTACACGAAGGGTGGCGCTTCCGCGTGACTGACGCCCGACAGGGGCTCACCGGCCTCCTCGACACCGAGGCGATCCGCAAGGACTTCCCGATCCTGGACCGCACGGTCCACGACGGCAAGAAGATCGTTTACCTGGACTCCGCGGCGACCTCGCAGAAGCCGCGTCAGGTCCTCGACGCGCTCAACGAGTACTACGAGCGGCACAACGC
Organism: Streptomyces sp. iso_384; assembly: GCF_056172905.1. NCBI lineage: Bacteria > Bacillati > Actinomycetota > Actinomycetes > Kitasatosporales > Streptomycetaceae > Streptomyces > Streptomyces sp. iso_384. Next base: position 2,473,499 of record NZ_JBWBTT010000001.1, read on the forward strand.
GAATGTGCACCGCGGCGTCTACACGATCGCCGAGGAGGCCACCGCGCTGTACGAGGGCGCCCGCGACAAGGTCGCCGCCTTCATCAACGCACCCAGCCGCGACGAGGTGATCTTCACGAAGAACGCCTCGGAGTCGCTGAACCTCGTGGCGAACATGCTCGGCTGGGCGGACGAGCCCTATCGGGTGGACCGCGACACCGAGATCGTCACCACGGAGATGGAGCACCACTCCAACATCGTGCCGTGGCAGCTGCTCTCGCAGCGCACCGGCGCGAAGCTGAAGTGGTTCGGCATCACCGACGACGGCCGCCTCGACCTGTCGAACATCGACGAGATCATCACCGAGAAGACGAAGATCGTCTCCTTCACGCTGGTCTCCAACATCCTCGGCACCGTCAACCCGGTCGAGCAGATCATCCGCCGCGCCCAGCAGGTCGGCGCGCTGGTCTGCATCGACGCCTCGCAGGCGGCCCCGCACATGGTGCTCGACGTGCAGGCGCTCCAGGCCGACTTCGTGGCCTTCACCGGTCACAAGATGGTCGGCCCGACGGGCATCGGCGTGCTGTGGGGACGGCAGGAGCTCCTGGAGGACCTGCCTCCGTTCCTCGGCGGCGGCGAGATGATCGAGACCGTGTCGATGCACTCGTCGACGTACGCCCCGGCGCCGCACAAGTTCGAGGCCGGTACGCCCCCGATCGCCCAGGCCGTCGGCCTCGGCGCGGCCGTGGACTACCTCTCGGCGATCGGCATGGAGAAGATCCACCAGCACGAGAAGGCGATCACCGAGTACGCGGTGAAGCGCCTCCTGGAGGTCCCGGACCTGCGGATCATCGGCCCGGCGACGGCCGAGGACCGCGGGGCCACGATCTCCTTCACGCTCGGCGACATCCACCCGCACGACGTGGGCCAGGTCCTCGACGAGCTGGGCATCGCGGTCCGGGTCGGTCACCACTGCGCGCGTCCGGTCTGCCTGCGGTACGGAATTCCCGCGACGACGCGAGCGTCGTTCTATCTGTACTCCACGCCCGCCGAGGTCGACGCCCTGGTGGACGGTCTGGAGCACGTCCGGAACTTCTTCGGCTGAGGGCTGACTGGTGAAGCTGGAATCCATGTACCAGGAAGTGATCCTGGACCACTACAAGCACCCCCATGGGCGCGGCCTGCGGGACGGCGACGCCGAGGTGCACCACACCAATCCGACGTGCGGTGACGAGATCACGCTCCGGGTGAAGTACGACGGCGAGACCATCGCCGACGTGAGCTACGAGGGCCAGGGCTGTTCCATCAGCCAGGCCTCCGCCTCCGTGCTGAACGATCTGCTCGTCGGCAAGGAGCTGTCCCAGGCGCAGAAGATCCAGGAGACCTTCCTGGAGCTGATGCAGTCCAAGGGCCAGCTGGAGCCGGACGACGCGATGGAGGAGGTGCTGGAGGACGCGGTCGCGTTCGCCGGCGTCTCCAAGTACCCCGCCCGGGTCAAGTGCGCGCTGCTGAGCTGGATGGCGTGGAAGGACGCGACGGCCAAGGCGCTGTCCGAAGGGAAGACCGCATGAGCGACAACGAGACCGTGACCATGAAGCCGGCCTCCGAGGAGGAGGTCCGCGAGGCGCTCTACGACGTCGTCGACCCCGAGCTGGGCATCGACGTCGTCAACCTGGGCCTGATCTACGGCATCCACGTCGACGACGCCAACATCGCCACCCTCGACATGACCCTGACGTCCGCGGCCTGTCCGCTGACCGATGTCATCGAGGACCAGGCGAAGTCCGCCACGGACGGCATCGTCAACGAGCTCCGGATCAACTGGGTCTGGATGCCGCCGTGGGGCCCGGACAAGATCACCGACGACGGACGCGAGCAGCTGCGCGCGCTGGGGTTCAACGTCTGATCCCGCGATTCCGAGCATCATGTGAACGGCCGTGCCCACCGGTGACCCCGGTGGGCACGGCCGTTCGCCGTTCCCGGTCGCTCAGGCGTGGGCGGGCGGCGGACCGTACTGCTCGGGCAGCACCGATCCCGCCGCCTCGGCCAGCACCGGGCCCAGGTTCTCCGTGCGCATCCGGCGGTCGACGTACAGCAGGCCGACGACCAGCGGCGGGAAGATCGCCGTGAACAGCTGGGCGATCATCTGGCTGACGAACGACAGCAGGATCAGCCCGCCGAACACGGCGATGAGCTGTCCGCCGCTCGGGTCGGCGTCGATGTCCGCGGGGTCGAACAGGCCCGGAAGCATACCGACCATCTGGAACGGCATCTGGATCATGTAGCCGATCATGGACGCCATCGCGTAGGCGAGCAGGCCGACACCGAAGACCCGCCACCAGCTGTCCCGTACCAGCTGGGCCGAGCGGCGCAGGGCCGCGACCGGGCGCTGGTTCTCGAAGACCACGACCGTGGGGGCCAGGGAGAACCGCACCCAGAGCCAGATCGCCACCGGGGCGACGAGCAGGGTGCCGATGACGCCGAACCACATCAGCGGCAGGATGCCGTCCTCGTCGCCCAGCGAGACGATGTAGATCATCAGCCCGGCGAAGGCGGTCATGAAGAGCGTCATCGGGATGACGGCGATCAGCCCGGTCAGGAACACCGTGCCGATGATCGACCAGACCCGCGACCACGAGCGGCGCCAAACGGCGCCGAAGCGGATCGGGCGGCCCAGGACCGCCTCCTGGAGCACCACCGGCACCGCCGCCTGCACCACGGCCGAAGCCAGCAGGTAGACGATGATGCCGATGATCATCAGTACGCCGAACGCGACGCCCAGCGGGACCAGTTCCGACGCGTCCGGAGCGTCGGGGGAGCTGGACGTCAGCTCGTCCCAGTGGGAGGCGACGGCGGATCCGGCCACCACCAGCGCGACGATCATCACGAGCGTCGCCGCGCCGAAGAGCGTCAGCGCCATGCCGATCAGCGGCTTCCAGTACCGCCCGAGTGTCGAGAAGGCGCCGCTGAGCATGTCCGAGATCCTCAGCGGCGCCAGGGGTATCACCCCGGGCTTGGGCGGTGCGGCCCATCCGCTGTGCCAGCCCCCGGCCGGTCCCTGCGCGCCTCCGTCGAAGGGTCCCCCACCGTGAGGCGCGCCCCCGTACGGGCCACCGCCCCACCCTGCGTCCTGCGCCACTGCGTCTCCGTCGTGTCGTCGGCCCGTCGCCGGGCCGTGTTGTCGGTCGGCACACCGTAGCGCCCCTGGCGTGGGCCGATGATATGTACGGCCGTACGCAACGTTGGGTACAGTCGTACACATGGGATACGCATACGGACTGCTGGCCGCCGCCATCGCGGCGGAGGTGGCCGGGACGACGGCCATGAAGTACAGCGAGGGCTTCACCCGGCTCTGGCCCTCGCTCGGCACCGTGGTGGGCTACCTCATCGCCTTCACCCTGCTCGCCCAGACCCTCAAGACCCTCTCCGTGGGCACCGCGTACGCCATCTGGGCCGGCGTCGGCACCGCGGCCGTGGCCCTCATCGGGATCCTGTTCCTGGGGGAGTCCAGCGGACTGGTCAAGATCGCGGGCATCGCCCTGATCGTGGCCGGGGTCGTCGTCCTCAATCTGGGCGGGGCCCACTGATGGCCCGGCGGTACGACCCCGAGCGGCGCACGCGGATCATCGACGCGGCGCTCCGCGTGATCGCGGCCGACGGCATGGCCGGGCTCAGTCATCGCACCGTGGCCGCCGAGGCCGATGTGCCGCTCGGCTCGACCACGTACCACTTCGCCTCCCTCGACGAACTCCTGGTCGCCGCCCTGCGCCGGTGCAACGAGAACTTCGTCCAGGCCCTGCGCGGCAGCGAGGTGCTGGCCGCGCCGGGGCCCATATCCCAGGGGCCCGTCGGCCTCGCGGAGGAGCTGGCCCGGCTGCTGGAGAGGTGGTTCGCGGGCGAGCGCGGGGCGATCGAGCTGGAGTACGAGCTGTACCTCGCGGCCCTGCGCCGCCCCGCGCTGCGCCCCGTCGCCGCCGAGTGGACCGAGGAGGCCGTCGAACTGCTGTCCCGCCGCACCGACCCGCGGACCGCGCGGGCCCTCGTCGCGCTGATGGACGGCGTCTGCCTCCAGGTCCTGCTGACCGGCGGCACGTTCGACGCGTCCGGCACCCGCGAGATGCTGGCCCGGATCGTCGACGGCGGCGTCCGTGCCGAGGGCGGCACCCGGTCCGGCCCCTGAGGGGTGCCCTGCCGATCAGGCCGGGCGGCGGACCGCTTCCAGGACCTCGTGCACGCTCGCCCCGATGTCCGTGACCGGGTACAGCACCTCGCGGATCGTCCGCTCCCGGTCCACCACCAGTGTCAGCCGCTTGAGCCTGCTCACGCCCGCCGCCCGGAACGTCGGCAGCCGCAGCGCCGCCGTCAGCGCCAGGTCCGCGTCCGAGAGCAGCGGGAAGCGCAGCCCCTCCTTCTCCGCGAACGCGCGCTGCTCGTCCGGGCGTTGCGCGGACACTCCGTGCACGGTCGCGCCCGCCGCCGTGAACTCGGCCAGCTGGTCGCGGTACGTGCACGATTCGAGGGTGCAGCCGCTCGCCCCCGGGATCCCCGCCCAGCCCGGCGGATAGGCGTCGCGGGTGGCGTAGGCGCTCGGAAAACAGTACAGGACGGTGTACGGGGTGTCGGCGACCGGGTCGCGGAGCCGGCCGTCGTTCCCCGGCAGCAGCAGCTCCGGCAGCCGTGTCCCCTTCAGTGCCAGCACCCGCGCCGCCTCCCGTGAGGCCTCCGCCGTCGTCGCCATCGTCTCCCCTTCCCCCAGCACCCAGGTGTCGCCCCAGTCCTGGAGCGCGATCAGCACGGGCAGCAGCGCCCGGCCGCGCGGGGTGAGGCGGTACTCGTACCGGACCGGGCGGTCCTGGTACGGCTCCCGCGACAGCACCCCCGCGTCGACCAGCAGTCGCAGCCGCTCGGTCAGTACCTTGCGCGAGACGCCCAACTCCTGCTGGAGGGCGTCGAACCGGTGCACCCCACGCGCGGTGTCCCGCACGATCAGCAGGGTCCACCAGTCGCCCACGACGTCGAGCGCCTGGGCGATCGAGCAGTCGGCGTCGGCCAGGCTGGTGCGCTGAGGCATGTCGTTCCTCCGGTTGTGGCCGCCGTCCGCCCCGCCCCGCCCGGGGTCCTTTTCGGTTGACCCCGATGCAATCATGCTGCCATAGTCCGTTCCCATAAGGAACTCACTGGGGATGCGGGAGTCGTACGGAGGGGGCGGGGGATGGGCATGGTGCGTGGGGTGCCAAGGACGGTCCGGCTGCTGGCGCTCGGGGCGTTCCTCAACGCCGTCGTCAGCTTCACCTTCGTCTATCTCTTCGTGTACCTCGTCGGGCCGCGCGGTCTGACCGTCACCCAGGCCGGAGTGATCAGCGGCGTGGGCGGCGTCGGCCTGGTCGCGGGGAACTTCACCGGCGGCTGGTTCGGCGACCGCATCGGCCATCGCCGTGCCCTGCTGACCGGCGCCTGCGTCAGCGGGGCGGCGCTCGTCGTCCTGCCCGCCCTGCCGGTCGCCGCCCTGTACGCGGTGCTGCCGGTCGCCCAGTACGCGGCCGGCGTCGTCCGGGCCGCCAACGCCGCCCTCGTCGCGGTCTCCGTGCCCGCGGGCGGAAGCCGCCGCCAGAGCTTCGCCCTCTTCCGCTTCGCCGCCAACGGCGGCTTCGCCGTCGGCCCGCCGCTCGGCGCCCTGGTCGCCACCCGGTTCTCGTACGACTGGCTCTTCGTCGCCGACGGCATCGGCACCCTGCTCTTCGCCCTCTACGCCGCCCGGATCCTGCCCGCCCGCGGCAGCGTCCACTCCGCACCCGCCCACGACCCGGACGCCCCGGGTCTCTGGCGCGAACTGCGGTCCAGGCCCGCCGTCCTGGTGCTGCTCGCCGCGATCGTCGTGATCGACCTCGTCTACCGGCAGCAGTACTCGACCCTGCCCGTCTTCCTCGCCGACCACGGGCACTCCACCCAGCTCTACGGCTGGCTCCTCGCCGTCAACGGCGGCGTCATCCTCTGCCTCGAACTGCCCGCCGCCCACGCCCTGCGCCGGCGCGCCCCGCTCGGCCTCGTCGGCGTCGGGATGCTGCTCGTCGGGCTCGGCCACGCCGTCCTGATCCCCGGCGCGGGCGTGCTCCTCGCCGTCACCATGATGGTCTCGCTGACCCTCGGCGAGATCCTCTACAAGACCCCCGCCACCGCCTACGTCGCCGACCAGGCGCCCGGCCACGCCCAGGGCCGCTTCCAGAGCCTGTACGCCGGCGCCTCGATCAGCGGCCAGGTGATCGCCCCGCCGCTGGGCGCCGCCCTGTACGCCGCCGCTCCCGCCCTGCTCTGGCCGCTCTGCGCGCTGTTCGCGGCGGGCGCGGGAGCGGCGGTGCTGGCGGCGCGGCGGCTGCCCGGTCCGGGGGAGGGGGCGCGGGTGGCAGGGAAGGGGCCGCACGCTGAGACCGGTTCGCCCGAGCGGGCCCCGGCCGGTTAGGTTGCTGTTCATGACCGACACGACTTCCCAGGGCTCTGCCCGTACCACCGGCGCCGTCGCCGCCGGCCTCGCCACCGTCGCCGGTGACGGCACCGTCCTCGACACCTGGTTCCCCGCCCCCGAGCTGACCTCCGACCCCGGCCCGGCCGGTACGACGCGGCTCTCCCCGGACGAGGCCGTCAACCGGCTCGGCGAGGGCGCCGCCAAGGCGATCGGCGTGGACGCCCGGCGTGGCGTCGAGATCGTCGCCGTGTCCACGGTCATCTCCTCGCTCGACGACAAGCCTCTCGACGCGCACGACGTCTACCTGCGTCTGCACCTGCTCAGCCACACCCTGGTCAAGCCGCACGGACTGAACCTGGACGGGCAGTTCGGCTTCCTGGCCAACGTCGCCTGGACCTCGCTCGGCCCGGTCGCCGTCGACGACCTGGAGCGGGTGCGCCTCAACGCCCGCGCCGAGGGCCTGCACCTCCAGGTCACCTCGGTCGACAAGTTCCCGCGCATGACGGACTACGTCGCCCCCAAGGGCGTACGCATCGCCGACGCCGACCGGGTCCGGCTCGGCGCGCACCTCGCCGCCGGGACCACCGTCATGCACGAGGGCTTCGTCAACTTCAACGCGGGCACGCTCGGCACCTCCATGGTCGAGGGCCGGATCTCCGCGGGCGTCGTCGTCGGCGACGGCTCCGACATCGGCGGCGGCGCCTCCACCATGGGCACCCTCTCCGGCGGCGGCAACGTCCGCATCGTCATCGGTGAGCGCTGCCTGATCGGCGCGGAGGCGGGCGTCGGCATCGCGCTCGGCGACGAGTGCGTCGTCGAGGCCGGTCTGTACGTCACCGCGGGCACCCGTGTCACGCTGCCGGACGGTCAGGTCGTCAAGGCCCGCGAGCTGTCCGGCGCCTCGAACATCCTCTTCCGCCGCAACTCGGTCACCGGCAGCGTCGAGGCCCGCCCGAACAACGCGGTGTGGGGCGGGCTGAACGAGGTCCTGCACGCCCACAACTGACCCGCTCGCCTTTTCAGGCCGCGAGGAGTGCCTCGTACGCCTTCCGCAGCCCGTCGGTCGCCCCGCGCCCGGCGGGCTGCAGCGGTTCCCGGACCGGGCCGCCGTCCAGCAGGGCCTTCGCCGTGACGGTCCCGGGCAGACCGCTCGCCATCATCAGCTCGACGAGCCGGGCCGTGAGGCCGTTCAGCCTGGCCGCCTCGTCGGCGCGGCCCGCGTCGAACGCGTCCAGGGGCGCCCGTACCTGGCGCGGGGCCACGTTGGCGACCGTACTGACGTAACCCGCGCCGCCCACCGCGTACAGCGCCAGGTTCAGCTCCTCGCAGCCCGAGTAGTACGCCAGTGAGGTGCGGGCCAGCACCTTCGTCGCGCCGAGCAGGTCGTAGGAGCAGTCCTTCACCGCGACGATCCGCGGGTGCTCCGCCAGTCGCAGCAGGGTCTCCGGCTCGATCCGGACGCCGGTGCGGCCGGGGATGTCGTACAGCATCAGCGGCAGACCGGTGGACTCCGCGACCCGCAGGAAGTACGCCTCGACGGCGGCCTGCGGCGGGCGGCTGTAGTACGGGCCGACCACCAGCAACCCGTCCGCGCCCGCCTCCTCGGCCTCCCGCGCCAGGCGCAGGGTGTGCGCGGTGTCCGGGCTGCCGATGCCGGAGAGCAGCGGCACCCCGTCGCCGACCTCCGCCCGGACGGCCCGCAGCAGTGCGGACTTCTCGGCGTCCGTCGTGGTGGGCGACTCGCCCGTGGTGCCGCTGAGGACGATCCCGTCGCAGCCCTCGGCCACCAGGCGCGCGGCATGCGCACGGGCGGTGTCCGGGTCCAGGGCGCCGGTGGCGGTGAAGGGCGTGATCATGGCGCAGAGTGCGCGGCCGAAGGGGCGCGGTGCGGTGGCGGTCATGCCCGAAGTGTCGGCTCCTGGAACCTCGTAGGTCCACTTAGATCTTCTTGGAGTGATCGGCAAGGGACACTGAAGAGTCTCCCGAGGCGGGCGGCCGCGTCTGACATGATCGAACGCACGGACGACAGGTTCGCGGGGCCGGGCCGCGTGGTGAGGGGTGGGGGACATGGGTGTGTGCGTACGAGTACGGAGACGGGCCTCGGCCGTCCTGCTGGCGGCCACGCTGACGGCGCTGACCGGCTGCTCCGGCTTCCTGGTCCCGGCCGGCGAGGGCGAGGAGCCGGACCCCACGCCGACCGTCTCCGCCTCCCGGCCCGGCCTCGTCCGCGCCGAGACGCTGCCCCCGACCCCCACGCCGGGGGCCGGCGCGCCCGGCTACGGCGCACCCGCGCAGACCGGCCCGACCTCCGCCCCGCCCGGGAAGTGCCCCGCCTCCGGAGTCGTGGTGGACATGGGCCCGGTGGAGACCGGAATGATGCACCGGGCCGTCGTGCTCACCCTCACCAACTGCGGCCACAAGCCCTACGCCGTCGACGGCTACCCCTGGGTCCGGGCGCTCGGCGAGGACGGCCGACCCCTGCCCGTCAAGGTCAACGAGGACGGCTCGTACTTCGGCGGCGACCCCGGCCCGAAGAAGCTGCTGCTGGACCCCGGCCTCACCGTGAAGTCGATCCTGGCCTGGGTCTCCACCCCCGAGGGCGGCGATCTCATCGAGGGCGACGCCCTGGCGATCTCCGCCGCCCCCGGCCTCCCGGTGCGGGTCTTCCCGCTGGAGGGTCATGACATCCGGCTGATGGACGAACTCAACACCACGGCCTGGCGCACCGAACTCGGCGGCTGAGCAGCGGACTTCAGTGCCGCGGTGCGGCGGGGGCGGTGGGAACGGTGTGGGTGACCCAGGCCGCGCCCGGCGAAGCCCCGGGCGGCGCACCCGGTGAAGACCCGGGCGGCGCACCCGGTGAAGCCCCGGGCGGCGCACCCGGTGAAGACCCGGGCGGCCCGCCCGGCGGAGCCTCGGGCCGCAGGTGCAGCAGAAAGGCCGGGGGCTCGTCGGGATAGCCCGGCAGACCCTCCCGCAGCACCAGACCGCTCTGCCGGTACGTGCTCGGCGCTACGGCCACCGTGCTGCCCGCGAAGGGCGCCGTGACCGGGCGGTGCACATGGCCCGCCAGCACCCGGACGACCCGGGGGTGCGCGGCCACCACCTCGGCCGGCGCGGGTCCGTCCGACAGGCCCATCGCGTCCAGGAACGGAATGCCGACCGGGACCGGCGGGTGGTGCAGACAGACGAGGGCCGGTACGCCGGGCCGCCGGGCGAGGGCCCGGTCCAGCCGGGACAGCTGTCCGGCGCCCAGCCGCCCGCCGGGCGCACCGGCCACCCGCGAGTCCAGAACCACGACCGTGAGCGCCGGGTGCTCCACCACGTACGACGTGAGCGTCCCCCCGCCCAGGAACCGCGTCCCGCCGAACGCGTCCAGCAGGGCCTGTGTCGCATCGTGATTGCCCGCCACCAGATGCAGCGGCAGCGGGAACGCGCCGACCTCCTCGCGCAGCGCCGCGTACTCGCCCGGCTCTCCGCGCTCGGTGAGATCACCGGTGATCACGGCACAGTCCGGCAGCGGGTCCAGAGTCAGCACCCGGCGCAGGGCGGCCCGCAACCCCGCCGCCGGGGCCGCCGCCGCGGAGCCTGTGGTGAGGTGCGGGTCGCTCAGGTGGGCCACGGAAAGGGTCATGCCGGCCAGCCTTCCCGGCCGCCACCGACCGCACCCGCGGCCGATCACGCCGTGGGCGAACGGAACACGCGGGCGCGCCCACGGGAACGCCCTTGACCTCGACCGGACTTGAGGTGTGACGGTGGTGACCACGACGCACCGACCGGCGCGCGTGACGAGGGGAGCACCGCCATGACCACGCACTTCACCGACCGCCCCGACCCGGCCCGCACCGACGCCCGGATCGCCAAGGCCAGCACCTGGAACGTCGGAACGCCGCAACGGCAACGAGAGGCCGTCGACGCCATCCGGAAGACCTGGGAGAGCCGGGAATGGCCGCACCCCGGACTGCTCTCCTACAGCGTCCACGCCGGGGAGGACGGCGCGACCCTGCTCCACTACTCCCAGTGGACCGGCGAACAGGCCTTCCAGGACTTCGTACGCGAGGCCCGCGACGGCCGCAACGCCGAGATCGACGCCGCCGTCCCCGGCATCGAACGCCTCGCCCTGCACACGTACGAGCTGTACCGCTCCGGACTCCGGGCCGAGGGCGACACCCGGGAGACCGGCTGCGTCGTCATCGTCGACGTCGAGTTCGACGGGCCCGACCCGGACCGGCAACGCGACTGGGTGGACGCCGTGTTCGAGGCGCTCGGCGAAGAGGCCGAACTGCCCGCCGGCGGTATCGCCGCGCACTTCCACACGAGCACCGACGGCACCCGGGTCCTCAACTACGCCGAGTGGGAGAGCGCCGAACACCACATCGCGGCCCTCGCCGCACCCGGCGAAGGCGTCGGATCCCCGTCCCCGCTCTGGGAACGCGTCCAGAAGTACCCGGGCATGACCGGAGGCGGCGTGAACCGCTACACCCCCGCGCTCAGCATGGCACCGGGCGCGGGCGCCTAGCCGCGCGGGCGGGCGGCATGCGGAGAAGCGGCGGGCGTCAGACCTCCCCTTGCGTCTAGGCTTGGGCGGCTGAACCGCGTACGCACCCCGTACGCCCCCGAGCCCGCACCGAGGAGAACCCCCGATGTCCGCAGAGCGCCCCTCCCTGCCGCCGGTGCGGCTGAACTCCGAGGCCGAACTGGCGCGGGACGCGCTCGCGGCTCCGCTGTTCGTCCGGGCCGTCGGGCTCGCCCGCTGGGCCGGACCGGACACCCGGGTCGGCGCGGGCGGCGAACTCGTCGAGGCGCAGCTCCCGGCGGCCGCCGAGCACCTCGGGCTCGCGGCCGACGAGGACGGCGCCGCGTACGCCAGCGAGGCCTGGCGGCTCGCCGTGGACACCGGCCTCCTCGACGTCACCGACCCGGAGGAGGACGGCGAGGACGGCGAGGGCACCGTCACCGCGGGCGAGAACCTGGCGCTGCTCACCTCCGGCTCCCCGCAGGACGTTCTCGGTATCTGGCTCGACGGCCTGGACGCCGTGCACGCCGACGCCACCGCGCCCGTCCTGGACGACTTCGCGGACCTCGTCGGCGAGGACGGCTCGGTCGACTTCGACGCGCTGGACTGGGATCCGGAGGCCGAGGCGGAATTCCTCGACGGCGTCCTCGGCAACCTCTACCTGCTGACCCTCGCGGACAACGGCGCGGGCGAAGGCCCGGTCCCGCTGCCCGCCCTCGCCGCCTCGATGATCGTCCCCGACGACATGGGCGAGCCCACCGACGACATCCTGGAGCAGGTGTCGGAGGCGATGATGCGCCTCGACGACCAGTTCCGGCTCCTCGAACCCATCGGGATCGTCGCATACCGGCCGGTCGACGAGGCGTTGCTGGTCGAGGAGGGCGAGGCGTCGGTGGACGCCGCCGGGGCCGACGACGAGGACGTCACCCGGTACGGCATGGTCAAGCTCACCCCCCTCGGTCTGTACGGCATCCGGGCCCGGATGCTGGAGGCCGGGGTGGACGCCCCCGCCGTCGGCGACCTCGCGGGCAAGGGCGCCGACGCCCTCCTCGACGGCGTCGCCCACTACCCGGAGTCCGCCGCCCGCGCCGAGGTCAAGCTCTGGCTCGACGGGTACGGCGCCGACGGCGCGGTGGCGGCCGCGGCCGAGCTGCTGGCCGCCGCACGCGGCACGGACGAGGGCGCGCCGCTGCGCCGCCTCCACTGCCAGCAGGCTCTCGCCCTCGCGGGCCCGGAGGCGGAGCCCGCCGTACGCGCGGTGCTCGGCGACCCGGAACTCGGCGGCCTGGCCCGCGTCTGGCTCGCGGAGCGCGGCGCGGCCGATGTGCCCGCCCCGCCGGAGGACATGATCTTCTGGCTGGCCATCGACACCATCGCCGCCCAACTGGACGCGGACGGCGAGCTGGACGAGCTCCAGGGCCTGGTCGAGGGCCTCTCCGCGCAGCACAGCGGCTTCTTCGACGAGGTCTGGCGCGTCGACCACCCGGCCACCGCCGATGTGCTGGAGGCCATGGGCCGGCTGCACAGCGACAAGAAGGCCGCGAAGGACGCCCGCAAGGCGGCGTTCAAGGCCCGCTCGCGCGCGGGGGGTTGAGAGACCCGGGCCTCAGGAGCCCCGCCCGGAGCGGTGCTCAGGCGGAGAGCGCTGCTCTTGCCAAGCAGACGTCGACACCCAGCCGCCTCAGGAGCCCCGTGGCGCCGTAGCCGTGTGGTGGTACGCCCGGATCGCCGTCGTGCCGATGCGGGCGTACCAGCCGGAGCTGTCCGCCGCCAGGTCCCTGATGTCGCTCACCGCCCAACTGCGCTGCACCGCGCCCCGGTTCACCTCCAGCGCCCGGCACAGCTCGCCGGTGGCCGCGTACACCGTGCCCCCGGCGACGGCCGGCGGCAGCTGGCCGACTCCGCCGAGCGTCGCCGCCCAGCGCTCCTCGCCGCTGCGGAGGTCGAGGCACTGGAGGACGCCCGCCCGCGCCCAGTGCAGCAGCGATCCGCCGGCCGTCACCGGGGACCGGACGCCGCCCGTGCCCGCGGGCCAGCTGGTGTCCAGGCCCACCGTGCCCGCCGACCAGAGCGGGCGGCCGGTGGTGGGCGCGTAGGCGTGGACCCGGCCCCCGGTGGCCACCAGCACCGTGGAGCCGACGGCGGCCAGCGCGCTGGATCCGGAACTCACCCCGCCTTTCAGCACGGCGGCGGCCAGACGGCGGCCGTCCCGCGCCCGGACGAAGTGCAGCGCGCCGTCGCCGCCCAGCAGCGCGAAACAGCCCGCCTCCACAACCGCCGCCAGTGCGGCCACCGGGCCCTCGAACCCCTCGTACGTCCAGCGGAGTTCACCGCTGACCGCGTCCACGCACCGGATGTCGTCACCGCCGTCGTCGGCCAGCAGCACCGACCGGTCCAGCACGGCGGGCGGCCGCGCTTCCGCCGTGCCCCCGGTCCAGCGCCGCGCACCGGTGCGCAGATCCACGGCGTTCAGCGTCGGTCCGTCGCCGTTCATCGTCGCGGAACCGGAGATCAGGACTCCGGAGGCGACGGTGAACCACAGCGGAGTCGGGCGCTCCGCCCGTGTGCCGTGCGCCGCGCCCGTCGCCAGGTCGACCGCGTCCAGCCCCACGTCCGCCGCCGCCAGCACGGACCCGGACACGCCCCACTGCGTCGGCGCGGTCTCCTCGGCGTCGGCCAGCCACCGGCGCCCGGCGTCGCGGACCCGTCGCGCGCTGACGTAACCGCCACCGCCGCCCGCGCCGCCGACGTCCTGGGCGGCGACGCCGTGCACCAGCAGCGCACCCCCGGTCACCCGCAGCGCGTCCACGGTGGTGCGGTCGTCCTCGGGGGCCAGGGTCCAGCGCAGCGCACCCGGCCGGGTGCTGCCCGGCCGCACCCGGAGCGGGTCCTCCACCTGCTGCTCCCGGTCGTCCTCGCCGCCGCCGCGCAGGAAGGCGTACGCGAGGAGCGAGGCGAGTCCGCCGCCTCCGGCCAGCAGCAGACCGCGCCGGGCCGGCTCCCCGCGCCGCGCGGCCGGACTCTCCCCGGTGACCGTGGGAGGCGGCGAGGGCAGGGGGCGGGTGCGGGCGGGCTCGGGGGCCGGCTGTGTCGGACCTGTCGCGGGCTGTGTTTCCGGGGCGGGGGAGTCGTGCCCGCCGCCTGTCGCGGGGGCCGATTCCGGGGCCGAGGCGTCGGGCCCGCCGCTCTCCTCGGCCGGTTTCCCGGGAGCGTGCTCCGCCGCCTCGCCCAGGACCAGCGAGCGCAGTGGATCCGTGCGCCACCACAGCGGCGGACGCGGATCCGTGGTGGCCCGCAGCACCTGGCCCACCGTCGGACGGCGGCCGGGGTCCTTCGCCAGGCAGGCCGTCACCACCTCCCGCACCTCCTCGGGTACGTCGGTGAGGTCGGGCTCCTCATGGACGGCCCGGTAGAGCAGCACCGCCGGGGTCGCCGAACCGAACGGGCTGCCCCCGATGGCGGCGAACACCAGGACCGCCCCGAGCGCGAACACATCGGCCGCCCCGGTGACGACGGTTCCGGTGATCTGTTCCGGGGCGATGAACCCCGGAGTGCCGATGACATCGCCCGCCCCGGTCAGCCCGTGGTCGCTGATCGCGCGGGCGATCCCGAAGTCGATGACCCGGGGCCCGTCGGCGGTGATCAGCACGTTCGACGGCTTCAGGTCGCGGTGGACGAGCCCCGCCCGGTGGACGGCCTCCAGAGCCTCGGCGAGCGCCCCGCCCAAGGACCGTACGGCGGCGGGCTCCAGCGGTCCGGTCGCCGCCACCGCGTGCCGCAGCGTGACGCCCGGCAGATACGCGGTGGCCAGCCACGGCCGCGACGACTCCGGATCCGCGTCGAGCACCGCCGCGGTGTGCGCACCGGTCACCGCGCGGGCGGCGGCGGCCTCGCGGCGGAACCGTTCACGGAAGTGCGGGTCGGCCGCCAGGTGTTCGTGCACCGTCTTCACCGCGACCGTCAGCCCGCCGGGCGTCCGGCCCAGATAGACGGTGCCCATGCCGCCCGCACCGAGCCGGCCCAGCAGCCGGATGGAGCCGAGCCGTTCGGGGTCGCCGGGGAGCAGGGGGCCCGTCACGCGGACTCCGGCCCGGTGAAGGTCTGCACGGTCCCGCCGACGCAGACATGGAGGAGGCCCCCGCCCGCGGCGGCCCGCAGCGCCCCGTCCGCCTCGACGGGCACCGACCACAGCCGGCGGTTCCGGGCCGCGTCCAGGGCGTGCACACCCCAGCGCGCGCCCTCCCCGGCCTTCTCGCCGTCGCCCGGCTGCGGCCCGGTGGCGTACAGCGTGCCGTCCGCCACCAGCGGCGGCCCGTCGGCCTCGATGCTGTTGCCGTCGTCGCCGTCGAGCCGCCCGATGTCGGTGCGGCTCCAGCGGATCCGGCCGCTCCGGGCGTCCAGCGCGGTGACCCCGCCCGGCGTCGCGGCGTACACCGCACCGCCGACCGCGGTGGGCGTGACCGTGGGCGATCCGTCGAGCTTCCGGCGCCAGGCGGTGCGCCGGGTCGCCAGATCGACCGGGACGACCCGGCTGCCGCTCGCGTAGTACCGGGTGCCCGAGGCGCCGGGGTGGGCGTGCGGGTACGGGGCGCCGCCGGGTATCTCCGACTCCCTCACCGGTGCCGCTCCGGAGGTCCGCAGCACGAGCAACGGTTCCTCGGCGGGAGCACCGGAACGGGTCGGCGGGCGGAGCCCGACGGCCAGCCGCCCGCCCGCCGCGTCGATGCCGGTCACCGCGGCCCGCGTCCCCTCGTGGAACCAGCGGGCCTTTCCCGTACGCGAGTCGAATCCGTAGGCCCGCCAAGGGCGTTCGCCCAGGGTGCGCTTCTCCCACAGGCTCGCGTCGGAGGCGTAGGTCACCAGGGCCGTCGTCGCGCCGTCGACCGCGAAGAACGCCGACTGGCCGTCGGGGGCGTCCGACGTCCGGGCCTCGATCGGCCGGACCGGCACGGCCGACCAGCGCCGGTTGCCGGTCCGGGCGTCGAGCGTGAGGAGTTCCGGTGCGAAGAGCAGCCCGGAGCGCAGCAGATGCACCAGCTCGCCGAGCGGCCGGACGGCCGTGACGCCCCGGGCCGGATACCGCCAGCGCACCGCGCCGGTGGCCGCGTCGAGCGCGGTCACCGCGGCCTCGTCCGTGATGAGGAGCGCGCTGCCGTGGCGCAGCACCCGGCCGGTGTGGCCGAGTTCGCCGACGGTCCTGGTCCACAGCGGACGGCCCCGGCTCCAGCGCGTCCCCGGCGGCGGTGCGGGCCGCCGCGACCCGGTCGGGTCGTCCTTCTCGGTGAGCCGGAGCAGCGCCGCGCCGCCGACGCCCCCGCCCGCCACGAGCGCGACCCCGCCGAACGCGAGCAGCCGCCGCCTGGTCGGGCCCCGGCCCGGCGTTCTGTCGTACGGGACGGCGTCCTGCGGCGGGACGGCGGGGCGGGTCCGGTACGGGACGGCGTCGGCCGGGGTGGGCGCGGTCGCGGGCGTCGCGGGGCCGGGTGCCGCGTCGGCGGGGGCCGGGATGGCATCGGCGGGAGCCGGATCAGGTCCCGGATCGGGTACGGCTGTGGGATCGGCACCGGCACCGGCATCGGTATCGGCCGGAGAGGGTACGGCGGTCGCCGCGTCGGCCCGGGCTCCCCGGTCGCGCGCTTCGGGCCCGTCGCCCGCCACCAGCGCCGCGACGCTGTTCTCGTGGTCGCGGACCAGGCCGGACACCGGATCCCGCTCCCACCACGCGTCGGCCGGTGACCGCTGCGCGCACCAGCTCAGCACCTCGGCCACCGTGGGGCGCTCCGCCGGGTCGCCCGTCAGGCAGGAGGCGAGGAACGCGCGCCACTCGTCCGTCGGCGCCCCGTCCAGATCGGCCTCGCCCCGCACCGTCCGGTACAGCACCTGGTGCGCGGGGCCGGAGCCGAAGGGGGCCCGGCCCGTCGCCATCCGGGCGAGCAGGGCCGCGAGGGCGAACACATCGGCGGCAGGGGACGGCTCGTCGTCGGCCGTCAGCAGTTCGGGGGCGATGAACCCGGGGGAGCCGATCACCTCCCCGGTGTCCGTGAGGGTCTCGTCGGCCGCCCGCCGGGCGATGCCGAAGTCCAGGACCTTGGGGCCGCCCCGGGTGAGGATCACGTTCGACGGCTTCAGATCGCGGTGGACCAGCCCGGCCCGGTGGATGCTCGCCAGCGCCTCCGCGAGCGCCGCCCCCAGCCCGGCCAGCGGCCCGGCGTCCAGCGGCCCGAGCGCCCCGGCAGTCTCGGTGAGCGTCGGACCGGCGCAGAACTCGGTGGCCAGCCACGGCCGTACGGCACCGGGGTCGGCGTCCAGCACCGCGGCCGTGAAGGGGCCGGCGACCGCCCGCGCGGCGAGCGTCTCGCGCCGGAACCGTTCCCGGAACTGCGGGTCGGCGGCGAGGTGTTCATGGACGGTCTTCACCGCCACCAGCCGGCCCGACGCCGTACGCGCCAGATGGACCCGGCCCATACCGCCTTCGCCGAGCAGCGCCACGAGCCGGTACCGCGCGACCTGCTCCATCCCGTGCGCCCCCTCGTGGCGTTGGTCCGTGCCGCCGGTCCGTGTCGATGTTCCGCTCCGCCGGTCCGGGCCGGGGACGATCACCCCGGAACCATTCTGTGCGACGCCCGCGCCCATCGGTTCGGTTGCACCCCGAAATTCCGTCGCGTGCGGGCGGGCCGTTCCCTAAGGTCATGGACATGCACCTCCCGGTGCGAAGGCGGCGGCTCCTTCCTTCCAACGAAATGTGCCGCAGCCACTGGTGATCTCGGGAGGCGCGAGCGCCGGGGTGCCCGGTGCGCAGGCGACGGATACTTCTGGATCCGACGGTCGCGGGTTCGAGTCCCGCCCGGCTTCGGCCGGTAGCTCAGTGGGTCAGAGCATCGGGCTGTTCTCCGTCGCCGACTCCTGATCTCGGGCACCCCGTTCCGCCGCCGCGCCCTTCCCCAGGAATTCGGGGGAATTCTTCTCATGGCTCGTTTCAACTTCCGTACCCACCGGCCCCGGTCGGCCCGGTCCGGGCCCACCTCGCCCGTCACGACC
This sequence comes from Streptomyces sp. iso_384, assembly GCF_056172905.1. Classification (NCBI taxonomy): domain Bacteria; kingdom Bacillati; phylum Actinomycetota; class Actinomycetes; order Kitasatosporales; family Streptomycetaceae; genus Streptomyces; species Streptomyces sp. iso_384. The sequence continues at coordinate 2,491,492 of NZ_JBWBTT010000001.1, forward strand.
ACCGGCGCGCTCGCGCCCAACCACCAGGGCGGCATCGGACAGGTGCGCGACGCCCGCTCCGAGCTCTTCCTGCTCGCCGTCGCCGACTTCGTGGCCCAGGACACCGCCTACGAGGGCGGGGACCGGCGCGACGACCGCTTCGCCGCGCTCGTGCGCCGGCTCGCCGTGGAGGACCCGGAGTGGACCGCGGGGCTGCTCCACTGGCTGCGCCGCGACGGGCAGATGCGGACCGCCTCGCTGGTCGGCGGCGCGGAGTACGTGGCGGCGCGGCTGGCGGCCGGGCGCACCGAGGGGCCCACCAACCGGCAGGTCATCGACTCCGTACTGCTGCGCGCCGACGAGCCGGGCGAACTGCTCGGCTACTGGACCTCCCGCTACGGGCGCGCCCTGCCGAAGCCCGTGAAGCGGGGCGCCGCCGACGCCGTGCGCCGCCTCTACACCGGCCGCGCGCTGCTGAAGTACGACACCGCGTCCAAGGGCTTCCGGTTCGGCGATGTGCTCAACCTGGTGCACGCCGCGCCCGACCCCGCCAAGCCCTGGCAGGGCGAGCTGTTCCGGTACGCGCTGGACCGCAGGCACCGGCCGGAGAGCGCCGAGCCGCCCGCCGCCGACCGCACCCTGAGCGCCCACCGGGAGCTGATGGAGCTGCCGGTCGCCGAGCGCCGCCCCGTCGTCACCGGACCCGGCGGCGCGGAGCGACTGGCCGAGGCCGGGATGACCTGGGAAGCGCTGGCGGGCTGGCTGCAGGGGCCGATGGACGCGGCGGTGTGGGAGGCGGTGATTCCGTCGATGGGCACGATGGCGCTCGTCCGGAACCTCCGGAACTTCGACGAGGCCGGCGTACGGGACGAGGTCGCCGCGCTCGCCGCGGCCCGGATCAGCGACGCAGAGGCCGTGGCCGTGTCGCGGCAGTTCCCCTTCCGCTACCTCGCCGCGTACCGGCACGCGCCGTCGCTCCGCTGGGCCCACCCGCTGGAGCGGGCCCTCGGACACTCGCTGGGCCAGGTGCCCGCGCTGCCCGGCCGCACCCTGGTCCTGGTCGACCGTTCCGGTTCGATGTGGGCGTCGCTCTCCGAGCGCTCGCGGCTGAACCGGGCCGACGCCGCGGCCGTCTTCGGGGCGGCACTGGCGCTGCGCGCCGCCGACGCGGACCTGGTGCAGTTCGGCACGACCAGCGCGCCGGTGTCCTTCCGCCGGGGCGAATCCGTCCTGCGGGTCCTGGACCGATTCGGCGACCTGGGCGGTACGAACACGGCGGAGGCGGTACGGCGGCACTACCGGGACCACGACCGGGTGATCGTCGTCACCGACGAGCAGGCCTCGTACACCCGGGATGGCGACGCGACCCGGAGCGTTCCGGACACGGTGCCCGTCTACACCTGGAATCTGGCCGGATACCGCCTCGGCCACGCCCCGTCCGGCGATGGAAACCGCCACACGTTCGGGGGGCTTTCCGACGCGGCGTTCCGCATGGTTCCGCTGCTGGAGGCGGGCGGAAGCGCTGACTGGCCGTGGTGAGCGCTGATTACGAATCCGGCACTTCTGGGGCCCCGGGCACCGGCGGGCATGGCGTCGGGCCTTCACAGGGCGCATACTCGACGTAATGAAACAGTCAGCCGGATCCCGGCGTCACCTGCCTTCCAGTCCCTTCAACCGCCCGGCCCAGGAGGCCCCACCGGTCGAATGCTTCGATGTGGGCGACAGGGTGTCGCACGACCAGTTCGGGCTCGGCAGGATTCTTGCTGTCGAGGGCGACAACGACGCAGTCCTCATCGACTTCTCGGGGCGTCAGGGAAGGATCCTGAGCCCGTACTCCAAGTTGACCAAGCTCTGAGACGCGAGACGAGTCCCGTGCCCTTCCTGGGCAGCGTCCGCCTTCTCCGGATCCGGGGCGCCTGAAGAGATTCAGGCGCCCCGGACTCCGTTGTGACCCTCCGGGCGGAGGGCCCACGGTGGCTACAGGGCCTGGGCGGCGGGCTTCACCATGCCCCGCACGGTGCGCGACTTCACGAAATCGCCGATCGCGGTCATCTCCCACTCGCCGGTGAACTGCTTGATGAGCTTGGCCATCATCACGCCGGTCTGCGGCTCGGCGCCGGTGAGATCGAAGCGGACCAGCTCCTCGCCGGACGCGTCGTCGATCAGCCGGCAGTAGGCCTTGGCGACCTCGTTGAACTTCTGGCCGGTGAACGAGTTCACCGTGAAGACCAGGCCCGTCGCCTCGGCCGGGATCCGGCCCAGGTCCACGACGATCGTCTCGTCGTCGCCCGCGCCCTCACCGGTGAGGTTGTCGCCGGAGTGCTTGATCGCCCCGTTCAGGATGGTCAGCTTGCCGAAGTAGCAGCTGTCCAGGTGGTTGCGGTTGGGGCCGTACGCGATCACCGACGCGTCCAGGTCGATGTCCTTGCCGCGGAACGCGGGCTCCCAGCCCAGCCCCATCCTGACCCGCGAGAGCAGCGGGGCGCCGCCCTTGACGAGGGACACGGTCTGGTTCTTCTGGAGGCTGACCCGGCCCTTGTCCAGGTTGATCTTCCCGGAGCCCGCGGGCGCGGCGGGGGCCGCCGGGGGAGCGGGCGGCGCGATCCGAGGGTCGACGGGGGCGGCGGCCGGCGGCGCGGGCGGAGCGACCGGGGCGGGGGCCACCGGCACCGGCGGGGCGGCCGGGGCGGCGGGCTCCTCGACCGAGACGCCGAAGTCCGTGGCGATGCCGGCCAGCCCGTTGGCGTAGCCCTGGCCGACCGCGCGGGCCTTCCAGGCGCCGTTGCGCCGGTAGACCTCGATGACCACGAGCGCCGTCTCGGCGCCCAGCTGCGGCGGGGTGAACGTGGCGAGCGCGCTGCCGTCGTCCGCGTTGCGCACGGTGGCGGTGGGCTCGATGCCCTGGAAGGTCTGGCCGGCGGCGTCCGGGCTCGCGGTGACGACGATCTTCTCGACGCCCGGCGGGACGGCCGCGGTGTCCACCACGATCGCGTCCGGTGCGGAGCCCCCGCCGGAGCGGTAGGTCACACCGGGGCCTGAGGGCTGGTTGTAGAAGATGAAGTCGTCGTCGGAGCGCACCTTGCCGTCGGCGGTGAGCAGCAGGCCCGAGACGTCGAGCCGCACCGGAGCGGCGACGTCCACCGCCACGCGGGCGGCGGAGAGAGGAATGTTCGAGCCGGGGGTCATAGCGGTCATGAACGGGGTAACGAACGACCCGGCTTTGCCGTTCCCTTACCTTCGGTCCGTCCGCTGCCTTGCCCCGGTGCCTGTCCGCCAGAGGCTTTTCGGCCGTCCGGCAGCGGTTCACCCGGCGGCCCGGAAGCGCCTCAGCGGCGGTTGCGCGGGTGGTTGCGGGCGGTGCGCTCGTTGCCGTGCTTGTACGCGCCCGTCCAGCGCGCCATCACCAGCTGCGCGTCGCCCGATGTCACCTCGGCCAGGAACTTCTCCGCCCGCCCGCCGCGCAGGGTGCCCGCCGGGCGGCCCTGGTGGGTGATGGTGACGCTCTGGTCGCCCTGCTGTTCGTACTGGAATCCGGAAGGTCGCGGCATGTCCGTATCCTGCCCTCCCGGCCGCTCCCGCGTCGCCCGGATTTCCGGGCGGACTCAGTGCTGCCAGATCGGCGGGTCGGTCAGGAAGTGGCCGCCCACGCAGGCGTGCGCCGGATTGTCCGGGTCCAGCTCGCCCTGTTCGGCGATGAGTTTCGCCGCGTACGGTTCCGAGTCGTCCTGCGGTGCGTAGCCCAGGGCCCGTGCCGAGGTCAGGTCCCACCACAGGCGGGTGTTGGCGGAGGAGCCGTGGACGACGGTGTGGCCGACGTCCTCGGCGGTGAGGGCCGCGTGGAACAGCCGAGCGCCGTCGCCGGGGCTCATCCAGACCGACAGCATCCGCACCGAGGTGGGCTCAGGGAAGCAGGACCCGATCCGTACCGAGACGGTCTCGACGCCGTGCTTGTCCCAGTAGAGCTGGGCCAGGTCCTCGCCGAAGCACTTCGACAGGCCGTAGAAGGTGTCGGGGCGGCGCGGGGTGTCCAGCGCGATGAGCGGATCGCCCGGACCGGGGCGGGGGGTGTGACCGATGACGTGGTTGGACGAGGCGGCCACGATGCGGCGGACGCCCTCCTCGCGGGCGGCCTCGTACAGCTCGTACGTGCCCTGGATGTTGGCGCGGAGGATCTTGTCGAACGTGGACTCCAGTGAGATACCTGCCAGGTGGATGACCGCGCCCACCCCGCGCACGGCCTCGCGCAGCGCCTTCCGGTCGTTGAGGTCGGCGGTGATCGCGTCGGGCGCGCCGTCCACCGGGACCAGGTCGAGGAGGCGCAGGTCGTAGCCGTACGCGGGCAGCAGCCCCCGCATCAGGGTGCCGAGGCCGCCCGCGGCGCCGGTGAGCAGGACGGTACGGGGAGCGGTCATACGGGGGTCTCCTCGGGGCGTACGCGAGGCGCGCTGTGCGCAATCCTGGCTGGCATTCACATGCGTGGACAAGTTAGGGAGGGGAGGTGAGGTGCGTCAAGAGCTTGCGTCCGCCTTGACCCGCCATCGGAAGCTGCCTTAGCGTGACGGTGTTCAGAAATATGGACACCGATCAGAATTGTGCACGCCTGAATCTGCTCAGGGAGCGCCCGTGACCTCAGCCCCCCTTGCCGCCCGGCTCAGCGAAGTCGCCGGGCCGCTCTTCTTCCCCGTGACCGCCTTCGGGCCGGACGGCGCCGTCGACCTCGACGTCTTCCGGGCCCATGTGCGGGCCGGGATCGATGCCGGAGCCGCCGCGGTCTTCGCCTGCTGCGGCACGGGCGAGTTCCATGCGCTGACCCCCGAGGAGTTCCGCCTCGCGGTCGCCGCCGCCGTCGAGGAGACCGCCGGACAGATCCCGGTCGTCGCCGGGGCCGGCTACGGCACGGCGCTCGCCGTCCGGTTCGCGCGGGCCGCCGAGGAGGCCGGCGCGGACGGGCTTCTCGCCATGCCGCCCTATCTCGTCGTCGCCGACCAGGAAGGGCTGCTGAACCACTACGCGGCGCTCGCGGCGGCCACCGGCCTGGAGACGATCGTCTACCAGCGCGACAACGCGATCTTCACCCCCGAGACGGTCGTCGCCCTGGCCCGCACCCCCGGCATCATCGGGCTCAAGGACGGCCACGGCGACCTCGACCTCATGCAGCGCATCGTCAGCGCGGTCCGCACCCACCGGCCCGGCGGCGACTTCCTGTACTTCAACGGGCTGCCCACCGCCGAACTCACCGGCCCCGCCTACCGGGGCATCGGCGTCACCCTCTACTCCTCCGCCGTCTTCGCCTTCGCCCCGGACATCGCCCTGGCCTTCTACCGGGCCCTGGACTCCGGCGACGACGCCCTGGTCGACGCACTGCTCGACCACTTCTACCGGCCGCTCGTCGAACTACGCGCCAAGGGCCGCGGATACGCCGTCTCCCTGGTCAAGGCCGGAGTCCGGCTCCAGGGCCTGGACGTCGGCGAGGTACGCACCCCGCTCACCGAACCGCCCGCCGCACACGTCAAGGACCTCATCGAGATCATCGCGAGCGGCCGCGCCCTGCTGGAGGAGCACACCACCTCGGGGGGCCGGGCGTGAAGGCGGGCGTCTTCCTCTACCCGTGGGACGTCGTCGGCGACCCGGACGCCGCCGCCCGGATCGCGGACCTCGGCGTCCGGCAGGTCACCCTCGCCTCCGCCTACCACTCCACCCGGGCCCTGACCCCCCGCCACCCCGCCCACCGCATCGTCACCGCCGAGCACGCCGCCGTCCTCTACCCGCCGGACCCGGACCGCTGGGCCGGACGCCGTCTCGCCCCGTACCGCCAGAGCTGGACACCCGGCGACGATCCGTACGGGGAGGCCGCCGAGGCGCTGGCCGCCGCGGGCCTGGAGGTGCACAGCTGGGTGGTCCTCGCGCACAACTCACGGCTCGGCGCGGAGCACCCGGACACCTCCGTGGTCAACGCCTACGGGGACCGCTACCCGTGGGCCCCCTGCATCGCCCGCCGCGCCGTACGCGACCACCTCGTGGACCTCGCGGCGGAGGCCGCCGCCCGGCCCGGCACGCGCGGCACCGAACTGGAGTCCTGCGGCTGGTACGGCTTCGTCCATCTGCACGCCCACGACAAGGTAGCCGGGGTGGGCCTCGGCGACGCCGCGCAGTATCTGATGTCGCTGTGCTTCTGCCCGGAGTGCCGCCAGGGCTACGAGGAGGGCGGCGCCGATCCCGGCGCACTGGCCGCCGCCGTACGCCGCGCGCTGGAACCGGCCTGGTCCGGCGCGGGCTCCCCGGAGTCGGGCCGGGACGGCATCGAGAAGCTGCTCGGGCCCGAACACGCGGACGCCACGCTGCGGTGGCGCGGCCGGGCCGCCCGCGCGTTCCAGGAAGCCGCCGTCGCCGCGGTGCGGGCCGAGGCCCCGCCCGGCTTCCAGGTGCTGCTGCACGCCGACCCCGCCCCGTACCGCACCGGCGCCAACGTCGGCGTCGAGGCGGACCACATCCTGGCCGTGGCCGACGGTGTGGTGCTGCCCTGCACCGGGTCCGACGCCGCCCGGGAGGCGGTCCTCGGGCCGTTCGCCGGGCGGGGCGGGGTGCGCGCCGCCAACTTCGGGATCGTCACCGGGATGGGCGGCAGCCCGCGCACCCTGGAGCGCGACGCGGCCCACGCCGCCTCGCTCGGCGCGGACCAACTGCGCCTGTACCACGCGGGACTCGCCTCGGGCCCGGACCTGAAAGCGGTCACCGCGGCGCTCTCACGGCTGGGGTGAGACGGGGGTACGGCGGTGTCGCGCTTCACGGCCGGGGTGGCGCGGGGGTACGGCGGTGGTGTCGTCGCGCCCCCGACGCCAGCACCACCGCGGCCAGCACCCCCGCCGCCCCGGCCACCGCCGTCAGCACCCGTACGTCCACCACCGCGACCAGCCCCGCCCCCAGCGCCAGGGCCACCGCGTTGGGCGCCGTCATCAGCGAACCCGCCGTCGCCGCCGTCCGCCCCAGCACCGCGTCCGGGGTCTCCCGCTGCACCGCAGTCATCGCCGCGATCAGCACACACGGCAGTCCGAAACCGATCGCCGCGCTCGCCGCCGGGGCCACCCCGTCCGGCGACACCGTCCGCGCACCCACCCCGAGCGCGAACAGCGCGATCCCGCCCGCCGCGAACACCCGCTCCGGCAGCCGGCGCAGCAACGGCCCCACCAGCAGCCCCACCGCCACCGAACCGGCGCCCTGTACCGCGTACAGCACCCCCGCGTACGCCGGCGCCCGGCCGAGCACATCGTCGACGTACGCGAACGTCACGGCCCCGTTCACCCCCGCCAGCAGCATCGTCGCCGCCCCCGCCGCGACCAGCGGGCGCAGCACGGCCGAGGCGCGTATCCGCCGCAGCCCGACGGCGAGTTCATCGCGCCGGGCCGCCGCCGGGGCCGGGTCCCGAGGAGCTTCCCGCACCGGCGGACGGGCGAAGACCAGGGCGGCCAGGGCACAGGTCGCCGCGTCCAGCAGGGCCACCGCCGGGCCACCGAACCGTGTGTACAGGCCCGCGCCCGCCAGTGGGGCGACCAGTTTCATGCCCTCGTTGGCGGTCATCCGCAGCCCGTTGAAGTCCGCCAGCAGCGAGGCGGGCACGGTACGGGCGACGAGCGCCGCCTCCGCCGCGTCGAGGAGCACGCCGGCCGCCCCGTAGAGCACCAGCACCACGAAGACCAGCCAGACCGTGCCGGCCGAGTCGACCAGCACCAGCGTGGCCAGCAGGCAGGCCACCGCCAGGTTGACCCGGACCAGCAGCCCCCGCCGGTCCATCCGGTCCGCGAGCGCGCCGAGCGCGGGCCCGGCGAGCACCGGGGCCCACATCGCGCACACCGTCAGCGCCGCCAGACTGTTCGACCCGGTCAGCGACTTGACCCAGATGCCCGCCGTGAGCCACATCGCCGACGTGCCGAACCCGGAGACGACCACCCCCGCCAGACAGCGCCCCGCCGTCCGGTCCCGCAGGACCCGCCCCACCGCCGAACCGCCCGCGCCACCCATGCCGCCCGTCCTCCTCCGCCTCGTGCTCCGCACCCGCTCCGTGCGGCTCATGCTGCGGAGTAAGGCGGTCGGCGGGCATCGGGCGGATGACCTAGAAGGCGTCGGGCGGCCCCGGGGCCCGCGGCCATCCCTTCGACCCGAGCACCGTGCGGGCGGCGGAGCGGAGATCCCGTTCGCCGGCGGGGCGCGGTAGTGGTCGGCCGGCCGGTCCTGCGTGTGCGGCGTTCGTGTCAGCGGCCGGCCGGCCGCTGGGCGTCGGCACACATCGGCACATTGGCGCCCCGGGACCGTCCGGGGCGCCAAGTAAGGAAAGGGTAACCTAAGTCAGAGCTTTCCGGGGTGCTCGTTCACCGCTCCAGCGCCGCCTTCATCATCTTCTGCGCGATCGGCGCGGCCAGCCCGTTGCCGCTGACCTCGGAGCGCGCCGAGCCGGAGTCCTCGACGATCACCGCGACCGCGACCTCCTTGCCGCTGCTGTCGTCCTTCGCGTACGAGGTGAACCAGGCGTACGGGGTGTTGCTGTTGTCCACGCCGTTCTGCGCGGTACCCGTCTTTCCGCCGACCTCGGCCCCGGCGATCCTGGCGTTGGTGCCGGTGCCCTCCTCGACCACGGTCACCATCGCGCTGCGGAGCTGCTCGGCGGTCTCCTCCTCGACCACGCGCTTCGTGTCGCCGTCCTGGGTCTCCTCCAGCACCGTGCCGTCCCCGTCGGTCACCTGGGACACCATGTGCGGCGCGGCCAGCTCACCGCCGTTGGCCAGCGCAGCGGAGACCATCGCCATCTGGAGCGGGGTCGCGGTGACCTCGAACTGGCCGATCCCGGTCAGCGCCGTCTGCGCCTTGTCCATCCCGGTCGGATACACGCTCTGCGCCGCCCGCACCGGGACGTCCAGCTTCTCGGTGTCGAACCCGAAGGCGTCGGCCATCTTCTTGACCCTGTCCTGGCCGAGGTCGGCGGCCGCCTTCGCGAAGACGTTGTTGCAGGAGTACCGGAGCGCGGTGCGCAGGGTCGCGTTCTCGCAGGGGGCGGACGCGTTCTCGTTGCGGAGCACCGTGCTGGTGCCGGGCAGGGTGTACGGGTCGGGGCTGTCGGTGCGCTCGTCGACCGAGCCGTAGAGACCGTTCTCCAGCGCCGCCGCCGCCACCACCAGCTTGAACGTGGAGCCCGGCGCCAGCGCCTGCCGCAGCGCCCGGTTGACCAGCGGCTTGTCCGGGTCGTCCAGCAGGGCCTGCCAGGCGTCCCCGTCCGTCGTCCCGCTGATCTTCGAGGGGTCGTACGAGGGGGTGGAGACCATGCCGAGGATCCGGCCGGTCTTCGGGTCGATGGCCACCGCCGCGCCCTTGTCGTCGCCGAGCGCCTCGTAGGCCGCCTTCTGGACGCCCGGGTCGATGGTGGTGAGGACGTTGCCCGGCGCGGCCTGCTTGCCGGTGATCAGGGCGGCCGGGTTCTTCAGCCGGTTGTCCGTGCCGTCCAGGACATCGCCGTAGACGCCCTCCAGCTGGGTCGCCCCGTACGCCTGCGAGCTGTAGCCGGTGACGGCCGCGTACAGCTCGCCCTGCGGGTAGGTCCTCTTGTACCGGAGGTCGCCGCCACTGGTCCCCTTCGATCCGGTGACCGGCGAACCGGCCACGATGATGTCCCCGAGCGGCTGCGCGTACCGCGCGATGGTGTTCCGCCGGTTGTGCTCGTCGTCTGCGAGCGCCTTGGCCTCGTAGCCCTGCACCCACGTCGCCCGCACCAGCAGGGCGAGCACCATGAGCAGACAGAAGACCGAAGCGCGCCTGATTGTCTTGTTCATCCCGCTGGAGGGACGAGCGGCGGCGTTCCGCCCGTTCCCGGTTGTGCCGCTTCTCACCGGTTTCTCACGCGGCCCACCAGCCTGTGACGCTCAGCCCGGGGTGATGAACCCGGACTCGTACGCCGCGATGACCGCCTGGGTACGGTCCCGGGCGCCCGTCTTCGCGAGGACCGCCGCCACATGGGTCTTCGCCGTCGCCGGGCCCACCGCGAGCCGGCCCGCGATCTCCGCGTTGGTCAGCTCCGCCGCCATCAGCCGCAGCACGTCCGCCTCCCGTCCGGTCAGCCGCGCCACCCACGCCGGGGCCCCGGCCGTCCGCCGGGCTGTGTGCTCGGCGGCCAGCGTGCGCACCGCCGCCGGATAGAGGAGCGAGTCGCCGCACGCCACCAGGCGCACCGCCTGCACCAGTTCCTCCGCCGCCGCCCGCTTCAGCAGGAACCCGGCCGCCCCGGCGTGCAGGGCCTCGTACACATACGCGTCGTTCTCGAAGGTCGTCACGACGACGATCCTCGGCGGGTCCTCCAGCGTGGCGAGGATCTGCTCCGTGGCCCGGATGCCGTCGATCTCCGGCATCCGCACGTCCATCAGCACCACGTCGGGCCGCAGCTCCCGCACCACGGAGACGGCCTCCGCACCGGTGGCGGCCTCGCCGACGACCTCGATGCCCTCCTCGGCGTCCAGGATCACGCGCAGCGCCGTACGCACCATCCGCTCGTCGTCCGCGAGCACCACCCGCACCGGAGTCCCGCCCACCGCCGCTCCACCCGCCACCGCCGCTCCACCCGCCATCACCGCTCCCGCTCCCGCGTCCGCCCGGCCGTCCCCGGCACCGTCAGCGGCAGCCGGGCGGTCAGCCGCCAGACGCCGTCGTCCGCGCTCGGCCCCGCCCCGGTCCGGCCGCCCAGCAGGACGGCCCGCTCCGCGATGCCACGCAGCCCGCGGCCGCCGCCGGGACGGGCCACGGCGGGCCGTTCGCCCAGCGGATTCTCCATCACGATCTCCAGCTCCCGTTCCCCCTCCCGTACCGCGATCTGCAGCCGCACCGGGGTCGGGTCGCCGCCGCCGTGCCGCAGGGCGTTGCTCAGCCCCTCCTGGACGATCCGGTACGCCTCCCGCGAGACCACCGGGTCCACCACGCCCGGGTCACCCGGATCGCCCTCCCGCTCGTACGCCACCGGCACCCCGGAGTACGCCAGCAGCCCGTCGAGCGCGTCCAGCCCCGGCCCGTACGCCGTGTCCGCCGCATCGTCCGGCTCCCCGTCCTGCCGCAGCAGCCCCAGCACCGAGTCCAGCTCGCCGACCGTCCGCCGTGTCGTCTCCTCGATGGCGGTCAGCGCCTCCCGGACGAACTCCGGATCCCGGTCCAGCACCCGGCGCGCCGCCCCCGCCTGAAGGGTCACGGCGCTCAGCGCATGGCCCACCGAGTCGTGCAGCTCCCGCGCGAGCCGGTTGCGCACCGCCAGATCCGCCGCGCGGCGCTCGGCGGCGGCCAGCCGGTCCTCGGGTGTCGGCCCCAGCAGCACCGGAGCCCGCCGGGCCAGCGCCTGCCCGGCCACGGCGGCGACCAGCGCCAGCGCCAGCAGCATCGCGAGCCCGGCGAACGGCGCGAGGGCCAGGACCCACGGCTCCCGCAGCACGCGGGGCCCGTCGAGCAGCCAGGTGCCGCGCAGCCCCCGGAAGAACGGCAGGGCGGCCACCGCCACCGCGAACGGCGGCAGGGTGAGCGTCGCCCCGCTGACGATCCCGCCGAGCGCCAGATGCAGCGTGTACCAGCCGGCGGTACGCACCCGGGCCTGCCGGGTCCGGGCGGGCCCGTCGGCCAGCAGCACGGGCGGCACCCCGCACAGGGCGCGGGCGGCGGCCACGGACAGCGGCCGCACAAGGGCGAAGAAGCCGGTGACCGCCGCCATCGGCAGAGCGAGGCCGAACGCGACGAACTGGGCGGGCAGGGAGGAGAAGACCGGTTCCCCGCCGTTGGTCATGCCGACCAGGACCGTGCCGACGAGGAAGTACGGCATCAGCAGCGCGCCGCCGATGATCAGATGCAGCCAGCGCAGCCGCGCCCGCCGTCCGAACAGCGCGGCGAGCGGCTTCATGACACCCGGCTGCCGGATGACGGGGCAGTGACAGCTGAGGCGGCAGGGGCGGACGCGAGCACCGGGGCACCGGCGGTCGCGGGCAGCGCGGAGTCCGCTGCCGCGCGCTCCGCGAAGAAGTACGCGCCCAGCGTCGCGACGAGCGCCCCGGCCAGCACCTGGACAGCGTAGATCACCGTCATCGCCGCCGTCGGCAGGTCCGCCGCCTCGCCCGCCCCCATCAGTGCGGCGATGCTCAACCAGCCGCCCCAGCAGGCCATTTCCGCCGAGCCGGCCCAGATCAGGACGAGCGGCAGACGCAGCGGGAGCCGGCCGGTGCGCCGGAAGGCGAGCAGCAGCACCCCGACGACGGTGACCACGACGAAGAGCAGGTTGACGGCCTCCAGGACGTAGAAGTCGCTGGTGCGGTCAGCCGCCCGGCCCGCGTTGAGCCCGGCGGTCGAACCGCCGGCCCACAACAGATGGGTGATGCCGGGCAGCAGGGCCGCCAGAGCGGCGGCGACGGCGGTCGCGCGCAGGGCGGGCGTGGTCGGGCTCTCCGGCAGATCACGGAGCCGCCCCTGCCACAGACGGCCCCAGCGGTCCTTGGCGTACAGCGCGAAGAGGGTGCCGAGCGCGAGCCCCTGGACGATGAAGCCGCCGTAGACCACGCCGAAGACCCACGGGTCGAGGAACGGCTCGGAGGCCCCCTCGCCGACCGGCCGCCCGTCGCCGCCGCCGAGGAGCCTGACGAGCAGTTGGAGCGGGAAGCCCGTCATGATCGGCAGCAGCAGCCCGCTCGCCACCCACATCGGCACCACCAGCAGCCAGGCGGGCACCCGCCGACCCCAGGGCCGGGTGAGCAGCAGGGCGAGGACGATGACGGCGGCGTCCATCAGCACCGTGACCCCGTTGGCGACGCGCAGCGCGGTTCCGCCGTCGAGCAGCGGGCTGCCGTCCGGGATGCCGACCTGACCGCCCGCCATCCAGACCGCCTTGAGCCCGATGTACGGCAGACAGGACACCATGGCGACCGCCCGGAGCACGGCCCGCGCCCGGCCGGCGCGGTATGGGGACGCCTCGGGCGGTTCGGTGGGGTACGGGGACGTCTCGGGGGGCCGGTTCGCTGTCATGCACCCAGAATTCCGCGCCGGCCACCGTCCGCACGTCCTGCCCGCCGACGATCCGTCTCCGCCGCACGGGGGAGGCGCTGGAGCCGGGCGTCACCCGGGGGTCAGAGCCTGCGGGTCGCGAGGGTCAGCCGGTCCCGGGCGTCGAACAGGGCGTCCTTCACCATCTGTTCGTGCGCCGGGGTGAGCCGGGCGACCGGCACCGAGCAGCTGATCGCGTCGCGCGCGGGCGTCCGGTAGGGGATCGCCACACCGAAGCAGCGCAGGCCGAGCGTGTTCTCCTCGCGGTCCACCGCGTAGCCCTGCTCGCGGACCAGCCGCAGCTCCTCGATGAGCTTCTCGCGGTCCGTGATGGTGTGCTCGGTCAGTGCGGGCAGCGACTCGGGCAGCATCTTGCGGACCTGCTCGTCGCTGTGGGTGGCCAGCAGCGCCTTGCCGAGCGAGGTGGAGTGCGCGGGCAGCCGGCGGCCGACCCGGGTGAAGGGGCGCAGATAGTGCTGGGACTGCCGGGTGGCGAGATAGACCACGTTCGTCCCGTCGAGACGGGCCAGGTGGATGGTCTCCGTGGTGTCGTCGGACAGCCGGTCCAGGGTGGGCCGGGCGGCGGCCACGACCTCGTCGCCGTCGATGTAGGACGTGCCGACGAGCAGGGCGCGGACGCCGATCCCGTACCGGGTGCCCGTCGCGTCCGTCTCCACCCAGCCCAGCTCCACCAGGGTGCGCAACAGCATGTAGAGGCTGGACTTGGGATAGCCGACCGCCTCCTGGACGGCGGCCAGCGAGTGCATGCCGGGCCGCCCCGCGAAGTATTCGAGGAGCTCCACGGTCCGTACCGCGGATTTGACCTGTGCCCCACCGGACTCGGCGACCGACATCGCCCACGCCCCCTTCTCCAGCTTCTCCGCTTCCCGGCCGAACGCCGTCCGAAAAGCTCGCCACCACGATTGCCAACACGGAACGTACGGAAATAGAGTCCCAGCACATTCACGATCAGGAACTCTGTTCAGAATACCGAACACTTGCTGATCCGCGGCCGAGGGCGGTCGGACGACGGCCGCAGGACGGGAGGGAATCACGGTGAGCGCAGCACCAGTCTGGAGTGTCGACCCCCGAACCGGGAACCCGCGTGAGCAGGTTGCCGTGGAGGCCACGGCCGAGGAGGTCGACCGCGTGGTCCGGGCGGCCCATGCCGCCCGCGACGCACTCGCCGACCGCGCGGCGCGCGCCGCGTTCCTGCGTACGGCGGCGGAGCTGCTGGAGGAGTCCGGCGAGCACATCATCGAGGCCGCCGACGCCGAGACCGCCCTCGGGCCGGCCCGGCTCACCGGTGAACTGGCCCGCACCGCAGCGCAGTTGCGGGCCTTCGCGGAGGTCGTCGACGAAGGCGCCTATCTCGACGTCCACATCGACCACGAGGACGGCTCCCGCACCCCGCCCTGGCCCGACCTGCGCCGCTACAAGATCCCGCTCGGGGCCGTCGCCGTCTACGCGGCCAGCAACTTCCCGCTCGCCTTCTCCGTGCCCGGCGGTGACACCGCGAGCGCGCTCGCGGCCGGCTGCCCGGTCGTCGTCAAGGCGCACCCCGACCACCCGGCCACCTCCGAACTCTGCGCCTCGGTCCTCCGCCGCGCCGCCGCCCGCACCGGGCTGCCCGAGGACGTGCTGAACCTGGTCCACGGCTTCGAGGCGGGCGTCGAGCTGATCCGCCATCCGCTGGTGAGCGCGGCGGGCTTCACCGGCTCGGTACGCGGCGGACGCGCCTTGTTCGACGCCGCGGCCGCCCGCCCCGCCCCCATCCCCTTCCACGGCGAACTCGGCTCGCTCAACCCGGTCGTCGTCACCGGGACGGCCGCCGCCGAGCGCGCCGGGGAGATCGGTACCGGGCTCGGCGGCTCGATGACGCTCGGCGTCGGCCAGTTCTGCACCAAGCCCGGCTTCGTCCTGGTCCCCGAGGGCGCGGCGGGCGACCAGCTCCTGAAGACCCTCACCGAGACGGTCAGCTCCACCGGCTCCGGCGTCCTGCTGGACCACCGCATGCGGGACGCCTTCGTCACGGGCGTACAGGAGCGGGCCGAACTGCCCGACGTCGACGCGCCCGTCACCCCCGGCGCGGGCGGCGAGCACACCGTCTCCGCCGGATTCCTCACCGTGCCGGCCGCCCGGCTGACCGCCGAGGGCCCGCACGACGCGCTGCTGGAGGAGTGCTTCGGCCCGGTCACCGTGATCGCCCGGTACACCTCCGTCGACGAGATCGCCGCCGTCCTGGCCCGGCTGCCCGGGAACCTCACCGCCACCCTCCACACCGCCACCGAGGGCCCCGACCCCGACGCGGCCCGTCTGCTGCCCGCCCTCACCCCGCTGGCCGGCCGCATCCTGGTCAACGCCTGGCCGACCGGCGTCGCCGTGGCCCCCGCCCAGCACCACGGCGGCCCGTACCCCGCCACCACGTCCACCTCCACCTCGGTCGGCGCGACGGCGATCGAACGCTGGCTGCGCCCGGTCACGTACCAGTCCACCCCCGAGTCGCTCCTCCCGCCGGAGCTGCGCGAGGACAACCCGCTGGACCTGCCCCGCCGGGTGGACGGACGCCGGGCATGACGCGGGGGGACCGGGCATGACGCGGCGGTGAGGGGGAGCGGCGGAGCCTCCGGGCGGGCCCGCCGCGTCCCTCCCCGCATGACCGGAGCGGCCGTTCTCTGCGCCGAGGCGGGCGAGGAACCGGTGGGGGCGGCCGCCTTCGCCGAGCGCGAGGACTCCGTCCACCTCAGCCGGCTCCGCGTCGCCCCCGCCCGGTGGCGTTCCGGCGTGGGCGCCGCTCCACGCGGCCAGCGGGGGCGCCTGGCGGAGCGCCGGGTCCCGTCCGAGGCTCCGGCTGGAGGTGCGGCCGTGGCGGAATGACCGGAGGCCGGCACGGGGCCGCCGCCCGGCACGGGAATCACCTGGTCAGGTTCGATGTTGCTACCGGTGACCCGATCCGCGGAGGGCCCCTCCGCGCCCCCGTCCGCGACCCCTGGAGAGAAGAAGAGTCATGCGCGTCGAGATCTGGAGCGACATCGCCTGTCCGTGGTGCTACATCGGCAAGGCCCGCTTCGAGAAGGGGCTCGCCGAGTTCGCCCACCGGGACGAGGTCGAGGTGGTGCACCGGTCCTTCGAGCTCGACCCGGGGCGGGCCAAGGGGGAGACCGAGCAGGTCGTCGACATGCTGGCCGCCAAGTACGGGCGGACCCGCGAGGAGGCCGCCTCGATGGAGGCCGACGTCGCGGCCAACGCGCAGTCCGAGGGGCTCGGGTACCGCACCGAGGGCCGTGACCACGGCTCCACCTTCGACATCCACCGGCTGCTGCACCTGGCCAAGGCCCGGGGCCGGCAGGACGAGCTGCTGACCCTCGCCTACCGGGCGAACTTCGCCGAGGAGCGCTCCGTCTTCGACGACGAGGTGCTGCTCGCCCTCGCCGTGGAGGCCGGGCTCGACGGCGACGAGGCCCGTGCCGTGCTCGCCGACCCCGATGCGTACGCGGACGACGTGCGGACCGATGAGCGCGAGGCGGCCGAACTGGGCGCCAACGCCGTGCCGTTCTTCGTTCTCGACCGGCGGTACGGGATCTCCGGCGGCCAGCCGTCGGAGGTCTTCGTCCAGGCGCTGGAGCAGGCCTGGAAGGACCGTCCCGCCACCGCGCCGACCACCGTCGGCGGGGACGCGGCGGGCTGCGACGCGGACGGGGCCTGCGAGGTCCCGGGGAGCTGAGCTCCAGCGGGGGCGGTTCATCGGTGATGCATAAGCGATCCTTGGGTGCACCCCTTAACTCTGGGTAATTGACTTTGGGTTGAGGGGGCTTCAGGGTGGGCGTATGACGATCCTCGCGCCCATCCAAGCCGCAGCCGTCGAATTCGCGCCCGAGGTCACCTACCTCAACACCTCCAGCTGGGGCCTGCTGCCCCGCCGGACGATCGCCGCCGTCAAGGCCCTGGCCGACGAGAACGCCGTCGGCCGGCGGGAGGGGGCGGGCAGCTTCGACGCGGTGGAGGCCGCCCGGGTCGGATTCGCCCGGCTCGCCGGGGTCCACCCGGACCGGGTCGCCACCGGCAGTTCCGTCACCGTCCACGTCGGCCTGATCGCCGCTTCGCTGCCGCCCGGCGCCGAAGTCCTCTGCCCCGAGGGCGAGTTCGCCTCCGTGGTCAGTCCGTTCGCGCTCCGCGGCGATCTGCGCGTGCGGTACGCGCCGCTCGCGGACCTCGCCGGGGCCGTACGGCCCTCGACCGCCCTGGTCGCCTTCTCCGCGGTGCAGTCGGCCGACGGCCGGGTCGCCGACCTCGCCGCCGTCCGCGCGGCCGCCGCGGCGCACGGGGCCCGGACCCTGCTGGACGCCACCCAGGCGGCGGGCTGGTTCCCGCTGGACGCCGGGGCGTACGACTACACCGTCACCGGCGGCTTCAAGTTCCTGCTCTGCCCGCGCGGTACGTCGTTCCTGACGGTCACCGAGGAGGCGCAGGAAACCCTGCCGCCGCTCTTCGCCGGCTGGGTATCCGCCGGTGCGCCCTGGGCGAGCAACTACGGTCCGCTGGAGCGCCTCGCCCCGACCGCCCGCGGCTTCGACGAGCCGCCCGCCTTCCTCTCGTACCACGGGGCCGGGCACTCCCTGGACCTGCTCGCGGAGGTCGGCTCCGACGCCCTGTACGCGCACGCCACCGGGCTCGCGGCCCGGCTGCGGGCCGGGCTGACCAGGCTCGGGCGCGAGGTGGTTCCGGGGGAGTCGGCGATCGTCTCCGTGCCAGGGCTGCAGGGCCGTCGGGACGATCTGACGAAGGCCGGGATCGCCGTCTCGGCCCCGGCCGGGAATCTGCGGATCTCCTGCCACCTCTACAACACCGAGGCCGATGTGGACCGGGTGCTGGAGTTCCTGGCCTGATCGCTCCGTGCGTCCGGGCGCCGTACGGCTCAGCGCCGGTCGGGGCAGTCCGCGGTCTCCCGGCAGAGGTTCTCCTCGACCTTCGCCAGCAGTCGCACCAGCTCCGCGCGCTCGGCCGCGTCCAGGCCCGCGAGCGTGTGCTCCTCCAGGCTGCCCCAGGCGGCCTCGACCGCCGTGTGCAGCGCGCAGCTCTCGTCCGTCGCCTCGACCAGTACGGCCCGCCGGTCGGCCGGGTCGGGGCGGCGGCGCACATGCCCGGTCTGCTCCAGCCGCTGGAGCATCTTCGTGACCGTGGACGGGTCCAGCTCCAGCGACCTGATCAGCTCCGTCTGACGGACCGCCCCCCGGTCCCACAGGTGCATCATCAGCAACTCCTGCCCCGGGTAGAGCTCCGCCCCCTTGAGCGCCTTGGACGCCGCGATCCGGTGCAGCCGGGCCACCCGGGAGACGGCGTGGCTCACGGGCCCGCTGAGCGCCGCCGTGGGCAGCGCGTCGGTACAGGGCTCTTCCGCGGGGGCGGCGTGGCCGGTGGTCATGGCGGGCTCCTGGGGTCCTCGGGCCGGACGGGCCCTGGCGGGGGCTTTCGGTGGCGGCTTCCGATGATGCCCGACCGAATGCCGGACTGAGCGCCCGACGGATTCCCACGACTTTACCTTGGTCGGCCAATGAATGGGCTATGGTGGCCGTCGGCGCCGATGCTTGGCCGACCACATACTTTCTTGGGAGCCTTCATGACCACCGCTTTCGACCCGATCGACCTGTCCGGCACCCCGCTGGCCAACCGCATCGCCCTGGCCCCGATGACCCGCAGCCGAGCCGGTGAGGGCGGCACCGCCACCGAGCTCACCGTCACCTACTACGCCCAGCGCGCCTCGGCCGGCCTGGTGATCACCGAGGGCATCCAGCCGTCCGTCGTGGGCCAGGGCTATCCCTCCACGCCCGGGCTGCACAGCGCCGAGCAGGTCGCCTCCTGGCGTACGGTCACCGACGCGGTGCACGCGAAGGGCGGCAGGATCTTCGCCCAGATCATGCACGCGGGCCGCATCGGCCACCCGGTCCTGCTCCCCGACGGCCTCGTCCCCGTCAGCGCCTCCCCGGTCAGGGCCGAGGGGCAGGTCTACACCCACGTCGGCCCGAAGGACTTCGTCGAGCCGCACGAGCTGACCGACGCCGAGGTCCGCGCGACCGTCGCCGACTTCGTCACCGCCGCCCGCAACGCCGTGGAGGCCGGATTCGACGGGGTCGAGCTGCACGGCGCCAACGGCTACCTCATCCACCAGTTCCTCGCCCCCAACACCAACCGGCGCACCGACGCGTGGGGCGGCTCCGACGAGGCCCGCACCCGCTTCGCCGTCGAGGTCGTCAAGGCCGTCGCCGCCGAGATCGGCCCGGAGCGCACCGCACTGCGGATCTCGCCCGGCAACCCGTACAACGACATCGACGAGCCCGCGCCGGAAGCCACGTACACCGCGCTCGTCCGGGAGATCGAGCCGCTCGGCCTCGCCTACCTGCACGTCCTGGAGGCCGTCCCGATCCGCGAGCTGACCCTCGCCCTGCGCAAGGCCTTCTCCGGGACGTTCGTCATCAACGTGCACACCGAGGGCGCCACCGGACCCGACGACCACACGGTGATCGACGACGGCCTCGCCGACCTGATCTCCTACGGGGCGCTCTTCCTCGCCAACCCGGACCTGCCCGCCCGGCTGAAGGCGGGCGGCCCGTTCAACACCCCCGACCCGTCGACCTTCTTCGGCGGCGACGCCAAGGGCTACACCGACTACCCGGCGCTCGACGCCGTCTGATCCGCCGGGGGCCGCCCGTCCCACCGCCATGAGGTGCGGCGCGGGTGGTCCGGCAGCTCGGCGCGGCCGGTGGCCCACAGCAGGACGGTCCACCGGTCCCCGCCGGCCGGGGCGTCGGGGAAGAGCCGGGCCAGCACCAGGTCGCAGAGCGCGCCGGGCGGCGCCCACGTCAGCCCCAGGCCCTCGGCCAGGTCATGGGTGTGCACCAGGGTCTCCACCACACCCATCGCTGCGAAGCCCTCCGGGTCGGAGATCCCGTAGCCGTGGTACGAGCGGACCCCGGGCGGCGTCGTCCGCGTCATCGAGGCCAGCAGCGCCCCGCTCGCCTCCAGCGTGGCCAGCAGACCGGCGGGCCCGGCGGCACGGTCGGCGAAGACCGCGTTGTGCGGTCCCCCCTGCCGGTCGGGCGCCCACCGGTAGGGCACCTCGCCGTCCAGCGGGGGCGTACGAGGGCCCAACTGCACCGCGTACGCGAACAGATCGTCGCTCAGGTGCTCCGCCGTCTCCCAGCAGGTCCACGTGAGGCTTCCGGCGGGCCCGTCCCAGCGGTCCGCCGGGGCTCCGGCCAGCACGTCCACCGCGAGCCGCACCGCCGAGGTCACGTCGTCGGCCGTCACCGGCAGCCGGGCGCCGGTCAGCGCCGCGCGCTCGGCCGCGCCGCACTCCACACAGAACTCGTTGCCCTCGGGATCGGCGAGCGTCACCCAGCCCCGCCCGTTCGGTCTGCGGTGGTCGCCCACCAGCGTGGCCCCGAGCGCGAGCAGCCGCTCGACCTCCTCGTCCCGGGAGCGGTCCTGCGGCTGGATGTCCAGGTGGACCCGGTTCTTGGTCTGTTTCGGATCGTCCACCCGGACGAAGAGGATCGCCGCGCCGGGCGCCTCGACCAGTGCCTCCGGATCACCGGGGGAGTCCTCGTCGGAGAGCGGCGCATCGAGCACCTGGGCCCAGAAGGCGCCGAGTCCGTAGGCGTCGGAACAGTCGATCGTGATGTGGCGTACGTGGGAACTCATGGCGGACACCCTCTCCGCTGACCCGGCCCCGGTCCAGCGAGTTACGCAGGCGGGGCCGGGACGGCGTACCGTCCCGGCCCCGACTCTCCTGTGCGTACCGCTACTTCACCGGCGTGAAGTCCCGCGCCCCGATGAACTCGGGGCGGCGGATCGGAGCCGCGAAGGGCTCCTCGGCCGCGTTCTCCACGCTGTTGAAGACGATGAAGACATTGCTGCGCGCGTACGGGGTGATGTTGTCGCCCGAACCGTGCATGGCGTTGCAGTCGAACCAGGTCGCCGAACCGGCCTTGCCCGTGAAGAGCCTGATGCCGTGGCGGTCGGCCATCTTCGTCAGCGCCTCGTCGGACGGGGTGCCCGCGTCCTGCATCTGGAGCGACTTCTTGTAGTTGTCCTTCGGCGTCTCGCCCGCACAGCCGAGGAACGACTTGTGCGAACCGGGCATGATCATCAGCCCGCCGTTGGTGTCGAAGTTCTCGGTCAGCGCGATCGACACGGACACCGTCCGCATGTTCGGCAGACCGTCCTCCGCGTGCCAGGTCTCGAAGTCCGAGTGCCAGTAGAAGCCCGAGGCCCCGAAGCCCGGCTTCACATTGATCCGGGACTGGTGGACGTACACGTCCGAGCCGAGGATCTGGCGGGCCCGGCCCACCACCCGCTCGTCGCGGACCAGCCCGGCGAAGACCTCACTGATCCGGTGGACCTCGAAGACGGACCGCACGTTCTGCGTCTGCTTCTCGACGATGGAGCGCTCGTCGGCGCGGATCGCCGGGTCGGAGATCAGCCGGTTCAGCTCCGCCTGGTAGACGGCGACCTCGTCCGGCGTGATCAGCTGCTCGATGCTGAGGAAGCCGTCGTGCTCGTAGCTCTGGAGGTCCTTGGCGGCGATCGGACCCGGTGCGCCCGGCGCGGACCAGATGACCGGGTCCTGGCGGGGAGTGGTCATCTCGGCGGCGCCGCGCGAGGGGTAGAGATCGGCGCGTACTTCGGTGGTCATGGTTCAGCCCTCCTCGGTCAGCAGTGGGTAGACACCGTTCTCGTCATGGTCCTCCCGTCCGGTGACGGGGGGATTGAAGACGCACACGCAGCGGAAGTCGGTCTTGGGCCGCATGGTGTGCCGCTCATGTCCGTCCAGCAGATACATCGTGCCGGGCGTGATCCAGTGCTTCTCGCCGGTCTCGTCGTTGGTGAGCTCGGCCTCGCCCTCGGTGCACAGCACCGCCTCGATGTGGTTCGCGTACCACATCGAGGTCTCCGTGCCCGCGTACAGCACGGTCTCGTGGAGCGAGAAGCCCACCTTCTCCTTGGCGAGCACGATGCGCTTGCTCTCCCAGGTGCCGGACGCGGCCTTCACATGCCGGTCGGTGTTCTCGATGTCACTGAACGATCGGACGATCACGGTGAGCGGTTGCCTTTCTCTTCTCTGCACGGGCCCCGGGCCTCGCGGCCCGGGGCCTCTTCTTCTGCGCCTGCCCCGGCAGTACCGGGTCAGGCCGTCTCGCGGACGCAGCGGGCCAGCGTGCGCAGGCCCTCGTCCAGTTCTTCGGGGGTGATGGTCAGCGGCGGCAGCAGCTTGACGACCTCGCTCTGCGGGCCCGAGGTCTCCAGCAGGAGCCCCAGCTCGAAGGCGCGGGCGCAGACCGCCGAGGCGCGCGCCGGGTCCTCGAACTCCATGCCCCACACCAGGCCCCGGCCGCGGAACTGCGCGGTCGGCTCCTCGGCGCAGATGGCCAGCAGCGTCTGCTCGACCTGCTCGCCGCGGGCCAGGGTCTGCTTCTCCATCTGGCCGTCCGCCCAGTAGGCGTCCAGCGCGGCGGCGGCCGTGACGAAGGCCGGGTTGTTGCCGCGGAAGGTGCCGTTGTGCTCGCCGGGCTCCCAGATGTCCAGCTCCGGCTTGAACAGGCAGAGCGCCATCGGCAGTCCGTAGCCGCTGATGGACTTCGACAGCGTGACGATGTCCGGGACGACGCCGGACTCCTCGAAGGAGAAGAAGCCGCCGGTGCGGCCGCAGCCCATCTGGATGTCGTCGACGATCAGCAGCATGTCCTGGCGGTCGCACAGCTCGCGCAGCGCGCGCAGCCATTCGGGCCGGGCGACGTTGATGCCGCCCTCGCCCTGGACCGTCTCCACGATCACGGCGGCGGGCTTGTTGAGCCCGGAGCCCTGGTCCTCCAGCAGTCGCTCGAACCAGAGGAAGTCGGGAACCGTACCGTCGAAGTAGTTGTCGAACGGCATCGGCGTGCCGTGCACCAGCGGGATACCGGCCCCGGCCCGCTTGAACGCGTTGCCGGTGACGGCGAGCGAGCCCAGCGACATGCCGTGGAAGGCGTTGGTGAACGAGACGACGGACTCGCGGCCCTTGACCTTGCGGGCGAGCTTCAGCGCCGCCTCGACGGCGTTGGTGCCGGTCGGGCCGGGGAACATCACCTTGTACGGCAGGTCGCGCGGCCGCAGGATCACGTTCTGGAACGTCTCCAGGAACGCGCGCTTGGCGGTGGTCGCCATGTCCAGGCCGTGGGTGATGCCGTCGCGCTCGATGTAGTCGATCAGCGCTCGTTTCAGCACCGGGTTGTTGTGGCCGTAGTTCAGCGAACCGGCCCCGGCGAAGAAGTCCAGGTAGGAGTGGCCGTCCTCGTCGGTCAGCCGGGCGCCCTGGGCGCGGTCGAACACGGCGGGCCAGCCGCGGCAGTAGCTGCGGACCTCGGACTCAAGAGTCTCGAAGACGCTCAGTGCGGGCGGGGTGATGGTCACAGCGGATCTCCTGCGTGAGGGGGTGTGACGGGCGGTGGTCGAGTGCTCCCCGCCGCTCGGAGGCGGCCGGGACCGCGCCGGGTGATCGGCCGGCGCGAAAAGTCTTGGAGGCCGGGCGTACGGGTCGGGTACGCCGGGGTGGTGGCCGGGCGGGCTCGGCCGGCGAACGTGCCGGTCGGTCGGTGAGCGTGCCGGGTCAGGCGGCGAACGGGCCTATCCGGTAGAGCACCTCGGGCAGATGCGTCCCTTCGGGGAACAGCGCGCCCTCGAAGAGCACCTCCTGCTCCAGCGCGACATCGTGGCGCTGGGCGTAGGACGTGAACAGCCGGTCGGAGGCGGTGTTGTCCGGGGTGATCGTCGTCTCCACGGACGACAGGCCCTGGTCGGCGGCGACCCGGGCGGTCAGCGCGTCCAGCAGAGTGGCGGCCAGCCCCTTGCCGCGGTGGGCCTGGTCCACGGCCACCTGCCAGACGACGAGGGTCCGGGGGCGGTCGGGCCTGATGTAGCCCGTCACGAAGGCGATGGGCTCGCCGTTCTCGCCACGGGCGACGGCGGAGGTCGCGGCGAAGTCACGGCACCACAGCAGGTAGCTGTACGAGGAGTTCAGGTCCAGGACCTGGGAGTCGCGGGCGATGCGCCAGATCGCGGCTCCGTCCTCCACTCGTGGGGTGTCGATACTGAGGAATTCGCTTCGGGCACGGGCAAAATCTGCTGGTGCGGCGGTCATGGGAATTGAATTTACCCAGCAAATTTCGAAATTGCATCGAGGTGAAGGGTTGGGTGAAGCGCCTCCATGTGCTATCAGGCGTGCGCGAGATTCACCATGATCCGGGTGGAATTTCAGGCTCTTTGTCCCGAATTTTTCGGGCATAACGCCGCTCATGTGGAGTCGGTCACAGGGTTGTAACTCTCCTGAGACGTGTCCGAATCACGAAGATTCGATGCCCGGAAAACTTCCGCGTTTAGGTGCCGGGAAAGCGGGCAGAAGAATGCGGGGAGCTGCTTTCGATAAAGCAGCTCCCCGCATTATGAATATCAGCGGCCCGGCCAGGTTTCCGAAACGGCGACCCGGGCAGCATCGATATCGACCCGCCGGCCCGCATCGGTCAGCGCCGCCCCCAGAGCCGCGAGCGAGGACAGCACCGCGTCCCGCGTCGCATCCGCCCCGTAGTGATTGACCCGGATCATCTCCTTGGACAGCGCCCCGCCGCCCGCGACGAGCGGGAGCGAGGGATCGGCCGCCAGCGCGTGCGCGACCAGCGCGGCGGCGTCGGTCCCCGCCGGGGTGCGCAGCGTCGTGGCCACCGGAGCGGCGTCCCGCGCCTCGTGGACGTACGGCTCCAGACCGCCGCCCAGTGCCACCGCACCCGCCCTGGTCGCCGCGGCCGCCGAGGCGTGGCGGGCCATCACCGTGCCCAGGCCGGCGTCCTCGATCCGTGCCACACAGGCCTCCAGGCCCAGCATCTCCAGCTGCGCCGGGGCGTGCGGCAGCGCCTTGCGGCCTCCGTCGATCCAGCGCTCCTTCCAGTCCAGGAGGGAGAGGTAGGAGCGGCGCGGGGCGGCCGGGTTGGCGGCCATCCGCTCCCAGGCCCGCGCGCTCACCGACACCGCGGAGACCCCGGCGGGCCCGCCCATGGCCTTCTGCGCGCCGATCACGCACAGATCGACGCCCCAGGCGTCCGGCAGCAGCGGTTCGGCGCCCACCGAGGCGACCGCGTCCAGCATGAACAGCGCGCCGTGCGCCCGGACCACCTCGCCGATCTCCGCGACCGGGTTGGTGTTGCCGGTCGCCGCCTCCGCGTGCACCAGCGAGACGAAGTCGATCTCCGGGTGCGCGGCGAGCGCCTCGGCGACCTGGCCGGCGGTCACCGCCGTGTGGAAGGGCACCGCGAGGTCGACGACCTGTGCGCCGCAGTCCCGCAGCCAGTTCCCGAAGGTCTGCCCGTAGGGGCCGGTGACCACGTTCAGCGCGGTCGAGCCGGGCCGCGCGCCGCTGCGGATGCAGCCCTCCAGCGGCAGCAGCGCCTCGCCCTGGGTGATGACGACGTCCTGCTCCGTGGCGAGGAGCCGGGCCACGGACCGCTCGATCGCCGCGAAGCGGTCGGCGGTCAGCGGCGGGAGGTCGAGGAAGGGGTGCGTCACGGTGGGGCTCTCTTCGGGTTCGTGCGGCGGTCGGAAAGACACCGGCAGCCTACCGACGGCCTTCCGGCGGCCTCGTACAGTGCCGCCTATGAGTGATCAGGAGGAACAGCGGGTGCTGCGGGTGAAGGGCCGGGTGCTCGTCGGCCCGGACGAGGTGCGGGACGAACTGTGGGCCGTGGACGGGCGGATCACCTACGAGCGGCCGCCCGGCGCCGACCGCGCGGTGACGGTCACCGGCTGGGCGCTGCCCGGTCTGGTCGACGCGCACTGCCATGTGGGCCTGGACGCGCACGGCCCGGTCGACGCGGCCACCGCCGAGAAGCAGGCGCTCACCGACCGGGAGGCCGGAACACTGCTGATCCGGGACGCCGGATCGCCCTCCGACACCCGGTGGGTCGACGACCGCGAGGATCTGCCGAAGATCATCAGGGCCGGCCGGCACATCGCCAGGACCCGCCGCTACATCCGTAACTACGCCCATGAGATCGAGCCCGGCGACCTCGTCGCGTACGTGGCCCGGGAGGCCCGGCGCGGGGACGGCTGGGTCAAGCTGGTGGGGGACTGGATCGACCGCGACGCCGGGGACCTGACCGCCTGCTGGCCGCGCGGCGAGCTGGCGGCGGCCATCGCCGAGGCGCACCGGCTCGGCGCCCGGGTCACCGCGCACTGCTTCGCCGAGGAGTCGCTCACCGACCTGGTCGAGGCGGGTATCGACTGCATCGAGCACGCCACCGGCCTCACCGAGGAGACCATCCCGCTCTTCGCCGAACGCGGGGTCGCGATCGTCCCGACGCTGGTCAACATCGCCACCTTCCCGGACCTCGCGGCGGGTGGCGAGGCCAAGTTCCCGCGCTGGTCGGCCCATATGCGGCAGCTGTACGAACGCCGCTACGACACCGTGCGCGCCGCGTACGACGCGGGCATCCCGGTCTACGTCGGCACCGACGCGGGCGGCTCGCTGGCGCACGGCCTGGTCGCGGGCGAGGTGGCCGAGCTGGTCAAGGCGGGCATCCCGCCGCTGGAGGCCCTCTCCGCCACCGCGTGGGGAGCCAGGCGCTGGCTGGGGCGGCCGGTGCTGGAGGAGGGCGCCCCGGCGGACCTGGTGGTGTACGAGGAGGATCCGCGCGCGGACGTCCGGGTGCTGGCGGCTCCTCGGCACATCGTGCTGAACGGGCGTGTGATCGGCTGAGGGCGGCGCGGTGCCGTGTTGACGGGCAGTGACGGGGGCGCCCCCGGCTCGTTGAAGCACCTCCGCGCATGTTGCGGTGTCGTCCGGTGTGTTCGGGTGCCGTACG
Organism: Streptomyces sp. iso_384; assembly: GCF_056172905.1. Taxonomy (NCBI): domain Bacteria; kingdom Bacillati; phylum Actinomycetota; class Actinomycetes; order Kitasatosporales; family Streptomycetaceae; genus Streptomyces; species Streptomyces sp. iso_384. The sequence goes on from NZ_JBWBTT010000001.1 coordinate 2,518,395, forward strand.
ACCGGAGCCGGGTGAAACGAGTGACGCCGGGGAACGCGCGTGCCGAAAGATTCGAATATGCGCGCGGAAACCCCCCTTTGGGGTGAACTCACGTCAGGTATCCGCCAGTTCACCCTCAGTGCGTAAAGATTCACGGAGTCGAGGCCGCCGGCACGGGCGATGTCCCCCATTGGACTGTGCCGGTGGCTCCATGTCTCTTGTGGGGGTTCCACCATCTTGAACAGCAACACCTTCCGTCGCGCCGCCCTGGCGGTCGCCGCCGCCCCCGTCGCTCTGCTTGCCGCCGTCCCCGCGCACGCAGCCCCGGCGACGCCCACCACCGGCGAGGGCAAGGCGAGCGCGGTCGTGCTCCGTACCGGGCTCGACGTCTCGCTCCTCAACAAGTCCGTCCAGGTGCCCCTCAAGGTCACGCTCAACGAGGTGCAGGCGCCGGCCAGCGCCGAGAAGACCGCGCTGACGGTGGACCTGGACGGGGTGGAGGGCCGGCCGGTGAGCGTCCTGCGCGCCGATGTGGCCACCGCGAACGCCACGGTGGACGAGCACAAGGCCGAGGGGTACACCAACCTGGCGAAGGCCCGGATCCATGTCCCCGGACTCACCGCGCTCTCGCTCATCGAGGTCGAGAAGGTCACCTCCAAGGCCGTCTGCGAGACCGGCAGGAAGCCCGTCGCCGAGTCGAACGTGCTCGGCCATGTCGCGGTGCTCGGCAAGAAGGTCACGCTCAGCGCGGGCGGCCCGACGCAGGTGTCGGTGCCGGGTGTCGGCGAGGTCTCCCTCCACCTGTCCAAGACCGTCACCACCGAGCGCACGGCGGCCGCGACGGCGCTCCAGCTCAAGGTGTCGGTCAACCCGCTGAAGCTCAACGTCGCCGAGGTGGAGGGCGAGGTCACCCTCGCCGAGGCGACCTGCGAGACCCCGAAGGGGCCGAAGCCCCCCGAGAAGCCGGGCACCACGGACGGCGGCTCCACCGGCGGTGACACGGGCGGCGACTCCGGCGGCTCCACGGACGGCGGCTCCACCGGCGGTGACCAGGGCGACGGCGGCAAGAGCGGCGACGTGAAGACGCAGACCGGCTCCGACGCCGGCCCCGCCCCCACCGAGGCCAACCTCGCCGAGACCGGCGGCAGCTCCACCACCCCGTACATCGCGGGCGGAGCCGCCCTGCTGCTGGCCGTCGGCGCGGGCGCCACGGTGATGGCCCGCAGGCGCAGCGGCAGCCAGAGCTGATACGTGTGAGGGGGCGGCGTCCGCACGACGGACGCCGCCCCCGGTACACCGATCGGAGCGGCTCCTCAGCGCCCCGATCTCGCGGGCAGCGCCTGCACGGCCTGGTCCAGAGCCTGGAGGAAACGATTGGTCGTCGCCCGGTCGCGGACCGCGAGCCGCAGCCACTGCGGCCCGAGCCCCGGGAACGTATCCCCACGCCGGGCCGCGAAGCCCAGCAGCCGCAGCCGCTCCCGCACCTCCGCCGCCCGCTCCAGACGCACCAGGACGAACGGACCCCGGGCCGCCTCCACCGCCTTCACCTCGCTGAACTCGGCCAGCCCGGCGAGCAGATGGGCCCGGTCCACGGTGATCCGGTCCGCCGCCTCGGCCGCCTCCACCAGCGCCCGCGGCTCCATGCACGCCTCCGCCGCCGCCAGCGCCGGGGTGGACACCGGCCACAGCGGCTGCGCCTCCGCGAGCAGCGCCACCGTCTCCGGCTCGGCCAGGACATAGCCGATCCGCAGCCCGGCGAGCCCCCAGGTCTTGGTGAGACTGCGCAGCACCACGAGCCCCGGGATGTCCGTCCGCCCGCACAACGCCTCGCGCTCGCCCGGCACGACGTCCATGAACGCCTCGTCGACCACCAGCGTGCGCCCCGGCCGCGCCAGCCGCTCCAGCAGGGCCGCCGGATGCAGCACGGACGTCGGGTTCGTCGGATTGCCGATCACCACGAGGTCCGCCTGCTCGGGCACGGCCGCCGGATCGAGCCGGAAGCCGTCCTCCTCCCGCAGCAGCACCCGGCCCACCCCGTGCCCGGCCGCCCGGAGCGCCGCCTCCGGCTCGGTGAACTGCGGATGCACCACGACCGGGCACCGGGCCGGAAGAGCCCGGGCGATCAGGACGAACGCCTCGGCCGCGCCCGCCGTCAGCAGCACCCGCTCCACCGGCAGTCCGTGCCGGCCGGCGACCGCGGCCCGGGCGGAGGACCCGTCCGGGTAGGCGGCCAGCGAGGTGAGCGACGCGGTTATCCGCTCGCGCAGCCACTCCGGGGGAGTGTGGGTACGGACGTTCACGGCGAGATCGGTCAGATTCTCGCCGCGCACCTCCGCGTCGCCGTGGTGGCGCAGGTCGGGCCCGGCGCTCTCGATGTTCTGTGTGGGGGGAGTCATGGCAGCCATGGTGAACGGGCGGGAGCCCGCCGTCACCGGTGAGGTGGAAGTTTTCCTCCCGGAAACATCGAAAGTCCCGGTGACGGCCCGAAAGCGCCGGGCCACCGCACAGGTCGCCACCCCCGCGGACGCGGCGTTCGCGCCCGTGGCACGGGTCTTCGGCACCACCAGCTCGTCCGCCTCGATCAGCGCCGCCGCCTCCGCGACCGACGGGGTCCCCACCGCCGCACCCACCGCGCCCGAGGGGTGCGGCACGCGGACCGCGGCCAGCGCCCCGGCCGGATGCGTCCGCAGCGGCACCCCGAGCCGGGCCGCCGCCCCCACGATCCCCGGCTCGTCGCCCTTCGCGTCGACCGTCGCCACCTCCACCACGTCCGCCGCGTCCAGCCCGGCCCCGCTCAACACCGCCTCGATCAGGGCGAACACCGCATCGCCGGAGGCGCCGCGGCGCGCGCCGACCCCCACCACCAGACTGCGGGCGCCGGACTCCGGTCCGGGGCCGACGGATGCTCCGGTCATCGGCGGAGTCCTGCCTTTCAGGTCAAACGTCGCGGTGGTGCGTCGGTGGTACGTCAGGGGCACGGAGGCGGCGGGCGCGGCCGTTCCGTATACGGAGCACGGGCACGGGCGGCAGGAGAGACGCCGCGAGCCACGCCGGTAAGGACACCCTGGGATGCGGAGAGAGGGCTTGATCGGCTAGCAAGGCCCCATGGCGGTGTTCGTCGCGCTCGGCGCGTTCCTGATGACCCTGGCCGGCGGCTGGGTCGCCCAACGCGTCACCGACCGCCGTCATCTGGTGCTCGGCTTCGCGGGCGGGCTGATGCTCGGTGTGGTCGGACTCGACCTCCTGCCGGAGGCGATGGAGGCCGCGGGCACCCCGGTGTTCGGCGTGCCCGCCGCCCTGCTGCTGTTCGTCGGCGGCTTCCTGGTGGCCCATCTGGTCGAGGGGCTGCTCGCCGTACGCCAGGTGGCACACGGGGCGAGCGGCGAACGCGTACCGCAGGTGGGGCTGGCGGCGGCGGCCGCGATGGTCGGCCACAGCCTGATGGACGGCATCGCGCTCGGCGCCGCCTTCCAGGTCAGCGGAGCCATGGGCCTGGCCGTCGCGCTGGCGGTGATCAGTCATGACTTCGCCGACGGATTCAACACGTACACCCTCACCAGTCTGTACGGGAACGCCCGCCGCAAGGCGCTCCTGATGCTGTTCGCGGCCGCTCTGGCACCGGTCGTGGGCGCCGCGACGACGCTGCTGTTCACCCTTCCGGAGGAACTGCTCGGCGGCTATCTCGGCTTCTTCGGCGGTGCGCTGCTCTATCTGGCCGCCGCGGAGATTCTTCCCGAGGCGCACCACACCCATCCCGCCCGCTCCACCCTTCTCTGCACCATCGGGGGCGTGGGCTTCATCTGGCTGGTCGTCGGCATCGCCGAATGAGCCACGCGTACGCCCGCACACGCCGCCGAGGCGAACGCGCGGGTCGCTCACCGCGCCCGGCAGTGCTCGACGAACCGCCGGGCCACCTCGGGGGCGGCCGCCCAGTGGGTGTGCAGATAGCTGGCGTGCACGCCCCGCCGGACGTACCCCTCGACCCGCCGCTCCGGCTGGTGCATGCCCCAGGCCGGGGTGGCCCCCGCCCCCGGCTCCAGCACCGTGCGGTGGAACTCGTGACCGCGCATCCGGGTCCCCGCCACCGCCAGCGCACTGTCCGAGACCGCGACCGCCTGCCGGTACCCGAGCGTGAGCCGCTCGGACATCCGCGCCTCGGCGTCCAGCACCCCGCACATCGGCTTCCCGTCCAGCTCCCGCGCCAGATACAGCAGCCCCGCGCACTCGGCCGCCACCGGCGCGCCGCTCAGGGCCAGCTCCGTGACCGCCCGCCGCAACGGCTCGTTCGCCGACAGCTCGGGGGCGTACATCTCCGGGAACCCGCCGCCGATGACGAGCCCCGCCGTACCCGCCGGCAGCTTCTCGTCCCGCAGCGGGTCGAAGGTCACGACCTCCGCACCGGCCGCCGTCAGCAGCTCGGCGTGCTCCGCGTACGCGAAGGTGAACGCCGCCCCGCCCGCCACGGCGACAACGGGCCGGGGACCATGAGCGGCGGCTGCGGAGGAGGCTGAGGCTGCCGGGACGTACGCGGGCGCCCACGGCTCGTCCGCCAGCGCGGGAGCCGTCCTGGCCAGCGCCATCAGCGCGTCCAGGTCACACCCGGCGCGGACCCGCTCACCCATGGCCCGTACGGCGTCCACCGCATCGCCCTGCCGCTCGGCCACCGGCACCAGACCCAGGTGACGCGAGGGCGTCGCGACCTGCGGGGCCCGCCGGATCACGCCCAGCACCGGCAGGCCCGACTCGTCCAACGCGTCCCGCAGCAGCGCCTCGTGCCGGTCGGAGGCCACCTTGTTCAGGATCACGCCGCCGATCCGCACCTCCGGGTCCCAGGAGGCGAACCCGTGCACCAGGGCCGCCACCGACCGGGACTGCGACGAGGCGTCCACCACCAGCACCACGGGCGCCTTGAGCAGCTTCGCCACCTGCGCGGTCGACGCCAGCTCCCCTTGCCCCGAGGCACCGTCGTACAGCCCCATCACGCCCTCGACCACGGCGAGATCGCACCCCGCCGAACCGTGCGCGAAGAGCGGGGCGATCAGCTCCGGCCCGCACATGTACGCGTCGAGATTGCGGCCCGGGCGGCCCGTCGCCAGCGAGTGGTAGCCCGGATCGATGTAGTCCGGGCCCACCTTGTGCGGCGAGACGGCCAGCCCGCGCGCGGCGAAGGCGGCCATCAGACCGGTGGCGACGGTGGTCTTGCCGCTGTTGGAGGCCGGAGCGGCGATGACCAGACGGGGCACAGTCACCACTCGATGCCCCTCTGGCCCTTCTGCCCCGCGTCCATCGGGTGCTTGACCTTCGACATGTCGGTCACCAGGTCGGCGGCCTCGATCAGCTGGTCGGGCGCGTTGCGGCCGGTGATCACCACATGCTGGGTGCCGGGCCGGTTCCGCATCACCTCGACGACCTCGTCGGTGTCGATCCAGCCCCAGTGCATCGGATAGGCGAACTCGTCGAGCACGTACAGCTTGTACGTCTCGGCCGCCAGGTCGCGCTTGACCTGCTCCCAGCCCTCACGGGCCTTCTCCTCGTTGTCGAGCTGACCGTCGCGCTGGACCCAGGACCAGCCCTCGCCCATCTTGTGCCAGTCGACGGTGCCGCCCTCTCCGCTCGCGCCCAGCACCTTCAGCGCGTTCTCCTCGCCGACCTTCCACTTCGCCGACTTCACGAACTGGAACACCCCGATCGGCCAGCCCTGGTTCCAGGCCCGCAGCGCGAGCCCGAAGGCGGCGGTCGACTTGCCCTTCCCGATGCCCGTGTGGACGAACAGGAGCGGGCGGTTGCGCCGCTGCCGGGTGGTGAGCCCGTCGTCCGGCACCGATGTCGGCTGTCCCTGCGGCATCAAGCGGCCCTCCCGGCTGCGGTGACGTCCTTGACGAGTCCGGCGATCGAGTCGGCCCGCAGCTCGTCGAGCGTGACGGCGGTGCCTCCCAGATCCCGGGCCAACTCCCCGGCGAGACCGAGGCGTACGTACCCCGACTCGCAGTCCACGACGACCGAGGCCGTCCCTTCGGACCGGTGCAGCCGTGCCGCCCGCCCCGCGAGCGCCACCGGCTCGGGCCCGCCGGTCGCCCGCCCGTCCGTGACGACGACGATCAGGGGCCGCCGCGACGGATCGCGCAGCCGCTCCACCCGCAGGACGTCGTGGGCCTTGAGCAGCCCGGCGGCGAGCGGGGTGCGCCCGCCCGTCGGCAGCGACTCCAGCCGTGCGGCGGCCGCGTCCACCGACGAGGTCGGCGGCAGCGCCACCTCCGCCTCCTTGCCCCGGAAGGTGACCAGACCGACCTTGTCCCGCCGCTGGTAGGCGTCCAGCAGCAGCGACAGCACGGCCCCCTTGACCGCGCTCATCCGCTGCCGGGCCGCCATCGACCCGGAGGCGTCCACGACGAACAGCACGAGGTTGCCCTCACGCCCCTCCCGGGTCGCCTGCCGCAGATCGTCCCGGCGCACCACGAGCCCCCGCCCGGCACGCCCGCGCGCATGCTGGTGCGGGGCGGCCGCCTGCACGGTCGCGGCCAGGTGAAGCTTGGTCAGCGACCCCTGCGGGCGGCGCGCGCCGGTCGTACGCCCGTGCTCGGTACGGGCCCGGGAGCGCCGCCCGGCAGCGCCCTCGCCAAGCCCCGGCACGCTGAGCATCTTCGTCCGGAACGGCTCGGCGGACGCCACCGGCTGCTGCTCGGCCCCGGTGGACCGGCCGGGCGCGTCGGGGGTGCCTTCGGGAGCCTGCGACGGCGTGTCGCCGTCCTCGCCGCCCTGGCCCTGCGGCGGCGTACGGTCGCCGTCGGCCTGCGGCGGCACACCCCCGCCGCCACCGCCGTCATCGTTCCCGCCACCGTCGGGATCGGGGTCGGGCTGGTCATCGTCGTTGTTGTCGTCCTGCGGGCCGGCCTCGTCCAGGGTCTGGTCGAGCTTGTCCTCGTCCAGGCCCGGCGCGTCGAAGGGGTTGCGGCGACGCCGGTGGGGGAGTGCGAGGAGCGCGGCCTGGCGCACGTCGTCGGCGGTGACCTCCTCGCGCCCCGCCCAGGCGGCGAGCGCGGTGGCGGTACGGGCCATCACGATGTCGGCCCGCATGCCGTCCACCTCGAACGCGGCGCAGGTGGCGGCGATCTGCCGCAACACGCCGTCGCCGAGCACGACGCGGGGCAGCAGGGCGCGCGCATCGGCGATCCGCTGCCGCAGGGCGCTCTCCTCCTCGGCCCAGCGCGCCGCGAAGCCCTCGGGATCGTCGTCGTACGCGAGCCGGCGCCGCACGACCTCGACCCGCTCGTCGGTGTCCCGGGAAGCGGCCACCTCGACGGTCAGCCCGAACCGGTCCAGCAACTGTGGCCGCAGCTCGCCCTCTTCCGGGTTCATCGTCCCGACCAGCAGGAACCGCGCCGCATGTCGTACGGAGACGCCCTCGCGCTCCACGTACGAGGCACCCATGGCCGCCGCGTCCAGCAGCAGGTCCACCAGGTGGTCGTGGAGCAGGTTGACCTCGTCGACGTACAGGATCCCGCGATGCGCGTCGGCCAGCAGCCCCGGCTCGAACGCCTTCACGCCCTCCGAGAGCGCCCGCTCGATGTCCAGCGCCCCCACGAGCCGGTCCTCGGACGCGCCGACGGGCAGTTCCACGGTCCGCGCGGCCCGCGACACACCGGCCGCCTCCGCGTGCGGACCGTCGGGACACGCCGGATCGGGCGAGGCCGGATCACAGGAGAACCGGCACCCGGGCACGATGGCGACCTCGGGCATGAGGGCGGCCAGCGCACGCACGGCGGTGGACTTGGCGGTCCCCTTCTCCCCCCGCACGAGCACCCCGCCGACAGCCGGACTGACCGCGTTCAGCAACAGCCCGAGCCGCAGGTCGTCCTGCCCGACGATCGCGGTGAAGGGATACGGCGTACTCACAAGGCCTCCTGGTCGACATGAACAACAGCTGCTTCCCCGAGCCCGCGGGGCGTTGACTCCGCGGACCGGGCACCATCAAGCCCCTTGTTCCCGCGGGCTTCTCCCAGCGCCTCCGGGTGAGCCGTTTCCAGCCCCTCCGGCGATCGAGGAGCGGGGTCCGGGGCAGCGCCCCGGCTCTGCGGAGCCCCCGCACCCGACGACGGCGCCCCCGGCGGCACAAAGGGCAACCCCGGCGGCGCCCCGCCTTCGATCAACCGCCACAACGCATCCGTATCCGCGTGCTCCTCCACCAGATCCCCCAGCCGATCCAGCTGCTCCTCCCGCAGCACCCCGAAACTCGTGTCCGGCGCGGGAACGAACCGCCGCCCTGCGGCCCGGGCCACCTCCACCAGGAACCGCCGCCGGAACGCATCGCTCTCCAGCGACCCGTGCCAGTGCGTCCCCCACACCGCCCCCACCCGGCACCCGTCCAGGAACGGTTCCCCGCCCCGTACATCGGCCACCCCGTGGTGGATCTCGTACCCCTCCACCGGCTCGCCCAGCGCCGAACCGACCGGCCGCGCCAGCGTCTTGGCCCGGTCGAAGCGGATCCGCACCGGCAGCAGCCCCAGCCCGTCCACGACCCCCGCCCGCGACTCCACCTCGTCCTCGATCCGCTCACCGAGCACCTGGAACCCGCCGCAGACGCCGAGCACCGGCCGGCCCTCCGCCGCCCGCCGTACCAACGCGTCCGCGAGCCCCCGCTCGCGCAGCCAGGCCAGCGCCTTCACCGTGCCGCGCGTCCCGGGCACGATCACCAGGTCCGCGTCGGCCAGCTCATCGGCCCGGTCCACGAAGCGGACGACGACGCCCGGTTCGGCGGCCAGCGCGTCCACGTCCGTGAAGTTGGACATCAACGGCACCGCGCAGACCGCCACCCGCAGCACGTCCTCCCCATGGGGCGGCGCCACCACCGACTCGCGGACCGCGCCGCGCAGGGACACCCGCAGGCCGTCCTCCTCGTCGATGCCGAGCCCGTGGGCGTACGGCAGCACTCCGTACGTCCGCCGCCCGGTCAGACCGTGGAGCATGTCCAGCCCCGGCTCCAGCAGTGAGACGTCGCCCCGGAACTTGTTCACGAGGTAGCCCGCGACCAGCGCCTGGTCCTCGGCGCTCAGCAGCGCCGTCGTGCCGAAGAACGAGGCGAAGACCCCGCCCCGGTCGATGTCCCCGACCACCAGCACAGGGAACCGCGCGGCCCGCGCGATGCCCATGTTCACGATGTCGGTCCGCCGCAGATTGATCTCGGCAGGCGACCCGGCCCCTTCGCAGATCACCGCGTCATGGCTCGCCCGCAGCTGCTCCAGACAGTCCGTGACCGTGCCGAGCAGCGCCTCCTGACGGCCTCCGTGGTACCCCCGGGCGCTCATCTCGCCGACCGGCTTCCCCATCAGGACCACCTGGCTGGACCGATCGCTGCCGGGCTTCAGCAGCACGGGGTTCATCAGGGCCGTCGGCTCCACCCGGGCGGCCTGCGCCTGCATCGCCTGGGCCCGCCCGATCTCCGCGCCCTGGCGGGTCACGAAGGAGTTCAGGGACATGTTCTGCGCCTTGAACGGCGCGACCTTCACGCCCCGGCGCACCAGCCACCGGCAGATGCCCGCCGTGACGACGCTCTTGCCCGCGTCCGATGTGGTTCCCGCGACCAGCAGTCCGCCGCTCATGCCCGTCCCCGCTTCTGTCCTGTCGACGACCGTCCGGCGACCGCACGGCCGGCGGCCACGCGCCCCGCGACCAGCCGGCCCGCCACGCACACCCCGAGGGCCAGCGCGCCCACCCGGCGCGAGAGCCGCACCGCGCGTTCGATGTCCGCGCCCCGCACCTCCCGCCCGGCCGCCCCGTTGAGCACCGGCCGGTGCTCGACGCGCCCCGCGTACGCCAGCGTCCCGCCCAGCCGTACGCCGAGCGCCCCCGCGAACGCGGCCTCGACCGGACCGGCGTTCGGGCTCGGGTGCCGGCCCGCGTCCGCCTTCCAGGCGCGTACGGCCTCCGAGGGCCGTCCGCCCGCCGCGACGGCCAGCGCGGCCGTCAGACGGGCGCCCGGCCACCCCGCGAGGTCGTCCAGGCGGGCCGAGGCCCAGCCGTAGCGGCGGTGGCGGGGCGACTTGTGGCCGACCATCGCGTCCAGCGTGTTCACGGCCCGGAACCCGACGAGCCCGGGCACCCCGCCGATCGCCCCCCACACCAGCGCGCCGACGACCGCGTCCGAGGTGTTCTCGGCGACCGACTCGACGACCGCGCGGGCGATGCCCGGACCGTCCAGGGAGTGCGGATCGCGCCCGCACAGATGCGGCAGCCGCTCCCGGGCCACCTCCAGGTCCCCGGCGGCCAGCGCGCCGCCGACGGCGCGGGCCTCCCGGCCCAGCGACGTACCGCCGACGACGGACCAGGCGGTGGCGGCGGTCAGCGCGACGGCGAGCGCGGGCCGGTCCCGCACGGCGCGTGCGGCCAGCGCGGCTACCCCCACGGCGCCTCCGGCGCACACCAGGGTGTGCAGCGCGCCCCGGCCCCGGTCGTCACGCCACAGCAGGGACTCCACCCGCGCGGCGGCGCGGCCGAATCCGGCGACGGGGTGGCCGCGCCGGGGGTCGCCGAGCAGGGCGTCGGCGATCAGTCCGGCCGTGGCGCCGTACGCGAAGACGCGGTCGGCACGCACGGCTCAGGCCGCCGTGAGCAGAGGCGTTCCGGCACCGGGGCCGTCACTGGGGGGCACAGGATGCGGCACACGGCGGCCGGGCATGGCGTAGGTCCTCACTCAGGGTCCGCGCCCTGGTTCGACGTGACCGGCGACGAGAGTCTCCTGGCTTCCGGATCCGCAGTTCCCCCGGCCTTCCAGCCCGCGTACCGCGAGCCGTGACGTCCGGTGTGGGGGAGTGCTCCCCGGTGACAGTGGCGGGACCGCGCCGGATTCGCACCGGCTTCCTCTGCTGTCGCCGTAAATGGCTCCGGCAGTCCACCACGCCCCGAGAACAGCCGTCAACTCGCTGTTGACCTGCGGGGCTCCCCTGTGGGCGGACGCACACACGGACGCACATCGGGCCGGACACACGAGGTGTGTCCGGCCCGAGGAAGTGCGGTGGAACGGGGTCAGGCGACGATCAGATAGATCCCGTACGAGACCGCCGCCACGCACAGCCCGAAGCAGGCGTACGCGCCGGTGCGCGCCAGCGCCACCGATCCGCCGGAAACGCTGCTTCCGGCCGTGGCGGACTGCTTGGAGAGGGCGACGATGCCCAGGGTGAAGAGGCCGACCAGCGCGACGGTGACCACGAGGCTGACACCGAAGACGGAGGCGAGAGCTGCCCAGTCGATTTTCATGCGGATCTGTCCTTACACCGTGGCCGGCGGCCGGGCCGGGTCGTCGGGCGCCGTGGCCGGAGCCGGGATGGTGGTCATGAGGTCGGAGGCCGGGCCGCCGACGGGCGGCGGCTGGACCGCGGCGATGGCGGTGGTGACGACGCCCTGCGGCTCGTCCTCGCCGACGGCCGCGTCGTTGACGTTGGTGTGGTCGACCGGCTGGCGGCGCGAGGCCAGCCAGATCGCGAAGGAGCCGCCGACGAGCAGGATCGCGGTGACGGTGATGCCCCAGGTGCCCTGCTTGGTCAGGAACTCGGCGCCCGCGCCGACCAGACCCGCGGCCGGCAGGGTCAGACCCCAGGCGACGAACATCCGGGTGGCGGTGGACCAGCGGACCACGCCCCCCTTGCGGCCGAGGCCCGCGCCCATCACGGCACCCGAGCAGGACTGGGTGGTGGAGAGCGAGAAGCCGAGGTGCGAGGAGGCCAGGATGACGGTCGCCGCACTGGTCTGGGCGGCGAAGCCCTGCGGCGGCTTGAGATCCGTCAGGCCGCTGCCCATGGTGCGGATGATGCGCCAGCCGCCGAGGTAGGTGCCGAGCGCGATGGCCACACCGGCGGAGACGATGACCCACATCGGCGGGTTGGAGCCGGGGGCGAGGACGCCGCCGGTGACCAGGGCCAGGGTGATGATGCCCATCGTCTTCTGGGCGTCGTTGGTGCCGTGGGCGAGCGAGACGAGACCGGCGGAGGCGATCTGTCCGGCCCGGTAGCCCTTGGCCGTCGACTTCAGCTGGTTCGGGTCGGTGACGTTCCGGTTGATCCGGTACGTCAGCCGCGTGGCCAGCATCGCGGCGAGGCCGGCCACCAGCGGGGCGGCGATCGCCGGGAGCAGCACCTTGGTGACCACGGTGCCGCCGTTGATCGAGGACCAGCCGGCCGACATGACCGCGGCGCCGATCAGACCGCCGAACAGGGCGTGGGAGGAGCTGGAGGGCAGGCCGACCAGCCAGGTCAGGAGATTCCACAGGATGGCGCCGACGAGCGCCGCGAAGATGACCTCGGTTCTGAGGCCGTCCTCGTTGACAATCCCGCCGGAGATCGTCTTCGCGACCTCCACCGACAGGAACGCGCCGATCAGGTTGAGAACGGCGGACATCGCCACCGCTGTCTTGGGCTTCAGTGCGCCGGTCGAGATGGTGGTGGCCATCGCGTTGGCGGTGTCGTGGAAACCGTTCGTGAAATCGAACACGAGAGCTGTTACGACCACAATCGCAAGCAGCAGCGTGATGTGTTCCATTTACCCAGGCAATCGTTCGACGTCAGTGGCTCGTGGACCGTAGGCAACCTGAGTGAACGGAAGATGAACTGGACAGGGCTTTGCGGTGACCCCAAACGGAGTGGGTCGCTTCCGCTTGTGTGCGGGAGAGGTTGCGGGATGCCTGTGGGGTGCGGCGTGGACTGCCCTTTGCCGCCCGTTGGCGAACATTTTGACCGGCTGTTCGGCGCCCGGAAGAGATCCCCGTCACTGCCCGCGTGACGTTCCGGTTGCGCGCCTTCGCGCCTACGATCGCCCCATGAGCGAGCAGCACCCGGAATCCGTGGCAGAGACCTGGCGGGACGTCGTCGCGACGGCCCGCCGCAGCGCGGCGGACGGCCTGGTCGTGGGTACCTCGGGCAATGTGTCCGCCCGGGTCGGCGATCTGGTCCTGGTGACGCCCAGCGGGGTGCCCTACGACCGGCTCGGACCCCACGACGCGGTCGGCGTCGACCTGGACGGCCGGCAGGTCCTCGGGGAGCTCGGGCCGACCAGCGAACTCCCTCTCCACCTGGCGGTCTACCGCTCCACCGACGCCGCCGCCGTGGTCCACACCCACGCCGTGCACGCCACCGCCGTCTCCACCCTCGTCACCGAGGTGCCGCTGATCCACTACGCGGCCGCCATCCTCGGCGGCCCGGTCCGCGCCGCCGCCTACGCCCGCTACGGCACCCCCGAACTGGCCGACGCCATGCTCGAAGCCCTCCGGGACCGCACCGGCTGTCTGCTCGCCAACCACGGCACCGTCACCTACGGCGACACCCTCGACCAGGCCTACGAACGCACCGCCCAACTGGAGTGGCTGTGCCGCCTCTGGCTCACCGCGAGCTCCGTGCCCGGCCGCACCCCGGCCCTGCTCGACACGGCCCAGCTGGCCGAGGTGACCGAGGCGCTCAAGGGATACGGCCAGCCCGGCTGACCCGCGCCCCGCCCGGACGGCCCCTGTCCGCTGGCAGTTCGTCACCCGCGCCACGACACTGAAGCGGTGCGCCCGGTAACCGCGACGGCAACGGCCGTCACCTCGATCATCGGCGTCGGTGCGGCAGCGGTCGCGGCCGGCCGGTACGCCAGTGGCGTCGCCCTCAAGGCGACGCCCGGACGTCCCCTCCCCGCCGACCGCAGGCTCACCGTGCACGCCACGGCGGCCGGGCAGGTCACCCTGACCCGCTCCTTCTCGGCGCTCCGGCCCGGCACCTGGGGCCTCGCCGGACCCGGCGTCCACGCGGTCGTCGGACCCGTCGTCGACGGGGCCTCCCAGGCCGCCGACACGGTCGTGCGGAGACTGGAGAGCGTCGGCCAGGGGCTCCTCGAACCCGGCGCGAAGGTCCGCCTCACCCCCGCGCTGTACGGCGGCGACCCGGGCAGCGACCTCGGCCTGGACCACCAGGAGGCCGAGATCCCCGGCGAGCTGGGCATCCTGCCCGCCTGGTACGTCCCCGGCGCACGCGACACCTGGATCATCACCGTGCACGGTCTCGGCGCCACCCGGACCCATCCCATGAACCTCATGGGCTTCCTGCACGCACAGCGCTTCCCGATCCTCGACTTCGCCTACCGGGGCGACCCCGGAGCCCCGCGCCCCGCCGACGGCCTCGGCCACTTCGGCGCCTCCGAATGGCGCGACCTCGACGCCGCCATCCGCCACGCCCTGCGCCACGGAGCGCGGAACGTCATCGTCCACGGCTGGTCCACCGGCGCCACCATGGCCCTGTACGCCGCCGTCGAGTCACCGCTCCGCGACCGGATCAGCGGCCTCGTCCTCGACTCGCCGGTCCTCGACTGGCCGGTCACCCTGCGCGCCCTGGCCGCGGCCCGCGGCGTCCCGGCCGCCCTGCTGCCGCTCGCCGTCCGCGCCGCCCAGGGCCGGACCGGGATGAGCGCCGCCCCGGTGCTGGAGACCTCGGCGGTGGCCTCGCTGCGCACCCCGACCCTGATCCTGCACGGCCCCGACGACACCATCGCCCCCTGGGGGCCCTCCCGGGAGCTCGCCGCCCGCAGCCCGGATCTGGTCAGCCTGCACGCCGTGGCGCAGGCTCCGCATGCGTCGATGTGGAACGCCGACCCGGCCCGCTACGAAGAGACCCTGCGGCGCTTCCTCACGCCCCTGATGTGAGCCGATGGGGTGAACTCTCCCCCTTGCCATCGCGCCGGGGGAACCTTTCACGTACCGGTGAAACGCCTTCCGTTTGGGCTTTCGGGCCGTCAGGGGCAAGACTGCTCCCGTGACGTCCCGTACTCCGCGCGACTCCAGGCTGCGACTTGTCCGCCCGCGACCCCTTGCCACCGCCCGCAAGGCCGTGACCACCCGGCGCACCAGGCCGGCTCCCCGGCCCCCCGAGGGCACCCCGCCCCGCACGGAACTGGCACGCCAGGCCAGGGCCGTGCTCGCCGACGCCGTACGCATCGCCCACTGGGCCGCCGACACCCCGGGGCCGGGCACCGCCGCCCCGCTCGCGGCCCACGCCCTCGAACGGGCGGCCACCGCTCTGGAGCTCTCCCCGGCGCAGGTCCGCGCGGGTTGGGACCGGGCCCGGCTGGCCGGACTCATCGAGCTGCACGGTGACACCGCCCGCCCCGGCTGGCGGCTGCGCGCCTGGGACCGGGACGACTCCGCCGTGCTGCGCGGCTGGGTGGCGCTCTTCGACGCCTGGTCGCTCGTCCACGCCGCGCCCGAGGGCATCGAGGCGGGCCCGGTCGCCGAAGCCGTCGAGGCCGTGCCCCAGGTGCTCTCGCTCCTCCAGCTCTCCGCGGGCCCCGTCACCGTCCCCGCCCTGCTGGACCTCCTCGGCCAGCGCGTCGCCGAACTCCAGGAGGAGCGCTGCGAAGTGCCCCTCGGCCCCGGCAGAACCGCGCCCGCCGCCCCGGAGACGGCCGCGAGTGCTCTGAGCGCGGCCGGACCCGCCCGCAGCGCCGACCTCAACGCCCTGCTGCTCGACTGGGCCCTGGAGGGCCTCGCCGCCGTCGGGGCGCTGACCCTCGGCAGAGGGCAGGCCACCCTCACCCCGCTCGGCAACTGGGCGGTCTGGGTCAAGCTGGAACAGATCTGCGTCGCCGCCCAGAGCCCGGCCGGCAACATCGAGCAGTCCGCCGCCGACATGCTCCTCGGCTGCGCCCGGCTCACCCCCGGGCCGGCCCGCGACGAATACCGCGCCTGGCTCGCCGCCCGCACGGTCGGCAGCGCCGTCGCCGAACTGCTGGCCGTCGCCCGGGGCGAGGACGCGCTGCTGCGCGGACTGGCCTTCGAAGCGCTGAGGGTCGTCGGCGCCCCCGCCGAACCCGAGGTCCGCGCCGTGCTCGCCGAACCCTCGCTGCGGCCCTACGCGCTGCTCTGGCTCGCCGAGTACGAGGGCAACGACCCCGACGACGCCCAGGACGTCCTCAGCCGCGAGGAGTCCACCTGGCTCTGGGTCGACACCGCGGCCGCCGTCGCCGACCACGGCGAGACCGCGCTGCTGGTGCGCCACCTCGACTCCGCCGTCCAGGGCACCGTCCCGGCCCTGCTCGACGAGGTCAGGGCCGTCGGCCACCCGCGCACCGTCCAGGTCCTGGTCGCCCTGGCCGCCGCCCACCCGGACCCGGCCCTGGCCAAAGCGGTCCGCCGGGCCGCCTTCCAGGTGCACACCGGAGGAGCCTGAACCGTCCGCCGCCGGGGTCCGCTCAGCCGGACCCCGGGGCGTACGTCCCGAAGCTCCACACATTGCCCTCGGCGTCCCGCGCCATGTAGTCCCGCGAGCCGTAGTCCTGATCGGTCGGCTCCATGAGGATCTCCACGCCGAACTCCTTGGCCCGGGCGCAGTGCGCGTCCACCTCGTCCACCACCACGTACACCCCCGCCGGGCCCGCGCCCGCCATCGCCCGTGCGAACACGCCCTCGCGCCCCTTCGAACCGAGCATCACCCTGCCGTTGCCCAAGGACAGCTCGGCATGGAGCACACTGCCGTTCTCGCCCTCGTAGACCGCCTCCTCGGTGAAACCGAGGCCCTGCGTCAGCGTTCTGATCGCCGCCTTCGCGTCGTCGTACAGAATCGTCGGATAGATCGTGGGAACGCCGCTCCCCGCGCCTGCCATCGCACTCACCTCTCCTGATGCCGTGTCCGCGGCTGCCGTCGGGACCACTCCGACGACTCCGGTGTGATCTGCGTCTCAGTCTTCCATCCGCCACTGACAACGCCCTGTCGGAAGGCCTCACCGCAGGTCGGGGTGGGCGGCCGGCTCAGGTGAAGGTGTCGCACCGGGCCATGTCGCCCGTACGGAACCCGGTGGAGAACCACTGCTGCCGCTGCGCTGCCGAACCGTGCGTCCACGACTCCGGCGTGACCCGGCCCTGGTACCGCTCCTGGATCCGGTCGTCGCCGACCGCCGCCGCCGCGTCCAGGCCGTCCCTGATGTCCGCCCTGGTCAGCTCCGTGATCAGTGGTCGGCCGGTCGACTCGTCCGGCGTCGTCGTCGCGTGGTGCGCCCAGACCCCGGCGTAGCAGTCGGCCTGCAGCTCCACCCTCACCGCGTTGCTGTTCTCGCCCTGCCGCCCGTCCTGCGACCGGCCCAGCGTCCCCGTCTGGTTCTGCACATGGTGGCCGTACTCGTGCGCCACGACGTACGCCTGGGCGAACGGCCCGCCGCTGGAGCCGAACTTCGTCCGCAGGTCGTCGAAGAACCCGAGGTCCAGATAGACCTTGCGGTCACCGGGGCAGTAGAACGGCCCGACCGCCGAGGTGGCGGCCCCGCAGGCGGTGCCCACCCGCCGGCTGAACAGGACCGTTCGCGCGCCCGCGTAGGAGGCGTCGCGCCGTTCGAACTCCTGACGCCAGAAGTCCTGCACGCTGTTGACCACCGCCACCGTCCGGCAGTCCTCCCGGCTGTTCGCGTCCTGCCCCTTCAGGCAGCTCTCCTGCACCTGCCCGGCCGACGACGAGGTCGCCGCCGGGTCCGCGCCGTCGGAGGTCAGCCCGAGCTGATCGGGTCCGACGCCGAGGAGCAGGCCCAGGATCAGAGCGATCACCCCGGCGATGCCGCCGCCCACGGTGGCCTTCCCGCCAGGGATCCGGCTGCCGCGGACATCCTGGACCTCGGACGTGTCCAGATCGGCGTCGTCGTCGAACTGCACGGTCGCACCACCCTCGGGCTCGGGCGGGCGACGGGGTGACGCCCTGCGCCGAGTATCGGATGGTTCGTCCCACCGGGCGCGCGGAAAAGGAGTTGCGCTCCGCCGGTAGAATGGGCCGTATGGCCTTCCTCCTTGTGCATTAGCGGCGTCGAGAGACCTCCGCCCTCGTCCCTCCGCCGTCCATACTGCCCTGGAGTTTTTCCCGTGATCACCGCTTCCGGCATCGAGCTGCGCGCCGGCGCCCGCATCCTCATCGAATCCGCTTCCTTCCGCATCGCCAAGGGCGACCGCATCGGCCTCGTCGGCCGCAACGGAGCGGGCAAGACCACCCTCACCAAGTGCCTCGCGGGCGAAGGCACCCCTGCGGGCGGCACCATCACCACCTCCGGCGAGGTGGGCTACCTCCCGCAGGACCCGCGCACCGGCGACCTCGACATCCTCGCCCGCGACCGCATCCTCTCCGCCCGCGGCCTCGACACGATCCTGCGCAAGATGCGCGAGAACGAGGACCGGATGGCGAACGGACAGGGCGCCACCCGCGAGAAGGCGATGAAGAAGTACGAGCGCCTGGAGACGGAGTTCCTCACCAAGGGCGGATACGCCGCCGAGGCCGAGGCCGCCACCATCGCCGCCGCGCTCAGCCTGCCCGACCGGGTGCTCGGCCAGCCCCTGCACACGCTCTCCGGCGGTCAGCGCCGCCGCGTCGAGCTGGCCCGCATCCTCTTCTCGGACGCCGACACGCTGCTCCTGGACGAGCCGACCAACCACCTCGACGCCGACTCCATCGTCTGGCTGCGCGACTACCTCAAGTCCTACCGCGGCGGCTTCGTCGTGATCTCCCACGACGTCGAACTGGTCGAGACGGTCGTCAACAAGGTCTTCTACCTCGACGCCAACCGCTCCCAGATCGACATCTACAACATGGGCTGGAAGCTCTACCAGCAGCAGCGCGAGGCCGACGAGAAGCGCCGCAAGCGCGAGCGCCAGAACGCCGAGAAGAAGGCCGCGACCCTCAACGCGCAGGCCGACAAGATGCGCGCCAAGGCCACCAAGACCGTCGCCGCCCAGAACATGGCCAAGCGCGCCGACCGGCTGCTCTCGGGCCTGGAGGCCGTACGGGTCTCGGACAAGGTCGCCAAGCTGCGCTTCCCCGACCCCTCGCCCTGCGGCAAGACTCCGCTGATGGCGGAGGGCCTGTCCAAGTCGTACGGCTCGCTGGAGATCTTCACCGACGTCGACCTCGCCATCGATAAGGGCTCCCGCGTCGTCATCCTCGGCCTCAACGGCGCCGGCAAGACCACGCTGCTGCGCCTGCTCGGCGGCGCCGAGAAGCCCGACACCGGCCAGGTCATCGAGGGGCACGGTCTCAAGCTCGGGTACTACGCCCAGGAGCACGAGACCCTCGACCCGGAGCGCACGGTCCTGGAGAACATGCGCTCCGCCGCCCCCGACCTCGACCTCGTCGCGGTCCGCAAGACGCTCGGCTCCTTCCTCTTCTCCGGCGACGACGTCGACAAGCCGGCCGGGGTGCTCTCCGGCGGCGAGAAGACCCGGCTCGCGCTGGCGACCCTGGTCGTCTCCTCCGCCAACGTGCTCCTGCTCGACGAGCCGACGAACAACCTCGACCCCGCCAGCCGCGAGGAGATCCTCGGCGCGCTGCGCACCTACAAGGGCGCCGTCGTCCTCGTCACCCACGACGAGGGCGCCGTCGAGGCGCTCCAGCCGGAGCGGATCATCCTGCTTCCGGACGGTGTCGAGGACCTCTGGGGAGCGGACTACCGCGACCTCGTCGCCCTCGCCTGATCCACCGGGAATAGATCATTCGGCCTACGCGTGATCCATCATCTGCGTGAGGGCGTCTCGTACTCCGGTGGTGCGCCCCGCGCTCACCCGCCGCGCGCCCCTTTTCCGGCGTTCTCTCCTCGTACGGCCCTGACCTGCCCGTTCTCGGGCCGGTGAGGGCCGTACGCCTGTGTGCGCCCGCTGGAATCAGGGATTCCGCTCGTGTCGACGCGCTTCTCGTCCGGGAAACCGCTCGCACCGACCTTGCCGAATGGGTGGCCAGGAAGCGCGGGAGGGGTGATCATGAGAGTCCAGAGCGCACTTCCCATGAGGAGGCACGGGTGGCCGAGACTCTGAAGAAGGGCAGCCGGGTAACCGGCGCCGCGCGTGACAAGCTCGCGGCAGACCTGAAGAAGAAGTACGACTCCGGTGCGAGCATCCGGGCGCTGGCCGAGGAAACCGGCCGCTCCTACGGATTCGTCCACCGGATGCTCAGTGAGTCCGGAGTGACGCTGCGGGGACGCGGCGGCGCGACACGAGGCAAGAAGGCCGCTTCGGCCTGAGGCCTCCGCGGTTTCGGAGTCCTCGACGTCATTCGGTGTCATTCGGGCCCAACGGAATTAGGGGTGGCCACCCGGCTGACCGCAAGGTCGTCCGGGTGGTTACTGTTCAGTCACTTAGTTCTTGAGTGCTGACTGCACCCGATCCGGAGGCGTCCCATGACCTCGCTCGACACTGTGCTCGACAAGGACGGCGTACGGCTCACCGTCGACGATGCCGTCGCCACGGTGACGCTCACCAACCCGGCCAAGCGCAACGCTCAGTCTCCCGCTCTGTGGCGGGCGTTGACCGAGGCCGGACGGGCGCTGCCCGGCACGGTTCGGGTCGTGGTGCTCCGCGGCGAGGGCAAGTCCTTCTCCGCGGGCCTCGACCGGCAGGCCTTCACGCCCGAGGGCTTCGACGGCGAGCCGTCGTTCCTCGACATGGCGCGCGGCCCGGAGGCCGAGCTCGACGCGACCATCGCCGAGTACCAGGAGGCGTTCACCTGGTGGCGCCGCAACGACCTCGTGTCGATCGCGACGGTCCAGGGCCACGCCATCGGCGCGGGCTTCCAGCTCGCCCTCGCCTGCGATCTGCGGATCGTCGCCGAGGACGTGCAGTTCGCCATGCGCGAGACCAGCCTCGGCCTCGTTCCCGACCTCACGGGCACCCACCCCCTGGTGCACCTCGTGGGGTATGCCCGCGCGCTCGAAATCTGCGCCACCGGCCGCTTCGTGCACGCCGAGGAGGCAGAGCGCACCGGCCTCGCCAACCTCGTGGTCCCCGCCGACCAGCTCGACGCGGCGGCCCGCGACCTCGCCGCCGCCCTGGTGGCAGCACCCCGCGACGCCGTCGTCGAGACCAAGGCACTCCTCGGCGGCGCGCTCTCGCGTACCTACGAGGAGCAGCGCGTCGCCGAGCGGGCGGCCCAGGGCCGCCGGCTCCGCGATCTGGCGGGCATCACCGACTGACCACATCCGTGACCAGCACCGACACCGGCAGCCGCGCCTCCGTGGCCGCCGCCACCGCCGTGCGTACCGACCGGGCGACATCGAGCGCCCGGTGGTCACCGGCCGTCGCCACCTCGACCCGCACATGGTCCCGGTCGGTGTGCACGGGGCTGCCCAGGGCCCGGGTCAGCGAGACGACGCCCGGCGCCCCGGCGGCCGCCGTCGCCACCGGGCCCTCCGGCTCCGCGACCCGGGCCGCCGCCGTCCCCGGCTCCGTCACCTGATCGGGTGCACCGTCCTCCAGCAATGCCGTCACCGTCAGATCCACCTCGGCGATCTCCAGCCCCAGCCGGGCGGCGGCGGCCGTGAGGAGCGCCGCACGCAGCGCCGCCGCGGTGTCCGGCAGCGGCCGGTCCGGGGTGGCCGAGAACTCCGCCTGGATCCGCAGCGGCACCGGCGGCAGCCCGCTCGGCGGAGTCGGTGGCGGCGCCGGGTCGCCCGGCGCCGGCGCACCATCCTGGCCGCTCCCGGCGACCGCCTCCTCCGTCGGGCCGATCCGCAGCTTCCCCAGCACCGTCCCGGGGCGGGCCGCCGCCCCGCGCAGCACCGAGGCGGCCGCCGTCTCCGCGATCCACGCGCCGTCCGCCGGGCCGCCCAGCGGCAGCAGCCTGCCCAGACCGAGCCGCTGCCGTACCGCGGCGGTCCATCCATCGGCCCTCTGGGGGCCCTGCGCCGTTGTCATCGCCCCAGCCTGCCGCATCCACGGCGCGGGATGGGGAAAGCGCACTTAACGTGGGCAAGGAAGTCCAACCCTGCCCCGAAGGGATGAGCAGCGATGACTGACACCTCCCAGCGCAACAACCCCGACAGCGGTTCGGGCGGCAAGACTCCGCTCAGCAAGCGCGGCGGCGGCGACCCGGGCACCCGGGGCCGCACCACCATCGCCGACGGCGTCGTCGAGAAGATCGCCGGAATGGCGGCCCGCGACGTGGTCGGCGTCCACGCGATGGGCAGCGGCCTGTCGCGGACGTTCGGCGCCGTCCGTGACCGGGTCCCGGGCGGCGGCAAGTCCGTCACCCGGGGGGTCAAGGCCGAGGTCGGCGAGTCCCAGACGGCCCTCGACCTGGAGATCGTCGTCGACTACGGCGTGTCGATCTCCGACGTGGCCCGTGACGTCCGCGAGAACGTCGTCGCGGCGGTGGAGCGCATGACCGGCCTCGAGGTCGTCGAGGTCAACATCGCGGTCAGCGACGTCAAGCTGCCCGACGAGGACGACGATGACGAGGACAACGACAGTCAGCGTCTCCAGTAACCCTTCCGCGTTTCTGTCGCACGGCAGTTGAGGAGACATCACGATGAGCATGGCTGTCGCCGGTCTGTTGGCCGGCATGGCACTCGGGTTCGCCGGATACTTCGGCGGGTTCGGAGCCTTCGTACTGGTGGCCGCCCTGGGCGCGATCGGCTTCATCGCCGGCCGCTTCCTGGACGGTGACCTGGAGCCCGGCGACTTCTTCCGGAGTCGCGAGCGCGGCGACCGGCGACGGTGACGGCGGTGACCGGCCGGGTCGCCGCCGCGGAACGGGGCGAGACCCGGATCGCCGACCGCGTAGTCGCCAAGATCGCCGCCCAGGCGGCGAAGGAAGCGGTCGCCGATCCGCCCGAGGACGGGGCGTCGCCGCGAGCCACGGTCACCGTGCACCGCGACGCCGCCCGGGTCCGGGTCGTCCTGGAACTCGGCTACCCCTGTGACATCGGCCGCCAGTGCGGCGCCGTACGCAGCCGGGTCGCCCGGCGCGTCAAGGCGCTCGCCGGCATGGAGGTGCCCGAGGTGGCCGTACAGGTCGAACGGCTGCACCCCTCCGCAACGAGCGCCGCCGCACAGGGGAGGATCCGATGACCGAACCCGGTGAACCGACCGGCTCCACCCGGCGGATGCCCACCGTGGCACCGGGCGACAGCGAGACGCCGACCCCGGTCCTCGACGCGTCGGCCGACACCCGCGCACCGGTCCCCACCCTGGAACAGGGCGACGGGCGGGCCGGCCGCTTCTGGTCCGCGCGCCGGGTTCCGGCCGCCCTGCTGGCCCTGGTGCTCCTGGGCGCCGCCGGACTGCTGCTCTACGACATCGCCGCCGTACGGGCCGACCATCCGGCCATGCAGTGGCGTCGCTCCCTCGCCGACGGCCTGGCCGAACGGCAGCTGGACGATGTCGCGGTGCTGATCGGTGCGGCCGCCGCGGCGTTGATCGGCCTCTGGCTGATCCTGCTGGCCCTCACCCCCGGACTGCGCGACCTGCTGCCGATGCGCCGTGACCGCGCCGACATCCGGGCCGGGCTCGACCGCACCGCCGCCGCACTGGTCCTGCGGGACAGGGCCGTGGAGGTGTCCGGCGTGCAGTCCGTGCGCGTCCGCATGGGACGGCGCAGGGCGAAGGTGCGCGCACTCTCGCACTTCCGGGAACTCGACGACGTACGCACCGACCTGGACGACGTACTGGAGAAGGCCGTCCGGGAGCTGGGCCTGGCGAAACCGCCCGCCCTCTCCGTCCAGGTGCACCGACCGGCGAAGAAGGGATGAGCCGCATGCGCTCCACCGTCAACCGGGTCCTGCTGGCCCTGGCCGGACTGGTGCTGGTCGTCGTCGGCGGAGCCGCGTTCGCCACCGGCCTCGGCGCGTCGGTGCCGTCCTGGTGGCCCTGGGACGGCAGAAACGATGTGCTGCTCAGCGTGGCCGACCGGCACCGCTGGCGCGACGACGGCTGGTGGTGGCCGACCGTGATCGCGGTTCTCGCCGTCCTGGTGGTCCTCGCCCTGTGGTGGTTCCTCGCCCAGCTCCGCCGCGGCCGGCTCGCCGAAGTGCTGGTCGACAGCGGCGACGGCGAAGGGGCACAGCTGCGGGGCCGCGCCCTGGAGGGCGTGCTCGCCGCAGAGGCGGGCGAACTGGACGGAGTGGCCCGCGCCCAGGCGATGCTGACCGGCCGCCGCACCGCGCCCCGGGCCCGGCTCCGGCTGCTGATGGAGCCGCACGCCGCGCCGCTCGGAACGCTGACCGCGGTCGGCGACGGGGCGCTGGCGCATGCCAGGGAATCGGCCGGTCTGGAGACGCTTCCCGCCGAGGTACGCCTCAAGGCCGTCAAGCACCGCGCGGAGCGGGTGTCCTGACGGCCCGTGGGCGTACGCTCAGGAGCGCGAGGTCAGAAGCCGCTCCGGAACCCGCCGTCGACCGGGACCATGATCCCTGTCAGATAGGAAGCGGCGGGGGAGAGCAGGAAGGCCGCGGTCCTGCCGAACTCCTCGGGCGTCCCGTAGCGACGCAGCGGGATCCGCGCCTCGTTGGCGGTGCGGGCGGCCTCCGCGTCGCCGGACAGGGCGTCCAGCTCACGGACCCGGTCGGTGTCGATCCGGGCGGGCAGCACGCCCACCACCCGGATACCGCGCGGGCCCAGCTCGTCGGCCAGCGACTTGGCGAAACCGGCGAGACCGGGACGCAGCCCGTTGGAGATGGTCAGCCCCGCGATCGGCTCGTGCACCGACCCGGAGAGCACGAAGCCGATCACCCCGCCCTCGCCGAGCGCGGCCGCCGTCGTCCGGGCGAGCCGTACCGCTCCGAGGAACACCGACTCGAACGCCGTCTGCCACTGGTCGTCCGTGTTGTCCGCGACGAAGCCCGGAGGCGGCCCGCCGACGCTGATGAGAATGCCGTCGAGCCGCCCGAAGCGTTCCCGCGCGGTGTCCACCAGACGCTGGGCGGCGCCCGGGTCGGCGTTGTCCGCGGCGACCCCGAGCGCGTCCGGGCCCAGTTCGGCGGCGGCCTCCGTCACGGCCTTCTCGTCCCGGCCGCTGATGATCACTTTCGCGCCGTCGGCGGCCAGGGCGCGGGCCGTGGCGTTGCCGAGGCCCCGGGTCGCTCCGGTGACGATGTAGACGCGGTCCTTCAGTCCAAGATCCATGGCCCTATCCTGCCGGTTCCTCCCCGGCCAGGTCGACAGCGGAGTTCACCAGTCCGATATGGCTGAACGCCTGGGGGTAGTTGCCCAGCTGCCGCCCCGCCGCGACGTCGTACTCCTCGGCCAGCAGCCCCAGGTCGCTGCGGAGTTCCAGCAGCCGTTCGAACAGGTCCCGCGCCTCGTCCGGCCTGCCGATCCGCCGCAACGCGTCGACCAGCCAGAACGAGCAGGCGAGGAACGCACCCTCGTCGCCCGGCAGTCCGTCCACCGAACCGCCGTCGGTGCTGTAGCGGCGGACCAGACCGTCGCTGCCCAGCTCGTCGCGGACCGCTTCGACCGTGCCGATCGTCCGGGGATCGTCGGGTGGCAGGAACCCGGTCCGCACGATGAGCAGCGTCGAGGCGTCCAGTTCCCGTGACCCGTAGGACTGGGTGAAGGTGTTCCGCTCGGGGTCGTACCCCTTCTCGCAGACCTCGGCGTGCACCGCGTCCCGCATCGCCCGCCAGCGGTCCGCGTCGCCGGGCAGCTCCGGGTTCTCCTCCAGCGAGCGGACCGCCCGGTCGGCCGCGACCCAGGCCATCACCTTGGAGTGCACGAAGTGCCGCCGGGCGCCGCGGATCTCCCACAGCCCCTCGTCCGGCTCCCGCCAGGTCGACTCCAGGAAGCCGAGCAGGCTGAGCTGGAGGTTCCAGGCGTGCGGCTTGTCGTCGAGACCGGCGACACGGGCGAGCCGGAGCGCGTCGATGACCTCGCCGTACACATCGAGCTGCCGCTGCCGGACGGCCGCGTTGCCGGTGCGCACCGGCCGGGAGTGCTCGTACCCGGTGAGCCAGGGCAGCTCCGCCTCGGGCAGCCGGCGCTCGCCCGCCAGCCCGTACATGATCTGCAGGTCGGCCGGGTCACCGGCGACGGCCCGCAGCAGCCAGTCCCGCCAGGCCGCCGCCTCCTCCAGATAGCCGGCCGAGACCATCGCCCCGAGCGTCAGCGTGGCGTCCCGCAGCCAGCAGAAGCGGTAGTCCCAGTTCCGTACGCCGCCGATCTCCTCCGGGAGTGAGGTGGTCGGGGCCGCCACGATGCCGCCCGTCGGGGCGTACGTCAGCGCCTTCAGGGTGATCAGCGAGCGCAGCACCGCGTCTCGGTAGGGCCCCTCGTACGTGCACCGCGCGGTCCACTTCGCCCAGTCGTGCAGCGTGTGCTTCAGCGCCTTGTGCGGGTCGATCAGCTTCGGGCGCGGAGAGTGCGAGGGGTGCCAGGTCAGCACGAACGCCACACTGTCGCCCTCGGCCACGGTGAACGAGGAGCAGGTGCTGAACTGCTGGCCCCACGTCTTGACCGGCGGCTCGCTGCGCAGCCATGCGGAGTCGGGGCCCGCGACCGCCACCCGGTGACCGTGCGAACGCCGCACCCAGGGCACCACCGAACCGAAGTCGAAGCGCAGCCGCAGCACCGAACTCATGTCGACGCTGCCGCTGACGCCCTCGACGATCCGCATCAGGTCCGGCGACCTGTCGCGCTGCGGCATGAAGTCGATGACCTTCACCGTGCCGGTCCGCGTCTCCCAGTACGTCTCCAGAACCAGGGAGTCCCGCACATAGCCGCGTCGGGTGCAGGTGTCCGATGCGCCGGCGCCCTGGGGCGCGATGCGCCAGTGGCCGTTCTCCTCGGTGCCGAGCAGGGCGGCGAAACAGGCGCCGGAATCGAAGCGGGGCAGGCAGAGCCAGTCCACCGAACCGTTCCTGCCGACGAGCGCGGCGGTCTGGAGATCGCCGATCAGGGCGTAGTCCTCGATGCGTGGGGTCACGCCTGGCGTTTTCCCGAACCGGGCCGATGTCAACCAGCCCGATGGTGTGCCGCCGGCCTCAGGCGCTCGCCGGCTCCGGCTGCTCGGAGGCCTCGGCCGTCGTGTTCTCGGCCGCGGCCTGCTCGCGGTCGCGCTTCTCACGGCGTACGAGAATGATCCAGCCGACCGGGACCGCGGCGACGAACAGCCACCACTGGACGGCGTAGGCCATGTGCGGGCCGATCGAGCTGTCGTCGGGGCGGGCGATCTGCTCGGGCAGATCACCGGAAGGGGCGGGCTCGGTCTGCTCGATGTAGCCGCCGAGGACCGTCCGGGACAGCAGCTGCGACTGCTGGTCGCTGTTGATCAGCATCACCTGCCGGTCCGGCAGTCCCGCCAGGTCCTTGATGCCGCTGCTGCCGGTCGTCTCGTCCGCCTTGAGGCGGCCGGTGACGGTCACCTCGCCGCGGGGCGCGGGCGGCACGTCGGGGAAGGCGGTCTGGTTCGGCGCGGCCGGCACCCAGCCCCGGTTGACCAGGACGGTGCCGCCGTCCTTGAGGTCCAGCGGGGTCAGGACATGGACGCCGATGCGGTCGTCGTCCGAGGTCCGGCGGCGGACGACCACCTCGTGCTCGGTGTCGAACGTGCCCGTCGCGGTGACCGTCCGCCAGTAGTCCGAGCGCGGGACGGTGTGGCCGGGTGAGGTGAGTTCGGTGACCGGGACCGGCTGCGCGGCGAGGTTCCGCGAGATCAGCCCGTTCTGCTCGACCCGGTGTTCGTGCCGGTGGAACTGCCAGAAACCCAGCTCGATCATCGTCGGGATCAGGACGAGGCCGAGCAGGGTGAGGATCACCCACTGCCGGGTCAACAGGAAGCGGTACACCCCATGACCGTACAACCGGGGTCATGGGGTGCGGCACTCAGGGGTGCTGCCGGAGCGATCCGGCAATGAGGCTTTTCCTCACACTTTGTCCACGATGCCCGCCTTCCCCTCGGCGCGGGCGCAGTGGGCGCCGCAGTACCAGTGCCCGTCGACCTCGACGCCCTGCCCGATCACCTGGACCCGGCAGTGCTCGCAGATCGGCGCCATGCGGTGGATGGCGCAGGAGAAGCAGTCGAAGACGTGCACCGCACCTTGTGCGTGCACCTCGAAGGACATGCCGTAGTCGTTTCCGCAAACCTCGCAACGTGCCATGCGCCACAGGGTGGGACGCCCGGCGGCCACGGGGCGAGCGGCCGCCGGGCGAGTCGTGCCCGGTTCACTCCGATGACGGCGGCGCCTGCTGCGGCAGGGCGGCCCCGTCGGCGGGGGCCACATCGCGCAGCAGATGGGTGAAGGCGCTCTCCTCCAGGATCGGCGTGCCGAACGACTTGGCCTTCTGCGTCTTGGAGGTGGCCGCGTCCGGGTCGTTGGTCACCAGCAGACTGGTCAGCCGGGACACGCTGGTCGCCACATGCAGACCGGCCTCCACCGCCCGGTCCTCCAACAGCTCCCGGTCGATCGAGGTGTCCCCGGAGAAGGCCACCCGCATCCCCTGCTGGAGCGGCTTCTCCTTCTCGTACCGCCCCGGGTTGGGATACGGGCAGGCAGGCCGCTTGCGCGAAGGCCGCCAGCTGTTCTGCCGCGAGGGCTGATACCCGACGCGCGGGGCGACGGGGGAGTCGGACCACTCGGTCAGCGGACGGCACTCCAGCAACGGCAGCCGCACCCCGCCCCGGGCCGCCGCGTGCAGACTCGGCCGGAACGCCTCGGCCAGCACCCGGGCATCGTCCAGGGCGTGGTGGGCCTGCTGCTGTACGACCCCGAAGTGCGCGGCGAGCGTGGCCAGCTTGTGGTTGGGCAGCGGCAGCCGAAGCTCCTTGGCCAGCGCGATGGTGCACAGGCGGTGCTCGACCGGGGCGATCACCGAGGCCCGTGCGTACTCCCGGGCGATCATCGACCAGTCGAACGCCGCGTTGTGCGCGACGAGCACCCGGTCCGAGAGACGCTCCGACAGCTCGGCGGCCACCTCCGGGAAGAGCGGCGCGCCTTCGAGTACCTCGCTCGTCAGCCCGTGGATCCAGACGGGACCGGGGTCCCGCTCCGGGTTGACCAGCGTGTACCAGTGGTCCTCGACATTGCCCAGGGCGTCCAGCCGGTAGACGGCGGCGGAGATTATCCGGTCGTCGCGGGCGAGGCCGGTGGTCTCCACGTCGACGACCGCGTACCCCTGCGGGTAGGCGGTCGGCCACGCTGCGGCTGTCTGGCGGTCGTCGAGCATGGTCACAGAGAATACGGGCCATGACTGACAGTCCCCTATTCGGCCGCCCCGGTCGGGGGATCACCCGGTCAGGGGAGGCGGACGATCCGTTCCGGCGGAAAGAGTTCGGTGCCGGTGGCGTGGGTGTCGTGGGCCAGGTGGATGGTCAGGTGCGCGGAGGCGGCGAGCGGGGCGAGGTCGTAGCGCCCGGCCTTCCCGGACAGGCGCAGGGTCGTCAGCGAGGGCAGCTCCGCGAGCGGGGCCAGCCCGGATGCCAGGGCGCACTCGGCCAGCGTCAGCACCCGCAGCCCGGTCAGAGGCGCCGTCAGGTTCAGGTCCAGGGCCGGAATCCGGATGAGCCCCAGGTCCCGCAAGCCGTGCAGCGCCGGCGTCCGTACCAGCTGCTTGAACTGGCCTCCGCCGTACAGCGTCAGATCCCGCAGGCTCTTCCAGCCCTCCAGGCCCTCCAGGTCCAGATACCGGGTCTCCGCCAGCAGGTCGAGCCGGGTCACCTGCGGGCACACCGGCAGTTCACCGACGCTCTCCATGAGGAAGGGATGGCCCAGCGCCAGATAGCGGAGGCCGGGCATGTCGGCGAGCGGGGCGGGGTCGAGTTCCGGGTGGAGCTGGACGAGGGAGAGCCACTCCAGTCCGGTGCGGGCGAGCGGCTCGATGGTCCGGATCCGCGGACAGTTGCTCAGACCGAGTTCGCGCAGTCCGGGCATGGCGGCGAGCTGCCGCACCCCGATGAGCCGCGCGTTGTGCCAGACGAACACGCGCCGCACATCGGTGCGTGACGTCACCGGCGACAGATCGTGGCGGTCGCCCGCCACATTCACGCTGTGCGCCCGCGGTACGTGCTTCAGCGCCGACAGATGACGGTCGGACTTCACGTAGACGTAGGTGCCCTCCCAGCCGGGGCCCGCCAGCACCTCGCGCGCGTAGCGTTCCGGATCGAACCGCTCCCAGGCCATGGAGACTTCGTGCGTGATCAGGCTCCGCTCGTCGTCCCGGAACTGCCGGACCAGTTCGTAGGCGGTCTCGCCGCCCACCGCGGCCGCCGTCCGCACGACCGACGCCGCCTCGCGCTCGCTCAGGCCGTCCAGCATCGACGACAGCAGTTCCAGCGCCAGATCGCCGACCTCGGCCAGCTGGTCGATGCTCTCCTGGCTGTCCGGCGGCAGCAGCCGCTCCGTCCGCGCCTCCACCGCCTCCCGCACCGACGGATCCAGCTCCGGCGCGTGGCCCAGGCTCGCCGCCGCCAGCAGGATCAGCCGGTGCTCGTGGCCGGGCTCCGCGTCGGCCCGTTCCAGGAACGAGGTGAGCAGGGCCGCGCGTTCGTCGGGCCGCGCGTGGCCCACCGCCATCTGGACCACGTCGTCCCACCGGTCCTCGTGCGCGTGGCGGACCAGGACGCCGAAGTCGCGTACCTCCACCGCCGCCTTGGCGCCGAGGTAGTCCTGGAAGGTGCGGTGCACGAAGTCCACCGCACCGGGCACGGGTTCGCGCAGCAGACCGCTGCGGTTGAGCAGGTGGGTGAAGACCTGCTCGGGCGTGCCCCGGACCTGGGACATGGAGCGCAGCCAGTCGGCGATCAGCGACACCGCCTCGTCCTGTGCGGCCTGCACGAGGTCGTTGCGGATCAGCCAGTACGCGAGACGCTGCAGCAGCGTCGTCTGCTCCTCGCGGGTCAGGTCGACGCCCTCCACGCCGGAGACCTCACGCTCGTTGTCGCGCCGCACCAGCAGCATGTCCAGCGCCGCGTCGTACAGCTCCTTGCGCGCTCGCGGCAGTTGCATCCGGCGGTCCCGGTTCAGCGCGCAGAGCAGCGCGCACATCAGCGGATTCGTCGCCAGCCGCGCCAGATCCCGGCGCGTGCCGACCGCGCGGCGGAGCGCGCTCTCGTACGTCTCCAGTTCGGCGCGCTCCTCGTCCGACCGGCACTCGGAGCGGGCCGCCCGGTGCCAGTGGCCGATGAAGGCGTGGATGTCGTCGCGGCGCATGGCCAGCAGCGTGTGCGGTTCGAAGCCGGAGCCGGACAGCCAGCTCTCCGGGACCGCCGAAGGGCGGGTCGTCACCACGTACCTGGCCCGGGGGTAGGCGGTGATCAGGTCCTTCAGCCAGCGCTCCGTGCGCCTGCGCAGCCGGTCCGGCACCTCGTCGACACCATCCACCAGGACCAGCGCCCGGCCCTCCAGCATCAGCCGGTCCGCCCAGCCGTCCGGGGCCGAGCCGTGCAGCGGTACGCCGGCCGCGCGCAGGAAGTCCGCCGGGGCGGGCAGCGCGTCGCGGGAGGTGAAGGCCCGCAGGCGCAGGACGAACGGGACGCACCGGTTCCAGTCCGCCAGCTCGGTGCCGAACGTCCGCCGCGCGGCGTTCAACGCCAGCCACTGCACCAGCGTGGTCTTGCCCGAACCGGCCGGGCCGCGCAACAGCAGCCGGGTCCGCTCGCCGAGCGCCTCCTCGATCCGGGCCGTGGTCCGTACCGGCTCGTCCGGTCCGTGCGCGTGGCTGCCCTCGTAACCGCTGACCGATGTCCGGACCGGCCCGCCGAGACCGGGCGGGCCGGCCGCCTCGTAACCGCTCACCGAGAGACTGATGTAGGCCGTCTCCAGCGGCCATTCGCTCGCCGACCGGCCGAGCGTCAGCCCGAACAGGCCCATCCGGCTGTTGGCCGTCGCCATGAACTCCGCGTACCGCCGCTCGAAGTCCAGATCCGCCGCGTCCGGGCGCGGGCCGACCCTGGCCCGGACGTCCTCCACCAGCTCCCGCGTCCGGCTCGTCGCGCGGACCTGCTCCACCGCCGCCCGCGCCGCGAACGACGGATGGGCCGTGAGCTGTTCCACCAGGTGCGCGCAGCAGTCGCCGAGCAGGTCCTCGTACAGGCCCACGGCCCGCTCCGAGAGTCCGGCGGCCGGAGCCGAGAGCTCGGCGCTCAGCCGGTCCGGATCCAGGTCCAGCGCGAACAGCCGCCCGGCGTCCGGTTCGCCCGCCGCCGCGAACGTGTCCTGTACGGAGGTGAGCGCGGCCAGCCGCTCGTGCTCGGGCAGGTCGGCGAAGGAGCCGGCCATACGGCCCGCGAGCACCTCGGCCAGCCGGTCCGGCTTCGCTGGGCGGGGGAGGGGGCGGACCGGGGCCGGGACCAGGCGCGCGCCGGGCTTCGGGGTCAGCAGCGCCTTCGCGGCCGCGCCGATCACCGTCGTGGCCAGCCGTAACACCGCAACTTCCGTACCCGACACGAGCGTTCCTCCCCCTCGGCGACACGCGTGCCGCGAATCCTACGGCCGGTCCCTTGGCAGAAGGTGCCAAAGACTGCTGACAGCAGGTCTCGCATACTTGTGGGTAACAACGTCTAGCCCTCGCCGACCGGCGGCCCTACGGTGCTCGCATGGAGCCGAACCTGCCCGATGTCGTGCTGTGGTCGATACCGGCCTTCGTCCTGCTCACCGTGATCGAGGTGGTCAGCTACCGCCTCCACCCGGACGAGGGCGCCGCCGGGTACGAGACCAAGGACGCCGCCACCAGCCTCACCATGGGCCTCGGCAGCCTGGGCTTCGACCTGCTGTGGAAGATCCCCATCCTGGCCATCTACATGGGGGTCTACGAGCTGACGCCGCTGCGGGTGCCCGTGCTGTGGTGGACCGTCCTGCTGATGCTCCTCGCGCAGGACTTCTTCTACTACTGGTCGCACCGCGGCCACCATGTGATCCGGATCCTGTGGGCCTGCCATGTGGTCCACCACTCCAGCCGGAAGTTCAACCTCACCACCGCGCTGCGCCAGCCCTGGACCTCCGCGACCGTCTGGCCCTTCTACCTGCCGCTGATCGCCTGCGGGGTGCACCCGGCGGCGCTCGCGTTCTGCCAGTCGGCCAACCTGGCCTACCAGTTCTGGGTGCACACCGAGCGCGTCGGCAAGCTCCCGCGCCCCTTCGAGTACGTCCTCAACACGCCCTCGCACCACCGCGTCCACCACGCCTCGCAGGGCAGCTACCTGGACCGCAACTACGGCGGGATCCTGATCGTCTGGGACCGGATGTTCGGCTCCTTCGCGGCCGAGACCGAGCGGCCCGTCTACGGGCTCACCAAGAACATCTCCACCCACAACCCGCTGCGCGTCGCGACCCACGAGTACGCCGCCATCGCCCGGGACATCCGGGCCGCCGGCACCTGGGGCGAGCGGGCCGGGCGGGTCTTCCGGGGACCGGGCTGGCAGCCGGCGTCGAAGGCGGCCGGGGGAGCGGGGGCCTCCGTACCCGCCCAGCTCGCCGCCTCCGCGCCGTCCTCTCCCGCCGCGCCTTCCTCCGCCCCGGCCCCGGAAGGCACCCGGTGACCGCCACCGCCTCCCGTCCCGGCGGCACCGGACAGCACGGGCGCGCCGAGCGCTTCGCCCGGCCCGTGCTGCTCGCCTTCCTTCTCGCCGCCGCCGTCGACCTGGCCGGGCTCCTCGCCGGGGCCGGGACCGTCCACCTGGTCGCCAAGCCGCTGCTGATGCCGTTGCTCGCCGGGTACGCGGCGCTGCGCGGCGGACCCCGGCTGCTCCTCGCGGCCCTGCTGTTCGGGTGGGGCGGCGATGTCTTCCTGCTCGCCGACAACGACCTGGCCTTCCTCGTCGGCATGGGCTCCTTCGCCGTCGGCCACGTCTGCTACCTGACGCTGTTCGGGCGGGGGGAGGGGCGAGGCCGTGGTCCCGCACCGCTGGTCACCGGGGCCGGGTACGCCGTCGTCCTCGTCGTCTTCCTCGTGCTGATCTGGCCGGACCTCCCGGCGGACCTGCGGATCCCGCTGACCGGCTACAGCCTGCTGCTCACCGCCATGGCCTGGCGGGCGGGCGTGCTCGGGCGGTACGCGGCGGCCGGCGGGGCGCTCTTCCTGCTCTCCGACGCCCTCATCGCCACCGGCATCGCCGACTGGCCGCAGGCGACCGCCCCCGACTTCTGGGTGATGCTCACCTACATCGCCGCACAGGCCCTGCTGACCCTCGGGGCGCTCGGGGCGCTCCCGGCGAGGGCGTACCGTGAGCGGGGTACCAGCAGCTGAGACCGGCAAGGACCTTGAACGTATGCGCGCCACCGTCATCCACGCCCCCCACGACATCCGGGTGGAGGAGGTGCCGGACCCGAGGATCCAGCGGCCCACCGACGTGGTGCTGAGGGTCCTGCGGGCCTGCATCTGCGGCAGCGACCTGTGGGCCTACCGGGGCGAGTCGGCCCGGCGGCCCGGACAGCGCATCGGCCACGAGTTCCTCGGCGTCGTCGAGGAGGCCGGCCCCGGCGTCCGAGGCTTCGCGGTCGGCGACCTGGCCGTCGCCCCGTTCGTCTGGTCCGACGGCACCTGTACCTACTGCGCCGAGGGCCTCACCACCTCCTGCCCCGAAGGCGGCTTCTGGGGCTCGGTCGGCTCCGACGGCGCGCAGTCGGACGGCGGGCAGGGCGAGGCCGTCCGCGTCCCCCACGCCGACGGCACCCTCGTCAAGCTCCCGGCCGCCGCCGCGTCCGACGACCGCCTCCTCACCGGCCTGCTGGCGCTCTCCGACGTGCTGGGCACCGGCCACCACGCCGCCGTCGGCGCGGGCGTGACCCAGGGCTCCACCGTCGCGGTCGTCGGTGACGGCGCGGTCGGCCTGTGCGGGGTGCTCGCCGCCAAGCGGCTCGGCGCGGAGCGCGTCATCGCGCTCGGCCGCCACCCCGCGCGGACCGACATCGCCCGCCGCTTCGGCGCGACCGACGTGGTCGCCGAACGGGGCGAGGCCGCCCTCGCCGCCGTCCGTGAGCTGACCCGGGGCGAGGGCGCGCACAGCGTCATCGAGGCCGTCGGCACCGAGCAGTCGATGCGCACCGCCCTCGGCATCGTCCGCGACGGCGGCTCCATCGGTTACGTCGGCGTCCCGCACGGCAGCGGGACGGGCGTGGACCTCGGTGTGATGTTCGGCCGGAACATCGCGCTGCGTGGCGGCGTCGCCCCCGTACGCGCGTACATACCGGAGCTGCTTCCCGACGTGCTGGACGGCACGATCGACCCGTCGCCCGTCTTCAACCGGTCCGTCGGCCTGGACGAGGTGCCCGTCGGCTACAAGGAGATGGACGAGCGGACCGCGCTGAAGGTGCTCATCAGGCCGTAGCGCCCCGCCGTGCCCCGACGCGGGCGAGGGCCCGGGGAGACCGTTCTCCCCGGGCCCTCGCTCATCGCTCGGTCGGGTGCCTACCAGCGCACCGCGTCCAGGGCGTCCACCACTCCGGCCCCGTAGAAGCCGTTGTAGCTCTTGCCGCCCTCGCAGACCGCGTCGATGACACCGTCACCGTTGATGTCGTACGGCTCGCCGCACGCCTTCGCGTCCGCCTCCAGCGTCAGCAGCGCCTTCACCGCGGCGGGCGAGGCGTAGGGGTGCTTGGACTTGATCAGCGCCACGACGCCCGCGACATGCGGGGACGCCATCGACGTACCGGCCTTGTAGCCGAACCTGCCGTCCGGCAGGGTCGACAGGATCAGTCCGTTGACGGCCGGCGGCTCGGGGGTCTGGTAGACCGTCGAGTCACCGCCCGGGGCCGCCACGTCGATGATGCCCTTGCCGTAGTTCGAGTACGAGGACTTCAGGCCCTTCGCACCCGTCGCGGAGACCGTCACGACACCCGGCAGCATGGTCGGGATGTCCGGGCAGACGCTCGGGTCGATCGTCCGGGTGACCGGCTCGGTGTCGTTCGGGCTGGTCGTGTCCTCGATCGCGTCGAGCGCCAGGTCCTGGCGGGAGTTGCCCGCCGCCGCGACGTTGACCGTGCCCTTGCGCTCCGCGTACTTCACGGCGCGGGTCAGCGCGTCGACCAGGGCGCCCTGGTCCGGGTCGTTCTTGCAGTTGAACAGCCACGGGTCGGTGTAATAGCTGTTGTTGGTCACGTCGACGCCGCGCTCGGCGGCCCAGATGAACCCGCAGACGACGGCCTCGGTGTAGAAGAACCCGTCCGGGTTCGACACCTTGATGCCCGACACCTTCACGCCCGGGGCGACACCGGTGACCCCGACGCCGTTCTTCGCGGCGGCGATGGTACCCGCCACGTGGGTGCCGTGGTCGCTCTCGCCCGCCGCCGGACGCCAGGAGCCGGCGGTGGTGTCCGGAGCGCCCGACACACAGTTGACCGAGGCGCGGCTGTCGAAGTTCGGGGCCAGGTCCGGGTGGGTGTCGTCGACGCCGGTGTCGATGACGGCGACCGTCACCTTCTTCGAGCCCAGCGTCTTCTGGTGCGCCTTGTCCGCCTTGATGGCGGGCAGCGACCACTGGAGGGGCTCCAGCGGGTCCTCGTCGGCCGTCGCCTGCGCGGCGGCGGCCGCCGCCTGCTCGGCGGTGAGCGGCTGCGCGATCGAGCCGACGTCCTTGGTGGCCTGCGGAACGATCGGGTTGGTGCGGGTGGCGCCCGCCGACTCCACACCGCGCGCCCGGCGGATCGTTTCGCCGAAGGCCGGGTTCTGCGAGTGGACGACGATGACGCCGATCTGCTCATAGGCGACGACGACGGTGCCGCCGGCCTTGGCGATCGCCTTCTTGACCTTCTTGACGGTGCCGTGGCCGCCCCGGGTGTTGACCACGTAGGACAGCTTCGGCCCGTCGGTCCGGACGCTCGCGGCGGCCTGCTCGCCGGTGGGCGCCGCCGTGGCCGTCGCGGTCGGCAGGAAGCCGAGCGAGGCGGTCAGCGCGAGTCCGACGGGCACCGCGAGTGCGCGGGTCCGTCTCGATGCCAGATGAGCCATGGGTTCTCCACATCATCCGTGCCGAACGACCGGACACCTGGCGTGTTCGGTCGCGTACATGACGAGTGAAGCTATCGCTGATCATCCCGGCGCATCAACGTTTCCGGGCAAGTGAGTTCGAAGAGTGACCGATGCGGCCGAATGTGGACGGGCGACTTCCGGGCAACGCGGCCCGCGAGGACGCGTCCGAGAAGGCGAAAGACGCGGTGAACCGCTTCGTCGCGCCCTCCGTGCCGTTGTCCAGGAGGTACATCACCGTCCCCGCCGGTAACGAGGCCTCCCATGACACCCACCGTCCCCCAGACCACCGCACCCGCGTCGCGAGGAGATTCCGTGGCTACCGATGCACCGCCGCCCGAGGACACAGCGTCCGCCGGACCCCACCAGCCCACCACCGAGGCCTTCATCGCGATGCAGGCGAGCCCGGACTTCGCCGACCTGCGCCGCTCCCACCGCTCCTTCGCCTTCCCCCTGACCATCGCCTTCGTGACCTGGTACCTGCTGTACGTCCTGCTCTGCAACTACGCGGGCGGATTCATGGCCACCAAGGTCGTCGGCAACGTCAACATGGCGCTCGTCCTCGGACTCGCCCAGTTCGCCACCACCTTCCTCATCGCCTGGCTCTACTCCCGGCACGCCGCCACCAAGCTCGACCCCAAGGCAGAAGCGATCAAGTCCCGTATGGAGGCCGACGTATGAGCGCCGCCCACGCCCTCTATCCCACCGTCCAGCTCGCCGCCGCCGAGGGGGCGAGCGAACACCGGCCGCTGATCATCACGCTGTTCGCCGCCTTCGTCGTGGCGACCCTCTTCATCACCGTGTGGGCGGGCCGGCAGACCAAGAGCGCCGCCGACTTCTACGCGGGCGGCCGCCAGTTCACCGGATTCCAGAACGGACTCGCGGTCTCCGGCGACTACATGTCCGCCGCGTCCTTCCTCGGCATCGCCGGAGCCATCGCGCTCTTCGGATACGACGGCTTCCTGTACTCCATCGGCTTCCTCGTCGCCTGGCTCGTCGCCCTCCTCCTGGTCGCCGAACCGCTGCGCAACTCCGGCCGCTACACCATGGGCGACGTCCTCGCCTACCGGATGCGGCAGCGCCCCGTCCGCACCGCCGCCGGTACGTCCACGATCGTCGTCTCGATCTTCTACCTGCTGGCCCAGATGGCCGGCGCGGGCGTCCTCGTCTCGCTGCTGCTCGGCATCACCAGCGACGCCGGGAAGATCCTCATCGTCGCCCTGGTCGGCGTGCTCATGATCCTCTACGTCACCATCGGCGGCATGAAGGGCACCACCTGGGTGCAGATGGTCAAGGCCGTCCTGCTCATCGCGGGCACCCTGCTCATCACCTTCCTGATCCTGCTGAAGTTCAACTTCAACATCTCCGACCTGCTCGGCACCGCCGCCAGCAACAGCGGCAAGGGCGCCGCCTTCCTGGAGCCCGGCCTGAAGTACGGCGCCGACAGCGTCTCGAAGCTGGACTTCATCTCGCTCGGCATCGCCCTGGTCCTCGGCACCGCGGGTCTGCCGCACATCCTGATCCGCTTCTACACGGTGCCCACCGCCAAGGCCGCCCGTAAGTCCGTGAACTGGGCGATCGGGATCATCGGCGCCTTCTACCTGATGACGATCGTGCTCGGCTTCGGCGCCGCCGCGATCCTCAAGCCGGGCGACATCATCGCCTCCAACAAGGCGGGCAACACCGCGGCGCCACTCGCCGCACTGGAGATCGGCGGCGGCTCCGGATCCACGGGCGGCGCCATCCTCCTCGCGGTGATCTCCGCCGTCGCCTTCGCCACCATCCTGGCCGTCGTCGCCGGACTCACCCTCGCCTCCTCCTCGTCCTTCGCGCACGACATCTACGCCAACGTCATCCGCAAGGGACAGGCCACCGAGAAGGAGGAGGTCCGCGCCGCACGCTGGGCCACCGTCGCCATCGGCATCGTCTCCATCGGACTCGGCGCGCTCGCCCGCGACCTGAACGTCGCCGGGCTCGTCGCCCTGGCCTTCGCGGTCGCCGCTTCCGCCAACCTGCCGACGATCCTCTACAGCCTCTTCTGGAAGCGTTTCACCACCCAGGGCGCCCTGTGGTCCATCTACGGAGGTCTCGCCTCCTCCGTCCTGCTGGTGCTGTTCTCGCCGGTCGTCTCCTCCAAGCCGAGCTCGATGTTCCCGGGCGTCGACTTCGCCTGGTTCCCGCTGGAGAATCCCGGCCTGATCTCGATCCCGCTCGGCTTCCTGCTCGGCTGGGTCGGCTCGCTGATCTCCAAGGAGAAGCCCGACACGGACAAGTACGCCGAACTTGAGGTCAAGTCCCTCACCGGCGTCGGAGCCCACTGACCACACCGGAGCGGGCGGGCCCGTTCGGCCCATCACCCACCACCCGCGGCCGGGCCGCTTCGTAGAGTCCTACGACGCGGCCCGGCCGCACCTCGTGGCAAACGGGCCACGCCGTTGTCACACGTCTCACGTAGGCTCGGTGGTACCGGTAGCCGCAGACGAGCGACCGCACCACCCCCGGGGGAGGGACCCACCGTGCTCATCGACACCTACGACCGGGTCGCCACCGACCTGCGCGTGTCACTCACCGACAAGTGCAACCTGCGCTGCACCTACTGCATGCCCGAAGAGGGCCTCCAGTGGCTCGGCAAGAGCGAGCTGCTCTCCGACGACGAGATCGTGCGCCTGATCCGTATCGCCGTCACCTCGCTCGGCATCACCGAGGTCCGCTTCACCGGCGGCGAGCCCCTGCTGCGCCCCGGCCTCGTCTCCATCGTCGAGCAGTGCGCCGCGCTCACCCCGCGCCCCCGCATGTCGCTCACCACCAACGGCATCGGACTCAAGCGGACCGCCACCGCCCTCAAGGCCGCCGGCCTCGACCGGGTCAACGTCTCGCTGGACACCCTGCGCCCCGACGTCTTCAAGACCCTCACCCGCCGTGATCGCCACCAGGACGTGCTGGACGGCCTGGAGGCCGCCCGCGAGGCCGGGCTCACCCCGGTGAAGGTCAACTCCGTCCTGATGCCGGGACTCAACGACGACGAGGCCCCCGAGCTGCTCGCCTGGGCCGTGGCCAACGACTACGAGCTCCGCTTCATCGAGCAGATGCCGCTCGACGCCCAGCACGGCTGGAAGCGCGACGGCATGATCACCGCCGGCGACATCCTCGCCTCGCTGCGCACCCGCTTCACCCTCACCGCCGAGAGCGACGCCTCCCGCGGCTCCGCCCCCGCCGAGCGCTGGACCGTCGACGGCGGCCCGCACCGCGTCGGCGTGATCGCCTCGGTCACCCGCCCGTTCTGCCGCGCCTGCGACCGTACGCGGCTCACCGCCGACGGCCAGGTCCGCACCTGCCTCTTCGCCCGCGAGGAGACGGATCTGCGCGGGGCGCTGCGCGGCGACGCACCCGACGAGGAGATCGCCCAGCTCTGGAAGACGGCGATGTGGGGCAAGAAGGCGGGTTCCGGACTGGACGACCCGTCCTTCCTGCAGCCCGACCGCCCGATGTCGGCGATCGGCGGCTGACGCTCAGGCGTCCCGCGAGCCCTCGGGGCCGGACTCCCAGTCCTTCAGCGCCACGACGTCCTTGAGGAAACCCCGCACATCGAGGAACGAGGACAGATGCTCCCGGTGCTCGTCGCAGGCGAGCCAGGTCTTGCGCCGCTCGGGCGTGTGCAGTTTCGGGTTGTTCCAGGCGAGCACCCACACGGCGGCGGCCCGGCAGCCCTTGGCGGAACAGAGCGGGGCACCGGTGGAACTCTCGGCGGACGTCTCGGGAAAGATCACGCCACCCAGCCTAAGTCAGGTGCTCGGCGAGCTTCCTGACGCATCCCCGGTCGGAGAAAGGGCGACGCCGAGCAGCCACGGGGGGAGCTGCCCGGCGTCGGTCCGTCGCTCCGACGGGGGATGCGGAGCGCACTCGAAGTATGTCACGGGGACCGGGGTGCGGTGCACCGGAACGTCATGATTGATCTGAGCTTTTCGTGAGCTTCGCGGTACCCGCGAGGTCAGGTGTGCTCATGCGGCGGCGGGACCCGGCCGGACGCCCCGTCGGCGGCCCCGGACTCCGCGGAACCGGCCACCGGAGCGGCCTCCAGAGCGGGCCGCATCGGCATCTGCACGAACGTCGTCGGCAGCGAAGTCGCGTTCTCCCGGCCCGCGTTGGCGATGACCACCGCCACATACGGCAGCAGCACGCCCAGCACGAGCGCCACGATCGCCACATGCCGCTCCACGTTCCACAGCACCGCGGCCAGCACCACCGACACCGTGCGCACCGACATCGAGATCACATACCGCCGCTGCCGCCCGCGGACGTCGTCCGTGAGTCCCTGACGGGCGCCCGTGATCCGGATGACCTCCGGACCCGCCTTCCTCCGCAGCATGCTCCACCACCAGATCTCGTCGCCGGACGCTCCCCGGACCGGGCCGCATCCACGGTACGCCCGGCGTCCGCCGAGCAGGAGACCGGGGCGCGTTCGGCGCAACGGGCCCGGTCCCCCGTACGGCCCAACCGGGCATGCGGCGGCCGGACGGCGGGCCAAGACTGGGCGGACGCGCACTCCGCGCCGTACGAGGAGGCGAAATGAGCTGGTTGTGGGCAATCATCGTGGGATTGGTGCTCGGTGTCATCGCCAGAGCGATCCTGCCCGGTAAGCAGGACATCCCGCTCTGGCTGACGGCCGTGTTCGGCATCCTCGGCAGCATCCTCGGCAACGCCGTGGCCGGCTGGATCGGCGTCGAGGACACCAAGGGCATCGACTGGATCCGGCATGTGCTGCAGCTGGCGGGCGCCGTGGCGGTCGTCGCCGTCGGCGACATGGCCTGGCAGGCGATCCGGGGCAACCGGAAACAGAGAACCTGACCGGCACAGAGGTCACCCGGAACGCCGCGGCCGGACGCGCGAGAAACAGCGTGTCCGGCCGCGGCGTCGTCATGCGCGGCAGGGGCAGCGCGCCGGAGGGCGGGTGAAGCACTCTGCCGCCGTTCCCGGCCGAGTTCAGGGCTCGCTGTGTGCCGGAGCCGGGTCCAGACTGGAAGAAGGAAGTTCTTGCTGTCTCCTCAACAGGTGAGCAAGGAGGAGCCATGACAGCGACGACACGAAAGGACGCACCTGTCGTCATCGAAGGCGACGGAGTGGAGTTGCGTGTTCAGGACGTCGGTGGAGACCTGTCCGTCGCCTTCGTGAGGTTCCCCGAGGGCACGGACATGGGTCCGGCTCTCAAGGGACTGGCCGACGACCTCTGCCCGTGCCCGCACTGGGGCTACCTCTTCAAGGGCCGTCTGAAGATGCGTACGCCCCACGGCGACGATTTCTACGAAGCGGGTGAGGCGTTCTACTGGCCGCCCGGACACGCTCCGGTGGCGCTGGAGGACTGCGAGTACATCGACTTCTCGCCGACCAAGGACTTCAACGAGGCCATTGAGCACATCAAGGCGCAGGGAGGATGACGGACGTCCCG
This sequence comes from Streptomyces sp. iso_384, assembly GCF_056172905.1. Lineage (NCBI taxonomy): Bacteria > Bacillati > Actinomycetota > Actinomycetes > Kitasatosporales > Streptomycetaceae > Streptomyces > Streptomyces sp. iso_384. Next base: position 2,560,460 of record NZ_JBWBTT010000001.1, read on the forward strand.
TGAGTGCCGGGCGGCGACCCATGTGCCGGGAAACCGCCCCGCACGACGGCCGAGCCGGGTCCTGACGCCACAGTGCCGCGGCCGGACACGCGAGAGACCGCGTGTCCGGCCGCGGCGTCGTGCTGAGCGGGAGGAGTCAGCCCGCCGGACGGACCTCCACGGCCGCCAGGTTCTTCTTGCCCCGGCGCAGCACCAGCCAGCGCCCGTGCAGCAGCTCCCCGGCGTCCGGCGCGACCTCACCGTCGGCGACCTTCACGTTGTTCACGTAGGCGCCGCCCTCCTTGACCGTCCGCCGGGCCCCCGACTTGCTGGGTGCCAGACCGACCTCCACCAGCAGGTCCACCAGCGGACCCAGCTCGGCGACCGTGGCGTGCGGCACCTCGGACAGGGCCGCGCTCAGCGTCGCCTCGTCCAGCTCGGCCAGATCGCCCTGCCCGAACAGCGCCTTCGACGCCGCGATGACGGCCGCGCACTGCGCACCGCCGTGCACCAGCGTCGTCAGCTCCTCGGCCAGCGCCCGCTGCGCGGAACGCGCCTGCGGCCGCTCCTCGGTCAGCTTCTCCAGCTCCTCCAGCTCCGCACGGCTCTTGAAGCTGAGGATGCGCAGGTAGCGGGAGACGTCCCGGTCGTCCACGTTCAGCCAGAACTGGTAGAACGCGTACGGCGTGGTCATCTCCGGGTCGAGCCAGACGGCGCCGCTCTCGGACTTGCCGAACTTCGTCCCGTCCGCCTTCGTCATCAGCGGCGTCGCCAGCGCGTGCACGGTGGCGCCCGGCTCCAGCCGGTGGATCAGGTCGATGCCCGCGGTGAGGTTGCCCCACTGGTCGCTGCCGCCCTGCTGGAGGGTGCAGCCGTGCCGGCGGTACAGCTCGAGGAAGTCCATGCCCTGGAGCAGCTGGTAGCTGAACTCGGTGTAGCTGATGCCCTCCTGCGACTCCAGCCGCCGGGCGACCGAGTCCTTGGTGAGCATCTTGTTGACCCGGAAGTGCTTGCCGATGTCCCGCAGGAACTCGATCGCGGACATGCCCGCGGTCCAGTCCAGGTTGTTGACCATCGTCGCCGCGTTCGGGCCCTCGAAGGTGAGGAAGGGCTCGATCTGCCCCCGCAGCCGCTGCACCCAGGCGGCGATGGTCTCCGGGTCGTTCAGCGTCCGCTCGGCGGTGGGCCGCGGGTCACCGATCTGCCCCGTGGCCCCGCCGACCAGGGCGAGCGGCTTCAGGCCCGCCTGCTGGAGCCGCCGCATGGTGAGCACCTGGACGAGGTGTCCCACGTGGAGGCTCGCGGCGGTCGGGTCGAAGCCGCAATAGAAGGTGACGGGACCGTCCGCGAGAGCCTTGCGCAATGCGTCCTCGTCAGTGGACTGGGCGAACAGCCCGCGCCACTTCAGCTCGTCGACGATGTCCGTCACGGTTCCGGTGCTCCTTATGCCTGGTAGAGATGTACGGGTCAGTCTAGGCGGGTCACACCCCCGGACTGACCGAGCTCATGTTGAAGTCCGGGATGCGCAGCGCGGGCATCGCGGCCCGGGTGAACCAGTCGCCCCACTCGCGCGGCAGCGTCTTCTCCGTACGCCCCGCCTCGGAGGCCCGCGACAGCAGGTCCACCGGCGACTCGTTGAACCGGAAGTTGTTCACCTCGCCGACGACCTGGCCGTCCTCGACCAGATAGACGCCGTCCCGGGTCAGCCCGGTCAGCAGCAGCGTCGCCGGGTCCACCTCGCGGATGTACCAGAGGCAGGTCAGCAGCAGCGCCCGGCCGGTCGTCGCGGCGACCATCTCCTCCAGCGACCGCTCGCCGCCCCCGTCCAGCACCAGGTTGTCGATGCCCGGGGCGACCGGCAGGCCGGTCAGGTCCGCCGTGTGCCGGGTGGTCGTCAGCCGCTCCAGCCTTCCCTCCCGGACCCAGTCCGTCGGCGCCAGCGGCAGTCCGTTGTCGAAGACGGAACCGCTGTCGCCGGAGGAGTGGGCGATCACGAACGGCGCCGACTCCAGACCCGGGGCGTGCGGGTCGCTGCGCAGGGTGAGGGGGAGCGGAGCGAGCTGCTCGCCCAGGCGCGTACCGCCGCCCGGCGTCGAGAACACCGTCCGGCCCTCGACCGCGTCCCGCGCGGTGGACGACCAGAGCTGGTAGATCAGCAGGTCGGCGACCGCGGTCGGCGGCAGCAGCGTCTCGTACCGGCCGGCCGGCAGCTCGATGCGCCGCTCCGCCCAGCGCAGCCGCTGCGCCAGCTCCGCGTCCATCGCCGCCGGGTCGACGTCCTTGAAGTCCCGGGTCGCCCGGCCCGCCCACGCCGAGCGCGTACGGTCCGGCGACTTCGCGTTCAGCTCCAGCGTCCCGTTCGGCTGGTCGTGGCGCAGCCGCAGCCCCGTCGACGTACCCAGGTAGGTGGAGGTCAGCTCGTGGTTCGCGAAGCCGTACAGCTCGCGGCCCCCGGAGCGGGCGCGGGCGAAGGCGTCGCCGAGCGCCGGGGCGAAGTCCGCGAAGACCTCCGAACCGGTCTCGTCGGGCGCGTCCGTGAAATCGAGGGAGGAGGGCACCCCGCTCACCAGCGGCTGCGCGTCCTCGGCCGGACCCGCGCCCCGGGCGGCGGCCTCGGCGGCGCGCACCAGCGGCTCCAGGTCGTCGGTGGTCACGGCGGACCGGGAGACGACGCCGGACGCCGTGCCCTGCGCGCCGTCGACGGTCGCGATGACGGTCAGGGTCCGCCCCCGGGTCACCCCGTTCGTGGTGAGCGCGTTGCCCGCCCAGCGCAGATTGGCGGAGGACTCCTCGTCGGCGATGACCACCAGACCGTCCGTGGTGGACAGCTCCAGAGCCCGCTCGACGATCTCGTACGGCTTGCTGACGCCGCTCATCGTCCGGCCTCCTGCGTCGTGTTGAGGATGTTGACGCTCCGGAAGAGGGCGGAGGGGCAGCCGTGCGAGACCGCCGCGACCTGGCCCGGCTGGGCCTTGCCGCAGTTGAACGCGCCGCCGAGCACATACGTCTGGGGGCCGCCGACCTTCTCCATCGAGCCCCAGAAGTCCGTGGTCGTCGCCTGGTACGCCACATCGCGCAGCTGCCCGGCGAGCCGGCCGTTCTCGATGCGGAAGAACCGCTGCCCGGTGAACTGGAAGTTGTAGCGCTGCATGTCGATCGACCAGGACCGGTCGCCGACCACGTAGATCCCGCGTTCGACCCCGCCGATCAGGTCCTCGGTGGAGAGCCCGCCCGGATCCGGCTGCAACGACACGTTCGCCATGCGCTGTACGGGCACATGGCCAGGCGAGTCAGCGAACGCGCAGCCGTTGGAACGGCCGAGGCCCGTCAGCTTCGCGATCCGGCGGTCCAGCTGGTAGCCGACCAGCGTGCCGTCCTTCACCAGGTCCCACGACTGCGCCTCGACGCCCTCGTCGTCGTACCCGACCGTCGCGAGGCCGTGCTGGGCGGTGCGGTCGCCCGTCACGTTCATCACGGGGGAGCCGTACGCCAGCTTGCCCAACTGGTCGAAGGTGGCGAACGAGGTCCCGGCGTACGCCGCCTCGTACCCCAGCGCCCGGTCCAGCTCGGTGGCGTGGCCGATCGACTCGTGGATGGTCAGCCACAGGTTCGACGGGTCGACGACCAGGTCGTACGCGCCCGCCTCGACGCTCGGCGCCCGCATCTTCTCCGCGAGCAGCCCCGGGATCTCCTCCAGCTCGGCGTTCCAGTCCCAGCCGGTGCCGGTCAGATACTCCCAGCCCCGGCCCACCGGCGGCGCGATCGTGCGCATCGAGTCGAACTCGCCGGTCGTGCCGTCCACCGCGACGGCGGTGAACTGCGGGTGGATCCGCACCCGTTGCTGCGTGGTGACGGTGCCCGCCGTGTCCGCGTAGAACTTGTTCTCGTGCACGGTCATCAGCGACGCGTCCACATGCGCGACGCCCTCCGCGCCCAGCAGCCGCCCGCTCCACTCGGCGAGCAGCGCCGCCTTCTCCTCGTCCGGTACGGAGAAGGGGTCGACGTCGTACGCCGAGACCCAGGTCCGCTCACCGTGCGACGGCTCGTCCGCCAGCTCCACCAGCTCGTCGGAGCCGGCGGCCGCGATCACCTTCGCCGACAGCTTGGCCATCGCGACGGCCTGCGAGGCCACCTTCGCGGCCGCGTCCATCGTCAGGTCCACGCCCGAGGCGAACCCCCACGCCCCGCCGTGCACCACACGCACCGCGTAGCCGAGGTCCGTGCTGTCCGACGCCCCGGCCGGCCGCGCGTCCCGCAGCCGCCAGGAGGCGCTGCGCACCCGCTCCAGCCGGAAGTCGGCGTGCGTCGCGCCGAGCGCCCGTGCTCGGGCGAGCGCCGCGTCGGCGAGCGCTCGTGACGGCAGGGCCAGGAATGACTGATCTACCTCGTGGGGCACAGGGAGTTCCCTTCTCGATACACCACGGCAGTGAACCACGCCGGAGGGTGACCGCACCGGGGGATATCGCGGACGCGTGCGTCGACCACGTAAGCCCGCGGACTGTAGGAACCCGACAGCACCCCGGACAAGCCACTGTCAGGGCCCGATTCCTCGATCGGAGCACGGTACCGATAGGTTTTCGAGGTACCACACAGCCAAGGAAAGGGTGATCCGTTGAGCCGCTCGGTTCTCGTCACCGGAGGAAACCGGGGCATCGGCCTCGCCATCGCCCGCGCCTTCGCCGACAACGGCGACCAGGTCGCGATCACCTACCGTTCCGGAGAGCCGCCCCAGGCCCTCACCGAGGCCGGTGTCCTCGCGGTCCGCTGCGACATCACGGACGCCGAGCAGGTGGAGCAGGCCTACAAGGAGATCGAGGAGAAGCACGGTCCCGTGGAGGTGCTGGTCGCCAACGCCGGCATCACCAAGGACCAGTTGCTGATGCGGATGTCGGAGGACGACTTCACCTCCGTCGTCGACACCAACCTCACCGGCACCTTCCGGGTCGTCAAGCGCGCCAACCGCGGCATGCTGCGCGCCAAGAAGGGCCGCGTCGTCCTGATCTCCTCCGTCGTCGGCCTCCTCGGCTCGGCCGGCCAGGCCAACTACGCCGCCTCCAAGGCCGGGCTGGTCGGCTTCGCCCGGTCGCTGGCCCGTGAACTCGGCTCGCGGAACATCACCTTCAACGTCGTCGCCCCCGGTTTTGTCGACACCGACATGACCCAGGCGCTCACCGAGGAGCAGCGCAAGGGCATCGTGTCCCAGGTGCCGCTCGGCCGCTACGCGCAGCCCGAGGAGATCGCGGCCGCGGTGCGCTTCCTCGCCTCCGACGACGCGTCGTACATCACTGGAGCCGTCATTCCCGTTGACGGCGGATTGGGCATGGGTCACTGATCACCATGAGCGGAATTCTCGACGGCAAGCGCATCCTGATCACCGGGGTGCTGATGGAGTCGTCCATCGCGTTCCACGCCGCGAAGGTGGCCCAGGAGCAGGGTGCCGAGGTCATCCTGACGGCCTTCCCCCGCCCCACCCTGACCGAGCGCATCGCCAGGAAGCTGCCGAAGCCGGCCAAGGTCATCGAGCTGGACGTGACCAACCAGGAGCACCTGGACCGCCTGGCGGACCTGGTCCGCGAGGAGCTCGGCTCGCTGGACGGCGTCGTCCACTCCATCGGCTTCGCGCCGCAGGACGCGCTCGGCGGCAACTTCCTCAACACCCCGTTCGAGTCCGTCGCCACCGCGATGCACGTCTCGGCGTTCTCGCTGAAGTCGCTGGCCATGGCCTGCAAGCCGCTGATGAGCGAGGGCGGCTCGATCGTCGGCCTCACCTTCGACGCCCAGTACGCCTGGCCGCAGTACGACTGGATGGGCCCGGCCAAGGCCGCGCTGGAGGCCACCTCCCGCTACCTCGCCCGTGACCTGGGCAAGGACGGGCTGCGCTGCAACCTGATCTCCGCAGGCCCGATCGGCTCGATGGCCGCCAAGTCCATCCCGGGCTTCTCGGAGCTGGCCGACGTCTGGAACCACCGTGCCCCGCTCGCCTGGGACATGTCCGACCCGGAGCCGGCCGGCCGCGGCATCGTCGCCCTGCTCTCCGACTTCTTCCCGCGCACGACGGGCGAGATCATCCACGTCGACAGCGGCGTGCACATGATGGGCGCCTGACCGCGCACCACCCCTGCGAGACGGCCCCCGGCCGCGTACCCCCGGTTCCTCCGGATGCGGTGCGCGGCCGGGGGCCGTTCACGGCCCGTGGCCGCCCGCTGCCGCTCCGGTCGAAAAGTCGGCCGATCCACCGCAGAATGGGGAGGAACCGGACTTCTTGTCAGGCTGCGGGAGGGAGATCGCCGTGCGTCCCACGCGCCGCCGAACCCGTCTCCTGCTGGCCGCCCCGGTGGTCGTCGCCGCCCTCGCCGTAACCCTGGGCGTCCATGCCGCCAGAGGGGCCGACTCCGGTACGGGGGAGGAGCCCCCGAAGCCCGAACCGGCCGGCTCCGAGTGCCGTACGTCCGTAGAGGGCTCCCGGGTCGTCGCGTACTGCCACAACCCCTACCCCTCCACCGACCTCGTGCGGCTGCACACCGAGTGCGACCGCTGGTGGGACGTCGACGCGGACGGCGCGACGGTCGCGGTGGAGCCCGGCCGGACCGTACGGCTGGAGGACCGCTGCTGGAAAGAGGTGGCCACGGCCTGGGTCAGCCACCGCCCCGCGCCCCTGTGAACGGGCCCGGGGGAGGGCCTCAGACCCGGTCCGCCAGGCAGTTCAGCGCATGGCTCGCCGCCTCGGCCGCCGCCGTCTCCGCGTCCCCGGCCCGGATCGCCTCGACCAGCCGGCCGTGGTCCATGTGGTTCTCCGGCCGCAGCTCGGGCCCCACGTCACCGCGCAGATAGTCGCGCAGCAGATCCCCGAGGTCCGCGTACAGCTCCGTCAGTACGTCGTTGTGCGAGGCCGCGACCACCGCCAGGTGCAGCGTCGCGTCCGCCGCCACGAACGCCTCCGCGTCGCCCGAGGACCAGGCCTCCTCCCGGCGCGCCATCAAGGTGTCCAGCTGCCGCAGATCCCGGTCGGTGCGCCGGGCCGCCGCCAGCCGGGCCGCCGACGATTCCAGCGTCGAGCGCAGCTCCGCGATGTGCCGGGGGTCGGCGGCCGCGAACCTGCGGTGCATCACCCCGGCCAGCTCACTCGTGGCGATCACATAGGTGCCGGAGCCCTGCCGGATGTCCAGCAGCCCGTTGTGCGCGAGGGCCCGTACGGCCTCGCGCACGGTGTTACGGGCCACCCCGAGCTGCTCGACCAGTTCGGGTTCGGTCGGAATCCGTGAGCCGACCGGCCACTCGCCCGAGGTGATCTGGTTCCTCAGCTGGGCGATCACCTGGTCGGCGAGTGCCGAACGCCGCGGAGACGTCAGCGCCATGATGCTCCTAGTTCGTGAGCTGGTCGGGTCCGGCCCGGATTCTCTCAGGAAGCCGGGCAGATCAGGGGAGATCGGAGGACGGAACGGATTGGACAATCAATCATCCCATGATTCTATGATGGCTCCATGCCGGACGACGAGACGCAGACCCCGACCCTGAACCGCGGCCCCGCCGCGCGCACCTCCCACGACCCCCGGGCCGAGCGGCTTCCCGGTACGGACGGGGCGCCCGCGCCCTGGCTGCTGCGCCTCATCGCCGTCGGGCTCGTCCTGGCCGCCCTGAACCTCCGCCCCGCCATCACCAGCCTCGGCGCCCTCCTCGAAGAGGTTCGCGAGGGGCTGCACATGAGCGGCAGCGTGGCCGGCGTCCTCACCTCCGTGCCGCCGCTCTGCTTCGCCGTCTTCGGCGTCATGGCGCCGCGGCTGGCCCGCCGCTTCGGCGCGGGCGCCGTCGTCTGCGCGGGCATGGCCGCCATCGCGGCCGGCCTGATCATCCGCCCGTACATCGGCTCCACCGCCGGATTCCTGGCCGCCAGCGCCCTGGCCCTGATGGGCATCGCCGTCAGCAACATCCTGATGCCGGTGATCGTCAAGCGCTGGTTCCCCGACCGCGTCGGCACCATGACCGGCCTCTACTCCATGGCCCTGGCCCTCGGCACCGCCCTGGCCGCCGCCGTCACCGTCCCCGTCACCGGGGCGCTGGGCGGCGACTGGCGGACCGGCCTCGCCGTCTGGGCCGTGCTCGCCGCCGTCGCCGTGCTGCCCTGGATCGTCCTCGTACGCGACCGCACCCCGGCCCCCGGTCAGCCGGGCCCGGCGGCCGCGAACGCCGCCGAGGCGCCCGCCCTCCGGATCACCCGCAGCCGCACCGCCTGGGGCCTCGCCTGCTTCTTCGGGCTCCAGGCCACCGCCGCGTACATCACCATGGGCTGGATGCCGCAGATCTTCCGCGACGCCGGGGTCTCCGCCGGCACGGCCGGAGTCCTGCTCGCGGTCACCATGGCGATGGGCGTCCCGCTCGCCTTCGTCATCCCCCGGGTCGCCTCCCGGCTCAAGCAGCAGGGCCCCATCGTCGTCGTTCTCGGCCTCTGCGGCCTGATCGGCTACGGCGGCCTCTACCTCGCCCCCGCCGCCGGCGCCTGGGCCTGGGCTGTGCTCCTCGGCGTGGCCAACTGCGCCTTCCCGCTCGCCCTCACCATGATCGGCATGCGGGCCCGGTCCGGCGCGGGCGTGGTCCGGCTCTCCGCCTTCGCCCAGTCCACCGGCTACCTGCTCTCGATCCCCGGCCCGCTGCTCGTCGGCGTGCTCTACCAGCACAGCGGCGGCTGGGGGCTGCCGATCGCCCTGATGGCGGGCCTGATGATTCCCCAGATGGTGGCCGGGATCCTGGCGGGCCGGGACCGGACGATCGAGGACGAATGCTGAGATGCGACACTGTCGTCATGCCAGTGCTCGATCCGAATCCCCAGAACGGCCAGAAGAAGCTACTCCTCGTGTTCGGGGCGATGCTCCTCATCACCGTCGTCATCGGTGTGATCGCCACGATCGCCTCACCCTGACGCCCGAGGACCCGGTGGACCGCACAGGGGTGGTGCTAGCCCCACCTTCCCCTAGGGGGCCAGGGTCAGGGTGAAGTGGGTGGATCACCGGATGGGGCCGGCCGCCTCCGGTCCGTAGGTTCTTGGGTGACGACCCGATGACTTGACGGAGGCGGACATGCCGGCACCGACGCACACCAGGTCCCACCGACCGGCCGCGGACGGTGTCGAGATCCGGCTGCCCTGGTGGGCCGTCGCCCTGCCCGCCGTCGCCTTCGCCGCCCTGCTGCTGATGATCCTCAGCCCCGGGCAGGCCCATGCCGCCACCGGCGACCCCGCGCTCGGACAGCTGATCGAGCGCACCCTCCAGCTGCTGGCACGCTGAGGCGAACCCGCCCCGGACCAGCCCGCCAACTCCCCGGACGAGCACGTCAACACCCTGCGCCCGAGGCCGCGTTTCATGCGAAGCTGAGGTGTATGAGCGTCGAGACACCTCGCAGGATCGTCCTTCTCCGGCATGCCAAGGCGGAATGGTCACAGGCTTCCGATCATGAGCGCCCACTGGCCGAGCGCGGCCGAAAGGACGCGCCCGTGGCCGGCCGCAGGCTCGCCGATTCCGGCATCGATTTCGATCTGGCCCTCTGCTCCAGTGCCGCCAGGACACGGGAGACCTGGAAGCTGGCGGTCCATGAATTCTCCCAGCGCCCCCGCACCGTCTACGAGGAGAGGCTGTACGAGGCCTCCCTCGGCGAACTGATCGCCCTGTTCAACGAGACCCCGGACGAGGTGCGCAACCTCCTGGTCATCGGCCACAACCCCGGGATGCACGGGGCCGCCGACGCCCTCTCCGGCTCGGCCGACGGCGACAGCCTGGCCCGGATGACCCGGGACGGCTTCCCCACCGCCGCCTACGCCGTGGTGGAGTTCCCCGGCTCCTGGAAGAGCGTGGAGCACGGGGCCGGCAAGCTCACCGAGTACTGGACGCCGAACGACTGAGCGCCCTCCCGTACCGCCGACCTTGTGAACGGGCCGGGCCCCGGCACATCCGCTGTGCCGGGGCCCTCCCGCGTACGCCTCCGGGACCGTCGGCCCCGGGGTGCTGATCAGTCGACGAGGCCGTCCGCCGCCTCGACCTCTTCGCGGGTGATGCCGAGCAGATAGAGCACGGTGTCCAGGAACGGCACGTTCACCGCGGTGTGCGCCGCCTCACGGACCACCGGCTTGGCGTTGAAAGCGACGCCGAGCCCGGCGGTGTTCAGCATGTCCAGGTCGTTCGCCCCGTCGCCGATCGCCACCGTCTGGGCCAGCGGCACCCCCGCCTGCTCGGCGAAGCTCCGCAGCAGCCGCGCCTTGCCCGCCCGGTCCACCACCTCGCCGACGACCCGGCCGGTGAACTTCCCGTCCACCACCTCCAGGGTGTTGGCCGAGGCGAAGTCGAGGCCGAGCCGCTCCTTCAGGTCGTCCGTGACCTGGGTGAAGCCGCCGGAGACCACGCCGACCTGATAGCCGAGCCGCTTCAGCGTACGGATCAGGGTGCGGGCGCCGGGGGTGAGCCGTACCTCGGCGCGGACCTTGTCCACCACCGAGGCGTCCAGACCGGCCAGCAGCGCGACCCGGGCGTGCAGCGACTGCTCGAAGTCCAGCTCGCCGCGCATCGCCTGCTCGGTCACCTCGGCGACCTTGTCCTCGCAGCCCGCGTGCGCCGCGAAGAGCTCGATCACCTCGTCCTGGATCAGCGTGGAGTCGACGTCCATGACCACCAGCCGCTGGGCCCGCCGGCTCAGCCCCGCCGAGACCACCGCGACGTCCACGCCGATCTCCGCGGCCTCCGTGGCCAGCGCGGTCCGCAGCTCCTCGGTCCCGGTCCCCGACACCGCGAACTCGACGGCGGTGACGGGGTACTTCGCCAGCCGGAAGACCCGGTCGATGTTTCCGCCGGTCGAGGTGATGGTGGCCGCTATGGCGGCGGTCGACTCCGCGGTGAGCGGGTGCCCCAGCACCGTCACATGGGAACGGCCGTCACCGCGGGGGCGGTTGTCGCCGATGCCGGAGATGATCTCGGCCTGCAGCTTCAGGGAGTCGGCCCAGCTGTGCACGGTCGCCCGCAGGTCGCCCTCGGTGCTGCCGCCCGCGGTGGGAGCGGTCACCAGGGCGCACAGCACGATGCGGCCCCGGGTGACGACCTGCTCGATGTCCACGACGTCCACCGCGTACGCGGCGAGGGTGTCGAAGAGTCCGGCGGTGATGCCCGGACGGTCCTTGCCGAAGATCTTGACGAGGAGGGTGGGTGCGTCGCCGCCCGGAGGGGTCGCGTCACCGGTCCCGTCGACCCGGCGGGGCTCAGGGGGCTCAGAGGGCTCAGGAGACGAGAGGGGCTGAGGTGGCTGAGATGCGCTCATGGTGCTCCCACCGTATCGGTCCCGGGACCTCCTCCGGTCGCCCGTCCCGAGTGCCGGACGGAATCATCCGGGCACCGCTTCCGGCACTGCGCGGATCTGGCCGGTACGGGTCTTGCGCACAGCCATGTCGGCTGTCCCGTATCACCCGCTATGACGTCGCTGAACATTCCCTGGGCGGTAATCAGCTCTTCATCCGGGCTTCGCCCGTTCCGCTCAGGTTTCGACCCCCGGTATCGGGGTGTTCGCGCAGGTCTCCGCGCGGTCTTCACCCGCCCGACTTTCCGATCGGGGACTGGTCCTGGAATAGTTCCCCACGATGTTCAGCATCCCTAGACTCCCTGCGACGGGGGTAACACGGGGGACAACTAGTGGGGCGCGGAGTGCCGGAACTCGTACTGGAATTGAATGGCAGCACCTGGACGCTCGATCCGTCCAGGTCGTACACCCTGGGACGTGATCCGCAGGGCGACCTGGCGATCGACGACGCCAGGGTCTCGTGGCGGCATGCCACGATCAGCTGGAGCGGCCGCAGTTGGCTCATCGAGGACCATGGCAGCACCAACGGCACCTATGTGCAGGGCCGGCGGATCCAGCAGGTGGAGATCGGCCCCGGCTCGGTGCTGCACCTGGGCAACGCCACCGACGGGCCCCGGGTGAGCCTCAGCGCGGGCGCGGGTGTCGCCGGCGGCCAGGCGGCCGGCGCCCAGCAGGCTCCCGTGCAGCAGCCCCACCAGCAGCCCCAGGGCGCCGGCGCGGGCTGGCACGGACAGCAGGCCCCCGCACACCAGGCCCCGGCCCAGCACCAGGCCCCTGCCCCGCAGCAGGCCTGGCAGCAGCCGCAGGCGCCCCAGCAGCAGGCCCCGCACCAGCAGCCTCCGCAGCAGAAGGTGCCGCACCAGCAGGGCCCCGGGCAGCCGGGCGGCCCGGGGCAGGGCGGTGCCGCGGGAGCGCCGCCGGTCTACGGCGACCGCAGCCCGACCACGTTCCACCAGCTGGCCCTCGGCCGGGTCATGCGCATCGGTCGTGCGCTGGAGAACGAGCTGGTCGTCTCCGACCTCCAGGTCTCCCGCAACCACGCCGAGTTCCACGCGACGCCCGACGGCCGCTTCGAGATCCGCGACCTCGGCTCGCACAACGGCACGTACGTCAACGGCCAGCCGCTCCACAAGTCCGGCTCGGCCCTCATCGGCCCGAACGACATCGTCGGTGTCGGTCACTCGACGTTCCGGCTGGTCGGCGACCGGCTGGAAGAGTTCGTCGACACCGGTGAGGTCTCCTTCTCCGCCCGCCACCTCACGGTGACGGTCGACGGCGGGAAGCAGATCCTCAAGGACGTCTCCTTCGGCGTACCCGAGAAGTCGCTGATCGCGGTCATCGGCCCGTCCGGTTCCGGAAAGTCCACCCTGCTCAAGGCGCTCACCGGCTACCGGCCCGCCAACCAGGGTGACGTCCTCTACGACAACCGAAACCTGTACAAACAGTTCGCCGAGCTGCGCCAGCGCATCGGTCTGGTCCCGCAGGACGACATCCTGCACAAGGAACTGACCGTCACCAAGGCCCTCAAGTACGCGGCCAAGCTCCGCTTCCCCGCGGACACCACCGAGGCCGAGCGCCAGTCCCGGATCACCGAGGTCCTCGCCGAGCTCAAGCTCGACATCCACAAGGACAAGAAGATCACCTCGCTCTCCGGCGGCCAGCGCAAGCGCGTCTCGGTCGCCCTGGAGCTGCTCACCAAGCCCTCGCTGATCTTCCTGGACGAGCCGACCTCCGGCCTCGACCCGGGCATGGACCGCGATGTCATGCAGCTGCTGCGCGGCCTCGCCGACGACGGCCGCACCGTGCTCGTGGTCACGCACTCGGTCGCCGAGCTGGCGATCTGCGACAAGCTCCTCGTGATGGCGCCCGGCGGTTCCGTCGCCTACTTCGGTCCGCCGGAGGAAGCGCTGAACTTCTTCGGCTACACCAGCTGGGCCGACGTCTTCTCCGCCTTCGAGAACTACCGCGACTACGACTGGGCGGGCCGCTGGCGCGGTTCGCAGCACTACCAGATGTACGCCGCCGACATCGACGCGGTCGCGGCCCAGCCGGTCAACATGCCGCCGCCGCAGCAGATGCGCCCGCCGAAGCCGCAGGGCTGGATGGCGCAGCTGTGGACGCTGATCCGGAGGTACGCCTCCGTCATCGCGTCCGACAAGGGCTTCATGGGCCTGATGCTGATCCTGCCCGCCGTGCTGGGCGTGGTCAGCGTGGTCATCCCGGCCGAGTTCGGTCTGGGCGATCCCACCCCGCCGTCCCGGTTCAACGGCAAGGCCGGAACGATCATGCTGATCCTCGCGGTCGGCATGTGCTTCTCCGGCGCCGCGAACTCCGTACGAGAGCTGATCAAGGAACGGGTCATCTACGAGCGTGAACGGGCCACCGGCCTGTCCCGCTCCGCGTACCTGATGTCCAAGGTGATCGTCCTCGGCGTGATCACCGCCTTCCAGGGCGTGATCATCTGCGGCATCGGCTTCGCCACCCGCCAGCTGCCGGACGAGGGCCTGATCATGCCCCCGGCCGTCGAGGTCTGCCTCTCGATCATCGCGCTGGGCTTCACGTCGATGATGGTGGGCCTGGTCATCTCCTCGCTGGTGAAGACCGCCGAGAAGACCATGCCGCTGCTGGTGATGTTCGCGATCGTCCAGGTCGTCTTCACCGGCGTGCTCTTCCAGGTGTACGGGTCGCCCGGCCTGGAGCAGTTCGCCTGGCTGATGCCGTCCCGCTGGGCGATGGCCGCGGCCGGCGCCACGCTGGACCTGGGGCGTCTGACGCCGCCGTGGGACCCGGAGAACCCCACCGACCTCGACCCCCTGTGGGAGCACACCGCGGGCCAGTGGGGCATCAACATCACGGTCCTGCTCGCGCTCGGCGTGATCTGCGGCATCGCGGTCGCGCGACTGCTGCGCCGCCACGAGCCCGAGGTCATGCGCAAGTAGGACACGCACGGAACGACGCCGAGGCCGGCACCCCGCGGGGTGCCGGCCTCCGGCATGTGTACGGCTGGGCTCAGTGGTGCAGTGACTCAGTGGCTCAGCGAATCAGTGCTCAGTACGCGCTGTTCACGTTGTCCATGGAGCCGTAGCGGTCGGCCGCGTAGTTGCAGGCGGCGACGATGTTGGCGACCGGGTCGTACAGGTCCTTCTTGGTGCCCGCCACGTGGTAGCGGTCGAAGGTGGGCTGGATCACCTGGAGCAGACCCTTGGAGGGGATGCCGTTCCGGGCGTTGATGTCCCAGTTGTTGATGGCCCAGCGGTTACCGCTGGACTCACGGATGATGTTGCGGTGGATCCCCTCGTAGGAACCGGGGATGCCTTCCTTCTTCATGATCGACATGGCCTCGCGGATCCAGCCGTCCAGGTTGTTCGCGTAGACGGGCTTGCGCGCGGTGGAGCGGTTGGCCTTCTCGGTCGCGCGCTTCTTCGCGTCGGCCTTGGCCTTGGCGGCCTTCTCGGCCTTGTCCTTGGCGTCGGCGGCGGCCTTGGCCTTCGCCTCGGCCGCGGCCTTCGCCTTGGCGGCCTTGGCCTTGGTCTCGGCGGCGGCCTTCGCCTTGGCGGCGTCGGCGGCCTTCACCAGCTTCTCGGCGGTGGAGTGCTGCTCGATCATGCTGTTCTGCACGGTCTTGGCCTGGGCGGAACCCGCGGCGTTGGTGAAGGCCACGGGCGCGGCGGCCGCCGCGGCCTGCGGGGCTATCTCGGCCTCGGTGTTCGACGGGACGAGAGAGAAGGTCAGGGCGGCGACGCCAAGGGCCGACACACCGGCCACAGTGATCTTCTGGACCTTGTTCAGACGACGGACACGGCTGGGAATGCGAGTCGCAGACATGTAGGGCTACCTCTTCGAATGCTCAGGTGTCCTCACGGAGGACGGGACCGGAGGCGGTGATGCGTACCTCCGTCGGGGACGAGAGCAATTCTTAGCGGCAGCAAAATCCTGTGGCAAAGGTGTGACGTACGAAGCCGGGTAGTGGAAGAGGGTCCCGTTCGCCCGAAATGACCCCTGCTCAGGCCTGTTCAAATCGCCCTTATGGGCCCACTAGGGATGTTCGTAAGTGATGTAGGCCCTATGCCTGGGCTCACATCGGCGACGTAACAGTCTCACCATTCGTTGCTGGAGTAATCCGGAGCGTTACGTTCCTCATCCCGCAGGACGAGGTGGACGTCCCCGAACTCGTGCCAGAGGTACCGCTCCTGGAGCGCCGCCTCGTACCCGAGGCGCAGCGCCTCGCGCCCCGCCACCCCCGGCACTCCCCAACGTAGGAAGCCCGGACCGCACCGCGCCTCGCCCGCGAGCCGCACCCGTACCCGGAACTTCGACGTAGGTCCCGGGACCTGTCGCCGGGCTGCCGTCCGCCGGGCGACGACGGCAGCCCGACGACAGGTCCCGGCGGTCCTACGACCTCCGACCGAGAGGCCCGCAGGCCCGGACCTAGGCCCCCGCCCGCCCGACACCACCCCCGGCCCGATACGGCCGCGCGACCCCCGCCGGTACGGTGATCCCATGAGTCATCGCCCACCGTCGGGCCTCGCCGCGGTGAGTGCCGCACTGCTCGCCATGAGCCGGCACCTCGAAGTGGGCGACGTCCTGAAGACGATCGTCGCCTCCGCCCGCGAGCTGCTCGACGCCCAGTACGCGGCCCTCGGGGTCCCGGACGACCACGGCGGCTTCGCCCAGTTCGTGGTCGACGGCGTCAGCGACGAACAGTGGAAGGCCATCGGCCCCCTGCCCCGCCAGCACGGCATCCTCGCGGCGATGCTGCACCAGGCCAAGCCCGAACGCCTCGCCGACGTCCGCAAGGACCCCCGCTTCGAGGGCTGGCCCGACGCTCACCCCGACATGTCCGACTTCCTCGGTCTGCCCATCACGGACGGAGACGAGATCATCGGAGCGCTGTTCCTCGCCAACAAGACGTGCCCCAAGCCCGACGGCGGCTGCGGCTTCACCGCCGAGGACGAGGAACTGCTCCAGATCCTCGCCCAGCACGCCGCCATCGCCCTCACCAACGCCCGTCTCTACGAACGCAGCCGTGAGCTGACCATCGCCGAGGAACGCTCCCGGCTGGCCCATGAGCTGCACGACGCGGTCAGCCAGAAGCTGTTCTCGCTCCGCCTCACCGCGCAGGCCGCCACCGCCCTCGTCGACCGCGACCCGGCCCGCGCCAAGGGCGAACTCCAGCAGGTCGCCGTCCTCGCCGCCGAGGCGGTCGACGAGCTGCGGGCGGCGGTCGTGGAGCTGCGCCCGGCCGCCCTCGACGAGGACGGGCTGATCGCCACCCTCCGTACCCAGATCCAGGTCCTGGACCGGGCCCACACCGCCGAGGTCGCCTTCGAGAGCTGCGGCGTACGCGCGCTGCCCGCCGCGCAGGAGGAAGCGCTGCTCCGCGTCGCCCAGGAGGCCCTGCACAACGCCCTGCGCCACTCCCGTGCGGAGCGGGTGGGCGTCACCCTGGCCCGGCGCGGCGCCGCCACCGTCCTGCGCGTCACCGACGACGGCGTCGGGTTCGACCCCACCGCCGTCCGGCGGGCGGGCCGTCACCTCGGCCTCGTCTCGATGCGCCACCGGGCGAGCAGCGTCGGCGGCCGACTCACCGTTGCCTCGGAGCCCGGCAAGGGCGCCACGATCGAGATGGAGGTTCCCGGTGGCTGACAAGATCATCAGGGTGCTGCTGGTCGACGACCATCAGGTGGTCCGCCGAGGACTGCGTACGTTCCTGGAGATCCAGGAGGACATAGAGGTCGTCGGCGAGGCGTCCGACGGCGCGGAGGGCGTGGCCCGGACCGAGGAGCTCCACCCCGACGTCGTGCTGATGGACATCAAGATGCCCGGCACCGACGGCATCGAGGCGCTGCGCCGCCTGCGCGAGCTCGACAACCCGGCGAAGGTCCTCATCGTCACCAGCTTCACCGAACAGCGCACGGTGGTACCCGCCCTGCGCGCCGGAGCCTCCGGTTACGTCTACAAGGACGTCGACCCGGACGCCCTGGCCGGCGCCATCCGCTCGGTCCACGCCGGTCACGTCCTGCTCCAGCCGGAGGTCGCCGGCGCACTCCTCGCCCAGGACGACGCGGGCACCGGCACGGGCCGGGGGAGCACGCTCACCGAACGGGAACGCGAAGTCCTCGGCCTCATCGCGGACGGCCGTTCCAACCGCGAGATCGCCCGCGCTCTCGTCCTCTCGGAGAAGACGGTCAAGACGCACGTCTCGAACATCCTGATGAAGCTCGACCTGTCCGACCGGACCCAGGCCGCGCTCTGGGCGGTACGCCACGGAGCGGCGGGCTGACCACGCCGCCGCGGGTTCCCGTCCGGACCGAGATTCATACTGTCGGGTGTATGTCACCCGTACGGCGCATCCTTCCGGAGCGCGCGGCGTTCTCCAGGACGTGCTGCGGCGGCTCGCCGCAGCCTCTCTGGGAGGAACCTGAAGTGAAGAACCTGAAGAAGGCCGCCGCCGTCACCATGATCGCGGGCGGGCTCATCGCCGCCGGTGCCGGAGCCGCCTCCGCCACCGGCCACAGCGGAGCCGGCGCCGAGGGCCTGGCCACCCACTCCCCGGGCGTCGCCAGCGGCAACCTCGTGCAGGTTCCCGTCGCCGTCCCGGTGAACGTGGTCGGCAACACGGTCAACGTGGTGGGCCTGCTCAACCCGGCCTTCGGCAACCTCGGCCTCAACCACTGACCCGAGCCCCACCCCGAAAGCCGGACGGCGCCTCCCCTTCCCCAAGGCCCCGCCCGGCTTTCGCGCACCCCGTCCGGGCAGCCCCGTTCTCAGCCTGTCCGGCCACTCCTCAGCCCGTCCGGCGCTTGAGGACGGAACCCCGGGCCACGGGCACCCGAGCCCAACAGCCCCCGTGCCCGGGCAGCCCGGTATCAGCCCGTCCGGCGCTTGAGGACAAAGGCCCGCGGGCCCTACCGCCGAACCTCCCCGCCCTCCACATACGCGTTGTACGCTGCCACCAACGCACGCCGAGCCACCCGCTCCACCGGCCGCAACGCCTCCCCCCGCGCCGCGATCTCCGACGCGCTCACCGCACCGCCGTGCCCGTTCTCGTACGCCACCGAGACCAGCAGACCCACCCGCTGCGCCATCTCCAGCACCCGCACCGCCCGCGGCGGATACCCGGGCGCCAGCACCTCGCGCCCCCGACTCCGCTCCGCCCGCGCCCGGTACGCGTCCACCGCAGCCTCCGCCACCGGACCGGACCCGGCCACGTCCAGCCGCGACAGCACCGCCGTCGCATCCCGCAACGCCTCCGCCAGCTCCCGCTCCGCCTCTCCCAGCGACGGCACATCCGCGGGCGGCGCCTCCCGTACCGCCAGCACCCGCCACACCACCTCGACGTGCAGATCCCTCTCCGGCCCCACCTCGCTGACCTCGGGCACCAGCCCGTACGGCACCCCGTACGCGACCACCGCCTCCTCGGCCTCCAGCGCCCGCGCATTGAAATCGGGCGGGCCGCTCAGCCCCAGCGGATGCCCCGGCACCGGCAGCGCCACCCGGAATCCGCTCGCCCCGAGCCTCCTCAGCCGGCCGAGCGCGAGCGTGAGCCCGACCGGCCCGGCCTCACCCGGCAGCCCCTCGACGCGGTGCACCGCGTCCTGTCCGACAATCGCGAGGGCCGCCTCGTCCGGCGAGACGAGTCCCGCCAGAAGCGCGTTTCCCCAAGCGGCCAACAACCCTGAACGTGGTTCGACAAGCATGCCGACAGCCTAGGCAACGGCCGGGAACGGCCCTCACGCCTGAAGCACTCGCGCGGTGGCGTAGGTTTTCCTTGGGAGCCGTGCCCACCGGCACGCGAAGATCGACGAGACTGCTTGGGGAGACAACGCGCCATGAGCGATGTGTTGGAGCTGGTGGACGTATCCGTGGTCCGCGACGGACGCGCTCTGGTGGACGATGTCTCCTGGTCGGTCAAGGAGGGGGAGCGCTGGGTCATCCTGGGCCCCAACGGCGCCGGCAAGACGACCCTCCTCAACCTCGCCTCCAGCTACCTCTTCCCCAGCAAGGGAACGGCCACCATCCTCGGTGAGCATCTCGGCGGCGTCGGCACCGACGTCTTCGAGCTCCGCCCCCGCATCGGCATGGCCGGCGTGGCGATGGCCGACAAGCTGCCCAAGCGCCAGACGGTGCTGCAGACCGTCCTCACCGCCGCGTACGGCATGACCGCCACCTGGCACGAGAACTACGAGGCCGTAGACGAGGAGCGCGCCCGCGCCTTCCTCGACCGCCTCGGCATGACCGAGTACCTGGACCGCAAGTTCGGCACGCTCTCCGAAGGGGAGCGCAAGCGCACGCTCATCGCCCGCGCCATGATGACCGACCCCGAACTGCTGCTGCTGGACGAGCCCGCAGCCGGACTCGACCTCGGCGGGCGCGAGGACCTCGTCCGCCGCCTCGGCCGCCTCGCCCGCGACCCGTTCGCCCCCTCCATGATCATGGTGACCCACCACGTCGAGGAGATCGCGCCCGGGTTCACCCACGTCCTCATGATCCGCCAGGGCAAGATCCTCGCGGCCGGCCCCATGGAGACCGAGCTCAGCTCGCGTAACCTCTCCCTCTGCTTCGGCCTGCCGCTCATCGTCGAGCACACCGGCGACCGCTACACCGCCCACGGCCTCCCGCTCTCCTGACCGGGCCGCCGAAACCGGCCGTCGCCCCCCGATCCGCAAGCCGTTCACCGCAGTTGACCCCCGTGCGCCCTGTCGGTGACGCACCGACAGTCCTACGATGACCATGTGGACATCGACGCATGGGTGTGGTGGCTGATCGGCGCGGTGGGACTGGGCATCCCCCTCGTCCTGACCGCGATGCCCGAGTTCGGGATGTTCGCCGTCGGGGCGGTGGCCGCATCGGCCGTCGCCGCTCTCGGCGGCGGAATCGTCGCCCAGGTGCTGGTCTTCGTCGTGGTCTCGGTCGCGCTGATCGCCGTCGTGCGCCCGATCGCCGCCAGACACCGGGCCGGACAGACCGGGCAGGCCAGCGGAATCGACGCCCTGAAGGGCCGTCAAGCGGTCGTGCTGGAGCGGGTATCGGCCGACAGCGGCCGTATCAAGCTCGCCGGTGAGGTCTGGTCGGCCCGCTCGCTCGACGCCGACCAGGTTTTCGAACCCGGCAGTCAGGTCGATGTCGTGGACATCGACGGAGCGACGGCCGTGGTCATGTGACCGAAGCGCGCACGAGGCGGGCCGCGGTCTGCCAGACTCGAAGTCGATCATGTCGATCATCAGGGGAACCCGGCCCGGCCCACAACCCGCCGGCCACCGCCCGCATCTGAGGACCGACCCCGATCACCGCGATCCACCGGCCAACCGAAGGGCACGAGAGACACGATGCAACCGATCATCATCGTTCTGATCATTCTGGTGGTGCTCGTCTTCATCGCCCTGATCAAGACGATTCAGGTCATCCCGCAGGCCAGCGCCGCCATCGTCGAGCGATTCGGCCGCTACACCCGCACCCTGAACGCGGGCCTGAACATCGTCGTCCCGTTCATCGACTCGATCCGCAACCGGATCGACCTCCGTGAACAGGTGGTGCCCTTCCCGCCGCAGCCGGTGATCACCCAGGACAACCTGGTCGTCAACATCGACACCGTCATCTACTACCAGGTGACCGACGCCCGCGCCGCGACCTACGAAGTCGCCAGCTACATCCAGGCGATCGAGCAGCTCACCGTCACCACCCTCCGCAACATCATCGGCGGCATGGACCTGGAGCGGACCCTCACCTCCCGTGAGGAGATCAACGCGGCCCTGCGCGGCGTCCTCGACGAAGCGACCGGCAAGTGGGGCATCCGAGTCAACCGCGTCGAACTCAAGGCGATCGAGCCGCCGACCTCCATCCAGGACTCGATGGAGAAGCAGATGCGCGCCGACCGGGACAAGCGCGCCGCGATCCTCACCGCCGAGGGCATCCGGCAGTCCCAGATCCTCACCGCCGAAGGTGAGAAGCAGTCCGCGATCCTGCGCGCCGAGGGTGAGGCCAAGGCCGCCGCCCTGCGCGCCGAGGGTGAAGCCCAGGCCGTCCGCACGGTCTTCGAGGCCATCCACGCCGGAGACCCGGACCAGAAGCTTCTCTCGTACCAGTACCTCCAGATGCTCCCGAAGATCGCCGAGGGCGACGCCAACAAGCTCTGGATCGTGCCCAGCGAGATCGGCGACGCCCTCAAGGGCCTCAGCGGAGCCTTCGGCAACCTCGGCGGCGGAATGCCCGGCTTCAACACCGGCGGCGACGGCGGAAACGGGGGCAACGGCGGCGGCAAGGGCAGCATCCCGGCCCCGGTGGAACGACGCGAGGAACCCCCGGTCCACTGACCCCCGATCCCCTTCGTGCATGATCAGTGAGGCCCCTCGACCTTCATGGCGGGGAGGCATCACTGACCACCGAAGGAGATGGCGTTGTCCATCTGGGAAATACTCGCCGTCTTCGCGGCCGGAGTCGGAGCGGGCACGATCAACACGATCGTCGGCTCCGGCACCCTGATCACCTTCCCCGTCCTGCTCGCCACCGGCCTCCCCCCGGTCACCGCGACCGTGTCGAACGCCCTGGGCCTCATCCCCGGCTCCATCAGCGGAGCCATCGGCTACCGCAAGGAACTGGCCGGCCAGCGCCGCCGCATCGTCAAACTGAGCATCGGAGCCGCCATCGGCGGCCTCACCGGAGCCACCCTCCTGCTCGCGTTGCCCTCCACGGCCTTCGAGACGATCGTCCCGGTCCTGGTCGCCCTGGCGCTCGTCCTGGTGATCCTGCAACCACGCATCAGCAAAGCCGTCCAGCGCCGCCGTGAACACTCCGGCACCTCGCCCCGCACCGACGGCGGCCCGCTCCTCTTCGTCGGCCTGATGCTCGCCAGCGTCTACGGCGGCTACTTCACCGCCGCCCAGGGAATCATCTACCTCTCCCTGATGGGCATGCTGCTCGACGACACGATGCAGCGCCTCAACGCCGTCAAGAACGTCCTGGCCGCCGTGGTCAACACCATCGCCGCACTGTTCTTCCTCTTCGTCGCCCACTTCGACTGGACGGCCGTTCTCCTCATCGCGGTCGGCTCGGCCATCGGCGGCCAGATAGGCGCCAAGGTCGGCCGCCGCCTCAGCCCCACCGTCCTGCGCGCCCTCATCGTGGCCGTCGGCACGATGGCCATCGTCCAGCTGCTGCTCCGCTGACACACGTGGGCCCGCCCCCTCACAGGGACGGGCCCACGAACACATCACCAGACGTACGCCGACTACGTCACGGCTCCGCGCGGCCGCATCGCGGACCGCCGCCACGCCCTACGCGGCCGCTGCCCGGTCCAGCCACTCGGGCAGCGCCGAGCGGTCGCCGGCCCCCATCGCCAGCAGCATCGCCTCGGCGGGGGAGGGGACGAACGGCTGCTTCAGCAGCGGCATCCCCGCCTGCTCCGGCGTCCGGGCGGCCTTGCGGTGGTTGTCCTCGGCGCAGGAGGCCACCGTGTTCAGCCAGGTGTCCTGCCCGCCCTGGGCACGCGGCACCACGTGGTCGACGGTGGACGCCCGCCGCCCGCAGTACGCGCACCGGTGCTGGTCCCGTATCAGCACACCCCTTCTGGACCACGGCGCCTGTCTTCGGAACGGCACCCGTACGTACCGGCAGAGCCTGATCACCCGGGGCGCGGGAATGTCCACGGCGGCACCACGCATACGGAGCTCGGGATGCGACTGCTCGACGACGGCCTTGTCCGTGAGGATCAGGACCACCGCACGGTTGAGCGTCACTGTCGACAGCGGCTCGAAGCTCGCGTTGAGAACCAGCGTGTCACGCATCCTGCCCACCTCCCGTGTGCCGCCCGCCCCCTGGCAGGCCCGGATCAACTCTGGCTGGGCAGGCCGCGATGGACAACGCAATAAAAAATGCCCTGCTCTGATCTCTCCAAGACCAGAGCAGGGCAAACAGCAAACGAACTAATCGTCGGCGGGAGCCTGGTACTCACCGATCAGCTGCGCACGCCCCAACGTGTGGAACCGGAGATTGAATCCGGCCACCGCGGGAGACACGTCGCTGTCGATCCCGAGCTTCTCGGTGTCCACCGCGTACACGGTGAACACATACCGGTGCCGCTCCCCGGCCGGCGGCGCCGCACCGCCGAACTCCTTGGAGCCGTAGTCGTTGCGGGCCTGAACGGCGCTCTCGGGCAGCCCCTTGAACTCGCCGCTGCCCGCGCCCGCCGGCAGCTCGGTCACCGACACCGGGAGGTCGAAGAGCACCCAGTGCCAGAACCCGCTGCCCGTAGGGGCGTCCGGGTCGAAACACGTCACGGCGAAGCTCTTGGTCCCCTCGGGGAAACCCTCCCACCGCAGCTGCGGCGAAACGTTCCCACCCGCAAGCACCTGGGCATCGCCCAGTACGGCCCCCGGCGCGAGATCGTCGCTCACCACCGTGAACGCCGGGACCTCCGGATGGAAGTCGTGCGGCAGCGGGGCCCTCTTCGGCTCGGTCACGTCTCGCACCTCTCCTGATCGGTTCGTCTGCCTTCCCGCCCGACTCTAGGGCCGGCGCCACCCGCTAGAGCCAGTTGCGCTGCCCGCCGACCTGCGCGAGCCACTGGTTGAGGTACGCCGCCCAGTCGGTCTGCTGGTAGTCGTGCAGCCCCACCTTGAACGCGCGGTAGGAGTCGCTGCCCTCGCTGAACAGTCCCGGCTTCTTGTCCATCTCCAGGATGACGTCCATCTCGCGGTCGTCGGCGACGAACGTCAGCTCCACCTGGTTCAGCCCGCGGTACTGCGTCGGCGGGATGAACTCGATCTCCTGGTAGAACGGCAGCCGCTGACGCGTACCGCGGATGTGACCGCGCTCCATGTCCGCGCTGCGGAAGCCGAAGCCCAGCTGGCCGAAGGCGTTCAGGATGGCCTCCTGCGCCGGCAGCGGATGCACGTTGATCGGGTCCAGGTCACCGGAGTCCAGCGCGCGGGCGATCTCCAGCTCGGTGGTCACCCCGATGTTCATGCCGCGCAGCTGGTGGCCGCCGAACATCGTGATCGGCGTCTCCCACGGAATCTCCAGGCCGAACGGCACCACGTGCACCGCGCCCGCCTGCACCTCGAACGCGCCGCCGAGGTTCAGCTTGGTGAACTCGATGTCCTGCTTGGTCTCCTGGTCCCCGCTCTCGACCTCGACCCGCGCCTGGAGCCCGACGTTCAGCCCCTCGATCTGCTGGGCGACCGACCCGCCCTGGATCCGCACCTCGCCCTGAACGACCCCACCGGGGACGACGTTCACCTCGGTGAGCTCGGTCTCCACCGAGGCACCGCCGGCACCCATGCTCGCGAGCAGTCGCTTGAAGCCCATAGTCACTCCTTCTAGGTCCTGACCCCTACATACGCGCCACGACGGTAGCCGGTTCCCGTCCGGGCGATCCCAGTACCCTCGGGCGCCATGACCAACCGCCAGGACCGCACCCCACTGACACGCGACTTCTTCGACCGCTCCGTACTGGAAGTCGCCCCCGACCTCCTGGGCCGCACGCTCGTACGGCGCACCGAGGAGGGCACGATCGAGCTGCGCCTGACCGAGGTGGAGGCGTACGCGGGCGAGGTCGACCCGGGCTCGCACGCCTTCCGGGGCCGTACCGCCCGCAACGGCGTGATGTTCGGACCGCCCGGTCACACGTACGTCTACTTCACGTACGGGATGTGGCACTGCCTCAACCTGGTCTGCGGCCCGGAAGGCCGTGCGAGCGGTGTCCTGCTCCGGGCCGGTGAGATCGAGGTCGGCGCCGGCCTGGCCCGCCACCGACGCGTCTCGGCCCGCAACGACACGGAACTTGCCAAGGGCCCGGCCCGCCTCGCCACCGCCCTCGACGTCGATCGCGAACTGAACGGCAGCGACCTCTTCGACGGCCCCGCCCCGGCGCTGTCCGTACTGCACGGCACCCCGCCACCCCGTGACCTCGTACGCAGCGGCCCCCGCACCGGGGTGGGCGGCGACGGGGCCCACCAGCCGTGGCGCTTCTGGATCGAGGGCGATCCCACCGTCAGCCCGTACCGCGCCCACGCACCGCGCCGTCGGCCGAGCCGCAAGGCGACTTGACGCACCTTCGGCGGACGCCTAATGTGGTCCGAGCCGCTTGACACGGGTACCGCTGTCGGCACGGTCCATCGGACCGCACCGAGCCACCTGAAGTGGCCAAACCACTACCTACGACTCACCCTGGCGGGTGTGAATTCGGCATGCCCGTAATTCGCCCCATCGGCTCGATTATGAGCTGCCAAGGGAATCGGCTAACGTAGTGAACACGCCGAAAGGCAAGGCCACTCCACAGGCCACCGGAAGTCGAATTCGGACCGGAAACGGAACGAAAAAGAGTCTGGTAAAGTTGGAACCGCCGGAAAGGGAAAACGCGAAAGCGAAGGACCTGGAAAGCGAAAACCGCTTGACCCGCTTCGGCCGGGAATCGGACACGAAAGAGTCTGATAGAGTCGGAAACGCAAGAACGAAGGGAAGCGCCCGGAGGGCCCCGGTGAAACGGGACCGAAGGAAGCGTCCGTTCCTTGAGAACTCAACAGCGTGCCAAAAGTCAACGCCAGATATGTTGATACCCCGGCCTGCTTCGGCAGGTTGGTGGTTCCTTTGAAAGTCCTACCGGGTTCACTTCGGTGACCGGGTAGGCAATTACACAGCGAGGACGCTGTGAACAACGGGTCTTATTCCGACCGGTTGTTCCGCTCTCGTGATGTGTGCACCCGATTACGGGTAAACATTCACGGAGAGTTTGATCCTGGCTCAGGACGAACGCTGGCGGCGTGCTTAACACATGCAAGTCGAACGATGAAGCCTTTCGGGGTGGATTAGTGGCGAACGGGTGAGTAACACGTGGGCAATCTGCCCTTCACTCTGGGACAAGCCCTGGAAACGGGGTCTAATACCGGATAACACTCTGTCCCGCATGGGACGGGGTTAAAAGCTCCGGCGGTGAAGGATGAGCCCGCGGCCTATCAGCTTGTTGGTGGGGTAATGGCCTACCAAGGCGACGACGGGTAGCCGGCCTGAGAGGGCGACCGGCCACACTGGGACTGAGACACGGCCCAGACTCCTACGGGAGGCAGCAGTGGGGAATATTGCACAATGGGCGAAAGCCTGATGCAGCGACGCCGCGTGAGGGATGACGGCCTTCGGGTTGTAAACCTCTTTCAGCAGGGAAGAAGCGAAAGTGACGGTACCTGCAGAAGAAGCGCCGGCTAACTACGTGCCAGCAGCCGCGGTAATACGTAGGGCGCAAGCGTTGTCCGGAATTATTGGGCGTAAAGAGCTCGTAGGCGGCTTGTCACGTCGGATGTGAAAGCCCGGGGCTTAACCCCGGGTCTGCATTCGATACGGGCTAGCTAGAGTGTGGTAGGGGAGATCGGAATTCCTGGTGTAGCGGTGAAATGCGCAGATATCAGGAGGAACACCGGTGGCGAAGGCGGATCTCTGGGCCATTACTGACGCTGAGGAGCGAAAGCGTGGGGAGCGAACAGGATTAGATACCCTGGTAGTCCACGCCGTAAACGTTGGGAACTAGGTGTTGGCGACATTCCACGTCGTCGGTGCCGCAGCTAACGCATTAAGTTCCCCGCCTGGGGAGTACGGCCGCAAGGCTAAAACTCAAAGGAATTGACGGGGGCCCGCACAAGCAGCGGAGCATGTGGCTTAATTCGACGCAACGCGAAGAACCTTACCAAGGCTTGACATATACCGGAAAGCATCAGAGATGGTGCCCCCCTTGTGGTCGGTATACAGGTGGTGCATGGCTGTCGTCAGCTCGTGTCGTGAGATGTTGGGTTAAGTCCCGCAACGAGCGCAACCCTTGTTCTGTGTTGCCAGCATGCCCTTCGGGGTGATGGGGACTCACAGGAGACTGCCGGGGTCAACTCGGAGGAAGGTGGGGACGACGTCAAGTCATCATGCCCCTTATGTCTTGGGCTGCACACGTGCTACAATGGCCGGTACAATGAGCTGCGATGCCGCGAGGCGGAGCGAATCTCAAAAAGCCGGTCTCAGTTCGGATTGGGGTCTGCAACTCGACCCCATGAAGTCGGAGTTGCTAGTAATCGCAGATCAGCATTGCTGCGGTGAATACGTTCCCGGGCCTTGTACACACCGCCCGTCACGTCACGAAAGTCGGTAACACCCGAAGCCGGTGGCCCAACCCCTTGTGGGAGGGAGCTGTCGAAGGTGGGACTGGCGATTGGGACGAAGTCGTAACAAGGTAGCCGTACCGGAAGGTGCGGCTGGATCACCTCCTTTCTAAGGAGCATCTAGATTCCGCAAGGAATCCAGAGCCACTACGTCGGCAAATGTTCGACGGTGGTCAGCTCATGGGTGGAACGTTGACTATTCAGTACCTGGTGGTTCAACCGGGACGTGAGTACTGCTCCTCGGAGCGTGGAAAGCGAACCGAATGAATTCCGGGTACTGGGCGCGCTGTTGGGTGTCTGAAGGTACGGCCGAAAGGCTGCCTTCGACGCCGGCCCCAGTGAACTCGTCCTTCTTGGACCGGGTGATGGGTGGCTGGTCGTTGCTTGAGAACTGCACAGTGGACGCGAGCATCTGTGGCCAAGTTTTTAAGGGCGCACGGTGGATGCCTTGGCACCAGGAACCGATGAAGGACGTGGGAGGCCACGATAGTCCCCGGGGAGCTGTCAACCAAGCTTTGATCCGGGGGTTTCCGAATGGGGAAACCCGGCAGTCGTCATGGGCTGTCACCCGCTGCTGAACACATAGGCAGTGTGGAGGGAACGAGGGGAAGTGAAACATCTCAGTACCCTCAGGAAGAGAAAACAACCGTGATTCCGGGAGTAGTGGCGAGCGAAACTGGATGAGGCCAAACCGTATGCGTGTGATACCCGGCAGGGGTTGCGCATTCGGGGTTGTGGGATCTCTCTTTCATAGTCTGCCGGCTGTGAGACGAGTCAGAAACCGTTGATGTAGGCGAAGGACATGCGAAAGGTCCGGCGTAGAGGGTAAGACCCCCGTAGCTGAAACATCAACGGCTCGTTTGAGAGACACCCAAGTAGCACGGGGCCCGAGAAATCCCGTGTGAATCTGGCGGGACCACCCGCTAAGCCTAAATATTCCCTGGTGACCGATAGCGGATAGTACCGTGAGGGAATGGTGAAAAGTACCGCGGGAGCGGAGTGAAATAGTACCTGAAACCGTGTGCCTACAAGCCGTGGGAGCGTCGCTGGCAGTACTTGTGCTGTCAGTCGTGACTGCGTGCCTTTTGAAGAATGAGCCTGCGAGTTAGCGGTGTGTAGCGAGGTTAACCCGTGTGGGGAAGCCGTAGCGAAAGCGAGTCCGAATAGGGCGTTTGAGTTGCACGCTCTAGACCCGAAGCGGAGTGATCTAGCCATGGGCAGGTTGAAGCGGAGGTAAGACTTCGTGGAGGACCGAACCCACCAGGGTTGAAAACCTGGGGGATGACCTGTGGTTAGGGGTGAAAGGCCAATCAAACTCCGTGATAGCTGGTTCTCCCCGAAATGCATTTAGGTGCAGCGTCGTGTGTTTCTTGCCGGAGGTAGAGCACTGGATAGGCGATGGGCCCTACCGGGTTACTGACCTTAGCCAAACTCCGAATGCCGGTAAGTGAGAGCGCGGCAGTGAGACTGTGGGGGATAAGCTCCATGGTCGAGAGGGAAACAGCCCAGAGCATCGACTAAGGCCCCTAAGCGTACGCTAAGTGGGAAAGGATGTGGAGTCGCAGAGACAACCAGGAGGTTGGCTTAGAAGCAGCCACCCTTGAAAGAGTGCGTAATAGCTCACTGGTCAAGTGATTCCGCGCCGACAATGTAGCGGGGCTCAAGCGTACCGCCGAAGTCGTGTCATTCACACATATAGGGCTAACGCCTGTGTGGATGGGTAGGGGAGCGTCGTGTGCCGGGTGAAGCAGCCGCGGAAGCGAGTTGTGGACGGTTCACGAGTGAGAATGCAGGCATGAGTAGCGATACACACGTGAGAAACGTGTGCGCCGATTGACTAAGGGTTCCTGGGTCAAGCTGATCTGCCCAGGGTAAGTCGGGACCTAAGGCGAGGCCGACAGGCGTAGTCGATGGACAACCGGTTGATATTCCGGTACCCGCTTTGAAACGCCCAGTACTGAATCAGGCGATGCTAAGTCCGTGAAGCCGGCCCGATCTCTTCGGAGTTGAGGGTAGTGGTGGAGCCGATGAACCAGACTTGTAGTAGGTAAGCGATGGGGTGACGCAGGAAGGTAGTCCAGCCCGGGCGGTGGTTGTCCCGGGGTAAGGGTGTAGGACGCACGGTAGGTAAATCCGTCGTGCATATAGTCTGAGACCTGATGCCGAGCCGATTGTGGTGAAGTGGATGATCCTATGCTGTCGAGAAAAGCCTCTAGCGAGTTTCATGGCGGCCCGTACCCTAAACCGACTCAGGTGGTCAGGTAGAGAATACCGAGGCGTTCGGGTGAACTATGGTTAAGGAACTCGGCAAAATGCCCCCGTAACTTCGGGAGAAGGGGGGCCATCACTGGTGATCCGATTTACTCGGTGAGCTGGGGGTGGCCGCAGAGACCAGCGAGAAGCGACTGTTTACTAAAAACACAGGTCCGTGCGAAGCCGTAAGGCGATGTATACGGACTGACGCCTGCCCGGTGCTGGAACGTTAAGGGGACCGGTTAGCTGACTTTCGGGTCGGCGAAGCTGAGAACTTAAGCGCCAGTAAACGGCGGTGGTAACTATAACCATCCTAAGGTAGCGAAATTCCTTGTCGGGTAAGTTCCGACCTGCACGAATGGCGTAACGACTTCTCGACTGTCTCAACCATAGGCCCGGTGAAATTGCACTACGAGTAAAGATGCTCGTTTCGCGCAGCAGGACGGAAAGACCCCGGGACCTTTACTATAGTTTGATATTGGTGTTCGGTTCGGCTTGTGTAGGATAGGTGGGAGACTTTGAAGCGGCCACGCCAGTGGTTGTGGAGTCGTCGTTGAAATACCACTCTGGTCGTGCTGGATGTCTAACCTGGGTCCGTGATCCGGATCAGGGACAGTGTCTGATGGGTAGTTTAACTGGGGCGGTTGCCTCCTAAAGAGTAACGGAGGCGCCCAAAGGTTCCCTCAGCCTGGTTGGTAATCAGGTGTTGAGTGTAAGTGCACAAGGGAGCTTGACTGTGAGACCGACGGGTCGAGCAGGGACGAAAGTCGGGACTAGTGATCCGGCAGTGGCTTGTGGAAGCGCTGTCGCTCAACGGATAAAAGGTACCCCGGGGATAACAGGCTGATCTTCCCCAAGAGTCCATATCGACGGGATGGTTTGGCACCTCGATGTCGGCTCGTCGCATCCTGGGGCTGGAGTCGGTCCCAAGGGTTGGGCTGTTCGCCCATTAAAGCGGTACGCGAGCTGGGTTTAGAACGTCGTGAGACAGTTCGGTCCCTATCCGCTGTGCGCGTAGGAATATTGAGAAGGGCTGTCCCTAGTACGAGAGGACCGGGACGGACGAACCTCTGGTGTGCCAGTTGTCCTGCCAAGGGCATGGCTGGTTGGCTACGTTCGGAAAGGATAACCGCTGAAAGCATCTAAGCGGGAAGCCTGCTTCGAGATGAGTATTCCCACCCTCTTGAAGGGTTAAGGCTCCCAGTAGACGACTGGGTTGATAGGCCAGATGTGGAAGCCCGGTAACGGGTGGAGCTGACTGGTACTAATAGGCCGAGGGCTTGTCCTCAGTTGCTCGCGTCCACTGTGTTGTTCCCGGGTTGCGAACAGTTATCGCACCGGTTGAACAGTTTCACTACTTAATTGAAGAGTGTGCTTGTTCGCTAGAACCCGATAGGGTTTCGGTGGTCATTGCGTTAGGGAAACGCCCGGTTACATTCCGAACCCGGAAGCTAAGCCTTTCAGCGCCGATGGTACTGCAGGGGGGACCCTGTGGGAGAGTAGGACGCCGCCGAACAATCTTTCAAGGACCCCTGGTCCCAGCGTTCATGCTGGGACCAGGGGTCCTTTTGTTTTTCCCGAAGCGCGTCGGATGGTCGGCTGCGCGAGAATGTCTGTGGTACCCGAAGACAGGAGTCACACCCATGTCCACCAACTCTCCCGACGATCGTCCGGAGCGCGAGCCGCGTCGCCGGGACGGTGGTGACAGGGGCGGTTACCGCGGTGGTCGTGACGACCGGTCCGGTTCCGGCGCACCTCGACGCGACAACGACCGTGGCGGCTTCCGTCGTGACGACAACCGTCGTGACGACAACCGTCGTGACGACAACCGTGGTGGCGGCTCCGGCGGCGGTTTCCGGCGTGACGACAACCGGGGCGGCGGTTCCGGTGGTGGGTTCCGTCGTGATGACCGTGATCGGGATCGGGATCGTGATCGTGGGCCGCGTCGTGATGACGACCGTGGTGGGTACCGGGGTGGTCAGCAGCGGGACGACCGTGGTGGCCGTCCCGGTGGTGGCTTCGAACGGCGCGACGACCGGCCCCGTGGTCCGCGTCGCGACGACGACCGGCCCTCCGGTGGCGGGTTCCGTCGCGACGACAGCCGGCCCTCCGGTGGTGGCTTCCGTCGCGATGACAACCGTGGCGGCGGTGGCTTCCGGCGTGACGACAACCGCGGTGGTGGCTTCGAGCGGCGTGACGACCGGCCGCGTGGTCCGCGTCGTGACGACGACCGGCCTTCCGGCGGTGGGTTCCGACGCGATGACCGTGATCGGGATCGTGATCGTGGGCCGCGTCGTGATGACGACCGTGGTGGGTACCGGGGTGGTCAGCAGCGGGACGACCGCGGTGGCCGTCCCGGTGGTGGCTTCGAACGGCGCGACGACCGGCCCCGTGGTCCGCGTCGCGACGACGACCGGCCCTCCGGTGGCGGGTTCCGTCGTGACGACAGCCGGCCCTCCGGTGGTGGCTTCCGTCGCGATGACAACCGTGGCGGCGGTGGTTTCCGGCGTGACGACAACCGCGGTGGTGGCTTCGAGCGGCGTGACGACCGGCCGCGTGGTCCGCGTCGTGACGACGACCGGCCTTCCGGCGGTGGGTTCCGACGCGATGACCGTGATCGGGATCGTGATCGTGGGCCGCGTCGTGATGACGACCGTGGTGGGTACCGGGGTGGTCAGCAGCGGGACGACCGCGGTGGCCGTCCCGGTGGTGGCTTCGAACGGCGCGACGACCGGCCCCGCGGCCCCCGTCGCGACGACAACCGCGGCGGTGGCTCCGGCGGCGGTTTCCGGCGTGACGACAACCGGGGTGGATACCGCGGCGGTCAGCGTGACGACCGGGACCGTGGTGGGTTCCGTCGTGACGACCGGGACCGGGACCGCGACCGTGAGCCGATCAAGCGGCTGCCGATCCCGGACGACGTCACGGGCGACGAGATCGACAAGGACGTGCGCCAGGAGCTCATGAGCCTGCCGAAGACCCTTGCCGAGGATGTCGCGCGCAACCTCGTCATGGTGGCCCGGCTGATCGACGAGGACCCCGAGGAGGCGTACGCGTACTCCCGGATCGCCCTTCGGCTCGCGTCCCGTGTCGCCGCCGTGCGTGAGGCGGCCGGGTTCGCGGCGTACGCGACGCAGAAGTACGCCGAGGCGCTCGCCGAGTTCCGGGCGGCCCGGCGGATGACCGGGTCCGTGGACCTGTGGCCCGTCATGGCGGACTGCGAGCGCGGGCTCGGGCGGCCCGAGCGGGCTATGGCCATGGCCGGAGACCCCGAGGTGCAGAAGCTGGACAAGGCCGGGCAGGTCGAGATGCGGCTGGTGGCCGCCGGGGCACGTCGTGACATGGGTCAGATCGACGCCGCCATCGTGACGCTCCAGAGCTCCGAGCTGGCCTCCAACTCCGTACAGCCGTGGACGCCGCGTCTTCGCTACGCGTACGCGGACGCCCTGCTGGAGGCGGGCCGCGAGGACGAGGCGCGGGAGTGGTTCGGGAAGGCGCTGGAGGCCGATAAGGACGGTTCCACCGACGCGTCGGACCGGCTCGCCGAGCTCGACGGGGTCGAGTTCGTCGACGTCCTCGGTGACGACGACACGGACGCGGCCGACGAGGCCGTGCCCCGTGCCGGGGACCGGTCCGATGTGCGTGACGACGAGGACGACGTCGACCGGGACGGTCCGGCGGACGGTTCCGCCAAGGCCTAGCGGCTGACGAAGAGGGGCGGCACTCCAACCGGAGTGCCGCCCCTCTTTTTCGTGTCCGGGGCTTCCGCCCGACGGCTCAGTCGAGGGTGAGGCTCCGCATGACCAGGCCCGTGGCCGGCTTCGGGCCGAACGACGTCGACTTGCGGGGCATGGTGACGCCCTGCCGGGCCAGGTCCCGGACGACCTCTTCGCGCACGGGATGCATCAGGACCGCCGTGGCGTCGAGACGTTCCGCCTGTTCGACGGCGGCCGCGGTGTCGTGGAGGTAGCCGATGTGCTCGGGCGCGTCGGGGATCTTCCACACGTCGTCGAGCAGCGCGGAGTGCAGGACCGTCGCGTCCAGGGTGCGCCAGGCGTCGGGGCGGTCCGCCCGGAGGGTGCGGGCCAGCAGGGCCGGATCGGGGCGGTCCACCAGGTGGAAGCCGCCGTCGCCGGCGAGGAGGAACGCGTTGCCCCCGGCCGCCGCCTCGGCCAGGGCGTCGAGTGCCCGGGGGAGCGGCCCCTCGACCTGCTGGACGCGGAAGCGGCCGGTGAGCGCTTCCAGGGCCCGGGCGACCGGCAGCCCGCGCAGGAGCCGGTGGATGGCGCGGACCTGGAGCGGGTGGCGGGCCGTGTCGACGAGGAGGACGAGGCCGTAGTCCCACGGCCCGGGCACGGTCCGTTCCCGCTGGAGCCGGAGATAGGTGGCCCAGCGGTGGTGGCCGTCCGCGATGAGAGCCTGGTGCCGGGCGAGGTCTGTCTCGATCTCGCTGCGCTCGGCCGGGTCCGTCACGGCCCAGAGCCGGTGCCGGAAGCCGTCCTCCGTCGTGGTGGCGAGCAGCGGCTCCCGCAGAACCGTGCGCTCGATCACCGCTGCCGCCCCCGTCGGCGTACCCTCGTCGCCGCGGTAGGTCAGCAGCAGCGGTTCCAGGTGGGCCTCCGTCGTACGCATCAGCTCCGCGCGGTCCGCGACGACGTCGTCCATGACGTCCTCGTGGGGCAGCACGATGCCTTCGGCGGCGGGGGAGAGGGCCAGCGCGCCGATCAGGCCCCGCTGGAGGATCTCGTCGTTCCGCTGCTCGTAGACGTACAGCACCGGTTCCGGGTCCGGGGCGATGATCCCCTCGGCCTGCCAGCGCTCCAGGGTGGCGGCCGCCTGCCGGTGGCGGTCCCGCGCGCTGTCGGCCTGAGGGAGGATGAGGCGCACGATGTTGTGCGGATCCGCGGACTCCAGGTGGTGCAGCCCGTCGGGCCGGACGACCACGTCGTACGGGGGCGAGGTCACGGCGGCAAGGCTGCCGACCCGCTCGGGGACGTAGCGCAGTCCGCGGAACGGGATCAGCCGCAGCCCCTGGTCGACGGGACCTGAAGTGTTCATCAGGGCATCGTATGTGTGCAGGGGGCATACGCGATGATCGGGGCAGATGCAGAGCAAAGAGGAGCGAGTCATATGAGCCACCAGCAGGACAGGGTCCGGCCGGCGGGAAGCGGCACGGCGCTGAGCGAGGCGTACGACACGGCTCTCCTCGACCTCGACGGGGTCGTGTACGCGGGCGGCGAGGCCATCGCCCACGCCGTGGAATCGCTGGCCCAGGCACGGGCCGGGGGCATGCACCTCGCCTATGTCACCAACAACGCGCTGCGGACGCCGGACGCGGTGGCCGAGCACCTGACGGAGCTCGGGGTGCCCGCGGAACCCTCCGACGTGATCACCTCCGCCCAGGCCGTCGCCCGGCTGGTGTCCGATCAACTACCGCCCGGGGCACGGGTGCTGGCGATCGGCGGCGAGGGACTGCGGGTCGCGCTGCGCGAGCGCGGACTGGTGCCCGTGGAGTCGGCGGACGACGACCCGGCCGCCGTGGTCCAGGGGTACGGCGGGCCGGACATGACCTGGGGGCGGTTCGCCGAGGCGAGCTACGCGATCCGGCGCGGGCTGCCGTGGTTCGCGTCCAACACCGACCTGACCATCCCCGGCGCCCGGGGCATCGCGCCCGGCAACGGGGCCGCGGTCGAGGTCGTACGGATCGCCACCGGCGCCGAGCCGCAGGTCGCCGGGAAGCCGTTGCCGCCGATGCACCGCGAGACCGTGCTGCGGACCGGGTCGAAGCGGCCGATCGTCGTCGGCGACCGGCTGGACACGGACATCGAGGGCGCGTTCAACGGCGGCGTGGACTCGCTGCTGGTGCTGACCGGGGTGACCGACGCGGCCCAGCTCCTCGCCGCTCCGCCGCAGCACCGGCCGACCTATGTGGACCGGGATCTGCGGGGGCTGCTGACCGGGCAGCCCGAGGTGGTGCCGGTCGGTGAGGAGCACCGGTGCGGGGGCTGGACGGCCGCCGTACGCGCGGACGCGCTGACCCTGGAGGGCGAGGGCGACGCGCTCGACGGGCTGCGGGCGCTCTGCGCGGCCGCCTGGAGTTTCGCCGGCGCGGGTGTGTGCGGGCTGAAGGCGGAGAAGGCCCTCGCCGGGCTCGGGCTCTGAGACGGCCCCGGCGCCGCCCGACGTCCTTGGCCCGCGAGGGTGTTGAGGGTCCTGGAGGCGTGGGGCGGCGGACCGGGACCCGTGGCGTCAAGAGGAAGATAGGTTAACCTAACCTGGTGCTGCTCGGTGGTCTGCCCGTGCCCCGCGCCGTGCCGCTCCACCTCACCGACTCCGGGAGTACGACCATGCAGCGCCTCACCGCAGAATCGGTGACCCTCGGCTACGAACAGCGGGTCATCACCGAGAACCTCTCGGTGGAGATTCCCGACAATTCCTTCACCGTGATCGTCGGTCCCAACGCCTGCGGCAAGTCGACCCTGCTGCGGGCGCTCGCCCGGATGCTGAAGCCGAGCCACGGGCAGGTGCTGCTGGACGGGCAGACCATCCACCAGCTGCCGGCGAAGAAGGTCGCCCGGACGCTGGGCCTGCTGCCGCAGTCCTCCATAGCCCCGGACGGGATCACCGTCGCCGACCTCGTCGCCCGCGGCCGGTACCCCCACCAGGGGCTGCTGCGGCAGTGGTCGCCGGAGGACGAGCGGGTGGTCGACGAGTCCATGGAGTCCACGGGCGTCGCCGAGCTGGCCGACCGCTATGTCGACGAGCTGTCCGGCGGTCAGCGTCAGCGGGTCTGGATCGCCATGGCGCTGGCCCAGCAGACGCCGTTGCTGCTGCTCGACGAGCCGACGACGTACCTCGACATCCAGCACCAGATCGACGTCCTCGATCTGTGCGCGGAGCTGCACGAGACGCAGGGGCGGACGCTGGTCGCCGTGCTCCACGACCTGAACCACGCCGCGCGGTACGCCACGCATCTCATCGCGATGCGGGACGGGGCGATCGTCGCGGAGGGGCCGCCTTCAAAGGTCGTGGACGCGGAGCTGGTGGAGCGGGTGTTCGGGATGCGGTGCCAGGTGATCGATGATCCGGAGACGGGGACGCCGCTGGTCGTGCCGGCCGCGCGCAAGGCTCGGAAGGTTGCCGCCTGAGAGGCTTTCGTCCTCGGTCGCCGGACGGCCTTGATTTCTGCCGCCGCACGGGCTTGAAGTGCGGGCGCACGGGCTCGGAGTCGTTACAGCAGTGATCTCAGTTTCAGCAGGTCCCTGAAGCCTGCCTCCAGGCGTACGCGGCCCGATGCCCACGCCTTCGCGAAGTTCAGGTCGCCGCTCACCAGTGCCACCAGGTCGTCGCTCGTCATCGCGAGTCTGATCTCGGCCTTCTCCCGGGGCGGTCCCTCGACCGTGTCCCGCACCGTGATCCGGCCGTCGGCCAGCCGGCCGGTGAAGGTGATGTCCAGATCCCTGATGTGACAGCTCAGCGAGCGGTCGAGGGCGGCGGCGCCGCGCACATCGCCCTCGGCCGCCGCGAGGTTGTCGGAGAGTTCGTCGAGTGCGCTGCGGCACTCCGCCATGGTCGCCATCGTGCTCGACGGTACACCGGCCTGTCGATGTAGCGTTTCGGCATGAGCGACTGGACACCGGAGGCGGGGACACCGCCCGCGAGCACGCCCGACGAGCCGGTGACCGTGGAGCCGGCCGCCGAGGGGCCCTCCTTCGAGCCCGCCGAGCCCACGCCCCTCGGTGTCGTGCGCACCCCCACCGGTCACGCCGCGGTGGACGCCCGGCTGGAGCGGCTGGCCGATGCGGACCACCTCCCGGCGGACGGGCACGTCGAGGTGTACGAGGATGTACACCGTGGGCTGCGGTCCGAGCTGACCTCGCTGGACGAACGTCCGGCGGCCGCACCCGGGCCCGTACCCACGCCTTCGCACCGCACGCACGACACGCGTCACGACAACAGGAGCTGAACCCAACGTGGCAGGAGTGGCACGTCGCCGCCTCGACGCCGAGCTGGTACGCCGCAAGCTCGCCCGCTCGCGCGAGCACGCGAGCCAGCTGATCGCCGCGGGGCGGGTCACCGTGGGCCGGACCACCGCGACCAAACCCGCCACCCAGGTCGAGACGGCCGCCGCGATCGTCGTCACGAAGGACGACGACGACCCCGACTACGTCTCGCGCGGCGGTCACAAGCTGGCCGGGGCGCTCGCCGCCTTCGTGCCGCTCGGGCTGGCCGTCGAGGGGCGGCGGGCGCTGGACGCCGGGGCGTCGACCGGCGGGTTCACCGATGTGCTGCTGCGGGCCGGGGCCCGGCAGGTCGTCGCCGTGGACGTCGGCTACGGGCAGCTCGCCTGGTCGCTGCAGTCCGATGAACGGGTCGTCGTCAAGGACCGTACCAACGTACGGGAGTTGACCTTGGAGGACATCGACGGGGAGGCGGTCGACCTGGTGGTGGGGGATCTGTCCTTCATTCCGCTGGGCCTCGTGCTGCCCGCCCTCGCCCGGTGCGCCGCGCCCGACGCGGACCTGGTCCTCATGGTCAAGCCGCAGTTCGAGGTGGGCAAGGAGCGGCTCGGCAGCGGCGGAGTGGTGCGGAGCCCGGAACTGCGCGCCGAAGCGGTACGGGAGGTGGCGCGCCGGGCCTGGGCGCTCGGGCTCGGCGTGCGCGGGGTGACGGCCAGTCCGCTGCCCGGACCCTCGGGCAACGTCGAGTACTTTCTGTGGCTGCGGGCCGGCGCACCTGAGCCGGATCCCGCGGATGTCGACCGTGCAGTGGCGGAGGGGCCTCGTTGACGACGAATGTGACGACCGATACGGCACGAACAGTCTTCCTTCTGGCGCACACCGGCCGTCCGGCCGCGATCCGCAGCGCGGAGCTCGTCGTGCAGGGTCTGCTGCGCAACGGGCTCGGCGTGCGGGTCCTGGCGACCGAGGCGGCCGATCTGCCGCTGCCGGACACCGTGCAGACCGTCACGGACACCAGCCCCGCCGCCGTGGACGGCTGCGAGCTGCTGATCGTCCTCGGCGGTGACGGCACCCTGCTGCGCGGCGCGGAGTTCTCCCGCGCCTCCGGGGTGCCGATGCTCGGCGTCAACCTCGGACGCGTCGGCTTCCTCGCCGAGGCGGAGCGCGACGACCTCGACAAGGTGGTCTCCCGGGTCGTCACCCGCGACTACGAGGTCGAGGAGCGCATGACGATCGACGTCCTCGTGCACAGCAACGGCGACGTCGTGCACACCGACTGGGCGCTCAACGAGGCGGCCGTGCAGAAGGTGTCGCCCGAGCGGATGCTCGAAGTGGTCCTGGAGAT
Organism: Streptomyces sp. iso_384; assembly: GCF_056172905.1. Taxonomy (NCBI): domain Bacteria; kingdom Bacillati; phylum Actinomycetota; class Actinomycetes; order Kitasatosporales; family Streptomycetaceae; genus Streptomyces; species Streptomyces sp. iso_384. The sequence continues at coordinate 2,599,459 of NZ_JBWBTT010000001.1, forward strand.
CGACGGCCGTCCGGTGACCGGCTTCGGCTGCGACGGGATCGTCTGCGCGACCCCGACCGGTTCGACGGCGTACGCCTTCTCGGCGGGCGGGCCCGTCGTCTGGCCCGAGGTCGAGGCGCTGCTGATGGTCCCGATCAGCGCCCACGCGTTGTTCGCCAAGCCGCTGGTGACCTCGCCCAGGTCCGTCCTCGCGGTCGAGGTCCAGCCGCACACCCCGCACGGGGTGCTGTGGTGCGACGGCCGGCGGACCGTGGAGCTGCCCGCCGGTGCCCGGGTCGAGGTGCGGCGCGGTGCGGTACCCGTACGGCTGGCGCGGCTGCACCAGGCCTCGTTCACCGACCGTCTGGTGGCGAAGTTCGCGCTGCCCGTATCGGGGTGGCGGGGCGCGCCCCACTGACGGTCACCGGGAGCGCCGGAGGCCCCCGTCCTACCCGGGAGAGTGAATCCGGGAGCGGGGGCCGTCGCGCGTCCGGCCCGGGACCTCGTAAGGTCATGTCCGTGTTGGAGGAGATGCGGATACGGTCGCTCGGAGTCATCGACGACGCGGTGGTGGAGCTGTCACCCGGTTTCACCGCGGTCACGGGTGAGACCGGCGCGGGCAAGACCATGGTCGTCACGAGCCTCGGGCTGCTGCTCGGCGGGCGCGCGGACCCCGCTCTCGTACGGGTCGGGGCCAAGGCCGCGGTCGTCGAGGGCCGGATCACGGTGTCCGAGGGCGACGCGGCGGCGCTGCGGGCCGAGGAGGCCGGGGCGGAACTCGACGACGGTGCGCTGCTCATCAGCCGTACCGTTTCGGCCGAAGGGCGCTCACGGGCCCACCTCGGCGGCAGATCCGTGCCGGTGGGGGTCCTGACCGAGCTCGCGGACGAACTCGTCGCCGTGCACGGCCAGACCGACCAGCAGGGGCTGCTCAAGCCCGCGCGGCAGCGGGGCGCCCTGGACCGGTACGCCGGGGACGGTGTGGAGGTTCCGCACGCCAAGTACGCGGCGGCCTACCGGCGGCTGCGCGCCGTCGCCACCGAGCTGGAGGAGCTGACCACCCGGGCCCGGGAGCGGGCCCAGGAGGCGGATCTGCTGCGGTTCGGCCTGAACGAGGTCGCGGCCGTGGAGCCGTTGCCGGGCGAGGATGTCGAGCTGGCCGCCGAGGCGGAGCGGCTCGGGCACGCGGAGTCCCTCGCCTCCGCCGCCTCCCTCGCGCACACCGCGCTGGCGGGGAACCCGGAGGATCCGGAGAGCGTCGACGCCACCACCGTGGTCGCCGCGGCCGGGCAGGCCCTGGACGGGGTCCGGGCCCATGACCCTGCGCTGGCCGCGCTGGCGGACCGGATCGGGGAGATCTCCATCCTGATCGCCGATGTGTCCGGCGAGCTGGCCGGGTACGCCGATCAGCTGGAGGCCGATCCGCTGCGGCTGGCTGCCGTGGAGGAGCGCCGGGCCGCGCTGACCGCCCTGACCCGTAAGTACGGCGAGGACATCGCGGCCGTGCTGGCCTGGGCCCAGGAGGGTGCGGGCCGGCTCACCGAGCTGGAGGGCGACGACGAGCGGATCGGCGAGCTGACCGCCGAGCGTGACGCGTTGCGCGCCGAACTGTCCGTGCTCGGACAGGCGTTGACCGACGCGCGTACGGAGGCCGCCGCCCGGTTCGCGGAGGCGGTGACCGAGGAGCTGGCCTCGCTCGCCATGCCGCACGCCCGGGTCTCCTTCGCCATCCGGCAGACCGAGGCGGCGGACGAGGCGTCCGGGATCGACATCGGCGGGCGGAGCGTCGTCTACGGCCCTTCGGGCGCCGACGAGGTGGAACTGCTGCTCGCCCCGCACCCGGGCGCCCAGCCCCGGCCGATCGCCAAGGGCGCGTCGGGCGGTGAGCTGTCCCGGGTGATGCTCGCGGTCGAGGTCGTCTTCGCGGGCTCCGACCCCGTACCGACGTATCTCTTCGACGAGGTCGACGCGGGCGTCGGCGGCAAGGCGGCGGTCGAGGTCGGGCGGCGCCTGGCCAAGCTCGCCAGGTCCGCGCAGGTGGTGGTCGTGACGCATCTGCCGCAGGTGGCGGCCTTCGCCGACCGGCAGTTGCTGGTCGAGAAGACCGTGGACGGCTCGGTGACCCGCAGCGGGGTCACCGTCCTGGAGGGCGAGGACCGGGTCCGGGAGCTGTCCCGGATGCTGGCGGGCCAGGAGGACTCCGAGACGGCCCGCGCCCACGCGGAGGAGCTGCTGGCCACGGCCCGCGCGGACGGGTGAGGCCGTGAGCCGGCGGCTCGGTGTGGCCGCCGCCGGGGTGTACGGGCTCCTGCGCCGCCGCGCCGGACCGGCGTGGCGGCGGGGGCGCGGGAAGCGGGTCGGGTGAGCTCGGCAGCGGCCACCGGGCGGCAACCTTGCGCCTTTGGGTTCACCCGTGAGGGTGATGCGGTGCGGTCGGTTGTCGCCGCGCGTGGGGCAGCAACGTTACGGCGGTCCCGGAACGCGCGTACGGACTGGCATCCTTGGCGCTGTCCTTACCGCCGACTCCGGAGCCCCGGGGAGCCAATCAACGTGTCACAGCTGCGTACGGTCCAAGTCCTGGGCGGCGGAAGTGCGGGCAGCAGCGCGCACGTCGGTTCGCTGGCCGCCGGGCTGGTGGCGCGAGGAGTGCAGGTGACCGTCTGCGCCCCGTCCGCCGTGGACCGCGCCTACGACTTCACGGCGACCGGGGCCCGCTTCCTTCCGGTGCCCCGGCGCAGCGACCCGGCCGCCGTCGCCGCGCTGCGGGCCGCCTGCACGGGCGCGGACGTCGTCCACGCCCACGGGCTCCACGCGGCCGCCCGCACCGCCCTCGCCCTCAGCGGGCGCGCCGTGCCCCTGGTGATGACCTGGCACACGCGGCGGTACGCGGAAGGCGCCCGCCGCCAGATCCTGCATCTGCTGGAACGGCGTGCCGCACGGGCGGCGTCCGTGGTCCTCGCGCCCTCCTCCGACCTGGTGGACCGGGCGCGCGAGCGCGGTGCGCGCGATGCCCGGTTCGCCCCGGCCGCCGTCCCGCCGCCGCGCCCGGCCGACGCCTCCGCCGCCGGCGACGAAGGCAAGGTGCGGGCCGAACTGGGCGCGGTGGACCGGCCGTTGCTGATGGCTGTCGGCAGTCTCGTACCCCATCACGGTTTCGACACCCTGCTGGACGCGGCCCGCGTCCTGCGGCGTCTGGACCCCGTGCCGCTGCTCGTCATCGCGGGGGAGGGGCGCGACCGGGGCGCCCTGCAACGGCGGATCAGGGACGAGGAGTTGCCGGTTACCCTCATCGGACGCCGGGACGGTGTGGGGGAGTTGCTGGCCGCCGCCGATCTGGCCCTGCTGCCGAGCCGGTGGGAGGGCCGTTCCCTGCTGGCGCAGGAGGCGCTGCGGGCCGGGGTGCCGCTGGTCGCCACCGCGGTCGGCGGTGTGCCCGAACTGGTCGGCGGCGCGGCCGAGCTGGTGCCGTACGGCAATGCCGAGGCCCTCGCCCGTACGGTCGTGCGGCTGCTCGGCGACCCGGCGGCGCGCGCCCGGCTCGCCGAGGCCGGACGGGTGCAGGCGGCGGGCTGGCCCACCGAGGACGACACGATCGCCCATGTGCTCAGCGTCTACGACGAGTTGGCGCAGCCGCTGGCGACGGGGCGGGCGCGCTGAGTCGTTGCGTGCCCCGGCCGGTCAGGCGGTGTGGCGGCGGGCCCGCAGCGCCAGGCTCAGCGCCAGCACCGTCTGCGGGTCGTCCAGGTCCGTGCCCAGCAGCTCGCCGATCCGGGCGAGGCGGTTGTAGAGCGTCTGGCGGTTGAGGTGCAGCTCGCGGGCGGTCTCCGCCTTGCGGCCCGCGTGCGCCAGATACGCCTGGAGCGTCGGCAGCAACGGCGGGCGCGAGGTGCGGTCGTGTTCGCGCAGCGGGCCGATCGCCCGGTTCACGAACGCCGCCAGGTCCGGATGGTCGCGCAGCCGCCACAGCAGCAGGTCGATGTCGAGCCGCCGGGCGTCGTACCAGGGCCGGTCGTCCAGGCCCTGCGCGGCCGTCGCCGTCTCCGACGCGTGCCGCAGCCCCGCGCCCGCCGCGGCCCAGCCGCCCGGCACACCGACCACGACCACCGGCGGCTGCGAACCGGCCCGGTCGAGACCGGCCCGCTCCACGCCCGCCCGCAGCGCCGCCGCCACCCGGTCCGCGACCGCCGTGCGCTCGCCCTCCGAACGCAGCCCCAGCAGCAGCGGAACCCGCCCCTCCACGGGCCGTACGCCGAGCAGCACCGGCACCCCGACCGAGGCCAGCTCCTCCAGGACCGCACGGGCCAGCAGCGCCCAGTTGCCCGACGGCGACAGCTCGGGGGCCAGCCGCATCACCACCGGGAGGAGCGGGGTGTCGCCGGGCCGGAAACCGAGCACCCGGGCCTGGGCGGGGGCGTCCTCCGGGGCGATCCGCCCCTCCGCGAGGTCGGTGAGGAAGTCGCCCCGGCCCCGGGCGGCCAGCTCCTCCTCCTGCCGGGCCTGCATCAGGACGACGGCGAGGAGCCCCGCCGCACGCTCCGCCGCCATCCGGTGCACCGTCGCCAGCGGCCCGGACACCGCGAGCAGTACCAGCCGCGCCCGTACCGAACCGGTCTCGGGCCCGCCGCCGGGCACGTCCACCAGGAGCGCACCGGTCGGCGGGCTCTCCCGCGCCGCCCGGTCTCCGCGCATGCCCTCCCAGACCTGGAGCGGGTCCGCGCCGACCGGGCCGGTCCCGGTGGACGCCGCGTACAGGAGCTGGCCGTCGGGCGTCTCCAGGAAGACCGGATTGGCGGTGAAGTCGGCGAGGATCCCGAGGACCTGCGGCACCCCGCCCCCGTCCAGCAGTGCCCGGGTGGCGCGCCGGTGCACCTCCTCCGCCTGCTGGAGCAGCGCGTAGTGCCCGTTGACGATCTCGGTGTGCACCTCCTCGGTCACCGCGACGAACGGCACCTCGCGGTGCAGCTGGACCAGCGGAAGACCGGCCGTGCGGGCGGCGTCCACGATGGATGCCGGCAGCCGGCCGAAGCGCGGGCCCAGCTCCACCACCAGGGCGGCGATGCCCCGGTCGGCGAGGCGGCGGACGAAGGCGCGCTGTTCGGCGGGGCGGGCGCCCAGGCCCAGACCGGTGGTCAGGAGCAGCTCGCCGCCCTTGAGGAGCGAGGCGATGTTCGGGACCTCGCCCGCGTGCACCCAGCGCACCGTACGGTTCAGCCGGTCGGCGCCGGCCACCACCTCCGGGAGCCCGGCGCGCAGCCCCGGCAGCTCCAGCGCCCGCTGCACGGTGATTCCGCTGTGGCTCTCCACGTACCCGGCCCGCTTTCCCCTTGTTCCACGCCCGTACCCCGGGCGGTCGTCCTGTTCAGGACGCTACCGCCCGGGGCCCGGGGTGCGCATGGCAGGGGAGGCCCGAATGCCGTGCTCAGGCCGTCGCGGACGCCGTGGACGCTCCGGACGCGATGCCGAACGCCGGGCCCCGACGCGCCGGAGGCGGTGGCCGCCGCGCTCAAGGAGGCGGCAGCGGCCTTCGAGTGAGCGGACCGTCCGGCCCCGGGAGCCCCGGGGCCGGACGGCCCACCGCCGTCACCGCTCGCCCAGCAGCCCCACCAACGCCCCCCGGCTGCGCCGCAGTTCGTCGATCTGCGCGTCCATCGCCGCCAGCTCCCCGTCCAGGATCTCCCGCAGTTCCGCACACCAGTCGAACTCCGGCCGCTCGCCCCCGGCGCACGGCAGCACCTCACGGATCACCTCGGTGGACAGACCGGCCCGCAGCAGCGTGCGGATCTTCGCCACGGTGAGGACCGCGTCCTCGTCGTAGGAGCGATAGCCGTTCGTCCCGCGCCGGGCCGCCAGCAGACCCTGCGCCTCGTAGTACCGCAACGATCGCGCACTGACACCCGTGCGCCGCGACAACTCCCCGATCAGCATGCCCGCCCCGCCCCTCCGCTTGACCTTGTCACCGGTGTCAAGCCTTAACGTCCGGACCATGAACGAAGTTTCCCCGCACCTCGCGCACCTGAACGGCCGGCCGACGACCAGCGCGGACCTTGCCCCGCTCGCCTTCGCCGGCCACGCCCACTTCACCGCCGTACAGATCCGCGACGGCCGGGCCCGGGGCCTCGACCTCCACCTGGAACGGCTGCGCTCCGCGTCGGTGGAGCTGTTCGGCCGGGCCCTGCCCGAGGACCTGGTCCGCGCCCACCTCCGTACCGCTCTCGCCGCCGCACCGGCCGCCGACCTCTCGCTGACGGCCACGGTCTTCTCCACGGCCGGCGAGTTCACCGCGGCCGAAGCGGACCTGGCGCTGCTGGTACGCACCGGGCCCCCGTCGACCGGCCCCGGCGGCCCGCTGGCGCTCGCCGCGGTCGGGCACGAGCGGTTCCTGCCGCACATCAAGCATGTCGGCGAGGTCGCCAAGACCCACCTCCTGCGGCAGGCCGTCGCCGACGGCTTCGACGACGCCGCCTTCCTGGACCGCGCGGGCCGCTTCGGCGAGGCGACCATCTGGAACCTGGCCTTCTGGGACGGCGAGGCGGTGGTGTGGCCCGAGGCCCCCGTCCTGACCGGCACCATGATGGGCGTCGTCCGCCGACAGCTGGACCGGATCGGAGTCGAGCAGCGGACCGCCGCGATCACCCCCGACGACCTGCCCGCCCTCGCCGGCGCGGCCGTCATGAATTCCTGGACCCCGGGCGTGGCGGTTCACCGGATCGGCACCACCGACCTGCCCGCCGCGCCCCGGTTCCTCCAGGCGCTGCACCGGGCGTACACAGCCGAACCGCCCACCGCGCCGTGAGGGGCGCGATGGGCGGTCGGGTGAGGGCTCAGCCCACGTACGCGCCGCTCGCCGTCAGCCGCAGGGCCGTGTCGATCAGTGGGACGTGGCTGAACGCCTGCGGGAAGTTGCCGACCTGGCGCTGGAGGTTGGAGTCCCACTCCTCGGCCAGCAGGCCCAGGTCGTTGCGGAGCGCCAGCAGTTTCTCGAACAGCTGGCGCGCCTCGTCGACCCGGCCGATCATCGCCAGGTCGTCGGCCATCCAGAACGAGCAGGCCAGGAACGCGCCCTCGTCGCCCGCCAGACCGTCGACGCCCGCGTCCTCGCCCTCGGTCGGATAGCGCAGGATGAAGCCGTCCTCCGTGGACAGCTCCCGCTGGATCGCCTCGATCGTGCCGATGACCCGCTTGTCGTCCGGCGGCAGGAAGCCCATCTGCGGGATGAGCAGCAGCGAGGCGTCCAGCTCCTTCGACCCGTAGGACTGGGTGAAGGTGTTGCGCTCCTTGTCGTAGCCGCGCTCGCAGACATCCCGGTGGATGTCGTCGCGCAGCTGGTACCACCGCTCCAGCGGGCCCTCGACGTCACCGGACTCGACCAGCTTGATCGTGCGGTCGACCGCGACCCAGGCCATCACCTTGGAGTGCACGAAGTGCCGGCGCGGGCCGCGCACCTCCCAGATGCCCTCGTCGGGCTCCTCCCAGTGCTTCTCCAGATACTCGATCAGCTTGAGCTGGAGGCCCATGGCGTAGTCGTTGCGGGTGAGACCCGTCATGTGCGCCAGGTGCAGCGCCTCGGTGACCTCGCCGTAGACATCGAGCTGGAGCTGGTTGGCCGCGCCGTTGCCGACGCGGACCGGGCCGGAGTTCTCGTAACCGGGCAGCCAGTCCAGCTCCGCCTCGCCGAGCTCGCGCTCACCGGCGATGCCGTACATGATCTGGAGGTTCTCCGGGTCGCCCGCCACCGCCCGCAGCAGCCACTCGCGCCAGGCCCGGGCCTCTTCCCGGTACCCGGTGCGCAGCAGCGAGGAGAGGGTGATCGCGGCGTCCCGCAGCCAGGTGTAGCGGTAGTCCCAGTTCCGTACGCCGCCGATCTCCTCCGGGAGAGAGGTGGTCGGGGCCGCCACGATGCCGCCGGTCGGCGCGTACGTCAGGGCCTTCAGCGTGATCAGGGAGCGGACGACCGCCTCCCGGTAGGGCCCGTGGTACGTACACTGATCGACCCATTCACGCCAGAAGTTCTCCGTCGCCTCCAGCGAGTTCTCCGGCTCCGGGAGGGCCGGCGGCTCGTGGTGCGAGGGCTGCCAGCTGATCGTGAACGCCACCCGGTCGCCGGGGCCGACGGTGAAGTCGCAGTAGGTGGTCAGGTTCTTGCCGTACGTCTCCGCCTCGGTGTCCAGCCAGACCGAGTCCGGCCCGGCGACGGCGACCGTACGGTTGTCCACCTTGTGCACCCAGGGCGTCACCCGGCCGTAGCTGAAACGCATCCGCAGTTCCGAGCGCATCGGCACCCGGCCGCTGACGCCCTCCACGATCCGGATCAGCTGCGGCGCACCGTCACGCGGGGGCATGAAATCGGTCACGCGTACGGTGCCGCGCGGCGTGTCCCACTCCGACTCCAGGACGAGGGAGTCGCCGCGATAGCGCCGCCGGTCGGCGAAGGCCGGTTCTGTTCCTTCCGCTCTCGCGGGGCCCAGGCGCCAGAAGCCGTGCTCCTCGGTGCCCAGCAGCCCCGCGAAGACGGCGTGCGAGTCGAAGCGGGGCAGGCACAGCCAGTCGGCTGTGCCGTCCCGGCAGACCAGGGCAGCGGTCTGCATGTCTCCGATGAGTGCGTAATCCTCGATGCGCCCGGCCACGTGCGTCTCCAGTCGAACGGCCATGTCGCCCCGTCAAAGGGCGCTTACTGCGGGTCAAGGGGGTCGTAGGGTCTCTCACCCGGGAAGATCCGACGAGTTCCTGTACCGGGTGGGCGGTCTGGGTGGTGCCGCCGCCCGGCCGTCTCGGCAGCGAGTGTTTGAGCAGGATACGACGCACCACGAAGATCCGCGCGACGGTCCCCGCAACATCTCTGAGCTGATCGGGTGGGACGTGGAGTGCCTGAGGTGAAGGTGTGACGCCCTTGTGCAGGGTGTGGCCGGAAGCAGCCTCCCGTCGTCGCTGTTACCCTGGTAGCCCGTGGACCGGTGGTCGTTCGCGACAGCGCACGAGGCCCCCGAACCGCAGCGACGGCGCCCCCGGAATCTCCGGTTCGGCTGCCGGTACGCACCTCAGAACCGCGACCACGGGAGCCCCCTTTGGCTATGCAGCCCACATCCACGACGACCAAGCACATCTTCGTCACCGGGGGTGTCGCCTCCTCCCTCGGCAAGGGTCTGACTGCCTCCAGCCTGGGTGCCCTGCTCAAGGCACGGGGCCTGCGGGTCACCATGCAGAAGCTCGACCCCTACCTCAACGTCGACCCCGGCACGATGAACCCCTTCCAGCACGGCGAGGTGTTCGTCACCGACGACGGCGCCGAGACCGACCTGGACATCGGCCACTATGAGCGTTTCCTCGACGTCAACCTCGACGGCTCCGCCAACGTGACGACCGGCCAGGTCTACTCCCAGGTCATCGCCAAGGAGCGGCGCGGTGAGTATCTGGGCGACACCGTCCAGGTCATCCCGCACATCACCAACGAGATCAAGCACCGCATCCGCCGCATGGCCACCGACGACGTGGACGTCGTCATCACCGAGGTCGGCGGCACGGTCGGCGACATCGAGTCGCTGCCGTTCCTGGAGACCGTCCGCCAGGTCCGCCACGAGGTCGGCCGGGACAACGTCTTCGTCGTGCACATCTCGCTGCTGCCCTACATCGGCCCCTCCGGCGAGCTGAAGACCAAGCCCACCCAGCACTCGGTGGCCGCCCTGCGCAACATCGGTATCCAGCCGGACGCCATCGTGCTGCGCGCCGACCGCGAGGTCCCCACCGCCATCAAGCGCAAGATCTCGCTGATGTGCGACGTCGACGAGGCCGCCGTGGTGGCCGCGATCGACGCCAAGTCGATCTACGACATCCCCAAGGTGCTGCACACCGAGGGCCTGGACGCCTACGTCGTGCGCAAGCTCGACCTGCCGTTCCGCGACGTCGACTGGACCACCTGGGACGACCTGCTGGACCGGGTCCACAACCCCGACCACGAGGTCACCGTCGCGCTGGTCGGCAAGTACATCGACCTGCCCGACGCCTATCTCTCGGTCACCGAGGCGATCCGCGCCGGCGGCTTCGCCAACAAGGCCCGGGTCAAGGTCAAGTGGGTCACCTCCGACGACTGCCGGACCGCCGCCGGCGCCGCCGAGCACCTGGGCGACGTCGACGCGATCTGCATCCCGGGCGGCTTCGGCGAGCGCGGTGTCGACGGCAAGGTCGGCGCCATCCGCTACGCCCGCGAGAACAAGGTCCCGCTGCTCGGCCTCTGTCTCGGCCTCCAGTGCATCGTGATCGAGGCGGCCCGCTCGCTCGCCGAGATCCCCGACGCCAACTCCACCGAGTTCGACGCCGCCACCTCCCACCCGGTCATCTCGACGATGGAGGAGCAGCTCGCCTTCGTCGAGGGCGCGGGCGACCTCGGCGGCACCATGCGGCTCGGCCTCTACCCGGCCAAGCTCGCCGAGGGCTCGCTGGTGCGCGAGGCCTACGCCGGTGAGCCGTACGTGGAGGAGCGCCACCGCCACCGCTACGAGGTCAACAACGCCTACCGCTCCGAGCTGGAGAAGAAGGCCGGACTGGTCTTCTCCGGCACCTCCCCGGACAACAAGCTCGTCGAGTACGTCGAGTACCCGCGCGAGACGCACCCCTATCTGGTCGCCACCCAGGCGCACCCGGAGCTGCGGTCCCGCCCGACCCGCCCGCACCCGCTCTTCGCGGGTCTGGTGAAGGCCGCCGTCGCACGCAAGGTCGGCGCGGGCGAGTAGTTCCGAGGCATTACGGTTGACCGGGGTACGGATCCTTCACGGATGCCGTGCCCCGGTTTTTCGTTCTGTTCGCGGGAGGACGCACATGGGTATCCAGGACACGCCCGAGGAGTGGCAGGTCACCGAGACCGTCACCCCCTTCACCGGCAACAAGACCAGCGTCCGCACCGACCAGGTGGTGATGCCCGACGGATCCGTCCACGGCCGTGACTACCAGGTCCACCCGGGCTCCGTCGCCGTCCTCGCCATCGACGACCAGGACCGGGTCATCGTCCTGCGCCAGTACCGCCACCCGGTACGCCACCGGCTCTGGGAGATCCCGGCCGGACTGCTCGACATCCCCGGCGAGAACCCTCTGCACGCCGCCCAGCGCGAGCTGTACGAAGAGGCGCACGTCAAGGCCGAGGACTGGCGGGTGCTGACCGACGTCTACACCACGCCCGGCGGCTGCGACGAGGCCGTGCGCATCTTCCTCGCGCGCGATCTCTCCGAGGCGGAGGGCGAGCGGTACGCGGTCTCCGAGGAGGAGGCCGACATGGAGCACGCCCGGGTGCCGCTGGCCGAGCTGGTCCGCTCGGTGATCGCGGGGGACGTGCACAACAACTGCCTGGTCGTCGGGGTGCTCGCGCTCACCGCCGTACGCGCGGGCGACGGCGTCGACTCGCTGCGCCCGGCCGAGGCGCCCTGGCCGGCCCGCCCCTTCGAGGCCTGACGGTCCGACGGGCTGGGGTCCGACGGCCTGACGGCCCATCTGAAGAAATGACTAAATGAAGAAATGCTGATCCGATCGGGGGATGTCGGGGCCGGTCCCGCCCCGCTCCGCAGTGATCGTCCCCGTCGCTGAACTACGCTCGAAAGGTCCCGACCGGAGCTCCGGCGGGCACCGCGTGCAGCGAAGTGGAGCGTGGCTCGTGACCGATCAGGCGGTGGACACCAGCGGCCCGGCAAAGGCCCCGGGGACCGAGGAGCCGTCCGGCGCCGCCCCACCCCGATTCTTCGGCCGTGAACGCGAGTTGAAGGCTCTGCGGGCGGACATCGAGCGCGCCGGTCTCGACACCCTGGCCGGCCGCAAGGCCCCCCGCGCCCGGGTGCTGCTGATCGCCGGACGCCCCGGATCCGGGCGCAGCGCCCTCGCCGAGGAGCTGGCCGGAGCGCTCACCGGAACCGACGCCGCCGGGGCCGCCGCGAGCGCGACCGGCGCACTGCCCTGGGCCGTTCCCGGTACGGGCTCCGGCGACTACCCCGACGGAGTGCTCCGGGTCGGCCTCACCGATCCCGGCGGCGGACGCGTCCCCACCGAACGCACCGCGGGCGAGATCCTCGGCCTCCTCGGAGTGGCGGTCCCGCCCGGCGCCGATCAGGACGAGCTGTCCGAGATGGTCCGCGAGGCCCTCGCGGTACGCCGACTCGTCCTGGTGCTCGACGACGCGGCCGACGCCGAACAGGTCGACCCGCTGCTCCCGGAGAACCCGGACTGCCTGGTCCTCGCTACCGCGACCGGACCGCTCACCGGCATCCCCGACGTGCGGCCCTGCACCCTCGGCGGACTGGAGAAGGGCGCGGCGGTGCGGCTGCTGGCCCGCACCATCGGCCAGGTCCGCATCACCGTCGACCCCCGCACCGCGGAGACCCTGGCCGAGGAGTGCGGGGGACAGCCCGCCGCGCTCGCCCTGGTGGGCGGCCTGCTCGCCGCCCACCCCATGGCCTCGGTCGCCGATGTCGCGGGGCAGCTGCACGAGCTGCCCGACTCCGGCGAGCAGCCCACCGGAGCCCGCCCGCTGGCCCGGGTCTTCCGGCTGGTCCACGACTCCCTGCCGCAGGCCGCCGCCCGGATACTGCGCCTGCTGGCCCTCGCCCCCGCCGGACTCGTCGACGCCCACGCGGCCTCCGCGCTGGCCGGCTGCTCGGTCTCGGCCGCCCGTTCCACGCTCGACGACTTCGTGAAGCTCGGGCTGTTGCGGACGGACGGCGCGGCCCACCCCCAGTACGCGGTGCCCGGCTGCCTCGCCCCGATGCTGTCGGCCCTCCTGGAGGACCGGGACCGGCCGGGCGAGATCCAGCTGGCCCGCGCCCGGATGCTGGAGCGGACCGTTCGCCGGCTCCAGGCCTGCCGGGCGATCACCGAGCCGGAGGGCTCCACCGCCCGCCGCAAGCTCGCCGGACTGCCCCGCTCGCTGCGCTTCCCGAGCGCCGAGGAGGCGGGCGCCTGGCTGCGGGTCCGCCAGCCCGCCCTGCTCGCCTCGGCCCGGCTCGCCGTGGCGGACGGCGAGCTCGACACCCTGGCCCGACGCCTGGTGGCCGCCCTGGTGCGGGCGCTGGCCGCGCACCGGGGCACGGAGGAGGCGGCCCCCGAGCTGTACGGGCTGCACGGCCTCGTCCTGGACGTGGCGCTCCGCCGCGAGCTGCCCCGCGAACAGGCGGCCGCCCTGCTGAACCTCGCCGACCTGGACGCCCGCACCGGCCGCACCCGGGAGGCGCTGACCCGCTACCGTGCCGCGCTGGACGCCGGAAAGGCGGCGAAGGACCTGTACGCCACCGGCCGCGCGATGGAATCCGTAGGCGGCGCGTACGAGGAGCTGGGGGACTACCACCGGGCCGCCGACTGGTACGGCCGCGCGCTCTCCCAGCGGCTGACCCAGGGGGAGCGCGCGGACGAGGCCCGGCTCTACGGTCGGCTCGGGGCCGTCCACACGTACGCCGGGCGCTACGGCGAGGCGCTGCGGAACTGGCGGGCCGCCGCTTCCGGCCACCGCAGGCTCGGCGATCCGGCGGCCCGGGCGCGGGCGCTCAGCGAGGCCGCCCGGGTCCAGGAGTACGCGGGCCGGCCGCACGACTCGCTCCAGACCTGCCGGGAGGCCGTCCAGCTGGCCCGGCGCGCCGGTGACGTGCGGCTTCAGGCGGCGCTGCAGCTGCGGCTCGCCGACACCCTGGACCGGCTCGGAGACCCCGCGGCGGCGGGGCTGCACCGGGGCGCGGCCGACAGATTGCTGGGTGAGGAGGCTTCAGCCTGCGAAATCCGTAGTGCTTCGACAGAAAAATAAAGCTTTGTAAGGCTAGACAGCGCGAAGTCCTTCATTAGACTGGCTCTGCCGCGTTCCTCCGTGGCGTCTCCATTTATGATGTATATGTCCGGGTGTGCTCCGTTGTGCCCGGGTAACCCTCCGAGCCAAGGACCGTGATCGACGTGAAGGTCGGCATCCCCCGCGAAGTCAAGAACAACGAGTTCCGGGTGGCGATCACCCCCGCCGGAGTGCATGAGCTCGTCCGTCACGGCCACCAGGTCGTCATCGAGCACGACGCCGGCGTCGGCTCGTCCATCCCGGACGAGGAGTACGTCGCCGCCGGGGCGCAGATCCTGGCCACCGCCGACGAGGTCTGGGCCGCCGCCGACCTGCTGCTGAAGGTCAAGGAGCCGGTCGCCGAGGAGTACCACCGCCTCCGCAAGGACCAGACGCTCTTCACCTACCTGCACCTCGCCGCCTCCCGTGAGTGCACCGACGCGCTGCTGGCCTCCGGCACCACCGCCATCGCCTACGAGACGGTCGAGACCGCGAACCGCGCGCTCCCGCTGCTCGCCCCGATGTCCGAGGTCGCGGGCCGCCTCGCCCCGCAGGTCGGCGCGTACCACCTGATGCGCTCGGTCGGCGGCCGCGGCGTGCTGCCCGGCGGCGTGCCCGGTACGGCGGCCGGCAAGGCCGTCGTCATCGGCGGCGGCGTCTCCGGCTGGAACGCCACCCAGATCGCCGTGGGCCTCGGCTTCCACGTCACGCTGCTCGACCGCGACATCAACAAGCTGCGCGAGGCCGACAAGATCTTCGGCACCAGGGTGCAGACCGTCGTCTCCAACTCCTTCGAGCTGGAGAAGGCCGTCGTCGAGGCCGACCTCGTCATCGGCGCCGTGCTGATCCCCGGAGCCAAGGCCCCGAAGCTGGTCACCAACGAGCTCGTCGCCAAGATGAAGCCCGGAAGTGTACTTGTCGACATTGCAATCGACCAGGGTGGCTGCTTCGAGGACTCGCGTCCGACGACCCACGCCGAGCCGACCTTCCAGGTCCACGACTCGGTCTTCTACTGCGTCGCCAACATGCCCGGTGCGGTGCCCCACACCTCCACCTACGCGCTCACCAACGCGACGATGCCGTACATCGTGGAGCTCGCGAACCGCGGCTGGGCCGACGCGCTGCGCCGCGACGCCGCGCTCGCCAAGGGTCTCAACACCCATGAGGGCCAGGTCGTTTACCGCGAGGTGGCCGAGGCGCACGACCTCCCGCACGTCGAACTGAGCACGCTCCTCGGCTGACGGGTCAACTCCTTTCGTCAACATCGGGACTCCGGCCGGACCTTGCCGAGCAAGGTCCGGCCGGACGTGTATCGGGCCCTGTGAGGCCCTTGCGCAACTCGCGCCGAACGTAACCCTTTACCCGTTTCGTGCTGCGGTGAAATGTGCGGCTTGGCCGCTGTGCACCCTTGACAGCGAGGCGTTCGATTGCCGACACATCGGGCCGGGTCCGGCGGATTGTGTTGCTGCGGACCGGTGACACGCCATAGAGTCGCCAATCGTCGGCATGGTGCCACGCTGACCTATCGATAAGTTTCCTGGTCACGTCCAAGGAGGTAAGACGACTTGTGAATGAGTCGACAATTACTCCTGGGGGTGGTCAACCAGGGATGCCTGCACGGGGTCTGAGCCCGATCGGGCTCGAAGCTGTCGGCTCCGTCGCGGTCCGCACCTTCGCCACCCAACAGCACATGACGACAGCCCCCCAGATGATGGACGGCCTACACGTGAACGCCACGGCCGGCAACGAGAGCAGCCGGGACACCGACCGCTTCGCCGACTTCGCCGAGGTGCCCGAGGGGCACTTCTACGACCCCGACGCCGAGTACGAGCCCGATCCGGAGTACGCGGCCACCCTCGCGCCCGACGCCGCGCGTCAGCGCCGCGAGCGCATCGGCCCGACCGGACGGCCGCTGCCGTACTTCCCGATCCCGGGCCCCCTGACCGACCACGGCCCCGCGAAGATCATCGCGATGTGCAACCAGAAGGGCGGCGTCGGCAAGACCACGTCGACCATCAACCTGGGCGCCGCGCTCGCGGAGTACGGACGCCGGGTCCTGCTCGTCGACTTCGACCCGCAGGGCGCGCTCTCCGTCGGCCTCGGGGTCAACCCGATGGAGCTGGACCTCACCGTCTACAACCTGCTCATGGAGCGGGGCATGGCGGCCGACGACGTCCTGCTCAAGACCGCGGTCCCCAACATGGACCTGCTGCCCAGCAACATCGACCTCTCCGCGGCCGAGGTGCAGCTCGTCAGCGAGGTGGCCCGCGAGTCCACGCTCCAGCGCGCCCTGAAGCCGCTGATGGCCGACTACGACTACATCGTGATCGACTGTCAGCCCTCGCTCGGCCTGCTCACCGTGAACGCCCTGACGGCCGCTCACAAGGTCATAGTGCCGCTGGAGTGCGAGTTCTTCGCGCTGCGCGGGGTGGCGCTGCTCACCGAGACCATCGAGAAGGTCCAGGAGCGGCTCAACCCGGAGCTGGAGCTCGACGGCATCCTCGCCACCATGTACGACTCCCGTACGGTGCACAGCCGTGAGGTCCTGGCGCGCGTCGTCGAGGCCTTCGACGAACACGTCTACCACACGGTCATCGGGCGCACGGTCCGCTTCCCGGAGACCACGGTCGCCGGTGAGCCCATCACCACCTACGCCTCCAACTCGGTCGGCGCAGCCGCCTATCGCCAGCTCGCCAGGGAGGTGCTCGCCCGGTGTCACGCCGAGTGAGTCTGCCGGGGGCCGACGAACTGTTCCGCACCACCGGAGGCGGGATGGGCCTCCAGTCGTCCTCCCCGGCGGAGCGGCGGCGCAAGGCGAACGGCGAACCCCGGGTGCCCGCACCCGCCGGGGAGAGCGACCCCTCCGGCCGGACCCCGTCCGCCGACCACGAGGAGCACGCCGCGGCCGACACCGACGGCGGCGACCCGCGCGGCCGCGCCGAGACCGAGCGCCCGCCGGCCGCCAAGGCCGCCCCCGGTGAGCGCCCCGCGCCCGCCGCGGCCCCGGCCGAGCAGCCCCCGGCAGTCCAGCAGCAGCGCAGGCGCGGCGGCGGACGCGGCGCGAACCGTCGCCCCAGCGGCCGGGAACGCCACGACGAGAAGATCACGGTCTACGTCTCCGCCGAGGAGCTGATGGACCTCGAACACGCCCGGCTCGTCCTGCGCGGCGAACACGGCCTCGCCGTCGACCGCGGCCGCATCGTCCGCGAGGCGGTGGCGGTGGTCCTGGCCGACCTGGAGTCCCGGGGCGACGCGAGCATCCTCGTACGGCGGCTGCGCGGCCGCTGAGCGGCACGGCGCGGGTAGCCTGCCCTAGGGCATGTCGTCACATTCCCGCCTGCCGGACGGCGTCCGGCACTTCCCCAAGCTCTCGGCTTCGCTCGAGCAGGGGAGTCCCCATCGCTCGCTGCGTTGCCGAAATGGCCAAGTAGCTCTGCTACGAGGTCATCCCGGCGCCTTGCGATCGCACGCACCGGACGCCGCCCGGCCGACGGGAAGGTGACGACAGGCCCTGGACCCGCCGACCGGCGCGGCCCGTCCGCGCCGCCGCCCCACCCCTGGACCCCCATGCCCACGCCCGACGACCCCGCCACCCCGCGCCGCCGTGCCCTGGGGCGGGGACCGGGAGTGGCGGCGCCGCCCGTGGCCGCGGAGGAGACGGTCCCGGAGCCCGTACCCGCGCCGGAGCCCGAGCCGGGGCCGGGGCCGGCACCCGAGGCCGTACGGGACGAGCCCGTACCGGAGCGGGAAGCCGTTCCCGTACCGGAGACGGTTCCGGAGCCTGAGCCGGAGCCGGACGA
Source organism: Streptomyces sp. iso_384 (assembly GCF_056172905.1). NCBI lineage: Bacteria > Bacillati > Actinomycetota > Actinomycetes > Kitasatosporales > Streptomycetaceae > Streptomyces > Streptomyces sp. iso_384. Next base: position 2,617,021 of record NZ_JBWBTT010000001.1, read on the forward strand.
CAAGCGGTTCACGGTCCGCCTGGTGAACTTCGAGGGCCCCTTCGATCTCCTCCTCCAGCTGATCTCCAAGCACAAGCTGGACGTCACCGAGGTCGCGCTCTCCAAGGTGACCGACGAGTTCATGGCGTACATCCGTGCCATGGGCCCCGACTGGGACCTCGACCAGACCACCGAGTTCCTCGTCGTCGCCGCCACGCTGCTCGACCTCAAGGCCGCCCGGCTGCTGCCCGCCGCCGAGGTCGAGGACGAGGCCGATCTCGCGCTCCTGGAGGCGCGGGACCTGCTCTTCGCGCGGCTGCTGCAGTACCGCGCGTACAAGCGGATCGCCGAGATCTTCCAGGGCCGCCTGGAGTCGGAGGCCCGCCGCCACCCCCGTACCGTCGGCCTGGAGGACCACCACGCCGCGCTGCTGCCCGAGGTGGTCATCAGCATCGGGCCCGACGGCTTCGCGAAGCTCGCGGTGAAGGCGATGCAGCCGAAGCCGAAGCCCCAGGTGTACGTCGACCACATCCACGCCCCGCTGGTCAGCGTCCGGGAGCAGGCGGGCCTGGTGGTGGAGCGGCTGCGCGAGGCCGGGGCGGCGGTGAGCTTCCAGGTGCTGACCGAGGACGCGCCGGACACTTTGACCGTGGTCGCCCGCTTCCTGGCCCTGCTGGAGCTCTACCGCGAGAAGGCCGTCACCCTCGACCAGGACGAGGCGCTGGGCGATCTGCTGGTGGCCTGGTGCGGCGGGGCGGACGCGGAGCCGGTGGTGACGGACGAGTTCGACCAGGAGCTGAACGGGACCCCCGAAGAGGAGGACGTACGGGAATGAGCGCGCAGCCCACCGCACAGGACGACGGCGGACCGGACGACGGGAGCGCGGTCGCCTCGCTCGACCTCAAGCCCGCCCTGGAGGCGGTCCTCATGGTCGTCGACGAGCCCGCCACCGTCGACCACCTCGCCAAGGTGCTCCAGCGGCCCCGCAGGGCCGTGGCGGACGCGCTGCGGGAGCTGGCCGACGAGTACACCGTGCAGCGCCGGGGCTTCGACCTGCGGCTCGTCGCGGGCGGCTGGCGTTTCTCCACCCGGCCCGAGTACGCGGCGGCCGTGGAGGGCTTCGTCCTGGACGGCCAGCACGCCCGGCTCACCCAGGCCGCGCTGGAGACCCTGGCGGTGGTCGCGTACCGGCAGCCGGTGAGCCGGTCCAGGGTCTCGGCGGTGCGCGGAGTGAACTGCGACGGGGTCATGCGGACCCTCCTCCAGAGGGGCCTGGTGGCCGAGGCGGGCGCGGAACCCGAAACAGGTGCGATCCTGTACAGGACGACGAACTACTTTCTGGAGCGAATGGGCCTGCGCGGCCTGGACGAGCTCCCGGAGCTCGCGCCCTTCCTCCCGGAGGCGGACGCGATCGAGGCTGAGACGCTAGAGGGTGTGCCGTCGTTCGATCCGGACGCACCGGACACCCCGGATACTCACGCAGACGACAAGACGGAATTTTGATGCGAAGCAGTGGCAGGAACAGCGGAAGCGGCAGCGGCGGCAGCGGCCGGAGCGGTGGCCAGGGCGGTCGTCCCGGTCAGGGCGGCGGACGCGGTCAGGGCGGGCGTGACGGCGGCGGGTCCTTCCGCCAGGGCCAGGGCGGCGGCCCGGGCGGGCGCTCCGGCGGCCAGGGCGGCGCCGGACGCGGCGGCAGCCAGGGCGGGCGGCCCGGAGCCCCGGGCGGGCGTCCCGGCGGCCAGGGCGGCCGTCCGGGCTCTCAGGACGGGCGCAGGAGCTTCCAGGGCGGACGCGACGAGCAGGAGCAGCGCCCCCGCCGTCCCCGCCCGGAGGAGCGCCGCTACGACGTCGGCAACGACGCCCCCGGCGCCCGGACCGGCGAGGACGGCCCCCGCAAGGGCCGTGGCTCGGCGGCCCGCGGCGGCGCCAAGGGCGGCCCGAAGCCCGCGCAGGGCGGCAACCGCGGCGGCGGCTTCCGGCGCGGCGGCGCCCCCTCGCGCCCCCGCGAGCTGGACGCCAAGATCGAGCAGCGCAACCGCGACCGGTACGCGAACAAGCCCGACATCAATCTGCCCAAGACCCACCCGGGCGCCGAGCAGGAGGGCGAGCGGCTGCAGAAGGTCCTCGCCCGGGCCGGCATGGGCTCGCGCCGCGCGTGCGAGGAGCTGATCGAGCAGGCGCGCGTCGAGGTCAACGGCGAGATCGTCGTCGAGCAGGGCATGCGCGTCGACGTGCACAAGGACGAGATCAAGGTCGACGGCCTGACCGTCGCCGCCCAGTCGTATCTCTTCTTCGCGCTGAACAAGCCCGCCGGTGTCGTCTCCTCGATGGAGGACCCGGACGGCCGCCAGTGCCTCGGCGACTACGTGACCAACCGCGAGACGCGGCTGTTCCACGTCGGCCGGCTGGACACCGAGACGGAGGGCATCATCATGCTCACCAACCACGGTGAGCTGGCCCACCGCCTCACGCACCCGAAGTACGGCGTGAAGAAGACCTACCTGGCCGCCATCCAGGGCCCGCTGCCGCGCGACCTCGGCAAGCGGCTCAAGGACGGCATCCAGCTGGAGGACGGCTACGCCCGCGCCGACCACTTCCGCGTCGTCGAGAACACCGGCAAGAACTACCTGGTCGAGGTCACCCTCCACGAGGGCCGCAAGCACATCGTCCGCCGGATGCTCGCCGAGGCGGGCTTCCCGGTCGAGCGGCTGGTGCGGACGTCCTTCGGGCCGATCCCGCTCGGCGACCAGAAGTCCGGCTGGCTGCGCCGCCTCACCAACACCGAGGTCGGCATGCTGATGCGCGAGGTCGGCCTCTAGGCAGCACGCTCCCAGGGCCCGCGGCCGGTAGCCGTCCGGAAAGTTCGGACGGAACCGGCCGCGGGCCTTTTGCCGCCCCCGCCCACCCTTTATAGTCAGAATGACTATTAAGAAGGAGGCGGGCGTGAGTCTCGCGGACATACTCGATCCCCTGCAACAGCCCCTGGTGACGATCCTGGACACCCCGGTCAGCTGGACCGAGGTGCTGGGCTTCGGCAGCGGGGCGCTGTGCGTCTGGCTCGTGGCCCGCCAGCACCTCGCCAACTGGCCGATCGGCATCGCCAACAACCTTTTCTTCATCCTGCTGTTCGCCCAGTCCGGTCTGTACGCCGACGCCGGCCTCCAGATCGTCTTCATCACCCTCGCCGCGTACGGCTGGTGGACCTGGACCCACGGGGGTGGATCAGGGACATCGGTCCTGCCGGTGCGCAGGACGACCCGCACCGAATGGGCCTGGCTGCTCGCGGCGGGGGTGGTGGGGACCGCCGGGATCACCCTGCTGCTGTCCCGGGCCACCGACTCCACCGTCCCGTTCTGGGACGCGCTGACGACCTCGCTGTCGCTGATGGCGACGTACGGGCAGTGCCGCAAGCGGCTGGAGTCCTGGTGGCTGTGGATCGCCGCCGACGTGGTCCACATCCCGCTCTACGCCCACAAGGGGCTGTATCCGACCTCGCTGCTGTACGCCGGATTCCTCGCGCTCTGCCTGGTCGGCCTGCGCAACTGGCACCGCGACCTGACCGCACGCACCGCACGGACCCCGGAGGTGGCCGCCGTATGAAGCGCTACGGACACGGCCTGGTCCTCGGCAAGTTCTACCCGCCGCACGCCGGCCACCACCACCTCGTCGAGACCGCCCGGGACCGCTGCGATCGGCTGACCGTGCTGGTCTGCGCCGCCTCCGTGGAGTCCGTCCCGCTCGCCGACCGGGTCGCCTGGATGCGCGAGGTCCACCCGGACGTCACGGTGGTCGGCGCGGTCGACGACACGCACATGGACGTGCACGACCCGGCCGTCTGGGACGCGCACATGGCCGTCTTCACCGCCGCCGTGCCCGAGCGGGTGGACGCGGTCTTCACCTCGGAGGCGTACGGGGAGGAACTGGGCCGCCGCTTCGGCGCCGCGTCCGTCCTCGTCGACCCCGACCGCACCCTCTTCCCGGTCTCCGGCACCGCCGTGCGCCAGGACCCGGCCGGCTGCTGGGACTTCCTCCGGCCGCCCGTACGGGCCGCCCTCGCCCGCCGCGTCGTCGTCCTCGGTGCGGGGTCCACCGGCACCACCACCCTCGCGCGGGCGCTCGCCACCCACTACCGGGCACGCGGCGGGGTCTGGGCGCGCACCGGGTACGTCGCCGAGTACGGCCGCGAGTACAGCGAACACAAGCTGGCCGCCCTGCGCGAGCGGTGGCCCGGGGCCGCCTGGGAGGACGTCACCTTCACCACCGACGACTTCCCGCTCATCGCGAAGACCCAGAACGAGCGCGAGGAGGCGGCCGCCCGCGCCGGATCCCCGGTCCTCGTCTGCGACACCGACTCCTTCGCCACCACCGTCTGGCACGAGCGGTACGTCGGCGGCCGCAACCCCCTCGTCGAGGAGATCGCCGACCGCGCCGCCCGCCACCTGTGGCTGCTCACCGACCACGAGGGCGTCGCCTTCGAGGACGACGGGCTGCGCGACGGCGAGGAGCTGCGCCCCTGGATGACCGACCGTTTCCGCGCCGAACTCACCCGCACCGGACGGCGGTTCATCGAGGTCACCGGACCGCCCGAGGCGCGGCTCGCCACCGCCGTCACCGCCGTCGACGAACTCCTCGCCACCGGCTGGGACTTCGCCGCACCCCTCCCGGAGAAACGATGAGCACCCCCGCCCCCGAGGGCTACGACCCCTACGCCTTCGCGCCGTTCGCGGTCACCGTCGACCTCGCGGTCTTCACCGTCCGCGAGGCCCGGCTGCACGTTCTGCTCGTCGAACGCGGCCAGGAGCCCTTCCGGGGCCGGTGGGCTCTGCCCGGCGGCTTCCTGCTGCCCCGTGAGTCCGCCGAGGACGCCGCCCGCCGCGAACTCGCCGAGGAGACCGGCCTCGGCCCCGGCACGATCGGCACCCTCCACCTCGAGCAGCTGCGCACCTACTCCGACCCGGACCGCGACCCGAGGATGCGGGTCGTCTCCGTTGCGTACGCCGCGCTCCTGCCGGACCTGCCCGAACCGCGCGGCGGCGGCGACGCGGCGAGCGCCCGGTGGTGGGACGCGGGCGCCACCGGACCGCTGGCCTTCGACCACGACAAGATCCTCGCCGACGCCCACGACCGGATCGGCGCCAAGCTCGAGTACAGCTGTCTGGCCACCGCGTTCTGCCCCGCCGAGTTCACCCTCGGCGAACTCCAGCAGGTCTACGAGACCGTCTGGGGCGTCGAGCTGGACCGCCCCAACTTCCGGCGCAAGGTCCTGAACGCGCCCGGCTTCGTCGAAGCCGTCGAGGGCCCGCCGCGCCGCACCGGCGGACGGGGCAAACCGGCCGCCCTCTACCGGGCGGGCGACGCCACCGCCCTGCACCCGCCGCTCCTGCGCCCGCCGCAGCCCGACGCTCCCCACTCCGCACCGGAAGGACGAGACAGATGACCATCGCCACCCCGCCCCTCACCAAGCAGGCCGCGACCGGCGTCCTGACCGGGCTCGCCATCGGCGACGCGCTCGGCTTCCCCACCGAGTTCAACGACGTGCCCGCCATCCTCGCCACGTTCGGCCCCTGGCGGCGGATTCCCCTCCTGAACCCCGCCGTCGTCTCGGACGACACCCAGATGACGATCGCGCTCGGCCGCGCCATCCGCACCGCCATGGACAGCGGACTGCTCACCCCCGAACGGCTGGTCGGCCCGGTCCGCGACGAGTTCGTCGCCTGGTACCACTCGCCGGACAACAACCGCGCCCCCGGCAACACCTGCCTCACCGCCTGCCGGCTGCTCGAACACACCCGCGTCTGGCAGGAGGCCAGTCAGACGCACTCCAAGGGCTGCGGCGCCAACATGCGGGTCGCCCCCGTCGGCCTGGTCCCCGGTCTCAGCGAGGAGCAGCGGGCCGGCGCCGCCCAGCTCCAGGCCGCCCTCACCCATGGCCACCCCACCGCCCTGGCCGCCTCCGATCTGCTGGCCCGCGCGGTGTTCCTGCTCGCCCAGGGCGCCGAACCCCTCGGCCTGATCGGGCAGTTGCGCAGCTACGCCGTGGACAACCGGGCCCGCTACCACACCCGCTGGCTCGGCGACCTCTGGCGCCACGCGGGCGACGCCACCCCGCAGGCGTACATCCAGCGCGGCTGGGACGAGTGCCTGGCGGCCCTGGAGACCGTACGGGACGCCCTGCGCGACCCGTCGCCGGAGACCGACCCGTGCGAGCGGACCGGCGACGGCTGGATCGCCGAGGAGGCCCTCGCCACCGCCCTGCACTGCTTCCTGCTCTTCCCCGAGGAGCCCGTCACCGCCCTGCGCCGCGCCGCCTGCACCCGGGGCGACTCCGACTCGATCGCCTGCCTGACCGGGGCGCTGGCCGGGGCACACCTGGGCGCGGCGGCCTGGCCCAAGGAGTGGTCCGAGCGCATCGAGTACCGCAGCGATCTGCTGTCCCTCGCGGCGCTCTGGGACGCTTGAGCCATGACCACCGCCATCGACGACCTCCTGACGCGGGCCGGGCTCCCGGTCACCGACCTGCGCCCCGATCTCGAACACGCCCCCGGCCCCCTGGCCTTCGCCACGGTCTCCGGCGCCCATCTGTACGGCTTCCCCTCCCGGGACTCGGACGTGGACCTGCGGGGGGTCCACGTCCTGCCCGCCGAGGACCTGCTGGGGCTGCACGAGCCGGAGGAGACCCGCACCCGGATGTGGGAGCGCGACGGGGTCGAGCTGGATCTCGTCACCCACGACCTGCGCAAGTTCGTCCGCCTGATGCTCCGGCCGAACGGCTACGTACTGGAGCAGCTGCTGTCCCCGCTGGTGGTGCACACCGGTCCGCTCCACACGGAGCTGACCGCACTGTCCCCGGGCGTCCTCACCCGCAACCACGCCCACCACTACCGGGGCTTCGCGGTGACGCATTGGCGGCTGTACGGGAACACCGGCGAACTGAAGCCGCTGCTCTACACCTTCCGGGCCCTGCTCACCGGCATCCATCTGATGCGCACCGGCGAGGTGCTGGCCCATCTGCCCACCCTGCTCGACCGGACCGACGCCCCCGCGTACCTCCCGGACCTGATCGCCGCGAAGGCCGAGGCCGAACACGGTACGGCGACGACGGGCCCGGACGAGGAGACCCTCACCCAGGACGTGACGGAGCTGCACCGCGTCCTGGACGAGGCGCGGACCCGTTCCCGGCTGCCGGACGCGGTGACCGTCCTTCAGGACCTGCACGACCTCGTCGTACGGGCCAGGCTCGCGGCCCCGCACACCCGCTAGGGCCGGGCCGTCTCCCGTGCCGCCGAGGCCCGCCGGGTCCGGACGAGGAGGTCCTCCACGGCCGCCCGGTCGGGTTCCGGCGGCAGCGGGGAGCGGGCCGCCGCATCGTCGTTCTCCTCGCCGAGGCGGTTCATCCGGCGCTCCACCTCCGGCCACGGCACCTCGCCGCGCTTCACCGCCAGCAGCTCCTCGCGTGCGTCGCCGACCTCGATGCGCAGCTCGCCCGTACGCAGCAGATCACGGCTGCTCGCCAGCAGCCGCAGCAGATGCATCGCGTGCTTCCAGCGCGGCGCCCCGTGGATCCGTACGTCCGCCTCCAGCTTCCTGCGCTGGCCCAGCGCGTACCGGACGAACGTGCCGTGCGCGAGCCGCGAGAGGAACGCTCCGCGCAGGGCCAGCAGTGCGCGGCCGGTGTCGTCCACGGACTCCACCAGCGGGGAGTGCAGGCACTCCAGCACATTCGGATTGGCCCGCAGTGCGAGTTCGCAGAAGCGTTCCAGCTCCCAGGAGAACTGTTCCGGCGCGGGGCCCTCGACATGCGTCGGCGGCTTCTCGAAACGCCAGAACAGCGGAGTCGGCGCGAGGAACACACCACGCCGGTCCGTGTCGCTGTCCTCGGTGGCCAGCCCGAAGGCGCGCGAGCCCATGACGCACGCGTAGACCGTGTGGTCGTGCACGAGCGCCTGCCCGGCCCCGTCGGCGTTCCCGGCGTCTTCGGCTGGAGTGATCATGCCCGCGAGGGTACGGGCGCGGCGGCCGCCGCGCCCCGGATATTCGGGCCCGCCTCAGCCCAGCCGGATCGTTCCGCCCGAGACGCTGATCCGCTCGGCGGGCAGCGGCCGGGTCGCCGGGCCGGCCTCGACCGCCGCGTCCGTGATGCTGAACCGGCTGCCGTGGCAGGGGCAGTTGATGGTGCCGTCGCTGACCGTCGAGACGAGACAGCTCGCATGGGTGCAGACGGCGGAGAACGCCTTGAACTCACCCTCCTCCGGCTGGGTCACCACCACCTTCCGCTCCTTGAAGATGGTTCCGCCGCCGACCGGGATGTCCCCGGTCCCGGCCAGCTCCACGCCGTCCGAAGCGCCCGGAGACGCCCCGTCCGAAGCGCCGTCCGACGCGGTGGGCGTACCGCTCGTGTCACCGCCGCCGCCCTCGTCGGAGGATCCGCAGCCGGTGGCCAGGGCCGCGGCGCCCGCCGCACCCGCGGCCAGCACCGTCCTTCGCCGTGCGTTCATGGTTCTCCTTCGATGGCAGGGGTGACGCGGTGGGAGGTGCGAGTCATCGTCGCCGTGGCGGGCCCCCGGGTGAAGCAACCGGGCGGACCGTGCGCCCGCCCGAGTGGCAGATAGGACCTGATCGAACAGCAGAAGCCCTGACCGTCCGGCCTTCGGCCGATTTCCTGTACAGTTGTCCAGGAAATCGACCAGGAGGCCCTTCGTCATGCATGTCGCAGCTCAGGTTCTGGTGGCGCTCGTCGCGGTCATCCACCTCTACTTCCTCGTCCTGGAGATGTTCCTCTGGGACACCGAACGCGGCCGCAAGGCCTTCGGCACGACCGCCGCCTTCTCCCGTGAGAGCGCCACGCTCGCCGCCAACCAGGGCCTCTACAACGGCTTCATGGCCGCCGGACTGATCTGGAGCCTCTTCGCGAGCGATCCGGTCGCCCACCAGACGCAGATCTTCTTCCTCGTCTGCCTGGTCGTCGCCGGTGTCTACGGGGCCGCCACCGTCAGCCGGAAGATCCTCTTCGTCCAGGCCGGGCCCGCCGCCCTCGCCCTCGCTCTCGTCCTCCTGGCGGGCTGAGGCCGATGGGCCCCGCGGTGACGGACGGCAGCGGCGACCCGCGGACCGCGCGCACCAGGGCCAGGCTCCGCGCCGCCCTGCTCGCCGCCTGCGAGGAGCGGCCGCTCGACCGGGTCAGCGTCTCGCAGGTGGTCCGCGGCGCCGGGGTCGGCCGGGCCACGTTCTACCTCCACTACGACGATCTCCACGCCCTCGCCGTGGACGCCTGCGCCGAGATCGTCACCCGGGCGGTCGACGCCCTGCACGCCTGGGACGGCGCGCCCCCGGGCCCCGACGACCCGCCGGCCCCGCTCGGCGAACTGCTCGCTGAGGTCGGCGCCCGTACGCCCGTCTACCGCAGCCTGCTGCGGGAGGGCGGCGGCGGACCGCTCGGCGAACTGCTCCACGCCGAACTCCGCCGGCGCAGCCTCGACGAGCTGCGCGCCCGCCGCCCGGGCGGCCCCGGCCAGGACCTCACCGCGAGCGCCGTCGCCGGACTCTTCACCGGAGTGCTCGCCGACTGGGTGCACGGGCACACCGCCGCCGCCCCCGACGCTCTCGCCGCCCGGATCTGGCGGATGCTCCTGGCCGTGCACGCCACCGCCCGTCTCACGGACGGAACACCGTGATCGCGTCCGCCCCGGCCGCTCTAGGCTGAGCGGAGCAGCGGCCGCGCCGAGGGGCGCCGGGCCGAGAACGCGGTGGAGCAGCGAAGAGCGAGGAGTACGACGTGGCGGTACGAGCGGTCCGGGGCGCGGTCCAGCTGGACCGGGACGAGGCCGGGCACATGGACCAGCGGGTCGGTGAGCTGCTGACGGCCGTCCTGGAGCGCAACGAGCTCGTCGCCGACGACCTGATCAGCATCTGGTTCACCGCCACCCCCGATCTGCACAGCGACTTCCCGGCCGCCGCCGCCCGCGGCCTCGGCATCGTCGACGTCCCCCTGATCTGTGCCCAGGAGCTGGACATCGACGGGGCCATGCCCCGGGTCGTCCGTATCCTCGTGCACGTCGAGACCTACCTCTCGCGTGCCGAGATCAGCCACGTCTACCTCGGCGCCACCGCCACCCTGCGCAAGGACATCGCCCAGTGAGAACCGCCCTCGTCATCGGAACCGGGCTCGTCGGCACCTCCGCCGCCCTCGCGCTGGCGGGCCGCGGTATCCAGGTGCACCTCGTCGACCACGACCCCGCCTCCGCCCGCACCGCCTCCGCGCTCGGCGCCGGTACGGACGAGGCGCCGGAAGGCCCCGTCGACCTGGCGATCGTCGCCGTACCGCCCGCCCACACCGCCGCCGTCCTCGCCCGGGCGATGCGCGACGGCGTGGCCCGCGGCTACCTCGACGTCGCCAGCGTCAAGGGCGGCCCGCGCCGCGAGCTGGAGGCGCTCGGCCTCGACCTCGCCCCGTACATCGGTACGCACCCGATGGCGGGCAAGGAGCGCTCGGGGCCGCTGGCCGCCACCGCCGACCTCTTCGAGGGCCGCCCCTGGGTCCTCACCCCGACCCGGGACACCGACACCGAGGTGCTCAACCTCGCGCTGGAGCTGGTCGCCCTGTGCCGGGCCGTCCCCGTCGTCATGGACGCCGACGCCCACGACCGTGCCGTCGCCCTCGTCTCGCACACCCCGCAGCTGATCTCCTCGATGGTCGCCGCCCGGCTGGAGGAGGCCGACGAGACCGCCGTGCGCCTGTGCGGCCAGGGCATCCGCGACGTCACCCGGATCGCCGCCTCCGACCCCCGGATGTGGGTCGAGATCCTCTCCGCCAACCCCGGGCCGGTCGCCGACGTGCTGGCCGGGGTCGCCGCCGACCTGGCGGAGACCGTGACGGCGCTGCGCGGTCTGCACTCCGCCGACGAGGAGAAGCGGCGCGCGGGCACCGACGCCATCGAGGACGTCCTGCGCCGCGGCAACGCGGGCCGCGTCCGGGTCCCCGGCAAGCACGGCGCGGCCCCCACCGCCTACGAGACCGTCGCCGTCCTCATCGGCGACAAGCCGGGCGAGCTGGCCGCGATCTTCGCCGACGCCGGCCGGGCCGGGGTCAACATCGAGGACGTCCGCATCGAGCACGCCACCGGCCAGCAGGCGGGCCTCGTCCAGATCATGGTCGAGCCCAGCGCCGCCCCGGTCCTCGGCGCGGCCCTCCAGGAACGCGGCTGGTCGATCCGCGGCTGACCCGGTCCCGTACGAACGGCCGACCCCGGTCACGTACGAAGGGAGCGGCGCCACCCCCGCGCGGGTGGCCCGCCTCCCCCGTACGGGGTACAAGGGCACGCCCGGTACTCGGTAACCTGGTACGAGGCCGCCCGCAGGCCCGTCCGCCCCGCCCCGTGTACCAGGAAGGTGTCCACCACCGTGGAAACCGCACGCCCCTCCGTGATCGTCGCCATCGACGGGCCCTCGGGCACCGGCAAGTCGAGCACCTCCAAGGCCGTCGCCGCCAAGCTCGGCCTGAGCTACCTGGACACGGGCGCGCAGTACCGGGCCATCACCTGGTGGATGCTGAACAACGGCATCGACGTGGGCAACCCGGAGGAGATCGCCACCGCCGCCGCCGCCAAGCCCGTGATCGTCTCCGGCACCGACCCGGCCGCCCCGACGATCACCGTCGACGGCGAGGACGCCTCGGGACCGATCCGCACCCAGGAGGTCACCTCCACGGTCAGCGCCGTCAGCGCGGTCCCCGAGGTGCGCACCCTCATCACCGCGCTCCAGCGCTCCATCGCCGCGGCCGCGACCGGTGGCATCGTCGTCGAGGGCCGGGACATCGGCACCACCGTGCTGCCCGACGCCGACCTCAAGATCTTCCTCACCGCCTCACCGGAGGCCCGCGCCGCCCGCCGCAGCGGCGAGGTCAAGGGCTCGGACCTGACCGCCACCCGCGAGGCCCTGATCAAGCGCGACGCCGCCGACTCCGGCCGCAAGACCTCCCCGCTCGCCAAGGCGGACGACGCCGTCGAGGTGGACACCACCGAGCTGACCCTCCAGCAGGTCATCGAGTGCGTCGTCACCCTCGTCGAGGGGAAGCGGGTCGCCGCGTGAGCGATGCCACAGGCGCGCCCACGCTGCGCGGAGCGGCCGTCGGGCGGTCCATCGGCATCGGCCTGATGTACGGGCTGTGGAAGCCCCGGGTGCTCGGCGCCTGGCGGGTGCCCGCCGCCGGACCCGTCATACTCGCGGTGAACCACTCCCACAACATCGACGGACCGATGCTGATGGGCACCGCACCCCGGCCGGTGCACTTCCTGATCAAGAAGGAGGCGTTCGTCGGCCCCCTCGACCCGTTCCTGCACGGGATCGGCCAGATCGAGGTGGACCGTACGACCGTCGACCGCACCGCCATCAGCCACGCGCTCGGCGTACTGGAGGACGGCGGAGTCCTCGGGATCTTCCCGGAGGGCACCCGGGGCGAAGGAGACTTCGCCTCACTGCGGGCCGGACTCGCGTATTTCGCGGTACGGGGCGGGGCGCCCATCGTCCCCGTGGCCGTCCTGGGAAGCACCGAGCGCCGCGGACGGTTGATACGGGGGCTGCCCCCGCTGCGCAGCCGGGTCGACGTCGTCTTCGGCGACGCGTTCGACGCGAGCGCCGGTGACGGGCGGCGGACCCGCAAGGCGCTGGACGAGGCGACCCTGCGGATCCGGGCGAGGCTCACCGCCCACCTGGAAAGTGCCAAGCGCCTCACCGGGCGATAGGCCAGACTTGAGTACTTGAGTAGTGGGCCGCGCTGATCGCGGCCCATCGATGATGATGCAAAGAGGAACGGACTTCATGAACGACCAGATTCACTCCGACGGCTCGGGCCACGAGCACGGAGAACTTGGCGATGCCGAGTACGCGGAGTTCATGGAGCTCGCCGCGCAGGAGGGCTTCGACCCCGAGGAGGTCGAGGGCGCCCTCGGCGAGGCCGGTCACGGCCCGCTCCCCGTGCTCGCCGTCGTCGGCCGCCCCAATGTCGGCAAGTCGACCCTGGTGAACCGGATCATCGGCCGCCGCGAGGCCGTCGTGCAGGACAAGCCCGGCGTCACCCGCGACCGCGTCAGCTACGAGGCCGAATGGGCCGGACGCCGCTTCAAGGTCGTCGACACCGGCGGCTGGGAGCAGGACGTCCTGGGCCTCGACGCCTCCGTCGCCGCCCAGGCCGAGTACGCCATCGAGACGGCCGACGCGGTCGTCTTCGTCGTCGACTCCACCGTCGGCGCCACCGACACCGACGAGGCCGTCGTCAAGCTGCTGCGCCGGGCCGGCAAGCCCGTCGTCCTCTGCGCCAACAAGGTCGACGGCCAGAGCGGCGAGGCCGACGCCACCGCCCTGTGGTCGCTGGGCCTCGGCGAGCCCTACCCGGTCTCCTCGCTGCACGGCCGCGGCACCGGCGACATGCTGGACGCGGTCCTGGAGGCCCTGCCGGACGCCCCGGCCCAGAAGTTCGGCACCGCGCTCGGCGGCCCCCGCCGGATCGCCCTGATCGGCCGCCCGAACGTCGGCAAGTCCTCCCTGCTGAACAAGGTCGCGGGCGAGGACCGGGTCGTCGTCAACGAACTGGCCGGCACCACCCGCGACCCGGTCGACGAGCTGATCAACCTCGGCGGCATCACCTGGAAGTTCATCGACACGGCCGGTATCCGCCGCCGGGTCCACCTCCAGGAGGGCGCGGACTACTACGCCTCGCTCCGTACGGCCGCCGCCGTGGAGAAGGCCGAGGTCGCCGTCGTCCTGATCGACTCCAGCGAGTCCATCAGCGTCCAGGACCAGCGCATCATCACCATGGCCGTGGAGGCCGGGCGCGCACTGGTCGTCGCGTTCAACAAGTGGGACACCCTCGACGAGGAGCGCCGCTACTACCTGGAGCGCGAGATCGAGACGGAGCTCGCACAGATCTCCTGGGCGCCCCGCGTCAATGTCTCGGCCGTCACCGGCCGGCACATGGAGAAGCTGGTCCCGGCCATCGAGACCGCGATCGAGGGCTGGGAGACCCGCGTCCCCACCGGCCGGCTCAACGCCTTCCTCGGTGAGATCGTCGCCTCCCACCCGCACCCGATCCGCGGCGGCAAGCAGCCGCGCATCCTCTTCGGCACCCAGGCGGGCACCAAGCCCCCGCGCTTCGTGCTCTTCGCCTCCGGCTTCCTGGAGCACGGCTACCGCCGCTTCGTCGAGCGCCGGCTGCGCGAGGAGTTCGGCTTCGAGGGCACCCCGATCCACATCTCGGTCCGGGTCCGCGAGAAGCGCGGCCGCAACAAGTAGCACCGGCACACGACGAAGCCCCGGACGCTCTCGCGAGAGCGTCCGGGGCTTCGTCGTGCGGCCTGCGTCCCCCGGCCTTGCCCGGCCTCGTACGGCCTCAGGAGTCGCGTGACCCCGGCGGCAGCGCCGCGGGCCGGGGCCGCCCGGCGTGCCGCCCCACCCGCTGCCAGGAGCCGAGCGCCCCGGTGTGCTGGCTCTGGCCACCGCTGCCACCGCCGCTGCTTCCGCTCTGGCCGTCGTGCCCGCCGTGGCCGCTGCCGTGACCGGGGGCGGTGGAGTGACCGCTCAGCGGTGTCCGGGAGGCGAAGAGACCGGCGCCGAAGGCCGGGAAGCCGAGATTCTCCTCGCCGCTGCGGTCACCCGGCAGCGCCCGGAACGAGCGCCGGTACTCGGAGTACAGCGCGTCGTAGATCGGGGTGGGGGACACGCCCCCCGACGGATCCTGCGAAGGACGCATGGCAGGGATCTGACTCTGATACTGGCGGGAGGAGTCGTATGAGTGCACGTAGGTGCCAACGACCTCGGCGCCCGTCGGATGCGGCCCCGCCGGAGAAATCGCTGTTCGGCGGGGGTGCCCGAGCTGGGCGGACATGATCAGGTCCCGGCCAGCGGCATCGACGCGGCGACCAGGAGCCCGTTGACCGCGGCCTTCTCCAGGGCGTCCCGGAGCAGGTCCTCGCGCGGCTGCTGGCCGATGGTGCCGGCCGGGGCGGCGAAGACGAGGACCGTCTGCGACTTGTTGACCGCGGCCCGCCAGCCGTCGGTCACCTGGAGCGGCTGGTGCGCCTGCCACCAGGCGACCGGGTTGCCGCCGCCGGCGCTCGGCTGGAGCACGGCGTGCAGTTGCCCCACCGCCAGCAGCACGGACCAGCCCGGAAGGACCTCCGGCAGCCGGTTCATGTCGGGGGCGGGGCGGAAGCCCTGTTCCAGCAGCAGCTGGAGGAACTCGTCGCCCCCGCTGCCGTCGGTGCCGGGCCGGGCGACCGGGCCGGTCGGTTCGACGACCAGGGCCGGGCGGAGATCGTCCTCGATGAGGACGAGTCCGCTGGTGATGCCGAGGACGGCCTGTTCGGGCATGAGCCCCTCCGTATTCGTCTGCTCGCTGCCGGTGATGCTGCGCACCGCGCCCTGGAGCTGGTCCTCCGCGACCTTGACGACCTGCGAGGGGATGCACGTCGCGTGGGCGAACGCGAGGACGGCGGTCTCGTCGCCGATGAACAGCACCGTGCTGGTGCGTTCCTGGTCGGAGTCGCCGGGGGTGCGGCAGGAGGTGCAGTCGTAACTGCCCGGGGCGTTGTCGCCGACGAGCAGCCGGTCGGCTTCGTCGTCGCCGATCTCGGCGCGTACGTCCTGGCTGACGTCGAGCATGCGCGGCACGGGGGCTCCTCGAACTCGGTGCGTGGGCCGGGGGGTTCCCGGCTCATGAAGAGACAACGCGGGATCCGTGGCCGGGGTCACGCACCGGGGCGTACGGAAGTGAGGAACAGGTCGACACATCGGTACGTCGAGGAGTCGACCCACGGCCCCTCGTGCGCCCGTCGCGTGGCCCGGCGTACGGCCCGTCGCACCCGCCCCGCATCTTTTACCCGGGCGCAGGCAACCTACCGGCATTGAGCCTCGTCAAGCTCGAAGGAAAGCGTTGGCCAATGGATGGCGGGCAGGCGACCGGGCAACCGCACCGGTGGCCCGAGGGCGCGTTCCCGTGACTTCCGGGCCTGCGGCCATCCGGATCGAAAGATTCCGGAACCCGCAGGTCAGTGGTGGTCCCGGCGGCGGGACGGGGATTCCGTGCGCGCCTTTCCGGACGCTCCGGGATTCCCGGTGTATTCCGGACGGGAATGCGCTCGGAAGTGCAGCTTTGACAGGCCGGATCGACTGGGGGAAACAGCTACACCATGCATATTTCTTTTCTTCTGCACAATGCCTACGGAATCGGAGGAACGATCCGGACGACGTTCACCCTCGCCCGTACGCTCGCCGAGCAGCACGACGTCGAGATCGTGTCGGTCTTCCGGCACCGTGACGCACCTGTCCTCGGCGCGCCCGAGGGCGTGACCATGCGCCACCTCGTCGATCTGCGGAAGAAGAGCGCCACGTACGACGGCGACGACGCCGAACACGCCCGGCCCGCCGCTGTGTTCCCGCGCGGGGACAGCAGGCACAAGCAGTACAGCAGGCTCACCGACGCCCGGATCGCCGCCCATCTCCGGACGGTCGAGGCGGACGTCGTCGTCGGCACCCGCCCCGGTCTCAATGTGCACATCAGCCGGCAGACCCGCCGGGGACCGGTGCGCGTCGGGCAGGAGCATCTGACGCTCGACAGCCACGGCTACCGGCTGCGCCGCGAGATCGCCCACCGGTACACCCTGCTCGACGCGCTGACCACCGTCACCCGTGCCGACGCGGACGACTACCGCAGCCGGCTGAGGCTGCCGGGCCTGCGGATCGAGACCATCCCCAACGCCGTTCCCGAGCCCGCCTGTCCGCCCGCGGGAGGCGACCTGAAATGGGTCGTCGCGGCCGGCCGGCTGCACCGGGTCAAGCGCTACGACCTCCTGGTGCGGGCCTTCGCCCAGGTCTCCGCGGCCCGCCCCGACTGGCGGCTGCGCATCTACGGCGGCGGTGACGCGACCGGCGACGAACAGGCGTCGCTGCGCACCCTCGTCGACGAACTCGGCCTGCACAGCCACGTGTTCCTGATGGGCTCGGTCAACCCGATGGAGGCCGAGTGGCCCAAGGCGTCGATCGCCGCCGTCACTTCCGAGCGCGAGTCCTTCGGCATGACGATCGTCGAGGCGATGCGCGCCGGTCTGCCGGTCGTCGCCACCGACTGCCCGCACGGACCCGCCGAGATCATCGACGACGGGGTCGACGGGCGTCTGGTGCCGGTCGGCGACCCGGACGCGACCGCCGCCGCGCTGCTCCAGCTGATCGAGGACGACGACCTGCGCCGCCGGATGGGCCGGGCCGCACTCGGCGCCTCGGCCCGCTTCGACCCGGCGCGGATCGCCGAGCGCCACGAGAGCCTGTACACCGAGCTCCTCGCCCGCGGAGCCCAGGGGCGCGGCCACAGCTCTCTGAGCACCGCGCTGCACCGCACCCGGGGCAGCGTCCTCGACGGGGCCTACGCCCTGCGCTACAAGGCGGCCGACGTGCTCCGCGGGAAGAGGTCCGCATGACGGCCCCGTCGCCGTAGCCGGGGGCAGCGGACAACGGGTGGCGGACGGCCGCGGCGGACGGGCCCAGCGGACGGGCCCAGCGGACAGGAGCTGTCCGCTGCTCCTGGCAGACTCGCCGCATGTTGGAGACCTCCGCACGACTGCTGCGCCTGCTCTCACTTCTCCAGGCCCACCGGGACTGGTCCGGCGCCGACCTCGCCGACCGGCTCGGCGTCACCCCGCGCACCGTGCGCCGGGACGTCGACAAGCTGCGCGAACTGGGCTACCCGGTGAACGCCAGCCGTGGCACCGGCGGCGGCTACCAGCTCGGGGCGGGTGCCGAGCTGCCGCCGCTGCTGCTGGACGACGACGAGGCCGTCGCGGTCGCCGTCGGCCTGCGCACGGCGGCCGGACACGGCATCGAGGGCATCGGCGAGAGCTCCGTGCGCGCGCTGGCCAAGCTCGAACAGGTGCTGCCGAACCGGCTGCGCCGCAGGGTGGGCGCGCTCGGCGCGTTCACCGTGCCGATGCTGCACGGCCCGGAGGCCTCCGCGGTCGATCCCGGGGTACTCACCGAGCTGGCCGGGGCCTGCCGGGACGCCGAGCGGCTCCGGTTCGCCTACCGGACCCATGACGGGGAGGCATCGCGGCGTACGGTCGAACCGCACCGGCTCGTCTGCACCGAGCGCCGGTGGTATCTGGTCGCCTGGGACGTGGAGCGGGCGGACTGGCGCACCTTCCGGGTGGACCGGATCACCCCGACCCCGCCGCACGGCCCCCGTTTCACCCCGCGTACCCCGCCCGCGGAGGATCTGGCGGCGTACGTCTCGCGGGGCGTCGCGGTCTCGGCGTACGCGGCCCGGGCCGTGATCCTGCTCAAGGCCCCGCTCGCGGAGGCCGCCCGCCGGGTGTCGCCGTCGGCCGGGGTGCTGGAGGCGGTGGACGAGGACACCTGCCGGCTGATCACGGGGGCGCCGGACCTCACCGTGCTGGTGATCCATGTGCTGATGATGGGCATCGATTTCGAGGTCGTCGAGCCTTCCGGCCTCTCCGGGCTGATGCGGGAAGCGCGGGACCGGCTCACGCGCGCGCTCGACGGTCCGTGAGACTCCGGACGGGGTGAGGGAAACGTGCGGAAAGGAAAGACCGGTTTAAGCGGGCGGGAAATTCCGGTGCCCCGGCCATTCGGGCGACGATCCCCCGTGATGGGAAAAGGGGCAGGTCACCCCGGTGATTCCGGATCGCTGGCGGAGCACTCTTCCCGCCGGTGAACGGAGGTTCTCGTTAATGCGCGCCGATGCTTCCGGCCGGTCCGTTCGGGTGAATGGAACCGTGTATACGCGTGTGGGGATCCTGTGACACAAGCGTGACCGCCATGGCATGTGGAGATGCAGGGGGACGCCGTTGCGGCCCGGCCTTCCGCCACGGTCCGGGGCCGCCTACGGTGAAGGCATGGCATCTCTACCGCCCCCTCCAGCACAGCCGGACGACGCCGCCGAGTCCTACGTCGGCCTCGCCGCCGACGCCGCCGAGCGGCAGGCCAGAAGCCGTGGCTGGGACACGGTCCGGGCCGTACCTCCGGGCACGTTCCTCACCATGGAGTTCCGCCACGGCCGGATCAACTTCCAGGTCGAGGGTGACACCGTGACGCGCTGCTGGGTGGGCTGACCCGCACCGTCGCACCCGGGCCCCCGACGGCCGAAGGCCCCGACCGCGGTCGGGGCCTTCGGCGTACGGAGTGAGGTGGTGCGTGCCGCCCCCGAGGGTTCGGGGGAGCGGTGGATCAGCCGCCGGACAGCGGGCGGGCCGGGCTGCCGGTGCCGCGCGGGCCCCGTTCCGTGTGCGGCGGCGGACGGCGTACCCCCGCCGGGGCGACCGGCATACCGCCCGGACGCGCGGGGTGTCCGGTGTGCGCCCGCGGCCTGGCGCCCGCCGGATGCCCGGCGGGCAGCACCGGTTCGACCGGGGCGGTCGCGGCCTCGTCGGTGAGACCGTCGGTGGCCATCGACATCGGCAGCAGCACCGGCTGCGGCCCGGCATCGGCCACGGACGTCGGACGGACGCCGCCACGCCGCTCCCGCCACCGCTCGCGCATCGCGAAGATCCAGGCCTCGGTCCGGGCGATCAGCGGCTCGAACCAGGGCAGCGCCAGCAGGATGAGCAGGCCGGCCGCCCAGCCCAGCACGACATCGCTGAGCCAGTGCGTACCGATGTACACGGTGGTGAGGCCGACCCCCAGCGAGACCGTCGCGGACACCGCCGACAGATAGCGCCTGGCCCGCGGTGTGGTGGCCAGATAGGCGAGGATTCCCCAGGTCACGACGGCGTTCGCGGTGTGCCCGGAAGGAAATATATCGCCGCCGGCGAACATCTCGGCCGAGCCGATCTGCGTCGCGTAGTGCGGGCCGAGCCGCCCGAGCCCCAGCTTGACCGCGCCCACCGTCACATTGAGCAGCAGCAGGGCCGTGCCGAGGACCAGCAGCGGCCGCAGCGTGTGCTGACGCCAGGAGCGCCAGCCCAGCCAGCAGGCGACCATCACCGCCGTGGGGCCGCGCTGGCCGAGCACGACGTAGTAGTCAAGGAAGGCGTGGAGTTCGGGCCACTGCTGGTAGGGCCGGAACAGCATGACCTTCCAGTCCAGGGCGACCAGCCAGGACGTGATCAGCACCGCCCAGACGATGGCGAGATAGAACGCCAACGTCCCGCCGAAGAGGGCGATGCGGTGACGGCTCATCCGCGGTGCCTCTATCTTCGGCGGTTCCGGCTCCCGGTCCAGCCGGGCAAAGATGTCGGTACGCACCCAATCGACGTTACAGCGAGTGAGTGTGCGAGCAGGCCAATCCGGGCTCTTTGTGATGACGATGTGATGTGGACTTTGTCTCGGAACGGCGTCTTTTCCGGGCGCGGAGAAGAATCTCCGTGAGCGTGCGGCCAATAGCCCGTGGGTTCCGTTCGTAAGCGTGTTTGATCTCTCGGAAAAAGAGTCGCACCAAAATCCGTGGCATTTGATCCCGCCATTCGGGGCAGACGCACGCCGTCGTGTCGCGCACCGCCCCACCCGCCCGGACCCCGCCCCCGCAGGGCTCCGGGCCCCTCCGGCGGGAGCCCCCCGACCGCACCCGGAACGGGGTACGCCACACTGAGCGGCGGACCGCGGTATGACGTGCACCACGTGTGACCACACCGAACTCGCGTACGCTGACGGCTCACTCGCCCGTCGATGCCGGGCCCGAGGGACGCACCCCACGTCACCGTCGGTCCGCCGAGCGCGAGGGACTCATCGGGAGGTACGTAGATGTCCGGGACGACCACGGCCGGGGTCCGGCTGCGCAAAGCCGCCGACGACGCCAACCGCTGGGTCGTCCTCGTCGTCCTCTGTCTCAGTCTTCTGGTCGTCGCCCTCGACGCGACCGTGCTCCATGTCGCCGTTCCGTCCCTCACCGAGGACCTGCGCCCGAGCGGTACGGCCCTACTCTGGATCGTCGACGCCTACCCCCTCGTCTGCGCCTCGCTGCTCATCCTCTTCGGCACGCTGGGTGACCGGATCGGCAGAAGGCGCGTGCTGCTGATCGGCTACGCGCTGTTCGGCGTCGCCTCCGCGCTCGCCGCCACCGCCGACACCTCCACCGTCCTGATAGCGGCCCGCGCCCTCCTCGGCGTCGGCGGCGCGATGATCATGCCCGCCACGCTGTCGATCCTGCGCCAGGTCTTCCCCGACCGCCGGGAGCGGGCGCTCGCCATCGGGGTGTGGACCGCGGTCGCCGCGGTCGGCGCCGCCACCGGACCGGTCGTCGGCGGCTTCCTCGTCGAGCACTTCTGGTGGGGCTCGGTCTTCCTGATCAACATCCCGCTGATGGCCGTGATCCTGCCGCTGGGCCGCTGGCTGCTGCCCGAGTCGCGCGGCGGCGAAGACGGCCCGTGGGACGTGCTGGGCGCGCTCATGGCCGCGGCGGGCGTCCTCGGCGTCGTCCTCGGCGTCAAGCGTCTGGGCGGCGGCGCGGGGCTCCTGGACCCGGTCTCGCTGGGCCCGCTGGCCCTCGGACTCGCGCTGCTGATCCTCTTCGTGCGCCGCCAGAAGCGCCGCAGGCATCCGCTGATCGACATCTCGATGTTCGCCCGTCCGGCCTTCTCCACCGCCGTCGGCTGCATCGTGCTCGCCATGCTGGCGCTGGTCGGCCTCCAGCTGATCGCCGTCCAGTACCTCCAGCTGGTGTTGGGGCTCAGCCCGCTGGAGACCGGGCTGCGGCTGCTGCCGCTCACCTTCGCCGCGATGGCCGCGGGCGCCACCGGCTCGTACACCCTGCGCCGCATCGGTCCCCGCCGCATGGTCGGCTGGGGCTTCGTCCTCACCGCGGCCTCGGTGCTGCTGCTCACCTCGATGGGCCAGCACGACCGGCCCGCGCTGCTGACCTTCGCCTTCGTCCTGCTCGGCTTCGGGCTGCAGACCACGCTCTTCGGGGCGTACGAGTCGATGCTCAGCGACGCCCCGCCGGAGCGGGCCGGCGGCGCGGCGGCGATCGGCGAGACCTCCTACCAGCTGGGCGCGGGCCTCGGCATCGCCCTGCTCGGCAGTGTCATGAACGCCGCCTACGCCCCCGGCCTCGCCTCCCTGCACGAGAAGGGCGTCCCCGCCCGCGCCGGGGCCGAGGCCTCCCACTCGCTGGGCGAGGCCTATCAGGTGGCCGCGCAGCTCGGCGGCCCGATGGGCGATCTGCTGCGCTCCACGGCCCGGCACGCCTTCGTCGGCGGCCTCCACATCACGCTCTTCGTCAGTGCGGGGCTGCTGCTGCTCGGGGCGCTGGCCGCGCTGCGCCTGCCGAAGGTCATGGACTGTCCGCCGAAGGAGCCCTGCCGCCGGGCCGAGGGCCACGCAGCCGAGCCGGAGGCCGCCGGGTCCCGGGCCCCGAGGGCCGCCGCCCCCGGCCCCCGGGCCGCCGAAGCCGTCCGTCCGGCCGGCCGGGAAGGCCCGGCGCCGCGCCGGCTGCTGCCCGCACGGCGCGAGCCGGCCGAGGCGACCGGCTCTGGACGAGCGGCACACTGAGCCGTAACGTCAGCACGACGCCCTGACTACCACTGCTAGTTTTCGGAGGGCGGGCGTCTCCCGGTCCCTCCGAGCACCGTGCGAGCCGCCGGAGGCACCCTCATGTCCAGCACCGAGTCCGCGAAGCCGTCGAAGCTCCCGCCGTTCGACGCCTCGGATCCCCTCGGCATCGACGACCTGCTCGGCCCGGACGACCTCGCGATCCGCGACACCGTCCGCACCTGGGCCACCGACCGGGTCCTGCCGCACATCGCCGAGTGGTACGAGAAGGGCGAGCTGCCCGGCGTCCGCGAGCTGGCCCGCGAGCTCGGCGCCCTGGGCGCGCTCGGCATGTCGCTCGACGGGTACGGCTGCGCCGGGGCGAGCGCCGTCCAGTACGGGCTGGCCTGCCTGGAACTGGAGGCCGCCGACTCCGGTATCCGCTCGCTCGTCTCCGTACAGGGTTCGCTCGCCATGTACGCGATCCACCGCTTCGGCTCCGAGGAGCAGAAGCAGCGGTGGCTGCCCGGCATGGCGGCGGGCGAGAACATCGGCTGCTTCGGCCTGACCGAGCCCGACCACGGCTCCGACCCGGCCGGGATGCGGACGTACGCCAAGCGCGACGGCGAGGACTGGATCCTCACCGGCCGCAAGATGTGGATCACCAACGGCTCGGTCGCCGGGGTCGCGGTCGTGTGGGCGCAGACCGACGAGGGCGAGGACGGCCACGGCATCCGCGGCTTCGTCGTCCCGACCGACACCCCCGGCTTCTCGGCGCCCGAGATCCACCACAAGTGGTCGCTGCGCGCCTCGGTCACCAGCGAGCTGGTCATGGACGAGGTGCGGCTGCCCGCCGACGCGGTGCTGCCGGACGCGAAGGGGCTGCGCGGCCCGCTCAGCTGTCTGAGCCACGCGCGCTACGGCATCGTCTGGGGCGCCATGGGCGCGGCGCGGGCCAGCTTCGAATCGGCCCTCGACTACGCGCGGAGCCGGGAACAGTTCGGCCGGCCGATCGGCGGCTTCCAGCTCACCCAGGCCAAGCTGGCGGACATGGCCCTGGAGCTGCACAAGGGCATCCTGCTCGCCCACCACCTGGGCCGCCGGATGGACGCGGGCAGGCTCCGGCCGGAGCAGGTCAGTTTCGGCAAGCTGAACAATGTGCGGGAGGCGATCGAGATCTGCCGCACCTCGCGCACGATCCTCGGGGCCAACGGGATCTCGCTGGAGTACCCGGTGATGCGGCACGCCACGAACCTGGAGTCGGTGCTCACCTACGAGGGCACCGTGGAGATGCACCAGCTGGTCCTGGGCAAGGCGCTCACCGGTCTCGACGCCTTCCGGTGAGCGGATCGCGCCGGTACGCGCGCGCCGACCGGATGCGTTGACCGGATCCTTCCGGCGAGCGCCCTGCTCAGCTCTGGTTGAAGAAGCCGTCGGCCTTGCGGCCGGAGGCTTCGCCCGCCACCACCTGGGTGTCGGCGGGGGACAGCAGGAAGACCCGGGTGGCCACCCGGTCGATCGAGCCGCGCAGGCCGAAGATCAGCCCGGCGGCGAAGTCCACCACGCGCTTGGCGTCGGCGGGGTCCATGGCCGTGAGGTTGACGATCACCGGGACGCCGTCCCGGAAGAGCTCACCGATGGCCCGCGCGTCCCGGAAGCTGTCCGGGGTCACCGTCGCGATCCGGCGGTCCCGCTCCTCGGCCGCCTCCGCGGCCACCTGCACCCGCGGGTCGGTGACCCAGGCCTGGTTGCCCGTGCCCGTCTCCGTACCCTCGGCGTACTCGTCGTCGTAGTACCGCTCGTCGTTGTCCTCCACGAGGCCCAGCCAGGCACTCGCCTTGCGCACCGATCCCATGGACGCCTCCTCTCACCGCGGTTCTGTGGCGTTCCGCATCTCTTTCGTATCCCTATGGTCGTCCATGATGCGGATACCGCGCCAAGTAGATAGTCGGCTCGCAGGCGATTCGTGACGCTACTGGTGCAGGGGATGTGGCGATTCGTCAGGGTTGGTACCGCATAAGGGGGGTTGCGAAAAGAAAATATGATGCCCCGGGCCGTACGGGTGATCCTGCCGACGGACGGGTGAACGGATGGCTGGATACGATGCATGGCGGTCCGGTGCAGCGAGCGGCGCGCACCGGCGATGCGGATCCCGGGGGATCGTCGTGTTCGGAATCGTCAGGCCCTGCACCCATCGGCTTTCCGAGGGCCTCAGGGCCGAGTGGATGGCCCATCTCTGCGGTCTCTGCCTGGCCCTGAGGGCAGATCACGGACAGTTCGCCCGGATCGTCACGAACTATGACGGCCTGATCGTCTCCGTCCTGACGGAGGCTCAGGCGGGCCGAACACCCGAGGGCCGCCGCACCGCGGGCCCCTGCCCGCTGCGCGCCATGCGCACCGCGCCGGTCGCCAAGGGCGAGGGGGCCAGGCTCGCCGCCGCCGTCTCGCTCGTCCTCGCCTCGGCCAAGGTCCGCGACCACGTCGCCGACCGGGACGGGCTGTTGGCCCGCCGCCCGGTCGCCGCCGCCGCACGCCGGGTCGCCGCCGGCTGGGACCGGGCGGGCGCGCGGACCGGGGCGGCCCTGGGCTTCGACACCGCGCTCCTGGTCGACGCGGTCGACCGGCAGACCGGCATCGAGACGCTCGCCGGGCTCGGCACCCCGCTGCTGACGGTCACCGAACCCACCGAGACCGCCACCGCCGCCGCCTTCGCGCACACCGCCGTGCTCGCCGGGAAGCCGCAGAACGCCGCACCGCTCGCGGAGGCCGGCCGGCTCTTCGGGCGGCTCGCGCACCTGCTGGACGCCGTGGAGGACCGGGAGGCCGACGCCGCGTCGGGCGCCTGGAACCCGCTCACCGCCACCGGCACCCCGCTGACCGAGGCGCGCCGGCTCTGCGACGACGCGCTGCACGGCGTACGGCTCGCCCTGCGCGAGGTGGAGTTCACCGACGGCAAGCTCGTCCACGTCCTGCTCGCCCATGAGCTGCGGCGCTCGGTCGACCGGGCGTTCGGCACCTCCTCCTGCTCGCACCAGGAGGGCCAGGGGCAGCAGGGGCTGCTGGTCCCGGACGCCTCCTTCGGGCCTCCGCCGGGCAACCCGTACGGAGCGCCGCCCGGCAACCCGTACGCCCCCGGCGGCCCCGGCTCCCCGCCCCCGCCGCCGCGGCCGCCGCGCGACCGGCGCGGGCTGATCGCCGGCTGCCTGGTGTGGGTCGGGCTCGCCTGCACCTGCCAGATGTGCTGCGGGAGCTTCGAGGACCCCTGGACCAGGGAGCCCCGGCAGGCGCCGTGCCAGAACTGCGGCGACTGCTGCGAGGCGTGCGGTTGCTGCGGCGACTGCGGCGAGGGCTGCTGCTGTTGCGGGGATTCCTGCGGCTGCGACTGCTGACGCCCGCCGGGCCGACGTCAGCTGCCGGGCACGTCGGCTCAGCTCGCGAAGCAGGCCTGACCGTGCCCGTCCGATGTACCTCGCCGCTCATGTCCCCCGGCGTCAACAACGCCACCGTGTGGTCCGATCCGCGCTCCCGCAGCCAGATCGACCTCTCCTCCTTCGAGCACCTGGCCAGGACGGCGGAGCGCGGGAAGTCCGACTTCTTCTTCCTCGCCGAGGGGCTGCGGCTGCGCGAGCACAACGGCCGCGTCCACGACCTCGACGTGGTCGGCCGGCCCGAACCACTGACCGTGCTGAACGCGCCGGCCGCCGTCACCGAGAAGCTCGGCCTGGCCGCACGGTCAACGCCGCCTTCGACGAGCCGTACGAACTGGCCCGCCGGCTCGCCACCCTCGACCACCTCAGCGCGGGCGCGCCGCGCTCGCCGCAGGGCCACCCGGTGGTCATCCAGGCCGGGACTCCGACGAGGGCCGGGAGAGTTCGCCGCGCCCACCGCCGACATCGTTTTTACCCGGCACGGCACCCTGGAGGCGGGCCGGGAACTCTACGCCGACGTCAAGGGCCGGCTCGCGGCGTACGGCAGGGAGGGGCTGCCACTGCGGCAGACCGCCATCGAGACCACCACCCGTCAGTCGTTCACCGGCTCGCCCGCCGCGGTCGCGGCGGAGCTGACCCCGTTCGTCGACGAACGGGCCGCCGACGGCTTCATCCTCGTACCCCATCTCACCCCCGGCGGCCTGGACGACTTCGTCGACCGGGTCGTGCCGCTCCCCCAGGAGAGCGGAGCCTTTCGCTCCGAATACACCGGCTCCACGCTGCGGCCGCACCTCGGCCTTCCGGAGCCGGTATGGAAAGGTTGACCGCATGAGCACGGACGCAACGCAGCAGGAGCAGGCCGGCGGGCCGGGCGCCGCACAGGACTGGCGGCGGTGGCACGAAGAGCGCGTCGTCGCTGTCGCCGCCCCGTACGGCCCGCTCTCCCTGACCGGAACCCACTGGCTCTCCGACTACCCGGAAGGGCGAATTCCGGCCGTCCCGGGGCGCTGGCGCGAGGATGGCGACGAGGTGGTCCTCACGGCCGCCGCCGAAGACAACATCGTCGTCGACGGCAAGCCGCTGACCGGCGAGATCCGGCTCGGCGCGGACCGCGGGCCGATCGACGACTCCCGGGTGGCGCAGGGCGAACGGCGGCTGGTGGTGCTCCGCCGCGAAGGGCTCTGGGCGGTACGGGACTTCGACCCGGGATCGGCTGCCCGGCACGCCTTCTCGACCATCGAGGCCACTCCGTACGACCCCCGCTGGGTGCTGCCCGGCGCCTTCCGTCCCTACGGCGGCGACCGGACCGTACGGGTGGCCAACGCGGACGGGGTCGAGCGCGGTCTCGGGCTCGGCGGCGAGATCGCCTTCACGGTGGCCGGCGATGAGCGCACGCTCCAGGTCGCGGTCGAACCGGACGGGTCGCTGTGGGCCGTCTTCGCCGACGCGACCAGCGGGAACAGTAGCTACCGCTTCCGCTTCCTGCGGCCCGAGGCGCCCACCGCCGACGGCAGCGTGAGCGTCGACTTCAACCGTGCGCTGCTGCCGCCGTGCGCCTTCGCCGACCACTTCATCTGCCCCTTCCCGCCCCCGGGCAACACGCTCGCCGTGGCGGTCCCGGCGGGGGAGCGGAACCGGATCGACGCCTGACCCGCGACAAGCCCCTCCGGCCCCGGCAGCCCCACGGCTCCCGGGGCCGGATGCGTATGAGGTCCAGGTGGCCGAAAGGCATTCTTGCGCCTCCTGACCGGCCCCCTCGATACTCCGGTCAGCGATTGTCAGGGGCACGGCAATTCCGGAATCCGGACAGGCCCCCGACTGCGCCTCACGGGCCCGCCACCCCACAGGAGGGCCCCCGATTCCCCTCGGAGGAACCCGAAGTGAGGATCAAGCGCACCAACAACCGCTCGAACGCGGCGAGACGCGTCCGTACCACGGCCGTTCTCGCGGGGCTCGCCGCCGTCGCGGCGATGGCCATCCCCACCGCGAACGCCGAAACCCCCCGTACGTTCAGCGCCAACCAGCTGACCGCGGCGAGCGACGCCGTGCTCGGCGCCGACATCGCGGGCACCGCCTGGAACATCGACCCGCAGTCCAAGCGCCTCGTCGTCACCGTGGACAGCACGGTCTCGCAGGCGGAGATCAACCAGATCAAGAAGTCGGCGGGCGTCAACGCCGACGCCCTGCGCATCGAGCGCACCCCCGGCAAGTTCACCAAGCTGATCTCCGGCGGCGACGCGATCTACTCCAGCACCGGACGCTGCTCGCTCGGCTTCAACGTCCGCAGCGGCAGCACCTATTACTTCCTCACCGCCGGCCACTGCACCGATGGCGCGAGCACCTGGTGGGCGAACTCGGCCCGCACCACCGTGCTCGGCACGACCGCCGGGTCGAGCTTCCCGAACAACGACTACGGCATCGTGCGCTACACCAACACCGGCATCACCAAGAGCGGCACGGTCGGCAACCAGGACATCACCAGCGCCGCCAACGCCACGGTCGGCATGTCCGTCACCCGTCGCGGCTCCACCACCGGCACGCACAGCGGTTCGGTCACCGGACTCAACGCCACCGTCAACTACGGGGGCGGCGACGTCGTCTACGGCATGATCCGCACCAACGTGTGCGCCGAACCCGGCGACTCCGGCGGCCCGCTCTACTCCGGCACCCGGGCCATCGGTCTCACCTCCGGCGGCAGCGGCAACTGCTCCTCCGGCGGAACGACCTTCTTCCAGCCGGTCACCGAGGCGCTGAGCGCGTACGGCGTCAGCGTGTACTGACCGGCCCCGCCCGGCAGGGTACGGAGCTGTCCGTACATACGTGCCCCCGTCCGGAATTCCGGACGGGGGCTCCCGCTCGCCGGGGGCTCTTGAGAGGATGTCGCCACGACGGGTCGTCGTGACGGGGCGACGGGGGCAGAGACCCGCCCCCGAGGTGTGCTCCGCCGGCATCAGGGGGTTGCAGGTCCGTGAATCGCATCGGAGTGACCGGTCACCGCTCCATCCCCGCCGAGGCCGAGGCGCATGTGCTCGCGGGGCTGCGGGCCGCGCTGTGCGGCCTCGACGGTGCGACGCAGGCGCTCTCCAGTCTGGCGGTCGGCGCCGACCAGCTCTTCGCCGACCTCGCCCTCGCCTGCGGCGCCGAATTGACCGCCGTGATCCCCAGCGGCGACTACGAGGCCTGCTTCGAGAACGCCGCCGACCTCGCCCGCTACCGGATGCTCAAGGCCCGCGCGGTGCGGGAGGTCCGGCTGGACTTCCCGCACTCCAGCGACGAGGCCTACTACGCCGCGGGCGCCTACATCGCCGACCACTGCGACCGCCTGCTCGCGGTCTGGGACGGCCTCCCGTCCCGCGGCCTCGGCGGCACGGGCGACATCGTGACCTATGCCCGCACCCTGGGCCGCCCGGTCACCGTGATCTGGCGCGACGGAGTCCTGCGCGGCTGACCCGGGCCGGGCGAGAGCTCACACGCGGTGCCGGACCAGCCAGTCGGTGTGCTCCGGCGACACGATCCGCTCGGTCTCGAACACCGCCGCCGGCCAGTGCCGTTCGGTGAGGGTGGTCTCCATGGCGGCCTGCATCGACTCCAGGTCCTTCTCCACCAGCGAGTGCGCCGAGATCAGCGGATGGTGCCGGCGCATCTCGTTCCAGGCGAGACAGGCCGCCGCCGCCGCGGACAGCGCCCCCGTCAGACCGAACGACCGGCCCACCCCGAAGGTCTGCAACACGCTCAGCGCCAACGCCGGCAGCGTCAGCGCGACGATGGCGCCCGACCACAGCAACGCCCCGCGCCGGGAGGCCTGCTGACGTCGGCGGTACCAGCGCCTCTGTTCGATGAGCCGGTCCCGCACATAGGTCTCCTTGCGGACCGTGTAGGCCTTGTTCCGCAACGCGTGCATGGACTCCGTGATGAGACCGCCGGAATCCGGCAGTTCCTCGCGCGGATCGGCCCAGCCCACCTTCCGCAGCTCCTGGAGGCCGTCCTCCAGCCGATTGGCGAACAGCGCCTCCGGGTGCCCGGACGCACTGTCGAACGGCGCGCCGTGGACCGCGTAACGCCAGCAGTTGGACTTGATGAACTCCGCTGCGGAACGGTTCAGTTGCCAGTGCGACTTTGCTTTGCGCTGGGAGGCGAGGAACGTCACGAAGAGCACGCCCAGGTACGCCACCACCGCGGCCCCGTACAGGGCCCTGGACGCCGGACCGTCCTCGGCGTGCCAGGGCAGTGCGGCGGGCACCGTGCCGGCCACGAGCAGCGCCAGCTGCACCCGGGTGGTGTTCACGGCTTCGCGCTGGCGGGCCACGGCGACCGCGTCCGTGTGGTGGAACAGGGCCGGCAGGTCCTCGTTCCTGAAGACCATGGATCTCAGCGGCTCGGGCAACGCCGTCATGGTCGCCTCCGTCTGCAGTTGTCGTGTGACCCGGCCGGTCCTCGCGCCTGCCCCGCCCGGGGCCACGAGAGTAGGGGGGAGGGCCGGACCCGGCAAGACCGTACCGGCTCCGCGGAGGGCCGGTGCGGCAGGGTTCGGCCACTTCCGCACAGGTGTTCTTCCGTGCGCGGCAGCGCTGTGGCAGGGTTGCCCAACTGGACTGAAAAGCAGGTGAGTTGCCGCCCTCACCGGCGGCCGCGATCACCGCCGGGCGGGGGAGGGGCCATCGAGGGGGACGGAGCCGGCGGAGGGGATGACGACATCCCGCTCCGGGACAGCCAGCGCAGGGTGCGCCGCAGCCCGCTGCTCTTCACCGCTCCACTGGTACTGCTCGCGGTCCTGATCCTGATCCTGCTGTGGGAGGCCGTCCGGGCCAATGTCTCGCCCGGCGCCCGGGACGACTGGCCCTGGCGGCTGCAACTGCTGGACATGGAGGCGCTCGGAAGCCTGCTGGCCGTGGCGGCCGGCGCCGCACTGGCCAGGGCGCAGTACGCCCGCACGGTCCGGCCCTACCTCGGCTGGCGCGGCTCCTGGCGCAAGGGGCTGCTCGCCGAGGGGAAACCCGCCTGGCGCGTCGGGATACTGAACGGTGGTCAGCACATCGCCGTGATCGAGAGCTGGGAGTGCCGGGTGGTGCTGCGCGGCGGGCCCGACGCGGCCACGGCGCCCTGGGTCGCCGTCCCGGACGTCGTGACCACCCTGGCCGCGGACGGTCTCTCGGTGGGGCAGGACTACCAGCTCATCGCCTTCGGGAAGGGCTTTCCGCTGGTCGGCACCGGGAACTACGAGACCGTGCCGGTGGGGGTGTTCTCGGAGCGGTTCGTCGAGCGGGTCGACGCGCTCCAGGTCCGGGTGCGGGTCACGGATGTCGTGGGCGACAGTCACGAACGCGTCCTGGACTGGGTGCGCGGTGCCCGGGCGGAGTACAACGTGCCCGGCGCGGAACCGGTGAACGAGTGAACTGCCGTCCCCGTCGAGACGTCCCGGCGGGTACGGCCGGGGCCGGAGCGGGCCCGTCGGGATGCGCCCGCCCGCCACCTGTGGCGGCCGCCTCGACGGCGACGGAAAGCCTCTCACCTGCACGGGCCGGCAAAAGTCCGGACGTCGCTCCGGCCCGTGGAATCCGCCGCTCGTCCGCCGCTCACCCGAGCGGTCGCGCGAAAGAGGTGTTTCGACGGGAGAAACCCGATGTGAAGGCTGGTCCGCCGGCATGTGCGGGGGCCTCAGCGGTAGTAAAGTGCGCGTGCCGGGCCGTGCGATGACACGGAATCCGTGCAGCGTTTCAATGTCCGGAAACAGACCCTTCAGGATCCCCCTAGGACGGCCGTGAAGACCTACGGAACCACCCCCGCCTTCGCCTCTGCGAAGACCCGCGCGACCCTCGCGGCGACCGACGTCCGCAGCGCCGAGGCCGCCAGGAAGCTCGACCGCGCAATCGGCGCGACAACGGCCCGGTCCACCCGGATTTCCACTTTCAGTTCGGCTCTCTGAGCCGGCGTCAGAAGTGGATAGAATGGCGGAATGACAGGACCCCTGGTCCCCTTCCGTGAATTCGTACTCAAAGTGCACAGCAGGTGTGATCTTGCCTGCGACCATTGTTATGTCTACGAACATGCAGATCAGAGCTGGCTGACCCGCCCCAAGACCATCTCCGACGAGGCGATTTCGTGGACCGCCCGGCGCCTGGCCGAGCATGCGACGACTCATGTGCTTCCCTCCGTCACAGTGATCCTGCACGGCGGGGAACCGCTCCTGGCAGGGCCCGCGCGATTGCGACGGGTCTGCGAGGAGCTCGGCTCGGCCCTGAACGGCATCGCTGAGCTGGACCTCAGGATCCACACCAACGGCGTCCAGCTCAGCCCCCGTTATCTCGACCTCTTCGACGAGTTCCACGTCCGGGTCGGGATCTCGCTCGACGGCGACCGCGCGGCCAACGACCGCCACCGCCGGTTCGCCGACGGACGCAGCAGCCACCCGATGGTGATGCGGGCGGTCGAACTGCTCCGCGAGGAGCGCTACCGCCACCTGGACCTCGGCCTGCTCTGCACGGTCGACATCCACAACGACCCGGTGGCCGTGCACGACGCCCTCGCCGAGCTCGAACCCCCGCTCGTCGACTTCCTGCTGCCGCACGCCACCTGGGACGACCCGCCGCCACGCCCGGACGGCTCACCCACCGCGTACGCCGCATGGCTCCTGGCGGTCTTCGACCGCTGGACGGAACAGGGCCGCCCCATGCCCGTCCGGATGTTCGCCTCGGTGCTCTCCAGCCTGAACGGCGGCCCCAGCCTCACCGAATCACTCGGCCTCGCCCCCACCGACCTCGTCGTCATCGAGACCGACGGAAAGCTGGAACAGGTCGACTCGCTCAAGAGCGCCTACGAGGGCGCCGCCGCCACCGGGTTCGACGTCTTCAGCAATACGTTCGACGAGGTCGCGGCCCACCCCGGCGTCCGGGCGCGCCAGCTCGGCCTGGCCGGAGTCAGCGAGACCTGCCGCCGCTGCCCGGTCGTGCGGTCGTGCGGCGGCGGGCTCTACACCCACCGGTACCGCTCCGATTCCGGCGCCGATGGCGGCTTCGACAACCCCTCGGTCTACTGCGCCGACCTGGCCGCGCTGATCCGCGGCGTCGAGGAACGGACCGCCGCCGCCACCGAGTCGCCCGCCGTCCGGGCGCCGGACGCCCTGCTCGC
The DNA here is from genome assembly GCF_056172905.1 of Streptomyces sp. iso_384. NCBI lineage: Bacteria > Bacillati > Actinomycetota > Actinomycetes > Kitasatosporales > Streptomycetaceae > Streptomyces > Streptomyces sp. iso_384. The sequence continues at coordinate 2,650,014 of NZ_JBWBTT010000001.1, forward strand.
CGCCCACCTGGACCTGACCCGCACCCTGCTCGCGGCGCTCCACGACACCCTCGACGGACAGGGCGGAGAGCTCTGGGACGAGGCCTGGCGGCTCGCGGCGAGCGTGGAGGCCGACGCTCCGGGCGCGGAAGCTCTCGACACGGTGCTCGCCCACCCCTACACCCGCACCTGGCTGGTCGGCGCCCTGGAGGACGTCCACGCCGGCCGCGGTCTGACCGGGCCCGCCGCCGAACGGCTCGGCGCCTGTGTGGCCGCCGCCGCCGTCCGGGCCGGGCTCGACCTGCCGGTGCCGGTGGCGTACCGCGACGGAAGCCTGCATCTGCCCACCCTCGGCACCGCGGTCGTCGGCGGGCCGGGGGAGCGGGGCGTGGCGGTGGTGCGCGCCACGGACGACGGCTTCCTCGTCCGCCGGCCCGACGCCGTGGCCGCAGCGCCCTGCGCTCCCGCCGTTCGCGGCCCGGAGCTGCGTATCGCGCACGAGGAACCGGAGGGCCCGCACTGGCGTCCCGTCCGCGTCCTGCGGCGCACGCCCGCTCCGGCCCTCCTGCTGGACGACCTCGACCCCTTCCGCGACGGCTTCGGCGCCGCCCCGGCCGACCGGCTCAGCGCCGAGCGGGCCGACGCCTGGGGGCGCCGGATCGCCGACGCCTGGGCGCTGCTGGCCGACGCCGTTCCGGAGCAGGCGACGGAGGCCGCCCGGACGCTCACCACGGTGACCCCGCTGGCCGCCGGTACGGCCGAGCCGGGTCGCCACGGCCACGGTGCGCTCGGCGTCGGCGAGGCGGCCGACGGCAAGGAGCTGGCACTCGGCCTGCTGAGCGGATTCCGCCGGGCGAAACTGCGGGCGCTCGGTGAAGTGACGGATCTTTACGCCTTGGACGGTACCTGGGAACATCGGACGCCTTGGGGGAGCGAACACGTGACGTTCTCCCGACTGCTGGCGGAGACATTCGAACGGGCGGGGCTCGGGCTTTACGATCCGCGCTTCCTCATGGGTGTTCCGGAAGCCCTCGACATGATCGAGAACGCGGCGGAGGTGACGGTCGACGGAAAACAGCTGATCGCCGCTGTCCGCAAGGAGATCAGCGGAACACGGAGTGCGGCCGGGAAGAATCGCGGCAGGACCGTCCCGCCGTCCGGTCATCCTTCGAACGTCCTGTCGTCTGACCGGAAAGTGACGTTCGAATGACCGAACGGCAGGGGGGTGGAAAGCGGTCCGCTCCGGAATGATGAGTTCGCTTGCACTCCCTTCCTCCTTCTGGGATGCGAGTGCTCACACAGGACGGGGGTCGTGTGCACGCATCGACGCAACAGCGAGCGGTGGGCCATCGGCCGTATTTCTTTCTGAGTTACGCCCACACACCGGGGTACGGCGGCGGCACGGACCCCGATATGTGGGTCGAGCGGCTATTCCAAGATCTCTGCGGTCATGTGATGGCCATGACCGACTTACCCGCAGGCGCGCCCGCGGGATTCATGGACCGCGAGATACGTTCCGGCGAGGGATGGTCGGAACGGCTCGGTGATGTCCTCGCCACCTGCCGGGTCTTCGTTCCGCTGTTCTCGCCGCGCTACTTCGCCAGCGAGATGTGCGGCAAGGAGTGGTACGCCTTCGAACAGCGGGCCATCCACCACCGGGCCCGCTCCAACCAGCCGGCCGAGGCCATCGTGCCGGCCCTCTGGGTGCCGGTGCCGCCGAGTCAACTACCCGGCTCCGCCGAGCGGTTGCAGTTCAACCACCGCGACTTCGGGGAACGGTACGTCAGCGACGGCCTCTACGGGCTGATCAAACTCCGGCTCTTCGCCGAGGAGTACGAACGGGCCGTCTACGAACTGGCCAAACGCATCGTCAGCGTCGCCGACTCGGTCCGTATCGACACCGGCCGGCCGGTCGACTACCGCCTCGCACCCAGCGCCTTCGGCTCGCCCAGCAGCGGGGTCGGCGCACCCCGGCCGATGCAGATCACCATCGCGGCGCCCACCCGCCACGATCTGCCCGAGGGCCGCAACAGCGACCACTACGGCGACCACCCCCAGGACTGGAACCCCTACTACCCGGCCGCCGCCCGCCCGTTGGCCTATGTGGCCGAGGAACTGGTCCGCTCGCTCAACTACCAGGCGGTCATCACCTCGTTCGACGAGGACCGGCACGACGGCAAGGCCCCGCCCAGCACCCCCGAGATCCTGCTCGTCGACCGCTGGGCCCTGAGGGACGAGGACCACCGCCGCAGGCTCGCCGCCTTCGACGCCGGGAACCGGCCCTGGGTGACCATGGTCGTGCCGTGGAGCCGCGACGACCACCAGAGCAGAGCGGCCGAGACCGAGCTCATCGAGAAGCTCGAAGCGACCATGCCGATCAAGATGGGCCAGGGCCGGGCCCTGTGCCGCGCGGCGGCGAAGGGAGTGCCCACGATGGAGGCGTTCGGCCAGCTCCTGCCTCAGGTCGTCGAGGTGGCCGCCCAGCAGTATCTGAAGCACGCCAAGGCCTACCCGCCCGGACCCGGCGGCGGATCCGGCGAGCGGACCCGGCTCACCGGCCCCATGGGCGCCACGAGCTACATACCCGACCCGCACGACCCTGCGACGGAAGCGGAGGACCTATGAGTGCCGGTCGTGACGGGCGCATCGTCACCTTCTACTCGTACAAGGGCGGTACCGGGCGCACCATGGCGCTCGCCAACGTCGCCTGGATCCTCGCGGCCAACGGCAAGCGGGTCCTGGCCGTCGACTGGGACCTGGAGGCCCCCGGGCTGCACCGGTTCTTCCACCCCTTCCTCGACCCGGCCACCCTCGGCGCCACCACCGGCGTGATCGACCTGATCACCGAGTACGCCTGGGCCGCGACCAGCCCCGCCCAGCGCGCCGAGGACTGGCACCGCGACTACGCCCGCATCCAGCCGCACGCCGTGTCGCTGACCCCGGAGTCGCTCGGCTGGGAGTTCCCGCAGGGCGGCACGCTCGACTTCGTCTCCGCCGGACGGCAGAACCGCGAGTACTCCGCGACGGTCTCCACCTTCGACTGGGACAACTTCTACGACCGCTTCGGCGGCGGCCACTTCTTCGACGCGCTGCGCGACGACATGAAGGCCAACTACGACTACGTCCTCATCGACAGCCGCACCGGCCTCAGCGACATCGCCGACATCTGCACCGTCCACCTCCCCGACGTGCTCGTCGACTGCTTCACCCTCAGCGACCAGTCCATCGACGGCGCCGCCTCCGTCGCCCGCCAGATCGCCGAGCGCAACACCGGCCGCCCCATCGCCCTCTACCCCGTCCCGATGCGCATCGACGAGGGCGAGAAGGAGAAGGCGGACGCCGGACGGGCGCTGGCCCGGCTCAAGTTCGACCGGCTGCCCCGCGATCTGTCCGGCGACGAACTCACCGCCTACTGGGGCGCGGTGGAGATCCCCTACCGCCCGTACTACGCCTACGAGGAGACGCTCGCCACCTTCGGCGACGAGGCCGGTCTCACCAACTCGCTGCTCTCCGCCTTCGAACGGCTCACCGCGGTCATCACCGACCGGGAGATCACCTCGATGCCCCCGATCGGCGAGGAGATCCGGCTGCGGATCCGCGACGCCTTCACCCGGCGCAGGCCCGCCCTGCCCGCCGATCTCCACCTCAGCTATGTGGCGGAGAACCGGATGTGGGCCGACTGGCTCGAATCGATTCTCACCCGGGCCGGCTTCCGGGTCGTGCCGCGCGACGTCTCCGCCGAACGCCCGCCCGAGGTGCAGGCCGACACCGGCGCTACGAGCGCCGCCCGCACCGTGGTGCTGCTCTCCAGCGCCTATCTGAAGTCCCAGCGCGCGGTCGAGCTGTGGGAACGCACCGCCGCCGAGGCCGTGGGCAGCGGCCGCCGCCGGCTGGTTCCGCTGCGGGTCGGGGACGTACGCCTGACCTCTCCGTACATCGACCGCAACCCCGTCGACCTGTTCCGGCTGGACGAGGTGCACGCCACCACCGCCGTGATGCGGGCCCTGGACCGCCCGGTGCAGGTGGCCGACGGGGTGTCGCCCGGACCCCGCTTCCCCGGCACCGTGCCGAGGATCTGGAACGCGCCGCCCCGCAACCCCGGCTTCACCGGCCGCTCGCTCGTCCTGGAGCGGATGCGCGACCAGCTCGGCGGCGGCCTCGCCGTCGTCCTGCCGCAGCCGCAGACGCTGTACGGACTCGGCGGCGTCGGCAAGACGCAGGTCGCCCTGGAGTACGTGCACCGCTTCATGGCCGACTACGACCTGGTGTGGTGGATATCGTCCGAGCAGCCCGACGACGTGGTCGCCTCGCTCGCCGAACTCGCCGTCCGGCTCGGCGCCCAGGGCGGCGACGACATGGCGGCCGCCTCCCAGGAGGCCGTCGACCTGCTGCGGCGCGGGGTGCCCTCGGACCGCTGGCTGCTGGTCTTCGACAATGCGGACGACCCCGAGCAGCTGCGCCGCTACTTCCCGCAGGGCGGCTCCGGCCACATCCTGGTGACCTCCCGCAACCAGAGCTGGTCCCAGCACGGCGACGCGCTGCCCGTGGACGTCTTCCTCCGCGAGGAGTCCATCGAGCACCTCCAGCGCCGGGCTCCGGGGCTCAGCGACGAGGACGCCGCCCAGGTGGCGACCGCGGTCGGCGACCTGCCGCTGGCCGTGGAGCAGGCGGCCGCCTGGATCGCGGAGACCGCCACCCCCATCGACACCTATCTCGAACAGCTCGCCCAGCAGGCGCCCCAGGTCCTCGCGCTCAACCAGCCGGCCGGCTACCCGGAACCGGTCGCCGCGACCTGGAACATCTCCATCGCCCGGCTCAAGGAGCGCTCGCCCGCCGCCGTACGGCTGCTCCAGCTCTGCGCCTTCTTCGCCCCGGAGCCGATCTCCGCGAACCTCCTCTACAGCAAGGAGATGATCGACGCGCTGAAGCCGTACGACTCCTCGCTCCAGGAGAAGCTGGTGCTGGGCCGGGTCATCCGGGAGATCGGCCGGTTCGCCCTCGCCAAGGTCGACCAGGTCTCCAACTCCATCCAGGTGCACCGCCTCGTCCAGGCCGTGATCAAGGCGCAGCTCAGCGAGGAGGAGCAGCGTGAGGCCCGGCACGTCGTCCACCGCATCCTCGCGGGCGCCCGGCCCGACGACGACGAGCCGATAGACAACCCGGAGACCTGGCCGCGCTTCGCCACGATCTGGCCGCACCTCGGCCCCTCCGACGCCCGCAACTGCAAGGAGCCGGAGACCCGCAGGCTCCTGATCGACCGGGTCCGCTACCTCTGGAAGCGCGGCGACGTCAGGACCGCCGGGGCGCTGGGCGACGAACTGCGGGAGATCTGGAAGGAGAAGCTGGGCGAACGCGATCTGCAGTACCTCTACCTCTGCTTCCATCTCTCCAACATCCTGCGCACCCGCGGGCGTTACGTGGAGGCGAAGGAGCTGGACGAGTTCACCCTGGAACGCCAGCGGGCGGTGCTGGGACCCGAGCACCCGCACACGTACATGACCACCAGCAGCCTCGCCATCGACCTCGGTCTGCTGGGGGACTACGCGCGGGCGATCGAGATGGCGACCGAGGCCCACGAGGGGTTCGGGCAGATCTTCCACGACTCCCACCCCCGGACCCTGGCCGCCGCCAACAACCTGGCCCTGAACCTGCGCAGCGTCGGCCAGTACGCCCGCGCCCGGGAGATCGACCAGGACGTCTACGACCTGCGCTCCCAGGTGCTGGGAGCGCAACACCCCTACAGCCTCTCCTCCGCCATGAACCTCGCCCGTGACCTGCGGGAGGTCGGGCGGTACGAGGACTCGGTGGGGCTGCTCAGCACGACGTACAACAGCTTCAAGGAGACGATGGGCCGCAGCTTCCCGGCCACGCTGAGCGCCGCGAAGAGCCTCGCGGTGTCGTTGCGCAGGGCGGGCCGGCTGGAGGACGCGCGCCGCCTCACAGTGGCGACCCGGGCCCGCTACCGGGCGAAGTACACCATCGCCAACCCCGATTCGCTGGCCTGCGACCTCAACCTCGCCGCCGACCTGTTCGCGGCGGGCGAGAGCGCCGAGGCGAGGGACACCGCGCAGGAGGTCGTCGACCAGTACATGAAGGTGCCGGGGGAGAAGCACCCGTACACGCTGGCGGCGCAGAACAACCTCGGTGTCTATCTGACGGGGGCCGGGGAGCCGGAGGCGGCGGAGCGGGTGCTGAAGCTGGTCGTCGCCGGTATGCGGGAGACCTTCGGCCGGGAGCACCCCAACACCCTGTTCTGCGTGATGAACCTGGCCAGCGCGACCGCGGACCGGGGCGAGCTGGACATCGTGCTGCAGACCGAGCAGCGGCTGTCCGGGCAGCTGCGCGAGGCGCTCGGGACGCACCATCCCGAGACCCTGGCCATGACCTCGAACATGGCGGTCACGCTCGACGCCATGGGGCGGGAGGACCAGGCGGTGCAGCTGCGCGCGGAGATCTTCCCCGAACTGACGCGCCAGCTCGGCGACGACCATCCGCTGGTCCGTGTCGTCCGGACCGAGGAGCGGTTCCGGCGGGAGCTGGAGCCGATGTCGGTGTGACCGGCCGTGGACCGGCCGTGGACCGGCCGTGCCGGGAGGGCTCACCCTCCCGGCACGGCCGTCGGCAGCGTCCGGTGCCGGTGCTCCCGCGCGTCCAGCAGCCAGTCCAGGACCCGGGGCAGCATGGGGAACGCGTCGAAGTGGGCCGCCGACGGTTCGAGTACGGCGGTGGCGCCCGGGATCTGCCGGGCCAGCCAGCGGGAGTGGCCGACCGGGGCGAAGACGTCCTGCACCCCGTGCCAGAGCAGCACCTCGCCGGTGATCCGGGAGGGATCGAACCCCCAGGGGCTGGAGAACGCGAGGGCGTCGTCGATCCAGCCGTACGCCGAATGGCGCAGCCCCTCGCTGTAGTTGCGCAGCAGCATGGACCGGATCCCCGCGTCGTTGACCACCATCCGGTCGGAGTCGGTCAGCTCCCGGCGCAGATCGTCCAGGAGCCGGACCGGATTCCGCCGGATCTGCGCGGAGCGGACGATGAAGGACTCCGCCAGACTGTCCGGGTCGTCCGCCGCCGTGGAGTACGCGAGGACGTTGGACGCGGTCATCCCGTCGAACCAGTCGAGACCGGCGGCGTCCGGGGGCGCGAGACTGACCAGCGCCGCGGTCCGGGTGATCCGTTCCGGCATCAGCGCCGCGCAGGCCAGGGCGTGCGGGGCGCCGCCGGAGCGGCCCACCACGGCGAACCGCTCCAGGCCCAACGAGTCGGCGATGGCCCGGACGTCCTCGACGACGTCCTTGATCCGGCGGCCCTCGTGCCGGTCGCTGTCGCCGTATCCGGGGCGGTCGTAGGTGATCAGCTGCGTATGGCGCTGGTACAGCACCATGCCCCGGGGAGCGGGGCCCAGCCTGCTGCCCGGGGTGCCGTGCAGGAGAAAGACCGGTCTTCCCCGCGGATCCCCCATCCGCTCCACCATCAGATGCCGGCCGTCCGCCGCGAGCACCCGATTGCGCACCCGTGCCTCCTCCGCTCGGTCATCCGGCGGGCGCGTGCCCCCTTTTCGATGATGACCCATCAGAAGCGTAACGGGGACTGTTCGACGACAGGAACTGCGAAGGTACGGGGAGGCTCCCGGTGGACGAGGTCCGTCGCCATCCGGACGGGTGGGCACACCATCCGGACCGGCAGGGGCGAAAACCGGACAGGCCTAGTCCTCACCCAGGGGCGGTCGATGGTTGCACCGGGTGTTCGCGAACGGAACCGACGAGGCGTGACCCGGGGTAGGTGAACGCCTCGCGTGCGAAGCGTCTGTGTCGTGTGCACGTCTGGAAGTCGGCCTTGTGTGCGTATCGAGGCCTCGGAATAGTGGGCGCCCCATCCTCCGTGTACGAGCACCCCACTTGCTCCGTGCGCGGCCCCACAGGAGGTCGAAGTTGAAGCATCGACGCATATCGAGGAAGCGCGCGACGCTGGCCGGCTCGGCCGTCGTCGCTCTGGTCGCAGCGGGATTCACGTTCCAGTCTGCGAACGCCAGCGATGATGTGCCGGAGTTCGCGGTCAAGACCCTTGGCGTGAACGCGGCCGGAAAGCTGGCCACCGTCCTGGACCGTGACCTGGGCGCGGCCGCGGCGGGTTCGTACTACGACAGCACGGCGAAGGTCCTCGTCGTGAACGTCGTCGACGAGGCCGGCGCCGAGCAGGTCCGCCAGGCGGGCGGCAAGGCCAGAATCGTGGAGAACTCCCTCGCCGAGCTGAAGTCGGCCCGGCAGACCCTCACCGACAGGGCGACCATCCCGGGCACCTCCTGGGCGGTCGACCCGGTGAGCAACAAGGTGGTCGTCACCGCCGACCGCACGGTCGGCGGCGCTGCCTGGAAGAAGCTCTCGGCCGTGGTCGAGGGTCTCGGCGGCACGGCCGAACTCAACAGGACCGAAGGAGAGTTCAAGCCGCTGATCGCGGGCGGCGACGCGATCTGGGGCTCCGGCTCCCGCTGCTCGCTCGGCTTCAACGTGGTCAAGGACGGCGAGCCGTACTTCCTGACCGCGGGCCACTGCACCGAGTCGGTCACCAGCTGGTCGGACACCCAGGGCGGCTCGGAGATCGGAGCGAACGAGGGCTCCAGCTTCCCGGAGAACGACTACGGCCTGGTCAAGTACACCTCGGACATCGCGCATCCGAGCGAGGTGAACCTCTACGACGGCTCCACCCAGGCGATCACCCAGGCGGGCGACGCGACGGTCGGTCAGCAGGTCACCCGTAGCGGCTCCACCACCCAGGTGCACGACGGTGAGGTCACCGCGCTGGACGCCACGGTCAACTACGGCAACGGCGACATCGTCAACGGCCTCATCCAGACGACGGTCTGCGCCGAGCCGGGCGACAGCGGCGGCGCCCTCTTCGCGGGCGACACCGCGCTCGGTCTGACCTCGGGCGGCAGCGGCGACTGCTCCTCGGGCGGCACGACCTTCTTCCAGCCGGTTCCGGAGGCGCTGGCCGCCTACGGCGCCGAGATCGGCTGACGCGCCACCGCTCCGCCGCACGGCGGCGCAAGGAAGGGCCCCCGGTTCGCCGGGGGCCCTTCCCGTTGCCCTGGCGCGGTCGGGCTCAGGCTGCCTGGGGCAGGTTGCGGGAGCCCGCGTCCGCCGGGGAGACGCCGAAGATCTTCACGGCCTGGTAGTAGGTCCAGGCGGTGCTGTTGCACGAGGTCTTCGTCGCGCCCGAGTAGCCGGCGCACACCCGCTTGAGGTCCTCGTAGAAGGCGGAGTCGATCCGGGCCTTGTTGGCGGAGAACGCGCCCGCGGCCTTGTAGTTCCGGTAGCCGAAGTCGTGGCGGGCGCAGGAGTTCTGGAACGGGAAGCCGAAGGGGTTGTCGGGGGAGCTGCTGCAGTAGTCCGTCGACCAGTCGAAGCCGTACGCGGACCAGGCGCCCTGGTTGGTGCGGGCGGCGTTCCACGCGTGGTAGCTGGAGGCGCTCGTCTGGGTCCAGGAGCTGAGCACCTGTGGCTTGTCGGCAGGGGCGGCCGAGGCGGAACCGGCGGTGATCAGGGCGAGCGGGAGCGACAGCGCGACCGCGGTGAGCGGGACCGTGAATCGACGCAGCATGAGCGACCTCCGTGGGGGTGAAAGGAAGGGGGCCTGACCGTGCTCCTCGTCGGGTGGTACGAGGGGCAGGAACAGCATGTAGCCATGTACCTGTCATGCCTAGTCATCGCACGGACCGGACATCAAGAATGGGGCGGTACGTCAGATGGGGCCGCCGTCACGGCGGCCCCACAGGCGGATCTTCACGGAGGAAAGGGGCGAAGGCGAAGGGGTGGCGGAGGGGGCCCGCCCGGCGTCAGGCCGGGGTCGACCCGCCGGTGCCCGGCGCCGGGGCGGCGGCCATGACCGTGGCGTCCACCGGATCCGTGTCCGTCCGCTTCCGCAGCGACAGAAACAGGGTCAGCGCCGTACCGACGGCCGCCCAGGCCGAGAGCACCAGCAGCGGACCGGTGATCGCGTTGCCCCGGAAGTAGGCGATCGAACGGGCCGCCCAGGTGCCTGCCCCCGGAGGAAGGGCCGGGCCGATCGCCCGCCAGAAGTCCGGGAGCATCGGGAGCGGGAAGGCGCCGCCCGCGCTCGGGTTGCCCGCGATGACGATGATCAGGACGGCCAGGCCGATGCCGACGATCCCGGTCAGGGCCTGCAGGGCGAGCGTGGTCATGCCGACCGCGAAGACGACCAGGGCGCCCAGACCGGCCAGCCCCCAGAAACTTCCGGGCAGCGCGCCGAGGACCGGCCCGACGACGAGCGCGCCGCCGATGCCGCCGACGACGGAGTACAGCGCCATCGTTCCGGTCCGGATCGCCGCGCGCTGCCGGTTGGCGGGTTTGGCGCCTGCGCTGATCGCCAGGATCGAGGCACAGAGATAGCCGCCGACGCACCACCCGACGACCAGATAGAAGGACGAGAGCCCGTTGAAGTCCTCGCCGGACGCCGGGGCGACGTCCACGGTCCGCACCGCCCGTCCCTGGGAGTCCTCGACCCCGGTGAGGATCCGCTCCAGAGCGGTGACCAGAGCGGTCCCGCCGCCGGAGGCGACCAGCAGGGTGTCGGTGCGGCCCTCCGCCGCGACGATCAGGGCGCCGTCGATGTCACGGTTCATGATCTGCCTGCGCGCCTCGGCCGCGCTGCTCACCGCACGGGGGTCCAGCGGTCCGCCGGGCAGCCCGTCCAGCTGGTCGACGAGCTGCTGGGACATCTGCTGCGGGGCCACCACCCCGAAGGCGACGTCCGTCGGCTTCGGCTTGTGCAGCGCTCCGACGTAGGAGGCGATGAACAGCAGTTGCAGCGCGACCACACCGATGACGAGCAGGGCGGCCCGTGGGGTGACGGCGTTCTTCACCTCGTCGACGAAAGTCATGCCCCCACCGTCCGGGCGGGGCAGGGTTCACGCAGTCGGGGCGGGGCCGAACGGCGTAGGCCTCCACCCGATCCCCGGTGGGGCCGCGCCAGTTTTTACCGACGCGTAACTTCCCTCCCCGCCTTACTCGTGCGTAATTTGGCATGAGCACGTACAGCTTGTGGTCCGGGCCACAGGGCGCACCGCCATCGCACCTCCCTTGAGCCGCAAGGAGACCACACGATGCTGCCCTGGTTCCGTGCTGCGCGCGTTCCCCGCGCGCGCAGCCTGCTCGCCGCCCTGCTCCTCGCCCTCACCGTTCTCGTCGCCCCCACGGCGACCGCGAGCGCGGCCCCCGCCGCCGAAGCGGCCACATCGCGTGGCTGGAACGACTACTCCTGCAAGCCCTCCGCCGCCCATCCCCGCCCGGTCGTCCTGGTCCACGGAACCTTCGGGAACTCGATCGACAACTGGCTGGTCCTCGCCCCCTACCTGGTCAACCGGGGCTACTGCGTCTTCTCCCTCGACTACGGCCAGCTGCCCGGTGTGCCGTTCTTCCACGGCCTCGGGCCCATCGACAAGTCCGCCGAACAGCTCGACGTGTTCGTCGACAAGGTGCTCGACGCCACCGGAGCCCCGAAGGCCGACCTCGTCGGCCACTCCCAGGGCGGCATGATGCCCAACTACTACCTGAAGTTCCTCGGCGGCGCCGACAAGGTCAACGCCCTCGTCGGCATCGCCCCGGACAACCACGGCACCACGCTGCTCGGCCTCACCAGACTGCTGCCGTTCTTCCCCGGTGTCGAGAAGTTCATCAACGACAAGACCCCCGGACTGGCCGACCAGGTCGCCGGATCGCCCTTCATCACCAAGCTCACGGCGGGCGGTGACACCGTCCCCGGGGTCCGCTACACCGTCATCGCGACCAAGTACGACCAGGTCGTGACGCCGTACCGTACGCAGTACCTGGACGGGCCGAACGTACGCAATGTCCTCCTCCAGGACCTGTGCCCGCTCGACCTGTCCGAGCACGTGGCGATCGGGACCATCGACCGCATCGCCTTCCACGAAGTGGCCAACGCCCTCGACCCGGCCCGTGCCACGCCGACCACCTGCGCCTCGGTCATCGGCTGACCCACCGCGCGTGAACGGGCCGGGGCCCGCCGTCCGATGGTGCGGACGGCGGACCCCGGCCCGTCATGACCTGCCGCGCCCGACGTCCCGGAGGGACGCGGCAGGGGTACGAAGAGGGGTGCTGCGGCGGTCAGCGGCCGTGGCGTCCCGTCGAGGCGGCGGCCCGTCGGCGCTGCGAGGCGAACAGCACGGCCGCACCGGCGGCGAGCACTCCGGCACCCCCGATCGCCAGGTACGTGCTGCTGCCGGAGCCGCCCGTCTCGGCCAGCACCTCGTCCTTGCTCGCGGTGTTGGCCTCGGGGGCGTTGCCCTCGGCCTTGTCCGTGCCCTTGTCCTGCGGGGCGGCCGGAGCGGCGGCGTTGACCTTCGCCCCGGTGTTCGCGTCGTCGTCGCCGTGGCCGTTGTGCTCGACGGAGGACTTCTCGGCGCCCTCGGCGATCGCGTCCTCGGACGGCGCGGAGGGAGCCGCTGCCGGAGCCTCGGCGCCGGCGTCACCGCCGGAACCCTGCTCCCCCTTCCCCTCCTCCTTCTCCGCCGAGCCGCTGCCCGCCGAGCCGCCGCCGAACGTCACGTCGGAGCAGGCGTAGAACGCCTCGGGGGAGTCGGAGCGCTGCCAGATCGTGTAGACCAGCTGCCGTCCGGAGCGCTCGGGGATCGTCCCGTCGAAGACGTACGAACCGTTCTCCAACACCGGGTCGGTGACCTCGGCGAAGGGCTTCGCCTCCAGGTCCGACCAGGCCAGCGGCTTCGTGGCGTCATAGCCGGGCTTCGTCATGTACAGCTCGAACGACCCCTTGTGCGGGGCCGTCGCGCGGAACCGGAAGGTGTGCTCGCCCGCCGACAGCGCGGTGGCCGGCCAGTCGGCGCGCGGCAGGTCGAGCCCCTTGAACTTGTCGTTGGCCGCGCTGCACAGCTTGCCGTCCGGGATCAGGTCACGGTGCTTGCCCGCCGCGTTGGCGATGTTCACCCCGTTCCAGTCGTACAGCGCCTGCGTCCCGCCCGCCGCGACCGCCGCCTGGCACGCCGCCGACTTCGGGCTCTCCGGACCCTCCGCGAAGCAGGCGGACACCCGGCTCACCGGGTCGGTGAGCGAACCGTGCGCGACGGCCGGGGTGGCGGTCAGCCCCGCCAGTGCGAGCGGTGCGAATCCGAGGGCGAGGATCCCGGCGGCCTTGCGACGAGCGGTCATGGATGGACTCCTTCTGAACGGCACTGCTGCGGCACAGCTGTTGGGGGGTGGCGATCAGCAAGCTAGCCGCTCGGAAGCCCGAAAAGGCCTGCTGGGAGGGGGTGATGGCGATCCTTATGGTGGCTTTAAGGACGGGCTAAGAGGGCGCTCAGGAAGGGGGGCGCGATACTCGACGGTGAAGGGCGCGGAAGCGCGACGGGGGAGGCGGACGGGCATGGTCAACCGATGGGGCGAGGACGAGGCGGTGCGGGACGAGCGCCTGCCGCTGGAGTACGCCGTGCTTCCCGCGCAGCGGCGGCTGTGGCGGTGGATCGCCGGGGGGTGGCTGACGACCTACGTGCTCGCCGCCCTGTACATGGGCGCGGGCAGCGGGGCCGCTCTGCCGCTGTGGGTGGCGGCGCTCGTCTGTCTGCCGGTGGTGGCAGCGGCGGTGCACTCGTGGCGCAAGTCCGCCGGAGGGACCCGTATCGACGAGGACGGGGTCACCACCGGGGTCTGGCCCACCCGGCAGCTGTGCCGCTGGGAGGAGATACGGGCCGTCACCACGGTGCGCACCGGCAGTGGGCCGAGCGCCCGTACCTTCATCCAGCTCGTACGGCAGGACAGCCGTGCCGTGACGCTCCAGGCCCCCGTCGACCTGGCGGAGGACCCCGACCACCGGTTCCGGCGGGCCCATGCGATCGTGCGCGACGCCTGGGAGGAGCGATGCGGCGGCGGTGCCGCCTGAGAGCGCGGGGAGTCCCGGGGGCCGGTGCGGGCGTGCGGGCTCAGCCCGTCCAGCGGTAGCGGCGTTCCGGGCGGCCCGTGCCTCCGTAGCGCAGGGTCACCGCGGCCCGGCCCGTACCGGCGAAGTACTCCAGGTAGCGGCGCGCGCTGACCCGGGACAGGGCGCCCGCCTCGGCGCACTCCGAGGCCGACAGGCCCTCCGGGTGGTCGCGCAGGGTGCGTTCCACCAGCTCGGCCGTGGGGGCGGCCAGGCCCTTCGGCAGCTCGCGCGAGCCGGGCGGGCGGGTGCCGAAAATCTGGTCGACGTCCTCCTGGCGGGCCTCGCCCAGCTCGTCCAGGCGGGTGCGCAGCGAGGCCACATGGCGCATCTGCTCCTGGAGGGCCGACCGGCTGAACGGCTTGATGAGGTAGTGCAGGGCCCCTGCCCGCAGCGCCGCCCGGATCACCCCCGCGTCGCGGGCCGCCGTGATGAACAGGGCGTCCGTGCTGGGGCGTGAGGCGTCCCGCTCCTCCGCCGCACGCAGCGCCCGCAGGACGTCGATCCCGTCCATATCGGGCAGGTAGATGTCGAGCAGTACCAGATCGGGGCGCAGCCGCTCGGCCGCGCGCAGGGCGTCCGCGCCGTTGTGCGCCACCCCGGCGACCGTAAACCCGTCCATTGCGGACACGTAGCGGCTGTGCAGTTTCGCGACCATGAAGTCGTCGTCCACCACCAGCACAGTTGTCACGCCGACACGCTAGGGCCCGACCGCAACGACCACAACGTCCGTTGATACCGGAAGAGAGACAGCTTCTTAACGCGCAGGCAACATGTGGGCCACTTCACAGCGAAAGGCGGAACCCGTGCGACTGCGCACTCTCCTCGCCCTGCTCGGGGCCGCGTTGCTGGTGGTGGTGGGGCCGCCCCTGCTCTCCACCGGTGACGGTTCGGACACCGGTACCCAGATTCCCGGGCTCCGCTTCATGGTCCCCAACACCCCCGGCGGCGGCTACGACATCACGGCGCGCACCATGGCCAAGAACGCCGAGGACGCCGGACTCACCCACAACATCGAGGTGTTCAACCTCCCGGGCGCCGGCGGCACGGTCGGCCTGACCCGGCTCGTCGGCGAACACGGCAACGGCAAGCTCGCGCTCTCCATGGGCCTCGGCGTCGTCGGGGCCGTCCACACCAACAAGTCCCCGAGCACGCTCGCCGACACCACCCCGATCGCCCGGCTCACCGAGGAGCCGGACATCGTCGTCGTCGCGAAGAACTCCCCGTACCGCACCATCGCCGACCTGCTCGCCGCCTGGAAGAAGGACCCGGCCCGCGTCCCGGTCGGCGGCGGTTCCTCGCCCGGCGGCCCGGACCACCTCGCCCCGATGCTCATGGCGCAGGCCGCCGGCATCGCCCCGAGGACGGTCAACTACGTGCCGTTCGACGGCGGTGGCGAACTTCTCGCCTCCATCCTCGGCAACAAGGTCGGCTTCGGGGTCTCCGGCCTCGGCGAGTACCGCGACCAGATCGAGGCGGGCGAGCTGCGGCTGCTCGCCGTGACCGGCCCGAAGCGGGTGCCGGGCCTCGACGCCCCCACCCTGCGCGAAGCCGGACTCGACACCGAGTTCACCAACTGGCGCGGCATCGTCGCCCCGCCCGGTCTCTCGGACGCCGAACGCGACAAGCTCACCGGTCTCATCCGCGAACTCCACGCCTCGAAGCAGTGGAAGGAGTCGATGAAGAAGAACGGCTGGGACGACGCCTTCCTCGCCGGTGAACCCTTCGGCGACTTCCTCGACGAGCAGGACCGGCGTGTCGCCACCGTTCTCAAGGAGCTGGGACTGTGACCACCGAATCGACAGAACCCGCCGGGTCCAGTGGCGGCGGTGCCCGCGCCTGGCTGCGCGAGCACTCCGAACTCGGCGTCTGCGTAATGCTGTTCGCGCTCGGCGCGCTCGTGCTCACCGACGCCCTCACCATGAACGTCGACATAGCCCAGCGCGGTCCCATCGGCCCCCGCACCGTCCCCTTCGTCGTCGGCGCCGGGCTCCTGCTGGTCGGGGCCCTGCTCGCCGTCGACGTGCTGCGCGGCGGACGCGGCGAGGCCGAGGGCGGTGAGGACGTCGACCTCGACGAACCGGCCGACTGGCGCACGGTCCTCCTGCTCGCCGGGGTCTTCCTCGCCACCGCCGTCCTGATCGGCCCGCTCGGCTTCCCGATCGCCGGGGCGCTGCTCTTCTGGGGCTCCGCCTACGCCCTCGGCAGCCGGCACCACGACCGTGACCCGCTCATCGCGGCCGGGCTCTCCCTCTTCACCTACTTCGTCTTCGACAACCTGCTCGGTGTCCCCCTTCCGGGCGGCCCGCTGATGGGGGTGCTCTGACCGATGGATTCCCTCAACTCCCTCATCGACGGCTTCGGTACCGCGCTCACCCCGATGAACCTGCTGTGGGCCGCCATCGGCGTCCTGCTCGGCACGGCCATCGGCGTCCTCCCCGGCATCGGACCCGCGATGGCCGTGGCGCTGCTGCTCCCGGTGACGTACGGACTCGACCCGACCGGCGCGTTCATCATGTTCGCGGGCATCTACTACGGCGCGATGTTCGGCGGCTCCACCACCTCGATCCTCCTCAACACTCCCGGTGAGAGCGCCGCCGTGGTCGCCGCGATCGAGGGCAACCCGATGGCGAAGGCCGGACGCGGCGCCCAGGCGCTCGCCGCCGCCGCGATCGGTCACTTCGCGGGCGGCATGATCGGCACCATCCTGCTGGTCGTCCTCGCCCCGACCGTCGCGTCGCTCGCCATCGGCATCGGCGCGCCGGACTACTTCGCCATCATGGTGCTGGCCTTCATCGCCGTCACCTCCGTCCTCGGCGCCTCCCGCATCCGCGGCATCGCCTCGCTCCTGATCGGCCTCACCATCGGACTGGTCGGCCTGGACCGGATGACCGGCCAGCAGCGCCTGACCTTCGGCTCGCTCCAACTCGCCGACGGCGTCGACGTGGTGATCGTCGCGGTCGGGCTCTTCGCGATCGGCGAGGCCCTCTGGGTCGCCGCCCATCTGCGCCGCTCCACCGGAAAACCCATCCCGGTCGGCCGGCCCTGGCTCGGCCGCACCGACCTGAAGCGCACCTGGAAGCCCTGGCTGCGCGGCCCCGTCATCGGCTTCCCCTTCGGGGCGATCCCGGCGGGCGGCGCGGAGATCCCCACCTTCCTCAGTTACGTCACAGAGAAGCGGCTCTCCAAGCACCGCGACCAGTTCGGCAAGGGCGCCATCGAAGGCGTCGCCGGACCGGAGGCCGCCGCCTCCGCCTCCGCCGCCGGAACGCTCGTCTCGATGCTCACCCTCGGGCTGCCCACCACCGCCGTCGCCGCCGTGATGCTGGCCGCCTTCCAGCAGTACGGAATCCAGCCGGGCCCGCTTCTCTTCGAACGCGAACCGGAGCTGGTCTGGGGGCTCATCGCCTCGCTGTTCGTCGGCATGGTGCTGCTGCTCGCCCTCAACCTGCCGCTCGCCCCCGTCTGGGCGAAGCTCCTGCGGATCCCGCGCCCCTATCTCTACGCGGGCATCCTCTTCTTCGCCGCCGTCGGTGCGTACGCGGTCGGCGGCGAGTCCCTCGACCTGGTGATCCTCCTGGTCATCGGGCTGATCGGGTTCGGGATGCGGCGGTACGGGCTGCCGGTGCTGCCCGCCGTCATCGGGGTCATCCTCGGCCCGGCCGCCGAACAGCAGCTGCGCCGCGCGCTCCAGATCAGCGACGGCAGTGTGACCGGCCTCGTCAACACCCCGTTCTCGGTCACGGTCTACGTGATCGTGGCGCTGATCGTGGCCTGGCCGCTGATCGGCCGGCTGATCACACGGCTGCGCGGTGGCCGGAAAACGGCAGAGGAGTCCCGCACTGTCAGTGGCGGCTGAGAGCATCGGAGCCATGACCACGATCGACTGGGACGCGGCGGCCGGATCCTTCGACGAGGAGCCCGACCACGGGCTCCTCGACCCCGCGGTGCGCGACGCCTGGGCCGGGCGGCTGGAGAGCTGGCTGCCCGCCACCCGCGGCGATGTGCTGGACCTGGGGTGCGGCACCGGCAGTCTCTCCCTGCTCGCCGCGGGCCAGGGCCACCGCGTCACCGCCGTCGACCGCTCGCCCCGCATGGCCGAAAAGGCCCGGGCCAAGCTCGCCGGGACCGGCGCGGAGGTCCTGGTCGGGGACGCCGCCCGGCCCCCGGTCGGCGAGCGGGCGTTCGACGTCGTCGTGGCCCGGCACGTCGTCTGGCTGCTCCCCGATCCGGCAGCAGCCCTGGAGCACTGGTTCGGCCTGCTGAAGCCGGGCGGGCGGCTCGTGCTGATCGAAGGGGTGTGGGGCGGCGCCGGTCTGTCCGCCACCACGCTCACCGCCCTCCTCGCCGACCGCACCGAGCGCATCCACCACGAGGACCTGGCCCCCGACAGCCGGCTCTGGGGCAAGAAGGTCGACGACGAGCGCTATGCGCTGGTCGCCCGCGCGATGCCGGCGTACCGGCACACCGAAGTGGTCGACGTCCATCTGATCCTGCGGCGCGGTCCGGACGTCCTGCTGGCCCGCCGCTCCGACACCGGGTATGCGGACGGGCTGCTCCACCTGCCCTCCGGCCATGCGGAGGACGGCGAGGACGTCCGCGAGGCGATGATCCGGGAGGCCGCCGAGGAGACCGGCCTCGCACTGGGCCCCGACGACCTGCGGGTGGCCCTCGTGATGCAGCACCGGGGCCCCGGCGGCGGGGCGCGCATGGGCTGGTTCTTCGTCGCGGAGTACGACCCGGAGCGCCCGCCGCGCAACGCGGAGCCGGAGAAGTGCTCCGAGCTGGACTGGTTCCCGCTGGCCGCGCTCCCGGACGACATGGTGGCGTACTGCCGTGCGGGCCTGGACGGGTATCGGGCGGGTGAGCACTTCATGATCCACTGGCATCGGGACGGGGAGCCGATCGCGTACGTCCCGGGCGGTGTCGGCCGGGCCGTCCCGCTGCCCGCCGCCGGGGAGACCACCGGCCGGGTGCACCACGTCGAGCTGTGGGTCGCGGATCTCGCGGCGGCGGAGCGCAGCTGGGGCTGGCTGCTGGACCGGCTCGGCCATGTCCCGTACCAGCACTGGGTCCACGGCCGCAGCTGGCGGCGCGGCGATGCGTATGTCGTGCTCGAACAGTCGCCGGACCTGGTCGCGGGCGGCCACGACCGCCGCCGCCCCGGGCTCAACCACCTGGCGTTCCACATCGCCGACCGGGCCGCCCTCGACGCACTGGTGGCCGAGGCCCCGGCGTACGGCTGGCGGCTGCTGTTCCCCGACCGCCATCCGTACGCGGGCGGCGACGGCCACCACGCCGCCTATCTGGAGGACCCGGCGGGATACGAGGTCGAGTTGGTCGCCGGCTCCCGGCCCCGGCCCTGAGCCGCCGGGCCGTCCCCTACGGGGGCCGCCGTGCATCCGGTGTGCCGTGCGTGATGGACTGGCGTACGTTCACCGAGGTCACGGGGGAGAGATGACAGCCGAGGAGACCGGGCCGCCGACGCCCGCCGCAACAGACGCCGCACCGGATCAGGGCCGGCGGGACGCCCGCCGGATGGACTCCTGGTCGATCGCGTGGATGTTCCTGGCCCTGGTGGTCTGGGGATGGTTCGCGTTCCTGATGCTCGCCGACTACGGCCCGGAGTTCTACGGCAGAGCGAGGTGCCGGGGTCCGCTGATCGGCCCGTTGTCCGAAAGCACCCTCTGCCAAAGCGAGTTGCGGCAGTGGCCCGCGCTGCTGGGCATCCTCGCACTGGCGGTCCTGGCGACCGTCATCGCGGCGGCGACCATGGTGTACGCCAAGGTTCTCTCCCGGCTGGACCGCCGTGACGCGCCCGGCGCGCCGCCGCAGGGCTGATCCGCTCCACCGGCGCTCTGTCTTGCCGGACCGTCCGGCGCACGCTGCGGCGCCGGTCAGCCGAGAAGAGCGACGTGACCGGCGCACGCCGCCGCGCCGGTCAGCAGAGGAGACCGGCCAGCCCCTCGGTCCGGGCCAGGGCCTCCAGTTCGTCCAGGGCCGAGGCCGCCGCTCCGGCAGCCGCGGGATCGCGCTCGGCCAGACCGCTCTCCTCGAACTCGTCCTCGTCCAGCCGCAGCACCGACGAGCCGTCCGCCGACACCCACAGGTCCAGGTCCAGGTCCTCGACCGCCAGCACTCCGTCCGCGAGCACGGCGGGCCGGGTGATGTCGCAGTACCAGCCCTTGAGCACACCGTCGCCGGTGCGGACCTCCTTCACCGCGAACCACCGGTCCCGCCAGTAGTGCTCGGTGAACACGTCGCCCGGCTCGAACCGGACGAAGCCGAAGTCCCGTACCCCGGGCGCGGCCCACGGCGCCCGGACGGTGACGCGGACGCCGTCGTCGCGGACCAGCTCCGCCGGATACCTGATCTTGGTGCGGCCCGCCTTGGACAGGGCGACGACCAGGCCCTTCGTACGGCCCGACCGGGGCTCAGGGAAGGGTGCGGACATGGCGGACCTCCGTCGCGCAGATCTCGTAGCCGAACCAGGCGTTGACGGCCAGCATCGGGCCGTTGCCGGTGTCGTTGGAGGTGTAGGCGTCCGTGTAGCCGGCCGCCCGCGCCCGGTGCAGCGAGTCGTTCTTCGCCAGCTTCGCCAGGCCCCGCCCGCGAAACTCCCGCAGGGTGCCGGTCATGGAGCTCAGGTACGTCCGTACGCCGTCGGTGGTCGCCGCGCTGAACGCCGCCACCTTCCCGTCCACCAGCGCCACCGACGTCAGCCCCTGGTCGAAGGCCGGGTGTCGCCAGATGTTCGTCAGCCAGTCCTCGTAATCGTCCAGTTCGGAGGTGATGTCGCCCGGCTCGTCCGCCGTCACCTCGGCGTCCGCCTCGAACAGCGACCGGGGATCGTCCGCGAAGTCGGACCCGGGCCGCAGCTCGACGCCCGCCGGGAGCTCCTGACGCGGCGGCAGGGCCCCGCCCGCGAGGTCCAGCCGCTGGAAGTGGGCCGAGCGCTTGGGCTCATAGCCCCGCTTACGGGCGAACTCCAGGCTCTCCGGGTTGTCCAGCACCCACGCGTACAGCACGCTGGCCCCGACATCGGCCAGGTGCTCCTCCGCCGTGCGCAGCAGCAGCGAGCCCGCACCGCGGTTCGTGCGGCCGGGAAGCGTCTGCGGGGTGAAGTAGCCCTGCCCCGGCTCGGAACTCTCGTGGGCGATGCCCGCCTGTGCCGTGGCGATGATCTCGCCGTCCTCCTCGGCGACCAGCAGCCGGTAGTGCCGGTCGGGATGGGCGTGGGCGAGGTCGTGGACGACCTGTTCGGGGGTGGCCACCATCCAGGGGACCGACGCCCGGCGGGCATGGGTCCAGGCCTCCGCGTCGGACGGCCGGAAATCGCGCACGATCACAGTCATGCGGTGGACCGTATGCGCAGCCGTGCCCCGAACGCCTCCCCTTTTTCCGCCGGTGGGGGAGAATCGGCACCGTGACTGACAAGATCGTCCTCGACCCGGACTCCGGCATCGCCCCGTACGAGCAGCTGCGCACCCAGCTCTCCGAACTGGCCCGTTCCGGCGCGCTGCCGGTCGGCCACCGGCTCCCGACGGTACGCGGCTTCGCCGAGGAGCTGGGCCTCGCCGCCAACACCGTGGCCAAGGCCTATCGGGCCCTGGAGGCGGACGGGGTGATCGAGACCCGGGGGCGCAACGGAACCTTCGTCGCGGCGGCCGGGGGAGCGGCCGAGCAGCGGGCCGCCACCGCCGCGCAGCTGTACGCGGAGACCGCCGAACGGCTCGGCCTCACCCGGCAGCAGGCCCTGTCGCTGGCGAAGGACGCGGTGCGGGCCGCGTACGGGGACTGAGCCCTCACCCTCGACACCCGGCGTCACGCGCGTGGCACTCGACGTCTCACCCGCGACACCCGGCGTCAGAGGCTCAGAGGTACAGCCCCGCGTCCGCCCCCGCGTCCTGCTTCGGCACCGACGCGGGGCCGATGCCCCGGCGCAGCGCGTACAGCTCGGCGAGGGAATTGCCCTCCCGGCCGACCCCTTCGTCCGTGCCCAGCCAGGCCACCGACTCCTGACGGGTCAACGGGCCGACCTCGATCCTGGCCAGGCAGCGGCCGGGCCGTACGACCGCCGGGTGCAGCCGCTCCAGGTCCTCGTTGGTGGTGACCCCCACCAGGACGTTGCGGCCCTGGCCGAGCAGACCGTCGGTCAGGTTCAGCAGCCGGGACAGGGCCTGGCCCGCCGTGTGCCTGGCCTCGCCGCGGATCAGCTCGTCACAGTCCTCCAGGAGCAGCAGCCGCCACCGCCCCTTCGCCGTGCCGTCGTCCTCGCCGATCGCGATGTCCATCAGATAGCCGACGTCGTTGAAGAGCCGCTCGGGGTCCAGCACACAGTCGACCTGGCACCAGTCGCGCCAGGAACGGGCCAGGGTGCGCAGCGCGGACGTCTTGCCGGTGCCGGGCGGGCCGTGCAGCAGGAGCAGCCGGCCCGCGATGTCGTCCGGCGTCACCTTCATCAGCCGGCCCATGGCATCGGCCACCGGCGCGGTGTAGTTGGGCCGGACCTCGTCCCAGCTGCCGGCGGTGATCCGGCGGGTGGTGCGGTACGGGCCGCGGCGCGGCGAGACGTACCAGAAGCCCATGGTCACGTTGTCGGGCTGGGGCTCCGGCTCGTCCTGCGCCCCGTCCGTGGCCCGGCCGAGGACCTGCTCCGCCAGCTCCGGGCTGGTCGCGGTGACGGTGACGTCCGCGCCCCGGTTCCAGCGGGAGGCCAGCAGCGTCCAGCCCTCGCCCTCCGCGAGCGTCGCGCTGCGGTCGTCGTCCCGGGCGGCCCGCAGCACGGTGGCGTCCGGCGGCAGCAGCGTCGCATCCGCCTTGACCCGGTCGAGGGACGAACTGTGCGAGTACGGCTGCTCGCCCGTCGCGAAGCGGCCGAGGAAGAGCGCGTCGACGACGTCGGACGGCGCATCGCTGTCGTCGACGGTGAGCCGGATCGGCAGAGCGGATTCGGGGGAGTCAGGCATGGCGCCCATGATCCGGCACGGTGCCACCCCGTGCACCCGGGTTTCGCAGGCTCGGACGGGGCGGCGGGAGGGCGGCGGGCGGTGCCGGGAGCCGACGGGTCGCCAGGAGGACTACAAGGCGCGCCCGTTGAACTTCCGGGGGCGGACGGAAGCACAGCACTTCTATTTTTGGCATGAACACTTCCGAAGCGGTGAGGGTGCTGCTACTACGGAGTAGCGCAGATACCCCCTGCTCAAGGAGGTTCCATGAAAATGTCCAGACTCGTGGCGTTCTCGTCCTCTCTCCTGCTCGGTGCCGCCCTCGCCCTCACCGGTGCGGGGATCGCGAACGCCGACTCGTCCGCCGCGGCCGTCGACTACGTCGCCCTCGGCGACTCGTACTCCTCCGGCGTCGGAGCCGGCAGCTACGACGGCTCCAGCTGCAAGCGCAGCAGCCGCGCCTACCCCGCCCTCTGGGCGGCCGCCAACTCCCCCACCACCTTCGACTTCGCGGCCTGCTCCGGAGCCAGGACCGGAGACGTCACGGGCAGTCAGCTCGGCAGGCTGAACGCCTCGACCGACCTCGTCTCGATCTCCATCGGCGGCAACGACGCCGGCTTCGCCGACGTCATGACGACCTGTGTGCTCCAGTCCGAGGCCACCTGCCTCAACCGGATCGCCACCGCCCGTGCCTACGTCGACTCCACCCTGCCCGGCAGGCTCGACTCCGTGTACTCGGCCATCCGCGCCAAGGCCCCCTCCGCACAGGTCGTCGTCCTCGGCTACCCCCGCTTCTACCAGCTCGGCGGCGGCTGCATCGCCGGACTGAGCGAGAAGGAACGCGCCGCCATCAACGGGGCGTCCGACCACCTCAACTCGGCCACCGCCAAGCGGGCGGCGGACCACGGCTTCACCTTCGGCGACGTCAGGACGACCTTCACCGGGCACGAGATCTGCTCGGGCAGCTCCTGGCTGCACAGCGTGAACTGGCTCAACATCGGCGAGTCCTACCACCCCACCGCCGCAGGGCAGTCGGGCGGCTATCTCCCCGTGTTCAACTCCGCTCTCTGAGACCCCGCTCTCCGAAGTCCCATGGTCCGAGGATTCCCTCGCCCGTCGCCCCCTCGCACGGTCCGTGCGGGAGGGCGGTCGGGCAAACCCTCCGAACCGCGCGAACCGCTCGAACTGTCCGAAGTCGCCCTGGAATCGCGCGAATTCGGTAACGGGGCGTCAACCTCCGTATGTGTGTGCGCAATCCTGTGGCCGGGATACACGGGTGTCACCGCGGGACGATAGGGTTAACCTGCCCGGACCGGGTGCCCTCGTACGGGTGGGGAGTGACATGGAACAGATAACGGTGCGAAGCAGGCCGCGTGTGCCTGCCATCACATGCGGGAGCGGTGCGACCAGTACGCGCCTCGACCGCCATCTCGCGGTGCTCGGCGGCCCCGTCGTCCCGCAGCGCGAGTCGGCGGAAGCGACGCTGCTGATGCGTGAGCTGACCTCGCGTGATGCCGCGCACACCCGCCGGAGCAGGAGCGCACGCGTGTCGCTCTTCGCGCCGCTGCGGCGACTGCGGCGCTCGCTCTTCGGCAGCCGCCGCTGACCCACGGCACGGCATCACCCACCCCGGACCGGCCCACCGCTCGGGACGGACCAGGTCAGGCGATCACTCCGTCCCGGCGCAGCACCGATGTCTGCTCGTCCGTCATCCCCAGGGCTCGCAGCAGCGCATCGGTGTGCTCCCCCAGCGCCGGAACGGCACCCATCCGCGCTTCCTCACTCCCCGGCAGTGTGATCGGCGGCAGCAGCGCCCGCAACGGCCCCACCGGTGACTCCACTTCCCGCCACCGGTCCCGGGCCGCGAGCTGCGGATGCGTCACCACATCGGCCACCGTGTTCAGCCGCGCGCAGGCGATCCCCGCCGCCTCCAGGCCGGCCAGCGCCTCCCGCCCCGTCAGACCCGCCAGCGCCCGGCCCACCGCCGCATCGGTCCGCGCCCGGTTCGCGGTGCGTGCCGCGTTCGTCGCGAAGTCCGGATCCTCGGCCAACTCGGGCCGCCCGAGCACCTGTTCCGCCAGCCGTCGCCACTCCCGGTCGTTCTGCACGGAGAGCAGCACCTGCTCGCCGTCGGCCGTGGGGAACGCGTCGTACGGCGCGATCACCGAGTGCGCGAGACCGGTACGCGCCGGGGGAGCGGAGCCGTGCATCCCCTGGTGCAGCGGGTGGCCCATCCACTCGGCCAGCGCGTCCAGCATGGAGACCTCCACCGGGCCGCCCCGCCCGGTGGTCGCCCGCCGCAGCAACGCCGCGAGCACTCCGGAGAACGCGTACATCGCCGCCGCGATGTCCGCCGCCGGGACGCCCGCCTTCACCGGCTGCTCCGCCGTCCCGGTCACCGAGACCAGCCCCGCCTCGCACTGCACGAGCATGTCGTAGGCCCGCTTGTGCGCGTACGGCCCCTCCGCCCCGTATCCGGAGATGTCGACCGCCACCAGACGCGGGTGCGCCGCGCAGAGCGAGGCGGCGTCGAGCCCGAGCCGGGCCGCCGCCCCCTGGGCCAGGTTCTGCACGAACACATCCGCGCCGGCCACGAGTTCACGGACCACCGCCAGGCCGCGCGGGTCCTTCAGATCGACGGCGAGGGACTCCTTGCCCCGGTTGCACCAGACGAAGTGCGAGGCCAGACCGCGCGCCGCCGTGTCGTAACCGCGCGCGAAGTCGCCGCCGTCCGGGCGCTCCACCTTGATGACCCTGGCCCCGAGGTCGGCGAGCTGACGGGTGGCGAAGGGGGCGGCGACCGCCTGCTCGACGGCCACCACCGTGATGCCGTCGAGGGGGAGTGGTGATGTGTTCATGGCCCGTGCTTACCCTCCGACCGGCCCTTTCGCCAGCTCCCGCCCTCACTGCGGACCGCTCCGGCCCGCCCGGTCGCCGCTACAGCAGCGCGAACTGCCCCTCCGGGCCCTCCTCCTGGTGTCCGAGGACGGAGGCCGGACGCCGTGCCGAGGACGGGACCGGCAGCACTCCGGCCGCCCGCAGCTCGGCGGGACCGATCAGCGGACCCGCCTCCAGCGCGGCCCGCAGCTCCTCGCGGGGCCCCGCGGCGCCGTCCAGCAGGGCGAGAACGGTGATGAGTTCGAGCAGCTCCGAGGTCCACTCCCGGGGCCAGCCGCGAGCACCGACCGCGTCCAGAGCGTCCGGTGCCGCCCCCTCCGGCACCCGGCCCGCCGCCGCTGCCGCCCGGCGTCCGAACCAGAGCTCCAGCACCCGCACCCCGCCCACCGTGAACTCCCAGGCCGCCGCGGGCACCGGCGAGATCCGGCCGTCGCCGACGACCAGCGCCTCGTCCCCGGCGTCGTACGACAGCTCCGCGGGCCGGGCCGGGAGCGCCGCCCGCACATAGGGCCTGCGCCCGCCCGGCAGCCGGGGCCGCTCCCCGCCCCGGGCCCCGCGCGACTGGAGCCGCAGCAGCTCCCGGCCGAGCGCCACCCCCGACGACCACACCTCCGCGTCGGCCGGCAACGGGACATGGAGACCGGTGGCGGCGGGCCGGGCGGCGGCCAGAATCCAGGCCAGCACCGCTTCCGGGGTGAACGCGTCCGGGTCCGCCCCACCGCCGAGCCGCCCGCGCAGCAGCTCCGGGAGCCCCGGCGCGAGGTTGGGTTCCGCGCCGCCGGGCCTGCGGTACAGCGGCCTGATCCGGCCGGGCCGCCCGGCGGGGGAGCGCCCGTCGGGCAGCAGCGCGGTCACGGACAGGGCGGGCCCGGCGTCCTCGGGGGCGGAGCTGTGTTCCACCGCGAAGAGCTGCTGCCCGTCGGCGACCCGCCACAGCTCCGGACGGGCCGCGTCGATCAGCCGGTGGTCGGGCAGCAGCCACTGTTCGTCGTAGGGGCCGTGCAGGATCCTTACGGGGTCGGGGCAGGGGCCCGGAGCCCGGGCGAAGCGGGCCGTCCCGGTCGACTGGCCGGGCAGGGCCGCGACCGAGGTGCGGGGCGTACGGGAACGGGTGGGCGCGAACAGCCGCTCCTGCTCGGCGGCGTCGGCACCGGCCAGCCGCTCCCAGCGGGCCCGGAGCGCCACCGGGTCGGGGCCGCTCACCCAGGCGCGGCCGGTTCGCAGCGGCCGCACCGACCACGGCATCAGGTCGTCCAGCGGCACGAACGCGTCGAGCGGCGGGAACGCCGTGTCCCCGCCGGATCCGGCCGCCGCCGTCCTGCGCGCTGCCACCGAGCCGTCCCCCTGTCCCGTTTCCCCTGTCCGCCGTGACGCTTTCGCATCGTAACGGCGGGCGGCGGCCCCGTGGGGCGGGGTCAGTGGGCCTCCACCGTCACGGAGAAGGAGAACCGGTCGCCCCGGTAGCGGATCCGGGCCACGTCCACCACCTGCCCCTCCGCGTCGTACGTCACGCCCGTGTAGTGCAGGATCGGGCTGAGCAGCGGGACCTGGAGCAGCTCGGCGGTCACGGGGTCGGCGAGCCGGGCCTCCACCGTGTCGGTGATCCGGGAGATCCGCACCCCGACGACATCGCGCAGGACCTTCGTCATCGGCCAGCGTTCGAGGTCGGCCACGTCGATCCGGGCGGCGATGTCGGGGCGTACCGCGTTCTCCGCCCAGTTGGTGGGCTCGCCGCTCTCCCCGTCGCGACGCAGCCGCCGGTAGCAGGTCACCTCGGAGCAGCCCGGGAAGAACTCGGCGAGATCACCCGGCACCGCCGTCGGGCCGTGGCCGAGAACGGTCGTCGCCTCCCCGGACTGCTGGGCCACGATCGCGTCGACCGAGCCCAGCAGCCGCACCGGGGAGACCCGCCGGGCGCGCGGCTCGATGAACGTGCCGCGCCGCCGGTGCCGGCTGATCAGCCCCTCCGTCTCCAGCTCCTTGAGCGCCTGGCGCATCGTGAGCACGCTGACGCCGTAGTGCGCGGCGAGCTGCTCCTCGGTGGGCAGCCGGGCGGAGGCGTCCTGCGGGCGGCCCAGTATGGAGGCCCGCAGGGACTGGGAGACCTGGTACCAGAGCGGCAGCTTCCGGTTCAGGACGAGCGAGTCGGGGGCGAAGGCGGGCGGCTGGCGCGGCTGCTCCACACCGTTGTCCGCCCCGGCCTGTCCGTGGCTCTCTGTCACGTCGTCCCCGTCCCGTACCCTTCCGGCCTTCCGCCGCCTACGGCCGGAAGTTGCGGCTCAGACCCTGCCACACGTCGTCGTAGCCGCGCTGCAGATGGCCGGCGCCGGCCGCCTGCGCGGTCGCCGTGACCGGCCAGCGGGTCTCGAACATGAAGGCCAGACCGTCGTCGATCTTCTGCGGCTTCAGCTCCGCCGCACTCGCCCGGTCGAAGGTCTCCCGGTCCGGTCCGTGCGCCGACATCATGTTGTGCAGGGAGCCGCCGCCGGGCACGAAGCCGTCCGCCTTCGCGTCGTACGCCCCGTCGATCAGCCCCATGTACTCGCTCATCACGTTGCGGTGGAAGTACGGCGGGCGGAAGGTGTCCTCGCCGACCAGCCAGCGCGGCGCGAAGACGACGAAGTCCACCCCGGCCAGCCCCGGGGTGTCGGACGGCGAGGTCAGCACCGTGAAGATCGACGGGTCGGGGTGGTCGTAGCTGATCGTGCCGATGACATTGAACCGGCGCAGGTCGTAGACGTACGGGGTGTGGTTGCCGTGCCAGGCCACCACATCGAGCGGCGAGTGGTCGTACGTCGCCGACCAGAGGTTCCCGCAGAACTTGTTGACCACCTCCACCGGGCCCTCGTGGTCCTCGTACGCGGCGACCGGGGCGAGGAAGTCCCGGGCGTTCGCCAGGCCGTTGGCGCCGATCGGGCCGAGGTCGGGCAGCGCGAACGGGCGGCCGTAGTTCTCGCAGACGTAACCGCGCGCGGTCTCCTCCAGCAGCTCCACCCGGAAGCGGACGCCGCGCGGGATCAGCGCGACATGGCCCGGTTCGGCGCGCAGCAGGCCCAGCTCGGTGCGCAGCAGCAGTCCGCCACGCTCGGGAACGATCAGCAGCTCGCCGTCCGAGTCGCTGAACACACGGTCCGTCATCGAGGCGTTGGCGCTGTAGAGGTGGATCGCCATCCCGGCGCGCTGGGTGGTGTCGCCGTTGCCGCCGAGCGTCCACAGACCGCTCAGGAAGTCCGTACCGGGCGCGGGGTCGGGCAGCGGGTTCCAGCGCAGCCGGTTCGGGTCCGGCACGGTCTCGGTGAAGGGCGCCGAGCGCAGGCCCCCGTTGTCGGTCCGGGTGAACGCCGGGTGGGCGGCCGAGGGGCGGATCCGGTAGAGCCAGGAGCGGCGGTTGTCCGCGCGCGGCTCGGTGAAGGCGGAGCCGCTCAGCTGCTCCGCGTACAGCCCGAGCGGGGCGCGCTGGGGGGAGTTGCGGCCGTGCGGCAGCGCCCCGGGCACCGCCTCCGAGCTGTGCTCGTTGCCGAAGCCGGAGGAATACGTCAGCCCGTCGGCCGCCTTCCTCGCCTGGTCGATCGCGCTCATCCCGCACTCCCGGTGCCCAAGAAAGCCCTCGGACCCGCCGGACGACGAATCCTATGCACCACCGTAGGAATAGGAGCGGGGCACGTCAACGGCATACGACGCGCCATTCGTGGCGTGTGCGGCGTCCTGCACGGCGGTCGCGGGGACGTCTGCCGGGCGGCTGCCGTTCGCCGGGCGGCAGGGGCACGGCATCATGGGGCCCGTGCCTCAGCCCCATGTCACCCCGAACCTCCGTCGCGCCCCCGTGCAGCAGCGCAGCGCGGACCGCCTGGCCCGGATACTCGACTCCTGCGCCGGTCTCCTCGACGAGACCGGCTACGAGCAGCTCACGACCCGGGCCGTCGCCGAGCGCGCCGAAGTGCCCATCGGCTCCGTCTACCGCTTCTTCTCCAACAAGCGCGCGCTCGTCGACGCCCTCGCGCTGCGCAACCTGGACACCTACGCCGACCGCATCACCGCCCGGCTCGCGGATCTTCCCGCCGCCGACTGGCGCGCCGCCATCGACGCGGTGCTCGACGAGTACCTGGCGATGAAGCGGAGCGTCCCCGGGTTCGCGCTCGTCGACTTCGGGCCGCCGTTTCCCGCCGAGGGCGCGGCGGACGACGCCAACCGGCGGCTGGCGGACCGGCTCGCCGTGCTGCTCGCCGGTCACCTCGGCCGCCGGGCCGACGAGGGGCTGTCCCGGGCGATCCTGGTGAGCGTGGAGGCCGCGGACGCGCTGCTGCAACTCGCCTTCCGCACGGAGCCGACGGGGGACGCGGCCATCGTCGCCGAGACCCGGACCCTGGTCAGGTCCTACCTCGCCCACACGCTCGACTGAGCGACGGCCCTCTGCCCTCCCGTTCTCCTTCGCCCTCCTTCGCTCTCCTCCGCACGACACCTCCCCGCCATGCGTACCGGTCGGTATGCTCGGTCGTGCCGGGGCTTCCACGCTCGCCCGGCCCATGTCCGTGTGCCGTCGCCGCAGCCGCCCCGGGGAGGGCCCATGTCCCACGACTCCCGCACCGCACCGCGTATCTGCCCGCTCTGCGAGGCCACCTGCGGCCTCACCCTCACCATCGAGGGGACCACCGTCACCGGTGCGCGCGGAGACCGCGACGACATCTTCAGCAAAGGCTTCATCTGCCCCAAGGGCGCCTCCTTCGGCGGGCTCGACGCCGACCCCGACCGGCTGCGCGTCCCCCTCGTGCGCGGCGACGACGGGGAGCTGCGCGAGGCGGACTGGGGCGAGGCGTTCGACCTGATCGCCGCACGGATACCGGCCCTGACGGAGGTGTACGGACCCGGGGCCGTCGGCGTGGTCCTCGGCAACCCCAACGTGCACACGATGGCGGGCTCCCTCTACCCGCCCCTGCTGCTCGCCGCCCTGCGCACCCGTAACGTCTTCACCGCCAGCACCCTGGACCAGATGCCCAAGCACGTCTCCAGCGGCCTGCTCTTCGGCGACGCGCACGCCATCCCCGTACCGGACCTCGACCGCACCGGCCATCTCCTCCTGATCGGCGCCAACCCGCTGGAGTCCAACGGCAGCCTCTGCACCGCCCCCGACTTCCCCGGCCGGCTCAAGGCCCTGCGCCGGCGCGGCGGCACCCTCACCGTCATCGACCCGCGCCGCACCCGTACCGCCCGGCTCGCCGACCGGCACGTCGCGATCCGGCCCGGTGCGGACGCCCTGCTGCTGGCCGCCCTCGCGCACACCCTCATCGACGAGAAGCTCGCCGACCCCGGGCCGCTCGCCGGGCATCTGGAAGGGCTCGACGAACTCGCCGCCGCCCTCGCGGACTTCACCCCGGACGCGGTCGCCGCCGCCTGCGACGTGGACGCGGACACCATCACCGCCATCGCCCGCGAACTCGCCGCCGCGCCCACCGCCGCCGTCTACGGGCGCATCGGCAGCTGCACCGTCGAGCACGGCACCCTCGCCAGCTGGCTGGTGGACGTCCTCAACATCCTCACCGGCAACCTCGACCGGCCCGGCGGCGCCCTCTTCCCGCTCTCCGCCACGGCCCGCGCCCCGCGCCCCGCCGCCCCCGGCAAGGGCTTCGCGCTCGGCCGCTGGGCGAGCCGGGTCTCCGGGCACCCCGAGGCCAAGGGCGAACTGCCCATCGCCGCCCTCGCCGAGGAGATCGACACCCCGGGCGAGGACCGTATCCGCGCCCTGGTGGTCATCGCGGCCAACCCCGTGCTCTCCGCACCCGACGGCGACCGGCTCGACACGGCACTCGCCGACGGGCTCGACTTCATGGTCAGCGTCGACCCGTATCTCAACGAGACGTCCCGGCACGCCGATGTCGTCCTGCCCCCGCCGCCGCCCTCGCAGAGCGCCCACTTCGACTTCGCGTTCAACAGCTTCGCCGTCCACAACCAGGTCCGCTACACCCGCGCCGCCGTCCCCTTGGAGGACGGGCGGATGGACGAGAGCGAGATCCACGCCCGGCTGATCCTCGCGGTGAGCGGCATGCACGGCGCGCCGCCCTCCGCCGTCGACGACCTGGCCGTCGACACCGCCCTCGCCCGGGCCGGAGCCCCGAAGGAGCTGGCCGCCGAACTCACCGGCGAGAACGGCCCCGAGCGGCGACTGGACCTGATGCTGCGCCTCGGCCCGTACGGGCTGACCCTGGAGCGGCTCCTCGCCCACCCGCACGGCATCGACCTCGGCCCGCTGAAACCCCGCGTCCCCGAGGTCCTGCGCACCCGCTCCGGCCGCATCGAACTGCTCCCGGAGCCGATCGCCGCCGATCTGCCGCGCCTGCGCCGGGCGCTGGGCGACCGGCCCGCCCCGCTCGTCCTCGTCGGCCGCCGCCATCTGCGCTCCAACAACAGCTGGATGCACAACGTCGGTTCGCTCACCGGCGGGTCCAACGTCTGCACCCTCCAGATCCACCCCGACGACGCGGACCGCCTCGGGCTGGCCGACGGGGACACCGCCCGCATCGAGTCGTCGGGCGGCGGCATCGAGGCGCCCGCCGAGATCACCGACACCGTGCGCAGCGGGGTGGTGAGCCTCCCGCACGGCTGGGGCCACAGCCGCCCCGGCACCCGGATGTCGGTCGCCGCCGCCGACCCCGGGGCGAACGTGAACCAACTGCTCGACGGCACGCTCCTGGATCCGCTCTCCGGTACAGCGGTTCTGAACGCCATCCCGGTCTCCGTCACCCCAGCTCACTAGCGCCACCGCGTTGACCTGGGGTTTTGCTCGTATTGCTCACACGTCAACATCTTGTTAACGCTGCGAGAGGGCCCCTAACGTCATCCGGACCGACCGCCGAGACCGGTGGGAGTTCAAGGATGAACGTTAGGTATCCCCCATGCTGACAATCCTCGGCTTCGCCATGATCGCGACCTTCCTGGTCCTGATCATGACGAAGAAGATGTCGCCGATCGCGGCGCTGGTACTGATCCCCGCACTGTTCTGTGTCGCCGTCGGACAGGGAGCGCAGCTCGGCGACTACGTCATCGAAGGCGTCGGCAACCTCGCGCCCACCGCCGCCATGCTGATGTTCGCCATCGTCTACTTCGGCGTGATGATCGACGTCGGCCTCTTCGACCCGATCGTGCGGGGCATCCTGCGGTTCTGCAAGGCCGACCCGATGCGCATCGTCGTCGGTACGGCGGCGCTCGCCGCGATCGTCTCGCTGGACGGCGACGGCTCCACCACCTTCATGATCACCGTCTCGGCGATGTATCCCCTCTACAAGCGCCTGAAAATGAGCCTGGTCGTGATGACCGGTGTCGCGGCCACCGCCAACGGCGTCATGAACACCCTGCCCTGGGGCGGCCCCACCGCCCGCGCCGCCACCGCCCTCAAGCTGGACGCCTCCGAGATCTTCGTGCCGATGATCCCGGCGCTGGCCATGGGGCTGCTCGCCGTGTTCGTGCTGGCGTACGTCCTCGGCCGCCGGGAGCGCAAGCGTCTGGGCATGCTCACCCTCGACGAGGCGCTGGCCCGGGAGCCGGAGACCGTGACCGCCGGCGTCGGCGGCGTCGGAGCCACCGGTGGCGAGGACCGCCTCCGCAAGGGCACTGCGGCCTCGGCAGGCGGTACGGGCACGGGTACGGACACCGGTACGGGCGCCGGCGTCGATGCCCCGGATGGCGACGGCGATGGCGACGGGGACGACGCGTTCCAGGGCCTCGACCCGAACCGGTCCACGCTCCGCCCGAAGCTCTACTGGTTCAACGCAGGTCTCACCGCCGCCCTCCTGACGGCGATGATCATGGAACTGATGCCGATCCCGGTGCTCTTCCTGCTCGGCGCGGCCCTCGCGCTCACCGTCAACTTCCCCCACATGCCCGACCAGCGGGCCCGGATCGCCGCCCACGCCGACAACGTCCTCAACGTCTCCGGCATGGTCTTCGCCGCCGCCGTCTTCACCGGAGTCCTCACCGGCACCGGCATGGTCGAGCACATGGCCGACTGGGTGGTCGGCGCGGTCCCCGAGGCGATGGGCCCGCACATGGCCGTCGTCACCGGCGTGCTCAGCCTGCCGCTCACCTACTTCATGTCCAACGACGGCTTCTACTTCGGCGTCCTCCCCGTCCTCGCCGAAGCGGGCGCCGCCCACGGCGTCTCGCCGCTGGAGATCGCCCGCGCCTCGCTGGCCGGTCAGGCCCTGCACATGTCCTCGCCGCTCGTGCCCGCCGTGTACGTCCTCGTCGGCATGGCGAAGGTCGAGTTCGGCGACCACACCCGCTTCACCGTCAAGTGGGCCGTCCTCACCTCGCTCGTGGTGCTCGCGGCGGGCATCCTCTTCGGCATCATGTGATGACTCCGCGACCACGGACCGGGCCCGGCCGGGGCTGGCTGCTGCGCCTCGTCATCGCCTTCGCCTTCGCGCAGGGGGCGGTGTCGATGGCGCGGCCCGCCGTCTCCTACCGGGCCCTCGCGCTCGGCGAGTGGGGCCTCCCCTGGTCGAACGGAGCTGAGATCCTTGGGGAAGAGGCGGCCGTCGGCGTCATCGCCGGGGTCTACGCCCTGCTTCCGCTGTTCGTCGCCGTGCCGCTCGGCCGCCGCACCGACCACGGCCGGTGCGCGCCCCTGCTGCCGCTCGGCGTGCTCCTGATCTCCGGCGGCTGCGCGCTCAGCGGCATCGTCTCCTCGCTGCCCGCGATGGCCGCCTGGAGCGGGGTGATGGGCCTCGGCCACCTGTGCTTCGTGATCGGCGCGCAGTCGATCGTGGCCCGGCAGTCCGCGCCCGACGAACAGGACCGCAACTTCGGGCACTTCACCATCGGCGCCTCGCTCGGCCAGCTCATCGGGCCGGTCGCGGCCGGTGCGCTGATCTCCGCCGACAGCGGTGCGCTGGGCCGTACGAGCGCCCTCGCGCTCCTCGTGTCGGCGGGGGTCTGCGCGGTCGCCCTCACCTCGCTCTGGCGCATCGAGCACCGCCGGGCCACCGGCTCCGGGCCGGCCTCCGGCCACAAGGTCCCGGTCCGGGCGATCCTGGGCGCGCGCGGCGTCCCGGCGGGCATCTTCATCAGCATGGCGGTGCTGTCCGCCACCGACATCCTCACCGCCTATCTGCCGGTCGTCGGCGAACACCGCTCCATCGCACCGGCCACCGTCGGGCTGCTGCTCAGCCTGCGGGCCGCCGCCACGATCGCCTGCCGGCTGGTGATGACACCGCTGCTGCGGCTGCTGGGCCGCCGGGCCCTGCTGACCACCAGCTGCCTGCTCGCCGGGCTCCTCTGCGCGGGCGTCGCCCTGCCCGTGTCCGTCCCGGTCCTCGCGGTCATGCTGGCGGTCCTCGGCTTCTGCCTCGGCGTCGGCCAGCCGCTGTCCATGACCACCGTGGTCCGGGCGGCCCCCGCCCAGGCCCGGTCCACCGCGCTCGCGCTGCGGCTGACCGGCAACCGGCTCGGCCAGGTCGCCGCCCCCGCCGCGGCGGGCCTGATCGCGGGCGCGGTGGGGGTTGCGGCCCCGTTCGCGCTGCTCGGCGTGCTGTTGCTCGGCGCGGCCGGACTCGGACTGCGCGGCGAGGCCCGTACGGAGCCGGCCCCGGTCCAGGCGGACACGGCGCCCACCCCCGTACCGTCGGATCCGGCCCTCGTACCACCGGACCCGGCGGCGCAGGCCCCCGTACCGCCGGCCGTCCGGAACGCAACCGAATCCTCCGGGTGACCGACCCCGTACGCCCCAACCTTCGCGCGAGTCATTCCCACACCCCGCCCGGTGGGCTAGCTTCCACACAGCCGCTCCCCACCGCGATGCCACCACTTCCCTCCGGGCGGACCCTCATGACGCGCGCGATCTCCCTGCACCAAGTCAGCAAGAGCTACGGCCGGGACCGGCGGGCCGTCGACCGGTTCACGCTCTCCATCGATCCGGGCGAGTTCGTCGTCCTGCTCGGCCCCTCCGGCTGCGGCAAGTCCACCGTGCTGCGCATGATCGCGGGCCTGGAGGAGATCACCGAGGGCGAACTGCTCCTCGACGGGGAGTACGCCAACCACACCCCGCCGCGCGAACGCGGCATGGCGATGGTGTTCCAGAACTTCGCGCTCTACCCGAGCATGACCAACCGGGCCAACATCGGCTTCCCGCTGAAGCTGGAGAACCCCCGCGAGGACACCACCGCGCGCGTCGAGGCCACCGCCCGGATGCTCGGGATCGAGCACGTCCTCGACCGCTACCCGGCCCAGCTCTCCGGCGGCGAACGCCAGCGGGTCGCGATGGGCCGGGCCATCTCCCGCCGCCCCTCCGTGTTCCTGATGGACGAACCGCTCTCCAACCTCGACGCGAAGCTGCGCAGCCATCTGCGCGCCGAGATCGCCCTGCTGACCAAGGAACTGGGCGTCACCACCGTCTATGTGACGCACGATCAGGCCGAGGCGATGTCACTCGGCGACCGGGTGGCCGTGCTGCGCGGCGGAGTCCTCCAGCAGGTCGGTACGCCCCGCGACGTCTACGCCCTGCCGGACAACGTGTTCGTGGCCGCCTTCATCGGCACCCCGCGCATCAATCTCCTCCAGGCCGTGGTGCACGCCCCGTTGGAGGGCCGGATGTCGATCGACCTCGGCCGTCAGCGGCTCGCCCTGCCCGAACCCCTCAGTCCCGACCACCAGTTGCTCCGGATCCAGCAGGGCCGGCGGATCATCGTGGGGCTGCGCTCGGAGGCGGTCCGGATCGCCCCGCCCAGTCAGGCCCGGCCCGGCGAGGTCGCCCTCAGCGGCATCGTCGAGCACGTCGAGTACCAGGGGCACGAGGCGTTGGTCCACCTCAGGACCGGTTCGCGTCCCGCCGTCGTGCCGGACCTCGAATCCGCCCGGCCCCGGGCGATGCCGCGCCGCCGCCGGGCCTCGGCGGGCGGCGGAGGCGGGGTCGGCGTCCTGGAACGGCTCAGAGGGCGGGCGGCCGGCCGCATCAGCGGCCCGGTCGTCACCCTCGACGAACCGGCCGGGGACCCCACCGGGATTCAGGGCCCCGACCACCCCTCCGCCCCCTCCGGCGACCTGGTCGTGCGCACCGGACCCGATATGCGGCTGCGTACCGGGGGACAGGTGCCGCTGCTGGTGGACCTGGCCCATCTGTACGTCTTCGACCACTACGGCCGCCGCATCTGCCCACTGCCCCACGACGTTCCCGGGCTGGACGACAGGCCCTAGCTAGTAGGGCCTTTCGTTTGGATCATGCCGGGCTCGCGGGGGCCGGCACGCACATCTGCGGCGTTGTCGTCAGTCGCCGATGCTCCGCAGTGACTCCCTCCTCCGCCCTGCAGCTGCACGCACCGGCCCCCGCTCCCTGATCCGGCCTGATCCAAACGAAAGGCCCCAGGTGCCCTGCCCTGTTCAGCGCCCGGTCGAGCCGTCGATCAGCTCGCGGAGGACATCCGCGTGACCGGCATGGCGGCCGGTCTCCTCGATCATGTGCGTGAGGGCCCAACGGGCGCTGGGAGCAGGGCTGTTCGGTCGCGCGCGGGGCACCGGTGAGCCGAGGTCGGTGCAGGTGTCGAGTACGTCGTTCGCCTCCGCGACCGCCTTCCGGTAGCGGGCGACGACCTCGGCCACACCGTTCTCGGGAGCGGCACGGAAGGTCGCCGGCCAGTCGGCGACCGACTCCCCGAGGAAGGTGGACCGCTCGACGAGGTCAGATGGTGGAGCAGGCCGAGCAGATTCGTGCCCGAGGACACTCCGGCGGTGCGGACCTCCGGATCCGGGGCGCCCTCGACCTTCGCGGCGACCGAGGTGCGTACGTAGTCGAGGAAACCGCGCAGCACCTCGATCTCGCTCCCGCCGGTCCGTGGCGGCGGGGTGTCCCGGCGGCTGGGGCGGCTGGGGCGGGGCGCGGCGGTCATGGTGCCTCCTCGGTGGTCGGGCGGTCCGGGTGCGCGGACTCGTCCCAGTCTCGTCCCGGCGGCCGCCGTCCGGGCAAGGCCTCATGCCGTTCCGGCAAGACGGCCCGCGCCCGGGGCGTGCGCGCCCGGCGTGACCGGTGTCTCGGAAGGCTCCCTGGCGCCGGAAAACTAACGGCGCTAGTTTGGGCGGGTGCGTCGTGTGCCCGCGCCGCACGGCTTCGGAGCTCCGCACAGCACGTCCGGGAGGAAACAGCCATGCAGGCCCATGACCAGATGTACATCGACGGTGCGTGGCGGCCCGCCGTCGGACAGGACACGATCGCGGTCGTGAACCCGGCCGACGAGCAGGTCATCGCCCATGTGCCGGCGGGAACCGCCGAGGACGTCGACGCGGCGGTACGGGCCGCGCGCGCCGCCTTCCCCGCCTGGGCCGCGACCCCGCCCGCCGAGCGCGCCGCCCGGCTCACCGCACTCGCGGACGCGCTGGCCGCCCGCAAGGACGAGCTGGCCGCGACGATCACGGCCGAGTTGGGCTCACCGCTGCCGCTGTCGCAGATGGTCCACGCGGGCGTGCCCGTTCTGGTGGCCGCCTCGTACGCCGAACTGGCCGCCCGCCACACCTTCGAGGAGCGCATCGGCAACTCCACCGTGCTGCTGGAGCCGGTCGGCGTGGTCGGCGCGATCACCCCCTGGAACTACCCGCTCCACCAGATCGTCGCCAAGGTCGCCCCCGCGCTCGCCGCGGGCTGCACCGTCGTCCTCAAGCCCGCCGAGGACACCCCGCTGACCGCCCAGCTCTTCGCGGAGGCCACCGAGGCGGCCGGTCTGCCGCCCGGGGTCTTCAACCTGGTCACCGGCCTCGGACCGGTCGCCGGACAGGCGCTCGCCGCCCATGAGGGCGTCGACCTGGTCTCCTTCACCGGCTCCACCGCCGTCGGCAGGCGGATCGGCGCCACCGCCGGTGCCGCGATCAAGCGTGTCGCCCTCGAACTGGGCGGCAAGTCCGCCAATGTGATCCTGCCCGGCGCGGATCTCGCCAAGGCGGTCAACGTCGGCATCGCCAATGTGATGACCAACTCCGGCCAGACGTGCAGCGCCTGGACCCGGATGCTGGTGGACGCCGAGCGGTACGACGAGGCCGTGGAGCTCGCGGCGAACGCCGTCACCAAGTACGTCCCCGGCGAACGGGTCGGCCCGCTCGTCAACGCCAAGCAGCAGGACCGGGTGCGCGGTTACATCGCCAAGGGCGTCGAGGAGGGCGCCCGGCTGATCGCGGGCGGCCCGGACGCGCCGCTGGAGACCGGCTACTACGTCAGCCCGACCGTCTTCGCCGACGTCACCCCGGACATGACGATCGCCCAGGAGGAGATCTTCGGCCCGGTGGTCTCGATCCTGCGGTACGAGGACGTGGACGACGCGCTCCGGATCGCCAACGACACCGTGTACGGGCTCGCCGGGGCCGTGTGGGCCGCCGACGACGAGGAGGCGGTGGCCTTCGCCCGCCGGATGGACACCGGGCAGGTCGACATCAACGGCGGACGGTTCAATCCGCTGGCCCCGTTCGGCGGTTACAAGCAGTCGGGGGTGGGGCGCGAGCTGGGGCCGCACGGTCTGGCGGAGTACCTCCAGACGAAGTCGCTCCAGTTCTGAACCCCGTAGCCCTTTTCCCGTAAGGAGTCTGTTCGTGGTCCGCGCCGCCGTACTGCCCGCCGTCGGAGCTCCGCTGGAGATCACCGACATCGTCCTGCCGGAGCCCGGCCCCGGCCAGGTGCGCATCGCGCTCGCCGCCGCAGGGGTCTGCCACTCCGATCTCT
Organism: Streptomyces sp. iso_384; assembly: GCF_056172905.1. Lineage (NCBI taxonomy): Bacteria > Bacillati > Actinomycetota > Actinomycetes > Kitasatosporales > Streptomycetaceae > Streptomyces > Streptomyces sp. iso_384. The sequence continues at coordinate 2,689,485 of NZ_JBWBTT010000001.1, forward strand.
CCCTGTCCAACGGCACCATGCGCGTCCCGGTGCCCGCCGTCCTCGGCCACGAGGGAGCGGGTACGGTCCTGGCGGTCGGTGAGGGCGTCACCCATGTCGCGCCCGGCGACGGCGTGGTCCTCAACTGGGCGCCCTCCTGCGGCTCCTGCTTCCACTGCGGCATCGGCGAGGTCTGGCTCTGCGCCGACGCCCTGAAGGGCACCGCCAACCTCCACGCCCGCACCGCGGACGGCACCGACCTCCACCCCGGCCTCAACGTCGCGGCCTTTGCGGAGGAGACCGTCGTCGCCGCCAACTGCGTGCTGCCCGCGCCCGACGGCATCCCGCTCACCGACGCCGCCCTCCTCGGCTGCGCGGTCCTGACCGGCTACGGCGCGATCCACCACAGCGCCCGGGTCCGCGAGGGCGAGAGCGTCGTCGTCTTCGGTATCGGCGGTGTCGGCCTCGCCGTGCTCCAGGCCGCCCGGATCGCCGGAGCGTCCCGGATCATCGCGGTCGACGTCTCCCCGGCCAAGGAGGAGCTGGCCCGGCGGGCCGGGGCGACCGACTACGTCATCGCCTCCGCCACCACCCCGCGCGAGATCCGCAAGCTGACCGGCGGCCAGGGCACGGACGTCGCGGTCGAGTGCGTCGGCCGCCCCGCGACGATCCGGGCCGCCTGGGAGTCCACCCGGCGCGGCGGGCGCACCACGGTGGTCGGCATCGGCGGAAAGGACCAGGAAGTCACCTTCAACGCCCTGGAGATCTTCCACTGGGGCCGGTCGCTCACGGGCTGCGTCTACGGCAACAGCGACCCGGCCCGCGATCTGCCCGCCCTCGCCGACCACATCCGCGCGGGCCGCTTCGACCTGTCGATGATGGTCACCGAACGCATCGCCCTGGACGGCATCCCCGCCGCCTTCGACAACATGATCGCGGGCAAGGGCGGCCGCGCGCTCGTCGTCTTCTAAAGCGTGTTGCAGAAGGTCTGGGTTGGGGTATTCCTCTTGCACGGGTGGGGTGTTGCGGGCCGGCAGTGGGCTCGGCCGGAGCCGTTACCGCCGGTGGGGAAGAAGCCGGGGAGGCCCCGGATGTGGACGCGTCGGCAGCTGATCGACGGGATACGCCGGCGGACCCGGGCGGGCACGCCGTGGCGGGACATACCTGAGCGGTACGGCCAGTAGGACCGGATCTGGGACCTGTTCCGCCGGTGGCAGCGCGAACCGCCCGGCGGAATCGACAGCGAGCCGGACGACCACGGGCTCGGGCGCTCCCGCGGCGGTCTGACCTCGAAGATCCACTTGCCACCAGATACGACAAGCCGGCCGTGCGCTACGAGGCGACAGTGCTGGTCGCGGCCATCAACGAGTTGCTGTGACCAGCACTTCCACGACAGGCCCTGCGGCATCAGCGCCAGGCGGGCGAACGCGTGTTCCGGAGTGGGGGCATCATGGGGCGATGAACGAGAATCGAACCCCGACAGCGGTGCTGCTGCACGGCTGGCCGGTCACGGCCGACCACTGGCGGTACCTCATTCCGGCACTCGATGCCGCCGGTATCACCGCAGTCCCGGTCACGCTTCCCGGGCTGGGCACCGCTCCCGACTCCGACGTGACCGACTTCCGCAAGACGGCACTTGCCGACGGTGTCCGGGCACGGCTGGCACAGGAGGGCGTCACGCGCTTCGCCGTCATCGGTCACGACTGGGGTGCGACGGTCGGATACCTCATCGCGGCCCAAGCGCCTGAATCGGTCAGTGGAATCGTGGTCGAGGAAGAGATCCTTCCCGGTGTCGATGTCGAGATTCCCGAGGCCGGCCGGGACCACTACCCATCCTGGCACGGCCCGTTCAACCGTACGCCCGGCCTCGCGGAGAAGCTCGTGCCCGGCCGAGAAGCGGCTTACTACGGCACGTTTCTGGAACAGAGCGCCGGACCAAGCGGCCTCGACCCAGACACCCTTCCGGCCTACATCAAGGCGTACAGCTCTCCAGGTGTACTGAACGCCGGGCTGGCCTACTACCGCACCGGATCAGAAGATGTCGATGACATTCAGGCCCTTGCCGCCCAGCCGATTTCCACGCCTGTCCTGGCGGTCGGAGGCCGACACGCGATGGGGACCGCAGTCGCGGATGGAATGGCCACCCTTGCCACCGATGTCACCTCACTCGTCTTCGAGCGATCCGGCCACTACCCGGCGGAGCAGGAGCCGGACGGCGTGAACCTCGCGATCGTGCGGTTCCTTCAACGGCACTCCTGACCCTCGATACCGTTCCCACCCCTCTCCCGTACTACCTTCACCAACTTCTCGAACCGGCCCAGCAGCAAGCCGGTGAACGACTCAACCCGCAACACTCCACCCATCAAGAGGAACGCCCAACTCAGGCGTTCTGCAACAACCTTTAGTAGTCCGTGGTCCGGGACGTCGAGGTGACCGGGCCCAGCAGCCGGGCGCCCATCTCGCCCTCCTCGAACAGCCGGGAGGCCGGGCCCACGATCAACGGGTCCGGCACCCCGACCACCTCCGGGTCCTTGCCCGAGTAGTCGAAGCGGTCCAGCACATGCCGCATCGCCTCCAGCCGGGCCCGCTTCTTGTCGTTGCTCTTCGCCACCGTCCACGGCGCGTCCGCCGTGTCGGTGTGGAAGAGCATCAGCTCCTTGGCCTCCGTGTACTCGTCCCATTTGTCCAGCGAGGCCAGGTCGACCGGGCTCAGCTTCCACCGTCGTACGGGGTCGATCTGCCGGATCATGAACCGGTTGCGCTGCTCGTTGCGGGAGACGGAGAACCAGAACTTCACCAGGTGGATGCCGTCCCGGGCGAGCATCCGCTCGAACCCCGGAGTCTGGTGCATGAACTCCAGGTACTCGCGGGTCGTGCAGAACCCCATCACCCGTTCCACGCCCGCCCGGTTGTACCAGGAGCGGTCGAACAGCACGATCTCCCCGGCGCTCGGCAGATGCGCCGTGTAGCGCTGGAAGTACCACTGGGTGCGCTCGCGCTCGGTCGGCTTCTCCAGCGCCACCACGCGTGCGCCACGCGGATTGAGGTGCTCGGTGAACCGCTTGATCGTGCCGCCCTTGCCCGCCGCGTCACGGCCCTCGAAGAGGATCACCAGCCGCTCGTCGCGCTCCTTCACCCAGTGCTGGAGCTTCAGCAGCTCGATCTGGAGCGCCCGCTTGGCCTTGTCGTAGTCGCGGCGGCGCAGCTTGCGGTCGTACGGGTAGTCCTCGCGCCAGGCGTCGCGGGCGTGGCCCTTCGGCGTCAGGAGGACCGGATCGTCGTCCCCGCTGTCGACCACACCGAACCCGTCCAGATACGGCCCGCCGTAACGGGCCGCCTGCTCGCTCGCCTCGGGGGCGTCCCGGCCGGCCTTGCCGCCGGTTCCGTTACGTCCGTTCCGCTTGGCGCTCCTCGTCATGGCGGGGTCCCTCCACCGGTCGGTCCGGATTTCCGCGTGTGGGCCCAGTCTGCTGACGGCTCCGGGAGACCGCCACCCCGACCAGGCAGAGCAGCCCGCCGAGGACCCCGAGCAGGGTCGGCACCTCGTCCAGCAGCAGCCAGGCCATGAGCACCACCAGCGCCGGAACGGCGTACGTGGTGGCGCCCATCCGGCCCGCGGTGGTCCGGGCCAGTGCGTAGCCCCAGGTGGTGAAGGCCAGCGCGGTCGGGAAGACGCCAAGATAGATCATGTTCATCGTGGCGGACATGGGGGCGTCGGCCGCCTCGGAGACCAGCACCCCGGTGAACGGCAGGCAGGCGACGGCGCCGATCATGCAGCCGAAGGTGTTGATCTGCAGCGAGGAACCGTACGCGAGCGCCGGCTTCTGGCTGACCACGCCCAGCGCGTAGACCACCGCGGCCAGCAGGCACAGCGCTACGCCCAGCACGGAGGAGCTGCCGTGCCCGGACATCGCGAGGCCGACGACGACCGCGCCCGAGAAGGAGATGCCCATGCCCAGCAGCAGGCGGCGCGGCAGTCCCTCGCCGAGCATGCGGGCGCCCATCAGGGCCATCAGGATCGGCCCGATGTTCACCAGCATCGCCGCCGTCCCGGCGTCGACCTCCTGCTCGCCCCAGTTGAGCGCCACCATGTAGAGCCCGAACCAGAGCACGCCGGAGGTGACGATTCCGCGCCAGGCGCCGCGCCCGGGCAGCCCCTCCCGCCGTACGAGGAGGATCGCCCCGAGCACGAGCGTGCCCGCCAGGAGCCGGCCCAGGGCGAGCGCTCCGGGGGAGTAGGACTCGCCGGCGCTGCGGATGGAGACGAAGGCGGAGGCCCACAGCACGACGGTGGTGCAGGCTGCGGCGGTGGCCCGCCAGGGGTGGGCCGGTGGGGAGTCCAGAAGCGGTGTCGGGGTCGTCGTCATGGCCACGACCGTAAAGCCGAAACGCTTCGCCCCCCACCGAATTGTCAACCCCCGTCAATCGACACCCACCCGCCGCCTCCGAGCGGCCCCGCCCCTTTCAGCCCGCCTCCCGTCCGCCCCGCCGCTCAGGGACGGACCCCTGCCCACTCAAGCCCGCTTCCCACGCGCCGCTCACGGACGGACCCCTGCCCGCCTGAGCCCGTCCGCCCCGCCGCTCAGGACGCAGCCCTGCCCACTCAAGCCCGTCCGGCGATTGAGGACTGAACCCTGGTGGTGGTACGGGGCGACCCCTCCGTGGCCCGGAAGTAAAGGTGCCGCCCATCCCGAGCACCGGTTCCGTCCTCGAACGCCGGACGGGCTGGGTGGGCGTCGGCCCGTCCTCGAACGCCGGACGGGCTGGGTGGGCGCCGGCCCGCCCTCGAACGCCGGACGGGCTGGGTTGGCGCTGTCGCGGGAAACGGTCCATGCGTCCAGGGTGCGTCAGGGACGGTTCGGCACCGGCCGGCCCGTCGCCGCGCCGTCGCCCACCGGCCGCGCGTACTGCTCGTACTGGAGCGCCAGCCCGTCCAACAGCGCCCGCAGCCCGGTCTCGAAGGCCCCTTCGTCGACCTGGCTGCGGTGGTCGGCCAGCAGATGGGCCTGGCCGAGGTGCGGGTAGTCGGCGGGGTCGTAGGCCGTCTCGTCGTCGACGAAACCCCCGGCGAACGACCCCAGCGCGGAACCGGTGATGAAGTACCGCATCAGCGCCCCGATCCGGGTCGCCTGGGCGGGCGGCCAGCCCGCTCCGGTCATCGCCCCGAACACCGCGTCGGCGACCCGCAGCCCCGCCGGCCGGCGGCCCGGCCCCCGGGCCAGCACCGGGACGATATGCGGGTGCGCGGCCAGCGCGGCCCGGTAGGACAGCGCCCAGTCGTGCAGGGCCTCGCGCCAGTCGCGCGGGTCCGACTCCTCGAACATCGACAGATCGACCTGTACGGAGACCGCGTCGGCGACGGCGTCGAGGATCTCCTCCTTGTTGCGGAAGTGGTTGTAGAGCGAGGGCCCGCTGACCCCGAGCACGGCCGCCAGACGGCGCGTGGAGACGGCGTCGAGCCCTTCGGAGTCCACGAGCGCGCTCGCCGCCTCGACGATGCGGTCTCTGCTGAGGAGGGGCTTGCGCGGTCGGGCCATGCGGCTCATAGTAGGCCCTGCGAACCAGAAACTAGCAGTGCTAATTAAAGCGCGCCCGAGCGGCGCTCAGGAGAGGCAGTGGGTGGCGCACGATGGACCTGACGCTGAGCGAGGAGCAGGAAGCCGTCCGGAAGCTGGCCGAGGATTTCGTCGCCCGCGAGGTCGTCCCCCATGTCGTCGCATGGGACCGGGCCGAGAATGTCGACAGGTCGATCGTCGGCAAGCTCGGCGCCCTCGGCTTCCTCGGTCTCACCGTCCCCGAGGAGTACGGCGGCTCCGGCGGCGACCACCTGTCCTACTGCCTGGTCACCGAGGAGCTGGGGCGCGGCGACTCCTCCGTGCGCGGCATCGTCTCCGTATCGCTCGGCCTGGTGGCCAAGACCATCGCGTCCTGGGGCGACGAGGAGCAGAAGCGCTCCTGGCTGCCCCGGCTCACCTCCGGCGAGGCGGTCGGCTGCTTCGGCCTCACCGAGCCCGGCACCGGCTCGGACGCCGGGAACCTCGCCACCAGGGCCGTACGGGACGGCGGCGACTACGTCGTCAACGGCACCAAGATGTTCATCACCAACGGCACCTGGGCCGATGTCGTCCTGCTCTTCGCGCGCACGAACGACACCCCCGGCCACCGGGGCGTCTCCGCCTTCCTCGTCCCCACCGACACTCCGGGACTCACCCGCCGCACCATCCACGGCAAGCTCGGCCTGCGCGGCCAGGCCACCGCCGAGCTGGTCCTCCAGGACGTCCGGATACCGGTGTCCGCCCTTCTCGGGCCCGAGGGCAAGGGCTTCTCCATCGCCATGTCCGCCCTCGCCAAGGGGCGGATGTCGGTCGCGGCGGGCTGCGTCGGCATCGCCCAGGCCGCCCTGGACGCGGCCGTGCGCTACGCCGGCGAGCGCGAGCAGTTCGGAAAGCCCATCGCCCGCCACCAGCTCGTCCAGGAACTGCTCAGCGACATCGCCGTGGACGTGGACGCCGCCCGGCTGCTCACCTGGCGGGTCGCCGATCTGATCGACCGGGGCCAGGAGTTCGCCACCGCCGCCTCCACGGCCAAGCTGTACGCCTCCGAGGCCGCTGTCCGCTGCGCCAACAACGCCCTCCAGGTCTTCGGCGGCTACGGCTACATCGACGAGTACCCGGTCGGCAAGCTGCTGCGTGACGCCCGGGTGATGACGCTCTACGAGGGCACCAGCCAGATCCAGAAGCTGATCATCGGCCGCGCGCTGACGGGCGTCTCCGCGTTCTGACCCGGCCCCGGGCCCGTACCCGCCCGGCGCTCGGCCTCGTACAGGCGTCCGACGTCTGAGTACGGGCCTGAGTACGGGCACGGATGTGGTGTGCGCCACGTCGGGCGGATGCTGGCCCCATGAGTGACACGACATCGGTCAAGCAGCAGAGCACCGCGGCCTTCTACATGCAGGCCGTCGCCTCCTTCATGGTGGCGATCGCCGCGGTCGCCTTCGGTATCTTCTTCCTCGACGCCGACGCCTGGGTGCGCGGCTTCCTCGCCATCGGCGTGCTCTACCTCGTCACGTCCTGCTTCACGCTCGCCAAGGTGATCCGGGACCGCCAGGAGGCCGGGCAGATCCACAGCCGGGTCGACCAGGCCCGGCTGGAGAAGATCCTCGCCGAGCACGATCCCTTCCAGAAGCTCTGACCCCGCGGGATCGGCAGGACATCCCCTAAGCGCTTGCTCAGGTTCGGGGTATGGTGTGCGTCCTGCTGACGGAGAGGGGTCTTGGGCGATGAGTGCGGTGGAGGAGACGAGCGGCGAGGACACGCCGTGGGGCGAGGTCACTCCCGAGGCGGCCAGGCGGCTGCTCGTCGCCGCGGTGGACGCCTTCGCCGAGCGCGGGTACCACGCGACCACCACCCGTGACATCGCCGGCCGGGCCGGGATGAGCCCGGCCGCGCTCTACATCCACTACAAGACCAAGGAAGAGCTGCTCCACCGGATCAGCAAGATCGGCCACGAACGGGCGCTGTACGTCCTCGAAGCCGAGGCCGACCGGGACGGCGCGGCCGCCGAACGGCTCGCCGGGGCCGTCCGCTCCTTCGTCCGCTGGCACGCGGAGCGGCACACCACCGCCCGGGTCGTGCAGTACGAGCTCGACGCGCTGGGCGAGGAGCACCGCACCGAGATCGTCGCCCTGCGGCGCAGGAGCGACGCGGTGGTGCGCCGGATCATCAGCGAGGGGGTGCGGGACGGCGAGTTCGACGTCCCCGACATCCCCGGCACCACGCTCGCGGTGCTGTCCCTCTGCATCGACGTGGCCCGCTGGTTCAACGCCCAGGGCAGCCGCACGCCCGACGAGGTCGGCGAGCTGTACGCCGACCTCGTCCTGCGGATGGTCAAGGCCCGGCAGGTCCAGTAGTGGCCCGGCGGGGCGCGGAGGCCGTCGGGCGGTTTCAGAAGTAGTAGCGGGACACCGACTCGGCGACACAGGCCGGCTTCTCGCCGCCCTCGCGCTCGACCGTGACGACCGCCGTCACCTGCACGCCGCCGCCCACCTCCGCGACCTCGCGGAGCACCGCCGTGGCCCGCAGTCGCGAGCCGACCGGGACGGTCGAGGGGAAACGGACCTTGTTGGTCCCGTAGTTGATGCCCATCCTCATGCCCTCGACCCGCATCACCTGCGGTACCAGCGCGGGCAGCAGTGAGAGCGTCAGATAGCCGTGCGCGATGGTCGTGCCGAAGGGTCCGTCCTTCGCCCGCTCCGGGTCCACATGGATCCACTGGTGGTCGCCGGTCGCCTCGGCGAATTGGTCGATCCTCTTCTGCTCGACCTCCAGCCAGTCGCTGTGTCCCAGCTGCTCGCCCACTCCGTCCCGCAGCTCCTGCGCGGACGTGAAGATCCTCGGCTCTGCCATGTTCCCGGTCCCTGCCTTCCGGCTCGACGTGCTGCCCGCGCGATGTCTAAGCGCTTGCTCAGCATTGTCCGGCGGCGCGTTCCTGTCAACGACATGGCAGTAGGTTTGAGGGGTGCCACAGATCCCACAGACACTCCACGAACTCTCGGTCGGCCAGCTCTCGGCGCGCAGCGGCGCAGCCGTCTCGGCCCTGCACTTCTACGAGTCCAAGGGCCTGATCACCTCCACCCGCACCAGCGGCAATCAGCGCCGCTACACGAGGGACGCGCTGCGCCGGGTCGCCTTCGTCCGGGCGGCACAGCGCGTCGGCATCCCGCTGGCCACGATCCGGGACGCACTCGCCGAACTGCCCGAGGAGCGCACGCCCAACCACGAGGACTGGGCCCGCCTCTCCGAGGTGTGGCGCAAGGAACTGGACGAGCGCATCGAGCAGTTGCACCGCTTGCGCGACCATCTGACCGACTGCATCGGATGCGGCTGTCTGTCGCTGGAGACCTGTGTGCTGTCCAACCCCGACGACATCAGCGGTGAGCGGATCACCGGTTCCCGCCTGATGCCCGAGCGCAAGCAGTCCTCCTGAGCGCCGTCGTGCGACCGGACTCCTGGCCTCCCGGTCCTGTCCACCGGGGCCGGGCGGCCACGCGGGGCGCCGGGCCTCACGCCGCCTGTACGGCCGGCCTCCGGTGCCGTGGCAGCCGGGCCTTGGCCAGGGTGCGGTCGGTCAGCGCGGGCCGCGGCACCACGATCCCGCAGCCCGTGCACACCGGACCTGCCCACGGCTCGTCGCCCCGCTCCTGCCGCCACTCGATGCCGGTGCCCGCGCAGACCGGGCAGGCGGAGCCGGGTCCGGCGCCGAGAGCCGCGATCAGCCGGCGCAGGACCTCGGCGAGCGGCTCGGTCGGATGGACGCCCGGGTCGGTGCAGCGGGCCACCCCGTGACCGCCCCAGGTACGGCGGTGCCAGTCGTCGAACGCACCCGGCCGCCGCAGACCCGCGTGCTTCTCGCGCCGCCGCCGCTCGGCGAACCCCGCCTCGTACGCGAGCCACACGGCCCGCGCCTCCTCCAACTCGTCCAGCGCGCGCATCAGACGCATCGGATCGGGCGCCCGGTCCTCGGGATCGATCCCGTGCCGGGCGCACAGATGGTCCCAGGTCGCCCGGTGCCCGTACGGGGCGAACCTCTCCAAACACTTGCGCAGTGAATACCGCCGCAGGGCCAGATCACCCAGCGGATCGCGTACCTGTCTCGCAAGACTCCGGAAACCGGCCATGACACCGCCACCTCCGCCGCTCGTCCTTGGACGTCAAGGAATGGACGTACGCCTGCCCGTTTCGGCTCCATCGAAAGATGAAATCCGTCCATTGGCCGAGACGTCCCATGTGGGACGGGGTGCCACGGGCGGAAGCGGAGCGGCGCACGGGCGGGTGGTGCGCGGGCGTACGGGCATTGCGCGGGTGGCGAAATCCCGTGGCGGCGGCACCGTCCCGTGCGGTTGGTTTCCCCCATGACACCAGCTCGCCCGCGCCTGGAGAAGATCACCGCCGACGATGTGCTCGACGCCTGTCGGCTGGAAGTAGCACCTGACCAGCGCAGGTTCGTCTCCCCGGTCGCGCAGTCCCTGGCCGAGGCCTATGTGCATCCCGACCTCGCCTGGCCCCGGCTGATCTGTGCCGGTGACCGCGCCGTCGGCTTCGTGATGGCGCACTTCGACCTGCCGTTCGACTTCGACGCCGGGGTGCCGGACGCCCCGCCCCGCTCCGGGCTCTGGCGGCTCGCCGTCGCGGCCGGTGAGCAGGGCCGGGGCTACGGGCGGTTCGCCGTCGGGGCGGTCAACGAGGAGATCCGCCGGCGCGGCGGGACGGTCTCGACCGTGACCTGGAAGCCCGGGGAGGGCGGTCCCGAGGAGTTCTACCTCGGGCTCGGCTACCGCAAGCGGGGCCTCACCGACGACGGCGAGTACCTCGGCGACATGGACCTCACGGCAGCCTGATCCCAGGGCCTAAGTGTCCCGTAAATGATCTCCAGTGGGTGGGCTCGGTCCAGCTGCAGCCCATCGGGGCCCCGCAAGTTGTTGCGTGGCCCGGTAGGGCCGCACGTGGCTGATCGGGGCTCGCCAGTTGTGGCTCGCGGGGAGTGGCCGTCCGGCCCTCTGGGGCGCCCTGGCAGCTGATCGAGAGGTGCTGCTTCAGGCTCCGGTTGCGCGGGGAAGTCGGGGTGGCTGGTGCAGGGCGAGGCATGGTCCAGCGATTCGGCATGCGGCCAGGGGTCGTGGGCGTGACTGTCCGAGATACGCCGGACCAGGTGAAGTGATCTTTCTGTGGCTGGTGTGATCACGGCGTCAGAGCCGTCCTGGACAGCCCTCTTCTCCGGGCTGAGCCCGCGCACCTTCGGGAAGCTGGTGACGGTTCTGCGGCGCCAGGGTGCGGACGCGGTCCGCAAGGGCCGGCCGTGGAGCCTTCCCTGGAGGACCGGGCCCTGCTCGTCGCGGCCTGGTGGCGCACAAACCTGACTATGCGCCATCTCGCCCCGCTGTTCGGGGTGTCCAGGTAGACGGCGGACCGGATCATCGATCACCTCGGGCCGATGCCTGCCCTCCAGCCCCCGTAAACAGTTCGCCAGGGACGCCGTGCGCATCGTGGACGGCACCCTGGCCCCCACCCGGGACCACACCATCGCCGGGCGGTCGAAGAACTACAGGTACTCCACCAACCACCAGATCGTCATCGACGCCGACACCTGCCTGGTCGTCGTGGTCGGCCGGCCGTCCGGCGCGCGCGGGTTGGTTTCCACAAGAGCCCGACGGCGCCGTGCAGAAGTCTGTGCCGGCACGTCGAGATCTCCGACACGCCTGCTGCGAGAAGACGGCCCGCGATCCAGCACGGGACCTCGTGGCATCCCAACATGGTGGGCCGACAGGCGGTCTTCTCCAGCCACTCGGCGGGGGTCCACCCGACGATCGCCGGATGTCCGAAGAAGCGTCCGGTCTTCCAGGCTGGTGGCATGACACGCCGTGCACACGAGCAGGAGCTCGCCGCCTCACATCGGTCATCGGCCGGTGCGGCGGACCGTCGAGACGCCGGGCTACGGTGCGCGCCCTGCCACAGCGGCAGACCACGTAGGAAAGGAATCCTGTGAACACCGCATCCGCCCCCGAGGCGACGGGTGCCGACTCCCCACGTGCCCGCGAGACGCTCAAGGCGCTGCACGGGTACGTCCGCCCACACCGGTGGGCCGTCGCACTCGGCCTGCTGCTGGCGCTGGTAGGAGCGGCCGGAGGGCTGCTCCAGCCTTTGGCCACGAAGGAACTGGTCGACCGGCTCTCGTCCGGGGGCACGATCGCCACCATCCTGCTGGCCATGACGGTGCTGGTGCTGTTGAGCACGGTGGCCGAGGCATTCGGTGCCTATGTCCTGGAGCGGACGGCGGAGTCCGTGGTCCTGGCTGCTCGCCGCAGTCTCATCGGCCGGCTGCTGCGGCTGCGGCTCGCGGAGGTGGACCGGATACAGCCGGGCGATCTGATGTCGCGGGTGTCGTCCGACACTACGCTGCTGCGGGCGGTCAGTACCCAGGCGGTGGTCAACGCCGCGACAGGGGCGGTCACGCTGGTCGCGGCGGTCGTGGTGATGGCTTTCCTCGATGCCGTACTGCTCGGCGTGACGCTCGGTGTGGTCGTGGCCGTCGGTGCCGGCGTAGCCCTGGTGGTGCCGAAGATCGGTCAGGCCACCGAGCGTTCGCAGGCCGCGGTCGGGGAGATGTCCACGGGACTGGAGCGGGTCTTTGGAGCTTTCCGTACCGTGAAGGCGTCCGGCGCCGAGGAGCGGGAGACGGCCCGTGTCGAGGCGGCGGCCCAGCGGGCGTGGCGCCATGGGGTGCGTAGCGCGAAGTGGGAGGCCGTGGTGGGTACGGCGGACAACCTCGCCGTCCAGCTGGCGTTCCTCGCGGTGCTCGCCGTCGGCGGAGCGCGGGTGGCGTCCGGAGAGATCCCCGTGTCCACGCTCATCGCTTTCCTGCTGTACGTCTTCTACCTGATGGAACCGGTGTACAGGCTGATGGAGGCCGTCTCCAGTTACCAGGAGGGCGCAGCCGCGATCTCCCGGATCACGGAGCTGGATGTTCTGCCGGTAGAGCCGTCGGTCGCGCGTGGGCCGGTGCGGCCCGAGGACTGGGCCGTCGTGCAGTATCCGGCGTCGGTCCGCTTCGAGGATGTGTCCTTCCGTTACGCGCCCGGCTTGCCGTACATCCACGAGGAGGTGGACTTCGAGGTTCCGGGTACCGGGATGACGGCCTTCGTCGGTCCCTCGGGAGCGGGCAAGTCGACGCTCTTCACGCTCATCGAGCGGTTCTACGAGGCGACCGGCGGCCGGGTCCTGGTCGACGGCAAGGACGTGCGCGAGTGGGCTCTGCCCGAGTTGCGGTCCGTCATCGGGTACGTCGAGCAGGACGCGCCGGTCCTTGCCGGAACGCTGCGGGAGAACCTGGTCTTCGCCGCGCCCGGTGCGACGGACGACGACATCCGCACCGTCCTCGCCCGGACCAGGCTCGACACCCTCGTCGAGCTTCTCCCGCAGGGCCTGGACACCCTGGTCGGGCACCGCGGCTCGAAGCTGTCCGGCGGCGAGCGCCAGCGCGTCGCGATCGCCCGCGCCCTGCTGCGCAAGCCCCGGCTGCTGCTCCTGGACGAGGCGACCTCGCAGCTCGACGCCGTCAACGAGCTGGCGCTGCGGGACGTCATCGCCGAGACGGCACGCGAGACCACCGTGCTGGTGGTGGCCCACCGCCTGTCGACGGTGACGGACGCCGATCGCATCGTCGTCATGGACGCCGGCACGGTCCGCGCGATCGGTACCCATGTGGAGCTGGTGGCCAAGGACGAGCTGTACGCACAGCTTGCCGCGACCCAGCTCCTGACCCCGGCGGGCCGCTCCGCCGGGTGAGACGGGCCGGACCGGAGAGCGACGACACCGTCGTCCCCATGGGCTGCCCCCGCTGTGCGGCGGGGCAGCCCAACTGTGTGGCGGGGTGGTGCTGGAGATCCACCGGGTACCGGCGCAAGGCACGATTCCTGAGGCTGCGGGCACCACCTCCGGGAGTCGCGCGCGGAGTTCGCCAACCGCTCCCTCAGCCGCCGAAGAGCCTTCACGCATGCCCCTCACGGCTTCAATCGACCGGCCCGGTCCACCTTCCCGCCGAAAACCCCACACGGCACCGGTCATGGCGGATGTGGCCCGCGCAGCCGACGCCTGGGTCACGACGGCCATCGTCAACCGGAGACCTGCACGATCTTCGCCGACCTGCTCCGAGCCATCGAGCGCCATGGCTGAGACGCGCGCCCTGTCTCCGCACCACGGGGCCCCGGGGGCGCCCGCCACACCGGTCGCCGCTTCGCAGCACACGAGGGCTTCGGAGAAGTCCTCGCCCCCGGGTGATCGGTCCGCGCCAGCAGGATCTGGTACGGGTTGCCGGGCGCACGGCCGAAGCCCGCAAGGGCTGATCCCTTTGCGGGCCGCGAGGGCCGTCGAGGCCCGGGGCGCGTTGGCCGACCGCCCCCACCCCGCTCCTATCGGACGTACTTCGCCGGTTTGGTGGCGGCGTTGAGCAGCGACTCCAGCGGTCCGCGGCGGAAGAATCGGGACCAGATCGCGGCGAACACGATCGCCCCGAGGATGAACGCGAGCACGGGCAGCCACGACGCTTGGCTGCTTTCGCCGGTCGGCACGCCCACCACGGACTGCACGACAAAGTGGCCGACGTAGGCCGTCAAGGACATGGTGCCCACGGCGATGATCGGTTTCGCCATGCGGCGCAGGAGCGGCAGACGGTCCATCAGCACCGTCGCGCACACGATCACGAGGATCGCGACGCCCACGCTGCCGATGATGTCGAATGTGGTGCCGCTGTGCGGCCCGGCGGTCAGCAGTTCCGAGGCCGCCCCCTGGCCCTCGAAGGATCCGCTGCCGAAGGACACCGGCTCGGAGCCGGCGGACGACTTCCCGCCCTCCGCCATGCTCCGCAACGCGTCCTTGCCCGCCAGCAGCAGGGACATGCCGTACGCGGCCACGGTGAGGGCGGCACCGAGCGCGGCCAGCCGCCACTGAACGGCGGCGGCGGAAAGGTCGAGGCGGGCCAGCGCCATCCCGGCGACCACGAACGGCATCCACGTAATCGCCGGGTAGAAGCCGGTGAGCAGCAGATCGAGCACTCCCACGTCGCTGAGAGCCTTGAGCGGGTCGTAGGTGTTGACGCTCTGCTGGACGGACTCGCTCAGCAGCGACTTCAGGACGAATGCCAGCTGCGGTGTGACCAGTGCGAGTCCGGCCGCGATCATCGCGAGCATCCCGGCACGCAGTCGCACCAGGGGCAGTGAGAGCAGGAAGTAGACGCCGTAGAAGGCGAGGATGATCACACCCCCGTACTCCATCGCCAGTGCGGTGCCCAGCGCCAGCAGGACCACGGCGCGGATCGCGATCCGCGCTTTCGCCTGCCGTCCGGCCAAGCCGGTCTTCGGCTCACGGCGGCCGCCGATCAGCATCAACGAGAACCCGGCGAGGGTGGCGAACAGGACCGACGAGTGGCCGTCGGCCAGGTACCGCACCCAGCTGCCGACGCCGTCCGTGGCCGACAGCGGGGGCCCGATGTGGACGATGTACATGCCGAACACCGCCAGCGCGCGGGCCACGTCCAACCCGACGAGGCGCCCCAGCGACGGACCGGCCGAGGAAGGCAGAGCGGTCTCGGGTGAGGTCCGGGGTTGCGGAGGGGAGTGCACCTGCGGAGCTGATGTCTCGTGCGGCGGCTGCGTATATGTCATGGAGACAACCTCGTGCTGACGGCGGGTGACGGGCCATCCGGCAGCCTTCGGTGACCGCCCCGCCGGTCGGCCGGGACCGCCCCGCCGGTCGGCCGGGACCGCCCCGCCGGTCGGCCGGGACCGCCCCGCCGAACGGCGGGGCCGGACCGCGGCCGCCGCCTCGGAGCGGGTCACTCGCAGCACCGGAGCAGCGACGCCCGCAGCTACCGGCGACCGACATCCTTATGTGATAAGGGCGTTGGCCACCACGACGGCCAGGCCGATGAGCGCGTCCGCCGTGCCGATCTTCAAAGGGGAGCCCCAGGTGCGTCCTCCGGCGCGGGCGGCAAGCAGCTCCAGGCGAACAGCAGCGCCACGTTCACGGCGAGGGCCACGTCCTCGGTGGCTCGCGAGGGCCACCAGCCCCATGCCGCGCCGAGCGGCAGACCGGCGTCGGTGCCGTCGCCAGGACCAACGGCCGCTCGGACAGCAGCAGACGTGCCGCGGCGCGCACCCCGTGGACGGTCTGGTCGCCGCGCCGGGCGATCAGACCGTCCACGGGGTGCGCCAGGGCAGACGTGATGGCCGTGACCGCAAGCCACTTCGCGCTGCTGAGCCGGTCGGCGGGCTCGGGCGCACCCTGTTCGGTCAGGGCGGCCACCACGGATCTGGCCAGCACTGCCCCGTACACACCGCCGAACAGCACATGGGGCCGCGCCGCCCAGTGACGCAGAACGCGGGCGGACTGGCGCAGGCGCAGAGACGACCGGGACATGGGCAGGTGGTCCTCTCACGGCACGGAAACGGCTGCGGCCCGCGGGCCCGGGCCGGCCACCCACCGATCCCACCGCGGAAGGGCCGCAGGTTCCATCCGCCGAGGTTCGCCCACCTGCCCGCCGAAGGGCCGGAGCGCCCCCCGAACGGCTGGAACGGGCCTGCCGGGTGGCGGGCGTCCCCCCACGACCGCGCCGTGGCGCGCCGGAGCGGACGTACGCTCGACAGCAAGCGATCACCGTACGAGAGCCGTAGTGCCCTGTGCCGCCTACGGGTCGCCCGTGAATTGAGACGAAGCAGACGAGTGTGAGGCGGAACGCCGGTGATCCGGGTAGTGGTGGTGGACGACGAGGCCCTGGTGCGATCCGGCTTCCAGATGATCCTGAACGCGTCCGACGGCATCCAGGTCGTGGCGACCGCGGAAGGGGCACAGGCGGCCGACGTGATCCGCCGCGAGTTGCCGGACGTCGTACTCCTCGACATCCGCATGCCGGACGTGGACGGCCTGACCGTCCTGCGGCAGATCCAGACACTGCCCGAACCACCACACGTGGCCATGCTGACCACGTTCGACACCGACGAGTACGTCCTGACCGCGCTGCGCTCGGGGGCCGCCGGCTTCCTCCTCAAGGACACCGAGCCCGAACAGCTCGCCCAGCTGGTACGCACCCTGGCCGCGGGCGGGGTGGTGATGTCCCCGAAAGCCTCACGTGCCCTGCTGCGCGGTCACCTGGGGGCGGGAGCGCCCCAGGACGCGGAGGTGGAGCGCGTGGGCCTGCTCAGCGACCGGGAACGCGACGTCCTCGTCCTGGTCGCGGGAGGACTTTCCAACGCCGACATCGGCACCCGCATCCACTTGAGCGCGGGCACCGTCAAGGACCATGTCAGCTCGATCCTGACCAAGCTGCGGGTCTCCAGCCGTGTCCAGGCGGCACTGCTCGCGGAGCGGGCCGGGCTGCTCAGCAGGGACGGCGACGCCGCGGCCCGGAACACACGGGACCACGGGCGATGAGCAGGGGCCTGGCACTGTGGCGAAGGACGCCGGCCTGGGCGGTCGACGCGGGCCTCGTCGTGCTCGCCGTGGTCGATGCCTGGATCAACCTCTTCGACGAGGGAACCCCCCTCGTGTGGGCCTGCGTCGCCATCGGCAGCGCAGGGCTGCTCCTGCGCAGGCGCTTTCCGCTGGCCGTCTTCCTGCTGACGCTGCCCATGACGGTCTTCATGGACGTGGCCGTCGCCCCGATCACCGCCCTGTACACACTGGCCACGGTGACCCGCAACCGCCGGCTGCTGGTCGGCTGCGCCCTGCTGCACGCGGCGGCGGGCACCCTCGCCTGGCCCCTGTCTGACACGTTCACCGGCGACCGGACCTGGACGCTCATCCAGTTCATCTACACGCTGGCCACAGCCATCGCCCCGGTCCTGTGCGGCCAGCTCGTGCAGGCCAGGCACGACGTGGCACGCCAGCTCAAGGAGGTCGAAGAGGCCCGGGAGCACGAACGCGCCCTGCACGCCCAGACCGTCCTCGCCCGTGAACGGGCCCAGTTGGCCCGCGAGATGCACGACGTCGTCTCCCACCAGGTCAGCCTTATCGCCGTGCAGGCCGGAGCCCTGCAGGTCGCCTCCAAAGATCCCGACGCCCGCGAGGCCGCCCGCACCATCCGCTCTCTGAGCGTGAACACCCTCGACGAACTCCGCCACATGGTCACCCTGCTCCGCGCCTCCGGTGGCAAGGAAACCGAACTCGCCCCCCAGCCAACCCTCGCCGATCTCCAGCAACTGATCGCCAACAGCGGCATCGAGACAACCCTGACCGGCAAGCTTCCGCCGGACATCAGCACCACCGCCCAACGCACCGTCTACCGCACGATTCAAGAAGCCCTCACCAACGTGCGCAAGCACGCCCCCGGAGCCCGCGCCGAGGTACGCCTGTGGCACGACGCCCACCACTTCGGCGTCACCATCACCAACACAGCACCCACCCGCCCGGCCGTCGCCCTGCCCAGCTCCCGCCAGGGCCTGATCGGCCTGCGAGAGCGCGCCGAACTGCTCCACGGCACCTTCACCGCCGAACCCACCCCGCAAGGCGGGTACAAGGTCGAACTACGAGCCCCCGCCCGACCCGACTGAAACCGACCCCACGAGCACCGGCCGTACCCTCAACCGCCGTGAACCACACCACCACGAACCGGACGCGATCGCTGCTGAGCACGTGGCTGTGCACGATCAGCCGCGTGAACAACCCTGCGGGTCAATACACCTAGCCCCCGTACCGCAGATACCTCCGCCGCTTCGCCCGGAACGCCGACAGGTCCCGCTGCCAGGCCCGTACGACCTCGTCGGTGTCCGCGCCCGCGTCGATCATCGTGCGGACCCGGGTGTTCCCGGTGAGCTTGTCGATCCAGTTGTCCGGCCGCCAGGCGAAGCCGCTCCAGGTCTGTTTCGCCGTCACCAGCAGGGCGATTCCGGTGTGGACCGGGTCGAACACCTCCCGGTCCTGGACGTGTACCTGCACCCCGCCCACCGTCTTCCCCTCGAACTTGGAGAACACCGGCGCGAAGTACGCCTCGCGGAAGGCCACCCCCGGCAGCTCCAGCGCGTTCGCGGCGGCCGCCCAGCCACGGTCGATGCCCTCCGCGCCCAGCAGTTCGAAGGGGCGCGTGGTGCCCCGGCCCTCGGAGAGGTTCGTGCCCTCGAAGAGACAGGTGCCGGAGTAGACGAGCGCCGTCTCGGGCGTCGGCATGTTCGGGCTCGGGGGCACCCACGGCAGCCCGGTGTCGTCGAAGAAGTCCGAGCGCCGCCACCCCGACATCGTCACCACGTCCAGCCGCACCGGATTCTCGTGCAGGAACTCTGCGTTGAAGAACAGGGCCAGCTCCGCCACCGTCATCCCGTGCGCCTGGGCGATCTCCCGGCGGCCGACGAACGTGGCGAACGCCGGGTCCAGCACCGGCCCGAGCGCCGCCCGCCCGGTCACCGGGTTCGGCCGGTCCAGCACCACCAGGCGTTTGCCCGCGAGCGCGGCCGCCTCCATGCAGTCGTACAGCGTCCAGATGTACGTGTAGAAGCGGGCGCCCGCGTCCTGGATGTCGAAGACGACGGTGTCCACGCCCGAGGCGGTGAAGATGTCCGCGAGGTCCTGCCCGCTCTTGAGGTACGTGTCGTAGACCGGCAGCCCGGTCGCCGGGTCGTCGTAGCGCCCCTCGGAGCCGCCCGCCTGCGCGGTGCCCCGGAACCCGTGCTCGGGGCCGAACACGGCGGTCAGGTTCACCCGTGCGTCCGGATGCATCACATCGACGATGTGCCGGACGTCGGCGGTGACGCCGGTCGGGTTGGTGACGATGCCGACCTTCTGGCCCCGCAGCAGCCGGTAGCCGTCGGCCGCCAGCCGGTCGAAACCGGTACGCACCCGGCCGCGTCCGGGCCCGGAGCCGTGCCCGGACCCGGTCGAGGCGGCGGCGGGACCGGTGCCGGCCGCCGTCGCCGCGAGCGCTCCCACGGCGCCTCCCGCGGCCAGCAAACCACGTCGGGACAGGCTCATTCCGCTACCTCCATGATCGCGCCGACTGTCATGGCCACGCACGCTAGCGCGGGCCGGGGCCGCGCGGAACGACCTGGGCCGCGCCGATTCCCCGAGCCGGTCCCCACACCCCTCCCGGGCCCCCGCCCGGTCCGTTCCCGGCCCTTTCCCGATGACATACCGACCGGTTAGTCTGCCGGTGCGGTCGGACGGGACCGGACGGGGCCGGATGAGGAAAGGCGGGATGGCGATGGGTTCGGTGCAGGACGCCGGCGTAGTGGTCACAGGGGCCGGAGGCGGCATCGGAGCCGCTCTGGCCCGCAGGTTCGCCGCCGGGGGAGCGCGGGTCGTCGTCAACGACCTCGATCTCGCCCGGATCGAGCCGCTCGCGAGGGAGATCGGCGGGACCGCCGTCGCCGGGGACGCCTCGGGCGTCGTGGACGCGGCCCGGGAGGCGCTGGACGGCACCGTGGACGTCTACTGCGCCAACGCGGGCCTGGCCTCGCCCGGCGACGCGTTCGCCGACGAGGAGGTCTGGGCCGCCGCCTGGGACGTCAACGTGATGGCCCATGTCCGCGCGGCCAGGGCCCTGCTGCCGGAGTGGCTGGAGCGCGGCAGCGGCCGGTTCGTCACCACCGCCTCCGCCGCCGGGCTGCTGACGATGATCGGCGCGGCGCCGTACAGCGTCACCAAGCACGGGGCGGTCGCCTTCGCCGAGTGGCTCTCGCTCACCTACCGCCACCGCGGCGTCAAGGTCCACGCGATCTGCCCGCAGGGTGTACGTACCGACATGCTCACCGCCGCCGGTTCGGCCGGCGAGCTGGTCCTCGCCCCCGGCGCCATCGAGCCGGACGCCGTCGCCGACGCCCTGTTCGAGGCGATGGACGCCGACCGCTTCCTGGTCCTGCCGCACCCGGAGGTGGCCGGCTACCACCAGGCCCGCGCCGCCGATCCGGACCGGTGGCTGGGCAATATGAACCGCCTCCAGCAGAAGTGGGAGGCGAGCGGCGCATGAGCGACCCGACCCCCGGCCCCGTGACCCCCGGCCCCGTGACCCCCGGCCCCGTGACCCCAGGGCCCGCGGCCTCCGGCTCTGCGGCCTCCGGCTCTGCGGCCTCCGCCGCCACGACCTCCGCGGCCCGGGCCGCCACCGGGTCCAGCTACGCAGCCCAGCCGTGGCTGGCCCTGCTCAGCGACGCCCAGCGCGCCCCCGTCACCCCGCCCGCGACCGTGCTGCACGCCTGGCGGGCGGCCGTGGACCGGGCCCCGGACCGCACGGCCCTGGCCTACTTCGACGGCCGCCTGAGCTACCGCGAGACCGACGCGCTGTCCGACTCGGTGGCCGGGCACCTCGCCGCCCGGGGGCTCCGCCGGGGCGACCGGGTCGCGATCATGCTCCAGAACAGCCCGCACTTCGTCCTCGCACTGCTCGGCGCGTGGAAGGCGGGGGCCACCGTCGTCCCGCTCAACCCGATGTACAAGTCCGGCGAGGTCGGCCACGTACTCAAGGACGCCCAGGTCACCGCGCTGATCTGTGCGGACCGGGCGTGGGAGGCGTATCTGCGGGACACCGCGGCGGCCGCCCCGGACCTCACCATCGCCCTCACCGCCTGCGAGCTGGACCTCCAGAGCGTGAACGACCCCCGCGTCCTCGGCTTCGAACGGCTTCCCGCCCCCGGTCCCGACGACCTCGCGGACGATCTGCTGACCGCCGCCCGCGCCGGGCACCCGGCCCCGGCGGACCGCGAGCTCACCGCCGCCGACACGGCGCTGATCAGCTACACCTCCGGCACCAGCGGCACCCCCAAGGGCGCGATGAACGCCCACGGCAACATCATGGTCAACGCCGAACGCCAGCGCACCGGCCATCCGATCGCCGAGGGCTCCGCCTACTTCGCGCTCGCCCCGCTCTTCCACATCACCGGCATGGTCTGCCAGCTCTCCGCCTGTATCGCCAACGCGGGCACCCTCGTCCTGGCCTACCGCTTCGAGGCGGGCGTCGTCCTGGAGGCCTTCGCCGCCCACCGCCCCGCCTACACCGTCGGCCCCTCCACCGCCTTCATGGCCCTGGCCGCCCACCCGGACGCCACCCCGGACCACTTCTCCTCGTTCCGGGTGATCTCCTCCGGCGGCGCGCCCCTGCCGCCCGCGCTCGTGGAGAAGTTCCGCGCGGGCTTCGGCCCGTACATCCGCAACGGCTACGGACTCACCGAGTGCACCGCCCCCTGCGCCTCGGTCCCGCCCGAGCGCGAGGCTCCCGTCGACCCGGTCTCGGGCACCCTCTCCGTCGGCGTGCCCGGACCCGACACCGTCGTACGGATCCTCGACGAGGAGGGGCGGGAGGTGCCCTTCGGGGAGCAGGGCGAGATCGCGGTGCGCGGCCCCCAGGTCGTCTCCGGCTACTGGAACCTCCCCGAGGCCACCGCGGCCGCCTTCCCCGACGGCGAGCTGCGCACCGGCGACATCGGATTCATGGACGCGGCGGGCTGGCTGTACGTCGTCGACCGCAAGAAGGACATGATCAACGCCTCCGGGTTCAAGGTGTGGCCCCGCGAGGTGGAGGATGTCCTCTACACCCACCCGGCGGTGCGCGAGGCGGCCGTCGTGGGCGTGCCCGACGCGTACCGGGGGGAGACGGTCCGGGCGTACGTGAGCCTGCGCCCGGGGGCCTTCGTGGAGCCCGGCGAGCTGGGCGCGTACTGCAGGGAACGGCTCGCCGCGTACAAGTATCCGCGCGAGGTGGAGATCCTGACCGAGCTGCCGAAGACGGCGAGTGGGAAGATCCTCAGGCGGGAACTGCGTTCCCACCGCTAGAACGGCGTCGAAACAGCACATGCACAGTACGAAAGGAAGGTGGCGGCTCATGGCCAAGGCGACGGATCAGAACGGCACTCCCGTCCCTCAGAGGCTGCTGGCCGCCGCCACCCGGCTCTTCGCCGAGCGCGGGTACGACCGCACCTCGGTCCAGGAGATCGTCGAGGCTGCGGGCGTCACCAAGGGGGCGCTCTACCACTACTTCGGCTCCAAGGAGGACCTGCTCCAGGAGGTCTACGCCCGGGTGCTGCGGCTCCAGCAGGAGCGCCTGGACGCCTTCGCGGACGCCGAGGCGCCGGTCGAGCAGCGGCTGCGCGACGCGGCGGCCGACGTGGTCGTCACGACCATCGACAACCTGGACGACGCGGCGATCTTCTTCCGCTCCATGCACCATCTGAGCCCCGAGAAGAACAAGCAGGTGCGCGTCGAGCGCCGCCGCTACCACGAGCGCTTCCGGGCCCTGATCGAGGAGGGCCAGCGCGGCGGCGTGTTCTCCTCGGCCACCCCCGCCGACCTGGTCGTCGACTACCACTTCGGCTCGGTCCACCACCTCTCCACCTGGTACCGCCCGGACGGCCCGCTCAGCCGCCAGGAGGTCGCCGACCACCTCGCGGACCTGCTGCTGCGCGCCCTGCGCCCGTAGGGGTGTCTGAATCCATTCCGCGCGCGGGCGACGCCCGCACGGCACCTCGCGGGAGTACACCCAGTAGCTCCGCTGGGAGGACTCTCCGGCGCCTTGCGATGCACCGCACCTGACGCCGCCCGCTGATCCGCGCGGAATGGTCGGACGCTCCCTGGCACTGCCCGCCGGAGAGGCGATCCGGTGGCCCGCTCCGCGCGACGGGGCGAGTCTGGATGTATGAGGTTCGTCCGGCCTCCACCGGAGGCGTCAGCGTCCACGGGGAGAGCACTGTTCGTTAATAGAACGGACCTGTCCGGTTTCCGCTCTTGACGGAGCACTGTCATTTCCCCCAGCATCGGTCACGCATCGCGCACAGCCAGCTCCAGGACCCGACCGGGCACCGCGCGGCCGGGTACCCCCCGCACGTTCCGTCAGTCCCCAACGGAATCCGGAGCCCGTGAATGAGACCGAACCGTTTCACCCTGCGCAGATCTCCGGCGGCCGTCGCCGCCGTAGCCCTCGGAGCCCTCCTCGCGACCGCCGCGCCCAGCGCTCAGGCCGCCGGGGCGCCGACCCCGGAGGCAGCCGCAGCGGCGGCGCCCGACATCCCCCTGGCCAACGTCAAGGCCCACCTCACCCAGCTCTCGACGATCGCCGCGAACAACGGCGGCAACCGCGCCCATGGCCGGCCCGGCTACAGGGCGTCCGTCGACTATGTGAAGGCCAAGCTCGACGCGGCCGGATTCACCACCACGCTCCAGCAGTTCACCTCCAACGGCGCCACCGGCTACAACCTGATAGCCGACTGGCCCGGCGGCGACGCGAACAAGGTCCTGATGGCCGGGGCCCACCTCGACTCGGTCTCCTCCGGCGCCGGGATCAACGACAACGGCTCCGGCTCGGCCGCCGTGCTGGAGACCGCCCTCGCCGTCTCCCGCGCCGGGTACCAGCCCGACAAGCACCTGCGGTTCGCCTGGTGGGGCGCGGAGGAGCTCGGGCTGATCGGCTCGAAGTACTACGTCAACAACCTGCCGTCCGCCGAGCGTTCCAAGCTCTCCGGCTATCTCAACTTCGACATGATCGGCTCGCCCAACGCCGGCTACTTCGTCTACGACGACGACCCGGTCATCGAGAAGACCTTCAAGGACTACTTCGCGGGCCTGAACGTCCCCACCGAGATCGAGACCGAGGGCGACGGCCGCTCCGACCACGCCCCGTTCAAGAACGTCGGCGTGCCCGTCGGCGGGCTCTTCACCGGCGCGGGCTACACCAAGTCCGCCGCCCAGGCGCAGAAGTGGGGCGGGACCGCGGGCCAGGCCTTCGACCGCTGCTACCACTCGTCCTGCGACAGCCTGAGCAACATCAACGACACCGCCCTGGACCGCAACAGCGACGCCGCCGCCCACGCGATCTGGGCCCTGTCCTCCGACAGCGGCGAACCGCCCACCGGCGAAGACGTGTTCAGCAACACCGGCGATGTCGCCATCCCGGACGCGGGAGCCGCGGTGACCTCGTCGATCGCGGTCACCGGCCGGACGGGCAACGCCCCGGCCGCCCTTCAGGTGGGTGTCGACATCAAGCACACCTGGCGCGGCGACCTGGTCGTCGATCTGCTGGCGCCGGACGGCAGCGCGTACCGGCTGAAGAACTCCAGCAGCGGCGACTCGGCCGACAACGTCATCACGACGTACACGGTCAACGCCTCCAGCGAGGTGGCCAACGGCTCCTGGAAGCTCCGCGTCCAGGACGTGGCCCGACAGGACACCGGCTACATCGACAGCTGGAAGCTCACCTTCTGAGCATGCTGTGCGTGTAAGGGGCGGCCCCCTCCCGACGAGCACCTCGGGAGGGGGCCGCACCGCGTCCGTCAGACGTACCGCTTGATCTCCCGCCGGGCCAGCGACCGCTGGTGCACCTCGTCCGGCCCGTCCGCCAGCCGCAGCGTCCGCGCCGAGGCCCACAGCTCCGCCAGCGGGAAGTCCTGGCTCACCCCGCCCGCGCCGTACAGCTGCACCGCGGAGTCCAGGATGTCCACCACCGCGCGCGGGGTGGCGATCTTGATGGCCTGGATCTCGGTGTGCGCGCCCTTGTTGCCCACGGTGTCCATCAGCCAGGCCGTCTTCAGCACCAGCAGCCGCAGCTGCTCCACCGTGACCCGGGCGTCCGCGATCCAGTTCTGCACGACGCCCTGCGCGGCCAGTGGTTTGCCGAACGCCGTACGCGCCACCGCCCGCCGGCACATCAGCTCGATGGCCCGCTCCGCCATCCCGATCAGCCGCATGCAGTGGTGGATCCGGCCCGGACCCAGTCGCGCCTGCGCGATGGCGAAACCGCCGCCCTCCTCGCCGATCAGGTTCGCCGCGGGCACCCGTACATCGTGGAAGACCACCTCGGCGTGACCGCCGTGCGAGTGGTCCTCGTACCCGTACACCTGCATCGCGCGCCGCACCTCCACGCCCGGGGTGTCGCGCGGCACCAGGATCATCGACTGCTGGCGGCGGATGTCCTCGCCGTCCGGGTCGGTCTTGCCCATCACGATGAAGACCGCGCAGTCCGGGTTCATCGCCCCGGAGATGTACCACTTACGCCCGTTGATGACGTAGTCATCGCCTTCCCGTGCGATCCGCGTCTCGATGTTCGTCGCGTCCGAGGACGCCACGTCCGGCTCCGTCATCGCGAACGCCGAGCGGATCTCCCCGGCGAGCAGCGGCTCCAGCCACTGCTTCTTCTGCTCGTCGGTGGCGAACTGGAAGAGCACTTCCATGTTCCCGGTGTCCGGGGCGGCGCAGTTCGTCGCGGTGGGCGCGAGGTGCGGGGAGCGTCCGGTGATCTCCGCGAGCGGGGCGTACTGGAGGTTCGTCAGCCCGGCCCCGTACTCCGCGTCCGGCAGGAAGAGGTTCCACAGCCCCTGCCGCCGCGCCTCGGCCTTCAGCTCACCGACGACCGCGGGCGTGTCCCACGGCGAGGCGAGCCGGGCCCGCTGCTCCTCGGCGACCTGCTCGGCCGGGTACACATGCTCGTCCATGAACGCGAGCAGCCTGCTCCGCAGCTCCTCGGTACGGGCGTCGAATGCGAAGTCCATGGGGGTTCAGCCTTCCTGGAGGGTGGTGAGGCCGTGCTCGATGAAGACGGGGACCAGATCGCCGATCCGGTCGAAACCGGCGCCGACCGTCTGGCCGAGGGTGTAGCGGTAGTGGATGCCCTCCAGGATCACGGCGAGCTTGAACCAGGCGAACGCGGTGTACCAGGAGATGGCGGAGGTGTCCCGGCCCGAACGGGCCGCGTAGCGCTCGATCAGCTCGGCGGGGGACGGGTGCCCGGCCGCGCCGCTGGTGGTGGAGACCGGCGACTTGGGCAGTCCGAGGTCGGAGCTGTACATCACGAGCAGCCCGAGGTCGGTCAGCGGATCGCCGAGCGTGGACATCTCCCAGTCGAGGACGGCCTTGATCCGGTCGTCGGAGCCGAGGAGCACGTTGTCCAGGCGGTAGTCGCCGTGGACGACGGTGGGCGCGGGGGAGGAGGGCAGCTCGCGGCCGAGGGAGGCGTGCAGTTCGTCGATGCCGGCCAGATCACGGTTGCGGGAGGCGTCCAGCTGCTTGCCCCAGCGCCGCAGCTGCCGGTCCAGGAAGCCTTCGGGGCGCCCGAAGTCGCCGAGCCCGACCGCCCCGGGGTCCACGGCGTGCAGGTCGACCAGGGTGTCGACGAGCCCGAGGACCGCCGCCCGGGTGCGCTCGGCGCCCAGCGGGGCGAGCTGCTCGGCGGTGCGGTACGGGGTGCCCTCGACGTACTCCATCACGTAGAACGGGGCGCCGATCACCGAGTCGTCCTCGCAGAGCAGCAGTGGCTCCGGCACGGGTACGGCCGTGGGGTGCAGGCCGCTGATCACCCGGTGCTCGCGCGCCATGTCGTGCGCGGTGGCCAGCACATGGCCGAGCGGAGGCCTGCGCACCACCCACTGTCCCGTCCCGTCGCCGACGACGTACGTGAGGTTCGAGCGGCCGCCCTCGATCAGCCGCGCTTCGAGGGGTCCGCTCACCAGCCCCGGCCGCTCGCGGTCGAGATGGCCGCGCAGCAGCTCCGGGTCGAGACCTGGTGGGGGGACTGGGCTCATGGTGCGTACCTCCGGGCGACGGCGACGGAACGAGGTGTCCGAACGATCGGAACCATGATGCCGACCAGTCGGTATGTCGTCCAGTGCCTCCCCGGAACCGGCCGACGGCAAGTCCGTCACGACCCTGGCGGCGGTATGCATCCTTGAATACAGTTCATGTATGCATACAGCTCTGGTGATCGAAGACGTCCGGCTCACCCCGATCCTCGTGTCCGACCCGCCCCTGCTGAACACCCAGGGCGTCCACCAGCCCTACACCCCGCGCCTGATCGTGGAGGTCGTCACCCGGGACGGAACGACCGGGGTGGGAGAGACGTACGGCGACAGCGTCTACCTGGAGCCCGCGCGTTCCCTCGCCGAGGCGCTGCCCGGCCGGGCGGTCACCGATCTGAACGGGCTGTTCGCCCTGGCCGATGAGGTGTGCGGGGACTCGGGGGCCGCCGACGACCGGGTCGACGCCGGAGGGCTGCGCGGGGTCAGGAACGCCGAGAAGATCCGGCTCTCCGTCGTCTCCGCCTTCGAGGTCGCCTGCCTCGACGCCCTCGGCAGGGCCCAGGGCCTGCCGGTGCACGCCCTGCTCGGCGGCAAGGTCCGCGACACCGTCGAGTACAGCGCGTACCTCTTCTACCGCTGGGCCGCCCACCCCGGCGCGGGCGAGGCCGACGACTGGGGCGCGGCGCTCGACCCGGCCGGAGTCGTCGCCCAGGCCCGGCGCTTCGCCGACACCCACGGCTTCGGCTCCTTCAAGCTCAAGGGCGGCGTCTTCGAGCCCGACCGGGAGATCGCCGCGATCCGCGCCCTGGCCGAGGCGTTCCCGGGCCGCCCGCTGCGCCTGGACCCGAACGGCGCCTGGACCGTACCCACCTCGCTGTACGTCGCCGACCGGCTGAAGGACGTCCTCGAATACCTGGAGGACCCCACCAGCGGCACGGACGGCATGGCCATCGTCGCGGCGTCCACCGACGTCCCGCTCGCCACCAACATGTGCGTCACCACCCTCGCCGAGGTACCGGACGCCTTCGCCCGCGACGCCGTCCGGATCGTCCTGAGCGACCACCACTACTGGGGCGGACTCACCCGCACCCGGGAACTGGCGGGCATCTGCCGCACGTTCGGCGTCGGACTCTCCATGCACTCCAACACCCACATCGGCATCAGCCTCGCCGCCATGACCCACGTCGCCGCCACGGTGCCGGACCTCGCCCACGCCTGCGACAGCCACTACCCGTGGCAGACCGAGGACGTCATCACCGAGCGCCACACCTTCACCGACGGCCGGCTGACCGTCTCCGACGCCCCGGGCCTCGGCGTCGAACTGGACCGCGACCGCCTCGCCGCCCTGCACCGCCGCTGGCTGGAGGACGACGGCGCCTACCGCGAGCGGGACGACGCCGCGGCGATGCGCGCCGCCGACCCGGAGTGGGAGACACCGACGGTCCCGCGCTGGTGAGCCATCCGGCAACGGCTGATACCGCCCACGCCGGCTCCTCCTCGTCAAGGCGTCCGACCACCTTCCGGCCCACCGGCCCCTGACGGTCGGCGGGCTGGACCGGGCCGCCTGCCTGGAGACCACCACCGCCTTCCTCATCGGCCTCCGGCACTCCGGCCACGACCCCCACCCCCCGCTGCCGCCGCCCACGGCGGTACGGCCCTGAGTTGCGGCGACCCTGACCTGCACGGAAGGTCGAGGGATGAAGGCGATCAGCTACCACGCGTACGGCTCCGCGGACGTCCTGGAGTACGGCGAGCGGCCCGACCCCAAGGTCGGCCCCGACTCCGTCCTGGTGAAGGTGCGGGCCGCCGCCGTCAACCCGGTCGACTGGAAGGCCCGCGAGGGCTACCTCCAGGCGGGCCTCGAAGCCGTCTTCCCGGTGATCCCCGGCTGGGACGTCTCCGGGGTGGTCGTGCAACCCGGCGTAGCGGTCGACGAGTTCGCGGTGGGCGACGAGGTCATCGGCTATGTCCGCGAGGACTTCCTCTCGCGCGGTACGTTCGCCGAGTACGTCGCCGCCCCCGTGCGCACCCTGGCCCGCAAGCCGCTGCGCCTCAGCTTCGAGGAGGCGGCGGGCCTGCCACTGGCCGGGCTCACCGCGTACCAGGTGCTGCACCGCACGCTGAAGGTCCGCGAGGGCGACACCGTCCTGGTCCACGCGGCGGCCGGCGGCGTCGGATCACTCGCCGTCCAGATCGCCCGGCACGCCGGCTGCCGGGTCGTCGGCACCGCGAGCGCGCGCAACCACGAGCATCTGCTCAGCCTGGGCGCGGAGCCGGTGGAGTACGGCGAAGGCCTCGTCGAACGGCTGCGGGAACTGGTCCCGGGAGGCTTCGACGCCTCCTTCGACACGGTGGGCGGCGACGCCCTGCGCGCCTCCGCCGACACCCTCGCCCCGGGCGGCCGGCTCGCCTCCATCGCGGACAGCGAGGTCTTCTCCTACGGCGGCCGCTACGCCTTCGTGCGCCCCGACGCCCACGACCTGGCCGAGGTCGCGGAACTGGCCGAGCAGGGCATCGTCACCGTCCATGTGGACCGGGTGTTCCCGCTGGAACGGGCCGCCGACGCGTACCGGCTCAATCAGGAGGGGCGGACCCGCGGCAAGATCGTGGTGACGGTGGACTGGGCCGCCTGAACCGTCCCGCCGAAGCGGGTGCGCTCAGAGCCGCTCAACGCGGCTCAGAACAGCATCGCCGCCGCGAACACCGCCAGCGCCACCGTGCACAGCGTCGCCGTCAGCGTGGCGCGCGGCGCGAGCGGCGCGGGACGTGCCGCCGCCATCCGCAGCATCCGGCGGTGGGCCACCAGCAGGAACCCCAGCCAGGCCAGCGCGCTCAGCGAAACCGCGAGCAGCGCGGCCGGGGTCGCCCCGCTGTGCAGCGCCTGCCGCCCCGCCAGCACCGCGACGACCGTGGCGGACAGCGTCGTACGCCGCCAGGCCAGCCGGGTCCGCTCGGGCTGCAGCCCGGGATCGCGGCCCGCCGCCGTCACACGCCCTCCCAGCCGAAGAGGACCACCACCACCATCGCCACCGCGACGACGGCGACCACGAGACTCAGCAGCGTCGGGAACCGGGACACCGGCAGATCCTCGCCCCGCCGCATCGCCCGCTCGCAGCGCACCCAGTGGTTGACCGCCCGCAGCGCGCAGAGCACCCCGGCGGCCAGCAGCCCGAGCGCGAGCCCGGCCCGCACGCCCCACACCAGCTCGGGCAGGAACTGATCGACGGCGAAACCTCCGCCGATCAGGGCCAGAGCCGTCCGGATCCAGGCGAGGAACGTCCGCTCGTTGGCCAGCGAGAACCGGTAGTCGGGGGTGTCGCCCTCCTCCCGGACCCGCTGCGGCGCGAACCACAGCCGTACGCTCTGCGCGATCCTGTTCACACGGGAAACTCTACGGTGTGCGCGGCGCGGGCCTGATCAGCCGGCCCGGAGCTCCCGCAGCCGCCGGTACGCCTCCACCCCGTCGGGCACCCAGGACCACTCGCCGAGCCGTCGCTCCAGCTCCGCGTCGTCCAGGAAGGTGTGCCAGGCGACCTCCTCGGCCTGCGGGGCCACCGGCAGCTCGCACCGCACCTGGTAGACGGCCGACCACCAGGTGTGCTCGCCGTCGGCGTAGAGGAACCGGAACAACGGCTCCGGCTTCGGCAGCCCCGAGACCCCCAGCTCCTCCTCCGCCTCGCGCAGCGCCGCCTCGTCGTAGGACTCGCCCGCGCCCACCACTCCGCCGACGAACATGTCGTAGTGCGAGGGGAAGACCAGCTTCGTCGCCGTACGCCGGTGGACGAAGACCCGGCCCCGCGCATCGCGCGCCTCGATGAACACGCAGCGGTGGCGCAGCCCCCGTGCGGTCGCCTCGCCGCGCGGGGCCCGGCCGATGACCTCGTCGTTCTCGTCGACGATGTCCAGAATCTCGTCAGAGGGCGTCATACGTTTCATCCAACAGCACCCGGACGGTTGACGTGGCAGCGGCCGGTACCCAAGATCTGACGCACGGGTAACTTGAACGATTCTGCCGCCCCTGAGCCGCCCCGAACAGGATGGAACCCATGGCGTACGACGCTGATGTGATCGTGATCGGGGCAGGACTCGCCGGGCTGGTGGCCACCGCCGAACTGGTCGACGCCGGCCGTTCCGTGATTCTCCTCGACCAGGAGCCCGAGCAGTCCATCGGCGGCCAGGCGCACTGGTCCTTCGGCGGCCTCTTCCTCGTCGACTCGCCCGAACAGCGCAGGCTGCGGATCAAGGACAGCCGGGAACTGGCCCTGCAGGACTGGTACGGCACGGCCGGGTTCGACCGCGAGAAGGAGGACCACTGGCCGCGCAGGTGGGCCGAGGCGTACGTCGACTTCGCCGCCGGTGAGAAGCGCTCCTGGCTGCACCAGCAGGGGCTGCGGATCTTCCCGGTCGTCGGCTGGGCCGAACGCGGCGGCTACGACGCGACGGGCCACGGCAACTCCGTACCCCGCTTCCACATCACCTGGGGCACCGGCCCCGGTGTCGTCGCCCCCTTCGAACGGCGGGTCCGCGAGGGCGTCGCCAAGGGGCTCGTCCAGCTGAGGTTCCGCCACCGGGTCACCGGCCTCGCCCGCACCGCCGGGGCGCTGGACACGGTCACCGGCGAGATCCTGGAGCCCAGCGCGGCCGAACGCGGCACCGCGAGCAGCCGGGAGGCCACCGACACCTTCGAGCTGAAGGCCCAGGCGGTCATCGTCACCTCCGGCGGCATCGGCGGCAACCACGAACTGGTCCGTGCCCAGTGGCCCGAGCGCCTCGGCACCCCGCCCGAGAAGATGCTGTCCGGGGTGCCCGCGCACGTCGACGGGCTGATGCTCGGCATCGCCGAGAAGGCGGGCGCGCACCACATCAACCGCGACCGGATGTGGCACTACACCGAGGGCATCGAGAACTGGAACCCGATCTGGGCCAAGCACGGCATCCGGATCCTGCCCGGCCCCTCGTCGCTCTGGCTGGACGCGCGCGGCAAGCGGCTGCCGGTCCCGCTCTTCCCGGGCTTCGACACGCTCGGCACCCTCGAACACATCATGGGCTCCGGCCACGGCTACACCTGGTTCGTGCTCAACCAGCGGATCATCGGCAAGGAGTTCGCGCTCTCCGGCTCCGAGCAGAACCCGGACCTGACCGGCAAGTCGGTCCGCGACGTGATCGGCCGGGCCCGAGCGGACGTGCCCGCACCGGTCAAGGCGTTCATGGACCACGGCGCCGACTTCGTCGTGGAGAAGGACCTCGACGCACTCGTCCGGGGCATGAACGCGGTGACGGGCGACGGCCTGATCGACGCGGCCGACCTGCGCCGCGAGATCACCGCACGCGACCGGGAGATCGCCAACCCGTTCACCAAGGACCTCCAGGTCACCGCGATCCACGGCGCCCGCGCCTACCTGGGCGACCGCCTGATCCGCACCGCGAAGCCGCACCGGATCCTGGACCCGGCGGCGGGCCCGCTGATCGCCGTCCGCCTCAACATCCTCACCCGCAAGTCCCTGGGCGGCCTGGAGACCGACCTGTCCTCCCGCGTCCTGACCGCCGAGGGCACCCCGCTCCCCGGCCTGTACGCGGCGGGCGAGGCGGCCGGCTTCGGCGGCGGCGGAGTCCACGGCTACCGCTCCCTGGAGGGCACGTTCCTGGGCGGCTGCATCTTCTCGGGCCGAGCGGCGGGCAGGGCAGCGGCGCAGGCGCTCTAGGTGTATTGATCACGAGCGTTGTCAACGCTGGTGATCAACACACCTAGGCCTCTTCGGGCGCTCTCAGCTCCATGGTGGAGGACCGGGCCCGCCCTTCAAGCCCCTCCGGCCGTTCCTCAAGCCCCTCCGGCGATCGATGAGCGGGGTGTCCGGGGCAGAGCTCCGGCGTTCACCCGGCCGCAGGCCCGCCCTCACCCCGCGGACGAACCTGCCCCCACGGTCACCCCAACCGCTCGACCACCCGGAACCGCTCAGCCACGACCATCGTCCCGTCATGCACCGTGAACGCCGGATCCCCCATCGCCTCCCGCATCTCCGCGCTGTGCCAGAACCGCTCGTGCCCCGCCCGCCACTCCGCCACCGAGGTGTACCCCTCACCCTCGTCCAGCGCATGCCGCAGATCCACGGCCCCCAGCGGCAGCACCCGTACGCCGGTCACCTCCACCACCGCGACCTCCCGCCCGTCCGAGTCGATCAGCGCGGAGCGCTCGCCCACGGGCGGCAACTCCTCCTGCTCCAGCTCGTACTCGCAGAGCAAGCCGGTGGTGGACACCTTCTCGCCGGAGAGCACGGCCGCCACCAGCCGGTCGCGCAACGGCCCGGGAAAGGCGAGAAGGAAGGGCTTCAGAGGTTCATGTCGCTCCATGTGACCAGTGTGGCACCAGTGTGTCGGGCCTCACCCCGGCCCGCTCTCCCCGCCCGCACGCTGCGCCGATACCGTCGGGGGTTCGACCAGATCAAGCCAACTGGCCGGTATGTCGGAGCAGTTGCCTGCCGACGCCCCTTGACGTGGGGCATTGCCTACCGCTTTGCTGTGCGCGATCATCTGCTCGCACACCGCATCGAAAGAAGCCTGCGGCATGCCCCCGCCTCCGCCGCCCCTGGGCCGCTCCCGTCGTCGGGGCAGCCGCTCGGACCATGTCTTCGACCCGGCCCTCGACGACGACGAACTCATCGCCGCACGTGGCCGGTTCACCCAGGGCAGGTGGTCCGAGGCACGCACCCTGCTGGTGGACACCGGGCGGGACTGGGACCGGCGCGGACATCGTTTTCTGGCCCTCGCCGAGACCTCGTCCGCCGTGGACTGGGCCGGTGACTGGCTGCTCGCCGAACCCGAGAGCGCCGACGCCGCCATCCTGCTCGGCTGCGCCCGGGTCGTCCGCGCACTGCGGCCCAAGGTCAAGGCGAACGACGCCGCCCGCGCCCGCGAAGCCTGCCTGGCCGCCGCCCGCCTCACCCCTGAAGACCCCACCCCCTGGCTCGCGCTGCTCCTCCTGGACCGGGCCCGCGACGACGGCGCGGACGAGACCGGCAGGCTCTTCGAGGAGGTGCGCTCCCGCCACCCGGACCACCACCACGCCCACCATGTGATGACCGCGCTGCTGGCCGAAAGCAACCCCGCCAGCGGCCACGACCCGCTTCACGAGGTGTACGACTTCGCCGCCTGGGCCGCCGAACTGGCCCCCGCCGACTCCCCGCTGGCCGTGCTCCCTGTCGTCGCCCACGCCGAGCGCTACCGCGTCCTGGTCGCCGCCGGCATCGAGTCCGACGACCCGGCGGCCTCCGAGCACTGGTCCGGACGCCGGGCCCGCCAGGTGATGAAGGCCGCCTTCGACTGGTGGCTGGAATGGGAGCGCGAGGACCACCCGCGCCACCGCCTCGACCTGAACTTCCTGGCGCACGCCAAGGTCTGCGAGGGCCGGCCCGCCGAGGCGGCCGCCCTCTTCCACCGCATCGGGCCGTACGCCACCGCCGCGCCCTGGTCGTACTCCGGCCGGGAGCCCCACGCCGCGTTCACCGCCGCGCGCGCCTACGCGCTCGGCACCCCGTGAAGCACGAAGGACACCACCCGCCACGCCCACCGCGCTCACCATGAAGAAGGGACCAACCCCGCCATGTCGACCGGCAGTTCATTTTCCAGTGAGACCGGCACCACGAGGGGAACGGCCGATACCGGCGGGATCAACACCTACAAGGGCGAGGAACGCGCCCTGCGCGCGAACCGGCTCGGCACCTCGGGCCTCCTGCTGTCGGTGGTCGCGGCCAGTGCCCCCCTGATGGTGGTCGCCGGGGTGATGCCCACGGTCTTCGGCGTGATGGGCATCGTCGGCCAGCCGCTGCTCTACATCATCCTGGGCATCGTCCTGATGCTGTTCAGCGTCGGTTACGCGGAGATGAGCCGGCACGTCCACAACGCCGGCGCGTTCTACGCGTACATCGCCCGCGGGCTCGGCCCGACCGCCGGCGCCGGGGCCTCGCTCGTGGCGCTGGTGGCGTACAGCGCCATGCAGGTCGGCATCTACGGGATCCTCGGCTTCGAGGTGTCCGGCATCTTCGCCACGTACCTCGACATCGAGCTGGCCTGGTGGATACCGGCCCTGGTGTCGGCCGCCGTCGTCGGCGTCCTCGGCTGGCTGAAGATCGACCTCAACGCCAAGGTGCTCGGCGTCCTGCTGGTCATCGAGTGCGCCCTCGTGGTGATCTTCGACATCGCCGCCGTGAGCAAGCCGGGCCCCGAGGGCCTGTCGCTGCACGCCTTCAACCCCGAGACCCTCACCGGCGCCGGGCTCGGCACCGCGCTCTGCTTCTGCATCGCCGCGTTCGTCGGCTTCGAGCAGGCCCCGGTGTACGCGGAGGAGACCAGCCGCCCGCAGATCGTGGTCTCCCGGGTGATGTTCCTCGCGGTGGGCTACGCCGCGCTGTTCCTGGCGATCAGCTCCTGGGCGCTGACCGTCGCCGCCGGACCCGGTTTCATCGCCGACACCTCTCTCAAGGAGGGCCCCGGCATGCTGTTCGGCCTCACCGAGGAGCGGCTCGGCTCCACCTTCACCGACGTTCTGCACATCCTCTTCGTCACCGGGATGTTCGCGGCGCTCCTCAGCTTCCACAACGTGGTGGCCCGCTACGCGTTCGCGATGGGCCGCGAGGGCCTGCTGCCCGCCCGCTTCGGCCGCACCAACCGGGCCAGCGGAGCCCCCGGCACCGGCTCGCTGCTCCAGTCCGCCGTCTCCGTCGTGATCATCGCGGCCTTCGCCTTCACCGACGACAACCCGGTCGGCGACCCCACCGCCCCGGTCCTGCGGCTCTTCACCTGGATGGGCAACGTCGGGGCGCTCGGCATCATCCTGCTGATGGCCGCCGCCTCCTTCGCCGTCATCGCCTTCTTCGTCAAGCGCGGTGCGGGCCGCGCGCAGGCCCCGCGCCTGGTCGCCTCCGCCCTCGCCGGGCTCGCGCTGCTGGCGATCGCCGTCTTCACCGTCCGCGACTTCGACGTCCTCGTCGGATCGGGGCCCGGCTCGGCCCTCAACTGGCTGCTGCCCGGCGTGATCATCCTCGCCCTCGTCGGTGGCCTGGTGTACGGCGCGGTCCTGCGCTCGGTCAAGCCGGAGGTGCACGCCCGGATCGGCCTCGGCAACGAGGCGTTCCAGCTGGAGAAGGCGGCCGAGAGCGAGTCGGCCCGCCGCTGACACACCCCCGTACGCGCAACGCGAGCACGCGCCACGTACGTACGCGAAACGCCCGCCCCGGTGGCCTGCCCCGGGACGGGCGTTTCGCGTCCTGCCGTACGGAACCGGCTACAGCAACAGCGACAGCAGCAGGATGAAGGCCATGGCCACCACGGAGATGATCGTCTCCATCACGGACCAGGTCTTCACCGTCTGGCCGACGTTCATGCCGAAGTACTCCTTCACCAGCCAGAACCCGGCGTCGTTCACATGGCTGAAGAAGAGCGAACCGGCGCCGACGGCCAGCACCAGCAGGGCCGCGTGCGAGGTCGACATGTCGGCGGCCAGCGGGGCGACCAGACCGGCGGCCGAGATGGTGGCGACGGTGGCCGAGCCGGTGGCGAGGCGGATCGCGACGGCGATCAGCCAGCCCAGCAGCAGGGCCGGGATCGACCAGTTCTCGGAGAACTCCAGGATCATCTGGCCCACCCCGGCGTCGATCAGCGTCTGCTTGAAGCCACCGCCCGCGCCGACGATCAGCAGGATCCCGGCGATCGGGGCGAGGGACTTCTCCACGGTGCCGGCCAGCCGGTCCTTGGTGAACCCGGCGGCCCGGCCGAGCGTGAACATCCCGACCAGGACGGCCGCGAGCAGGGCGATCAGCGGCGAACCGATGACCGTGGTGACCTTCTGGAGGCCGTTCTCCGGGTTGTCGACGACGATCTCGACGAGCGCGTTGAGCAGCATCAGGACGACCGGCAGCAGGATGGTCGCCAGGGTCGCGCCGAAGCTCGGACGGCGTTCCAGGTCCTCGGAGGGACGCTGCGGAATCATGTTCTCCGGCGGCTTGATGTCCACCCAGCGCGCGGCGTAGCGGGAGAACACCGGACCGGCGATGATCACCGTCGGGATGGCGACCAGCACGCCGAGTGCCAGCGTCACACCGAGGTTGGCGTCCAGGGCGTCGATCGCGACCAGCGGGCCGGGGTGCGGCGGGATCAGCCCGTGCATCACGGAGAGACCGGCCAGCGCGGGGATGCCGATCCGCATCAGGGAGTAGTTGCCGCGCTTGGCGACGAGCAGCACGACCGGGATCATCAGCACGATCCCGACCTCGAAGAACAGCGGCAGCCCGATGATCGAGGCGATCAGGACCATCGCCCAGGGCATCACCCTGCCGCTGGCCTTCGCCAGGATGGTGTCGACGACCTGGTCGGCCCCGCCCGAGTCGGCGAGCAGCTTGCCGAGGATGGCGCCGAGCGCGATCAGGACGCCCACGCC
The DNA here is from genome assembly GCF_056172905.1 of Streptomyces sp. iso_384. Classification (NCBI taxonomy): domain Bacteria; kingdom Bacillati; phylum Actinomycetota; class Actinomycetes; order Kitasatosporales; family Streptomycetaceae; genus Streptomyces; species Streptomyces sp. iso_384. Next base: position 2,726,921 of record NZ_JBWBTT010000001.1, read on the forward strand.
CGCGACGGTGGAGCCGAGGCCGGTGGTGAAGCTGGCGATGGTGTCGGCCGGGGCGGCTCCGGCGAAGGAGCCGAGCGCCAGTGAACCGATGGTCAGCGCCAGGAACGCGTGCATCCTGAGCTTGGTGATGAGGAGAACGATGACGGCTATGCCCGCCAGGACGGCGATGCCCAACTGAGCGTTGCCTGCCGAGGTGATCGGTTCGGCGGCGTCCGCTGCCAGCATCTCGACGCTGAGACTGGTCACGGTGATGGTCCTTAGTCTTCGAGCCGGCGCAGCGCGGCGACGGCTCGCTGGGTGATTTCCTCGGGAGTGCCGGACACGTCGACGCTCACTCCGGCCTCGTCGGCCTGGAGCGGCTGCAGCGTCGCGAACTGGGAGTCGAGCAGCGCGGTGGGCATGAAGTGGCCCTTGCGGTCCGCCATCCGCTCCTCGATCAGCGACCGGTCACCGGTCAGATGCAGGAAGACGGCGTCCGGCGCCCCGTCCCGCAGCCGGTCCCGGTAGACCCGCTTGAGCGCGGAGCTGGAGACGACCCCGCCGAGCCCCGCCCGCCCGTGCGCCCACGTGCCGATGGCGTCCAGCCAGGGCCGGCGGTCGTCGTCGTCCAGGGGGGTGCCGGCCGACATCTTGGCGATGTTCGCCGCGGGATGGAAGTCGTCGCCCTCGGCGTACGGAACGCCGAGTTCGGCGGCGAGCAGGGGACCGATCGTGGTCTTGCCGGTTCCTGATACGCCCATCACCACGACGACGTGGGGGGTGCTCATGCGGGGTGCGGTGTTCATGGGGTGTCTCGCTGTCTTCTTCGACATCGGTCCGTCGCGCTACTGAAACCTATTAGGTACGACTTATTCAAGAGCCTGTGACGTAAACGTCGTACTTATTATTCCCGTGGCCCGCCCCGTAGGCTTGACCCATGACCACACAGAGCCAGGGGCTGCATACACATGTGCTGGACACCCTGGGTCTGGAGATCTCCTCCGGCCAGTGCCCGCCCGGCAGTGTGCTGCGCACCGACGAGCTCGCCCAGCGCTTCGACGTCTCCCGTACGGTCGTCCGCGAAGTGGTCCGGGTCCTGGAATCGATGCACCTGGTCGAATCCCGCCGCCGCGTCGGCGTGACCGTCCGCCCCACCGAGACCTGGAACGTCTACGACCCCCAGGTCATCCGCTGGCGCCTGGCAGGCGCCGACCGCCCGCGCCAGCTGCGCTCCCTCACCGTGCTGCGCTCCGCGATCGAACCGGTCGCCGCCGGACTCGCCGCCCGCCACGCCACCGCCGAGCAGTGCGCCGAGCTCACCGAACGCGCCCTCGGCATGGTCGCCACCTCGCGCGGCCAGCAGCTGGAGGGCTACCTCGAACACGACATCGCCTTCCACCGCATCGTCCTCGACGCCTCCGGAAACGAGATGTTCGCCCGGCTCGGGGACGTCGTCGCCGAGGTCCTGGCGGGCCGCACCCACCACCAGGTGATGTTCGAGGACCCCGACCCGGCCGCCGTCACCCTGCACGTCCGGCTCGCCGAGGCGGTCCGCGAGGGCGACCCGGAGGCCGCCGAGCGGATCACCAAGGAGATCGCTGTCGGCGCCCTGCACGAACTGGACGTGCTCGCTCCGTAGTACGTCCTCCAAGGCGTACGGTGGTCCGCGATCGATCTTCGCGCAGCGCGGGAGCAGGGAGAGCAGGGTTATGGCACAGCAGGTGCAAGCGGTCATCGCACCGGGCAAGAACGAGCCGGTCAGGGTCGAGACGATCGTGATCCCGGACCCCGGTCCCGGCGAGGCCGTCGTGAAGATCCAGGCGTGCGGCGTCTGCCACACCGACCTGCACTACAAGCAGGGCGGCATCAACGACGAGTTCCCCTTCCTCCTCGGCCACGAGGCCGCGGGCGTCGTGGAGTCGGTCGGCGAGGGCGTCACGGACGTCGCCCCCGGCGACTTCGTCATCCTCAACTGGCGTGCCGTGTGCGGCCAGTGTCGCGCGTGTCTGCGCGGCCGCCCCTGGTACTGCTTCGACACCCACAACGCCAAGCAGAGGATGACGCTGCTGGACGGCACGGAGCTGTCGCCCGCCCTCGGCATCGGCGCCTTCGCCGAGAAGACCCTCGTCGCCTCCGGCCAGTGCACCAAGGTCGACCCGGAGGTCGCCCCCGAGGTCGCCGGACTTCTCGGCTGCGGTGTCATGGCGGGCATCGGCGCGGCCATCAACACCGGTCAGGTGGGCCGCGGCGACTCGGTCGCCGTCATCGGCTGCGGCGGCGTCGGCGACGCGGCCATCGCCGGAGCCCGGCTGGCCGGAGCGGCGAAGATCATCGCGGTCGACATCGACGACCGCAAGCTGGAGACGGCGAAGAAGATGGGCGCCACCCACACCGTCAACTCCCGCTCCAGCGACGCCGTCGAGGCCATCCGCGCCCTCACCGACGGCAACGGCGCCGACGTCGTCATCGAGGCCGTCGGCCGCCCGGAGACCTACGAACAGGCCTTCTACGCCCGCGACCTGGCCGGCACGGTCGTCCTCGTCGGCGTCCCCACCCCGGACATGAAGCTGGAACTGCCGCTCCTGGACGTCTTCGGCCGCGGCGGCTCGCTCAAGTCCTCCTGGTACGGCGACTGCCTGCCCTCCCGCGACTTCCCGATGCTCGTCGACCTCCACCAGCAGGGCCGCCTCGACCTCGCCGCCTTCGTCACCGAGACCATCGGACTCGGCGACATCGAGCAGGCCTTCGCCCGGATGCACGACGGCGACGTCCTGCGCTCGGTGGTGGTCTTCTGATGGCCGCCCGCATCGACCACCTGGTCACCTCCGGCACCTTCGCCCTCGACGGCGGCGAGTGGGACGTCGACAACAACGTCTGGATCGTCGGCGACGACACCGAGGCGATCGTCGTCGACGCCGCCCACGACGCCGCCGCCATCGAGGCCGCACTCGGCGGCCGGACGCTGCGCGCCATCGTCTGCACCCACGCGCACAACGACCACATCGACGCCGCCCCCGCCCTCGCCCGGGCCACCGGCGCCCCGATCCTGCTCCACCCGGACGACCTGCCGCTCTGGCAGCAGACCCACCCGGACCGCGCCCCCGACGGCACCCTCACCGACGGCCAGGAGCTGACGGTGGCGGGCACCACCCTCACGGTCCTGCACACCCCGGGCCACGCCCCCGGCGCGGTCTGCCTGTACGCCCCCGGGCTCTCCACGGTCTTCACCGGCGACACGCTCTTCCAGGGCGGCCCCGGCGCCACCGGCCGCTCCTTCTCGTCGTTCCCCACGATCATCGACTCGATCCGCGACCGGCTGCTGACGCTCCCGGGCGACACGACGGTCCGTACCGGCCACGGCGACCCGACCACCATCGGCGCGGAGGCCCCGCAGCTCGACGACTGGATCAAGCGCGGCCACTGAGCGCCGCCCGCCTCACCCCTCCGGCCAGGCGGAGAGCCGCAGCCCGCTCTCGAAGCGGCGCGGCTCCCCGCCGACCGGATCGGTGAACTCCAGCACCCGCGCCAGCAGCTGCAACGGCCGCGAGAAATCGTCGGCGGCCCCCTCCGCCACCACCACCGGATACAGCGGATCGTGGACGATCGGCAGCCCCAGCGCGTTCATATGGACCCGCAGCTGATGCGTCCGCCCGGTGGCGGGCACCAGCCGGTAGCGCCCCAGCGGCCCCAGGTGCTCCACCAGCTCCATTCGGCTCTCACTGTTCGCCTCGCCCGCCTCCTCCCGGGCGGCGAGCACCCCGCGCTCCTTGACGATCCGGCTCCGTACGGTCCGCGGAAGGGCCAGCTCCGGATCGTACGGAGCCACCGCCTCGTACTCCTTCCGCACCAGCCGGTCCCGGAACAGCGTCTGGTACGCGCCCCGGTCCCCGGGCCGCACCACGAACAGCACCAGACCCGCCGTCAGCCGGTCCAGCCGGTGCGCCGGCTGCAGCCCGGGCAGCTTCAGCTCCCGCCGCAGCCGGGCCACCGCGGTCTCGGTGATGTGCCGCCCCCGGGGCGTGGTCGCCAGGAAGTGCGGCTTGTCCGCGACCACGATCCGCTCGTCCCGGTACACGACCCCGACCGGGAACGGCACCGGCTCCTCCGGTGCGAAATCCCTGTGGAACCAGAGACACCGCCCGGCGGCGTACGGCTCCGCGCCCCGCACCGCGGCCCCGTCGGCCCCCACGAACCGCCCGGCCGCCAGCATCCCGGCCACCCGGTCCACCCCGATCGCCCCGCCGAACCGGTCGGCCAGATGCGCCCCGACGGACGTCCACCGGCCCTCCGGATCCTCCGGCAACCGCACCCGCACCGCGTCGATCCCGTCCCGCTGGGGGAGCGGAGCGGCGGGCGGCTTCCTGCGGCCCCGCATCGTCGCCCCTTTCCGTGGTCGGCCGGTGACGCAAAAGAGCCCCACCGAAGTGGGGCTCCTGCTGGTGTCCGAGGGGGGACTTGAACCCCCACGCCCGATAAAGGGCACTAGCACCTCAAGCTAGCGCGTCTGCCATTCCGCCACCCGGACAAGGTGTCTGTCTTCGCGGGCCGTGCCCGTTCCGACGTGGAAAACCATAGCAAACATTCAGGGGTGCTCGATCACGCCCCGATGGCTGTGAACGGTGCGTGACGGGGTGCGCGGCCTTGGGCGTACGCCGTGGGCGCGGGAGGATGAGAAGGAGCACCACAGCGACAGTGGAAGGAACCAGCGTGAGCGAGAGCAGCACGGGCAAGGCCGTCACCGGCAACGCCGAGCAGGAGGTCGTCGACCTCTGTCGTGACCTGATCCGGATCGACACCAGCAACTACGGCGACCACTCGGGCCCCGGCGAGCGGCTCGCGGCCGAGTACGTCGCGGAGAAGCTCGCGGAGGTCGGCCTGGAGCCGCAGATCTTCGAGTCGCACAAGGGGCGGGCCTCCACCGTCGCCCGGATCGAGGGCGAGGACCCCTCCCGCCCGGCGCTCCTCATCCACGGGCACACCGACGTCGTGCCGGCCAACGCGGCGGACTGGACGCACGACCCGTTCTCCGGCGAGATCGCGGACGGCTGCGTCTGGGGCCGGGGCGCGGTCGACATGAAGGACATGGACGCGATGACCCTCGCGGTCGTCCGGGAGCGGATGCGCACCGGCCGCAAGCCCCCGCGCGACATCGTGCTCGCCTTCCTCGCGGACGAGGAGGCGGGCGGCACCTACGGGGCCCGCTATCTCGTGGACAACCACCCGGGTCTCTTCGAGGGCGTCACCGAGGCGATCAGCGAGGTCGGCGGCTTCTCCTTCACCGTCAACGAGAACCTGCGGCTGTATCTGGTGGAGACGGCCCAGAAGGGCATGCACTGGATGAAACTGACCGTGGACGGCACCGCCGGACACGGCTCGATGATCCACAAGGACAACGCCATCACCGAGCTGTCCGAGGCGGTCGGGCGGCTGGGCCGGCACAAGTTCCCGGTGCGGGTCACCAAGACGCTGCGGCACTTCCTGGACGAGCTCTCGGACGCGCTCGGCACCGAGCTGGACCCGGAGAACATGGACGAGACGCTCGCCAGGCTCGGCGGCATCGCCAAGCTCATCGGCGCCTCCCTCCAGAACACCGCCAACCCCACCCAGCTCGGCGCCGGCTACAAGGTCAACGTCATCCCGGGCCAGGCGACCGCCCACGTCGACGGCCGGTATCTGCCGGGGTACGAGGAGGAGTTCCTCGCCGACCTCGACCGGATCCTCGGCCCCAACGTGCGCCGCGAGGACGTGCACGCGGACAAGGCCCTGGAGACCACGTTCGACGGCGCCCTGGTCGACGCGATGCAGACCGCGCTGGTCGCCGAGGACCCGATCGCCCGTGCCGTGCCGTACATGCTCTCGGCCGGCACCGACGCCAAGTCCTTCGACGACCTAGGCATCCGGGGCTTCGGCTTCGCCCCGCTGAAGCTGCCGCCGGAGCTGGACTTCGCCGGGATGTTCCACGGCGTCGACGAGCGGGTGCCGGTCGACGGTCTGCAGTTCGGCGTGCGGGTGCTCGACCGGTTCATCGACCACTCCTGACCGCCGCCTGACCGGTTCGCCGCCGATTCGGCCACCTGTGCGGACATGTCCGAACGAGTGAAACGAGCCGTTCACACGTAGCCCCGCGAATTCCTCCTCGTTACAAGGTTTGCGGTCCGCGGCTGGGACCGCATTTTCCAACTAGGAGGAATCATGATCAAGAAGGTCGTCGCAGTTGCGGCTGCCACCGGTGGCCTCGTTCTCGCGGGTGCGGGCATGGCTTCCGCCGACGCGGGCGCCCAGGGTGCGGCCATCGGCAGCCCCGGCGTGCTCTCCGGCAACGTCGTCCAGGTTCCGGTCCACGTGCCGGTCAACGTGTGCGGCAACACGGTCTCCGTGATCGGTCTGCTGAACCCCGCCTTCGGCAACACCTGCGTCAACGCCTGATCGTTGAACGTCAGCCCGTAAGGGTTTGAGCTCGACCGGTCCCGGAGTGCACTCCATGCACTCCGGGACCGTTCGGCATTCGGCTCCCGCACGGTCATGTCCGGGGGTATTTCGGAAGCCAGAAGGCAGGAAACGAACCTATGCGACAGGTCACTCGTAAAGGCCTGATCACCATGGCGGCTGCGGGCGGAGTGCTCGCGCTGAGCGGCGGGTACGCCCACGCCGACTCCGGGGCGGCGAGCACCGCCTCCGGCTCGCCGGGCGTGCTGTCCGGCAACTCGATCCAGGCGCCGATCGACATCCCGGTCAACGTCTGCGGCAACTCCGTCAGCGTCGGCGGGCTGCTCAACCCCACCAGCGGGAACGACTGCGGAAACGGATCAGCAGGATCCGACCGTTCGGCCGACCGCTCCGGGGACCACTCGGCCGCTCCGGAGACCCGCTCGGGCCCCGGCGGCTCCGGCAACAGCGCGCAGGCGGGCGACACCGCCGCCTCGGACCAGGCCTCCGGCGCCTCGGACCGGACCTCCGAGCCCGGCACCGGCCGGCACAGGGCCCCGGGCGGCGGCGCCACGGCGGAAGGGGTCGCCAAGGGCTCGCCCGGCATCCTCTCCGGCAACTCGATCCAGGCGCCGATCGACATCCCCGTGAACCTCTGCGGGAACAGCGTCACCATCGGCGGGCTGCTGAACCCCGCCTTCGGCAACAGCTGCTCCAACGACGCCGAGGTTCCGCCCCCGCCGCCCGAGGAGCCCGAGGTTCCCCCGGTCACGCCGGAGACGCCGGTCACCCCGCCGGTCGACCAGCCGCCCGAGCCGAATGCTCCCGAGACCCGCAACATTCCGCAGGAGCAGCTCGCGCAGACCGGTGGGGGCGGGCTCGAACTGCTCATCCCGGCCAGTGCGGGACTGCTGCTCGCCGGCGCGGGATCGGTTCTCTACCGACGCTCGCGCAGCGCCGCCTGATCCGGGCGCGCTCAGCACGGCACACCCCACGAAGGAGGAGCGGGCCCCGCGACTGCGGGGCCCGCTCCATGTCACCAGGTGGCCCGTAGCTGACGGATGATCCGCCTGCGCAGCCGCACCCTGCGGCTGCCGTCCCTGCGGAGCGTCAGGCGGTCCAGTTCCCAGTGTCCGTACTCGGCGTGGTCGGTCAGGAGTCGGGCCGCTTCCTTGCGGGAAACCCCGCGCGGCACATACACGTCGACGAATTCGTATTCCGGCATCGCATCTATTGTGCGGGCAGAGCCCTGGTACGGATAGCGTCTGCACTATGTCTGATGCTGCGCAGCCCACCGCTGCCGAGGTACGTGCCGCCGCCGAAGCGGTCAAAACCGCGATCGACCGTCACCTCGACGCGGTCGAACGCCGTACCGGGGACGACGACCCCGCCGTCTACGACGCGTTCAACGCCCTTGCCGCTGCCGCCGAGGTCTACGACGAACTCCTCTACGACCGCTACGACGAAGTCACCCCCTTCGAGATCCCCGGTGCGGACGACTCCCTGCCCCCCTACGCCGGTCCCGCGGAGCCCAGCGCGCTCAGCGTCCTGATCCGGCGCGACTACGTGGTCGCGGAACCCCCGCGGCTGCTCGCACAGGCTCAGCGCCTCGCCGACCTCGACGCGGGTCCGGGCGACGGGCCGGACGCGGCCCCGGTCGTCGGCACCAGCGTCCACGCCGCGCTCGGTGTGCTCTTCGGTGAGTACGAACCGGACGAGATCGCCTCCCGCCACAAGGAGTTCGGACTGGAGGAGGGCGACTCCACCCTGTGGGTCTCGGCCGGTGAAGCGCCGCCGGAGCCGGGGGAGTGGCTCGGCGCCCCGTTCGAGGACGCCGACCCCGAACTGGTGGTCTGCCGCTTCGACGTCAGCGCGGTCTTCGACGAGGAGGACGAGACGGACGAGGACTTCGCCGGACCCGCGGTGGGCGGCCGCTGACCCACGCTCCCTCGACTTCGACACCCGACTTCGCTCCCGCACCGGACGTGACGGTGGGGCCCCGGTGCACCGCGCACCGGGGCCCCACCGCTGTCCTCGGCCGGTTACGAGGCCGCGTCGGGCGTCGGAAGCGCCTCCAGCAGCGGGCGCAGCCGGGTCGTCCGCTCCTGGGCCGGAATCTGCGCCACCGCGTGCGGAAGCGCCTGGTCCACCCCGTGCACCACGGACAGATGCCGCTCGCCCCGGCCGAACGCGGTGTACACCCACGGCCTGCTCAGCCCCTGCGCGGCATCGCCCGGCAGCACCACCACCGCGGCGGGCCAGCGCATCCCGGCCGCCTGATGGGCGCTGAGGGCCCAGCCGTGCCGCACCGACGACTCCACCCGCTCCTGCGGTACGACGACGGGGACGCCCCCGCAGTCCAGCCGCAGCCCCTCGGCGTCGGCCGAGCGCACCACCCCGGGCACCGCACGGCCGGGCGCGGGCACATGGACCACCCGGTCGCCCGGGTCGAAGCCGCCGAACCGGCCCGGGCCCGGGTTGAGCCGCTGCTTCAGCGCCTCGTTCAGCGCCCTGGTCCCGGCGGCCCCGCCATGGCCCACGGTGATCACCTGGGTCTCCTCGGCGGGGATGGAGAACGCCCGGGGCACCGAGTCGGCGACCAGCTGCACGGTGCGGTGGACCGCCTCGCCCGCGTCGCGGACCGGGACGATCACCACCTCCTTGCCCGGGGCGTCCACCTGATGCAGCTCGCCGATGCCGATGCCGGAGACCAGCTCGCCGATCGGACCCGGGTCCGGGGTGCGGGAGACGACCTGCGGACAGGCGTGCGCGGCCAGCACATCGGCGAACACCCGCCCGGCCCCCGCCGAGCCCAGCACGCCCGGGTCGCCGCTCAGCACCAGCCGGGTGCCGTCGGCCAGCGCCTCGACCAGCACCGCCGCGTTCTCCACATCCAGCTGCGGGGCGTCCAGCACGACCAGCAGGTCCAGGGCGAGCGCCCCGTCCTCGTCCCGGCCGGGGCCCTGCGCGCCGGACAGCAGACCGGCAAGGGTGACCGCCGTGTCCGGATCGCCGACGGCCGCCGCGAGCCTCCGGCGGCCGTCCTCGCTGTGGGTCGCGCCCAGGGCCCGCAGGCCCAGGCCGCGCGCCGCCGCGATCAGCGCGGCCGGCTCGGCCCGCGCTGCCTCGCCGCCGCTGTGCGCGACCAGCCCGGCGGAGGCGGTCGTACGGATGAGCGCGGCGGCCGACGGGCTCGGGGCGGCGGCGGCCGCCGCCGCCCAGTCGACGGCCTTCTCACAGGCGTTGACCAGCCGGGCCAGGCCGTCGGCGAGACTCTCCTCGGCCAGGGCGTAGCGGTCCAGGCCCAGCAGGACCTGGGCCTGCTCCCGGTCCGCGTCGGCGTCCTCGGCGAGGCCCGCCCCGTCCGCCGCGCCTTCTTCGTCCCCTTCGCCGTCCGGCGCCGTCCCGTCGCCTTCCTGGAAGACCAGGGCGACACCTTCCTCGACCGCGTTCCGCACCGCCGCGTCCGGATCGCCGACCGCGCGCTCGGCGAGCGCCGCCCGTACGGCCCCGGCGTCCAGCGCCGTATGGCCCTGGAGGGCGGCGCGCTCCAGCAGCCAGCCGACCAGGGCCGCCGTCCTGCGCCCGTCGTCCGGACCGCAGCCGGCGCCCAGCAGGGCCCGGGCGAAGCCGTCGGCCTGCTCCGGCCGCACCCCGGGCACCGCCAGCAGCTGCCAGGGGTCGGTGCGCAGCAGCTCGGCCGCCCGCTCGCCCAGCACACCGACGGCCGGGCGGGCCAGCGTCTCGGGCGCCCCGCCCTCCAGGAGCACCGCGCGCACCGCGTCCAGGGCCTCCGGCGAGGCGGCCTGCGGGGCGGGGGCGGCGGCGGGCACGGGAGCCCGGGACGGCTGTGCGGCGGCCGGGGCGGGGCGCCGGGCGGCCGGGGCCGGGGCGGGTGAGCCGAAGAACGCGGTGCCCGACTTCTCACCGCTCTCCACTGCCCGGACGGCCGCGAGCAGCTCGGCGGCCGTACCGCTGAGGCCGGTGCCGGCGGCGAGGGGCGCGGTCTTCTCCGCCTTGCGCTTCTCGATCCGCTCCCGCAGCTCGCGCTGGGCTGCCAGCTCGGCCTGTGCCTCCGAGAGCTCGGGGACGACGGCCGGGGCCTCGGCGGCGCCGTCGGTGGTCACGGCATCGGCGTCCGGGCTCCCGGCGGACACCGCGGCGGGCGCGTTTTCGGCGTCGGCGGGTCCGTCCTCGGTGTCGGCCTGGCCGGCCTGCGCGTCGGACACCTCGGCCGGGCGGCCCTCCGCCGCGGCCACGTCGGTGCCGGACACGTCGGCCGCGGGCTCCCCGGCGCCGGCCGCGTCGCCCGGCGGCTCGGCGGCTCCAGGCGCTTCGGGCGCGTCGGCGTGCGCGGAACCCTCGGCACCGGTGTCCGGCGGGGACACGGTGTCCTGTGGTGTGTCCGTGCCGACGGTGCCGGGGGTCTCCCCGGGAAGCGCAGTCACAGCGTGCTCCAGTCCTGATCGGGATAGCGGTGCACGGGCGCCGACACATCGTCGAGCGCCTGGCAGATCTCGTAGGGAAGACTAAGCGCCTCCACCGACAATGCCTCCGCGAGCTGACCGGCGTTGCGCGCGCCGACGATCGGCGCCGCCACTCCGGGCCGGTCCCGCACCCAGGCGAGCGCCACATGGAGCGGGCTCGTCGCCAGACCGTCCGCCGCCGTCGACACCGCGTCGGTGATCCGGGCCGCCGCGTCGTCGAGATACGGCTCGACGAACGGGGCGAGCCGCTCGGACGCGCCCCGGGAGTCGGACGGAGTGCCCTGGCGGTACTTGCCGGTGAGCACACCGCGCCCCAGCGGCGAGGACGGCAGCAGCCCGATCCCGAGGTCCAGCGCGGCGGGCAGCACCTCGCGCTCGATGCCCCGCTGGAGCAGCGAGTACTCCATCTGCGTACTGGCCAGCCGGGTGCGCCCCCCGGGCGCGGCGAGCTGCCAGGTGGCCGCCTTCGCCAGCTGCCAGCCGCAGAAGTTCGACACGCCCGCGTAGCGGACCCGGCCCGAGGACACGGCCAGGTCCACCGCCTGGAGCGTCTCCTCCAGCGGGGTCGCCGGATCGAAGGCGTGGACCTGCCACAGATCCACGTAATCCGTGCCGAGCCGCTCCAGGGAGGCGTCCAGGGCGGCCAGGAGGTGCCCGCGCGAGCCGTTGACGCGGCGGTAGGGGTCCGGGACGTTGCCCGCCTTCGTGGCGATGACCAGATCCTGACGCGGGACCAGGCTGCCGACGAGCCGCCCGAGCAGATATTCGGCCTCGCCGCCGCCGTACACATCGGCGGTGTCCACCAGGGTGCCGCCCGCGTCCCAGAACGCCTTGAGCTGGTCGGCGGCGTCGTGCTCGTCCGTGTCCCGGCCCCAGGTGAGGGTGCCGAGCCCGATCCGGGACACGCGAAGGCCGGTACGGCCGAGATGCCTCTGCTCCATGGGCGCTGAGATTACTGGCCAAGGCCCCACCGGGTGCAGGCCTGTGGACAACCGGAGGTCCGCCGGGCCTGCCGGATCGCCGCCGCCCGCGCTAGAGTCCGGAGAAAGGGACGTTACTGATCAGTAAAGGGAGCGGCTATGCGGCTCGGCATCAATCTCGGTTACTGGGGCGCCGGCATGGACGGCGACAACCTCGCCGTCGCGCAGGAGGCCGACCGGCTCGGCTACGACGTCTGCTGGGCGGCCGAGGCGTACGGCTCCGACGCCCCGACCGTGCTGACCTGGGTCGCGGCCCAGACCGAGTCGATCGACGTCGGCTCCGCGATCATGCAGATCCCGGCCCGGCAGCCCACCATGACGGCGATGACCGCCGCCACCCTCGACTCGCTCTCCGGCGGCCGCTTCCGCCTCGGCCTCGGCGTCTCGGGCCCGCAGGTCTCCGAGGGCTGGTACGGCGTGAAGTTCGACAAGCCGCTGGCCCGCACCCGCGAGTACGTCGAGATCGTCCGCAAGGCGATGACCCGCGAGCGCGTGTCGTACGAGGGCGCCCACTGGACGCTGCCGCTCCCCGGCGGCCCGGGCAAGCCGATCAAGCTCACCGTGCACCCCCAGCGCGAGCACATCCCGCTCTACATCGCCGCGATCGGCCCCAAGAACCTGGAGCAGACCGGCGAGATCGCCGACGGCGCCCTGCTGATCTTCCCCTCCGCCGAGCACCTGGAGGAGACCGCGATCCAGCCGCTGCGCGCGGGCCGCGAGAAGGCCGGCAAGACCATGGAGGGCTTCGACGTCAGCCCTACGCTGCCGCTCGCCGTCGGCGACGACGTGAACGGCCTGGCCGACATGTTCCGTCCGTACACAGCCCTGTACGTCGGCGGCATGGGCAGCCGGAAGCAGAACTTCTACAACCAGCTCGCCCAGCGCATGGGGTACGAGAAGGAGGCCGCCGAGATCCAGGACAAGTACCTCGGCGGGGACAAGGCGGGGGCCGCCGCCGCCGTGCCGCACCAGCTGATCGACCAGACCGCGCTGCTCGGCCCCGTCGAGCGGATCGCCGAGCGGATGCAGGCGTACGCCGCCGCCGGGGTCACCACGCTCAACCTCGCCCCGGCCGGCTTCACCCTGGAGGAGCGGCTCACCGCACTCCGCGCCGGCACGGACGCCCTGGAGCGTTCCGGCCTCGCCTGAGGGATGAGGGACCGAGAGGACAGCACTACGGCCGTGGTGGGGGCTCGGGGGTCTTCCCCGCCACGGCCGTCACCCGGAACAACGCGCCGCACGCCCAAGGGTTACGCGGCCCGGCGGGCGGGGTCCGCGACGGACGCGGTGTTCTGTCGGTGACCGTTCGGGTTGCCGTCTGTCGTGCTGCGCATTTGACTCTTTCTGCGGACAACTGCTCCGCGGACGTGAGCTCCGCGGGCAACGGGTACGGAGGTAGCCGTCATGCTCTCAGCGCAGACCCTGTTCCAGGAGATTCTGGACAACGACGAGTCCTACCGGCTCTTCTGTTCCATCGCCGCGAGCGGGGAGTCCCAGGGCGGCTGGGAGAACGCCCGGATCGCCGCCCTCGTCCCGGAGGGCCGCCGCGAACTGGCCCCCAGGATCGTCCGGCACGGCGCCGACGAGGACAAGCACGGCCGGATCTTCAACGCCCTCCTGAAGAAGCGCGGACTGCCGCCCGTCGAGGTCCCGCCGGAGACCGACTACACGATGCTCCTGGAACAGCAGGGCATCGGCCTCGCGCACTCCCGGCTGCGCGGCGAGGAGCGGCTCACCGAGCGCGACATCATCACCTATCTGGCCCACAGTCGGATCACCGAGCAGCGCGCCTCCGAGCAGATGCAGCTGCTGCGCCGGTACTTCGCCGACGACCCCGGCATCGGCCGCGCGGTGAAGATGATCTCCAACGACGAGGACAACCACCTCGCCTACTGCCACGAGGAACTGCTCGCCCTCGCGCGCGAGGGACACGGCCGGACCATCCAGCGGATCATGCGCGAGTGCGCCCTGGCCGAGATCCGGGTCTACCGCGACGTCAGCCTCGCCGTGATGGCCAACATGGGCCGCATCCTCGGCTGGTCGCGCCCCAAGGCCGCCGTCCTCGCCGCGGGCATCCACGCGGTGTACGCGTACGAGCGCCTGATCGGCTGGCGGCGCATGGTGACCCTGGAGATGCCGGAGCGCCGCAACGCACTCGGCAGCCCCGCCGCACCGGAACACGAGTACGCCTGAGGGTTCCGCGGCCCTCGGCCGCCGGGCCTCAGAGCCAGCCGCGCCGTTTGAACAGCCGGTGCAGACCGAACACGGCGCAGACCATCAGAGCCACCACCGCCGGATAGGCCCACACCCAGTGCAGCTCCGGCATGTGGTCGAAGTTCATGCCGTAGACCCCCGCCGCCATCGTCGGGACGGCGACCATCGCCGCCCAGGCGGAGATCTTGCGCATGTCGTCGTTCTGCCGCACGCCCATCTGTGCCAGATGCGCCGACAGGATGTCCGAGAGCAGCCGGTCCAGCCCCTCCACCTGCTCGTTGGCGCGCGTCAGATGGTCGGCCACGTCCCGGAAGAACGGCTGCGCGTGCTCGTGGACGAACGGCACGCCCGCACCCGCGAGCCGGGTCATCGGCGCCGTCAGCGGACCGGCCGCCCGGCGGAACTCCAGCACCTGCCGCTTGAAGGTGTAGATCCGGGCGGCGGTGTTCTTCGAGTCGCCGGAGCCGGTCGGCGCGAAGACCTGCGTCTCCAGCTCCTCCAGGTCGACTTGGAGCTCGCCCGCCACCTCCATGTAGTGGTCCACGACCGCGTCGCCGACCGCGTACAGCACCGCCGTCGGGCCGTGCTTCAGCACCTCGGGCTCGGCCTCCAGCCGGCGGCGCACGGCCGCCAGCGGGGCGCCCTCGCCGTGCCGGACCGTCACCACGAACGAGTCCCCTATGAAGACCATCAGCTCGTCGGCGCTGACCGTGTCGCTCTCCGGCTCGTAGACGACCGGCTTGAGCACCGCGAACAGCGAGTTGTCGTACACCTCCAGCTTGGGCCGCTGGTGCGCCCGCAGCGCGTCCTCCACGGCCAGCGGATGCAGCCCGAACTCGTCGCGTACGCGGTCGAACTCCTCCTCCGTCGGCTCGTGCAGCCCGATCCACAGGAAGGCGTCCCGAAAGGCCCGCGCCTCGTCCAGCGCGTCGGAGAGGTCGTCGGGCCGTTCGGTACGGCGCCCGTCCCGGTAGATGGCACAGTCCACGATCACGGCGGGCATTCTTCCCCGTGAACCGCCCCCGCGCACCTCGGACGTACGCTGGCGGGTATGCCCACGCTGATCCTCGTACGCCACGGACGCTCCACCGCCAACACCGCCGGAGTGCTCGCGGGCCGCACCCCCGGCGTCCTCCTCGACGAACGCGGCGCCGCACAGGCCGAGGCGCTGCCGGCGCGGTTCGCCGGCCTGGCCCCGGTCCTCGCCGTCAGCAGCCCCCTGGAGCGCTGCCGCCAGACGCTCCAGCCGCTCCTCGACGCCCGCCCCGGTCTGCCCCTGCACACCGAGGACCGGATCAGCGAGTGCGACTACGGCCACTGGTCGGGACGGAAGCTGGCCGAACTCGCCGACGAGCCCCTGATGTCCGTCGTCCAGCAGCACCCCTCGGCGGCGGCGTTCCCGGGCGGCGAGTCCATGCGGGCGATGCAGGCCCGCGCCGTCGACGCCGTACGCGACTGGAACGAGCGGGTCGAGGCGGAGCACGGCGAGGACGCCACGTACGTCATGTGCTCGCACGGCGACATCATCAAGTCCCTCGTCGCCGACGCGCTGGGCATGCATCTGGACCTCTTCCAGCGCGTCCACGTCGATCCCTGCTCGGTCACCGCGATCCGCTACACGCGGCTGCGCCCCTTCCTCCTGAGGCTCGGCGACACCGGGGATCTCGCCGCCCTGGCACCCCGCGAAAAGTCCGTCGGGGCGGACGCCGCCGCCTCGCCCACCGGTGACGGCACGTCGGACGCGGCGGTCGGGGGCGGCGCGGGCGCGCCGTGATCGCTCCGGGCAGTAGGGTGGACGCGCCGTAGCGCCGCCCAACCACCATCGAAGCTCAAGGGAGCAGGACGTGTCCCGTCAGGTGTTCCTCTACGACCCACCGGACCGATTCGTGGCCGGTACGGTCGGGTTGCCTGGCCGCCGTACGTTTTTCCTGCAGGCGTCCTCCCAGGGCCGGGTCACCAGCGTGGCGCTGGAGAAGACCCAGGTCGCCGCGCTCGCCGAGCGGATCGACGAACTGCTCGACGAGGTCGTGCGCCGCACCGGAGGCAATTCGCCGGTGCCCGCGGTGGCCCCCACCGACGTCTCCGACACCGCGCCGCTCGACGTGCCCGTCGAGGAGGAGTTCCGGGTCGGCACCATGGCCCTGGCCTGGGACGGCGAGGAACAGCGCATGATCGTCGAGGCGCAGGCCCTCGTCGAACTCGACGCGGACTCCGAGGACGACCTCGCGGAGGCCGAGGAGAAGCTCCTCCAGGACGAGGAGAACGGTCCGCCGATGCTCCGCGTCCGGCTCAGCGGCGCCCAGGCCCGCGCGTTCGCCAAGCGGGCCCTGGACGTCGTCAACGCCGGCCGCCCGCCGTGCCCGCTGTGCAGCCTGCCGCTCGACCCGGAAGGACACGTATGCCCGCGCCAGAACGGATACCGTCGCGGAGCCTGACGGACACCGAGCTGTTCACCCTGCTCACCGAGGGCACGATCACCGTCCTCGGGCAGGTCGGCGGGGCGTCCAACGCGGTGCTGCACTGCACGGTGGCGTACGAGGGCGAGGAGCGCACCTGCGCGTACAAGCCGGTCGCGGGCGAGCAGCCGCTGTGGGACTTCCCCGACGGCACCCTCGCCCAGCGGGAGGCCGCCGCGTACGAGATCTCCCGGGCGACCGGCTGGGACCTCGTGCCGCCGACCGTGCTGCGGGAGGGGCCGTACGGGCAGGGCATGGTCCAGCTCTGGATCGACGGCCCCGAGGACGGTGAGGACGCCCCCGAGCTGCTGGCGCTCGTCGAGGGCGAGGAGCCGGGCGATGGCTGGAAAGCCGTGGGCTTCGCGGACGTGGGGGAGGGGAAGACCGCGCTTCTCGTGCACGCGGACGACCCCCGGCTGCGGCGGCTCGCCGTACTGGACGCGGTGATCAACAACGGTGACCGCAAGGGCGGCCACCTGCTGCCCGCTCCCGGCGGACGGCTCTTCGGCATCGACCACGGGGTCACCTTCAACGCCGACGACAAGCTGCGCACCCTGCTCTGGGGCTGGGCGGGCGAGCCGCTGACCGAAGACGCCCTGGCGGTGCTGGGGCGGCTCGCCGCGGAGCTGGCGCCGGGCACCGTCCTCGCCACCCGGATGGCCGAACTCATCACGGCGGCCGAGCTGGAGGCCCTGCGGGAGCGGGTCGCCGGGCTGGTCAAGCGCGCCGTGCACCCGCAGCCGAGCGGCCAGTGGCCGCCGATCCCCTGGCCGCCGGTGTAGCACGCGCCCCACGACGACCCGCCCGTTATCCCCGGCCGGGGGTTACACGCAAGAAGGCCTCTTCGGACAGGATCACGGATCCGGTTCGTATCCGGAAGCATCGTCCGGTTACGCTCATGACATGCATGCCTGGCCCGCTTCTGAGGTCCCCGCCCTGCCTGGCAAGGGCCGCGACCTTCGGATCCACGACACCGCGACCGGCGGACGGATCACCCTTGACCCCGGTCCCGTCGCCCGCATCTACGTCTGCGGCATCACGCCGTACGACGCGACCCACATGGGTCATGCGGCGACCTACAACGCGTTCGACCTCGTTCAGCGCGTGTGGCTCGACACCAAGCGGCAGGTTCACTACGTCCAGAACGTGACGGACGTGGACGATCCACTGCTGGAGCGGGCCGTGCGCGACGGTCAGGACTGGACCGAGCTCGCGGAGCGCGAGACGGCGCTCTTCCGCGAGGACATGACCGCCCTGCGGATGCTGCCCCCGCGGCACTACATCGGAGCGGTCGAGGCGATACCGGGCATCGTGCCCCTCGTCGAACGCCTCCGGGACGCGGGCGCCGCCTACGACCTGGACGGCGACATCTACTTCTCCGTCGACACCGACCCGCACTTCGGCGAGGTCTCCGGCCTCGACGCCGAGGCGATGCGCCTGCTCTCCGCCGAACGCGGCGGCGACCCGGAGCGCCCCGGCAAGAAGAACCCCCTCGACCCGATGCTCTGGATGGCCGCCCGCCCGGGCGAGCCGAGCTGGGACGGGGCCTCGCTCGGCGCGGGCCGCCCCGGCTGGCACATCGAGTGCGTCGCCATCGCGCTCGACCACCTCGGCATGGGCTTCGACGTCCAGGGCGGCGGCTCCGACCTCGCCTTCCCGCACCACGAGATGGGCGCCTCGCACGCCCAGGCGCTGACCGGCGAGTACCCGTTCGCCAAGGCGTACGTCCACGCCGGCATGGTCGGCCTGGACGGCGAGAAGATGTCCAAGTCCCGGGGCAACCTGGTCTTCGTCTCGGCCGTGCGCCGCGACGGCGTGGACCCGGCGGCCATCCGGCTCGCCCTGCTCTCCCACCACTACCGCTCCGACTGGGAGTGGACCGACCAGGTGCTCGCCGACGCCGTCGAGCGTCTCGCGCGCTGGCGGGCCGCCGTCTCGCGCCCCGACGGGCCGTCCGCCGACGCGCTCGTCGAGGAGGTCCGCGAGGCGCTCGCGGACGACCTGGACAGCCCCGCCGCGCTGGCCGCGGTGGACCGCTGGGCCGCGCTCCAGGGTGCGGAGGGCGGCACCGACGAGGGCGCGCCCGGCCTCGTCTCCCGTACGGTCGACGCCCTCCTCGGAGTCGCGCTGTAAGGGGTTTCCCCGCCCGCCCGATGGCTCGAACCGGTCTCGGACTTCTCTACGAAGTTCGGGGCCGGTTCCTTTTTGTCCATGGTCATGTGCTCGAAGTTGCGCTAAAAGCTCACTATGCAAACATCAACGCGCATGAGAGTGGCAGCAGTTGCTGCGCTGCTCGGACTGTTCGCGGTCCTCTCCGGGCCCGGCGGGGCCCACGCCGACGAGGCCCCGCCGGCGAGCACGGAGACCACCACGGTCGGGGACGTGACCGGCTTCCGGGCGGACGGGGCGGTGTACCGGCTGACCGCCGGGCAGGCCGAGGCCCGGGTCAGCTTCGTCTCGAAGGAGACCTTCCGGATCGAGCTGGCCCCCGACGGGACGTTCACCGACCCCACCGGCGACGACATCGTCCTGCCGCAGGGCGAGCCGCCCCGCACCCGCTGGAAGGACCGCGGCGACCGCTACGAGCTGTCGACGGACGAGGTCACCCTGCGGGCCTACAAGAAGCCGCTGCGTTTCGCCCTGCACCGGGCCGACGGCAGCCTGATCTGGTCCGAGGCGAAGGGCCTGAGCTGGACCGGCGAGCAGACCGTCCAGACGCTGGCCCGGGGCGCCGCCGAGCAGTTCTACGGGGCCGGGATGCAGAACGGCCGTGGCAACACCTCCCACCGCGGAAAGACCGTCGAGGTCGCCGTCGACTACAACTGGGACGACGGCGGCCACCCCAACTCCGTGCCGTTCTACCTCTCATCGGCCGGCTACGGCGTCTTCCGCAACACCTACGCACCCAACACCTACGCGTTCACCGACCCGGTGACGACCGGCGCGAAGGAACAGCGCTTCGACGCCTACTACTTCGCGGGCACGGGGGCCGACGCCGCCAAGGACGTCATCGGGCAGTACACCGACCTCACCGGAAAGCCGTTCCTGCCGCCCGTCTACGGCATGGAGATCGGCGACGCCGACTGCTACCTCCACAACGCCAACCGGGGCGAGCGCCGCACCCTGGACGCGCTGAAGGTCGCCGACGGCTACGTCGAGAACGACATGCCGAACGGCTGGATGCTCGTCAACGACGGCTACGGCTGCGGCTACGAGGACCTGGAGGAGACCGCCCAGGGGCTGAAGGACCGCAACATGGAGCTCGGCCTGTGGACCGAGGACGGCATCGAGAACCTCGCCGCCCAGGTGAAGGCCGGGCAGCGGGTCGCCAAGCTGGACGTCGCCTGGGTCGGCGAGGGCTACAAGTTCGCCCTCGACGGCTGCAAGGACGCCTACCAGGGCATCGAGGACAACAGCGACGCCCGCGGCTTCACCTGGGCCCCGGAGAGCTGGGCGGGCGCGCAGCGCTGCGGAGTCCAGTGGTCCGGCGACCAGTCCGGCACCTGGGAGTACATCCGCTGGCAGATCCCGACCTACGCGGGCGCCACGATGTCCGGACTCGCCTACACCACCGGTGACGTCGACGGGATCTTCGGCGGCAGCGCCAAGACGTACACCCGCGACCTCCAGTGGAAGATGTTCCTCGGCACCACGATGGCCATGGACGGCTGGGCCGCCATGGACAAGCAGCCCTTCCGCCACGGAGAGCCGTACACCTCGATCAACCGCGACTACCTCAAGCTCAAGGAGTCGCTGCTGCCCTACCAGTACTCCTACGCGCACGAGGCCACCAAGACCGGTGTCGGCATGGTCCGACCGCTGGTCCTCGAATACCCGGACGACCCCAAGGCGTCGACGGAGGCCGCGAAGTACGAGTTCCTCTCCGGCGAGCACTTCCTCGTGGCGCCCGTCTACCAGGACACCACCGAGCGCAAGGACATCTACCTCCCCAAGGGCACCTGGATCGACTACTGGAGCGGCCGCACCTACGAGGGCCCCACCACCATCGACACCTACACCGCCCCGCTCGACACCCTGCCGCTCTTCGTGAAGGCCGGCGCGGCCGTCCCGATGTGGCCCGGCATCCGCTCCTACCGGGACCGCACCGCCGACTCCCCGCTCGCCTGGGACGTCTACCCGCAGGGCAACACCTCCTTCACCCTGTACGAGGACGACGGCGTCACCCGGCAGCACCGCGACGGGAAGTACGCCACCCAGCGCGCCGACGTCCGGGCCCCGAAGCGCGGCGCGGGCGACGTCTTCGTCACCATCGACGAGAGCCGGGGCAGCTTCACCGGCAAGCAGACCGCCCGCCCCTACGAGTTCACCGTCCACACCGGCTCCGAGCCCCGCTCGGTGAAGCTGGACCGGACCCTGCCCGAGCTGACCTCGAAGAGCGCGTACGACAAGGCCCGGCAGGGCTGGTGGTACGACCGTGACGACCGGGGCGGCGTGGTGCATGTGAAGACCGCGCCCCTGAGCACCGCGAAGAAGTTCACGGTGAAGCTGCTGGGCACCAGCGCGGTCGGCGGCAAGAAGGCCTCGGCGGCCGCCGCCCTCACCGTCCCCGCGGGCCAGGAGGCCGGAGCCGGGACGCCCGGCACGGTCCAGGTCGACGTGACCGCGGGCAGCACCGCCCTCACCGACACCACGGTCACCCTTCAGGTCCCCGACGGCTGGCGGACCGCCACCGCGAAGGTTCCGGGCCGCATCCCGGCAGGCGCCACCCGCCGGGTCGAGGTGGCCCTCACGCCGGCGAAGGACGCCCAGGTACGCGAGACCACGCTGACGGCCCTGGCCCGCTACCGAACCGCCGGTGGCGCGCGCACGAGTCAGCAGCGGCTCGCCGTCTCCGTGCTGCCCCCGGCGCCCGAGGGCGAGGCCTGGGCGAGCGATCTCGTCTGGCTCTCCGAGACCAACGGCTACGGCCCGGCCGAACGTGACCGCTCCAACGGGGAGTCGGGCGCGAGCGACGGGAAGACACTGACCCTCGCGGGACAGCCGTACGAGAAGGGGATCGGCACCCACGCCGACTCCGACATCGCGCTCCATCTCGGCGGCCGGTGCACCGCGTTCACCGCCGACGTCGGCATCGACGACGAGATCGACGGCTACGGAGAGGTCGCGTTCTCCGTGGAGGGCGACGGCAAGGTGCTGTGGACCTCGCCGAAACTGACCGGCGCCTCGGCGACCGTGCGGGTGGACGTGAAGCTCGACGGCGTACGGCAGGTGCGGCTGAAGGTCACCGACACCAACGGGTCCAAGACCGGGGACCACGGCGACTGGGCGGCCGCGAAGTTCCACTGCGCCTGAGCCGTAGTCAGGACCGATGAGACAGGGGCGCCGCACGGGATCATCTCCCGCGCGGCGCCCCGTCGTTCGTCACGCCGCCGTACCGCGGCGCGGTCAGTCCTCCTCGGGAGTCTCCCCGGAGCCCTCGTCGGATTCGCTGCCCGACGCCTCGTCGGACCCCTTGGCGCCTTTGTCGTCGGAGGCCTTGCCCCGCCCGGACTCCGGACGCGGCGGCTTCGGCGGGCGGGTGCGGCCACCGGCGGGATCGCGCAGATACGGCACGTCCCCGCTCTCCGTCGCATGCCCTCCCGGCCCCTGCCCGGGGCCGCCGTCCCGCCGCCGCAGATAGCGCTCGAACTCCCGGGCGATGGCCTCGCCGGACGCCTCGGGCAGCTCCGCGGTGTCCCGCGCCTCCTCCAGCGTCTGCACGTACTCCGCGACCTCGCTGTCCTCCGAGGCCAGCTGGTCCACCCCGAGCTGCCAGGCCCGCGCGTCCTCGGGCAGTTCGCCCAGCGGGATGCGCAGCCCGATCAGGTCCTCCAGGCGGTTCAGCAGGGCCAGCGTCGCCTTCGGGTTCGGCGGCTGCGACACATAGTGCGGGACCGCCGCCCACAGGCTGACCGCGGGCACCCCGGCATGCGTGCACGCCTCCTGGAGGACCCCGACGATGCCCGTGGGGCCCTCGTACCGGGTCTCCTCCAGGTCCATCGTCCGCGCCAGGTCCGCGTCCGAGGTGACCCCGCTCACCGGCACCGGCCGGGTGTGCGGGGTGTCACCGAGCAGCGCGCCCAGGATGACGACCATCTCGACGCCCAACTCATGGGCGAAGCCCAGGATCTCGTTGCAGAACGACCGCCAGCGCATCGACGGTTCGATGCCTCGCACCAGGACCAGGTCCCGGGGCTTCTCCCCGCCGATACGCACCACGGACAGCCGCGTCGTCGGCCAGGTGATCTTCCGCGTCCCGCCGTCCAGCCACACCGTGGGCCGGTTGACCTGGAAGTCGTAGTAGTCCTCGGCGTCCAGCGCCGCGAACACCTCGCCCTTCCACTCACGGTCCAGATGACCGACCGCTGTGGAGGCGGCGTCCCCGGCGTCGTTCCAGCCTTCGAACGCGGCCACCATGACCGGGTCGATCAGCTCGGGCACCGACTCGAGCTCGATCACCCGGGCCTCCTTCCGATGTCTCCATACGTACGGAGCAACCTTACGGCTTCCGGGGCCCCCGGCCGCAGCCCTCTTGCACGGCCGGGTGAACCCTGCCATCAGGAGTGGATCACCGGCGGGATCAGTGCATGATGGCCCCCGCGTCACGGCGGCCGGCCGGTTCCGTGTCCTCACCACGGGGCGGACGGCGCCTCCCGCCGCACCACCGGGGCGATCTCCTCCGCGAACCGCTGGAGCGTCTCCGACTGCTCCGGCCGGCTCAGCCCGAAGCCGTCCACGGTGATGGACCGGAGGTCGTGGCGGTAGACCTCGTGCCGGCCGAGGATCTTGTCGATCACCTCTTCGAACCGGTCGGCGGCGGAAGCAAGGCCACCGGTCGGCGGGTGCGGGTCGTGACCGATCGGAGGGAGCACGGAGAAATCTCATGAACTCCACCGTGCTCGCGGCACATTGCACGCGTATGGCGGGAGTGTGGCTCGTGTGACGGGCGCCCGCGCACGACGACGGAGGCGGCCTCCCCGGGGAAGCCGCCTCCGTCCCCGTACCCGTGGGGGGTGGTCGTGATCAGTCCCGGTCGGCCAGCAGCTTCTCGACGCCCTCGCGCACGTCGTCCGTCGCCAGACCCCGGATCGTCAGCGTGGTCCGGCGGCGCAGCACGTCGTCCGCCGTCTCGGCCCACTCGTGGTCGCGGGCGTAGGCGACCTGGGCCCAGATCTCCGGGGCGTCCGGGTGGACGCGCTCGGCCAGCTCCGGGTTCTCGTTGGCCAGCCGGGCGATGTCGAAGGCGAGCGAACCGTAGTGCGTGGCCAGGTGCCGGGCTGTGTCCGGCGCCATGCGCGGGCCGGGAGCCGGGCCGTCGACCAGCAGCCGGTGCGCGACCGCGTTCGGGTTGGCGATGCCGGGCAGCGGCAGCTTCCGCGGCAGCCGGTTCATCGGCTCCATGTCCTCGGCCAGCGGGTGCCCCGGCAGGGCGGCCAGCTTGTTCATCACCGTACGGCCGATGTGACGGAAGGTCGTCCACTTGCCGCCCGCGACCGACAGCATCCCGCCACGGCCCTCGGTGACGACCGTCTCGCGCTTGGCCTTGGAGGTGTCACCCGGACCGCCGGGCAGTACGCGCAGACCGGCGAAGGAGTACGTGATCAGATCGCGCGACAGCTGCTGGTCCTTGATCGAGAACGCCGCCTCGTCGAGGATCTGCGCGGTGTCGGCCTCGGTCACCGAGACGTCCGCCGGGTCGCCCTCGTACTCCTCGTCCGTCGTGCCGAGGAGCAGCATGTCCTCCCACGGCAGCGCGAACGTGATGCGGTACTTGTCGATCGGGGTGGCCAGCGCCGCCCGCCACGGCCGGGTCCGCTTGAGGACCAGGTGGGCGCCCTTGGAGAGGCGGATGGAGGGCGCCGCGTTCGGGTCCTCCATCTTCCGCAGGTGGTCGACCCACGGGCCGGTCGCGTTCAGCACGAGCCGGGCGGTGACGCCGAACTCGGTGCCGTCCGTGCTGTCCTTCAGGTCGGCGCCGGTGACCCGGCCCCGGGTGAAGCGCAGTCCGGTGACGGCCGCGTGGTTGAGGACGACCGCGCCCGCGTCGACGGCCGCGCGGACCGTCATCAGCGCCATGCGGGCGTCGTTCATCTGGTCGTCGCCGTAGACCGCGACGGCCTTCAGATTGTCGGTGCGCAGCTCGGGGACGTCGCGCTGGGCCTTGGCCGGGGAGATGACATGGCCGACGCCGTCGCCGAACGCGGAGAGCGCGGAGTAGGCGAAGACGCCCGCGCCGAGCTTGGCCGCGCCGTGCGGGCCGCCCTTGTAGACGGGCAGGTAGAAGGTGAGCGGGTTGGCCAGGTGCGGGGCCACCTCGCGGGAGACCGCGCGGCGCTCGAAGTGGTTCTCCGCGACCAGCTTGACCGCGCCGGTCTGGAGGTAGCGCAGGCCGCCGTGGAGGAGCTTGGAGGAGGCGGAGGAGGTGGCGCCGGCGAAGTCGCCGGCGTCCACCAGAGCCACCCGCAGCCCGGACTGCGCGGCATGCCAGGCGGTGGAGATGCCCAGGATGCCGCCGCCGATGACCAGGAGGTCGTACGTGGCCCGGGACAGCTGGTCCCGGGTCTCGGCGCGGCTCGGCAGCGAGCCGGAGGCCGGGTGCGTTCCGAGGGCGGGAACGCTCTGCAGGGTGGTCATGGTGATGCTCCTCGTCAGCTTTCTTCGTCCTCGACCCAGCCCATGGTCCGTTCGACGGCCTTGAGCCAGCTCTTGTACTCGCGGGCACGGGTGTCCGCGTCCATGCGGGGGGTCCACTCGGCGGCCCGGCGCCAGTTGGCGCGCAGCGCGTCGGTGTCCGGCCAGAAGCCGACGGCGAGACCGGCGGCGTAGGCGGCGCCGAGGCAGGTGGTCTCGGCGACCATCGGGCGCACCACCGGCGCGTCCAGGAAGTCGGCGAGCGTCTGCATCAGCAGGTTGTTGGACGTCATGCCGCCGTCGACCTTGAGCGCGGTCAGCTCGACGCCGGAGTCCTTCGTCATGGCGTCGCTGATCTCGCGGGTCTGCCAGGCGGTGGCCTCCAGGACGGCACGCGCGATGTGCGCCTTGGTGACGTAACGGGTGAGACCGGTGATCACTCCACGGGCGTCGGGACGCCAGTAGGGGGCGAACAGTCCGGAGAAGGCGGGCACGAAGTACGCGCCGCCGTTGTCCTCGACCGAGGAGGCCAGCGTCTCGATCTCGGCGGCCGACTTGATCAGGCCCATCTGGTCGCGCATCCACTGCACCAGCGAACCGGTGACCGCGATGGAACCCTCCAGCGCGTACACCGGGGGCTTGTCGCCGATCTGGTAGCCGACGGTGGTGAGCAGCCCGTTGTACGAGTTCACCGGGGTGCCACCGGTGTTCATCAGCATGAAGGTGCCGGTGCCGTACGTGGACTTGGCCTCGCCCTCGGCGAAACAGGTCTGGCCGAACAGCGCCGCCTGCTGGTCGCCGAGCGCGGAGGCGACGGGCACGCCGTCGAGGATGCCGCCCTTGGCACTGCCGTACACCTCGGCGGAGGAGCGGATCTCGGGGAGGACCGCGGCCGGGATGCCGATGGAGGCGAGGATCTTCTCGTCCCAGGCCATCGTGTGCAGGTTCATCAGGAGGGTGCGCGAGGCGTTGGTGACGTCGGTGACGTGGACGCCGCCGTCGGTGCCGCCGGTGAGGTTCCAGATGACCCAGGAGTCCATGGTGCCGAAGAGGATGTCGCCGGCCTCGGCGCGCTCGCGCAGCCCCTCGACGTTGTCCAGCAGCCAGCGGACCTTGGGCCCGGCGAAGTACGAGGCGAGCGGCAGCCCGGTCTCGCGGCGGAACCGGTCCTGGCCCACGTTGCGGCCGAGCTCCTTGCAGAGCGCGTCGGTGCGGGTGTCCTGCCAGACGAGGGCGTTGTGCACCGGCTCACCGGTGTTCTTGTCCCAGAGCAGGGTGGTCTCGCGCTGGTTGGTGATGCCGATCGCCTTGACGTCGGCGGAGGTGATGCCGGCCTTGACGATGGCCCCGGCGACGACCTCCTGGACGTTCTCCCAGATCTCGGTCGCGTCGTGCTCGACCCAGCCCGGCTTCGGGAAGATCTGCTCGTGCTCCTTCTGGTCGACGGAGACGATCCGGCCGTCCTTGTCGAAGACGATGCAACGGCTGGAGGTGGTGCCCTGGTCGATGGCCGCGATGAACGGCCCGGTGCCGTGGGTGCCGGTGGTGTGTGCGTCGGTCACGGTGTGCTCCCGGAAGTCTGTGAGGTGGTGGAGGGGCGGCTAGGCGAAGGCGAGGTTGTAGAGCCCGCCGGCGAGTGCGCCGCCGACGAGCGGACCCACGATGGGTACCCACGCGTAGCCCCAGTCCGAACCACCCTTGTTCGGCAGCGGCAGCAGGGCGTGCACGATGCGCGGACCGAGGTCGCGGACCGGGTTGATCGCGTAGCCGGTCGGGCCGCCGAGCGAGAGGCCGATACCGACGACGACCAGGGCGGTGATCAGCGCGCCGAGCGCGCCGAGGCCGTTGCCCTCGTCGTTGAGGCCCTGGGTCAGGATCGCCAGGACCAGCACGACGGTGGCGATGATCTCGGTGACGACGTTCTGCACGCCGTTGCGGATCTCCGGACCGGTGGAGAAGATCCCGAGCACCGGGCCGGCCTTCGGGGCGGCGGTCTGGTCGACCATGCCCTCGTCGGTGGACTTGGTGCCGATGATCTCCGGGTCGGTCAGGTGGGCGCGGAACTGGCCGTAGTAGACCGCCCAGACCAGCAGGGCGCCGATCATCGCGCCGAGCAGCTGCGAGCCGAGGTAGAGGGGGACCTTGCCCCACTCCGTGCCGCCCTGGATGGCCAGGCCGACCGTGACCGCGGGGTTGAGGTGGGCGCCCGATACGCCGCCGGCGAGGTAGGCGCCGGTCAGCACGGCGAAGCCCCACCCGAAGGTGATGGCCAGCCAGCCCGCGTTCCGGGCCTTCGAGCTCTTCAGCGTGACGGCGGCACAGACACCGCCGCCGAGCAGGATGAGTACGGCGGTACCTATGGTCTCGCCGATGAAAATGTCGGAGCTGGACACCCGCGACTCCTTCGTCCTTCGTCCAGGGGAGAGCGGATCACCGGGTCCCTCCGGTGTTCCGCGCCCCAGGTGGGTATCCACGAAGCGTGGGCAGCCCACCTGTAAGGGCTTGACCGGCCCTTGGCACTGTCACACCCTAACGCGTATTGCCGTTAGGCGTTCGACAATGCCGACCGTTGAACGGCAGTGTTTCCCCCGAGTGAAGGAAGCGTCAAGGGTTCTGTGGTCCACGACTCGGTGCGCGACGGGATCGTTACCGGCCGGTGCCGGGCGTGCCGGGCATGGGTGTGCCAGGTCGAGGTGGCGGGTGCGGGTCGCGCCGGGCGTGCGCCGGGCCGGAGCGGAGGGTGCGGGCGGCCCGCGCCTCAGAAGCGGCCGGCGCCCAGATCCCGGGAGACCGCGCGGGCGCAGTCGCGTACGGCCGCGATCAGCTCGGGGCGCAGCGTGCCGCCCGGGGCCACCCGCTCCACCGCCCCGGTCACGGCGACCGCCCCGACCGGCATCCTGCGCCGGTCGTGCACGGGTGCGGCCACGGCGGCCACGCCCTCCCAGGTCTCCTCCGCGTCGGCGGCCCAGCCCTGCGCGCGGATCAGGTCGAGCATCGCCTCGAACTCGTCGGCCGTGGTGACGGTGCGCCCGGTGAAGGAGCGGCGCTCCGCCTCCATGACCTCGCTGTGGGCCACCGGGTCGTACGCGGACAGCACCTTGCCCAGCGCCGTGGAGTGCAGCGGCTGCATGGCCCCGACCTCCAGCACCTGGCGGCTGTCGTCGGGCCTGAAGACGTGGTGGACGATCAGCACGCCGTGCTGGTGCAGCACCCCGAGGTGGACGCTCTCGCCGCTGGAGCGGGCCAGGTCGTCCGTCCAGACCAGGGCGCGCGCCCGCAGCTCGTGGACGTCCAGATAGCTGTTGCCGAGGCGCAGCAGCTCCGCACCCAGCTGGTAGCGCCCGGACGCCGCGTCCTGCTCGACGAAGCCCTCCAGCTGCAGGGTGCGCAGAATGCCGTGCGCGGTGCCCTTGGCCAGCCCCAGCGAGGAGGCGATGTCGGAGAGCCCGAGCCGACGCTCGCCGCCCGCCAGCAGACGCAGCATCGCGGCCGCCCGCTCCAGCGACTGGATGTTCTTGGCCATCGCGCCGTACTCCTCCACCTCGGTTCGACAATGCTGAACACTATCGGTCGATGCCGACCTGCGCCGGACTCCGGGGGAAAGTGTCCGCCACCGGGCCGCACCCGCCGCTCCCCGCACAGCATGCAGTCCGCCCCATGGACGTACTGACAGCGCCGGCCGACGTCGGGCTACGCTGGCGAGGTGCGCCTTCCCCAAGAAGGACGCAAAGCCGACAGCCGTCGCATCCCTGGGAGATCATCCATGGCCTCGTTGCCGACACCCGCCGCCGACAGCCGGACCCGCGCTGACGCGCTCCGAGACGCACTTGCCACGCGTGTGGTGGTGGCCGACGGTGCGATGGGCACCATGCTCCAGGCTCAGGACCCCACGTTGGAGGACTTCGAGAATCTCGAAGGCTGCAACGAGATCCTGAACGTCACGCGGCCCGATATCGTGCGCTCGGTCCATGAGGAGTACTTCGCGGTCGGTGTCGACTGCGTGGAGACCAACACGTTCGGTGCGAATCACTCGGCGGCGAACGAGTACGAGATCGCCGACCGGATCTTCGAGCTTTCCGAGTCGGGTGCGCGGATCGCCCGCGAGGTCGCCGACGAGTTCGGTGCCAAGGACGGCCGCCAGCGCTGGGTCCTCGGCTCGATCGGCCCCGGCACCAAACTGCCCTCGCTGGGTCACATCACGTACGACGTGCTGCGCGACGGTTACCAGAAGAACGCCGAAGGCCTCCTCGCGGGCGGCTCGGACGCGCTGATCGTCGAGACGACCCAGGACCTTCTGCAGACGAAGTCGAGCATCATCGGCGCCCGCCGGGCGATGGACGCCCTCGGCCTCCAGGTGCCCCTGATCTGCTCGCTCGCGTTCGAGACGACCGGCGTCATGCTCCTCGGCTCCGAGATCGGTGCGGCGCTGACCGCTCTGGAGCCGCTGGGTATCGATCTGATCGGGCTGAACTGCTCGACGGGTCCGGACGAGATGAGCGAGCACCTGCGCTATCTCGCCCGTCATTCCCGTACGCCGTTGATGTGCATGCCCAACGCCGGCCTGCCGGTCCTCACCAAGGACGGTGCGCACTTCCCGCTCGGCCCCGACGGCCTGGCGGATTCCCAGGAGCACTTCGTCCGGGACTACGGCCTTTCGTTGATCGGCGGCTGCTGCGGTACGACTCCGGAGCACCTGAAGGCCGTCGTGGAGCGTGCCCGCGAGCTGACGCCCACCGAGCGCGACCCGCGCCCCGAGCCCGGCGCGGCTTCCCTCTATCAGCACATTCCGTTCCGTCAGGACACCGCCTATCTGGCGATCGGGGAGCGGACGAACGCCAACGGTTCGAAGAAGTTCCGTGAGGCGATGCTGGAGGCGCGCTGGGACGACTGCGTGGAGATGGCCCGCGACCAGATCCGCGAAGGCGCGCACATGCTCGACCTCTGCGTCGACTACGTGGGCCGTGACGGGGTTGCGGACATGGCGGAGCTCGCGGGCCGTTTCGCGACCGCCTCCACGCTCCCGATCGTGCTGGACTCCACCGAACTGCCCGTCCTGCGCGCCGGGTTGGAGAAGCTGGGCGGCCGGGCGGTGCTGAACTCGGTGAACTACGAGGACGGTGATGGTCCGGAGTCGAGGTTCGCGCAGGTCAGCGCCCTGGCCGCCGAGCACGGCGCCGCTCTGATCGCGTTGACGATCGATGAGGAGGGCCAGGCGCGCACGGTCGAGCACAAGGTGGCGATCGCGGAGCGGCTGATCGAGGATCTGACCACGAACTGGGGCATCCGCGAGTCCGACATCCTCATCGACACCCTGACCTTCACCATCTGCACGGGTCAGGAGGAGTCGCGCGGTGACGGCATCGCCACGATCGGGGCGATCCGTGAGCTGAAGCAGCGCCACCCGGACGTCCAGACCACGCTGGGCCTGTCCAACATCTCCTTCGGCCTCAACCCGGCCGCCCGCGTCGTGCTGAACTCCGTCTTCCTCGACGAGTGCGTCAAGGCGGGCCTCGATTCGGCGATCGTGCACGCGTCGAAGATCCTGCCGATCGCCCGGCTGGAGGAGGAGCAGGTCAAGGTCGCCCTCGACCTGATCTACGACCGCCGCGCCGAGGGTTATGACCCCCTTCAGAGGCTCATGGAGCTGTTCGAGGGCGTCAACATGAAGTCGATGAAGGCGGGCAAGGCCGAGGAGCTGATGGCCCTCCCGCTGGACGAGCGGCTGCAGCGGCGGATCATCGACGGTGAGAAGAACGGTCTGGAGGCCGACCTGGACGAAGCCCTCCAGGACACTGCGGCTCTGGACATCGTGAACAACACGCTGCTGGAGGGCATGAAGGTGGTCGGGGAGCTGTTCGGCTCCGGCCAGATGCAGCTGCCGTTCGTCCTCCAGTCCGCCGAGGTCATGAAGAGTGCGGTGGCTCATCTGGAGCCGCACATGGAGAAGTCGGACGCCGAGGGCAAGGGCACGATCGTGCTGGCCACCGTCCGCGGTGACGTCCATGACATCGGCAAGAACCTCGTCGACATCATTCTCTCCAACAACGGCTACAACGTCGTCAACCTCGGCATCAAGCAGCCCGTCTCCGCGATCCTGGAAGCCGCCGAGGAACACCGCGCCGATGTGATCGGCATGTCGGGTCTCCTGGTGAAGTCGACCGTGATCATGAAGGAGAACCTTCAGGAGCTCAACCAGCGCAAGATGGCCGCCGACTTCCCCGTCATCCTCGGCGGCGCAGCCCTCACCCGCGCCTACGTCGAACAGGACCTCCACGAGATCTACGAAGGCGAGGTCCGCTACGCCCGCGACGCCTTCGAGGGCCTGCGCCTCATGGACGCCCTGATCGGCGTCAAGCGCGGCGTGCCGGGCGCGGTGCTGCCCGAGCTCAAGCAACGCCGCGTGCCCAAGAAGGACGTTCCGGTGATCGAGGCCGAAGAGCCGGAGGCGGGCGCGCGTTCGGACGTGTCGGTCACTCATCCGGTGCCGGACCCGCCGTTCTGGGGGACACGGGTGGTCAAGGGCATCCCGTTGAAGGAGTACGCGTCCTGGCTGGACGAGGGCGCCCTGTTCAAGGGGCAGTGGGGTCTGAAGCAGGCGCGGTCCGGTGACGGGCCGACGTACGAGGAGCTCGTGGAGACCGAGGGCCGCCCGCATCTGCGCGGCTGGCTCGACCACCTCCAGTCCAACAACCTCCTGGAGGCGGCCGTCGTCTACGGCTACTTCCCCTGCGTGTCCAAGGGCGACGACCTGGTCCTCCTGCACGAGGACGGATCCGAGCGCACGCGCTTCACGTTCCCGCGCCAGCGCCGTGCCCGTCGGCTCTGCCTCGCGGACTTCTTCCGTCCGGAGGAGTCCGGCGAGACCGATGTCGTCGGTCTCCAGATCGTCACCGTCGGCTCCCGGATCGGCGAGGCCACCGCCGAGCTGTTCGCCGCCAACTCCTACCGCGACTACCTGGAGCTGCACGGCCTGTCCGTCCAGCTCGCCGAGGCCCTGGCCGAGTACTGGCACGCCCGGGTCCGCAGCGAGCTCGGCTTCGGCGGTGAGGACCCGGCGGACGTCGAGGACATGTTCGCGCTGAAGTACCGCGGCGCACGGTTCTCGCTCGGTTACGGGGCGTGCCCGGACCTGGAGGACCGGGCCAAGATCGCCGACCTCCTCCAGCCGGAACGCATCGGCGTCCACCTCTCCGAGGAGTTCCAGCTCCACCCGGAACAGTCCACCGACGCCATCGTCATCCACCACCCCGAGGCGAAGTACTTCAACGCCCGGTAGGGCCGACTTCGCCCCGTGGTCACGCGCCTTTCGCGCACCGCGACGGGACACGTCGTACACTGGTCGGTCCAGTGCAGGCCGGTCGCCCTCCCACTTTCGGGAATGGCGGCCGGCCTTCTCGTCCCTTACGGAAGGTGTGCCGGATGACCAGTACGGTCCCCGCGTCCTTGACCCGCACGGCCGAAGGCGCCGCCCTGCAGGCGGTCCTTCTCGACATGGACGGAACCCTGGTCGATACCGAAGGCTTCTGGTGGGACGTCGAGAAAGAGGTCTTCGCCGGTCTCGGGCACCGGCTGGACGAGTCCTGGCGGGACGTGGTCGTCGGCGGTCCGATGACCCGCAGCGCCGGCTACCTCATCGACGTCACCGGCGCCGACATCCGGCTGGACGAGCTGACGGTGCTGCTCAACGACGGCTTCGAGAGCCGTATCGCGCGCGGCGTGCCCCTGATGCCCGGGGCCGAGCGGCTCCTCGCCGAACTGGGCGCCTACGAGGTGCCCACCGCCCTCGTCTCGGCCTCGCACCGCCGGATCATCGACCGGGTGCTGGAATCGGTGGGCCGTCACCACTTCGCGCTCACGGTCGCCGGGGACGAGGTCGCCCGCACCAAGCCCCACCCCGAGCCGTATCTCGCAGCCGCCGCGGGCTTCGGCGCCGCCCCCTGGCGCTGCGCCGTCATCGAGGACACCGCGACCGGCGTGGCCGCCGCCGAGGCCGCAGGATGCCGGGTCGTCGCCGTACCGTCCGTCGCCCCCATCGCGCCCGCGGCCGGACGCGTGGTCGTCGGCTCCCTCGAAGAGGTCGACCTCGCCTTCCTCCGCAAGCTCATCACCGGAGCGGGCGGAACGGGCTGACGTACAACGATCGCCCATGCGAACCGGCGTCCGGTTGTGAACGAACAGCGGATTTTCTGCTTCCGCCCGTGTGCGTTCCGGCAACATTCCATGGATGAGGATCAGCCACCAGGCGCATATGTGAAGAGGCTGGACGCGTGACCTTCCTCACCCGGAAGCCTCCCGGGGCCCGCCGGGATCGGGTGAGCTGTCCGTAATCGTGTTCGTATGTCGCCCGCTTCGGCCGCCGGGGGAGCGTGAGCCGCCCTCCGCGCGGTCGGAGGCGGCCACCGGCGGCTACTAACTTTGATTCCTCACCTGCCGGGATGAGGGAGAACGCCCAGATGAACCGCAAGACCCTGGTGCTGCCGGCCGTTGTCGGCCTGCTCGCCCCCGTGCTCGCCGCCTGCGGCAGCGCGGACAGCGGCGCCGGTGGCAACGGAGCCATCGTCGTCGGCACCACGGACCAGCTCGTGGCCTCCAAGGAGAACCCCGCGCCGCTCGACCCGGCCATCGGCTACGAAGCGGGCGTCTGGAACGTCCTGCGGCAGACCGTGCAGACCCTGACCGCGGTGCCCAACGGCGGCGGCGAGCCGGTGCCCGAGGCCGCCCGCAGCTGCACCTTCACCGACACCGCGAACGAGAGCTACCGCTGCACCCTGCGGGCGGGCCTCACCTTCGCCGACGGGACGCCCGTCACCGCCGAGGACGTGAAGCACTCCATCCAGCGCGTCATCGACATCGACTCGGACAGCGGGCCGGTCGGCCTGCTCTCCAACATCGACATGATCGAGACGAAGGGCGACGACCAGGTGATCTTCCACCTGAACACGCCCGACGCGACCTTCCCGTACAAGCTCGCCACCCCCGCCGCCGGCATCGTCCCGAAGGCGCAGTACCCGGCGAAGGAGGCGCGCACCGGCTTCCAGGTCGACGGCTCCGGCCCGTACACCATGAAGCCGCAGATCGAGGACGGCCGGGTCGTCAAGATCGCCTTCACCAAGAACCCCTCGTACAAGGGCGAGCTGAAGGTGCTCAACGACAAGATCGAGATGGACCTCTTCCCCGACGCCGAGGCCATGGGCAAGGCGCTCGACGAGAAGAAGATCCACATGATGACCCGGGCGATGTCGCCCGAGCAGGCCCACGACATGCTCGTGGAGCCGAAGGAGGGTGTCGAGCTCACCGAGATGCCCGGCCTGGCCATCAGCTACCTCGGGTTCAACACCAAGGACCCCGTGGTCAACAAGTCCGTCCGGCAGGCCATGGCGCAGATCATCGACCGGGGCGAGATCGCGGGCAAGGTGTACGGCACCACCGCCGAACCGCTCTACTCGCTGATCCCCTCCAGCATCGCCGGGCACACCAACGCCTTCTTCAACAAGTACGGCGAGCCCAGCACCGCCAAGGCCGCGACGATCCTCCGCGACGCCGGGATCAAGACGCCGGTGAAGTTCACCCTGCACTACACCAACGACCACTACGGCTCGGCCACCGCCGAGGAGTTCAAGGCGCTCCAGCAGCAGCTGAACAGCTCCGGCCTCTTCGACGTCTCCGTCAAGGGCAAGGAGTGGTCGAAGTACCGCCCCGAGCAGAAGCGCGGCGACTACGCGGCCTACGGCATGGGCTGGTTCCCCGACTTCCCGGACCCGGACAACTACACCGCGCCCTTCCTGGACGCGAACAACTTCCTCAACTCGCCCTACCGCTCGCGCGAGGCGCAGAAGGTCCTGATCCCGCAGTCCCGCCGCGAGGCCGACCGCACCGCCGCCGCCATCACCTACGAGAAGCTCCAGGACATCGTCGCCACCGATGTGCCGGTCCTTCCGATCTGGCAGGGCAAGCAGTACGTCGCCTCCCGTGACGGCATCGCCGGGGTGGAGCGCTCCGTCAGCGCCACCTCCGAACTCCAGCTCTGGGAGCTCAACCGGCCCAGCGTCTGAGACCCGGCCGGAAAGCCGTCCGGCCCCCCTCCTGGAAACAGGACGGACGGGCCGGACGGCTTCGTCGTACAGGTGCTTCGTCGTACGGGGACGAGGTGCCGGATGCCGGAGCGGGGGCCGCTACTGCGCGCCGGGGCGCACCAGCCCGCTCTCGTACGCGTACACCGCGGCCTGCACCCGGTCGCGCAGGCCCAGCTTCGTGAGCACATGGCCCACATGCGTCTTGACCGTCGTCTCGCTGACGAACAGATCCGCCGCGATCTCCGCGTTGGACAGCCCCCGTGCCACCAGCTTCAACACCTCGACCTCACGGTCCGTCAGCGTGTGCAGGGCGTCCGGCACCGGGTCCTCACCGGACGGCAGATGGTCCGCGTACTTGTCGAGCAGCCGGCGCGTGATGCTCGGCGCGAGCATCGCCTCGCCCGCCGCCACCACCCGGATCGCCTGCACCAGCTCGGCCGCCGGAGCGTCCTTCAGCAGGAAGCCGCTCGCCCCCGCACGCAGCGCCTCCACCACGTACTCGTCCAGATCGAAGGTGGTCAGCACCAGCACCTTCGCCGGGCCGTCCTTCCCGGGGCCGGTGATCTGACGGGTCGCCTCCACCCCGTCCATCCGCGGCATCCGGATGTCCATCAGCACCACATCGGGCTGCAGCGCCCGCACCTGATCGATGGCCTGCAGACCGTCACCGGCCTCACCGACCACCGCCAGATCGCCTTCGGCCTCCAGAATCATCCGGAAACCGGTGCGCAGCAGAGGCTGGTCATCGACCAGAAGGACGCGGATCGCCACAGGAACTCCTTAAGGGCCCTCAAGGGCCACGGCTCGGCCGGCCTCGGCCCGGACCGGTCCCATTCTGCCCTGGCCATCCTCACCCGGGTCCGCCGGGCGGACCGACAGCGGATAGACCGGGGGAGTCCCGCCGAATTCCGGACACACCGCCCGGTGGTCGCACCAGCCGCACAGCTTCGTCGGGCGGGGCCGCCAGTCACCGGTCTCCGTCGCCAGCGCGATCGCGTCCCACAGCGCCAGCAGCTTGCGCTCCACCCGCTCCAGGTCCGCGATCACCGGGTCGTACGTCATGACGTCCCCGCTGCCCAGATAGACCAGCTGGAGCCGGCGCGGCACGACGCCCTTCAGCCGCCAGATCACCAGCGCGTAGAACGTCATCTGGAACAGCGGCCCGTCGGAATACTCCGGCCGCGGCGCCTTGCCCGTCTTGTAGTCGACGATCCGGACCTCACCGCTCGGCGCGACGTCCACCCGGTCGATCACCCCGCGCAGCCGCAGCCCCGACTCCAGCTCCGTCTCCACGAACAGCTCGCGCTCCGCCGGCTCCAGCCGCGTCGGGTCCTCCAGCGAGAACCACCGCTCCACCAGCTGCTCCGCCTCGCCCAGCCAGCGCGTCAGCCGCTCGCCCTCGGTGTCCTTTGCGAACAGCTCGCCCAGCTCCGGCCTCGACTCCAGCAGCCGGTCCCACTGGCCCGGAATCAGCGCCCGCGCCCGCGGCGCCGTACGGTCCGCCGCCGGGGCGTCGAAGAGCCGCTCCAGCACCGCATGGACCAGAGTGCCGCGGGTAGCCGCCTCGCTGGGCCTCTCCGGCAGCCTGTCGATGACCCGGAAGCGGTAGAGCAAGGGGCACTGCATGAAATCGCTCGCCCGCGACGGCGACAGGGACGAAGGCGGCCGAGGCGGCCGCGGCACGGAAGTCATGTCTCCAGACCCTACGGCCCGCCACTGACAGTCAGCGGCATACCATCGACGGCAGACCCTCGCACACTGCATGATCGTGGCAAAGGCCACTCACCGAACCGAAGGGACCCCGTGGACGAGAGCGGCGACAGCGGGCGGCCGCAGCCCGGCGCAGGGGGAACGGCCCCCGGCACCGACCCCGACAACGGCAAGCCGAAACGCCCCGCGGAACCCGGCGGCGGCCTGCTCATGGGCCGTCCCTTCGGCGTGCCCGTCTACGTCGCCCCCAGCTGGTTCGTCGTCGCCGCACTGATCACCTGGGTGTTCGGCGGCCAGCTCGACCGCGTGCTGCCCGAGCTGGGCGCCGCCCGTTATCTCGTCGCGCTGTTCTTCGCCATCGCCTTCTACGCCTCCGTGCTCGTCCACGAACTGGCCCACACGGTCGCCGCCCTGCGCTACAAGCTCCCGGTCCGCCGCATCCAGCTCCAGTTCTTCGGCGGCGTCTCGGAGATCGAGAAGGAGAGCGAGACACCCGGCCGCGAGTTCGTCCTCGCCTTCGTCGGACCGCTCCTGTCGCTGGTCCTCGGCGGCGTCTTCTACGGTGCGATGCAGTTCGTCGAGCCCGGCACGGTCCCCGGCGTCCTGCTCGCGGGCCTGATGATCTCCAACCTCATCGTGGCCGCCTTCAACCTGCTGCCCGGCCTGCCCCTCGACGGCGGCCGGATGCTCCGCGCCGTCGTCTGGAAGATCACCGGCAAGCCCATGAGCGGCACCATCGCCGCCGCCTGGGTCGGCCGCGGCCTCGCCGTCGTCGTCCTCGTCGGACTGCCGCTGCTCACCCACACCGGAGCGCTCGGCGGCTCCGCCCAGGACATCGGCGGCGTCGAGACCGTCATGGACGCGCTGCTCGCCGCGATTCTCGCCGGCATCATCTGGACCGGCGCCGGGAACAGCCTGCGGATGGCCCGCCTCCGCGAGCACCTGCCCGACCTCCGGGCCCGCACCCTGACCCGCCGCGCCGTTCCCGTCGAGTCCGCCACCCCGCTCTCCGAGGCGCTGCGCCGGGCCAACGAGGCGGGCGCCCGCGCGCTGGTCGTCGTCGACGGGCAGGGCGACCCCAAGGGCGTCGTCCGTGAGGCGGCCATCGCCGGCGTCCCCGAACACCGCCGCCCCTGGGTCGCCGTCAGCGGCCTCGCCCAGGACCTCACCGACGGCATGAAGGTCCCCGCGGAACTGGCCGGCGAAGCCCTCCTGGACCGGCTCAAGGCCACCCCCGCCACCGAATACCTGGTGGTCGAGGAGACCGGCCAGATCTACGGAGTCCTCTCCACCGCCGACGTGGAGCGCGCCTTCGTCAAGGCCATGGCCCGCCCCGAAGCCTGACCGCCCTCCCGGCCCTTCGCCGCCGAGGCCCTGGGCGGTCGGCGGGCCCGGAATCACCGGTAGGCTGGTCACATGTCTGAACCGACCGGTGCCGCCCGCCGACGCGGGCCCTTCAAGGTCGGGGACCAGGTACAGCTCACCGACCCCAAGGGCCGCCACTACACCTTCACGCTCGAAGCCGGAAAGAACTTCCACACCCACAAGGGTTCTTTCCCGCACGACGAGCTGATCGGTGCTCCCGAGGGCAGTGTTGTCCGAACCACGGGAAACGTCGCCTACCTCGCGCTGCGCCCCCTGCTCCCCGACTACGTCCTGTCCATGCCCCGCGGCGCCGCCGTGGTCTACCCCAAGGACGCGGGGCAGATCCTGGCCTTCGCCGACATCTTCCCCGGCGCCCGCGTCGTGGAGGCCGGGGTCGGATCCGGCTCGCTCAGCACCTTCCTGCTGCGCGCCATCGGTGAGCAGGGCATGCTGCACTCCTACGAGCGCCGCGAGGACTTCGCCGAGATCGCCCAGCAGAACGTCGAGCGCTACTTCGGCTCGCCGCACCCCGCCTGGCAGCTGACCGTCGGCGACCTCCAGGACAACCTCTCCGACACCGACGTCGACCGCGTCGTGCTGGACATGCTCGCCCCCTGGGAGTGCCTGGAGGCCGTCTCCAAGGCCCTGGTGCCCGGCGGCATCCTCTGCGCCTACGTGGCCACCACCACCCAGCTCTCGCGCACCGTCGAGTCCATCCGCGAGATCGGCTGCTTCGCCGAACCGCAGCCCTGGGAGTCGATGATCCGCAACTGGCACGTGGAGGGCCTCGCCGTCCGCCCCGACCACCGGATGATCGGCCACACCGGCTTCCTGGTCACCGCCCGCCGCCTCGCGGACGGCGTCGAGCCGCCGCTGCGCCGCCGCCGCCCCTCCAAGGGCGCCTACGGCGAGGACTACGAGGGACCGGGCAGCCAGAGCCGCGGAGGCTCCGCCGCCGACCGCGGCTGACCCGGACAACGCACCGGCGCCGCCGCGCAGTTCCCCGACCGACCGGGGAACTGCGCGGCGGCGCCTTTTCGTTGAGACCCTCATTCGTCGATACCCCGCCGTTCCACCCGGGTGTGAGGTGTGGCACGATGCTGGCCACCCCGCAGGGGTGTTCCCACCCCCTCACCGGGCTTCCAGGAACCATCAGGAGACATACCGCGTGCAGACCCCCGCGCTCCCGGAGCTCGCCCACACCGCCGCCAAGCCGGTGCACTGGCTCGCCACGGCCGCGGCGATGGCGGGCGTCGTCGCGCTGGCAGGGCTGCTCCAGCCCCGTACGGCCACCGCGACCGCCACGGCCCCCGAGCAGCGGACCACCACGCAGCACGGCGCTCCGGTGCCCGCCCCGGACCCGGCCGGGGTGGACTTCCCGCTGGAGTGCGGCGGCGCCGGGACGACGGTCGCCGAACAGGCCCCCGGGGACCTCGACGGCGACGGGCGGCCGGAAACCGTCGCCGTGGTGCACTGCGCCGCCGGATCGGGCTCCCCGCCCGGCGGCATCTACGTCCTGACACAGGCGAGCGGGGCCGCACCCCGGGTCGTGGCGACCCTGGTGGACCCCGCTGACAAGAAGACGGTCGGGGACTTCGCCGTACGTGACGGCGTCGTCTCGGCGACCCTCCTCGGCTACTCCTCGCTCGACGTCCCCCGCTGCTGCCCCGACCAGGAGGAACAGGCCTCCTGGCGGTGGAAGGGGAAGGCGTTCGTCCGCACCTCCGGAGACCTCGCCCGCAGCGTCTGAGCGACGCTTCACGGCTCCGCTCCCGCTGTCCGGGCGGTGGGCCCCGGCCGGCTAGTCGGCGTCCGGCCCGTACACCTCGACGTTGTCCTTGACGCGCCGCACATGGATGCAGTC
Organism: Streptomyces sp. iso_384; assembly: GCF_056172905.1. Lineage (NCBI taxonomy): Bacteria > Bacillati > Actinomycetota > Actinomycetes > Kitasatosporales > Streptomycetaceae > Streptomyces > Streptomyces sp. iso_384. The sequence goes on from NZ_JBWBTT010000001.1 coordinate 2,767,106, forward strand.
CCCGGGGCACTCCTTGGCCGAATCCACGACGTCCTGGAGCAGCGGCAGCGGCACCGGAGTGGTCGCCCCCGGGTCCTGCAGCAGCTCGTCGTCGGAGCTCTTCACATACGCCAGGCCGTCGATGTCCAGCTCGAAGACGTCGGGGGCGTACTGCACACAGATGCCGTCGCCCGTACAGAGGTCCTGGTCGATCCAGACCTCCAGGTCCTGCGTGTCACTGTCGCCCGGCGAGTCCTGCTGCACGGTCATGTGTCCTGCCGTTCCTGCGTATCCGAACCAAATGGAGCCAAGCCCTGACGGGTGTTGAACAGTTCGACGATACAACCGGCGGCTTTCCGGTGCCGAAGGGTGGGTATTCCCTTGACGTGAGGGAGAGCGCAAGGGTGAAGATCGGACACACCCCGCAGTCTTTGTGATCTAGGGGTTTCAATCACCACCCACCCAGGTAGGGTCAGGAAGCGTCCAGCTCCCCATGGAGGAGGTGAGGACCGTGGCAGCCCACGACGACGACATCAACCGCGGCATCCGGCCCGCGCGAGGGTCAGAGGACCCAGCCGGCCAGGTTGCCTATCTCGAGCAGGAAATCGCCGTCCTGCGACGTAAGCTCGCCGACTCTCCGCGTCATACGAGGATTCTCGAAGAGCGGATCGTCGAGTTGCAGACGAACCTGGCAGGCGTGTCCGCACAGAACGAGCGGCTCGCCAACACGCTCCGTGAGGCGCGTGACCAGATCGTGGCCCTCAAGGAAGAGGTCGACCGGCTCGCGCAGCCGCCGGCCGGCTTCGGCGTCTTCCTGCAGGCCAACGAGGACGGCACCTGCGACATCTTCACCGGGGGCCGCAAGCTCCGGGTGAACGTCAGCCCCAGTGTCGAGCTCGAGGACCTCCGGCGTGGCCAGGAGGTCATGCTCAACGAAGCGCTCAACGTGGTCGAGGCCATGGAGTTCGAGCGGGCCGGGGACATCGTCACCCTCAAGGAGATCCTCGAGGACGGCGAGCGTGCCCTGGTGGTCGGGCACACCGACGAGGAGCGGGTGGTGCGGCTCGCCGAGCCGCTGCTGGACATCACCATCCGCGCCGGCGACGCCCTGCTCCTGGACTCCAGGTCGGGTTACGTCTACGAGGTGGTGCCCAAGAGCGAGGTCGAGGAGCTCGTCCTCGAAGAGGTCCCGGACATCGACTACGACAAGATCGGCGGCCTGGGCGACCAGATCGAGCTGATCCGCGACGCGGTCGAGCTTCCGTATCTGCACCCCGACCTCTTCAAGGAACACGAGCTGCGCCCGCCGAAGGGCATCCTGCTCTACGGACCGCCCGGCTGTGGCAAGACCCTCATCGCCAAGGCCGTCGCCAATTCGCTCGCCAAGAAGGTCGCCGAGGTCACCGGGCAGCCCGCGGGGAAGAGCTACTTCCTCAATATCAAGGGCCCCGAGCTCCTCAACAAGTACGTCGGCGAGACCGAGCGGCACATCCGCCTGGTCTTCCAGCGTGCGCGGGAGAAGGCGAGCGAGGGTACCCCCGTCATCGTCTTCTTCGACGAGATGGAATCCCTCTTCCGCACCCGCGGCAGCGGCGTCAGCTCGGACGTGGAGAACACCATCGTCCCGCAGCTGCTCGCCGAGATCGACGGGGTGGAGGGCCTGGAGAACGTCATCGTCATCGGCGCCTCCAACCGCGAGGACATGATCGACCCCGCCATCCTGCGCCCCGGCCGTCTCGACGTGAAGATCAAGATCGAGCGTCCGGACGCCGAGGCGGCGAAGGACATCTTCGCGAAGTACCTGACCCCGTCGCTCCCGCTGCACGCGGACGACCTCTCCGAGCACACCGGCTCGCGGGAGGCCGCCGCCCACGCCATGATCCAGTCGGTCGTGGAGCGGATGTACACGGAGTCCGAGGAGAACCGCTTCCTCGAGGTCACGTACGCCAACGGCGACAAGGAAGTCCTGTACTTCAAGGACTTCAACTCCGGCGCGATGATTCAGAACATCGTCGACCGGGCAAAGAAAATGGCCATCAAGGCATTCCTGGAACAGGGCCAGAAGGGGCTGCGGGTGGCTCATCTCCTGCAGGCCTGCGTGGACGAGTTCAAGGAGAACGAGGACCTGCCGAACACCACCAACCCGGACGACTGGGCCAGGATTTCCGGTAAGAAGGGTGAGCGGATCGTCTTCATCCGCACACTCGTCACCGGAAAGCAGGGCGCGGACACCGGACGCTCCATCGATACGGTGGCCAATACCGGCCAGTACCTGTAATACGCGGACCGGCTGCGGAAGTCCTCAGGGGCCTCCGCAGCCGGTTGCATTCCCCCGTTCCGGCCATGCCGGAACAATGTCGTAATGGAGCTCCCCACCGGCGCAGAGGCGCTCTAGGCTCTGCGGTACCGCCGAGTCGCGCAGTGCGGTGACGGGCACCGCACACGCACCGGACACAGCAGCGGTACTTGAGCGTCGCTCCCGGACGGGACCGACGCCGGGCAAGGAGGGCCGCATGACCGTACGGCGAGTAATGGGCATCGAGACGGAGTACGGGATCTCCGTCCCCGGCCACCCCAACGCCAATGCCATGCTCACCTCGTCCCAGATCGTGAACGCCTACGCGGCGGCGATGCACCGGGCGCGACGCGCCCGCTGGGACTTCGAGGAGGAGAACCCGCTGCGCGACGCGCGAGGCTTCGACCTCGCCCGTGAGACCGCCGACTCCAGCCAGCTCACCGACGAGGACATCGGCCTGGCCAATGTCATCCTCACCAACGGCGCCCGGCTGTACGTCGACCACGCGCACCCCGAATACAGCTCCCCGGAGATCACCAATCCGCGTGACGCGGTGCTCTGGGACAAGGCCGGCGAACGGATCATGGCGGAGGCCGCCGAGCGGGCGGCCGCCATCCCCGGCGCCCAGCCGATCCACCTCTACAAGAACAACACCGACAACAAGGGCGCCTCCTACGGCACGCACGAGAACTACCTCATGCAGCGGGAGACGCCGTTCTCGGACATCGTGCGCCATCTGACGCCGTTCTTCGTCTCGCGCCAGGTCGTCACGGGCGCGGGCCGTGTCGGCATCGGCCAGGACGGCCATGAGCACGGCTTCCAGATCAGTCAGCGCGCCGACTACTTCGAGGTCGAGGTCGGTCTGGAGACCACGCTCAAGCGACCCATCATCAACACCCGGGACGAGCCCCACTCCGACGCGGAGAAGTACCGCCGGCTCCATGTGATCATCGGCGATGCCAACCTCTCGGAGATCTCCACCTATCTCAAGCTCGGCACCACGTCCCTGGTGCTGTCCATGATCGAAGACGCCTTCATCAACGTCGACCTCGCGGTCGACCAGCCCGTACGCACCCTGCACCAGGTCTCGCACGACCCGGAACTGCGGCAGCTGATCACGCTCCGCAGCGGCCGGACACTCACCGCGGTCCAGCTGCAGATGGAGTACTTCGAGCTGGCCCGCAAGTACGTCGACGAGCGGTACGGCGCGGACGCCGACGAGCAGACCAAGGACATCCTGACCCGCTGGGAGGACACCCTCAACCGGCTGGAGACGGATCCGATGAGCCTGTCGGGCGAGCTGGACTGGATCGCCAAGCGGGAGCTCATGGAGGGCTACCGCCGCCGCGATTCGCTGGACTGGGACGCCCCTCGGCTGCATCTCGTGGACCTCCAGTACGCGGACGTGCGGCCCGACAAGGGCCTCTACAACCGTCTGGCGGCCCGCGGGAAGATGAAGCGCCTCCTGGACGAGGACGACGTCACCAGGGCCCGTGCAAAGCCTCCGGAGGACACCAGGGCCTACTTCCGGGGCCGCTGCCTGGAGCAGTACGCCGACGACGTGGCGGCGGCCTCCTGGGACTCGGTGATCTTCGACCTGCCGGACCGCGACTCGCTGCAGCGGGTGCCCACCCTGGAGCCGCTGCGCGGGACGAAGGAACACGTCAAGGACCTGCTGGACCGCTGCCGTACGGCGGAAGAGCTGGTCCGGACGCTGTCGGGCGGCTGAAAGGCCTCCGGGCTGGGAATCAATCACCCGAGGCCCGGACGTTGAACAACTACCGGGCCAAATGTCGGACCCCGTGGGTAGGGTCTGATCAAGAGCTTCGATTGCTTCGAACCGAGCGGGGTGAGCTACATGGCGACCAAGGACACCGGCGGCGGACAGCAGAAGGCGACGCGTTCCACCGAGGAGGTCGAGGAGCAGGCGCAGGACGCGCAGGCGTCCGAGGACCTCGCGGAACGCCAGGAGAAGCTGAGCGACGATGTCGACTCGGTTCTGGACGAGATCGACGACGTCCTCGAAGAGAACGCCGAGGATTTCGTGAGGTCATTTGTTCAAAAGGGTGGGCAGTAGTTCACCAGTGTGAACGGTGAGTAACGGGGGAGGGGTGACGGTGCCCGCCACGGCGTGCGCCGTCACCCTGCCCGCCGACCCGGGGGTCGTTTTCCGGCCCCGCCGGATCGGTGCGGATAACCCCCGCCGAACATGTGGATCACTCCCGCCGGGCGGGTAGGGTCCGTGGCGTAGCTACTTGCTTCAACTGCAATTCGGCCATCGGCAAGTTGGGGGATGATCCTGACTTTCTTGCGCAGGGCCATCGCATACCTGGAGGGAAACGCGTGGAAGCCAACACTCGTAGCACCGGGCGTCTACCAGCTGCCTTCCTGACGCCGGGTTCGTCCTCGTTCATGGACTTCCTGTCCGACCAGTCGCCCGAGATGCTCCCGGGCAACCGGAGCCTTCCGCCGCTCCAGGGGGCCATCGAGGCGCCGCACGGGACGACCATCGTCTCGGCGTCCTTCCCGGGCGGTGTGGTCCTGGCCGGTGACCGGCGCGCCACCATGGGCAACATGATCGCGCAGCGCGACATCGAGAAGGTCTTCCCGGCCGACGAGTACTCGGCGGTGGGCATCGCCGGCACCGCCGGACTGGCCGTGGAGATGGTCAAGCTGTTCCAGCTGGAGCTGGAGCACTTCGAGAAGGTCGAGGGCGCCCAGCTCTCCCTGGAGGGCAAGGCCAACCGGCTCTCCACCATGATCCGCAGCAACCTCGCCATGGCCATGCAGGGCCTTGCCGTGGTGCCCCTCTTCGCGGGTTACGACGTCGACCGCGACAAGGGCCGCATCTTCTCCTACGACGTCACCGGCGGCCGCTCCGAGGAGACCGGCTACGCCGCCACCGGCTCCGGGTCGATCTTCGCCCGTAACGCCATGAAGAAGCTCTACCGCGAGGACCTGACGCAGGATCAGGCCCTCACCCTGGTCGTACAGGCGCTGTACGACGCGGCGGACGACGACTCGGCGACCGGCGGCCCGGACGTGGCCCGCCGCATCTACCCGATCCTCACCGTCATCACCGACGAGGGTTTCCGGAGGCTGACCGACCAGGAGTCCGCCGAGATCGCGCGCTCCGTCCTGGAACGCCGACTCGAGCAGCCCGACGGCCCGCGCGCCGCGCTGCTCTGATCCGGACCCCGAGCCTCCCCAGACGCACTCGTCACTGACAGAAAGGGACGGATAGCCGGTGTCGACGCCGTTCTATGTCTCACCCCAGCAGGCCATGGCCGACCGGGCGGAATACGCCCGCAAGGGCATCGCCCGTGGTCGCAGCCTCGTTGTGCTGCAGTATGCCGACGGCATTGTGTTCGTCGGCGAGAACCCGTCCCGTGCGCTGCACAAGTTCAGCGAGATCTATGACCGGATCGGCTTCGCGGCCGCCGGCAAGTACAACGAGTACGAGAACCTCCGCATCGGCGGTGTGCGCTACGCCGATCTGCGCGGATACACCTACGACCGCGACGATGTGACGGCCCGTGGGCTGGCCAACGTCTACGCCCAGACGCTCGGCACCATCTTCTCCAGTGCGGCCGAGAAGCCGTACGAGGTGGAGCTGGTGGTCGCCGAGGTCGGCAGCGAGGCCGAGGGCGACCAGATCTACCGGCTGCCGCACGACGGTTCGATCGTGGACGAGCACGGCTCGGTCGCGGTCGGCGGCAACGCCGAACAGATCAGCAGCTTCCTCGACCAGCGCCACCGCGACGGCATGACCCTCGCCGAGGCGCTCAAGCTGGCCGTCCAGGCGCTCTCACGGGAGCCGGGCGGTGGCGAGCGGGAGATCCCCGCGGAGCGGCTGGAGGTCGCGGTCCTGGACCGCACCCGCCCCCAGCAGCGCAAGTTCAAGCGGATCGTCGGCCGTCAGCTGGCCCGGCTGCTGGACACGGAAGCCGCGGCCAGCACGCCCACGGACGCCCCGTCCGACGCCGAGGACGGCGACTCCACCGATACGGACACCGGCGGCGCGTCCGGCTCCGCGGAGGAGACGGAGAAGTAGGCAGCACCTCGGGTGCCCCCGGGCCGCTGCCCGGGGGCACCGTCATGTCCGGGCGGCGGGCGGCGGCGCCGTGGAGCCGCGTACGACGAGGCGGACCGGCAGACCGCCCGGCCGGGCGGGGCGGCCGTCCAGCACAGCGAGCAGCGCCTCCATGCCCCGCTCGCCGACCTGCTCGGCCGGCAGCCGCACCGTGGTCAGCTCCGGTTCCAGCGCGGTGGCCAGCGCCAGGTCGTCGAATCCGGTGACCGACAGCTCGTCCGGCACCCGCAGCCCGAGTCTGCGGGCCGCCTTGCAGGCGCCGGCGGCCAGGACATCGTCGTCGCAGACGATCGCGGTGGGCCGGGCCCCGGTGGCTGCCAGCGCCTGTTCCACCGCCTCGCGCCCCGCCCGTACGTCCAGCGGGGCCCGCACCGTGCGCACCGTCGCGTCCCCCGCCGCGCCCAGCGCGTCGTGCAGCGCCCCGGCACGCACCGCGAACGTCCAGGTGTCCACGGCGGACGCCAGATGCAGGAAGCGGCGGTGGCCGAGGCCCAGCAGATGGTTCGTCACCTGCCGCATCCCGTCCGCGATGTCGAGGTTCACATGGGCGGCGGGCCCGGTGTCCGAAGGGTCGCTGTCCAGCATCACCAGCGGCAGATCCGCCCCGTGCAGCGCGCCCAGCGCGTCGGCGGCCATCGAGGACGCGATGACCCCGTCCAGCGCCGCGCGGGCCGAGGCGAAGGGATCCCGGGCCGGTCCCGTGCCGTCGGGCGAGGGGTAGAGCACCACGCCGAAGTCGTGCTCGGCGGCGAGCGCCGCCGCCCCGGCGTACACCCGCGCGAAGAACTCGTTGGTGAGCGCCGGAACCACCAGCAGCGCCGTCCTGGTGCTGCCGAGCCGCAGACTGCGGGCCGCCAGATTGGGCCGGTAGCCGAGCTCCGCCGCCGCGTCCCGGACCCGCTGGGCGGTGACCTCCGACACTCTGCCCGGCCACTTCCCCCCGAGCACCAGCGAGACCGTCGCCTGGGAGACGCCCGCCGCACGGGCCACGTCACGGCTGGTGGGCCGGGCGGGGACGGGCTGCTGCGCGCTGGTCACTCGTGCCTCCGTGCGGGATGTTCCGTAACGCCGCGAGGTGGACCCGCGAACTGCGCACATGGTACGTATGAGCCTCGACGTTATACGTAACACCTCGGTGGGCGGCACGGTCGGCCGGGGCGGAGAGGGGCGGGAATGGCCGCGGGATATCTGGACATCCTCCGGGCGCGGCATGCCGCCCGGCTGCTGACGGGCACCCTGGTGGGGCGGCTGCCCAACGGCACCGCGCACATCGCGATCGTGCTGTTCACCCGGGCGGAGGGCGGCAGCTACACCCTGGCCGGCGCGCTCGCCGCCGCGTACGGTCTGGCCACCGCCGTCGGGCAGCCGCTGCTCGGCCGCGCGGTGGATCTCTACGGACAGCCGCGCGTCCAGCTCCCGGCCGCCGTGCTCTCCGCGCTCGGCATGGCCCTGCTGGCCCTCAACGGCCTCGACTCGCTCCCGCTGGCCTACCTCGCCGTCATCATCGCCGGAGTCGCCACACCGCCGCTGGAGGGCGGCCTGCGGGCTCTGTGGCCCAGCGTCCTCAAGGGCGAGGGCCAGGTGCACCGGGCCTACGCCATGGACGCCGTGGCGCAGGAGATCATGTTCACCGTCGGACCGCTCCTGGTGACGCTGCTCGTCTCGCTCTGGTCCCCGGCCGCCGCCCTGCTCGTCATCAACGCCATCGGCGTCCTCGGCGCGCTCTCGGTCGTCCTGTCCGAGCCCTCGCGCACCTGGCGCTCCGCACCTCGCGAGGCGCACTGGCTCGGCGCCCTGCGCTCGCCCGGACTCCTCGCCCTGCTCGGCGCGTTCTTCTTCGTCGGACTCGCGCTCGGTTCCATCACGGTGGCCGGGGTGGCCTACGCCGACGACCACGGCCGGGAGTCGGTGTACGGCTGGCTGATGGCGGCGCTCGGCCTCGGAGCGCTGATCGGCGGTCTGGCGTACGGGGCGCGGCAGTGGGCCGGTGCGCCGGAGAAGCGGCTGCGGGTCATCGTCGGGCTGCTGGCGCTGGGCTATCTGCCGCTGACGCTCACCCCTTCCGTGCCCGTCATGACCGCCTTCGCCGCCCTCGCCGGAGTGTTCCTCGCACCGGCCATCGCCTGCTCCTTCATCGTGGTCGACCGGCACGCGCCGCGCGGCACGGTGACCGAGGCGTTCTCCTGGCTCGTCACCACGTTCGGCGTAGGCGCGGCGGCCGGCACGGCCGCCGCCGGACCGGCCGTCGAACTCGGCTCGACCGCCTGGAGCTTCGCCGTGGCGGGGGCCGGGGGAGTGGCGGCCCTGGTGGTTCTCCTGTCCACCGGGAGGGTGCTGGCGGCTCCCGCCCGTACGGCCGCCGTCGTGACGGGATCGGAAAATGATCGAAACGGTGCCGTCGAACCCGGTTTCAGCTCGGGCCATAAGGCGTAATGTTCAGTCATGGACCGCCGCATTTTCGGGCTGGAGAACGAGTACGGCGTCACGTGCACGTTCAGGGGACAGCGCCGACTGTCACCTGACGAAGTGGCGCGCTACCTCTTCCGCCGTGTTGTGTCATGGGGCCGCAGCAGCAACGTCTTTCTGCGGAACGGCGCCCGCCTCTACCTCGACGTGGGATCGCATCCGGAATATGCAACCCCCGAATGCGACAACGTGACCGAACTGGTCACGCACGACAAGGCGGGCGAGCGCATTCTCGAAGGCCTGCTCGTCGACGCCGAACGCCGCCTGCACGAGGAGGGAATCGCGGGCGACGTCTATCTCTTCAAGAACAACACCGACTCGGCGGGAAACTCCTACGGCTGCCACGAGAACTACCTCGTGGCCCGGCACGGAGAATTCTCCCGGCTCGCGGACATCCTCATTCCGTTCCTCGTCACCAGGCAGCTGATCTGCGGCGCGGGCAAGGTGCTCCAGACCCCGCGCGGCGCGGTCTACTGCGTCAGCCAGCGTGCCGAGCACATCTGGGAGGGCGTCAGCTCCGCGACCACCCGCTCCCGGCCGATCATCAACACCCGCGACGAACCCCACGCCGACGCCGAGCGGTACCGCCGTCTCCACGTCATCGTCGGTGACTCCAACATGTCCGAGACGACCATGCTGCTCAAGGTCGGCGCCACCGACCTGGTGCTCCGCATGATCGAGGCGGGCACGGTGATGCGCGACCTGACCCTGGAGAACCCGATCCGGGCGATCCGCGAGGTCAGCCACGACCTCACAGGGCAGCGCAAGGTGCGCCTGGCCAGCGGCCGGGAGGCCTCGGCCATCGAGGTGCAGCGGGAGTACTACGAGAAGGCCGTGGACTTCGTCGAGCGCCGGGGCATCCGCACCGGCCACGTCGACCAGGTCCTGGAGCTGTGGGGCCGCACCCTGGACGCGATCGAGGCCGAGGACCTCGACCGGATCGACACCGAGATCGACTGGGTCATGAAGTACAAGCTCATCGAGCGGTACCGGGCCAAGCACAACATGACCATGTCGAACCCACGGGTCGCCCAGATAGACCTCGCCTACCACGACATCCACCGCCGCCGAGGGCTCTTCTACCTCCTGGAGCGCAAGGGGCAGACCGCCCGCATCTGCAACGACCTGAAGATCTTCGAGGGCAAGTCGGTGCCCCCGCAGACCACCCGGGCGCGGCTGCGCGGCGACTTCATCCGCCGGGCCCAGGAGCAGCGGCGGGACTTCACCGTCGACTGGGTCCACCTCAAGCTCAACGACCAGGCGCAGCGCACGGTGCTGTGCAAGGACCCGTTCCGTTCCGTGGACGAGAGGGTGGAGAAGCTGATCGCGGGCATGTGACCGGGCCCGCCCGCGGGGCATTCGCGGGGCATTCGCGGGGGGCCCGCGGGAAAAGGGACACATTGTACGCCGGGGCGGACCAGCCCCGGCGTACAGCCGTGTCGGGACCCGTGATGCCGCTGGGGCGAAGTCGTAGAGTGGCGGGAGTGCCCGGAGCCCCCCTACGCGAGTTGGACTGATGATCCCCACGAAAACTGCCCGGCGAGCCACCGCCGTACTGGTCGTGCCCGCTCTGTTGATCACTGCCGCCGCCTGCGGTTCCGATTCCAAGGACGACGCCGCACCGAAGAAGTCGGGACCCGTCGCCGAGGTGACCGGGAAGTTCGGTGCCGAGCCCAAGATCGAGATCGCCAAGGACGCCAAGGTGGCCGACGAGGTCGTCGCGGACGACGTCTCGACCGGTGACGGCGCCGAGGTGAAGAAGGGCGACATCGTCCGTCTGGACTTCGCCGGCAACATCGAGGCCCTCGGCTCCACCTGGGCCCAGCGGCAGGGCGCCGACCCGAAGGCCCCGCGCGCCCAGGTCGTGCAGGAGGTCGGCCAGCAGGGTCAGATGCTGCCGACCAAGGTCGCGGACGCGCTGGCCGGCCGCAAGGTCGGCAGCCGGGTCCAGGTCGAGGGCACGGCCCAGGCGATCGTCGGCGATCAGCTGAACCCGCAGTCCGGCATCAAGCCCACCGACCCGCTGGTCTGGGTCGTCGACATCGTCAACGCCAAGAAGGTCGACAAGAAGGGCGAGGCGAAGGGGACCCAGGCCGCGAGCGAGGCCGGGATGCCCGAGGTGAAGGCCGCCTCGCAGAAGGCCGCGACGATCACCATCCCCAAGGGTGAGAAGGCTCCGAAGGACCTTCAGGAGCAGGTGCTGATCAAGGGCGACGGAGCCGCGGTCAAGGCCGGTGAGGGCCTGGTCGTCCAGTACACCGGCGTGAAGTGGGAGGACGGCGAGAAGTTCGACTCCTCCTGGGACCACGGTGGCGCGAGCGCCTTCCCGATCGGTGTCGGCGGTGTCATCCAGGGCTGGGACAAGGGTCTCGTCGGCAAGCACGTCGGCGACCGCGTCCTGCTGACCATCCCGCCGAACCAGGCCTACGGCGCCGACCCGTCGAGCCAGCTCGCCAAGAACAACCTGGTCTTCGTCGTCGACATCCTCGGTACTGTCTGAGCGACGGGGCGACCCGTGCAAGACTTGTGGGGTTTGTCCCCACGATTCTTTTAGGAGCAGCGCAGTGAGCATCGAGAAGCCCGAGGTCGACTTCCCGGGCGGCGAGCCGCCGGCCGATCTGGAGATCAAGGACATCTGGGAGGGCGACGGCGCGGTGGCCCAGGCCGGCCAGGACGTCTCCGTCCACTACGTGGGCGTGTCCTTCTCCACCGGCGAGGAGTTCGACAGCTCCTGGAACCGCGGCACCCCGCTGCAGTTCCGGCTCGGTGGCGGCCAGGTCATCGCCGGCTGGGACAAGGGCGTTCAGGGCATGAAGGTCGGCGGCCGTCGCCAGCTGACCATCCCCGCGCACCTCGCCTACGGCGACCGCGGCGCCGGCGGCAAGATCGCCCCCGGTGAGACGCTGATCTTCGTCTGCGACCTCGTCGCGGTCTGATCCGTTCCGGTTCTGCGCATGAGGGCCCCCGCCGCACGGCGGGGGCCCTCATCGCTGTCCGGCGGCGCCCTCCACCGCTCGGCGGACCGCGGTCCGGCTTTGGTCCCGACACCCCGGGGGCGGTACGGTCGGCGGTCGTAGAGCAACAAGAGAAAGGGCGTCGATGGCGATTGCCAAGGCCGAGCGGTTGATGAACCTCGCGCTGTGCCTGCTGGGGACCCGGCGCCCGCTCAGCAAGCGCGAACTCCGCGGATCCATCGAGGCCTACCTCGAAGCGGGCTCCGACGACTCCTTCAACCGGATGTTCGAGCGCGACAAGGACGATCTGCGCGAACTCGGCCTCGTCATCGAGACCGTGGAGAACCTCGACGGCGACACCGGCTACCTGGCCCGCCGCGACAGCAACCGACTGCCCCCCATCACCCTGGACGCCGAGGAGGCCGCCGCCCTCGGTCTCGCCGCCAAGGTCTGGCAGCAGGCCCGCCTCGCCGGAGCCGCCAGCGGCGCCCTGCAGAAGCTGCGCGCCGCCGGAATGCCCGAGGCCGAGGACGCCTACGAGGTGCACAGCGCCCTCGAACCCCGCATCCCCGTCCACGAGGCCGCCTTCGAGCCCCTGATGCTGGCCTGCCGCGACCGCCGCCCCGTCACCTTCGACTACCGCAAGGCCAACTCCGCCCGCGCCGAACAGCGCCAGGTCGAACCCTGGACCCTCGAATGCTGGCGCGGCCACTGGTATCTGGCCGGCTGGGACCGCGAGCGCGGCGCCGAACGCGTCTTCCGGCTCTCCCGCATCACCGGCAAGGTCCGCTCCCGCGCCGGAGCCTTCAGCGCCGAGGTGCCCGACGCGGTCACCGTCCGCGAGACCGTCGAGAGCTGGGCCGGGGAGACCGCGACCCGGACCGCCCGGATCAGGCTCCGCGTCGGAGCCGGCTACCCGCTGCGGTCGCGCGCGAGCGCCGTCCGGGAACGCGGCGACGGCTGGGACGAGCTGGAGATCCCGTACGGACACGGCCTCGACGCCTGGCTCGTCGAGTTCGGCCCGGACGTCGTCGTGGAGGAACCCGCCGATCTGCGGGCCGACGTGGTGGACCGGCTCCGCGCCGTGGCCAAGGACTAGGGACAGGGAAACGATGGCCACGAACGCGATCGACCAGACCCGCCGGATGCTGTCCCTGGTGACGTATCTGCGCGAGCGCCCCGGCGCCCACGTCCAGGACGTGGCACGGGCCTTCGGGATCACCGAGGACGAGCTGATCTCGGACCTCGACGTCCTGCCCATGTGCGGCACCAGCTTCCGCGGCGGCGACCTCCTCGACATCGACACCGACGGCGACCGCATCTGGTGGCACAACCCGGACGACGTCGCCGAGCCGCTCCGGCTCGCCGCCGACGAGGCCACCGCGCTGCTCGTCGCCGCCCGCGCCGTCGCCACCCTGCCCGGCCTGCGCGAGAGCGACCGGCTGGCCCTCGTCCGCGCCACCGCCAAGCTGGAGACGGCCGCCGGCGAGTCCGGCGCGGCCAGCTCCCGGCTCTCGGTGACCTTCGAGGCCGAGGGAGGCGTCTTCGCCGACGTCGACCGGGCCATCTCCGAGCGCCGCCGGCTCTGGCTGCGCTACTACTCGCCCGCCCGTGACGAACTCACCGAGCGCGAGGTCGACCCGATCCGGCTCTTCGCCGTCGGCCACACCTACATGGAGGGCTGGTGCCGGCTCTCCGAGGCCCGCCGGACCTTCCGGCTGGACCGGGTCGCCGAGATCCGCCTCCTCGACGCCCCCGCCGCCCCGCCCGAGCTGGAGCTGCGCGACCTGTCCGCGGGGTTGGTCCAGCCCGCCGCCGAGGACCCGGAGGTCGTGATCGAGGTCGGCACCGGCGGCCGCTGGGTCGCCGAGTACTACCCGCACGACTCCGCCGAGGAACTCCCCGACGGCGGCCTGCGGATCACCCTGCGCACACCGGATCCGGCCTCGCTGCGCCGGCTCGCCCTGCGCCTCGGCGGCGACGGCCGCATCGTCACCCCGCCGGAGCTCGCGGACAGCGCCCGCGCGGCCGCCCGCGAGGCGCTCGCCGCCTACGAGGACGCGGTCTGAGGGCCCGGGGAGGGAGACGACGATGAACCGGACGACCCTGTTTCCGGCCGCCGACGGAGCCCGCCCGGAGGCTCTGCCCGCCACCGGGATACGCCCGGCTCCCCTGCCCGGCAGCAGCACCGGTCCCGTACCCGTACCGGTGCCCGCCGCCGTACGCTTCCGGGCCGCCTGCCCCGACTGCCGCGGGCGCTTCGAGCTGGCCGCCGCCGCACTGCGCCTGGCGATCGGCGCCACCCGCCGCACCACCTTCTACACCTTCACCTGTCCCGAGTGCGGCGCCTCGGTCCGTAAACCGGCCGGGGAGCGCATCATCGAACTGCTCACCGGCGGCGGCGTGCGGACCCTGCGCCTGCACACCGCCCTGTAGCGCCCGCCCCCTGTGGCGTCCGACCACGGCGCCCGCGGGAAGCCCGTAGGAAGAGGCACCGCCGTATGTTCTGGCCCATGCTCGCCATCGCCCTCGGATTCCTGGGCATCGCCGTGCTCGGTGTCCTCGGCATCAAGGTCTTCGTCGAGGCTCGGCGTCTCGGCCGCCAGGTCACGGTCACCACCGAGCGGATCAACCGGGCGTCGGAGGACCTGGAACGGGCAGCCACCCGCCTCGCGGCCACCGGTGACGGCCTGCGATAGCGGGCCCGGGGGCCTGATGTTCGACAGCACCGGGGGGTACGCTGCATGGGTCGGCCCAGGCAGGGAGGTGCGGGCCGCAAGCCGGAGTACGCACGGGCATTGCCTCGCGTTTACTCCCGCGGGTTACGATCGCTGCCAAGCGCAACGATCGGACGTATGCCCGGTCGAACGGGTAGCGAGCCCACCCTCCAGCCGCCTCAGTGAGAAGGAAGTCGCACATGATCGGCAATCTGAAGCCCCTCGAGATCGTTCTGATCATCGCGGTCATCCTGCTGCTCTTCGGTGCCAAGAAGCTTCCCGACATGGCGCGTTCGCTCGGCAAGTCGGCCCGCATCCTCAAGAGCGAGGCCAAGGCCATGAAGAAGGACGACGCGGCGACCGCGACTCCCACCACGGAGACCGTCGACGACACGGTCCCCCCGCAGTCCACCACCGCGCGCACCATCCAGGCCGCCCCGGGAGACGTCACCAGCTCCCGCCCGGTCAACGAGGCCAAGCCCACCACCCAGAGCTGACCGCTGACGCGCTCCGCCGACAGCCGCCGCACGAGACGAGGGAAGTGGGTTGCTCAAGTCTGCCCGCAAGCAGGAGAAGGACGACGAAGGGCGGATGCCCCTCCTCGATCACCTGCGTGAGCTGCGTAACCGGCTGCTGAAGGCCGTGCTGGCGATCATCGTGGTGATGATCGTGGCGGCGTTCTACCAGAAGGAGATCTACGAGTTCCTTCTGGCTCCCATCCAGGAGTCCGTCGGCTGCAAGAACGGCGTGGTCACCACCGTCGACGGCAAGTCCTGTGCGCTGCTGAAGACGGACACCCTGATCGGACCGTTCACCAACGCGCTCAAGGTCGCGCTGATGTCCGGTGTCCTGCTGGCGACCCCGGTCTGGCTCTACCAGCTCTGGGCGTTCGTCGCTCCGGGTCTGCACAAGGGCGAGAAGCGTTATGCCTATGCCTTCGCGGTCGTCGGCGCACCGCTCTTCGCCGGCGGCGCGTACCTCGCCTACGCGATCCTGCCGCAGACCGCCGAGATCATGCTCGGGTTCAGCCCCGACGATGTGCAGAACCAGATCGGGCTCGACAGCTATCTGGATCTGCTCGTCCGCATGGTGATCGTTTTCGGGCTCGCCTTCGAGCTGCCCCTGCTGCTCATCGCGCTGAACATGACAGGCATCGTCTCCGGGAAGCGGATGCTCACCTGGTGGCGCGGCATGATCGTCGGCCTCACCGCCTTCGCGGCCATCGCCACCCCAGGCGGCGAGCCCATCTCGATGCTGCTGCTGGCCGGTCCGCTCGCGCTCCTCTACTTCATCGCCGTCGGCTTCTCCCTGCTGAACGACAAGCGCCGCAACCGCAACAACCCCGACGCCGAGCTCAGCGACGACGAGGCTTCGGATCTCGATCTGACGCCCGAGCCCGTCGAAGGTGTGGAGCCTGTCGCGGCCCCGCGCCGGGCGCTTCCGGAGCAGGCATCCGGTGAGGCGGACGGATCCGGATCACAGCGGCTCAACGGTTACGACGACATCACCTGACCTTGTAGGGTCCGGCGGGTGACCAGCGAGATCACCCTCTTCGTCAATCCCACCGCAGGACGCGGCCGGGGCGCGCACGCCGCGCAGCCGGCCGCTTCCGCGTTGCGGGACGCCGGATTCTCCGTCCGTACGGTGCTGGGCGAGGATGCCGACGACGCCCTGCGCCGGGCCCGCGAGGCCGTCGCGGCGGGGACCGGGGCACTGATAGCCGTGGGCGGGGACGGGCTGATGTCCCTCGCCCTCCAGGCCGTCGCGGGGACGAGTACGCCGCTGGGCGTCGTCGCCGTCGGCACCGGCAACGACTTCGCCCGCGCGCTGGGGCTGCCGATCCGCGACCCGGCCGCCGCCGGACGGCTGGCCGCACGCGCGCTCAAGGAGGGCGGCCACCGCGACATCGACCTCGGCCGGGTCGGGGACCGATGGTTCGGCTCCGTCCTCGCCTCCGGGTTCGACTCCCGGGTCAACGACCGGGGCAACCGGATGCGCTTCGTCGGCGGACGGTTCACGTACGACCTCGCGATCCTCGCCGAACTGGCCGCCTTCAGGCCGATCCCGTACCGGATCCGGCTCGACGGGGGAGAGGCCCGCGAGATCGAGGCCACGCTCATCGCGGTGGGCAACGGGACCACGTACGGCGGGGGCATGCGGATCTGCGCCGACGCCGAGATGGACGACGGGCTCTTCGACGTGACCGTGGTGGGGGAGTGCACCCGAACCACGCTGCTCAAGGTCTTCCCGAAGGTCTACCGGGGCACGCATCTGAGCCACCCCGCCGTCACCGTGCACCGGGTCTCCTCGATCGGGCTGGCGGCGGCCGGGGTCACGGCGTACGCGGACGGCGAACCGCTGGGCGCGCTGCCGCTCACCGCCACCTGCGTACCGGGTGCCGTGCGGGTGCTCACCGGGCGCTGAGCGGGGTGCCGGGCCGGGTGCCGGGCGAGGGGCGGATCCAAGGGCATTTAAAGATCGCGCTGAGTGTCAGAGGTGACGGGTAGGCTCGTAGCCAAGATGACAGAGGACTTCTCACCAGCTGAGCGATACCAGGCATCCCGGGCCCGCGCGGCCGAGATGGCGACGGCCCTCGGGCCTTTCCGGGAGATGTACGAGTTCGGCCTCGACCCATTCCAGATCGAGGCCTGCCAGGCCCTTGAGGCGGGCAAGGGGGTGCTGGTCGCGGCCCCGACGGGGTCGGGCAAGACGATCGTCGGCGAGTTCGCCGTGCATTTGGCCCTGGAGCAGGGCCGCAAGTGCTTCTACACCACGCCGATCAAGGCGCTCTCCAACCAGAAGTTCGCCGATCTCGTCAAGCGGTACGGCGCGGACAAGGTCGGCCTGCTGACCGGCGACAACAGCGTCAACTCCGAGGCGCCGGTGGTCGTGATGACCACCGAGGTCCTGCGGAACATGCTGTACGCGGGCTCCCAGTCGCTCTCCGGGCTCGGCTATGTGGTCATGGACGAGGTGCACTACCTCTCCGACCGCTTCCGGGGCGCGGTGTGGGAGGAAGTGATCATCCACCTGCCGGAGTCGGTGACGCTGGTCTCCCTGTCGGCGACCGTCTCCAACGCGGAGGAGTTCGGCGACTGGCTGGACACCGTGCGCGGCGACACCGAGGTGATCGTCTCCGAGCACCGCCCGGTGCCGCTCTGGCAGCACGTGATGGCCGGCCGCAAGATGTACGACCTCTTCGAGGAGGCGACCGACCACGGCGGCCGGGGCGCCGGACGCCGCGAGGTCAACCCGGACCTGGTCCGCCTCGCCCGGCAGGAGAGCCAGAACACCTACAACCCGCGCGACCGCCGCCGGGGCAAGATGGTGCGCGAGGCCGACCGCGAGCGTGAGCGGCGGCAGCGCGGCCGGATCTGGACACCGGGCCGCCCCGAGGTCATCGACCGGCTGGACAACGAGGGCCTGCTGCCGGCCATCACCTTCATCTTCAGCCGGGCCGGCTGTGAGGCCGCCGTACAGCAGTGCCTGTACGCCGGACTCCGCCTCAACGACGAGGACAAGCGCCGGCTGGTCCGCGAGATCGTCGAGGAGCGCACCGCCTCCATCCCCGGTGAGGACCTGCACGTCCTGGGCTACTACGAGTGGCTCGAAGGGCTGGAGCGGGGCATCGCCGCGCACCACGCGGGCATGCTCCCGACCTTCAAGGAGGTCGTCGAGGAGCTGTTCGTCAAGGGTCTGGTGAAGGCCGTCTTCGCCACCGAGACCCTCGCGCTCGGCATCAACATGCCCGCGCGCTCCGTGGTGTTGGAGAAGCTCGTCAAGTGGAACGGCGAGCAGCACGCCGACATCACCCCCGGCGAGTACACCCAGCTCACCGGCCGGGCCGGGCGTCGCGGCATCGACGTCGAGGGCCATGCGGTGGTCCTGTGGCAGCGCGGTATGGACCCGACGGCGCTGGCCGGCCTCGCCGGGACGCGTACGTATCCGCTGCGCTCCAGTTTCCGCCCCTCGTACAACATGGCGGTCAACCTGGTGCAGCAGTTCGGGCGGCACCGCTCGCGGGAGCTGCTGGAGACCTCGTTCGCCCAGTTCCAGGCCGACAAGTCGGTCGTCGGGATCTCGCGGCAGGTCCAGCGCAACGAGGAGGGCCTGGAGGGCTACAAGGAGGGCATGACCTGCCACCTCGGCGACTTCGAGGAGTACGCGCGGCTGCGCCGCGACCTCAAGGACCGCGAGACGGAGCTGGCCAAGCAGGGGGCGGCGCAGCGGCGGGCGGCGGCGGCCTCCTCGCTGGAGAAGCTGAAGCCCGGTGACATCATCCATGTGCCGACGGGGAAGTTCGCGGGTCTGGCGCTGGTGCTGGACCCGGGCCTGCCCGCCGGGCGGGCCAACGGGCACCGGGGGTTCGACCACCACGACGGGCCGCGTCCGCTGGTGCTGACCGCCGAGCGGCAGGTCAAGCGGCTGGCCTCGATGGACTTTCCGGTGCCGGTCGAGGCGCTGGACCGGATGCGCGTCCCGAAGTCGTTCAACGCGCGCTCGCCGCAGTCCCGGCGCGATCTGGCCTCCGCGCTGCGGTCCAAGGCCGGGCACATCGTGCCCGACCGGCACCGCAAGGGGCGGGCGCCGGCCGCCGACGACCGGGAGATCGCCCGGTTGCGGACCGAGCTGCGCGCCCACCCGTGCCACGGGTGCGACGAGCGGGAGGACCACGCGCGGTGGGCCGAGCGCTACCACCGGCTGCAGCGGGACACCCGGCAGCTGGAGAAGCGGATCGAGGGGCGGACGAACACGATCGCCCGGACCTTCGACCGAATCGTCGCGCTCCTGACGGAGATGGACTACCTCCGGGGCAACGAGGTCACGGAGAACGGGCGGCGGCTGGCCCGGTTGTACGGGGAGCTGGATCTGCTCGCCAGCGAGTGTCTGCGGGAGGGGGTCTGGGAAGGGCTCAACCCCGCCGAACTGGCGGCTTGCGTATCGGCGTTGGTGTACGAGGCGCGGCAGGCCGATGACGCGGTGGCACCGAAGCTGCCGTCCGGGCCGGCCAAGGTCGCCATGGGCGAGATGGTGCGGATCTGGGGGCGGCTGGATGCCCTGGAGGAGGACTTCAAGATCAACCAGACGGAGGGGGTCGGGCAGCGCGAGCCCGATCTCGGCTTCGCCTGGGCGGTCTACATGTGGGCCTCCGGCCGGACGCTGGACGAGGTGCTGCGCGAGGCGGAGATGCCGGCGGGGGACTTCGTACGGTGGTGCAAGCAGGTGATCGATGTGCTGGGGCAGGTGGCAGCGGCGGCTCCTCGGGATGCGGGGGCGGGGGCTTCCGGGGTGGCGAGGAATGCGCGTAAGGCGGTGGACGCGGTGTTGCGGGGGGTGGTGGCTTACAGCTCGGTCGGGTGACCCGGGGGTGGGGCTGGGCGTCTTCGTCCTCAAGCGCCGTACGGGCTGGTTTCGGGGCTCCGCCCCGGACCTCGCTCCTCAAGTGCCGGGGGCAGAGAGACAACCCCCGCTCCTCGAACGCCGGAGGGGCTGGATGGGGCCCGGGGGCTGGAAAGCGGACCCTGCTCCTCTGGCGCCGAGCTGGAAGGGCTGAGGGGTGAACCCCGCTCCTCAAGTGCCGGGGGCTGAGGGACAAGCCCCGCTCCTCGAATGCCGGAGGGGCTGGATGGGGCTCGGTGGCTGGAAGAGGGGCGGGGGTTGTCGGGGTTGGTCGTCGGTGTCGTGGTCAGGTGTTGCGGCTCTTGGCCGCGACTCCTGCGCAGACCATGCCCAGCAGGACCGCCAGTCCGCCGACGATGATGTTGTTGATCACGACCCCGGCGTCGGGGCTGCTGCCCACCACCCAGGTCGACACGATGATCCACGCCCCGATCGCGCAGAGCGCCCAGCTCAGGCCGGACATACGCTCGGGCATCATGGTGAAGCCGAGGGCCAGGACCGCGATGGCGATGCCCATCACCAGGTTGTGCGTCACCAGGGCCGGCTGGCTGGCCGTGAAGTGCAGCACCCACGGGGAAACGGCGCAGTAGAGACCGACGAGGAACACCGGCGCGTCCACCAGCGCCACATCGCGGCCGCCCATCACGCGGTCGTAGCGCGCACGCATTTCGGAGGCATCGGGGTGGCCCGATATGTCGCTCCTCGCGTGTGAGACGTTGCTCATGAGATTTCGTCTCCTTCGTTCTGCGGCCCCGCCGCGGTGCGGATGGATGCGGCAGGCGCCCTTTCCTCCATAGTGCTCTTATCTGACGCTTATGTGTATATTTCGGGCAATGTTCTCGGAGGGGAATCCTCAGGCGGTCCGGGGGCCCTCGGCGTCCAGCCGGCCGGGCGGCCAGGGCGCGGAGGTCCTCCGTGCTCAGGCGGCGGTCGCCGTAGCCGGGCAGCGGTACGTGCAGGATCTCGGTCCAGCGGTCCTGGACCGCGCCGATGCCGTACACCGCTCTCGCCAGGCCGCCCGTCACGGCCGCCACCGTGTCGGTGTCCCCGCCCACGTCGACGGCGGACGCCAGAGCCCGCTCGAACGTGTCCGTCGTGCGCAGCGCCCAGAGCGCGGTGCCCAGACAGGGCCACACCGCACCGTTGAACTCGGTCGCCAGGCCCGGGTGCCAGTCGGGCGCCAGCACCGTCGACCAGCGGACCCGATGGCCGGGGTGCACCTGGGCCAGCGCCCCGGGTACGGCGGCGAGCGGGTCGCCGCCCGCCAGGGCCACCCGGACCAGCTCATGAAAGACCGCGGTGCCCTCCCAGGCCGCCCGGTCTCCGTGGGTCAGCGCCGCGATCCGGCGGGCCGCCGCCATCGTCGCCGGGCGCCCGGCGTGCGCGAAGTACACCGCCGATGTGGTCGCCCGCATCCCGGCCGCCGCCTCCGCACAGCGTTCCGGCGCCGTCAGGGAAGGCATAGGACGACGAGGGGCGGGGAGCCGCGGTGTGCGCGGCTTCCCGCCCCTCGTCCGTGGGGGGAAACAGGGGGGTTACTTCGGGGGCATCAGGACCGTGTCGACGATGTAGACCGTCGCGTTGGCGGTCGGGACATTGCCGCAGACGACCTTCGAGGAGTCGTTCACGGTGTACTCGGTGCCCGAGCCGGCCGTCGTCAGCTCGCTCTTCTCCAGTGTGTCGAAGGAGCCCTTCTCCAGCTGCTGCGGCGTCAGCTTCTCGCCCACCACGTGGTACGTGAGCACCTTGGTGAGCTCGGCCTTGTTCGCCAGGAGTGCGTCCAGGTCGGCCTTCGGGATCTTCGCGAAGGCGTCGTTGGTCGGGGCGAACACCGTGATGTTCTCCGCGTTGTTGAGCGTGTCGACCAGGCCCGCCTGCTTCACGGCGGCCACCAGCGTCGACAGCTCCTCGTTGTTCGAGGCGGCCGTGGCGACCGGGTCCTTGGCCATGCCGTCGAACGAGCCCGCGCCTTCCTTCGGCACCGACGAACAGGCCGGGCCGAACGGCTTGTCCATGGTCGCCGGGGCATCGGCCGAGGGGCTCGCCGGCGCGGAGGCGCTGGGCGTCGAGCCTGCGGCCGAGTCCTTGGAGGAGTCGTCCGACGAGCAGGCCGTCAGCGTCAGCGGCAGCACGGCTGCTGCGGACACGGCTACGGCTGCGCGGCGGAAGAGGAGCGTGTTCATGGCGTTCTCCTGAATCGAAGGTGTCGTGCGAAGCGGGGGGTGGGATAGGGGTGGGCCGGTCGCGCGCAGGGGTGGACCGCGAGGTCGGGCGCCCGGCGTTCAGCCACGCGCGGGGCGGGACCGCCGGGGCAGGAGCGCCCCGTCCATCCGCGCATCGTTCCGGTCTGTTCTCACACCAGGGGTTCGGCGCCGGCCCGGCCGCGGATTGGTCCCGGGATCTCATTCACTCGTTCGGAGCAGAGTCGGCGATCGACCAATCCGTTCGGCTCCCGGCCACGAATGGAGTGTTGAGGAGCGTTCCAGCACCGCTCCGACCAGTGCGGAAGGACCGGAGGGAGCCGGCATGGCAGGGGAACGGCGGCGGACGGCCGTGGTGGGGTCCGGGGTGGCGGGACTGACCGCCGCCCACGTTCTCCGCGACGCTCATGAGGTGACGCTGTACGAGGCGGACGACCGCGTCGGCGGCCACGCCCACACCCATGATCTGGGCGCGTCCGACGGCCGGGTGCACCGCGTCGACTCCGGGTTCATCGTGCACAACCGGCGGACGTACCCCCATCTGTTGCGCCTCTTCGACGAGCTCGGGGTCGCCACGCAGGAGTCCGAGATGTCGATGTCCGTACGGTGCGAGGGGTGCGGCCTGGAGTACGCCGGGGCGCGCGGGCCCGCCGGGCTCTTCGCGCAGCCGCGTTCCGCCGTGCGCGGCCCCTATCTGCGGATGCTCGCCGAGGTGCCGCGCTTCCACCGTGCGGCCCGGGCCCTGCTGGCGCTGCCGGAGAGCGGTGCGAGCGGGATGACGCTGGGGGAGTTCGCCCGGCGCGGGCGCTTCTCACCGTACTTCCACGCCCACTTCCTCACCCCCATGGTCTCCGCCGTCTGGTCCTGCGACCCGGTCACCGCCCTGCGCTACCCGGCCCGCTATCTGTTCCGCTTCCTCGATCACCACGGCATGCTCTCCATCGGGGGCTCGCCGGTCTGGCGCACCGTCACCGGCGGTTCGCGCAGTTACGTCGACCGCGTCGTCAAGCAGCTCACCGCCGTGCACACCGCGACCCCGGTGCGCGCCATCACCCGGCACGCGGACGGCGTCGAGGTCACCACCGAGGACGGCACCACCACTCCGTACGACTCCGTCGTCATCGCCACCCACCCCGACCAGGCGCTGCGGCTGCTCGCCGACCCGACCGACGCCGAGCGCAACACGCTCGGCGCGTTCCGCTACTCCCGCAACCCGACCCTGCTGCACACGGACACCGCCCTGCTGCCGCGCGCCCGGGGAGCCAGGGCCTCCTGGAACTACCTGATGCCCTCGTGCGCCGCCGACGCCGACCGCGTCACCGTCAGCTACGACATGAACCTGCTCCAGCGGCTCGACGCCCCGGACACCTTCGTCGTCACGCTGAACGGCGCCGACCGGGTCGACCCGGACACCGTGCGCGCCCGCATGGTCTACGAACACCCCGTCTACACCCCGGCGTCGGTCGCCGCCCAGGCCCGGCTGCCCGCCCTGTCCGGTCCCGTCACCGCCTACGCGGGGGCCTACCACGGCTGGGGGTTCCACGAGGACGGCTGCCGTTCGGGGGCCGAGGCCGCCGCCGCCCTTGGGGTGAGGTGGTGAACGCCCTCTACCCGTGCACCATCACGCACGTACGGACCCGGCCGACGACGTACGCGTTCCGGCACCGCACCTATCTGTGGCTGATCGACCCCGACCGGCCGCCCCGGCTGCCGCGCGCCCTGCGGCCGCTGGCCCGGTTCGACGCCCGCGACCACTTCGGCGGCACCGCGCCCACCATCCGCGCGGGTCTTGAGCGTTTCCTGCGGGCCCGGGGCGTGGAGCTGGGCGACGACGGCACGGTCACCATGCTCACCCAGGCCCGGGTCTTCGGGTACGTCTTCAACCCGATCACCGTCTACTGGTGCCACCGCGCCGACGGCAGCCTGCTCTGCGTCGTCGCCGAGGTGCACAACACGTACGGCGGACGGCACGGCTATCTGCTGCGTCCCGATGAGGACCACCGTGCGGTGACCGGCAAGGAGTTCTACGTCTCGCCGTTCTTCCCCGTGGACGGCGGCTACCGCATGCGGCTGCCCGAACCCGGGGCCCGTCTCGACCTGAGCATCCATCTGGAGCGCGACGGCGGCCGCCCGTTCACCGCGACCGTACGCGGAGGACGCCGCCCGGCGACCCCTCGCGAGCTGGTGCGCCTCGCCCTGCGCCACCCCCTCTCCACCGTCCTCGTCTCCGCCGCGATCCGCCTGCACGGCATCCGGCTGTATCTCCGCGGGCTCCCCGTGCAGCCCCGTCCCCCGCACCGCACTCAGGAAGGTATGCAGTGACCGTTCCCACCTCTGCGCCGCCGGCAGAGCACACCCCCGGGACCGACCCGGAACGCTGGCCCGACGTCGTCACCCTGCCCCGGGCCTCCCGCGCCCGGACCGCCGTCGCCGAACGCATCGTCCGCCGCGCGCTCGCCCGGCTTCCGCTGCGCGCCCGGCTGGCGGGCCGGGGCGACATCGGTCTCGGCGGGCCGCTCATGGTCATCCGCGACCCCGACGCCTTCTTCCGGCGGATCGGCGCGAGCGGACTCATCGGCTTCGGCGAGTCGTACATGGCGGGGGAGTGGGACGCGCCGGACCTGGTCGGGGTACTGACCGTGCTCGCCGACCACGCGGCCGACCTCGTCCCCCGGCCGCTGCAACGCCTGCGCGGCATCTGGGCACTGCGCAGGCCCGCCGCGCAGCTGAACACCCCCGAGGGCTCCCGGGACAACATCAGCCACCACTACGACCTGTCCAACGAGCTCTTCGCCCTCTTCCTCGACGAGACGCTCTCCTACTCCTCCGCCGTCTTCCGCGGCTTCCCCGCCGAGCACGAGCTGCTGCCCGCCGCCCAGCACCGCAAGATCGACCGGCTGCTCGACGCCGCCGGGGTCACCGAGGGCACCCGCCTCCTGGAGATCGGCACCGGCTGGGGCGAACTGGCCGTCCGCGCGGCCGCCCGCGGCGCCCGGGTCACCACCGTCACCCTCTCCGCCGAACAGCGCGAACTGGCCCGTACCCGCATCCGCGAGGCCGGGTTCGAGGACCGTGTCGAGGTGCGGCTGAGCGACTACCGCCAGGTCACCGGCGACTACGACGCCATCGTCAGCGTCGAGATGGTCGAGGCGGTCGGCGAGGAGTTCTGGCCGGTCTACTTCGAGACCCTGGACCGGCTGCTCGCCCCCGGCGGCCGGATCGCCCTCCAGGCCATCACCATGCCCGACGACCGGCTGCGCGCCAGCCGCTCCACGTACACCTGGATCCAGAAGTACATCTTCCCCGGCGGACTGCTGCCCTCCACCGAGGCCGTGGAGCGGATCACCACCGGCCGCACGAGCCTGCGCACCACCCGGCGCATCCGCTTCGGCGCGCACTACGCCGAGACGCTCCGGCTGTGGCGGGAGAGGTTCACCGAACGGGCCGCCGAGGTCGACGCCCTCGGTTTCGACGCCGTCTTCCGCCGGATGTGGACCTTCTATCTCGCCTACTCCGAAGCGGGTTTCCGCTCCGGCTATCTCGATGTGCAGCAACTGCTGCTGACCCGCGAGGAGACCGCGTGACCACGACCGCAGCCAAGCCCCCCGCCCGGCGCACCCCGACCGGGGCCGCCCAGCGCGTCGAACCGCTGATCGAGCGCTTCCTCGGCGGCGCACTGCCGGTCCGGGTACGGATGTGGGACGGCAGCGAGACCGGGCCCCGCGACGCCCCCACCGTCCACGTGCGGACCCGTAGAGCCCTGCGCCGTCTGCTGTGGGAACCGGGCGAACTCGGTCTCGCCGAGGCCTACATCACCGGCGACATCGACCTGGACGCCGACCTCGGCGACGGGCTGCGCGCCATGCGCCGCGCCGTGCGCGAACGCGGTCTCGCCGCGCCCGCGCCCGCCCTCGCCGACCGCGTCAGGGCGGCCGGCCTCGCCCTGCGCCTCGGCGCGGTCGGCCCCCGGCCACCGGTGCCCGCAGCCCGCGCGGGACTGCGCGGGGAGCTGCACAGCAAGGCCCGCGACCGGGCGGCGATCAGCCACCACTACGACCTGTCCAACGCCTTCTACGCCCTGCTCCTCGACGCGACGATGGCGTACTCCTGCGGCTACTGGACCAGCGACGCCCCCGACTACGGCCCGGCCGACGCCCAGCGCGACAAGCTGGAGCTGATCTGCCGCAAGCTCGGACTGCGGCCCGGCACACGGCTGCTGGACATCGGCTGCGGCTGGGGTTCGCTGACCCTGTACGCGGCGAGACGCCACGGCGTCCGGGTCACCGCCGTCACCCTCGCCGCCGAACAGGCCGCGTACGTACGGGAACAGGTCGCGGCACGCGGGCTCGGCGACCTCGTCGAGGTGCTGAACATCGACTACCGGGACATCGCGGAGCGGCCGGAGACCCGGGGCGCGTACGACGCCGTGTCCACCGTCGAGATGGGCGAGCACGTCGGAGACGCCGAGTACCCGGCGTTCACCCGGATCCTGCACGACTCCCTCCGGCCGCGCGGACGGGCCCTGGTCCAGCAGATGTCCCGGGGCACGACCGCCCCGGGCGGCGGCGCGTTCATCGAGTCGTACATCGCCCCCGACATGCACATGCGGCCGCTCGGTGAGACCGTCGCCCTGCTGGAGGGCGCCGGTCTCGAAGTGCGTGACGTCGAGTCGCTGCGCGAGCACTACGTGCTGACGGTGGAGGCCTGGCGGCGGACGCTGGAGGAGCGCTGGGCGGAGTTCGTCGCCCTGGTCGGGGAGCAGACCGCGCGGGTGTGGCGGCTCTATCTCGTCGGTGGCGCGCTCGCGTTCGAGGAACGGCGGATGGGCGTCGACCAGATCCTGACCGTACGGCCCGATCCGGTCGGCTCCGCCGCGATGCCGGCCACCCGGCGGGGCTGGTACGAGCCGGAGAAGCCGGGAGCGGACCGGTGAGCGGCTTCGCCTGGGCCGCGTTCGCGAACGGACTCGCGGGCGCGGCCGTCGCCGCCCTCGGCGTCATGCTCGTCACCTTCGCCGTCGCCCTGAACAAGGGCGTGCACCGGATCGTCGACATCGCCTGGGGCCTCGGCTTCGCCGTCGTCGCCCTGGTCTCCTACGCTCTCTCGGCGGATGTCGGCGACGACGGCCGCCGGCTCCTGGTCACCGCGCTGACGGTGATCTGGGGGGTGCGCCTCGCCGTCCATATCGGGCGGCGCGGGAAGGGCCACGGAGAGGACCCGCGCTACGCGAAGATGCTGGCCAAAGCCCCTGGCAACCCCCAGCTGTACGCCCTGCGCAAGGTGTATCTGCTCCAGGGCGCGCTGGTCTGGCTCGTCTCGCTCCCGGTGCAGGCCGCCCAGTACCTCACCGCGCCACTGGCCTGGTGGGCCTGGGCGGGGGTGCTGCTGTGGGCGGTCGGGCTGGCCTTCGAGGCGATCGGCGACGCCCAGCTCGCCCGGTTCAAGGCCGACCCCGCCAACAAGGGCACGATCATGGACCGGGGGCTGTGGTCCTGGACCCGCCATCCGAACTACTTCGGGGACTTCTGCGTCTGGTGGGGCCTCTTCCTTTTCGTCTGCCAGGCCCCGGCCGCCGCTGCCGCCACCGTCGTCGCCCCGCTGCTGATGAGCTTCCTGCTCACCAAGGGCAGCGGCGCTGCCCTGCTGGAGCGTCACATGGCCGACCGGCCCGGGTTCGCCGAGTACCGGGCCCGGACGAGCGGCTTCTTCCCGCGGCCGCCGCGCCGGGCGTGAGAAACCCGGAAGGGGCCTGTTCCGCAGCCGCGCGGAACAGGCCCCTTCCGGGTGGTCGTACGGCTCAGTCCAGGCCGCGCGCCCGTTCGAAGCGGGCCCGCGCCTCGGCCAGGTCCACCACCGGGTCGGGATAGTCGACGCCCGCCCGGTCCAGGCCCTCCAGCTTCCAGGGTTCGTGGATCCCGGGCCCCTCCAGCTCCGCCAGCTCCGGCACCCAGCGGCGTACGTAGTCGCCGCGCGGATCGAAGCGTTTGCCCTGGATCACCGGGTTGAGCACCCGGTTGGGCCGGGTGTCCGTGCCGGTGCCCGCCACCCACTGCCAGTTGAGCTGGTTGTTCGCCACATCGCCGTCGACCAGCAGGTCCAGGAAGTGCCGGGCGCCCACCCGCCAGTCCACGTACAGCGTCTTCGTGAGGAAGCTCGCGGCCAGCATCCGGCCCCGGTTGTGCATCCAGCCCTCGTGCGCGAGCTGCCGCATCGCCGCGTCCACCAGCGGATAGCCCGTGTGCCCGGACTTCCAGGCCTCGATCTCGTCCGCGTCGGAGCGCCACCGGTCCTGGCGCGGCCGGTAGTCGGACCAGGAGGCGTCGGGCCGGGCGGCGAGGACCTGGTGGTGGAAGTCGCGCCAGGCCAGTTGCCGTACGAACGCCTCGCCGCCGGCGCCGCCCTTCTCCCGTGCGCGGTTGGCCAGTTCGGCGGCGGAGACCGTACCGAAGTGCAGATGCGGGGAGAGCCGGGACGTCGCGTCGCCGGCCAGGTCGTCGTGGCCGTCCTCGTAGTCGGCCATGGGGCCGTGGAGCCAGGACGTCACCAGCTTGCGTCCCGCCTCCTCGCCGCCCCGGGCGAGACCGGGGGAGACGTGCCCGACGGCGTCCCGGTCCGGGAGCGCGTCGCCGGACACGCCGTCGGGCACCCGGACCGTGCGGGGAGCGGCCAGTGCGCCCCGTACTCCCTCCGCCTCCCAACGGCGGAAGTACGGGGTGAACACCGCGAAGTGATCCTTGCCGCCCGTCGGGACCACCCGGCCCGGGGCGAGCGCGGTGACCACCGCGTCATGGACGCGCAACTCGCAGCCGGTGCCCGAGAGGGCCTCCCGGATGCGCTCCTCACGCTGTGCCGCGTACCCGCTGACCCCGGCGGCGATGTGCACGGAGCCTGCCCCGGTCTGCTCGACGACCCGTTTCACCTCGCGGGCGCTCTCGCCCCGGCGGACGATCAGTCTCCCGCCGCGGTCACGGAGTCCGGCGTCCAGGTCCGCCAGGCAGTCCGCGAGGAACGCCAGCCGGTTGGGCGCGTCGAACCCGGCGCGGTGGACGGCGTCGTCCCGCACGAACAGCGGGACGACCTCGTCCGCGTCCCGCAGGGCGCCACGCAGCACCGGATGGTCGTGCAGACGCAGGTCGGAGGTGAACAGCACCACCGCGACACTACTCATGGAACGTGTGCTCCCTTGCGTTACTCGTGGGCGAAGCGTCGTCAGGCTGTCGGGAAGTCCATCAGCGCCACCGGCTCCGAAGTCGGTTCGGCGGAGCCGCCCGCGGGCTCGACCGTGATGCCCATCCCGGACGCCTGGTCCACCGACCCGTCCAGCAGGACCGCGTCGTCGCTCGCCTTCGGGTCCATCAGCCCGGCCGAGCGCATGGTGCCCTCGTCGTTGAACCAGATCTGGTAGACCTTGCCGCTCGGCGGCGGCGCCATGCCCGAGGCCAGGAACACCGCGCGGTTCTGGCTCTGCGAGACGACGACGGTGCCGCGAGCCCCACCCGTCAGCTCGCCCGACGAGGTCTTCGCGTCCGGGGCGGAGAGCACCCGCGCCAACTGCTCGTTCTGCCGCTGCGCCTGGTTCGCCTCCTGCCGCGCGTCCTGCGCCAGCTGGTTCTGCCATACCGCGACCCCGCCGAACGCGGCGGCCGCCGCGACGCAGGCGGCCAGCGCGTAGGCGTACCACCGTCCGGTGCGCCCCCTGCCGCCGGTCCGTTCACGTCTGCCGTGCGCTGGAGCGTCCTGGCGTACGGTCGTGATCTCCCGCAGCACCCTCTCGCGCAGCTCGCGCGGCGGGGTCTCGGCGACGGCGAGCCCGAGCCGGGCGGCGGTGGCCGACAGCTCCAGTACCTCCTGGGCGCAGGCCTCGCAGTCCTCCAGATGCTGTTCGAACGCCCGCTGTTCGGACTCCGGCAGCGCATGCAGGGCGTAGGCCCCGGTCAGCGTGTGCAGTTCGGCCGTGCTCATGCGCTCACCCCCAGGCAGTCGCGCAGCCGGATGAGGCCGTCGCGGAGTCGTGTCTTGATGGTGCCGAGCGGCACGGAGAGGAGCTCGGAGACCTCACGGTAGGTCAGGCCCCGGTAGTAGGCGAGGGTCACCGACTCCCGTTGCAGCTCGGACAGGGTGCGCATACAGCGCCGTACCTGTTCTCTCTCCAGCCGGGTCTCGACCTGTTCGGACACCTCGTCGAAGGCGGGTGTCCGATCCAGCAGCGCCGCCTTGTGCTCCCGGGCGGCTGCGGCCTCGGCGGAGCGGACCCGGTCGACGGCCCGGTGGTGGGCCAGGGTCAGTACCCAGTTCATCGCGCTGCCCCGGGAGGCCTGGAAGCGGGGCGCGGTGCGCCACACCTCCACCAGCACCTCCTGCGCCACCTCCTCCGACTGGGCCGGGTCCCGCAGAACGCTGCGCACCAGGCCGAGCACGGGGCCGCTCACCGCGTCGTACACCGAGGCGAACGCGTCCTGGTCACCCCGTGCGACCCGCACCAGAAGCTCCTGGAGATCGGGACCGGGCGAGGGCACCCCACTGATGTGTACGGCTTCCTTCACGCGGGTTTCCTCCCGGGGCGATCGTTGTTTCCGCAAGTGATTCGGAGCCGGCGCCCGTGCGGATTGGTCGGATGTCCGCGATCTTTCCAGACCGGGCCCGGGAGGACGCGTGACTCAGCCGGGGATCGGTTCCCGCCCCCGCAGCCGGACGGCGCGGACGGCGAGGAAGAGCAGCAGCCCGAACGGCGCCAGCAGGATCGTCAGCACCAGCAGCGGCCCCATCAGCCACGGCGAGAGCCCCAGCTTCCGGCTCTGCAGATACATCCACTGCCCCAGCAGAAGATCCCAGGCGATCACCTGCGCCCAGATGGCGCCCGCTCCGCCGGCCAGCGCCGTCAGATCACGGAAGGTGTCGATGTCCGGGCTGCTCACCGCCGTCCAGAGTTCCGGGAACACCGGCACGACCAGGACGACGTAGACGGCGAGCACCGGCAGCACGGTCAGCGGCGAGGCGACGACGCGGGCGGTGCCTGACCAGGTCGGGGCGAAGATCATCAGTAGCCAGAAGGGTGCGGCCAGATAGAACGTGATCTCGAAGAGTGCGCCGGTCATACGACGGGCTCCTTGTCGTCGTGGGCGGTACGGACCGGGTGTTCGCCGGCGGCCGGGCGCAGTGCGGCCCGGGCGCCGCCCGCCACCGCCGCGAGGATCGCTCCGGCGGCGGCCAGTGTGACCCCGTCCGGGTGGATCAGCGGCTGGCCCCGGAGCGCCTGCCAGGTGATGAGCGCGACGAACGCCGCGTAACCGGCCACGGCGACCCGGACGAGGCGCAGCCGCACCCCGGCGTCGCGCAGCGGGGTGAACCGGGGCGCGAGCAGGACCAGCGCGATCAGCAGGAGCGGTATCAGCTGGAGCGCGTGCATGCCCACGAAGTGCGGGGCCCGCAGATCGCCGCCGGTCGTCGACCAGCCGGTCAGGGGCATGGACGGGCCGCCGTCCGGTACGCCCACGGAGTGCGCGCCCATCGTGTCGGCGGCGTCGAGATTCCCGGCCGCCTGCCGGCTCTCGCTCGGCAGCGACATCAGGAAGCCGAGTGCCGCGCCGGCCAGGGCGATCAGCAGCCCGCCCCGGACGGCCAGGGCCTCCGCACGGTCGGCGATGCGGGTACGCAGCAACAGGACGGCGATCACCAGAGTGGCCGTCCACAGGGCGACGATGGTCATGCCCATCGCGTTCCACAGCGCCGAGTCGAAGGCGGTCGCGGTGTTGAAGTGGCTGCGCTTCCCCCGGACGACCTGCACGGTGATGATCACCATCTCGACCAGGCTCGTCAGCACGACCACGTGCCCCGCCCACCGGCCGATCCGCCGCCCGCGGGTGAGGAGCGTCAGCATCCAGGCCAGCGTCAGGCAGTACGCGACGAAGGACACGCTGAACTTGAACGGCTTCGCCCAGATCGGCGCCCCCACCAGGACCCGGTCGTCGACCACGAGTCCGACGGCGGAGACGACGGCGAGAGCGGCCATCGCGGCGGAGAGGACGACTAATGGGCGATGCCAGGAACGCCACGACGGCATGGGAGACCCCCTGTGGTGATGCGGTGGTGATGCGGTCAGTATGGATAGCCACGCTGTCCGCTATCCGATAGGTGGACTATCTATGATGGGGGTGGTTTCTGGCAAGGGCGGAAGGACGAACACGCGGTGCGCATCGGTGAGTTGAGTCGCAGGTCCGGGGTTCCGGTGCCGACGATCAAGTACTACCTACGTGAAGGTCTGCTGGCCGCAGGGGAGTTGACCAGCCCGAACCAGGCGCATTACGGCTCCGGGCACGAGCGCAGACTGCGGCTGATCCGGGCGCTGCTGGATGTCGGAGGCCTCTCGCTCGCCGCCATCGGCGAGGTCCTGGGAGCCATGGACGACCCCGAGCAGCCGGTGCACAAGGTGCTCGGTGTCGCGGCGGACGGCGTCACACCGACCGGCGAGGAGCAGGCGGGTCCCGAACTGGAGGAGGCGCGCGAGGAGGTGGCCGAGCTGCTGCTGCGGCGCGACTGGCAGGCCGACGCGCAGAGCCCCGCCGCCGAATCGCTGGCTCAGGTGCTGGCCGCGCTGCGCCGGGCCGGGCACGGCGGATACATCGACCTGATGGACGTCTACGCGGACGCCGCCGAGCCGGTCGCCCACGCCGACCTCGACTACGTACAGCGGCGGGTGGCCCGCGAGGACCTGGTCGAGAGCGTCGTCGTGGGGACCGTCCTCGGCGAGGCGATGTTCGGCGCGCTGCGCAGGCTGGCGCACATCGATGCGTCGTTCCGGCGCTTCGAGTCCCCGGAGTACCTCACGGGTGACCGGGCGGCTCGCCCGGAGGGTGACGCTCCGCGGGAAGAAGGCGCTCCCGCGGCGGGAGGCGCTCCCGCCGCGGGAGGTGCTCCCGCGGCGGGCTGAGGCCGACGCGCGGACCCCGCCCGCCGCGGTGTGCGGCGGACGGGGTCCGGTGGGTCTGCTCGCCGGGCGGTCGCTCCAGGTGCGGCCGCGCGGAGGGGCGGGCGGGGCTCAGGCGGCGGTCGTGCCGCTCTCCTGCTCGCGCTCCACCTGCTCGTTCCACTCGCGCTTCACGGCGCGCCAGGCGTCGTCGTTCTGGCCGAGACGCCAGTAGCCCGAGATCGACAGCTGCGACAGCGGGATCTCGCGCTCCACGCGCAGATACCGGCGGATCTCCTTCACGAAGCCCGCCTCCCCGTGTACGAAGGCCTGGACCTGGCCCCCGGGGAAGTCCAGCCCCTTCACGGCGGCCGTCAGCAGCTCGCCGACCGGCCGGTCACCGCGGTGCAGCCAGGTCACGGCCACCCCGTCGGGCGTCACGATCTTCTGCTCCTCCGAGGCGTCCGGCACCTCGACGAAGGCGTGCACCACCGCGCCCGTCGGCATCTGCTCCAGCGCCGCGGCGACGGCCGGCAGCGCGCTCTCGTCGCCGACCAGCAGATGCCAGTCCGCCGAGGCGTCCGGTCCGTAACCGCCGCCGGGGCCGAGGAAGGTCACCTGCTCGCCGACCTGTGCCCGCTGCGCCCACGGTCCCGCGAGGCCCTCGTCGCCGTGCACGACGAAGTCGACGGCCATCTCCCGGGCGACCGGGTCCCAGGAACGCACCGTGTACGTACGGGTGGTGGGCCACAGCTCGCGCGGATACTCCTCGCGGATGGTGGCCATGTCGAACGGGTGCGCGTAGTCCGCGCCCTCGGGCGCGAAGCACAGCTTGATGTAGTGGTCGGTGAAGCCGGAGAGGGTGAAGTCCGCGAGACCTTCGCCGCCGAGGACCACCCGCACCATGTGCGGGGTGATCTGCTCGGTGCGCACGACCTGCGCCCCCTGGGCCTTGGGTCCCTGCCGGGCCGGCCGCTCTGCCACGAGGTACTCCCTGGTTCGAAGACTTAGGTATACCTAAGTTAGCACCTCGTCCGGCGTCTTGGTCGGCGCCGTGTCCAGCGCTTCGTCCGGCGCCCCGTTCGACGCCTCAGTGCTGAAGGACGGTCAGCAGTCGCTGAAGCGCTCCGCCCAGCCCCCACTGCTCAGCCAGCGCCTCCAGCGCGGCCGGGTCGTGCGGCTCGCGCGGCAGCGTCGCGTCGAAGTCCGGCAGCGGTACGTCCCCGGCCACCCGGACCACCTTCGGCGCGACGGCCACATAGGCGCGCGACTCGTCCAGCCGCTTGCGCTGCGACGGGGTCAGCTTCGCCTTCGGGTCGTCCACCGCCGCCATGATCCCGTCGAGGTCGCCGTACGCGTCCAGCAGCTTCGCCGCCGTCTTCTCGCCGATGCCGGGGACGCCCGGGAGTCCGTCGCTCGGGTCGCCGCGGAGCAGCGCCAGATCGACGTAGCCCGCGCCGTCCACGCCGTACTTCTCGCGCAGCCACGCCTCGTCGGTCGCCTGGAGCGTGCCGACGCCCTTGAGCGGGTAGAGCACGCGCACCCGACGGGCGTCGTCGACCAGCTGATACAGATCGCGGTCGCCGGTGACGATGTCCACCGGGCCCTTCGCGCGCGCGGTGAGCGTGCCGATGATGTCGTCCGCCTCGTACGGCGTGACGCCGACCCGGGCGATGCCGAGCGCCGCCAGCACGTCCTCGATGATCGGGACCTGCGGGGACAGCGTGTCGGGGATCTCCTCCTCGTCGGTCTGTCCGGCGGGCGTCTCCTCGGCGACCCGGTGCGCCTTGTACGTCGGGATCAGGTCGACCCGCCACTGCGGACGCCAGTCGTTGTCCCAGCAGGCGACCAGCTCGTCCGGCCGGTGGTCGAGCACCAGGCGGCCGATGAAGTCGAGGAGGCCGCGCACGGCGTTCACGGGCGTCCCGTCCGGTGCGCGGACCGAGTCGGGCACGCCGAAGTAGGCGCGGAAGTACAGGGAGGCGGTGTCGAGGAGCATCAGGCGTCGCGTCACAGACCCGATGATGCCCCACCGCACCCACAGTCGCTCCGGGTAACCGCTTGCTTCCGCTTCGTCGCAGGTCAGTGACCTGGGTCACGGTCGCGTTTGGGTTGCGTAAGTGCGGGCAGGCGCGCCACCGGAGCGGACCACGTCGCATTTTCAACTAGTGCATGTGCCACGCGGACAGAACCCGCATTGCTCCACGGTCTGCCGGAGGGGGTGGCAGACCGTTTTTCGGTTCAACGCGTGAGGTGTATGTGTCCAGGCTGCAAGCCGAACACTTGTACAAAGTCTTCGGCAGACGACCCGATGAAGCCGTGCGGAAGCTCGAGAACGGCTCCGACCGCGACGAGTTGCGTGCCGACGGAACGACTGCCGCGGTGATCGACGCCTCGTTCAGCGTGGAGCCGGGTCAGATCTTCGTCGTCATGGGGTTGTCCGGCTCGGGCAAGTCCACCCTGCTCCGCATGCTGAACGGACTGCTGGAGCCGACCGCGGGCCGCGTGCTGTTCGACGGCCAGGACCTCACCGCCCTGAGCCCCCGCGACCTGCGGCACGTCCGCTCCACCAAGATCAGCATGGTGTTCCAGCACTTCGCGCTCTTCCCCCACCGGAGCGTCCTGGAGAACGCCGCGTACGGCCTGGAGGTGCAGGGCGTCTCGCGCGAGGAGCGCGAGGTGCGCGCCGCCGAGGCGCTGCGGCTCACCGGCCTCGAAGGCTGGGAGAAGTCCTGGCCCGACGAGCTGTCCGGCGGTATGCAGCAGCGCGTGGGCCTCGCCCGCGCCCTGGCCACCGACGCCGACCTGCTGCTCATGGACGAGTCCTTCAGCGCGCTCGACCCGCTGATCCGCCGTGACATGCAGGACCAGCTCCTGGAGCTCCAGAAGCGGCTGAAGAAGACCATCGTCTTCATCACCCACGACCTCAACGAGGCCATGCGCCTGGGTGACCGGATCGCCGTGATGCGCGACGGGGAGATCGTCCAGCTCGGCACCGCCGAGGACATCCTCGTCACCCCGGCCAGCGACTACGTCGCCTCCTTCACCCAGGACGTCGACCGCTCCCGGGTGCTCACCGCGAGCGCGATCATGGCCGAGCCGCACACGGTGATGGGCAGCAAGGCCGCGGACGGCAAGGAGATGCGTACCCCGCAGGACGTGCTCGCCGCGGCCCCCGCCACGGTCTCCGAGGCCACACCGATCATCGACCTGTTCACGCCCTGCTCGCAGAGCACGAACCCGGTCGCCGTGACCGACGCCGAGGGCAAGCTCGTCGGCGTCGTCCCCGGCTCCCGGCTGCTCGCCGTCCTCGGCGAGCCGATGACCCCGGCCGAGGCCCCCCGCGACACCGCGGCCGCGGCCGGCGCCGACGTGAAGAAGGTGGCCGGTGTTTAGACTCCCCCTCGGCGAATGGGTCGACTCCGCGGTCGACTGGCTGCAGACCCATCTCGCCTGGCTCTTCGACGCCATCAGCTCGCTCGTCAGCGGCATGTTCGACGGCATAGCCGCCGTCCTGTCCGCCCCCGCGCCGCTGCTCTTCGCGGGCATCGTCGCCGTCATCGCGTGGTGGCTGCGCGGCCTGCCCGCGGCCCTGCTCACCTTCGTCGGCTTCGCCCTCATCGACTCCGTCGAGCTGTGGGACGAGGCGATGGACACCCTCACCCTGGTGCTCGTCGCGACGCTCGTCACCCTGCTCATCGCCGTACCGCTGGGCATCTGGGCCTCCCGGTCCCGGACGGTCAGCGCGATCACCCGGCCGGTCCTGGACTTCATGCAGACCATGCCCGCCATGGTCTACCTGATCCCCGGCGTCATCTTCTTCGGCGTCGGCGTGGTCCCCGGCATCATCGCCACCATCATCTTCGCGCTGCCCCCGGGCGTCCGGATGACCGAACTCGGCATCCGCCAGGTCGACGGCGAACTCGTCGAGGCGGCCGAGGCCTTCGGCACCACCTCGCGCAACACCCTGCTGCGCGTCCAGCTGCCGCTCGCCCTGCCCACGATCATGGCCGGAATCAACCAGGTCATCATGCTCGGCCTCTCCATGGTCGTCATCGCGGGCATGGTCGGCGGCGGCGGCCTCGGCGGCTCCGTCTACCGCGCCATCGGCAACGTCGACGTCGGCCTCGGCTTCGAGGCGGGCATCTCCATCGTCATCCTCGCCATGTACCTGGACCGGATGACCGGCGCGCTGGGCACCGAGGTCTCCCCGCTGGGCCGCCGCGCGGTCGCCAAGGCCCAGGCCATGGCCGAGGGCTGGAAGATCTGGACCTACCGCCCGCAGCCCCGTGTCGCGGCCGTCGGCATCGTCGTCCTCGCGCTCGTCGCGGGCAGCATGAGCCTCTTCGGCGGCGGTTCCAAGGACGACACCGCGGGCAAGAGCACGCTGATCGGCGACGGCAAGAAGATCAGCATCGGCTACATCCCGTGGGACGAGGGCATCGCCTCCACCTTCCTCTGGAAGGAGATGCTGGAGCAGCGCGGCTTCGAGGTCGACGTCAAGCAGTACGAGGCCGGCGCGCTGTACACCGGTATGGCCAACGGGCAGATCGACTTCCAGACCGACTCCTGGCTGCCGGTCACCCACGCCAGCTACTGGGAGAAGTACCAGGACGACCTGGAGGACATGGGCTCCTGGTTCGGCCCCACCTCGCTGGAGCTGGCCGTCCCGTCCTACATGAAGGACGTCACGTCCATGGAGGACCTGAAGGGCCGGGCCTCCGAGTTCAAGGGCCGCATCGTCGGCATCGAGCCGAGCGCCGGCGAGACCGCGCTGCTCAAGGACAAGCTCCTGCCGGGCTACGGCCTCGACAAGGAGTACAAGCTCATCGACGGCTCCACGCCGTCCATGCTGGCCGAGCTCAAGCGCGCGTACGCCAAGAAGGAACCGATCGTCGTTCCGCTCTGGTCGCCGCACTGGGCCTACAACCAGTACGACCTCACCAAGCTCAAGGACCCCAAGGGTCTCTGGGGCAAGGGCGACGGCATCCACACCCTGGCGCGCAAGGGCTTCTCCCAGGAGAACCCCGAGGTCGGCACGTGGCTGAAGAACTTCAAGATGACCGAGGACCAGCTCACCAGCCTGGAAGCCGAGATCCAGAAGTCCGGCTCGGGCAAGGAGCAGGAAGCCGTCCGCACCTGGCTGAAGGCCAACCCGGGCGTCGCCGACAAGTGGTCCCCGGTCCCGAAGGACGCCAAGGCCGCCGGCGGCAAGGACGAGCGTGACCGCGCGCTGGAGGTCGCCTGGTTCCCCTGGGAGGAGGACATCGCCGCCACGTACCTGTGGAAGGCGGTCCTGGAGGAGCGCGGCTACAAGATCAACCTCAAGCAGTTCGAGGTCGGCCCGATGTACGCGGCGATGTCGCGCGGCCAGATCGACGTGCAGTTCGACGGCTGGCTCCCGTACACCCAGAAGAATTACTGGGACAAGTACGGCGACAAGCTGACGGACCTCGGCTCCTGGTACGGGCCCACCTCCATCGAGGTGGCCGTCCCCGACTACGTCAAGGACGTCAAGACCCTCGACGACCTCAAGGGCAAGGGCTCCGACTTCAAGGGCCGGATCGTCGGCATCGAGCCCGGCACCGCCACCATGGAGAACCTCAAGACGAACGTCCTGCCGCAGTACGGCCTGGACAAGGAGTACGAGGTCCTCGACTCCTCCACGCCCGGCATGCTCGCCGAGCTGAAGCGCGCGTACGCCAAGAAGGAGCCCATCGCGGTCCTGCTGTGGACCCCGCACTGGGCGTACAACGAGTACGGCATGACCAAGCTGAAGGACCCGAAGAAGGCGTTCGGTGACGGCGACCGGCTGCACACCATCGCCTCCAAGGAGTTCCCGAAGCAGTACCCGCAGCTCACGAAGTGGTTCAAGGACTTCAAGCTCACCGAGAAGCAGCTCGGCGGACTGGAGAACGAGATCCAGAAGCGCGGCGCGGGTCACGAGGAGGAAGCCGTGAAGGCCTGGATGGACGAGAACCCGGGCATCGCGGACACCATGGCACCCCAGTAGGGGCTCCACGGGCACGAAAGCACAGGTCGAAAGGGGTGGCCCCCGCCGTCGGGCGGGGCCACCCCTTCCGGCTGCCCGGAGGTCGTTTACCGGACGTCGTGCGCAACCATGTGCGTAAGGTGCTGACAACCGGGAGGATGGCGGGGGCGGGAGGGAGCTGGGACATGGACGACAAGGACACACCACGGGTGGGCGCCGCCGTCCGCCGACGGCGCAGAAGCCTCGGCCTCACCCTGGCCGCGGTCGCCGAGCGCAGCGGGCTCTCCGTGCCCTTCCTCAGCCAGATCGAGAACGAACGGGCCCGCCCCAGTGCCCGCTCCCTCGACCGGGTCGCCGAAGCGCTGGAGACCACGACCGAGAAGCTCCACGCCGCCGCCGACTCCGCGCGCGCCGTGGACGTCGTCCGGGCCGAGGAAGGCGAGGGCGTACGCCGGCTGGTGCGCGGCCGGCATCAGCTCAGCGCCCTGGAGTTCACCGGCGAGCCGGACCTCGGGCGCGAGTTCCAGCACCGCAACGACGAACTGATGTACGTCGTCGCGGGCGCGGTCGACGTCGAGGCCGAGGGCCAGGTGCACCGGCTGGAGAGCGGCGACACCCTGTTCCTCTCCGGCGGGGTCCGCCACCGCTGGCGCGCCACCGTGCCCGGCACCCGGCTGCTCGTCGTCTCGGTGGCCGAGCACATCGACGCCACCTTCGACTCGCGCCGCTGAGCCCCGACCCTTCCGAAAGGCGTTCCGTGCGCGTCGTCTCCCTGGTCCCCTCGCTCACCGAGGCCGTCGCCGCCACCGCGCCCGGACTGCTCGTCGGCGTCACCGACTGGTGCACCCACCCGGCAGACCTCGCCGCCGCCCGGATCGGCGGCACCAAGAACCCGGACGTGGCCGCGATCACCGCCCTCGCCCCCGACCTCGTGATCGCCAACGAGGAGGAGAACCGGGCCCCCGACCTCGACGCGCTCCGGGCCGCCGGCATCGACGTCCTGGTCACCGAGGTCCGCACGCTGGACCAGGCCTTCGCCGAACTCCACCGCGTCCTCGTCGACGGCTGCGGGCTCGCCCGGCCCCGCTGGCTGGAGGAGGCCGAGGCCGCCTGGGCCGCCCTGCCCGTGCCCGCCGGGAACCCGCGCCCCGCCGCCGTACCGATCTGGCGCCGGCCCTGGATGGTGCTCGGCCACGACACCTTCGCCGGCGACCTCCTCGCCCGCCTCGGCATCCGCAACGTCTACGCCGACCACCGCGAGCGCTACCCGCGCATCCCGCTCGACGAACTGAACGCCTCCGGGGCCGAGCTGATCGTGCTGCCCGACGAGCCCTACCGCTTCACCGCGGACGACGGGCCGGAAGCCTTCCCCGCCCTGCCCGCCGCACTCGTCGACGGGCGGCTGCTCACCTGGTACGGGCCGTCGCTGGCCGAGGCGGCACGGGTGCTGCCGTCAGCGCTCCGCTGAGCAGCCCGCGCGCCGTCCGCGTCCCGGCCGCCGCCCAGGCCACCACCAGGAACACGTACAGCGCCACCGCCAGCCACGTCAGGGCGTCCAGACCGGTGTGCCACGCCAGACCCGCCGCGCCCGTCACACACGTACCGACGGGGAAGGTGAACGCCCACCACGTCATCGCGAACCCCATCCCGTGCCGCGCGGCCCGCACCACCATCGCGGTCGCCAGAGCCAGCCACAGCAGCGCGAAACCCATCACCGGCACCCCGTACAGCACGGCGAACGCGCCGAACGCGGAGGCGTAGGGAGCCCCGACCGCCCCCGGAGCCACATCGGCCAGCTGGTTCACGGCGGTCGTCGACTGCCCGAGCGGCCCCAGCACCAGAAACAGCGTCGGGGTCAGCGCGAGCGGCAGCGGACCGTGGTGGACCAGCCGCGAGAAGACCAGCGGCAGCACCACCAGCGTGGCCAGCAACGACAGACCGAACATCGCGTAGCAGGCCAGCAGCAGCGCCTCACGCCCCTGCCCGGCCCCGAGGTGCGGCACCAGCAGCGCGCCCTGCGAGGCGGACACCATCGGCGCGACCAGCGGCAGCAGCCAGACCGGCGACGCGGTCCCGGGCGCGGGACGGTGGCGTACGACCATCAGATACGGCACCACCACCGCCGCGACCAGCCCCACCGCCGTACCCGCCACGAACAGCACCACGTCCACCGCGAGCGCCGCCCGCGCACCCACCACGTCCACGCCCACCGTCAGCGTGGCCCCGCCGACGGCCATCAGCGCCATCGACAGACAGCCGTAGAACGGGGCGACGGCCGGGTCCAGCAGATGGGTGCGGGCCTGGTCGCGGTGGCAGAGCCAGTGCCCGGCCCGCGCGGTGAGCACGGCCACCAGCATCACGGCCGACAGCGCCCACACGAGGGTGCACACGGCGCGCAGACCCGGAACGTCCACCGGCAGCACCGCGCCGGCGCTCGCGACGATCGCGGTGCCCATCACGCTCGCGTACCAGTTCGGGCCGATGTGCCGCAGGGACGGCAGCCGCCGTCCGCCCGGCCGGTCGTCCGCTCCCCGCGGGGGAAGAGCGGCGGGAAAGGGCGGTACGGGGGTCCGGGTCTGCGAAAAGATGGCCATGCCACGATTCTTCGCGGCGGCGCCCCCGCCCACCAGGGACCCCGTTCCTATGAGGTCATAAGCTGGCTTGATGACCGGCGACGACGCACACGCACCGCACATCCCGCTGTCCCACCGGGTACCCGACCTCGGGGCGATGGAACTGCTGCTCGCCGTCGCCCGGCACGGCAGCCTCGGCCGGGCCGCCAAGGACGTCGGCATCACCCAGCCCGCCGCCTCCAGCCGCGTCCGGTCCATGGAACGCCAACTCGGCGTCGCCCTGCTGGACCGCTCCCCGCGCGGGTCCCGGCTCACCGACGCGGGCGCGCTGGTCACCGACTGGGCGCGCCGGGTCGTCGAGGCGGCCGAGGCCTTCGACGCGGGCACCCAGGCGCTGCGCGACCGCCGCGACTCCCGGCTGCGGGTCGCCGCCAGCATGACGATCGCCGAATACCTGCTGCCGGGCTGGCTGATCGCCCTGCGCGGGGAGCGGCCGGACACCGCGGTCTCGCTGCTCGTCGGCAACTCCGCCGCCGTCGCCCGCCGACTGATCACCGGCGAGGCCGACCTCGGCTTCGTCGAGGGCCTGTCGATACCGGAAGGCCTCGACGGCACCGTCATCGCCCACGACCGCCTCGTCGTCGTGGTCGCCCCCAGCCACCCCTGGGCCCGCCGCCGCACCCCGCTGCTGCCCGGCGAACTCGCCGCCACCCCGCTGATCCTGCGCGAGCACGGCTCCGGCACCCGGCAGGTCCTGGACGCCGCGCTCGCCGTGCACGGCGGACTGTCCCAGCCCTTGCTGGAACTCTCCTCCACCACGGCGGTCAAGGGCGCGGCGGAGAGCGGCGCGGGCCCCTGCGTCCTGAGCGAACTGGCCCTCGGCGAGGAGCTGTCCGCCCGCCGCCTCATCAAGGTGCCCGTCGCGGGCGTACGGCTGCGCCGCCAGCTGCGCGCCGTCTGGCCCGGCGGCCACCGCCCCACCGGACCGGCCCGCGATCTGCTGTCCCTGACCGGCCGGGACGCCTGACCCGGAGAAGGCCGGGAACCCCCGCGACCGGGTCGGAGCCGGACCCTAGAGTGTGGGCATGAGCTACGCGACGCCGCCCGGCTGGTATCCGGACACGGGCGCACCCGGCACCGAGCGCTGGTGGGACGGCACGGCCTGGACCGCGCACACGATCCCGGTGATCGTCCGGTTCGCCTTCGACGCCGGCGTCGACGACCTGCCGCTCTCGCTGATGGACACGATCACCAAGGGCATCCGCCCGCTCGGCGACAGCGCGACGAGCGGCGGCGTGGGCGCCTCCGTCGGCCCCTGACCGCTGCCGTGGCCGCCGGGGGAGCCGGTCAGAGGAAGG
The DNA here is from genome assembly GCF_056172905.1 of Streptomyces sp. iso_384. NCBI lineage: Bacteria > Bacillati > Actinomycetota > Actinomycetes > Kitasatosporales > Streptomycetaceae > Streptomyces > Streptomyces sp. iso_384. The sequence goes on from NZ_JBWBTT010000001.1 coordinate 2,810,038, forward strand.
TCTGCCCCTCGCCCCGGTACGTCGGAACGCTCGCCGTGACCCGGTCGCCCTCGATCAGGTGCAGCGCGTCGAAGCGCTCGCACAGCTCCCCGGCCTTGGCGTGCCGGAACCAGACCTTGTCGCCGATCAGCAGGTCGTCGGCGGGGGAGCCCAGCAGCGGCGTCTGCACCTCGCCCGCGCCCTCCTGCGCGTCGTAGCGCAGCCCCTCCGGCAGATACGGCACCGGCGAGCGGTCCGCACCGGCCGCGCCGGACGCCGGATAGCCGCCCCCGAGCACCGTCACCACGCCCACGCCGGGCCGGCGCACCACGGGCTGGGCGAACAGGGCGGCCGGGCGGCCGGTGAACGACGTGTAGTTGTCGAACAGCCGGGGCACGTACAGCCCCGAACCGGCCGCGATCTCCGTCACCGCGGTCTCGGCGGCGGTGTGCTGCACACTGCCGGTGCCACCGCCGTTCACGAACTCCAGATCCGGCACGACCGCCCGGACGGCCCGCACCACCTCGGCCCGGCGCACCGCCAGCTCCTTGCGGGCGGCCGACTGCATCAGCCGGATCGCCCGGGACCGCAGCGGCCGCCCCGCCAGCGCGTCGCCGACCCCGGCGACATGCCCCTCGTACGCCATCAGCCCCACCAGCCGGAAGCCCGGCCTGCGGGCCACCGAACGGGCCAGCTCGGCGAGTTGCGCGGGGGAGCGGAGCGGCGAGCGCAGCGCCCCGATCCGCACCCGGCCGCCCAGCATCCGCAGCGAGGTGTCCAGCTCCAGGCAGACCCGGATCTCCTCCTGACCGCCCGCCCGGGAGGCGTCGATCAGCTCCAGCTGGGCGTGGTCGTCGACCATCACGGTCACGGCCCCGGCCAGCTTCGGATCGGCGGCCAGCTCGGCGAACGCGCCCCGGTCCGCCGACGGATAGGCGAGCAGCACGTCGTCGAACCCGGCCCGGGCCAGCCACAGCGACTCCGCCAGCGTGTACGACATGATCCCGGCGAACCCGGGCCGCGCGAGCACCCGCTCCAGCAGCGCCCGGCACCGCACGGACTTACTGGCCACCCGGACCGGCTTCCCGCCCGCCCGCCGCACCAGATCGTCGGCGTTGGCGTCGAACGCGTCCAGATCGACGATCGCGATCGGGGCGTCGAGATGGGCGGTGGCCCGGTTGTACCGGGTCCGGTCAGCGGCACGGGCAGTCATGGCCGCAGCTTGCCAGAGAGCCGCTACGGCTGGGTAGGGGGACGATCAGGACAGATCCCCCGCCGACCGGGGCATCCTGTTCCCCGCCGCCCGCCCGCAGCCCGTAGAGTGACCTGCACGCGAGCACCAACGGGCCTGTCAGCGGCGGTGATCCGTGGTCGGTACGAGGACGTGTGAGCAGGGGGCCGGATGAGTACCGAAGCGCAGCCCGCCCCTGTGCCGCCCCGCCCGACCACCCCTGAGACGGCCCCACCCGCGGCCCCTCCGACGGTCTCCGTTCCTCCGCCCGCGGCTCCCGCTTCCGCACCTCCGGCGCGCGCTTCGGCACCGGCAGCGCCCGCCTCTGTGCCTCCGGCCCCCGCGACCGCGCCCCCGGCCCGCCCGGCGGCTCAGGCCCCGCAGGGCGCGACCGCTCCGTCGGCTCCCGCCGCCCGGCCCGTACGGGAAGCGACCGGTCCGTCGGCCCCCTCACCGGCCCCAGCCCCGGCCCGGCAGACCTCTCCGGCCGCACCGGCCCCGCAGGGCCCGCCGACCCGTCCGGGAGCTTCGGCTGCCTCCGCCCCGGGTGCCGCGCAGGCCCCACATGCCTCACCGTTCCGCCCGGCCCAGCAGGCCACTCCGGCCCGTTCCGCCGCACCGGCCCCGCAGGGCCCGCCGGCCCACTTCACCCTGCAGGCCAGGTCCGCCCCGTCGGTCCCGCGAGCCCCGCAGGCCTCACCCGCCCGCCCGGCCCCGTCGGCGACCTCCGCCCCGCAGACCCCAGCGGCCACGTCCGCCTGGACGGCCCCGCCGGATCAGCCCGGCCGGCGGCCCGTGCCCGCAACCGCACCCGTACCGCCATCCGCAAGCCCCGCACACCCCGCGGCGCCCACCGTGAGTCCGACGTCTCCCGTCACCCGGCGCAGGCCCGTCGGGGCCGTCGACCTGACGCCCGCGCCGGGAGCCGTGCCGCCGCCCCCCGGCGGCTACCGGGCGCCGGTCCGCTACGGCTACCCGGAGACACCCGCCGAGACCACCACCCGGCTGCGGCCCGTCCGGCCCCGGCAGCGGTGGCGTACCGTCGCGGCCGCCGCCTGCGTCGTGCTCGGGCTCGGGCTGATCGGCGGGGCGGCCACCGGAGCCTGGCTGACCGGCGACTCCTCGGCCGAGACCACCCGGAACCCGTACACCACCGCCCGTGACGCCTGGCACGGCGTCCCCGTCGACACGCTGTTCCCGCGCACCCTGCAAGGCAGGGGCGCGGGCCCAGGCGGCACCCACCGCACCTGGACCCGGCTCGCCGTCGCCGCCGACAGCACCTGCACCGCCGGACTCGACCCGCTGCTCCTGACCACGCTCCGGTCCGTCGGCTGCGAACGGCTGGTGCGCGCCACCTACACCGACGCCACCCGCTCCGCCGTCACCACCGTGTCCCTGGTCTTCACCGAGGCCGACGCGCCGGGCATGCAGGCCCTGCGCACCCGGTTCACCGAGCAGAAGCTCGGCGCGCGCAAGGACCTCATGCCGCGTACGTACGCCCCCGAGGGCACCGCCGCCGCCTCCTTCGGCGACAAGCAGCGCGCCAGCTGGACGGTCAACCCGCTCACCGAGATCCCGGTGGTCGTCCTCGCCGTCTCCGGCTTCGCGGACGGCCGCCCCGTCGCCGAACCGCAGCCCGCACCCGACGCCATGGCACCGGGCGCGGCGACGGACATCGCCCAGGCCGGGCTCGGCCACGAGGCGAAGGGCGTCGCGGACCGGGTGGAGCGCGGACTGCGCACAGCCGTCGCCGAACTCACGGAGCAGCCCGGATGACCCGACGACCCCACCGCGTCCTCGCCGCGGTCTGCGCCGCCGCCGTCCTGGCCCTCACGCCCGCCGCACCGGCCCAGGCGGACGCCATCCGCGACCAGCAGTGGGCCCTGAAGGCCCTGCACACGGACCGGGCCTGGCAGACCACCCGGGGGCAGGGCGTCACCGTCGCCGTCCTGGACACCGGGGTCGACGACGCCCACCCCGACCTGACGGGCCAGGTGCTCCCCGGCAAGGACCTCGTGGGCTTCGGCGCGGCCCGGGGCGACTCCTCCTGGGCCCTGCACGGCACCGCGATGGCCGGCATCATCGCCGGACGCGGCAACGGACCCGGGCGCGCCGACGGCATCCTCGGCATCGCCCCCGAGGCCCGGATCCTGCCGGTCCGGGTGATCCTGGAGTCCAAGGACCCGGCCCGCGCCAAGGCCCGCAAGTCGCGCGGCACCGCCCTCGCCGACGGCATCCGCTGGGCCGCCGACAACGGCGCGGACGTCATCAACCTCTCGCTGGGCGACGACAGCAAGTCCGCCCACCCCGACCCCGGCGAGGACGAGGCCATCCAGTACGCCCTGTCCAAGGGCATCCCCGTGGTCGCATCGGCGGGCAACGGCGGCGAGAAGGGGGACAGGATCTCCTACCCCGCCGCGTACCCCGGAGTGATCGCGGTCGCCGCCGTCGACGAGTACGGCACCCACGCCTCGTTCTCCACCCGCCGCTGGTACGCCACGGTCAGCGCCCCCGGCGTCGACATCGTGGTCGCCAACCCGGACGGGCACTACTACATCGAGTGGGGCACCTCGGCAGCCGCCGCGTTCGTCTCCGGCGCGGTCGCCCTGGTCCGGGCCGCCCACCCCGGTCTCGGCCCGGCCCAGATCAAGAAGCTGCTCGCCGACACCGCCCGCGACGCCCCCGCCCAGGGCCGCGACGACGCCCGCGGCTACGGCATCGTCGACCCGGCGGAGGCCATCGAGGCGGGCTCCCGGCTGCGCCCGGCCGACGTGGGCGACCTGGACGCCAAGGCCGCCCCGGCCGGACACCGCGGGCGCTACTTCGGCGACGGCCCGGACCCGGCCCCGGTCGCTGACGGAACGGTCAACTGGGCGGCTCCGCTCGCCGGCGGCCTCGGCGCGGTGCTGCTGGCGGCCGCCGTCGTCCTGTGGCGCGGCCGGAACGCCTCCGGCCGCCGCTGAGCCCGCCCGGACCGCGGCCTCACCGCCTCGCCCCGGGCAGGGCTTCCGCCCTGTCGCGCGAGCCCGGCTCCGGCTCCCCGGCAGGCCCGTCGCCGTGCGGACCGGCCCCGCGCCGCACCACGACCACCGCCACCAGACCCAGCGCCAGGCCGAGCGCGGTCCGGAGGCCGAACGGCTCCCCGAACATCAGGGCGCCCCAGACCGCCGTGACCGGGGCCATCAGGAACATGAGCGTGTTGACCGCGGTGACGCCCGAGCGCCTGAGGATCAGCCAGTACAGCCCGTACCCGCCGAAGGTGGACAGCACCACGAGCCAGCCGACCGCACCCCAGAACGCGAGCTCGGCGGGCGGCAGCGCGCTCCCGGTGCCGACGGCGAGCGCGGTGAAGATCACGGTGCTGGCGGCGCAGTGGACGGTCAGGGAGACCGAAGGGGCCACCCGGACGGGCGAACGGCTCTCCAGGAATGTGGCGGCCACCAGCGCCAGCATGCCGACGAACGGCAGGGCGTAGGCCCACCAGGCCACCCCGGCGGCGGCCGAGGCGTCGGCCAGCGTGACCACGGCGACCCCGCTCACCCCCAGGCACAGGCCGAGCCACTGCCGGGCGGTGACGTACTGGCGCAGCAGCGGTCCGGCCAGTGCCCCCGCCACCAGCGGCTGGACCCCGTCGATCAGGGCCGTGGTGCCCGTCGAGACCCCGAGCTGGATCGCGTAGTAGACGGTCAGCAGATAGCCGCTCTGCGACAGCGCGCCGATCACGGTCTGCCGGGCCACGTCCCGTACGCCCAGGCCCCGCCAGGAGGCCCGTGCCACGGTCACGGCGACCGCGGCCAGGACGACCGTCAGCGGCAGGAACCGCCACATCAGGATCGTGAGCGCGGACGCGCTCCCGGCGCCGAGCTTCGCCCCGATGAACCCGGAACTCCAGCACAGCACGAAGGCGACCGGAAGCAGGACGTTCATGACGCGCGCACCTCGCTATACAGATCGGTATACCCGCTCTCGACTATACAGATCGGTATACTCATCGCCATGGGTACGGGCAGAGAAACGGGCATGGGCGCTTCGAACGAGCCGCGGCGGATCGCCATGACGCCTGCCGCGCGGCGGGCCCTGGCGGCGGCCGAGCGGCTGTTCTACGAGCGGGGCATCCATGCCGTCGGGGTGGACCTGATCGCCGCCGAGGCCGGGGTGACCAAGAAGACGCTCTACGACCGCTTCGGCTCCAAGGAGCAGATCGTCGTGGAGTACCTCGCCGGCCGCGACGAACGCTGGCGCGCCTTCCTCGCCGAGCGCCTCGACGCCGCCCCGGCCGCCCCGGCCGCACGGATCCTGGCGGTCTTCGACGCCTCGCGCGCCTGGATGGCGGACCACGGCTCCAAGGGCTGCAGCATGGTCAACGCCCACGCCGAGATCAGCGACCCGGCCCACCCGGCGCACGCGGTCATCACCGGACAGAAGCGGTGGATGCTGGAGCTGTTCACCGGGCTCGTCCAGGATGCCGACGGCATCGGCCCCGACGCCGCGGACCGCCTGGGCCGTACGCTCATGCTGCTGCACGAAGGGGCCCTGGTCGCCCACGGGCTGAAGGTCTTCCCCGACGCCGTCGCCCACGCCCGCGACGAGGCGCACGCCCTGCTGGCCGGGGCCGCCATCGGGCGGTGAGGCTTGGACCCCGCCGGTCACCCGCCACCTGCGGGCAGGCCGCGAGGAGCCAGGCACTACCCTCGTCCCGTGGAGCTCAAGAACATTCCGGACCCCGGTTTCTCCGACGACGACGGCTCGGCGTCCCCCGCCCTGACCAGGGCCCTGGACGCCTGGTCCCGGGACCGGAGCGCCGTCGGCCCGGTCCTCGCGGCCCTCCAGGGCGCCCGGCTCCTGGTCCCCGTCGTCGCCGTCCTCGGCGAGGTCGAGGAGGACGAGAAGGGGCTCAGGCGCGAGAAGACCAGCGACATGGCCGTGCCCACCCTCCGGGCCGGCGACCGGCGCGCGCTGCCCGCCTTCACCTCGACCGCCTCGCTGGCGCTCTGGGACCCGGAGGCCCGCCCCGTCGCCGTACCGCTGCACCAGGCGCTCCAGGCCGCCGCCCACGAGAAGGCCGACACCGTCGTGCTGGACCTCGCCGGGCCCGTCGCCTTCGAGCTGAGCGGGCAGGCGCTCCTGGCCCTCGCCGAGAACCGCACCTCCACCGACCCGCTCCAGGACCCCGCCGTCATCGAGGCCGTACGGGAGACCGTGGCCGCCGACCCCGCCGTGGTCCGCGCCCACCTCGGGCCCGGCAGTGCGGACGGCACCCTCGCCCTGGTCCTCGCCCCGGACGCGGTGCCCGCCGAGGCGGCCCGCCGCATCGCCGGTGCGCTGGCGGTCAGCGAGGTGCTGCGGGCCCGGCTGGTGAACGGCCTGGACCTGGCCCTTCTCCCGGCCGGCACGGCCACCCCGGGAGAGCCCCTCTTCGTCCGCTGACGCGTCCGGGGCGGCCGGGTCCGGCCCGCCCCCGCCGCCCCGGCCCGACGAGCGTGAAGCGCCCACCGCCGTGAGAATGATCGGGAATCCGGAGAGATCCGGCCGATCGACCGAGCTCGCGAGGTGGTTGCATGAAGACGCGGATCGTGGCGTCAGAGTTCCTCGGCACCCTGCTGCTGGTGTTCTTCGCCGTGGGGTCCGCGGTGGTCGCCGTCGAATATCTCGGCACGGTGGGCATCGCCCTCACCTTCGGCTTCACCCTCCTCGCGCTCGCCTACGCGCTCGGCCCGATCTCCGGCTGTCATGTCAACCCCGCGGTTACGCTGGGCATGCTGATGGCCGGCCGGATCGACCTCCGTGCGGCCGTCGAGCGCTGGGTGGCCCAGATCCTCGGCGCGATCGTCGGCGCGGCCCTGCTGTTCCTGCTGGCCAAGCAGATCCCGGGGCTTGAGACCAGCGGCGAGTTCGGCACCAACGGCTACGGCGACCGGTCGGCCGTCGGCATCAACATCGGCGGCGCGTTCCTCGCCGAGGTGGTGCTCACCTTCCTGCTCGTCTACGTCGTCCTCGCGGTGACCCACAAAGTGGCGGTCACCGGCTTCGACGGACTGCCCATCGGCCTGGCGCTCGCCGCGATCCACCTGGTGGGCATCCCGCTGACCGGCACCTCGGTCAACCCGGCGCGCAGCCTCGGCCCGGCGCTCTTCGCGGGCGGCGCGGCCCTCTCCCAGCTCTGGCTGTTCCTCGTCGCGCCCCTGGTCGGCGGAGTGATCGCCGCCTACGCCCACCGGCTCACCCACCCCTTCCCCAACGTGCTGCCCGAAGAGCCCGAAGAGACCGGAGCCGTGGTCTGAGGAACCTTCCGGCCCGCACACGCGCGGGAGCCCGCCGCCCCACGGGGGGACGGCGGGCTCCTCGGCGTACGGGGGAGGGTGGCGGCTAGCCGTAGACCGGGCCGGTGTACTTCTCGCCGGGGCCCTGGCCGGGCTCGTCCGGCACCAGCGAGGCCTCGCGGAAGGCGAGCTGGAGCGACTTCAGGCCGTCGCGCAGCGGCGAGGCGTGGAAGGTGCTGATCTCCGTGGTGCTCGCGTCCAGCAGTCCGGCCAGGGCGTGGACCAGCTTGCGGGCCTCGTCGAGGTCCTTGTGGTCCTCGCCCTCCTCCGTGAGGCCGAGCTTCACGGCGGCTGCGCTCATCAGGTTGACGGCGACCGTCACGATCACCTCGACCGCGGGGACCTCCGCGATGTCGCGGGCCATGTCGTCGAAGCCGGGGTTCTCACTGCTGGGGGTCGCGTCACTCATGCCCCACACGATAAGGCCAGGCCACCGCCCTCCCGCGCGCGGGGAGGCGGCCGGGGGGCCGGAGCGGACGCAGGATTAGCGCACCCGGGACCGGGCTGCTAACCTTGTGTAACGACCGGCCGGACATCTATGTGCCCGGCCCACAAGTGGAGGCTCCGATCTCCCACCTGGCCGTCCTCACGGGACGGCGGGTCACCGGTCAGGCGGTCCCCATCGTTCCGTACGGACGATGGAGCCGCCCGATGCGCCCCGCGGCTGACCGCGGCGGTGCTCCGGTAGTTCATGGAGCCCCGCCTGTGTCCCGTCCGGGGCATTTTTGTCGTTCCGGCTCGGTTGGTCTTGACGTTATAAGACGTTACGCGGCTGTCCGCCAGGCGGTCGCGTGGTGCTACCGAGGAGGATCCATCAGCGCCGAGCCCCGCATCAACGACCGGATTCGCGTTCCCGAGGTCCGACTTGTCGGTCCCAGTGGCGAGCAGGTCGGGATTGTTCCGCTTGCCAAGGCCCTGGAACTCGCACAGGAGTACGACCTCGACCTGGTCGAGGTGGCGGCGACAGCCCGTCCGCCCGTGTGCAAGCTCATGGACTACGGGAAGTTCAAGTACGAGTCGGCCATGAAGGCCCGTGAGGCGCGCAAGAACCAGGCGCACACGGTCATCAAGGAGATGAAGCTCCGGCCGAAGATCGACCCGCACGACTATGACACCAAGAAGGGTCACGTCGTCCGGTTCCTCAAGCAGGGCGACAAGGTCAAGATCACGATCATGTTCCGTGGTCGTGAGCAGTCCCGCCCCGAACTGGGCTTCCGACTGCTCCAGCGTCTCGCTTCGGACGTGGAGGACCTGGGCTTCATCGAGTCCAACCCGAAGCAGGACGGCCGGAACATGATCATGGTTCTGGGCCCGCACAAGAAGAAGACCGAAGCCATGGCCGAGGCCCGCGAGGCCCAGGCCGCCCGCAAGGCGGAGCGTCAGGGCACGACCGACGCACCGTCCGAGGACGAGACCGCTGAGGCTCCGGCCGCAGCGGCCGAGGCTCCGGCCGAGACACCTTCCGAGGCGTGACCTCCGGGGGCCGCCATCCAGGCGCCCCCGGGTCATCCCGGAATCCCATAGAGATCTGACGCCCCTGCAGTCCGGTGCCCCGCACCGTGAGGGGCGCCACTGACGAGGAGAGAACGGCGCGATGCCGAAGAACAAGACGCACAGCGGTGCCAGCAAGCGCTTCAAGATCACCGGCTCCGGCAAGGTGCTCCGCGAGAGGGCCGGCAAGCGCCACCTGCTCGAGCACAAGTCGTCCAAGAAGACCCGCTCGCTGACCGGCACGGTCGTCGTGGCTCCGGCCGACGCCAAGAAGATCAAGAAGCTTCTCGGCAAGTGAGGCTCGGCCTCCGGCTCGCCCCGGAGGCACGACCTCGATCACACCGGGACCAATTCGTTTCCGGGCCGTGTGAAGACACCCACGGCCCCGCTACAAGGAGTTAACAAGTGGCACGCGTCAAGCGGGCAGTCAACGCCCACAAGAAGCGCCGGGCGATCCTCGAAGCCGCCAGCGGCTACCGCGGTCAGCGCTCGCGTCTGTACCGCAAGGCCAAGGAGCAGGTCACCCACTCCCTGGTCTACAACTACAACGACCGCAAGAAGCGCAAGGGCGACTTCCGTCAGCTGTGGATCCAGCGCATCAACGCCGCTGCCCGCCAGAACGGCATGACGTACAACCGCCTCATCCAGGGTCTGAAGGCCGCCAACATCGAGGTGGACCGCAAGATCCTGGCCGAGCTCGCGGTCAACGACGCCAACGCGTTCGCCGCCCTCGTCGAGGTCGCTCAGAAGGCCCTCCCGAGCGACGTCAACGCCCCGAAGGCCGCCTGATCCAGGCCCCGCCTTCCAGGCAGTACGTGAACCGGACCCGCAGGCGCCCGCCGCCTGCGGGTCCGGTGCGTTGCCGCTGACCCCCACCGCCGTACGCAGAGAGGCCTCCCGCCGACCATGGGCACCCCCGAACTGATCTCCCCGCGCTCCCCGCGTGTCGCCGCCGCCCGCCGGCTGGCCCGCCGCAACTTCCGCGGCAAGGAGCGCAGGTTCATCGCCGAGGGGCCCCAGGCCGTCCGCGAGGCCGCCGCCCACCGGGGCGGCGACGGGGAGCCGACCCTCATCGAGCTGTTCGCCACCCCCGAGGCCGCCGACCGCTACGCCGACATCGTCGAGGCCGCCCACTCGGCGGGGGCCCGGGTGCATCTGGCCGGGGACGACGTCCTCGCCGACGTCTCGCAGACCGTCACTCCGCAGGGCCTCATCGGCGTCTGCCGCTTCCTGGACACCCCGTTCCAGGAGATCCTCGCCGCCAAACCCACCCTGGTGGCCGTTCTGGCCAATGTCCGCGACCCCGGGAACGCCGGTACGGTACTGCGCTGCGCGGACGCCGCCGGCGCGGACGCGGTGATCCTGACCGACGCCTCGGTCGACCTCTACAACCCCAAGTCCGTACGCGCCTCGGTCGGTTCGCTCTACCACCTGCCCGTCGCCGTCGGCGTCCCCGTCGAACAGGCCGTGCAGGGCCTGCGGGACGCCGGGGTGCGCATCCTCGCCGCCGACGGCGCGGGCGCCGACGACCTGGACGACGAACTGGACGCCGGCACCATGGGCACCCCCACCGCCTGGGTCTTCGGCAACGAGGCCTGGGGGCTCCCCGAGGAGACCCGGGCGCTCGCCGACGCCGTCGTCCGCGTCCCCATCCACGGCAAGGCCGAGAGCCTCAACCTCGCCACCGCCGCCGCCGTCTGCCTGTACGCCTCCGCCCGCGCGCAGCGGCCGCGGCGCGCCCCCGACGCGTAACACCGCGCCGTTCCCGCGGCCGGTCAGCACACGATCCCGGCCATTCCCGCGCCCCTGCCACCGGCGCACTCCTCTCCGCGCCCCCACAGGGTGTCGCCGGTTCACCACCGCCTAGTAGGGTGACGAACTCGGGGGCCCACTGCACCGGTTCGAGAGGTGGGGATACGGGAAGATGGCTGTCGGCATGAGCTCGCCGCGACCGGCGCACAGCACCGCACCACGCGCTGCGGGCGAGGAGCCGGACGGCCTCGGCGCCGGCATCGACCCGGACGACCTTCCCGACGGTCTCGTCGTCGCCGACGAGAGCGGGCACGTCATCTGCTTCAACGCCGCCGCCGCCCGCATCACCGCCACCCCGCGCGCCGAAGCGATCGGCCGCCCCCTGGAGGCCGCCCTCCCGCTGGAGGACCTCAAGGGCAAGCGCTGGTGGGCGCTGACCGACCCGTACGGCGGACTCGCCACCCGGGGCGGCCAGCCCGAGCGCAATCTGCTGCTGCCCGGCGGCCGTGAGGTCCTGGTCTCCGCCCGCTACGTACGCGAGCGGCCGACCGGCCCGGTGCGCCGGGTGGTCGTGTCCCTGCGCGGCACCGAGGCCCGCCGTCGTACCGAACGCAGCCACGCCGAGCTGATCGCCACCGTCGCCCACGAGCTGCGCTCCCCGCTGACCTCCGTCAAGGGGTTCACCGCCACCCTGCTCGCCAAATGGGAGAGGTTCACCGACGATCAGAAGCGGCTGATGCTGGAGACGGTCGACGCCGACGCGGGCCGGGTGACCCGGCTCATCGCCGAACTGCTCGACATCTCCCGGATCGACTCCGGACGCCTGGAGCTGCGCCGCCAGCCCGTCGACGTCTCCGCCGCCGTGGCCCGGCACATCCAGGCGCTCATCACGGGCGGCCAGGCCCCCGAGCGCTTCCTCGTCCGCACCCGTGGACCGCTGCCCGACCTGTGGGCCGACCCCGACAAGGTCGACCAGGTCCTCGGGAACCTCCTCGAAAACGCGGTGCGCCACGGCGAGGGAACCGTCACCATTGAGATCGCCCCCGCACCCGCGCCGGGTGCGTGCGACGAGATGGGAACGGCTGTCACCGTGAGCGACGAAGGCCCCGGCATCCCCGAGGAGTCGATGGGCCGTGTCTTCACCCGCTTCTGGCGGGGGAGCAAGCGCGGCGGCACGGGCCTGGGCCTCTACATCGTCAAGGGCATCGTCGAGGCCCACGGCGGCACGATCACCGTCGACCGGGGGCCCGGCGGCGGGGCCGAGTTCCGATTTATTCTGCCTGTGAGCATGCCCGCCTACCTGGTGTGAGCAGCCCACAGGCTCCTCGACCGTCCTGCGGCCTTTAGACTCGACCTTTGGCACCTTTGCGTCCTCCGGTCGTCGAGCGGGGTCGCGCCATCAGCCAATCGGAAGCACGGGAAGAGATGTCGGCACCGAACAAGTCGTACGACCCAGTCGAGGTCGAGGCACTGAAACCGGAAGAGATCGAGCGCCTGCGGGACGAGGCGTTCGCCGCCTTCGCCGCCGCCGGTGACCTCGACGCGCTCGCCCAGGCGAAGACCGCGCACACCGGAGGTACCTCGCCGCTGTCCCTCGCCAACCGCGAGATCGGCGCCCTGCCCCCGCAGGCCAAGGCCGAGGCGGGCAAGCGCGTGGGCCAGGCCCGCGGCGCCGTCTCCAAGGCGCTCGCCGCCCGCCAGGCGGAGCTGGAGGCCGAGCGGGACGCCCGGGTGCTCGTCGAGGAGGCCGTGGACGTCACGCTGCCCTACGACCGCACCCCGGCCGGCGCCCGCCACCCCCTGACGACCATCATGGAGCGCGTCGCCGACGTCTTCGTGGCCATGGGCTACGAGATCGCCGAGGGCCCCGAGGTCGAGGCGGAGTGGTTCAACTTCGACGCCCTGAACTTCGTGCCCGACCACCCGGCCCGCCAGATGCAGGACACCTTCTTCGTCCAGGGCACCACGCCCGACGGCAAGGCCACCGAGGGTGACGAGTCCGGCGTCGTGCTGCGTACGCACACCTCGCCGGTCCAGGCCCGCTCGCTCCTTGAGCGCAAGCCCCCCGTCTACGTGGTCTGCCCCGGCCGGGTCTACCGCACCGACGAGCTGGACGCCACGCACACCCCGGTCTTCCACCAGATCGAGCTGCTCGCCGTCGACGAGGGCCTCACCATGGCCGACCTGAAGGGCACCTTGGACCACATGGTCCAGGCGCTCTTCGGGCCGGACATGAAGACCCGGCTGCGGCCGAACTTCTTCCCGTTCACCGAGCCGTCCGCCGAGATGGACATGGTCTGCTACGTCTGCCGCGGCGAGTCCGTCGGCAACCCGGACCGCCCCTGCCGCACCTGCGGCAGCGAGGGCTGGATCGAGCTCGGCGGCTGCGGCATGGTCAACCCCAAGGTGCTCACCGCCTGCGGCGTCGACCCCCAGAAGTACAGCGGATTCGCCTTCGGGTTCGGCATCGAACGGATGCTGATGTTCCGCCACAACGTCGAAGACATGCGAGACATGGTCGAGGGTGACGTCCGGTTCACCCGGCCGTTCGGGATGGAGATCTGATGCGCGTCCCGCTTTCCTGGCTGCGGGAGTACGTCGACCTGCCGGCGACGGAGACCGGCCGTGACGTACAGGCCAAGCTCGTCTCCGTGGGCCTCGAGGTCGAGACCGTCGAGCAGATCGGTGCGGGCCTCAAGGGCCCCCTGGTCGTCGGCAAGGTCCTGACCATCGAGGAGCTGGAGGGGTTCAAGAAGCCCATCCGCTTCTGCACGGTCGACGTCGGCACGGCCAACGGCACCGGCGAACCGCAGGAGATCGTCTGCGGCGCCCGTAACTTCTCGGTCGGCGACAAGGTCGTCGTGGTCCTCCCGGGCGCGGTCCTGCCGGGCGACTTCGCGATCGCCGCCCGCAAGACGTACGGCAAGACCTCGCACGGCATGATCTGCTCCACCGACGAGCTGGGCATGGGCGACGACGGCACGCACGGCATCATCGTGCTGCCGCCGGAGCACGAGGTCGGCACCGACGCGATCGAGCTGCTCCAGCTCGTCGACGAGGTCCTCGACATCGCCGTCACCCCGGACCGGGGCTACTGCCTGTCCATGCGCGGTGTCGCCCGCGAGACCGCGACCGCCTACGGGCTGCCGCTGCGCGACCCGGCGCTCCTGGACGTGCCCGCGCCGAACGCGTACGGCTACCCGGTCCAGATCTCCGACCCGATCGGCTGCGATCGCTTCACCGCGCGCACCGTCACCGGTCTCCAGCCCGAGGCCCGCTCGCCGATCTGGATGCAGCGGCGCCTCCAGAAGGCCGGGATGCGGCCGATCTCGCTGGCCGTCGACATCACCAACTACGTGATGCTGGAGCTCGGCCAGCCGCTGCACGCCTACGACCGCACCCGGGTCGACGGGCCGATCGGCGTGCGCCGCGCCACCCAGGGCGAGAAGCTCACCACCCTGGACGGCACCGTGCGCGTGCTGGACGCCGAGGATCTGGTCATCACCGACAACCGCGGGCCGATCGGCCTCGCGGGCGTCATGGGCGGCGCCAACACCGAGATCGCCGACGCGGACGGCGAGCACGCGCTCACCACCGAGGTCGTCATCGAGGCCGCGCACTTCGACGCGATCTCGATCGCCCGCACCGCGCGCCGCCACAAGCTGTCCTCCGAGGCGTCCAAGCGCTTCGAGCGCGGCGTCGACCCGCAGGCCGCCGCCGCTGCCGCGCAGCGCACGGTCGACCTGCTGGTCCTGCTGGCGGGCGGCACCGCCGAGGCCGGGGTCACCGAGATCACCTCGCCCTCGGCGCCGCGCACCATCGCGGTGCCGGCGAACCACCCGGACAAGGTGGCCGGTGTGGAGTACGGCCGCGAGACCGTCGTCCGCCGCCTCCAGCAGGTCGGCTGCGACGTCTACGGGCAGGACGAGCTGATCGTCACCGTCCCGTCCTGGCGGCCCGACCTGAACGAGCCGAACGACCTGGCCGAAGAGGTCATCCGTCTGGAGGGCTACGAGAACCTGCCCTCCACCCTGCCGACGCCCCCCTCGGGCCGCGGTCTCACCGACCGCCAGCGGCTGCACCGCCGCATCGGCCGGGTGCTGGCCGGAGCCGGTTACGTCGAGGCGCTGAGCTACCCGTTCATCGGCGACGCGGTCCTGGACCAGCTCGGGCTGGAGGCGGACGACGCCCGCCGCCGTACGGTCAAGCTGGTCAACCCGATCTCCGACGAGGAGCCGGCGCTGCGCACCACGCTGCTGCCGGGCCTGCTCGGCGCACTGCGGCGGAACGACGGCCGCGGCAGCCACGACCTGGCGCTCTTCGAGACCGGCCTGGTCTTCCGGCCCACCGGCGAGGAGAAGCAGGCCGTCCGGCTGCCCGTCGACCGCCGCCCCACCGACGAGGAGATCGCCTCTCTGAACGCGGCCCTGCCGCGTCAGCCGCGCCGCGCCGCCGTCGTCCTCGCGGGCGCCCGCGAGCAGTCCGGCTGGTGGGGCAAGGGCACCCCGGCGATGTGGGCGGACGCCGTCGAAGCGGCCCGCTCCATCGCCGCGGAGGCCGGTGTGGAGGTCATCGTCCGCGCCGACCAGCACGCCCCGTGGCACCCGGGCCGCTGCGCCGCGCTGTACGTCACCGTGAACGGCGAGGAGACCCTCTTCGGACACGCGGGCGAACTGCACCCGCGTGTGATCAAGGCGCTCCACCTGCCCGAGCGGACCTGTGCCGCCGAGGTCGAGCTGGACGTCCTGGAACAGGCCGTCGACGGAGCGCTCCAGGCGCCCCGGATCTCCACCTTCCCGGTGGCGACCCAGGACGTCGCGCTCGTCGTCGCCGGGGACGTCCCGGCCGCCGACGTGGAGCGGGCGCTGCGCGAGGGCGCGGGTGAACTCCTCGAATCGCTGCGGCTGTTCGACGTCTTCACCGGCGAGCAGATCGGCGGGGGCAACAAGTCCCTGGCGTACGCGCTGCGCTTCCGTGCCGCCGACCGCACGCTGACCGTCGAGGAGGCGTCGGCCGCCCGCGACAGCGCGGTGGCCCTGGCCGCCGAGCGTACGGGCGCGGTGCTGCGCGGGGCGTAGTCCGCGGGCGCGACAGCGTTGAGAAGGGGCGTATCCGGCCACCGGATACGCCCCTTCTCCGTCCCGCCGATCGACGGAGGGACCACACGCCGGATCCGGAGCGGGAACCGGGAGGAACGCGGTTCCGGCCGCCGTTCCGCAGCCACCCTCCTTCGTCGTCGGTCAGTGGGCCGTGCGGTCCGGGCGCCGTCCGCGCTGCCTCGGAGTGTCGGGCAGGTCAGCAGTGCGGACGGCGCGGGTGCGGGTCGTGGGCCGTTTACGAGGGGGAGCCGACGACCCGGCCGCCTCTTGCGAGGGAGTTCATTCAATCGAGCCCGGGATCCGTGCGGCAGAGCGCACAGCAGGAGGGTTCGGGCATTCCGTTCACACCCCGTGTGAATCGTGCTCCACTAGGCTCATTGCGACACGCACCTGGGGGGACGATGGAGCCCAATGTCCTGCTCGAAGCTCTGATCGAGGAGGCCGGCATGTCCCGCGCGGGCCTCGCCGGTCACGTCAACCGGGCGGGCCTGACCCGTGGTCTGAGCCTGCGGTACGAACACACGGCGGTCTCCCGCTGGCTCAAGGGCCAGCGCCCGCGCGGCCAGGTGCCCGATCTGATCTGCGAGGTGCTGGCCGGCCGGCTGGGGCGGCCGGTCGGGCTCGACGACATCGGGATGGGCGCCTGCGCCGCGCCGGGGGCGGACACCGGCGCCGAGGGCGCCTCGCTCTCCGGGTTCGTCGAGCGGGCCACCGCCCTGTGGCGCTCCGACGAACAGCGGCGCCCGGACCTGGCCACCGTGCCCGCCGTCACCGGCACCCCGGCGGTGATGCCGGTCTGGGAGTGGGAGAACCCGCCGGAGGACACCGATGTCTCACGGCCGGGACCGGGCCGGGTGAGCGCGGCCGACATAGCGATGCTCAAGGCGGCCCGCGACCACTACGAGCAGATGTACCGCAAGACGGGCGGCGTCGCGACCAGGTCCCGGATCGTCCGCTTCCTCAACGCGGAGGCCGCGCCGCTGCTGCGCGGCGGCTACAGCGACGCGCTCGGCCGGAGCCTGCACCGGGCGACCGCCGGGCTGGTGGCGGTGGCCGGCATCTGCGCCTACGACTCCGACGCGCACGGACTCGCCCAGCGCTACTTCCATCAGGCGCTGCGGCTCGCCAAGTCCAGCGGGGACCGGGGGCTCGGCGGCTATGTGATCGCCCTGCTGGTCACCCAGTCGCTCTTCCTCGGCGACTACCGCCGTTCCGTCGCCTTCGCCGAGGCCGCGCTGCGGGCCGCCGGAGCCCACATCACCCCCGCGCTCGCCGCCGATCTGCACGCCATGCAGGCCAAGGCGTACGCCCGGCTCGGCGACGCGGCGAGCGCCCGGGCCTGCATCGGGCGGGCCGAGGCCCAGGCCGGCCGGATCCACACCGGCCGGGAGCCGGACGAGACGGGGTACGTCCAGCCGGGCCTGGTCGACGTCCAGGTGGCGGAGGCGCTCCTCGGTCTCGGGGATCTGCCGGCCGCCCGGGAGCACGCGGCCTCCGCGGTGCGCGCCCCGGCGCACGACCGGGGGCGCGTGCACCGTCTCGCGATGCTGAGTCATATCGAGCTGCTTCAGGGCGAACCCGACCGCGCGGCCGGTACAGCTGCCGAAATGGCGACACGGGCCCGGGGGATGGAGTCCCAGCGGCTGCGCGACCGGCTGCGGCAGGTCCGCAGCGAGCTGGCCGCGAGCGGCTGCGCCGACGCCGTGGGAACCACCGATCTCATCGACGAGGCGCTCCGCGTGCCTCTGTGAGCTCCACCGACGCCCCGTCCTTCGTTCACCACTGCGGCCGAGCCTGCTGACATGTTGACCCCAACATGTCGAAAGGTGGCACAACCGTGCAGTGGACGAACTTAAGCGAACAGAATGTGTATCAGAACCCGTGGTTCCGGGTGAATCTGGCGGACGTCCAGCTCCCCGACGGCAGCCGTCTCGACCACTTCGTCATCCGGCTGCGACCCGTCGCTGCCGCCACCGTCGTCAACGAGGCGAACGAGGTGCTGCTGCTCTGGCGGCACCGGTTCATCACCGACAGCTGGGGGTGGGAGCTGGCCGCGGGCGTCGTCGAGGACGGCGAGGACATCGCGGCGGCGGCGGCCCGCGAGATGGAGGAGGAGACCGGCTGGCGCCCCGGCGAACTGCGCCCGCTGCTCACCGTGGAACCGTCGAACGGCCTCACCGACGCCCGGCACCACCTCTACTGGTCCGACGAGGCGCACTGGACGGGGCAGCCCACGGACGCCTTCGAGTCCTCACGCCGGGAGTGGATACCGCTCAAGGTGGTCCCGGACATGATCGCCCGGGGCGAGGTGCCCGCCGCGAACATGGCGGCCGCCCTGCTGATGCTGCACCACCTGAGACTGGGCTGACCCCTGGTCCCGTGCGCGTCCCGTACGTGAGCCTTGCACGCGCGAGGAGCCGGCCCCGGGGTGACCGGGACCGGCTCCTGAAAGCGAAAGCCGTACGGGACGCGAGCGTACGGGGCTCGCGCGTACCGGACCTCAGGCGTACGGGTAGAACCCCGACCCCGTCTTGCGGCCGAGCCGCCCCGCGTCGACCATGCGCTGGAGCAGCGGGGGAGCGGCGTACAGCGGCTCCTTGTACTCCGCGTACAACTGGTCGGCGCCGCGTACATCCCTGTGACCTGCGCTTTCGTCGGTTGCGAGGCGGCTTTGGCGGCGCCAGGGACTTCTCGGGGACTTTCGATCCTGCATCAGACGAGCCATGTGTCCATCGCGGCCAGCCCGCGCTTGCCTGCGCCAGGCATGAAGTGAGCGTAGTAGTCGAGCGTGACCTTCGGGGAGGAGTGCCCCAGCAGGTTGCCACGCTCACGATGGTGTCGCCGGCCTCCAGCTGCACACTCGCGAAGGTGTGGCGCAGGACGTGGAACATGTCCGGCCGTGAGCGCTCGTAGACGGGGTGGAGGTGTACGCGCGAACCGTAGCTCTCCGCTTTCTCGCCGACCTGGCCGCCGACGCGTAGGACACCAGCCTGGCGCCAGGCGATCACGGGAACAGGCTGAGGCGTCGCCTCAGACGCGTGCGGTAGTGCGGAGTGAGGCGTAGGCCCCCGAGCCACGCGGCGAGGTTCTGAGCCACCCACCTGGAGGAGCCCCGGGATGACCGCCTGCCCGAACCCGGTCCAGTAGACGGGTGTGTCCACCACGATCAGGCCGGTCACACACACCGCGGATGTGGAGGTGAACAGCGCCTCCAGCAGACCGGTACCACCGGGCCCGGCCTTGGCCGTCGGCAGCATCAGCAGGCCGGTCCCGGCCGCGACCGCCGCGGCGAAGCCGGCCACGACCACCTGCGCCGGATGGCGAGACCGCGGCCACCTCGGCGTCACCACCTCAAGCCGTCCGCCCTGCGGGCGGGCACCACGATTGTTCGCACGGGAAGCCGATAAACAATCTTGACGCCGTTCTCGACACGAGGCCCTGCCACGTGGCCTCGGTCGTGTCTAGGCTTGTGCCATGCGCCCCCGAAGAGGCACTCGTCCGCACCCCTTCTCCCGGGCCCGTACCAGGCGTCCGGGCGGCCGGGACAAGGCACCGGAATTCACTCGGGGCCTGCGGCACACCGAATACGCCTTGTTTCTGGGCGCCGTGCTCCTGATCGGGGCCGGGGTTGCCAGTAACTCGTGGTGGCTGATCGGCGGCGGTGCGTGGGCTCTGATCGCCGCCGGCCTGATGGAAATGATCTACCGGCCGTGACTGGCTCTGCCGGGCGGCGCGCATGGCGCCCGGCACTGATCGTCCGATGACGTGCCCCCCGCCCCTCCCTGCTTGAGCAGGGCTCGGCGGCTCTGGTCCGCAGCCCTTGTGCCGCCCTTGACGAAACCAGTTCCTATTCGGGGTAAAAGGCTGTAGATCTGCACGCGGACGGGACAGGCGGGGCGGGTTGCGGGTTGCGGGAAGCGGCCGGCGTGGTCGTCGCGGCTACTTCGGGTCGCGGTTGAACTGCGCTGTCGACCAGCGGTAGCCGAGCGCGATCAGTCCGGCGCACCAGGCGATCGTGATCCAGCCGTTGTGGCCGATCTCGGTGCCTAGGAGGAGGCCGCGGAGGGTTTCGATGGCGGGGGTGAAGGGCTGGTACTGGGCGATCGGCTGGAACCAGCCGGGCATGGTGCCGGCCGGGATGAAGGCGCTTGAGATGAGGGGGAGGAGGATCAGCGGCATGGCCATGTTGCTGGCGGCCTCGGGGTTGGGGCTGGCCAGGCCCATGCCGACCGCGATCCAGGTCAGCGCCAGGGCGAAGAGCACGATGAGCCCGAGCGCCGCCAGCCACTCCAGGATGGTCGCGTCCGTGGAGCGGAAGCCGATGGCCACGCCGACGGCGCCGACGAGGACTACGCTCATGACGGATTGCAACACGCTGCCGACCACGTGCCCGATGAGTACCGACGGGCGGTAGACCGCCATCGTGCGGAAGCGCGCGATGAGGCCCTCGGTCATATCCATGGAGACGTACACCGCGGCCCCGATCACGGTGCTGCCGATGGTCATCGGTAGCAGGCCCGGGACGATGTAGGCGATGTAGTCGGACCGGTCCGCGCCTCCGCCGCCGATGCCCGCGCTCATCACGTCGCCGAAGATATAGACGAAGAGCAGCAGCATCATGATCGGCGTGAGCAGCAGATTCAGGGTCCCCGACGGGTAGCGCCGCGCGTGCAGGAGGTTGCGGCGCAGCATCGTGTTTGAGTCGCGTACAGCGAGAGAGAGGGAGCTCATCGGACGGTCTCCTCGGGCTGGCGGGGTACGTTGGCGGGGCCGGTCAGGGCGAAGAACACGTCGTCGAGGTCGGGAGTATGGACGGTCAGCTCGTCCGCTTCGATACCGGCAGAGTCGAGCCAGTCGAGGATGGAGCGCAGTTCGCGCTGACTGCCGTCGCTGGGGATGGTCAGCGACAGTGCCTCGTCGTCGCGGGTGACCTCGCGCAGGGCTTCAGCGGCGGACTGGTACGTGACCGGGTCGGTGAAGCGAAGCCGGATGTGTCCGCCCGGGATGAGCCGCTTGAGCTCCTCGGCGGTGCCCTCGGCGGCGATCCTGCCGTCGTGCAACACCGCGATGCGGTCGGCGAGTTCGTCGGCCTCCTCCAGATACTGGGTGGTGAGGAAGACGGTCACGCCGTCGGAGACGAGGCCGCGGATGATGTCCCACATGTTGTGGCGGGAGCGCGGGTCGAGCCCTGTCGTCGGCTCGTCGAGGAAGATGATCCGCGGACTGCCGACCAGGGTCATCGCGAGGTCGAGGCGGCGCTTCATGCCGCCGGAGTAGGCCGAGGCGGGGTTCTTCGCGGCCTCCACGAGGTCGAAGCGCTCAAGGAGATTGGCGGCGACTCGCCGTCCCTCCTGCTTGGGCAGGTGCTGCAGGTCCGCCATGAGGAGCATGTTCTCCTCGCCGGTGATCAGCCCGTCGACGGCGGAGAACTGCCCGGTGACACCGATCGCGGCACGGACCGCCTGTGGGTCGGCGGCCAGGTCGTGCCCGCCGACGTGCAGGTCACCGGCGTCGGCGGTGACGAGCGTGGACAGGATCTTCACGGCGGTCGTCTTTCCGGCGCCGTTCGGGCCGAGCAGCGCGAACACAGACCCGGCCGGGATGCGCAGATCGATACCGTCGAGGACGATCTTTTCCCCGTACGACTTGCGCAGCCCGACGGCGGAGACGGCGGCCGGCGGCGGGTGACTCTCACCCCTAATGGATGTGGGCATGACAGATGGAGGCATGGTGACTTCCTTTCGAAGGCTGAGCGCAGGGTGAGTGGAGGCTGCTTCGCAACTCGCATTGCATGAATGCCCGTGACCACGCGTCAGTCGTTTCGCCTTGGGGAATGGTGTCGAGCGGCCCGCCGTGGGACACCTGTTCGCCGAGGGCACGGGCAGGACTGAGCCAGGTCTCACCAGCCGGCTCGACCGCCTCGGCGGACAGGATCCGCGGCGACTTCCGGCGGCCGGACGGTCCGCGCCGGTTTGCGCTGCGCCGAGGCGAACGAACCGCGCGTGCGGGGCTACGCCCACGGCCAGGGGGCGGCGGGTGCTACTTCTTCTCCGTGCCGGATTTCCTGCTGATGGACTCCTGGTAGACGTCCGCATAGGTGCGTGAGTCCTTGACCAGGTCGTCGCAGAACGCGGCGACGTCCGTGCCGATCAGTTCCAGGACCCCCTTGCCTGCGGCGACGCCTTCCTCGAAGAAGTCGACGATCCCGGGGAGTAGAGGCCCGTCAGGCAGGTCGACCGGGCCGACCTTGAACAGGTACTTCTGCATCTCCTTGTAGACGATCCGGTAGTCCGGCGGGAGTGCCTTGACCCGAGCCGTATGTGCCCGCCACTGCTTCTTGCCCTCGATGATGTCCTGGATGCCCACGTCAGCCTCCCAGCCGGTTCAGTTTCCTTGCGACGTTCCTGTTCAGCTGCTCGCGCCACCGGTCTCGGTAGGTTCTGGCCCCTTCTCCGCCGGCCAGCGCCGTGCAGAAGCCCCGGATGTCGTCGCCGAGCACCTCGTGGACGCTCTGCCCGTCCGCCGCCGTTTCTTCGAGCAGCCCCAGGGCTGCGTCGAGGATCGGCATCAGGTTGCGGCCGGTGAAGTCCCCATGGGGAAGGAGGTGGGCCTTGACCTGGTCCCACGCCTCCCGATAGTCATCCGGCAGGGCCTCGGCCCGGGCTTCGAACGCCTTCCATTCCCTGGTGAGATCACTGCCTGTGATGGTCTCCCAGAAGTTCATCTCCCACCCTCCTTGAGCTTGTCGATACGTGATGAGACGTACTGCCATTTCGTCCAGAACTTCGCCAGTTCCTCGCGGCCGGCATCGTTGAGCGCGTAGAACTTGCGCGGCGGGCCAACCCCCGACGGCCGTTTCGTCACCTGGACGAGTTTGTTCCTCTCCAGCCGCAGCAAGATGGTGTACACCGTCCCCTCGATGACGTCGGTGAAGCCGAGCTCGTTCAGCTGACGGGTGATGGCGTAGCCGTAGGTTTCCTCGCTGTCGATGATCTCGAGCACGCACCCTTCGAGCGTGCCCTTCAGCATCTCCGTCAGGTCGTCCATCGCGCGTCCTCCTCGGCCCAGCGGTACTGTGTAGCACCGAGTACCACTATACGGTATCACCGAGTAGTGGGAGCTGTCAGTGGTCGTCGCGCACGTCGCCGCGGAGATGGGCAACTCCCGTCCCACCGCCCACAAACGGCTTCGGCGCTGGCGGTCCGAGGCGCCGACTCCAGCCAGGACGGGTACGAGGCGCCCTGCGACATCACCCCGCTGTCCGAGCCCTTCTTGAAGACGGCCGTCCCTCTTCGCCGAGCTCACTGCGGCCTGCCCCCGCCAGGACATGCGCGTCCGCCTGCGCCGGTACAGCGGAGTCCCAGCGGCGGAGGAGCTTCGTGAGAGGCTGATCCGCGTTTCGGTGTGACCAGACATGCCGCAGTTGCCCACGGGGAGCGGACTGCGCCCAGGCGCAGGCTCCTCCCGCTCCGGTGCCGCCGGCAGCTGACGATGACCGCGCCCTGGCCGCCGGCTCGGCCCTCGTCGACGCCCGCAACGGCGTGGCTGCCAACCCGCCCTACGGCCGTCGCACCGCCGTCGGCTCGCGGTGGTGCTCACTCCAGCCGGGAGAATCCGAAGACGGTGTGCGCCGTCTCCGCGTCGATCCGGCGCGCGAGTCGGTCGAGGCAGGGGGAGCCGTGAATGAGGGTGCCTCGGTCCTGTGAGGTCCGGGCGTCGGCTTCCAGCTGGAGCCAGAGTGGCGGGTTGGCGAGGAGGAGGCGCAGGTCGAGTTCGGCGTGGGTACCGTGCTCGTCGCGCACGGCCACTCGCTCGGAGACGTCGATCGGCCAGCGGAGGGAGACCAGCTCGTCCATGTGGACGGTCCTGGTGGAGGCGAGGCTCCGTACCGTCAGCCGACCGGGGGTCACGCTGACGCGCGGGGGCAGCAGGATCACGAAGAGCGTGGCGGCCAGGCCGGTCCAGGCCGTCGCGCGGGGCGCCGTCAGTCCGGTGCCGACCGCGTCGACGAACAGGCCGAGGAGGGTGACGAGGACCGCGTAGCCAGCTGCGGCGCGGGCCTGGGAGTGCCATTGGACGTCGTATCGCTGCACAGGGCCGACGGTAGGGTTCGTGACCGAATGAGGACGTTTTCCTTACGGAAGTCCTATGCTGCCGCCCCGAATCCTGACGGGCTGCTGACGGCGGCAGGTCCCGTGACGTGGTGGACGTACTCCCTGGCCAGCCGGAAGCCGGCGGTCCAGGCGAGGAGGCGGCTCGGGCGGTTGTCGCGGGAGCAGGTCCAGGTGGCTCGGTGGCCTCGGGCAGCGACGTCGGCGGTCAGGCCGGTGACGCAGGCCAGTGCGAGGTGTCGGCGGCGCTCGTCCGGCGCGGTGGCGCAGGCCAGGTCCTCGTAGCGGCTGCCGAGGAAGCGGGTGCAGGCGAGGGCGAGCACCTGGTCCTTGCGGAACGCGGCCCAGCCCAGTCCGGAGGCGGCGAGAGCGCTGGGCCCGCCCCAACTGCCGTGGATCCAAGCCATGGCCGGGTCCATCGCCCACAATGCCGGTGCGTCGGGCGCGCTGAGACGCCTGACGGTCAGCCCCTGCGGCACGCGCGGTGGAAAGGATGTGGGGGCGGTGTTGAGGTAGAGCATCCGTTCCCAGGTGCGGAGGTGAGTGAAGGCCGCGTCGAGGACGGGCAAGAAGCGGTCAGGGGCTTCGACGCAGGGGCCGGCGAGTGGGGCGAGGGCCGCGGGGGCGAGAGCGGTGGGGTCGCCTGCCAGGAGGGCGTGTCCGGCGCAGGTGACGGCCACGGCGCGAGGCCGGTCCCGACGGTCGGTCCACCATCGGCCTTGGCCGGTAGCGAGGGTGTGCTCGACGAGGGCTCCGGTGCCGAGTTCTCCGGTCGGGAACACTCGGGCGGGGGAGGGTGGTTGCTGGGCGGGGTACGGGATCACGGGGTCTCCGGTGCGGGTGTGGGGGCGGTCCGGGCGGGCCGCCCCCGGGAGGTCAGCGCTGGCCGGCCTTGCGGCCGTGGTTGGCCTTCTTCTTGCGGCGGGCTCTCTTCCTGCGGGCGCGCTTGGACATGACGGAGTGCTCCTTCAGGCGGTGTGGCCGACGAGGAGGTCGGCGAGCTTGGTGACGCGCTTGACGGTGCGGGGCTCCGTGGCCACGGGGGCCGGGGGAACGCGGTGTTCGCGGTCGTAGTACGCGCCGTTGACGATCTCGATGGCAGGGTCGCAGAGCCGTACGACGTGGGCGGCGCCCTCGGCCGGCGACTCGCCCTCGTGCGCGTACAGCGGCAAGAGGCTCGTGGCGCAGACGCCGGGGTGTACGGAGACGGCGGTGACGCGGAGGTCGGCGGCGAAGACGGTGAGCGCCAGTTGGGACTGGGCGTAGGCGGCGAGCCGTGAGTAGCGGCGGGTCCGGTTGGGGTCGCTCCACTGGATCGAGCCGGTGCGGTGCAGGGAGGAGGAGACGTTGACGACCCGGCCGCCCGGGTCGCTGGTCAGGGCAGGCTCAAGCAGGTGCGTGAGCAGGTAGTGGGCAAGGAAGTTGACCTGGAAGGCAACTTCGTTGCCGTCGGCGGTGAGCGTGTGCCGCTCGGGGGCGGCCATGCCGGCGTTGTTCACGAGCACGTCCAGGTACGGGTGCTCCGTCAGGACCCGGACGGCGAGCTGCTCGACCTCCTCCAGGCGGGAGAAATCGGCCCCGAAGGCGCACAGGCGGTCGGCGGGCGCGTCGGAGAGCGTGACGAGCCGGTCCACGGCGGCGTGCGCCTCCTCGGCGGTACGGCCGTGCACGAGGACCATTGCGTCGCGTTCGGCGAGCAGCCGGGCGGTCTGGTAGCCGATGCCGGACGTCGCTCCGGTGACGAGCACGGTGTGACCGGATAGGGAAAGAGCCATGAGTTGTCCTGAGGTCTGGGAAACGTGGTCTGGGAAGACGGCGGGGCGCCGCACCGGTATACGGTCACGGCGCCCCGGGACAGGCGGCCGGGCGGGCGTCAGCGCAGGGCGGACGCGCCCGTACGGCAGCGGGGCACGCGACACGGCGGCGCCTGATGAGGCGGCCGGTCGAGCAGGAGCCACGCGCTGTTCATGGGTCCCATCGAAGCCGTGGCCGTGGCCCGGGACAAGGGCGACAGCCCACTTCTGACGGCCCTCTGATGGGCTCGTGACGACTGTTGATGCCTCCCTGACGGCATCTCAGCCGATGCCAGGGACGGCGGAGACGATCAGATCGATCAGCTTGATGCCGAGGAACGGCAGGACGAGACCGCCGAGGCCGTACAGGGCGAGGTTGCGGCGCAGGAGGTCGTGCGCGGATGCCGGGGTGTAGCGGACGCCGCGCAGGGCCAGCGGGATGAGGGCCACGATGATGAGGGCGTTGAAGATGATGGCGGAGGTGATGGCCGAGGTGGGGCTGTGCAGGCCCATGATGTTGAGTGCTTCGAGCCCGGGGTGGGCGCCGGTGAACATCGCGGGGATGATCGCGAAGTACTTCGCGACGTCGTTCGTGATCGAGAAGGTGGTCAGGGCCCCTCGGGTGATGAGGAGTTGCTTGCCGATCCGGACGATCTCGATGAGCTTGGTCGGGTTGGAGTCCAGGTCGACCATGTTCCCGGCCTCCTTCGCGGCCGACGTGCCCGTGTTCATCGCCACGCCGACATCCGCCTGTGCGAGCGCCGGTGCGTCGTTCGTACCGTCGCCGGTCATCGCCACCAGCTTCCCGCCCGCCTGCTCCCGCTTGATGAGGGCGAGCTTGTCCTCAGGGGTCGCCTCGGCGAGGTAGTCGTCCACTCCGGCTTCGGCTGCGATGGCCTTGGCCGTCAGCGGGTTGTCGCCGGTGACCATGACCGTACGGATGCCCATGGCGCGCAATTCGGCGAACCGTTCCCGGATGCCGTCCTTGACGACGTCCTTGAGGTGGACGATCCCCAGGACCCGGGGCCCGTCGGCGTCGTGGACGGCGACGAGCAGGGGTGTGCCGCCGGAGGCGGCGATCGCTTCGGCCCAGGTGCGGGCCTCGGCCGGCACCGTACCGCCGTACATCTGGACCCAGTCGATCACTTGAGCGGCTGCGCCCTTGCGGATGTGGCAGCCGGGGCCGGCGCCCCAGCGGAGGTCGATGCCGCTCATCCGGGTCTGGGCGCTGAACTCGACGAAGCGGGGGTCGGCCAGTTCGCCTTCGGCAGGGGCGGTCAGGCCGTGCTGCCGCTGGGCGAGGGTGACGACGGAGCGGCCTTCGGGGGTCTCGTCGGCGAGGGAGGCCAGCTGGGCGGCGTCGGCGAGGGCGGCCGCGTCGACGCCGGGCAAGGGGATGAAGGCGGCAGCTTCCCGGTTGCCGAGAGTGATGGTGCCGGTCTTGTCGAGGAGGAGGGTGTCCACGTCGCCGGCGGCCTCGACGGCGCGGCCGGACAGGGCGACGACGTTGCGCTGGACGAGGCGGTCCATACCGGCGATGCCGATCGCGGAGAGGAGGGCGCCGATCGTTGTCGGGATGAGGGTGACCAGCAGGGCGACGAGGACGGTGGTGGACTGGGCCGCGCCCACGTACCCGGCCATGGGCTGGAGCGCGAGCACGACCAGGAGGAAGACGATCGTCAGCGCCGAGAGGAGGATGTTGAGGGCGATCTCGTTCGGTGTCTTCTGCCGCTCGGCGCCCTCGATGAGGGCGATCATCCGGTCCATGAAGGACTGGCCCGGGCGGGAGGTGACCCGGACGACGATGCGGTCCGACAGCACGGTGGTGCCTCCGGTGACCGAGGAACGGTCACCGCCCGCCTCCCGGATCACGGGCGCGGACTCGCCGGTCACAGCTGACTCGTCGACCGACGCCACTCCCTGGACGACGTCGCCGTCGGCCGGGATCATCTCGCCCGCCTCGACGAGGACGACGTCGAACTGTTTGAGGTCGGTCGCGGCGACGGCCTCGGTCGTTGCCCGGTCGACGTCCGTCCCGTACCGCCAGTGACCGAGGCGCAGCGCGACGGTGTCGGTCCGCGCCCTGCGCAGCGTCTCCGCCTGGGCCCGGCCGCGGCCCTCGGCGACGGCCTCGGCGAGGTTGGCGAAGATCACGGTCAGCCAGAGCCAGACGCTGATCGTCCAGGTGAAGACGGACGGGGAGAGCAGGGCCGACAGAGTGGTCAGGACCGAGCCGGCGGCCACCACGAACAGCACCGGGTTGCGGACCAGGGCGCGCGGGTGCAGCTTGCGCAGCGCGTCCGGGAGGGACGTCACCAGCTGTATGGGGTCGAGCAGACCGCCCTGGCCGGTCCGCCGACGGCCGGGCCGCCGGGGAGCCGGAATACGGGGCGGCGCGGGAATCGGAGGCGCCTGGTGGGGCGTGGCGGAGCGCATCGCGGGAGACCTTCTGGTAGCCCGGCCGTCCGCGCTGCGGCGGCCGGTGGACGAACGAACGGACACTCCACCCAGCGGCCCTGGCGAGGGCCGGGCATGCCGCCTGCGGCTGCGGTAAGAGGCCGTTCAACCGCAGGGCGGTATAGAGGCGGTATAGAGGTGGTGGTCGCTGCACGAGGGCGCGGACGCCGGATGGGAGGACGTACGCGCCCTCGTGGCCCGGGCACGGTCAGGCCATCGACGTCCACGGCACTGAGCGGCCGAGAAGGAACCTACGGGCTTCCGGGCGCGCGGTCCGCCTTTCGCGTACGGCTTTGACGGCGCTCTGACGGATCATGCCGAAACGCGTCAAAGCGGCGTCAGAATTGCTCCGGCCGAAGGAAGAGGGACGTCAACGCTCCCCTGGCGACGGTGGCCCGCGTGTTTTTCTGAGCCGGTCGAA
The DNA here is from genome assembly GCF_056172905.1 of Streptomyces sp. iso_384. Lineage (NCBI taxonomy): Bacteria > Bacillati > Actinomycetota > Actinomycetes > Kitasatosporales > Streptomycetaceae > Streptomyces > Streptomyces sp. iso_384. The sequence goes on from NZ_JBWBTT010000001.1 coordinate 2,838,692, forward strand.
TTCGGGCGGGGCAGCCCGCAGCACAAGGGAGTTGATCGCTATGAGCGAGGAGAACTGGGTCGGACTCATCGTGGCCCTGTCACTGGTCGGCTATCTGGTGGCGGTCGTGATGCGTCCGGGGAAGTTCTGAGCAGCTCTCGGAGAGGTACCTCGTGCCGCCCGCTGCCCGGTCAGGAGTGTCCGGGTAGGGTGATCGCCGCCGGTTCGTTGACGGGTTCGATACGCCCCCCCCGGCTGTGAAGCGGTGAGGCGAGGGGGACCGACTGGTGGCTGGGCAGCTGACGAGGGCGCGGCGGTCGCTGTTCGCCGTGCACCCGGCCCGGACTCTGGCCATGGCCTTCGGCGCGGTGATCCTGCTGGGCGCGTTCCTGCTCATGCTGCCGGTGTCCTCCGAGGAGGGCGGGGCGACGGGGTTCGTGACCGCCCTGTTCACCTCCACTTCCGCGGTATGCGTGACCGGCCTGGTCGTGGTCGACACCGGGACGTACTGGAGCGGGTTCGGCGAGGGCGTGATCCTTGCGCTGATCCAGGTCGGCGGCTTCGGCATCATGACGATGGCCTCCCTCCTCGCGCTGCTCGTCTCGGGCAAGCTGCGGCTGCGCATGCAGCTGACCGCAGCGGCGGAGACGAAGAGTTTCGGTATCGGCGACGTGCGCCGTGTCCTGATCGGCGTCGCCGGGACCACTCTGGCGGTGGAGCTCGCGGTGGGGGGGCTGGCTCGCGTTGCGCTTCCGGTTCGGTTACGACCGGCCCATTGCCGAGTCGGCCTACTCCGGGCTTTTCCACGCGGTCTCGGCGTTCAACAATGCGGGCTTCGGGCTCAACGTCGACAGCATCACCCCGTACGCGCAGGACCTCTGGGTGACGCTGCCCATCGCCCTGGCGGTCATTCTGGGCGGGCTCGGCTTCCCGGTCCTCCTTGAGCTGCTGCGGCACCGGACGCGCAGGAGGCTCACCGGGCGCCGCACATGGACGCTGCACACCCGCATGACCCTGCTGACCACCCTCGTCCTGCTGCTGGTCGGCACGATGCTCACCTGCCTCCTGGAATGGACCAACCCCGGTACCTTGGGGCGCTTCGACTGGGACGAGAAGGTCCTCAACGGCTTCTTCCACTCCGCGATGAGCCGCACCGCCGGGTTCAATGCCGTCGACATCGGTGCCATGCATGCCTCCACCCTGCTGATGACCTGCACGCTGATGTTCATCGGCGGCGGCAGCGCGGGCACGGCGGGCGGCATCAAGGTCACCACGTTCGCGGTCCTGGCCGCCGCCATCTGGGCGGAGGTGCGGGGCGAGCCGAACTCCACCGTCATGGGCCGGCGTCTGGCCCCCCACGTGCTGCGTCAGGCCCTGACCGTCGCTCTGCTGGCCGTCGGGCTGGTGATCACGGCCACGCTCGCCCTGCTGAACGTGTCCTCGGCCCCGATGGAAGCCGTCCTGTTCGAGGCGGTGTCAGCGTTCGGCACCGTCGGACTGTCCACCGGCATCACGGCCGACTTCCCGGACAGCGGACAGCTCGTGCTCATCCTGCTCATGTTCGTCGGGCGACTCGGCCCGGTCACCCTGGTCTCCGCGCTCGCCCTGCGCGAGCGGACCCGCCGCTACCAGCTACCCGAGGAGCGACCCGTCATTGGGTAACTACCTGCACAACCTGCGTCGACGCCGCCGCAAGCGGCTCGCCCAGCAGCACCCCGAGATGAGCGACCAGCGGGTCGCCGTCATCGGCCTTGGCCGGTTCGGCAGTTCGCTGGCCCTGGAGCTGACCCGGCGTGGCTGGGACGTGCTCGGGATCGACACCGACCCGCAGCTCGTCCAGCGCCACAGCGACGTCCTCACGCACTCCGCGGTCGCCGACTGCACGGACCCCGAGGTCCTGCGCCAGCTCGGCGTCCATGAGTTCACCAGCGCGGTCGTCGGCATCGGCACCGACATGGAGGCCAGCATCCTGATCGCCTCCAACCTTCTGGAGGAGAACGTCCCCAACATCTGGGCGAAGGCGATCAGCCGCCAGCACGGTCAGATCCTGGAGCGGCTCGGGGTCCACCACGTCGTGCTGCCGGAGCACGAGATGGGCGAGCGGGTGGCCCACCTCGTGACGGGGCGGATGCTCGACTTCATCGAGTTCGACGACGACTACGCCCTGGTGAAGACCGTCGCGCCCGACAGCATCACGGGCGTCCCGCTGGGCGAGAGCGGAGTGCGATCCAGGCACGGGGTCACGGTCGTCGGCATCAAGCGCCCCGGCGAGGGCTTCACCCACGCGACCGCCGTGACCGTGATCGCGAAGGGAGACATCATCATCGTCACCGGCAAGATCCAGGCGGTGGAGGCGTTCGCCGAAATAAGCTGACGCCGGGCCGGCAGGACCGGCCTGCGGCCACGGCTCAGGTGGTCGCCGCGGCCGGTAGCTCGGGCCGGACCGGCTGGTGGGACGGTGTCGTAGGCAGTGCGATCACCATGGTCAGCCCGCCGCCCGGGGTGTCCTCGGCGGTGACGCTGCCGCCCATGGCCTCGACGAACCCGCGGGCGACCGCGAGTCCGAGCCCGACACCGTCGCCGCGCGGAGCGTCGCCGTGCCTCTGGAAGGGCTCGAAGACGGCGTCCTTGGCCTCGTCGGGGATACCGGGCCCGCGGTCGACGACGCGCAACTCCACACGGTCGCCGATCGCGCTGGCGCCCACCAGGACCGGTGTGCCGGCGGGGGTGTACTTGACGGCGTTCTCGACGATGTTGGCCACGGCCCGCTCCAGCAGACCCCGGTCCACCGTGACCATGGGCAGGGTCTCCGGGATGTCCAGGACGACGCTGTCCTCGGGTACGCCGCCCAGCGCCATCGGCACGACCTCGTCGACGTCGGTCTCGCGGAAGACCGGCGTGACGGTCCCGGTCTGCAGCCGGGACATGTCGAGCAGGTTCCCGACCAGGTGATCGAGGCGGTCGGTGCCCTCCTCGATGCCGGCGAGCAGTTCGGCGTGGTCGTCCTCCGACCACTCGACGTCGTCGGCGCGCAGGGAGGTGACAGCGGCCTTGATGGCTGCCAGCGGGGTGCGCAGGTCGTGGCTGACAGCGGCGAGCAGGGCCGTACGGATCTTGTTGCCCTCGGCGAGCTTGCGGGCCCCGGCCGCCTCGCCGACCAGACGTTGACGGTCCAGGACGACGGCGGCCTGGGAGGCGAAGGCACCCAGAACACGCCGGTCCTCCGCGGGCAGCACCCGGCCGGTCAGGGCCAGGGCCAGGTGGTCGCCGACGGGCATGTCGACGTCCGCGTCCTCGGGGCGAACGACCGGCTGGGCTTGGCCGACACTGCCAACGCAGATCCACGGGCCGACGTCGCTGGTCCGCTCCAGCAGGGCGACGGACTCCATGGCGAAGGTCTCCCGCACCCGGTCGAGCAGCGCCTCCAGGCTGGTGTCGCCGCGCAGCACACTGCCCGCGAGCAGCGACAGGGTCTCGGACTCCGCCCGCAGCCGGGCGGCCTGCTGGGTGCGGCGCGCCGCGAGGCCGACGACCGACGCCACGGAAGTCGCGACGGCGAGAAAGACGAAGAAGGCGAAGACGTTCTCGGGGTCGGCGATGGTCCACGTGTGGACGGGGGGCGTGAAATACCAGTTCAGGAGCGCTGAGCCGACGGTGGCCGAGGCGAGCGCCGGCCACATCCCGCCCAGCAGCGCCGCCCCCACGGTCACGGCCATGAAGAGCTGCATCTCGTTGGCCAGCCCGGTCCCGCCGCCCACCGACGTCAGCACCAGGGTGAGCAGAAGCGGCCCGGCCACACTGACCAGCCAGCCCGCCACGAGACGCGGACCCCCGATGCGGCTGCGCTGCCGTTTGGGCAGCCCCCGGCCCCGCCCGACCGCGCCGTGCGTGACGATGTGGACGTCCAGATCAGGACCCGACTCGCGGGCCACGGTGGCGCTCACCCCGGGCCCGAAGACGTACTGCCAGGAACGGCGCCGGCTCGCGCCCAGGACGATCTGGGTGGCGTTCACCCCACGGGCGAACTCCAGCAGCGCGGAGGGGATGTCCTCACCGATGACGTGGTGGAACGTTCCGCCGAGGTCCTCGACGAGGGTCCGCTGGACCGCCAGCTCCTTCGGCGAGGCCGAGGTGAGCCCGTCGCTCCGGGCGATGTAGACGGCCAGCACCTCGCCGCCCGCGCCCTTCTCGGCAAGCCGGGCGGCCCGCCGGATGAGGGTTTGGCCCTCGGGACCACCGGTCAGGCCGACGACGATCCGCTCCCTCGACCCCCAGATCGCCGAGACCTCGTGGTCCGAGCGATACTGGTTCAGGTACTCGTCGACGCGGTCGGCCACCCACAACAGGGCCAGCTCGCGTAGGGCGGTGAGGTTGCCGGGCCGGAAGTAGTTGGACAGAGCTGCATCGATCTTGTCCGGCTTGTAGATGTTCCCATGGGCCATCCGCCGCCGCAGAGCCTCAGGCGACATGTCGACCAGCTCTATCTGGTCGGCATGGCGGACGACCTCGTCGGGGACGGTCTCCTTCTGCCGCACACCGGTTATGGACTCCACGACATCTCCCAGCGACTCCAGATGCTGGATGTTCGCTGTCGATATGACGTCGATCCCGGCCGCGAGGAGCTCCTCGATGTCCTGCCAGCGCTTGCTGTTGCGCGAGCCGGGGATGTTGGTGTGCGGGAGCTCGTCCACCAGGGCGACCGCCGGACGACGGGCCAGGACCGCATCGACGTCCATCTCCGTGAAGGTGCTGCCCCGGTACTCGATCTCACAGCGCGCGATCTGCTCCAGGCCGTGCAGCATGACCTCCGTGCGCGGCCTGTTGTGATGCTCGACGAAGGCGACCACACAGTCTGTGCCCCGCTCGACACGGCGGTGGGCCTCGGAAAGCATCGCGTACGTCTTGCCGACGCCTGGCGCCGAGCCGAGGTAGATCCTGAGCTTTCCGCGTCTCATGATGAGATCTTTCGTGTCGAAGCAGAAGGTTTCCGTGAGCGTCGCGGACGATGCCACGATCTGCCCGGGGCGAGCGCCACTCAGACTTCGAAGCGGTAGCCCATCCCCGGTTCCGTGATCAGGTAGCGCGGGTGGGAGGGGTCCTTCTCCAGTTTGCGCCTGAGCTGCGCCATGTAGACGCGGAGGTAGTTCGTCCTGGTGCCGAAGGTGGGCCCCCAGATCTCTTCGAGGAGCTGGCGCTGGCTGATCAGCCGGCCCGGGGTGCCGACCAGGAGCTCCAGTAAGTGCCATTCGGTAGGGGTCAGATGGACAAGCCCATCGGCACGTCGGACCTTCTTGGCGGCGAAGTCGACGGTGAAGTCCGGTGTAGTTACCGTGAGTGACGACATTTCGTCGCCCGGTAACACACCGCCCGCACCGGCCCCGGTGCTGCGTCGTACCGCGGCCCGGAGCCGGGCCAGCAGCTCGACCATGTCAAACGGCTTGGTCATGTAGTCGTCGGCGCCCGCCTCGAACGCCTCGACTTTCTCGTGGACGGTGCACCGGGCCGACAGGACGACGAGCGGCACGCGGGTCCATCCGCGCAGGGCCCTGATCACGTCGATGCCGTCCATGTCGGGAAGGCCGAGGTCGAGGACGACGGCGTCCGGTCTGCGCTCGGCGGCCAGCCGTAGAGCGGTGGTCCCGTCGGCGGCCGCGTCCACCTCGAATGCGCGTGCTTGTAGGTTGATCGTCAGGGCCCTGACGATCGGCGGTTCGTCCTCGACCACCAGCACCCGGGTCATCGGGGGTGCCACCTTTCTCGTCGTCTCGTCGTTCACGGAATCCGTCGGCGGGTACGGGAACCGCCGGTACGGGAGAGTCCCGGCCCGGCGGCTCCCAGCGGTCTGCCGACGGGATCGTCAGCGTGCGGCCAGGTCCTTCAGTGCGAGGTTGAGCGTGAGGACGTTGACGTGCGGTTCGCCGAGGAACCCGGCGGTGCGGCCCTCGGTGTGCTCCTCGACCAGCTTCGCGACCTGCTGCCCGGTCAGACCGTTGGCCTGGGCGACCCGATTGGTCTGGATCTCGGCGTACTCCGGGGAGATGTGCGGGTCGATCGCGGAGGCCGAGCCGGTGACCGCGTCCTTGGGGACCTCGGACTCCGGTACCCCGTTGAAGGCGGCCACGGCCTTCTTGGTGTCGCCGACCAGCTTGGTCAGCGTCGGGTCGGACGCACCTAGCTGGCTGGAGCCGGTGGACAGCGGGTCGTAGCCGCTGTTGGACGGGCGTGGCTGGAACCACTTCGGGTCCGGCCGGGCGACCTCGCTCTCGTCGTCCGGGTTCTTCTTCGGCAGGTCCCAGGTCTGGCCGATGAGCTCGGAGCCGACCTCCTCGCCTTCGACCTTCACGATCGAACCGTTGGCCTTGTCGTGGAAGAGGCCCTGGGCGACGCCTGTGACCGCGAGGGGGTAGAGGATGCCGGTGACGACCGTGAGGACGAGCAGCATGCGCAGGGCGGCCCAAGCCAGGCGCCCCGTGTTCGCTACGGAGTTGTTCATAGCCGATCAGCCGATTCCGGGGATGAGGGAGAGGAGCAGGTCGATGATCTTGATGCCGACGAACGGGGCGATCAGGCCGCCCAGGCCGTAGAGGCCCAGGTTGCGGCGGAGCATTCTGTCCGCGCTCGTCGGCCGGTAGCGGACGCCCTTGAGGGCGAGCGGGACCAGCGCGATGATGATCAACGCGTTGAAGATGACCGCGGAGAGGATCGCGGACTCCGGCGAGGCCAGGCCCATGATGTTCAGCTTGTCGAGCGACGGGTAGGCCACCGCGAACATCGCGGGGATGATCGCGAAGTACTTGGCCACGTCGTTGGCGATCGAGAACGTGGTGAGCGCGCCTCGGGTGATGAGGAGTTGCTTGCCGATCTCGACGATCTCGATGAGCTTGGTCGGGTTGGAGTCCAGGTCCACCATGTTCCCGGCCTCCTTCGCGGCCGAGGTACCGGTGTTCATGGCCACGCCCACATCCGCCTGCGCGAGCGCCGGTGCGTCGTTCGTACCGTCGCCGGTCATCGCAACCAGCTTGCCGCCGGCCTGCTCGCGCTTGATGAGGGCCATCTTGTCCTCGGGGGTGGCCTCGGCGAGGAAGTCGTCGACGCCCGCCTCCTCGGCGATGGCCTTGGCCGTCAGCGGGTTGTCGCCCGTGATCATGATCGTCTTGATGCCCATGCGGCGCAGCTCGTCGAACCGCTCGCGCATGCCGTCCTTGACGACGTCCTTGAGGTGGATGACGCCGAGGACACGGGCGCCCTTGTCGTCCTTGGCGGCGACGAGCAGCGGGGTGCCGCCGGCCTGGGAGATGCGGTCGGTCAGCTCACGGGCATCGGAGGCGACGGTGCCGCCCTGCTCCTCGACCCAGGCGACGACCGAGCCGGTCGCTCCCTTGCGGACCTGGCGGCCGTCGACGTCCACACCCGACATACGGGTCTGGGCCGTGAAGGCGATCCACTCGGCGTGGGCGAGTTCGCCCTGGTGGCGCTCGCGCAGGCTGTACTTCTCCTTGGCGAGGACCACGATGGAGCGGCCCTCGGGGGTCTCGTCGGCCAGCGAGGAGAGCTGAGCGGCGTCGGCGACCTCGGCGCCGGTCGTCCCGCGTACGGGCACGAACTCGGCCGCCTGGCGATTGCCCAGGGTGATGGTGCCGGTCTTGTCGAGCAGCAGCGTGGACACGTCCCCGGCTGCCTCGACCGCGCGCCCGGACATCGCGAGGACGTTGCGCTGGACGAGCCGGTCCATGCCCGCGATGCCGATCGCGGAGAGCAGCGCGCCGATGGTCGTCGGGATCAGGCAGACCAGCAGAGCGGCCAGAACGATCATCGACGTCTGCTGGTCGGCGCCCGCGTAGATCGCGAAGGGCTTCAGGGTGACGACGGCCAGCAGGAAGACGATGGTGAGGGACGCCAGGAGGATATTGAGGGCGATCTCGTTGGGGGTCTTCTGCCGGGCGGCGCCCTCGACGAGGTTGATCATCCGGTCGATGAAGGTCTCACCGGGCTTGGTCGTGATCTTGATGACGATCCGGTCGGACAGGACCTTCGTACCGCCGGTGACGGCCGAGCGGTCGCCGCCGGACTCCCGGATGACCGGGGCCGATTCGCCGGTGATGGCGGACTCGTCCACGGAAGCGACGCCCTCGACGACGTCACCGTCGCCGGGGATGATGTCGCCCGCCTCGCAGACGACGAGGTCGCCGATCCTCAGCTCCGTACCCGGAACTCGCTCCTCGTTCTTGCCGATGATCCGGCGGGCGACGGTGTCGGTCTTGGCCTTGCGCAGGGTGTCGGCCTGGGCCTTGCCACGGCCCTCTGCAACGGCCTCCGCCAGATTGGCGAAGATCGTGGTGAGCCAGAGCCAGGCGGTGATCGCCCAGCCGAACCAGTCGTCCGGGTCCTTGACCGCCAGCACGGTGGTGACCACCGAGCCGACGAGCACCACGAACATGACCGGTGACTTGACCATGACGCGCGGGTCGAGCTTGCGCAGGGCGTCCGGGAAGGACCTCAGGAGCTGCTTCGGGTCGAACAGACCCCCGCCGACCCTTCCGCCCTCGGGCTTGCGCCCGGTGGGCACGTCCGAGTGCGGCGCCGGGCTCGTCGTCGTGGTGGACATGGCGTCCTCGTGCTTCTCTACGTCGGTGGTCATGCCGCAAGCCCTTCGGCGAGCGGGCCCAGCGCGAGGGCCGGGAAGAAGGTCAGACCAGTGATGATCATGATGGTGCCGACCAGGAGGCCGGTGAACAGCGGCTTCTCGGTCCGCAGAGTGCCCGCGGTCTCGGGGACGGGCTTCTGCTCCGCCAGCGAGCCTGCGAGCGCGAGGACGAACACCATCGGCAGGAACCGGCCGAGCAGCATGCACAGGCCCAGTGCCGTGTTGTGGAACCCGGTGTTCGCGCCGAAGCCGGCGAAGGCCGAGCCGTTGTTGTTCGAGGCGGAGGTGTAGGCGTACAGCACCTCGGAGAAACCGTGCGCTCCGACGTTGGTCATCGACGACTCACCGTTGCCGGTGGCCATCGCGATCGCCGTACCGATCAGGACGAGGGCAGGGGTGACCAGGATGTAGCAGGCCGCGTACTTGATCTGGCGAGTGCCGATCTTCTTGCCCAGGTACTCGGGGGTACGGCCGACCATCAGACCGGCGATGAACACCGCGATGATCGCCATGATCAGCATGCCGTAGAGGCCGGAGCCGATGCCGCCGGGCGCGATCTCGCCCAGCATCATGCCGAGCAGCAGCACACCGCCGGACAGACCGCTGTACGAGTCGTGGAACGAGTTGACCGAACCGGTCGACGTCATGGTCGTGGAGACCGCGAACAGGGACGAGGCCCCCTCGCCGAACCGCTGCTCCTTGCCCTCCATGGCGCCGCCCGCGAGCTGCGAGGCCGTGCCGGGGTGGGCGAACTCGGTCCAGGTCACCAGGACCACACCGACGAACCAGATCGTGGCCATGGCCGCGACGATCGCGTAGCCCTGCCTCACGCTTCCGACCATCTTGCCGAAGGTGCGCGGCAGAGAGAACGGGATGACGAGCAGCAGGAAGATCGTCAGGAGGTTCGAGAAGCCGTTGGGGTTCTCGAAGGGGTGGGCCGAGTTGGCATTGAAGTAACCGCCGCCGTTGGTGCCCAGGTCCTTGATGGCCTCCTGGGAGGCGACCGCGCCGGGGCTGATCGACTGCGTCTGACCGGTGACCGTGGTGATCTCGTTAATACCCGCGAAGTTCTGCACGGCGCCCGTCGCGACCAGCACGATCGCCGCGACCACCGAGATCGGGATCAGGATACGGACGACGCCACGGACCAGGTCGGTCCAGAAGTTGCCCAGCTCACCGGTGCGGGAGCGGGCGAAACCGCGGACCAGCGCCACGGCGACCGCGATGCCGACGGCGGCCGAGACGAAGTTCTGCACGGCGAGGCCGGCGGTCTGGGCGACATGACCCATGTCCGCCTCACCCGAGTACGACTGCCAGTTCGTGTTCGAGGTGAACGAGGCAGCCGTGTTGAACGCCTGGTCCGGCGTGATCGCCGCGAAACCCAGCGAGCCCGGCAGATCGTCCTGTATTCGCAGGATCAGGTAGAGGAACAGCACGCTGACCGCGGAGAACGCCAGGACGCCGCGCAGGTACGCGGGCCAGCGCATCTCGGTGTCGGGGTTCGCTCCGACGGCGCGGTAGATCCACTTCTCCACCCGGAGGTGCTTGCGAGAGGAGAAGACGGCGGCCATGTAGTCGCCGAGGGGGCGGTGCACAAGGGCGAGCGCGACGATCAGCGCGGACACCTGGAGCACGTCAGCAAGAACGGGGCTCATATCCGTACTCAGAACCTCTCCGGCTTGACGAGGGCGAGGACGAGATAGCCCAGCAGGGCGACGGCCACGACGAGGCCGACGATGTTCTCGGCGGTCACAGCTTCGCCACCCCCCTGGCGATGAGGACCACCAGCGCGAACACCGCGATCGTGGTGACGACGAAGGCCACGTCGGCCATCGCATGCTCCTTGAAGAGGTTCGGAGAGGAACGGACACCACGAGAAAAGCGCACCCTCGGCGCGAAAGCGCCCCTCGTTGACGACCCCAATACGTCGCTGACGGCCTTACTGACGGCATCCATACGGCGCAGTGATCTGGGTCATGGCCATGACGGACGTCGGAAGCCGTATCTCGACCACACGTGATTGCTTGTTTTGCAGGTCAGGAATGGGTTCGCTCGTGCGTCAGGGAGGAGCGGCGCGGTCGACGGGTACTGGTGCACGCCCGTCTCGGTGACGCCGGTGACGGTTCGTGCCGATGGTCCAGCCCAGGCCGTCGTCAGGAGAACGAGCAACAACCTCGTGGCTGCGGCTGTGGCACTTACCGCTGCGCTGCCTCGTGCGCGAACTCTCCTCGATGTGCGCAGAGTCGTCGAGATCGGGATCTGCTCGCTTCCCGCCTCCAGCGCCTCCCGGATCCGCTCGAGCGCGCCGTGCTCGGGATCAAGGAGGTGGTCGAGAGCCTGCTTCAGATCGGCGCCGTTCTCGGCAGACCTGATCTTTTCGGTGAGCCGGAGAAGTTCCGCTCCGGCGACGTAGGGCCCGAGCGGATTCGCCGAGGGCGTGCGCCAAGCCGCTCGGCGAGTCGGGCTCGGCGAGTAGTTCGATCGGGGCTCCGTGACCTTCGCCCGCGATTGGTCGAGGGCTGACGTGGTCGCCACGTTCGCCGGGACCGTACAGGTACGAGAGCAGTCCCACGGTGTTGCTGGGGGCGCGCTGCAGGTGAGCGATCACGGCGTCGACCCCGAAGGAGTGGGGACAGGAGCAGGGCGTTCGGGCCGTCAAGCGAAGAGGATCCGTAGAAGCCGCGATGTGGCCCGGCCGGAGTTCGCTGGTAGATGCCGCCGCCTCTCCCGACGCATCGAGGCCATGTGAGGCGACCCGCTCGGGTGTGCTCGCTGTCGCTGGCATGTGTCGAGGCGGGGCGCCGGGCGGTCGGAAGTGGGGGTTCTCGGTCGGCCGGTCGGGCTCGGTGGCGGCTCGGAGCAGCCCGGCGAGGTCTCCGAGGCCGGAGGAGCGCTGGTCGGTCCACCACCCGGGGCGAGTAACGAAGCGCGCGGCCTCCTCGACCGCCTCCCACTCCGTCTCGTCGGTCTCGCGGTCTTCCCTGTCGGATCGACGTGTTTGAAGCGGATCGAGCAGGGGGAATTCGTGCCGGGTTGGCGTACGTTCCGGGTGCCGAGGGACCGCCGTGTGGTGCGTTCCCAGACAGCTCCACCACACCGGAGGTCTTCGCCATGATCAAGACCTGCCAGTGTCGACAACGCTCGTGATCAATACACCTAGCACCTGGCGTGGGGCGCCGAGTGAGTTGAGCGCGGCGAGAGCGGCCAGGCTCTCCGGTTGCTGGAACGGGCTCGTCGGCCGGAACTCAGACCGGCTGGTCCGGCACGTCCACAGCGTGACTCTGTGCCCGGCCGCCACCGGTGCGGTCGCCAGCGGCATGGACGTGGCCGCATCGAAGTTGGTTCCCGGGATGAAGGCGACTTCGCTGCCGGAACCCGCCGTGACTGCATGGGGCTGCTCGCCCTTCGCTTCCACCGTTGACCGCTCATGGGGTATCGGCCAGGCATCGAGGTGGTCGAAGCACCAGCGTCTGACGTACGCCGCCCGCTCGGCTTTCCTCCCGGAACGCTTCTCAGCGGGACGACTGCCCGGCATCGTACTGCTCGCGCCACTTGTCGATCAGGGTAGCCATCTCGCGCTGCATGAAGGCGTAGAAGTCCTGCATCTCGCCGAGTCGGCGCCCGGCGGTGCTGTTCGGCCCTGCCGCCTCGACGCCCTCGGTCGCCGCTTCTCCCATGATGGCGAGCATCGCGTTCTCCTTGCCCATCAGCGTGGCCCAGGCATGTTCGCGGAAGCGGTAGTGGTCACGCCGGCTGCCCGGGGCGGGGACGCGTTCGATCATGCCGGTCGGGATGAGCTGCTTGACCGCACCGGAGACTGCACCGGAGCTGATCTGGAGTGCCGCGCAGAGATCGGAGGCGGTCATGGTGTCTTCCTGACTGAAGAGCAGCGCGGTCATCACGCGTGCCGTGGTCTTCTGCATACCGCCCTGAGAAAGGGTCAGCGCCAGCTTCTCGGCAGCCTCGCGCAGGCGCGCGTCCGTCTCGTCCATGGATCCTCCTCGTTCGATGCCGCCAACCAGCTTAGCTAAATTTCTTAACACTCCAAAGATTTACAGATCTCTGAACACTCGATATGTTCGGAGGTATGGAGAACGCGATCGAGCTCCGTGAGCTCACCAAGACATACGGTTCCCGCCGCGGCCTGACGGGCCTGAACCTGGAAGTGCGCACCGGTGAGGTCTTCGGATTCCTGGGGCCCAACGGCGCGGGCAAATCGACCACCATCCGCCTGCTCCTCGACCTGATCCGCCCCACGAGCGGCTCGGCCACCGTCCTCGGCCTGGAGCCCCGGGCGGACGGTCTGGCGCTTCGGAGCCGGGTCGGCTACCTGGCCGGGGACTTCGCCTGCGACGGACGTCAGAACGTGCGCAGCTATCTGCGTTTCCTCGCCGCGCTGCGCGGCGGCGTGCCGCAACAGCGCATCGACGACCTCGCCGAGCGGCTCGGCCTGGATCAGAGCGCAATGATCAAGAAGCTGTCCCGGGGCAACCGTCAGAAGGTCGGTCTCGTCCAGGCGTTCATGCACCGTCCCGAGCTGCTGGTGCTGGACGAGCCCTCCTCCGGGCTGGATCCACTGGTCCAGCAGACCTTCCTCGCCATGGTCGCCGAGGTGGCAGCAGAGGGCCGGACGGTCTTCATGTCCAGCCACATCATGAGCGAGGTCGAAGCGGTTGCAGGCCGGGTCGGGATCATCCGCGACGGACGCCTGGTCGCCCTCGACACCGTCGCCGCCCTGCGCGCCGGAGCCGTCCGGGATGTCGAGGTCACCTTCGCGGCCCCTGTTCCGCGGGCTGCTTTCGATGGTCTGCCCGGCGGCGGTCTGCTGCGTCTCGACTGCGACGGCATGACCCTGAGCGGGCAGGTGACCGGCAGCCCCGACGCACTCGTCAAGGCCATCGCGGCCTATCCGGTGACTGGCCTGCGCGCCGGTGAACCCGCACTCGAAGAGCTATTCCACTCCTACTACGAGGGAGCGGAGGCCGCCCCCCGTGCAGCCACGGCTCCCGCCGGCGCCTCTTGAGCCGTTGGGGCGCCCTGCACCCACCGGCACCACGTGCACCGCTTCACCACCGCAGCCTCGACACCCGGAAGGCCGACACGATGAATACCGCAGTCCTCACCAAGTCCCTCGCCGACAACCGCCGCAGCTTCGCCGTCTGGGCGCTGGGTACGGCCGCCGTCGCCATGGCCTATGCGAGCACCTATCCTTCGCAGCGCGACAACACCGCCAGCCTTCCTGAGGCGATGCGCGAGGCTCTGCACATCGACGCGACAGCCGCTGGATACCTGCACGCCAGTGTCTTCGGGGTGATCCTGCCGCTGCTGGCCGTGACCTACGGAATCGCCGTTGGCACCCGTGCTCTCGCAGGCGAGGAGGAATCCGGGCGGCTCGACCTGCTTTTGGCCCATCCGGTCACCCGGACCAGGCTCGCGTTGCAGCGATTCGCATCGCTGGTCGCCGGAGCGGTAGCGATTTCCCTCCTCGTCTGGCTTGCACTGATCGCCATCCGGGACAGCGCCGAACTCACCAGTGTCACGCCAACCGAATTCCTCGCCCAGTGCCTGAACCTCGCTCTGCTCGCCATCACGTTCGGAGCGATCGCCCTCGCGATCGGCGCGGCCGTCGGCCGCAGGGCCGTCGCCCTGGCCGCCAGCGCGGCCATCGGGGTTCTCGCCTACACCGCGCACTCGTTCGCCGGGCAGGTCGGAGCCGGCTGGCTCGCTTACCTCTCCCCGTTCCACTACTACATCGGCGGTGAACCACTGAACCACGGCTTCCAGTGGGCTGACGGCACCGTCCTCGCCGCCATGACATCCGCGGTGATCACCATCGGCGTCGTGCGCTTCAACCACCGCGACCTCACCTGACCAACAGGGTGACGTGATCGGCGCGATGCGGAGGTACGCGCCGTGCGGAACACGACAAAGATAGGGTGACGGCCGCCGGATCATGCGCGTGTCGTCGACACAGTGTGCCTGGTCGTGCGGCCAGTGAGGCGAAGCCGAGGAAGGGCTGCCGCGGTGCCAGGACGGACGACACGGCTGTGGCGGTCGCTGGCAACCGTCCACCCGGCCCGTACGGTCGTGACAGCGTTCGCCTCGGTGATCCTGGCCGGGACCGTCCTCCTGTCGCTGCGCCTTCATCCCAGGAGAGCGGTGCGACCGGCATCGTCCCCTCCCTGTCCACTGCAACCTCGGCGGTCTGCGTCACGGGGCTCGCGGTGGTCGATACCGGGGCGTACTGGAGCGGCTTCGGCGAAGGCGCCATCCTCGCCCTCATCCAGGTCGGCGGCTTCGGCATCATGGCACTGGCCTCATTGCTCGCCCTGTTGGTCTCCGGGAAGCTGCGGCTCGGATGTAGCTGAACGCACAGGCGGAGAGCAAAAGCCTGGGTATCGGAGACGTCCGCCGTGTGCTGCTCGGAGTCGCGGGCAGCACTCTGGCCGTGGGATACAGCACCGTGGCCAGTCCGAATCCCTCTGCCACGGTGCTCCGCCTGCAGTATTCCTTTCGCCCCCCAAGGATCATGACCGCCATCATTCCCGGTGGCCTGGCACTCAGGGATGCCGAACGGTCGCTCAGGTTCAGTGGCCTGCCTCCAGAGCGGCCAGGTCGACCCAACCCACGCCCCGGTCATGAGCACGGGACAATCACCTTGAGTGCCGTCTGCAGCTCGGTGATCTCGCTGCTGCCGTGAGAGCTGCCCCTGTGGGTGCTGGCCGCGTCTGTTCTAGTTCTGCTGTGCCCGGCAGCCCTGATCCCCGCCTCCGACAGCCCCGTGGCCGCCGTGATCCTGGTGTTCGGCATGGCCTTGGCCGGGTTCACCGTCAACCCGGTCGTCACTCCCTCGCCGTCCGCTTCGGCGGCGACGCCCCCACCCTCACCTCGGCGCTGACCACCTCCGGCCACCACACCGGCATCGCCGCCGGTTCCCTCGTCGCCGGGCGGGCCCTGGGCTCCTCGCTAGGCCTGACCGGTCCGGCCCTGGTCGGCGCGGTCTTCGCCGCGCTCACCCTGCTGCCCCTGATCGCTCTCGCGCTGCGCGGCACCACTGGCCCGTCCCGGATCGTCGCCCACCACACCACCGACACCGCCGCCGAACCGGCAGCCACCGCCACCGCCACGGCTACGACCGAATACGGCTCGAGCGGGGTGAGGATCAACGCGGTGTGTCCCGGCACGATCAGCACCCCGATGGTCGACGCCATGGTCGAGGGCGGAGAACTCGACCGCGACCAGGCCGAAGGAGGCCAAGGCCAAGCCATCGACCGGCTCGGCACCGCCGAAGAGATCGCCCAGGCCGTCCTGTGGCTGTGCAACGACGGCGCCAGCTACGTCACCGGCGTCGCTCTCCCGGTCGACGGCGGCTACATCGCCCAGTAGCCCAGTGTCCATCTCGCTCGGGCCGCGCGACCGGCGAGGTCGGTGACGGTCTTCCGGGTGATCGAGTGGTGCTCCAGGTGGGTCTCGGCCTCCCGCAGCCGGGCCTGCAGTTCACCGATCTGGGCGCGGAGGTCGTCGGCCATGGCCCGGGTGGCTTCCTCCTGGACGCCGAGCGCGTCGAGCAGGGGCTGGAGGTTCACGCGCTCACCGCCTGCGGCTCACGCCAGGTGGGGGTGTTCGCGCCGGTGAGGCGGCGGGCCATGGGTGTCCGATGAATGGGGTGCCGCGCATGTGAACGAAGTGCTGTCCAAGGCCTTCCCCGAGGCCTACGCCAGCGGGCAGCTGAAGGCGTATCACGTGCCCGGCAACGGCATGAGTGGAATGAGTTCATGGCTGAAGTGATCGCAATGCTGGAAGAGCTCAGGGACATCACCCCGCTGACCGCCGAGGCTGCAGCGGCGCGGTTCTTGGCTCAGGAGTGGACGCCCGGGAGCAAGGTCCGTGACGGTGTGGAGACGTCGTGGGACAAGGGCAAAGTCGGGGGCTGGATCCAGACGTTCGGCGGTGGGGCGGTCAGCGTCTCGTTCTTCGTCTGGATCCGCGACGTCGACGAGTCGGGCTACTTCGACGACGTGGAAGCCGTCTACGAGGAGGGGGGCCAGGTGCTGGCCGACTTCCTCCCCGAGATCGAGGAGTCCCCGCTTGCCGGCCACCTCATCGAGGCCGAGGTGACGGAGGCGGACAGGGGCGAGTTCATCAAGCTGAAGAAGTGGACCCTCGGCGGCCGGATTCTGACCGCCGGTGTGATCCAGCATGACACCGATCTTCCGGTGATGGTCATGGTGGTGCTGGAGGAGCCCGGCGCTGCCTGACTGAGCCCGTACGCCAGGGCGCCCGCGTCTCCATGCGATGCCAGTCAGTGAGGGCGAAGGGGAGGCGCGGACCCCTCTGGAACATGCCGACACGCGGGACAACATGAGCGCACCCAACCAGTGCCTTCTGAACAGGCGAAACAACTTCTGGCGGCACTCCCGGGCACGGTGTGTCAGGACCGCTCGTGTACTCGCAGTGCGTAGGTCCCAGGTCCGAGTCGCAGGGACTTTTCAGGGACTTTCAGCTCTGTCGGAGGGACGGACGAGGGAGTTTTCGCAGTACAAGCACGGAAGGCTGCGACAGCGCTGAAAGGCTCAGGGCTTCGGGCCCGCGCATCCGCGGCGTCGCTCCGTAGCGCTCCGAAACGGCGGCGGGTCGGCAGTAGGGACGAGACTCTTCGGTCCGCACACGGTCCTGACGTCGGGGAACGTGCGCCGGCGGGCCCGGCTGCGTGAGCGCCGGACCCGCCTCCGGGACGTTCAGTAGGCGTAGAACCCCGACCCCGTCTTGCGGCCGAGGCGGCCCGCGTCGACCATGCGCTGGAGCAGCGGGGGAGCGGCGTACAGCGGCTCCTTGTACTCCGCGTACATCGAGTCCGCGACCGAGGCCACGGTGTCCAGGCCGATCAGGTCCGCGAGCTTCAGCGGCCCCATCGGGTGGGCGCAGCCCATCTCCATGCCGTTGTCGATGTCCTCGCGGCTGGCGATGCCCGACTCGAACATCCGGATCGCGGAGAGGAGGTACGGGATCAGCAGCGCGTTCACGACGAAGCCGGACCGGTCCTGGGCGCGGATCGGGTGCTTGCCGAGCACGTCCTGCACGACGGCCTCGGCGCGCTTGATGGTCTCGTCCGAGGTGGTCAGCGCCGGGATCAGCTCGACGAGCTTCTGCACCGGGGCCGGGTTGAAGAAGTGGATGCCGATGACCCGGTCCGGGCGCGAGGTGGCGACGGCCAGCTTCACCAGCGGGATCGAGGAGGTGTTGGAGGCCAGGATCGCGTCCTGCCGGGTCACCACCTGGTCCAGCACCTGGAAGATCTCGGTCTTGACCTGCTCGTTCTCCACGACGGCCTCGATGACGAGATCGCGGTCGGCGAACTCCCCGAGATCGGTCGTGAAGCTCAGCCGGCCGAGGGTCTCGTCCCGCTCCTCCGCCGTGATCTTGCCGCGCTCGGCGGCCTTCGAGAGCGAGTTGTGCAGACGGGTGCGGCCGATCTCCAGTGCTTCGCCGGTGGTCTCGGCGACCTTCACTTCGAGGCCGCTGCGCGCGCACACCTCCGCGATACCTGCGCCCATCTGGCCACAGCCCACCACTCCGACGCGTGCAATGTCGGCCATAGAGTCCGTCACCTCGTGCCTTTCGCTGTTCTCCGTATCGCAGGGTCCCGTGTGATTCCGGTGCCCGCCTCGACCCCACGACGTTACTCCGAATGCCGACGCGGACGTCCCGCGGGTCAGCGCCGCTACGGGTGGGCATGATGCGGTTACGTAGAGCTATCGAGTCGGGTGCGGGACGTGGTGGGAGAGGTGGACCAGGATGCGGCGTACGGGTGTGGCCAGGAGAGCCTTCGTGCTGAGCGCGGCCGGACTGCTGGCGGCGATGACGACGGCCGGTGACGTGGTGGCCTCCCCGGCGGGGGGAACCTCACCGGCCGGGGGAAGGAGGGGCGGCGGGCGGCTGGGGGCGGCGCCGGGGCAGCTGCGCGGCATGTGGATCGCCACGGTCGCCAACATCGACTGGCCCTCGAAGCCGGGCCTCACGGCGGTGCGGCAGGAGGCCGAGCTGTTCGCATATCTGGACCGGGCGGTCGAGCTGCGGCTCAACGCGGTGATGCTCCAGGTCCGGCCGACCGCCGACGCCCTGTGGCCGTCGCCGTACGAGCCGTGGGCCGAGTGTCTCACCGGGCGGCAGGGCGAGGACCCGGGCTGGGACCCGCTCGGCACGGCGGTGCGCGCGGCGCACGACCGGAGCCTGGAGGTGCACGCCTGGTTCAACCCCTACCGGGTGGCGAACCACACGGACCTCACCCGCCTCGTCGCCTCCCACCCGGCCCGGCTGAACCCGGGCTGGACCGTGCCGTACGGCGGGAAGCTCTACTACAACCCCGGGCTGCCGGAGGTCCGCCGGTTCGTCCAGGACGCGATGCTGGACGCCGTGCGCCGCTACGACATCGACGCGGTGCACTGGGACGACTACTTCTACCCGTACCCGGTGGCCGGGCAGTCCTTCGACGACGACGCCGCGTTCGAGCGGTACGGCGGCGGCTTCGCGGACCGGGCGGCCTGGCGGCGTGACAACATCGACCGGCTCGTGCGCGAGACGGGGCAGCGGATCCGGCGGATCAAGCCGCACGTCCGCTTCGGCATCAGTCCCTTCGCGGTCTGGCGCAACAAGGAGACCGATCCGCTGGGTTCGGACACCCGGGCGGGCGTGCAGACCTACGACGACCTGCACGCCGACACCCGTAAGTGGGTCCGCGAGGGGTGGATCGACTACATCTGCCCGCAGATCTACTGGCACATCGGCCAGACCGCCGCCGACTACGCGAAGGTGCTGGCCTGGTGGAGCGGGACCGTGCGGGGCACGGGCGTCGGTCTGTACGTGGGCGAGGCGCTGTACAAGGCGGGCGACCCCGCCCAGGCGGCCCCCTGGCAGGACCCGGCGGAGCTGTCCCGCCACCTCACCCTCGCCCGGGGGTACGAGGAGGTGGGCGGCCATGTGTTCTTCTCGGGGAAGAGCGTGATGGCGGACCGGATCGGCGCGATGCGGCGCGTGGTGGCCGACCACTACCCGGACCGGGTCCGGCTCTACCCGGACCGGGGCCGCACCTATCCGCACCACGGCCGTCCTTCGGGGTGGGCCGGGAGCTGAGGAGGGGGGCGGGGGCCTGCGGGGCCGGGGCCCGGTGTGCGGGTCCCGGCCCGGCGCGCTCCTACTGCGGCTGATCGTCCTTCGGCGCGTCCCTGTGCTGGACGACGCTGTCGGGACCGGGTGACATCAGGTGTTCGTGGCCGTCGTCGAAGCGGATCCGGTACGGGGGAGCGCCCCCGTCACCGAGCACTTCGATGATCTCGGCGACCCGGTCGTGCTGTCCCACGGTCCTGCCGTGCACCAGCAGCCGGTCGCCCGTGTGTGCCTCCATCGGGAGCGACCTCCTCACAGGGGGAGACGGTTTCCGTGTCGACAAGTCTATGACCGTACGGTCCGGGATTCCCGTCCTGTGCGGCGGCCGGCCCGCTGGGTGGCGGCGATGCACGCGAGCACGGCCACCGCCGCGACCGGGGCCGCCGCCGAGATCTCCTCGCCGAGCAGGAGGAAGGACCACACGAGCGTCAGCAGCGGCTGGGCGAGTTGGAGCTGACTGGCCCGGGCGACGCCGATCGCCGCCATGCCGCGGTACCAGACGTACAGCCCGAGGAAGGTCGACCCGGCGGCGACCCAGACCAGGCCGATGACACCGTGGGCGTTCAGGTGCACGGGTTCGAGCGGCAGGGCGACCAGGCTGCCCGCCACCGCGAGTGGCAGGCACAGGACCAGGGCCCAGCCGACCACCTGCCACCCCGGCATCTCCCGGGCCAGCCGGCCGCCCTCGGTGTACCCGGCCGCGCACACGAGCAGCGCGCCGAACAGGTACAGGTCGCCGGAGGCGAGCGCCCCGCCGCTCTGCTGCACGGTGAAGGCGATCACCACGGCCGCCCCTGTGAGGGCCGCGACCCAGAACGTGCGCGACGGCCGTTCCCCGGTACGCAGCGACCCGAGCGCCGCCGTGGTCAGCGGCAGCAGGCCCACGACCACGGCCGCGTGCGAGGTGGTGGAGGTCTGCAGGGCCAGCGTCGTCAGCAGCGGGAAGCCCACCACCACCCCGCCCCCGACGACCGCGAGCCCGGCCCGGTGCCGCCGCTCGGGCAGCGGCACCCGTCCGGCCAGCAGCACACCGCCCGCGATCAGGGCGGCGAGCACACTGCGCAGGGCGACCAGCGACCAGGGGCCGAAGCTCTCCAGGCCCCAGGCCGTGCCCGGGAAGGTGAGCGAGAACGCCACGACGCCGAGCCCGGCGAGCACGGTGCCGCCCCGGCCGGCCGAGGGCCCCGGTGCGGTCCGGCGGCTCGCCGATGCGCTCCCGGCCGCGTCCCCGGCGGTGCTCCGGGCCGAGTTCGCCGTGGTCGGGGAAGCGGTTCGAGGAGTGGGGGCCGGCTCGGCGACCGCTATCGATGAAGGCGGGGTAGCGCTATCCTGTGCTCTCATGCAAGAGCGTAGCAGCGTCGCCGAACTGGTCACTTGTCTGCGGGCCGAGCTCAACCGCTACTCACCCGGTGGAAAGCTGCCGTCCAGTCGCGCACTCGTCGAACGGTTCCGGGTCAGCCACGTCACCGTCTCCCGCGCCATCGCCCAGCTCGCCGCCGAGGGGCTCGTCACGACCCGCCCCGGCTCCGGCGCCTTCCGCGCGCACCCCCGCACCGAGCTGCCCGCCCCGGGCGACACGTCCTGGCAGGAGGTGTCGCTGAGCGGCGACGGCGGGCCCGAGGTGGTGCCGCGCACCGTCGACGCCTCCGGGGTCCTGGTCACCCTCGCCGCACCGCCGCCCGGCGTCATCGAGTTCAACGGCGGCTACCTCCACACCTCGCTCCAGCCCGAGCGGGCGCTCTCCGCGGCCTTGGCCCGCGCGGGCCGCAGACCGGGCGCCTGGGGCCGTCCCCCGACGGACGGGCTGCCCGAACTGCGGTCCTGGTTCGCCCGCGAGATCGGCCCCGCGGTCTCCGCCGCCGACGTCCTGATCACCGCCGGTGGCCAGAGCGCCCTGGCCACCGCGCTGCGCGCGCTCGCCCCGCCGGGCGCCCCGGTCCTCGTGGAGTCGCCCACCTACCCCGGGATGCTCGCCGCCGCCCGCGCCACCGGGCTGCGCCCCGTCCCGGTGCCGATGGACGCCGACGGGGTCCGCCCCGAGCTGCTCGCCGACGCGTTCCGGGCGACCGGCGCCCGGGTCTTCGTCACCCAGCCGCTCTTCCAGAACCCCACCGGGGCCACCCTCGCGCCCGCCCGCCGCCCCGAGGTCCTGGCCATCGCCCGTGCGGCCGGGGCGTTCGTGGTCGAGGACGACTTCGCCCGCCGGCTCGTCCACGACGACGCCGGACCGCTCCCCGCGCCGCTGGCCGCCGACGATCCCGATGGCGTCGTCGTCCACGTCTGCTCGCTGACCAAGGTCACCTCGCCCAGTCTCCGGGTCGGCGCCCTGGCCGCCCGGGGCCCGGTGCTGGAACGCCTGCGGGCCATCCAGGTCGTCGACAGCTTCTTCGTACCCCGCCCGCTCCAGGAAGCCGCCCTGGAACTCGTCGGTTCCCCTTCCTGGGGCCGTCACCTGGCGGCCGTCGCCACCGAGCTGGGGCACCGCCGTACGGCCATGGCGGCGGCCATCCGCGGCGAGCTGCCGGAACTCACGCTGCCGCACCTCCCGGCGGGCGGCGGCAGCCTCTGGCTCCGGCTCCCGGGCGGCGGCGCGGGAGCGGGCGCCGACGAGCCGGCCGTCGTCTCGGCCGCGCTGCGCGCCTCGGTCGCCGTCGCCCCCGGCCGCCCCTACTTCTGCGCCGAACCCCCGGCCGGACACATCCGCCTGAGCTTCGCCGGGGTCTCCGGAGCGGCCGAGATCGCGGAGGGCGTCCGCCGCCTCCGTACCGCTTTCGACGGCCTCCCGGACAGCTGAACGCGGCACCCGCCGCACGGGCCCTCTTGACCAAACAGGCGTTCGGCCTCACGATCCCGCCATGACGCTTCGGGTCTCCCTGGTCGCAGCGGCGCGCAGCTCCTCCCGGCTGGCCGAACGCTTCGACGACGACCGGCCGCTCGATCAGGCCGGCTGGCACGAGGTGCAGCTCGTCGCCCACACGCTCGTCCCGCTCGCCGCCGCCGAGCTGCGCTACTGCTCGCCCACCCCGCGCAGCCGCGCCACCGGGGATGCCCTCGGCTTCGCGCCGATGGCTCAACCGGCCCTGCGCGACTGGGAGATGGGCCGCTGGCGCGGGCTGACCCTGGGCGAGGTCACCGCCCGGGAACCGGCCGCCGTGGACCTCTGGCTCGCCGACCCGCGCAGCGCCCCGCACGGCGGCGAGTCGATGCTCGGCTTCATCGGGCGGGTAGGCGGCTGGCTGGACACCCGCCCGGCCGACGACGGCCTCGTCGTCGCGGTCGCCGAACCCGCCGTGATCCGGGCGGCCCTCGTCTACGCCCTCAACGCCCCGCCCTCCGCGTACTGGAACGTCGACGTCCGCCCGCTGTCCACTATCACGCTGACCGGCCTGCCGGGCCGCTGGAGCCTGAGCCTGGAGGCGGGCATCCGCTGACCCGCGCGGCACCGCCCACCGCCGCGCCTCCCTCCGGCCATCCGCTCTTCCCTCCGGTCCGACCAGTCGGTACGTTGCGGGGGCGTCCGGTTCCGGTGTCCGCCGCCGGAGACGCGTCCACCACGAGGGAGGCTCCGTGCCGCAGATCCACGGCCACTGCGACGACCGGTTCGCCGGGGTCCGGGACGCCTTCGAGGAGAACTTCACCGACCGCGGCGAACTGGGCGCGGCGGTGACCGTCCTGGTCGACGGCGCACCGGTGGTCGACCTGTGGGGCGGCTGGGCCGACGCCGCCCGCACCCGCCCCTGGGAGCGGGACACCGTGGTCAACGTCTGGTCCACCGGCAAGGGCCCGACCGCGCTCTGCGCCCATGTCCTGGCCGACCGGGGCCTGCTCGACCTGGACGCCCCGGTCGCCGCCTACTGGCCGGAGTTCGCCGCGAACGGCAAGGAATCCGTCCTCGTACGCCACCTCCTCTCGCACCGCTCCGGAGTGGCCGGGCCCGACACCCCGCTCACCCTGGAGGAGCTGTACGACTGGGAGACGGCCTGCGCCCGGCTCGCCGCCACCGCACCCTGGTGGGAGCCCGGAACCCGCTCCGGCTACCACGCGATCAGTTACGGATTCCTCGTCGGCGAAGTGGTCCGCCGGATCACCGGGCTGCGGCCCGGGGCGTTCCTCCGGCAGGAGATCACCGGCCCGCTCGGCATCGACTTCACCTTCGGCCTCCCGGAGAGCGAGACCCACCGGCTCGCCGAACTCGTCCAGGAGCGCCCCGACCGGGCCGCCCAGGCGGCCCTCCTGGAGCGGATGACCCCGGTCGCCGTCGCCTCCCTGCTCAACCCGCCCACCGGCCGGGCCGCCGCCAACACGCCCGCCTGGCGCGCCGCGGAGATCCCCGCCGCCAACGGCCACGGCACCGCCCGCGCGATCGCCGCTCTCTACGGGATCCTGGCCGGACGCGGCAGCCTCGACGGCCGCCGGATCCTCTCCGAGGAGGCCGCCGCCCGCGTCGGCGAAGGACAGGGGGCCTGCCGCGACCTCGTCCTCGGCGACGGCTTCGCCCACGAGACGGAGCTCGGCCTCGGCCTCTGGCTGAGCGGCGCGAACCGCTCGTACGGCCCCGACCCACGGGCGCTGGGCCACGACGGCGCGGGCGGCTCCTGCGGGCTGGCCGACCCGGATGCCTCAATCGCCCTCGGCTACGTCATGAACCGGATGGGCTCCCGGCTCGCCGACGACCCACGCAAGACGGCCCTGGTGAACGCCGTGTACGCGGCCCGTCGGGGGACCGCCGGAGGGTGAGCGGATCCGGACATCCGACGTGCTGACCCAACCCGGGTTTCACCTGCGGTTGCCAGGAATGTGAGGATGTCACCATGACAACCAAGGTCTACTTCGACATCACCATCGACGACGCGCCCGCAGGGCGGATCACGTTCAACCTGTTCGACGACGTCGTCCCCAAGACGACGGAGAACTTCCGCGCGCTCGCCACCGGCGAGAAGGGCTTCGGCTACGCCGGCTCGTCCTTCCACCGCGTCATCACGGACTTCATGCTCCAGGGCGGTGACTTCACCCGCGGTGACGGCACCGGCGGCAAGAGCATCTACGGCGAGAAGTTCGCCGACGAGAACTTCAAGCTCAAGCACGACCGGGTCGGCCTGCTCTCGATGGCCAACGCCGGCCCGAACACCAACGGTTCGCAGTTCTTCATCACCACGGTGCTCACCCCGTGGCTGGACGGCAAGCACGTGGTCTTCGGCGAGGTCGCCGACGAGGACAGCATGGCCCTGGTCCGCAAGATCGAGGCCGTCGGCTCCGGCAGCGGCCGCACCAGCGCCAAGGTCACCATCGCCGAGTCCGGCGTTCTCTGACCGACCCGGTCGCCCGACGGGCCCGTGGCAGGGCCGTTCCCCCCGACGTACGCGTCGGCGGAACGGCCGGCCGCGGGCCCGCGGCATGTTCCGGCCGTTTCCGCGGTGCCCGCCCCCGCGATCGGGCAGTATCCGAGATGTCCACGAGCGGGGGCTGACCCACCGGGTCGCGGGCACCGCCACCCTGATTCCCTGGACGGACATCGAGGGGATCGGGTCCGCCTCGGCCGAGGACGGGCGCCCGCTGGCCGAGGCCCGGGGGATGGGCTTCGGCTTCGCCATCGAACTACGGAGCGCGCGGAAGATCCGGGTGGACACGTTCACCGAGGACGCGCGGGAACTGGCCGAGACGATTCACCGTGCGGTCAGCCTCGGCGAGTTTCCGCAGGGCCGGGGCCGCCGGCCCTGCCACCAGGCGCGCCCGGCCGCCGGACGACCGTTGTCCATCACCGGACCGCTGACCGCCGGACTACTGGTCGCCGGACTGCGCGGCCCGCTCGGCGTTGCGCTCCTTGATGCGAGCGGCCTCCTTGCGCACCTCGGCCTGCGTGGCGCGCTCCTTCTGGAGCCACTCGGGCATCTCGTCCTTGAGCGCGTCGATCTGCTCGGTCGTGAGCGGCTCGGTGACCCCGCCGCGGGCGAGCCCCGCGATGGAGATGCCGAGCTTCGACGCGACGACCGGGCGGGGGTGCGGACCGGTGCGGCGCAGCTCCACCAGCCAGGCGGGCGGGTCGGTCTGGAGGGCGTTGAGCTCGGTGCGGGAGACGGCACCCTCCTGGAAATCGGCGGGGGTGGCCTGGAGGTACACACCCAGCTTCTTCGCCGCCGTGGCGGGCTTCATGGTCTGGGCGGTCTTGTGCGACGTCATGGGTCCAGGGTATCGACCATGGGACATACCTCCGACCACCGACCGGTAGCCTGGTTCCGTGACAGGCTCGGACATCCCCTCATCCTTCAGGCTCGCGTACGTTCCCGGCGTGACGCCCACCAAGTGGGTGAGGGTCTGGCACGAGCGGCTGCCCGACACCTCCCTGGAGCTCGTCCAGGCCACCGCCGCCGAGGCGCCGGACCTGCTGGCGGGCCGTGGCGCCGACGCCGGACTCGTACGGCTCCCGGTCGACCGGAACGTCCTGAGCGCGATCCCGCTCTACACCGAGACGACCGTCGTCGTGATCCCCAAGGACCATGTCGTGACCGCCGCCGACGAGGTGGCGCTCGCCGAGCTGGCCGACGAGATCGTGCTGCACCCGCTGGACGACGTCCTCGACTGGGAGACCCTGCCCGGCCGCCCCGCCGTCGAGCGTCCGGCGACCACGGCGGACGCGATCGAGCTGGTGGCGGCGGGCGTGGGCGTCATCCTCGTCCCGCAGTCCCTGGCCCGCCTCCACCACCGCAAGGACCTCACCTACCGCCCGGTCCCGGACGCCCCCGAGTCGCGCGTCGCCCTGTCCTGGCCCGAGGCGGAGGAAACCCCCGACCTGGTGGAGGAGTTCATCGGGATCGTCCGCGGGCGCACCGTCAACAGCACCCGCGGCCGCGCGGCCGCCCCGGCGAAGGCCAAGGAAAAGGCGAAGGACAAAGCCAAGGACAAGGCCAAGGCCAGGAGCAAGCGGGCCGCCGGCGGCGGGGCGGGCGGCGCCCGGAACAAGCCCGCGGCGGGCAGGAAGCCGCAGTCGGGCGGCCGGGCCGGCGGCCAGAGCGGCAAGCGCGGAAAGCCGCGGGGCCGGTAGCGCGTCCGGATCCGCACCGTAACGCCACCCCACGGCGGTTGCCTCGTTGACCGGGCAACCGCCGTATGCAGGGGAGCGTCCGTCCGATGCCGAACATCCGCCGACCGATGCCGAACACCGGCAGCAGCCCGTCGCAGAGCACCCGCGGCCTGCTGCCGGACACCCACAGACCTTCGCGGGGCACCCGCACGTCGTTGCCGGGCACCCGCAGACCGCTGCCGGGCGCGCGCAGAACCCGGGACCTCGGGCTCGTCGGGATGCTGCTCATCGCCGTGGCCTTCGCCGGACTCCAGCTGACGGCGGTCACCGGACGCGCCTCGCCCGACACGAAGAACTACCTCTCCTACGCCCTGAGTCTGAGCGGCGAGAGTCGTGCGGAAGCGGGCCGCCGGGCCATCGGCTACTCCTGCGCCAGCGGGCAGCACGGGCCCCTGGACTCCATCCCCTGGACCAGCCGGAAGGCCGCGGGCGAGTCGGAGGAACAGTGCGTGCGCCGGCTGACCGACTCGGTCGCGTACTGGTCCCGCCACGGCAACACATCCGGGATGACCGCCCCGTTCGCCAACCAGCGGTTCATGTCCATCTTCGAGGCCCGGCCAGGCTATCCGCTGTTCCTGGTCCCCTTCGTGACCGTGTTCGGCGCCACCTGGGGCCTCTGGCTCGCCGGGCTCGTCGTCGCGCTGGCCGGAAGCGTCTGCGTGCTGCTCACCCTCCGTGCCGCGGGCGCCTCCCGGCGCGCCGGTCTGGCCGGGCAGGCCCTGTACCTGGCCCTGCCCACCGGCACCGTCGCGATGAACCCCCTGAGCGACGGGCTCTCCCTGGCGCTCGGCACGGCGGTCCTCCTCGGCTGCGTCCTGCTGCTGCGGGACCGGCCACGCACCGGCGCGGCGCTCGTCGCGGGCGGCCTGGCCCTGATGTTCCTCGTCCGGTACTCGCAGGCACTGCTGCTGGCAGCCGCTCTCGCGGGTGTCTTCCTGGCCTGGTCCGGGTGGCTGCGCCTGAAGCGGCGGCGGCCCACTCCCGTACTGCGGGCGGCCGGACTGTGCGGTGTGCTGGCGGCGTTCGTCTACGCCGGGGCGCATCTGCTGTCCTGGCCCATGGGCCAGGACAGCGCCCAGGATCTGCTGACCCACCACTACCAGCGCCCCGATCTGCCCGACCCCTGGCCCGAGTTCTTCGTCCAGGAGCGGGTCTTCTGGACGGCGTGGCTCTGGCGTCAGGCCACCTACCCGGTCCTTCCGGTTCTGCTCGCGCTCTCGGCCTGGGCGCTGCTGCGGCGGCGCTCCGTGGTGCTGCCCGTGGCCCTGGCGGCGGGGGTGGCGGGCCTCCTCAACCAGGCGGGCCACCCGAACCTCGACCAGCTCCTCGGTCACCGCCTCATCGTGTTCGTCTGGCTGCTGCCCGTCCTGGCGGTCCCGTTGCTCCTGGACCGGCCGGCCGCACCCGCCCCCGTGTCCGGGCGAGGGCCGTCACCCGACCTCGCGGAGCCGGAGAACGTACGCGGCGGTCAGCGCGACGGCGCGGTCGGCGTCGGCCAGCAGCTCCCCGAGGGCATGTGAGGCAGCCGCCCCCGGGACGCCCGCCAGCGCCTGGGTCAGCCGCCCGCGCGCCGACGCGGAGGTGGTGTCGTGGGCGAGGCGGTCGACGAGCGCGGCCGTGATCCGGTCCGCCGCCGTGTCGTCGTCGGCCAGCACGCTCAGCGCGTCGGCCGCGTCGGTGTCGTTCCTTCCGGCCACGACCATGTCGACGAGCTCCGGGACCGCGTCCGTCTCGCCCTGTGTCCCGAGCGCCAGAGCGGCGTGGCCGCGGACCACCGCATCGGGGTGCGCGAGGGCGTCCCGCAGCAGCGCGGTGGCCTCGCCGCCGGGCATCTCGGCGAGCGACCGTACGGCACGCTCCCGCACCGCGGCCTCCGGTGAGCCGAGCCCCCGGGCCAGCAGCGCCGGTCCGCCGCCGCCCGCCCGGGCCAGCGCCCAACGGAGGGCCCCCGCCACGTTCGGGTCGCTCTCGCCGAGCGCCGCCTCGGCCAGGGCCTCCACGGGAACCTCGGCGACCGGGGCGAGGGCCGCGCGCTGGCGTGCGTCGGCGTTCTTCGACCCCAGGGCACCCAGGAGCGTGACGACCTGGAGGACGTCCTCCCAGCCGGCCGGATCCGTGGCACGGACCCGGCGCAGCCGCGTGAGCAACTCGGTCTCCGCCGCGATGCGTTCACGCGTCCGGCGGATGAGGTCGCCGACGAGCGCGGACGGGGTGAAGCCGGGATCGTCGAGAGCGCGCCCGATCTCGCGCAGCGACAGCCCCATCGCCCGCAGGCTCTCGACATGGAAGATCCGCTGGATGTCCGCCCCGGAGTACTCCCGGTAGCCGGACCCGGTGCGGCCCGAGGGCCGCGCCAGACCGAGCGACTCGTAGTGCCGGAGCATCCGGGCACTGACCCCGGACCGCCGCGCGACCTCACCGATCAGCACGCTTCACGGCCCTTCCTCGCCGGAGCGGATGGCGGCCCGGGCCCCCTCGGACCCGCCGGTCTCGCCCGAACCGCCGGAGGCCTCGGTCTCGCCGGAGCCGCCGGAGTCCCCGGGCCCGCCGGAGCCGACGGAGTCCCCGGGCCCGCCGGAGCCGCTGGAACCGCCGGAACGTCCGGGATCGCCGGAACCGGAACCGGAGCCGAGGGCGACGACCCGCTTCGCCTCCTCCAGCGCGAACGTGAATCCGGCGTCCGGATCGCGCAGCAGCCGATCCGTGGCGAGCGCATGCGCGCGTACCCGCGGGTCGGGGTCCTTCGCCGGGGCGGCCAGAGCCGACGCCATCGCGTCCCCGAGCGCGATCAGCGCCCGGCTGAGACTCAGCCGCGTCGCCGGCCCGCCGCGCCCGAGCTGCGTCGCCAGCAGCGCGCCCAACGCGACCTCCTCCTCTTCCGGTACGAGCACGACCGCCGCCCGCCAGGCGCTCCGCGCCACCTCGTCGTCGGCGTCGGACAGGAGCGCCCGGGTGATCGCCGGCCACGCCCGCCTGTCCCCGATCTTGGACAGCGTGTGCAGCGCCTGGCTCCGCGCCGACGCCCGCTCCGAGCGGACCTCCCCGAGCAGCCGGGGAAGCGTGACGGACACCGGGTGACGGGTGAGCGCCCAGGTCAGCATGTCCCGGACGAAGAAGTCGGGCTCGACGGCACACCGCTCGACGAGCTTGTCGACGAAGCGGGGGTCCGGCGTCGTGCCGACGGCCAGCGCGGCCCGCAGCCGTACGGCCGAACGACCGTCCTCCAGCCCGCGAAGCGCCCGTACCGTGCCGGCGTCCACGTCCACGTCCGCTTCCGCTTCCGCGTCCACGTCCGTACTCGTGCCCATGCCCCTGTCGTGTCCCGTGACCGTCATCGAGACCACCTCCTCGACCAGCAGTGAAGAGCTTGTCACCGTGTCAAGGTCAAACCGGAGCGGCCGGTCCCCGGCTCACGGCCCTCGCCAGACGTTGGCGAAGGCCGTGTTCTCGATGGTCCGCCGCTGGCGTACGGCCTCCAGCTCCATCACCGCTTCATGGACGGTGGCGACCACGGTGGTCACCGTCTCGTCGTCGAGGCGGGTTTCGTCGTCATCGGACCCGGCCCCGTCGAGACCCACGGCCGACGCGAGGGAGGCCAGAACGGGGTCGCCCTCCTCCCGGCGGGCGACGGCGCGGCGGCGGGCGGGCGTATCCACCAGCTCCACCTGCTTCGGGCCGAAGGGCAGCAGACCGCTCCGCTTCTGCGTGAGCTCGCCGTCGCGTTCCAGAGCGTCCTGGTAGGCGGCCGAGAGGTCCCGGCCGCGGCGCCACAGCCAGTCCTCGATCCGCTCGTAGGGCGGTTGCCGGGTGAGCCCCGCCGCTGCCTCGCCGAGCAGCCGGTCGTCCGGCGCCGACGAACCGCCCGGCACGATGAGGTCGCCGTCCACGGTGATGGTTCCCGCACCGATGAGATCGAGGAGTTCGGCTCCCGCGAGCGCGAGCGACAGATCGCCCTGCCCCACGGCGTGCTCCGGCTCCGGGTCCATGGCGATGATGAACAGGTCTTTCGCCGTGGTCATGTACGGCTCCCCTCAGAGGCATCGACAAGGCGGGGCCCCACCGTCCGCCCCGGCCGGGAGCCGGTTCGGCGGCGAGGCGACCGCTACGACCAGTATCGCCCCCGCCCGCCCGACGGCCTCGGCGGCAGCCGAGCCGGAGCCGAAGAAGTCGATGGCCACGGACTGGAGTGATCCCTAGGCTGAGCCGATGAGCCACGGGAAAACGTCGTACGTCTGCCTCTCCTGCCGGGTGTCCTACAAGCAGCCCCACGACAGGGCCAGGCAGCGGACCTGCCCGAACTGCGCGGAGCCTATGATCCACGCCGGATCGGCGTTCGCGGCACCGCGGCGGCGGGACGTCGCGGAGTGGCGGGCCCTCACCGTGCTGCTCAACGCGGGCGTGGGTTTTCACAAGAGCTGCTGCGGCGGGCCGGGTTTCCGGCCCCGAGGG
The DNA here is from genome assembly GCF_056172905.1 of Streptomyces sp. iso_384. NCBI lineage: Bacteria > Bacillati > Actinomycetota > Actinomycetes > Kitasatosporales > Streptomycetaceae > Streptomyces > Streptomyces sp. iso_384. Next base: position 2,870,005 of record NZ_JBWBTT010000001.1, read on the forward strand.
CTGCGTGAGGTGCGCGAGCGGATGACGTACGCACAGCGCAGCGGTACGCCGCTCGCCGAGGCGCTCGTACGGTACGACGTGCCGTAACGCGCGAGGGGGGGAGCGGACGAACGTTCCGGTAAGCGTCATGACGCCGCGTCCGCCCGGTCCTGCGAGGCGTCCGCCTCCCGTTCTTCCTCGGTCCGTTGCTTCGGCGCGCCCCGCCCACGCGTACGGTCCATCTCGCGCCACTCCGGCCGCAGTCCGGCCAGATTCGTGGTGAGGAAGTACACGGCTCCGCAGGCGAGCAGCACCGGTGCCAGTCCGGCGGCGGTCACCGCCGCTCCGGCAATCAGCGCACCGAGCGGGATCCCGGACCAGGCCAGCGAGTCGCCGAGGGCGTTGACGCGGCCCAGCAACCGGCGTGGCACCCGTTCGACGAGGGCTGCCCCCAGCACGGGGTTGACGAAGCCCGCGCCGAACCCGCTGAGCGCGAAGACCGCCAGGACCGCCCCCAACGGGGCATCGAGGGCGAGGACCAGGAATCTCGGCGCCCCGGCCAGCAGAAACCCGGTGAGGACCACCACCCGCCGCCGCAGCTGGTGTGCGACCGCCGCGGCGATCAGGCTCCCGCCGACCCCCGCGGCCCCCATCACGCTGCCCATCAGGCCGATCGCGGCCGGCCCGTTGCCGGACTCCCCGGCCCAGACGGGCACGAGCACCGAGATGAACGCGGCGTCCAGCAGATTGGTGATGCCGACCATGACGGTGACGGTGAGCAGCAACGGTTCGCCGCGCAGGAAGGCGAAGCCTTCACCGAAGCGCCGCCAGTAGCCCGGTTCCGATGTCCCGGGCGGTGACGTGGGCTCCTTGGTCGAGTGCCCGGTGCCGGTGGGCAGCGCGAGTCCGATGATCACCGAACCGAGGGCGAAGCAGCCCGCGTTGACGGCGAGTGCGGTGAGCGGGCCGAGCAGCGCCACCAGTGACCCGCCGACCGCCAGGCCGACGGTGGAGGCGAGCCGCTCGACCACGCCCGACAGACCGGTGGCCCGCTCCAACGGCACCCGGCCGCGCTCGGCCGCTTCCGGGACCATCACCTCTTTCGCCGAATCGCCGGGCCCCCGGGCCGCGCCGATCAGGGCGACCAGAGCCAGCAGAAGGGGAAAGGAGAGCAGGTCCCGGGCGTGGAGCAACGGAATCGCGGCGGCGGCGGTCGCACTGGCCAGATCGGTGGTCCAGGAAACCGCCCGCGGGCCGATCCGGTCCACCAGCGGGCCGGCGAACGCCTTGACCACCGCATAGGGCGTCATCTCGCAGAAGGCGACGAGTCCGGTCTGGGTGGCACTGCCGGTCGTGACGAGCACGAACCAGGGCAGGGCCACCACGGAGATCCGCGTGCCGGTCAGCGACACGGCCATCGCCGCCAGCACCCCGGCCAGCGGCCGTAAGGACCTCCTGCCGGATAAGCCGTCGGCCTTCGAGGGCTCGTCCGTCATGGTGTCGGGCCTTCTTCCGCTTCCTGGGGTCCGGAAGAGGGTGACGGCGCGGCGGGCACGCCCGGTTCGGGCATGACCTGGGTGATCACGGCGACCCGTTCGGCCCCCTCGGGGGCGCTCGCCGCGGAATCCGGGTCGTCCCGCCGGTAGCGCGCGATGACGTCCTTCAACTCCCGGTCCAGGGCGATGGCTTCCTCGGGGGTGAGGCGCAGGGCCCAGTCGCTCATGTCGAAGGTGCCGCGCCAGGCGCGGGGCATCGTCTGCAGCCCGTTCAGGGTCTGCTGCGTGCGCAGGGTGTGGATCGCGGCGACAGACTGCAGATAGGCCAGTGCGGCATCGGGCTCCCGCTCGGCCAGTTCCGGATCGCTGAACCGGATCGTCCGGTGCACCGAACGCCACCAGCGCTCCCGCGCGTTGCCGCGTTCCGTGTCCTCCTCGACGAAGCCCGCCGCGCCGAGCTGACGCAGGTGGTAGCTGGCCGTACCGGAGTTCACCCCCAGCCGCTCCGCGAGGCGGGTGGCCGTCGACGGGCCGTACTTCCGCAACACCCCGACCAACTGCACGCGTACGGGATGCGCCAGCGCACGCAGCCCCTTGGCATCCAGAACCACCGCGTCCGCGTAGATGTCCGGGCCGTCCGGCCTCTCTGCTGTAGGCGTCATGCGGCACACGCTAGTCCGCGAAGAACTCTTCGCAAAGGGTTCTTCGCAAAGATATGTTCGCGAAGAGCTCTTTGTGATGGGCTGAGGTGTGCTGTGGCCCGGCGCCGTTCACTGCGGTTCGTTCGCGAGACACCGGGCCGCTAGGGTCGCTCGCGTGACTACCGCGATCGTCGTCGGCAGTGGGCCCAACGGGCTCGCCGCCGCTGTCGTCCTCGCCCGCTCGGGGGCCCGCGTCACCGTGCTGGAGGCGGCCGACGAGATCGGCGGCGGCACCCGCTCGGGCGAGGACGTCATGCCGGGACTGCTGCACGACCACTGCTCGGCCATCCACCCGATGGCAGCCGGTTCGGCGTTCCTGCGGAGCCTCGATCCGGAGCGGCACGGGTTGGTCTGGCGTCGGCCGGAGATCGACTGTGTCCACCCGCTCGACGGCGGCGAGGCCGGCGTGCTGCACCGCTCGGTGGAGGAGACGGCCGCCGGGCTCGGCCGGGACGGTTCCCGCTGGCGGCTGGCGTTCGCCGGGCCCGCGGCCCGCTTCGACCTGCTGGCCGAGGACATCATGGGGCCGCTGCTGCGCCTGCCCGGGCACCCGCTCGCCCTGGCGCGGTTCGGCCTGCCGGCCCTGTTGCCGGCCTCGGCCGTCGCGCGCCTGTTCACCACCGAGCGCGGCCGGGCGTTGTTCGGCGGGGTGGCGGCGCACGCGTTCCGGCCGCTGCACCACCCGCTCTCCGCCGCCATCGGCCTGGGCATCATCACGGCCGGGCACCGGCACGGCTGGCCCGTCGCCGCCGGCGGATCGCGGTCGATCGCGGTGGCGTTGGCCTCGGCCCTCGCCGAACACGGCGGCACCATCGAGACCGGCGTCGAGGTGCGGCGCGTACAGGACCTGCCACCCGCCGACATCACGATGTTCGACCTCGCGCCACGCGCCGTCGCCGACATCGTCGGCGACCGGCTGCCCGCCCGCGTCGCCCGCGCCTACCGGCGCTTCCGGCACGGACCGGGCGCCTTCAAGGTCGACTTCGCGGTCGAGGGCGGCATCCCGTGGACGAACCCGGACGCCCGTCGGGCCGGCACGGTCCATCTCGGCGGCCCGTACGCGGAGACCGCCGCCGCCGAACGGGACATCCACGCGGGCCGCATGCCCGAGCGGCCGTTCGTCCTCGTCGGCCAGCAGTACCTCGCCGACCCCCAGCGCTCCGCCGGCGACATCCACCCCGTCTACAGCTACGCGCACGTGCCCCACGGTTACACCGGCGACGCGACCGGGGCGGTGATCGGCCGGATCGAACGGTTCGCCCCCGGATTCCGGGACCGCGTCGTCGGCCACGTGGCGCGATCCACCACGGCCATGCACGCCCACAACCCCAACTACGTGGGCGGCGACATCGTCACCGGCGCCAAGGACCCGCGCCAACTGGTCCTCGGACCGCGGTCGACGCTCTCCCCGTACGACACCGGTGTCCCCGGCATGTACATCTGCTCGGCCGCCACCCCGCCGGGACCGGGCGCGCACGGCATGTGCGGCGTCAACGCGGCGGAGACGGCCCTGCGCCGCCTCCACCGCGCCCGCCCGGCGTAACCCCCGCCCGACCGCGACCGGTAATCCGGTCGTACAGCCACCCCGTGCGGGCGGATCCACTGCGGGGCAGCCGCCCTCTCCGCCCCGGCCCGCGCCGCGATCGTCACCGCCGCGGTGCGGGCGTTCCTCCACGGCTACCTGCCGCACCCGGCCGCGGAGTCTCCGCGCTGAGGCGCAAGCTTCCGGTCAAGCGGGGGCTGCCGCAGCGCGGGCAGCGGTGTCCTCGCCGGGAGCGTGTCCGAGGCGGGTGCGGAGGGTGGTCGCGAAGTCTTCCGCGCGGGTCAGCTGGGTGCGCAGGTCCTCGATCTTCCGGGCGGCGGCCTGCTCGTAGACCCCCATACGCTCCAGGAGCGCTGCACGTTCGGTGCTGTCGGCCGGCGGGGCGGCGTCGAGGCGGTCGGTGATGTCGAGGAGGTCGCGCATCTCGTCCAGGGTGAAACCGAGGGGCTTCATCCGGCGGATGACCATGAGCCGGGCGACGTCGGCCTCGGTGTAGAGACGGAAGCCGCCCTGGGATCGGGCGGAGGGGATGACGAGCCCGACTTCCTCGTAGTGGCGGATGGTGCGCAGGGACAGCTCGGTCCGCGCCGCCACTTCGCCGATCTGCATGTGCTCGTCGTCCACGCCTGTGGCCCTGACCCTTCTCGTCGCGGCGGTCACATCAGTACGACCCGCCGATCTCCACTCTAACGTTAGGGTAGAGTTGCTGGTGCGGGAGCGGCTGATCCGCACCGTTGCTGTTGTTCCCGGGGCCGAAGACGCCCCCGGCGAAGATTCCGATTCTTGCAGGAGAGAAAGCGTGCGCGAGCCCATGACGCCGATCGCCGCCGCCTGCCCGCCGTGACCCTTCGCACCCCGATGTGAGCCGTCGGCCGCACACCCGCGCCGGGCTCCATCCTCATTCGGCTTCCGGCCCGCCCCGCGGGCCGTCCGCAGGGCTCCGCTCCGGCCCCTGCGTGTCCTTCCCCGCACACCCCGGCCCGCCTTGGGGCTGTGCCCGAGCACGACAGGTGCCTGCTTCCTTGTCTTCTTCCGTACTGACTCCCGCCGGACGGCTGCGCGGCCTGCGCCCGGACTGGCTGAACAACCCGAAGGTCTGGCGCACCGAGATCCTGGCCGGCCTGGTCGTCGCACTGGCCCTGATCCCCGAGGCGATCTCGTTCTCGATCATCGCCGGTGTCGACCCGGCGGTCGGCCTGTTCGCCTCGTTCACCATGGCCGTGGTCATCTCGATCGTCGGCGGCCGCCGCGCGATGATCTCCGCCGCCACCGGCGCCATCGCCCTCGTCATCGCCCCGCTGAACCGCGAACACGGCCTGGGCTACCTGATCGCCGCCGTCATCCTCGCCGGAATCATCCAGATCGCCCTCGGCGCCCTCGGCGTGGCGAAGCTGATGCGGTTCGTCCCGCGCTCGGTGATGGTCGGCTTCGTCAACGCCCTCGCCATCCTGATCTTCATGGCCCAGGTCCCCGAAATGCGTGACGTCCCCTGGGCCGTGTATCCGCTGATCATCGGCGGCCTGGCGCTCATGGTGCTCTTCCCGAGGATCACCAAGGTCATCCCGGCCCCCCTGGTGTCCATCGTCATCCTCACCGTCATCACGATCGCGGCCGGCATCGCCGTGCCGACCGTCGGCGACAAGGGCGAACTCCCCTCGTCGCTGCCGGTGCCGGGCCTGCCGGACGTGCCCTTCACCATGGACACCCTGACCACGATCGCCCCCTACGCGTTCGCGATGGCCCTCGTCGGGCTCATGGAATCGCTGATGACCGCCAAGCTCGTCGACGACATCACCGACACCCACTCCTCCAAGACCCGCGAGTCCATCGGCCAGGGCATCGCCAACATCGTCACCGGCTTCTTCGGCGGCATGGGCGGCTGCGCCATGATCGGCCAGACCATGATCAACGTGAAGGTGTCCGGCGCCCGCACCCGCCTCTCCACCTTCCTCGCCGGTGTGTTCCTGATGGTGCTGTGCATCGTCTTCGGGCCCGTCGTCTCCGACATCCCCATGGCCGCCCTCGTCGCCGTCATGGTCATGGTGGCCTTCGCGACCTTCGACTGGCACTCCATCGCCCCGAAGACACTGAAGCGCATGCCCGCCGGCGAGATCGCCGTCATGGCCATCACCGTGATCGTGGTGGTCGCCACCGACAACCTCGCCATCGGCGTCGTCGTCGGCTCCGTCACCGCCATGATCATCTTCGCCAAGCGCGTCGCCCACCTCGCCCGCGTCCACGCCGTCACCGACCCCGACGGCAGCAGCGTCGTGTACTCCGTGACCGGCGAACTGTTCTTCGCCTCCTCCAACGACCTCGTCGGACAGTTCGACTACAACGACGACCCCGACCGGATCATCGTCGACCTCTCCGCCGCCCACATCTGGGACGCCTCCTCCGTCGCCGCCCTCGACGCCATCGAGACCAAGTACAAGCAACGCGGCAAGACCGTGGAGATCATCGGCCTGAACGACCCGAGCGCCGACCTCCATGGCAAGCTCACCGGCGAACTCACCAGCCACTGACCCCGCGAACCTCACAGCCCAGGGCCCCGGCATCAGCGCCGGGGCCCTGGGTGTTCCCAAGGAGCTACTCCGGCGAAGGACCGCGGTAGGTGCCGAAGGTCCACAGGTTGCCCTCGGGATCCCGCACCGTGCACACGAACGCCGCAGCACCCGAACCGAACCGGGTCTCGTGCGGCGGTTCGAGGACCTCGCCCCCAGCCGCGACGACCCGCCGGTGCACCGCGTCCACGTCATCGCTCACCACGTAGACCGCACCGGTACCCGCCCGCATCACCCCGTGCACCGTGTCCGTATGCCGGGTCGAACCGAACACCAGCGCACCGCCCCCGGGCCACCGCAGCTCGGCATGGACCACACCGCCGTGCTCGTCCCGCGCCGCAACCACCTGCGTGAACCCCAGCACATCAACCAGAAAACGCAGTGCCCTCTCCGTGTCGTCGTAGTGCAGGACCGGCCACACCGAGGACACAGAAGCATCGGACGACATGCCGCCCATCGTAGGCGTGGGCATCTGCACGAAGCGGATAGCAGCGGCCAGTCTGCCGGGCGCGGCCTGGGCGTCGAGATGGTGGAGGCCACTCCCACCGGCAAGCGCTTTGCATAAAAGTGCGTCAATGCGTATAGTCATGCCATCGATCAGGAGGGTTACCGATGGTGGTACGAGCAGCAGTTGCAGGGGCGAGCGGATACGCCGGCGGGGAGCTGCTCCGTCTTCTGCTGGCGCACCCCGAGGTCGAGATCGGCGCCCTCACCGGGCACTCCAACGCCGGGCAGGCGCTCGGGTCGCTCCAGCCGCACCTGCGGCCGCTGGCCGACCGGGTGCTGGAGCCCACCACCGCCGAGGTTCTCGCCGGTCATGACGTCGTCTTCCTGGCGCTTCCGCACGGGCAGTCCGCCGCCGTCGCCGAGCAGCTCGGGGACGAGGTCCTCGTCGTCGACATGGGGGCCGACTTCCGGCTCGAGGACGCCGGTGACTGGGAGACGTTCTACGGGTCCCCGCACGCCGGGACCTGGCCCTACGGGCTGCCCGAGCTGCCGGGCGGGCGGGCCGCGCTCGCCGGGTCGCGGCGGATCGCCGTGCCCGGGTGCTACCCGACCGCCGTGTCCCTCGCGCTCTTCCCGGCGTACGAGGCCGGTATCGCCGAGCCGGAGGCCGTCATCGTCGCCGCGTCGGGCACCTCGGGTGCGGGCAAGGCGGTCAGGCCGCATCTGCTCGGCTCCGAGGTGATGGGCAACATGACCCCGTACGGCGTCGGCGGCGGGCACCGCCACACGCCCGAGATGATCCAGAACCTCAGCGCCGCCGCCGGTGAGCCGGTCACCGTCTCCTTCACGCCCACCCTCGCGCCCATGCCGCGCGGCATCCTCGCCACGTGCAGCGCGAAGGCGAAGCCCGGCGTGAGCGCCCAGAGCCTGCGCGCGGTGTACGCGAAGGCGTTCGCGGACGAGCCGTTCGTGGACCTCCTGCCCGAGGGGCAGTGGCCCGCCACCGCCGCGGTGTACGGCTCCAACGCCGTACAGGTCCAGGTCGCCCACGACCCGGCCGCCGGACGGATCGTGGTCATCTGCGCCATCGACAATCTCGCCAAGGGCACCGCGGGCGGCGCCCTGCAGAGCATGAACATCGCCCTCGGGCTCCCCGAGGACACAGGTCTCACGACGATCGGAGTTGCACCGTGAGCGTCACGGCAGCACAGGGGTTCTCGGCGGCGGGCATCGCCGCGGGAATCAAGGAGAGCGGGAACCCGGACCTGGCCCTCGTGGTCAACAACGGGCCGCGCCGCGCCGCCGCGGGCGTCTTCACCTCCAACCGCGTCAAGGCCGCCCCGGTGCTCTGGTCGGAGCAGGTCCTCAAGGGCGGCGAGGTCACCGCCGTCGTCCTCAACTCCGGTGGTGCCAACGCCTGTACGGGCCCCCAGGGGTTCCAGGACACCCACGCCACCGCCGAGAAGGTTGCCGAGGTGCTGGAGGGCCACAGTGCGGGAGAAGTAGCCGTCGCCTCCACCGGGCTCATCGGCATCCTGCTCCCCATGGACAAGCTGCTCCCCGGCATCGAGCAGGCCTCCGCCGCGCTCAGCGAGCACGGCGGCGAGAAGGCCGCCATCGCCATCAAGACCACCGACACCGTGCACAAGACGGCCGTCGCGGGCGGCGAGGGCTGGACCGTCGGCGGCATGGCCAAGGGCGCGGGCATGCTCGCCCCCGGCCTCGCCACCATGCTCGTCGTCCTCACCACCGACGCCGACGTCCCCGCACCGGAGCTGGACGCCGCACTCCGCGAGGCCACCCGGACCACCTTCGACCGGGTCGACTCCGACGGCTGCATGTCCACCAACGACACCGTGCTGCTCCTCGCCTCCGGCGCCAGCGGCATCACCCCGGACCAGGACGCGTTCGCCGAAGCCGTACGGACCGTCTGCGACGACCTCGCCCGGCAGCTCATCGGCGACGCCGAGGGCGCCTCCAAGGACATCCGGATCGAGGTGATCAACGCGGCCACCGAGGACGACGCCGTCGAGGTCGGCCGCTCCATCGCCCGTAACAACCTCCTCAAGTGCGCCATCCACGGCGAGGACCCCAACTGGGGCCGTGTCCTCTCCGCCATCGGCACCACGAAGGCCGCCTTCGAGCCGGACCAGCTCAACGTCGCCATCAACGACGTGTGGGTCTGCAAGAACGGGGGAGTGGGCGAGGACCGCGACCTCGTCGACATGCGCTACCGGGAGGTCAAGATCACCGCCGACCTCGCCGCCGGCGTCGAGTCGGCCGTCATCTGGGCCAACGACCTCACCGCGGACTACGTCCACGAGAACAGCGCGTACAGCTCATGAGCGCCGCGCGGAAGCACACCGCACTCCCGAAGGCGCAGATCCTCATCGAGGCACTGCCCTGGCTGACCCGGCACAACGGCAAGACCGTCGTCATCAAGTTCGGCGGCAACGCCATGATCGACGAGGAGCTGAAAGCCGCCTTCGCCCAGGACGTCGTCTTCCTGCGGCACGCCGGCCTCAAGCCCGTCGTCGTGCACGGCGGCGGCCCCCAGATCAGCGCCCAGCTCGACAAGCAGGGCCTGGTCAGCGAGTTCAAGGCCGGGCTGCGGGTCACCACCCCCGAGGCGATGGACGTCGTCCGGATGGTGCTCGCCGGACAGGTCCAGCGCGAGCTGGTCGGCCTCCTCAACCAGCACGGCCCCCTCGCCGTCGGCATGACCGGCGAGGACGCCCACACCATCACCGCCACCCAGCACCGGCCCACCATCGACGGCGAGTCCGTCGACATCGGCCGGGTCGGCGAGATCACCGCCATCGACACCGGGGCCATCCAGGCGCTGCTGGACGACGGCCGCATCCCGGTCGTCTCCTCCATCGCCCGCTCCGCCGACGACCACCACGTCTACAACGTCAACGCCGACACCGCGGCCGCCGCGCTCGCCGCCGCCCTGAACGCCGAGACGCTGATGGTCCTCACCGATGTCGAGGGCCTCTACGAGGACTGGCCCAACAGCGACGACGTCATCAGCCGGCTCACCGCGAGCCAGCTGGAGAAGCTGCTGCCCGAGCTGTCCAGCGGCATGGTCCCCAAGATGCAGGGCTGTCTGCACGCCGTGCGCAACGGCGTCGAGACCGCCCGGGTCATCGACGGCCGGGTCCAGCACTCGATCCTGCTGGAGATCTTCACCGACGAGGGCATCGGCACCATGGTCGTGCCGGACGCCCCCATCGACGTACACGGAGTACCTGAACAGGGGGCATCATGACCGGCACCGACAGCAGCGGACTCACCTCGCGCTGGCAGGGCGCGCTGATGGACAACTACGGCACGCCCCGCCTGCCGCTCGTCCGCGGCGAAGGCGCGTACGTCCGGGACGAGGACGGCACCCGCTACCTCGACTTCGTCGGCGGCATCGCGGTCAACGCCCTCGGCCACGCCCACCCCGCCGTCGTCGAGGCCGTCTCCACCCAGATCGCCTCCCTCGGCCACGTGTCGAACCTGTTCATCGCCGAGCCGCCCGTCGCGCTCGCCGAACGGCTGCTCCAGCTGTTCGGCCGTCACGGCCGGGTCTTCTTCGCCAACTCCGGTGCGGAGGCCAACGAGGCCGCCTTCAAGATCGGCCGGCTCACCGGGCGCACCCACATGGTCGCGACCGACGGCGGCTTCCACGGCCGGACCATGGGCGCGCTCGCGCTGACCGGACAGCCGGGGAAGCAGGAGCCGTTCCGGCCGCTGCCCGGCGATGTCACGCATGTGCCGTACGGAGACGCGGACGCCCTGCGCGCGGCCGTCACCACCGACACCGCACTGGTGATCATCGAGCCGGTGCAGGGCGAGAACGGTGTCGTCGTCCCGCCCAAGGGCTACTTGGAAGCAGCCCGCGAGATCACGCGTGCCACCGGTACCCTCCTCGTCCTGGACGAGGTGCAGACCGGTATCGGCCGCTGCGGCCAGTGGTTCGAGCACCAGGCCCACCAAGGCGTCGAGCCCGACATCGTCACCCTCGCCAAGGGCCTCGGCGGCGGTCTGCCGATCGGCGCGACCGTCGCCTTCGGTCCGGCCGCCGACCTGCTGAAGCCGGGGCACCACGGCACCACCTTCGGCGGCAACCCGGTCGCCTGCGCCGCCGGACTCGCCGTCATCGACACCCTCGCGGCCGACGGCGTGCTCGACGAGGTCAAGCGGCTCGGCGAGAAGATCCGCGACGGCGTGGAGGCGCTGGGACACCCGCTGGTCTCCCATGTCCGCGGCAGTGGCCTGCTGCTGGGTATCGTGCTCACCGGACCCCTCGCACCGCAGGTGCAGCAGGCGGCCCAGGGAGCCGGCCTCCTGGTGAACGCGCCCGCCCCCGATGTCGTACGGCTCATGCCGCCGCTGATCATCGGTGACGCGGAGGTGGACGCGTTCCTGGAGATCCTGCCGAGCGCTCTCGACGCGGCACACGGGGACGGACGATCCGGAGCATGACCCTCCGGAGAATGAGGCGACGACGATGACCGAGGCGCAGGAAACCGAGCACGGCGGGCCGTCCGTGCCGCAGACCCGCACCGCCCGCCACCGCCGGATCGTGGACATCCTGAACCGGCAGCCGGTCCGCTCGCAGAGCCAGCTGGCCAAGCTCCTCGCCGACGACGGACTGAGCGTCACCCAGGCGACGCTCTCGCGCGATCTCGACGAGCTGGGCGCGGTGAAGATCCGCAACACCGGCGGCGAGCTGATCTACGCGGTGCCGAGCGAGGGCGGATTCCGTACCCCGCAGGCCCCGCTGGGCGGCTCGGCCAAGGAGGAGCGGATGCGCAGGCTCTCGGCCGAACTGCTCATCTCGGCGGAGGCCTCGGCCAACCTCGTGGTGCTCCGTACGCCGCCGGGCGCGGCCCAGTTCCTCGCCTCGGCCATCGACCAGGCCGAACTGCACGACATCCTCGGCACGATCGCGGGCGACGACACGCTGATGCTCATCAGCCGCGACCCGAACGGCGGTCAGGCGCTCGCCGACCATCTGCTGAGGCTCGCTCAGAACGACCGCTGAACCGCCGCGTTCAGTAGCGTGTGATCGCGGTCGGGCCGGAGGCGGTCCCGACCGCGATGTGCGGACGCCGCTCCGGCTTCGCCCACGCCAGGATCTCCGCCATGGCATCGGCGGGTACGGACACACAACCCGCCGTCGCCCCACGCCCGTTCACATGCAGAAAGATGCCCGCGCCCCGACCCTGTACCGGGCGGTCGTAGTTGAAGCCGATCACCAGCGCCCGGGCGTACTGCGTGCCGTAGGAGACCAGATGCTCGGCCTCCGCCGCCCGGCAGTGGGAGGGCCGCGGTTCCACCCAGCGGTTGTACGCCCCCGAGTCGTTGTCCTGGCACCACCAGGAGTCCTCGCTCACCTTCCGGTACGGATACGTCGTGCCGGCCGGGGCGTCCGCGATGCCGAAGGCGTACGGCAGGTCGTACAGCCCGGTCGGTGTGGTGCTCGTGCCCTGCTCCCGGGTCGTCCCTTCGGCGAGCCCGTTCGCCCCGAACCGCGCGGGCGCGGACCCGGCCTCCGCCCACCGGCCCCCGCGCCGCTCCCACCAGGTCACCGTGCCGGTCGTGGAGCCGGTGTCCGGGGCCTCGGCGGTGATCAGCTGGGAGCCGCCGCCGGTGTCCGCCAGCCGGTCCGGCAGGGGCGGTACGTCGGTGGCGGAGGCGGGCACGGCCCCGAGTGTGCCGGCCAGGGCGAGGAGTACGGCGGCGGTCACCAGTGATCTGCGCATGCTCCGGACCGTACGGCGACCGGCCGGCCCGCCCCACCGGACCTGCTCCGTACGGCCCAGCGGCGCACACCGGGCGGGGCATCACCGGTACCCGGGCTCCGGAAGCCGCTGCCGCCCCGCCGCACGCAACAGCCGGTCCGCCGCCACCCGCACCGCGCGCGGCCGGTCCGGCGCACTCCGCTCGCGCAGCAGGTGCTCCGGAATCCCGGCGGCCTCCGGCAGCAGGGCCCGGGTCGCCGCCCGCACCACGGCCGGGCTCGGATCGTCCAGCAGCGGGGTCAGCCGCTCCCGTACCACCACGTCCAGCGCACGCAGTCCGCCGATCGCGTGCAGGCGCACGGCGGGCAGCGGGTGCTCCACCAGGGCCCACAGCGTCCCGGCGTCCGTCGCGCGGTCGCCGCACTCGCCGAGGCCCGCGGCGGCACCCGGGTACGCGGCGGGATGGGTGCACAGGGCCCGGCAGAGGGGCAGCGGGTCGACGCCGCCCTGCCGCAGCACGTAGCGCGCGCAGGCCCGTACGAGGGCGGACCGGTCGGCGAGGAACCGCTCCGCGTCACCGTGCCGCCCGGCCCGCCGCAGCGCGGTCACCCCGGCCGAACGCACCCGGGGCGAGCGGGCCGCCAGCAGCCGGTCGAGCACGGCGGCCGCGTCCGGGTCCACAGCCGTGTCCGGGTTCACGGGCTCGTGCGGGTCCACGGCCGCGCCCGGGTCCACGAGCCCGGCCGGCCTCACGGCCGCGACGGCGGCTTCCGCGCAGAGGTCCTGGAGGGTGACGTCACCGCAGCTCGCCGCCGTAGCGGCCAGCTCCATCGGCGTCAGCAGCCCGCGTTCCACCGCGATCCGGTACGCGAGCCTGTACGTCGCCCGGTCCGGATCGGCCGTCAGCACCAGCACCTCGGCCGCCGGGCCCTCGCGCAGCGCGTCCTCCAGCAGAGCGCGGGCGAAGTCGCCCCGCTCCCGTGGTGCCAGCCGCAGGATCAGCCCGGCCAGCGGGAACAGGGCGCCGCCGGGCAGGCCGGCGAGCAGCGTCCGGGCCTTCGCGCGGACCGGAGCGACCCAGTCCGCGCACCGCACCACCAGCAGCGGGCGCAGCTCCGGGGCGGTGCGGACCGCGTCCAGGGCCGCTTCCCTGACCCGCCCGTCCCGGTGGCACAGGGCGACAGCGGGAGGCGGTGGCGGCGGCGAGGCCGGGGGAGCGGCCCGGGAACCCGTACGTCCGCGCAACCGGTCGAGCAGCGTCGGGGCCGGCCGTTCCGGGTCCCCGGGCGGGCGGGTCCACAGCCAGGGGCGGTCGTCCAGATTCCGCACGCCGGCGTCGAAGGCCGGCCAAGCCCCGGACGACGCGATGTCGAACGCCTCCTCCGGCGCAGCGCCCTCGCACACCCGCACCACGGCTCGCATGGTCTCCCCGTCCCGGCCGTCCCAGCTCTCCACGGCTGCCCCCTTCATCGGCTGCCGATGCTAGAGGCGTTGCGGCCGAGGAACGTCGGCATTTTCCGTCCGTACGGCTGTGTGCACCGCCCTGACCTGCTGTTTTGACAAACAATACGGAGGACTGCATAGTTATACCCATCAGTGATTGCACCGTAAGGAGAAACCCGTGACCGAGCGCGTCGTACTCGCCTACTCGGGCGGCCTGGACACCTCCGTCGCCATCGGCTGGATCGCCGAGGAGACGGGCGCCGAGGTCATCGCCGTTGCCGTGGACGTCGGCCAGGGCGGCGAGGACCTGGACGTCATCCGCAAGCGCGCGCTCGCCTGCGGTGCCGTCGAAGCCGAGGTCGCGGACGCCAAGGACGAGTTCGCCGAGGAGTACTGCCTCCCGGCGATCAAGGCCAACGCCCTCTACATGGACCGCTACCCGCTGGTCTCGGCCCTCTCCCGGCCGACCATCGTCAAGCACCTCGTCGCCGCCGCCCACAAGCACAACGCCGGGATCGTCGCCCACGGCTGCACCGGCAAGGGCAACGACCAGGTCCGCTTCGAGGCCGGCATCTCCGCGCTCGGCCCCGACCTGAAGTGCATCGCCCCGGTCCGCGACTACGCGATGACCCGGGACAAGGCGATCGCCTTCTGCGAGGAGAAGAACCTCCCGATCGCGACCACCAAGAAGTCCCCGTACTCCATCGACCAGAACGTCTTCGGGCGCGCCGTCGAGACGGGCTTCCTGGAGGACATCTGGAACGCGCCGATCGAGGACATCTACGAGTACACCGAGAACCCCGCCGCCCAGCGCGAGGCCGACGAGGTCGTCATCTCCTTCAAGGAGGGCGTGCCCGTCGCCATCGACGGCCGTCCCGTCACCGTCCTCCAGGCGATCCAGCAGCTCAACGAGCGGGCCGGCGCCCAGGGCATCGGCCGGATCGACATGGTCGAGGACCGGCTCGTGGGCATCAAGTCCCGCGAGGTGTACGAGGCGCCCGGTGCGATCGCGCTGATCACCGCCCACCAGGAGCTGGAGAACGTCACCGTCGAGCGCGAGCTGGCCCGCTACAAGCGGCAGGTCGAGCAGCGCTGGGGCGAGATGGTCTACGACGGCCTGTGGTTCTCCCCGCTCAAGCGGGCGCTCGACGGCTTCATCAACGAGGCCAACCAGCACGTCACCGGCGACATCCGGATGACCCTGCACGGCGGCCGCGCCGTCGCCACCGGCCGGAAGTCCGAGGAGTCGCTGTACGACTTCAACCTCGCCACCTACGACTCGGGCGACACCTTCGACCAGTCCAAGGCGCAGGGCTTCATCGAGATCTTCGGCCTCTCCTCGAAGATCGCCGCGAAGCGCGACCTCGCCTGACCCCCTCTCGTTGTACAGCCGCCTCCCCGTCGTCACGCGGCAGGGAGGCGGCCGCATATCCGCATCCGGGCCTACGCCTTGGCCTTTGCTTTCGCTTTTTGAGGAGCACGCAGTGAGCAGCAACAACGGTGACGTCCGGCTCTGGGGCGCGCGTTTCGCCGACGGACCGGCCGAGGCGCTGGCCAAGCTGTCGGCGTCCGTCCACTTCGACTGGCGGCTCGCGCCGTACGACATCGCCGGCTCCCGCGCCCACGCGCGCGTCCTCAACAAGGCGGGCCTGCTCACCGAGGACGAGCTGACCCGGATGCTCGCCGGGCTCGACCAGCTCGAAGCCGACGTCGCCGACGGCTCCTTCACCGGCACGATCGCCGACGAGGACGTCCACACAGCCCTGGAGCGGGGACTCCTGGAGCGCCTCGGCCCGGACCTCGGCGGCAAGCTGCGGGCCGGCCGGTCGCGGAACGACCAGATCGCCACGCTCTTCCGGATGTACCTGCGCGACCACGCCCGGATCGTCGGCGGTCTGATCGCCGACCTCCAGAGCGCGCTGGTCGGCCTCGCCGAGGCCAACGCCGACGTCGCCATGCCGGGCCGGACCCACCTCCAGCACGCCCAGCCCGTCCTCTTCGCCCACCATGTGCTCGCCCACGTCCAGTCCCTCTCCCGGGACGCCGAGCGGCTGCGCCAGTGGGACGAGCGCACGGCGGTCTCGCCGTACGGCTCCGGGGCGCTCGCCGGGTCCTCGCTCGGGCTGGACCCGGAGGCGGTCGCCGCCGACCTGGGCTTCGAGCACGGTTCGGTCGCCAACTCCATCGACGGCACCGCCTCGCGGGACTTCGTCGCGGAGTTCGCCTTCATCACCGCGATGATCGGCGTGAACCTCTCCCGGATCGCGGAGGAGGTCATCATCTGGAACACGAAGGAGTTCTCCTTCGTCACCCTCCACGACGCCTTCTCCACCGGCTCCTCGATCATGCCGCAGAAGAAGAACCCGGACATCGCGGAGCTGGCCCGGGGCAAGTCCGGCCGTCTCATCGGTAATCTGACCGGCCTGCTCGCCACGCTCAAGGCGCTCCCGCTGGCGTACAACCGGGA
Source organism: Streptomyces sp. iso_384 (assembly GCF_056172905.1). Classification (NCBI taxonomy): domain Bacteria; kingdom Bacillati; phylum Actinomycetota; class Actinomycetes; order Kitasatosporales; family Streptomycetaceae; genus Streptomyces; species Streptomyces sp. iso_384. The sequence continues at coordinate 2,886,380 of NZ_JBWBTT010000001.1, forward strand.
CCTCCAGGAGGACAAGGAGCCCGTCTTCGACTCCTGCGACCAGCTGGAGGTCCTGCTGCCCGCCTTCACCGGCATGATGGCCACCCTCACCGTCAACCGCGAGCGCATGGAGGAGCTGGCCCCGGCGGGCTTCTCGCTCGCGACCGACATCGCGGAGTGGCTGGTCAAGCAGGGCGTGCCGTTCCGGGTGGCGCACGAGGTGGCCGGCGCCTGCGTCAAGGAGTGCGAGCAGCACGGCATCGAGCTGGACCAGCTCACCGACGAGCAGTTCGCCGAGATCTCCGAGCACCTCACCCCCGAGGTCCGCACCGTCCTCAACGTGCGGGGCGCCCTCGCCTCCCGCGACGGCCGGGGCGGAACAGCGCCCTCCGCCGTCGCTGTCCAGCTCGCCGAGGTGAAGGAGGACCTGGCCGCCCAGCACGCCTGGGCGACCGCCCGCCGGTAGCCGCGGCGCCGACGCCCCGTACGTACGGTGTCGTCGCAGGTGTACGAAGGGTGTCGCGGACTACGTTCACCGGGGTAGGAGTAATCGAAACCCGACCCGAGGAGCCCGCGATGCCCTTCGCCGCCCTGGCCGCCGCGACGACCCCGACCGCCCACATCGGACTGGGCCTGGCCGCCGTGGGGAGGCCCGGCTACATCAACCTCCACCGAGACCGGGACCTGCCCGCCGACCGGGACGTCGACGCCCTGCGCGCCCGCACCCACGAGCTGCTGGACGCCGCCTACGCCCAGGGCGTCCGGTACATCGACACCGCCCGTTCCTACGGCCGTGCCGAGGAGTTCCTCGCCGAGTGGCTGGACGCCAGGCCCTCGTTCACCGACCTCGTCGTCGGAAGCAAATGGGGCTACACCTACACCGCCGACTGGGGCGTCGAGGCCGAGGCCCACGAGGTCAAGGACCACTCGCTCGCCACCTTCGAGCGCCAGTACGCCGAGACCCGGGCCCTCCTCGGCGACCGGCTGAGCCTCTACCAGGTCCACTCGGTCACCCCGGACAGCCCGGCGCTCAGCGACAAGGAACTGCTCGGCCGCCTCGCCGCCCTGGCCGCCGACGGCGTCACCGTCGGCCTCTCCACCAGCGGCCCCGCCCAGGCCGAGGCGATCCGGGCCGCCCTCGCCGTCACGGTCGACGGCGAACCCCTCTTCCGTACGGTCCAGGCCACCTACAACGCGCTGGAGACCTCGGCCGCGCCCGCGCTCGCCGAGGCCCACGACGCCGGGCTCACCGTGATCGTCAAGGAGGGCATGGCCAACGGGCGGCTCGCCGGGGAGGAGGCCCCCGCCGTGTTCCAGGAGATCGCGGCGGACGCGGGCGTGGGCGGCGACGCGGTCGCCCTCGCCCTGGTCCTGCACCAGCCCTGGGCGGGCGTCGTGCTCTCCGGCGCCGCCACGGCTGCCCAGCTCTCCGGCAACCTGCACGCCGCCGTCGTCGATCTGGACGACGAGCAGCGGGTCCGCCTCGACGCCCTGGTCGAGGAGCCGGAGGCGTACTGGCGGCACCGCGCCGGCCTGCCCTGGCACTGAAACCCGCCCCCGGCCCCTGAACCCGTCGGCCTCAGGAGCTCGTCAGGACGACGAGTTCCCGGGTCGCCCGGGTCATCGCGACATAGCGGTCCACCGCCCCCTCGACGCCCTCGCCGAAGTCCTGCGGGTCGACGAGGACGACCAGGTCGAACTCCAGGCCCTTCGACAGCTCCGGGGTCAGCGACCGCACCCGGGGCGTCGTCGCCCGGAACGCGGGGGCGCCGATGACGCAGGCGATCCCGTCGTCGTGCGCGGCGAGCCGGTCGGCCAGGACCGTGTCCAGGTCCGCCACGGACCCGTGGGTGACGGGAATGCCGCTGCTGCGGACGGAGACCGGCACATTGGCGTCGGGGAGCACGGCCCGGACGACCGGCTCCGCCTCCGCCATGATCTCCTCCGGCGTCCGGTAGTTGATGGTCAGCGAGGCCAGGGTGATCCGGTCGAGCCCGACCCGCTCCAGCCGCTCCCGCCACGACTCGGTGAACCCGTGCCGGGCCTGCGCACGGTCCCCCACGACGGTGAAGCTCCGGGACGGACACCGCTGGAGCAGCATCTGCCACTGGGCGTCGGTCAGTTCCTGGGCCTCGTCCACGACGATGTGCGCGAAGGGCCCGGCCAGCAGGTCGGGTTCCACCCCGCTCGGCCGGTCGGCGGTGGCCAGCGACTCGCGCAGATCCGCCCCGCGCAGCATCACCAGCGCACCCTCACTGTCCGCGTCGGCGTCAGCCAGCGTCTCGTCGGCCAGCAGGCTGTCGACGACCTCGTCCATCCGCTCGCGTTCGGCGGCGGCCGCCGCCTCGTGGCGACGCCTGCGCCGGGACGCCTCCGGGTCGCCGAGCCGCTGCCGGGCCGCGTCCAGGACCGGCAGGTCCGACTCCGTCCAGGCCTGCGCGTCCGGGCGCTGGAGCCGCCGGACCTCCTCGGGGCTCAGCCAGGGCGCGCACCTGCGCAGATAGGCGGGTACGGACCAGAGGTCGCCGACCAGGTCGGCTGCCTCGACCAGCGGCCAGGCCCGGTCGAAGAGGGCGAACAGCTCCCGGTTCTGCCGCAGCGAGGCGCGCAGCGCCTCCTCCGGGGCGTCGCCTTCGTGCTTGTCCACGAGAATCGTGAGCAGTTCCTCCCAGATCTGGTCGCGCGCCTCGTTGTGCGGGGTGCCCGGGTCCGCCGAACCGAACGCCGAGGCCCAGTCGGCGGCGCTCAGCCAGATGTCGGACCAGTGCGTCTCCACCCGTACGCCCTCGGCGGGCGGCTCCTCGTGGAACCGGACGGCCGGCTCGATCGCGTGCACGAGGTCCGCGGACGCCTTGAGGCGCGCCACCTCCGGATCGGTCTCGGCCACCGCCCCGGCCCCCTCCGCGACCAGGTCCCGCAGGGTGCACGTCTGTACGCCCTCCTCCCCGAGGCTGGGCAGCACATCGGAGACGTACCCGAGGTAGGGCTCGTGCGGGCCGACGAACAGGGCCCCGCCGCGCCGGTGGCCCAGGCGCGGGTCGGAGTACAGGAGATAGGCGGAGCGGTGCAGGGCGACGACGGTCTTCCCGGTGCCGGGCCCGCCGTCGACGACGAGCGTGCCCCGGGAGCCCGCCCGGATGATGGCGTCCTGGTCGGCCTGGATGGTGCCCAGCACATCGCGCATCCGGGCCGACCGGTGGCCGCCGAGGCTGGCGATGAACGCCGACTGGTCGTCCAGCGCGGCATGCCCGGCGAACCCCTCCGGGGCGAACACCTCGTCCCAGTAGTCGTTGATCCGGCCGCCGTGCCAGCGGTAGCGGCGGCGGCTCGCCAGGCCCATCGGGTCGGCGTGGGTCGCGCCGAAGAACGGTTCGGCCGCCGGGGAGCGCCAGTCGAGCAGCAGCCGGCGGCCCGTGCTGTCGGTCAGCCCGAGCCGGCCCACGTACAGCGGCCCGGAGCCGTCCGCGGCGACCATGTGCCCGAGGCACAGATCCAGCCCGAACCGGCGCAGCGCGCGCAGCCGGGCGGTCAGCCGGTGGATCTCCACGTCCCGGTCCATCGCCTGCCGGCTCGACCCGCCGGGCGCCCTGCGTATCGCCGCGAGCCGGTCGGTCAGCTCGGCGATCGACTGCTCCAGGCAGTCGGCGATGGCCGCGAAGTGCTGCTCGTCATCGGCGATCAGCGCCGGGTCGGCCTTGGGGGAGAGTCGGTCGGGGAGGTCGAACGCGCTGGTGGTCAGGGGTTTCACGTGGTCGGTTCCGATCTGCGGTGCGTACATGTACGTACCGGGGGCGGCGTTCCCCCGGGTGGAGTCAGGCGCGGCGTGCGGTCAGGCGGTGGGTGCGCCGAACCACCGGGCCGTCACGGCGTGCAGGTCCGACTGCTCCTCACCGGCCCACGCCACATGGCCGTCCGGCCGCAGCAGTACGGCCGGGGCGTCGAGGCCCTCGGCGACGTCGACGACATGGTCGACCCGGTCGGCCCAGCCCGCCACGGACAGCCGGCCGGTGCCGTCGAGCAGCAGCCCGCGGCCCTCGTGCGTCAGGTCGTAGAGCCGGCCGCGCTTCAGCGGCAGGTCCCGCAGCCGCCGGCCGAGCAGGTCGTGGCCCTCGCCGAAGTCGTAGCGGACGTCGACCGCGGTGACCATGCCGGTCAGATACGCGTTGACCTCCTCGAAGTCCATCAGCCGGGAGAACAGCTCCCGCAGCGCGACCGCGCCCGGCGAGGTGCCCAGCAGGGTGATCTGCGCCCGGGTGTTGTCCAGGACGCGCGCGCCCACCGGGTGCCGCTCGGCGTGGTAGCTGTCCAACAGCCCTTCCGGCGCCCAGCCGTTGACCGCCGCTGCCAGCTTCCAGCCGAGGTTGAACGCGTCCTGTACCCCGAGGTTGAGCCCCTGTCCGCCGGTCGGCGGGTGGATGTGCGCCGCGTCGCCGGCCAGGAAGACCCGGCCGACCCGGTACCGCTCGGCCTGCCGGGTGGCGTCGCCGAATCGGGACAGCCGACGGGGCGAGTGGACGCCGAAGTCGGTGCCCGCGACGGCCCGCAGTCGCTGCCTGAACTCCTCCAGGGTCGGCGCGGTCGCCCGGTCCTCGGACACCCCTTCGGCGGGCACGATCACCCGGAACGTGCCGTCGCCGTTGGGGATGACGCCGAACCGCAGCTGCGTCCCGCGGACCTTCTCGACGACGGCGGCGACCGTCGCCGGGTCCTCGCCCAGCTCCATGTCGCCGAGCAGCGTCTCGACCGTGGCGGGCTGCCCGGCGAAGTCGACGCCGAGCTGCTTGCGCACGGTGCTGCGGCCGCCGTCGCACCCGACGACGTACCGCGAGCGCAGCCGCGTGCCGTCCGTCAGTTCGACGGTCACCCCGGCCTCGTCGCCGTTCGTGTCCTCGGCGTACCGGCTCAGCCGGGCCACCTCGCAGCCGCGCCGGATCTCGGCGCCCAGTTCGACGGCGCGTTCGCGCAGCAGCCGCTCGGTCACCGGCTGCAGGGTGGAAAGGCCGTACGGGTGAGCGGTGTCCAGGCGGTCCGGCCACGGTTTTTGAATTCCGCCGAAGAAGCCGCCCACCTGGAATTTCTCACTGACCGCCAGGAACCGGTCCAGCAGCCCGCGCTGGTCCATCACCTCGACGCTGCGCACATGCAGTCCGCGCCCCCGGGACTCCTGGCCCGGCTCCACCTGCTTCTCCAGCACGACCGTGTGCACTCCGGCGAGCCGCAGCTCAGCGGCGAGCATCAGCCCGGTGGGCCCGCCGCCGACGACCATTACGTCGATCATCACCATTCCGCTCTCGTCGACGTCGAATGCGGACGATTCTGCGGCATATGGGGGGCCTTGCGGCAAGGCCACCCATCCGCTATAAATTAAGAGTGGCAAGGAGTGGTTTTACCTCCGGCCACTTTTTTTGTTTCCCCACGAACTTCCCCCGTGGATCTTCCTCGCGCCCGGCGCTGCGGCGCGTCCATCGTCAGCGCCCCCGATGAGACGATGATGTCTCGCATGGGTTATGGTCGTCTCATGACTCTCGACCGTGAGCAGGTGCTGCGCAGCGCCGCCGCGCTGCTGTCCCACAAATCGACCGCCACCATGGACGAGGTCGCCAGGGCGGCGGGCATCGGCCGCGCCACCCTCCACCGCCACTTCGCCGGGCGCGACGCCCTGGTGAAGGCGCTGGAGGATCTCGGCATCCAGGAATTCGAGGCGGCCCTGGACGCCGCCCGGCTCGACGAGGACACCTCCGAGGAGGGGCTCCGCCGCCTCGTCGCGGCCGTCGAGCCCAGCGCCGGACTGCTGTCCTTCCTCGTCAACGAGAACCAGCTCTTCGAGGGCGACGAGGTCAACGAGGGCTGGAACCGGGCCGACGCCCGCGTCTCCGCCTTCTTCCGCCGTGGCCAGGAACGCGGCGAGTTCCGTATCGACCTCACCCCCGCCTGGCTGACCGAGGCCCTTTACGGGCTCATCGGCACCGGCGCCTGGGCCGTCCAGGTGGGACGGGTCGCCGCACAGGATTTCCAACACATGATCGTCGAGTTGCTGCTCGGCGGAGCACGCCGGAGCGTGGAGCAATGACCAGCATCGACCAGAACCCGGACACCGCGGACGCGGTACGCCGCCCGGGGCGGTGGATCGCGCTCGCCGTCCTCGTCCTCGCCGTGCTGCTGGTGGCGGTGGACGCGACCGTCCTCGGTCTCGCCACCCCGTTCCTCAGCGAGGACCTGGAGCCCACCGGCACCCAGCTGCTCTGGATCGGTGACGTCTACTCCTTCGTCATCGCCGGTCTGCTCGTCTCGATGGGCAGCCTCGGCGACCGTATCGGCCGCAAGAAGCTGCTGCTGGTCGGCGCCGTCGCGTTCGGCGCGGTCTCCGTGCTCAACGCGTACGCGACCACGCCCGAGATGATGATCGTGGCCCGGGCGCTCCTCGGTGTCGCGGGCGCCACCCTGATGCCGTCCACCCTCGCCCTGATCCGCAACCTCTTCCACGACCCGCGCGAGCGCAGCCTCGCCATCGGGATCTGGGGTGCGATGGCCTCGGCGGGTGCGGCGGTCGGCCCGGTCGTCGGCGGGTTCCTGCTCGAACACTTCTGGTGGGGTTCGGTCTTCCTCATCAACCTGCCCGTGATGGCCGTCCTCGTCGTCGTCGGCATCAAGCTGATCCCCGAGTCCAAGAACCCGGCCCCGGGCCCCTGGGACATGCTCAGCGTCGGGCTCTCGCTGGTCGGCATGATCGGTGTCGTCTACGCCATCAAGGAGACGGCCTCGCACGGGGTGAGCTGGGACGCCGGGGCGGCGGCCGTGCTCGGCGTCGCCGCGCTCACCTGGTTCGTCCGCAGGCAACTGCGGCTGCCCGCGCCCCTGCTGGACATGAGGCTCTTCCACCACCGGGGCTTCTCCGGCGCGGTCCTCGCCGACCTGCTGACCATCCTCGGTCTGTCGGGCCTGGTCTTCTTCCTCTCCCAGTTCCTGCAACTGGTGCAGGGCCGGGGCCCGCTGGAGGCCGGTCTCGCCGAACTGCCCGCCGCGATCGGCGCGGTGACCGCCGGTCTGCTGGCCGGATTCGCCGCCCGCCGCTTCACGGTCCGCTCCGTCGTCTCGGGCGGCCTGGCCGCGGTCGGTCTCGCCCTGGGCAGTGTCACGCTGCTCGACCAGCACACCGGCTATCCGCTGCTCGGCGCCATGCTGCTGGTCGTCGGCGTCGGCGCGGGCTTCGCCTTCACCGTCACCGCCGACGTGATCCTCTCCAGCGTCCCGAAGGAGCAGGCGGGCTCCGCGTCGGCCGTCTCGGAGACCGCGTACGAACTGGGCGCGGCCCTCGGCATCGCCCTGCTCGGCTCCATCGTCACCGGTGTCTACCGGGGCTTCCCGGCCCCGTCCGGCATCCCCGCCGGCGCGGAGGCGGCCGCCCACGAGTCGCTGGGCGGGGCGGTCGAGGCCGCCGGGACGCTGCCCGCCGCCCAGGCGGGGCCGCTGGTGGCAGCGGCCCAGGAGGCGTTCGTCGACGGGCTGCGGTCGGCCGCGGGCGTCGGCGCGGCGGTACTGCTGGCGGCGGCCGTCGCCGCCTGGTTCCTGCTGCGGGGCCAGAAGCTGGAGGACGGCATCGAACACCCGTAGCCGCACCCGGTCACGGAGAAGGGCCCGCACCCCGGCGTGGAGTGCGGGCCCTTCCCGTGTCCTGTACGGCCTACGGCGTCAGGCCGCCTTCGCCTTCGTCGCGTACATGTCCACGTACTCCTGGCCGGACAGCCGCATCACCTCGGCCATCACCGAGTCGGTCACCGCCCGCAGCACATAGCGGTCGCGGTCCATGCCCTCGTACCGGGAGAACTCCATCGGCTCGCCGAAGCGCACCGTGACCTTGCCCGGCCGGGGCAGACCCGCACCGCCCGGCTGGAGCTTGTCGGTCCCGATCATCGCGAAGGGGATCACCGGCGCGCCCGTCATGAGGGTCAGCCGCGCGATGCCCGTACGGCCCCGGTAGAGCCGGCCGTCGGGGGAGCGGGTGCCCTCGGGGTAGATCGCGAAGGCCTGCCCCTCCTCCAGCACCCGGCGCCCGGTCATCAGCGCCGCGACCCCGCCCCGGCCACCGTCCCGGTCCACCGGGATCATGCCGCAGCCGGTGAAGAACCAGGCCATCAGCCGGCCCTTGAGCCCCTTGCCCGTGACGTACTCGTCCTTGCCGATGTAGAACACCGGCCGGTCGCAGCAGATCGGCATGATCATCGAGTCGATGAACGTGAGGTGGTTGCCCGCGAGGATCACCGGCCCGGTCCCGGGAATGTTCTCGGCGCCCTCCACCTGGGGGCGGAACATCAGGCGCAGAATCGGTCCGAGCACTGCCTTGATGACCGTGAGACGGGACAACGGTTCCTCCGGTGTCGTGGCCGGGCCGGCCGCGGTGGTTCTGGGGCCACCGGGCGGTGGCCGGTGCCGACGGATGATGGTCGGTGCAGGTGAGGACGATACTCGCGGGTATGCGCTGATCGCACATCGGGTTCACGAAGCGATACGCAGTGTTGACGTGTGTTTCCGCCATGTTGGCCGACGGTCCGTCCTTTCGTACGTCTCCCAGCCTACGATCGGGCCTCGCTGGACCGTCCCGGACATCACCGAGCGAGGAGCATTCATGACGGAGCGTGCGCGGAAGACCCCCGGTCGGCGGACCCTGCTGGGCGCCGCCGTCCTCGGCACTGCGGCTCTGGGCCTGCCCGCCGCCGCCCAGGCGGCCGAGCGGGGACGCGGTCACGGCGGCGGCCACGGATCGCTGCGCGATCTGCCCGTGCCGACGGTGATCGGCCACCGGGGTGCCAGCGGCTACCGTCCCGAGCACACGCTCGGCTCCTACCAGCTGGCCCTCGACCTGGGCGCGCACATCGTCGAGCAGGACCTCGTGCCGACCAAGGACGGCCACCTCGTCTGCCGCCACGAGAACGACATCACCGGCACCACCGACGTCGCCGACCACCCCGAGTTCGCCGGCCGCAAGGCCACCAAGAGCATCGACGGCGTCTCCTACACCGGCTGGTTCACCGAGGACTTCACCCTCGCCGAGCTCAAGACCCTGCGGGCCAAGGAGCGCATCCCGGGCAACCGCCCGGACAACACCCTCTACGACGGTCGCTGGACGATCCCCACCTTCGAGGAGGTCCTGCGCTGGGCCGAGCAGGAGGGCCGCAAGCGCTCCAAGCCCGTCTGGCTGTACGTGGAGACCAAGCACCCCAGCTACTTCCGGAGCCTCGGCCTCGGCCTGGAGGAGCCGCTCGCCCGGCTGCTGCGCCGGTACGGCCGGGACCGCCGGAACTCCCCGCTCATCCTCCAGTCCTTCGAGCCCAGCTCGATCCAGCGCCTCGCCCGGCTCGTCGACACCCCGCGCATCGTCCTGCTCTCCGGCCCCAAGGAGCGCCCCTGGGACTTCGTCGAGTCGGGCGACCCGCGCACGGTCGCCGATCTGGTGAAGCCCGCCGGGCTGAAGTGGCTGGCCTCCTTCGCCCAGGGCATCGGCCCCACGCTCGACCTGGTCATCCCGAAGGACGCCTCGGGGCGGCTCACCACCCCGACCACGCTGGTACGGGACGCGCACGCCAAGGGCCTGCTGCTGCACCCGTACACGCTGCGCAACGAGAACAGCTTCCTGCCCGCCGACTTCCGGCGCGGCACCGATCCCAACGCCTACGGGGACGTGTTCGGCGCCTCCGCGGCCTACCTCGCCACCGGCATCGACGGCATCTTCGCCGACCACCCGGACACCGCCCTCCTCGCAGCGGCGGACCACGCGGGGCGCTGACGGGGTACGGGGCGGCGCACCCTTCGTCGCGAGGCGCGCCGTCAGCCGTACGCTCCCGCATGCCCCCGGTCGGGTGGTGCGGCGCGTCCGGAGCAACCGGCCGCCCCCACCGGCACGTCCGCCGGGGCATGACGCTTCTCGATCATGACCTCGACGCGGCCGCGGCCACCGCCCACGTCGTCCGCGCCTTACAGCCCCTGGTGCGCGCGGAGGCGAGGGCGGAGGCCCCGGCCGCCGGGGTCGAGCCCGCCGACCTCGAACAGAGCGTCTGGGTGCGACTCCTGGAGCGCCCGGCCGCCGCCGGACCGCCCGCCGACCCGGCCCGCTGGGTGCGCGACACCGTACGGGCGGAGGCCCGCAGAGGCCGCCGCACGGCCCGGCGGGAACGCCCGTACGCCGGAACGGAACCCGCCGCCGGGCCGGCCGACTGCCCGGAACGCGCCGCGATCGGGGCCGCCGAACGCCGGGCGCTGCGCTCCGCGATGGCCCGGCTGCCCGGACACTGCCCCCGGCTGCTGGCGGCGATGCTCGCCCCCAGCGACCCGACCTACCGGGAAATCGCAGGGGAGTTGGGTATGTCACAGGGGAGCTTGGGCCCGATCCGTTCCCGTTGCCTTGGATGTCTGCGCAGAATGCTGGCTGCGGAGGTTGTCGCCCCATCCGTGCGGGGATAGGGAGCGGTAGGCAACCGGCGGACAGGTGAGCGGGAGGCGTGCACACATGGGCATGAGCGTGACCATCTCGGCGGCGACGGCACAGGACGTCGAGCAGATATTCAGACTTCAGTACCTCTGCTTCCAGCGCGAGGCGGAGCTGTACGACAACTACCGGATCGATCCGCTCGTCCAGAGCCTCGCTTCGCTGCACGCCGAAGTCGCCGACGACCTGGTGTTCGTGGCCCGGCTCGGGGACGAAGTCGTCGGCGCGGTCCGAGGATTCACCGACCCCGACGGCACAGGTCTGATCGGCAAGCTCTGCGTCCACCCCCGGCTCCAGGGCCACGGCCTCGGCGCCCGACTGCTGCTGGCCGCCGAGTCGGCGCTCTCCGCCGAGCGGTCCGCGACCCGCTTCCGGCTGCACAGCGGCCACCGCAGCGAGGGTAATCTGCGGCTCTACCGGCGGGCCGGATACGCCCAGGTCGGGGCCGTCACCGGAGCCGACGGCGTACAGATGGTCCTGCTGGAGAAGGACGCCGCCGACCGGGACTACGTGGCCAGCGCCTGACCGTGCGCCGCGCGCGGCGGAGCGGAGCGACAGACGCTCAGACCGCGACCGTCTTCGCGCGGCGCAGCCAGATCATCCCGGTGACCGGCAGGATCACCGGGATGAAGAGGTAGCCCATCCCGAAGTCCGACCACACCGTCGCGTCCGGGAAGGCGGCCGGCTCGGCCAGCGTCCACGCGCCGACCACCAGCACGCCCAGCAACTCCGCGGCGCAGCACACCAGCGCCGCCCGGCGGGCCTTCTCCCCGCCGCGCACCAGCGAGTACGTGATGAAGCCGTACACCACGGCCGCGACGGCCGACAGCGCGTACGCCAGCGGCGCCCGGTCGAAGTCGATGATGATCTGGACGATCGAGCGCGAGGCCGCCGCGACCGTGAACACCCCGTAGAACCAGACCAGGACCCGGCCGGGGCCGGCGCCCAGTTCGAAGGACGGCTTCGGGGCCGCGTCCACCTCGGGGCGGTCGGTGTCGCTCACGTCAGTTTCCCCAGATGTCATAGAGCCGGACTTCCAGAACCGCCAGCACGACCGCGCCCGCCGCCACCGTGACCGATCCCCAGCGGGTCCGCTCGGTCAACGACAGGAATCCGGCCGCGGGCACGGCGGCGAACGAACCGATCAGATAGGCGATGAACACCGCCATCCCCTGCTCCGGCCGCTCCCCGCGCGCCAGCTGTACGACGCCCACCACCAACTGGGCCAGCGCCAGCACGGAGACGACCGCCATTCCGATGAAGTGCCAGTCCTTCGTCGGCTGGTCCCGGTAGGCGGCGTGTCCGCACCAGGCGGCGAGGGCGAGCGCGGCCACGGCGACCGCGACCGTCAGGGCGTCAAGCATGAGTCGAGGGTATTACGGAGGGGACGCCCGCCCGCGTGCGGCCCCGGCCATGACCCGGGCAGCCGGAAAGCGGCCGCGAAGCCGCCGGTGAGCCGCCGGGAAGCGGCCCGGAGGCGGTAGGTCCGTGGCCGCCGCTCCTGCGGCGACATCGTGGCCTTGGCCACAACCGGCGGCCGAGGTTCCGCTCCTCGGCCGCCCGAACGCCGCCGGACATAACCTCGTAATACGACCGTCATTGCAGGTCACAGACGTGCACGGGAAGGCGGACGGCGGAACCGGAAGGGTGGCGTCCGACCATCCAGCACTGTCCGCTATCCGGACAGCCGAGATCGCGGAGACCTCACGTCTGTTTTACTTGGGCCCATGACCACGACGAGCAGCCGCACCCTTGCGACCGAGGCGATCAGCACGCCCGGTGCTCGTTGTATGTGTCGAATGCGCGCCTTCTGAGGGCCCCCGCCTGAGCCTCGCGCCCCGAAGCGAGACCGAGCCAGCGCCGTCCGCACGCCGCGGAACGAGCGCGCCCGCGCATGTGCTGCCCCCCGGCCGACCGCCGCGTACAGCCATGCCGAGACCCCCGGCCGACCAGCCCGAACAGTCTCTTCAGACGAATGCCCCGTGCCCGGCGGACACCGCGCCGCGCACTCGACAGTGACGGAAACCCCTGTGATCACCACGACGGGCCTCACGAAGGTCTACCAGTCGCGCGACCGTGAGGTCACCGCACTCGACGGCGTCGACCTGCATGTCCGCGAAGGCGAGGTGTACGGCGTCATCGGACAGAGCGGCGCCGGGAAGTCCTCCCTCATCCGCTGCGTCAACCTCCTGGAACGCCCCACCTCCGGCACCGTGACGGTGGCCGGTCAGGACCTCACCGCCCTCGCCGGCCGCGGCCGGCGAGCGAGCGCCGAACTGCGCCGGGCACGCACCCGTATCGGCATGGTCTTCCAGCACTTCAACCTGCTGGACTCCCGCACCGTCCTGGACAACGTGGAGCTGCCGCTGGAGATCCTCGGCGTCTCCGGCCAGGCACGCACCCGCAAGGCCAAGGAGCTGCTCGACCTGGTCGGCCTCGCCGACAAGGCGAAGTCCTACCCCGGACAGCTCTCCGGCGGCCAGAAGCAGCGGGTGGGCATAGCCCGCGCCCTGGCGGGCGACCCCCAGGTGCTGCTCTCGGACGAGGCGACCTCCGCACTCGACCCCGAGACCACCCGCTCCATCCTCCAGCTGCTGCGCGACCTCAACCAGCAGCTCGGCCTGACCGTCCTGCTCATCACACACGAGATGGACGTCGTCAAGACCGTCTGCGACTCCGCGGCGCTCATGCGGCGCGGCCGGATCGTCGAGTCCGGAACCGTCGGCGAACTCCTCGCCACCCCCGGCTCCGAACTGGCCCACGAGCTGTTCCCGGTCGGCGGCACCGCCTCCGGCCCGGACCGCACGGTCGTCGACGTCACCTTCCAGGGCGAGTCGGCCTCCCAGCCGGTCATCTCCCAGCTTTCCCGGACGTACAACATCGACATCTCGATCCTCGGCGCCGCGATGGACACCGTCGCGGGCAAGCAGATCGGCCGGATGCGCATCGAGCTGCCCGGCCGCTTCGAGGAGAACGTCGTCCCCATCGGCTTCCTGCGCGAGCAGGGCCTCCAGGCCGAGGTCGTCGAGGACGAGACCGGCCCGAAGGCCGCCGCGGAGGCCGCCGGGACCACGGCGCCCGCCGCCGCCGTACCGGAGCGGACGCCCGCCGCGATCACCAAGGAGGTCGTCAAGTGACCTGGTCCGAAATGCAGCCCCTGCTGACCCAGGGCACCGTCGACACCCTCTACATGGTGCTGTGGTCCGCGCTGGTCACCGTCGTCGGCGGACTGCCGCTCGGCGTTCTGCTGGTCCTCACCGACAAGGGCGGACTGCTCCAGAACACCGTGGTGAACAAGGTCATCGGCGTGATCGTGAACATCGGCCGCTCGCTGCCGTTCATCATCCTGCTGATCGCCCTGATCCCCTTCACCACCTGGGTCGTCGGCACCTTCATCGGCCCCACCGCGATGATCGTGCCGCTCGCCGTCGGAGCCATCCCGTTCTTCGCCCGGCTCGTCGAGACGGCGATCCGCGAGGTCGACCACGGACTCGTCGAAGCGGTGCAGTCGATGGGCGGCTCCATCCCCACGATCGTCCGCAAGGTGCTCCTCCCGCAGGCCCTGCCCTCGCTCGTCTCGGGCGTCACCACCACCCTCATCGTGCTCATCGGCTACTCCGCGATGGCCGGCGCGGTCGGCGGCGAAGGGCTCGGCTCCAAGGCCGTCACCTACGGATTCCAGCGCTTCGACAACCAGTTCATGCTGATCACCGTCGCGCTGCTGATCGTCATCGTCACCGTGATCCAGCTGATCGGCGACCTCGCCGTCCGGCTGCTGGCCCGCCGGGGCCGCACCGCCTCCTGAGGCCGCTCCGCCTCCTGGGACAGCCACCCGGCCCCCGACTTTCTCTCCCCATCGAGCCCGAACTCCTTGTCCGGGCGCACCACCACAAGAAAGAGGCACTTTTCGTGCGCAAGAACATCAAGATCACCGCTGCCGTCGCTTCCGCCGCCGCCCTCGCCCTCGGCCTGAGCGCCTGCGGTACGGACTCCGACCCGGCCTCCAAGAGCGAGACCGGCGCCGACGCAGACACCTCCAAGGCCCTGGTCGTCGCCGCGTCCCCGACGCCGCACGCCGACATCCTGAACTTCGTCAAGAAGAACCTGGCGGAGAAGGAGGGCCTCAAGCTGGAGGTCAAGGAGTTCACGGACTACGTCCTGCCGAACACCGCCACCCAGAACGGCCAGGTCGACGCCAACTTCTTCCAGCACAAGCCCTACCTGGACGACTTCAACGCGAAGCAGAAGACCACCATCGTGCCCGTGGTCGACGTCCACCTGGAGCCGCTCGGCCTCTACTCCAAGACGGTCAAGGACCTCAAGGACATCAAGGCAGGCCAGACCATCGCCGTACCCAACGACACCACCAACGGCGGCCGCGCCCTCCAACTGCTCGCCGAGAACGGCCTGATCACGCTCAAGGACGGCGTCGGAACCAGCGCCAAGCTGAGCGACATCACCGACAAGAAGGGCCTGGAGTTCAAGGAGCTGGAGGCCGCCACCGTGCCCCGCGCCCTGAACGACGTGGACGCCGCGGTCATCAACGGCAACTACGCCATCGAGGCCAAGCTCTCCCCGGCCGAGGACTCCCTCGCGCTGGAGAAGGCCGAGGGCAATCCGTACGCCAACTTCCTGGCGGTCAAGGACGGCAACCAGAACGACCCGCGCGTCGAGAAGCTCGCGGGGCTCCTCAACTCCGACGAGGTCAAGAAGTTCATCGAGGACACCTACCAGGGCTCGATCGTCCCGGCCTTCGGCGCACCCGCCAAGTCCTGACGCCCGACCGGTACTTGCCGACGGAGCCCCGCACCTTCCGCCCGGAGGTGCGGGGCTCCGTCGTGCCGACCCGCCCATGCACAAGGCGGACCCGATGCTGCATGCTGTGCCTTTACCCGGTCTTCGGCATGGAGCTGCGCATGACTACCACCTTTCCGTCCATCTCCATCAGCACGGACAGGTTGGTGATGCGCCCCTTCGAAACGGCCGACATCCCCGCGTACATCGAGATGATGAACGACGAGATGGTCGTCGCGTGGATGGACGGACCGAACCCGTACGGACAGGTCGACGCCGAACGCTGGGTCCGCAGGATCGCTCCCACCGAGCGCACCTCCGGCCAGGGCATCGCCCTCGCCGTCACCGAGTTCCTCACCCAGCGGCTCGTCGGCAGCGTCCGCCTCCTCAACACCGACTGGCGCACCCGCTCCACCGAGGTCCGCTACATCACCGCCCCCTGGGCCCGCGGCGAGGGGTACGCCACCGAGTCCGTGCTCGCCATAGCCGAATGGCTCTTCCGCGACCAGGGCTTCGAACGCATCGAGCTGCGCACCCCCGCCGACAACACCGCCTCCCAGCAGGTCGCCCAGAAGCTCGGCTGCATCAGCGAGGGCGTCCTGCGCAACGCCCGCATCGCCCGCACCCGCACCGAGAACGGCACCGACGGCGGCTGGACCGACATCCGCACCGACCTGATCGTCTGGGGACTCCTCCCCGAGGACCTCGAAGGCGTCGCCGAACAGCTCGCCGACGCCGGCGGCTACGGCACCTACAACGACTGGAAGTAGAACCCCGAGGCCCCCTGCAGAGCCAAAGGTCCGGACCGGATACCCTCACCCCTGCCCGGCACGCACGGGCAACGCCCCGCACGCGCGCACCCCGCACCCTCCGACACCCCAGGAGACAGACGACGATGGCCGACCGGGTCACGGTGATCGGCTGGGACGGCTCGCCACTGACCAGAGCGGCCACGGCCGCGCTCTCGGCCGCCACGCTCGTCGCCGGCGCCGCCCACCACCTCGCCCTGCCGGAAGTGCCCCCGAACGCCGAACGCATCCGCCTCGGCAGCGTCGACCTGGCCGCCCGCAGGATCGCCGGACACCGCGGCAGCGCCGTGGTCCTCGCCGACGGCGACCCCGGCTTCTTCGGCGTCGTCCGCACCCTGCGCGCCCGTGAACACGGTCTGGAGGTCGAGGTCGTCCCCGCCGTCTCCTCCGTGGCCACCGCCTTCGCCCGGGCCGGCATGCCCTGGGACGACGCCCAGATCGTCGTCGCCCACCCCCGCACCCTGCGCCGCGCGGTCAACGTCTGCCGGGCCCACCACAAGGTCGCCGTCCTCACCTCACCGGGCGCCGGACCCGCCGAACTGGCCCTCCTTCTCGACGGCGTGCACCGCACCTTCGTGATCTGCGAGGAGCTCGGCACCGACCGCGAGCGCGTCACCGTCCTCACCTCCGACAAGGCCGCCGACCACGCCTGGCGTGACCCCAACGTCGTCATCGTCATCGGCAGCGGCCCCGAGACCACCACCGCCGGCGCCTGGATCGCCGGCCGTCTGCCCGCCTACCCCCAGGGCATACGGGGCTGGGCCCTGCCCGCCGAGGCCTACCGGGCCGCCGGGGCCGAGCGGATGCAGGAGTCCGGCGAGGGCGAGTTCCCCGGCCTGCGCGCCGCCCAGCTCGCCCGCCTGGGCCCCCGCACCGGCGACCTGCTCTGGGACATCGGCTCCGGCAGCGGCGCCCTGGCCGTCGAGGCGGCCCGCTTCGGCGCGGCAGTCCTCGCCGTGGACGCCGACCCGGCGGCCTGCGCCCGCACCGAGGCCGCCGCCCGCGCCTTCGGCGTCCCCGTCCAGGTCGTCCGCGGCCAGGCCCCGCACGTCCTGGAACGGCTGCCCGAACCGGACGTCGTACGGATCGGCGGCGGGGGAGTGCCGGTGGCCACCGCGGTCGCCGACCGCCGCCCCGAACGCATCGTCACCCACGCCTCGACCCGGGACGAGGCCGAGGCCCTCGGCGGGGCCCTCACCGGCAACGGCTACACGGTCGAGTGCTCCCTGCTCCAGTCCGTCGACCTGGACACCACCGTCTGGACCGAGCGCGAAAGGTCGGTCGTGTTCCTGCTGTCCGCGCGGCGTTCGGACCTCGCCCCCTGACCCGTTCGGCCCGGTACGCGAGGTAGGCTGGCCGATTGTTGTACCGCGCCCGGCCGTTCGTCGCTTCGTTCGTCAATGTCCGGAAAAGTGGACCGTTTTGGTCCGCACTGTGGTACGGCACCACCCGGGGGACGCGCAACGTGGCGCAGTCCACAGTGAGCCGTGGCATAACTGCCTGTCGCGGCGGCGAACGGCCGCGAGAATAGGAAGACCCGCGGGCGTCTCGTACCGCGCGGCGAGCCCGCTCGTTCTTGATGACGAGCACCGGCGTGCCGTGGTTCGGCGTCCCGGGCGAAGGGCCGAAGGAGCACTGACGATGGGCGAGGGGTACGCATGACTGACACCGGCCAGATCCCGGGCGAGGGACTGCCGGAGAACGCAGGCATGGTGGAGCAGCCGGGCATCCCCGCCCCGGACGCGTACACCTTCCTCGACCCCTCCGAGCACACCACCGAGGACGACGACCTTCTCCTGATGCCGACCTCCCAGGGCGCCTGGAGCGACCCGCAGGCCGCCCCGGCCCCCGCACAGGGCCAGCCCGCCGCGCCGACCGCGGTGGCGGCACAGCCCTCCGGGCCCGAGCACGGTGCACAGCAGCCCCAGCCGCAGTTCCCGGCGCAGGCCGCCCCCGCGCCCGCCCCCGCCGAGCCGCACGGCACCCATGAGTCCGGTGGTCGCGACTCCGGTTCCGTGGACCTCAACGGCGTACGCATTCCGGCGCCCGCACCGGCACCGGTCGGCGCGCACGCGGCCGCCGCCCCCGCCCGCCGCCCCCTGCACCGGGGCCCGGCCGCCGCCGACCCCCCGTCGTACGGCGGCGGTACGCAGGGCGGCGTCGTGCGCTCGCTGGCCGACCGCGGCCCCGCCGGAGCCACCAGGACCGCCCCCGCCCGCCACGCGGGCCCGCCGACGACGGGCCCCGAGTACTTCGACGTCCCGGCCGAGGACCCCTCGACCCTGCCGGGCCCGCAGCTGGGCGAGATCCCGCCGCAGGCCGGCGCCCCGTGGGGCGCGCAGCCGCAGCAGGCACAGCCGGAGCCGGTACCCCTGCCCGCCGAGGCGGTGGAGCAGCCGGAGCAGCCTGTCGAGACCGCGCAGCCGGTGGTGGAGCATGAGGCGGCCGCGGAGGCCGCGGTGGCGGAGGCCGCGGTGGCGGAGGCCGCGGTGGCGGAGGCCGCGCAGCCGGTGGCCGAGGCGGAGCTGCCGGTGGCCGAGGCGGAGCAGCCGGTTGAGGTGGTTCCGCCGGTGCAGGCGGCCGAGCCGGTCACGGTGTCCGCCCCGGCGGTCCCGGCCGACCAGCCGGAGCAGCCGATCCAGCCGGAGCAGTCGAACCACGCGGAGCACCTGGATCAGCCGGAGCAGCTGAACCAGCAGCCCGTGCAGGTCGCCGCCGTGGCGCAGCCCGAGCCGGTCCCGCAGCCTGAGCAGGCCGCGCAGTCCGAGCCTGCCCCGCAGGCCGTCCCGGCAGAAACGGTCGTTCCCGAGCCGGCTGCCGTGGAGCTGCCCCCCGCCGGTCCGGTCGTCGTCCCGGAGCCCGAGGCGGCCCGGCCGGAGACCCCGGTCGAGGCTCCTGTCCAGCCCCTGGCCGACGAGGTGACGCCCGCCCCCGAGGCACCGGCGCCGGTGGCCCCGGAGGCCGAGGCGCAGGCCGCCCCGGTGCACGCCGCAGTCCCCGAACCCCAGGCCCCGGCACCGGAACAGCCGGTCGCCGAGCCGGTGGCGCAGCCCGAGCAGGAGCTGCAGGCCGAGCCGGTCCCGGCACCCACGGCAGTGACCGAGAACCCCGAGCCCGTCGCGGCTCCGGAGCCGGTGGCCGCGCCGCTCGCCCCCGAGCCCGTACAGCCACAGCCGGTCACGGAACTGCCCGCAGAGCCCGTCGAGCAGCTCCCCGTAGCGGAGCAGGAAGCCGCCACGGCTCCGGAGCCCGCAGAGGCGACGACGGCAGAAACGGCAGACGAAGCGGCAGACGAAGCGGCGAACGAAACAGCAGCCGCTCAGGTGGCCGCGCCCGACGCCGAGGACGGCACCGGCCCCGAGGTCATCGAGACGCCGGAGCTTCCGGAGCCGCTGGAGCCCGCTGAGCAGACACCGGCCACCGCCCCGCAGACAGCGGTCACCTCCCCGCATCCGCAGGCCGAGGCACCGCAGCAGCAGGCCGACGCACCGCAGAACACCGGGACGGCGGGCAGCGCCGACTCGCCGCAGCAGCCGCAGGCCGCGCCGGCACAGCAGCCCGAGGAGCTCGCCGAGGCATCCTCCCCGCCCGCCCCCGGATACGACGACGCGGAACGCGAAGCGGTGCTCCGGGTCATGCGCGAGCGCCGGGACATCCGCAACGGCTTCCGCAGCGACCCGATTCCGCACGAGGTGCTGCTCCGGGTGCTGGAGGCGGCGCACACCGCGCCGAGCGTCGGCCACTCGCAGCCGTGGGACTTCGTCGTGATCCGCTCCGCGGAGACGCGCCGCTCCATGCACGAACTGGCCCAGAGCCAGCGCGACGCCTACGCCAAGTCGCTGCCCAAGGGCCGGGCGAAGCAGTTCAAGGAACTGAAGATCGAGGCCA
Source organism: Streptomyces sp. iso_384 (assembly GCF_056172905.1). Classification (NCBI taxonomy): domain Bacteria; kingdom Bacillati; phylum Actinomycetota; class Actinomycetes; order Kitasatosporales; family Streptomycetaceae; genus Streptomyces; species Streptomyces sp. iso_384. The sequence goes on from NZ_JBWBTT010000001.1 coordinate 2,906,330, forward strand.
TTCTCGACACCCCGGTCAACATCGTCGTGACCGCCGATCCGACCCGCGGCGGCCGGCACACCCTGGGCCGCCACACGCAGCCGCAGATGGCCCCCTACTCCTCGGCCCTGGCCGTGGAGAACCTGTGGCTGGCGGCCCGCGCCGAGGGCCTCGGCGTCGGCTGGGTCAGCTTCTTCGACGAGCGGGAGATGGTCCGGGCGCTGGGCCTGCCCGAGCACCTGGAGGTCGTGGCCTACCTCTGTGTCGGTTACGTCGACGAGTTCCCCGAGGAGCCCGAGCTGATGCAGGCGGGCTGGTCCAAGCGCCGCCCGCTGTCCTGGGTCGTCCACGAGGAGACGTACGGCCGTCGCGCGCTGCCCGGCGCCGAGCCGCACGATCTGCTCCAGGAGACGATCTCCGCGATCCGCCCGCTGGACGCGAAGGCGCTGGGCGAGGCGTGGGAACGCCAGAAGCGGATGACGAAGCCCGCCGGGGCGCTCGGCATGCTGGAGATCATCTCGGCCCAGCTGTCCGGGCTCTCCCGGATGTGCCCGCCGCCGATCCCGGAGCCCGCGGCCGTCGCGATCTTCGCCGGTGACCACGGGGTGCACGCCCAGGGCGTCACCGCCTGGCCGCAGGAGGTCACCGCCCAGATGGTGGCGAACTTCCTGGGCGGCGGAGCCGTCTGCAACGCGTTCGCGGCCCAGGTGGGCGCGGAGGTCTGCGTCGTGGACGTCGGCGTCGCCACGGACCTGCCCGCGACGCCCGGCCTGCTGCCCCGCAAGGTGCGCCCGGGTACGGCGGACTTCACGACGGGCCCCGCGCTCACCCGCGAGGAGGTCCTGGCCGCGATCGAGGTCGGCATCGAGACCGCCCGCGACCTGGTGGCGGCGGGCAACAAGGCCCTGCTCACCGGCGAGATGGGTATCGCCAACACCACCGCGTCCGCCGCGCTGATCTGCGTGTACACAGGGATCGACGCCTCCGAGGTGACCGGCCGGGGGACCGGTATCAACGACGAGATGCACGCCCGCAAGGTCGACGTCGTACGCCGTGCGCTCGACCTCCACCAGCCGGACGCGTCCGACCCGATCGGCGTGCTCGCGGCGGTCGGCGGTCTGGAGCACGCGGCGATGGCCGGCTTCCTCCTCGGCGGAGCCTCCCTGCGTACGCCGGTGATCCTGGACGGCGTGAGCGCGGGCGCGGCGGCTCTGGTCGCCCGGGCCATCGCCCCCGAGGCCCTGGCTGCCTGCATCGCCGGCCACCGCAGCGCGGAGCCCGGCCACGTCGCCGCACTGAACAAGCTGGGCCTGCGCCCGCTGGTCGACCTCGACCTCCGCCTGGGCGAGGGCACCGGCGCGCTGCTGGCGCTTCCGATCGTGCAGAGCGCGGCGCGCGCGATGCACGAGGTGGCGACGTTCGACTCGGCAGGGGTAACGGAAAAGTAGAACACACACCGGCCGGTCCGGCGCTGAGCCCCGGCCGGTCCGGCGTCCTCCTTCCAGCCCTTCCGGCGTTTGAGGAGCGGGGTCCGGGGCTGAGCCCCGAAGCCCAGCCCGTCCGGCGCTCGAGGACAAGGGGGGCCCGAGGCAGCGCCCCGGTTCCGGGAAGGGGCGGGGCAGGGGAGAAGGCCCGCCGCAGGCGCCCCCGATTCCGCCCCGCCCCAGGCCCCCACCCACCCCCACCCCGTATGGTGTCCTCCACCCGGACCCCACTTTCCGCACGTCACAGCCGCTCCACCGCCGCAGCGGCACGCAACGCAGCACCGCACGAGGAGCCGTACCGCCATGGCCGAGCCCGCAGACCACGCCGACCGCTCAGGTCACGCAGACCGCGCGGGTCGCACCGACCACGCCGACCACCCCGCGTACCCCGTAGGCCTGCGCCTGCACGGCCGCCGCGTCGTGGTCGTCGGCGGCGGCCAGGTCGCCCAGCGCAGGCTGCCGCAGCTCATCGCCACCGGTGCCGTCATCACCCTGATCTCCCCCTCCGCGACGCCCTCCGTCGAGGCCATGGCGGACGCCGGGGAGATCCGCTGGGAGCGCCGCCGCTACCAGGACGGCGACCTCGCCGACACCTGGTACGCCCTGATCGCCTCCTCCGACACCTCGGCCAACGACGCCGCTTCCGCCGAGGCCGAGCGCACCCGCACCTGGTGCGTCCGGTCCGACGACGCCGAGGCCGCCACCGCCTGGACCCCGGCCACCGGCCGCAGCGAGAACGTGACCGTCGCCGTCCTCACCACCACCTCCCAGGGCCGCGACCCCCGGCACTCCGCCGCCATCCGCGACGCCATCGTCGAAGGCCTGCGCGACGGCACCCTCGCCGCCCCGCACCACCGCACCCGTACCCCCGGCGTCGCCCTCGTCGGCGGCGGCCCCGGCGACCCGGACCTGATCACCGTGCGCGGCCGCCGCCTCCTCGCCGAGGCCGACGTGGTCATCGCCGACCGCCTCGGCCCCCGCGACCTGCTCGACGAACTCCCGCCGCACGTCGAGGTGATAGACGCCGCGAAGATCCCGTACGGGCGGTTCATGGCCCAGGAGGCGATCAACCAGGCGCTCATCGAGCACGCCAAGGCGGGCAAGTCCGTGGTCCGGCTCAAGGGCGGCGACCCGTTCGTCTTCGGCCGGGGCATGGAGGAGGCCCAGGCGCTGGCCGCCGAGGGCATCCCCTGCACGGTCGTCCCCGGTATCTCCAGCACCATCTCCGTGCCCGGAGCGGCCGGCATCCCGGTCACCCACCGCGGGGTGGCCCATGAGTTCACCGTGGTCAGCGGCCATGTCGCCCCCGAGGACCCGCGCTCGCTGGTCGACTGGGAGGCCATCGCCCGGCTGCGCGGCACCCTCGTCCTGCTGATGGCCGTCGACAAGATCGGCGCCATCGCCGCCGCCCTGATCGCCCACGGCAAGGACCCCGCCACTCCGGTCGCCCTCGTCCAGGAGGGCACCACCGCCGCCCAGCGCCGGGTCGACGCGACCCTCGCGGACGTCGGCGAGCGCGCGGCCGCCGAAGAGGTGCGCCCGCCCGCGGTGATCGTGATCGGCGAGGTCGTCGCGGTCGGCCCGGACTCCGCGCCGAGGACCGCCCCGGATCAGGCCGAGTGACCGCGGTGGAGTAACCCGCGGTTACGTATCTCGATCCCAGGCGTTGGCACCACACACCGGACAAGGCAGTATCACCCTGTGGCAGACATCATCACCGTCGACGACCCCGACGACCCGCGGCTGAGCGACTACATCGGTCTGACCGACGTCGAGCTGCGACGACGACGGGAACCCGCCGAGGGCCTCTTCATCGCCGAGGGCGAGAAGGTGATCCGACGCGCCCGGCAGACCGGGTACGAGATGCGGTCCATGCTGCTCTCCGCCAAGTGGGTCGACGTCATGCGCGACGTCATCGACGAGGTCCCGGCCCCGGTGTACGCCGTCGCCCCCGAGCTCGCCGAACGCGTCACCGGCTACCACGTCCACCGCGGAGCGCTCGCCTCCATGCAGCGCAAGCCGCTGCCGGCCGCCGACGAACTGCTCGCCACCGCACGCCGGGTGGTGGTCATGGAGTCGGTGAACGACCACACCAACATCGGCGCCATCTTCCGCAGCGCGGCCGCGCTCGGCATGGACGCCGTCCTGCTCTCCCCGGACTGCGCCGACCCGCTCTACCGGCGCTCGGTCAAGGTCTCCATGGGCGCGGTCTTCTCCGTTCCCTACGCCCGGCTCGAGGCCTGGCCGAAGTCACTGGAAACGGTACGGGAGGCCGGTTTCCGGCTCCTCGCCCTCACCCCGGACGCCAAGGCCACCAGCATCGACGAGGCGGCCCCGCACCGGTTGGAGCGGGTGGCGCTGATGCTCGGCGCGGAGGGCGACGGGCTGTCCACACGAGCGCTGATGGCCGCCGACGAATGGGTCCGCATCCCGATGGCGCACGGCGTCGACTCACTGAACGTGGGCGCGGCGGCGGCGGTCGCCTTCTACGCGGTGGCCACGGGCCGCCCGGAGAACTGAGCACGAACAGCCCCTGCCCACCCTGCCCGGAGGCCCGGCGTCAGAACGACCACGTCGCCCTCTGCGCCGGCCGCTGAGCCTGCGCGACCTGCAGAGCGGCCGCTAAGCCTGCGCGTCCCGCGAGGCCGGTGCGGTCCGAACGTCCTGAACGCCTTGCGCGTCCTGAACGCCTGGCACGGTCTCCGCGGCCCGCACTTCCTCCACGCCCTGCGTGACCAGTGCCCGCGGCGCCCGCTCCCGCTGCTCGCTCCCGCCCAGACCTCGCGCCGGCCCCTGGCAGCCCTGCGCCGCCGCGATGCCCAGCGCCACCAGCAGCGTCACCACGACGAACACCACCAGCCGCTGCCGCAGCAGCCGCGGATTGGCCGGACGCCGTCCCGCCGATGTCGTGCGACCCCCGGAACGGGTCCCGGGCCGCCCGTTCGTCCCGGCCGGAGCCCCCTGCCGCTTCCCGGCCTTCCCACCCGAACGCGTCGTGTTGCGCGACGCCTGCTGCGGGCGCGAGCCACCGGTGCGCGGCGGCCCCGAACGCGCGGGCGCGCCGCGCCTGCCCGGCTGGGGGCGGGAGGCGGACGGGCCTTCCGCGCGGCGGGTGTGCTGCTCGGCGTAGGGATCGGCCATCCGCCCGGTCGGCCGGTCGGCGTCCTGGGCGGAGCGCTGGACGGGCGGCCGGCTCTCGTGCAGGCCCTGCGCCTCGCGCGCCGCGATCTCCTTGAGCCGCATGGACAGTTGCAGCGTGCTGGGCCGCTCCTCCGGATCCTTCGCCAGACAGGCGCTGATCAGCGGGGCCAACGCGTCGTGCACTCCGCGAAGCTGTGCCTCCTCGTGCACGACGCGGTACAGCATCACCTCGGAACTGCCGTGCCCGAAGGGGGAGTCGGCCATCGCCGCGTACGCCAGTGTCGCGCCGAGCGAGAAGACGTCCGTCGCGGGCGTCACGGCCGCGCCCCGCACCTGCTCGGGCGCGAGGAAGCCGGGCGACCCCACCGCCGTGCCGACATGGGTGAGCGTGCTCGCCCCGGTCGCCCAGGCGATACCGAAGTCGATGATGCGGGGGCCCTTGGGGGAGAGGAGGATGTTCGACGGCTTCAGATCCCGGTGGACCACCCCCGCCTCGTGCACCGCCACCAGACCCTCGGAGAGCGCCGCCCCGATCGAGGCGACCTCGGCGGCGGCCAGGGGGCCCTCCTCGGCGACCTTGTCGTGCAGCGAGGGGCCGGGCACGTACTGCGTCGCGAACCACGGACGGTCCGCCTCCAGATCGGCGGCCACCAGCCGGGCCGTGCAGCCGCCGCGGATCCGCCGGGCCGCCGACACCTCGCGCGCGAACCGCGAACGGAACTCCTGATCCTCCGCGAGGTCGGGCCGGATCACCTTGAGCGCGACGCGCTGGCCGCGCCGGTCGGAGCCGAGGTAGACGACGCCCATGCCGCCCGCGCCGAGCCGCCGGTGCAGCCGGAACGAGCCGACGAGACGCGGGTCCTCGCGCCGGAGCCGCATCATCGCCATCGTCTGCCCATCCCCGCTGCCTGGTCCGCCTGACGAGGCACAGCTTACGTACCCCGCGCCCGGCGCGCTCAGAGGCCGCGCCCTCGCCGGAGATTCGATTGTCCGTGCCGTACGGGAGAGGTGAAGAGGGGTCAGGACGCGGCGGATCCGGGCCCCTCGGCCGACCCGCCTGCTCAAGGGGCAGTCGGGCAGGGGGGATTGGATCGGTGCGGGAACGCCGGGACGCGGTCGTCACGCAGGCCGCGACCGCCGCCCCGGCGTACGGGGTGGTGGTGTCCCGGGCGACCCCCGCGCCCCGGCGGGCGCCCGCCGGGGCGCGGAGGCGTGAGTGAAGTCACCCGGCGGGCGCTGTCGCGAGGCCGGCGGACGGGAAGGGACTGGATCAGGACAGGCGGCGGGCAGTCATCCGGCCAGGTCCCGATGTCCCCTCCGGGATGACCCCAACCTGCGGTGGTCCGTCTCCACCCAGGGGAGTACGCCGATCGACGACGGCTCATCCTCCGGGAGGCCCGGGATTCGGTACGCGGGCATGACGCCCTGTTGCCGCCGCTTACCTAATGTTGAGATCAAGCGGCGGGCGCAGCACTCGTCCCCCGAGGTCACACGCCCGCCGCCCCTCATCAGGTCAGGAGAGGAACCATGTCGGACACGGCGACGCGGACGATGGTCCGTATGCAGGGACGCAAGGCGTACGCCGCGTTCGGCGGCCGCTCGTCCGGCACCCGTCACCCCTTGGTGGCGACGGCGATGGTCCTTCCCCTGGCGGCCCTGCTCGTGGTCGTCTTCGGCGGCTGGGAGGCGGTGGTCACACAGGCGTCGTCCGTGGCGGTGATGCTGGGGCGCTGAGCGGCGCCCGGGGTCCGGAAGAGCGGTCCGGACCCGCACATCCGGCCAACAGCCCCGTGGGGACGGGGGTGCGGCGGACGGCAGCGTTTGTCCGGTCAGCTGGGGAGCTGACCGGGCATCGCGCTTTCCGGACCCCTGCACTTCGCCCACCAGGCCACGCACAGCCCCGCCCCGGGCTTTCGGGCCCGGCCCGGGCCCGGTTCCGGGCGAGGGCCAGGCCCGACCCAGGCCCGCTTCCGGCCTGGCCCTCGCCCTGGCCCCGGTTCCGACTTGGCCCCGGCCCCGACCCGGCCCTGGCTCTGACCCACCACCGCTCCGGACCCGGCCCCGACACCAGCCGCACGGGCCGCACGGGCCCCGGCCGGGCCGGCCGCCCCGGCTGCCGCGTTACGCTCACGGCGGGACCGGTGCCACGGCCGGGCCGACCGCCGCCAGGGGAGCCGTTGACCGCCACGCAGACCTCAGTCGTCCATGACCTGGGCGCCCTCGCGCACCGCCTCTCCCACTCGGCCGGGACGCGTTGCGTGTGCGAGCCGCCGCAGGTTCTCGCGGACCGGCCCGACGGCACCGTGGTCCGCAGCGGCGCGATCGTCGCGAAGGCCCATGCCGCCGACACCGACCGGGAGGCGCTGGCGGCCCGGATCGCCCTGGCCGCCGCCCCGCAGCTGACCGGAATCCTGCTGGCGCCGCTCACCGCCCCCGAGCACCCGGAGCCCTCCGGCACCTCCCGACGGCCAGGGCTCCCCGAGCCGCCCGCACCCGCCCCTCGCCCGGTCACGGTCTGGCCGTTCGGCGCGCCCGTCGACCCCACCGACCCCGAAGCGGCGCCCTGGGCCGAGGCCGCCGTGCTGCTCGCCCGGCTCCACCGGACGCAGCCCCCGTTCCGGCTCCCGCCGATGCGCGGGCCGGCCAAGGCGGCGCGGGCCGTCGCCCGGATGCGTGCCGCCCGCCCCGGTGATCCGGCCGTCCTGCCCGTGCTGGCCTGCTGGCGCGCCCTGCCCGCCTGGGCCCGGGGCGAGGGGCCGCCGCCCGCACCGAGGGCCGGCCACCTGTGCCACGGGGACCTGCACCTCGGCCAGCTCGTCCGCCATCCCGCGCCGGACGGGCCCTGGCTGCTCATCGATGTGGACGACGCGGGGGCGGGCGATCCGGCGTGGGACCTCGCCCGGCCCGCCGCCTGGTACGCGGCCGGACTTCTGGACCCCGAGGACTGGTCCGCCTTCCTGGACGCCTATCGCTCCGCCGGCGGACCCGCGGTCCCCGCCGACGGGGACCCCTGGCGTGAACTGGACGTACCGGCCCGCGCGCTGACGGTGCAGACGGCGGCGCTCGCCCTGGCCAAGTGCGCCGCGGAGAAGCGCGATCCGGACGAACCCGAGCAGTTGATGATCGAATCCTGTGCCCGAATCGCTACGTTGCCGCCCGAGTTGACCACCGACCACGCGTCGTAGGGTGAACGGACCGTGGCCGGGCAGACATTCCGGCGACGGCACAACGAGGGCGAGGAGCCGAGTCGATGATGCAGTGTCCGAAGTGTCACGCGCAGATGAACACGTACAACCGCAACGGCGTCCAGATCGAGCAGTGCAGCGGCTGCCGGGGGATATTCCTCGACTACGGCGAGCTGGAGTCGCTGACCCGCCTGGAGTCCCAGTGGTCCCAGCAGGCTCCGCCCGCGCCCCCCGCCCCCGGCGGCTACCCGGCCCCTCCCGCCCCGCAGGCGTACCCGGCCGCTCCCGCCTCCCACGCCCCCGCCTGGGGTGCGCCGCAGCACGGCGGGCACTACGGCCACCGCCGCCAGAAGGGCTTCGGCCGGATGCTCTTCTCGTCCTGATCGTTCCTGATCACTCCCGGTCCGTCCGCTCCGCGATCCGGCAGCCGCCGGGCCTCCTGCCGCGGAGCGCACGGGCCGGGCGAGCGGCGCGGACCGTACGACGACGAAAGAACCCCCGGTCGTGGAGACGACCGGGGGTTCTCGGTGGTGCGCGATACTGGGATTGAACCAGTGACCTCTTCCGTGTCAGGGAAGCGCTCTCCCGCTGAGCTAATCGCGCAGGGCGAACCTGCGTGTACTGCGTGCGCGATACTGGGATTGAACCAGTGACCTCTTCCGTGTCAGGGAAGCGCTCTCCCGCTGAGCTAATCGCGCGGGGATCCTTGCGGACCGATGATCCTTGCGGATCAGTGGACGATACTGGGATTGAACCAGTGACCTCTTCCGTGTCAGGGAAGCGCTCTCCCGCTGAGCTAATCGTCCTTGGAGGTGGAGACGGGATTTGAACCCGTGTAGACGGCTTTGCAGGCCGTTGCCTCGCCTCTCGGCCACTCCACCAGGGATGGGGGCTCGGGAAGAATCCCCCACCTTCTGCGAGCGGACGACCAGGTTCGAACTGGCGACCTCAACCTTGGCAAGGTTGCGCTCTACCAACTGAGCTACGTCCGCTTGTCTTTCCCGTTCCGCTTGCGCGTCCCGGCGACGTGTTGAACTCTAGCGGATTCCTGGGCCAGTACAAAAACGCGTTTGTGCAGCGTGCTGCGGCGACCCCGGCCCGCTCCTCGCCCCGACGCAGGTCACCGCGCACGGTCCTAGACTCATTCGCGTGTCCGATCTCGCCCCCATGGCCCGCTTCGACGGCCTCATAGCCTCCGGTCTGCAGGATGTGACCCACGATCCCGCGGCACTCGACTCGTCCGGTTTCTGGGCGGTATCCGCCGACTTCGAAGGCCGCATCGTCTGCGCCCGCTTCTCCGACGTGCACAAGGAAGCGGTGCCCCCTCCCGTGCCAGGAGCCTGGCGTGGTCCCGCCGCCGGGGACTGGACCTCCTCACTGGACCGTGACGCCTATACGGCGGGCGTACGGCGGATCCGTGAACACATCGCGGCGGGCGACGTCTACCAGGCCAACCTCTGCCGGGTGCTGTCCGCGCCGTTCCCCGGCGACGGGTCCGGGGCCGACGTCGACGCCCTGACCTCCCTGCTCGCCCGCGGCAACCCCGCCCCCTACGCGGGAACGATCCGGCTGCCCGGCCACGGTGTGGAGATCGCCACCGCCTCCCCGGAGCTCTTCCTCCGGCGCGACGGGCGGATCGTGGAGTCCGGGCCGATCAAGGGCACCGGCCGGACCGAGGACGATCTGCTGGAGAAGGACCACGCCGAGAACGTGATGATCGTGGACCTCGTCCGCAACGACCTGGGCCGGGTCTGTGCCACCGGAAGCGTCGGCGTGCCCGATCTCTGCGTGGTGGAGAAGCACCCCGGTCTCGTCCACCTCGTCTCCACCGTCCGGGGCAGGCTGGCCGACGGCGCGAGCTGGCCCGAGCTGTTCGCGGCGGCCTTCCCGCCCGGTTCGGTCACCGGCGCGCCGAAGTCCAGCGCGCTGCGGATCATCGCCGAGCTGGAGACGGCCCCGCGTGGACCGTACTGCGGTGCGGTCGGCTGGGTCGACGCCGACCGGGGCACGGCCTCGCTCGCGGTGGGCATACGGACGTTCTGGATCGACCGGGCCGGGCCCGCGCCGCTGCTGCGTTTCGGGACCGGCGCCGGGATCACCTGGGGATCCGATCCCGAGCGCGAATGGGACGAGACCGAACTCAAGGCCTCCCGGCTGCTCGCTGTAGCGTCGGGTGCGCATCTGGAGACAGGAAGGACCGCATGATGAGGATCTGGGTCAACGGCGGACTGCGGGACGCCGACGACGCCCGGCTTTCGGTGCTCGACCACGGGCTGACCGTGGGCGACGGCATCTTCGAGACGGTGCGTACGAGCGAGGGGCGTCCCTTCGCCCTGACCCGGCACCTCGACCGCCTCACCCGGTCCGCCCGGGGCCTCGGCCTGCCCGAACCGGACCACGACGAGGTCCGGCACGCCGTCGCCGCGGTCGTCGAGGCCAACCCCGTCGCCCTGGGACGCCTGCGGATCACCTACACCGGTGGGCTCTCCCCGCTCGGCTCGGACCGGGGCGACCACGGGACGAGCCTCGTCGTCGCCCTCGACGGGGTGAACCGCCGCCCGGACAGCACCGCGGTGATCACCGTCCCCTGGACGCGCAACGAACGCGGCGCGCTCGCGGGCCTGAAGACCACCTCGTACGCCGAGAACGTCGTCGCCCTGGCCCGGGCGCGGGAACGGGGCGCGTCCGAGGCACTGTTCCCCAACACCGTCGGCCGCCTCTGCGAAGGCACCGGCTCCAATGTGTTCGTCGTCCTGGGCGGCCGTATCCACACCCCGCCGGTGGCCTCGGGCTGTCTCGCCGGGATCACCCGCGCACTGGCCGTGGAGTGGACCGGGGCCGAGGAGACCGACCTGCCGATGGACGTGCTCGCCGAGGCCGACGAGGTGTTCCTGACCTCGACGCTCCGCGACATCCAGGCGGTGTACCGGGTCGACGACCGTGAGCTCACCCCGGAGACCGGACCGGTGACGGCGAAGGCCATGCGGATCTTCGCCGAGCGGGCCGGCGACGACCTCGACCCGTAACAGGCCCGAGACCGAACCACTCGGAGACCCGGCGGCCCCTCGGAGGCCCGGAAAAGCGCGTGACGGGGTGTCGTGCAGGGGATACAAACCTTTGATGACCACGACACTCCGGCCGTCCGGGCCGCTTCAGCAAGGCGCCGACGGGGCGCGGGCCCGCCAGTACGACGTGTGCGACAACGGGCGGCCGGTCGGCACCGTCGCTATCAGCACCGACGACGCGTTCGGCGCGACCGCCGGGGTGCTGGGCCCCCTCAGCGTGGAGGAGCCCCGGCGCAGACGCGGCCGGGGCACCATCGCCGCGCTCGCCGCCGAGGAGGTGCTGCGCGGGTGGGGCTGCACCCGCGTCCGGGTGGAGGTCCCCGCCGGCAACGACCCCGCCCGCCGCCTCGCGGCCGCCCTCGGCTACACCGAACGCAGCCGCAACATGGTCAAGGCCCTCGGCCCGGAGACCGCACCGCTCCCCGGTGGCCTCACCTCGCGCGCGATGAGCGAGGAGGAGTTCGCCGCCTGGCGGCAGGAGGCGCTGCTGGCGTACGCGCAGGACTGGATCGACCGCGGCGTGGAGCCCGAGCAGGCCCGGCGCAAGTCCGAGGCCGACCACGCGGCCCATCTGCCGGACGGGCTGGCGACCGAGGGCGTGCGCTTCGACGTGCTGGTGCACGCGGGGGAGGTCGTCGGCCATGTGTGGGTGGCGCTGCGGGAGCTGCCGCCGGGCGGCCCTGCCGGATTCGTCTTCGACGTCGAGGTCCGCGAGGAACACCGGGGCCGGGGGTACGGCCGGGCCCTGATGCTGCTCGCCGAGGACATCACCCGCGCCTGCGGCGCGGACCGGCTCGGCCTGCACGTCTTCGCCTCCAACACCCCGGCCCTGCGGCTGTACGAGTCGCTGGGCTATACGACGACGCGGTACAACCTGGCCAAGGCGCTGTAGCGGCTTCCCGGTCCGCCTGCGCCCGGCCGTTCCCGCCTGCGCCCGGCCGGGTCCCGGTCAGCCCTGCGCGGCCAGGGTCCGGTCGACGATCTCCTCGATCCGCTCGCGCAGCCCGTCCTGGCTCTTGCCGCCGTCCAGCCGCTGGTCGCCGATCACATAGGTGGGGGTGCCGGTGACGCCGATCGCCTTGGCCTCCGCGTGGTCGGCGTCGACGATCAGCAGATGCCGGCCGTCGATCAGTGCGGTGTCGAACTCCTCGGCGTCCAGGCCCAGTTCGCGTGCCACGTCCAGGAGCAGCGGCTCGCCCGCGCGGCCGAGGTCGGCGGTGCGGGCGAGGAGTGCCTCGACGTACGGCCAGCCCTTGCCCTGGTCCGTGGCCTCCTCGGCGGCCTGGGCGGCGGCGTAGGCGTGCTTGTGCTTCTCCAGCGGGAAGTGCCGCAGCCGGATCTCGACACGGTCCCCGTACCGGGCGCGCAGGGCGTGCACATCGTCGAGGGCGCGGTGGCAGTCGGGGCATTCGAGATCGCACCAGAGGTCGAGGACGACCGGTGCCGCAGGGGTGGAATCGCTCATGTGCTCAGTCTTCCAGGCCGGGCGGGCGCGTCCCAACCGGGACCGGCACACCCCCCTGGGGAGGAGCCCGGCCCTGAAATGTCCCTGAAGTGAGCCGCCGCCGTGGCCCCGGCGGCGGTCGTCGGTGCAGGATGGAAGGGACGTATCCCCTGCGCCTGGAGGCCCTGATGCTTGCCGAGACCATCTGTTCCGCGGTGTCGGCGGCCGGCCTGGGCATCGCCGCGGTGACCGCGTACCGCAAGCGGTTCCTCACGGCGACGCGGATCGCCGCCTACTCCCTCGTCCCGATCGGGCTCGTGCTGACCGGGGTCGTCGAGTGGGTCGCCGGGATCGCCTTCAAGCCGAGCGTCTGGCTCGGATTCGGGGTGCTGGGCCTCTCCTGGCTGCTGTTCATGACCACCCGCGCCATCGAGCGCCGCAGCGGCACCACCCGCGCGGAACGCAAGGCCGCGCGGGCCGCCGAGCGCAACGAGGCGGTCGCACCGGCGGCCTCCGCTCCCTCGCTCGGCGCCGGCGCCGGCGCCACGGCCGGACCGGCCGCCGCGAAGTCGCAGCCGCAGCCCAGGGCGAAGAAGAAGCAGGAGGCCGCCGCGCCCGGCGACGACTTCAGCGACATCGAGGCGATCCTCAAGAAGCACGGCATCTGAGAGAAGCGCGGCGTCCGGCTCCGGGTTCTCGCCCGGGCCGCCGGTCCGAATGTCTGACGGCGACCCGTACGCCGGAGCGATTATTGATGGCCACGGGACGGTGAACTCCCGGGGGAATGACCCTGGTTGATCGCCAACCCGGTCGCGGGTGCGTCATGATCACTTTGAGATGGTGGACACTTCCCGGGGCGAAGCCCCCGCACCCCCCGCCGAAGAGCCCCGCGGCTGTCTCTTCGCGCTCTCCCAGCCGCCCCTGATGATCTTCCTGACGGTGATCGGGGTGCTGCTGCTGATGGCCGCCCTGCACGATCTCTTCGTGCTGTGACGGGCCGCGCCACCGTGCGGGGCGGCGCGGGCGTCAGCCCGCGGCTTCCTTGCGCCGGGCCCGGTACGCCGCGACATGGAGCCGGTTTCCGCACGTACGGCTGGAGCAGTAGCGGCGGGAGCGGTTGCGCGACAGGTCGACGAACGCGTGCCCGCAGTCCGGCGCCTCGCAGCGCCGCAGCCGTTCCTGCTCGCCCGCCACGATGATGAAGGCCAGCGCCATGCCGCAGTCGGCCGCGAGGTGGTCGGCGATCGAGGCGTCCGGGGCGAAGTAGTGCACATGCCAGTCGTAGCCGTCGTGGTCGGTGAGCTGCGGGGTGGTCCCGGCCGCGGCGACGAGCCGGTTGACCAGGTCGGCGGCGGTGCGGGGGTCGGGCGATGCGAAGACCTCGGCGAAACGGGCCCGTACGTCGCGCACCGCGGCCAGGTCCTTCTCGCCGAGCGTGCCGACCCCGCTGATGAGATGCCGCTCCGCGAAGGCGTACAGCGCGGCGACATCGGCGAGACCGTCCACGGGTCCGTCCGCGGGGTCGTCCGGCGGCGGCTCGCTCTCCGGTGCGGTGTTCACCAGATCGACCACCGTGTCGAGGGCGATCCGGGTGTCGTGAGGGATCAGCACGCTTCGCTCCCTGGCCTCCGGCGGGCGGGCGCCTGCCGATGGCGGCTGACTCTACTGGCTCGATCGGCCGGATCCGGGCCCGGTGCGAGGCCTGTGCCGGCCCGCAGGAGGGCGGAATCAACCCTTCCGGCCGGTGCGGGGTTCTCCGGGCGCGCAGCGGCGCCGTCGTCGCGGTGGATTCCGCGACGACGGCGCCGGTGTCTGCCCTATGCGGTTGTCGGCACGACGCCGTCTCCCCGAGTCGACGGCGTCGAGCGGCTCTCTGCCTGGCTCAGCTCTCGGCCAGGATGTGGGAGAGCTCCGTGTCGAGATCGAAGTGACGATGCTCGGTGCCGGGCGGAACCGCGGCGTCGGTCCTCTTCAGGAACGACTCCAGGGCCCGCGCCGGAGCTTCGAGCAGGGCTTCCCCCTCTGGGGAGCTCAGGGCGATGCATACGACGCCTTGACCGTGACTACGAGATGGCCAGACGCGGACGTCTCCGGTGCCGGTGGGCCGATGCAGCCCCTCGGCAAGGAGGTCGCGGGCGAATACCCATTCGACCGTCTCCTCCGCTCCGGTGTGGAAGGTGGCGTGCACGGCATAGGGATCGGCCGTGTCATACCGCAGGCCCGCGGGTACAGGCAGTGAGGACTCGCTCGACACAACGAGGCGCAGGTGCAGCTCGCAGCTGACCGTGGTGTTCATAAGCGCCAGGGCCTTTCGCTCAGTGTGCGCTCGGGGATTCGCACGTCGGCGAAATCGACATGCCACCTACGGTGGCGTTGTAAACCCCTCTGACCCATTTGTGATGCTTCGGGTCCCTCGCTCAGCGGCGTGTAACTTTGAGTTATGCGTCCATTCCAGTGACGAGGACGGGTCAGGTAAGTTGAGCTTCATGAACGCGGAGAGTGACGAGCGGAGCAAGGTCGCCGAACAGGCGGACGCGGCATCCGGCACGGGGGAATCGGACCGGGCGGAACGTGAGCTGGGCTCGCGGGCGCCGGGTTTCATCAAGGCATCCAGAGCGCTCCACCTCAGCTGGCAGGTCGGCGTCTTCGTCGTCGGCCTCGGCGTCGTGATCGCGGGCGTGCTCATGCTGGTGCTGCCCGGCCCCGGCTGGCTGGTGATCTTCGGCGGCATGGCGATCTGGGCGACCGAGTTCGTCTGGGCCCAGCTGGTGCTGCGCTGGACCAAACGCAAGGTCACCGAGGCGGCGCAGCGGGCCCTCGATCCCAAGGTCCGGCGACGCAACATCATCCTCACCACGGTGGGGCTCGTGATCATGGCGGTGCTGGTCGGCATCTACGTCTGGAAGTTCGGGCTCACCTTGCCGTGGAAGATCAGCGAGTAGCCCGGGGACGGTCCAGGAGCACCGCTGACATGGGGTAATGTTTGCGGTGCGCCCGGGCGATTAGCTCAGTGGGAGAGCGCTTCGTTCACACCGAAGAGGTCACTGGTTCGAACCCAGTATCGCCCACCCGGACAGAGGGCCCGGGAGACGGAATCCGTCTCCCGGGCCCTCTGCGTTGCCCGCTCCCGCCGGTCCGGGAGCCGCCGCGAACAGCGCGCCCCCGGACCGGCACGGCTCAGCGCATCCGCCCCAGTGCGTCCTTCAGTCGGCGGGCGTCGCGCAGCCGCTGCTCGTACGTCGCGCCCACCACCAGCAACAGCAGCCCGGCCAGGGCCGGCGGCAGCCAGCGGGGGAGCGCGCCGGCCACCTGCACCACGTACGGCGCCAGCTCGTGCAGCCCGTCCAGCGCCAGCACCGCCCCGCCGAGCATCAGGAGTGCCTGGAGGCGGTGGCGCGCGCCCAGCAGCGTGACCACCAGCGCCGCCACGCCGAGCAGCAGCGGCCGGAGCCAGTCCGTGTCGGTCCAGGCGACCGCCAGGCTCGGCAGCAGCGTCGCCGCGAGCCCCGGTCCGTACGCCGTCCACGAGGAGGCCTCCGGGTCCCTGCGCCGCCGCAGCAACCCGACCACCAGCGCGGGCACGGTCACCGGCAGCGTGTACGCCTCCGGGAACGACACCTCCGAGGCGGCCAGCCGCACCCAGGTGGCCAGCACGAACAGCGCCGCCGCCAGACAGCCCGCCACCGGCCGCCGCTCGGGCCGTACCGCCGCGCCCGCCGCCAGCACCCCGCACAGCGCCAGCACCAGGGCCAGGAACGGCGCGTCCGGCACCGCGAGCCCCACGGCGACCAGCGCACCGAGCGCGCCCGTCAGCTCCACCGGCAACGCCACCGGGTTCCGCCGCAGCCGTGCCCCGAGCAGCACGGTCAGCGCGGGCACCACGAGCACCAGCGGTGCGGTCTCGTGCGGGGCGAGCCCCAGGGACCGGCCCGCGAACCCCGTCAGCACGGTCGCCCCGACCGTCGAGGCCACCGCGAACACCGCACGCGGCACCTCGGACCCCGCCCGGACCGCCGCCCCGGCGAACAGCGCCGCCAGCGCGCCGACCACCGCGTAGGACGCACCCTCGGACGCCAGCGACAGCACCCCGACGCTCGCCGCCCCGGCCACCGCCCCCACCAGCGCGGTCACCGGCACCGCCGACGCGCCCCGGCCGCTGCCGACGCCCCGGACCGCCAGCGCGAGCAGCCCGGCCACCAGGACCGTCTCCCCGGCCAGCGCGAGCGCGTAGGGCACGTTCAGCACGGCCCCGGCCAGCAGCAGGGCTCCCCAGCCGAGAGCCACCGCCCCCGCACCGGCGGCCCCACGCAGCGCCGCCCCGGAGGGCCTGCGCACCCCGGCCCCGGAGCCGGCACCTGCGCCGGCCCCGGACCAGCCGGGCCAGCCGGGCCAGGGCGCCGCCGCCCCGGGCCCCGGCGCACCCGCACTCGCCGCCCCAGCGCCGGGCGTCCCGGCATCCGGCGTCCGAGCCCCCGCCGCCCCCGGCTCACCCAGCGGCGCCGCGATCCGGGCCGGCGACGGCCACCACCGGTACGCCGCCCCCAGCAGCCCGGCCACCAGGGCGAGCACCACCGGGGCGCCGACAGCTCCGGCCACCGCAGCGTCGACCCCAGCGCGGACCGGAAGTCCTCCGGCGAGCCCGCCCACACGTCCGGCAGCAGCGTCACCGGGCCCAGCAGCACCGCCGCGACCGGCGGCAGCGCCCACACCAGGGCCCCGGCCTGCACCGCCCCCGACGCCACCAGCACCCCGCGCGTCGCGTTCCCCGGCAGCCGTGAACGTACGACCGCCGTCAGCGCGAGGCCGCACAGCAGGTACACGAGCACCTGCCAGCCGTCCGGCACCGCATGCGCCGGTACGCCACCCACCGCGGCCACCGCCGCGAGCCCGGCCACCACGCCGCCCGTGCGAGCGAAGCCCTTCGGTGCTCGCCAGGCCCCGGCCAGCGCCGCCGCCGCTGCCGTCAGCAGCAGCGCGCCCGGAGCCACCGCGCCGAGCGGCCCGGAGGCCGTCGTGGACAGCGTCAGGCCCACCAGCAGAGCGGAGAAGCCCATCACCGATCCGCCGACGCAGGCCGTGATCCGCACCCCGGCGCCCTTGCCCAGCAGTGCGATCGTCCCGTCCAGCACCGCCGTGGCCAGCAGCGCCCACCCGACCACCAGCGCCGGAGCACCGGCGGCCCACGCCCAGAACAGCAGTGGCCACTGGGCCAGCAGCACGGCCGCCGGCAGCGGCAGACGCAGCTTGCCCAGCGCCAGCCCGTACGCCGTCCACAGCGCCGCGAGCACCGCCGAGGCGACGGCCGTGAAACCGAGCCCGTCCGTGTCCGGCGCGGCCACCGTGTGGAACGCGTAGACGTCCAGCAGCGTCAGCACCAGGGCCAGGGCAGCCAGAGCCTCGGCGGTGGCGGCCAGATTCCGCCGCAGCAGCACCGCCGGGGCGGCCAGCGCCCCCAGGGTCACCGCGGCCAGCACGGCCGACCGGCCGCCGATCCCCATCGAGCCCCAGCTCACCAACGTGAACGCGACGGCCGCCACTGTCAGCAGCAGACCGCCCAGGGTCAGCAGGACGTTCTGGGCGCTGCGCGGCGCGGACGGCCGCTTCGGCGGCACGTAGCCCCACGGCTGGGCCGGAGCGCCCGGCCCGCCGCCGGGAGGCGCGCCCCAGGCCGACGGGTTCCAGCCCGGTGCGGCCGTCGGCGCGGGCGGCCGCAGCGCCGCGAGCAGCCAGGCGCGCCGGGTCAGCAGCTGGGCCCGGCGGGCGTCCAGCTCGGCCAGTTCTCGGTCGAGGCGGGCCAGTTCCTCGGCGGGCGGGGGCACATGTTCCATGTACGGGAGTGTGACCCCGGCCGCCCGGCCCGTACATGCGCTCGGATACTCACTTCCCGGCCGGGACGCTCTGAGCAGAGCCCCGCCGGAAGCGGTTTGAACGAAGCCCGCGGAGCCCTGTATGGTTCAACCCGTTCCCGGGCGATTAGCTCAGTGGGAGAGCGCTTCGTTCACACCGAAGAGGTCACTGGTTCGAACCCAGTATCGCCCACCGGGGAAAGCCGGTCCGCACGCATCACGCGGACCGGCTTTCGCATGTCCGGGCCTCGAACCCCTCACGCCGCCGCGGGCAGTTCCGGGCGCAGCGGCCAGGACGGGTCCACCGCCTCCGGTGTCCCGCTCTTGGCGAACCACGCCTCCAGGCCACGCGCCTGGGCCGCGTGCCAGGTCGCCTGGAGGGTGTGCAGCTCGGACGGCGACAGCCGCTCCATCCGGGCCGAGAAACGCCGGCACACCGCCCGCACCAGCTCCAGCGACGCGGTCGCGTCGGCCGCCGCGTCATGGGCCCCGTCGAGCACCACCTCGTACCGTGCGCACAGATCCGTGAGCGTACGGCGGCCCTTGCGGTAGCGGTCCAGGTGTTTGTCCAGCACCCTCGGGTCCACCACCCGCATCGGCACGCCGTCGAGATACCCGGCCAGCGACGACGCCCGGTGCCGCCTCAGCTCCCGGTCCAGCAGCGTCAGATCGAAGGGAGCGTTCATCACGACCAGCGGCCGGCCCGTCGCACAGCTCTCCGCCAGCGAACGGGCTATCTCGTCCATCACCGGCGCGGGCCAACGCCCGTTGCGCTGAAGGTGATCGTCCGTCAGCCCGTGGATCTCGGTCGCCCCGGGCGGGACCGGAATCCCCGGATTGACCAGCCAGCGGGTGACGCGGACGCGACCGCCCGCGGTGTCCTGCGCGACGAGAGCGGCCGAAACGATCCGGTCCTGCTCGACGTCCACGCCTGTCGTCTCCGTGTCAAAAGCGGCCAGTGGCCCCTCGAACCAGTGCATCATCCCCGAACTCCTCGCACCTGCGCGGCAGATGGAGTGATTCCCCTGCCCGATATCGGTGATACCCGGGCTGTTTGCCTGATACGCCGTTTGCGGGCGGTCCGATGCGGTGACAACACAGTTGAGACGTACGGAAGTTATCTCCGGCGTCCGTCGATCCGCCCAGCCCACGACACCCGCCGGCAGGCCACCTGCCATCGATCGGCACGCCCGGAAGGCACACGGAGCCATGGCGCTCGCGCAGCCCGACCCCGGAGGAACCGCCCGCGCCGAGGCCTTCGGGCCCCGGCTGCCGCAGCAGCCCGACGCGCCGCTGCGCGGCTCCCTCGCCACCACCGCCTGCATGGAGACCCTTCAGGTGGGCTATCTGCACGCCGTCGCGGCGGCGGCCGGATGTTCGCTGTCCCAGCCCTTCCCCGACAACGGCATCGACTGGCACGTCAGCCACGGCGCCCCGGCCCACACCGTCGACGACGAAGTGACCATCAAGGTGCAGCTCAAGTGCACCTACCAGATACCACCGCACCCGGCGGGCGGGGCGTTCTCCTTCACGCTCGACAACGCCCACCTCGTGAAGCTCGCCCGCAGCCCCGTGTCGGTGCACAAGATCCTGGTCGTGATGATCGTGCCGCGCAGCCAGGACGACTGGCTGCGCGCCGGGCCCGGCGGCCTCGACCTGCGCCACTGCTGCTACTGGACCAACCTGGCCGGCCACGCGGTGACGGGCCGGTACCGGACCACTGTGCGCATCCCGACCTCGCGGATCTTCGACGACCGCGCACTCTGCGACATCATGGCCCGGGTCGGGGCCGGAGGGAGACCCTGATGCACCGGTCGATGGACGAGTCCACGGGCGGGGCGGGACTGCCCGCCGCCCGCTCGCACCCCACCGCCCGCACCGGCCCGCCGCCGGTCTCCGGGGCGGAGCTGCCCGATCCCGCCGTCCTCGGGGCGCTCCTGCGCCGGCACGGCTGGCAGCGGCGCGGGGGAGCGCCGGGCCGCTACGGCCGGTGGACCCCGCCCGGGTCCGCCGCCGGGGCGACGAGCCTGCTGGTGCCCGAGAGCGCGGCCTTCCCCGACAGCGGGGAGCTGATCGAGGAGGCCCTGCTCGCCCTCGGCCGCAGCGCCGACCCCTCCGCCCGCGACGTCCTGGTCTCCCTCACCGTGCCCAGCGACGAGATCCGCTGGTGGCGCGAGGTCCCCGAGTCGGTGGCGGCGGCCGCGGGCGCCTCGGGCTGGACCGAGGCGGAGGAGCTGCGCTCGGCCGCCCGGCAGGTCCTCATGGCCGGTGCGCTGGCGGCCCGCGGCCGGGCCGGGTACCACGGGGCCCGGCACCGCAGGAAGGCGCGGGCCGCCCTGGACGACGCCCTGATCGGGCCCGGAGCCGACGGCCGGACCCTCACCGCGTACGTCCCCGTCGCCTCCGGCCGCGCCGTCGCCGTCCGGCTCTGCCACGCCCTGCACGCCACCCGGGAGGCGGTGGACTACCAGCGGGCCACCGGCGGCATGGAGGCCTTCGACAGCGCGGTCGAGGCGGGCGTCGGCCGGGAGCTGACCGAGGCGCTGATCGCCCTGGTGCGCGGCACCGAGGGGGCCGGGATCGACCTGCGGTGGGCACCCGCCGCGGGCACCCCGGACGGCTGCCCGGCCCGCCCCGCGCCCGTCGAGTTCTCCCCGGGCGACCTGCCCGCCCTGCGCGCCGCCGGAGCCCGCTACCTCCGCGACGAGCCCGCCGTACAGGTGCGGCTGACCGGCGCGGTGGTCCGGCTGCGCCGCTCCGGGCCGCGCGGCGCCGGGGTCGTACGGCTGCGGGTGCTGGCCGGGGCCGAGGTCGCGCACGTCCGCGTGGAGCTGGACGAGGAGGCGTACCGCATCGCGGGCCACGCCCACCTCGTGGGGCTGCCGCTGCGGGTGGAGGGGCGGCTGGAGAACCGGGGCGGCTTCCGGCGGCTCACCGGGGCCTCGCAGGTCGCGCCCGTCCAGGTCGACGAGGCGGAGCGGGACCGGCTGATGAAGGCGCTCCAGGAGAACGTGGACTTCTTCGAGGAGGCGTGCGCGGGGGAGGAGCCGTAGACCGTCTCGGAAGGCGTTCGCGTCGGGGGCGTACGGCTCGGTACGATTCGCATTGCTTAGCCATGTGAAGGCAGGCGCCCCCTCAGACAGGAGAGACCGGTGTCAGACGTCCGTGTGATCATCCAACGCGATTCCGAGCGGGAAGAGCACGTGGTGACGACGGGCACGACGGCCGGCGAGCTCTTCCCCGGTCAGCGCACCGTCGTCGCCGCGCGCATCGGCGGCGAGCTGAAGGACCTGTCCTACGTCCTCCAGGACGGCGAGAGCGTCGAGCCGGTGGAGATCTCCTCCGAGGACGGCCTCAACATCCTGCGCCACTCCACCGCGCATGTCATGGCCCAGGCCGTGCAGGAGCTCTTCCCCGAGGCCAAGCTCGGCATCGGCCCGCCGGTCAAGGACGGCTTCTACTACGACTTCGACGTCGAGAAGCCGTTCACGCCCGAGGACCTCAAGGCCATCGAGAAGAAGATGCAGGAGATCCAGAAGCGGGGCCAGAAGTTCTCCCGCCGCGTGGTCTCCGACGAGGACGCCCGCGAGGAGCTCGCGAACGAGCCCTACAAGCTGGAGCTCATCGGCATCAAGGGCTCCGCCTCCTCGGACGACGGCGCGGACGTCGAGGTGGGCGGCGGCGAGCTGACCATCTACGACAACCTCGACCCCAAGACCGGTGACCTGTGCTGGAAGGACCTCTGCCGCGGTCCGCACCTGCCCACCACCCGGTTCATCCCGGCGTTCAAGCTGATGCGCAACGCCGCCGCGTACTGGCGCGGCAGCGAGAAGAACCCGATGCTCCAGCGCATCTACGGCACCGCCTGGCCCACCAAGGACGAGCTGAAGGCGCACCTGGAGTTCCTGGAGGAGGCCGCCAAGCGCGACCACCGCAAGCTCGGCAACGAGCTGGACCTCTTCTCCTTCCCCGACGAGATCGGCCCCGGCCTCGCGGTCTTCCACCCCAAGGGCGGCGTCATCCGCCGGGCCATGGAGGACTACTCGCGCCGCCGTCACGAGGAGGAGGGCTACGAGTTCGTCTACTCGCCGCACGCCACCAAGGGCAAGCTCTTCGAGAAGTCCGGCCACCTGGACTGGTACGCCGACGGCATGTACCCGCCCATGCAGATCGACGACGGGGTGGACTACTACCTCAAGCCGATGAACTGCCCGATGCACAACCTGATCTTCGACGCGCGCGGCCGCTCCTACCGCGAACTGCCTCTGCGCCTCTTCGAGTTCGGCACGGTGTATCGCTACGAGAAGTCGGGCGTCGTGCACGGCCTGACCCGCTCGCGCGGCTTCACGCAGGACGACGCGCACATCTACTGCACCAAGGAGCAGATGGCGGAGGAGCTCGACCGCACGCTCACCTTCGTGCTGAACCTGCTCCGCGACTACGGGCTCACCGACTTCTACCTGGAGCTCTCCACCAAGGACCCGGAGAAGTACGTCGGCTCCGACGAGACCTGGGAAGAGGCGACCGAGACGCTCCGTCAGGTCGCCGAGAAGCAGGGGCTGCCCCTGGTCCCGGACCCGGGCGGCGCCGCGTTCTACGGCCCGAAGATCTCCGTGCAGTGCAAGGACGCCATCGGCCGCACCTGGCAGATGTCGACCGTGCAGCTCGACTTCAACCTGCCGGAGCGCTTCGACCTGGAGTACACCGGCCCGGACGGCTCCAAGCAGCGCCCGGTCATGATCCACCGTGCCCTGTTCGGCTCCATCGAGCGCTTCTTCGCCGTGCTCCTGGAGCACTACGCGGGCGCGTTCCCGGTCTGGCTCGCCCCGGTCCAGGCCGTCGGCATCCCGATCGGTGACGCCCACATCCCGTACCTCCAGGAGTTCGCCGCCAAGGCGCGCAAGCAGGGGCTGCGGGTGGACGTGGACGCGTCCTCGGACCGGATGCAGAAGAAGATCCGTAACCAGCAGAAGGCCAAGGTGCCCTTCATGATCATCGCTGGTGACGAGGACATGGCCAACGGCGCCGTCTCCTTCCGCTACCGCGACGGTTCGCAGGAGAACGGCATCCCGGTCGACGAGGCCATCGCCAAGATCGCGAAGGCCGTCGAGGACCGCGTACAGGTCTGATCCGTACGACAGGAACGGCCCCCGGAGCGCTAACCCCGCTCCGGGGGCCGTTTCTCGTCCTCCCGGGCGAACACCTGGATCAGCCACGACGAGAACGACCCGGTCACCGCGCCGAGCAGCGCCAGACCGCCGGCCATCAGCCCCGCCGCTACTACGCGCCCCCAGAACGTGACCGGGGCGGCGTCCCCGTAACCGACCGTCGTGAGCGTCGCGCACGCCCACCACACCGCGTCGCCGAACGTCCGGATGGAGGCGTCGGGGGCCGTGCGCTCCAGGTGGTAGACCGCGAGCGAGGCGGCGAAACCGAGCAGGACGGCAGTCAGGCCCGCGTACGCCATGACGCGGGCGTACAGGTCGAGCCGCGGCCGGTCACGTCGGCGCTGCACCGCCAGGTACACCTGCACCATCCGCAGCGGACGCAGCAGCGGCAGCAGCAGGACCAGGGTGTCCAGCCAGTGCGCGCGGACGAAGCGCGCGCCCAGGCCGCTGAGCCGCAGACGTGTCACGTAATCCGCGAGGAACAGCAGCCAGGTCGACCAGACGAGGATCAGGGCGATGTCGTTCCAGGGCTCGGCATCGTGCGGGGCCAGCACCCGGACCGCGTACCCCGTCAGGAAGAGCAGTCCCGCGGCGAAGAGCGGAACCTCCGTGCGCTGCTCCCAGCGGGTCAGTGGGGTGGGCGCCTGGGGGGAGGGTCGCTCGCTCATCGCCTCAGCATCGCGGGCGGCCGAGCGGTGCAGCCCCGGCGACACGCTCCGCCGGGGTGACGCAATATGCTGATCGGCATGACGAGTGAGCCGGAGCAGCAGATCGGCGTGGGGACGCCCGACGCGTTTCAGCGTCTGTGGACGCCTCATCGGATGGCGTACATCCAGGGTCAGGACAAGCCGACCGGCCCGGGTGCCGAGGACGGCTGTCCGTTCTGTTCGATTCCCGCGAAATCCGACGAGGACGGGCTCGTCGTGGCCCGCGGTGAGCACGTCTACGCGGTGCTGAACCTCTACCCGTACAACGGCGGCCACCTCATGGTCGTCCCCTACCGTCATGTGGCCGACTACACCGAGCTGGACGGGCCGGAGACCACGGAGCTGGCGGACTTCACCAAGCGGGCGATGGTCGCGCTGCGGGCGGCCTCCGGGGCGCACGGCTTCAACATCGGCATGAACCAGGGCTCGGTGGCCGGCGCCGGGATCGCCGCGCATCTGCACCAGCACCTGGTGCCGCGCTGGGGCGGCGACACCAACTTCATGCCGGTCATCGGACACACCAAGGTGCTGCCCCAGCTGCTGGGCGACACCCGGGCGATGCTGGCCGAGGCCTGGCCCGCCGCCGTCTAGTACGTCGAGACGAGGGGCCCCACCTCGGTGGGGGCCCTCTCCGTACGACGTCGTACCTACGCGTCGTAGACGTCGGCCTTGCGCGGGGCCGGATCCTGGACGAGGCCGCTCAGTATCATCGAGCGGCTGTCGAAGCGCTCCGTGTCGACGCCGTTCTCCGCGAGGACGCGCATCGCCGCCGTATGGACGGCCCGCAGCACCGGGGTGGCTGCCCGCATCGCGTCGTCCGCCATGAAGCGGTGGTTCCACGGCTTGGCCGCCCACGCGTGCCGCAGCCCGAACGGCTCGGGCAGCACTATCTTCCCGCCCAGGTAGTCCAGCAGCGGCGGATACCAGGTGAGCGGGGCCCGCAGGGCGAGCCGGACGACCTCCTTGGCGTCCACCAGGGCCAGCTGGATGTCCCGGGTCTCCCAGAAACGGACCGTCTTGTTGACCGTCTTCGTCTTCGCGGCCGGCTTGGTGAGGAACAGACCGTGCACGGGCCCGAGCGCATGGCCGGTGACCTCGATGCGCAGGGTCTCGTGGAGCACGGTGACCGTGATCATCATGGTGATCACCAGCTGGCCGTCCCACAGGGTGAACTGGACGCCCAGATAGTGCCGGTCACCGCTGCCGAACTGCTGGTGGTTGCAGATCCGCTGTATCTCGTGCGGCTTCACCTGGAAGGTGGCGACGTCCTCCCCCTCGGGGCGCGTGACCGAGTCGGCGTTCTCCCCGATGGGCGAGACGATCCAGTGCTTCACGGACGGCTTCGGGAAGCCGCCGGTGTTCAGCGGCCCGCGCTCCAGCATCTTCAGCTGGTCGTGGATGATCCGGATCAGGTCCCAGCTGCGGAACTGGTGGATCTCCTTCGTCGGGTCCTTGGAGATCAGCTCCTCCGCCAGCTGCCAGCTGCCCCAGCGGGTCCCCATGCCGAGGACGCCCTTGGGGCCGGCGTAGAACACGGAGTTCGACTGCTGCTCGGCCGACAGCTTCTCCAGGCCCTGGCGCAGGGCCTCGCGCGCGGTCTCGTTGGGGTTCTTCGGCACCGCCTCGGGGATCTTCGCGATCACGCCGGTGCCGGAGAGAAGGCCTTCCCAGCGGGCCCGCATGTCCTTGGCCGAGGTCTCCGCGATCCGCTTGGCGAGCAGCCAGCCGATCACCGGGGCGACGAGCGCGCCCCGGACGTAGAGCGCGAGCAGCCCGTCCAGCGGGAGGCTGACCATCAGGACCAGCGCGCCGATCCCGAAGGCGGCCAGCAGCACCGTGCCGACCGCGCGGAACGCCGTGTCCTTGGACTTGTTGAGCGCGTCCCGGATCCGGAAGGCGATCACCCAGGCCAGCATGCCGGGCAGGAACAGGATGCCGAACACCGCGGTCACCAGGGTGAGCCGGGTGTCCCGGGCCTTACGCAGGTTGTTCGCCGACAGACAGTGCTCCACCACGGTCTGCGGGTCCGTGCCGAAGGACTGGATCAGCGCCTTGCGGGCGCCGCCGAGCATGCGTTCCTGGACGGCACGGGCGAACGCCTCACCGAGATTCGGTTTGAAGTAGTCGGACTTGAAGAGCTTGGAGGAGCCCGGCTTCACTTCCGATTTGTGCCACTCGCTGTTGGCGTCGAGGATCGTCTCCACCGGACTGTCCCGATACGCCGCCGAGGCCAGGGCGTTGGTCGCCACGGTCTGGCCGCCCGAGCCCTGGATCGGGATCTGGGCCCCGGGTGAGAAGTCGAATCCGTCGTTGGCCACCTGTCGCCCCCACTCGCCGCACGTCTGCTCCTGCGGTGTGCCCAACTACCGTACGCGGCATACCTTCTGAGCTGCGACCACAG
This sequence comes from Streptomyces sp. iso_384, assembly GCF_056172905.1. NCBI lineage: Bacteria > Bacillati > Actinomycetota > Actinomycetes > Kitasatosporales > Streptomycetaceae > Streptomyces > Streptomyces sp. iso_384. The sequence goes on from NZ_JBWBTT010000001.1 coordinate 2,932,750, forward strand.
CGTATCGTCCGGATCACACCACCACTGGTCACCGGCGTGGACGCGGACGGTGTGTGCGACAGTGCGCCGGTCACGCGCCGGGTGACCCGCCCGCCCGCTCCGCGCGGACCCGGTCGGCGAGCTGCGGCGGCATCGCCTCGTGCCTGGCGTAGGTACGGTCGAAGCGGCCGGTGCCGTGCGACAGGGAGCGCAGGTCCACCGCGTACCGGCCGACCTCGATCTCCGGCACCTCGGCCCGTACGAGGGTGCGCCCGCCGGGACTCTGTTCGGTGCCTACGACCCGGCCCCGCCGCCCCGACAGATCGCTCATCACCGGGCCCACATAGTCGTCCGGAACCAGGACGCTCACCTCGCAGACGGGCTCCAGGAGCTGGATGCGGGTGTCGGAGGCGGCCTCCCGCAGCGCGAGCGCCCCGGCGGTCTGGAAGGCGGCGTCCGAGGAGTCCACCGAGTGCGCCTTGCCGTCCAGCAGCGTGACCCGTACGTCGACCAGCGGATGTCCGGCGGCCAGCCCACGGGCGGCCTGGGCCCGGACGCCCTTCTCCACCGAGGGAATGAACTGACGCGGCACCGAACCGCCGACCACCTTGTCGACGAACTCGATGCCGGAGCCCGGCGGCAGCGGCTCCACCTCGATCTCGCAGATCGCGAACTGCCCGTGCCCGCCCGACTGTTTGACGTGCCGCCCGCGCCCGCCCGCCCGGCCCGCGAACGTCTCGCGCAGCGGCACCCGGTGCGGCTCGGCGTCGACCTGGACGCCGTACCGGCTGCGCAGCCGCTCCAGCGCGACCTCCTGATGGGCCTCGCCCAGGCACCACAGGACGACCTGGCCGGTGTCCGGGTTCTGTTCCAGGCGCAGCGTGGGGTCCTCGGCGACCAGCCGGGCCAGGCCCTGCGACAGCTTGTCCTCGTCCGCCTTGCCGTGCGCCCGTACGGCCAGCGGGAGCAGCGGGTCGGGCGTCGTCCAGGGCTCGATCAGGACCGGGTCGTCGGCCGGGGAGAGCGTGTCGCCGGTCTCCGCCTCGCCGAGCCGGGCCACACACGCCAGATCGCCCGCGACGCACCGGTCCAGGGCGTGCTGGCGGCGGCCGAACGGCGTGGTGAGCGCCCCGACCCGGATCTCCGCCTCGTGGCAGGGGCGCGCCGCGTGGCCCGTCGCGGGCAGACCGTGGCCGCACAGATGCACGGCGTCGTCGGGGCGCAGGGTGCCGGAGAAGACGCGGACCAGCGAGACCCGGCCCACGTACGGGTCGGAGGCCGTCTTGACGACCTCGGCGACCAGCGGGCCCCCGGGATCGCAGACCGGCGCGGGCCGCGGTGTGCCCGAGGGGGTGGTGACGGCGGGCGGGGTGCGCTCCAGCGGGGTCGGGAAGCCGCGGGTGATCAGCTCCAGCAGCTCCACGGTGCCGATGCCCTGGCGGGCGCCCTCGGCCGCCGGAGCCGCGGTGAGGACGGGGTGGAAGGAGCCCCGGGCCACGGCTCGTTCCAGATCGCCGATCAGCGTCGCGACGTCGATGTCCTCGCCGTCGAGATAGCGGTCCATCAGGGACTCGTCCTCGCTCTCGGCGATGATCCCCTCGATCAGCCGCTCCCGGGCCTCCCGCAGCGGCTCCTCCTGGCCGGGCTCGGGCGGCAGCTCGGCGCGCTCGCCCGAGGAGTAGTCGAGGATCCGCCGGCTCAGCAGCCCGGTGAGCCCGGTGAGCGGGGCGTGCCCGTCGGCGCCCTCGGGGCCGAGCACCGGCAGGTACAGCGGCAGTACGGCGTCGGGGTCGTCGCCCCCGAAGGCCTCGGCGCAGATCCGGTTCATCTCCCGGTAGGAGGTGCGGGCGGTGTCCAGATGCGTCACGACGATCGCCCGCGGCATGCCGACGAGCGCGCACTCCTCCCACGCGGCCCGGGTGGTCGCGGCCACGGACGAGGCGTCCTGGGCCGCCGAGACGACGAAGAGGGCCGCGTCCGCCGCGCGCAGACCGGCCCGCAGCTCGCCGACGAAGTCCGCGTAACCGGGGGTGTCCAGCAGGTTGATCTTGCAGCCGTCCCAGGCCACCGGAACCAGTGAGAGCTGTACGGAACGCCGTCGGCGCTGCTCGATCTCGTCGTAGTCGGAGACGGTCGCCCCGTCCTCGACCTGCCCGGCCCGGTTCACGGCCCCCGCCGTCAGGGCCAGCGCCTCGACCAGCGTGGTCTTGCCCGAACCGCTGGGGCCGACCAGCACCACGTTCCGTACGGCGGCGGGGTGGTCGGCCGTCGGTACTCCTCCGGCGGCTCCGGAATGTGCGTGTGCCTTGTCGCCCATGGTGCGTGCCTCCCGGTCGATGGCGCGGTGCGGGGGAGGGCGACCGCGCGCGGAGCAGCGGTGGTCACGGGCACGGGGAGGCCGCCGCGGCGGCTTCGGCGACGCCCGCGGTCCTTCGAGCTTGGCACCGGAGCGGGGCCCCGTCCATACGTCGCGCACCGGCGCCGCGGGGACGGGCGGGGGCCGGTGTGACACCCGGCGGCGGGTGCCCGTCCGGTGCGGGGCACCGGTGGTGACTACGATGGGCCAGCCGGTGGCCGTAGGGGTCCTCCGGCGAACCGAACCCTCGGGAAGGCCATGCTGAACAAGTACGCGCGTGCATTCTTCACGCGTGTCCTCACACCGTTCGCCGCTCTGCTGCTCCGCCTCGGGGTCAGCCCCGACGCGGTCACTCTCATCGGCACGGCCGGAGTGATGGCAGGTGCGCTGGTCTTTTTCCCGATGGGGGAGTTCTTCTGGGGCACGATCGTCATCACGATCTTCGTCTTCTCCGACCTCGTCGACGGCAACATGGCGCGGCAGGCCGGGATCTCCAGCCGGTGGGGCGCGTTCCTCGACTCGACGCTGGACCGGGTCGCCGACGGGGCGATCTTCGCGGGCTTCGCCCTCTGGTACGCGGGCAGCGGTGACGACAACATCCTGTGCGCCGTCGCGATCTTCTGCCTGGCCAGCGGCCAGGTGGTCTCGTACACCAAGGCGCGCGGCGAGTCGATCGGCCTGCCGGTCGCGGTCAACGGCCTCGTGGAGCGCGCCGAGCGCCTGGTCATCTCGCTGGTCGCCGCCGGTCTCGCCGGACTGCACAAGTTCGGCGTCCCCGGTATCGACGTCCTGCTGCCGATCGCGCTGTGGATCGTCGCCGCGGGCAGCCTCGTGACGCTGATCCAGCGCGTGGTGACCGTACGCCGCGAATCCGCCGAGGCGGACGCCGCTGAGGCCGCCGCCGGTCCGGCGGGAGCGGACGCCGCCGGCCGGGGGAGCGAGGCCGACCGGTGAGCGCCGGGGCGTCCGGCCTGAAGGGCCGGATCACCGACGGGCTGTACGGACTGGGCTGGAGCGCCGTCAAGAAGCTCCCCGAACCGGCCGCCGCCCGCCTCTTCCGCACCATCGCGGACCAGACGTGGAAGCGGCGCGGCAAGAGCGTGCTGCGCCTGGAGTCGAACCTCGCCCGGGTCGTCCCCGACGCGGGCCCGGAGCGGCTGGCCGAGCTGTCCCGGGCCGGGATGCGCTCCTACATGCGCTACTGGATGGAGTCCTTCCGGCTGCCGACCTGGACGCCGGAGCGCATCAAGGCGAGCATCGACGTCAAGGACGCCCACCATGTGACCGAGGGCCTGGACGCCGGGAACGGCGTGATCGTCGCCCTGCCGCACCTGGGCAACTGGGACCTCGCGGGCGCCTGGGTCACCACCGACCTCAAGGTCCCCTTCACCACCGTCGCCGAACGGCTGGAGCCCGCCACGCTCTACGACCGGTTCGTCGCCTACCGCGAGGGCCTGGGCATGGAGGTCCTGCCGCACAGCGGCGGCACCGCCTTCGGCACCCTGGCCCGGCGGCTGCGCGCGGGCGGCCTGATCTGCCTGGTGGCCGACCGGGACCTGTCCGCGTCCGGCGTCGAGGTGTCGTTCTTCGGCGCCACCGCACGGATGCCCGCGGGCCCGGCGCTGCTCGCCCAGCAGACGGGCGCGCTGCTGCTGCCGGTGACCCTCTGGTACGACGGCACGCCGGTGATGGGCGCACGCGTCCACCCGCCGGTCGAGGTGCCGGAGGAGGGCACCCGCGCCGAGAAGACCTCCGCCATGACCCAGGCCCTGGCCGACGCCTTCGCCGGCGGCATCGCCGAGCACCCGGAGGACTGGCACATGCTCCAGCGGCTCTGGCTGGACGACCTGGACCCCCGGGGGGAACCCACGTGAAGATCGGCATCGTCTGCCCGTACTCCTGGGACGTACCGGGCGGCGTGCAGTTCCACATCCGGGACCTCGCCGAACATCTGATCCGGCTCGGCCACGAGGTCTCCGTGCTGGCCCCCGCCGACGACGAGACACCGCTGCCGCCGTACGTGGTCTCGGCGGGCCGGGCCGTCCCGGTCCCGTACAACGGCTCCGTCGCCCGGCTGAACTTCGGCTTCCTGTCGGCGGCCCGGGTGCGGCGCTGGCTGCACGACGGCACGTTCGACGTGATCCACATCCATGAGCCGACCTCCCCGTCGCTCGGGCTGCTGGCCTGCTGGGCGGCGCAGGGGCCGATCGTGGCCACCTTCCACACCTCCAACCCGCGCTCCCGGGCGATGATCGCCGCGTATCCGATCCTCCAGCCCGCGCTGGAGAAGATCAGCGCGCGGATCGCGGTCAGCGAGTACGCCCGGCGCACGCTGGTCGAACACCTCGGCGGGGACGCCGTCGTCATCCCGAACGGCGTCGACGTCGGCTTTTTCGCCAAGGCCGAGCCGAAGGCCGAATGGCAGGGCCAGACCCTCGGCTTCATCGGTCGCATCGACGAACCCCGCAAGGGCCTGCCCGTCCTGATGAAGGCGCTGCCCGCGATCCTCGCCGCCCGCCCCGAGGCCCGGCTGCTGGTCGCCGGGCGCGGCGACGAGGAGGAGGCGGTGGCCTCGCTGCCGAAGGAACTGCGCGAGCGCGTCGAGTTCCTCGGCATGGTCAGCGACGAGGACAAGGCCCGGCTGCTGCGCAGCGTCGATGTGTACGTGGCCCCGAACACCGGTGGCGAGAGCTTCGGCATCATCCTGGTCGAGGCGCTGTCGGCCGGAGCGCCGGTGCTGGCGAGCGACCTGGACGCCTTCGCGCAGGTCCTGGACCAGGGCGCGGCCGGCGACCTGTTCGCCAACGAGGACGCCGACGCGCTGGCCTCCGCCGCGATCCGGCTGCTGGGCGACCCGGAGCGCCGGAAGGGGCTGCGCGAGCGCGGCGAGGCCCACGTACGGCGCTTCGACTGGGCGACGGTGGGGGCCGACATCCTCGCGGTGTACGAGACGGTGACCGACGGGGCCGCCTCGGTCGCCGCGGACGAACGCTCCGGGCTGCGGGCCCGGTTCGGGCTCGCCCGGGACTGACCGCGCGGACTCTCGCCGACGCCGGGGCTCCCGGCGGTTGAGGGCCGGGCCCCGCGCGACGGTAGCGTGTGGGCCCGTGACCGTAACCCTCATCGTCTGGATCGTCCTCGCCGTCGTCGCGATCGGCGTGTACCTCAGCTGGACCGCCGGCCGGCTCGACCGCCTGCATTCCCGGATCGACGCCGCCCGCGCCGCCCTCGACGCCCAACTGCTGCGCCGCGCCTCGGTCACCCAGGAGCTGGCCACCTCCGGCGTCCTGGACCCGGCCGCCTCGATCGTCCTGTACGAGGCCGCGCACGCCGCCCGGCAGGCCGAGGAGGACCACCGCGAGGTCGCCGAGAGCGAACTGAGCACCGCCCTGCGGGCCGTCTTCGGCGAACCGGCCCAGGTCGACGCCGTGAAGGAGATCCCCGGCGGCGAGGAGGCCGCCTCCGAACTGGCCGCCGCCGTACGCCGCGTACCCATGGCCCGGCGCTTCCACAACGACTCCGTGCGCGCCGCCCGCGCGCTGCGCCGGCACCGTACCGTCCGGCTCTTCCGGCTCGCCGGGCACGCGCCCTTCCCGCTGGCCTTCGAGATGGACGACGCGCCGCCGGTGGCCCTCGCGGACCGCCCGGGCACCTGAGTGCGGGGGAGGGGCCGGGGGCGGGCCGGGGGCCAAAACGATCCACGGCCTGTTCATTGGCCCTTGCTGTGGACCGGTCCCGCGGCGTTTGCTCGGCGATGCAGCATCCAGCGTCTTTTCACCGAGTGAGGTCCCGTGTCCACGCTTCCCAGCACCCCGCAGTCCGCCGAGTCCCCCGCCACCGGCACCGCCCGCGTCAAGCGCGGCATGGCCGAGCAGCTCAAGGGCGGCGTGATCATGGACGTCGTCGACGCCGAGCAGGCGAAGATCGCCGAGGACGCGGGCGCCGTGGCCGTCATGGCCCTGGAGCGGGTCCCCGCCGACATCCGCAAGGACGGCGGCGTGGCCCGGATGTCCGACCCCAACATGATCGAGGAGATCATCGGGGCCGTCTCCATCCCCGTCATGGCCAAGTCCCGCATCGGCCACTTCGTCGAGGCCCAGGTGCTCCAGTCCCTCGGCGTCGACTACATCGACGAGTCCGAGGTCCTCACCCCGGCCGACGAGGTCAACCACAGCGACAAGTTCGCCTTCACCACGCCGTTCGTCTGCGGCGCCACCAACCTGGGCGAGGCCCTGCGCCGCATCGCCGAGGGCGCGGCCATGATCCGCTCGAAGGGCGAGGCCGGCACCGGCAACGTCGTCGAGGCCGTCCGCCACCTGCGCCAGATCAAGAACGAGATCGCCCGGCTGCGCGGCTTCGACAACAACGAGCTGTACGCCGCCGCCAAGGACCTCCGTGCCCCGTACGAGCTGGTCAAGGAGGTCGCCGAGCTCGGCAAGCTGCCCGTCGTGCTGTTCTCCGCCGGCGGCGTCGCCACCCCGGCCGACGCCGCGCTGATGCGCCAGCTCGGCGCCGAGGGCGTCTTCGTCGGCTCCGGCATCTTCAAGTCCGGCGACCCGGCCAAGCGCGCCGCCGCCATCGTGAAGGCCACCACCTTCTACGACGACCCGAAGGTCATCGCGGACGCCTCCCGCAACCTGGGCGAGGCCATGGTCGGCATCAACTGCGACACGCTGCCCGAGTCCGAGCGCTACGCCAACCGCGGCTGGTAACCACTGATGAGCGACACCCCCCTGATCGGCGTCCTGGCTCTCCAGGGTGACGTACGGGAGCATCTGATCGCCCTGGCCTCGGCGGACGCCGTGGCCAGGCCGGTCCGGCGCCCCGAGGAGCTCGCCGAGGTGGACGGCCTGGTCATCCCGGGCGGCGAGTCCACCACCATGTCCAAGCTGGCCGTGCTCTTCGGCATGATGGAGCCGCTGCGCGAGCGGGTCCGGGCCGGGATGCCGGTCTACGGCACCTGCGCCGGAATGATCCTGCTGGCCGAGAAGATCCTCGACCCGCGTTCGGGCCAGGAGACCGTCGGCGGCATCGACATGATCGTGCGGCGCAACGCCTTCGGCCGGCAGAACGAGTCGTTCGAGGCCGCGGTCGAGGTCGACGGCGTCGAAGGCGGCCCGGTGGACGGCGTCTTCATCCGCGCGCCCTGGGTCGAGTCCGTCGGGGCCGAGGCCGAGGTCATCGCCGAACACGGCGGGCACATCGTGGCCGTCCGGCAGAAAAACGCCCTCGCCACCTCGTTCCACCCCGAACTGACCGGCGATCATCGCGTACATGCTCTGTTCGTGGACATGGTGCGCGCAGTGAACTGAGCGGACCCCGGTAGGATCTCTCGGGTTCGACTCGATTTTGGTGACGCGAAGGAGAAGGCAGATGTCCGGCCACTCTAAATGGGCTACGACGAAGCACAAGAAGGCCGTGATTGACGCCAAGCGCGGCAAGCTCTTCGCGAAGCTGATCAAGAACATCGAGGTCGCGGCCCGCTCCGGCGGCGTCGACCCCGACGGCAACCCCACGCTCGTCGACGCCATCCAGAAGGCGAAGAAGAGCTCCGTCCCGAACAAGAACATCGAGTCCGCCGTCAAGCGCGGCGGCGGTCTCGAAGCGGGCGGCGCCGACTACGAGACGATCATGTACGAGGGTTACGGCCCCAACGGTGTCGCGGTGCTCATCGAGTGCCTCACCGACAACCGCAACCGCGCCGCTTCCGACGTACGTGTCGCGATGACCCGCAACGGCGGCTCGATGGCCGACCCGGGTTCCGTCTCGTACCTGTTCAACCGCAAGGGCGTCGTGATCGTGCCCAAGGGCGAGCTGACCGAGGACGACGTCCTCGGCGCGGTCCTCGACGCGGGCGCCGAGGAGGTCAACGACCTCGGCGAGACCTTCGAGGTGGTCAGCGAGGCCACCGACATGGTCGCGGTGCGCACCGCGCTCCAGGAGGCGGGCATCGACTACGACTCCGCCGAGGCCAACTTCCTGCCGACCATGCAGGTCGAGCTGGACGAAGAGGGCGCCCGCAAGATCTTCAAGCTCGTCGACGCGCTGGAGGACAGCGACGACGTTCAGAACGTCTTCGCCAACTTCGACGTGTCCGACGAGGTCATGGAGAAGGTCGACGCCTGACGGCACGGCCGGCACGGCTTCACACGACGGGCCGACGGGGCACTCCCCGTCGGCCCGTCGTCCTGTGGTTACGACGGTTTGTCAGTGCGAGCCGATAGCCTGCGGGAACAGATGATCGAGCGGGCGCGGCGAGCGTCGAGGACAGGGGGAGCTCCATGCGGGTTCTGGGTGTCGACCCGGGGCTGACCCGGTGCGGTGTCGGCGTGGTCGAAGGGGTCGCGGGCCGCCCGCTGACCATGCTCGGCGTCGGCGTCGTGCGCACCCCGGCCGACGCGGAGCTCGGCGACCGGCTCGTCGCCGTCGAGCGCGGCATCGAGCAGTGGCTCGACGAACACTCCCCGGGCTGTGTGGCCGTCGAGCGCGTCTTCGCCCAGCACAACGTCCGTACGGTGATGGGCACCGCCCAGGCCAGCGCCATCGCCATGCTCTGCGCCGCCCGCCGCGGCATCCCGGTCGCCCTGCACACCCCCAGCGAGGTCAAGGCGGCCGTCACCGGATCCGGCCGCGCCGACAAGGCCCAGGTCGGCGCGATGGTGACCCGGCTGCTGCGGCTGGACGCACCGCCCAAGCCCGCCGACGCCGCCGACGCCCTCGCGCTCGCCATCTGCCACATCTGGCGGGCGCCCGCGCAGAACCGCCTCCAGCAGGCGGTCGCCGCGCACCGCACCCAGGCCGCGCCCGGCGCCTCCCGTACGCCCGGTGCCCCGCGCACGACCGGCACGCCCCGCACGCTGAAAGGCCGCACCCCATGATCGCCTTCGTCTCCGGCCCGGTGGCCGCCCTCGCCCCGACCACGGCCGTCATCGAGGTCGGCGGCATCGGCATGGCCGTCCAGTGCACCCCGCACACCCTCGCCGACCTGCGCGTCGGCAAGGAGGCCAAGCTCGCTACCTCCCTGGTCGTCCGCGAGGACTCGCTCACGCTCTACGGCTTCGCCGACGACGACGAGCGGCAGGTGTTCGAGCTGCTCCAGACCGCCAGCGGCGTCGGCCCCCGCCTCGCCCAGGCGATGCTCGCCACCCACAGCCCCGACGCCCTGCGCCTCGCGGTCTCCACCGGCGACGAGAAGGCGCTCACCGCCGTCTCCGGCATCGGTAAGAAAGGCGCCCAGAAGCTGCTCCTGGAGCTCAAGGACCGGCTCGGCGAACCGGTCGGCGCGCACATCGGCCAGCAGGGCATCGGCGCCCCCGTCACCTCCGGCTGGCGCGACCAGCTCCAGGCCGCCCTGATCGGCCTCGGCTACGCGAGCCGCGAGGCCGACGAAGCCGTCAACGCCGTCGCCCCGCAGGCCGAGGCCGCCGTCGCCGAAGGCACCGCACCCCCCGTGCCGCAGCTGCTGCGGGCCGCCCTGCAGACTCTCAACCGCGCCCGCTGACCGGCACCGAACCACCGAAGAGGCCCTTGATGAACTGGGACGAGACCGGACCCGAGACCGACGAGCCGACCGGCCCGGTCCTCGACGACCGGCTGGTCGACGCCGGCCATCTCGACGGTGAGGACACCGCGGTCGAGGCGGCCCTGCGCCCCAAGGACCTGGAGGAGTTCGTCGGCCAGGAGAAGGTCCGCGAACAGCTCGACCTGGTCCTCAAGGCCGCCCTCGCCCGCGGCGCCACCGCCGACCACGTGCTGCTCTCCGGCGCCCCCGGCCTCGGCAAGACCACCCTCTCGATGATCATCGCCGCCGAGATGAACGCCCCGATCCGCATCACCTCGGGCCCCGCCATCCAGCACGCCGGCGACCTCGCGGCGATCCTCTCCTCCCTCCAGGAGGGCGAGGTCCTCTTCCTCGACGAGATCCACCGCATGTCCCGGCCCGCCGAGGAGATGCTCTACATGGCGATGGAGGACTTCCGGGTCGACGTCATCGTCGGCAAGGGCCCCGGCGCCACCGCGATCCCGCTGGAGCTGCCCCCCTTCACCCTGGTCGGGGCGACCACCCGGGCCGGACTGCTGCCGCCCCCGCTGCGCGACCGCTTCGGCTTCACCGGTCACATGGAGTTCTACGCCCCCGCCGAGCTGGAGCGCGTCGTCCACCGCTCCGCCCGCCTCCTCGACGTCGCCATCGACGCGGAGGGCGCCGCCGAGATCGCCGGACGCTCCCGCGGCACCCCCCGTATCGCCAACCGCCTGCTGCGCCGGGTCCGCGACTACGCCCAGGTCAAGGCGGAGGGAGCGATCGACCGGGAGATCGCCGCGGCCGCCCTCAAGGTGTACGAGGTTGACGCACGCGGACTCGATCGGCTGGACCGTGCCGTCCTCGGCGCGCTGCTGAAGCTCTTCGGCGGCGGCCCGGTCGGCCTGTCCACCCTGGCGGTCGCCGTGGGGGAGGAGCGGGAGACCGTGGAGGAGGTCGCCGAGCCCTTCCTCGTACGGGAAGGACTGCTGGCCAGGACGCCGCGCGGCCGGGTCGCGACCCCCGCTGCCTGGGCGCATCTGGGCCTGGTCCCGCCGCAGCTCGGAGCAAAGGGACAACAGGGTCTGTTCGGGGCGTGATGCGTCACAGGTTCGCGTGTACAGGAACCCCGGTGTCATGCTGGGCGTTGTTCCATCGATGCGGACTCGCTTAGACTCCGCCGATGCCGCCCTTACCGGTCGGTGTACCCACCCCCGTAGATACAGGCCGCATTCCAGCGCGGTCGTGCGAAGGAATTCCCGTCCCGTGGATCTCTTGACTCTCCTCCCCTTCATCGTGCTCATCGGGGCCATGTTCCTGATGACCCGCTCCGCCAAGAAGAAGCAGGCGGCCGCCGCGCAGATGCGCAACGACATGCAGCCCGGTACCGGCGTCCGGACGATCGGGGGCATGTACGCGACCGTCAAGGAAGTCCACGACGACACCGTTCTCCTCGAGGTCGCCCCCGGCGTGCACGCCATCTACGCGAAGAACGCCATCGGCGCCGTCCTGGACGACGCGGAGTACAACCGCATCGTGCACGGCGACGACCCGGAGCTGGACGCGGAGGGCACGGTCGTTCCCGACGACGCCTCCTCGCTGACCGGTGAGTCCGACGCCGACGCCGCCGAGGTCGCCAAGATCGACCTGGGCAAGGACGACGCGGCCGACGACGCCGAGACCGAGGACGCGCCCGCCAAGGACGCCGCTGCCAAGGACGTCAAGGACGCCAAGGGCGAGGGCAAGACCGACGGCGAGGCCGACTCCAAGTAGTTCCACGGTCCCGGGGACGTCGTGCGCCCACCGGCGCGCGGCGTCCCCGGGACCGTGCGGTCGTCTGCGGGGGGCAGGGTCCCCACTACACTTCGTGGCCGCTCGGGCGCGTACCCGGCGCGGGGCGGTTGGACAGGGAGAAACGAGAAGGTGGCAGCACCCAAGAAGGGCCGAGGGCCGTCCGGCGGTCAGGGCAGGCCGGGGCGTTCCCTTGCCATGATCCTCATCGCCATGGTCGCGCTCACCGGCGGGATGTTCCTGTCCGGGCACACCACGCCGCGGCTGGGCATCGACCTCGCCGGCGGAACGTCGATCACGCTCAAGGCGAAGAGCCAGCCCGGCAAGCCGGGCGCGATCAACCCGACCAACATGGACACCGCGGTCGGGATCATCGAGCGGCGTGTCAACGGTCTGGGCGTCTCCGAGGCCGAGGTCCAGACGCAGGGCAGCGACAACATCATCGTCAACATCCCCAAGGGGACCAACTCGGAGCAGGCCCGGGAGCAGGTCGGTACCACCGCCCAGCTCTACTTCCGTCCTGTTCTGGCGGTGCAGGCGAGCGGTCCCGCGCCGTCCGGCTCCCCGACGCCGTCGGGCGGCGCCACGCCGAGCGGCGAGCCTTCCTCGAAGGCTGAGGACAAGAGCGAGGAGGCGACCGGTTCGGAGGCCACCCCCTCCGCGAGCGCCACGACCCAGGGCCGCGCGGTCACGGAGGGCCTGAAGAAGGCCCCCACCCCGACCCCCACGGACTCCGGCGAGCCCAAGCCGTCCGACACCCCGGAGGCCTCGCCCTCCGCGGACCCGGCCACGGCCAAGCTCCAGGAAGCGTTCGCCAAGCTCGACTGCACCGACCCCAAGCAGCGTACGGAGGTGGCCCAGGGGGCCAAGCCCACCGACTCGGTGGTCGCCTGCGGCTCGAACGTTCCCGGCAGCTACGAGAAGTACGTGCTCGGCCCCTCCGAGGTCTCCGGCGGCGATGTCGACGAGGCCCAGGCCACCATCGATCAGCGAACCGGTCAGTGGATCGTGTCGATGGAGTTCACCTCCGCGGGCGCCAAGAAGTTCCAGACGATCACCAGCCGGCTCAGCCAGCAGCAGCCGCCGATGAACCAGTTCGGGATCGTCCTGGACGGCGAGGTCGTCTCCGCTCCCTCGGTGAGCCAGGCGCTCAGCAAGAACGCCCAGATCTCCGGCAGCTTCGACCAGCAGTCCGCCGAGGAGCTCGGCAACATCCTGTCCTACGGTGCGCTGCCGCTGACCTTCGAGGAGTCGAGCGTCACCACCGTGACAGCCGCCCTCGGCGGCGAGCAGCTCAAGGCGGGCCTGATCGCCGGTGCCATCGGTCTGGCACTGGTCGTGATCTACCTGGTCGCCTACTACCGCGGCCTGGCGTTCATCGCCCTGCTGAGCCTTCTGGTCTCCGGCATCCTGACGTACACGATCATGGCTCTGCTGGGTCCGGCCATCGGGTTCGCGCTGAACCTCCCGGCGGTCTGCGGCGCCATCGTCGCGATCGGTATCACAGCCGACTCGTTCATCGTGTACTTCGAACGCGTGAGAGACGAGATCCGTGAGGGCCGCACTCTGCGTCCGGCCATCGAGCGGGCCTGGCCCCGTGCCCGGCGCACCATCCTGGTCTCCGACTTCGTGTCGTTCCTGGCCGCCGCGGTGCTCTTCCTCGTCACCGTCGGCAAGGTCCAGGGCTTCGCGTTCACGCTCGGCCTGACCACCCTGCTCGATGTCGTCGTGGTGTTCCTCTTCACCAAGCCCTTGATGACGCTGATGGGCCGGACGAAGTTCTTCTCCCGGGGCGGTCCCTGGTCCGGTCTGGATCCGAAGCGGCTCGGCGCACAGCCTCCGCTGCGCCGCTCGCGTCGTGTCAGCGCTTCCACCGAACCGAAGGAGGCGTGAGATGTCGCGACTCGGCAATCTCGGCGCCCGGCTTTACCGAGGCGAGGTCGGCTACGACTTCATCCGCAACCGCAAGATCTGGTACGGCGTCTCGATCCTGATCACCATCACGGCCATCATCGGCGTGGCGGTCGGCGGCCTGCGCATGGGGATCGAGTTCGAGGGTGGGGCGGTCTTCACCACCGACACCAAGGCCAAGATCTCATCCGCCCAGGCGACGGACGTCGCGACCGAGGCCTCGGGCCACCTCGCCATCGTCCAGGAGCTCGGCAACGGCGGTCTGCGTATCCAGATCACCGAGGTCGACACGGCCAAGGCCAACGAGATCAAGGAGACCCTCTCCGACGAGCTCGGTATCCCGGCCGAGGAGATCAACGCCGACCTGGTCGGCCCCAGCTGGGGCGAGCAGATCGCCAACAAGGCGTGGACGGGTCTCGGGATCTTCATGATCCTTGTGGTGGTCTATCTGGCCATCGCCTTCGAGTGGCGGATGGCCGTCGCCGCCCTCATCGCGCTGATCCACGACATCACCATCACGGTCGGTGTTTACGCGCTGGTCGGCTTCGAGGTCACCCCGGGTACGGTGATCGGTCTGCTGACCATTCTCGGATACTCGCTCTACGACACGGTGGTGGTCTTCGACAGCCTCAAGGAGGGCCAGAAGGACATCACCAAGCAGACCCGCTACACGTACAGCGAGATCGCCAACCGGTCGATCAACAGCACGCTGGTCCGCTCCATCAACACCACCGTGGTGGCGCTGCTGCCGGTGGCCGGCCTGCTCTTCATCGGCGGCGGTGTCCTCGGCGCCGGCATGCTGAACGACATCTCGCTGTCGCTGTTCGTCGGCCTCGCCGCCGGTGCGTACTCCTCGATCTTCATCGCCACGCCGCTCGTCGCCGACCTGAAGGAACGTGACCCGCAGATGAAGGCCCTGAAGAAGCGGGTCCTCGCCAAGCGCGCGGCCGCGGCCGCCCGGGGCGAGTCCCCGGAGGACGACGGCCCCGCGTTCCCGACGGACGAGGCCACCGAGACCGCGGGTGCCGTCGTGGGCCAGCGTCAGCAGCCCCGCGGCCACGGCCGCACGCCGGGGAAGCGCTGATGACCAGCACCACTGAATCCACCAGGGACCTGCTCCTCAGCCGGATCCGCGATGTCGCGGACTACCCGAAGCCGGGCGTGGTGTTCAAGGACATCACCCCGCTGCTGGCGGACCCGGTGGCCTTCACGGCGCTCACCGACGCCCTCGCGGAGCTGTGCGTACGGCACGGCGCCACGAAGATCGTAGGCCTGGAGGCGCGCGGCTTCATCCTGGCCGCGCCCGTCGCGGTCCGGACGGGCATCGGCTTCGTACCGGTCCGCAAGGCCGGAAAGCTCCCCGGAGCCACGCTCTCCCAGTCGTACGAGCTGGAGTACGGCAGCGCGGAGATCGAGATCCACGCCGAGGACCTCGCGGCCGACGACCGGGTCATGGTCATCGACGACGTCCTCGCCACCGGCGGCACCGCGGAGGCCTCGCTGGATCTCATCCGGCGGGCCGGCGCGGAGCCGGCGGGCGTGGCGGTTCTGATGGAGTTGGGCTTCCTCGGCGGCCGGGGCCGTGTGGAGTCGAAGCTCGCGGGTGCGCCGCTCGAGGCGCTGATCTCGCTCTGAAGGTCGGCCACGACCACCGTGGCCGCCCCCGGCTCTCCCGGCCATCGACCTGAAGCCGGCGGGTGTGAGCCATAGCAGGTGCAACGTAGCGGGAATGGAGAGGGCTGCGGGTCACGGACCCGCAGCCCTCTTCTCTGCCTCCCCCCCCTGAACTGCAGTTTCCCATCGTGGAGTGCAGCGGTGCGGCATGGCTTGAAATGGGTATTCGATTGTCTTCCATGTTGCTGTTGGGAACGAAGTGACGGCTGTTGAATCTGAAGTGACCACCCCCGATAGGGGGTTTAGCTATGCAGAGGGACAGATTCATGAAGTTCACGCACAAGATCGCCACGGGGGCCGTGGCTCTCATGTCCGCTGCGGCACTGTCGGGAGCGACCGCCCCGGCGGTCGCGGTTTCGCAGACCAAGGCTCCTCAGGGCGCGGCGCCGAAGGCCACCGAAACGACGGTCCGGCTCGCCGCGGCAGCCTGCCCCAGCAAGTGGAAGAAGGCCGGCGGCGTCCCGCGCAAGTGGAGCACCGCCAAGGACACGCAGTGCTCCATCTTCGGCCGCCCGGGCTACAAGGCGGTGTACCAGTGGAGTGCGGTTCGGGGGACGCCGTGCATCAAGGTCCTCGGCTTCGACAGCAAGGGCCGGGACAAGTGGCACAACGCCGGCTGTGGCAAGAAGGGCGCCATCAAGGTGCCGTGGGGCAATGTGGCCGCGAACAAGATCATCAAGATCAAGGGTGCCTCGCTTCTCGAATGGCGATAGGACTCCACCCGCCGTCCCGGTGACCTGATGAGGGCGGGTCTGCCCCAGGGTCGGCCCGGCGCACGGCGGACGAGGTGCAGAAGCGGGCACCGGACCTGTTCCGGTGCCCGCTTTCCCCTTCTCCGTCACCGGAGCGCGAAGCACGCACGGGGATCGATACCATGGGCTCTCCGGGTACCCCGGATCCGCACGAGGAGCGCTCTTGCCAGACGAGGCCCAGTCAGCCGCCGCCCCGCAGCCCGACAAGCCCGCGGCGGCCCCCGCCACGCCGCGGAAGGCCGCGCCCTCGAACGCGCCGAAGCCCGCGCCCCCCGAGCCCGCCGCCGACGCCGCGAAGCCCTCGGAGCCCGCCGCTCCCGCGAAGGCCGCCGCTCCCGCGAAGCCCGCGGAGTCCGCCGCTCCGGCCAAGCCCGCGGAGTCCGCCGCTCCGGCCAAGCCCGCGGCCCCCGAGGCCCCGAAACCGGCCGGGACCGACAGCCCGGCGCAGCCGTCGGCCAGGAAACCGGCCGCCGCCGCGCCCAAGCCCCCGCCGCCCGGACCCCCCGCGAAGGCCGGAGCCTCCACCGGGTCCGCCTCCCGCAGCGGCGGCTCGTCCAACCGGGTGCGGGCCCGCCTCGCCCGACTGGGCGTACAGCGCTCCAGCCCGTACAACCCGGTCCTGGAACCCCTCCTGCGGACGGTCCGGGGCAACGACCCCAAGATCGAGACGGCCACGCTCCGCCAGATCGAGAAGGCCTACCAGGTAGCCGAGCGCTGGCACCGGGGCCAGAAGCGCAAGAGCGGCGACCCCTACATCACCCACCCGCTGGCCGTCACCACGATCCTCGCCGAGCTCGGCATGGACCCGGCGACGCTGATGGCGGGCCTGCTGCACGACACCGTCGAGGACACCGAGTACGGCCTGGACACCCTCAAGCGCGACTTCGGCGACCAGGTCGCCCTGCTCGTCGACGGCGTCACCAAGCTGGACAAGGTCAAGTTCGGCGAGGCCGCGCAGGCCGAGACCGTACGCAAGATGGTCGTCGCCATGGCCAAGGACCCCCGGGTCCTGGTCATCAAGCTCGCCGACCGCCTGCACAACATGCGCACCATGCGCTACCTCAAGCGGGAGAAGCAGGAGAAGAAGGCCCGCGAGACGCTGGAGATCTACGCCCCGCTGGCGCACCGGCTGGGCATGAACACCATCAAGTGGGAGCTGGAGGACCTCGCCTTCGCGATCCTCTACCCCAAGATGTACGACGAGATCGTCCGCCTCGTCGCCGAGCGGGCCCCCAAGCGCGACGAGTACCTCGCCATAGTGACCGACGAGGTCCAGTCCGACCTGCGCGCCGCCCGCATCAAGGCGACCGTCACCGGCCGCCCCAAGCACTACTACAGCGTCTACCAGAAGATGATCGTGCGAGGCCGCGACTTCGCCGAGATCTACGACCTGGTCGGCATCCGCGTCCTCGTCGACACCGTCCGCGACTGCTACGCGGCGCTCGGCACCGTCCACGCCCGGTGGAACCCGGTGCCCGGGCGGTTCAAGGACTACATCGCGATGCCGAAGTTCAACATGTACCAGTCACTGCACACCACGGTGATCGGTCCCAGCGGCAAGCCCGTCGAGCTCCAGATCCGTACGTTCGACATGCACCGCCGCGCCGAGTACGGCATCGCCGCCCACTGGAAGTACAAGCAGGAAGCCGTCGCCGGCGCCTCCAAGGTGCGCACCGACGTCCCCAAGAACACCGGCCGCGGCCAGGACACCGTCAACGACATGGCGTGGCTGCGCCAGCTCCTGGACTGGCAGAAGGAGACCGAGGACCCCGGAGAGTTCCTGGAGTCCCTGCGCTTCGACCTCTCGCGCAACGAGGTCTTCGTCTTCACGCCGAAGGGCGACGTGATAGCGCTGCCCGCCGGCGCGACCCCCGTCGACTTCGCGTACGCCGTCCACACCGAGGTCGGCCACCGGACCATAGGAGCACGCGTCAACGGGCGGCTCGTCCCGCTCGAATCGACGCTCGACAACGGCGATCTGGTCGAGGTCTTCACCTCCAAGGCGGCCGGCGCCGGACCCTCCCGGGACTGGCTCGGCTTCGTCAAGTCGCCGCGCGCCCGCAACAAGATCCGCGCCTGGTTCTCCAAGGAGCGCCGCGACGAGGCCATCGAGCAGGGCAAGGACGCCATCGCGCGCGCCATGCGCAAGCAGAATCTGCCGATCCAGCGCATCCTCACCGGCGACTCGCTGGTCACCCTCGCCCACGAGATGCGCTACCCGGACATCTCCTCGCTGTACGCGGCGATCGGCGAGGGCCATGTCGCCGCCGCCGGCGTGGTGCAGAAGCTGGTGCAGGCGCTCGGCGGCCACGACGAGGCCAACGAGGACATCGCCGAGTCCACCCCGCCCTCGCACGGCGGCCGCAGCAAGCGCCGCGCCAACGCGGACCCCGGCGTCGTCGTCAAGGGCGTCGAGGACGTCTGGGTCAAGCTGGCCCGCTGTTGTACGCCCGTTCCCGGCGACCCGATCATCGGCTTCGTCACCCGGGGCAGCGGCGTCTCCGTGCACCGCGCCGACTGCGTCAACGTGGAGTCGCTCTCGCAGCAGCCGGAACGGATCCTGGAAGTCGAGTGGGCCCCCACCCAGTCATCGGTCTTCCTGGTCGCCATCCAGGTCGAGGCGCTGGACCGCTCCCGACTGCTCTCCGACGTCACCCGGATCCTCTCCGACCAGCACGTCAACATCCTCTCGGCGGCCGTCCAGACCTCCCGCGACCGGGTGGCCACCTCGCGCTTCACCTTCGAGATGGGCGACCCCAAGCACCTGGGCCACGTCCTGAAGGCCGTACGCGGCGTGGAAGGCGTCTACGACGTCTACCGGGTCACCTCGGCCCGCAGGCCGTAGCAGCGCATAAGGGAGGGGCCCCGGTACGCGATGCGTACCGGGGCCCCTCCCTCGTACAGCGGGTCGTCTCAGCCGCCGAACTCCTCCAGGCCCTTGAGCGCCTGGTCCAGCAGCGCCTGCCGACCCTCCAGCTCCTTGGCCAGCTTGTCCGCCCGGGCGTTGTTGCCCTGGGCACGGGCCGTGTCGATCTGGCCGCGCAGCTTGTCCACGGCGGCCTGGAGCTGACCGGTCAGACCCGCGGCGCGGGCCCGCGCCTCCGGGTTCGTCCGGCGCCACTCGGACTCCTCGGACTCCTGGAGCGCCCGCTCCACCGCCTGCATCCGGCCCTCGACCTTCGGGCGGGCGTCACGCGGTACGTGCCCGATGGCCTCCCAGCGCTCGTTGATGGACCGGAACGCGGCCCGGGCCGCCTTGAGGTCCTTCACCGGCACCAGCTTCTCGGCCTCGGCGGCGAGCTCCTCCTTGAGCTTGAGGTTCTCGCCCTGCTCGGCGTCCCGCTCCGCGAAGACCTCGCCGCGGGCGGCGAAGAAGACGTCCTGGGCGCCGCGGAAGCGGTTCCACAGGTCGTCCTCGGCCTCGCGCTGGGCGCGGCCCGCCGCCTTCCACTCGGTCATCAGGTCCCGGTAGCGCGCCGCCGTGCCCACCCAGTCCGTGGAGCCGGACAGCGCCTCGGCCTCGGTGACCAGCTTCTCCTTGGCCTTGCGGGCGTCCTCGCGCTGGGCGTCCAGCGCGGCGAAGTGCGCCTTGCGCCGCTTGGAGAACGCCGAGCGGGCGTGCGAGAAGCGGTGCCACAGCTCGTCGTCCGACTTGCGGTCGAGGCGGGGGAGACCCTTCCAGGTGTCCACCAGCGCCCGCAGCCGCTCACCTGCCGACCGCCACTGCTCGCTCCGCGCCAGTTCCTCGGCCTCGGCGACCAGCGCCTCCTTGGCCTGCTTGGCCTCGTCGGTCTGCTTGGCCTTGAGGACCTTGCGCTCCTCGCGACGCGCCTCGACCGTCGTCACGAGCGCGTCCAGCCGCTTGCGCAGCGCGTCGAGGTCGCCCACCGCGTGGTGCTCGTCGACCTGCTGCCGCAGATGGTCGATCGCCGTCGTCGCGTCCTTGGCCGACAGGTCGGTGGTCTTCACCCGCCGTTCGAGGAGGCCGATCTCGACCACAATGCCGTCGTACTTGCGCTCGAAATAGGCCAGAGCCTCCTCGGGGGAACCGGCCTGCCACGATCCGACGACCTGCTCGCCGTCGGCTGTACGCACGTACACGGTGCCGGTCTCATCGACGCGGCCCCACGGGTCGCTGCTCACAGCGCCTCCTCCACCTGATGCCTGCGAGGGGGTTCGCCCCCCGGGCATCGTCCACAGTTTCCTGGGGCGGGCCTCGCCCGCCCTGCACAACGCCAATCTAGGCGACCGGCCACCCGGCTGTCCGCACTCAGCGCGGCTGAAATTCTCCGCTCCGCCCCGGGGCAGCCCGCTGCCCCGCCGGTGGCCGCCCGGCCGGTCGCCGTCCTCCCGCTTCCGTCCCGCCGGTTCAGTCCTTCTCGACCGAAGCCTTCTCGATCGTCACGGCCTTCTTCGGGGCGCCGTCGCCCGCACCGCCCTCGACACCGGCCTCGCCGACCTTCTGGACGGCCTTCAGCGAGGCGTCGTCCATCGTGCCGAACGGGGTGTAGGTGGGCGGGAGCTTCGTCTCCTTGTAGACCAGGAAGAACTGGCTGCCGCCGGTGCCGGGCTGGCCGGTATTGGCCATCGCCACCGTGCCCGGAGGGAAGGACACCGTGCCGTCGGCGCCGGCCTTGCCGAGCGCGTCCAGGTTCTCGTCCGGGATGTTGTAGCCCGGGCCGCCGGTGCCGTCGCCCTTCGGGTCGCCGCACTGGAGCACGAAGATGCCCTGGGTGGTCAGCCGGTGGCACTTGGTGGCGTCGAAGTAGCCCTTGTCGGCGAGCGCCTTGAAGGAGTTCGTCGTCTCCGGGGTCTTCGCCGCGTCCATCGAGAACGCGATGTCGCCCTGGCTCGTCTTGAGCGACATCGTGTACGTCGCCTTCTTGTCGATCTTCATCGGAGGCGTGGGAGCCTTGCTCTCGCTCTCCGAAGGCTCCGGAGCGGGGCTCTGGCTGGAGGCGGCCTCGGTCTTCTTGTCCTTGTCGTCGTCCTTGCCCGATACGACGAACGCGCTCACGCCCACGACGGCGACCACGGCCACCGAGGCCGCGACGATCGTGGTGATGCGCCTGGTCCTGCGGCGGGCCTCCTCCCGGCGCTTCTGCTGGCGCTCGAACTTCTCCCGGGCGAGCTGCCGCCGCCGCTGTTCGCTGCTGGACACCGGTTGGGCTCCTTGTTACGTCGTGAAATGAGGGCCTGAGTTGCCCGTACCGTATATGGGTTACCTGTGTCATGAGGAGCGCCGGTAGGCTCTGATCTGCCGCATCCGCCGCTGCGGCCGCATCCTCCGGACGAACATTAAGGACGATCGTGCTCATTGCCGGGTTCCCCGCCGGGGCCTGGGGGACCAATTGCTACCTGGTCGCCCCCGCCGCCGGTGAGGAGTGCGTGATCATCGACCCGGGCCACCAGGCCGCCCAGGGCGTCGAGGAAGCGCTGAAGAAGCATCGGCTCAAGCCCGTCGCCGTCGTGCTCACCCACGGCCATATCGACCATGTCGCCTCGGTCGTCCCCGTCTGCGGCGCCCACGACGTCCCCGCCTGGATCCACCCCGAGGACCGCTACATGATGAGCGACCCGGAGAAGGCGCTCGGCCGCTCGATCGGGATGCCGCTCATGGGCGAGCTGACCGTGGGGGAGCCGGACGACGTCAAGGAGCTGACCGACGGCTCGAAGCTGACCCTGGCCGGTCTGGAGTTCGGCGTCTCGCACGCGCCCGGCCATACCAAGGGGTCGGTGACGTTCGGGATGCCCGAGGCCGCGGACATTCCGCCGGTCCTCTTCTCGGGCGACCTGCTTTTCGCCGGCTCCGTCGGACGCACCGACCTGCCCGGCGGCGACCACGCCGAGCTGCTCGAGTCGCTGGCCCGTGTGTGCCTGCCGCTCGACGACTCGACCGTGGTGCTGTCCGGCCACGGCCCCCAGACGACCATCGGCCGCGAGCGCGCCTCCAACCCGTTCCTGAACGGTCTGGACGCGGCGCCGCGCCGAGGACTGTAGACGAGAGACGTATTCACGTGAGCACCTTTCAGGCCCCCAAGGGCACGTACGACCTGACCCCGCCCCGTTCCGCGACGTTCCTGGCGGTGCGCGAGGCCATCGCGGCCCCGCTGCGCGACTCGGGCTACGGCTACATCGAGACGCCCGGCTTCGAGAACGTCGAGCTCTTCGCCCGCGGTGTCGGCGAGTCCACCGACATCGTCACCAAGGAGATGTACACCCTCACCACCAAGGGCGGCGACCAGCTGGCGCTGCGCCCCGAGGGCACCGCCTCCGTGCTGCGCGCGGCCCTGGAGGCCAACCTCCACAAGGCGGGCAACCTCCCCGTCAAGCTCTGGTACTCCGGCTCGTACTACCGCTACGAGCGCCCGCAGGCGGGCCGCTACCGCCACTTCTCGCAGGTCGGCGCCGAGGCCATCGGCACCGAGGACCCGGTCCTGGACGCCGAGCTGATCATCCTCGCCGACCAGGCGTACCGCTCGCTGGGCCTGCGGCAGTTCCGCATCCTGCTGAACTCGCTGGGCGACAAGGAGTGCCGCCCGGTCTACCGCGAGGCGCTGCAGACCTTCCTGCGCGACCTCGACCTCGACGAGGAGACCCGCCGCCGCATCGAGATCAACCCGCTGCGCGTCCTGGACGACAAGCGGGCCGACGTACAGAAGCAGCTCACCGACGCCCCGAAGCTCCGCGACTACCTCTGCGACGCGTGCAAGGCGTACCACGAGGAGGTACGGGCGCTCCTCACGGCCGCCGACGTCGTCTTCGAGGACGACGAGAAGCTGGTGCGCGGCCTCGACTACTACACCCGCACCACCTTCGAGTTCGTCCACGACGGTCTCGGCTCGCAGTCCGCGGTGGGCGGCGGCGGACGCTACGACGGACTGTCCGAGATGATCGGCGGCCCCGAGCTGCCGTCCGTCGGCTGGGCGCTCGGCGTGGACCGCACGGTCCTCGCGCTGGAGGCCGAGGGCATCGAGCTCGACCTGCCCTACACCACCAGCGTGTACGCGGTCCCGCTCGGCGAGGAGGCCCGCCGGGTGCTGTTCGGCGTGGTCACCGGGCTGCGCCGTGCGGGCATCGCCGCGGACTTCGCGTTCGGCGGCCGCGGGCTGAAGGGCGCGATGAAGAGCGCCAACCGCTCGGGCGCGCGCTACGCCCTGGTGGCGGGCGAGCGCGATCTCGCCGAGGGCGTCGTCCAGCTCAAGGACATGGAGTCCGGCGAGCAGAGCGCGGTGCCGGTGACCGAGGTCGCGGCCGAACTGGCGAAGCGCCTCGGCTGACAGCGCCGTGAACGGGGCGCGGGCGGCGGGACCTCAGGTCCCGCCGCCCGCGCCTCCTCGCGTTCACAGCAGCCCGTGGCGCATCGCCCCCGTCACCGCGGCGGTCCGGTCGCCGACGCCCAGCTTGCCGAAGACCCGCAGCAGATGGGTCTTCACCGTCGACTCGCCGATGAACAGCCGCCGCCCGATCTCCGCGTTGGTGCACCCCTCCGCCACCAGCCGCAGCACCTGCGTCTCGCGCTCCGAGAGCCGGGGAACCTCCGGCGCTTCGCGCAACTGGTCCACCAGCCGGGTCGCCACCGTCGGCGCGAGCACGGTCTCGCCCTGGGCCGCGGCCCGGATCGCGTCCGCCAGCTCCGCCCGGCCCAGGTCCTTGAGCAGATAACCGGACGCGCCGGCCTCCACCGCGCGCAGGATGTCGCTGTCGCTCTCGTACGTGGTGAGCACGACGACCCGGCACGGCAGCCCGGCCGCACGGATCCGGCGGATCGACTCGACGCCTCCGCCGCCCGGCATCCGCAGGTCCATCAGCACGATGTCCGGCAGCAGTTCGGCGCAGAGCGCCTCGGCGCGCGGACCGCTGGACGCCTCACCCACGACCTCCAGGTCCGGCTCGGCATCCAGCATCCCGCGCAGCCCCTCCCGTAAGACGGGATGGTCGTCGGCCAGCAGGACTCGGATCATCACAAACTCCTTCTATGGGCGCGGGTGGCGCCCGCGGACGGGGGCAGCGGCAGGGTCACGGTCACCGAGGTCCCGGCGCCCGGCGCACTGCGGACCGCCGCGCCGCCGCCCGCCTCCTCGGCCCTGGCCCGTACACCGTCGAGGCCGTAGCCCTCGCGCGGCGCCCGGGGATCGAAGCCGCACCCCTCGTCCCGTACGGACAGGGTCAGGGCGTCGGAGGCGTACGTCAGCACGACGGCCACCGGTACGGACGGGCCCGCGTGTTTACGGGTGTTGGCGAGGGCCTCCTGACAGGCGCGCAGGACGACGACCTCGTACGCGGTCGGCAGCGGGCGGACACCGCCGGTCACCGTCAGCGCGGCCGGGGCGCCGGTCTGCGCGGTGTGCCGGTCGGCCAGTCGGCTCAGGGCGTCCGCCGGCGAGTTGCCGGCCAGATCGGCCGGAGAGCCACCGGCCACCAGCGCCCGGGCCTCGGTGAGGTTCTCCCGCGCGGTCCGGGTCATCAGCTCCACATGCCGCCGGGCCTGCGGCAGATCGTGCTCCAGCTCGGATTCGACGGCCTGGGAGAGCATCAGCAGGCTGGTGAAGCCCTGGGCCAGCGTGTCGTGGATCTCCCGCGACATCCGCTCCCGCTCCGCCAGCGCCCCGTGCGCCGTGGACAGCCGGGCGATCTCCTCACGGCCCGCCTCCAGCTCGGCGATCAGCGCGGCCCGGCCGCGGCTCTGGGCGATGATCCGCGCCGTCCACCGGCCCAGGAACGCGCTGAACGCGAAGGTCGCCACCGCCAGCAGCAGCCGGAACGCACTCTCGCCCGCCGTCGGATGCCACAGCAGCGTCCAGCCGACGAACGGCACCGCGCCCATACCGCCCAGCACCCACAGCGCGTCCCGCAGCCGCAGCAGCATGAAGCACTGCGGGGCCAGCGCGAACGTGACCAGCTGCGTCTCGCCGACCAGCATCGCGGTGGGCAGGAAGAGCAGCAGCGCTCCCACCACATAGCGGCGGGCCGGCCCCTCGGACCCGCTGTCGTCCAGCATGGCGGGCCGGCCGACCAGGACGTACCACGGCAGATTCAGCGCCACGATCGCGCCCGCCGTCGCGCGGACCGGCCACGACGGCTCGGCGGCCCCCAGCACCACGGCGAGGGTGACCGCCCAGACGACGGCGAAATACCCGTCCCAGGGAGGCAGCGACCGGACCCAGACGTCGGAGTCACGAGCCCCGCCCGCTCCGGTCAGCCGTCGCGCCTGCTCTTCCAGCGGAACGTCGGCAGACACAGCAGCAATCCTCCGATGCACCACGCGCCCAGCACCAGGGCGATCCGTCCGAACTCCCAGCCGCCCGCCTGCTCCAGCACGGCGGCCGATTCGAGGCGAGCAGCACCAGGAGGACGACGGGGAAGGCGAGCGAGAAGACGACCTGGTCGCGCAGGCGGAAGAACTGCTTCAGTTCCAGACCGCCGCGCAGCAGACCCAGGCGCCACGCACCGGGCAGTCCGGTGGTGTCCGGGGCGGTCATCGGACGGCCTCCGACTGTCCGGTGAGCCGCAGATAGACGTCTTCGAGCGTGAGCCGGGTGACCAGCAGCCCCGGGACCTCGCCGCCGAAACGGCCGGCGAGCGCGGTGACCGTGCGCGTCGGCGTCCCGGTCTCCTCGGAGCGCGGCGATCCGTCGGGCTCCGTCCACCGGACCGTGGCGCGGGTGCCGTACCGGGCCCGCAGTTCCTCAGGAGTTCCCTCGGCGACCGCGGTGCCCGAGGCGACGACCACGAGCCGGTCGGCGAGCGCTTCGGCCTCCTCCAGATAGTGCGTGGTCAGGAGGATGGTGGTGCCGCCGTCCGCGAGCAGCCGGATCAGCTCCCAGAACTGCCGCCGGGCCGCCGGATCGAAACCGGTGGTCGGCTCGTCGAGCAGGAGGAGTTCGGGGGAGCCGATCACCCCGAGCGCCACATCGAGGCGGCGGCGCTGACCACCCGAGAGGGCCTTGGTCCGGGATCCCGCCTTCGCCCCCAGACCGACCAGGGCGATGGTCTCGTCGGGGTCGCGCGGGTGCGGGTAGTAGCGGGCGAAGTGCCGGACCGTCTCCCGTACCGTCAACTCGGCGGGTGCGGATTCATCCTGCCAGACGATCCCGACCCGGGACCGTTGACGGCGGTCGGCCGTCGCGGGGTCGACGCCGAGGACCTCCACACGGCCGCCGTCCCGGCCCCGCTGCCCCTGGAGCACGCCCACGCAGGTGCTCTTCCCGGCACCGTTCGGGCCGAGCAGTCCGCACACCTCGCCGCGCCGGATGCCCAGGTCCAGGCCGTCCAGCGCGGTCACACCGCCGTATCGCTTGCGCAGTCCGCGCACGTCCACCACGAGTTCCGTCATGGGTCCGAGCATTCCGTGGGACCGGCGTTCCGCTGCCCACCGGACGTACACCTTTATGTCCATCGAACGGTTGACCCGTACAGGGGTGCGGCACAATGACCTTGCCCGGCTGACCACTCGGTGATGGAACGGCGATATGACGACTGCTGCGGTAGACCACGACCTCTCCTCCGACCAGGACGAGGGCGGCGGCAAGCGCACCTTCGGGGCCGGACGCGGTCTCGCCCTGCTCCTGGTGATCACCGGCGCGGCCGGACTGCTGGCCTCCTGGGTCATCACGATCGACAAGTTCAAGCTGCTGGAGGACCCCTCCTTCACCCCCGGCTGCAGCCTCAACCCCGTCGTCGCCTGCGGCAACATCATGAAGAGCGAGCAGGCCTCGGCCTTCGGGTTCCCCAACCCGATGCTGGGCCTGGTCACGTACGGCATGGTCATCGCGATCGGCATGGGCCTGCTCGCCGGCGCCCGCTACCGCAGCTGGTTCTGGCTCGGGCTGAACGCCGGGACGCTGTTCGGCGTCGGCTTCTGCACCTGGCTCCAGTACCAGTCGCTCTACAACATCAACTCGCTCTGCCTCTGGTGCTGCCTGGCCTGGGTCGCCACCATCGTCATGTTCTGCTACGTGACCACGCACAACGTCAAGCACCGCATCCTCCCGGCCCCGGCCTGGCTGCGCAGCGGGCTCACCGAGTTCCCCTGGGTGCTTCCGGTGATGTGGATCGGGATCATCGGCATGCTGATCCTGACCCGCTGGTGGGACTTCTGGACCAGCTGAACAGCACCTACCGCGCCGGTGGGCGCCTTGGCCCCGGCGGCGCTGTCAGTGGGGTCGCTTAGGCTTCAGGACGTGGAGCCCGACCTCTTTACCGCAGCCGCCGAAGACCGCCAGGAGAAGGACCCGTCCAGCAGCCCCCTCGCTGTCCGGATGCGTCCGCGCACCCTCGACGAGGTCGTCGGCCAGCAGCATCTGCTGAAGCCGGGCTCGCCGCTGCGCCGGCTCGTCGAGGGGAGCGGCGGTCCGGCCGGTGCGTCGTCGGTGATCCTCTGGGGCCCGCCCGGCACCGGCAAGACGACCCTGGCGTACGTGGTCAGCAAGGCCACCAACAAGCGCTTCGTGGAGCTCTCCGCGATCACCGCGGGCGTCAAGGAGGTCCGGGCCGTCATCGAGAGCGCGCGCCGCGCAACCGGTGGCTTCGGCAAGGAGACCGTCCTCTTCCTGGACGAGATCCACCGCTTCTCCAAGGCCCAGCAGGACTCCCTGCTCCCCGCCGTGGAGAACCGCTGGGTGACGCTCATCGCCGCCACCACGGAGAATCCGTACTTCTCCATCATCTCCCCGCTGCTCTCGCGCTCCCTGCTGCTCACCCTGGAACCGCTGACCGACGACGATCTGCGCTCTCTGCTGCGCCGGGCGCTGACCGGTGAGCGGGGTCTCGGCGGGGCGGTCACCCTGCCCGAGGACGCCGAGGCGCATCTGCTGCGGATCGCGGGCGGCGACGCGCGCCGGGCCCTGACGGCGCTGGAGGCCGCGGCGGGCGCGGCCATCGCCACGGGGGAGGCGGAGATCACTCTGGAGACGGTCGAGGCGACCGTCGACCGGGCCGCCGTGAAGTACGACCGTGACGGCGACCAGCACTACGACGTGGCCAGCGCGCTCATCAAGTCGATCCGCGGCTCCGACGTGGACGCCGCTCTGCACTACCTGGCCCGGATGATCGAGGCGGGGGAGGACCCGCGGTTCATCGCCCGGCGGCTGATGATCTCGGCCAGCGAGGACATCGGCCTGGCCGATCCCACCGCGCTGCCGACCGCCGTGGCCGCCGCCCAGGCGGTGGCCATGATCGGTTTCCCGGAGGCGGCGCTCACCCTCAGCCACGCCACCATCGCGCTGGCGCTCGCGCCCAAGTCCAACGCGGCGACGCTGGCGATCTCCGCGGCGCAGGAGGATGTCCGCAAGGGGCTCGCCGGCCCCGTCCCGGCCCATCTGCGCGACGGTCACTACAAGGGCGCGGCCAAGCTCGGCCATGCCCAGGGCTATGTCTATCCGCACGACGTGCAGGGCGGCATCGCCGCCCAGCAGTACGCCCCGGACGCGGTCCGCGACCGGCAGTACTACACCCCCACCCGCTACGGCGCCGAGGCGCGGTACGCGGACGTCGTCGAGCGGGTCCGCGAACGCCTGGGCCGTTCCGGCGAGAGCGGCGAGCAGACGTAGAGGTCCTCGCGCCGCCCGGTCAGGAGGCGGCCGCCTCGAAGAGGGTGTGCATGGCGTGGCGCAGCTCGGTGACATCGCGCACCGCCTCCGGGAACTCGAAGCGTGCGTCGAAGCAGGACCCCTGGCCCTCCACGAAGCGGACCCGCAGCCCGAAGCGGTCCAGCGCCACCGGTACGGCCCTGGGCTGGTGCGCGGAGCAGGCGCGGGCGGTGCGCGCGCCCAGCAGCCCGCACAGGGTGCGCATCTGCTCGTCGTGGGCGGAGTGCAGATGCTGCAGCAGCTCCGCCTCGTGGAAGGCCAGCGGGTCGGGGGCCGCGTCCCGGAAGTCCTCCGCCTCGATGTCCTCCGCGCCCCAGAGGTCGTCCACGTACGCCTCGCCGAATTCCAGGCGCAGCATCATCCGGCCGGGCTCGGCGATGCCGGGCACGGAGGTGAGCCAGCCGGAGACCCACGCGCGGCCACGGATCCGGTGCGGCACGGAGACCGGAGCGACGTCCGTGATCTCCAGCACGGCGGTCAGCTCGTCGCCCTGCGCGTGCGTCGCGGCCCGTACCGCCGGGGAATCCGCGGGGAATTCGAGGAACAGGTCGCCCTCGGGTCCCACGCTCCTGCTGTCCGGGACCAGCGGCTCCGCACGGGCCGGATCGAGCCCCGGTACGACGAGCAGCGCGGAGCAGGTACTCTGTACGAGAGTTCGTGTGCGCTCGGCTGCTGACGGCATCCGAGTGTTTTCAAGCCCGCTGGGACGCGGCTGACCACGATCAGATCGGCCTTCCGTCGTAGCAGCATCCTTCTCTGAGGTGCTGCCGCTGTCTGTGCTGTCCGTGACGTGAGTGGTGTTCCCAGGGCGAGACATGCGATCTCCTTGAGTAAGGTAAGCCTAACCTAACCTACAACGGAGGTCTGGAGAACGTGCCTAACCAGTCGCGTCCCAAGGTCAAGAAGTCGCGTGCCCTCGGCATCGCCCTGACGCCGAAGGCTGTCAAGTACTTCGAAGCTCGTCCGTACCCGCCGGGCGAGCACGGCCGTGGCCGCAAGCAGAACTCGGACTACAAGGTCCGTCTGCTGGAGAAGCAGCGCCTGCGTGCGCAGTACGACATCAGCGAGCGCCAGATGGCGCGCGCCTACGACCGCGCCAAGAAGGCCGAAGGCAAGACGGGCGAGGCGCTGGTCGTCGAGCTCGAGCGTCGCCTCGACGCCCTGGTGCTGCGTTCGGGCATCGCCCGCACCATCTACCAGGCCCGCCAGATGGTCGTCCACGGCCACATCGAGGTCAACGGTGGCAAGGTCGACAAGCCGTCCTTCCGCGTCCGTCCCGACGACGTCGTGATGGTCCGCGAGCGCAGCCGCTCCAAGGTCCCCTTCCAGGTGGCCCGCGAGGGTGGCTACGACACCGACGGTGAGACCCCGCGCTACCTCCAGGTGAACCTGAAGGCCCTGGCCTTCCGCCTGGACCGGGACCCGAACCGCAAGGAGATCCCGGTGATCTGCGACGAGCAGCTCGTCGTCGAGTACTACGCCCGCTGATCCAGGCGTAGCCGCTCTTACCAGCGCTCCGGCCCGCCCCTCCCTGTCATCCGGGAGGCGGCGGGCCTTCGCGTTCCCCCGGGCCCGCCGGCCGTCCCGCCCACGCCCGGCGCGTCCATCGACGGGCCCGGCCCGCCCGCCAGCGCCCGGGCCACCGCGGTGTCCGGATCCAGCCGCCGGCCCGCCCGCAACCCCTCCTCGTACGCCGCGTTCCCCAGCTCCCGGCGCACCTGCTCCTCGCACTCCGCCCGCGGCCGCCCGTAGAACGCCGAGCCGAAAAGCTGCAGACCCACCGACGGCCAGATGCCCTCCGCCGCGCCCTGGAGCACGGCGGCCTCCCCGGCGTCCCCCTCCACCGCCGTCACCAGGGCCAGCAGCTCCAGCGACAGCACCGTGCCCAGCAGATCGTTGAAGGTCCGGCCGATCGTCAGGCACTCGCCGAGCATCTGCCGCGCCCGGGCCGGCCGCCCCCGCCGCAGCGCCGCGTACGCCAGGACGTACAGCGCGTACGCCAGCGCCCACCGCTCCCCGTGGTCCTCGCAGATCTCCCGGACCTCGTCGCAGATCACCGCCGCCGCTTCCAGATCGCCGAGGAACGCCACCGCCATGGCCAGCTCGACCTGCGCCATCAGCACATTGCTGTTCAGCTCGCCGACCGCGCGGTACCGGCCGAGCGCGTCGCGCAGCAACTCCTCGGCCCGCTCCATGTCGTCCGTCACGATCGCCAGACACCCCGTGCGGTGCACCGCGTACGCCAGCGCCGTCGCGTCCCCGGCCCGCTCGGCCTCCTCCCGGCACTCCTGGAGCGCCGAGATCGCGCCGACCGCGTCGCCCTGCAGCACCGCCACATAACCCAGCACCCACAGCACCTTCAGCCGGGCGGCATCGTGCGGGGTCGGCTCCTCCAGGACGTGGTCCAGCCAGTGCCGCCCCTCGGACAGCCGGCCGCAGCCGGTCCAGTAGAACCACAGGGTGCCCGCCAGATGCTGCGCGAGATGCACCTCGTCGGGGCTCTCCATCGAACATTCCATCGCCCGGCGGAGATTGGGCAGCTCGCTGTCGATCCGCGCCGCCACCTCCGCCTGGCGCGGACTGAACCAGTCCAGCTCGCACCAGGTCGCGAGCCCCAGGAACCAGTCCCGGTGCCGCCGCCGCAGCCGCTGGGCGTCCCCGGTGGCAGCCAGCCACTGCGCCCCGTACTCGCTGACCGTGTCCAGCAGCCGGTAGCGGGCGCCGGCCGGCCCGTCCTCGCGCTCCACCACCGACTGGGCGATCAGCTCGTCCAGCACATCGAGCACCGCGTCGGCCGGCAGATCCGCCCCGCCGCAGATGTACTCGGCGGCCTCCAGGTCGAACTGCCCGGCGAACACCGACAGCCGCGCCCACAGCAGCCGCTGCTCCGGCGTGCACAGCTCATGGCTCCAGCCGATCGCCGTACGCAGCGTCTGGTGGCGTGGGGGAGCACCGCGACGGCCGCCGGTCAGCAGCCGGAAGCGGTCGTCCAGCCGCAGCAACACCTGCTCCACCGAGAGGGCGCGCAGCCGCCCGGCCGCCAGCTCCAGGGCCAGCGGGATTCCGTCGAGGCGGCGGCAGAGTTCCAGCACGGTCGTCCGCTCGCCCGCCGTCGGCCGCCAGCCCGGCCGCACCCCGCGCGCCCGTTCGGTGAAGAGCTCCACCGCGTCCTCGTCGGACATCGGTGCGAGCGGGTACGTCCGCTCCCCGTCCACCCGGAGGGGGCAGCGCCCGGCCGCGAGCACCTGGAGGCGTGGTGCCCGGCGCAGCAGTTCGGTGACGAGGTCGGCACAGGCGTCGACGAGGTGCTCGAAGCCGTCGATCACCAGCAGCGTCCGGCGCTCGGAGAGATGGTCGACGAGGACGGCGCGGGGCGGCCTGCTGGTGTGGTCGGTCAGGCCCAACGCGTCGACCAGGGCGTGTTCCAGCAGGTCGGGGTGGCGTACGGCGGACAGCTCGGCCAGCAGGACCCCGTCGCAGTACCGTTTCTCCCGCAGGGCGGCGACGCGGGTCACGCACCGGGTCTTGCCCACGCCCGCCACCCCGGCGACGGTCACGAGCCGGGACTCCTCCAGCAGTCCACCCAGCTCGGTCAGTTCGTCCTCACGCCCCACGAACGGGTTCAGTTCGGCCGGGAGGTTGCCGGGAGCGGCCGGGCGGCGGGTGTCCGGATCATCGGGATGAGGAGAGGGGTCCTGCAGGCGTCGCATGAAACACGCAGAGTACTGGCTTGAAAGCTCTCCGTACAATCTCGTCATGCAACTCCCGCCCCGCCCGCGGGGAATGCGGTAGGGGAGCAGATGCGCGGCGCGATAGGCTCGTGGGACATGGCCCGGAAGGGCCCGAGCGACGAGCAGGGAGCGGTGCACAGTGTCCGGTGGAGAGGTGGCCGGGATCCTCGTGGCCGTCTTCTGGGCGATCCTGGTCTCGTTTCTCGCCGTGGTGCTGGTGAGGCTCGCCCAGACGCTCAGGGCGACCACCAAACTCGTGGCGGACGTGACCGACCAGGCCGTTCCGCTGCTGGCCGACGCCTCGGCGACGGTGCGCTCCGCGCAGACCCAGCTGGACAAGGTCGACGCCATCGCGAGCGACGTCCAGGAAGTCACCTCCAACGCCTCGGCGCTCTCCACCACCGTCGCCTCCACGTTCGGCGGCCCCCTCGTCAAGGTCGCCGCCTTCGGCTACGGCGTGCGGCAGGCCCTCGGCCGCCGCACCACGCCCGAACCGGAACCGGCGCGGGGCCGTGGCTCCGCCCGCCGCACGGTGATCGTCGGCCGGACCGTACCCTCGGCGCGCGAACGCAGGCGCGAACGCCGAAACGCCCGCGGACAGAAGGACTGATCGAGCGATGTTCCGCCGCACGTTCTGGTTCACCGCCGGCGCAGCCGCCGGTGTGTGGGCCACCACCAAGGTCAACCGCAAGCTCAAGCAGCTGACCCCCGAAAGCCTCGCGGCGCAGGCCGCGGACAAGGCGATCGAGACCGGTCACCGGCTCAAGGACTTCGCCCTCGACGTACGGGAGGGCATGGTCCGCCGCGAAGCCGAACTGGGCGGCGCCCTGGGTCTGGACGCACCGGTCGACCCCGATCTTCCCGTACAGCGGCACTTCGCCGTCGAAGCGGCCGAGCCCGCGAACACGTACCGCACACTTCCTTACAAAACGAACAACCGGAATGAGGACCACTGATGGAGTCGGCTGAAATCCGCCGCCGCTGGCTGAGCTTCTTCGAGGAGCGCGGTCACACCGCCGTGCCTTCGGCGTCGCTCATCGCGGACGACCCGACTCTGCTGCTGGTCCCCGCGGGCATGGTCCCCTTCAAGCCGTACTTCCTCGGCGAGGTCAAGCCGCCCGCCCCGCGCGTCACCAGCGTGCAGAAGTGCGTGCGTACGCCGGACATCGAAGAGGTCGGCAAGACGACCCGTCACGGCACCTTCTTCCAGATGTGCGGCAACTTCTCCTTCGGGGACTACTTCAAGGAAGGCGCCATCCAGCTCGCCTGGGAGGCGCTGACCAACTCCGTCGAGGACGGCGGCTACGGCCTCGACCCCGAGAAGCTCTGGATCACCGTCTACCTCGACGACGACGAGGCCGAGCAGATCTGGCGCGACAAGATCGGCGTCCCGGCCGAGCGCATCCAGCGCCTGGGCAAGAAGGACAACTTCTGGTCCATGGGCGTCCCCGGACCCTGCGGCCCCTGCTCCGAGATCAACTACGACCGCGGCCCCGAGTTCGGCGTCGAGGGCGGCCCGGCCGTCAACGACGAGCGCTACGTGGAGATCTGGAACCTGGTCTTCATGCAGTACGAGCGCGGCGCCGGCGACGGCAAGGAGGACTTCCCGATCCTCGGGGACCTGCCGTCGAAGAACATCGACACCGGTCTCGGCCTCGAACGCCTCGCCATGATCCTGCAGGGCGTACAGAACATGTACGAGACCGACACCCTGCGCGTCGTCATGGACAGGGCCACCGAGCTGACCGGCGTCCGTTACGGCGCTGACAAGAGCACGGACGTCTCGCTCCGCGTCGTCGCCGACCACATCCGTACGTCGGTGATGCTCATCGGCGACGGCGTCACCCCCGGCAACGAGGGCCGCGGCTATGTGCTGCGCCGCATCATGCGCCGCGCCATCCGCAACATGCGCCTCATGGGCGCCACCGGCTCCGTCGTCAACGAGCTGGTGGACGTCGTGATCAACACGATGGGTCTGCAGTACCCGGAGCTGATCACCGACCGCAAGCGCATCGAGACGGTCGCGCTCGCCGAGGAAGCCGCCTTCCTCAAGGCCCTCAAGGGCGGCACCAACATCCTGGAGACCGCCGTCACCGAGACCAAGGCCGCCGGCGGCCGGGTCCTCGCCGGCGACAAGGCGTTCCTGCTCCACGACACCTGGGGCTTCCCGATCGACCTGACCCTGGAGATGGCCGCCGAGCAGGGGCTCTCCGTGGACGAGGACGGCTTCCGCCGCCTCATGCAGGAGCAGCGCGACAAGGCCAAGGCCGACGCCCGCGCCAAGAAGACCGGTCACGCCGACCTGTCCGCCTACCGCGAGGTCGCCGACACCTCCGGCGCCACCGAGTTCACCGGCTACACCTCCACCGCCGGCGAGTCCACCATCGTCGGTCTGCTGGTCGACGGCGTGCCCTCGCCCGCCGCCACCGAGGGCGACGAGGTCGAGGTCGTCCTGGACCGCACCCCCTTCTACGCCGAGGGCGGCGGCCAGCTCGCCGACACCGGCCGGATCCGGCTCGACACCGGCGCCGTGATCGAGGTCCGCGACGTGCAGAAGCCGGTCCCCGGCGTCCACGTCCACAAGGGCGTCGTCCAGGTCGGCGAGGTGACGGTCGGAGCCTCCGTCTTCGCCTCCATCGACAACACCCGCCGCCGGGCCATCGCCCGCGCCCACAGCGCCACCCACCTCACGCACCAGGCGCTGCGCGACGCGCTCGGCCCGACGGCCGCCCAGGCCGGCTCCGAGAACTCGCCGGGCCGCTTCCGCTTCGACTTCGGTTCGCCCGCCGCCGTACCCGGCACGGTGCTCACCGACGTCGAGCAGCGGATCAACGAGGTCCTCTCGCGGGAACTCGACGTCCAGGCCGAGGTCATGTCCATCGACGAGGCCAAGAAGCAGGGCGCCATCGCCGAGTTCGGCGAGAAGTACGGCGAGCGGGTCCGCGTCGTCACCATCGGCGACTTCTCCAAGGAGCTGTGCGGTGGCACGCACGTCCACAACACCGCCCAGCTGGGTCTGGTGAAGCTGCTCGGCGAGTCCTCCATCGGCTCCGGCGTGCGCCGCATCGAGGCCCTCGTCGGCGTCGACGCGTACAACTTCCTCGCCAAGGAGCACACGGTCGTCGCCCAGCTCCAGGAGCTGGTCAAGGGCCGTCCCGAGGAGCTTCCGGAGAAGATCGCGGGCATGCTCGGCAAGCTGAAGGACGCCGAGAAGGAGATCGAGAAGTTCCGCGCGGAGAAGGTCCTCGCGGCCGCCGCCGGGCTCGTCGAGTCCGCCAAGGACGTCCGGGGCGTCGCCCTGGTCACCGGCCAGGTCCCCGACGGCACCTCCGCCGACGACCTGCGCAAGCTGGTCCTGGACGTACGCGGACGCATCCAGGGCGGCCGCGCGGCCGTCGTGGCCCTGTTCACCACGGCCAACGGCCGCCCGCTCACGGTGATCGCCACCAACGAGGCCGCCCGCGAGCGCGGTCTCAAGGCCGGTGACCTCGTGCGTACGGCCGCGAAGACCCTCGGCGGCGGTGGCGGCGGCAAGCCGGACGTCGCCCAGGGCGGCGGCACGGACCCGGCCGCCATCGGCGACGCCGTCGCCGCGGTCGAACGCCTCGTCACCGAGACGGCGTGACGAGCGGGATGACGGCGATGCGCCGCGGCCGACGGCTCGCCGTCGACGTCGGGGACGCCCGGATCGGGGTCGCCTCGTGCGACCCCGACGGGATCCTGGCCACGCCTGTGGAGACCGTGCCGGGACGTGATGTCCCGGCCGCCCACCGGCGGCTCCGCGGACTCGTCGAGGAGTACGAGCCGATCGAGGTCATCCTCGGCCTGCCGCGCTCCCTCGGCGGCGGCGAGGGCCCCGCGGCCGCCAAGGTCCGGGAGTTCGCGCAGGTGTTCGCTCGTTCGATCGCGCCCGTTCCGGTGCGACTGGTGGACGAGAGGATGACCACAGTGACGGCCGCTCAGGGGATGCGCGCCTCGGGCGTGAAGTCCAAGAAGGGCCGGTCTGTCATCGACCAGGCTGCCGCTGTGGTGATCCTTCAGAACGCTCTGGAGTCCGAACGGGCGTCTGGCAATCCCCCCGGTGAGGGCGTCGAAGTGGTTGTCTGATCGCGATACGGTAACGTTCCGCGCGATGCGGCGGTGTTCGAACAAACACCGCACAGCGAAGCGAAGAGACGGAACGGCGTCTCGCGGCTCTAGGGGATCGATGACTGAGTATGGCCGGGGCCCCGGCTCCGAACCGTGGCATCCCGAGGACCCCTTGTACGGGGACCAGGGATGGGGAGGCCCGCAGGCCGCCCACGGCGAGGGTCAGTACGGCGACCAGCAGCAGTCCTATCCGCAGGACCCGTACGCCCAGCAGTACCAGGGCCACCAGCAGTACCCGCAGCAGCCGTACGACCAGCATCAGCAGCACCAGCAGTACGGGCAGCAGCCGCAGCAGAACCATCAGCAGCAGTACGGCGCGCCCCAGCAGGACCCGTACGCCCAGCAGCAGAGTGCCCAGCCGCAGTACAACGGCGGCTGGGACACCGGGCAGCAGTCCGCCATGCCGTACGGGGCCGAGCCCCAGGACCCGTACGCGCAGCAGCCCGGCGGCTACGACGCGACGCAGGACTACTACGGCACCCCCGAGGCCTACCCGCCGCCGCAGCCCCCGGGCCGCCGCGAGGCCTTGCCTGACCAGCAGCAACACCAGGAACAGCACCAGGAACAGCACCAGCAACACCAGGAACAGCACCAGCAGCAGCCGTCGACGGACTGGGACCCGGACGAGCCGCAGGAAGAGACGCATCCTTTCTTCACCGGTGCGGACGATCCGGCCGGCCGTGAGCCGCGTGACGGCGACGACGACCCGGATGACGACGGATCGCGCGCTTCGCGCCGGGGTGGCAAGAACAAGAAGAAGAGCCGCAGCGGCTGTGCCTGCCTGGTGGTCTCCGTCGTCCTGCTCGGTGGCCTCGGCGGAGTCAGCTATGTCGGCTACACCTTCTGGAAGAAGCAGTTCGGCGCTCCGGCCGACTTCGCGGGGGCGGGCACCGGCGAGGTCGAGGTCGAGATCCCGGAAGGTTCGCTCGGCTACGACATCGCCAACATCCTGCGCAAGAAGGGCGTGATCAAGTCCTCCGACGCCTTCGTCGCGGCGCAGAACGACAACCCCAAGGGCAAGTTGCTCCAGGCGGGCGTCTACCTCCTGAAGAAGGAGATGTCCGCCGCCAGCGCGATCGACCTGATGCTCGACCCCAAGAGCCAGAACGCGTTCGTGATCCCGGAGGGGACCCGCAACGTCAAGGTCTATGCCGAGATCGACAAGCGGCTGGAGCTGAAGAAGGGCACCACGGCGAAGATCGCCAAGACCAAGGCGGAGTCGCTGGGCCTGCCCGACTGGGCGGACGACAACCCGGATGTGAAGGACCCGCTGGAGGGCTTCCTCTACCCGGCGGCCTACCCGGTTGCCAAGGGGTCCAAGCCCGAGGACGCGCTGAAGCGGATGGTCGCGCGGGCGAACAAGGAGTACGGCAAACTCGACCTGGAGGCCAGCGCGAAGAAGCTCGGCCTGAAGACCCCTTGGGAGCTCATCACCGTCGCGAGCCTCGTGCAGGTCGAGGGCAAGTACAAGCACGACTTCGACAAGGTTGCCCGCGTCGTCTACAACCGGCTCAAGCCGGGCAACATGGAGACCGTCGGACGGCTGGAATTCGACTCCACGGTCAACTACATCAAGGGCCAGAGCACGCTGGACATCGGTGCCGTCGACGATCTGCGGAAGATCGACGACCCCTACAACACGTACAAGATCATCGGCCTGCCGTCCGGTCCGATCAGCAATCCGGGTGCGGATGCCCTGCACTCGGCGATGAATCCCACACCGGGCCCCTGGTACTACTTCGTCTCGATCAACGAGGACAAGACCGTCTTCGCCGAGACCAACAAGGAGCACGAGAAGAACCGGCGGGAGTACGAGGACGGGAAGGCCGGCCAGTGAGTGCACCACGCCGGGCCGCCGTCCTCGGCGCGCCCATCGCCCACTCCCTCTCCCCGGTCCTGCACCGCGCCGCCTACGCCGAACTGGGCCTGGAGCACTGGTCCTACGACCGGTACGAGGTCGACGAGGCGGCGCTGCCCGGATTCATCGAGGGTCTTGACGCCTCCTGGGCAGGGCTGTCCCTGACCATGCCGCTCAAGCGCGCGATCATCCCGCTGCTCGACGAGATCAGCGCGACGGCCGCCTCCGTGGAGGCCGTCAACACGGTCGTGTTCACCGAGGACGGCCGCCGCGTCGGTGACAACACCGACATCCCCGGCATGATCGCCGCCCTGTGCGAACGCGGCGTCGACAAGGTCGAGACCGCCGCCGTCCTCGGCGCCGGCGCCACCGCCTCCTCCGCGCTGGCCGCGCTCGCGGCGATCTGCGCCGGACCGGTCACCGCCTATGTACGCAGCCCCGAGCGTGCGGCCGAGATGCGCGCCTGGGGGGACCGGCTCGGCGTCGACGTCGTGATCGCCGACTGGGCGGACGCGGCGGCGGCGTCGAGCGCGCCGCTCGTCATCGCCACCACCCCGGCCGGAGCCACCGACGCGCTGGCCGGATCCGTACCGGAGACCCCCGGCATCCTCTTCGACGTGCTGTACGAGCCGTGGCCCACCGCGCTCGCCGCCGCCTGGTCGGCGCACGGCGGGGCGGTGGTCGGCGGACTCGACCTCCTCGTGCACCAGGCCCTGCTCCAGGTCGAGCAGATGACCGGCCGTGTTCCGGCCCCGCTGGCCGCCATGCGGCAGGCCGGGGAAGCGGCGCTCGCCGCCCGCTGACCGACCACTCGTCGGGCTCCGCCAGTCCGTCTGCTGGACCGGCGGCCGGATCGTGTCCAGGGTCGTGGGAGGATCGGAGGCGGCGGGCCAGGGCCGCGCACCCGGTGGCGCCGTTGGATTCAGGCGCGAGCATGAGGAGCACCGTTGAGCAGGTTGCGCTGGCTGACCGCAGGCGAGTCGCACGGTCCCGCACTGGTGGCGACGCTGGAGGGTCTTCCCGCCGGTGTCCCGATCACCACGGAGATGGTGGCGGAGGCGCTGGCCAGGCGACGGCTCGGTTACGGGCGCGGTGCGCGGATGAAGTTCGAGAAGGACGAGGTCACCTTCCTCGGCGGCGTACGCCACGGCCTCACCATGGGCTCCCCGGTCGCCGTCATGGTCGGCAACACCGAGTGGCCCAAGTGGGAGCAGGTCATGTCGGCCGACCCGGTCGACCCGGAGGAGCTGGCGAAGCTCGCCCGTAACGCCCCGCTGACCCGGCCCCGGCCCGGCCACGCCGACCTCGCGGGGATGCAGAAGTACGGCTTCGACGAGGCCCGGCCGATCCTGGAGCGCGCCAGTGCCCGGGAGACCGCCGCCCGCGTGGCCCTCGGGACCGTCGCCCGCTCCTACCTCAAGGAGACCGCGGGCATCGAGATCGTCAGCCATGTCGTCGAGCTGGCCGCCGCGAAGGCGCCGTACGGCGTCCTCCCGGTCCCCGCCGACGTGGAGAAGCTGGACGCCGACCCGGTCCGCTGCCTGGACGCCGACGCGTCCAAGGCGATGGTGGCCGAGATCGACCAGGCCCACAAGGACGGCGACACCCTCGGCGGTGTCGTCGAGGTGCTGGCGTACGGCGTGCCCGTCGGGCTCGGCTCGCACGTGCACTGGGACCGGCGTCTGGACGCCCGGCTCGCCGCCGCGCTCATGGGCATCCAGGCCATCAAGGGCGTCGAGGTCGGCGACGGCTTCGAGCTGGCCCGGGTCCCCGGCTCGAAGGCGCACGACGAGATCGTCGCCACCGACGAGGGCATCCGGCGCACCTCCGGGCGTTCCGGCGGCACCGAGGGCGGCCTCACCACCGGCGAACTGCTGCGCGTGCGCGCCGCGATGAAGCCCATCGCGACCGTGCCGCGCGCGCTGGCCACCGTGGACGTCACCACCGGCGAGGCCACCAAGGCCCACCACCAGCGCTCCGACGTCTGCGCCGTCCCGGCGGCGGGCATCGTCGCGGAGGCGATGGTCGCCCTGGTCCTGGCCGACGCGGTCGCGGAGAAGTTCGGCGGCGACAGCGTGGCCGAGACCCGCCGCAACGTCCAGTCGTACCTCGACCACCTCCAGATCCGATGAGCGGCCCCCTGGTCGTCCTCGTCGGCCCGATGGGCGTCGGCAAGTCCACCGTCGGCGAACTGCTCGCCGCCCGGCTCGGCACCACCTACCGGGACACCGACGCGGACGTCGTCGCCGAGGCCGGCAAGCCGATCGCGGAGATCTTCTACGACGAGGGCGAGGAGCACTTCCGGGCCCTGGAGCGCCGGGCCGTCGAGGCGGCCGTCGCCGGGCACCCGGGCGTCCTCTCCCTCGGTGGCGGAGCCGTCCTGGACCGGGCGACCAGGGAGCTGCTGGCCGGCCGACCGGTCGTCTACCTCTCCATGGACGTGGACGAGGCCGTCCGCCGCGTCGGCCTCGGCGCCGCCCGCCCGCTCCTCGCGGTCAACCCTCGCCGGCAGTGGCGCGAGCTGATGGACGCCCGCCGCCACCTCTACGAAGAGGTCGCCCGTACCGTCGTCGCCACCGACGAACACACCCCCGAAGAGGTCGCCCAGGCGATCATCGACGCACTGGAACTGCCGGAGGGCGCTGCCGCCCCCGGCGTGGAGAACACCGGCATGACGCAGCAGGGCCCCACCCGCATCCAGGTCGCAGGCTCCGCGGGCTCCGACCCGTACGAGGTCCTCGTCGGCCACCAGCTTCTCGGCGAGCTGCCCCAGCTCATCGGCGACCGCGCCCAGCGGGTCGCCGTGCTGCACCCCGAGGCGCTCGCCGAGACCGGGGAGGCGGTCCGCCAGGACCTCGCCGACCAGGGCTACGAGGCCATCGCCATCCAGCTGCCCAACGCGGAGGAGGCCAAGACCGTCGAGGTCGCCGCCTACTGCTGGAAGGCGCTCGGCCAGACCGGCTTCACCCGCACCGACGTCATCGTCGGCATCGGCGGCGGCGCCACCACGGACGTCGCCGGGTTCGTCGCGGCCAGCTGGCTGCGCGGGGTCCGCTGGATCGCGATCCCGACCACCGTGCTCGGCATGGTCGACGCGGCCGTCGGCGGCAAGACCGGCATCAACACCGCCGAGGGCAAGAACCTCGTCGGCGCCTTCCACCCGCCCGCCGGGGTCCTCTGCGACCTCGCCGCGCTCGCATCGCTGCCGGTCAACGACTACGTCTCCGGCATGGCCGAGATCATCAAGGCCGGATTCATCGCCGACCCGGTCATCCTCGACCTGGTCGAGGCCGACCCCGAGGGCGCGCGCACCCCGGCCGGTCCGCACACCGCCGAACTGATCGAGCGGTCCATCCGGGTCAAGGCCGAGGTCGTCTCCAGCGACCTCAAGGAGTCCGGACTCCGCGAGATCCTCAACTACGGCCACACCCTGGCCCACGCCATCGAGAAGAACGAGCGCTACAAGTGGCGCCACGGCGCGGCCGTCTCCATCGGCATGGTCTTCGCCGCCGAGCTGGGCCGGCTCGCCGGACGCCTCGACGACGCCACCGCCGACCGGCACCGCAGCGTCCTGGAGTCGGTGGGCCTGCCGCTCGCCTACCGCGGCGACCAGTGGCCCAAGCTGCTGGAGAACATGAAGGTCGACAAGAAGTCCCGCGGCGACCTGCTGCGCTTCATCGTCCTGGACGGCATCGGCAAGCCCACCGTCCTGGAGGGTCCCGACCCGGCCGTGCTGCTCGCCGCCTACGGGGAGGTATCCGCGTGACCCGCAGGGTCCTCGTCCTGAACGGCCCCAACCTC
The DNA here is from genome assembly GCF_056172905.1 of Streptomyces sp. iso_384. Classification (NCBI taxonomy): domain Bacteria; kingdom Bacillati; phylum Actinomycetota; class Actinomycetes; order Kitasatosporales; family Streptomycetaceae; genus Streptomyces; species Streptomyces sp. iso_384. The sequence goes on from NZ_JBWBTT010000001.1 coordinate 2,974,861, forward strand.
GGCCGGCTCGGCTCGCGCGAGCCCGACGTCTACGGGGCCACCTCCTACGCCGGACTCGTCGAGACCTGCACCGCGCTCGGCAAGGAGCTCGGCTTCGACGTCGAGGTGCGCGAGACCAACGACGAGGGCGAGCTGATCCGGTGGCTCCACGAGGCGGCGGACGGATCGATTCCGGTCGTTCTCAACCCGGGCGCCTTCACGCACTACTCGTACGGGATGCGGGACGCGGCGGCCCAGCGCACCGCCCCGCTGATCGAGGTGCACATCTCCAACCCGTACACCCGCGAGGAGTTCCGGCACACGTCCGTGGTCGCCGCGGTGGCCACGGGCACGGTGGCCGGGTTCGGCATCGGCTCCTACCGGCTCGCCCTGCGCGCCCTGGCCGACGAACTGACGGATTGACGGACCGGCATGGACCGAAACGGACTGACACCGACCGGTTGATGCCCGGACCGGCGTACGGAGGTCCGGTGTACGGACGGGCACCGACGCGATGCCCGTCCGCCTCCGTACGGCCGGCGGGCACTTCGCACCCTCCCGGGCCGTTCACCCCGAGACGGCCCGGGAAGGTACGGTAGCCGTCCCATCAGCGTCAGTTGCGGTTACGAGACGGAGTGGCACCGGATGCAGCACGCAGTGGGGGCCCCGCTGCCGCCGCCCCACGGACCCGGTATCGGGCACGTCGGCCGGCCGTACCAGGCCCAGCACCCCGGTCACCCCGGCACGCCCCCGATACCCCCGCCGCCCCCCGCGCCCGGTCAGGCACCGCCTCTCCAGGGCCCCGGTCAGGCCCCGCCGCCGCCCGCTCCGGGGCAGGGCCCGCCCCCTCCGGCTCCGGGCCAGGCACCGCCTCCGCAGGCTCCCGGCCAGGCCCCGCAGCACGGCTGGAGCGGCACCGGCCCCACGCCCCCCGCCAGGGAGGCCGTCGGGCACACCGGGCACGTCCAGCTGCCCCCGGGCGGGCCCGTACCGCTGCCCGCGCCCCCCGCCGAGCCCGGCACCGGCGGTGCGACGCTCGCCGTGCTGCTCATCGGCCCGGCCGGGGCGGGCAAGACCACCGTCGCCAAGCTCTGGGCGGCCCGTCGCCGGGTGCCCACCGCCCATGTGTCCCTCGACGACGTCCGCGAATGGGTCTGCTCCGGCTTCGCCGACCCGCAGGCCGGCTGGAACGACCACTCCGAGGCGCAGTACCGCCTGGCCCGCCGCACCTGCGGCTTCGCCGCCCGTAACTTCCTCGCCAACGGCATCTCCTGCATCCTCGACGACGCCGTCTTCCCCGACCGCCCGGTCGTCGGCCTCGGCGGCTGGAAGCGCCATGTGGGCCCCGGCCTGCTGCCCGTGGTCCTGCTGCCCGGCCTGGAGATCGTCCTGGAGCGCAACGCCGCCCGCAGCGGCAACCGCAGGCTCTCCGACGAGGAGGTCGCCCGCATCCACGGCCGGATGGCCGGCTGGTACGGCTCCGGCCTCCCGATCATCGACAACTCCACGTACGACGTCGAGACCACCGCCCGCGTCCTGGACGACGTGCTGGCCCGCTCCATCGCGAGCCCGCCCGCCTGGTAACCGCGCGGAGCCGGTGGTTGCCGGGAGGGCAGGACCGCCCCGTGACAGTCGCGGGACCGGCCTGCGGCCGTCGCGCTCCGGCGGCCCGGCCCCCCCCGGTCGGGTGCGCTGGCCGGGCGGCCTTCCGCCCCCGCTCGTACGCTCGAACCATGTCAGAGGTGCACGCCGTCCGACGCGGGCTGCTCCGCGACCGGTGCGCCGCCGCGGGCTCCGCGGCCGCCCTGGTCTCCCGCCCCGCCAACGTCCGCTATCTCGCGGGCGGAGCGCCGCCCGGCGCCGTGCTGCTGCTCGGCCCCGGCGAGGACGTTCTGCTCTGCCCCCGCGCCCCGACCGGTGAACCCGCCCACGGGCGGCCCGACGAGGCGCTCCGGATCGACCTCCTGCCCGTACCGGACGCGGACCCGGTGGTCGCCGCCGCCGGCCTCGCCGCCGCGTCCGGCGCGGGTTCGCTCGCCGTCGAGGAGCACGACCTGACCGTGGCCCGGCACCGTGCCATGGGGAAGGCCGCTCCGCGCCTGGACCTGGCCGATCTGGGTTTCACCGTGGAGCAGCAGCGGATCGTCAAGGACGAGGAGGAGATCGGCTGCCTCCGGATCGCCGCCGAGATCACCGACCAGGCCCTCGGCGAACTCCTCGAATCGATCCTGGTCGGCCGCACCGAGCGCCACCTCGCCCTCGAACTGGAGCGCCGTCTGGTCGACCACGGGGCGGACGGCCCCGCCTTCGCCACCTCCGTGGCCACCGGCCCCAACTCCGGCCAGGGCCGCCACCGGCCCTCCGACCGCAGGGTGGAGGAGGGGGATTTCCTCTCCGTCCGGCTGGGCGCGAGCTACCACGGCTACCGCTGCGAGATCGGCCGGACCTTCGTCATCGGCACCGCGCCCGCCGAGTGGCAGATCGAGCTCTACGACCTCGTTTTCGCCGCTCAGAGGGCCGGCCGGGAAGCTCTGGCACCGGGGGCCGCCTACCGGGACGTGGACCGGGCGGCCCGGCACCTGCTGGAATCCGCGGGGCACGGAGAGGGGCTTCAGCCGAGGACCGGGCACGGTGTGGGGCTCGAAATCGAGGAGGACCCGCAACTGGCACCTACAGCCATGGGTAAACTGGACGCTTGTGTGCCGGTCACCGTCGAACCGGGGGTCCACCTCCCGGGCCGGGGCGGTGTCCGGATCGATGACACGCTCGTCGTGCGCCCCGAGGCGGACGGCGGACCCGAGCTACTCACCATGACGACCAAGGAACTGCTCGCGCTCTAGCGCGCATCCTCGGTCGTTCCACCAGCTTCAGTCCAGGAGATTCCGCAACCGTGGCTTCCACGAACGACCTCAAGAACGGCCTGGTGCTCAAGCTCGACGGAGGCCAGCTCTGGTCCGTCGTCGAGTTCCAGCACGTCAAGCCCGGCAAGGGCCCCGCCTTCGTGCGCACCAAGCTCAAGAACGTGCTCTCCGGCAAGGTCGTCGACAAGACGTTCAACGCCGGCGTGAAGGTCGATACGGCCACCATTGACCGCCGTGACATGCAGTTCTCGTACATGGACGGCGAGTACTTCGTCTTCATGGACATGGACACGTACGACCAGCTCATGGTCGACCGCAAGGCCGTCGGCGACGCCGCCAACTTCCTGATCGAGGGCTTCACCGCCTCCGTCGCCCAGCACGAGGGCGAGGTGCTCTACGTCGAGCTGCCCGCCGCCGTCGAGCTGACGATCCAGCACACCGACCCGGGCGTGCAGGGCGACCGCTCCACCGGCGGCACCAAGCCCGCCACCCTGGAGACCGGTTACGAGATCGGCGTGCCGCTCTTCATCAGCACCGGCGAGAAGATCAAGGTCGACACCCGCTCGGGCGACTACCTCGGCCGGGTGAACAGCTAACCGTGGCTGCCCGGAACAAGGCCCGCAAGCGCGCCTTCCAGATCCTTTTCGAGGCCGACCAGCGCGGTGAGTCCGTGCAGAGCGTCCTCGCGGACTGGGTTCGGCACTCGCGGACCGACGACCGTCAGCCGCCGGTCGGCGAATTCACGATGGAGCTCGTCGAGGGGTACGCGCAGTACGCGGACCGGATCGACGACCTCATCGTCACCTACGCTGTGGACTGGGAGATCGACCGTATGCCGGTCGTCGACCGGAGCATCCTGCGGCTCGGTGCGTACGAGCTGATCTGGATGGACGAGACCCCGGACGCCGTGGTGATCGACGAGGCCGTCCAGCTCGCCAAGGAGTTCTCCACCGATGACTCCCCGTCCTTCGTGAACGGCCTGCTGGCCCGTTTCAAGGACCTCAAGCCGAACCTCCGCCGGGAGCAGTAGCCCCGGCCGCGACGGTTCGGTCGCACACGCCTCGAAGGGCCCACGGTCAGCCGTGGGCCCTTCGGTGTACCCGCCGCGACACCGGGCACACAAACGCCGGGCGGGCGGGAACCCGAAGGTCCCCGCCCGCCCGGCGGCACGTTTCTGCTGTGGGGTCCGCTTGCTCAGCCCTCGTCGTGGGCGACCGCGCGGCGCGCGTCCGCGTCCAGCACGCCCCAGCTGATGAGCTGCTCCGTGAGCACGGAAGGCGACTGGTCGTAGATCACGGCGAGCGTGCGCAGGTCGTCCTGGCGGATCGAGAGCACCTTGCCGTTGTAGTCACCGCGCTGGCTCTGGATGGTCGCCGCGTAGCGCTGCAGCGGACCGGCCTTCTCCGGCGGGACGTGGGCGAGGCGCTCCAGGTCCAGAACGAGCTTCGGCGGCGGCTCGGCGGCTCCGCCCGGCGTCGTGCCGGGCAGCAGCTCCTGCACCGGGACCCCGTAGAAGTCCGCCAGCTCGGCGAGGCGCTGCACGGTCACGGCACGGTCGCCGCGCTCGTACGAACCGACCACGACGGCCTTCCAGCGACCCTGGGACTTCTCCTCCACGCCGTGGAGGGAAAGGCCCTGCTGGGTGCGGATGGCACGGAGTTTGGCCCCGAGCTGCTTTGCGTATTCGCTGGACATATGGCTCCCCGGACGCTGGAACAGTGTGCGGCTCCGCCGCGTGGCTGGTAACTCACTGTGAGGTTACGCAGCGTTACTTGGATGCGTCAAGCCGAATGGTCCGGACCGGCACCTCCCGGGGGCGGGGTCAGGGCCGAGCGCAAGCCCTGGTAGCGTGGATGACGCAATTTCGACGTCCTTTAACGATCCGTCCCGTGAGGCGGAGAAGGAGGTCCGTTTCTTATGGACGCACAGCACGACGACACCGGCAACGCGGCGCGCCCCGTTCTCGAGGCCCCCGACATCGCCCGTGTTCTGACCCGTATCGCCCACGAGATCGTCGAACGCGCCAAGGGCGCCGACGACGTGGTGCTGCTCGGCATTCCGACGCGGGGCGTGTTCCTCGCCCGCCGGCTCGCCGACAAGCTCGAACAGATCACCGGCCGGAAGACGCCGGTCGGGTCGCTCGACATCACGATGTACCGCGACGACCTGCGGCTGCGTCCGGCGCGCGCCCTGGCCCGCACCGACATCCCCGGCGAGGGGATCGAGGGCAGCCTGGTCGTCCTGGTCGACGACGTGCTCTTCTCCGGCCGCACGATCCGCGCCGCCCTCGACGCGCTCGGCGACATCGGCCGCCCGCGTGCGGTGCAGCTCGCGGTCCTCGTCGACCGCGGCCACCGGGAGCTCCCGATCCGCGCGGACTACGTCGGCAAGAACCTCCCCACGTCGCTGCGGGAGACGGTCAAGGTCCAGCTCGCCGAGGAGGACGGCCGCGACGCCGTGCTGCTCGGCGTCAAGCAGACCGCCCCCGCGGACGCGCAGTAGCCCGAGCTCTCCCGTACGCCCTTGTGGGGGCGTACGGCGCCCTTCTGCGCGCCCGCATGTCTGAAACTCCCTCCAGCCACCCGGAGAACCCCAGATGAAGCGTCACCTCATCTCGGCCGCCGACCTCACTCGCGACGACGCCGTCCTGATCCTCGACACCGCCGAGGAGATGGCCCGGGTCGCGGACCGGCCGATCAAGAAGCTCCCCACCCTGCGCGGCCGTACCGTCGTCAACCTCTTCTTCGAGGACTCGACCCGTACCCGCATCTCCTTCGAGGCGGCCGCCAAGCGGCTGTCCGCCGACGTCATCAACTTCTCCGCCAAGGGCTCCTCCGTCTCCAAAGGCGAGTCGCTCAAGGACACCGCGCTGACCCTGGAGGCGATGGGCGCCGACGCCGTCGTCATCCGGCACGGCGCCTCCGGCGCCCCCTACCGGCTCGCCACCTCCGGCTGGATCGACGGGGCCGTGGTCAACGCCGGGGACGGCACCCACGAGCACCCCACCCAGGCCCTGCTGGACGCCTTCACCATGCGCCGCCGGCTCGTCGGCCCCGACGCCGGGCTCGGCCGCGACCTGGACGGCCGCCGCATCACGATCGTCGGCGACATCCTGCACAGCCGCGTCGCCCGCTCCAACGTCCACCTGCTGACCACGCTCGGCGCGCACGTCACCCTGGTGGCCCCGCCCACCCTCGTTCCCGTGGGCGTCGAACAGTGGCCCTGCGACGTCAGCTACAGCCTCGACGACGTGCTGGCGAAGTCGGATGCGGTGATGATGCTGCGTGTGCAGCGCGAACGGATGAACGCCGCGTACTTCCCGACCGAGCGCGAATACTCCCGCCGCTACGGCCTGGACGGCGAGCGGATGGCGAAGATGCCCGAACACGCCGTCGTCATGCACCCCGGCCCGATGGTCCGCGGCATGGAGATCACGGCCGAGGTCGCCGACTCCGACCGCTGCACGGTCGTCGAGCAGGTCGCCAACGGCGTCTCCATCCGCATGGCCGTGCTCTACCTGCTGCTCGGCGGCTCCGACACCGCGCTGTCCGCCGCCCCCGCCCGTACCGAGGAGAACAAGTAACCATGAGCAAGATCCTTATCCGCGGTGCGCGGGTCCTCGGCGGCGAGCCGCAGGACGTTCTGATCGACGGCGAGACCGTCGCCGAGGTGGGCACCGGCCTCGACGCCGCCGACGCCACCGTGATCGAGGCCGAGGGGCAGATCCTGCTGCCCGGCCTGGTCGACCTGCACACCCATCTGCGCGAGCCCGGCCGCGAGGACTCCGAGACCGTCCTCACCGGCACCAAGGCGGCGGCCGTCGGCGGCTTCACCGCCGTGCACGCCATGGCCAACACCTTCCCCGTCGCCGACACCGCCGGCGTCGTCGAGCAGGTCTGGCGGCTCGGCAAGGAGTCCGGCTACTGCGACGTACAGCCCGTCGGCGCCGTCACCGTCGGCCTGGAGGGCAAGCAGCTCGCCGAGCTCGGCGCGATGCACGACTCCGCCGCCGGGGTGAAGGTCTTCTCCGACGACGGCAAATGCGTCGACGACGCGGTGATCATGCGCCGCGCCCTGGAGTACGTGAAGGCCTTCGACGGCGTCGTCGCCCAGCACGCCCAGGAGCCCCGCCTCACCGAGGGCGCCCAGATGAACGAGGGCATCGTCTCCGCCGAGCTCGGCCTCGGCGGCTGGCCCGCCGTCGCCGAGGAGTCGATCATCGCCCGCGACGTCCTCCTCGCCGCCCACGTCGACTCCCGCGTCCACATCTGCCACCTCTCCACCGCCGGCTCCGTGGAGATCGTCCGCTGGGCCAAGTCCAAGGGCTGGAACGTCACCGCCGAGGTCACCCCGCACCACCTCCTCCTCACCGACGAGCTGGTCCGCAGCTACAACCCGGTCTACAAGGTGAACCCGCCGCTGCGCACCGAGGCCGACGTCCTGGCCCTGCGCGAGGCGCTCGCCGACGGCACGATCGACTGCGTCGCCACCGACCACGCCCCGCACCCGCACGAGGACAAGGACTGCGAGTGGGCCGCGGCCGCCATGGGCATGGTGGGCCTGGAGACCGCGCTCTCGGTCGTCCAGCAGACGATGGTGGACACCGGCCTGATCGACTGGGCGGGCGTCGCCGACCGCATGTCCTTCCGCCCCGCGGCCATCGGCCGGCTCGAAGGACACGGCCGCCCCGTCTCGGCGGGTGAGCCCGCCAACCTCACGCTGGTCGATCCGGCATACCGTGGAGTCGTGGACCCCGCGGGCTTCGCGTCCCGCAGCCGCAACACCCCCTACGAGGGCCGTGAGCTGCCGGGCCGCGTCACCCACACCTTCCTGCGGGGCCGTGCCACGGTCGTCGACGGGAAGCTCGCGTGACAACTCTGACCCCCCTGTACCACCTGGCCGCCGAGCAGAAGTCGGCGGAAGTGACGGACTGGGCCGCCCGTATCGCCTGGGTGGTCGGCCTGTTCGTCTTCATCGCCCTCGTCTACTGGCTGATGCGCCAGGGCTGGAAGTGGCGCGCCAGTCTCCAGTCGGACCTGCCCGAGCTCCCGGCCACCCCCGAGGGCTTCGCCGACGACGAGACGCTGCTGACCCTCCAGGGGCGCTACCACGCCTCCACCACCGCCGGGCACTGGCTCGACCGGATCGTCGCGCACGGCCTCGGCACCCGCAGCCGTACCGAGCTCACGCTCACCGCCCGCGGCCTGGACGTCGTACGCCCCGGAGCGGCCGACTTCTTCATCCCGGCCGACGCCCTGCGTGAGGCCCGCCTCGACAAGGCGCTCGCGGGCAAGGTCCTCCCCGAGGGCGGCCTGCTGATCATCACCTGGGAGCACGGCGGGACGATGATCGACTCCGGCTTCCGCTCCGACCGCGCCGCCGAGCACCCGGCCTGGGTCGACGCCGTCAACCACCTCACCAGCACCACGACGGAAGGCACCGCACGATGACGATCTCCACCCGGGGGGCCCACACCCCCGCCGTTCTCGTCCTGGAGGACGGCCGCGCCTTCCGCGGCCGTGCCTACGGGGCCGTGGGGGAGACCTTCGGCGAAGCGGTGTTCTCCACCGGCATGACCGGCTACCAGGAAACGCTGACGGACCCCTCGTACCACCGGCAGGTCGTCGTCATGACGGCCCCGCACGTCGGCAACACCGGCGTCAACGACGAGGACCCCGAGTCCGGCCGCATCTGGGTCTCCGGCTACGTCGTCCGCGACCCCGCCCGCAAGCCCTCCAACTGGCGTTCGCAGCGCTCGCTGGACGAGGAACTGGCGCAGCAGGGCGTCGTCGGCATCAGCGGCGTCGACACCCGCGCCCTCACCCGCCACCTGCGCGAGCGCGGGGCGATGCGCGTCGGGATCTTCTCCGGCAACGCCATTCCCGACGAGGGCACCCTCCTCGCCAAGGTCCGCCAGGCCCCCGAGATGACCGGCGCCGACCTCTCCGCCGAGGTCGCCACCAAGAAGGCCTACGTCGTCCCCGCGATCGGCACGAAGAAGTTCACCGTCGCCGCGATCGACCTCGGCATCAAGGGCATGACCCCGCACCGGATGGCCGAGCGCGGCATCGAGGTCCACGTGCTGCCCGCCACCGCCACCCTGGAAGAGGTGTACGCGGTCCGGCCCGACGGCGTCTTCTTCTCCAACGGACCCGGCGACCCGTCCACCGCCGACCACCCGGTCGCCCTGATGCGCGGCGTCCTGGAGCGCTCCACCCCGCTCTTCGGCATCTGCTTCGGCAACCAGATCCTCGGCCGCGCGCTCGGCTTCGGCACCTACAAGCTGAAGTACGGCCACCGCGGCATCAACCAGCCGGTGCAGGACCGCACCACCGGCAAGGTCGAGGTCACCGCGCACAACCACGGCTTCGCCGTCGACGCCCCGCTGGACCAGGTCTCCGACACGGAGTTCGGCCGCGCCGAGGTCTCCCACGTCTGCCTGAACGACCAGGTGGTGGAAGGCCTCCAACTGCTGGACCGGCCCGCCTTCAGCGTCCAGTACCACCCCGAGGCCGCCGCGGGCCCGCACGACGCCGCGTACCTCTTCGACCGCTTCGTTTCCCTGATGGAGGGCCAGCGTGCCTAAGCGCTCCGATATCCAGTCCGTCCTGGTCATCGGCTCCGGCCCGATCGTCATCGGCCAGGCCGCCGAGTTCGACTACTCCGGCACCCAGGCCTGCCGCGTCCTCAAGGCCGAGGGCCTGCGCGTCATCCTGGTGAACTCCAACCCGGCGACGATCATGACCGACCCGGAGATCGCCGACGCCACCTACGTCGAGCCGATCACCCCCGAGTTCGTCGAGAAGATCATCGCCAAGGAGCGCCCCGACGCGCTCCTGCCCACCCTCGGCGGCCAGACCGCGCTGAACACCGCGATCTCCATGCACGAGAACGGTGTCCTGGAGAAGTACGGCGTCGAGCTCATCGGCGCCAACGTCGAGGCGATCAACAAGGGCGAGGACCGCGACCTCTTCAAGGGCGTCGTGGAGGCCGTCAAGGAGAAGATCGGCTACGGCGAGTCCGCCCGCTCCGTCATCTGCCACACGATGGACGACGTCATCGCCGGCGTCGACACCCTCGGCGGCTACCCCGTCGTCGTCCGCCCCTCCTTCACCATGGGCGGCGCCGGCTCCGGCTTCGCCCACGACGAGGAGGAGCTGCGCCGCATCGCCGGACAGGGCCTCACGCTCTCCCCGACCACCGAGGTGCTCCTGGAGGAGTCCATCCTCGGCTGGAAGGAGTACGAGCTGGAGCTGATGCGCGACAGGCACGACAACGTCGTGGTCGTCTGCTCCATCGAGAACTTCGACCCGATGGGCGTCCACACCGGCGACTCGATCACCGTCGCCCCGGCGATGACGCTCACCGACCGCGAGTACCAGCGGCTGCGCGACATCGGCATCGCGATCATCCGCGAGGTCGGCGTCGACACCGGCGGCTGCAACATCCAGTTCGCCATCGACCCCACCGACGGCCGGGTCATCGTCATCGAGATGAACCCGCGCGTCTCCCGCTCCTCGGCGCTCGCCTCCAAGGCCACCGGCTTCCCGATCGCCAAGATCGCCGCCAAGCTGGCCGTCGGCTACACCCTGGACGAGATCCCCAACGACATCACCGAGAAGACGCCGGCCTCCTTCGAGCCGACCCTCGACTACGTCGTCGTCAAGGCCCCGCGCTTCGCCTTCGAGAAGTTCCCCTCCGCCGACTCCACCCTCACCACCACCATGAAGTCGGTGGGCGAGGCCATGGCGATCGGCCGGAACTTCACCGAGGCCCTCCAGAAGGCCCTGCGCTCGCTGGAGAAGAAGGGCTCGCAGTTCGCCTTCACCGGCCCGGTCGGCGACAAGGCCGAGCTGCTCGCCGAAGCGGTCCGACCGACCGACGGCCGCATCAACACCGTCATGCAGGCGATCCGCGCCGGAGCAACCCAGGAAGAGGTCTTCGACGCGACGAAGATCGACCCCTGGTTCGTCGACCAGCTCTTCCTGATCAAGGAGATCGCCGACGAGCTGGCCTCCGCCGAGCGTCTGGACGCCGAGCTGATCGCCGAGGCCAAGCGGCACGGCTTCTCCGACGCCCAGATCGGCGAGATCCGCGGGCTGCGCGAGGATGTCGTCCGCGAGGTCCGGCACGCGCTCGGCATCCGCCCGGTCTACAAGACGGTCGACACCTGCGCCGCCGAGTTCGCCGCGAAGACGCCGTACTTCTACTCCTCCTACGACGAGGAGAGCGAGGTCGCGGCCCGCACCAAGCCGGCCGTGATCATCCTCGGCTCGGGCCCCAACCGCATCGGCCAGGGCATCGAGTTCGACTACTCCTGTGTGCACGCCTCCTTCGCCCTGAGCGACGCGGGCTACGAGACCGTCATGGTCAACTGCAACCCGGAGACCGTCTCCACCGACTACGACACCTCCGACCGGCTCTACTTCGAGCCGCTCACCCTGGAGGACGTCCTGGAGATCGTGCACGCCGAATCGCTGGCGGGCCCGATCGCCGGTGTCATCGTGCAGCTCGGCGGCCAGACCCCGCTCGGTCTCTCGCAGGCGCTCAAGGACAACGGCGTGCCCGTCGTCGGCACCTCCCCGGAGGCCATCCACGCCGCCGAGGACCGGGGCGCCTTCGGCCGGGTCCTGGCCGAGGCCGGACTGCCCGCGCCCAAGCACGGCACCGCCACCACCTTCGGCGAGGCCAAGGCCATCGCCGACGAGATCGGCTACCCCGTCCTCGTACGGCCGTCCTACGTCCTCGGCGGGCGCGGCATGGAGATCGTGTACGACGAGACGCGTCTCGCCTCGTACATCTCCGAGTCCACCGAGATCAGCCCCACCCGGCCGGTCCTGGTCGACCGCTTCCTCGACGACGCCATCGAGATCGACGTGGACGCCCTCTACGACGGCGCCGAGCTGTACCTCGGCGGCGTGATGGAGCACATCGAGGAGGCCGGCATCCACTCCGGCGACTCGGCCTGCGCCCTGCCCCCGATCACCCTCGGCGGCTTCGACATCAAGCGGCTGCGCGCCTCCACCGAGGGCATCGCCAAGGGCGTCGGCGTCCGCGGACTGATCAACATCCAGTTCGCGCTCTCCGGTGACATCCTCTACGTCCTCGAAGCCAACCCGCGCGCCTCCCGCACGGTCCCCTTCACCTCGAAGGCGACCGCCGTCCCGCTCGCCAAGGCCGCCGCCCGCATCTCGCTGGGCGCGACCATCGCCGAGCTGCGCGCGGAGGGCCTGCTGCCGGCGACCGGCGACGGCGGCACCCTGCCGCTGGACGCGCCGATCTCCGTCAAGGAGGCCGTGATGCCGTGGTCGCGCTTCCGCGACATCCACGGCCGCGGTGTCGACACGGTCCTCGGCCCGGAGATGCGCTCCACCGGCGAGGTCATGGGCATCGACTCGGTCTTCGGCACGGCGTACGCCAAGTCGCAGGCCGGCGCCTACGGACCGCTGCCCACCAAGGGCCGCGCGTTCATCTCGGTCGCCAACCGGGACAAGCGCTCGATGATCTTCCCGGCCCGCGAGCTGGTCGCCCACGGCTTCGAGCTGATGGCCACCTCCGGCACCGCCGAGGTCCTCAAGCGCAACGGCATCAACGCCACCATCGTGCGCAAGCAGTCCGAGGGCCCCGGCCCGGGCGGCGAGAAGACCATCGTGCAGCTCATCCACGACGGCGAGGTCGACCTCATCGTCAACACGCCGTATGGCACCGGCGGCCGGCTCGACGGTTACGAGATCCGCACCGCGGCCGTCTCCCGCTCCGTACCGTGCCTGACCACGGTCCAGGCGCTCGCCGCCGCCGTCCAGGGCATCGACGCGCTCAACCACGGCGACGTGGGCGTCCGTTCCCTCCAGGAACACGCGGAACACTTGACCGCGGCGCGCGACTAGCCGCCCGGAGAGGGGGACACCGGAAACGGTGTCCCCCTCTTTGCGAGCCCTGTCGAGCACACGTCGAGCACATCGAGCACCAAGGACATCTCTTCATGTACAAGCTCTTCTTCCGGCTGGTCTTCAAGCGGATGGACCCCGAGCAGGCCCACTACGCCGCCTTCCGCTGGATCCGCCTCGCCGCCCGGACCCCCGTGCTGCGCACCTTCGTCGCCGCCGCGCTCGCCCCCCGCCACAAGGAGCTGCGCACCGAGGCCCTCGGCCTGCGGATGCACGGCCCCTTCGGGCTCGCCGCCGGCTTCGACAAGAACGCCGTCGCGATCGACGGCATGGCGATGCTCGGCTTCGACCACATCGAGATCGGCACCGTCACCGGCGAACCGCAGCCCGGCAACCCCAAGAAGCGCCTCTTCCGGCTCGTCGCCGACCGTGCGCTGATCAACCGCATGGGCTTCAACAACGAGGGCTCCGCCGCCGTCGCCGCCCGGCTGGCCGCCCGCAAGCCGGTCTTCCGCACCACGGTCGGCGTCAACATCGGCAAGACCAAGATCGTGCCCGAGGCCGAGGCCGCCGCCGACTACGTGAAGTCCACCGAGGCGCTGGCCGCCCACGCCGACTACCTGGTCGTCAACGTTTCCTCGCCCAACACCCCCGGCCTGCGCAACCTCCAGGCCACCGAGTCGCTGCGGCCGCTGCTCACCGCCGTACGCGAGGCCGCCGACCGCACCGTCACCACCCGGCGCGTCCCGCTGCTCGTCAAGATCGCCCCGGACCTCGCGGACGAGGACGTCGACGCCGTCGCCGACCTCGCCGTGGAGCTGGGCCTGGACGGCATCATCGCCACCAACACCACCATCGCCCGCGAGAGCCTGGGCCTGAAGTCCGCCCCCGAGCTGGTGGGGGAGACCGGCGGACTCTCCGGCGCGCCCCTCAAGGAGCGCTCGCTGGAGGTCCTGAGCCGCCTGTACGCCCGTGTGGGGGACCGGATCACCCTGGTGGGCGTCGGGGGCGTCGAGACCGCCGAGGACGCCTGGCAGCGCATCCTCGCCGGAGCCACCCTCGTCCAGGGCTACAGCGCCTTCATCTACGAGGGCCCCTGCTACGCCCGCGCGATCCACAAGGGCCTCGCCGCCCGGCTCGCCGCCTCCCCGTACGCCACCCTCGCCGAAGCCGTCGGCGCCGAGACCCGGAAGAAGGCCGCCCTGTGACCACCGAACCCTTCGGCGCCCGCCTGCGCCACGCCATGGACACCCGCGGGCCGCTCTGCGTCGGCATCGACCCGCACGCCTCGCTGCTCACCTCCTGGGGCCTGAACGACGACATCGCGGGCCTGGAGCGCTTCACCCGGACCGTCGTGGAGGCGCTGGCCGACCGGGTCGCCGTCCTCAAGCCGCAGTCCGCGTTCTTCGAGCGCTTCGGATCGCGCGGCGTCGCCGTCCTGGAGAAGGCCGTCGAGGAGGCCCGGGCGGCCGGCGCGCTCGTCCTGATGGACGCCAAGCGCGGCGACATCGGCTCCACCATGGGCGCCTACGCGGCGACCTACCTGGACAAGGACTCGCCGCTCTTCTCGGACGCGGTCACCGTCTCCCCGTACCTGGGCTTCGGCTCGCTGCGCCCGGCGCTGGACGCCGCCGCCGTCTCCGGCGCGGGCGTCTTCGTCCTCGCCCTCACCTCCAACCCGGAGGGCGCCGAGGTCCAGCGGGCCACGGCGGCCGACGGCCGCTCGCTCGCCCAGCTGATGCTCGACCACATGGCGGCGGAGAACGAGGGGGCGGCTCCGCTCGGCTCGGTCGGCGCGGTGGTCGGCGCGACGCTCGGCGACGCGGGAGTGAACCTGGCGATCAACGGACCGCTGCTCGCGCCCGGCATCGGCGCCCAGGGCGCGACCCCCGCGGATCTGCCGACGGTGTTCGGCGACGCGGTGGGCAATGTGGTGCCCAGCGTGAGCCGGGGCGTGCTGCGCCACGGCCCGGACGTGTCCGGGCTGCGCGAAGCGGCCGAGCGGTTCGCGGACGAGGTCCGTCGTGCCGTATCCGGCAGCTGACCCTGACACGTTTACAGCGTGTTGACGAATTACTGACGGGAAACCTGGTCGATATGTCGGGAAAATCCTGGTCGGCCACAGCTGACCAGGACTTTTCGTCTGTTCTCGCTGACTACAGCGGCCCTTGCCGCTAGTCTCCGTCGAAGAGCGGCCGAGCACAGTGTGTTCGTCGCTCACCTGGTGGGGTGGCGTCCAGCTTCCCCGCCGGTCCGTATCCGACAGATCGACATCCGAGGTGACGTAGGCGTGGCTCTTCCGCCCCTTACCCCTGAACAGCGCGCAGCCGCGCTCGAAAAGGCCGCCGCGGCTCGCCGGGAGCGGGCCGAGGTCAAGAATCGACTCAAGCACTCCGGCGCCTCCCTCCACGAGGTCATCAAGCAGGGCCAGGAGAACGACGTCATCGGGAAGATGAAGGTCTCCGCACTGCTGGAATCCCTGCCGGGCGTCGGCAAGGTCCGCGCCAAGCAGATCATGGAGCGTCTCGGCATCTCCGAGAGCCGCCGGGTCAGGGGTCTTGGCTCCAACCAGATCGCATCCCTGGAGCGTGAGTTCGGCGGCAGCCCCGCCTGACGTTCTCAGGCACTCCTGAGAACCTGGATAATCGCCCCATGGCTGCAACATCCCGGGGGACGTCCCCCGTACCCCCGGACGTACGTCCGCGGCTGACCGTGCTCTCCGGCCCTTCGGGCGTCGGCAAGAGCACGGTCGTCGCTCATATGCGCACCGTGCACCCCGAGGTCTGGCTCTCCGTGTCGGCGACGACACGCAAGCCGCGCCCCGGGGAGCGCAATGGTGTCCACTACTTCTTCGTGGACGACGAGGAGTTCGACAAGCTCATCGCCAACGGTGAGCTGCTGGAGTGGGCCGAGTTCGCGGGCAACCGCTACGGCACACCTCGCCGCGCCGTGCTGGACCGCCTGGAGGCGGGCGAGCCGGTCCTGCTGGAGATCGACCTCCAGGGCGCCCGGCTGGTCCGCCAGTCGATGTCCGACGCCCGCCTGGTCTTCCTGGCTCCGCCGAGCTGGGAGGAGCTGGTGCGCCGGCTCACCGGCCGGGGCACCGAGGCGCCCGAGGTCATCGAGCGCCGGCTCGCCGCCGCGAAGGTCGAACTGGCCGCCGAGGCCGAGTTCGATACGACGCTCGTCAACACCTCCGTCGAGGACGTGGCACGCGAGCTGCTAACGTTGATGCTTCAGGCCTAGATCTCCGAGATCGTCCAGATCTCCCGGATCTTTGATCTACACCCCCTTCGGAAGGCAGAGAGTGTCCTCTTCCATCACCACGCCCGAGGGCATCATCAACCCGCCGATTGATGAGCTCCTCGAGGCCACCGACTCGAAGTACAGCCTGGTGATCTACGCGGCCAAGCGCGCCCGCCAGATCAACGCGTACTACTCGCAGCTCGGCGAGGGTCTCCTCGAGTACGTCGGTCCGCTCGTCGACACCCACGTGCACGAGAAGCCGCTGTCGATCGCGCTCCGCGAGATCAACGCGGGCCTGCTGACCTCCGAGGCCATCGAGGGCCCCGCGCAGTAATTCAGCAGCACCACGGCACCTTCACTCCAGGCCCGGCGGCCCGTCCGCCGGGCCTGAGGTGTGTCCGGGGCCGGGTGAACGCGTTCTCCACGCGGTGAGGCAGCATGGGACGCATACGTTGCCGTGACGTTGCCGAGTGCGGGGAGACGCAGTGGACAAGCCGAAGGTGGTCCTGGGGGTCAGCGGGGGCATCGCCGCCTACAAGGCGTGCGAGCTGTTGCGCCGGCTGACCGAGTCCGGCCATGACGTACGGGTCGTCCCGACCGCCGCCTCGCTGCACTTCGTGGGGGCCGCCACTTGGTCGGCGCTCTCCGGCCACCCGGTCTCCGACGAGGTCTGGCAGGACGTCCACGAGGTACCGCACGTGCGGATCGGGCAGGGCGCCGACCTCGTCGTGGTCGCCCCGGCCACCGCGGACATGCTGGCCAAGGCCGCCCACGGGCTCGCCGACGACCTGCTCACCAACACGCTCCTGACCGCTCGCTGTCCGGTGGTCTTCGCCCCCGCCATGCACACCGAGATGTGGGAGCACCCGGCCACCCAGGAGAACGTCGCCACCCTGCGCCGCCGGGGCGCGGTCGTCATCGAGCCCGCCGTCGGGCGGCTCACCGGCGTCGACACCGGCAAGGGCCGGCTGCCCGATCCGGGCGAGATCTTCGAGGTCTGCCGCCGGGTGCTGGCACGCGGGGTCACCGAGAGCGACCTCGCGGGCCGCCATGTGGTGATCAGCGCGGGTGGCACCCGTGAGCCGCTCGACCCGGTGCGCTTCCTGGGTAACCGCTCCTCCGGCAAGCAGGGCTACGCGCTGGCGCGTACCGCGGTGGCCCGGGGGGCCCGGGTCACCCTGATCGAGGCCAACACCGGGCTGCCCGACCCGGCCGGGGCCGATGTCCTGCGGGTCGGCACGGCCGTCCAGCTGCGCGAGGCCGTGCTGAAGGCCGCCTCCGACGCGGACGTCGTGGTGATGGCGGCCGCGGTGGCTGACTTCCGCCCTGCCGCATACGCCACCGGCAAGATCAAGAAGACGGACGGCGAGGAGGCCCCCGCGGTCACCCTGGTCCGTAACCCCGACATCCTCGCCGAGGTCTCCGCCGAGCGGGCCCGGCCCGGTCAGATCGTCGTCGGATTCGCCGCCGAGACCGACGACGTGCTGGCCAACGGCCGGGCGAAGCTCCGCCGCAAGGGCTGCGACCTCCTCGTCGTCAACGAGGTGGGGGAGCGCAAGACCTTCGGCTCGGAGGAGAACGAAGCGGTCGTCCTCGCCGCCGACGGCCAGGAGACTCCGGTGCCGTACGGACCGAAGGAAGCGCTTGCCGACACGGTCTGGGATCTGGTTTCAGGAAGGTTCCAGCCGATTTCATAATCAACCCTCCGGGCGAGCAAAATCGTCCTATAAGGCCCAAAGCGGCGGCCGGGAAGGGTGGATTGTCCTACTGGTGACCCGCGTGGCGCACGTCACGAATCTCCCAAAGGGCGAGACACCTGGCCCGGCCGGCGGATGCGACCGATAAACTGGCCGTCGGTACGAGCCGAGCGCAGCTCTCGGTCGTGCCACCCATGATCAGCCAGCAGCCGCTGCAACCCCAGGGAGCGATGTGTCCCGCCGTCTCTTCACCTCGGAATCTGTCACCGAGGGTCACCCCGACAAGATCGCTGACCAGATCAGCGACACGATTCTCGACGCGCTCCTGCGTGAGGACCCCTCCTCGCGCGTCGCCGTCGAGACCTTGATCACCACCGGTCTGGTGCATGTCGCGGGCGAGGTCACCACCAAGGCCTACGCCGACATCCCCAACCTCGTGCGCAACAGGGTTCTGGAGATCGGTTACGACTCCTCCAAAAAGGGCTTCGACGGTGCTTCCTGTGGCGTCTCGGTGTCGATCGGCGCGCAGTCGCCGGACATCGCGCAGGGCGTCGACACCGCGTACGAGAAGCGGGTCGAGGGCGATGAGGACGAGCTCGACAAGCAGGGCGCGGGCGACCAGGGTCTGATGTTCGGCTACGCCTGCGACGAGACGCCGGAGCTGATGCCGCTCCCGATCCACGTCGCCCACCGGCTCTCGCGCCGGCTGTCCGAGGTGCGCAAGAACGGGACCATCCCCTACCTGCGCCCGGACGGCAAGACGCAGGTCACCATCGAGTACGACGGTGACAAGGCGGTGCGGCTGGACACGGTGGTGGTCTCCTCGCAGCACGCGAGCGACATCGACCTGGACTCGCTGCTCGCGCCGGACATCCGTGAGTTCGTCGTCGAGCACGTCCTCGCGCAGCTCGTGGAGGACGGCATCAAGCTGGACACCGAGGGCTACCGCCTGCTGGTGAACCCGACCGGCCGTTTCGAGATCGGCGGCCCGATGGGCGACGCGGGCCTGACCGGCCGCAAGATCATCATCGACACGTACGGTGGCATGGCCCGCCACGGTGGCGGTGCGTTCTCGGGCAAGGACCCGTCCAAGGTCGACCGCTCGGCGGCGTACGCGATGCGCTGGGTCGCCAAGAACGTGGTGGCCGCGGGTCTCGCCGCGCGCTGTGAGGTCCAGGTCGCGTACGCGATCGGCAAGGCTGAGCCCGTCGGTCTCTTCGTGGAGACCTTCGGCACCGCAGCGGTCGACACGGAGAAGATCGAGAACGCGATCGGCGAGGTCTTCGACCTGCGTCCGGCCGCGATCATCCGTGACCTCGACCTGCTGCGTCCGATCTACGCCCAGACCGCGGCGTACGGCCACTTCGGCCGTGAGCTGCCGGACTTCACCTGGGAGCGCACGGACCGCGTGGACGCACTCCGCGCCGCCGCCGGCCTGTAGGTCTGCGGCCGACCCGCCCGCGTACGACAGCGGAGCGGGCGACATCGAGTACGACGGCGGGGCCCGGACACCGAACGCGGTGGCCGGGCCCCGCTGCCGTGCCCCCGCCGCTGTCAGTGGTCTCTGGTAGGAATTCAGCTGTGAGCAGCGAGAACGAGCAGTCCGCCGAGCCCGGTGCCGGGGCGCCGGAGCAGCTTGCGCTGATCCGGGAGACCGTGCGCCGGGCGAAGGTGCCGCGCGCCAAGCCGCGGACCTGGCGCGGCGCGCCCCTCGCCGGAGAACTGCCCGTCGCCCGCGTCCTCGTCAACAAGGGCGTTCTCCACCTCGACCAGTACTTCGACTACGCGGTCCCCGAGGAGCTGGACGCCGACGCCCGGCCCGGCGTCCGGGTGCGCGTCCGCTTCGGAGCCGGCGGGCGCAACGTCCAGGGCGGGCGGCGCGAGGGCGGCGGCCTCATCGACGGCTTCATCGTCGAGCGCCGAGCCGACTCCGACTACCAGGGAGCGCTGGCCGTCATCGCCTCGGTGGTCTCCCCGGAGCCGGTCCTCGGACCCGAGCTGCTCGCCCTCTGCCGCGCCGTCGCCGACCGGTACGCGGGCAGCCTCGCCGACGTCCTCCAGCTCGCCGTGCCGCCGCGCAACGCCCGCGCCGAGTCCAAGCCCTCCCCGGACCCGCTGCCTCCGCCACCGTCCCCCGAGCCGGGCAGCTGGGAGCGGTACGGCCAGGGCCCGGCCTTCCTGCGCGCACTGGCCGAGGGCGGTGCGCCGCGCGCCGTGTGGAGCGCCCTGCCCGGCCCGCACTGGCCCGCCGAGATCGCCGGGGCCGTCGCGGCGACGCTCTCCTCCGGGCGCGGCGCACTCGTCGTCGTCCCGGACGGGCGGGCCGCCGGACGGGTCGACGCGGCCCTGACCGAGGCGCTCGGCGCGGGCCGGCACGCCCTGCTGACCGCCGAATCCGGCCCCGAGAAGCGCTACCGCCAGTGGCTCGCCGTGCGCCGGGGTTCGGTCCGGGCGGTCGTCGGGACCCGGGCCGCCATGTTCGCCCCCGTCCGGGACCTCGGGCTGGTCGTCGTCTGGGACGACGGGGACTCCAGCCACAGCGACGACAACGCCCCCTTCCCGCACGTCCGCGAGGTCCTGGAGCTACGGGCGGCACAGGGCCGCTGCGGCTTCCTGCTCGGCGGCACCAGCTGCACGGTCGAGGCCGCCCAGCTCGTGGAGAGCGGCTGGGCGCTGCCGCTCCTCGCGGACCGCGAGCGACTGCGCCGGGCCGCGCCCCTCATCCGTACGGTCGGCGACGGCGAGCTGGCCCGGGACGGCGCCGCCCGGTCCGCCCGGCTGCCCAGCCTGGCCTGGCAGACCGTGCGCGACGGCCTGCGCAACGGCCCGGTGCTGGTCCAGGTGCCCCGGCGGGGTTACGCCCCCCGCCTCGCCTGCGAACGCTGCCGCACGCCCGCCCGCTGCCGGCACTGCGCAGGCCCTCTCCAGGCCCCGGACCAGCAGGATCTGAACTGTGCCTGGTGCGGGCGGGCCGAGCGGTCCTGGCACTGCGCGGAGTGCGGCGCCAACCGGCTGCGCGCCCAGATCGTCGGCGCCCGCCGCACCGCGGAGGAGCTGGGCCGGGCCTTCCCCGCCGTGCCGGTCCGCACCTCGGGGCGTGACCACATCCTGGACGCGGTGCCGGACGCCCCTGCCCTGGTCGTCTCCACGCCGGGCGCGGAGCCCGTCGCCGAGGGCGGCTATGCGGCGGCCCTGCTGCTGGACGGCTGGGCCATGCTCGGCCGCCCCGATCTGCGGGCGGGCGAGGAGGCGCTGCGGCGGTGGACGGCGGCGTCGGCGCTGGTGCGGGGGCAGGACGAGGGCGGCACGGTGGTGATCGTGGCCGAGCCGACGGAGCGTGCGGTGCAGGCGCTGGTCCGCTGGGACCCGGCGGGATTCGCCCGGCGGGAGCTGGCGGAGCGGGCCGAGCTGGGCTTCCCGCCGGTCTCCCGGATGGCATCGGTGACCGGCCCGGCCGAGGCCCTGGCCGCCTTCCTCCGGACCGCCGGGCTGCCGCCGGAGGCCGAGATCCTGGGTCCGGTGCCGGTCCCGTCGGCCGGGCCCGGCCGACCCCGCCGACCGGGGGACGCCCCACCGGGCGAGACCTGGGAGCGGGCCCTGGTCCGGGTGGTCCCGGGGCGCGGGGCGGCGTTGGCCGGCGCCCTGAAGTCGGCGCTCGCGGCCCGTACGGCCAAGGGCGCGACCGACCCGATACGCATCAGGATCGACCCGCCGGACATCGGCTGAGGCCACCGGGAGAGCTTGCGGCTTCGGGGCCCGTGGCCTCCGGGGCTCGCGGGCCCCGGGCCTCCAGATCTCGGGGGAGCCCCCGGCCTCCGGGCCCGGACAGCGGACTGCCCCGCCGTGCGACCGGCACGGTGGGGCAGAGGGGCGGCGTACGGTCAGCCGTTGCGGGGGCCGGGGAAGGCGCCGGGGCGCAGTTCCTCGCGGGCCGGCTGCTGGGCCGCCGACGGCTGCGGCGGCATGGAGCGGGCCGCCGGGACGGAGGGCACCGGGGAGCCGGACCCTCCGGTGGAGGACCCGGTCAGACCGGGGCCGACGGATACGGGACGCGGCACGGCCGTCGTCTCGCCTGCGGTCTCGGCTGCGGGCTGCTGCGCGGCCCGGCGTGTCCCGTAACGGCGGTGCACGGCCTGCTTGGTGACGCCGAGGGCGGAGCCCACCGCGTCCCAGGAGAAGCCCAGCGAGCGGTCGAAGTCCACCGCGGCCGTGACCAGGGTCTCGACGCTGTCCCGCAGTTCCTGGGCGAGGCGGACGGTGGGGGCCGGGGCCCTGCCGTAGACGACGAAGCCCGCGGAGGGGCCGGAGCGGCGCGGACGGTAGACGTTGCCCAGCTGGGCGGTGAGGGTGCGCAGCGCGTCCACCTGCCGCCGGACCCGCTCGATGTCCCGCACCAGAAGATGCAGACTGGCCCGCGCTTGGGCGTCGTGGGTTGCGTGGTCGGCCATGAAGAAGCCTCTCGAACCGGCGTTGAAAGGGATCGGGCCGCATCGGGGCGGCCCGCTTCGGTCAATCTCCTTTGACCAACGCCCGAGCCGGGTATGTGGTCACGCTATCGGGGCGTATGTGCATATGCACGGGGCGTGCGCGGCGCACGTACGCCCCCTGGTAGCCGCCCCCGCACGAGGGTGCGGCCGGGCCCCGGTCGGCAGGGCACCCCTAGACTGGTGCGCTGCTCGTCACCGTACGTCTTGGCCCGAGAGGCAGTCAGCCACCATGAAGCTCGTCTTCGCCGGCACCCCCGAGGTCGCCGTCCCCGCCCTGGACGCCCTGATCGCCTCCGACCGCCATGAGGTGGCCGCCGTGGTGACCCGTCCCGACGCCCCCGCCGGGCGGGGCCGCCGACTCGTCGCGAGCCCGGTGGCCGAGCGGGCGGAGGAGGCCGGGATCGAGGTGCTCAAGCCGGCGAAGCCTCGCGACGAGGAGTTCCTCGCCCGGCTGCGCGAGATCGCCCCGGACTGCTGCCCGGTCGTCGCCTACGGCGCCCTGCTGCCCAAGGTCGCCCTCGACGTGCCCGCCCGGGGCTGGGTCAACCTGCACTTCTCGCTGCTGCCCGCCTGGCGGGGCGCGGCGCCGGTGCAGCACTCGGTGATGGCGGGCGACGAGGTGACCGGCGCTTCGACCTTCCTGATCGAGGAGGGCCTGGACTCCGGGCCGGTCTACGGCGTCCTCACCGAGGAGATCCGCCCCACCGACACCAGCGGCGATCTGCTCACCCGGCTCGCCTTCGCCGGCGCCGGGCTGCTGGCGGCCACCATGGACGGCATCGAGGACGGCACGCTGCACGCAGTGCCCCAGCCGCACGACGGGGTCACCCTGGCCCCGAAGATCACCGTCGAGGACGCGCAGATCCAGTGGTCCGCCCCGGCGCTGCGCGTCGACCGCGTCGTACGCGGCTGCACCCCGGCCCCCGGCGCCTGGACCCTGTTCCGCGGCGAGCGGCTCAAGCTGATCCAGGCCACGCCGGTCCTGGACCGCACCGACCTGGCCCCCGGCGAGCTGTCGGCCGCCAAGAACAACGTGTACGTGGGCACCGGATCGCACGCGGTCGAGCTGCTCTGGGTCCAGCCGCAGGGCAAGAAGCCGATGAAGGCCGCCGACTGGGCGCGTGGCGTCCGCATCGCGCACGGAGAGCTGCTGGGTCTGTAGCGGGCTTCCCGGGCCCGGGGCGGCGTTCGCGGGCCCCGGGCTGCCGTTCGGGCGCCCGGGGGCGGCGACGTACGCTGGGAGGGTTCGCCCCTCTCACCCTCAGCGGAGCACCTTTCACGTGAACGACCAGCCGCGTCGCCGTCCCGCCAAGCCCCACCGCCGTCCCAAGAAGGACCCGGTCCGCTTCCTCGCCTTCGAGGCGCTGCGGGCCGTCGACGAGCGCGACGCGTACGCCAACCTGGTGCTGCCCCCGCTGCTGAAGAAGGCCCGCGCCAAGGGCGACTTCGACGGCCGGGACGCGGCGCTGGCGACCGAGCTGGTCTACGGGACGCTGCGCCGCCAGGGCACGTACGACGCGATCGTGGCGGCCTGTATCGACCGGCCGCTGCGCGAGGTCGACCCGCCGGTCCTGGACGTCCTGAACATGGGGGTCCACCAGCTGCTCGGCACCCGTATCCCCACCCACGCGGCCGTCTCCGCCAGTGTGGAGCTGGCCCGGGTGGTGCTGGGGGAGGGGCGCGCGAAGTTCGTCAACGCGGTGCTGCGCAAGGTCACCGCGCACGACCTCGACGGCTGGGTGGAGAAGGTCGCCCCGCCGTACGACGAGGACGCCGAGGACCACCTCGCCGTCGTCCACTCCCACCCCCGCTGGATCGTCTCCGCCCTCTGGGACGCGCTGGGCGGCGGCCGGGCGGGCATCGAGGACCTCCTGGAGGCCGACAACGAGCGGCCCGAGGTGACGCTGGCGGCCCGCCCCGGCCGCTCCACCACCGACGAGCTGGTCGAGGCCCTGGGCGAGGACAACTCCCTGCCGGGCCGCTGGTCCCCGTACGCCGTCCGGATGGCCGAGGGCGGCGAGCCCGGCGCGCTGGAAGCCGTCCAGGAGGGCCGGGCGGGCGTCCAGGACGAGGGCAGCCAGCTCGTCGCCGCCGCCCTGGCCGCCGTACCCGTCGAGGGCCGCGACACCCGCTGGCTGGACGGCTGCGCGGGCCCCGGCGGCAAGGCCGCCCTGCTCGCGGCGCTGGCCGCCGGACGCGGCGCGACGCTGCTCGCCGCCGAGAAGCAGCCGCACCGTGCCCGGCTGGTCGAGCGGGCGCTCGCCGGCAACCCGGGCCCGTACCAGGTGATCACCGCCGACGGCACCCGCCCGCCGTGGCTGCCCGGCACCTTCGACCGCATCCTGATGGACGTGCCCTGCTCCGGCCTCGGCGCGCTGCGCCGCCGCCCGGAGTCCCGCTGGCGGCGTCGGCCCGAGGATCTGGAGGGCTTCTCCCCGCTCCAACGCGGCCTGCTGCGCGAGGCGTTGAAGGCGGTGCGGGTCGGCGGCGTGGTCGGCTACGCGACCTGCTCGCCGCATCTCGCGGAGACCCGGGTGGTGGTCGAGGACGTCCTCAAGGGCCGGGGCGGGGAGCCGGTGGAGGCGGAGTGGGTCGACGCCCGCCCGCTGATGCCCGGAGTGCCCGCGCTGGGGGAGGGGCCCGACGTCCAGCTCTGGCCGCATCTGCACGGCACGGACGCGATGTATCTGGCTCTGCTGCGCCGGACCGGCTGAATATCACCGCGTCAGCGCGTCCGCCCGTACGGCAAAAGAAAAGTAAAGCGCTGGCAAAATGCCCAGAATGTGCGGACTGTGATGGCCGTGTGAGGCTTCGGAGGGCATCGAGGCGGGGAACCGGCCGCGGACGTGGCACGCTTGGGGCATGGCGCAGATCAACCCCAGCATCCTGTCCGCCGATTTCGCGCGTCTCGCCGAGGAGGCGAAGGCCGTCGAAGGCGCGGACTGGCTGCACGTCGATGTCATGGACAACCACTTCGTGCCCAACCTGACCCTCGGCGTGCCGATCGTCGAGGCGCTCGGCAAGGCCACGGACACCCCGCTGGACTGCCACCTCATGATCGAGGACGCGGACCGCTGGGCCCCGCAGTACGTGGAGGCCGGAGCCGGGTCCGTCACCTTCCACGTGGAGGCCGCGGCGGCTCCGGTGCGGCTGGCGCGGGAGATCCGGGCGAAGGGGGCGCGCGCCTCGATGGCGCTGAAGCCCGCGACGCCGATCGAGCCGTACGAAGATCTGCTGCCCGAGCTGGACATGCTGCTGATCATGACGGTCGAGCCGGGCTTCGGCGGGCAGGCCTTCCTGGACATCATGCTGCCGAAGATCCGCCGCACCCGGGAGCTGATCAGCAAGCACGGCCTCGAACTGTGGCTCCAGGTCGACGGCGGGGTCTCGGCCACCACCATCGAGCGGTGCGCCGAGGCCGGGGCCGACGTCTTCGTGGCCGGATCCGCGGTCTACGGGGCGGCGGACCCCGCGGCGGCGGTGCGCGGGCTGCGGGCGCAGGCGGAGGCGGTCACGGCCGTCGCCCCCTGGGCATGCGGCCACTGAACCAAGGGCAGATGAACGTGGTCCGACAGGGCCGATCAAGGATCGCCGGATCTGACAGGATGAACGGCGTATCGGGCGTGTGAACAGCAGTGAGGAGATCGCGGTGTCTGGCATCTCGGCGGGTCGGTCAGCCATGCGGATGGGACCCGCGGAGCTGGTGCAGGCGGCGGCCATGGCCCGCCGGTTCTACCTGGAGGGCAAGTCCAAGATCCAGATCGCCGAGGAGTTCGGCGTGAGCCGCTTCAAGGTGGCCCGGGTCCTGGAGACCGCCCTCGAACGCGATCTCGTACGGATCGAGATCCGGGTACCGGCCGAGCTCGACGCCGAACGCTCCGACGCGCTCCGGGCCCGTTACGGGCTGCGCCACGCGGTCGTCGTGGAGTCCCCGGCCGAGGAGCCGGAGGACGCCCCCGACCCGGAGAACCTGGGCGAGGTCGCGGCCGACCTCCTCGGCGAACTGGTGGCCGAGGGCGATGTGCTCGGCCTGGCCTGGGGCCGCTCCACCATCCACATGGCGGCCGCCCTCGACCGGCTCCCGCCGTGCACGGTCGTCCAGCTGACCGGGGTGTACGACGCGGGCACCGCCGAGCGCGGCTCGGTCGAGGCGGTCCGCCGGGCCGCCCAGGTGTCCGGCGGCGAGGCGCACCCCATCTACGCCCCGATGCTGCTGCCCGACCCCGCGACGGCCGCCGCGCTGCGCGAGCAGACGGGCATCGCCCGCGCCTTCGAGTACTTCGACAAGGTGACGGTCGCCGCCGTCTCCATCGGATCCTGGGAGCCGGGCATCTCCACGGTCCACGACATGCTCTCGGACAAGGAGCGCGCCCACTACGCCTCGCTCGGCGTCGCCGCCGAGATGTCCGCGCACCTCTTCGACGCCGAAGGCCGCCGGGTCGGCCGCGACCTCGGGGAGCGCTGCATCACCGTGGAGGCGGACCGGTTGCGCCGGATCCCCGAGGTGGTCGCCATCGCGGGCGGCCGGCGCAAGGCGGCGGCGATCGGCGCGGTGCTCCGCTCCGGTCTGGTCACCAGCCTGGTCACGGACACCGCCGCGGCCGACTATCTGCTCACCGAGTCCGCCGCGGGCGTCCGTCCGGCGCTGGAGCGGGCCGACCCCGACGGGGAGTGACACCCAGGACACGCCGAGGGCCGTGCACCCCGCGGGGTGCACGGCCCTCGGCATGTCCTGGCCGCCCTCAGCCGGTCGGCGGCGCCTTCACCGCGCACGGGGCGGGAGCCGCCACCTCGGTGCGCGCGGGCGGGACGCCCAGCACGGTCTCCTCCAGATACTCCTCGGGCTCCTCGTACTGGCCCACGTCCGCGGGGTTGTAGCGGGGCGTCTGGCGCGACCAGTCCAGATTGCCGCGCATCCAGCTCCGCATCCCGTCGAGATAGGGCACCAGCAGCCCGGACAGCTCCGGATACAGCTCCAGCAGCTCGTCCTCGGCGGTCAGGAACCGTTCGGTCTCCATCGCGAGCCGCTCCGCGACATGGTCCAGCGCCTGCTGCTCCCCGAAACCCCGGTGGTGGCGGACCAGGTGGACGAGGTTGTGGATCTCGCCGAGCACCTGCTCCTTCTCGAAGGAGTACACGTCGTTGGCCCAGCACACGTGGTTGCACGCGGCTTCCAGTGCGGTGATGAAGCGGGGGTCGTTGTGGAGCGACTCCGGGGCCTCGATGCCCGCCACGATCTCTATGAGGTCCATGCAGACGTGGATGGCCCCGGTGTGCCGCCGCTTGGCGATGTACGTCTCCTCCGAGGGCACCACGTTGTCGGCCCGGTTTCCCGCCTCCCAGGTCGTGGCGGTCGTGAGGTAGGTGATCAGATGCCAGGCGAACCGGGTACGCCAGTGGGGCGCGGCGTTCGGTGTCGTACGTTTCCACAGATCGGCCAGTGCGGTCACGGCGGCCGGGACCTTTTCCCCGGGCAGCGGCTCGGGGGCGGAGCCGTCGACCACCGCGCGCATGCGTTCGACGACAGCTCTCACCCGATCGGGTGAACGGCCGAGGTGGCCGTCGTCGAGCTGGTCGTCGACCAGGAAGAGCCAGACGAACCAGTCGGCCACCAGGTCGAGGCGTTCCTCGTCGGCCGTCGGGTAGACCATGCCGACGAACGACCCGAAATCGGCTTGTTCGAATCGGTGCCTCGCGGACTCGCGGTGGACCAGACCCGTCCGTCTGGTCCAGGCGTCCAGATGCCCCCGGGTGTGTCCCACGTGCGGGTTGGTCCGCTGCGGGAACGGGCAGTAGATGTCCGGCAGTTCGCTGTCCACAGGCGGATCTGGATCCTCTCCGGTCAAACGGTGTGCCCAGGGGTGCCGACGAGCCGGATCGACGCTTCGGACACCCCCGAGACCTGCGGGTTTGAAGCTACCTGAGCCCTTGTCACCCGGTCCAGGGATGGTGATCACGAATGATTCGAATACCGTTCGGGTAGAGTCCGTGGGTAAGGCAGGTTCCACTTGCCCGGGGCCCCCGGCCGCCTTCTCGGAGCACTCCTTGGAGGAACGGACGAACGCGGGGGTCTTTTGCTGTGTCTTCGTGGAAACGACCTGCACCGTTTCGTATGAAAAAATGAGTGTTATGCGTTTTCTTGAGCCGGGCACCGGTCGCTACACAGAGTCCCCCGCGGTCCCGTACGACCTCACGTACGACGACGTCTTCATGGTTCCGGGCCGCTCCGCGGTCGGCTCCCGGCAGGGTGTGGACCTCTCGTCGCCCGACGGAACCGGCACCACCATTCCGCTCGTGGTCGCCAACATGACCGCCATCGCGGGCCGCCGGATGGCCGAAACCATCGCCCGCCGCGGCGGGCTCGTCGTCATCCCCCAGGACATCCCGATCGAGGTCGTCACCGACGTCATCTCCTGGGTCAAGACGCGCCACCTCGTCCTCGACACCCCGATCGAGCTGGCCCCCGGCCAGACCGTCGCCGACGCGCTGTCGCTGCTGCCCAAGCGGGCCCACGGCGCGGGCGTCGTCGTCGACGCCGACCGCCGCCCGGTGGGCGTCGTCACCGACCACGACCTCACCGGCGTCGACCGCTTCACCCAGCTCTCCGAGGTCATGTCCAAGGACCTGGTGCTGCTCGACGCCGACATCGACCCGCGCGACGCCTTCAACAAGCTCGACGGCGCCAACCGCAAGCTCGCCCCCGCGGTCGACGCCGACGGCCGCCTCGTCGGCATCCTCACCCGCAAGGCCGCCCTGCGCGCCACGCTCTACACCCCCGCCACCGACGCCGAGGGCAAGCTGCGCATCGCGGCCGCCGTCGGCATCAACGGCGACGTGGCCGGCAAGGCCAAGCAGCTCCTGGACGCGGGCGCCGACGTCCTCGTCGTGGACACCGCCCACGGCCACCAGGAATCCATGATCAGCGCGGTGAAGGCCGTGCGGGCGCTCGACCCGCAGGTGCCGATCGTCGCGGGCAACATCGTCGCCGCCGAGGGCGTGCGCGACCTGATCGAGGCGGGCGCGGACATCATCAAGGTCGGCGTCGGCCCCGGCGCCATGTGCACCACCCGGATGATGACCGGCGTCGGCCGCCCGCAGTTCTCCGCCGTCCTGGAGTGCGCCGCCGAGGCGAAGAAGCACGGCAAGCACGTCTGGGCGGACGGCGGCGTCCGGCACCCGCGCGACGTCGCGATGGCGCTCGCCGCCGGCGCGTCCAACGTGATGATCGGCTCCTGGTTCGCGGGCACGTACGAGTCGCCCGGCGACCTCCAGCAGTCCGCCGACGGCCGCTTCTACAAGGAGTCCTTCGGGATGGCCTCGGCCCGCGCCGTCAAGAACCGCACCTCGGACGAGTCCGCGTACGACCGCGCCCGCAAGGCGCTGTTCGAGGAGGGCATCTCCACCTCGCGGATGTTCCTGGACCCGACCCGCCCGGGCGTCGAGGACCTGATCGACTCGATCATCGCGGGCGTCCGCTCCTCCTGCACCTACGCCGGTGCCGGCTCCCTCGCGGAGTTCGCCGAGAAGGCCGTCGTCGGCGTCCAGAGCGCCGCCGGTTACGCCGAGGGCAAGCCGCTGCACGCCAGCTGGAGTTGATCCCGGATCACCGCAACGACCCCGCCCCTTCCGGCCATTTCGCGCCGGAGGGGGCGGGGCCGTTTCCGGCCTTCCGGAGTGTCCAGAGCCGCGCTTCAACTCTGTTGAAATATAAGTAATATGAAGCGCACTCAGCTGCCTGCCTCTCTGCGGTAAGGGATCTCATGTCCTTCTTCACTGACCTGGCCCACCAGTACATCGACGGCGAGTGGAGGCCGGGGAAGGGGTCCTGGGACATCATCGACTTCAACCCGTTCGACGGGGAGAAGCTCGCCTCGATCCCGGTCGCCACCGCCGACGAGGTCGACCAGGCCTACCGCGCAGCGGAGCGCGCCCAGCAGGCGTGGGCGGACACCAACCCGTACAGCAGGCGGGCCGTCCTGGAGAAGGCGCTGCGCCTCGTCGAGGAGCGCGAGCCGGAGATCGGCGAGGCCATCGTCGCCGAGCTCGGCGGCACCCGGCTGAAGGCCGCCTTCGAACTGCACCTGGCCAAGGAGTTCCTCCGCGAGGCGATCCAGCTGGCCCTGCGCCCCGCCGGACAGATCCTCCCCTCGCCCACCGAGGGCAAGGAGAACCGCGTCTACCGCGTGCCCGTCGGGGTCGTCGGCGTGATCAGCCCGTTCAACTTCCCCTTCCTGCTCTCCCTCAAGTCCGTCGCGCCCGCGCTGGCCCTCGGCAACGCCGTCGTCCTCAAGCCGCACCAGAACACCCCGATCTGCGGCGGCACCCTGCTCGCCAAGATCTTCGAGGACGCCGGACTGCCCGCCGGGCTGCTGAACGTCGTGATCACCGACATCGCGGAGATCGGCGACACCCTGCTGGAGCACCCCGTGCCGCAGGTCATCTCCTTCACCGGCTCGGACAAGGTCGGCCGCCACGTCGCCACCGTCTGCGCCCGCAACCTCAAGCGCGCCGTCCTCGAACTCGGCGGCAACAGCGCCCTGATCGTGCTCGACGACGCCGATGTGGACTACGCCGTCGACGCGGCGGTCTTCAGCCGGTACGTCCACCAGGGCCAGGTCTGCATGGCCGCCAACCGCATCCTGGTCGACCGCGCCGTCGAGGCGGAGTTCACCGAGAAGTTCGTCGCCAAGGTCGCCTCGCTCACCGTCGGCGACCCCGCCGACCCGGCCACCCAGATCGGCCCGCTGATCAACTCCTCGCAGGCCGAGTCCGTCTCCAAGCTCGTCGACCAGACCGTGGCGGCCGGGGCGACGGCCCTCCTGCACGGCCGCGCCGACGGCAACCTGGTCAGCCCCTCCGTACTGACCGGCCTCGCGGCCGACTCGCCCGTCCTGCACCAGGAGATCTTCGGCCCCGTCGCCCTGCTGATCCCCTTCGACGGCGAGGACGAGGCCGTCCGCATCGCCAACGACACCCCGTACGGCCTCAGCGGCGCCGTCCACACCGGCAACATCGAGCGCGGGGTGCGGATCGGGCAGCGCATCCACACCGGCATGATCCACATCAACGACGGCACCGTCCACGACGAGCCGATCGTCCCCTTCGGCGGCGAGAAGAGCTCCGGCCTCGGCCGGCTGAACGGCGACTCGATGACCGAGGCCTTCACCACCCAGAAGTGGATCTCCATCCAGCACGGCCGCTCGCAGTTCCCCTTCTGACGGCCTGCTCCGCCGCACCGGGCATGCCCAG
The DNA here is from genome assembly GCF_056172905.1 of Streptomyces sp. iso_384. NCBI lineage: Bacteria > Bacillati > Actinomycetota > Actinomycetes > Kitasatosporales > Streptomycetaceae > Streptomyces > Streptomyces sp. iso_384. Next base: position 3,006,267 of record NZ_JBWBTT010000001.1, read on the forward strand.
GGCGGCGGCCCGTGGTCTACTGCGGGAGGCGGCACCCTCCGCCTCCCGCAAGCCGACCCACCGCAGAGAAGTGAACCGCCCGACGTGCGCCTGAACGACCTCGACGAACGCATCGTCCACGCCCTCGCCGAAGACGCCCGGCGCTCCTACGCCGACATCGGCGCGCTCATCGGCCTCTCCGCCCCCGCCGTGAAACGCCGCGTCGACCGGCTGCGGGCCGAGGGCGCGATCACCGGCTTCACCGTGCGGGTCGACCCGGCGGCGCTCGGCTGGGAGACCGAGGGGTTCATCGAGATCTACTGCAGCCGCAACACCTCCCCGGAAGCGATCAAGCAGGGCCTCGCCCGCTATCCGGAGATCGCCGCCGCCTCCACCGTCACGGGCGAAGCGGACGCGGTGGTGCAGGTCTTCGCCGCCGACATGCGCCACTTCGAACAGGTCCTGGAGCGGATCGCGGGGGAGCCGTACGTCGAGCGGACCAAGTCCGTCCTGGTGCTCTCGCCGCTGCTGCGCCGGTACTCGGCGGAGGCGCCGCCCGTCTAGGGCGCGCCGGGCGTTCCGAGGCCGCCGCGGCCGGAAACAGGTGGCGCAGATCACGCCTCTGACCTGCGACGATGTCGGGCGCAACGTTTCGCCGCCAGGGAGCCTTCCCGCGCAACGAATCAACGGTCGACGCGCAACACTCGCGCCTTGTCCGGGCCGAAGCGGGACACGTACCTTCGATACGTCTCCCCGCCCCGCCCGCACCGCCCGAGGTCAGCCATGCCGTCGTTGCGCACCGCCCTGCTCCAGAGCTCCGGACGTCCGGGCGCCGTCGCCGAGAACCTGAAGGTGCTCGACGAGGCCGCCGCACGGGCCGCCGGTGCCGGAGCCCGGCTGCTGGTCTCGCCCGAGCTGTTCCTCACCGGCTACGCCATCGGTGACGCCGTCCCCGTACTCGCCGAGCCGGCCGACGGCCCCGGCGCTCAGGCCGTCGCCGAGATCGCCGTACGTCACGGCCTCGCCGTCCTCTACGGCTATCCGGAGCGCGACGGGGAGCGGATCTTCAACGCCTCCCAGCTCATCGGCCCCGACGGCACACGCCTCGCGAACTACCGCAAGACCCACCTCTTCGGCTGCTTCGAACAGGAGTGGTTCACCCCCGGCGAGCAGACCGTCGTCCAGGCCGACCTCGGCGGCCTCCGCATCGGCCTGCTGATCTGCTACGACGTCGAGTTCCCGGAGAACGTCCGGGCGCACGCCCTGGCCGGTACCGATCTGCTGCTGGTGCCCACCGCGCAGATGCACCCGTTCCAGTTCGTCGCCGAATCCGTCGTCCCCGTCCGGGCCTTCGAGAGCCAGATGTACGTGGCGTACGTCAACCGCACCGGCCCGGAAGGCGAGTTCGAGTTCGTCGGGCTCAGCTGCCTGGCCGGACCCGACGGCACCGTGCGCACCCGCGCCGGCCGCGGCGAGGAGCTCGTCGTCGGCGAGGCGGACCCGGAGTTCCTGGCCGCATCGCGTGCCGCCAACCCCTATCTGCAGGACCGCCGCCCCGGTCTGTACGGCTCCCTCGCCTGAGCCCGCCCCCCCCCGACTTCCCCTCCCCAGAGTCATCGCGCAAGGAGTCCGTACCCCATGACGTCCACGGTGCCCAACGCCGTCCAGCACACCGACGCGGCCGCCCCGCCGATCACCATGTTCGGGCCGGACTTCCCGTACGCGTACGACGACTTCCTCGCCCACCCGGCCGGCCTCGGGCAGATACCGGCGACCGAGCACGGCCAGGAGGTCGCCGTCATCGGCGGCGGGCTCTCGGGCATCATCGCCGCGTACGAGCTGATGAAGATGGGCCTCAAGCCCGTCGTGTACGAGGCGGACCAGATCGGTGGCCGGCTGCGTACCGTCGGCTTCGACGGCTGCGACGGCGACCTCACCGCCGAGATGGGCGCGATGCGCTTCCCGCCGTCCTCCACGGCGCTCCAGCACTACATCGACCTGGTGGGCCTGGAGACCCGGCCCTTCCCCAACCCGCTCTCCCCGGCCACGCCCTCGACCGTCGTGGACCTCAAGGGCGAGTCGCACTACGCCGAGACCATCGACGACCTGCCGCAGGTCTACCGCGATGTGGCCGAGGCCTGGAACGCCTGCCTGGAGGAGGGCGCCGACTTCTCCGACATGAACCGGGCGCTGCGCGAGCGCGACGTACCGCGCATCCGGGAGATCTGGGCGCAGCTCGTCGAGCGGCTCGACAATCAGACCTTCTACGGCTTCCTCTGTGAGTCCGAGGCCTTCAAGTCCTTCCGGCACCGTGAGATCTTCGGCCAGGTCGGCTTCGGCACCGGCGGCTGGGACACCGACTTCCCCAACTCCATCCTGGAGATCCTGCGGGTCGTCTACACCGAGGCCGACGACCACCACCGCGGCATCGTCGGCGGCAGCCAGCAGCTCCCGCTGCGCCTGTGGGACCGCGAGCCGCAGAAGATCGTCCACTGGCCGCTCGGCACCTCGCTCTCCTCCCTGCACGACGGCGAGCCGCGCGGCGCCGTGACCCGGCTGACCCGCACCGCGGGCAACCGCATCACCGTCACCGACGCCACCGGCGACATCCGCACCTTCCGGGCCGCGGTGTTCACCGGCCAGTCCTGGCTGCTGCTCTCCAAGATCGACTGCGATGACGCGCTCTTCCCGATCGACCACTGGACGGCGATGGAGCGCACCCACTACATGGAGTCGTCCAAGCTGTTCGTGCCGGTCGACCGGCCGTTCTGGCTGGACAAGGACGAGACCACCGGCCGCGACACCATGTCGATGACGCTCACCGACCGGATGACCCGGGGGACGTACCTCCTGGACGAAGGCCCGGACCGGCCCGCCGTCATCTGCCTCTCCTACACGTGGTGCGACGACAGCCTGAAGTGGCTGCCGCTCTCCCCGAAGGAGCGCATGGACGTCATGCTCAAGTCGCTCGGCGAGATCTACCCGAACGTCGACATCCGCAGCCACATCATCGGCAACCCGGTCACCGTCTCCTGGGAGAACGAGCCGTACTTCATGGGCGCGTTCAAGGCGAACCTGCCCGGCCACTACCGCTACCAGCGGCGGCTGTTCACCCACTTCATGCAGGACCGGCTGCCCGAGGACAAGCGGGGCATCTTCCTCGCCGGGGACGACATCTCCTGGACGGCCGGCTGGGCCGAGGGCGCCGTGCAGACCGCGCTGAACGCGGTGTGGGGCGTCATGCACCAGTTCGGCGGGGCGACCGACGCGACCAACCCGGGCCCCGGCGACGTCTACGACGAGATCGCCCCGGTGGAACTCCCGGAGGACTGACCGGCGGCACGGCGCACCGACGCGGCCGCGGGTGTCAGCGGCAGGGCGTGAGCAGGAAACGCCCCACCAGACCCGCGTTCGCGTCGGTCCGCTGCCTGAACTCCTCGGCCAGCGACGGGAATCCGCGCAGCCGCCAGAGCACCCGGGCCGCCGACCAGGCCGCCTCGCGGGCCCGCTCCAGGCTCCAGGAACTCACCAGATGCGTCACCGGGTCCGCGATCTCCAGCAGATCGGGACCCGGCATCAGATCGTCGTGGATCCGCTCCTCCAGCAACACGAGGAGATCGCCCACGCGCTCGAACTCCCCTTCCAGGTCCGGCGGAGCGCAGCCGAGCGTACGACAGGTGTCCACCACCGCCAGGACCAGATCGTGCCCGATGTGCGCCTGCAGACCGCTCAGCGCGAACTGCAGCGGGCGTACGCCGGGATGGCGGCGGTACTGGAGCAGCGGGCGCCAGCACTGCGGCGGCCGCCCGCCCGCCGTCGCCGTCTCCACGGCCGACAGATAGCGCTCCACGCAGCGCACGCCCAGCAGAGCGGCGGCCTCCCGGTCGTCGAGCCCACCCCTGCCGAGGGCCGGATCGACCCTCTCGACGACCTCCAGATAGGCCTCGTTGAAGACCGCCACCCCGTCCGCGGACGGCCACCGGGAACGCCATTCCCGCATGCGTTCGATCACCGGGGAGCCGCTCGTCGGCGCGCCGCCGACGTGGGCCGGTACTGCGGACTGCTCGATCTGCGTCATGCGCGGAGCGTCCCAGCCATAGGCTCGCCACGGCGCCGACCGGCCCGAGGTTCATCGGAACGGACGAACAACGGTGCCGGAAAAGGGGATCGAGGAGTGCCGGGTTCACGCGCGCAGCGCCGTATCGCACACCGGGAACGCCGGCGTGCCACCCGCCGTCACGCCGTGCTGGCCGTCGCCTCGGCGGTCGTGGCGATCGGCGCCACCGCCGGGCTGATCGACGCGGGCCGGGACGACGGGCGCGACACCGCCCGCCCCGGGCCGACGCCCCCGCCGGTCCTCCAGCCCCTCCCCGCCGTGCCGTCGCCCACGGCCCCGTCGCCCACCGCGGCCCCGTCCTCCGCGTCCCCCGCTCCGGCCCCGTCCCCCTCGCGCACCGCGACCCGCCCGCGCACCGACCCCGCGCCGACCGTGCCCTCCCGATCGGCCACCCCCGCCCCGCCGCCCCGCACCCTGCTGTTCCGGCACCCGCGGTCGCAGGTCCTGGACTGGGTGCGGGCCAACCCCGACGACCCGCGCCGCCCGGTGATCGAGTCCCGCATCGCGGCGCAGCCCGCCGCCGTCTGGTTCACCGCCCACAACCCGGGCGGGACAGCGGCGCAGGTCCGCGCGGTCACCCGGGGCGCGGCCGCCGCGGGCCGGACCCCGGTGCTCGTGCCGTACGCGATACCCGACCGGGACTGCGGCGGCGCGTCCCAGGGCGGCGCCCCGGACCTGGCCGCGTACGACGCGTGGATACGGGAGTTCGCCGAGGGGCTCGGCGCGGGTCCGGCGATCGTGATCCTGGAACCGGACGCCATCGCCCTCTCCGACTGCCTCACCGCCCCGGAACGAGCCGCCCGCTTCGCCTCGCTGGCCCGCGCCGGACGCACCCTGCGCACCGCGAACCCGCGGGCCAGGGTCTACTTCGACGGCGGCCACTCGGGCTGGCACACCCCCGCGAAACAGGCCGCGGCGCTCCGGGCCGCCGGAGCGGCCACCAGCGGCGACGGCATCTTCACCAATGTGTCCAACTTCCACCGCACCGCCGACGAGCGGGCCTACGCCCGCCGGGTGCTCGCCGCGCTCGGCGGCCCGCCCGGCCTCGGCGCGGTCGTCGACACCAGCCGCAACGGCAACGGAGCGCCCGCCGCCGGCCAGTGGTGCGACCCGGCGGGCCGGGCCCTGGGGCAGACCCCGACGACCCGGACCGGAGAGGCCCGCATCGACGCGTATCTCTGGGTGAAGCTGCCGGGGGAGTCCGACGGCTGCTCGGGCGCGGCGGGCTCCTTCACCCCGGAATACGCCTACGCCCTGGCCACGGGCTGATCCACGGGTGGACCCCGACCGCTCAGCCCTTCTCGGGCCCCGACTCCTCGTCGTACGCGGAGGTGCCCGAATCCAGCAGCGGTTCCTGCGTCTTGAGGTGCGCCGGGGCGAAGGCCCGCAGCACGTGGTAGCCGGTGATCACGACGATCGTGCCGAGCGCGATGCCGCCCAGCTCGAAGTTGTCGGTGATCTTCAGGCTGACCCCGCCGACGCCGATGATGATGCCCGCCGCCGCTGGGACGAGGTTGAGCGGATTGCGCAGGTCCACCCGGCCGTTGAGCCAGATCTGCGCGCCGAGCAGGCCGATCATCCCGTACAGGATCACGGTGATCCCGCCGAGCACGCCGCCCGGGATCGCGGCGACGACCGCGCCGAACTTCGGGCACAGGCCGAAGAGCAGCGCGAAACAGGCCGCCGCCCAGTAGGCGGCCGTGGAATAGACGCGGGTCGCGGCCATCACGCCGATGTTCTCGGAGTACGTGGTGTTGGGCGGCCCGCCCACGGCGGTGGAGAGCATCGACGCCGCGCCGTCCGCCGCGATGGCGGTGCCGAGCTTGTCGTCCAGCGAATCGCCGGTCATCTCGCCCACGGCCTTCACATGCCCGGCGTTCTCGGCGACCAGCGCGATCACCACGGGCAGCGCCACCAGGATCGCGGACCACTCGAAGGCCGGGGCGTGGAAGTCCGGCAGACCGATCCAGTCGGCCTTGCCGACGGCGGAGAGGTCCAGCCGCCAGTGGTCGACCGCCTCCGCGCCGCCCGCCGGGGAGTGGATCCTGCCGAACACCAGGTCCAGGATCCAGGACAGCACGTATCCGAAGACCAGCCCCAGGAAGATCGCGATCCGGGAGAGGAACCCGCGCAGACAGACCACGGCGAGTCCGGTGAACAGCATCACCGCGAGCGCCGTCCACTGGTCCTGCGGCCAGTACGTGGAGGCGGTCACCGGCGCCAGGTTGAAGCCGATCAGCATCACGACCGCGCCCGTCACCACCGGCGGCATCGCCGCGTGGATGATCCGCGCGCCGAACCGCTGCACCGCCAGACCCACCAGGAACAGGGCCGCACCGACCACCAGCACCGCGCCCGTGACGGTCGCGCTGTCGCCGCCGCTCGCCCGGATCGTGGCCGCGACACCGACGAAGGAGAGCGAGCAGCCCAGATAGCTGGGCACCCGGCCCTTGGTCGCCAGCAGGAAGATCGCGGTCGCGACACCGGACATCATGATCGCGAGGTTCGGATCGAGGCCCATCAGGACCGGGGCGACGAACGAGGCCCCGAACATCGCCACCACATGCTGGGCGCCGAGTCCGAACGTACGGGGCCAGGAGAGCCGCTCGTCGGGGCGCACCACCGCCCCGGGCGCGGGTGTCTTCCCGTCGCCGTGCAAGGTCCAGCGCACGCCGAGGCTCATGGTTGCTCCCTGAAGGTCTGCTCGGTGTGCCGGCCGGTCCGCGATCGGGACTTCGGTGTTCACCTGCGGAAAAGATCAGCGCAATGGTAGTGGTGCGGCGGAGGGCGGCCGCGCGGAGGTCACCCGCCGCGCGCCGCCGTCCGCCGCACCGCTCACGAACCTCCGGTCTTCCGGGGCCGTACGCCTCCTCCCGCCGCCGCGCACGCCGCCCGCTCCGGTCAGCTTCCGGTGGCGCTCTTCGTCGTCGTACCGCCGCCCACCGCCGAGCCGGTGACCTTGCGATCGGCCGACTTCAGCACTCCGGCGCCCAGCACCAGGCCGAAGGCCAGCGCCGTCACCACGCCGAACGACACCACCAGCGAGGTCGCCTCGGCCAGCGAGCCAATCGCGGAGGGGGCGATGAGGCCCGAGGTGTACGTGATGGTGGCGACGCCGGCGATGGCCTGGCTCGGGTTCGGTCCGCTGCGCCCCGCCGCGGCGAAGGCCAGCGGGACCACGACCGCCACGCCGAGGCCCAGCAGCCCGAAGCCGCACATCGCGGCCGCCGGGCTGGGCGAGAACACGACCAGCAGCCCGCCGACGGTGGCCAGCAGTCCACCGGTGCGCACCGTGCGGACCGCGCCGAACCGGTCGACGATCCGGTCCCCGGCGATCCGGGCCACCGCCATCATCAGCGCGAACGCCGTGGTGGACGCCGCAGCGAGGCCGTCGGAGCTGTCCAGGACGTCCCGCAGATAGACCGCGGACCAGTCCAGGCTCGCCCCTTCGGCGAACACCGCGCAGAATCCGATCGCCCCGATGACCAGGGCCGACTTCGGCGGCAGCGTGAAACGCGGCGGCGGCTCCTCCTCCGGACCGCTCTGGAGGTCGAGGACGCCCCGGCAGGCGATCAGCCCCAGCGCCGTGAGGACCAGGGCCGCGACGAGGTGGTGGAGGCGGGCGTCGGTCCCGGTGTGGGCGGCGACCGTGCCCGCCGCCGAACCGATCAGCGCGCCCACGCTCCACATGCCGTGCAGCCCCGACATGATCGACTTGTCGAGACGGTTCTCCACCTCGACGCCCAGGGCGTTCATCGCGACATCGGACATGCCCGCCGTCGCCCCGTAGACGAACAGCGCCGCGCACAGGGTGACCAGGCTCGGTGCGAGGGCGGGCAGGATCAGCGCCAGCGTCCACAGCGTCAGCAGCCCCCGCAGGGCGGTCCGCGCCCCGAACCGGTGACTGATCCGGCCGGCCAGCGGCATCGCGATCGACGCGCCGATCGCCGGGAAGGCCAGCGCCAGACCGAGCTGGCCCGCGCTCACCCCGGCGTGATCCTGGATCCACGGCACCCGGGTCGCGAAGCTGCCGGTCACCGCCCCGTGCACGGTGAAGACCGCGGCGACGGCGATCCGCGCCCGCTTCACCTGGTGTGCGCTGTAGACCGTGACGGTCGAGTCGTTCGTCATGCCGTCGTGTCCCTCCCCTGGGAATTCTCGGGTGCCGGCCGTCCCGGCGCTCCCCGTGCGACGATGCGTCGCGTAAACTATCAGGAACCCTGCCTGATAAATAGTCATTACTTCGCGGCCCCGGGAAACGGCGCGGCGGCGATCTGGAAGGATCCCGGTTATGCCCGCATCACCGAGCACGGCTCGGGCCATCAACGACCGGCTCGCCCTGCGGCTGCTCCAGCAGGACGGCCCGCTGACGGCCGCCCAGCTCAAGACGCTGACCGGACTCTCCCGCCCCACCGTCGCCGACCTGGTCGAGCGGCTCCGGGAGGCCGGGCTGATCCAGGTCGTGGGCGAGTCCGGGGCCGTGCGCCGCGGACCCAACGCCAAGCTGTACGGGATCGTCGCCGACCGGGCCCATCTCGCGGCGCTCGACGTGCGCCTCGGAAGCGTCGGCGTGGTCGTCGCCGATCTGCTGGGCGCCACCCTCGCCGAGGGCTCCCTGCCCATCGGCAGCGACACCGGCACCGAACCCGCCGTCGAGTTGGCCGCCGCCCTGCTGGAGCGCACCGCCCGCGAAGCCGGTTCCGTCGCCCTGCACAGCGTCGGGGTCGGAGCGCCGGGGCTGATCGACCCCGTCACCGGCGAACTGCGCGACAGCTCCGGTCTGCCCGCCTGGCACCGGGGCCTGGTGCGGGAGCTCCAGCGACGGCTGCCCGCCACCGTCCTGGTGGAGAACGAGACCAACCTCGCGGCCGTCGCGGAACACCGGGAGGGCGCCGCCCACGACCGGGAGACCTTCGTGCTGCTCTGGCTCGGCCAGGGGATCGGGGCCGCCGTGATGCTGGACGGCACCCTGCGTCAGGGGGCGTCCGGCGGCGCGGGCGAGATCGGTTTCCTGCCTGTTCCCGGGGTGAGCGGGCTGCCCTCCGCGGTCAACTGCGAGGGCGGCTTCCACTCCCTGGCCGGTTCGGTCGCGCTGTGCGAACTCGCCGCCGGGCACGGACTGGTGGACCTCGGCACGGTGGCCGAGGGCCGGGAGGAGGCGGCGGCCGCGGACGTGGTGCGCAGGGCCCTGGAGGCGGGGGAGGCGGGCGAGCCCTTCCTGAAGGAGCTGGCGGACCGCCTCGCCCTCGGCGCCGCCGCCGTCGTCTCGGTGCTCGACCCCGGCTGCGTCCTGCTCGCGGGGGCCGTCGGCCATGCGGGCGGGGCCGCGCTGGCCGCCCGGGTCGAGGAGCGGCTGGCCACGATGTCTCCGCTGCGCACCGAGGTCCGCGCCGGTTCGCTGGGCGACGGGGCGGTGCTGCGCGGGGCGCTGATCACGGCGCAGGACGCGGCGCAGGACGCGTTGTTCGCCACGGGCGGCTGACGTCCGGGAGTTCCGCTCAGGCCGGAGGGCGACGGCGGCGGTCGGGGAACTCCTCGAACGTCACGGTCCCCACGGCGTGTTCGGGCGCCAGATGGTCGCCGCGCCGCTAGCCCGCGTACGCCTTGCCCGCCAGCCGGACCGGTACCACCCGCCGGCTGCGGCCGGTGGACCGCAGGAACGCCCCGGCCAGGTCGGTCAGCTCACGGACCTCGGGGCCGCCCAGGTCGGGCACCCGGCCCGCCGGACCGCCGAGCGCCAGGGCCGCCAGCCGGTCGGCGACCTCACCGCTGTCCACCGGCTGGAGCGCCACCCCGGATGGCACCGGCAGCACGGGCAGCTTCGCCGCTCCCGACAGGATGCGCAGGGCCAGGTCGTGGAACTGCGTGGTCCGCAGGATCGTCGCGCCGACCCCTGAGTCCTCGATCATCCGCTCGACCCGGTGCTTGACCGTGTAGTAGCCCAGCGGCAGCCGGTCCACGCCGACGATCGAGATGTGGAGAAGATGCGGTGTCCCGGCCCGCTTCGCCGCGTCGATGAGGAACCCCGCCGCCCGGTCGTCGCCGCCGCGCGGGGCGGTGGCGCAGTGGACGATCACGTCCGCCCCCTCGACCGCCGTGTCCAGCCCCTTGCCGTCGCGCAGATCGACGGCGTACGAGGGGGAGCGCCTGCTGAGGCCGCGGACGTCGGCCCCTTCGGTGCGCAGTCGCTCCGCGACCTGGCGGCCGAGTGTTCCGGTGGCGCCGGTGACCAGAATCGTCGTCATGGGGCCGGTCTGCCGGGAGCGGGGTCCGGCCCGGTGCGAGCGGGGAGATCCGCTCACACCGGGCCGGAGGGCAGCAGGGGGCTCAGCAGGCGCCGAGGTCCTTCCAGGCGCCCCACTCGGTGGATCCGGGCGTCTCGCCCTTCGTCCACCACGAGGCCTTCCACTCGTGGCCGCCGTGGCTGACGGTGGAGCCGCCGGTGTACTCGGTGGCCGCGTTCCAGGCCGCCGCCGAGCACTCGCCGCCCGGCTGCGTCGGGGTCGGGGTCGGCGTCGGCCCGGTCGGGTCCGGCGTCGGCGTGGGGTTGGTCCCGGTGCCGGGCTCGACCACCGTGGTGCCGCGGGCCAGGTCGCCGGCGAGGGAGTAGGACTTCCCGCCGAAGGTCACGGTCCAGTTCGACGGGGTGGAGGTGGGCAGGTAGTAGACGAAGTCCAGCTCCACCGAGGCGCCCGGGGCCAGCGTCTGCCAGGCCGGGAGCTTCAGCGAGACGCGGTTGTAGTCGCCCTTCAGGCCGCCGATGTTGTTGGCCGCCGTGTGGTCGCTGCGGATGATCGTCGTGCCGAAGCCGGACTGGTCCTTGGCGTTGGCCGGGGCGGAGGTGGAGTAGTCGAACTGGAACTCCGTACCGCCGGGCAGCGTGGCCTGGGTCCGGTTGGTGATCTTCAGCTTGGGGCTGATCGGGTAGTTGGAGTCGCCCAGCGGGAACTGCCCGAAGGAGACGTCGATGTCCAGCGCCTCGGTCGGCAGGTCGATCGTGGAGCGCTTCGCGCCGTACGGGGTGGCCGACTTGAACGCGTCGTACATCGCGGTCGTCAGCGTGGAGCCGGTCTCGTACTGGCCCTTCGCCGCGTTCCACCGGTAGTCGCCCGCCAGCTCCCAGATCATCGTGCCGCCGATGCCCTTGTCCACGACGTATTCGGCCTTGGCCTTCACCGACTGCTCGTCCTCGGTGGAGAGGAACACCTTCTTCTCGGCGTTCCAGAGCCACGGGGCGACCAGCGTGGAGTCGTACTTACGGGCGTACGTGCCGGTCAGCTGGGTGTCCGCGGGGAAGCCGTAGTCGGTGACGTAATCGCCGACGATGCCCTTCTCCAGGTTCTTCGCGTGCCACATCGGGTTGGAACCGGCGGGCGATTCCTTGCCGTTGGTGTCCTTGTCGTGCCACAGGTTGTCGATGCCGACCGCGCCGTCACCGCACTTGGTCAGACCCGCGCCCGCCGGGCAGTCGGTCGTGGCCGCCTTGCCCCACAGGCCGTCGGTGCCGCCCTGCACGTTCTTGAAGCCGCGGGTGTAGTACGGCAGGCCGATGTTGATCCGGCCGGCCGGCATCGAGCCGCGGAAGTAGTGGTAGGCCCAGTCGGTGTTGAGGTAGCCGGTGCCGCCGTACTGCGAGGTGGAGTACACGCCCGCCTGCGCCAGTTCGGCGTCCTTGCCGTCGTCGAACAGGGAGGCGTTCGGGCCGACGTACTCGTTCCAGGCGCCGTGCAGGTCGTAGGACATGATGTTGACGTAGTCCAGGTACTTCTGCATCTGGTACGTCTCCATGCCCCGCAGCAGATAGCCGGAGGAGGGGGCGGCGACGGTCAGCAGGTAGTGCTTGCCGTCGGCCTCGCCCGCGCGGTCGAGCTTCTCGCGCAGCGTCTTCATCAGGGCGTCGTAGCCCTTGACCAGCCCGGCGCGGCGGCCGTTGGACAGCGCGTGGTCCAGCGGGTTGCCCGCGTCCTTCATCGTGGTCGCGTACTCGTAGTCGATGTCGACGCCGTTGAATCCGTACTTCTTGATGAAGTCGACGGCCGAGTCGGCGAAGGTGTTGATGCCCGTCTGGTTGACCGAGCCGTCGGCGTTGGTGGCCATCGAGTAGAAGCCGCCCGAGTCGACGCGCTCGCCGTCGGGGCCGAAGTAGCCGCCCGTCTCGGCCCAACCGCCCACGGAGACCAGGGTCTTCACGTTCGGGTGCTGCTTCTTGTACTTCGTCAGCAGGTTGAAGTGCCCCTTGTAGGGGAGCGTCGGGTCCATCTCCGCGCCCTCGACGCCGGGCCAGGTCATGCCGGTGGAGGCGTTGTCGGCGCTGTCGGGGCCGACCGAGAGCTTGTTGGACCCGTCGACGTGCGCGAAGGCGTAGTTGAGGTGCGTGACCTTGTCCCACGGGATGTCCGGGACCAGGTAGGCGTCCTTGCCGTCCTTGCCGGTACGCCAGTTGGTGAAGTAGCCGATGACGCGCCGCTGGTGGTCGGCGCCCATCTTCTCGCGGCCGTCGGCGTCGTAGACGGAACAGTAGGGGACGTCGACGCCGGGGGTCTGATACAGCCCGTCGGGGCGACAGGAGGTCTGGTCGGCGGCGGCCGACGGACCTGCGGCGAGTGAGCTCAACAGCAGTCCGGCGACGGCGGCGCCGGCGGCGAGCAGGGTGGCTCTCGCTCGGGTGGGGGACAGCATGTGGTCGTTCCTCCTGGGGAGGTCGGCAGAACACAACTGGCAAAAAGGGGTGGGTCGTGTCGGGGTCCTGGTGTGCGCACACCGCCGGACCGAACCTCGGAGGTGACGCAGAGATTAAGAGGACTAGACCAGTGCGTCAATAGGTCTGGACCTTTAGCGGTCAACTTTTCCGCTGCCGCGTCGATGACTACGTTGTCGACTTCGCGCCGACGGGAATGCGCCAGGATCCGCCGCGTCCGCTGTGACCCAGCCCACAGTCCTCACCCGCATGGCCGAGAGGCGACCGTGGCAGACTGGTTGCGTACCAATAGCAGCGCACTCCGGGGTCGGTGCAATTCCGAACCGGCGGTTACAGTCCGCGACCCGTCCGCAGCCAGCGGCCGGTTGACCAGGTGAAATTCCTGGACCGACGGTGAAAGTCCGGATGGGAGGCAGTGCGCGGCGGTTTGTCATCGGTACGCCGCCGTCGGCGGACGCATGGCCGGGAATCTCCCGGGACTCCGTGCGTTCCTGGCGTTTCCCGTTCTCGGGTTTTCGGCGTTTCCCCTGATGAGCCGCTTCATCTGTCGTCATCGACAGGCCCCGGAGTCCGTGCCCGAAGAGGCAGGAGGACCCGGTGGACACCGCAGCCGACATCACCGCCATGCGCCGAGCGATCACGCTCGCGGCGCGCGGTCTCGGCTCCACCAGCCCCAATCCGGTCGTCGGCTGTGTGATCACCGACGCCGCCGGAGACCTGGCCGGCGAAGGCTTCCACCAGCGCGCCGGAGGGCCGCACGCCGAGGTCCACGCCCTGCGCGCGGCCGGCGAGCGGGCCCGCGGCGGCACCGCCTACGTCACCCTCGAACCCTGTAACCACACCGGCCGCACCGGCCCCTGCGCCCAGGCCCTCCTGGCCGCCGGGATCAGCCGTGTCGTGTACGCGGTCGGCGACCCGAACCCGCAGGCCACCGGCGGTGGCGACACCCTGCGCGCGGCCGGAGTCCGGGCGGAGCAGGGCCTCCTCGCCGACGAGGCCGAGGCGGGCAACGCCGCCTGGCTGACCTCGGTGCGCCAGGGGCGGCCGTACGTCCTGTGGAAGTACGCCGCCACCCTCGACGGCCGGATCGCCGCCGCCGACGCCACCAGCCGCTGGATCACCTCGCCCGCGGCCCGCGCCGACGTCCACCGGCTGCGCGCCGAGGCCGACGCCGTGCTCGTCGGCTCCGGCACCGCCCGCACCGACGACCCCCAGCTGGGCGTACGCGGCATCGACGGCGCCACCCAGCCGCTGCGGGTCGTCGTCGACACGAACGCCACCGCCGTGAAGCCCGGCGCCCGGGTCCTGGACGACACCGCGCCCACGCTGGTCGCCGTGGCCGAGGACACCCCGGCCGATCACCTCCCCGAGGCCGCCGTCCTGCGACTGCCCCGCGCCGCCGCCGGACGCGGCCTGGACCTCGACGCCCTCCTCGCCGCCCTGCACGAGCGCGGCGTCCGCTCCGTACTCCTCGAAGGCGGGCCCACCCTCGCCGGAGCCTTCGTCGCCGCCGGGAAGGTCGACAAGGTCGTCGGCTATCTCGCCCCGGTCCTGCTCGGCGCGGGCCCCGCCGCCCTCGCCGACGCCGGAATCTCCACCATCTCCGGGGCGTTGCGCCTCGATGTGACCGAGACCGTGCCCATCGGCCCCGATCTGCGCATCACCGCCGTCCCCGCCCCTGCTCGGAAGGGAAACTGAGTGTTCACCGGAATTGTCGAAGAACTGGGTGAGGTCACCGCCGTCGAGCGGCTGGAAGACGCCTCCCGCTTCCGGCTGCGCGGCCCCGTCGTCACCGAGGGCGCGAAGCACGGCGACTCCATCGCGGTGAACGGCGTCTGCCTCACCGTCGTGGACACCGAGGACGGCGAATTCACCGCCGACGTGATGGCCGAGACACTGAAGCGCTCCAGCCTCGGCGCGCTCACCATCGGCTCCCGGGTCAACCTGGAACGCCCGATGGAACTCGGCGGCCGGCTCGGCGGACACCTCGTCCAGGGCCATGTGGACGGCACCGGCACCATCGTCGAGCGCACCCCCTCCGAGCACTGGGAGATCGTCAAGGTCTCGCTGCCGCCCGAGCTGACCCGGTACGTCGTCGAGAAGGGCTCCATCACCGTCGACGGCGTCAGCCTCACCGTCGTCGAGGCGGCGGCCGACTTCTTCACCATCAGCCTCATCCCCACCACCCTCGACCTGACCACGCTCGGCCACAAGCAGCCCGGCGACCCGGTCAACCTGGAAGTGGACGTCATCGCCAAGTACGTCGAGCGGATGCTCGGCGACCGGGCCGGACAGGACCCGCGATGAACGCCGCGTCCTGGCTCAACTCCGAGGCCTTCACCGTGTTCGGCCAGCACATCAAGTGGTCGGACATGATCGGCAACATCATCGGCCTGGTCGCCCTGGCCCTCGGCTGGCGACGCTCCATCTGGACCTGGCCCGCCCAGCTGCTCTCCGGCGCCATCCTCCTGATCGCCTTCGCCTCCGCGCACCTCTCCGGCAGCGCGGGCAAGCAGCTGGTCGTCATCGTCGTCGCCCTGTGGGGCTGGTGGTCCTGGAACCGCGGCAGGCAGCAGGCCCAGGACGGCTCCATCGCCGTCCGCTTCGCGACCTGGCGCGAGCGCGGCGTGCTGATCGCCGCCGCCGCCATCGGCACCCTCGCCGTCGGCGGCCTGTTCACCGCCTTCCCGTCGCTGTCCTGGGACCCGTGGCCGGACGCGTACATCTTCGTCGGCACCGTCGTCGCGATGTACGCCCAGGCCCGCGGCATGGTCGAGTTCTGGTTCGCCTGGCTGCTGGTCGACCTGGTCGGCGTCCCGCTGAACTTCGCCAACGGCTTCGCCTTCTCCGGCTTCGTCTACATCATCTACGGCGCGCTCGTCCTGTGGGGCATGCGCGACTGGTGGCTGCGTACGCGGACACCCGCTCTGGAAGGAGCCACGGCATGACTGCTCAGCCCACCTGGCTGCACCCCGGCCACGACCCGCTCGCCGAGGACCTCTCGCTGGACCCGGTCGAGCAGGCCATCCGTGACATCGCCGCCGGCCGGCCCGTCGTCGTCGTGGACGACGAGGACCGCGAGAACGAGGGCGACCTCGTCATCGCCGCCGAGAAGGCCACCCCCGAGATCGTCGCCTTCATGATGAGCGAGTGCCGCGGCCTGATCTGCGCGCCCATGGAGAGCGACGAGCTGGAACGCCTCGACCTCCCGCAGATGGTCCAGCACAACACCGAGTCGATGCAGACCGCCTTCACCGTCTCCGTCGACGCCTCCGCCGCGCACGGCGTCACCACCGGCATCTCCGCCGCCGACCGCGCCACCACCCTGCGGATGCTCGCGGGCGGCGCCGCCGGCCCCGGCGACTTCGTCCGTCCCGGCCACATCTTCCCGCTGCGCGCCCGCTCCGGCGGCGTTCTCGTCCGCAACGGTCACACCGAGGCCGCCGTCGACCTCGCCCGGCTCGCCGGACTGCGCCCGGCCGGCGCGATCGTCGAGATCGCCGGCGAGGACGGCGTGATGCTCCGGCTGCCCGAGCTGGTGCCCTTCGCCCGCAAGCACGGACTGACGATCATCTCCATCGAGGACCTGATCGCCTACCGCCGCGGCAACGAGCCGACCGTCCGCCGCGAGGCCGAGACCCGGCTGCCCACCGCCTTCGGCGACTTCACCGCGTACGGCTACCGCTCCACCGTCGACGGAGTCGAGCACGTCGCCCTGGTCCACGGCGAGATCGGCGACGGCGAGGACATCCTCGTCCGGATCCACTCCGAGTGCCTGACCGGCGACATCTTCCAGTCCCAGCGCTGCGACTGCGGCCCCCAGCTGCACGCCTCCATGCGGCGCATCACCGAGGAGGGCCGGGGCATCGTCGTCTATCTGCGCGGCCACGAGGGGCGCGGCATCGGCCTGCTCTCCAAACTGCGCGCGTACGAACTCCAGGAGCGCGGGGTCGACACCCTCGACGCCAACCTGGAGCTCGGCCTGCCCGCCGACGCCCGCGACTACGCGGCCGGCGCCCGGATCCTCGCGGACCTCGGCGTCACCAGCCTGCGGCTGATGACCAACAACCCCGACAAGACCGAGGCCGTCGTCCGCCACGGTCTCGCCGTCACCGGCCGGGAACCCATGCCCGTCCAGGCCGGCGAGCACAATCTGCGCTACCTGCGCACCAAGCGCGACCGCATGGGCCACGACCTGCCCTGGCTCGACGCCCCCGCGTCGACCTGCGCCAACCAGTAACGAACCACCGAACAGCACATCACCAGCATCAGGAGAGACATGAGCGGCAAGGGTGCACCCGAACTGTCCGTACGCAACTGCGGCGACCTGCGCGTGGCCGTGATCGCGGCCCAGTGGCACGAGAAGGTCATGGACGGCCTCGTCGACGGCGCCCTGCGCGCCCTGCGCGAGCTGGGCATCGACGAGCCCACCCTGCTCCGCGTCCCGGGCTCCTTCGAGCTGCCCGTCGTCGCCAAGGTGCTCGCCGGACGCGGCTACGACGCGATCGTCGCCCTCGGCGTGGTCATCCGCGGCGGCACCCCCCACTTCGAGTACGTCTCCCAGGGCGTCACCCTCGGCCTCACCCAGGTCACCGTCGACACCGGTGTTCCCGTCGGCTTCGGCGTACTGACCTGCGACACCGAGGAGCAGGCGCTCGACCGGGCCGGCCTCGAAGGGTCCAACGAGGACAAGGGGCACGAAGCGGTCACCGCCGCCGTGGCCACCGCCGCCACGCTGCGGACCGTCAGCGAACCCTGGCGCTGAGTGCGCCCCGGCGACCCCGTATTCTGAGGACCATCATGCCGAACAAGACCTTTGAAGAGCTCTTCACCGAGCTCCAGCTCAAGGCCGCCGAGGGCGACCCCGCGACCTCCCGCACCGCCGAACTGGTGGACAAGGGCGTCCATGCCATCGGCAAGAAGGTCGTCGAGGAGGCCGCCGAGGTCTGGATGGCCGCCGAGTACGAGGGCAAGGAAGCCGCCGCCGAGGAGATCTCCCAGCTGCTGTACCACGTCCAGGTGATGATGGTCGCGCGCGGGATCTCGCTCGACGACGTCTACGCCCATCTCTGAGCCGGTCCCGAGCTCCGCACGCCCCGTCTCTTCATCTCTCCCCTCCGCACGAAGGAAGCCGACCTCATGCTGCGCATCGCCGTCCCCAACAAGGGTTCACTCTCCGGGCCTGCGATGGCGATGCTCCATGAGGCCGGCTACCAGCAGCGCAAGGAGTCCAAAGAGCTGGTCCTGGTCGACCCGGAGAACGAGGTGGAGTTCTTCTACCTCCGCCCGCGCGACATCGCGATCTACGTCAGCTCCGGCAAGCTCGACATCGGCATCACCGGCCGCGACCTGCTGCTGGACTCCGGCGCCGACTCCGAGGAGATCCTCCAGCTCGGCTTCGCCCGCTCCACCTTCCGCTACGCCACCAAGCCCGGCACCGCGGCGGGCCCGCAGGACTTCGACGGCATGACGATCGCCACCTCCTACGAGGGCATCGTCGCCAACCACCTCGACAAGGCGGGCGTCAAGGCCTCCGTCGTCCACCTCGACGGAGCGGTCGAGACCGCCATCGAGCTGGGCGTCGCCCAGATCATCGCCGACGTGGTGGAGACCGGCACCAGCCTCCGCAACGCCGGACTGGAGGTGATCGGCGAGCCGATCATGACCTCCGAGGCCGTCGTCATCCGGCGCAACGGCGCCTCCGCCGACGACCCCAAGGTGCAGCAGTTCCTCCGCCGCCTCCAGGGCGTCCTGGTCGCCCGGTCCTACGTGATGATGGACTACGACTGCCGCGTCGAGCACCTGGAGCGCGCCGTCGCCCTCACCCCGGGCCTGGAGTCGCCCACCATCTCCCCGCTGCACCACGAGGGCTGGGTCGCCGTCCGCTCCATGGTCGCCGCCAAGGAGGCCCAGCGGATCATGGACGACCTGTACGAGCTCGGCGCCCGCGCCATCCTCACCACGGCCATCCACGCCTGCCGCCTCTGACGGCCCCGCCCGCCCGCACCCCCCGAGAGAAGACCCGATGTCCGCGCCCAGGCCCGAACTCCCCACCCTGCCGGTCACCTTCCGGCCCATCCTCACCCGGGTGGTCCTGCTGAGCGTGGGCCTGGCGGTGTTCCTCGTCATCACGGTCATCGCCCTGATGCTGGAGCGGCTCAACCCGGGGGAGCGGGTCAGCTTCATCTTCGTCGCGGCACTCTTCTTCGGCGTCCTGGCCCTGCTCAGCAGACCCCGGGTCACCGCCGACGACTCCGGGGTCACCGTCGTCAACCTCACCCGGTCCCGCAGGCTGGCGTGGGAGGAGATCCTCCGCGTCAACCTGCGCTCCGGCGACCCCTGGGTCTTCCTCGACCTCAGCGACGGCACCAGCCTGCCGGCCCTCGGCATCCAGCCCGGCCTGGCCAAGCAGCAGGCCATCCGTGACGCCCGCGCCCTGCGTGACCTCGCCGAGTCGCGCGGCGTCGGGAGCGACGACACCCCCGGCAGCGGCTGAGCCCCTGCCCGACGCGGGGCCTTCTTGTCTACTCTGGTGGGCGGCGGCGCCCCGTGCGCCCCACCCCGCCCGTACCACGGCCCCATCCCGGGCCCGCGGGGTTCTTCCTGCGACCCAAGGAGTGACTCCCTCCAGCAATGGACGGATCGTCCGGTAATACCTGCGCCGCCCCTGCCCCGGAGGCGGCGGCCTCATGACCACCCCCCTGCTGCTCCTCGCGGCGGCCTTCCTCCTCATCCTCGCCAACGGGTTCTTCGTGGCAGCCGAATTCGGGCTCGTCACCGTGGACCGGCCCGACGCCGAGCGCGCCGCCGCCGAGGGCGACCGACGGGCCCGTACCGTCGTCGAAGCCCTGCGCGAACTCTCCTTCCAGCTCTCCGGCACCCAGCTCGGCATCACCATCACCTCCCTGGTGGTGGGCATGCTCGCCGAACCGGCCCTGGCCCAGCTGCTCGCCGGACCCCTCACCGCCACCGGACTGCCCGCGGGGGCCGTGTCCGGGGTCGCCGTCGTCATCGGCATGCTGCTGGCCTCCGCCGTCCAGATGATCGTCGGCGAACTCGTGCCCAAGAACTGGGCGGTCTCCCGGCCGCTCCAGGTGGCCCGCTTCGTCGCCGGACCGCAGGCCCGCTTCGCCGCGCTCCTGCGACCGGTGATCACTCTCCTCAACGCCCTGGCCAACCGGCTGGTGCGCCTCCTGGGCGTCGAGCCCACCGACGAACTGGCCTCCGCCCGCACCCCGGGCGAACTGGTCTCCCTGGCCCGGCACTCCGCCGAGGCCGGAGCCCTGGAACAGGACACCGCCGACCTCTTCGTCCGGACCCTCTCGCTGGCCGGTCTCACCGCCCAGCACGTCATGACCCCCCGGGTGAAGGTCAGCGCCCTGCACTCCTCCGCGACCGCCGAGGACGTCCTCAACCTCACCCGCGCCACCGGCCTCTCCCGCTTCCCGGTCTACCGGGACCGCATCGACGAGGTCATCGGCATGGTCCACCTCAAGGACGCCCTCGCCGTCCCCGCCCACGAGCGCCTGCGCACCCCGGCCGGACGGATCGCCGTCCCGCCGCTCCTGGTGCCCGGCACGCTGCCGGTGGAACACCTGCTGCGGCGGCTGCGCCACGAACAGCCCATAGCCGTGGTCGTCGACGAGTACGGCGGCACCGCCGGCGTCGTCACCCTGGAGGACATCATCGAGGAGCTCGTCGGCGAGGTCCGCGACGAGCACGACGCCGAGGGCTCCGACCGCCCCGAGCTGACCACCGCCACCGGCGAGGACGGCCGCCCGGTGTGGGACGCCGAGGGCAGCTGCCGGGTCCACACCCTGCGCCGCAGCGGCCTGGACGTCCCCGACGGACCGTACGAGACCGTCGCCGGGCTCGTCGCGGAACTCCTGGGCCGCATCCCCGCCCCCGGCGACCGGGCCGAACTCCCCGGCTGGCGGATCTCCGTCCGCCAGGTCGGCCACAACCGCGCCGAACGGGTCCGCTTCACCCGGACGTCCGGCCCGCTGCCGGAGACGGCCGTACCCGGCCTGCTGGAGGCCGCGCGATGAGCATGTTCCCACTCCTCCTCGCCGCCCTCCTCGTGCTGGCGAACGGCTTCTTCGTCGGCGCCGAGTTCGCCCTCGTCTCCGTCCGCCGCAGCCAGATCGAACCGCTGGCCGCCCAGGGGTCGGGCCGGGCCCGCACGGTCCTGCACGGCCTGGAGAACCTGCCGCAGATGATGGCCGCCGCCCAGTTCGGCATCACGGTCTGCTCCCTCACCCTCGGGGCCGTCGCCGAGCCGACCGTCGCCCATCTCCTGGAGCCGGTCTTCCACGCGGCGCACCTCCCCGACGGACTCGTCCATCCCCTCGGCTTCGCCCTCGCGCTGCTGTCCGTGGTCGTCCTGCACCTGGTCATCGGCGAGATGGTCCCGAAGAACCTGGCGATGGCGGCGCCCGAGCGGACCGCGCTCTGGCTCAGCCCCGGCCTGGTCGCCTTCGCCCGGCTCTGCCGCCCGGTCACCACCGCGCTCGGCGCCTGCGCCGGTCTGGTGCTGCGGCTGTTCGGCGTGGAGCCGAAGGACGAGGTGGAGGCCGTCTTCACCAGCGAGCAGCTCAACCGGCTCGTGGAGGACTCCGGACAGGCCGGTCTCCTCGGACCGGAGGCCGCCGAACGACTGGAGGACGCCCTCGAACTGGGCAGCAGGCCCGTCGCCGACGTCCTGCTGGAGCGGGCCTCACTGGTCACGGTCGACCCGTCGGTGACCCCGCGCCGGATCGAGGAGCTGACCGTACGCACCGGCTTCTCCCGCTTCCCGGTCTGCGCGGAGGGCGGCGGCCCCTTCATGGGCTATCTGCACGTCAAGGACGTCCTGGAGCTGGAGGACGCCGACCGGGCGGTCCCGCAGCAGATCTGGCGCCCGATGGCGACCGTACGGGCCGAACTCCCGCTCGACGACGCCCTGACCGTGATGCGCCGCGCCGCGACGCACCTGGCGCAGGTCGCGGACGGATCGGGCCGGGTCCTCGGTCTGGTCGCCATGGAGGACGTCCTGGAGACGCTGGTGGGGGAGGTGCGCGACCCGGCCCACCGGTCGGTGTCGGTGCCCCGCCGCACGGTGGACGTGCCCAGGACGCCGGGGCTCCCGGCGTCCGGGGCCCTCGCGCACTGACGTGACACCGGTGCCGGGAGCCGACGCTCCCGGCACCGGTGTCACACCGCGCCCGGCTCCTGCTTGCCCCGGCCCACCGGACCGCGCCCCGACAGCACCTCGCCGTAGGCCTGCATCAGGTCCGGGAGCCGCAGCGTCGACAGGTCCTCCCGGGTCAGCTCGCCCGGATACCCGGAGAGCCGCAGATCACGGTAGGCGCAGCTCTTCTCGTACAGCGTCCGAAGGAAGCGGCCGTTGCCCAGCTCGTCGATCCAGCCCTGGTCCACCACATGGCCGCTGATGGAACGCAGCTCGTCCACCGCCTCCTCGTCCCACACATCGTCGTTCTCGGCGGCCAGGACGCTCCCGATCGCGGTGAGTTCGAGCGGCCGGTAGCTGGGGAAGTCGACCCGGCTGGTGAAGCGGGAGGAGAGACCCGGGTTGGTGGCCAGCAGCCGGTCCATGCCCTCCGGGTAGCCCGCGAGGATGACGACGAGATGGTCCCGGTTGTCCTCGGCCCGCTTGAGGAGCACCTGAAGCGCCTCGTCGCCGTACGCGTCGCCCTTGCTGTAACCGGAGTTGGCCAGGCTGTACGCCTCGTCGACGAACAGCACCCCGCCGAGTGCCGAGTCTATCAGCTCATTGGCCTTCACCGCCGTCTGACCCAGGAACTCGCCCACCAGATCGGACCGTTGCGCCTCGACCAGATGGTCGCCGCCGAGCAGCCCGAGGGCGTAGAAGACCCGGCCCAGGATGCGCGCCACCGTGGTCTTGCCGGTGCCGGAGGGGCCGGAGAAGACGAAGTGGCGCTTCGGCGGCTGGACGGGCAGGCCCTGCTCGGCCCGCCGACGGGCCATGTTCAACTGCGCTGAGAGCGCCTTGACCTGCCGCTTCACCGGTTCGAGTCCGACCATGCGCTCCAGCTGCGCCAGCGCCTCGGCCAGCAGGGCGGGATCGCTGGGCCCGGCCGGGAAGGGCGGCGCCTTGCGGGTCCTGGTACGGCGGGCGCCCTCGACGGGCGCGGCCGGACCCGGCGCCGGCTCGTCGCCGAGCAGCCCCGCCTCGCCCACCGGCCAGGACTCGCGTCCGTCCACCAGATCGGTGCCGAGCAGCGCGTCGCCCTCCGGCTGCGCCTCCGCCCCCGGGGCCCCCGCGCCGAAGCCGGTCAGGGTCACCGCGGCCAGATCCGCCGACTCGTCGTACCCGTCGCCCTCCACGAGCGCGGCGAGCCGGGCGGAGGTGTCCATGAAGGCCGGGTCGACCCGGTGCACCGCCCGGTACAGCGGCAGCGCGGCCGCACTGCGCCCGGTGCCCTCGTGGGCCCGCGCCAGCCAGTAGCGCAGCTCCTTGCGCTGCGGCTGCTCGCTGCGGCAGCGCATCAGCGCGGCCGACAGCAGCGGCTCCGCCTGCCCGAACATCTCCAGCCGCACCCGCGCCATCCCGCCGAACAGACCCGCCTCGATGCCCAGCATCGGATCGTCGACGAGCTGCTCGGTGCAGCGCACCAACTGCTCCCAGTCCTTGACCAGATACGAGCGACAGGCGTGCAGGAACCGCACCTGCGGATCAGCGTCCACCGGCGGCAGACCGGCCAACGCCCGGTCCAGCTCCGGCACATGGCGTCCGTCCAGCCAGTGCGAGGCGTGCGCCAGCAGCAGATCGCGCGGGCTCTCCAGCACCGGCTGCACCCACCAGCCCAGCCAGTACCAGGAGTTGAGCGTACGTCGGTGGCGTGCACGCTGTTCGCCGAAGCGGTCGCGGTGCCGGTACATGCGTAACAGGGCCGTGGTGGTGTCGATGCGCAGCGCGTGGAGGCCGAGCCAGCCGTCCGCCATGCCGGGATCGAACCGCACCGCGGCTCTGAACTCCTCCTCGGCCTGCGGGTAGGCGCCCATCGTGTAGGCGTCCACGCCACGCAGCCAGGCGAGGTCGGCAGGGGCTCCAGCGCCCTGTGTGCCGATGTCCATCAGGTCCCCCACAAACCGTGCCCCCAGGATGTCCCGCCCGCACAGCATGCCCACCGGAGCGTGCTGAATCACGGCGTGGAGGAAGGGAATTGACCACACCGAGCTGCATCGTACCCGCGCACAGGGGATGGGGCCGCTCTCCGGCCGACCCTCAGGGGTGGTCACCGAGGGTGAGCGCATGGCTCTGCGTAGTCGCCGGAGCGGTGCGGGGAGCACAGAGCGAAGCCCCCGATCACGGGGGAACAACCGGGGGCTTCGCGCCTGCGGGGGCTCCGAAAAGCCGCACAATGAGAACGTAAGACCAGTAAGGCCCGCCGGTCAAGCGGAGTTGAGGCTCTTCTGAGCTGATTTCCGACTGCTCAGTATGGCGGGATCTCCTGGCTACCGTGGGTGACGATACGGCTCTCTCCCGCTGTCGCGCGGGGCCCCGGCAGCCACACGTACCCCTCCGGCACCTGGCGTACCAGAGTGTCGGCGTACGGACGTGACGGGTCTTCGGCGAAATGCCGCTCCTCGGCGAGCGTCCATCCGTCCCAGAACCCGGCGAGTCCGTCGCCGTCCCGGCGACGGCCACGCTCCCAGGACGTCTCCCGCTCCAGCTCCATCCAGCACAGCGCCGCCAGCCACGGCCGCACCTCCCGGCGTCCCGAGCCGACCCCCTCCACCAGCACCACCGGGGCCGGCTCCAGAGTCCGCGCCGGGTCGAAGCGGCGCTCCGTCCAGTCGTACGGGGCATAGCGGGCCCTCTCCCCGCGCGAGAGCGGCAGGACCACCTGCTCCAGCAGTCGCCCCGTCCAGCCGAACAGCTCCTCATGCGTGGCGAGATCGTCCAGATGGAGGACCGGCGCACCGCCCAGCGCCGCCGCGAGGCGGGCGGCGAAGGTGCTCTTGCCCGAACCGGCGTGCCCGTCGACCGCCACCAGCCGGACCGGTCCGCAGGAAGGGGGCAGTGAGCGCAGGTCATCGGCGTGGCGGGCCAGGTCGTCCATGGCTCCAGGGTACGTTCCGGCTCGGAGCCGCCCCGAGGTGCGCCGCGAACCACCGCAGGTCACGCCAGTGGTCCAGACCCATGTTGGTCCGGCGGCGGTTGCCGAACCGCTGGCCCGATCCGGCCCGGAACCGGGATAGTTGGCGCACCGAACGGCACCCGAAGACCACCTTCCGCATCCGACCGGGGGTCACGACCATGACCAGTCCGACTTCGCGCAGAACCGTTCTGACCGCCGCGCTCGCGGCGGCGGCAGGCGCCGGCACGGTGGCCTCCGCCACGTCCGCGACGGCCGCCGCGTCCTCGTCCTCCGCCCCGTCCTCGCCCGACGGCTCCGCCGCCCCGAAAGCCCTCGTGGACAACCGTTTCTGGCACACCTACACCGACTGGCGCTGCGGCACGGGCGACGGCACCCGGGTGCTTCCCGGCGCCCGCTCCGGCCTGGTGATCGCCACCCCGGCCGGCCGCACCGACTACACCGACCCGCACACCGGTACGACGGCCGCCTGGGACTACGCCACCTGGACCTCCCCCGTCCACCGCTCCGCCGTCCCCGCCACCGAGGTGATCGCCTCCTGGAACGCCCGTACCCCGGCCGGCACCTGGATCCAGGTCGAGCTGAGCGGCGCCTACGCGGACGGCACCGCCACCCCCTGGTTCGTGATGGGCCGCTGGGCGGCGGGCGACGGCGACATCCGCCGTACATCCGTCGACGACCAGGGCGACCCACACAGCTCCGTGTGGACGGACACCCTCTCGGTGGACGACCCGGCGAGCGGTGTACGCCTGGTCTCCTACCGGCTGCGGCTGACGCTGTACCGCACCCCGGGCAGCCGCCTCACCCCGACCGTCCGGCGGGTCGGCGCGATGGCCTCCGACGTGCCCGACCGCTTCACCGTGCCCGCGAGCACCCCCGCGCTCGCCCGCGAACTGCCCGTGCCCCGCTACTCGCAGAACATTCACATCGGGCAGTACCCCGAGTACGACAACGGCGGCGAGGCGTGGTGCAGCCCCACCTCCTCGCAGATGATCATCGAGTACTGGGGCCGGAAGCCCACCGCGGAGGACCTCGCCTGGGTCAAGCCCGGCCTGCCCGACCCCCAGGTCTGCCACGCCGCCCGCAACACCTACGACTACCAGTACGAGGGCTGCGGCAACTGGCCGTTCAACGCTGCCTACGCCGCCACGTACCGCGACATGAACGCCGCCGTCACCCGGCTCGGCTCGCTCACCGACGTGGAGCGGCTGATCCGCGCCGGAATCCCGGTCATCACCTCCCAGTCCTTCCTGAAGGAAGAGCTGACCGGCGCCGGATACGGCACGTCGGGCCACCTGATGACGGTCATCGGCTTCACCCCCGAGGGCGATGTCATCGCCAACGACCCGGCCTCGCCCGACAACGACGCGGTACGCCGGGTCTACCGCCGGCGCGAATGGGAGAACGTCTGGCTCCGCACCAAGCGCTACGACGCGAACGGCCAGGTCAGAAGCGGCACGGGCGGGGTGTGCTACGTCTACTGGCCGGCCCGGCCGACACCCTTCCAGCAGCGGGTCCTGCGGTCGCTCGGTCTGCTGTGAGCGGGCGCGGAGCCGCTTGAGCTCCGCGCGCGGCCGTGCGGAGAAGGAGAGTTGCCCGGGACGCTTCGGCATCCCGGGCAACGCGCGTTCCGGGCGCCGCGACCGCCACCTCCGGAGCACGGCCGTGACCGGCCGCCGTCACTTTCCGTGGAAACCCGCGAAGCGCTTTGTGGCGTGGCGCGGCCGTCCGCGTCAGGCCAGCGTCAAGGATCCCGGTAATCGTATGGAGCCCGTCAAAACGGCTTATCAGGGGGATGAAGCCGAGGTTTCCTTTTCTCGGCCACTGGGCCGACTTCCCTTCCCCACGTCAATCAGGAGCTCGCGATGGCCGATCTGGCCTTCGTCGTCACCACGGTCGCGGTATTCGCGCTGGTGGCTCTCATCACCCGGGGGGGGTGACCAAGCTGTGACCGCCGGACCGCCGAGAATGTCGTCGGACTCGTCGTGGCCGTCTCCCTGATCGGGTATCTCGTGCTGGCTCTCCTTTTCCCGGAGAGGTTCTGAGTGCTGCAATGAGTTCCCCGACCGCTGGTGTGCTCCAGCTGCTCGCCCTGATATCCGCTCTTGCGCTCGCCTATCGCCCGCTGGGCGATTACATGGCCAGGGTCTACTCCTCCGAGAAGCACTGCACGCCGGAGGAGTGGATAGACAAAGTCATCGGCGCCGATCCGGCCGCCGAAATGAGCTGGCCCGCCTATCTGCGCGGTGTGCTCGCCTTCTCGGCGGTGAGTGTTCTTCTCCTGTACCTGATGCAACGGGTACAGGGCTCGCTGCCCGGTTCGCTCGGCTTCTCCTCCATCGACCCGGACCAGGCGTTCAACACCGCCGCGTCCTTCGCCGCCCACACCACCGGCCGCCTCCTCGGTTTCATGGGCGAGCCCCGGGTGAACGTCCTGGAGCTGAACACCGCGCTCAGGAGCCTGCCCCGGGGCTGAGAGCGCACAGCCCGACGGCGAGGTGCGCGTCCCGGTCGCGTGCTCTCGGTGGTGGGACCCGCCCTGTGCCCGGGGGCCGCCGGCGGGGTGGGGCAGAGGCCGGCGCCCCACCCCGCCGCCGCGTCAGACGGTACGTCGTCGGCGTACCGCCCCCACCACCGCGTCGATCACCAGGAACCCGGCCAGCGTCACCCCCAGGACCGGCAGCGCCCAGCCCAGGGCGGCCACGGCCGGGATGCCCAGGACGAGGGCCGGCAGCGGAATCCGCCGCCACGCCCCGCGCTCCGGGGCCCTGCCGACCGGCGCGGACCGGTCGCCACGGGTGGGCCGCCGCTGCCACCACATGCGGTAGCCCCAGACGATCACCGCGGTCAGGCCGAGCGCCAGGAGCGCCAGCGCGATCTGGTTGACGACGCCGAACAGCACGCCCATGTGGCCCTGCACGCCCAGCTTGCTGAGCTTGTTCAGGGCCGGGTGGTCCGCCCAGCGGGTGCGCGAGGTGATCTCGCCGTTCGTGGTGTCCACGGCCACCCGGTCGTAGTGCACCGGCCAGGTGTTGTCGGTCTGCGCCACGACCCATGCGCTCGACGCGTCCGCCGGAGGCGTCACCTCCATGATCCCGCCGAGGCCCGCGCCCCGGGCCGCCGCCAGGGCCGCGTCGAAGTCCGCCGGGTCGGCATCGGCCGTCGTGCTGCCGGTACCGCCGTGCCCGGCGTGCTCCGAGTGGTCCTCGGCGGGGGCCTCGGTGCCGGGCAGCGCCGTGTCCAGGGCCGGGGCGTTGCCGTTGGCCGCGTCCAGCAGCCGCCCGAACCGTTCGCCGCCGTAGTTCGACCAGGTGAGGCCGGTGGCGCTCAGGAACAGCAGGCCCAGCGCCAGCCACACCCCGGTCGCCGCGTGCCAGCTCCGGGTCCGTCGTACCCCCTTGGCCGTACGGTCCGGAAGCAGCATGCCCCGGGCCGACTTCGCACGCCGGCCCCGGGCGCGCCCGAGCCACAGGACGAGGCCGCCCGCGACGGCCACCCACAGCCAGCTCGCGGCGACCTCGGAGTACAGGCGGCCGGTGTCGCCCAGGTGCAGGTTGCGGTGCAGGTCGTCGAGCCAGGTGGTGAGCGGCGTCGACCCGAACCAGGTCGTCAGCTCGCCCCGCACCTCGGCGGTGTACGGGTCGACGAAGACCGTGCGCTGGTTCTCGCCCAGCTCCGGCACCGCGAGCACCACCCGGGTGGTGTCCTCCGGGCCCGGCGGTGTGATCACCGATGCCAGGCTGCCCTCGGGGTACGCGGACCGCGCCGCGGCGATCTGCTCGGACAGCGGGCGTACCTCCTCGCCGACCCGATCGACCCGCAGCTGGTCGGCGTAGACGAGCCGGTCGAGCTGGGGCGTCAGGGTGTAGGCCAGCCCGGTCAGCGCGGCCACCAGCAGGAAGGGGGCGACGAGCACTCCGGCGTAGAAGTGCAGCCGGACCAGGAGATGCCGGACCTCCGCCCAGGAGCGGGCCGGTCGGGCCGGTCTTCCGGCCGGGGTGTCGGTCGGATCGTGGTCGTGTCGCGCTATGTGTTCGGTTCTGTTGGACATGGGTGCTCCTCGGAGGGCGGACGGTGGCGGACGCGCGCCCGACGCCTCCCGTACGCATGCCTGAGGGACGCCGGGTCACTTCCGGCGTCGACGGCTGGTGCGGGTGAGGTCAGGCGGGGGCCACCGAAGGCGGCCCACGTCGGGACCGGGAGCGGGCGAGAAGCGCCCCGAACCGGATCCGCGCCACCACCGGCGGCGCCGGGCGCGGCCGGGGCGGGCAGGGGAGCGAGGCGGCCCACCGGAGGACGACGAGCGGGGCGACCAGGGCCGCGAGGCGTCGCAGGACCCGCTCCCCGTACAGCACGCACAGGGCCGTTCCGAGCGTGGCCGCCGCATGGGCCCCGGTCATCCCGGCGTCCATGGCGTGCCCGCCGCCCGCGTCCGTACCGCCGCCCGCGGACGGCCCGGCCATGTGGTGCGCGTGGCCGGCCGGCATTCCGGCGTGCGGATCCCCGCCGGGGGCCGGGAAGAGGTGGAACGCGTTGTGCAGGGCGAACTGCGTCGCCCCGAGCACCGGCACCACGAGATCGAAGCGGCGCTTTCGGCCGCCCAGGAGCAGCGACCCCTGCACGGTCAGGGCGAGGAGCAGGAGACCGAGCACCCCCGCGCCGGGCAGACGTCCGCCCGCCGCGACGTGGCTCACCGCACCGAGCAGCAGGCATGCCGAACCGCAGAGCAGGCCCCTGGCCGCTCGCCTCGGCAGGCCGCCCGGTGCACGCATGGGCACAAGGTAGCCAGCCGCCCGGCGGGGCTCGGTGGCGGGCTCGGTACCGCGGTCTCTTCCCATGGGGCAGTAGTCGGCCCAGTGGCCGAAAAGGTTCCCGCGTATGTCCTGATTCTTTCCGCACGGGCCCTGGTCCGAGCATCGGCCCGGTCCCGGTGTGGCGTCGCCCACAGCGCGACCCGTCCGCGCCACCGGCCCCGGTGGCGTATTTCCGCACCGTGCGGGGGAGCGGGACGTCCGTGGACGCCCCGGCCGCACCGGGCCGTGACCGGAATCTCGTTCTGTACGGCCCGGGGCGCTGGCACTCTGGTCGGGTCACGGGGGATCCCACCCACGCCGTACGAACAGCGAGACGCCATGACCGCGACCACCGCCGCAGGAAACGCCCACCACGCCCGCCGCGCACGCACCGGCGGTCCCGAGGACGGCTCCAAGCTGATGGAGCACATCGCCGGCTGGGCCTTCGTGGTCGTGTTCGCGATGCTGGTCACCCAGATCGGTCTGCTGTGACGGCGCGAGCGCCGCGTACCTCCTGAGGCCTCGCGGGAGGCGACGCACGCGAAAGGGCGGGGCGCCCGCCCGGCGCCCCGCCCCGTGTCCAAGGCCCTAGTAGTGCTTGGTCATGTTGGTGCGGGGTCGGGCATGTCGCGGTGACAGGTGGGGCAGGCGCCGGTCCAGGTCGCGAGGAGTATCTGCAGCTCGCGGACGACTCGGTAGAGGCTCAGGCCGACGCCGTCTCTTTTGGGGATCGGGTCAGTCGCTGCAGGGTGCAGAAGGCGTGGGCGACCGAGACGAGGGTGACGTGGTGGTGCCAGCCTGGCCAGGTCCGGCCCTCGAAGTGGGCCAGGCCGAGGGCCTGTTTCATCTCGCGGTAGTCGTTCTCGATGCGCCAGCGGAGCTTCGCGGTGCGCACGAGGACGGGCAACGGGGTGGTCTCGGGCAGGTTGGAGAGCCAGAACTGCACGGGCTCGTCCTGGTCGGCGGGCCACTCCGCCAGCAGCCAGCGGACCGGAAGCTCGGCGGTGGTCGTGGCCTGGCGGATCTCGCGCCCGGCGGGCCTGATCCGCAGGGCAACGAAGCGGGAGTACATGCGTTTCACCCCGCTGCGGCCGCTGCCCGGCCGTGATCCCTCCCTCCACTGCACCGGCCGTGCGGAAGATTTGCCGGCCGCGATGACCAGGTCCTTCACCCGCTGTGCCGGCTCGGGATAGGCAGGGACCGGCCGCCGGCCCCTGCCGAGGTAGGTCGGGGTGGCCGGCCGTGCGTCCTCGGGTTGTGCGGTGGTTGTGGTCGAGATGCCCACCACGTAGTCGAGTCCGCGTGTCTCCAGGCCGAGCCGGAAGGCGGCGGTGTCCCCGTAGCCGCCGTCGGCGATGACCTGGGGCACTTCGATGCCCCAGGACCGCGTCTCGTCGATCATGTCGAGGGCCAGCTGCCACTTCTCGACATGGCCCACCTGGGCAGGGATGGCGCACTTGTCACGGCGGGCCACTTTGGCCGGATCGGCCTTGGGCGAGGAGGGATCCCAGCTCCCGGGCAGGAACAGACGCCAGTTCACCGCCGCCGAGGCACCGTTGGAAGCCAGGTGCAGCGAGACTCCGGCCTGGCAGTTGGTGACCTTGCCCGCCGTGCCGGTGTATTGCCGGGTCACGCACGCCGACGCGTCCCCGTCCTTGAGGAAGCCGGTGTCATCGATGACCAGCGCGGTGGGTTTGATGACCGGCTGCATCCGCCAGGCCAGCCGGGCCCGGACATGCGCCGCATCCCACGGGCTGGAGGTGACGAAGTGCGCCAGAGCCTGCCGGTTACCCTCCTCGCCCAGGCGGGCGGCCATCGGCTCCACCTACTTACGCCCGCCGTCCAGCAGCAGACCCCGCAGATAGACCCCGCCCCACCGGCGCTGATCCGCCCGCGCGAACGGCTCGAACATCTCCGCCGCGAAGTCCTCCAGATCACACCGGACCGCAGCCAACTCCTCACTCAGCACACACGATCAACGACACGACCGATCAAGAAGACACGCCATCACAAACGACACATGACCAAGCCCTACTAGTCGATCGCCTTGATCAGCTCGCCGTTCCCGGTGTCACCGCTCAGCTCCCAGAAGAACGTGCCGCCGAGGCCCTGCTCGTTCTTGTAGGTCATCTTGGTGCCGATGGTCTCCGGGGTGTCGTAGCTCCACCAGTTGTTCCCGCAGTGGGCGTACGCCGTGCCCGCGACCTTGCCCGTGGCCGGGCAGCTGTCCTTGAGGACCTTGTAGTCCTCGATGCCCGCCTCGTAGGTGCCCGGCGCGGCGCCCGTCGCGCTGCCTCCCGGCTCGGACTGTGTGACGCCGGTCCAGCCGCGGCCGTAGAAGCCGATGCCCAGCAGCAGCTTCTCCGACGGGATGCCCAGCGACTTCAGCTTGGAGATCGCGGCGTCCGAGTTGAAGCCCTCCGACGGGATGCCCGGGTAGGACGTCAGCGGGGAGTGCGGGGCCGTCGGGCCCTGCGCCGCGAAGGCGCCGAAGAAGTCGTAGGTCATCGGCAGGTACCAGTCGAGGTGCTTCGCCGCACCCGCGTAGTCCACCGCGTCGATCTTGCCGCCGTCGGAGCCGTCCGCCGTGATCGCCGAGGTGATCAGGTTGTCGTTCCCGAAGGCCTTGCGCAGTTCGCCCAGCAGGTTGCCGTAGGCGTCGCGGCCGCTGGTGTCACAGGTGAGGCCGCAGGCGTTGGGGTACTCCCAGTCGATGTCGATGCCGTCGAAGACATCGGCCCAGCGGGGGTCCTCCACCAGGTCGTAGCAGGACTTCGCGAACGCGGCCGGGTTCTGCGCGGCCTCACCGAAGCCGCCGGACCAGCTCCAGCCGCCGAAGGACCAGAGGACCTTCAGATCGGGGTGGAGCTCCTTGAGCTTGCGCAACTGGTTGAAGTTGCCGCGCAGTTCCTGGTCCCAGGTGTCCGCGACCCCGTCGACCGACTCCTCGGCGGTGTAGGCCTTCTCGTAGTCGGCGTAGGAGTCGCCGATCTGGCACTTGCCGCCGGTCACGTTCCCGAAGGCGTAGTTGATGTGGGTCAGCTTGTCCGCGGAACCCGACGTCACGATGTTCTTGACGTGGTAATTGCGGTCGTACGTACCCCAGTTGGTGAAGTATCCGATCACCTTGTCGCCCGCCGCCGTGGGGGCGGCCTCGGCGGCGGCAGGCTGTGCGGCGGGGGCCGCGCCGGCCGGGGACATACCGGCGACGCCGAGCAGGGTGGCGCCGAGGGCCGCCGTACAGGCGGCCGCGGCGAGCGCCCGGAGCCGGGCGCGGGGGCGGTGCAGCTTGAGCATCGTGGCTCCTCGTGGGGGAGGGCTGGTGCGTGGGGGGTGCCGGCCGAACACCGGGCGACTGCACCCGGTTTGACATGAACGCGTTAGGCGTTCGGTGGAACCGTAGAAGGACTAGACCAGTTGGGTCAATGGTTCGGACCAATTCATTGATCTCCCGGCGGCCCTCCAGGCCGTCCGACCTGCCCGTTGCCCCGTGACGGGAGACATCCGATCGGGCATACTCAACCCGCCACAGCCGATGACCGCGCCACCCGTGACCCGGGAGGGCAGGATCGGCGGGGCAGTCTGTTTTTCCCGGGTCACTTCCGGGAGATCACCCGGCGGCGCCTCTCACACCCCGAGCGCGCGACCGTCGCAACGCCCGACAGGGAGGAGAGCGCCGTCATGTCCGACCGTGCCCCGCAGCCGGTGGAACGCCGTCTGCCCACCGAGGAGTCCCGGCAGCTCGTCGCGCTCGTCCGCGACATCGTGTCGAAGGAGATCGCTCCCCGGGCGGCCGAGCAGGAGGAAGCCGGCGTCTTCCCGCGCGAGGTCTTCACCCTGCTGTCCGAGTCCGGACTCCTGGGACTCCCGTACGACTCCGCCCACGGCGGCGGTGACCAGCCCTACGAGGTCTACCTCCAGGTCCTGGAAGAACTGGCCGCCGCCCGGCTCACCGTCGGGCTCGGCGTCAGCGTCCACTCCCTCGCCTGCCACGCCCTCGCCGGATACGGCACCGACGAGCAGCGCGCCGCGCACCTCCCGGCGATGCTCACCGGCGGCCTGCTGGGCGCCTACTGCCTCTCCGAGCCCGCCTCCGGATCCGACGCCGCCTCGCTGCGCACCAAGGCCGTACGGGACGGGGACGACTGGGTCATCACCGGGACCAAGGCCTGGATCACCCACGGCGGCGTCGCAGACTTCTGCACCGTGCTCGCCCGTACCGGCGTCGAGGGCCCCCGCGGCATCACGGCCTTCCTCGTCCCCGGCGACGCCGAGGGCCTGAACGCGGCGCTCCCCGAGAAGAAGATGGGGATGAAGGGCTCGCCCACGGCCCAGCTCCACTTCGACGGCGTACGGGTCGGCGACGACCGGCGCATCGGCGAGGAGGGCCAGGGCTTCGCCATCGCCCTGTCCGCGCTCGACTCCGGGCGCCTCGGCATCGCCGCGTGTGCCGTCGGGGTCGCCCAGGCGGCCCTGGACGAGGCCGTCCGGTACGCCACGGACCGGCACCAGTTCGGCCGCCCCATCGCGGACTTCCAGGGGCTGCGGTTCATGCTCGCCGACATGGCCACCCAGATCGAGGCCGGCCGCGCTCTCTATCTGGAGGCTGCCCGGCTGCGCGACGCGGGGGAGCCCTTCTCCCGGCAGGCCGCCATGGCGAAGCTGTTCTGCACGGACGCGGCCATGCGGGTGACCACCGACGCCGTACAGGTGCTCGGCGGCTACGGCTACACGCTCGACTTCCCGGTCGAGCGGCTGATGCGCGAGGCGAAGGTGCTCCAGATCGTGGAGGGCACCAATCAGATCCAGCGCATGGTCATCGCCCGCCACCTCGCGGGTCCCGAGACGCGCTGAACCGCAAGGGCGCCTCGGACCACGGGGGCAGTGCCGCGGCCTGGGTCCACTCCGGGTCGCGGCGCCCCGGCACGGTCCGGCCCGAGCTCTCCCACTGTGTGAGCAGCGCGCTGTAGATCGGCGGGTCGACGGGGGAGGCCATGGGGGAGGCTCCGGTGGACCGGGGCAGCGGCTGTGCGGGCGCACTCGGCTGCGGAACCGATTCTTCGGGGGCGGGTGCGGCCAGCCGGCGGCGACCCGAACCGACTGGTGAATGCAGCGTGGTCATACGGGGCCAACGCGGCAGGAAGGGCCGGGGTCACTGCCCCGCCGATTCGAGCGCCCGTTCGCGGGGGCCCGTACCCCGCGCCGGTGACCGGGACGCGGAACCGCGGGCACCACGGCGGCCGGGCCGTCGTGGTGCTGGGCGTCGCGTACGGCGTACGGGTCAGGCGGCCTCGCGCCGCACCCGCAGCGGACGGGAGCCGGGTCCTCCGGCGTGCGAGAAGGGCTGCATCCGCCAGTCGAGCCCCTGGGGGAGTGTCAGCAGCAGCCCGGTCTCCTGTTCCTGGAGCTCCAGCGTCTCGTCCGCGGGCGGGGCGTCGCCCGCACCGCGCCCGGTTCCGGAGCAGACCGTGAGGACGAACGGGTTCCACGGCGTGGGGCACCGGGCGTGCTCCGGCAGGACGTCCTCGTCGGCCAGCAGCGCGATGGGCTGGGCGCAGTCCGGGCAGATCACCCGGACCATCTCGAACATGTCGTACGCGTCGGCGGTACCGTCGTCGTCCGGATCGACAGGCTCCGGTTCGGTACGTCCGGTGAGCTTCAGGCTCTGCATGGGAATTCCCCCCTCGGGTGGGCCGACAAGGCGCCACGGCCTCGACCACAGCAAGCACTTCCCGTCGCGCATGGCCGATAACCGCGAGGCGGCCCGCTACCGACCCACAAACCTGTGGCATTCGTCACATGCCGCCCGCAGGTGCCGTTCCGTGACCCGCGCGACTGTGCCGAGGGGCGCCCTGGGCCATAGGTTGATCCGCATGGAGGAGCTGGACCGTCAGATCGTTGAGTTGCTCGTCAAGGACGGGCGGATGAGCTACACCGACCTGGGCAAGGCCACGGGCCTGTCCACCTCGGCGGTTCATCAGCGCGTCCGCCGGTTGGAGCAGCGCGGGGTGATCCGCGGCTATGCCGCGGTCGTCGACCCCGAGGCCGTCGGGCTGCCCCTCACCGCGTTCATCTCGGTGAAGCCGTTCGACCCGAGCGCACCCGACGACATCGCCGACCGGCTCGCCGGGGTGCCCGAACTGGAGGCCTGCCACAGCGTCGCCGGTGACGAGAACTACATCCTCAAGGTGCGGGTCGCGACCCCGCTGGAGCTGGAACACCTGCTCACCCGGATCCGTACGCTCGCCGGCGTGTCCACCCGGACCACCGTCGTCCTCTCCACCCCGTACGAGGCCCGGCCCCCGCGCATCTGACCCTCCGGAACCCGGGGGCTGACCCTCCGGAACCCCGGGGCCGGGCCCAGGACCCCGCGGATCCGGGCCCCGGCCCGTTCCCCCGGGAGGGGGCCGCGGTCCGGGCCGGCGCCGCCAGGCGCGAGACTGGTCCCATGAGCCAGAGCACCGCCCCCCAGAGCGCCCCCGAACACCGCACCGTGCTGTTGCGCGGCGGAGACGTCCACAGCCCTGCCGACCCGTTCGCCACCGCGATGGTCGTCGAACGCGGGCATGTCGCCTGGGTGGGGTCCGAGGGTGCCGCCGACGCCTTCGCGAGCGGCGTCGACGAGGTGGTCGACCTCGAAGGCGCCCTGGTCACCCCGGCGTTCACCGACGCGCATGTGCACACCACCGCCACCGGCCTGGCCCTGACGGGGCTCGACCTCTCCGGCGCCCGCACCCTCGCCGAGGCCCTCGGCCTCGTCCGTGCGTTCGCGAACCGGCACGCCGCCGGGGACGTCCTGCTCGGACACGGCTGGGACGCCGCCCGCTGGCCCGAGCGGCGCCACCCCTCACGCGCCGAGCTCGACGAGGCGGCCGACGGCCGCGCCCTGTATCTGCCGCGGATCGACGTGCACTCCGCGGTCGTCACGACGGCCCTGCTGGACCTCGTCCCCGGCGTCACCGCGATGGCCGGATATCACCCGGACGCGCCGCTGACCGGCGACGCCCACCACGCCGTACGGGCCGCCGCCCACGGCGCGCTGTCCGCCGCCCAGCGGACCGCCGCCCAGCGCGCCGCCCTCGACCACGCGGCCTCGCTCGGCATCGGCAGCGTGCACGAGTGCGGCGGGCCCGAGATCTCCGACGAGGAGGACTTCACCGGCCTCCTGGCGCTGGCCGCCGAACGGCCGGGGCCGCGCGTCTTCGGCCTCTGGGCCGAGGAGATCGCGAACGAGAAGGACGCCCGGCGCATCCGCGAACTCGGCGCGATCGGCGCCGCCGGCGACCTCTTCGTCGACGGCTCCCTCGGCTCGCACACCGCCTGTCTGCACGAGCCCTACGCGGACGACCCGCACACCGGCACCGCCCACCTGGACGCTGCCCGGATCGCCGCCCATGTCACCGCCTGCACCGAGGCGGGCCTCCAGGCGGGCTTCCACGCCATCGGCGACGCCGCGGTCACCGCCGTCGTGGACGGGATCAGGGCCGCCGCCGCGACGCTCGGCCTCGACCGGATCCGGGCCGCCCGCCACCGCGTCGAACACGCCGAGATGCTCACCCCCGAGACCATCGCCGCCTTCGCCGAACTGGGCCTCACCGCCTCCGTCCAGCCCGCCTTCGACGCCGCCTGGGGCGGCCCGGAGGGGATGTACGCCGAGCGCCTGGGCGCGGAGCGGGCCGCTGGCCTCAACCCGTACGCGGCACTGCTGCGCGCCGGGGTGCCGCTCGCCTTCGGCTCCGACAGCCCGGTCACCCCGCTCGACCCCTGGGGCACCGTCCGGGCCGCCGCACACCACCGCACCCCGGAGCACCGCGTCTCGGTCCGTGCCGGGTTCACCGCCCACACCCGGGGCGGCTGGCGGGCCGTCGGCCGCGACGACGCGGGCCTCCTGGTGCCCGGCGCCCCGGCCGACTACGCCGTCTGGCGCACCGCCGAACTCCTGGTCCAGGCCCCCGACGACCGGGTCGCCCGCTGGTCCACCGACCCCCGGTCCGGCACGCCGGGACTGCCGGACCTGACGCCCGGCGCCGACCTTCCCGTCTGCCTGCGGACGGTGGTCCTCGGACAAACTGTCTACGTGCGACCGAACGAGTGACGTCGGGACATTTCGTACCGCCGATCGATGGCCCGATGGCTGGGCCACGGCCTGTGGCCCTTCGGCACTGACCAGGCAATTTCGGAAGAAGTCGCAGGTCGCACGGCTGTTGACAGAACGCGCCCACAGGCCGGTAGGTTCGGCCGGGTCCACCACAGGACGTCCGACCGGTTGAACCTCCACGCAGTCGTCGAACGCCGCTGGGTCATGAGGTGGTGTGCCGCACCGGCGCACCACCACTGACAGCCAGGTTCAGCGCCCGCGCCTCGGGGGCGAGGGAAGGTTGCAGCCGGACGGAGGGTGGGATCCGGGTGGGGCCCGGACGTTCAGTAGACAACGGCTTTCGGTCGACCCGCAGCCAGCGGGTCCCAGGTCGGCCCGAAGGGCGCCGGGCCCCGATCCGAAGTTCCGACGTGGGGGCGCGCTCCGCCGGCCGCCGTGCTGGATATGGTGTCCCCCTGTGTACGGACTCTAAGGGGCAGTAGTGAACGACGGCGGTCAGAGGCAGTTCGGCCCGCTCGGCAAGGTTCTGGTGATCATTCCGACCTACAACGAGGTCGAGAACATCGGGCCGATCGTCGACCGGGTGCGCGCCGCCGTCCCGGATGCCGACATCCTGGTGGCCGACGACAACAGCCCCGACGGCACCGGCAAGGCGGCCGACGAGATCGCCGCGGCCGACGGCCAGGTGCACGTCCTGCACCGCAAGGGCAAGGAAGGGCTCGGCGCCGCCTATCTCGCGGGCTTCGCCTGGGGCTCCGAGCACGGCTACGGCGTGCTCGTCGAGATGGACGCCGACGGCTCCCACCAGCCCGAGGAGCTGCCCCGGCTGCTCACCGCGCTCAAGGGCGCGGACCTGGTCCTCGGTTCCCGCTGGGTGCCGGGCGGCCGCGTGGTCAACTGGCCCAAGAGCCGCGAGGTGATCTCGCGCGGCGGCAGCCTCTACTCCCGGCTCGCCCTCGGCCTCTCCGTCCGCGACGTCACCGGCGGCTACCGCGCCTTCCGCACCGAGACCCTCGACGGCCTCGGACTGGGCGAGGTCGCCTCGCAGGGCTACTGCTTCCAGGTGGACCTCGCCCGCCGCGCGGTCGAGGCGGGCTACCACGTGGTCGAGGTCCCCATCACCTTCGTCGACCGGGAGATCGGCGACTCGAAGATGAGCCGGGACATCCTCGTCGAGGCGCTCTGGCGGGTCACCGGCTGGGGCATCACCTCCCGCGCGAACAAGGTCATGGGCCGCAAGACCCTCTGACCGTCCCGGGGGCCCGCTGTCCGGTCCCCACTTCATGATCACCCCCTTACGCCGCTTGCACGCCGTTACGGGCACACTGGGGGCATGACGACCGGCACTCCGCCCCCGACCCGTCCCCGGCGCTCGCGCGCCCGTAGATTCCTGCCGCTGGCCCTGGCCGCCTGGCTGGTCCTGGAGATCTGGCTGCTGACCCTGGTCGCCTCGGCCGCGGGCGGCCTCGCCGTCCTGCTGATCCTGGTGGCCGGCGCCGTGCTCGGCGCCGTGGTCGTCAAGAGCGCCGGCCGGCGTGCGTTCAAGAACCTCACCGAGACGCTCCAGCAGATGCCGGGACAGCCCGGCGCCCCCGCCACCCCGCCGGCAGCTCCCGCGGGCGGCAAGGGCTCCCGGGGCAACGGGCTGCTGATGCTGGGCGGGCTGCTGCTCGCGATCCCGGGCCTGATCTCGGACGCGGCCGGGCTGATCCTGCTGGTGCCGCCGGTACGCACCATGATCAGCCGTTACGCGGAGCGCTCGCTGGAACGCCGGATGCGGGCCGCGCCGCCGGGCAGCCTCTCGGACGCCTTCCAGCAGGCCAGGATGCACAGGCCGGACGGAAAGGTCGTCCAGGGCGAGGTCATCCGCGAGGACGGCTCCCAGGCGCCCTCCGGGCCCGACGACGACCCGCAGGACCGTCGCCCGCCGCTCACCCCGTGAGCTGATGGGCCTGAGGGCCTGTGAGGGAGAAGGCATGGCAAGAGCCGCGGGCCGTGACACAGGTGCTGTGTCACGGCCCGCGGCTCTCGGTGCTGTACTGCGGTGTTACGTGATGCTGTGCGGTGCTACGCGGTCAGGCAGACTTCCTGCTGTCCCGCGGGTGCACGGCGATGTTCATGGCTCCGGAGCGCAGAACCGCCAGCCTCTCGGCCAGCACCTCCTCCAGCTCCTCGCGGGTGCGCCGCTCCATGAGCATGTCCCAGTGCGTGCGCGCAGGCTTGCCCTTCTTCTCTTCGGGGCCGTCCCCGTCCACCAGGAGTGCCTGGGCGCCGC
Source organism: Streptomyces sp. iso_384 (assembly GCF_056172905.1). Lineage (NCBI taxonomy): Bacteria > Bacillati > Actinomycetota > Actinomycetes > Kitasatosporales > Streptomycetaceae > Streptomyces > Streptomyces sp. iso_384. Next base: position 3,046,349 of record NZ_JBWBTT010000001.1, read on the forward strand.
ACGCCTTGCACTCCCACTCCGGCGGAATTTCCGCCTCTACCGAGAACGGCATCTCGAATCGATGTCCGTTCTGGCATGCGTACTCCACCGCCTGGCGCGGGGCCAGATCGATGCCGCGGTCCGTCTCGTAGCTGGTAACCACAAGTCGCGTGCCGCGGAGAGCTCGCTCACTCATGAATCGTGCCTCCCGGGCTTGTCGCCCACAGGACAAAATGTCGCTGTCGTCGTCATCCGGTCAACGTCCGGTCGGCGGCAAAGATTCCCGTTGCCGGTCATGCGTCGCCCGTCGTGCCGCTGCTTTATCTGGGTTGAGTACCCGCACATGCCCGGTTTGTCACCTCTGGTGGATGTTGTCACCCAACGGTTGAACCGCTTCCACTCGCAGTAACGGTCCTCCGGGCAGGCCAAAGACGTATACTACCGGCCTTTGACTTCAACGTCTAAATTCGCTCCGGCACCGGGTTGCCCGCGGCCTCGATCGCGCGCCTCACCGGGACCCGAGCGAGCAGCACCGCGCCGAGGGCGAAGAACACGATCAGCGAGATGATCGCCTCCCGGTAGCTGCCGGTCAGCTGGTAGGCCAGACCGAACACCAGGGGCCCCAGCCAGCTCAGTCCCCGGTCGCTCATCTCGTACGCGGAGAAGTACTCCGCCTCCTTGCCGCGCGGCACCAGATGCGAGAACAGCGACCGCGACAGGGCCTGACTGCCGCCCAGCACCAGGCCGATCGCCGCCGCCAGGACGAAGAAGAACACCGGCGCGTCGGGCGGCAGCAGATAGGCGGAGCCCAGGATCAGGGTCCAGACGGCCAGCGACCCCAGAATCGTGCGCTTGGCGCCGTGCGTCCGGGCCAGCCGCCCCATGCCGAGCGCCCCCGCCACCGCCAGGATCTGGACCAGCAGCACGGCGACGATCAGCGTCGTCTGGTCCAGGCCCAGCTCCTCGGAGCCGTACAGCGAGGCCTGCGAGATCACCGTCTGGATCCCGTCGTTGTAGACGAGATAGGCGAGCAGGAAGGAGAGCGTCAGCGGGTGGCGCCGCATGTCGCGCAGGGTCGCCCGCAGCTGCTTCCACCCGGACCCGACCGTTCCCTCGCCGCCGGGCTCCACCCGGCGGTCGCGCAGCCGGCGCAGCGGTACGAGAGTGAACGCGCCCCACCACACACCGGCCGAGGCGAGGCAGATCCGCACCGCGTCGGACTCCGAGAGCCCGAAGGACTCGTGACCGGTGTACAGGATCAGATTGAGGACCAGGACGAGGGCGCCCGAGGTGTAGCCGAAGGCCCAGCCGCGCGAGGAGACCGCGTCGCGCTCCTCCGGCCCGGCGATCTGCGGCAGATAGGCGTTGTACAGCACCATCGACACGGAGATCGAGGCGTTGGCCACGATCAGCAGGAACGCGCCCAGCACATAGCGGTGGCCGTCCAGGAAGAACATCCCGGCCGTCGCCGCCGCCCCCGTGTAGGCGGCCGCCGCCAGCAGCGGCTTCTTGCGCCCCGTACGGTCCGCCGCCGCGCCCACGATCGGCATCAGGATCACGGCCACCACGATGGAGGCCGATACGGAGTACGCGAACAGCGAGCCCGCGCGCACGGGTATGCCCAGCGGGTGCACGAACCCGTCGGGATCGGCCGCCGCCTTGGCCACCGACGTCAGATACGGACCGAGGAAGACGGTCAGCACGCTGGTGGAGTAGACGGAGCAGGCGAAGTCGTAGAAGTACCAGCCGTGCTGCTCGCGCCTGCGGGCGGCAGCCGTTCTGTCGCCCGGCGGCTGTCCGGACGGTTCGGCCTTGCCTTCGGTGCCGGTGCTCATCCCGCGCCCCCTCGGTCGTCCCCTGTGGACGCGGACGGACCGGGCGTCAGGACCATGTCCCGCGCTCGCTCAGCACCGTACGCAGCGTCTCGATGTGATCGGTCATGATGCCATCCACACCGAGGTCCAGGAGAGCCGTCATCCGCTCCGGTTCGTTCACCGTCCAGACGTGCACCTGGAGCCCCAGCGCGTGCGCCGTGCGGACGAAGCGGGCGTCCACCACCGGAATGCCGCCCTGCCGCTCCGGAACCTGCGCGCAGACCGCGCCCGCGCGCAGCGCCGCCGGGATCCCGTACGAACGCAGGCGCAGCGCCAGGACGCCGCGCACCCCGTACGACGTGGCCAGCCGGGGCCCCGCCAGGCGGTGGGCGCGGGCCACCCGGGCCTCCGAGAACGAGCCGACGCAGACCCGGTCCCAGGCGTCGGTGCGGCGGATCAGGCCGAGCAGCGGCTCCAGCGCCGATGCGGCCTTCAGATCCACGTTCCAGCGGGCTTCGGGAAACTCCTCCAGCAGCTCCTCGAAGAGCGGGAGCGGCTCGCTGCCCCCGACCCGGGCCCGGCTCACCTCGCTCCAGGGCAGCTCGGCGATCCGGCCCCGGGCGTCGGTGACCCGGTCCAGCGTCGCGTCGTGGAAGGCGACCAGCCGGCCGTCCGCCGTGGTGTGCACATCGGTCTCGAAGTAGCGGTAGCCCGCGTCCGACGCCCGGCGGAAGGCGGTCACGGTGTTCTCCACGCCGTCCGCCGCCCCGCCACGATGGGCGAAGGCGATCGGCGCCGGATGGTTCAGATAGGGGTGGCTCGGTTTCACTGCGGCAGTATGGCCTGCCCGGATGCCGGGGCGGCAACGGGGCCGGAACCGGCGGGCGGCGCTGCGGTGGCCGGTCCGTCGGAGGCCGGGGCGGCCTCGGCGGGTGCGGGCAGCGCGAACATCCGCAGGAAGAACTGGGCCAGCGGGCCGATGGCCAGGGCGTACAGCACCGTGCCCGCGCCCAGTGAGCCGCCCAGGGCGAAGCCCGTGGCGACGACGGCCACCTCGATCGCCGTGCGGACCAGCCGGATCGAACGGCCGGTGATGTGGTTCAGCCCGGTCATCAGCCCGTCCCGCGGGCCGGGTCCGAACCGGGCCGCGATGTACAGCCCGGTCGCCACACCGTTGAGCACGATGCCCAGGACCATCACCGGGATCCGGAGTCCGAGGCTCTCCAGGTCGCCGACCAGGGCGAGCGTCCCGTCCATCGCCAGCCCGACCACGAAGACGTTGGAGACCGTGCCGAGCCCCGGCCGCTGGCGCAGCGGGATCCACAGCAGCAGCACGACCGCGCCGATGATGATGGAGACGACGCCGATCGAGATCCCGGTCAGCTCCGCGAGGCCCTGATGCAGCACGCCCCACGGCTCCAGGCCGAGCTCGGCCCGCACCAGGAGCGCGGAGCTGGCCCCGTACAGCGTCAGTCCGACATACAGCTGGACCAGCCGCCGGGTGAGATGAGTGGTGCTCCGGCCGGTGGTCCTGGCCACGTTGTGCCCCCTGATGTAGTGGTGGTGGACTGCTTCGTGTCACTCTGTGGCAGGGGACAGGCCACCAACTATGGCCAATTCGCGGAAGGTGGACTGATTTTCATGGCGCAGTGGACATCAACGGTAGGCGCGGCACAGCTCGCCCGCCAGCTCCGCTCCCAGCAGGCCAGGCCCACCGGCCCCGGCGGCCGCAAGCCGCCCGCCTACCGCGCGCTCGCCGACGGTGTACGACTGCTCGTCCTGGAGGGCCGGGTCCCGGTCGCCGCCCGGCTCCCCGCCGAACGCGAACTGGCCCTCGCCCTGTCTGTCAGCCGGACGACCGTCGCGGCCGCCTACGAGGCGCTGCGCGCCGAAGGCTTCCTGGAGTCGCGGCGCGGCGCGGGCAGCTGGACCGCCGTCCCGGCCGGCAACCCGCTGCCCGCCCGCGGCCTCGAACCGCTGCCGCCGGAGTCGCTCGGCTCGATGATCGACCTGGGCTGCGCGGCGCTGCCCGCGCCCGAGCCCTGGCTGACCCGTGCCGTCCAGGGGGCGCTGGAGGAACTGCCGCCGTACGCCCACACCCACGGCGACTACCCGGCCGGACTGCCCGCACTGCGCCAGATGATCGCCGACCGCTACACCGCGCTCGGCGTTCCGACCATGCCCGAGCAGATCATGGTCACCACCGGCGCGATGGGCGCCATCGACGCGATCTGTCACCTCTTCGCGGGCCGCGGCGAACGGATCGCGGTGGAATCGCCCAGCTACGCCAACATCCTCCAGCTGATGCGCGAGACGGGCGCCCGCCTGGTCCCGGTCGCGATGGAGGAGGGGCTCGGCGGCTGGGACATGAACCGCTGGCGCCAGGTGCTGCGGGACGCCGCCCCCCGGCTCGCCTACGTGGTCGCCGACTTCCACAACCCCACCGGTGCGCTTGCCGACGAGCAGCAGCGCCGGGACCTGGTGGAGGCGGCCCGGTCCGCCGGCACGGTCCTGGTCGTCGACGAGACCATGAACGAACTCCGCCTGGACACCGATATCGACATGCCGCGCCGGGTCTGCGCCTTCGACCCGGCTGGCAGCACGGTCCTGACCGTCGGCTCGGCCAGCAAGGCCTTCTGGGCCGGCATGCGCATCGGCTGGGTGCGTGCCGCCCCGGACGTCATCCGCAGCCTGGTCGCCGCCCGCGCCTACGCCGACATGGGCACCCCCGTCCTGGAACAGCTCGCGATCAACTGGCTCATGGGCACGGGCGGCTGGGAACAGGCCGTCGAGGTCCGGCGGAGCCAGGCGCGGGAGAACCGGGACGCGCTGGTCGCGGCGGTGCGCCGGGAGCTGCCGGACTGGGAGTTCGCCGTGCCGCGCGGCGGTCTGACGCTGTGGGTGCGCACCGGCGGCCTCTCCGGGTCGCGGCTGGCCGTGGCGGGCGAACGCGTGGGCGTCCGGGTGCCCTCGGGACCCCGCTTCGGGGTCGACGGAGCCTTCGAGGGATACGTACGGCTGCCGTTCACGGTGAGCGGCCCGGTCGCCGACGAAGCGGCCGTACGCCTGGCGGCCGCGGTGGACCTGGTGCGTTCCGGGGCGGGCGTCGGGGCGGACACCCCGCGCAGCTTCGTGGCCTGAGAGCTCGCGGGGAGCCCTTCCGGGAATCCTTGCGTACGGGAACGGCGGCGGGCGGGGAGCAGACCACCGGGTCCGCTCCCCGCCCGCCGTGCTGTTCCGCTCCGCCCGGCTCAGCTCTCGGCGCCCGCCGGCTGTGCCTTCGCCAGCGGCTCGGACGGCCTGGCCTCGGCGACCATCGCCTCCACCGGCACCGCCTCGACGGGCCAGGCCGCGGTGTCCACCGCCACGGGGACCTGCTCCGTCGCGGGGCCCTCCTCGGCGTGCTCCCGCGCGGGCGCCGCCTCCATCGAGGAGTGCCGGTCGGGCAGGAGGCCGAGGACCGCCTGCCGGTGCGCGTCGCTCGTGGCGTCGTCGTACGGATCCGGGGTGGCGGGCACCTGGAGCCGCAGGACCGGGCCCGCGCCCAGGCGGACGTAGCCGCGGCCCGCGGGCACCTCGGACGGCGGTGTGGTGTGCGGTTCGACGCCCAGCACGGCTTCGATCTGCTCACGGGAGGCCGGTCCGAGGACGGCGCGGGCGCGGGTGTGGGTCCGCACGGTCTCCGTGAGGGTGTCCAGCGCGTCGAACTGTTCCGCCAGCACGACCGTGACCTGGGCCGCCCGGCCGTGCCGCAGCGGGATCCGGAGCAGTTCCTGCGGGTCGGGCCGGCCGTCGGCCGCCGCGAGATGGCCCAGCACGCCGGGCCGGTCCAGCAGGATCCACAGCGGCCGCCGGATGTCGTCCGGCACCGGGTGACCGTTCTGCCGGGCCCGGTTGGCGGTGATCAGCCGGCGCTCCGTCTCGTGCGCCGCCCACTCCAGCGTGGCCAGCGCCCCGCCGAGGCCGGACTCCACGGCGAGGACGCCGGTGCGCCCGGCGAGGGCGCCGTACTCACCGGTCCCGCCGCCGTCGACGACGATGACGTCGCCGTTCTGGAGGGCCTGGAGGGCGATCGAGCGGATCAGGGTCGTGGTGCCGCCGCCGGGGTGTCCGACGGCGAGCAGATGCGGTTCGGTGGAGCGGCCGCCGGTCCGCCAGACCACCGGCGAGGCGTCCACGGTCGTGTCGCCGTCGCGCACGGGGACGGTGCGCGAGACGGCGTCCGGGTCGGTGAAGCCGAGGACCGTCTCGCCGGGGGCGGTGACGAAGCGCTGGGCGGCGATCGTCGTGGGAAGCGCGTCCAGCACGGTCATGACGAGGCGGTTGGCCTCCTCGTCCCAGCCGAAGTGGTACTCGCGGCCCCGGCCTGACTTGGTGTGGAGCAGCTGCTCGATCCGGGAGCGGGCGGCGGCCTCGCCGTCCGTGAAGTACGCGGGGTAGGAGACCTGGAGCCGGGTGAGCCGGCCGTCGTCGTCGAAGACGTACCCGTCGAAGGCCTTCGCCCAGTCGCCGCCGTGGGCGAACAGCGGATCGGGGTCGTCGGACGTCGAGAAGTACGGCACGAGCGCCTCGTACAGCGACCGCAGACGCGCGGTCTCCGTCTCGTCGGGCCCGGTCCGCACGGGGGTCCGCTCCCGCCCCTTCCACGCGGCAGCGCCCATCACCGTGATCAGGGCCAGGATCGGCCCGTAGGGGACGAGCGCCACCACCAGCACGCAGGCCGCGCCGAGGAACAGCTTGGGACCACGCCGTTCCTTGGGGGTCGCGACCCACTTCTGCCGGCCGGACACGGCCAGCAGCCGCAGCCCGCGGACCACCGTGATCAGCGGGTGGAGAACATCGGTGGCACTGTCGGCGGCCGTGCGCGCGATCTCTCTGCTGCGAGTGATCGAAGCGCTGCCGCTGCTCAGAATGCGGGGGAGTGGTCGCCGGGCCACATCGGTCTCCTGAAGGGGTGGGAGCGGTTGCGGAGCGTCAGAACTTGATCCCGCCCAGCAGGCCGGCGAGGCTCGCCCCGCCCGCCGTGATGCTCGGGGCGATGGCGGTGCCGGCCAGGTAGAAGCCGAACAGGGCACAGACGATGGCGTGGGAGGCCTTGAGCCCGTCCTTCTTGAAGAACAGGAAGACGATGATGGCGAGCAGTACCACGCCCGAGATGGAAAGGATCATGAGCGGTTCTCTCCTGGTTGAAGGGGACAGTCACCATGAGTCCTTCCAGGATCACGGGAAGTATCTATACGACAAAAGGTGCAATCGAGTGAATATCCTGCTCTTTCACTTGACTGGCCCACAGAAGTCGGCCCCCGGGGAGCGGCATCACCCCGTCCGTGCCGGGCAGGATCAGCCGCGGTGATCCCTTGCCGCATCCGGGCCGGGTCATGTCGGCCCGGGAGCAGTACCCTGTCGATTCACTCGTACGGCCCCGTGCCGTACTCCCCACCAGGTCAACCGCGGCGGTGACAGCCGCGGCAGCAGTCAAGGAAGGCGGTCCGTCCGATGAGCGAAACCCCCGATCCCGAGGTGGTCGAGCTGGCGACCAAGGTCTTCGACCTGGCCCGCACCGGCGACACCGAGGCGCTCACCGCGTACGTCGAGGCCGGAGTCCCCGCCAACCTCACCAACGACCGGGGCGACACGCTCCTGATGCTCGCCGCCTACCACGGGCACGCCGCCACGGTCGCCGCCCTCGTCGCCCGCGAGGCCGACCCGGACCGGGCCAACGACCGCGGCCAGACCCCGCTGGCCGGAGCCGTCTTCAAGGGCGAGGACGCCGTCATCGACGCCCTGCTCGCCGCGGGCGCCGACCCGGCCGCAGGAACGCCGTCCGCGCTGGACACGGCCCGGATGTTCGGCAAGGCCGACCTGCTGGAACGCTTCGGTGCCCGGTGAGACGCCGGCGGACGCGCTCGTCGACGCGTCCGCCGTGGGCTCCGCTGACCGGTCCGTCGTAAATGTGGTCGCGGTGGCGAAATGGCTGGGTCATCATGACGTCGCGGGCCCGCTCAGGGCCACCGACGAGAGGCAGAGGAAGATGCTCTACACCAGGCGAAAGACGGCGGTCGGCCGATCATGTCACTGCGCGGCGTAACGGTGTCCCCCGGACACCCCCACGTGCCGAGAGGCACGGGGCACTGCACAGTCCCGGTTGCGTCGACAGCTTGATGTGAGGCTTTCTCCCATGTTCGATCCGTTCATAGCGCCGAGCGGCACCCTGCTCGGCCTGTTGCAGAGGGGCCGCGGCGACGGCACGCTCCACGCGCTCGCCGCACCGCGCCCCGAGGCCCTCGCGGCCCTCAACCACTGCGTCGTGAGCGACCCCCGTCACGACTGGCAGGTGGAGAACCGCTCCCTCTACTACGCGCGCCTCTATCTCGACCTCGACGGCGGTATCGAGGAGATCGAGCGACACCTCGCCGATCCCGACGACCACATCGATACCGACGACTCCCGCACCGGTCTGGCGCTTTCCGTCCTCGGCCACCTCGCCTCCTACGGACGCGACGACGCCCTGGCCCTGCTCCGCCGTTACGCGGCGACCGGAGCCAACTGGGCCTGGGCCCTGGACGAGCTGGCCCTGCGCGACGACGACGCCGGTCTGCGCTCCCTCGCGCTGCCCGTCCTCGCCCGCTTCCCGGCCACCGACCGGGGCGCGGCCGACCTCGCCGCCGCCGTACGCGACTCCTTCGAACCGCGCCCCTGGCGGCTGTGGGCCGACGACCCGCGCGAAGCGGTCGGCGCCCGGGTCAGGGCCGCCGGAGAGCAGGGCTCGTTCGACCGATGGCAGCGCCAGATGCGCCCCGGGGGGCCCCGCCCCGGATGGAGCGTCCAGGCCGTCTTCGACTGGGCCCAGCAGGCCCTGGAACGCGGCAGCGAACTGCACGTCCCCGCGGCCCGCTGCCTCACCGCCGTCGCCGGACCCGACGACCTGCCCCAGATCGTCGAGGCCGCCCGCAGCGGCCCGGAAGGCGCCCGCTGCGCCTCCCTGCACTATCTCGCGGAGGCCGGCGACCCCGTCGTCCTCGACCTCATCGAGGCCGCCGCCATCAGCCCCGCCCGTACGGTCGCCGACACGGCCATCGCCGCCTTCGAGCGGATGACCAGCGCCGACGCCGTGGAGCGGGCCCGCCGCTGGGCCCACCGCCCCGACGCCCTCGGCGCCTCGGCCGCCGGAGTGCTCGCCTGCCGAGGCGCCGCCCAGGACGCTCCCCAAGTCCTCGGCGCGCTCCGGGAGGCCGTACGCGGCGACGGACCCGACGCCCCCCGGCTGTGGACCCTGGTCGACGGGGCCGGCCGCCTCGGCATCGTCTGCGCCGCCCCCGTGCTGCGCCACGTCTACCGCGAGACGTCCTCCTCGCACCTGCGGGGCAGGGCCGCCCGCGCCCTGGCCGCCACCGACCCGTCCTTCGCGACCGGGTTCGCGGTGGAGTGCCTCTGGGACTGCGAGGAGACCACCCGCGAGGTGGCCGCCCTGCACGCCGAGACCGGAGACATCCGCGTCGCCGAACGACTGCGCCGCCTCGCCGCCGACCCGGCCGAGGAGGCCGAGGTCCAGACGGCGGTACGGAGCCGGATCGGGCCGGACGCACCGGCGGTCTGACCGCACGGCCGCCAGGAGGAGGGTCGCTGTCAGACCCTCCTCCTACGCTTTCCCCATGGACATCAACGAGTGGTGGGGGCTCGTCGAACGGGCACGTGAGGCGGCCGGGGGCCGGGCGGACGACCGGGACGCCCCCGACGATCCGCTGCCGGGCGCGCTGACGGATGTGCTCGCGGCCCTGGAGCCCGAGCGGATAGCCGCCTTTTCCGTCACGGCGGCGGAGGTGTCCCGCTCCGCGTACCGGTGGCCCCTGTGGAACGCGGCCTACCTCATCGAGGGCGGCTGCGGCGACGACGGCTTCATGGACTTCCGCGACGGGCTCGCCCTGCTCGGCCGGGAGACCTTCACCCGGGCGGTGGCCGACCCCGACTCCCTGGCCGGGCTGCCGGTGGTGAGCCGGATGAGCCGGGGCGAGCGCGGCTGGATCGGGTACGAGTCCCTGAACGTGCCCGTGGCCGAGGCCTACCGGAGGGTCAGGGGCGGGACCGACTCGCTCGACGCGGCCGTGGCGGCGGCCCTGCGCGAGCGGATACGCCCGGCGGGACCGGAGGGGGAGGCCTGGGACGCCGAGGACGACGAGGCGAACCGCAGGCACCTGCCCCGGCTGGCGGCGCTCTTCCTGGACTGAGCCGCCCCTCGCTGCCCGTGTCCTGGACTGAGCTTCCTGCCCGCGCTCCGCCCCTGCGGGGCCGCGCGTACGGGCACAGAATGGCGCCATGACCGGACGCTGGGAGTTCTGGATCGACCGGGGCGGCACCTTCACCGACGTGGTGGGCCGCCGCCCCGACGGCCGGCTGATCACCCGCAAGCTCCTCTCCCACGACCCCGACCGCTACGACGACGCCGCGGTCGCCGGAATCCGGCTGCTCCTCGGCCTGGACCCCGGCGAACCGGTGCCCGCCGACCGGGTCGCCGCCGTCCGGATGGGCACCACCGTCGCCACCAACGCCCTGCTGGAGCGGCGCGGCGAGCCGACCGTCCTGCTGGTCACCGAGGGCTTCCGGGACGCGCTGCGGATCGCGTACCAGAACCGGCCCCGGCTCTTCGACCGGCACATCGTCCTGCCCGAGGCGGTCCACGAGCGCGTGATCGAGGTCCCCGAACGCCTCGACGCCCACGGCCGCACCGTACGGCCCCTCGAACTCGCCCCCGTACGCGAACAGTTGCGGGCCGCCCACGCCGATGGACTGCGCAGCGCCGCCGTGGTCCTGATGCACGGGTACCGCCACCCGGAGCACGAGCGGGCCGTCGCCGAGGCTGCCCGTGCGGCGGGCTTCACCCAGGTCAGCAGCTCCCACGAGGTCAGCCCGCTGATCAGGCTCGTCCCCCGGGGCGACACCACCGTCGTCGACGCCTACCTCTCCCCCGTCCTGCGCCGGTACGTCGACGAGGTCGCCGCCCGCCTCGACGGGATCCGGCTGATGTTCCTCCAGTCCAACGGCGGCCTGCGCGAAGCCGCCCGGTTCCGCGGCAAGGACGCCGTCCTGTCCGGACCGGCCGGAGGCGTCGTCGGCATGGTCCGCACCTCGCAGCGGGCCGGGTACGACCGCGTCATCGGGTTCGACATGGGCGGCACCTCCACCGACGTCTCCCACTACGCCGGCGCGTTCGAACGCGAGCTGGGCACCGAGGTCGCCGGGGTCCGGATGCGCGCCCCGATGATGAGCATCCACACCGTCGCGGCCGGCGGCGGCTCCGTCCTGCATTTCGACGGCAGCCGCTACCGCGTCGGCCCCGACTCGGCCGGCGCCCACCCCGGCCCCGCCTCCTACCGCCGGGGCGGCCCCCTCACCGTCACCGACGCCAACGTGATGCTCGGCCGCGTCCAGCCCGCACACTTCCCGGCGGTCTTCGGCGCGGACGGCGCCCTTCCCCTCGACGCCGACCACGTACGCGAGCGGTTCACCGCGCTCGCCGACGAGGTGGGGCGCGCCACCGGGCGGCGGCCGGACGAGGCGGAGGTGGCGGCGGGATTCTTGGAGATCGCCGTGCTCAACATGGCCAACGCCGTCAAGAAGATCTCCGTACAGCGTGGCCACGACATCACCCGCTACGCGCTGACCGGCTTCGGCGGCGCGGGCGGTCAGCACGTCTGCGCCGTCGCCGACGCTCTCGGCATCGACACGGTCCTCGTCCCCCCGCTGGCCGGGGTGCTCTCGGCGTACGGCATCGGCCTGGCCGACGCCACCGCGATACGCGAACAGTCGGTGGAGGAAGAGCTGGACGCGGCCGCCCGGGAGCGCGTGGCGAGGCTCTGCGCGGAGCTGGCCGACCGCACCCGCGAAGCGCTGCGCGCCGACGGAGTGCCGGACTCCGCGATCACCGCACGGGCCCGCGTCCTGCTGCGGTACGCCGGGACGGACGCGGCGCTGCCGGTGGACCTGGACACGGAGGCCGCCATGGCCGAAGCGTTCGCCGCCGCCCACCGGACCCGGTTCGGCTTCACGATGGACAAGCCGGTCGTCGTGGAGACGGTATCGGTGGAAGCGACCGGGGCGACCGGTCAGGCCGATGACACCGGTGAGACCGTTGATGCCACGCCCGCTGCCGTGCCCGGGCTCGCAGACGCTGCCGCGCCCGACGCCGGTCTCCGTAACGTCCCGCCCGAACCTGCCGACACCGTGAACCTCTACGCCGAGGGCCGGTGGCAGCGGGCCCCGCTGCACCGCCGGGCGGATCTGCGCCCCGCCGACACCGTCACCGGGCCCGCCGTCGTCGCCGAGGACGACGCCACCACCGTCGTCGACCCCGGCTGGCAGGCCGAAGCGGCTTCCACCGGACACCTCGTCCTCACCCGCAGCCGCCCCCGCCCCGAACGCACCGCCGTCGGCACCCGGGTGGACCCGGTGATGCTGGAGGTCTTCAACAACCTCTTCATGTCGATCGCCGAGCAGATGGGCGTCCGGCTGGAGAACACCGCCCACTCGGTCAACATCAAGGAGCGCCTCGACTTCTCCTGCGCCCTGTTCGACGCCGAGGGCAACCTGATCGCCAACGCCCCGCACATCCCCGTGCACCTCGGCTCGATGGGCGAGTCGATCAAGGAGGTCCTGCGGCGCAACGAGGGCGCGCTGCGCCCCGGCGACGTGTACGCGGTCAACGACCCGTACCACGGCGGCACCCACCTGCCCGACGTCACCGTGATCACCCCCGTGTTCGACCAGGACCGCGGCGGCCTGCTGCGTTTCCTGGTCGCCTCGCGCGGTCACCACGCCGAGATCGGCGGCATCACCCCCGGCTCCATGCCCGCCTTCAGCCGGACGATCCACGAGGAGGGCGTGCTCTTCGACAACTGGCTGCTCGTCCGTGACGGCCGGCTGCGCGAGGGCGAGACCCGCGAGCTGCTCGCCGCCGCCCCGTACCCCTCCCGCGACCCGGACACCAATCTCGCGGACCTGCGCGCCCAGATCGCCGCCAACGAGAAGGGCATCGCCGAACTGCGGCGCGTGGCCGACCAGTTCGGGGCCGACGTCGTGGACGCCTACATGGGCCACGTCCAGGACAACGCCGAGGAGGCCGTACGCCGCATCGTCGCCGGACTGCACGACGGCCGCTGCCGCTACGAGACCGACGGCGGGGCCGTGATCCAGGTCCGGCTCACCGTGGACCGCGACGCCCGCACCGCCCACCTCGACTTCACCGGGACCTCGCCCCAGCAGCCCGGCAACGCCAACGCGCCCCGGTCCGTCGTCATGGCCGCCGTCCTCTATGTCTTCCGCACCCTCGTCGGCCAGGACATCCCGCTCAACAGCGGCTGCCTCAAGCCCCTGGAGGTGACGATTCCGTCCGGCTCCATGCTCGACCCCACCTACCCGGCGGCGACCGTCGCGGGCAACGTGGAGACCTCCCAGGCCGTCACCGGAGCCCTGTACGGAGCGATCGGCGGCCAGGCCGAGGGCTCCGGCACCATGAACAACCTCACCTTCGGCAACGAGAACGTCCAGTACTACGAGACGATCGCCAGCGGATCCGGAGCCGGCGACGGCTTCGACGGCGCCGACGCCGTACAGGCCCATATGACCAACTCGCGGCTCACCGACCCCGAGATCCTGGAGTGGCGGCTGCCGGTCCGCCTGGAGTCCTTCGCCGTACGGGGCGACAGCGGGGGAGCGGGGCGGTGGCACGGCGGGCACGGCGTCGAGCGCCGCATCCGCTTCCTGGAACCGGTCACGGTGGCGCTCCTCTCCGGCCACCGCCGCGTCCCGCCGTACGGAGCGGAGGGCGGGGACCCGGGGGCGCTCGGAGCGCAGTACATCGAGCGGGCCGGAGGCGGGACGGTCCCGCTGAAGGGCTGCGACACCGCCGAACTGAACGCCGGTGACGTCCTGGTGGTGCGCACGCCGGGCGGCGGGGGATACGGGCCGGCGGCACCCGTGGCGCCCGCCCGGGGCCGGTCGCATTAGCGCCGTTTCGACCGTTGTCAGTGCGAGGACCTAATCTGTCCCACGTGACTTCGCCTGCCTACCCGGACCACGCCTCGCCGCAGCTCAGCGCGGGGCCGCGGCCTGCCCCGGGCCCCGCCGCCGACGAGGGGCTCTCGCGGCGGCTGCGCGCGCTCGCGTGCACGGCTCCGCTGCACGACCTCGACGTCCGCAAGGCGAATCTGGCCGGCGAGTACACGGTGTACGCCATGGCGGAGGTCGCCCTCGCCGCGATCGACCACGTCACGCTCAACATGGACTTCGACACCGGGGCCGACCACGACCAGATAGTGGCCAGACTGCTGCCCCGGGTCGGCGCCCAGGCCCCCGACCGCCCCGTCGCCGAGCACGAACGCGTCGCCCGCTGGGTCCTGGAGAACCTGATCAACGTCGGCAGTGTCGACCGCGGCTTCCGCGCGGTCTACGGCACGTTCAACACCGACGGGGTCTACGTCCGCCGCGACTACGACTTCAAGCTGATCGAAGAGGTCCCCGGCTACGGCGGCACGGTCTACCTCCGCGCCACCGACGAAGCGGTCAACGTCCTGGTCGGCGCGCTGGACACCGATGTCACCAGCGCCCAGATCGCCGCCGAGGTCAAGCTGGAGGTCCTCATCAGCCGGGGCCGTCTCGCGGACGCCCAGCTCGCCGCCGAACAGGCCCGCTACCGCACCGTGCAGTACGCCGAGACCCTGCGCCGCACCCTGGAGGCCACCCGGCGCAACGTCCGCGCCGTCGACTGGCTCCACACCGTCCCGGACATGATCGCCGAGGCCCTGGACCACGTGGCCGACCGCTACCGCCACGAGAACGCGATCCTCACCAACATCCGCAAGGCGCGCGACGAGGCCGAGGACCCCGAGCACAAGCGCCGGGCCGCCGAGCTCGTCGACATCGTCAAGGACTGCATCCGCCGTCACACCCAGCTCCAGTCCCGGCTCCTGGAGGCGGGCCCCCTCTTCCGCGCGGAGCAGGACCGGCAGGCCTTCGCCCCGCCCGCCGCCCACGCGGGCCTCGATCTGTACGGGCAGCTCCTCGCCCCGCTCCTCCCGCTCCCCGTCGAGCAGTCCACCCGGGCCACCGACGCCTTCTTCGCCCACGGCACCGGACTGCGCACCCCCACCGCCGTACGGGTCGGGGACCTGGTCGACATGCTGCTGACCCCGCCCCTGGAGCGCGAGCACCTGGGCGCGGAGATGCCCGAGCCCGACCTGATCGCCACCCCGGACGACAGCCGGTTCAGCGAGGAGCAGCTCGCCCGCGCCATGACCCTGCTCGACCTGGAGCACGACGCCCCGCGCCGGCTCTCCGGACTGCTCGCCGAGGCCCGCCGCACCGGCGACACCGACCTGCCGTACCTGGTCGCCCTGCTCGCCGTCCACGCCGCCAGCCCGCCGGTCGGCACCGCCTACCGCCAGGGCGAGCGCCGCCTGCTGTTCGCCGTGGACGACGGGGCCGAGCTGGACGACCCGGAGTTCGGCGGCGCCGACCTGATCGTGGGCACCGCCCTGCTGGACGCCGTCGGCATGGCCGCCGACCGCCAGGAGGCCTCGTGACCGGCCCCGCCCTCCCGCCGCACCCGCACCACTTCCGTACCGAGGAGTCCCAGCCGTGAGCGACCACGACGCCGAGCACCCCGACGCGTGGACCGAGCCCTCCGCGCACACCGGCCCTTCCACGATGTACGGGGCTCCCCCCACGACGTACGCCGCCGACTTTGCGCACAGCGCTCCGCACACCGCCGAGCCCGCCGGACAGACCCCCGTCACCCCGGCCGACGCCGCCGACGCCGCCCGCCTGGTCTCCTTCGGGCTCCAGCCCAAGCTGCTGCCCGCCCGCGACGCCGAATACGCCGACCTGCTGCGGCGCTACCGCGAGGAGAGCGCCTTCGCCCGGCTCGCCGACGCCGTCGCCACCGGCCTCGGCCTCATCGTCCTGGAGGTCTCGCCGCGCGCCGGGATGGCCGTGACGGCGGGCGAGGACTCCGTCTTCGCCGTCCGCATGGGCGACTACGCCCGCCGCGCCTCCTCCGACGCCGCCGACCGCTTCCTCCACGGCCTCGCCCACCTCGCCGTCGCCGCCCTCGCCTTCCCCCGCCCCGAGGACCTCGCCGACGACGCGTACATCGGCCGCATCACGGTCAACGGCGTCGACGCCTTCGTACGCCAGGCCTGCCGGCGGCTGGAGGAGCGCGCCGAGGAACAGGGCGACAACACCGACCCGGCCAGTGACGCTCCCGGGCTCGAAGCCGGGTGGCGGATCTACGCCCGCCGCAGCGCCACCGGCGCCACCAAGGACGCCCGCCGGCTCGCCGGATCCACCACCGGCATCATCGGCAAGGCCGTCGCCTTCCTCACCGACTCCGGCTTCCTCCAGCGCACCGGCGACGACGCGGGCGGCGCCTACCGCACCACCGCCCGCTACCAGCTCCAGGTCCGCGACATGGCGGGCAGCGCCGCCATGGCCGAACTGCTGGAGCTCGGCGTCGTCCCCGTCACCGACGGCTGCGCCACCCTGCTGCCGCCGCCCGACCCCGACAGCGTGGAGCTGGCCGCCGACGCTGGCCTGCCCTTCCACTCCTGACCCGACCGACCGTTCCCGACCAGCCCGCACACCCCCGCCGCTCCACCCCCGCTCACCGAACGACGAGAGTCCGCCGCCATGTACGAGTTGTCCCGGGTCCGCCTCTACTCCATCGGGCCTGCCGGTGCGCGCTACGCCGACACCGTCCTCGATCTGCGCGGCGTCGGCGCACCCGTCCCCAACCCCGCGCCCGCCCAGGCGGAGTTCTTCGAGGACGAGCCGGTCGGCCCGCCCCGCCGCCCCGCCCCGGCGGGCGTCCTCTTCCTGGAGAACGGCGGCGGCAAGTCCGTCCTGCTCAAGCTGATCTTCTCGGTGATGCTCCCCGGTCACCGCAACACCCTCGGCGGCGCCAGCTCCGGCGTGCTGCGCAAGTTCCTCCTCGCCGACGACTGCGGCCATGTCGCCCTGGAGTGGCAGCACACTCTCACCGGTGAATGCGTCGTCGTCGGCAAGGTCAGCGAGTGGCGCGGCCGCCAGGTCTCCAACGACCCGCGTAAGTTCGCCGAGGCCTGGTATTCGTTCCGGCCCGGCCCCGGGCTCAGCCTGGACAGCCTGCCCGTCGCCGAGTCCTCCGCCGTCGGCCGGCCCGTCGAGGGCGTCTCCGGGGCGCGCGGCAGGCGGCGCACCATGAAGGGCTTCCGCGACGCGCTGATGGACGCGGGCAAGTTCTACGCACACCTCGACGTGCACTGGGAAGAGATCCACGACCGGTGGAACGAACACCTCGGCGACCTCGGCCTCGACCCCGAACTCTTCCGCTACCAGCGCGAGATGAACGCCGACGAGGGCGAGGCCGCCGGACTCTTCGCGGTGAAGAAGGACTCCGACTTCACCGACCTGCTGCTGCGCGCCGTCACCGACACCCGCGACACCGACGGACTCGCCGACCTGGTCAGCGGCTTCGGCAACAAGCTGGGCCGCCGCGCCGAGCTCACCGCCGAGCGCGACTTCACCGCGGGCTCCGTGGACCTGCTGGGCCGGATCGTCGAGGCCACCGACACCCGCGCCCGCGCCCGCGACATCCACGCCGGCGCCGAACGCCGCACCCGCACCCTGGCCCGCCGCCTGAGCGTCCGCGCCGCCGAGGAGCGCGGCCGCACCGCCGAGCTGGCCGAGCGGGTCACCGCCGCCGCCCACACCGTCACCGAAGCCGAGTCCGCCCGGGGCCGCCGCGCCCTGATCGCCGCCGAACTGGCCTACCGGCACGCCTCGCTGGCCCTGACCGCCGCCGAGAAGAGCGCCGCCGCCGGACGCAAGGAGCTGGTCGAGGCCCGCACCCTGCACGCCGCCTGGCAGGCCGCCGAAGCCGTCCTGCGCCACCGCGCCGCCGCCGACCGCTCCGCCAGGGTCGCCGCCGCCATCCGCGAGGCCGAACGCGACGCCGCCCCCGCCCTCGCCGCCCGCAGCGCCGCCGCCACCGACCTCGTCCGCGCCCTGCACCGGGCCGCCGAGGAGGGCGAGCGCGTCGCCAACGAGGAGGAGGAGCGCTCCGACACCCTCCAGGCCACCGGCGAACGCGCCCACCGCGATGCCACGGTCGCCGCCACCGAGGCCCAGCGCGCCCGCAGCGAGGCCGGACACCTGCGCCAGCGCCTCGCCGAGGTCGGACAGGAGACCGCCGAGGCCGTCCGGGCCGGCTGGCTCGACGACACCGCGCCCGACGCCGACCCGGCCCGCGCCGCCCTCGCCGCCAGCGACGCCGAACAGTCCGCCGTCGCCGCCTGGGACACCGCCCGCGAAGCCGCCCGGAGCGCCGCCGACACCGCCCGCGAGGCCGCCGCCGCCGAGAGCCGCGCCGAACTGGCCGCCGCCCGCGCCGCCGACGGGGCCAAGGCCGCCGAGCAGAGTTACGAGGACGAGCACCGCGCCGCCGCGTCCATCGCCGCCGACCCCCGCCTCGGCGACCTGCTGGGCCTGCCCTCCGGCACCGGCGTCCCGCGCCCCCGCCGGGAAACCGCCGACGAGGCGTCAGGATCCGCCCAGGGCACCACCGCACGCACCGGCCCGGGGAACGGCGACGACGGCGCGGCCACCGCCGCCGAACCGGCCGCCGACCGCGCCGTGGCCCTCGCCGACCCGTCCACCACCGCCCAGCAGCCGCTGACCGCCGAGGAGTTCGACCGCAGCGCCGACGAGCTGCGCGAGCTCCTCGACCAGTCCGTCGCCGCCGCCGAGCGCCGCCTCTTCGACCTGCGCACCGCCGCCGCCGACGACGCCCGCATCCTCGGCGCGCTCGGCGAGGGCGGGCTGCTGCCGCCCGGCCCCGACGTCCTCGCCACCGTCGAGTATCTCGGCGAGCACGGCATCCCCGCCCTGCCCGGCTGGCGCTACCTCGCCCAGGCCGTGGACCCGGCCGACCACGCCGCCGTCCTCGCCGCCCGCCCCGAGCTCGTCGACGGCGTCGTCATCACCGACCCCGACGCCCACAGCCGCGCCCGCGAGGTCCTCGGCGGCGCGGCCCTGCTGCCCCGCTCGACCGTGGCCGTCGGCACCGCCGCCGCCCTCCTGGCCCCCGTCCCGGACCCCGGCACCGGCTCCGACGCGCAGAACGACGGCGTCTTCCTCGTCCCGCCGAACCCGGCCATGCACGACGAGCACGCCGCCGACGAGGAACGCCACGCACTGCGCAGCCGCGCCGCCGCCCGCGACGAGGACATCAGGACCCTCGCCGCCCGCCTCTCCGGGGACCGCGCGCTCGCCGCCCGGATCGGCTCCTGGCGCGCCGACTGCCCGCCCGGCATGCTCGCCGAGCTGGCCGAGGCCGCCGCCACCGCCCGTACGGCCGCCGAGAGCGCCGAAGCCGTCCTCGCCGAGGCCCGCACCGCCCGCGCCGAGGCCGACGAGGCCGCCGCCGACACCGCCCGGGTCCGCGACGAACGCCAGGAAGCCGCCCAGCGCGCCCGCCGCGCCGCCGACGCCCTGGCCGGCCTCGCCCACCGGCTGCGGGAACGGGCCGGC
Organism: Streptomyces sp. iso_384; assembly: GCF_056172905.1. NCBI lineage: Bacteria > Bacillati > Actinomycetota > Actinomycetes > Kitasatosporales > Streptomycetaceae > Streptomyces > Streptomyces sp. iso_384. The sequence goes on from NZ_JBWBTT010000001.1 coordinate 3,065,701, forward strand.
TGGCAGGTCCGGCTGCGCGAACTGGTCGACGAGGCCGCCGAGTCCGAGGCCCGCGCAGCCGTCTGCCTCGACCTCGCCCGCGCCGCCGACGAGGACCGCAGGGCCGCCCAGCGCGCCGGGGACGACGCCCGGCGCACCGCCCGCGCCCTGCGGGCCGAACGCGCCGAGATCGCCGGTGTCCCCGAAGTCCTCCCCGAGGAGGACGAGTCCAAGCCCCGCACCGCCCTGCCCACCCTGCGCGAGGCCTACCGAGCCGCCTCCCAGCTGTACGAGAAGGTCGGCGTCGGCGCCGATCTGCGCGCCGAACAGGCCCGCGCCGAGAGCGACGAGAGCGCCGCCCTGGCCGAGCTGGACCGCCTCACCAACAAGGTCCGCACCCGCGCCGCCCAGCTCCTGGAAGGCACCGACGGCGCGGACGGGCCCTCCCGCCAGGCCGCCGCCGCCCGCGCCGAGGCGCACGTCCAGCTCCTGGAGACCCGCGCCTCCACCGCCAGCGAGCATCTGGGACGGCTGCGCGGCGAGGCCGAGCGGCTCGCCCCCGACGACGAGCGGCAGCACCACACCGAACTGCCGGACGACCTGGTCCCGGCCGACGCCGAGAGCGCCCAGGCCCTGCTGCGTACCGCCACCGCCGAACTGGCCGAAGCCACCGGCGCCCTGGACACCGCCCGCGCCGCCCACAGCGAGCTGCTGCACGCCCACCGCACCGCGGAGGACTCCGCCGGCGGCTTCGACGAGACCGCGGCCCTCCTGCGGGACCTGCTGCGCGACCACGGCACGGACGACGGAACCGAGGACCCCGACCCGTACCCCGGCAGTCTGGAGGAGGCCCGGCAGTCCGCCGCCGAGTCCCGCCGCTCCCTGCGCGGCTGCAACGCCGATCTGTCGGCGGCCGAGAGCGCCGTCCGGGAAGCGAGCGACATCCTCGTCCGGCACGCCAACTCCACCCGCTACGAACAGGTCCGCACCCCGGCCCGCCAGCAGATCCGTGAGCTGCCCGCCTCCGCCCTGCCCGAGCACGCCCAGAAGTGGGCCGACGCCTTCGCCCCCCGGCTGCGCGTCCTCACCGACGAGCTCATCCAGCTGGAACGCAACCGCGACTCGATCGTCGACCGGCTGCGCGGCCTGGTCGAATCGGCGCTCACCACCCTGCGTTCCGCCCAGCGGCTGTCCCAGCTCCCTGAGGGCCTGGGGGAGTGGTCGGGTCAGGAGTTCCTCCGGATCCGCTTCGAGGAACCCGACCAGGCCACCCTCACCGAACGCCTCGGCGAGGTCATCGACGAAGCCACCCACGCCGCCCTCAAGAAGAACTCCGACCTGCGCCGGGACGGCATGTCCCTGCTGCTGCGGGGCGTCGAGGCGGCCCTGCGGCCCAAGGGCATCGCGGTGGAGATCCTGAAGCCGGACGCCGTGCTGCGCGCCGAGCGCGTCCCGGTCGGGCAGATGGGCGACGTCTTCTCCGGCGGTCAGCTGCTCACCGCCGCCATCGCCCTCTACTGCACGATGGCGGCCCTGCGCAGCAACGATCGGGGCCGCGACCGCCACCGGCACGCGGGCACCCTGTTCCTCGACAACCCGATCGGCCGCGCCAACGCCACGTATCTGCTGGAGCTCCAGCGGGCCGTTTCGGACGCGCTGGGCGTGCAACTGCTGTACACGACGGGCCTGTTCGACACGACGGCGCTCGCCGAATTTCCCCTCGTCATCCGGCTGCGCAACGACGCCGACCTGAGGGCGGGGCTGAAGTACATCAGCGTGGAGGAGCATCTGCGCCCCGGCCTGCCGCAGCAGGACCCGGACGGAGAGACGGTCCACGGCGAGATCACGGCGACCCGCATGTTCAAGCGGAGCGAACAGACCGCGGCCGCCGCCCACCCGGCCCCCGAACCGGGCGAGTAGCGCCACCCGGCGGCGGGACCGACCCGCAGGTCAGGGCTCGGCAGCAGGTCAGGCCCAGCAGGTCAGGCCCGGGAGAGGTCGCCGGTGTTCCGGCGGCCGCCTATGCCGCCGCCCGTGCCGTCCCGCTCGGCCGCCCGCTCGGCCCGGCGGGACCGGCGCCGCTCACGGCGTATCTGCCGGGCCGAACTGCTCGGCACGGACACCACGCCGTTGCGCTGGTTCCACACCTGCCGGGTCACCCAGACGTCGAGCACCGACCAGGTGGCGACCACCGTGCTGGCCACACTGCTGAGCACCATCGGGAAGGCCAGCCAGGAGCCGGTCAAGGTACTCAGAAAGGCGATCATCGCCTGGATGATCGTCAGCGACATGATGAGAACGGCACGCACGGCGGCCGTCCGCACCGCATCGGGCATCCGCCGCTTCGAGGCCGGCTCCTCCACCCACAACTGCCGCGGGATCCGTGCCCCGTCCGCGGCTTCCGCCCTCGCGGCCGCCGGCGCTCCGGCGCTCCCGCGTTCCTGCGTGCTCAAGGTCCTTCAACTCCCCACCACTGTCCGACTTCAGGGTGGCTGCCCGGCTTGCGCCGGTTCTACGCGGGCGGAACACGTCCGCCTTGCCGCGCACGACCCCACCGTGCGTCTGCCCCGTACATATGGACGAACCACCCGTCCCGAAGATTCCCCTGAAAAGCGCTCGCAGGGCACAGAAGGTCACGGACCGAAGAATTCCAGCCAACTGATACCTGCCGGTACCGGCAGGTCCGGCCGGTATCCTCTGTCGCTTTCGCGAATTTCATCTCCGGGAATACCGGGACAACTCATGATCAAGTCCAGTACGGACGGCTGAAAATCATCCGGACGTGTCTTCGAGTTGTCTCTGTGTCAGTAGTAGGCTCGCGCCGTTTATTGACACAGGGCCGAGCAACGGCCAGGAGAAGACCACCCCCGCGGTGCGGGGCCGATCTGGGGGAGGCCATGCGCTTTCGCGGGAAGTCCATCCGCAGGAAGATCGTGGCGTTGCTGCTGGTGCCGCTCGTCTCCCTCACCGGCCTCTGGGTCTTCGCCACCTACATCACCGGCCGTGAGGCCGACGAGCTGATGAGCGCCGGATCCATCGTGGAGAAGGTCGCCCACCCGCTGGACGACGCCGTCCGCGCCGTACAGGCCGAGCGACGGCAGACCCTGGTCTTCCTCGCCGACCCCCGGGCCTCCGACGCGCTCCCCGTCCTCATGGGCCAACGCGCCGCCACCGACCGCATCGTGAGCGAGGTCAGGGAGAACGCCCGGGCGCAGGACGTCCGGGAATCGCTGAGCGCCGCCGACAGCAGCCGCCTGGACGCGATCCTCAGCGCCGTCGACGGACTGGACGCCCTGCGCGAATCGGTCGAGAAGCGCACCATCGGCCGGGCGAAGGCGCTCGACTTCTACAACGGCCTCGTCGACCCCTCGTACCGCTTCCTCAACGGACTCCACACCCTGGAGAACGTGTCGATGGACAAGGAGATGCGGGCGCTGGTCGGGGTCTCCCGGGCCCGGGAGATGCTCTCGCGCGAGGACGCGCTCATCGCGTCGGGCCTCATGGCCGGCCGCTTCACCACCTCCGAACTGCGCCAGATATCCGGCCTCGTGGCCCAGCGCGAGCTGCTGTACGAAGTCAGTCTGGAGAGCCTCCCCGCCGCCGAGCGCCGACGCGTCGAGCAGTTCTGGGGCAGCCCCGACACCGAGCCGCTGCGCACCGCCGAGGACGCCCTGATCGCCGCCGGTCCGACGAAGCGCCCCGGCGCCGTCGACGCGGCCCGCTGGGAGGAGGCGGCCGTGCCCGTCCTCGACCGGCTGGCGAACGACTCCACCGAGATGGGCAACCGCTTCCAGGACCGCGCCGAACCGGCCGCCTACCGGGTCCTCGCCCAGGCCGGTATCGCCGGAATCCTCGGCTTCCTGGCCCTGATCGTCTCGATCTTCGTCTCCGTCCGCATCGGCCGTGAACTCGTCCGCGACCTCTCCCGGCTCCGCAAGGACGCCCATGAGGTCTCCGGCGTACGGCTGCCGAGCGTGATGCGCCGGCTGGCCGCGGGCGAGCAGGTGGACGTCGAGACCGAGGCCCCGCACCTCAGTTACGAGCCCGACGAGATCGGCCAGGTCGGCCAGGCGCTCAACACCCTTCAGCGGGCCGCCGTCGAGGCCGCCGTCAAGCAGGCGGACATGCGCCGCGGCGTCTCCGAGGTCTTCGTCAACCTCGCCCGCCGCAACCAGGTCCTCCTGCACCGCCAGCTCACGCTGCTGGACGCGATGGAGCGCCGCACCGAGAACAGCGACGAACTCGCCGACCTGTTCCGCCTCGACCACCTCACCACCCGCATGCGCCGGCACGCCGAAGGACTCGTGATCCTCTCCGGCGCCGCGCCCTCCCGTCAGTGGCGCAAGCCCATCCAGCTGATGGACGTGGTGCGGGCCGCCGTCGCCGAGGTCGAGGACTACGAACGCATCGAGGTCCGCCGCCTGGCCCGGATCGGTGTGGGCGGACCGGCCGTCGCCGACCTCACCCATCTGATCGCCGAACTCCTGGAGAACGCCACCGTCTTCTCGCCTCCGCACACCGCGGTCCAGGTGCACGGTGAACGCGTCTCCAACGGATTCACGCTCGAAATCCACGACCGCGGCCTCGGCATGGCCCCCGAGGTCCTCCTCGACGCCAACCTGCGCCTCGCCGAGACCCCCGACTTCGAGCTCTCCGACACCGACCGGCTCGGCCTGTTCGTGGTCAGTCGGCTCGCCCAGCGCCAGAACGTCCGGGTCTCCCTGCAGAAATCGCCGTACGGAGGCACCACAGCGGTCGTGTTCATCCCGGCCGCCCTGCTCACCGACGCCCCCGACACCCACGGCACCGGGTTCCGCCTCGACCGCCGGGCCGAGCGGGCGATCGGCAGCGGCCGGAGCTCCGATTCACCGCAGGGCGCGCAGAACACGGCCCCGGGCGGGGAACGCCGCGTCAACGGCAGGTCCGCCGTCCTGTCGCCGGTGCCCACCGGACTCACCGGACCGGGCGTCCTGAACGGGCCGGTCGAGCTGGAGGCCCCGGTCGGCCCGCTGGACTTCGCCGGCGACCGGCTGGACCGTACGCCGGACCCCGCCCTGGACCCGGCCCTCGGCCCCGTCCTGGACGGCGTCTCCGATCTGGAGGACACCGAGAGCGAGCGCGGCGGCATCTTCCGCGCCCGGGACGTTCGCCGTGACGGCGACCGCGAGCCCCGCCGTGAGAAGCCCGGCGGCCGCCCGCGCCGGGACACCGACCGGGACCAGCACCAGCAGGCCCGCGACCACGGCGACGAGCCCACGGCGGAGGTCCGCCCGATGCGCCCGGCCGGCCCCGTCCCGCTGCCCCGTCGTACGCCGCCGACCCTGGTCACCGACCGGGGCCGCCGGGTCGACACCCCGGGCGAGGACCCGGTCGCGCCCTCCGCGAAGGCCACCGGCCCGGTCCCGCACACCGCCGACCGCGCCCCCGACCCGGCCGACCGGCCCCGTACCGCTGACGCACCCTGGACCGCGCGATCCGCCGCCCGCCGCATGCCGGAGCCGCCCCGTACGACCGAGGCGTCCCACGACACCGGGGCATCCCGTACGACCGAGGCACCCCGCCCGGCAGCGGCGTCCCGCGCCGAGGGCACTCCCGCGCCGGCCGCCCCACCGGCACCCGACACCATCGGCGGCCTGCCCCGGCGGGTCCGGCAGGCCAGCCTCGCCCGCCAGCTCCGTGAGGAGTCCGCGGAGCGCCCTGTGCACCGGGCGCCCGTCAACACGTTCGACGACGCCGAGCGCGACGCGGACGAGGTGCGCGACCGTATGGCCTCGCTCCAGCGCGGCTGGCAGCGCGGCCGCCGGCAGAACGCCGAAACTGCCGAGAACGCCGAGAGCGCCGGGACGAACGGGCCGACCGGGATCACCGGGACGACCGGGAACACCACGACCACCGAAACCGCCGAGGACACCGCGAACACCGGCGGCCCCGGTGACACAGCACCAGGAACCACTCCGGGAGGGGACGGTCGATGACCGCACCGAACGCCGCAGCACACAACCCCGCACGCCACGGCTCGGGCGAACTGAACTGGCTGCTCGACGAGCTCGTCCAGCGCGTCGCCAGCATCCGCAAGGCGCTGGTCCTCTCCAGCGACGGGCTCGCCACCGGCGCGTCGGCGGACCTGACCCGCGAGGACAGCGAGCATCTCGCCGCCGTCGCCTCCGGGTTCCACAGCCTCGCCAAGGGCGTGGGCCTCCACTTCGACGCGGGCCGGGTGCGCCAGACCGTCGTCGAACTGGACGAGGCGTTCCTCTTCGTCACCGCCGCCGGCGACGGAAGCTGCCTCGCCGTTCTGGCGGAGGCCGACTCCGACGTGGGCCAGGTCGCCTACGAGATGACGCTGATGGTCAAGCGCGTGGGGGCCCACCTGGCCAACGCCCCACGGACGACCGGTCTGCCCGCCGGAGGGTGAGTGTGGCGGGCATGAGCGCTGACTCCCCCCGGGGCACCGGCCCCGGATCCCCGGACGGGACCGTCGATCCCCAGGCCTCGCGGTGGTACGACGCCGAGGCCGGACCGGTGGTCCGCCCGTACGCGATGACCCGGGGGCGTACGAGCAGCGCCTCCCGCCATCGCCTCGACCTGATCGCGCTCGTCGTGCCGGAACCGGCCGCCGACGATCCCGGCCGGGACCAGACGCTCGCCCCCGAACATGTGGTGATCGTCGAACTCTGCAGCGACATGCCCCAGTCGATCGCCGAGCTCGCCGCCGAACTCGACCTCCCGGTAGGGGTGGTGCGGGTCCTGGTCGGCGATCTCGTCGAGGACGAGCTGGTGCACGTCACCCGTCCCGTTCCGCCGGCCGAGCTGCCGGACGTGAACATTCTCCGCGAGGTGATCAATGGCCTTCGGGCGCTCTAGCCGCGCCAAGCAGCGGCCCGTCGAGCCCGTCACCCTGAAGATCCTGGTGGCGGGAGGTTTCGGCGTCGGTAAGACGACCGCGGTCGGCGCGGTCAGTGAGATCCGGCCCCTGCGCACGGAGGAACGCCTCAGCGAGGCGGGCCGCCCGGTGGACGATCTGGACGGGGTCGAGTCCAAGACCACCACCACGGTCGCGATGGACTTCGGCCGGATCACGCTCCGCGACGACCTGGTCCTCTATCTGTTCGGCACCCCGGGCCAGGACCGCTTCTGGTTCCTCTGGGACGAACTGGCCCAGGGCTCCCTGGGCGCGGTCGTCCTCGCCGACACCCGGCGTCTGGAGGACTGCTTCGCCGCGGTCGACTATTTCGAGCGCAGGCGGATCCCGTTCACGGTGGCGGTCAACACCTTCGAGGGAGCCGAGCGGTTTCCCACGGAGACCGTGCGGGCCGCCCTCGACCTCGACTCCGAGGTCCCGGTGCTCGTCTGCGACGCGCGGGACCGCTCCTCCGTGCGGGATGTCCTGGTCGCCGTCGTGGAGCACGCGCTGGAGCGCGCCGCGGTGGAGCGCGCCGCGCGGGCCCGCGAACCCGTCGCCACCTGAGCCACCGTCGTCACCTGATCCACAGGTGTCCGGACACGCGTACGGCCCGTACCCCCGCCGACAGGGGTACGGGCCGCACGCTGTCCGGCGCGCCGGGCCCCGAGTGTTCTGCGAGGGTGACGTCCAGTCAAGTGAAGGACAGGGAAAACCTGTTGAGGCAACCCACGGTCAGCGGACCGCCACCACCGCCGAGCCGTGCCCGAACAGTCCCTGGTTGGCCGTGATGCCGACCCGCGCCCCCGGCACCTGCCGTTCCCCGGCCCGCCCCCGCAACTGCCGGGTCAACTCGCATACTTGCGCGATGGCCTGGGCCGGGACCGCCTCGCCGAACGAGGCCAGACCGCCGCTCGCGTTCACCGGAACCCGCCCGCCCGGCGCGGTCGCCCCCGAACGCAGCAGCTTCGCCCCCTCGCCCGGACCGCACAGCCCGATGTCCTCGTACCACTCCAACTCCAGCGCGGTGGACAGGTCGTAGACCTCGGCCAGCGAAAGATCCTCCGGCCCGATCCCCGCCTCCTCGTACGCGGTCCGCGCGATCGAGGCCCGGAAACTCTCGGGCGACGGGTCCACGGCCACCGCCGAGTCCGTGCCGATGTCCGGCAGATCCAGGACCGTCCTCGGGAAGGTCGGCGTCACCGTGGAGACGGCCCGGATCCGCACCGGATCACGCACCCCGCGGCGCCGCGCGAACTCCAGGCTGCTCAGCACCAGGGCGGCGGCCCCGTCGGACGTGGCGCAGATGTCCAGCAGCCGCAGCGGATCGGCGACCATCGCGGAGGCGGCGACCTCCTCGGCCGTCACCGGCCTGCGGTAGCGGGCGAACTCGTTCAGCGCCCCCGCCGCCGCGTTCTTCACCTTGACCAGCGCGAAGTCCTCCGGTGTGTCCCCGTACAGCGCCATGCGACGGCGGGCGTACAGTCCGAAGTACGCCGGGTTCGTCGCCCCGAGCACCCGGAAGCGCAGCCAGTCCGGATCGTCCGGCCGCTCCCCGCCCGCCGGGGCGAAGAACCCCTTGGGCGCCGCGTCGGCCCCCACCACCAGGACCACGTCCGCCAGCCCCGCCAGGATCTGCGCCCGCGCCGTGTCGATGGCCTGCGCCCCCGAGGCGCACGCGGCGTACACGGACGCCACCCGCGCCCCCTGCCACCCGAGCGCCCGGGCGAACGTCGCCCCCGCCACGTACCCCGGATAGCCCCCGCGCACCGTCTGAGCGCCGACCACCGACCCGACCTCGGGCCAGCCGATGCCCGCGTCCGCGAGCGCGGCGTGCGCGGCGATCCGCCCGTACGTGACGAATCCGCGCCCCCACTTGCCCCACGGGTGCATCCCGGCCCCGAGGACGGCCACGTCGCCGCTCATGAGGCGTCCCCGCCCGCCGGGACGGGCCGCCAGTGCCAGGTCGTGTGCACGGCGCCCGTCGCCCGGTCCTCGTCCAGGACGCCCGGCACCACCTCCACCACCGAGCCGACGGGCAGATCGCCCACGCCGACCCCGGGCGCGGCCTGCCCGAGCACCACCATGCGCTCGGCGGCCAGCTCGACGGCGACCAGCGTGTACGGGACCCAGGGCTCCTCGGGGTCGCTGACGTACGGGTGAGGTGGCCGGTAGCGCCCGTCGGTGCAGGACCACACCGTGCCCCGCTTCGACAGCGGCACCTCCGCCAACTCGCCGCCCTGGCATGCCGGGTTGCGGCAGTGGTCGTCCTCGCGGGGGAAGTGGACCGACCGGCAGCCGGAGCAGCGGGTGCCCAGCAGCCGGAAATCCTCCTCCGTGGCGTCCTCGGTGAACCAACCGGCCACCACGGGTGTGCGCGTGCGCGACAAGGCCCCTCCCGGCACTGGATCTGACGGAACGTCAGAAGTGTGCCACGGGCGCCGTCGTCCGGCGAGGGGGCCGGCCCCTCGGCCTCAGCCGTCCTTCCGGTCCTCCCCGTGCTCGGCCAGCCACTTCGCCGCGGTCTCCGCCAGCTCCGCGTCCCGGCCCGCGAGCATCGTCCGGATCATCTGCGCGTCGCCGCGCAGCGACCAGGCCGGATGCCCGAACGTGGCCGGGTTGTTCTTCTCGATCAGGAAGTGCGCGGGCCACGCGGTGCCGTATCCGATCAGCGGCAGGGCCGCCAGATAGCGCTTACGGCCCCGCGCCAGCCCGTAGGCGGAGATCGCGAGCCCGGTCAGGGTGCCGGTCAGATGGACCCAGCGAGTGGCGGCACGGGAGTGCATCGCGACGTAGTACGGCCAGAATTCCTCGTACGAATCGAACGTCTGCTGTGACATACGGGCACCGTAGTCGCCCGATCGGCAACCGAACACGCCCCTTTCGCGTCCGAAATGAAGAACGGGCGGCCGGAGCCCACGGGGGTGGTCCCGCTCGCCCGTTCCCCGCCCCTCGGGGCGGCCCGTCCCGTCAGTGCCCGGCGACCGACCGGCGGTGCACCGGGAAGTCGAAGAAGGTGTCCGGGAACGGCTCCGGCTTGAACGTGAAGTGCCACCATTCCTCCGGCAGATTCACGAACCCCACCTCGGCCAACGTCCGCTTCAGGAACTGCCGGTTGGCGCGCTGAGGACCCTGGATCCGGGGGTCGTCCGTGTGCGACAGGGTGTCGAAGCAGTCGTAACCCGTGCCCATGTCCAGCGAGTTGTCGGGGAACCGCTCGCCCTTCGGTGCGAAGCAGGGGGTCAGCCGCTCGCCCGGACGGTACGGCCTGGTCGGCAGGGCCGGCAGCCTCACCAGGGTCAGGTCCACCGTGCTGCCCCGGCTGTGCCCGGACTTCTCGGCGATGTAACCGTCCTCGAAGAGCCGGTTCTTGTCGACCAGCGGATAGAACTCCTCCTTCATCGCCTGGTCGTCGAGGTCCTTCGCCCATCGCACGAAGTGGTCCACCGCCCGCTGCGGCCGGTAGCAGTCGTACACCTTGAGCGAGTACCCCTGGCGCAGCAGCCTTTTCTGCGCCAGGCGCAGGGCGCGGGCGGCGGGCCGGGTCAGGATGCAGACCGGCTGCCGGTATCCGTCCACCCGCTCGCCCATGAAGGTGTGCGCCGTGGTGTAGCGCATCTCCTGGATGATCGTCGGATCCACCGAACGCAGCGCCACGAACTCCTCGGGAGCCTTCGGTTCGGGGCGTGCCTGTGCCGAGGGGGCGAGGGCGGTGACGGTGAGGAGGACGGCGGCCGTGGCGGCCAGGGCGCGGAGAGCGGTACGCATTCCTGTCATGGGCACACCGTCTATCAGCTCGGGTGCCCTCCGGGAAAGAACGCGGGCGGTCCGATACAGTCCGCCCGTGTCCGAACCCGGCAACAGCCCTTCCCCGACCGCCCCGCAGCCACCCCGATACGTACGGAACTCCCACTGCGGCACCTGCGGAGCCCCGTACACCGCGCTCCCGTCCGCGGACGCCTGGCCCCGCACCTGCACGCACTGCGGAACCACCGCGTACCGCAACCCGCTTCCCGTCGCGGTGGCCCTGCTCCCCGTCATCGGCCCCCGCTCGACCGGCCTCGTCGTCATCACCCGCACCATCGAACCGCAGAAGGGCGGCACAGCCCTGCCCGGCGGGTTCATCGACCACGCCGAGGACTGGCGTCACGCGGTCGCCCGCGAGCTGCGCGAGGAGACCGGCATCGAGGCCGCCGCACAGGACGTCCGCCTCGCCGACGCCCTCAGCGACACCGACGGCCACCTCCTGGTCTTCGGCCTCCTCCCGGCCCGCCCCCTCGCGAGCCTCCCGCCCTCGACCCCCACCGACGAGACGTCCGGCTACGACATCCTGTACAGCCCGCGCCCCCTGGCGTTCCCCCTGCACACGGAAGCCGCCGACGCCTGGTTCGCGGGGCGCCACGGCTGAGGTCCCGGCCCCGTCCCGGCCGGGGGGGGGCTTGCGGAGGGGGCGTCCACCCTCCTCCGCGTCCCCAACCTCACGGAGCACCACACCTAGAGCCCGTTCGCCACCCCCCGCACCCGCACCGGACAGTCGACCCCGCCCCCCGCACCGTCCCGCTCCACCACCACGCGGTCGCCCTCCCACCGCGTCACATACCGCTCGACCTCCGGCTCCGCCCACCCGTCGCCCGGGTCCCGCACCACCAGCCCGCCGCCCGTACGCCCCGGCGCGGGCGCCCACACCTCCAGCTCCGGCCCGCCGTCCGCACCCCGCACCGGAATCACCGCGCCCGCCCGCGCCAGCACCGGCACCCGGGACAGCGGAGCGTCGACCAGGACCTGGCCCGGACCCTCGTACGCCCGCCCGGTCACCGTGTCGTACCACCGCCCCCGGGGCAGCCGCACCGCGCGCCGCCGCGCCCCGGGCTCCAGCACCGGAGCCACCAGCAGCGCGTCGCCCAGCAGGAACGCGTCCTCGCACTCCCGCAGCGACCGGTCGCCCGGGGCACCCCACCACAGCGGCCGCACATAGGGCGCACCGGCCAGCCGCGCCACGTGCGACAGCGTCACGAAGTACGGGCGCAGCCGCTCCCGCTCCACCAGCGCCGCCCGCGCGTGCTCCAGCACCTCCGGCCCGAACTCCCACGGCTCCCGCCGCCCCGCGCCGGTCGCCGAGTGCGTACGGAACAACGGCAGGTACGCCCCCAGCTGGAACCACCGCAGATACAGCTCCGGCGACGGGAACCCGTCGAACCCGCCCACGTCCGGACCCGAATACGGCACCCCGCACAGCCCGAGCCCCACCACCAGCGACAACGACGCCCGCAGCCCCGGCCACCCCGTCGACACATCACCGGACCAGGTGCCCCCGTACCTCTGCATCCCCGCCCAGCCCGACCGCGAGAAGAGGAACGGCCGCTCCTCCGGGCGGAACCGGAGCAGCCCTTCATAGCCCGCCCGCGCCATCGCCAGCGCGTACACGTTGTGCGCCTCGCGATGATCACCACCGGCGCCCTCCAGCACATGCCGGGCCGAACGCGGCAGCGACGGATCCCCGAACGCCGCGAAGGACACCGGCTCGTTCATGTCGTGCCAGACCCCCGAGAAGCCCTGCGCAAGCCGCTCCTCGTACAGCGATCCCCACCAATCCCGCACAAGCGGATCAGTGAAGTCCGGATAGACGGACGCCCCCGGCCACACCTCCCCGACCACCACCCGCCCCCGCGCGTCCCGGACGTACGCACCCCGCTCACCGACCGACCGCCCCGCGTCGAACACCGCGTCGCCCGGCTCCGCCTTCACCGCCGGATCCACGATCGACACCAGCCGCACCCCGTCCTCGCGCAACTCCTTCGCCAGCGCGGGCAGACCCGGGAACCGCTCCCGGTCCACCGTGAACACCCGGTGCCCGTCGAAATGGTCGATGTCGAGATGCAGCACGGACAGCGGCAGGCCCCGCTCCCGGTACCCGGCGGCAACCCGCCGCACCTCCCGCTCACCGCCGAACCCCCACCGGGCGTGCTGCGGCCCCAGCGCCCAGGACGGCGGCAGCGCCGGCGCACCCGTCAGCGCCGTCCACCCCTGGAGCACCCGGGCCGGCGTCCCCGCCACCACCCAGCAGCGCAGCGGACCACCCTCCATCCGCACCTCGCAGGTACCCGGCCGGTCATGCCCCGAGCCGGCGCCCTCCTCGCCCTCCCGCAGCACCACCCGCCCCGCCCAGCTGTTGTCGTGGAACGCCAGGTGAGTCCCCGCGTCCGACACCACCACCTGCACCGGCATCGTCAGATACAGCGGATCGTCCTCCGGACCGAAACGCCCTCCGGGATCGGTGTTCCACAGCCCGTACGCCCCGTCCCGCAACCGGGGCCCGCCCGCCCGGCCGCCCAGCCCGAAGAACCGCGCGTCCGCCGGCACCTCCGAGCGCTGCACCCACCGCACCGGCCCCCCGCCCACCGGCTCCCACCAGCGCGGCGGCAGCTCCCGCCGCAGCAGCAACCCGCCCGGCGTCCGCAGCTCCACCGCCCCGGTCCGCGACACCACCACCGTCAGCCGCTCCGAGACCACCTGCCAGCCGCCGTCCTTGTCCGGCTCCAGCACCGCCCGCGGATCCGGCGCGGGAGCCTCGCCCGGCACCGCGTACGACGGCAACGGCTCCGCCCCGTCCCACGCCCAGAACACCGCACCGCCCACCGACACCCGGATCCGCAGCTCCGAACGGGCGAACCGCACCACACCCCCGCCGGGCCCCGGCTCCGCACCCGTCAGCGCACCCGGCACCCGGGCCCGCTCCGCACCGCGCGGAGGCAACGCACGCGCATCCGCCGACCGGCGCCGCCACGCCGAACGCACGGTGCGCAGCCCCCGCACCGAACCGACCAACCTCACCCGGCGCACCAGGTCACGACCGTCCATGGCGCACACCCTGCCACCCGCCCGACCCGCAGAACCTTCCGTTCAACTCCCGTTCACCAGCTCCGGCCCGAAAGCGACGGAGCTCCTCACGGCGGGGCCACCCTGGTGCCGAAGACGATCACATGGCATCGTCCGTGTCAGCCGCTCACGCGCACATCCCGGCCCGTGCGGCACCGACACGCCCACCCCGCGTACCCGTACAGCCAGGGAGCAGCCCTCATGACCGCAGCCACGCCCGACGACGCCCCGCTCTGGCAGCCCGGCCCCGACCGCATCGAGGCCGCGGCCGTCACCCGCTTCCAGAACTGGGCCGCGACCCGGTACGGCGCCCCGGCCGACGGCGGGTACGCCGCCCTGCACCGCTGGTCCGTCGACGAGCTCGACACCTTCTGGCGCGCCGTCGCCGAATGGTTCGACATCCGCTTCTCCACGCCGTACGAGAGCGTCCTCGGCGACCGCGCCATGCCCGGCGCCACCTGGTTCCCCGGAGCCACCCTCAACTACGCCGAACACGCCCTGCGCACCGCCGAGGACCCGTCCCGCGCGGACACCCCCGCCCTGCTGTACGTCGACGAGACCCACACCCAGTTCCCCGTCAGCTGGGCCGAACTCCGCCGCCAGGTCGGCGCACTCGCCGCCGAACTCCGCGCCCTCGGCGTCACCCCCGGCGACCGCGTCAGCGGCTACCTGCCCAACATCCCGCAGGCCGTCGTCGCCTTCCTCGCCACCGCCGCGGTCGGCGGCGTCTGGACCTCCTGCGCCCCCGACTTCGGCGCCCGCAGCGTCCTCGACCGCTTCCAGCAGATCGAGCCCGTCGTCCTGTTCACCGTCGACGGCTACCGCTACGGCGGCAAGGAACACGACCGCACCGAGACGGTCGCCGAGCTCCGCCGCGAACTGCCCACCCTGCGCGCCGTCGTGCACATCCCGCTGCTCGGCACCGACGCCCCCGAGGGCGCGCTCGCCTGGGCCGCCCTCACCTCCGCCGACACCGAGCCGGTCTTCGAACAGGTTCCCTTCGACCACCCGCTGTGGGTCCTCTACTCCTCCGGCACCACCGGCCTGCCCAAGGCCATCGTCCAGTCCCAGGGCGGCATCCTGCTCGAACACTTCAAGCAGATCGGCCTGCACTGCGACCTCGGCCCCGAGGACCGTTTCTTCTGGTACACCTCCACCGGCTGGATGATGTGGAACTTCCTCGTCTCCGGCCTTCTCACCGGCACCACCGTCGTCCTGTACGACGGCAGCCCCGGCTACCCCGACGTCAGCGCCCAGTGGCGGGTCGCCGAACAGACCGGCGCCACCCTCTTCGGCACCTCCGCCGCGTACGTCATGGCCTGCCGCAAGGCGGACATCCACCCCGGCCGGGACTTCGACCTCTCCCGCGTCCAGTGCGTCGCCACCACCGGCTCCCCGCTCCCGCCCGACGGCTTCCGCTGGCTCCACGACGAGGTCGCCGACGACCTCTGGATCGCCTCCGTCAGCGGCGGCACCGACGTCTGCTCCTGTTTCGCCGGAGCCGTCCCCACCCTCCCCGTCCACATCGGCGAGCTCCAGGCCCCCTGTCTCGGCACCGACCTCCAGTCCTGGGACCCGGCCGGCGAACCCCTGACCGGCGAGGTCGGCGAACTGGTCGTCACCAACCCGCTGCCGTCCATGCCGATCCGCTTCTGGAACGACCCCGACGGCAGCCGCTACCACGACAGCTACTTCGACATGTACCCCGGCGTCTGGCGGCACGGCGACTGGATCACCATCACCGACCGCGGCTCGGTGATCATCCACGGCCGCTCCGACTCCACCCTGAACCGCCAGGGCGTCCGCATGGGCTCCGCCGACATCTACGAAGCCGTCGAACGGCTCCCCGAGATCCGCGAATCCCTCGTCATCGGCATCGAAGAGCCCGACGGCGGCTACTGGATGCCGCTCTTCGTCCACCTCGCCGAAGGCGCGACCCTCGACGACGACCTGCGCGCGGCGATCAAGCAGACCATCCGCGAGAACCTCTCCCCGCGCCACGTACCGGACGAGGTCATCGAGGTCCCCGGCATCCCGCACACCCTCACCGGCAAGCGCATCGAGGTTCCGGTCAAGCGCCTGCTCCAGGGAACCGACCTGGCCAAGGCGGTCAACCCGGGCTCCGTCGACAACCTCGACCTCCTCCGCTTCTACGCCGAACTGGCCGCGAGTCGCCGCGCGTAACGCCACTGTCAGTCCCCCTGGTTACGCTGAGTGAGCAAGGATTCACCGCGCACAGGGGGACACATGGCGCACACCGACCACACCGACCACAGCTCCACCCACGACCCGAAGCACGACCGGAAGCCCGGCACGAGCCACGCCACCACCATGCGACGCACGCTGCGCCGCGAAGCACCCAGTACCATCGGCCTGCTGGCCGACGCACAGGACTTCGCGGCCATGCGGCACTACCGCACCTTCACCTTCGACGACCACGCCGTCTATCTCCAGCAGGTCGAGGGCCTGCTCAAAACGCTCACGGCCCAGGGCGTGCACACCACCGTCGCCCTCTTCGACCCGGAGGACTACGCGGAGTTCTGCGCCGAATCCGGACTCGACGCCGACACCGGCGCCAGCCGCAGCCGCTTCACCGCGGAGATCGCCGCCGCCGGAGCCACGGTCACCTACACCGGCCAACGCCTGAGCGACCTCATCCCCGTCCTCGTCTCCCGCGCGGTCCGCCAGGCCACCTGGGAGTACGCCACCCTCCTCCTCGCCGACCTCGGCAACTGCGCCGACTGCGGCCAGGACATCGGACGCGCGGCCTTCGACCGCGCCTCCCACCTCCTGATGCGCCTGCTGGAAACGGCGGGACCGGGCACCCACCACCTGGTGTGCAGCACCCCGACGGAGCACGACCAGCTCCTGGCCGTGCTCCGCACCCACCGCGACACCGCGGGACCGGCCCGCCTCGACAGCGCGGAGGGCGCGGAGTTCGCCACCGTCCTCGCGGTCGCGATCGCCCTCGAATCACGCGGGGGAGTCGTCCTGCGCACCAGCGCCCCTGACAGCCCGGACCGCGTCCACGGCTGGCGACTGGCCCACGGCGCACTCGCCCCGCTCACCGCCGGCGAGGTCTTCAACGCCTACTGCACCGACGCGGACTCCGGAGAGCCCGTCTCCCCGGAGTCCGGCGTGGAGTACTGCGCGGGGTTCGACATCGGAGCCGACCCCGCGGAACCCCACCGCTGAGACTCCGGGGAACACCACCACACAGCAGGAGGGGCTTCCCACCACACGGCGGAAAGCCCCTCCTGTTCAACGCACCTGCCTCGGCTACTCGCCGGACAGCACAGCCTGAGCGGCGCTGCGCGCCTCCTCGGCCGAGTCGGCCGAGCGAGCGGCGTTCGCCGCACGCTCGCACTGCGCCAGCGTGTACTTGGCCAGCGTGGCCCGCACATAAGGAATGGACGCCGCACCCATGGAGAGCGAGGTGACACCCAGCCCGGTCAGCACACACGCCAGCAGCGGATCGGCCGCGGCCTCACCGCAGACACCACAGCTCTTGCCCTCGGCACGAGCCGCCTCGGCGGACAGCGCCACGAGATCCAGCAGCGCCGGCTGCCACGGGTCCTGGAGCCGCGACACCGCGCCCACCTGACGGTCGGCCGCGAAGGTGTACTGCGCCAGGTCGTTGGTGCCCAGCGACAGGAACTCCACCTCCTGGAGAATCGACCGCGCCCGCAGAGCGGCCGACGGAATCTCGACCATCGCGCCGAACTTCGCCCGCAGCCCGGCCTCGCGGCACGCGTCCGCGAACGCCTTGGCGTCGATACGGTCCGCCACCATGGGGGCCATGACCTCCAGGTACACCGGCAGACCCTCGGCGGCCTTCGCCAGCGCGGTCAGCTGGGTACGCAGCACCTCGGGGTGGTCCAGCAGACTCCGCAGCCCGCGCACGCCGAGCGCAGGGTTCGGCTCGTCGGCCGGCGTCAGGAAGTCCAGCGGCTTGTCGGCCCCGGCGTCCAGCACACGCACGACGACACGCCCCTCGGGGAACGCCTCCAGCACCGCGCGGTAGGCCGCGATCTGCTTCTCCTCGGAAGGAGCCTGCTTGCTGTCGTCCAGGAACAGGAACTCGGTCCGGAACAGCCCCACACCCTCGGCACCCGCCTCGACCGCCGCGGGCACATCGCCCGGACCGCCGACGTTGGCGAGCAGCGGCACCTTGTGCCCGTCGGAGGTGGCACCAGGACCGGTGGATGCGGACAGCGCAGCCTTACGGGCGGCAGCGGCGCTCTCCATCTCCTCCCGCTTCTCGGCGCTCGGGTTCACGAAGATCTCACCCGTGCTGCCGTCCACCGCGACGACCGTACCCTCGGCCAGCTCACCCGCGCCGGGCAGCGCCACCACGGCCGGAACGCCGAGCGCCCGTGCCAGGATCGCGCTGTGGCTGGTCGGCCCGCCCTCCTCGGTGACGAAGCCGAGCACCAGCGTCGGGTCGAGGAGCGCGGTGTCGGCCGGCGCCAGATCGCGGGCGATCAGCACATACGGCTCCTCGCTGTCCGGCACACCGGGCATCGGCACACCGAGCAGCCGCGCCACGATCCGGTTCCGTACGTCGTCGAGGTCCGCGACCCGCCCCGCCAGGTACTCCCCGGCATTCGCGAGCAACGCCCGGTAGGCGGCGAAGGCGTCGTACACGCCACGCTCGGCGGTGCTGCCCACGGCGATGCGCCGGTCGACGTCGGACATCAGCTCGGGGTCCTGCGCCATCATGGCCTGCGCCTCGAGCACGTGCTGTGCCTCGCCGCCGGCCAGGTTGCCGCGCGCGATGAGATCGGCGGCGACCGCTTCCACCGCCTGCCGGGCACGCCCCTGTTCGCGGCCGGCCTCCTCGGCGGGAATCGATTTGGCCGGCGGCTCCAGCACCGCCGTACCCATGTGCCGAACCTCGCCGATGGCCACACCGTGGCTCACGCCGACGCCTCGCAGCGTTGTCTCCATTTCACCCGTCTCCGGTTGTGCGGCGACCGAGTCACCGCGGTGGTTGTGCAACTGGCTCGTCACTGCGCCCGAGGCGCTACTGCCAGCCGAACAGCGTGTCGCCGACCTTCACGTCCCCGTCCTCACGGACGTCGGAGAGCGATTCGGCGGTGGCTTCCAGGGCCACGATCGGGCAGATGGGTGACTTGCCGGCGGCCTCGACCGCGGACGGGTCCCAGCGCACGATGCTCTGGCCCCGGGTCACCGTGTCCCCCTTGTTCACGAGAAGCTCGAAGCCCTCGCCGTTGAGCTGGACGGTGTCGATGCCGAGGTGCGTCAGGACCCCGTGCCCGTCCGCGTCGACGACGACGAACGCGTGCGGGTGCAGGGAGACGACGATGCCGTCGACCGGGGACACGGCCTCGGAGGGCTCGCGCACGGGGTCGATGGCGGTGCCGGGACCGACCATCGCGCCGGAGAAGACCGGGTCGGGAACCGCGGTGAGTCCGATGGCGCGTCCAGCAAGAGGGGACGTCACGTTGGTCATGGGGAGCCTCCCAGGGGGTGGAGATTCAGGTGTCGCCGCCGCGACTGATGGGGGACGGCGTACTGCTCAGCAGAGTAAGTCATATGAAGTCCCGGTTCCGCCCGAGACCTACCGCTTGGCGGACCTAGGGGTGCACGAGAAACGATTTGCCTCGACTCCCGGCGGCCTGTACTGTCGTACTCCTGCCTGACCCCAACGCGACTTTGAGTCGGGGGTCGGCGGCGACTTTCAAGCCCAGATCCTAACCTTGCTCCTTCCTTCGGCATGCCCGCAGGCCGTGGTCAGGGAGACGGAAAAGGCCTGATAGAGTCGGACCCGCCGAAAGGGAAAGCGCGAAAGCGAATTCCTCGGAAGCGAAATGCAGAACCCGCTTCGGCCGGGAATCGGACACGAAAGAGTCTGATAGAGTCGGAAACGCAAGAACGAAGGGAAGCGCCCGGAGGGCCCCGGTGAAACGGGACCGAAGGAAGCGTCCGTTCCTTGAGAACTCAACAGCGTGCCAAAAGTCAACGCCAGATATGTTGATACCCCGGCCTGCTTCGGCAGGTTGGTGGTTCCTTTGAAAGTCCTACCGGGTTCACTTCGGTGACCGGGTAGGCAATGACACAGCGAGGACGCTGTGAACAACGGGTCTTATTCCGACCGGTTGTTCCGCTCTCGTGATGTGTGCACCCGATTACGGGTAAACATTCACGGAGAGTTTGATCCTGGCTCAGGACGAACGCTGGCGGCGTGCTTAACACATGCAAGTCGAACGATGAAGCCTTTCGGGGTGGATTAGTGGCGAACGGGTGAGTAACACGTGGGCAATCTGCCCTTCACTCTGGGACAAGCCCTGGAAACGGGGTCTAATACCGGATAACACTCTGTCCCGCATGGGACGGGGTTAAAAGCTCCGGCGGTGAAGGATGAGCCCGCGGCCTATCAGCTTGTTGGTGGGGTAATGGCCTACCAAGGCGACGACGGGTAGCCGGCCTGAGAGGGCGACCGGCCACACTGGGACTGAGACACGGCCCAGACTCCTACGGGAGGCAGCAGTGGGGAATATTGCACAATGGGCGAAAGCCTGATGCAGCGACGCCGCGTGAGGGATGACGGCCTTCGGGTTGTAAACCTCTTTCAGCAGGGAAGAAGCGAAAGTGACGGTACCTGCAGAAGAAGCGCCGGCTAACTACGTGCCAGCAGCCGCGGTAATACGTAGGGCGCAAGCGTTGTCCGGAATTATTGGGCGTAAAGAGCTCGTAGGCGGCTTGTCACGTCGGATGTGAAAGCCCGGGGCTTAACCCCGGGTCTGCATTCGATACGGGCTAGCTAGAGTGTGGTAGGGGAGATCGGAATTCCTGGTGTAGCGGTGAAATGCGCAGATATCAGGAGGAACACCGGTGGCGAAGGCGGATCTCTGGGCCATTACTGACGCTGAGGAGCGAAAGCGTGGGGAGCGAACAGGATTAGATACCCTGGTAGTCCACGCCGTAAACGTTGGGAACTAGGTGTTGGCGACATTCCACGTCGTCGGTGCCGCAGCTAACGCATTAAGTTCCCCGCCTGGGGAGTACGGCCGCAAGGCTAAAACTCAAAGGAATTGACGGGGGCCCGCACAAGCAGCGGAGCATGTGGCTTAATTCGACGCAACGCGAAGAACCTTACCAAGGCTTGACATATACCGGAAAGCATCAGAGATGGTGCCCCCCTTGTGGTCGGTATACAGGTGGTGCATGGCTGTCGTCAGCTCGTGTCGTGAGATGTTGGGTTAAGTCCCGCAACGAGCGCAACCCTTGTTCTGTGTTGCCAGCATGCCCTTCGGGGTGATGGGGACTCACAGGAGACTGCCGGGGTCAACTCGGAGGAAGGTGGGGACGACGTCAAGTCATCATGCCCCTTATGTCTTGGGCTGCACACGTGCTACAATGGCCGGTACAATGAGCTGCGATGCCGCGAGGCGGAGCGAATCTCAAAAAGCCGGTCTCAGTTCGGATTGGGGTCTGCAACTCGACCCCATGAAGTCGGAGTTGCTAGTAATCGCAGATCAGCATTGCTGCGGTGAATACGTTCCCGGGCCTTGTACACACCGCCCGTCACGTCACGAAAGTCGGTAACACCCGAAGCCGGTGGCCCAACCCCTTGTGGGAGGGAGCTGTCGAAGGTGGGACTGGCGATTGGGACGAAGTCGTAACAAGGTAGCCGTACCGGAAGGTGCGGCTGGATCACCTCCTTTCTAAGGAGCACTTCTTACCAGGCTTCGGTTTGGTCAGAGGCCAGTACACCGGCGAATGTTCGGTGCTGGTTGCTCATGGGTGGAACGTTGACTATTCGGCACGGTGAGCACGGTTTCGTTAGTACTGCTTCGGCGTGGAAAACGGGAACGGGTTGATCGTGTCGGGCACGTTGTTGGGTGTCTGAGGGTGCGGCCGGAATGGCTGTCCTTCTGATCCGGCCCCAGTGAACTCGCCTGTGAAGGGTGGGGTGATGGGTGGCTGGTCGTTGTTTGAGAACTGCACAGTGGACGCGAGCATCTGTGGCCAAGTTTTTAAGGGCGCACGGTGGATGCCTTGGCACCAGGAACCGATGAAGGACGTGGGAGGCCACGATAGTCCCCGGGGAGCTGTCAACCAAGCTTTGATCCGGGGGTTTCCGAATGGGGAAACCCGGCAGTCGTCATGGGCTGTCACCCGCTGCTGAACACATAGGCAGTGTGGAGGGAACGAGGGGAAGTGAAACATCTCAGTACCCTCAGGAAGAGAAAACAACCGTGATTCCGGGAGTAGTGGCGAGCGAAACTGGATGAGGCCAAACCGTATGCGTGTGATACCCGGCAGGGGTTGCGCATTCGGGGTTGTGGGATCTCTCTTTCATAGTCTGCCGGCTGTGAGACGAGTCAGAAACCGTTGATGTAGGCGAAGGACATGCGAAAGGTCCGGCGTAGAGGGTAAGACCCCCGTAGCTGAAACATCAACGGCTCGTTTGAGAGACACCCAAGTAGCACGGGGCCCGAGAAATCCCGTGTGAATCTGGCGGGACCACCCGCTAAGCCTAAATATTCCCTGGTGACCGATAGCGGATAGTACCGTGAGGGAATGGTGAAAAGTACCGCGGGAGCGGAGTGAAATAGTACCTGAAACCGTGTGCCTACAAGCCGTGGGAGCGTCGCTGGCAGTACTTGTGCTGTCAGTCGTGACTGCGTGCCTTTTGAAGAATGAGCCTGCGAGTTAGCGGTGTGTAGCGAGGTTAACCCGTGTGGGGAAGCCGTAGCGAAAGCGAGTCCGAATAGGGCGTTTGAGTTGCACGCTCTAGACCCGAAGCGGAGTGATCTAGCCATGGGCAGGTTGAAGCGGAGGTAAGACTTCGTGGAGGACCGAACCCACCAGGGTTGAAAACCTGGGGGATGACCTGTGGTTAGGGGTGAAAGGCCAATCAAACTCCGTGATAGCTGGTTCTCCCCGAAATGCATTTAGGTGCAGCGTCGTGTGTTTCTTGCCGGAGGTAGAGCACTGGATAGGCGATGGGCCCTACCGGGTTACTGACCTTAGCCAAACTCCGAATGCCGGTAAGTGAGAGCGCGGCAGTGAGACTGTGGGGGATAAGCTCCATGGTCGAGAGGGAAACAGCCCAGAGCATCGACTAAGGCCCCTAAGCGTACGCTAAGTGGGAAAGGATGTGGAGTCGCAGAGACAACCAGGAGGTTGGCTTAGAAGCAGCCACCCTTGAAAGAGTGCGTAATAGCTCACTGGTCAAGTGATTCCGCGCCGACAATGTAGCGGGGCTCAAGCGTACCGCCGAAGTCGTGTCATTCACACATATAGGGCCAACGCCTGTGTGGATGGGTAGGGGAGCGTCGTGTGCCGGGTGAAGCAGCCGCGGAAGCGAGTTGTGGACGGTTCACGAGTGAGAATGCAGGCATGAGTAGCGATACACACGTGAGAAACGTGTGCGCCGATTGACTAAGGGTTCCTGGGTCAAGCTGATCTGCCCAGGGTAAGTCGGGACCTAAGGCGAGGCCGACAGGCGTAGTCGATGGACAACCGGTTGATATTCCGGTACCCGCTTTGAAACGCCCAGTACTGAATCAGGCGATGCTAAGTCCGTGAAGCCGGCCCGATCTCTTCGGAGTTGAGGGTAGTGGTGGAGCCGATGAACCAGACTTGTAGTAGGTAAGCGATGGGGTGACGCAGGAAGGTAGTCCAGCCCGGGCGGTGGTTGTCCCGGGGTAAGGGTGTAGGACGCACGGTAGGTAAATCCGTCGTGCATATAGTCTGAGACCTGATGCCGAGCCGATTGTGGTGAAGTGGATGATCCTATGCTGTCGAGAAAAGCCTCTAGCGAGTTTCATGGCGGCCCGTACCCTAAACCGACTCAGGTGGTCAGGTAGAGAATACCGAGGCGTTCGGGTGAACTATGGTTAAGGAACTCGGCAAAATGCCCCCGTAACTTCGGGAGAAGGGGGGCCATCACTGGTGATCCGATTTACTCGGTGAGCTGGGGGTGGCCGCAGAGACCAGCGAGAAGCGACTGTTTACTAAAAACACAGGTCCGTGCGAAGCCGTAAGGCGATGTATACGGACTGACGCCTGCCCGGTGCTGGAACGTTAAGGGGACCGGTTAGCTGACTTTCGGGTCGGCGAAGCTGAGAACTTAAGCGCCAGTAAACGGCGGTGGTAACTATAACCATCCTAAGGTAGCGAAATTCCTTGTCGGGTAAGTTCCGACCTGCACGAATGGCGTAACGACTTCTCGACTGTCTCAACCATAGGCCCGGTGAAATTGCACTACGAGTAAAGATGCTCGTTTCGCGCAGCAGGACGGAAAGACCCCGGGACCTTTACTATAGTTTGATATTGGTGTTCGGTTCGGCTTGTGTAGGATAGGTGGGAGACTTTGAAGCGGCCACGCCAGTGGTTGTGGAGTCGTCGTTGAAATACCACTCTGGTCGTGCTGGATGTCTAACCTGGGTCCGTGATCCGGATCAGGGACAGTGTCTGATGGGTAGTTTAACTGGGGCGGTTGCCTCCTAAAGAGTAACGGAGGCGCCCAAAGGTTCCCTCAGCCTGGTTGGTAATCAGGTGTTGAGTGTAAGTGCACAAGGGAGCTTGACTGTGAGACCGACGGGTCGAGCAGGGACGAAAGTCGGGACTAGTGATCCGGCAGTGGCTTGTGGAAGCGCTGTCGCTCAACGGATAAAAGGTACCCCGGGGATAACAGGCTGATCTTCCCCAAGAGTCCATATCGACGGGATGGTTTGGCACCTCGATGTCGGCTCGTCGCATCCTGGGGCTGGAGTCGGTCCCAAGGGTTGGGCTGTTCGCCCATTAAAGCGGTACGCGAGCTGGGTTTAGAACGTCGTGAGACAGTTCGGTCCCTATCCGCTGTGCGCGTAGGAATATTGAGAAGGGCTGTCCCTAGTACGAGAGGACCGGGACGGACGAACCTCTGGTGTGCCAGTTGTCCTGCCAAGGGCATGGCTGGTTGGCTACGTTCGGAAAGGATAACCGCTGAAAGCATCTAAGCGGGAAGCCTGCTTCGAGATGAGTATTCCCACCCTCTTGAAGGGTTAAGGCTCCCAGTAGACGACTGGGTTGATAGGCCAGATGTGGAAGCCCGGTAACGGGTGGAGCTGACTGGTACTAATAGGCCGAGGGCTTGTCCTCAGTTGCTCGCGTCCACTGTGTTAGTTCTGAAATAATGAACAGCCGTGTAAACATCCGGTGTTCAAATTTTCATAGTGTTTCGGTGGTCATTGCGTTAGGGAAACGCCCGGTTACATTCCGAACCCGGAAGCTAAGCCTTTCAGCGCCGATGGTACTGCAGGGGGGACCCTGTGGGAGAGTAGGACGCCGCCGAACAATTTTTCCGGGAAAGCCCCGTGCCTTGTGGCACGGGGCTTTTCTGCGTTTCGGGGCCTTTGAGCTCTGCAGACCGTCTTCGCCGCACCCCCGTGCACCGAACGGAGGAAGCTGAGGGTAGGGTCAGGGGGCATCATTGGCACGTTCTTCACAGGAGGCCCCCGGGTGGAGGTCCAGGAGACTCGGGTCCAGACGGACCGGGTCCTCACCATCCCCAACATCCTCAGCATGGCTCGCCTTGTCGGGGTACCGCTCTTCCTGTGGCTGATTCTCCGCCCCGTGTTCGGTGGGCCCAACAGTGACAACTGGGCGCTGCTGGTGCTGATGCTCAGCGGCATCAGCGACTACCTGGACGGGAAGCTCGCCCGCAAGTGGAACCAGATCAGCAGCCTCGGCCGGCTCCTGGACCCGGCGGCGGACCGCCTCTACATCCTTTCCACCCTGGTCGGCCTCACCTGGCGTGAGATCCTGCCCCTCTGGGTCACCGCGGCGCTTCTCGCCCGTGAGCTGATGCTTCTCGTGATGGTGGCCGTTCTGCGACGCCACGGCTACCCGCCCCCGCAGGTCAACTTCCTCGGGAAAGCTGCAACCTTCAACCTGATGTATGCGTTCCCCTTGTTGCTGCTCAGCGACGGGAGTGGTTGGCTGGCCACACTGGCCGCCGTTTTCGGATGGGCGTTCGCAGGATGGGGTACAACGCTCTACTGGTGGGCAGGGATCCTCTATGTGGTTCAGGTCCGCCGGCTCGTGAAGGCGGACGCAGTAGCCGATTGAGCTCGTTGATGCGGTGCCGCGCAATGTGGCCGGCCCGCGGCATATGGCGTGAATGATGCCCCGGCGGGCGAAGTCGGCTAACCGTCGTCTCTTCTAGGAGGACGTTTCCGACATGAAGGCCGTCGTGATGGCTGGCGGCGAAGGCACACGTCTTCGCCCCATGACCTCGAGCATGCCCAAGCCGCTCCTGCCCGTGGCCAACAGGCCGATCATGGAGCACGTGCTGCGGCTGCTCAAGCGGCATGGGCTCAGCGAAACCGTAGTGACCGTCCAGTTCCTCGCCTCCCTCGTCAAGAATTACTTCGGGGACGGCGAGGAGCTCGGGATGGAGCTCACCTATGCCAACGAGGAGAAGCCACTCGGCACCGCGGGCAGCGTGAAGAACGCCGAGGAGGCGTTGAAGGACGACACGTTTCTCGTCATTTCCGGTGACGCGCTCACCGACTTCGACCTCACCGACCTCATCGCGTTCCACAAGGAAAAGGGCGGCCTTGTCACGGTCTGCCTCACCCGGGTTCCCAACCCGCTGGAATTCGGCATCACCATCGTGGACGAGAACGGTCAGGTCGAGCGGTTCCTGGAGAAGCCGACCTGGGGGCAGGTCTTCTCGGACACCGTCAACACGGGTATCTATGTCATGGAGCCCGAGGTCTTCGACTATGTCCAGGCCGACACCTCGGTCGACTGGTCCGGTGATGTCTTCCCTCAGCTGATGAAGGAGGGCAAGCCCATCTACGGCTATATCGCCGAGGGCTACTGGGAGGACGTCGGCACCCACGAGAGCTATGTGAAGGCCCAGGCGGACGTCCTGGAGCGCAAGGTCGACGTGGAACTCGACGGTTTCGAGATCTCGCCCGGCGTATGGGTCGCCGAGGGTGCGGAGGTCCACCCAGACGCCGTACTGCGCGGGCCGCTCTACATCGGCGACTACGCCAAGGTCGAGGCCGACGTCGAGATCCGGGAACATACGGTCGTCGGGTCGAACGTCGTCGTCAAGACCGGTGCCTTTCTTCACAAGGCCGTGGTCCACGACAACGTCTACATCGGCCAGCACAGCAATCTCCGGGGCTGCGTGGTCGGCAAGAACACCGACATCATGCGTGCCGCCCGGATCGAGGACGGCGCCGTCATCGGGGACGAATGCCTGGTCGGCGAGGAGTCGATCATCCAGGGCAACGTGCGGGTGTATCCGTTCAAGACCATCGAGGCCGGCGCGTTCGTCAACACCTCGGTCATCTGGGAATCCCGTGGACAGGCGCACCTCTTCGGAGCGCGCGGGGTCTCCGGGATCCTGAACGTCGAGATCACCCCCGAACTGGCCGTACGGCTGGCCGGCGCCTACGCCACGACCCTCAAGAAGGGCTCGACGGTCACGACCGCCCGTGACCACTCCCGAGGGGCCCGCGCCCTCAAGCGAGCCGTCATCTCGGCCCTGCAGGCCAGCGCCATCGACGTGCGGGACCTCGAGAACGTACCGCTGCCCGTGGCACGCCAGCAGACCGCCCGGGGCAGCGCCGGCGGCATCATGATCCGTACGTCGCCCGGGGTGCCCGACTCCGTGGACATCATGTTCATCGACGAACGGGGCGCGGACCTCTCGCAGGCGCAGCAGCGCAAGCTCGACCGGGTCTACGCCCGCCAGGAGTACCGCAGGGCGTTCCCCGGCGAGATCGGGGACCTGCACTTCCCGTCCAGCGTGTTCGACTCGTACACCGGCTCCCTCCTGCGGAACGTCGACGTCGAGGGCATCGCCGAATCCGGGCTCAAGGTCGTCGTCGACGCCTCCAACGGCAGTGCCGGGCTCGTTCTGCCCAGCCTGCTAGGCAGGCTCGGCGTGGACGCGCTGACGATCAACCCCGGGCTCGACGAGTCGCGGCCCACCGAGTCCGCCGACACCCGTCGGGCCGGTCTGGTGCGGCTCGGGGAGATCGTGTCCTCCGCGCGGGCCGCCTTCGGGGTGCGGTTCGACCCGGTGGGCGAGCGGCTCTCCCTTGTCGACGAACTGGGCCGGATCATCGAGGACGACCGGGCCCTGCTGGTCCTCCTCGATCTCGTCGCCGCCGAGCGGCGCAGCGGCCGGGTCGCCCTGCCCGTGACGACCACGCGCGTCGCCGAGCAGGTGGCGGCCTACCACGGCACCCAGGTGGAGTGGACGACCACCTCGCCCGACGATCTGACCCGGGTGGGCCGTGAAGAGGACACCATCTTCGGAGGAGACGGGCGCGGAGGGTTCATCGTTCCCGAATTCAGCAGTGTCTTCGACGGGAGCGCCGCCTTCGTCCGGCTGATCGGGCTCGTCGCGCGCACCCAGCTCACCCTGAGCCAGATCGACGCCCGCATTCCCCGGGCGCATGTCCTGCGCCGCGACCTGGCGACGCCCTGGGCCGTCAAGGGGCTCGTCATGCGGCGGGTCGTCGAGGCGGCCGGTGACCGCAGCGTGGACACCACGGACGGGGTCCGGGTGGTCGAGGCCGACGGGCGGTGGATCATGGTCCTGCCCGACCGGGCGGAGGCCGTCACCCATCTGTGGGCGGAAGGCCCGGACGACGCCTCCGCCCAGGCGCTGCTCGACGAGTGGGCCGCGGTGGTGGACAGCGCGGGCGACTGAGGCCCGGACCCGCACGGTGCGCCGCGACGTCCCGGACAGGGGGTTGTGGCGCACCGGTGGGGCCATTCGGCGGCAGCCGTGATGACGTGCGACGATGTGCGGCATGTCGCAGCAGTCCCCCGATCGGAGCACCGCCTCGCCGCCCGCACGCCCCGACGCCTCCATGTCGCTGCTGAACAACGTGATGGACCACAGCCTCGACGACGGTTACGCGGAGGCCTCGGCGCGGCGCAAGGCCGACGGGAGTGCGGGGCTGCCCCGTACGCTCAAGTCGAAGCTCGGCCTGGCCGCCGGACTGGTGGTGGCCGCCCTCGTGGTCACCCTCGGCGCCGCCGAGGCGCGGATCGCGGCGCCGGTCGTGGCCAAGGAGCGCGAAGAGCTGATCGACCGGATCAACGCGGAGACACAGGCCGCGGACACGCTGGAGTCGAGTGTCGACGCGCTCCGCTCCGATGTGAGCGAACGTCAGCGCAAGGCCCTGGAACAGCACGGCGGGGACCAGGGCGAGCTGGTGGCCCTGCTGGCCGGAGCGACTCCGGTGGAGGGCCCCGGGGTGAAGCTGGTCGTGGACGACGCGAAGAACACCGACCAGGGCGGCGGCGGGCCGCGCGAGTCGTCGGGCTTCGCCGACACCGGGCGGGTACGCGACCGGGACATGCAGCGGGTCGTCAACGGCCTCTGGGAATCCGGGGCCGAGGCCATCGCCATCAATGGGCAAAGGTTGACGGCACTGTCGGCCATCCGGGCCGCCGGCGACGCCATACTGGTCGACAACAGGCCGCTCGTACCGCCGTACACGGTGCTCGCGGTGGGGGACGGGAAGAAGCTCGCGACCGCCTTCCGGGACAGCGCCGACGGCCAGTACCTGCAGGCGCTCAAGGAGAGCTTCGACATCCGCACCAGCATCTCCGATCAGGCGAAGGTGCAGCTTCCGGCCGCGCCGAGCCTGATCGTCCGTACAGCAGAGCCGAAGGCCGCCGGCAGTGGTGCGGCAGACACAGGGAAGGGCACATCGTGATCGCCGTACTGGGCCTCGTCGTGGGAGTCGTGGTCGGACTGTTGGTCCGGCCCGAGGTACCGGCGGTGGTCGAGCCCTACCTGCCGATCGCGGTGGTCGCCGCGCTCGACGCCGTGTTCGGCGGTCTGCGGGCCATGCTCGACGGAATCTTCGTCGACAAGGTCTTCGTGGTCTCCTTCCTCTCCAATGTGGTGGTCGCCGCGCTGATCGTCTTCCTCGGCGACAAGCTGGGTGTCGGCGCTCAGCTCTCCACGGGTGTGGTGGTCGTGCTCGGCATCCGGATCTTCTCCAACGCCGCCGCGATCCGCCGGCACGTCTTCCGGGCTTGAGGCCGATGAACAACGACGAGAACCCCCGCAGCGAACAGCCCGAGGGCGGCGCGTCCGCCGTCCCGGACGCTCCCGCGCCGTCGCCCGCGGCCGAGGAGGTGTCCGGTCGCCAACGACTCAAGGCAGGGCTGTGGCCGCCCCGGCTGAGCCGGGCGCAACTCATCGTCGCCGTGCTGCTGTTCGGGCTCGGTCTGGGGCTCGCCATCCAGGTGCGGTCGACCAGCGACGACGGTGCGCTGCGAGGCGCCCGGCAGGAGGACCTGGTCCGCATCCTCGACGAGGTCGACGACCGGACCCAGCGGCTGGAGGACGAGAAGCAGCGCCTGGACGATCAGCGCACGGAGCTGGAGAACAGCTCCGACCAGGCCGAGGAGGCCCGGAAGCAGACGCTGGAGAAGGAACGGCAGCTCGGCATCCTCGCGGGCACCGTGGCGGCCAAGGGCCCCGGCATCACGTTGACGATCACCGACCCCTCGGGGGCGGTCGCGCCCGACATGCTGCTCGACGCCATCCAGGAACTGCGGGCGGCGGGCGCCGAGGCGATCGAGGTCAACGGGGTGCGGGTGGTGGCCAACACCTACTTCTCCGGTGAAGCGGGTGACGTCCGGGTGGACGGGAAGAAGATCGAAGCACCGTACGAGTTCACGGTGATCGGCAAGCCGCAGGATCTGGAGCCCGCCCTCAACATCCCCGGCGGTGTGGTCCAGACGCTGGAGAAGGAGCAGGCCACGGTGCTGGTGGAGCGGTCCGACGACATCGTCGTCGATGCCTTGCGACCGGCGCAGCGGCCTGACTACGCTCGGTCGTCGTCCCCGTGAGCCGGGCGAGCGTGAGGGCCGGTGGAGCGGGTCGGACGGTTGCGGGGGGTCGGCGCACCGGATTGGTGGTGCGTGGTGGAAACTGTCGGGTGGATACGGACGTTGTGAAGATGTCCGGGTCGGCAGGTGTGTTCATTCAGGGTTCGTCCTGCCCCACGGGCGGGTCTATGTCGGTCAAGGGGAATCGCCCGTGAAGTTGTTTGCGAAGTTGTTCGGGAAGAGTGCACGCGAGGACAGCAACAGTGCTGCCCGCCACCGCGCGCCGCGCCACGGTCAGGGCGAGGAGCAGGAGGCGGAGCGCCCGCTCTTCCGCGACGAGGTGTCCGGCGCCCCGGGTGGTGACGGCGTGTCGTCTGTTGACCCTGCCGGTGCCGGACGCATAGGTTTCGGCGAACCATCAGCCTCGAGTGCGGGTGGAGGGTTCACCCCGGAGGGCTCGTCGATGCCGGTCTGTACGAGGTGCGGTCACCGCAACGCGGAGGCCAGCAGGTTCTGTTCCAACTGCGGCGCGCCGCTGCGGGGCGGCGTTCCCGAGCGCCCCTCGGAGACGACGTCCACGATCTCCATCTCCGGTCTCGAGGCGTACGAGGCGGAGGCCACGGGCCAGACCGCGCTGCCCTCGCTCTCGCCGGAGGCCCAGGCCGCGGTCGACGCGCTGCCCGGAGGCTCGGCCCTACTGGTCGTGCGGCGCGGCCCGAATTCCGGCAGCCGCTTCCTGCTCGACAGCGACCTGACCACGGCCGGCCGTCACCCGCAGAGCGACATCTTTCTCGATGATGTGACCGTGTCGCGGCGTCATGTGGAGTTCCGCAGGAGCCCGGACGGTAGCTTCACCGTGGGCGATGTCGGCAGCCTCAATGGCACCTACGTCAACCGTGAGCGCATCGATTCGGTCCAGCTGTCCAACGGCGACGAAGTCCAGATCGGAAAGTACCGCCTGGTCTTCTATGCGAGCCCGCGGGGCGTGTGACCAGCCCCGGAATCCGTCCGGGGGGACCCCCAGGAAGGCCCATGCTGCGAACACCGACAGGCGGTGCCGGCCACGGCACCGCCACCGCGGAAGCGCGCCCGATGAGCATCGGAACGGTGCTCATCCAGCTGCGCGACGAGTTTCCCGAAGTCACCATCTCCAAGATCCGGTTCCTGGAGGCCGAGGGGCTCATCGAGCCGCAGCGCACGCCTTCCGGATACCGGAAGTTCGCTCCGCGTGATGTGGAGCGGCTGGCGCAGGTGCTCCGCATGCAGCGGGACCACTACCTGCCGCTGAAGGTCATCCGGGAGCACCTGGACGCACTGGCCCGGGGCGAGCAGCCCGTCCTGCCCACCCCCGGCGACCGGCGGGATCTCGCCGACGGGGTGTGGGAGGGCGGTCCCGGCGCGGCGACCGCCGCCCGGATCGGGCGGGCCGAGCTGCTCGCCGCGGCCGAGGTCGACGAGGACCGGCTGGCCGAATGGGAGTCCTACGGGCTCATCGTCCCGGCTCCCGAGGGCGGCTACGACGCCGAGATGGTGACCGTCGCCAAGCTGGTGGCGGATCTGGGGCGTTTCGGTCTGGAACCGCGGCATCTTCGCGCCATGCGGGCCTCCGCCGACCGGGAGGCGGGGCTGGTGGAGCAGCTGGTCGCGCCCCTGCGCCGGCACCGTAATCCGCAGACCAGAGCCCATGCCGGGGCCACCGCGAACGAGCTCGCCGAGCTGTCCGTACGGCTGCACGCGGCACTCGTGCAGAGCGCTCTGCGCAGCCGTCTGCACTGAGCTCGGCGGAGCCCGACTACCCAAACATGGCGAGCACGTCCTAGGGTTGCTGTGTGAACGAGCTCGACGTTGTCGGTGTCCGGGTGGAAATGCCCTCCAACCAACCGATCGTTCTCCTGCGTGAAGTGGGAGGCGACCGGTACCTCCCCATTTGGATCGGTCCTGGGGAGGCGACCGCGATCGCCTTCGCCCAGCAGGGCATGGCTCCGGCCAGGCCGCTGACCCATGACCTGTTCAAGGATGTGCTCGAGGCCGTGGGCCAGGAGCTCACCGAGGTCCGGATCACGGACCTACGCGAAGGGGTCTTCTACGCGGAGCTCGTCTTCGCCAGCGGAGTCGAGGTGAGCGCCCGGCCCTCCGACGCCATAGCGCTCGCCCTGCGGACCGGCACGCCGATCTACGGCAGTGACGGCGTGCTGGACGATGCGGGCATCGCGATCCCCGACGAGCAGGAGGACGAGGTGGAGAAGTTCCGCGAATTCCTCGACCAGATCTCTCCGGAGGACTTCGGTACGAACAGTCAGTGACCGTCCTGCGGGGGTGCCGTCAGCGCATCCGACAAGCCTTTCCCGAAAGCGAGACACGGGAAACCACCCTCAGGGTGATTATCACTCGGCGTGCCGAGTGTGGCGATCGTTGACGCACCCCGAGTGACTGCCTACCTTCGAGTGGGCAGGTCAAGGACGGAGGTCGGCGTGAGAAGCAGCGGCGACGGTACGGCGGCGGGTGGGCCGTATCCGCAGCACGGCAGTGGAGCCGACCACGCCATCAGGCAGCCGGTTCAACCGGCAGCGGTGGCAGCGGGCGGCGTGGCAGCGGCGAGCGATGCCGACGACATCGGCTATCGCGGACCTACGGCGTGCGCGGCGGCGGGGATCACCTACCGCCAGCTGGACTACTGGGCGCGTACGGGGCTGGTCGAGCCCAGTGTGCGCCCGGCCTACGGGTCGGGGACGCAGCGTCTCTACAGTTTCCGGGACGTGGTCCTCCTCAAGATCGTCAAGCGGTTCCTGGACACCGGGGTCGCTCTGCAGAACATCCGCACCACGGTCCAGCATCTGCGGGCCCGTGGCTTCCAGGACCTCGAACGCATGACGCTGATGAGCGACGGGGCCACGGTCTACGAATGCTCCTCGCCCGACGAGGTCGTCAGCCTGCTCCAGGGCGGGCAGGGGGTCTTCGGGATCGCCGTCGGCGTCGTCTGGCGGGATGTGGAGGCGGCGCTCTCGCAGCTGCACGGCGAGCGGGTCGACACCGGCGAGACGCTCGTCGGCCACAACCCCGCGGACGAGCTGGCACGGCGGCGTAACCGGGCCGGCTGAGCACCGGTCGACGATCGGGACGACCGACAGCACGCAACGGGACGGTCCGGCGCTCGCAGGAGCGGCGGACCGTCCCGTTGTCAGTGCCGTAGGGCAGCATCGACGGTGTGAGACCCGCGCCCACCATCCTCCACCTGGACATGGACGCCTTCTACGCGTCGGCGGAGCAGGCGGCCAAGCCGAGCCTGCGCGGCAAGGCGGTCGTGGTGGGCGGCCTCGGCCCGCGCGGGGTGGTCGCCACCGCTTCGTACGAGGCCCGGCGCCTGGGTGTGCACTCGGCGATGCCCACCGCGCAGGCCCGGCGGCTCGCACCGAACGCGGCCTACCTGATGCCCCGCTTCTCGCTGTACCGGACCGTGAGCGACCAGGTGATGGAGCTGCTCGGGCGGCTGTCGCCCCTGGTGGAGCCGCTCAGCCTGGACGAGGCCTTCGTGGACCTGGAGGCCG
Source organism: Streptomyces sp. iso_384 (assembly GCF_056172905.1). Classification (NCBI taxonomy): domain Bacteria; kingdom Bacillati; phylum Actinomycetota; class Actinomycetes; order Kitasatosporales; family Streptomycetaceae; genus Streptomyces; species Streptomyces sp. iso_384. Next base: position 3,099,841 of record NZ_JBWBTT010000001.1, read on the forward strand.
GTGGCACCGCTGACGACACGGCGTCGGCCCGGGTGACGGGGGAGGGGCTTCGGGCGGCCATCCGGGCGGTGACCGGGCTCAGCGGATCGGTCGGACTGGCCGGTTCCAAGATGCTCGCCAAGATCGCCTCCGAGGAGGCCAAGCCCGACGGGCTGCTCGTCATCGAACCGGGCACCGAACGCGAGCTGCTCGCCCCGATGTCCGTCCGCATCCTGCCGGGGGTCGGACCGGCCACCGGGGACCATCTCAGACGCGCGGGCATGACCACCGTCCGCGACCTGGCCGAGGCGGGCGAGGCGGAGCTCGTACGGCTGGTCGGCAAGGCTCACGGCCACGGGCTCTACCGGATGGCGCTGGGGCTCGACGAGCGGCCGGTGGTCGCCGAGCGGGACGCCAAGTCCGTATCGGTGGAGGACACCTTCGACGTGGACCTGCACGACCGGGTGCGGGTGCGCGCCGAGGTGGAGCGGCTGGCCGTCCGGTGCGTGGAACGGCTCCGCGCCGCCGACCGCTCGGGCCGCACGGTGGTGCTGAAGGTGCGCCGCTACGACTTCTCCACGCTGACCCGCTCCGAGACCCTCAGAGGCCCCACGGACGACCCCACGGTGGTCCGTGAGGCGGCGGGGCGGCTGCTGGAGTCGGTCGACACCACGGGAGGCGTACGGCTGCTCGGGGTCGGCGTCACGGGGCTCGCCGACTACACCCAGGAGGACCTGTTCGCCCAGGCCGCCGACGCCCGGGAGCTCGCGCAGCGGGCCGAGGAGCACCGGGCTCCGGCCGAGAAGGACGGCGGCGAGGAGACCGCCCCGGAGCCCGAGCCGGACAGCGCTGAGCTGCTCGCCGCCCGGCGCTGGCCCGCCGGACACGATGTGCGCCACGAGGAGCACGGCCACGGCTGGGTGCAGGGCAGCGGCGTCGGCCGGGTCACCGTCCGGTTCGAGGAACCATGGAGCGCCCCCGGCCGGGTGCTCACGTTCCGCGTCGATGATCCGCAGCTGCGGCCCGCCGATCCGCTGCCGCTCGTCCGCGAGCCGGCCGACTACTCCTCCTGGCCGGCCAGCCTGCCGAAGTCCCGGTCGGACGCCGGATCCGCCGCGTCCTCCGGGGGCGGGGAGTCCAGCCCGTAGTGCCGGTAGAGCTGCAGTTCCTGCTCGGGCGAGAGGTGCCGTCCGACGCCGAAGTCCGGCGCGCCCTTGATCAACGCTCGGTCGAACGGGACGCGGAGCGCGTCGTCGACGAACTCGCTCGGTTCCAGCGGGACGAAGGCGTCCCTGCTGAACAGGCCGGTACGGACGGCCGCCCACTCGGGCACGCCCGTCGCATCGTCGAGATAGACCTCATCCACCGTTCCGATCTTGGCGCCCTTGCGATCGAATGCCTTGCGGCCGATCAGGCGGCGCGGATCGATATCGGTCTCCACGGTGCCTCCCACTGGTCGCAACTGCTCAGGGTGGACTCTGTCGCTCCACCAGGACCACACAAGTGCAGATCCGTGGTGTCGGCCACTCGAGAGCTCCGGCGCGGAGCCCGCTGGTAGGCTGGCAGTGGCTGCTGACCCCGTGCGGGAGAGTCCTCCGGTGCAGAATCCGGAGGCGCCGAAGGAGCAAATCCTCCCCGGAATCTCTCAGGCCCCCGTACCGCACGGTTGAGGTCACTCTGGAAAGCAGGGCGGTTCCGTGTGGGCGCAGGCCCGGGCGGATTCGACCCTCACCGACGGTGAAAACCGGCGTGCCTCTACGGCGGGCCGGTGAAGCTCTCAGGTTGAGATGACAGAGGGGGAGGCCGTTCGGGCACCCGCGCCGTGGTGCCCCTCGCAGGTCGTGACAGACCAGGAGGCCTCCACCATGACCCCCCGTCGCACTCCGCTCTCCCAGCTGGAGCAGGGCATTCCGTTCGAGCAGCGCCACATAGGGCCCGACGCCGGAGCCCAGGCGAAGATGCTCGCCCAGGTCGGCTACGGCTCCCTCGACGAACTCACCGCCGCCGCGGTGCCCGACGTGATCAAGAGCGCGGAGGCCCTGAACCTTCCGTCGGCGCGCACCGAGGCGGAGGTGCTGGCCGAGCTGCGCTCGCTGGCCGACCGCAACCAGGTGCTGGCCCCGATGATCGGCCTCGGCTACTACGGCACCTTCACGCCGCCCGTCATCCTGCGCAACGTCATGGAGAACCCCGCGTGGTACACGGCCTACACGCCGTACCAGCCGGAGATCTCCCAGGGCCGGCTCGAAGCCCTGCTGAACTTCCAGACGATGGTCGCCGAGCTGACCGGGCTGCCCACCTCCGGCGCCTCCCTGCTCGACGAGGGCACCGCGGCCGCCGAGGCGATGGCCCTGTCCCGGCGCGTCGGCAAGGTCAAGAAGGGCGTCTTCCTGGTCGACGCCGACACCCTGCCCCAGACCGTCGCGGTCATCGAGACCCGCGCCGAGCCCACCGGTGTCGAGGTCGTCGTCGCCGACCTGAGCGACGGCATCCCCGCCGAGATCGCCGAGCGCGGCGTCTTCGGCGTCCTGCTCCAGTACCCGGGCGCCTCCGGGGCCGTGCGCGCCATCGAGCCCGTCATCGAGCAGGCCCACGAGCTCGGCGCGATCGTCACCGTCGCCGCCGACCTGCTGGCCCTCACCCTGCTCACCTCGCCCGGCGCGCTCGGCGCCGACATCGCGGTCGGCACCACCCAGCGCTTCGGCGTCCCGATGGGCTTCGGCGGCCCGCACGCCGGCTTCATGGCGGTCCGCGAGAAGTTCGCCCGCTCCCTGCCGGGCCGCCTCGTCGGCGTCTCCGTCGACGCCGACGGCAACAAGGCCTACCGCCTGGCCCTCCAGACCCGCGAGCAGCACATCCGCCGCGAGAAGGCCACCAGCAACATCTGCACCGCGCAGGTGCTGCTCGCCGTCATGGCCGGGATGTACGCGGTCTACCACGGCCCCGAGGGGCTGCGGACGATCGCCCGGCGCACCCACCGCTTCGCCGCGATCCTGGCCGACGGTCTGCGCACCGCCAGCGCCGAGGTCGTGCACGGCGCGTTCTTCGACACCCTGACCGTGCGCGTCCCCGGCAAGGCCGCGGCCATCGTCGCGGACGCTCGCGAGCGCGGGGTCAACCTCCGCCTCGTCGACGCCGACCACGTCTCCGTCGCCTGCGACGAGACCACCACCCGTGCGCAGCTCTCCGCCGTTTGGGCCGCCTTCGGTGCCGAGGGCGACATCGAGGCGCTGGACGCCACGGTCGCCGACGCGCTGCCGGAGTCGCTGCTGCGCTCGGACGACATCCTGACCCACCCGGTCTTCCACCAGCACCGGTCCGAGACCGCGATGCTGCGCTACCTGCGCAAGCTCGCCGACCGCGACTACGCGCTGGACCGCGGCATGATCCCGCTCGGCTCCTGCACCATGAAGCTGAACGCGACCGCCGAGATGGAGTCGATCACCTGGCCCGAGTTCGGCGCGCTGCACCCCTTCGCCCCGGCCGAGCAGGCGCAGGGCTTCCTCACCCTCATCCGTGAGCTGGAGGAGCGCCTGGCCGAGGTCACCGGCTACGACGCGGTCTCCATCCAGCCCAACGCCGGTTCCCAGGGCGAGTTCGCGGGTCTGCTGGCCGTCCGTGCGTACCACCGGGCCAACGGCGACGACCAGCGCACCGTCTGTCTCATCCCGTCCTCCGCGCACGGCACCAACGCCGCCAGCGCCGTCATGGCGGGCATGAAGGTCGTCGTGGTGAAGACCGCCGACGACGGCGAGGTCGACATCGCCGACCTGCGCGCCAAGATCGAGCAGCACCGCGACGAACTGGCCGTGCTCATGATCACCTACCCGTCCACGCACGGGGTGTTCGAGGAGCACGTCGCCGACATCTGCGGTGAGGTGCACGACGCGGGCGGCCAGGTCTACGTCGACGGTGCCAACCTCAACGCGCTGGTCGGGCTCGCCAAGCCCGGCAAGTTCGGCGGCGACGTCTCGCACCTGAACCTGCACAAGACCTTCTGCATCCCGCACGGCGGCGGCGGCCCCGGCGTCGGCCCGGTCGGCGTCCGCGCGCACCTCGCCCCGTTCCTCCCCAACCACCCCCTCCAGCCCGCCGCGGGCCCGGAGACCGGTGTGGGCCCGATCTCGGCCGCCCCGTGGGGCTCGGCGGGCATTCTGCCGATCTCGTGGGCGTACGTCCGTCTGATGGGCGGCGAGGGCCTCAAGCGGGCCACGCAGGTCGCCGTGCTGGCCGCGAACTACATCGCCAAGCGCCTGGAGCCGCACTTCCCGATCCTGTACAACGGCCCGGCCGGACTGGTCGCGCACGAGTGCATCGTCGACCTGCGCCCGATCTCCAAGGCGACCGGCGTCTCCATCGACGACGTGGCCAAGCGCCTGATCGACTACGGCTTCCACTCGCCGACCATGTCGTTCCCGGTGGCCGGCACGCTGATGATCGAGCCGACGGAGAGCGAAGACCTCGCGGAGCTCGACCGGTTCTGCGACACCATGATCGCGATCCGCGCCGAGATCGAGAAGGTCGCCTCGGGGCAGTGGAGCAAGGACGACAACCCGCTGGCCAATGCCCCGCACACCGCGGCCGCGCTCGGTGGCGACTGGGAGCACGGCTACAGCCGTCAGGAGGCCGTCTTCCCGGCCGGGGTGTCCGCCGCGGACAAGTACTGGCCGCCGGTGCGCCGGATCGACGGGGCCTTCGGCGACCGGAACCTGGTCTGCTCCTGCCCGCCGCTGGACGCGTACGACGACTGAGACCGCCTGTCGCAGGGCGTGCGCCGTGAGCGGCGTACGCCCTGACATGCGTCGGGGCCGGTGCGGAGATCTCTCCGGGCCGGCCCCTTTTCTTCGTACGAGTGTTTCGTACGGCCGCTCTCAGGCGGCCTTCACCACGCGGCCGGCTGCCAGCGGCCGGTGCGGGGCGATGATCTGCCCGTCGGGCAGCAGTTCGCCGGTGTCCTCGAAGAGCAGGACGCCGTTGCACAGGAGGCTCCACCCCTGTTCGGGATGGTGGGCCGTCAGGCGGGCGGCCTCCCGGTCGGGTGAATCGGCGGTGGGGCAGGGTGGCTGGTGCTGGCACATGGATGGGTTCTTTCGCTGCGTCGAGTCGAGTGTCCTGCGGCTGGATGAGTTGTTCATGGCCGCCCCCGTATCAGTCGGTCCGGTCCCAGTGTTGCCCTACGGGGAAGAATCCGCAGGGATTTCGCTGCAGCACCCGTACTCCTCCCATGACGCATCACCCGCGCGGACGGTTCACCGCAACTGCACTGTCCTTTTGGGTGGTTCGGGGTGGCCGGATGGGGCTAGTCCGAGTGGGCAGCACACCGCCCCCGCAGTGATCCCCTCCGCCGGTGTGCGGGCGGACGGAGGTCGCTGCGGGGGCGGCGTGCCGGGATGGCACCGGTCAGGCCGGGCTGAGGAGCGGCCCGGGGGCCACGCGCAGCGAGATGACGGGCAGCAGATCGGCGACCCGGTGCGGGCGGTGGGCGGCGATGCCCGGCGGGGCCGGCGCCAAGGGCACCAGGACGTCCGTCGGCGCGAGCACCCCGCCGGCGGGATCGGCCTCGGTGTCGCCGTGCAGCCAGAGGGTGAGCATGTACAGCTCCGGGATGGACAGCAGCCGCGCCTGGCAGGCGGGGGCCGACGCCTCGGCCTGCCGGACGGCCAGCTCGGTCGAGGCGAGGTAGGGCCCCTCGAAGAAGTGCGAGAACGTCCAGCCGTCGGGGGTGAGCACCGTGTCCGCCGCGGCGACCGCGCGGCCCTCGCTCCGGATCAGGAAACGCCAGGCCGCGAGGCGTGTCAGCGGTGCTGTCCTGGCGGGAGTGATCCGGTCCAGCACATGGACGGGAAGCGGTAGTTCGGGGCTCAGCGGTCCCTGGACGGACCGCAGAGCGGATGTTTTGGCCTCGCGGACGGCGGTGGGAGAACCGAGGGCCGCGAGAACGCTGCGCAGGGCGGGCGCGGGAGCCGAGGGAACATGCAGCGGCATAGTGGGTCGCCTCTCACTTCGGAGACACGGTGGAGCTTGGGCGGGTGCAGACGGCGCTGTCGGCATGCGGGCCGGAGACGGCCGGTGACGGGCGAGTCGTATCGATTCTCTGCCTCGTTGAGCGGAGTTTATATGACGCATGTTCACACAGTGTTTCCGCTAGCAGCCGCTGATATGTCGCACAAGGCGTCATCCGGCCTTCGAATCGCGGTATTCCTGGTGATTTGAGCCCGTGTTGTCGATGCCTACCTGGCGTCCTTCCGGCGGTGCGGTCGGCCGAAACTCGTCGGTGTTTCCGCCACGCATGCTCCGGCCGAAAATGCGGGGAGCCGCATGCCGCGGGAATGTGCCCCCGGTCTCCTTCAACCAGACTATCGGGTATCGGAGGCCCGTGGGGGCGTTACGGATCACTCCCGCTGGGCATTATCGATCGTGATGCGGGCGGCCTGGGCCGCGGGCCGCCCACTGGAGGAGGGACCCCTAGATGGGGGAGAAGGTCGTGGCGGAAGCCGTTGACCTGTCCGATCGACAGGCCTACCGCACCAAGCTCAACCAGTGCCTGGAGGCTCTGGGCAGACTCCTGGCGGAGCGGAGGTTCGACCGTCCGCGGAACCTGATGGGGCTGGAGATTGAGCTGAATCTCGCGGGATCCGACGGGTTGCCCCGGATGATGAATCAGCAAGTACTCCAGCGCATCGCGAGCCGGGATTTCCAGACCGAACTGGGGATGTTCAATCTCGAAGTGAATATCGTCCCGCACCGCCTCGGCGGCCGGGTATTCGATCAGCTCTCTGAGGAGTTGCGGACCGGTCTCGCCTATGCCCACCGCAAGGCGGGGGAGGTGGACGCGGGGATCGTGATGATCGGAATCCTGCCCACCCTGGGCGAGCACGACGTGGTGTCCGCGAATCTCTCGGACGTGGACCGCTACACCCTGCTCAACGATCAAATGGCGGCCGCCCGGGGGGAGGATTTCGCCCTGGATATCGAAGGCGTCGAGCGATTGGTCTGCACCTCGCCCTCGATCGCCCCGGAATCGGCCTGCACCTCGGTCCAGCTGCACCTCCAGGTGACGCCCGCCCGGTTCGCCGACGTGTGGAACGCCGCCCAGGCGATCACCGGCGTCCAGATCGCGCTGGGCGCCAACGCCCCCTTCCTCTTCGGCAAGGAGCTGTGGCGGGAGTCCCGGCCGCCGCTCTTCCAGCAGGCCACCGACGTACGGCCGCCGGAGCTGGTGAACCAGGGCGTGCGCCCCAGGACCTGGTTCGGCGAGCGCTGGATCGGCTCCGCCCATGAGCTCTTCGAGGAGAACCTGCGCTACTTCCCGCCGCTGCTGCCGATCTGCGACGACGAGGACCCGCTGAAGGTGCTGGCCGAGGGCGGGGTGCCCGAGCTGGCCGAGCTGGTGCTGCACAACGGCACCGTCTACCGCTGGAACCGCCCGGTGTACGGGATCGCCGACGGCGTCCCGCATCTGCGGGTGGAGAACCGGGTGCTGCCCGCCGGGCCGACGGTCACCGATGTGATCGCCAACGCCGCCTTCTACTACGGGTTGGTACGGGCGCTCGCCGAGGAGTCCCGGCCGGTGTGGAGCAGGCTGCCGTTCGAGGCCGCCGAGGAGAACTTCACCGAGGCCTGCCGGCACGGCATCGAGGCCGAGCTGCTCTGGCCCCGGCCGGGCCGCTCCGGCGGGCTGGCCAGGATCCCCGCCGTACAGCTGGTGCTGGAGGAACTGCTGCCGCTGGCCGCCGCGGGCCTGGACGCCTGGCACATCGAGCCCGCGGACCGGGACCGCTATCTCGGGGTGATCGAGGAGCGCTGCAAACGGCGCGTCAACGGGGCCTCCTGGCAGGTGGCCACGTACCGCCGGGCCCTGGACGCCGGGCTCGGAAGGGACGCGGCGCTCGCGGCGACCACCCGCCGCTACGCGGAGCTGATGCACGCGGGGGAGCCGGTGCACACCTGGCCGGTGGGCTTCCCGGCACCCTGACGCGGGGGGCCGGACGCGCCGCGCGGGGGCCTGTCGGCCGGTCACTCCCGTGCGGCGCGTCCGTTCTGCCCCGCCGCCATGATGGCCTGCAGGATCACCGCCTGGATCTCCGCCGGGTCGCTCACCTCGTAGCCGTCGCCGCCGGTGACCCGCGCGATCTCGGCGACCTCGTCGCGGTCCGCGTCCGGGCCCACCGCGATGGCGGTGACCGGGACGGGCCGCTCCGGATCGACCAGTTCCTTGAGCTCGGCGATGAGCCCGGTCCGCGAGATGCTGTTCTCGTCCTGGTTGGAGCCGTCGGTGAGGATCACCAGGGCGTTGAACTTGCCCTTCCGATACGTCGACCGGGCCTCCTTGTACGAGGCCAGCGTCGTGTCGTACAGCCCGGTCGCACCGCCCGGCACCGGCTGCAGGGCCGCGAACGCGGCCGTGAGCTTCTCCCGGTGGGTCCCGCCGCCCGCCACCGGGTCGCCGAGCCGCTTCGTGGGCATGAGCCGCCGGTAGTCCTTGTCGCCGTCCAGCGTGGTGGCGAACTCCCACAGCCCGATCTCGTCGTTCGGCGTGAACTGGCCCAGCGCCTGGATCAGCGACTCCTTCGTGACGTCCATCCTGGACTGGCCCTGGCCCGGTACGAGTGTCGCCATGGAGCCGGAGGCGTCGACCACCGTGGTCAGCCGGGCGCTCTGCACGGTGATGGTCCACATCCCCAGCGTCTCCTGGAGCACCTTCGCCGACGGCGCCTCGGCGGCCTGTTCGGCGTACGGCTGGGGCTTTCGGCCGCCCGCCGCCGCGACGAGAAAGTCCTCCGCGGTCCCGTCGCCGGCCCGGAACCCGTGCTCGGCGAACGTGGCCTGCGCCTCCCGGTCGCCCAGCAGATTCATGAAGCGCAGGGCCGCACGGGACTCCGCGGTGCTCAGCCGTACCTCGTTCACCAGCGTGTACGGGTAGTCCAGCAGCGGCGTGCCGTCCTCGGGGTAGAAGAGGTCCAGCTTGCCCCCGCCGGTGGCGTCCGCGTTGTGCGTGAAGGCCGACTGCTCGGAGATCAGGACCGCCTGGTTGCGCCTCGGGTTGCCCTCCTCGGCCCCTGACGCGCTGCGCGCCAGGGTCTCCAGCACCTGCGCGTCGCCGTCCGACATCCGCTCGGCGAGCACCTTCGCGGTCTGGGCGACCCGGGTGTCGCTGTCCCCGCCCTGCCGCGCGGACGAGGCGCCGATGCCGGTGAGCGCCAGCAGGCCGGTGGCGCTGCGCGCCGGGTCCGCCGCGCCGAGGCGCACCCGGTCGGAACCGAGTGCCGCCGCGACCAACTCGGCCCAGGAGTACGTCTTCTCGGGCCAGCCCAGCCTCTGTGCGGCGGACGGCACCATGGCCAGCGCCACCGGTGAGGAGGCCACCGAGTCGGACGGGGAGACGGGGATGCCCTCGCCCAGCCCCTTGGCCCGCTCCAGCCACAGGTCGGAGTCGGGCAGCCAGACCTGGAAGTCGGGATCCGCGCCCCCGGCGGCGAGCGCTTCGGCGACCTTGTGCGAATCGCGGGCCAGCACCTCCACCGCGAGGCAGCGGCCGTCGGCCCTGACCTCGTCCGCGCGGGCCTGCTCGGCCACGGAGCGTACGGCGGGGGCGATGTCCGGGGAGGCGACCACGGACAGCTGGACGGTGGAGTCCTCGCAGGACCCGGAGAACGACAACAGGCCGCCCTCGACCGCCACCGCCCCTCCCGCCGCCACGGCGAGGACGAGCAGAGTGGCGATGGCGACCGTGCGACGCCGGCGCCGGGGACTCGGGTGGTCCCGGCGTCCTTCCGCCGCGTGGTCGTCGGGCAAGCTATGACGTCCCATGTCGGTGGTGCCCCTCCTTGAGGATGAAACAAGGAAAGGGGGACCGCGCCATCAGCGATGGCGGTCGTCCCCCGGCCTGTCGCGCATGATCTTCGTACGTGCATTCGAGACACTAGCGGGACGGTTGGCGGGATGAGACGTGATTGCAGAACAAAAGGCAGGTGTGCAGGTGGAGGCCGGGCGCGTGGCTGATTCTTTTCCCCAAGAGGCCGTGTCACGAAGGATCTTGCGGTCCGAGGTGGCGCTGGTCCTGGCGCTCTCGCTGGGCGCCAGTGCACTCTCCTCCCTCATCAGTTTTGTCGGATCCCTGACGAAACCGGGAGGTTTGAAGGACCAGGCGGCGAAGCTCAACGGTTCGTACGCTCCGGACCGCCCATGGCTTGATCTGTCCTGGCAAATGTTCGGAATCGCAACGGCTCTGGTGCCGGTCGCGCTGGTCGCGCATCTGTTGATCCGGGAGGGAACGGGCCTGCGGGCCATCGGCTTCGACCGGGCCAGGCCCTGGTTCGACCTCGGGCGGGGGACCCTGGTCGCGGCCGGCATCGGCAGCGCCGGACTGGCCTTCTACCTCGTGGCCCACGCCACCGGATTCAGCCTGACGGTCGTCCCCGAGTCCCTGCCCGACGTCTGGTGGAAGTACCCCGTACTGATCCTCTCGGCGATCCAGAACTCCGTGGTGGAGGAGGTCATCGTCGTCGGGTATCTGCTGCGCAGGCTCGGGCAGTTGGGCTGGACCCCGATGGCGGCCCTGGTGGCCAGCTCCGTGCTGCGCGGTTCGTACCACCTGTACCAGGGGATCGGCGGCTTCATCGGCAACGTGGTGATGGGCGTCGTCTTCGTACTGCTCTACCGGCGCTGGGGCCGGGTGGGCCCGCTGGTCGTCGCGCACGCGCTCCTGGACATCGGGGCGTTCGTCGGATACGCACTGCTCGCGGGCCGGGTCGGCTGGCTGCCCACGCTCTGAGCGGGTGCGGTGCGGTGCGGTGAGGAGGCGAAGGGGTGCGCCGGGAGGCCGGCGCACCCCGGTGGGGCCGTCGGTCAGAGCGCGGTGAGCAGTTCGCCGTCGATCACCGTGACCGCGCTGCCGGTCAGCAGGGTGCGCTCGCCGCGCAGCGCGGTGCGGACCACGCCCGAGCGGGCGGAGGCCTGGAGTCCGGTGAGGTCGTCGCGGCCGAGGCGGGCCGACCAGAAGGGGGCAAGCGCGGTGTGCGCGCTGCCGGTGACCGGGTCCTCGTCGATGCCGACGCCCGGGAAGAAGCCGCGCGAGACGTAGTCGTAGCCCCGGGCGGGGTCCTCGGCCTCGGCGGTGGCGATGACGCCGCGCCGGGAGTGGGCCACCAGCGCGGCGAAGTCCGGGGCGAGCGCCCGTACGGTCGCCTCGTCGCGGAGCTCGACGAGCAGGTCCCCGATGTGCTCGCCGGTGTCGTGCACCGAGACGGGGTCGGCCCCGAGGGCGTCGGCGAGACCGTACGGCACCGGCTCCTCGGCCAGTGGGGAGGTCGGGAAGTCGAGGGTCAGGGAGCCGTCCGGGTGCGCGGTCGCGATCAGGATCCCGCAGCGCGCGGCGAACCGTACCGGGCCCGTGGCCAGACCCGTGGTGTGCAGGACATGGGCGGTGGCGAGCGTCGCGTGCCCGCACATGTCCACCTCGGCGGCCGGGGTGAACCAGCGCAGCGCCCAGTCGGCCGTGCCGCCCGGCGGCAGCGGGTGGGCGAACGCCGTCTCGGAGAGGTTGACCTCGGCGGCGATCTCCGAGAGGCGTTCGGCGGCCGGGAACGCGCCGCTCTCCAGCAGCAGCACGCCGGCGGGGTTTCCGGAGAAGGGGCGGTCGGTGAACGCGTCGACGATGCGAATCCTCATGGGGCGACCGTAGGGCGGCGCTGCGGAGATCGGCCAAGGCCAATTCGGGGTGTCTGGCCCCTGCCCGCTCTTGTCGGCGCGCCGCTCACCTGCGACCCCTGGAGCCGAGGGGCCGGGCCCCGGCGTGGCGACGACCTCGGCCCGTCGCCGGGCTTCCTCGAAGATCAGGTCGATGGCGAAGGGGGTGAGCTCGGCTGTCCCGTCCTGATGCAGGGGTGCGTTCATGGCTGCGCTGCCCGTGTGTTGGGGGGAAACCTCACCATCTGTACCAGGCCCCCGCGGCGGCAGGGAATAGGGGGACCCAGGTCGCCCGGTGGAGCCTCGGTCTCGCAGCCCCGGGGACGCGTCCTCGGTCCGGGGGGCGAGGGCGGGGGGTTGTCCGTACGGGGGTGCTCAGGACGGCCTGGCCCGGCGCGCGGCCTGGTGGCGCACGTCATGGCGTGAGCCTTCGTCCCAGGCGTACGAGCGGGGAGGCGGCCATGACGGCCGGGGACAGCATCATGCCCGCGGCCGCCACGAGGAGCCCGGCGCGCAGCCCCCACTCCTGCGCGAGGAAGCCGCCGAGCAGCGAGCCGAGCGGGGTGAGGCCCATACCGACGAAGGTGATCGTCGCGGCCGCGCGCCCCTGCATCCCGTCCGGCGTGACGGCCTGCCGTACCGACATGACCGTGACGTTCACCAGCTGGTTGAAGGCCCCGAAAACGAAGTTGACGGCAAGGAGCGCGAGGACCGTCGCGGTCGAGGAGCCGTGCAGTGCCGGTACGCACAGCAGCGCGCCGTTGCCGAGCACCGCCGCCGACACGAGCACCACACCGTGGCCGAACCGCCCCGGCAGCCGTGCGGCCAGGACCGAGCCCAGGAGCGCACCCGGCCCGGTCGCCGCGAGGGCGAGACCGACGGTGGCGCCCGGCAGATGCAGTTCGCGCGGGAGGAAGAGGAGATAGACGGTCATCGTGGCCGCGAGGGAGAACTGGAAGGCGGCCGAGGCGCGGCACACGGCCCGCAGCCAGGGGTTTCCGGCGACGAAGCGGAGGCCCTCATGGATCCGGTGCCGGATCCGAGTGTCGCGCTCCGGATGCTCTCCGCGTACCGGAGGCACCGCTTCGTGTCGGCGGATCCGCCGCAGGGACATGAACGACACCGCGAAGAACAGAGCGCCGGAGGCGGTGGCGACCGGCGCCGACAGCAGGGACACGAGCGCACCACCGAGCGCGGGACCACCGATCTGCGCGGCGGACCGGCTGCCTTCCAGCGCGCTGTTGCCCCGCACGAGCTGATCGCGCCGCACCATCCGTACGAGGGAGGCCTGGTAGGCCACGTCGAAGAGCACGGACAGGGCCCCGACGGTGAACGCCACCACGAACAGCGCGGGCAGACCGAGCAGTCCGAGGAGCCCGGCCACGGCTGCCGCGCCCAGCGCCACGGCGTGGCCGGCGTCGGTGAGCACCATCACGGTGCGGGCCCGCCACCGGTCCACCCACGCACCCGCGAGGAGCGAGAGCAGCAGGACCGGCGCCTGCCCCACGGCGCGGAGGACGCCCAACTGGCCCGCGCCGGCGTCGAGCGTCAGGACGGCGAAGAGCGGCAGCACGACGAGTGTGGTGTGTTCGCTGAGCTGAGAGGCCGTCTGGCCCACCCAGAGCCTGCGGAAGTCGGCGTCCCGCCACAGGGAAGGGATGGGGGAGGGAGAAGGGGAAGGAGAAGAAGCAGGGGACTGCACGGAAGCCTCTGGGGTCGCCGGAAACGAGAACCACCGCCCGGCGCGCGAAGCACGCCGGGCATCGGGCGGAAAAGGGCTCGCTGTGCCGCAACCTCAGAGGCAGCACGCGATGACGGGCCGGTCTCGGCCTACGACGTCAACGCGCGCTCGGACGACCGGGCAATGTCTCTCCGCCTTCCCCGCTCCGTGGCTCACTCGTCGCCCCGAACGCTAGCGCTCGGCGGGCCGCGGCGACAGGCGATTACCGACGACCACAGGCGACTACGGGCGTACGAGGTCGCATCACGCGACGGCGGTGCCCTCCAGCTCCACCAGCTGGCCGGGTACCGCCAGTCGCGTCACCCCGAGCAGGGTGCTGGCCGGCGCCACCCCAGCCGCGCCCAACCGCCCCGCCAGCACGCCGTAGTGCCGGAGGAGCAGATCGACGTCGGTCGTGTACACGTTGAGCCGGACGAGGTTCGCGAGCGACATGCCGGCCTCGCCGAGCACGGCCTCCAGATTGTCGGTGCTCAGCGCCAACTGCGCCGCCATATCGCCGTCGTGCAGGGGCTTGCCGGCATCGCTCATCGCGGTCTGCCCCGAGATGTACAGGGTCCGGGTCTGCCCGGAGACGACCTCACCCTGGTTGAACCCCAGGTCCACCGACCAGGTCACCGGGTTGACGGCTGTTCGTTCCACGGCCACTTCAGCTCCATTCGGTTCATTCGATACGCGGTAGCTGCCTGCTCGGGCAACCGCGGGTTCGACGTCGTGCCGAGGAGTCTCCCCATCAATGACGACACCCTTGGTCATGTATTTCGCTACGGTTCCCGCATGCGCGCCGACCGACTGGTCTCCCTGGTACTGCTGTTGCGTCAGCGCGGCCGGCTGACCGCGGACACACTGGCCCGCGAGCTGGAGGTGTCCACCCGTACCGTGCTGCGCGACATCGAGGCGCTGTCCGCGGCAGGCGTTCCGGTCTACGCCGAACGCGGCCGGCACGGCGGGTTCGCGTTGCTGCCCGGCTTCCGGACCGAGCTCACGGGGCTGAACCACGACGAGGCCCTCGCCCTGCTGGCCGCCGGATCGGGGCGCGGGGAGCAGGGTTTCGGCCTCGGGGCGGCACTGGCCTCGGCGATGCGGAAGGTCGTCGACGCGTTGCCCGAAAGCCATCAGGCCACCGCGAGCGACGCGGCCCGGCGGTTTCTCGTCGACCCGGAGACCGATCTGCTCTCACGCCGGACCGTCGCCGACGAGGTGCCCGGCGCCACCATGGTCGAGGTCCGCCGGGCCGTCCTCGCCGGACACAAGCTGCGCATCCGTTACGCGGCCACGGGGCAGGGGCCGCGGTGGCGCACGGTGGACCCGATCGGCCTGGTCACCGTACGGGACCGGGGCTATCTGCTGGCCACGAGATCCGGCGAGGACCGCACCTACCGGCTGTCGCGGGTGCTGGCCGCCGAGGAACTGCCCGAACCGGCACAGCGGCCGGACCGGGTCGATCTGGACCGGATCTGGCGGGAACGCTCCGCGCGGTTCCTCTCCGACGACCACCTCACCGTGCTGGTACGGGTGAACCCGGTGCGGAGGGAGGAACTGCTCGGCACCGTGCTGGCCGTCCGCGCGGAAGCCCCCGACGCGGACGGCTGGCCGAGGCTGGAGGTCACCTTCCAGGACTCACGGCACGCCGAATGGGCCCTGTGGCAGCTCGGCACGGACGCGGAAGCGCTGGCCCCGCAGTCGTTGCGCAACGCCCTGCGGGACCGGGCCGCCACGGTCGCCGCCCGCTACGGAGAGGTATCCCGGGAGCCCTTCCGGCCGGGCGGAACCTGATACTCCGCCGGGTCGGTCCTGCCCGCCGGTCCGTGTCGGCGGACCTGGACCGGCGGCCGATGGGCGCTGTCCTGCGCCCTACGTCCGTTCGTTGGTGGGCGGCGCCTGCGGTGTGCCGGGCGGAGGCACGTCGAGAACACGGGCGAGGGCGGCCACCAGAGGAGCGGAGTGGCCGGGCAGGTGCTCGGAGACCCAGTCGGCCGCCACCGCGAGGAACCCGGTCAGGTCGCGCTCGACGTCGGCGAGCAGACGGCGGAGCTCGGTGACCGGCAGGTCGATCACCGGGCTGTCGGTCCGGTCGGTGTCCACGGTCAGGCCGACGGTGTCGCCGAGGCGTTCGGCCAGCGACGACTGAGGATCGTGGCCGTACCCGATTCCGCCCCCGCGGTCGGCGACCACGTACCAGTCGCGCCAGTCCTCCAGTCCGTCGCAGCAGCCGGGCGAGAAGACGACGCCCGTGGAGGTGTCCGTGACCCGGAGGCCGCCCGCGGCGTAGAGGTTGTCGAGGTGCAGCAGTCCGTGCAGGAAGCCGTCGACAGGGTCGGCCGGCCGGGGCGGCAGTTCTTCGTGGTCCGCGGGGTCGACGTCATTGCACGCGGCGATGCGCATGAGGGCTGTCCCGACCTCGGCGGGCGAGAGGTCACCGCCGAGCGGCAGGAAACCGAACCGTTCGGTCTCCACGACGGGCCAGAGGTCGAAGCCGTCAGGGGTGTTCATCTCCAGAACGGGCCGCATCACGATCATCCGGCGAAGTATTCCCATCCCCGGAAGCGAGGGAAAGGGAAGCGAAGGGACGGTGAGGGAAGCGAAGTGAGCCGATCGCGCGGTCGAGCGCGGTGCAGCAGGTCCGGTTCCGGGTGAGGCAGCCGCTGGACAGGAGCGCCCTGGCCGGGCTTCCCGACGTGACCGACGTCGGGATCACCGAGGGCCGCTGGCCGATCGGGAGAAGCAGGTGCTGCAACTGGTCGCGAACGGCCACTCGGATCGCGGTGCGGCCACGGCGCTGTTCATCGGCGAGGCGAGCATCGAGACCCATCTGCAGCACATCCACGACAAGCTCGGCGTCCGCGACCGAGCCTCGGCGGTGGCCGAGGGCTACCGCCGCCTGCGCATGTAACGCCTCCGCTGCCGGTCATGGCCCGGGGTTCCCGCCGCACGTCATCCACAGAGACCCGGTGGCCTTGCCATCCGATAGTTTCCGATATATCGTTGACGCATCGCGACAGATCAACGATGGAGGGAGCGTAGCGATGCGTTCACACGGACATGGTTATGAGCACGGGCCGGGGCACTACGGGCCCGGTCATCACGGTCGAGGTGAGGGCGACGGTCGTCGGGCCGCTTTCGGGCCGTTCGGGCCGCCGTTCGGCGGCGGGCCCTTCGGTGGCGGACGCGGCCGGGGCGGCGGTGGCCGGGGGCGGGCGCGGCGCGGTGACGTGCGGGCGTCGATCCTGGCTCTGCTGAAGGACCGCCCGATGCATGGCTACGAGATGATCCAGGAGATCGGCGAGCGCAGCGGCGGGGCCTGGCGGCCCAGTCCCGGCTCCGTCTATCCGGCGCTCCAGCTGCTGGAGGACGAGGGTCTGATCGTCAGCGCCAGCGAGGGCGGCAAGAAGCTGTTCACGCTCACCGAATCCGGACGGAGCGAGGCCGAGACCGGCCCCGAGGCTCCGTGGGAGGAGGCCGGACGCGGCGTGGACTGGGAAGGCGTCAACGAGATCCGGCAGGCCGGATTCGGTCTGATGGAGGCATTCGGGCAGGTCTGGAAGACCGGCTCGGCCGACCAGCGGCAGAAGGCGCTGACGGTCATCAACGACGCGCGCAAGAAGCTCTATCTGATCCTCGCCGACGAGCACTGAGTCGTACCGGAAGCCGGCTGCGCGCCCGAGGCGAGTGGGTGTCAGGCGCGAAAGGCCCCGCGGGACGGATTCCGCGGGGCCTTTCGCGTACCGTGCGGCCGGGTGCGATCAGGGGGCGACCAGCCCGCCGAGCTTGCGCAGCGACTCCTGGAGCGCCGCCGTCGCGGAGTCCTTGAGCTTGCCGCCCATCAGGGAGACCGCCGCTCCGGTGAACTCCCCGTCGATGCGCATCGTCGTGGCGTCGCCCTCCGGGGTCAGGGAGTACCGCATGGCCAGGATGACCCCCATCGGGCCCTTGCCCCGGGTCGCCAGCAGACGGCCCTGCTCCAGTCCGTCGACCGTCCAGGCCACCTCGGCCGGGAAGCCCATGAGCTTCATGTTCTCCTCGTAGGTGGCCGCGAGCTCCAGTTCGGCCGGGCCGCCCCCGGGGAAGCTGGTGTGGGTGGCGTTCCACTCCCCGTACGACGAGAAGTCCGTCAGGCGGTCCCAGACCTTCTCGGCGGGCGCCTCGATGCGTGCCTCGGCGCTGACTTCAGCCATGCGACCACCCCTGGTTCGTCCGGTTTCGGTGTCGCGGAACGTAGTGGCAGTCGCGCCAACATTCAATACTGATGAACCGTCAGATCTGCTGCGCCTGCCGGTTCCGCCAGATCACCGCGGCGTCGAAGCGGTCCGACGCGCGGGGGTGGGGGCCCTCGTCGTGGCAGTGGAAGGCCGTCCAGAAGAGATCGGCGGGCAGGGCGTCGTCGGGTGCGTACACGCGGTAGACGTACTGCAGCCCGTCCTGGGCGAGCAGGGCGACCATCCAGAACACCCGTTCCTCCCTTCCCGTCCCCGTTCTCTGCGCCGCGTGCGCTGTCGCGTGAGGGACGTGTGAGCGGGGGTCGGCGGTTGCCACGGGGGCGTACAAGGCAAGGCGGCGCGCCCCCCGGGCCGACATGGTTGTGCCCCTCGGCACGATCTCATCCGCAAGGAGGAGGGGCCGCTCCGGTGTCCCCAACTTCGGTGGGATGTCCAATGGGTCGCTCCGGGGATGTCTTCCGGCCGTGGGACTGATGGGGTAGAGGTGTGCAAAACCGGACGCCGCGGATGCCTGAACAGCCCGCACCGAACCACGCCGAACTCGATGCCCGCTACACCGTGGAACTGGCATCGGTGCTGACGGGTGCGCGCAGGCGTGCGCTGCGAGACGGGGACCGGCAGATCGACACCGCCCACCTGCTCCACTCGCTGATCGAGATGGACCCCGAGGTCCGAGAGGCCTTCGACGGCGGTCCTCGGCTGGCCAGGGTGCTCGGCTATCTCGTCCAGCGCAGCATCGGCTACGGGCTCCGCTGGCAGGGCTCCGTCGAGGACTCCGGCGCCGTTCCGCTGGTGCGCGACCCGGCCGTCGACAGCTGGTCGCCCTCGGCCCTCGCCGCGATGGAGGGCGCGCTGGACCGTGCGGCGGCGCGCGGGGAAGCGCGTGCCGCCGGCCTCGATCTGCTCGCCGCGCTGGCGGCCGACGCCGAGTGCCGGGCGGTGGAGGTGCTCTCCCGCGGGGGCGTGGAAGCGCGGTGGCTGACGGACCGGGTGGCCGCGCTGTCGGTGGAGGCGTCACGCCAGGGGTGAGCCGCCGGCGCGAGGTGGCGACGGTGCGATCCCTCCGGTGACGGTGACGTACCGGCCTTGCGCTACGGAGACGGTGCGGGTTCCCGTGGCCGCCGTGTGCGGGGCCCACTCCGGGGCCGCGGCGCGGGTGCCGTCTCGACAGGTGTCACGGGGATGACGGTGCTGTCGACTGCTGCCATGATGTGCCGATGCACGCGTCTTCGGGGTTTCAGGGCAGAAGCGCCGGGCTGGGCCTCGCCCTGCTCTCGGCCTTTGCGTTCGGCGGTTCGGGAGTGGCGGCCAAGCCGCTGATCGAGGCGGGTCTCGACCCGTTGCACGTGGTCTGGCTGCGTGTCGCCGGCGCCGCCGTCATCATGCTCCCGGTCGCCTGGCGCCACCGGAACCTCGTACGGGAACGCCCCGCGCTGCTCGCCGGGTTCGGCCTGTTCGCGGTGGCCGGTGTCCAGGCCTTCTACTTCGCCTCGATCTCCCGTATCCCGGTCGGTGTGGCGCTCCTGGTGGAGTATCTGGCGCCAGCGCTGGTCCTCGGCTGGGTCCGCTTCGTGCAGCGCAGGCCCGTCACCCGGGCCGCCGCGGTCGGTGTGGTGCTGGCGGTCGGCGGGCTCGCGTGCGTCGTCGAGGTCTGGGCCGGGCTCAGCTTCGATCTCCTCGGGCTGCTGCTGGCCCTCGGCGCGGCCTGCTGCCAGGTCGGCTACTTCGTCCTCTCCGACCACGGCGGGCAGAGCGGCAGCGAGGGCGAGCGAGCCGAGCCTCCGCACCCCGTCGGCGTCATCGCGTACGGACTGATCGTCGGCGCGGCCGTCCTGACCGTCGTCGCCCGCCCCTGGGGCATGGACTGGTCACTGCTCGGCGGCAGCGCGGGCATGAACGGCAACGAGGTCCCCGCCTGGCTGCTGCTCGGCTGGATCGTGCTGATCGCCACCGTGCTCGCCTACGTCACCGGGGTTGTCTCGGTCCGGCTGCTCTCGCCCCAGGTGGCCGGGGTCGTCGCCTGCCTCGAAGCGGTCATCGCGACCGGTCTGGCCTGGGTGCTCCTCGGCGAACACCTCTCCGCGCCGCAGCTCATCGGCGGGTTCGTCGTCCTGGCCGGAGCATTCATCGCCCAGTCCGCCGCGCCGAAGCCCCCGTCGGGCCCCGTCGCCGCCGGGCCCGGCACCGGTGCGGTGGCCGGGGGCGTCGAGGGCGAGTTGGCCAGCGGCCGGGCCCCGAGTTAGTGTGCCCACCATGCATCTGACTGTGCTGCCGCCGCCTGCCGCCTAGCGCGCGCGGCCACTCCTGACGAAGACCGGGCTCGGGCAGTCCCCGAGCGGTTCGTCGCTGCCCGCGTGCGGAGCCGAGCGACCCACCACCCTGTCCTTCTCTGGAGAAGTCATATGCGCACCCCTGTTGCTTCCGCGCTGCCCGTCGGGCGCGGCCTGCTGTATCTCGTCGTCGCCGGAGTCGCCTGGGGCACCGCCGGCGCGGCCGCCTCGCTGATCTTCCGGGTCAGCGACCTCGGCCCGCTCGCCCTGTCCTTCTGGCGCTGCGCGGGCGGTCTCGTCCTGCTCGCCGGGGCGCTCGCGCTGCGACCCCGCCGTGCACCCCGCAAGGCCGAGCCCCGGCGTCGCCGGCTGCTCCGGATCCTCGGTACCGG
Organism: Streptomyces sp. iso_384; assembly: GCF_056172905.1. Classification (NCBI taxonomy): domain Bacteria; kingdom Bacillati; phylum Actinomycetota; class Actinomycetes; order Kitasatosporales; family Streptomycetaceae; genus Streptomyces; species Streptomyces sp. iso_384. The sequence continues at coordinate 3,120,125 of NZ_JBWBTT010000001.1, forward strand.
CATCGGTCTCACCGTGTTCCAGAGCGCGTATTTCGCGGCGGTCGAGGCCACCGGTCTCGCCGTCGGCACCGTCGTCACGCTCGGCGCCGGGCCCGTACTGATCGCCGTCGGGGCGCGTCTGCTGCTGGGCGAACGCCTCGGCGGCGGCGGACTGGCCGCCGTGACCGGCGCGCTGACCGGGCTCGTCGTGCTGGTCCTGGGCGGTGAGGGCGGCGACGTCGTGCCGGCCGGGGTGCTGCTGGCGCTGCTGTCCGCCGCCGGGTACGCGGCGATCACGCTGCTCACCCGGTGGCTCGGGCGGGACGGCGACGGCGGCGACGCGCTGACCACCAGCGCCTGGGCGTTCGGTATCGGAGCGGTGGGCCTGCTGCCCATGGCGCTGGCCGAGGGGCTGATGCCGTACACCGCGGAGACCGGGCAGGTGCTGTGGCTGCTGGTCTATGTGGCGGCGGTGCCCACGGCGCTCGCCTACGCGCTGTACTTCGCCGGAGCGGCCGCCGTCCGGTCGGCCACCGTTTCCGTGATCATGCTCCTGGAGCCGGTGAGTGCGGCGGTCATCGCGGTGACCGTCCTGCGGGAGCGGCTGACGGCGGCCACGGTTCTCGGCACGCTGCTCCTGCTGACCGCCGTGGCCGGACTGGCCCTCGCGGAGGCACGCGGTGCGGCGGCCGCCCGCCGGAAGGAGGCCGTGGGCGTCGCGGTGTGACGGGTCCCGGCCCGACGGGTCGCGGCAGCTTTGGCCGCCGCGACCCCGGTCAGAGCGCGGTCAGATAGTCCGGTACGTCGATGGCCGGATCCAGGTCGTCCGCGGGGACCGGAGCCGCGTACCCCCGGGTGAGCGGCACGATGCCGGTCCAGTGGGGCAGGGCGCTGTCCTCGGGCTCGTCGTTGGGTCCGCCGGTGCGGACCTTCGCGGACACCTCGTTGAGGTCCAGCCGGATCACCGCCGTCGCGGCCAGCTCCTTGGCGTCGGCCGGCCGGGAGTCGCGGGAGCGGCCGGGCACGACCTGGTCCACGATCGCGTCCAGGGCGCGCCTGCGCTCCTCGGGGTCGGTCACCGTCACGGCCGTGCCGTGCACCACCACCGAGCGGTAGTTCATCGAGTGGTGGAAGGCTGACCTGGCCAGCACGAGGGCGTCGACATGGGTGACCGTCAGGCAGACCGGCAGCCCGGGGTCCGCGCTCCTGGCCGAGCGCAGCGGTCGCGAGCCCGTCGAGCCGTGGACGTACAGCCGCTCTCCTATCCGGCCGAAGAGGGTCGGCAGGACGACCGGGGCGCCGTCGCGCACGAAGCCCAGGTGGCAGAGGTAGGCCTCGTCGAGGATCGAGTGGACCAGCTCGCGGTCGTAGGAGGCGCGCTCCCTGGACCGGGTGGGCACGGTGCGATCGGTGGGAAGGTAGGGGGCGGCGACGCCGGGGCCCGTGCCGTCGGGCGTTGCGGTGTGCTGCATTGCTCACTCCATTGCACTAGTGCATAATGTTGTTTGTGCTAGGAGAGTATCGGATCAGTGGGCGGCGTGCATCGGAGATTGCCGCCAGTGTCGAGCGCGGGGTCGGCTCCGGAGACCTCCCGCCGGGCCATGTGCTGCCCCCCATGCGGGAGTTGGCGGCGCGTTTGGAGGTCAATCCCAATACGGTGGCGGCCGCCTATCGAACGCTGCGCGAGCGCGGGGTGATCGAGACGGCGGGCCGCCGGGGGAGCCGGGTGCGTCCCGCTCCGGCGAGCACGTCGCGCGGATCGCTGCGGATCGATGCGCCTCCGGGCGTCCGGGACCTCGGCGAGGGCAATCCCGATCCGGAGCTGCTGCCCGGCCTCGGGCCGGCGCTCGCCGCGGCCGCCGCAGCCGACGCGGAGAGCCATGGTCTGTACGGGCAGGCCCCGGTGGTCGTGGAGTTCGCCGCGTACGCCCGCGCCGCGATGGACGCCGACGGGGTTCCCGCCGGGACGGTCGCCGTGACCTCCGGCGCCCTGGACGCGATCGAGCGGGTCCTCGCGGCGCACCTCAGGCCGGGCGACGCGGTGGCGGTGGAGGACCCCGGCTGGGGCAGCGTGCTCGACCTCGTACCGGCGCTCGGGCTGCGCGCCGTACCGGTCGGCGTGGACGACTCCGGTCCGCTGCCCGCCGATGTGGAGCGGGCGCTGCGGGCCGGGGCGCGGGCCCTCGTCGTCACCGACCGGGCGCAGAACCCGACCGGCGCGTCGCTGGACGCGCCGCGCGCCCGGGAGCTGCGCGCGGTCCTCGCCCGCCACCCGGACGTGCTGCTGATCGAGGACGACCACGGACACGCCATCGTCGACCTGCCGCTGCATCCGCTGGCCGGGGCGACGGCCCACTGGGCGTTCATCCGCTCTGCGGCCAAGGCGTACGGCCCGGACCTGCGGGTCGCCACGCTCACCGGGGACGCCCTAACGGTCGACCGGGTGGCGGGGCGGCAACGGCTCGGGCCCGGCTGGGTCAGTCGGCTGCTCCAGCGCGCCGTGCTCCATCTGTGGACCTCGGGCGCCGTCGACACCCGTACGGTCGCACGGTCCTACGGCGCTCGCCGGGACGCGCTCATCCAGGCGCTGGCGGAGCGGGGCGTGCCGGCCCGGGGGCGCAGCGGGATGAACGTGTGGGTGCCCGTGAGCGACGAGACCGGGGCGGTCGCCCGGCTGCTCCACGCGGGCTGGGCGGCGGCCCCGGGCGCGCGCTTCCGGCTGGACACGCCCCCCGGGGTGCGGCTCACCGTCTCCCCGCTGACCGCGGCGGACATCGGCCCCCTGGCGGACGCGGTGGCCGCCGCCGCGGGGCCGGCGCGACCGGTCAACTACGGCTGAGACGTGGGGTGTCCGCGCCCGGCGGGGCGATGGCCGGGTGCTCGGTCGGCTCGTCCGGTACGGCGGTGGCGGCCGGGTGCTCCGCGGCTTCGGGCGGGGTGGCGGCCGGGTGCCCCGCAAGCTCCTTCGGTACGGCGGTGGCGGCCGGGCGGGCGCGGCTCTGGGTGAGGGCCGCCCCGACCAGGACGATCAGCGCCCCGACCGGGGTGTTCCAGCTCAGCCGTTCGCCCAGCAGCGCGACGCCCGCCGCCGTCGCGATCACCGGAATGAAGTACGTGACCATCTGGGCCGTCGTCGGACCGACCTCCTGGACCAGACCGTACTGGAGCAGCACCGCCAGGCCCGTGCCCAGCGCGCCCAGAGCGAGGACGCTGAGCGTCGGGAGCAGCGGGAAGGAAGTGGGCGCCGAGGTGAACAGTGGTGTCACCACGGCCAGTTGGACTGTACCGAGGAACAGTTGGCTGCCCGTCAGCGCCAGCGTCGACGAGCCGGCGCCGGCCAGCGTGCGGCGGACGTAGATCCAGCCCACCGGGTAGCAGAACGAGGCGAGCAACGCCATGCCCGTGCCCGGCAGGTCCAGGCCGGAGAAGCCCTGCCAGGCGCCCAGCACCGTGAGAACGCCGAGGAAGCCGAGACCGAGACCGGCCACCCGGCGGCGGGTCGGGCGGTCCTCCGACAGGGCGACCACCGAGAGCGCCATGCCCCACAGCGGCGAGGTCGCGTTGCAGATACCGGCCAGCGTCGAGGGGATCGTCAGCTCGGCGTAGGAGAAGAGCGAGAACGGCAGCGCGTTGAGAAGGAACGCCGCGACCGCGAGGTGCCCCCAGGTCCGGGCCGAACGCGGCAGCCGTTCCCGGCGCATCGCCATGGCCGCGACCAGCACCGCCGTACCGGCGAGCAACCGGCCGAAGGTGACCTGGAACGGGGCGTAGCCCTCGGTCCCGACCTTGATCAGCAGAAAGCTGAACCCCCAGATGAGCGAGAGCGCCGCGAACCGGATCCGCCAGTCGAGAGCCGGGCGCCGGGCCGGTGGTGCGGACGGAACGGGCGGGGGAGGTGCTGACGCCGGGGCCGTGGCCCTCGGCTCGCAGGGAGCGCTCATGGTGCCCAGCCTGACGAAGATGACCTCGTAGGACAAGCGAGAGTTTCTGTGCGTATTCGCGTAGCATCGCTTACATGTTGAACCTGGAGAGGCTGCGCACCCTGGACGCCCTCGCCCGGCACGGCTCGGTGAGCGGGGCGGCCGACGGGCTGCACGTCACGACGTCGGCAGTCTCGCAGCAGATGGCCAAGCTGGAGCGCGAGGTCGGGCAGCGGCTGCTCGCCAAGAACGGCCGGGGCGTCCGCCTCACCGACGCGGGCCGGCTGCTCGCGGACCATGCCGCGAGGATCCTGTCGCAGGTGGAGCTGGCCCAGTCCGACATCGAGGCGCAGCGCGGCGAGGTCGTCGGTGAGGTACGGATCTGCGCCTTCCCGACCGCGGCGCGCGGGCTGTTCCCCGCGACGCTCACCTCCCTGCGCGCCGACCACCCCGACCTCACCGTCCGTACGCGGGAGTTGGAGCCCGAGCAGGGGCTGCGCGCGGTGCTGCGCGGTGACGTCGACCTGGCCGTCGTGCTCGACTGGAGCAACAAGCGGCTGCCCGTGCCCGGCGGCCTGGCCAAGGCCGAACTCCTCGACGACGCACCGGACATCGCCATGCCGGCCGGGCATCCGCTGGCGGACCGCGACGAGGTGGAGCTGGAGGACTTCGCGGACGACCCGTGGGTGTCCTGGCCCGAGGGCGAATTCTGTTACGAGTGGCTGATGTTCACGCTGCGCTCGCGGGGTATCGAGCCGCGCATCGCCCATCTGGCCGGTGAGCACCATACGCAACTCGCGCTGATCGCTGCCGGGTTCGGCGTCTGTGTGGCTCCCCGGCTGGGGCGCGGCCCGGTTCCCGACGGGGTGCGCCTGGTGCCGGTGCTGCAGACCATGCGACGGCACGTCCATGTGGTCTGGCGCACCGACGCGGACCGCCGGCCGTCGGTCCGCGCGGCGGTGGACGCGCTGCGGGCGGCGGGCGCGGGGGTGGCGGCCGCCGGGGTCAGGTGAGACCGGCGAGCTTGCGGAAGTCCCAGGAGGTGATCGTCTCCGGGGTGAGCCGCAGCCAGGCGTGCCGTCCGTCATGGGGCATCTCCGTGATGCCGAAGTACTTCACCGGGAACAGCCGCTCCGGCTCCGCGAGTTCGGGGAAGGGCTCGCCCGTTCGAGGAGCCTCGCCGATGAACTCCGCCCGGCCGGTGAGCTCCACGCCGCGCAACTCCTCGTACCCCTCGCCGTCGTCCACGACCACGGCGATCCTGGTGTCCTTGCGCAGCTGGGACCAGCGGCGGCTGCGGGTGATGGAGTACAGCCAGAGCGAGCCGCCGTCCCAGACGAACCACAGCGCACCGATGTGCGGAGCGCCGTCGGAGCCGAGCGTGGCCACCCGGCAGGTGCGCTGTTCGCCTAGGTAGGCGTCCCGCTCCTCGGGCGTCATCATGATCCGGCGGCCTCGTCGCTGGGTGTGGGTCATGTGCCGCCCTCTCCTGGAATCCGAATCCCGCCCGAATCTGACTAGGTGTCAGAAATCATGGACGCTCTTCCTTCATGACGCAATGGCCGCTACTCTCGCGCGCCCGGTCCCGTCCACGGAACCCGCGCCAGGAACAGGAAAGGGAGGAGCGCCCGTGCCGTCGAGGGAATCACAGGAGCGGCTCACCGCGCTGCTCGACCCCGCCACCACCGTCCTGCTGACCGTCGAGTGCCAGCAGGGTGTGGTGGGGCCGGACAGCGCCCTGCCCGAACTCGCCGCCGCAGCCCGTTCGTCGGGCGCCCTGGCCCATGTCGCCCGGCTCGTCGCCGCCGCCCACGAGAACGGTGTCCAGGTGATGCACGCGATCGCCGAGAGCCGGCCCGACGGGCGCGGCGGCAACCACAACGCCCGGCTCTTCCGCGCCGCCGCCAGGCTGCCCGTCCAGCAGCACACCGGCACCACGGCCGTCCGGGTCGCACCCCCCATCGAGGTGGCCGACGAGGATCTCGTCGTCCGCCGGCTGCACGGCCTCTCGCCTCTGGCCGGCACCGACGTCGACCCGCTGCTGCGCAACCTCGGCTGCCGCACGCTCGTCATCACCGGCGTATCGGCCAACATCGCCATCCCCAACGCCGTCTTCGACGCGGTCAACCTCGGCTACACGGCCGTCGTCCCGGCCGACGCCATTGCGGGGGTGCCCGCCGAGTACACCCCCGCCTTGGTCCGTAACACCCTCGCCCTGGTCGCCACCGTCACCACCACCGACGCCGTCCTCGGCAGCTGGAAGCGACCGCGCAGGCAGGGGGCGACGGCGGTCTGACGACCGGTCCTACGCCAGCCTGATCGCATCGCCCTCGACGACGATCTCGCGGGCGGGCAACGGCTGGGTGGCGGGCCCGCCGGTCGGGCTGCCCGTGGCGGCGTCGAAGGTGGAGTTGTGGCAGGGGCAGGTGATCGTGCCGGCCGAGACGTCCTTGACCGCGCAGCCCTGATGGGTGCACGTGGACGAGAACGCCTTGAACTCGCCCGGCCGCGGCTGGGTGACCACGACCTTCTGCGCGGCGAAGACCACCCCGCCGCCCTCCGGAATGTCGGAGGCCGCGGCGAGCACGTCGCCGCCTTTGCCCCCGCCGCCGCTCCCGGGCTGCTCGACCGTGTCCGAGCCCCCCGGATCGTCCGATCCGCCGCACGCGGTGAGGGCGGCCGCCGCTCCGGCCGCCCCCACCGCCACGACCACCGTGCGGCGTCCGAGGAGGCTCCGGTGCTCCTGTGTTGCGCTCATCGCGGCAATTCCCTTCGTCGGTGTCCCGGTTGGCCCCGGTGGTGTCCCGGGCCTCGTCCTCGATGACTTCGATCAGGGGTACGTGTCGCGCCGCGCGGATGTTCACGCAGAGGGTGGCAGCCGGTACGGGGGCCCGCAGCAGGTCCGCACGGGTCTGCCCGAGGAGACGGCCGAGGGGACCGCGGTCCGTCGTCGGTCCCGTCGCCCCCGGGCGTCCGGCCCCGTCGGCCGTGCGGTGGACGGGATGGACCAGGACGGGCGGCAGCTCACCGTCCGCGAGGGTGGTCGGGGTGGGCCGGCAGAAGAACGACGCCTGGAGCACGAGCCCGCGGCCGTCCAGCCGCAGGTCCTGGTCGACCGGGCGGGCGACCTCCAGCACGGGCGACCTCCAGCACGGGCGGCCGCCGGCCCGAGTCCGGTCAGCAGCGCCTCGGTGCCACCGTCCATCAGATGCCGCATCCGCAGTGCCCGGTCGGCCTCCAGGTCCGCGCGGACCTGCCGCCAGTGCGGCAGGAGCGCCTGCGCCTGACAGGCGTGGAGGGCGTCGCCCCGCCGCGCGAGCGCGTCCGTGTCGCCTCGGCCAGGGCGGCGGCCCGGCCGGGCCGCGACGTGGATCCGGCGAGCCGGGGCAACACCGCGCGCAGCCTCGGCCGCGGCGTTCCGAGCAGGGTGTGCACGGCGGCCCGGAGCGTGGTGCGCTCCCCGGAGCTGGGGGTGAGGAAGCCGGGGGAGTAGCCGTGGGGAGGCAGCAGCGGCGAGCAGCCGGCGGCTCTCCGGGAGCCGGGGCCGCCCCCAGCGCGCCGCCAGTCGCCGAAGACCCGTGCCCCGTCGTTCCGTTGCAGGGTCTGCACGCTGTTGCTGATCTCCGACAGGAGATCCGGCTCCGGGGCCACCTTGACCCGCGTCATGTCCTCGGGGGTGAAGTGGATCCGCAGCATGGACGCTCCATCGGACGGCGAACAGGCCAATACCCGCCGCCGCGACGGGATATGCCGGCAGCACAGGCCGGGCCCCGGCGGTTCGTGTGCTCCTCACTCGTGATCACTGTCGGTTACTATGCTCACTCCATGCCGGAAGCCAGACGTGAGGGCTGCACCGCCGTCGACGGGTGATTCCCGCCGTCGCGGCCCCCGGGCGACCGTGGAGTGCAAAGCGGAAGAGCTGAAGAGATAGGTGGCCCGGTAACGTGCTGAAAGAGGTCACTGCGACCCGCTATGTCACGCCCCTGCGTGAGGGCGGCTCGCTCCCCGGCATCGTCGAGGCCGACGATCTCGGTACGTACGTCATGAAGTTCACGGGGGCGGGTCAGGGCCGCAAGACGCTCGTCGCCGAGATCATCTGCGGGGAACTCGGCCGCCGGCTGGGGCTGCGGGTGCCCGAGCTGGTGACCATCGAGCTCGACCCCGTCATCGGACTCGCCGAGCCCGACGAGGAGGTGCAGGAGCTGCTCCGCGCGAGCGGCGGACTCAACCTCGGGATGGACTACCTGCCGGGCTCGCTCGGGTTCGACCCGCTGGCCTATGAGGTCGGGGCGGCCGAGGCCGGGCGGATCGTCTGGTTCGACGCGCTGATCAACAACGTGGACCGCTCCTGGCGCAACCCCAACCTGCTCGTCTGGCACGGCGATCTCTGGCTCATCGACCACGGCGCGACCATGATCTGGCACCACAACTGGCCGGGAGCCCAGGCCTCCGCCGCCAAGCCGTACAACGCCTCGGACCATGTGCTGGCCTCCTTCGGGCCGGACATCGCGTCCGCCGCCGCCGAGCTCGCCCCGCTGGTCACCGAGGAACTGCTCACCGAGGTGACCGCCGACGTGCCGGACGTCTGGCTGGCCGACGAGCCCGGCTTCGCCTCCGCCGACGAGGTGCGCCGCGCCTACATCGCCCCGCTGCTCGCCCGGGCCGCCGGCATCCACGAGCGGATCACGCTGGACGCGCCGACCGCGACCCGGCCCTCCCAGGCCCCCGGCTGGCTCACCGAGCGGCTGCCGCCCCGGCCGAAACCGGCCGGCGGCGACCACGCGGCGGCAGCCGCCCGTACCGGCGAGGAGGGCGGCCGATGACGCGGCGCGTTGTCTTCGAGTACGCGATCCTGCGCGTCGTGCCCCGGGTCGAGCGGGGCGAGTGCTTCAACGCGGGGGTGCTCGTCTACTGCCGGGCGCACTCGTTCGTCGCGGCCCGTACGCACCTCGACGAGGCGAAGCTGAAGGCGCTGGCCCCGGACGCCGACGTCGTCGGGGTGCGGGCCGCCCTGCGCGCCGTCGAAGGGGTCTGCGGCGGAGGCCGGGGCGCCGGTCAGGCGGCGGACGACGACGCCGGGCGGCGGTTCCGCTGGCTGATCGCCCCGCGCTCCACGGTCGTCCAGCCCGGCGCCGTGCACAGCGGGCTGACCACCGACCCGGCCGGTGAGGTGGAACGGCTGCTCGACCTGCTGGTGCGCTGAGACACGCCCCGGCGGACCGGCACGGCACCACGGCGGGCGCTCCCGCCCGGTGTGACGTGCGGCCCGCCGGGGCGTGCGCCGTTGACACCGGGTGCCAGGGCTTCTAGCGTCTCGTCTGCTGAAGGTACTAAGCGGTTGCTCAGCGATCGGGAGTCTTTCTGTCAGGGAAACGCCCCGACGCCCGCTGAGCCGCTATCCAAGGGCGAGGAGAACCAAGCATGTCCACCACCGAGCAGCGCGTCGCCATCGTGACGGGAGCAGCGCGGGGCATCGGCGCCGCCACCGCCGTACGCCTCGCGGCCGAGGGCCGCGCCGTCGCCGTACTCGATCTCGACGAGGCGGCCTGCAAGGACACGGTCGAGAAGATCACCGCCGCCGGGGGCACCGCGCTCGCCGTCGGCTGCGACGTGTCGGACGCCGGCCAGGTGGAAGCCGCCGTCGCGCGGGTCGCCGCCGAGCTGGGCGCGCCGACGATCCTGGTGAACAACGCGGGCGTGCTCCGCGACAACCTGCTGTTCAAGATGAGCGAGTCCGACTGGGACATCGTGATGAACGTGCACCTCAAGGGCGCGTTCCTGATGGCGAAGGCCGTCCAGGCCCACATGGTCGAGGCCAAGTTCGGCCGGATCGTCTCGCTCTCCTCCTCCTCGGCCCTCGGCAACCGGGGCCAGGCCAACTACTCCGCGGTCAAGGCGGGGCTCCAGGGCCTCACCAAGACCCTCGCCAAGGAGCTCGGCAAGTTCGGCGTCACGGCCAACGCCGTCGCGCCCGGCTTCATCGTCACCGAGATGACCGCGCAGACCGCCGAGCGCGTCGGCATGGGCTTCGAGGAGTTCCAGGCGGCGGCCGCCACCCAGATCCCCGTCCAGCGCGTCGGCCGCCCCGAGGACGTCGCGAACGCCATCGCCTTCTTCGCGGGCGACGACGCGGGCTTCGTCTCCGGCCAGGTCATGTACGTGGCCGGCGGACCCCTCAACTGATCCGAAGGGCAGCGGACATCATGACGGTGCAGGACAGCGGAAAGGTCGCCCTCGTCACGGGCGCCAGCCGGGGCATCGGCTACGGGATCGCCGAGGCGCTCGTCGCCCGCGGCGACCGGGTGGCCATCACCGGGCGGGGCGAGGACGCCCTGAAGGAGGCAGTGGAGCGGCTCGGCGCCGACCGGGTCATCGCCATCCCCGGCAAGGCGCACGACGAGGCGCACCAGGCCGCGGCGGTCGAGCGCACGATGGAGGCGTTCGGCCGGGTCGACTACCTGGTCAACAACGCCGGGACGAATCCGGTCTTCGGCCCCATGGCCGAGCTCGACCTCAACGTGGCCCGCAAGGTCTACGAGACCAATGTGATCTCGGCGCTCGGCTTCGCCCAGCAGACCTGGAAGGCCTGGCAGAAGGAGAACGGCGGGGCGATCGTCAACATCGCCTCCGTCGCCGGCGTCGCCCCCTCGCCGTTCATCGGCGCGTACGGGATGTCCAAGGCGGCCATGATCAACCTGACCGCCCAGCTGGCGCACGAGTTCGCCCCGGTCGTACGGGTCAACGCCATCGCCCCGGCCGTGGTCAAGACGAAGTTCGCCGAGGCGCTCTACGAGGGCCGCGAAGCGGAGGCGGCCGCCGCCTACCCGCTGGGCCGGCTCGGAGTGCCCGAGGACATCGGGGGCGCGGCGGCCTTCCTGACCTCCGCGCAGTCCGACTGGATCACCGGGCAGACGCTCGTGGTCGACGGAGGAATTTTCCTCAACGCGGGTGTGGGCTGAGAGCGGCCTGAACCGATTTGGCCCTGATTGAGTCAAGTGCCCCGTCGAGTCAGCGGATTGACCTGGCGGGGCGCTGCGGTATGGTCTGCCGACCCATGGCTGATCGAGGAGCGTGCGCGTGTTCTACCGGGCCAGTCTGCAGGCTGCTGCAGCCCTAGCTTCCCTTTCTCTGCTGGCCGGCTGCGGTCTCCTTTCCGACAGCGGATCGGAAACGGACCAGAAGATAACCGTCGGGACCACCAGCTCCCCGTCGACGCTCGATCCGGCGGCAGCCTGGGACGGTTCCTGGGAATTGATGCGGAACGTTTACCAGACCCTGGTGAGCTTCCCCACCGGCAGCACGAGCCCGGAGCCGGACGCGGCGGAAGACTGCAAGTTCACCGACGTCACGAGCATGGCGTACCGGTGCACGCTCAAGAAGAACCTCAAGTTCTCCAACGGCGAGAAGCTCGACGCCGAGGCCGTGAAGTACTCCATCGACCGCATCGTGGACATTCACTTCAAGGGCGGCCCGGCCGGCATGCTCGGCTCGCTGGACCGGATCGAGACCAAGGGCGACGACACGGTCGTCTTCCACCTGAACAAGTCCGACGCCACGTTCCCGTTCATCCTGGCCACGCCCGCCATGTCGCTCGTCGCCCCCGGCGACTACCGCCAGGACAAGATCCGCGACGACGGCAAGGTCACCGGCTCCGGGCCGTACCTCCTGGAGTCCTACGAGGGCGGGAAGACCGCCGAGCTGAAGAAGAACCCGGACTACAAGGGCTTCGCCAACCGGAGGAACGACGCGGTCACCATCCGCTACTTCGAGAAGTCCGCCGACATGGTGAGCGCGCTCAAGGCGAAGGACATCGACGCCACCTACCGGGGTCTGACCGCCGAGGAGGTCGTCAGCCTGGAGGACAACAAGGACGACAACGAGGGCCTCCAGATCGTCGAGAGCACGGGCGCGGACATCCGCTTCCTGGTCTTCAACCCCAAGGACCCGGCCGCCGCGAACCCCGCCGTCCGCAAGGCGATCGCGCATGTCGTGGACCGCGACGCCCTGGTCGAGAAGGTCTACCGGGGCACCGCCGAGCCCCTCTACTCCATGATCCCCAAGGGCATCGCCGGACACGCCACGAGTTTCTTCGACACCTTCGGGGACCCGGACGTGAAGAAGGCGAAGGAGATCCTCACCGGGGCCGGCATCACCGAGCCCGTGAAGATGAACTTCTGGTTCACCACGGACCGTTACGGCTCCGCCACCGAGCCCGAGTTCGAGGAGCTCAAGCGGCAGCTGGAGGCCTCCGGACTCTTCAAGATCAAGATTGAGGGCAAGCCCTGGAAGGAGTTCCAGGAAGACTTCAACAAGGGCGAGTACCCGGTCTTCGGCCGCGGCTGGTTCCCGGACTTCCCGGACCCCGACAACTTCATCGCTCCGTTCGTGGGCAAGGAGCCGGTCACCGGCACCCCCTACATCAACAAGGAGATCACCCAGCAGCTGATCCCCGCCTCGCGGCAGGAGAGCGACCGGGGCGCGGTCAGCAAGCAGTTCGAGCGGGCCCAGGAGATCCTCGTCGACGACGTCCGGCTGCTGCCGCTGTGGCAGGGCAAGCTGTACGTCGCCGCGGGCGAGGACATCGGCGGCGGCGAGCGCGCGCTCGACCCGCAGACCGTCATGCAGTTGTGGGAGCTGTACCGCAAGGCCAGCTGGTAGGGGCCGTACGGAAGGGCTGCGGGGGTCCGTTGTCAGTGGCGCCCGGTAGGTTCTGGGATCAAGAACCTGTTGCTCACCGGAGGTTGTGGACGTGACCGATATCGACCTGCTGCCCGAGTCCTGGCGCGGCGTCCTCGGCGAAGAACTGCAGAAGCCGTACGTCAAGGAGCTGGCGGACTTCGTCGAGGAGGAGCGGGCCAAGGGCCCGGTCCATCCGCCGCGCGAGCAGGTCTTCGCAGCCCTGGACGCCACGCCGTACGACAAGGTGAAGGTCCTGGTCCTCGGCCAGGACCCGTATCACGGCGAGGGCCAGGGGCACGGGCTCTGCTTCTCCGTGCGGCCCGGCGTCAGGACGCCGCCGTCGCTGCGCAACATCTACAAGGAGATGCAGCAGGAGCTCGGCCTGCCGATCCCGGACAACGGCTATCTGATGCCCTGGGCCGAGCAGGGCGTCCTCCTGCTCAACGCCGTGCTCACCGTGCGCGGCGGCGAGGCCAACTCCCACAAGAACAAGGGCTGGGAGAAGATCACCGACGCCGTGATCCGCGCCGTCGCCGACCGGCCCGACCCGGCGGTCTTCGTGCTCTGGGGCAACTACGCGCAGAAGAAGCTGCCCCTGATCGACGAGGAGCGCCATGTGGTGGTGAAGGGCGCGCACCCCTCGCCGCTGTCCGCCAAGAAGTTCTTCGGCTCCCGCCCGTTCACGCAGATCAACGAGGCCGTGGCCGCCCAGGGGCACCAGCCGATCGACTGGCGGATCCCCGACCTCGGCTGGCGGACAGCCCCGGGGAGCCCGTGTCTGACCGGTAATGCGGAAGCCCGGCGTTAGCGTCGGACGGAGGGCAACCGGGCTGGACGGGCGACGAGGAGACCGCAGTGGTGGAGCAGGAGGCGTCCGGCGACGCCGTCATGACCAGGATCGGCCAGGCGATCATGCTGCTCCACGGAGGTGACCGGGAGGAGGCCCGCAACCGCTTCGGCGCGCTCTGGTCGGAGCTCGGAGCGGACGGCGACGCCCTCCACCGCTGCACCCTGGCGCACTACATGGCCGACACCCAGGACGACCCCGGCGACGAGCTGGCCTGGGACCTGCGGGCGCTGACGGCCGCCGAGGGACTGAGAGCCGCCGAGGTAGGTGGTGCCGAGGCCGGAGGCGCGGGTGCGGCTGAGGGGGCAGGGGCCCCTGATGTTCCCGGCGGTGCTGAAGGGGCGGATGGCGGGCCGGTGGCGGAACACCCGGACATCCCGGCCGTCCGGGCGTTCTACCCCTCGCTGCACCTCAACCTCGCGGCGGACTACCTCAAGCTCCAGCGCCCCGAATCGGCCCGTATCCATCTCCAGCGGGCTCGCGCTGCGGCCGAGTCGCTCGCGGACGACGGATACGGCGGCGGGGTCCGCGCCGCCATCGACCGCCTGGAGCTCCGCATGCGGGAGCAGTGACCTCACGGGCCCGAGGGGGCCGGGCCCGTAAGGTCGGAGCCCGTGGGGTCGGGAGCGTCAGCGGCCGTACGTCTCCGAGCAGATGCGGGCCTCCGGGCTGCCCGCGGGCCAGCCGCCGTAACCCCGGCCGAGCGCGCAGACGTCCGTGCCGCCACCGGGGGCGCGTGGCAGGGCGGGCACGGTGACGGACGGGACGCCCGGGGGCCGGTGAGGTGTCCGGGGCGACGGCGGGTCGGCGCGCTTTCGTGGAGGTGCGGTTCCCGCAGGCCCGGTGCGCCGGGATTCGGCGGGGGAGCGGGCAGCCGGGGGCGCGGGGGAGGGTGGCCGGGCGGTCGGCGGGCCCGGATCCGGTACGACCTCCAGCGCCTCACGGGCGGGTGGCTGCACGATCTGCGGGGCCACGTCCTGGACCGGCCCGGCGACCCCCGGACGCGGGGGAGGAGCGGCCCCGGGCTCCACCGAGACGCAGCCGGAGACGGTCGTGACCGCTAACCCGACCAGGAGTTTCGCGGTGATTCTGGTTCTCTGCACCCGGCCAACTCTGCGGTGCGGCCCGGCCTCCGGCGGCCGGGTGGGCGCGGAATGGCCCGCACGAGTGACCCGGTCAGCGGCGTGCACCGGACCGGGCACCCGACTGCGCTGAAATCAGGTAGCGGCCGGGCGTCGGTGCTGCTACTTGCCGGTGGCCCCGTCGACGCGCTCGCGCACCAGGTCGGCGTGGCCGTTGTGCTGGGCGTACTCCTCGATCATGTGCAGATAGATCCAGCGGAGGCTGAACGGCTTGCCCGACGAGCTGACGCCCTTGGAGAGGTCGTCCAGGCCGTACGCGGCGGCGCTCTCGCGGGCCGCCTCGATCTCCGCCCGCCAGACGGCTTCGGTCCCGGCCCAGGTGGTGGACTCCGTCACCCTGAAGTCCCCGTCCGGGTCCTCCTCGGTGGAGTAGAGGTCCGGCAGCTCGGCGCCCGCCAGGATCTCGCGGAACCAGAAGCGCTCCACTTCGGCCAGGTGCTGGACGAGACCGAGCAGGGTGAGCGCGGAGGGCGGCACGGACGCCTCGCGCAGCTGGGCGTCCGTGAGACCGGCGCACTTCATGGCGAGCGTCTCGCGGTGGTAGTCGAGCCAGCCCTCCAGCATGGGGCGTTCGGCGGCGTCGAAGGCGGGCTCGGAGCGCTCGGGGCGTTCAGGGCTTGCGGAAGAAGTCATGGACACCATCCTCACCCTTTGATCATGCCCCTGGCCAGGCATTTTACCGGTCGAACCGCGGATCGGGCCGACGGTGACGGGCGACGTATGCTGCCGAGGGGCGAACAGCCGCGCACCGCGGCACGGCACGGCGACAGGGAGACCTCGTGAAGATCGGTTGCATCGGGCTCGGCGACATCGCGCAGAAGGCGTACCTGCCGGTGCTCACCGCCGTACCGGGGGTCGAGCCGCATCTGCAGACCCGCACCCCCGCCACGCTCCACACGGTCGGCGACGCCCATCGCATCCCGGCCGGGAACCGTCACACCACTCTCGACTCCCTCATCGCCGAAGGGCTGGACGCGGCCTTCGTGCACGCTCCGACCGCCGTGCACCCGCAGATCGTGGAACGTCTCCTCGAAGCAGGCGTCGCCACCTATGTCGACAAGCCGATCGCCTATGAGTACGCCGAGTCCGAACGGCTGGTGAACCTCGCCGAGGAGCGCGGCGTCAGCCTCGCCGTCGGCTTCAACCGCCGCTTCGCCCCGGGCTACTCGCAGTGCGCGGAGCACCCGCGCGAGCTGATCCTCATGCAGAAGAACCGGGTCGGTCTGCCCGAGGACCCCCGGTCCATGATCCTCGACGACTTCATCCACGTCGTCGACACCCTTCGCTTCCTGGTCCCGGGGACCGTCGACCACACCACCGTGCGGGCCCGGATCGTGGACGGCCTGATGCACCACGTGGTGCTCCAGCTGTCCGGCGACGGATTCACCGCGATCGGCATGATGAACCGGCTGAACGGGTCGACCGAGGAGATCCTCGAAGTCTCCGGTCAGGACTCCAAGCGCCAGGTCCTCAACCTCGCGGACGTCATCGACCACAAGGGCCAGCCCAGCGTGCGGCGGCGCGGCGACTGGGTCCCCGTGGCGCGGCAGCGCGGCATCGAGAGCTGTGTGCACGCCTTCCTCGACGCCGTACGCCGGGGCGAGACGCTCAGTGCCCGGGACGCCCTGGCGACCCATGAGCTGTGCGAGCGGGTGGTCCGGGAGGCCCTGGAGCAGGCCTCCTGAGCGCCCGCAGCCCCTCCACGGCGCACAGCGCGGCCAGCGCCGCGAGGGCCCCGTACACCGACCAGTCGCCGAGCCGGCCGTAGAGCGTCTCGCCGCGTGCCAGCGGCAGGTCGAACACCTCGGCCGCGCTCGCGTCCGTGCCGAGCGGGCGGCCCACCCGCTCGCCCCGGGGCCCGTACGCGGCACTGATCCCGGTGAGCGTCGCATGGACCATCGGGCGGCCGTTCTCGGCGGCCCGCAGCGCACCCAGCGACGCGTGCTGGGCCGGGGCCCAGCTGTCCTGGAACGTCGAGGTGGCGGACTGGGCGACGAGCACCTGTGCACCGTCGCGCACCAGCCTGCGGCTCATGTCGGGGAACGCCGACTCGAAGCAGACCAACGGGCCCACCCGCAGCCCCCGGTCCCCGTCCGGCAGGGTCATCACCACCTGGCGGTCGCCGCGCAGCCGGTCCTCGCCCGCGGCCTTGCCCACGGAGGTCGCCCAGCCCAGCAGGGAGCGGGCCGGGACGTACTCGCCGAACGGGACCAGCCGCATCTTGTCGTAGCGGTCCCCGGTCGGCCCGTCAGGACCCACCAGCACGGCCGACTTGAAGATCCCCGACCGCCCCGAGCCGTCCGTCTGCCGGGCGTCCACATTGACCAGCAGATCCGCGCCGACGCGGCGGGACAGCTCCGCCAGCCGCCGCGCGGTCTCCGGGCTCTGCCACGCACCCGCCCCGATACTGCTCTCGCCCCACACCACCAGGTCCACGCCCCGGCCCGCCAGCGAACGGGTCAGCTCCTCGCCCCGGTCGAGGCGGCGCGCGACACTCCCCGGCCCCTCCACGACGCCCGGCTGCACGACGGCGATCCTGACCGTGCCGTCGCCCGTGGGCCGGGGCGCCCAGGCCCACATCGCCGTGACGGACAGGGCGCACACCACCAGCAGCACCCCGGCGGTCGTACGGGCGGCGGGAACGGCGATCAGCAGGGCCACGCCGGTGTTCACCGCCAGCACCAGCAGGCTCACCAGCCACACTCCGCCCACCGAGGCGACCCGCAGGGCGGGGGAGACCTCCCACTGACTCGCGCCGAGCAGCCCCCAGGGCCCGCCGAGCCCCTCCCAGGACCGCACCAGCTCGATCATCAGCCACCCGGAGGGCACGACGGCCACGGCGGCCACGGCGCGCGGCACGGAAGGAGAACCGCCGAGCAGCCGGGACACCAGCAGCCCCCAGGGTGCCCAGAGCAGCCCGAGCAGGGCGGCCAGCAGCACGATGAACACGTGGAGGCTCGGCATCAGCCAGTGGTGCACGGCGATGACGAACCCGATGCCGCCGATCCACCCGTCCAGCGCCGCCCGGCGGGGTGAGCGCGCCGTACGGATCAGCCACAGCCAGGGGACCAGCGCCCCGTAGGCGAACCACCAGAGACCGGGCGCGGGAAAGGCGAGCGCGGGCAGCGCCCCGGCGAGCAGCGCCACCGCGCCCCGCGCCCAGGGGGACGCGAGCGGCCCCGTACCGGCGGAGCCCCGGCCACCGGCGGCCGGCCCGTCACCGGAGGCGCTGTCGCCGGAGGCGGTGTCTCCGGAGCCGTGGTCGTCCGTGGCGCTGCCCTCGGAGGGCCTCTGCCCGGAGGCGCTGTGCCTGGGTGCGCCGTGGCCGGATGCGTCGGCCGCGTTCCGGCCGACCAGGAGACGCCCGCCCCGGATTCGCATGCCGTGCCCTCCTCGGTCGTACGTGGGCGGGCGGCAGCCGTCACCGCGTCAACCCTGGATACCGGCCCGGATACCCGATCCGCACCCGATCCGGACGCCCGTCTGGATACCCAGTGTGGGGGAGGTGATCCCCGCCGGACACAGGACGCGGCCGAGCGGGCGCCCGGCCGCGCCGCACTGCCGTCCTCCGGGCGGCGACGGCAGGCGGATGAGAGGGGGACGGCGGGCCTACGCGCCCGGTGCCCGGCGCCACTTCTCGTGGACGGTGACCGTACGGATCAGCCAGCCCGGTTCGGCGCGCTGCAGCTCGAAGGTGTAGCGGCCGCCGGTCACGAAGTCGGGCGTGGCGATCCCGGCCCGCCCGGAGTCCGTCTCGCCCGCCGGGTCCGCGTCCGGGCCGCTCGCCGCCTTCCGGTCCAGGCACATCGGATTGAGGTAGTCGGCCCGGACCTCGGCCCGGTCGCCCGTGTAGCCGCCCAGATCCTCCAGGTCGATCCGGCGGTTGACGATCAGGTGCTGGCGTACGGGGAAGAGCCGCATCGTCTCCGCCAGCCACCGGGCGATCTCGTCGGCCGGGCCCTCCACGCCGCCCGCGCCCCGGTAGTCCGCGCGGCCGTCCGGGGTGAACAGGGCGCCGTAGTCCGACCAGGCCCCGTCGTCGACGGCCACCGCGTACCCGGTGATCACCGCATCGATGGCAAGCCGGTCCATCACGGTCGCGAGCGCCACACGCTGAGTCATTGGTCAAGTCTCGGTCAAGCCGCCCGCCAGGCCAAGGGGCCTGCGCCGACGGGAGGCGGGCGTGGGGCGACTCGGCAGGGCGCGGGGGGGCGGCTCAGCAGGGCACCACGGCGACCGGTCCCAGCGCGTGCGTGACCGTCGTCTGCGCCACCGGGGACAGCCCGAGTCCGAGCGACTCGCCGCCCCTGCGACGCCCGATCACCGTCAGGGCCGCCGTCGCCGACGCGGTCACCAGGGTGCGCGAGGCGGAACCGTTGACCGGCTCGCGGACGATCTCGACCTGCGGGTACTTCTCGTGCCAGCCCGAGGTCAGCTCGGCCAGGGTCCGGGCCGCCGAGCCCGCCGCCTCCGCCCGGTCCAGGACGGGCCCGCCCGCGAGCATCGAGGAGAACATCGTCCAGCCGTGCACGATCCGCAGCCGGGCGCCGGGCCGGGAGGCCGCGGTGGCGAAGGCGAACTCCAGGACCGCCTCGCTGCTCTCGTCGGCGGCCACCCCCGCCACGATGTCGGTGAACGCCCCCGCGTCCCCGGCCCGGTCCTCGTCACCCTCCGGGCGGTCCTCCTGCACGACGACGACGGGACAGCTCGCCATCGACGCGGTGGCGAGGCTGTTGGAACCGATCATCAGCGAGCGGAAGCCGCCCAGCCCGCGCGATCCGACCACGATCATCGACGCGTCCCGGGACAGTGAGACCAGGGCCGCCGACGGGAAGTCCAGCGGGGCCAGCGTCGAGGGCCGCAGCTCCGGGGCGATGAGCGCGCTCCGGCGTACGCAGTCGGCGAGGAGCGCCTCCGCCTCGCGCCGCCCGGTCTCCTCGTCGACCTGCCGGGTGATCGGGCGGACGTGGACGATCAGGAGAGGCAGCCCGCGCCGCACGGCTTCGCGGGTGGCCCAGTCGAGCGCCTGCCGGCTGTGCGTGGATCCGTCGACGGCGGCGATCACGGGAAGATCGTTGGTGGTCATGTCTCCGAGCGTACGTCGCCGGGCGGACGGCCTCGCGGCCTGGTGGCGGGACGTCGCCTCCCAGCCGTGCCGGTCGCGTTGTCAGCCGTGCCGGCCGTGTCGGCCGTCGTCGTGTCAGTCGTGGTTGTGGGTGGAGGAGGTGTCCTCCGGGGGCGTGCTGCGCCCGCCGTCGCTGCCGCTGGCCACGACGGCGACCAGGACGGCCAGGACCGCCGCCACCGCGAGTCGGCCGCCCAGCCGCAGGGCCCAGCCGGTGCGGGCCCCGGCGGTCGCTCCGGGCCGCGCGGGCAGCTTCTCGGAACGGCGGGCGGGCCGCGTCAGCCGCAGGAGCAGCAGCGCGGCGATCGGCAGCTGGAGCAGCCAGACGCTGGTGCGGAACCAGCCGTCGTACCAGACATTGGTCCCGTACAGCAGGGTGTGCCAGACGCTGAGGACGTAGACGACGATCACGCAGCGGTGCAGTACCCGCCAGGTCTTGGGGCCGATGCGATGGCGTACGTAGAAGAGCAGGCCGAGCGGGATCGCGAGATACAGGGCCGCCTGGCCGATGGGCATGGCGATCCGCCCGGTCCCCGAGTCGTAGCCGCCGGGGACGAAGGCCTCCACGAAGGCGGTGGCCACCGCGGAGTTCCAGGACGCCGTGTCGTGCCGGACCAGTTCGGCCCCGAACAGCAGGGCGTGGGCCACGATCAGGGAGATGGTGTTGAGGCTGGTGGTGCGGTGCAGCCGTTCCAGCCGGGGGCCCGACAGCGGCAGCCGGCCCGGCCGGGGCCCGGACAGCAGCAGCCCGAGGATGACGGTCCCCCACGCCCAGAGCAGGGCGGACCAGCCGAACGCCTGGCTGAGGAAGTACATCCAGAAGCCGCCCGCGTCGGCCATGAACGGCATCACGGTGACGGTGGAGGAGGTCTTGTTGCGGATGCGTATGTAGAGCAGGACGAAGATCGCCGCGGTGATGAGGAGCGCCACCAGACCGTCGGGCCACGAGGCCCGCAGGTCGGAGCGGAGCGTCGGGCGTTTCGGCTCGCCCGGCGAACGGGGTGCGGGTACCCGGCCGTCGTCGTCGGGTGCGGCCGCGCCGGCGGTGGGAGCCTCGGTGGCCGCTTCCGGTTCGGGGGTGGGGGGCTGGTTCGTCATGCGGCCTCTTCGGTGCGGGGCATCGGGCGGGGCATCGGCTGGCGGGGACGGATGCGGCGGCCCCGGGCCACGAGGCTTACGCAGACGCGTTGTTGGAGCAGTCGGGCGTGAGGGCGGGAAAGTTCCCGACACTGTGTTGTGACATGGATCACACCGCGAGGCTGGTGGGGCAAACGAGGCGAACTCCCGTTGTTTCGGCATCTGGTGCTCTTCTCCCCGGGGCGGGTGCGGCTGGCACGATGGCTGCCATGGGAGCCGGAACCGCACTCCGACTCGGACGCACCGCGCTGTTCGCGCTGGTGTGCGTCGCCGTGTCCGGACTCGGTCACGCGCTGATGTCCGGCGCGCCCCTGCCCCTGCTCGCCCAGGCCGTCGCCCTGCTGCCGGTGTGCGCGGCGGGCTGGTGGCTCGCCGCACGGGAGCGGAGCGCTCCGGTGACCGTCGCGGCCCATGTCCTGGGCCAGTTGGGGTTGCACGCCTTTTTCGCCGACGTGGGATCCTGGCTGCCGTCCGGCTCCGGCGCGCACCATGCGGGCGCGGGGCATCATGCGTCGGGCGCGATGAACCACTCCGCGCACGAGGCCCCGATCGGCGGTTCGTCGGACCTGATGGGGCTTCTGGCGGCCTTCGACGGCACGGTGTTCACCCTCGGGATGGCCGCCGCCCACGCGATGGCCGGGCTCATCTGCGGCTGGTGGCTGTGGCGCGGCGAGGTCGCCCTCGCCCGGCTGGGCCGCAGCCTGGTGCTGTTCGTGCGGGCCCCGCTGCGGACGGCCCGGCGCCTGTGGTCCGCGACGCCGCCCGTCCCGACGCCGCCCGCCCGGCGACGCACCCGCGGCCGGCCCGGCCGCCGCCCCCAAGGCCTGCTGGCCCCGCACGCCCTCTCCCGGCGCGGGCCACCGCTCTCCCTCCGCTTCCTCTGACCTCCATCCGCCCTCCGGCCTCTGTGCGCCGGAGGCGGTACGGGTGTGCGCCCGCGCACACCCGTGACAGGCATGCCGGTTCTCCGGGCCGCTCCCAGTGGCGCCCGGGACCGGTCACCGGAGCCGGGCGACCGCTGCCGCGGCTCCGCAAGGACGCGAAGGACTGCTGTGACACTTCCTGCCCCCGCACGACCGGCCACCGCGCCACCGGCCCCGGCCCTACCGGCATCCGCTCGACCGGCCGCGCTGCGTGCACCCGTACGCCCCGCCGCGCCTCCGGCCACCCCGGCGCCGAACGCTGTCGCCGTACGCCCGCCCACCGCCTCCGTACCACCGTCCGCAGCACCTTCGGCCTCCGCGCCGTCCGTCCGGGTGCCCGTCACCAGGCCGCCGGGCATTCGGGTGTCCGTGACCCGTCCGCCCAGCCCCCGGGCGCCGGCCGCCCGGCAGAACGACGGGCAGATCACCGACTGGGCGCTGGCCGCGGGCGGCGGGGACCGGGAGGCCGCCGACCGCTTCGTCCGGGCGACCTACGAGGACGTCCGCAGGTTCGTCGCCTACCTCAGCGCCGACGTCCCCGGGGCCGACGACCTGGCCCAGGAGACCTACCTCCGGGCGATGAGCGGGCTGGCCCGGTTCGCGGGGCGCTCCTGCGCCCGGACCTGGCTGATGGCGATCGCGCGGCGCGTCGTCATCGACCGGCACCGCGCCGCCGCCGTACGGCCCCGGACCGCCGACACCGCGGACTGGCAGACCGCCGCGGAACGCGCCCAGCCCCGCCATCTGCCCGGATTCGAGGAGTCCGCCGCGGTGCTGGACGCCCTCCGGCGGCTGGACCCGGCGCGCCGCCAGGCCTTCGTCCTCACCCAACTACTGGGCGTGTCCTACGAGGAGGCGGCGGCCCTCGCCGGCTGCCCGATCGGCACGGTGCGCTCCCGTGTGGCGCGCGCCCGCCGCGAGCTCGCCGGGCAGTGGCGCGCGGAACCGGCCGAACCCGCGCCCGGCGCCGCACACGGCGTGTCCTGCGGATCGTGACCGTGTCCACGACGTCCGACACCACCTAACAAAGCCCTACTAGGCGGCGTCCGCCCGGGGCCCCTCGGGGTCCCGGGCGGTACGGCGTCGGGCCTCCGCCCCCGGCCGGCGGCGGAGCAGGAACACCGGCAGCATCAGGCACTGGAGGCAGACCGCCGCCCAGAACCCCCGCGCCGAGCCCGCCGCCTCCGCCGCCCCGTACAGCTGACCGCCCACCACCCCGCTGGCGAACGCGCCGACGCCCGCCGCCAGCCGCTGCCGCCCGAACACGCTCGCCGGGGCGGCGGTCGAACGGGCCAGCGCCTCCAGGTCGTTCTTGAGGAAGAGCACGATCTCGCCGAGACACAGCAGCGCCCCGCCCACCGCGATGCCCGCGTGCCCTCCGGCGCCGATCACCGCCATGCCCGCCGCCATCGCACCGAAGCCCCACCGCAGCGCGGCCGGGTAGCTCAGTGCGGCGACCCGTTCCGCCAGCAACGGCTGGGCGACGACGAGGAGGGCCGCGTACCCCGTCAGGACGGCCCCGTAGAAGGCGGCGGACGTCCGGGGGACCGCGTACAGCGCCAGATAGTGCTGGAAGAACATGAACGCGTACACGCTCAGCACGGTCACCACGAACGGGGAAGGCCCCGGGCGCGGTGCGTCGGGAACCCGGTCCGGGGCGGCGGCCCGCGTTTCCCCGCCCCGGTCCGCCGCCGCGCGCGGCAGCAGCGCGTGCCCGGCCCCGACGAGCGCGAACAGCACGGTGACGCAGGAGAACAGCACCCCGGGGGAGCCCATGACGAGGGGCGCGGCGGCGGGCGGGCCCAGCGCCATCCCCGCGTTGAAGGCCGAACTGCTCGCCGACAGCAGCCGGGGCCGGGCGGTCCCGGACACCCCGTCCACCAGGTACGCCTTGTTCGCCGGGAGATACAGCGCCGCGCCCGCCGACACCAGCAGCAGCGCCCCGACGGCCAGGACCGGACTGGTCAGCCCGGGGACGAACGCGGCGAAGCCCGCCGTGCGCAGCGCCAGCGCCAGCAGCATCGCGCGCCGCAGCCCGATCCGCGCGGTCACCGGCCCGGCGACCGCACCTCCGGCGAACTGGATCAGCGAGGCGACGGCCAGCACGAATCCGACCGTGCCGAGGCCGAGGCCGAGCCGCTGGTGCAGCAGCACCGACATGTAGGGCAGCACGGCGAAGCTGCCCAGCGTGATCAGGAACGAGCCCGCCAGCAGGAACCGCTGGGGACCGGAGAACGGCTGCCGTACACGGGACCCGGGGGACGCCTCCGCGTGCAGCGGCCTCACCGCCCCGGGCTCACGGCGCCGCGGCCACGACCGGGCGGACCCGGACGGCCGCGCTCCACGCCCGGTGCTGGGCCAGCTCCGCCGTCGGCGCCTCGGCCAGCACCATGCCCGTACAGCCCCGCTGGTCGCCCACGTGGACCACGCTCTCGCCGGGCTCGCGGACCGGGAACCACTCCACCGCCCCGGGGAACGCCCCGAGTTCGTCGAGGCCGAGCCAGCCCTTCAGCACCCCGGGCCGTTCCGCGTACACCAGCACGAAGCCGTACGCGGGTCCTCCGGCGTCGAGCGGTGCGTCCAGCAGGCCCGGGCGGCGGCCGAGCGCCTCGTCCATCATGGCCGTGTACACATTGGTCCGCAGTGTCCGGCACAGCACCTCGCCGACCAGCGCTCCGCCGATCCTGCGGTTGATCTCCACCAGCTCCGGGCCCCCGGCCGTCAGGATGAACTCCACATGGGCGAAGCCCCGTTCATGCCCGGCCGCCGCCAGGACCCGGCCCACCCACGCCTCGATCCCGGCCCGCTCCTCCTCCGGCAGCGCCACCGGAAAGGACGCCGTCTCCTCCCGTACGACCGCGGCCCGGGACGTCTGGCGGCTCAGCATCCCGAGCAGCCGGGTCGTCCCGTCCCAGCTGAGGGTCTCCGCGCTGTACAGCGGACCGGCCAGGAACGCCTCGGCGAACAGCGCGCCGGTCAGGCTCTGTTGCCCGGCCTCCGCCAGCGCCCGATGCAGGGCCTCCTCGTCGTGCACGATCCACACATGGCGGGAGGAGGTGCCCGCCGAGTCCTTCAGGACCGCGGGCAGCCCCACTGCCCGCAGCACCTCCCCGGCGCCTTCGGGACCCGGCGGGACGGCTACGGCCGTGCTTCGGCTCAGCCCGTGCGCGTGCAGTGCCTCCCGGACCCGGCGCTTGTCGCGCAGCAGCCGTACGGCCTCCGGATCCGGCCCCGGAAGCCCGAGATCGGCGGCCAGCTCGGCGGCCGGCAGGCTCCAGGTGTCCGTCGTGTTGATCAGCCCGGCCAGGTCCGGCACGGCGGCCAGCGCCCGGCGGACGGCCTGCTGGTCCCACGTATCGACATCCACGACGTCCAGCGCGTCCGGCGGCAGCACCGCCAACTCGTGCCGGTAGACCGAACGGTCGTCGGTCAGCAGGCACAGCCGGTGCCCCGCCTGCGTGGCGGCCTCCGCCATCCGCCCCAGGCCGAAGGACAGGGACTCCAGTGCGGCGATCGTCATGGCAGCAGCTCCACGGTCGTCACGGGGGAAGCGGAGGGGGATGAGGAAGAGGAAGATGAAGGGGAAGGGGAGGGGGAGGGAACATCACCCTCGGCGGTCCTGGCGGCCTCCGGAGCTGCGCGTCCCGCCCATTCCATAACCGACCACGGCGGCCTCAGTTCGGCCGTCGACGCGATGGCGCGGGGCCGCAGACCGGCCGGATCCAGGGCCTCGGCGTGCCGGGCGAACACCCGCTCCGCGTACCGGTGTCCGGTGTCGGCGCCCAGCACCAGATGCAGCCGCCCCGGGTCACGGGCCGCCTCCCAGGACGCCGTCAGATGTGCCGCTCCGGTGGACAGGCCCGCGAACACCGCGTGTTCCCGCAGCAGTCCGACCGCCCCGGCCATCGCATGGCGGAAGTCCAGCCAGTGGACGGTGTCGTACAGCTCGTGGCGGACGTTCCCGAACGGGATCGAGCTGCCGATGCCCGCGATGATCGCCTCCGGGTCCTCGAACCGCTCGCTCCCGAAGGTCACACTGCCGAACGGCTGGATGCCCACCAGCCGCACCGACCGCCCCGACTCCCGCAGTGCGCGGGCCAGTCCACCGGTCGAGGCACCCGTACCGACCGCGCCGACCACGGTCAGCGGCCCCTCCGGCAGCGTCTCGGTCAGGAGCTCCGCGAACTCCCGGTAGCCCTCGTGGTGAACCCCGTCGTGGTACTGCCGCATCCAGTGGAAGTCCGGCCGCTCGGCCAGCAGCCTGCGCACGTGGCGCACCCGCAGCTCCTGGTCCAGGCGCAGGCTCTGCGAGGGCGGCATCGCGTCGACCGTCGCGCCGAGGATCTCCAACTGGGCCCGCATGGTGGCGTCCACGGTGGTGGAGGCGACGATGTGGCAGCGCAGCCCGTAACGGTGGCAGGCCATGGCGAGCGCCAGCGCGTAGATCCCGCTGGAGCTGTCGACCAGGGTCTGCCCGGGGACCACCCGGCCCCGGCGCAGCAGCGAACGGACCGCGCCGAGCGCCGCGTACACCTTCATCGTCTCGAAGCGGGCGAGGACGACGTTGCCGCTCAGCCGGATCAGGTCCGGGGTCTTCACCGCGTCGGTGATGTGCTCGTGGACGGTCGCGGCGGCGAGACGTGGCGGCCGGGTGCCGTGCTCGGCGGTGCGCGGACGGGCGTCCGCACCGGCCCTCACGTGCGCCGCCCGCGCACGATGAGCCGGTCCGAGCGCTGGTCGTAGCCGGACGCGTCGAACCCGCCGAAGCACTCCACGTCGGTGAAGCCCGCGCTCTCGAAGAGGGCGTGCAGCTCGGCCGCCGAGTAGAGCCAGGAGGTGATGGACGCGGTCCGCGCCGAGGTGCCGCGCACCAGCGTCCAGTCCGTGCGCAGCCGCCGCCAGCTGTCGAGGACGGTGTCGCGCTGGACGACGTACGCGCCGTCCGGCAGGTCGACCGCCTTCGGCCGCCCGATCCAGCCCGCCAGCACCTCCTTGCCCATCACGTCCACCAGGAGCTGCCCGCCCGGCGCGAGGCTCTCGTACGCGTTGCGCAGCACCCGAAGGTTGTCCTCGGCCTCGTCGAAGTAGCCGAACGACGTGAAGACGTTCAGCACCACGTCGAAGGCGCCCGGCTCCCGGTACGTGAGCATGTCGGCGCGCTCCAGCCGGACGGCGGCGCCCGCCGCCTCGCAGGCGGCACGGGCGCTCTCCAGCATGGAGGGCGACAGATCGACCCCGGTCACCTCGTACCCGCGCCCGGCCAGTGGCACCACGAAGAGACCGGGCCCGCAGCACAGGTCCAGGACTCTGGTGCCCGGTGGGAAGTCCAGCAGCGGGGAGGAGGCGACCAGGGCGGCGGCGGACTCGGCCCGGGCCGGGGGGAACATCGTCGGGGCGAAGTCGGACCAGAGTGCGTCGTCCTCGTACCAGTGCATGCCTCGCGGCCTCCTCCCGGGCCCGGAGGCCCCGTGGGTGTGCTGCTGCCGTCGCCCCGGCAGCCGTGTCGGGTCACCGGCCGCCGCTTCCGTCACCGGGCGGGCCTCCCGCACCCGGCGTCTCTCCAGTAGTCGGTGGCCCCGGCGGGGAAGTTCCCGCACGATCAGGGGCGGTCCGCGCGAAAGCCTCACCGGTGACCGGGGACATGGTCACGAGGCTGCCTCCGGGAAGTCTCACCGGAGGCCGTCGGCGCGATCACGGCCCGCCACCTGGGCAAGCCTCACCGGCGGCCTCCGGCCGCTGTGCAGGCGACGTAACCGGTGTTGTTCGCCCGGTGTCATCCCCGGGTAACGGGCCCTTCCTAGATTCGGGGGTGACCGCCGCCCGCCCCGCGTCCTTCCAGGTACGCCCGCCCCCGAAGGGCCCCCATGACCGTGCCGACCCCGCCGCCGGACGCTCCCGCCACCGACCGGGTGCGCACGGTCTGCTCGTACTGCGGTGTCGGCTGCGGGATCGTCCTCGACATCGCCACCGGCCCCGACGGCCGCCGCACCGTCGTGAAGGCCTCGGGCGACAAGGAGCACCCGTCGAACGCCGGCCGGCTCTGCACCAAGGGCGCCACCGGCGCCGACCTTCTCGCCGCCCCCGGCCGGCTGACCACCGCCCTGGCCCGCCCCGACCGCAGCGAGCAGCCCGCCCCGCTGGCCCGGGACGCCGCCATCGCGGAGACCGCGCGCCGACTGCGGTCCGTGCTGGACACCCACGGCCCGGACGCGGTGGCCCTCTACGTCTCCGGTCAGATGAGCCTGGAGGCGCAGTACCTCGCCAACAAGCTGGCCAAGGGCTTCATCAGGACCAACACCATCGAGTCCAACTCCCGGCTCTGCATGGCGAGCGCGGGCAGCGGCTACAAGCTGTCGCTCGGCGCGGACGGGCCGCCCGGCTCCTACGAGGACTTCGCGCACGCGGACGTCTTCCTCGTCACCGGCGCCAACATGGCCGACTGCCACCCGATCCTCTTCCTGCGGATGATGGAGCGGGTCAAGGGGGGCGCGAAGCTGATCGTCGTCGACCCCCGGCGCAACGCCACCGCCGCCAAGGCGGATCTGTACCTCCGGATCCGGCCCGGCACCGATCTGGCCCTCCTCAACGGGCTGCTGCACCTCCTCGTCGAGAACGGCCACACGGACCCCGCGTTCATCGCCGAGCACACCGGGGGCTGGGAGGGGATGCCCGCCTTCCTCCGCGACTATCCGCCCGCCGCGGTCGCGGAGATCACCGGTATTCCGGAGGACGACATCCGGCAGGCGGCCCGCTGGATCGGCGAGGCCGGTGACTGGATGAGCTGCTGGACGATGGGCCTCAACCAGTCCACCCACGGCACCTGGAACACCAACGCGATCGTCAACCTGCACCTGGCGACCGGGGCGATCTGCCGTCCCGGCAGCGGTCCGTTCTCGCTCACCGGCCAGCCCAACGCCATGGGTGGCCGTGAGATGGGCTACATGGGCCCGGGACTGCCCGGCCAGCGATCGGTCCTCGTCGACGAGGACCGCGCCTTCACCGAGGAGCTGTGGGGCGTCGAGCCCGGCACGCTGCGCGCGGACGGCTCGGGCAGCGGCACCGTCGACATGTTCCGGCGCATGGCCGAGGGGGAGATCAAGGCCTGCTGGATCATCTGCACCAACCCGGTCGCCTCGGTCGCCAACCGCCGGACCGTCATCGAGGGGCTGGAAGCCGCCGAATTCGTCGTCACCCAGGACGTGTTCGCCGACACCGAGACCAACGCGTACGCCGATATCGTCCTGCCCGCCGCACTCTGGGCCGAGTCCGAGGGCGTGATGATCAACTCGGAGCGCACGCTCACCCTCTCCCGCCGGGCCACCGACCCGCCGGGCGAGGCCTGGCCGGACTGGCGGATCATCGCGGCGGTGGCCTGCGCCATGGGGTACGAGGACGCCTTCGGCTACACGAGCGCCGAGGAGGTCTTCGCGGAGATCACCCGGGCCTGGAACCCGCGCACCGGCTACGACCTGCGCGGCGTGACGTACGAGCGGCTGCGCGGAACGCCGGTCCAGTGGCCGAGCGCGGACGTCGAAGGACCGGCCCGCAACCCCGTGCGCTACCTCAACGACGGCGTCAGCCAGGAGCTGACCGTACGACCCGACGGAACGGTCCCGAGGCTTGCCTTCCCCCTGCCCGACGGCCGGGCCGTCTTCCACGCGCGCCCGCACCTGCCTCCGGCCGAAATGCCCGACGAGGACTTCCCGTTCGTCCTCAACACCGGCCGTCTCCAGCACCAGTGGCACACCCTGACCAAGACCGCGAAG
The DNA here is from genome assembly GCF_056172905.1 of Streptomyces sp. iso_384. Classification (NCBI taxonomy): domain Bacteria; kingdom Bacillati; phylum Actinomycetota; class Actinomycetes; order Kitasatosporales; family Streptomycetaceae; genus Streptomyces; species Streptomyces sp. iso_384. The sequence continues at coordinate 3,149,643 of NZ_JBWBTT010000001.1, forward strand.
ATCACCAAACTGAACCGGCTGGACCCCGGCCCGTTCGTGGAGATCCACCCGGACGACGCGGCGGCCCTGGGCATCGGCGAGAACGACGGCGTCGAGGTCGCCTCGCGGCGCGGCCGCGCGGTGCTCCCGGCGCGGATCACGGACCGGGTCCGGGCGGGGGAGTGCTTCGCCCCGTTCCACTGGAACGACCTGTTCGGCGAGTACCTCGGCGTGAACGCCGTGACCAACGACGCGGTCGACCCGCTCTCGTTCCAGCCGGAGTTCAAGGTGTGCGCGGTCCGGCTGGCGAAGGTCGCCGCACCGACGGTACGCGGCGACTCCGCCGTGACAGGACGGCCGGCGCTCATGGGCGGTCCCGGTTCCCCAGGCGTACCCGGGCATGCGGACGCCCCGGGCCTCACGAGCGCCTCAAGCCTCATCGGCACCTCGGAACCCACTGACCCTTCGGATCTCACCGGCACTGCAGACCTCACCGGCACCGCAGGCCTCGCAGACACCTCAGGTCTCGCAGACGCCCTGGGGCTCGCCGACACCACCCCGCCCGTCCTCAGCGACGCGGAACGCCGCTATCTGGCCGGCTTCCTGGCGGGCCTCGGCGCCCGCCCCGACGGCACCCCGGTGCTTCCGCCAGGAGCCCCGTTCGCCCCGGACCACGCGCTGTGGGTCGACGGAATGCTGGCCGGCGCCTACTCCCGGCTCCCCGAGTCCTCGGGGCCGGGGACCGCGCCCGCACCGCCGGAGAGCACCCCGGCGGAACAGGACGGCCGCCCGGTCGTCGTGCTGTGGGCCTCGCAGACCGGCAACGCCGAGGAGGTCGCGGCGACGGCCGCCCGGACGCTGGCGGACGAGGGGTACCGCACCACGCTCCTCGGCATGGACGACGGAACCCCGGACGCCCTGCCGAGCCCGGCCGACCTCCTCGTCGTCACCAGCACGTTCGGCGACGGAGACGCCCCCGACAACGGCTCCGGCTTCTGGGAGTCGCTGAACGCCCCCGCGACCCCGCGCCTGGAGGGCATCCGCTACGCCGTCCTCGCGCTCGGCGACTCCTCGTACGACGACTTCTGCGGCCACGGCCGCCGCCTGGACGAACGCTTCGGCGAACTCGGCGCGGAGCGGCTGGTCCCGCGCACCGACTGCGAACCGGAGTACGAACAGCCCTTCGGCCAGTGGCTCAAGGAGGTCCGGGCGGCACTGGAGACGACGACACCGGAAGGGGCGACGGCACAGCCGGACTTCACACAGCCCGCCACAGCGACAGCAGCAGCCACACCGCCCGCGACAGCGACGGGCACATCGCCGGCGTCACCGTCCGCGACAGCGACGGGCACACCGCCGGCCACACCGCCCGCGACAGTGACAGGCGCACCGGGCGAGAAGGCCGCCGCGCCCGCCCGCCCCTCCAGGGCCGCGCCCGTCACCGCCCTCCTGACCGGGAACCGTCTCCTCAGCCTGCCCGGCGCCACGAAGGAGGTCCGCGCCTTCACGATCGACACGCGGCACGCCGACACCCCCCTGACGTACACGGCCGGCGACGCCCTCGGCGTACAGCCCCTCAACTCCCCGGATCTGGTCGCCGAATGGCTCGCCGTCACCGGGCTCGACCCCGCCGCCGAGGTGGACGTACCCGGGCACGGACCGGTCCCCTTCGGCGAAGCCCTCCACCGCCACTTCGACATCGCCCGCATCACCCCGGACCTGCTGCGCCTGGTCGCCGACCACACGGGGGACAGGTCCCTGAAGAAGCTGCTGCGCCCCGACAACAAGGGCGAGAGGGACCGGTGGGCGTGGGGGCGGCAGGCCGTCGACGTCCTGGCCGAGCACCCGGTACGGGCCACCGCCGCGGGCTGGGCGGAGGTGCTGGGACCGCTCCGGCCCCGCCTGTACTCCATCGCCTCCAGCCCGCTAGTGGACCCGCACCGGATGCGGCTGACCGTCTCCGTGATCCGTTACGAGGGCCATCGCGGCCGGAAACGCAAGGGCGTCGCCTCGACCTTCCTCGCCGACGCCGAACCGGACAGCTCCGTCCCGGTGTTCGTCCAGCGCAACGACCGCTTCCGGCCGCCCGCCGACCCGGCCACCCCGATGATCATGGTGGGGCCCGGTACCGGAGTCGCCCCGTTCCTGGGCTTCCTGGAGGAACGCCGGGCGCTCGGACACTCCGGCTCCAACTGGCTGTTCTTCGGTGAGCAGCACCGCGCCACGGACTTCTACTACCGCGAGGAACTCGACGCGATGAGCCGCTCGGGCACCCTCACCCGGCTCGACACCGCCTTCTCCCGCGACCAGCGGGCCAAGGTCTACGTCCAGGACCGGATGCGCGAACACGGAGCCCAGCTCTGGTCCTGGCTCCGGGACGGCGCCCACCTCTACGTCTGCGGCGACGCCTCCCGTATGGCCAAGGACGTCGACCGGGCCCTGCGCGACATCGCCGTCGCCCACGGCGGCCTCGACCCCGACGCCGCGACCGCCCAGGTGAAACAACTAACCTCGGACCGCAGGTACGTACGGGACGTGTACTGACGGAATGACCGAGGGAGTACGGGGATGGCGTGGGCGGAAGTACCGGTGGACACCGGATCACCGGCGGCCGGCACGGTCCTGCTGACCGGCATCCCCGGCAGCGGCAAGAGCACGGTCGCCGCGGCCCTCGCCGCCCGGTTCGCCGCCTCCGCCCACATCGAGGTGGACGCCCTCCAGGAACTCATCGTCTCCGGCGGCCGCCGGCCCTCACCCGAGCGGGACGAGGAGGCGGACCGGCAGATCTTCCTCCGGGCCCGCAACGCCTGCCTGCTGGCGGACAGTTTCGCCGCCGCGGGCTTCCTCCCGGTCATCGACGACGTCGTCGTACGCCGCGCCCACCTCGACTTCTACCGCGCGACGCTCACCGGCGGACCGCTGCACTGCGTCGTCCTGGCCCCGGGCGCGGCAAAGGCCCAGGAACGCAACCTGGCCCGGGACAAGACGCTGACGACGGACTGGTCCCCACTGGACGCGGTGATGCGCACCGAACTGGCCGACGAGAAGATCTGGATCGACAACGCGCGGCTGACGGTGGCCGGAACGGTCGACGCGGTCCTGTCCGCCACCGGGCTGACGCCTCGGCAGCCCTGACGCCCCAGGCGTTGTCAGACCCCCGCCGTACGGTGAGGACATCTATCCGCGCTGCTGGCTGCTGCGCTGCTGGATCGCCCCGCCCGGCTGCTCCCGGGCGGGGCGTGCGTCTGTCGCGTCAGCCCGCCGACTCACCCGCATGCGGGCTCAGCGTGCCGGACCAGATCAGCGCGAAGATGACGATGCCGAGCAGGATGCGGTAGATCACGAACGGCATGAAGCTCTTGGTGGTGATGAACTTCATGAACCACGCGATGACGGCGTATCCGACGAAGAAGGCCACCAGGGTGGCGAAGATCGTCGGCCCCCAGGAGACATGGCCCTCGCCGACGTCCTTGAGTTCGTAGGCACCCGACGCGAGCACCGCGGGGATCGCCAGCAGGAACGAGTAGCGGGCCGCCGACTCGCGGGTGTAACCCATCAGCAGGCCGCCGCTGATCGTCGCGCCCGAGCGGGAGACGCCGGGGATCAGCGCCATCGCCTGGCAGAAGCCGTAGATCAGACCGTCCCTGACCCCCAGGTCCTTGAGCGTCTTGCGCTCCTTCACCACGCGGTGCCTGCCGCCAGCCTCGTCCCGTGCGGCCAGCCGGTCCGCGATGCCCAGGACGATGCCCATGACGATCAGTGTCGTCGCGATCAGCCGCAGATCGCGGAACGGGCCCTCGATCTGGTCCTTGAGCGTGAGGCCCAGCACCCCGATGGGGATCGAGCCGACGATGACCAGCCAGCCCATCTGGGCGTCGTGGTCGCTGCGCATCGCACGGTCCGTCAGTGAGCGGAACCAGGCGGAGAGGATGCGCGCGATGTCCTTGCGGAAGTAGATGAGCACCGCCGCCTCGGTGCCGATCTGGGTGATCGCGGTGAACGCCGCCCCCGGGTCGTGCCAGCCGGCGAACGCGGCGGTCAGCCGCAGGTGGGCGCTGGAGGAGATCGGCAGGAACTCGGTCAGTCCCTGAACAAGTCCCAGGACGAATGATTCGAACCAGCTCATGGGGCTTAGGCCATCCCGGAGGTGATCGTGCATCGGCCGCGGGCGGCTGGGCCCGCCGGCTGCGTGCAAAGTGCGGAGTGCGGTCAAGGACATCGAGGTCGCGGGCAGCGTATCTCCTGAAGGTGAACGCCAGGATGACCGCATCCGTCTTCCACGTGCCGCCGTACGCTCAGTCCCGCGGAGCGCTCCGGCCCAGCCGGTGGCGCTTGCGCCAGGCGACCAGCGCGCCGCCGAGACCCGACAGCACGATGAAGCCCATGGCGGCCAGGAACACCGGCGAGGTCGGCGAAGCGGCCTCGCTGCCGGCTATCACGTACGCCGCCGTGTTCGGGATCGACCCGAGCCCGGTCGCCAGGAGGAACGGCGGAGCGCCCATCCGGGAGGTCGCCGCACAGTAGTTGGCGGCGGCGAACGGGACGCCGGGGAAGAGCCGCAGCGCCAGGACGGACCGGAAGCCGTGCCGGCTCAGCACCCCGTCCGCGGCGGTGAGCAGCTTTCCGCGCAGCAGCGTCCGCAGCGCCTCCTGGCCCAGCACCCGGCCCAGCATGAACGACACGCCCGCGCCCAGCACCGTGCCCGCCAGCGCCGCCGCGAGACCCGTCTGCGCGCCGAACAGCGCACCCGCGGCGATGTTGAGCAGCGGGCGCGGCACGAACGCCACCGTCAGCGCCCCGTACCCGAGCCCGAAGAGCACCGCGGCCGCGCCCCCGGTCAGCTGGGGCGGCCAGCCCGACGCCAGCAGCCGCTGTGGTTCGAACAGCAGCATCGTCGACGCGGCCCCGAGCAGGACCACCACGAGCAGCGAGAACCGGGACCACGGAGACAACAGCGCCCGGGAGAGACGCGGAGCCGAACCGGCGGGCCGGGCGGCGGGGGCGGGGTCGAACATTCGGGGAGAGTAACCGAAAACGCCATGTGATCGCCGTAATGTGCGTCGCGTGAACCCCGCCGCCGACATCCCCGTCCCGCCGGACAGCGCCCTCGCCGACACCGTCCTGGAGCGCCTCGTCGCCGTCTACGCCCCGGCCGCCGACCCCGTACGGGCCGAAGGCGCCGCCGCGTACATGAAGCGGGTCGCGCCCTTCCTCGGGATCCCGACGCCCGAGCGCCGGGCCCTGTCACGGACCGTGCTGGCGGGCGTCGGGCGGCCGGACGAGCGGGACTGCACGGCGATCGCGCTGCGCTGCTGGCGGCTGCCGGAGCGGGAGTACCAGTACTTCGCCGCCGACTGTCTGCGCCGGTACGTGGGCCGCTGCAGCTCCGGCTTCCTGCCCGTCCTGCACCACCTCGTCACCACCGTCCCCTGGTGGGACACGGTCGACGTGCTCGCCGCGCATGTCGCGGGGCCTCTGGTCACCGCCGACCCGGCGCTCGCCCGGGCCATGGACCGGTGGATCGACGACCCCAGCCTCTGGGCCGCCCGGACCGCGCTCCTCCACCAGCTGCGCTACAAGGAAGCCACCGACACCGACCGGCTCTTCGGCTACTGCCTGCGCCGCGCGGACCATCCCGACTTCTTCATCCGCAAGGCGATCGGCTGGGCGCTGCGCGAGTACGCCAAGACCGATCCCGTCGCCGTACGCGACTTCGTCGACAGCGCGCGGACCCGGCTGTCGCCGCTCTCGGTGCGCGAGGCGCTCAAGAACCTCTGAGGCCGTGCCCCTGAGGCCGTGACCTCTGAGGGCGGCAATTCCTGGGCTCCGCCCGGAAAACCATTCGACGCGACCGCCGCACCCGGCCATGATCAGGGGCATGTTCCGGTACGCCTTCCTCGCAGCGCAGTCCGCAGTCGCGGACGCGCCGAAGGCTGCCGTGAACGACGCGGCCCTCGCGGCCGCCTTCTCCGCGGAAGCCGCAGCGTGCACCGCTGCAGCAGCGCCCATCGGCGGCGCCCGAAGCTGACCCTCCCCCGACAGTCCGGCGGACCCCGCAAGGGGAGGGTCGGCGGGGCCCTGGGGTCTTCAATCCTTATCTCAGCTTCGAGTTCTCCGAAGGAACGAGCCATGTCCAAGACGGCTTACGTGCGCACCAAGCCGCACCTCAACATCGGCACCATGGGCCACGTCGACCACGGCAAGACCACCCTTACCGCCGCCATCACCAAGGTCCTCAGCGAGCGCGGCGGCAGCTCCACCTCCTACGTGTCCTTCGACCGGATCGACCGGGCCCCCGAGGAGGCCCAGCGCGGCATCACCATCAACATCGCGCACGTCGAGTACGAGACCGGCACCCGCCACTACGCGCACGTGGACATGCCCGGACACGCCGACTACATCAAGAACATGGTCACGGGCGCGGCGCAGCTCGACGGGGCGATCCTCGTCGTCTCCGCGCTCGACGGGATCATGCCGCAGACCGCCGAGCACGTCCTGCTGGCCCGTCAAGTGGGCGTCGACCACATCGTCGTCGCCCTCAACAAGGCCGACGCGGGCGACCCCGAGCTGACCGACCTGGTCGAGCTGGAGGTCCGCGAGCTGCTCTCCGCGCACGGGTACGGCGGCGACACCGTCCCCGTGGTCCGGGTCTCCGGGCTCAAGGCGCTGGAGGGCGACCCACGGTGGACGGCGGCGATCGAAGGGCTGCTGGACGCCGTCGACACGTACGTACCGATGCCGGTGCGTTACACCGACGCGCCGTTCCTGCTGTCCGTCGAGAACGTCCTGACCATCACCGGCCGGGGCACCGTCGTCACCGGCGCGGTCGAGCGCGGCACCGTCCGCGTCGGCGACCGGGTCGCGGTGCTGGGCGCGGACGTCGAGACGGTCGTCACCGGCCTGGAGACCTTCGGCAAGCCGATGGAGTCCGCCGAGGCCGGGGACAACGTGGCGCTGCTGCTGCGCGGGGTGGAGCGCGACCGGGTCCGCCGCGGCCATGTCGTGGCCGCGCCGGGCAGCGTCACGCCCAGCCGCCGGTTCACCGCGCAGGTGTACGTGCTGTCGACGAAGGAGGGCGGCCGGTCGACCCCGGTCGCCACCGGCTACCGGCCGCAGTTCTACATCCGTACGGCGGACGTCGTCGGCGATGTCGACCTCGGCGAGGCGGCCGTCGCGCGCCCCGGCGACACGGTCACCATGACCGTGGAGCTGGGCCGTGACGTACCGCTGGAGTCCGGTCTCGGCTTCGCGATCCGCGAGGGCGGTCGCACGGTCGGCGCGGGCACGGTCACCGCGCTGCTCTGAGCTCCACCGCGGCCCGTCACCCCTCGTCCGGGGTGGCGGGCCGCACGGCGGGGCAGGCGACAATGGAGAGGTGAACGAGCCGATACCCGTCATCCGCGAGGTCGACTGCGGCACCGCCCGGCTGCTGCCCGACGTGGACCGCGACCGGGCCTGGCTGCTCACGGTCGACGACGCGCCCCAGTCCTACGTCGACCTCGACGACCCGTCCTACCTGGAGTTCGAGTACGTACGCCGGCTCGCCCACGTCGTGGACGGCGCGGCGGAGCCGGGCGCGCCCCTGGACGTCCTGCACCTCGGCGGCGGGGCGCTGACCCTGCCCCGCTATGTGGCGGCGACCCGCCCCCGCTCACGGCAGGACGTCGTGGAGGCGGACCGCGAACTGCTGCGGCTGGTCCGGGAACATCTGCCGCTGCCCGACGGGAGCGGTATCTCCCTGCACGCGGCCGACGCCCGGCAACGGCTGGAGGCGGCGGCCCCAGCCTCCGTCGATCTGCTGATCGCGGACGTCTTCGGCGGCTCGCGGGTTCCGGCGCACCTGACCTCCGTCGAGTACGCGCGGGCCGCCGGCCGGGCGCTGCGCGAGGACGGCGTCTACGCGGCCAACCTGGCCGACAGCGCGCCCTTCGCCTTCCTCCGCTCCCAGCTGGCGAACTTCGCCGCGGTCTTCCCGGAACTCGCGCTGATCGGGGAACCGGCGGTGCTGCGCGGGCGGCGCTTCGGCAACGTCGTGCTTCTCGCCTCGCACGCGCCGATCGATGTGGCCCCGCTCGTCCGCGGCTGCGCCGCCGACGCGTTTCCGGCCCGGGTCACCCACGGCGCGGCGCTGACCCGGTTCCTCGGCGGGGCCCGCCCGGTGGCGGACGCGGACGCGGTCGCCTCGCCCGAACCGCCCGACGGGGCCTTCGGCGTCGGCTGAGGGCCCCGTCGGCCGGGCGGGTCGATGTGCGGGCGGGTGAGTCCGTGCGGGAACGCGTGCGGAGCGGGTGTCAGCCCGTGGGATCACCCGCGAGGCGGACCGTGCTCAGGATCTTCTGGATGGTCGTGTCCGGGAGCTCGTCCTTCACGCCGGCGGCGGCGTAGAGGACCCAGGTCGAGAAGTCGCCCTTGGAGTTCTTGAAGGAGAAGGCGATCGACTTGCCGTCGCTGTCGCACTTTTCCTTGTTGGCCAGATCCAGGGCGGTGGCCTGTACGACGCTGCCGGAGAGACCCGACTCGGTGGTGAAGGGCTTGGCCTTGCCGATCTTGACCTTGGACTTCGGGTCGAGTTGGGCGTAGGCGGCCCACACCCAGTTGGCGGCCTCGTTCGTCGCGGCCTCGTCGGTGTTCTTGGCGCCCTGGGCGCCCTTCGTCCCGACGCCGGCGAGCCCGGTGTCCTCCTCGCTGCCGTCGCCGTCGGAGTCGTCGACGCACCACTTGCTCTTGTAGTAGGCGGGCGCGGAGAAGCCGGCGACCGGCGGGCCGTCGGGCTTCTTGGCGTCCTCGAACCCGGAGAACATTCCCGAGCTCGCGACCTCCCAGTCACCGGGAACGTCGAACTGCGTGCCCCACTTGGGGTTGGTGACGACCTTCCAGCCCGGAATGACCGGCTTGGGGTCACTTTCGGAGCCACGCGGGTTCTCCGCAGGCGGCGCGGAGCCGGTGGCCGATTCGCTGGGCTTGGCGCTCGGCGATGCGGACTCCTTGCCTTCGGCGACGTTCTTGCCGCCCTCGTCGTCCTTGCCGAGCACGAGGAAACCGGTGACGCCCGCCGCGATCACGACCGCGGTCGCCGCGACGATCGCCACGATCGTCGTCTTCTTCTTGTCGTCGCCGGGCTTCGGTGCGCCGGGCGGAGTCGTGACGGCGTACTGCGGCACGGTCGGCTGCTGATAGGGATTGGGCTGCTGATAGCCCGGCTGCCCGCCGGGCGGCGGGCCCTGCGGGTACCCGTAGCCCGGCTCGGTGGGCTGCCCCGGTTGGCCCTGCGGCGGATATCCCGGTTGCTGATAGGGATTCGGCTGCTGGTACCCCGGCTGCTGGTACGGGTTCTGATTCTGGTCCTGCGGGTTCTGCTCGCCCCCGGGCGGCTGCGTTCCTGGCCACATGGCCAGTAACCATAGATGGGCTGTGCGCCCACTTCTACGGCCGCCCTGTCCCAGAGCCGTCACAAGGGGATGGCCAAATGGTGCTACTGGTGAGTAACCTTCGGGCATGAGCGCTGAACAGATGACCGTGGGCGAGATGCTCGTCGCGACGGTGCCGATGGCCCGGACCCTCAACCTCGAATTTCTGGAGACCACCCCGGAGCGCGCCGTCGTCCGGCTGCCCGACCAGGCGGATTACCACAATCACGTCGGCGGACCCCACGCCGGAGCGATGTTCACGCTCGCCGAGTCCGCCAGTGGCGCGATCGTCATCGCCGCCTTCGGCGACCAGATGTCGCGAGCCGTGCCGCTCGCCGTGAAGGCCGAGATCGGCTACAAGAAGCTCGCCATGGGCGAGGTCACGGCGACCGCGACCCTCGGCCGCCGCATCGCCGACGTCGTCGCCGAGCTGGACGCCGGGCAGCGGCCGGAATTCCCCGTCGGCATCGAGATCCGGCGCGCCGACGGTGCGGTCACCGGCGAGATGACCGTCGTGTGGACCCTGCGCCCCAACGGCTGATCGCCGTCCTACGCGGGCGCCATCGCTCTAGGGCAGGAGCCGCACGCCGTACGCGAGCGCCTTGCCGTAAGGCAAGCGTCATCGCCGTGTACGCAAGGCGAAACGGGCCGCGGCCCCTCCCCGTTCGAGGAGGGGCCGCGGCCCGTTTCGCCTTGCGTGCCGGGTGCGGCCGTCAGTCGCCGTGCGCCTCGCGGTGGGCCTTCGCCAGCTCCACGTAACCGGCCGCGTTGAAGCGGATGCCCTCCAGCTCCTCGGCGGTCAGCGGTCGCTTCACCTTCGCGGGCACCCCGGCGACGAGCGAGCCCGGCGGCACCTGCATCCCCTGCGGTACGAGGGCCTGTGCCGCGACCAGTGAACCCGCGCCGATGTGCGCGCCGTTGAGCACCGTGGCGCCCATGCCCACCAGCACGTCGTCCTCGATCACACAGCCGTGCAGCACCGCGTTGTGGCCGACCGAGACCCGCGCGCCCACGGTGAGCGGGAAGCCGGGGTCGGTGTGGACGCTGCAGTTGTCCTGGATGTTGCTGTCGGGGCCGAGCGTGATGGGGCCGCAGTCGGCGCGCAGCACGGCCTGGTACCAGACGCTGGAGCCCGGGGCGAGCGTCACCTCGCCGATGACCACGGAGGTCGGGGCCACGAACGCGTCCACGTCGATGTCCGGCTCCTTGCCGCCCATGCCCGTGATCAACGCCTGCTCCGCCATCGCCTGCTCCTTCGCGCCGGTGTGGTGCTCCGCCCCACGGTAGGCGACGGCTCCCGGCGCACACCGCGCAGTGGGGTGAACATCACAGGTCACCGCACGGATCGCCCACCGCGCCGCCGACTACCGTGAGCGCGTGCCGAAGAACCGAAACATGTTCTCCTTCCTCGCCGGCTGGCCGCGCCGCGCCGCCTCCCGTGCGGTCCACCACGGCTGGGCCTGGGCGCAGCGGGCGGGCGCGGTGACCGCCGAGCACCCCGGGCGGCTGCGGTTCGGCGCGATCGGCGAGGGCACCCGCCTCGCCTTCCCACAGGGGACCGTGTTCGGGGAGCCGTGGATCGAGCTCGGCGCGCACTGCGTCATCGGCGAGCAGGTCACGCTCACCGCCGGGATGATGCCGGACCTGGACCTGGGGCCCGGGCCCATCCTGACCCTGGGCGACGGCGTGGTACTGGGGCGCGGCAGCCATGTGATCGCGGACACCACGGTGACGATCGGCTCGGACACGTACTGCGGCCCGTACGTCTACATCACCTCCACGAACCACAGCTACGACGACCCGCACGAGCCCGTGGGCAAGCAGTGGCCCCGGATGGAACCGGTGGCGATCGGCCCCGGCTGCTGGATCGGCACCGGCGCGGTGATCCTGCCCGGGGCCCGGCTCGGCCGGAACGTGGTGGTCGCGGCGGGCGCGGTCGTCCGGGGCGAGGTCGCCGACCATGCGGTGGTCGCCGGGGCCCCCGCCCGGGTCGTGCGCAGCTGGGACCCGGAGCAGGGCTGGCAGCCGCCGCTGCGTACGCCCGCGCCCGTGCCGATCCCCGAGGGCGTCACCCCCGAGCAACTGCTGGCCCTCGCCGACATGGACGAGGCGGGCGAGACCTCGTAGCGCGGTGGTGGCGCTACCACCACCGCCTCGACGCGGCGGCGGTCACCGTACGGCGGTACAACCGGCTGAACGCGGCGGTGCACCGTACGGCAGTGCAATATTCTTGACCACGTCATCCGCCGTGGGCGACTCGGTCACCGCACCGGCCGCCCGCACCAGCCACCCGCACTCCGCCATCCACCGCAGGGACGGTCCGTGTCCGACCTCGACCAGCTCACCCAGTCGCTGGCCCGCAACCTCAAGCGCTGGCGCGGGGAGCGCGGCTTCACCCTCGACGCCCTCGCGGCCCGCGCCGGAGTGAGCCGGGGGATGATCATCCAGATCGAGCAGGCGCGGACGAACCCGAGCGTCGGCACCACGGTCAAACTGGCCGACGCGCTCGGCGTCAGCATCACCACCCTCCTCGACCACGAGCAGGGCACCCAGGTCCGGCTGGTCCCGGAGAGCCAGGCCGTGCGCATGTGGTCCACCGACGCGGGCAGCTCCACCACCCTGCTCGTCGGCACCGAGGCGCGGGGCCCGCTCGAACTGTGGACCTGGCGGTTGATGCCCGGGGAGGGCAGCACCTCCGACCCGCACCCCGAGGGCACCGTCGAACTCCTCCATGTCACCGAGGGCGAACTGACCCTCCTCGTCGACGGCCGCACCCATCGCGTCCCCGCCACCACCTCCGCCACTTTCGAGGCGCATGTGCCGCACGGCTACCGCAACGAGGGCGACGAACCTGCCGTGTTCACCATGGTCGTCGCCGTCCCGCCCGTCCGCTGAGACGCCCGGCCACCCTCACACCGGCCGCTGTTAGCGTGAGCGCCATGCGCGCACCCATCGGCACCTTCGAGAACGCCGCTCCCGCTGCGGAACGGCTCGATCTGCTCCCCGACCCCGTCGTCGCGGCCCTGACCGCGGGCTGGGGCGAGTTCACCGCCGGGCAGGTCGTCCATGTCGACAGCGACCCGGCCGTCGCCGACACCGCGGTCTTCGTCGAGCACTACGGCGCGAACCTGCTGGACACCTCGGCCAACTGCGTCGTGGTGGCGGGCAAGCGCGGCCAGGACGTCACGCTCGCCGCCTGCGTGGTGCTCTCCCGCACCCGGGTCGACGTCAACGGCGCGGTCCGCAAGCACCTCGGCGCCCGCAAGGCCTCCTTCGCGTCGATGGACACGGCGGTCGGCGAGAGCGGCATGGAGTACGGCGGCATCACCCCGATCGGCCTGCCCGCCGCCTGGCCCCTCCTGGTGGACCCGGCCGTGGTGGACGAGGAATGGGTCCTGATCGGCAGCGGCCGCCGTCGCGGCAAGCTCATCGTCCCCGGCAAGGCGCTCGCCGCGCTCCCGGGCGCCGTCGTGGTCGAGGGCCTCGGCGTCTGAGCTCCGCCCCGGGCGGCCTCAACGCACCGTCGCCGCCCGGCGCTCCGTGAGCCAGTCCGTGGCGAAGTCGACGGCCGGGCGCAGCCGGACGAGCCGGCAGGCCGCCGCGCCCACACGTCCGATCCGTACGTCACCGGCGGCGGCGGACTCCTCGAACGCCGCGCCCAGGGCGGCGAAGTCCCCGTCGTCCAGGGCGACATCCTCGTACTCCCACCACCGCCGCACCCCCCGCGCCGCGACCACACAGCGATAGCTCCGGCGCGGCGGGCGGTCCATCCGGTACTCGCCGAGGTGGAACGCCGTACAGGTGGCGTAGCCGGTGCCGAGCAGCAGGATCCGGGCATCCGCCTCGTACAGCCGGGCCAGCGGCGAGTCCTCCCCGAGATGGCAGTCGGCCCGGTGCCCGGCGAGCAACCGCTCGGCCCCGGGCCCGAGCGCGGCGAACGAGGTCTGCGGATGCGCGCTGCGCCCGGCCCCCGCCGCCGTCCGTACGGTCTCCGCCAGCGCGCCCATCGACGGTGCCGGGGTGACCGCAGGGTCGTACGGCTCCATCGCGGCACGCACGGCGTCGACGGCGTCGGCGTCCAGGCCCCGCACCCGCGCTCGGTAGTGCGGGGAGGTGTCGGAGTTCTCCGTGGTGAAGGCGGGCACCACCACCGTCCCCTCCGGCCCCACGGCCCGGCGCAGCGCGCCCAGCGCGCCCCGGGCCCCGCCCGCCACCGGCCCCACCGACCGCAGCGAGGCGTGCACCAGGAGCACGGCGCCGGACCGTACGCCGAGCGCGGTCAGAGCGGCCGTCGCCCGGTCCTCGTCGAGCACACCGGGTACACCCGGCGCGACCGGTAGGCCGAGTGCACCGGGTGCGTCCGGTACACCCGGTACGTCAGTCCAGCCGTCCGCGCCGTTCACGCCGTTCACGCCGTCCGCGCCGTCCGCGCCGTTCACGTCGTCCACGGCGGGGATTCTTCCCGCCCCGGGGCGCCTCCCACACCCGGACCGCTCAGGCGCGCCCGCCCAGCTGCGGGATTTCGATGGCGGGGCACCGGTCCATGACCATGTCCAGCCCCGCCGCGCGCGTCCGTTCGTACGCGTCCGGGTCCACCACGCCGAGCTGGAACCACACCGCCTTCGCCCCCACCGCCACCGCCTCGTCCGCGACCCCGCCCGCCAGCTCGCTGTTGACGAACACGTCCACCACGTCGACCGGGAAGGGAATGTCCGCGAGCGAGGCGTACCCCTGCTCCCCGTGGACCGTCTCGGCCTTCGGGTGCACCGGCACCACCCGCTTGCCGAACCGCTGAAGGACCTCCGCCACCCCGTAGGCCGCCCGGGAACGGTTGCCGGACAGGCCCACCACCGCCCAGGTGTCGCCCGAGTCCCGAAGGATCCGCCTGATCGTCGCGGTGTCCGCGTAGGTGCGGCCGCCGTCCGTGTAGGTCTCGTCTGCGCTCATGCCGGGACAACCGGCGGCCCCCGCCCCGCCATTCCCGCACCCCCGATTCCCGCCGGAACGTGCCGGCCCGGGCGGGACATAGGGTGGACGGATGCAGGAGCAGTACCGGACCGTCGCCCGCGCGGGTGTGCACGAGAGCGAGATCAACCGATCGCGTTTCCTCTGCTCCCTCGCCCCCGCCGCCACCGAACAGGAGGCGCAGGACTTCATCGCCCGCGTCCGCAAGGAGCACCCGACCGCCACCCACAACTGCTTCGCGTACGTGATCGGCGCCGACGCCTCCGTACAGAAGGCGAGCGACGACGGCGAACCCGGCGGCACCGCGGGCGTCCCGATGCTCCAGATGCTCACGCGACGCGAGGTGCGGTACGCCGTGGCGGTCGTCACCCGCTACTACGGCGGGGTCAAGCTCGGGGCGGGCGGGCTGATCCGGGCGTACGGGGGAGTGGTCGGCGAAGCCCTCGACGCGCTCGGCACCATCACCCGGCAACGCTTCCGGCTCGCCACGGTCCACGTCGACCACCAGCGGGCCGGAAAGCTGGAGAACGACCTGCGGGCCACCGGACGGGACGTCCGCGAGGTGCGGTACGCCGAGGCCGTCACGATCGACATCGGGCTGCCGGACGCCGACGTCGAGGCGTTCACCGCGTGGCTGGCCGACGCGACCGCGGGGACCGCCACGCTGGAGCTGGGCGGCGAGGCGTACGGCGACGTGTGACCGCCGGCCTGCGGGCGCCGGGGCGGGTGAGGGCAATCCCACGGAGGCCGAAATCATGATCGATGCGGGTTCGGCGGCCCGGCGGCGCTAGCGTGGTCCGTGCCGACAGTGGGATCACGGGCCGCCGGTGCGCGGCCCACGGGGTGGAGGACGACGACGATGCAGGCCGGAACCGGCGGAGTGATGGCGTGAGGATCCTGCACACCTCGGACTGGCACCTGGGCCGGTCCTTCCACCGCGTCTCTCTGCTGGAGGCCCAGGCCGCCTACCTGGACCACCTCGTGGCGACCGTCCGGGAACGCGAGGTGGACGTCGTCCTCGTCGCGGGCGACGTCTACGACCGGGCCGTCCCACCGCTCACCGCCGTCGAGCTGTTCGACCGCGCGCTGCACCGGCTCGCCGACGCCGGCGTCCCGACCGTCATGATCTCCGGCAACCACGACTCGGCCCGCCGGCTCGGCGTCGGGGCCGGGCTCCTCGACCGGGCCGGCATCCATCTGCGCACCGACCCCGAGGGCTGCGCCACCCCCGTCGTGCTCGCCGACGCCCACGGCGACGTGGCGTTCTACGGGCTGCCCTATCTGGAGCCCGCCCTGGTCAAGGACACCCTCCGGGCCGCCAAGGCCGGCCACGAGGCGGTCCTCACCGCCGCCATGGACCGGGTCCGCGCCGACCTCGCGACCCGCCCCGGAGGCACCCGTGCCGTCGTCCTCGCGCACGCCTTCGTAGCGGGCGGCGAGCCCAGCGACAGCGAACGCGACATCACCGTCGGCGGGGTCGCCGCCGTCCCCGCCGGGGTCTTCGACGGCGTCGACTACGCGGCCCTCGGCCATCTGCACGGCTCCCAGCGGGTCACGGACCGCGTCCGCTACTCCGGCTCGCCGCTCGCCTACTCCTTCTCCGAGGCCGACCACCGCAAGACCATGTGGCTCATCGACCTCGACGCCGACGGGAGCATCGCCGCCGAGGAACGGATCGACTGCCCCGTGGAGCGGCCCCTCGCCCGGCTCCGCGGGCGGCTCGACACCCTCCTGGAGGACCCCGCCCTGGACCGCCACGAGCACGCCTGGGTCGAGGCCACCCTCACCGACCCGGTCCGCCCCGCCGAACCCATGGCCCGCCTCGCCCGGCGCTTCCCGCACACCCTCAGCCTCGTCTTCGACCCCGAGCGGCCGCCCGACGACCCGGGGGCGTCCTACGCCCAGCGGCTCAAGGGCCGCGACGACCACCAGATCGCCGAGGACTTCGTCGCCCATGTGCGCGGCGGCAGCGGCCCGAGCGACCTCGAACGCACCGTGCTGCGCGCCGCGTTCGAGGACGTACGGGTGGACGAGACCGTGCGTGAGGTGCCCCGGTGAGACTGCACCGCCTGAGCATCACCGCCTTCGGCCCGTTCGGCGCCACCCAGGAAGTCGACTTCGACGCCCTCTCCTCCGCCGGGCTCTTCCTGCTCCACGGACCCACCGGTGCGGGCAAGACCTCCGTCCTGGACGCCGTCTGCTTCGCCCTGTACGGAGCCGTCCCCGGCGCCCGCCAGAGCCCCGGGGCCTCCCTGCGCAGCGACCACGCCCCGGCCGGTCTGCCCACCGAGGTCCAGCTGGAGCTGACCGTCGGCGGCCGACGCCTCGAAGTCACCCGCAGCCCCGCCCAGCCCCGCCCCAAGAAGCGGGGCGACGGCTTCACCATGGAGAAGGCCCAGAGCAGGCTGCGCGGTTACGACCCCGAGCGAGGCTGGCAGGCCCTCAGCAAGTCGCACCAGGAGATCGGCGAGGAGCTGACCCAGCTCATCGGCATGAGCCGGGACCAGTTCTGCCAGGTCGTACTGTTGCCGCAGGGCGACTTCGCCCGCTTCCTGCGCGCGGACGCAGAGGCCCGCGGCAAGCTCCTCGGCCGGCTCTTCGACACCCGCCGCTTCGCCGCCGTCGAGGACCGCCTCGCCGAACTGCGCCGGGGCGCCGAGGCCAAGGTCACCGCCGCCGACGAGCGGATCCTCGCCCTCGCCCAGCGCACCGCGCAGGCGGCCGGACCCGTCGGGGCCGAGGCCACGCCGATCGCCGCCCGGCCCGGCGAACCGGGCCTCGCCGAAGCGGTGCTGGAGTGGGCGGCGATCGCCCGGTCCACGGCTCGCGAACGGCTCGACATCGCCCACGGAGTCGTCACCGCCGCCGAGGGCCGACAGCGCACGGCCCGCCAGGCCCTGGACGCCGAACGCGAACGGGACCGCCTTCAGCAGCGGTACGAGGAGACCCGGCGACGCTCGGCGGCGCTGGAGGAGCGGCGCCCCGAACACCGGCGTTGCCAAGAGCAGTTGGAGCGCGCCCGCAAGGCGGACCGGGTCGCCCCCGCGCTGGACCTGCGCGAGGAGGCGGAGCGCGCCCACCGGCGGGCGGCCGACGACCTCGACCGGGCCAGGGCGCAGCTGCCGCCCGACCTCGCCGACG
Organism: Streptomyces sp. iso_384; assembly: GCF_056172905.1. Taxonomy (NCBI): domain Bacteria; kingdom Bacillati; phylum Actinomycetota; class Actinomycetes; order Kitasatosporales; family Streptomycetaceae; genus Streptomyces; species Streptomyces sp. iso_384. The sequence continues at coordinate 3,167,135 of NZ_JBWBTT010000001.1, forward strand.
CGGGACCCGATCAGCTCACCGAGCTGGAGCGCCGGTTCCGGCAGGAGCTGGGCGGGCTGGAGTCGGCCCGCCGGGCCGAGGCGCGCAGCGCGGAGATCGACGGGGAGCGGGACCGGCTGGAGCGCGAGTCCCGCGCCGACGAAGCGACCGTCCGGGATGCGGACGCCTGGCTGGCGGGCTGGGACACCGTCCACGCCGGGCTCCGCGAACGCATCGCGACGGCCCAGGAGGCCGCGACCCGCGCCGAACAGCTCGCCGGACTCCTCGCCCCGGCCCGCCGCCGACTGGACGCCGCCCGCCGCCGCGAGGCGCTGGCCGCCGAGGCCGAAACCGCCCGGGAAGCGCTGGCCGAGGCCCGCGAACGCGCCTTGGGCGCCCACGAGACCTGGCTCGGGCTGCGGGAGCGGCGGCTGCGGGACATCGCGGCGGAGCTGGCCGCCGGACTCGTCGAGGGCGCGCCCTGCACCGTCTGCGGCTCCGCCGAGCACCCGGCCCCCGCCACCGAGGGCGACGGGCATGTCGACCGGGCCACCGAGGAGGCCGCCCTCACCGCCCACCGGCGCGCCGAGGAGGCCCGTACCCGCGCGGAGCAGGCCCTCGGACTCGTCCGCGAACGCCACGCGGCCGCGGCCGCCGAGGCACGGGACGCGGAGCCTCCGGCGGCCGACGCCGGGACCGAGCCGGATGCCGGCCCGTCCGTCGGTGAACTCCGCGACCTCGTCGAGCGGTTGACCGCCGAGCACGCCGGGGCGCACCGTCTCGCCGCCGGGACGCACGCCGCGCGCGAGGCTCTCGACGCCGCCGAGCGCGAGCACCTCCAGCGCCTCGAACTCCGGCAGGAGGCCGAACGCCGGGCCGCCGCCCGCACCTCCCGGCGGGAGGCGCTCGACCGCGAGCAGTCCGTGCTGCGCGACGAACTCGCCGCGGTCCGGGGCGAGTCCGGGTCCGTCGCCGCGTACGCGGAACGCCTCACCCGCCGGGTGGCGCTGCTCGCCGATGCCGCCGAGGCCGTACGCGCCGAACAGGAGGCGGACCGGCGGCGCAAGGAAGCCGACGGCCGGCTGTCCGACGCGGCGTTCCGGGCCGGCTTCGACACCCCGGAGGCCGCCGCGGCGACCCTCCTCGACGCCGCGGCCCAGCGCGAGCTCCAGCACCGTATCGACGCCTGGCAGGCCGAGGCCGCCGCGGTCGCCGACCGCCGTGGTGAACGCGACGCCCGCGAGGCCGCCGAACAGGCTCCTGCCCAACCAGCCGCAGCACAGCGCGAGTTCGAGACTGCGGAGCGGTTGCTGCGGGAGGCTGCCTCCGCGCGCGCCGCCGCCGAGGAGCGCTGCGCGGAGCTGGTCCGGCTCTCCCGGGAGGCCGCCGACGAGGTGCGACGGCTGGGCCCGGTGCGCCAGGAGTACGAGCGGATCGCCCGGCTCGCGGGTCTGGCGGCGGGCACCTCCGCCGACAACGAACGCAAGATGCGCCTGGAGGCGTATGTCCTGGCAGCCCGCCTCGAACAGGTGGCGGCCGCCGCCACGGCACGGCTGCGGCAGATGTCCTCCGGCCGCTACACCCTGGTCCACTCCGACGCCCGCACCGGCGGCCGCCGGGCCGGGCTCGGGCTGCATGTGGTCGACGCCTGGACCGGCAGCGAACGGGACACCGCGACGCTGTCCGGCGGCGAGACGTTCTTCGCCTCGCTGGCCCTCGCGCTGGGCCTCGCCGACGTGGTGACCGAGGAGGCCGGCGGCGTACGCCTGGACACCCTCTTCATCGACGAGGGGTTCGGCAGCCTGGACGACCAGACGCTGGACGAGGTGCTCGACGTGCTGGACTCGCTGCGGGAGCGGGACCGCAGCGTCGGCATCGTCAGCCATGTCGCCGACCTGCGCCGCCGGATCCCGGTCCGCCTGGAAGTGGTGAAGGAGCGGCAGGGCTCGTCCGTGCGGCACCGCCTCGCGTGAGCGGAGCCCCCGGGCGGGCGGTTCAGCGGCCGATCGCGCGGCGGGGGAGCGGTGAGGAGTACACGATGCTGGTGGTGACGGAGCCCAGTGCGCCGATCCGGCCCGTGGTCTCCTCCAGATGCTTCATCGAACGGGCCGTGACCTTGAGGACGAAGCAGTCGTCGCCGGTGACGTGGTGGGCCTCGATGATCTCCGGCGTGGTCCCCAGGAGATCGTGGAAGGGCTTGTAGTTCCCGTTCGGGTAGCGCAGGCGGACCAGGGCGAGGATGGGCAGCCCGAGCCGCTCGGCGTCCACCACCGCCGCGTACCCGCTGATCACACCCAGCTCCTCCAGCCGCCGCACCCGCTCGGTCACGGCACTCGGGGACATGGCGACGGCCCGCGCGAGCTCGGCAAAGGTGGCGCGGCCGTCGCGCTGGAGGACATCGAGGATGCGCCAGTCGGTGGCGTCCGGGGAATAGTCGGTCACCCTCCGAGGGAACAGGGGAAGCCCCGGTGAATCAAGCGGAGTGCCGGGGAATCTCACTTCTCGGGCCCGTTCCGCAGTCATAGATTCATGGTCATGACCTCGCACACCACGGCCCCGGCCGACCACCCCGTCCTGAGCGTCGCGCCCGCCTCTCCCGCTGCCGCCGCGGCCTATTTCGGCGCCTCGCTCGCCTTCCACGCGGACGTCTCCGACGTCGCCTCCGCGCTCGCCGCCGACGGCGACCCCGGGTTCGTCGTCCTGGACAGCCGCTCCACCGCGTCCTGGGACCAGGGGCACATTCCCGGGGCGGTCCACCTGCCCACCGCGCTGATCCCCGAGCAGGCGGCGGCACGGCTGGACCCGGCCGTCCCGGTGGTCACGTACTGCTGGGGCCCAGGCTGCGACGGCGCTGCCCGTGCGGCCCTGGCCCTCGCCCAACTGGGCTACCAGGTCAAGGAGATGCTCGGCGGATTCGAGTACTGGGCGCGTGAAGGGTTCGCCTACGAGACCTGGGAGGGCGGCGAGCGGCGCGGCGTCGACCCGCTCACCGCACCGGTCGAAGCGGCCGACTGCGGCTGCTGAGACGGCGCGTCCGGGCGGAGACCAGGACGGCCCGGCGGCCGACCCGGGCAGCCGATGTGCCCCCGCGGCCGACCCGGCAGAGGTCAGCGCGCTTCGGCCGCGGCGAGCGTGGCGAACAGCTCTCCGGCCTCCGCCCCGGCGGGCAGCCCGCTGACCTGGCCGTCGCCGACCTCCACCACCCGCCACACCCCGTCCTCGCGCAACGCCAGGTCGGTGGTGACCCAGCGCAGCCCGAGACGGCCCACCGCCTCCCGCAGAGAAGGGAGTTCGGGGACGGGGTCGCGATCCGGAGTGTTCGGGGTGTCCGGGTGGGCGGTGGTGAGCACCGCCTCCCCGTCCACCCACCACACCCGCGCCTCGCCGCCCGCGACGAACGGCTCGAACGCCCGCAACACCAGGCCGCCCGCGAGGAAAGCGTCCTGCAGCTCCACGAACCGGCTCACCACTGCCGCCAGTTGCTCCCGGTCCGCGAGCTCCGGCACGTAACAGGCCTCGAACCACTCGTGTTTGCGGGACTTCACGAAGTCCTTCACGATGCCGGGCCCCGGCCCCAGGGGAGCCGCGAGCCCGGCCAGCACGTCGGCCGTGGGCGCCGAAGCCCCCGGAGCCAGGGCGCACCAGACGCTGCGCGGCGTGAGCCCGTCGAACTCCTCGTACCAACCGGGGAGTTCATGCGCTCGCCGATAGCCGGCAGCACCGGTGAGCAGGGTGCAGCCCCGGGCGGCGAGTACCGCCTCCAGCTCCGCGTACCGGCCGGAGGGGATCATCCATCCGCGGTACCAGTACGGCCCGGAGTCCCGCGCGACCCGGGCCACCGCCCCGGCCGCGTCGCCCGCGAGGAGCGCGTCATGATCGAGCAGTGCGATCCGCCCGCCGGCCGCACGCGCTGCCACGAGCTCGTCGGCGAACTGCGGATCGGGCCGCGAGAGGCGCAACGGATCGGCGCAGAACAGAAATCCGTTCCGCTCACTCGCACTGTTTGTACCGCTCGTGCTGCTCGTGCCGCTCATGACGGGCTGCCTCGCCTGCTTCGCTCAGAGACGGGACAGTTCGTCCACCAGATCGTCCAGGCCCAGCGACCCCTGCGAGAGCGCCGCCATGTGCCAGGTCTTGAGATCGAACGCGTCGCCGTGCGCGGCGCGCGCGTTCTCCCGGCCGAGCAGCCAGGCGCGCTCCCCGAGCTTGTAGCCGATGGCCTGGCCCGGCATCGACAGATAGCGGGTCAGCTCGCTCTCCACGAAGTCGGCGGGGCGGCCGCTGTGGTTGCCGAAGAACTCCTGGGCCAGATCGGGCGTCCAGTGCTCGCCCGGGTGGAACGGGGAGTCCGCCGGGATCTCCAGCTCCAGATGCATGCCGATGTCGACGATCACCCGGCAGGCGCGCATCATCTGCGCGTCGAGGTAGCCGAGCCGCCGTTCCGGGTCGGGCAGGAAGCCCAGCTCGTCCATCAGCCGCTCCGCGTACAGCGCCCAGCCCTCCGCGTTCGCGCTGACCATGCCGACCGACGCCTGGTAGCGGGAGAGGCTGTCGGCGACATGCGTCCACTGGGCGATCTGCAGGTGATGGCCGGGAACGCCCTCGTGGTACCAGGTGGAGACCAGGTCGTACACCGGGAAACGGGTCTCGCCCATGGTCGGCAGCCAGGTGCGCCCGGGACGGGAGAAGTCCTCGGAGGGACCGGTGTAGTACGGCGCGGCGGCCCCGCCGGGCGGCGCGATGCGGGACTCCACCTTCCGTACCCGCTCGGCGAGATCGAAGTGCGTGCCGTCCAGCGCCTCGATCGCCTCGTCCATCAGACCCTGCAGCCACTCGCGGACCTCGTCCACGCCCTCGATGTGCTTGCCGTGCACATCGAGGTGGGCGAGCGCCTCCCAGGGGCCGGCCCCGGGCAGGATCTTGGCGGCCTCGGTCTTCATCTCGGCGAGCAGCCGGTGGTATTCCGACCAGCCGTACGCGTACGCCTCGTCGAGATCCAGATCGGTGCCGTTGTACAGCCGCGACCAGAGGGCGTAGCGCTCCCGGCCGACCGGGTCCGGGGCACCCTCGATGCCCGGGGCGTACACATCGCGCACCCAGTCGCGCAGCGCGAGCACCGAGGACGTCGCCAGCCGGGCGGCTTCGTCCAGCTCGGCCCGCAGTGACGCGGGGCCCGGGGCGACGAACTCCGTGAAGAACGCCGTGCCCTCGCCCTCCCCGCCCCACTCCGTGAGCTGTCCGACGAACGTGGCGGTCGCGCGCGGGCCGCCGTACAGCTTGCGCTCCAGACCGAGCGCGAGCGAGGCGCGGTACCCCTCGTGCGCGGCGGGCACGGCCCGCAGCCGTTCCACGACCGCCGCCCAGTCCTCGTCCGTCTCGGTCGGAGTGAGGGTGAAGACCTCGGTGATGCTGTGGGCGGGCGACTGGAGGTTGGAGACGGTCCGCAGGCCTTCCTCGGCCTCGTGCACGGCGAGTTCCGCCGTCAGGCGTTCCCGCAGGAGCCGTCCGCAGCGTCGCTCGGCATCGCTGTCCGCACCGGGGCGCTGCTCCGCCGCGTCCAGCTCCCGCAGGGTCGCGCGGATGAGGTCGGCGGTCGCGGCCTGGCCGGCCGGTGAGAAGTCGGGCAGCCGGCGCGAGCTTTCGGACACACCCAGATAGGTGCCCGTGATGGGGTCGAGTTCGATGATTGCGTCGACGTAGGCGTCGGCGACCTGACGGGGCAGCGCGCTGCTCGAAGTGTCTGACATGCGGACATCCTCGTACGGTGGTGGCCTCCTCGTCATCACCATGGCCCGCCGGACGTCCAAAAGACGATCACTTCCCCGTACTTCTGGGCCGGTGCCGGTGTTGGTGCCGGCGCGTCAGCTTGTGGCGGCGGGAGGCAGCAGCGGTCCGCAGTCCCACTGCTGGAAGATCAGCCGGGTGTCCACCCGGGCCACCTCCCGGCGCGAGGTGAACTCGTCCAGGACCAGCCGCTGCAGGTCCGCCGCGTCGGCCACCGCGACCTGCACGAGATAGTCGTCGGGGCCGGTGAGGTGGAACAGCGCCCGCGACTCCGGCAATGACCTGATCCGGTCGACGAACGGCCCGATGAGCTCCCGGCGGTGCGGCCGGACCTGCACCAGGAGCAGCGCCTGGAGCCCCCGGCCGAGCTTCGCCGGATCGAGGCGCAGCTGATCCCCGAGGATCACCCCGGAACGGCGCAGCCGGGCCACCCGGTCCAGGCACGTCGAAGCGGCCACACCGACCTCGGCCGCGAGCTCGCGGTACGTGGTCCGCGCATCGTTCTGCAACAGCCGCAGAATCTGCAGATCCACCGGATCTAGAGCGACAGAATCAGCCATGCGGCGAACGTAGCACGGGGTTCTGTCGCTACGAGCCGGTAACTGTTCAGAGTGACGGCATGGACAACGAAGTCTCGATGACGCCCCCTGCTCCCATCCCGTCCAGGGCTCTCGCCACCGAAGCCGTGCACGCCGGACGCGATGACCTCGCCTCCCTCGGCGTCCACGCCCCGCCGATCGATCTGTCCACCACCTACCCCTCCTACGACTCGCGCGCCGAGGCGATGCGGATCGACGACTTCGCCACCACCGGGGCCCGCCCCGACGGGCCGCCCGTCTACGCCCGGCTGGACAACCCGACCACGGGCCGCTTCGAAACAGCGCTCGCCCGGCTGGAGGGCGCGGAGAGCGCGGTCGCTTTCGCCAGCGGGATGGCCGCGCTGACCGCGGTGCTGCTCGCCCGCGCGAGCCAGGGGCTGCGCCATGTCGTCGCCGTCCGCCCGCTCTACGGCTGCAGCGACCATCTGCTCGGCGCCGGGCTGCTGGGTACCGAGGTGACCTGGACCGACCCGGCGGGCATCGCCGACGCCATCCGCCCGGACACCGGGCTCGTGATGATCGAGACGCCGGCCAACCCGACGCTGGCCGAGATCGACATCCGGGCCGTCGCCCACGCCTGCGGATCCGTGCCGCTGCTGGTCGACAACACCTTCGCCACCCCCGTCCTGCAGCGCCCGGTCGAACACGGCGCGCGGATCGTCCTGCACAGCGCCACCAAGTACCTCGGCGGCCACGGGGACGTCATGGGCGGCGTCGTCGCCTGCGACGAGGAGTTCGCCGCGACGCTGCGCCAGGTGCGGTTCGCCACCGGCGGAGTGCTGCACCCGCTGGCCGGCTTTCTGCTGCTGCGCGGGCTGTCCACGCTTCCGGTACGCGTCCGGGCGGCCTCGACGAGCGCCGCCGAACTGGTCCGCAGGCTCACCGCCGACCCGCGGATCGCCCGGGTGCACTACCCGCGGATCGGCGGCGCGATGGTCTCCTTCGAGGTGTACGGGGACCCGCACCGGGTGATCTCCGGGGTGCGGCTCATCACGCCCGCGGTCAGCCTCGGCAGCGTGGACTCGCTGATCCAGCACCCGGCCTCCATCAGCCACCGCATTGTGGACGAGGGAGACCGGCGGGCGTCCGGTGTCGGCGACCGGCTGCTGCGGATGTCGGTCGGCCTGGAGGATGTCGAGGACCTGTGGGCGGATCTGTGCCAGGCGCTCAGCGACGGGCCTGTTCCGCCGGCGCGGAAGGCCGGGCAGCCCCTTCGGGCGTCAGCCGGGCGGTGATGACGAGCGTGCCCTCCTCGATCTGGTAGTCGAGGGGCAGCTCCAGCGCGCGCATCGCCGCCACCATGCCCGTGTTGTGGGACTGGGTCACGGCGTACACGCTGTCGCAGCCCGCTTCCACGGCGAGGGCCACCAGCCGGCCGAGCAGCTCGGAGCCGATGCCCCGGCGCTGCCAGTCGTCCTCGACGAGGAGCGCGACCTCGGTCTCGTCGCCGTCCCACAGGAGGTGGCCCAGTGCCACCAGCTTGCCGGACGCCGTCTGCACCGCCAGGGTGCGGCCGAAGCGGGGGCTCAGCAGGTGGTCGAGGTAGCGGCCCGCGTCCTGGACGGGACCGTGGTAGCGCAGGCCCAGGGTGCGCTGCGAGCAGCGGTCGTGCATGGCGCGGGCGGCGGCGAGATCGCCGCCGCCCGCGCGGCGCACGGTGATCTCGTTGCCCTCGGGCAGGGTGAGGACGTCCTCGCTGCGCGGTACGCGCGGACCGAGCCGGGCGTCCAGCTCGACCAGCGCCCGGGCCCGGGCGAACTCGGTCGGCGTGAACGGCAGATAGGGCCGCTCGACGGCGATCACCCCGCCGGACGGGTCCCGCAGCCGCATCACCGTCTCCTCCAGCACGCCCTCGACCGGGGCGCTCTGACCGGTCGCCCGGCCGGTTACGGAGACGGCGGGCAGCGAGTGGATGGTGCACCGGCCGAGCAACTGGCGCAGGGCGAGCGGCAGCTCGGCCGCGTCGAGCGCCGTCCTGGTGGCCAGCGACAGCACCCGGGTCGGGGTGTCGACCAGATCGTGGGCGTCCGCCCGCTCGATCCAGGTGGACGCGCCACCGGCGGTCGCGATCTCCCGGGAGAGGTCCTGCGCCGGGAGCGAGACCGGGGCCCGCAGCAGGAACTCGTCGACCGTCCCCTGCGCGAGCGGGTGGGTCTGCAGGGTGAGGATATCCACCCGCAGCCCGGAGAGGGCCACGCACAGCGCGGCCAGGCTGCCCGGGGCGTCGCGCACCGTCGTCCGCATCCGCCACAGCACGGTCTCCTCGGCCCCGGCGATCTCGCCCCCACCGCTGCTCCCGGCCTCGCCCGCCGCCCCGCCGCCGGCCCCGCCCTCCTCGTCGGACGGGGGAGCGTGACTGTGCCGTCGCGCCCACCAGGTGTGGAACGCCGCGGTGGCCACCAGCGCCACCGCCGACGCCACGAGCAGATAGGGCCCGTCCGGCTGGTGTCCGATCAGGTTGGCGATCGCGTCGGCCACGGCCACGGCGGTGAACAGGGCGGCCAGTTCGATCAGGTCCCGCCGCCAGTGGTGCGGACGGCGGGCGCTCTTCGCAGAGGTCACATCAGTCATATCCTCACTGTGAACGAACGGTGTTGCCTGATCACGAACGCCTTGTGACTGATGGGTTAAGTGTGGATCTGGTCGCTATCGTCGTCTTTCGGTCAGATTTTGAGACCGGCCACTCCTTGATCCTTCCGGTCCGCACCGGAGGCTCGCGGACCGACGTCCTCCGGTCCGACGGCTTCCGGTGCGGGGACATCCGGGCCGAGGGCCTCCGGCGTGGACTCGTCCGCCCCGGCGGGGAACGCGGCGAGCAGGCGGGCGGCCTGGCGGACCGTCTGCGAGGAGCTCTTGCGCCCCGCCGTCGCCGCGAGCCCCGTGATCGGCGGGATCCCGTCCGTACCGCAGCGCTCGGCGCATCCGGCCGCCACCGACAGCAGATCGCCGAGCCCCCGGGGCGTCTTCTCGTACGCCAGGAGACCGGGCAGCATCGCCGCCAGCACGGTCAGCACCGTCCGGTACGCACCGGTGGCCGCCGCCGTGCCGAGCGCGTCGGCCGTACGGTTCACCTTCACCAGGTCGCGGTCGACCAGGATCGCCAGCTCCCGCCCGAGCGACGGACCGTCCAGCCGGCCCCGCGCCGCCAGCACGAGCAGGGCGTCCACCGCCGCCGTGCGGTCCTCCGGATGCCGGGCGCCGAGCCCGTAGGCCAGCGCGAGATGCATCGCCCCGCCCGCCTCGCCCGCACTCTCGGCCAGCGCCGGCAGGAACCCCACGGCTCCCCGCTGCCCCTGGTCGGCGGCGAACAGCAGGTCCGGCATCAGCCAGGCGGCCAGCGTCTCCGGATCCTCCGGCAGGGTGGCCGTCCAGTGAGAGGACCGCTCGGGCCCCCAGTGGTAGCACTCCCGGGCGTGCGGGAGCTGCGCCCGGCCCAGCCAGTGGAACGCTTCCGGGAACTCACGCTGGATCACCAGCCGTTCCCGGGTCGCCAGCAGTACCTGACGGGCCCCGGTCGTCGTCCGCTGCCACCAATTGCCCGCCGACGGACGGGAGACGGCAGTCGCCGGATGCCGCAGCACCGGGGCCACCGGCTCGTCGGCACGGATCCAGGCGGCCAGCCGGTCGCCCTCGCCGGTGCCCAGCGCCTCGGCCGCAGCCGCCGCGGCCGCGCCTTCGGGACCGCTGTTCCGGCGGACCCGCAGCAGGGCCTGGGCGAAGTCGGCGGGGCCCGGACGGGCGCCCAGCTCCCGGTAGGCCCGCAGCCGCTCGACGAGCTCGGCCGCCTCGATCGCCCCGGTGTGCCAGGTCGGCGTGGCCACCAGGAACGGCGCTCGCCCGGCCGCTATCGCCTCCACCGCCTCCCACACCCGGTCGAGCAGCACCCCGTTCAACGCGCCGTGGGCACAGGCGTCCGCACCCTTCACGGTGGTCTTCGCCCGCCATGCGACCCTGTCCCGTTCGGACACCAGGCCCAACAGCGAGGCCGCCACCACGGACAGCCCGTGCGAGGTCGAGATGTACCGGGGATCGATCATGTACGGAGACAGGCCGTGCTCGACGAAGTGCACGCCGGCCAGCGCCTCCCGCAAGGCCCCCGTCAGCTCCTCCCGGTCGGTCCGGGCCAGCCGGACGAGGCCGTCGAGCGCCCGCTCGAACCCGGTGATCCCGTCCGAGGTGTCCATGACGGCCGACGACGGGATCCAGTGCTCCGACGCATGCGCCTTCACCCGGGCGGCCACCTCCTCGACGAGCTCGGCCACGGTCTCCGGAGCGGGCTCCGGACGCCGCAGCACCGGCGCGGGCGGCAGGAACTCCTCGTACGCCTCGGCCGCCTCCTCCTCCACGAGATCACCGAACAGGGCGGCGACCGACTGCCGGTGCAGCGGGCCCAACTGTCCGGCGGCGGAGGCCAGCTGCTCCCGAACCTCCGGGTCCCCGGCCCCGGGCAGATACCGCGCGACCAGCTTCAGAGCCCGCTCCTGGACATCGATGGCCTCGTGGCCGAACGCCTCGGCGACCGCCGGAAGAAGCTCGCCCGCCGTCGAGGCGTCCCGGCGCAGCGCCTTGCCCAGCAGCGTCAGCTGGGCCCGCACCAGCTTCTTCTCCGGGCGGAAGAGCACCGCGCCCGAAACGTCCGCCAGCTCCCGGGTGGACAGCACGCCCCGCGCGTCGAGCCGTACGAGCACCTGCTGGGCGTGCGATGCGACCGGTGCGATCCCGTCCGCCGCCATCGCCGTCCAGTCCCGCAGATGCCGGTCCTCCTCTTCCTCCGTCGTGCCCAGGCGCAGCAGAACGGCCAGGAAGAACCGCTGATCGACGGACTTGCCGCCGCGCATCAGCCGGGTCACGCACCGCTCCACCAGATGGGCCCGGTCCAGCGCCCCGTCGTCGGCCAGCGCGCACAGCGCCCCGGGCCAGTGGTCCTGCGAGTCCGGCGCGTCGTAGAAGTCGACCTGCGGCGGCAGCTCCGGCATCTCGAACAGCCGGGACGCCAGCACGGCGGTGTGCGGGTCGTCCCGCAGGATGTCGGTCAGCGGACGGCGCGTCCGGCCGCGCCAACGCGCCGCGCCGACCAGCTCCGCCCAGCCCACCACCAGGTTGTCCGTGACGGGGAGCGGGACCCCGGCGATCCGCGTCAGCTCACCGACGAAGGTGTACTCCGCGTCGGAGAGGGCCGCGCGCCTCGCGAACCGGTGGGCGAGATCGCCGAGCCACTCCGGATCACGGTCCTTGAGCGAAGCGAGGATCAACGGATACGGAGAACGGGTCCAGTCGCGCAGATCCCGGCCCCCGATCCAGGCGGCGCACCCCGCCGCACCGGTGTGACAGCCCGCGCCGGCCACCAGCAGCGCCTTGCGGATCCTGTCCCGCCGCTGCCAGTCCCAGCTCCGCACCTCCTTGCGCAGCTCCTTCAACTCGGCGAGAGCGGCCCGGCGGCCGGGCCGGTCCAGGGCGAGCACCAGCGGAGGCACCTCGTGGTGTCGCCCCGCCCGTACAGCGCTGAGCAGCTCGTTCATCGCATGCCTCCCGCGACCGTCGCACCCCGGCGGACCATGCGCACGGCGAGCGCGTGTGTGCAGGGCCCCCGGCGTCCCCGGTAGTCCGCCCACCACTGACAGGTGCAGGTGAACGCCGAACCGCTCTCGCGCACCTGGTAGCGACGGTCCCCCGAAGCGACCGTCGCCCGCGAACCGTCGAGCGACACCGCACCCTCACCGGCCAGCCTGCGGGCGGCCACCAGACGCGGATTGTGCCGCTCCGCCCGGTCCGCGTCGTACGGCAACTCCCGGTGGAAGTAGGCCGCGTCCGCCAGGTCGTAGCCGACGCGGCCCGCCGTGCCGAGCCGGGTCAGCGCGGCCCGCACCCGCTCCACGCTCAGCCCCGCCTGCTCGGCCAGCGAAGCCGGTTCGATCCGGGGCTCCCAGGCGAGCAGCACGGACACCAGCTCGGCATCGGCCGCCGCGTCATCCGTGGCCAGCGCCTCCAGCACACCGCCCTCGCCCGAGAACCCGCGCGCGGAGTCCGGGGAGAGCGTCAACGTGAGCCGCATCCCCGGCAGCACCACCTCCCAGGCACTCGCCGCCGCCGCACCGTCGGCCACCGGCCCGTACACCCTCAAGGCCGTCGCGTCGCGCAGCACCCGCTGCAACGCCACCAGCCGCTCCGGGCCCGGCAGACACACCGAGCCCGGGACCGGCCGGGTCGTCGGGCGCAGGGACCCGCCCGAGGCCACCACCCACCGCGCCCCACGGGCCGCACGGCCCGAGGGCGAGGAGCGGGGCAGCGACCGCAGGAATCCCACCGCCTGGGCCGCCGTCAGCTCGGCCCGCAGATCGAACGTCGCCGAGGCGACCTGCGCCTCCGCGAAACCGCGCAGCCACCGGTCGGGCAACGGCACCTTCTTCTCCACCACCGGACCGTCGAGCGTGGTCACCGCCATCTCCTCGGGACCCACCCGCAGATGCAGCGGATCGTTCGCCGTGATCCGCGAAAGCGCCTCCCGCAGCGGAGCGTTCACGTCCACATTCGTCGTTCCGTGGCCGGTCTCCTGCCCGTCGAGCCCTTCCTGGAGCACATCGAGACGGGCGTACACCCCGCAGCAGCCGGAGAACGACTCGAAGCGCAACCGGTCGCCGTTCCCCGTCACCACCGGGTCCAGCGAGGCGGGCAGCGTGCGCTGGTGGTAGCGGGCGGCGGCCACGTCCGCCACCGCCAGCAGCCCGCGTGCCGCTATCCGCGGACCGGAGAGGAAACCCGCGAAGAACCGCGGGTGCGCCTCCGCTCCGCGCGGGGTGAGCCCTCCTGCGGTCTCCAGACCGAGGGAGGGCCCCACCCGCGAGGACTCCAGGGTCGACGGGCGTGTGTAGGCCAAGGCCTGAACGGATCGGGTCATGAAAAAAAGCGTAGGACCCACCACTGACAACGGCCCTCGGAACAACTGTCCGCCGCCCGGAGGCCGCCGTTCACTGCCCGACGCGACCGGGCCGGAGCACCTTGGTGAACAACACCGAACCGCCCTCGGCCCGCAGACGCACCGTCAGCTCCGCACTGTCGCCGTCGATCTCCACCTCGCCGAAATACTGGGGGGTCTCCATCGGCGAGACATTGGCCCGCTCGGGGGCCCGCACGAAGACCCGGTCCGGGCCGAAGGTGCCGTCGAGTGCGTTGGCCGGGAAGCCGCCCGCCGCCAGCGGGCCCGACACGAACTCCCAGAACGGCGCGAAGTCCTTGAACGCCGCCCGCTCCGGCGCGTAGTGCTGGGCCGAGGTGTAGTGCACATCGGCCGTCAGCCACACCGTGCCGGTGATCCTGCGGTGTTTGACGAACCGCAGCAGTTCGGCGATCTGGAGCTCGCGCCCGAGCGGCGCCCCGGGATCGCCCTGCGCCACCGCCTCGAAGTCCGTCGCACCGTCCGGGACCACGAGGCCGAGCGGCATGTCGGCGGCGATCACCTTCCACTCCGCGCGGGACGCGGCGAGCGAGCGTTTCAGCCACCGCAACTGCTCCGCGCCCAGGATCCCCGTCGTGTCGTCGGGCTGCCGGCCCGGGGAGTTGGCGTTGCGGTACGACCGCATGTCGAGCACGAACACGTCCAGCAGCGGCCCGTGGTGGACGACCCGGTACATACGTGAACGGCGCCCGGCGGCGGACGAGGGGGCGAGCGGCACGTACTCGTGGAAGGCGCGCACGGAGCGCGCCGCCAGGATGTCCACGTTCTTCTCGGTGTAGCGCGTGTCGTCGAGGATCTGGCCGGGATACCAGTTGTTGCGCACCTCGTGGTCGTCCCACTGCACGACGGAGGGCACCTGCGCGTTGAAGCGGCGGAAGTTTCGGTCGAGCAGGTTGTAACGGAAGTTGCCCCGGTACTCGTCCAGCGTCTCGGCGACCTTCGCCTTTTCCTCGGTCATGACATTGCGCCAGATCCGGCCGTCCGGGAGCGTCACGCTCGGCTCCAGCGGACCGTCCGCGTAGATGCTGTCGCCGCTGCACAGGAAGAAGTCCGGGTCCAGACGGCGCATCTCCTCGTACACCCGGTAGCCGCCGATGTCCGGATTGATGCCCCAGCCCTGCCCCGCGATATCGCCCGACCACAGGAACCGCACCCCGGCCCGGCGCCGGGCCGGAGCGGTACGGAACGTTCCGTACACCGGCTTGCCGGTACGGCGCGGATCGCCCGGATCGGCGAGCGTCACGCGGTAGTGCACCTGCTCGCCCGCGGGCAGGCCGTGCAGCGGTGTGGTGCCGGTGAAGTCCGTTCCGGGGCCGATCGACGGCCCGTACCACCTGCGGACCCGCCGGAACGACTCGGTCGCCGAGGTCTCCACCAGCATCCGGGCCGGCCGGTCCGAGCGCACCCACAGGAGCGCCGACGAGGCGGTGACGCTGCCGACCTGCACACCCCAGGTCGCTTCGGGCCGCCCCGCCAGACGCAGCGCGGGTGCCGCCGAAGCGACGGCGGGCGACAGAGCGACCGCCGCCGGGGCGATCAGCGAGCCGCGGAGGAGGGCGCGGCGGCCGGGCGAGGCCATGTGCGGACGGTACGGACGGTAGGGCACGGGCATCGAAGCGCCTCCGGTGAGGTGGGCGGGCGGTGCGCCGTTCGCGAGAGTACGTGGACCGGCGCCGGTCTGAGCCCATGCCTAGTGCCCTGCGGAGACCGGGGCCCCAACCCCGGGTGAACGGCGCCCGTCGGCCGCGCCCGCAGGGGCGGCCGGGACCGTACGGTCAACCGGGGGAGGCCCCGCCGGAACGCCACGCCTCCGCCAGTGCGGCGACCCCGCAGGCGATGTCGCCGGGGGTGAGATGGGCGTATCCGAGGACGAGCGGCACGGTGCCGTCCTCGGAACCGGCCGCTCCGCAGTCGCGCAACGGGCGCAGCGCGATGCCCGCCCCGGCCGCCCGCTCCAGGAGGACATCCTCGGGGCCGTACCGCGCGGGCAGCCGGGCGATGATGTGCAGCCCTGCCGCGATGCCGCTGACCGCCGTGCCCGGGAAGTGCTCGTCGAGCGCGGCCACCATCGCGTCCCGGCGTTCCCGGTAGGCCCGTTGGCAGCGCCGCAACTGCCGGTCGTAGCCGCCGCGCACGATGAAGTCCGCCAGCACGGCCTGGTCGATCACCGGGTTGCCCAGATCCATGGTCCGTTTGCGGGCGACGATCCGCTCGGTGAGCGCGGCGGGGGCGACCAGCCAGCCGAGCCGCAGACCGGGAGCCAGCGACTTGCTCACGGATCCGGTGTACACGACCCGTTCGGGATCCAGCCCCTGCAAGGCTCCCACCGGCGCCCGGTCGTACCGGAAGTCCCCGTCGTAGTCGTCCTCCATGATCACGGCGTCCGTGTCCCGGGCCCACCCGAGCAGCTCACCGCGACGCCGGGCGGAGTATCCGATTCCGGTGGGGAACTGGTGCGCGGGCGTGGTCACCACCGCGCGTACGCCGGAGCGCTTCAGGGGGGCGAGGGCCAGGCCGTCGTCGTCGAGGGGCAGCGGGACCGTACCCAGACCGGTCGCCGCGAACAGCGACGTGTGCTCCGGGCTGCCCGGATCCTCCACCCCGACCGAGGCCACGCCCTCGTCCCGGAGTACGAAACCGAGCAGCGTCGTCGCCTGGGCGACCCCCGAACAGACCACCAGACGCTCCGGATCGGCGACCACGCCCCGACGCCGGGCGAGCAGCCCGGCCAGCGCCTCGCGCAGCTCCGGCAGCCCGCGCGGGTCGGGGTAGCCCAGCGCGCCGTGCGGCAGCCGCCCGAACGCCGTCCGCTGGGCGGTACTCCACGCACCGCGCGGGAAAAGCGACAGATCGGGGGTGCCGGGCCGGAAGTCCACCCGCGCGCCCGGCGCGCGCGGCGCATGGTCACGTGCGGGACGCACCGCCGCGCGTACGCCCTCGCTCACCCAGGTGCCCGCACCCCGCCCGCTGCGCAGATAGCTCTCCGCGGTCAGCTGCTCGTACGCCTCGGTGACCAGTCCGCGCGACACCCCCAGATCGGCCGCGAGTTCACGGCTGGAGGGCAGCCTCGTGCCCGCCGCGAGGCGGCCGGAGCGAACCGCCTCCCGCAGCGCGGACCGGAGTGCGCGCCCCCGCCCGCGCGCCGGAGCGGCAGCGGCGGGCAGCAGCAACTCCCAAGCCGGAGAGAGGGAACCGGCATGCCCGCTTCCTGCGCCGTGGCCGTCCGCCGCGCGCGTGGGCCGCCGGTCCGGATTGGTCCCCGAAGACGTCATGGAAGTGGACCTTAAACCGGTCCGCCGCCGACCCTAGCGTCGGGCCCATGAACGCAACCTCTCTGCGCGGGACCCTCCTCGCGGCCCTCGCGTGTGTGCTGGTGGGGGCATCCTTCACGGCCAACAGCGTCCTCGGCGACTACCCGTTCGCGGGTGGCCAGGCCCTCCGATACGGTCTCGCCGCGCTCCTGCTCGTCCCGTTCCTGCGGCGTGACCCCGACTCCGCGGCGGTCATGCTCCGGCGTCTCACCCGCCGCCAGTGGGGGCGGATCGGGCTGCTCGCCGCCGTGGGCATGGTCGGATTCAACCTGGCGGTCCTGGCGGCCGGACAGTCGGCGGAGCCAGCTGTTCCGGGCGTCTTCGTGGGCTGCGCGCCGATCGTGGTCGGCGTACTCGTCCCGTTGCTGGACGGTCGTCGGCCGTCCCGCGTCACGCTGTACGCGGCCGGACTCGTCGCCGTCGGGGCGTTCACCGTGCAGGGCTGGGGGCGCACCGACCTGGCAGGGGTGCTGTTCTCGGTGGGTGCGCTCGCGGGCGAGGTCGGCTTCGCGGTCCTCGCCGTTACGGTACTGCGGCCGCTCGGCCCGAAACTGCTCTCCGCGACGGTCTGCGCCGTCGCCGCCGTCGAATCGGTGCTGCTCGGTCTGCTGCTGGACGGCGGCTCGTTCCTGCGGGTCCCGGCGGGTGGCGAGACGGCTGCCCTGCTGTGGCAGGCCGCTGTCGTCACCGTGATCGGATTCGTCTGCTGGTACAGCGGGATGCAGCGCATCGGAGCTGAACGCGCCACGCTCTTCTCCGGCCTGATCCCGGTCTCCGCAGCCCTGACCGCACCACTGGTCGGGGCCGGGACGTACGGCCTCGCCCAGGGCGCGGGAAGCCTCCTGGTCGGTGCCGGTGTGGCGTACGGCTCGGGCGTCATCGGCCGGCGCGGGGGCGCCGGAGCGCGACTCTCCGGCAGTGTGCCGGCGCCCCGGCAGGACGGCTCAGCGGCTGGTGTCCAGGATGACGCGGGCAACGAGCGCCGGGTCGTCGTTCATCGGGACGTGCCCGCAGCCGGGCAGTCGCACGAGCCGGGCGTCGGGGATCACCCGCCTGGCGCGGACTCCCTGCCGGCGCAGCAGGATCCGGTCGCGGGTGCCCCAGGCGACGGTGACGGGTATGCCCTTGACGTCCTCGTCGAAGGAGGCGCCCCGGCCGACCTCCAGCGTCCGGTGAAAGCCGGTCGCCGCGCGCAGGGCGAGCGTCTCGGCGACGACGGCCTCCGGTGAACGCCTGCCGGGCCGGGCGTAGATGGTGCTGGTGAGAGCCGTCCGTCCGGTCGCGCTGCGCGACAGGCGCTCTATCAGCGGCACCGGCAGGGCCAGCGCGCTCCGGCGCATCGTCCGCAGGGTGCCGAAGGCGTAGCGCCGCTCCGCCTCGGTCCAGAAGCCCGCAGGGGACAGCGCGGTCACCGACCGCGCCAGCCCGGCGCGGCCCAGTTCCAGCGCGTGCATGCCGCCCAGTGAGTTCCCGGCCACATGAGGGCGGTCCAGGCCGAGTTCGGCACAGAAGGCCCCGTACACCGGACCGACGGTCCCGAGATCATACGGAACTCCGTCCGGCAGCGCTGGCGAAGTGCCGAAGCCGGGCAGGTCCACGGCGATCACCTCGCGTTCGGCGGCCAGGATCCGGGTCACCGGGTCCCAGGCCTGCAGATGGTGCCCGATGCCGTGCAGGAGCAGCAACGGTTCGCCCGAGCCGGTCCGTTCGTACGCGACCGAGACCGGACGGGGGCCGTCGGCCGTTGCGACGGTGAAGGAGACCGTGGTGGTCATGCTGCTCCCTGAAGTGGGTAGACACATCGTCAACAACAATTACCGCCGGGTAGCTTGGAGTTCAAGGGGCCGGGCGATTCCCGCTGGACAGCGGGTGGCCCGTGGGCTGGGATGGAGCGATGACCGCCGACGCCGCGACCGAGCTCTTCGAAGAACACCGGCCCGTTCTCACCGGTGTCGCCTATCGCATGCTCGGCCGCATCGCCGACGCCGAGGACGTGGTCCAGGAGGCGTGGCTGAGGTGGTCGGCGGCGGCGCGCGAGGACATCCGGGAGCCGCGCGCCTTCCTGGTGCGGATCACCACCCGGCTGGCCATCGACCGGCTCCGGCACCTGCAGTCGCGGCGGGAGTCGTATCCGGGGCCCTGGCTGCCGGAGCCGGTGGTCACGGACTTCGGCCCGGCCCTGCCCGACACCGCGGAACGCGCCGTCCTCGCCGATTCCGTCTCGCTCGCCGTGCTGGTCGTCCTCGAATCGCTCTCGCCGCTGGAGCGTGCGGTGTTCGTGCTCCGGGAGGCCTTCGGATTCCCGTACGCCGAGATCGCCACCGCCCTGGACCGCACCGAGGCGGCCGTCCGGCAGCTCGCCGGCCGTGCCAGGCGGCATGTGGAGGAGCGCAAGCCGCGCTACGACGTGGACCCCGCCGAGCGGCGCGACCTCACCGAACGCTTCCTGGCCGCCGCCTCCGGAGGCGGTATCGAGCAGCTGCTCGCGCTGCTGGCCCCCGACGTCCGGCTCGTCAGCGACAGCGGAGGCAAGGCGAAGGCGCCGCGGCGGATCATCGAGACCGCCGACAAGGTCGGTCGCTTCCTCTTCGCGGTGGCGGGCGACGTCGCCCCGGACGGGGAAATCCGCATCGTGGAGATCAACGGTGGACCCGCCGCCGTCTACTTCGTCGGCGGGAAGCCCGACGCCGTCTTTCAGATCGAAGTCAGCCAAGGTGTCATTCAATGCGCCTATATCATTCGTAATCCGGACAAGCTCTCCGGAGTGTCCGCCGCATAGTCACATGCACCACCGGCCGCCTCGGCCCCGCAGGTCCGCTCCGTTCCTGGTCAGAGCCCCGCCGTCCGCCGCGATGGCGGGGCTCTGTGCTGCGTGCGCCTCACGGCGCCGCGAACGTCGTGTGAACGCTCTGCGCCAGAGTCCCGTTTCGTTCCGTTACGGAATAAGTATTGGTCTTGACCAAGGGGGTATGCCGTCCTAGGGTCTCCACTTAAGACAGGAACCTTTAATAAATAACGTCGCGGAAAAAGACGCTGGGCGATTGCGGAGGACAGGGTGGGGACCACGCAGCTGGAATCGGTTCAGGAGCCGAAGTACTGGCACCTCAAGACCGTGCTGAGTGAGGCACTCGACTCGGACTTTGCGGTGGGGGAGATCCTGCCCAACGAGCGGGACCTCGCGGCGCGGTTCGGTGTCGCGCGAGCCACTCTCCGGCAGGCCCTGGAGCAGCTCGAACTCGAAGGCAGACTGCAGCGCCGCCGTGGAGTCGGGACGACTGTCGCCCCGCCGCGCGTGGGCATCGCCGTCTCCACCGCCCAGCACGAATGGACGGGCGGTGTCAGCGGCGAGGCCTGGCAACCGGTCGACAGCACCATGGACAAGGCCCCGGCGGCGGTGGCCGTCATGCTCGGAACGGACCCCGCCGAACCGGTCCACGTGGTGCGCCGTATCCGTGACACCCAGGGGCAGGCGGTAGCCGCGGAACTCCTCTACATCCCCGCCTCCTCGGTGCCCGATCTCTCCGCCATCGAGGCCCCGTCCGGCCCCGTCCGGGCCCGCAGCGTGCTGCGCGAGCTGCACCGGCTCGGCCTGCAGGGCCAGGACCGCTCCGTGGAGCTCGGTTCCGCACGGGCGGACGACGCCAAGGAACTGGACCGGCTCCCCGGCGCCCCCGTCCTCGTCGTCACCACCCGCTACTTCACCGCGGACGGCACGGCGGCCGTGTCCGTGGCCACCTACCGCGCGGACACCTGCCGGCTCACCTTCGGGGACTCCGGCGCACTGGAGATCAGCCACGACGAACAGCCGGAGCGCCAGGCATCCTGACGCCACCGGCCCGCTCGCCCCACGCCCGCCGATTTCCGAGGACTCCGGCCCTCGGAAGCGGCGGGCGCGCGCTTTCCCCGGGATCTCCCCGTGGGAGGCCGGCGGGCGGTCAGCGGCGGGCGGTCACAGCCCCTTCGACGGCGAACAACTGCTCCTCGACGTGGTCCAGGGCGAGCCGCAGCGCGCCTGTCGCGACGGCGGCCTCACCGAGCAGCGACAACGTCACCCGGGGCGGACGCAGACAGTAGCGGGCCAGCTCCCGGCGGAGGGGTTCCAGTACTCCGTCAAGCCCGGCGGCCCAGCCGCCGACCACGACCAGTTCCGGGTCGAGCGCCAGGACCAGTGCCGCCACATCGTGCACCAGCCGCTGAAGGAACCGCTCGACCGCCGCCTCGGCCCCCGCATCGCCCTCCCGGGCCTTGGCGAACACCGCGGCCACCGCGGGCTCGTCCAGCGGGTCCAGCGGCGTGTCCGTCGTCGACAGCAGATGCTCCGGCGTCACATCCCTGCCCAGCAGGTGCAGAGCGCCGATCTCCCCGGCGGCCCCGCCGAACCCCCGGTGCAGACGCCCGCCGATCAAGGAACCCGCGCCGGGGCTCAGCCCCGCCAGCACGAAGACCACATCGTCGGACTCGGTGGCCGCGCCCTTCCAGTGCTCGGCCACCGCGGCGGCGTTGGCATCGTTCTCGACGAGCACCGGGCAGCGGAACGAACGGCGAAGCCGCTCCCCGAGCGCGAGCCCGGTCCAGTCCGGCAACGCCGTACCCAGCCGCACCGTGCCGTCGGCCTCCACGATTCCGGGGCTGCCCACGCCGACCGCACGCAGACTGCTCCGGGCCACCCCGGTGCGCCGCAGCACATCCGCGATGACAGCCCGGACCTGGTCGAGCCGGTCATCGGCGCAGGCGGTCTCCGACACCGCGCGGGAGCCGGCCCCGACGATCCGGCCGTCGAGCCCCGAGATGAGCGCGGACACCCGGTGCGGGCCGATCTCCACCCCGAGGAGGTGACCCGCCTCGGCCCGGAAACGGAACCTGCGGGCAGGGCGCCCCTGGCGTCGCGCCTCACTCTCGTCGGGCACGGCCTCGACCACGAGCCCCGCTTCGAACAGCCCCTCGACAACCCCTTCGACCGTCGGCCGGGACAACCCGGTGATTCGGGTCAGGTCCGTCAGCGTCGGCGCGCCGGCCCCCCTGAGCGCGTGCAGCACTACCGCGGAATTGATCCGTCGCAACAGGGACGGGTCCCCACCGGTCAGCCGGCCCACGGTATGTCCTCCCAGCTCGTGCGCATGTCTGCCGGATCGTACTCGCTGGCCGGGACCCCTGCGACCAGCGAGGAAAGCCGGTACCGAGCCGCAACCTGGGTCACCCCGGAGCGACGAATCCGGACTCGTAGGCGGCGATGACCGCCTGCGTGCGGTCCCGCGCACCCAACTTCGCCAGGACCGAGCTGACATGGGACTTCACCGTCTGGATCCCGACGACGAGGTCGGCCGCGATCTCCGCGTTCGACAGCCCTCGGGCCATCAGCCGGAGCACCGCTGCCTCCCGGTCGGTGAGTGCCGCCCGATCGAGGGCGGCCCGTGCCTTGTCCGTCCCGTACTCGGCAGCGAGCTGCCGGACCGCCGCCGGAAACAGCAGCGATTCACCCTCGGCCACCAGCCGCACGGCGTGCACGATCTCCGCGGGCCTGGCGCGCTTGAGCAGAAAGCCGTCCGCCCCCGCCCTCAACGCCTCGTACACGTACTCGTCGTTCTCGAACGTCGTCACCACCAGGATCTTCGGAGGATCCGGCACCGTACGCAGCACCAGCCGGGTCGCCTCGATGCCGTCCATCAGCGGCATCCGCACATCCATCGCCACCACGTCGGGCCGCAACCGGTTCACCAGGGGGATCACCGCGGCGCCGTCCGCCGCCTCACCCACCACCTCGATATCGAGCTGGGCCTCCAGCACGGCACGCAGACCGGCGCGCACCAAGGGCTCGTCATCGACCAGAAGAACGGTGAAGGGCATCCGACCAGCGTATGCCGTCCAGGGGGAGGCTCACGCGCACCCGCCACTCACCCTCCCGCGACTCCGTCCGCGCCTTCCCGCCCAGCAACGCGGCCCGCTCCCGCATACCGCGCAGTCCACTGCCGCTCCCCGGCAGGCCGGCCGTCCCGGACAGCGGGTTGACCACCTCCAGCTCCAGCCGCTCGTCGGCCACCGTGATGCTCACCCGGACGGGAACCTGTCCCGCGTGACGGAGCACATTGGTCAGGCTCTCCTGAAGAATCCGATACCCCTCCCGTGAAACCGGCGCCGGGACCAGGCCGAGATCCCCGGACACCCGTGCATCCACCGTCGCCCCGGAACTCCTCGCGGACTCCAGCAGCCGCTCCGCCTCGCCCAGCGTCGGCCGCCTGCTCACGGGTGTGCCGGATTCGCGCAGCACCCGCAGCACCCGCTCCAGGTCCTCCAGCGCATCGCGCCCGGTCTCCTCGATGGCGGCCAGCGCCCGCTCCGTGAACGCCGGATCGTTCGCCGCCCGCGCCGCTCCGGCCTGCACCACCGCCACCGTCAGCGCATGGCCGATGGAATCGTGCAGCTCGCGAGCCATGCGATTGCGCTCCAGCAACTGCTCGGTCAGCTCCTCCAGCACACTCAGCCGGTCCGTCGGCGAGGGACCCAGCAGCCAACGGGCGGCAGCCGTACTGAGCCGGCCCCCGAGCACCACGAGAACGAGCAGCGGAACGATCGGCAGCGGTGCGAGCAGCACGTTCCACCAGTGCGGGTTCAAACCTTCGACCAGCCCGCCCGGAGGCCTGCCCGTTGCCGACAGGACGAGCTCGATCGAGGCCACGGGCAACCACAGGGCCAGGATCGCGGCGGCCGATATCAGGAGCCGTAGCTCCAGCCAGAGCACGGTCCGCCACCGCTCGGCCCAACTGGCCGAGGAAGCCACCGCGATGGAGGCGTCGGGCTGCCCGCGCTCGGACGGAGTCAGCAGCAACTGTGCCTGCAGGCCCTCCTCGAGACGCATCGCGGGTATGAGGCCCACCGGCACCGCGAAGAGCAGGGGCATCCAGAGTTGGTCGGAGATGAAGAACCACACGCTGGCAGCGGCGGCCGGAATGAACATGTGCAACCAGCGGCTGTAAGTGACCGCGCTGGTCAGCGGGGTGAGAATGCGGTGCATGTCCTCATCGTCCCAGCGGGCCGAGCGCACCGGCTCCCCCATGAGAGGGAGACGAACCCCGCTGGCGGGGGAAGCGGCGCGCCCGCCGCACCGGCCAGTCTCGAAGACATGACCAGCATCGACGTCCACGAACTCACCAAGGAGTACGGAACCACCCGTGCGGTGGACCGCCTCAGCTTCCGCGTGCGACCGGGCAGGGTCACCGGATTCCTCGGCCCCAACGGCGCCGGCAAGTCCACGACCATGCGTCTCGTTCTCGGCCTGGACCGGCCGACCGGCGGCTCCGCCACGATCGGTGGGCAGCCCTACGCGGAGCTCCCCGAACCGCTGCGCACCGTCGGCGCCCTGCTCGACGCCCAGGCCGCGCACGGCTCACGCACACCGCGCAGCCACTTGGCTGCACTCGCCGCGAGCAACGGCATACCCATGTCGAGGGTGGCGGCCGTGCTGGAGGAGACCGGACTCGGCGATGTGAGCAACCGGCGCATCAAGTCCTTCTCCCTCGGCATGCGTCAGCGTCTCGGGATCGCGGCCGCCCTGCTCGGCGACCCGCGGGTGGTCATGCTGGACGAGCCGTCGAACGGGCTGGACCCCGAAGGCGTCATCTGGATCCGCGAACTCATGAAGCGACTCGCCCGCGAGGGCCGGACGGTGCTGGTCTCCAGCCACCTCATGAACGAGACCGCCTCCTTCGCCGACCACCTCGTGGTGCTCGGCCGAGGCCGCCTGCTCGCCGACATGCCGATGAAGGAGTTCCTCGACTCCCGCAGTCGCCCCCGTGTACGCCTGCGCACGACCGAACCCGGCAGGCTCCGCCCGGCACTGACCTCCAGGGGGCTGACCGGGATACAGGCCGAGGACGACCGCTGGACGATCGACGGCGTCACAGCGGAGGAGATCGGCGCGATCGCCGCCGACGAAGGCATTCCCCTGCTCGAACTGGGCGATGAACGGGCCACGTTGGAACAGGCCTACCTCGACCTCACGGCCGGCGACACCCCCTTCGCCGCATCGACCACCCGCGACCGCACGGAGGCGTGAACATGACCCTGACGGCAGTACTCCACTCCGAGTGGATCAAGATCAGATCGATACGGTCGACCTACGGCTCCCTGATGGCCGTCTTCGCCATCACCCTCATCGTCACCGTGCTCGTCCTCGGGACCGTCGGCCAGGAGCAGGCGGAGCGGGCCGGATCCGACGCGGTCCTCAACGCCTTCTTCGCACTGAACTTCGGGCAGATCGCGGCCGTCGCGTTCGGAGCGACCGCGGTCTCCTCGGAGTTCCTCAACGGAGCCCTGTGCATGTCGCTCGCCGCGGTTCCCCGCCGCTCCCTCTTCTACGCGGCGAAGATGACGGCGATCGGCGGGGCGGCGCTCGTCATCGGGCTGGTGACCAGCTTCGCGGCGTTCCTGGTCGGTCAACTCTTCCTGGAGGAGCACGCGATCGGCCTGGGGCACCCGGGTGTGCTGCGCGCCGCCATCGGAGGAGGGATCTATCTTGCGCTGATGGCGCTGCTCGCGGCAGGTCTCGCGGCACTCATGCGCAGCGCGGTCGCGGTGCTCGGTCTGCTCATACCGCTCCTTCTGATCGTCCCCTTCGTATTCGTGGACGTCGCCACCGCGGTGGTGCGATTTCTGCCCGATCGCGCCGGGCAGGCGGTGCTGCACCAGAATCCGGGAGACAGCCTGGGGCCATGGACGGGCCTGGCGGTGGCAGCCGCGTGGGCGGCGGCAGCGCTCCTGGCGGGCTGGTGGGCGGTCCGCAACCGGGACGCGTGAGGCCCCAACCGAAAGGGGGCGGCGGGCTCGGTTCAGTCGGTGAAGGCGGGGCCGGGCGGCCGACTCGGCTCAGTCGGTCAGCGCCGGGCCGGCGGTCGGTCGGCCCGGCCGGGAGGGGCGGGTGAACACGGCGTCCCGGAGGCGGGCGTACTCCTCGGCCATGCTCTGGACCGTCCAGTGGGCGTTGAGGCCGCTGGGGTTGGGGAGAGCCCATACGTGGGCGCCGCCGACCGTGCGGTCCTGGGGGCCGATGTGGGCCCGGGGCTCACCGAAGGCTGTGCGGTAGGCGGTGATGCCTACCACCGCGAGCCACTGCGGGGCGAACCGTTCGACCTTCGCCGTCAGAGCGGCCCCGCCCTCCCGGAACTCGTCCGCGCGGAGCTCGTCCGCCCGGGCCGTGGCCCGCGCCACCACATTGGTGATGCCGAGCCCGAGGCCGAGCAACTCGCTCTGCTCCGAAGGACGCAGCTGCCGGGGCGTGAAACCCGACCGGTGCAGGACTGGCCAGAACCGGTTTCCCGGGTGGGCGAAATGGTGGCCCGTCGCCGCGGTCATCAGGCTCGGGTTGATGCCGCAGAAGAGCACGCGCAGACCGCCCGCGGCCACATCGGGGACGATGCGGTCACGGGCGGCGCTCAGCTCTTCGGGGGTCATACGGCGGGGGCGGTGCCGGTCAGAGGATCGAGCCGGGGGTGTAGTTCGCCGCCTCGGGGTGCTGCTTGGTGATCTCCTCGATCCGGGCGACGAGCGACGAGACCTGGTCGCCGGCGGCACCCGTGAACGAGAGCTTGTCGGCCATCAGCTCATCCAACTGCGCGCGGTCCAGCGGGATCCGCTCGTCCGCGGCGAGCTTGTCGAGCAGTTCGTTGCGCTCGGCACCCTGCTCCCGCATCGCGAGGGCGGAGGCGACCGCGTTCTCCTTGATCGCCTCGTGTGCCAGCTCGCGGCCCACCCCGGCCCGGACGGCGCCCATCAGGACCTTGGTGGTGGCCAGGAACGGAAGGTAGCGGTCCAGCTCGCGTGCCACGACGGCGGGGAACGCGCCGAACTCGTCCAGCACCGTCAGGAAGGTCTCCAGGAGGCCGTCGAATGCGAAGAACGCGTCCGGGAGCGCCACCCGGCGCACCACGGAACAGGACACGTCCCCCTCGTTCCACTGGTCGCCCGCCAGCTCACCCGTCATCGAGGCGTAGCCGCGCAGGATCACCATCAGACCGTTCACCCGCTCGCAGGAGCGCGTGTTCATCTTGTGCGGCATCGCGGACGAGCCGACCTGGCCGGGCTTGAAGCCCTCGGTCACCAGCTCGTGGCCGGCCATCAGCCGGATGGTCTTCGCCACCGAGGAGGGCGCCGCGGCGAGCTGCACCAGGGCGGTGACCACGTCGTAGTCGAGCGATCGGGGGTAGACCTGACCGACAGAGGTGAACGCCTCGGCGAAGCCGAGGTGCCCGGCGATGCGCTGCTCCAGGTCGGCGAGCTTGTCCGCGTCGCCGCCGAGCAGGTCCAGCATGTCCTGCGCTGTGCCGACCGGGCCCTTGATCCCGCGCAGCGGGTAGCGGGAGAGAAGGTCCTCCAGGCGGCCGTAGGCGACCAGCAGTTCGTCGGCCGCAGTCGCGAAGCGCTTGCCCAGCGTCGTCGCCTGCGCGGCGACGTTGTGGGAGCGGCCGGCGATGACGAGCTCGCGGTACTCCGCCGCGAGCTTGCCGAGCCGGGCCAGTACGGCCACGGTGCGGTTGCGCATCAGCTCCAGCGAAAGGCGGATCTGAAGCTGCTCGACGTTCTCCGTCAGGTCCCGGGAGGTCATGCCCTTGTGGACCTGCTCATGACCGGCGAGGGCGTTGAACTCCTCGATCCGGGCCTTCACGTCGTGCCGGGTGATCTTCTCGCGCTCGGCGATCGAGGCCAGGTCCACCTGGTCCAGCACGCGCTCATAGTCGGCCAGCGCCGCATCGGGCACCTCGATCCCGAGGTCCTTCTGAGCGCGCAGCACCGCCAGCCACAGCTGACGCTCCAGCTTCACCTTCTGCTCGGGGGACCAGAGGACAGCCAGCTCCGCCGAGGCGTAGCGGCCGGCCAGGACATTGGGGATGCGAGGCTTCGCAGACACAGCAGTCACGTGGACGGATTCTACTGGCGGTTTGTGCAGGCCAGCGACGCGCCCTGCTTTGTGGCTTGCTACGAAGGCGCGGAGGAGCGGAGGAGTGGATGTGGACAAGGCCAGGGTGTGGTGGCGCGGGCCGGGCCCGGTGTGGTCTCGGGTCAGTCGGCTTCGGGGGTGCTCAGTGTGGCGTCGGGGGAGGCGGCGCGGTGCCATTCCGTCACCGGGCCGGGGGTCTCGGTGTTCGTGGGTGTGATCCAGAAGGCCCTGCCCGTGGTGGTGTCGAACTGTGCGCCCGAGCGGCCGTCGCCGGAGGAGCGGCCGGTGAGCCGTCGCCCGATCCACGGGGCGAGGTGACGGCGGGCGAAGCGGATGTCCTCGGTGCGCCGGGAGGCCCAGCGCGGGGGTGCGGTAGCGGGGACCGGCGTCCACCAGTCCTGCTCGGCCGGAAGCCCCAGGGTCTGCCAGACCGCCTCGGCGACGCGCCGGTGCCCTTCGGCGGTGAGGTGCAGCCGGTCCACGTCCCACATCCGGGGGTCGCTGAGTGAAGGTGCGCTGTAGAGATCGACCACCGTCGCCCCGTGCCGGGCGGCCAGGTCGTCGATCAGGGTGAACAGCTCCTCCATGCGGGGCCGGAAGCGTTCCAGCACCGGTCCGTTGCGGGCGGGGCTGCGCATCAGGACGAGCTGCTTGCAGGACGGGGCCAGACGTTCCACGGCCTCTTCCAGTCGCCCCTTGACCAGGCCCATGTCGCACTTCGGGCGCAGCGTGTCGTTGAGCCCGCCGACGAGCGTCACCACATCGGCCCGGAGCGCGGCCGCCGCCTCCACCTGCTCGTCGACGATCTGGCCGATGAGCTTCCCGCGTACGGCGAGATTGGCGTACCGGAAGTCGGGGGACCGCGAGGCCAGCCGGGAGGCGAGGACATCGGCCCAGCCCCGGTAGCTGCCGTCGGAGAGCAGGTCCGACATGCCCTCGGTGAACGAGTCGCCGACCGCGACGAGACTGGTGTAGGAGGCATTCAGTTCCATGGCCCGACAATCCTACCGGTCGGTAGGGCGGTGGACCAGCGGGTCTGCCGGTCGGCGGGTCAGCGGGACTGCGGGCGTCCGACGAGTTCGCGGAGGACGTCCTCCATCGTGACCATACCGACCAGCCGGCCGTCCTCGTCGAGGACGGCCGCCAAGTGGGTCCTGCTGCGCCGCAGAGCGGTGAGCACGTCGTCCAGCGGGGTCGCCGCCCGGACGCGGGCGATCGGCCGCATCGCCGTCACCGGGAAGGGCACGTCGCGGGGCGTCGCGTCCAGGGCGTCCTTCACATGGAGGTAGCCGAGGATGCGCTGCTCGCTGTCCATCACCGGGAAGCGGGAGAACCCCGACTCGGACGAGAGCCGCTCCAGCTCCTCCGGAGTGGTGCCGACCCTGGCGTACAGCACCCGGTCGACCGGCATCACCACATCCCGCACCGGCCGACGGCCCAGCTCCAGAGCGTGGTGGAGCCGTTGCGCCGAACGGTCGTCGACCAGCCCGGCGTCGCCGGCGTCCTGCACCATCCGGGCCAGTTCGTCGTCCGAGAACGTCGCGGAGACCTCGTCCTTCGTCTCCACCCGCAACAGCTTCAGCAGGGTGTTGGCGAACGCGTTGACCGTGAAGATCACCGGACGCAGACCACGGGCCATCGCGACCAGCGGCGGGCCCAGCAGCAGGGCGCTCCGCGCCGGTTCGGCCAGCGCGATGTTCTTCGGGACCATCTCGCCCAGCAGCATGTGCAGATAGGTCGCCACCGCCAGCGCGATGACGAACGACAGCGGGTGGACCAGTCCGTGCGGCACCCCCACCGCGTCGAAGACCGGCTCCAGCAGATGCGCGATGGCCGGTTCGGCGACGATGCCCAGCACCAGGGTGCAGAGCGTGATGCCGAGCTGGGCGGCGGCGAGCAGCGCGGAGACGTGTTCCAGCCCCCAGATGACACTGCGGGCCCTCCGGTTCCCGGCCTCGGCCTCCGGTTCGATCTGGCTGCGGCGTACGGAGATCAGGGCGAATTCGGCGCCCACGAAGAAGGCGTTGGCCACGAGGGTCAGCAGGCCGATGAAGAGCTGCAGAACGATCACCGCGCGCCCTCCGTCCGGTCGTCCTCGGAGCCGGGCAGCGGGGCGTGCAGCAGGGCCCGCGCGGCCCGCCGGCCCGCGGCGTCCACCACGTCGATCCGCCATCCGGCCAGCTCGACACGGTCGCCCACCGCCGGGATCCGCCCGAGCTCGGCGGCGATCAGTCCCGCGAGCGTCTCGTAGGGCCCGTCCGGCACCCGTAGACCGATCCTGCGGAGCTGGTCGGTGCGCGCCGCCCCGTCGGCCGACCACAGGGTCCGCCCGTCGGCGTCCTCACCGGCGGCGGCGAGATCGGGCGTCTCGTGCGGATCGTGCTCGTCCCGGACCTCGCCGACGACTTCCTCCACGATGTCCTCCAGCGTCGCGACCCCGGCCGTCCCGCCGTACTCGTCGATCACCACGGCCATGGCGAGCCGTCCGGACAGCCGGTCCAGCAGCTTGTCCACGGTGAGCGTCTCCGGTACGAGAAGGGGCTCGCGCAGCAGTTCCGAGACCCGGGTGCGGGGCCGCCGGTCGGCGGGGATCGCCAGCACGTCCTTGATGTGGGCCACGCCGACCACCGTGTCCAGGCTGCCCCGGTAGACGGGGAAGCGGGACAGACCGGTCGCCCGCGTGGCGTTGGCGACGTCCTCGGCCGTCGCGTGCAGGTCCAGCGCGGTCACCTGGACCCGCGGGGTCATCACGTTCTCCGCGGTCAGCTCCGAGAGGTTCAGGGTGCGGACGAAGAGCTCGGCCGTGTCCGCCTCCAGCGCCCCGGCCTTCGCGGAGTGCCGGGCCAGCGCCACCAGCTCCTGCGGGCTGCGGGTGGAGGCCAGCTCCTCGGTCGGTTCCAGACCGAACCGGCGCAGGATCCGGTTGGCCGTGTTGTTGAGGTGGCTGATGAAGGGCCGGAACACCGCGGTGAACGCGCGCTGCGGGGTGGCCACCGCCTTGGCCACGGCCAGCGGGGAGGAGATCGCCCAGTTCTTCGGAACCAGTTCGCCGACCACCATCAGGACCACCGTCGACAGCGCCGTACCGATGACGAGCGCCAGGGTGGACGCGGCGGCGGGAGGCAGCCCCGCCGCCTCGACGGGGCTCCGGATCAGCTTGGCGATGGACGGTTCGGAGAGCATGCCGATCACCAGGTTGGTGACGGTGATGCCGAGCTGGGCGCCCGAGAGCTGGAAGGTGAGGCTGCGGACCGCCTTCAACGCGCTCGCGGCACCCCGGTCGCCCCGCTCGACGGCCCGTTCCAGCTCACCGCGCTCCACGGTGGTCAGTGAGAACTCCGCCGCGACGAACGCGCCGCAGGCGACGCAGAGCAGCAGGGCGACGAGCAGCAGAAGCACTTCGGTCATCGGTTCACCTCCGTCCCATGATCGGGCAGGGACGGAAAGACCGCGCGGTGTCGGCGGAAACGGCTACCAGGCATCCTGGGCGTCTGCCCGGCCGCGCGCCGTCCTACCGCCGTCGGTCCGTCAGATGCTTCACCCAGCGGCTCCACTGCGGCTCGGGCGCGTAGCCCGCCGCGCGCCAGGCGTGCTGGGCCGACGTGTTGCGGTCGAGCACCATGGCGTCGGCGCGCCGTCCGCCCAGTGCGGTGAACCGTTCCTCGGCCGCCGCGAGAAGGGCGCCGCCCACGCCCCGGCGCCGCTGGTCCGGATGGACCGCGAGCCGGTAGAGATGACAGCGCCAGCCGTCGAACCCCACGATGACGGTGCCCACCAGCGCCCCCTCCCGTTCCGCGAGGAGCAACGCCTCGGGGTCCCGTTCCACCAGGCGTGCGACGCCGTCCCCGTCGTCGCTGATGCTGGTGCCCTCGGCGGCCACTTTCCAGAAGGCGAGGACCTCGTCCAGGTCGGCCGGGGTCGCGGACCGTATCGAAAGATCGTTCATGACGGCCATCCCACCACCCGCCGAGCCGGGGCGTCGATTGCGTTTCGCCGTGCGGACACACCCTCCTCTTGCCGGTGCTAGCGCGGCCGCGCTAGCGTGATGGTGTGCCCAAGACCCAGTTGAACGTCCGAGTGGACGAGGCCACCGCCGAGGCCGCGCGACAGCGCGCGCTGCAGAGGGGGATGAGCGTGAACCGCTACATAGAAGAACTGGTCCAGCGGGACGCGGGCGAGGCCGGACACACCTTCGTCGAGGCCGCGGCCGACTTCATGAAGCAGTACGAGTCGGTGTTCGCCGAGGAGTTCGGCCCGGAGCGCGAAGGTACCCGTTGAATCTGCGGATCGACCTCTCCTGGCTGCTGATGGTCGCCGAGCACAAGACACCCGGAGACCCGCAGGTCGTCGACTGGGGTGCGCTGGTCGCCGCCGTCGCACGGCATGACGCGGAGATCTTCGGCAGCGCCGTCTACAGCGACCCGCACGCGCGGGCGGCCGCCCTGTTGCAGTTGCTGCTGCACGTGCCCGCGCTCGAACACTCCAACGCGATGTTCGCCTCGGCCGTCGCGTACGGCTATCTCGTCGCCTCCGGGCTCAAGGTCATCACCTCGCCCGAGCAGGTCCGCGATCTGGCGCTGCTGGTGAAGCAGGGCAAGGCGGACGTCCGGGCCATCGCCGACGAGCTGCGGCAGTGGAGCGTGTGAGACCGGACCGCACCACCGGGCGTGCTCAGTCCTCCGTGAACGGCTTGCGGGCCACGCCCAGGACACAGGGTGAGGAGGGCATCTGGAGACCCGACTCCGGAATGCGCAGCCTGCGGTACGTGCCCATCTCGAAGCCCGCCGCCGCGATCGCCGCCAGCGGATCCCGGGCGGTGTGACAGCCGCCGAAGAGCAGCGGCCACACGGTCCGGTCGGCCGCTCGCTGCGCCGTGGCCAGCGCCCGGCCCGGAGCCAGCCCGTGCTCGAAGAACCGCAGTTCACCGCCCGGGCGCAGGACCCGCCTGATCTCGGCGAGCGCCCGGGGCAGATCCCGTACGGTGCACAGGACCAGGGACGCCACCGCCCCGTCGAAGGCCTCGCTCTTGACCGGCAGCGCCTCCGCGGCCCCCGGCACCACGTCCACCGGCACCTCGGCGCGCAGCCCGGAGCGGACGGCGAGCTGCCGCAGCGAGCGCTCCGGCTCCAGCGCCACGACCTCCGAGACGGCACCGGGGTAGTGCGCGAAGTTCAGCCCGTTCCCGGCGCCGACCTCGATGACCCGGCCCGAGAGCCCCGCCAGCAGTTCCTCGCGGTACGCGGCGATGCCGCCCCTCTGGTCGGCGGTCACGCTCACCCGGGCGTAGAAGCGGGCGAAGACCGGGTGGTGCACGGCGTCCCGGGGAAGCTTCCTGCTGCGCAGCTGCATGACGGACCTCCGTCGAGGAGTGGACGTGACGCTCAAGGAGTGGACGTGACGCTCCTCCACGATTCTCCCCCGGATCGCCCCGGCGGGAATCCCCGAGGACCGCCCGCCGCCACCGCACGCCCCGTCAGCGCGCGGCCCAGGTCCCGCCGAGCTCCGGAGCCAGCCAACCCGATGCGCCTTCGGCGAAGTCGGCGCCCGACAGCGAACCCGCTCCGGTCGGTACCGCGCCCAGCAGCGGTGCGCCGGCCGCCACCGGCAGATCCTCGATGTTGCAGCGGGCCGCGAGGTCCGGCTCCGCGGGCATGCTGCCGATCACGACGCCCCGGCAGCTCAGCCCCCGGCTCCGCAGCGCCTCGGCGGTCAGCGTGGTGGCGTTCAGCGTGCCCAGGCCCGCGGGGGCCACCACCAGCACCGGCGCGGACAGCAGCCGGGCCGCGTCCGCGAGCGTGCCGCCCTCGTCGTCGAACCGTACGAGGAGCCCGCCCGCACCCTCCACCAGCACCAGGTCGTGCTCGGTGGCCAGCTTCTCCGCCGCCTCGGCCACCTCGAACGGCCGTACGGGCACGAGTCCCGCCCGCCGGGCGGCCGTGGCCGGGGCCAACGGCTCGGGGAACCGCGCCAGTTCGACAGCGGTGACATGGCTGCCCGCCAGGCGCGCCACCTCGGCCGCGTCACCCGGCTCCCCGGGCGCGAGCCCGGTCTGCGCGGGCTTGAGCACCGCGACCCGGCGGCCTCGCGCGGCGGCCGCCACCGCGGCGGTCACCACCGTCTTGCCGATCTCCGTGCCCGTACCGGACACCACCAGAATCGTCGACATATCTGCTCAGCCCTCCCGTGCCGCGGCGCACACGGCCCGGCAGATCCGTGCCACGTCCTCGTCGCCCGTGACGTACGGCGGCATCGTGTAGACGAGGTCGCGGAACGGCCGCAGCCATACGCCCTCGCGCACGGCCGCCCGGGTCGCCGCCGTCATGTCCACCTCGTGGTCGAGCTGGACGACCCCGATCGCGCCCAGGACGCGCACGTCCACCACCCCGGTGATGCCGGAGGCGACGGCGAGCCCGGAGCGCAGGCCCGCGCCGATCCGCGCCACCTCGCCCTCCCAGTCCTGCCCGAGCAGCAGATCCACGGAGGCCGAGGCCACCGATGCGGCCAGCGGATTGCCCATGAACGTCGGCCCGTGCGCCAGTACCGGTACTTCGCCGCTGGAGATGCCCTCGGCCACCCGGGTGGTGCACAGCGTCGCCGCCAGCGTGAGATAACCGCCGGTCAGCGCCTTGCCGAGGCACATGACATCCGGCGAGATCCCGGCGTGCCCGGCGGCGAACAGCTTGCCCGTACGCCCGAAACCGGTCGCGATCTCGTCGAGGACCAGCAGAACGTCGTGCTCGTCGCACGCCTCGCGCAGCACCCGCAGATAGGCGGGGGAGTGGAACCGCATTCCGCCGGCCCCCTGCACCACCGGTTCCACGATGACCGCCGCGAGCTCGTGGGCGTGCGCGGCGATCAACTCCCGCAGATGTCGTACGTAGGCGGGGTCCGGCGCCGCGTCGAAGCCGTCCGGCGGTGCGTCGGCGAAGACCTGCCGGGGCAGGGCGCCCGACCACAGCTGGTGCATCCCGCCCTCCGGGTCGCACACGGCCATCGGCTGCCAGGTGTCCCCGTGGTAGCCCCCGCGCCAGGTCAGCAGCCGCCGCTTGGCCGGACGCCCGGCCGAACGCCAGAACTGCAGGCACATCTTGACCGCGACCTCCACGGAGACGGACCCCGAGTCGGCGAGGAAGACGTGCCGGAGCGGCTCGGGGGTGATCTCCACCAGCCGGGTCGCCAGCCGGACGGCGGGCTCATGGGTGAGCCCGCCGAACATCACATGGCTCATCCGGTCTAGCTGGCCGCGTGCGGCCTCGTTGAGGACCGGGTGGTTGTAACCGTGCACCGCCGACCACCAGGAGGACATGCCGTCCACCAACTCGCTTCGGCCCTCGACGGGTTCGGCGAGCCGGAGCCGTACGCCGGAGGCCGACTCCACGATCAGCGGTTCCTGCCGGCCGGGCATCGGACCGTACGGGTGCCAGACGTGCGCGCGATCCAGCGCCCGCAGTTCGTCGGGCGTGTACGGCTTCGGCGCGGCGGGCCCCGGGGTGGATCCGGCGGCGTACGGCTCAGGCATTGGGCGCGAGATCCGTTCCCGCACCGCGACGGCGCACCGCCACCAGATCCGTACGCGCCACGCCGCCCGCGTCCGTACGCGCGACCGGCCCGGCGGCCTCGGCCTCGGCGTTCGCGACGGCTGCCGGCTCCTGCTCCCCGTGGCCACCGCACGGCCCGCAGCCCCCGCCGCCACCGTGCGAACCGCAGCCGCCGGCTCCGGAGGCCTCGTGCGATCCGCAGCCGGATCCCGCCGGGGCGTCCTGCGTACCGCAACCGCCGGCCAGGGCGTCGGCCCGGTGGCGCGGCAGCGTCGTCGTGCCCGCGCCCTCCACCTCGAAACCGGCGTCCGCGATCATGTCAAGGTCGGTCTGGCCGGCCTGGCCCTCGCTCGTCAGGTAGTCGCCCAGGAAGATGGAGTTGACCAGGTGGAGCGCCAGCGGCTGCATCGAGCGCAGATGCACCTCACGGCCGCCCGCGAGCCGCACCTCGACGTCGGGGCAGACGAAGCGGACCATCGCCAGAATGCGCAGGCAGCGCTGCGGGGTGAGGTTCCACTCCTTGGCGAGCGGCGTTCCCTCGAACGGGATCAGGAAGTTCACCGGCACCGAGTCCGGGTCCAGGTCCCGCAGCGCGAACACGACGTCGACCAGGTCCTTGTCGCTCTCGCCCATCCCGGCGATCAGCCCGGAACACGCCGAGAGCCCCGCCGCCTGGGCCTGCTGCACGGTCTCCACCCGGTCCGCGTACGTGTGGGTGGTGGTGATCGCCCCGTACGTCTCCTCGGACGTGTTCAGGTTGTGGTTGTACGCGTCGGCGCCCGCCGAACGCAGCCGGTCGGCCTGTCCGTCGGTGAGGAGGCCGAGGCAGGCACAGACCTCGATGCCCTCGTTCTCCTCCTTGATCGCCTCGATGGTCTTCGAGACCCGGTCGACGTCCCGGTCCGTCGGGCCGCGCCCGCTCGCCACCAGGCAGACCCGCTTGGCGCCGCCCGCCACCCCGGCGGCGGCGGCCTTGGACGCCTCGTCCGGCTTCAGCCAGGTGTACTTGAGGATCCCGGCCTTCGAACCGAGCCGCTGCGAGCAGTAGGAGCAGTCCTCGGGGCAGAGCCCCGACTTCAGGTTGACCAGATAGTTGAGCTTGACGCGCCGCCCGAACCACTGACGGCGCACCTTCCCGGCGGCGGTCACCACGTCGAGCAGCTCGTCGTCGGAGGTCGCCAGAACGGCGAGCGCTTCTTCGCGGGTCGGCAGTTCGCGCCGCAGCCCCTTGTCCACCAGCGTGTTCAGCAGGTCCATGGAAGATGATCCTTGCTTACCGCACCGCCTCCAGCCAAGGAGGAACCAGACAGGAGACCTCGGCGAGGGTGTGTGTATTGCCACACCCTGACCTGCTGCGCACCCGGCTAGGGTCTGTTGGCTGCCTACAAAGAGAGGGACCCGCCCCATGTCCTTCGCCCCGTTCGACTGGATCGACGCCGAGGCCCGCAGGCGGGCCGATGCCGGACTCGTTCGCACCCTGCGTCCACGCGAGGCAGAGCCGGAGCTGCTGGACCTCGCGAGCAACGACTACCTCGGACTCACCCGGCACCCGGAGGTCACCGCCGCCGCGGCCTCCGCCGCCCACCGCTGGGGAGCGGGCGCCACCGGATCCCGGCTGGTCACCGGCTCCACCGCCCTGCACGCCGAACTCGAACGGGAGCTGGCCGCGTTCTGCGGGTTCGAGGCGGCCCTCGTGCTCTCCTCCGGGTACGCGGCCAACCTGGCCGCGCTGACCGCGCTGTCCGGGCGCGGCTCCCTCATCGTCTCCGACGCGGGCAACCACGCCTCGATCGTGGACGGCTGCCGGCTCTCCCGCGCCGAGACCGCCGTCGTCCCCCACGCCGACCCGGACGCGGTCGCCAAGGCGCTGCGGGCGCACGACGGGCGGGCCCTCGCCGTCACCGACTCGGTCTTCTCCGTCGACGGCGACGCCGCCCCGCTTCCCGCACTGGCCGAGGTCTGCCGCTCCGCGAACGCCGCGCTGCTGGTCGACGACGCCCATGGCCTGGGTGTCCTGGGCGACGGCGGCCGCGGAGCACTCGCGGCGGCCGGACTGGCGGGCGGCGAGGGGATCGTGGCGACGCTCACCCTGTCCAAGTCCCTGGGCAGCCAGGGCGGAGCGGTCCTGGGGTCCGCCCGGGTCATCGGGCACCTCGTCAACACGGCCCGTACGTTCATCTTCGACACCGGACTCGCCCCGGCGGCGGCCGGCGGCGCGCTCGGCGCCCTCGGAGTGCTGCGCCGGGAGCCCGAACGGGCGGCCCGCGCCCGTGAGGTCGCCGCCTCGCTGTACGGAAAGCTCACCGCCGCAGGCCTGACCGCGGTCCGGCCCGACGCGGCCGTCGTCTCCGTCCGGGCGCCCTCGGCGGACGCGGCGGTGCGCTGGGCGGCCGACTGCCGTGCGGCCGGGATGGCGGTCGGCTGTTTCCGCCCGCCGTCGGTTCCGGACGGCGTCTCCCGGCTGCGGCTGACCGCGCGCGCCGACCTGACCGAGGAGCAGATCACGACCGCGGTGGCCACGATCGTCGCCACCGCCCCCCGGCAGGCGGACGCAGACCTCAGCTGACGTGCCGTGGACCGGTTCCGTCCGGCCCGGATCCGTCCAGGGCGAGTCCGGTCACGAACGTGGTCCAGGCCGCCGCCGAGAAACGCAGCGGCGGCCGGTCCACGTCCTTCGAGTCCCGTACGGCGAGGAGCGCGCCGCCGAGCCGTGCGGTCTCCACGCAGTTGTTCATCCCGGTCGAGCGGCTGCTGCGCCGCCACTGTGCGGTGGACGGATTCACGGACGACGGCGGCGGTGCGACGGGCGGTGCGAGTCGGTCCGACATGGCGGCGGCCCCCTTAGCTGCGTCTGAAGCTGCGTCTGATCTCGGTGATGAGGTCCTGCGAGCGCTCGGGCGACAACGCGTGAGCCTGCAAGGTGCGGAAGGCCGAGCTGTACGCCTCCAGGTCTTCTCTCCGCTCCAGATAGAGACTACTCGTCAAGTGGTCAAGAACGACCACGTCCAGATCAGAAATGTTCGGAAAAGAGAAGATAACGAAAGGACCGGTGAGCCCGATGTAA
This sequence comes from Streptomyces sp. iso_384, assembly GCF_056172905.1. Taxonomy (NCBI): domain Bacteria; kingdom Bacillati; phylum Actinomycetota; class Actinomycetes; order Kitasatosporales; family Streptomycetaceae; genus Streptomyces; species Streptomyces sp. iso_384. Next base: position 3,205,289 of record NZ_JBWBTT010000001.1, read on the forward strand.
CCGCCGACCGAGAACGGCAGTAACTGGAGCTGCACATGCGGCAGTTGGGACACCTGGATCAGATGATGCAACTGATCCCGCATCACCTCGGGACCGCCCACCTCGCGATGGAGCACCGCCTCGTCCAGCACGGCGGTGAAACGCAGCGGCGGGCTCGCGCGCAGCACCCGCTGGCGGGTCAGCCGGACCTCGACCAGGGAGTCGAGCCGGCCGTCCGGTAACCCGTCCAGGGAGGCGCGGGTCACGGCCCGGGCGTACCCGGCGGTCTGGAGCAGTCCCGGCACCACCGAGGTCTCCAACGTGCGGACCGTACTGGCCTGCGACTCCAGGCTGATGAAGTCGCGGTACTGCGGTGGGATCAGCCCCCGGTAGGCGTGCCACCACCCCGAACCTCCGCCGCCGGCCGAGCCCGCGAGGACTTCGAGCAGCGAGCGCAACTGGGCGTCGCGCACCGCGTAGACGTCCAGCAGCCGCGACACATCGGCAGGCGTCACCCCGCTCGCGCCCGTTTCGATACGGCTCACCTTCGACTGGTGCCAGCCGAGCAGCCGCGCCGCGTCCCGGCTGGTCAGCCCGGAGGCGTGGCGCAGGCTCCGCAGCTCCTCACCGAGCTTGCGCCGCCGGACGACGGGGCCGTGCAGCATGCCGGTCTCCTTCTCAGCTGTCGGGGAGGGCCGGTCCGTCGTCGGAGCGGCCCGCAGAGGGGCCAGTGTGCCGTCCGTCCACGCCGTGCGGGTCCCGAATTCACCGCTTCGAGCGACAGATATATGCATATCTTGGCCGAACGCCGTTACAGGGAGCTGCATCAATGGCAGTCTGGCGCGAAGCACAATCCTGGCCGACCGCCGGTCGGCCGGGGCGGGAAAGGGACGGCGTCGCCATGGCAGACCATCAGGAAGCAACCGTCACTCTGCCGAGCGATCCGGCCTCGGTCTCCTCGGCCCGTAGATATGTCGCCAGGACCCTGGCCGAATGGGGCCTGCCCGACGACACCGAGTTCGCCGACACCATCCGGCTGATCATCTCGGAGCTGGCGACCAACGCCGTCCAGCACACGTTCGGCCAGTCGCCCACCTTCACCGTGCATCTGCGCCTCGAACGCGACGAGGAGCTGTACGTCGGCGTCACGGACAGTCACCCCCGCTGGCCCCAGCGACTGCCCGCCGCCGTACGGCAGGACAACGGCCGGGGCATGGTGATCATCCGGGCGCTGGCCAAGGAGCGCGGCGGACGGCTCCAGGTCACCCCGACCGCCGAGGGCGGCAAGACGGTCTGGATCGCTCTTCCGTGGGCCGTCCCGGTCCAGGGCTGACCCCGGATCAGCCCGGGGCCGCCCCCGCAGAGAGCCGGTGGCGGGGGCAGCCCCGGGCTGATCAGCCCTGCGGGGGCCGGTTCCCCGCCGGGGCCGTGCTTCCCCGGCCGAATCCGCTGCGCAGCAGCGCGAGCAGCGTCGCGGCCGCGGCGGTCGACCGCTCGCCCCGGTGCACAACCGAGATGGTCCGGCGGAACGAGGGCGGCTCCAGCCGCCGGACCGACAGCGGGGCCGCCGCCATCGAGGCGACCATCTCCGGCACCACCGCCACCCCGAGCCCCGCGCTGACCAGCGCGCACACCAGCGCGTACCCGGGCGACTCGCAGACCACCGCGGGCGTCGCCCCGGCCTCGGCGAGCGCGTTCTCGACGCCGCGCCGCGGCGGATGGGCGGGCGCGCTGCTGATCAGCGGCCGGCCGGCCAGTTCGGTGACCGGCAGCCGTCCGGTGCCCTCGGCGAGCCGGTGGCCCACCGAGGTGACCAGCACCAGCTCCTCGACCAGCAGGGGTTCGACGAGAACGCCCACCGGCACGGGACCCGTCGTCGCCGGTTCGTAGGCGTGCGTCAGGGCGAGGTCCACCTCGCCCGCGACCACCGCGGCGATCCCGCCGGGCGGCTCGTAGTCGGCGACGGCCAGCTCGACCTCCGGATGAGCCCGCCGGAACGCGCTCAGGACCGGCGGCAGCAGATGGATCCCGGCCGTCGTGAACGTGCCCACCCGCAGTCTGCCGCCCGAGAGCCCGGCCAGCTGCGCCAGCTCGTGCCGCGCCTGGTCCAGTTCGTCCAGGACCCGCCGGGCCCGGCCCGCCAGCAGCTCGCCCGCCGCCGTCAGCCGCGCCCCGCGATGGTGGCGCACCAGCAGAGCCGCCCCGGCCTCCCGCTCCAGCTTGGCGAGCTGCTGGGAGAGCGCGGGCGCGGTGTAGCCCAGGCGGGCGGCGGCGCGGGTGATCGAACCGGCCTCCGCCACCGCCACGAGTGCCGCGAGCCGTGTCGGGTCGTACATGAAAGCGTTCCTTTAGGCAGACCCAGAAGATTGCAAGTACACGCTAAAGGCTCCGCAGGTCCAAGGTGGACCTCATGGACGCACAACTGATCGCCTTCACGGGGGTCGCCGCCGGTATGGTCGCGCTGCCCGGCGCCGACTTCACCGTCGTCGTACGCAACGCCCTGGCCTCGCGCACCGCCGGCCTGGCCACCGCGCTCGGCGTCGCCGGAGGTCTGCTGGTGCACACCGCGCTCGCGGTCGCCGGACTCGCCGCGGTGCTCGTGACGATGCCGGTGCTCTTCCGCACCGTCCAGCTGCTCGGCGGCGCGTACGTGCTCTACCTCGGGATCAGCGCGCTGTACGCGATCCGGCGTCGCCGCCCGGCGAGCGGCGACGCTGCGCCCGAGGGCGCGCCGGGGCGGCCCGTGCCCCGGGAGTTCGGGCGCGCCCTGCGCCAGGGGTTCCTGACCAACGCGCTCAACCCGAAGGCCCCGGTCCTCTTCCTCAGCCTGCTGCCGCAGTTCGTGCCCCACGGTCAGCCGCCGCTGCCCAGGACCCTGCTGCTCGCGGCCCTCGTGGTGGTGCTGGCGCTGATCTGGTTCCCGGCCGTCGCCCTGCTCGTGGACCGGCTGGGCCGGTGGCTGCGCCGCCCGCGTACCGCCCGCGCCATCGAGGGCGGCAGCGGTGTGGCGCTCACCGGTCTGGGACTCGCGCTGGTCACCGGCCCGCTGTTGCGCTGAGACCGGACGCCGTTTCCGCGAGGAGGAGCGCCCGCACGGAAAGAGCGTCCGGTCGGTGGGTCAGCGGACCCGTCCGTACCAGACGCTCTTGGACCAGATTTTCGCCAGTCGCACCACGTCCCCCGATTTGGGGGAGTGCCAGATCTTCCCGGCCCCGGCGTAGATGCCCACGTGGTAGACGCTGCGCCCCGAATGGAAGAAGACGAGGTCGCCGCGTTTGCGCTGCGACTTGGGGATATGGCGGGTCTTGTTGTACTGCTGCTGTGCGGTACGGGGGAGCTTCTTCCCGGCCTTCTTGAACGAATACAGCGTCAGCCCCGAGCAGTCGAAGCGACTGGGGCCGGATGCTCCGTACTTGTAGGGAGCCCCCTTCTTCGACGCGGCGACCTTCAGGGCCTTCGTCGAGTGGGTGGCGGCCTCGGCGTCGCTCACCAGGCCGGGCGCCAGCATCGTGGACGTCACGGCCAGAGTGAGTACCGAGGCCGTGCCGACCCGGGCGAACAGGGACGGGACATGAACCTGCGCAGACATGCGCAACCCTTCGTCAGCCGCCTGTGAAGGATGACCTGTCGGGTTCGGGCTGGCGAAGTTGCCCGGCCGCTCCACGCGGCTTCACCCCGAGGGCTTCCCGGTCTCCCGGTCGGCCCGTTGTGCTCGGGTCCTCCACTCCTGCCGATCCACTTCTGTCGACCAGTCATCCGGGCGGCGGCAGGACTCGGCGTCCGCCCGGACCGCCCCGCCGCGGTGGCGGGGGCTTGTCGTCCCAGGGATCTTGACGCACCCGGTGCCGGATTTCCGAGCTGAAACGGTGGTTTGTGAGTCTCCTCACCACTGATCCATTCAGGTGGACAGGTCGGATTCGCGCTCGCCCGCGAGCCGGGCGCACACCCTCGCACCAGCGACGAAACGGAACATTTCGAGTACGGGTCGTGCGCCGACCGCAAGTTGGACCGTCGCTCGCGCGGGTGATCGCCTACGCCGAACGAGCGAGGAAAATTGATCGCGCGACCGGGCGTGTTGTGCGGCGGGTCGACCGGTCCGCTCCCGTAAGGCGCTCCCGGTGCGCCGGGCGGGTCGGTTCACCGAGGTCGGTCCACCGGCGGCGGCATCGCGACCCGGCCCGCCCTGCGCTCCCCGTCCAGGACGCGCAGGGCCCGCGCCAGGGTGGCGGCGTGGATCCGCGACTCGCCGCGCTCGTGCATCACGGCCAGGGCGGCGCGCAGGGCCGCCGCCCGGGAGGCCAGGGCCTGGGCGGCCCGCAGCGCGCTGTAGGTGTCACCGCCGTGCGCCGGATTGATCCGGCCCACCTGGTCGAGCACGGCCAGATAGCAGTCGACGAACTCGCCCTCGGCCCGCGTCAGTGCGGGCAGGGGCGGGAACTCGGGTGGTTCCATCGGCGGTTCACCTCGCGTCGTACGCCGGTCGGGAGTGTCAGCGGTTCTCCACGACGTGGTCGACCAGCCCGTAGGCGAGGGCGGCCTTCGCGTCGAGGATGGTGTCGCGCTCGATGTCGGCGGTGATGCGCTCCGCGGTCTGCTCCGTGTGCCGGACCAGCATGGCCGCGAACATCTCGCGGGTGCGCACCAGTTCGCGCGCGTGGATCTCCAGGTCGGACGGCTGGCCCCGCATCGGCTCCTCCAGTGCGGGCTGCTGAATGACTACCCGCGCGCCGGGCAGCGCATGTCGCCGCCCCTTCGCCCCGGCCGCCAGCAGGGCCGCCGCGTAGGAGCCCGCCTGCCCCAGGTAGAAGGTCTCCACCTCACAGGTCAGGAACCGCATCGTGTCGTAGACCGCCGCCATCGCCTGGAACGAGCCGCCGGGGGAGTTGACGTAGAGCGACAGGGGCCGGTCCGGATCGGCGTGCTCCAGATACATGAGCTGGGCGATGAGGTCGCCCGCCGCCGTGTCGTCGATCGGGGTCCCGAGGAAGACGATCCGCTCGGACAGCAGCTTGGAGTACGGGTCCAGCGTCCGGGTCCCGGTCGCGGTGCGCTCGGGCAGTACGTAGCGGGCGGCGGGGCGGATCATGGCGTGCCTCTCTCCTGGAACTGACCATCCGTCTGTCCGTCCGTCAGCCCGTCCGGCTGTACGTAAAAAATGTACAGGACGTACAGAAGGTTATGATGGGGACTATGGCCTACGAGATTCCGGTGACGCAAGCACGGGCGGAGCTAGCCGAACTGATCAACCGCGTCGTCTACGGTGGTGAACGCGTTGTGGTGACGCGGCACGGCAAACCCCTCATCGCGCTGGTATCCGCCGCTGACCTGCAACGACTTGAAGCGGATGAGGCCGCTGCCGAGGAGCAGGTGATCAGCTCGGTCTCCTCGATCGGCTCCGCGCCATCCGCTCAGGGCGAACGGCGCAGGTTCGGCATCGCCGCCGAGCACCGCCCCCACGACGGCCGGGACACCTGACGCCCGACCGCCCCGTGACAGCACAGAGCCGGGTGCCCCTCCCGTGGGAGGGGCACCCGGCTCCTTCGGTACGGACGCGGGCCCGGCGCTCAGCCGGTCAGGGCCGGCCCCCGGGCGGGCCCGGTCGGCTCGGCCGCAGCCGGTGCGCGGCGGGCGAGCAGCACCGCCGCCAGGCCGACCAGCGACCACAGCGAGAGCGCGTCAGCGCCGCGCCGCCCGGCGCACTGCCGTCGAAGAGCGCGACCGAGCGCAGCAGCGAACCGCCCGCGCCCGGCGGAAGCCACTGGCCGAGCGCCGACGGGCTCGCGCAGCAGCTGGGAGACGACCGGGCTCGCCGCCGATGCGGCGAGCAGGTGCGGACCCTGCGGGGTGGCGACGACGGCTCCGTATACGACCCGGTCCTCGATCGCGGCGCGGGCGGCGGCCTCGTCGTCGAAGCGGTGCACCTCGAAGGCGCCTTCGCGCTGCTGGAACCGCTGCCCCAGCTGCTGGGCGGCCGGCGCCGCGCCCGCCACCCCGACCGGGAGGTCACCTCGACGCCCGACGTCGCCAGATCCTCGACGGCGCGGCGCGCCGCTTCGCCCGCAACGGCTTCCACGGCACGTCCATGCAGGACGCCCTCAAGGAGGCGGGCCTGTCCGCCGGAGCGGTCTAGGGCCTTTCGTTTGGATCAGGCCGGGCTCGCGGGGGCCGGTGCGTACATCTGCGGCGTTGTCGTCAGTCGCCGATGCTTCGCAGTGACTCCCTTTTCCGCCTTGCAGCTGTACGCACCGGCCCCCGCTCCCTGATCCGGCCTGATCCAAACGAAAGGCCCTAGCGCTACTCCCCGGGCAAGGAGGACATCATCGCGGCCATCACCGAGGAGACCTTCGGTGTCATTCGCGGGGCTTTCGAGGGAGCGGCCCGCACGGCGCCGCCGCACACTCCGGACGCGCTGCTCGGCAAGGTGCTGGGCGGGGTGCTCGCGGGGCGGGTGCTCGGACTGGAGCGCCGGATCTTCGCCGCGCTCGTCGTCCGGCTCTGGTCGGAGGCGCTGCGCGACGGACGACTCGCCGCGCTGCTCGACGAGGGTTACGCCACCATGCGCGTCGCCCGGGCGGAACTCGTCGACGCCTATCGCTCCGCCGGGATCCTGGAGAGCGACGTGCCCGCCGGCCATGTGGCGCGGACGATGATCGCGACGGCGCAGGGCTGCATCGTGCAGGAGGCTCTCTTCGGGGACGTACGCCCGGAAGTGCTGGAGAACGGGTTGCGCGGGCTCATGTCCATGAACCCGCAAAAGATCAGTTAACGCAACGGAAAAACTTCCGCCCTAACGTGCAATGCATGGTCGCGAGACCGTCATCCCCGTTCAACGGATTGTTGAAAGGGGATAGGGTCCCGCTGCGTCCGGAGCCGGAGCCGGACGGAAGACGATGAGGTGGAAGCGTGCAACTGACCCCGCACGAGCAGGAACGTCTGCTCATCCATGTGGCCGCCGACGTGGCCGAGAAGCGCCGGGCACGCGGGCTGAAGCTCAATCACCCCGAGGCCGTCGCCCTGATCACCGCCCATCTCCTGGAAGGCGCCCGGGACGGCCGCACCGTCGCCGAACTGATGGCGTCCGGCCGCAAACTGCTCACCCGCGACGAAGTCATGGACGGCATCCCCGAGATGCTCCACGACGTCCAGGTCGAGGCCACCTTCCCCGACGGCACGAAGCTCGTCACCGTCCACGACCCGATCGTCTGACGGGGGGAGCGCCGATGATTCCCGGAGAGATCCTGTACGGCGACGGGGACATCCCCCTCAACGAGGGGCGGGCGGTCACCCGCCTCACCGTCCTCAACGCCGCCGACCGCCCCGTCCAGGTCGGCTCCCACTACCACTTCGCCGAGGCCAACCCCGGACTGCGCTTCGACCGCGCCGCCGCCCACGGTCTGCGACTGAACATCGCGGCCGGCACAGCGGTCCGCTTCGAACCCGGCATCCCCGCCGACGTCGAACTCGTCCCCCTCGCCGGCCGCCGCGTCGTCCCCGGCCTGCGCGGCGAAACCGGAGGTGCCCTCGATGCCTGAGCTCAAGCGAGCGGTGTACGCCGACCTGTTCGGCCCCACCACCGGCGACCGGATCCGGCTCGCCGACACCGATCTGCTCGTCGAGATCGAGGAGGACCGCTCCGGCGGCCCCGGACACGCGGGCGACGAGGCGGTCTTCGGCGGCGGCAAGGTGATCCGGGAGTCGATGGGCCAGGCCCGCACCACCCGGGCCGAAGGCGCGCCCGACACCGTCATCACCGGGGCCGTCGTCATCGACCACTGGGGCATCGTCAAGGCCGACATCGGCATCCGGGACGGCCGGATCACCGGCATCGGCAAGGCCGGCAACCCGGACACCATGGACGGCGTCCACCCCGACCTGGTGATCGGCCCCGAGACCGAGATCATCGCGGGCAACGGGAAGCTGCTCACCGCCGGAGCGGTCGACGCCCATGTCCACTTCATCTCGCCCACCCTCGTCGACCAGGCGCTCTCCAGCGGCATCACCACCCTCGTCGGCGGCGGCACCGGACCCGCCGAGGGCACCAAGGCCACCACCATCACCCCCGGGCCCTGGCACCTCGCCCGGATGTTCGCGGCGCTGGAGACCTTCCCGGTCAACATCGGGCTGCTCGGCAAGGGCAACACTATGTCGCAGGACGCCATGCACTCCCAGCTGCGAGGCGGCGCACTGGGATTCAAGATCCATGAGGACTGGGGCGCCACGCCCGCCGTCATCGACGCCTGCCTCACCGTCTGCGAGCGGACCGGCGCGCAGCTCGCCATCCACACGGACACCCTCAACGAGGCCGGGTTCGTCGCCGACACCCTCGCCGCCATCGCCGGCCGGACGATCCACGCGTACCACACCGAAGGAGCGGGCGGCGGGCACGCGCCCGACATCATCAGCGTGGTCTCCGAGCCGTACGTCCTGCCCAGCTCGACCAACCCCACCCGGCCGCACACCGTCAACACCATCGAGGAACACCTCGACATGCTGATGGTCTGCCACCACCTGAACCCCGCCGTCCCCGAGGACCTGGCCTTCGCGGAGTCCCGGATCCGGCCCTCCACCATCGCGGCCGAGGACATCCTGCACGATCTCGGCGCCATCTCGATCATCTCCTCCGACTCCCAGGCCATGGGCCGCATCGGCGAGGTGATCCTGCGGACCTGGCAGACCGCCCATGTGATGAAGAAGCGGCGCGGAGCCCTGCCCGGCGACGGCAGGGCCGACAACCACCGGGTCCGTCGCTATGTCGCCAAATACACCATCAACCCGGCCGTCGCCCAGGGCATGGGCGGCGAGATCGGCTCCGTGGAGACCGGCAAGCTCGCCGACCTCGTCCTCTGGGACCCGGCGTTCTTCGGCGTCAAGCCGCAGACCGTCATCAAGGGCGGTCAGATCGCGTACGCGCAGATGGGCGACGCCAACGCCTCCATCCCGACGCCCCAGCCGGTCATGCCCCGGCCGATGTTCGGCGCCCTGGGGCGGGCGGCGGCCCACGGCTCGTTCAACTTCGTCTCCACCACCGCGATCGAGGACGCACTGCCCGAACGGCTCGCCCTGGACAAGCGGTTCGTGCCGATCACCAGCACCCGGGGAGTCACCAAGGCGGACATGCGGGAGAACGACGCCGTGCCACAGGTCCACGTCGACCCGGACAGCTTCGCCGTCACCATCGACGGTGATCCGGTCGAGCCCGCACCGGCGGCGGAACTGCCCATGGCCCAGCGCTACTTCCTCTTCTGAGAGCCGGTCGCAGCCATGTCACGCGCAGCTCTCCTCGTCCTCGCCGACGGCCGGTTCCCCGCCGGGGGCCACGCCCACTCCGGCGGCGCCGAACCGGCCGTCGCCGAAGGCCGCGTCCGGGACGCCGACTCCCTCGCCGCCTTCTGCCGGGGCCGGCTGCACACCGCGGGACTCACCGCCGCCGCCCTCGCCGCGGCGGCGGCCCACGGCCTCGACCCGCTCGCCCTCGACGAGGCCGCCGACGCCCGTACGCCCTCGCCGGCCCTGCGGGCCACCGCCCGGAAGCTGGGCCGGCAGATGATGCGGGCCGCCCGCGCCACCTGGCCGAGCCCCGAACTGGACGCGCTCGCCACGGCCCGGCCGCGCGGCGCCCACCAGCCCGTCGTCCTGGGACTCACCGCACGGGCGGCGGGTCTGGGCCCCGTGGACGCCGCGCACTGTGTCGCGTACGAGACCGTCAGCGGGCCCGCCACCGCCGTCGTCCGCCTCCTCTCCCTCGACCCCTTCCACGCCACCGCCGTCCTGGCCCGGCTCGCCCCCGAGCTGGACCGGGTCGCCGAACAGGCCGCCGAGGCCGCCCGGCAGGGCATCGACGCACTGCCCGCCGCCTCCGCCCCGCTCCTCGACATCACCGCCGAGGCCCACGCCGCCTGGCCGGTCCGCCTGTTCGCCTCGTAACGGACCCGCTCGGCCACCACAGCCTCGTAGCCACCCGCTCGACCACCACAGGGAGTCCCTATGCATCTCGGCCACACCCACGACGGCCCCGCCGTCGTCAGCGCCGACGCCACCCGTCCCGACGGCACCCGGCGCGCCCTGCGCATCGGCCTGGGCGGACCCGTCGGCTCCGGCAAGACAGCCACCGTCGCCGCCCTCTGCCGCGAACTGCGCGACCGGATCTCCATCGCCGTCGTCACCAACGACATCTACACCCGCGAGGACGCCGACTTCCTCCTGAACAACGCCGTCCTGCCGCCCGAGCGGATCCAGGCCGTCGAGACCGGCGCCTGCCCGCACACCGCGATCCGCGACGACATCTCCGCCAACCTCGAAGCGGTCGAGGACCTGGAGGACGCGGTCGGCCCGCTCGACCTGATCCTCGTCGAGTCCGGCGGCGACAACCTCACCGCCACCTTCTCCAAGGGCCTGGTCGACGCGCAGATCTTCGTCATCGACGTCGCGGGCGGCGATGACATCCCGCGCAAGGGCGGCCCCGGCGTCACCACCGCCGACCTCCTGGTCGTCAACAAGACCGACCTCGCCCCCTACGTCGGCTCCGACCTGGAGCGGATGGCCCTGGACGCCAAGAAGCAGCGCGGTGAACTCCCCGTCGCCTTCACCTCGCTGACCTCGGCCGAGGGCGTCGGACCGGTCGCCGACTGGGTGCGCGCACAGCTCGCCGCCTGGACGGCGTGAGCGTCCGCGCGAGGGCCCGGCTGCGCGCCGAGCCCGACGGCCGCGGCGGCACCGCGCTGCCCGTCCTGGAGAGCGACGGCCCGCTCGCCCTGCGCCGCACCCGCTCCCCACGGGCCACGTACGCCCGGGTCACCGTCGTCGGCGCGATGAGCGCCCCGCTGAACGGCGACCGCCTCGCCATCGAGGCGGAGGCCGCCGACGGAGCACGCCTCACCGTCGACGCGGCGGCGGCCACCGTCGCCCTCCCGGGCCCCCGCGCGGACGCCGACCCGTCCACGTACACGGTGAACCTGACCGTGGGGGAGGGGGCGGCCCTGCACTGGTTCCCCGAACAACTGGTCTCCGCCCACGGCAGCCGCCTGCGCCAGAGCACCCGCGTCCAACTCGCCGCCACCGCACGCCTCCTCCTGCGCGAGGAACAGATCCTCGGCCGCCACGGCGAACCCACCGGCGCCCTCACCACCCGCCTCACCGTCCACCGCGCGGGCCGCCCCCTCCTCGACCAGCAACTGACCTACGGGCCCGGCACCCCCGGAGGCTGGGACGGCCCCGCCGTACTCGGCGGCCACCGGGCCGTCGGCCAACTCCTCCTCGCCGACCCGGCCTTCGAGGACGCCCCGCTCCCCGCCCGCCTCCTCGGCCCCACCGCCGCCCTCACCCCGCTCGCCGGACCCGCCGTCCTGGTCACCGCGGTGGCCGCCGACGCCCGCCTGCTGCGCGGGATCCTGGACGAGGCGACGCGTGAACTGCTGGACGGACTCAAGGCGTGAGGGCGGCCGATCCTATCGATCCGTGGAGATCAGCTACCTGAGAGTTTTCGGCCATTCGACGGCCCATGCCGCGCAAGCTCTGTACTCTTTCATCGCGTCAGATCGTCAGGTCGCCTCTACGCGACCGCCTTGCGTACGTGCTCAAGCCGCAGCCGGTTCTCCTCCAGCCACCCGGGCGCCACGTCTACGGGAACCTGCACGGCGATCTGCGTCGATGGCGAGTCGTGGACAGTGACCTCCATCGGATCCTCGGGAACCACTGACAGCCATGCACGACGATCGCCAGGCGGCCACTCGGCTCCCTCCTCCGCGTCAAGGGCATCGAGGCAGCGGTCCCATGCATCCAGATCCCCGCCTGAAATGTGCAGTCCAACGGTGCCGCTGACGAAGCCGCTCTCCAGCACGATCTCGGCCGCGTAGTACCTCTCTTCCCCTGCCGCCATCGGCGCATCACACGCAACCCTGAGGGTCACGCTCTGCACGCCGTCAGCGAACCGGAAGAGCTCCAGGGCGTGTGCATCGTCGATCACGACCACCTCATGGACGAGTGAGCGAACAAGACACTCCGATTCTCTCGTACCCCATGCCACAACGGTGTCCCCGGCCCGGACGTGAGCCCCCGTGCCCGGCATGAGCCGGGGGCGACCGTGCAACGTGTGACAGCAGGTACGAGTGCGTACGCTCCGCGTTGGCCCACCATTTGTCCGCACCTGGGATCAAGGCCACATTCAGCTCGGCCTCATCGGCCATGGTGTGCGCGGAACGCCCCCACTGGGCAAGGGCGAGCACGGCCTGTCCGGACGGGTGGACAGACAAGTGAAGCCTCTGGTGGCACAGGTGAGCCTGGTCGTGAACCCGTCCACCAGGGGCTTCGCTCATCTGTCACACCAACTGCCGCACGAAAATGGCAGGTTGGAACGGGCTCGGTGTGTTGCCGACAGCCGAGCGGAGGGCCCCTCGATAGTGCGCACATGATCTGCGGTTCGTCTCGGACATGGTTGACCGCAGTGATGTCATTGTTCTACCCCTTACGCGTAGTTGGCGGAGGGGTGGGGTTCATGCGTCGGGAGTGAGCCAGAGCCGCTGTCTTGCGGGATTCGCAGAAGGCGAACGCGAACGGCCCCAGCACCGCCGCGCCCGCACTCGCGGCGAGCGCCGCGCCGGGCCGGAACCACTCCGGGAGACCGGCGAAGAGCTCGCCGGAGGTGAACACCACGCCGATGAGCATCACCGCCGTCAGCAGGATGCCTCCTGTCGTCACGACGGCGCCGCACCGGCCGAGGAACCTCCATGCCCGCGCACGCCCCGCGCCGGGCCTTCCGGACGCAACGGTTCCAGAGTCCTCCTGACCTCGTCGGGCCACCCGACGACGCGCACGTCGTCCACGTCGTCGGGGTCGTGGGTGCGGTGCCGGAAGCGGACGGTCCGTCCGACCAGGCCGCGCCCCGCGCCGGGCACCGGGAGCGGGGAGGTCACCCTCCGGCGGAGCCGCCCGTGTGCCGGCACGTCGGCGCCGATGATGAGCGTGTCGGGGCCTTGCACCTCGCTGGGGCCGTCCTCGACCACCTTCTCGATGGTGCCCACGGTGCACCGCCCGTCGGCGAGCCGGGCCTCCGCGAGCCGGTGGCCGGCCCATGCGTCGAGGCCGGCCGCGATGAGCATCACCCCTGCGCCCGACCCGTACAACCAGGCGAAGACGTCGAACCGGCCGAAACCGGCGATCCAGAACCGGACGGCGAGACCGGTGCCGACCGGGACCGACGCGACGAACGCCACCGCACCGGCCAACAGGATCCAGCGGGAGACGTCCTCCACCCGCGACCACCGGCGGATCCGCGCCCAGGTCTCCGGTGTCCTCGCGCGGCTCATCCCCTCCTCGGCCCGCCCACGCGTCATGACGCTGCTGCCTTCCGCGCACGGCGGTCGTTGGCGAAGTGGCGCAACAACAGGTCCGATCCGGGTTCCGGTTCCTGGCCGGCCGAGCAGCGGACCCCGCTGGACGTGAAGACCCGCAGGGGCCTGCCGCCCGTCCTCATCGTGCAGTCCACCCGCGACGCCGCCCCCCCGTACGCCGGCGCGGTCGAGCTGCACAAGCGGTTCAAGGGCTCCCGGCTCATCACCGAGAAGGACGCCGGATCCCACGGTGTCACCGGACTGGTCAACCCCTGCGTCAACGAGCGGGTGGACGCCTACCTGCTCACCGGGAAGACCGACCGGCACGATGTGACGTGCACCCCGCACGCCACACCGAAGCCGTAAAGCACTCAGGAGCCGTACGGCCGGGGCCCGCTCAGCGGCGGCCCCGGTCGTAGGCCGCCAGCCAGGCGTCCTCCGCCGCGTAGTCGAAGAGCCCTTCGCCGTAGGTGCGCAGCATTTTCGGGAACGCCTCCCGCCAGTCGCGCCCCGCCAGCTCCCCGGCGAGCCACTCCACCGTCTCCGGCAGCGACTCCACGTACTCCGTCACGGGGCGGTAGCCGAGCTGTTCACCGGCGTCCGTCATGTCGTAGACCACCGGGTGCGCGCCGCTCCACGGTGTCTCGCCCACCTGCCCCCCGGGCGCCGGGCCGTCGATCAGCACCGTCTCCGTCTCCCGACCCAGCACCGCGTCGATCGCCGAAGCGATCTCCGCGACCGTGGGCGCCTCCGGGTCCGCCGCGTTCAGCACCCGCGATCCCGGCTTCCGGGCGGCCAGCCGGATCAGCTCCGCCGCGTTGGACACATGCACCGGGTGGAATCGGCTGTCCCCGCCGTACGCGAGCACCCGTCGCCGCCGGCCGTCCAGCAGCCGCTTCACGACGTACAGCTCGCGCGGTGTGCGGCAGTGCGGGCCGTGGACCGCGCCCGCGCGCAGCAGCGTCACCGGCAGCGCCTCGCCCGCCGCCAGCAACACCCGCTCCAGCAGGACCTTCCGCGTCCCGTACGTGGCGTCCCCCGGCGCCACCGTGGCCTGGCTCTCCGGCAGCGGCACCGGGTAGCGCGGGAAGCCGTCCGGCTCGGCCTGGGTGTCGAAGCTGCGGCCCCGCTCGTCCTCGTACACCGCACCGCTGGAGATCACGACGGCGGACCCGATCCGGCCGGCCAGCCCGGTCAACTGCCGGGCGTGCGCGCCGTCGAACGCGACCATGTCGACCAGCACGTCACAGCCGTCGCCCAGCGCCTTCTCCAGCGCCCCCTCCTCGTCCCGGTCGAGCGCCACCGCCCGGACCCCGGCGTCCCACCCCTCGTCCCGGCCACCGCCGCGCGAGACTGCGGTGACCTCCCAGCCGTCGGCGGCCAGCGCGCGCACCGTGGCCCGCCCGATCTGCCCCGTCGCTCCCAGCACCCATGCGTGTCCGTTGCTCATGCATCCGACGCTAGGGGAGCGGGGCCTCCCGGACGAGACCGCTCTGCCGGTGGCGTATGCGCGCTCAGCGTCGCAGCTTCGGGAACTTCCTCGGCGGCGCGGCCTCCTGTTCGGCCGCCTTCACCTTCGCCGCGTACTCGTCCACGTACTCCTGGCCGGAGAGTTCGAGGATCGCGTACATGATCTCGTCCGTCACCGCCCGGATCGCGGCCTTCTGGTTCTCCATGCCCGCGTAGCGGGAGAAGTCCAGCGGTTCGCCGAAGCGGATCGCGACCCGCTTGATCTTCGGCACGACCTGGCCGGGCGGCTGGATCTCGAAGGTGCCGACCATGGCACACGGGATCACCGGCACCTGCGCGGTGATCGCCATCACCGCGACCCCGACCTTGCCCTTGTAGAGCCGCCCGTCGTGCGAGCGGGTGCCCTCCGGATAGATCCCCAGCAGCTCGCCCTTGCCCAGGACGCCGAGCCCCTCGCGGATGGCGGCCTGTCCGGCGTCCTTGCCGGACCGGTCCACCGGGATCTGGCCCGCGCTGCGGAAGAAGGCGGCCGTGAGCCTGCCCTTGATGCCCGGGCCCGTGAAGTACTCCGCCTTCGCCAGGAAGGTGATCCGGCGCTTGATGATGGCCGGCATCAGGAAGTGGTCGGAGAAGGAGAGGTGGTTGCCCGCGACGATCGCCGCGCCGCCCGTAGGAATGTTCTCCAGACCCTCGATGCGGGGCCGGAACAGCAGCCGCAGCACGGGCCCCAGCACGACATACTTCAGGACGTAATAAAACACCTTGCGGGTGCACCTCGCTCTGCCGGGCCGACTCAGGACTGCGTACTACCGGGTCACAGGGGTGCCGGGGCCCTACAGCGTAAGGCCCCGGCGTGACGGTGCGACCGTAGCGAACCGGTCTCTCGGCTCGTACCCGCCCCCGGGCCGGTCAGGCCTGGTCACCCGCCGGGACGGTCGGGCTCCTCGTGGTCACCCGCGACGGTCAGGTGCCCTCGTGGTCGCTCACGGCGGTCAGGTGTCCTGGGTGGCCAGCATGCCGAGGGTGCACAGGCCCAGCACCACCCAGCCGAACCAGAGCCAGCCGCTGCTTCCCAGCGCCACGGTGTACGCGGTCACCGCGACCAGCGCCCCGACGGTCATGTATCCCATGGTTTTCGTCGATCCGGACATGCGCGCACGCTCCTCGTCGGCCGCGCGGCCGTTGTCCCCATGGTCACCCCGTATGCGCCCTCCGCGCTACTGTCCGCGCGCCTGCAAAGACGCGAGATAGGCGTTGTACGCCGCCAGATCCTTGTCACCGTCCCGGTCGGCGGCCCGGTCCGAGCGCCGGGCGGCACGCTGTTCGGAGTTGTACCACTGGTAGACCAGCGCGATCAGCACCAGCACGGAGGGGATCTCGCTGAACGCCCAGGCGATGCCGCCCGCCCAGTTCTGGTCGCTCAGGGCGTCGATGCCGAGCGAGGCGGGCGGATTCTCGTACGTTTTCACCATCGGCGTCGACGCCATCATCAGCGCGATCCCGAAGAACGCGTGGAACGGCATCCCGGCGAACAGCTCCAGCATCCGCATCAGATAGCCGGGCCGGTGCGGACCCGGGTCCACGCCCATGATCGGCCAGAAGAAGACCAGGCCGACCGCGAGGAAGTGCACCATCATCCCGATGTGGCCGGGCTTCGAGCCCATCAGGAAGTCGAAGATCGGCGTGAAGTACAGCGCGTACAGGCTCGCGATGAACAGCGGAATCGTGAACACCGGATGCGTGATGATCTTCATGTAGCGGCTGTGCAGCAGCTTCAGCAGCAGCTCACGCGGCCCGGTCCGCCCCCGGCCGGCCGGGGGCAGTGCGCGCAGCGCCAGCGTCACCGGGGCGCCCAGCAGCAGCAGGATCGGCGACAGCATGCTGATCACCATGTGCTGCACCATGTGCACGCTGAACATGACCATGCCGTAGTCGTTGAGCTTGGTGCACATCACCAGTGCGATGCTCAGCACGCCCACCGTGAAGAACACGGTCCGGTTCACCGGCCAGCCGTCCCCGCGCCGACGCAGCCGCACCACGCCGTACCCGTACAGGGCGAGCGCCAGGACGCAGCCGGTCAGGAAGAACGGGTCGGCGGAGAGCTCCAGCCCCCGCTCCAGCGTGAACGGCGGCAGATCCATGTTCATGCCGTGCCCGCTGTGATCCATCTGTTCACTCCCGATGGGGACACGTCCCCGTTTCGTGCCGGTTGTCCGGTACAGCGTAGAACTGCCCCCGGCCGCGCCTGCGGCCGGGGGCAGTTCTGGACGGCACGTTTCCTAGAGCACGCACTCCGCCTCGGCGTACCGCTCGGCCGGGACCGTCTTCAGCGTCTCGACCGCCTCCGCCAGCGGGACCATCACGATGTCGGTGCCGCGCAGCGCGGTCAGCATCCCGAACTCGCCCCGGTGCGCCGCCTCCACCGCGTGCCAGCCGAACCGGGTCGCCAGGACCCGGTCGTACGCGGTCGGCGTCCCGCCGCGCTGGACGTGGCCGAGGATGACCGGGCGGGCCTCCTTGCCGAGCCGCTGCTCCAGCTCGCCGGAGAGCTGCGTGGCCACCCCGGCGAACCGCTCGTGGCCGTAGATGTCCTTGACGCCCTGCTCGAACTGCATGGAGCCCGCGCGCGGCTTGGCGCCCTCGGCGACCACCACGATGGCGAACTTCTTGCCCGCCGAGAAGCGCTTGCCGACCAGTTCGGTCAGCTCGTCGATGTCGAAGGGGCGCTCGGGCACCACGATCGCGTGGGCGCCGGCGGCCATCCCGGAGTGGAGGGCGATCCAGCCGGTGTGCCGGCCCATGACCTCGACGATCAGCACCCGCTGGTGCGACTCTGCGGTCGTCTTCAGCCGGTCCAGCGCCTCGGTGGCGACGCCGACGGCGGTGTCGAAGCCGAAGGTGACGTCGGTGGAGGCGATGTCGTTGTCGATGGTCTTGGGTACGCCGACGATCGGGAGGCCGGCCTCGGAGAGGAGGTTCGCGGCCTTGAGGGTGCCCTCGCCGCCGATCGGGATGATGGCGTCCAGGCCGAGGTCCGCGACATGGCCACGGGCCCGCTCCACCCCGTCGCGCAGATGCGCGGGCTGGACGCGGGAGGAGCCGAGGATCGTGCCGCCGCGGGCCAGGATGCCGCCGACCGCGTCAAGGTCGAGCTTGCGGTAGTCGCACTCCAGCAGGCCCTTCCAGCCGTCGTGGAAGCCGATGACCTCGTCGCCGTGGTCCACCACCGCGCGGTGCACGACGGAACGGATGACGGCGTTGAGGCCGGGGCAGTCGCCGCCGGAGGTGAGTACGCCAATGCGCATGGCCCGAAAACCTTTGCAACGTGGGTCGACGACCGGACCACGTCGTCCGGTTGGATCCCCGCCACCCTACCGGCGCAGGGTGGCGGGACCGAACCGGCCGTCCGCCTGCTGGACTCCGCTCAACCGAGCGGAAAACTCCTCAGGCGGACACCGCTCAGGCGAGCGGTAAGTGCCTCAGGCGGGCTGGGTCGCCGAGGCGATCCGCTCGGCCCGCAGCGCCTCGTACCAGCGGTCGTCGGTGGGCGGCAGCGCGTTCACGTCGAGGGCCAGCTTGAGCAGCAGATCGGCGATCTGCGGGTTGCGGGCCATCACCGGACCGTGCATGTACGTCCCGAAGACCGTGTCGTTGTACGCGCCCTCCGTGCCGTCCCCGGTGCCGTTGCCCCGGCCGAACTGGACCCGCGCGAACGGCCGTGCCGTCGGGCCGAGATGGGTGACGCCCTGGTGGTTCTCGAACCCGGTCAGCGGCGGCAGCGCCAGCTGCGGATCGATGTCCGCCAGTACGTCGCCGACGCACCGCGCGCCCTCGCCCCGGGTGGAGACCACGTCGAGCAGACCGAGACCCTGCTCGCGCTCGCCGAGGTCGTTGACGAACTCGTGCCCGAGGATCTGGTAGCCCGCGCAGACCGAGAAGATGATCGCGCCGTTGGACGCGGCGCGGCTCAGCCCGCCGTCGCGGCGCAGCCGCTCCGCCGCCAGACGCTGCGGCCGGTCCTCACCGCCGCCGATCAGATAGATGTCGCCGGACGTCGGCACCGGCTGGTCGCTGCGCACGTCGACGCGCTGCACGTCCAGACCGCGCTGCCGGGCCCGCCGCTCCACGACCAGGGCGTTGCCCTGGTCGCCGTAGGTGCTGAGCAGGTCGGGGTAGACCCAGACCAGACGCAGACCGTTGTTGCTCATGCTTCGTCCTCTCCGGAGGTGGCCGGGGCCGGGGTCAGTTGCCGACACGACGGCGCAGGTCCTGGAAGGCGGTGTAGTTGGCGATGACCTCGATACGGCCGGGCGGGGCGTACTGCACGGCCTCGTCGAGCGTCTCGCAGACCCGGAAGTCGAGACCGGCCACTTCGAGGCGGACCGCGAGGTCCAGCTTCCGGTCGCCGAGCACGAAGATCGGGTGGCCCGCCAGCTGGGTGTAGTCCACGTCCCACAGCCAGGAGGTGTCCGTGCCGTCCGCGCCGCGCGCGTTCACCGAGAGGATCACCGGCGTCGGCGGCGGGTCGATCAGCGAGAACGTCTCCAGCCAGCCGGCCGGGTTCTTCGCCAGCAGCAGGCGCAGCTCACGGTTCTGGAAGGTGACGACGTCGTACCGTCCGGCCACCGCCTGCACCTGGTACATCCGCTCCAGCGCGACCTGCGGCGGCACCCCGAAGACAGCGGCCACGGCCGCCGAGCTGGCGGCGTTCGCCTTGTTCGCGCGGCCCGGCAGCTGGAGGTGGATCGGCCAGGCCGAACCGTGCGGGTCCAGGACGTAGTCGCCGTTGAGCGCCCAGCTCGGGGCGGGACGGCGGAAGCCGCACTGCCCGCAGAACCAGTCGTCGCCCGGGCGCTGCATCACACCGCCGCAGGACGGGCAGGACCAGGCGTCGTCCTTCCACGCCTGGCCGGCCGCCACCCACACCACGTTCGCCGAGGAGGAGGCCGCCCAGACGACCAGCGGGTCGTCCGCGTTGGCGATGATCACGGCCTTCGAGCCGGACAGGCCCTCGCGCCAGTGCTCGGCCATCATCCGGGTCTCCGCCGCGCGGTCCAGCTGGTCGCGGGAGAGGTTGAGCAGGGCGATGGCCTTGGGCGTGGTGTCCCGGGCCACCCCCGCCAGATACTTCTCGTCGACCTCGATCACCCCGAACTTCGCGTCCGAGCCGCCGGCCAGCGCCGAGGTGATGCCCGCGGGCATGTTCGCGCCGAGGGCGTTCGACACGACGGGCCCAGCGGCCCGCAGCGCCTCGGCGATCAGCCGTGTGGTGGTCGTCTTGCCGTTCGTCGCCGACACGAGGATCACGTCCAGGTGCTGCGCCAGTCGCCCCAGCAGGTCGGGGTCGAGTTTGAGCGCCACCCGGCCGCCGATCACCGATCCGCTGCCCCGCCCCGCGGCGCGTGACACCGCCGCCGCGGCCTTGCCCGCCGTCACGGCCAGTTTGGCCCGCGGCGACAACGGCTCCGTGTTGCCTGCCATCGTCCTAGATCCTCCTTGCATCGGTCCGCGCCCAGCCTATCGATGTCCGGCGCGGCGACCGCACCGCGGCACCACGCGAACTCCCCGGCCCCGGCGGAACGTACGCTTGCCGCCATGCGAAACCGCCCGATCCCCGGCAGTTCCGGACTCGTCCGTGAGATGAGTCTGCTCGGCGACCCGTTGCTCCACCGCGCCTGCGAGGACGTCACGGATTTTGGCCCGTCGCTCGCGCGGCTGGTCGAGGACATGTTCGCCACGATGTACGCCGCACAGGGGGTCGGGCTCGCCGCCAACCAGATCGGCGTCCCGCTCAAGGTGTTCGTCTACGACTGCCCGGACGACGACGATGTCCGCCATCTGGGACACGTGGTCAATCCCGAACTGGTCGAGGCGGACGGACTCACCGTACGCGGACCGGAGGGCTGTCTGTCACTTCCCGGTCTGGAAGCGGGCACGGAACGCTTCGACCACGCGGTCGTCGAGGGGCTGACGATGACCGGTGAGCCGGTCCGGATCGCCGGGACGGGATGGTTCGCCCGGTGCCTCCAGCACGAGTGCGACCACCTGGAGGGCCGGGTCTACACCGACCGGCTGACCGGGCTGCGGCGCACCCGGGCGCTGCGGGCGGCGCGCCGGGCGCCCTGGGCGCGCAAGGGCTGAGCGTCCGCGGCCGGAAGCCGGTCAGAACCCGGGGCCGCCCTGGAGGTCGCCCGCCTCCGCGAGCCTGCCCCACAGCAGATCGGCGAGGCTGCTCACCAGCCGTTCGCGGGAGCAGGGCCGGTCGGCGAGCCACCAGTCGCCCGCCGCGTGCATCATGCCGACGATCCCGTGGCCCCAGATGCGGGCCATCTGCTCGCTGTCCGGGCCCAGGTCGACCCGCTCGACGATCACCTGGCCCAGCTCCTCGCCGAGGCGGCGCAGCAGCGGGGCGGAGTGCCGGCCGACGTCGAAGCCCTGCTCGGGGGAGGGGGCGGCGTCGGCTCCGCCGGCAGCGCCGTCGGCGGGATGCATCAGGAAGCGGTAGACCTGCGGGCGGGCCTCGATCGCGGCGAGATAGGTGTCGAGCGTGGACTCCACCCGCTTGCGGCGGTCGGCGGGCGCGTCCAGGGCGGCCCGCAGGGCGCTGAGCAGTGCGTCGGTGTGGCGCTTGGCGAGGGCGCGGTAGAGGCCGCCCTTGTCGCCGAAGTGGCGGTAGAGGATGGGTTTGGTGATCCCGGCCTCGGCGGCGATGGCGTTCATCGAGGCCTGCGGTCCGTCCCTGAGCACCACCCGGTCCGCCGCTTCCAGCAACTCGCGGCGACGGCGCTCGGCCGCGGTCCGCTGTCGCTCGGCGCTTCGTGCGGTCTCCATGTCGTCTCTCCCACCCCTGGCCACGCGGTGCCGTCGCACCGCTCTTGCACGCCCGCGCAACGTAACACTCCTCAGGGCGGGCGCTTGATCGGCTCCGAGGCGGTTGACAGTGCCTACTTGCCAGTAACAGACTGTGGTTACCGCAAGTAACGCACGCATTCTCGCCGCAGTGCCTGGAGGGGAACATGGCCGAGTTCACGCTTGAGCTCAACGACGACCAGAAGCAGGTCAAGGAGTGGCTCCACGGCTTCGCGGCGGATGTCATCCGCCCCGCCGCCTCGGAGTGGGACGAGCGTGAGGAAACGCCCTGGCCCGTCATCCAGGAAGCGGCCAAGGTCGGCATCTACTCGCTCGACTTCTACGCCCAGCAGTTCTTCGACCCTACGGGGCTCGGCATCCCCATGGCCATGGAAGAGCTCTTCTGGGGCGACGCGGGCATCGCCCTGTCGATCGTCGGTACGGGCCTGGCGGCCGTCGGCGTCCTCGCCAACGGCACCGAGGAGCAGATCGGCACCTGGATCCCGCAGATGTACGGCGACGCCGACGACGTGAAGGTCGCCGCCTTCTGCTCCTCCGAGCCCGACGCCGGATCCGACGTCGCCTCGATGCGCACCCGGGCCGTCTACGACGAGGCCAAGGACGAGTGGGTCCTCAACGGCACCAAGACCTGGGCGACCAACGGCGGCATAGCCAACGTCCACGTCGTCGTCGCCGTCGTCGACCCCGACATCGGCTCCAAGGGGCACGCCTCCTTCATCGTGCCCCCGAACACCCCCGGCCTCTCCCAGGGCCAGAAGTTCAAGAAGCACGGCATCCGCGCCTCGCACACCGCCGAGGTGGTCCTGGAGGACGTCCGTATCCCCGGCCACTGCCTGCTCGGCGGCAAGCAGAAGCTCGACGAGCGCCTCGCCCGAGCCCGGGAGCGCGCCAAGGCCGGCGGCGAGCGGGTCAAGAACGCGGCCATGGCCACCTTCGAGGCCTCCCGCCCGGCCGTCGGCGCGATGGCCGTCGGCACCGCCCGCGCCGCCTACGAGGTCGCCCTCGACTACGCGAAGACCCGCAGCCAGTTCGGCCGCCCGATCATCGACAACCAGGGCATCGCCTTCCAGCTCGCCGACATGCGCACCCGCATCGACGCGGCCCGGCTGCTGGTCTGGCGCGCCTCCTGGATGGCCACCACCGGCAAGCCGTTCACCTCCGCCGAGGGCTCCATGTCGAAGCTCTACGCGAGCGAGACCGCCCGGGACGTCACCGCGCAGGCCATCCAGATCCTCGGCGGCAACGGATTCACCCGCGAGTACCCGGTCGAGCGCATGCACCGCGACGCGGCCATCTACACCATCTTCGAGGGCACCAGCGAGATCCAGCGCCTGGTGATCGCCCGCACGCTCTCGGGCATGCCGATCCGCTGACCCCGTACCTGGAAGACCGGGCCGCCGCTCCTCCGGAGGGAGCGGCGGCCCCGGCTCAGCGCGTGATGAGCGCGGTGACCTCCTCGCGGGCCTCCACCATCGCGTCCTTCGGCTTCTCCCTGCCGACGAGGACGGCCCGTACGTGCTTGGCGGCGGCCTCGTCGATCTGCGTGCTCTGGGCGAACTGCCAGAAGGGGCTACCGGTCGCGGTCCTGGTGATCTTCCCGGTCCGCTCCGTGGTGAAGGTGTCCTTGGCGACCTCCGGTGCGGACAGCCCCGCGGTGGTGGACGGAGGCGGCGCGCGTGCCGCGAAGTACTCGGAAGTGGTGGCCCGGACGGTCGTCGTGTGCAGCGCGAACTCGGTCGCCGCGTCCTGGCCCCTGCCCTTCACGATCGCGATCGCACCGCCCCACAACAGTGCCTGCGGGGTGTCTCCGGCCGTGAGGGCCAAAAAGGGGGGCGGCCCGGAACGTGTGCTCCGGACCGCCCCCGCGCGCACTCAGCCCGGCA
Source organism: Streptomyces sp. iso_384 (assembly GCF_056172905.1). NCBI lineage: Bacteria > Bacillati > Actinomycetota > Actinomycetes > Kitasatosporales > Streptomycetaceae > Streptomyces > Streptomyces sp. iso_384. The sequence goes on from NZ_JBWBTT010000001.1 coordinate 3,228,816, forward strand.
GCTGCGCCTCGATCGCCGCCACGACCTCGGTGGACTCCGGCTCCGAGCGCGGCCGGATCCGGGCCACCGGCTCACCGGCCGGCGAGATCACGAACTTCTCGAAGTTCCACTGGACGTCCCCGGCCTCCCCGTCCGCGTCGGCCAGCTGCGTCAGCTCCGCGTACAGCGGATGCCGGTCCGCACCGTTGACGTCGATCTTCTCCAGCAGCGGGAAGGTGACCCCGTACGTCGTCGAGCAGAAGGTCTGGATCTCCTCCGCACTGCCCGGCTCCTGCCCGGCGAACTGGTTGCACGGAACACCGAGCACGGTCAGGCCCCGGTCCCCGTAGTTCTGCTGCAGCCGCTCCAGGCCCTCGTACTGCGGGGTGAGCCCGCACTTGGAGGCCACGTTCACCAACAGGACGGTCCGGCCGCTGTACGCGCCCAGCGTGGTCGGCTCGCCCGTGAGGGTGCGCAGCGGAATGTCGTGCAGCGTCATGAAGCTCTCCCTGATCATTGCGTGGTGGTGCACATTGTGCCGCCCGCCGCTCACGGAGCGGCGAGCTCCTTGTAGTAGAAGGTCGTCGGCTTGAGGATGCCCGCCGGATCCGCCGCGTATCCCGGCACGCTCCCGACCTTCGTCCACCCCGCCTTGCAGTAGACCTGCTCGGCCAGGCTGCCGCTCTCGGTGTCCAGGATCAGCAGCGTGATGCCCTCGGTCGCCGCGTACGCCTCGACGGCGGCCAGCAGCGCCCCGCCGAGCCCCTGACCACGGGCGGAGGGGCGGACCATCAGCTTGGCGACCTCCGCGCGGTGCCGGGCGTTCGGCAGCGGAGCGCGGACCAGGGCGATCGTCCCGGAGACCTTCCCGCCCTCCCGGGCGATCCAGATCCCGATGCTTCCCGCCTCCACCGCGGCCGCCCGCTCCCGCCACCAGACGGCGGCCGCCTCCCGGTCCAGCGGGGCCAGGAAACCCACCGAGGACCCCTCATCGACGGTCTCGGCCAGGAGACCGGCCAGGTCGTCGGCGTACGTGACCAGCTCGGGTGCGGACACATGGACGATCTCGGTCATGGGAGGGTCCTTTCACGAAACAGAAGCAGGAGCCGGGAGGTAACCCACAGGAAGATCACACCGCTTCCGGCCCCGCCCTGTCCACCGGCGCGGGCGTCAGCCGGAGCGTGACCACGTACGCCACCACCACCGCCACGATCACCAGCGGCATCACGGTGAGCCCCTCCTTGCCCAGCAGCAGCGTCGCCAGGAGCACCGAGGTCATCGGCAGCCGCAGCATCGCCACACACATGGCCCCGACACCCATGGCGAACCCGGCCGTGAGATCCAGCCCCGGCAGATGGGACAGCGCGATACCGCCGACCGCGCCCACGAACATCGCCGGAAAGACCGGGCCGCCCCGGAGACAGCTCAACGAGGCGCAGTAGGCGAGCGACTTGCAGACGATGAGCAGCACCAGCGCGCCCACCGAGTACGCGGCGCTCCCGGTCAGGAGATGGCCCAGCTCGTGTTCGCCCGAGTACAGCACCTCGGACGCGTCCTTGCCCGAGATCTCGGCGTACACCAGCGCGAGCCCGCCGACGACCAGCCCCATCACCGCCGTGGCCACCACCGTCCGCCGCTCCACGCGTTCCTGCAGTGCCAGCGACAGCCGGCGGATGCCCGCACCCGCGAAGGCCGCCGCCACACCGAGGACCAGCGCCCATCCGAACCCGGCGACGCCCGGGCCCGCCGCCGACGGAACCTCGCCCAAGGCCAGGGAGTAGGTGCCGAGCCCCGTCCAGGAACCCAGCCCCGTGAAGATCAGCGCCCCGACCCCCGCGGAGAGCAGCCCCGGCACCAGGACCACGCCCAGCATCGGCCCGGCCAGGCCCGACACCTCCATCAGCAGGAACGCGCCGAGCAGCGGCGACCCCAGCAGCGCGCTCACCGCGGCGAAACTCCCCGAGGCCCCGACCAGCGCCCGCGCGTCCGGCGTCAGGTCCCGCTTGACGCGGCCCGCCGCCCAGACGGCCAGCCCGCCGCCCAGCGCGATCAGGGGTGCCTCCGGCCCGAGCACGGCGCCCAACCCCAGTGAGAGCAGCGCCGCGAGCGTGATACCGGGCAGATCCACCGCGGCCGGCGCTCCGGTGGGCACCAGCCCCTCCGCCGGCCGGTGCCCGCCCCCGCCCGGCAGCCGGCGGACGGTGAGCCCGACCAGGAGACCGGCGATCCCGAGCAGCGGTACGGGCCACCACGACGGCGTCGCCTCGAAGCCCAGCGCCCTCGGCAGCTCCGTGTACGTCAGCGACTGAAGCTCCGAGACCAGGGCGAGGAAGCCGAACGCGATCGCCGAGACGGGCACCCCGAGGAGCGCCGCCATCAGCAGCAGCCCCGCGTACCTCCGCGTACGGACCGGCGCGTACGGGTCCTCGGGCGCGGCGACGGGTGGGCCCGAAGGTGTGGCCGGCATGATCTCGACTCCTCGGCGTGACGACCCCCGGGAAGGGGACGCGTCCCCACGGGTTCACGTCGGGATACCACGCACCGGCGGGCCGGGCGCCGCCCGGCCGCCGGGACACGCCCGCCGGTGCGGAAGGTCAGCCGCCCGGCCCCGGAAGACCGTTCGCGCTGTCGCCCGCGCGCCCCGCCGAGCCGTCCGCCGGCAGCCGCCCGGAGGCCACCGCGTCCACCAGCGCCCGGTGATCGACCTCGTTGCGGTCCGCGTACGACTCCGCGAACGTGGCGAGCGCCCGGTCGAAGACGTCCCCGCGCCCCAGATAGGCCGCGATGGCGATCCGGTCACCCGACCTGGCGTGGGCACGGGCCAGCGTGGCGCCGCACACCTCGCCGAACGCCCGCATCCCCTTCGGCACCATCGACTCCGGCTCCGCGATGCCCTTCCAGTCGCGCAACTGACGCACATAGAAGTCCCGGCTCTCGCCGTCGATGCCATCGGCCCGCTCCCAGCCGAGGAAGATGTCGCTGGAGGCCTGCATCAGCCGCTGGCCCGCGACGACCCGCTCGCCCTGGTTCGCGTACCGGCTCGCCCCGGTGTGCTCGGCCAGCACCGAGTATCCGGCCTCCTTGGCCTGCAGGAACAGCGGATCCCCGCCGTCCCTGCCGAGCAGCAGGATGATCCAGCACCGGGTGCCGACACTGCCCACACCGACGACCTTCCGGGCCACGTCCACCAGCGTGAAATCCTCCAGCAGACTGCGCCGGTCGGACACCAGACTCCTGGCGTAGCCCGCCACCAGACCGGCGAACCGCCGGTGGATCTCCGCGCGCCCCACCCCGGGCATCAGATCGGTGAGGGGCACGACCATCGGCGGGTCCGGGGCGATCCGGAGCCGCCCGTCGACCACCTCGGCGAGCTTGCCGAAGGCCTGCCGGCTGTCCTTGGTACGGGCCTTGCCCAGCGCCCGGTCGACATTCCTGCGCCCCCGGCCGCCCAACTGCTCCGCGGCCACCGAACGCAGCCGCTCGGCGTCGGTCCGCGCGTACCACACATCCAGATTGCGCATCCCGGCGAACGCGGCCATCGCCTCCCGGTACGAGCCGACCGCCGCCCGGACGATCCCGGCCCGCTCCCGGTCCGTGAAGCCGTTCGCCCGCCCCGCGATGACGAGACTGGCCGCCAGCCGTTTGACGTCCCATTCCCAGGGGCCCGGCAGCGTCTCGTCGAAGTCGTTGATGTCGAAGAGCAGATTCCGCTCGGGCGATGCCAGCAGCCGGAAGTTCAGCAGGTGGGCGTCGCCGCACAGCTGCGCCCGGATCCCCGAGTCAGGGCTGCCCGCCAGGTCGGCTGCCATCAGGGCGGCCGCGCCCCGGTAGAAGCGGAACGGGGACTCGGTCATCCGGGCGTAGCGGATCGGTACCAGTTCGGGCACCCGTTCGGCGGACTGCGCTTCGAGGACGGTCAGCGGGTCGGGGCGGTGCGGCGACGGCGTGAACTCCGCGTGGCTCGACCGCGGAGCGGACCGGCGCGCGGCCTTGCCCAGCGCCGCCCGTTCGGCCGGTGTCGCGTGCGGTGTGGCGGCTTCCCGGTCCATGAGGTGCCCCTTCCGGAGGGTGTCGGGCGTCTTCGTCAGTGCGTCAGACCTCTGCGGCGAGCCGGCGTGCACGGTCGCGCCGCAGGCCGACCCGCCGCCAGAGCGCCCGCTGGGCCTTGAGCGTTGCGGTGCCCACCACGATCAGCACCAGGATGTTCACCACGAGCTGGATGGCCGAGCCCTGTACGTCGGACCAGCTGGTGAACGCGGTGGAGACGGCGATGTCCGCGGCGGCCGGGATCGTCGTCACGGAGATGAACACCCCGAGCAGGGCGCTCGTCCTGGCCTCGGTGAGCGACACGATCCCGACGATCCCGGCCAGGGTGGCGACGGCCACCGAGAAGAAGTTCGGTGTGTTGATGAGATTGGAGACGGGCCGCAGCCCCCGCTCGAAGGCCTCCGACTCCAGCCCGAAACCGCGGATGAGGAGGGCGAAGAGGAAGGTGATCACGATGGTGAGGAGAAAGCCGGCGCCCAGGGCGGCCAGCCCGCCGCGCACCATGGCCCGGCGGCCCCGGTCGATCCCCAGCGCCACGCTGACGATGGCGCCGTACTCCGGCCCGACGACCATCGCCCCCACGATCAGGATCTGCGAGTTGGTGACGATGCCGACCGAACCGATCAGACCGGCGATGACCAGATAGAGATAGAAGCTGGGCGGATACCGTCCGCCGGACCGGATGCGTGCCTCGACCTGCTCCCAGACCGGCGCCCGGCTCAGCGGCCCCAGCTCGCGCTGCCCGCCTTTGGTGGCCGCGCCGGAGAACGCCATGTCGACCGGTTCGATGACGAGGGAGCCCCGCTGGTCGAGGTGGACGGCGCGCAGCCGGTGCAGCACGTCGTTGGCCGCCCCCGTCAGCACGTCGCAGGCGATGGAGTCGCCGTCGGGATTGCGGGCGGCGTCGCGCTGGACGATGAGATTGAGGACGCAGGGGTCGCCCGAGAGCCGGCCGACGACCTCGTCGGTCAGGTCCGGCGGGCTCACCGCGCGGATGTGGATCATGTCCATCCCGGCACCTCCGCGGCTCCCGGCCCCGTCGCACGGAGCTGTGCCCGGCCGGCGGCCCGGGGCTCACTCCAGTAACGCGGCCCCGGCCCCGTTCGGCAAACCGGACGCCCGGCGATGAACCCGGCGGAACAGACACGTGCCGCCGCCACGGAGCCGTACTGGGAGGATCAAGGAGTGGATACTCCCGAAACCTTCCCCGAACCGCTGCCCGGGGCCGACGGAACCGTCGCCCGGGACACGGCGGACGAGCAGCCCCGGCGCCGCCGCCTCGTCCGCTGCCGGCTCTGCGGCCGCCCCCTCACCGGGACCGACTCGCGCCGGGCCGGCCTCGGACCGTCCTGCGACGCCAAGCTGCACCCCGCGCCGCCGGACATCCGCACCCGCCGCCACGAGGTCGACCAGGACCCGCTGCCCGGCACCTGAGCCGGAGCGCTGCTACGGCTCCAGCCGCCGGAACAGCCCCTCCTGCACCACCGACACCAGCAGCTGCCCCGAACGGTCGTAGATCCGCCCCCGCGCCAGCCCCCGGCCGCCCGTCGCGATCGGCGACTCCTGGTCGTACAGGAACCACTCGTCCGCCCGGAACGGCCGGTGGAACCACATGGCGTGATCCAGGGACGCCATGTCGAAGCCGCGGGGCCCCCACAGCGGCTCCACCGGGATACGGACCGCGTCCAGCAGCGTCATGTCGCTCGCGTACGTCAGCGCGCAGGTGTGCACCAGCGGGTCGTCGCCCAGCGGGCCCACCGCCCGCATCCACACCGCGCTCCGCGGATCGGCGTCCTTGACCTCGCCCTTCGTCCAGCGCAGCCGGTCGACGTAACGGATGTCGAAGGGCTGCCGCCGGGCCATCCGCTCCAGCGCCTCCGGCAGCGCGCCCAGGTGCTCGCGCACCTCCTCGGCGACCGTCGGCAGCTCCTCCGGGTCCGGGACGATCCGGGCCGGCGGCAGCTGGTGCTCGAAGCCCGCCTCCTCGGGGCGGTGGAAGGACGCCGTCAGGTTGAAGATCGTCCGGCCCTCCTGCACGGCCGTCACCCGCCGGGTGGTGAAGGACCGCCCGTCCCGCACCCGCTCCACCTGATAGACGATCGGCACCCCGGGCCGCCCCGGCCGCAGGAAATAGGCGTGCAGCGAGTGCACCGGCCGCTCCCCGTCGGTCGTCCGGCCCGCCGCCACCAGCGCCTGGCCCGCGACCTGCCCGCCGAAGACCCGCTGCAGGGACTCCTGCGGGCTGCGGCCGCGGAAGATGTTGACCTCGATCCGCTCCAGGTCGAGCAGATCGACCAGACGCTCGGCCGGATTCGTCATGCCGTAACTCTCCACTCCCGTACCGATGGGCTGCTCACAGCTGGCCGACCTCGGTGACCCGGACGACCGCCCGGCCCTCCTCGTCGGACGCGGCGAGATCCACCTCGGCCTTGATGCCCCAGTCGTGATCGCCCGCCGGGTCGGCGAACGCCTGCCAGACCCGCCACAGCCCGTGCGCCGGATCCTCCTCGATCTTCAGCAGCTTCGGCCCGCGCGCGTCCGGACCGGTCCCGATCTCCTCGTGCGCGTCCCAGTACGCGTCCAGCGCCTCGCCCCACGCGTCCTCGTCCCACCCGGAGTCGCCGTCCAGCTCGCCCAGCGCGCCGGCCCGGTCCAGCGCGGCCAGCTCCACCCGGCGGAACATCGCGTTGCGCACCAGCACCCGGAAGGCGCGGGGGTTGGCCGTGACCGGCTTGACCTCGTCCGCCTTCTCCTGGGCCTGCTCGGCGGTCTCCACCTCGGGGTTGGCCAGCTGCTCCCACTCGTCCAGCAGACTGGAGTCCACCTGACGCACCATCTCGCCCAGCCAGGAGATCAGGTCCTGGAGGTCCTCCGACTTCACGTCGTCCGGGATCGTGTGCTCCAGTGCCTTGTACGCGCTCGCCAGATACCGCAGCACGATGCCCTCGGTCCGGGCCAGCTCGTAGTGCGAGGTGAACTCCGTGAACGTCATGGCGCGCTCGTACATGTCCCGGATCACCGACTTCGGCGACACCGGGTGGTCGTTCACCCACGGGTGGCTCGTGCGGTACACGTCGTAGGCGTGCCACAGCAGCTCGCTCAGCGGCTTCGGGTACGTGACCTCCTGCAGCCGCTCCATCCGCTCCTCGTACTCGACCCCGTCCGCCTTCATCTGCCCTACGGCCTCGCCGCGCGCCTTGTTCTGCTGGGCGGCCAGGATCTGCCGGGGATCGTCCAGCGTCGACTCGACGACCGAGACCATGTCCAGCGCGTACGACGGCGATTCGGCGTCCAGCAGGTCGAACGCGGCCAGCGCGAACGTGGACAGCGGCTGGTTCAGCGCGAAGTCCTGCTGGAGATCCACCGTCAGCCGCACGATCCGGCCCTCGGCGTCCGGCGTCTCCAACTGCTCCACCACACCGCCGTCCAGCAGCGAACGGTAGATCGCGATGGCACGCCGGATGTGCCGCAACTGCGCCCGGCGCGGCTCGTGGTTGTCCTCCAGCAGATGCCGCATCGCCTCGAACGCGTTGCCGGGACGGGCGATGACCGCGAGCAGCATCGTGTGCGTCACCCGGAAACGGGAGTTCAGCGGCTCGGGCTCGGACTGGATCAGCTTGTCGAAGGTGGTCTCCGACCAGGCGACGAAGCCCTCCGGGGCCTTCTTGCGGACGACCTTGCGCTTCTTCTTCGGGTCGTCGCCCGCCTTCTTGACGGCCTTCTCGTTCTCGATGACGTGCTCGGGGGCCTGCGCCACGACGAAGCCCGCCGTGTCGAAGCCGGCCCGCCCGGCGCGGCCCGCGATCTGGTGGAACTCCCGCGCGCGCAGGGTCCGCACCCGGGTGCCGTCGTACTTGGTGAGCGCCGTGAACAGCACCGTACGGATGGGGACGTTGACGCCGACGCCGAGCGTGTCCGTCCCGCAGATCACCTTCAGCAGACCCGCCTGGGCCAGCTTCTCCACCAGACGGCGGTACTTGGGCAGCATGCCCGCGTGGTGCACGCCGATGCCGTGGCGTACGTAACGGGAGAGGTTCTGGCCGAACTTGGTGGTGAAGCGGAAGCTGCCGATCAGATCGGCGATCTTCTCCTTCTCCTCCTTCGTGCACATGTTGATGCTCATCAGCGACTGCGCCCGCTCGACGGCCGCCGCCTGCGTGAAGTGCACGATGTAGACCGGCGACTGCCGGGTGTCCAGCAGCTCGGTCAGCGTCTCGGTGATCGGCGTGAAGCGGTACTCGTAGCTCAGCGGCACCGGGCGGGTCGCCGAGCGCACCACGGAGGTGGGGCGGCCGGTGCGCCGGGTCAGGTCCTTCTCGAACATCGAGACGTCGCCGAGCGTCGCCGACATCAGCACGAACTGCGCCTGCGGCAGCTCCAGCAGCGGAATCTGCCAGGCCCAGCCGCGGTCCGGCTCGGCGTAGAAGTGGAACTCGTCCATCACGACCTGGCCGATGTCGGCGTACTTGCCGTCGCGCAGCGCGATGGAGGCCAGCACCTCGGCCGTACAGCAGATCACCGGGGCGTCCGCGTTGACCGAGGCGTCGCCGGTGAGCATGCCGACGTTCTCGGTGCCGAAGAGCTTGCACAGGTCGAAGAACTTCTCCGACACCAGCGCCTTGATCGGCGCCGTGTAGAAGGTGACCTTGTCCTGCGCCAGCGCGGTGAAGTGCGCGGCCGCCGCCACCAGGCTCTTGCCGGAGCCGGTCGGGGTGGACAGGATCACGTTCGCTCCGGAGACCACCTCGATCAGCGCCTCCTCCTGAGCCGGATAAAGCGTGATGCCCTGGCTCTCGGTCCATGAGGAGAAGGCCTCGAAGAGGGCGTCCGGGTCGGCGGTCTGGGGAAGCTGGTCGATGAGGGTCACGCCCCCCATCTTGCCTGTCTTCCGCCCGGATGAGGGAACCGGCGGACGGCACGAAGATCACGGACGATACGCTGCGGTCTCAACCTGCCCGCGCCGTACCGGTGATGGGCGCACGAACCACTGGGGGCGGGACAGACCATGATGGGACCGGCACACTCTCTGTCAGGGGCGGCGGCCTGGCTGGGGGTGGGCGCGGCGGCCGCCGCCGCGGGCCACACGATGCCCTGGCCCGTCCTCGTCGTCGGGGCGCTGATCTGCGCGGGCGCCGCGCTCGCCCCCGACCTCGACCACAAGTCCGCGACCATCTCGCGCGCCTTCGGCCCGGTCTCCAAGGCCCTCTGCGAGATCGTCGACAAGCTCTCCTTCGCCGTCTACAAGGCCACCAGGAGTGCCGGCGACCCGCGCCGCACCGGCGGCCACCGGACCCTGACCCACACCTGGCTCTGGGCCGTTCTCATCGGCGGCGGCTGTTCCGCCGCGGCGATCTTCGGCGGACGCTGGGCCGTTCTCGCGATCCTCTTCGTCCACCTCGTGCTGGCCGTCGAGGGCCTGCTCTGGCGGGCCGCCCGCGTCTCCAGCGACGTCCTGGTGTGGCTGCTCGGCGCGACCAGCGCCTGGATCCTGGCCGGCGTTCTCGACCAGCCCGGCCACGGGGCCGACTGGCTGTTCGACGCCCCCGGCCAGGAGTACATGTGGCTCGGTCTGCCCATCGTGCTCGGGGCCCTCGTCCACGACATCGGCGACGCGCTGACCGTCTCGGGCTGCCCGATCCTGTGGCCCATCCCGATCGGCCGCAAGCGCTGGTACCCGATCGGCCCGCCGAAGGCCATGCGCTTCCGGGCCGGCAGCTGGGTGGAGATGAAGGTGCTGATGCCCGCCTTCATGGTGCTCGGGGGAGTGGGCGGGGCCGCCGCCCTCAACTACATATGACGGCTCGCCCGGCCGGTCGGCACGACGTATGACGCCTCGCCCGGCCGGTCGGCACGACGTATGACGGCTCGCCCGGCCGGTCGGCACGGCGCATGACGCCTCGCCCGCCCGGTCTGCGGGCGGCGTGCCCGGTGCTTCTCCGGCGGGCGGCGCGCTCCGCCCCGTAGCACCATGGGCGCATGCTGCTCGCCGAGCTCGCCCAGGTGTCGCTGGAGGTCGCCGCCACCTCCGCCCGGTCCCGGAAGGTGGCGCTGCTGGCCGGTCTCTTCCGGGACGCCGGACCCGAGGACGTCCCCGTCGTCATCCCGTACCTCGCCGGACGGCTGCCCCAGGGCCGTATCGGCGTGGGATGGCGGACCCTTGGGGACCCCGTCGAACCGGCCCCGGAGCCCACGCTCACCGTCACCGGTGTCGACGCCGAACTGACCGCCCTGGCCGCCACGTCCGGCCCCGGCTCCCAGGCCCGGCGCAAGGAGCGCCTGCGCGGCCTGTTCGCCGCCGCAACCGAGGACGAACAGCGCTTCCTGCGGGCCCTGCTCACCGGCGAGGTACGCCAGGGGGCCCTGGACGCCGTCGCCGCCGACGCCCTGGCCCGCGCCGCCGAAGCACCGCCCGCCGACGTCCGCCGCGCCGTGATGCTCGCCGGATCGCTCCAGGAGGTCGCCGGGGTGCTCCTCGCGGAGGGCCCCGACGCGCTCGCCGCCTTCCGCCTCACCGTCGGGCGGCCCGTCCAGCCGATGCTCGCGCACACGGCCGGCTCGGTCGGGGACGCCCTCGACAAGCTGGGCCCGTGCGCCGTCGAGGAGAAGCTCGACGGGATCCGGGTGCAGGTCCACCGCGACGGCGACCGGATCCGCGCCTACACCCGGACCCTCGACGACATCACCGACCGGCTGCCCGAGCTCACCGCCGCCGTCGCCGCCCTCCCGGCGGGCCGCTTCATCCTGGACGGCGAGGTGATCGCCCTGGGGGAGGACGGCAGACCCCGGCCCTTCCAGGAGACCGCCTCCCGGGTGGGCTCGCGGCGGGACGTGGCCGGAGCGGCGGCGCACGTGCCCGTCGTGCCGGTCTTCTTCGACGCGCTCCTCGTCGACGACGAGGACCTGCTCGACCTGCCCTACGCGGACCGCCACACGGCCCTGTCCCGGCTCCTCCCGGAGCACCTGCGGGTCGGCCGGACCCTCGTCACCGACCCGGACGACCCCGGCACCCGCGCGGCCGCCGACGCCTTCCTCGCCGGCACCCTGGACCGCGGCCACGAGGGCGTCGTCGTCAAGGACCTGGCCGCCGCCTACAGCGCGGGCCGCCGCGGCGCGTCCTGGCTGAAGGTGAAGCCGGTGCACACCCTGGACCTGGTGGTGCTGGCCGTCGAGCGGGGCAGCGGCCGGCGCACCGGCAAGCTCTCCAACCTGCACCTGGGCGCCCGGCGGCCCGACGGTACGTTCGCGATGCTCGGCAAGACCTTCAAGGGGCTCACGGACGCCCTGCTGGAGTGGCAGACCGAGAAGCTGGGCGAGCTGGCCACCGACGACGACGGCCATGTCGTCACCGTACGCCCGGAACTCGTCGTGGAGATCGCCTACGACGGACTCCAGCGTTCCACCCGCTACCCGGCGGGCGTCACCCTGCGGTTCGCCCGCGTCCTGCGCTACCGGGAGGACAAGACCGCACAGGAGGCGGACACCGTGGAGACGGTCCTGTCCCGGCAGCGCTGAGCGCGCCCCCCGCCCTTCGAAGGACGCGGGGGGCGCGCTCACCGCGGTGTCCGGCCGGTCAGTGCTTGATGACCGTCGACGCCATGTGCTCCTTGATCTGCTCGGGCGTCAGATAGACGTCCGTGTACTCGAAGTCCCGCAGCGTCGCCGGCTTGCGGGACTGGAACCCGGTCCGTACGAAGTCGTCGCCGGCGACCGCGTTCAGCATCCAGTTCGTCATGACCCGGGTCCTGGCGACATTCGTCCGCAGCGCCGACCAGTGGTAGCCGCGTGCCACCGCCTGCGCGGGCAGCCCGTGCAGCTCGATGCCCAGCGGCTTGGACACCGCGTCCTTGCCGCCGAGGTCCACGACGAGCCCCAGGTCCTTGTGCACATAGTCCTTGAGCGGCTGGCGGCGCAGCGAGGCGATCAGATTGTCGGCGAGCACCCGGCCCTGACGCATCGCGTGCTGCGCGGTGGGCGGGCAGACCGCCCCGTCGCCCTTCGCCAGGTCGGGCACCGCAGCTGCGTCGCCGAGCGAGAACACCCCGTCCGAGCCCGGCAGCGTCAGCTGCGGCGTCACCGCGAGCCGGCCGCGTACCGTCTCCGCGCCGAGGGTGGCGATCAGCGGGCTGGCCGCCACTCCGGCGGTCCAGATGAGGGTCCGGCAGGGCAGCACCCGGCCGTCGGTGAACGTGACCTCCTCCGGCCCCGCCTTGGCGATCGAGACCCCGAGCGACACCTCGATGTTCCGCTTGCGGAGCACCTCCAGGGCGGCCTGCCCGAGCTTGTCGCCCAGCTCCGGCATCAGCTTGGGAGCGATGTCGATCAGATGCCACTTGATCAGCCGGGCGTCCAGCCGTGGATAGTGCCGGACCGCGTTGGTGGTCAGCCGCTGGAGGCAGGCCGCCGTCTCGGTGCCCGCGTAACCGCCGCCGACCACCACGAACTGGAGCCGCGAGGCCCGCTCGGCCTCGTCGTGACTGGCGTCCGCCAGGTCCAGCTGGGCGATCACGTGGTCCCGGACGTACGCCGCCTCGGCCAGCGTCTTCATGCCCCGGGCGTGGTCCAGGAGTCCGGGGATGTCGAAGGTCCGGGTGACGCTGCCCGCCGCCAGCACGATGTAGTCGTACGGCTCGTTCACGATCTCGTCCGTGATCTTCCGGATCACACAGACCTTCGCCCGGGTGTCCACGCCGATCGCCCCGCCCGGCACGATCCTGGTCCGGTGGCGGCGGCTGCGGCGCAGCGACACCGCGACGGACTGAGGGGTGAGCACCCCGGAGGCCACCTGGGGGAGCAGCGGCAGATACAGCTGGTAGGAGAACGGTGTGACGAGCGTGATCTGGGCCTCGCCCGGAGCGAGCCTGCGCTCCAGGCGGCGTACGCACTCGACGCCTGCGAAGCCGGCGCCGACGACGAGAATCCTGGGTGGTGCCACGGTCTGCGTCCCTTCTCGGGCTTGCGTGGTTCTGCGCTCGCCTGCCCCGTTTACCGGGTGATTCACCCCTCATCCTCACCGGACGGCCCGGCATCCGCCTCCTGGCAGGGTTGAACGGGGGCCCGCTCACAGCGGCGGGGCGACGGACAGCTCCCGCAGCCAGTAGGCGGCCTCGGCGTCCCCGGGTGTGGCCGACAGACCTGGCGGTACGGGGAACATCCGCCCCCACGAGGCGGCCCGGCCGAGCGGCGCGAGCCGCCACGCCAGGCTCACCGCACGCCGCAGCCCGGCCGCCGTGACGCCCCCGCCGGTCCACGGCTCCAGATAGGCGTCCCGCAGCCGGGGCAGCACCTCGGGGCCGAACCGCTCGCGGGCGGCCCGGGCGGGCACCAGCAGGCTGTGGAACGGATGCCCGACCAGCGCGTCGCCCCAGTCGAAGAAGGTGAACCGGCCCGGCGAGGGCGCGAAGAGCTGCTTCTCGTGCAGATCGGCGTGGTCCAGCGAATCCGCCCCCCCCCCGCCGCCGCCAGCTCCTCGCACCAGTCCGCCACCCGGGGCCGCAGGGCCGCCAGCGCCACCCGGTCCTCCGGTGTCAGCGCGGCGTTCTTTGCGACCAGCCGGTCGAACAGCGTCGGCAGATCGCGCGGCCGGGCGGCCGGCACCCCGAGTGCCCCGATCTCGTCCGCGTACGGAATCAGCGCCCGCTGCATCGCGGCGTACTGACGCAGCGGCTCCTCCCAGTACCGGGGGTCAGGGTCGACGGGCTGTCCTTCGAGCAGCTCCCACAGCACCGGACCGCCGTCCGGGACGAGTATCCAGCCGCGCTCCGCCTCGACGGCGAGCGGTGTCAGCACATGCGCGGGAACCCAGCGGGCCAGGGCTTCGGCGAGCCCGGCCTCGAAGGCCGCGGCGGGCGGAACGGCCTTGAACCACACCGGCGCTCGGTCCGCGACGGCCAGCCGCACCAGCACCGACCAGGGGCGCAGGCGCACCTGCCGGGGGCCCGACTCCACGAGTCCGTGGGCGGCGAGACCGCCGGCCACCCAGTCGAGCGCCTCGGACCGCCAGACCGGGTCCTCCCACGGGGTCACGGCATCCGGAAAGCGTCCACGGTCCACGGTCGTGATCTTCTCGTCGCTGCGCACCGGCTCATTGGATCACCGGCCCCGGCGGGAACGCACCGCGATTTCCGCCCGCACCGGTCTTCCGGAAGCATCTTTCGCGAGGTGCGGGAACGGGTGTTCGCGCCCTCTCCGCCCTTCGGCACAGCGGGAGTTCGGCCGCGGCCCGCGTGCGAGGATGCTGCGGTGACCACAACGCCCTCCTCGCCCGTGGCCGACGACTCCCGGAAAGGCGAAGACGATCCGCCCCGCGACCGGAGCCCGGGACCCCGGACCGCGGCGTTGCTCGTGTTCGGCTCCTCGGCCGCGGTTCTGGTGGTCGAGATCGTCGCCCTGCGCCTGCTCGCCCCGTACCTCGGCCTCACGCTGGAAACCAGCACGATGGTGATCGGCATCGCCCTCACCGCGATCGCACTGGGCTCCTGGCTGGGCGGACGCATCGCGGACCAGGTCGATCCGCACCGGCTCATCGGCCCGGCGCTCGGGGTGTCGGGTGTGGTCGTCGCGCTCACCCCGCTCCTGCTCCGCACCACCGCCGAGTGGTCGCCCGCCCTGCTTCTGCCGGTCGCGTCGGCGACCCTCCTGGTGCCCGGCGCACTGCTCTCCGCGGTGACCCCGTTCGTCACGAAGCTACGGCTCACCAGCCTCGCCGAGACCGGCACGGTCGTCGGACGGCTCTCGGGCGTGGGCACCTTCGGAGCGATCGTCGGCACCGTCCTCACCGGATTCGTCCTGGTCTCCCGACTGCCCGTCAGCACCATCCTGATCGGTCTCGGAACGCTGCTGGTACTCGGTGCCGCCGTCGTCGGATGGCAGGCCCGGCGGCGGCGCGCCACGGCCGTGGCCCTCGCCACCGTCGTCGCGGGCTCCCTCGCCACCGCGTTCGCCCCCGGCGGCTGCGACGCGGAGACCCGCTACCACTGCGCCCAGGTCGTCGCGGACCCCGACCGGAGCAGCGGCCGCACGCTCGTCCTGGACGGCCTGAACCACTCCTACGTCGACATCGAGGACCCGGCACATCTGAAGTTCGCCTACGTCCGCGCCATCGCGTCCGTGGTCGACACCGCCTTCCCCGACGGCGAGCCGCTGACCGCCCACCACATCGGGGGCGGCGGCCTCACCTTCCCCCGCTACCTCGCGGCCGCACGCCCCGGCACCCGGAGCCTCGTCTCGGAGATCGACGGCGGAGTCGTGCGCATCGACCACGACCGGTTCGGCCTCGGCCCTTCGGCCACGACCGGTATCGACGTACGGGTGGAGGACGGGCGGCTGGGCCTGCGGAGACTGACGGCGGGCAGCCGCGATCTGATCGTCGGCGACGCCTTCGGAGGCGTCAGCGTGCCGTGGCACCTCACGACGGCACAGGCGCTGGGCGACGTACGCCGGGCGCTCGACGAGGACGGACTGTACGTCGCCAACCTCATCGACCACGGCGAACTGGCCTTCGCCCGCGCCGAGGTCGCCACCCTCGCCTCGGTCTTCCCGCACGTCGCGCTGGTGGGAAAGCCGGCGGACATCGGGCTGGACCCGACGGCTTCGACCGTCGGCGGCAATCTGGTGGTGGTCGCCTCCGGCCGGCCGGTCGACGCCCCCGCGATCCAGGAGGCCCTGGACGCCAGGGGCGTCGGCTGGAGGATCACCACCGGAGACGCCCTCGCCTCCTGGACCGGGGACGCCCGGGTGCTCACCGACGACCACGCGCCCGTCGACCAGCTCCTCCAGCCCAACCGCACCCGAACGGCCCGGTGAACCCCGGGCCGTTCGGACCGCTCACCCGTGCCAGGACCGCCACAGGGAGGCGTACGCGCCGTCCGCCGCCACCAGTTCGTCATGGCTGCCCAGCTCGCTGATCCGGCCGTCCTCCACCACCGCGATCACATCCGCGTCGTGCGCGGTGTGCAGCCGGTGCGCGATGGCCACCACCGTGCGGCCCTCCAGCACCCGGGCCAGTGAACGCTCCAGGTGACGGGCGGCCCGCGGGTCCAGCAGCGAGGTCGCCTCGTCCAGGACCAGCGTGTGCGGATCGGCCAGGACGAGACGGGCCAGCGCGATCTGCTGGGCCTGCGCCGGGGTCAGCGCGAACCCGCCCGAACCGACCTCGGTGTCCAGCCCCTTGTCCAGGACCTTCGCCCAGCCGTCCGCGTCGACCGCGGCCAGCGACGCCCACAGCTCGGCGTCCTTCGCCCCGTCGCGGGCCAGCAGCAGGTTGTCCCGGAGCGAGCCGACGAAGACATGGTGCTCCTGGTTGACCAGGGCCACATGCTCACGGACCCGCTCCGCCGTCATCCGCGACAGCTCCGCCCCGCCGAGCGTCACCTCACCGGTGCGCGGCGCGTAGATCCCCGCCAGCAGCCGGCCCAGGGTCGACTTGCCCGCGCCGGAGGGTCCGACCAGGGCGAGCCGGGTGCCCGGAGCCACGTCGAGCGACACCCGGTGCAGGACGTCGACGCCCTCCCGGTAACCGAAGCGGACCTCGTCCGCCCGTACGTCGCGCCCGTCCGGACCCACCCCGGCGTCGCCCGCGTCCGGCTCGATCTCCCGGACGCCGACCAGCCGGGCCAGCGACACCTGGGCCACCTGGAGCTCGTCGTACCAGCGCAGGATCAGACCGATCGGGTCGACCATCATCTGGGCCAGCAACGCACCCGTCGTCAGCTGCCCGACCGTGATCCAGCCCTCCAGCACGAACCAGCCGCCGAGCAGCAGGACCGCGCCGAGGATCGTCACGTACGTCGCGTTGATGACGGGGAACAGCACCGAGCGCAGGAACAGCGTGTACCGCTCCCAGGCCGTCCACTCCTTGATCCGCCGGTCCGACAGCGCCACCCGGCGGTCGCCGAGGCGGTGCGCCTCCACGGTCCGCCCGGCGTCCACGGTCTCCGCGAGCATCGCGGCGACGGCGGCGTAACCGGCGGCCTCCGAACGGTACGCCGAAGGGGCCCGGCGGAAGTACCAGCGGCAGCCCACGATCAGCACCGGCAGCGCGACCAGCACGGCCAGCGCCAGCGGGGGAGCGGTCACCGTCATCGCGCCGAGCAGCAGCCCGGCCCACACGACGCCGATCGCCAGCTGCGGCACGGCCTCACGCATCGCGTTCGCCAGCCGGTCGATGTCCGTGGTGATCCGGGACAGCAGATCGCCCGTCCCGGCCCGCTCCAGGACGCCCGGCGGCAGCCCGACGGACCGTACGAGGAAGTCCTCACGCAGGTCCGCGAGCATCTCCTCGCCCAGCATCGCCCCGCGCAGCCGCATGGAGCGGGTGAACAGGACCTGGACGACCAGCGCGACGGCGAAGATCGCGGCGGTGCGCTCCAGATGCAGATCGGCGACGCCGTTCGACAGGTCCTCGACCAGTCCGCCCAGCAGATACGGTCCGGTGATCGAGGCGATCACCGCCACCGCGTTGACCGCGATCAGGACGACGAACGCCCCGCGGTGCCGGCGCAGCAGACTCCGTACGTAACTCCGCACGGTCGTCGGTGTGCCCACGGGCAGCGTCGTCGCCGACTCCGGGGCCGCGGGGTCGTACGCCGGGGGTGCGACGCCGATCATGCCCTCTCCTCGATTTCCTGGATGCTCTTCGCGGCGGGTACGGACGCGATGTCCGGCACGGCGTCCGGTGCGCACGCCGCCGCTTCGTCGTCGGTCTCCCGGGTGACGACCGCCCGGTAGCGCGGTTCGGTACGCAGCAGTTCGCGGTGGACGCCCACGGCGACGACGGTGCCCTCGTGGACGAGGACCACCCGGTCGGCGGCGTCGAGCAGCAGCGGCGACGAGGCGAACGCCACCGTCGTACGCCCCTGGCGCAGCTTCGCGATCCCGGCGGCGACCCGCGCCTCGGTGTGCGAGTCGACCGCCGAGGTCGGCTCGTCCAGCACCAGCGCCTCCGGGTCGGTGACCAGCGACCGGGCCAGCGCCAGGCGCTGGCGCTGACCGCCGGACAGGGACCGGCCGCGCTCGGTGATCCGGGTCCGCATCGGGTCCCCGTCGTTGTCGGGGGAGGCCTGCGCCAGGGCGCTCAGCACATCACCGCACTGGGCCGCCTCCAACGCCGCCTCCGCCGTGACCAGGCCGGAGGACGGCACGTCCAGCAGCTCCTGGAGGGTGCCGGACAGCAGCACCGGGTCCTTGTCCTGGACCAGCACCGCCGCCCGTGCGGTGTCCAGCGGGATCTCGTCCAGGGCGACCGCGCCGAGCAGCACGGACGGAGCCGCCGCCTTCTCGTCCCCGTCCTCCTCGCCGGTCTCCGCGTGCCCGCCGAGCCGTTCGGCCAGCCGGCCCGCCTCGTCCGGGTCGCCGCAGACGACGGCGGTGAACCGCCCCCGCGGGGCCATCAGACCGGTCGCCGGGTCGTACAGATCGCCCATCGGCGTCACGCCCTCCACGGTGGCCTCCCGCGTGCTGCGGTGCAGCGACAGCACCCGCACCGCACGCTGGGCGGACGGCCGCGAGAAGGAGTACGCCATCGCGATCTCCTCGAAGTGACGCAAGGGGAACAGCATCAGCGTGGCCGCGCTGTAGACGGTGACCAGCTGGCCGACGTCGATGCGGCCGTCCCGGGCCAGCGTCGCCCCGTACCAGACCAGCGAGATCAGCAGGATGCCCGGCAGCAGCACCTGCACCGCCGAGATCAGCGCCCACATCCGGGCACTGCGCACAGCCGCCCTGCGGACCTCCTGGGAGGCGCGGCGGTAGCGGCCGAGGAACAGCTCCTCGCCGCCGATACCGCGCAGCACGCGCAGTCCGGCGACCGTGTCCGAGGCCAGCTCGGTGGCCTTGCCCGCCTTCTCGCGCTGCTCGTCGGCGCGCCGGGTGGCGCGCGGCAGCAACGGCAGCACGGCCAGCGCGAGCACCGGCATGGCGAACGCCACCATCAGGCCGAGGGAGGGGAGGTAGAAGGCCAGGCCCACACAGATCACCACGAGGGCGGTGGCGGCCGCCGCGAAGCGGGAGAGCGCCTCGACGAACCAGCCGATCTTCTCCACGTCGCCGGTCGACACGGCGACGACCTCACCGGCCGCGACCCGCCGCGTCAGCGCCGAGCCCAGCTCGGCGGTCTTGCGGGCGAGCAGTTGCTGGACCCGGGCGGCGGCGCTGATCCAGTTGGTCACGGCCGTCCGGTGGAGCATGGTGTCGCCGACGGCGATCATGACGCCGAGCGCCAGGATGAGGCCACCGGCCAGCGCGAGCCGCCCGCCGGAGCGGTCGATGACGGCCTGGACGGCGAGCCCCACGGTGACCGGAAGACCGGCGATGCCGAGCTGGTGCAGCAGCCCCCAGGAGAGGGACTTCAGCTGCCCGGCGAGCTGATTGCGCCCGAGCCAGTAAAGGAATCGAGGGCCTGAACGGACATCGGGGTCGCCGGGATCCGAATACGGAAGGTCGCGAATCTGCATGACGTCCCAGGGCTCGTGAAACGGAGATCCGGGTGGACCTCGAAGAACGGGGTGACGTGCAAGGTTCCCTGTTCGTCCCGTTCCGGGGCAACCGGTTTTACGGTGTGCCACCGCCCTGCGGGGCCCCGCGCCAGGTCGGCCCGGGACCCCGGGAACGTCACTCCGCGGGCTTCTCGGAGTCCACGCCGGACCGGGCCTTCTTCCACTCGCCCCGGGTGAAGTCCGGGATCGGCAGCGGCGCGCCCTTGGCCTTGATGGAGAGATGGCTCAGCGGCACGGGGGCCGTCCAGGTGGCCGCGTCGTACACGTCGAAGTCGGGGACCAGACCGAGCCGCATGCACTGCATCAGCCGGAAGACCATCATGTAGTCCATGCCGCCGTGCCCGCCCGGCGGGTTCGCGTGCTCCTTCCACAGCCAGTGGTCCCACCCGGCGTACTTCGAGAAGTCCGCCCACTGGTGGTCGGTGTTCTCCGGCTCCAGGTAGATCCGCTCCGGGTAGTCCTCGAACACGCCCCGCGTACCGCCGAGGCTGTTGATCCGGGAGTACGGGTGCGGGGTCGACACATCGTGCTCCAGCCGGATCACCCGGCCCCTGGCCGTCTGCACGAGGCTGATCGTCCGGTCGGCCCCGATGTACGACTCCTTCCAGCTGGGGTCGCCGGGCGGCATGTGCTCCTTGCGGTACTCGGCGAGCCCCAGGGCGGGCGTGCCGATGCTCGTGATGCTCACGGCCCGGTCGCCCCGGTTGACGTCCATGTAGTTGGCGACCGGCCCGAACCCGTGGTTGGGGTAGAGGTCACCGCGCAGCCGGGTGTGCCACAGCCGCCGCCACGGGCCCTCGTAGTAGTCGGGGTCGAACATCAGCCCGCGCAGATCGTGGTTGTAGGCCCCCGCCCCGTGCAGCAGATCACCGAAGAGACCGGCGTGCGCCATGCGCAGCACCCGCATTTCGTTCTTGCCGTAACAACAGTTCTCCAACTGCATGCAGTGCCGCCGGGTCCGCTCGGAGAGGTCCACCAGCTGCCAGAGCTCTTCCAGCCGCATGGCGATCGGACACTCCACGCCGACGTGCTTCCCGTTCAGCATCGCCGCCTTCGCCATCGGGAAGTGCAGCTCCCAGGGCGTCGCCACATAGACGAAGTCGATGTCGCCGCGCTTGCAGAGGTTCTCGTGGTCGTCCTCGCCCTTGGCGTAGACGGTCGGGGCGGGCTGACCCGCCGCCGTCACCTTCGCGGCGGCCTTCTCGGCCTTGTCCCGGACCGGGTCGCAGACCGCCTTCACCTGGACGCCCGGGACGGCGAGGAAGAGGTCGATCATGCTGCCGCCCCGGTTGCCGAGGCCCACGATGCCGACCCGGACCGTGGAGCGGCCCTCGAAGCGGACGCCCGCCATGGTGCGGCCCTGCCGGGCCGGAGCGGCGGCGACCGCCTCCGCGGTGGAGACGGCGGTCGCCTCGGCCGCCGACGCGGTGCCCCCGCCCAGTGCGCCGAGGCCGAGTCCGGCCCCCGCCACGCCCGCCGTGGTCCACAGCACGGAACGGCGACTGGGATCCTGCCGGGCCGGCTCGTCGGCCGCGCCGCTGTGCGGGGGTATGTCCTGCGGTTCCGGTGCGGTCCGGGCGTCGTCGTTCATCGAGCCTCCAGGTGGGGTTGGGGGTTCAGACGGTGCGCGAGCGCGTCCGGTCCCCCGTACGGATACGGGCGCGGGGACCGGGTCTCGGTAAGGACCCTGGAGGGTGAGGCTGATGGTGCGCAAGGGAAGTATTTGGACTCTCGTCCTCAAACCTTGGACTTTCTTCACGGCACGCCGAAGCCCCAACTGGTGCAACCAATTGGGGCTCCGAAACGCTCAGTTGTGCAGGCCGACGGGGGTGCCCGAACCTGCCGTCACCGGCTCACCGGCTCACCGGCTCACCGGCTCACCGGCTCACCGGCTCACCGGCTCACCGGACGGTCGGCCGGGTGGCGTGCTCCAGCTCGATCAGCGCCGAGCGGTAGGGGTGCCCGGTGGCGCGTTCCATGCCGATCTCGCACATCCGGTTCGCCGACAGATAGGCGTCGTAGGGGCGGCGGTCGACCTCGGCCGCCTCCTTGGCCGTCGCCGAGTCGGTCAACTCCTTGTGGAGCATGCCCCGATCGCCCGCGAACGCGCAGCACCCCGCGTCGTCCGGCACCACCACCTCCTTCGCACAGGCCTCGGCCAGCGCCCGCAACTGCCCAACGTCACCGAGGTGTTCCATCGAACAGGTCGGATGCAGGACCGCCGAGCCGACCGTCCGGAACACCGTCAGACGCGGCAGCAGTTCCTCGGCCGCCCACACCAGCGAGTCCACGACGGTCAGTTCGCGGTGCAGGGCGCGGTTGTCCTCGCTGAGGTAGGGCACCACCTCCTCGGCGATACCGAGCGTGCAGGAGGACGCGTCCACGACCAGCGGCAGCGTCCCGCCCGCCGTCCAGCCCCAGGCGGCCTCCACGATGCGGTTCGCCATGATCCTGTTGCCCGCGTCGTACCCCTTGGAGTGCCAGATCGTCGCGCAGCACGTCCCCGCGACGTCCTCGGGGATCCACACCGGCCTCCCGGCCCGCCCGGACACGGCGACGACCGCCTCGGCCAGGGAGAGGCCCGGCGTCTCCTTCTCCTCCGGCCCGGCGAAGATGCGGTTGACGCAGGCCGGGTAGTAGACCGCGCTCGCCCCGACCCTCGTGGTGGGCGGCAGCCGCCGGGCCGCCGCACCGGGGAGCTGCGGCAGCCACTCCGGTACGAGATCGGGGCGCACGGCCCTGCGCGCGAGCCGCGTCACGGCCTGGAGCGGACCGTCGCCCACCCGTTCGCCGACCGTGTCGGCCACTCCCACGGCGAGGCGCGCAGAGGCCTCCACGACCCGGAAGTTCTTCGCGGTGAGCGCCGCGATCCGCTCCTCGCGCGGGGTGTGCCTGCGGTGCCGGAAGCCCTTCATCATCGCCCCGGTGTCGATGCCGACCGGGCAGGCGAGCTTGCAGGTGGAATCCCCGGCACAGGTGTCCACGGCGTCGTATCCGTAGGCGTCCAGGAGTCCGGCCTCCACCGGCGAGCCGTCGGCCTGGCGCATCATCTCCCGGCGCAGCACGATCCGCTGGCGCGGAGTGGTCGTCAGATCCTCGCTGGGACAGGTCGGTTCGCAGAAGCCGCACTCGATGCACGGGTCGGCGACCGCCTCCACCTTCGGAATGGTCTTCAGGCCCCGCAGATGGGCCCGCGGATCCCGGTCCAGCACGATGCGCGGAGCGAGCACCCCGGCGGGGTCGATGACCTGCTTCGTCCGCCACATCAGCTCGGTGGCGCGTGGCCCCCACTCCCGTTCCAGGAACGGCGCGATATTGCGTCCGGTGGCGTGCTCCGCCTTGAGCGATCCGTCGAAACGGTCCACCACCAGGGCGCAGAACTCCTGCATGAACGCGTCGTACCGCTCGACGTCGGCCGGCTTCGCCGCGTCGAACGCGAGCAGGAAGTGCAGATTGCCGTGGGCGGCGTGACCGGCCACGGCGGCGTCGAAGCCATGGCGCGCCTGGAGCTCCAGCAGCGCCTCGCAGGCGTCCGCCAGCCGGGCGGGCGGCACCGCGAAGTCCTCCGTGATCAGGGTGGTGCCCGAGGGCCGGGACCCGCCGACCGCCGTGACGAACGCCTTGCGGGCCTTCCAGTACCCGGCGATCGTCCCGGCGTCCCGGGTGAACGCGTTGGTCACCGACGCGGCCGGGACGACCAGGTCGAGACCGGCGACGACGGCGTCGGCCGCCCGCTCGAACGCCTCCTGGCCGGCCTCGTCGGCCGCCCGGAACTCCACCAGCAGCGCGGTCGTCCCCCGGGGCAGCACCGCCCAGTCCGCCGGAACGCCCGGCACGCTGACGGAGGCGCGCAGGGTGTTGCCGTCCATCAGCTCCACCGCGATGGCTCCCGCCTCGTTGAACCCGGGCACGGCGGCCGCGGCGGCGGTGAGGGAGGGGAAGAACAGCAGGGCGCTGGAGACGCGCCGGTCCAGCGGCAGCGTGTCGAAGACGACCTCCGAGATGAAGCCGAACGTGCCCTCGGAGCCCACCATCAGCCCGCGCAGGATCTCCACCGGGGTCGCCCCGTCGAGGAAGGCCTCCAGGCGATAGCCGTTGGTGTTCTTGATCGTGTACTTGGCACGGATCCTGGCGGTCAGCTCCTCGTCCGCCTCGATCTCGGCCTTCAGCTCCATCAGCCCGGCGCACAGCTCCGGCTCGGCGCGGGCCAGCTCCTCGTCGGCGGCGGGGTCGGCGGTGTCGACGACGGTGCCGCTGGGCAGCACGAAGGTGAGCGAGGCGAGCGTCCGGTAGGAGTTGCGGGTGGTGCCCGCCGTCATGCCCGAGGCGTTGTTGGCGACGACCCCGCCGACGGTGCAGGCGATGGCGCTGGCCGGGTCGGGCCCCAGCAGCCTGCCGTACCGGGCGAGGGTGGCGTTGGCCCGCATGACCGTCGTCCCCGGCCCGATCCGGGCCCGCGCCCCGTCGTCCAGCACCTCGACGCCGGTCCAGTGTCGGCGTACGTCGACGAGGATGTCCTCGCCCTGCGCCTGGCCGTTGAGGCTGGTGCCGGCGGCCCGGAAGACCACGTCACGGCCCTTGCCGTGGGCGTACGACAGGATCGCGGAGACGTCGTCGAGATCCTCGGGGACCAGCACGACCCGGGGGAGGAAGCGGTAGGGGCTGGCGTCGGAGGCGTACCGCACGAGGTCGGAGATCTTCCAGAGCACCTTGTCCGCGCCCAGCAGGGCCGTCAGCTCACCGCGCAGCGGTTCCGGGGTGCCCCCGGAGCTGCCGTCGGTGACCCGGTCGGGGGCGGGTTCCCGGGCCGTTCCGGGGCGCAGGGCATCCGGGTCGGGCTCCAGCAGCGGCATTTCGGCCATCCTCTCGGCGGCTCGGCGCGGTGCTCAGCAGTGGCGTTCCGGCATGCCGTCGACCAGAGCGGACAGCAGCCCGCCGAGCACCTCGCGCTGATCGGCGGTCAATGGAGCCAGGATCTCCTCTGCGGCCGCCCGGCGCGCGCTGCGCAGGGACCGCAGCGTGGCACGCCCCTCGTCCGTGATCTCGACGCGGACCACTCGGCGGCTGTCGGGATCCGGGGCGCGGCGCACCCGGCCGCTCGCCTCCAGCGCGTCGACCAGTGTCGTCACGGCGCGCGGAACGACGTCCAGACGCCGGGCGAGATCCGCCATCCGGGGGGCCGCGTCGTAGCTCGCGACCGTCCGCAGCAGCCGGAACTGGGCCGGAGTGATGTCGATCGGCTCCAGCTGGCGGCTCTGGATGCGGTGCAGCCGACGGGTCAGCCGCAGCAGCTGCTCGGCGAGTATGCCGTCGGCGTCGGATGAGCCGGTGCCGGTGCCGGTGCCGGTGCCGGAGCCGGATGAGCCGGGCGGACCGGGGGAGCCGAGCGGACCGGGGGAATCTGGGGCGTCCATACGGGAACAATATCAGGACCTTGTTCATTGTGAGTATAGGTAACAATGAGCTAGGCTCTCACTCTGCGGGGCCGGGACTGTCCGGCCTCGTCTCACGCCCGACGAAGGAGCCCATGAAACCCGACGAACCCACGTGGACGCCCCCGCCCGATGCCCGCACCGACGCCGACCGGCCGCCCGCCGAGGTGCGCCGCATCCTCCGCCTCTTCCGCCCCTACCGCGGCCGCCTGGCCGTCGTCGGCCTGCTGGTCGGCGCATCCTCCCTGGTCGGGGTCGCCTCCCCGTTCCTGCTGCGCGAGATTCTCGACACCGCCATCCCGCAGGGCCGCACCGGCCTGCTGACCCTGCTGGCCCTCGGCATGGTCCTCACCGCCGTGATGACCAGCGTCTTCGGCGTGCTCCAGACGCTGATCTCGACCACCGTCGGCCAGCGCGTCATGCACGACCTGCGCACCGCCGTCTACACCCAGCTCCAGCGGATGCCGCTCGCCTTCTTCACCCGCACCCGCACGGGCGAGGTGCAGTCCCGCATCGCCAACGACATCGGCGGCATGCAGGCGACGGTCACCTCCACCGCGACCTCGCTGGTCTCCAACCTCACGGCCGTGATCGCCACCGTCGTCGCCATGCTCGCCCTCGACTGGCGGCTCACCGTCGTCTCGCTGCTCCTGCTGCCGGTCTTCGTCGCGATCAGCCGCCGCGTCGGCCGCGAGCGCAAGAGGATCACCACCCAGCGCCAGAAGCAGATGGCCGCCATGGCCGCCACGGTCACCGAGTCCCTCTCGGTCAGCGGCATCCTCCTCGGCCGCACGATGGGCCGCTCCGACTCCCTCACCCAGGGCTTCGCCGAGGAGTCCGAGCGCCTGGTCGACCTCGAAGTGCGCTCCAGCATGGCCGGCCGCTGGCGGATGTCCACGATCGGCATCGTGATGGCCGCCATGCCCGCCGTCATCTACTGGGCGGCCGGACTTACCCTCCAGTCCGGTGCCACCGCCGTCTCCCTCGGGACGCTGGTCGCCTTCGTCACGCTCCAGCAGGGGCTGTTCCGCCCGGCGGTCAGCCTGCTCTCCACCGGTGTGCAGATGCAGACCTCCCTCGCCCTCTTCCAGCGCATCTTCGAGTATCTCGACCTCACGGTGGACATCACCGAACCGGAGAAGCCGGTCCGCCTGGAGAAGATCCGCGGCGAGATCGCCTTCGAGAACGTCGACTTCAGCTACGACGAGAAGAACGGCCCGACGCTCACCGGCATCGATGTGACCGTCCCCGCGGGCAGCAGCCTCGCGGTCGTCGGATCCACCGGTTCCGGCAAGTCCACCCTCAGCTATCTCGTGCCCCGGCTGTACGACGTCACCGGCGGCCGGGTCACGCTCGACGGGGTCGACGTCCGTGACCTGGACTTCGACACCCTCGCCCGAGCGGTCGGCGTCGTCTCCCAGGAGACCTACCTCTTCCACGCCTCGGTCGCCGACAATCTGCGCTTCGCCAAGCCGGACGCCACCGACGAGGAGCTCGAGGCCGCGGCCCGCGCCGCGCAGATCCACGACCACATCGCCTCCCTGCCCGACGGCTACGACACCCTCGTCGGCGAGCGTGGCTACCGCTTCTCGGGCGGCGAGAAGCAGCGCCTCGCCATCGCCCGCACGATTCTGCGCGACCCGCCGGTGCTGATCCTCGACGAGGCGACCAGCGCGCTCGACACCCGCACGGAACAGGCCGTGCAGGAAGCGATCGACGCCCTTTCCGCCGGACGGACCACGCTCACCATCGCGCACCGCCTCTCCACGGTCCGCGACGCGGACCAGATCGTCGTCCTGGAGGACGGCCGCGCCGCCGAACGCGGCACGCACGAGGAGTTGCTCGACCGCGACGGCCGCTACGCCGCGCTGATCCGCCGCGACTCCCACCACGTCCCGGTGCCCGCCTCCTGAAGGGGAGAGGAGGGGCCGGCCCCTGACGGCATCGGCCCCTGATGTCACCGGCGCGCCGCGCGTACGGCATGATCGCCGCGCATGAGAGCTCTCCTCGGGGTGGAACTCCCCGGCTACCGGACCGTCGACACCGGCACCTGGCTGAACGACCACGGCGATGTGCTGTCGCTGCACTTCTTCGACCTGCCGCCGGATCTGCCGGCCGCCCTGGACGACGGCCCGGCGCTGCGCCACGGCCTGACCCACTTCACCGCACGAGCGGGCGGTGGACTCATCGAGGCCTCGGTGAAGCGGCTGGGCGAGCTGCCCGCCCTGCGGCAGATACTCAAGCTGCCGCTGCCGGGACAGCCCAGCGGGCAGGCGTTCATCGGCAGCTACACCGTGCCGCGTGCCGGGTGCAGCACTGTGGTGAAGATCCAGGCGGCGGAGCGCGGCATGACGGGCATGCGGGAAGCCGTGGTGATGGCCAAGCTCGGCCCCGACCAGTACTTCCGGCCCCACCCCTACGCTCCCGAGGTCCAGGGCGGGCTGCCCTTCCACGCGGCGGACCACGTCCAGTGGGATGCAGAGTTCCCGGACCACCCGCTCACCCGGGTCCGCCGGACGCTCGACGCGCTCGCCGAGGCGGTGACGGTCGAACCCGAGTTCACCGCGCTGCCGCCGTTCACCGGACCGGCCGCGACGAGCGGCTGAGCCGCCCGGCTCCGTACACGACGTCAACGCGGCGGCGCCGCCGCTCCCGTGGGACGGGGAGCGACGGCGCCGGGTGGAGCAGTGGTCAGACGAGCCAACCCACGAAGTGGACGACGCCGGCAAGCAGGTTGGTCAGGAAGTTCATCTGGTCGTTCTCCTTGTACGTGGTGCATCTGTGGGACTGCGCAGTAGCGGTCTGCAGCCCGTTGACTGCGCTCTGCAATCATCACGCCCCGGACGGGTGAAGAGCAACGAATCCCCTGACGATCACGCGTTCCAGCGAACACCCGAACACTCGATCCCTTGTTCGTGCGGTACGGCGTTCGTGTCGCGTTCGTCCCGCCGGAGCCGACGCCGTGGCCGGGCTACCGGCCGTGGCCCGCACCCCGGGTTAACGTGCCCGCATGGTGAACGAGTCCCCGGACGCCCGACCCCGCCGCAGACTCCGCCCGACCCGACGGGGGAAGGCCGTTCTGGTCGTCGGCGCACTGCTCGTCGTATCGGCCGCCGTCCTGATCCCGCTGGCCCTGACCGGATCGGACGAGGGCGGGCGGGAGAAGGAACGCCCGCAGCAGAAGACCCTGATGATCCCCGAGGGCCGTCGCGCCTCGCAGGTGTACGAGGCCGTCGACAAGGCGCTCGACCTGAAGCCCGGCAGTACCGAGAAGGCCGCCTCCACCGTGGACCTGGAGCTGCCCGACCAGGCCGCCGGAAACCCCGAGGGGTACCTCTTCCCGGCCACGTATCCGGTCGACGCCGGTACCGAGCCCGCCGGGCTCCTGCGCTACATGGCTGACACCGCCCTCAAGCACTTCGGCGCGGACCACGTCACAGCGGGCGCGCAGCGCAACAACGTCTCCGTCTACGACACGATCACCATCGCCAGCATCGTCCAGGCCGAGGCCGACACCGCCTCCGACATGGGCAAGGTGGCCCGCGTCGTCTACAACCGGCTGCTCAAGGACATGCCGTTGCAGATGGACTCCACCATCAACTACGCCCTCAAGCGCTCCACCCTGGACACGACGACCTCCGACACCCAGCTGGACAGTCCGTACAACAGCTATCGGATCAAGGGCCTGCCGCCGACGCCCATCGGCAACCCGGGGGAGGAGGCGCTGCGGGCGGCCGTCAGCCCGACGCCCGGACCCTGGCTGTACTTCGTCACGGTCGGCCCGGGCGACACCCGGTTCACCGACGACTACGACGAGCAGCAGAAGAACGTCGAGGAGTTCAACCGAGGCCGAGGCTCCGCCACCACGAGCTGACCGCGTCCCCCCACGGAGAGAGACCGACGGAGAAAGACGGAGGGGACCGGAGTCGTGCCGGAGGGAATCAGGCCCCCGGGACCGGCGCGGCGACGGCCGCCCCGGCTTCCTCGTCCGCCCGCCCGCCACCGGTCTCCTTCAGCAGCCGCAGGACCGACCGGACCGCCGCGCGGCCCGCCCGGTTGGCGCCGATGGTGCTGGCCGACGGGCCGTACCCGACGAGATGGACGCGCCCGTCGCGGACGGCCTTGGTGTTCTCGGCCCGGATGCCGCCACCCGGTTCGCGCAGCTTCAGCGGTGCCAGGTGGTCCACGGCGGGCCGGAACCCGGTCGCCCACAGGATCACATCGGCCTCGACGGTAAGGCCGTCGTCCCAGGCCACGCCGGTCGGCGTGATCCGGTCGAACATCGGCAGCCGGTCCAGCACGCCCGCGGCCCGGGCCCGCCGCACCGCATCGTTCAGCGGCAGCCCGGTCACGCTGACCACGCTCTTCGGCGGCAGCCCGCTGCGTACCCGCTCCTCCACCATCGCCACGGCAGCCCGTCCCCACTCCTCGGTGAACGGACCTTCGCGGAAGACCGGTTCGCTGCGGGTCACCCAGAAGGTGTCGGCCGCGTACTCGGCGATCTCCATCAGATGCTGCGTACCGGAGGCGCCGCCCCCGACCACGAGGACGCGCTGCCCCGCGAACTCCTCGGGCCCCGGGTAGTTCGCCGTGTGCAACTGCCGCCCCCGGAAAGTCTCCTGGCCCGGGTAGCGCGGCCAGAACGGCCGGTCCCAGGTGCCGGTCGCGTTGATCAGGGCACGTGTCGCGTACATCCCCTCGGACGTCTCCACCAGCAGCCGCCCGCCGCTTCCCTCCCGTACGGCGCTCACCTCCACGGGCCGGTGGACCCGCAGGTCGAAACGCTCCTCGTACGCGGCGAAGTACGCGCCGATCACTTCCGACGAGGGCCGGTCCGGGTCGGCGCCGGTCAGCTCCATGCCCGGCAGCGCGTGCATCCCGTGGACCTTGCCGTACGTCAGCGAGGGCCAGCGGAACTGCCATGCGCCGCCCGGCCGGGGCGCGTGGTCCAGCACGACGAAGTCGTCGTCCGGCTTCAGCCCGACGCGGCGCAGGTGGTGGGCGGCGGACAGCCCCGCCTGACCCGCGCCGATCACGACCACGTCCAGCTCGCGCACCCCAGAAATGTTCACGCTTCTACTAACTGTTCGAGGTTCCGGGATCTTCCCGTACGGAGGAAGGCCCCGGAGCCCCGAATCGGTTCACCGCCGGCGACAGGTCTCGGCGACAGGTCTCGGTGACAGGTTCCGATGACAGGCCCCGGCGGGGGCATCGAGCCAGCGGCCCCG
This sequence comes from Streptomyces sp. iso_384, assembly GCF_056172905.1. Classification (NCBI taxonomy): domain Bacteria; kingdom Bacillati; phylum Actinomycetota; class Actinomycetes; order Kitasatosporales; family Streptomycetaceae; genus Streptomyces; species Streptomyces sp. iso_384. The sequence continues at coordinate 3,258,993 of NZ_JBWBTT010000001.1, forward strand.
GCGAGCAGCAGGGGCGCCCCGCCCGGAGCCGGGACGGTCCGGCTCTCGGCGCCGGGGCCACCCAGCAGCGGCGACGCGGCGCACCGGACCGACCAACGCCGTGGATGGACCTGCCCGAGCACTTCGGCTCGTAGAAGGGCGCCCGTAGCCGGCTACGAAAGTGGGCTGCCGATGGGACCTGAGGGACGGTCTTCACCGCTCTGGTCACTCGGGCCGACATCGAAGGTGATCTCGGCTGGGGCGTCGCGGTCGACTCCACCAGCACGCCGCTGCGGCTCGTCAGGAGGAGCACCGACCGGCGAGCCTGTCGACCATAACCTCGGCCGGCTTACGGGTAGCTCGGCAGCTCGGCCGACCCAGGACCACGCCGGTCATGGTCCTGGCCGACAAGGACTACTCGTCCCGGGCGATCCGGACTCACCTCCGTCGGCGCGGTATCCGGTCCGTGCTCCCGCAGCCCGCCGACCAGGCCGCCAGCCGTAAATGCCGCGGCGGCCGAGGCGGCAGGCCACCTGCCTTCGACCGGGGTGCCTACAAGCAGCGCAACACGGTCGAGCGCTGCATCAGCAGACCAGCGGCGCGGCCTGGCCAATCGGTATGACGAGACCGCCGTGATCCACCTGGCGGCACTCCGCTTCTACGAGCGCGAGACTTGCGAGGAGGGGCCGCATCTGGTGGCTCTGCACTGTGAGGAGTGTGGGCCCGAAAGCATGTGGCCGCAGGCGCTCACGCTCATGTTGCCCAAAGGCTTTGAGCCTCCGCTCAGCAAGGCGCAACTCAGCTGGCTGCAAGCAGAGTGGGATGCCGCCCAAGCGTGATCCGGAAGAGACGGCCTAGCGGTGGGACGTCGCAGGGTTCGGTGGAGCCTCGATGCTCACGCCTGCCAAGCCGGGATCCGGCCTGCGGTCTTCTGCCGGGACAACAGGCCGGCGACTGCTTGGACGGTGTACGAAGGACCGTCGGTCAGGTACTTGACCAGCCCTAACTCCCGGGCGTGGGTGTGTCCGCGCAGCTGCCTGGTTGGGTCGGGTTGCGGAACAGCCGTCCGTCCCCGTCGGCGAGGACCATCAGCGTGCATGCGGCCTTTGGCATCGCGTCGTGACCGTTGTCCTGGCGGCTGTTTCTGCTACCGGGCTTCGTCGCCGAGAATCTCACGGGGGTGATCGGTGTCCGGCTTCGTGACGGCTGGCACGCATGGCGGCCAGAACGGAGTGCAAGATCGTCACGCAGCCCGGCGGCACGAGGCCGTCCGCCCGTTGCCCGCTGCATGCCTGGCTGTATGCCGAAGCGGCGAGCGGACGTCACACAGTTGGCAGTGATGGGGTTGGTCGTGCCCCGGCGGGTGATCCGCCGGAGGCCGCATCGACTGCCGGACCCGGGCGGGCGCGTGACCGGTCGGCGGCGGTCCGGTCATGAGCGGGATGCCGCGACGGAAGCGAGGGCCGCGTCCAAGCGCAGGGTCACTTCTTCGGCCACAGGGCCCATGTCCTCGATCCCCGTGAGGGTGACCATGGTCGCCGGGTCGATAGCCTGCACGAGCACGCCGTCGCCGTCCTTCCGGATCACGATGTTGCAGGGAAGGAGAAGCCCGATCGTCCGGTCCAGCTCCAGTGCCCGGTGCGCCAGGGAGGGGTTGCAGGCGCCGAGGATCAGGTACGGCTCCATGGCGTGTCCCAGCTTGGCCTTGAGGGTGGCCTGTACGTCGATCTCCGTGAGGATGCCGAAGCCCTGGTCCGCCAGGGCCAGACGGACAGCCCGCACGGTCTCCTCGAACGTGTCGTCGACGCTCACGGTGCGGTCGTAGGCCATGGATCTCCACCTCGTTCTGACGTCATCGGAATGCCCGACGGGCGCGGTCCGTGCGTGGCGGTCGCCACACTTCGAAATATACCCCTGGGGGTAAGAGTTTTACGGTGAACGACATACCCCCCGGGGTAATGTTTCTGTCGGAGGGAGGCTTTCCTTGTTCTTCGTTGAAGCCATCGAGCTGGAGTCTTGGGCAACCGCAGCTACCTCGTAGGCGGCCGTCGGACGGCGGTTGTCGTGGATCCGCCCCGTGACATCGATCGGGTGCTGGCCGCTGCTGCCCGGCGTGGGTGTGGCGATCACCCATGTGGTCGAGACGCGCATCCACAACGACTACGTGACCGGCGGTCCCGAGCCGGCCCGCATCATCGGGGCCGCCTACCTCGTTCCCGCCGACGCGCACGTGTCATTCGCCTGGACCAACGTGTCCGACGGCGACAGCGTGACCATTGACACGGAGCTGACCCTGACGGCGGTAGCGACGCCCGGGCATACGCCGGACCACGCGTCGTACGTGCTGAGCGAGGCGGGCAGGCCCGTCGCCGCGTTCACCGGTGGCTCCCTCCTCATCGGTACCGTGGGGCGGCCCGATCTCGTGGAGCCACGCCTCGCCGAGCTATGCGCACATGGGGCCTGCCAACGCGGCCGGCCCGGCCCCGGTGGACCTGGCCTCTCCGGCCGTCGCCGATCCCGACGACATCGCAGTGCGACTCACGGCGGGGGAGTGGGTGGTGGATCTGTGCAACCGCATCGCTTTCGCCGAGGGACGTGTCGCGGGGTCGTTCAACTTCGAGGCGGACGGCAAGCTCGCCACGTACCGTGCCTGGGTGATCCCCTGGCGCAAGCCGGTGACCCTGCTTGCCGAGTCGGCCGAGCAACTTGCCGCGGCCCAGCGGGAGCTGGTCCGCGTCGGTGTCGACCGCCCGGCGGCCGCCGCGACCGGTGGTCCCGCGGACTGGCTTCGCGCCGGCGACAGCGCCGCGTCCTTCCCTCGTGCCATGTTCGCCGAACTGGCCGGTCAGGGAAGGGGCCGGATCGTCGTACTGGACGTACGCCGCTCGTCCGAGCGGGCGGAGGGCTGGATCGATGGCTCGGTGCACATCCCGGTCCACCAGATCCATCACCTATCGACGACGTGCCCGACGGCACGGTCTGGGTGCACTGCGCCGGTGGCATGCGTGCGGGCATCGCCGCGTCGCTGCTGGACGGCGCGCTCGGCGGCGGTGGCAGCGTTCTGGCGGTTCCGGCACTGATCTACCTGCTCGGCGGCCTCGGCCACCACGGCAAGCCTGGTCATCGTCACCGCCACATCGGCCACCGCCCTCTACGCGCACGCGAGAGACGGCCATGTCGCCTGGAAGGCTGGGACATTGTTCGCGGCTGCGGGAGTTGTGCCGGCGTTCCTCGCCGGCACCACCGCCGCCCATGTGCCCGAAACGGCTCTCACCGCGGCGTTCGCGGCAATCGCCGCCCTGGCGGCCCTGCGGGATGCGGAACCGATCATGCCGCTTGCCTGCGGCCCGCCCGGATTCGGCGGAAAGCCCGTCCTTGTCATGTCGGCTCAGCCCGGTCTGCCCAGGGGTGGCGACCCTTCTCTCAGCATCGGCGTGAATGCCTCGGCCGTGGAGGGACCGTGCTGCCCTGTCCGGTACCGATCAGCCCACAGCACACCCGGCCGTACCGCTCGTGGGTCGGTCGGAGAGAGGTGGGGACCGACCGGCCCTGGCCCGGCATCGTGCCCGGTGCCAGCCTGGGAGCAGTCAATCCTTCGAGGAAGGGTGGTGGGCATGATGCAAGCGCCTCTGGTTGTAGGGGTCGACGGCTCTGAACCCAGTCTCCAAGCAGTGGACTGGGCCGCTGACGAGGCCGCGCGTCATGCGACCCCGCTGAGGCTGGTGTACGCCTCGCTCTGGGAGCGGTACGAGGGAGCGGTACCGTCGGGCGGGCTGGAGCGGCCGGCGGGTCGGATACTCGCCGAGAACATCCTCGGCGCCGCCGCCGAGCGTGCACGGCTTCGTGTGCCCGGCCTTGCCGTCTCCACCGAAGTGCTCGCCGAGGACGCGACCAGCGCCCTACTGGGAGAGGGTGCCTCGGCCACAGCGGTTGTCGTGGGATCACGGGGGCGCGGGCAGGTGGCGTCCGTGTTGCTGGGTTCGGTGAGCCTCGTCGTGGCGGCCCGCAGTGTGTGTCCCGTGGTCGTGGTACGTGGGGACGACGTAGCGCTCGCCTCCCGGCACCAACGCATCCTCCTGGGGGTGGGCGGCAGGGACGTCGAGGCTCCTGCGGTGCGCTTCGCCTTCCGTGAGGCAGCCGCTCGCGGGTGCGCCCTCAGTGCTCTCAGCGCCTGGCGCCGCCCGGCCCCGAGGCCTGCCGAGCACCCGCTCATCACGGGCGATCCGGCGCAGTCGGCGGAAGCGCGTGCCGCCGCGGTTCTCGACAAGGCACTCGAAGGTCCGGCCCGGGAGTATCCGGACGTCCGGGTGAGCAGGGCCACCCCGGAGGGGGCGGCTGCCAAGATCCTGGTCGAGCGGTCGGCCGCTGCCGACCTGCTGGTCGTCGGAGCACGACGTCAGGGGAGCTTCATCGGCCTTGAGCTCGGCAGGGTGGCCCACCGAGCGCTGCACCACGCCGCGTGCCCCGTCGTCGTCGTGCCCCTACACGTTGCCGATGCCGCGACGATCGATGCCTGAGTCCCTACACCGGGTGGGCCTCCGCGCTGCGTCTGCTCCTGGTTCTGGCCAGCGTGAGCCACGGGACCCGCCCCGGCGGGAGAAGTCGAGGAGCAATCCGCCCCGCCGGGCATCGGCTTCCTGCTCCGGCTGGCCGATGCGCTGGAGACCACGGTTCAGGAACTGGGGAGACGACGGTTCAGGAACTGGCGGGAAGTACCTGCCGCCCGGCTTCGGCCGCGTAACCCGTAGGGCCCGGATGGCCGAACTCGACGAGGCAATGTGCTGGACGCTGCTGGGAGACCACGGCGTAGGACGGGTTGCCCTGTCTCTGGGGGACTGACCGGTCGTGCTGCCGGTCAACGAAGATTCTTGTTCCCGATGCCCCGGGCGACGCCGACTGATGCGGGCCCGCAGCTACGAACGCGCTGGCTACGGCTGACGTCACTCGTATACGGCTGACGTCACTCGTAGGGGACCACGGCGACCGGTGCGGTGCTGTGGTGGATCACTGCATGGGTGACGTGGCCGACATGGGGCCCCACAGGGCTGCTGCTGCGTCGGCCTACGACGACGAGATCGGCTCCGTGGGACGCCTGGACGAGCTCGCTGGCCGGCGGGGCCATGACTGCCGTCTCCGTGACGTGGACCTGGGGGAATTCGGCCCGCCAGGGACGCAGCATGTCGGTGAGTGCTTGGACGGCGTGCTGGCCGAGTCCGCTGCCGACGTCCGGGTCGAGGATCGCCGCATACGTGTAGGTTGCCGGCAGTGACCAGCTGTGTACGACCTGCAGCGCCGCGCTTCTGTGGGCCGCTTGTTCGAAGGCGAAGGCGAGCAGCGGGTCGCAGGGATGCGAAACATCAAGGCCCAGGACGATCCCGGGGCGGCCGTCTGAGGGTTCTTCGGATGGGGAGGCGGCGTCGGTTTCCTGCGGACGCACCAGAACCACCGGGCTCCGCGTTTTCGCTACGACCCCCAGTGACACCGAGCCGATGAGGAAGCCGAGGAGTCTTCCGAGTCCCCGTGATCCGAGGGCGGTGACCTCGGCTTCGTTCGCGGCGCGCGTCAACTCGTCGACGGCCCGGCCCTGAACCAGTTCGGTGGTCACCTTCAGACCGGGGTGATCCCGGCGGGCCCTGTCCGCGGTGTCCCGCAGGAGAGCTTCGTACCGTTCGACGAGTGACTGTGTGAAGGTCTGCGGGATCTCCGGGGTGAACGGCCACTCCTCCACATGCACGAGGTGCAACGGGACACCGCGCAGTGCGGCCTCATGCGCGGCCCAGCGGGCTGCCGCGAAGCCTTCGGGGGACTCGTCCAGGCCGACAGTGACGTGACGCGTCATGACAGCGCCTCCTCGGTGTGCGGGGCTTCTGGGGCAGAACCCCTGCATCCAGCGTCCCGCCGTGATGCAGGCGGGGGGAGGGCCGACAGGTCTCGATCGGGACCGAACGGCCCATGCCGACCGTGCGCTGCGGTGGAACCGTGGCTTGTGCGGGCCTCTGGAGCATCCCTTGGAGGAGCCATGACCAGTACCACCCCCGGCCCTGCCGAACTCGGTGCCGTCGTTGTCGGTGCGGACGCGTCGGCCATGGCGCGGACGGCGGCGTTGTGGGCTGCGGACGAAGCGGATCGTCGCGGTCGGCCCCTCCATGTCGTCCATGCCGCTGACACCGATCACCGGATGGTCTACGCGGGTGTGGAAGCTGTCCAGGCGATACGCGAGGCCGGCCGTGACCCGCTGGTCGACACGGCGGAAGCAGTGGGCGACCGCCAACCCGGCCTCACGGTGACGAAGGAACTGAGCAGTCTTGACCCGGTGAGCGGGCTCCGCGCGGCGGCTGGTGAGCGCGGGACCATTGTTGTGGGCAGTAGAGGCCTGGGCGTCTGCAACGTACTGGCTCAGGTCGGTGCGGTCACCACCATGCTCGACAGCCTCGTCGCGGCCGCCGAGCAGCGGGTGCACGAGGTATGGGCGATGGCCGTGCGGATACGGGAGGCCTGTCCGCGACCTCACGGTCACCCATCACGTCGAGACGGGGACCAGCGTCCCGGGAATCCTCGTCGAGTCCTCGAAGCACGCAGATCTCATGGTTTCGGGAACCCGACGACACCTGCTCGGACTCGGGCCGGCGCTCGGCCGGGTCAGTCATGCCGTCCTGCATCACGGGCACTGCCCCATCGAGATCATCCCCCCTGAGCACACGGACACAGGCAAGCACACGTGACTGTGCACCCGCGGGGGCAGGACCGACGCTCGCGCACGTCCCCTTCGAGTGCTCTTGCCTCGCTGACCGCTTACGCGAAACTACGGAGACCGCCATGGCATCTCGGCGCCACGTCATTCCGTTCACGGAGCTCGGCCGACACGACAGCGGGAGCGTGGGCGGGAAGAACGCCTCGCTCGGTGAGCTGACCGCACACCTCGGTGCCGCAGGCGTGCGCATCCCGCCGGGATTCGCCACGACTGCTCAGGCGTACGAAGAACTACTGGCCGCGCACGGCTTGCGTGCCTCCATCGAGGATCAGATCGCGCGTCTGCACGACGGCGCCCAGCTGGAGGAAGTCGGTCGGGCCATCCGCGCGCAGATACTGCGCGAGCCACTGCCGACATCGCTCCCGGGCGAAATCGTCACCGCCTACGAGGATCTCGCTCGCCGCACGGGCGGCGAGGATCCCCCCGTCGCCGTGCGCAGCAGCGCCACCGCCGAGGACCTGCCCGAGGCCAGTTTCGCCGGTCAGCAGGATACGTATCTCAATGTGCGCGGACCGGAACAACTGCTCGAATCCTGCCATCGCTGTTTCGCCTCGCTGTTCACCGACCGGGCCATCGACTACCGGGAACGCATGGGCTTCGACCACCTGTCCGTCGCGCTGTCGGTGGGTGTGCAGGTCATGGTCCGCGCGGACCGGGCCGGCGCAGGAGTGATCTTCACCCTGGACCCCGAGACCGGATTCGCCGACGTGATCGTGGTCAGCGCGGCATGGGGACTCGGCGAGACCGTGGTGAGCGGACAGGTGGACCCCGACGAGTACACCGTCTTCAAGCCCAGCCTCAAGGATTCCTCCCTGAACCCGCTGATCGATGTGCGGGTGGGCGCCAAACAGCGCAAGACCGTATACGCGGAGACCGGACTCACCCGCACCGTGGACACACCCCCGGGCGAACGCATACAGCGGGTGCTCGGCGACGACGACGTCCGCACACTCGCCGGATGGGCCAGAGCTGTCGAGGAGCACTACGGCTGCCCGATGGACCTGGAATGGGCCAAGGACGGGATCACCGGAGAGCTCGCGATCGTCCAGGCGCGCCCCGAGACCGTTCAGTCCCGCCGGCGCATCACCGCGATTCGGGAATGCCGCCTGACGGTGAACCCGGGGCAGCCACTGATCGAAGGGACGGCCGTCGGTGAGGCGATCGGACAGGGACCGGTCGTACCGCTGACCGCCCCGGTCGCCCGGGAGGCATTTCCCGAGGGGGGCGTCCTGGTCACCGGCCTCACCGACCCGGACTGGGAGCCCGTGATGAAGCGTGCCTCGGCGATCGTCACCGATCACGGCGGACGCACGTCCCACGCGGCCATCGTCAGCCGGGAACTCGGAGTCCCCGCCGTCATCGGCACCGGCAGCGCGACGCGCGTCCTGCGACAGGCACACGACGTCACGGTGTCCTGCGCGGAAGGAGATCGCGGACGCGTCTACGACGGTCTGATCCCCTACGAGGAGCGCGAGACCGATCTCTCGACCGTCCCGAAGACGCGTACGCGCATCATGCTCAATCTCGCCGATCCGTCCGCCGCCCTGCGGTGGTGGCGCCTGCCGGCCGACGGGGTAGGACTCGCCCGGCTGGAGTTCATCGTCGCCCATCAGGTGAGAGCCCACCCCATGGCGCTGCTCCACCCGGAGAAGCTCGACGCGGATGACCGCAGCAGCATTGAGCGACTCACCGAGGGATACCAAGACCGGGGGGCGTATTTCATCGACCGGCTTTCCCGAGGCATCGCCCGGATCGCCGCATCACGCTGGCCCGACCCCGTGGTGGTGCGCACCAGCGACTTCAAGACCAACGAATACGCGCGGCTGCTCGGGGGCCGCACCTTCGAGCCCGATGAGGCGAACCCGATGATCGGCTGGCGAGGCGCCAGCCGCTATCACAGCGATGGCTACCGCGAGGGATTCGCCTTGGAATGCCGTGCCCTTCGCCGGGTCCGGGACGACATGGGTCTCACCAACGTCGTCGTCATGATTCCGTTCTGCCGGACGCCCGGCGAGGCCGACCTGGTGCTTGATGTGATGGGCGAGCAGGGCCTCAGGCGAGGTCAGAACGGGCTGAAGGTCTATGCGATGGCGGAGATACCCTCCAACATCATCCTTGTCCGGGAGTTCGGCGAACGGTTCGACGGCTTCTCCATCGGGAGCAACGAGCTGACCCAGTTGACGCTCGGCGTCGACCGGGACTCGGAAGCACTCGCCCACTTGTTTGACGAAAGCGACCCGGCGGTCACTCGCAGCATCCAGCGCTTGGTGGCCGGAGCTCATGAGGCTGGACGCACCGTCGGTCTGTGCGGTCAGCGGCCCAGTGACGATCCCGCTTTCACTGAGTTCCTCGTGCGGACCGGCATCGACTCGATCTCTGTTGCCCCGGACAGCTTCGCCGTGGTGAAGGAACATGTGGCGCGCGCCGAGGGCCTTCGGAAAGACGGGGATGTCCACCCAGGAGCAAGGTGAATGACATGCACAACACACGTGTACTGATCGCCTACGGAAGCAAGCACGGAGCGACACAGGGAATCGCTGAGGAGTTGGGAGAGGCGCTTCGCTCCGACGGATTCGACGCGGTGGTGATGCCCGCCGACCGTGTCGACGACGTGAGCGGCTATGACGCCGTGATTCTCGGTGGCGCTGTCTACGCAGGACGCTGGCACGTCGAGGCCCGCCGGTGCGCCCGACGTCATGCGGGGCAGCTGAGGCAGCTGCCCGTCTGGCTCTTCAGCAGCGGGCCGGTCGATGATTCGGCTGAACAGCGGGATATCGCGCCGGTACGTGGGGTTGCCCGCTGGATGCAGCGTCTCGGAGCACGGGAGCACATCACGTTCGGCGGAGCTCTCACGGCGGAGACTCCGGGCCGCATCGCCCACAGTCTGGTCCGACACGGGAAGGGCGGTGACTTCCGCAACCCGGAACGCATCCGCCAATGGGCCCACCACATCGCAGCCCAACTCGCCTCGCCCTCCTGACCGGTCGAGTGTTCCAAGGCTGTCGCGAGCAAGGAGGAGGGCGGCATGGTGAATGACCACGACCATGAGCGGCCCGTCGACGGGCGCTGCTCCGTGGCCCACCACCCCGCGCACCTCTGCAGCGCTTCCGATGAGGTTGCGCCACGGGACCGGCGATGACTGAGGAACCTCCGACCGAAGGCAAGGGCAACGCCTTCCCGACGCCGGGCGAGGCATTCGATCCCAGCGAGCCGCTTCCCCGACTGCGCCGCGAGCTCGCCACCGGCCCCGAAGGGCTCTCCGCCCGAGAGGCATCCCGTCGCCTCGCTGTCCACGGCCCCAACGAAGTGCGGTCGAAGGCCCATTCCTCCTTCCTTCGCGAGATGTCCGCACAGCTCGCCCACCCCTTGGCCCTCCTGCTGTGGGCCGCCGCGGCCCTCGCCTTCGTGGCGGGACTCGCGGTGCTCGGCTGGGCGATCCTCGCCGTGATCGCGGTCAACGCCGCCTTCGCGCTGCTTCAGGAACGCCAGGCCGAGCGGGCGGTCGAGACCCTCGCCCGCTATCTGCCCGAACACGCCTCCGCCGTCCGGGACGGCAGAACCCGGCAGGTCGAAGCCCGGGACCTCGTTCCGGGCGACGTGATCCTCCTGGAAGAAGGGGGCAAGGTTCCGGCGGACGCGCGAGTGACCGACGGCGGAGTCGAGGTCGACCTCTCCATGCTGACGGGGGAATCCGCGCCCGTGGAGAGGACAGATGCCTCCGGCCGGGCAGGCGCTCCGCTCATCGAGGAACCCAACCTCGTGTTCAGCGGGACGACCTGCCTGGGAGGGCAGGCCCGGGCCACGGTGTTCGCCACCGGGGACCGCACGGAGCTCGGACGTATCGCGGCGCTCAGCCAGCGTTCCAGGCGGGAGCCGAGCCCGCTGGAGCAGCAGGTCAAGAAAGTGGCCTGGTTCATCGCCGCCGTAGCTGTCGCGATGGGAATGGTCTTCCTCGTCCTCGGGGTGGCCGTCGGTCTGCCTCTCACCGATTCCTTGACGTTCGCGATCGGCCTCCTCGTCGCCAACGTTCCCGAAGGCCTGCTCCCCACGATCACGCTGGCCCTTGCGGTGGGCGTACGGTCACTGGCCCGCCGGGGAGCGGTGGTCAAGCGGCTGAGCGCCGTCGAGACTCTCGGCTCCACGGACGTCATCTGTACCGACAAGACCGGGACACTCACCCTCAACCGGATGCGACTGCAGACCGTGTGGACTCCCGGTCACGGCACCTCGGCCGGCCCGTGGGCCGCCGAACTCGCGCACACCGCCTCACTGTGCACCACTGTCACCCGCACGGACGAGGGGGTCCTGCAGGGCGACCCCACGGAGACAGCCCTCATCGAAGGGGCGGCCGACCGGGGCGCACCCCTGGACCTGGCAGAACGCGACGCGGATCGGCGGGCGCTGTTCCGGTTCGACCCCCGGCTGCGGCTGATGTCGATCGTTCAGGCCGACCAGGGGACGGGCCCTCTTCGCGTCGTGGTGAAAGGCGCCCCGGAGGCCGTACTGCCACGTCTCCGCACCGCCGCGGACGTGGAGGCGGCACGCGAGGCCACGGAGAGCATGGCGGGGAAGGGGATGCGTGTCCTCGCAGTCGCGGGGCGGGAATGGCCCGAGGGCTCCAAGGCCCCGGCCGCACGACGCGATGCCGAGTCCGAGCTGACACTGCTGGGACTGGTCGGGCTCTACGATCCGCCGCGTACGGAGGTTGCCGAGGCCGTGCGCCGTTGCCACGACGCCGGTATCCGGGTGCTCATCGTGACCGGCGACAACGGTGCCACCGCTGCTGCAGTCGCTCATGAGGTCGGCATAGGAGTTCCCCGCCTCCACGTCGTACCCGCCTCCGAATCGATCACGGACGAGGAACTCGACCGGCTTCTGGTGGAGGACGACGTCGAAGTGGTCTTCGCGAGGTCCTCGCCCGAGACGAAACTGAAAGTGGCCGACGCCCTGCGTGCCCACGGCCGGATCGTGGCGATGACCGGCGACGGCGTGAACGACGCACCGGCTCTGCACCGAGCCCACATCGGCGTGGCCATGGGCAAGTCGGGCACCGACGTGGCGCGTGAGGCCGCCACCATGGTCCTGACCGACGACGACTTCGCCACCATCGTCGCCGCGGTCGAATCCGGACGACGTGTCTACGACAACGTCCGAAAGTTCATCGTCTACATCTTCGCGCACACCACCCCGGAGGTCGTACCGTTCCTCGTGTTCGCGCTGTCGGCCGGAGCTGTCCCCCTCCCGCTCACCGTGTTGCAGATCCTCGCCATCGACCTGGGCACCGAAACTCTGCCCGCGCTGGCCCTTGGCCGCGAGCGATCCGAGCCCGGCACCATGAAACGACCACCCCGGCCGCACCGCCAGAAGGTCATCTCCCGAGACATGCTGATACGCAGCTGGGGCTACCTCGGTCTCGTATCGGCAGCCCTGGTGATGGGAGCGTTCTTCTACGTGCTCTGGCGCTCCGGCTGGGGTCCCGGAGCACCCACCGGCGAAGGCACGGCTCTCCACCACGCCTACACCATGGCCACCACAGCCACCTTCGCCGGCATCGTCACCTGCCAGGTCGGCACGGCGGTCGCGGCCCGCACCGACCACGCCGCCCTGCGCGACATCGGTCTGTTCACCAACCCTCTGCTGCTCGCGGGCATCGCCTTCGAACTGGCCTTCACCGCCGCCCTCGTGTACTTCCCGCCGCTCCAGGACCTGTTCGGCACCGCTGCGCTGCCGTGGGACGTCGTTGCGCTCGTGGCCACCTTCCCCATCCTCGTCTGGGGCACGGACGAGATGCGACGCGCACGTAGGCGTCGCAGTCAGCCGGACGCGGGATCGGCAGAGCAGGTCGGCCCGTTCCGCTCCTCCGGTCGGCCATGATGTCCCCGTGATGCCAGCCGCTCCCGCACCGGTGCGGTGACCTTCTCCAGCCGTGCCGAATACCGCGGGGCCGGCGGCACGGGCCCCTCGATGCGCCGGGCTTCCGGCGGCAGTTCGCCGAGGTCGGCTTCGAACCGTGCACGAGCCGCGCCGAGATCATCGGTCGGGCCGGTCCGCAACCCATCACGCATGACCGTCCGCAGCAGCGGCTCCGTGCCCTCGGGTGGTTCTTCGGTCTCCAGGCCGATCACGTCACGGAGTCCCGCTCCACGGAAGACCTGCTTGGGCGCGGGAGCGGTGACCTTGGACGAGGAGAGCTTCATGACCGGTGTGCCGTCGTACTCGACCAGCTTGTACGCCGCATCGAGATAGGGCGCGTCGGCGGCGACGCCGACGCGTGTGCCCAGGGCGAAGACGTCGATGGGCGCTCCGTCGCGCACCAGGGCGTCGACCGCGTACTCGTCCAGCCCTCCGCTCGCGATGATCCGCACGTCACTCAGCCCGGCCGCGTCGAGCGTGTCGCGGGCCCGGTGGGCCAGGAGCCCGAGATCGCCGCTGTCCAGCCGGATCCCGCACCCCGGGCCGCGCGCCAGGTCCGAAAGCACGCGGGCGGCGATGGCGACTCCCCGATCGGTGTCGTACGTGTCTACGAGGAAGGTCAGGGGCCCTCGGTGAGTTCGGGCGAAGGCTCGGAACGCATCTCCCTCGGAGGGGAAGCACTCGACGTACGAGTGGGCCATCGTGCCGGAGGCGTCGATGCCGTACCGAGCGGCGGCGGCGACGTTGCTCGTGCCCGCGAAGCCCACCATGGCGCACAGTCGGGCGGCCTGGGAGCCCGCTTCCGGGCCGTGGCACCGGCGCAGGGAGAAATCGACGAGTGGACGACCCGCAGCCGCGAGGACGCACCGTCCGGCCTTGGCAGCGACCGCAGTCTGATGACAGACCAATGACAAGAGGTACGTCTCCACCAACTGGGCCTGGGGCAGCGGGGCGGTGACCTCCAGCAAGGGTTCTCCGGCGAAGACCAGTCGCCCCTCGGGAACAGCGCGGATCCGGCCGTCGAAAGCCAGTCCTCGCAGCGGTGCGAGGTCCTCTGGCGGCAGGTGCATCACCTGAGCGAACTCATCCGTGTCCGACTTCTCGACCCGGAACCCGGAGAGGTAGTCAAGTGCGGGTTCGAGCCCCGCCGCGACGAGAAACCCCCGCCCGGGGGGCAGGTGTCTCGCGAAGAGGCTGAAAGTGGCTGGTGCCCGCATGCCTTCACGCACATAGGACAGTGCCATCGTGACCTCGTACAGATCCGTGCTGGTCACCTGGGACATACTTCGAGCATGCGCCGCCGATCGGGCGCATGCACGGCGGCATGGGATGCCCTTCACCCGGCTTCGGCAGCGGTCAGCTCGCACTGTACGTCGACCACTCCTTCGACAGCCCGTGCCAGACGGGTTGCCACCGGGAGCAGGCCTGCTTCCCTCACCACACCCGACATCGTCACGACGCCCGCATCGACCTGAACGTTCACCTTCTCCCGCGACACGGGGAAGAGCCGCGCGACCACCTGCTCCTGTACCTCCTCGGCGAGCTCGTCGTCAGGCCTGAGGAAGACTTTGAGCAGGTCCGACCTGCTGACGATGCCTTTGAGGACGCCCCCCTCGACGACCGGCAGGCGCTTCACTCCGCGGGTGGCCATCAGTCGGGCGGCCCGCGGCAGCGGCGCGTCCGGTCCGATGGTCAGGGCCGGCCGCGTCATCAGGTCCTCGGCGGACGAGGAGCCTGCCCTGGCCGTCGCGTCCGGACGGCGCATCTGTTCCACGAGACCGGGACGCCGCTCGCGGAACTCCTCCTTGGGCAGCAGGTCGGCCTCCGACACCACCCCCACGACACGGCCCTCACCTTCGATCACCGGGAGGGCACTGACGGACCACCGTGACATGGCGGTCACGATGTCCTTGAACGACGCCTTCGGCGCGACCGCGACGACCTTCTTCGTCATGACGTCGGCCACGGTGCAGGGATGTGGAGTCATGATCCTCTCCTCGACGCCGGCGAGCCGGTCTGTGGCGTGAATTCGTGAGGCTGGGGCCGGTCATCGGACCAGCACGGCTTCTCCCGAGCGTGGGACGACGGCAGTCCAGCCGAGCTCGTCGGAGATGCGGGTGCGCAGCGTCGCAGCCGCAGACGGCTCGCCGTGCACCACGTACGTCGTGCGCGGGGGCGGGGCGCCGCGCAGCCAGTCGAGGATCTGATCCTCGTCGGCGTGCGCCGAGAAGTGCGGCACATCGGCCACCTCAGCACGGACGGGGATGTACTCACCGAACATCTTGAGCACATGGGCACCGTCCACAAGGTCTCTGGCGCGTGTTCCGGCCGCGGCGAAGCCGACGACGACGACGGTGTTGCGCGGGTCGGGCAGCAGTCGGCGCAGGTGGTGCAGGACCCGGCCGCCGGTGGCCATCCCGGCTGAGGAGACGATGACGCACGGCCCGTGCGCACTGTTGATCGCGATGGACTCCTGGACCGTCCGGGCCGCCAGGAACGGGTCGGGACTCAGAGCTCCCGCACCCTGGTCCAGGATGTCCGGCCTGAGTTCCGGCGATCGGTCGCGCACCGCTTGCCGGTAGACGTCCAGGGCTGCGAGGGCCATCGGGCTGTCCACGTACACGGGTACCGAAGCGGGCAGGGCGCCGGCGGTACGCAGCTCGACCAGTTCGTGCAGGACGACCTCGGTCCGGTCGATGGCGAAGGCCGGGATGACCACGGTGCCGCCTCGCGCGAGGGTGCGACCGATCGTGGAGGCGAAGGCGGCGCGGCTCTCGGCCGGGGCGTGGCGGCGGTCGCCGTAGGTGCTCTCCACCAGGAGTACGTCGGCGCCCGAAAACGGCTCCGGGGGCAGCAGCAGCGGGTGACCCGGGCGACCCAGATCGCCGGACACTGCCAGTGTGTGACCGTCCTCCAGGGTGAGATGGGCCCAGGCGGAGCCAAGGATGTGGCCTGCGCGATGCAGTGTCAGCCGGGTGCCCGCCATGATCTCGACCTGGCTGCCGACCGGTGCGGGGTCGAAGAAGCTCAGCGTCTTCTCCACGTCGGCGTCGTCGTACAGCGGCTTGGCGGGGCGGTGCTTGGACCAGCCGTGGGTGTTCGCGTGCTGGGCCGATTCCGTCTGCAGCCGTGCGCTGTCCCGCAGGACGATCTCGGCGAGCCGCGCCGTGTCGGCACTCATGAGGATCGGGCCGCGAAACCCCTGCCGGACGAGGCGGGGGAGATACCCGCAGTGATCCAGGTGCGCGTGGGTGATCACGACGGCGTGGAGGTCGGCGGGGGGCCGGGCGAATTTCTCCCAGTTGCGGCGCCGCAGATCGGCGAAACCCTGGAAGAGCCCGCAGTCGACGAGGATGCGGGTGTGGTCGCTCTCGACCAGGAACTTGCTGCCGGTCACGGTGCCCGTGGCGCCGAGGAACGTGAGCAGAGCCGCACGGGAGGCTGGAACGACAGGCGGTGGTGCCGACCGGGACATAAGGACCCCCTTGCGGTCGATGCGGGCGCACTCCCACCTTCTCACCGGTGCCCTTGGACGGCAGTGGACCGCCGGGGCCCTCATGGGGACCGACCGGCCCATGCGGACCACTGGTCAGTGGAGTCAGTCTGGTAGCGAATCTCGCGGGATTACGGACAGGAAGAAGGTCATGTCATGAAGGCACTCGTCTTCCAGGAGCCGGGCCGCACCATATGGCGGGATGTTCCCGACCCGGGCATCGAGGACGCTTCCGATGTCATCGTGCGCGTCGACGCGGTCACCATCTGTGGCACGGACCTGCACATAGTCAAGGGTGATGTACCCGAGGTGACCCCGGGGCGGGTACTGGGCCACGAGGCCGTGGGCACGGTCGTGGAGGCCGGCGGCGACGTTCGCACCGTACGGCCGGGGGACCGGGTGCTGGTCTCCTGCATCTCGGCCTGCGGGAGGTGCCGCTTCTGCCGGGAGGCCCGCTACGGACAGTGCCGGGGCGGAGGTGGCTGGGTGCTCGGGCACACCATCGACGGAACTCAGGCGGAATACGTCCGCGTGCCATTCGCCGACCTTTCGGTCTATCCGCTGCCCAACTCCGTCGACAGCGTCGACGCCGTCCTCCTGGCGGACATCTTTCCGACTGCTTACGAGGTCGGTGTCCGCAACGGCCGGGTGAGCCCGGGTGACACCGTCGTCGTGGTCGGCGCAGGGCCGATCGGTCTGGCCGCCGTCGCCACCTCCCGCCTCTACTCGCCGGAGCGGGTCATTGTCGTCGACCTCGTCGACGCCCGGCTGGACGCGGCCCGGTCTCTCGGTGCCGAAGCCACCGTCCGTGCCGACGAGGAGCCGCAGCAGCTCGTCGCGGATCTGACGGACGGTCTGGGTGCCGACGTGGTCATGGAAGCGGTCGGCGTACCGCAGACCTTCGAGACGTGCACCCGGATGGTCCGGCCCGGCGGCAGGGTCGCCAACATCGGCGTGCACGGCAAACCTGCCACCCTCCACCTCGAAGATCTCTGGATCAAGGACGTCACCATCACCACGGGCCTGGTGGACACCTCGTCGACCCCCATGCTGCTGCGGATGCTGGCGAACGGAAGGCTGCCGTCGTCCGAGTTGGTCACACACCGGTTCGAGCTGGGGCAGATGGAGGAGGCGTACGACGTGTTCTCCCGGGCGACGGACACCGGAGCCCTGAAGGTCGCACTCCATGCCCCGCGGTGACCCACCGGTTCCTACCCTGCCGACATCCCCCTCCGAGGAGGCGGGCACAGAAACCGGACCTGGAGTCGCGCCCGGCACACGCGGCGTCGTCTTCGACACCGACGGTGTACTGCTCGATTCGGCGTCCCTGCACGCAGCCGCCTGGAAAGTCGCGTTCGACCGCTGCATCGAGAAGCTGAGGCCCGGCGACCCGCGACAGCCTCCTTTCGACGCGAACGCCGAGTACCGACGCCTCGTGGACGGCAAAGCACGGCTTGACGGAGCCCGCGCTTTCCTGAAGGCCCGCGGCATCGTGCTGCCCCTGGGAGCACCGGACGACCAGCCCGGCTGCACCAGCATCTGGGCGGTCGCCGCTGACAAGGAGCTGGCCTTCACTCACATGCTCTCGACCCGGGCCGTTCCCGTGTTCGACGATGTGGCCCCCGCACTGCGGTCCCTTCGCGCCAGGGGAGTTCGGTGCGTCGCAGCCTCCGCGTCACGGCATGCCGGTGCCCTGCTGGAAGCGGCAGGGATTCTCGGCTTCTTCGACACCGTGGTCGACGGCAGGGACGTGGCACGACTCGGACTTCCTGGCAAACCGAACCCCGCGCTGTTCCTGGAGGCTGCTTCCCGGCTGGGACTGCGCCCGGCCGAAGCCGCGGTGGTCGAGGACGCGGAAGCCGGGGTGGCCGCGGCCCGGCGTGGAGGCTTCGGGCTCGTCGTCGGACTGGACCGGACACCGAGCGCCGACAGGGATGCCGTGCTGCACAACATGGGGGCGGATCTTGTGCTGCGCGACCTTGCCGCTCTCGTCGACGAGCTACCGGTGGGAAGCCCATGAACGACGCCTGGAGCTGGAACTACTCCGCCTACGATCCGCACACGGAACGGCTGGTCGAAACTCTGTGCACCGTCGGCAACGGCAGGTTCGCCACGCGAGGCAGCACTCCGGAATGCGCGGCGGACGGCGCGCACTACCCGGGCACCTACCTGGCCGGCTGCTACGACCGCCTCACATCCACCGTCGCCGGGAGGACGGTCGAGAACGAAGACCTGGTCAACCTCCCGAACTGGACGCTGCTGCGCTACCGCTGCCTGCCCGAAGACGGACCACCCGGGGAGTGGCTCACGCCCGACTCCGCCGGACTGAGACGCTCCACCACGCGTCTGGACCTCCGAGCGGGAGTCCTCACCCGTCGCCTGCTCTACCGGGACGGTGCGGGACGCGGTCTGCGCGTCACCCACCAGCGGTTCGTCCATATGGGAATCCCCTGGCTCGCATCTCAACGCAGCGCGTTCAGAGCCTACGGCTGGAGCGGTCGACTCGAGGTCGAGTCGATTCTCGACGGTACTGTCACCAATGCCGGAGTGGAACGCTACGGAGACCTTGACGGACAGCACCTCACCGAGCACCGCAAAGGAGCGGAGCCCGGGGGAGTCGCCTGGCTCACCTGCCGGACCGTCCAATCGGCTGTCCACCTCGCTCTCGCCGTCCGCACCGCCTCCAGCCCGGCACGACCTGCCGAATACGTTCACGCCGCTCGGGCTGCCGTGCAGCGGTTCGTTCTCCCGGTTTCCCCCGGCAACTCGGTGACGGTCACCAAGACGGTCGCCCTGCACACATCACTCGACCGCCCCGCCGGTGACCCGCTTGCCGCAGCCGTGGAGAGCCTCGCCCACGTCCCCGTCTTCGGCCGACTACTCCGCTCGCACAGGTCTGCCTGGCAACGCATGTGGAACCAGGCGGAGTTGTACGTGCCCGGGGAGAGCGGGCACGTACTGCGCCTGCACCTGTTCCACCTGTTGCAGACCCTGTCGCCGCATACGGCGGAGCTCGACGTAGGGGTGCCGGCCCGTGGGCTGCACGGCGAGGCGTACCGGGGCCATGTGTTCTGGGACGAACTGTTCGTCCTGCCCTATCTCACGCTCCATTTCCCCGAAGTTGCCCGAGCGATGCTGATGTACCGGCATCGGCGACTGCCCGCAGCCCGGGCAGCTGCCCGGCGTACCGGGGCGCGTGGAGCCATGTACCCGTGGCAGAGCGCCGGTTCCGGTCGCGAAGAGACCCAGGCGATGCACCTCAATCCCGCTTCCGGCCGGTGGCTGCCGGACCACTCCCACCTCCAGCGCCACGTGGGATCCGCGGTGGCACTCAATGCCTGGCGGTACGCACAGGCAGCGGGTGATCAGGGGTTCCTCCACGCGGCCGGGGCGGACATCCTGCTGGAGGTGGCCCGGTACTGGGCGAGCGCGGCGGCCTTCGACCCCGACCGGGGCCGGTACCGGTTGCTGGGGATCGTCGGTCCCGACGAGTACCACGACGCGTATCCGGGCGCGGACCGGCCAGGCATCGACGACAACGCCTACACCAACGCGATGGCCGCATGGGTCCTGGCCCGGGCCCTGGAAGTCCTCGACGCACTGCCCGATGCCCGGCGCGAGGAGCTCGCGGAGCGGCTGGCGATCGACGCGGAGGAGCACGCGCGCTGGGTTGACGTCTCACGCCGCCTCTACGTGCCCTTTCACGACGGCGTGCTGAGCCAGTTCGAGGGGTACGGGGATCTCGAGGAACTCGACTGGGAGCGCTATCGGCGCCGCTACCCCGATATCCGGAGACTGGACCGGATCCTGGAGGCGGAGGGCGACTCGGTCAACAACTACCAAGCGTCGAAGCAAGCCGACGCTCTCATGCTCGGCCATCTCTTCCGGCCCGCCGAGCTGACCGCTCTCTTCGACCGCCTCGGCTACCGGATCGACGACGAGATCTGGAACAGGACAGTCGGCTACTACCTTCCGCGCACCAGCCACGGATCCACCCTCAGCAGCCTGGTGCACGGCTGGGTCCTTGCACGTCAGAAGGGCCCGGACGCTTGGATGTACGTGGAGGAAGCACTCCTCAGCGATGTGGCCGACATCCAGGGCGGCACGACCGGCGAGGGCATCCACCTGGGCGCCATGGCGGGAACACTTGATCTGGTCGAGCGAGGCATCACCGGACTGGAACCCTGCGAGGAGGGTTTGCGTATCGACCCCGTGGCACTCAGGGAAATACCCCGCTTCTCCTTCACGCTGTGCTTCCGCGGCCACAGCGGGGTGCGGCTCCGGCTGCTCCCGGGACGCATCGGCGTCAGTGTCCATCCCTCGCCGCAGGGAGCCCTCGTGGTGCTGCTTCCGGAGGGCAGAAGGGTGGCTGTGCCGCCGGGGAGGGAGCACTGGTTCCGTCTGCCTCCGCAGGAATCCGAGAAGTGAGCGGAC
The DNA here is from genome assembly GCF_056172905.1 of Streptomyces sp. iso_384. NCBI lineage: Bacteria > Bacillati > Actinomycetota > Actinomycetes > Kitasatosporales > Streptomycetaceae > Streptomyces > Streptomyces sp. iso_384. The sequence continues at coordinate 3,279,563 of NZ_JBWBTT010000001.1, forward strand.
AGCCGCGAGACCAGCACGGCTGTGTGCCGGTGTCAGGCGATGTTCAGAACCTCCGTGACCGGTCGTCTGGGCGTGACCGGGCTCGACGGCCCGTATCCGAACCGAAGGATCATTTGCACGAAGCCCATCTTCGAGTTCGGGTCACGTGCGAGGTGTCGAAGCTCGGGCCATTCCAGCGGCTGCGAGATCACGGAGGTTGCTAGTCCGTCGCGAGTGGCCTGAAGGAGCACGCGCTCCATGGCCTGACCCGCCCTGAGCCAGTCCGCGGCAAGATCTGTCTCCGTCCCCAGCAAGGCGATCTGGGGACGCTCCTCGAAGGTGGCGGACGCCCGGTCCCGTGAGCCTCGGGGCACGTCGAAGTCCCGCACCGGGGCCGTTGCTCCGTGCTGACGCGGGCCGAAGGCGTACGAGGGGATGCCCTCGGTGTCCGGGCCCTCCCCGGCCTTGCCCGTACGGGTCCAGGTGACGATTTCGGCCCTCATGGCGTCGTTGGCTGATTCGTAGAGCTCCGCGTCGTGCACCAGGTCCAGGACGGCGCCGGCGTGCCAGGCTCCGGGAACGATCAGCCGAGCCCCTTCCAGGAGCGCGGCCGCGCTCATCTCGTCCAGGATCTCGGGTGCGACCGCCTCGTCGGCGAACGGATAGCGGCTGGTGTGCCGGAGCCGCACGGCAGGGTGCAGGTCGGCCAGTTGATGGTCCGCGGTCTCGGAATCCTCCAGCATCACGTCAGCGAGACGCCACGGGTCGCGATGGTCGGGCAGAAGCTGGATAACGGTGTTCCAGCCACGGTGTGCCGCGGCCACCCGCAGATTCAACAGCGCTGCTCCGCATCCGATATGCAGGCCGCGGTTGTCCGCGTCGCCGACGGGCAGCGCACGGTCCGGATCGCCGTACAGCGAGAGGAGGCGTGTTCCGGAGCGGTGGACGAACTTCCAGGGTTGCGCGTTGTGCATGGACGGCGCGGCCACGGCCTCCCCGACGAGCGAAGGGACGACTGAGGTGATGCGTTGTTCGATCGTCAGCATGGTCTTCCTGTCTCCTGTCGGTCATCGCCTTCATCCGCACTCGCGCTGAGAAGCCGGCGCCGGAGCGCATCTCAGGTGGGCCGGGAAGCGGCGTCCGGTTTCTGCGGCGAAGACGTGTCGTCGGGCTGTATCGAGATGCGGTTCACGACGGCGACGACTCCTTCTGTTCGAGAGGTGAGTGCGAGGGCGGCACGGATCAGGCTCCGATGCGGCAGCCGGCCGGCCAGGACGACAACACCGTCGAGCACGTGGACCTGGACGGCATCGGCCTGAACGCGCAGAACACCGCTGAGTATGTCGTCCCGGATCCGGTGCTCCACCTCGGCGTCCGGACGGATAAAGAAGCCCAGGAGATCACGTCTGGTCACCATGCCGACCAAGCGTTCCTCGTCGTCGACGACGGGGAGCCGCTCGCAGCCACGACGGTTCATGAGCCGGGCTGCTTCCGCCACCGTCTGCTCCGCGTGGACGGTGACAGCCGGTGACGACATTGTTCTGCCGGCCGTGGAGGCTTGCCTGCTGAGCAGGTCACTCGCCGAAAGCATCCCCACGACGTGATCGTCCTCGCCCATCACCGGGACGCCGTTGATGGCGTGCCGGGCGAGCAGCCCGGCCACCTCCGCTGATGGCGTCGCGCGCTCGACCGTGACCACTTCGTCCGTCATCAGGTCACCTACCCGGAGATGCCGCATCCTGCTGCGCCTCCATTTCTCCCCACGGTGCGGAGCGCTTCCGATATCACCTTCGGACACCACCGGGTACCAAGAGCAGGGGCCGAACGGTCCCGTCCGGAGGCCGACCGGATCCTCCTGTACGACCCCCGCTGGGGGGCGACTGCGGGTATGGGCCCTTTGGGCCCCGGCTTGCCCCCTGCGGCCCCTTTCGAGAAGAAGACCGAGTGGCAACCTGGAACAGCGCCACCGCATTCGGTGCGCAGAGCGCCCTCCGGGGGGCTCCGGGCGGTGCCGATTGCCGGGGAGACGAGCATCGGAGCACGCTATGAACAGCGCAGAGATCCGTCAGGAGATCGTGGTGGGTGTCGACCCTCGCGGTGACTGGCACCCGGCTGTCGCCTGGGGTGCCGACGAGGCTCGCCTCCGTGGACTTCGCCTTCGCCTCGCCCTCTCAGTCCCTCCCCGGCATGACACCCAGCATGTCGACGATGCCCCGCACCACCGGAGCGAGCAGGACGGCCGACGAACCCTGGATGCCGCGATCTCGTGGGCGCATGCCCGATGGCCCGAAACCGGGATCACCGGTTCGCTCCTCGACGGCTTTCCCGGGCGGCAACTGGCGTTTCTGTCCCTTCATGTGCGTCTGGTGGTGCTGGGCTCGCGACACCTGCACCGTGCCGAGGAGATTCTCAGTTCCGGCTCGGTAGTCATTCCCGTCACTGCTCAGGCACGCTGCCCGGTGGTCGTGGTGGGCGGCCCCGACGGCGGCAGTCAGGATCGGCCCTGTCTCGTCGTGGGCGTCGACGGCAGCGACCCTTCCAAAGCCGCACTGGCTCTGGCCTTCGAGGAAGCGGATCTCCGAGGCTGCGCGGTGCACGCTACAGCTGTCTGGCAGCCGCCGGTCTTCTCGCTCCGCACCGGCGACACCCTGTTTCACCACCAGCGCCGCTTGCTGCACGAGACGGTCGCGGAGTGGGAGAAGAAGTACCCGGACGTCCAACTGCACCATGAGGTGCAGATCGGCTTCCCGGTCGAAGTCCTGGCCGAAGCGGGGGAGCACACCCTCGGCATCGTGGTGGGCCGACGGAGTGAGGGTGGATACACGGGCATGCGGGTCGGATCCGTCGTGCACGGTCTCCTTCACCGGGCCCACTGTCCCGTCATCACGGTCCCCGCCCTGTGAGCCGACCGTGATGTTTCCTGCGGAGGACGAGACAGGCGCCGGCCTTCGCCGCCGGATGCCGGGGCTCACCCAGCACGAGGCTGACCGTCGACTCGCCGAGACGGGACGGAACGAAGTCGCCGTCCGGAAGACGCGCCCGCTGTACTCGAGAGTGCTCGCACAGCTCAGGGACCCGCTGATGATGGTCCTGATCGCAGCCGTCGCCCTCACCCTGGCGATCGGTGATCACGCCGATTCCGTGGTCATCGGACTCGTCATCGTGGTCAACACCACCGTGGGGGTCGCTCAAGAGATCAGAGCCGACAACGCCGTGGCGGCTCTGTCGGCGCTCTCCGCGCCACACGCCCGGGTCCGCAGAGAAGATGCGGACCGTGACGTCCCGGCCGCCACCGTCGTGCCCGGAGATGTTCTCCTGCTGGCGGAGGGGGACATCATCGCTGCCGACGCCGCGATCGACGAAGCGGCAGCGCTGTTGGTCGACGAATCCATGCTCACCGGAGAGTCCGTACCCGTGGACAAGGACGCGACCGCGTCGCTGCACGCCGGAACGGTCGTCGTCCGTGGCAGGGGGGTCGCGACCGTCACCGCCACCGGGAGAGCCGCCGCCCTCGGCCGGATCGCCGCCCTTCTCGACGACCGTCGTCGGCCCACGCCTCTTCAGCTGCGGCTCGCCTCCCTGGGGCGTGTGCTCGCGGCTGTCACGCTGGTCCTGTGTGCACTGGTTCTCGCGCAGGGACTCGTACGGGGGCTGCCCCTGGGAACCATGGCAGTGACCGCCATCAGTCTCGCTGTTGCCGCGGTGCCGGAATCACTTCCCGCCGTCGTCACCCTTGCCCTGGCTCTCGGCGCCCGGCGTATGGCAGCCCGCCACGCACTGGTGCGTCGGCTACCCGCAGTGGAGACGCTCGGCTCGGTATCTGTGCTCGCCACCGACAAGACCGGCACGCTGACCGAGGGGCGCATGGTCGTGCAGCACGTCTGGACGCCTCTGACCACCGTCGAACTCCAGGGGGTCGGCTACGAACCGCAGGGGGACGTTCTGACCGAGGGAAGGCCTGTGGGCCCCGTGGAACGGCATGAGGTACAGGAAGTGCTCACAGCGGCGGCCCTGTGCAATGACGCCGCCCTGCGGCCCCCGCCTTCCGCCTCACCCGACAGCCGCTGGGAGGCCATCGGCGACCCCATGGAGGGCGCTCTTCTCACGGCAGCCGTCAAGGTCGGGTGCCGGGACCTCACGGAGCTGGCATCCACCCACCCCAGAATCGCAGAAGCACCGTTCGACAGCCTCCGCAGGAGGATGACCACCGTGCATGCGCTGCCCTCCGGCGGCGTCCTGGTGTGCCTGAAGGGCGCTCCCGAGGCCGTCCTTGCTGCGACGGTGCTCACCGACTCCCCGGAGACGCTACGTCTCGCTCGTGCGGAAGCGGCACGGCTCGCGGCGGGCGGCTACCGCGTGCTGGCTGTCGCATCGGGCCTGCGCCCGGAGGCACCCCGACCGGCCACAGCCGGGGAGTCGGGCCTGAGGCTGCTGGGCCTCGTGGCATTGAGCGACCCACCCAAACCACACGCGGCTGCCACGCTGGCTTCGTGCAGAGCCGCGGGCATCACACCGATACTCGTCACCGGTGACCATCCCGCCACCGCGAGCGCGGTGGCCGACCGCGTCGAACTGCTCGGACCGAACGCCACCGCCGACCACGTCGTCACCGGAAAGGACGTGGCCGCGGGCCGCGTTCCCGATCTCACGGCGGTGCGGGTGTTCGCCAGGACGGACCCGCAACAGAAGCTCGACATCGTGGCCGCCTGGCGCGCCCGCGGCGCGATCACCGCGATGACCGGCGACGGTGTGAACGACGGCCCGGCACTCCACCAAGCCGACATCGGCATCGCCATGGGCGGCCGGGGCACCGAAGTCGCCCGCCAGGCGGCGGACCTGGTGCTCACGGACGACGAACTGGCGACCGTGGTTGCCGCGATCGAAGAGGGACGCAGGGTCTTCGACAACATCCGGCGCTTCCTCGTCTACGGGATGGCGGGCGGTGCGGCGGAGATTCTCGTCATGCTGATCGGCCCGCTGCTGGGCCTCCCTCTGCCCCTGCGCGCCGGACAGATCCTCTGGATCAACCTCCTGACCCACGGACTGACCGGCGTGGCCATGGGAGCGGAGCCGGCTTCCCCAGGTGTGATGCGTCGCCCTCCGCGTCGCGCGGATCAGCACATTCTGGGAGGTGGCGCCTGGCAACAGCTGCTGCTGACAGCAGCTGTCGTCACAGCGGTCAGTCTCAGTGCCGGACTGATAGCTCAGGCATGGGACGAGCCGTGGCAGAGCGTGCTCTTCCTGGCCCTGCTCGCCGCTCAACTGGGAGTGGTCCTCGGCCTCCGGGATCGGCCGATGACGTTGGACAACCCGTTCCTCCTGGCCTCCGTCCTGGCCTCAGCCCTGCTGGCGGCGGCTGCTCTCTACTTCCCGCCGCTGGGCGCCGTACTGGACACCGAGCCCTTGGGGTGGAGGGCCGCGGGCCTGGCCACTGCCTGCGCCCCGGCCGGATTCCTTGCGGCCAGGCTCGCACGTGCCACCTTCCGTCCCGGGAATCCTCGTCACCTCCATGAGCGCGGAGCCGGCCTTGCCCGACATGAGGCGATCGAGTCCGAGCGTTAGATTGGAATCGCATCGGGTTCACGCGCGTACGTCGCTCTCGCGGCCGTCGGAGGTGCTCCATGGGCGGTGTCGGTAAGGACGACAACCGACTCCCGCGGCTCAGACTCGACGAGCTTCAGGTGCACATCGAGCATGCCCGGGGGGCTCGGGACCGGTTGAACGACCTGCTCGACGCTGTCATGTCGGTGGGGCGGGAACTGACCCTGCCCGAGGTGTTGCGCGACATCGTCGAATCCGCAGTCTCCCTCGTCGACGCCGAATACGGAGCCCTCGGAGTGGTGGGGAGCGACCAGGAAAACGCCGAGTTCCTTCCGATCGGCATCGACGAGGAGACGTGGCAACAGATCGGCGGCCTCCCCACAGGACACGGGCTCCAGGGCGAGGTGACAAGACACCCGGAACCTCTGAGACTGCCCGAGCTCCACGATCATCCGGCCTCGGCGGGATTCCCACCCCACCATCCGCCGATGCAATCCTTCTTGGGGGTGCCCATCCGCGTGCGCGACGAGGTGTTCGGCAATCTGTATCTCGCGGAGAAGCGTGGGGCGGATGATTTCGACGCGGAGGACGGAGCCGCGGTCTCGACCTTGGCCGTCGCAGCCGGGATAGCCATCGAGAACGCCCGCCTCTACGAGGAGGGGCGAATCAGAGAGCGATGGCTCACCGCCAGTTCCGATCTCACCAGCGCTTTGCTCTCGGGTGAGGCCGAGTCGCAGGTTCTCGAAGACATGCTGGAACAGGTTGTCGACATAGCGGGGGCGGACCTCGGGGTCTTCTACCTCATCGGCACGGACGGGGAGATGACCGGCTCGCTGGCTCTCGGGGAGAAGGCCGAGTGCCATCGGGGCGTCGTCCTCCCGAGCAGCCGGGGCACACTTGCCGCAGTAGCGCTCGCTGAAGACGGCCTGGTCACGGTGGAGGATGTCAGCAGCGATCCACGGGTGCAGGCGCAGCGCGAGCGGTGGGAGGGTTTCGGGCCCGCAGTGGCTGTCACGCTGGGGACCAAAGAACGGCTGAGCGGAGTCATGATCCTCGCGCGCGTCCGGAACAGGGCGGCGTTCCTGAGCGCGGAGATCACCGCGTTGCCCGGATTCGCCGGGCAGGCAGCCCTGGCGCTCGAACTGGCCGATCACCGAAGCGGCTCCGAGCGGATGAGCCTGCTGGCCGATCGTGAACGAATCGCCCGAGATCTGCACGACTTGGCCATTCAACGGCTGTTCGCCACCGGAATGACGCTGCAGAGCGCCCGTCCCTTGGTGGAGCACCCGGAAGCGGCCGAGCGGCTGGGCCGTGCCATTGATGATCTGGACACCACCATCAAGATCATCCGTACCACCATTTTCGGCCTCAGGGAGCACGAGACACCGGGCCAGGGGTCGAAACTCCGTTCCCGAGTAGTTCAGGCGGTGGACGCCGCCACGCCCGCGCTCGGATTCACGCCCGCCCTCCGTATGGAGGGGCTGATCGACACCGATGTCCCCCGGGTGGCGGCCGATCACGCGGTCGCGGTTGTCGGCGAAGCTCTCAGCAATGTCGCCCGACACGCACGGGCCCGCCGGGCCGAAGTCTCGGTCATCGCCGACGACGGCATGCTCACCGTGACGACAAGCGATGACGGGGTCGGCCTGCGTGCGCCAGAAAGTGGTAGGCGCGGTGGTATCCGCAACCTCACAGAACGGGCCGAACGGCTGGGAGGCACCCTGTCCCTCCACGCGAAGCCGCATCCGCGGAGAGGCACAGTGCTGGAATGGCGGGTACCTATTGTCCCGGCCGCACCTGACCGACGTTCGAAGTGAGCGCACTCACTGCTCACGCTGCTGATGCTCCCGGACCTCGGCCGCAATGACAGCTGCCTGCACCCGGCGCTCGACCCCGAGCTTCCCGAGCAGGCGGGAAATATGGTTCTTGACGGTCTTCTCCGACAGATAGAGCCGCTTGGCGATCTGCCGGTTGGTCAGTCCCTCGCCGATGAGATCGAGAACGGAACGCTCGCGCTCGGAGAGGACCGCGAGCCTCTCGTCCTCCGGCGGCGAATCGGCCTCGGACTCGCGCAGGGACCGCATGAGCCTGGCCGTGGTCGACGGGTCGAGCATCGACCGACCCGATGCCACGGTCCGTACGGCCGATACCAGGTCCGAACCGTTGATCTGTTTGAGCACGTATCCGGCCGCGCCCGCCATGATGGCGTCGAGAAGGGCGTCCTCGTCGTCGAACGAGGTGAGTATCAGGCACGCCAGGTCGGGCATGCGTGACCGCAGCTCCCGGCAGACAGTGATGCCGTTCCCGTCGGGCAGCCTGACATCGAGCACCGCTACGTCGGGTCGCAGCGCCGGCCCGCGGGCCAGGGCTTGATCAGCCGTCGATGCCTCGCCGACGACGGCGAGGTCCTGCTCGGCCGCCAGCAGATCCCGTATTCCGCGGCGAACGACCTCGTGGTCGTCCAGCAGAAAAACGCGCGTCACGGCGGTGTTGGTCGGTGTATCGCCCATCTGCGGTCCTTGCTATCGGATGCGTCTGCTGCGCCCCTCCTGGGCATTGTCCCAGGAGTGTCGGTCCGGGTGCATGTGGTGGACCGGCCCTTCGAGCTCATACAGCCGAGCAAGGAATGGGGTTGCTCAAGATCCATTCGCTACGTCCACCACTCCTTCGACCGCACGAACGGCGTTGGCCCCTCTTGTCGGCGATGGCATCGTCCGCCGGGCCCGGATCTGGGCCGGGGAGAGCGGTGATGGGTCAGGTCGAGGCCCATGTCGTCCTCGTAGCTGGTACAGCTCCTCGCCGCGTCGCGAACGCGGGTAAGGAGTTCTTCGGCGTCGGCCGCCTTGCCGCAGGCGTGTAGCACAGGGGTGCGGGTGACCATGTGCGGAAGTCGGATGAACGGCCATGCCACGAAGAGCAGCAGTGCTCTCCTCGCGTCCCGTTGGAACGGCACCACGGCGAACGCAACTGGTCAGGCAGTCGCTGCCATTCGCCGTCGCCGGTCTGGGGCGCCGGTCCGGGAAGAACCCGCCGATGAGCAGGGCGGCGAGTGAGGAGTGCCCGGCCAGGCCGAGGCGGAGCACCTTCACGATGGTGGCCGCCGACACGATCGGGAACATCACCAGTCCGCCGAACCGGTCGGTCAGTGCGCTGACCTGGATCCGGCCCGGAGAACCGAGGACGACCGGCACCGCCGTCAGCAGCGACTGCTCGAACGACGACAGGTCGAGACCGTCCTTGAGCCGAGGGCCGAGCGGGCGAGGAGCGCCCAGGCCCGGAAGTCGACCGCGAAACCGACGGTGGCGAGGGCCAGCATCAGCCAGGCCCGGCCGGGCATCGGCGCACCCGACGCCGTCCTGTTGCGCTCGGTCGTCGAAGTCTGGACCGTACTGTCCGTCTTTTCCTTTTCTGTATTGCTGCGACATGAGCAGCAGGTGATCCGGAGGCCTTCCGCCTGCGGTTCTGCGACTGCTCAGCCACTGTGTTCTCGGGGCACCGGGACTGCATGGCCGACGGTCCCCTGCCGCGAGACTGACGGTCCTCCATCGCATCCGGCCGGCCCCTCTGCGAAAGTGCGCCCCGCATTGCTCACACGACTCGGTCGGAGCGGAGGATGCGGCCGTCTGCTGCGAGGACCCGCGGATAGGGCCGACCGGCCCTACCCGGCGTCACACCGCGGCGCGGAGGATGGTGGGATGCTCGAGAACGACGCCATCCGCATTCTCGACCGGCTGGAATGCCTTCGTCTGCTGGCCGAAGTGCCGCTCGGCCGGGTCGTGTACACCCGGCAGGCGCTGCCCGCGGTCCTCCCGGTCAGCTTCGTCCTGGACGAGGACGACTCCGTTGTGCTGTACACCTCGGAGGTCTCCGACCTCGTGCACGCCGTCGATGGTGCCGTGGTCGCGTTCGAGGCGGACGAGTTCAGCGCGGCGACCCGGTCGGGCTGGAGCGTGGTCGTCACCGGTCGGGCCGGCATGGTGACCGAGCCCGCCGAGCAGGAACGGCTCTCGCGGTCCGGCCCGCATTCCTGGATGCCCGTACGTGACGGGGTCTTTGTGCGTATCGAGTCCGAGCTGGTCACGGGCCGCGAGATCACGGGTACACGCACCACCGGATGAGGCAGCTGCTGCGGGCGTTCCGTATGCCTCTCCGGTCGGCAGTGCCGACCGGACACGGTCGACCGGATGGGGCGGTCCCCTCACCGGAAGCCGCCGCTCCTGGCGTTGCGGACGATGCGGCATACGCGGCCGCGCGCGGGGTGCGACCGCCCGCGGTGCCGTACCCGAACCGGATCAGCAGCTGCGGGCACCGCTGCTGCGAACCGCTCACCGCCACCCGCAGATCCGTCCACTCCATCACCTGGTGCAGTATCGAGGTGCGTACCCCCGTACGAGGTCGCTGTGAGCAGCACGTGCCGCAGCGCCTGGCCCGCCCGCAGCCAGTCCTCCCGCCGGTCCCGCGCGGTCCACAACAGAGCCACCTGTGCATGGCGTTCGAAGTGCAGGGCAGGAAGATGCGGCACGGCTAGGGCCTTTCGTTTGGATCAGGCCGGGCTCGCGGGGGCCGGCACGCACATCTGCGGCGTTGTCGTCAGTCGCCGATGCTCCGCAGTGACTCCCTCCTCCGCCCTGCAGCTGCACGCACCGGCCCCCGCTCCCTGATCCGGCCTGATCCAAACGAAAGGCCCTAGCTGCCCGGTGAAGTCCCGCATCGCTATCCGGCCGGACGCGTCCAGCGCCCCCCCCCACCGCGGTGACGGGGATGCCGTACCCGCTGTGACGCCGTTCGACGGCCTCGCACAGCGACCGCAAGGACAGGGGACCGTCCCCGCCGGCTCCGGCCAGGTGCACGATGGCCAGCAGCTCGGGATCGTTCGCGGCGGCACCGACCGGCGACGTCCGCCGTCGACCAACTCGCCTCGTTCCTCTCCGGCCTGGGCTGCGTGGAGCGGGTCGACGTCCTTCCGTCCCACAAGCTCGGCGCCGCCAAGTACGCCGCACGCGGCATCCCTTTCCTTCTGCGTGACACGTCGATTCCCGAACCGGCACTGGTGGACCGGGTACGGGGGCAGCTCCGCGAGCATGGACTCGTGGCCCATTGACACGGGCGAAAGTGGGGCCGACCGGCCCTGGTCCCGGACTGTCCGACAAGATGAGGATGCCAGCACAGGACGAGGCGTACCAGGAGCGGTCGATGGCGCACAGCGAGCAGGACGGCAGCACGGGCAGCCCGATCAGGGTGTTCCTCCTGGACGACCACGAGGTGGTACGGCGAGGGGTGCACGACCTGCTGGAGGACGAACCGGATATAGCGGTCATCGGAGAGGCGGCGACGGCGGAGCAGGCATTGGTGAGGGCCCCCGCCCTGCGACCCGACGTGGCCGTCCTCGACGTGCGTCTGCCGGACGGCGACGGGGTGACCGTCTGCCGAGAACTGCGCTCGGCGATGCCGGACCTGGCCTGTCTGATGCTGACCTCCTTCGACGACGAGGAAGCACTGCTGGACTCGATCATGGCGGGAGCCGCCGGCTACGTCCTGAAGCAGATCCAGGGATCGGACCTGGTCACGGCCGTGCGGACGGTGGCCCGCGGCCAGTCGCTGCTGGACGCGAGCGCCACCACCAAGCTCATGGCGCGGCTGCGGAGCGGGCAGCCGCCGGCCGAGGAGCCGGACATGCTGCCGGGGCTGACCGACCGCGAGCGCGAGATTCTCGACCTGATCGGGGACGGGCTGACCAACCGGCAGATCGGGCAGCGGCTGTACCTCGCGGAGAAGACGGTGAAGAACCACATCTCCCGCCTGCTCGCCAAGCTCGGCGTGGAGCGCCGCATCCAGGCCGCGGTCATCGCCACCCGGGCCCGCGACCGTATGCGACCCGACGGGCGCTGAAGACCAAGGCGCGGCCGGCACCACCGCACGGCTGCGTCGGTCCCTCGTGCCGCTCCTGTTCGAGCCGTTACTGTGGCGATGCACGGGACGGGTCGCCGAGAGATGGTGTGGCGTTGGAGGAACAGCCGGTGGTGAAGAACGCCGAAGGGCCCGGCGAGGCGCGGGTACGGCTGCCGCAACTGCGACTGGACGAATTGCTGGAGGAGCTCCAGGCCCGGCTGGACGCGGCGCGCGGGACCCGGGGCCGGGTTCACAGCCTCCTGGAGGCCGTGCTGTCGGTCGGCCGCGAGCTGGACCTTGAGCAGGCGCTGCGCAGCATCGTGGAGGCCGCGGCGGCCCTGGTCGACGCCGAGTACGCCGCGCTCGGGGTGATCGGCCCGAACGGCACACGCCTGTCGGCATTCCACACGGTGGGTGTGGACGAGGAGCAGATCGCGAAGATCGGACCCTACCCGGAAGGCCACGGCATCCTGGGCGAGCTGATCCGCCACCCCGAGTCACTGCGTCTGCCCAAGCTCTCCGAGCACCCGGCCTCCTACGGCTTCCCGGCCCACCACCCGCCCATGAACACCTTCCTCGGTGTCCCCATCCGGGTGCGTGACCACGTCTTCGGCAACCTGTACCTGACGGAGAAGCGCGGCGGGCAGCAGTTCGACGAGGACGACGAGTCCGTGCTCGCCACGCTGGCCGTGGCGGCCGGCGTGGCTATCGACAACGCCCGTCTCTACGAGGAGTCCCGGCTGCGCGAGCGCTGGCTGCAGGCGAACGCGGAGATCACCCACACGTTGATGTCCGGTGCCGACCAGGGCGGGGTGCTGCCGCTGATCGCGGAGCGGGCCAGGGAGATCACCGCTTCGGCGCTGAGCGTCGTGGCCATGCCGGTGAGTGGGACAAGCACACTCGCCGTGGAACTCGCGATTGGCCAGGAGGCCGACGTCTGGCGGGGAGTCGTCCTGCCGGTGGAAGGCACTCTCGTCGGGCAGGCGTTCGTTCGCCGGGCTCCGGTCAGCACCGCGGACATCTCACGTGACTCCCCGCTCTCCATCGCCCCGCCGCGCTTCGACGGGCTGGGACCGGCCGTCGCCGTGCCCATCGGCTCGCGCGACGAGGCCCAGGGAGCCGTCCTGCTGGTCCGGGAGTCGGGCGGCCAGGAGTTCACCGGGAAGGAAATCGAGTCGCTCCAGGTCTTCGCCGCGCAGGCCGCCGTCGCGATGGAGCTTGCGGAACGTCGCCAGGACGCCGAGCAGATCGCGCTGCTGGAGGACCGCGACCGGATCGCCCGCGACCTGCACGACCTGGCCATCCAACGGCTCTTCGCCACCGGTATGACGCTGCAGAGTGCCGGGCGGCGCGTCCAGGACGACGTGGCTTCCGAGCGTATTCTGCGGGCGGTGGACGACCTCGACGAAACCATCAAGATCATCAGGTCGACGATCTTCGGCCTGCGCTCCCGCGACGACGACACGGCGCCCGGCCTGCGCTCCCGCGCGGTACGCGCGATCGGCGAGGCAGCTCCTCTCCTGGGGTTCGCCCCCAGTGTCCGTATGGAGGGCCTGCTCGACACGCACGTGCCCGGTCAGACCGCGGACCATGTCATGGCCGTCCTCACCGAGTCCCTGACCAACATCGCCCGGCACGCCCGAGCCGACCGCGCCGACGTGGTGCTGGACACCGACGGCAAGCAGGTCCGCCTGACGGTCACGGACAACGGCGTCGGTATCCCGGCCGGAGGCCGCCGCAGCGGCCTGGCCAACATGGCGGAACGCGCGCGGACGCTCGGCGGCGACATGGTGCTGGAGAGCCCGGGAGGAAAGGGGGCGCGGCTCGTGTGGCACGCTCCCCTGGGACTGTCCTCGGGCACTGCGGAGGGCGCCCGGCCCGCCTCGTGACGCGCGGCTCAGCTGTTGAGCGGTGCTTCCGACCTCTTTTCTCGGCGGCCCGGTCGGTGTCCGTCCCGTTGCGGCTCTGCCCTTCGCCCGTAGCACACGCTGCACCGGTCGGATCCCGGCGGTCCTGGTAGGGGGGTGCGCCCCTCCGTGAGGGCGGCCTCAGCACCACGGCGGGGCGTGGGTCAGGGACGGCACGGCCCCGGCAGCCCGGACCGGATGTTCCCGAGGCGTGGCGGCGAGCGTGGCGCGGTTCATCGGTGCTCCTTCTCGTCCAGGTCCGAGTCGGCAGGGCCGCCGAAGGCGCTGTCCGGCCTCGGCCCGTGGTGACGCGTGCGTGAGCCCCTTGCGGGACCGGCCCGGCAACGGTCCGGTCCATTCGCCCGACTGCCCCGAACGTCCCTTCATCCAGGGGACGTTCGGTCCTGCACTGCGGACCTTCGGCGTCGGGTGCGCGGTGGCGCGGGGCGGAAGGGTGAGCGGCACGTTCCCGCAGGTCGAGGTCACGGAACGGTGTGTCGTCGGCAGGGCCGCCCACCATCTCGTGGACGCCTTCGCGGACGCCTCGCTGGTGGTGGTGGGGCGGCGTATACGTCGCGCTCCGTTCGTCCCGCACGTCGGGACGGTCACGCACGCGGTGCTGCACCACGCCGCATCACCAGTAGCAGTGGTCCCTCACCTGTGAGCACGTACGGTCGGCCGACGCGGACAGGGAGACCGACAGGGCCGGCCAACGCCGCTTCCACGGCACACCGGCCCCCGGAGCGGCCCTTTCGGCGGTCGCGCCCATCCCACCGGCCCGACACCGATTCGAGGCCCCGTCGGGCAGCACGATGAGGGCCGCTCAGGCCCACACCAGGGACGATCGGCCCCAGCGCCGTTCGCCGCCCCCGTGTGAGGCTCACACCAGTACGTCATCACGTCCGCCGGGGGCTTCCGTTCCCAGCGGCAGTATCAGGAGGCCAACATGTCCGGCATCATCACCGTAGGACTGGACGGGACCGACCACGCCTCGGCGGCGGCGGACTGGGCGGCGCAGGAGGCGGAGCGCCGGGGATCGGCCCTGCGACTGGTGCACGCCTGGGTCTTGAGCCCCACCGACGTGGCGTACGTCGGAGACCGGGCGGCCGAGGAGCGCTGGGTACGCAACATGCTCGACGAGGCCCGGTCCCGCGTGGCCAGGGAGCATCCGGCCCTGGACGTCACGACCGAGCTGATCGTCGCCGACCCGGTGCCCACCCTCCTGGCCGAAGCCGCAAGCGCCGACATGCTGGTGCTGGGATCGCGCGGTTACGGCACCCTGACCGGCTACCTGATCGGTTCCGTCTCGATGAAAGTGCTGCGCCATGCGGCCGGGCCGGTCGTCATGGTCGGGAAGCCGCATTCCGGCACGCCCCAGCAGGCTCAGGAAGTGGTGGTCGGCGTGGAACCCGGGCAGATCGGTGACGCGGTCCTGGAGTTCGCCTTCTCAGCCGCGGCCGAACGCGGAGCGACCCTGCGTGCTGTCCACGCCTGGAGCGTCCCGACGGCCCTCGCCTGGAGTCCGGGTTCGGTCTACCTGGTCGAAGAGGCGAACGGTGTGGAGCAGATCAACAGGGAGGTCCTGGCCGAGACCCTCAAGCCGTGGCGTGACAAGTATCCGCAGGTCGAGGTCGTCGAGCAGTTCGAGATCGGCTCGGCCTCCGAGGTCCTGCTGTCCAACAGCGCCGGTGCCGGCCTCGTGGTCGTCGGGCGGCGCAGCCACGAGGCGGGCCTGCGGCGTCTCGGTCCGGTCACCCACGCCGTACTGCACCACGCCACAGCCCCCGTGGCGGTCGTGCCTCACGACTGCCCTCCCAGGTAGGGCCGCCGTCCGTTTCCTCTCGCCGTGCGGACGAAGGTGCGTGCGATGCCTTCTCTCCCGCTCCGGCCGAGCGGCCTGGGCGGAGCGGCAGCTCACGCCGGGCCCGAGCGGTACCCGTCCGGTGCCCCTCGACCGGGCGCGGTTGTGGCCGTCTTCTTCCGGTCGTCCGCGGCAACGGATGACTGAGGCTGAACGTCTCCGGTGCTCGGACCGCCGCACACCCGAGCCGATGGGGCCGGTCGGCCCCTGTGGGGGACCTGCGGCCCCTGTCCCGAGAGCCGGCCGAACGTGACGCTGGAACCGGAGCATCCGAAACCTGAGGAGACCATCATGGCCCGATCGATCACCGTAGGACTCGACGGATCGGCCGAGAGCGGTGCCGCCGCGGAATGGGCGGCGCGCGAGGCGGAGCTGCGTGACCTGCCGGTGCGGCTGATCCACGTGTGGATGCCGGTGCCGGAGCCGGTGGCCCAGGCACCCCTCCTGGGAGCCGAGACCCAGCAGCACTGGACCGAGCGGGTGCCCCGCGAGGCCGCCGAAGGGCTGAGGCTGCGCCATCCAGGGGTCGAGGTGAGCACCGAGGAGCGTAGCGGGACGCCGGCCGAGGCCCTTGTGGAAGCGGGCGGCGACGCTGAGCTGCTGGTCCTGGGGTCCCGGGCGCTGAGCGGGCTGGGCGGTTTCCTCGTGGGCTCCGTCGGACAGGCCGTGATCGCGAGGACCCTGGTGCCCGTGGTCCTGGTGCGCGCCGGGGAACAGGCCGCCGACGAGCACGTCATGGACCCCGTCGGCATCCCGTCCGCCGCCACCGCTTTCCGCCCCGTCGTCCTCGGCCTCGGCAGCCCCGACGACGCCGTCATCGCCTTCGCCTTCGAGGAGGCGAAGCGTCGGAAGGCCGCCTTGTACGCGGTCCGGGCCTGGGACTCGTGGCCCTACGCCGTGTACACCGTCGGGTCGGGTTTCGAGCACCACGAGGAGTTCTCCCGTCAGCGAGCCGACGCACTCGCCGAGACCCTGCGTCCGTGGCGGCGGAAGTACCCGGACGTCGAGGTCGTCGAGGTGTCCCGCCCGGGCAGCGCCGCCGCGCTCCTGATCGACGCCTCCCGTGACGCCTCCCTCGTCGTCGTGGGCCGGCGTGTACGCCGTAACCCCTTCGGCACTCACATCGGCGCCGTCACCCACGCGGTGCTCCACCACTCCACCGCACCCGTCGCCGTCGTCGCCCACGACTGACACACATCCGTACACAAGAGAACGAGGACATCATGAAGGCAGCGGTCGTACGGGAATTCGGTCAGCCCCTGGTCATCGAGGAGCGTCCCGACCCCGAGCCCGGCCCCGGGCAGGTCCGCGTCCGCGTCGAGGCGTCCGGGCTGTGCCACACCGACATACACGCCGCGCACGGTGACTGGCCCGTCAAGCCCACCCCGCCGTTCGTGCCCGGTCACGAAGGCGTCGGCCTCGTCGAGAAGCTCGGCGAGGGAGTCAGCCATCTCGCTGTCGGTCAGCGGGTCGCCGTGCCGTGGCTCGGCAGCGCGTGCGGGCGCTGCGAGCACTGTCTGTCGGGCTGGGAGACGCTGTGCGAGAGCCAGGTCAACACCGGTTACGGCTGCGACGGCGGATACGCCGAGAAGATGCCGGCCCGGGCCGATTTCGCCCAGCTCGTGCCCGAGGGCGTCAGCGCCATCGACGCGGCCCCGCTGACCTGCGCGGGCGTCACCACGTACAAGGCCCTGAAGGTCGCCGGCGTCCGGCCCGCACAGCTCGTCGCCATCTCCGGCGTGGGCGGTCTCGGCCATCTCGCGGTGCAGTACGCGAAGATCGCCGGCGCCACCGTCGCCGCCATCGACGTCACCGACGAGAAGCTGGAACTCGCCCGGGAGTTGGGCGCCGACATCCTCATCGACGCCCGTACCCAGGACGTCGGGGCGGAGCTGAAGCGGCACGGCGGCGCCCACGCCGCCCTCGCCCTCGCTGTCAGCCCGGCCGCCTTCGAAGCCGTCAACTCGGGCCTGCGGCGCGGCGGGAAGCTTGTCATGGTGGCCCTGCCCGCGCACGGCACCATCCAGGTGCCCATCTTCGACACCGTGCTCAACGGCACTTCGGTGATCGGCTCCATCGTCGGCACCCGCCAGGACCTCGCGGAGGTCTTCCAGCTCCACGCGGACGGCCGGACGAAGGTCATCCAGGAGACCCGCCCGCTCACCGCCGTCAACGAATCGATCGACGAGGTCCTGCACGGCCAGGTCAAGGCCCGCATCGTCTTCGATCTCGGCGCGGGAGCCTGAGAGCGATGAACCTTCCCCTGGTCGTCGGCGTCGACGGCTCCGAGCCCAGCCTGCGGGCCGTCGACTGGGCGGCCGACGAGGCCGCCCTGCGCCGGGTACCCCTGCGGATCGTGTACGCCTCTCTGTGGGAGCGCTACGAAGGGCCCGCACTCGCGCCGGAGGTGGGCAGCGTATCCGGGCGTGTCACCGCGGAGGACATCCTCGCGGCCGCGTCCCTGCGGGCGCTGCGCCATCATGCCGAGCTGTCCGTGACGACCGCCGACATGCTGGAGGCGCCTGAGCAGGCCCTCGTGCGCGAAAGCCGCGACGCGTCCGCCGTGGTCGTAGGCACCCGTGGACGCAGCGGTCTCGCCGATCTGCTTCTGGGCTCCGTCAGCCTGACGGTTGCCGGGCAAGCCGACTGCCCGGTCGTCGTGATCCGTGGTAACCACAGCAATCGCGCTGTCGGCGGGGGCCGAAATCACATTGTCGTCGGAGTGGCGGACGGGCCCACAGCGGCAGTGCGCTTCGCCTACGAGGAGGCGAAGCGGCGCGGTGTCCCCTTGGAGGCGGTACGGGCGTGGCGGTGCCCGGTGCACGAGACGGTCGACCACCCTCTGCTCACCGGTGGTCCCGAGCGCCTGTACGAGGAGCGGGCAGCCGAGGAACTGGATGCCGCCCTCATCGACGCTCCCGTGGAGGTCCGACTGCGGCGGCGCACCGTGGAGGGTCCCGCTCACAGGGCCCTCCTGGCCGCCTCGCGAGACGCCGGCCTCCTCGTCGTCGGCCGACGACGCCCCGGCCATCTGGGACCTCATCTCGGACGGGTCGCCCACATGGTCCTGCACCACTCCGGCTGCCCTGTCGTCGTCGTGCCCGAACCGGAGTGAGCAACGCTCACGCGGGACGACGGGGAGAGCGGACCGGCTTCTGCCGGGTGGCGCGTGCCCCGTTCACCCGCGACACACGGACGGAGCACCCACCGGAGAGTTCGCGGTGAAGGGACAGCTGGAACGGCGGGCTGCGACGGAGTCGCTGACGGCTGCCCCAAGGCGTGGCAGAGAGGCGACGCCGGGAGGCACCAGTGCGCTCAAGCCCCACGGTCGGTCCGGTCAGCGGCCGACGGCGCGGGCTCTACGGTCGTGAACATGAGGTGGGCACGGTAGGCGCGGCGTTCGCTGTCCCAGTCGCGCAGGTGATCAACGTCAGTGTGGGGGGGGGCATGGTCGGGCCGCAGACGGGGTGGGAGGGGAAGCCGTCCTCGGCCCAGATCCTCATCGAGGTGACGTTGAAGTGAGCGGTGCTTCCGTCGCGACGGAGGATCGTGATCCGGGACGTGCGCGCAGGCGCCCAGGCCGTGGCGGTCTCAGAGGCGGCCGTCTTCCCCCTGCGTACTGCAACTGAGAGTCGAGACCGGCTGCCCGGAAGCGGGGCGCTCGTCGAGCGAGCGCATACTGGTGCTCATTGAGAAATGTGAACAATTGTCAGGAGCTGTGGGTCAGGTGGTGCGTGAGGGTGGGGGTGTCTCACTGGGGCATGGCCGGTCCATCTGCTCAACCAGAAGGTCCATGGGCGAAGCTGGGGCTTCGACCTTGGCCCACCTGATGCTGACTACCTCTGCCTGGAGCAGCTGTCCGACATCTGCTACATCGACATGCGCAACCTTCACAAGCTCATCGATCTCCTGGCACCGGCTATGGAGGACGCGCACTTCTTCGTCTACTCGGCGGGCGACGGCCTCGACCGGTGGGTCGACGAAGTACACATCCACAACGGGCTTGGCATCGTTGCCAGGTTGGCCGTCGAGGGCGAGGCCTGGGCTGATTTCCCTGCGTTGTGCGCGGAGCTCGCCGGTCATCGCGCTGGGGACGAGGCCTTCGGTCGCTTCGTCATCTGTCTGAGCGATCAGTGAGCCCAGCCGTGAAGCGATCACGCGGCACTGTTCTCCTGGCGTTCGATGAGGACACCGTTCTCGAACCTGGCGCCGGAGCGGACGAGCGCGACGAGGTGGGCTCCGGTGATCGCGCGCCAGCGGTCCTGTGCGGACTCGACGAGCTTGAACACCATCACCGGCGCCGCGGCCGGGCTGCCGGCTCCGCGGGTGACCTTGGTCCTCGACTTCACGGTGCTGAGAGTGCTCTCGACGGGATTCGTCGTGTGCAGGTGCCCCCTCCCAGCACTCGGCGGGGAAGTCGTGGAATGCGAGGAACTCGTCGGCCTCGGCGGTGACCTTCTTGGTCGCTTTCGGCCACTTCGCTCCATAGGTGTGCTCGAAGTCCTTGATTGCCTTCTCGGCGTGGCCGCGGTGCTCGGCGTTGCATATCTCCTGCAGGGCCTTCTCCGCGCCGGGCTGAGCCGACTTCGGTAGCGCGTTCATGACGCGACTTACGGGACAGCCCTTGTCGGGCGCGCACCTGAATCAAAGCCTGGGCACCCAGCCGCCGCCGGTAGGGCGGAAAGCGCCAGGACCATCCGAGGAATTCCTCGTGACCCGGAGAATCGATGGCCGGGGCCGGCCGCCAGGGGGGCTTGGGAGTCGAGGGTGACGGTGCCGCTCCGGATCCCCCGGAACCGGTTTGCGGGCCCGCCCTCCTCAAGCAGACGGGCGCCCGGTCTGGCCCCCGTGCTGTCGCAGGCTCATACGGTGGTCCTTCGAGGCTGGACGTCAGCCCCATGGGGGCCGTGGTGCCGTCCGGCGGACCAGGATCCTGGTGTGCTGCCGCGTGGTGAGCGCGTCGCATCGGAGGTGCGCGGTTCGGTGAAGCGGGTGACCGCGCGCGAAGCGGGCGCCCTGCTCGGTCGCGACGGCATCAGGGCGGTCTTCAGGACCGAATGGTCTTGAATGGGGCCCGTTGGTCCCTGGGTGCGACGGGTTGGCTGCGACAAGGATGAAGGTCAAGGAGCCGCGCATCGGCGACGCCCCGGGACGGGAGACTGCAATGACTGATCCGGTGATCGTAGGGGTGGATGGTTCCGCTTCCAGCCTTGAGGCGGTCGACGTAGCGGCTCGTGAGGCGCGCCTGCGTGGTGCCCCGCTGCGGATCGTGCACGCATTCGGCTATGCGCCCGGACACAGACCGGCCGGCGGGCCGCCGTGGAGCCGGGCCGACCACGGTCTGGAGCCGATGGCGCAGGGAGTGCTGGCCGATGCCGAGGAACGGGCCCACGCGGCGGCACCGGGTGTCGCCGTGACCCGATCGGTGGTGGCGGGGGAGGCGTTGGAGGTGATGGAGATCGAATCGAGGTCGGCGTCCTTGGCCGTCGTCGGCAGCCGGGGGCTGAGCGGGTTCTCGGGGTTGCTGCTGGGCTCGACTGCGGTGCATCTGGCCGCGCACGGTGGTTGCCCGCTGATGGTGGTGCGAGGCCGCACCGATCCGTCCGGAGCGGTGCTGCTGGCCGTAGACGGCTCCGACGCCGCTGGGGCCGCGGTGGAGTTCGCGTTCGCCGAGGCCGCTCTGCGCGGGGCGCCGCTGGTGGCCCTTCACGTCTGGAACGCCTGGAGCGAGGGCGCCTATGAAGGCCCCGGTGACCCCCTCAACGCCATGGTGGTGGATATCGAACGGCTCCGTGAGGCCGAGCAGCGCCTGCTGGATGAGACGATCGCGCCCTGGCAGAAGGTCTTTTCCCACGTCACAGTGGAGCGGCGGCTGGAGCGTGCCCGGATCCGCCCGGCCCTGCTCGACGCCAGCCGCGACGCCCAGCTGGTCGTCGTCGGCGCCCGGGGACGCGGTGGCTTCACCGGCCTGCTGCTCGGATCTGTCAGCCAGGCTCTGCTGCATCACGCCGACTGCCCCGTCACCGTCGTCCGCGGCCAGGAATGACCGGGCCTCAGCAGACCACGACCGAGAGCAGCGCTCTGCCTGTACCGGGGGTCCGCGGCCGGACGCCCACGGACGCGACGCCGCCGACGTGGCCGGCAGGCTCGCAGTGGTTCCGGCACTTGGCCTGACCACTGAGGACGCCGGGCGACGAGCCGACGCCTGGGGAGCCAACGAACCGGCCGAACCGGTCCGCCGGCCGCAGTGGCTGCGCCTGCTGGACCAGTTCGGCAGCTGGCTGATCGGCATCCTGCTTGCCACCGCAGTCATCGCCGGAACCGTAGGCGAGGTCAAGAACGCTCTTGTCATCACCGTCGTCCTGCTCGTCGACGCCACCGTCCGCTACCTCAGGGAACGCCGTGCCGAGCGTAGCCTCGAAGCGCTGCCGGCCGGACTCCCCGCACCTCTGTCCGCGATCCGGCTGCTGTGGGTCAACATCGTCATGGACGGACCACCGGCCATGGCTCTCGCCTTCGACCCTCCGCAGGACAACGTGATGCAGCGTCCGCCACGGCCACCCGGGGAACGCGTCCTGGAGGCCCGCCTTTGGCCGCCATCACGCGCTCCGGCGCCGTCATGACCACCGGCACCCTGGCACTCCTCGCAGGAGCCCGCCACCTCAGTGACGTCGCGTCCGCCGCCACCATGGCCTTCACCACGACTGTCCTCTTCCAGCTCCGCAACGCCCTGTAAGGACAATGCCACCGTCAGGTCCGTCTGTCGTTCCTCGGGTAAAGCTGCGTCTGCCGTCACTGTAGAAGTGATCTGTCCGGCCGCACCAAGTGAGAGGCCCAGCTCCGGGCAGGGCTGGGCGAGCGGAGCTGCGCGGTGACGTACACCCTGGGAGCCAACGTGAGAGCTCGGTGACCTCTGTGGCGGGCTATGTCCTGGCCTGGCGGACGCCTCCTGCCCGCTCTCGGCCCCGCCGCACCCGCCCACGCAGCCGGTGACGTCACGGCGTACGCCCCTGCCCTGCCCCAGGCCGTGCGGAACGTCGGCCTGAGTCGGCCCGGCGCCCCGTCCTGCGACCTGCCCGAGCCACTATCACGCTCGCTGGAAGTCTGCACACACTGATGGTCTGTTGAAGCTCTTATAGAACATCTTCAACGGAAGTGAAACCGCGACGGCGGCCTTGGCGGAAACCCTCGCACAGACTCCAGTCAAGGAGTCCCGTAGAAGGGAACTTTCATGACTCCTCGGCCCATCGCGGCGGCGCTCGCCCTGGCCACCGCCACGGTCATCGGGGCGACCGCGGCCGCCCCCGCAGTGGCGGCGCCCGCTGCCGGCAAGGACGACCAGGCCACCGTCTCGGTCTTCCACGCCGTACCCGGTCTGAAGGTCGACGTCTTCGCCAACGGCAAGGAGCTGCTGCCCGACTTCGAGCCCGGCACTCTGACCGACCCGCTCAAGCTCGACGCCGGCAGCTACGACATCAAGGTCTTCAAGGACGGCGAGGGCCCCGACGGCACGCCCGCCATCGAGAAGAAGGTCGATGTGCCCGCCGGAGCCAACGCCACGCTCGTCGCCCACCTGACCGCCGACGGCAAGCCCGCCCTGAACGCCTTCGTCAACGACCTGTCCAAGGTGCCCGCGGGCAAGGCGCGACTGACCGTCCGCCATGTCGCCGCCGCTCCGGCCGTCGACGTGCGAGCCGGAGGCACCCCGGTCTTCGAAGGCCTGGTGAACCCCAAGGAGGTCAAGGGAGAGGTCGACGCCGGCACCGTCAAGGCCGACGTGACCCTGGCCGGCACCGACACGGTCGCCATCGGCCCCGCCGACCTCGACCTGGCCGAGGGAACCAACACCGTCGTCTACGCGTGGGGCAGCGCCGACGACAAGAACCTCGCGCTCAAGACGCAGACGTTCAAGGACCTTCACTCCGCCCCGCACGGAGTCCCGGCAGGCGAGACGGGCGAGAACGCGGTGAACAGCACCGGACTCCCCGGCTGGTCCTTGGCGCTCGGCGGCCTGGCTCTCGCGGGTGCGGTCGTCGGCGGACGCCGTCTGTTCGCCTCGCAGCGCTGAACAGCGCCGACACCCGGCGGGACGGACGCGCGCCTGACTGCTCCGTCCCGCTGCCCTCCCTCTTCGTCCCTTTCCGAAGCAGAGGTCTTCGTCGATGAAGCATCGTTCCCCACGTAAACGCTGGGGGTTTCTCGCCGCAGCCCTCACGGTCCTGTTGATGCTCGTCGTCTTCGCGACAGAGCGGCTCACCGACGACGACGGTCCGGCGGACTTCGGGGCTCCGCTCGCCCCCCGGCCCACCATGGCGAGCGGGGTGCCGTCGGGCTCCACGCCGCAGCCCTCCGCGCCGGGTGCCGAACCGTCCTCGAGTTCATCGAGGCCGGTGAACGCCTCGCCGCGCTCACTGGTGATCCCGCGCCTGGGTGTGGAAGCGCCCGTCGACGCCGTCGGGGTGGCCCCCGACGGCGAGGCAGAGGTCCCCGACGACGCCCGCCGAGTGGGCTGGTACCGCTTCGGTCCGGCCCCCGGCGCCGCCGAAGGGTCCTCGGTGATCGTCGGCCACGTCGACTCGCAGACCCAGGGCCTGGGCGTGCTGGCCGAGCTCAGCGACGTCGAGCAGAACGACCGTGTCGAGGTGCGTGCCGCGGACGGGGCGACTCGCGTGTACCGGATCGCCTCCCGCGAGACGGTGCCCAAAGAAGAACTCGCGGATTCCGGGGTCTTCCGAAGGGACGGCCCGCCCGTCCTCACCTTGATCACCTGCACGGGACCGTACCTGAAGGACCGAGGCGGATATCAGGACAACCTGGTGGTCACTGCCGTACCGGAATCGAGCTGACGATGTCCTGGGGTGGACCTCGGGTTCTTGCTACTAGTCTGTACGGCGTGCCGACGACGGATGAGGATATTGCCAAGGGGTTCGCTCTGGGCGATGAAGCATGTCTGGCCGCGGCCTATCGCCGATGGGGGTCCCTCGTCTACAGCGCGGCCAGCCGCGCGCTGGGGGACTCGGAGGAGGCGAAGGACGTGGCGCAGCAGGTCTTCATCGGAGCCTGGCGCGGGAGGGCGGGGTTCCGGCCGGAACGGGGCACGCTTCCCGGCTGGCTGATGGGTATCACGCGCTTCAAGATCGCCGACGCTCTGGATCAGCGGTCGCGCCGCCGGCGTGACCTGGAGGCGGTGTCCGCCGCCAGGGCCGAGGACACCCTGGTGGCCGAGGCCACTCCGAACGCGGTCGTCGATCAACTCCTGGTGCGGGAGTGTCTCGCCGATCTCTCCGATGCCCAGCGCCAGGTGCTGGAGATGACCTTTTTCGACGATCTGACTCAGACGCAGATCGCCGAGCGCACCGGACTTCCCCTGGGCACGGTGAAGACGCATGCACGGCGTGGACTCATCGCGCTGAAGCGCAAGATGGAGGAGGTGGACGGTGCCGCACAGTGATCTGGACGAGTTGGCGATGCTCGCCCTGGGCGACGTACCGCCGCCTTCCGTCGCGGCTCATGTACTCGACTGCACCGAGTGTGCGGCGGAGCTGGCCGACCTGCGCCGGGTGCTCGATGTCGGCCGATCGGCTGCTGAGCCACTGGAACTCGTGGAGCCGCCGCCGGAGGTGTGGTCGGGCATCTGTGCTGAACTGGGGTTGTCTTCCCAGGGAGTGGACTCGCCCACCCCCGATGAGGATTCCCCGGCGTACGGTTCGCGGCCGAGCTCGCGGGAAGACGTCAGCATCGTCGCGGACGGTAAGGCGGGGGGCGACGGAAGCAGACGCAGTCGGTGGCGCTCCGCTCTCGCGCTTGCGGCGGCGGCCGCGCTTCTCGGCGCCGCAGCGGGCAGCGGTCTCACTTGGTGGGCGGTGGATCGCCAGGAGCCGTCCACCGTCGCCGGAACGAGCAGGACCCTCGACCCCTTGCTGCCGAGCGCGCTCGGCTCCGCACGGATGGGGGACGCGGCGGGGCAGCGGAAGCTGGACATCAAGGTCGAGGGTCTGCCGAAGACCACAGGCTACTTCGAGGTCTGGCTCATGGATCGCAGCCACAAGAAACTCATCTCCATGGGTGTCCTGGGCTCCGACGGCCATGCTGTCCTGCCCGTGCCGGACAACGTCGACCTGGTCGAATACCCGATCGTCGACGTATCGGTACAGGAGTTCAACGGCAGTCCCGAGCACTCGGGCAACAGCGTGGTCCGCGGAGCCTTCGCCTCGACCTGACTCCAGAGGTCTCACCCTTGCCCTAGGGCGGTTCGGGCCCGCGGCCACGCCGCGGGCCCCAACCGGCCTCAGGGAGTGCTGGTGCCGTCCCCTCGTACCAGCGGGTGTCGGCGTTCCGGGCCGGGCTGTTCCACCGAGTCCGTGGCCGACGCGATGGCGGTACGGCGTCTGAGGGCCGCCTCCCGAGCAGCCTCGCGCGGGTGCCGCCTGCGCCAGTAGGGATTGTCGTGCGACAGCTTGCTGGAAACCCGCCCGTACATGCCGAACGTCAGAATCAGCAGCCCCATGACGAAGCTGAAAATGACGTTCGTCATACCGAAGTCGAGGAAGTTGGCCGACCTGTCCAGAACGAACAGATGATAGAAGCCGCTCAGGATGAAGAGCGCTCCGACTGTCATGTTCAATGTGGACGCGAAGTTTCCGCCCACTGCGGCCCCGGCGAGCAGGGCCAGGCCGACGACGACGGAGACCCAACTGAGAGCGATGTTGGTCGTCATGCCCGCGATGCGGTCGCCCGACGTGTTGAACGGGCTCAGAGCGTCCGCGAAGCCCAGACATCCGAAGGCGAGCAGAATGCACCCGCACACAGCGGCTCCCACCCGGTACACCTTGACCAGATGGTGATCGGTGGGGAGTTCGTCACTGAGTTTCATCGCGTTCCCACCCATCGACGTAGTGCGGACGAGGAAGCAGATACGTGTTGTTGCCCCCCGACCATCATGAACACCATGCGTTTCCTTTCGAACGTGAGCATCAGCACCCCTTGCCTCTGTGACGGACGGACTATCCGTGACTTCGCGGAGATCCATGATTCGGATGCAGGTGGAAGGTGTTGAACACGCAGAATTCGTCCGATCGGGCGGGCCGCCGTGCTTCCGGAGCCAGGAGCCCCGACCGCGCTGCTCACGGGGGTGCGGTGATGGAACAATTCGTGATCTCTGATCCTGGACAGCGCGCCGAGGTCGCCTTGCGCGAGGAGAGACGGGTAGCTGTGACAGACGCCGACATCATCATCGTCGGGGCGGGAGCCGCTGGGCTGTCGCTCGCCTACCGGCTCACGTCCCCGCTCGCCCGCCGCGGTGAGGCATCGGCGATCCGCGGCGGTCGCCCCGCCCCACGTGTGCTTCTGATCGATGCTCCGCCGGGCCCTCTGCGGCCTCCGGAGCGCACGTGGTGCTTCTGGGAGCGCGGCCAGGGGGACTTCGACGATGTGGTGGTCCGATCGTGGGAGCGGCTCAGCGTCCGCGGGCCGGACGGACAGGAGTGGGAAAGCCGGCCGCACCCGTGGCGCTACAAGATGATTCGCTCACGCGGATTCGAGGAGTTCGTCGATCTCCGGCTGGCAGGCTCCTCCCTCGTGGAGCGGCTGACCGCCACCGTCGACCGTGTGGCGGATCTGCCCGACGGCGCCCAGGTCACGGCCACCACACCTGACGGGGAACAGGTGCTGCTGCACGCACGCTGGGTGTACGACTCGCGGCCGCGGCGGGAACTGCCGCCCGGCCGCACCACGATGCTGCAGCACTTCCGCGGCTGGTTCGTCCGTACCGATGCCCCCCTGGCCGGTGCTACCGCGCCCTTCGCCGAAGACACCGCCTGCCTCATGGACTTCCGCACCCCGCAACCGGCGCACGGGCTCTCGTTCGGCTATCTTCTCCCCCTCGGACCCGACCGCGCACTGGTGGAGTACACGGAGTTCTCCGCGGCGCCGCTGTCGCGGGCGTCCTACGACGCCGCGCTGGAGCACTACACGACCCGGATCCTCGGTCTCGGGCCGTTCGAGGTCTGGGACACCGAGCAGGGCGTCATTCCGATGACAGACGCACGGTTCCCGCGGCAGACCGGGCGCCACACCTTTCGCATCGGCACCAGCGGAGGCGCGACCAGGCCCGCGACCGGCTACACCTTCGCCTCCGTGCAGCGCCAGAGCCTCGCGATCGCTGCCGCCTATCGTCGTGGTGCGCTGCCCGCTCCACCACAGGCTCACTCCCGGCGTTCGCTCGCCCTGGACGCCGTCATGCTGCGTGCCCTCGACAGCGGACGCGTGGCCGGTGCGGACTTCTTCACCCGCCTCTTCGAACAAGTCCCCATGGAGCGGATGCTGCGCTTCCTCGACGGCCGGACCAGCGTCCGCGAGGATCTCACCATCGGGTTCGCCACTCCCGTGCTGCCGATGCTGCGCACCGTCGCCGAGATGCCGTTCCTGCGCCGCGGGGCTCCGTGATGAACGGGTCGTTCGCGGCCAGGTCCGCCAGTTGGCCGCAGACCTGCGCTTCTCCGCCCGGCCTACGTGCTCCGCACGCGCGACTGCCCTCCCCATGACCCCTGCTCGTCCGCCCGCCTGACAAGGAACACACAGATGTCACCACGCTGGAACGCTGACCGCAGTGCCCCTCGCCGGGGAAGGGACAGGCAGGCGGAGGTTCTGCGTCCGAAGCCGGGGCTCTCCCGGTTCGCCGGTGACACGCCACGCGTGGCGGTGGTCGGCGGGGGCATCGCCGGTCTGGCCGCCGCGACCGGCCTCGCCGAACGCGGCGCGCAGGTCACCCTGTACGAGAGCGAGACGACGCTCGGCGGCCGGCTCGCGGGCTGGCCGGTGGAACTGGCCGACGGTTCGAGGGCCACCATGAGCCGCGGCTTCCACGCTTTCTTCCGGCAGTACTACAATCTCCGCGGCCTCTTGCGTCGTGCCGACGGCAACCTCGGCATGCTGACGTCCGTACCGGACTACCCGCTGCAGCACAGTTCGGGTCTCTACGACAGTTTCGCCAAAGTCCCTCGCACGCCGCCGTGGAGTGCGCTGGGGTTCGCGGCGCTCAGTCCCAGCTTCGGCTGGCGCGACATGGCACGAATGGACCCGCGTGCCGCGCTTCCGCTGCTGGACGTCCGTGTGCCGGAGGTCTACGGACAGCTCGACTCGATGAGCGCTCATGACTTTCTGGCCGGTATCCGCTTTCCCGAGGCAGCCCAGCATCTGGCCTTCGAGGTCTTCTCCCGCAGCTTCTTCGCCGATCCGCGCGAACTGTCCGCCGCGGAACTGGTCCTGATGTTCCACATCTACTTCCTGGGGTCCAGCGAGGGCCTGCTCTTCGATGTTCCCGACGAGCCGTTCCCGCAGGCTCTGTGGGATCCACTGGCCGACTATCTGGAGGGTCACCGCGTCCAGTTGCGCACCGGCAGCTTCGTGGAGACGGTCGCACCGCAGCGCTCCGGCGGCTACCGGATCACGGCCGGCGGAGCCCCCGAGCACTTCGACGCGACCGTTCTCGCCCTGGATGTTCCGGGCTTGCGGGGACTGGTCGGGGCATCGCCCGACCTCGTCGACACCGAGTGGCGTGACGGCATCTCCCGGCTTCGCAGCGCCCCGCCCTTTCTGGTCTCCCGACTGTGGCTGGACCGTCCGGTACGAGCCGACAGAGCGGGCTTCCTCGGCACGGGCGGCTACGAGTCGCTGGACAACATCAGCGTCCTGGAGCGCTGGGAAGGGGAGGCCGCCCGCTGGGCCGCCCGCTCGGGAGGTTCGGTGGTGGAGCTCCACGCCTACGCAGTCGCACCGGGTGCCGACAGGCAGGTCGAACAGGAACGGCTGCTGAACCAGCTGTACCGCGTCTACCCGGAGACCCGGGACGCGAAGATCGTCGACGCCCGGCACGAGTGGCGAGCGGACTGCCCCCTGTTCCCCGTGGGCTCCTATGCCGACCGGCCCGAGGTGCGCACCGCGGATCCCACGCTCGTGCTGGCGGGTGACCTGGTGCGGACCGACCTGCCCGTCGCTCTGATGGAGCGCGCCGCGACCAGCGGATTCCTCGCCGCGAACGCCCTGCTGGAAAGGTGGGGAGTGCGGGGGCAGGCGTTGTGGACGGTGCCGCGCAGCGGCAGGTCCCGGGCGATGCGTCTGCTTGCCCAGATGGCCGCGAGCGGATGACCCTCATCCGCTGACCTGAGGCTGGGGCCGTCGGTACGCTCCGACGGTCCCCGCTGGTCTCTTGACGATGGAGAGACTCCGGCTCTTCCCGCTCCGCACCGTTGCTCAGCCCGGGAACTGTCCCTTGCTGCGCAGGTGCCGGCGCCGCTCCGCGTAGGCCAGATCGTCGCGCCACAGCCGTCCCGCCGTGCTGCGCATCAAGGGCCGAAGCAGCGGCGCGGCTGCCCTGGCGATGGCGAACCCGGGGCGGCCGGAGGTAGCGATGACCGCCTCGATGACCGCTGTGCGAGGGTTGCCCAGCGCGTCGGGCTCCAGCGGGGTGGCGTGCGTCTCGACGACTGAGCCCGCACCCTCACCCTCGGTGATGTGCATGACCACGGTGCGAGGCTCCGGCGTGGTGAAGACCGCCCGCACGGGCACCACGGCACGGCCGGCGACTTTGAAGGAGACATCGACCGCGAAGCCGTCCTCATGGTCTGGCGATGATCCATGTGACGTGTCGAGGACTTTCAGGTCGACGAACGAATACGGGTGGAACCAGGCGCCGTGCCACGGATCCAGCCGGTTGGCGACGATGTCCTCCGGCTCACAGGTGCCCACGGTTGTGCAGACGGCGGCGACGGAACCCATGAGATCGGGTCGCGCCGGCAGTACGGGCCGGTCAAGGGGCTCTTCCCCGCCGGTGGCGTCCAGACGGACCCAGACCAGCACGCCGTCGTCGTACACCGGATAGGGCGTCCACCCGGCGAACGCATCGCCCTGCAGAGCCAGTCCATGCCAGTGACAGACCAGAGTTCCGCACACCACCGGGCTGTCCCGCAGCGGAGCGCCCAGGTGCGGGCAGCTGCCGGGGCCCGCCTTGAGGCGGCCTTTCGTGTCTCTCCAGACGACGACATCGGTTCCCGCGACGCTCCGGCCGAAGGGCGTCCGCCCTCCGATCTCCCGGCTCGCCCCGATCACGTACCAGTTCCCGGAGGGCAGCGCGGTCGCCCGCTTGAGAGCCGCCGCGATGGTCGCCGGTTTCGCCTCCCGCCAGGTGGCTGCTTGCCGGTGCCAGGCAACCGGCTTCCGCAGACGCAGTGGAACACGGTCGCGCAGGCTGCGGCGGCGTTCCGGCCGACTGGATCCGCCGCCGTTGTCCGGTCCTGTCATGTCGGTATCTCTCCTCATAAGGTCGCTGTACATAGCCCGCGAGGCCGGTTCCCCCTTGGCGTCGGAACGAACCCCGAAGCGTCACGGGCGAGGCGGCAGCCGAGGCAGTTCCTTCTCCTGCCGCAGTGCGGACTGCTGGTGAAGCAACGGCTCTCCTCCCGGGGCGGCCGGGGCAGTGTCGCGCAGGCCCCCCGGACGGCCGCCGCCTGCGCGTCCGGCCGTTGCCATCCGGATCGCCCCCGCGAGGGCGACCGCAGCCCTTCGCCGCCGCGGCACCACCGAACGGCGGTGTACGACCTGGAAGCCGTCCGCCTCGATCGCCCCCAGGATGTCGCGGTACAGCGTGAACGCCGTTCGCATGCAGGGCCGAGTGACCGGATCGAGCATGTCCAGCCCCGGGTCCGCCTGCCGGTAGACATCTTGCGTCAGTGCCACGACGTCCAGGACGGCCGCCCGGATCCGTGGGTCGTCCCGTCCGCTTCTGCGACTCCACAGCAGAAGTTCGCGGTCCACCCCGTGGGCTGCCAGAAGGTCGGCCGGCAGGTAGACCCGCCCCCGGTCGAGATCCTCGCCGACATCTCTGAGGAAATTGGTGAGCTGGAAAGCGACACCCAGGGCCGCCGCATGCGGCGCTGCTTCCTCCCTGGGCGTCACGGTGCCGAGCACCGGCAGCATCTGCAGACCGATCACCGCGGCCGAGCCGTGCATGTACCTGGCGAGATGCTCGTACGTGGGGTAGTCGGTGACGTCGAGGTCGCTCAGCATCGAGGCCATGAAGTCGACGAAGTAGCTGTGGTCGATGTCGTACCGCACGGCTGTGTGAACCAGTGCCTGAACCACCGGTTCCTCGCTCCTGCCGGTGCGTAGACCGGTGTCCAGGCGGTCCCGCAGCGTGTGCAGGGCCGTGTCACGCTGGGCTCGCGTGGCGTTGCCGCTGAGATCGTCCACGATGTCGTCGGCCCATCGGGCGAACCCGTAGAGGGCGTGAACGGCGGGCCTGCGGGAAATCGGCAGCAGGCGAGTGGCAAGGAAGTAGGTCTTGCCGTGCCGCGCGTTGAGTCGCCGGCAGTGCGTGTACGCCGCGCGCAGTGCGGGCTCCTCGATACCAGCGGCGTCGAGCTCCCGTCGCGTCATGAGTTCACAGCCTTGGTGGAGGTTGTCCGGGCGGAGGGGCCGCTGCGTCGAGCGACAGACGTCCCGCGTGGTGCGCCGGCACGCCCGGTGACGCGGGACGCTGCGAGTTTCCCGGAGATCAGTACGGTGGGCACGCCGACGCCGGGCGTGGTGCCGCAGCCCGCGATGACCGCGTTGTCGATCCCGCGCAGCAGGTTGCGTGGCCGGAAGGGGCCGGTCTGGGCGAAGGTGTGTGCGGCCGAGAACGGTGTACCCGCCGCATGCCCCTGGGCCGTCCAGTCGGCCGGAGTGACGAGGCACTCTTCCTCGATCGACGCGCCGAGGCCGTCCAGGCCTCGGCGTTCCAGCTCGGTGACGAGGCTGTCGCGGTACCGCGGGGACAGGTCCTGCCACTCGCGCGCCCCGGGGCCGATGTCCGTGTTGGGGCACGGAGCCAGGATGTAGTGGAGGTGTTTGCCCTCGGGAGCCAGCGAGGAGTCGTGCGTCGTGGGTCGGGTGATCAGGAGCGAGGGGTCGCTCATCACGCGCCCATCGACGGTCAGCTCCCGGAACGTGGTCTTCCAGGCCGCGCCGAAGGAGATGGTGTGGTGGGCCAGCTGAGGCCAGGTCCGGTCCGTGCCGGCGTGCAGGATCACGGCGGACGGGGAATGCTGAAGTTTCACCGCTCGTCGGGGAGCTCGCTCCAGCAGCCGGTAGACGACGGGAAGATCCGGGGTGAGGACCACGGCGTCGCACGGGATGCGCTCACCTTGCGCTGTCACCACGGCGGTGATCCGGCCGCCGCTGTGTTCGAGGCGCTCGACCTCGGTACTCCAGCGGAAATCCGCTCCCGCCCGCGCAGCCGATTCGGCCATCCCGCGCGGGAGAGCGTGCATCCCGCCGCGAGGGAAGTACACCCCCGCCACGGTGTCCATGTAGGCGATCACCGCATAAGCGGCCAGTGCGCGTTCGGGGGCCACGCCCGCGTACAGGGCCTGGAAGGAGAACACCCGTCGCAGGCGCTCGTCCGAGAGGAACCGACCGATCTGGGGATCCAGCCGTCCGAAGGCGCGCAGGCGTGCCAGCCGTGCCAGGTCGGGGTGCATCAACTGCAGGGGCGAGTCGAAGTTGGTATCGATGAAGCGCCGCATCTGCGCGGCGTACAAGTCGGTGAGCCAGGATCGCAGACGTCGGTATCCCGCCGCCTCACGGTCGCCCGCGAAGCGGCGGATCTCCTCTTCCATGGCCTCTGCGGAGGTGTGTACATCCAGCTGGGCTCCGTCTGCGAACTGGGCCCGGTAGGCGGGATGCAGTTCCAGCAGCTCGACCCGGTCGGCCAAACGGTCGCCGACGGCGGCGAAGGCTTCGTCCGCGATTTCGGGCATGGTCATCACGGTGGGTCCGCTGTCGACGAGGAACCCACCCATGTCGAAGCGTCCTGCGCGTCCGCCCGGTGACGCCTCGCGTTCGATGACCGTGACACGCCGTTGGGCGCCCAGAAGATGCAGGGTGGCGGAGAGACCCGCCAGACCTGCTCCGACGACGACCACATGATCAGTCGGTCCCGGTACTGATTTCACCTGATTCCCTTTCCTGGGGAGGGGGCTTTCGTTGTCTCGCAGCAGGTGCTGGAGGGCCGCTACCGGACCACGTCACTGTCAGGGATCCGGTAGGCGAGGGGCATTCCGACGACTGACCCGATCAGAGCGGAGAGGCGTCCGTGCACGGACGCGGAAAGTGCAGCCCTCAACAGATGTTCCTGACTGTCCGAGACCAGGCGGTCGATCTCCCTCTCTGTCGCCCTGCGTGCTCCCGTGTGTTCCAGGGTTCGGCGCAGCTCGTCCAGCCCGGCACCGGAAAGAGAGGGATCGCCAAGTGATCGGTTCAGCACGTGCCGGGCGGAGGTGTCCCCGGCCTCTTCCGACAACGTCCGCGCCACCGCGGTCAGGTAGGTGAGTTTCCCGGCGCGAATGTCCTCTCCAGAGGGCTTTCCGGTGACCGACGAGTCGCCGAAGACGCTCAGCAGGTCGTCGTACAGCTGAAAGGCGATACCTGCGCTGCGACCCGCGGAGCAGAGGGCGGACGTTGTCCGGCCGTCGGCTCCGGCGAGAGCCGCGCCGAGAGCCAGGGGTCGTTCGACCGTGTAGAGAGCCGTTTTGAGACAGGCGATACGCAAAGCCCGATCCGTAGTGGATGAGCCGTCCGCCTGGGCGCGCATGTCCAGATACTGGCCTGCGACCATTTCACCGCGCATCGCACGCCACAGCCTCTGAACGTGCTCGCGGTTCGCTGATCCGGTCAGGATGTCGGCGACAAGATCGTCCGCCCAGGCCAGGGCCAGGTCGCCGGCCAGGATCGCCGCTGCCCGCCCGTGAGCGTTGTGGTCTCCCCGCATACCTGACCGTACGTGGTTGTCGGCGAACTCGACGTGGAGCGCCGGCGACCCGCGGCGAAGTGACGACCCGTCCATCACATCGTCGTGGATGAGCGCGCAGGTCTGGATCAACTCCAAAGCGGCTCCGAGCCGGAGGGCGGACTCGGCGCCCTTCCCGATCGGGGAGCCGCCACCCGCGCGCCAGCCCCACCAGGCGAACCGTGCCCGCATGCGTTTACCGCCGCGCAGCGCGAAGAGCCGCACTCGCTCAGCGACCTCCTGCGAGAACAACGGGTCGACAGTCCGGGCGTCGCGTACGCGCTGCCCGGTGTAGACATCCAGCATGTGCTCCACGGCTCTCGCCGTGTCGGTGTCATGGTCCGGCGCGTGTTCGGCTGACTGCCTGTCGGGCGGCCCGGCGACGCTCGGGACGTGGCCCTTCCTCTCCTTCTCACTTTGATCCTCGTGAGACGCGGAGCGGGACGTTTCGACCGCCGGCGCCCGTTGGGCGTGTTTGTCGTGAGTCGTATACGGCGAGGCTGGAGCCCGCACAGCACGACGGCGTGACATGTCTTCACCTCTCATCGGAATAGCAGTTGCTCCCCAGTGGCCGGAAGTCCGATGCGGTGTCGATCGGAACGGGAAGAGCCCTGATGGAGTCCTTGCGCTGTCTGTGAAGACCCCAGGAACGATGAAGAACCCAGAAACGATCTTCCTCGGGGCGATGCATCGCTGCCAGTTGAGCGAGGGGGCACGCCGCCCGGGAAGACTCGCTTCGCCGTACGCACGTGCCGCCTCGGTGCCGTCCCGGCTGACCCCGGGGCTGGAATCTCGGGGGTGAATCCAAGGAGACCTCCACGGCTGAACACCGCGTGTCGTAGTCCACTGAGCAAGGAGTGATCGTGTCCGTTTCGTCTTTGATCCGGCGCGCCGCGGTAGTTGCTGTCAGCTCCGTTCTGACGCTCGCCGGCGCCGCCGACGTCAGCGCCGCCGACTCGCGGCAGGTCAGCCGGGTCGACCTTGGCCGGTATGCCGGCACCTGGTACCAAATTGCCGCAGTGCCGAAGCTGTTCGAGATTCAGTGCAAGAAGAACGTGCGGGCCCAGTACACGCCGCAGTCCGATGGCAGCGTCGGTGTCCGGAACTCCTGTACCACGTGGTGGGGGTCCACCAGCGAGGTGAATGGCGCGGCACGACCGCTGGACGATTCGAACACGCGCCTCAACGTCTCTTTCACACCCCGGCCCGGCGACGGCTTCGTTCACGGCAAGGATGCCAACTACGTGGTGGTGGGACTGGCCCCGGACTACTCCTGGGCAGCCGTGACCAACGAAGAGCGGTCCGCAGGATTCCTCCTGTCCCGGACACCGGCCCTCAGGTCCGAGGCATCGGCTGCGGCGATCGAGGCATTCACCGATGCCGGCGTCGATCCGTGCGATCTTCGCCTGACGCGTCAGGACGGCGGCGTCGCCCGGCCGGCTTCGCTGTGCCGCTGACCGCGGTGCTGACTGCTGACCGTTGACGGCCGACCCGGGGGCGGATCGGGGTCCGTCAAGATCCGCCCTCGGAAGTGAGGCCGAGGCCGCCGTCCGGTCCGCCGTTCGCGAAACCAGGTGGCACCACCTCGGGCAGCGTGCGCCCGCCGCTTCCGCTGTACCCCGCTCGCGCCTCATGAGCGGACGTGTGTACGCGGTTGAGGGGTTCCGAGATGGCCTCCCGTCCTGCGACCTGCTTCTTTCGGCACGGACGCGTAGTGATCGGCCAGTGTTCGGGCCATGGCGGTCGACGAGTACGTTGAGCGGACGAGGTTCTGGGCCCGGCGCGCCATCACACGGGCTTCCTCGTCGTCGATGCTGAGCAGGCGACTCAGCCCTTCGCCGAGAGTGCGCGAGTTCGAGGTGTCCAGCAGGAGGCCGTTCGTTCCGTCGACGAGGTAGTGCGGGACGCCCCCGCGCTTCGGAGCCGCCACCATGAGGCCGGCCTCCATTGCTTCGAGTACCGCGAGTCCGAACTCCTCCTTCGCGCTCGGACATACGTACCGGGCGCGAATGCGCTTCGCCGGGTCCGCGAGTGATCGCTCCAGCAAGCGCACCTCCGCATTGGAAAGGGCCGGCAGGAGGAGCAGCCGCTTCCTGGCCTCGGGGGAGGAAGCGACGGCCTCGCCGATGCGGTCGCGCATGGAACGTTCCACGGAATCCTCGTCCTCCGGCGGGCTGCCTCCCACAAGTACGAGAACCGACCTCTCGTAGCACCCCGAATCCACCCAGGAACGCACAAGGACGTCCTGCTGTTTGACGGGGTGCAACCTGCCTACGGTGAGCAGAACTGCTGGTATGCGGGACGGGTCGGCAAGGGCGATCGCATCGATCCCGGCGAGGAGCTGCTCGCGGCGGCGAACCTCGTTCGACGGTGGCCGGTAGGGAGGGATGCCCTCCGGCGTCGTACGGACCGGCCCCTCCCCGGTCCGGTCGCTCAGTTGCGGGAAGTATGAGCGCAGTCCGGTCGATTCCTCGTCCCCGGCTGCGATCCCGAGGACGCGGTCGGCTCGCTGGATCAGCCGGTCCGCGAGGAACACCCGGTGCAGGTCATGGCGGAGGCTGTCGGGTTCCGCCCCGGGCACGTCGTGCCTTTCGGTGATCTGGCGGTGCGGGTCCGGTGTCGCGGTGAAGACCAGTCCCAGTCCCGCCCTGCGTGCGGCTTCGGCAACCGCGAGCGAGCCGTCGTCGGCGTAGCGGACGTGAAGCACGTCGATCGGCCTGCCCAGCATTCCGAAGAGTCTGGCCGCCCACCATGCCATCGCCTCCCGATGGCTTCCCATCTCCTCGGGTCGTACGTGGCGGGGGCTGTCCACGGGAAGTCTGAGGATCCAGTGCCCGTTCGCCCTCCGGAGCAGAAGCACCGGGTCCGCTTCCAGTTCCGGTCGGCTCGCGGTCACCACGGTGACCACGCCGGCGACACGTCCGGTCTGTGCCAGAGCGTCTCCCAGTGAGCCCAGAAGAACGCTGAGACCGCCGCTGAGGCCTTCGCCCGGACGGTCCAGATGCCCGACGAGCATGGACTGCGCCACGAGGATTCCGGGAGGCAGGGTCACGGCCTCGGCGCCTGCCAAGGGGGCGTTGCGCAGGGCGCCTCTGAGTAGCCGTTCGTAGGTGTCTTCCCGGTGTTCGGCCCGGGTGGGCAGGAGATGGACGCGGTCGTACGCGGCGAGAAGGCGCCAGGCGGCATGGCGCACTCCTCGGTCGCCTCCCACCGACAGCGCGAGCAGTTCCGCCTCGGGCAGTGGCCGCAGGTGAGAGGATGCGGCCAGATCGAGCAGGAACCGTACGGAGTCGGGAGTGCGGGCTTTTCGCAGGCCGTGTTCCAAGGCGGCACTGGCGCTCCTCGGCCCATGGCGCCGCACGGCGTAGGGCCATGCGTCGAAGACGGCCGCCCCGGTGAGGGCACCACCGTCGAGAAGCCGGACGCATTCCAGCGGCGGCGGTACGTTCCCGGACCGCATCCGGTGACGCAATCGGGCCAGAGCCACATCCCGGCGGGAGGCGAGCGTCGGCGGATCATCCGTGCCACCATCCGGGCGGTACTCGGCCAGAACCAGTTCGGCCAGCAGGTTCGGATGTGGCGCGCACCATTGTGGAGGGTCACCGGTCGACCGTCGCCAGTGGTCCGCTCTGGCTGCCACGAACGGATCGGACGCGAACGTCGCGCAGCTTCGCGGGGTGCGATCAGCGCTGGTCGCGGCAGGGTGCGAGCGATTCATCGGAACTCCTCGACGACGACAGTCGGCCGGTAGTGCTTCGTCGCCGATCCGGAGAACGGATGCGCGAGCCGCAGAGAACACCGGCTTTTTCCTCACGGCCGTGTGAAGGGGTGACGGACCGTGCATCCGTGACATCGACACGAGGCGAATGTCTTGGCATGAGGTCCTTGCGTCATGCCCGGCGGCCCCGCATCG
The DNA here is from genome assembly GCF_056172905.1 of Streptomyces sp. iso_384. Lineage (NCBI taxonomy): Bacteria > Bacillati > Actinomycetota > Actinomycetes > Kitasatosporales > Streptomycetaceae > Streptomyces > Streptomyces sp. iso_384. The sequence continues at coordinate 3,317,476 of NZ_JBWBTT010000001.1, forward strand.
CGGTCGTCAGTCCTCCCTTCCTTTCACACGCCCAGCCCCTGTCCGTGTTGGCGGGCGCGCTCGCCCGTTGCGGTGCCGACGTGCATTTCGTCAGCGCGCCCTCCTTCGCGCCGCTCGCCCGTTCGGCGGATGTCGAGTTCGTCTCCCTCACCGTCACCCCGAACGCGAACACGGGGATCGCCCAGCGCACCCGGCAGGGCGCGCGGGAGGCAGAGCGACTGGAGGAATTCCTCAGGTCGACCCGGGACGGTGCGATCGCGGCACTGCTCACCCAGTCGCGGCACCGCGGGGAGGACATGCTCTCGGACCCGGCGGGGGTGCTCGCCGGGATCCGGACCCTGGACGCTCGGCTGTCGCCGGACTGGTACGTCGTCGACCAGTTGAGCTACCCGGTCACGCTGGCGCTTCACTGTCTCGGGCTGCGCTACGCCACATTCTGTCCAGGGCACCCGACGTACGTGCCCCAAACGGCGGACACCCTCTTCGGCGTTCCCTACGCCTGGCCCCGTGCGATCCAACCCGCCCCGGGCCGTGTCGCCGAGCTGCGGCGGGCGGCGCGAGCCAACGAGGTGGCGTTCACGGAACGATTCGCGGAAGTCGTGCGCACGCACGCGCCCACGGTCCGGACACCGGTACGAGCCTTCGCTCTCGCCTCCCGGCATGCCGTGCTGTTCAACTATCCGCGATTCGAGTGGCTTCCGGAGCATCCACGGAACGGCACGAGGTTCTTGTACGGGGGCCACTGCGCACCGGCCGCGGAGCCGAGCCCCGGCGAGGCGTGGGAGGGTCTCGTGCACAGGCTGAGAGAGACGCACAGCCGGTTGGTACTCGTGGCTCTCGGCACCTTCCTGTCGGCTCGTGACGACGTACTGGCAAAGCTCGTACGAGGTGTGCTTCTCGAGGTCCCGGAGGCAGCGGTCGTCGTCGCCGCGGGAGAACGCGCAGCAGCGCTTGCCCATCTCTCCGCTCCGAACGTGCACATCGCGGATGTGGTCCCCCAGCGGTGGCTCCTCGGGCGGGCCGACGCCATGGTTCATCACGGTGGGAACAATTCCTTCACGGAATGCGTGGCATCCGGTACTCCAGCGCTCATCCTGCCGTTCTCCAGCGATCAGTTCTCGATCGCCCATGACGCCGAGAGGGCACAGCTCGCGGTCTGTCTCGACCCGTCCAGGCTCGGTCCGCGCATGGCCGGAAGCGCGGTACGGCAGCTGCTGACGGACCCTCCCGCTGGTCTGTCGCGCTGGACGCGGGAGGTCGGACGGCGCGGACCGGACTGGATGGCCAGTCGGCTGATGCAGGCCATGGGCGGCATCGTGGAGGACCACTGAGCTACCTTCACGCATGTGCGTCGAGGAGGTGGGCGAGAGCCCTGAGACCCCGTCTGGTGTGACTCTTGACCGTCCCCAAGGGCAGGTCGAGAAGCCCCGCGACCTCCGGCTGAGTCAGGTCCAGGTAATAGGCCAGGAAGAGGACCTCGCGCTTTCGGTCCGGCAATTCCGACAGAAAGGATGCCATGTGCACCCGCTCGACGGCTCCGGCACCGACGTCGGGGTTCGCGGCGACGGGGCTCCGTATCAGATCGCGCAACCCCTCGTACCTGCGGGCGACGGCGGCAGACGCGTCGGCGGCCTTGTGCACCGTGATGCCGTAGATCCAGGGGCCGATCTCCCCCCGGCGAGAGCAGTACCTACCGGAGTAGCGCCAGACGTCGGCGAACACCTGCTGCGCGACATCCTCGGCTTCCTGAGGATCGACGCAGCGGCGTCTGGCCCAGCGAAGCACCTGTGGATGCCAGTGGGTGTAGATGCTCTCGAAGGAATCCCGCACGGTGTCGCCGTGCCTGGGGGCGCCGCAATCGTTCGGGCAACAGTCGGACGAAGTCGGAACAGTTCGCTCGGACACCAGCCGTCTCCGGATGGGCTCGGTGGACTTGGGGAGGGTCGCGTTGCCGGCGGCCGTAGTGGGTCCCTCGGGACGAGGCCGCAGCGAAGTGGTGCCCGTAACGTCAGGTGACCACGAATGCTCGGCGGGCGCATCTCGGCCGGTCCGTTCGTGCCACGGGGACGCCGACGTCATGAATTCTGCCGATGCGAGTTCGTCGAGTCCGGCCCGCGAGTCCAGCGGAGGCCGTGGCAGCGCCCGGAAGGCGGTCGTGTGCTCTCTGCCAGTGGCGAAGGCCGAGCCCGGGTTCACGGACGTGCACCCCGGTCAGACGGGCCGCGGCCCGCGATCTGTCGACGGAGGGACTCGGTGCCGGAGGCCGTGTCGAGTGGTCAGCTTCCTTCGTGCGAGGCCCTCCGGCCACCCGATCCGAGGTGTGTGACCAGGCAACGTGACAGTTGTGTTAGCGGAGGTTGGTGGATACGAACACGAGCAACACCAACCGCAGCGTCCGTCTGAGCTTCCTCGGCCTGTGAGCTGCTCCGATGTGACTGTAGAGGGATCCTCCGGCCGTACCGACTGGGTAGCCCCAGTGGGCGCCAGGTGAGCGTGTCACATCTGACAGCAGATTCTGCGTCTGCTGGTGGTACACGACTCGCGTGGTTACTGACCAGCGGAAACGGTCGTGATTCGACCGCACTGCAGGCGGCTGGGCCGCGTATGGCCCGGGTCTTGGGCAGAGGACAGTGGGCCCCTGGCTGACAGCCCGTGACGCTGGCGAGTCGGCACACAAGGGAGGGGCGGGCCGACAGGTCTCCACAAAGGAGACCTCGGCCCGAAGGGTTACGAGAGAGGAACTCGTCAGGGCTTGGACCGCGGAGCGGGCAACCCACCGGCTGATCGCTGCGTCCTAAGCGTGAAGCTCCCGCATCTTGGCCATCTGTCGGACCAGGCGGACCTCGGAAGCGGGGCGCACGCCTGCTGCGACAGGTGGTCATCCACCCCGGTGCGGGGGTTCCGAACCATCGCCTTGAGCCTCCACCGCTTCCCGCACCCGCTGGTCCTCGCGCAGGGAGCCGACATCGCGCTCCAAGGGGGTGCGGCTCACCGCTGTCGCCAGGTTTTCCAGGGCGTGCTTCTGCAGGTCTGCCTCGCTCCGTAGCGCTGGGATCCGGCCACCGGCTCTTTCCCATGTCTGGAGGGCCTTCTCCACGCGTGCCCAGTCCGGGTGCCTGTGCTCGCGCATAGCGGCTGCCGCCTGCTCCGTGTCCGATTCCAGGGCTTCGGCCAACGCCTCCACCTCGGGAGTGGAAGGGTCGTCGTCGTGCGGGACGCGGCTCTCCATGAGCGTTGCTGCTCTGTCGAAACCTTCGAGCGCCTCCTGAGCGTCCTTCGCCTCTTGCGCAGTCAGGCCCCTGGGGCGGACCGGTTCCTGTTGTGCCCGGTCGTAAGCCTTCTGCCAGGCCGCGCGGGCTTTACTGCTCGCCAGTTGGGCGCTGCGCATGTCGGCACGGCGGTCCGCGGTCGGTTCGGCGAAGTGGCGGAACACTGCCGCCGCGTGGCGGCCGTTGGCGTCCTCCCTGCCGGGAAGAGCCTGAAGCCGTACCAGGACCGCTTTGCTGACCTGCGTAGCCATCGTGGAGGTCTCCTTCACTTCCACTTGCCCGGTTCGCGTAGTCGCATCGTGTGAGCCACCGGTGCGCGGCTCAGGGAGCCGTCCGTAATGACGTCATCGCCATGTCGGTCCTGGCTGGACCCGTCCCCTCCGGGACCCTTACCGAGATGTTGGATTGCACCCCAAGGAATTCCTGGACCCCTCAACCCCTCACCCGGTGTCCTCCCGCCTGCAAACGCAGCCAACAGGCGAAACATCTGATTCACGTACCAACTGCGGTTTGTGGTGGAAATAGGCTGCTCCAATGCCTATCCGACTCCGAACGGGGCCTGAGAACGTTCCGCTGGAGCTCAGGGCGGGACAACGCCCCGGCATGACGCCGACGAACCGCCCGCGTGAACGGCACGCCCACCATGTGTCGTCGCCATGGCATGAATGGCCTGATTGACATGAGGCGGTCGGCCGACCGCGGCCGCCTGCTTTGTTGCGGAACTAAGGCGTCCGGATGCCTGGAGGGAACTCAACGGGTCCGAATCGTAAGGAAGTTCTGCCCCGAGGCAGCCCTCCGGCAGGTGAACGACGGCATCGCCGCCCTTCACCGCGGCGTTCTGGCATGTCGCCGCCACACGAGTAGGCTTCCTGATGGAATTCTCGGCTCGGGCGACAGGCAGCCCGCCATCGATCCAGCGGTTCGACCGCCGCTGACAGCGGGATGGTTTCCGATCCGCACCCCCACGAAGCTGCGCACCGTTGTGCTCACGCAGAACTGGCCCACCGGTTTGCCTCCGACAGGGTCAGGCCCGCGCCGGTCACACGGGCCTCGCAGCCCCGGAAACGGCCTCGTACGGATCGATGCCCCACACCTCGGCAGCCTGACGGAGGGTGCTCGACCCATCTGATGCGTTGCGGGACGCCCCTTCGATCCTGCCAAGGTCAGAAGCCCCGGAAGACACCGTTGTCGGCGGCGTACTCGAAGTCCTCCCAATCCATGTTGGCGAGGGAGATATTGTTCTCGACCGACCACAGTTCTGTGGCGAGGACTCGGAGTTGGCCGTACTCCTGCCTGGCCTCACCTTCCCCGCGTTCGTCGTTCTCGTCGAAGAGCAGGAGGGCCAGCAGCGGCATCTCCGGCGCCGTGAGGGCGGTCTTGTCGGCCACAACGAAGAGATCGGTGTCCATCTCGCGTGCAGCCGATAGAATCTGTTCGGTCGTCAGGTCGTGATAGGCGAGATCATCCACAAGGTGGACGTTCGCGACGAAGCCGTCCTGGTTCGGTGTCATGACGGTCGTGAGCAGGGCTTGCCAAGCGGCCGGGTCGGAAAAGTCGGTGCGGATCAGCAGGGTCTCGTCCGTGTCCGGCAGACTCTTCATGAGCCCTCCTCGTGCGGGGGGCGGGTTCGTGGCGGCGGCCGGCTCGGCCACCGCCTCGCCGTCGCGCCAGACGACGGTGCCGTCGGCACGGCACAGGACCACTCCGCCCTCCTCGACACGGAGCTCGTCGGCCGGTCCGCCCAGCGGTGGGCGGTCGTCGCCGAGAACGCGCAGCATGCCGTCCTCGTCGAGCCGCAGTCCGGGCTCGGCCGCTTCGTCGAGGTGCACGTACCAGAGCCAGGTCTGGTCGGCCCCGAACAGCACGAGGCGGCGTTCGTCCCAGTGTCCGAGCACGGTGCTTCCGTCGGGGGAGGTGAGGGAGTGCCGTCCGAGCGTCTGTCCTCGGCGCAGCACGGCACCTAGCGGGGCGTCGAGCGAGGGGCCGTGGCACGCCGTGTGTGTGCCTGTGGACCACACCGACCGGCCGTCCGCGTCACGCAGTTCGGCACGGCCGTCATCACCGACCACGAGCCGGCGGGCCCCCGAACCGGACGGGCCGGAACTCCACACCGGGACACCATGGGTGTTGCGGACCGACAGGACACCGTCCTCGGAGAGCTCCGCCCACCCTCCGTCCACCCACCCCGTGCCGGTCGACCACACGGCACGGCGCTCGGTGTGGCAGTACAGAGTCAGGTCGCCGTTGCCCTGGTGAGCCAGTGTGTGCGTACCGGCGGGAGACGTCAGGGACTGGTTGCGCAAGCGTCCTCCCGCCTCCAGCGCGGGCCCACCGTACGCGTAGGGCTCTCCCGGGGGGACCGGTCCATGAGGGCGTTGGGTGCCCTCGTGCCACAGGACGGTCCCGGCGGAGTCGACCAGGCACAGCATCAGGCCTTTGGATTTCGAACCACCCGCCAGGTGCCGACGCCAGGTGAGCACGGTGTCTTCCTGTTCGAACCAGTCGACCAGCGGACGGGTCAGCGCGTAGCTCATTCCCCCGCCCTTCCCGTACTCGCAGACCCGCAGCCATCCGTCCTGCTCGCGGGCCACTGTCCGCCGCATCTTCCCCTCCCTGACCAGATACGCATCCCGGGTGATGGCAGCCGCGGGCGCCGCGTCTCCGAGCGGCACAGGGTGGGTGAGTCCGGTGCGTATGTTGCCCAGGCGGACGTGGGAGCGGTCCAGGAGTTCCAGCTCTCCGGCGTCCGTGAGGATGAGGTACTGAGCCCCGGGCGCGGCGAAACCGGAGCGCCAGACCGTGTCGTCGTCCTCCCCGCCCTCGACGACGACTTCGTACCCGTGTCCGAGAAGCAGCTGTCCAGCTGCGCCCGCCCGCCAGACGACCTGACCGCGGTCGGTGTCCGTGACCACGGCGGCACCCTCCGAGTCGCACCGCAGCACGAACCTCTCCGAGGGGGATGTCAGCTGGACATCGGGGTAAAGACGTTCGAACATGGGCAGTTCGCGCACAGGAACCCTCTTCTCCTACCGGGCGACGCCAGGTCGTGGTGGCGTCGGTGAAGCGGATTCTGCCGGACGCTACTGACAACGGGCCTACGTGGCCCGTCGGCTCCCGCCCTGACACCCCTGCCGCACAGCCGGCAGTCCGGCGTCAGGCATGTCTTGCCGCCGAGCCGGCCGAGACGCCGCAAGCGGAGGTGAAGCCGACGCTGGCTGCGGACGGATGCGGGTACGGGCCCGGAGCCGGAGAAGACGTGATCCCGGGGGCCGGGGTGATTTCTCTCGCGTTCGTGCTCGGCGGTGCTCCTGAATTAGCTGCCCGCCCTGCTACCTCAGGGGTGGCCGATCAGGGCGGGCAATGATCCGATGCCTGTCTCAATAGCGTCGTGGCTGAGGTCTGCCGCGTTGCCTGACTCGTGGCGCTCATGGACTCTGGAAGGCTTGCCACGGTGGCGGGCGTTTGGGGGATGCGTTCGTACGCCCGGCAGCACGCGATGGCAGCGATCCCAAGGCTGTCCGTGACACGCGCGTGTTGGTCGACTGTCTGCAGGAGCTGGTGCGAGGCGCCTACCGACCTGTCAGGAACTGCAGCACGTACCCCGAAACGGTGTGGCTTGCACATGCTCTGGCGTCTGGCCGCCCGTACCGCCGCCCGTCGCACCGCCGCCGCCATCCAGGACCCGGTGGGCAGCACCGGGGGACTTCCGGTGGCGGAGATCGTCGAGCTGGGGCGCACTCCCCACCACGGGCTGATAGGCCGGGAGGGATCCGACGACCGCCGCGCCGTCGCCGACGCGATCGATCGCTGCGGCGTCAGCACCCTCGCCGTCCTGCACGACCTCGACCTGGCCGCCCGCCTCTGCGACCGCGTCATCGTCCTCGACGAGGGGAGGGTCATGGCGGCGGGCCACGTTCTCGACGCGCTCTGCCCACGGATCATGGCCGACGTCTTCGGGGTGGCGGCCGCAACCGAACGCCGCGAACGGAGTCGTACGCATCACCTACGCGGCCGACCCCCTCGACACCGGCCGAGCGACCGAGACGGCCGACCGGTAGCGTGATCGTTCGCCGGGTGGAATGTCCATGTGTCCGGTCGGCCCGTGCGAGGGTTCCGGTGGCGAGTGATGGGACCGTGATGAGTGAACTGGCGAAGCCCGGTGTCGAGGTTCCGGAGGGTGTCGCGCCCGACGAGCTGACGATCCGGGATCTCGTGGTCGGTGACGGGCCCGAGGCGCAGGCGGGCAGGGTGGTCCAGATCCACTATGTGGGGGTCACGTTCGCGTCGGGGCGGGAGTTCGACTCCTCCTGGGAGCAGGGGCGGCCGTTCAAGTTCGCCGTGGGCGGTGGCAGGGTCGTCAAGGGTCTGGACCGGGGGATCAGGGGGATGGCGGTGGGCGGTCGGCGTGAGATCGTCGTCCCTCCGCCTTTTGGGTACGGCAAGCAGTCGCCCTCCGCGTCGATTCCGGCGAACTCGACTCTGATCTTCGTCGTGGACCTGCTCACGGTGGTGGGCGGGCCCGTGGGGGCGCGGCCCGGCTCGTCCGGGACGGCCTGAATCCGGCGCTGCCGCGAGCCGGGCGGGCAGTGGGCTTCCGCGCGGCGGTCAGGTCGACCGGACCACCCTGCCGTTGTGCACGATGACCACCTTGCCGTCGGGCCTCAGGACCAGCTGGGCGCCGCCGAAGTCATGGGTCTTGAAGGCCCAGATGGCTCGCCCGGGACGGCCTCTTCCCCGACGAACACGCCCAGACCCTGCTCGACCCCCCTGGCCCCGCCCGACCTCAGCCCGGGCCTTCGACCTCAGCCGTGCGCGGCGAGCACCGGCAGTAGAGTCTCGCGCCAAGCCGCGGGAATCGGGCCCTCGGGTGCGATCCGGCGTGCGCCGAGGAAAGCGGCGAGGTCGGTGACGGCCCTGCCGACCGCTTCCGCCGTGTCCTTTCCGGTGGGCGCGGTCGGTTCCGCGAAGACGCCTTCGAGGGTGAGCGTGCCGCTCGTACGGTCCAGACGTGGGGCCACCCGGCCGATCAGGGCGTCCCCGTGCAGGATCGGCAGCACGTAGTAGCCGTAGCGGCGCTTGGCCTTGGGGACGTAGATCTCCGAGCGGAAGTCGAAGTCCCAGACACGGTTGGTGCGTTCGCGCTGGCAGATCAGGTTGTCGAACGGTGAGAGCAGTGTGGTGCGGGGTGTCCAGTCGCCGCCGAGGATCCGGTCGACCAGCGGCAGGCGGTCGGCGTGGACGTACCAGCGTTCGCGGGCCGGGGCGTCCTCCAGGGTGACGGGGACGAAGCGGCCCTCGTCGACGAGCCGGGCGATGACGTCGGCGAGGCCCGGGTAGCGGGAGCGGACGAAGTACTGCTCGATGTCTCTCTTGCGGCCTGCGCCCAGCGCTCGCAGGGAGTGTTCCGCGGCGCGGGTGACGATGTCCGTCTCCAGCAGCTGGGTACGGTCCACCCATGAGGGCAGGCAGCGTTCGGAGAGGTCCCACAGGCGGCGTTTCCCGGAGCGGCCGGCGACCATGATCGTGCCCTGGGTCCAGAGGATGTCGAGCATCCGGTCGACGTTGCGGCCGGAGGACCAGCCGCTCGACTGCCAGGCGACCCCGGCGTGGTCGTCGAAGTCGTCCGTCCGCTGCGGGCCGGCCGCACGGAGGCGTTCCAGTACGGAGTCGCGCAGTGCGGTGTTGGACCGGAACCAGTCGGCGACCTTCCGCAGGGATGCCGAACGCTCATCCACCAGATAGCCGCGCATCATGCTCTGGTGCAGTGGGAAGTCCTCGGTCAGGACGATCGAGGCCGCGTGCGCCCAGTACTCGAAGAGCCGGCGCTCCTTCCACAGGAGGTCGTCCAGCTCCTGCTGGTCGTAGATCCCTAACCGGCTCCAGAGGACCAGGAGATGACTGCGGGCGACGACGTCGATCGGATCGAGCTGCAGACAGCGGAGGGTCCGAAGGACTTCCCACATCCGGCTGTTGTCCCCCCGGGGGTGGGCAAGGGCCCTCCAGGTGCTGGCAGCTGACCGCCAGTCGACGGACGTGTTCGGGGCGCAGTTCGATCGTTCGCATGGCTCTATTTCTCGGCCGAGAGCCGGTCCAGGTCGTGGCGGATGGCCAGAACGAGGTCGGAGAGGGTGTCGTCGATGAAGAAGTGGCCGCCGGGAAGAACGGTCTGGGTGAAGGCGCCGTTCGTCTCCCCTTTCCAGGCCGCCATCAGGGGCGGGCGGGCGGACGTCGGGTCCGCCTCGCCGGAGAAGGCGTGGCGGCCGAGGACCACCCTGGACGACGGGCTGGCGAGCACCGTGGCCTGGTTCGACCGGCAGCGGCCGTCGTCGCGGCGCAGCTCACCGGGAAGCCGGCCGTCCACGACCTCGCCTGACCGAGTGGGAAGGAGGGCCGATGAACGGCTGTGGGGCCGGTGCGCGTACGCACCGGCCCCACAGCCGGGGAATGCCCGTTACCGGTCGAGCCGATGCGGCTCGGGCACGGACGTCAGACCAGGTCGAAGCGGTCCAGGTCCATGACCCTGGTCCAGGCCGCGACGAAGTCCGTCACGAACTTCTGCCGCGCGTCGTCGCTCGCGTACACCTCGGCGAGGGCACGGAGCTCGGAGTTGGAGCCGAAGACCAGGTCGGCACGGGTGCCGGTCCACTTGACCGTGCCGGACGCGTCCCGGGCCTCGAACTCGTCCTGCGCCGACGACGTGGACTTCCAGGTGATGCCCAGGTCGAGCAGGTTCACGAAGAAGTCGTTGGTCAGCGTGCCCGGGCGATCGGTGAGGACGCCGTGCTTCGAGCCGCCGCTGTTGGCGCCCAGCACCCGCAGACCGCCGACCAGGACGGTGGTCTCCGGGGCGCTCAGCGTCAGCAGGTTGGCCCGGTCCAGGAGCAGGTACTCGGCGGGCAGCCGGGCCGCCTTGCCGACGTAGTTGCGGAAGCCGTCGTAGGCGGGCTCCAGGGCGGCGAAGGACTCGACGTCCGTCTGCTCCTGCGTGGCGTCGACCCGGCCCGGGGTGAACGGCACCTCCACCTCGACACCGGCGTCCTTGGCCGCCTGCTCGACGGCCGCGCCGCCCGCGAGGACGATCAGGTCCGCCAGCGAGACCTGCTTGCCGCCCTTGGCGTTGAAGGACTCCTGGATGCTCTCCAGCGCGCGCAGGACCTGGGCCAGCTCGTCCGGGTCGTTCGCCTCCCAGCCGCGCTGCGGCTCCAGACGGACCCGGGCGCCGTTGGCGCCGCCGCGCTTGTCGCTGCCGCGGAAGGACGCGGCCGAGGCCCAGGCGGCGGAGACCAGCTGCGCCACCGTCAGGTCCGTCGCGAGCACCTGCTCCTTGAGCGCGGCGATCTCCGCGGCGTCCAGCAGCTCACCGGTGCGCGCGGGCAACGGGTCCTGCCACAGCAACACCTCGGAGGGCACCTCCGGGCCCAGGTAGCGCTGGATCGGGCCCATGTCACGGTGCGTCAGCTTGTACCAGGCGCGCGCGAAGGCGTCCGCGAACTCTTCCGGGTTCTCGTGGAAGCGGCGCGAGATCTGCTCGTACGCCGGGTCGAAGCGCAGCGACAGGTCGGTGGTGAGCATCTGCGGCCTGTGCTTCTTCGACGCGTCGTGCGCGTCCGGGACGGTCGCCTCCGCGTCCTTGGCGACCCACTGCTTCGCACCGGCCGGAGACTCGGTCAGCTCGTACTCGTACGCGAAGAGGTTGTGGAAGAACTCGTTGCCCCACTGCGTCGGCGTGCTGGTCCAGGTCACCTCCAGACCGCTGGTGATGGCGTCGCCGCCCTTGCCCGACCTGTACGAGCTGCGCCAGCCGAGACCCTGCTCCTCCATCGGGGCGCCCTCGGGGTCCGCGCCGACGCTCTCGGCCGGGCCCGCGCCGTGCGTCTTGCCGAAGGTGTGGCCACCGGCGATGAGGGCGACGGTCTCCTCGTCGTTCATCGCCATCCGGCGGAAGGTCTCGCGGATGTCGCGGGCGGCCGCGACCGGGTCCGGGTTGCCGTTGGGGCCCTCGGGGTTGACGTAGATCAGACCCATCTGGACCGCGCCGAGCGGGTTCTCCAGCTCACGGTCGCCGGTGTAGCGGTCGTCGTCGAGCCAGGTGGTCTCCGGGCCCCAGTAGACGTCCTCCTCCGACTCCCAGACGTCCTCGCGGCCACCGGCGAAGCCGAAGGTCGTGAAGCCCATGGTCTCCAGGGCGACGTTGCCGGTGAGGATCAGCAGGTCGGCCCAGGACAGCGCCTGGCCGTACTTCTTCTTGACCGGCCACAGCAGCCGGCGGGCCTTGTCCAGGTTGCCGTTGTCCGGCCAGCTGTTCAGCGGGGCGAACCGCTGCTGACCGGCGCCCGCGCCACCGCGGCCGTCGCTGATGCGGTACGTGCCTGCGCTGTGCCAGGCCATCCGGATCATCAGCGGTCCGTAGTTGCCGAAGTCGGCGGGCCACCAGTCCTGCGAGGTGGAGAGCACCTCGGCGATGTCCCGCTTCACCGCGGGCAGGTCCAGCGCCTCGAACGCGGCCGCGTAGTCGAAGTCCGCACCGAGCGGGTTCGCCACGGCGGGGTTCTTGGCGAGGATCTTCAGGTTGAGGCGGTCCGGCCACCACTGGCGGTTTCCGCCGCCCTGCGTGGGGTGCGGCGCGCGGCCGTGCGCCACGGGGCAGCCGCTCGCCTGCGCCTCGGGCACCTCGGGAACGGCCGTCTCGGGCGAATCCGGGGTGACGGGGTCGAAGACGTGCGACTCGTGGTTCTCGGTCATGAGCAATCCTTCCGGACCCGGCGGGTCGTGGGGCGCTGAACGGGGGAGGAGGATTCGGGCCGTGCAGAAGGGGGCACGCTGTGTGCCGGGACCTCACCGCGGGTCGGCCGAACGCCTCACGGACCACCGGACCGGACGGTCCCGGGCGGTGTGGCGAGGACGGCACCTGGCCGGCTGGCGGCGCTGTGCGGTCGACCGGCGGAGTCCCGCCGCGTGTCTCTGCTGCCGTACCGGAGTCTTCCTGTCTCTTGGATGTCGCCAGGATCGATCCTACGATGGACTTCGTCCAAGTCAAGAAGTGCGCTAAAACTATAATGGCCAGGGCGGGTGTCGTCGGATCTTCCGAGGCCGTACGCCCCCCGCGAACCGGAGCAGGTGAGACGAGATGAGTGACCTCCTTGAGCGGCTGCGGAGCCGTGGCTGGCGGTTGACCTCGCAGCGGCGTGTCGTCGCGGAGGTCCTCGACGGCGACCACGTGCACCTGACGGCGGACGAGGTGCACCTGCGGGCCGCCGCACGACTGCCCGAGATCTCCCGCGCGACCGTCTACAACACGCTGGGCGAGCTCGTCGCGCTCGGCGAGGTGCTGGAGGTCTCCACCGTGGGCCGGGCCAAGCGCTACGACCCGAACGCGCGCCGCCCCCACCAGCACCTGGTGTGCTCCGGCTGCGGCACGGTCCGAGACGTCCACCCGGTGGGCAACGCCATCGGCGACCTGCCCGAGGCCGAGCGGTTCGGCTTCGCCGTCGGCTCGGTGGAGATCACCTACCGCGGCTTGTGCCCGTCCTGCGCCTGAGTGCGCGACAGCGTCCCGGGCGGGTTCCCGGCCACCCGGATCCACGCTCATGGGCGCAGCCGACCGGGACCGACAGGCCGATACGGCGAGCGCATTAAGGTGTCGGCATGTCGCTGAGCCGCATAGTCCTCTCGTCCGGCCGTACGATCCGGCTCACCGAACTGCGGATGTCCTCGACCTACGGGGGCATGCTGGAGGGCTATCCGTGCAAGCGTGTCAACGACCTGAAGGTCGGGTGGCTCCAGCGGCAGGCCGAACGCGAGTATTCCTCCGCGCGGGTCCATTTCGTCGAACCCTCCCGCGAGTACCCGGGCGGGACCGCGGGCGCCTTCGGGCCCGTCGAGGTGCTTCCTCCCGTGGCGTGCATCGGCTCCTTCGACTCCTCGGCGCTCGACCCGGCCATGGACGGTTCCGGCCTTGTCGTCGCCTGGTTCCAGGCGGCGGCGGAGGTACCGGCGGGCGAGGACGCCGATCCCGCGCTGCGTGGGCTTCGCTGGGAGCAGCTGGCCGAGGACTACGAGCTGTAGCGACGAGTGCTCCCGCTCCCGCTCACGGCGCGGGCACGGGTGCGTACGCGGGCCCCGGCACCACGCGCATACCCAGCCCTCGCACCCGGTAGATACAGGTGTCGTCGCCCCACAACGACGCGTCCGCCACGGCATAGGGGCCCCGCGCGTCCGTGCCGCTCTCCACGATGTCCATGTCCACCCGGATCAGCCGGTTCGCCGGGGTGATCTGACCGCGGTACGTCCAGGCCGCCTCGCGGCCGGGCAGCACCGGTTCGAACCTGGGGGCGGTGATCCCGTCGGCCGCGCCTTGTTCGAGCAGGTGGTACTGGAGCAGCTGGCACATGGCCTCGATCCCCAACGAGCCGGGCTGCACCGGGTCCTGGAAGAAGTGGGCCCGGAAGAACCACGCGTCCGGGCGGACGTCCTTCTCCGACCTCAGCCGGCCGAGTCCCGCGCTACCGCCGTCCGGCCAGTAGCCCGTGATCCGGTCCAGCATCAGCAACATCGGCCCCGGCAGGCGCGGTTCGCCCGAGCAGTACCGGGCGGGGCGGGTGGTCAGGTCGGCCGTACGGCCGCAGGGCTCGGCCAGACGGGCCAGGTCGTCCGCCGAAGCCGTCAGGCCCTGCTGGTCGTCGAAGGCCGACGGGGGGAAGTAGCCGAAGACCGTGGACAGTTCGAACACGGTCACGTCATCGGCCGTGCACGTCACCCGGAACGACTCGATGATCATGTCGCCGCTGTGCGAGAGGCGTGTCAGCTCGGCCCTGGTGCGGACCGTACGCGTCGCCGGGGTGACCTCGCCGGTGACCGTTCCCGTCCCGTCGAGGTTGCGGAACAGCAGGTCCGTCTCGCTGGTCGTCGCGCTGCCCACGTACGAGGCGAGCCACCCGCAGGGCTGCAGCGCGACCTCCATGAGGACGGCGAACGGCATGGTGCGGCCGGCGCTTTCCTCGAAGAACCACGCCCGGTCCGGTACGTCGTACTCGGCGACGACGACGCTGCCCTCCCGCATCCCGCCCTGCGGCCCGTCCACCGACACGATCCGGCTCATGAAGTGGTACGGAGGCCCGGGCAGCCGGGCCACCCGCCGGGTGCCGTCGAAGGGTTCGTACATCGCGCCGAACGCCTCGCTCGGCCGGCCCCAGGCGCACGCCAGCAACGACGCGTGGTCGAAGGGGAATCCGTCGGCCGCCACGGCCACCGGCCTCTCCTCCCGGTGCCCCGCCAGCCCGCCGAGCCGCGGCAGCGGCACCGGAACCCCGTCGGCCTGCACCGCGGGCGGGCCCGTGTGCCGCCAGTGCGACAGCGGCCAGTCGGGGACCAGCCGGAGCGCCATGCCACGGCCCAGGAACGCCTTCACCCCGTCGACCGAGCCGAGGACGTCGGCGTGGAGGGTCGGCACCGGACCGGCCGAGACGCCGCGTACGAACACCTCGTAGACGACCCGCCGGGACTCCGGGGTCGCCTGGCCCCGGCACATCGCCCTGGCAGGCTGCTCGTCGACCGGTTCGAAACGCCAGCCGTCCCGGTCGACGGTGAAGCCCATGGCCGTCAGATAGAACGCCATCGCCTGCAGACCGCCCTGCAGCATCAGCGTGCCCGGCATGCAGGGGTCGTTCACGAAGTGGCCGGAGAAGAACCAGTCATCGGGCGACACCGCGGTCTCCGCACGCAGATGTCCACGGCCCCACGGCCCACCGGACGGGTCGAACGCCGTGACCTCGTCCAGCAGCCGCAGCCGCTCCTCGTCCAGCACGGGCGAGCGCACATGGGCCGCCGTCGCCTCCCAGCCGGGCCCGAAGCAGTCCGCCGGACGCCCCTGCGCCAGCGCTCGCAGCCGGTCCGTGCCGAACCGGGTCCGTTCGCAGCGCACGGCCGGCGGGTCGAGCGGCAGATCGTCCCCGGGCGGGTGCTCGGCGGGATCCCAGCGGACACCACCGCTGCCCGCCAACTCCGCCGGGGTGAAGAAGCCGGCCTGGCCCTCGCGGACACTGAGCCGCAGCTCACCGTCCACATAGCAGTCGTAGTGGAAGAAGGCCAGCCGGACCCCGTCCGCCTCCGCGTGGCCGTCGACGTGGATCTCGAAGCACAGGGTGTCGCCGGGTTGGGGCGGGCTGCCGTGGAAGGTCACCTCGCAGCCGAGCAGCCGGTAGGCGCGCTCGCCCCGGTTGAGGAGATCGACCCCCAGCCAGCTGAGCAGCAGCAGATCGGCCTGGCCCGCCTCGATCAGAACCCCGGCCGGCATCCGCCCCGTGGAGTCCAGGTACCAGCTGTCGGGCAGGACATCCGTCTCCGTCCAGATCCTCCCGTCCGTGCGGACCGGGCCCGGCAGCACGAGCGCCGCGGGCACCGCGTCGATGCCGGTGACCCGGTCGGCGAACAGCATGGGCGGCCCGGGCATCCGGGTCTGCACCGCGTAGCCGTCCTGCTCGGCGAAGCGCGGACCGAACAGGGCGGAGATCTCACGGGATGCGAGATGTTCCAGCTGGGCGCGGTCGAAGGTCGGCCCCTGCGCTGCCGCTGGGGTGGCGGGCAGGCGTGCGGGTGCGGGACCGGGCGGGCGTACGGGGCTGGGCAGGCGTACAGGTACGGGCGCGGGCGCGGCTCCCGCGGTGGTCAGCGCCGTGACGGTGCGCGCGGACATGCGCAGGAACCGCTGGTGCGCCTCGGCGTGTGCGGCCATGACCTCCCGGTGCAACGCGGCGACCCGCAGATGCTGCCGGGCGATCATGCCGCCGACCCCCGCCGTCCCCGGCTCCGGTTCGTCCCCGGCGGGCGGCCGGGACCGCTGGGCCGGGGCGGAGGGCGGCACGGCGACGGCGAGGTCGGTGGACGGCGGCGGGCCGGGGGCCCTGTCCGGAACCGGGGCCAGTTCGGGGGCCCGGGGCAGTACGGTCACGGCGGGCTCCAGGGGCGGTAGGCGCGGAGAGGGGGGTACGGGAACGGTGACGGCGCGGCCGGGGCGCGGGAGGTCCGTCGCGGCCCCGGCGAGCCGGGCGAGCAGCGCGTCGGCCTCCACCGGTACGCCGGCGACGACGAGTTCGGCGACCGCGAGACACAGCTGCCGCAGCCCGGTGTCGCCCGGGGTGTCCAGCGCGACGGCCACATGCTCCCGGTCGCCGAGCACCCGCTGGATCCAGCCGGTGCACAGCCTCCGCGGCCCGTGCTCCACGAAGATCCGGACACCGTCCGCCCACGCCTGCTCGATGGTGGCCGCGAAGTCGATCGTGCCGAGGCCCTGGGCGGTGAGCGCCTCGGCGGCCCGCTCGGTCGTCGGCCGATACGCCCGGCCGGTGGCCCCGCTGTAGAACCGGACCCCGGGCACCTCGACCGTGGGGCGGCGGTGGGCCTCGCGCCACACCTCACCGACCTCCGCCAGCTCCGGGGCGTGGGCGGCCATGTCGTAGTCCAGCTCGATCGCCAGGTCGGCGCCGATCCTCGCCACGACGGCCGAGCACGCCCGGGACTCGCCGCCGATGACACAGACCCCGGGCGCGTTCACCGCCATCAGATGGACCGCCCTCTCCCCGGCCAGCTCCGCGCGGACGGTCTCCACCGGTGCGGCGATCAGATAGCTCGACCACCTCTCTCCCCGGATGCCACGCTGCCGCCAGTAGCGCCGCACCGCCCGCAGTTCACCGGTGAGTTCGGTGGTGAACAGACCGCTGTCCCGAGTGGCCTCGTACAGCCCCGGGGCGTCCGGCCAGGCGCCCAGCGCGACCAGTGCCGTCGACTCGCCCGAGGAGTACCCGATCGCGGCGTCCGGCCGCAGCCCGAGGACATCACGACTGAACACCGTGTGGAAGACGGCCAGTTCGGCGACCGCCCAGATCTGGCCGAGCACTCCGGGCTCCGTACGCGACCGCAGCCGCGCCCCCACCGCCCGGTGCTGCTCCCGGACGGTCTCGCCCAGCGACGGAAGGGCCAGCGCCAGCTCATGGCCCATTCCCGGGTAGGCGGCCGAGCCGTTCGTGTACACGAAGGCGGTCTGCCCGGTGACGGGACCGTCCCGGTACAGGACATCGGCCGGGCGGATCCCGCCTTCCGTCAGCCAACGGCGGGCCGCTTCCCTGCGGTCCGCCGACGGGGCGCCGCCGTCGACCACGAGCGCCAGCCGGGCCGGGCCCGCCGAGGACTCCGTACCGGATTCCAGCGCGGCCAGCACTTCCGCGCGGTCGGCCCCGGAGAACACCTGCAGGCGCGGGGCCGGGCCCCGCAGCCACGGCCGGGCGTCCCCCGCGCGCAGCCGTACGCTCGCGGGCGGCCCCTCCAGCGGTGTGACCACGGCCCGCGCGGTGTGGGCGACGGCCGCGGTGTCCGCGGGCCCGCCCGGCCGGGGGACCGCGCGGTGCTGGAGCGAGAGTGCCGCGACCGCGACGGAGACCAGCCCGGACGCCGCATGAGCCCGCCCGAACGCGGACGCCGGGTCGAACACCGCGTCCGGGCCGTCGCCGATGACCATGTCGGGCGGGCCGGCGGCCTCCTCGTCCAGCAGCGCGACGACGGTGTCGCCGTCCCTGCGGGCGGTGTCCAGGGGTTTGAGCACCAGCACGACCGCCGCGTCCCCGGCCTCGTCCCTACGGCCGAGCTCCCGCAGGGCGGCCCGGTGGACGGCTTCGCAGGACAGGTCGGTGGCGCCGACGAGAGCGGCATCGGCCTCGCCCGAGCGGATGGCCCGAGTCGCGACCTCCAGCGCCACCAGCCCGGACGCCTCCTCCGCCGATACCGTGAACCCGGGCCCGGCCAGGTCCAGTTGGGTGCTGATGCGGTTCGCCGCGAGGTTCGGCATGCTGCCCACCACGCCCTCCGCCGTCATCGCCGGAGTGAACGCCTCCCGGGCGAGATCCGCCGCCCCGTCCGTGATCCGCACACCCGACTGCTCCAGCCAGTACGGAATCCGCCAGCGGGCGCCCGCACGGGCCACCTCCGGGTCCACCCCCGTACCGATGACCACCATGGTCCGCTCGCGGGGCAGACGCACCGTCCGTACGGCCTCCCGGGCGGCCTCCAGGACCAGGAGCTGATGGCGTACGGTCCGCTCCAGCGCCAGTGGCGGGAAGCACAGGTCCGTCAACTCCACGGCGATCTCCGCCACGGGGCCCCGCCGTTCACCGCCCAGCACCGCCCGACGCAGGTCCTCGGTGGACGTTCCCTCGCCGACCCGGGCGCCGATGGCCACGATCGCCACCGGTGTACGGGTGTGGGGCGCGTCGGCCGCCAGGGCCGGGGGCGGGGGCGGAGCCGGTTCCGGGCCCGGGGCTTGGGCCGTCGGGCCGTCGGCCGGTGCGGTGGACAGGGGGGCACGCGCCGGCCGGGGGCCGACGGGCGGGGCGGCGTGGTCCGGGGCGTCGACGATCAGATGGGCGTTGGTCCCGCCGAAGCCGAAGGCGCTCACCGCCGCCCTGCGCGGACCCGCCCACTCCTCCGGCGCGCCCAGCACCCGCAACGGTGTGTCCGCCAGCGCGTCCAGGGGCTGTTGGGCGCCGAGCGTCGCCGGCCGCACCCCCGCACGCATCGCGCCGAGCACCTTCAGCAGCCCCGTCACACCCGCCGATGCCAGCAGATGCCCGACGTTCGACTTCGCCGAACCGATGGGCACGTCCTCGGCCGCCCCGAAGACCCGTGCCATGCCGCGCACCTCCACCGCGTCCCCGACCGGCGTTCCCGTCGCATGGCACTCGACGAGCGCCACCGACTCCGGAGCGACGCCCGCCACGTCGTACGCCAGGCGCATGGCTCGCACCTGCCCCTCCTCCGACGGGCTGATCAGCCCGGAACCACGCCCGTCGTTGGACAGCCCCACGCCACGGATCACGCCGAGCACGGGCAGCTCCGCGGCGCGGGCGTCGGACAGCCGCATCAGAGCGACGAACCCGGCGCCCTCGCCGTGCACCAGCCCGTCCGCGTCCCGGTGGAAGGGGCGGCTGCGTCCCGTGCGGCTCGTCGCGGACAGCCCGCAGAACCCCACATGGAGGTAGAGGGGGTCGGGGCGGCTGACCGCACCGGCCACCATCAGATCGGCCGTGCCGTCGTGCAGCCGGTCGCACGCCAGCTTGATCGCGTACAGCGAGGACGCGCAGGCGGCGTCGAGGGACCACGCGCCCGCGCCGAGGCCGAGCGCCCGGGCCGCGAGCCGGGCGGGCAGCCCGGAGGAGAAGCGGTTGCGGGCGTCCGGGCGCGTACGGCGCCCACCCGTCAGCAGGGCGTCGCGGAGCGGGGGCCGTTGTGCGGACAGCCAGACGTGTTCGGCGAAGGCCGCACCGGCGGGTGTGGGGTACGACAGATTCCCCAGCACCAGCCCCCCGCGCGGCAGGCGCTCACCGGTGCGGCCCGCCTCGGTGAGCGCCTGCCGTACCCCGTACAGCACCCAGTGGAAGAGCGGGTCCAGCGAGGCGATCCGCTCCGGGGCGAGGTCGAAGCCGCCCGGATCGAAGACGGAGTCGAACCCGTGGACGTAACCGCCGACATCGGTCCAGGTGCGGTCGAGATGGTCGTCCACCGAGCCCATCGCCCAGCGGCGCGGCAGCCGCCACCGGTCCGCCGGGGCGGCCGACAGGCTGACGCGGCCGGCGGCGATGTTCTCCCAGAACGTGTCCGGGTCCAGCGCGCCGGGCAGCACACAGCCCCGCCCGACGACGGCGATCGGTTCGACATGCATGGGGATCTCGCTTCACGGCGGGGCCGAGGCCCGGGCGGCGGGGCCGGGAGGGGCGGCAGTGGGGTCGGTCAGGACGGGCGGCGGACGAGTTCCACGCCGAGCAGTTCGAGCCGGACGGATCCGTCGGCGTCGATCAGTGCCGCGTCGCAGCGCGCCCCCGTGTCGTGCGCCTTTCGTCCGCGCACCACACAGCGCACGGCGTCGTCCACCGGGCCGCGCCGGTGCACCCGGCACTCGGCGACGGCCATCGGCAGCGTCGCCGCGCCGAGCACCTTCTCGGCCCAGAGCAGCGCGAGCTGGAGCGCGCCGTCCACGGCGGCCGGATCGAGCGGCCCGTGCCCACCCGCTTCCCAGCCCAGGGCCCGCAGGCCCGCGACGGTCGCCTCGGCCCCGTGCTCCGAGACACCGCGCACCGTGCGCAGAGCGTGGAACCGGGGTCCGTGGAAGAGGACGTCCCCGTCGTACGGATCGGTCCGGTCGAGCGGCTTCAGACCGTCCGGGGTGTCCCAGGCGGCCGCATCGGGCTCCTCGAACCCGGTGTCCAGCACGGCCCGGAAGTGTGCCGGGCCGTCCTCGCCCCGCAGCTCCGCCTCCAGACCCGACGGCGAACCGGGCGCGCCCCCGCCACCGAGCACGGTGAGCCGGTGGCCCGCCCCGGACAGCTCCGGCAGGGCGTACTTCTGGTACACCCGCAGATCGCGCAGGACCAGCCGCCCGGCCTGCGGCAGCCAGGCCGTGCCCGCGCCCGCGAACCAGTCGAGGACCAGGGCCACGGGCAGCACCGGAGTCCCGGCGGGCGCGTGGTCGGCCAACTGCGGCAGCGTGTCCGCGCGCACCAGCAGCTGGGCGCGGCGCGCGGCTCCGGCCGGGGACAGGGCGGCCGGATCGTCCCCGGCCGCCAGGACGACACAGACCTCGCCGACGGCCCCGTCCAGCTCGGCGGTGAACGCTGCGGCTCCCTGCGCCAGGGGGATCAGCGGCACCCCGGACCTGCCGAAGTGCGCGGCCAGGGCCGGGGTGACCATGCCGCCCTGCCAGGGGCCCCAGGCCACGCACCGCACCAGGCAGCCGGGGCGGCGGGCCTGCTCGGCCGAGGCGACCTGGCGGAGCACCTCATTGGCCATGGCGTAGTCGCTCTGCCCCGCGTTGCCGAACACGGCGGCCACCGAGGAGAACAGGCAGATCGTGTCCAGCGGATCGTCCGCCGTCGCCGCCAGGAGCGCCCGCAGAGCGTCCACCTTGGTGGACATCACCAGCTCGGCCTGCTCATCGGTCTTGTCGGCGATCAGCTTGTCGGCCAGCACCCCCGCACCGTGCACGATGCCGGTGACCGGCCCCCAGGTCTCGCGCACCTCGCGCAGTGCGGCGGCGAGGGCGTCGGCGTCGCGGACGTCCACCCGCACGTATCGGACGGCTGACCCGGCAGCCTCCAACTCCGCCACGGTCGAACGTACTTCGCGCGCGGCCAGGATCTCCCGGGCCCGCTCCGCGATCCGGGCGGGCGAGGAGTCCGCCGCGGCCTCGGCCGTGCGGTCCGCGAGCAGGCGGGTGAGGGCCGCCTCGTCGGCCGCCGACGCCAGCCCGGCCGGCTCGGCGGCCGGATCGGTCCTGCCCAGCAGCACGATCCTCGGACGGCGGGTCCTGGCCAGGTCGAGCAGGGCGGCGGCGGTCACCCCGCGCGCCCCGCCGGTGGCCACGATCACCGAGTCGGCGGTGATCCGGCCCGCGCCGCCGGGTGTCACGGGC
This sequence comes from Streptomyces sp. iso_384, assembly GCF_056172905.1. Taxonomy (NCBI): domain Bacteria; kingdom Bacillati; phylum Actinomycetota; class Actinomycetes; order Kitasatosporales; family Streptomycetaceae; genus Streptomyces; species Streptomyces sp. iso_384. The sequence continues at coordinate 3,339,196 of NZ_JBWBTT010000001.1, forward strand.
CCGGGCGCCATCCGCAGGAGGGCGCGGGCGCCGTCCGCGCGGAGACCGACCTCGGGGTCGGCCCCGCCCCGGAGGAGTTCCCGTACGACGGCCTCGGCGACCTCCTCGTCGTCCCGGCCGCCCCGCTCGCAGTCGACGACCCTGACCGAGGCGTCCGGCCACTCCTTCGCCGCGGTCCTGGCCAGCCCGGCGACCCCGCCCAGCCACGCCCGGCCGGGCGCGTGGCCGCCGAGTCCGAAGTCGCCCCCGGTGTCCTGGACGCTCACGAACACCCCGCCGTCCGCCGCCCGTGGCGCCACCGCACGCGCCGCCCGCAGCGCCGAGCGGTGGACCTCCCGCGCCGCGTCCGGATCGCCGCTCGCGGTGAGCGCGCCGAGGTGGATGACGCCACGGGCGCCCCCGGGCACCTCCTTCACGGCGGTCGCGTCCACGCCGTGCTCGGTGAGCTTCCGGGTCACGAGAGAGACGATCGAGCACCCGTCCCCGCCCTCGCCGGTCACCGCGACCGGACCGTCCAGCAGCCCCGCCGTCGCCAGCCCGGACACCGGAGCCTCCACCATGCGCGGTACCAGCCGCGTCAGCGGTGTCGGCGACGTCGGTCCGGCAGCCTCGTGGGTCGTTTCCACCGGTGCGGGTACTTCGACGACCACGGGGGGCCCGGCGGGCCGGGCGTCGCCGGTGAGCGCCTCGACGATCTCGCGCAGCGTACGGAGCTTGCCGAGCCGCCCGACGTCTCCCGCCGCCACATCACCCACCTGCCGGCGCACGGCCGACAGGATCTCGACGCGCTTGATGGAGTCGACGCCGAGATCCGCCTCCAGCTCCATGTCCATGTTGAGCATGGCGGTCGGGTAGCCGGTGAGTCGGGCCACCACCGACAGCAGCAACTCCTCCAGCTCCGACGGCGACAGGGACACCGCGTCGCCGACGGGAGCGGGAGCGGGATCCGGCGCGGGGACCTCGGCCACGACAGAAGCTGACGGAACCGATGGAACCGATGGAACCGACGAGACCGGCGGAACCGGCGGAGCCGCTGGGGCAGATACGGAAGGCGGCGCAACGGCCGCCGGTGCGAGGCGCGGTGACGAGGCGCGGGGCAGCGGCAGCGGCAGCGCCGGCGCGGCGGCGGTCGTCACCTCCACGGCTGCGCCCGCGTCCGGCGCCCCGAGCATGGCGGACAGAGTCGTCTCGGTCATGCGCAGAAACGCCATGTGGCTTTCCGTCAGCAGGCGTTGGCAGGCCGCGTGAGCCTCCGCCGTCTGCCGGTGGACGCTCTCGACGGCGGCGAGCCGGTCGCCGTCGGCGGCAGCCGTCCCGTACGCCGACGGCTGCGGGGTGTGGACCGGGGAAGGGGCGTGCGCGGGCATGGGAACCGCCGGGGTGTGGGACGCGGATACGGGGGTGGGTACGAGTTCGGGTACGGGAGCCGGTGCGGGTGGCGACGGCTCGACGGACATGGTGCGCGGCGGCGGTTCGGCGGACGCGGCCCGTGGCGGCGGCACGCTGGACGCGGCGCGCGGTGGCTGCGACTGACCGTAGTTGCCTCCGCTGATCTTCACGGTCATCCGGGGCTCGGGCTCCTTCGCTGAGGCTTCGGGCGGGGCGTACGGGGCCCAGAGGGTGTCTAGGTCGAGGGGGACACCGCGTACGGCCAGTTCGCCGAGCGCGGTGTGCAGGGTGTCGGCCCCGGGGCGTGCCGACCGGTCCAGGGGCACCGCCGCGTGCTCGCGGTCGCCGAGGATCTGCCCGACCAGGCCGGTCAGCGCCGCGCCCGCGCCGACCTCGACGAAGGTGCGTACCCCCGCCGCGTACATCGCCTCGATCTGGTCCTCGAAGAGCACCGGTGAGGCGAGGTGACCGGCGATCCGGCGGCGCACCTCGTCCGGCGACGACGGATACGGCTGCGCGTCCGCGTTGCCGTAGACCTGGAGCCGGGGCTTCGCGAGTGGCACCGTGCGCAGATACGCGGCGAGCGGTTCGACGGCCGGAGCGACCAGCGGGCTGTGGAAGGCGGTCGACGTGGCCAGCCGGCGGGTGCCGACCCCCGCCGCCGAGAACGCCTTCTCGGCACGCCCGACCGCCGCTGCCGAACCTGAAAGCACCACCTGGCGCGGTGCGTTGTGGTTGGCGGGCCAGAGGTCGCCGAACCCGCCACGGGCCAGCACCTCGGCCACCTGTGCCTGGTCCGCCGCCACCGCCAGCATCGCGCCGGAAGCGGTCGCCGCGTCCCGCATCAGCTCACCGCGGCGACGGGCCAGATCCACCAGCGCATCGGCGTCCAGCACCCCCGCGCAGTGCAGCGCCACCAGCTCGCCGAAGCTGTGGCCCGCCACGCAGTCCGGCCGCAGCCCCAGCCCCCGTACCACCTCCAGCAGCGCCAGCGCGTGCACCGCCAGCGCCGGCTGCGCCCACTCGGTGGCGTCCAACAGGGACGCCCGCGCGGCGCGTTCCTCGTCGGTGAAGGCGGGCGGCGGGAACACGACCCGGTGCAGGGCCCGCCCGTCGAAGCGGGTCGGCCCCAGCCGGTCCCACACGGTCTGGGCGGTCGGCGCCAGCATCGCGAGACCGGCCCCCATCCCGACGTACTGGGAACCCTGCCCCGGGAACAGGAAGCCGATACGGCCGGGCGAGCCCTTCCCGTACGCGTACCGGATGCCGGACGGTGCCGAGAACGCCGTGTCGGGCCGCTGCCGGATCGACTCGGCCGCCTGCGCGAACTTCTTCCGCAGGTCCGCGGCATCGGTGGCGACGACGGCCAGCCGTGCCCGGGCGGCGGACGAGAAGGCGGCGTGGCTCTCCCGGGCCAGTGCGGCCAGCGGACGCCCGTCGTCCGGCACGGGAGGGACCAGGTTCGACGGGGAGTCGCCGCTGAACAGGACGAGTTCGCTCGGGGCCGTGCGATGGCGCAGGGCCGCACGCCCCGGGCCGGACGAGGGTGTGTACTCCTCCAGCGTGACATGGAAGTTGCTGCCGCCGAAGCCGAAGCTCGACACCGCCGCGCGGCGCGGATGACCGGCCGGCCGCACCCAGGGGCGGGTCTCGGTGTTGACGTAGAACGGGCCGTCCGGGGCGGCGGCCGCCGGGTTCGGCCGGTCCACCTTGACCGTCGGCGGCAGCACCTTGTGGTGCAGGGCCAGCACCGCTTTGAGCAGCCCCGCCGCGCCTGCCGCGCATTTGGTGTGGCCGATCTGCGACTTGACCGAGCCGATTGCGCACCACTGTCCGTCCTGACGCCCCGAGGCGGCGAACACCTCGGTGAGCGCGGCCAGTTCGGCGGTGTCTCCGGCCTTCGTGCCGGTCCCGTGGGCCTCGACCAGCTCCACGGTCTCCGGCCCGTAACCGGCCTCCTCGTAGGCGCGGCGCAGGGCCCGCGCCTGACCGTCGGGCAGCGGGGCGTAGATCGCCGTACTCCTGCCGTCGGACGAGGTGCCGATGCCCCGGATCACCGCGTGGATCCGATCGCCGTCACGCTCCGCGTCGGACAACCGCTTCAGCGCGTACATGACGACCGCTTCGCCGAGCATGGTGCCGTCGGCCGCGGCCGAGAACGGCCGGCAGTCGCCGCTGGGAGAGAGAGCGGGCGTCTTGGAGAAGCACAGGAACATGCCGATGTCGTTCCCGGTGTCCACGCCACCGCTGATCACCAGGTCGGCCCGGCCGAGTGCCAGTTCACCGACCGCCGTCGACAGGGCCGCCAGCGAACTGGCGCAGGCCGCGTCGGTGGTGTGGTTGACGCCGTGCAGATCGAACCGGTTGGCGATCCGGCCCGCGACGACGTTGCCGAGCAGCCCCGGGAAGGACGACTCCCGCCATGGCTCGAAACGGGCCGCGATGCGGTCGCACACCGCTTCCGCCTCGGCCTCGCCGAGTCCGCTCTCCCGCAGACCCGCGAGCCACAGCGGGCGCTGGGCACGCCCGTACATGTGCGGAAGCAGTTCGAGGGCCGCCGCGCCGAGAACGACACCGGTCCGGTCCCGGTCCACCCTGCCCGAGCCGCCGGCATCCTTCAGTACCTGGTCGGCGACCATCAGGGCGAGCAGCTGGGAGGTGTCCGTCGCGGGCAGGTTGGACGGGAGCACTCCGTAGGCCATCGGGTCGAAGTCCACCTCGGGGAGGAAGGCGCCCCGACGGGCGTACGTCTTGTCGGGGGCGGCCGGGTCCGGGTCGTAGTGGTCCTCCACCCGCCAGCGGGAGGCGGGCACCTCGGTGAGCAGATCGCGGCCGCCGGTCACGATCCGCCAGTAGCCGGCCGCGTCCGTCGCGCCGGGCACCAGTGCGCCCACGCCGACCACGGCGACGGGGATCCGACGGGGGGTGGAGCCGGGCACGGTCTCTCCTCGGGGTCGAACGGTCGGTACCGGGGCGTCGGTTGCTCCGGGGCCGTTCACGCCAGCTCGCACGGCGTGCAGGCGAACGCTTCGGTCGGCAACGGAACGCCGTAGGTGCGCAGTTGATGGGCGCGCGTGAGCACGGCGGCCCCTTCGAGGAGGTTGAGCGCGATCTGCACCACGGACCGGTGCGCCGGCTCGGCCAGGAACGTGCCCGCCACCCACCGGTTGAACGCGCCCATCGCCGGTCCGCACCAGATCTGGTAGTCGGCCCGACGTGACTCCTCCCCGGAGATCGCCCACCGGCTGGAACTGCCCAGGTACCAGCGGAAGACCAGGGCCATACGGTGCTTGGGGTCGGCCTCCGCGCGGGCGATCTCCGCAGGATCGCGCCGCTCCCAGAACGCGCGCGTATGCCGCCAGGTCTCGTCGAACGGGGCGCGCAGCACATCGCGTTCGATCGGAGCGCGCAGCGCGGACGGGATCTCCTCCAGCGATCCGTGGTCCCGGTACGCCGCGTACAGCCGGCCGGCCCGCTGCGCGAACATCGTGCCCCGGGACAGCACCTGGAGCTTCACGCCGAGTTCGAACATGTCGGCCGAGGGCGCCATGGCCACATCGGCGACGTCCGCCTCGCAGAGCATCGCCTTGGCCTCGTCGGACAGGCCCGCCTCGACCGCCGTCTGGTTCACCGACCCGACGACCACATAGGAAGCGCCGAGAGCGAAGGCGGCGGCCACCGCGTCCGGTGTGCCGAGACCGCCGGCCGCGCCGAGCCGGACCGGCCGGCGGTAGCCGAACCGCCGGCACAACCCGTCGCGCAGGACGGTGATCCTCGGCAGCAGCACCGACAACGGCCGGTTGTCGGTGTGCCCACCGCTGTCCGCTTCCACGGTGATGTCCTCGGCCACCGGCACCCGGGCCGCCAGCTCCGCCTCCTCGCGGGTGAGCTTCCCCCGGGCGACGAGCGGCTCCAGCAGGGCGGACGGGGCGGGGGAGAGGAACCTCTCGGCCACCTCGGGCCGCGAGACCTTGGCGAACAGACGCGTACGCCGGACGATGGAGCCGTCCGCGCCCCGGCGCAGACCGTGGGCCGCGCACAGCACGACCGCCGGGGTCAGTTCCATGAACGCCGACGCGGAGATCCGGGGGACACCGCAGCGCAGCAGCAGCTCGGCGACCCGGAACTCCAGCGCCGGTTCGGCCGGTGAGTGGATGAGGTTGACACCCCAGTTCGGGCGGGACGCCAGCTCGTGCGCGAGCGTGTGCACGGCCCGCTCCACCTCGGCGTACGACAGACCTCCGGCCCCGAAGAAGCCGAGCATCTCGGCCCGGGCCATCGCCGCGACCATCGTGGTGGTCGCGATGCCGTTCGCCATCTCACCGGCGACATAGGGGAAGCGGACGCCGTGTGCCTCGCAGAACGTGCGACCGCCGAGCCACTCGGGGTACAGCGGTGGCAGCGTGCCCAGCACCTGGCCGCCGGGCGGCGGGCCGGTCGCAAGCCCCAGCTCCCGGCCGTCCGGCCCGCCGACGACATGGACGGGTTCCCGGATCCGCCGGGCGCAGGCCGCGATCCCCTCGGGCGAGAAGACCGGCGGGGACGCGGCGGTGGCGCCGGGAACGGTGAGGACGGACACGCGAAGACTCCAACGGAAGAGGAGATCAGCAGGTCAGCAGGTCAGGAGACGGTCGTGGGGATCTGCGGCGGCAGGGGGGCGGCGCGGGGCCTGTCCCGTGGGGCCAGACCGGACCAGAGGTAGTCGAGGCCCACCGGAGCCGAGACCGCCGACGGCCCCAGCCGGGCCCTGACCCGGGTGTCGTCGAACCTCCGCCGGTGGGCGAGGTAGGCCGTCACGCCCGGGTAGAACTCCATCAGCGCCTCCATCGCCGACGGGCGCTCCGGCTTGGCGGCCACCAGGTCGATCGCGATCGGAACCAGCCGCTCCAGCAGGGCCACGACGACCGGCACGGGCACATCGCGGTCATGGACGACGTGGTACGTGTCGACCCCGCCGGAGGGCTTCAGACCGGCCAGCCGCACCATGACCTCGGCCGCGTGGTCCACCTGCAACAGGTTCAGCCGGCCGTGCGGGTGCCCCACGGTGCGGACGCGTGGCCGGGGCCCGGCGAAGCCGCCCGGCGTGCCCACGCCACTGGGCGGGCCCGGGCTCGCGGGGGCGGTGCTTCGCGCGTCGCGCAGGATCCGCTCCACGACCTGCAGCGGGTGCGAGGGCAGCTCGGGGTGCGGTGGCAGGTCGGTGACCAGAATGCTCGGCCGCAGGACGAGGACCGGACGGCCGTGCTCCCGGGACCAGGCGCGAACCAGCAGCTCCGTCTCGTACTTGGACCGCTCGTAGGCGTTCTCGAAGCCACCGGTGTCGTCCAGCTCGTCCTCGTACGCCACCCCGTCCCGCCGCGCCCCGGCGACGAACGCGGTGCTCACGTGATGGACCACGGGCGACCCACGGCCCGAGGCCGCGAGCTCCAGCACCCGCCGGGTCCCTTCGACGTTGATCCGGCGCAGCTCGGGAAGGTCACCTTCCAGATTGATGCTGCCCGCACTGTGCCAGATCACGCCGAGGCTGTCGGCCAGCTCCTGATACGTCCGGGCGGGCAGCCCCAGCCGGGGCAGTGCGAGATCACTCTCCACCACCCGCAGCCGATGGGGGAGCCGGGCGATGAACGCCTGCGGTGCGCCCGTCACTTCGAAGTACCGGGTGATGCGGTGCAGCGCGTCCCCCGACCCGGCGTGGGCCAGGACCGTCACCGACCGATGGGTGCCGAGCAGGCGACGTAACAGGCGCAGTCCGAGGAATCCGGTGGCGCCGGTGAGTGCGACGTGCACGAGCGTGGCTCCAAGGGCGGTGAGAGGGGGGCGGATCGCCGACCGTGTGCGGAGAGAGGGGGATGAGGAGAGAGGGCGGTGCTGCCGTTGCGGAGACCGGGCGCGGGAGGAGGACGACGGCACCGGCCGTCGTGCGTCGCGGATCGTCACCGGCGATCGCACCGCGCACGGTCCGGTTCGTCCGGCCGGTCCGGTGCGGCTGGTGCTTGCTCGCCGGTTCTCCGACCACCCGTCCGGACGGGGGCTCTCGGGCCTTTCGGACCCGGTGATCTCCGGCGCACGGCACACAATGGCAGACGAGCAGCGGAGAACGCGCCTCGATCTCCGCTGCTCACCCGAACGAAGTACGCCACCGCGAGGCGTCTGAAGGGCCGTCTGTCCGGTGCGCGGCCGGGCAGCCCCTCACCTGCGCGGCAGCCGTGCGCGGACGGAGCCGTACGGCGGTGGTCGGAACCCTGTCCTCCTTTCGGGGGAACCCGTCGCCGGGATCCGAACCGGTCGTCGAAGAGTCGCCATGTCGACAGTGGTTGTGGGTGGGCCGGGCCGCCGAGCCCGTCAGGACAGGGAAACCGGGGGTCGCCGGGGCCGACGGCGGATGAGGCCGGCGGCCGCGGGGACGGCCGGAATCCGGCTGCCGTGGCCGGGGCGGCGTGCGGACACCGGACGGAACCGCTCCGGGCGATGGTCATCCTGATGGTCGGCCGGTCCGGGCAGTGCGCCGGACCGGTTCCGGACGGACAGGCCGCCCGGAACCGGTGGCCTCCTGCGCTCACGTCCCACCGCACTCCGGTCGTCAGCGCGATCGCCCCGGCCCGAATGGGAGCCCCGAAGCCTCATGCCCGATTCCGAGCAGCGCACCCCGTCCGCCCCGCCACACACCCCGTCCACCTCATCCGTGCCGTTGGCCCGGTCCGACGCGTTCGTTCCCTCACCCCGCCACCCCACCCACTCGGTCGACCGCGCGTTCCTCAGCCTGGAGCGCCGTCGGCCGGACGTCCGCTGGGACGCCGGTGGCATCGCCTACCTCAGCGGACCGCCGCCTTCCCTGGCGGACCTGCGCGCGCACGTGGGCTTCCGTCTCGGTGAACTGCCCCTGCTCACGAGCCGGGTGGCGGGCGGCCGGCGGTCACGCTGGCAGCCGGACGGGGACTTCGCCGTCGACCGGCATGTGCACGAGGTGGTCGCCGACGGGCCCGCCGGCTGGGACCCGGCCCTGGACACCGCGCTCAACGCCCCGTTCGCTCCCGGCGCCTACTGGGGGGTCTGGCTGGTCCACGGCCATGAACCCGACGCGTACGCCGTCTGTTACCGCTTCCACCACGCCTGCCAGGACGGCGCGGCCGCCGCCATGACCTTCCGGGCCCTGCTGAGCGGAGGCGAGCCCTCCGCCCGTCCGGTGCCGGGCCGGAGCCGGCTCTCCGGGGCGCCCCGGAGAGCCGGTGCGGCCGTCGGTCTCGCCGCCAGGTTCCTCGCCGGCTCGCTCCCCGTACGCGGTCACCGCCCGGACGCGGCCTTCACTCCTTCCGGCGAACGGCGGCTGTGGCGCGGCCGCGTACCGTCGGACACCCTGCGCCGGATCGGCGCCGCCCGGGGCGGCTCCGCCCACGACGTACATCTGGCCGCCCTGGCGGGGTCGTTGTCGGCCTGGTCGGCGCGGGCCGGCGTACCGCTTCCCCGGGTGACGGCCGTGCTGCCCGTCGACGCACGCCGCGCGGACGAGGAACAGACCTGGGGAAACCGGTGCTTCGCCCTGCCGTTCGAGCTGCCCGTGCGCACCGCCCGGGAACACCCGGACGGTTCCCGGAACACTCAGGCGCCGCTGCGACGGCTGGATCACGTCATGGCGACGACCCGGAAGCTGCGGGGCGATACCTGGCGGCAGGCCATTCAGGACCTGGTCCGCTTCATGCCGGACGCCCCCACCGAGTGGTATCTGCGCAGGATGCTCTCCCCGCGCGTCACCAACGTCATGGCCACCTCCATGCCCCTCGCCGACCAGGGGAGCCTGGGGGGTTCGCAGGTGACGGGCACCGCCCTGCTGCCCCTGCTCGTGCCGGGGCACCTCTTCGCGGTGGGGCTGTCGTTCTTCGGAGGCTGGGCCGAGGTGTCCTTCCTCGCCGACCGCGCCCTGCCCCTGGGGGAGTCGCTGCCGCTGCTGTGGGAGCAGGCCGTGGGCGAGCTGGCGGAGAGCTCGACGCCGGTATGAGCCGGGCGGGCGCCGCCCACCACACGACGCGGACGGGTTCCGCGGGCCATCAGGAACACCTGGTACGACAACACCTGGTACGACGGAGCAACGCGATGGACGTCACCGATGTGCACCACTCCTACCGGCAGCATGCCGTTCTCCGGGGCATCGACCTACGGCTGCGGCCCGGCACCCTCGCCGGGATCGTCGGGGAGAACGGCGCGGGCAAGACCACGCTGCTGAAGATCCTCGCCGGTGAACTGAGGCCGGACCGCGGCTCGGTGCGGCACAGCGGCAGATTCGGCTACTGCCCGCAGTCCGTGGTCCTGGACGACTCCTTCACCGTCCGCCAGCACCTCGACCTCTTCAAGAGCGCGTTCGGTCTCGCGAACCTGCGACGGGCCGAGGAGGTGATGGAGACCCTGGCCCTCACCGAGTACCTCGACCAGCGGGCCGGACTGCTCAGCGGGGGCTCCCGGCAGAAGCTCAACCTGACCCTGGCGCTCATGCACGATCCGGACGTGCTCCTGCTCGACGAGCCCTACCAGGGGTTCGACTGGGAGACGTACCTGCGCTTCTGGGAGCTGGCGGAGAGGCTGCGCGACGCCGGGCGCTCGGTGCTGGTCATCTCGCACCTGGCCTACGACATCGACCGGCTGGACCTGCTCTGGCGGCTGGAGAACGGGTGCCTGGAGCGCCAGGAACGACGTACGGAGGCGGCGACGGTATGAGGCGGCACCGGCAGCTGTTCACCACGGCGTCCAAGTACGCGCTGATCGGGCACGCCCGTAACCGGTTCGCGATGCTCCTGGTGGTCGTGTACATCCCCGTATGGATCGCCCTCGCCTATGTGACCATCCCCGACCAGCCGGCCCCGTTCCGGCTGCGGGCCACCGGTGAGGTGCTGTCCCCGCCCGGCAACCACCTCACCCAGATCACCGGTGCGCTGAACGCGGTCACCCTGATCGCCGGGTTCATGATGTTCGCGGCCACGTTCACGGGAGGCGCCTTCGACCGCCGCCTCGCGATGGCGGGCTACCCCCGGTATCACCTCGTCCTCGCCAAACTCTCCGCGCTCACGCTGGTCTGTGTCGCCATCGCGGTGTACGCCACGGTCGCCGTCGGGGTCTCCTGGCCGCCGCGACAACCTCTCCTGCTCGCCGCCGCGCTGTTCTGCGCCGCTCTGACCTACGGCGCGCTCGGCGTCGTCCTCGGATCGGTGCTCCGCCGCGAGGTCGAGGGCATGTTCGCCATCCTGATGATCAGCATCCTCGACGTCGCCCTGCAGAACCCCCTCTCCAGCTCCGGATCGGACAGCGCGGTCGTGCGCTACCTGCCGACCTACGGAGCCGTGCAGGCCGGCATGTCCGCCGCCTTCTCCGACGCGTCGGCCGTACGGGGAATCGCGATCCAGTGCCTGTGGCTCATCGGCGCCGCGACCGCCGGATTCCTGGTCTTCCGCCGACGCACCCGCAACGCCCTTGACACGCCCGTGACCTGGAAAGGCGGTGATCGTTCTGTAGCCGTCGGGCGCTGAAGCCGCGCCCGGAACGTCACCCCCATTCCTGTTTCCCCCGCAAGGAGCACCACCCCATGACACTCTCGCGTACCGTCAGGCGCACGGCCCTCACCGCGGGTCTGCTCGCCGCCTCCGCACTGACCGTCCCCTCCACCGCGCACGCGGCCCCGATGCCTCCCGCGTGTCAGGAGGCGCTGCTCGAAACCCTCGACAAGTTCCCCGTCGTGGACTTCACGGTCCCCGACAAGGCCAAGAACGCCATGCTGGGCCAGGTGCTGGGGCTGAGCGAGGCCGACCAGGAGGCGCTCACCGAGGTGGCGTGCGCGGCCTGGAACACCTGGGCGACCCAGAACGGGCAGGCCGTCGCCACGGACCTGGACACCCGCTACCGGAACGCTGCCGGGCCCGTGTGCAACAAGTTCGCCAGGTCCTCGCTGCAGACGATCAAGAAGTACGCCCCGAACGTCCCCGCCGAGACCCGCGAGTTGGAGAAGCTGGCCAAGAAGGTCTGGCGCACCTCCATGGAGAAGCTGGCGGCGGAGGCCACCAACGCCGACTGCCGCACGGCCTACAACGCGGTGAAGGCAGGCTGGTAACGGCACGGCGGGCGGGCGGTGCCGCGGCACCGCCCGCCCAGCGAGGCGGTGCTCATGGTCGGCAGCGACGGGTCGCTCGACGCCGCGCTCGTCCTGCGCACGGTCTTCCGGCAGCACGGGCGGACCTGGCTGCGGGCGGGCGCGGGAATCGTCGACCAGTCGTTGCCCGAGCGGGAGTTCGAGGAGATCTGCGAGAAGCTGCGGAGCGTCTCGCGCACGCTCGTGCGGGCCCGGGGGCGCCAGGAGGGTGTCTGAGGGGCGGCGGTGACGGCCGTACGGGGGTCAGGGGCGCCGATCCACTCAACCTTTACGGTGCTGTTCGACTTGTGTCGCGCTCCGCGCTACCCTCAACCTGAACAGTCGTGTTCAAGTTAAGGAGCATGTCGTGACTGCAGCGTCGCCCCCGCCCCCGACCGGCGCCCCGCCGGGTGCGGCCGGTCACCCCCCTGCGCCGGCCGATCCTGGTGGTGCTGTGCCTGAGCCTGCTGATCGTGGGGCTCGACGTCACCGTGCTGAACGTCGCCCTGCCCACACTGATCAACGAACTCGGCTCTTCCACCAGCGAGTTGCAGTAGCTGGTCGACATCTACAGCCTCATGGCGGCCGGGCTGATGCTCTTCGCCGGCAGCCTCGCCGACCGCTACGGCCGCAAGCCGGTCTTCCTCTCGGGCCTGGTCCTCTTCACCGGCGCCTCCGCCGTCGCCGCGTTCGCCGGCAGCACCACCGAGCTCATGATCGCCCGCGGGGTCATGGGGGTCGGCGAAGCGCTGATCATGCCCGCGACGCTCTCCATCATCGGCGTCGTCTTCGCCGACCCCAAGGAGCGGATGAAGGCGATCGGCCTCTGGTCCGCGATGATCGGCGTCGGCCTGGCCATGGGCCCGCTGGTCGGCGGCTGGCTGCTCGGGCAGTTCTGGTGGGGTTCCGTCTTCCTGATCAACGTACCCATCGGCGTCCTCGCCCTGGCCGCCGCGCTCAAGACGGTCCCGAACTCCAGGGCGGCCGTCGCCCGACGGCTGGACCTGCCGGGCGCCCTGCTGTCCGTGCTGGGCGTCGGTATCCTTCTCCGGGCGATCATCGAGGGCCCGTCCAAGGGCTGGACCAGCGCGCCGGTACTGACCGCCTTCGCCGTCGCGGTGCTCCTCCTGATCGCCTTCGTCACCCGCGAGCACACCGCGAAGGAACCGATGCTGCCGCTCGGGATCTTCGCCTACCGGCGGCTGGCCGTCGGCAACATCCTGGTCTTCCTCGGACTGCTCTCCCTGCTCGGGGCGCTGTTCGTGATCGTCCAGTACCTGCAGTTCGTCCTCGGCTACGACGCGGGGGAGACCGGGCTGCGCATCGCACCCACCGCCCTGATCATCCTGCTCGCCGCCCCGCTGGCGTCCGTACTCCGCCAGAAGGTGGGAACCCGCTGGCTGGCGGCGACCGGCCTCGCGTTCGCCGTGGTCTCGCTGCTGATCCTCGCCACCACCGGCGACGGCGACGGCTACGGCCGGGCGCTGGCCGCGATGCTCTTCCTCGGCTTCGGGGCCGGGTTCATCATCGGCCCGACCAGCGACGCGATCGTCGGTTACCTCCCCGAGGACGACCTCGGCGTCGGCTCCGCCACCAGCAGCGCGTCCGTGCAACTGGGCGCGGCTCTCGGGGTGGCGGTCCTCGGCAGCCTGCTGGCCGGCACCTACCGCGGTGAGGTGACGGACAGCGGCGTCGCCACCGGTCTCCCGGACACGGCCCTGGACGCCGCGGGCGACTCCCTCGGCGGCGCCCTCGCCGTCGCCCGGGAGCTGCCGGGCGAGGCGGGGGAGGCGTTCGCCGAACTGGCACGGTCCGCCTTCGTCTCCGGGATGGCGCCCTCGATGTTCACCGGCGCCGCCGTGGCCGCCGTCGGCATCGTCGTCTCGGTGCTGCTCTTCCCCAAGGGCAAGGCCGGTGACGCGGGCCCCGCGAAGCTGCCGGAGCAGTCCGACGCCCCGGCCGTGACCGGGCCGATGATCCGCGGCTCCATGCCTGACAGGACGTGGAACGGGCCCGGCCCCGGGGCACGGCCCGGCACCCGGACCGTCCCCGGAGAGGGTGGCCTACGCTCACACCATGTCCACGCCGCATGAGAAGGTGCGCCGCCCCGGCGGCCGCACCCCAGGAGGAGAGCCACGCCGACGGGCGGACGCGGAGCGCAGCATCGCGTCCATCGTCGCCGCCGCGCTCGAATGCTTCCGCAAGGACCCCAACGTCAGCCTGTCCGCGGTCGCCGGCGCGGCCGGGGTGAGCCGGGTCACGCTGTACGCGCACTTCCCGTCCCGCGAGGACCTGCTCGACGCCGTGCTGGAGCACTCCGTCGAGCAGGCCGACGCCGCGCTGGGGGCCCATGTGCTCGACGAGGGGCCGGCCGACGAGGCCTTCTCGCTGCTCGTCCGGTCCAGCTGGCGGATCCTCGAACAGCATGCGTTCCTGCTCGCCGCGTCCGAGGGCGTCATCGCCCCGGCCCGGCGCCGCAGGCACCACGAGAAGGTCCTCGCCCGGGTGGAGCGGGTCCTGGTCCGTGGCCAGGAGGAGGGCGTGTTCCGCACGGACCTCCCGCTGTCCTGGCTGGTGACCACCTTCTACAGCCTGTTGCACGCCGCGGCGGCCGAGGCCGACGCACGGCACCTCAAGGTCAAGGACGTCCCCGACATCCTCGACAGCACCCTGTCGTCGATGTTGCGGACGCCCGCATCATCCTGACGCTCCGTAGAGACGGGGCGTCCCGTCCCGAAACCGGAGCAGCCCATGCACGCCAACGAACAGCTCGTCCGCGCCTGCCTCGCCGCGATCAGCGAGGCGGACGCGGAAGGCCGGCTCGCGTCCTACACCGACGACGCCGTCTCACGGGACGTGCCCCTCGACTCCGTCTGGAGCGGCCGGGCCGAACTGGAAGCGGGGGTACGCTCCTGGCTGGCCGCGATCCCCGAGACCCGGATGGCGGTACGGTCCGTCTTCGCCGACGACCGGTCGGGAGTCTGCGAGTGGACCATGTCGGGCACGCTGGAGGGCGTCCTCGACGGGCTGCCCGAGCAACTCGCCGCCCTGGCCAAGGGCAAGCACTTCACGATGCGAGGCGCGACCGTGTACCGGTTCTCGGCGGACGGCCGCATCCAGGAGGAGCCCCTCTACTGGGACCTGGCCGGTGTGCTCGGCCAGTTCGGCCTGCTGCCCCGCCTCTGACCGGGGCCGGGGACCGCGGCGGCCCTGCCGCATCGACAAGGTTTCTCACTACACGCAGGAGATGGTCCCGATCGACACGAACGGAACCCCGCACCACGTCCGCCTGGCCGGCGCCCTGAGCGCCGAGGACCCGTCGGTCCGGCTCAAGGCCGCCATGGCGATCGGCTCGGCCCCCGACCCCGCACTCCTGGAGACGCTGGTCGAGCGGTGCGGGGTCGAACCCGACCTCTTCGTACGGGACACCCTGTCCTGGGCGCTGATGCGTTACGCGCCCGGGGTCACCCTGCCCCGGATCCGCCGGGAGCTCGACTCCGCGTCCGCCCAGGCCCGCAGCCAGGCGATGCACACGCTCTCCAAGATCGGCGACAAGGCCGCGTGGGACTGGATCACGCGCGACATGCTGCACGACGCCGACGACGAGACCGCCCGGACCGCGTGGCGCGTCGCGGTCTCCCTCGTACCCGAAGCCGAGGAGAAGTGGCTGACCGCCGAACTCGTCAAGGAGCTCGGCCGCGGCAACCGCATTCTGCGGATGAGCCTGAGCCGGGCCCTGGTCGACCTAGGCGACGTGGTCGAGCCCGCCCTGGAGAATGCCGCGGCCGGCCCCGACCCGGTGGTGGCCGAGCACGCCGCCGCCACCCAACAGCTCCTGCGGAGCAGGCGGGCCGACCTCGAAGCCGCCGCAGAGCGGGCGAAGCGCGTAGCGGCACCCGCCGAGGGCGCCATGGAGCGCTGACCGGCGCTCCGCCCGCCGTGCAGGACGCGCCGACGGCTACCGCTGGGTCCGGCTCGCGAACACCCAGCGGTTGCCCGCCAGCGCGTCGTTCGGCTCGGGCAGCGGGCCGCGCCCGTGCAGACGGGTGAAGTCGAACGGCGTGCGGACCGAGGTGGACCAGCCGTGGTCCGTCAGCCGCCCCGCCGAGTCGGGCCGCGGCTCCAGGTCGAACAGCTCCAGCAGGTCGATGCCGATCTGCTGTTTCGTGGCGGTGTAGAGCGGGCTGTCGCGGTACGCCAACAGGTCCTTCTCCAGCTTGACCTCGAAGGCCAGCGCGCTGCCCGCGGCGCTCAGCCGGTCCACCGTGTCGATGAGATACGTCTCTGCGGCGGGCGGCAGATAGAACAGCAGCCCCTCGACCAGCCAGATGCTCGGCGCGGCCGGATCGAAGCCCGCGCCGGGCAGGGCGCCGGCCCAGTCGTCGCGCAGATCCATCGGGACCGGTACCCGGGCCGCCTTCGACGTGGCCGAAAGGCCGTCGAGCACCTGGTGCTTGAACGCCAGGACCTCCTCGCGGTCGACCTCGAAGATCACGCAGCCGGGAGGCCAGTCCAGCCGGAACGCACGGGAGTCCAGCCCCGCCCCGAGCAGGACCACCTGGCGGGCGTTCCCCGCGTGCGCCGACCGCAGGAGGAAGTCGTCGAGGACCCGCGTCCGCAGCCCGAAGTACCGCGCGAACCTTCCCCACAGCGGATTCGTGTCCCCGTCCGGGACCTCCCGGGGGTGGACCGGCCAGCCCGTGGACGCCGGTGCCGCGCGCACGAAGTGCTCCGCGTAGGCGTCCCGCGCCAGGCTGTCGGGGCGATGTGTCTCGATGGCCCGCGCCGCGGCGACCAGCAGAGCGGTCACCCCGACCCCTCCTGCCACGCCCTCCACACCGGTGTTCCGGTGCGCCGTGTCGACCATGTGCACTCCCTCGGTGTCGGTGAATTCATGGGCCCGCCCACGGAACGAGGACCGGTTTCACCACGCGGCCCAGGTCGCAGTCGCGTTCTGCCTCGTTGATGTCGGCGAGCGGATACGTACGGATCAGCTGGTCGAAGGGGAAGAGACCGGCCTCCCACAGCCCGGTCAGCCGGGGGATCAGCAGGGCCGGCACCGCGTCGCCCTCGCAGATGTGGAAGATCGTCCGGCCCCGGTCCAGCGTCCCCGGTTCGAGCGGCAGCGCGGTGTGCAGCCGGGCCACCAGCCCGAGACGGCCGGTCGGACGCAGCGCCCGGAGCGCGTCGTTGATCAGCCGGGCGGACCCCGTGGTGTCGAGGGCGAAGCGCGCGCCGCCGCCGGTCAGTCGCCGGATCCGGCCGGGCAGATCGGCCGAAGCGGCGTGCAGCGCGGTGGCGTTCAGCTTCTCGGCGAGCGCCAGCCGTTCGGCGTTGAGGTCCACCGCCACGGCGGCGGCCCCGGACGCGGTGGCCGCCATCACCGCCGCCAGCCCCACCGCTCCGGCGCCGAGCACCACGACGGTGTCGCCGGGGCCGGCGCCGAAGGAGTTGAGGACCGCCCCCGCGCCGGTGAGGAAGCCGCAGCCGAGCGGCCCGAGCAGTTCGAGGGGGAGCGAGGCGTCGACCCGTACGGCATTACGGGCCGGGACCATCGCGTACTCGGCGAACGAGGACTGGCCGAACCACCGGGGCGCCAGCGCGCCACCGGCCGCGTCGGTGAACCGGGACGCGTGCTCGGCGCGGCCGCCGAAGAGGTTGAGCGCGGCGAACCGGTCGCAGTAGGCGGGCGCCGCGCCCAGGCAGCTTCGGCAGTGTCCGCAGGAGTCGAAGCTCAGCACCACATGGTCGCCCGGGCTCAGACCGGTGTCCGGGCCGCCCGTCTCCACCACCACGCCGGAGCCTTCGTGGCCCAGCACCGCGGGCAGCGGTGAGCGGCCCGCCGAGCGCCGGACGGCGAGATCGGTCCGGCACATGCCGCAGCCCGCGATCCGGACCAGGATCTCCCCGGCGGCCGGACCCGCGTCCAGCATCACCTCCTCGACGGCGAACGGACCCTCGTACGAGCGCAGTACCGCCGCGCCGAATCTCATCCTCCGGCCTCCCTCGCACCGTGCACGACGAACGGTCTGAGGTTCCCGTACAGCCCCCACGGTCCGCCCGCGACGCCGACACCGCTCTCCTTGATCCCGGCGAAGGGCTGGGCGAGGGAGAGTTCGGCGTGGTGGTTGATCCACGCCGTCCCGCACTCCAGCCGGCCGGCCACCGCCTCCGCCCGGTCCAGGTCGGTCCCCCACACCGAGCCGCCGAGACCGAAACGGGTGGCGTTGGCCGCCCCGACGGCCTCGTCGAGACTCCCGTACGGCAGCACCGGCAGGACCGGACCGAACTGCTCCTCCGTCACCACCGGGCTGTCGGGCGGCACATCGGCCAGCACGGTCGGGGCGTGGAAGTAGCCCGGCCGGTCCAGCCGGTGACCGCCCGCCACGGCCCGGGCCCCGTCCGCCAGCGCACGTGCCGTGTACTGCTCCACCCGGGCCAGCTGGGCGGCGTTGTTGAGCGGCCCCAGCTCCGTACCCGGGTCGAGACCGGCGCCCACCACCACGGACTTCGCACGTTCCGCGAGGGCCTCGACCACCCGGGAGTGGAGCCGGGCCGGGGCGTAGACGCGCTTGACCGCCATGCAGACCTGACCGCAGTTGCGGAACGCCGCCCAGAACAGCCGGTCCGCGATCCGCTCCACCTCCACGTCGTCCAGCAGGATCGCGGCGTCGTTGCCGCCCAGCTCCAGGGTGACCCGGGCCAGACCGGGCGCCGCGCCCGCCGCGACGGCCCGCCCGGTGGGGACCGAACCGGTGAAGGTGACATGACGGATCCCCGGGTGCGCCGCGAGGCGGGCGCCGAGGGGCTCATGACCGGTGACGATGCTCAGCACGCCCTCGGGGAGCGCGGCGGACAGGACGGAGCCCAGCAGCCGGGTGGCCAGCGGTGTGCAGGGCGAGGGCTTGAGCACCACCGTGTTGCCCGCGGCGAGCGCGGGCGCGAACTTCGCCGACGCCAGCTGGAGCGGAAAGTTCCACGGGACGATGGCGGCGACGGGCCCGAGCGGCCGCCAGCGGATCTCGCTGTGCCCGGGCCGGCCGTCCGCGATCGTACGGGTCTCGGGGGCCGATGCGGCGAAGTGGCGCAGGCGGGCCGCCGTGCGGGCGACCTCCGCGTACGACTCCTGCAGCGGTTTCCCCTGCTCACGGGTGAGCAGGGGAGCGAGCCGGGACCCGGCCGCCTCCACGGCGTCGGCCGCCGCCAGCAGCGCGGTGGAGCGGGCGGCCGGGTCGGCCCGCCAGCCCGGCCAGGCCTCGTGGGCCCGGCCGACCACCGCGTCCAGCTCCTCCGCCCGCTGGTCGGGAGCCTCGTCGAAGTCCTCGCCCGTCGACGGATCGAGGACGGTGAAGTGCCCACCGCGGGACGCCGGTCCCGGACGGGGCCGATGCGGGGCCATGCGGGCGGTCAGCTCGCGGCCGGGGCGGCCGCGTGCTCCCGGGCGTGCCGGTCCATCTCCGCCCGGAAGGCGGCCACCAGCCGGGGCTGGATGCGCCCGGAGTTGCGGTCGCCGCCCTCGCAGACCGCCCCGCGCACGCCCACGATGTCCGTCCCGATCCGGGTCAGCGTGGCGAGATCCTCCGCCTTCACGCTGCCCGCGAGGGCGGCGAGCAGACCGGCCTCGTGGGCCAGCCGGACGAATTCCCCGCACGCTTCCGGCGGCACATGGTCGAACAGCCGGGTGCCGTCCTTGATCGCGGTGTCCAGCATGGCCGCGTCGGAGCCCGAGCGGCGGGCGATGTCGGGCAGCGCCAGCGGGCTGACGCAGCCGATCCGATGGGCGTCGGCGTAGCCCGATGCGACGACGAACGCGTCCGGCCGGAAGTCCTTCACGGCCCGCACGACTCCGCGCATGACCTCGATGGCCTGGTCGGGCGTCGTGCATCCGTAAAGGCCGACCTTGATGTACGTGGCCCCGGAGACGGCGGCCCCGAGCGCCGCCTGAGCCACCGTGCCGGGCTTGTACGGCACGTCTCCGACGGTGGCGGAGACCGGCTTGTCGGCGGGGACCGCTCCGCGGATCTCCCTGATGACCCAGGGGAAGTTCGCGCCGAGCGAGCCCTCGTCGGGCTTCTTGACATCGACGATGTCAAGGTGTTCCGCCGCCTTCGCGCACGCGAGGGCCTCCTCGACACCGTCCGGGGAGATGAGAAGCAGCAACGTGGATTCCTTCCACCGCGGGTCCACCCACCGAACGGCGGGTGCGCGGATGCGTCGGGATCTTGTGCGGTCGGCTCATCCTCGCCGCGTCACGTGGCCCCCCGGCAGGGCGCGCGGGATGGCGAACGGGGCACTGCGCGGGCCCGCTCACGCCCCCGCGCCGCGCCGTTCACCTTGTGTTCCCCTTGACCGGGCCCGCCGGGAGAATCCGGGAGCCGGGCTCACACAGCTCCAGGGTTGCCGTAGTAGGCCCCCGCCCCGTGTTTACGGGTGAAGTGGCGGTCCAACAGGTGCTGAGGCGGTGGCACGGCCCCCAGGGACAGCGTGTGCAGCGCCATCTCCGCGACGGCCTCGCAGATGACGGCGTGCTCCAGCGAGGCATGGGCGTCCGCGCCCCAGGTGAAGGGACCGTGGTGGGCCACGAGGGCGGCCGGCACGGTCCTGGCCCGCTCGTCGTCACCTCCGAGCAGCTCCACGATGACCTCTCCGGTGTTGAACTCGTAGTCCACCGCGCACTGTTCGGCACTGAGCGGCTCGGTGACCGGTACCGGGCCGTCGAAGGTGTCCGCGTGCGTGGTGCCGAGCACCGGGATCGGGCGGCGGGCCTGCGCGAAGGCCACGGCGTGCGGGGAGTGGGTGTGGGTGATCCCGCCCACGGAGGGGAAGGCCCGGTAGAGGCTGCGGTGCGTCTCGGTGTCCGTCGAGGGGCGCAGGTCGCCCTCGACGACCCGGCCGTCCTCCAGCGCGACGACGACGAGATGGTCCTCGCCGAGCCGGTCGTAGGGGACTCCCGAGGGCTTGATGACGAACACGCCGGCCTCCCGGTCCACCCCGCTCACATTGCCCCAGGTCAGGGTCGCCAGGCCCGACCGGGGGATACGCAGGTTGGCGGAGAGGACCTCGCCGCGCAGCGACGCGAAAGCGGAGCGGGACATGGCGGGGCCTCCTGGCGGGGGTGGGGACGGAGCCGTTCGGGCGAGGCTGCTCACAGGGCTTCGGCCAGCCGGTGGTAGGCCTGGTTCCAGCGGAGCTCCTGGGCGAAGCGGCGTACGGTGGTGTCCGCGTCGATGAAGGCGAGTTCCACGGCGAGCATGTCGGCCAGGTCCTCGAACTCCTCGCGGCCCAGGGCCGTGGTGAGGACCGTGTGGTGCGGCGCGCCCGCGGTCAGCCACGCCTCGGTCGAGGTGCGCAGGTCGGGTTCGGGGCGCCAGACCGCACGGGCCACGGGCAGCAGGGGCAGCGGTTCGGGCGGTCCCACGACATCGATGCGGTTGGCGACCAGCCGGAAGCGCGACCCCATGTCGGCCAGCCCGATGACGACTCCGGGGGCGGGGGCCGCGTCGAACACGAGGCGGACCGGGTCCTCGCGTCCGCCGATGCTCAGCGGGTGGATCTCGCAGGAGGGCGTCGTCGAGGCGAGGGACGGGCACACCTCCAGCATGTGGGCCCCGAGGACGAGACCGCGCTCCGGGGCGAGGTCGTAGGTGTAGTCCTCCATGAAGGAGGTGCCTCCCGGCAGCCCGTGTGCCATGGCCTTCGTGGCGCGCAGCAGTGCCGAGGTCTTCCAGTCGCCCTCGCCGCCGAAGCCGTAGCCGTCGGCCATGAGGCGCTGGACGGCCAGACCGGGCAACTGCCGCAGGCCGCCCAGGTCTTCGAAGTTGGTGGTGAAGGCGCTGAAGCCGCCGGCGGTGAGAAAGCCGCGCAGTCCGGCCTCGATCCGGGCCGCGTACCGCAGCGACGCGTGGCGTTCTCCGCCGGGGCGCAGCTCGGGAGCCAGCGCGTAGCTGTCCGCGTACTCCTCGGTGAGCGCCAGGACGGCGTCGTCGCCGACGGCGTCCACGGCTGCCACCAACTCGTTGACGGCATAGGTGTTGACGGACGTGCCGAACCTGAACTGCGCCTCGACCTTGTCCCCTTCGGTGACCGCGACATCGCGCATGTTGTCCCCGAAGCGGGCGAGGCGCAGGCGCGCGAACTCGGCCCGGCCGACGGCGGCACGCGTCCAGGCGGCGATGCGGTGGGCCACGTCCGGTGAGGAGACATGTCCCGTGACGGTCTTGCGGGCGACGCCGAGACGGGACTGGATGTGGCCGAACTCGCGGTCACCGTGGGCCGCTTGGTTCAGATTCATGAAGTCCATGTCGATCGTGGACCAGGGGAGCCCGCGGTTGGCCTGGGTGTGGAGGTGCAGGAGGGGCTTCCGCAGGGAGCCGAGGCCGCCGATCCACATCTTGGCCGGGGAGAAGGTGTGCATCCAGGCGATGGCGCCGATGCAGCGGTCGTCCGCCTCGGCGTCCAGACACATCCGGCGGATCGCGTCCGCCTCCGTCAGAACGGGCTTCCACACGATCCGCGCGGCCGCTCCGGCAGCGGCATCGGCGGCCACCGTCTCGCATATCTGCTGCGACTGGGCGGCCACTTGGGCGAGGGTCTCCTCGCCGTAGAGCGATTGACTGCCCGTCAGGAACCACACTTCGCTGTCGGTGGGGACGAGGGGCATGGCGGGTACTCCTTTGTCGTGGTGCGGGTGCGGCGGACTGCGCGGCGCGCCGGGGTCAGGGGGCGGACCGGTGGGCCCTGGCCCGGTTGCGGAGCCTGCGCAGCCGGTGCAGCAGGAGGTCGTCGCCGGTGCCGAAGTGGTCGTGCAGCGCGCGGTATTCGGCGAACAGTTCGTCGTAGACGTCGGCGTTGTCCGGGTCGGGGAGATACGCGTTCCGCTCGACGCCGCCCATGCGGGTGGCGGCCGTCCGTACGTCCGGGTACGCCCCGGCCGCCACCGCCGCATGGATCGCCGAACCGAGCGCAGGGCCCTGGTCGGAGGTGGCGAGCGACACGGGGCGGCGCAGGACGTCGGCGTAGATCCGCATGAGCAGCGGGTTCTTCTTGAGCCCGCCCGCCGCGATGAACTCCGTCACGGGCACCCCGTGCCGCTCCAGGGCCTCGACGATGACGCGGGTGCCGAAGGCGGTCGCCTCCAGGAGGGCGCGGTAGACGTCCTCGGGGCGGGTGTCGAGCGTGAGGCCCACCAGCACACCGGAGAGATGGTGGTCGACGAGCGTGGAGCGGTTGCCGTTCATCCAGTCCAGCGCGACCAGCCCGTGCGCCCCGACCGGCTGCTCGGCGCTGAGCCGGGACAGCTGCTCGTGCAGGTCCTCACCGGCGGCCTCGGCGGCGGCGCGGTAGTCGTCGGGCACGCCCTGCCGCAGCCACCAGGCGAAGATGTCGCCCACCCCGCTCTGCCCCGCCTCGTAGCCGTACGCGCCCGCCACGATGCCTCCGTCGACCACACCGCAGACACCGGGTACGTCGGCCAACTCGTCGCTGTTGACGACATGGCAGGTGGAGGTGCCCATGATGGCGAGCAGATGGCCGTTCTCCACCGCCCCGGCCGCGGGGGCCGTGACGTGGGCGTCGACGTTGCCCACCGCGACCGGGGTTCCCGGCCTGAGCCCGGTCAGGGCGGCCGCTTCGGCGGTCACGGTTCCGGCGCACGAGCCGAGCGGGAGCAGCGGGTGTTCGAGCCGGGTGGCGGGGAAGTCGGCGAAGTCCGGGTGGAGCCCGGCGAGATACGCGGGCGAGGGGTAGGCGCCGTCCTGGTGGATGCCCTTGTAGCCCGCGGTGCAGGAGTTGCGCGACTCGGCGCCGGTCAGCTGCCAGACGATCCAGTCGGCCGCCTCGATCCAGCGGGCGCAGGCGGCGTACACCCGCGGATCCTCTTCGAGCACCTGGAGGGCCTTCGCGTACTGCCACTCCGCGGAGATCCGGCCGCCGTAGCGCCTGATCCAGGGCTCGCCCCGCCGGTGCGCCAGGGCGTTGATGCGGTCGGCCTGGTCCTGGGCGGCGTGGTGCTTCCAGAGCTTCGGCCACGCGTGGGGCCGGTCCGCCCAGGCGGGCTGCTCGGCCAGCGGGACGCCGTCCGCCGTGGTCGGCAGCACCGTGCAGGCGGTGAAGTCGGTGCCGATGCCGATGACCTGGGCGGGATCGACACCCGCCGCCGCGAGCGCTTCCGGTACGGCGGTACGCAGCGCCTCCCGCCAGTCACGCGGATCCTGGAGCGCCCAGTCGGGGGGCAGGGGGGTGTCCGAGCCCGGCAGGCTCCGGTCGATGACGCCGTTGCGGTAGGTGTGCACGGCGGATCCGAGTTCCGCACCGTCGTGGACGCGCACCACCACGGCGCGTGCCGAGAGGGTGCCGAAGTCGACGCCGATCGCGCAGGCGTCGGGCCCACGGTCGTCAGGGCTGCCGGGAGGATCGGGCTGTGGGGTCACGAGCGAGACTCTCTGCTGCGGGAGTGGGTGCGGGGGAGCGCCGCCGCCCCTGATTGTTAGCGCTAACAATCACTTCGGGCAAGAGGGTGCGCCGTTTCGTGTACCGCGGACGTGCCCGGACGGGCTCCCGGTGGCCGGCTCAGGCGCCGTCCTGCGAGCGGGTGCTCGCGCGGACGATGAGCTGCGGCTCCACCACGATGTGCTCGACGCCCGCCGCGGTGCCCTCGATGTGCTCCAGCAGCAGTTGGATGCTCCGGCGGCCGATGGCCGTGAAGTCCTGGCGCACGGTGGTCAGCGGGGGCGGGAAGAACCCCGCCTCCGGAATGTCGTCGAAACCCGCGACGGCCACCTGCCGCGGGGTGCGGATCCCCGCCTCCCGCAGGGCGCGCAGCACTCCGAGCGCCATCTGGTCGTTGGCGACGAAGGCCGCCGTGACCGGGGCCGAGCCGCGCCGGGCCAGGGTCAGTCCCGCCAGTTCCTGCCCCGCGTGGTAGCCGGACAGGGGGCTCCAGTCGCCCCGCAGTACGCGCGGCGGGTGGATCCCGTGCTCCTCCAGGACGGCCCGCCAGCCCTCGGTGCGCGCGGCGCTCTCCAGCCAGTCCTCGGGGCCGGCCACGTGCCAGACGGTCTCGTGACCGGCGGCGAGGAGGTGCTCGGTGACGAGCCGGGCGCCCAGCTCCTGGTCGAGGGAGACGCCCGGGACGTCGAGCCCGTGGCTGCCCTCCACGGTGACCACGGGAAAGGGCGGGGTCAGCCGCGCGAGGGCGGCCACGCTCGAACGCTGGGGGGTGATGACGACGGCGCCCTCGACGCCCCAGGCCGCCAGATGGTCCAGGGCGTCCTCCAGGGCATGGCCGCCGCCGCTGCGCAGGGTGACGGTCGAGACCAGGTAGCCCTCGTCGCGCGCGGCTTCCTGGAGTCCGGCGAGCGTGCTCGCGGGGCCGTAGAGCGTCGGGTCGACCGCGATGACGCCGAGGGTGCGTGAACGCCGGGTGACCAGGGCGCGGGCCGCGGAGTTGCGGCGGTAGCCGAGCCGTTCGATCGCGGCCGTCACCTGATCCCGGGTGGTGGCCCGGACGTTGGGGTGACCGCTGAGCACGCGGGAGACGGTCTGGTGGGAGACCCCGGCCTCCCGGGCGACATCCGCCATCGTCGGTGGGCGGACGGCCTCGGTGGGGCGGGTCATGCCTTGCTTCCTCCGGACGACGGCCGCGGCCCGGCCGCGGGGTGCTCCGCGAGGGCGACGGGCCCGCCTCGAATTCGAGAAACAGCTTAACGCCTCTTGCCCCCGACATGTGTGAGCGCTAACAATCCAGTGGCTGGTGAGCGGTTCTCCTGTCGACGGCGCCCGCGTCGCGACAGCGGGCGCCCTCCGGCTGTCGCCCCTGCCTCCAGAGCCGCCCCAACGACGGGAATGCCAGGTAACGACCATGACGAACCGACGACATGCTCTTCCGCTCCTCGCCGCCGCGACCGCGTGCGCCCTGCTGCTGACCGCCTGCGGCCAGAACAGCGAGGGCGGAAGCCGTGAGAAGTCCGGCGATGACGCCAGGACCATCGGCATCGCGATGCCGACCAAATCGTCCGAGCGCTGGATAGCCGACGGCCGGAACATGACGGCGAGCCTGAAGAAGGCCGGCTTCCGGACAACCCTCCAGTACGGCGAGGACGACCCCGACCAGCAGGTCTCCCAGATCGAGAACATGATCACCCAGGGGGTGGACGCCCTGGTCATCGCCGCGATCAACGGCGAGGCCCTCTCCAACGTGCTTCAGCAGGCCGCTGACGCCGACATCCCCGTCATCTCCTACGACCGGCTGATCCTCGGCTCTCCCCACGTCGACTACTACGCCTCGTTCGACAACGAGAAGGTCGGAGAGCTCCAGGCGGGCTACATCGTCGACAAGCTCGGCCTGAAGGAGCAGCCGGACAAGGGTCCCTTCAACATCGAACTGTTCGCGGGCTCGAACGACGACAACAACACCAAGTACTTCTTCAACGGCGCCATGAAGGTGCTGAAGCCCTACGTCGACGACAAACGCCTCGTCGTCCGTTCCGGGCAGACCCGCCTCAACCAGGTCACCACCCTGCGCTGGGACGGCGGCACCGCCCAGAAGCGGATGGACGACCTCCTCACCTCCACGTACTCCAGCGCCCGGGTCGACGCGGTTCTCTCGCCGTACGACGGCATCTCCATCGGCATCCTGTCGGCCCTCAAGTCCGACGACTACGGCAGCTCGGCCAAGCCGCTGCCGGTGGTCACCGGCCAGGACGCGGAGGCGGCCTCGGTGAAGTCGATCATCGCGGGCGAGCAGACCCAGACCGTCTACAAGGACACCCGCGCCCTCGCCCAGGTGGCGTCCGACATGGTCGGAGCGGTCCTGGACGGGAAGAAGCCCGAGACCAACGACACCACGACCTACGACAACGGGAAGAAGGTCGTACCGGCCCACCTGCTGCCGCCGGTCAGCGTCGACAAGAGCAACTACCAGGCCGTGCTCGTGGACTCCGGCTACCTGAAGGCCGAGGACCTGCGGTGACGGAGGAAGCCCCGAAGGCCGGCGGCGTCCCGGAACAGGGCGGGGCCGGCGACCTCGTGCTCGACATGCGGTCCATCAGCAAGACGTTCCCCGGTGTGAAGGCGCTGAGCGAGGTGAACCTACGGGTCGCACGCGGCGAGGTCCACGCGCTGTGCGGCGAGAACGGCGCGGGCAAGTCCACGCTGATGAAGGTCCTCTCCGGCGTCCATCCGCACGGCAGCTACGAGGGCGAGATCCGCTACGAGGGCGAGGAGTGCCGGTTCCGCGACATCCGCGCCAGCGAGCGGCGCGGCATCGTGATCATCCACCAGGAGCTGGCCCTGGTGCCCCAGCTCTCGATCGCGGAGAACATCTTCCTGGGTCACGAGCCCGCCCGGCGCGGAGTCATCGCCTGGCCGCGGACCCTGCGCCGGGCCGCCGAACTCCTGCGCCGGGTGGGGCTGGACGAGCACCCGCAGACCCGGGTCGCCGACATCGGTGTGAGCAAGCAGCAGCTGGTCGAGATCGCCAAGGCGCTGGCCAAGGACGTCGGACTGCTGATCCTCGACGAACCGACCGCCGCGCTGAACGACGAGGACAGCGCCCAACTGCTCCGCCTGATCGGCGACCTGAAGAACCAGGGCATCACCTCGATCATCATCTCCCACAAGCTCAACGAGATCGCGAAGGTCGCCGACTCCGTCACCATCCTCCGCGACGGCCACACCGTGGAGACCCTCGACCTCGGCGCTCCCGGGACCACGGAGGAGCGCATCATCCGCGGCATGGTCGGCCGCAGCCTCGACAACCGCTTCCCCGACCGGACCCCGTGTGCGGCCCCGCCCGCTCCCGCGCCGGCCCTGGAGATCCGCGACTGGACCGTGGGCCACCCCGTCGACCACCAGCGAACCGTGGTCGACGGAGTGTCGCTGCGGGTGGAGCGCGGCGAGATCGTCGGCATCGCCGGGCTGATGGGCGCGGGCCGCACCGAACTCGCCATGAGCGTCTTCGGCCGTTCCTACGGGAGACACCTCGCCGGAACGGTGCTCCGTGACGGGGCCGAGGCGCGGACCCGCACCGTGCCGGAGGCCATCGACGCGGGCATCGCCTATGTGACGGAGGACCGCAAGCACTACGGCCTGAACCTCCAGGACACCGTCAGCAGGAACATCTCCCTCGCCTCGCTTCCCCGGCTGGCCCGGCGCGGGGTGGTCGACAGCCACCAGGAACGCGTCGTCGCCGAGGGCTTCCGCCGCACCATGAGCATCCGGGCCCGCAACGTCTTCGAGCAGGTGGGCCGGCTGTCCGGCGGGAACCAGCAGAAGGTCGTCCTGAGCAAGTGGATCCTCGCCGGGCCCGAGGTCCTCATCCTGGACGAACCCACCAGAGGCGTCGACGTCGGCGCCAAGTACGAGATCTACACGGTGATCGACCGGCTCGCCGCCGAAGGCAAGGCGGTCCTGCTGATCTCGTCCGAGCTGCCCGAACTCCTGGGCATGTGCGACCGGGTCTACACGATGGCGGCAGGCCGGATCACCGGTGAGAGCTCCCGGTCCGAAGCCGACCAGGAGCTGCTGATGCGGTACATGACGCACGACCCCGCCGTCCCCGCGCCCCGGCACCCCGCACCCCACGAAGGACTCTCCGATGAGCACTGACCTCAGTCCCACCCCTCCGGCCGCCGCGGACCCCGGGCCACGCGGGGCCACCCCGGCGGTGGCGCGTCTGCTGGTGGACAGCGTCCGGCGCAACAGCAGGCAGTACGGGATGCTGTTCGCGCTGGGGCTCATCGTGCTGCTCTTCCAGATCTGGACGGGCGGCGACCTGCTCCTGCCGCGCAACGTCTCCAATCTCGTCCTGCAGAACAGCTACATCCTCATCCTCGCCATCGGCATGATGATCGTCATCATCTCCGGTCACATCGACCTCTCCGTGGGATCGCTGACAGCTCTGGTCGGCGCGGTCGCGGCGGTGCTGATGGTGGAACACCATCTCTCCTGGCCTCTCGCCGTGGTGGTGACCCTCCTCATCGGCGCGGCCGCGGGGGCGGTCCAGGGCTTCTTCATCGCGTACGTCGGCATACCGTCGTTCATCGTCACCCTGGCCGGCATGCTGCTCTTCCGGGGCCTGACCGAGATCTTCCTGGCGGGGCAGACCCTCGGTCCCTTCCCCGAAGGCCTGCAGAAGGTGGCGAACGGCTTCCTGCCCGAGGTGGGGCCCGTCACCAACTACCACAACCTGACCCTGCTGCTCGGGCTCGGAGTGATCGCCCTGGTGGTCAACCAGGAGATCCGCAACCGCGCCCGGCAGCGGGAGTTCGACCTGGCACCCCTGCCGAAGAACCTGTTCGTGCTGAAGCTCGTCGCCCTGACCGCCGCCATCACGGTCGCCACGCTCCTGCTCGCCAGCTACAAGGGCGCGCCCGTCGTCCTGATCGTCCTGGCCGTCCTGCTGGTCTGCTTCGGCTACGTGATGCGCAACGTGGTGGTGGGACGGCACGTCTACGCCATCGGCGGCAACCTGCCCGCGGCCAAGCTGTCGGGCGTCAAGGACCGCAAGGTGACCTTCGCGGTCTTCCTGAACATGGGAATGCTGGCGGCCCTGGCGGGACTGGTGTTCGCTGCCCGGTTCAACGCGGCCTCGCCCAAGGCGGGCATCAACTTCGAGCTGGAGGCCATCGCCGCCGCCTTCATCGGAGGGGCGTCGATGAGCGGCGGTGTCGGGACGGTGCTGGGCGCCGTCATCGGCGGCCTGGTCCTCGGGGTCCTCAACAACGGTATGAACCTGGTCGGCATAGGCACCGACTGGCAGCAGGTGATCAAGGGCCTGGCGCTCCTCGCCGCGGTCGGATTCGACGTCTGGAACAAACGCAGGGCCGGTTCCTGAGGCCCGATGTCGCCCTGGCCGGCCGGTGGACCGAGGCCTTCCGCGCCGGTACGTGCCCCGGTCCGGCGAAATCCGTGCGGAGGTGCGAGGTGATCGTCCCCGGACGGGGTAGCGAAGTGGTATGACCACTGACAAAACAGCTACCGCTTCCGGCGGATACGTGCAGCCGGAGCTCGACGTCCGGGCGCTGACCGAGGTGCTCGACGGCGAGTACGCCGAGGTGCGCGACCTGGTCCGGGCCAACCTGGTGACGCATGCCTCGGTGCTCGACGAGGCCGACGAGCTCGGCATCGACGCCTTCCGCGAACGGGTGCGCGACCTCGTGGTCGCGATGGCGGCGACGGGCCAGACCGGCATGGGCTTCCCGAAGCGGTACGGCGGCGGCGGCGACGTCGGGGCCTCGATCGCCGCGTTCGAGACGCTCGCCTTCGGCGATCTGTCGGTGCTGGTGAAGGTCGGCGTGCAGTTCGGGCTCTTCGGCGGCGCGATTCTGCACCTGGGCACCGAACGTCACCACGACGCCCATCTGCCGGACCTGGTCACCGGAAAGCTGATGGGCTGCTTCGCGATGACCGAGACCGGACACGGCTCCAACGTGCAGGCACTCGGCACGGTCGCCAGGTACGACGCCGCCACGCGGGAGTTCGTCATCACCACCGAGGGCGAGCAGGCGCGCAAGGACTACATCGGCAACGCCGCCCGCCACGGAGAACTGGCGGTCGTCTTCGCCCAGTTGGAGGTGGGTGGGACGTCCGAGGGCGTGCACGCGTTCGTCGTGCCGATCCGGGCCGACGGCGAGGTGGCGCCCGGCGTCGACATCGAGGACGACGGCCGCAAGATGGGCCTCAACGGTGTGGACAACGGGCGCATCCGGTTCGACGGTGTCCGGGTGCCCCGCGAGGCGCTGCTCAACCGGTTCGCCGACGTCACCCCGGAAGGCGTCTACACGAGCCCGATCGACAACCCCGACCGCCGGTTCTTCACCATGCTCGGCACCCTGGTGCAGGGCCGGGTCAGCGTCGGCGGCGCCGGGGTCAACGCCGCCAAGGTCGCCCTTGCGGTCGCCACCAAGTACGCGCTGCGGCGCCGGCAGTTCGCGGCGAGCTCACGGGACGAGGAGCAGCTCCTCCTCGACTATGGTCTGCACCAGCGCCGGCTGCTGCCGCTCATCGCCCGTACCTACGCGCTGCACTTCGCGCAGGACGTCGTCCGTACACAGCTGCACGACGTCTTCTCCGGCATCGAGGACGACCCGCAGGAACGGCGCCGGCTGGAGTCACGGGCCGCCGGAACCAAGGCGCTCGGCACCTGGCACGCCACCCGGGTGATCCAGGAGTGCCGGGAGGCCTGCGGCGGCGCCGGCTATCTCGCCGTCAACCGGTTCGCCGCCCTCAAGGCCGACAGCGACATCTTCACCACCTTCGAGGGCGACAACCACGTCCTGCTCCAGCTCGTCGCCAAGGGCCTGCTCACCGACTACGCCAGTGAGTTCGAGGACCTGGACCAGCTCGGCATGGTCCGCTACGTCACCAACCTCGCCGTCGAGACGGTCATCGAGAAGACGTCGGCCCACAAACTGCTGGAGCGCGTACGCGATCTGCTGCCCGGCGGCGACGAGTGGGACCAGGAGGCCGGTCTGCTCGACTCGGAGTACCAGCTCGCCATGGTCCGCTACCGCGAGGAGCATCTGCTCGCCGGGGTGGCCCGCAGGCTCAAGCGCGGGATCGACCAGAAGCGCGATCCCGGCGTCGTCTTCTCCCAGGTGCAGGACCATGTCATCGCCGTGGCCCGCGCCCATGTGGAGCGGCTGGTGCTGGAGGCCTTCGTCGAGAAGCTGCGTACGCTGCCCGAGGGCGGCAACAAGGTCGCGCTGGGCCTGCTGTGCGACCTGTTCGCGCTGTCGACGATCGAGGCGGACCGGGCGTGGTTCATGGAACACGGCCGGCTGACCGTCCAGCGTTCCAAGGCGATCACCCGTGAGGTGAACGACCTCTGCCGCAAGGTCCGGCCCCTCGCGGGCGGTCTCGTCGACGCCTGGGGCATCCCGTCCGAACTGCTGCGCGCCCCGGACCTGGTGGGCTGAGCCCGGCGGTACCCGTCCCGGGCTCCGGGCCCGGCGGACCGGGCCCGGAGCCCGCATCGGGTCAGCCGGTGAAGAGCTGGGTGGCCTTGCGGATCAGCTCGTACAGCCCGTAGGCGAGCGGCACACCCACCCACAGCCAGGTGAAGGCGATCAGCGGCCGCCGGTCCTTCACCGCGGCGGCGTCAGGCGGGCTCTGACTGCTGTCGTCGGACATCGGGCGCTCCCTTCTGCGCCGTCACGGCGTCGAGGTGGTGGGACGGGTGAACCGGGCGGACCAGCTCATTGGCCACGAAGCCGACGATGAGCAGGCCCATCATGATGAAGAGCGAGGTCCCGTACAGCTCCGCGCCGTCCTTCCCGGCCTCCTCCTGCCGGTCGGCGATCCAGTTCACGATCAGCGGCCCCAGCACACCGGCGGTGGACCAGGCGGTGAGCAGACGGCCGTGGATCGCGCCGACCTGATAGGTGCCGAAGAGATCCTTGAGATAGGCGGGAATCGTCGCGAAGCCGCCGCCGTAGAAGGAGAGGATCACCAGCGCGCACAGCACGAACAGCGGCTTGGAGGAGCTTCCCACCAGGGCGATGAGCGCGTACATGAGCGTGCCCGCACCGAGGTAGAGGCGGTAGATGTTCTTGCGACCGATCAGGTCGGAGGTGGAGGACCAGCCGATCCGGCCCGCCATGTTGGCCGCGGACAGCAGGGCCACGAACCCGGCGGCGGCCGTCGCCGACACCGGCGTGGAGGTGTCCGCGAAGAAGTCCGCGATCATCGGCGCGGCCTTCTCCAGGATGCCGATGCCCGCGGTGACGTTCATGCAGAGCACGACCCACAACAGCCAGAACTGCGGGGTGCGCAGCGCCTGCCGCGCCGACACCCGGGGCCCGTCGGACGCCGTGGTGGCACCGGCCTCCCGCTGCTCGGCCCGCGGCCGTGGCACCCGTACCAGCAGGACGCCCAGCAGCATGAAGACGGCGTAGGACAGTCCGTGGACGAGGAAGGCCAGCGCGATGCCCGAGGTGTCGCTGCCGAAGGACTCCAGCATCTGCGCCGACCAGGGCGAGGCGATCAGAGCGCCGCCGCCGAAGCCCATGATGGCGATGCCGGTGGCCATGCCGGGGCGGTCGGGGAACCACTTGATGAGCGTCGACACCGGCGAGATGTAGCCGATGCCGAGCCCGATGCCGCCGACGAAGCCGTATCCGAGGACGATCAGCCAGAACTGCCCGGTCGCGGCGCCGAGTGCGGAGATCAGGAAGCCGGAGGAGAAGCAGACGAGGGCGACCGTCATCGCCCAGCGCGGTCCTCGGCGCTCCACGAGCGTGCCGCCGAAGGCCGCGGAGAGGCCGAGCATGACGATGCCGAGCTGGAAGGGCAGGGCGCTCTGCGTGCCGCTGAGGCCGAGCGCTTCCTCCAGCGGTGGTTTGAACACGGACCAGGCGTAGGCCTGGCCGATGGAGAGGTGGATCGAGAGGGCGGCGGGCGGGACCAGCCAGCGACTCCAGCCCACGGGGGCGATGGGGGGACTCATGGGTCCCTCACCGTAGTGAGGGGGAATCCGGTTGAGAAGACTGTTGGTTAAACTTTCACCTTGTTCGCTTCGCGTGATGGCGACGCGTCAGGTGGCGTGACCCCCGCACCGGCCGCCGGGCTATTCCCCGGGGGCGGTCGCCGCGAGCACCAGTGCCACGCAGTGCGACTCCAGCCGCTCGCGCGGTACGTCGAGCGTGCCGTGCAGCCATCCGGCGAAGAGGTTCGCCAGGCCGCCGACCAGGGCGTGTGCGGCCATGCGGCGGTCGATGTCGTCGCCCGTACCGGCGAGCTGGCCGCCGACGAGGTCGGTGAAGACCGGCATGAGACGGTGGCTGTGGGCCCCGAGGGCCGGGTCGGCGAAGGGCTCCAGGAGCAGCAGACGGCCCTTGTGCGGCGCGTCCAGGACCAGGGTGACGAAGGCGGCGACGGCGGCCCGGGCCCGGACTTCGAGCTGCGGATCGCTGAGTGCCACGGCCTCCTCCAGCGCGCTTCTGGCCTCGTCGGCGACCCGCTCGAAGGCGGCGAGGAGCAGATCGTCGCGGCCGGTGAAGCTCTCGTAGAAGTAGCGGTCCGTCAGGCGGGCCTCCCGGCACACGGACCGGACCGTGACGGCCGCGCACCCCTCCTCGCCGGCCAGTCGCTCGGCGACGTCCAGGAGGGTCTGCCGACGGGCGGCGCGACGATCGGCGAGCTTGGTCCCGCCCCAGCTCCGTTCCGCCAACTCCGGTTCCCCCGTGTTCTGTTCACGCAATTGACGACAGGTGTCCGCACATTCTAACCTGAGGACAGGTGTCATCAGATTGCTCTCGACGGCCTCGCAACGGAAAACCCCAGCGGAGGTAAACGTGACAGCGTCAGACCAAGGACCGCGCCCGGCCGGCCCGGCAACCCCCGAACCCCTCGGCCCCGACTCCCTCACCTGGCGGTGGTTCGGCGACTGGCGAGGTCTCCTCCTCGCGCCCTGGGCCGGATCGATGCAGAACATGCACCCCGAGCTGGGCGCGGGCGTCGCCGAGCACTCGCGCTTCTTCGAGGAGCGCTGGGAGCGCCTCTTCCGCTCGCTGTACCCGATCGGCGGAGTCGTCTACGACGGCCCGCTCGCCGCCCGGACCGCCCGCGAGGTGCGTGGCTACCACGCCTCGATCAGCGGGGTCGACGAGCACGGCCGCCCGTACCACGCCCTCAACCCGGGCACGTTCTACTGGGCGCACGCCACGTTCTTCATGCTGACGGTTCAGGTGGCCGAGCGCTTCGGCGGCGGCCTCACCGACGAGCAGCGGCACACGCTCTTCGACGAACACGTCCGCTGGTACGCGCTGTACGGCCTCTCGATGAAACCCGTGCCCCGCACCTGGGAGGAGTTCCAGCGGTACTGGGACCACATGTGCGCCGACGTCCTGGAGGACAACCGGCCGACCCGGGACGTCCTGAACATGCGCCGGATCGCCAAACCGCCCCTCCTGCGGCTGCTGCCGTCGCCGCTGTGGGCCCTCGCCCGCATCCCGCTCGTCCGGCTGACGCTGTGGATCACGGTCGGCATGTATCCGCCGGCCGTGCGGGAACGCCTCGGCCTCCGCTGGACGCCCCACGACGAACGGCTGCTGCGCGCACTGGGCCTGGTGGTGCACCACACCTGGCAACGCGTCCCCGAACGGCACCGCTACCACCCGCGCGCCCGTGCGGGCTGGGACCGCGAGCGGGGCCGGGCGCTTCCCGGCCCGGTGGAGACACCGGCCCGGAACCTCCCGCCCGAGGAGCGGCGCGGGCTGCCCCGGCACTACGTACCGAAGACCGACCGCCCGGGTTGAAGCAGGTCTGTCCGGCCGCGCCTAGGGCCTGTCGGAGAAGCACTCCGGCAGCGCGGGGCGTTCCTCGGCGCGTACGGCGGGGAGCCAGGCGGTCGGGGGTTCGGAGCCGGGCGGCAGGCGGACGCGGAACCAGTGGGTGGAGCGGTGGTCCTCCTCGTCGATGATGGTCTCCCCGTCGAGCACCCGGCAGTCGGCGATGAGGACGTCCCCGTGCCACACCCTGGTCGGCACGACGTTCTCCGCGGTGTAGGGCTGTACGGGGTCGATCGCCAGACCCAGGCTGCATCGCGGATCCCGGTCGGCCCGTCCCCGGCAGTCCCGCTCCGCGTTGTACACCTGGATCGCGCCGGGCGGCGTGGCGCCCGCGCGGCCTGGCGGTGCGGAAGAGGCCGCTCGTACCGAGTCCGAGTACAGGGTCGCGCCGGCGATCCCGCACAGCGCGGTCGCCAGGACGGCAGCGCGGGCCCGGGAGCCCCGCCGCCCCGCACCCGCCCCGGCTCCCGCCCGGTGGGCGGCGATCCGGGCGAGCAGACGCTCCGCGCAGTGCGGCGCGCGGGCCTCGTGGGTCGGGGCGAGACAGTCGGCCGCCAGCGCCCGCCAGAACGGTGGGACGGCCTGGTCCATGCGCAGCGGCGCCCGCCCCTGGCCGTACTCCTGGACCGCGGCGCCACGCGCCATGGGCGTGGCCCCGGGGAACGGCGACGCGCCCGACGCGAACACCTCGTGGATGACGATGCCCAGCGCCCAGACGTCCGCCGACGGCCGGACCCGTACGCCGAGTTCGCCCAGCGGCGCCCGCCAGCGCTCGGGCGGGAAGTAGTCCAGGGTGCCCAGCGGAGGCACATGGCCGTGGGTGCCGGTGAGCTCGGTGGCCAGGCCGAAGTCCGAGAGCTTCACCGACCGGTCCCTGCCGAGCAGGACGTTCTCCGGCTTGAGGTCCGCGTGGACCCAGCCCGACCGGTGGAGATGGGCGAGCCCCTCGCAGATGCCCGCGATCAGCCGGCCGCGATCGGTCTCCGGCACCCCCGCGTCGATCAGTTCCCGCAGACTGCCGACGGCCCGCTCCATGACCAGCACGATCGCGCCCTCCAGCGCGGGGCGGTCGGCTGTGGTGAGAACGAAGGACTCCAGGACGCCGATCAGCCGGGGATGCCCGGCCCCGCGCCCGAGTTCGACCTCGCGGCGGGCGGACTCCACGATCCGCTGTGCCTGGCGCGGCGCGAGCCCGGCGGTCGGCATGATCTTGAGCGCCACGTCGGTGTGCCCCCGGGGCACGGTGGCCCCGCCGGTCCGCCCCTCGGCCGGCCGGGCCGCGTACACCGTGGACCAGCCCCCGGA
Organism: Streptomyces sp. iso_384; assembly: GCF_056172905.1. Lineage (NCBI taxonomy): Bacteria > Bacillati > Actinomycetota > Actinomycetes > Kitasatosporales > Streptomycetaceae > Streptomyces > Streptomyces sp. iso_384. The sequence continues at coordinate 3,375,286 of NZ_JBWBTT010000001.1, forward strand.
GCCGATCGGCCGGGTGACCACCCAGTCCCCGACCCGGTATCCGGGCGGAAGCAGCTCCGTGCCGTCGCCGTCCGCGATGTCCCGCACGCCGTGCGGCGCGCTCACCGTGCGGCCTGCCGCTCCCGCCCGCCGGCCCCGGTCAGGGGCGGCAGCAGCGCGAGATGCTCCTCCCGCACGAGCCCGAACCGCAGTGCCAGGGCCACGATCTCCTCCCGTTTGCCGTTGCGGCGGTCGCCCTTGCCCTGCTCGGGGGTGTCCGGGCCGCCGATGCGCAGCTTCTGCTCGGCGAGGTAGTCGATGTGCGAGCTGACCGCCCGTGCGGTCAGCTCGCCCCCGGGCAGATGCCCACCGAGCCGCTCGACGATGTGCGGCGTGGTGGGGACCGCCACCCTCGACTGGTCGCGCAGCCGCGGTTCGCAGAGCGCGACCAGTACGAGGAAGTAGGTGGCCGTCTCGTTCAGGGAGTACGCGGTGACCGTGCTGTTCCCCCAGGAGCCGCCCATCGCGTCCGGGTCCAGATAGAGGTGGTCGGGCGCGAACACCTGGAAGGAGGTCGTGACGTCACCACGTGTCGGCAGCACGACGCGCGCGAACTCGAACGGGATCGGCGCCCCCACCCGTCGGGGCGGCACCCGCAGGTATTCCCCCGCGCCCTCCGGGTTCTCCACGAGATAGCTGTGGGTCGTGCTGTGGTTCGTCAACTGCCAGTGGTCGTCGGTGACCCGGATCTCCCCGGCGAGCCGGGAGATCGCCGGATCGTCGAGGCGCAGTTCCACGGGCAGGGCCGTGGAGCCCCGCCCGAAGCGGGCCGCCTCGCCGGGGCCCAGCCGTAAGGTCATCGTGTCCCCGTGCGGTCCGCCGCCGACCGCGCCACCGTTTCCCTGCGGCAGATGAACGACTACACCGCTCACTGCGCCCCCCGTCCTGTTTGTCGCTTGTCGGACGAGCGGAACGATACTCATCCGGCGGGGGAGTTCATCGGTGCTCTTCGGCCACATAGCCGAAACCCGCTGCCCGACGCCATGGATGCCCCGTTCTGGACGGGGTTCAGTGGGCTAAGTCACCGTTCGGATTTCAGCGGGATTTCATCGCCGCTCCTTAGCTTGACCGCGTTCGGGCGACGGCCCGTACGACAGGGGAGGGACAGCGATGGCACGAAGGAGACACCGAACGAGGCTGCCGGTGGCGATCGTCGCCGCGGTGGCGGTGATGAGCACACTGGCGGCCACCGGTTCGACGACCGCGGGGGCGGCGGCCGCCGAAGCGGGGCCGGACAGGCCGACGATCCGCTACACCGAATACGGCATTCCGCACATCATCGCCTCGGACTGGGAGGGGCTGGGAACGGGTTACGGATACGCGGCGGCCGAGGACAACATCTGCACCCTGGCCGACACCTATCTGATGGTCGACGCCCGGCGGTCCCGTCATCTGGGCCCCGACGGCAGGGCGAGCCCCGGACAGAACCAGAACACCACCAGCAACCTCAACAGCGATCTGTACTTCCAGCGGCTCAAGGACGACCGGGTGGTGGAACGGCTCCTCGACAAGCCCGCCCCCGACGGGCCCGAACCCGAGGTCCGGGAAGCCATCCGCGGCTATGTCCAGGGGTACAACAGATATCTGGCCGAGACCGGCGTGGACGGCATCTCCGACCCGGCCTGCCGCGGCGCGGACTGGGTCCGGCCGATCACGGAGATGGACGTCTACCGGCACGCGCACGCCGAGATCATCATGGGCAGCGCCGACGCGCTCCTGGACGGCCAGGTGAACGCGGCGCCTCCGGGAGCCTCGGCCGCCGCCCAGCCGAAGGCCACGTCCGGCAAGCCCGCGCCACGAGCCTCCTCGCCCGAGGAGACCGCCGCGAAGATCCGTGACGCGATGGCGGCGAGCCGCGAACAGGGCATGGGCAGCAACGCCCTGGCGGTCGGCTCGCAGGGCGTGTCCGGGGGCACCGGCATGCTGCTGGCCAACCCGCACTTCCCGTGGCAGGGCAAGAACCGGATGTGGCAGAGCCAGCTGACGATCCCGGGCAAGGTCAATGTCTCCGGGGCCAGCCTGCTGGGCTTCCCCGCGGTGAACATCGGCTACAACGAGAACGTGGCCTGGAGCCATACCGTCGCCACGGTGGCCCCGTTCGGACTGTTCGACGTACAGGTGGATCCGCTCGACCCCACCAGCTATCTGGTGGACGGCGCCTGGGAGCGGATGACCTCGCAGCGGGTCGAGGTCGACGTGCTGCGGCCGGACGGCTCGCTCGCCAAGGTCGGCAGGACGCTGTGGTCCACCCGCTACGGCCCCGTCACCACATCGATGCAGGGCATCCCGCTGCCCTGGGTGGTCAGCGCGCACGCCGTACGCGATGTGAACCTGCACAACCTGCGGGCGCTGAACAGCTGGTTCCTCCTCGACCAGGCCGAGGACGTCCACGACGTCGTGAACATCCTGGAGACCACCCAGGGCGTTCCCTTCTTCAACACCGTCGCCTCCGACCGCACGGGCAACGCGTTGTACGCGGACATCCAGGCCACCCCGAACATCACCGACCAGCACGCGGAGTCCTGCCTCACCGCCACCGGCCGACTGCTGTTCGACCAGTCGCTCCGGCTGCCGAACGTGCCGCCGATCTCCATCCTCGACGGCAAACGCAGCGCCTGCGACTGGCCCGACGACCCGAACGCGGCCGCGCCGGGACTGCTGGACCCGCACAAGCAACCGCGCCTGATCCGCACCGACTTCGTGGGCAACGCCAACGACAGCCCCTGGCTGGCCAACCCCGCGCAACCGCTCGCCTTCCCCCGGGTGATGGGCGACACCGCCGCGCCCCGGTCGCTGCGCACCCAGGAACTCATCCTGACCGCGCAGAAGCGGATCGCCGGCACCGACGGCCTCCCCGGCAAGGGCTTCACCCCCGAAACCATGGGGCAGTTGCTGTTCGCCGACAACAGCAGAGCCGCCGACCTGGCCCTCGACGCCACGGTGACGATGTGTCAGAACGTGCTCTTCGGGCACATCCTGGTCGATGGCAACCTGGTCGACGTGCGAGAGGCCTGCCCGGTCCTGGCCTCCTGGAAGAGCCACGACTACACGACGGACAGCCGGGGTTCCTGGCTCTTCGCCAACTACTGGGCCTTCCTGCTCAACGGACAAGGGGTGGAGAAACTGCCGTGGCGGGTCCCCTTCGACCCCAAGGACCCGGTGCACACGCCCAATTCGCTGGACTCCGGAAGCTCCGCCGTACGTGACGCCTTTGGCCGGGCCGTCCTCGCGCTGCGCAAGGCGAACATCGCGCTGAACGCCCCGCTGTCGGACATCCAGAAGGTCACCCGGGGCGGCGAACAGATCCCGATCCACGGCTCGCTCGGCCAGCTCGGCGTGCTGAACGTGATCACCCCCGGCCAGGTCGACGGCGCACCGGACATCGTCTTCGGCTCCAGCTTCATCCAGCAGGTGCGCTTCACCGCCACCGGCCCGCCGCAGGCGCTCTCCGTCATGGCCTACTCCCAGTCGGCCAACCCGAACTCGCCGCACCACGCCGACCAGACCAAGTTGTTCTCGGCCGGCGGGTGGGTGACCGAGCGGTTCACCGAGGAACAGATCGCGGCCTCACCGCGCCTGCGCACCACCGTTCTGAACTGAGCCTTCCGACAGCCTCACGAGGGGAACGCAGTGACGAGTACCGTACGAAGAACAGCACTCTGGTGGCGGCTCGCGGTGGCCTGGGCCGTCGCGGCGGTGGCCGTGGTCGCACCCGCGGGGGCGGTACGCGCCGCCGACCCCGGCACGCCGCCGTCGCTGCCCGACGGCTTCGGCCTGACCCAGGTCGGCGCGCCGGTCGGAAGCGCCACCGACTTCTACCTCACCGTGACCACGCCCGAGGTCGCGGGCGAGCAGCACATCAAGATCATTCTTCCCGGTGGCTACTACGACGCCCCGGACCGCCGCTACCCGGTCCTGTACTTCCTGCACGGCTCGCCCGACGACCCGGTCCAGCAGAACTACCCGGCGCTCTACCGGTCGGACGAGATGATCACCGTCATCCCGGACGGAGGCGCCCGGGGCTGGTACGCCAACTGGCTCAACCAGAAGACCGCGGCGGGAGCGCAGAACTGGCAGAACTTCCACCTGGACCAGGTCATCCCGTTCATCGACGCGAACCTGCGGACCATCGCCACCAAGAAGGCCAGGGCCGTCGCCGGCGTCTCCATGGGCGGCTTCGGCGCCTTCCACTACGCCCAGGTCCGCCCCGACCTCTTCAGCCACACCGCCTCCCTGTCCGGCGACATCGACCTCTCGGTCAAGTCCATGGGTCTGCGGCTGGCCGTCGTGGCCTCCCTCATCGACGGGCAGGGCGTCATCTGCGCCCTGGCGTCAGGGAGTTGCGACCCGAACCACTCCCCGTACAGACCCGCCGTGGACAGCGACGCGGCCTTCGGCTCGCCCTACCCGGTGTTCAACGCCGACCGGCGGTTCAACGAGGTCGACCCCTCGCAGCACATGGACAGGCTGGCCGACGCCGGAGTGCGGGTCTCCATCTACACCGGCGACGGGAGAGGCGAGATCACCGATCCCGAGTTCTGGGTGGCGGGCGCGGCCAAGAACGTCAAGGCCGCCATGGACGCCCTGGGCATGTCCTACTACTACGTCAACTACGGCGACGGGGCCGGGTGGGGCGGCCAGTGCAACGGCGGCCACAACGGCCACTGCTGGGAGCAGGACCTCCAGGACCTGATCCCCCGGCTGGAAAGCGAGTTCGCCGCCGCGTAGATCAGGCGGGGCCGAGGGGTGTCTTGTCGATCAGGGTCGGTCGGGCCGTGCCAGGCGTCGCTGACCCGGCCCTGATCGGCAAGACACCCCCGAGGTCCGGTCCGGCCTCGTCACCGCGCAGAATCATCTGATGCGCCCGCCGCAGCACCCTGCTCGGGGCGACCCCGAGGTCGTCGGAGAGGCTGCGGCGGGCGCGCTCGAACACCGCCAGGGCCTCGGCCTGGCGCCCGTACCGCTGCAGCGCCCGCATCAGCATCGCGGCCGACGGCTCGTTCAGGGGGTGCTCCGCCGACAGCGCGAACAACTCGGCGATCGCCTCGGCGTCCCGGCCCAGACGCAGCTGCCACCGGGCCTTCCGCCGCACCACGGCGATCCTGCGCTCGGTGAGCCGCAGCCGCTCCAGCTCCGCGAGCGGCCCCGGCAGCCCCGCCAGGGGCTCCCCGCGGAACAGCTCCAGCACCCGGGAACAGAGCCGGACCGCCTCCGCCGGATCGTCCGCCCGCTCGGCCTCCCCGATGCCGGCGACCAGCTCCTCCACCCGTGCCACGTCCACATCGACGGCGCCGGGGGCCAGCCGGTAGCCCCGGGGGCCGTGCTCGATGACCGAGGCCTGACCGCCCCCGTCGCCCAGGGCCTTGCGCAGCCGGTAGACGTACACGGGCACCACGTTCGCGGCCGGCTGCTCCAGCCCCCAGACATCGTCGAGGAGTTCCCGCCGGGTGAGGGGCCGCCCCAGGCCCAGCGCCAGGACCGCCAGAACGGTCTGCTGGCGCTGATGCCCCAGGTTGAGAAGACGCCCGTCCCGCCAGGCCCGCAACGGCCCCAGCAGGGAGACCCGTAACGTCGGTGTCGCTTCCGCCACCGGCACGGCCACGGTGCCGGAGGCGCCTCGCGCCGGCCGTGCCCGCGGGCCGTGCCCGGGGGCGACCAGACCGCAGTCGAAGGCGTGGACGATGGCGGCGGCCCGGTCGCGCAGCCCCAGCTTCGCCAGGATCCGCGCGAGATGCTCGGCCACCGTGTCCTCGGGAACGGCGAGCGCGGCGGCGATCTCCTCGTCCCCGAGTCCGCAGCCGACCGCGGACAGCACCTCGCGTTCCTGCTGCCGCAACGCCGTGGCGGTGGGGCGGTCGTCGCTGGTGACGGTCGTCGGCATCGCTGCTCCCCGGGCTCCGGGCGGGTCGGTCTGGCGGGCGCCGTCGACACGGTAGACGGGGAGGCGCCGGGCCCGGCATCCGGGACGATCCGGAGTGACATCCGGGAGCACGCGTCCGACGCGGATCCGCGGCCCGGCGGCACCCGGCGCGGGTACCCGCTGCGCTCGGCCGCACCGCCCTGCGGCTAGTTTGTGTGCAGGACGGATGAGCAGGCCCGTGGTGGGGACGCACGGGGGACGGAGGTCGGGAAGAGTGTCGCTGCGCGGAGGTGACCCAGCCGAGATCGGCGGCTATCCGCTGGAGGACCGGCTCGGTTCGGGTGGCATGGGCACGGTCTTCCTGGCCCGTACGAGTTCGGGGCGGCCCGTCGCGATCAAGCTGATCCACCAGCAGTTCGCCGGGGACGACGAGTTCCGCATCCGCTTCCGGCAGGAGGTGGCGGCCGCGCGGCGGGTCAGCGGAGCGTTCACCGCCGCCGTGGTCGACGCCGCCCCCGAGGCCGATCAGCCGTGGATGGCGACGACCTACATCGAAGGGCCCACGCTCGCCCAGCGCATCACCGAACAGGGCCCGCTGAACGGCGCGGAGCTCAGACGCCTCGCCATCGGGCTGGCGGAGGCGCTGCGCGACATCCACCGGGTGGGGGTCGTCCACCGCGATCTGAAGCCCTCCAACGTCGTGCTCTCGCCCGAGGGCCCGCGCGTCATCGACTTCGGCATCTCGCGCGCCGTGGACCAGCAGACACTCACGATGACCGGGCGGGTCATCGGCACCCCGCCCTTCATGTCGCCCGAACAGCTGCAGGCGCCGCGCGGCGTGGGGCCGCAGTCCGACGTCTTCTCGCTCGGGACGCTCTTGGTGTACGCGGCGACCGGGCACGGGCCCTTCGACGCCGACAGCCCCTACATAACGGCCTACCAGGTGGTGCACGAGGAGCCGTCGCTGGGCTCCGTGCCGACGGCCCTGCGCGCGGTCGTCGAGCCCTGCCTGGACAAGGAGCCCGAGGGCCGCCCCTCGGTGGACGAACTCCTCGTGCTGCTGCGGGACCTGCCGACCGACCTCGGCGGGGCCGACCCCGGCGGGCCGGTCGCCGGGCGTACCCGCGACATGGTCACGCAGCACCACCTCGCGACCGGGGCCGACCCGGCGCCCGCCGCCCCGGCCGGTTCCGGCACGGGAAGCACCGGCACCGCGATCGGCGGCCGGCTGCGCCGCCGTTGGCGGCCGGTGCTCGCGGCGGCGGTCGCGGTGGCCGCGATCGGCGGGGGAGTGGCCGCTCTGACGACGGGCGGATTCGGGGCGTCCGGCGGCGGGGCGGACCCCGGCGACGGGGACACGCGCCGCAGCACCGCGGCCGCGCCGGCCGGCGCGCTCCCGAAGGGCTTCGCGCCATGGCACAGGACCGTGCCGGGCGGCCGCGAGGACATCCCCGACGAACTGCGGTGCGTCGCGCGGGACGACGCGCTGTTCTGCGGGGGCGGCGGTGTGGTCGCGACCCGGATCGACGCCCGCGACGGATCGCGGGTGTGGGCGGCGAAGAGCCCGGGCGTACCCGTCCAGGGCATGCACCTGGTGGGCGCCACCGACGACACCGTCCTCGGCTACCGCTTCGCCGCCCAGGACGCCCCGCAGGACCCGCGCAGCGAGGTGGTGGCCCTCGACGCGGACAGCGGCCGGGAGCTGTGGTCCGTGCCGTCCGGCGCCCAGTCGACGGCCGTCACGGGCCGGTCCATGGACGCCGTCGTGACCGGCTCCGCCGTGGTGACGGTCGACGCCTCCAACTCCCGCTTCGAGGCGCGGGACGCCCACAGCGGCGAGATCACCTGGACGACGCCGTTCCCCGGCGGCACCCAGTGCGCCCCCGTCCCGGCGGGCCCCCGGCTGCTCGCCATGTGCGCGACGGACGCGGAGGTGGACGCCGTACAGGTGAGCCGTCCCACCCTGGCCACGCTCGACCTCGCCTCCGGTGCGCTCGGCGAACCCGTCGCGGTCGACGGCCCCGTCGTGCCGGTGGGCGCCGCCGACGGCAGGCTCGTCCTCCTCTCGAAGCGCTACGAGGGCGTGGCGCAGGCCGGGTACGACGGAGTGGCGCGGGTCGACCCGGCTACGCGGAAGGTCACGTACTCCCGGTTCGGCCAGGTGTACGCGGGCACGGCAGGCATGGCGGACGGCACCGTCTACGTGAGTGGACAGACCGGCCGGGTGACGGCGCTCGACTCCGCGACCGGAGAGCGCAAGTGGTCGCGGCAGACCGGTGTGGAGGGGGCGTCGGGCCCGGCGACGGGAGGCGACGCGGTGTACTTCAGCTCGGCCACCGGCCGGGTGGTCGCGCTGTCGCGGGAGGACGGCGCCCCGCTGTGGAGCACGGATCCGCAGGCCGACGGTCTGACGGGCGAACAGGACGCGAGCCCCCGGGTGACCGTCGCGGGGCGAGCGGTGTTCGTGGCCGCCGCCAAGAACACCCTCTTCGCCTTCGACGCGCAGAGGCCGCCGAGGTCGGACTGACCCCGGCGGCCCCGTACTACCGCCCCCTCCCCGTGGGGGCGGAGCTCAGGCCCGGCGCAGGACCGTGGCCTCCGTGCCCCAGCCGAGCGCGACGGTCCGCCCGACGTCCCAGCCCGACCGCCTCGCGAGGGCGGCGACGGCGGCGGAGTCGCGCAGCGGGCTGCCGGTCGCGGTGTAGGCGTGCAGGCCCGCCTCGGCCGCGTGCGGGCTCAGCCCGTCGGGGCGGGAGGCCTCGACGAGGACCGCCGTCCGGGTCCAGCCGGCCAGCCGCGTGAGGAGCTGTACGGCCTCCTCGTCGGTGCGGTGGGCGAGCGCCTTCGCGGCGACGGCGACATCGGCGGGACCGGCCGTCCAGTCGATCCGGTCCGGCGCCGTGATGTGCCCGCGCAGGACCCCGGCCGGTGTGGCCTCCTCCGCGATCCGCAGCCTCGGCCGCCGTCCGGCGTCGTCGAGGGCGGCGACCACCGAGGCGCTGCCAGGACCGGTCAGGAGGCAGCTTTCGACGTCCGCCCACAGGGAGTCGGCCGTCAGACCGTTCAGCAGGAAGACCAACTGCTCGCATTCCTCGACCAGTTCGCCGTAACGCTCCGCGTCGTGCGTCACCGTCTCGTGCAGGGTGGCGCCCGAGGCGAGCCGCCAGGACGATGTGCCGCTCCGGAGGGCGGGGGCGAGGTGGGCGAGGGCGAGCAGCAGTTCGGCCTCGTGGCCGGTGTACTCCTCGCGCTCGTGGTCCTCCAGGAGTTCCTCGCCCGCCGGACCGAGCCGCAGCCCCTCGTCGCCGCCGGCCACCACGCCGTACGTGGCAAGCAGCGGAAGCAGGACGTCGATGCCCGGCCCGGGCACGCCCAGGCGGTTCGCGAGCGCCCCGGCGGAAAGCCCCGGCGCGTCCGCCACCGCGTCGACGACGCCCAGCTGCAACGCGGCGCGGGCGACCAGCCAGGGCAGCGGCGACGGGATCTCGGCGGGGCCCTGTGCGGCCTCGCCCGCCTCTGCGGTGCTCTCCGCTTCCGGTGCGGTGGCCTCCTCGCGGTGCCAGTAACCCGTGATGTTCACCCGGTCCTTGGCGAGCTTCCGCTCCCGCTGGAGATACCGGCGTACCGGAAGCAGCGCCCGGCTCTCCGCCGCCGCCCAGGCATAGCCCTCACCCGCCGGCACCGGCAGCGCGCGGACCGCGGTCTCCAGGGCCACCGCGTCGCCCGGCTCCGCGCGGACCCAGGTCACCGTGTCGCCGTCGCGCAGCGCCAGTTCCTGGCGTGCCGAGTCGTCCGAGACGGTCACCAGGACATGCGCCGTGGCGTCGAGCGGGCGTTCGTCGAGGAAGCGGCCGATCGCGGGCAGTGCCGTCTCGTCCCCGATGAGGAGGATCCAGTCCAGCCGTTCCGGCAGCCGGAGCGATGACTTGGGCCCGACGAACCACAGCTCGTCGCCCTCCCGCGCCGACGCCGACCAGGCCTCCGCGAGCCCTTCGCCGTGCACCACGAAGTCGAGGTGGAGCTCTCCCGTACGGAGGTCGACCCGCCGGGGCGTGTAGTCGCGGGTCACCCGGTGTTCGGCCGGCGTCCACTCGATGCCGTGCGGCAACTGCGCCGGGAGCGCCGCGCGGACGTTCCCGTCGGCGGCCAGGATCAGCTTGATGTGGTCGTCGAACCCGGGCGCGGCGAAGCCGGGGTGGTCGATCCCGTCGCGGGTGAACGCCGCGAGGTCCTCGCCGCCGAGGACGACCCGCCGCATCCGGGGGGTCACCTCCTCGACGCGGCGCACGGTGACCCGGCGCAGCACGAGGGGGTGCGTGGTGTAGGCGCGCCGGGCCGCCATCAGGAGAACTTCTTCTCGATGATGTCGAGCAGCGCCATCGACTCGTCGTAGTCGCCGCGCAGCACCCAGTGCGGGAGGTCGTAGGCCTGGTTCGCCTTGAAGGCGGGCAGCGCGCCGTAGACCGGGTTCTTCTTCAGGGTGGCGACGTCGGTGGTGTCGGCGTTGAAGCCCATGACGAACACGGACGGCTGGGTGATGGTCTGACCCACCTTCTCGGTCGACAGCTCGAACATGTCACCGCCCTGCCCGTACACCTTGAAGCCGCCGTCGGCGAAGATCGGCGCCGGCTCGATGCCGACCTTCTTCAGCTCGGTGGGCAGGCCCACGCTCTCCACCAGACCGAAGGCGGTGCCGTCGCCGGTGAGCGTGAGGAAGGACACCGGCCCGGCCGGCGGCTTGATCGCGCTCTTCACCTGGGCGATCCGCTTGTCGTAGGCGGCCACGTGCTTCTTGTAGACGTCGGGCTTGCCGAACACGTCGTCCGCGAGGAAGGAGAACTGGGCCCGCCAGTCGCCGAGCTTCTTGCCGACGAGCACGGTGGGAGCGATGTCGGAGAGGTCGTCGTACACCTTCTCCGCCTGGAACAGCGGGAAGCCGATGCCGCCGCCGACGATGAGGTCGGGATCGAGGGAGAGGATCGCCTCCAGATCGAAGCCGTCGACGCTCCACGGCAGGAACGTCGTGCCGTCCTCCTTCGCCTCCTTCTCCCAGTACGGGGAGAACTCACCCCTGCCGTCGGCGTCCTCGGGAATCGTGGCCTGTACCGGCACATCGAGGTCGTACAGATAACCGGCCAGCGCGTGGTTCAGCACGACCACCCGCTTGGGCTCGGTCGGCACCTTCACCTTGCCGTAGTCGGTCGTGACGGTACGGGTCTTCGCGGCGGACGCCTTGTCCCCGTCGCCCGACGGGTCGGAGGCCGAGCAGCCGGTGAGGGCCAGCGCGGCGACGGCCGCGACGGCGAGAAGACGGACAGGAGCAAACATGGGACCTCATGTGGCTGGGTAGGCTCGAACGTTCGAGCTGTTGGTAAGGTGAGGCTAACCTCGCTGATTCCGCTGCGTCGATCCGAGTACGACATCGTCGGTGACGGACACGACGTATCGCACAACGGGAGGCACGCTTGCCGACGACATCCCTCGGCACGGTGGTCGCCGAGAACGCCATCCGCTTTCTGGGTCACGACACGCACCAGCACGACGAACCCCATCTCGTCTACGTGGTGACGGGCAACGCCCGCCTGACCGCCGACGGCCAGGAGTGGCGGCTCGGGCGGCACGAGGCCGTCTGGCTCGCTCCCCGGGTGCCGCACGCGCTGCGGATCGAGCCGGGCGGCATGGCGCTCGGCCCCTTCCTCGACCCCGCTGACCAGCCACGACGCCGGGTTCAGCCGCTCGGGGCGGTGCCCGCGCTCACCGAGGTCATGACCACCGCACTCGGCGCGGCACCGACCACGCCGGAGCAGGTCGAACCGTTCCGGCAGGCGCTCGGACGCGTCCTGAGAGGCATCTCCCGGCAGTACTTCCCGGTCGTCCTGCCCGTCCATCCAGCGGTGCGCGCCCTCGCCCGAGAGGCCCTGCGCACCCCCTCCGCCACCCTGGAGAGCCTCGCCGAACGGCACCGGATGAGCGCTCGCCAGGTGCAGCGCGTCTTCTTCGACGAGACCGGACTGCCCTTCACACGGTGGCGCAACCGGGCCAGGATGAACGCCGCCGTCGAACACCTCCGTGGCGGAGGTGAGCTGACGGCGGCGGCCAGGGCGGCGGGCTACGCCACCCGGGCCGGGCTGCTGCGCGCGCTGAGCCGTGAGTCCGGGGTGCCGGTGAGCGCGCTCACCACGGACGCGGCGGAGGCGCTCGGCGGCCACTGAACCGGGAAGGCCCGGCCGACGGGGGCCCAGCAGTACATGGACGTCGATCACGCACGGCACTTCGGCCTGTCCGGGTGGCGGGTTGCTCAGGGAGAACAGACAGATGGCACAGGCGCTCGCGAAGACGGCCGCGCCACCACCGACCGCACCGCCGCGGTCGGCGCGTCGCCGCACCCGCCGGCTCGTCGGCCTGGGCGTCGCCCTCGGCGCGCTCCTCGTGGCGGTGCTGCTCAGCGTGGCGATCGGCTCGGCGCTGCTCCCGCTGGACGTGGTGTGGCAGGCGCTGACCGCCCCCGACGGCTCCGCATCGCACGCCACGGTCAGCGGCGCCCGCGTGGACCGTACGCTGCTCGGCATCGTCGTCGGCATGTCCCTGGGCGTGGCGGGAGCGCTCATGCAGGCGCTCACCCGTAATCCGCTCGCCGACCCGGGAGTCCTCGGCGTCAACGCGGGCGCCGGCTTCGCCGTCACCCTGGGCGTCGCCGTCTTCGGCGTCACCCGCATCGAGCAGTACCTGCCCTTCGCCCTCGTCGGCGCCGTCGTCGGGGCGGCGTTCGTCCACCTCGCCGCGAGCGGCGGCCGGGGCGGGCCCACACCGCTGCGCCTCACCCTCGTCGGGGTCGCCTTCACGGCGGTCCTGGTCGGCATCTCCCAGACCCTCGCCCTGATCGACACGGAGACCTTCGACCGGATGCGGTTCTGGGGAGCGGGCACCATCACCGACCGCCCGACGGGCACCGCCGGCGACATCCTGCCCTTCGTCCTGGCCGGGCTGCTGGCCGCCGCCCTCTGCGCCCGCCCGCTCAACGCCATCGCCCTCGGCGACGACGCGGGGCGGGCCGTGGGACTGCGGGTCGGCGCGGTCCGGTGCGGTGTGGCGATCGGGGTGGCCCTGCTGTGCGGTGCGGCGACGGCCGCGGCGGGGCCGCTGATGTTCGTCGGTCTCATGGTGCCGCACGCCGTGCGCTGGATCACCGGGCCCGACTGGCGCTGGATCCTCGTCTACTCCGCCGTCCTCGCCCCGGTGGTCGTGCTGATCGCCGATGTCCTCGGCCGGCTGATCGTGATCCCCTCCGAACTGCAGGTCGGTGTGATGATGCCGCTCATCGGCGCGCCCGTACTGATCATGCTGGTGCGCGGAAGCCGGGTGAGGGAGCTGTGAGCGGGACATTCGTCCTCAGGGCGGGGTCCCTGAGCCTCAGGGCGACGCGCCGCTCGGTCCTGGTGTGCGGGCTGTTGTCGGTCGCGCTGATCGCACTGGCGCTGTGGGCCTTCACGCTCGGCAGCTACCCGCTGAGCCTCGGCGACCTGGGCGCGGTCCTGTCCGGCACCGCCAGGAACAGCGTCCGCACCGTGGTCCTGGAGTGGCGGGCGCCGCGCATCGTGGCCGCCGTCCTGTTCGGGGCTTCGCTCGCCATGGGCGGCGCGATCTTCCAGTCCCTGACCCGCAACCCGCTCGGCAGCCCCGACGTCATCGGCTTCACCACCGGCTCCTACACCGGTGTCGTCCTCACTCTCCTCGCGGGCGCGAGCAGTTACTCGGCGCTCGCGGCGGGCGCGCTCGCCGGCGGGCTCGTCACCGCCTTCGCCGTGTATCTGCTGGCGTTCCGGCGGGGGGTGCGGGGCTTCCGGCTCATCATCGTGGGCATCGCGGTCGGCGCCCTGCTGTCCTCGGTCAACACCTGGTTCTCGGTGAAGGCCGATGTGGACACCGCGTTGAGGGCCGCGGTGTGGGGCGCCGGTTCGCTGAGCGCCATCGGCTGGTCCGCCGTGCTGATGTCCTCCGGCCTGATCGCCGCGGTCGCCCTGGTGGCCCCGTTGGCACAGCGCCGGATGCGCTGGCTCGAACTGGGCGACGACACGGCGGCGATGCTGGGCGTACACGTCGAGCGCACGAAGCTGCTGCTGGTCGTGGTCGGTGTGGCCGCGACCGCCGCGGTGACCGCCGCCGCGGGCCCGATCGTCTTCGTCGCCCTGGCGGCACCGCAGATCGCCCGCCGCCTCACCGGGCGCGGAACCTCCGTGGACCTCGCCGGTTCGGCGCTCGTCGGGGCGCTCCTGCTGCTCGGCGCGGACATCGCGGCGCAGCACGCGATTCCGGGCGTGGTGCTGCCGACCGGCGCGGTCACCGTGTGCGTCGGCGGGGCGTATCTGCTGGTGCTGCTGGTACGCGAGTCCCGCCGGGGGTTCTAGGTGTATTGATCACCACCGTTGACAACGCTCGTGATCAATACACCTGGACAGCTGGGGGAGTACGTGAACCCGGCGGACCGGCTCAGTCGCCGAGGATCCGCTCCCACAGCAGCCCGTCCCGCCAGGCCCCGTCGAGAAGGATCGCGGAGTGCGCGACGCCGTACGGGGTGAACCCGTTGCGGCGCAGCACCCGTTGGGAGGGCAGGTTCTCCAGGTTGGTGGAGGCCTCGGCGCGGTGCAGGCCGAGCTCGTCCGCCATCACCCGGAGCACCAGCCCGACGGCGTTCCCGGCGTGTCCCTGGTTCTGTGCGACGGAGGCGATCCAGTAGCCGACCGAACCGCGGCGCAGATGCGGCTGCGGCAGGATGCCGCCGACGGTCACCTGGCCGATCACCCGGTCGTCGGCGAGCACCACACCCGGCCAGACCGTGCCCGCCCGGTGACCGGCCAACAGGCCCTCGATCCGCTCGGCCTGGCCCTCCGGGGTGAAGTAGTCGGCCGGCTGCGCCGGTTCCCACCGCCGGAAGGCCTCGACGTCCCGTACCCGGTGCGCGGCGATCGGGGCGGCGTCGGCGGGCTCTATCAGGCGGATCCTGGTGCTGCTGGGCATGGCGGTCCTCGTCGCGGTGCGTCGGATGGGACGGCCAACCTATGCGAGGACGCCCCCGCCTCCGCATGTCGGCGGAGGCGGGGGCGCGAGGACCGGGGGAGCGAAGCCCGGATCAGGGGACCTTCACCCAGTCCAGGGTGCGCTCCACCGCCCGCTTCCAGCCCGCGTAGCCGTCCGCGCGCTGCTTCTCGGACCACTGGGGCGACCAGCGCTTCGACTCGTGCCACTGGGTGCGCAGTTCATCGGTGTTCTGCCAGAAGCCGGTGGCGAGCCCCGCCGCGTAGGCGGCGCCGAGGGCGGTCGTCTCGGCGACCACGGGCCGGCTGACCTCGACGCCGAGGATGTCGGACTGGATCTGCATGCAGAGGTCGTTGGCGGTGACACCGCCGTCGACCTTGAGCACATCGAGATGGACCCCGGAGTCCTGCTCCATGGCCTCGACCACATCGCGGCTCTGGTAGCAGATGGCCTCCAGCGTGGCCCGCGCCAGATGGGCGTTGTCGTTGTACCGGGCCAGGCCGACGATCGCGCCGCGGGCGTCGGACCGCCAGTACGGCGCGAACAGGCCGGAGAACGCGGGGACGAAGTACATACCGCCGTTGTCCTCGACGCTCCGTGCCAGCTCCTCGCTCTCCGGCGCCGACTTGATGATCTTCATCTGGTCGCGCAGCCACTGCACCGCGGATCCGGTGACGGCGATGGAGCCCTCCAGCGCGTAGACCACCGGGCTGTCGCCGAACTGGTAGGCCACCGTGGTGAGGAGGCCGTGCTGCGAGCGGACCAGCTCGGAACCGGTGTTGAGCACCAGGAAGTTGCCGGTTCCGTAGGTGTTCTTGGCCTCGCCGGGCTCGAAGCAGACCTGGCCGACGGTGGCCGCCTGCTGGTCGCCGAGGACACCGCCGATCGGAATGGCGGCGCTCAGCGGCCGGGAGGTGCGGGTGGACCCGTAGGCCTCCGCGTCCGAGGAGGGGTTGATCTTCGGCAGCATCGCGCGGGGGATGCCGAAGAAGCCCAGGAGTTCCTCGTCCCAGTCGAGGGTCTCCAGGTTCATCAGCATGGTGCGGCTCGCGTTGGTGACGTCGGTGGCGTGGATACCGCCGTTCGGGCCACCGGTCAGGTTCCACAGGACCCAGGCGTCCGTGTTGCCGAAGATCGCGTGACCGGCCTCCGCCGCTTCCCGTACGCCGTCGACGTTCTCCAGGATCCACTGGATCTTGCCGCCGGAGAAGTACGTCGCCGGCGGCAGCCCGGCCTTGCGGCGGATCACCTCGCCCTGCCCCGAGCGCTCCAGGTTCGCCGCGATGCCGTCGGTACGGGTGTCCTGCCACACGATCGCGTTGTAGTAGGGCCGCCCGTTGCGCGGGTCCCAGACCACCGTGGTCTCGCGCTGGTTGGTGATCCCGATGGCCACCAGGTCGGTCGGCGAGAGGCCGCCGTGCCGCAGGGCGTTCTGCATCACCGAGTTGGTGCGTTCCCAGATCTCCACGGGATCGTGCTCCACCCAGCCGGAGCGCGGCAGGATCTGCTCGTGCTCCAGCTGGTGCTTGGCGACCTCGTTGCCGCCGTGATCGAAGATCATGAATCGGGTGCTGGTGGTCCCCTGGTCCACCGCGCCGATGAAGTCCGCCATGATGTGCCGCCTCTCCGGCCGGTGTCGTCAGTCCTTGGGCGCCGGGATGCGTCCCGGCGGTTCGGGCTCGGCGGACGGCAGGAAGCGTCCGACGAAGGCCTTGTAGAAGCCCGCCCCCAGCAGACCGCCGATCAGCGGTCCGATGATGGGCACCCAGAAGTACAGATTCCCGTACTGGTCCCGCCATGCCCCGCCGTAACCGGTGAGGAAGCTCGCCAGCCGGGGGCCGAAGTCACGGGCCGGGTTGATCGCGTACCCCGCGTTGGTGCCCCAGGCCATACCGATCGCGACCACGACCAGGCCGATGATGAACGGGCCCAGGTTCGCGCCGGGCGGGGTGTTGAGCATGTCCGTGATGGCCATGACCAGCAGCAGCAGGATGGCGGTGCCGATGATCTGGTCACGGAACGCGCCCCACTCGTGGACCGGCAGAGCCGGGTTGCCGTTGGCCGGCAGCGTGGAGAACACGCCTTGCGTCTTGATGGTGTGCCCGGGGTCGGCCTTCGCCAGAGCCTCGCTGTAGTTCCAGCGCACGAGGAGCGCGGCCACGAACGCACCGGCCGTCTGCGCCAGCGCGTAAGGAGCCACCTTGCTCCACGGGAACCCCTTGAACGCGGCCAGCGCTAGGGTCACCGCGGGGTTGATATGCGCCCCGCTCAGCCGCGCCGCCACATAGACGCCGAGCGTGACGCCCAGCCCCCACGCCCAGGCGATGCTGTCGTGGTCCCCGAGCCCGCCGGGCGGATCGGTCAGGGCACCGCCCGCCACCACCTGGGCGACGACACCGCATCCGAAGAGGATGAGGATCATCGTGCCCGCGAACTCGGCGGACAGTTCGCCGATCAATCCGTATTTCTTGCGTAGCTCAGCCATGGAAGCTCGCCCTCCGCCGACGGTGCCGGCTGTCGACTATCCGAGCAGTGTCAGCAGGCTAAGGCGTTTTATCGAAAGGGGCATATCGGTGCGTATGGATGCGGCGAGTGGGCTGGTGCCGACGGCGACGACGCTCGGCTGATCGGGTGGGAAGGGAAGGGTGGCGTCGTCTGTCCGTCGAGGTGCTGCCGGGCCGTCCTGAAGCTGCCGAGACCCGCAGCCGTCGCCGAGACGCGCGTGGTCGGTCCCCACGCGCGTCGTAGGGCTCGTGGCTGCGCTCGGCGTCCGCTGCGAAACCCCGGGGACGCGTCGTAGCGGTTCGGTGAGCCGTAGGTGCTCCCCGTGAAGGGGCGCCACCACGAGGGCGCCACCCATTTCCCGTATCACTTAAGCTACCGTTCGGTAATCTGATGGTTCGTCCATCAGGGGGAATGCGGGATCGCGCCGGGCGAGTCGACCACTCGTCGCGGTGGAGTCCCCTCACGTAGGGCGCACATGTACCACCGGTTGACACTCAGACTGATCACGTTTCTGACCGTACTCACGGTCTTCGTCTCGCTCGGCATGGGAGACGACACGGCGTCAGCCGTACAAGGCATCCAAACGAAGGCCGCTGCGAAGGAAGCGGCGGACAGCCGCGCCGAGAAGCTGGCGGAGATGGTCCGGGCGGCGGCCAGGTACTCCGGCTGCACCGACCGGCCGCTTCTCGAAAAGCCTGCCTGCTACCGGGAGTTCGGCGAGAAGGCCGTCAAGGCCGGCGTCGGCGTCGGACTCTTCGCCTACGGCATGCACGAAGGGCACAAGGACACCGTCCAGCACTTCGGCAACCTGGAGAAAGGGGCCGCCGGGTTCGCCGAACTCAAGGGCATCCTCAAGCAGGACCCGTCGAAGATCGCCGATCCCGCCACCCGGGCCCAGGCCGAGGCGCAGCTACGCGCGGCGCTGAACGGTGCGAAGAAGGACATCGACAAGATGTTCACCGACGTCATCGAGACCATCGGCACCGTTCTGGTCCTGGTCGAATTCGTGCTGCTCATGGTGAATCTGACGCTCACCCTGGCCCAGCTGGTCGGCGACCCCGGATTCCAGAAGGCGGCGAACGGCGTCAGGACCGGTCTGGAGGGAATCGGCAAGGATCTCGACAGGATCAACGCGGGCCTGGCCACGATGGGCGGCGCCCTCGACGACATGAACGGTGCCGTCGACGAGATCAACAGCGGCCTTGGCCGGATGAACCGGGGCATCGCTCAGGCCAACCGCGGAATGGACAAGCTCAATCAGGGCCTTGCCGATTCCAACAAGGCCGTGAAGGACGTCAACAAGCACATTCCCGGTATCAAGAAGGCCGCCGCCAAGCTGCGCGGGCTCCCTGGTGTCGAATTCGACTTCTCCCACATCGGCGACACCTGGAGCTCCGGAACCTCCGGCCTCAGCACCGCCGAACAGGAGCGTCGCATGTCGCTGGTGCTCGATCTGCTGCCCGGCATCGGCGACGGCAAGGGCGTCGTGGAAGCGATCACCGGAAAGGACATGATGACCGGCGAACAGCTGAGCGGCTTCGACAGAGCTCTCGGCGCACTGGTTGTCATGCGCTGGGTCAAGGTGGGCAAGAAGGCGCTGGACGCGAACGACATCCGTGACGCCCGCAAGGGCGTCGACGCCGTTACCTGCAACAGCTTCCCGCGGGGCACGGCCGTGGTCATGGCCGACGGGACGCGCAAGCGCATCGAGGACATCCGACCGGGTGACGAAGTGCTGGCGACGGCCCCGGAAGGCGCCCCGGCCGACATACCCTTCACCAGGGCCCGTCCTGTCCTGTCGAGGGTCGTCACCGCATCCGACACGGAGTTCACCCGTCTCACCACCGACGCCGGAACGGTGACCTCCACCGGTCACCACCTCTACTGGGCGGCCGACCTCCGCGGGTGGCTGCGGGCTGATGAACTGAAGCCGGGCAACCGCCTGCTCGATGCCACGGGCCGCGAGACGACCCTATCGGCGACGGACAGCTTCGTCCGGGAGCAGATCACCTACGACCTCGACGTCAGCGGCATCGACAGTTACTACGTCGGTGTCGGCGACAGCAGCGCTCTGGTCCACAACTGCACCGACCTCGTCAAGGACGCCGGCCGGTTCCCCGGTCTGGCGCACACCCTGGACGAGCATGTCGACGTCGATCTCGAACGGATGAAGGAACTCGCGATCGAGAAGACGCGGAAGAGGGGCCGGCCCACGCCCAACAGCCGCTGGACCGACCGGCAGACCGCCCAGCAGGTGGTGGACTACGCCGTCGCCGGAAACAAGGCGCGCATAGACAAGTGGCTCAGGGAAGGTGCCCGGCAGCCGCTCGAACTCAAGGGTACGTTCGGAGCGAAGAACTCTCTCGGTGACGTCATGACCCACACCGGGCAGCACAGCGAGGCGGGCAACGGCTTTGTGGTCCTCCTGCAGCGCGCGCCCGGTCACAAGCCGGGTGGCTACTACGTCTCCACGGCCTACCCGGTCTGAGCCCGGTGACAGGAGTATGCGTGCACGACCGGACCATGAGCAGCGACGACCTGTGCTTCGACTTCGGACTCACCGGCCTGGGCGGCTCGTTCCACGGTGACTGGGTGCTCTTCGCGGCAGACCAGTGGGACCACATCACCCAGTGGTTCGGGCCCGGCGGAGCAGACAGCGAGAAGCGCCGCCTCCTCCTGGGCGACGACGTCCGGCGGCTGGTGGGGTCCTCCCTCACCGGCGCGGAGCTGAATGCCTTGTGGAGACTGACCGACAGCAACGCTCTCGACGGCAGCCCGGAGATCGGTGGCCAGGAGCGTGACTGGCTGGAACGGACGCTCGCACCTGCGGCCGGGGCGGCCGAGCCGCACCACGGGGGCCCCGGAGCGGAGCCTGTCGGCATCGCGCCCTGCGCCCCGGGAACCGGCGGGCCGGAGACCGACGCGGGTGTTCCCCCGCCGACGTACGAGCACCGGCTGCTGGCCGACGAGGTCACGGAGCTGATCGACCGGCTGGACCCGACGCAGGGCGCGGTCGGCGTCACCCTGTCGCAAGCGCGCGGCGCGCTGAAGCGCTGCGCGGAGGAGGTGTGCAGCGAGATCGCGTTCCGTTTCCTGCTGCACGGCTTCGAGGCGTTCGGGGCCCGTATCTCCGGCGATCTGTACGGCCGGCTGGAGCGGGTCGGCGAGCGGTTCGGATACGGACCGCACGTGGTGGACCGGCTCCACCACCTGGTGGAGTGAGTGACACGGCGGCTCCGGTATCGACCCGGGGCCGCCGTGGCCGTGGACCACCACTCCCCGGACTGTGACGCAGACCACTCCCCGGTGAGAACCCGCGCGCCCCGTCCCGCGTCTGGCCGGTGTGAGACTACGTAAGAAGCGGCCCCCGGAACCGGCCGAGGAACACCTCCTCCGCCTGGTCGCCGACGGAGACCGCGGCGCCTTCGACGAGCTGTACCGGCTGACCTCGCCCTGGCTGGCGGTACGGCTGCGCCGCCGCTGCGCCGACGAGCAGATCGTCGCCGAGGTCATGCAGGAGACCTATCTCGCCGTGTGGCGTGCCGCCGGCGCGTTCGCCGGCAGTGCGGTCGGCGGGAGCGCCGCCGGGTGGCTCTGGACGATCGCGGCCCGCCGCCTGGTCGACGCCTTCCGCCGCCGCGCCCACCACGCCGCACCACCGGCCGCCGCCGCCGAGCACGCCACCGCCCCGGCCGCCGAGGACGAGGCGCTGGCCGCCGACGTCGGCGGGGAGGTCGGGAACGCCCTGCGGACCCTCGCCCCGGAACTGCGCCAGGTCCTCCAGGCCCTGGTGCTCGACGGACTGTCGGTCCGCGAGGCCTCCGTTCTGCTCGATCTTCCCGAAGGCACCGTCAAGACCCGGGCCCGCCGGGCCCGTATCGCGATGAGAAGGGCATTGGCATGAGCGTCGAGCATCCGTCCGACCGGCTGGTCGGAAGCTACGCGCACGGCGACACCGAACTGCCCGCCGACGAACTGTGGGCCGTGGAGGCCCATATGGAACATTGCGCCCCCTGCCGCGGCAGGCTGGCCGGGGCGGCGGCCGAGGTGCCCGCCGTCACCGCCCTGCTGACCGCCGTCCGCAGCGGACTGGAACCGGCCCTGGACCGTTCGACGCCCGCCCCGCGCCGCCGTCGCCGCCCCACGGCCTGGGCCACCCCGGTGATGGGCCCCTGGCTGGCCATGGTCATCGGCGTGAGCGTCGTCGCGGTGCTGCTGGACCGTACCGCCGGCTGGACGCGCGGGGCGCCGCCCGTCCTGCTGCTGGCGCCGGTCCTGCCGCTCGCCGGAGTCGCCGCGGCCTGGTCACACGGCCTGGACCCGGCGTTCGAACTGACCGCCGTCACCCCGCGCGCCGGACTGTCCCTGCTGCTGCGGCGCACGGCGACCGTGCTCGCCGTCGTCCTGCCGGTGCACCTGGTCGCCGGGCTCCTGACCGGCGTCGCCCTCGCGCAGTGGCTGCTGCCCTCCCTCGCCCTCACCGCGACGGCCCTGGCGCTGGGCGGCGTCATCGGCGTCGGCCGCGCCACCGTCGCCCTGGGCGCGCTGTGGACCGTGGCGGTCCTCGCCCCGGCCGCCGCCCTGGGCCGCCTCTTCCTCCTCCGGCCCGAACACCTTCCCCTCTGGGCCCTGGCACTCGCCGCCGCCGTCGGCGTCGTCCTGGCCCGCCGCCGGTCCTACACCACCCCCAAGAGCCTGTGATGACACCCCGAAAGCCTGCGACGCCCCCCGCGAGGAGCAACCGATGACCGTTCCGACCGGCGCGCTCGACACCGCGCCACGCACCTACGTCCACGAGATCCACACCACCGGCCTCACCGTCGAGGTGGGCCGCCGCCATCGCGCCGTCGACGGCCTCGACCTCTCGCTGGGAGCCGGGACCCACGGTCTGCTCGGGCCCAACGGCGCCGGCAAGACCACCCTGATCCGGACGCTCGCCACCGTCCTGCGGCCCACCGGGGGAGACCTCGAACTGTTCGGCCACTCCGTCCGCGACCGCGCCCACCACCGTGAGCTGCGCCGCCGCATCGGCTACCTGCCCCAGGAGTTCGGCTACTACAAGCGGTTCACCGTCCGCGAGTTCGTCACCTACATGGCCTGGCTGAAGGAGATGCCCGCCCGCGACATCCCCGGCGCCGTGCAGCGCGCCGTGGAACGGGTCGGCCTGGCGGACCGGGCCGAGAGCCGGATGAAGGCGCTCTCCGGAGGCATGGTGCGCCGCGTCGGCATCGCCCAGGCCATCGTCAACGACCCCTCGGTGCTGCTGCTCGACGAACCGACCGTCGGCCTCGACCCTGCGCAGCGCCTCCAGTTCCGCGCCCTGCTCCAGGAACTCGGCCGGGAGAGCTGTGTGCTGGTCTCCACCCATCTGGTCGAGGACGTCGCCGCGGCCTGCACCGATGTGGTGCTCTTCGACCGCGGCCGCCTCGTTTTCCAGGGCACCCCGGAGGCGCTGGGCGCCGCCGGAACCGCCGACCAGCCCGGCGACAGCCCGCTGGAACGCGGCTACTCCGCCCTGCTGTCCGGCTCGGACCAGGGAAAGGGCAGCTGGTGAACCTCCGCGTCCTGCGCACCGAACTCCTGCGCTCCGCCGCGCTCTGGTCCGGCCTCACCGTGCTCGTCGCCGGCTTCCTGTTCCTGTTCGCCATCGACGGCAACTGGTGGCGCGGCACGGCCCGATGGACCGGCCAATGGACCTCGCTGGCCCTGTGGACCCGGGTGCTGCTCGCCTATCTGTGGCCCGTGGCCGCCGGAATCGGAGCTCTGTACGGCCTGCGCGACCACCGCTCCCGGATGCCGGAACTGCTGGCCACCACACCGAGGCCCGGCTGGCAGCGCGCCGCGACACCGGCCACCGCGATCGCCCTGGCGCTGGTGGCCGGCTTCGGCGCCCTGCTGGTGTGCGGCGGCGTCCTGGTGGCGCTCGGCCCGACCTCGTACACCCACCTGGGCTGGCTGCCGATCTCGGCGGTCGCGCTGCTCGCCCTGGTGGCCGCCGCGGTGTTCGGCATGGGGGTGGCACGAGCCCTGCCGTCACCGCTGACCCCGCCCGCCCTGGCGGTCCTGTTCCTCGCGGCGAACGTGCTGCTGATGCAGCAGGGCGACAGCGAACTGCCCACCGCCCGGATCGGATCGCATCTGTTCTCGCAGCTCTCACCGGCCGTCGCCGAACCGCGTCAGGCGCTGCTGACCATCACCGGATCGGTGCACCTGGGCCAGAGCCTGTGGTTCCTCGGCCTGCTGGCCACCGGCTTCGCCCTGCTCGGCGCCCGGAACACGCGCGGCAGGCTGCTGTCCGTCGTGCCCGTCCTCGCCGGAGCCGCCCTGGCGCTGCTGGTGCTGCCCGGCGACGCGCGCGGCAGCTACCGCGTCGACCCGGCGGCCGCGGCGCAGGTCTGCGAAGGCCGGGTGTGCGTAACGGAGTTGCAGCGCCCGCGACTGGAAGCGCTGGCCCCGACCGCCGCCCGGGCACTGGACGTCCTGGACACCGTGCTCGGCGACGTGGCACCGCACCGGGTACGCGAGGAGACCGCGCTCCGGGCCGTCGGCGCGGACCGCGGACTCGTCGCCGGATCGGTGCTCGTGAACTTCGAGGACCCGCAGATCGGCGGGGCCGAGGGCGACCAACTGCTGCGCCGGCTCGTCGGCGAGGGCCTCGCGCCGAGCTGCCGGGCACTCAGCTCACGGGAGTTCGGCGGCGACGAGGTGCTCGTGGTGCAGAGCGTGCTGGCGAGCTGGGCGCTCGGTACGTTCCGGCCGATCGAGGCCGATGTGTACGACCGCGGCGCCCACCGCGCCTCCCTGCGCAAGACGTGGAAGGAGTTCTCGGCGCTGTCCCCGCACCAGCAACGGAACCGGGCCGCCGAGGTGCGCGAGGCCGCTCTTCGCTGCGAGTTCACCTGGGCCGAGGAACTGGCCGGGGGAGCGCGGTGACGAACGGGCTCCTGCTGTACGCGCGGTCGCGGCGCGCCCCGGCCGCCACGGGAGCGCTCCTCGCGTCGGCGGCCCTGCTCGGGGCGGCCGCGGCGGGCGACGGCGCCGCCGACCCCCGGCTGACCGTCCTGGCCGTGGCCGCCGCCGTGGCCGGGGCGGCCCCCGGGCTCGGCGGCCAGGACGCCGCCCTGGACCGGACCGCGGCGATCCGCTGGGCTCCGCTCCGGGCGGCCCACCTCCTGCTGATCGCCGCGACCGTCACCCTCGTACTCCTGGCGGCGCAGTCGGCGGGGCGGGAGCCGGTGACGGCGGCGTTCCTGCTCCGGGACGCCGCCGGACTGACCGGACTGGCCGCACTCGGGGCCGTCCTGTTCGGCGCGTCGTACGCCTGGACGCCGGTCGTCGGCTGGCCGGCCATGACGCTCTTCGCGCCACCGGATCCGGGCGGCGTCGCGGGCTGGCTGCAGGCCCCGGCCGGCTCGGGGCCCGCCGCCTGGACCGCCGCCGCACTGCTGGTCGGAGGAGTCACC
This sequence comes from Streptomyces sp. iso_384, assembly GCF_056172905.1. NCBI lineage: Bacteria > Bacillati > Actinomycetota > Actinomycetes > Kitasatosporales > Streptomycetaceae > Streptomyces > Streptomyces sp. iso_384. Next base: position 3,400,186 of record NZ_JBWBTT010000001.1, read on the forward strand.
GCCTACGCCACGACCGGCCCCAGGGCGTGATGAGCCGTCAGTTCTCGTGCGGAGAAGCGAGAGTGCGGAGCGTCTTCTCCGGGATGCTCCGGGTCCCGGCGGTCCAGCAGCCGGTACCGGGCCGCCGGGCCCACGAGGCCCACGATCCAGGAGACGTCCGCGCCCTTCACCCCGAACTGGGCCCGGGACTGGGTCATCTGGGGCAGCCCGAGCTTCGGGCCCTGTGCGGGGTGCACTGAACGCCGTCCCGTGCCGTTCGTCGTCCGGGACGACGTCGACGGAGCGGCGCTCCACCAGGTCTTCAGCCGCCGTGACCCGGCTCCTGGCCCCTCGGTGTGGTGGTGCCGCGGCCCGGTGCTGCCGCCCGGATCTGCTGCTCCCGGCCCGGCCCGGCCCGGATCTGCTGCTCCCGGCCCGGCGCGGCTACTTCTTCTTGATGCCGTGCTTGGCCGCCCAGTCGTTCGCGACGTCCTCGGGGTCCTTGCGGTCCTTGTCCACCAGGCGGTTGAGCTCGGTGAGGTCCTCGGTCGTCAGGACGGACCCGAGGCGGGCGAGCGCCTTGCGGACCGTCGAGTCGGCCTTGCGGTCGGCGATGAGCGGCACGACGTGCTGGCCGGGGATGAGGTTCTTGGGGTCGGTGAGGACGACCCAGCCCTCGGCGGCGATGTCGGTGTCGGTGGTGAAGAGGTTCGCCACGTCCACATCGCCCTTCTTGAGGGCTCCCTTGACCAACGGGCCCGAGGAGTCGAGGGACTTGAACTCCTTGAACTCCACGCCGTAGACCTCCTTGAGACCCACCGAGCCCACCGTGCGCTTCTTGACCTCGGGCGCCGCGCCGATGACGAGCTTGCCGTTGTGCTTCGCCAGGTCGGCCAGGGATTTCAGCCCGTACTCGTCGGCGGTCTCCTTGGTCACGGCGAACGCGTCGGCGTTCTCCGCCTCGCCGTACGGGAGGATCTGCAGGCCGCGCGGCAGCATCATGGCGAGGGCGTTCTGCATCGTGCCCTCCTCCGTGGCGGTGGCCCCGGCGTCGAGGTAGTGCAGCAGCGCGCCCTGGTACTCGGGCAGCAGATCGATGTCACCGCCCTTGAGCGCGGGGATGAGGATCTCGCGGGTACCCAGGTTGGGGCGGACCCTGGTCTTCACCCCGGCCGCTTCGAGGGCGGCGGCGTAGAGGTACCCGAGGACTTGGTTCTCGGTGAAGTTGGCGGTGCCGATCGTGACGCCGTCCTCGCTGGAGCCGCCGCCCCCGCCACCGGCCCCCTCCCCGTCGAGGGAGGTGATGCCGCTGCGGCACGAGGCGAGCGCGGGGACGGTGGCGGCGGCGAAGAGGCCGCCGAGTAGAGCCCTGCGGTTCATGCTGTTCATGCGATTCATGCGGGTCATGAGGGGCTGGCTCCTAGGACTGCGGGGCGGGGCGGTGGCGGAAGAGGACGCGCTGGAGCGCGGAGAGCGCGAGATCGAGGACGACGGCGACGACCGCCACGAGCACGGCGCCTCCGAGCACCTGCACGAGGTCGCGCTGGGCCAGCCCGTCGAAGACGTACCGGCCGAGCCCGCCGAAGGAGACGTACGCGGCGATGGTCGCCGTCGCGACGACCTGGATGAGCGCGAGCCGGAGCCCGGTCATGATCAGGGGCAGCGCGAGGGGCAGTTCGACCTGGAGGAGGACCTGGTGCCGGCGCATGCCCTGGCCGCGTGCCGCGTCCCGCACCTCGGGGTCGACCGCCGTCATTCCGGCGTAGGTGTTGGTGACGATGGACGGGACCGCCAGCGCCACCAGGGCGATGTAGACCGGCCACATCGAAAGACCGCTGGCGAGGAAGACGAGGACCACCAGACCGACCGTGGGCAGCGCCCGCCCGAAGCTCGACAGGTTGATGGCGATGAACGCGCCGCGTCCGGTGTGACCGATGAGCAGACCGACCGGCAGGGCGATGGCTGCGGCGACGAGGGTGGCGAGCAGCGAGTACTGGAGGTGTTCGGCGAGGCGGTGCCCGATGCCGTCGGAGCCGGTCCACTGCTCACCGCTGACCAGCCAGGAGCCGAGGCCCTTGAGGAGTTCGTACATGAGGTCAGGCCCCCTGCTTCTGCCGGCGGGTCCACGGCGTCAGGACGTACTGGAGGGTGACGAGCAGGGCGTCCGCGACGATCGCGAGGAGCAGGGTCAGGACGACGCCGACGATGACGGGGGTGGGGAAGTTGCGCTGGAAGCCGTCGGTGAAGAGCTGTCCGAGTCCGCCGTCGCCGATGTACGTGGCCACGGAGACCAGGGAGATCGCCATCACCGTCGCGATCCGTACGCCCGCCATGATCACGGGGAGGGCGAGGGGCAGTTCGACGGTGAGCAGGGTGCGAAGCGGCCGGGCGCCCATCGCCTTCGCGGCTTCCTTCGTCCGGTTGGGGACGGAGTCCAGACCCTCGACGGTGTTCCGCAGGAGCACGACCAGTGTGTAGATCGTCAGGCCGATGACGGTGGTGGTGCGGGTGAGTCCGGTGACCGGCAGGAGGAGCACGAAGACGGCGATGGACGGAATGGTGAACAGGACGTTCGACAGGCCGAGGAGGAGCCCGCGCAGCCTGCGCACCCGGTGGGCCAGCACGGCCAGGGGGAGCGAGATCAGCAGGCCGAGGAGTACGGCGGTCAGCGCGGCCTGGAGGTGGGAGAGCGTCAGGGTGGTGAGATCGTCGGTGTGGTCGGCTATCCACGACCAGTCGACGCTCATGCGGCCACCGTGCTCGCCGCGCTGTGCACCTGGCCCGCGCGGTCGTGGATGTCCTCGCGGGACGTCACACCGGTGAGGACGCCGTCCGCGTCGACCCGGGCGACCAGGCCGCTCGGCGCGGCGATCGACTCGTTGAGCGCGGAGAGCAGCGAGTCGGTGTCGCGCAGCGGCCGGACGGGTATCTCCGCGTCGCCCTTGCTCTCGCTGTCGCGCCAGGCCAGCGGCCTACGGGCGGAGTCGAGGGCGAGGCGCCAGCGGCCGCCTTCGGGGGCGGGGCCCTGGGCGACCTCTTTGAGCGTCGTCAGCGACAGCAGTTTCAGGCCGCGCTCCGCGCCGAGGAAGTCCGCGACGAACGCGTCCGCCGGACGGGCCAGCAGTTCGGCGGGGGCCGCGCACTGCACGAGATGGCCACCGGTACGGAAGACGGCTATCCGGTCCCCGAGCCGTACGGCCTCGTCGATGTCGTGCGTGACGAAGACGATGGTCTTGTTCAACTCCCTTTGGAGTCGCAGCAGTTCGTCCTGGAGCTGGGTGCGGACCACCGGGTCGACGGCGCCGAAGGGCTCGTCCATCAGGAGGACCGGCGGGTCCGCGGCGAGTGCGCGGGCCACGCCGACGCGCTGCTGCTGACCGCCGGAGAGCTGGTGCGGGTACCGCTTCCCCGCGTCGGCGGCGAGGCCGACCGTCTCCAGCAGTTCCGCCGCCCGCGCCCGCGCCTTTCTGCGGCCCCAGCCGAGCAGCAGCGGTACGGTCGCGATGTTGTCCAGGACGGTCCGGTGCGGGAAGAGTCCGGACTGCTGGATGACGTAACCGATGGAGCGGCGCAGCTCGGCGGCGTCCTGTTCCAGGACGTCCTTGCCGCCCACCCTGATCGTCCCGGAGGTCGGCTCGACCATCCGGTTGATCATGCGAAGCGTGGTCGTCTTGCCGCAACCGGAAGATCCGACGAGGACGGTCACGCCCCCTTCCGGCAGGTCGAGCGTGAGGTCGTGCACCGCGGTCGTGCCGTTCGGGAAGCGCTTGTGGGCCTTGTCGAATTGGATCATGAGGAGTCCCTTGCCCGGCTGCATATCATCATGCAGAGTTCTCGGTGACTGAATAGGTTGTCAATAGGTCGTCGCCGCTCAGGCGTAAATCCCTGGTAACGAGTGGCCGTAGGGCAAGACGAAGCGCCTGATCGAGGAGGAATTGTCACTGATGTCGTCTCATATCTCGGACAGGTTGGCCGAAGACGCCAGTGCGATCGTCATCCTTGACGGCCGCCGACTGATGGTCGCAGATGTCGTACGCCTGGCCGAATCCATCGCCAGGCCCGTTCCGGCGACCGAGGGCATGAAGCGCGTCGAGGACTCCTGGAACGCCGCCAGGGAAATCGCTTCGTGGGGCCGCGTCTACGGCCGCTCCACCGGCGTGGGCGCGAACCGGAATGAGTCCGTGCCCACCGAGGCGGCCGCCGACCACGGTCTGCGCCTGCTGCGCAGCCACGCCGGAGCGATCGGTGAGGAGCTTCCGGCGCGTCAGGTCCGCGCCATGCTCGCCGTCCGCGCCAACCAGCTCCTCGCCGGGGGAGCGGGGCTGCGCCCGACCGTCGTCACCGCGCTCTGCGAGGCCCTGGAGACCGGCGCCCACCCGAAGGTCAACGAATTCGGCTCGGTCGGCACCGGCGACATCGCCGCACTCGCGCAGATGGGCCTCGCCCTGGCGGGCGAACACCCCTGGCAGGGCACGGGAACCGCCCCCGAACCCCAGCCCCTCGACAACAACGACGCCCTCGCCCTGATCAGCAGCAACGCTCTCACTCTCGGCCAGTCCGCCCTCGCCCTGCATGAACTGCGCTCCCTGATCGGGGCGACCCAGGTGGTGGCGGCCCTCTCCCTGATGGCGATCGACGGCAGTTACGAGGCCTACGCGCTGCCCGTCCACGAGGCGCGGCGGCACGCCGGTTCGTACGCGGTCGCGGAGCGGATGCGACTGCTGCTCGGCGCCCCTGACCGCCCGACGCCCCCGCTCGGCCGGATCCAGGACCCGTACGGCTTCCGATGCCTGCCGCAGATCCACGGCCCCGCGCACGATGCGGCGGACGCGCTCGAAGAGGTCCTCGCGGTCGAGATCAACGCGGCCGCCGAGAACCCGCTGATCTCGGCGGACGATATGGCCGCCTACCACCACGGCGGCTTCTACCTCGCCCAACTCGCCCTGTCGCTGGACCACTTCAGGCTTGCGTTGACCCAGGTGGCCCGGCTGTCCACCTCCCGCCTCTCAACGCTCAACGAACCGGGCTTCACCCGGCTGCGGCCGTTCCTCGCGGACGGCGAGCCCGCGTCCTCGGGCGTGATGATCCTCGAATACGCGGCCGGCGCGGCCCTCGGCGATCTGCGGGCCTACTCCGCGCCCGCCTCGCTCGGTCACGCCGTGCTCTCGCGGGGCGTCGAGGAGCAGGCCAGCTTCGCGTCACTGGCGGCGCGCCAGACCCTGCGGGCGTGCGAGGCGTTCCGGCTCGTCGTGGGCTGCGAACTCGTCGCTGCCGTCAGGGCGTTGCGCCAGCGCGAGCTGCGGCTCGACCCGGAGCTGCCGGTCGGCCGCGCCTTCGGGCTGGCGGCCTCGGTGCTCGACGCGGAGGCGGCCGACCGGCCCCTGACGGACGATGTGGCGGCGGCGGCCGGGCTGCTCGACCGGTTCGCCGAGCTGTGGGCGGCCTCGGACCCGGTCGGAGAACCGGGCCCGTAGCCCGCCCCCGTGGCCGGGGGCCCTCAGGGGCGGGTGGTGCTCAGGACCGGGTGGCGATGTCGCAGCCGTCGCCCTCCCGCATCCGCTCCTCGATCGGCGTGCTGCGGTCGTACGGGTCGATCGCCGGGCTGTCGCCACCGTCGGCGGCGGTGCGGTCGGCGAGGAACGCGGGGATCAGATAGCCGGTGTAGGTGTCGCAGCCGCCATTGGTGGTGTCCACCTTGTAGGAGACGAGGGAGAACGTCCCCGGATCGATCACGATCTTCGCCGGGTCGTCCCAGCTGAGCACCGTCTCGCGGCGCACGATGGTGCGCGCGACCTCGTCGCCGTCCCCCGAGGCGCGCATGACCGGGTAGACGTAGGTGACGTCGGTGGTGACCTCCACCGCGCCCTTCTCGCCCTCCCGGAAAGTGATCCGGCCGCGGGTCTTGACCACGTCCCCGGCCGGCCGCACATCGGCGGACCGGAAGCGGCTGAACAGCAGCAGGGGGTCGTTCTCACGGTCGGGCGAGCGGAACGCCTTCTTCAGGTAGTCCTGCACATCCGACTGGTGCGGGTTGATGAGCGCCAGAGCCTTCGCGGGCCGTTCGCCGCGCAGCACGGCGGGGTCGAGGCTGGAGGCGACCAGGAAGTCCCGGGTCCGGTCCAGCGCCTCGCCGACCTCCGCCTCGCTCATCCAGCCGGTCGCCCGCGGGGCGGGCAGATGGATGCCCGCCGCGCCGTCGGCCCACCGCGCCGCCGGGGATCCGGCGAACGGTTCGTCCGGGGTGGGGTGCGGCCCGTCCGCCTCCCGTCCGGGCGGCCCGTCCGGGCGCTCCGACTCCGCGGCGAGGGGCTGGGCGTCCACCGCGTCCCCGCCGTCGAACCAGCCGAAGATCCTGCCGGGGGCGACGGCCACCGCGACCAGCAGGACGACGGCGACCACCAGGCCGAGCGCGTACCAGCTCCGGCCGCTTCGGCGCTTGACCGGCGTGTAGGTCCGCCAGCCTTCCGGCGGGCCGGGCTCCTCCTGGATCCGCCGCGTCACCATCCGGGCCCGTGCCGACGGTTCCTCGGGCGCACCGGGGCTGCCGGCCTCGGCCTCCCTGAGGAAACGCTCCCACTCCTCGTCCGGTATGGACGCCCCGCCCTTGCTCAACCCACCGCTCCCGTCCCCTGTTTCCGCGCCCGGGCCCTCTCAGGTCCGAGCGCCGTACGGGGCATCATCACACGGCCCGCCGACAGTGCCCGGCGGAGGTCCGGTCACCGCCCGGGCGCCCCCACGCGCAGCCCGTCCATGACGAAGTCCAGGAGCCGGCCGGCCCTCGGCTCCCAGTCCTCGTGCGGATCGATCTGCCAGAGACCGGCGATGGCGAGGAAGAAGTCGTCCGGGCTCACCCCGGGGCGGATGGCGCCGATCTCCTCGCAGGCGCGGAGCAGGGTTCCGGCCGCCTCCATGACCGGGGTGGGACCGGGCCTCGCCGGTCCGTTCGGGGCGCTGGTGACCAGTCGGATCGCGTCCGCCAGACCGGCCTTGGTCAGGGCGAACCGGGCGAGGCGGTCCATCCACTCGCGCAGCGCCCGCTCGGGCGGCCGGGTCTCCAGCAGCTCGCACGCCGCTTCGGCGACCTGCTGCATCTCGTAGCGGTAGACCTCCAGGACGAGCGCCTCCCGGTGCGGGAAGTTGCGGTAGAACGTGCCCTGTCCGACGCCCGCCTTCTTGGCGATCACGCTCAGCGGCGCGTCCGCGCGCAGCGTCAGCTCGACCATGGCCACCCGCAGGATGCGCTCACGGTTGCGTTGCGCGTCCGAGCGCAGGGGGGCGTCCTTGTTCGACCGGGTCACGGATCCTCCTCGCGGGTTCATGGCCGAAACCCGTCCTTGTTAACCGGACAGCTGTCCGTTACGTTTTCCAGGCAAGCGGACAACAGTCCGGTTAGGGCTACCTTACTGCCGACCGGGGCGGCCGGTCACCGGTCCACGGCCCGGTACCTCGTCACCTGACACCAGAAAAGGCTGATCATGGCCCCAGCGACCTCGTCGACGTCCAGTGCGATCACCCTGAACATCAACGGCGAGAAGCACCACCTGTCCATCGACCACCGCACCACCCTGCTCGACGCCCTGCGTGAGCGCCTCGACCTCACCGGCACCAAGAAGGGCTGTGACCAGGGGCAGTGCGGCGCCTGTACGGTCCTGGTCGACCGGCGACGCGTCGTCTCCTGTCTCAGCCTCGCGGTCGCGGCCGAGGGGCGCGAGGTCACCACCATCGAGGGCGTGGCCGAGGGCGACCGTCTGCACCCCGTCCAGCAGGCCTTCCTCGACCTCGACGGCTACCAGTGCGGCTACTGCACCCCCGGCCAGATCTGCTCGGCCATCGCCGTCATCGAGGAGCACGCGGCCGGCTGGCCGAGCGCCGCCACCGACGACGTCGGCCCCGAGGCCGGGCCGCCGCCGCTGACACCCGAAGAGATCCGCGAGCGGATGAGCGGCAACCTGTGCCGCTGCGGCGCCTACGTCTCGATCGTCCAGGCCGTCGCCCACGCCGCCCGGGACCACACCGCCGAGGCCCACGCCGACGGCCGGACGGCACACACCGAGGAGACCGTCGCATGAAGGAGTTCGGCTATCAGCGCGCCCACGACGTCACCGGCGCGGTCGCCCTCCTCGCCGCCGACCCGGACGCGCGGTACCTCGGCGGCGGCACCAACCTCGTCGACCTGATGAAGAGCGGCGTGGAGCGCCCCGCCCGCCTCGTCGACGTCCGTGAACTCCCGCTGGACCGCATCGAACCCACGGCGGACGGCGGCCTGCGCATCGGAGCGACCGTCACCAACAGCGACCTCGCCGCCCACCCCGAAGTCCGCCGCCGCTACCCGGCGTTGGCCCAGGCCGTGCTCGCCGGCGCCTCCGGACAGCTGCGCAACATGGCCACCGTCGGCGGCAACCTCCTCCAGCGCACCCGCTGCGGCTACTTCACCGACGTGAGCAAGCCCTGCAACAAGCGGGACCCGGGCAGCGGTTGCCCCGCCGTCGCCGGCGAGCACCACAACCACGCCGTCCTCGGCGCCTCCGGCCACTGCGTGGCCGTACACCCCTCCGACATGGGCGTGGCCCTGACGGCGTTCGACGCCGTGGTCTCCTACGAGAGCGCCGACGGGCAGGGCGAGAGCCCGATCACCGACTTCTACCTCCCCGTCGGCGACACCCCGCACCGGGAGACCGCCCTGCCGCCCGGCGCGCTGATCACCCACGTCAGCCTGCCCGCCGCGCCCGTGGCCGCCCGCTCCCGCTACCGCAAGGTGCGCGAGCGCGCCTCGTACGCCTTCGCCATCGGCTCCGTCGCCGCCGCGCTCGACATCGAGGACGGTCGCGTGCGGGACGCGCGCCTCGCCCTCGGAGCCGTCGCCTCCCGGCCCTGGCGCGCCCGTGCCGCCGAGGCCGTCCTCACCGGCGCACCCGCCGGCGGCGCGACCTTCGCCGCCGCCGCGGACGCCGAACTCGCCGCCGCCAGGCCGCTGCCCGACAACGGATACAAGGTGACCCTCATGCGCAACCTCGTGGTCTCCGTACTCACCGAACTCGCCGAGGGGAACGCCCGATGACGACCACCACGCCGGGACCTTCGGCGGTGCGCGGATCCGTCGGCGTCGCCCACACCCGTATCGAGGGCCGCGACAAGGTCACCGGCGCCGCGCGCTACGCCGGTGAGATCCCCTTCGCCGACCTGGCCCACGGCTGGCTCGTGCTCTCCACCGTCACCCGGGGCCGCATCCTCGACGTGGAGACCGCACCGGTCCTCGACCTGCCGGGCGTGCTCACCGTGCTGCACCACGGCAACGCCCCGCGCCTGCACACCGATTACGTCGGCATGCTCGGCACCCCGCCGGACCCGACCTGCGCCGTCTTCCAGAACGACCGGGTGCCGTTCGCCGGCTGGCCGGTCGCGCTGGTCGTCGCCGAGACCCCCGAGCAGGCCCGGGAGGCCGCCGAGGCGCTCGTGGTGACGTACGACCAGGAGCCGCACGACACCGCGCTCGTCGACGGCCACCCCGGCGCCTACCCCGCCGCCGGCCATATGCCCGCCGAGACGGAGAAGGGTGACCTGGACGCACAACTGGCCGCCTCCGCCTTCGTGGTGGACGCGCGGTACACCACCCCCGAAGAGCAGCACAGCATGATGGAGCCGCACGCGGCGACCGCCCGGTGGGAGGGCGGCCGGCTGGAGGTCGTCGACTCCAACCAGGGCGCCGGCTGGGTCCAGGGCGAGCTGGCCACGATGTTCTCGCTCGACCCGTCCTCGGTCCGGGTGCGCTCCGAGCACATCGGCGGCGGCTTCGGCAGCAAGGGCCTGCGCGCCCACCAGGTGTCCGCCGTGATGGCCGCCACCGCCCTCCAGCGCCCGGTACGCGTGGTCCTGACCCGGCGTCAGACGTTCTCGCTGGGCGGCTACCGCAGCCCCACCACCCAGCGGGTCAGGCTCGGCGCGGCCCCCGACGGCCGGCTGCTGGCCCTGGAGCACCGCTCGCTGAACCAGAGCTCCACGGTGTACGAGTTCGTCGAGCCGAGCGCGGGCGTCGCCCGGGTGCTGTACGACGCCGACGCCCACCGCACCGCCAACCACGTCGTCCGGCTCGATGTGCCGTCCCCGACCTGGATGCGCGCACCGGGGGAGGCCCCGGGGTCGTTCGCGATCGAGGCGGCCCTCGACGAACTCGCCGAACGCAGCGGCGTCGACCCGATCGAACTGCGCCTGCGCAACGAACCGGCCGTCGGCCCCGTCTCGGGGCTCCCGTTCAGCAGCCACAACCTCACGGCCTGCTTCCGCGAGGGCGCCCGCAGGTTCGGCTGGGCGGACCGCGATCCGAGCCCCGGCACCCGCCGGGACGGGCGCTGGCTGCTGGGCACCGGCACGGCGGCGGCCTCCTTCGGCGCGGGCGCGGCCCCGTCCACGGCCCTGGTCACGGCGGAGGCGGACGGCTCCTTCACCGTACGGATCGCCGCCGCCGACATCGGCACCGGAGCCCGCACCGCCCTCACCCTGATCGCCGCCGACGCTCTGGAGACCACACCCGATCGGGTCCGGGTCCGCATCGGCGACAGCGATTTCGGCCCCGCGATGATCGCGGGCGGCTCGATGGGCACCCGCTCCTGGGCCTGGGCGGTCACGGCGGCCGCCGCGGAACTGCGCGAGCGGCTCGCGGTGACCACGTCCGTCCCCCCGGAGGGGATCACCGTGCGGTCCGACACCACCGAGGCCCTCGGCGCCCTCGCGCAGAAGGAACGGCACTCCTTCGGGGCACAGTTCGCCGAGGTCGCCGTCGACACCGCCACCGGCGAGGTCCGGGTGCGGCGCATGCTGGGCATCTTCGCGGCGGGCCGGATCGTCAACCCGCTCACCGCCCGCAACCAGCTCGTCGGCGGCATGACCTGGGGCATCTCCATGGCCCTGCACGAGGAGGCGGTCCGCGACCGGAACACCGGCGGCCACTACGCCCCCGATCTCGCCGGCTACCACGTGGCCACACACGCCGACGTCCCGGACATCGAGGTGGACTGGGTGGACGACCACGACCCGGACGACCCGGTCGGCATCAAGGGCGTAGGGGAGATCGGCATCGTGGGCGCGGCGGCGGCCGTGGCCAACGCGGTCTGGCACGCCACCGGCGTACGCCACCGGGATCTGCCGATCCGCCCCGACCGGATCCTCACGGCGGCCCCCACGGGCGGGGGAGCCGTGGATGCTTGACATCGCCGGCGAGCTGCACCGATGGATGGCGGATGGCCGGGAGTTCGCCGTCGGCACCGTCGTCTCCGTCGGCGGCAGCGCGCCGCGCGGGCCCGGCGCCGCCCTCGCCGTCGACAGCGAGGGCACGGCGATCGGCTCGGTCTCCGGCGGTTGTGTGGAGGGAGCGGTCTACGAACTGTGCGAGCGGGCCCTCCAGGACGGCGCGACCGTGCGCGAACAGTTCGGCTACAGCGACGAGGACGCCTTCGCCGTCGGGCTGACCTGCGGCGGGGTCATCGACATCATGATCACGCCGGTCCGCGCCGGCTCACCGGAACGGGAGGTGCTGCGGGCCGCGCTGACCGCCGCGGTCTCCGGCGAGGCGGCCGCCCTCGCCCGGGTGGTGCGCGGCCCGGACGAACTCCTCGGGCGGTCCCTGCTGGTCCGTGCCGACGGCCGCCGGCAGGGCGGGCTCGGGGGCCACCCGGAGCTGGACCGTACGGCGGCGGCCGAGGCCTCGGCCCTGCTCGACGCGGGCCGGACCGGCACCGTCACCCTCGCCGAGGACGGATCGCACTGCCCCGGCGGACTCACCCTGCTCGTCGAGAGCAGCGTGCCGCCGCCCCGCATGATCGTTTTCGGTGCGGTCGACTTCGCCGCCGCGCTGGTACGGGCCGGGAAGTTCCTGGGCCACCATGTGACGGTGTGCGACGCCCGGCCCGTCTTCGCCACCCGGGCCCGCTTCCCCGAGGCGGACGAGGTCGTCGTCGACTGGCCGCACCGCTATCTGCGGCGCACCCCGACCGACGCGCGCACCGTGCTCTGCGTGCTCACGCACGAGGCCCGGTTCGATGTGCCGCTGCTGGTGGAGGCGTTGCGGATGCCCGCCGCGTTCGTCGGGGCGATGGGGTCGCGCCGGACCCACGAGGACCGGACGCGGCGGCTGCGCGAGGCGGGCCTGGGCGAGGACGAACTGGACCGCCTGCGTTCGCCCATCGGCCTGGACATCGGAGCCCGTACGCCCGAGGAGACGGCCCTGTCCATCGCGGCGGAGATCGTCGCGGCCCGGCGCGGCGGCACGGGCGCGCCGCTGACCGGCGGCGCGGACCCCATCCACCGGGAGCCCCAGCGGGATCCTGACCGGGAGCCCCGCCAGGAGTCGCCGGCCGTCGGTCCGCGCTGAGTCCGTCGCGGATCTCGGCGACGACGGCCGCGACGACCTCGTCGAACTGCTCGTCCGCGCCGGGCAGCGGCAGCGCGGCGGCCTCCCGGAGCGTCGGAATGTCCAGATCGGCGTGTGCCGCGAGCCAGTGGCCGGGGACGATCGCGTTCCGGTCGTCCCCGGCCCGGTCGGCGGGGTGTCCTCGTCCAGGGAGACCAGCAGGGCGCGGGGCCACCGGCGGTACGGGCGCGCAGACAGCGGGCGTAGTCGGCGACGGAGGTCTCCCAGTCCGCCGGGTCGGGCACGGGCGGGTTCCAGGAGCTCAGCATGAGGTCGACGGCCAGGCCGACGACCTCCGCGTGATCTTCGACATGGTCGTACAAAGCCCTTACGGTCACGTCCAGTTCGGCGGCCGGCGCGCGCATCGTGAGGGAGGGGAACCCCTGTGTGCCGGCCATCCACCTCCAGCGCCTTGACGGCGATGATCTCGCGGGTGAGGACCGGGCGGCCCTTGCGTACCAACCACCCTCACGCTCATCGACCCGCGCCGGGTGCCCCGCCCCGGCCTCGGAGGGGGACGGACGGCGGCGGTTCCGTTCCGTGCTGCGGCTCCTCCCGGCCCTGGTTAGCGTGAGCCGTGTGGCGGCCGTACGACAGCCGTACGACCGCGCCGACGAGCGATCCGACGAGTAAGGAGCCCGTGATGCCCTCATCACCGCATCCGGCGAGAGGGGACCTGGGCCGGCGCATTGCGGCACGCCGCCTGCAGCTCGGTCTGTCCCGGCAGGACGTGGCTCTGCGGGCGGGCGCCGCGCCCGGCTACATCGAGTACGTGGAGGAACAGCCGGCCACACCCGGCATCGGCTTCCTGCTCCGGCTGGCCGACGCGCTGGAGACCACCGTCCAGGAACTGTGGGGCGGCACCGCCGACCTGCCGCCGGGCATCGGCCGAGGCGCCCGCAGGGCCCGGATGGCCGAACTGGAGGAGTCGATGTGCTGGGTGCTGCTGGGCGACCACGGCGTGGGACGGGTGGCCCTGACCCACGGTGACGGTCCGGTCGTGCTGCCGGTGAACTACCAGGTGCTCGACGGCGAGGTCATGTTCAGCACCGGCGAGGGCTCACCGCTCGCCACCGCCGCCGACACCGAGATCGCCTTCGAGGCCGACCACATCGACGACGCCTTCAGCAAGGGGTGGAGCGTGCTGCTCGTCGGGCCCGTGCGGGCCGTGACGGATGAGGAGGCCGCGCGCCGGCTCAGGGAGGCGGCGTACGCGACGCCGTGGGCGGGGGAGGAGCGCGAACACGTCATGACGCTGGTGCCGCGGCGGATCACCGGACGGAAGATCATCGTGCCGGACGCTCCGGACGACGACGGCTGAACCACGCGGGCCCGGCCGGAGGCGCTCAGGCGAGCGGAACGACGGCGACCGGCGCGGTGCTGTGATGGATCACGGCGTGGGCGACGTGCCCGAGGTACGGCAACGCGGGCCGCCTGCCGCGCCGTCCGACGACGAGCAGCTCCGCGCCGCGGGAGGCCTGGACGAGTTCGCGGGCGGCCGGACCGACGACCACCTTCTCCACGACCCGGACCTCCGGGAACCGCGACCGCCAGGCGCGGAGCAGCTCGGTCAGCCCTTCGGCGGCCCGCCGGCCGAGCCCGGTGCCGATCTTCGGATCCAGGATCGCCGCGTACCCGTAGGAGGCGGGCGGGGACCAGCTGTGCACGACCCGGAGCGGTAGGTTCCGGCGGGCGGCCGTACCGAAGGCGAAGTCCAGCAGCGGGTCGCACGGGCGCGAGATGTCGAGGCCGAGGACCACATCCGGCTGCGAGCCCACGGCGGCAGCGTCCTCCGCGCCCGCGGAAGCCTGCTCGGCGGCACCGGCGGCACCGGCCGCCGTCCCGGATTCCGTGGCGCCAGCCTCCTCCCCGGGCTGCTCCGCCCGTACGAGCACGACCGGCCGTGTCGACGTGGCGACGACCGTGAGCGATACCGAGCCGACCAGGAAGCCGACGAACCCGCCGAGCCCGCGTGAGCCCAGCGCCGTCGCCTCGGCCTCGTCCGCGGCCCTGGTCAGTTCGGCCCCGGCCCGTCCGTGCGCCGTCTCCGTCGTGACGTCGAGGCCCGGATGGTCACGGCGGGCCCGCTCCGCCGCCTCGCGCAGCAGGGTCTCGTACCGCTCGACCAGCGCCTTGGCGAGGGTCAGCGGGATCTCCGGGGTGATCGGCCACTCCTCCACGTGCACCAGACGCAGTGCGACACCTCGCGACGATGCTTCACGGGCGGCCCAGGCCGCTGCCGCGAGGCTCTCGGTGGAGTCGTCCAGGCCGACGGTGACGTGGCGGTTCATGACGGGCCTCCTCGGCGTGCCGGGTCCCGGTGCGGAACCACGTCTCCAGCCTTCCGCCGCCGGCCCCGCCGGGGGAGGGCCGACAGGGCTCGATCGGGGCCGAAAGGCCCATGCCCGCCGCCCGCCGACCGGTGCGACGGTGGAGGTGTCACCTCTCCCGACCCTGCGCGAGGAGCAGTCATGACCAGCGACATTCCCGGGCGTCCGGAAATCGGCGCCGTCGTGGTCGGAGTGGACGCGTCCACACCGGCACGAGAGGCCGCGCTGTGGGCCGCGGCCGAGGCGGACCACCGTGGGGGTCCGCTGCACATCGTCCACGCCTCCGACAGCGACCGGCGGGTCTTCCACTCGTCGGCCGACACCATCCAGGCCGTACGGGAGGCGGGACGGAAGCTGCTCGCCGAGACCGCCGCCGCGGTGCGGGAGATCCGGCCCGACCTGGTCGTGACGACGGAACTCAGCCGCCAGGGGCCCGTGGCCGGGCTGCACGCCGCGGCCGGGGAGCGCGGCACGATCGTCGTGGGCAACAGGGGCCTGGGCGGCTTCGGCTCCCTGATGCTCGGATCCGTCGGGCTGGGGGTGGTCGCGCGGACCGAGGTCCCGGTGATCGTGGTACGCGGCGCGGCCGACCGGCCCGGGACCGGCGTGGTCACCGCCGCCGTGCACGGCGCGTCGGATCTCGACTGGCTGCGGATAGCCGCCGCCGAGGCGCAGGCCCGAAAGGCGTCACTGCGGCTGCTGAGCGTCTACAACGTCCTCGCGCACGTCGGCGGTGTCACCACCATGCTCGACAGCCTCGGGGACATCGCGGACGAGAAGGTGCACGAGGTCGCGGCCGTGGCCGAACGCGTCTCCCAGCTGTACCCGGACCTCCCGATCGTCCACCACGTCGAGACGGGCACCAGCGTCCCCGGCATGCTCGTCGAGGCCTCGGTCCACACCGATCTGATGGTGATGGGCAGCAAGCGGCGGGTGCTGGGAGCCGGTCCGGCGCTGGGACGGGTCGCTCACGCGATGCTGCACCACGGGAACTGCCCCGTCGAGATCATTCCGCCCGGCTACGCCGGTGCCACCGCCGGGGCGTCGGAGGTGGCGGACGCCTCCTGAGTGGTACGGCCCCGGGTGTCGTACGGCGGTGGGGGCACCGCGTCATACGACCGTGAGGACGTCGGCGACCGGCCGGCGCGGGGTGGCCGTTCCCGAGGGGCCGTAGCCGAGCCGGAGCACCATGTGCACGAAGCCCGTCGCGGAGCCGGGATCACGGGTGAGGGGGCGTAGTTCGGGCCATTCGAGCGGCTGCGACATCAGCGAGGTCGAGAGACCGTCGAGCGTGGCCTCCAGGAGCACGCGCTGCATCGCCTGACCTGCTCGCAGCCAGTCCGCCGGAGTGTCCGTCGCCGTGCCGAGGAGCGCGATCTGCGGCCGCTCCTCGAACGCGGCCGCCGTACGGTCCGGCACGGTGCGGGGGGTGTCGAAGTCCCGGGCGGGGGCCGTCACACCATACTGGCGCGGGCCGAAGGCGGAGGAGGGGATGCCGTCGTCGGCGGGGCCCTCGCCGGTCCTGCCGGTGCGCGTCCAGTCGGCGATCTCGGCGCGCATGGCCGCGCTGGCGGACTCCAGGAGCTCCGCGTCGTGGACGAGGTCCAGTACGGCGTCCCGGTGCCAGGTGCCGGGAACGATCAGCCGGCAGCCCTCCAGGAGGGCCGCCGCGCACAGCTCGTCGAACAGCTCCGGCGGGATCGGCTCGTCGGAGAACGGGAAACGGCTGGTGTGCCGTCGCGCTATCGCGGGATGGAGGTCGGCCAGCACGGTGTCCGTGGTCCCGGACTCCGTCAGCCGGACGTCGGCGAGACGCAGGTGGTCCGAGGGATCGGGGAGCAGCTCGGCGTCGGCGGTCCACCCGTGCAGGGCGGCGGACACACGCAGATTGAGCAGCGCCGCGCCGCACCCCAGGTGCAGACCTCGCCGGTCCGGGTCACCGACCGGCAGCGTACGTTGCGGATCGCCGTACAGGGAGAGCAGCCCGGAGCCCGCGTGGTGGACGAATCTCCAGGGCTGGGCGTTGTGCATGGACGGCGCGGCGACGGCGTCCTCGACCAGCGACGTCACCACCGCCGTGAGCTGTTGTTGTTCCTGCGTGAGCATGGCGTGTCCTGTCTGCGAGAGGTCAGCGGTACCGCTCTCTACCTGCTCCGTACCCGCCCCGCGCCCCCTCCTCACGCGTTCTCGACATGAGGCTACGGAGTGCGCGGGATACGTCGGGAGAGCGGCCGGTGAGCGCTCCTCGTCTCCTTTCGGCCGTCGGAGGTGCCCATGGGCGCGGACGGCGACGAGACCCACGTGGCCCGGCTCCCGCGCCTGCGGCTCGATGAGCTGCTCGACGAGATCCAGGGCCGCATCGACGAACTCAGAGGTACTCGGGACCGGCTGAACGGCCTGCTCGACGTGGTCGTCTCCGTGGGGCGGGAGCTGGATCTGCCGCAGGTGCTGCGCGGGATCGTCGAGTCCGCCGCCGCGCTGGTCGACGCCGAGTACGGTGCGCTGGGCGTGGTGGGCGACGATCGGAAACTCGCCCAGTTCCTCCCCATCGGCATCAGCGACGAGGTACGTGCGCGGATCGGCGGCCTTCCCTCCGGACACGGCCTGCGCGGCGAGCTGATCCGGCGCCCCGAGCCCCTGCGGCTGTCCAGCTCTCGGACCATCCGGCCTCGTACGGCTTCCCGCCCGGCCATCCGCCGATGCACTCCTTCCTCGGCGTGCCGATCCGGGTACGCGACGAGGTGTTCGGCAACCTCTACCTCACCGAGAAGCGCGGTTCGGCCGACTTCGACGCGGAGGACGAGGCCGTCGTCTCGACCCTGGCGGTCGCGGCCGGCATCGCCATCGAGAACGCCCGCCTCTACGAGGAGGCACGGCTCAGGGAGCGCTGGCTCGCCGCGAGCGCGGACGTCACCAGCGCGCTGCTGTCCGGCTCCGGGGAGCCGGAGGTGCTCCACGGGATGCTGGAGCAGGCCGTCGACATCGCCGGGGCCGACCTCGGGTCTTCTACCGCCTCGGGCCGGACGGCGAGATGACCGGTTCGCTCGCCCTGGGCGAGCGGGCCGACGCGCACGGCGGCATGGTGCTGCCGAGCGGCCGGGGCACTCTCGCCGCCGTTGCCCTCGCGCAGGACGGCCTCGTCACGGTGCCGGACGTCGCCAACGACCCGAGGGTGACCGTGCTGCCGGACAGGTGGAAGGGGTTCGGTCCGGCGGTGGCCGTCACGGTGGGTACCCAGGAGAAGCTGAGCGGAGTCCTGATCCTCGCCCGACTCGAAGGCCGACCGACGTTCATGGACGCGGAGATCGCCGCTCTGCCTGGCTTCGCCGACCAGGCCGCCCTCGCCCTCGAACCGGCCGACCGCCGCCGGGACGCCGAGCAGATGAGCCTCCTGGAGGACCGCGACCGGATCGCCCGTGACCTGCACGACCTGGCGGTCCAGCGGCTGTTCGCCACCGGGATGACCCTGCAGAGCGTCCGCCCGCTGGTAGAGCATCCGGGGGCGGCCGAGCGGCTGGGCCGGGCGATCGACGACCTCGACTCCACCATCAAGATCATCCGCTCCACCATCTTCGGCCTGCGGGAGCACGGGAGCTCCAGGGGCGGTCCGACGCTCCGGACCCGGGTCGTCCAGGCGATGGACGACGCGGCGCCCGCCCTCGGGTTCACCCCGGCGCTCCGGATGGAGGGGCTGATCGACACGGATGTGCCGCGCGCGGTGGCCGACCATGTGATCGCGGTCATCGGGGAGGCCCTGAGCAACGTCGCCCGGCACGCGGAGGCGAACCGGGCGGAGGTCTCGGTCACCGCCGACGAAGGGGTGCTCGTGGTGACGGTGACCGACGACGGCATCGGCCTCCCGCCCGGCCTCCCGACCGACGGCCGGCGCGGCGGCCTGCGGAACCTCGCCCGGCCTCCCGACCGACGGCCGGCGCGGCGGCCTGCGGAACCTCGCCGAACGGGCCGAGAGCCTGGGCGGCACCCTGTGCGTCCGCGCCGAGCCGCGCCCCGGCAGCGGCACCGTGCTGGAGTGGCGGGTCCCGACGCTTCCCGGGCACGGCTGAACGGCCGGTCCACGTGTGCCGCCGCCTCACCGCTCGTCGTGCTGCCGGTGCTCCCGTACCTCCGCCGCGATGACGGCCGCCTGCACCCGGCGTTCCACGCCCAGCTTCCCGAGCAGCCGGGAGATGCGGTTCTTGACGGTCTTCTCGGAGAGGTGCAGCCGCTCGGAGATCTGCCGGTTGGTGAGCCCCTCGCCGACGAGATCGAGCACCGAACGCTCGCGCTCGGACAGCACCGCGAGCCGCTCGTCCTCCGGCGGCCCGTCGTCCTCCGGGCCCCGCAGCGACCGCATGAGCCTCGCCGTGGTCGCGGGATCCAGCATCGACCGGCCCGTGGCCACGGTCCGCACGGCGGAGACCAGGTCCGAGCCGTTGATCTGCTTCAGCACGTAACCGGCCGCTCCGGCCATGATCGCGTCGAGCAGAGCCTCCTCGTCGTCGAACGAGGTCAGCATCAGACAGGCCAGTTCCGGCATCCGGGACCGCAGCTCGCGGCAGACGGTGACGCCGTCGCCGTCGGACAGCCGGATGTCGAGCACGGCGACATCCGGCCGCAGAGCCGGTCCACGGGCCAGCGCCTGCCCGGCGGTGGCGGCCTCGCCGACCACCTCCAGGTCCGGCTCCGCCTCCAGGAGGTCGCGCACCCCGCGTCGTACCACTTCGTGGTCGTCCATCAGGAAGACACGGACCGGCGCTCCACCGGAGTCGGTCGGTGTGTCGGACATCTGCGACTCCTGATGACTCGGTTCGCCGCCGCGCCTGCGCCGTTCCCGGCCGACTCTTCCGTATACGGGCGTTGTCCCGGGTGCGGCGTCACCGCACCCGGGACGACGTCACCGAGGCGTCACAGCCGGCGTCACCTGCTCGACCAGCCGGGCGAGGCGCGCCAGCATGGTGCGGTGGCGGATCTGGATCACCGCGTCCACCAGCGTGTTGTGGAGCGTGCCGCCCGGGCCCCGCAAGGGATGCTCGTCCACGGTCACGAGAGTTCCGTCGCCCCACGGCCGGATGTCCAGGGCGATGCGGGCCGATCCCAGCGGACCCGCCCCGGCCTCGAGCTCCAGTGCCCGAGGCCTCTCGACGAATCGGACGACCGTGCGGCCGGTGAACCGCTTGGGCCCGAAGCGCACGCTGTACGTGATGGACGAGCCGGATTCGGGCCAGTCGCCCTTGTCCCGGCGCGACTCGGAGGTGCCCACCACCCATCTGCCGTACAGGTGCTCGTCATTCAGTACCGCCCACACGGCGGACGGCGGTCGGTCGATGAGCTGATGCCGGGCGGCCATGGTTCTCCTCGGGTCGGCGGCCGGGCCCGTCCCGGGCCGGGGGCTGTGCCGCTGGTGGGTACCACCGCTGCCGGAGGGTAAACGCCGGGCCGACGAGGGACGAGCCTCCGCTTCTCCGCCGTGGGGCTGCGTGTCGGTTCGACGTGCCCACGACGCGGTGCCTATGCTCCGGGCGGTGGAAGACGTTCCGGGAACGCCGCACATGCTTTCCACCGGGCGTCGGCCGAGCGAAGAAGCCGGCCCGCCGCAGGCGGAACTCCGTGAAGGAGACCAAGGATCACGTTGCGGGAGTCTCCCGATCAGGACCCCGGCGCCGTTGCCGGTGCGGCACCGCCCGGGCGTGGCGGCCCGGCGCCGACCGCCTCGCTCCCGAGCTGTGACATCGACGCTCTGCGGGGCGAGCTCGAAGGCCTGCGCACCGCACTGCGGAGCAGGCCGGTCATCGACATCGCCCGCGGCATCCTCATCGCCTCGACGCCCTGTACCAGCGAGCAGGCCTGGCAGATCCTGGTCGACGCCTCGCAGGACAGCAACATCAAGCTTCGCGAGATCGCCCGCCAACTGGTCGAGAGCTTTCACGGCACTCCCGTGCCGCCTGCCACCCGCCGTGCCCTGGAGACCGCCATCCGGCGCACACGCACCCGCTGAACCAGTGCCTTGGACTGCGATGAACGAAAGGGCGCACGTTTAGCCGGGACGTTCGCGGTCACCCCATTGAAGCGACACGACACGACGCGATGCACCGAAGCCGGAGGGCCCGGTGGCAGGCCGCCGGGCCAGGCTCGCGGACGAGGAAGACATGAACCGTTCAAGCGTGGAACAGTTGCTGACTGCACAGGAGGACACGATGCGTGACGTGCGCAGGTTCCTGCGGGCCAAGGTCCTGAAGGCCCGCGGTCTGGTCGAGGAATCGGACGGCAAGGCACTCGACGATCCGGGTCGCAAGGACGGGGGCCGACGCCGGCAGGCAGAGGCACGCCGGCAGGAGCGCCAGGGGCGTTCCGACGGGTCCCCCGGCCGTTGAGCATGCGAGGAGTGCGCGTCCCCGACGACGACGGCCCCACGACGTGGCAAGCGGTGCCGGACCCGGCCGGTGCGGCTCCGCGGCCGAGCCCGGCCGTGCGGCTGCCCGGGGTGTACCGGCCGCAGACCGACACACTGCTGCTGGCCACCGCCATGAGTCGCGAGGGGATCGGGTCGGGCATGGACGTGCTGGACCTCTGCACCGGCACCGGCACGCTGGCCCTGCACGCCGCACGGCTCGGCGCCCGCGTCACGGCGGTGGACATCAGCCGCCGGGCCGTGGCGTCGGCACGGCTCAACACCGTGCTCGCCCGCCTGCCCGTCACCGTACGCCGGGGGGACCTGCTCCGGGCCCTGCCGGGGCTCACGTTCGACGCGGTCATCAGCAACCCCCCTTACGTTCCGGCGCCCGGCCTCGTGGTGCCCCGGTACCGGGCCGGCCGGTCCTGGGACGCGGGCCCCGACGGACGGGTGATCCTCGACCGCATCTGCGACGACGCTTCCACCGCCCTGCGTCCCGGCGGCCTTCTTCTGTTGGTCCAGTCGGAGCTGAGCCGTCCCGAGGACACGGTGAGCCGGCTCGCCGCGGCCGGTCTGGTCGTCTCCGTGACCGACCGGGTGGCGATTCCGTTCGGCCCCGTCACGCGGGGCCGGGCGGCCTGGCTGCGGGCCCGCGGTCTGCTGCGGGACCGTCTGGACAGGGAAGAGTTGGTGGTGATCCGTGCCCGGAAGGAGTGAGACGCCGCGCCGTGTGCTGGTGAACCGGGAAGGTCCCATGCTGGTGGAAGGGCCGGTCGACGTCGTGACGGCCGACGGGACGACGGTCCGGTCCGACCGCTTCGTCGTCGCGATCTGCACCTGCCGCCGCAGTCGCACCTATCCCTGGTGCGACACCAGCCACCGTCGTCGCAAGGCCGCCCCCGGCCCGGGCGGCCGGCAGGAGCCCCAGGACGGCGAGGAGGAACCCCGACCATGACGATCCCGGCCACCACCGCCCACGACCGTCCCGCCGCGTCCCCGGTGCTGCCACCGGCGCGCGGGCCCCTGAGCGAGAGCGTCCTCGGCGTCCTGGCAGGCCGCCGAACGGCCCTGCCGGATGCCGGGACGATCCACCACGCCGACCCTTACGGTGACGATCTGCACCTGCTCCTGTACGTCCTGTACGAGCTCCATTACCGGGGGTTCGCCGGCGTGGACGAGCGCCTGGAGTGGAATCCCGCCCTGCTCGGCGTACGCGCCGCGGCCGAGGAGGTCTTCCTGGACGCGCTGCGCAGCGACGGCGGATCGGGCCGGACGGACGTGGCGGAGGCCGTCGACGCGCTCCTGCTGGAACCCGTGGGCGATGACGGCCGCAGTGTCAGCCACCACCTTCAGCGGGAGGGGGAGCTGTGGCAGCTGCGCGAGTACGCCGCCCTGCGCTCCCTCTACCACCTCAAGGAAGCCGATCCGCACCTCTGGGTGGTGCCCAGGCTCCGCGGCCGGGCGAAGGCGGCGATGGCCGCCGTGGAGTTCGACGAATTCGGAGCCGGCCGCGCCGAGGACATCCATGCTCGGCTCTTCGCCGACCTGATGGCCGACCTCGGCCTCGATCCGCGCTACGGCCGCTATCTCGACGCCGCGCCGGCCTGCGCCCTGGCCACGGTCAACCTGATGTCCCTGTTCGGGCTCCACCGGCGGCTGCGCGGTGCGTTGGTCGGGCACTTCGCCACAGTGGAGATCACCTCGTCCCCGGGCTCCAGGCGACTCGCGGCGGCTCTGCGCAGGGTCGGCGCGGGCCCCGCCGCCCAGCGTTTCTACGACGAGCATGTGGAAGCCGACGCGGTCCATGAACAGGTCGTCCGCCATGAGGTGATCGGGGGACTGCTGGAGGACGAGCCCGAGCTGGCGGCCGACGTCGTCCTGGGCATCGAGGCGACCGGACACCTGGAGGGCCTTCTCGCGGACCACCTGCTGGTGGCATGGCGCGAGGGTCACACGGCGCTCCGTACGCCGCCGACATCCTGAGGCGCCTCGGAGACCGCTCAGAATGCGACCTCGTCCACGTCGCGGACGGCGGCCCCCATGTTGCGCTGCATCATCCGTAGCGCGGCCTCGGCGAGATCACTGTGGATATGTGCCACGGCGTCCCTCGGCACCGTCACGCGGAGATGCCGGATGTGCGCGTCGAGAGCCGAATACAGCACACACTGTTCCGTCACCTGGCCGCACAGCACGACATGGTCCACGTCCAATTCGGAGAGGAGATAGCTGAGCGGTGTCTCGTAGAAGATGGAATGCCGGGCCTTGACCACGAAGAGCGCGTCGTCGTCCGGCAGCAGAGGTTCGACCAGTTCCGCGTTCGTCCCCGCCAGAGCGGCCTGAATGATCTCGCCGTGATGGGATCGCCACTCGCCGAAATTGTCATTCGCGTAGATGACGGGGACGCCCTGCGTGCGAGCGCGACCGATCAGGCGTGCGAGGTGCGGAAGCGCCGTGCCGACCGAAGGAATGAGCAGTTCGGCGTCGGGGTGATCGTACGTATTGATCATGTCGATGACGATGAGAGCGCTTTTCCCCATGCCTCCACGATCTCAAATGTCCGGCAGCGCCGATGTGTTTCACGGGGATGCTGATCTTGTTCGACAAGCAGATCCAGCTGCGGACGGGCCGGACCGACGTCGAGGGCTGTTCCGGAAGAAGGCCGACGGCATGATCAAGACACTGCTCGTTCCCTGACCGGGCGACGCCTCATTCGATCTCCTGGAGCACGCCCGCACGCAACCGCTCGCAGGACTGGCTGAGCAGCCGGGAAACGTGCATCTGCGAGATGCCGAGGCGCTCGGCGATGCTCACCTGGGTCATGTCCCGGAAGTAGCGGAGATACAGAATCGTCCGCTCCCGCTCCGGCAGCCTGCGCAGCTCGGGCTTGACGGCCTCGCGGTCGACGGCGACCTCCAGGGCCCGGTCGCAGGACCCAAGCCGATCGACCAGGGGTGTGCCGCCCTCGCCGCCCGCGGGCTCGGCGTCCAGGGAGAGGGCGCTGTAGCTCTCCATGGCCTCCATGCCCAGCAGAACCTCGTCCTCGCCGAGCCCGGTCGCGGAGGCGATCTCGGCGGAGGTCGGGGCCCTGCCTTCCAACTGCTGGGCGAGATCGCGTCGCGCTGCTCGCACCCGGTTGCGAAGGTCCTGGACACGTCGCGGTACGTGGACGCCCCAGGTGTGGTCGCGGAAGTGCCGCTTGAGCTCCCCGGTGACCGTGGGAACGGCGTAGGTCTCGAAGGCCTTTCCCCGCAGCGGGTCGAAGCGGTCCACCGCCTTGACCAGACCCACGGCCGCCACCTGGCGCAGATCGTCCATGGGCTCGCCCCGGTTGCGGAACCGTGAGGCGATCCGATGGGCCATCGGCAGCCACTCGCGGATCGTCTCGCTCCGCAGGGCATCCCGCTCCGGACCCGGAGGCAGGGTCCGCAGCCTCCGGAAGGCCTGGTCGGCCGACGGAACTTCCGGGTCCGCACAGGGCTCGGCGGCGGATGCGGTCTGCTGCATGGTGGTCACTCCTCGGCGACGATGCGTTGGGGTGCCGTGGGAGCGCACCGGACCGGACACATGCCGCCCGGGCCTCCCACGGGCGCGCCTCATGTCCGAAGCACGAAAACCGCATACCCGAGCGAATCGGACGTAAACGTACGAGTTCCGTGCCGATTCGCGGGCTCAGTGGTGTGTACCCGCAGCAGGCCTGGTACTCCGAGCGCGTCGAGCCGGCCCCGGCCGAACCGGGAGGGCGCCATGGATCTCGCGCCCCTGACGCTGCTGCTCGACCCGGACGGCCCTGACACCCACCGTGAGGTCCG
Source organism: Streptomyces sp. iso_384 (assembly GCF_056172905.1). NCBI lineage: Bacteria > Bacillati > Actinomycetota > Actinomycetes > Kitasatosporales > Streptomycetaceae > Streptomyces > Streptomyces sp. iso_384. Next base: position 3,425,098 of record NZ_JBWBTT010000001.1, read on the forward strand.
GACCGGACCGGCACCCGGACAGATCGCGCTGCGCCGGACCGATGCCCGTGCGCTCGGCGAACCGGGACCCTTCACCGCCCGTGACCTCGCCGCGGACGATCGCCCGGCCGCGGACACCCGAACGGCCGAGCCGGTCGGCGGCTTCGGAGCACTTCTGCGCCGCCGGCCGTGGCAGTCGCACTACGCACGGAAACCGCAGGAGACCTTCTGCGACGAACTGCTCAGCGGACTAGCCGGCGAACGCAACGACGACATCGCGATCGTCACCGTACGTAGGGGCCCACCGCACACCGGACCCGCCGTGATGGTTCCGTGAGGCAGGGCCCGGCACGCCGACACGACACCGGCCGACGGAGAGACCGTCAGACCGACGCCGGTCCGAACGGGCTGTCGTCCAGCCGGTCGAGCAGATCGGCGACATCCCGGTAGACCGCTCCCGCGCCCGCCCGCTCCAGGTCAGCACGTGGAATGCCACCCGACAGCACCGCCACCGTGCGCACACCGGCCCGGCCCGCCGCCTCCATGTCCCACACCGTGTCCCCGACGAACACCGCTTGCCCGGCGTCGACGTCCGCCAGCTGGCAGGCCAGCTCCACAGGCTCCGCAGAGGGCTTGCCCTGCTCGACGTCGTCCGAGGAGGCCGTCGCGCAGATCGCCTCGTCCGCGTCCACCGCCCGGCGCAGCGCCGCCAGCTCCGGCCCGCTCGCCGAGGTGGCGAGGACGACGCGCCAGCCGCGTCCGGCCAGCGCGCGCAGCAGGTCGCCCGCGCCGCGGAAGGCGGGCAGACGGTCGAAGTACGTGGCGTGGAGCACCTTGTGGGCGGCGCTGATGGCCGGGTCCTGATCCCGGTCCCGGTCGGCTCCCAGCAGCCGTTCGATCAGGTCACCGGAGCTCAGACCGACCGCCCGGTGGATGTCCGGCATCGGCACGGCATGCCCGGCCTGCCGGAACGCTTCCCACCACGCCACCACATGGAGGTGGTTGGTGTCGGTGAGCGTTCCGTCCACGTCGAAGATCGCCGCTCCTGCCATGTTCGCCCGCTTCCTTCGCCGTCAGACCCGGCTTTCCTGGTCGTCCGCCTCGTTCGCCTTGTTCGCTTGGTCCGTGATGTGCGCGGCCGCCTCCTCGGCGGACGCCGCGCCACCGTCGATGCCCATGTCCGTGGCGAGGTCACCGACGCCGTCGCCGTCCGGCGGCGCCACATCGTCGGCCTCCTGCGTCAGCCGCTGATCGAGGGACTCGCCGCGCCGCTCCTGTCGTGCCGTACTTGTCCACGGCAAGCGGGCGTTCGGGCGGCCACTCCCGCGCGTCAGCGGCCGAGAGCCTTTCGGAGATCCTCCTTGTTCATCGAGGAACGCCCGTCGATGTTCTTCTTCTTGGCCTCTTCGTAGAGCTGGTCCTTCGTGGGCCCTTGCGCGCCCTTGTGAGAACGTTCGCCGCCACGCTGATAGGCGGACTTCTTGTCCTCGGTGGAGACCTTGCTCGCCGTCCTGGACTCGCCGGACCGGGCGCGCTGTTTGTTCACGGTCCGGGCGGCGATCTCCTTCGCGCGGCCCTCGGACGCGCCCTGTTCTTCCTGGCTCTCCTTGATGTGCTCGTACTGGCGCTCACGCTTCTTGTTGGATCCAGCCGGCATGCCGTGCTCCCTTCTCCGCCTCGCCGCCGTCGGGCGACGAGAGCCGCACTGATGCGGTGGCGCCCCTCTTCCGAAGCGCGCCCAACGCGTTTCCCCTTCGCGTTCCACTAAACAACGCCTGCCGGAAGGGCGCGTCCGGTGGCATCCGAGCGGAACCAAGTCCTTTTCGGACGGCGGCGCCGACGGCTGCTTTCCCAACCGGCCGGCGCCTGGGCTCCGCGTACGCCGGATACCTATCAGCCGGAGTACCCCCGCACAGGACGCGAAACATCGGTGGTGTGGCGTTACGCGCTGAGAACCGGGGGTACCCCAAGCGCGGACAAAATGGCCATGACGTATCGCGGAACGAGGGTCACATGCAGGTGGGATACAAGCTGGCGGCTGAGGCGTTCGGCCCGGCGGAGCTGGTCAGGCAGGCCGTCCTCGCCGAAGAGGCCGGCTTCGACTTCGTGGAGATCAGTGATCACTACCACCCCTGGCTCGACAATCAGGGACATTCACCGTTCGCCTGGACGGTGCTGGGGAGCATCGCGGCCCGGACGTCACGGATCGGTCTGGCGACCGGGGTGACGTGCCCCACCGTGCGCTACCACCCCGCCGTCATCGCTCAAGCGGCCGCCACCCTGGCGCTGCTGTCGAACGACCGCTTCGTCCTGGGCGTCGGCTCGGGGGAGCGGCTCAACGAGCACGTGGTGGGCCCCGGCTTCCCCGACGCGGTCAGCACCCGGCACGACATGCTCACGGAGGCCCTGGAGATCATCCGGCTGCTGTGGAGCGGGGGCTATCAGTCCTATGAAGGGAAGCACCTGCAACTGCGGGACGCCCGTGTCTTCGACCTCCCCGGCAAGCTCCCCCTGATCGCGGTGGCCGCCAGCGGCCGGGAATCGACCCGGATCGCCGCCGAACTCGGCGACGGACTGTTCGCCACGGAGGACAAGCCGAGCATCGTCCGGCACTATCGGGACGCCGGCGGCGCCGGCCCGTGTTACGCAGAGGTCCCGATGGCCTGGGCTCCCGATGCGCACACCGCCGCGCGTGCGGCTCTGGAGACGTCGCGATGGGCGCTGACCGGGTGGAAAGTGATGAGTGAGCTGCCCAATCCGGTCAACTTCGACGCTGCGACCACCACCGTGCGCGAGGAGGACATCCTGGAGAGGTTCGCCTGCGGCACGGAACCCGAACGGTACGTCGAGGTGGCTCAGCCGTTCGTCGACGCGGGCTATGACAGGCTGGTCATGCAGAACGCGGGCCCCGACCCCGACGGCTTCATCGACTTCTACCGGCGCGAGCTCGACGGACGCATCCGACAGCTGGAGCCGAACAGTCCGCGCGCCTGAAAGCCGCCGGGGCGGTCGCCCTCCGGCATGCGGGTCACGCTGCCGGGTACGGGCCGCCGCGGAGCAGGCGGGCCAGGTGGACGGCGTTGGCCGCCAGCGCTGCGGTGGTCGAGGTGACGGCGTCCGGTGTCGCGTCCAGATCCTGGTGGCCGGTGCCCTGCATGGCCTCGCCCGCCCAGTACGTGACGGCTCCGGGCGCCGGCGAGAAGCCGACGTCGTTGAGGCCCTGGAACACGTCGGCGCTCACCTTCTGCGCGCCGTCCTCATTGCTGACGACCGCCACGGCCGCGACCTTGCCTTGCAGGAGTGACCGAAACGCCCCCTTGCGCCGTCGGGCCGGGGTCACCCGGGTGAGCCGTGTCTCACCCGGGCTCCACGACTTGTCTATGCAACTCGTTGCATAGAAGGATCGCGGTATGGCTCTCGACCACGCGATCCTCGTCTCCCTGCTGGAGCGGCCGGGCTCCGGCTACGAGCTGGCCCGCCGGTTCGAGCGGTCCATCGGGTACTTCTGGACCGCCACCCACCAGCAGATCTACCGCGTGCTCGGGCGCATGGTGACCGACGGTCTGCTCCTCGTTCGCGAGGTGGAGCAGCAGGGCCGGCCGGACAAGAAGGAGTACTCCGTCACCGGGCCCGGCCGCTCCGCGCTCGCCGCGTGGCTGCACAAGCCGATCGAGCCCGAGAGCCTCCGGCACGATCTCGCCGTGAAGATCCGGGGCGCGGCCTTCGACGACCCGGCCGCCCTGATCCGCGAGGTCGAGCGGCACCACCAGGTGCACCGGGACCGGCTCGCGCACTACCTCGCCGGGGAACTGCGCGACTTCACCGGGCCCGACGCCCCCGCACCGCAGGACGCGGGCCAGGAGCTCCAGCACGTCGTGCTGCGCGGCGGCATCGCGTTCGAGCGGATGACGATCGCCTGGCTCGACGACGTACTCGACACCCTCAACCGGCTCGCGGCCTCCGGGCCGGACGCCTGAGCGGCGGCCCGCCGAAACCTCCGTAAGCACCGACCACCCTCCTCCTTCCCGTAAGGCGACCTCCATGGCTGACTCCGCGTCCCTGCTGTTCAACCCGCGCACCTACGACCCCCGGCACTTCGACCCGGAGACCCGCAGGCTGCTGCGCGCCACCGTCGACTGGTTCGAGGAGCGCGGCAAGCGCCGGCTGATCGAGGACTACCGCTCCCGCGCCTGGCTGGGCGACTTCCTCGCCTTCGCCGCGAAGGAGGGCCTGTTCGCCACCTTCCTCACCCCCGCGTCCGCCGCGGGGAAGGACGACCAGCGCTGGGACACCGCGCGGATCGCGGCCCTCAACGAGATCTTCGGGTTCTACGGCCTCGACTACTGGTACGCCTGGCAGGTGAGCATCCTCGGCCTCGGCCCGGTCTGGCAGAGCGACAACGCCGCCGCCCGCGACCGTGCGGCCGAACTCCTCTCCCAGGGCGAGGTGTTCGCCTTCGGCCTCTCCGAGAAGACCCACGGCGCCGACATCTACTCCACCGACATGCTGCTGACGCCGGACGGCGACGGTGGCTTCCGGGCCTCCGGCTCCAAGTACTACATCGGCAACGGCAACGCCGCCGGTCTCGTCTCCGTCTTCGGCCGACGCACCGACGTCGAGGGCCCCGACGGCTACGTCTTCTTCGCCGCCGACAGCCGTCACGAGGCGTACCACCTGGTGAAGAACGTCGTCGACTCCTCCAAGTACGTCAGCGAATTCCGCCTGGACGACTACCCGGTGGCGCCCTCCGACATCCTGCACACCGGCCGGGCCGCCTTCGACGCCGCGCTCAACACCGTCAACGTCGGCAAGTTCAACCTCTGCACCGCCTCCATCGGCATCTGCGAGCACGCGATGTACGAGGCCGTCACCCACGCGAGCAACCGCATCCTCTACGGCCGCCCGGTCACCGCCTTCCCGCACGTGCGCCGCGAGTTGACCGACGCCTACGTCCGGCTCGTCGGGATGAAGCTGTTCAGCGACCGCGCCGTCGACTACTTCCGCTCCGCCGGGCCCGACGACCGCCGCTACCTCCTCTTCAACCCGATGACGAAGCTGAAGGTGACCACGGAGGGCGAGAAGGTCATCGACCTCATGTGGGACGTCATCGCCGCCAAGGGCTTCGAGAAGGACAACTACTTCGCCCAGGCCGCCATCGAGATCCGGGGGCTGCCGAAGCTGGAGGGCACGGTCCACGTGAACCTCGCGCTGATCCTCAAGTTCATGCACAACCACCTGCTCAACCCGGTCGACTACCCGGCCGTCCCCACCCGCCTCGACGCCGCCGACGACGCGTTCCTCTTCCAGCAGGGCCCGGCGCGCGGCCTCGGCTCCGTACGCTTCCACGACTGGCGCACCGCGTTCGACGCCTACGCCGAGGTGCCGAACGTCGCCCGCTTCCGCGAGCAGGCGGACGCCCTGTGCACATTCGTCGAGACGGCCGCCCCCGACGAGGAGCAGAGCCGCGACCTCGACCTCCTCCTCGCCGTCGGCCAGCTCTTCGCCCTGGTCGTCCACGGCCAGCTGATCCTGGAGCAGGCCCGGCTGACCGGCCTCGACGAGGAGCTGCTGGACGAGCTGTTCGCCGTGCTCGTACGCGACTTCTCCGCACACGCCGTCGAACTGCACGGCAAGGACTCCGCGACCGAGGACCAGCAGAGCTGGGCGCTCGGAGCGGTACGCCGTCCCGTCGTCGACGCGGCCCGCTCGGCACGGATCTGGGAGCGTGTCGAGGCGCTGTCGGGGGTGTACGAGATGGCGGAGTGACCGACGCCGGGCAGCCCGTTCCCCGGACACCCCCGCCTCGTCGGAACTGATCTGGAGATCCACCAGTGGTACGGCGATGCGGGGGGAAGCGTGCAGCCGGATGCGGGGCCGGTCAGCTGTCTGTTCTTCGGGCGGGACGACGCGGAGACGGACCTGCGGGACGGTCTCTCCTGAAGAGGCTGGCTGGTCACTTCACGATCGCCGAGGGCGATGTGCCGGCCGCCACGCAACGGTCCTCCCGTTGGAAGCTCCAGGACCTGGCCAAGGAATATCTGATCAACCATCCCTTCCTGCGCTCTCTCTTTCCGCCTGCCGGACACCATGCGGGAAGAGGTCTACGTCGAGATCGCGCGGGTCGTGGCCGCGGCCGAGGAGTCCCGAAGTGAACAGCCCGACAGCGGCAGGCTGGACGTGCCCAGACATGTCCTGGCGGCCTCGGTCTATTTCGACGCGCTCGCGACGCGACTGGCCGCGCACGGATTCCGGGACCGTACGGTCACGACAGGGCTGGAGGACGAGGCCCGGGCCCTCATCCGGTCCGTCGGGGGATCCACGGGAGGGGGCGGGGGCGGAGCCCGACTCCGGATGATCGGGTCGCGCCGGACAGGCCTGGGGCGTCACCTCCGTTTGCGGGGTGATGGACATCGCGTTTGAGTGGGAGAGCCCCCTCGCCGCCCCTGGAGCTGACATGTCGATGGCGTTCGGTTCACCCCTCGGTCCGTCCGATCCGTTCAGTGACCTGCTGAACCGGTTCTTCGGTATGTCGCCCGCCTCCTCGCCCCCCGCGATGCAGCGCGTGCCGATCGGGCGACTGCTGACCGAGTCCTCCCACGAGCTGCTGGGCCGGGCCACCAGCAGAGCGGCCGAGGACGGAACGGCGGACCTCGACACCGAGCACCTGCTGTGGGCGGCGACCCAGGTCGAGCCCTCGCGCGGGCTGCTCGCCCGGGCCGGGGTCGACCCCGACGCCCTCGCCGCCCAGCTCGACGAGGTGCTGCCGCGGGAGTCCGGCGAGCCCTCCGCCGAGCCCGGTCTCACCCCGGCGGCCAAGCGCACCCTCACCGCCGCCTACGCCCGCTCGCAGGCTGCCGGAGTGTCCTACATCGGCCCCGAGCACATCCTGGGCGCGCTGATCGACGATGCCGACTCCGGCGCCGGCCGGTTCCTGGGCTCGGACGACCTCGACGTGGGCAAGCTGCGCGGCGCCACGGACCGGGCTGCGGGCGCGGACGGGGCTGCCGGTGGAGGGAAGCAGGCGTCGACGACCCTGGACGAGTTCGGCCGGGACCTGACGGAGGAAGCGAAGGCCGGAAGGCTCGACCCCGTCGTCGGGCGTGCCGACGAGATCGATCAGACCATCGAGATCCTCTCGCGGCGCTCCAAGAACAACCCCGTCCTCATCGGCGAGCCCGGCGTCGGCAAGACCGCCATCGTGGAGGGCCTCGCCCAGAGCATCGTCGCGGGCGAGGTGCCCGACACCCTCAAGAACAAGCGGGTCGTCTCACTCGACCTGTCCGGCATGGTCGCCGGAGCCCAGTACCGCAGTCAGTTCGAGGAGCGGCTGAAGAAGGTCATCGAGGACGTGCAGAAGGCCGAGGGGGAGATCATCCTCTTCATCGACGAACTCCACACCGTCGTCGGCGCGGGCGCCACGGGCGAGGGATCGATGGATGCGGGCAACATGCTCAAGCCCGCCCTCGCCCGCGGCGAGCTCCATGTGGTGGGCGCGACGACGATCGACGAGTACCGCAAGCACATCGAGAAGGACGCCGCCCTGGAGCGCCGCTTCCAGCCCGTCCTGATCCCGGAGCCGACCGTCGAGGAGACCGTACAGATCCTCGAAGGGCTGCGGGACGCCTACGAGGCCCACCACCAGGTCCGCTTCGCCGACGGGGCCCTGACGGCGGCGGCCGAGCTGTCCGACCGTTACATCAGCGACCGGTTCCTGCCCGACAAGGCCATCGACCTGATGGACCAGGCCGGGGCCCGCGTACGGCTGCGCAGCGCGAACCGCTCCACCGAGGTCGTCAGCCGCGAGGACCGCCTCGCCAAGCTGCGGCGCGAGAAGGACGAGGCCGTCGCCGGCGAGGAGTTCGAGAAGGCGTCCGGGCTGAAGCGGCAGATCACCGAGGTGGAGGGCGAACTCGCCGGGATCGAGGAGCGCCGCGAGGGCGTCGTCTCGGTCACCGCCTCCGACATCGCCGACATCGTCTCCCGCCGCACCGGCATCCCCGTCTCCCAGCTCACCGCCAGCGAGAAGGAGAAGCTCCTCAAGCTGGAGGAGGAGATGCACGCCAGGATCGTCGGCCAGGACGAGGCGGTCACCGCGGTCTCCGAAGCCGTACGCCGTAACCGCGCGGGCATGGGCGACCCGAACCGGCCCGTCGGCTCGTTCCTCTTCCTCGGGCCCACCGGCGTCGGCAAGACGGAGCTCGCCAAGACGCTGGCCGAGCTGCTGTTCGGCGAGGACGACCGGATGATCCGGTTCGACATGAGCGAGTTCCAGGAGAAGCACACGGTCGCCCGGCTCGTCGGAGCGCCGCCCGGATACGTCGGTTACGACGAGGCGGGCCAGCTCACCGAGAAGGTGCGGCGCAACCCCTACAGCGTCGTCCTGTTCGACGAGGTCGAGAAGGCGCACCCCGACGTCTTCAACACGCTGCTCCAGATCCTCGACGACGGCCGGCTCACGGACGGACAGGGCCGCACCGTCGACTTCCGGCACTGCGTCGTCATCATGACGTCCAACATCGGCGCCCACCGCATCCTCGCCCACCAGGGCGACGCCGCCGAGCTCAAGGACGAGCTGATGGAGGACCTGCGCGGCCGGTTCCTGCCCGAGTTCCTCAACCGCATCGACGACATCATCGTCTTCCACAGCCTCACCGAGGACGATCTGTCCGAGATCGTCGACCACCTCCTGGACCGCAGCAAGCGCCGGGTCCACGCCCAGGGCATGACCCTGGAGGTCACCGAGGCGGCGAAGAAGCTCCTGGTCGCCCACGGCTACCAGCCGGAGTTCGGCGCCCGACCGCTGCGCCGCACGATCCAGACCGAACTGGACAACCGCGTCGCCTCCCTGCTGCTCGGAGGCGAAGCCGACCCCGGGGACACGATCGTCGCCGATGTGATCGACGACTCCCTGCACTGCACCATCCGCAAGGGCGGCGCCGACGGAGAGACCCCCGCCGCCGACACCCCCGACGGCAAGGAGTGAGTGACTGATGTCCCATCACCACCACAAGTCGAACGAAGAGGTCGAGGGCGACCCCGACACCGGCCACAGCCGCGGAATGCCCCGCCGCCCGGACGAGAAGCGACTCGACGAGCGCCTGGAGGAGGACCGCGAGGAAGTGGGCCTCCCTCCGGACCAGGACGGGAAGTCCGACTAGGCAACGTCCCGGTCCTCGGGCAGCCGCTCCAGAGCGGCGGCCACATCGGTGCGGCCCGCGATCTCCCGCAGAGCGCGGGCCGGCACCGACCCCGGCTCCCGGGCGACGGTCACCAGACTCACCAGACCGACCGGCACCGTCCGGGCCGGCTCGACCAGCGGCACCGCCCGCACCCCGTGCGGCACGCCGAAGACATGCAACCAGGTGTGCGGCACGACGCTCGCCCACCCGGCCCGTCCTGACATGGGCGAAGAGCGCCGCCACCGAGTCCGTCCCGACCCGGGGCGAGGGCCGCACCCCGGCCTCCGTGAACAGCTCGTCCAGCAACCGGCGCCCTATGCCCACGAGGGCCTCACCGGCCTGACCCCGTACGGGAGCGCGGCCGGGCACGTGACCGCTCAGGCGGCCGGGACCACCGTGACCTTGACGTGCTTCATGATCGGCTGGTCGCTCTGGGTGCTGTAGTCGCCCAGCGCGCACAGCACGTTCATCTCCGGCATGTAGCCGGCAGCGCAGCCGCGCGGGATGTCGTACGGGATCGCGGTGTAGCCGGTCAGGAACCGCCGGCTGCCGTCCTTCGCCGTGCTCGTGATGTCGACGGAACCCATGTCGGTGATGCCGCGTTCGCGCATGTCGGCCCGGTTCATGAAGACCAGCGTGCGCAGGTTCTTGATGCCCCGGTAGCGGTCGTTGTCGGAGTAGATGGTGGTGTTCCACTGGTCGTGCGACCGCATCGTGCCGAGCGCCAGGGTGCCGGGCTCGGGCACGACGTCGGGCAGGGCGGCCGCGGAGAACTCGGCGCGCCCCGACGGGGTCAGGAAGACCAGTTCGCGGGCGGGCTGCTTGATCCGGAAGCCGAGGGGCAGCCGGACCCGGCGGTTGAAGTCCTCGAAGCCGTCCAGCGCCTCGGCCATCGTGTCCCGGATCCGGTCGTAGTCCTCGATGTACCAGTCCCAGGGCGTCTCGCTGTCCGGCAGGGCGGTGCGTGCCATCCCTGCGACGATGGCCGGCTCGGACAGCAGGTGCGGGGACGCGGGGCGCTTCATCCCGACGGACAGGTGGACCATGCTCATCGAGTCCTCGACCGAGGTGCTCTGCACACCCTTGCGCTGGTGGTCCTTCTCGGTGCGTCCGAGACACGGCAGGATGAGAGCCGCGCGGCCGTGCACGACATGACTGCGGTTCAGCTTGGTGCTCACCTGGACGGTGAGGTCGCAGGAGCGCAGCGCCGCGTACGTGACCGGGGTGTCGGGCGCGGCGAGCGCGAAGTTGCCGCCCATCCCGACGAACACCTTCACCTCGCCGTCCCGCATCGCTTGGATCGTCCGCACGGTGTCCAGGCCGTGTTCGCGGGGCGGTTCGATCTTGCAGGCCTCCGCGAGCCGGTCCAGGAACGCCTCGGTGGGGCGGTGGTCGATGCCGCAGGTGCGGTTGCCCTGGACGTTGCTGTGGCCGCGCACGGGGGAGGGGCCCGCGCCCTCCCGGCCGAGGTTGCCGCGCAGCAGCAGGAGGTTGACGATCTCGCGGACGGTGTCGACGCCGTGCTCGTGCTGGGTGAGGCCCAGGCACCAGCTGACGATGGAGCGGTCGGCCTCCTCGTACACCCGCGCCGCCTTGAGGATGTCGTCGCGGCTCAGCCCGGACTGGTGCTCCAACTCCTCCCAGGGCGTGGCCTCGCACAGCGCCCGGTACTGCTCGAAGCCGGTGGTGTGGCGGTCGATGAACGCGACGTCCAGGGCCTTGGGGTCGCTGGCCGACTTCTCCAGGATCGCCTTGGCCATGCCGCGCAGCAGCGCCATGTCACCGCCGATGCGCGGCTGGAGGTTCAGCGTGCTGGTCCTCGTGGTCCTGAACAGCGCCATGTCCGTGAAGTCGTGCGGAACGATGGTGCGGGTGGCCGCCGCCTCGACCAGCGGGTTGACGTGCACGATCTGCGCGCCGCGACGGTCGGCCTCGGCGAGGGCGGTGAGCATCCGGGGCGCGTTCGACGCGGCGTTGACGCCCAGGATGAACAGGGCGTCCGCGGACTCCCAGTCCTTGAGGTCGACCGTTCCCTTTCCGGTGCCCAGAGAGGCATGGAGGGCCCGCCCGCTTGCCTCGTGGCACATGTTGGAGCAGTCCGGCAGATTGTTCGTGCCCAGTTCGCGGGCCATCAGCTGGTAGAGGAAGGTGGCCTCGTTCCCGAGCCGCCCGGAGGTGTAGTACGCCGCCCGGTTCGGGCTGTCGAGCCCGCGCAGGGTGGCTCCGACCAGCGCGAACGCATCCTTCCAGCTGATCGGCACATAGTGGTCGGATGCGGCGTCGTACACCATCGGCTCGGTCAGCCGGCCCTGGTTCTCCAGGTCGTAGTCGCTCCACCCGGCCAGCTCGGTCACCGAGTGCGCGGCGAAGAAGTCGCGGTCCACGCGCTTGCGGGTCATCTCCCACGTGACGTGTTTGATGCCGTTCTCGCAGATGTCCAGGTGCAGGCCCTTGGTGTCGTCCGGCCACGCGCACCCGGGACAGTCGAAACCGCCGTTCTCGTGGTTCATCCGCATGATGGCCCGCGGACCGTCCACCAGCGCGCGTTCCTCCACCAGGAAACGGGTCACACTCTTCGCCGCTCCCCAGCCGGCGGCCGGGTGGTGGTAGGGCCGGAACTCCGGATCGGCCTCGGGAGCGGGACCGACCCGGGGCTCCAGGGGCTCCTGTGCTTCGTTGTCGGTGCTCACGACACTTCCCCCCTTTCACCTGCGGGTATGACGGGCCGGACGGTGTGGCGGCGCGAAACGGGTCCTTCCCGGGCAGGCTATGTCCGGTGATTCCCGGCTGCCACTCGGCTCAGGTGGCCGCTCCGGGCTGCGTCCCGGACCACGCGCGCATACGCTGACACGGTCCGGACCTCGCCGTGGGGTGCCTGCGGAGCAGGGCCCCGGGCCCCTCCTCGGGCAGCGCACGTGAGGCTCTCATGAACAGTCGGATCCTGCTCCCCGCCGTTCCCCGGCTCGCCTGCTCAGCGGTGGCCGGAGCCGCCGTCGGGCTGCTGGTCGGCCTCCTGCTCACCAACGCGCCGCTGGGCATCCTCGTCGGCATCGCCGCCGTGGAGACCCTCTTCGTCGTCGCGGGCTGGCTCGTCCTGTGGCCGATGGACGCCGCCGCCACCCATGCGAACGCCCGGCGCGAGGAGTTCCGGCCCGTGGCCGAGGAACTCGTCGTCGTCACGGCCGCCCTGTCCGGGCTCGTCGGCATCGTGCTGCTGCTCCTGATCGGCGACTCCGACCTGAGCCACGCGGCGGCCGCCCTGGCCCTCTGCGGCGTGTTCATGTCCTGGGCGGCGCTCCATCTGATGTACGCCGCCCGCTACGCGTACATCTACTACCGGCCGCCCGCCGGCGGGATCGACTTCAACACGAAGGAACCGCCGCGCTACATCGACTTCCTCTACTTCAGCTACAACCTGGGCATGACCTACCAGGTCTCCGACACCAACGTCTCCACCTCCAGGATCCGCGCGGTCGCCCTCCGGCACTGTCTGCTGTCGTACGTGTTCGGCGCGAGCATCCTGGCCACCACGATCAACCTGGTCGCCGGCATCGTCACCGGCTGAGAGGCCGTCGGGGGCGAGTCCGCTGCCGCGGGCGGCTCGGAACACTCCGGCAGGCTCAGCACTCCGGAAGGGTCAGCCGCCGTGTGACGCGCAGCGCCGACTCCAGCAGCCGCGCCCTGACCTCGGTGGTCCGGTACATCCGGTCCGACCGGAACGAGATGCCGATCGAGCCGACCTGGTCACCGCTGTACACGGGCACCGCCACGCAGGTCGTGCCTCCGGCGTACTCCCCCCGGTCCAGCGAGAGCGGGCCCGCGGGGGCGGAGTCGAGCTCCCGCAGAAGCTCCTCGCGATGGGTGATGGTGCGGGAGGTGAGGTCGGGCAGGGCGTGCCGGGAGAGGTAGTTGGCGCGCGCCTCCTCGTCCAGCTCGCGGAGCACGCTCTTGCCGAGCGCGGTGGCGTGTCCGGCTTCGTGGAAGCTCACCCAGACGTCCACCCGTGGGGCCCGCGGGCTGTCGACGATCTCCAGGACCCGGATCTCGCCCTCGTCGTACAGCGTCAGATAGGCGGCGGCGGACAGGCTGTCGCGCAACGAGGACAGCAGGGGGCGGATGCGCTGCTGCAGCGCCGGGCCGGCCACGTCCGGCTGCGACCGCAGGTTCCGCTCATGGAGAGCGAACGCGCCGTCGTCCAGCTCGTCCAGATAACCGTCCAGGGCGAGCTCGTGCAGCAGCCGCCGGGCAGTGACGTCCGACAGCCCGGCCTCGTGGGCCAGCTGCTGCACGGAGGCACCGGCCGGGTGCGCCCCGGCGGCCTCCAGCAACCGGAGGTCCTGCCGGACGGACACCGTCGGCTCGGGGCCGGCCTGGTCACCCATGGCACCAGGATGGACCCGGCGCGGGGGTGCGGCAAGGCCGGTCCTCCGGGCGGACGGGAGGCGTCGGGTACCGCCCGGCGGACCTCATGAATATTAATGGATTGCGCAATAGTTAAACTGTTGCCATGGAGAGGAACGAGGCGTCACGCTGGGAGTCCGCGGTACTCGACGGAGGCCCGGCAGACGGGCTGCGCACGAGGGTCGCCGACCGGCCACACGTCCTGCAGGTCACCCGCCCCTGCCCGCCGGAGGGACCCGGCGATCCCGATGGTTCCGGTGACGCAGGCGATCTCGACGGCCCGGGCGGCGTCGGAGCGGACGTACGGGTGTCGGCGCTGTACGTCTACCGCCGTGACCCCCGCACGGACCGCGCCCCGCTGCGGTACACCTTCGACGTGGCCAGTCCCTGACCCTGCCCGGACATTCGATACGCTCTCGTCTGATCTTCGGGGCGTGTGCAGGCTCCGGACTGCCGTGACCAGGGGGATGGTTCCTTATGAGCAGCGCGCCTTCGACCGACCCGTTCCAGCCGCTCAAGGCCGACGACCCCGCGGTGGTGGGGGGATACCGGCTGGCGGCTGTGCTGGGTGCGGGCGGTATGGGCAAGGTGTACCTGTCGTACACGCCCGGTGGCCGGCCCCTCGCGATCAAGGTGATCCGGGCCGAGTTCAGTGAGGACCCGGAGTTCCGGCGACGCTTCCAGCAGGAGGTGCGGGCGGCGCAGCGGGTGCAGGGGCTGTACACCGCGCCGGTGATCGATTCGGATACCGAGGGTGCGCAGCCGTGGCTGGCGACTGCGTATGTGCCCGGGCCTTCGCTGGCGCATGCGGTGTCCCGGCACGGCGGGCTGCCGTTGCGCAGTGTGCTGTTGCTGACGGTCGGGGTGGCCGAGGCGCTGGGAGTGATTCACGGTGCGGGCATCGTGCACCGTGATCTGAAGCCCGCGAATGTGCTGCTTGCCTCCGACGGGCCGCGGGTCATCGACTTCGGTATCGCCCGGGCCGCCGACACGACCGCCCTGACCGGTACGGGGGTCAGCGTGGGCACTCCGGCGTTCATGGCGCCGGAGCAGGCGGCCGCCGGGACGATCACCCCGGCCACCGATGTGTTCGCCCTCGGGCAGATCGCCGCGTACGCCGCGATCGGCGCACCCGCGTTCGGCGACGGGCCCTCGCACGCCGTCCTCTACCGGATCGTGCACGAGGACCCCGACCTCAGCCGGCTGCCCGACGAACTCCGGCCCCTGGTCACCCGCTGCCTCAGCCGCGACCCCGCCGACCGGCCCGCCCTCGCCGACATCATCCGCATCTGCCACGAGATCTCGCCCGAACCCCTGCGCCAGGGCGAGGACTGGCTCCCGCAGGCGGTCGCCGGCTCCATCACCGAACGGCACCAGCTCCCCGCACCCGCGCCCACCCCGCCGCCACAGCCCACCACCGCGCCCACGCCCACCCAGGCCTCCCCGCAGGCGCCGTCGACCCCGCCGCCGGGAGGCCCGCACTACACCCCGACCGGCTACGCGGTGGCCGCCGCACCCACCCAGACCGGACCCGCCGCGCCCGGGGCCCCCGGGGCGCCGCCCGCAGCACCGGGGGCGCCGGGCACCGTGCCACCCGGCCACTGGCAGCAGAACACCCGCCCCCAGGGCTACCCCACTCCGCCGCCCCACCAGCAGTCCGGATTCGCTCAACCCGGCTTCCAGCAGCCCGGGTTCCCGCAGTCGGGGATCCAGCAGCCCGGCTGGGGCACGTCCGGTTTCCAGCCCGCCGCGCCGCGTCCCAAGCGGACGGGTCTGATCATCGGCGCTTCGGTCTTCGGCGCGCTGGTCGTCCTCGGCGTCATCGGCAACCTGCTGCCGGACGACTCCGACACATCCGGCAAGGGCGACCGGTCCACGGCGTCCTCCGACGGTGGTTCGAGCGGCGGCGGTTCCGCGGACAAGGCCGGGGACAAGCCGGTCGACCCCAAGCCGGTCTCGTACAAGGGCATAGACATGACGGCGAACTACGCCCTGAAGCTGGCCGACCATCCGCCCCGGCCGGTGGAGGACGAGGACAGCGGCGTCAGCTACGGCAAGGGGGACTTCTACTTCTACCGGGATTCCCTCTTCGGCGACGAGAGGGTCGGCAGCGCCAACGGGAAGCTGGTGGTGCTGAAGAACTCGCAGAAGGGCTCCCTGGAGGTCTGCCGTCAGGAGACCCGCTTCACCGAGAAGATCGAGCTCGAACAGCTCACGTCCGGGTCGCAGATCTGTGTCCTCAGCAAGGCCGGACACATCGCCGTGGTGACCTACCGCGGCAAGTCGGGCCCGAACGACCCCAGCCGCTACATCACCATCGACCTGACCGTCTGGCGCAACGCCGAGGAGGCGCAGCAGAGCTGACGGCCCGACAGGCGGGCCGACGGCCCGCCCCGGTCAGCAGGTCGCGCCCCGGGCGCCCTGCTGGTAGCGGCGGTCGACGATCCGCTGCCGGACCGCGTCCCGCGCGTGGGCGCTCAGCGACAAGCGCTCCGGGGTGCCCGCCTGCTCGCTCCCGGGACCGTCCGGCCGCGTTCCGTCCCGCCCTGCGCTGCTGCCCGCCACGTACGCCATCCTCCGCTCGGCCTGCCCCCGGCCGAGGATACGCGGGGGCCCCGGCGGCCGGTCAGGTCCTGCCCGGTACCCGTCCGTCCGGCAGGAAGAGCACCGAATTGATGTACCGCTCGCGGCGCGGCACCAGGGCCCGGCGCAGCAGGCCCTGGTGCACCAGGTGCTCGGTCCGTGCCTGGTGGGCCACCAGGTCGAACCCGTCGAGCGTGATCCAGCGCCGGCCCGCCAGGAGCCAGCCCGCATAGCCCTGTCCGGTCAGCAGGTCGACCGCCGGGGCGATCGGGCCGAGCCGGCTCTCCAGCTCGATGAGCAGCGCAGGGCGGTCCTCGCGCAGCAGCTCCGCCGCGCCGAGCAGGGCCGCCCGCTCACCGCCGTCGACGTCCATCTTCACGAAGCCGACCCCGCGCAGCCCCAGACCGTCGACGGTGATCGACGGCACCTCCAGGCAGTGCGCGTGGATGTCGCGGCGGGCCAGCGACGACACCCCCCGGTCGCCCTGGTCGCCCTCCGGGAACCACAGCTGTGCGGTGCCTTCCCGGTCGGTCGCCGCACCCTGGACCACCCGGGCGTTCGACGGCAGCGTCCGGCGCAGATGCCCGGCCAGATGCGGCACCGGCTCGATGGTGACCACCTCGGCGCAGCGGGCGGCCAGCCGCCGCGACCACGGGCCGTACCAGCCCCCGATGTCGAGGGCGATGCCGTCCGGCGGGCAGAAGTCGGCCAGCCGCCGCAGCTCGGGCTCGAAGCGCGGATACAGGGCGACGGCCGCCGCGCCGACCAGGCGGGCGGGCAGCCGGGACGCCACCGCCGCGGCGAACGTGGTCACGTGGCCGACGCCTTGAGCCGGGTGAGCAGACGCTCGTGGTCCACCGCCGAGACCTTCCGGCCCGACGAGGGCAGCAACTGCGGGATGCCGTCCACGATCGGGTAACTCAGGCGCAGCCGGGAGTTGTAGAGCGCCGCCCCCTCCGCCTCCTCCTCGGGCAGCAGCGACAGCGGGCCCTTGTCGAGCGGGCAGGCCAGCAGGGCGAGCAGCGGGTCGTCGGGGTTCATCGGTACAGCTCCCTCAACTCAGGTGGACCGGACGGCGGATCGTGTCCGGGGTCAGGACGGCGCGGCGGGTGGCGGATCGTGGCGGGGCATGGCCAGCAGGACGGACAGGGCGAGCGCCGTGCCGCCCACCCGCAGGGCCAGCAGCAGCGGATCGTCGGGCAGCGTCTCGCCGAACGCGAGCGTCCCGAGGACCGCGGTGAACAGACAGGTCACCGTGGTGCACACCGGCACGATGAGGGACGCCCGGCAGCGCTGCAGCGCCGCCTGCGACATCACCAGACCGGCCCCCGCGGTGAACAGCAGCAGATACGGATACGGGGACCCCAGCAGCGACCACGCGGCCTCGCCGAGATCGGTGCCGGTCAGGCGGCTGGACGTGCCCTTGATGGCCAGCGAGCTGACCCCGTAGAGCAGACCCACCGCCACGCCGTAGCCGATCCCGCTGGTCGGCACCCGGTGCCGTTTGGCCGCCCGGCTCTCGACCCGTACGTACAGCCAGACGCCCGCCGCCAGCGCCGGCAGGCAGACCAGCAGCACCAGCATCCACGGCGCCCCGCCGCTCACCACGTCCTCGCCCTCGCGCACCGAGGCGACGACCATCAACAGGGCGACCAGTACCCCGCCGAGCGCGTAGCGTTCGCGGCCCGTCGACTCCTCGCCGAGCACGGCCGAGGACAACAGCAGGAGCAGCACCAGACCGGAGACGAAGATGCCCTGCGCCGCCGCGATCGGCAGCGCGCGGTAGACGACCAGCTGCGCCCCGAACCCGGCCGCCAGCGCCAGCGCTCCGACGATCCACAGCGGGCTGGTCGCCAGCACCCGGATCACCCGCAGCGGCCGGCCGGCGGAGAGCGCGGGCAGCGAGCCCAGGGCCCGTTTCTCCACCACGAAACCCACGCTGTACAGCGCGTTGGCGACCAGCGCCGCGCCGACACCCCACCACATCGCGCTACCTCCGCCGCGCGTGGGCCAGCAGGATGGAGGCCGCCCCGGGCACCGCGCACGCCGCCCGGTCCAACAGGCGCAGCGGACGCGGCACCCCGTGGAAGGGGGCGCCCTTGACCGTCACATCGGTGAAGCCGGACGCCGTCAGGAACGAGCGCAGGGCACGGGCCGTGTACAGCCGCAGATGTCCGACCACCTCCGAGCCGGGGCGGCCGTGGATCCCGCGCAGACTGACCTCCGAGAACACCGGCTGTACCCCGGCGAGCAGCAGCGCCCGGTTGTACCAGGCCGCCAGGTTCGGGGTGGACAGCATCAGATGGCCGCCGGGCCGCAGCACCCGCCGCAGCTCGTCCAACGCCTGGTCCGGGTCGACCAGATGCTCCAGGATCTCGCTGAACAGCACCGCGTCCGCGCACCCGTCGGCCAGCGGCAGCCCGCCGTGCTCCAGCTCCCCGCGCACCACCGCGCCCATCCGGGGCCGGGCCCGGCGCAGCGCGTCCTGCGACCAGTCGACCCCGATCAGCCGGTGCCCGGCGAGGAACGGGGCCGCCGTGGCGGCAGCCGTGCCGTCGCCGCACCCGATGTCGAGGATCACCTGCCCCGGCGCGTCCAGCGCATCGGCCAGCAGCCGGGCCTGCCGTCTGCTGCGCCCGTCGCCCGAGGCGACGGGTACGGCCGGATTCTCGTAGAAGTCCCGCAGCCCGGGCGGGGGAGAGGCGCTGCTGGTCATACGCTCTCCGAGGACGTCGAGGCCAGGTGACGGGTGAACATCTCGCGCAGGCGCACGCCGTCCTCGTCCCCGAGCAGGGTCCGCGACCAGCGCAGCGCCAGATGCAGCCGGCCGCCCGTGGACGCCGTGGTGAACGTCAGACCCCGGGGCATCCGGGCGGGCGCGGAGAACCACACGGCCGTCGCCCGGCCCGCCTCCCCGAAGTCCAGCGGATACGGCACCCGGCCGATGTTGCTCAGCAGCGTCGTCGAGGTCCACGGCGCCGCCAGCACCCGCAGCCCCCGGGTGACCGCGGCGCGGGCGGCCACCGGCAGCAGCGGCGCGGTCAGCAGGGAGGCGGCACGGCCCAGCGGCGGCCGGGGGCGCGCCTTGAGCGCCCGGGTCCGCTCGGCGGTCGCCCGGAGCAGGGCGGCGACGTCCGCCCCGGGCACCAGCTCCGCGGCGGCGAAACCGACCTCCACCAGCCGGGTGCCGTTCCCGATCGGCATCTCGGGCCCCCGGGTGCGGTCGTCGACCGGCATGGTGATCCGCAGCGGCCTGCGGTCGGACCCCGGCGCGCCCTGCGTCCGGTTCCAGTCGGCCACGGTGAGCGCGGTGGCCACCATGAGCTGGTCGTTCACCGTGTACGGCGCTCCGGACTCCCGCCGGGGGACCGGCAGTTCGGCCAGCAGCATCGCATTGCCCGGTACCGGGGACGGCCCCGGCGCGCCCGCCGCGATCCGGGCGGGACGGGCCGGCGGAGCCGCCGGGGACTCCCCGGCGGGCGGCTCGGACGCCGGGCGCGCCGGGGCGGGCGCCGGCGCGGTGCGGTGCGCGCCGTAGACCTCGGCGGCCGTCGCCGCCAGCCGCATGCACGCCGGGCCGTCCAGCGCGGTGTGGTGCACGGCGAACACCAGCACACACCCCTCGCCGCCCGGCTCCCGGACCACGTCGAGCCGCAGCGGCGGCGACGCGGTCAGCGGCGGCGCCTGGTCCAGCGCCCGGGCCCGGGCCCGGGCGAGTGCCCCGGGCCCGGACGGCGGGAAGCAGACCGGATCCGTGTCGGCGCTCCCGGTCAGCTCCCACTCGTAGCGCCGGGCGAACGCGCCCCGGGGCCGCTCCCGCATCAGCGCCCGGGGGTGCCGGGCCAGCGCCTCGGCGAACGCGGAGCGCAGCCGCCCCTCGTCCACCCGGCCGGGCAGATGGATCTCGATGTGCACCGTGTTCGGCTCGGTGTCCTGCTCGCAGTGCCGGGCCACCTCGTCGACCACCGGGAACGGCACCCGCGCCGGGGGCCCGGGCCGGGGCCCGCCGCCCCGCGCCCGCGATTGCTGCGTGGTCGCCATCAGGTGCTCCCTCCGGGACGGGGCGGCGGAGTTCCCTGCGGCCGCTTCGGGTCGGTGGACAGCGTCCGGCCCGAGGGCGCGGCGGACTGTGCCGGAACCGTGGGCGCCTCGCCGGACGCCGTGGCCGGGGCGGCCGTGCCCGGGCCACCCGCGGCCCGTCGGCCGAGCGGTCCGCGTCCGACCGTGACCAGGGCCGCGAACAGGCCGACCAGGGCCAGGAACTGGGCCGTCGCACCGAACGCGCCCTCGTCCGCCGCCGTGGTGTCCCCGGTGCCCACCGCCGCGACGACACCCGCGGCGGCCATCGCCGCGAACGCCACCGGAGCGAGCCACTTGGGCCGGAAGCGGGCGAGTACGGCGAGGAGGGGCACCGCCAGGGCCAGCGGCCCCGCGATCACCACACCCACCAGGGTGAGCGCCACCGTGCCCAGGACCGGACCCGGCCCCGGCGGCACGGGCCGCTCCTCGGCCGCGTACGGATCGGCTCCCCGCCGGCGTACGAAGGCGAGTCCCACCAGCACCAGGAGCAGCACCGCCGCACCGATCAGACCCACCTGGTAGATCCGGGCCGGCTCGTACTCCAGGGTGACCTTGCCGCCCTCGCCCTCCGGGACCAGCCAGGCCTGCTGCCAGCCGTCGATCCGCAGCGGCGTCAGCTCCTTGCCGTCCAGGGTGGCCTTCCAGCCCGCGTTGTGATTCTCGTGGATCTGGAGGTAGGAGGCCGCGCCCGGGCCGACGGCGATCGTGCGCCGGTCACCGTCGCCCTGCTCGACGTCCACCGACCGCGGCGTGCTCGCTCCGGCCTCGGAGGTGCCGTTGCTCAGCGTGACGTCCGTGATGGCGAGCGGTCCCGCGTCCCCCGCCTCGACGGTGGTGGACGAGGCGGCCAGCTCCACCGAGCCGTCCTTCGTGCACGGCGTGACCTCGATGGGGCGGCGCTGGGTCAGGTCCCGCACCCGGCCCTCGGCCCGGGTCTCCAGGAACGTGCCGCCCACCGACAGGACCGGTCCCTTGCCGCAGGCCAGGCTGAAGGTCTTGTCCGGCTTCGGCTGCGGCGAGCGGTACTCCTCCAGCACCGGGATGTAGACCTCGCTCAGACCGACCGGCAGCTGCAGCTGGGCGTCGGCGACCGGGTTGTGGACGGTCAGCGGCGCCTGACGCGAGATGGTGATGTCCATCCGGTCGGTGCTGATCGGCGAGAAGCGGGCCATGCCGTTCTCGTCCACGGCCGCCACCGCCGTACCGTCCGGCGAGCTGATCTGCACCTGCTCGGGCCGGGTGGACAGACCGCCGGCCGCCGCGAAGACGATCTCGCCGACCTCCTTCTTCTCCGGCCACGACAGATGCAGTACGGGGCGTTCACCCGCGATCCACGCCGTGGTCAGATCACCGTCGGTGAGATTGCGCGGACTGAGGTTGGTGCCCAGCCGCGCCGTGGAGTCGGCGCTCACCTCGATCTTGTCCCGCTCGCCCGTCAGCTCGAACAGCAGCTTGTCCAGCTCCTCCCCGGGCACCGGAACGGCACTCGCGGACACCTTGTACGTGCCCGCCTCCTGGGCGGTGAACTGCCGGTGCAGACCGACCTCGGCCGCCACCGACGACAGACCGCCCGGGTCGCTGCCGCGCCGCAGCGAGTAGACCGTGGAGTCCGCGCCCTCACGCGGCGCGTCCGTGGGCAGCTCCAGCATCCGGGTCACCTGCACCCCGGGGATCGCGATATCGGTGAACCCGGCGCCGGTGAGACCCGGACGCCCCTGCTGCGACTCCAGGATCGTCACCTTCAGCCAGGCGGCCTGCCCGGCGGGCGCGGCCACCTGCTGCGCCGACCCGTCCGTCCGCAGCGGACTGTCCTTGAAGCCCCGGTCCGTCTCGACCCGGACGACGGTCGGCGCGGCCCGCACGTTCGCACCGGGCAGCGGAGTCACCTGGAGCGAGCCCGGAAGGTCCGTCGGGGCGGTGAAGTCGATCCGCACCCACTCGTTCTCGGGCGAGCCGGGCGAGCCCTCGGCCCAGCCGGTGTCCGGGTTGCCGTCGAACGCGTTGACCGGGTCGTACTGCGGCAGATGGAACAGCCAGTTGCCCACCGACGAGGCGCTGACCTTCTTCGCCCCGCGCAGCACGGCGGTGGTCTGGTGCTCCGCGCCGGACGTCGGCAGGATCTGCCGGGGGCTCCGGCCCGGATCCTGCGCGGCCTCGGCGGCGTTGCGCTCGTCGGCGGTGTACGTGTACGAGGTGTTGGAGTTGACCAGCCCGAACCGGGTGTCCGCGCGCCGCAGCCCGTCGCCCGCCGCGTACAGCGACGGCCGCCCCAGACCCGGGTGCGCGTCACCGGCCAGCACGGCCGGCCGGCCTTCCAGCGCGCCGCTCGCCGACAGCGGGAGCAGCGACTCGGGCCCGCCGCTCACGACGGCCGTCGAGGCCACCGGAGCCGTGCTCGCCCGGCCCGGACGCTCCGTGCCGGCGGGCGGTTCGTAGATCTCCACGGCCCGCTGCCGCGGATAGAGGCCCTCGACCTGTACGGGAGTGTCCGCGGCGATCCGGCCACCGGTCATCACCGGACCGAACCCGGTCACGCGCTGATACCCGGAGGCCTCCAACGTGCGCTTCACCGTCGTCGTGGGGACATACCCGAGCTGGTCGGGATCCAGGTCGTTGCGGACCACCACATAGTGCAGCCCGGCCCGGTTCAGATACTCGCTCAGCCCGGGAACCTCGCCGCCGGAGGTCAGCGCCTGCTCGACGGCGTCCATCGCCCGCCGGTTGCCCGGCGTGCCGAAGGGCACGTAATCCCGTTGCGCCCAGGGCGAGTCGGCGAGCACGTCCAACGGCTGGTCGATGGGGGAACCCCAGGTGTAGATGCCGTGCGCGGTCGCCGGCACCACCAGGGCGCGGTCGTTCGCCGAGTTCTTCTTCAGCCAACCCCCGGTCGCCTCCCAGTACATCGGCAGCTGCTGGAACGAACCCGTCTGCAGGATCGAGCCGTTGACGTACGGCCAGGCCAGACCCGGCAGCACGATCACGGCGGCGACCACCGGTGCGAGCCGGCGGGCCCGCACCGCGTCGCCGCCACCGCGCGCCGCGACGGCGACGGAGGCCACCGCCGTGAGGTGCGCGAGCCCCAGCGCCAGGGCCAGCGCCACACCCGTCTGGAACTTGTAGATGTTCCGGAACGGCACCAGCCAGCCGTCCAGCCACTCCTGCACGGTCCCGTGGAACAGCCCGCCCAGCGCACCGCCGTAACCGGCGAGCGTCACCAGCGCGACGCTCAGGACCGTGAGCACCAGCCAGCGGCGCTCGGGCAGATCACGCCGCGCCAGACCCGCCAGACCCAGGGCGGCGGCGAGCGCCGAGCCCAGGATGGTGACGGTCGCGGTGGCGACGGTCCAGCCGGCGGGCAGCCAGGCCTCGCCGAAGTTCAGATAGCCCACCCAGTTCCCGCCGCCGCGCAGCATCTCGGTCGCCGACATGGTCGTCGTGGTGGTGTACGAGGACTCCACGTACGGCATGAAGTTCTCGCCGAAGGTCCCGAGCAGCAGCAGCGGCACGATCCACCAGGCGGTCGCCAGGATCACGCCCGGTATCCACCAGGCCAGCAGCGCCCGCTTGCGCGGACCGCCCGGCCGGGACAGCAGATACAGCCCCACCGGCAGCAGCGAGGCCAGCGTGGAAGCGGCGTTGACCCCGCCCATCAGCGGGATCAGCAGCGCGGAGCGGGCCGCGGCGATCCTCGGCGCGAGCCGCGGGTTCGTCAGCGGCAGCAGCACCCACGGCAGCAGCGCGCCCGGCAGGGCCGCGGCCGAGGTCGAGCCCACGACGATCGTGTACGTCGGCCACAGCGCGTACACCACCGCACCCAGCAGCCGGGTCGCCGGGGAGCCCACACGCAGTCGCTCCGCCAGCCGCAGCGCACCCCAGAAGGCGGTCGCCACGATCAGCGAGAGCCACAGCCGCTCCGCGAGCCAGACCGGTACGTGCAGCAGGTCGGCCGCCCCGTAGTACGGCAGCATCGGGATGGCGTAGCCCACGTACTGGTCGGCGATCCCGCCGAACCCGGCCCGGCTGTGCCACAGCTCGCCCAGGTCGCCCAGGAAGCGCCAGGGGTCCGCGACGACGCCGAGCTTGGTGTCGAACGTCATCCGCCCCGGCGACACCGCGAGGAACGCCGCGAACACGGCGGCCCAGAAGCCCAGCAGCCAACGCCGCGACCGGGGCGGGCCCTCGGAGGAGCCCGGCGGCACGGGACCCGCACCGTCCGGGGCCGTGGGCCGGGGTGGGTGGACAGCGCTGGTCATGAACACCGCCGGAGGATGAGGAGGAGGTTCCAGGTGGCGAACTCCCGCAGTACGGGGATCCGCGGCACGAGCTGGGGAAGGACGGGCCAGTAGCGCGAGCGGGCCGAGACGAGGGCCACGTCGGAGCGGCTCCGGACATGGCTCAGCGTCTCGCCGACGCCGATCTTGAAGAGGTTCTCGCCGAGCCGGTGCTTGGCCGGGCCGCCGGTGCGCCGCTCGTAGCGGCTCCGGGCGCGTTCGGCGCCGAGGTAGTGCCAGGGCGCCCACTCGTGGCCGCCCCACGGGGAGAGCCAGTTGGTGTAGGAGACGTAGATGAGGCCGCCGGGCCGGGTCACCCGGACCATCTCGCTGAGGAAGGTGTGGGGGTCGGCGACGTGCTCCAGCACGTTGGAGGAGAAGCAGACGTCGGCCGCGCCGTCGGCGAGCGGCAGCAGATAACCGTCGGCGACGACGGTGTCCGCGCGCTGCCCGGGGCCGATCTCCGCCGGATCCGGTTCGAAGAGATAGCTGTGCGCACCGCGCCGCCGGAACTCCCGGGTGAAGTAGCCGTCGCCGCCGCCGATGTCCACGACCACCTTGTCCCGGAGCGGACCGTGCCGCTCGACCTGGTCGGCCGCGTCACGGGCCAGCAGGGTGTACGCGGTGGCGGGGTCGCCCTGTTCGCGCAGGAAGGCGCGGAACAGGGCGGCCGACCGCCGGAACGAGGGGTCCTTCACGCGCTCGTACCGATCGCCGGGGCGCCCGGGCCGCTCGCCGCCTCGGCGGCCACCGCCGCGAACCGGCGCACACTGGCGGTCCACCGGTAGTCCGCGGCGCGTTCGCGGGCCGCCTTGCCCATCGTCTCGCGCCGCTCGTCGTCCAGCGCCAGCGCACACCAGGCGGCGGCGAAGGAGGACGCGCCCGGAGCGAGGATTCCGGTGACCCCGTCCTCGACGGAGTCGCGCAGCCCCGGCACGTCGAAGCCCAGGGTCGGGGTGGACCGTGCCGCCGCCTCCGTGACGACGAGCCCCCAGCCCTCCACGGCCGCCGGGTGCAGCAGCATCCACGCGGCACAGAGCAGCCGGTGCTTCTCCGCCTCGGTCACATGACCGGCGAACTCCACACCCGGACCGGCGAGCTGTTCCAGCCGGGCCCGCTCCGGGCCGTCGCCGACGATGACGAGCCGGCCGCCGGTGACCGGCCGGACCCGCTCCCAGAGCTGGAGCAGCAGATCGACGCGCTTGTAGTCGACGAGCCGGCCCAGCGCCACGAACAGGGGCGTGGCGGACCGCTCGCCCTGCGGGCTCGGCTCCTGGACCCCGTTGTGCACCACCCGGATCCGCCGGTCGGGCACGCCCAGTTCGCGCAGGGCGCCCGCCGTCGACGGGGAGACCGCGATCATCAGGTGATCGCGGTAGGCCCGGGACAGCGCCCAGTGTTCGAGCTTGCGCCCGGCACGGGCCACCGGCGTCGGGAAGCGCATGTCCCACAGATCGGTGTGCACATGGTTGACCAGGCACACCGTGGGTCCGCGGTGCCACAGGGGCGCCAGGTACGGCATGCCGTTGCAGACCTCGACCAGCAGGTCGCACGTCCCGATGTGCCGGGCGAACGCGGACCGCGCGCCGACGTAGTGCCCCAGCGTGCTGCCCGCCGAGACGACCCGGTAGGACCGGCGCGCGGCCTGCCCGCCGCACAGCAGGGTGACGTCGTGCCCCTGCTCGGTGAGGCCGAGGGCAAGCTGGTCGACCAGCAGCTCGGAGCCGCCGGCGGCCGGATTGCCCAGGTCGCGGTGGGCGAGGAAGACGATACGTCTGGGGGCGGCGGGAACCGGGGCGGACGCCGGGCCCTGACCCGGGCGTGCGACGGCGTCGAGCAGGGGGGGAGGTACGTGCTGGGGCATCGGTGCTCCAACTCGGCTCGGGATGCGGGGAGTTCGGGGAAGTGGCCTTCGGGGTCGAGGGCCGTGCCGTACGGGGCGGGGAGCGGAAGGGGGGAGAAGCGAAGTACGGAGAAGGCGGGGGAGAACGGGAAGGGAAAGGAAAGGACGAGACCGGGGGGCCGTGCTCTGGTGGGGATAGACAGTTTTCGGCACGGGTGCGCGCCCGGCTACTCACCGGTGCAACAACTTGCCGGTAACTCAGGTGTGCGGAATCGTCATCATGTGAGTATTCGGAGCTTCCGGCTCCGTCCGACGCCCCCGTACGACGAGCACGACGCCCGCGATCGTGAGCACACCGCCCACTCCGGCCGCCCCGGCCGGCGCGGTCGTGCCGAGCATCGCCAGCCGGTCGCTGTCCGCCGAAGCGAGCTCGACCTGCTTGAGCTGGGTCTCCTCGGTGAACTCCACCCGCTTGCTCTCCAGCAGCACGACGGCGTCCTTCTCGGATCCCGGAGCGCGCAGCGTCTTCTTCGGCCCGATCGCCGCGTTGATGATGCGGCCGGTCCGCCGGTCCACGACCAGCTCGATACCGCTGTTGGAATACCACTCCTCGGCCAGCACCTGCGGGGTCTTCTTCTTCCCCACGAGCAGCCCAGGCACCTGGCGCACCCCGGTCCTGGTGGGCTCCACCTCGCCCGTGAAGAGATAGCCGGAGTAGCCCTGGATCTCCTTCTCACCTGCGTAGGACAGCCGCACCACGCCGCCGAGCGTGCTGTCCCACCAGCGGTAGGAGCGCTTCTCGACGTCGAAGGGGAACTTCAGGTACGCCTCCCCGTCGAAGGCCGGGGACTCCTCGCAGCAGTGCACCGGCTCGTTGGTGGAGCGGTCGGTCACCCAGCGCTCCAGCGTCCACTGGAGGGCGTCACGGGGGTCCGAGGCGGGCAGGGTGCCCTGGTGGTCGACCGAGGTGGACACGTCCCACACGGCGTTGCCGCTCTTCTCGCTGTCGGCCACGTCCCCGCGCACCTGCCGGGTGATCGTGATCGTTCTGCCCTCGACCGTCTCCACCTCGGAGGTGTCGAAGTAGCTGCCCGTCCCGGTGAAGACGGTGGTGGTGTCGATGTCTACGGGGGTGCGCTTGGCATGCGGCTGGACGTACCAGACGAGCAGCGGCGCGAGGACGAGCAGAAAGACCCCTGCCCCCAGCAGGACAAGCGACAGGGGAGAAGCGTTGTGGCGCATCCGGGCACTCCTGGGTCGAATCTCTTCGCGGAGGTGCACGGGCCCCGGGCCGGTCAGCCCTTGATTGGCGTGAACAGTAGGCAAGCCCTTGACGGAATGTCAATGTGCTGTCGACACTGTGTCCCAGCCGGAGGGGCCCGGCTTAAGGGGTGGGGATCGTCTCCAGCTAGGAGCTGACCCGACTATGCGCAGACTCATCGCCGCAACCGTCACCGTTCTGGTGGCCGCGTCCTTCGCCGTTGGTGCGGCGGTCGGCGTCGTGGCACTGCTCGACGCCACTCCCGACCAGCCCAATACCCCTCTGATCAGCTATGACACCGGCCCGGCAGCTCCGTGACGCGCCCCGCCTGGCAGGAGGTCCCCCGGTCGAAGCTCGACCGCTTCGAGGCGATCGCCCGGTCCGAGGCCCCGGAGCTCGCCCAGACGATCCTGTACCAGATACGCCAGGAATATCCCTATCTGCACCTCGTCGAGGACGAGTCCGGAGAGCCGCTGGCCCTCGTCGGCATCCGCCGCGCCATCGAAGGCTTCGTCCACAACCTCACCGCGGGCGCCCACCCACGGGTGCCGCCGGAGATGTTCCAGGAGTTCGGCCGGGGCGAAGGGCTCGAAGGCCGCAGCCTCGACGCGCTTCAGGCCATCTACCGCCTCGGGGTCCGGCTCACCTGGCGCAGGCTCGCCGAGATCGGCCAGCAGGTCGACATCCCCGCGCCCGCCATGTACGAGCTGGCCGAATCGGGATTCGAGTATCTGGACGGGCTCGTGGAACAGTCGGTACGGGGCTACGCCGAGGCGGCGGCCCGGCGCGCCAGCGAACGGCTCCGCCTCCAGCGCCAGCTGATCGAACTCCTTCTGATGGAACACCGCGGAGACACGGGCCGGGGCCTGGCCGAGCGGGCCGCCCGGATCGGCTGGGAGCTCCCGGAGACCATCGCCGTGGGTGTCCTCATGCGCCCGGCCCGCGAGGCCGTGGCCCCCGCGGTGGGGCAGGGCATCCTGCTGGAGATGGAGAGTGAGCAGCCGCGCATCGTCATCCCGGATCCGG
The DNA here is from genome assembly GCF_056172905.1 of Streptomyces sp. iso_384. Lineage (NCBI taxonomy): Bacteria > Bacillati > Actinomycetota > Actinomycetes > Kitasatosporales > Streptomycetaceae > Streptomyces > Streptomyces sp. iso_384. The sequence continues at coordinate 3,453,721 of NZ_JBWBTT010000001.1, forward strand.
ACACGGCGGGCCGAGCGGAGATCCTGCGGCGCGCCACGGCCGGCTGGTCCGGGGCGATCGGCCCGGCGGTCCCGCTGGCGGCCGCGGCGACCTCGCTGCGCTGGGCCGAGACAGCGGTCCAGCTGATCAAGAAGGACCTGCTGCCGCAGGGCGAGGTGCTGTACTGCACCGAACGGACGGAGGAACTGCTGCTCCTCCCGGCCCAGGAGCTGATCGACGCCGCCGCCCGCCGCTGCCTCGCCCCGCTGGACGGCCTCAGTCCGACCCAGACGAAGCGGCTGGCCGAGACGCTGCTCGCCTGGATCGAGACCCCCGGCGGCGCCCCCGAGGTGGCCGCCCGCCTGGGCGTCCACCCGCAGACGGCCCGCTACCGGCTGCGGCAGATCCGCGAGATGTGGGGCGACGCCATCGACGAACCGGACCAGCGCTTCGAGATGCTCCTGGTGCTCCGCGCCCAGCGCCTCAGGGGAGTGCCGGACCCGGCCCCGCGCTGAACGGCGACCGACGGCCGGACGTCCACGGACGTCCGGCCGCCGGGGGAGTACCGGAGAGTGCCGGGATCAGACCGGGGTGACGTACGCCCCGGCGATCCCGCCGTCGACCAGGAAGTCCGTGGCGTTCACGAACGAGGAGTCGTCGCTCGCCAGGAACGCCACGGCGGCGGCGATCTCGGTCGGCTCCGCGAACCGGCCGACCGGGATGTGCACCAGACGCCGGGCGGCCCGCTCCGGGTCCTTGGCGAACAGCTCCTGCAGCAGCGGGGTGTTGACCGGCCCGGGGCACAGGGCGTTGACCCGGATCCCGTCGCGCGCGAACTGCACACCCAGCTCGCGCGACATCGCCAGCACCCCGCCCTTGGACGCGGTGTACGAGATCTGCGAGGTGGCCGCGCCCATCCGGGCCACGAACGAGGCCGTGTTGATGATGGAGCCCCTGCCCTGCGCGCGCATATAGGGGATGGCCGCCTTGCAGCAGAGGAACACGGAGGTCAGATTGACCTCCTGCACCCGCCGCCAGGCCTCCAGGCCGGTTTCCAGGATGGAGTCGTCGTCGGGCGGCGAGATCCCCGCGTTGTTGAACGCGATGTCGACCGAGCCGTAGGTGTCGAACGCCGCCTTGAAGAGGGCGTCCACCTGCTCGGCGTCGGTGACGTCGGTACGGACGAAGAGCCCGCCCGCCTCCTCGGCTGCGGCCTTGCCGCGCTCCTCGTCCACATCGGCGCAGACGACGTGCGCGCCCTCGGCGGCCAGCCGCCGCACGGTGGCCAGACCGATGCCGCTGCCGGCTCCGGTGACGACGGCGGTGCGGCCGACCAGACGGCGGCAGACGGAAGAAGTGTCGGTCATGGGCTCAGGCCTCCGTGCTGATGAAGACGTTCTTGGTTTCGGTGAAGGCGGCCAGGGCGTCCGGGCCGAGCTCGCGGCCCAGGCCCGACTGCTTGTAGCCGCCGAAGGGGGTCGAATAGCGCACACTGGAGTGCGAGTTGACGGAGAGATTGCCCGCCCGCAGCCCCTGCCCGACGCGCAGCGCGCGCCCGACGTCCCGGGTCCAGACCGAGCCGGCGAGGCCGTAGTCGGTGGCGTTGGCGAGCCGCAGCGCGTCCTGTTCGTCCTCGAACGGCAGGACCACCGCGACCGGCCCGAAGACCTCCTCCACGGCCACCGGCGCATCCGGCGAGACCCCGGTGAGGACGGTCGGCGGATACCAGAACCCGGGGCCGTCGGGGGCCGTTCCGAGGATGGTCCGTACGCCGTCGGCGCCACGGCCCCCGTCGACGAAGCCCCGCACCCGGTCCAGCTGGAGCGCCGAGATCAGCGGGCCCATCTGCGTCTTCTCGTCGGCCGGGTCGCCCACCACCACGGCGGCGACGGCCGGGACGAGCAGCTCTAGGAAGCGGTCGTACACGGACCGCTCGACCAGGATCCGGGTCCGGGCGCAGCAGTCCTGACCGGCGTTGTCCAGGAAGGACATCGGGGCGGCCGCCGCCGCTGCCGCCACATCCGCGTCGGCGAAGACGAGGTTGGGGCTCTTGCCGCCCAGCTCCAGGGTGAGCCGCTTCACGCGCTCCGCGCAGCGGGTCATGATGTGCTTGCCGGTCCGGGTGGAGCCGGTGAACACGATCTTCGCGACGCCCGGGTGCTCCACCAGGGCGCTTCCGGCCACCGGGCCCTCGCCGGGCAGCACCTGGAGAAGACCGTCGGGCAGACCGGCCTCCAGGGCGAGTTCGGCCAGCCGCAGAGCGGTGAGCGGGGTCGTCTCGGCGGGCTTGAGGAGGACGGCGTTGCCCGCCGCGAGGGCCGGCGCGAGACCCCAGGCGGCGATCGGCATCGGGAAGTTCCACGGCGCGATGACGCCGACGACGCCCAGCGGCTCCAGGACGGTGAAGTCGATACCCCCCGCGACCGGGATCTGCCGGCCCAGGAGCCGTTCCGCCCCGCCCGCGCCGTAGTCGAGGAGATCGCGTACGTTGCCCGCCTCCCACCGGGCGTTGCCGATGGTGTGGCCGGCCTCGCGAACCTCCAACTGCGCCAGTTCCTCGATGTGTTCGTCGACGACCACGGCGAAGCGGCGCAGCAGCCGGGCCCGGTCGGCGGGCGCGGCGGCCGCCCAGCGCCCCTGGGCGGCCGCGGCGCGGGTGACGGCGGCGTCCACATCGGCGGCGGAGGCGGCGGGGACGGTGGCGACGACCTCGGCGGTCGCCGGGTTCAGGACGTCCAGGGTGGGTTGTGACACGTACGGACCCCGATCACGGAAGCTGGTGGTTGTGCGGTGGTGTGCTGACGGTCAGAGGCGTTCGAAGGAGCGGCGCAGCTCCCAGTCGGTCACCGCGGAGTCGTACGCGGCCAGTTCGACGCGGGCCATGTTCAGGTAGTGCGCGACGACCTCCTCGCCGAACGCCTCCTTGGCGATGGGGCTGGCCTCCCACAGTTCGGCCGCCTCGCGCAGAGTCGTCGGCACCTGGTCGTAGTCGCCGGTGTACGCGTTGCCCGTACACGCCTCGGGCAGCGGCAGCCGGTGCTCGACCCCGTACAGTCCGGCGGCGACCAGCCCGGCGACGGCCAGATGCGGGTTGACGTCGCCGCCGGGCAGCCGGTTCTCGAAGCGCATCGAGCGCCCGTGGCCGACGACCCGCAGGGCGCAGGTGCGGTTGTCGACGCCCCAGGCGACGGCGGTGGGGGCGAAGGATCCTGGCTGGAAGCGTTTGTAGGAGTTGATGTTGGGCGCGTAGAGGAGGGAGAAGTCCCGCAGGGCGGCCAGCTGACCGGCCAGGAAGTGCCGCATCAGCTCGGACATACCGCCCTCGCCGTCGCCCGCCATCACGTTCTCGCCGTCCGCGTCGGTCAGCGAGAGATGGATGTGGCAGGAGTTGCCCTCGCGCTCGTCGTACTTGGCCATGAAAGTCAGCGAGACGCCCTCCTGGGCCGCGATCTCCTTGGCGCCCGTCTTGTAGACGGCGTGCTGGTCGCAGGTGGTGAGCGCCTCGTCGTAGCGGAAGACGATCTCGTGCTGACCGGGATTGCACTCACCCTTGGCGGACTCGACGGTCAGCCCGGCCTCCTGCATCTCGTTGCGGATCCGGCGCAGCAGCGGCTCGATCCGCCCCGTGCCGAGGATCGAGTAGTCGATGTTGTACTGGTTGGCCGGGGTCAGCCCGCGGTAGTCGCGGTCCCAGGCCTCCTCGTAACTGTCCCGGAAGACGATGAACTCCAGCTCCGTGCCCACCTGGGCCGTGCAGCCGAGCTCCGCCAGCCGGTCGAGCTGACGGCGCAGGATCTGACGCGGGGCGGCCACCACCGGACTGCCGTCGTGCCAGGCGAGATCCGCGATCAGCAGGGCGGTCCCCTCGTGCCAGGGCACGGGGCGCAGGGTGGCGGCGTCGGGGACCATGCCGAAGTCGCCGTAGCCGTTCTCCCACGAGGACATCGCGTAGCCGTCGACGGTCCGCATCTCGGTGTCCACGGCCAGGAGGTAGTTGCAGCCCTCGGTACCGTGCTCCAGCACCTCGTCCAGGAAGAACCCGGCCGCGAACCGCTTCCCCTGAAGCCGGCCCTGCATGTCCGGGAAGGCCAGCACCACAGTGTCTATCGACCCGTCCGCGACACGCGAGCGGAGCTCGTCGACGCCGAGCGGGGGTGTGCGGTCTGCCACGGGATGCCTCCTTGGGTGAACCGGGAGGCATAAGGTATGACAGAGAACCATTGCTTGGGAAGGGGATCCACCAGTGGCCACGAGGGAGCGAGCGGACGACACCCGTCCGGCGGCAGCCGCCACCGACGCGGGGGCGGGCGAGCCGGACGCCGCGACCGCCCGGCTGGACTCCGTGCTGCGCCCCGTCCGTGCGGGCAACGGCTTCGAGGAGGCTCTGGAGCAGGTCCTCCAACTGCTGAGGCTCGGTCTGGTGCCGCCCGGCGAACGGCTGCCCTCCGAGCGCGAGCTGGCCCAGCATCTGCGGATCAGCAGGGTCACGCTGCGCGAGGTCCTCAAGGTCCTCCAGGACCAGAACATGGTCGAGAGCCGCCGCGGCCGCTACGGAGGAACGTTCGTCCTGCCGCGCACCGCCGCCCCCGACGACAGCGACGAACTGCGCCGCCGGATCGCCGCCGTCGACGTGGAGGACACCCTGCGCTTCCGAGAGGTGCTGGAGGCCGGGGCAGCGGGCCTCTGCGCCGAGGGGCTGCCGGCCGTCGGCGAGGCCCGGCTGCGGGCCGCGCTGGACGCGACACACGGCGCCCGGCTGGAGGACTACCGCCGCCAGGACACCCTGCTCCACCTCACACTCGCCGAACTCTCCGGCTCCCGAACGCTCGCCGCCCAGTACGCCGCGGTCCGGGCCACCCTCAACGAACTGCTCGACTGCATCCCGCTGCTGGTGCGCAACCTGGAGCACTCCCAGCAGCAGCACGCGGCCGTCGTCGAGGCGGTGCTCGACCGGGACGCGGACGCGGCGCGCGAGATGATGCGCGAACACTGCGGCGGCACGGCGGCCCTGCTGCGCGGCTTCCTCGCCTGAGCCGGTCCGGCGGACCGGCGCGGCGAATCCGTAACCACTCTTTAACGCACGGCCCTTGCCATTCGCTCCTACGTTCCACAAAGGTGTGCCGACGAACCTTTGACCGACGCAATGTGCCACCGACTCCCATCGGCGGAGTCGACAGACATCGGGAGCGCTCATGGCTCAGGGAACCGAAACACCCGCCGGACCACCCGTCGGACCTTCCGGCGGCGCGGACCCGGGAACGTCCGGCACGGACGCGTATCTGCACCGCCGCACCCTGCGCCGGGGCAGCGCCGGCTGGTTCCTGCTGACCGGGCTGGGCGTCGCCTACGTCGTCTCCGGCGACTTCTCCGGCTGGAACATCGGCCTGTCCAAGGGCGGCTTCGGCGGCCTCGCCGCGGCCATGGTCCTGATGGGCGTCATGTACGCGTGTCTGGTCTTCGCCCTGGCCGAACTCTCCGCCATCCTGCCCACGGCGGGCGGCGGTTACGGCTTCGCCCGGCGGGCGCTCGGCACCTGGGGCGGCTTCCTGACCGGCACGGCCATCCTCATCGAGTACATCCTCGCCCCCGCCGCCATCTCCCTCTTCATCGGCGACTACGTCGAATCACTCGGCCTGTTCGGCCTCACCTCCGGCTGGCCCGTCTACCTCGCCTGCTTCGCGATCTTCATCGGCATCCACCTCTGGGGCGTCGGCGAGGCGCTCCGCTTCAGCCTGGTGGTGACCGCCATCGCGGTGGCCGCCCTCCTCGTCTTCGCCGTCGGCGCGTTCACCGAGTTCGACGCTGGCCGCCTCAACGACATCCCGGCGGACGCCTCCGCCTTCGGCTCCAACTCCTGGCTGCCCTACGGACTCCTCGGCATCTGGGCCGCCTTCCCCTTCGGCATGTGGTTCTTCCTCGGCGTGGAGGGCGTGCCGCTCGCCGCCGAGGAGGCCAAGGACCCGGTCCGCTCGATGCCGAAGGCCCTGGCCGTCTCGCTCGCCGTCCTGGTCTTCCTGGCCCTCATCACCTTTGTCTCCGCCACCGGGGCCCAGGGCGCCGACGCCATCAAGGAAGCCGGAAACCCGCTGGTGGTGGCCCTGCAGGGCAGCGGCGAGCCGACCGTCCTGAGCCGCTTCGTGAACTACGCGGGCCTCGCCGGCCTGGTCGCCTCCTTCTTCTCCCTGATCTTCGCCGGATCCCGTCAGCTGTTCGCCCTCTCCCGGGCCGGCTACCTGCCCCGCTTCCTCTCCCTCACCAACCGCCGCAAGTCCCCCTACCTCGGCCTGCTGATCCCCGGCATCATCGGGTTCACGCTCGCCGCCTGGAGCGGCAACGGCGGCCGGATGCTGAACGTCGCCGTCTTCGGCGCCACGATCAGCTACGCCCTCATGGCGCTCTCCCACATGATGCTGCGCCGCCGCGAACCGGAGCTGCCGCGCCCCTACCGCACCCCCGGCGGCGCGCTCACCTCGTCCGTGGCCTTCGTTCTGGCATGCTCGGCACTGGTGGCGACCTTCCTGGTGGACCGCGACGCGGCGTTCATCGCGCTCGGGGTGTACGCGGTGGCCCTGGCCTACTTCGCCCTCTACAGCCGTCACCGGCTCGTCGCGGGAGCCCCGGAGGAGGAGTTCGCCGCCCTGGCGGCGGCCGAGGCCGAACTCGCCCGCGACTGAGCCCCGCGCCCCTTTCGTCCAGCACCACGACCCGACGAGGAGTACGTTCCATGTCCCGGCCCGTCATCGGCATCAGCACCTACCAGGACCCAGCCCGCTGGGGTGTGTGGGAGATGCCCGTGGTGCTGTTGCCCGCCGCCTATCCGCGCCTCGTCCGGGCGGCGGGCGGACGCGCGGTGCTGCTGCCGCCCGACGACGCTGCGGACGCGGCCCGGGACACCGTCGCCGCCCTGGACGGGCTGGTGATCGCCGGCGGAGCGGACGTGGAACCGGCACGGTACGGGGCGGTCGCCGACCCCCGTACCGGCCCCCCGGCCCGCGAACGCGACGCCTGGGAGCTGGCCCTGATCCGGGCGGCGGTCGAACAGCGGGTCCCGCTGCTCGGCATCTGCCGGGGCATGCAGTTGCTGAACGTCGCCCTCGGCGGCACCCTGCACCAGCACCTGGACGACCACACCGGCGGCCCCGGCGTCTTCGGCAGCCACCCGGTGACCCCCGTGCCCGGCACCTCGTACGCGGACGCCGTACCGGAGACCGCGGTGGTGCCCGCCTACCACCATCAGGCGGTCGACCGCCTCGGCGCCGGCCTGGTCGCCTCCGCCCACGCGCCCGACGGGACCGTGGAGGCCCTGGAACTCCCCGGGCACGGGAGCCTGGTGCTCGGCGTGCAGTGGCACCCGGAGATGGGCGAGGACACCCGGGTCATGGCCGCCCTGGTCCGGGCCGCCGCGGGCCGGGCGGCGGACCTGCCCGACGCCCGGCCCGCGGCGGAAACACCCGTACGCGCCTGAGCTGAGCCGACCCGCGCGTGCGTAGGGCGGTGGGACCTCAGCGGCGGGTGTCCGGCAGGCGCGGCCCCGCGACCCCGCCGGAACTCTCGAAGCCCGGCCCGGAGAACTCGGGCCCCGCGAACGCCGGCGAGCTGAAGCCGGAGCCCTCGCCGCGGTCCGCCGGGGGCGTGGCCGTCTCGGCGAGCCGCTGGTGCAGGAACGGCCGGATCCCCCGGTCGCGCAGCGCCGAGAGCCACGCCTCTCGGGCGTCCTGGAGGGCGGGGGACCGGTCGGGCGCGTCCGCCGCGCCGTCCGCCGACTGCTTCGCCGCCGTGCGGTAGAGGGCGGCCACGCTGACCAGGCCCGTGACCGCCGCGATGACCAGACTGGACCAGCCGACGCCGACGAGGGTGCCCGCCAGGGCCGGCAGACTCCCGGCGAGCCGCAGCCCGTACCCGAGGAGCAGGAACGTCGCCGCGGCCACGGCGGCGAGCACCGGCGTCAGCACCCCGAGGACCGCCAGCACTCCGGCACCCGGCCGCTCCTGGTCGCCCGGCCCGGAGAGCGGCGACACCCCGGCTTCCCGCCGCCCGCCCGCCTGTCGTCGCAGAGCCGCGTACCGCCGGTACTCGGCGTCGGCGGCGGCGGTCGTGCGCGCGACGGCCGCCAGGCCCAGAACACGCAGCCGACCGCCGGGGAGCCCCGAGCGTTCGAGCAGGCGTCGGACCTCCGGGGAGGCGATCACCTCGTCGAGCGCGCTCGCGTAGTCGGATCTGTCCTCGTCCCCGAGCCGGGAAGGTCTGCCCATGCTGTCCCTCGGTCGATGCTGTCGATACGGGTGTCTGTACCGGTGTCGATATACAGGTGTGGCGGCGGGTGTGTGCCGCCCACCGGACAGCGGGGGTGCGCGTCTGCCGCGTGCGCACCCCCGCCGGTGTCCGGTGAGATGTTCCTAGAGGTGCTGCACGACCGCGGGCATGAGGTCCTGGAAGGTCCGCCCGTCCGCCGCCGCGCCGATCGCGGTCATCTGCCAGCCAGAGCCGGTCCGCTGGACCTTGGCCATGATCTGGGCGGTGTGCCGCCCGCCACCGGTCAGGGTGTACCGTGCCAGCTCCTGGCCGTTGCTCTCGTCGACCAGCCGGCAGAAGGCCGCCTCGACCTCCTCGAAGGTCTGGCCGGTGAACGAGTTCACCGTGAAGACGATCTGGTCCACATGGGCCGGCACACGCCGCAGATCGACGACGACGGACTCGTCGTCGCCGCCCTCGCCCGCCCCGCCGACCCGGTTGTCCCCGGTGTGCTGGACCGAACCGTCGTCGCTGGTCAGATGCTGGAAGAAGACCACGTCCTGCGGATCACGGCCGGCGAAGAGCACCGCCGAGGCGTCCAGGTCGATCTCACGGGCGGTCAGCCGCGCCAGAAATCCCTTACGGGGAGCGGACTTCCAGCCCAGCCCCATCCGTACGACGTCGAGCTCGCCGCCGCCGGACTTGGTGAGGCTGACCTGCTGGCCCTTGGTGAGGTTGATCGTCATCGTTCCGCCTTCGGTACCTGTGGTGACGTGGGTGGGAGGTGCTGGTCCGGATCCCGGCGGCTCAGAGACTGACGCCGAAGTCGGCGATGATGCCGCTCAGGCCGGATGCGTAACCCTGCCCGACCGCCCGGAACTTCCACTCGGCGCCGTGCCGGTACAGCTCGCCGAACACCATCGCCGTCTCGGTGGAGGCGTCCTCGCTGAGGTCGTAGCGGGCGATCTCCGCGCCGCCCGCCTGGTTCACCACGCGGATGTACGCGTTGCGCACCTGGCCGAAGCTCTGGCCGCGGCCCTCCGCCTCGTGGATCGAGACCGGGAACACGATCTTCGCGACGGTCGCGGGCACCGAGGAGAGGTCGACCTTGACGATCTCGTCGTCGCCCTCGCCCTCACCGGTGAGGTTGTCGCCGGTGTGCTCGACCGAACCGTCAGGGCTCTTCAGGTTGTTATAGAAGATGAAGTGCTCGTTGGACTGCACCTTGCCCGCCTCGTCGCAGAGCAGCGCGCTCGCGTCCAGGTCGTAGTCGGCGCCGGTGGTGGTGCGGACGTCCCAGCCGAGACCGACGAGGATCGCGGTCAGCCCCGGAGCCTCCTTGCTCAGCGAGACATTTCCGCCCTTGGCGAGGCTCACGCCCATGATGTTCTCCCTTGTGCGGTGACGGGTGTTCACGTGCTGGCGGCCACGCCACGGGTGACGGCGCGGACACACTGCGGCAATGAATAAAATCTACAGCACTGTAGATTTTCGGGGCCGGAAGGTTCGGAGCCAGGAGCTTCGCGACCAGGCGGCGGGCGGCCCGGAGGCGAGCGGTCCGGCCCTGGTCGGTGGCCGGTCCCGCCGCCGGGTGGATACGATTTCCCGATGCCCGGCGGGCGAAGTGCCGCGCCCGGGCGGCGAGAAGGAGAGAGGGGCCGTGCCGTGGACGCCGAAGGAGCCGGTGGCGAACGGGAAACGCCTGTCCGCAGGCGTGGCCAGGGCGAGCTGGAGGCCCAGGTGCTGTCGGTGCTGGGCGGGGCGAGCGAGCCGGTGACCGCCGCCTGGGTGCTGGAGCGGCTCGGCGCGGGCCTGTCGTACAGCACCGTCATCACGATCCTGACGCGGCTGCACGCCAAGCAGGCGGTCACCCGTACCGGACGGGGGCGCCCCGTCCTGTGGGAGCCCGTGGCGAACGAGGCGGGGCTCGCCGCCCTGCGGATGCGGCGGCTCCTCGACAGGCAGAGCGACCGTGACGCGGTGCTCTCCAGCTTCGTCTCCGTACTCTCCTCGCACGACGAGGACCTGCTGCGGGCCCTGCTCGCCGAGAGCGGGCCCGACGGTACCGGCGCGCCCTCGGACCGGCCGGAGCGCTGACGATGGGGGTCTTCGTCTACCTGCCCCTCGTCCTTCCCCTGACCGCGTTGCCGATCGCCCGCCTGGCCGAACAGCACCTGCACCCCCGCAGGGCCGCCCGGCTGCTGACCACCGTCGCCGTGATCCTCGCTTCCTGCAGCCTGGTGTGCCTCGGACTGCTGGTGGTCGTGGGCACGGCCCAACTGCCCGGCAACCCGCTGCCCGACGGCTGGTCCGACGACGAGGTCCGCGATGCCGTGCCGCACGACGCGTTCGCGGGCAAGGCGTCCATCCTGGCGCTCGTCGCCGTCACGGCGGCCTGCGGGTTCACCGTCCACCGCCACTACCGCTTCCGGGCCCGGGCCCACCGGGCGCTGGCCGGTCTGCCGGGCGGCGACGTCGCCGTGCTGCCCGACGACGTCCCGTACGCCTATGCGCTCCCCGGCTCCCCGGGGCGGGTGATGGTCTCCGCGGCCCTGCTCGCCTCCCTCGAACCGGCCGAGCGCCGGGCGCTGTTCGCCCATGAGCGGGCCCATCTGACGGGCCGCCACCACCGGCTGCTGCTCGCGACGCGGCTGGCCGGCTGCGTGAACCCGCTGCTGTGGCCGCTGCTCGGGGCCCTGGTCTACAGCACCGAGCGCTGGGCGGACGAGGAGGCGGCCCGGGTCACCGGCGACCGCCGGCTCACCGCACGCGCGGTCGGCAAGGCGGCGCTCGTCTCCCGCCCGGCCCCCGGCGGCACGGCCTTCGCCGCGTTCGCCGCCGCCGGACCGGTGCCGCGCCGGGTGGCGGCCCTCCTGGGCCCGGTGCCGCCGGACCGCGGCTGGCCCCCGGCCCTCACCCCGGCCGGCGTCGCCGCGCTCGTCGCCGCGGCCGGGACGACCGTCTCCGCACTGTCCGCGCTGAACGCGGCCGTCGCGCTGTTCCTCGTCCTGGAGGCGGCGACACCGCTGTAGCCGTCGCGGGGCGCCCGGCCCACCGGATCGCTCCGGCGGGCCGAGCGCCGTCGGGTCAGGACGAGCTGGTGTCCAGCGCGGCGAGTGCCTGGGCCCAGCGGGCGTACTTCAAGTTGGCCAGATCTGCCACCGTCTTGACGCCGAACGCCTCCTGGAGCAGCTCGCCGTCGCGGTCCGAGACGCCCTTCAGGGCCGAGACGGGAGCCGAGAGGATGGTGGGCAGGTCCTTGTCCGCGTAAGCCTTGTCGAGCACCTTGTCCAGGTCGATCTGGGCCACTGCTGCCTCCTGGGAGCGTGTCTCCCCGCCCTGACGGCGGGCGGCCCCGGCCGGGGCCATTCGCACAACTGCGGAGGGTGTCCGCGCGGTTCCCCGGCGTGTCCACGACAGGGGAATTCCCGCCATGTGATTGACCTCAAGTGCGGTTGATGTTCGACAGTCGCGCCCATGACACGTTTCTCGGATCTCGTTCGCCCTGCCGCCGGAACGGCTCTGATCGGTGAATGGCATACCGGTACCGCTGAACGTTCCCTCACGGTCGCTGACGCGGTGATGGTGGAAGGGGCGGCGGCCAGGACGCCCGCCGGGCGCCTGGCGCAGCACGTCTTGCCGTCCACGGACGGCCGCAGGCTCCTCTTCTACGCGCAGTGGACCGGCGACGAGGGCCATCCGGCAGGGGCCGCGCCCATCGCACCGGAACCGTCAGCCGCATCGACACGCTCGTGCCCGGCGTCGAGCGCCCCGGGCTGGTCCGAACCCGCCTCGCCGGCAGCGTGGTTCACGACGCGGAGCGGCCGGCCGGTCTCTTCGTGGTGACCACGATGGCGGCGGAGGCCGCCGAAGCCGCCGTCACTCCGGCGCCGGTCCTGCTCGCGGTGCACATCCATCTGCCATCGGACGGTGAGCAGGCGAAGGTCGTCGCCGCATGAACCGACACCGCCGCCCACAGAGCCGCCGCTCGCGAGAAGGCCGACTGCCGGCGGTACACGCTCCTCCGGGCGTTCGACGAGGCCCTGGGGGCCAGGTCCGCCGGACTCTCCAGGGCTACGGCGTCTCGCGTTCGGTCGCCTCGCCGCGGATCACTCGGGGAGGCGTCCGGGGCGCTTCGCCGCCGTCCGCCGCACCGGCCACGGGGCCGTCCTGTTCCTTGAGCGCCTGCTTCTCGCTCTTGAGGATGCGCGCCGCCTTGCCGGCCGACCGCGTGAGATCGGGCAGCCGTTTCACGGCCAGCACCGCCACGATCACCAGGAGAAGGATGGTGAGCTCGCCGATCCCGAACATGGTCGCTGCTTTCTCTGGAGCGGACTGGACGCCGAATCCGCAGGGCTGAATCTTCAGAGCTGCATCTGCACAGGTGAATCTACAGGGCTGTAGAGCATCCGTCCGCAGGTTCTCGGATCACGCCTCCCGAATCCCGGGTCAACTCCCCGGCAACAGACGTACGGTGGCATCCGGGAGGCGGCCCCACCAGTGGCCGTAGCGGCGGTAGACCTCCGGTTCACGGTCGGCGAGGAACCCCACCAGCGACCGGGCCTCGGCGGCGAGCCCCTCCCAGACCTCGTCCGGCAGAGAGTGGAACGCGGTCGCCTCGACACCCCCGGCCACCGGACGCCACACCCCGGCCACATACCCGTCGACGAGCAGCGTCGGCAGCACATCGCCGTTCGCCCGGATCACGGTCCTGCGGTACGCCTCCGGGAGAACCCGGCCACGATCCGCGTACGCCAGCAGCACGCTGTCCCACATCGCCATCAGCCGGGGCGGCGCCGGCTCCGCCCCGTCCGGCCGCGGAGCGCCCGGCAGGTCGAACAGCTCCTCGCCCTCCGGACCGGTCGGCCGTTCCAGACCCCCGGCGAGGTCGGCCAGTGCCGCCCGCGCCCTGGCCCGCGTGACCATGGCGAACTGCGCCACGTCCGCGACCGATGCGGGCCCGAACCCCGAGAGGTAGCGCAGGACCAGCGTCCGCAGCGACGCGGCGGACGCTTCCGGGTCGGTGCGTGGCGTACCGCTCCGTGGCGCGATGTACGAGGGCCGGTGGCCGAACGACCACGGCGACGCGGTGGGCGCGTGGAGCAGCGGCGTGTACTGCCGCAGCCCCCACCACGCCCCGGCCTTCGGCGGCGCGCCCAGCTGTTCACCCAGCCAGGCCTCGCACTCGGCGGTGGTCCGCGGCCGGTCCGCGAACTCCAGCAGCCGGGGGACCAGCGCGTCCGCGTCCTTTGCCGTCAGCCCGGACGCGGTGAAGCGGCCGCCCAGCCGGGAGGCGCGCACCACCGGATGCATGGCCTCCCGGAAGGCCGGATGGTCGTCCGCGTGCACGGCGTGGAGGGTGAGCCGCATCATGGTCGCCTTGACCACACGGTGGTCCGTGAACGCCGCGTCGAGCCCGGCCGGGTCGAAACCGGCGAGCCGGTTCCACAGCGCGACATACGGCGAGGCCGGCTGCTGGGCCTGGAGCGCGACCACCCGCCGCACCCCCTCGGAGGCGTCCAGCGTCTCCCGCCGCAACAGCAACTGCCGGGCGAGCGTCGATCGGTTGAGCCCTCGTGCGGTCATTCTCATGCCGTCGTCGATCCGTTCCTCCGGCCGTTCCTCCGGCCGACCGGTCGCCTGTCGTCGAAACCGTACGCCCATCAGCGGCGTTCACTCCTGGGCGGTGGCGGACACGTACCCCGGGATCCTGTCTGTTCCCACCGGAACCTGCGTACGCATCGCCTGGGCAACGCTGATCGCGTGGACGGGACCGTACCAGGATGACGACGAACTTCCCCCGGAGATCGCGCACTCCGTCGACCGTGAGGACGAGACGGCACAGGTCTTCGCAGGGCCGGAGGAGTGGGCCGCCCCCAACCGCGCGTTTCCCGTGGTGCTGTGGGGCCCCGCCGGACCGGGCAGAACGGAGCTCGCCCTCCGGTCCGTCCGCACCTGGTACGCACGGACCGGAGGGCGGGTGCTGACGCCGACCTCGACCGGTTCCGGCCGGAATCATGCGCGACCGGCCGACCGGTCCGCCCGCCCCGCGGTCAGCGCTTCCGGAGCCGCCCGCCGCCGCGCAGGCCCGACCTAGGAGCCGGGACGAGACGGAACGCCGTGTTGAGGACGTGGTCGATCACATCGCGCGAGGGCTTGTCCGTGAGGTCGGTGAGCAGCCGGGCCAGCGCGTCGAGGAGGAACGGCGAGCCCATGACGTACCGGTTGAGCACCGGCTGGAAGCCCGAGCGGCTGAAGACCAGGTCGGCGGCCGTGTTGCCCAGCCGGTAGTAGCGGCCCCAGCGGCGGTTCATCTCCACCGGGTAGCCGAGCAGCAGGTGTTCGCGTCGCGGCCCTCGGGGGTGGGCCAGGGCGAGGGCGGCGCTCTCGGCGGCGACCTCGCCCGCCTCCATCGCCTGCGCGATGCCCTCGCCGTTCCAGGGGCTGACCATCCCGCCGGAGTCGCCGACCAGCAACAGTCCCCGCGCGTACAGCGGATGGCGGTTGAAACCGAGAGGCAGGGCCGCGCTGCGGACCGGGCCCTGCGCGTTCTCCTCGCGCAGCCCCCATTCCTCCGGGGTCCGGGCCAGCCACTGGTCCAGGGTCGCGCGCAGGTCCGCCTTGCCGTGCCGCCGGTGGGGGAGCGCTCCGAGCCCGACGTTGACCCGGCCGTCGCCCATCGGGAAGATCCAGCCGTAACCGGGCAGGTAGGGGCCGCTGTTCGGGAAGCGGAGGTCGGCCCACAGCTCCAGATACTCCTCCCGGGAGCGCTCCGGGCTGCGGTAGTAGCGCCGGGCCGCGGTCGCGATCTGCCGCCGGGGGTCCCGCTCCAGGCCCAGCGCCAGGGCGAGGCGGGCGGACGCTCCGTCGGCGGCGATGACGACCGGAGCGCGGAAGCCGACCGGCTCCGGCACGTCCGGGGAGTCCGATGACGCGGCGACGCCGGTGACCCGGCCCGCCCGGTCCGTCAGCGGCCGCTCCGCCTTCCAGCAGCTGAACAGCCGGGCCCCGGCCGCCACGGCGTGCCGGGCCAGGATGTCGTCGAAGTCGTGCCGGCTGCGGGAGAGGCCGAAGTCCGGGTAGCGGCCCAGCGCGGGCCATTCGATCTGCACCCGGTGTTCCCCGGCCACCCAGCGCATACCGCGCGAACGCGTCCAGCCCGGTGCGGTGATGTCGACGCCCATCCGGATGAGCTGGTGCACCGCGCGCGGGGTGAGACCGTCGCCGCACACCTTCTCCCGGGGGAAGCGGGCCTTCTCCAGCAGGATCACGTCGACTCCGGCCCGCGCCAGGTGATACGCGGCCGACGAGCCGGCCGGGCCCGCCCCGACCACGATCACCTGGGCGTCCTCTCCCGTACGGGGTACCTCCCGCGCGTTCGTCGTCGACGGGTCCGGTGGCAGTTCCCGCATCACAACCCCTTCGTCCGACGGCTGTTGCTCCTGCCGGGGCGGCGGCCCCGGTCGACATCATCGATCAGGGCGGGGCCGGTGCGGAACCGGGCGTCCGAATATCCCGAGGCGAAGGAGTGAATGCGCCGTCTACGCTCCGTCGGTGACCACCCGACCGGACGAACCGATCAGCGACGCCCTCGACCGCGCCGACGCCGGTCTGCTGGCCCGACGCCTCGACGCCCGCACCTGCCCGCCGGAGCTGCTCGCCCGGCTGGTCCGGCACCCCGCGCCCCGGATACGGCACCTCGGCCTCACCCTCCTCACCGAACGCACGGACACCCCGCACGCCGGAGACCGCAGCGCGGGAGGGTATGCGGGCGTAGGGGGAGACGGCGAGGGCAGGGCCGGTCATCCGGCGCTCCTGGACCGGCTGTTGCCCGCCTCCCCGGGCGAGTCGCCCGAGGAGTCCCTCCTGCTCGCACGGCTCCACGCCCGGCTCGTCACGCAGGCCCCGCGCCACCGGCTGCCCGACTGGCGCGCCGCCGCGCTGCCCGCCCGGGTACGGATCGCCTGGCTGCGGACCGAACTCCTCGACGACCCGGCGGTCCTCCGCACGGAACCGGCGGGCGAACTCCTCTACCAGGCCGTCCGCGAGAGCGCCGCCGCCGACGCGCGCCGCCCCGACCTGCTGGTGGCCGAACTCGTCGCCGGCGGGGACCCGGTCCTCAGGGCCGAGGCGCTGCGGCTGGCCCGCGACGGGCTGCACGCCGGACTGCTCGCACCGGCGTTCGTACGCGGACGGCTGGTCCGGCTGCTCGACGCGCCCGAGCACGACGTCGTGACCGGTGCGCTGCGCGAACTCGCCGAGCCCTGGGCGGTGGTGACGCCCCTGGACGCGTCGCTGCTGAGCCGGCCGGCGGATGCCCGGGGCGGCCGGTGTGCCGATGGTCCCGGGGCCCGGGGCGGTAGCCGGTGCGCCGAGGGCGGCGGGCCGGCGTCGTCGGAGGCGCTCGCGGCCGCCGCTCTCCTCGCCGGAGCCCGGCACGGCCACCACGTGGTGCTCTGGACCACGGCCGAGGACCCGTCCGAAGCCCCGGCCCTGCGCCGACAGGCCGTGGAACTTCTGGGCGACCAGGCACAGCGCACCGACATCGGCCGCCTGGTGGCCCTGGCCGCCACGGACCCCCTTCTGCTCGCCGGGCCCGTACTGACCTGTCTGCGCGGACTGCACCGGCGCGGCCACTTCCCGGCGGAGGCGGACACCGGGCCGCTCCTCGCCCTGGCTCTGGCCGACCGCACGGTGCCGGCCGAGGACATCGCCACGGTCCTCTACACCTGCCGTCGCCCGCTGTTCGACGCCCTCGTCGACGCCCCGTCCTCCGCCCCGGACTGGCCGCGCCGGCTGGAGCTGCTCGTCGCCCTGGCGCGGCAGGGGGCCGCCGACGTCCCCATCGGCGAGGCCGTCGCACGGCTCCTCCCGGCCGCCCGTGCTCCGCGTCCGTTCCTCGACGCGATCCGCGTCCTGCGCCCACAGGGCGCCGAGGAGGCCGTACTCGCCCTGCTGCCCGTGGCTCCGTCCGCCGCCCTGGACGCCCTGGAGGCCATCGGCGGGGACCGTACGCGATCGACGCTGGCCCGAGGGCTCGGCATCGGCGGCCCGGCGGACGGCCCGCCCATGGCTGCGGACCGCGCACCCCGCCTCCCGGTCGCACCCGGGCTGCGCCCCGTACGCGACCGGGCCGCGGCACTCCTGTGGCATCTCACCCATGAACCCGCGCAGCGGCGGGACCTGGTCGCCCGGCTCGACCCCCAGGTCCTCCCGCCCGGCATCGAGGCCGACCTCGGCGCCCCCGACGAGCGGGAACTCGCCGTCCTGCGGGCCCGCGTGGACGTGGACGACCCGGTGGCGGCGCTGAGCCGGATCGCCGCGTACGCCGATGCCGGGGCGCTCCCCCTGGTGGCCGACCTGCTCCTGCGCATCGTGCGCGATCTTGCCGCGCCCCGCGACCCCACCCACGTCCCGGACCGGCCGAGGGACACCCTGCACCCCGGTTTCGAACCCGCCGAACCGCCCCGGCCGGACGGTGAACCCGAGCTGCCGCACGAGGCGTTGGACGCCGTGCGCGCCCTCGGACGCCGGCTGCGGGGGCGGCGGTGGATCAGGCCCGTCTGTCTGCTCGACGCGCAGGACGACACCGGCGCGGGCCACGCGTTCCTCACCGCGACGGTGCTCGGCCTGCTGGGGCGCCCCGGGCTCACCGGCGGTGAACAGGCCGTGCTGCTCAAGGCGTTGCTCCAGGTCCCCGCGACCGCGTCCACCCGGGCCCGGGTGCACCGCATGCTGCGCACCCGCGACCCGCAGGTGCGCAAGCACGTCATCGCCCTGCTGGCCCACGACTCCTCGGGCCAGGACGCGCGGGCCCTGTCCGCGACGCTCGTCCCGCTGACCTCCGACCCGGACATCCGGACCGTACGGGCGGCCCTGCTGGCCCTGGGCACGGCACGGGCCCGCTGGGCGGGCGAGGCGGTCGCCGGCTGCCTCCACCACCCCAACATGAACATCAGGAAGACCGCGGCCGCCACCCTCCTCCACACCGGCGCGCCCGCCTCCGTCCCGCACCTTCTGCGGGCGCTCGGCCGCGACGACAACCCGGGGCTGCGCTCCGCGCTGACCCGGGCACTGCGCGCCGTCGTGGGCCGGGCCTACGCCGCGACCCTCCTCGCCGCCGCCGAGGCGGCGCGCGACGAGCGCACCCGCCGCCTCCTGCTGTGCGCCCTCGACGGCGAGGTCACCGCCCGCGCCGTGCTCGCCCTCGACGTGGGCGACTCACCGGCCGTGCCTGCCCTGTTGACGCTCGTCGCCGACGGCGCTGTCCGGCTCGCCGCCGGCTCCGTGGCGGACCTGGCGGAACCGCTGGCCCGGCACGGTGTGCCGACGCCGCCCGGCGTGCCGGGCGGGCCGCAGGGCGCGGCCGACCCCGAGGTGGCGGCGCTGCTGCGGACCGGATGGGACCCGGCGCTCGCCCTGCGGATCGCCCGGCGGCCGGTGCCTCCGGATGTCGGTATCGCCCGCGAACTGCCCACAGTACGGGTGCTGTTGGGAGACTGGCTCGGCCTGGCCGACAGCGCCGGCGAGGCCGGAATCCGTGGCCGCCTCGTGCGGTGCGGGCTGCGGCTGTGCCCCGGGCCGTGGTCCGCCGACGAGGTGGCGGTGTTCGCCCGGTACGCCGGTACGGTGACCGACGTGTTCGACGCCGCCACGGGCGAGGAGGCCGGCCGGGCCGGGCAGGCCGGGTGGGCCGAGGAACTGATCGAGGTCCTGCACGCCGTCGCACCGCACCTGTCCGCCGTCCAGCGTTTCGCCGTGGTCGAGGGGCTCCGCAGGCTGCCGCCCGACGGCCCGGACAGCCCGCTCCGGACCGGGGCGGCCGCCTCCGCGTTCGCGCTGCTCCGGCGGTCGGGCGCGGTGCTCGTCCGCGCCGACCTCGACCGGGCCCTGGCCGCCGCCCACCTCGGCGCCGACCCCTGGCGGGCCGGGCCCGCCGTGCTCCGGGAGGCGTTCGGCGTACCGGATGAGCGTGCGGCGTCCGATGATCCTGCGCTGTGGCGGGCGGAGTTGGCCGAAGCGGTACGGACGGCGGATGCGCTGGCGGCGTTCCGGGCGCGCGCTGCCACCACCGGGGCCGGAACCTCGGGTGCTCCCAGCGGTCCCGGCGCTCCGACCGTGAAGGCCGGCTGTGCCCCTGCCGCGCCCGGGTGCCGGGAACTGCTCGCCGGGCTCGTCGAGGCGTACCCGGGGGCCGCGCCCGGTGTGCGAGGCCGACTTGTCGACTGGATGACCGAGCTTCAGCCGCTCGACGCGCCCGAGTGGACCATCGCCGAGACCCGGGCGGCGAGCACGGCCGCCGTAGCCTCGTCGCGTCCGGTGCGGGCGGACGACCTCGACCAGCCCCGGTCGGCCGCCCAACGGACCCGCCTGCTCGCCATGCTGGACGCCGGGCAGCCGGAGCGCCGCACCACCGCCGCGCGGACCCTGAGCAGTTGGCCCGAACCGGATGCCTCGCTCGCCGTGCTGCGCGCGTATCTGCGCGGCCGGGTCGACGTACTCCCCGAAGCCGCCTCGCTGGACCTCCTCGCCCACACCGGGAGTCACACCGAGGACCACCCCGAAGGCCGCCCCACGGACCACTCCGAGGACCACCCCGCCGTCGCCGAACTGACCGCCCGCGGCGTGCTGCCCGAGCGGGCGCTGCGCTGGGCGGCGCGGCTGCCCGAGGACGACCTGCTCCCGCTCGTGCCGCTGATCGTCGGGTGGTGGGAGCACGGCCCGCCCGCCGTGCACGAGGCGGCCCGCACCGCGGTGCGCAACGTTCGGGCCGATGCGCTCGCCCACCTCCTGACGCCGCGCATCGAGGCGGGCGACCTCGGGCTGCTCGACCTGCTGACCGGTCTCCGCCTGCTCCGGACCCCCGCGCTGACCAGGGCCGAGCGCCTTCTGCGTACCGAAGGCCGTGAGGCCCTGGCCGACGCGCTCGTCCTCGTCGACGGGCCCCTGCGCGCGCCCGGGGCCGGATCCGAGGACGCCGCCGCGCTCGACGCCCTGCGTGCCCCGGCCCGGGCCCCGGCCGCCCCGGCGGACCCTCCGACACTGCCGGAACTGCTCGGCCTCGCCCGCACCGGAACGCCCGAGCAGACCCGCCGGGTGCTCACCCGGCTCGTCGAGGAGCGCGCGCCGCGGACCGGGGCCGGGCCGGATCCGGAACTGCGCTTCCTGGTCGAGGAGTTGCTGCGCCATCCGCGTGCCGGGGTGCGGCTGCACGCCCACCGGACCTCGCGTGCCCTGTTCGACCGGGAGACCCACGCCCGGCTCACCGCGCTCCTGCTGTCCGATCCGCTGCCGGACGTGGTGCGCATGGCGGTCCGGACGCTCGGCCGCGCCTCCTGGGGGCCCGCGCTGCCCGACCTCGTCCGACTCCTCGGCCATGCGAAGCCGGTGGTCCGCAGTGCGGCGCGGGACGCGATCGTGGGGTTCGGTGCGACGGCGGTTCCGGTGCTGCGCCGAGCCACGGCCCACGCCCGGCCCGACCGGCGGTCGCTCTACACGGACGTGCTCGCCGAGATCCTCGGCCCGGAGACGTGAAGCTCGTCCTCGGCCCGGGGAGCCTAGCGATCCCCGTGCTGCCGGGCCGCCGCCGCGGCGACCTGGTGCAGCGTCCGTCCCGTACGGGCGGAGCGGGCGTGGTACGGGTCGGGGGAGCCGGGCCCGCCGCGTACGGCGAGGCGGTCGTTGGCCTTGATCAGCAGCCATGCCTCGTGGCCGCCGCTGTCCGGCTCGTCGCCCTTCTGGATGCGGGTGAGCGCGAACTCGCCGTGCAGCTTCGCCCCGTACAGCCAGAACGTCGCATGGCCGAGCTCCAGCGACTCGGCGAAGGGGACGCGGCCGCCCTGGCCGTCGTGCCCGAGCGGCCGGTAGGTGCCCTGGTCCCAGACGATGACCGTGCCGCTGCCGGACTCGCCCCGGGGGATGACCCCTTCGAACTCGCGGTACGCCAGGGCGTGATCCTCCGTCGGCACGGCGAGCCGGCGGTCGCTGGGGTTCTCCGACGGCCCGCGGGGCACCGCCCAGGACTTCAGTACGCCGTCGACCTCCAGCCGGAAGTCGAAGTGCAGCCGCCGGGCGTCATGGATCTGCACGACGAAGTGGGGTCGTGGCAGGCCGTCGTTCTCCACGTCGTGCTCCCTTCGCCCGTATCTCCACTCGGCGCGCTCGTCCGTATCTCCTGTATCTCCACTCTGCGGCCGTACGGTGC
Organism: Streptomyces sp. iso_384; assembly: GCF_056172905.1. Taxonomy (NCBI): domain Bacteria; kingdom Bacillati; phylum Actinomycetota; class Actinomycetes; order Kitasatosporales; family Streptomycetaceae; genus Streptomyces; species Streptomyces sp. iso_384. The sequence continues at coordinate 3,475,136 of NZ_JBWBTT010000001.1, forward strand.
GAACCGCACGATGTGCGGCTGTCTTCAGATGCATATGCCATAGGCGTATGCCGTTCCTTCCTCGGTCTGGACCAGGTTATTGACGGCTCCTGCGGCACTCCCTTAAATCAAGAATTGAAATATGCGCCCGAGGTGGTCGCCCCAACCGTTCACCTCTCGGCGTCAACCTGTCATGCGCATGTCCCCCCACGAAGTGATGTGATGACCGTGCTCCCCACGCACTCCACGGCGCGCAGCGTCTCCCGGCGCCGTCGCGTCGCCCTCTACGCGGCCTCGCTGCTCTGCTGTTCCGCCATCCTGACCGCACTCCCCGGCGGAGCGTCCGCCGCACCCGCCGCCGGCTCCCCGGCACCCGGCCCGGGGGCCCAGGCGGTCGTCTTCGAGGACCAGTTCGACGGACCGGCCGGTGCCGCCGTCGACGGCGGCAAGTGGCAGCTGGAGACCGGCGACAACGTCAACAACCACGAGCGGCAGTACTACACCCCGGGCAACGACAACGCCGCACTCGACGGCCGGGGCAACCTCGTGATCACCGCCCGGAAGGAGAACCCGGGCAACTACCAGTGCTGGTACGGGCCCTGTGAGTACACCTCGTCCCGGCTCAACACCTCGGGCAAGTTCGCCGCCGCCTACGGCCATGTCGAGGCCCGGATCAAGATCCCGCGCGGCCAGGGCATCTGGCCCGCGTTCTGGATGCTGGGCGACGACTTCGGCAACGTCGGCTGGCCGGACAGCGGTGAGATCGACGTGATGGAGAACGTCGGCTTCGAGCCCGGCACCGTCCACGGCACCCTGCACGGCCCGGGATGCTCCGGCGCCGGCGGCATCGGCGCCGCGTACACCCTGCCCAACGGCCAGGCGTTCGCCGACGACTTCCACACCTTCGCCATCGACTGGGCCCCCGACTCCATCACCTGGTCCGTCGACGGCAACGTCTTCCAGCAGCGCACCCCAGCCGACCTGGGCGGCAACCAGTGGGTGTTCAACAAGCCCTTCTTCCTCATCCTGAACCTCGCGGTCGGCGGCTACTGGCCCGGCGACCCCGACGGCTCCACCCAGTTCCCGCAGGAGATGGTCATCGACTACGTCCGTGTGACGACCGGCGACTGACCACCGGAACCAGCAGCCCCGGTGCCCGTCCGCGGCAGTCCGCGGACGGGCGCCGGCTCATTCCGACAAGGACGGTGACCGCATGACCGATGCTCCGCGACACCCACGGACCCAACGGCTGGGGCAGCCCGCCCAGCCCGACGACCGTGATGAACGCGACCGGCGTCATGTGGTTCACCCTCGCCTTCGTCCTCAGCAACGGCTACTGCAACCCCCAGTGGGACGGCGGCCGTCCGCTCGTCGGCGGCGTGGACCAGCAGACGATCACCACCGTACGGGCCGCCGGCGGTGATGTGATCCCGTCGTTCGGCGGCTGGAGCGGCAACAAGCTGGAGAGCTCCTGCGGCAGCGCGGGCGAACTGGCCGCCGCGTACCAGAAGGTCATCGACGCGTACGGGCTCAAGGCCATCGACATCGACATCGAAGCCGCCGCCTACGACTCCCCGACGGTCCAGCAGCGCACTGTGGACGCCCTGCGGACGATCCGCGCGAACAACCCGGGCATCAAGCTGTACATCACCTTCGGCACCGGCCAGAACGGCCCCGACACCAGCCTCATCGACCGGGCCGCGCAGGCCGGTCTCACCGTCGACAGCTGGACGATCATGCCGTTCAACTTCGGCGGCAACGGCCAGAACATGGGCACACTCAGCGTCCGTGCCGCCGAGGGGCTCAAGACGGCCGTCAAGAACGCCTACGGCTACAGCGACGACCAGGCCTACCGGCACACCGGCATCTCCTCGATGAACGGCACCACCGACGTCGGCGAGACCATCACCGTCGCCGACTTCCGCACCATCCTCGCCTACGCCCGGCAGCGGCACCTCGGCCGGCTGACCTTCTGGTCCGTCAACCGCGACCGGCCCTGCACCGGCGGCGGCGCCGACACCTGTTCCGGTGTCGGGCAGCAGCCGTGGGACTTCACCCGGGTCCTCGCGGATTACCGGGGCTGACCCCCCCCGGCCCGCCCGCCCCACCGGGCGGCCCAGAGACGTGGACGGCGGCAGCGGTGCTCCTGCCGCCGTCCACCCCTTTCCACGCGAGAACGTCCACTAACGAAGCGGAATAGCATGATCCTCATGGAACAGCGCACACTCGGCAGGACCGGCCGTGACGTCTCGGTCGTCGGACAGGGCACCTGGCAGCTCGGAGGAGACTGGGGCGAGGTCGCGGAGGACGACGCCTTCGGGCTCCTCGACGCGGCCGTCGCGTCCGGCGTCACCTTCTTCGACACCGCGGACGTGTACGGCGACGGCCGCAGCGAACAGCTCATCGGCCGCTATCTCAAGAACCGCCCCGACGCGGACGTCTTCGTCGCCACCAAGATGGGCCGCCGCCTCGACCAGGTGCCGGAGAACTACGTCCTGGACAACTTCCGTACCTGGAACGACCGTTCCCGGGCCAACCTCGGCACCGACAGGCTCGACCTCGTACAACTGCACTGCCCGCCCAGCGCCGTCTACTCCTCGGACGCCGTCTACGACGCCCTGGACACCCTGGTCGCCGAGCAGCGGATCGCCGCCTACGCGGTGAGCGTCGAGACCTGCGCCGAGGCCCTCACCGCCATCGCGCGCCCGGGCGTCGCGAGCGTACAGATCATCCTCAACCCGTTCCGCCTCAAGCCGCTGGACGAGGTCCTTCCGGCGGCCGCCGCCGAGGGCGTCGGCATCATCGCCCGGGTTCCGCTCGCCTCCGGCCTGCTGTCGGGCAGGTACACCAAGGAGACGGTCTTCGGCCCCGACGACCACCGGACCTACAACCGGCACGGCGAGGCGTTCGACCAGGCGAGACGTTCTCCGGCATCGATTACGCGACCGGCGTCGCCGCTGCCGCCGAGTTCGCCGAACTGGCCCCCGAAGGAGCCACCCCCGCACAGACCGCGCTGCGCTGGATCATCCAGCAGCCCGGCGTGACCAGCGTGATCCCCGGCGCACGCTCGGTGGAACAGGCCCGCGCCAACGCGGCGGCGGCCGATCTGCCGCCGCTGCCGCAGTCCACGCTCGACGCGGTGCGGGAGCTGTACGACCGGTCGATCCGCGCGGAGGTCCACGACCGCTGGTGACCGTGGGCCGGAGACGGGGCACGGTGGACCGGCGCGCGGGAGACCGGAGGCGGGGGAGTGGCGGGCGGGACTCAGTCGTCCTGCTCGTCGTCCTCGTCCCGGTCCCCGTCGTGCCCGTTTCCGTTCCCGTTCTCCTGGCCCTGCCGGCCGGGCTGCTGTCCGCCGCCGTCGCGGACGTCCTGAGAGGGGCCCGAGGACGGGCTCTGATCCGGTGTGCCGGCGGAGCTGGAGTCCGGGGAGAACAGGATCATCCCCAGATACACCGCGGCCAGGAACGTCGCCGTGCCCGCGATGGCACTGGCCACCCTGGGGCGCCGCCGGATCGCCTCGCGGGTGCTGCGACGGCGGGCCGGAGCCGATCGGGTCGGCGCCTGCCGTCTTCGGCCGGTGGGCCCCGGAAGGCGGTACGTCGTCGGACCGACCGGTGCGGGCGGCGCGGCGGGCGAGGGCTTCGGGGCCATGGGGGCGGACGCCCGGTGGGACGTGGGCGTCGTCTGCATCGGGAGGGGCTCCGGGCGACCGCGCCAGGCGTCGGTGCGGAACCAGTCGGACACCTGCTGGGCGGTGGGCCGCTCCTCAGGTTTCTTCGCCAGCAGCCCGAGCAGATACGAGTCGAAGGCAGCGGAGATGTCCACACCGTGCTGCCGCAGCGGGACCGGCGGGGTGTCGACATGCTGGTACAGCGTGGCGGTCGCGGTGTCGGACTTGAACGGCGGCTGACCGAGCAGTAGTTGGTAGACGACACAGCCCAGGGAGTACATGTCGGAGGCGGAGTCGGCGGTGCGTCCCAGCGCGCGCTCGGGGGCCAGATAGAGGCTGGTGCCCACGATGTGACCGGCCGTCGTGAGCGCGGTCGACGGGTCGTCGACGAACTGGGCGATGCCGAAGTCGCCGATCTTCACCGAGCCGTCCGCGTCCAGCATCAGGTTGCCCGGCTTGATGTCGCGGTGGACGATGCCCTGGCGGTGCGCGGCGGCCAGCCCGGCGGCCGCCTGGCCCGCGATCAGGGCGACCTGTTCGGGATGGACCCGCTCCTGGGCGGCCAGCAGATCTCCGAGGCTCTGCCCCTCGACCAGCTCCATCACCAGGAAGAACCGGTCCTCCCAGGCGCCGAAGTCGAACACGGCCACCAGGTGCGGGTGGCTCAGCCGGGCGGCGGTCTGGGCCTCCAGCCGGAAGCGGGCGGTCGACGAGGCGTCCGCCTGGTCGCCCAGCAGCAGCTTCACGGCCACGGCGCGTCCCAGCACCTCGTCCGTGGCGCGCCACACCTCGCCCATGCCGCCACGACCGATGGGGGATACCAATCGGTACCGACCAGCTACCAGCACCTGTGCACCTATCTCGAATTGTGGCCCGCTCCGGCTGTCGGTCCCCCCGGAGCCCCGGGCTCCGGCGGAGTCGTGGGCGGTGCGGCGAACGACATGATCAGGATATCTGTCCGGCGGAGCCCGGATGCCCCGACGGCCCTTTCCCCGGGCTCGGCTGACGGCCCGGCACCTCTCCCCGACCGCCCCGGTGCCGGTAATGCCCGCCGGACCCCGTCTCAGCCGAGTATCCGGTGGTACGCGGCATCGGCGGTGAACGCGGACTGCCCGCCCGCGAACAGCAGCTCGGCGGCCTCGAACGCCGGGTCGGACGCGGTCTCGGGAACATAGGGCACAGCGATGCACCGCATGCCCGCCGCATGAGCGGCCGCCGCTCCGGCCGGGGCGTCCTCCAGCACCACACAGTCCGCCGGCGCGGCCCCCAGCCGCCGGGCCGCCTCCAGGAACACGTCCGGCTCGGGCTTGCCGTGGGAGACCTCGTCGGCGGAGACGTACAGCGGGATGTACGCGTCGAGCCCGGTGACCGCGAGCACCGCCTCGATCGCGGCCCGGGACGAACCGGAGGCCACCGCCATCGGCACCCCGGCCGCGTGCAGGCGCTCCACGAGCACCCGCATCTGCGGGAAGACCTCCGTCGACGCCCCGGCGAGCTCCAGATACAGGGCGTTCTTCCCGGCGAGCAGTTCCTCCAGCGGGGCCTCGATCCCGTACTCCGCGCGCAGGACGGTCAGCGTCTCCAGGGTGCTGATGCCGATGAACCGGGCGTTGACCTCCCAGCCGAAGTCCCGCACCCCGTACCGGGCGAGCAGCCGGCGCCCCGCCTCGTAGTAGTTCGGCTCGCTGTCCACCAGCGTCCCGTCGAGATCGAAGATCACATGGAGGTTGGACGCGGTCACGGTGCGGGATGTCATGGCCCCAGCATGCCGTAGCCCGGACCGGCCGGACGGATCACCCGTGACCCGTCCCGGGGCCCGGCCGGTCCCGGTCGCCCGCCGCGCGCCCCACGGACTCCACCAGCGGCAGCACCCGGTGCGCCACCCGCTCGCGCAGCGCCACGTCCGTCCGCGTCCTGACGACCCCCGGCAGCTGGATCAGCCGCTGGATCACGTCCTCCAGATGCCCGTTGTCCCGGGCGACCACGCGGGTCAGCAGGTCGCCTCCGCCCGTCGTCGAGAACGCCTCGATGATCTCGGGCACGGCCGCCAGGGCGTCGCCCACCTCGACCAGATGCCCCTGGGTGACCTCCAGGTGGACGAAGGCGAGCACGGGGTGGCCGAGTGCGGCGGGGGAGAGGGACGGCCCGGTGCCGGTGATCACGCCGTCGCGCTCCAGCCGGTCGAGCCGGGCCTGCAGGGTGCCGCGGGCCACGCCGAGGATGCGCGCGTACTCCCGGACGCTCGTGCGCGGCTGCTCGATCAGCAGGCGCAGGATGCGGGTGTCGAGAGCGTCCACCGCCATGATCCGCAGATCTCCTTCCGAGCCGTCCGGGTGCGGCTCCGACTGTACCCAGCGTGAAGGAGGCGCCTTGTGCGACGGCGGCGCGTGCTCATCGCACGGATGGTCCGTTGGCACGCTGATGGCTGATCCTTCGGTCATTCCACTGGTCCATTGGTACAGGATATTCCTCCTGATTTGATCCATGGGCCCGATGGGTGCTGCAATGGTGATGTCGATGGCGCTGCGGACTTCCGCGGCGCCTTTTTCATGCGAGTACCGCGGTGACGCGGAAGGGGTGGAAGCGTGCTGAAGAGGGTGTTCGTGGCGCCGGACCCGGGACGGGTACGGCTGCGCTTCGCCGTCCGGGCCGTTCTCGGCATCGGCCTCGCGGTCGCGCTGTGCGGCCTCGCCGGGCATTCGCTTGTGGCAGCCATCACCGGCGGCCTCGCGGCACTGCTCGCCCTCTTCACCGTGACCGACCCGACGGTGCGCCGGCAGGCGGTCACCACCGCCCTGCTCCCCGTCGCGGCCCAGCCCGCTCCGCCGGAGGTTCGGGGCCGGCTGCGCATCACCACCCGGCAGGCCGTCCAGGCCACCCTGGGCGGGGCCTTCGCACACGGCATCGGGAAGGTCCTGTCCGACGAGCGGTGGTACTGGGCGGTCGGTGCCACCCGGTGGGTCTTCGTCGACACCACCTCCCGCGGCGAAACGCTTGTCCGCGGATTCCGCCGCGTCCTGGGGACCGTCATCGGCATCTTCTGCACGGCGGCGGTTTCGTACAGCTGGATGATGTTCTTCGTGTTGTCAATGGGGCGGTGGCCGGGATCGCGGGGCCTGACGGGTCTTTCCGCAGATCAGGCAGGGTTTCACTGGTTCCGCTTGATGTGCGGGTACAGGCGTCTTCGGCAGTCTGTGGGCGGACCGATGCTGACTCTTTGCTGACTTTCCCGATGGTGTGTCAGTTGTGCGGGTCGGCGGGTTGGGTCTTCGGAGGAGAGTCGTGTTGAAGAGGTTGTTCGTAGCGCCGGATCCGGGCCGGCTGCGTTTGCGGAGTGCCGCGCGTTCCGTTGTGGGGGTCGGCGGTGCGGTGGCCGTGTGCGGGGTGACGGGGCATTCTCTGGTGGCCGTGATCACGGGTGGTCTGGCTGCTCTTCTGGCTCTGTTCACTGTCACCGATTCGGCCGTTCGTGCTCAGGCCCTGACCACCGGGCTGCTGCCGGCGGTCGGTTTCCCCGTACTCGCGCTCGCGAGCGCCTTGCATGAAATGCCATGGGTCCGGGACGTGGCTTTCCTGGCGGTGATCGGTGCGGGGGTCTATGCGCGACGATGGGGGCCGCGCGGGAATGCGCTGGGAATTTTCGCGTTCATGATGTTCTTCGTCGCCCAGTTCCTGCATGCCACACTCATCCAGCTGCCCGGCTTCTTCACTGCTGTCGTTCTTGCTCTGCTGGTTTCCTCGGCGGTCCGTTTTGGTCTGTGGTGTTTCGAGCGCCGCTATCCGCCCGCGGCTGTGCCTGCTCCGGCGGGTGGTCGAGGTCTGGGGCGTGCGACGACCCGCCAGGCGATACAGGCCACCGCGGCGTGCGGGTTCGCTCTGGGGGCGGGGCAGGTGCTGTCGCACGACCGCTGGTACTGGGCGGTGGGCACGGCCTGGTGGATTTTCGTGAACACCGCCTCACGTGGTGAGACCCTGGTCCGCGGTTTCCGCCGGGTGGTGGGCACGGTCCTGGGTATTCCCGCCGGGTTGCTGATCGCTGTTCCGCTCCACGGAAACCTCGTGGGCACGGCGATCCTGGTGGCGGTATGCGTCTTTGGGATCTTCTATACAGCCGCGGTGTCGTACTCCTGGATGATCTTCGCCGTCACGTTGATGATCTCGCTCCTCTACGGCCTGCTGGGAGTCCTGAACCCTGAACTGCTCGTGCTGCGACTGGCGGAGACCGGGGTCGGGGCGCTCGGGGCTGCCCTCGCGGTGCTGCTGGTGCTTCCCGTGACCACGCACGCGACGACCCATGCGTGGATCCAGCGCGCACTGAGCCGCGTCCACGAGTGCACCGCCCAAGCCGCTGCGCAGCTCGCCGGCACCCCGGGCGCCGACCCGGAGCCCCACATCGCCGAGCTGGAACTTCTGCTGGGACGCGTACGGCTCTCCCTCGCGCCCCTGGTCCACCCGCTCAACCCGCTTCGAGCCCGCAAGGCCCGCGCCCGCAGAATCCTGGCCCTGCTCGACGACTGCGCCCGTGAGGTCCGCGGCCTGGCTCTGGTCGCCGCCGACCCCGACGCCTCGCACGACGACCGCCTCACGGCCGCCTGCTGGAGGGTCCAGTCCGCGGTAGAGATCCTCACCTCCCCCCAACCCGGTACGACCCCGGCAGCGCCCGCCCCCGCGCAGCGTTCCACCCCGGCCTACCCCGCCCTGGCCCACCTCCACGACCTGGAGCACGCTCTCACCGAACTCGTCAGCCCGCTCAGCCACGCCCCTTACGCGGCGTCCGCAAACGCGTAAAGATCGAGTCAGCCCTGACCCCGCGCGAACTCGACCGCACCCTCACCGAGGCCACGGACGCGGCGGCACGTGCCGACGTCGTGACCCTCGTGGTTCCCGACATCGTCCTCGGTGCGGTCTCCGAGAGCTCGTCCCGCTGATGAGGTCCGGAGCCGTCGTCCTGACGGTCGACCCGGCTGCCGCGTACGCCGGACTGCTCCTGGAACGCGAGGACATCCGCTACGCCTGCGCCCACCCCTGCCACCGGTCGGTCTTCCTCGAACGCACGACCAAGGAGGAGCGGCAGGGACGCCTTCGGAGGCATTGCCGCGCCACAGGAATTCGTCGCCGCGTACGAGGGCGGGGACAGGCCAAGCAGGACCTGGCCGAGACCGTGATCCGGTAGATGTACGCGCCGGTCATCGAAGTGCACTGGGTCACCGTCAAGCAGCCAGGCTCTGTCAGGCATCACGGATCGGTAGGGCATCAGCTCCCGTAGGTCAGCCGTGCTGCGGGTTCCGGCGCCTGCGGTGGCTGCCAGCGCGCACTGAAGGCGATGCGCTGCTCGGTGGCCCGCTCCTGCCACTGCGACAGCAGCTCCAGGGCGTCGGGGTGCAGCGGGTGCGTCGACCGAGCGGCGATCTCCTCTGCCAGGGCCGCGCCCCGCTCCCTCACCCAGCCGTCACCGGTGTCCAGGAAGTCCTGGTTCTCCAGGCCAGTGCGCCTTCGGCCGACAGCCGACCGGCCACCTGCGCCGTCCGGCGGTCCATCGACGTCTCCACTCGCTGAGTGAGCAGATGGCGGTGCGCGGGCTCCTCGCCCGGCCTCGTCCACGCCAACAGCCCGTTGGCCAGCACGAGTTCCGTGCGGTCGTGCTCAAGGGCCAGCTGCTGATGCCACGCGTAGACCTTGTCGTACAACGCCCGCAGCGGCCGCTTACGGCGTTCTCGGGCCAGTGCACGGTTGACCGCCCGTTCTGGCGGGGGCAGATTGCCGCCGGGTGGGCGTCTGCGCCCGGCGGTGCCCCAGGGGCCGGGCGGTGGGTGCGGGCCGCGGTCAGGTCGTGGCACCGGCGGCCCGGCAAGGCCGGTGAGATCCACAGCACGTGCCCCGTCGGGTCGGTCACGACCTGCACGTTCACGCCGTGGCGGCGGTGCTTGTGCGAGTAGCCGGCCTGGCTGTCGCCCAAACGGTCGCACTCGGCGAGCATTCCGTCGAGCAGGCCGTACTCCCGGTTCGCTCTCACGCAGGACCTTGAGCAGGCCAGGCGCCTGACCAGCGAGAAGGTTGGTCACAGCGGTGGTGTATGCGTGGGCGGTGCCAACTGAGATGCCGAAGCCGGCCGCGATCTGTGCCAGGGTGTCGTGCTTGCGCAGGTATACCGGAGCGAGCGACGAGCGCGCGTTGGTGCGGCGGGAGCTTGCAGCGGCGGTCACCCTCGCGGGTGACGATGAGCATGGTGACCCACTCGACCAACGCGTGGGGCCGGTCGAGTGCGGCAGGATGAGGAACCAACGAGGCACCTGCGCTGACGAGTTGGGACGTCGAACACCTCCCTCAACAGCGCGGGTGCCTCGTGTGTTGTGGCCCAGTCGCGCAGTCACCCCATCAGTGGCCACTCTGAAGAAGCTCAACGGGCACCGCAAACAAGACTGTTTTACTAACCGCCAGAGCGTGATAAGGAACACAAAGCGATCCGCCTGGACGGCCCCATTCGACTTTTGGCTACGCTCGGCGAGAGTCAATGTTCGTTAATCGGATCTAACGCTCACCTCTGTCGCCCTCAGTGACCAACCCTGAACGGCCTGATCGATTCGGACTGCCTTGATGGCCTCTCGCCAAGGCCTATGGTTTCCTTTAGCGCGCAGCTGATCACTTGGGGGATGACGACTATGACGACCACGCTTTCCGATATGCCGCCGGGAAGTTGCGTAACCTGGGTCCTTTCGGCAGATTAGCTGCACTAACCCCGCCCACTCCCGCCGCCCCTGCAGCCGGCCTTTTCCTCTGCCTCCCGAGCTCCAGAAACATTTTCTGTGAAGGAATAAGTGCCCGCTACAAGTGGCCCTGCGGCGAACGTGCGCGAACTCTGCCTGCGGGATTCCGGCATAGTGAGGGGTAGCTAAAGCGCACCGCAGGTCGGCATCGCGTGACGCGTTCCTCGCCTCAGATCCTGAATGGGGCCAGATTTCCCCTGATTCCGTTTGTGAAATTCGCCCATGGGTCGTAAGGCGTGGGAAGAATCCAGCTGAATCCTCAACAGAGCCCGGGCGGACATTAAATGGGCAGAATGATCTGCCCGAAGTGGCCCTAACTTGCAGTCTCTCAATGAAAGGCAAAAGGAATTATGAGAAGAAAAATCGCAGCGGCAGTTTCAGGTGCTCTCCTCACTCTGCTCGCCTCGACGCCTGCTATGGCTGGTGGAGACATTGACAACCTGTGGGACCCGGCCGCCTGCCATCACCCCAGCACGTCTGCCTACAAGTTCCACCTGTACTACAACTCTGGCCAGAACGGTGCATACCGAAACATCGGATATAACGTCTACAATTTCGATGTTCTTTGGAATGGGAATAATTCGCCTGGCGGCGGCGAGAAACTGCGTTACTGCATAGTGGGGGGAAGCAGGCCGCTCCCCGGTTCCGATCAGCCGGTGAAGAATAACGCAGCATCCGGAACTAATGACCATTACAAGTACAAGGCTCGGGTCCACTTCAACAGCGGATACGGCGGCCCTAAAGATGTCATGAACCCCGGGCAGCACATCGACCGTTTCAGGTACGTCTACAACGAGAACGCCTCCTTCTCCTGGGCCTGATCGAGTTCGAGATCTACAGAAAAGGGACGAAGAAATGAACCTCAGTCGCAAGTTTATTAAGGTGATTACTCCCGTTGCGGCAGCAACAGCAATCGGTGCGGTGGCGTTCGCCTCGTCGGGGATATGGTCGGGTGAGAACGAAGTCCGTTCCCAGCAACCGTCAGAGAGTGCTGAAGGTGCGGGAAGAGCGCCGGAGCAACTCGTAGGTGATGAGGACAATCCGGCCACTTGGCGTCTGCCCGTCGAGGACTACATTCCCCTCCGAGCCGAAGTCCGAACAGTCGCTAATGTGCGAGATGAATTGATCGACGACTGCATGAGTAAATCGGGCTATGAAGATTGGCAGCCCGCGCCTGACCTACCGGACCTCAGCGGCACATCACTGGTTGACCGCCGCTACGGCGTCCATGATCCCGCACTCACCTCTCAGCGGGGCTACCACCCGCCCCTCGCAGTTCAGGAAGCGTATGACGCCGCACTGGAAATCGGGGCAGTCGACAAGTCAGGGTCAGACCCCGGTGCGCTGCGCGCCTGTGTCGAGGCCACCGATGCGAAGGCTCCTGACATCCAGTCAGCTCCGCTGGTGCAGCAGATAGACAGCACCTCCTACGCCGATTCAATGAAGGACCCTGCAGTATTGAATGCCTTCACCAAGTGGTCATCATGCATGAAGGAAAAGGGTTACTCGTACAAGAATCCTCTGGAGCCCATGGATGACCCTCGGTTCGGGCATCCGACCACAGTGACAGAAGCCGAAATCACCACGGCTAAGGCTGACCTGGAATGTCGTGAGCAATTTGATGTAACACGTACATGGTTCGATGCTGAAGCGCAAATTCAGAGTAAGCAGATCAAGGAAAACGCTTCGGACCTAAGGGCGATCCAGAAGGATAACAGGTCGGTAGTTGACAAGTCTGTAAAGATCGCCGCCAAGAACTGAGTAGCCCTGCGGAGGGATACACCCAAGATGAGGTGATGGGCAGCGCCTACCAAATGGCGACGCAGCTTGCTTGGCGTTGGCCTCATCCCAGTGGTGGCGGCCTCAGCGAACGTTGAAATGAACCCACTCTGGAAGCTGCCGTAGCGCCATGCTCGGTGTTCGAGATCGTGACCTCCGCTGCCCTGCTGTCGCGGGGGGCGGGGGCGGGGGGCGGTCCCACCAACCACTGCCCCGACCGTTCCATGCTGACCGGAACCTCCTTCACTAATCCCTCGCTGAGAGGTGCCCGTGGGGCGGCGCCGATTTCTTAGCGGCTTCCTGGGAAACTCATTCACAGAGCTCACTGACGAGGCACGCGCCGTCGCTGACAGAGCGCGGCAAAGTCCGCCTCAATGTACTGAAGATCGCGTCTATCAACACCACGCTCAAAGCAGCACATTCAAATAGCCCCTCCTGGTCCTGGTACATCACGCCTTGGTGCGCGACGATCAGGCACAAGCTGACTGTCCGCTTTCCCATCAACTGCGCGCCATCATGAACCATAACTCGTCATAAGGTGCTGGGGCGAATTGACAACGGGGAGCGACGGGCTATTCGGCTCCATGGCTGGGCTGGCCGTTCAGTCAGTTCATGGGTGCTACACAGCATTCAACGGGGACCTAGCTGTCGCATCATCAGTCGCTGCAGGTGGCCTGGGCGTCACGAGCACTGGAATCATCACACGCACTGTATTCGAAGCCAACAGATGAACACGTGCCGCCAGCAACCAGAGCCCACCGTAATGACGGCTCAGCGTGGCATGCCTACTGAGTGTCAGAGGTCCAGGAACGACCATCGCGGACAGTCACCCTGAGCTGCTACAGCCCACATTCCTATCGCGTAACCGGCAGCAGAAGCGGTCCAGCCGCGAAGTTCTCGCGCTGACTGCAGTCCGCCTCACGCTTCCGCCGAGAATTCCAGGCGGTAGGGATCCCTGAGGTCTGTTTTCAGACCTGAGCGGATCGCCCTTTCAACCCGAGGAAGAATGTGAAGATACCAATAAGACGGATTCGGATGCCGGTTATTTTCGCTCTGGCGACGGCACTAGCCGTGCCGCTCGCCTCGCCCACGCAGGCAGCTGAACCGCAGCCACCCAAAGGCGCAGCCGAGCACCAGGCACCGAGGACTGCGGATGTCGACAAGCCGGAGGCTGTCGCTCCCAAGTATCGGCCATCGCTCTTGGGCTCGGACTACAAAAAGTCCGCCGACACCGTGTTCGCCACCTCCGGTGATGGAACGGGGTTCCATCTCCTTGTCGCGGACGAGGCGGATGGATACGGCTGGAAGACGGCTGCGACCCTTGCCGAGCCCGGATTCGACACTGACACCTGGGTGGGGCAGGCGTGCCTGACCGCCTCCGGGAACCGGGCAGCCGTGGCTTATGCACCGCGCACCTTCACCAACAAGCCTGAGCTGATGGCCCGCGGCGCGTTTGCCGCTGTGGTGGACCTGAAGACCGGAAAGGTCATCAAACTGCCGTTTCAGGCATCCTTGGCCTACTTCAACCCAGGATGCGGATCCGGTGAACAGGCCGTGTTCACCCAACTCTCCTACGAAGGCGACCAGAAGCAGCAGACCCGACTGGTCTCCGTCGATGCCTCCACGGGTAAGGCCGGCACTCCGGTTGCCTACGCCGGGCAAGTGACGTCCGCGGTCCCGGTGAAGGACGGCATCGTCGCTGCCCACGGCAACAAGGTCGTCAAGGCCGAGGCCAAGGGCAAGCTCACAGAGATCATCCGGACACGGCAGGTGCCGTTCGAATTCACCGTGGATGCCGCCGATGGCCTGACCTACATCGACCGGACTGCCACGAAGAGCAGCAAGAAGACCTCCACGAGTTTCGCGCAGCACCTGTCGGCCGAGCAGCTCAAGGCCAAAGAGGCAGAGCCTGTCACCGTCGCCTCAGGTCCTCTGACGGACTGGGACTTGGCTTCGACCGGCCGGGGAACCGTCTTCGTCACCGGCGAGGCCACCACCAAGAGCAAGCTGCCCAAGAACGTCAAGAACCCCGGCGGCATCAGCAAGGGTGCCTCCCTCTCCAGCCACGGGCACGCGGCAGTCACCACCGCCTGGGCAGATGGCAAGGACACCCGCATCCGCCCCGAGGAAGCGGCGACCGAACGGACCGTACGCACCAAGGTCAAGGTCCTCGGCACCAAGAAGACCGTCATGCTCGATGCTCGCCCAGGCAAGAATCGAATCGGCGGACAGAAGGCCGAAGCTCAGGGCAAGGCTGTTTCCCCCGCTCTGCCCAAGCCGAGGAAGTCCACGGAGCGTGCCAAGCCCGCTATCGGTGACGGCGGCGGCATGTCGGCACAGACGATGCGGAGCCAGGTCGTAGCTGCTGCCGCTGATGTACCGAGCGAGGGAGCGGCGGAGCGGACATGTTCCGTCCCGCGTAACGACGTCAATAAGCAGGCGTTCCAGCCGACGCCGCGACAGGTCGAGTGGGCTGCGGATCAAGCCGTCGTCGGGAAGCTCGACCTCTACCGCGGGGCGAACTGGAAGAACACCGGGACAGGCAACTACACCCCGCAGGCCCTGTTCCCGCCGATCGTGCTGGCCGGCGACCCGAACGGCAAGCTCGACACGGAGGACGGCGACAACGACCGCTGGCACATCCCCTCCCAGATCCTCCTCGGCATCACCGCCCAGGAATCCAACATGTGGCAGGCCACCCGCTTCGCGGTGCCCGGGGTGACGGCGAACAGCCTGGTCGGCAACTACTACGGAGTCGACTACGCCCCCGACGGGGCACAACTTGACCCGTGGCGTATCAATTGGGCGGACGCCGACTGCGGTTATGGCATCACCCAGGTCACCGACGGCATGCGCCTGCCGGGCCACAACCAGAGCACGCTGAGCCCGCTGGCTCAGGAGGCTGTGGCGCTGGACTACACCGCGAACATCGCGGCAGGTGCGCAGATCCTGTCGAAGAAGTGGAACGAGACCCACCAGGCCGGGATGACCGTGAACAATGGCCACCCGAAGTGGATCGAGAACTGGTTCTTCGCCCTGTGGGCCTAC
Source organism: Streptomyces sp. iso_384 (assembly GCF_056172905.1). Lineage (NCBI taxonomy): Bacteria > Bacillati > Actinomycetota > Actinomycetes > Kitasatosporales > Streptomycetaceae > Streptomyces > Streptomyces sp. iso_384. The sequence continues at coordinate 3,490,379 of NZ_JBWBTT010000001.1, forward strand.
AACTCCGGTTTCTACCCGACCGCGGACTCCGGTGGGCACTCGGGGGTCGGCTGGACCAACAACCCGGCCAACCCGTTGTGGAAGGCGAACCGCGTCCCATTCCTGCAACATGCGCTGGATGCGTCGAGAGACGACTACAGTCACGCGGCACAGCCGCAGCACTGGCCGTACCAGGAGAAGGTGATCGGCTGGGCGGCCCGCCCGATCTCCGCGATGTTCGCGCCGGGCGACATGCAGGCCGGCTACCGCCCCGCATGGTGGAACAACGTCATCTACCGGGCGACCGCAAAGCCACCGATCGACCTCTTCTGTGACTCCTCCAACTCCTGTGACCCGGGCAAGATCGGCGATAACGACTCCAACGATCCCGGCCAGGGCGCATGCACCCTGGACTCGGGCGACAAGGACACCAATCCACACTGGCTGCACTGCTGGTGGAACAAAGCTGTGGAATGGAAGGACTGCGACAGCGGCGCCCAGTGCGGCTACCAAGTCCACCGCTTCGACACCTCTTATCCAGAGCAGCCGGACGCCAACTCCTACCCGCCGCGCTGCTCCAGCGGCCTTCCCGCCAATGCACTGATCGTCGACGATCTCCCGAACGGTGCGACCCCGGCCGGCTCGCATGACAGAAGCTGTGGTCCGGTGAAATCTGACGGCACGTTCACGTTCAACTTCACCGAATGGAACGGCACCTATCCCGGAAAGATGGACACCCATCAGATCGGTGCCGCTTACCAGAACCATTTCTGGTTCACGCACACCCGGACCCCTGAGTCCCACCCGAGTAATACCGACCGGATGAAGGTCACCGGCACGTGGAAACTCGGGCAGCGCATCACCACCCACGGCGGACAGGCCAAGGTGTACGCGCACATCCCCGACCACGGAGCGCAGACTTCCAAGGCCGAATATCGCATCAAGCACGCTCACGGCACCACTGCTAAGGCGATCTCTCAGGACGCCAACCAGTCAAACAAGTGGGTCGACCTTGGTGCGTACCGGTTCAACGACTCCTTTCCCGAGGTCAGCCTGCACAACTTCAACGGCGGCGACGGCTCCAAGGACATCGCCTACGACGCCATCGCGTTTGTGCCCGGAAAGTACGACGGCATGCCGAGCATAGGGTTTGCAGATCCCAATAAGAACGCTCCGCAGCCAGGGGATATCACCATTCCGCAAGACATGACGCCCGATAACGTAAGTTCGGGGGAACCGGATATTCCCACCCGGCAGAACTTCTCGGAACCGAAATACACGCACGTCCTCTCATGTGCGGCCAAGCCTTTCGGGATCGGGTCAAGTCATAAAGCCTGGGTCAACCGCACCGAAGGGTGCATAAAGGGGCAGTTCGGCTTCATTAAAACGGTGGACGGGCGAACCACCGGAACTGCGACTTTCGACTTCCAGGCCGAGCTGAAGCTGCATGCAGACTCAGTGGGATGGAACACCGCGCTCAAGTTCAAGCTGGCAGTTGCGACCGGGGAAGCGCGCACCCAGCCCATACAGGTCACCGTCAACGACCTCTGCTCTTTGGGTTGCAATAAGAGCGGGCCCCGCACTGACAGCGGGAACGCTCGGTGGCTGTTCAGTGCGGGTGACCGGCATGTTTACTCCATGTCGCAAATTTGGAAATGGGATGAATCGAGCTCTTCCGACCTGCTCTTCCCCAAGTGGGCGATGACCGGAGAAATCGGCGGTACGCGCACTGCGCAGCCAGCGGATATCACCCCCGGCGCTGATGCTCAGATCCGCTGCGACTCAATCGTCCCGCAGTCCTACCCAGGCTGTGTCTTCGATCGCTACACGCCGACCTACGTCATGAATTCTCAGAAATTTCCCGCTGCCGCTGCTCATGCCTGGCTCGTCCAGAACAAGCTCCCCGGTCACTTCGGGAGCAGAGCCCACGGCAAGCCTCTTACATACCTGGGCAGTAACGTCAGGTCGTCGAGCGATCCCACCAAGAAGCAGAGCACTGTCAACCGCGAGGTAATCTGCCCTTCTTCCTGGACGCGGAACCGAGATGCCACCCTATCTCCGGAATTGGACGAAGGCACTCAGCCCGATACTTGGTCCTGTGACGAATTCGCCTTCGCGGCTAGCTACGACAGTGCGGGAATGTCTGGTGGATACAACCCCGTCGACTCTGGTGACGAGTGCCTGCAGACATACGCCAAGAGGGGCAGCAACGGAACCTGGAGCCTTCTGAGTGACCCTCGGTACCCGCTTCCTCGGTGGAATGAGAAGTGTGGTCGTGCCACAATCTCAAATAATCAAAACACCCAGTCCATGCGCCCATTCGGTCAGTTCATCGTCCGAAATCGACTTATGGACAAGGACAAGTACTGGCTTGACCTGAACGGGTTCAATCCGTGATCGCGGACCGTTAAGAAAAGCTGTGTCCCAGAAGCCTCTTGCTTCTGGGACACAGCTTTACGGCAGTGCATCTACCAGGAAATCAGGCCATCACGCACAACAGGGAAGTGCGGTGCTTGGTTCCCCATGACGGTGAAGGGCTGAATTCCCTCCAGGGCATCCGCCACCGTGTCCAGATAATCGGTCAACGACTGAAATGCCAACTCCGGGAAGCTCTCTTCCTCGTATGCGTAAAGTGGTGCAGGAGATTGCCCTCCGGACGCATCGAGGAGTAGGCCGGAGTGCGATTCCTTTTTTCGAAACACCGGGATCCATCCTTCTTTCCAATACTCATAGAGGGAGCCCGGTTCCTGCATGGAAATGCTTGCCTGCCTGTTTCCCGCATAAAGAGAACAAATGCGATCGATGTCGTTAAAAACGAGGGTCGAGGGGAATGGTGAATAGTCCCCGCCTCCGCGAGCGTCGTAAAATGAATTTTCAGTCTCGGTGTGGGAGTTTGCTGTGCTGCCATTGTTGATCAAAAGAATCTGTTTCAACTCTGTTGGCAAGTTGATGGCCATCTGCGTTTCGATGCGACCGATGTGATCTTCGGTAGCGGGTGAGTTCAAAGCATCAGCGTGAGCCGGGGCATGTACGGAGAGCCACCGAGTGATGCGCAACCACGCGACAGTCGTGTTGCTCAATGAGATCCTCACCTTCGGAAGAGATTTCGATGACGCCATCGGGTGTTCCGCCGCCATGGTACTGAGCTTTGGTACTCCAGCAGGAGTTTGCTGTCTGACCTGCCGGGTTGAACCTCCGCCACTGTGAGCTCGATGTCCCTGGCTGGCCCACCTGTTCCGCCCCCTTTTCTCAGGGCCGGCGTGCCGTGGCGGCCAGGAAGGCATGCGCGGGCATGGACAGCGTGATGTGCCGATACCAGTCCACGTAGCGGCGGACTTCGTACTGCTTCCAGGCCGCATTCGTTCTTCGCGGCCTGGAAGCATTCCTCGATCGCCCAGCGCGCCCCGGCGACCCGCACCAGCTCCTGGACGGTGACCTGGAGGGGTGTGTAGGCGGGGTAGTAGTAGGCGCTCTCGTCGGGCTTGCTGATGCTGCGCCGGGCCAGCGCCCACCGCATTCGGTGAGAGACCCCGCCCTGGTGGTCGAACTCGGCGACGGCTGGCAGCCGCACCACTGCACAGTGGTAGACGCGAGGCCACTTCGCGCCGTCGCCGCATGAGATCTTCGCCCACGCTTCTTCCGGGGCCTGCGCGAACAGAGCCGCGCCCCGCGAACAGCACACGCTGAACTGGGACTTTGGGACGGCCGGCACGTAGCCGACACCCGACTGCTCCAGCAGTCGGCGGAATCGGTTGTCCTGGCCGTAGGCGGAATCCGCGGTGACCCAGGCGATGGGCAGCGGCGAGGCGGCGGTCCGCAGCACCATGTGCCGAGCCGGTTCGCCCTTGGTGGCGAACTCCCGCTCGTCGGGAACCCTTGCGGTGCGGCAGCGTTCCCGTCCTCGGTCCAGGACTTCGGCAGGTAGAGCTCGCGGTCGACCAGGGCCCGGCCGCGGGTGGTGGCGTAGGCGGCGAAGACGCCGATCTGGCAGTTCTCGGTCCGGCCGGCGGTTCCGGAGTACTGGCGCTGGACCCCGGCTGAGGCGGTGCCCTTCTTGATGAACCCGGTGTCGTCGACGATCAGGATGCCGTCGGCCTCGCCGAGCTTGTCGGCGACGTATCTCTGCAGGTCGTCGCGGATGTCATCCGGCTCCCACTTCGACCCGGCGAGGAGGTGCTGCAGACCGTCGGGCGTGGGGTGGCCGGCCTGTTCGGCCAGCTGCCAGCTGTTCTTGTGGGCCACCGGGGCGAGCAGCCCGCGTACGTAGTCACGCCTGCGGCGACGGAGCTCCACTCGGCCGAAACGGTGCCCGATGGTCAGGAAGAGATCGTCCAGTGCGAGGTCCCACTGCGCGGCGGCATACTCGGCAATCACCCTCAGAGGCTGCCCCGCCGCTGCCACTACCTGCGGCGTTGTCGCACGAGCGAGGGGCGGTCCCCGTGAAACCGCCCACACGCGATCAAAGCCCCGCTACGCTTCAGCCGCCCCGCGAAACCCGCAGGTCAGACAGCAAAGTCCTGCTGCAGTACTGACGTCGTCTCAGTTGGTGCGGGACTACATTCCGCGGTCTGGGCCGTATGCCTCGCGAGTGGGCTGGCCTGGTCCTGCAGGTGGGTACTCCATCCCCACGGGGCCGGGGTAGAAGGTCGCGCTGTCCCAACCGGTCATCTCCTCACCGACGAGGTGGCGGTACAACCACTCGGCGAAGGTCATGGGGTGTCCGACCCAGTCGCCCTCTGCCCCTTGGACCACCACACCGTCGGAGAAACGGTGGACCGACGAGGCTACGAAGACCGCAGCTCCTTGATCGGTGGCGGCGATGGGTATGAGACCTTCGGTGGTTCCGAAGCTGAGCTGGGGTAGTTGGCAGAAGACGCGAGGATCGTCGTCCGGCCCAGTGATGTAGGACTCCCATCTGCTATCAGCCCAGACTTCTGATGCCGAGCGGATCTCCTCGCCCAGGTTCCACCAGCTTGACGCAGGGTGAGACAGCGTGAGGTGGCCGTTGATCTGCACTGGTGCATACGCGTCGACGATCTGTTTGTAGTCCCCCGGAAGCGTCCTGCCGAGTTCTTCCTCCAGGCTGAGCCAGGCCGCAGGGTCGGCGTAGCGTTCCTCTCCGGGACCCAGCATCGCGAAGACGGCCTGCAGGTAGTCGGTCATGGCGGTCATGCCTCTCGAAGATGCTTGCCGGGAATCGTTCGAGCCAGCATCGAGCACCTTCCCTGTCGACGGCTGATCGGGGTCCTCGTTGTCATGGCATGGAGATGGGGCGGCAACCGGTGCCAGACAGGTTGTGGGAGCTCTTCCTTCGCGTGATGCCCGAGGCGCCTGTGCGTCCGCAAGGCGGTGGACGTCGGCGGGCTGACGATCGCGGAATCCTGGCTGCGATTCTTTTCGTTGCCACCTCTGATTGCACATGGCGGCAGCTCCCACCCATGTTCGGGGCGTCATGGCAGACCGCCCATCGCCGATTCACGCACTGGACCGAAGCCCGCGTTCGGGCCGAACTGCACCGCCTGTTCCTCGACGAACCGGGCGCCCGTGGAGAGTTGGACCGGTCGCGGTGCGCGATCGACTCGGTGAGTCTGCGGGCGGCAAAAGGGGGGCACTGACCGGACCGAATCCGACCGATCGTGGCAAGTTGGGGTCGAAAATCCATCTGATCACCGACCGGAACGGACTGCCGCTGTCGCTCGGCATCTCCGGTGCCAACATGCACGACAGCCAGGGCCTCGAGCCACTCGTGCGCGGCATCCCGCCCATCCGCTCCCCTCGCGGCCCGCGCCGCCGACGGCCCGGCAAGCTCCATGCCGACAAGGGCTACGACTACGATCACCTGCGCAGCTGGCTCCGTGAGCGCGGCATCCGTCACCGCATCGCTCGCAAGGGCATCGAGTCCTCACAGCGGCTCGGCCGACACCGATGGGTGGTCGAAAGGACCGTGTCCTGGCTGGCCGGCTGCCGACGCCTCCATCGCCGTTATGAACGCAAGTCCGACCACTTCCTTGCCTTCGTCGGCATAGCCGCAACCCTCATCTGCCACCGCCGCCTCACCAACTGAGACGACGTCTTAAGCCAAGAGGAATGCGCGGCGCGGATGCTGACCATTTGCTGACCCAGTGAGGGCAGGCGCCCCCCTGACCTGCGGCAATGATGTGCTGACACATGGATGATGTTCTTCGTGACCATGATGTCCGGCATGCTCTACGGAGCGCTTGGCGTCCTGGACGCCGTCCTGCTCTGGCTGCGTGTCGCGGAGACCGCCGTCGGCGCGCTCGGCGCGGTGCTCGCCGTGCTGCTGGTCCTCCCCGTCACCACCCACGCCATCACCGACGCTGGATCCAGAAGGCGCTGCGGTGCGTCCACGCCTGCACGGCCGAGGCGGCCGACCGGCTCGCCGGCTCGACGCTCGTCGACCCGGCCCCCGCGTCGCCGAACGGGAGGTCCAGCTCGGCCGGGTCCAGCTCTCGCTCGCCCCGCTGGTGCACCCTCTGAGCCCGCTGCCGGCCCGTAAGGAGCGCGCCCGCCAGGTGCTCGCGCTGCTGGACGACTGCGTACGCGAGGTACGAGGGCCGGCCTCCATCGCCGCCGACCCGGACGCCTCGCACGACGCGCGGCTGTCGGCCGCGTGCTGCCGCGTCGAGGCGGCAGTCGAGGCGCTCGCCGCACCCGACGGCTCCCGGGGCTTTCATCCGCCCCGTGTTGCCCGCGACCGCCGCTGACCCCGCCCTGGCCCATCTGCACGGCCTGGAGCGCGCCCTCGCCGCACTGGCGGCACCGCTCCAGGGCCGGGGCGGCCGGATACCCGCCGTGGGGCCCGAGCCGGCCTGATCGCGCCCACCGGGCCGTCACGTCGAGCACGGCCGGGGACGCCGACGCCCGCCCGACGCAGCGGCACTTCCCGCCCGCCGCATTGGTCTGGACCGCAGTGGGCTGCCTGCTACCGTCGGCCGTGAAGATCGCGGCGACGGTGGAAGAGGGGTAGCGCGATGATCGGCAACAGCGCCGGGCGGGCATTCATGGGGTCGTTCACCTCGGCGGGCGGGCACGGAATCACCGCCGCCGCCGTGGACCGGGACACCGGCGCGCTGACCGTGCTCGGATCCACCGACGCCGTGCCCGACCCCTCGTTCCTCGCCGTCGGCCCCCGAGCGGGCGGCACGGCCCTGTACGCGGTCGGCGAGAGCGCCCGGGGCGTCGCCGGCGCCTTCGCCCTCGACGGCGACGTACCGGCCCTCCTGGGCCCCGTACGGGCCGTCGACGCGGCATCCCCCACCCACCTCGCGCTCGCCGCGAACCACCTGGTCACGGCCAATTACGGGTCCGGCAGCGTCACCGCCCTGCCGGTCCTCGCCGACGGATCGCTCGGGGCGGCGGCCTCGGTGCTCCGGCACGAGGGCAGCGGCCCGGACACCGGCCGCCAGGAGGCGCCGCACGCCCACCAGGTGCTCGCCGACCCCACCGGGAACTGGGTGGTCAGCGTGGATCTCGGCACCGACTCCGTACGCGTCTGCGCCCTGGACCCGGCCACCGGCGCCCTGCGACTGCACGGCGAGACGGCCCTGCGGCCGGGCACCGGCCCGCGCCATCTGGCCTTCCACCCCTCCGGCACCCTCGCCTACGTCCTGGGCGAGCTGGAGCCGACCCTCACCGTGTGCCGCTGGGACGCGGCGACCGGCAGCTTCGACGTGCTCGGCGAGACGTCGGTGCTGCCCGAGCACGAGGCGGCCGAGGGCGCGGCGCGCACCTACCCGTCCGAAGTGGTCGTCGCGCACGACGGCCGCTTCCTGTGGACCGCCAACCGGGGCCACGACAGCATCTCCGTGCTCACCCTCGACGAGAGCGGCGAGAAGCCGGCCCTGGTGGCCACCGTCGGCTGCGGTGGCCGCTGGCCGCGCGATCTCACCCTCGACCCGAGCGGGCAGTGGCTGTACGCGGCCAATGAGCACTCCGGGAACGTCAGCTGGTTCGCCGTGGACGCCGAGACGGGCGTCCCGCAGCACGCGGGCTCCATCGAGGTCCCCGCGGCCTCCTGCGTCGTTTTCGCCTGACAACTGCGCGGCCCCGGCCCCTGATCGGCTGATCCCGATCAGCACGGCCGCCCCGGACGGCGCGGCGGGCCGGTCACGGCCGTCCGGACAGCACAGCGGGCCCGGACCGAGGGTTTCCTCCGGTCCGGGCCCGCTGTGCTGTCCGGCTTCCCGAGCCGCCGCCCGAGCGCGGCGGCGTCCGGTCAGTGAGCCTGAGCGCCCTGAGCGCCTTGGGCGCCCTGCGGCGTCGCCGGCGTGATGCCCAGCGCCGTGGCGTACAGGGACAGCACGAGCTTGCCGATCGCCGGGTAGGCGCCCAGCGGCTCGGCCGTCGCGCAGCCCGCCTCCTTCGCGGCGGCGTCCAGCAGGCCGGGGTCGACCTCCGGGCCCACCAGGTACGGCGCCAGCGCCAGCTGTGCGGAGCCGGAGCTCTGCAGCTGCTCCGCGATCGACGCGACCGAGCCCTCCACGTCCAGCGCGGCGGCCATCACCGGCACGGCGAGGCGGGCGGCCAGCAGCATGCCGGTGATCCCGGCGGCCTGCACGGCCTCCTCGCCGCCCACGGTGGCCAGCACGATGCCGTCGGCGGCGGTGGCGACGGTGAACAGCCTGGCGCGGTCGGCGCGCGCGAGACCGGCCTCCGACAGCCGTACGTGCAGGGCCTCGGCGAGCAGCGGGTGCGGGCCGAGCACATCGGTCAGCTCGGCCTGCGTACCGCTGTCCATCACGGCCTGCCGTATCCGCCGGATCAGCGCGCTGTCGGGGCCCGCGAGCAGCGGGACCACGACGGCGGGCGGACCCGAGGGCTCGGCGACCTCACGTCCGGCGGCGACGGCCTGCTCGAAGCGCGCGACGCGCTCGGCGGCGGTGTGGGCGAGAACGGTGGAAAGGGTCGGGTACTCGGCATCGTCACCGTCGAGGTAGCCGATCCGGGCGTTGAGGCCGGGCAGCTCGGAACGGGCGATGCTGATCACCTCTTCGGCCAGGCTGCGCGTGGCCGAGGAGGGGGTACCGGGAAGGGCGAGAACGAGCGCGGCAGCGCCCTCGGGTGCGACCACGGGCTCCGGGCGGCGGTGCCGTCCGGACTGGCGAGGTCGCGGCATTCGTACAGGCAGGCCGGAAGCGGGCCCAGTGGGGGTGCTCATGGCGCCGCATGCTACTGGTTTTGCCTGCCCCTCTGTTCGGGGAGGGTCCGGTCGAGCGTTAACTATCCGCTTATGTCCGATGAGTGATGTACCGCCGGAGTGTCCCCGTCTGTCGGCTCGTTGATCCCCTCGATCGGCCTTCCGTCCTCGCTCCGTCTCCGCTCCGTGCCCCGGCCCGTCACCCTGTCCGCGGCTCGTCGCGCACGGCCGTTCCGACCCGCTGCCCGGTCCCGTGCTCCAGGAGCACGAACAGCATCGTCGGGTGGCGCGGCAGGCGCAGATCCCCGGCCGCCAGAGCCCGCGCGATCCGGAGTGCGCCGGTCAGCGGATCGCCCTCCGCTGCGGTCACCCGAGCCCCCGGCAGCAGGCGTGCCAGCTCCTCGCGCAACGGCGCCAGGAGAGGGTCGCCCATCCGGAACAGGCCACCCGTCAGGGCCACTTCGCCGCCCTCGCCGAGCTCGCCGCCGTCGTTGTCCGGCCCGGCGGCCGCCGGGCGCGCGGCCGTCGGGCAGACGGCCGCGGCAGCCTCCGCGATGTGCCCTGCGGCCGCCCGCAGAATGCCGTCGGCAACCTGGTCCGCTCCGGCGCACGCCGCCACCTCCGGCGCGAACGAGGCCAGCACGGCCGGCCGGTCGGAGCGTGGATAGAGCAGCCCCGGCAGCTCCTCCGCCGGTCCGAACACGGCCCGCAGCCGGTCCAGCAGCGCGGGCGAACCGCCCCGCCGCCCGTCATGGGCCCGCATCGCGGCATCCAGTCCGGCCCGGCCGATCCACGCACCGCCGCCACTGTCACCCAGAAGATGACCCCACCCGTCGGCCCGGTGCCACTCCGTCAGGTCCGTACCGAGGGCGATCATGCCCGTACCGCCCGCCACGACCGCCCCGGGGCGCTGTCCCACCGCGCCCGCGTAGGCCGTCACCGCGTCGGCGGCCAGCGCCAGCCGACGTACCCCCAGCGCGTCCGCGAGCGCGCCGGGCAGCTCCGCCCGCAACCGCTCGCCCAGGGTGGCCATCCCGGCGGCCCCGATCGCCAGCGCCGCGACCTCACCCGTCGGGGCGTCGTCGGCGGAGGACTCGGCCGCCCGCTCCAGCAACTCCCGGGCGGCGGGCAGCAGCTGGTCCAGCAGATGCCCGGCGTCGATGCCGCCGGGCCCCGTCCGTACCGGCTCGGCGCAGACCGTCGTCGAGAGCGGCCCGGGCAGCCCCAGCCGACCGAGCGCCACCCGCAGTCCGGAGCCCCCGGAGTCCACCCCGATGACATACGCGCCCGGACCGGCAGGGGAGGGCGCGGCGGTGGCGGGTCCGGCAGAGGCGGGCGACGCCGGGGGGTGCGTCACGGAAGCCGCCAGTCCACCGGCTGGGCCCCCTGGCGCGCCAGCAGTTCGTTGACGCGGCTGAACGGCCGCGAGCCGAAGAAGCCCCGGTCCGCGGACATGGGGGAGGGGTGCGAGGACTCGATCGCGGGGAAGTCGCCCAGCTGCGGGCGGAGATTGCGGGCGTCGCGCCCCCACAGGACCGACACCAGCGGAGTGCCCCGGGCCACCAGCGCCTTGATGGCCTGCTCGGTCACCTCTTCCCAGCCCTTGCCCCGGTGGGCGGCGGGCCGCCGCGGCGCGGTGGTCAGCGCCCTGTTGAGCAGCAGCACCCCCTGCCGCGTCCACGGTGTGAGATCACCGTTGGACGGCCTGGGCAGCCCCAGATCCGCTTGCAGCTCCCGGAAGATGTTCTCCAGACTGCCCGGCAGCGGCCGGACGTCCGGGGCCACCGCGAAGCTCAGCCCGATCGCGTGTCCCGGGGTGGGATACGGATCCTGACCGACGACGAGCACTCTCACCTCCTCGAACGGCTGCTGGAACGCCCGCAGTACATGAGCCCCGGAGGGCAGGTACGTGCGTCCCGCGGCGATCTCCGCGCGGAGGAAGTCGCCCATAGCGGCGATGCGTTCGGCGACGGGTTCGAGGGCGTCGGCCCACCCCGGCTCGATGATCTCTTTCAACGGTCGTGCTGCCACGGCCCGCACTCTACTGCTGATACGACCACTCCGATCAACTGCCGTCGGTGCTCCGGCCCCGGCCGTCAGCCGAGCGCCACCGCCCGCACGCACAGGACGTCCGGCAGATGCGAGGCCAGCTGCTGCCAGCTGTCCCCGTCGTCCGCGCTGGCGTACAACTCGCCGTTGCGGTTGCCGAAGTAGACCCCGGCGGGATCCGCGTCGTCGGTGCACAGCGCGTCGCGCAGCACCGTCCCGTAGTGAGCCCCGTCCGGCAGGCCCTCCGTGAGCGGCTCCCAGGTGCGCCCCGCGTCGGTCGTACGGAACACCCGGCAGCGGTGCTCCGCCGGGACCCGGTCGGCGTCGGCGTTGATCGGGAAGACGTACGCCGTGCCGCCGCGGTGCGGGTGCGCGGCGGCGGCGAACCCGAAGTCGGAGGGCAGCCCCGCACCGATGTCGCTCCAGTGATCGCCGGAGTCGTCGCTGCGGAACACGCCCCAGTGGTTCTGCAGATAGAGCCGGTCCGGGTCGGCCGCGTCCCGGGTGACCTTGTGGACGCACTGGCCGAACTCCGGATCCGGATCGGGGAGGAAGACCGCGGATACGCCCTTGTTCGACGGGGCCCAGCTCGCACCGCCGTCCTTCGTCCGGAACACGCCCGCCGTCGACACGGCGACGGTCACGGCCCCGGCGTCCCGGGGGTCGGTCAGAACGGTGTGCAGCCCCTCGCCACCGCCGCCCGGCTCCCACCGCGAGCGGGTCGGGTGCTCCCAGAGCGGCCGGACCAGCTCGAACGACTCGCCCCGGTCCTCGGAACGGAACAGCGCGGCAGGCTCCGTGCCCGCGTAGACCACGTCCGGCGCCTCGGGGCCCGCCGGGTGCAGCTGCCAGACGCGCTCCAGGGAGGCTCCGGTGAACTTCGGGAACTTCACGGCGGGCTGTCGCGGCTCGACCCAGGTCTCGCCCAGATCGTCGGAGTGGAAGACGGACGGCCCCCAGTGGGCGCTGTCCCCGCCGACCAGGATTCTCGGGGTGTCCGTGCGGGTGTCCACGGCGACCGAGTAGATCGCCTGCGCGTTGAAGTGCGGACCGGTGATCTCCCAGGTCCCGCCACGTCTGCGGCCGATGAAGAGACCCTTGCGGGTGCCTGCCGCGAGCAGTACGTCGGTCATGGTCATGTACCTCCCGATACGCCGTTGTGCCGGAACAGTGCCAGTCTGCACCCGGCCACTGACAGTGGCCCGCGCACACGCCCGCGGTGCCGGCGACGTCGGCGTGGGCTGCCCGGTGCGCGCGGCCCGGTGCGTGCGGCGCCCTTGACCGGTGTCCGGCGGCGGCCTAGCTTTCAGTGGCCGTAGAAAGCGCTTGCGGAGGGTCGCTGAGGGCCGTACCGCCGAATCTCAGGAGCCCCCGTGGTGACCTTCGAAGGACTGCCCGGCGCCGTCGCCGTCTCGCACCTGAGCGTCTACGACTGGCCCGCCGCCGACGGGCTGCGCGGGGGCACCCCGCATCTGCACCTGACCTGCTCGGAGGGGTACGTCGTGGTCGCCGGCAGCGGTTCGGTGCAGACCCTCACGGCCACCGGATTCCGGGAGACCCCGCTGACACCGGGCGCGCTCGTGTGGTTCACCCCGGGCGCCATCCACCGCCTGGTCAACGAGGACGGGCTGCGCGTCGTCGTGCTCATGCAGAACAGCGGGCTGCCCGAGGCCGGCGACGCCGTGCTCACCCTGCCGCCGCGCTGCCTCGCCGACCCGGACGTCTATCGTTCGGCGGCGGCGCTGCCCGTGGACGCCGAGGAGGCCGTGCAGGAACGGGCGGCGCGGGCCCGGCGCGACCTCGCCGTGGAGGGGTTCCTCGCCCTGCGCGAGGCCGTGGAGGACGGCGATCCGGAGCCGCTGGCCGCGTTCCACCGCGCAGCCGCCGCGCTCGTGCGCCCCCGTACGCCCGAGTGGCGCACCCGCTGGGAGGAGGGGGCCGCCACGGCTGCCGCCGCCACCGCCGGCCAGCTCGACGCGCTGGACCGGGGCGAGGCCGGGCACCTCGCCGACGCCCGTGTCCACGCCGAACGGCCTTCGGAGCGCGGCAGGTTCGGCATGTGCGGCCGCCTGGACGTCTACCGGACCTGAGGCCGGACCTGAAGCAGCTCTGCCCGGTGGACCCGGCCGACGGCGGGGCCTGCTCCCGCGTGCGCACGGAGCCCGGTTTCCGCGCCGATGACGGCCGGCGTGCCGCCGCGCCGCCGGGAGCTGACATGCTGGCCGAGGCCGGGCAGCGGCCGGACGGCAACCCGGGGACGGCCCCGGGCGCGGCAGGACACCGAGGAGACGACGATGGGCAGCGGGATCACGGACGCCGACGGCCGCCCGGTGCCGGTCACGGTCACCGCCGGCGAGCCCGCGCCGTTCACGGTCGCCGAGGGGACGGCCGACCCGGCCACGGCCACCGCGAAGGAGACCGGCCCGGCTCCCCGCGTCGGCATCCGGCTCTCGCGCCCGGCCGGCGAGCTCGTCTGGACCTGCACCCCCGAGGCGGCCCGCGAGCTGGCCGCCGTGCTCCTGCGGGCGGCCGAGGAGACCGAGAACGCGCCGGGCGAGCGGCCCGTCACGGTCGAGGCGGCCGAACTGCGCCGCGGCGACGTGCGCGACGGCGACCGGACCATGACCGTGGAGAGCACCCGAACCGACGGCTCCACGGTCCACGTCACCTGGAAGTCCGGGGCCGGCCGCAGCTGGAACCAGGCGTACGCCGCCGACACCGCCATCACCCTCAAGCGGCGTCTTCCCGGCGGCCGTTGACGTACGGGCGCGGCGACATCGCGGCCGGTGGCAGCGCGGCGGCGCCGGGCCGGGTCACGCGTCGGTAGGGTGGTCCGTGATGTTCACCGAACAGGGCCCCGAAGAGGGCCCCACCGTGCGCGAACTGGCCGTCCAGGCGCTCTCCTCGATCGAGCGCGGATACGACCTCCTCGCCCCGAAGTTCGACCTGACGCCCTACCGCACACCCGACCGCGTGCTCGACGCGGTCACCCGGGCCGTGCGCGAACTCGGCCCCTTCGACACCGGACTCGACGTCTGCTGCGGCACCGGGGCGGGAGTGGGCGTGCTCCGGCAGCTGTGCCGGGAACGGGTGGTCGGGGTCGACTTCAGCGCGGGCATGCTCGCCGAGGCCCGGGCCGCCTTCCCACCCGGGAGCGAGACATCGCCGGTCGGCGAAGGACCGGGGGACAGCGGGGAACCGGCGGACGACGAGGGACCGGCGGGCAGCAGGAGGCCGCCCGGCAGCGAAGGACCGGCGATCGACTGGGTGCGGGCCGACGCCCGCTCCCTGCCCTTCGCGCCCGCCTTCGATCTCGCCCTGAGCTTCGGCGCGTTCGGCCACTTCCTGCCCGCCGAACGCTTCGGTCTCTTCGCCGAGGTGCACGGATCCCTCCGGCCCGGCGGGCAGTTCGTCTTCCCGATCGGCGCGCCGCCCCCGGTGGGATCACGCGTCTACTGGTCGCTGCTGGGCTTCGACGTGGCGATGCGGGTGCGCAACGCCCTGTGGCGGCCGACGTTCGTCATGTACTACCGCACGTTCCGGCTCGGCGATGTGCTGGAGGACCTGACCCAGGCCGGATTCGGCGTACGGCTGCAGCCGCTGACCGGACTGGGCCTGCGCCCCGACGGCAGCCCCCGCGCCCGGCTGGTCGTGGCGACCCGGAAGTGATGGTGCTGGACGTTTCGTGGAAGCTGGGCGCGACAGTGCGGTGCGCCCCTCAGCGGTTCTCGTCCCGGGCCGCCGCCAGCAGCCCCGGCCAGTCGGGGATCTTCACCGGGCCACGCCCCAGCGAACGGCCCAGCTCCGCCTCCGCGCGCTCGATCGACAGCCAGCCGGCCCACTCCACCGGCCGCAACCCCCACTCACGCAGCACGGCCAGCGGATCGGCCGGCACCGGGCGCAGGGTCAGTCCGGCCGCGTCCTCCAGGAGCGAGGCCACCGTCTCCTTGGCGCAGGAGCGGTTCGAGCCGATCACCCCGGTCGGCCCCCGCTTGATCCACCCCGCCACGTACTCACCCGGCGACTGCACCCCGTCGCGCAGTACCCGGCCCGCCGTGTGCGGCACCGTGCCGCGCACCGGGTCGAAGGGCAGCCCCGGCAGCTCGACCCCGCGATAGCCGACCGCCCGCAGGACCAGCCGCGCCTCGATGTCCTCGTAGCGGCCGGTGTCCCGGACCCCGCCCGCGCCGTCCGGAGCCGTCCGGGCGAACCGCACCCCGGCGACCCGCCCGTCATGCTCCAGGAGCTCCACCGGCCGCAGGAAGAACCGCAGCCGGATGCGGCGCACGGCCCCCGCCGCATCCGCAGCCCCGCCCGACCCGGCCCCGCCCGCCGACCAGCCGCGCAGGACCTCCAGGTTCCGCCGCACCACGGCGGGCAGGCCGTCCGGAGCGGCGTACGCCGGGTCCAGCGCCAGCTCCGCCGGGTCGACGACGACCCGGGCCCCGGGCAGCGCCCCCAGCTCCCGCAGCTCCTTGGTGGTGAACCGGGCCTGGGAGGGGCCGCGTCGGCCCACGATGTGCACCTCGCGCACCCGGCTGGCCGCCAGTGCGCTGAGCGCGGCCCGGGGTACGTCGGTGGTCCGCAGTTCGTCGGCGCCGCGGGCCAGGATCCGGGCCACGTCGACCGCCACGTTGCCCACGCCGATCACGACGGCCGAGCGGCCGCCCAGAGCGTCCCGGGCGAACGGGTCGGAGCCGATGTCCGGGTGGGCGCTGTACCAGGAGACGAAGCGGGTGGCGGAGTAGCTGCCCGGCAGACTCTCGCCCGGCACCGCCAGTGCTCGGTCCGCCGAGGCCCCGACGCAGTAGACGACCGCGTGGTACAGCTCCGCGAGCCGGGCGGGGGAGACGCCGTCCGGCCCGCCGACGCCGACGTTGCCCACGAAGGTGACCCGCTCGTCCTCCAGCACGGCCCGCAGGCTGTTCTGCAGCGACTTGATCTTCTCGTGGTCGGGGGCCACCCCGTACCGCACGAGTCCGTACGGAGTGGGCAGCCGGTCCAGGACGTGCACGCGCACATCGGGCACGAGCGACTGCCGGAGCAAGGCCTGGGCGGTGTAGACCCCGCTGGGACCGGAACCGACGACGGCGACTGAGAGCACGGCGCACCTCTTCCCGGAGGTTGCTTCCAGGATCGCACCGCCGGGCCGATTTGCACCGCCGGTGCACGCGGTGGTGGCACGGGGCAGTGGTACGGGCACGGCCCCGGGGCGGGTCTCAGTCCATCAGGCCGCGCATCCGGTTGATCTCCACGGTCTGCTGGGCGACGACATCGCTCGCCATCTCCTCGACGATGACGTCGTTCCCCTCGGTGAGCGCCTCCGTGGCCATGGTGATCGCCCCCTGGTGGTGGGTGATCATCAGCTCCAGGAAGAGCTTGTCGAAGGCCTTGCCCTCGGCGGCGCGCAACTTCTTCAGCTGGGCGTCGGTCGCCATGCCGGGCATCCCCGCGTGGTCGTGGTGCTGCTTGCGCTTGTCGCCGCCGTTTCTTCTCAGCCACCCTTCCATCGCGCCGATCTCCGGCTTCTGGCCTGCCGATATGCGTTCGGCGAGCCGCTTGACGGTGGCGGCGGAGGCCCGTTCGGGGACGAGTTCGGTCATCACGAGCGCCTGCCCGTGGTGCTCGATCATCATCTCGGCGTAGCGGAAGTCCGCGGAGTTGGCGGTGTCCTGCCCGGCCTCCTTGACGGCATCCTCGGCGGAGAGCGTCCGCGCGGGTTCGCCCGGTCTGCCGGGCGCGACCACGCCCGGACCTGCGTCCTCGGCCTTGTCCGACGTTCCGTCACCGCTGTCCGCGTCACAGGCTCCGAGGACGAGCGCGGCGGCAACCGCCACCGCCGCGAGTGCGGTTGAGCGAAGAGTTGCGGACCGGCGATGGATCAACACGGTGACCTCCTGTGCCACATGGTTTGTTGCAGACCGTCCTAACACGCTTCCACCGGCCGAAGATCAAAAACTTTCATTACGTCTGCGTTGCCATCTGTTGATGTGTACATGGGAGGGACGATACTGCCGGGGGTTCATGAACCGTTCGACCCCGAACGGATACAAGGGAGGACGCAGTGACCTCGTTGCACACCACCCGCGTGCGGCGCAGACGTCTGGGCGCGGTGGCAGCCGCGGCCGGACTCCTCGCCACGCTGCTGACGGCCACCACAGCGGCCGCGACCCCCGACCCGGGCGACGCCCCCGTCGAGCGCGGGTCCGTCACCAAGAGCGAACAGGCCGAGGCCAGGGCCGCGATAGCCGGCGGCGACATACCCGGCGTGGACGAGATCGTCCACAGCTCCAACATCAAGCACCTGACGAACGTGCCGAAGGGCGCCCTGCAGGGCACCAACACGGACCTCGCGTTCCAGGGGAAGTACGCCTACGTCGGCAACTACGACGGCTTCGTCATCTACGACATCAGCAAGCCGAAGAAGCCCAAGACGGTCGCCCAGGTCCTCTGCCCCGGATCGCAGAACGACATCTCGGTCTCGGGGAACCTGCTGTTCCTCTCGACGGACTCCTCGCGCAGCGACGACTCCTGCTCCAGCACCTCCCAGCCCGCCACGGAGAAGTCGTCCTGGGAGGGCATGAAGATCTTCGACATCAGCAACAAGCGGGCGCCGAAGTACATCGCCGCCGTGGAGACCGCCTGCGGTTCCCACACGCACACGCTGGTGCCGGACGGCAAGAACGTCTACGTGTACGTCTCCTCGTACTCGCCCAACGCGGCGTTCCCGGACTGCCGGCCGCCGCACGACGGGATCTCCATCATCAAGGTGCCGGTGAAGGCGCCCCAGAAGGCCCGGATCGTCAACTTCCCGGTGCTCTTCCCGGACGGTGGCAACCCGGGAGCGCCCACCAACCCGGGTGTTTCCCAGACGACCGGCTGCCACGACATCACGGTGCTGCCGTCCAAGGACCTGGCCGCCGGAGCCTGCATGGGTGACGGTCTGCTGTTCTCCATCAAGGACCCGGAGCGCCCGAAGATCATCGACCGGGTCCAGGACAACGTGAACTTCGCGTTCTGGCACTCGGCCACCTTCAACCAGGGTGCCGACAAGGTTGTCTTCACCGACGAGCTCGGCGGCGGCGGTGCGGCCACCTGCAACGAGGAGATCGGTCCCAAGCGCGGAGCCGACGGCATCTACGACATCGTCGGCAAGGGAGACAAGCGCAAGCTGGTCTTCCGCAGCTACTTCAAGATCGACCGTCACCAGGCCGACGTCGAGGTCTGCGTCGCCCACAACGGCTCGATCATCCCGGTGAAGGGCCGCGACCTGATGGTGCAGGCCTGGTACCAGGGCGGCATCTCCGTCTGGGACTTCACCAACTCGTCCAAGCCCAAGGAGATCGCCTTCTTCGAGCGCGGTCCGGTCACGCTCGACCAGGTGACCACGGCCGGCCCCTGGTCGGCGTACTACTACAACGGTCACATCTACTCCAGCGACATCGCCAAGGGCTTCGACGTGCTGAAGCTCGACGACAAGCGCACCGACCCGGCCAAGCGGGTCAAGCTGGACGAGCTCAACGTGCAGACGCAGCCGGACTACTTCGACCGCTGACCCGTCAGGAGTTCCGGTAGCCGACTCGACCCGCAGTCCGGGGCCGGTGTCTCCCGGGCGGTCATCCGCCCGGGAGACACCGGCCCCGGTGCGTGCGGAGCCGGAAATTCATTGACCGATGAGCCGGGTGGGGACATGCTGGATCCCTGCGACGGCGGACCCCGCAACTCCGGTCCCCGGCGCGGTCCGCGGCCCTGTCCCACGGGACGGGCCGAGGGTGCGCCCGGATCCGGCGACGCGGGGGATCGCCGGATCGGGCGCGCTTTTCCACCCGCTCACGGTGCGGCGAACGGCGGCTCGGGCGATCAGGCGGCGGTGCGGACGCTCCCGCCGGTGGCGGCGGCCCACTCCACCAGCAGCCGCTGGTAGTCCGCCTCGTCCTGCGGCGTCAGGCAGCCGCCCGAGCGCTGCCACAGGTCGCGGATCTCCGCGTTGACCTCGGCTGCGGAACGGGCGGACATGGACGACGACATAGGGGACATGCTCACCAGGCTACGTCCACGAACGCATGCCACTACCCCTTCCGCGGCGGGATATGCCTCACACCGCGGTCCGATTTCCCCGGTTCGCCGTGGGCCTCAGCGCGGGACGAGCCCCAGCGAGCGCAGGCCGTCGGGCCGCTTTGACACCGGCAGATGGTCCACGAACCGGACCTCGCAGCCCAGGGCCGCCGCGCCACCGTCCGCGGCCCGGTCGTCACCGACCATGACCACCTCCGCCGGATCCCGGCCGATCAGCGAGCAGGCGGTACGGAACAGTCCCGCGGCGGGCTTCTGGAGCCCGTGCTCGAAGGACAGCACATAGGCGTCGACCAGGGCGTCGAGCCCGTGCGCGCGGAAGACCGGCCGCAGGTCCCAGCCGATGTTGCTGACCACGCCGACCGTGATACCCGCCCTCCGCAGCCCCGCCAGCACCTCTGCGGCGTCGGGGTAGGGCTGCCAGGCCTCCGGCCGCAGATGGCGGTCGTACAGCGCGTCGTACAGCCCCGGATCGGGCAGGGCGACGGTCCGGGCCAGACCGGTGTACGCCGCGCGCTGCAGGGCGGCGGTCAGGTCCCGGCGCGCCATCGCGTCCGCCAGTTCCTCCGGCACCCGGACCGGAGGCGGGCCTCCCGGGAGGGCGCCGGCGGCCGTGAGCCCGCTCACGTACCGCTCGAAGTCCTCCGGGGCCACATCGACGCCCTCCTCGCGCAGCACGGTGGCGAGCCAGTCCCGCACCGGCTCGATACGGAAGAGGGTTCCGGAGAAGTCGAACAGCACACCTCTGATCACCATGGGCGCGATCCTTCCCGGTCCGTCCCCGCGCCGACAAGAGCTCCCGGCTCAGGCCCGCGGGGACCGGTCCTCCGCCGCCGCGGCGCGCGGCGCCGCGTACCGGGCGTATCCGGCGGCGCTCAACGCCACCACCGCCACCCCCAGCAGCGCACCGCCCACGACATCGGTCAGCCAGTGCACCCCCAGGTACAACCGGGTCGCCGCCACACCGGCCGCCGAGACCACCGCGACCGCCAACGCCGCACCCCGGGCGCCGGGGCCCCCGCCGTACAGCCGAAGCAGCCAGACGAGCAGCCCGCAGCTCACGACGGCCGACATGGCGTGCCCGGAGGGGAAGGCCGCGTAATGGGCCGTGTCCACCGGATCGGGCCACTGCGGGCGCTCCCGGCCCACCACGGCCTTGAGCCCCTGCTGGAGGAGCGAGGCGAGCAGACTCGTCGCGGCCACCCAGAGCGCGAGCAACCGTGCGCCCCGCCACCACAGGGCGACCACCGCCACCGCGATCAGGGCGCGCATGGTCCAGGGGTCCCACACCCAGTCGGTCAACACCCGGTTGACCCGGACCAGGCCGGGATCGGCCACCGCGTGCCGGTGCAGCGCGTCGGCGACCGCCCGGTCCAGGGAAATCAGCGGCGGCCAGCGCACCGCCACCAGTGCGAGCAGGACCACGGACGCCACGACGACGGCTCCGGTCCACAGGGCGGCCGCGGCGCGGGGGGAGCGGTTCGGTGAGCGGGGGAGGGGGGAGGACATGAGGCGATCCTCGCGGAGGACACCGCCCGAAGGCCAACCCGGGGCACCGACAACCGACTCCAGGCGGAGAGGACCTCAGCCCAGCGCGCGCAGCCCCGGCACGAAGGTCACGATCAGCGGGACGACCGGCACCAGCGCGGCGGCGGCCGTCAGCCGGAGCCTGCGGCCCGCCGTCAGGCGGTCGACCGGGGCCAGCAACCGGTTGACCCGGAGGGGCACTTGGGCGTCCGGCGCGGGGCAGGGGCCGAACACCCCGCGGTCCTCGTTGAGTCCGACCAGGGCGAGCGCGGTCGTCAGCCGGCCGAAGCGGCGTGACGCCACGTCGTCGGCGGCCAGCTCGACCAGCCGGTGCATCTCGTCGCGGAACGCGGCGAACACCGGGATCTGCGGGAAACCGATCGCCAGCGCCGACGAGCAGTGCAGCAACCAGTCGTGCCGGGCCTGGGCATGGCCCTGTTCATGGGCGAGCACGGCATCGAGCTGACGGCCCTTCAGCCGGCCCAGCGCGGCGGTGGTGATGACGAGTTGCGGAGCCGCGCCCGGCAGCCACCAGGCGTCGGGGCGCTCGCCCTCCAGCACCACGAGACGGTCGGCGCCCGGCTTCTCACCGGGCAGCAGCGGGGAGCGCACCAGCAGTTCCGCCCGGCGCTGCTTGCGGCGACGCCGCGCCCGCCGGATCTCCCGCAGAAGCATCGCCCCGGTCCACAGCCCGCCCAGCGCCAGCAGCACCGCGATGACCGCCGACCACGGCCCGTACGCCGCCAGGGCGTACGCCTCGACCACGGCGTGCGGGGCGGGTGCGAAGACATGGCCGCGCACCGCCTGCCAGGCGGCGGCCGCGCTCAGCGTCATGGACAGGGCGAACGACAGGAGCACCCCGGCCACCACGCACTGCCAGACCCACAGGGCCACGACCGGCTCGCGCTCCGGCCACCGGGCGCGCGCCATCAGGCGCGGAGTCACCAGGGCGGTCAGTGCACCGAGCAGCAGCAGCGCGAGGGAGACCAGCATGGCTTCAGCTTAGGAGGGGCGGGTCTGCCGGGGTACGGCCTCGACCGGCAAGTGACGTAGACCACCGTTTGCCGGGGGTTCTGTCCCACTTCCCGTCTCACAGAGTGAGCAGCATGGCGAACATGCCGATGCCCATCGTCAGCCGGCAGGCCGTCGTGAGCTCGGGTCGGCCGTCCGACCCGCCCCCGGATCCTCCCGCGCCACGCCCGTCGACGCCCGCACCGCCGACCGGGACCACGGCCGTCCCGGTCCCGGGCAGCAGCCGGCCGGCCGAGCCCAGGACGTAGAGCGCGTAGTAGACGAGCAGCGCCCCGGTCAGCAGGGGTATGCCACCGGCTCCGCCGCCCGCCCCGTGCCCGGCGTGCCCGCCCCCGCCGCCGCCCGCGACCGCCGGGGCCATCGCCACGGCCATGTAGACCATGGCCAGCGAGCCGACGAGGTGATGCCGGTGGTGGCCGCCGCGCAGAGCGGGCCGCAGCGACCGCAGCGCCGCAGCGCCGAACAGCACCGCGTACACCGCCCACGTCCAGTCCGGGGGCGACAGCACCGCCGCCGGAACGGCCATCGCCGCCATGCCGAAGCCCATGAGCGCCTCCGAGCGCGCGGTGCGCCGCTCCTGCTGCGTCCCCGTGCGGGCGCGCAGCAGACAGTAGGCGCCGCTCACCGCGCACAACGCCATCAGCAGCCAGCCGGTCGGAGCCCCTCCGTGCACGGCACGCCTCCCCCCGGTCGGACGTACACCACTGTTACGGGTCGATCCATCGATGCCCGGGCGGCCGCGGCCGAACCCGGCGCACGGGGGTGTGAAGGGGGTGCGCCGGGGCCCGCCGGGGGCGCTCCGGGTCGCGTTACGCTCGACCGGACGTACGGCAACAGAGAAACCACGTACGGCAGCAGAGAGACGGAGAGCCCCACCATGGACACCGCCACGCCCGACGCGGCCCGGCTGACCTTCCGCGACGCGACCGAGGACGACGTCCCGGCGCTGGTGGCCCTGATCGAGTCGGCCTACCGCGGTGACTCCAGCCGCACCGGCTGGACCACGGAGGCCGACATCCTCCAGGGGCAGCGGACCGACGAACAGGGCGTGCGCGACGTCATCGCCGCCCCGGCGAGCCGACTGCTCGCGGTCGAGCGCGGCGGCGGACTCGTCGCCTGCTGCCAGCTCGAACACCGGGGTGACGCAGCCTACTTCGGCATGTTCGCGGTCCGGCCCGGACTCCAGGGCGGCGGCCTCGGCAAGCTGATCATCGCCGAGGCGGAGCGCACCGCCCGGGAGAGCTGGGGCGTCGGCGAGATGCACATGACGGTGATCTCGGTGCGCGATGACCTGATCGCCTGGTACGAACGCCGTGGCTACCGCCGTACGGGACAGCTCACCCCGTTCCCGTACGGCGACGAGCGCTTCGGCATTCCGCAGCGCGACGACCTGGCCTTCGAACTGCTCGTCAAGAACCTCGGGGACAGCGCCTGACGGCGCTCGTCCTCAGGCGGTGAAGCGCCCGGCGCGGCGGATCTCGGGGAAGTCGGTCGTCGCGCCGTCCAGGCCCAGCGCCCGGGCGAGGCGCAGATGGTCCTGGGTGTTCACCACCCAGCCGATCACCTTCACGCCCTCGCCGTGCGCCTGTTCCACCACCTCCAGGGTGAGGCGGCGGATGTTCAGCGCGAGCGTCGCCGCGCCCGCCGCCTTCGCCCGGTCCACCACGTCCGCCCCCCAGCGGCTGGCGATCAGGACCGTGCGTACGCCGGGCACCAGCCGGGCGATCTCGGTGACGGCCTCGTCGTGGAACGAGGACACCTCCACCCGGCCCACGAGCTCGCGCTCCAGGATCACGTCCGCCAGCGCGCGGGCCGCCGCCACATCCTTGATCTCCGCCTGGAGCGGGGAGGAGACGGCGTCCAGGACCTCCTCGAAGACCGGGATCCGCTCGCCCTGACCGGCGTCGAGTTCGCGCAGCTCCGCCAGGGTCTTGGCCGCGATCGGCCCGGTCCCGTCCGTGGTGCGGTCCACGTCCGTGTCGTGCATCACGGCGAGCGCGCCGTCCTTACTGAGGTGCAGGTCCAGCTCGATGGCGTCCATCCCGGACGCCTCGGCGCGGACGAAGGAGCGCAGGGTGTTCTCGGGCTCGACGCCCATCACTCCGCGATGACCCAGGGTGAGAAAAGACAAGGCGACCTCGTTTCCGTCGGCGGGGATCCGTCGACTGCTCCTGCCCGTGCGGAGGTTGCGGCAATACGGCACTGGGGAGGGTAGCGGCCGCGGCCCGCGATGTCCCCAGCCGTGCGGGCCCGGTCGCCGGGATCCGAGCGGTGCTGCGGGAACTGCGCTCCTACCCGGTATCGCGCAGGAAAAACAGCGGTGACCATGGGGGGTACGCAGGATAATTTTCAGGTCTCCCCTTGTCGGGGTGAGCCCTGCCCGGCTACGGTGATGTCACGCGAGGTTCTCCCGTGGAGGAAGTGTCATGACGGAAATTCTTGTGCAGAGCGCCACCGACGGCGCGATAGTTACGGCCCAGCGGGTGGTCGAGCACCCGGCCTGGCCCGTGCTCAAGGATGCCGTCGAGGAGATCCGCCCTTGGCAGTCCAAGGACGGATCCATCGACTTCGAGGCCGAGGGCGCCCCTTCCCCGGCCACCGTCGAGCAGGTCCTCGACCGGGTGATCGGAGCGGTCGAGGAGCTCTCCCCGCTCCTCCCGCACGACGTCGCCTACCACCGCGCGCTCGTCACCGACCTGCGCCGCTGGGCCGCCGACGGCTTCCGCGTCCCCGACTTCCTGGACTCGCTGCTCGCCTTCCAGCCCGCGAAGGACCGGACCGACGGCCTCCAGCACCTCGTCGTCTTCGCGATGTACACGCAGAACGGCAACCCCGACCGCAACCTCGAAGCGGTCGTGCTCAAGATGGTCTGGCCCGAGTGGCTCGCCGACCTGGAGGCGAACCGCTACGACAACCCGCTCTTCTGCGGCATCACCTTCGAGGACTTCACGTCCGGCTACGACACCAACTCCGCGGTGCTCTTCCCGGAGACCATCGCCGTGCGCGAGGCCCCCGAGCGCTTCAGCTGGGGCGGCATCTTCTGCGACCGCGAGGCCGCCCGCTTCCGCCGTGTCACCGAGGCCTCCGTCGATCTGCTCGGCCTGGAGCTGCCCGACGACATCCGCGAGATGATCGGCGACCAGCAGCGCTGCGAGCAGGCGTTCGTCCTGTGGGACATGGTCCACGACCGCACTCACAGCCACGGTGACCTGCCGTTCGACCCGTTCATGATCAAGCAGCGCCAGCCGTTCTGGATGTACGGCCTGGAGGAGCTGCGCTGCGACCTCACCGCCTTCAAGGAGGCCGTGAAGCTGGAGTCCGAGGGCAACGCCCACGGCCGTGACGTGCAGTACGCGGTGCTCTTCGACCGGATGTTCCGCTTCCCGGTCTCCGGCGAGCGCGTCCGCAACTACGACGGCCTCGGCGGCCAGCTGCTCTTCGCGTACCTCCACAAGCACGACGTGGTCCGCTGGACCGACAACACCCTGAAGATCGACTGGGACCGTGCCCCGCAGGTCACCAACCAGCTCTGCGCCGAGATCGAGAAGCTCTACCGCGACGGCATCGACCGCCCCAAGCTGGTCCACTGGTTCGCCGCGTACGACCTGGTCTCCACCTACCTCGCCCCGCACCCGGGATCCCGCTGGGCCAAGGGCCCCGACGCCCTGGACCTCACACTTCCTCCTCGCAAGCTCGTCGACGACGTGCTTCCGGACGAGTTTCCCCTGAGCATGTTCTATGAGGCGCTCGCCAAGAAGCTGAAGCACGTGATTGCCTCCACCAAGGGAATCACCGCGGCGAACGACGAGCGGGCAGCCGCGTGAACCATTCTCCCGAGGAGGCGGTGGCCATGAACGGAAACGGCACGGGCGAGGGGACCGGTGTGCTCGAAGGAGCCGTGGTCGCGGTCGCCGGAGCGGCCGGCCCCGCGGGCCGCGCGACGCTGCTGCGGCTCGCCGAGGCGGGCGCCACGGTCGTCGGATGCGACGCCAACCCCGAACGGCTCGCCGAGGCGGTGGACGCCGCCCGGTACGCCCACGGGGGCGCGACCGTCACCGGTGAGACCGTCGACCTGCTCGACCTCGACGCCACCCGGGACTGGGCCAAGCGCACCGAGGCGGAGTTCGGCCGCATCGACGGCCTGGTCCACCTCGTCGGCGGCTGGCGCGGCAGCCCGTCGTTCCAGGAGACCGTCCTGTCCGACTGGGACGCCCTGGAGAAGCTGCTCATCCGCACCGTCCAGTCGACCACGCTGGCCTTCCAGGAGGCCCTCCAGCGCAGCGACCGGGGCCGCTATCTCCTGATCAGTGCCGCCGGGGCCAGCAAGCCCACCGCGGGCAACGCCGCCTACTCCTCCGCCAAGGCCGCCGCCGAGGCGTGGACGCTCGCGCTCGGCGACGCCTTCCGCAAGGCGGGGGGCGAGGACGGGCCCGCGGCGGCTGCTGCGATCCTGGTGGTCAAGGCACTGGTGAACGACGCCATGCGCGCCGAGCGCCCGAATGCGAAATTCGCGGGCTTCACCGACGTCACGGAGCTGGCCCGGGCCATCGCCGGCGTCTGGGACGAGCCCGCCACCGAAGTGAACGGAAAGCGCCTGTGGCTGACCCCGCAACCGTGAGGACCGACGCACGACGGCACCACGATCCGCAGGTACGCGGTTTCGCCAGTGACAACTACGCCGGAGCGCACCCGGAGGTCCTCGCCGCCCTCGCCCTCGCCAACGGCGGCCACCAGGTCGCCTACGGCGAGGACGACTACACCGGCCACCTCCAGCGGATCATGCACAGCCACTTCGGCTCCACCGCCGAGGCCTTCCCGGTCTTCAACGGCACCGGGGCCAACGTGGTCGCCCTCCAGGCGCTCACCGACCGCTGGGGCGCCGTCATCTGCGCCGAGTCCGCGCACATCAACGTGGACGAGGGCGGTGCGCCCGAGCGGATGGGCGGGCTGAAGCTCCTCACCGTGCCCACCCCGGACGGCAAGCTCACCCCCGAGCTCATCGACCGGCAGGCGTACGGCTGGGACGACGAGCACCGGGCCATGCCGCAGGTCGTCTCGATCACCCAGAACACCGAGCTGGGCACCGTCTACACCCCCGACGAGATCCGCGCCATCTGCGACCACGCCCACGAGCGCGGTATGAAGGTGCACCTCGACGGGGCGCGGATAGCCAACGCCGCCGCCTCGCTGGACGTGCCGATGCGCACCTTCACCAACACGGTCGGCGTCGATGTGCTGTCCTTCGGCGGCACGAAGAACGGCGCGCTCTTCGGCGAGGCCGTCGTCGTGCTGAACCCGGACGCGGTCCGGGCGATGAAGCATCTGCGCAAGCTCTCCATGCAGCTCGCCTCCAAGATGCGCTTCGTCTCCGTCCAGCTGGAGGCGCTGCTCGCCAAGGACCTGTGGCTGCGCAACGCCCGCCACGCCAATGCCATGGCCCAGCGGCTGGCCGAGGGCGTCCGGGCGATCGACGGGGTCGAGGTCCTCTACCCCGTCCAGGCCAACGCCGTGTTCGCCCGGCTGCCGCACGCGGTCAGCGAGCGGCTCCAGCAGCGCTTCCGCTTCTACTTCTGGGACGAGGCGGCCGGCGACGTCCGCTGGATGTGCGCGTTCGACACCGGCGAGGACGACGTCGACGCCTTCCTCCAGGCGCTGAAGGAAGAGATGGCGCGGTAACGCGATCCATGCATGACTATGCGGCCGACCGGAAATCGATGGACTTCCGGTCGGCCGCTTCGTACGCTCTTCGATCATGGAGCTGACGCAGCACTCCCCGGACATCGACGCGCCCCTCGCCGCCGACGTGTCCATCGACCATGCACGCCCTCAGGCCAGGGAGGCGGCGACCCGCCTCGCACGCGACACCGACGCCGCATACGCGCGGGCCGCCTTCGAGTTCGTCCCCGACGCCGTTCCCCACTCCGCCGACTCGGGGAACCCGCGCGTCACCTGGCGCGCCTCCGATGTGCCGGCCGCAGTTCTCGACGGAGAAGGAGCAGCTCGCGTGGGTGGTACGCGAAAAGTTCAATGAAATCGACTATCCGGTAGTCTATGCTGCACCACCCGAGGTGATTCTCCATGCGCTGAGGGGCGCCCGGGACCGCTCGGAGCTCTGGCGGACACTCCACGCGGACCTCTGAGTCCGCCCGGCGCCCGCACCACCGCATCGAGCCACCGCACCCAGCAAGGCAGTAAGGCAGACGATGACCCTCACCCTCACCGTGTCCGACGAGGTGCGCACGATCGCACCGGGCTTCACCCGCCTCGCCGTCGAGGCGCACGGCCTGGTCAACGGCCCCAGCGACGCCCGCAGTGCCGCCCTGCTGGACGACGCCGCCCGCCGGCTCGCCGAGCGCCTGGACGGCCGCGCCCCGCACGAGGACCCCCGCATCGCGGCCTGGCGCGAGGTCTACACGGCGTTCGGGGCCAAGCCCTCCCGCACCCGCAACTCCGCCGAGGCGCTCGCCCGGCGCGCTCTCGCCGACGGCGGACTGCCCCGCATCAACCTGCTGGTCGACGCCTACAACGCGATCAGCGTCGCCCACCTCGTCCCGGTCGGCGGCGAGGACACCGACCACATCAAGGGCGGCATGCGGCTGGTCCGCGCGACGGGCGACGAACCGTTCCCCACCGTCGCCGGCGGCGAGGAGATCATCGAGCACCCCGAGCCCGGCGAGGTCGTCTGGTGCGACGACGAGGGCGTCACCTGCCGCCGCTGGAACTGGCGCCAGGGCGTACGCACCCGGCTCACCGAGGAGTCGGTCAACGCCCTCTTCCTGCTGGAGGGCCTCGCGCCCATGACGAACGGCGAGCTCGACGCCGCGGGCGCCGAACTCGCCGCGTCGCTCGAGCGACTGAGTCCCGGCGCGCGGATCACCGTCCACGCACCGCGGTGAGGCGACGCCGCCCGACGAGGGGCGGCCGTCAGCCGAGTTCGCGCACCTCGGCGGCGGTCGGGGCCGTACCGCCGAGATGGGCCGGCACCCACCAGGTGTCGCTCGCGTCCTTCGGGCGCACCGGGTAGGCCCGCTGTGCCGCCTCCAGCAGCTCCTGCACCCGCTCCCGCAGCCGCCGGGTGATCGCACCGGCGTACTGGTCGGCGGGCGCCTCCACGGGCTCGCCGACGCGGATGGTGATCGGGATGTGGCTGCGCTTGAAGTTGCGCGGCCGCCCCTTGGTCCAGATCCGCTGCGTGCCCCAGAGCGCCATCGGGATCAGTGGGACCCCGGCCTCCTGGGCGAGGCGCGCGGCGCCCGACTTGAAGCTCTTCAGCGTGAAGGACTGCGAGATGGTGGCCTCGGGGAAGACGCCGACGATCTCTCCGGAGCGCAGCGACTGCAGCGCGTGGGCGTACGCGTCCTCGCCCTGGTCACGGTCGACCGGGATGTGCTTCATTCCCCGCATCAGAGGCCCGGAGATCTTGTGCCGGAAGACCGATTCCTTCGCCATGAACCGGACGAGCCGCTTCTGCGGCAGGGCGCCCAGGCCGGTGAAGATGAAGTCGAGATAGCTGATGTGATTGCTGACCAGCACCGCACCACCGGTCTTCGGGATGTGCTCCGAACCCTGAGTGTCGATCTTCAGGTCGAGCGCCTTGAACATGGTGCGAGCGGCGCCGATGACCGGTCGATAGACGAGTTCTGCCATCTGGGGAAGACCCTTCTTCAGTGCCTGGGGAGGGTTCTCCCGGCGGAAGTTACGCAGCCGTAGGTTTTCGGCATTGTGGCGATGGTGCCCCATGAGCGAGCCGCTGGCCAGTCCCGGCGGACTCGGGGCGCGAGATTCTCGTCACGTGCGCGTCCGCCGGGAGCTGCGGGAATGTCCGGGCGGCTGCCGGTGCTGATCCCTTACGAAGAGCTCTGATCAGGAGGCACCAAGTGGACCGCGGTACACACGGAGAGCGGCTCGATGCAGCCCAACTCGGCGCGGAACTGGGGGAACGCGCGACGCTCGTCCAGTTCTCCAGCGCCTTCTGCCAGCCGTGCCGGGCCACCCGCCGCACGCTCCACGAGGTGGCCGGGATGGTCGACGGCGTCGCTCACATCGAAGTCGACGCCGAGGCCCACCTCGACCTGGTGCGGCAGCTGGCCATCACGAGAACACCGACCGTCCTGGTGCTCGACGCCGGGGGCGAGGTGGTACGCCGGGCATCCGGTCAGCCCCGCACGGTCGACGTCGTCGCGGCGCTGGGGCACGCCATATGACGGACCGTGACGCATCTCCCACATTCCGGAACGCACTTGACTGCGCCCACCACGCATCGTCAGTCTGACGTTATGCCGCCAGAACTCCTTCTTCACGGCCGGGTCCATGTGGATCTCGCACGCCGCGCGAGTGCGCGCTGTCCGGGTGTCTGAGCTCCCACGGACCCGTACGCCACTCCCGCAGAAGGACACGTCCATGACGGCAACGCCCGATCTCGCCCCGGCCCCGGCGGTCGCCACGCCCGAACTCTTCCGCTCCGTCTTCCGCCGCCATGCCGCCGGAGTGGCCGTGATCACGGCCCAGGGGGAGCGCCCGGTCGGCTTCACCGCCACCTCGCTGACCTCCGTGGCCGCCGAACCGCCGCTGATCTCCTTCGGTATCGGTACGTCGTCCTCCAGCTGGCCCGTGTTCTCCGGGGCCGAGTACGTCGGCGTCCACGTACTCGGCGAGCACCAGCGGGAACTGGCCACGACCTTCGCCCGCAGCGGGGCCGACCGCTTCGGGCCGTCGACCGACTGGAGCAGCGGCCCTGAAGGCGTTCCCCTGCTCGCCGGCGTGTCCGCCTGGCTGGTCTGCCGCGTCGTGTCCCGGGTCCCGGCCGGGGATCACCGCATCGTCATCGCCGAGGTCGTGGCCGGAGCGCCCGCCGGAGCCGATCGCCCGCTGGTCTACCACCAGGGACGGTTCACGGCTCTGCGAGACTGACGTCACGCACGCACAGGCCCGCCGGGTCGGCAAGGTCACAGTGCACAGCGCTTGCTCACGGGTAAGAGACTGGGTGTACTGGCGAGTAATATCGGGTGCGGAGCCTCGGTCGTCCTGACCGGATTCGGCCCGACAAGGCGCCTATGCTGCGTGCAACAAGGCAGCCCAGAAATGACGATGCAGTAGGAGAGCCGGCGTGAGCTTGAGGATCGTTGTCTGTGTGAAGTACGTGCCCGACGCGACCGGTGACCGGCATTTCGCCGATGACCTGACGCTGGACCGTGAGGATGTCGACGGTCTGTTGTCGGAGCTGGACGAGTACGCGGTCGAGCAGGCGTTGCAGATCGCTGACGAGGCTGATGATGCGGAGATCACCGTGGTGACGGTGGGTCCGGAGGATGCCAAGGACGCGTTGCGCAAGGCGTTGTCGATGGGTGCGGACAAGGCGGTTCACGTCGAGGACGACGATCTGCACGGCACGGATGTGATGGGGACGTCGCTGGTGCTGGCGAAGGCGGTGGAGAAGGCCGGCTATGACCTGGTGATCTGCGGTATGGCTTCGACGGACGGTGTGATGGGTGTGCTGCCGGCTCTGCTGGCGGAGCGTCTGGGTGTGCCGCAGGTGACGCTGCTGTCCGAGGTTGCGGTCGCCGATGGTGTGGTGACGGGGCGTCGTGACGGTGACACCGCGTCGGAGCGGCTGGAGGCGTCGCTGCCGGCGGTGGTGTCGGTGACCGACCAGTCGGGTGAGGCGCGGTACCCGTCGTTCAAGGGGATCATGGCGGCGAAGAAGAAGCCGGTGGAGTCGCTGGATCTGGGGGATCTGGGTCTGGAGGCGGACGAGGTGGGTCTGGCGGGTGCGTGGACGGCGGTGGATTCCGCGACGGAGCGTCCGGCGCGTACGGCGGGCACGATCGTGAAGGACGAGGGTGAGGGCGGCAAGCAGCTCGCCGAGTTCCTCGCGGGCCAGAAGTTCATCTAGGTCCCCTCTTCCTCTCTTCCCTCCCTCTCTCTCGTTTCTTCTCTCGTCTGGAGTGCGTTGTCATGGCTGAAGTTCTTGTTCTGGTCGATCATGTGGACGGGGCGGTCCGTAAGCCCACGCTGGAGCTGCTGACGCTGGCGCGTCGGATCGGTGACCCGGTCGCGGTGGCGCTGGGTGCGGGTGCGGAGGCGGCCGCGGGTGTGCTGGGTGAGCACGGTGCGGTGAGGGTGCTGACCGCCGATGCCCCGGAGTTCGCGGACTATCTGGTGGTTCCGAAGGTCGACGCGCTGCAGGCCGCATTCGAGGCGGTCTCGCCGGTGGCGGTGCTGGTGGTGTCGTCCGCGGAGGGCAAGGAGATCGCCGCGCGTCTCGCGCTGCGGATCGGCTCGGGGATCATCACCGACGCCACCGATCTGGAGGCCGACACGAAGGGTCCGGTCGCGACGCAGGCGGCGTTCGCCGCTTCGTACACGACCAAGTCGCGGGTCTCCAGGGGCGTCCCGGTGATCACGGTGAAGCCGAACTCCGCCCCGGTCGAGCCGGCTGTGGCCGCCGGTGCCGTCGAGGCCCTGTCGGTGTCGTTCAGCGCGACCGCGACGGGCACGAAGGTGGTCTCGCGTACGGCGCGTGAGTCGACGGGGCGCCCGGAGCTGACCGAGGCGGCGATCGTGGTCTCGGGTGGCCGTGGGGTCAACGGGGCGGAGAACTTCCCCGTGATCGAGGCGCTCGCGGACTCGCTGGGTGCCGCGGTGGGTGCCTCGCGTGCGGCGGTGGACGCGGGCTGGTATCCGCACACCTCGCAGGTCGGGCAGACGGGTAAGTCGGTCTCGCCGCAGCTGTACATCGCTTCGGGTATCTCGGGGGCGATCCAGCACCGGGCGGGTATGCAGACCTCGAAGACGATCGTCGCGATCAACAAGGACGCCGAGGCCCCGATCTTCGAGCTCGTCGACTACGGTGTCGTCGGCGACCTCTTCGCCGTCGTTCCCCAGCTCACCGAAGAGATCAACACCCGCAAGGGCTGAATCACTCGCACCACCCCGCCCCGGGCCGCACGGTGAACCCACCGTGCGGCCCGGGGCCGTTCCGGGCGACCATTGACGCAGGTCGAGCGGCCTTATAACTTCACTATACGGATTGTTGATTCCGGGAAGCGGAAACAGCGAGAGCGTGGAGGGTACGGTCATGGGTCAGCAGGAGAAGGTGGCAACGAGCCTCGCCGGTGCGGTCAGCGAGGAGATCAGTGCCTCCCTCACGGCGGTCGACGCGGAGCTCGCCCGTCGCTACCCGGGCGATCCCGGCACCCGCCAGCCCGTACACACCGTCTACGTACCCGGTGACGTCTTCGAGCCCGGCACCC
The DNA here is from genome assembly GCF_056172905.1 of Streptomyces sp. iso_384. Taxonomy (NCBI): domain Bacteria; kingdom Bacillati; phylum Actinomycetota; class Actinomycetes; order Kitasatosporales; family Streptomycetaceae; genus Streptomyces; species Streptomyces sp. iso_384. Next base: position 3,523,448 of record NZ_JBWBTT010000001.1, read on the forward strand.
TGCGTTCCTGGGGCGACCAGGCGCTGGCCGCCCTCGACGAACACGCCCCCGACGCCGCCGCGTTCGCCGCCGTCCTCGGCATCCCCGAGGAACTGGCCGGGCCGGTCCACGACCGCGTACGCGCCAAGCTGGAGCGCGAGCCCGTGGAGGACCTGCGCATCGACTTCGAGGACGGCTACGGCCCCCGCCCGGACGCCGAGGAGGACGAGGCCGCCGCCCGCGCCGCCCGCCTGGTCTCGGAGGCGTACGCGAACGGCACCGCCGCCCCGTACATGGGCATCCGCATGAAGTGCATGGAGGCCGGAGTGCGCGACCGGTCCATCCGCACCACGGACGTCTTCCTCAGCGGGCTGATGGCGGCGGGCGGGCTCCCCGAAGGACTCGTGCTGACCCTGCCCAAGGTCACGTACCCCGAGCAGGTCACCGCCTTCGTCCAGCTCCTCGAAGCCTTCGAGAAGGCCCACGGCCTGGACGCCGGACGGATCGGCTTCGAGATCCAGATCGAGACCAGCCAGTCGATCCTCGCCGCCGACGGGACCGCCGCCGTCGCCCGCATGATCGACACCGCGCGGGGCCGGGCCACCGGACTGCACTACGGCACCTTCGACTACAGCGCCTGCGTCGGTGTCAGCGCCGCCTACCAGGCCAGCGACCACCCGGCCGCCGACCACGCCAAGGCCGTCATGCAGGTCGCCGCCGCGGGCACCGGCGTACGCGTCTCCGACGGCTCGACCAACGTCCTGCCCGTCGGCCCGACCGACCAGGTCCACGAGGCCTGGCGGCTCCACTACGGCCTCACCCGCCGCGCTCTGGCCCGCGCCTACTACCAGGGCTGGGACATGCACCCCGGCCACCTGCCGACCCGCTACGCGGCCGTCTACGCCTTCTACCGCGAGGGCCTGGAGCCGGCCGCCGCCCGGCTCGCCGCCTACGTGGCCAAGGCGGGCGGCGACGTCATGGACGAGCCCGCCACCGCCAAGGCGCTCAGCGGCTACCTGCTGCGCGGCATCGACTGCGGCGCGCTGGACACCGCCGAGGTCGCGCGGTTGACCGGCCTGACCCGGGCGGACCTGGACGCCTTCGCCTCGCCGCGTCGGGGAGACCTGACGGTCACCGCCCCGTAGGGCGCGTCAGTAGGCGTCGTGCCCCGGCGGAACGGCCGGTCCCGCCGGGGTGTGCAGGCCGGCGACGGGCAGCGTGCGCTGGCCGCCGCGTACCGGCAGCTTCACCACGCGGTCGTTGACGAAGTCCGCCACGAAGAGGTTCCCCGCGCCGTCCAGGGCCAGCCCGTTGGGATGGAGCAGCCCGCTGGTGGGGACGGTGACCTGGCCGCTGCCGTCGGCGGGCACCATCACCACGCGGTCGTTGAAGCTGTCGGCGATGTAGAGGTCGCCGTTCGCCCTCAAGGCCGGCCCGATGGGGCGGGAGAGGCCGGTGGTGTCCACGGTGACCTGCGGACCTCCGTCCCCCGGCACCCGTACGATCCGGTTGTTGCCCGTGTCGGCGATGTAGAGGTCCCCCGAGGCGTCCAGCGCCATCCCGGTCGGGCGGGTCAGGCCGTCGGCCGGGACCGTGACCGGACCGCCGCCGGGCGGCAGTCGCAGCACGGTGCTGTCGGTGTGGTCGGAGATCTACAGGGGCACCGCACCGTGCGCCGGAGGGTGCCCGTCCGTCGTCCCGGGCGCGGCGGAGGCGATCGGCGCCGCGCACAGCAGCAGTGCCGCCGTCAGCACCGGGAGCCGCCGACGCGGCCGCCCCCGGACCGGCTTCGGGGCGTCCGCCCCCGGCCCGCCGGGAGACCTGGACGCCGACGGGGCTGTTACGAGATGGCTCATGAGGTACGCACCTGTTCTGGACGTGCTGCCGCTGCCGTACGGGCCAGGGGCGTGTCCGGCGGGTCGTGGTCGGGGGCGAGGCGTGTCCGGCCCTGATCCGCCGGACACGCCCTCCCGGGCGCCGCCGGCCGCCGTCAGGAATCGCCCCCGCCGATCCGGCGGCACCACACCCCGGCGGGTCGGTCGGCCGCCCCAACGGCCCCGGACGTCTCCGTCGTACCCGCGAGGTCCTCAGACGTCGCGGCGGGCGGCCGCGCCGCCACGGGCGCGGTAGGCGCGCATCTTGTGCCGCGCACCGCACACGTCCATGTCGCACCACAGGCCGTTCGACGACGGTGCCCGGTCGTAGAAGACCCAGCGGCACTCCGGAGCCGCGCAGGCCTTGAGACGGGTGGCGTGACGCCCGGTCAGGCCGTGGAACAGGAGGGCTGCGAGCACCGGGCGCACCACCTCCGCAACCGCCCCGCCGGAGGCCGGCCGCAGGGTGAGGGCGCCGTCGGGGCGTACGGCCGGAGCGCCCGCGACCGCGGCGACGAGCCGGTTGAGGGCGTCGACCGCCTCCGGCGACGTCCGCTCGACCAGGAAGGCCCGCACGGTCTCCCGGGCCTCCGCGAGCGACGCCAGGTCTCCGGGATCGCTCGGGGCCGGGAAACCGTGCGCACCGAGCCACCGGGCCGCCGTCTCCGGCCGGGCGAGGTCGTCCTCGCCGTGGAGGTGGGTGGCGGTGTTGCAGAACTCCTCGACGAGTTCGAGCTCCGCGGGTGCAGGGTTCCTTCGCATGATCACCACTTTACCAACGTTACCGACAATCAGCCTTCGCTGGTAACGTCGAGAGTCCGGCGGGGCTCCGCCCCTTCCATCCGCAGCTCAGGAGGCACACCATGAACGGGCAGCTGACCAGGACGTTCGAGACTCCGGACGGGGTGGTGCGCTGGGACGCCCTGGGGGAGGGGGAGCCGGTCGTCCTGCTGCACGGCACCCCGTTCTCCTCGCTCATCTGGCGCGACATCGCACCGGCGCTCGCCCGCGACCACCGCGTCCACCTCTTCGACCTGCTCGGGTTCGGGCAGTCGGAACAGCGCGACGGGCAGGACGTCGGCCCGGCGGCGCAGGCCAAGGTGTTCACCCGGCTCCTGGAGCACTGGGGGCTGGAGCGCCCACGCGTCATCGCCCACGACATCGGGGGGACCGTGGCCCTGCGGGCACTGCTCCTGGAGGGGGCGCGGTACGCGGACCTCACCCTGGTGGACGCGGTGGCCTGCGGGGAGTGGGGCACCGGACTCTTCCGGCTCATCCGGGAGAACGCGCAGCTCTTCGAGCAACTCCCCGGCTACGCCCACGAGGCGCTGGTCGAGAGCCATCTGCGCCACGCCACCCACACCGGCTACCGGCCCGACGTGCTGGCCGCCCATGTCGACCCCTGGCGCGGCGAGCGCGGCCGGGCCGCGTACTACCGTCAGTACCGGCAGGCCGAACAGGCCGACACCGATGCGTTCCAGCATCTGCTGGGGACCGTGCCGGTGCCGACCCGGATCATCTGGGGCCGCGAGGACCGGTTCCTGCCGGCGCCCTTCGCCGAGCAGTTGCACGCCCTGATCCCGCACTCCGAACTGCACTGGATCGAGGGCGCGGGCCACACCGTGCAGGAGGACGCCCCCGCGCAGCTGCTGGCCCTGCTGACCCGGGAGTTCCGGCCGGCCGGCGCCGGGGTCTGACCGAATCCGCCGTGGTCCGACGGGATCCGACGGGCCTCAGGCGGGGGGCAGTTCGCCCGAGCCGCGCGGGATCAGCTTCGTCGGCAGCTCCACCCGGGCCGTGGCGTGGTCCGCCCCGTCGAGGCGGCGGAACAGATGCTCGGCCGCGGTCCTGCCGACCGCCGCCGCGTCCTGCGAGATCACGGTGATGCCGAGCAGATCGGCCAGCTCGATGTCGTCGAACCCGACCAGTGCCACCGGCCGTTCCCGCTCCGCGATCACCCGGACCGCCGTCACCGTCACCCGGTTGTTGCCCGCGAACAGGGCTGTGACCGGCTGGGGTCCGGTGAGCATCCCCTCGACGGCGGCCCGCACCCGCTCCGGCTCGGTGGAGCCGAGAGAGACCCAGTCGTCCTCGACGGTGATGCCCGCCTCCCGCATGGCGGTGTGATAGCCGCGCAGTCGCTCGGTGGCCGTATGGATCCGGGGCTGGTCGCCGATGAAGCCGATCCTGCGGTGACCGTGCGCGATGAGGTGCGCCACGCCCTCCCGGGCCCCGCCGAAGCTGTCGGAGAGCACCATGTCGACGTCCACATGGCCCGCCGGGCGGTCCACGAAGACCGTGGCGATGCCCGCCTTGATCTCCGGCTCCAGATAGCGGTGGTCGTCGCCCGCCGGGATCACGATCAGACCGTCCACGCGGCGGGCGCACAGCGCGAGCACCAGCTCCTGCTCACGCTCCGGATCCTCGGCGCTGGAACCGTTGATCAGCAGTGCGCCGTGCGCACGGGCGACCTCCTCCACCGCGCGGCTCAGCGGACCGTAGAACGGGTCCGCCAGATCCTCCAGGACCAGTCCGATGGATGCCGTACGGCCCTTGCGCAGCACGCGGGCGCTGTCGTTGCGGCGGAAGCCGAGCGCGTCGATCGCCTCCTGCACGCGCCGCTCGGTGTCGGGCGTGACGCCGGGCTCGCTGTTCACCACCCGGGAGACCGTCTTCAGGCCGACTCCTGCCCGGGCCGCCACGTCCTTCATGGTCGGCCGGTTGCCGTAGCGGGTCTCGGAATGACGGGCGGTCCGGTCCACGTGCGCTGTCCTGTCGTCGGATACGGGCGGGGCTTGCGGTGCTCCGGCCGGGGCCGAGCGAGGCCGAGACGGGGCGCCGCGCAGGTGATCGGAGGCTGTGGCGTCGAGCATAGGCCCTGGACAACGTTGTCAAGAGGATGAAGACTGTGCAGACTATGGACGGAACCCGCAGGTCCCGCCCCTTCACCGATCCGGAGAGCCCACACCGATGCATACCGACCTCGTCGCCGCGCTCGACATCGGCGGCACCAAGATCGCCGGAGCGCTGGTGGACGGCGACGGTTCCCTCCTCGTACGGGCGCAGCGGCCGACGCCCGCCCGGGAGGGCGCCGAGGCGGTCATGGGGGCGGTGGACGAGGTGCTGGGCGAGCTGATGGCCTCGCCGCTGTGGGGCAGGGCCGGTTCCGTGGGCATCGGCAGCGCCGGTCCGGTGGACGCCGCCGCCGGCACGGTCAGCCCGGTCAACGTCCCCGGCTGGCGGGACTTCCCGCTGGTGGAGCGGGTGCACAAGACGGCGGGCGGGCTGTCGGTCGCGCTGGTGGGCGACGGGGTCGCGATGACGGCCGCCGAGCACTGGCTCGGCGCCGCCCGTGGCTACGACAACGCGCTCTGCCTCGTCGTGTCGACGGGCGTCGGCGGCGGCCTCGTCCTCGGCGGCATCCTGCGGCCCGGCCCCTCGGGCAACGCCGGGCACATCGGCCACATCAGCGTCGACCTGGACGGCGACCCGTGCCCCTGTGGCGCGCGCGGCTGCGTCGAGGGCATCGCCAGCGGCCCCAACATCGCCCGCCGAGCCCTGGAGAACGGCTGGCGGCCCGGACCGGACGGCGACGCGACGGCCGCCGCGGTGGCCGTCGCCGCCCGCGCCGGTGATCGGGTCGCCGTCGCCTCCTACGAGCGCGCGGCCCAGGCGCTGGCCGCCGGCATCGCCGCCACCGCCACCCTGGCGGACCTCGACATCGCGGTGGTCGGCGGCGGTGTGGCCGGGGCCGGCGACGTGCTCTTCGTGCCGCTGCGCCGCAGTCTCCGCGAATACGCCACGCTCTCCTACCTCCGACGGCTGACCGTGGCGCCCGCCGTGATGGGCACCGACGCGGGGCTGGTCGGGGCCGCGGCGGCGGCCATCGCGCTGCGCTAGGGTCCGTCGCGCGTCAACAGCTTCCAGGGGGCGCCCGGTTCGTCAGGCCGGGCGCCCCCTGGGCCATCTCCTGGGCGCCCTCCGGCCCATCCCGCGTGCCCCGCCGAAAGGTCCCGCACGACCTCCGTCGTACGGCGCGCCCCGGGTCCTTTCGGCCTCCGAGCGCTCCGGACGACCGCATCCGGTCAACGCCGTCGCCGTCGCGGGGTTTCCGCGGCAGGGTGTTGCGGGCAAGCCACAGGGGGCTACGGAAGAGGGGGAACCGTGATCGTCTGGATCAACGGTGCGTTCAGTGCGGGCAAGACCAGCGCCGCGGGCGAACTGATCGATCTGATCCCGAACAGCACGCTGTACGACCCGGAGATCACCGGAGCGGGGCTGCGCAGTCTGCTGCCGCAGAAGAGGCTCGCCGAGGTCACCGACTTCCAGGACCTGCCGATCTGGCGGCGGCTCGTGGTGGACACGGCGGCGGCGCTGCTCGCCGAGGTGCCCGGGGTGCTGGTGGTGCCGATGACCCTGCTGCGACAGGAGTACCGCGACGAGATCTTCGGCGGGCTCGCCTCCCGGCGCATCCCGGTCCGGCATGTGGCGCTCTCACCTGAGGAAACGATCCTGCGAAGCCGGATCGCGGGCCGCGAGGAGTTTCCCGGCGACGAGGAACAGAGCGAACGGGTGCGCCGGTGGGCGTACGAGCACATCGGCCCGTACCGCGACGCCCTCGGCTGGATCACCGAGGACGCGCATGTGGTCGACAACAGCGCGCTCACGCCCCGCGAGACCGCCGAGCGGATCGCGGACGCCGTGCGCACCGGGAGCGCCGCGCCCTGCCCGATCGTCCAGAGCCCCGAGCCGACCGGCGAGACGGTGGCCGCCGGGGTGCTGCTCTTCGACGAGCGGGACCGGGTGCTGCTCGTCGACCCCACGTACAAACCGGGGTGGGAGTTTCCCGGCGGGGTCGTGGAGGCGGGCGAGGCGCCGGCGCAGGCCGGGATCCGTGAAGTGGCCGAGGAGATAGGCCTCCGCCTCGACCGGGTGCCCGAACTGCTGCTCGTCGACTGGGAGTCGCCCCGGCCGCCCGGCTACGGCGGACTGCGGTTCCTCTTCGACGGCGGCCTGTTGCGCTCCGAGGACGTGGGCCGGCTGCTGCTGCCCGGCTCCGAGCTGCGCGGCTGGCGCTTCGTCACCGAGGAGGAGGCCGCGGGGATGCTGCCGCCCACCCGGTACGAACGGCTGCGCTGGGCCTTGCTGGCGCGCGAGCGGTCGACGGTGCTCAACCTGGAGGCGGGGGTGCCGGTGGGCTGAGCGCGACGCATGTCGCTCACCCGCCGTTCGCCGCCGCCTCCATCAGCGCGGTCGCGTTCTCGGTGAGCGGGTCGCCGTGTCCGAAGCAGACGGTACGGGGCGCGAGCGCGGCCAGCCGCCGGAACGTGGCCGCCGCCCCGGCCCGGTCCACGTTGAAGACGCCGAGCATCACCCGCTCCACGGAGGCGACCGTGTCCCCGGTGAACAGCACGCCGTGGTGCGGCAGATGGAGGGCGATGGAGCCCGGTGTGTGACCGGGGGCGTGGACCACCCGCGCGCCGTCCCCGAACGGCAGCTCCTCGCCGCCGGTCACCTCGCGGTCGACCTGGGTGGGCGGGGCCTCGGGGCAGGTCAGCCCGTGTGCGTACAGCGGCCGTTCCCAGTCCAGCAGGTCCGGCTCCGGTACGGGGCGCTCGCCCCGGATCACCGGTGCGTCCAGCGTGTGGGCGATGATCTCGGCGCCGTACCGGTCCGTCAGCTCCTGCGCGGCCCCGAAGTGGTCGCGGTGCCCATGGGTGAGGACGATGCGGCGGATCCGGGCCGGGTCGTGGCCGAGCGAGCGGATCGCGTCCTCGATCGCGGCGGCCGACTCGACGTCGCCCGCGTCGATCAGCGTCAGATCCGGTCCGTCACGCCAGAGATAGGCCTGACCGATCCGGAAGCGGAACATATGCAGCTGGGGGAGCACCTCGACGAGATCCATGCGGCGAACGTACGCAGCGGCGGACGTCCGCCGCACGGATCTACGCTTCGGGCGACTTCGCCGACGGCGTAACGGTCAGGCCTTCTTCGACTCCGCGTAGTTGCGCAGGAACAGCGCCTCGGCCACCGACATCCGCTCCAACTCCTCCGGTGACACACTCTCGTTCACCGCGTGGATCTGCGCCTCGGGCTCGCTCAGCCCGATCAGCAGGATCTCGGCCTCCGGGTAGAGGCCCGCCAGGGTGTTGCACAGCGGGATGGAGCCGCCCATCCCGGAGGACTGCATCTCCTGGCCCGGGTAGGCGTCCCGCATCGCGTCCGCCATCGCCGTGTACGCCGGGCTGGTCATGTCCGCGCGGAACGGCTGGCCCTGGCCCACCTGTTCCACCTTCACCCGCGCACCCCACGGAGCACGCGACTCCAGGTGCGTGGTGAGCAGCTTCGTCGCCTCGACGGCGTCCTGGCCCGGCGGCACCCGCAGGCTGACCTGCGCCCGTGCGCTCGCCTGCACGGACGGCGTCGCGCCGACCACCGGCGGGCAGTCGATGCCGATGACGGTGACGGCGGGCCGGGCCCAGATCCGGTCCGCGACCGTGCCGGTGCCGATCAGCTCCACCCCGTCCAGCACCTTGGCGTCCTGCCGGAACTCCGCCTCCGGATACTGCAGGCCGTCCCAGTCGGCGTCACCGGTCAGACCGTCGACCGTGGTCGTGCCGTCCTCGGCGCGCAGCGAGGCCAGCAGCTGGATCATCGCGGCCAGCGCGTCCGGGGCCGCGCCGCCGAACTGCCCCGAGTGCAGGTTCCCCTCCAGGGTGTCCAACTGCACCCGCAGCATCGTCATCCCGCGCAGCGTCGCCGTGACCGTCGGCAGCCCGACCCGGAAGTTCCCCGTGTCGCCGATGACGATCGTGTCGGCCGCCAGCAGCTGCGGGTGTGCCTCCGCGTACCGCTCCAGACCGCCGGTGCCCTGCTCCTCGGAGCCTTCGGCGATCACCTTCACCGAGACCGGAACACCGCCGTTCGCCTTGAGGGCGCGCAGCGCGAGCAGGTGCATGATGAACCCGCCCTTGCAGTCGGCCGCGCCCCGGCCGAACCAGCGGCCGTCGCGCTCGGTCAGCTCGAACGGCGGGGAGATCCACGCCGACTCGTCCAGCGGCGGCTGCACGTCGTAGTGCGCGTAGAGCAGCACGGTCGGCGCCCCGGCCGGCCCCGGCAGGAACCCGTAGACGGACTGCGTACCGTCGGGGGTGTCCAGCAGCGCGACGTCGGTGAACCCCTCGGTGCGCAGTGCGTCGGCGACCCACCTCGCCGCGCCCTCGCACTCGCTCCTCGGGAACACCGCCGGGTCCGCCACCGACTGGAACGCCACCAGTTCGGCCAGCTCCTCCCGGGCGCGGGGCATCAACGAGGCGACGGTCTCGGAAATCGGACGGGCGGTCATGGGCACGCTCCTCGTGGGTGCGACGTTATGGGTAGGGCGCGGTAGGTACGCGACCGTGTACGACGCCGTTCGTGCGGCGACGCATGTACGACGAAATCATGGCCGATCCTCCCACAGGAGGGCTTGGCCGGAACGCGCCGTAGGATGCCGTGAGCAGCTTGGGGCCACTGGTCGGATCGGGAGCAGAAGCACATCGTGAGCAGCGAGAACGCAGACGCCGGACATGAGCCGGAAGAGTCGTCCGTGTGGGATGTCGTCGTGGTCGGCGCCGGACCGGCCGGCGCATCGGCGGCGTACGCGGCAGCCGTGGCGGGCCGAAGAGTCCTGCTGCTGGAGAAAGCGGAACTGCCGCGCTACAAGACCTGCGGCGGGGGAATCATCGGCTTCTCGCGGGACGCCCTGCCGCCGGGGTTCGAACTGCCCCTGAAGGACCGTATCCACGCGGTCACCTTCTCGCTCAACGGCAAGCTGTCGCGCACCCGCCGCTCCCGGCGCATGCTCTTCGGGCTCATCAACCGCCCGGAGTTCGACGCCGGGCTGGTCGAGGAGGCGCAGAAGGCCGGGGCCGAACTGCGCACCGGGGCATCGGTGGTGCGGGTCGAGCAGCACGGTCCCGCCGTGCCCGACCGGCGAACGGTCGCCGTGGTGCTGGCCGGTGGCGAGACGGTGCTGGCGCGCGCGGTCGTCGGCGCGGACGGCAGCGCGGGCCGGATAGGAGCCCATGTCGGGGTGAAGCTCGACCAGGTCGACCTCGGACTGGAGGCGGAGATCCCGGTTCCGGCCACGGTGGCGGAGGACTGGGCGGGCCGGGTGCTCATCGACTGGGGCCCGCTGCCGGGCAGTTACGGCTGGGTCTTCCCCAAGGGCGACACCCTCACCGTGGGCGTCATCTCGGCGCGCGGCGACGGCGCGGGCACCAAGCGGTATCTGGAGGACTTCATCGCCCGCCTCGGCCTCGCCGGGTTCGAGCCGGCCGTTTCCTCGGGCCATCTGACCCGCTGCCGCAGCGACGACTCACCGCTCTCCCGCGGCCGGGTCGTGGTCTGCGGCGACGCGGCCGGACTGCTGGAGCCGTGGACCCGTGAGGGCATCTCCTTCGCGCTGCGCTCGGGCCGGCTCGCGGGGGAGTGGGCGGTCAGGATCGCCGAGTCGCACGATGCGGTGGACGCCCGCAGGCAGGCTCTCAACTACGCCTTCGCCATCAAGGCCGGTCTCGGCGTGGAGATGGGCGTCGGCCGCCGCATGCTCAAGCTGTTCGAGCGTCGGCCGGGCCTGCTGCACGCGGTGCTGACCGGTTTCCGCCCGGCGTGGAAGTCGTTCGCCGGAATCACCCGGGGGACGACGTCGCTGGCCGAGCTGGTCCGTACGCACCCGCTGGCGCAGCGGGCGCTGTCCGCGATGGACCGCTAGGACCTCCGGGCCGGCACATCACGACCGCACTTCTCGGGGTGCCGTTCCGTCCGGCCGGGCGGAACGGCACCCCGAGCCCGTGCCGGGCACGGTTCAGTCCTCGGCCGTGATGCGGAACACCGGGTGGTCCGGACCGGCGGCCAGCAGTTCGGTGTCCGTGGACTTCGCCGTGGCCCCCTGGAAGTACTGGTCGGCCTCCCAGCCCCACCGCTCCGGACGGGCGCGGACGATCCGTTCCTTCTGCGCGTCGTCGGGGATCTCCACGGCGGTGAAGCGGCTGACCCTGCGCCCCGGCCGCAGCTCTCCGCCGCCCGCGACGCGCATGTTGCGCACCCACGGCGAGTGGCCGCGGGCCGAGACCAGGTAGCGGTCGCCCTCGAAGGCGTGGGTGTCGACCGGGATGCGCTGCGGCTGCCCGCTCCTGCGCCCGCGGACCGACAGTTCGGCGGAGCCCAGCAGGCTGAAGCCGTGCCGGGCCAGCCGGTCGACGATCTTGTTGAAGCGGTGGGCGGAGGCGCTCGCCCGGAGGTGGGAGGCGGAAAGAGCGGCGGCGGAATCGGCGCAGACCCTCGCGCCCGCCGATCGCTGGGTCGCCGTGGCCTGTGCCGTACGGGAACGGGGGCTCGCCCACCCCCATGAGTACGCCCTGATCTACGGCTCGCCCGTGCCCGGCCACATCGCCCCGACGGACACGGTGGGGCCCGCCTCGCGGGTGGCCTGGTCCTCATCGACATCGTCCGTACCGCGTTCCTGGCCGAAGCCCTGACCGTGCCCTCCATCGACCCGGAGCTGCGCGCCGACGCGGAGCGGATGGCCGCCGAATTCGCCGAGGGCGTCCCGCCCGGGACCGTGGCGGCCCTGGTCGCCGCCTGGGCCCAGCTGTTCGGCCTGATCTCCTTCGAGCTGTTCGGTCAGTACAACCGGGTCGTCGAGGCGCGCGAGCCGCTGTTCCTGCAGACCGCCGGTGAACTGGCCCGCTCGGTGGGCCTGCGCGGTGTCACCACGGCCTGACGACGAGGGGCCGCCATTCCCGGCGGCGTACTCCCCGCGGAGTACGGGTGATCACCACGCACGGCGGACGCCTTCGCGCCCGTCCGCCGTCTAGCGTGGCCGCCATGGACGAACAGCGACCGCCGCACCGGGGCGGCCCCCCTTGCGGCCTCCCCGGACCGCCCGGCCGGCCGGGCGGGCGGGGCGGACCGCCGCCGTGGCTGTCCGGCGCGCGCTCGCGGACCGCCGCCGGGCTGCCCTGGCTGTCGACGGCCGTGCTCCTGGCGTTCGTCATGGTCGGTACGGGCTTCGCCGAGCACGGGCAGGACCGCCGGCCGCTGGACCTGGTCGCCCGGCTGCTGCTGTTCGTCGCGGTGGGCGTGCTGCTCCTCCGCCACCGCCGCCCCGTGCTCGCCATGGTCACCACCTGTGCGGTGACCCTCGGCTACCTCGCGGCGGGCTACCCGTACGGACCGGTGTTCGTCGCCGTCGCCGTGGGCTGCTTCAGCGCGATCGTGGCCGGGCACCGGAAGGCCGCCTGGTGGTCGCTGGGCGGGCTGTGGGCCGGGCACGTCCTGGTGGCCCACTGGCTGTACCGCTGGCTGCCGCCGGACGGCGACCCGGCCGCGCCGTGGGCACAGGAGGGCTTCATCACCGCGTGGGTGGTGGCCGTGGTGGCCGCCGCCGAACTGCTGCGGGTGCGCCGCGAGCAGTGGGCGGCCGCCCGGGCGGAGCGCGAGGCGGCGGAGCGGCGGCGGGCCGACGAGGAACGGCTGCGCATGGCCCGCGAACTCCACGACGTACTGGCCCACTCCATCTCCGTCATCCATGTCCAGGCCGGCGTCGGGCTCGCGCTGCTCGACTCCGACCCGGAACAGGCCAGGACCGCCCTCACCACGATCAAGGGGGCCAGCAAGGAAGCGCTCGACGAGGTACGTCAGGTGCTCGCCAACCTCCGTACGCCCGGCGACGCCCCCACCGCCCCGGCCCCCGGCCTCGACCGGCTCCCCGAACTCGTCGAACAGGCGGCGGGCGCCGGGCTCACCGTCACCGTGGAGAGCGAGGGCGACCCGGCCGCCGTCCCGCCCGGCGCCGGTCTCGCCGCCTTCCGCATCGTCCAGGAGGCCCTGACCAACGTCGTCCGCCACTCCGGCTCCCGTACCGCCCTGGTGCACATCGCCCACGGCTCCGGGCGCGTCCGCCTCCGCATCGACGACGCGGGACCGGCCACCGGCGTCGAGGCGGGCGGCAGCGGCAACGGACTCGTCGGGATGCGGGAGCGGGCCGCCGCCCTCGGTGGCACGATCGAGGCGGGCCCCCGCCCGGACGGCGGCTTCCGGGTCCGCGCTGAACTCCCGTACACCGCCCCGGACCACGACCGCCGCAGCCAGGACCCGCCGGAGCCCGCCGAGGAGACACCGTGATCCGTGTACTGCTTGCCGACGACCAGCTGCTGGTACGGGCCGGCTTCCGGGCCCTGCTGGACGCGCAGCCGGACATCGGGGTCGCCGGGGAGGCCGCCGACGGAGACGAGGCGGTCCGCCTGGTGCGCGAACTGCGCCCCGACATCGTGCTGATGGACATCCGTATGCCCCGCCTGGACGGACTGGCCGCCACCCGGCGGATCACCGGCGACCCGGAGCTGCACGAGGTGAAGGTGGTCATGCTCACCACCTTCGAGCTCGACGAGTACGTCTTCGAGGCCATCCGCAACGGAGCCTCGGGCTTCCTGGTCAAGGACACCGAGCCGGAGGAACTGCTGCGCGCGGTGCGGGCGGTGGTCGGCGGCGACGCGCTGCTCTCACCGGGTGTGACGCGCCGGCTGATCGCGGAGTTCGCGGCCCGCTCCAAGGAACCGACGGCCGCCGCCTCGCTCGCCCGGCTCACCGAACGGGAGCGGGAGGTGATGGCGCTGGTCGGCATCGGCCTGTCGAACGAGGAGATCGCCCGCAGACTGGTTGTCAGCCCGCTCACCGCGAAGACCCACGTCAGCCGCACGATGGTCAAACTCGGAGCCCGCGACCGGGCCCAACTCGTCGTCCTCGCCTACGAATCGGGGTTGGTGCGCCCCGGCTGGCTGGGCTGAGCGGAGGCGGGTCGGGGCACTCGCCGCCCCTCCCGGCGTCTCTCACCAGGTGACCGCGGAGTTGTCCGTCCAGAGGCGGGCCACCGAGCGGTCGCCGCGCAGGGTGACGGCGGCCAGCGGCAGCCGGTTCCAGAGGGTGAGGTAGAGCCCCTCGGCCGTGCCGCTCAGCTCGCAGTCGACGCCGTCCTCGGGGGCGTCGGGGCCCACCGTACGTTGGGCCTCCGGCGGATCCTCGGAGATCCGTACCGTCCAGGTCGCCTCCGTGTCCACGGCGCGCACCCGCAGCGTGCGGGGCTTCCTGGAGCGGACCTTGCTCTTCGGCCGGGCGTGGAAGCCGGTGAGGAGTTCGTCGATGCCGTCGACCGCCCGCTCCGCGGGCACCGGGGTCAGGGGGCCGCCGAGCGCCGATTCCGCGTCGACGCGGTGCATGGCCGTCTCGTGCAGCTGGCGGCGGGACCAGAACGCCAGGGGCGAGGGGGCCGGGAGGAAGGTCCAGCAGTCCAGGTCGGCGGGCGCTTCCTCCAGGGACCGGACCAGATGGCCGTGGCCCTCGCGGAACCAGGCCAGGAGTTCGGCGCCGTCCAGGGCGGGTTCACCGCCGTCGGGCCGGTAGTCGGTGTGGCCCTCGGTGACGAAAGCCGCCGCCCATCGGTGCACCATGCCGGTGTGCCGCAGGAGATGGCGTATCTGCCAGCCGGGACAGGTCGGGACCGATGCCCCCGGTCCGGCCCGCTCGGCGGCGGCCGCGAGCAGCCGTCCTTCCCCGGACAACGACGCGATGTGCTCGGCGATCTGCATGGCGGTGATTGTGCCAGGGGGCCGTCGGCCGCCCTGCGGGTGTCAGATGCCCTGCGGGTGCGCGGATCCGGTCGCGCCGACCCGGCGCACCAGGCGGACGAACCAGCCCAGGGCCAGCGACTGGACGAGGACCGACACCACCAGGGCGAGCACCAGGAACCATGTGGGCCCGCCCGCCCCGGCGCCCGCCAGCGAGCTGCCGACGAAGAACAGGAAGACGGTCGGGGCGGCGAGGAGGAACAGCCAGACACCGGCGAACGAGGCGTCCTCGTGGGTGACGAACAGGGTGTCCACGGCGACGAAGAGCGTCGCCGCGAGCACCAGCCCGAGATAGATCAGGGAAGCGGGATTGCGGAAGGTCAGCCGGACCAGGGTGTTCAGGTGCGGGTGGTCGGTGAGCCGCTTCATGGTGGGTCCCTTGCTCGGCGGAAGGTCTTCGGGCTTCCATCGTGCGCCGGGGGAGCGGGGCCCGCCTGAGTACGGCTACTCAATCGACCAGGTGTGCGGGTGTTCAGGTGTGCGCATCCGAGGCCGCGTTGCGGGCCCCGTACCCCAGGGCGGCCGCCGCGGCGGCCAGCAGGGCGACCGTCGTCAGGGCCAGCGGCAGCGAGAACCAGTCGGCGAGGAAGCCGATCGCGGGCGGGCCGAGCAGCATCCCGCCGTAACCGAGTGTCGAGGCCGCGGCGACGCCGCTCGGTCCCGCGAGTTCGCCCGCCCGGCCCACGGCCACGGGGAAGATGTTGGCGAGGCCGAGCCCGGTGACCGCGAAGCCGGCCAGCGCGAGCCAGGCGGTCGGCGCCAGCGAGCCCAGCAGCATCCCGGCCGCCGCCGTCGCCCCGCCGAGGACGAGGGTGCGGGTCTGGCCGAGCCGTTCCAGGAGTATCGTCCCGCTCAGCCGGCCCACCGTCATGGTCAGGGCGAACAGCGCGTATCCGGCGGCCGCGAGCCCGGGGTGCGCGCCCAGGTCCTGTTCCAGGTGCAGCGCGCCCCAGTCGGCCAGGGCCCCTTCTCCGTACGCCGTGCACAGGGCGATCACGCCGAAGAGCGCGACGATCCGGCGGGCCCGGGGCGACAGCCGCTGCTTCGGTCCGCGCGGACCGGCCGCCTCCGGCGCGGCGGGGGCCGGGCGGTGGCGCATCAGGGAGGCGCCGGCGAAGGCGGTGACGAGCAGGCCGGTCCCGGCCAGCAGGAAGAGATGGGTGGAGGCGGAGAGGCCTCCCGCGACCAGTCCGCCGAGCCCGGCGCCGACCATGCCGCCCAGGCTGAACGCCGCGTGGAAGCTCGGCATCACGGGCCTGCGCAGGGTGGCGACCAGATCGACGGCGGCGCTGTTCATCGCCACGTTCATCCCGCCGTACGCCGCACCGAACACCAGCAGCACCAGGCCGAGCGAGAGTGCCGAGTGGGTCTGGGCGGGCAGGGCGATGCTCAGGGGAAGCAGGATGCCGCAGGCCACGGTCACGGCATGGCTGCCGTAACGACGGCAGAGCCGGCCGGTGAGCATCATGGTGATCACCGCACCGGCGGAGACGCCGAGCAGGGCGAGGCCGAGGGTGGAGGCAGAGGCTCCGGTCTGCTGCTTGATGGCCGGAATGCGGACCACCCAGCCGGCGAAGAGGAACCCGTCGAGGGCGAAGAACACGGTCAGCGCGGTACGGAGGCGGGCCGACGAGGGTGGGGCGGTGTCTCCGCCAGGTCCCCCGGGTAGGGCCGTCCGCATTTTGTTTAGTTGCGGCACAAACTCAGCATAGGGGCGCTCCGGCGGCGGGCGCAACACCGCCGCATACGGGGTGTTCCAGGCGTACGGCAGTGGCCGGGACGCGATGCCCGGACCGGCCCCGGGCGTCCTGGACGCCTCCGGATCATGGGAGACTCGCCCCCATGAACGGCAAGGCGACCACCACCCGGACGAAGTTGGAGAGGGGCCGCAGTGCGCTCGGGCCCGCGCTGGAACTGGTCCACACCGGGCGCGCCCCCACCCGGGCCGTGCTCACCTCCGAACTCGGCGTCACCCGCGCCACCGCCGGGGCGGTCGCCGCGGAACTGGAGGCGCTCGGGCTGATCCGGGTCGACTCCAGCCCCGGGTCGGCGGCCGGGTCCCAGGGCCGCCCCTCGCACCGGCTGTCCGTCCTGGAGACCGGCCCGGTCGTCCTCGCCGCCCAGGTGCACGCCGACGGCTTCCGGGCCGCGCTGGTCGGGCTCGGCGGCCGGATCGTCGCCACATCGCCGGGCTGCGTCGCGGTGATGGCCGACCCGGCACAGGTGCTCGGCGAAGTCGTGGAGGCGGGGGCGGAACTGCTCCGGGCGAGCGGGCTGCGCTGTGTCGGGGCCGGGCTCGCGGTGCCCTCGGCGGTCGCCGAGCCGGAAGGGACCGCCCTCAACCCGCTGCACATCGCCTGGCCCGCGGGCTCCCCGGTCCGCGACATCTTCGCCGCCTGCGTCCGCGAAGCGGGCATCACCGGGCCCGCGTTCACCGGCAACGACGTCAACCTCACCGCGCTGGCCGAGCACCGGCACGGCGCGGGGCGCGGCGCCCAGCACCTGCTCTGCGTCGCCACCGGCCACCGGGGCGTCGGCGGGGCCCTGGTGCTCGACGGTCGCCTGCACAGCGGGAGTTCGGGCCTCGCGCTGGAGGTCGGCCATCTCACCGTGAACCCCGAGGGGCGGCCCTGCCACTGCGGCGGACGCGGCTGCCTCGACGTGGAGACCGACCCGCTGGCCTTCCTCACCACCGCCCGCCGCGAACCGGGCCCCGAGGAGTCCCTCCTCAAGCAGGCCGGGAACCTGCTCCGCGCGGAGTACGACGACCCCGCCGTACGCCACGCCGCCGAGGCGCTGATCGACCGCCTGGGCCTGGGGCTGGCCGGGCTGGTCAACATCCTCAACCCCGACCGGATCATCCTCGGCGGGCTCCACCGCGACCTGCTGGAGGCGGACCCGGAGCGGCTGCGCGCCGTCGTCGCCGACCGCAGCTTGTGGGGGCGCAGCGGCAGTGTGCCGATCCTGCCGTGCACCCTGGCGCACAACAGCCTGGTGGGCGCCGCCGAACTGGCCTGGCAGCCGGTCCTCGACGACCCGCTCGCCGCGCTGGCCTGAAGCGCGCCCGGACTGAGGCCGGCCCGGCCGAGGTCGGCCAGGCCCGTACTGCCGCCTACGCGCTGTTCACCACTGCCGTCCTCGCCGCAGTCGGCCGGCCTCCGGCGACGACAGGTGCAGCACTTCGTAGGCCTCGCCCGCCGCCCCGGGCTCCGGCCGCTCCCGCAGGGTGAAGTGCACCAGCTCCCAGTGGCGCGGATCCACCGCCAGCGCGGTGGCGACCACCCCGGGCAGAGCGGCGATCCGGTGGGTCTCGGCCAGGGCTGCTCCGACCGCGTCGGCGGGCCGTACGCCGGCGGGCACCGGCCGCCGCAGCCGGACGGCGGCGCGGGGGAGCGTGCCGGACGACGGGCCCTCCTCGTAGGCCAGGCCCGTCCAGTGCTGCACCTCGGGGCGGCCGAAGTCGTCGACCAGGCCCTGGAATCCCGCGCCCCACAGGAAGGCGTTCATCCCCTCGGGGGCGTTCCACAGGTAGAACGGGGCGTACTGGTTCACCGGCGAACCCGCCTCGCGCTCCCGGATCAGATAGGCCTTGAGGCCGAGCCCGGGGAAGTCGTCGAGGAGATGGCCCTTGGTCGCGACCCGGGTGCGGATGATCTCCATGTCGTAGTCGGCGGGCAGCGTGATCTCGTACTGCAAGGCGTGCACGCGGAACCCCTCAGTTCTGGTGGGTGCGGGCGGCGAGCAGCGACAGCAGGCCCTCCACCGCACCGTCGAAGGCGGCGGACGAGCCCGAGGCGCGGGCCAGCACGTAGCCGCCCTGCACCGTGGCGACCACGGCCGCCGCGACCGGCCCGGGATCGGTCCCCGGGGTGAACTCGCCTGCTTCCACGCCCTCCTGGACGATCGCGGTGATCCGGCCGCGCAGCCAGTCGAACGTGGCTTCCACCGGTGCGCGCAGCTCGTCGTCGGTGATGACGTCCGGATCCATCGTCAGCCGCCCCACCGGGCAGCCGCGCAGCACATCGCGCTCGCGCAGCAGATACGCCGCGATCCGTTCGTACGCGCTGCCGGGGCCGTCCAGCAACCGCCCCGCGGTCCCGCGCATCTCCTCGGCGGTGCGGGTGATGGCGGCGAGCGCCAGCTCGGGCTTGCCGGTGAAGTGGTGGTACATGCTGCCCTGTCCGGCGCCGGCCCGCTGCTGGATGGCCTTGGGGCTGGTGCCCACATAGCCGCGCTCCCACAGGAGCTCCTGGGTTGCCTCGATCAGTCGGTCCGAGGTGCTCATGCAGGGAGTGTACATACTAGTAGGTACAGAAGAGGAGGGGGAGATGTCGGCTCCGGCTGCTCCCCTCGGAGTACGGACACGGCCGCCGGGTGGACGACGCCCCGGAGCACCTCCTGCGGGCAGGCTCGAAAGCGACCGGAAGGCACCACGCCATCCGCGAACGAGGGAGCTGACCGAGATGAACACCCTGGCGCCTTCCGGCGGGCCCGGCCCCTGGGTCCTGCTCTTCCCGCTCGTCTGGGCGGCGGTCGTCATCGGGATCGTCACCCTGCTGCGCCGCACGGTGTGGCGCGGGCGCCGAGGCCCGTGGGCCACCGCCCGTGGACCGCGGGGCGGCCCCGGCGAGTCCTCGCCGATCGCCCTGCTCGGCCGCCGCTTCGCCGCGGGCGAGATCGACGAGGACGAGTACTGGCGCCGACTGTCCGTGCTGGACGAGCAGTTCGGCCGGACCGCGGGCGGCGGACCGGCGTGACCCCGGCCCGACCGCGGGGCGGCGGAGCGGTGCGAAACCGCTTCGCCGCCCGCATGTTCCGGCCTGGCCGCACGCCGGTGCGCCGCGCCCGGTCCTGCCCGTACCGTGGCGCGGCCCCGCCCGTCAGCCGACGACGGCCGACCGGGCGGGCGCGGA
This sequence comes from Streptomyces sp. iso_384, assembly GCF_056172905.1. Classification (NCBI taxonomy): domain Bacteria; kingdom Bacillati; phylum Actinomycetota; class Actinomycetes; order Kitasatosporales; family Streptomycetaceae; genus Streptomyces; species Streptomyces sp. iso_384. The sequence continues at coordinate 3,542,882 of NZ_JBWBTT010000001.1, forward strand.
CACGATGTCGTCGGGCGTGATGGTCACGGCCCCGAACGGCCCGTCGGTCATCGACCCGTACACCGCGAGCGGTGGCAGGGTCGAGGCGCCGGAGGCCGCGGGCAGCGTGAACCAGACGGCCTTCCCGGCCGAGCCGATCGGCCGCACGCCCCAGCTCTCGCTGACGGCGGCGATCAGGGCCAGGCCGCGGCCCGACGTGGCGAACGAGTCCGCCTCGTTCACCGTGGGCAGCCGCGGGTCGTGGTCGTGGACGGAGACCGTCAGGCGGTCGAGCAGCAGCTCGATGTCGACGGTGCATGACTTGTCCGGCTGTGCGTGCCGGTGAACGTTGGTGAGAAGCTCGGTGACGCCCAGGGCCGCCTGGTCGATCAGAGGATCGAGATGCCAGTAGCGCAGTTGCGCCGAGATGATTCTGCGGACCTGACCGATCCGCGACGGCAGGGCCTGGAGCTCCACCGTGCAGTGCCTGCTTGGCTCGCTGATCACGGCTGCGACTCCCCGAAATAGGTCCGGAAGAAGAGAAGAGACGCGAACGGGCCCGGCGGACGACTGACTGCCGAATCCGCTCTGCTCTTGTCGTGTCTGCTCGTGTCGCGCGACCCGGCTCCGTGGAGCGAATCGCTCTGTCACCGAGGGTGCACCTTCAGTGACATGGATCCAGCGTGGCTCAGGGGATACGGCTCCGCAACTCGCGGCGGAGCCCGGCCGGCCGGGAACCGGTCGGCCGTGTCCGTCACGGCAGGTCAGTCCCGACGGCCGCCCGCACTGCGCAGCGTCTCCAGGAAACGCCGCAGCGGGGCGGCCCCGTCACGTCTGCGGCTGCGCTGGCCCATCGTCAACCGGTAGCGCACCCCGTTCACCCGGGCGATGACGGAATCCGCCGCGATGAACCACCACTTGCGGGCGCTGACCGTGCCCACCGGGGCGCTGTCGATCTCCCGGCCGTTGCTCGTGAGCAGGGACAGCCGGCCGTCCTTGACGACCACCTGACCGGCCCTGGTCAGCGATCTGGTGAAGCGCTCGATCCTGACCCCCGACGCGCTGAACTCGACGTCCGCCATCGCGGATTCGCCCCCCTTCGTCACCACTCCTGCTGTGCAGTGTGCCCGGGTACGGGCCGGATCGCCAGAGGGCCCGGAGCCCGGCCGCACGGCCGCCCGCACCGCCTGCCACAACCGCCCCGGGGGCGCCGGTCAAAGGCAGCGCTATGGACCATCAAAGTGACCGTTTGTGCAGGTGGGGTGCATATCGTGGAGGCAGGAACACCGGATCGACGGCATCGATCGACGACAACAGGAGCAGGCCCATGGACACCAGTGAGCACACCCGCGGGCACCGGGCCACGGCGACCGTGGACGTCGACCGCAGCGACCCCGAGTACCGGGCCTGGCTGAAGGAGGCCGTCCGCAAGGTCCAGGCCGACGCGAACCGCTCCGCCGACACCCATCTGCTGCGCTTCCCGCTGCCCGAGGCATGGGGCATCGACCTCTATCTCAAGGACGAGTCGACGCACCCCACCGGCAGCCTCAAGCACCGCCTCGCCCGCTCGCTCTTCCTCTACGGGCTCTGCAACGGCTGGATTCGGCCCGGCAAGCCGGTCATCGAGGCTTCCAGCGGTTCGACCGCCGTGTCGGAGGCGTACTTCGCCAAGCTGATCGGCGTCCCGTTCATCGCCGTGATGCCCCGCACCACCAGCCCGGAGAAGTGCCGCCTCATCGAATTCCACGGCGGCCGGTGCCACTTCGTCGACGACTCGCGCACCATGTACGAGCAGTCCGCCGCCCTCGCCGCCGAGACCGGCGGGCACTACATGGACCAGTTCACCTACGCGGAGCGCGCCACCGACTGGCGCGGCAACAACAACATCGCGGAGTCGATCTACCAGCAACTGCGCCTGGAGCGCTACCCGGAACCCGCCTGGATCGTCGCCACCGCCGGGACCGGCGGCACTTCGGCGACCATCGCCCGCTACGTCCACTACCTCCAGCACGACACCCGCATCTGTGTGCCCGACCCGGAGAACTCCTGTTTCTTCGACGGCTGGACCCACCACGACCCGCACGCCACCAGCGACCGCGGTTCACGCATCGAGGGCATCGGCCGCCCGCGCATGGAACCCAGCTTCGTGCCCGGCGCCATCGACCGCATGATGAAGGTGCCCGACGCCGCCAGCGTCGCCGCCGTCCGCGCCCTGGAGCGCGCCATCGGCCGCAAGGCGGGCGGGTCCACCGGCACCGGACTGTGGAGCGCGTTCAAGCTGATCGCCGAGATGGTGGAGCGGGGCGAGCAGGGCAGCGTCGTCACGCTGCTGTGCGATCCGGGCGACCGCTACCTGGACAAGTACTACTCCGACGCCTGGCTGGAGGAGCAGAGCCTGGACATCTCCCCGTACGCCGCCGCCATCGACGAATTCCTCGCCACCGGCGCCTGGCCCTGCTGAGCACCGTCCTCCGGAGCCTTCAGGGCGTGCGCGCCGCCAGCCGTGCGTCCAGGCGGCGCACGGCGTCCCGGAAGGACCGGCCCACCCCGGCCCGGCCCAGGCTCAGCACCAGACGGAACAGCCCCGTCCCATCGGCGGCGAAGGTCCACTGCACCCGGGTCCCGGACCCCTCAGGAGTGAGCCGCCACTCCTCCAACAGGGCCAGCAGGCCAGGTGCGTTGGACTCGTCGACCCGGTAGGCGTAGCAGGTGTCCGGTTCGGCCGCCACGATCGTCTCGCGGAACCGGACCCCACCCCGCAGCCGAACGTCACGGCCCGCGCCCGCCTCGGTGGGCGTGGCCCGGGTGACGGCGGTGAACCAGGACGGCCAGGACGCGACATCCTCCGCGAGCGCGCGGTACACCACGTCGGCCGGCGCGGACACCTCGGCGGCGAACACCAGACGTATCGGCGCCGAGTCGGCGAACTCCCGTCCCACGGTACGGAGTCGGCGTGCCATCCCGTGCACCTCCCGGCGCTCTGCGACATGTGGAGCCGGGCACACCCCACGGCGTGTCCGGCGGACCAGGGCGGGGCACACCCCAGGGCGTACCCGGCGGATCAGGGCCGGGTCCGCGACGCCTGGCACTTCCCCAAGCTCTCGGCTTCGCTCGGGCGGGGGAGGCCCCATCCCTCGCGGCGTTGCCGAAACGCCCGAATCGCTCCGCGATGAGGACGTGCCGGCGCCTTGCGACGCACGGCACCAGACGCCGCGGCCTCACCGACCCTGATGCGCCGGGCACACCATAGCGGCCGGACCGTCAGTTGTCTGTACCACTGCCGGCCACCGGTCCGCGCCGTTTCTCCGCGGCCGCGGCCGCCTCGGTGATGTTGCGCGCCATCCCGCCGAACACCACCGAGTGGAAGGGCCACACGCTCCACCAGTACGCGTGGCCGGGCAGCCCGCGCGGATGGAACAGGGCGCGCTGCCCGTACACCGTGCGGCCCCGCTCGTCACGGCGCACCGACAGCTCCAGCCAGGCCAGGCCCGGCAGCCGCATCTCGGCCCGCAGCCGCAGCAGTTCGCCCGGCACGATCTCCTCCACCCGCCAGAAGTCCAGCGAGTCGCCCACCCGCAGCCGCTGGGCGTCCCGTCGGCCGCGCCGCAGCCCCACCCCGCCGACGAGCCGGTCGAGCCAGCCGCGTACCGCCCAGGCCAGCGGGAAGGAGTACCAGCCGTTCTCCCCGCCGATGCCCTCGATCACCCGCCACAGCGCCTCCGGTCCGACCGCCACGGCAAGCTCGCGCTCGTCGCGGTAGAGGCTGCCGCCCGCCCAGTCCGGGTCGGTGGGCAGCGGGTCGCTCGGCGCGCCGGGCACCGAGGCGTTGGACCAGCGGGTGTCGACCCGCGCCTCCTGGATCCGCTTCAGGGCCAGCCGCAGCGCCCGGTCGAAGCCGATGGACCCGTCCGGCGGATCGGGGACGTACTCCTTGATGTCGTGCTCGCGGCAGACCACCTCGTGGCGCAGCGACTCCGTGAGCGGCCGGGCGATGGAGCTGGGCACCGGTGTGACCAGACCGACCCAGCGGCTGGAGAGCGTCGGGGTGAGCACCGGCACGGGCAGGATCAGCCGCCGCCGCAGCCCCGCCACCCGGGCGTAGCGCTGCATCATGTCCCGGTACGTCATCACGTCCGGGCCCCCGATGTCGAAGGCCCGGTTCACCTCGTCGGGCAGCGCCGCGCACCCCACCAGATACCGGACCACGTCCCGTACGGCCACCGGCTGGATCCGGGTCCGCACCCAGCTCGGGGTGATCATCAGCGGCAGCCGCTCGGTGAGATACCGCAGCATCTCGAACGAGGCGGACCCCGAACCGATGACGATCGCCGCGCGCAGCACCGCCGTCGGCACCCCGGAGTCCAGCAGGATGTGCCCCACCTCGGCCCGCGACCGCAGATGCGGCGACAGACTCCTCTCCGGCACCCCGGCCGGGGTCAGCCCGCCCAGATACACGATCCGGCGCACCCCGGCCGCCCGCGCCTGCTCGCCGAAGGTCCGGGCCGCCCTGCGGTCGGTCTCCTCGAAGTCCGCACCGGAACCGAGCGCGTGCACCAGGTAGTACGCCACATCGACGTCCCGCATCGACTCCGCCAGCGACGCGGCGTCGGTGACATCGCCGCGCACCACCTCCACCCGGTCCGCCCAGGGGTAGTCGCGCAGCTTCTGCGGCGTTCTGGCCAGGGCGCGCACCCGGTGCCCGGAGTCGAGCAGGGCGGGCACCAGGCGGCCGCCGATGTAGCCGGTGGCCCCGGTCACCAGACAGCGCGGAGGCGAGCCGTGCGGGCGGTGGCCCGAAGCGTCGGGAAGCTTCAGCTCGCCGGAGCCGTCGTCAGAACCGTCGTCAAGATTCGTCACCTGCCCGAGTCTGGCACTGGACAGCCCGCACGACAGGTCGGGGCCTCCGTACGGCGGCATCGACGCCATCGGTACGGTGACGGCCCCCGGCCCCCGCGCCGGCTCAGCGCACCGCCGCGAGCGTCCCGCCCTCGCGCAGCGACGCCGTCAGCTCCACGGCGGCGTCACGGGGCGCCCGCACCGCGAACGTCGGCCCGCCCGCCGCGCCCCGCACCGCCCCGCTCGCCTCGATCCGGGTCACCGCCCGGCTCCCGGCGGCCAGGACGTACCACCGGCCGGAGGCCGCCTTCCAGTGGGTGCCCGCCAGGACATGCTGCCCGAACCTGCTGCACAGGGCCGTGTCGTCGAGGTCGGCGACCACCGCGGCCGGATCCGTCGGCGAGGCGGCCGGCCCGAGGAACTGGACCAGGACCCGGCCGGGGCCCCGCCAGGTGTCGGCCCGGGTGCACAGCCAGCCGGCCGACGCCCCGCCCTCGGGCAGCTTCTGCTCGGCGAAGGCCCAGTTGTTGACCGCCCGGACGCCGGAGCCGGAGAGCGCCCGCAGCGAACACGCCGTACGCGCCCAGGCGAGCAGCGCGTCCGTGCCCGTCGCCTCGCGCGGCTGCCGGGCCGGCGCGCCCCGGCCGGGCTTCGGGGTGTACGTCAGATGCGCGGGGGCCAGATCGCCCAGATCCGTCAGCAGGAACGCGTGGTTCTCCACGATCCGCTCGGAGGACCGCAGCTGGAGCACCGGCCAGGAGTCGCACCCGCCGCCCGCTGCGGGCCGGGGCACCGCGGCGGTGATCCCGTCCGGGCCCACCTCCAGCGGCCGTCCGGGCGTGTCCGGCGCGAGCAGGTCCCGGGTGGTGGTCCCGTCGATCCAGGGCGCGAGCAGGAACCGTGCGCTGTCGCCCGTACGACTGACGACGACGGCCGCACCCGTCGTCACGTCCGCGTCGTCCGTCCGCGCGAAGTCGAGGGCCGCCCCGCCGGACCCGGACAACGGCTCCGCGTACCGCACCACCCGGGCCCCGCCGTCGTGGAGCAGCACCACGGCCGCCCCGTCCACCTCACCGGCGAACAGCAGCCTGGGCGGTTGCGCGGGCGGCACCGCGACCGTGCCCGGCGTCGTGGACACCCGCACCGACTCCGGCGGCCCCGCCCAGGCCCGCAGCGCCCGGCCCAGCAACCCGTCGTCGTCCGTGCGCCCGCCCCTGGCCGGCCAGGCGGTGAAGTCGACGCGCGAGGTGTCCGCCCACTGCTCCGCCGCCGTCCGCATCAGCGCCGCCGGATCGAGCACCGGCGCGAACACACCCGCCGGGGTCCGGTCCCCGCCCCGCGCCCCCTCCTCGACGGCCACCGCCAGACCGCCCGCCACCACGCACAGCGCCGCGGCGACCGCCACCGCCCGCACCCGGTGCCTGCGCCGCAGCAGATCGCTCGGCCGGGTCTGCACCGTGCACGGGTCGAACTCGCCCGACCTGAGCATCGCCTGCGCCCCGGCCCGGTCCGGCTTCCCCAGCCGGGCCGCCCGGCGCAGCGCACCCGCCGGATCCGCCACCTCCGCCTCGGCCAGCAGCGCCCGGGCCGCGCGCTCGTCGAGACCCTCCAGCAACTCCAGCGCGAACGCCGCCCGGACCGGCCCGGGCACCGTGGACAGCGCCCGGTCCAGGGCCAGTGCGTCGACGCCGCCCGCCCGGGGGAAGAGCCGCAGCCCCCACACCACCGGCACCGTCGGGCGCAGCGCGGCCGGAGCCGGGAGCCGCCCGGGCCACCAGCGGGGCCTTCGCTCATGGGCCAGCGCCGCCCGCAGCACCCGCAGCCGCATCCACGCGTACGCCGCGTCCGAAGGACCCCGGTCCTGCCCCGCGCCGGGCGCGGGCTCCGCACCCGCCGGAGCGTCGGACCGGCGGGACTGGGCGGGAACGCGCGGGCTGCGCACGCTGCTTCCGGCCGGGGGCAGGGCCCGCTGGACGAGGGCGTGCGCGGCCAGGACCCGGCGGTGCCGGCCGAGCGCCGGCGGCAGGACGACGTAGGCGAGCCGCACCAGGCGGGGGTAGTGCTCCACGAGGGCGGCCTCGGCCTGCTGCACGCCCGTGCGGTCGGGGCGTGCGTCGGTCCGCTGCTGCGGTTGATGGATCGGCATGAAATGGGTGCCTTCCGGGGCCGTGGCGGGATGTCATACCGACAAACGAGTCAATCGTGTGACGGTCACATCGCCCGCGGCTCCGGCGCTCCAGCCGGTCGCCGATGGCTCCCGCGGTCCTAGGGCCTGTCGTCGGGGGAGGCGAGCAGGGCGTCCAGGACCCTGCCGAACATCCGCCGCCCGGTGGAGGCGAGCAGCGGATCACCCCACCGGGGCACCAGTCGCACCCGCAGTTCCTCGACCCAGACCACATGGGAACCGGAATCCGTGGGCAGCACGTCGATCGAGGCCCGGCCCAGCACCACCGACCCCCGCTTCTCCAGTCGGCAGACCCCGGCCCGGCCGCCGGCCGGCGGGGTCCACCGCACCACTTCCATCGGATCGTCGAACGCCAGCGGGCCCAGCCCCGTACGCGCCACGAAGACCGTCCCGAGCTGCGAGGGAAGCCCCGTCGGCACCGAGATCGCGGTCAACGGCACCTGTGCGGCGTGCCGTTCCCAGTCGGTCACCCGGCGCCAGGCCTCGGCTGCGGGGAGAGGGGAGAAGCGCTCGATCCGGAAGACGGCCACAGCCCGATCCTAGGGGGTGTCCGGCCGCCCGGCGGTGAGCCGAACGGAACCAGCGGGACCCGTGTCAGCCCTCGGTGACGGGCGAGGCCTCCGCGGGATCGTCGCCCGCCACCAGCAGACCCGGCAGATGTTCGCCGATCTCCGCGCGCGTCTCCGGTGCCAGGCCCGCGTCCGTGACGAACGTGTCGACCTCCTCCAGCGTGGCGAAGGAACTCAGACCCACCGTGCCCCACTTGGTGTGATCGGCCACGACCACGATCCGGCGCGCCGCCCGGACGAAACGGCGGTTGGTCTCCGCCTCCGCCAGATTGGGCGTCGAGAGCCCGGCCTCGGCCGAGATCCCGTGCACGCCGAGGAACAGCACATCGAAGTGGAGGGAGCCGATGGCCCGGTCCGCGACCGGCCCCACCAGCGAGTCCGAGGGCGTGCGCACTCCGCCCGTCAGCACCACGGTCGCCGCCCCGGGCCGCGCGCCGCGCCCACCGGCCGGACGCTGCGCGTCGTGGAACACGTCCGCCACCCGCACCGAGTTGGTCACCACCGTCAGATCCGGCACGTCCAGCAGATGCCGGGCCAGCGCGAAGGTCGTCGTCCCGCCCGAGAGCGCGATGGCGCTGCCAGGCACCGCCAACGCCGCCGCCGTCCGCGCGATGTCCTCCTTGGCGCTCAGCTCCAGCGCCGACTTCGCCTCGAACCCGGGCTCGTGCGCACTCGCCTCGACGACCGGGACCGCGCCGCCGTGGACCTTCTCGATGACGCCCTGGCGGGCCAGCGCGTCCAGATCCCGGCGGATCGTCATGTCGGAGACGTTCAGCTTGCGGGTCAGCTCGTTGACCCGGACCCCGCCACGCCTGCGTACCTCGTCGAGGATCAGCGCACGGCGCTGCTCCGCGAGCAGGTTCTGATTCTCGCTCAACGCCGGGTCCGGTCCTTCCCTCTGCCGTACGGTCCGCAGCGGCCTGCGCGACACGCTCATCCTGCCACGCAGGCATGTCCGGCGTATCACCTGGGGAGATTCCGTGAGACCGCTCACGCACCCGCCCCATGCCCGGAATCCTGGGGACCGTCCGGCGGGTCACCACGCCCGGAGCCCACGGCGTCCCGGCCCCGCCCCGCCCGCTCCTGCGCACGTCTTCGTCGGCCGCGAGGCCGGCGCGCCCGAGAGAGAGTCCCGCCTTGGCTCCTGCCGCTACGCCCCCGCCTCCACCTGCCGACCCGTCACCGCGGCACACCGGGACCGCGCTGGAACTGCTCGTCCACGGTGTCGGCGGCGCCACCCCCCAGGAGATGCTGGGCGACCCCCGTACCGTCCGGGTCACCGGCGACGCGACCGCCGCCGTCTACCGGCGCACCGAGGACGCCCACGGCGAGAAGCACCCCGAGCGCTACCGGGACGAGCCCGTCGCCGAGGCGTACTGCTGGTCCGGCCTCACCTCCGGCAACGGCTCCCGCGCCCTGTGGCTGCTGCTCCTGCCGTTCATGGTGGTCAACCTCGCCCACTGGATGCGCCCGACCGCCACCGGCCGCACCCGCGCGGTCCGGCTCTACGGCGTCCTGGTGCGGCTCGTCGCGCTCAGCCTCACCGTGCTGCTCACGGCGGCCGCCTGCGAAGTCGCCCTCGACCTGCTGGCCTGGCAGTGCGCGGGCGCCGAGGCCTGCGCCGAACGCCGTTCCTGGCTCGGCTTCCTGTCGGCACATCAGGGCGGCTGGTGGTCCCAGCCCGGCCGGCGCCTCGCCCTGGCGGCCCTGGTGCCCGCGGCCCTGGTGGGGCTCCTGTGGTATCTCTCCAACCGGACCTGGAGTGCGTACGAGGCCCAACGCCCCCTGGACGGCCGGGAGATCGAAACGTACGACCCCGACGGCTCGCAGGAGGCCCACGGCCCCGGCGCACCCGACCCGGACGACGCGGACGGAGCCCGGCCGCCCGCCGCGGTCCGCCCCGCGCTCGGCAGGCCCGGCTTCTGGTACGGCCGCCGGCTCGTCGCCCGGCTCCGCGCCGCCCACACCGCGGCCGGGTTCCTGACCGTCGCCGCGGCCGTCGCCGGAGCCGCCGCACGCCACGACCGGAGCGCCGGAGGAACGGTGCCGCCGTTCCTCGGCGCGGCCGTCGAGGGCGGCATCGCCCTGTGCGCGCTCGTCGTCGTCTGGGTCATCTGCCGCCGGGGCCGCAGCGAACGCACCCGCGACACCCGGCTGGACGCAGCCCTCATCACCTATCTGCCCGGCTCCGCACTCGCCCTGCTCGCCCTCTCCGCCCTGTTCGCGTCCTGGTCGCGCCCGGACTGGCAGTCCTCCGGCAGCCTGCCGGGCGAGGCCACCTTCCGGCTCCTCGCCCTCGGCCAGGGCGTTCTTGTCGTGGTCCTCGCCGTGGTCGCCCGGGGCCTCTACCGGCGCACCCCCGAACCCCGCACCATCCTGTACGGGCTCGGCGGCCCCGCGGTCGCGATGCTCGCCTGTGCCCTCGGCGGCGTGATGACCGGCGGCGTCGCCCAGCGTGTCGCCGACTGGCTCGACGGGCCCGGGACCCCGGGCATGGGACACGGCACCGACATCGCCGGACCACCGGTCCTGCTCAGCTGGCAGGCCTCCGTCATCCCGGTGCTCCTGCTGCTCCTGCTCGTCCCCGTCCTGGTGCTGGTCGTCCGCACCGCGCGCACCGCCCGCCGCCTGGGTCCGGTCGTCGAGGCCGAGTACGCCCCCGAAGCGCCCGACGCGGGCCGTACCCGCCGCATCGCCCGGATCCGCGCGACCGCCGCCCTCACCGACTCCGCGCCCTGGATCGTCGGCGTGGTCTCCGCCGCCACCCTGTTGCTCGGGGCGGGCGCGATCGCCGGTTCCTGGCGCAGCGACGAGGTGCCGGGCCGGGCCGCCGACGGGAGCGGGCCGCTCCTCGAATCGTTCGCCGAGGCCGCGCAGTCGACCGGCTCCTGGCTGATCGGCTTCGGCTTCATACTGTTCGTCGCCGGTGGCCGCCGCGCCTACAAGGACGCCTCGGCCCGCCGCACCATCGGCATCCTCTGGGACGTGGGCACCTTCTGGCCGCGCGCCGCCCACCCCTTCGCGCCCCCGTGCTACGCCGAGCGCGCCGTCCCCGACCTCGTCTCCCGGATGTCCGCCTGGACGACCACCACGCCCCGCGGCCGGCTCGTCATCTCGGGCCACTCGCAGGGCAGCGTGCTCGCCGCGTCCGCCGTCTGGCAGCTGCCCGACGCGACCCGCCGCCGGGTCGCGCTGCTCACCTACGGCTCGCCCCTGGAGCGGCTGTACGGGCGCTGGTTCCCGGCCTACTTCGGCCCCGACCCGCTGCTCGGGCTGCACCGCTCGGTGCACTGCTGGCGCAATCTGTGGCGGGCCACCGACCCGATCGGCGGCCCCGTCCGGATCTGCGCCGACCCCGACCCGGGCGTCGACCGGGGCCCGCTCAAGGACCCGCTGGCCTACGGGCGGACCACGAAGCTCCCGCTGCCCGAACCGATCCTCGGCCACTCCGACTACCAGGCCGACCCGGTCTTCGCCGAGGAGCGCGCCGCCCTCCTCGACGAACTGGGCCCGCTGGTGCCCCGGCAGACCGGGAGCGAGCCGGCCCGGCCGGGGGAGGGGCTTCAGAAGGGCAGCTCGGGGAGGTCCTCCGGATAGAGCAGGGTCAGGTCGTCCGTGCTCGTCTCGGCGAGCTGGGCGACCCGGCCCGCATGCCGCTCCACCATCGACTCGAAGGTCTGCCGCGCGGTGCGGCCGTTGCCGAAGGCGGGGCCCTTGGGCAGCTCGGTGAAATACTTCAGCAGCGCATCCCCGGCGCCCTCCGCCAGGCTGTACTCATGCTCGTCGGCCTGCTGCTCGACGATGCGCAGCAGCTCCTGGGGAAGGTAGTCGTGGAAGGTGATGGTCCGGGAGAACCGTGAGGCCACCCCGGGGTTGACGGTGAGGAACCGCTCCATCTCATGGGTGTAGCCCGCGACGATCACCACCACGGCGTCCCGGTGGTCCTCCATCAGCTTCACCAGCGTGTCGATGGCCTCCCGCCCGAAGTCCCGGCCGGAGTCCTCGGGGGAGAGGGCGTACGCCTCGTCGACGAACAGCACCCCGCCGCGCGCCCGGTCGAACGACTCCTGGGTCCGGATCGCCGTCGAGCCGATGTGCTCGCCGACCAGGTCGACCCGGGACACCTCGACCAGATGGCCGCGCTCCAGCACCCCGAGCGAGGCCAGGATCTCCCCGTACAGCCGGGCGACCGTGGTCTTGCCCGTACCGGGGGAGCCGGTGAAGACGAGATGGCGGCGGACGGACGCGGCCTTGAGCCCGGCCAGCTGCCGACGGCGGCCCACCTCGATCATGTCGGTGAGCGCCCGGACCTCGCGCTTGACGCTCTCCAGGCCCACCAGCGCGTCCAGTTCGCCGAGGACCGCCGAGGAGTCCCGGGCGGGCTCCGCCGGGGCGACCGGTTCCGCGGCGGGCTCGACGGCGCGCTGTCCGGGCAGCGTCCCCAGCAGACCGGGCGTCGACTGGGTGGCCGTCAGCACGGCGGGCGGCGGGGCCGGCGCCGTCCGCAGACCGCTCTCGTCGCTCGTGCAGTCCTCGGCCACCGGCCCGGTCCCGCCACCGCTGTCGCCCTCGGGGAACTCGTAACCGCCCCGAGCGCACCGCTCCGTACGGCAGCGGGTGAGCGTGGTGCGGCAGCCGTCCATGACATGGAAGCCGTAGCCCTCGCTGCCCGTCACCCGGCAGCTGTCGAAGGTGCCCCGGCCCTCGGCCGAGACGTAGAACCCCGCCTCGGCGGGCGAGGTGACCGTGCAGCGCTCGATCGTCGGATCCGCGCCCTTGGTGACGATGACGCCGGTCTGCGCCGCGTCGATGGTGCAGTTGTTCAGCGTGCCGCCGCTGCCGTGGTCGCGGAACCAGGCGCCCGTGGACGCCTCCCGGATCCGGCAGTCGTCCAGCTGGGCGGTGGCCCCGTCGCTCACGGAGACGGCGGTGTTACGGATCTGGGAGAGGTCGCTGTCCACCACATCGGCGCGCGACCCCCGGTCGAGGACGAACAGCGCGTCGGGCACGTCATGCACCCGGCAGGCGTCCAGTATCACCGTCGCGCCGTCGCTGACCCAGACCGCCGGATAGTCGCCCGTACTGTCGTGGATCTCGCACTGGTTGGCGTCGACCCGGGTTCCCGGATCCCAGACCGAGAGCCCGTTGCGGCCGAAGCGGCGGACCGTGGAGCGGGTCAGCGTGAGGACCGAACGCGACCGCAGATCGATGGCGTTCTCCGGAATGTCGTGGATGTCGCAGTCGGCGAGCGTCAGCACCGCGTCGGTGTCCAGCGTGACCCCGTCCGCCGATGTGCGGTGCACGGTGCAGTCGGTGAGATGGGCCGAGGCGCGGGCGGTGACCTGGATGCCGCTGCCCTTGATCTCGTACACCTCGCAGCCGAACGCCTCCAGACCGCTGCCCTCGCCGGTGACGCCGATGCCTGCCCCGGACGCGTGGTGGATCCGGCAGCGGTCCAGGCGCGGATGCCCCCCGTCGCGGACCGAGACCCCGGACTGGCCGGCCGAGACGATCTCGCACTCCTCGAACACCCCGCCCGCACCGTCCAGCACGGCGATGCCGACCCCGGCCGGATTGTCGACCGTGCAGCGCCGCACGGTGGGCCGGGCCGCGCCGCGCGCCTCGATGCCCGCGGCGGACCGCGTCACGATCCGCAGGTCCGTCAGCTCCGCCGTGCCGTCCTCGACCAGCAGCGCCGGGGCCGTCGAGTCCTGGCCCTCGATGTGCAGCCCCTGGACGACCGCGGAGGCGCGCACGGTCAGCGGTACGCCGTCGACCGGCGCGATCCGCACGGAACCCACCGCGCCCTCGGGGCCGCGCAGCGTCACCGCGCGGTGGACGACGAGGTTCTCCCGGTAGGTTCCGGGCGCGACGGTGAGGACGTCGCCGTCGGCTGCCGCCTCCAGGGCCGCGGAGAGGGAGGCGTACTCGCCCGTGCGGCGGCGCCATCGCGATGTTCCGGTGTGCGTCACCTGGACCGTGCCCTGTGCCATGGAGTTGCTCTGCCCCCACCTCGTGCTGTGCGCTGCCTCGGGTCCGTCCGTCGCCGGGGAGGCGGACGGGGTCGGACCACCGTAGCGCGCGTGAGGGGCGGGAGTTGACGAGTCGGCCCCGTGGAGCGATGTTGCCGGAGGCCGGCTCCGGTCATCTCCGGTCGGGTCCCGTCGTCTCCGCTCGTCTCCGGTCGGGGGGAGGGGCCGTGTTCAGCCGCTCGTTCCCGCCCTGCCCCAGTCCGGACCGGCCGCGGCCCACTCCCGGTCCAGCCGCGCGTACCGCCGCCGCACCATACGTCCTACGGTCAGCCGACGGCCCGCCTCGACGCATCCGGCGGCGAGCAGGAACGTACCGATGCCGGCCAGCACCGCGTGGGTGCGGGCGGTGCGCCCGTCCATCGGCGGCGGAACCGGGAAGCCGGTCGCGTCCGTCCAGATCCGCACCGAGGACCCCGGGGCGCCGGGACGTGTGGAGGTGGCCACCCTCCCGGTGCGCGGACTGCCGTCCTGGGCCTGCCAGGAGGCCACCACCCAGGTGCGCGCGGCCCGTTCGGAGCCACCCTCCGGATCACCTGCGAACCGCTCCCGCTCGGGGAGCCGGCCCACCACGACCGCGTCGACGGGGTGGCGCTCCGCGTGCTGGGCGCGCACCGAACGCTGGAGGGAGGCGTCGGCGACCGCTCCGACCGCCCAGCCCGCGGCCGGGGCGGCGACCACGAGGAGCAGCAGCGCGCCGAGCGCCACCCAGGCCTCGCGGCGGTCGGTGGCACGGCGCAGCGGACTGTCCCGCCCGCGCAGCAGTGCCCACAGCACCCACACGCCCGCGCCCCCTCCTCTTCGCGCGCCTCGGGCGGCGATTTCATCGATCGAGGATCCGGACGGGATCCCCGGCCCTGATCACTCCCGTCCCCTCGGGGGCCAGGTTCTGGCCGAAGTCCAGCTGCTCGCCGAACCGGCGGTGGCGGGCCGGCGTGAGCAGCGGCTCCCTGCCCCGCTCCGCGGTGCGCTGGTCGGTCGTCGTGATCACACAGCGGCCGCGGGGTCTGGCCACCGTGAAGACGCCTCCGCCACCTCCGGCGTGTCCCGGTGCGGTTCCACGGCGAGCATCCTGCCCGGTTCCGGCGGCGTCACCCGCAGGGGCGGGTGGCCCGGTGCGGACAGGGCCACACTGCCGCGCGGCAGCACCTCGGCCGAGATCCGCGCCATGGAAGGCAGCTGACGCTGCGTGACGGCCCTGGACGCCTTGTCGACCAGCATCCAGCGGCGTTCGCCGTCGAGTCCCCATGGCTCGGCGGCGACCGTGTCGCAGACGCGCGAGGCGAGCGGCTTGACCGGATGAAGGTGGGCGGACCGGAGCACGGGGAAGCTCGTGCGCCCATCCTGCCAGCACCTTCCGGACCCCGTAGGCGTGGTTCTCCGGGGCCTCGGCCGCACACCCATGTGCCCTGGGTGTGGGCGGATTGCCCCGGTGCGTCCCCCGGCGCACCTCGCCGTACCGGAGTCGCGGGTCAGTACCCCCGGCTCTGGTACGGCCGGTTGTACGGGTCCTCGTACGGCGACTGCGCCGGCGCGGGCCGCGGCGAGGCCGGGCGCATCGCCTCGTACCCGGTGGCGGGCGCGGGACGCTGCGGCTGGGGCTGCTGCGGGTAGCCGCGGACCGCCGAGTGCTGCTGCGGGATGTACGGCGCGGGCGCGTGCTGCAGTTGGGCCGGCTGCATCGGAGCCTGCTGGTGCTGCGGCATCGGCTGCTGCTGCGGGTAGCCGTAGGAGCCGGACTGCTGCGACGGGGCCGCGGGCAGTGCCGGCAGCGCGGGCAGGTAGCTGTTGCCGGTGTCATAGGCGGCCGGCACACGGATGGGAGCGATCTGCGGGGTTCCCCGCTCCGCGACCAAGGAGTCGTAGATCGGAGTGTCGGGGAACGACGCGGCGTAGTAGCCGCCGCCGAAGGTGGAGCGGGGGGACGTCATGCCACCTAAGTTAAGCCCACGATGAGCTGGATGGGGAGCCCCAATCTTTGGGTTATCCGTTTTACGTTGGTTCTGTGCGCCCGGCTCGCCAGAACAACGTTAAAGCCTTCGTTAACGGCAGAGGTCTTTTCGCCGGTCGCCCAGGCCCCCACCGCCCGGGCGGGGCCCGAGCGGCCGGGCGTCCGCGACCTCGCCGAAGGGGAGTTCTTTCGATCATCGTCCGGCGGCCCGAATTCCTGACAGCCCCGTCTCTCCGTGAAATGCCGTATCGCCTCGGTGTGCAACGCGGCCCCGCGCAGTCTGTCCGCCGGCCATCGCACTCCGTTTCCTGGAAAGGGAAGTGACGGATCATCACGCGATGCCGCCGTGGAAGCGGAGTCGGTGCGGCAGGATCCGCGGCGGATCCCGGGGTGGGCGCGGCGCTTTGCGCGGGAGGTGGGGATTAAGTTGTGGGGAAGGCCTGCGGGCAGCCGGACTCGTGATGGGGGCGACCATGACCATGCAAAAAGGAACCAACGTTCCGGTGTCGGCCGGCACCGTGCGCGTCGCGGTGGGGTGGCACACCGCACCGGGCACGCCGGACGTCGACGCCTCCGGGCTCCTGCTGGCTGCGGGCAAGGTCCGCAGCGACGCGGACTTCGTCTTCTACAACCAGCCGGCCCACGCGTCCGGCGCGGTCCGGCACGAGGGCAAGCAGACCGCGGCCGACCGTGTCACCGACACCCTCCTCGTCGACTTCGGCAAGGTCGAGCCCGGGATCGAGCGCATCGTCGTCGCGGCCTCGGCGGACGGCGGGACCTTCGGCCGGGTGAGCGGACTCTCCGTACGGGTCACGGACGCGGCGAACGGCGCCGAGCTGGCCCGCTTCGACAGCACGGACGCCACGGTCGAGACCGCCTTCATCCTCGGTGAGCTGTATCTGCGCCAGGGCGCCTGGAAGTTCCGCGCGGTCGGGCAGGGCTACAGCACCGGTCTCGAAGGCCTGGCGACGGACTTCGGCATCTCCGTGGACGAACCGCAGCAGGCCGCCCCCGCCCCGGCCGCCGCCCCCACCCCGCCCGCACCGCAGCCCCCGGCCGCCCCGGCTCCCGCTCCGATGGCTCCCGCGCCGGTCGCCCCCGCGCCGCCGGCGCCTCCCGCCCCCATGCCGCCGGCCCCGCTCGCCCCGGCCCCCGTACGGCTGACCAAGGTGACGCTGACCAAGAACGCGCCCTCCGTCTCGCTCGCCAAGCAGGGCGGCACCTCCGGCGCGCTGCGCGTCAACCTCAACTGGGAGGTCCGCAAGCAGTTCAAGGGCTGGGGAGCGAAGCTCGGCCGGGCCGTCGCGATGCACGCCGATCTCGACCTCGACCTCTGCGCACTCTACGAACTCGCCGACGGCCGCAAGGGAGTGGTGCAGGCCCTCGGCAACGCCTTCGGCTCCCTGCGGCAGCCGCCCTTCATCCACCTCGACGGCGACGACCGCACCGGCGCGCTCTCCACCGGCGAGAACATGACCATCAACCTCGACCACAAGGACCTGCTGCGGCGCGTCCTGATCTTCGTCACCATCTACGAAGGCGCCCGCAGCTTCGCCGACCTCCACGCCACCGTCACCCTCCAGCCGCAGAACGGCGCGCCCATCGACTTCTCCCTCGACGAGTGCACCGTGCCCTCCACCGTCTGCGCCCTGGCCCAGATCACCAACAACGGCGGCGACCTCACCGTCCAGCGCGAGGCCCGCTACCTCGTCCCGGACCGGGGCGTCAGCCCCCAGCGCACCATCGACGCCGCCTACGGCTGGGGCATGAACTGGACGCCCGGCCGCAAGTGACCCGCCCCTGCCGCCCGCGCGCCCGTCCCGGCGCGGCGTCACCGGTCGGGCGCGGCCTCCGGGCGCGCGTACGTACGGCCCTTCCAGGCCGCGCCCCGCCCCCGGTAGTGCTGCACCGCCGAATCCACCGTCATCAGCAGATACAGCACCGCCGTCAGCGGCAGCAGCGGGCCCAGCCACAGCGACTGGCGGTAGTACGCCAGCATCGGCAGATACGTCGCCGTCATCA
Organism: Streptomyces sp. iso_384; assembly: GCF_056172905.1. Lineage (NCBI taxonomy): Bacteria > Bacillati > Actinomycetota > Actinomycetes > Kitasatosporales > Streptomycetaceae > Streptomyces > Streptomyces sp. iso_384. The sequence goes on from NZ_JBWBTT010000001.1 coordinate 3,560,453, forward strand.
CCGCCCACGCCGCACCGCCCGCCCAGGCCGCAACCCCGTCGCCCGTCAGCACCCCCGCCACCAGCGTCGCGGGCGGCGCCACGTACACGAGCAGCAGCCCCGGCACCGTCCCCGCCAGCAGCAGCGGGCTGTGCCGCAGCTGGGCGTACGCACTGCGCGCGACCATCCGCCACAGATCCGCCAGCCGTGGATTCGGCCGCACACTGTCCACCCGCTCCGCGAGTCCCAGCCAGATCCGGCCGCCGCCGCGCCGCACCTCCCGCGCCAGGGACACGTCGTCGATCACCGCCTGCCGGATCGACTCCGGGATCCGCGCCCGCTCGGCGGCCTCGGTGCGCAGCAGCACACAGCCCCCGGCCGCGGCCGCCGTCCGCGACCCGGGCCGGTTCACCCGGCGGAACGGGTAGAGCTGTCCGAAGAAGTAGACGAACGCGGGCACCACCAGCCGCTCCCAGACGCTCTCCACCCGCAGCCGCGCCATCTGCGACACCAGGTCGAAGCCGTCGGGACCGCCGGGACCGGCCGCGGCGACCAGATCGCGCAGGCTGTCCGGCTCGTGCGCGATGTCCGCGTCGGTCAGCAGCAGGAAGTCCGGCTTGTCCCGCCGGGCCACCGCGATCCCGTGCCGCAGTGCCCACAGCTTGCCCGTCCAGCCCTGCTCCGGCTCCCCGGGCGACACCACGGTCAGCGGCAGCCCGCCGTACCGCGCGGCCAGGTCCCGGGCCAGCGGCCCGGTGCCGTCGCTGCTGCAGTCGTCGACGAGGATGATCCGCGCGTCACCCGGATAGTCCTGGACCAACAGAGACGGCAGGCTCACCGGCAGCATCTCCGCCTCGTCGCGGGCCGGCACCACCACCGCCACCGACGGCCAGCGGGCCGGGTCGGTGCGCCGGGGGAGCCGCTGGTCCGTCCGCCAGTAGAAGCCCTGGCCCAGCAGCAGCCACACCCACGCGATCAGCGAACCAACGGCGATCCAGGCAACGGCGCTCATCCGCCGAAGTCTGCCCCACTGAGCCTGGTCCGCAAGGGCTGTCGGCTAGGGTGACCGGGTGAAGATCGCGCTCATGGACTCCGGAATCGGCCTGCTGGCGGCAGCGGCCGCAGTGCGCCGCCTGCGGCCCGATGCCGAACTCGTCCTCTCCAGCGACCCCGGCTCGATGCCCTGGGGGCCCCGCACGCCCGAGGACGTGACCGCCCGCGCACTGGCCGTGGCCCGCGCCGCGGCGGCCCACCGCCCCGACGCGCTGATCATCGCCTGCAACACCGCCTCGGTCCGCGCCCTGCCGACGATCCGCGCCGAGCTGGAGCCCGCCCTGCCGGTCATCGGCACGGTCCCCGCGATCAAGCCCGCGGCCGCGGGTGGCGGCTCCGTCGCCATCTGGGCCACCCCGGCCACCACCGGCAGCCCTTACCAGCGCGGACTGATCGCGGACTTCGGCGGCTCCGCCGAGGTCACCGAGGTCCCGTGCCCCGGGCTCGCCGATGCCGTGGAGCACGGCGACGAGGCCGCGATCGACCGGGCCGTCGCGGCGGCCGCCGCCCTCACCCCGCCCGACGTCCGGGCCGTCGTCCTCGGCTGCACCCACTACGAGCTGGTCGCCACCCGGATCCGCGACGCCGTGCAGCGGCCCGGCCGCCCGCCGCTCGCCCTGCACGGTTCGGCCGGAGCGGTCGCCGCCCAGGCGCTGCGCCGGATCGGCGCGGATCCCGCCCCGACGGCCGAACCCACCGGCACGCTCACCGTGCTCCGGGGCGGCCGCCCCGCCGCCCTCCCGGAAACCGCCCTGACCTACGCCGAGGGCCGGATCCTGGCGGCCGCGGCCCCCGTCCGCTGACCGTACTTCTCGCCCGATCGGCCCTCCGCGTCCCCGGCCGGGAGCCCGGAACGCGGCTACGCTGCTGAATATGACGGACCACCCCGAAAGTGCGAGGCACGGGTCGAGCCAGGCGCCGCCCACGGAGTGGAACGGCCGTGCCACCAATCGCGTGCAGTGGCTGCTGGCCCTCGCGGGCGCGGGCTGTGTCGCGCTCGGCATCGAGCTCGCCGTCGACGGGGCCTGGACCTCGGGCATCGCCCCGCTGCTGATGTCGGTGATCGGCTGCCTCGCCGCCGGACTCCTGATCCTCTTCGGAACGCTCGCCTTCGTCCATGTGTCCGTCAAGGTCGACGGGGACAGCCTGGAGGTGCGCTGCGGCCACGCCGGCCTGCCGCGCCGCCGGATCCTGCTCAGCCATGTGACGGGCGCGGACTTCGTCCCCCGGATCAACCCGCGCCAGTGGGGCGGCTGGGGCTACCGCTGGCGCCCCGAGCAGGGCACCGCCGTCGTGGTCCGCAAGGGCGAGGGCATGGCCCTGCGCCTCGGCGACGGCCGGGTCTTCACCGTCACTGTCGACGACGCGGAGACGGCCGTACGGTTCATCCGGCAACGACTGCACCTGCCCGCCACCGGCCACCGGCCCGGCAGCCGCCCCGGCGGCCGGTCCGGCGACTGACCGCGTCACCCCCACTCCGCCCGCTGACCGCGTCGCCCCGCGTCGCCCGGAAGCCCGGCGCCACCCCGCGCCGCCGTCGTGCCGTGCGGAGCCGCCCCGGGGCCGCCACCCGCGTCCCGGTCCCGCGCAGGTCAACGCCGCCGCTCACCGCCGCCCACCGTAGACTCCGCCGGGTGAGCGCCACCATGACTCCCGTCGACGACCCGCCGCCCGCCGCAGCACCCCGGGCCGCCGGACTGCTGCCGCGGCTCCTCCGCCCGGCCGCCGCCGTGCTGTCCGGGCTCCTGCTCTACGCGAGCTTCCCGCCCCGGACCGTGTGGTGGCTCGTGCTGCCCGGGTTCGCGCTGCTCGGCTGGGTGCTGCACGGCCGCCGGCTGCGGGCCGCCTTCGGCCTCGGCCTCCTGTCCGGCCTCGGCTTCATGCTGCCGCTGCTGCACTGGACCGGCGAGGACGTCGGCCCGGTGCCGTGGCTGGCCCTGGCCGCCGCGGAGGGGCTCTTCATCGCCGTGGGGTGCCTGGGCATCGCCGCCGTGACCCGCCTCGCGTACTGGCCCGTGTGGGCGGCCGCGGTCTGGGTCCTGGACGAGGCGGTCCGCGCCCGGATCCCGTTCGGCGGCTTCCCCTGGGGCAAGATCGCCTTCGGCCAGTCCGAGAGCGCCTTCCTGCCGCTCGCCGCGCTCGGCGGCACCCCGCTGCTCTCCTTCGCCGTCGTGCTGTGCGGCTTCGGGCTCTACGAGGCGGTGCGCCAGGCCATGGCGTACCGGTCCACCGGCAAGGTCGCCCGCGCGGCCGTCGCCGGGGCCGCCGCGAGCGTCCTCGTACCGATCGCGGGCGCCCTCGCGGCGCTGCCCCTGGTCGACGACTCGGCCGAGAACGGCACGGCCACCGTCGCCGCGATCCAGGGCAACGTGCCGCGCCTCGGTCTCGACTTCAACGCCCAGCGCCGCGCCGTCCTCGACAACCACGCCAAGCGCACCACGCAGCTCGCCGACGAGGTCAAGGCGGGCAAGGCGAAGCAGCCCGACTTCGTGCTGTGGCCGGAGAACTCCTCCGACCTCGACCCCTACCTCAACGCGGACGCCCGCCAGGTCATCGACGACGCCGTCAAGGCGATCGGCGCCCCCACGGTCGTCGGCTCGGTCGTCGAGAAGGGCTCCGACAGCCTGCGCAACACCCTGATCGAGTGGGACCCGGACCGGGGCCCCGTCGACACCTACGACAAGCGGCACATCCAGCCGTTCGGCGAGTACATGCCGATGCGCACGGTCGCCCGCTTCTTCAGCGAGGACGTCGACCGGGTGCAGCGCGAGTTCGTCCCCGGCAGCGAGGTCGGCGTCTTCGACCTCGCGGGCACGAAGGTGGGGCTCGTGACCTGTTACGAGGCCGCCTTCGACGACGCCGTGCGCGACACCGTGACCCACGGCGGCCAGATGATCGCCGTGCCCAGCAACAACGCGACCTTCGGCCGCAGCGAGATGACCTACCAGCAGCTGGCCATGTCCCAGGTGCGGGCCGTCGAGCACGGCCGGGCCGTCGTCGTCCCCGTCACCAGCGGGGTCAGCGCGGTGATCCGCCCGGACGGCACGATCGTCGAGAAGACCGGGATGTTCACCCCCGGCGCCCTCGTCGCCGAGGTGCCGCTGCGCTCCTCGCTCACCCCCGCCACCCGGATGGGCCCGCTGCCCGAGGGCGTCATCGCGCTGCTGGCCCTGGCGGGCCTCGGCTGGGTGAGCGTCTCGGCGGTCCGGGCACGCCGGAGCCGGGGCACCGCGTAGGAGCACCCGGTCCGGCCACGTAGGCTCGGATCCATGGCTACTCCCGACTTCATCCGTGAGATCCGCGCCACCGCCGGGCACCAGCTGCTCCTGCTGCCCGGGGTGACGGCCGTCGTCCTCGACGACGAGGGCCGGGTGCTCCTCGGCCGGCGCGCGGACACCGGGAAGTGGTCGGTCATCGGCGGGATCTCCGAGCCGGGCGAGGAGCCCGCGGCGACGGCGGAGCGCGAGGTGCTGGAGGAGACCGGCGTGCACTGCGTGGCCGAGCGGGTGGTGCTCACCCAGGCGCTGGAGCCCGTGCAGTACGCCAACGGCGACCGCTGCCAGTATCTCGACATCACCTTCCGCTGCCGGGCGACCGGCGGCGAGGCGCGCGTCAACGACGACGAGTCGCTGGAGGTGGGCTGGTTCCCGCTGGACGGGCTCCCGCCGCTCGGCGAGTTCGCCCTGTTCCGGATCAAGCAGGCCCTCACCGAGGGCCCCGCCTGGTTCCAGCCCACCCCGCGCACGCCCTGAACCACTACTGCACGGTGAAGGTGCCGGTCGTCCCGGTGAACGGCGTGATCTTGCCCAGCAGGTTCTTCGCGTCCCCGTGGTGCACGATCCGGTAGCTGCCGGGCGCGGTGTCCGCCGCGATGTCCCAGGTGATCGTGGCCTTCGAGGTGCCGGTCAGCCCGTTGAGCCGGGTCCAGCGGTAGGTGGTCTCCCAGTCACCGTCGTCCAGCACACGCTTCCAGGAGCCGTTCTCCAGCCGCTGCACCTCCAGGAAGGTGGAGCCCCGGCGGACGTTGTTCTTCGGGTGCCCGGTCGCGAACTCGACGGTCGCGGTGGAGCCGCGCGCGTACGAGGCCTCCGGGGCCTTCAGGACCCCGCCGAACGCCTTGCCCGAGGGCGGGTTGTCGTACACGACCCCCGTCTGGAAGGTGAACTGCCGCGCCGACTCGTCCGGCGGCGCCGTGCCCCGCTCCGGGTCGGTGCCCTCGCGCAGGGACGTCGCGATCCGGTCGTACTCCTGTTGGTAGGCGGGCAGGGTGTAGCGGCCGTACAGCGTTGAGCCGCCCTCGTAGTTCTGGGTGTCGTACTCCTCCGGTGTCGTGACGTACTGGCTGTAGGCGTTGGCGTACCCCTGGAGCAGGACGCGGTCCAGCGGGACGCCCAGCCGCTCGGCCACCGTGCGGCGCACGCGCAGACCGGAGGTGATCGTGAACTCGCCCGGCGCGGCCACCAGATGCAGCTCGCCGATCTTCATGATCTGCAGCGGAAGGGTCTTCGGGGTGACCGGGTGGACGTTGCTCAGCAGGCCGGTCGGGATCAGGCTCGCCTTCGGGTACTGGCAGGTCTGCAGCCAGGACGGGGTGTCGATGCGCAGCGCGTCGATGATGCCCGCGACCGGGGTGCGGGCTCCCTCCTCGAAGCCGGGGATCGCCGGGCCGTCCTCGACGCTGCCGGCCAGCGTGGACGCGCCCACGACGGCCGGGCAGGTGCGGTGCTCCTTGCCGTCCGGGGTGTACTCCGGGCGTACGGTCACGTTCTCCATGTCGACGTAGGCGAGCTTGGAGTCGACGCCGCCGCCCACCGGCCGGGCGGCGGCGTAGATCTCGCGGGCCTTGTCGAGCTGCCGCTCACCGATGATGCGCGTGTTCTCGAACTCGTCCTCGGTGGGCCCGGATCCGGGCTTGAGGTTGAGGTTCGGCGACATGTCGCCGGCGTTGGTGTTGGGGAAGGCCGCGACGAACCCCGGGGTGTCGTCGAGATAGCGCACGCCCTCGTGGTCGTGCTCCCAGGCGTAGGAGGCGTACCCCTTGTTGTCCGGGCTGATGAGCGTGTTCTTGTTGGTGATCGAGGTGTTGTGGGTGGCGAACCAGCTGATCGCGCCCGCGTCCTTGTCGCCCTGCTTGAAGCGCAGCACGGTCATCGCCGGGTCGATCGCGTCGGGGAAGGCCGCCCGGTCGGCCGCCGGGTTGCGGTCGAACGCCTCCCGGGAGCGGTTGACGCTGGCGTTGGTGAGCGTCCCCGTGCCCAGACTCATCGTGCCGGGCTTCAGGTCCTCGTGGGCCTTCGCGACGGAGTTCGCTATGCCGTCGACGATCGCCCGGTAGGTCTCCTTCTGGAAGCCGAGGACGGAGAGGTTGTAGGCGACGTGGTGGGAGTGTCCGCCGGGCCCCGAGTGGGTGTGGGTGGCCGACAGCAGGACGTTCTCCTCGTCGTACAGGCTTCCGTAACGCTCCTTGAGCCGGGTGATGACCCCCTGCTGGACGGACTGGAAGATCATCGCGAGGTCGGCGTTGACGTACACCACGCGCTTGCCGCTCGACCGGTCGACGACGACGAAGGCGCGCGACCGCTGCCGCTGATGGATGCCCGAGGTCTTCTGGTCGAAGCTGGAGTAGCCCATCATCCCGGTCTCGGCGGCCTCGCCCGTGACATCGGCGATGCCGCGCCCGACGAGATAGTCCCCGTCGTCGGCGGTGCCCGAAGCGGTGGCGGGGGAGGGGGCGCCGAGGGTGACCGCCCCGAGGGCGGCGGCGAGCACCGCGACGGGGAGCCTGCGCCGGGAGCGGCGGGTGGTGGGGGGTGGCATGGAACCTCCTGGGGCGGGAGACGGGTTGCCCGGGCCCGGTCGGCGGCTCACCGATGCGGAGGGGCCGGGGCAGTGCCCCGACGGTAGAGGAGTGTGACCTGCGTCGCATAGATGTCTACCGGCCAGTAAAGAGGAAGGTGGCCCGTGGGCGAACAGCCGTGCGGCGGTGCGATAGTTGGGGCGGGTCGGCACGGTGCCGACCGGAGGGGGTGCCGTGCACTACGAACTGGCCGACCGGCTGGTCATCGGGATCGCGTCCAGCGCTCTCTTCGACCTGACCGAGTCGGACGCCGTCTTCCGGGAACAGGGCGAGGAGGGCTACCGCGCCTACCAGGAGCAGCACGTCGGCGACCGGCTCCGCCCGGGCACCGCGTTCCCCTTCATCCGGCGTCTGCTGTCGCTGAACGACCTGGGCGAGGTGAACGACCCGCTGGTCGAGGTCATCGTCCTGTCCCGCAACGACCCCGACACCGGACTGAGGGTCATGCGCTCCATAGAAGGCCACGGGCTGCCCATCAGCCGGGCCATCTTCACGCAGGGCCGCTCGCCCCACCGGTTCATGCCCGCCCTCAACATGTCCCTGTTCCTGTCGGCGAACGAACAGGACGTCCGGGACGCGGTCGCCACCGGGCTGCCCGCCGGACATGTCCTGGGCGCCCCCTACGAGGACGACGCGGACGACCACGACCTGCGGATCTCCTTCGACTTCGACGGGGTCCTGGCCACGGATGCGTCGGAGCAGGTGTTCCAGGAGGGCGGCATCGAGAAGTTCCGCGCCCACGAGGTCACCCACGCCGGGGTTCCGCACGACGCCGGACCGCTGCGGGACTTCCTGGCGAACGTGAACCGGATCCAGCAGTGCGAGGAGCAGGAACGCCGGAAGAACCCCGACTACCGGACCCGTCTGCACGTCTCGATCGTCACGGCACGCAACGCGCCCGCGCACGAGCGTGCGGTGCAGAGCCTCAAGGGCTGGGGCGTGACCGTCAACGACGCGTTCTTCCTCGGCGGCATCGACAAGGGCCGGATCATGAAGATCCTGAAGCCGCACATCTTCTTCGACGATCAGCAGGGCCACCTGGAGAGCACCTCGCGGACCACCCCGAGCGTGCATGTGCCGTTCGGGAAGCTCAACGAACCGGCGGCGTCCACGGCCCCGGACGCCTGAGCGCGTACCCGCGCGGCAGGCCGGTTCAGCCGGTGCCCTCCGGCCGGTGCACCGTCACCTCCCCGTACGGGGAGAGCGCGGCCGGCAGATCGACGGCGGTGCCGCGCAGGGTGGCGTCCAGGAAGGACCGGGTCGCCCCGGCCGTGATGCGGGGGCCCTCCGTACGGCCCAAAGAGCCGACGACACCGGGCACCGGCGGCAGAAAGAGCGGGGCGTCCGTGAAGGTGAGGTGCGCGGCCCCGGGCACGGTCAGCCGGTAGCCCGCCGCATCGCTGAGCTCCAGCACCCGGGTCAGCCGGGGCAGATAGCCGGGGTCGGTCCCCGGTCCGATCTCCTGGGTCAGGGCCAGCACGGGCTGCTCGAAACGATCGCCGACGGGCCCGTGCGGAAAGCCGTCCAGATCGACGACCGCGTCGAACCGGCGGTCCTGACGGGCCGCCTGCAACGCGGCCGCGCCGCCGAGCGAGTGCCCGGCCGCCGCGACCCGCCCGGTGTCGATCCGCCCGGCCAACGGCCCTTCGCCCGCACCCCGGTCCAGCCGCTCCAGCCGGCTGAGCACCGCCCGCAGATCACCGGCGCGCGTCCGGGTCCACCCCTCCGCCGCCGCCCGGTCCTTCGCCCGGTCGCCGGTGGCCGATACCTGGGTACGAAGGGTCCGCCCGTCCGACAGGACCACGGCGGCGGAGTCGTACGGATGGTCGACGGCCGCCACGACATAGCCGTGGGAGGCCAGTTCCTCCGCCCAGGCGGTGTTCTGGGTGCGCACACCGCCGAGCCCGGGCGAGAACACCACCACCGGGAAGCGCCCGCCGCCGTCCGCCACCGGCGCACCCGGCACCGCGTGGCTCCGGGCGCGCGGCAGGGAGTCGAGCAGAAAGCCGGGAACCCCCGCGTAGTCCGCCAGCGCCGAAGAGACCGTACGCGCCTCCGCCTCCGTACGCCCGAGGTACCGCGCCCGCCGGGCGTCCGGTCCGGTCCGGCCTGCCGGGTACCAGAGCTGCACCACGAGTGTGCGCGGCTCCGCGTCCGGGCCGGCTCCGACGGGGCGCGCGGACCACTCCAGCGCCTCGGTGCCCACCGGGAAGTCTCCCGACGGCGCGGGGAAGTTCGGCACCGGAAACGCCCATACGGACACCGGCCCCGCCGCGACGAGCGCGGCGCACACCACCGAACCCGGCACCGCCAGCCACCACCGGGCCCGCCACGGTGTGCGGCCGGCGCGCCGGGCCGACACCGGTGCGAGCAGGAAGGCGCCGACGACGGCCGCCGCGACGACCACCGGGACCAGCTGCCAGCGCAGCCCCGTCATGACGAGGACGGTCACCGATCCCGCCAGCAACGCTCCGGCGGCGAGCGCGGCCGGTCCGCGCAGTCGGCCGGGGAGCCAGCGGGCCGCCACCAGGACGAGGGCGCCGAGCACGGTGAGGGTTTCCGGGGCGGACAACGGCAGCCCCGCGGTCGGATCGTTCATGCGGACATCGTCCGGCCGGCCGGCGGCCCGCCGCATCCCGCTCACGTCGCAACCGTGTGCGACCTGAGACGCATACGGCGACGGCGCATGTCATCCCGTACGGGTATCCCGTCGCGCGGGCGGATCCGGTCCGGGCTCCGGCCGGCCGGGGCCGCTCCCGCGCTCAGCAGCCGAGTGAGATCTCCTGGCTCCACGCGTCGTAGTTGATGTGGTCGCTGTCCCAGCCGTGCGTCCGCACCTGGTACGTGTGCGTGCCACCGACACAGGGGACGCCGGTCGAGTGGACGAGGTCGAACGCGTCGCCCTGCCAGAACTCGGCGGACTTGACCAGTTCGCCGTCACGGAAGAGCTTCACATAGCCCCTCACCTGTATACCGATGATCACGATCACGATACGAAGGGTGACGGCAGGCGGGGTGGTGCGGGCCCGCGCCGCGCCCCGCCCGCTGAGCCGGACGGACGAGCGTCGCGGCCCTGTCTCCACCGCGTGCCGTCGAACGGCGGGGTACGGTCGCCACCAGGGCCCCGACCCATGCGAATCCGGTCAACAGCCCTGCACGGAAAGCGAGTAGAGGAGAGAGATGAGCGTCGACGACGAAGAGTTCCGCCGCAGCATCCGGTCCGACGTTCCCCACTCGGCGCGCGTCTGGAACGCGTGGCTGGGCGGCAAGGACCACTACCCGGTGGACCGGGAGCTGGCCGAGGCGGTGAGCGCGGCCTACCCGCAGATGGTCGACATCGCCCGTGCCTCACGCGCGTTCCAGATCCGCGCGATCCGCTACCTCGCCTCGCTGGGAGTACGCCAGTTCCTGGACGTCGGGACCGGGCTGCCGGTGGCGAACAGCACCCATGAGGTGGCGCAGAGCATCGCGCCCGACTCGCGGATCGTCTACGTGGACAACGACCCGATCGTCCTCGCCCACGCCGAGGCGCTCCTGACCAGCGCCCCGGAGGGCCGCACGGCCTACGTGGACGCCGATCTGTCCGCGACGGACACGGTGGTGGACGAGGCGGCGAAGACGCTCGACCTGTCCCGGCCCGTCGCCGTGCTCCTGCTCTCGACCCTCGGACACCTCGTTCCGGCCGCAGGCATCGAGGTCGTCCAGCGGTATCTGGCCCGGATGCCCTCGGGGAGCTGTCTGGTGCTCTGCGACACGGTGAAGACCCCGCAGACGCTGGCGGCCCAGGAGGCGTACGCGTCGGGGGACAACCCGCCCTACCTCGTCCGGGAACCGGAGGAGATCACCGGCTGCGCCGAGGGGCTGGAGCTGGTCGAACCCGGTTTCGTCCCGATCGACCGCTGGCGGCCCGAGGAGGAGGACGCGGTGCCGGTCGACCAGTGGGGCCTGGTCGCCCGCAAGCCGTAATCGCGGGCGCGGGCGGTGCGCGTGCGGGCCCGGGTGGAGGTGTCCGGACCCGCCGCGCCGTGGTTCAGCCGCTCCGCCGCCGCGTGGCCGTGTCCTCGCGCAGCCGGCTGGTGTGGCGGGTGAGCGAGTCGACGCGGTTCGCCAACTGCCGGTGCCCCGGGGTGAGATGCGGATGGAGCGCGGTGAGCGGCGTGACCAGGTCGGCGGCGTCGTCGCCGTCGAGCGCTCGGCGCAGCCGGTCCAGCGAGGGATCCGCCGAGGCCGGCAGGCCGGTCAGCGCGATGATCTGTCCGGCGAGGGACCGCAGGTCCGCCGCGTTCTGCCGGGCCCATGTGGTGATCGTACGGTCTCCGGCCCGGCGGTCCCGTGTGGCCTGCACCCGCTGCTCACCGGTGCTGCCCGCGGAACCGGGTCGCAGCCGTAGGTAGCGTCGCTCGGCGGCCTGTCGGCTGGCGACGCCCAGCGGGTCGGCCAGGTCGGCCCAGCTCGCTCCCGCCGCTCGAGCCGTCTCGATCAGTCCGGTCTCCCAGCCCGCGAGTCGCTCCCGCACCTCCCGCAACAGCTGGAGTGAGGCCAGGGCCTGGGCTCGCTCGGTGTCCGGTGCGGAGCCGGTCGCGTCCCCGGCGTTGGCGTGCGCGTCGCGGACCGCCTCGTCGATGGCCTTCAGTGCCGCGGACGCGGCGAGGAAGGAGACGGCGTCCGGAACGGGACCGCGGGCCTGCTCGGGCTGGGCTGGTGTGGACACGGGAACTCCTCGGTGGTGTGCTCGACGCTGCTGTCATCCTTTCGGTGACACCTACGTTTGTCATCAAATGGATGACATGCTACAACGGTGTCAGGTGAAAAGCGCGGGCTGTCCGCCCGATCGACTGGAGGTGTTTCCGCCATGCTGATGCGTACCGACCCCTTCCGTGAACTCGACCGGATCACCGAGCAACTCCTGCGCCCCGGCACCTGGTCGCGGCCCTCGGCGATGCCGATGGACGCGTACCGGGAGGGCGACGAGTATGTGGTGACATTCGATCTTCCCGGTGTCTCGCCGGACGCGATCGACATCGACGTCGAGCGGAACATGCTGACCGTCAAGGCGGAGCGTCGGCCGGCGGCGAACGCCGATCGCGTGCAGATGGAGCTCTCCGAGCGTCCGCTCGGCGCCTTCTCCCGGCAGATCGTCCTCGCGGACACGCTCGACACCGAACACATCGACGCCGACTACGACGCGGGTGTGCTGACCCTGCGTATCCCGATCGCCGAGCGCGCCAAGCCGCGGAAGATCGCCATCGGCGGGGAGTCCCGGCGCAAGCAGATCAAGGGCTGACCGAGGTCTGCCCGTGACAGCGGCGAGGGCCGGGGCGGATCTCCCCCTCTTCCTCCGGTCCCGGCTCCCGCCCGCACCACCCGAGGGGGCAGCTGAAGTGACGCTGCGATGGGAGGCGTTCCTGGAGCGGATCCAGGAACGCGGCGAGTACGAGACGCGGACGGAGGCCGAACGCGCCGCGCGCGTCGTCCTGGCCCTCCTCGGCGCACATCTGGTCGGCAGGGAACGGGCCGAACTGGCCGCCAGACTCCCCGAGACCATGGCGCTGATTCTGCTCAATCCGCTCCAGGCCGCCGAACCGCTCTCCGCGGAGCGGTTCGTGCGCGCCACCGCGGCCTGGATCGAGGGAGCCGGCGAACAGACCGCCCAGTGGGACGTCGGAGCCGTTCTCAGCGTCGTCGCGGACGCGGCCGGCGAGGAACTCACCCGGCGCATCCTGCTTCAACTGCCTCCCGACTACGACGTGTTCTTCGGCGGGCCGACGAGTGACACCTGACGTGATCCACCTCGCTGCCCGTCCCCACCGACGAGAAGGGCTGCCGCCACGATGATCCACGAACCTCGGAAGACCGGCGCACCGGAGGGTACGACGACCGGCCGTCTGCTGGAGAAGATCCGCTACGAGGGCGCCTATCCGACGCGCGAACGCGCCGAGGAGAGCCTCCGCGCGGTACTGGGCGCACTGGGCCGTCAGGTCATCGGCGACGAACGCGTCGCGCTCGCCGCCGCACTGCCCGGAGAGGCCGCACGGGTCTTCACCGCCGAAGTCCCGGCGGTGCGGCAGCTCTCCGGAGCCGCCTTCGTCCGCGATCTCGCCGAGCGCACCGGAGGTACTCCGGCGACCGCGCGGTGGGACGCCGGTGTCGTCCTCAGCCAGATCGCCGCAGTGGTCGGCGACGACCTCGTCGCCCAGGTCGTCGCACAGCTGCCACCGGGCTACGCGCTTCTCTTCGGCCGCGCCGAACTCCTCGCGCAGGCCGCGTGATTCCGGCGCTGCTTCGGTGGGACGCCGGGCGCTTACGTGAAGCGCTCGGCGTCCCGTACCGCCGCTTGGGCACTCCCTAGCGGCGGATCGTCACCGGCTCGATCTCCGCGTTGTTGTGCCGGCGCGCCCAGTTCTGAAGGGCGACCCGGCAGGCGTGGTCGAGATGGCGCAGCCCGGTCAGGTCCAGCTCTATGGGCTGATCCTGCGGGAGCTGTTCCAACTGCTCCAGGATGCGGGGCAGCCGCAGGAAGGTGGCGTTGCCGGTGAGGGTCACCACGACCCGGCCGCCGGTGAGCTGGTGGGTGGTGAGCTGTACGTGCGAGGTCTCCCAGGCCGACTTGACCACGGCCAGCAGCAGACCGAGCACGACCCCCTCGAAGAGGTTGGTCACCACGATGGCGATCGCGGTAATTGCCAACAGCACCGCCTCGCCACGGTGTTCGCGCCACAGCGGGCCGAACTCCTTGGCGGGCACCAGCTTGCACCCGGCGTGCACGAGGATCCCGGCGAGGGCGGCCAGCGGGATGATCCCGACGGCGGCGGGCAGCAGAGCTGCGAAGAGCAGCAGCCACAGACCATGGGCGATCCGGGAGAGCGCGGTGGTCGCCCCGGCCTGGACGTTGGCGGCGCTGCGGACGATGACCGCGGTCATCGGCAGTGCCCCGAGCGCCCCGCAGATGGTGTTGCCGACGCCCTGGGCCACCAGCTCCTTGTCGTAGTCGGTACGGGGTCCGTCGTGCATCCGGTCGATGGCCGCCGCGCTGAACAGGCTCTCGGCCGAGGCGATGAGGGCGAAGGCCAGCACGGTGCCGATGACCGCCACATCGGCGAGCCGGCCGAACTCCGCCCCGCCGGGCAGGTCGATGGCGTGCAGCAGCCCGTTCACATCGGCCACCGCGGGCCGCAGCCCGGCCAGGGAGGCGACGGCGGTGGCGAGCGCGACCGCGGCCAGTGGCGCCGGGACGATGCGTACGGTGGCCGGGAGTCTCGGCCACAGCAGGAGCACGGCGATCGTTCCGGCGCCGAGACCGAAGGCGGTCAGCGCCTCCTGGTCGGTGACGATCTCGGCGGCGAGACCGGGGAGTCCGGCCAGCTTGGCGAGCCCGCTGCCCGGCTGTTCGGTGTCGGCCATGGCGTACACCTGGCCGAGCACGATGATCAGGCCGATGCCGGCGAGCATGCCCTGCACCACGGAGACGGAGATGGCGCGGAACCAGCGGCCGAAGCGGGCCAGGCCCAGCACCACCTGGAGCAGCCCGGCGGCCAGCACGATCGGACCGAGCGTGCTGAGCCCGAATTCCTTGACCGCCTCGAAGACGAGCACGGTGAGTCCGGCGGCGGGTCCGCTGACCTGGAGCTTGCTGCCCGGCAGAAAGCCGACGACGAGCCCGCCGACGATGCCGGTGACCAGGCCCAGTTCGGCCGGCACTCCGGAGGCGACGGCGACGCCGACGCACAGTGGCAGCGCGACCAGGAAGACGACGAGTGACGCCAGCAGGTCGCGTCGTACGACGTGGGGGTTCTTGAGTTCCTTCGCGGAAATCACGGTGGCTTCCCTTGTGGGTACGGTCGCGCCCGGCCGGGGCCGGACACGTGAGGGTGGGGGGAGGGAAGCCGTCAGAGGCGGGCGAACTCGGTCCCGCGCTCCGGCCGGTGAACACTGATGGAACCAGTGTCCACCTCGTAGTACCAGGCGTGCAGGCCGAGGGAGCCCTCGGCGAGGCGCTCGCGCACCGCGGGGTAGCCGCGCAGGGTGTCGAGCTGGGCGAGGGCGTGGGCCTGGATCGCCCCGGGGAGGTCGGCGGGGTCCGCCGCCGGATCCCTGCCGTCCGTGGAGTGCTCCAGCCAGTGGCGGACGGCGGGCATGGCGGAGAGGTCGTCGCCGCGGAACACGGCGCCCACCGCGCCGCAGTGGGAGTGCCCGCACACGATGATGTCGCGCACCTGGAGCATGCGCAGCGCGTACTCGATGGTCGCGGCCTCACCGGTGGGCCGGTCCTGCGCCGGGTAGCGCGGCACGATGTTTCCGGCGGTGCGGAGTTCGAAGAGCTGTCCCGGGCGGGCGCCGGTGAACAGCGAGGGGACGACACGTGAATCGGAACACGTGACGAAGAGTGCTTCGGGGGTCTGGCCGTCCGCGAGACGTTCGAAATCCTTTGCGTTCGCGGCGACGTGCTCGGTGAATGTCCGGGCGTGGTCTACGAGGGACTGCATGGTGGCCTGCCTCCTGCATCCGGCGGTGCCGGGGAGCGGTGTGGTCGGGTCATATTGACGAATGCACGGTTTGTATCCGTATGAATGTTCGGAATGGAAGAGGTGTCTCACCTCGCGATATGACGGATGGCAGCCGTCATGAGAACCACTCCGGTCGCTCCTCGCGGATACGACTACAGCTGAGCATATAGACCAGAACTTTGCTATCGCATTACCTTCTTGTGAAGGAACGCGAATGCGCCATCCTTGTCATTCATTCGGCTTGTTCTTTGTGATCGCCAATGGTCAGGGCGTGCCGTGTGGGAACGCTGCGCCGTCAGTTGCGGCGGCCGTGCAGAAACAGATGCGGCTCGGGTGCGCCCGCCGGGTGGTCCGGAGTGAACAGCGCGCTGTGCGTCCACTCCACGGAGATGCCCGCTCGCTCGGTCAGCGCGGTGAACTCCCCGGCCCCGAAGCTGGAGACCCGCACCGCCTGCCCCATGAACACCGCTTCGACGTCCGCGACGTCCACCGGCACCGTCGCGACGGCCAGCAGCCCGCCGGGCCGCAGCGTCCGGGCGAGCCGCTCCAGCAGCTCGCCCTGCTCGCCGCGCGACAGCTGCAGCAGCGAGAAGTACACGCAGACCGCGTCGAACTCGTTCTCGGCCAGGGGAAGATCGCGGATGTCCGCACACCGGAACTCGGCCCCCGGCACCTGCCGGGTCGCCAGCGCGGTCATCACCGGCGACACATCCACGCCCAGCACCCGGTGGCCCGCGTCCGCCAGGGCCCGCGCGGTGGGCCGGCCCGTCCCGCTGCCCACGTCCAGCACCCGGCTCCCCGGCGCGAGGTCCGCCAGCAGTCTCTCCAGCGACTCGCGGTGGGCGGCCGAGGAGGCGAAGGCCTGTTCGTACTCCGCGCCCAGCGCGTCGAACACCGCGGCGGCCGGAAGCCCCTGGCTCTCGCCGAGTTCCCCGCTGTCGCCATGTCCCTGGCTGTCACCCATCGAGGCGATCCCTCCGTGCTCCGGCGGCCGGGCCGGGATCCGCGCACCCGGCCGCTGTGAGCGTCCCCCGGCCGACGCCTGAGTATGCGGGTCCCGCACCCCTGAGTACGTTCCCCGATGTTCCGGACCGCGGGCCGCTGTTCGATGGCCGTATGACCTCCGAAGCGCCGCGCCACCCCCGTATCCAGCACGTCACGACCGCCGGTTCCGCCCTGGCCGTCACGCTGCTCCCGCTCGTGGTCGGCGTGCTGCTGGCCAAGACCATGGCGGCGGACCCGATGACGTCGGTGAACGCGCTCGTCACCAACGGCGGGCACCGGCCGCGGGTGTCGCCGAAGGAGTGGCGCCGGTGCGGCGGCCACGCGCTGCGCCGGCTGCGTACCGCCGAACGGCCGTCCCTCGCCCGGATCGGAACGCGCTGACGCCGTCCGGCCGGATCTCACCGGCCGGACGGCGTCAGCGCGTTCCGTGTGTGAGGGGGTGGGCGGGTGTGGGCGCGCCGGGTCAGCGGACCGGCTGGATCTGTCGCTGCTCGTCCGACGACGGCCGCTCGAACTGGGTGCGGTACAGCTGCTCGTACCGCCCGCCGGCCGCCAGCAGCTCGGTGTGCGTGCCGTTCT
Source organism: Streptomyces sp. iso_384 (assembly GCF_056172905.1). Classification (NCBI taxonomy): domain Bacteria; kingdom Bacillati; phylum Actinomycetota; class Actinomycetes; order Kitasatosporales; family Streptomycetaceae; genus Streptomyces; species Streptomyces sp. iso_384. The sequence goes on from NZ_JBWBTT010000001.1 coordinate 3,577,430, forward strand.
CGACGACCCGGCCCGCCTCCACGACCAGGATCCGGTCGGCCGCCCGTACGGTCGAGAGCCGGTGGGCGATCACCAGGGCGGTCCGGCCCGCCAGCGCTTCGGTCAGCGCCTCCTGGACGGCGGCCTCCGAGGTGGAGTCGAGGTGCGCGGTCGCCTCGTCGAGGATCACGACCCGCTGACGGGCCAGCAGCAGCCGGGCGATGGTGAGCCGCTGGCGCTCCCCGCCGGAGAGCCGGTAGCCGCGCTCGCCCACCACCGTGTCGAGCCCGTCCGGCAGCGAGGCGATCAGCCCGTCGAGCCGCGAGCGGCGCAGGGCGTCCCAGATGTCGTCCTCGGAGGCGTCGGGCCGGGCGAGCAGCAGGTTGGCCCGCACGGACTCGTGGAAGAGGTGTCCGTCCTGGGTGACCATGCCGAGTGTGTCCCGGATCGAGTCGGCGCTCAGATCGCGTACGTCGACACCGTTCAGCCGTACGGAACCGGCGTCCGCGTCGTACAGCCGGGGCAGCAGCTGCGCGATCGTCGACTTGCCCGCGCCGGACGAGCCCACCAGGGCGATCATCTGGCCCGGCTCGGCGCGGAAGGAGACATCGTGCAGGACCGGTGTGCCGCCCCGGTCGTCGAGCGTGGCGACCTCTTCCAGCGAGGCGAGCGAGACCTTCTCGGCGGTGGGGTAGCCGAAGGAGACCCGGTCGAACTCCACGGAGACCGGGCCCTCCGGCACCGTCCGGGCGTCCGGCTTCTGTTCGATCAGCGGCTTGAGGTCCAGGATCTCGAAGACCCGCTCGAAGCTGACGAGCGCGCTCATCACCTCGACCCGCGCCCCGGCCAGCGCGGTGAGCGGTGCGTACAGCCGGGTCAGCAGCAGCGCCAGCGCCACGACGGCCCCCGGTTCCAGGGTGCCGCGCAGGGCGTAGAAGCCGCCGAGTCCGTAGACCAGGGCCAGCGCCAGGGCGGAGACCAGGGTGAGGGCGGTGATGAACGCCGACTGGGCCATCGCCGTACGGATGCCGATGTCACGCACCCGGTCGGCGCGGGCGGCGAACTCGGCGGACTCGTCGGAGGGCCGCCCGAAGAGCTTGACGAGTGTCGCGCCGGGGGCGGAGAACCGCTCGGTCATCTGGGTGCCCATCGCGGCGTTGTGGTCGGCCGCCTCCCGCTGGAGTCCGGCCATCCGGGCGCCCATCCGGCGGGCCGGCACGACGAACACCGGGAGCAGCACCAGCGAGAGCAGGGTGATCTGCCAGGAGATCGTGAGCATCACCGCGAGCGTCAGCAACAGCGTGACGAGGTTGGAGACGACGCCGGAGAGCGTGTTGCTGAAGGCCCGTTGCGCGCCGATCACATCGTTGTTGAGCCGGCTGACCAGGGCGCCGGTCCGGGTCCGGGTGAAGAAGGCCACCGGCATCTTCTGCACATGGTCGAAGACGGCGGTGCGCAGATCCAGGATCAGGCCCTCGCCCAGCGTCGACGACAGCCAGCGGGTGAGCAGACCGAGACCGGCCTCGACGACGGCGATGAGCGCGATGAGCAGGGCCAGCCGGGTGACCGTGCCGGTGTCCTCACCGTTGACGATCGCGTCGACGACCTTTCCGGCCAGCACCGGGGTGGCCACCGCGAGCAGCGCGGTGAGGACGCTCAGCAGCAGGAAACGGTAGATCAGTCGCCGATGCGGCCGGGCGAAGAGCATGATGCGGCGCAACGCCGCCCGGGAGAACGGCCTGCGGTCCTGCTGGGCGTTCATCGCGCTGTGCAGCGAATGCCACGCGGTGACTTCCATGTCCATGGGGCACTCCGAATTCTGATGGCCTGCGGATGGCCGACGGCCTGCGGACCCTGTCGGCCGTGCGGCCCCGGGTTCCTTCCGAACGCTAGGACCTCAACTATGGTTCAGGTCAAGCGGATGCGGGGCGGCGGTGCGAGCCTGGGAGGCGAAAGGCCCCGCGGACCCGGGGGCCGGTACGGGCGACGGACGAACGGACCAGGGAGAAGTGGCGTGCGCATCGATCTGACGGGCAAGAACGCGGTGGTGACCGGTTCCTCGCAGGGCATCGGCCTCGCCATCGCGACCGGGCTGGCCGAAGCCGGCGCCGAGGTCGTCCTCACCGGACGGAACGCGGACCGGCTGGACGAGGCGGCGGCGACCCTGCGCGCGGCGGTGGCGGACGCGTCCGTGGTGACGGTGGCTTGCGACCTGACCGCCGAGGAGGGCGCCGAGCTGCTGTACGCGGCCGTGCCCACGGCCGACGTCCTGGTCAACAATCTCGGCATCTTCGGATCCAGGCCGCCGCTGGAGATCACCGACGCGGAGTGGCGGACGTACTTCGACACGAACGTCCTCAGCGCCGTCCGGCTGATCCGGCACTATCTGCCGGGCATGACCGGGCAGGGCTGGGGCCGGGTACTGAACATCGCCAGCGACTCCGCGATCGTGATCCCCGCCGAGATGATCCACTACGGCATGTCGAAGACCGCGCTGCTCGCCGTATCCCGGGGCTTCGCCAAGGAGGCCGCCGGTACGGGCGTGACGGTGAACTCCGTGATCGCCGGACCCACGCACACCGGCGGCGTGGAGGACTTCGTGTACGAGCTCGTCGACAGGGAGCTGCCCTGGGACGAGGCGCAGCGCGCGTTCATGCGGCTGCACCGCCCGCAGTCCTTGATCCAGCGGCTCATCGAGCCCGAGGAGATCGCCAACCTGGTCGTCTATCTGAGCTCCGCGCAGGCCTCGGCGACGACCGGGGCGGCCGTGCGCGTCGACGGCGGTTACGTGGACTCGATCGTGCCCTGAGCGGATGGCCGGGCGCCCTCGCGGCCGGTCGGAGCGGTCATGCCGGGCTGGCATGATCGGGGGATGAACGAGAGCATCATCGCCGCGTGTGACGGGGCGTCGAAGGGAAATCCGGGACCGGCCGCCTGGGCGTGGGTCGCCGCCGACGCGCAGGGCGATCCGGTGCGCTGGGAGGCCGGTCCGCTCGGCACCGCGACGAACAACGTCGCTGAGCTCACCGCCCTGGCGGAGCTGCTGGAGTCCACCGATCCGGCGGTGCGCATCGAGGTGCGGATGGACTCGCAGTACGCCATGAACGCCGTGACCAAGTGGCTGCCGGGCTGGAAGCGCAACGGCTGGAAGACCTCCGGTGGCAAGCCCGTCGCCAACCGTGAGCTGGTCACCCGCATCGACGCCCTGCTCGCCGACCGCTCGGTGACGTTCCGCTACGTTCCCGCGCACCAGGTGAACGGCGACCCGCTCAACGCGCTCGCCGACCAGGCCGCCAGCGAGGCCGCCGTGGCCCAGCGGCCGGCCGGTACGGCGCACGGAGCCACGGCTCTGCCGGTGCCCGCGCCCGCGCGGTCCACGAAGGGGCGCGCGGAGGCGTCCGGGGCTTCGGGCGGCACCAAGGAGCGCGGCTCCACGGGGGCGTCCCGGAGCGGACGGTCCACCGGCACGATCAAGGCGCGCTTCGCGGGCCGGTGCCACTGCGGAAAGCCGTACGCGGCCAAGGAGCCGATCGCGAAGAACCCCAACGGGTGGGGTCACCCGGAGTGCCGTACCGCTCCCGCCTGATCACGCGAGGACGTGCTCGGGCGTCGGCCCGGCCGCGCTCGGGCGGGAAGGCCGTGGGGCAGGCTCAGATGTCGGCCCAGACGAGCCGGCCCGCCAGTGCGGCGCGGGTGCCCCAGCGGGCAGCCAGCGCCTCGACGAGAAGGAGCCCTCTGCCGTCCTCGGACAGACGGTCGAGGGCCTCGTCGCCCGTCGCCGGGACCCCGGCGACGGGCAGGCCCGTCGAGTCGCCCGGGGACGCCGGGGCCGGGATCCGGGCCCGGCCGCGGTTCCACACGCAGATGCGCACGCCCCCCGCGGAGCGCAGGAGCCGGCAGCGGATCCTCCGGGTGCTGGTGTGCTGCACGGCGTTGGTGACCAGCTCGGTCACTATCAGCGCCGCCGCTTCGATCCGTTCGGCCGGTTCGCCCCAGGCCCGCATGGCCTCCTGGACCCGGTGACGGGCCTCCGGCACGCCACCTGGCAATCGGGGAACCCACCAGCTGTGTGCACTTCGGGTGCCTCCGGCACCTTGGACACCTCCGTCATCGGGGGCACGCTCCGTGCAACTGACTATTTCCGACATGTATGCACTCTCGACGCAAAACGCATACTTTGCAAGCGACAGAGTGTGTAATGCTCCGCCCCGGGGCTCGACGGAGAAGGTATACGCATGCGAGCCCGTTCAGGTCCCACCGTGGAGCACCGCGTCCTCGCGGTCCGCCTGCGCATGCTGCGGGAACGCGCGGGCATCAGCCTGCGGGCCGCGGCCGAGGCGCTGGACGCCCACCCCGCCACCGTCCGGCGCATCGAACGCGCCGAGACCGGACTCGACGCCCGGCAGGTCGGCGTACTGCTGCGCTGCTACGGCGTACCGCCCGCCGTCGCCGAGCCCATCATGGCCGGGCTCTCGGCCGCGAACCTGCCCGGCTGGTGGCACCGCTGGCGGGACGCGATGGAGGGCTGGCAGCAGGAGGTCATCGGCGTGGAATCCTCGGCGAGCCTCGTGCGGACCTGGCACCCGGCGCTCGTGCCCGAGCTGTTGCGCACCCCCGCGTACGCCGCCGCGCTCCACCGTACGCGGTACCCCGACGACAGCCCCGCCCGCCGCGAGCGCCGCGTCGAGCTGCTGCGGGAGCGCCGCCGCCGCATGCGCGAGCGCGGGGCCGCCCTGTGGGCCCTGTTCCCCGCAGCAGCCCTCCACACGCGGGTCGGCGGCCGGGAGACCATGGCGGAGCAGCGGGCCGCGCTGGCCGAGGCGATGAAGGAGCAGCACATCACCGTCCAGGTGGTGCCGCTGGACCACCCGCCGCATCCCCTGACCGGCCTGCCGCCCCTGCACATCCTCCGGGTGCCCGCCCCCGAGATCGGGGACCAGGCGGTGCTGGAGACCCCGGGCGTGCGGGTCGACCTCATCGAGGATCCCGACGCCGTGATGGCCCACCGCATCCGGCTGGACGCCGCGTGCGCCGCCGCGCCCGGCCCCGGGACCCCGCTGCCGGAGTGAGCCGGCCCGGCGCGGCACACCGGGCCGCCGCCGGGATGCGGCGGGCCCCGGCGCCGTACAGCGTGGGGGAGTGGTGCAGTCGCGCAGGGCCCAGTGGATCCCGGTCGGGGTCATCGTGCTGGCTGTCGTGCTGGACCTGGCGACGCCGGCCGACGTCACCTCCGCGCCGCTGCTGATCGCCGCGCCCGTCGCAGCCGCACCGCTGCTGCGGCTGCGCGGCATCATCGCGATCGGCGTTCTCGCCATGGCCGTCCACGCGGTCCTCGCCCGGGTCGACGGCACCTTCGGCTGGCAGCGTGGCGTCGCCAACCAGCTCACCCTTCTGGCCGTAACCGTGCTGGCCGTCCTCATCAACCGCGCGCTGGAGGGCCAGCACGCCAGGACCCGGCGCGCCCGCCATATCGCCGCGGTGGCCCAGAGCGCCGTCCTGCCGCGGCCTCCGTCGCGCCTCGGCGAGCTCAGGATCGCCGCCCGCTATGTGCCCGCCGAGGACGAGGCCACCATCGGCGGCGACCTCTACGTCGTCCAGGACACCCCGCACGGCGTACGCGTGATGGTCGGGGACGTCCGCGGCAAGGGCCTCGGCGCGGTGAGCGCGGTCTGCGCCGACCTGGGAGCGTTCCGGTACGCCGCCGACGAGGCGGAGGACCTGCCGGGTCTGGTGTCCTCGCTGGAGCGGGCCCTGCTGCGCGAGGGCGGCCGGCGCGGTGGCCAGGAGGAGGACGAGGGGTTCACCACCGCGCTGATCGCCGAGTTCGCCGGAGGCCTCGACACCGTACGGGTCGTCAACCGGGGGCACCCGCCGCCGGTGCTGCTGGACGCCGAGGGCCGGGCCACCGTGCTCGAACCGTCCGAGGAGGCGCCCCCGCTCGGCATGAGCGCCCTGGGCAGTTGGCCGTCCCCGGTCGACACGTTCCCGTTCCCGCCCGGTGCCACCCTCGTCTGCTACACGGACGGGGTCACCGAGGCCCGCGACGAGTCCGGGGTCTTCTACGACGCGGCCGCCCGGCTGCCCCTCCTGATCCGCCACCGGGCGCTGATCGGCGACCCGGCCACCCCGGCGCAGATCCTCCACCTGCTGATCGAGGACGTCGGGCGCCACACCGGCGGCCGGATCCAGGACGACCAGGCGCTCCTCGCCCTGCACCGGCCCCGGCCGCGCGCGTAGGGAGCGGCGTGGCCACCGGCGGCGGTCACGCCGGCGTCCGCGCGGCCGCTCCGGTCAGGGCGTACGGCACAGAGCGCGGTCGACGAGGGCGCGCAGGGCGTCCTCCTGGCGGGCCGCGCTCCGCGCGTCCCCGGCGCGGCTGTGCGCGGAGACGGTGACCGTGCGCCTGCCGTCCGTGGTCGTCGCTGCCCGGACGACGTATCCGAAGCCGCTTCCGCCGTGCCCGAGGTAGCCGCCGCCGCAGGACAGGGGGGTGAAGAAGAGGCCCAGGCCGTCCCGGGTGCCCGCCGGGTGGCCGCCGTCCTGCGGCACCGGGACGGTGGTCCGCATGGCGGCGAGCTCGGCGGGCCGCAGCAGCCGTCCGTCGACCAGGGCGGTGTAGAAGCGGTTGAGGTCGCGGGCCGTGCCGGTCATCGACCCGTCCGCCCCGCTGTCGAAGGGCCGGTAGGGGATCGTGGTGTCGACCATCGGGCCGTCCTCGGCGAACTGCTGGTAGTCGGCCGTGTGCGGATGCGGCAGGAAGGGGTCGGTGCCCGGGGTGTCGGTGTGCCGGAGGCCCAGGGGGCGCAGGATGCGGTCGTGGACCTGCTGTTCCCAGGTGCGGCCGGTGACCTTCTGGATGATCATTCCGGCGAGTACGTAGTTCGTGTTGGAGTACTCCCAGCCGGTGCCTGCCGGGAAGGCGGGCTCATGGCGCATGGCCAGGGCGACCAGCTCCTCGGGCTCGTACGCGGTCCACCGGTGGGCGAAGTAGGTCCGGGCGCCGGGGTCGGGGAAGACGTCGTGGACGTAGTCGGACAGGCCGCTGGTGTGCTGCAGCAGATCGCGCACGGTGATGGTGCGGCCGTCGTTCCCGGCTCCTGACACGACCCCGGGCAGCAGTTCCTCCACGCTCCGGTCGAGGGAGATCCGCTTCTCGCCCGCCAGCTGCAGCACGACGGTGGCGACGAACGTCTTGGTGGTGCTGCCCAGACGCAGATAGCCGTCCCTGGGAACCGGCCGGCGCGTGACCAGGTCCCGCACCCCGGACCGGGCCTCGGTCGTGCCCCGCGGGGTCTCCACCCGGACCGCCACTCCGGTGACCCCGGTGTCCCGCAGCGCGTCGGCGTCACGCTGCACCGACCAGCCCGTGCCGGACGGGCGGGGAGCGGCCGAGGCCGCGGCGGACGGGAGGGACGACACGGCCAGGGCGAGCACCGCGACCGATAACCACGAACGACGAAAGATCATGATCCGAGGTTAGGAACGGGCGAGGGTCACCGGCCATCCGGTACACGCCCCGGCCGGAACGGGGGCCAACCGGATGGACGACATGCCGGGCGCCTCCCGTACGACGCGTCCGGCGCTACGTGTTTGAGGCGCCGTTCGTCGGTCACCCGCACGAAAGACACCTACGGCACGTGACCGACGACGTATCGACATCGGGAGTGAACAGAGTTGAGCAGCATGGAGAACTGGCGTCTGCACGCCGCCTGCCGGGAGGAGGACCCCGACCTGTTCTTCCCCATCGGCAGCACCGGCCCCGCCGTCGTCCAGGAGGCGGAGGCCAAGACCGTCTGCCGGACCTGCCCCGTGCAGGCCGCCTGCCTGGAGTGGGCCCTGGAGAACGGCCAGGACTCCGGCATCTGGGGCGGCCTGTCCGAGAACGAGCGGCGCGCCCTGAAGCGCCGCAGCCGCAGGCGGGCGGAGTCCCGGGGGCGCGGCGCGGCCTGATCCGCACCGCCGGATCTTTCGGACCCGGAGCGCGGGCATCGCCGCCACGGGTTCGTCATCCGGGGACGAGTGGGTACACGATGAGCCATGGACACCACCGTTTGGCTCGTTCTCGGCGCCGTGGCCGCGCTGCTCATGCTGGCCCTGGCCGTCGTGCTGCTGGTGCGCGTCTTCAAGGCCAGGAAGCTGCTGGTCGACGCCGGGATCCCGCTGCGGAACAAGGCGCTCGTCTGGGCGGCCGTCATCTACACCGTGTCACCGGTCGACCTGCTGCCCGACCCCGTCTACCTCGACGACATCGGCTTTCTGCTGGTCGCCCTGCGCTCCCTCCACGCGGCCGCGTCGGCCGCCGGGGTGCGTACGGGTACGCGGCCGAAGACCCCGGTGGAGAGCCGGCCGGACGCCGTGAGCTGAGGCGACCGACCGGCAGGACTCTCCCGAGGCCTTCCGTCCCGTGATTCTCCGGGGCCTGCCGCCCCGCGACTCTTCCGCGTCTGCTGCTCCGCGCGACTTCCTAACCGATCGCGGGCGCTCCCTGCGGCGACGTTCCCGGTCCCGGATCCTGCGGCTCCGGTGAGTCCGGTCCGGGCGGCTGCGGGGCCGACTGCGAGTCGGGCGACCCCGGCGGGTCCTCCGGCGCGGGCTCGGTCCCCGGGTCGTCGGGCGGCGGCTCCGAGGTCGCCGGGCCGTCCGGCGGGGGCTCGGAGGTCGCCGGATCGTCACCGGGCCGCGTCGCCGGGTCGTCCGGCGAGGACTCCGACGGAGTGGCCCCGGACGACGAGGGACAGGGGTCCGATCCGGGCGGGCAGGGGGACTCGGAGGCGTCCTTCGGCGGATCCGTCTTCTTGTCGCCGTCGCCCGTGTCACCGGCCGGCCGCTCGAACCAGTCGCCGTTCTCCGGATCGACCATCACGAACTCTTTCACCGGCTTCTCCGACGGCTCCACCACGACCACGTCGGAGGCCCGGTAGCCCGGCCACGCCTTGCCCACCTGCCGCGGATCGTCCTGGGCCACGGGCGGAAGCAGCGGGTTCCCGCAGGCGCACCGGACCCTGGGCACGCCCCGGTCGTCGACCAGGACCGCCGTACCCGCCTGGAGCACCGCCTGGTAGGCGTTGGCCTCGCCGTCGCGGTAGCCGTGGTTGGTGACGCGGGTGTCCATGCGCAGCGTCACGGGGGTGAGGTCCCGCAGATAACCGGGGACGGCGGACGGCTGGATGTCCTGGACCGAGGCGAACGCCCGGTTCTTGTCCGGAGCCGCCTGCAACACCTTGATCTGCTGCTCCACATCGCAACTGGCGACCTTGCGGGTGCCTCCGTACAGACCCGGGGCCGCGCCGTCCACACCCCGCGTCACCTGAGCGCCGGTCCTCGACGCGCTCGGCGCGACGGAGGGGCTGGCCGTGCCGGGCTCGGGATCGCTCTCCTTCGCCGTGGACTCCGTGAACGGATCCTGCCCGGACTCGCCCGCCGCCTGGAGGAACACCTCACCGCCCGCCTTCGACCCGCCGTCGGGCCGGGTCAGGACGACGACCAGCACCACCGCCGCGACCAGCGCCGTAGCGATCGCCGCGATCCGGGGCACCGAACGCCACCAGGGGCGGTCCGGTCCCGAACCCGGGGCGGCGCCCGAGCCGCCTCCCGGGCCGCCGGTACCGCCGCCGGAAGGACCGGAGTCACCCGAATCGCCCCCGCCGCCCGAACCGCCGGAGCCGTGCGGTCCGCCGTGGTCGCCGCCGCTGGGCGGGCCGGGCGGCGGACCGGTCACAGTCGGAGGGGGCGGTGCGGGGCCGTCCTGCGAGGGGCCCGAGAGCGGGCCGGACGGCGGCCCTGTGGGGCGGCCGGATGGAGGCGGTCGGTCACTCACGGGCTCTGCTCCCCGATGTCGGTACCCGCCCCGGACGTCCCTGCCCGGTCCCGTATCCGTACCAGGGCCATCAGCTGACAATCCGGAGCATTTCGCACCATTGTCTGCCCCGGCCGGGCGGTCCCCGCAAGCGGAGGGAGGGCCCGGTTCCCCGGGAAGCGGAGCGTACGGTCCCTGCCTAGCGTGGCAAGCGTGAACGTCCGCGCGAGCAACGACGAGAACAGCGCGCCCGCCCCGCACGGCTGGCGCCAGGCCCTCCTCGCGGTCCTCACCGGTGTGCTGGCCATGGTGGTGACCGCGGCCCTCGGCCTGTGGGCCGCCGGTGCGGCCGGGCTGCCCGGAGGCGCCTTCCCGGCCGTCGTCGCCGCGGTGGTGGTGATGGCCGCGGGCGGCTCCGTCGGGCTTTCCGGGGACGCCGGTTCCCTCGTCGGGACGCAGGCCGACCTCTCGGTCCTGCCGCTCTCGGTGACCCTGGTGGGCGCGCTCCTGGTCGCCCGCGGCTTCCTGCGCCCGCTTCACCACCGGGCCGTCGCCGGAGGCCGCGAACTGGCCGGCTGGGCGGGCCGGGTCGCCGCCCTGTGGATCGTCGCACTGGTCGTGCTCTCACTGATCGCCCGGCACACCTTCACCCTCTCGGCCGATGACCTCACCGGCAGTGAGGCCGGCGACCTCCTCGGCAGCGACCCGAAGGTCGGATTCCGGGCGGAGATCCCCCTCACCCTGGTCCTCGGGCTGCTGTGGCTGGCCGGCGTCCTCGTGCTGGCCCTGCTCGTCTCGCGCCGGGCCCCGCTCCCGGCCCGGCTGCTGCGCTTCCAGGAAGCGGTGCGCCCGGCGGCGTTCGCCGTGGTGGCGCTGCTCCTCGCCTGCGTCGCGCTCGGTGTCGTCGCCGGTCTCGTCGTGATGATCACGCGCGGGCACCCCGCCGAGACCGTCGCGGTGATCCTCCTCGGGCTGCCCAACCTGGTCTGGCTCGCGCTCACGCTCGGCCTCGGCGCGTCCTGGGAGGGCAAGGTCGAGGGCCCCTTCGGGCTGCCCATGCCCCAGGTGCTCGACTCCGTCCTGCGCACCCCCGACCTCTCCACCCTGAACCTGAGCACCCTCGCCGAACAGGACGGACGCGTCCGCTGGCTCGTGGTCGTCGTCGCCGTGCTGGTGCTCGCCGCCGCGTTCCTCATGGCGGCCCGGTCGCCCGCCGGGACGCGGCTGTGGCAGCACGCCGTGCACATGGCGGTGGCGCTGACCCTGACCGTGCTGTTCATCTGCCTCACCGCCCGGATCTCCGCCCACTACGGACTGTCCCTCCTGGGCCTCGGGGACCTCGGCGGCGGACTCGGCGGTGAGGTGTCGCTGCGCCCGAAGCTGTGGACGGCGCTCGGGTTCGCGGTGCTGTGGGGCCTGGTCACCGGCTTCCTCGGCGGCCTCGCGGCCTCCCGGGTGCACCGGCGCGGTGAGGTCCGGGACGCGGGGCCCGAGGCCTGAACCGGCCTCACCGGACCGGTCGGCCGGCTTTCCGGGAACACCGACCCGCCTAGGGGAACACCGGGTCGGCCCAGCGCGGCGGCGCGGGCGGAGCCTCGGGGGCCGACGACCAGGAACCGGCCGGTGCGTCCACCCGGGTCGGCGCGTGCTCGCCGGGGCCGATGCCCGCCGCGGCGGCCCGCAGCGCGGCGACGAACCTGAGGCAGGTCTCGTAACGGTCCTCCGGGGACTTGGCGAGCGCCTTCGCCAGTACGCCGTCGACCGCGGGCGGGAGCACCGGCCGCAGTGAGCTCGGCGGGGTGGGCGGGTCGTACTGGTGGGCCCACAGGAGCGCCATGTCGTCGTCGCGCTGGAAGGGCGGCGCACCGGTCAGGGTCTCCTGGACGACGCAGGCGAGGCTGTACACATCGCACCGCCCGTCCACGGGCCGCCCGGAGATCTGTTCCGGCGCCACGTAGTCGAGGGTGCCGACGAACTGGCCGACCGTGGTGAACCCGGTCAGCGACAGGGACTTCTTCGTCAGCCCGAAGTCCGTCAGATACACATGCTCCGGATGGTCGCTGTCGGTACCCGCCGCCACCAGGATGTTGCCGGGCTTCACGTCCCGGTGCACCAGGTCGTGGTCATGGGCCGCGTCGAGCGCGGAGGCGACCTGCGCGGCGATCCGGACGGCGGCGGTGAGGTCCAGCGGCCCACGCCGGTCGATCAGGACGCGCAGGTCGGCGCCCGCGACGAAGCGCATGGCGATGTAGAGCAGCCCCTCGGTCTCGCCCGCCTCGAACACCGGCACGATGTGGGGGTGGTCGATCGCGGCCGCCACCCGCGACTCATGGGTGAACCGCTGCCGGAAGGTGTCGTTGCGGGCCAGTTCGGGCGCGAGCAGCTTCAGCGCGACGATCCGGTCCAGCCGCAGATCCTTGGCGCGGTAGACGACCGCCATACCGCCGCGCCCGATCTCGGCCTCCACCAGATAGCTCGCGATCCGCTTGCCGACGAGATCGTCCTCGCGCCCGGTGGGCAGCCCGGCATCGTGCGACGGCGGAGGCGGCGGCACCATCGGCCGTCACCGTCCCGCGTCCCCGGACGTCCCGCCGCGGGGCGGTTCGTCGGGCCCGGCGACGGTGATCGCCCGGGTGGGTTCGGGTGCGTCGGGCGGTACGAGGCGGGTGGGTTCGGGCCCGTCCGGGGTGACCACGCGGGTGGGTTCGGGCCCGTCGGGCGGTACGAGGCGGGTGGGTTCGGGCCCGTCCGGAGGTACGACGCGGGTCGGTTCCGGCCCGTCCGGGGCCACCACGCGGGTGAGTTCGGGGCCGTCTGGTGGTGCCGTGCGGGTCGGCTCCGGATCCGGCTCCTCGCCGGTCACCACTCGCGTCGGCTCCGGAGCCGGGGCCCTCGGCGCCTCCGCCTCCCCGGACGCCGCTCCGGCCGCTCCCGCCCCCCGGCCCGCCGGTTGTTCGCTCGCCGCCGCTCCCGGTCCCGCCTGCGCCGCGTACGTACTCAGCCGCGTCCCGTCGCAGTAGACCCACCGCTCGTGCTCGGCGTCGTACAGCCACACCGACTCCCCGTCCACCACCATGCCCACCCGCAGCCCCCGAGTCCGCTGCCGGAAGCCCTCCCCGTCGCTGCGGCCCTCGGCCAGATCCTGCGCCGCGCGGCGGTACCGGCTCAGCGACTCCTCCGCCCTGGCCAGCAGCGGCCGTGGGTCCGCGGTGCGGGCGAGCGGCGCCCCGGCGGCCGGCGGCGTCCGCGGTACGGAGACGAGGAGACGCCCGTCGACCCAGGCCGACCAGCCGTTGGAACAGGCGACGTACGCCCAGTCCCCGCGCCGGTCCTGCACCTGCACCGGGAGCAGCGGGTCCAGCGGGTCGGTGGGCCGGGCGACATCGGGGGCCTCCCAGGCCGAAAGGCCGTCCGGCGGGACGACGTGTGTGGGGCGGAATTCCGGGGTCGGGGTCGCCATGGAACCGCCTCACTTCCGCATGACCGCGGGCTCGTGCCGCCTCAGCAGTTTCGCGACCACGTATCCGAAGACGACCGAGAGGACGACCAGCATGCCCATGTTGAGCAGCCAGACCCCGGCCGAGTGCCCGAACAGCGGATCGGAGGTCAGGTCGCCCGGCACGATCCGCGCCAGATCGATCGTGCCCGCCATCGCGCCGAGCGCCCACCGCGAAGGCACCAGCCAGGACAGCTGCTCCACGCCGGGGACGCCGTGCAGTTTGAGCAGCGCACCGCAGAAGACGACCTGGACGATGGCGAGGAGGACGAGCAACGGCATCGTCACCTCCTCCTTGCGCACCAGCGCGGAGACCAGGAGGCCGAGCATCATCGCGGTGAAGGACAACAGCGCCACGGCCAGGGTGATCTCCACGAGTGGTGGCAGGAACACCCCTTCGCCGCCCGGAGCGCCGAGATCGACACCCACAAGACCCACCAGCGTCAGCACCACGGCCTGGAGGACGGTGATGGCCCCGAGCACCACGATCTTCGACATCAGATACGCGGATCTGGAGAGCCCGACGGCCCGTTCCCGCTGGTAGATCACCCGTTCCTTGACCAACTCCCGTACGGCGTTGGCCGCTCCGGTCAGCACACCGCCCACGCACAGGATCAGCAGCGCGTTCATCGCCGTCTCCTGGGTGAGCCGGCTGCCCGCCAGTGCGCGGGCCATGGCGCCCATGACGAAGGGCAGCGCGATCATGATGATCAGGAACGTCCGGTCCGCGCTCAGCGCGGAGGCGTACCGGCGTACGAGCGTATGCAGTTGCGCACCCCAGTTACGGGGCTTCGGCGGCGGCGCGACCAGTGCTCCGGGCGCGGCCGGTGGCAGATGGGGCTGTGCCGTGGCGTTGACGATGTACTGCCGGTGGAAGGGCGAGTCCGCGTAGGTGGTCGCCCAGTCGCGGTCGCGGTCGTTCTCGAAGGCCTCGAACGCCTCCGGCCACTCCGCGAAGCCGAAGAAGGCGAGGGCGTCCACCGGCGGGCCGTAGTAGGCGATGCGGCCGCCGGGCGCGAGGACGAGCAGCCGGTCGCAGACCTCCAGGCTCAGCACGCTGTGCGTGACGACGATGACGGTGCGTCCGTCGTCGGCCAGCCCGCGCAGCATGTGCATCACCGAGCGGTCCATACCGGGGTCGAGCCCCGACGTCGGTTCGTCCAGGAAGAGCAGCGAGGGCTTCGTCAGCAGCTCCAGGGCCACGCTCACGCGCTTGCGCTGGCCGCCGGAGAGCGAGTGGATCGGCTGGTCGGCGCGCTGTTCCAGGCCGAGTTCCTGAATCACCTCGGCGACCCGCGCCTGCCGCTCCGCCTTCGCGGTGTCCTGCGGGAAGCGGAGCTCGGCGGCGTAACCGAGGGCCTTACGCACGGTCAGCTGGGAGTGCAGGATGTCGTCCTGCGGGACGAGGCCGATGCGCTGGCGCAGCTCGGCGAAGTCGCGGTAGAGGTCACGGCCGTCGTAGAGGACCGTGCCGCTGTCGGCCGGGCGCAGCCCGGTGAGCGCGTTGAGCAGTGTGGACTTGCCCGCACCACTGGGCCCCACCACGCCGAGCAGGCACTTCTCGCCGACGGGGAAGGAGACCCGGTCCAGCAGGGTCTTGCCGTCCTTGCCGGCCCGGCCGACCGTCACCTCCAGGTCCTGGACGTCCAGCGACACCTCACCGGTGTCCACGAACTCCTGGAGGGAGTCGCCGACCAGGCAGAAGGCGGAGTGGCCGATGCCGACGATGTCACCGGGGCCGACGGGGGCCCGGGCGACCGGCTGACCGTTGAGGAAGGTTCCGTTGTGGCTGCCGAGGTCGACGATCTCGTAGCTGCCGTCGGCCGGCGCGCGCAGTTCGGCGTGGTGGCGCGAGACCACCAGGTCGTCGATGACGAGATCGTTGGAGGCGTCGCGGCCGATGCGCACCGTCTTCGCGGGCAGCGGCCGCACCGTCGTCGGCTGCCGGAACGTGCCGGTCGCCGCGGGCATCGACACGGCCGACGGCCGGTCCGCGGAGGGGGTGGCGGCGGGCGCGGGGGGTTCCCGGCCCAGCAGGACGGCGCGCGGTCCGTCGCTCGGATTGCCGAAGCGGATCTCGCTGCCCGCGCCGACGTCCGAGGCGTGGATGCGCCGGCCGCCGGTGTACGTGCCGTTGGTGCTCTCCTCGTCCTCGATGGTCCAGTGACCGGCCTCGGGACGGAGGATCGCGTGGTGCCAGGAGACCCTGTTGTCGTCGATGACGATGTCGCTCTCGGGGTCGCGCCCGACATGGTAGTCCCGGCTCGGACTCATCACCGTGGAGCCCAGATCGGTCTCCAGAACGAGTTCGGGCGCAGTCGGCGTCGCAGGCCGCTCTCCCATGTCCTGAATTCTACCGATACGTAACGATCGGCGCCCGCTGCCGGCGAAACGCCCGGCGGCTCAGCGTTCCACGGTCGCCAGGATGACCTTCCCGCCGCCCGCCGCCTCACGGACCCGTACCTCCCGGGCCAGCCGCTGGATCATCGGCCAGCCGAATCCGCCGGTCTGTCCGGTCAGGTCGGGCGTCCGGTCCTGCGGGTGCGCCGGGCTGGGGTCGGTGACCCGGACGTGGACGCCCTTGCGGTCGGCGGTCAGCCACAGCGCGGTGACGGCCCCCGCGTGCCGGACGGCATTGGTGACCAGTTCCGACACGAGGAGCAGGAGGTTCTGGATCGTGTGCGAGGTGGGCGCGGGGTGCAGCCGGGCGACGAAGGCGCTGACCGCGTCCCGCGCGTCGGCGGCCTTCTCCGGCCGGCAGACGACATCGGTACGGGTCTCGCCGTCCGGTGAAAACGTCATCAGAATACGGTCGTTCATAGCGTCCACCCCGTCGCGTGAGCTTTCTGGCTGGAGTTCGGGTACCCCCGCAAGGGCATTTCATGGAAATCGGCCGAAGAAAATGTGCGGGGTCCGGCGAAACGGCTCAGCGTCCGTCCGCGAGCCGGTCCCGCTGGACACGGCGCGCCAGCGTACGGCGCACCTGCGCCGACCCGGCGACGGGCGTGCGCACGGGCACGTCGAGTCCCCGGCTGATCACGTCGTACGCGCTCCGATGGCTCCCGGGCAGCTCCGCCCGACGCTCCGCCAGATCCTGCTCGACGAGCCGCCGCAGCGCGTCGACGTGTCGCGGCGTGAAGGGCTTGCGGTCGGGGACGGCGAACCGCTGATCTGTCTGCCGGGCGGTCCGACCGACGCCGGGTACCTCGGCGACCTCGGAGGTCTGTCCGAGCACCGCCGGCTGATCCTCCTCGACCCGCGCGGCACCGGTCGCTCCGCACGTCCGGAGGAGGCCGCCTCCTACCGCTGCGACCGTCAGGTGGGCGACGTCGAGGCCCTGCGCGTCCACCTCGGCCTCGACCGGATGGACATCCTGGCGCACTCCGGCGGCGCCAACCTCGCGGTACGGTACGCCGCCCGCCATCCGCGACGCGTCGGCAGGCTCGTCCTGGTCGGCCCCGGCCTGCGGGCGCTGGGGGTGCCGGTCGACGGCGGGACGCGGCGTGCGCTCGCGCTGCGCCGGGCCGGTGAGCCGTGGTTCCCGGCCGCCTTCGCCGCGCTGGAGGCGATCATGGCGGGCTCCGGCGGTGACTGGGAGGCCGTCGCTCCCTTCTTCTGCGGCCGCTGGGACGCCGGGGCCCGGCGGCACCACGAGGCGGGGCGGCCGGAGAACGCCGAGGCGGTCGCCGGATTCGCGGCCGAGGGCGCCTTCGATCCGGCGGCCACGCGTGCGGCGCTCGCCGGTTTCGCGAGTCCGGTCCTGTTGCTCGCCGGGGAGTTCGACCTCAACAGCCCGCCCGCGGCGGTGGCGTCGGGTGCGGAGCTGTTTACGCACGGCGTGTGCGTCGTGCAGCCCGGCGCGGGGCACTACCCGTGGATCGATGACGCGGACCGGTTCGTGGCGACCGTCGCGCCGTTCCTCGGCTGACCTTGGCATCGTTCTCCCGGTCGGGGACCCGGTGCTTTCTATCGTTGAAAATTCTCCGTGCACGACCGTTGTGCAGTGTTTGGTGTTGTGGCTCAATGTTCGACTATGTGCAGTGCCTCACAGATTCGAGGCACCCCCGGCTCTTCGACGAGGACGACGCCTTGAGACGACAACACCCGCGCCCCCGTGCCCTGTTCAGGGCCCTGACCTGCGCTGCGGCGCTGCTCATACCGGTCGGAGTCACCCTGGTCCCGACGGCGGCCGCCGCACCCGCCGCACCGGCCGGAGCCATCGCGACCACCTTCACGGCCGACGATCCGGTCACCGATGTCCACGGGCTGAAGGGCGAGTACTTCAGCATGTCCGCCCCGGGCGCCCGTGACTTCGCCGAGCTCGGCGCCACGTCCCTGGACCCCGAGATCAACTTCCCCGGGCTCACCGGGACGTTCGAGTCGGCGACCGGCAAGACCGAGCACACGACGGCCCGTTGGACCGGACAGCTCAAAGCCCCCGAGACCGGCGAATACACCTTCTCCGCCATCGGCGACAACGGCTTCCGCCTCCACCTCGACGGCAACGTTGTCATCGACCACTGGGAGCCGGACTGGGACAAGGAGCAGCACAGCGCTCCGATCGCTCTGAAGGCGGGCGAGAAGCACGACTTCAAGCTGGAGATGTTCCAGGACACCGGCGGTGCCAGCATGTTCCTGCGCTGGCAGAGCGACTCCCTCAAGAAGCAGATCGTGCCCGAGTCCGCGTTCACCCCGCCCGCCGACTTCGAGGTCTACCCGGTCGCCCTGAGCGTCGCGAAGAACGGCAAGCGCCTCCAGGCCACCTTCCGTGACCGTGTCTCGGACTACCGGAAGGTGAAGGAGCACCTCAAGATCGAGGTCGACACCTCGCCGATGCCGGTGAAGTCGGTGAACCGGGCCTCGGACAACCCGAAGGCGCTGATCATCGATCTCGCCGCGCCGGTCCTGAAGGACCAGCGGGTCAAGGTCGTCTACGACGGTCAGGGCGGCCTGAAGTCGGGGTCCGAGACCGTTCCGGAGATCGGCCGCACCGCCAAGAACCTCTCCACGCACCGCCTCACCACCACCTGGGGCGACAAGCTGGACAGGAACCACCCGCTGCCCGAATACCCCCGGCCGCAGCAGGTCCGCGACCAGTGGAAGAACCTCAACGGCCCCTGGGAGTTCGCCGGGGCCACCGAGGGCGAGCAGCCGGTCTTCGGCAAGAAGCTCGACGAGAAGATCATCGTGCCGTTCCCGGTCGAGTCCCAGCTCTCCGGCCTGGAGCGCGACGAGGACCACATGTTCTACCGCAAGCTCGTCACCGTGCCGAAGAACTGGTCGGTCGGCAAGGGCGCCAAGAGCGGCAAGGGCGCGTCCGGCAAGGACAAGCGGCTGAAGCTCAACTTCGACGCGGTCGACTATCAATCCACCGTGTGGGTCAACGGCACCAAGGTCGCCGAACACACCGGCGGCTACACCGGGTTCAGCGCCGACATCACCGACGCGCTCAAGGGCAGCGGCCCGCAGGAGATCGTCGTCGCCGTCACCGACAGGACGGGCCCGAACCAGCCCAAGGGCAAGCAGTCCACCAACCCGGGCGGCATCGTCTACACCCCGTCCTCCGGTATCTGGCAGACCGTGTGGATGGAGCCGGTCGCCCCCGCCGCCATCGACTCCCTGACCACCACCCCGGACATCGACACCGGCCGCCTCGCGGTCACCGTCAACTCCGCGACGGCCTCCGCCGACGCCCGGATCACCGCCGTCGCCCGCGACCGCAGGGGCAAGGTCGTCGGCACGGTCACCGGTCCGGCCAACCGCAAGCTCAGCCTGCCGGTCAAGAACCAGCACCTCTGGTCGCCCGACGACCCCTACCTGTACGACCTCGACGTCTCTCTCACCGACGGCCGCTCCAGGGACGGTGTCGAGAGCTACTTCGGGATGCGCCAGCTGAAGATCGACAAGGTTGGCGGCTACCAGAAGCTCGTCCTCAACGGGAAGCCGTTCTTCTCCCTCGCCATGCTCGACCAGGGTTTCTGGCCCGACGGGCTGTACACCCAGCCCAGCGACGCGGCCCTCACCTTCGACCTGAAGGCCCAGAAGGACCTCGGCTTCAATGCCGTACGCAAGCACATCAAGGTGGAGTCGCCGCGCTGGTACTACCACGCGGACCGGCTCGGGCTGCTGGTGTGGCAGGACTTCGTCAACGCCGACATCGACAACGACGCAGGCAAGAACGCCTTCCTCACCCAGGGCAAGGAGTTGATGAAGCAGTTCCACAACTCCCCCTCGATCAGCGGCTGGATCGTCTTCAACGAGGGCTGGGGCGAGTGGGACCGGACCGAGACCGGCAAGATCGCCGAGGACGTCAAGGCGCTGGACCCGTCCCGTGTGGTCAACGCGCACAGCGGGGTCAACTGCTGTGCGTCCAAGGGGGATTCCGGCAAGGGCGAGATCATCGACCACCACGACTACGTGAACAACGACCCGGCCTTCCCGGACGACCGGCGCGCCGCGATGGACGGCGAGCACGGCGGCTTCACGCTCCGGACGCCGGGTCACATGTGGCCGGGTGCCCCCGCCAACATCTACTCCGGCGTCGCTGACAAGGCCGCTCTCACCGCCAAGTACGTCGACAACACCCGTACGTACTATCTCGCCGCGGCCGGCGCCGAACTGTCCGGCTCCGTCTACACCCAGGTGAGCGACCTGGAGAACGAGCTCAACGGGTTCTGGACGTACGACCGCCGGGACATCAAGGTCGACCCGAAGAAGGTCCGGGAGATCAACCGCCAGGTGATCGCCGCAGGCGCCGACGCCGGTGAGCGCGACGAACTGAAGGGCGGCGGCTCCTGGTCGCTCGACGAGAACGAGGGTGCCACCGCCCGCGACAGCGGCCCGAACAAGGCGCACCTCGCACTGGAGGGCGGCACGACCTGGGCTCCCGGCGTCACGGGATCGGCGCTGAAGTTCGACGGCGACGGGCAGTACGCGCAGAGCGCCGGCCCGGTCGTGGACACCACGAAGGACTACACGGTCTCCGCGTGGGCCTCGCTGGACGCCGTACCGGGCAACTATGCCACCGTCGTCAGCCAGGACGGCCGGCGCACCGAGAACCCCTTCTATCTCCAGTACGGACAGGGCGCGTTCGCCTTCTCCACCCCGGGCGGCAAGCGCGCCCGCCTGGAGATCATCCCGGAGACCGGCACGTGGTACCACCTGGTCGGCGTCCGCAAGGGTGACGCGATCACGCTGTACGTCGACGGCAAGCCCGCCGCCACCACCGAGGCCGGACCGGCCGATGTGAGCACCGGTCCGCTCTCCGTCGGGCGGGCCCGGTACGACGGCGCCAGGACCGACTTCTGGAACGGCTCCGTCGACCAGGTCGCGGTGTACGACAAGGCCCTGACTGCGGAGGAGGTGTCCGCGCTGAACAGCCGTCAGACGCGGTAACAGGCACGGACGCAGGTCCCCTCCCGGCGCGCCCCGGAGCACCCGGGCGCGCCGGGAGGGCAGCGGACCCGCCACGGGCGTGAATGGTTCTCCAACCGGCGGACCATTCAAGCCTGTTGCCGTCATTCCCGAGTCGTACAGGAGGTGGGGCCCCGGGAGGGATCCGCAGACGTGCACAGATCCGACAAGATCCTCCTGTCCGAACATGCGACCGGAAGGATCGATATCGTGCGCAGACGACGTCTCGCGCCCCTGGTGGCCGTGAGTCTGACGGCGGCACTGGCCCCGGCGCTCGCCGCCTCACCGGCCACCGCGGCCCCGGCTGCCGCCCCCTCGGCCGGGACCCCCTCGGCGGTCTCCCCGCCCGCCGCCAAGAGCGCGCTCGACCGCTACGCGAAGCAGAAGCCCGACTGGAAGCGGTGCGAGGCCGACTCGCCGACCGCGTACCAGTGCGCCACGGTCAAGGTTCCGCTGGACTACCGGAAGCCCGGGGGCAAGCGGATCGACCTGGCGATATCCCGGATCAGGACCGCCGAGCCCGGCCA
Source organism: Streptomyces sp. iso_384 (assembly GCF_056172905.1). NCBI lineage: Bacteria > Bacillati > Actinomycetota > Actinomycetes > Kitasatosporales > Streptomycetaceae > Streptomyces > Streptomyces sp. iso_384. The sequence goes on from NZ_JBWBTT010000001.1 coordinate 3,598,641, forward strand.
GCGGCGCGGCATCCTGCTCTCCAACCCCGGCGGCCCCGGCGGCGAGGGGCTGTGGATGCCGATGATGATGAAGGAGGAGCTGCCCAAGTCCGTGCTCAAGAGCTACGACCTGGTCGGCTTCGACCCGCGCGGCATCGGCCGCTCCAGCCCGGTCTCCTGCAACCTCACGCCGGAGCAGGAGAACTGGCTGCGGCCCTACAAGGCGGAGACGTACGCCAAGGACGTCGCCTGGGCGCGCACGGTGGCGGACAAGTGCCGCAAGAAGATGGGGGACCGGCTCCCGCACATCACGACCCGCAACACCGCGCGCGACATGGACCTGGTGCGGGCGATCCTCGGCGAGAAGAAGATCTCCTACTTCGGCTACTCCTACGGCACCTATCTGGGGGCCGTCTACGCCCAGCTCTTCCCCGCCCGGGCCGACCGGTTCGTGCTGGACAGCGCGGTCGACCCGCAGCGCGCCTGGCGCGGGATGATCCAGTGGTGGGCCGAGGGCGCGGAACCCGCGTTCGACCGGTGGACCGAGTGGGCCGCCGCCCGCTCGAAGACGTACGGCCTCGGCGACACCCCGAAGAAGGTCGACCGGACCTTCTGGGACCTCGTCGCGCAGGCGGACGAGAACCCCATCGTGGTGGACGGGCAGCCCACCACCGGCGACGACATCCGCGACGGGATGCGCGGGCTGGCCTTCACCCCGGAGTACGCCTCCGAGGCGGTCGTGGAGCTGAGGAGGGCGGCGGAGGGCAAGCCGGCCTCCGCGAAGAAGCTGGCCCGGATCACCGAGGGCGGCGGGACCGGGGCGCCCGAGTGGGCCGGAAAGGCCGCGCTCGCCGCCGAGACCCCGGCCGACAACGGGACGGCCGGCTTCTGGGCCGTGGTGTGCGGCGACAACTCGGCCGCGTGGTCCCGCGATCCGGAGACCTATCGGCGTGACGCCATCGAGGACAAGGGCCGCTACCCGCTCTACGGGGACTTCGCGTCCAGCATCAAGCCCTGTGCCTTCTGGGGGAAGTCCGCCGAGCCGGTGACCGTGGTCAAGAACAAGGTCGGCTCCCTCGTCGTCCAGAACGAGTGGGACTCGCAGACCCCGCTGCCCAGCGGCCAGGCCCTGCACGCCCAGCTGAAGGGCTCCAAGATGGTCACCGTCCTCGGCGGTGAGGGCCACGGCGTCTACCCGAGCGGCAACGCCTGCACGGACGGCGCGGTCAACCGTTACCTGGCCACCGGCAAGCTGCCCGCGAAGGACGTCACCTGCAGGGCGACCGCCGAGTCGAACGCGCAGGCACGCCAGAACCGGAAGCCGGACGTGCTCCCCGGGTCCCCGGTCCCGGAGCGCGCCCCGAACCGCTTCTGATCCGCTGAGCCCGGCCGTACGGCTTTGATGGCAGGGGCCCGGCGGCGACGGAGGGAACGTCCTCCGCCGCTGCCGGGCCCCTGCCCGTGTCCCCGGTCAGATCACGGCGCCCACGGGGCGTCCACCGTCCATGTCGTGTCCTCGGTGAACAGCGCCGGACTGTCGAAGGGCTGCCCGCCGCCCGGAGTGGCCAGCCACACCTCGGAGTCGATGTGACGCAGATAGCTGCCGGGCAGATTGGCGCTGGTGAACCTCACCCCGCCGTTCCCCGCGACCGCGCACCACGTCGCATCCGCCTTGAACAGCGCGGAGTTGTCGTCGGCGTCGCGGCGCACCCGGAACTCCCGGTGGCGGAGGAACTCACCTGGGTAGTTCCGGGACTCGAAGGAGTAGCAGTTGCTGTTGGCGAGCCCGGGGACGATCTTCCAGGTGGCGTCCGCCTTCAGCACGGCCGAACTCCCGCCGTCGACCACCGCGGTCGCGGCCAGCCCCTCGTAGTGGCGCAGATGCTTGGTGGTGTGCCCCGGCGTCGTGACCCGCAGCGATCTGTACTGCCCGGTGGGGAGGTCCACCGGGGGAGCGGGGCTCCGGGACGCGTGGATGAGGGCCTCGTTGGCGGCCTTCACCCGGGCGGCGTCGACCTTCACCACCTGACGGTCGTACGTCAGCAGCCCGTTCGCCTCGTTCTCGACGTCCGTGATCTCCGTGTAGACCGACGCGGAGAGCCCGGCGGGCAGTTGGCCGACCCGGATGGCGTCCAGGAGGCCGACGAACCGGTTGTTGAGGGCCGCGACGCTCGGCTGGTCCTCGTAGCTGAAGCCGCCGCCCGGATACCACTCGTGGCCCGGCACCTTGTATCCGAGCCCGCCGAACTCGCCCAGCACGGCAGCACGGGTGGCGCTCGGCGCAGTATTGCCGGGGCCGACGTAGATGTGGTTGTCCACCACGTCGCCGTTGCCGCCGTCGACCGAGCCGCAGCAGTTGACCCCGCTCATGTTGTTGACCAGACGCGAGGGGTCCTGGGCCTTGACCTCGTCGGCGATCCTGGCCTGGTCGTACTGCCCCCAGCCCTCGTTCTGGTTGACCCACATCACCACCGACGGCGAGCTGCGGTGCTGGTCGATGATGGTGCGGTACTCCGTCTCCCACTGGGTGCGGGCCGGCCCGTCCGGCACCTTGCCGGTGTCCATCGACGGCATGTCCTGCCACACCAGCAGACCCAGCCTGTCCGCCCAGTGGAACCACCGCTGCGGCTCCACCTTGATGTGCTTGCGGACCATGTTGAACCCGAGGTCCTTGTGCGCCTGGAGGTCGTACTTCAGCGCCTCGTCGTTCGGCGCGGTGTAGATGCCGTCCGGCCAGTAGCCCTGGTCCAGGGTGCCCGTCTGGAACACGAACTCCCCGTTGAGGACCGGCCGCAGGATGTTGTCCACCTTGGCCAGGCCCACGGACCGCATGCCGGTGTAACTGCCCACGGTGTCGGTGACGGCCGAGCCGTCGAGGAGGTCCGCCTTCACGTCGTACAGGAACGGGTCCTCGGGGCTCCACAGCCGCGGACTCGGTACGGGTACGGAGAGCTCCCCGCCCACCGTGCCGGTCGCCGTGCCCACCACCGTACCGCCGGCGGAGACGGTGATCCGGGCGCTCCTGCCCGCCGCGCCCGCCGTCCGCACCTTCACCCGCAGGGTGCTGTCGTCCAGGTTCGGCGTCATGTCGAGCCGGGTGATGTGGGCGGATGCCACCGGCTCCAGCCAGACCGTCTGCCAGATGCCGGAGGCCGCGGTGTAGAAGATGCCGCCGCCCGGATGCGGCCGCACATCGTTGATGCGCTGCTTGCCGACCGCCTGGCCGCCGGTCTGGCTCGGGTCGTAGACGGAGACCACGACGGTGTTCGTGCCGCCGTTGAGCTGCGGCGTGATGTCGTACGAGAACGCGTCGAAGCCGCCCTTGTGCACCCCGACCTCGGTGCCGTTGACCCAGACCGTGGTCTGCCAGTCGGAGGCCCCGAAGTGCAGTTTCACCCGGCGGCCGTCCCAGTTCGCGGGGACGGTGAAGGTCCGCTTGTACCAGAGCTTGTCGTTCTCGGTGATCCGGCGCTGGATGCCGGAGAGCGCGGACTCGGCGACGAACGGGACCCGGATCTGCTCCGGGAAGGTCGCGGGCTGCCCGGCGTCACGGCCGGTGACCGCGAAGTCCCAGATGCCGTTGAGGTTCGTCCAGTCCGGGCGGGTCAGCTGCGGGCGCGGGTATTCCGGCAGCGGCTTGTCGACGGGGACCTGGTTCGTCCACGGCGTCGTCATGGGCGCCGGCCTCGGCTCCCAGGCGGCGGGCGCGGCGGCGGCCGGGGAGGTGCCGGTCCCCACGAGCGCGGTGGCCACCAGGGCGAGCAGGCCGGTGGCGGCCGTCAATCTCCGCCACCAGGTGCGGCGGCGGGGTGCGGGTGCTGGTCGCATGGCTGAACATCCCTTTCTACGGTTGTACGGGCAGGGGCGGGCGGTACGTCAGGGGAGAGCTCTCACAGCAGCCGCCATAGATGGTCGGCCGTTCCGTTGTCGTCGTACTGGACGACATGGGCGCTGTCGGCGGTGGACATGCCGTCCACGCCGAGCACCTTGTCCGAGTTCCGGTTGCGGATCCGGTACCAGCCGTCGCCGTCCGGGACGAGCTGCCACAGGTGGTCGGCGGTGTCGTTGTCGTCGAACTGCACGACGTGCGCGCTGTTCGCCGTGGATATCAGGTCGACGCCCAGCACCTTGCCCGAGTGCTGGTTCCGGATCCGGTACCAGCCGTCGCCGTTGGCCACCAGCCGCCACCGATGGTCGGCCGTCCCCGTGTCGCCGAACTGGACCACATGCGCGCTGTTCGCGGTCGACATGCCGTCCACACCGAGCACCTTGCCGGAGTGCCGGTTCGCGATCCGGTACCAGCGGTCCGCGAGCCAGGGTTCGCCGTCCGGGGCGGCCGTCGGGAACGACGTGATCCGCAGCCGGGCCGCGCCCATCGGGACGAGCGTGACCTCCTCGACCGGCTCCGTCGAGCGCGCCGGGCTCGGCCGGAGCGGCGCCACCACGTGCTACCGCGGTGGTGATGAGCTGCCTGCGGTTCACGGGCATCGGTGCGGCTCCTGCTCTCGGCCGCGGCCGCCTGTGCCGCGGCCGGGCTCGGTGGGGGGATGGCGCGCGGGCGAGGGTGTGCGGGACCGCCCGGCCGGGGGAGCGGGTGGGGCGGGCGGTCGGGCGCATGCCGAAGGTCGCCGTCGCGCGGTCGGTCCGACGTACGACAGCCGTGCTTGCAACGTTGGAAATGCGACGTCCGGCGGTATGACAGCACGGTGCCGGGCGGCTGTCCAGAGGTCGCGCAGGACCCGTTGCCGTACGGCGGGTCTATTGCCGCACACCGGCCCCGGCCCTCGGCCGACACATTTTGGAAACGCATCGACAACGCTCTTGCCGCCCGTGCCGCGCCGCCTATATAACGTTGTAAACCGAGCCGCCGACAGGCCGCGCAGGCTCTCACGACCGCTGTTCCCGCAGGACGGAGCAGAGGTGTGAGGAATGCAGTGGCATCGGCCGCAGAGCAGCCGATGCCTCGTCCCGCATGCCCGACCGCACGCCGATCAGCGTGCCGTCAATCCGCCAAGGAGCGTTCCGCGCATGATGATCCAGCGTCGATCCCGTACCCTCGCCGTGGCCTGTGTCCTCGCCGTCACCACGCTGGCCGCCGCCGGCTGCGCCAAGTCGGAGACCTCCAACAACGCGGGCGGCGACAGCAGTCAGGGCGCGCAGGAGGCCAAGACCCCCGATTCCTCGTCCGGTTCGGGCTGCAAGCTGGAGACCTACGGCGCGCCCAAGCTGGACCTGAAGGACGCCGTGGTCGGCTTCTCCCAGTCGGAGAAGGAGGCCAACCCCTTCCGGATCGCCGAGACCCGGTCCATCAAGGACGAGGCGAAGAAGATCGGCGTCAAGAAGCTCCTCACCACCAACGCCCAGTCCCAGCTGTCCAAGCAGATCAGCGACATCCAGGACATGCTGTCCCAGGGCGCCCAGTTCCTCATCGTCGCCCCGCTCAACTCCGACGGTCTGGAGCCCGCGTTGAAGGCGGCCGCCGCCAAGAAGGTGCCCGTCCTCACCATCGACCGCAAGGTCAACTCCACCGCCTGCAAGGACTACGTGGCCTTCCTCGGCTCCGACTTCGTGGAGCAGGGCAAGCGCGCCGCCGACGCGATGATCAAGGTCACCGGCGGCAAGGGCAAGGTCGCCATCCTGCTCGGCGCGTCCGGCAACAACGTCACCACCGACCGCACCAAGGGCTTCGTCGACCAGGTCGAGGCCGAGGCCCCCGGCCTGGAGATCGTCGCCCAGCAGACCGGCGAGTTCGCCCGCGACAAGGGTCAGCAGGTCATGGAGCAGCTCATCCAGTCCAAGCCCGACATCACCGCCGTCTACGCCGAGAACGACGAGATGGGCCTCGGCGCGGTCACCGCGCTGAAGGCGGCCGGGAAGAAGCCCGGCAAGGACGTCAAGATCGTCTCGGTCGACGGCACCCGCAACGCCGTCCAGGCCCTGGTCAACGGCGAGTACAACGCCGTCATCGAGTCCAACCCCCGCTTCGGCCCGCTCGCCTTCGCCACCGCGCAGAAGTTCTACGCCGGTGAGGAGATCCCGGAGAACGTGATCATCACCGACCGCGAGTACGACGAGGCCAACGCCAAGGATTCGCTCGGCGGAGCGTACTGACCCCACCGGACGGCCGGCCGCCGCGACCCCCGGGGCATCCCGGAGGCGTCACGGCGGCCCGGCACCGTTTCCCGTGACACCGGAAGGCCAGGATTCATGGCACCAACCCAAGCGACACCCCAGCACCCGCAGACCGCCGGCACCGGTGCCGGCGCCGTGGCGGACCCCGTGCTCGAGGCGCGCTCGGTGAGCAAGCGGTTCCCGGGCGTCGTCGCCCTGGACGGCGTCTCCTTCGCGCTGCGCGCGGGCGAGGTCCACGCGCTCGTCGGCGAGAACGGGGCCGGCAAGTCCACCCTGATCAAGGTGCTCACCGGCGTCTACCGCAGCGACGAGGGCGAGGTGCGGGTGGCCGGTGAACCGGTCCGCTTCGGCCGCCCGTTCGAGGCGCAGCAGGCCGGGATCTCCACCATCTACCAGGAGGTGAACCTCGTCCCGCTGATGAGCGTGGCGCGCAACATCTTCCTGGGCCGGGAGCCGAAGAACCGTTTCGGGCTCATCGACTTCGCCCGGATGAGCCGCGAGACCACCGAGCTCCTCGACGGCTTCGGCGTCCGCGTCGACCCGAAGCGCCCGTTGCGCACCCTCGGCATCGGCACCCAGCAGATGGTCGCGCTAGCCCGCGCCGTCTCCGTGAAGGCGCAGGTCGTCATCATGGACGAGCCCACCTCGTCGCTGGAGCCCCGCGAGGTCGAGACCCTCTTCCGGGTCATCGAGAACCTGCGCGGCCAGGGCATCGCCGTCCTCTACGTCAGCCACCGCATGGACGAGCTCTACCGGATCTGCGACCGGGTCACCGTCCTGCGCGACGGCCGCCACATCCACACCGGCGAACTCGCCCCGCTGGAGCGGATGCAGCTGGTGTCGATGATGCTCGGCCGCGACATGGCCGAGGTGCGCCGCGAGGGCCTCACCAACTTCGACCCCGCCGGACACGAGGTGGCCCGCACCCCCGTCCTCACCGCGACCGGTCTCGACCGCCGCCACCAACTGCACGACATATCGGTGGAGTTGTACGCCGGTGAGGTGCTGGGACTCGGCGGGCTGCTGGGCTCGGGCCGCAGCGAGACCGCCAAGGCGCTGACCGGCGCGCTGCCGCTGGACGGCGGCGAGATCAGCGTCGACGGCAAGCGCATCGGCCGCCCCACCCCGGCCGCCGCCATCCGCGCGGGCATCAGCATGCTTCCCGAGGACCGCAAGGCCGAGGGCATCGTCCCCGGACTCTCCGTACGCGAGAACATCGTGCTCGCCGCGATGCCCCGGCTCTCCCGGGGCGGCATCGTCTCCCGCGCCAAGCAGGACCGCATCGTCGACATCTTCATGAAGCGGCTGCGGATCAAGGCCTCCAGCCCCGAGCAGAAGGTCGGCGAACTCTCCGGCGGCAACCAGCAGAAGGTGCTGCTCGCCCGCTGGCTCTGCCTGGAGCCCAAGGTGCTGCTGCTCGACGAGCCCACCCGGGGCATCGACGTCGGCGCCAAGGCCGAGGTGCAGTCCCTCATCGACGAACTCGCCCGCGAGGGCCTCGCCGTCCTGCTGATCTCCTCCGACATCGAGGAGCTGATCGAGGGCGCCGACCGCATCGTCGTGCTGCGCGGCGGCGCGGTCGCCGGTGAACTCGCCGGCGACGAGGTGGACGAGAGCCGCCTGCTCGAAGTGCTCGCCGAGCACACGCCCGACACCGTGAACCGCGCGCCCGAATCCGGTGGGAAGGTCCCGGCCGGCCAGGAGGACCCCCGATGACCACCCAGGCCACCCTGCCACGCCCCGCGAAGCCGCCGGCCCGGCTCCGCGACCCCGCCTGGTACCAGGAGTACGGCGTGTACGCGGCCGTCGCCGTCGTCCTGCTGTTCAACGCCCTGTTCACCGAGCACTTCATGACGGCCGACAACCTGCGCACCCAGCTGGTCCAGGTCGCGCCCATCGTGATCGTCGCGCTCGGCATGGCCCTGGTCATCGGCACCGAGGGCATCGACCTCTCCGTCGGCTCCACCATGGCGCTCGCCGCCGCCCTGCTGCCGCTCTACCTCGGCTACGGACTGGTGCCCGCGCTCCTGATCGCGCTGCTCGCCGGTGCGGTGGTCGGCGCGATCAACGGAACGCTCGTCTCGCTCGTCGGGCTGCAACCCATCGTCGCCACGCTCGCCCTGTTCGTCGGCGGCCGGGGCCTGGCCCTCGTGATGGCGGACGGTCAGCTCAAGCAGATCGTCAACCCGGACATCCTCGCGCTCGGCACCGGCTCCTTCCTCGGCATCCCGACGGTCGTCCTCATCGCGGGCATCCTCGCGCTGGCCGTCGCGTTCCTGGTGCAGCGCACCACCTTCGGCCGCCAGATCGTCGCGATCGGCGGCAACCGCTCGGCCGCCGCGCTGTCCGGGCTGCCCGTCAAGCGCGTCCTGATCGGCGTCTACATCCTGTGCGGGGTGATGGCGGCGCTCGCCGGCATCCTCGCCACCGCCCGGCTCACCGCCAGCGACCCGTCCTCGCTCGGCACCCTCATGGAGCTCTCCGCCATCACGGCCGTCGTCGTCGGCGGCACCCCGCTGAACGGCGGCTCCATCCGGGTGCTCGGCACCGTCGCGGGCGCCCTGCTGATGCAGCTGCTGCGCGCCACGCTCGTCAAGCACGACCTGCCCGACTCCACCGCACAGATCGCCCAGGCGGCCATCATCATCGCCGCCGTCTACGTCGCCCGGGAGCGTCGGTCCCGATGAAGAACACCACACCCGCCGCCCCGGCCGACCAGGCGCCGGCGCCGCTCAAGAACGCCCCCTCGCGCAGCGAACCCCGGCCCGAGCGCTCCATCGGCTCCCGGATCGGCGAACTCGTCCAGCGCCAGGGCGTCCTCGCGGTCCTGCTGACCGTGATCCTCATCGCCTCGTCTCTCTACCCGACCTTCGCCAGCCTCGACAACGCCCGGGGCGTCACCGTCCAGGCCTCGTTCCTCGCGATCGTCGCCCTCGGCATGACCCTGGTCATCATCACCGGCGGCATCGATCTCTCCGTCGGCTCCGTCTTCGCCCTCGGCGGTGTCCTCGCCGCCTGGGCATCCCAATGGGGCTTCTTCACCGCCCTGCTCGTACCTCTGGTGGTATGCGGCGCGATCGGGCTGGTCAACGGCCTGCTCATCGCCCGCGCCAACATGGCGCCCTTCATCGTCACGCTCGCCACGCTCCTCGCGGCGCGCGGCATGCTGCTCGCCTTCACCGACGAGGGCGCCACCACCTACCTGGTCCCCAAGGACTCCGCGTTCGCCGAGCTCGGCCAGGGCAGCGTCTGGGGCTTCGGCTACCCGATCCTCATCGCGCTGGCCCTCTTCGGGGCCGGCGGGCTCCTCCTCCAGCGCACCTCGTTCGGGCAGACCCTGTTCGCGGTGGGCGGCAGCAGCGACGCGGCCACCCTGATGGGCCTGCCCGTCGCCCGGACGAAGATCCTCGTCTACACCCTCAGCGGACTGCTCGCCGGACTCGCCGGAGCGCTGAACGCCGCCCGTCTCTCCTCCGGTGTCACCATCGTCGGCGTCGGCATGGAGCTGGACGCGATCTCCGCCGTCGTCATCGGCGGCACCCTCCTCATCGGCGGAGCGGGCTCGATCAGCGGCACTCTCTGGGGCGTCCTGCTGCTCGCCGTGATCCAGAACCTCATCAACCAGATCGGCTCGCTCAACTCCTCGTACCAGTCGGTGGTCAGCGGCGGTTTCCTTATCGTTGTCGTGGTGGCGCAGCGTTACCTCGCGCGCAGCCGGAGAATCACCTGAACCGTGCGGACCGGGCCGAGTCGAACCAAGCAACAAGGAGTGCCGTGGGCGTCAGCCTCAAGGACGTAGCTCAACGGGCGGGCGTGTCCATCAAGACCGTGTCGAACGTGGTCAACAACTACCAGCACGTCACCCCGAAGATGCGGGCCAAGGTCCAGCAGGCGATCGACGAGCTCGGCTACCGGCCGAACCTCACCGCCCGTCACCTGCGCAAGGGCCGCACCGGCATCATCGCGCTGGCCGTCCCCGAATTCGGCAACCCGTACTTCGCGGAGCTGGCCGGTGAGGTCGTCGACGCGGCCGCCCGGCACGACTACACCGTCCTGGTCGACCACACCGCGGGCCAGCGGGAGAAGGAGCTGCTGGTCTGCCAGGGCTTCCGCTCCCACGTCATCGACGGCCTCATCCTCAGTCCCATCCACCTGGAGACCGAGGACCTGATGGCCCGCACCGAGACCGCGCCGTTGGTGCTGCTCGGCGAGCGCGAGTACGAAGCCCCCTACGACCACATCGCCATCGACAACGTGGCCGCCGCCCGCGAGGCCGTCGCCCACCTCATCGCGCTGGGCCACCGGCGTATCGCCTTCCTCGGCTCCCGCACCGGTCGGGAACGCCAGCCCGCCCACCTCAGGCTGCGCGGCTGGCGCGAGGAACTGGCCGCCTCCGGCATCGAACCGGACGAGTCCCTGGTCGTCGTCACCGACGGCTACGGACGCGAGGACGGCGCGGCCGCCATGGCCTCCCTCCTCGACCGGGGCGAGCGGCCCGACGCCGTGTTCGCGTACAACGACATGATCGCGACCGGGGCCATGCGCACCATCACCGAACGCGGCCTCACCATCCCGGACGACATCGCCGTCGTCGGCTTCGACGACATCGAGGAGAGCCGGTACGGGGCGACCACCCTGACCACCATCGCGCCGGACAAGGCGGCCATCGCCCGGCTCGCCGTCGACAGCCTCGTCGAACGCCTCGCCGGCACCCCGGTCGCCGAACCCCGCCGGCCCCGCCCCGGCTACCGCCTCGTCGTCCGCGAATCCACCACGCCCCGCGCGCCCTGCGGACCGGTCCGCTAGCGCTCCAGGGCCTCATCGTCGCGGGGCCCCTTCCGCACCCCAAGGAACTCCTCATGCCCACCGTGCACCGCAAACCGTTCGGCCGCGCCCACGGGCAGAGCGAGACCGACCTCTGGACCCTCGACTCCGGCACCGGCGTCCGGGCCGAGGTCCTCACCTACGGCGGTGTCCTGCACAGCCTCACCGTGCCGGACACCGCCGGCGACCCCGGCCCGGTCGTCCGCTCGCTGCCCGCGCTCGACGACTACACCGACAAGAACCCGTACTTCGGGGCCGTCGTCGGCCGGTACGCCAACCGCATCGCCCACGGCCGCTTCACCCTCGACGGCACCACCCACCACATCCCCGCCAACGACCGGGGCCACGCCCTGCACGGCGGCCCCGACGGCTTCCACACCAAGATCTGGCAGGCCGCCGGGCACCGTACCGACACCGCCGCCGTCCTCCGGCTCACCCTGCACAGCCCCGACGGCGACATGGGATTCCCCGGAGCGCTCGACGTCAGTGCCACCTACACCCTGGACACCACCGGGATGCTCGCCGTCGACTACACGGCCGTCACCGACCGGCCCACCGTCGTCAACCTCACCAACCACGCCTACCTCAACCTCGGCGGCGACGACATCCTCGGCCACACCCTCCAGGTCGACGCCGACGCCTACCTCCCCATCGACGCCGACTCCATCCCCGAAGGCCCGCCCGCCCCGGTGACCGGCACCCCGTTCGACCTCACCGCACCGCACCGCATCGGCGAACGCCTCGACCACGGCGACGCCCAACTGGAGCGCGCCGGCGGCTTCGACCACTGCTGGGTCCTGCGCCCCGCCGCCCCCGGAGCCCTGCGCCGCGCCGCCCGCCTCACCGCCCCCGGCGACCGCCGGACCCTGGAGCTCTGGACCACCGAACCGGGCCTCCAGGTCTACACCGCCAACCAGCTCGACGGCGCGTTCACCGACGGCACGGGCCGCCGCCACCAACGCCACGGATCGCTCTGCCTGGAAACCCAGCATCTGCCGGACTCGCCCAACCGCCCCGGCCACCCCAGCACCGTGCTGCGCCCCGGCGAAACCCTGCGCAGCCGCACCGAATGGCGCTTCCCGCACCTGCGGGCGCGATCAATCCCGTTGCGACCGGCGACAACGCCCTGATCCACTCCCCGCAATCCATCAGAACGACCCAGGAGTTCGATCATGCGCGGAGCTTCGTGTTCCTCCCGACAGAAACGGACCCTTCTCTCAAGAACATGAAGCTCCGTGCACACGTTGAAACTGGGAATTCTGGCGGGCTCTGCACCCTGGAGGGCGAGATCCCGGCCGCCCGGGTCCATGAACTCCAGCAACTGCTGCCGGGGTTGACCCGGGGGGAGGGGATGCTGGAGTCCGCCTTCGCCGACCACCGCCCGGCCGCCGGACCGGTCCCGGACCGCCCGCGCACGGACCACGACCCGCTGCACCGCAAGGAGTACCTGCTGCGCACGGTGCGGCGGGTGGCCGCCTGAGCGTCCGGCCGCTGCGGGCGGCGGCACCGAAAATAGTAGCCATGAATATGATAGCCATGTACTCTATCGGTCATGAGTACGAGCTCCCCGAGTCCCACGCCCGGATTCCTGGTGTGGCGGCTCGCCAACAAATGGCGCGTGGCGGTCGATCGGGCGATGGCTCCGCTGGGCCTCACCCACGCGCAGTACTCGCTGGTCGCGTCGCTGCACGGCATGCAGCGCGCCGGCGAGCGCCCCAGTCAGCGTCAACTCGCCGACCACACGGGCCTGGAGGCGTTGTACGTCTCCAAGCTGGCGCGGGCCCTGGAGTCGGCCGGTCTGATCGACCGCACCCGCGATCCCCGTGATCCGCGCGCCGTGCGACTCGCGCTCACCGAGGAGGGCGAGGCCGTCACACGACAGGCCGTCGTGGTGGTCCAGGAACTGCTCCAGCAGCTGCTGGAGCCGCTCGGCGGCCTCGACGCGCCGCGGACGCGTGCGTTCACCGGTGAACTGACGGCCCTGCTCGACGCACCTCTCGCTCCATCCGTACCGAACGACGAGAGCAACCGGAGGACGACACCATGACCACCGATGCGGCCACCGCACCCGCCGCCAACGCCCGTGACCTCGCCCTGGCCCACTACGCGGCGCGCGGCGCCCTGGAGCAGGTCCTGGCCCGGCACGGCGCCACGTTCCAGCAGCAGGTCGCCCTGCGCGCCGCCGTCACCGCCGACACCCCGCAGACGCCGGGCGATCTCCTCGCCGAGGTCCGGAACTCCCTCAAGGCGGATCCGGCGGACATCCTCGCCACGCTCGACGAACTGCGGGCCGAACGCCTGCTCGTCCTCGACGGTGAGTATCTCCGCCCCTCCGACGCGGGCCGCGAACTCCTCGCCGCCGTCGGCGCGGAGACCGCCCCCGTCTCCGCCCGCATCTGGGGCGGGATTCCCGCCGAGGACCTGGCCGCCGCCGGCCGTGTCCTCGCCCTGGTCACCGAGCGCGCCAACGCCGAGCTCGCGGCGCTGACCGCCTGACCGGGCGGGACCGGACCGGTCACCGGACGCGACGGGCCATCGGGTCGGACCGGCCGTCGGAATGGACCGCATCCCGCAGGTGTTCGCACGGTCATGACCTTCTCCGTTGATGTGACCGTGCGCGGCTACGAGCTCGACACCCAGGGCCATCTGAACCAGGCCGTCTACCTCCAGTACGCGGAGCACGCCCGCTGGGAGTTGCTGCGGGCCGCCGGACTGCCCCAGGAGAAGCTGCTGGCCGACGGGATCGGCCCGGTCCAGCTGGAGGTCACCGTCAAGTACCGGCGCGAGCTGCGCGGCGGCGAGCGGGTCCGCGTCACCTGCCGGTTCGACTACGGCACCGGCAAGACGTTCACGCTGGAGCAGCAGATCCTCAAGGAGGACGGCACGGTCGCCGCGGAGATCACCGGAGTGGCCGGCGTCCTCGACCTGGCCGAGCGCCGTCTCGTCCCGGACCCGCAGGGCAGGCTGGCCGCACTGGCGGGCAACCCGGACCTGCTGACCGGCTGACGGCCTCCGCGCCGGGCGGTGCACCGCCCCGCCGTCATCGCGGGGCGGTTTGCCGGCCGCGGCGCGCTCCGGTCACGACGAGGGCTCCGGCGATGAGGACCACGAGGGCGGCGACGCGCAGCGCGGTGCCGGCGCCGCGGGTGAACGCCTCCGGCCACGACGCGGGCACCGGCGGTGGACCCCTCATCCTGGGCGTGGCGGCACCCGTGGCCACGTTCTCCGCGGGCTTCGTCACCCTCTCCTGCCTGATGGCCGCCGCGGACCCGGCCGTCCTCCTCATCGGCCACCGTCCGCCCGCCCACCCTCCGCAGGACCGCCGTCGGCGCACGCCCGGGACGCGGCGTCCGTCCCTCGGCGAGCGCTGACACCGACGCGGTGAACGCCCGGGCGAGGCGTTCACCGCGACGGTCATGTCCGGGGCCGGGGGATCCGCTCCGTCCGTCCTTCTCCGGCGTCGCCGGTCAGACCGCGGTGCCGACCACCAGATGGTCGCCGGGGATACCGGCCTTGCCCGGGGCGTAGTAGTCCTTGATCCCGGCGACCCACGTCTCCGCCCGGATCCGGTCCCCGTCGGTCGGCTCGAACGCGTCGAAGAGTGCGTCGATGTTCTGGGGCTCGAACCCGATCGCCCGCATCAGCGCCATGAACAGCGGGCGCTCGATCAGCCCGTCGCCGTCCGGGTCGCCCAGCGCGGCCAGCGCCTCGGCGAACACGGCGATCGTGGCGTCGAACCGCTCCGGGGAGAGCACGCACGCCGTGAACTCCTCGAAGCTGATCTCGCCGTCCCCGTTGGCGTCCAGCTCGGTGAGCAGGGTCGTCCAGTACCGCCTGAACGCCGCGCGCATCGCGTCCTTCGCCGCCCGGTCCGACGCATGCGCCTCGCGGACGACCCGGTCGGCCATGAGATCGAAATCGTCCTGCTCCAGGACGCCGTTGGCATTGGCGTCGAACAGGGAGAAGACGAGCGCGACCCGCCTGGTGGCCTCAGTGCCCATGAATCCGTCACCTTTCTCCGCACGTCACGTTCCGCCGGCCACGGCCCGGTGCCGGGCGGCCCACCCACTGTCCGCCGAGGAGCGGCGCGCACGGCGGATGCGCCGGATCTTTCACCTGAAGGACGTAACTGACCTGCCTAAACGTCGAATTGAGGCAGAGCGCGGAGCTCGCTGGCTCCGCGCGCCCCCGCGCTCTAGGCTGGGTCGATGCACGCCCCGTCCGCCGCCGGCGCTTCCCGTACGATCCAGGTCCGCCTGCCATGACCAGCGAGACCCGGACGCTCCCCGCGCTCGCACCCGGTTCGGTGGAGACGCCGTTCGTCATCAAGGACTACGGCGAGATCGTCTCCCACGACACGCGCTGGGACGCGCACTCCCACCCCTTCCACGAACTGCTCTGGAACGAGCGCGGCGCCTCCACGGCGGTGGTCGGCGCACGCGTCTGGACGATCACTCCCACGCTCGGCCTCTGGATGCCCGCGGGCACCTTGCACACCGGTTCGGCGAGCGCCGGCACCTGGCTGCGCGCCAGCTTCTTCGGCTTCCGCACCACCGCGTCGATCTCCGACACCCCCGTCGCCGTCGAGATCACCCCGCTGCTGCGCCTGCTGCTGGAACGGCTCGGCGAACCCGGCCTCGCTCCCTCCTCCCGGGCCGCGACCGAGGCGCTGGTGCTCGACGTTCTCGCGCCGTCGCCCCGCGAGCTGCTCGTCCAGGTCCCCACCTCCGGCCTCCTGCGCCCCATCGCGGACGCGGTCCGCGAGGATCCGGGCGACCGGCGGACGCTGGCGGACTGGGCGTCCGAGCTGGGGGTCAGCACCCGTACGGTCACGCGCGCTTTCAGCGCCGAGACGGGCACGAGCTTCGTACGCTGGGTGGCGGCGGTCCGCGCGCAGCACGCGATCGGCCTGCTCACCCGGGGCTGGGACGTCGAATCGGTCGCCGAACAGGTCGGCTACCGCTCCGCGAGCGCCTTCGGCGCCGCCTTCCGGCGGACCACCGGGCTGACCCCGGGGACGTTCCGGCCCGAGCTCACGCCCTGAGCAGGCGGAGGCCGAGATCCGCCGCGTCGAGGCCGACGAGGTCGCCGTTGCGTTCGGCCCACCGGCCGGAGGCGAGGTCGTCGCCGAGGCTGCGTACCGCACGCCCCTCCGCCTCCGGCCCGACCCTCGTCCACACCGACATCGCACGGCGCACCCGCTCCTCCAGATACGCCCCCGGCCGGCGCCAGTACGCCTCGAACAGGCCGTCGGCACAGTCCCACGGGACGGGCACCGGCTCGGCGCGGGCGCCGATCGCGTCGGCCATTCCGGCGAGCGAGGGGAATTCGGCGAGGACGCCGGTGAACTCGGGCAGGTAGTCGCGGGTGAGCCAGAACCGGTCCTGCCATCCCGGTTCGTCGGTGTCGAAGGTGAGCACCACCACGTGGCGGGCCACCCGCCGCATTTCGCGCAGCCCCGCGATCGGGTCCCCCCAGTGGTGAACGGTGGAGACGGCCATCGCGACATCGAAGGAACGGTCCGCGAACGGCAGGCACTCCGCGGCGGCGTCGACGCACGGCGCCGAGCCGGGAGGCCGCTGCCCCCGCATGACCGCCGACGGCTCCACCGCGGTCACCCGGCGGTCGGCAGGCTCGTAGGAGCCGGTGCCGGCCCCGATGTTCAGCACCGTCCGGGCGTCTCCGAGCGCGTCCCAGATCTGCGCGGCGATCCGGGGATCGGTACACCGGGTCGCGGTGTAGGCGTCTCCGATCGCGTCGTACAACCGTGCACCGAGCATGTTCAGTTGCTCCTCCGGCGTCACCTTGAGTCCCTTCGCCCGTGTCCTGAGTTCCCTGTCGATGGCCGTCACCATCGCGTCGGCGCGATCACGCCGCTCCAGCAGCAGGCCGCGCAGCCGGTGCAGGTGCGCGACCGCGTCGGCCGACGGATCGTCGACCAGCTCCGCGATCTCCCGCAGTCCGAAGCCCAGCCGCCGGTAGGCCAGCACCTCACGCAGCCGTTCCACGTCGCCCGCCGCATAGGCCCGGTACCCGGCCGCGGTCCGCGCGGACGGCCGGACCAGCCCGATACTGTCGTAGTGATGCAGCGTGCGGACGCTCACACCGGCCAGCTCGGCCACGCGTCCCACGGTCCAGTGTTCTTCCACGGCACCGACTGTGCGGCCTGACGCCACGTGAGGGTCAAGAGCCCCATGTACCGCCGTCCCCCCGGCGGCAGATGTCCGAATCACTACAGCACCTGTCTCAAACAGTTGATTGCGACACCTGTGCTCCCTCTCATAAGGTGCCAAGGCAAGCCTTACCTAAGCCCTTGACGCACGCATCGCGCAGCGCTCCACGACGGCAGCCCACGCCCGGACGCGCGAGAAGCGGCACCCCCGACATCCGGAAAGCCGGGTACACACCCATGTCTGCACACCGCCTCCGCCTGCTCATCGTGGCGGCCGCCCTCGTCGGCGTCTCCGCCTGCGGCGGGACCACCGACACCGGGAACAGGGACGACGAGAACCGTTCCGGCGCCGCGTTCCCCCTGACCGTCGAGCACGCCCTGGGCAAGACCACCATCCCGGCCAAGCCCACGCGCGTCGCGACCGTCAACTGGGCCAACCACGAAGTGCCGCTGGCGCTCGGCGTCGTGCCCGTCGGCATGTCCGCGGCCAACTTCGGCGACGACAACGACGACGGCGTGCTGCCCTGGGTCGAGGAGAAGCTCGACGAGCTGAAGGCCGACACGCCGGTCCTCTTCGACGAGACCGACGGCATCGACTTCGAGGCCGTGGCGGACACCAGGCCGGACGTCATCCTGGCCGCGTACTCGGGTCTGACCAAGAAGGACTACGAGACCCTCAGCGAGATCGCCCCCGTCGTCGCCTACCCGGACGCACCCTGGGCGACGCCTTGGCGCGAGATCATCCGGACGAACAGCAAGGCGATCGGGCTGGCCGAAGAGGGCGAGAAGCTGATCAAGAAGCTCGACGGGGACATAGCCAAGACCGCCGCGAAGTACCCGCAGCTCAAGGGCAAGTCGGCGATGTTCATGACGCACGTCGACCCCAACGACGTCAGCCAGGTCGGCTTCTACACCGCCCACGACACCCGCACCCAGTTCTTCCAGGACCTCGGGATGAAGATCCCCGGGTCCATCGCGAAGGCGTCCGAGGGCACGAAGAAGTTCGCCCTGACCAAGAGCGCCGAACAGATCGACGCGTTCGACGACGTCGACATCATCACCGGCTACGGCGACGACACCGGCGAGCTGCTGAAGACGGTCACCCAGGACCCGCTGCTCTCGAAGATCCCGGCCGTCGAGCGCGGCTCCGTCTACCTCCTGCCCGGCACCAGCCCGCTGGCCACCGCCGCCAACCCGACGCCCCTGTCGATCGGTTACGTGCTGGACGACTACGCCGCCGCCCTCGCCAAGGCCGCGGACAAGGTCACGTGACCACGCTCGACACCCGTACCCCGCCGGACGCCGTCACCAGGCGTCCGGCGGGCGAGCGCCTGCTGTGGGTTCTGCTCTCCGTGCTCGCCCTGGCCGCCGTGATGGTCGCGTCCGTCGCCTTCGGCTCCCGTGACGTGCCCTGGTCCGACGTCGTCGCGGCACTCGGCGGCGCGGACGACACCCTGGGCCGGGCGGCGGCGACCAAGCGCGTTCCCCGTACCGTTCTCGCCGTCGTCATCGGCGCGGCCCTCGGCCTCGCGGGCGGTGTGATGCAGGGCGTGACCCGTAACCCGCTG
Source organism: Streptomyces sp. iso_384 (assembly GCF_056172905.1). NCBI lineage: Bacteria > Bacillati > Actinomycetota > Actinomycetes > Kitasatosporales > Streptomycetaceae > Streptomyces > Streptomyces sp. iso_384. Next base: position 3,617,316 of record NZ_JBWBTT010000001.1, read on the forward strand.
GCCGACCCGGGCATCCTCGGCGTCAACATGGGGGCGTCCCTCGCCGTCGTCACGGCGGTCGCGTTCTTCGGGCTCACCTCGCCGACCGGATACATCTGGGTCGCCATCGTGGGCGCGGCCCTGTCGGCCCTCTTCGTCTACACCGTCGGAACCCTCGGCAGGGGAGGGACGACCCCGCTCAAGCTGGCCCTCGCCGGAGCCGCCACCTCCGCCGCCTTCGCCTCGCTCGTCAGCGCGGTCATCCTGCCGCGCAACGACATCGCCGGAAGCTTCAAGCTCTGGCAGATCGGCGGCGTCGGCGGCGCGTCCTTCGAACGCATCGGCCAGGTCGCGCCGTTCCTCGCGGTCGGCTTCGTCGTCTGCCTGCTCTCGGCCCGCGCCCTCAACTCCCTGGCGCTGGGCGACGAGCTGGCCGCCGGACTCGGTGAACGCGTCGCCGTGGCACGGGCCGTGGCCGCCCTCGGCGCCGTACTGCTCTGCGGAGCGGCCACCGCCGTCGCCGGGCCGATCGGCTTCGTCGGCCTCGTCGTCCCGCACACCTGCCGGCTGCTCGTCGGCGTCGACCACCGCTGGCTCCTGCCGCTCTCCGCGGTGCTCGGCGCGGTCCTGCTCACCGCCGCCGACGTCGTCGGCCGGATCGTGGCGCGCCCCTCGGAGATCGACGTCGGCATCGTGACCGCCCTGGTCGGAGCCCCGTTCTTCATCTACATCGTCCGCCGACAGAAGGTACGTGCCCTGTGAGCGCCCCTGTCCTCACCCGGCCGGCATCCGTCGAGGCCGCCACCCGCCGACGCGTCCGCGCCGCCACACGCCGCCGCCTCGTCGCCCTGGTGCTGGTGGTCCTCGTCGTCGCCGCGTTCGCCGTGACCCTGATGGCGGGCCGCACGTTCTACCCGCCCGGCGACGTGTTCCGGGTGGTCCTCGGCGAGCAGGTGCCGGGCGCCTCGTTCACGGTGGGCCGGCTGCGGCTGCCCCGCGCCGTCCTCGCCCTGGTCACCGGATTCAGCTTCGGGCTGGCCGGCGTCACCTTCCAGACGATGCTCCGCAACCCCCTCGCCAGCCCCGACATCATCGGCATCAGCTCCGGGGCGAGCGCCGCAGCGGCCATCGCCATCGTCACCCTGTCCCTCGGCGAGGTCCAGGTCTCCGCCCTCGCCATCGCCGCCGGCCTCGGCGTCGCCCTGCTGGTGTACTCACTGGCGTTCAAGGGCGGCGTCGTCGGCACCCGGCTCATCCTGATCGGCATCGGGATCTCCGCGATGCTCGACAGCATCACCTCCTACGTCCTGTCGCAGGCCGCCGAATGGGACCTCCAGGAGGCGATGCGGTGGCTGACCGGCAGCCTCAACGGAGCCACCTGGGACCAGGTGCTCCCCGCGCTCGCCGCGGCGGCCGTCCTCACCCCGCTGCTGCTGGGCCAGGCCCGTAACCTCTCCGCGCTGCAACTCGGCGACGACACCGCCTCCGCCCTCGGCGTACGCGTCGAACGCACCCGGATCACCGTGATCGTCGCCGCCGTCGGCCTGATCGCCTTCGCCACCGCGGCGGCCGGACCCATCGCGTTCGTGGCGTTCCTCTCCGGTCCCATCGCGGCCCGGACCGTCGGAGCGGGCGGTTCCCTGCTGGTGCCCGCCGGACTCGTCGGCTCGCTGCTCGTCCTCGTCGCCGACTTCACCGGCCAGTTCGCCTTCGGCGAGCGCTATCCGGTCGGCGTCGTCACCGGCGTCCTCGGAGCCCCCTACCTCGTCCACCTGATCATCCGCACCAACCGGGCGGGAGGCTCGCTATGACCACGCACCACCGACTGACCGCCGAAGGACTCACCCTCGGCTACGGCGAACGTACCGTCGTCGACTCCCTCGACCTGGCCGTACCGCCCGGCCGGATCACCGTGATCGTCGGCGCCAACGCCTGCGGCAAGTCGACGCTGCTGCGCTCCATGTCCCGGCTGCTCGCGCCCCGGGCGGGCCGCGTCGTCCTGGACGGCGAGGAGGTGCACCGGCTGCCCGCCAAGGAGCTGGCCCGCACCCTCGGCCTGCTGCCGCAGTCGCCCGTCGCGCCCGAGGGCATCACCGTCTCCGACCTCGTCGGCCGCGGCCGACACCCGCACCAGGGGATCTTCTCCCGCTGGAACGAGAAGGACGACGCCGCCGTGGCAGCCGCCCTGGAGGCCACCCACACCGAACCGCTCGCCGAACGCGCGGTGGACGAGCTCTCCGGTGGCCAGCGCCAGCGGGTGTGGATCGCCATGGCGCTGGCCCAGCAGACCGATCTGCTGCTGCTCGACGAGCCGACCACCTTCCTCGACGCCAGTCACCAGATCGAGGTCCTCGACCTGCTGACCGACCTCAACCGGTCACGCGGCACCACCATCGTGATGGTCCTGCACGACCTCAACCTCGCCGCCCGGTACGCCGATCACCTGATCGCCCTGGCCGACGGCGGACTGCACGCGTCCGGCACCCCCGCCGAGGTGCTGACGGAGGAGACCGTACGGGCCGTGTTCGACCTCGACAGCCGCATCATCGAGGACCCCGTCTCGGGCAGGCCCCTGATGCTCCCGATCGGCCGTCACCACGTTCTGGACCGGGACGAAGCACTGCACGTCGCGAAGTCGACCGGCTGAGCGCCGGGGCGTGCGCCCCCCTGATCGGCTGACTGAGGTGTGCCACTGACATGTTTCGGCAGGTGACGGGGGACAGAGGGGAGGTCTGGTGCCGGGTCCCGATCCGGCACGCCTTCATTCTCGAAGTGGTCATGGGGAGAAACCTCGGTGGAGAACACCTCGGTGCAGAACAAGGAAACCGTCCGGAGCTGTCCGTTCGACTACGCGCAGGAGTTGGAGTTCGACCCCCAGCTCAGGCAATTGCTGACCGAGGAGCCGGTGTCCCGCATCCGGATGGCGTACGGAGAGGGCGAGGCCTGGCTGGTCACCCGCTACGAGGACGTCCGCACGGTCACCACCGACCGGCGGTTCAGCCGCAGCGCCGTCCTCGGCCGTGACTTCCCCCGGATGACCCCGGAGCCGATCGTCCAGGCGGAGTCCATCAACCTCATGGACCCGCCCGCCAGCAGCCGGCTGCGCAGCCTGGTCGCCAAGAGCTTCACCCCCCGCCGTGTCGAGCAGATGCGCGGCGGGACCCAGCGGGTGGTGGACCGGCTGCTGGACGAGATGGCGGGCGAGGGCTCACCGGCCGACTTCGTCGCCCGGGTCTCCTCGCCGCTGCCGCTGATCACCATCTGCGAGGCGCTCGACATCCCCGAGGCCGACCGCCCCTGGCTCCGGGCCCACGCCATGACGATGATGAACGTCGGGGCCGCGGGCAAGCAGGACGCGGTCCGCGCCAAGGCGGAGCTGCGCGGCTACTTCCAGGAGCTGACCGCCGACCGGCGCCGCTCCCCGGGCGACGACCTCATCAGCACCCTGGCCACCGCCCGGGACGGCGCCGAACTGCTCGACGACGACGAACTGGCCGTCATGGCGATGGTCCTGCTCATCACCGGTCAGGACACCACGACCTACCAGCTCGGCAACATCGCCTTCACCCTGCTCACCCGCCCGGAACTCCTGCGGTCCCTCCAGGCCGAACCGCAGCGGCTGCCCCGCACCCTGGAGGAGCTGCTGCGCCACATCCCCTTCCGCAAGGGCGTCGGCATCCCGCGCATCGCCCTGGAGGACGTGGAGCTCGGCGGTGTCCTCATCAAGGCCGGTGACGTGGTGCACGTGTCCTATCTGACGGCCAACCGTGACGCCGCCAAGTTCGACCGCCCCGACGAGCTGGATCCCGACCGCCCGTCCATCCCCCATATGACGTTCGGCTGGGGCGCCCACCACTGCCTGGGCGCGCCGCTGGCCACCATGGAACTGGAAGTGGCCTTCTCCACGCTGCTCACCCGCTTCCCGGCCCTGCGTCTGGACGTGCCGTCCGAGGACATCCAGTGGAACACGACGTCCATCTGGCGTTACCCGCTCGCCCTGCCCGTCACATGGTGACGAGAGCCTCCGCACCAGAGAACGAGGAGAACCCATGGCGACCCTGTGCCGACCGGCCATCGCTGTGCCCGAGCACGTCATCACGATGCAGCAGACCCTGGACCTGGCCCGGGAGACCCACGCCGGGCACCCGCAGCGCGACCTCGTCCTGCGGCTCATCCAGAACACCGGCGTCCAGACCCGGCACCTCGTGCAGCCCATCGAGGAGACCCTGAAGCACCCCGGATTCGAGCTCCGTAACCGGGTGTACGAGGCCGAGGCCAAGAGGCGGGTACCCGAAGTCGTCCGGCAGGCCCTCGCCAACGCCGAGACCGACCCGTCCGAGATCGACCTGATCGTCTACGTGTCCTGCACGGGCTTCATGATGCCCTCGCTGACCGCGTGGCTCATCAACACGATGGGCTTCAGGGCCGAGACCCGCCAACTGCCCATCGCCCAGCTCGGCTGCGCGGCGGGCGGCGCGGCCATCAACCGCGCGCACGACTTCTGTCTGGCCTACCCCGAGGCCAACGTCCTCATCGTCTCCTGCGAGTTCTGCTCGCTGTGCTACCAGCCCACCGACATCGGCGTCGGCTCGCTGCTCTCCAACGGGCTCTTCGGGGACGCCCTCTCCGCGGCCGTCGTACGGGGGCAGGGCGGCAGCGGCATGCGGCTGGAGCGCAACGGCTCCCACCTGGTGCCCGACACCGAGGACTGGATCTCCTACGCGGTCCGCGACACCGGGTTCCACTTCCTGCTGGACAAGCGGGTCCCGGGCACCATGGAGATGCTCGCCCCGGTGCTCCAGGACCTGGTCGACCTGCACGGCTGGTCCGTCCCGGACATGGACTTCTTCATCGTCCACGCGGGCGGGCCGCGCATCCTGGACGACCTCTGCCACTTCCTGAAGCTGCCGCCCGAGATGTTCCGCTACAGCCGGGCCACGCTCACCGAACGCGGCAACATCGCCAGCTCCGTCGTCTTCGACGCGCTGGCGCGCCTCTTCGACGACGGCGGCCCCGCCGAGTCCGCGCAGGGGCTCATCGCCGGATTCGGACCCGGCATCACCGCCGAGGTCGCCGTCGGCAGTTGGGCGAACGACGACCTCCAGGCCGACGTCGACCATGACCTCGACGAGCTGGAGCTGGCCGCGGGCGTTGCGCTGTCCGGCTGAACCCGCTAAGGCGACCGGCGGACGGGGACGAAGGAACGGGTGTTCGCACTTCGCGGACGCACTCGCTCCGTGAACGGATCCCCACCCCGAGGAGAATGCATGCGCCTGCCCGCCCGCTGGGCCACGGCCGCTCTGCTGCTGGTCGCTCCGCTGATCGCCGCACCGACTCCGGCCTCGGCCGACACCGGACCGGAAGGGGTCCTGGTGGAGCAGTCCACCCGGGCCGTACCCGGGCAGTACATCGTCACCCTGGAGCCCGAACTCTCGCCGGAGACCGTCCTGCGGGAGTTCGGGCTCAGCCCGTTGTTCACGTACGGAAACGTCCTGCACGGCTTCGCCGCCACGCTCACCGCGACCGAGCTCGAAGCGGTACGGACCGTCCCCGGCGTCCTCGCCGTCGAGGAGAACGCCGTGGTGGCCGTGGAGGCGCCCAGGGCGGGAGGCCTCTTCCGGGCCCCCGCGGCCGGCTGGGGCACCGACCGCATCGACCAGCGCGCCCTGCCGCTGGACGACACCTTCACCACCACGGCCACCGGCAAGGGCGTCAAGGCGTACGTCGTCGACACCGGGATCGACGCCGCGCACAGCGAATTCGGCGGCCGGGTCGTGAACGGGTTCGACGCCGTCGGGGACGGCCGCGGCGGCATGGACTGCAACGGCCACGGCACGCACGTCGCGGGCACGGTCGGCGGCGCGGCCTCCGGCGTGGCCCAGGACGCCTCGCTGGTCAACGTACGTGTCCTGAACTGCGAGGGCCGGGGCACCTGGGCCGGCATCCTCGCCGGATTCGACTGGGTCGCCAAGGACGCCGCCCGCAGCGCGACCCCGGCCGTGCTGAACGCCTCGCTCGGCGGCGCCCGTTCCTCCGCGGTCGACGCGGCGGTCGAGTCCGTCGCCGACGCGGGCGTGCTGCCCGTCGTGGCCGCCGGCAACGACGACCGGGACGCCTGCGACGTGTCCCCGGCGGCCGCGGACGGCGTGGTCACGGTCGGCGCGAGCGACCGGCAGGACCGGGAGACCTCCTTCAGCAACTGGGGCTCCTGCCTTGAGCTGTACGCCCCCGGCGCCGACATCGTCTCCGCCCGCCTGGGCGGCGGCACCGTCTCGCTGAACGGCACCTCGATGGCCAGCCCGCACGTCGCGGGCATCGCCGCGCTCTACAAGCAGGAGAACCCCTCGGCCTCGCCCGCCGCCGTCGCCCGGTGGCTGACGGACACGGCCACCCCCGACGCGCTCTCCGGCCTCGGCCAGGGCTCGCCCGACCGGCTGCTGTACACCGGCGGCCTCTGACGATCCGTCGGGAGGTCCGCCCGGATCCCCGCAGCGGGGCCGGGGAGCGGTGACCGCGCGGCGGAATCCGCTCCCCGGCCCGGCCGTTCGGCTGTTGCCGAAACGGTGGACGGTCTCTCATTTCTCTGCAACTCTCTGACGGCACAACGCAAAACAGGCCGCAGCATACGCAGAAATCCATGTTCCCTGGCTGCGGTCACAGAGCCGCGCCCTCGGCGCGCCCTGCGCCGAGGCCGAAGATCGGGGAGCCATGAGAGCCCAACGCTGGAGATGGCGGGCGATATCCGCCTTGGTCACGACCAGTCTTCTGATGATCGGCTGGCCGTCGCTCACCGCCTCGGCGGCCGACGGTCCCAACCTCGCCGCGGGCCGGGCCGCGGCCGCGAGCAGCGCCCACGCGGAGTACGGCGCGTCCAACATCACCGACGGCAACCGGTCGACGTACTGGGAGAGCGCCGGGGGCGGACTGCCCCAGTGGGTCCAGGCCGACCTGGGCGCGGGCTCCCGCGTCGACGAGGTGAAGCTGACCCTTCCGGCGGGCTGGGAGACCCGCACCCAGACGCTGTCCCTCCAGGGCAGCGCGGACGGCACCAGCTTCGCGACCCTGAAGAACTCCGCGACGTACACCTTCGCCCCGGGCGCCGCGAACGAGGTCACCATCGCGTTCCCGGCGACCCTGACCCGGTTCGTCCGCGTCAACATCACCGCCAACACGGGCTGGTCGGCAGCCCAGCTCTCCGAACTGGAGGTCCGGGGCGCCGGTGATTCCTCGGCCGACCTCGCCGCCGGCAAGACCCTGACCGCCAGTAGCGGCAACGGCGCGCAGACCCCGGCCAACGCCAACGACGGCAACCGCGACAGCTACTGGGCGAGCCGCGCCGGCCAGTTCCCGCAGTGGATCCAGGCAGACCTGGGCGCGTCGCTCGGCGTGGACCGGGTGGTCCTGCGGCTGCCCGACGGCTGGGCGGCCCGCAGCCAGACCCTGAAGCTCCAGGGCAGCGCCAACGGCACGGACTTCACCGACCTCACCGCGTCCAAGGACCGCCGCTTCGACGCGGCGGGCGGACAGTCGGCGACGATCACCTTCGACGCCACGACGACACGCTATGTACGTGTTCTGATCACCGCCAACACCGGTGCGGAAGCCGCCCAGTTGGCCGAACTGGAGATCTACGGGCCGACCACCGGCGACACCGAGGCCCCGACCGCGCCGACGAACCTCGCCTTCACCGAGCCCGCCACCGGGCAGATCCGGCTGACCTGGAAGGCCTCGACGGACGACAAGGCCGTCACCGGCTACGACGTCTACGCCGACGGCACCCTCCTCACCAGCGTCGCGGGCGACGTCACCACGTACACCGACACCCGCCCGGCCGGGCAGGACGTCAGCTACTTCGTCCGCGCCAAGGACGCGGCGGGCAACGTGTCGGGCGACAGCAACACCGTCACCCGCGGCGGCGACACCGGCGACACCCAAGCCCCCACGGCCCCCTCCGCGCTGGCGTTCACCGCACCGTCGAGCGGCTCGGTCAAGCTGACCTGGCAGGCGTCCACCGACAACAAGGGCGTGACCGGCTACGACGTCTACGCCGACAACGTCCTGCGCGGCAGCGTCGCGGGCGATGTGCTGACGTACACCGACACCCAGTCGGCGTCCACCACGGTCAGCTACGTCGTGCGGGCCAAGGACGCGGCGGGCAACGTCTCCGGCGACAGCAACACCGTCACCCGCAACGGGCAGAGCGGCTCCGTGTCCAACCTCGCCGTGAACAAGCCGATCAGCGCCTCCTCCGTGGTCCACACCTTCGTCGCGGAGAACGCCAACGACAACAGCACCACCACCTACTGGGAGGGCGCGGGCGGCAGTTACCCGAACACCCTCACCGTGAAGCTCGGCTCCAACGCCGACACCGAGAACATCGTCGTCAAGCTCAACCCCGACAGCAGCTGGGGTCCGCGCACCCAGCGCATCGAGGTCCTCGGCCGCGAACAGAACTCCTCGTCCTTCACCTCCCTTTCCGCCGCGAAGGACTACGACTTCAGCCCCGCCTCCGGCAACACGGTGACCATCCCGGCCGCCGCCCGCGTCGCCGACGTCCAGGTGAAGTTCACCGCCAACAGCGGCTCCGGGGCCGGCCAGGTGGCGGAGTTCCAGGTGCTGGGCGCTCCGGCGGCCAACCCGGACCTCCAGGTCACCGGCATCACCGCCGAACCCGCCGCACCGGTCGAGACGGACGAGATCACCCTGACCGCGACCGTCCGCAACGCCGGAGCGCTCGCCGCCCCGGCGAGCGAGGTCGAGCTCCGCCTCGGCTCCACCAAGGTCGCCACGGCCGCCGTCGGAGCACTCGCGTCGGGCGCGTCCACCGAGGTCAGCGCCTCCATCGGGGACCGGAACGCGGGCAGTTACGAACTGAGCGCGGTCGCCGACCCGGCGGACGAGGTCATCGAGCAGAACGAGACCAACAACACCTACACCAGCGCCTCCCCACTGGTCGTGAAGCCGGTCTCCAGCTCCGACCTGGTCGCCGCCGCGGTCACCACCTCACCCTCGGCCGCCTCCGAGGGCGACACGGTCACCTTCTCCGTCGCGCTCAAGAACCAGGGCACGGTGGCCTCGGCGGGCGGCAGCCACGGCATCGCACTGACCCTCGTCGACAGCGAGGGCGCCACGGTGAAGACCCTCACCGGCGCCCACAACGGGGCCATCGCGGCGGGCGCCACCACCGCGCCGGTATCGCTGGGCACCTGGACCGCGGCCAACGGCTCGTACACCGTACGGACCGTGATCGCGGACGACGCCAACGAACTGCCGGTCAAGCGCGAGAACAACACCTCCACCCAGGCGCTCTTCGTCGGACGCGGCGCCAACATGCCGTACGACATGTACGAGGCGGAGGACGGCACGACCGGCGGCGGCGCCCAGGTCGTCGGCCCGAACCGGACCGTGGGCGACATCGCGGGCGAGGCCTCGGGCCGCAAGGCCGTCACGCTCAACAACACCGGAAACTATGTGGAGTTCACCACCAGGGCCTCGACCAACACCCTGGTCACCCGGTTCTCCATCCCCGACGCCCCGGGTGGCGACGGCATCGACTCCACGCTGAACGTCTATGTGGGCGGCGTCTTCCTCAAGGCGATCGACCTCACCTCCAAGTACGCCTGGCTGTACGGGAACGAGACCGCTCCCGGCAACTCCCCGGGATCCGGGGCGCCCCGTCACATCTATGACGAGGCGAACGTGATGCTGGGCAGGACCGTCCCGGCCGGGTCCACGATCCGTCTCCAGAAGGACAGCGCCAACACCTCCACGTACGCGATCGACTTCGTCAACCTGGAGCAGGTCGCACCGGTCGCCAACCCGGACCCCGCCACGTACACCGTGCCGGCCGGCTTCACCCACCAGGACGTGCAGAACGCCCTGGACAAGGTCCGCATGGACACCACCGGCACGCTGGTGGGCGTCTACCTCCCGGCGGGGGAGTACAGCACGGCGAGCAAGTTCCAGGTGTACGGCAAGGCCGTCCAGGTGGTCGGCGCCGGGCCCTGGTACACCCGCTTCAACGCCCCGGCCACCCAGGACAACACTGACATCGGCTTCCGGGCCGAGGCCAGTGCCAAGGGGTCGTCGTTCGCGAACTTCGCGTACTTCGGCAACTACACGTCCCGGATCGACGGGCCGGGCAAGGTGTTCGACTTCTCCAATGTGTCGGACATCGTGATCGACAACATCTGGAACGAGCACATGGTGTGCCTCTACTGGGGCGCCAACACCGACGACATCACCATCAAGAACTCCCGGATCCGCAACATGTTCGCCGACGGCGTCAACATGACCAACGGGTCCACCGACAACCTCGTGACCAACAACGAGGCGCGGGCCACCGGTGACGACAGCTTCGCGCTCTTCTCGGCGATCGACGCCGGGGGAGCGGACATGAAGAACAACGTCTACGAGAACCTGACCTCGATCCTCACCTGGCGCGCGGCCGGTGTCGCCGTCTACGGCGGCTACGACAACACCTTCCGCAACATCCATATCGCCGACACCCTGGTGTACTCCGGGATCACCGTCAGCTCGCTGGACTTCGGCTACCCGATGAACGGCTTCGGGACCGAACCGACGACGCTGGAGAACATCTCGATCGTGCGCGCGGGCGGTCATTTCTGGGGCACGCAGACCTTCCCCGGCATCTGGCTGTTCTCGGCGTCCAAGGTGTTCCAGGGCATTCGCATCAACAACGTCGACATCGTCGATCCCACCTACAGCGGGATCATGTTCCAGACGAACTACGTCGGCGGACAGCCGCAGTTCCCGATCAAGGACACCGTGCTCACCGACGTCTCGATCTCCGGGGCCCGCAAGAGCGGTGACGCCTTCGACGCCAAGTCCGGCTTCGGGCTGTGGGCCAACGAGATGCCGGAGGCCGGGCAGGGGCCCGCCGTCGGCGAGGTCACCTTCAACGGTCTTAAGCTCAGCGACAACGCGCAGGACATCAAGAACACCACACCCGGCTTCACGATCAATATCAACCCGTAGTCCGGAGGGTGTCCACGTGACCGCGAACGAGTGATCGCAAGGGGGTGCTTCCCGATGGCTGGGAAGTGCCCCTTATGCGTGCAATCCTTGCGTCGATAAGTCAAATCTTTGCGCTTCTTGCGCTAACCTTGCGGCATGACGCGACGACTTGCTCAGGTTGCCAAGAAGGTTGGGGTCAGCGAGGCCACGGTGAGCCGGGTGCTCAACGGCAAGCCCGGGGTGTCGCGGACCACCCGGCAGTCCGTGCTGACGGCCCTGGACGTCCTCGGCTACGAGCGGCCCACCCAGCTGCGGGGCGAGCGCGCCCGGCTCGTCGGTCTCGTCCTGCCCGAACTGCAGAACCCGATCTTCCCCGCCTTCGCCGAGGTGATCGGCGGCGCCCTCGCCCAGCAGGGCCTCACCCCCGTGCTGTGCACCCAGACCAAGGGCGGCGTCTCCGAAGCGGACTACGTGGACCTCCTGCTCCAGCAGCAGGTCTCCGGGGTGGTCTTCGCCGGCGGTCTGTTCGCCCAGGCCGACGAGGCCCATGAGCACTACCACCGGCTCGCCGAGCGCCGCATCCCCGTCGTCCTGATCAACGCCCCCATAGAAGGACTGGACTTCCCCTGTGTCTCCTGCGACGACGCGGTCGCGATCGAACGTGCCTGGCGCCACCTCGCCTCCCTCGGCCACGAGCGCATCGGCGTGGTCATGGGCCCCTCCGACCATGTGCCCTCCCGCCGCAAGCTCGCCGCGGCCCGGTCCGTCGCCTCGGCCACCGGCGGGGAGCTGGCCGAGGCGCATGTCGAGCGTTCGATGTTCTCCCTGGAGGGCGGCCAGGCGGCGGCTTCCCGGCTGCTGGAGCGGGGCGTCACCGGCATCATCTGCGCCAGCGACCCCCTGGCGCTCGGCGCCGTACGGGCGGCCCGCAGGCGCGGCCTCGGGGTGCCGTCCGACATCTCGGTCGTCGGCTACGACGACTCGGCGTTCATGAACTGCACCGAACCCCCGCTCACCACGATCCGCCAGCCCATCGAGGCCATGGGCCGGGCCGCCGTCGAACTGCTCTGCGCGGGCATCCAGGGCGGCTCGGTCCCGCCCGACGAGCTGCTCTTCGAGCCGGAGCTGGTGGTCCGGGGCTCCACCGCGAAGGCGCCCCGCTGAAACGACGCGGATCGCGGCACCGCCAAGGCTGCGGCACAGTGGGCACATGGACGACCTCAACGCACTCGCCGAGGAACACCTGACCGCGGCCCGCGCCTCGGCGCACGGCCGCAGTGCCCACCTGCTGCTCCAGCAGCCCCCCTTGCGGCAGACGGTGATCGCTCTCACCGAGGGCACGGCGCTCGACGAGCACAACGCGCCGCCCGCCGCCTCGCTCCTCGTGCTGCGCGGCAGCGTCCGCCTCACCGCAGCGTCCGGCGACGCCGAACTGCCCGCCGGAACCCTGCACCCGATCCCGCAGGAACGGCACGGGCTGCTGGCACTCCAGGACGCCGTGGTCCTGCTCACGGCCGTCAACGACTGACCCTCCGGAGCGCGGGAGGCTCCCCGGCGGGGGAGGTGGTGTGCTTCGGCCGCGACGTGGCAGGAGAGGATCGAGCGGAGTCGGCGGGTCCGGGAACGGACCGGCCACGCCGCCCACAGCGTCCGCCCACGTCCCCGGAGTGCCAGCTTGCCCACCCAGACCGCGTCCGCCGTGGAAGGCGCCGTCCCCACCGCCGGACGCGCCGCACCGTCCCGCCGCTGGCCCACCGCCCTGCGCCGCACCCCGGTCTCGCTGTGGAACGACGACGTCACCGACTGGGCCGCGGCCCTGACGTACTACGCCATCCTCGCCCTGCTCCCGGCGCTCCTGGTCACCGTGTCCGTGATCGGCCTGGCCAACCCGGACGCGACCAGCGCCCTGATCGCCGACATCACCGCCTTCGCCCCGGCCGAGTCCGGCGAGGCGCTGCGCCGTCCGCTGGAGGCGGCGACCGAGCAGCGCACCGCCGTCTGGGTGCTCGTGGCGACCGGCAGCGTGAGCGCCGTGTGGTCCGCGTGCAGCTATCTGGCGGTGTTCCGGCGGGCGATGCACGCGATGCACCAGGTGCGGGACACCCGCCCGGCGCTGCGCAAGGCCCACATCATCGTCGTCTCGGCGATCGGTCTGCTCGTCCTGCTGATGACCAGCGCCCTCGCGCTGGTCCTGACCGGCCCGCTGGCCCGGTGGCTCGGCCGCCGCATCGGCCTGCCGCACGGGGGCGAGACCCTGTGGGCGGTCCTGAAGTGGCCGGTGCTGCTCTGCCTCGTCGCCTGTCTGATCCTGGTGCTCTTCCGCACCGGCCCGCGCCCCGCGCGCGGCACCCGCAGGGGCCTGCCCGGCGGGGTCCTGGCCGCCTTCCTGTGGCTGGCCTCCTCGGCGGGATTCGCGCTGTACGCGACCCGGATCGGCAGCTACAGCAGGCTGTACGGATCGCTCGCCGGGCTCGTCGTCTTCCTCATCTGGGTCTGGTTCGCCAACCTCTCGCTGCTGGCCGGCGCCCAGTTCAACGTCGAGCTGGAGCGGCGAGAGGCGGAGCCGGAAGAGGAACCCGGCGCCACCGCGGACGAGCCCGCCACGGTGGTCCCGGACGCTTCGGAGGGGCCGCCGGTCGCGGCCGGCTCGGACGGGTCCGTCAAGGCCGGCTCGGACGGGTCCGTCACGGCCGCAGAACGATCCTGACCGGGTCGCCCTCCTTGGTCTCCACCCGCCGCACCGCCGCCGCCACGTCCTCCAGCGGCAGCACATCGGTGATCGACCGGGAGAAGTCCAGCCGACCGCCCTCGGCGAGCCGGACGAGCTGCGGCACATGGTGGCCCTCCGAGCCGTAGTGGCCCAGGACCCGGTGCTGGAGGTAGCTGAACAGCGTGCCGTCGGGCACGGTCAGCGGCTGGTCGGTCAGCCCCACCAGCACCAGCCGCCCCTTCGGTGCCAGCGCGGTCAGCGCCTGCTCGCGGACCGGAGGCACCCCGGCGAAGTCGAACGCCGCCGCCAGGCCCGCGCCGCCCGTCGCCCCGAGCACCTTCTCGCGGAACTGCGGATCGGCCGGGTCCAGCGCCAGATCGGCCCCGAACTCCAGGGCCCGCCGCCGGGCCGCCGGGGCGGGGTCCACCGCGACGACCGGATGCGCGCCCACCGCCCGCAGCAGCTGCACGGCGTGCGCGCCGAGACCGCCCACCCCCCAGACGCCCACGGCCTCCGCCGCCCGTACGTCACCGGTGGCGGTCACCGCCGCCCACGGCGTCGAGACCGCGTCCGGGATGATCGCCGCCTGCTCGAAGGGCAGCGAGTCGGGCAGGGCGACGAGCGTGGACGCGGTGGCGAGGGCGTACTCGGCCCAGCCGCCGTCGTAGTCGACGCCCCGGGTGTACGTCCGGCCCCGGCGCTCCTCACCGGCCTGGAGGACCACGCGGTCGCCGACGGTCCAGCCCTCGACACCGGGCCCGGTCTCCGCCACGGTCCCGGCCACCTCATGGCCCAGGGTGACCGCGTCCCCCTCCGGATACATCGGGCTCAGGGTGCCGTCGATGAGATGCACATCGGAGAGACACACCCCCGCGGCCCCGACCTTCACCAGCACCTCGCCGGGGCCGGGCGCCGGCCTGTCCACCTCCTCCACGGTGAGGGTGCGGCTGGGGAGGTGGAGACGCGCGGCGCGCATGCGTTCCATGACGGGTCCTTACGGTTCGGATCGGCGGCCTATCGCAAGTCGCCTTGCTTTGAAACGTAAGCCCGGCCTGCCCGTAAAGCAAGTAGACCTGCGATACGGTTCACGGGTGACCACCGAGAAGAGCCCCGCGCCGCTGCGCCGCCGGGGCGAACGCATGCGACAGGCCGTACTGGCGGCGACCGTCGACCTGCTCACGTCGGAAGGGCTCACCGGCACCACGGTCGCGGCGGTCGCCCGGGCGGCGGGGGTGCACGAGACCTCCGTGTACCGGCGGTGGAGGACCCGTGAGAACCTGCTGCTCGACGCCCTCGGCTCGCACGCCGACGACGCGCTGCCCGCGCCCGACACGGGGGACGTGCGCCAGGACCTGACCCAGCTGATGTCGGCGGTCTCGGACTATCTCGCCTCGCCGCAGGGCGCGGCCCTGCTCCACCTCGGCGCGTCGCCCGACGCGGGGCCCGTCGAGTCGGAGCGCCTGCCGTACTGGGACGCCCGGCTGGAGCGCGGCGAGGACATCGTGCGGCGCGGGGTCGAGCGCGGCGAGCTGGCCCCGGACACCGACCCCCGGCTGGTGGCGGAGACCCTGGCCGGGCCGCTGTTCGCGCGGGTCCTGCTGACCGGGGCGCCACTGGACCAGGGGCTCGCGCGCCGGATCGTGGACCTGACGCTGGACGGCGCGCGCCCCCGTAACGGGTGACAGGCCGACGGGTGACGCGCCACCGGGTGAAGCGCTGCGGCCGGGTCAGCCCTTGTCGCGGTATCCGGCGACGATCGGCATCGTCTCGCGCAGCGCCCGTACACCGTCGTTGTCCGCGTCTCCCAGCCGGTTGCCCCTCCAGGTCTGCGTCGCACTGGAGAACCGGCTGATCCGCCGGCAGTGGTCCCCGCAAGCGGAGCGGTACGCCATGATCGTGTAGCGCTTGCCGTCCTCGGTGATCCAGCCGGTGTTGTACGGGCGGTTCCGGCTCACGCTCATCGAGCCGTCCGCCTTGCCCGCCAGCGTCGTACGGTCGTGGGCGAGGCCCAGATTGTGGCCGATCTCGTGGCTCGCCGAATCCAGATCGATCCCGTCGACGTCGACGACCGCGTAGGCGAACTCGTCCGTCGAGGCGTCGAGCGCCGGTGTGTAGTCCGCCGTGCCGCCGCCTCGCTGCGGCCGGTCCACGACGAGCGTGACCAGGTCCGCGCCGTACCGCGCGCGCTGTTCGTGCACCTGGCGTCCGAACCCCGCCGTGTGGTCCTTGAGGGTGGCGTGCGCGGTACGGAACTCCTCCGAGCCCTCGTAGTCGGTCGCCGTGTACGGGCGGACGACCCGGATGATGCCGCAGAGCCCGCCCGCCGCCAGGGACCGGTTCATCCGCGTCGCGATCCGCTGGGCCGAGGCGGGCACCCGGTGCTCGCCGCCGATCCGCTTCGCGGCCTTCGGTGTGTAGAGGGCCAGCACATCGACCACCGGACACTGCGCCGCCCTGGCCGCTCCTGCCGCCGCACGTGCCGTGACCCCGGCCATGGCCGGCGTGTCCGCCGAGGCCGCACAGAGCGACGCGCCGACGCCGACGGCCAGTGCTGCCTTCAAGAAGGTCGCGCGCATGGGGAGTTGACTCCGTCCGGAGGGGGCCGGCCCAGGGCGCTGCCCGATGACTGAGGGTGCCTCATTTCTAACATTCGGTGACGTGGGCCGCCCGTCGTGGCGGAAACCGGTCGACGGCCGTTCGTTCCCTGGCCAGAGGGGTGTGGGGGCGAAGAGGTGGGCAGGTACACGTGTACGAACTCGCAGGAATGGAACGGCAGTCGGCGGCAGAGGGGCGTGCGTGACGTGACGGAACAGGGCGAATGGCGGTTCTCCGACGACCGGGGGCAGCAGTCGACGGCACCCCGGCCGCCGGTGCGGGTGCTGGCCTATGTTCAGGCCGGGGCCACCCTGTGGGACCTCGGGATCCGGCCGGTGGGCATATTCGGCTCCGACCACGACGGACCGGACCCCGACACGGCGAAGGCCGGGACCCTGCCGCTGGACGAGGTCGAGTACGTCGGTGCGGGGGCCGCTCTCGACGTCGAGCGGCTGCTGAGCACCGGACCGGAGCTCGTGGTGGCCGTCAGCTACGGCGGCGGTCATGTCTACGGGCTGGCCCCCGAGGCGGCCAAGCCGCTGGAGGAGCGGGTGCCGGTGGTCGTCCTCGACGTCAGCCAGGCCCGTACGTTCCGTGAGATCGGCGACCGGTTCGCCGCGCTGGCCCGCTCGCTGGGCGCGACGCAACGGCCGGGCGCGGACCGGGAGCCGGCCGCCGCCCGGGAGCGGCTGCGCTCCGTCGTCGCCGCCACGTCCGGCGACGCGCCCCGGGTGCTCGCGCTCTCCCCGGCCGGCCCGGACCAGGCGCATGTCGCACGCCCCAGGATGTGGCCCGAGCTGCGCGTGCTCGCCGAACTGGGCGTCCAGGTCGTGGAGCCGGCCGATGGCCCTGGGGCCAACTGGTCCACGCTGAGCCGCTCCGACACCTTCGCGCTGCGTCCCGAGGTGATCCTGACCGACATCCGCGCCCACGCCGCCCCGCTGGAGGAGCTGCGGGGGAGCGAGGGGGTGCCGACGCCCGTCGTTCCGTGGAACCCCGAGCCCCTCTACGGGCCCCGCGACCACGCCCGGTTCCTGGTCCTGGTCGCGGACGCCCTGGAGGCGGCGCGGGCGAGCTGAGTCCCCGGTTCTACGGGGCCGGGACGAGGCCGTCGGCGACCAGTCCGGCGAGCACCGCCTCGCCCAGCGCCTGGACGGCGGAGGCCGGACGGACCATCACGGTGAACTCCTTGATGCGTCCGTCCTCGGCCAGGTGCAGGAGGTCGATGCCGTGGATCTCCTTGCCGCCGACCGTCGCCCGGAAGAGCAGGACCGCCGACGGGGCCTCGGACCCGTCGGCGCTCGTCTGCGAGGCGCCCGCGAACTCGCCGACGTAACGGAAGTCCTCGAAGGTGCGCAGCAGGACGCCGAACAGTCCCAGCACCTCCGGCAGGCCCTCGAACGGGGTGAACTTCACCGGGCTGTAGAGCCGGATGTCCTCGGTGAACAGATCGTCCAGAGCGCCGAGGTCGCGGTTGTCCACGGCGGCACGGAAACGGTCCACTGCGGTGGTCATAGATCCTCCTCGATGAGGCGCGCCCTTGCCGGGGCGCGTTCCATAGTCATGAAACTGACTAGTCACTTTCATGACTATCATGAGGTTCGGTGTTCCGGACAGGGGTGGACGTGGGCGGGGATCGCCCGGACACGGTGGAGAGGGAGGCGGTCCGATGGCGTTGCGCCACGCGGTGCTGGCGGCGCTGCTCGACGAGGAGCTGAGCGGCTATCAGGTCACGAAGGCGTTCGCGGCGGGCGTCGCGAACTTCTGGCACGCGCTGCCGCAGCAGGTCTACGCGGAGCTGGCCAGGCTGGAGAAGGAGGACCTGGTCGCGGGGCGCGAGGTCGTCCAGGAGGCGCGTCCCAACAAGCGGCTTTTCCGCGTCACCGGTGAGGGGCTGGCCGAACTGGAGAGCTTCGCGTCCGCCGCCGCCAAGCCCGCGTTCCTGCGGGAGGATCTGCTGGTCCAGGTGCAGGCGGCCGACCATCTCGACGCCGACGTGCTGATCGAGCGGCTCACCGAGCGCTACGCGTTCGCCGAGGCCAAGGCCGCGCTGTTCGAGGAGCAGTTGCGCAGGATGCGCGGCGGCCTGGACGAGGCGGAGTTCCTGCTCCGCGGTGCACGCGTCGGCCCGTATCTCACCTGCCGCCGGGGGCGGGACTTCGAACGCGCCAACCGTGACTGGTGCCGGGATGTGATGCGGGTCCTCCGGGCGCGGCGGGAGGTTCCCGCCGACTCCTGACCGCCACCGCCCAAGTTTCCCAAAAATATTCTGCAAAAATACTTTGGGAAAGCGCTCCTTCCGCCTTACGCTGCGGTCATGGACAGTGAAGACGGTCGTCGCGTACTCGATCCGGCACAGGACGGGGCCGCCCTCAAGGCCCTCACCCACCCCCTGCGCCTCACGTTGCTCGGGCTGCTGCGGCAGCACGGCCCGGCCACCGCCAGCGAGCTCGCGGTCAGGACGGGGGAGTCCTCGGCCTCCACCAGCTACCACCTGCGGGTGCTCGCCAAGTACGCGTTCGTCGTCGAGGCCGACCACCGCGACAGCAGGGAACGGCGCTGGAAGTCCGTGCACGACATGACCTCGTGGAGCAACGAGGCGATGCGCCGCAGCCCCGGCGGCAGCACGCTCCTCAGCGTCCTGCACCGCCGTCAGATCGAGCACCTCCAGCGGTCGCTGGACCGCCACGAGGCGGACCTGGAGAGCGGCCGGCTGGGCCGGGAATGGCAGGAGCCGTCGGGCGTCAACGATTTCATGCCCCGGCTGACCCCCGAATCGCTCGCCGAGCTGTGGGAGGTGCTCCAGGCGAAGACGGACGAGCTGACCGCCCGCGATGCCGAAGACCCCCGCGCCGAGCAGGTCGTGCTGTTCACCGCCGGACTCCCGCTGGCCCCGGACCCGGTGACCGGTCAGGGCAGCGCGGACACCCCTGCCGAACCCGGGCCGACGGACGCCGCGGGCCCGGACGCCGCCGCTGCCGGAGACGCCTCATGACCGGCGGGCCCGCCGCCGACACCGGTCACGGCCTGGACAGCGCGACCGCGCGCCGCCGGTTCGTCACGGTCTCCTTCCTCTTCTGGCTCCCCATCGGCATGTCCATCGCGACGGGAGTCCTTCTCTTCACGGAACGGGGCATGGGTCTCGCCGCCGTCGCCGCCTGCTACGCCGTCCACTCCCTCACGGCCGCCGCGATGGAACTGCCCACCGGCGGACTGTCCGACGTCATCGGCCGGCGCCCCGTCCTGGCCGTCGCCGGGCTGCTCAACCTCACCGCCTTCACCCTCATCGGCCTCGGCGCGGCGGCCTGGGCCATCGTTCTCGGCATGGGGCTGATGGGTCTCGCCCGCGCCCTGTCCAGCGGGCCCGCCGAGGCCTGGTACGTCGACACCGTCCACGCCCACGCGGGCCCCGACGTCGAGCTGCGTACGGGCCTGGCGCGCGGCAGCTCCGCCACCTCGGCCGCCCTCGCGCTCGGCACCCTGCTCGGCGGCGGGCTGCCCTGGCTGCTCGGCCTCGCCCCCGGCACGGGGGAGTGGCTGGCCGACACGACCGGTGGCCTGGTCATCCCGCTCTCCGTGCCCGCCCTGCTCGGCGCGCTGATCGAGGTCGTCTTCGTGCTCTACGTGCTGGGCGCCCTGCCCGAACCTCCCCGGCCCCGGACCACGCTGCGCCGGGTCGTGGGAGGCGTGCCCGCAGCCATCGCCGCCGGTCTCCGGCTCGGCGCCCGGGACGCCCTGATCCGGCGCGTTCTGCTGACCGCGAGCGCCGCCGGGGCCGCGTTCGCCGCCGTGGAACTGCTCACCCCGGGCCGGGCCGCCGCCCTCATGGGGACGGCCGAATCCGGGGCCCTGGTCTTCGCCGGGCTCGCCTGCGCCGGATTCCTGTGCTCCGCCCTCGGCAGCCAACTCGCTCCGCTCGTCGCACGGTTGACCGGCGGCAGTGAGCGCGCGGTGCTCGCGAGCCTCGGGCTGGTGTCGCTGGGGCTGGCCCTGCTCGGCCTCACCGCGCACTCGATGAGCCCGCCGGCCACCGCGGTCGCCGTCACCGGATACGCGCTGGTGTACCTGGGCCTCGGTGCCGCGGGCCCCAACGAGAACGATCTGCTGCACCGCCGGGTCGACGCCTCGGGCCGCGCCACCGCCCTCTCCGTCCAGTCGCTCTCCCTGCAACTGGTCGCCGCCGGCGCCGGACTGGCCGCCGGCACCCTGCCCACGGGCCCGCTGCCCTGGCTGCTGGCCGCCGCTGTCGTACTGGCCGGAGCCCTGCTCTGGGTCCGCCGCGCCGCGCCCGCGAAGCCGCTCCCGGGCGCCGCGGCCGGGCGGGCGGATGTCGGAGCCGTCATGACGGGCGATGCGCCCTGAGGACCGGGCGGGCGGCTGGGTGAGCAGATCGACGCGCGTCCACGGCACACGGTCCACACCGTCGAGCGGGCGACGTTCTTTGCGGAAATCGCACAACGCGGGCAGAGTGCGGACAGGAGTGATGACTTCGACCGCACGGGCATGGCGGTTCTTCGGGGAGCGACCGTCCCTGAACCTCGGAGCGCAGTCGCCCCGAACACCACCGCGCACAACGGCACCCCAGGAGATCCCCTCCATGCTCGACCGACTTGATTCGCTGGTCATCGGCGAATGCGTCGCCGACATCGTCCGGCTGCCTGGCGAGGCCGACCGGGTACACCCCGGCGGCAGCCCCGCGAACGTCGCGTACGGACTGGCCCGCCTGGGCCACGACACCACCCTGCTCACCCAGTTGGGGCAGGACGGCTACGGGCGGCTCGTCCGGGACCATCTCACCGCCGCCGGTGTCGAGGTCCGTACCGACGACGCCACCGGCCCCACCCCGTCGGCGGCAGTCGCCCTGGACGACCAGGGGCGCGCCACGTACACCTTCGAAGTCGACTGGACCCTGGGCCCGGTGGCGCTCGACCGGGCGCCGTTCCACGTACACACCGGCTCGATCGCGGCCGTCGTCGAGCCCGGGGCCGCGACGGTCCTGGCTGCCGTGGAGTCGCTGCGGGCCGGCGCCACCGTCAGCTACGACCCCAATGTGCGGCCCGAGTTGATGGGCGAGCACGCCTCGGCCGTGGCCCGCGTCGAGCGTTGCGTCGCGCTCAGCGACGTGGTGAAGGCCAGCGACGAGGATCTGCGGTGGCTGCACCCGGACGAGGAGGCGGAGCGGGTCGCCGAGCGATGGCTCGCCGCCGGTCCCGCGCTCGTCCTCGTCACCCGGGGCGGGGCGGGTGCGTTCGCCCTGTTCGACGGCGGCCGGGCCGCCGTCGAAGCGCTGCCCGTCACCGTCGCCGACACCGTGGGCGCGGGCGACGCGTTCATGTCCGGGACGCTCCACGCGCTGGCCGCGCACCATCTCCTCGGCCCGGACGCGCGCGAGCGGCTGCGCGCCGTGGACCGGGACACCGTGGCCGACGTCCTGCGTCACGCGGTGGCCTCCGCCGCCGTGACCGTCTCGCGGG
Organism: Streptomyces sp. iso_384; assembly: GCF_056172905.1. Taxonomy (NCBI): domain Bacteria; kingdom Bacillati; phylum Actinomycetota; class Actinomycetes; order Kitasatosporales; family Streptomycetaceae; genus Streptomyces; species Streptomyces sp. iso_384. Next base: position 3,639,051 of record NZ_JBWBTT010000001.1, read on the forward strand.
CCGGGGCCAACCCGCCCGGCCCGGACGAGCTCCGGGAAGCCCTGGCGCACAACTGACGCCTCGTCATGACCCGTTCGGCGCAGTCGAACGCACCCTCGTGAGGCGTTCCGCCGTTCGTCAACCCGATGCAGCACGACAACGGGATCGGGGCAACGGGTGGCGAGGAGACGGACGGCCGACAGCGGTACGGAGCCGGGGACGCGGGCGGGCGTCTTAGCGGCCGGGACGCGCACGGCGGTGCTGGAGGGCGTGGCGGGCTGGGTACCGGGGGAACCGGTCGGCAACGACCGGCTGCCCGCCGACTGGGACGTGGACGACGCCTGGGTCCGCCGCCGCACCGGCATCGGCAGCCGGCACCGCGTCGGCGAGGGCGTCGCCACCGGGGACCTCGCCTACGAGGCGGCCGCCCGGCTGCTGGCGCGCGCCCCGGCGGCGGGCGGGGTGGACGCGGTGGTCCTCGCCACCGCCACCCCCGACCACCTCTGTCCGGGCACCGCCCCCGCGCTCGCGGCCCGGCTCGGGCTCGGCACCGTACCGGCCCTCGACCTCGCCGCCGTGTGCAGCGGCTTCGTCTACGGACTGGCCGTCTGCCACGGGCTGGTCACCTCGGGCCTCTACGGGCGGGTCCTGCTGGTCGGCGCCGACGTCTACTCGGCCTGGCTCGACCCGGCCGACCGCTCGGCGGGCGTCGTCTTCGGCGACGGGGCGGGCGCCGCCCTGGTGGCGGCCGGGCGCTCCGGCGACCCCGGGGAACTGCTCGCGTTCGACCTGGGCAGCGACGGCACCGGCTACGAGCTGATCACCGTCCCCGGCGGCGGGGCCCGCGCACGCGCGAGCGGAAAGCCGCCGGGCCCGGGCGACGGGTTCTTCCGGATGCAGGGCGGCACCGTCTACCAGCACGCCGTCGAGCGGATGACCGGCTCCTGCCGGACACTTCTGGACCGGGTCGGCTGGGACCCGGCCGAGGTCGACCGCTTCGTGCCGCACCAGGCCAACGCCCGGATCCTGCGGGCCGTCGCCGACCGGGTCGGGATCGCGCCGCAGCGCTGCGTCACCCATCTGGAGCGGGTCGGCAACACCGGCGCCGCCTCCATCCCGCTGGCCCTGGCCGACGCGGCGGACGGGGGCCTCCTCCGCGCCGGCGACCGGGTGCTGCTCACCGCCTTCGGGGGCGGACTGACCTGGGGTTCGGCGGCGCTTCGCTGGCCGGGGACCCCACAGACCATTTCCACGGAAACTACGGAAGGAACACAGCATGTCGCTCCCCGCTGATCAGGGCACCGAGGCCGCTACCGGCACCGCCATCGCGGTGACGGGGGTCGGTCTGGTGACACCCGCAGGGGCGGACGAGCACAGCTTCTGGGAGGGGCTGTGCTCCGGGCACTCCACCGCCCGGCGGTGCGAGGAGCTGGCCGGTCTGCCGGTCGACTTCGCCTGTCCGGTGGACGGCATCGACCTGGACGCGGCGGTGGGCGGCCGCTCGGTGTGGCGGATGGCCCGGTTCGTGAAGCTGGCCCTGGTGGCAGCCCGGCAGGCCGTCGCCGACGCCGGCCTCGACCCGGCACGGTGGGACGGCGGCCGGGTCGGTGTGGTGCTCGGCGTGGGCGTCGGTGGTGTTTCCGTGCTCGTCGACAACGCGGCCAGGCTGGCGGCCTCGGGCCCCGACGCGGTCTCCCCGCTGCTGGTCCCGATGATGATCCCCAACGCGGCGGCGGGCGAGGTCGCCATCGCGCTCAAGGCGGGCGGCCCGAGCCTCGCCCCCGCCACCGCCTGCGCCTCCGGGGCCACCGCCGTCGCCGTCGCCCGCGATCTGCTGCTCGGCGGCAGCTGCGACGTGGTGGTGGCGGGCGGCGCGGAATCGGTGCTGACCCCGCTGGTGGTCACCGCCTTCGCCCGGATGGGCGCGCTGTCCACCCGCACCGGCGACCCGGCGGCCGCGTCCCGCCCGTTCGCCGCCGACCGCGACGGCTTCGTCATCGGTGAGGGCGCGGCCATGCTCGTCCTGGAGCGCGAGGCCGGGGCCCGTGCCCGGGGCGGCCGTCCACGCGCCCTGCTCACCGGGGCCGGTTCCAGCACGGACGCCCACCACCCCACCGCCCCGGCTCCCGACGGTCACGGCGCCCAGCGGGCGGTCCAGGCGGCGCTCGACCAGGCGGGCTGGACGCCGCGCGATGTCGACCACATCAACGCCCACGGCACCTCCACACCCCTCAACGACGCCATGGAGACCACTCTCATCTCCCGGCTCTTCCCGCACCGGCCGCCGGTGACCGCGCCCAAGGGCGTCGTCGGGCACACCCTGGCGGCGGCGGGCGCGATCGAGGCGGTGGCGACCGTCCTGACGCTGGAACGTTCCGCAATTCCGCCGATCGCCAACCTGGACGCGCTCCCCGACGCCTTCCCGCTCGACTGCGTGACCAAGGAGCCCCGTCACCAGCGGGTCGAGCGGGCGCTGAGCCACTCCTTCGGCTTCGGCGGCCACAACGTCGCCCTCGCCTTCCAACGCGCTTGATAAACGAGGGCATTTCGGGACGGCGGGGGGTGTCCTCGCCGTTCCTTGATCGTTACTGTGTTGTGACCGTCATGATGAACGACGCGGCCCCGCCGTCCACGAACGAACTGCTCACCGCAGTGCTCTTCGGACCGAACTTCCGTCAGGAACACGGTTTCTGGCGGCGGCTGCTCACAACAGAACCGTTTCGCCGCCCCGGTGGCGGCACCCCCGACGAACGACTCGCCCTCTCCTACCACCGGATGCGCATCCTCAACAACGCGCTCGACAGCGGCGCGAGACTGGCGGCCGACCCCCGGGCGCTGGCCGCCCTGCACGAATGGCTCGGCCCGGTCGACCCGGCGCTGACCACCGTGGCGGGCATCCACTACAACCTCTTCCTCGGCAGCCTCCTCGACCACGACGCGGACACCCTGCGCGACTTGTCGGACTTCCTCGCCCTGCGGCGCGTCGGCACCTTCCTCTGTACGGAGGTGGCGCACGGCAACGACGCGGCGGCCGTCGAGACGACCGCGACGTACGACCCCGCACGCGACGGCTTCGTCCTGCACACCCCGCATGCCGGGGCGCAGAAGTTCATGCCCAACACCAGTCCCGCCGGAGGCCCCAAGTCCGGTGTGGTGGCCGCCCGGTTGCTCGCCGAGGGCGCCGACCGCGGGGTCTTCCTCTTCCTCACCCCGCTCACCGACGCCCATCGCGCCCTGCCCGGCGTGCGGGTGCGGCGGCTGCCCGCCCGGATGGGCTCCCCGGTCGACCACTGTCTGACCTCCTTCGACCACTGCTTCGTCCCGCGCGGCGCGATGCTCGCCGGACAGCAGGGGCGGATCGGCGACGACGGACGTTTCCACAGCGAAATCCCCAACCGCAGAAGGCGGTTCCTCACCTCCATCGGCCGGGTCACCCCCGGCAAGCTCTCCATGAGCGCCTGCGCGGTCGGCTCGGCCCGGGTCACCCTGGCCATCGCCGTTCGCTACGCCGGTCACCGGATGATCTCCGGATCGCGCGCCGCGCAACAGGTGCCGGTGTACGCGCACCGCACCCATCACGGGCCGCTGGCCGGGGCGATGGCCACCGTCTACGCGATGAGTCTGCTGCACCGCAGGGCCCTGGACCGCTGGGAGTCGGCCCCGGAGGCCGACCGGGACGAGGCGGAGCGCCTGGTGGCCGTCGCCAAGGGGTGGATCACCTGGCAGGCGCGCGGCGTCATCGTCGAATGCCGTGAACGGTGCGGCGCCCAGGGGCTCCTGGAGAACAACGGCATGACCGAACTGTTCACCGGCATCGAGGGCGCGATCACCGCCGAGGGCGACAACCTCGCCGTGCACGCCAAGGCCGCCGCCGAGATGCTGTTCAGTGCCACCGCCGGGGAGGCGGACGCCGACGGCGGCCCCGGCGAGTTCGACGACCCGGCCCTCCTCGGCCGGCTCGTCGCGGCCCTGGAGAACCTCTGGTTCGCCCGTGCCCGGGAGCGGATGAGCGCCGCCCCGCCCGGCGACCCGCTCGGCCGCTGGAACGCCGCCTCCCCGGCCGCGCTGCGCGGCGTCGAGGCGTACGCCTACCGGCAGGCGGACGAAGCGTACGCCGAGGCCGTCGCCGCGCTGCCCGAGGGTGAGGCGCGCGAGCGGCTGACCGAGCTGCGCAGGCTCTTCGCACTCCAGTGGATCGCCCGCAACAGCGGCGACCTGCTCGCCTCCGGACGGCTGACCGCCGATCAGGTCACCTTTCTGCCCGACCTGGTGGAGCGGGCGATCGCCGCCGTGGCCGCGCACACCCCCGCCCTGGTCGGGTCCTTCGCCCTTCCCGAGCGCCTGATGTCGGACTGGCCGATCGCCGGACCCGGTTACGCGGACGTCTACGACGACCCCGAGGGGCCCTGGCACCGGGGCCGCAGGGCGGGAATCCGGGGCCGCGCGGCGGAATTCAAGCGGCCCAACTGCGGCAGCAGGAGGCGCCCACTGCGCGAGAAGGTGGCCGCGCTCGGCACCCGCGGGGTCCTACTGGCGTACTGGGGAACCACCTCGATGCTCTCCCGATGGTTCGAGAAGCCGCAGGTGAGCGTAGACGAATCGGTTCGCCCCAAGGCGTAACCGGAAGATAGTCATCCAGTTACTTCGGACGGTGGGTCGCTGCGTTCAGCTATCCGCCGTACGGGAAAACCCGAGCCGGCCAGATGCCGATGGAACGCCGATGAGAGGAATCGCCATGAAGACCATCCACCCCAAGATCACCGAGGTACTCACCGGGACGTTCAAGGTGCCCGCCGCCGAGATCCTGCCGGAGTCCACGATGGACAGCCTGGAGATGGACTCGCTCGCGGTCGCCGAGTTCGCCGTCATCATCAAGGAGACGCTGGGCGTCGACGCGGACTCGGAGAAGCTGTACAAGGACGCCACGCTGGCCGACATCTCCGCGTACATCGACGCGGCCGTCGGCAGCGCGGCGGCCGATGCCACGGTGCCGGTGAGCAACACCCGATGAAGCGACCCGCCATCGCCGTCACGGGGCTGGGCATGATCACCCCGGTCGGCCACACCACCGACACCACCTGGGACGGAGTCTGCGCCGGGGAGTCGCCCGCCCGCACCGTCCCCGAACTGCACGGCTGCGCCGTCGACTTCGCCTGCACGGTCTCCGGCATCGACCTCGACGACGCGGTCGGCGGCCGGACCGCGTTCCGGATGGGCCGGTACGTCAAGTTCGCCGTCCTGGCCGCCAGGGAGGCGGTCGCCGACGCCGGGCTCGACCCCGAGCGGTGGGACGGCGCCCGGGTCGCCGTCGTGGTCGGCACCAGCAGCGGAGGATCCGCCGGACTCACCGAACAGGCCGTCGCCCTGGAGCGACGCGGCCCCGAGGCCACCTCGCCCTCGGGCATCCTGCTGACCATCCCGAACATGCCCGCGGCCGAGATCGCCATCCGGATGAAGGCCACCGGACCCAGCCTCGCCCCGTGCACGGCCTGCTCGTCCGGGGTGACCGCCCTGTCCGTGGCCCGGGACATGCTGACGCTGGGCCACTGCGACATCGCCATCGCCGGGGCCACCGAGTCCATCGTGTTCCCGGTCGCGATGACCGGCTTCGCCCGCTCCGGCGCGGCGGCACCGCGGGACGGCGACCCCGCCCGCCTCTGCCGGCCCTTCGCCGCGGACCGGGCCGGGATCGTCATGGGCGAGGGCGCGGCCGTCATGGTCCTGGAGCGGGCCGAGGACGCCCGGGCCAGAGGCGCCTCCCCCCGGGCCCTGATCGCGGGTACCGGCGCCACCACCGACGCCCACCACCCCACCAGCCCCCACCCCTCCGGGGACGTGGCGCGGGCGGCCGTCGACGGCGCGCTGCGCGACGCGGGCTGGCGGCCAGAGGACGTCGACCACGTCAACGCGCACGGGACGTCGACCCCCCTCAACGACGCCACCGAAGCCGCCCTCATCGGCCGGGCCTATCCGCACCGGCCGCCCGTCACCGCCCCCAAGGGCGTACTGGGCCACTGCATGGGCGCGGCCGGCGCCATCGAGGCGGGCCTGACGATCCTCACGCTCCAGCACGGGATGATCCCGCCGATCGCGAACCTGGACGCCCCCGCGCCCGGGTTCGACATCGACTGCGTCACCAAGGCCCCGCGCGAGGTGCCGGTACGGCGGGCCGTCAGCCACTCCTTCGGCTTCGGCGGCCAGAACGCGGTGATCGCCCTCCAGGCTCCGTAACGACGCAGTCCGCCCGGGCCGGTGCGGCAGGCCGATCCCGCGCCGCACCGGCCCGCGCCCAGCGGCCCGCCGCACCGCGCCTGGTCCGCGGAGCCGCGTGATAGCTTGCCGGGGCCAGTCGAACCCCAGCGACGGGGTCAGGGAATCCGGTGCGAGACCGGAACTGACGCGCAGCGGTGAGGGGGACGGGCGGGGCCACGGCCACTGGAGCACCCACCTGCTCCGGGAAGGCGTCCCGCCCGGACGAACCCGAGTCCGAAGACCTGCTGGCACCCGCGCCCGCACCGGGGCACGGGAACCGTACGACGGGCTCCGCGGCTGGGCCCAGAGACACAGAGGTCCTTCGTGCTGTCCACGGCCACCCTCGCCCCGATACGTACCGCCGCCCTGCTCGCGGCGGGGCTCCTCCTGCTGACCGCCTGCGGCGGGGGTGAGAGCACCGGGGCCGCCGACGGGAAGAAGACCGAGGGCTTCCCGCTCACCCTCGAGAACTGCGGGCGCACCGTCACCGTGGAGGCCCCGCCCCGGCGGGCCGTCTCCGTCGACCAGGGGTCGACCGAGATCCTGCTCTCGCTCGGGCTCGCGGACCGGCTCGCCGGGACCGCCACCTGGAGCGACCCGGTCATGAAGGGCCTGGAGAAGGCCAACGCCGGGGTCGAGCGGATATCGGAGAACCGGCCCTCCTCGGAGAAGGTCCTCGACAAGGAGCCCGACTTCCTCAGCGCCTCCTTCGCCTCGACCCTCGCCAAGGGCGGCGTCGCCCCCCGCGAACAGTTCGAGAAGCTCGGCGTTCCCACGTACATCTCGCCCGCCGACTGCACCGGCAAGGACAACAGCGGCGGCGGCGACGGAGCCCGTACCGCACCGCTGACGATGGACAGCGTCTACACGGAAGTCCGCGAACTGGCCCAGGTGTTCGGCGTCCCCGAGCGCGGTGACGCCCTGGTGAAGAAGCTCCGGGCCCGCGTGGACCGGGCCACCGAGGGCGTCGACGCCTCCGACGCCTCCCTTCTCTACTGGTTCTCCGACTCCAAGGCCCCCTACCTCGCGGGCTGTTGCGGCGCCCCCGGCGTCATCACCAAGGAGCTCGACGCGAAGAACGTCTTCGACGACACCCACGACGAATGGCCCCAGATCAGCTGGGAGACCGTCGCCGACCGCAACCCCGACGTCCTGGTCATCGGCGACCTGAGCCGTACGACGCAGACCGCCGAGAGCGCCGACAAGAAGATCGAGTTCCTGGAGTCCAACCCGGTCACCAAGACGATGGACGCCGTCAAGAACCGGCGTTACGTGCTGCTCAGCGGCCAGGCCATGAACCCCACCATCCGGACCGTCGAGGGCCTGGAGCGCGTCGCGGCCGGACTGCGCGACTTCGGGCTCGCGGGGTGAGGGCGAGCACGGACAGCCGTACGGTCGGGAAGCCGGCCGACGCACCGCCTGCCGCCGTCCGCCCCGACGGCCCCGCCCGGGTCGGTGCGCCGTTCACCGTTCTGCTCTGGAGCGGCGGCCTGCTCCTCCTCCTGGCCTCCGTCGCGGTCGCCGTCACCATCGGGCCCGCCCGGATCTCCGTGCCCGACGTCTGGTCCGCCGTCGCCGCGCACCTCGGGTTCGGCGCCAGTGACCTCAGCCCGATCCGGGACGGCATCATCTGGAACCTCCGCATGCCCCGCACCCTTCTCGCCGCCGTGTGCGGCGCGGGGCTCGCGGTGTGCGGCACGGTGATGCAGTCCCTGCTGCGCAACCCGCTCGCCGACCCCTTCGTCCTCGGCGTCTCCTCCGGAGCCTCGACCGGGGCGGTCGTGGTGGTCGTCCTCGGGGTCGGCGGGGGAGCGGTGTCGCTGTCGGCCGGGGCGTTCGTCGGGGCCATCTGCTCGTTCGCCCTGGTGCTGCTGCTCAGCCACACCCTCGGCGGCTCCACCGACCGGGTCGTCCTCTCCGGCGTCGCCGCGATGCAGCTCTTCTCCGCCCTCACCTCCTTCGTCGTGATGACCTCCGCCGACGCCGAGCAGACCCGCGGGGTGCTGTTCTGGCTCCTCGGCTCGCTCAGCGGCGTCGGCTGGAGCGAGGTCGTCCTCTGCTCCGCCGTGCTCGCCGTCTGCCTGGTGGTCTGCCTGGCCCACGCCCGTACGCTCGACGCCTTCGCCTTCGGGCAGGACGCCGCCGCCGCGCTCGGCGTGAACGTCGCCCGCACCCGGATCGTGCTGCTCTGCACCACGGCCCTGCTGACCGCCGCCCTGGTCAGCGCGGCCGGGGCGATCGGCTTCGTCGGCCTGGTCCTGCCGCACGCGGCCCGCGCCGTCACCGGATCCGGGCACCGGCGGCTTCTGCCGGTCACCGCACTCGCCGGGGCGATCTTCCTGGTGTGGGCCGACACCCTCGCCCGGACCGTCCTGGACCCGCAGGAGGTACCGGTCGGCGTCGTCACCGCGCTGATCGGCGTCCCCGCCTTCGTCCTCGTCCTGTACCGCACCCGGAGCACGTCATGAGCCGCACCACGCACGGTTCCGTCGGCCTGCGCGCCGAGCGGGTCGGCCGGGAGGCGGGCGGCCGGCTCATCCTCGACGGCGTGGACATCGCCCCGCCGCCCGGCTCCACCGTCGGACTCATCGGCCCCAACGGCTCCGGAAAGTCCACCCTGCTGCGGATCCTCGCGGGCCTCCTCGCTCCGGCCACCGGTGTCGTCACCCTGGACGGGAACCCCCTCGCCGGCCTCGGCCGCCGCACCGTCGCCCGCCGGATCGCCGTCGTCGACCAGCACGCGGTCACCCAGGTCGACCTCAGCGTCCTGGACGTCGTACGCCTCGGACGTATCCCGCACCGCCGCGCCTGGTCCGCCCCCGACCGCACCGACGAGGACGCCGTCGCCGAGGCGCTGCGGCGCACCGGGCTCACGGACCGGTCCGGCCAGTCCTGGCACACCCTGTCCGGAGGCGAACGGCAACGCGTCCAGATCGCCCGCGCCCTGGCCCAGCAGCCCCGCGAACTCCTCCTGGACGAACCGACGAACCACCTCGACATCCAGCACCAGCTGGACCTGCTCGCCCTGGTCGCCGAACTCCCCGTCACCAGCGTCGTCGCGCTGCACGACCTCAACCTCGCCGCGATGTTCTGCGACCGGATCACCGTGATGAAGGCCGGCCGGGTTGTCGCGGGCGGCACCCCGGCCGAGGTCGTCACCGGCGAACTCATCGAGGACGTCTACGGGGTCCGGGCTGTCGTCACCCCGGAAGGCCCCGACGGACGCCCCTCGGTACGGTTTCTGCCGCGCCGCTGAGCGCCGTACGGTCCTCTCGGTACGCCGCTGAGCGCGGTCGCGCCCCCGGACAGCCCGCCGGGCGGACCCGTGTACGAGTCCGCCCGGCGGCCGAGGACGTGGGAGCGGCCGTGTGGCCACCTGAGGAGGTGCTGGTCAGCGGCGTCGCCCCTGGCCGAACTCGCCATCGGTGTCCTTGCCGGTGCCCATGTCCTTGCCGTCCGCGTAGTCGATCTTCTCCTTGCGGATCTCGGCGGAGACCTCCTTCTGCTCGGTGACCCGGTTGGTCTCCAGCCGGACCCGCTCCACCGGCACGGCCTCCTTGCGCACGGTGGCGCGCTCCGCGTGCAGGGTGACCTCGACGTCCTGCTCACCGAGGTCCGTCGTCCCGACGGTCTTCTCGCCGGGCTGCAACGGTTCGCGGACCACGCGGACCTCTTCGTGGGACACGGGCACGGTCCGGGTGACCTCCTCGGTCACCACGTACTTGTGCAGCCGCGCCCTGCCGCTCTCGTACTCCTCCTTGCCGACGTGCAGCTGCTCCTCGGAGCGGATCATCTCCTCCTTGCCGCTCATGTCGGCCGCCCGGGACGTGCCCGCTCCGGCGCCCGCCAGCGGGCGTGCCGTGGTGGAGGCGTCCGTGTCGCGGTGCCTGCCCGTACCGCTGCCTGCTCCTGCCATGCCCGCAGCTCCTGTCGTTCCCGCGCCGGCCGTCCCGGCGCTCGTCCCGGCCGTGGTCGCCTTCCCGGTCGCCCTGGCTCCGGGGGCCGTTCCGGTCCCACGGGCCGCACCTGCCGCACCCGCGGCACCGGCCGCGCCCATCGCCCCGGTCCCGGCGGTGGTCGGCGCGTCCATGCCGGCCGACCGGTCGTCACCTAGGTTGCCGGACTTCCTGGTCAGGCCGTAGTGCCGGTACAGCTCTTCCTCCTCCGCGACGGAGAGGTGCGCGTCCGCGTCCACCCGCGGCGCGTCCTTGACGCTGTCCTTCGGATGGGCTAGGTGCAGGTCGGAGCCCACTCGACGGGATCCGGCGAGCGGGACGAAGCTCTCCTTCATGCCGAACAGACCGGTCTTGACCGTGACCCAGTCGGGCTTGCCGGTGTCGTCGTCGACGTACACCCGGCCCACACTGCCGACCTTCTCGCCGTCGTTGTCGTACACGGTCAGACCGTCGAGTTCTCCGGAATCCGTGAAACCGTCAGCGGCTCCCATAACCGATTCCTCCTCTCGGGCACGCCCTGTGGTTGGCTCCACCGGAGGTGGCGCGTCCGAATTCCATCGCGCCTCACCCGCATGCACGCTGCAACCGGCCGCTTGCCCGGATCGAGGTCCTCGAAGGCCCGGTGCGGGGCCTTGGCCCCGTGCGGCGGTGCCGGGCCGCCCCGAAACCTATTAGGCCGAACGGGTGACGACGCAGGTCCCGCATATGATCGGCGGACCGTGGCGGCCGTACGACGGACCACCGCCGACCTGCCGAACCGCCGAGCCTCCAGGGGTGCGCCATCTCTTCCGTACGCGTCCGGCTGCCCGCGCAACGCGGCGAACTGCGCGACCGGCACGAGGACGGGCACCGCCTCCACCACCTCCTCTGGCGGCTGGGGCCCGGTGTCCGGGTCTGCAGCAGCGCGGTGCTCGGCGGCGGCATCGGCCCCCGGGCCTGGATCCTCAACGCCCAGGTCCCCGGCGGCTACCCGCGCCTCGACCCGGACCGCCACCTCGCCGAGATCGCCGCAGCGGAGGGGCTCACCGGCCCGGGCGCCGGGCTGATGACCGCCGCCGACGTCGCCGCGTACGCGACCGGCCACGACGGCGGTGTCACGGCGACCGTCACGGCGGGCCTCGGTGTACGGGGCTGGGCGGCGGCCCCCGACGACGACCGGGCCCCCTCGTTCCGGCCCGGCACGGTCAACATCGTCGTCACCCTTCCTGCCGCGCTCTCCGACGCCGCCCTCGTCAACGCCGTCGCCACCGCCACCGAGGCCAAGGTCCAGGCCCTCCTGGACGCCGGACTCGACTGCTCGGGCACCCCCACCGACGCCGTGTGCGTCGCCGCCCCCGAACCGGGGCCCGACGGTGGCGAACCCTTCGCCGGACCCCGCTCCACCTGGGGCGCGCGGATCGCCCGCGCCGTCCACACGGCCGTACTGGCGGGAGCCCGCCCGGCAGCGTGACCGGGTCGGACCACCGTCACCGGGTGCCGCACCACCGCGTCGAACGGACAGCCCTGGGTGGTGTGCGCGGTGGCCATCGGCTGCCTGCGCCCCGAACGGTCCGCCGCCCGCGCCGGCAGGCCCCCGCTCCTGGTCCTCGGGGGTGTGGCCTGCGGTGACGGAGTCGAGGGGCTGGCTCATGCGGTACCTCGCACGGGGGCGGTGACGGGCTGAATACGGACCGTGGGACGCGCTCCGCACCCTCGGAAGCGTGTCGCCCGACTTGGCCACGACCCCGCGACGGCCCGTCACCCCCCACGCAACACGGCGGCAACGGGGCCGGGCCCCGGAACCGCCGCCCGCTCAGCGGGCCGCCGACACCTCGGCGATCGAGCGGCCTGCCCACTCGGGCGCCGGCTCGACGAGTGCGGTCAGCCGTTCGCGTACGGGGTCCGGGAACGGGGCGGTGCGGCCGGCCCGTTGGTCCACATGGAGCGCCAGCAGCTCGCTCGTCGCCACCGGGACGGCCTCCGGCTCCGGTACGCCGTCCGGCGCGTCGACCACGTACAGCTCGTGACAGAAGCGCGCCTTCTTCGCGTCGGCCCCCAACAGGCGGGTGCGGACGACGAGATGGGCGCCCTCGGCGACGTCGCGGAGATAGCGCAGATGCGACTCGACGGTGTAGAGCGAGCAGCCGGTGCTCTCCCGGTACCCGGCGTGCAGACCGGTCTCGATCATCATCGCGTCGGTGGCGTACCCGAAGACGAGGACGTAGAACGCCTCGCTCATATGGCCGTTGTAGTCGATCCACTCGGGCCGCACGGTGCTGCGGGAGAGGGGAAGGCCGTTGGTGGTGTCCTGCACGGTGTCGTCCTCGGGATGGGTGTCCACGTGGTCGGTGTCCTCGGAACGCGTGTGCTCGCTCATCGGGTCGCCTCCTCGGCGGACCGGGGCAGTCGGCCCGTGGCACGCAGCACGTCGATGACGCCGCGGTCCCGCTCGGCCACCAGATCGGCGATGCTCCGGCCGTCCGCGGCCTCCTCGCAGCCGGCCACCACCGCCTCGTACAGGGCACGGTCCAGTTCGGGTGCTTCGAGCCGGGTCCAGGGCGACTTCAGCGACGGGCCGAAGTGGTCGAGCATATGGGCCATCCCGCCCTCGCCGCCCGCGAGCGCGAACGTGAGCATCGGACCCATCACGGCCCAGCGGAGCCCCGGCCCCTCGGTGATCGACGCGTCTATCTCCTGTACGGTCGCCTCTCCGTTGGCGACCATGTGCAGAGCCTCGCGCCACAGGGCCTCCTGGAGCCGGTTGGCTATGAAGCCGGGCACCTCGCGGTCCATGGTGATCACGGACTTGCCCGCGACGGCGTAGAAGCGCGAGGCCCAGTCGACCGCGGCGGGCGCGGTCCGGTCACCGCCGACGACCTCGACCAGCGGGATGAGGTAGGGCGGGTTGAAGGGGTGCCCCACGACGAGCCGCCCGGGGTCGGCGGCCTCGGTCTGCATGTCGGTCATCGGATAGCCGGAGGTCGACGAGGCGATCACCGTGCCGGCGGGCGCGGCGGCGTCCAGCCGGGCCAGCAGATCACGCTTCAGGTCCAGCTTCTCCGGGGCGCTCTCCTGGACGAACTGGGCCTCGGCCACGGCCTCTTCGAGGGTGGCGGTGACGGTCAGCCGGTCCTGCGACGCTCCGTCGGCCAGGCCGAGCTGTTCCAGCGCGGGCCAGGCGGCGGCGACGAGCCGGCGCAGCCGGTCGGCCGCGTCGGGGGCCGGGTCCCAGGCGGTGACGTCGTAACCACGGGCGAGGAAATGGGCCGCCCAGCCACCGCCGATCACCCCGGCCCCGACGCACGCCACACGGCGTACGTCCTCCGGGGCGCAGGGGGCGGCGGGGCCGTCGGTGGGGGCGGCAGAGGGGGTGACAGTCACGGGCAGCACTCCAGGAAGGCGGGGGGAGAGAGGAGAGAGAGGGGAGTGGAACGGGAGGGTGATCAGGCGCGCGGGCGCAGGCCGAGCTTTTCGCGTGCCTCGTCGGGCGTGGCGACCCGGGAACCCAGTGATTCGGTGATCCGCACGGCGCGCTCCACCAACTGGCCGTTGGTGGCCTTGACGCCCTTGCCCAGATAGAGGTTGTCCTCCAGACCGACCCGGACGTGTCCGCCGAGCAGGATCGACTGGGCGACCCAGGGCATCTGCATCCGGCCGAGCGCGAAGCTCGCCCACTGGGCGCCCTGCGGAAGCATGGTGACCATCGCCTGGAGGACGCCCGGGTCGGCGGGCGCGCCCCACGGAATGCCCATGCAGAGCTGGAAGACCGTGGGGTCGTCGAGCAGCCCCTCGGCGAGGAGCTGCTTGGCGAACCACAGCTGCCCGGTGTCGAAGATCTCCAGCTCGGGCCGGACCCCGAGTTCCTGGATGCGCTTCGCGCCGGTGCGCAGCATGTCGGGCGTGGAGACGTAGAGGTTGCTGCCGTCGCCGAAGTTGAGCGAACCGCAGTCCAGGGTGCAGATGTCCGGCAGCAGATCCTCGACGTGGGGCAGCCGGTCGAGTCCGCCGACCAGGTCGGTGCCCGGCAGCTGACGGAGCGGGGCCTCCGGGTCGATGACGAGGTCGCCGCCCATCCCGGCGGTCAGGTTGATGACCACATCGGTGCCGGTCTCCCGGATCCGCTCCACGACCTCCCGGTAGAGGCGGGGATCGCGGGAGGGCGCGCCGGTCTCCGGCTCGCGGACGTGGATGTGGACCACGGCCGCCCCGGCGCCGGCGGCCTCGACGGCGGAGGCGGCGATCTGCGCGGGCGTCACCGGGACATGGGGGCTGCGGCCGACGGTGTCGCCGGCTCCGGTGAGGGCGCAGGTGATGATGACGTCCTGGTTCACGGGCATACGAAAACGTCTCCTCTCGGGGAGTTCGGGGAGTTCGGGGAACTAGGGGTTGCGAGGGGTGCGAGGTGGAGTCAGCGGCCGGGGTCGGGCGCGGTCAGGCAGGCGTCCACGTGGGCGGTCAGCGCGTCGTGCATGGACTGGGCGCCGGTGCCCGGGGAGCCGGGCTCGGCGGCCAGGACCTGGGAGGCCAGGCCGTCGATCAGTGCGGTGAGGGCGAGGGCCGCGCCGTCCACGTCGACCGGACGGAACACGCCCTGCTCGACACCGCGTCGGATCACCTCCGCGACCGTCCCGCGCCACTGGCGGTAGTACTCCCCATGGAGCCGTCCGACCGTGGTGGACCGGGCGGCCTCGGCCCAGAGGTCGAGCCAGACGCACCACTGCCGCCGCTGCTGCTCGGTGCGGGGCGTCTGGAGCTCGATCAGCAGGCGCAGCTCGTCCCCGGCGTGCCGGGTACCGGCGGTGGCGTCGGCACGGCGACGGGTGTCCTCGTCCATGCACCAGCGGACCGCCGCTTCGAGCAGCTCGTCACGGCCGGGGAAGTGGTAGTGGATCGCGGCCGTGCTGGTGTGGCAGGCCGCGGCGATGTCCGCGACCCGCACGGCATGGAACCCGCGCTCGGCGATCAGCCGGACGGTCTCGCGCACGATCTGCAGCGGCCTGCCGCCCTCGGGCGAGGGCGACGCCGGGCGATGGGCCGACGGGGAACGCGCGGGCGACACCGCTGATGCCGCACCGGCCGCCGTGCCGCCTGCCGAGCCCGCCGCACCGATCAGCAGGCCGACGTCCACGCCGCCGATGTCCGCGATCCGGGCCAGTTCGGCGGCGGTGAAGCGACGGGTGCCGTTCAGGGAACGGGACAGCTTCGACGGATCGATGACGATCCGCCGCGCGAACTCGCGCGCGCTCACACCCGCCGCGTCGATCACCTGTCGGACCCGGGCGGCCACCTCGTCCTGCTGCATGGTCGACCACCGTAGCCATGTGTTGAGAAAACCTCAACACCAGTAGAAGTGGTCTCGTTATGGAAAAAGGGCGTTGCGGTTCTGACTGATGCATCAGTCAGAACCGCAACGCCCCATCGCCGGCCGACGCCGGCCAGGTCACTCCTGGGTGAGCATCCCGCTCCGCAGCTTGCCCAGCATCCGGCTCAGCAGCCGGGACACATGCATCTGCGAGATCCCGAGCTCCGCGCCTATCTGCGCCTGGGTCATCTCCTGCCCGAAGCGCATGTCGATGATCCGGCGCTCCCGCTCGTCCAGTTCGCCCAGCAGGGGCGCGAGGGCGTGGAGGTTCTCCACGGTCTCCATGGCGGGGTCCGGCTCGCCCAGCACATCGGCGAAGGTGCGCCCGGAGTGCTGGCCGGGCCCGGCCTCCGCGGTGTCGGTCGGCATGTCCAGGGAGCCCGCCGTGTAGCCGTTGGAGGCGACGATTCCCTCCGTGACCTCCGACTCCTCGATCCCCAGGTCCTCCGCCAGCTCCTGCACCGTGGGATCCCGGTCGAGGTCGCCGGCCAGGGACTCCTTCGCCTTCGCGAGATCGACCCGCAGCTCCTGGAGGCGCCGCGGCACATGCACCGCCCAGCTCGTGTCACGGAAGAACCGCTTGATCTCCCCGACGATGTACGGCACGGCGAACGACGTGAACTCGACCTCCCGCGAGAGGTCGAAGCGGTCGATCGCCTTGATCAGCCCGATGGTGCCGACCTGGACGATGTCCTCCATGTCGCCGCTGCCCCGGTTGCGGAAGCGGTTGGCGGCGAAGCGGACGAGGGAGAGGTTCATCTCGATGAGGGTGTTGCGCGCGTACTGGTACTCGTGCGTGCCCTCCTCCAGGACCTGCAGGCGGTCGAAGAAGAGACGTGAGAGCCGGCGCGCGTCCATCGGGGCGATCTTCCCGGCATCCTCGATCCACGGAAGCTCCTCGGTGGCGCCCGCCCGCTCCGTACCGGCCGTCCGTACGGTCTGCGCGCTGTGCACGGTCATGTCGCTTCACGCTCCCTGGTTCCTGGATTCGTAGGCCCTGAGGCCTGTTCGCCTTCCCAGGGGTACGGCTCGCATGCGCATCGGAGGGAGTTGATCTGGCCACACGGTGCGAGTTGGCCGAAAACAGGCGGGGTTCGGCTCTGAGGCGCCGTCACGGAGAGGCGCGAGCCGCAGGCGGGCACGGAAACCGCCCCACCGGTACGGGGGAGCCCGGTGGGGCGGTCGCCACCAGAGTGCCACAGGCAGGCGGTCGTTGGGACCGGACAGGCGCGTATTGGCCTACGGATGAGTCGATTTCGCCGCTCGTCCACGCGGGCGCGCACCCTCGCCCGAGCGGGCGCGCCGCGGGCGGATCCTGCGCTACCCCGTCGACGTCACCCCCTGGATCGGGCTCCCGGACGACCCGGACGACCAGGACTGGGTCGATGTCGCGGCGCTCGCCGGGCCGGGCGGCTCCGTCGCCCTGGCCGCGCTCCAGGCGCAGCCGCCGGAGGAGTGGGAGATCACCTTCCGGGCCGAGGGCGTTCAGCTGGTCGACGCGTCGGTGGAGGCCGCGCCCGACCCGGAGGCGGTCCTGCTGGGCCCGCAGGACGTGCCGGGGATGTTTGACCTGGTGGCCCGCACCCGCCCCGGCCCCTTCCTGCCGCGCACGGTCGAGCTGGGCGCCTGTCTGGGCATCCGCCGGGGTGGCGCGCTGGTGGCGATGGCGGGGGAGCGGCTGCACCCGCCGGGCTGGACCGAGATCAGCGGCGTCTGCACGGACGAGTCCGTACGGGGGCAGGGGCTGGCGAGCCGGCTGGTCCTGGCGGTCGCACACGGCATCCGAGAGCGCGGCGAGACGCCGTTCCTGCATGCGTCCGCCTCGAACACCGGGGCCGTACGGCTCTACGAGTCCCTCGGGTTCCGGCTCCGCCGGCGTACGGAATTCATCGCGGCCCTCGTCCCCGCCACGCTTCCGCCGGCCGATGGGAACCGTAGGCCCCCACTGCGCTGACCGGGCCGCCGGCACCCGTACGACGGGACCTGCGGCATCCCGGCGGGAGGACGGAGGTCCCGGGCCGGAAGTCCCGAACGGGACCTTCGGCACCCGCTC
Source organism: Streptomyces sp. iso_384 (assembly GCF_056172905.1). Classification (NCBI taxonomy): domain Bacteria; kingdom Bacillati; phylum Actinomycetota; class Actinomycetes; order Kitasatosporales; family Streptomycetaceae; genus Streptomyces; species Streptomyces sp. iso_384. Next base: position 3,656,632 of record NZ_JBWBTT010000001.1, read on the forward strand.
AGGGCCCTAAGCCCTCCTGTGCGAACGCCCGCGCCCCGGTCAACTGGAAGGGACCGGCCGAAACTGCGGGCGGCGCCGAGACATCAGCGGGAGGACAGGCCGTGCCCATGAGGTTGCTGGACATGGCACAGAAGCGGGCGTCGAAGCAGGCACGGAAGCAGGGAGGGGTACGGCACCGGAGCGGTGCCGTACCCGGCCCGGACGCGGGCACCGCGTCGGTGTCCCGGAGCCGGATCGGCAACTGGACGCTGGTCGGCGGTCTCACGCTGCTGACGGTGCTGGTCGTGTTCCTCGACATCAGAACGGGCAACGACCTGCGGGTCGTGCCGCTGCTGGTGGTCGTCCCCGCGCTGGCCTCCGTCTACTGCAGCCTCCGCCAGACCATCTGGGTCGCGGTATGGATCACTGCGGTCGTGGTCGGCTTCCGGGCCGGCGCGGACGGCACCTTCTGGGACTTCGTGTTCGGCATCGGCTTCGCCGTACTGGCCTGCGCCCTCGGGGTCGCCGCCTGCGCGGCGCGCATCCGGCACGCCACGGAGATGGCACGGCTGCGCTCGGCCGCCGTCACCCTGCAACGCCAGATCCTGCGGCCGCTGCCCGTCGTGACCGGCCACGTCCTCGCGCACGGCCTCTACGAGCCGATCGAGGAGGACCGCTTCGTCGGCGGCGACATCTACGAGGTCGTCGAGTCGCCCTACGGGACCCGCGTGATCATCGGTGACGTCCAGGGCAAGGGCCTCGCGGCCATCGGCGCCGGATTCGCGGCCATCGCCGCGTTCCGCGAGGCGGCCATCCGCGAACCCACGCTCACCGGGGTGGTGCAGGCGCTGGAGGACGCCGTCGTCCGGCACAACGTGTTCTCCGCCCAGACCGGTGAGGCCGAACGCTTCGTGACCGCGCTGGTGCTCGGGTTCGACGGGAGCGGCCGGGTGGAGGCCGTGAACTGCGGTCACCTGCCGCCCCGCCTGCTGCACGACGGACGGGCCTCGGCCGTCACGCTCCACCGGACGTACGTTCCGCTCGGCCTCGCCGGACTCAGCCGGGAGGCCCGGGCGACCGATTCCTTCGACTTCCCGCCGGGCGCGACACTCCTCGTCGTCACCGACGGGGTGACCGAGGCCCGCGACGCCGCCGGCGCCTTCTACCCGCTGGACGAGCGGGTCGGCGCCTGGGCCGGACGCGATCCGGGCGAACTGCTCGACGCGCTCCAAGTCGACCTGGAGGACTTCTCCGGCGGCGTCCGGCGCGACGACGTCGCCGCGCTCGCCCTGAGCCACGCCCCCGTCGACGGCGGCGGGCGGTCCGAGACCACCGGCGAGGAGGCCCTGCGCGTAGCGGCCGTCTGACACCCCGAACCCTTCTGATGTCCCCACGAGACTTTTGTCGCGTGGGGACATTTTCAGGTGTACGGTGCATGTATGACCCCGGAACGGAAGATCCCGGAACGGCGCAGCCGCAAGGCGCGCCGCACCCGCGACACCCTCGCGCAGGCCGCGTTCGAGCTGGTGCTCGACCGGGGGCTGCGGAACGTGACGGTCGAGGAGATCGCGGAAGCCGCGGACGTCGACCGCCGTACGTTCAGCCGGTACTTCACGAGCAAGGAGGCCGCCGCGCTGGACTCCCTGCGGGGCGACGGCGACCGCATCAACGCGGCCCTGCGCGCCCGTCCGGCCCCGGAACCCCCGCTCCTCGCCTACCGGCGGGCCGTCCTCGACTGGCTCGCCGACCCCGGCGCGGAGCCCTGGCACCGCCGCCCCCGGATCTTCGACCTGCTGGTCGTCGCCGAGGAGGAGCCGACGCTCTACGCCGCCTTCCACCACATCCGGGTGGACGCCCAGGAGGACTCGGTGGCCATCGTCGCGGACCGGCTCGGCGTCGATCCGCGGCAGGACATCCGGCCCGCCGTGACCGTCGCCGCGGGCGCGGGCGCCCTGCTCGCCGCCCAGGCCGCCTGGGTGCGCGGAGGCCGCCCGGACGCTCTGCCCGCCCTGGTAACCGAGGCCTTCGACGCGCTCTCCGCCGACCTGCTCGGTGTACCGCGCACCGCTCCGGAACTGCACCGCACCACAGCAGCAGAAGCAGTAGCAGCTGAAGAAACAGCAGCAGAAACAGAGGCAACCTCATGAGCACCTCCACCGACCACAGCTCCGCCCCCGCCGCCGCGGTCTCCGCCTCGGCCCCGGCCTCGGACGAGTTCGCGGGCCGCACCGCCCTCGTCACCGGCGGCGCCTCCGGCATCGGCCTCGCCCTGGCCCGGCGGCTCGCCGCAGGCGGCGCGGCGGTCGTCGTCGCCGACTACGACGAGGAGAACGCGCGCAAGGCCGCGGCCGAGCTGGAGAGCACCGGAGCCAGGGCCGCCGCCGTCGCGATGGACGTCACCGACCCGGCCTCCGTCGAAGCGGGCGTGCGGTTCGCGGTGGACACCTTCGGCGCCCTCCACCTGGCCGTGAACAACGCCGGCATCGCCGGCCCCAGCAGCCCCACCGGCGCGTACCCGGTCGAGGACTGGAACCGCGTCGTCGCCACCAACCTCAGCGGCGTCTTCCACTCGATGCGCTACGAACTGCCCGCCATCGTCGCGGCGGGCGGGGGCGCGATCGTCAACATGTCCTCCATCCTCGGCACCAACGGCTTCGCGGGGTCGCCCGCCTACGTCGCGGCCAAGCACGGCGTCGTCGGCCTCACCAAGACCGCCGCGCTCGAATACGCCGGACAGAACGTCCGGGTGAACGCGGTCGGCCCCGGCTTCATCGACACCCCGCTCCTGCGGAACACCGACCCGGCAGCCCGCGAGCACCTGATCTCCCTCCACCCGGCCGGACGCCTCGGCACCGCCGAGGAGGTCGCCGAACTCGCCGCCTTCCTGCTCTCCGACAAGGCCTCCTTCATCCACGGCAGCTACCACCTGGTGGACGGCGGCTACTCCGCCCCGTGACCGAGGGCCCCGAGTGGCGGACGGGGGATACCGGGGCGAGAAAGAGAACGAAGAGGACACGGGGCGAAGAAGAGAACGAAGAGAACGAAGAGAACAAGGAAGAAGAGGCGAGGAGACCCCATGAAAGCCGTTCAGTACCGAGCCGCCGGCTCCGCCCCCGAGGTGGTCACCGTCCCGGACCCCGAGCCCGGGCCCGGCCAGGTCCTGCTGAAGGTCACCGCCGCCGGCGTCTGCCACTCCGACATCGCCGTGATGAGCTGGCCCGCCGACCAGATCCCCTTCCCGCTGCCCCTCACCCTGGGCCACGAGGGCGTCGGCACGGTCGCCGCCCTCGGTGACGGCGTCGACGGCTTCGCGGTCGGCGACTCCGTCGCGGTGTACGGGCCGTGGGGCTGCGGCACCTGTGTGAACTGCGCCGAGGGCAAGGAGAACTACTGCCTGCGCGCCAAGGAGCTCGGCATCATGCCGCCCGGACTCGGCGCACCCGGCGCGATGGCCGAGTACATGATCGTCGACGACCCCCGCCATCTGATCCCGATCGGCGGCCTCGACCCGGTGAAGACCGTGCCCCTCACGGACGCGGGACTCACCCCGTACCACTCGATCGTCCGCTCGCGGGCGAAGCTGGTGCCCGGTTCCACCGCTGTCGTCATCGGCACCGGCGGCCTCGGCCACGTCGCGATCCAGCTGCTGCGCGCCATGACGGCCGCCCGGGTCATCGCCCTGGACGTCACCGAGGGCAAGCTCGCCCTGGCCAGGACCGTCGGCGCGCACGAAGCCGTTCTCTCCGACGAGAAGGCGGCCGCCCGCGTCATGGAACTGACCGGAGGGCTCGGCGCGCACGTGGTGCTCGACTTCGTCGGAGCGCCGCCCACCGTGCGGACCGCCGGGGCCGTCGCCCGCGTGGACGGCGACGTCACCATCGTCGGCATCGGCGGCGGCGCGCTCCCGGTCGGCTTCGGGACACTTCCGTACGGAACCAACGTCAGCGCCCCCTACTGGGGCTCGCGCAAGGAACTCGCCGAGGTCCTCGACCTGGCCCACGCCGGGGCGGTGGACGTCCATGTGGAGACGTACTCCATCGACGAGGCCCCGCTCGCCTACGAACGCCTCCACGACGGCAGGATCAACGGCCGGGCCGTCATCCTCCCCGGCGGCTGACCCTTTCCGGCCCCTTCCGGCCCCTCCCGGCGCACGCCCGGTGTGCCGGGGGGCGGCCGGAGGGGCCGGAAAATTCCCGGCGTGGGCGGCCCGCCCTCGTTAGACTGGCCCGCATGGGTTCGTACCGCTTCTACTTCTTCCGCTGATTCCCGGCCCGGACGGCCGCCGCGCGCCGCACCACGCGTCCCGCTGAGACGCCCCGGTGACGTCGACGTCACCCCGCGCGCCCGCCGCCGTCCCCTCCGCCGTCCGGCATCCACGCCCCGCCACCGCGCCCCCGTGCGCCCCGTCGCGGGCCGTCACCCAGGGAAAAGGCACCCATGCACCCCCAGCGCGACCGCGCTCAACTGGCCATGAAAGACGTCTCCAAGGCGTACGGGGACCGCTCCGTACTCGACCAGGTGACCCTCACCGTCCGGCCCGGTGAGAAGACCGCCGTCATCGGCGAGAACGGCTCCGGAAAGTCCACCCTGATCCGGCTGCTGGCCGGCGCGGAACAGCCGGACACCGGAGAGATCACCGTCCGGTTCCCCGGCGGCGCCGGCTACCTCGCCCAGACCCTCGACCTCGACCCGTCCGACACCGTGCAGGACGCCGTCGACGCGGCCCTCGCCGAACTGCGCGACCTCGAACACCGCATCCGCGAGGCGGAGGCCGGCCTCTCCGAGCGGAAGCCCGGCGACCCGGAGCCCACCGACGCGGAACTCGCCGCGTACGGAGACCTCCTCACCGCTTACGAGGACCGCGACGGCTACCGGGCGGACGGCCGCACCGAAGCGGCTCTGCACGGGCTCGGCCTCGCCCACCTCACCCGCGACCGGGCCCTCGCCACACTCTCCGGCGGCGAGCAGTCCCGGCTCGCCCTCGCCTGCGTCCTGGCCGCCGCCCCCGAACTGCTGCTGCTCGACGAGCCGACCAACCACCTCGACGCCCGCGCCGTCGGCTGGCTGGAGGACCACCTGCGCGCCCACCGGGGCACCGTCGTGGCGATCACCCACGACCGGGCGTTCCTGGAGCGGGTCACCTCGGTGATCCTGGAGGTCGACCGCGATCTGCGCACGGTCACCCGGTACGGGGACGGCTGGGACGGCTACCGCACCGCCAAGGCCGCCGCCCGCCGCCGCTGGGCCCAGGAGCACGAGGAGTACGTGGCGGACCTGGCCCGCACCGAGGAACTGGTCGAGGCGGCCGGAGCGCGGCTCGCGGCCACCGGAGGCGACCCGAAACAGGGCTTCGGCAAGCACCGCCGCTCGCACGAGGCCAAACTGTCCGGCCAGGTCAGGTCCGCCCGGACCCGGCTGGACGCCCTGCGCAGGTCCCCCGTGCCACCCCCGCCCCGCCCACTCGCCTTCACCGGCCGCCCGACCGTCACCACGGAGACCGGCGGGGCGGAGAGCGCCGGGACCACCGACGCCACCGGCCGGTCGGACCGCACGAGGTCCCTCGTGGAGCTGGACGCCGTCTCCGTAGGGGACCGCCTCCGCCTCCCCTCCCTGCGCGTGGCCTCGGGAGCCCGCCTCCTGGTGACCGGGGAGAACGGGGCCGGGAAGACCACCCTGCTGCGGGTTCTCGCGGGCGACCTGGCCCCCGACACCGGCACGGTCACCCGTCACGCCCGCATCGGCTACCTCCCGCAGGAACTGCCCGCCCGGCCGACCCGGCGCACCCTGCTCGCGACCTTCGCGGCGGGCCGCCCCGGCTTCCCCGACGAGTACGCCGACGAGCTCCTGGCCCTCGGACTGTTCCGCCCCGAGGACCTCGACGTGCCCGTCGCGTCACTCTCCGTCGGCCAGCAGCGCAGGCTCGCCCTGGCCCGTCTGGTGACCCGGCCGGCCGATCTGCTGGTGCTGGACGAGCCGACGAACCACATCGCCCTGAGCCTGGTCGAGGAGCTGGAGCAGGCCCTCGACCAGTACCGGGGCGCGGTCGTCGTCGTCTCGCACGACCGCAGCTTCCGGTCCCGCTTCACCGGCGACGTGCTCGAACTGCGGGCCGGCCGCCAGGTGGGCACGGTTCCGGCCCCGGCTCCGGCCTACGCGCCGGGGGAGGCGGCCGTCCCGCGCACCTGAGCGAGCAGCCGGTCGACGAACACCCGCTGGCCGGCGACCAGCCGCTCGACGGCCTGCTCCGGCGTGCACCAGGCGAACCGGTCCATCTCCGGGAACTCCTGCTGCACGCCGGACCCGCGCGGCCACTCCATCGTGAACGTCCCCGGCACGACGGACGCCACGTCCAGCTCCGCCTCCAGGGCCCACACGGTCACCGTCTTGCCGCTGCGCTGCCGGGAATCGCCGAGCGCGATCCACTCACCCGGCGGGACGGGCACCCCGAGCTCCTCCGTGAACTCGCGGCGGGCAGCAGCCTCGGCGCCTTCCTCCGACCCGTACTCGCCCTTCGGCACCGACCAGGCGGCCGCCTCCCGCCCCGCCCAGAACGGCCCGCCCATGTGCCCGATCAGCACCTCGACATCGCGCTCGCCCCCGGTGTCCGTGACCCGGAAGAGAAGAAGCCCCGCACTGCGCCTGCCGGTCGACATGTCGTCAAGTCTGCTGCGGCGGAGTGCGGGGCGCCATGTGAGGCGTCACGTCTTGCGGTAGCCGTACGCCTCCGAGGCCGCCGCCTCCACCGCCGCGAGGTCGCCGCCCGCCGAGGCGGTCACCACGGCGGCCACCGCGCCCTCCACGAACGGCGCGTCCACGAGCCGCGTGTTCTCGGGCAGCTCGTCGCCCTCGGCGAGCATGGCCTTCACCGTGAGGACCGCGCTTCCCAGATCCACCAGGACCGCCACGCCCGCACCCCGGTCCACCGAGGCGGCGGCCCGGCCGATCAGCTCCGCGCTCGTCCCCAGCGCGCCGTTCGGCAGCCCACCGGCCGGGGCGACCGGCGCGGTCACCCCTCCGGCGGCGAGCCCCCGGGCCAGCTCGGCGACCGACTCGGCGACCGGACCGCTGTGGGAGACCAGCACGATGCCCACCTGCGCCTCGCCGCTCATGCGCCCGCTCCGTCCGCCGCGGTCGCCGCGAGGGCCTCGACCAGCAGCGCCGACGAGGTCGCTCCCGGGTCCTGATGCCCGATGCTGCGTTCGCCGAGATAGCTGGCCCGGCCCTTGCGCGCCTGCAACGGCACCGTCGCCTCCGCACCCGCCCGGGCCGCGTTCGCCGCCCCCTCGAACGAGGTGGCGAGGGCCTCCGCCGCGGGCAGCAGCGCGTCGAGCATCGTCTTGTCCCCGGCCTGGGCGCCGCCCAGCTGCCCCACCGCGGCGACCCCCGCCGCGAACGCCTGCGCCAACTGCTCCTGCGTCACCTCGCAGGCGTCGCCGAGCGCCTTGCCCGTACGGCGCAGCAGCGTCCCGTACAGCGGTCCGGACGCCCCGCCCACCGTGGAGATGAGCTGCCGTCCGGCCAGGGCGAGCACCGCGCCGGGGGTGGCGGGCGCGTCGTTCTCCAGCACCGCCGTCACCGCCGTGAAGCCGCGCTGAAGATTGCTGCCGTGATCGGCGTCCCCGATCGCCGAGTCCAGCTCCGTCAGATGGTTCGCCTCACGCTCCACGGACGCCGCGGCAGCGGCCATCCAGCGGCGGAAGAAGTCGGTGTCGAGCACATGATCTCCTGTTCCTCGGTCCCGCCGGAACGGATCGTCCCGGCGGCACGGACAGTGCGGGCAGTACGGCCGGCCGGCCCCGCGTACACGGCCACGGGATCCGGCCGGCGGCTCAGCAGCCCCAGCGGAGCGCGGCCGTCCGCACCGGGGCGTCCCACAGCCGCAGCAGCTCCTCGTCGACCTGGCACAGCGTCACCGAGCAGCCTGCCATGTCGAGCGACGTCACATAGTTCCCCACGAGCGTACGAGCCACCGGAACGCCCCGCTCGGACAGGACCCGGTGGACTTCGGCATTGAACCCGTACAGCTCCAGCAGCGGTGTCGCCCCCATGCCGTTCACCAGCGCCAGCACCGGACCGGTGGGCCGCAGGTCCTCCAGGACGGCGTTCACGGCGAAGTCGGCGATCTCCCCGGACGTCATCATCGGCCGCCGCTCACGCCCCGGCTCCCCGTGGATCCCGATGCCCAACTCCAGCTCCCCGGAGGGCAGATCGAAGGTGGGGCTGCCCTTGGCCGGCGTGGTGACCGCGCCGAGCGCCACCCCGAAGCTGCGCGAGGCCCCGTTCACCTGCCGCGCGACGGCGGCCACCCGCTCCAGCGGAGCGCCCTCGTCCGCCAGTGCTCCGGCGATCTTCTCGACGAACAGCGTCGCTCCCGTACCGCGCCGCCCGGCGGTGAACGTACTGTCGCTCACGGCCACGTCGTCGTCCACCACCACTTGGGCGACCTGGACCCCCTCGTCCTCGGCCAGCTCGGCGGCCATCTCGAAGTTGAGCACGTCACCGGTGTAGTTCTTGACGACGAACAGCACCCCCGCCCCACTGTCGACGGCCGCCGCGGCACGCACCATCTGGTCCGGCACGGGCGAGGTGAACACCTCACCGGGACAGGCGGCCGACAACATCCCGGGCCCGACGAACCCGGCATGCAGCGGCTCATGCCCGGAACCGCCCCCGGAGACGAGCCCCACCTTCCCCGCCACGGGCGCGTCCCTCCGGGCGACGACCCGGTTCTCCACATCGACGGTCAGCTCGGGGTGCGCGGCCGCGATACCTCTCAGCGCATCGGCGACGACGGTCTCGGGAACGTTGATCAGCATCTTCATGTCTGTCTCCTAACGAACGAACGTGGCAGAGGCCTTGTCGAACTGCGTTCTCGCCGGTGCCTCGATGTGCGCAGCGGGTGAGTGATCGGGGTCGGGCTCGGTGCGTCTCCCCACGATCCTGCCGACAACCCGGGTCCGACGCCATCTGCGGAACGAGTTGCGGCGTTCGGTCCGGACATCCGACGACGCTTTCGTCCCTGCGCACGTGCTGCGCACCCTGCAGCGTCTGGCCCATGACGAGGCGCGACTGCGCTGGACCCTGCGGACATGCAGGTCACAGAAGTGGCACCTGTCGGTTTCCGGCTTTGCGAGGCGTGTGCCCATGGCCCTGTCCATTCGTCACCAGCTGCCCGCCACCGTCACCGCCGTCACCACGGGCGAAGCCATGGCGTCGGTGAAGGTGCGCCTGGCCGGTGGTCAGGACATCACCGCTGCCGTCACCGCCGAGGAGGATCCAGCGGTTGCGTGTACCCCCGTGGGGTATATGGTTGCGGGGGTGGTCAAGGAGTACGGTCACACCGGACGGTTTGGGGATGAGGGTCATGGACCACAACGCACACCACGCCGGCGCCTCCGGCGACCGGGCCGCGCAGCAAGCCCACGCGGGGCACGAGGGGCACACGGGGCGCCGGCCGGGAGCGGTGACGTGGGGGGCCGCGGTGAAGGCGACCCTTCACTGCCTGACCGGCTGTGCGATCGGCGAGATCCTCGGCATGGTCATCGGCACCGCCTTGATGTGGGGCAATGTCGAGACGATGATCCTGGCGATCACGCTGGCGTTCGTCTTCGGCTACTCGTTCACGCTGTTCGCCGTCCGCCGGGCCGGGCTGACCTTCAAGGCCGCGCTCAAGGTGGCGCTCGCCGCGGACACCGTCTCGATCGCGGTGATGGAACTCGTCGACAACGCGATCATCGCCCTGACCCCCGGGGCGATGGACGCCCACCTGTCGGACGCGCTGTTCTGGGCGGCTCTGCTGGGCGGCTTCGCCGTGGCCTTCGTGATCACGACGCCGGTCAACAAGTGGATGATCGGCCGCGGCAAGGGGCACGCCGTCGTCCACGCCTACCACTGACCGCGCGGGCGCAACGGCCCGGCCGGGCGTCCGCCTGACCGTGGAGATCGACCGCAGGGAGACCCACGTCTCCTGGGGGCGCCCCCGGCCTGAGTGGGCTGCCGGTCAGCGACGGCTGACGGGCCTTCCGGCTCGCCGGTCAACTGGCCTTCCTGGAGCAGCGCCCGCTGATGGACCACCTCGCGGACGGCGCCCCGGAGCTGACCTCGCCCGAGTCGGCCGCGCCGGCCCGTATCGGCCGGGCGAACTGCTTCGCCGGCGCCCTGCCTCGGCTGCCGCATCTGCGTACAGGCGGATTCAGCGGGTGCGTTCGTAGTGCCGACGCGCCTTCTCGCGGTTGCCGCAGACGGCCATCGAGCACCAGCGGGCGCGGTTGGCGCGGCTGCGGTCGAGCAGGAACAGCCGGCACATGTCGTTGGCGCAGGGGCGCAGCCGACCGGGCATGCTGTGCTCGATGTCGGCCCAGGCGAGCACTGTCTCGACGGCCAGCCGGGCGTGCGGGGGAGTCGCGACCGTCCACCGGAGGCCCTGCGAAGTGACCTCGGGTATCTGGTGGACCCCTTCCATCAGCGGACCCAACGCAGCGGGTGAACGCTTTCCGTGCACCACGTCCCGCAGGACGTCCCGGGCCTCGCGCAGCAGCGCCAGTTCCGCGTGGCTGCCGTCGCCGCCGTGCTCACGCGCCCAGCGCCTGCCTTCGGCCGGGTCGCCGAGCGCATCCTGCTCCTCGCCGTCGACCAGCGGCCTGCTGTTGAGCAGGTCCAGCAGGGCGTCCATCGGGTGCCACCTTCTTTCTAACCGGATCGAATCATTTGACAGGTTAGCCCATTCCGTGCTTGTCTGGCGAATGACTAACCGGATCAAATACTTAAAGGGGTTAGAGATGAATTCGGTGCACCATCGGACCGCGACCGTCGACGGTCATGAGATCCACTACCGCGAGGCCGGCCACTCCGACGCCCCCGCGATCGTCCTGCTGCACGGCTACCCGACCAGTTCGTTCATGTTCCGCGAACTCATCCCGCTGCTCGCCGACCGCTACCACGTCATCGCGCCGGACCACCTCGGCTTCGGCCACTCCGACGCCCCCTCGGTGGAGGAGTTCGACTACACCTTCGACGCCCTCGCCGAACTCACCTCCGGCCTCCTGGATCAGCTGGGCCTGGACCGCTACGCGCTCTACGTCCAGGATTACGGCGCCCCCATCGGATGGCGCCTCGCGCTCAAGCACCCCGAACGGATCTCCGCCCTCGTCACCCAGAACGGCAACGGCTACGAGGACGGCTTTGTCGACTCCTTCTGGGCCGGCCTCTGGGCCTACGGGGCGAACCCCGGCCCCGACACCGAACCCGGCGTCCGTGCCGCGCTGAGCCCCGACGCCATCCGCTGGCAGTACGTCCACGGCGTGCCCGACCCCAGCCTGATCAGTCCGGACACCTGGGAGCACGACGTCGCTCTCGTCTCGCGCGAGGGCAACGACGAGATTCAGCTCGCGCTCTTCCGCGACTACCGGAACAACCGCCCGCTCTACCCGCTCCTGCACGAGTTCCTGCGCACCAGCGATGTCCCGGTGCTCGCCGTGTGGGGCCGCAACGACGAGATCTTCGCGCCGGAAGGTGCGCTGGCCTTCGCCCGCGACGCCAAGGACGTGGAGGTACACCTGATCGACGGCGGACACTTCCTGCTGGAGAGCCACCTGGACGTCGTCGCGGGCTACCTGCGCGGCTTCCTCGGACGCGTGCTGCGGCCCACCCCTGATCGGTGAGCTCATGATCAATGCATCTGGGCCACCGTCGGATCCGTCCGGCCCACGTTGTCGGCCATGCCCCCAAGGATGTTGCGCAGGCTGTCGTTGATGTGTGCGGCGGTGAGCTCGGCGGTGCGCCGCTCGTCCCCGTGGGCGATGCACCGCGGATCAGCGCGTGCTCCTCGGTGGAGCGCGGCAGCCTTTCCGGCGTACGACGGGCGATCCGGCGCAGTCCGCGGAGCTGGGTGCGCAACGAGCGCACGGCACGGCGACAGCTCCGCGGTGCGCGACCAACTGGCCTCGTGCGCCGAGCGCGAGCGCGTCGTCCGCGCCACGGAGTACCTCGACCGGGACCTGGACGGTCCGGAGGGCTTCGTCGTGTCGCAGCCGGCCGGCAGCGCGATCCGCTGCCACGGGCTGAGGCTTCCGGGACGTGGACCGGCCGGAACAGACGCGGCCACATGGCCGGGAACCGTCGTCAACCCGCCCGGGTTAGGGCTTGCGGCAGCCTCTCGCGCTGCGCTGCAATTCCGTTGAAGCACCGATGAAGTGATGTGAAGCCGGCTGAAGCCGGCAGGAACAGGGGGGGCGAGTGGCGGACGGTGACGACGGGCGGCTGCGGCTCGGCCTGCTCGGGTCGCTGTCGGCGTACCGCGGCGGACGGCGGCTGGATCTGGGGCCCGTACGCAGGCAGGCGGTCCTCGCCGCGCTGGTGCTGCGCGCGGGCAGCCGGGTGAGCCACCAGGAGTTGCTCGACGACGTGTGGGGCGAGAGCCCGCCGCCGACCGGCGTACGGGTGCTGCCCAGCCACGTCTACTCCCTGCGCCGATCACTGGACGCGCCGGGTACGGCGGCACGGTCGTCCCTCATCCGCAGCGGCAAGGGCTGGTACCGCTTCGAAGCCGAAGGCGTCCGGCTCGACACCGTCGAACTGGCCGCCCTCGGACGCCGCGCCCGGAGCGTCAAGGCATCCGCCGGACCGGCCGCCGCGCAGGCCCTCTTCGACGAGGCGCTCGGGCTGTACGCAGGAGAGCCCCTGGCCGGCCTTCCCGGCCGCTACGCCGGGTCGGTCCGCCGACACCTGGAGGAACAGCGGCGCACCCTGCGGAAGGGGCGGCTGGATTGCCTCTTCCTGCTCGGCCGTTCGTCCGAAGCCGTCGAGGAACTGGCCGAGTTGACCGCGTCCTGCCCGTTGGACGAGGGGCTGCTGGCCATCCACGTAAGGGCGTTGTACAGCAGCGGGCGCCAGGCGGAGGCACTCGACGCCTTCCACGCGCTGCGCGGTCGTCTGCGCGAGGCGCACGGCGCCGAGCCGGGCGAGGAGTTGCGCAGCCTGTACGAAGCCGTGCTGCGGCAGGACGACACCGTCCTTCTGCCGCCCGCCGTCACCGTCGCCCCGGTCCCGGACCCCTCGCGGCCGCAGGTGAACGAACTCCCCGGTGACGTGGGACCGTTGGTGGGCAGGCAGGAGGAGCTGGCGCTGCTCGCCGAGCCGGGACCCGCCGGGAACGTCACGGTCCTGGCGGTGGACGGCACACCGGGCATGGGCAAGACCCGGCTGATCGTCCAGACCGCCCGGCACCTCGTTCCCCGGCACCCGGACGGCTGTCTCTTCCTGGATCTGCGCGCCCACGCGACGGGGCAGCCGCTCTCCCCGCGAAGGGCCCTGGCCCGCATGCTGCGCACCCTGGGCACGGTCGGCGACCGGATCGGCGACGACGAGGAGGAGCTGGTCGCCGCCTGGCGCACGGCGACCAGCGGCCTGCGTCTCCTGCTGGTGCTGGACGACGCGCTGGACGCCCGGCAGGTCCGGCCCCTGCTGCCGTCCGGACCGGGCAGCACGGTCATCGTGAGCAGCCGGCGGAGACTGGCCGGCCTGGACGCGACCCGCCGGATCTCCCTGGAGCCCCTGCCCGACGACGACGGCGTACATATGCTCAGCGGCTTCATCGGAACGGACCGGGTGGAACGCGAACCGGACGCCGCGCGTGAACTCGTCCGGCTCTGCGACGGGTTGCCGCTCGCCCTGCGGATCGCGGGTACCCGGCTCCAGACACGGCCCGAGTGGACCCTGGCGCACATGGTGGCGCGGATGGCCGATGACGGGGACCGGCTGGAGGAGCTGAACGCCGACGACCGGAGCGTCGCGGCCGCCTTCCAGCTCTCCTACGAACACCTCCCGCCACAGCAGCGGCAGATGTTCCGTGTCCTCGGCCTCGCGCCCACCGTCGAGTTCGATCCGCTGACTCCGGCGGCGATGCTGGACCTGCCGGCCACCGAGGCCGGCCGGGCCCTGGAGCAGCTGGTCGACGCGGGCCTCCTGCGGCAGCCGCGGCCCGGCCGCTACCGGCTGCACGACCTGGTCCGGGCCCACGCACGCCGCCTGGCCGCAGCCACCCCCGACCTCTCCAGGCCGGTCGGCGTGGCCGCCCTGCGACTCCACCTGGACGCGGCCCGGATGGCCAGCGACTGGGGCCCCCAGGCGTTCCCGGCCACCTCTTCCGCGGAAAGCTCCGCTTTCGCCGACTGGCGGTCCGCGGCGGACTGGCTCGACGAAACCGGGGGAGAGGTCGTCGACGTGGTCGGCCATGCCTTCGCGCTCGGCGAGAGCGACCTGCTGTGCTGGATCGCCGAGGCCCTGACCGACTACCTCACCAGCCGCGGCCGCTACCACGACGCCCGCGCCATCCTCGAAGTCGCCCTCGAAGGCTCACGGGACTGCGGCGACCGGCGGATGGCGCCCACGCTGCGCAACTGCATGGGCCTCACCGAACTCTTCGCCTACCGCACCGGCCGGGCGCGCACCTGGTTCGAGGAGGCCGTCGAGGTCAGCCGCCGGCTCGGCGACGACCGCGAGCTGGCCCGGGCGACCACCGGGCTCGGCACCGCCGCACTGCATTCGGGAGACATCGGCGCGGCCGACGCCCACACCACGGCGGCGCTGAAGGTCATTCCGCCGTCCGACGACTGGGGCGCGTCCACCGTGCACACCTCCCTGGGCTTCGTACGGATCGCACAGGAGCGGAAGGAGGACGCGCTGGACTGCTTCCGCGCCGCGCACGCACGAGCCCGCATGGTCGGCCGGCCCCGGGTGCTCAGCCGCACCCTGACCTGCATGGCCGACGCCCACCTCGCCCTGGGGCGACCGCACGAGGCGACCCCTCTGCTCCGTGAGGCCGCCGTCCTGGCCCTGGACGCCAAGGACCTCCTGCTCCAGGCGCTGACCCTGGCCCGCCTGGGCACCGCGATCCATGAGGAGGGCGACCCGAACACCGCCCTGGCACACCTCGACCGGGCACTCGCCGTGCAGCAGCGCCTACGGCCGGAGGACGAGCCCCACCGCGACAGACTGGAGATGGACATCCGCTGCCGGCTCGGCCGGGCCCACCTCACAGCGGGACGCCCGGACCGGGCCCGCCGGGAGTTCCGGGCCGCTCTCGCCCTGCCCCGCTCCTCCACGTACGAGCTCGAACACACCCAGGCCGCACAGGGTCTCCGGGCCTGCTCATGACCGCCACGGTCGGCGCCGGCGACGGTCACCCTGCCCCGGGGGCCGGCGTCGGGTGACCAGGCTCGCCGATCCGCCGTAAGCGCGTTCGGTTAGGCTGGCCTTGCCTGGGCACAGGACCCGGGCAGCACAGGACCCGGGCATGCGGGTTCGGGTTCCGGCGTCCCGTGCGGGATCCGGCGGACGGAACAGGCAGGGGCGGGGCTCAGGTGAGAGACGGTGACCGGGCTCGTGCGCGTCGTGCGTCCGACGGGGCGGAAGCGCTCGTGCGGGTGACGGGGAACGCGGGTTCCGGGTCCGCGCCCGGGGCGAGGCACCGTGGATAAGATCGCGCTCGCGGCCGGAGCCCTGTACGTCATCGTCCTGCTCCGCGCCGGAGGGACCTTCGCCGTCGGATGGCTCGCCGGCGCCGGTGCCCGACGCAGCAGGTTCGCCGAGCGGATCTCTTCGGCGAAGTTCCGGCGTGCCGAGCGGGCGATCCAGCGGTGGGGCGCGCCGATGGTGGCCGTCTCCTTCCTGACGGTCGGTTTCCAGACCGCCGCCAACTTCCTCGCGGGCAGCATGCGCATGCCGTTGTCCCGCTATCTCCCCGCCCTGCTCGTGGGCGGAGCGGCCTGGGCGCTGATCTACGCGACCGCGGGCCTCGGCGTGCTCGAAGTGCTCGGAAGGCTTTTCGCCGAGCGGACGGCCTTCGGGGTGTCCGCCGTGGCAGTGGCCCTGCTGACGGTGTGCGGGGTGGTGGTGTACCGCAGAAGAAGGGCGGCGCTGTCCTCCGGTGGCACCGCCGCCGACGAAGCGTGAACCCGCGGGGAGACGAGCGACCTCGGTGCCCGGCGCCGGGCGGCCGCTCGGCCGCACCGCCGGTTTGACGAGCACGACGGACACCGCTTTGCTGCTCCGATACCGCCGCCGAGCCTGCTTTCCCCCGCGAGGAGCACGTACGTTGTCGTCACCGTCCGGCCCGGTCGCAGGCATGGAGCGCCATCAGGTCGCCGTCTATGTGGGGGCCCTGGCCGCCGGGGGCCTGGTGGGCTGGGCCGTGCCCGGTGCGGGGCCGGGGCTGGAGCGCGCGATCAACCCGGTGCTGGCCGCGCTGCTGTACGTGACGTTCCTGCAGGTGCCCGCCGCTGAACTGGTGCGTTCGGTGCGGGCGGGGCGGTTCCTGGCCGCGACGCTGGTGGTGAACTTCGTCGTGGTGCCGCTGGTGGTCGCCGCGATGTTCGCCTTCCTCCCGGACGACCGGGCGGTCCGCCTGGGTGTGCTGCTGGTCCTGCTGGCCCCGTGCATCGATTACGTGATCGTCTTCAGCGGGCTCGCCGGTGGCAGCAGTGAACGCCTGCTCGCCGCCACCCCGTTGCTGCTCCTCGCCCAAATGGTGCTGCTGCCGGTCTGTCTGTTCCTGTTCATGGGCCCGGATCTGGCCGAGGTCGTGGAGGCCGGACCGTTCGTCGAGGCGTTCGTCGTGCTGATCGTCGTCCCGCTCACGCTGGCCTGGCTGACCCAGGCGTGGGCCGCACGGCGCCCGGCCGGACAGCGGGTCGCCGACACGATGGGCACGACGATGGTGCCGCTGATGGCCGCCGTCCTGCTCACCGTGGTCGCCTCCCAGGTACCGAAGCTCGGAGACTCGGGCAGCCTGGGCGACGTGGGCCGTGTCGTGCCGTTCTACGTCGCGTTCCTCGTCGTGATGGCGTTCGCCGGGCTCGGCGTCGCCCGCCTGTTCCGCCTGGACGCTCCGGCCGGCAGGGCCATCGTGTTCACCGGCGCGACCCGTAACTCCCTGGTCGTCCTGCCCCTCGCCCTGGCCCTGCCGGACGCGTTGGCCGTCGCCGCGGTGGTCGTGGTCACCCAGACCCTGGTCGAGGTGATCGGCATGGTGGTCTACGTCCGGGCCGTCCCCCGGCTGCTGCCGCTCCGGGGCTGATCCGTACCGCCGTGCCCGCCGCGCAGGCCCTGGCTCACCGCCGCGACGCCGTGCCCGCCCGCGCCGCGAGGGCCTCCAGAACCGACGCGTGGGCCCGGTCCACCGAGACGTCCGGGTGAACCCGGCCCTCGCCGGTGGAGGCGGAGACGGCGAAGGTGAAGAACGAACAGCAGGCGCTCTCGCGCGACGCCAGTTCACGGACCCGCTCCGCCACCCCCGGGCCGCCCGCCAGGTCGAGACGTAGTCGCAGCACGGACGGGCGGGACAGCGCGGTCAGCCGTTCGGCGAACAGCCCGCCCCACTCGGCGACCCGCAGGGGCTGTTCCTCGGTGGGCAGGGTGCAGGACGGGGGTGCCCAGGCAGGCCCGGTCATCGTGTTCACTCCCGTCGCACGTTCCCGGAAGGGGAACACCTTCGACGGTGGACCGTACCCAGGCACCGAATGACCCGGGATGACCTGGCTTGAATTATTCGAACGTTCGAGCGAATATCGAAGAGTGTGGACAGCTCAGCAGGTAGTCGAGGCGCGTGGCGCGGAAGCCGGTGCGGTGGCGTCGCCGCTCTCCGGCCTGCTGCCGGGAGGAGGCATTCGCCCTGGTACCGCAGTGGGTGCGGGCGGGGACCTGCCGCTGCTGCTGGCACTGGCCGCATGGGCGGCAGCGGAGTCGGCGGCATGGGCGGCGGTGGGAGTTCCGGAGCTGGGCGGGCTGGCGGCGGCACAGGCCGGTCTGGATCTGGCCACCGGTCTGGTGGTGAGCGACCCGGGGCCACGCGCGGCCCAGGTACTCGCCGTCCTGCTGGAGTCGGTGCCGGTGGTGCTCGTCGGCGCCTCGGTACGGGTGCCGGAGCGGGCGGTGCGCCGGCTGCGGGCGGTGATGCGGCGCAGCGGAGCGGTGCTGCTGGCGGCGGGACGCTGGCCCGGGGCGGATGTGCAGCTCCGGGTGGCGCCGGTGGGCTGGACCGGGGTGGGCCGGGGGCACGGGCTGTTGCGCGGCCGCCGGGTGACGGTGACGGCGGGCGGCCGCGGCGCTGCCGCCGCGCCGCGCCGCGTGGAGCTGTGGCTGCCCGGTCCGGACGGTCTGGTGAGCATGGCGGGCATGGCGGAGCAGGGGGCGGCGGAGGCCGTGCGGGACGGGGCGCGGGCGGACCTCCGCGTCGTCGGATGACCGGGGCGTCCGATTCCGTACGGGTGGCCGTGGTCTGGGTGCCCGACTTCCCGGTGCTGGCCTGCGGTACGCGGGACGGTGCGCCGGTGGCCGTGGTGCACCGGGGCGCGGTGGTGGCGTGCTCCGCGTCCGCGCGGGCGGCCGGGGTCCGGCGGCGCATGCGACTGCGGGCCGCGCAGGCCCGGTGCCCCGGGCTGCGGGTCGTCGAACGGGACCTCGCCGCCGAGGTGAGGATGTTCGAACAGGTGGTGCACCGCGTGGAGGCGGAGGTGGTGCCCCGGCTGGAGGTGATCCGGCCCGGGCTGATCGCGGCCCCGGCGCGCGGAGCCGCGCGGTACTGGGGCGGCGAACCGCAGCTGTCCGTATGGCTGGCCGGCGCCGTCACCGCACTCGGGCTGCCCGCCCGGGTCGGGATCGCCGACAGCACCTTCGTGGCGGCGCTCGCGGCCCGCCGGGGCGACGGGGCGATCGTCCCGGCGGACGGGAACGCCGCGTTCCTGGCCCCGTACCCGGTGGGCGTGCTGGGCGTGCCCGGTCTGGCCGAACTGCTGAAGCAGCTCGGCATCCGTACCGTCGGGGACTTCGCACGGCTGCCGGCGGGCCGGGTCGCGGAGCGGCTCGGCACGGAGGGCATCGGCGCCCACCGCGTCGCCCGTGGAGGGCAGGCCCGGCCGGTGTCCGTACGGACCGCCGTCCAGGACCACACGGTGCGGCGGCTGTTCGAGGTCCCCGAGGAGCAGACGGACGCGGTCGTGTTCGTGGCCGTCGCGCTCGCGGACGAGCTGCACGAACGCCTGGCGGCGGCAGGGGTGGTGTGCGCGCGGGTGGAGGCCGTGGTCGGGACGGCCGACGGCCGGACCCTGACGCGGATCTTCCGGCACGAGGGGCGGCTGTCCTCCCGGGCGGTGGCCGAGCGGGTGCGCGGCGTACTGGCCGCCTGGTCCGAGAAGGGCCTGCTGGACGCAGGCGGCGCGGAACCGGGCATCCGCCGCCTGGCCCTGCGCCCCGACGGGATCTCCCCGGACACCGGCTCGCAGGGCGCGTTCGACGGCGAGCGGGACACCCCGGTGGAGGTGGAACGGGCCGCCGCCCGGGTGCAGGCGGTGCTCGGACACCGGGCGGTCACCCGGATCATCGAGGTCGGCGGCCGGGGGCCGGGCGACCGGATCCGGCTCGTCCCGGTCGGCGACGTCCCCGACGACGGCGCGGGCGCCGAGGGCGGTCCCTGGCCGGGACGGCTGCCCGCCCCGCACCCGGCCGCGGTCTACCCGGTACGGCGCCCGGCCCGGCTCACCGGGACCGACGGCGCGCCGGTCGGGGTGGCCGGCCGGCTGGAACTGTCGGCCGAGCCCGCGTTCCTCGCGGTCGACGGGCGCCGCCGGGCCGGGGTGAACGGGTGGGCCGGTCCCTGGCCGGTGCTGGAGCAGTGGTGGACGCGCGACAGCGGCCGACGGATCGCCCGGATGCAGGTCACCACCGACGACGGGCACGCGTGGCTGCTCCTCGTCGACCGGGGCCGATGGTGGGTGGAGGCCCACTATGGGTGACCTCCTCCGCCTCCCCACCGCCGACCGCCCGGAGGACGGCTGGGCCGAACTGCACGTGCACAGCGCGTTCTCCTTCCTCCGCGGGGCGAGCGGGCCGGAGGACCTGGTCGCCGAGGCCGCCCGGCTCGGCATCGGCGTACTGGCGGTGACGGACGTGGACGGCCTCCACGCCGCGCGCCGCCTGCACGCCGCCGCCCGCGAGCACGGGGTCGGCACCGTCCACGGCGCCGAACTCACCCTCGGCGACCCCGTCCTGGGAACACCGGTGGTGCTCGCCCGCACCGTGGAGGGGTTCCGGCTGCTGTCGGCGGTGATCTCCGCCGCGCAGCTCGCCGGGTCGAAGAACTCCCCGGTCTACGACCTGGACGCGGTGGCCCGGGCGGCCGCCGCGGGGCACTGGGCCGTTCTGCCCGGCTGCCCGCCGCCGGGTGCCGACCGGTGCGACGTCACCGCCGTCGCCCACCGGCTCGCCCGGCTGACCGACGTCTTCGGCACGAGCGGTACGCACGCCGAGCTGGTCGACCACCGGCTCCCGGAGGACTCGGTCGCCGCCGACGCGATGTGGGTGGCCGCCCGCCGGGTCGGGATCCCGGTGGTGGCCACCGGCGCCGTGCACTACGCGGCCCCCCGCCAGGCCCGCGTGGCCCAGGCGCTCACCGCGCTGCGCCGCCGCGAGACCCTGGACCGGGCCGCCGGGCATCTGATGGCCGCCCCGACCGCCCATCTGCGCCCCCGGGCCGAGCGCGCGGCCTTCCTGTCGCGGTATCCCGGCGTCGC
The DNA here is from genome assembly GCF_056172905.1 of Streptomyces sp. iso_384. Lineage (NCBI taxonomy): Bacteria > Bacillati > Actinomycetota > Actinomycetes > Kitasatosporales > Streptomycetaceae > Streptomyces > Streptomyces sp. iso_384. Next base: position 3,677,175 of record NZ_JBWBTT010000001.1, read on the forward strand.
GGGGACCACCCTCGCCCTGGGCCGCGCCTGCGTGATCGACCTCGGCGAACTGCGCCCCGAACTCCCGGAGTTCGCGGTACCCGCAGGACATACGCAGGACTCGTGGCTGCGGGACCGCGCCGAGGCCGCCTGCGCCGACCGCTACGGCCCCCGCACCGACCCGGGGGCAGAGGCGGCCTGGCGGCAGCTCGACCACGAACTCGGACTCGTCGCCGGACTCGGGCTCGCGGGCTACTTCCTGATCGTCGACGACATCGTCCGGCACGCCGCCGACCAGGGGATCTGGTGCCAGGGCCGGGGCTCCGCCGCCAGCAGCGTGATCTGTTACGTCCTCGGCATCACCGCCGTCGACCCGCTCCGGCACGGTCTGCTCTTCGAGCGGTTCCTGTCCCTGGAGAAGGCGGGCCCGCCGGACATCGACCTCGACCTGGAGTCCGGGCGCCGCGAGGAGGTCATCCAGTACGTCTACACCCGTTACGGCCGCCGGCACGCCGCCCAGGTCGCCAACGTGATCACCTATCAGCCGAGGCTCGCGGTCCGCGACGCCGCCCGCGTCCTCGGCTACCCGGAGGCGCAGACCCGGGAGATGACCCGGCACATCCACCACACCCCGCCCGGCCCCGACACCGCCCTCCCCGACGACGTACGCGACCTCGCCGCCCAGCTCCACACCCTCCCGAGGCACCTCGGGGTGCACTCGGGCGGCATGGTCCTCACCCGGCAGCCCATCGGCGAGATCATGCCCGTGGAGTGGGCGACCGCCGAGGGCCGCAGCGTCCTCCAGGGCGACAAGGACGACATCGCCGTCGCCCGGCTCGTCAAGATCGACCTGCTGGGTCTCGGCATGCTGTCCGCCCTCCACACCGCCTGCGACCTCATCCACGAGCACCACGGCGTCCGTTACGACCTCACGTCCATTCCCCAGGACGATCCGGACGTCTACGAGATGATCGCGAGAGGGGACACCATCGGCGTCTTCCAGGTCGAGTCCCGTGCCCAGATCTCCACCCTGCCCCAGCTGCGGCCGACGAGATTCGAGGACCTGGCCGTCGCCGCGTCCATCATCCGCCCCGGCCCCATCCAGGCCGGCAGCAAGCACCCGCTGCTCCGCCGACGGCGCGGCGAGGAGGCGGTGACGTACCCCCACCCGCTCGCGAAAGCCGCGCTGGAGCCGACCCTCGGCGTCGCCCTCTGGCAGGAGCAGGCCATGCAACTCGCCATCGACTGCGCGGGGTTCAGCCCCGGCGAGGCCGACCGGCTCAGGAAGGCGATGGCGGCCAAGCACGCCCCGGAGAAGGTCGCCGCGATGCGCGGCCGCCTGCTGACCGGCATGGCCGGACGCGGCATCCCGCAGGCCGCCGCCGAGAAGATCGTCTCGATGATCGAAGCCTTCTCCGACTACGGGTTCCCGCAGTCCCACGCCCAGTCGATGGCCGGGCTCATCTACGCCAGCGCCTGGATCAAGCACCACCACCCGGCCGCGCTCATCGCGGCGATCATGGCGAACCAGCCGATGGGCTTCTACGACACCCAGACCCTCATCGGCGACGCGGAACGCCACGGCATCACCGTCCACGGACCCGCCGTCCGGACCTCCCGCGTCCACGCCACCCTCGAACCCGGCCCGGCCCCCGGTCCGACGCCCGGTCCGACGCCCGGCACGGCGTCCGGCCCGATGCCCGCTTCGATGTCCGGCCCGGCGTCCGGGGCGCGGCCCCCGGCGATCCGCCGCGGTCTGACCAGCGTCACCGGCCTCGGCGAACAGGCCGCCGAGGAGATCATCGCCCTCCGTACGGAGCGGCCGTTCACCGACCTGGACGACTTCGCCGCCCGTACCCGGCTGCCGGCCCGGATCCTGGAGCAGTTGGCCACCGCGGGCGCACTCGACGGACTGGGCGGACACCGTCGCACCGCCCTGTGGAGCGCCGGTACCGCACCCGGCCGCACGCGCCAGCCCCCGCTCCCCGGACTCGCCACCCCCGTGACCGCGCCCGAACTCACCTCCATGACCACCGCCGAGGAGACCACCGCCGACATCGTCGCCACCGGCGCCAGCGCCACCGCCCACCTCGTCCAGCACATCCGCCCCCACCTGGACCGCCTCGGCACGCTCCCCACGGCCACCGCCCGTACGCTCCCCGACCGGGCCCAGGTCAGGATCGGCGGGCTGCCGAAGTACCTCCAACGCCCCCCGACCGCCCACGGCGTGGCCTTCGGCGCGATCGAGGACGAGACCGGCATGATCAACCTCGTGTTCGCCCCGCACGTCTGGGACCGCTGCCACCGGACCCTCCTCGACGCCCCCGCGGTCCTCCTCACCGGCCGGATCGAGCGCAGCGACGGCACGGTCAACGTCGCCGTCGACCGGGTGGAGACGATCCCCGTGGCCGCGCCCGTACCCCGGCGCCACGTCGGGCGACGCTAGGGCCTGTCCGGAGGGCTTCCCCCGCCGCGCGTGGCCAGCATGAGACGAAGGCCGACCACCTCGACCACCCCACCCTGCTCCGGTCCGGGCCCTCGCACTCAACCGGTTGCAGGCCGGCCGGCTCGCCGACCACCCCGAGGTCTCCGCCGCGCAGCTGTTCCTGCGTCAGGACGGCCCCGGCTACTGCCTGCACGAACCGCTCCGCCGGCACAACCGCCGCAGCGCCGCGCCGGAACGCCGGGTCGCGGAGGTCGGTGCGGGACACCCCGACCGGCTGCCCGGCGACGACGCCGTGCACATGGACTTCCACCTGGGCTGACGGAGACCGGCATCCGCCGCGCCGACCACGAGGGCCAGGGCCGTCGCTCACCAGCCCGTCCACAGAAGGTGGTTGATCAGCAGCGCCGGAACGGCCGACGCGACCAGCCAGTACCGCACCCTCCGGCGGGGAAGCAGCGCCGCCGCGGGCAGCAGCCACAGCAGGAACGGCTGCCAGATGCGCTCGGTCTCCGCCTTGCTCATCCCGGAGAGGTCCGCGGCGAGCAGCGCCGCCAGCGCCGCGAGCACGAGCAACGCCAGTCTTCCTTCCGGGGAGACCGCCGCCGGGCCGCGCCGCAGCGCCCGTACGGCACCGGGCGCGGCCACCGCGCTCCGGCGCAGCCCGGCGACGGCGGCGAGCCCGGCCGCGAGGGTCGCGCAGGCCAGGTTGGCCCAGACCCAGTAGCCGTACGGGCGGACACCGCCCGCACCCTGGTAGTAGCGCTCGACCAACAGGTGGTACGCGGTCCACCAGTTGAAACCGGCGAGGGTGAAGGCCACCGGGGCCACCAGCGTGCCGAGCAGGAACAGCGGCACCGGGCGGGCGGTCCGGGCGAGCACCAGCACCGCGAGCAGGACCGCAGCCATCAGCCCCAGCCCGTAACTGAGGTAGCAGGTCCACCCGAACAGCAGACCCCCGCCGAGCGCCGCCACGGCCGGGAAGCGGACCCGGCGGGTGGCGGCCAGGGCGAGCAGCGCCACCGACCAGGCGGCGACCGCGGTGAAGTAGCCGTCGGCCGACACGCCCGCCCAGACGGCGGCCGGGGCGAGGACGAGGAAGGGCGCGGCACGGCGGGCCAGCCGCTCGTCGGCCAGCACCCGCACGGTGATCAGGGCGGCCAGCACCGCCGAACTGCCCACCACGACACACCAGAGCGCCGCCCAGGCGCCGCCGCCGAGCCCGATACGGTCCAGCCACACGAAGGTCAGCGTCGCGCCCGGCGGGTGCCCGGCGACATGGGCGGGCCAGTTGCCGGGCTCGCCGATGACGATGTGGTTCGTGAAGTCGCGCAGGGTGGCGGGGATGTCCTCGAAGCGGTCGATCACCCGCAGATACTCGTGCTTCGTGGTGAGCCGCTTCGCGACGCCCCGGTGCCAGCCGTCGATCAGCGCCAGCGAGAAGACCCAGGCCATGGACCCGGCCCAGGCCGCCGCCAGCAGCCCACGCCAAGGCAGCCGGGCGGCGAGCGGCGGGCCGTAGGCGACCACCAGGACCGCCATGACCAGGGCCGCCGGAGTGCCGGGGCCCAGATGGGGGTCCCAGGAGGCCAGCAGGGGCGGCCACTGGGCGCGCAGACTGCCGTCCCGGTTCTGGATGACATGGCCGATGACGACCGCGGCTGTGACCAGCAGCACGCCCGCTGCGGCGGCGATCAGGTCCGCCCGTCCCGCGCGCCGGGCTCGGTCGTCGGTGCGGTCCGGCGGCGCGGGCGGGCCGTGCCCGGTGCCGCCCGCGGTGTCCGTGGGGGTGATGTCCTCGGTCTTCACGCTGGCACGCTATGCACACCGGACGGCAATCGGGCGGTACGGCGGGGCCGCGTCACCGAACCGTCAGATTTCCCGCCCACCGTCACTCCGGTGGGGGTCCCTCGCGGCGCGACGTCAGAATTTCGTCAGGAGTCGCGTCCGCCCGCCGGGGGTGTTCCCCGCTTAGCGTCGGGCCCATGCCCGAACGCCGCCGCATCCGCACCCTCACCGATTCCCTGCGCGCCCAGCGCACCCCCGCCGACCCGGGGTTCTGGCGCAGTCCCGTGCGCGGGGCGCGCTTCACCGCCGTACTCGGCGTCGTCCTGCTCGCCGGGCTCACCCTGCTGTTCGTCACCGGTCTGCTCTCGTACGCCGCCTACAACCCGGACCTGAACCGGGTGAACGACAAGACCCCCGGCAAGGGGTGGCTCGGCTTCTATCTGTTCTCCTGGCCGACCGGCCCGCACTGGCTCTACCGGCTGACCCAGGGCCTGCACGTCACCGTCGGCATCGTGCTCGTGCCCGTCCTGCTCGCCAAGCTCTGGTCGGTGGTCCCCCGGCTCTTCGCGCTGCCGCCCGCCCGTTCCGTGGGCCACGCACTGGAGCGGATCTCGCTGCTGCTGCTCGTGGGCGGGGCACTGTTCGAGTTCCTCACCGGGCTGCTCAACATCCAGCTGGACTACCTCTTCCCCGGATCCTTCTACACCCTGCACTTCTACGGGGCCTGGGTCTTCCTCGCCGGATTCCTCACCCATACGGCCCTCAAACTGCCACAGGCCGTACGGGTGTTGCGGAACGGCATCCCGCGCGGCGAACCGGACACCCTCGCTTCCCCCGACCCGCTGCCCGCCACCGTGTCCCGGCGCGGCGCGCTGGCCATCGTGGGGGCCGGTTCGCTCCTTCTGCTGATCACCTCGGCCGGCCGCAGCTTCGACGGACCGCTGCGCCGCATCGCGCTCCTCACCCCGCGCGGCGGCACCGACCCGGGGCCGGGTCCGAACGCCTTCCAGATCAACAAGACCGCCGCCGCCGTACGGATCACGCCCGCCGACACCGGCGAGCGCTGGCGGCTGACGGTACGGGGCCCGGCCGGGGAATTCCATTTCTCCCGGGCCGAGTTGCTGGCCATGGAACAGCACAGCGCGGCGCTTCCGATCGCCTGCGTGGAGGGCTGGTCGACCTCGGACCAGCTCTGGCGCGGGGTGCGGCTCTCCGACCTGGCGGCGCTCGCCGGATACCCGGACCGGCCGCCGGGCGTGTTCGTCGAGTCGCTCCAGCGCAGCGGCTCCTTCCGCAAGGCCGCGCTGCGCGACAACCAGGTCCGCGACGGCCGTTCGCTGCTCGCGCTGGAGGTGAACGGGGCGCCGCTGTCACCGGACCACGGCTACCCGGCCCGGATCATCGTCCCCGCCGCGCCCGGCGTGCTGAACACCAAGTGGGTCGAGACCCTGACGTTCGGAGAGCTGTGATGTCCACCCGAGCCGTACCGCCGCCGTCCACCGCACCCCGTCGCCCGCGCATCTCACCGCGCCGTGCGTACGGCGAGGGCCCGCTCCACCTGCTCCTGCTCGCCGCGACGTTCTCTCTGGCCGGCTACGCGGGCGTACGGCTGCTGGACGGGGACACCGTCGGGGTGCTGCTCTGGTTCGCCGGGTCGGCCGTTCTGCACGACCTGGTGCTGCTGCCGGTGTACGCCGGGGCGGACCGGGCCCTGCGCGCCGCGCTCGGCCCCCGGACGGCCCTGGTGAACTTCGTCCGGGTGCCGGCGTTCCTCTCCGGGCTGCTCCTGCTGATCTGGTTCCCGCTGATCGCCCGGCGGACCGAACGGCGGTACGAGGCCGCCGCCGGCACCACCCCGGACGTCTACCTCGGCAACTGGCTGCTGATCACCGGCGCGCTGTTCGCGCTCTCCGCACTCTGGCTGCTGGTCCGGGCGCTCCGCTCCCGTTCGGGCCGGCGCAACGAGACGAAGGTCCGTCCCTCCGAGCCCCACTGATCGGCCGTACGCCAGCCGCCCGCACGGGCGTGCCGCAGCAGGGCCGGCGTCCCGATCCGCGCCCAGAGGAACGGCTCGGCCACGTCGTCGCCCGCGGCCACGGGCACGGACCTCCCGTCCGGACCGCCCCGGCCGTCGTCGAGCCGGACCCGGACCCGTTCGTCCACGTCGACGGGGGCGGTCTCCGCGATCAGCAGTCCGCCGGCCCCGAGCAGGTCGGCCGCGCGGTCCAGCAGCGCGGCCGGGTCGCCCCCGATGCCGATGTTTCCGTCGAGGAGCAGAAGAGTGCCCCAACGGCCCTCACCGGGCAGCGGGTCGAACACACTGCGCAGCAACGCCGCGCCGCCGAGACCGCGCGTACGGGCCACCGCCGCCTCGCTGACGTCGATGCCCAGCGCCCGGTGTCCGAGCGAGGCCAGTTCGGCGACCAGCCGGCCCGGCCCGCAGCCGATGTCCAGCACCGGCCCCTCGCACCGGTGCAGCGCGGACAGATCGGCGGAGCCCGCGTCGGAGCACCAGCGCTCCACGTCCAGGGGCAGCAGCCAGCCGTCGCTGCGGCGGAGGAAGAGCGGACCCCGGCCGGTGCGCAGGGCGTTGGCGTACGGGCCGGCGCCCCAGGTGGCGGTGCGGAGCGGGCCCCGCCGGGCCGGCGTGTCGGAGGCGTACGCGCTGTCGGCGGCCGCCTCGTGCGTGTCGGGCGCCCCGGCTGAGGCGGAGGAGCCGGCCGGGTCGGCGGCGGCCGGTGCGGCGCGTCCGGACGAGGGCACGGTCGTACTCATCGCACCCCCGCCCCGGTCAGCCGGCCGAACGCCGCGGCGAACCGGTTGCCCGGCGCGGCCGACGCGACCCGGTGGGCGTCGGCCACGGTGTCCACATCGACCAGCACCGGAAGATCGCGTACGACGAGCCCCGCCTCCACCAGCCTGTGCCGCTGCACCGCACCGGTCTCCGGTACCGACATCGGCACCCCGCGCACCAGGGCGGGATCGGGATCCGCCAGGCCCAGGGCCCAGAAGCCGCCGTCCTCGGCCGGACCGAACCAGGCTCCGCAGCCGTCCCAGGCGTCCGGGGCGAGAGCGGGGGCGAGCAGCGCGGCCGTGAGCTGCGGGGTGTCCATGCCGACCAGGAGGGCCGGCCCCGCAGACCCGCCGAAGGCCGCCGCGAGACGTTCGTCGAGACCGCCCGCGCTCTGCGGCACCACCTCGAACCCCGGAGGCACCCAGGGGCCCGGCCGCCCGTCGAGGACCAGGACGCGCCGCCGGGCGGGGAGGGCGAGCACGGTCTCCAGGGTGTCGGCGAGCGCGGCGGCGGCCAGCTCGGCGGCCTCGGCGGGGGAGAAGGGCGGGCAGAGCCGGGTCTTGACCCGTCCGGCCACCGGTTCCTTCGCGATGACCAGCAACTCCGTCGGCCCCAAGGGCCCGTACGCGCTCATCGGCGGGCCCCCGTCCCCGCGCGTGCGGTCCGGTCCGGCGTGCGGTCCGCCGGTGGTTCCCGCAGCACGCCCCGCATGTCGCGCACCGCGTGCCAGGTCCCGCGCCAGGTGCCGGTCACCTTCGACTTCCCGGTGCGCGGCCGGTAGGGGACATCGCTCTCGGCGATCCGCAGCCCGGCGTCGGAGGCCCGGACCACCATCTGGAGCGGATAGCCGCTGCGCCGGTCGGTGAGGTCCAGGGCGAGCAGGTCGTCGCGGCGGGCCGCCCGCAGCGGGCCGAGGTCGTGCAGGCGCAGGCCGGTGCGGCGGCGCAGCATCCGGGCCAGCGCCAGATTTCCGGCGCGTGCGTGCGGCGGCCAGGCGCCCCGGCCCTCCGGTCGGCGGCGGCCGAGCAGCAGATCGCACTCGCCGTCCGCGATCCGCCGCACGAAGCCGGCCAGCAGCATGGGGTCCAGCGAGCCGTCGCAGTCGCAGAAGCAGACGAACTCGGCCTCGGCGGCGAGCAGCCCGGCATGGCAGGCCGCGCCGAACCCCCGTCGTTCCTCCGTGACGACGCTCGCACCGAGGGAACGGGCGAGGTCGGCGGAACCGTCGGTCGAGCCGTTGTCGACCACGATCGCGCGCCAGCCGTCGGGGATGCGATCGAGCACCCAGGGCAGGGCGGCCGCCTCGTCGAGGCAGGGCAGAACGATGTCGGCCTTCGGCAGACCGGTGTGCGGGGCGGGCGGGAACGGAAGAGCGGCAGAAGAATCGGTCACCCGCCTCACCCTACGGAGACAAGTCCGGCATTCAGGGCATGAGGTTCTTACGAAACATGGACATCGGCCGGATGGGGGCGGTCGGCCACCGACGCGCCGAGACGGGGGTGTCAGAGTGAAGGCCATGGAGAACACCCCGCCCGCCCTGCATCCCGAACCCGTCCCCCAGGGGGAGCGCGGCCGGATCCTCGTCGTGGACGACGACCCGACCGTCGCCGAGGTCGTCGTCGGCTATCTGCACCGCGCCGGTTACGCCGTCGAGCAGGCCGGCGACGGGCCCGCCGCGCTGGGACGGTTCGTGGCACGCCGGCCCGACCTCGTCGTCCTGGACCTGATGCTCCCCGCCATGGACGGGTTCGAGGTCTGCCGCCGGATGCGCGAGCACGGGCCGGTCCCGGTCATCATGCTCACCGCGCGCGGCGACGAGGAGGACCGCATCCTCGGCCTGGAGACCGGCGCCGACGACTATGTCACCAAGCCGTTCAGCCCACGCGAACTGGTCCTGCGGGTCGACTCCGTGCTGCGCCGCGCCCGGGCCGCCGTGCCGGCGGGCGGGGCCGGGCCGCTGTCCGGCGGCGGGCTGACCCTCGACCCGGCGGCACGGCAGGCCCACCGTGAAGGGCAGGGACTCGCCCTGACCTTGCGGGAGTTCGACCTGCTCGCCTTTCTTCTCCGGCATCCCGGAAAGGTGTTCGGGCGGGATGAGCTGATGCGAGAGGTCTGGGGGTGGGACTTCGGCGATCTGTCGACGGTCACCGTCCATATCCGCAGGCTGCGCGGCAAGGTGGAGAAGGATCCGGCCCGCCCCCGGCTGATCCGCACGGTGTGGGGGGTGGGGTACCGGCTGGACCTGGACGCGGACGCGGCCGCCTCGCCCGACGGGGGCGGGCCGCGGTGACCGACGTCCTGCTCATCGCGCTCTTCGCCTTCCTGGGTGCGGCGGCCGCCGGGCTGCTGGGCGCCGGTGTCCTGCGTCTTCTGAGGCACCGTTCGCTGGTGGTCTCGGTGAGTGTCGTCGCCGGGGTGGCCGTCGCGGCGATGCTCGCCGGGACGCTGACCGTCGCCTGGGCGATGTTCCTGTCGTCCCACGATCTCTACGTCGTCACGACCGTCGTCGCCATGGCCGCCCTGGTCTCGCTGGCCACCGCCGTACTGCTGGGCCGCTGGGTGGCCGACCGGAGCCGTGAACTGACGCTTGCGACAAGGTCGTTCGGCGACGGCGGTACCTTCGCCGCGCCCGCCGGGCAGCCGACCGCCGAGCTGGCCGCGCTCACCCGCGAACTGGCCGCCACCAGCGCCAAACTGGACAGCTCACGGGAGCGGGAACGTGCGCTGGAGGCCTCGCGGCGCGAACTCGTCGCGTGGATCTCGCACGATCTGCGCACCCCGCTCGCCGGGCTGCGGGCGATGGCCGAGGCGCTGGAGGACGGCATGGCCGCCGACTCCGGACGCTATCTGCGGCAGATGAGGACCGAGGTCGAACGGATGAACACCATGGTCGGCGACCTCTTCGAACTCTCCCGGATCCAGGCCGGTTCGCTCACCCTGACGCCGGCCCGGATCTCCCTCCACGACCTGGTCGGCGACGCCCTGGCCGGGGCCGACCCGCTGGCCCGTGAGCACGGGGTGCGGCTGGTCGGCGACCGGGTGGACGAAGTGCCGGTGGAGGTCGACGGCAAGGAGATGAGCCGGGTGCTGGGCAACCTCCTGATCAACGCCATCCGCCGCACCCCGCCCGACGGCACGGTGGCCGTCGCGGCGCACCGGTCGGACGGCGGCGTCGTCGTGTCGGTGACCGACAGCTGCGGCGGCATCCCGGAGGAGGACCTGCCCCGGGTCTTCGACACCGGCTGGCGCGGCAGCCACGCGCGTACCCCGCCGGCCGGGGCGGGCCTCGGTCTCGCCATCGTGCGCGGCATCGTCGAGGCGCACGCCGGACGGGCCGAGGTCCGCAACGTACAGGGCGGCTGCTGCTTCTCGGTCACGCTCCCGACAGCGTGACGGCGCCCTCGTCCCGGTGGCCCGCCGCGCCGCGCAACGGGGCCGCCGCGAAGTCCGCCATTCCGTCGGCGAAGGAGACCCGGGGCCGCCAGCCCAGCTCCTCGCGCAGCGCCCGCGAGTCCGCCGTGACATGGCGTACGTCGCCGAGGCGGTACTCCCCGGTCACCACCGGGCCCGGCCCGCCGTGCGCGCCGGCCAGCGCGGCGGCCATCTCGCCGATGGTGTGCGGCTCGCCGCTGCCGGTGTTGTACGCGGCGAAGGAAGCGGGCCGCCGCTCCCGTACCGCCGCCAGCGCCACCGCGTTCGCCGCCGCCACATCGTGGACGTGGACGAAGTCGCGCCGCTGGTGTCCGTCCTCGTAGACGCGGGGGGCCTCGCCGCGGGCCAGGGCCGAGCGGAAGAACGAGGCGACACCGGCGTACGGGGTGTCGCGCGGCATCCCCGGCCCGTACACGTTGTGGTAGCGCAGGGACACCGCCCGGCCGCCCGTGGCCCGCGCCCACGCGGCGGCCAGGTGCTCCTGGGCCAGCTTGGTCGACGCGTACACATTGCGCGGGTCCGCGGGCGCGTCCTCGGCGACCAGGCCGGGTGTCAGTTCCGCTCCGCAGTCCGGGCAGTGCGGCTCGAAGTCCCCGGACCGCAGATCCGCCTCCGCGCGCGGCCCGGGGCGGACCGTGCCGTGGCGGGGGCAGTCGTAGCGGCCCTCGCCGTAGACCACCATCGAACCGGCCAGCACCAGATCCCGCACCCCGGCCGCCGCCATCTCCGCCAGCAGCACCGCCGTACCGAGGTCGTTGCACCCGACGTACAGCGGAGCGTCCGCGAAGTCCTTGCCGAGGCCGACCATGGCCGCCTGGTGACAGACGGCGTCCACCCCGGCCAGCGCGTCCGCCACCGCCTCCCGGTCCCGGACGTCCCCGAAGACCACCCGGTCGCCCGGCGGCTCCGGGGGTGTGGCGCCGCGGTGCGCCGAGGGCAGCAGGGCGTCCAGCACCACGCTCTCGTGCCCGGCCGCATGGAGGGCGTCGACGACATGTGACCCGATGAACCCGGCTCCGCCGGTGACCAGTACGCGCATGACCGCCACGCTAGGGCCCGGCCATTCCTCGCGCCGGGCGCGGCGCGCGCACGTCACAGGACCGTAAGAACGTGTCCGGGGCCGCGTCGAGGCGTACGAAGGGGAGGACCGGCGGTGCGAAATTCGGCCGTACTCCCACGGCGGCCGGTTCCGGGTGTTCGTCGTGCCGTGGTGCGAGGAGCCGCCGAGGGCTCGAACGAGGCGGTAACACCGCCTTTTTTGAGCCAGAATTGACAGCAGATCAGTGTGCTATCTCCACATGTGCCCTATCGACAAGGCGAGTTGATGAGCTTAGGCTCACCTAAGTTCGGGTGCGTGACCCCCTCGGCGTGCCCACTTCTCGAAACCTTCCCCTCACGCCTGACAGGCGGCTTTCCCGGATGATGGGAGTGACATGTCACAGGTTCTTCCTGGCGACACACCACTGATCCACGACCTCATCGGCATCGGCTTCGGCCCGTCCAATGTGGCCATGGCGATCGCGATCAGCGAGCACAACAGCAAAGTCGGCAGGCAGGATTCGGTCACCGCCCACTTCTTCGAGCAGCAGGCGAGCTTCGGCTGGCACCGCGGCATGCTCATCGACGACGCCACCATGCAGGTGTCCTTCCTCAAGGACCTGGTGACGCTCCGGAACCCGGCCAGCGAATTCAGCTTCCTCTGCTATCTGCAGAGCCAGGGCCGTCTGATCGACTTCATCAACCACAAGAACCTCTTCCCGCTGCGGGTGGAGTTCCACGACTACTTCGAATGGGCCGCGGCCAAGGTCGACGACCTGGTCTCCTACGGCCACGAAGTCGTCGCCGTCACCCCGTATCTGCACGACGGCATCGTGGAGCACCTGGACGTGACCGTCCGGTCCGCGGAAGGACTCGCGGTCCACCGGGCCCGCAACCTCGTCATCGGCACCGGCCTGCGCCCCGTCATGCCCGAGGCCGTGGAGCGCGGTGACCGCGTCTGGCACAACTCCGACCTGCTGCGGAAGGTCGACGGCCTGGACGGCACCTCGCCCTCGCGGTTCGTCGTCGTCGGCGCCGGCCAGAGCGCCGCCGAGAACGTCGCCTATCTGCACCGCAGGTTCCCCGACGCCGAGGTCTGCGCGGTCTTCTCCCGCTACGGCTACAGCCCCGCCGACGACAGCAGCTTCGCCAACCGGATCTTCGACCCCGAAGCGGTCGACGACTACTTCGCCGCCCCCGAGGAGGTCAAGAGCCGCCTGATGGCCTACCACGGCAACACCAACTACTCCGTGGTGGACATCGACCTGATCGACGACCTCTACCGGCAGATGTACCGGGAGAAGGTCCTCGGCACCGAACGGCTGCGCTTCCTCAACGTGTCCCGGGTCACCGGAGTGGAGGAGAAGCCCGACGGCGTACGCGCCACCGTGAAATCACTGGTGACCGACGAGGAGACGGAACTGGACGCCGACGTCGTGGTGTTCGCCACCGGCTACAGCCCCGCCGACCCGCTCGGACTCCTCGGCGAGGTCGGCGACCGCTGCCTGCGCGACGACGCGGGCCGGGTCCGGGTGGAGCGCGACTACCGGATCTCGACCGGCCCGGAGCTGCGCTGCGGCATCTACCTCCAGGGCGGTACGGAACACACCCACGGCATCACCACATCGCTGCTCTCCAACACCGCGATACGGGTCGGCGAGATCCTGGACTCGCTGCTCGACCGCCGGGTCAAGTCCACCTCCGACGAGTCCCGGCCGGTCGCCGAGGGCACCGGCGGCTGAGGGGCGTACGGGGCGACAAGCCCCGTCGACCCGCCGTGAGTTCCGTGCTCGGCCCGCCCGGTGAGCTGCCGGACGGGCCGGGCGCGACCGTTCTGATCAAAGGGATATCGTTCGTCGACATGGTCACGACTGCAGTGGAGCGTCCCGCGCCCGGGGGGACGACGGACATCCGCGGACGGCGGGTCGCGGGGCTGGGCGTTCTCGCCGTGACGCTGGTGGTCGCGGCGGCGGTGTCGTTGGCCGTCGGGGCGCGTGCGCTCAGCCCCGGCGAGGTCTGGCACGGGCTGTTCGCGGACCCCGACCCGGACCAGAAGCTCACCGAGATCCGGCTCATCGTGCAGACCGTGCGTGTGCCCCGGACGGTCCTCGCGGTCGTGGCGGGCCTGGCCCTGGGGGTCGGCGGGGCGCTGATCCAGGGGTACACCCGCAACCCCATAGCCGACACGGGGCTGTTGGGGGTGAACGCCGGAGCCTCCTTCGCCGTGGTGTCGGTCATCGCCGTGTTCGGGTTCACCAACCCCTTCCAGTACGTCTGGTTCGCCTTCGTGGGCGCGGGCCTCGCCGGTGTCGTCGTCTTCGGCCTGGCGAGCATCGGCAGGGGAGCGGGCAATCCGCTGACCCTGGCCCTGGCCGGGCAGGGCGTCACGGTGTTCCTCGCGGCGATGACCACGGCGGTGGCGCTGACCGACCAGAAGTCGCTGAACGCACTGCGGTTCTGGAACGCGGGCTCCGTGGCCGGTGTCGGATTCGACGTCATCCGGCCGGTGACCGGGTTCATCGCCGTCGGGCTGGTCCTGGCCCTGATCACGCTGCCCGCCCTGAATCTGCTCAACCTGGGCGACGACGTGGCGCGCGGGCTCGGAGTGAACATCGCGGCGAGCCGGACGCTCGGCATCGTCGCCGTCACCCTGCTGGCGGGCGCCGCCACGGCGGCCTGCGGCCCGATCGCCTTCCTCGGGCTCATGGTGGCGCACGTGGCCCGCTATCTGACCGGCCCCGACTACCGCTGGCTGGTCCCGTACGCGGGTCTGCTCGGCTCCTGCGTCCTGCTGGTCTGCGACATCGTGGGCCGCCTGGTCGTGCGGCCGGGCGAGCTGGAATCGGGCGTCGTGGTCGCTCTTCTCGGGGCGCCCTTCTTCGCGGTCCTGGTGTGGCGAGGGAAGTTCAAGAAGGCATGAGGCAGGTTCACGAGCACATGAGGGAAGCCCGGGAGCCCATGAGCGGGACCGAAGCGAAAGCGGTGATGGCGCCGGGCGTACGGCTGGGCAGCGTGTCGTTCGTCTGGCGGCCCCTGCTCGTCCTGGTCACCCTGGTGCTCGCGGCGGCGGCCTTCCTGGTCTTCTGCCTCTCCATCAGCGTCGGTGACTTCCCGATCGGCCTCTCCCGGGTCATCGCCACCATCTTCGGGCAGGGCGAACAGGTCGACGAGTTCGTCGTCATGGACCTCCGGATGCCCCGCGCGCTGGCCGGTCTCATCGTGGGCGCCGCCCTGGGCATGTCCGGGGCCATCACCCAGTCCGTGGCACGCAACCCGCTCGCCAGCCCGGACATCCTCGGGATCACCGGCGGAGCCAGTGCCGTCGCGGTGTTCCTGGTGACGGCGACGGGCGGCACCGCCGCGGCGATCACCGGCTCGATCGGGCTGTCGGCGGCGGCCCTCGTGGGCGGCCTCGGCACCGGGCTGCTGGTGTACTTCCTGGCCTGGCGGCGCGGCGTCGACGGCTTCCGGCTCATCCTCATCGGCATCTCGGTGACCGCGATGACGCAGGCGATCACGACCTGGCTGCTGGCGTCGGCCGACATCCGGGACGTGGCGCGCGCCCAGGTATGGCTGGTCGGCTCGCTGGACAGCCGCTCCTGGGACGAGGTCCGGGTGGCGTTCTGGTGCACCCTCGTCCTGCTGGCCGTCGTGGCCGCCGTGGCCTTCCAGTTCAAGCCGATGCACCTCGGCGACGACGTCGCCGCCGGGCTCGGCGTACGGTTCGGCCGGGTGCGGGCGGTCCTGCTGCTCTGTGCCGTCCTGCTGGCCGCCGTGGGGGTGAGTGCGGCGGGGCCGGTCCCGTTCGTCGCCCTGGTGGCGCCCCAGGTGGCGATGCGGCTGGCGAGGTGGCCGACGCCGCCGGTCATCGCCTCCGGGCTGGTGGGCGCGCTGCTGCTGATCGGCTCCGACCTGGTCGCCCGCGCGGCACTGCCGATCGGTCTGCCGGTCGGTGTGGTCACCGCCGTGATCGGCGGCCCGTTCCTCGTCTACCTGTTGGTACGGGCGAACCTCCGGTAAATGGTAAGAAGTAAGGCGAACCTCAGTAAGGGGGGCTTGTGGTCGCGCAGTTCACCGCCGAGGCCGATGCGGGAGTCAAGGACGCCGCACGGCTGGCAGCCAGGGGCATCACCGTCGGGTACGGCGGCCGGCCGGTCATCGACGAGCTCGACGTAGCGATCCCGCCGGGCGTGGTCACCACGATCATCGGCCCCAACGGCTGTGGCAAGTCCACCCTGTTGCGCACCCTGACCCGGCTCCTCAAACCGGCCGGCGGCACCGTCGTGCTGGACGGCGAGGACATCGGCCGGCTCCGCACCAGGGACGTGGCGAAGAAGCTCGGACTGCTGCCGCAGGCGCCGGTGGCCCCGGAAGGGCTGACGGTCGCCGATCTGGTCGCCCGAGGACGCCACCCGCACCAGAGCTGGCTGCGGCAGTGGTCCTCGGACGACGCCGACGTGGTGCGGCGCGCGCTGGCCATGACCGGGGTGGCGGACCTGGCCGAGCGGCCCGTCGACTCGCTGTCCGGCGGCCAGCGTCAGCGCGTGTGGATATCGATGACCCTCGCCCAGGGCACCGATCTGCTGCTGCTGGACGAGCCGACCACGTATCTCGACCTGGCGCACGCCATCGACGTACTCGACCTCGTCGACGATCTGCACGAGTCGGGCTGCACCGTCGTCATGGTGCTGCACGACCTCAACCTGGCCACGCGCTACAGCGACAACCTCGTGGTCATGCGGGACGGGGCCATCCTGGCGCAGGGCCATCCCCGGGACGTGATCACCGCCGAGCTGCTGGACGAGGCGTTCGGGCTGCAGGCCAAGGTGATCGAGGACCCGGTGGGCGACCGGCCGCTCATCGTGCCGATCGGCAGAGCGCACGTCCGGCTCGAACCGTAGAGCCCCGCGGCCGCCGACACCGTACGTCAGGAACGTCGTTGACGGTACGTCATGTGCAGGCGACGGCCCCGTGGCGCCACGATGCCGCTCAACTCGTCGTGGCCAGTGGAAGGTTCATTGGTTAGGCTAGGCTGACCTCACTTGCTCGGGGTACAGTCTGGCTGCCCTCATACCGGGGCGCAGTGGACAGCGCGAAAGCAAGGGATTCCGGATGTCTCTCCATAGAACGACGCTGGTGAAGCCGTGGCAGCGGCTGGCCGCGGTCCTGTCCGCCGCCACCCTCGGCGTCGGTCTCCTCGCGGGATGCGGCAGCGACTCGGCGGACGACAAGAAGAAGGACGACGCCCCGGCCGCGGCCGAGGGCGCGTTCCCGGTCACCGTGGAGCACGCGTTCGGTTCCACCGAGGTCGCCAAGGCCCCCAAGCGGGTCGTCACCGTCGGCTACACCGACGACCAGGCCGTCCTGGCGTTCGGCATCAAGCCGGTCGGCATGGTCGACCAGTACCCGAACCCGGCCGGCCAGTCGCCCGACATCAACACGCAGTGGCCCTGGGTGAAGGACAAGTGGGGCGACGCCCGCCCCGACGTCGTCATGAAGAACGGCGACGCCGGCCCCAACTTCGAGAAGATCGCCTCGCTGCGCCCGGACCTGATCATCGCGGTCTACTCCGAGGTCGACAAGGCGGCCTACGAGAAGCTGTCCAAGATCGCCCCGACCGTCGGCCGCACCAAGGCCGAGAAGGAACTCTTCAGCGCCCCGTGGCAGGACAACGCGGTGCACATCGCCAAGGCGCTCGGCAAGGAGAAGGAAGGCGCCGAACTGGTCAAGGGCATCCAGGCCAAGCTGGACGCCGCCAAGAAGGCCCACCCCGAATTCGGCGGGCAGAAGGCCGTCGCGCTGTCCTGGTACAAGGACTCCATCTCGGCGTTCACCTCCACCGACGTACGAGGCCGCCTCGTCACGGGCACCGGATTCACCTACCAGACCGAGATCGACAAGGTCGCGGACGGCGGCTTCTCCGCCGAGCTCTCGCCCGAGCGCATCGACCTGATCGACGTCGACCGCATCTTCGTCGTCAACGACCAGGCCGACACGGACGCGCTCAAGAAGTTCGAGCTGTTCAACAACCTCCCCGCCGTCAAGAACGGCAAGGTCTCCTACCTGCTGGACAGCGAGGGCCCGGCGGTCGGCGCCGCGATGTCCCAGGGCACCCTGCTCTCCCTCCCGTACGCGATCGACGAGCTCGTCGAGTCGGTCGAGTAGAGATGACGACCCGCCACCCCGCTCCCCGGCGAGATTCGGTATCCGTGTGACTGTCACCGACACCCCCGTCGTCCCGACGACCCTGCGTACGGCTACCGGACGCGAGGCCACCCGCTGGGTGGCCGAGCACTGCCGGCAGACCCCGTGGCTGACGCTCTCCACCGTCCTCACCACGGTGGCCGGGGCCGCGCTTCAGGTGGTCCCGGTGCTGCTGCTCGGCCGGGTCGTCGACGGGGTGGTCGGTGGTGAACCACGCTCGATACTGCTCACGGTCGGGGTGCTGATGGTGGCTGCCGCGCTGTTCGGCGCGGCAGCCACCGCCGCCTCCACCTTCCTGATCGGGAAGCTCGGGGCCGAACTCCTCGCCCGGCTCCGCGAGGAAGCCGTCCGCGCGGTGCTGGGGATGCCCAGCGCACGCGTCGAGGAGGTCGGCCGGGGGGACGTGCTCTCCCGGGTCGGCGACGACGTGGCCGTGATCTCCAAGGGCATCCGGACGGCCATCCCCACCGTGTTCTCGGCGGGCGTCCTCGTCGTCATCGCGACGATCGGCATGTTCGGACTCGACTGGCGCCTCGGTCTGGCCGGAGCCTGCGCCCTGCCCGCGTACGCGCTGGCGCTGCGCTGGTACCTGCCCCGCTCGGCGCCCCTCTACCGCAGGCAGCGGGTGGCCCAGGCCGACCGCGCCCAGGCCCTGATCAGCGGACTCAACGGGATCGACACGGTCCGGGCGTACCGCCTGGAGGGCGGCGTGCGCGAGAAGGTCACGGCCGAGTCGTGGCGGGTGCGCAATCTCGGCATCGAGGTGTTCCGCTTCTTCGGACGGTTCGTCGGCCGGGAGAACCGGGCCGAGTTCATCGGGCTGGTCCTGATCCTGGTCGTCGGATACGCCCTTCTGGAGGCGGACGCCGCCACCCTGGGCGAGGTGTCGGCGGCCCCGCTGATGTTCCACCGCCTGTTCACCCCGCTCGGCGCGATCATGTTCACCTTCGACGAGGCGCAGAAGTCCGGCGCGAGCCTCACCCGCCTGGTCGGTGTGTTCCACGAGCCCTCCGAGGAGCGGCTGGTGGGCGACGGCTCCGTCCTGCCCGCCGACGTCGCGCCGTACCCGGTCACGGTGGAGGGGCTGACCTTCAGCTACCCCGGGTCCGAGGAGCCGGTGCTGCGGGAGGTGTCCCTGTCCATCCCGGCCGGCGGATCGCTCGCCCTGGTCGGGGCGACGGGCGCCGGCAAGTCGACCCTGGCCGCGCTCATCGCCGGCATCGGAAGGCCGCAGGCCGGGTCGGTGCGCATCGGGTCGCACGACCTCGCGGACATGGACGAGGCCGGGGCGCGCGCCCTGGTGAGCATCCTGACCCAGGAGACCCATGTCTTCTCCGGCCCGCTCGCCGACGACCTGCGGCTCGCCGCCCCCGACGCGAGCGACGAAGAACTGCTGGACGCGCTGCGTACGGTCGGCGCCGGAGAGTGGGCCGAACTGCTCCCCGACGGGCTGCACGCGATGGTCGGCGAGGGCGGTGAACGCCTGGACGTCACCAAGGTCGCCCAGATCGCCCTGGCCCGGCTGATGCTCGGCCGGTCACCGGTGGTCGTGCTCGACGAGTCGACCGCGGAGGCGGGCAGCGAGGGCGCCGCCGAGCTCGAACGCGCCGTGCTGGCCGCCTGCTCCGGCCGGACCACCCTGTTCGTGGCCCACCGCCTGACCCAGGCGATGAGCGCGGACCGGATCGCCGTGCTGGACGAGGGGCGCGTGGTGGAGGAAGGAACGCACGGCGAGCTGGTGGAGCTGGGCGGCCGGTACGCCCGGCTGTGGCGTGCGTGGCGAGAAGGAAGTTAGACACACCGGGTCTAGGTCAGGTCAACTCGCATACCTCGGAAGGATGCTGAGACGTCGATGGCGGAACCCAGCGTTTCTCGCGTACTGCTGTCACCCACCCGACTGGCCGCGCTGCGCCGGCGGACCGGCGACCACAGCGACCGGACCCTGGTCGAGGCGTGCGCCGTCGGGCTCGCGTACTGGGCGACCGGCACCGGACCGGCCTGCCTCCACCTCACCCCCGCCACCCCCTTCCCCGACCTCCTCGCGTGGGTCGACAACGGCGCCGGCGCGGCCGGAGGGTGGGAGACCGACGTGGAGCGTCTCCGGATCACCGTGCCGCCCGGCGTCGACCCCGCCGACGCCCAGCAGGCACTGGACGACCTGGCCGACTTCCCGGACCGGCCCGTCGGCACCATAGGCCCTTCCGGTCCCCGGGCGAGGACCGCGGAGCTGGCCCGGTGGAACGACACCCGGGCCGACCGGGACCGCCCGACCATCATGGAGCTGTTCCACGAGCAGGCGCGCCTGCGGCCGGAAGCCGTCGCGATCGTCGACCCGCACCGTCCACTGACGTATCGTCAAGTAGACGCATTGTCGGCACAGTTGGCTCACCATCTGTTGGAACGCGGCCTCGAACCCGAACAGATCGTCGGCATCTCGCTCGGCCGTTCCGCCGAGATGGTCGTCGCCCTGCTCGCCGTGCTCCGCGCCAGGGGCGCCTTCGTCCCCCTCGACCCCCAGTGGCCGGCCGCCCGCCGGGCCGTCGTCGCCGAGGACGCCCGGGTCGTACTGCAGCTCAACTCCACCGGCAAGGCCGGCGCCGGGGAACCGGACGCCGTCGCCGTCGACCTCGGCGACTGGAAGTACGCCGCCCACCCGGTGGACGCGCCCGACGCGACCGTCCCCGGCGACGCCCTGGCCTACGTGATCTTCACCTCCGGCTCGACCGGGCGGCCCAAGGGCGCCATGATCCGGCACCAGGCGATCAGCGAGCGCCTGCTGTGGCAGTCCGGCGAGATCCTCCACTTCGGCCACGACGACGCGTCGCTCTTCAAGGCCCCGCTCTCCTTCGACATCTCCATCAACGAGATCTTCCTGCCGCTCGTCACCGGCGGCCGCCTCGTGATCCTGCGGCCCGGCGGCGAACGCGACCCGCACCATCTGCTCGGCGTCATCGCCGAACAACGCGTCACCTTCACCTACCTGGTCTCCTCCATGCTGGACGTGCTCCTGGAGATCGCAGGTGACTCCGGCCGTCTCGACAGCCTGCGGCACGTCTGGTGCGGAGGAGAGGTCCTCACCCCGGAGCTGTACGAGCGCTTCCGCGCCCGCCTCGACATCCCGCTCTACCACGGCTACGGCCCCGCCGAGACGACCATCGGCGTCTCCCACGTCATCTACCGGGGCGCCGCGACACGCCTGTCGACCTCCATCGGCAGGGCCAACCCCAACACCCAGCTCTACGTCCTCGACGACGAACTGCGCCCCGTGCCGGTCGGCGTCGGCGGCGAACTGTACGTCGGCGGCCTCCTCCTGGGGCGCGGATACGTGGGAGCACCCGGCCTCACCGCCTCCCGCTTCGTCGCCAACCCCTTCGCCACGGACGGCTCCCGGCTGTACCGCACCGGCGACCTGGCCCGGTACGCCCCGGACGGATCGCTGGACTTCCTCGGCCGCGCCGACAACCAGATCAAGATCCGCGGCATGCGGCTGGAGATCGAGGACGTCGAGGCCTCTCTCGCCGAACACCCCGGCGTACGGCACACCTGCGTCGTCGCGAAGAAGAACACCGCGGGCGGCACCTACCTGGTCGGTTACGTCATCCCGTCCGCCGGCCACGGGGATCTGAGCGCGGACGCGGTCAAGGCCTGGGCCGCCACCCACATGGTCGAGTACATGGTGCCCGCCCACCTGGTCGTGCTGACGAGGTTCCCGCTCACCGCGAACGGCAAGATCGACCGGAACGCCCTGCCGGAACCTTCCGTGGGCGCCGCAGCCCTCGTGGCGCCCGCCACCGAGAACGAGCGCCTGGTGTGCGAGGCCGTCGCGGCGGTGCTCCGAGTGGACGACGTCGGCGTGGACCAGGACTTCTTCCAGCTCGGCGGGGACAGCATCCTGGCGATCTCCCTGCTCAGCGCCCTGCGCGAGGTCGGCCTCCATGTGAGCGCACGCCAGATCTTCACCCACACCGTCGTCGGGGCGCTGGCGGCGGTGGCGAGCCGGGAGTCCGCCGCCGCCGTCGACCACGGCGACGTCGGCACCGGCACCGTCGTGGGGTCGCCCATCGTGCAGTGGCTCGGCGAGACCACGGACGCGATCGACGGCTTCGTCCAGTCGGTCGTCCTCAACACCCCGGCGGAGCTGACCGCCGAGGCCCTCGACGAGATCCTCGCCGCCGTGCTCGACCGGCACGACATGCTCCGCGCCAAGCTGGTACGCGGCGAGCGCTGGGGCTTCGACATCCCGCCCGCCGGGCAGACCGCCTCCTGCTGGGAGCGGAGCGACGCCCCCGTGGCCGAATGCGTCTCCCTCGCGACCGAACTGCTCGACCCGGACAACGGCGTCATGCTGCGGGCCGTCTGGCGCCGCGAGGCACGGCAGCTGGTCCTGGTCGCCCACCATGTGGTGACCGACGGCGTGTCCTGGCGGATCCTGATGGACGATCTCGCCACCGCATGGCGGCAGCACTCCTCGGGCGCCCCCGTCGAACTGCCCCCGGTGGGAACCTCGTTCCGGCGCTGGACCCAACTGCTGAGCCGCACGCCGTTCACCGCGGACCGGACCCACTACGCGAGGCCGCTGCCCGCCGCCGACGCACCGATCGGCAGGCGCGCCCTCACCGCGGCCGACACCGTGGAACAGGAGCGGACCCGCACCGTCTCCGTCGGAGCCGAGGTCACGGCAGCGCTGCTCGGCGACATTCCCGCGAAGTTCCACGCGGGCGTCAACGACGTCCTGCTGACCGCACTCGCCGTCGCCCTCGCCCGCTGGCGCCGCGACCGGGGGCAGGATCAGACGTTCGCCCACATCGAGCTGGAAGGGCACGGCCGCGAGGCCCGCTTCGTCGCGGACGCGGCCGGATTCGAACCCGAACTGTCGCGCACCGTCGGCTGGTTCACCACCCTCTTCCCGGTCACCGTGGACCCCGGCACGGCCACCGACCTCACCGCTCCCGCCTACCTCGCCGCCGCCCTCAAGGCGGTCAAGGAGGACCTCGCCCGCACGCCGGGCAATGGTCTCTCCTACGGCGTCCTGCGCCACCTCGCCGGCGACGTGCCGACCGGCCCCGCCCCGCAGGTGCTCTTCAACTACCTGGGCCGGTTCGACGCGGGCGGCACGGAGAGCTGGCAACTCGCGGGCACGACCGGACAGCTGGGGGAGAAGCGCGACCCCCTGATGCGGCTGCCACGCGCCCTGGAGTTCAACGCCATCGCCGAACCCGACGCGAGCGGCGCCTATGAGCTGGTCACCACCATCTCCTGGCCCGACGGGGTGTTCACCGACCCGGACATCACCGCCATCGGCGACCACTTCCGTTCCGCCCTCACCGCACTCGCGGCGCTCGAAGAGGGCGGCCACACACCCAGTGACTTCCCGCTGGTGCCGCTGACCCAGGCCGACGTGGACGCCCTGGGCGGCCAGGACCTGCACGACGTCCTGCCGCTGACCCCGCTCCAGGAGGGCCTCTACTTCCACTCCGTCTTCGACGACGATGCCACGGGCAGCTACGTCGAGCAGCAACTGCTCACGCTGGAAGGCGAGGTGGACGCCGACCGGCTGGCCACGGCGGCCACCCGGCTGCTCACGCTCTACCCCAATCTGGCCGCCCGCTTCACGGCCCTCGCGGACGGGCGGGTCGTCTCCGTCGTCGAGAGCGGCAGGAGCGCGCCCTTCACCGTGCTGGACGGACCCGCCCGCACCGACCAGGAGATCCGCGACCTCGCCGAGCGGGACCGCCGGGCCGGATTCGACCTCGCCACCGGGCCCCTGATGCGCTACACGCTCATCCGCGCCGACGCAGGACGCACCGTCCTGGTGCAGACCGTGCACCACATCATCGCGGACGGCTGGTCGGTGCCGCCGATGCTCCGCACCCTGCTGGCCGAGTACCACGCGCCCGGATCGGTGTACCCGGCCGGCGGCTACCGCGACTACGTGGACTGGCTCGCCGGACGCGACCAGGACGAGAGCGACCGGGTGTGGCACGAAGAGCTCGCCGGACTGCCGGGCCCCTCCCTGGTCGCCGAGGGCCACACCCCCTCCGAACGGTTCGCCGACCTCGCGGTCGAACCCGCCGACGACATCGACATCGCCGCACGCTCGGCCGGGGTGTCCTTGAGCGTGGCCGTGCACAGCGCGTGGGCGGCGACCCTGGGCAGCCTCCTGCACAGCAAGGACGTCGTCTTCGGCTCCACCGTCTCCGGCCGCGACGCCGACGTCCCCGGCATCCGTGACATGGTCGGCCTCTTCATCAACACCATTCCGGTGCGCGCCCGTTGGACCCCGGACGGGACCGCGAGCGAGCTGCTCGACGCCGTGAAGCGGCACCAGGGCGCGGTGCTGCCGCACCAGCACGTCTCACTGGCCCGGATCGGCCGCCGGAGCGGCCCGGGGCCCCTCTTCGACACCCTGGTGGTGTTCGACGTCGCCACCGACGTGGACGCCCTGCGCCGCCCGGACGACACCCTCGTCATCACCGACATCGTCAACGAGGGCGCCCCGCACTACCCGTTGACGCTCGTGGTCGAACGCACGCCGGAGGGCCGCCCGCGCTTCAACCTGATCTACGACGGGGAACTCCTGCGCCCCGGCGGCGCCGAGGCGATCCTGCACACCTTCACCCGGAGCCTCGCCGACCTGCTCGGCCGACCGGACGCCCCGGTCGACACCCTGGCCCCCGCGACCGGCCGGGCCCCCGCACAGGAGGCCCCGT
Source organism: Streptomyces sp. iso_384 (assembly GCF_056172905.1). Lineage (NCBI taxonomy): Bacteria > Bacillati > Actinomycetota > Actinomycetes > Kitasatosporales > Streptomycetaceae > Streptomyces > Streptomyces sp. iso_384. Next base: position 3,701,563 of record NZ_JBWBTT010000001.1, read on the forward strand.
CGACCCTGGGCGAGCTGTTCGACACCGCCGCGCACCGCGACCCCGCGGCGACCGCCGTCACCCAGTGCGCCCTGGACGGCGGCACCCGCTCCCTCACGTACGGCGAACTCTCGTACGCGAAGACGGAGTTGGCCGTCGCCCTCCGTGCCGCCGGGGTCGGGCCCGGACAGCGGGTCGCCGTCGCCGTACCGCGCTCCCTGGAACAGGTCGTCGCCCTCGTCGCCGTCGTCACCGCCGGAGGCGCGTACGTCCCGCTGGACCTGGCGTATCCGGACGAACGACTGGAGTACATCCTCGCCGACGCCGCCCCGCAGGTCGTCCTCGTCGACCGCGAACAGCAGGACCGCTTCACCCGGCTGCTGGACCGCGCGGGCGTGAGCGCCCGGGTCCTGGTCCAGGGCGACGACCACCCGCTGGACACCACCGTCCCCGAGGTCCGCCCCGGCGACCCGGCGTACATCATCTACACCTCCGGCTCGACCGGCCGGCCCAAGGGCGTCGTCGTCCCCCACTCCGCCGTCTCCACCCTCCTCGCCAACACCCGGCCCGACATGGACTTCGGCCCCGACGACGTCTGGGTCCAGTTCCACTCCTTCTCCTTCGACTTCGCCGTCTGGGAGCTGTGGGGCGCACTCGCGCACGGCGGCGAACTGCTCGTGCCGGAGTACGGACTGACCCGCTCGCCGGTCGACTTCCACCGGCTGGTCCGGGAACGCGGCGTCACCGTCCTCAACCAGACCCCGTCCGCCTTCTACCGGTTCATCGAGGCCGACCTGCGCTCCGGCGAACCGGCCGGTGCGCTGCGCCGCGTCATCTTCGGCGGCGAGGCGCTCGACCTCGGGCGGCTGCGCGGCTGGGCCGGGCGGCACGGCACCGCAACGCCCCGGCTGGTCAACATGTACGGCATCACCGAGACCACCGTCCACGTCACCCACCGGGTCCTGAACGACGAGGACTTCGCCCGGGGCGACGACGTCAGCCCCATCGGCGGGCCGATCCCCGGCCTGACCACCTATCTCCTCGACGACCGGCTGCGACCGGTGCCGCCGGGCCGGGTGGGCGCCATCTACGTCGCGGGCGACCAGCTGTCCCTCGGTTACCTGGGCCGCCCCGGGCTCACCGCCGGACGGTTCGTGGCGGACCCGTTCGCGGCCGACGGCTCCCGCATGTACCACACGGGCGACCTCGCTCGCCGGACCCTCGACGGCGAGCTGGAGTTCGCGGGCCGCGCCGACGACCAGGTGCAGCTCAACGGATTCCGTATCGAGCTCGGCGAAGTCGAGAACGCCGTACGGGAGGTGGACGGCGTCGTCGATGTGGCCGTCACCGTGGCGGACAGCGGCGACCACCTCGTCGCCCATGTCGTCGGGGAGCCGCCCGCCGATCTCACCGCCCTGCTCGCCGCCAGGCTCCCCGGGCACATGGTGCCGGGCCGGGTGCTGCCGCTCGACGCGCTGCCGCTGACGGTCAACGGCAAGCTGGACCGCAAGGCGCTCACCGAGCGGGCCGCACAGCCGGACAGCCAGGAGTCCGCGACCGCGACCGAAGCCCTCACCGCCCTGACCGGCATCTTCGCCGAGAGCCTGCCCGGTGCGGCCGTGGACGCCGACACCGACTTCTTCGGCGCCGGGGGCGACAGCATCGTCGCCATCACCGTGATCAACCGGGCCCGGGCGCTCGGCCTGTCGATCGCGCCCCGCGACGTGTTCCTGTTCAAGACACCGCGGGCCCTCGCCGGCCACCTCGCGACTCACACCCCGGCACCCGCGCCGACAACGCCCTCCCGCCGTGAGGACGGGCCCCTGCCGCTCACACCGATCATCCTGCGCCAACGCCGACTGGGCGGCTCGCTCGACCGGTTCGCCCAGGCCAGGGCGGTGCCCGTCGCCGAGGGCACCGGCCTCGCCGACATCCGGCGCGCCGCGACCGCCGTCGTGGCCGCCCACCCGGCCCTGCGGCTGCGGCTGCACATCGAGCACGGCGTGTGGGCCCTGCGCACGGAGCCCGCCCGCGAGGCCGCCTTCGTGGCCGTCGTACCGGAGAGCACCGCCGACGCGACGGCCGCCGCCGACGAGGCCGCCGGACGGCTCGATCCTGAGGCCGGAGACGTCATCGCGTTCTCCTGGCTCGCGGCGACCCGCACCCTGGTCGTCACCGCCCACCACCTCGCCGTGGACGCGGTGTCCTGGCTTGTCATCCTCGACGACCTGACCACCGCCCTGAGCGGCGCCGCCCTGCCGCCGCCCACCACCTCCTACGCCGCCTACGCCGAAGCGCTGGCCGTACGTTCCGCCGAATCGGCCGAGGGCCTCACCCACTGGCTCACCACCCTTCAGGCCCCGCCCCTGCTGCCCGCGGTCCAGGGCCTGCGCGAGCGGACGGTGGTCCTGCCGCCCGGGGCGAGCGACCGGGTGACGCGCAGCGCGCCCGGAGCACTCGGCATCGGCCTCACCGAGCTGCTGTGCGGAGCCCTGCGCACCGCGCTGACCCGCATCCAGTCCGCGCCCACCGACCTCGCCGTCGACCTGGAGCGGCACGGCCGGGTCCCGGTCCGCGCCGACCACGACTACTCCCGTACCGTCGGCTGGTTCACCTCCATCGCCCCCGTACGCCTCACCGCCCACACCGACCCCGTCGCCGCGGCGCGCGAGACCGCCGAACGGCAGCCGGACGAGGACGGGCACGTCGCCTACGGCCGGCTCAGGTACCTCAACCCGCAGACGGCCCCCCTGCTGACCGCCCGGCCTCAGGTCCTCTTCAACTATCTGGGCCGGGGCGGCGAGTCGGATGTCCTGCGCATCTCCGGCGGCGACCAGCACAACAGCCCGTACGCCGTCGAGGTCAACGCCTGGACCGACGAGGCCACCGGCTCCCTCCACGCGGCCTTCACCCTCGCCGACGGCGTACCCGACTCGATCACCGAACACTGGCTGGCCGCCCTGGAACGGATCGGCGACGCGTCCGCGACGGCCGAGCGCACGGCCCCGGTCACCCCGCTCCAGCGCGGCCTCTTCTTCCAGGCCCACATGGCCGGAGCCGGCGCCGGCTCCGGTACGGCGAGCACGGCCGGGCACTATGTCGCGCAGAGCTGGTTCACCTTCGACCGGCGCCTGGACACCGACGCGCTGGCCGAGGCGATGGCGTACGTGATCGCCCGCCACCCCGTCGTCGGCGCCCGCTTCACCACCGACGACGACGGAAACCCGGTCCAGGTCCTCAAGGCGGGCCGCCGGGTTCCCGTCCACACCGTCGACCTGGCGACCGACGCCGACACCGAGGCCCTGCGCACCCGGGACCGCGAGCGCGGCTTCGACCCCGGGGAGCCGCCGCTCGTCCGGCTGACCGTGGTCCGGCGGCCCGGCGGCCGCGACGGCCTGCTGCTCAGCTACCACCTGCTGCTGTGGGACGGCTGGTCCCGCGAGATCCTGCTGCGCGACCTGTTCGACGCGTACGAGGCCGTCGTCGCGGGCGAGCCGTGGGACGCGACCCCGGCCGTGCCGAGCTTCGAGGAGTACGCCCGGACGCTCGCCGCCAAGAACCCCGCCGTAGCGGAACGCTTCTGGGTGGACCACCTGGCCGGACTGCCGGGGCCGACGCTGCTCGCCGGAGTGGCCCCGGCCCTCTCCGGGGAACTGCCCCAGCCGCTTGTGCGCACCCTGTCCGCCGAGCTGTCCCAGCTGCTGCGCGACACCGCCCGGGACCGGGGCGTCACCCTGAACTCGGTCCTGACCGGCGCCTTCGGCCTCCTCCTCGGGGCCCGTACCGGCCGCGCCGACGCCGTGTTCGGCGTCACCGTCTCGGGCCGCGAGGGCGAAGGGCACGGCGACATCGTCGGCGTCCTGCTCAACACCGTGCCGCTGTGGACACGGGCCCGGCCCGATGACTCGGTCGACACATATCTGTCCTCCGTACAGGCGGCGCGGGTGGCGGCGATGGACCACGAGCACCTGGGGCTGGGTGAGATCCAGCGGGCCGGCGGGCACGACACCCTGTTCGACAACCTGTTCGTGCTGCAGAACTTCCTGGACCTGGACGCGTTCGCCGAGATGAACGCCCGCCACGGCATCGCCTCCGTGCAGGCCGACGACTCCACCCACTACCCCTACACCTGGGTCGTCACGCCCGGCGACCGGCTCACGGTCAAGCTGGAGCACCGCCACGGCGACCCCGACAGCGCCCGCGCGCTCCTCGACGACTATCTGCGCGTCCTGGAGGATCTGGCGCGGGCGACCGGCCCGCTGGGCGCGTTGCGCGGCCTGGCACCGGACCCCGGGCCCGCCGTGCGCACCGAGGTCGGCACCGACACCGTGGTGGACCGCTTCGACCTCGCGGCCGACCGCGATCCGGAGCGGGTCGCGCTCGTCGCCGACGGTACGACCATGACCTTCGCCGAGCTCCGCGACCGCAGCCGGGCCGTGGCGGGCGTCCTCGCCCGGCGGGGCATCGGCCCCGAGACCACCGTGGGCCTGGCGATCCCGCGCTCCCTCGACTGGATCGCCGCGCTGTTCGCGGTGCTGCGCGTAGGAGCCGCCTATGTACCGCTGGAGTTGGACCACCCGGACGAGCGGATCGCGGCGATCGTCGAGGACGCCCGGCCCGAGGTGATCCTCACCGTGAGCGCGGTGTCACCCCGGCTGACCGGCGAACTCATCGAGCTGGACAGCCCGTTGCCCGCGGCGGAGCCGTACACGACCTTCGCACCGGACGACCCGGACCGGCTGCGCCACCCCGCGTACACCATCTACACCTCCGGATCGACCGGAAAGCCGAAGGGCGTGGTGACCGAGTACGCGGGGCTCACCAATATGCTGATCAACCATCAGCGCCGCATCTTCGAGCCGGTCCTCGCCGAGCACGACCACCGGATCTTCCGGATCGCGCACACCGTGTCCTTCGCGTTCGACATGTCGTGGGAGGAGCTGCTGTGGCTCGCCGACGGCCACGAAGTCCACATCTGCGACGAGGAGTTGCGCCGTGACGCGCCCCGGCTGGTGGAGTACTGCGTCGAGCACGGCATCGACGTCGTCAACGTGACACCCACCTACGCCCAGCAGTTGGTGGCCGAAGGGCTCCTGGAGGACCCGGAGCGGCGGCCCGCGCTCGTGCTGCTGGGCGGCGAGGCCGTCACCCCGGCCCTGTGGCAGCGGCTCGCCGAGACCGAGGGCACCGTCGGCTACAACCTCTACGGGCCCACCGAGTACACCATCAACACCCTCGGCGTCGGCACCTTCGAGTGCCAGGACCCGGTGGTCGGCGTGGCCATCGACAACACCGAGGTGTACGTCCTGGACCCGTGGCTGCGACCGCTGCCCGACGGCGTGCCCGGCGAGCTGTACGTGGCGGGCGTCGGCATCGCCCGCGGCTACCTGGGCCGCAGCGCCCAGACCGCGCACCGCTTCGTGGCCTGCCCGTTCGGCTCACCCGGGGAGCGCATGTACCGCACCGGCGACCTGGTGATCCGCCGGCCCGACGGGAACATCGCCTACCTGGGCCGCACCGACCAACAGGTCAAGATCCGTGGCCACCGGGTCGAACTCGGCGAGGTCGAGGCCGTGTTCGCGGCCCACCCGGCGGTCCGCTTCGTCGCCGCCGTCGCCCAGCCCGACCCGGGCGTCGACGGCGCGTACCGGCTGGCCGCCTATCTCGTCCTGGCGGGCTCCGCCGACCTCGCCCAGGTCGCCGGAGAGGTGGGCGCCGGGCTGCCGGACTTCCTGCGCCCGACGCACTTCGCCCAGGTCGACAGCATCCCGCTGACCGTGAACGGGAAGGCCGACACCAAGGCGCTGCCCGAGGCCAGGCCGCTCGGCGCCCTGACCACGGCGGGCGAGCGTGGCCCGGAGACCGAGACCGAGACCGTGGTCTGCGAGTTCTTCGCCGAGGCGCTCGACCTCGACGACGACGAGGTCAGCGCGGTCAGCGACTTCGTGTTCCTCGGCGGGCACTCCATGCTGGCGGTGCGGCTGATCGGACTGCTCCGCCGCGAGTACGGTCCTGTCATCACCATCCGCGACCTGTTCACCCTGCGCACTCCCGAAGCGATTGCCCGCCACCTCGATGAGAACTCCTGACCCTGATGAAAACTCCTGACACCACGCGGCCCCGACCCGGGGCCGCCATCCTGCGGACGGCACTGCGCCGCAACATCGGCGCCATGATCGCGGGCACCGTCCTCATGGGCCTCTACCAGGCGGCCGAGACCGCGTTCCCCATCGCGCTCGGACTGATCGTCGAGCACACGATGCAGGACCGCAGCCTCGGCTCGCTCGGCGTCTCGATCGGCTCGCTGGCCGTGATCATCACGACGGTGTCCCTGTCGTGGCGGTTCGGCATGCGGGTGCTGCAGAAGGCCAACACGACCGAGGCGCACCGCTGGCGGGTCCAGGTGGCCGCCTGCGGGCTCCAGCCGGTGGCCAGGGACGTGGACCTCAAGTCCGGCGAGATCCTGACCGTCGCCACCGAGGACGCCGACCAGACCGCCGACATCATCGAGGTGGTGCCGCTGCTGATCAGCTCGCTGGTCGCGGTGGTGGTCGCGGCGGTCGCGCTGAGCCTCGCCGACCTCCGGCTCGGTCTGCTGGTGATCGCGGGGACCGTAGCGATCCTGTCGATCCTCGCCGTGATGTCCAAGCGGATCGGGGCCAGCACCCAGGAACAGCAGGCCCGGGTGGCCCGGGCCGGCGCCAAGGTCGCCGACCTCATCATCGGGCTGCGCCCGCTGCACGGCTTCGGCGGCAACCACGCCGCCTTCGGGGCCTACCGCAAGGTCAGCACGGACGCCAAGCGCCAGGCGATCACCGTCGCCCGGGTGAACGGCACCTACGCGGGCACCGCACTGGCCCTGAACGCGGTCCTCGCCGCGGCCGTCTCGCTGACGGCCGGCTGGCTGGCGTTCGGGGGCCGGATCACCATCGGGGAACTCGTCATGGCCGTGGGCCTCGCGCAGTTCATCATGGAACCGCTCAGGATGTTCTCCGAGATGCCCAAGTACGTGATGATGGCCCGCGCCTCGGCCGAGCGCATGGCCCTGGTACTGACCGCGCCGCCGGTGACGACACCGGGGCCCGAGCGCCCGGAGCCCGGCGGAGACCTGGAGGTCGACGGCGTACGCCACGGGACGCTCCAGGGGGTCACGTTCTCCGTGCGGGCGGGTGAGTTCGTCGCGATCGCCGCCTATCAGCCGCGTGCGGCGGCCGAACTCGCGGCCGTCCTCGCGATGAACGTCGCCCCCCAGGCGTACGGGGGAGTGGTGCGGGTCGGCGGGCGGAAGGTCGGTGAGCTGTCGATCGAGGCGGTGCGCGGGTATCTCCTGGTCAACCCGTACGACGGGGAGATCTTCGCCGGCACCCTCCGGACGAACATCGACCCGGCGGGCAGTGGCCGGTCGATCGCGGATGCCGTCGAGGCGTCCATGCTCACCGACGTCGTCGCCCTCCACCGTGAAGGGCTCGACCACGTGGTCCGCGACCGGGGCGCGAATCTCTCCGGCGGTCAGCGCCAACGGCTGTCACTCGCCCGTGCGTTGGCCGCCGACACCGAGATGCTCGTGCTGCACGATCCGACGACGGCCGTGGACGCGGTCACCGAACAGCTCATCGCGCGCAACGTCGCCAAGCTGCGCCGCGGCCGGACCACGCTCGTGCTGACCAGCAGTCCGGCGCTGCTGGACGCGGCGGACCGGGTGCTGGTCCTGGACGGCGGCGCCATCACCGCCGAGGACACCCACCGCAACCTGCTCGCCAGCGACGAGGCGTACTGCCTGGCCGTGGCCCGGTGAGGCTCCGGCAGGGGCGAGCAACCGCTCGCCCCTGCCGGAGGCTCAGCCGAGCGCCCAGGCGACATCCCTGAGCAGGGCGTGCCGCCAGCCCGCCCGGTCGTGGTCCGAGGCGGACCGCGAGACCCGCACGGTCGCACCGGCCCGCTCGGTGAGCGACTCGGTCAGCTCGCAGTGGGGCAGCATCCGCGTCTCGTGTTCCCCGACGTCGAACGCGCACCGCAGCCGCGACAGATCGGCCCCCCGGCGCAGCCGCTCGGCGATGGCGCCGCCGACGGCCCCGCCCAGCGGATCCGCCGGATCCGCGGTCCCGGGCGCCCACCAGAAGGACCCCGACTGGCAGGCGACACGGGAGACCAGCTCCGGGAACTCCAGCGCCGCGTAGAGCGCGCTCAGCCCGCCCAGGCTCTGCCCGGCCACCACCGGCCGGTCCAGGCCCACCGGCACGCCGCAGTCGCCCACCAGCGGCAGCAGCTCGTCCCGGACCGCCTCCCACAGCGCCGGGCGGCAGGCGAACTCCGCCTCCCGGTCCTTCGCCGGGACGAACACGAGCGTCACCGGAGGCATCGCACCCGCTGCGGCGGCCGCGTCGAAGGCGGCCACGGCCGGGTGCAGATACAGCCAGTCGTCCCCGTCCAGCAGCAGCACCACCGGACCGCCACCCGCCACGGGGTGGACCCGCACGGTGCGCCGCCCGCCGAGCCGGTCACTGCTCCAGCGGATCCGGGTACGGGGGAGGGGCGGCACATCGTCCGCGGCGAGGTCCGGCCAGTACGGCTGCGGCGGGGCGTCCGGCGTCGCGGCGAGGGAACGATCGGCGCCCGCACCGGCCGGGTTGAACGGATCGGCGTGGGCCGCGTCCCCCACGAGGACGCGGTAGGTCACCCGCAGCCGCGCGGGCATGGGCACCTCGGCGTACCAGCAGTCCGTGTCCTCCCAGCGGCGCAGCGGGACGGGCGGCGACCAGCTCTCGAAGTCGAGCACCGCCCCGGAACCGCGCCACAGGAAGAGGGTCAGCCAGCCGTCGTCGACGGGAATCGACGCGGGTGTACGCGCCGCTGCCCAGAACGCGTCGGTGCCGGGGCGGCCCGGCAGACCGAAGGCGGCGAAAGGGCTCTCGGTGTCGGCCACGGGGCCGGGGCGGGGAGCGGTCATGAGCGGCGTACCCGTTCGATCACCGGACGCATGAACGTCTCCTTGCGGGAGGAGGAGGGAAAGGCCGGGCCCCAGAACATCAGGGCAGCCTAACCCAGCTGCGGTGAAGGGGTGTTGGTGATCCGGAAGGGAGCGCCGATGCGATGCCCTCGTGGTCACCGATGCGCTGCGCGGCGGTCACCCCTGCGCGGAGTCGCCCTCGGCGTTCGCGGCCATCCGGCGCAGCACCTTGAGCGCGGCCACGTACTCCTCGTCGCTGACGCCTGCGTGCACCACCGCGCGCACCTCGGTCGCCAGCTCGCGCACCCGCGCCCTCGCCGCCTCCCCCGCATCGGTGAGGTGGAGGCGCTGCCCCGCGTCGATCCGCAGCCAGCCCCGGTGGGCCAGCTGGTCGACGACGCGCGTGATCTCGTGCGGCCCGTCCGCGAGCGGTGTCAGCCAGCCGACGACCTCCTCGCGGCTGGGCGCGTCGGGCCGGCCGTGCACGGAGTTCACCACCCAGTACTGGGGCTGCGTGACGTCGATCCCGGCCATCGCGTCGCGCAGCCGCTTGGTGACGGCGGTGTGGACGAGTCCGCTCCAGTACCCGATCGGCTGGGTGGCGAGCATGTCGTCGGTGGCGCCCGGATCGGCCGGAGCCTGGTCGGTGCGGGTGTCGGTCGGCTGGTTCATGATCCCGAAACTAGTGCCCGGCGAGCCGCTCCATCAAGGCGACGCTGCGCGCGAGCATCTCCTGCTCCTCCGCGCTGAGTTCGAGGTCGATGGCCCGGGCGAGCCAGTCGGCCCGACGGTCGCGCTCCGCCTCCAGCGCCGCCCGCCCCACCTCGGAGAGGTCGACGAGGGACTTGCGGCCGTCCGTCGGGTGCGCGCGGCGGACGATGAGCCCCTGGTCCATGAGGAGCCCGACCGCGCGGGCCATCGACTGGGGTCGTACGCGCTGGTCCGCCGCGAGGTCGCTGGTGGTCATGGCCCCGTCCCGGTCGAGCACGCCCAGAACGGCGACCTGGCCGTGCGGGATCCGGTCCTCCTGCTTCACGCGCCGCGCGAGTTTGCCCATGGCGGTGCGCAGATCGGCGGCGACGGTGGCGGGTTCCGGGGTGGGCATAGGGCACTTTAACCCGCGGTCGCCGACGCGTCTGCGCAGGTCGCCCCTGCCGTGGCCGTGGACCGGAGAACTGGACAGCACAACTGAACAGCAAAGCTAAACAGCCAATCTGAACAGCATTGCTGTAGAGTTATCCCGTCGCGGCTCGCGCCGGCGCTGTCGCAAGACCGCCGCGGCATGTGACTACCGGAAGGACCTCGCATGGCCCACCAGGCAGCTGAGCCCACCGCTATCCAGTCCGTCACCGCCCGCCGGATCATCGACAGCCGTGGCAACCCCACCGTCGAGGCCGACGTCCGCCTCGCCGACGGGTCCCTCGGCCGCGCGGCGGTCCCGTCCGGCGCCTCCACCGGCGCCCGGGAGGCCCTGGAGCTGCGCGACGGCGATGCCGGGCAGTGGCACGGCAAGGGGGTCGACCGTGCGGTCGCCCATGTCAACGGGGAGATCGCGGCCGCGGTCGTGGGCCGCGACGCGGACGACCAGGCCGGCCTGGACGCCGCGCTCGTCGCGCTCGACGGCACGCCCGGCAAGTCCCGGCTCGGCGCGAACGCGATCCTCGGGGTCTCCCTCGCCGCCGCGAAGGCGGCCGCCGCGGCGCACCGCCAGCCGCTCTACCGCTACCTCGGCGGCGCCGACGCCCGCCTGCTCCCGCTGCCGATGATGAACATCATCAACGGCGGCGCGCACGCCGACAATCCGCTGGACTTCCAGGAGTTCATGATCGCGCCGGTCGGGGCTGAGACCTTCGCGGAAGCCGTACGCATGGGTTCCGAGATCTTCCACACCCTGCGGCGCGACCTGCTCGCCGCCGGACACTCCACCGGTGTCGGCGACGAAGGAGGCTTCGCGCCCGCGCTGCGCACCGCCGAGGAGGCGCTCGACTTCGTCATGAGCGCCGTCGAACGCAGCGGATACCGTCCCGGCGCGGACATCGGTCTGATCATGGACCCGGCCTCCTCGGAGTTCTTCCGCGACGGCTCCTACGTGTACGCGGGTGAGGGTGTGCGTCGCACCCCTTCCGAGCAGGTCGAGTACCTGGCCAAGCTGATCGACGCGTACCCGGTCGTCTCCATCGAGGACCCGATGGCCGAGGACGACCTGGACGGCTGGCGCGAGCTGACCACCCGTGTCGGCCGCCGCTGCCAGCTCACCGGCGACGACGTGTTCTGCACCGACGAGGCCCAGGTGCGCGAAGGCATCCGTACCGGCGTCGGCAACTCGGTCCTGGTGAAGGTCAACCAGATCGGCACCCTGACCGAAGCCCTTGCCACGGTCGCCACCGCACGCCGTGCGGGCTGGAGCGCCGTGATGTCCCACCGTTCCGGAGAGACGGAGGACACCACGATCGCGGACCTGGCGGTGGCGACGGGGTGCGGCCAGATCAAGACCGGCTCGCTGTCCCGCTCCGACCGCACGGCCAAGTACAACCAGCTGATCCGGATCGAGGAGGAGTTGGGCAAGTCGGCGCAGTACGCGGGCGGGTCGTTGCTGTCGCGCTCCTGAACGCGAACGGGCGGCCTCCGGCGGACGGTTACGTCTGCCGGAGGCCGCCCGTTCGCGGCGAGGCCGGTCCGGGCCGCCGGGTACCGGACCGGCTCACCGCTCCCGGGTCACCGGGTCCGGGCCGAAGAGGCCCGGGTCAGGGGAAGTTGACGACGGTCGAAGGGATCGTCGATGTTCCCGAGGTGGGGGAGCCGGTGTTGTTGATCACGTGTTCGTACTGGCCGTTGCCGCCGAGCGAGACGACGAGCAGGTTGTGGAACTTCACGCCGGGCTTCACGGGGGCCTTGAAGCCGTGACCCTGGATGATGGTCGGGTCGACGTTGTAGTAGCAGTAGCTGCCCATGCCCCAGCCCTCGTGCTGCTCCACCGAGTCGTCGACCCGGTAGGCGGCGTAGCCCTTGGTGTCGCCGTTCTGGATCGCCTCCTGGTTCGGGGCGTCGTAGGCCTTCTCGTTCTGGAAGAAGACCGTGCGGCCGCGCTCGCCGTACCACTCCACGTCGTACTTGTTGAAGTGCTCCACGAACAGCCCGGTCGCCAGCACGTCGTCACCGTTCACGCGGACGCCGTAGTCGGCCCGGTTGGTCTCCCAGCCCCAGCCCTCACCGTGGTCCGCACGCCACACCCAGGTGTGGTCGATGATCGTGTCGTCGCTGTTCACCACGATGCTCGTGGTCGCCTTGCCGGGGCCCGCGCCGCCGATCCGCACGAACACGTCCTGCAGCGACGTCGGGTTCGCCGAGTGATCGGCGGACGCACCCTGCGGTCCGACCTCCAGCAGCGTCGGCGAGTTGATGGGACCGGCGTCGATGAGGAAGCCCGCGAGCTTCACCCCGTCCACGTCGGCGACCTTCATCGCGGTCACGCCGTTGTCCGGGATGATCGTGGCCAGACCGAGGCCCAGGACGACCGTGTCGGCCCGGTTGATGTTGATGGTCTGGTCGATGTGGTAGACGCCGGGCGTGAAGAGCAGGTTCAGCCCCTGTGCGAGCGCGGCGTTGATGGTCGCGGCCGTGGCGCCCTGCTTGACGACGTAGAAGCGGTTCAGCGGGATGGACTCACCCTGCTGGGCTCCGCCGTCCCACGAGACGCCGCGTGCGTTGACCCGCTTGGCGGGGACGAAGACCTTGTAGTCGTTGCCGTCGAGGTAGAGGAACGGCTTCTCGCGCGAGATCGGGGTGGTGTCGAGCGTGGTGTACGGCGGGTCCGGGTAGCTCGCCGCCGGTGCGCCCTGGACGCCGGAGAACGTCATGTTCCACACGGCGTTGGTCCAGCCGCCCACGGAGCTGTCGCGGGTGTACCACTGCTGCTGGGAGTACGGTCCGACCGTGCCGTCGATCTTGGAGTCGGCGATGTAGCCGCCGCTGGCCCAGCCGTATCCGTCGGGCGCGAGGTTGAGCCCGCCCTTGACGTGCATCCGGCGGAAGGGCGCAGCCTGGGAGACCGCCCAGCGGTTGGTGCCGGAGACCGGGTTCAGCGTCAGGTTCTCCGCAGAACGCCAGAAGTTCTGCGTCGCGTTGCCGTCGAACCAGCCCGCGTCCACGGTCACATCGCCGTTGAACGTGGTGTCGTTCGGGTTGAGCCCGAGGCCCGCGATCTGCGTGTAGAAGCCGATCTGCGCGTTGATGTTGTCGTACGTGCCCGGCTTGAAGAGGAGCGCGTGCCGGCCGCTGCCGAACTGGGCCTCCTCCTGCTGCTCGAAGATCGCGTCGACCTTGCCCTGGATGTCGGGCGTGGACGGGTCGAAGACGTGGACGTTGGGACCGAGGTCGCCGCCGCCCGGAATCTCCGGACCGCCGCCGTCACGGGTGCCGAAGACCTTGAACTCCCAGAGGGAGTAGCCGTATCCGGTGGCGCGCTCGGTGCCGGTCAGACGCACGTGGCGCGCGTCGCCGGAGACGTTCAGGGTCTCGTTGCCGCCCGCCGATGTGGTGGTGCTGTAAGCGGTCGTCCAGTTGCTGCCGTCGGCCGAGATCTCGATGCGGTAGCTCTTCGCGTGCGCGGCTTCCCAGGAGAGTTCGACCCGGCTGAGCGCGGCCGGGGAGCCGAGGTCGATCCGTATCCACTGAGGATCGGCGAAGGCGCTGGACCAGCGTGTCCCGCCGTCCCCGTCGACGGCGTTCCCCGCGGCCGTGCCGCCGTTCTCCTCGCTCGACGCGGTCACCGCGCTGCCCTGGGAGAGCAGGACGGGAGCGGCCTGCGCCGGAGCCGCCTGCACGGTCGCGAGGAGCGCCGCGACCAGCGTGGTGACGAGGGCGAGGGCAAGGGTGCGCCATCGAGGGGATGCGGCCATCGGGGGCCGCGAGGGTTTGACGAGGGCAACGGGCATGTCTGATCTCCTGAAAGGTCAGGTGGGCGGGGTGGAACGGGTGCGGACTCGTGCTCCCACAAGGTAGAGAGCGCTCTCTCGGTAGCCGAATGATTCTCCCGTGTTTCCGTCACGTCAAGAGTTGTGCACAGAAAGGCCGCGCCTTGTAGGCCGGACCGCCCGATGTTTCATCTCTCGTAAGTTCAGAGGTAGTTGACCGGGCATCAGAACGACAAGTCGGACCTCGGTGGCCGTGGTCTCTTGAATCAACTCGGCCGCGACTCTTGACGGTTCACTCCGCTCCCGCCAGTCTCCCCACTGCGGGGGAGCGCTCTCTCGGCCCGGCCCCGCCCCCTCACAGAGCAAGGAGTTCGCATGGAAGCCCGTGGAACACCACGGTTGCGCGGTGCCCTGGCGGTCATGGCCGCCGTGGCCCTCCTGTTCACCCTCTCGGTGGCCGTCGCCCCGGAACGCGCCGCAGCCGCGGCCGTTCTCGTCTCCCAGGGAAAGCCGACGACCGCCTCCAGTACCGAGGCGCCGTTCGCCGCCGCGTCGGCCGTGGACGGTGACAGGGCCACCCGCTGGTCCAGCGCCTTCGCCGACGACGAGTGGATCCGTATCGACCTGGGCGCGAGCACGTCGATCGGGCAGGTCGTCCTCGACTGGGAGGCCGCGTACGCCAAGGGCTACCGGCTGGAGGTCTCCGCCGACGGAACCGAGTGGACGACGATCCACTCCACCACGACCGGCTCCGGCGGCGTCGAGACCCTGACGGTCTCCGGAACCGGCCGTTACATCCGGATGCACGGCACCGAGCGCGCCACCGCCTGGGGCTACTCCCTCCACGAGTTCCAGGTCTACTCCACCACCGACGGCGGCACCGCCCCCGGCGACGACGACGTCCTGCTCTCCTACGGCAAGGCCGGCTCCGCCTCGACCTCGCAGCACGACGGCACCTGCTGGGAGTGCTCGCCGGACAAGGCCTTCGACCGTGACCCGGCCAGCCGCTGGGCCACCAGCCCCGAGGGCGGCTGGACCGACCAGGGCTGGATCGCGGTCGACCTCGGCGCCCGCGCCGAGATCCACCGGGTCGTCCTCCAGTGGGACCCGGCCCACGCCAGGGCCTACCGGATCGAGGTCTCCGACAACGGGACCGACTGGACGACGATCCACTCCACCACCACCGGTACCGGGTTCAAGGAGACGCTGGACGTCAGCGGCGCCGGCCGGCACGTACGCCTGTACGCCACCCAGCGCAGCGGCGAATACGGCTACTCGCTCTGGGAGTTCCAGGTCTGGGGCACCGGCGGAGCCCCGAACCCCGCACCGCCGCTGCCGGCCGACCCCACATACGACCGGCTGGTGTTCAGCGACGAGTTCGACGGGCCCGCGGGCGCCGCGCCCGACCCCGCCAAGTGGGTCCCGGAGACGGGCACCGGCCCCAACAACGAGCTGGAGTACTACACGAACAACAAGAACGCCGTCCAGGACGGCAACGGCAGTCTCGTCCTGGAGGCCCGCCGCGAGGAGACTCCGGGTTCCGCCTGCCCGCCCGACCCGCTGAGCGGCAGCACCACGTGCCAGTACACCTCGGCGCGGCTCAACACGTACGGGAAGTTCCAGTTCACCTACGGCCGGGTCGAGGCGCGCATCAAGGTCTCCGGTACGCAGGGGCTCTGGCCCGCGTTCTGGATGCTGGGCGCGGACTACTTCGACCAGGGTCGCCCGTGGCCCTACACCGGCGAGATCGACATCATGGAACACGTCGGCAAGGAGCCGAACACCACCTACTCCACCCTCCACGCGCCCGCGTACAACGGCGCGGCCGGCTACGGAGCCCCGTACTCCCTGCCCGGGGGCGCGGACTTCGCCGACGACTTCCACACCTTCGCCGTGGACTGGGACAGCAAGGGCATGACGTTCCGGGTCGACGGTCAGGTGTCGCACACGGTCGACAAGGAGGAGCTGGAGAGCACCCGCGGACCCTGGGTGTTCGACCACGACTTCTTCCTCATCCTCAACAATGCGGTCGGCGGTGACTGGCCCGGATCGCCGGACGCCACCACCCGCTTCCCGCAGAAGCTGAGCATCGACTACGTCAAGGTCTGGCAGTAGCGGGCCGCGCACCGGGCGGCCGGGCGGCGGGAGGAACCCGCCGCCCGGCCGCTCGCCCCTGCTTCAGCCGCTCGCCCCGGTGTCCGCGCCCCCGCGCGGCGCGTACAGAATCCAGAGCGGCCCGTCCGCGAGATCGATCCGCCGCCCGTCGGCGCCGGTGTACACCGTGTCCGCGTCGGCCGAGCTCCGCGACCACCGCGCCTCGTACGTCCGGCCGTCGCGCAGGACGACCGCGCTGCCCGACCCCACGGTCTCGGTGAACGGGGTGACGTTCCCGGACCGGTCGCTGAAGTCCGACGGGCGGACGGTCACGTCCTGGACGACGACCGTGCCGGCCCCGATCCGCTCGCCGTCCGCCGTGCGGGCGGGGGAGCCGTCCTGGGAGACCAGCCAGCGGACGCGTTCGGCGGACCAGGTGAAGGTCACGGACGCGGACGGATAGCGGACCGTACGGCTGTCCTCCGGCTCGCCACCGGGCGGCGGCGGGCCCTCCTTCAGCCCCAGCTCCTCGACGGCGTCCACGCCGGAGGCGGTGAACGGGATCCGCTCCGGACGCAGATAGAGATTGTGCGGTGCGGGCCGGTCCCGGCCGCGGAAGTACGCCCCCGGCGCCTTCGAGGGCGGCACGGCCTCCAGCGGTGCGCGGTCGATGACCGGCAACAGCCTGCTCTGCGCCCCGGAGAAGGCCAGTGTCGGCCGGTCGAACTGCCGCAGCAGCTCCAGATCGGTCTCGCGCGCACTGCGCACCGGGCCGATGACCGGCGGCAGTTCGGAGGAGTAGACGGCGAGGATCCGGCTGAGACCGGCCTCCACCTGCTCGACGTAGACGATGTCGGCCCGCTCCAGGCCGGTGTGGGGGCGTGCGGGCGCCACGTTGTCGATCTTCACGGCGAGTACGTCGGCGGTCCTGCCCGCACCGGACGGGGAACTGCTGCTGGGCGACGGCGACGAACCGTCCCCGCCCGTGCACGCGGCGGTCACGGCCAGCAGCAGCGCGGTGAACAGCGCTGCGACCGAGGTCTTCACTCCGGCTGCGGACATGGCGACCGCCCTTCCGGGGCGTCGGCCGGCGGTGATGGCGGAGCACTGCCGTGTCGCGGCCCCTCATCCATCATCACGCGTCCGGCGCGCCGGTGGTTGCGCCGGGAAGGGCAGCTGCCCGAAAACGACCCGGGAACGACCCGGGAACGGCCCGAAAACGACCCGGGAACGGCCCGAAAACGGCCCGGGAACGGCCCGGGAACGGCCCGGGAACGGCCCGGGACGGCCCGGGAACGGCCTGGGAACGGCCCCGGAACCTTGAGGCGACGATCTTCCGCGTCTTCGCCGACAAGGAGGAGCTTCTGGACGCCTGCATGGCCGAGGCGATGCGCCACGACCACGCCGTACGCGAGCTGATGTCCATCCCCGCGGAGCTCCCGACCGCCGACCGCCTCGCCGAGGCCGCCGACGCCCTGGAGGCGCACCTGGACCGGATGGGCGCCATCGCGGGATCACTGCACGCCTCCGGCCACCGCCGCCGCGACACCCCGGCGGGCGAACAGGTTCGCGGCACGGGGCGCGAGGAGTCGATGGCCGCGATCCGGAGCGCGGTCGCCGAGCTCCTGGCACCCGACGCCGCATCCCTACGGCTGCCCGTGGATCAGGCCGCCGCGCTCTTCCTGGGCCTGCTGTTCACCCGCCCGCACCCGGACGACCCGGCACGTCTCACCGGGAGCCGGCTGGCGGAGGTCTTCCTCCACGGCGCGCTCGCCCCGGCACCGGGAGCGGACCGATGACCGCCCCTCGCCCCGACGCCGCCCGGACCACCACGATCCTGGTCGCCACGCTCGCGCTGATGCACATCACCGTGGGAGCAACCGTTTTGGCCGGACTGCCGACCCGGCGCGACGCACCGGAGGCGCCGGACGCACCGGAGCGCCCGGCGTCGTAGCGTCGGGAGGCATTCCGGACCGCATGGCCGGAACTGCTCTGCGCCGCGCACCCGATTCCGCTTCCGAAGGCGCTGGTCGCTCTCTACGGTTGCATCAGCGACGGTTCACGTGCCCGTACGCTGCGACAAGTGAGGCGGAGGGGGTTTCGGTGGAAGCCGAGTTGACGGCACTGGCGGCATCGGGTGCGACGACGTTCGTGGGGCTGATGGCGACGGAGGCCTGGACGCAGGTGCGCGGGCGCGTGGCCCGGTTCCTGGGCCGGGGCGAGGACGACGAGACGATCGACGCCGAGTTGGAGGAGTCCCGTGAGGAATTGATCGCCGCACGGCGGAACGGCGACGAGGACGGCGCGGCGGACGTCGCGGCCGAGTGGCGGATCAGGATCCGCCGGGCCCTGCGCGACAATCCCGAGGCCGAGCAGGAACTGCGGGCCATCCTCGACGACCTGGTGCCCCAGCAGGCTGCCGGCCCCACTGTGGCGATCAACCACAACACGATCCACGGCGGCCACTACAACGCCCCGGTGATCATGGCTCAGTGGGTCAACGACGGCGTACCCCCCACGCCCCGGCGGGGGCCGGGTACCGCGTGACAACCCCTAGTTCCGGCGACGTGCCGCAGCGCGTAGACGGCTGACGCGGGCAGTGCGGGGTCCCGCCTCGGCCCTGTCGTGGCGGCCTCCACGATCCGGCCGTCCCGCAGCCCCACCAGAGCCCCGCCGCCCGTCAGCGAGGCCGCCGTGAGCCGGCAGCTCGGAAGGCGGACGGTCTGGTCCAGACCTCTTGACCGAAGGTCTGGACCATTCTACGGTTTGGCAGGGTCACGACATGGGGCGGGACGGGGCGAACCTTTCGCACCGTCGGCGGCGGGCCCGGGCTGGAAGGACGTACGGATCATGGGTCGTACCTCACGACTGCTGGGCCTCGGCCTGGCCGCAGCGCTCGTCGTGCCGATGCTGGTCGGAGCCGCTCCGCCGAAGGCCCCCGACGCGGGCGCCGTCGTCGCGGCCGACGAGACCTGCGCGGTCAAGTCGAAGCCCACGGGCAAGGTGCTCCAGGGGTACTGGGAGAACTGGGACGGGGCGGCCAACGGCGTTCACCCGCCGCTCGGCTGGATCCCGATCACCGACTCACGCATCGCCCAGCACGGCTACAACGTCATCAACGCCGCCTTCCCCGTCATCCGCTCCGACGGCACCGTCCTCTGGGAGGACGGCATGGACAGCACCGTCAAGGTCGCCACCCCCGCCGAGATGTGTCAGGCCAAGGCCGCCGGCGGCACCATCCTCATGTCGATCGGCGGAGCCACGGCCGGGATCGACCTCAGCTCCAGCGCGGTGGCCGACCGGTTCGTCGAGACGATCGTGCCGATCCTGAAGAAGTACAACTTCGACGGCATCGACATCGACATCGAGACCGGACTCGTCGGCAGCGGCGACATCAGCCAGCTCTCCCCGTCGCAGGCCAACCTCATCCGCATCATCGACGGCGTCCTCTCCGCGATGCCGTCGAACTTCGGCCTCACCATGGCCCCCGAGACGGCGTACGTCACCGGCGGCAGCGTCGCCTACGGTTCGATCTGGGGCTCGTACCTCCCGATCATCAAGAAGTACGCGGACAACGGCCGCCTGTGGTGGCTGAACATGCAGTACTACAACGGCAGCATGTACGGCTGCTCCGGCGACTCCTACTCCGCCGGCACCGTCGCGGGCTTCACCGCTCAGACCGACTGCCTGAACAACGGGCTCGTCATCCAGGGCACCACCATCAAGGTCCCCTACGACAAGCAGGTCCCCGGCCTCCCCGCCCAGATCGGAGCGGGCGGCGGCCATATGTCCACCGGACTGGTCGCACAGGCCTGGAACCACTACAACGGCTCCCTCAAGGGGCTGATGACCTGGTCCCTTAACTGGGACGGCTCCAAGGGCTGGACCTTCGGCGACAACGTGAAGTCCCTCCAGGGCCGTTGAGCCCCTGCCGTACGGCTCCCGCGCCCCCTGCCCGTACGGGTTTCCGCGCCCCCGGTTTGCCGATGACCGGGGGCGCGGTGTCGCTCGGGCCGGGCGGCGACACGAGGAAGGCGTGAACCGGTCGCGCACCGGGGCGGCCGAGAGAGCAGAATCGGGTACGGACCGGGGTGATCGTTTCCCCGGTGCGCCGGGCCCGTCTCCCCGCGGGCCGGCCGACGACGAAGACGTACGAGGAGACCCGATGGTGCACGAACGGGCCGGTCACCCGGCGCAGTCCGCAGACCTGGTCGACGTGGCCCGGCTGGTGACGGCCTACTACGCCCTCCACCCCGACCCGGCCGAGCCCGCCCAGCGGGTGGCCTTCGGCACCTCCGGCCACCGGGGCTCCGCGTTCGCCGCCGCGTTCAACGAGGACCACATCGCCGCCACCACCCAGGCGATCTGCGACTACCGCACCCGCCAGGGCACCGACGGACCCCTCTTCCTCGGCGCGGACACCCACGCGCTCTCCGAACCCGCCCGGGTCACCGCCCTGGAGGTGCTCGCCGCCAACGGCGTCACCGCCCTCATCGACAGCGAGGACGGCTACACCCCGACCCCCGCCGTCTCGCACGCGATCCTCACGTACAACCAGGGGCGCACCGAGCACCTGGCCGACGGCATCGTGGTCACCCCGTCCCACAACCCGCCCGCCGACGGCGGCTTCAAGTACAACCCGCCGAACGGAGGGCCGGCCGCGTCCGATGCCACCTCCTGGATCCAGGACCGGGCGAACGCCCTGATCGAGGCCGGGCTCGGCGAGGTCCGCCGGATCCCGTACGCCCGCGCCCTGGCCGCCGGCACCACCCGCCGCCACGACTTCCTGACCGCGTACGTCGACGACCTGCCCTCCGTCCTCGACCTCGACGCCGTTCGGGACGCGGGCATCCGCATCGGCGCCGACCCGCTCGGCGGCGCGTCCGTCGCCTACTGGGGCCGGATCGCCGAACGCCACCGGATCGACCTCACCGTCGTCAACCCGCTCGCCGACCCCACCTGGCGGTTCATGACGCTGGACTGGGACGGCAGGATCCGGATGGACTGCTCGTCGCCGCACGCCATGGCCTCGCTGATCGAACAGCGCGAGACGTACGCCATCGCCACCGGCAACGACGCGGACGCCGACCGGCACGGCATCGTCACCCCCGACGGCGGTCTGATGAACCCCAACCACTATCTGGCCGTCGCCATCGACTACCTCTACACCCACCGCGACAGCTGGGCCGCCGGGACCGGCATCGGCAAGACCCTGGTCTCCTCCTCCATGATCGACCGGGTCGCCCACGACCTCGGCCGCACCCTGGTGGAGGTGCCGGTCGGCTTCAAGTGGTTCGTCGACGGCCTCCACGACGGCAGCCTCGGCTTCGGCGGCGAGGAGTCCGCCGGGGCCTCGTTCCTGCGCCGCGACGGCCGGGTCTGGACCACCGACAAGGACGGCATCCTGCTGGCCCTCCTCGCCTCCGAGATCACCGCCGTCACCGGAGACACCCCCTCCCAGCACTACGCCCGCCTCACCGACCGCTTCGGCGACCCGGCGTACGCCCGCATCGACGCACCCGCCACCCGTGAGGAGAAGGCCGTTCTGGCGAAGCTCTCCCCGCAGCAGGTCAAGGCCGACACCCTGGCCGGAGAGCCCGTCACCGCCGTCCTCACCGAGGCTCCCGGCAACGGCGCCCCGATCGGCGGCCTCAAGGTCTGCACCGACAGCGCCTGGTTCGCCGCCCGCCCCTCGGGCACCGAGGACGTCTACAAGGTGTACGCGGAGAGCTTCCAGGGCCCCGGCCATCTCGCCCGGGTCCAGGAGGAGGCCAGGGCGCTGGTGTCCGACGCGCTCGGCAACGACTGAACCGACGGCGCGCATGCCGATGGGGGCCGGGACGCAGCGTCCCGGCCCCTGTCGGGCCATGTCCCGGCCCCGGCGGACCGTGTCGGTCCTCAGGCGCCCGGCACGGTGGGCTGCACCTGGCGCAGGAAGGCCGCGTTGTCCGGGGTGCGCCGGACCTTGTCGAGCAGCACCTGAAGGGCGCCCTGGCCGTCGCGTGTGTTCAGGGCGCGGCGCAGCGCCCGAACCGCCGCCAACTCGCCCGGACCGAAAAGGAGTTCCTCGCGCCGGGTGCCGGACCGGGCGATGTCGACGGCCGGGAAGATCCGCGCCTCGGCGGCGGAGCGGTCCAGGCGCAGCTCCAAGTTGCCGGTGCCCTTCAGCTCCTCGAAGAAGAACTCGTCGGCCCGCGAACCGGTCTCCACGAGGGCCGTCGCCAGGATGGTCAGCGAACCGCCCTCGTCGGCGCAACGGGCCGCGCCGAACAGCGTCTTGGGGCCGGTCAGCGCTGCCGCGTCGACGCCGCCGCTCAGGGTCCGGCCGCCCGCGCGGGCAGCGTTGTTGTGGGCCCGGCACAGCCGGGTGAGGGAGTCCAGCAGGATCACCACGTCCCGGCCCTGCTCGACGAGGCGCCGGCCGCGCTCGACGGCCAGCTCGGCCAGGGCGATGTGCTCCCGGGCGGGCCGGTCGAAGGTCGACGCGTACACCTCGCCGCGTACCGAGCGGCGCATGTCCGTGACCTCCTCGGGCCGTTCGTCGAGCAGCACCACCATCAGGTGCGCCTCGGGGTGGTTGGTGGCGACGGCCGCGGCCAGCTGCTGGAGCAGCACCGTCTTTCCGGTCCGGGGCGGTGCGACGATCAGGCCGCGCTGGCCCTTGCCGACGGGAGAGACGAGATCGACGACGCGCGGCGCGGGCCCGCCGTGCGGCGTCTCCAGCCGCAGCCGTTCGCGGGGGTGGACGGGGGTCAGCTCGTGGAACCGGCGACGGCCCCGCAGGGCCTCCGGGGCGAGCCCGTTCACGCGGTCGACCGAGGACAGGACGCGCGGCCGGTCGCAGCCGCCCTCGACGGCGTCGCCCTGGCGCAGCCCGTGGCGCCGGATCAGCGCGGACGACACCTGGACGTCGCCGGGGGAGGGGTGGCCGCCGTGGACCCGGAGCATGCCGTGTCCGTTGTCGGTGGTGTCGAGGAGTCCGGCGACCCGGACGGGGCGCCGCTCACCCGTTACGGGGCGTTCGAGTGTGGTGGTCATGGGAGGGGTCCTTTCGCGGACAGGCGAACGAGGGGACCGGCGTACGGAGAGGCGGTGGGAATCACGCCACACACCGGGGGCACGGAGGCCCGGGGCAGGTCGCCGGAGAGACAGCGAGAACGCTGGGAAGAAGCTGATCGCCGGTCGGAAAGGACGGGCGCGACAGTGGTGGAGAGGAATCAGCACCGGTGCCCGAAGAGAAGGGGCATGCACATGTGCTCATCGCACTGTACCACTACGCGCCGGACATGCGTCGAGGGCGGTGGGAACCCGATGCCCGGGTTCCCACCGCCCTCGGTGACCGCTGCGGGGTCGCGGAGAGGCCGCAGGGTCAGCCGGTCACGCCCAGCAGCGGCGCCCAGGACTCCAGCGCGGGCTTCTCGGCGAGGTCGGCGAAGGCCACCTCGATGCCGTGGTCGCGGCGCCAGGCGGCGGCCAACGACATCAGACGGACGGAGTCGAGACCGTAGTCGACGAGGTTCTCGTCGACCGGGATCTCCTCGGGGTCCTCGCCGAGCACATCGGCGACCTCGGCACGGAGCTGTTCGAGCGTGAGCGCCACAGCGGTCACTTCCCTTCGAAGACGGTCCGGGCGGTGGTGACGACGGCGCACTTGCCCGCGGCCCACCGCAGCGCCATGGCGTGGTCCTCGGCCGAGAAGTCCGCCACCGCGTCGGCCACCACGAACGCCTGGATGTCCTGCATCCAGGCGTCGCACGCGGTCATCAGCACGCCGATGTGGGCGTAGACACCGGTGATGACGATCTGGTCGCGGCCCTGCTCGCGCAGGCGCTCCAGCAGATCGGTGCGGACGAAGCCGCTGTACTTCCACTTGGTGAGTACGGTGTCGCCCGCGTCGGGCGCGACCTCGCCCGCGATGGCCGCCAGATGCTCGTCGGCCGGGAGGCCGGGACCCCAGAAGTCCTGCTGGAGACCGCGCTCCTGTGCGCTCTGGCCGCCGGGCTGCGCGGTGTAGAGCACCGGCACGCCCAGGCGCGCCGCGTCCTTCTTCAACTCGGCCACATGGGCGAGCAGTTCGGGCACGGGCGCGGCCTCGCGGTCGTACGCCGACAGGAAGTGGTTCTGGAGGTCGTGGACGAGCAGCACCGCACGCGCGGGGTCGACGGTCCAGTCGACCCGGTTGGCGGGCAGCTCGTCGGCGGCCGGCATGGGGTAGGGGACGACGGCGGGCAGAGCCATGGTGGAGAAGGTTCCGTTCGGGGAGTCGTTCAGTGGGACGGGGACGGGGAGTCGTTCAGTGGGACGACGGGGACGGGGAGGAAGGAGTGGTGCGGGCGGCGGCGTTGCGCAGGTCCTTCTTGGAGACCTTGCCCACGCCGGTCTGCGGGAACGCGTCGACGAACTCGACCCGGTCCGGCACCTTGTAGGCGGCCAGGCCCCGCTCGCGTACGAACCGCTTGACGGCCACCGCCTTGAGCGGGCCCGCGCCCGAGCGCAGGATCACGTAGGCGCAGACGCGTTCGCCCAGATACGGGTCGGGCTCGGCCACCACATTGGCGTCGTGCACGGCCGGGTGAGCGAGGATGTGGTTCTCGACCTCCTCGGCGGCGATCTTCTCGCCGCCCCGGTTGATCTGGTCCTTGGCGCGCCCTTCGACGACGATGTGCCCGGTTTCGGTGACCCGCACGATGTCACCGGTGCGGTAGAAGCCGTCCTCGGTGAAGGAGCGGGCGTTGTGCTCGGGGGCGTTCCAGTAGCCCCGGATGGTGTACGGGCCCCGGGTCAGCAGGTGGCCCGTCCCGCCCGGGGCCACCTCCTGGTCCTCGTCGTCGACGACCAGGATCTCGTCGTCGGGCGAGATGGGCCGGCCCTGCGTGGTGACGACCGTCTCCACCGGGTCGTCGAGACGGGTGTAGTTGACCAGCCCCTCGGCCATGCCGAACACCTGCTGGAGCGTGCAGCCGAGCGCGGGCCGCACCCGTCGGGCCGCCTCCTCGCTGAACTTGGCGCCGCCCACCAGCAGGACCTCCAGGCTGCCGAGGTCGTGCGCGGTGCCCGGCGCGGCCTCCGTCCACAGCAGGGCCAGCGGCGGCACGAGCCCGGTGATCGTGACGCCCTCGCGCTCGATCAGCGGGAACGCCACCTCCGGCGAGGGCTGGGGGCACAGCACCACACGGCCGCCTGCGTACAGCGTGCCGAGCGAACCGGGGGAGGAGAGCGGGAAGTTGTGGGCGGCGGGCAGGACGCACAGATAGACGCTGCTCTCGTCGACCGCGCAGATCTCGTTGGAGCCCCACAGCGAGTAGATGTAGTCGTCGTGGGTGCGCGGGATCAGCTTCGGGATGCCGGTGCTGCCGCCGGAGAGCTGGAGGAAGGCCAGGTCGTCCGGGCGCGGGCCGCCGTAGCCGACCGGCTCCTCGGCGACCTCGGACAGCGCCTCGAACTCACCGGGGTCCCCCTGGGCCACGAACACATGGCGCAGCGTGCCCACATTGGCGTGGGTCTTCGACGCCAGCTCACGGTAGTCGTAGCCGCCGTGCTCGGCCGCGATGACGTACGCCACCGCCTCGGTGAACTCGCAGAAGTAGGTGATCTCGCTCTCGCGGTGCGCGGGCAGCGCGAAGACGGGCAGCGCGCCGATCCGGAACAGCGCGAAGATCACCTCGAAGAACTCGGCGATGTTGGGGAGCTGCACCACCACCTTGTCGCCCTTGACGATGCCGCGGGCGAGGAAGCCCGCCGCCAGCCGGTCGGCGCGCCGGTCGAGATCGGCGTACGTCCACCGGCTGCCCGCCACCGGGTCGACGATCGCGACCCGGTCCGGATGGGCCTCGGCGCGCTGCCGCAGCATCTCCCCGAAGGTCTCGCCGCGCCACCAGCCGGCCGCCCGGTACTTCTCCGCGAATTCGGCGGGCCAGGTGGGCGCCGCCGCGTCCGTACTCACAGTTCGGCTCCCACGGCGCTCAGGAAGGTGCGGAACTTGGCCGCGGTCTCGGCGGTCTCCGCCTCGGGCTCGGATGCGGCGACGACGCCCGCTCCGGCGTACAGGCGCAGCGTGCGCTCCTCGGCCTCGGCGCAGCGGATCGTGACGACCCATTCGCCGTCGCCCTCGGCGTTGCCCCAGCCGACCACGCCGGTGAAGAAGCCGCGGTCGAACGGCTCGGTCTCGGCGATGACCTGACGGGCCGTCTGCGTCGGCGTCCCGCACACGGCGGGCGTCGGGTGCAGCGCCATGGCCAGCTCCAGCGCCGAGGCGTCGGGAGAGGTGAGGGTGCCGGTGACCGTGGTGGACAGGTGCCACATGGTGGCGGTGCGGATGAGCGTCGGGCGGGACGGGACCGTCATCCGCGTGCAGTGCGGCGCGAGCGCCTGGTGGACGGCGTCCACGACGACGGCGTGCTCGTGCAGGTCCTTGACGGACTCCAGCAGCGTCGCCGCCCGGCGTACGTCCTCGGCGAGGTCGGCGCTGCGCGGGGTCGACCCGGCGAGCGGGTTGGCGACGACCTGCTCGCCGTGGCGGGAGACGAGGAGCTCGGGGCTGGCGCCGATCAGGGTGCGGTCGGGGCCGGTCGGCAGCGCGAAGGTGTAGCCCGAGGGGTCACGGCGGGCGAGGCGCTGGAGCATCGCGGGCAGGTCGAGCGGGTCGCCGGAGGTGAGTTCGAGGGTGCGGGCCAGGACGACCTTGCTGAACTCGCCGCGCCACATGCGCTCCACGGCGGAGGCGACGCCCTTGCCGTAGATCTCCGGCTCGGGCACCTGGCGGATCTCCCAGGCCCCGGCGGTGGGCGCGCTCGCCGGCAGGGCGATGAGCGGGTCGGAGGCGAGCGGCGGTGCGGTGCGCACGGACTCCGGGACCCGGAGGACGGCCGGGGCGGTGTGGTCGAAGGGGATGGCGCCGACGACCACCGGCGATTCCTGCCCGGCGGCGACCGCCGTGGCGAGCGTGGCGTCCACCCGCTCGGTCAACGGTCTCTCGTCGTGCGGGACATGACGCCCCGGCCCCCGTGCGAGCAGTGTGCGTCCGGGGGTGGCGAGAAAGTGGTCGCCCGGTGTGTAGGCGTCCAGCAGTGACGTGGCCGCTCCTACGGCAGGGTGGGCCGGATCGGCCGGGGCGGTGTGCGTGGCGACCTGGGATGCCGTCGACACGGGGACTCCATTCTCGATGGTCCCGTCAGCGGGTGCGGGGGGCTGGATGGGAGGGTGAAGGAAGGCGAAGGAAGGCGGGAGAAGAAGGGGAGGAGGCGGGCGAGCGGTCAGCGCAGGGTCGCGCCGCCGTCGACGTACAGCTCCTGCATGGTGATGTGGCGGGCGCGGTCCGAGGCGAGGAACGCCACCGTCTCCGCGATGTCCCCGGGGTCGGCGATCCGGCCCAGCGGAATACCGGTCCGGTACGTCGAGGGGTCGCCGTCGATGACGCGCTGTTCGGCGCCCGGATCGGTCCACAGTGCGCGTTGCATCGGCGTGTCGGTGGAGCCGGGCGCGACGACGTTGCAGCGGACGCCGCTGCCGGCCAGTTCGAGGCCCAGGCACTTGGTGAACATGGCGGCGGCCGCCTTGGAGGCGGCGTAGGCGGCCATGCCGGTGCGAGGGATTCCGGCGGCGTTGGACCCGACGGTGACGACCGCGCCGGATCCGCGGGCCGCCATGAGCGGGGCGACCGCCTGGGAGACATGGAAGACGCCGGTGGCGTTCACCGCGAAGGTGTCCGCCCAGTCCTGCGCGGAGAGCGCGGCCGCCGGTCCGGTGCGCAGAATGCCCGCGACATTCACCAGGACGTCGACCGGGCCCAGTTGGCGCTCCACGCGGGCCACGGTGCTCTCCACCGAGCCGCGGTCGGTGACGTCCATCACATACGGGTCCAGGCTGCCTGCCGAACGCTCGCCACCGGGCAGTTTCTCCTGCGTCCGGGTCCACTCGGCGGCCAGCGCCTCGATGCCGGGCAGGGCGCGATCGGTGGCGGCCACACGGGCGCCGAGGGTGGCGAGCAGGTCGGCGACTGCCGCCCCGATGCCCTGTGCGGCACCGGTGACCAGAGCAGTGCGGCCGGTGAACTCGCCGCTTCTGCCCGGTATGTGCTCAGGCATGAGCAACCTCCTCCGTTGTTAGGTAAGGGTAACCTAAATTCACTCGACCGCCCAGAACGGGGTCGAGCCGCCGATATCTACTTAGGCTAGCCTCACCTTATGCAAACGCCGCGCACGGGGACCACGGCCTCGGCTCCCGAACATGACTCCTCGACCGTTCAGTTGGACGGGGGCGAAGCCGACCGCCGGACGGAGGCCCCGCCCGCCGGGCGCGAGGAAACACTCCCGGGAACCGAAAAGGGAACAACGTCGGGAACCGGACAGCCCTCCGGCTCCCGGTCGGCCCCCGGCGGGCGCGCCGCCCCGGACGCACCCGACGCGTCCCGTTCCACCGCCGACCCGCGACGGCGGACCGTCGTGATCGCCGTCGCCGGACTGGCCCTCGCCGTCCTGCTGTTGACGGCCCTCTCCCTCTCGATCGGCGCGGGCGAGGTCGGCCCCGGCGGCGTCCTGGACTACCTCCTCGGCCGCGACGGCGCACGCGACAACGCCCGGCTCTCCCTCGTCGTCGGCGACCTGCGCCTGCCGCGCACCCTCACCGCCCTGCTCGTCGGAGCCGCCCTCGGCGTCGCCGGCTGTCTGCTCCAGGCGGTCACCCGCAACCCGCTGGCCGAGACCGGACTGCTCGGCGTCAACGCGGGCGCCTCGCTCGGCGTCGTCGCGGGCATCGCGCTGCTCGGCTTCGATTCCGGTTACGCCTACCTCGTCTGCGCCTTCGTCGGCGCGGTGGTCGCCAGCGGCCTCGTTCTCCTCATATCCGGCAGACGCGGCGGCGGCTCTCCCATGCGCCTCGTCCTCGCGGGCGCGGCGCTCGGCGCGACCTTCGGCGGACTCACCAGCGTCATCGTCGTCAACTCCGCCGAGACCTACGACAGATTCCGCTTCTGGGTCCTCGGCTCCCTCGCCGGAGTCGAGGGCTTCGGCGAACTCGGCCGCCTCGCCCCCGTTCTCGCCATCGGCTTCCTCGTCGCCCTCCTCGTCGCCCGCCCGCTCTCCGCCCTGGCGCTCGGCGACGACCTGGCCCGCAGCCTCGGCCACCGGCCCCCCGTCATCCGTACGGTCGTCGCCATCGGCGTCACCCTCCTGACCGCCGCAGCCGTCGCGCTCGCCGGGCCCATCTCCTTCCTCGGCCTGCTCGCCGGCTTCCTCGCCCGCGCTCTCGCAGGCACCCGCCTCGCGGCCCGCATCCTGCTCGCCGGACTCATCGGCGCCTGCGTGCTGACGGTCTCCGACATCGCCGCCCGGGTGGTCTCCCGGCCCTTCGAGGCGCCCGTCTCCGTCATCGTCGCCCTCATCGGCGCCCCCGTCCTCATCGCCATCGTCCGCTCCAAGCAGCTGGCCTCGATGGGCATGACGGAACCCGCCACCGAGGAACGCGCCCCCGACCGCCCCCGCCGCTTCCGGATCGCCCTGCCCCGTCCCGCGCGCCGCACCCCGAAGACCCTGCGGGTCCGCCCGGCCGACACCCTCGTCCTGCGCCGCGGACCGCTCTCGCTCCTCGTCACCCGGCGCGCCGCCCTCGCCGCCGTCGCGCTCACCGGGGCCCTTCTGCTCGCCGTCGTCCTCTCCGCGTACGCGGGCCAGAGTGACATGGGCGTCGGCCGCACCTTCCGCGCGGTGCTCGGCCAGGGCGACCGCTTCGACGTGCTGCTCGTCCAGAAGTTCCGCCTCGGCCGCATCGTCGCCGGACTCACCGCCGGCGCGGCCCTCGGCCTGGCCGGCTGCCTCACCCAGACCCTGGCCCGCAACCGCCTCGCCACCCCCGAACTCCTCGGCGTCAACGACGGGGCCACCGCCGCCGTCCTGCTCTCCGTCACCCTCAGCGCCACCGGAACGTTCGGCGCGTGGTGGGCCGGGCCGATCGGCGCCCTGGTCGCCGTCATCGTCGTCACCACCGTCTCCGGCGGCCTCGGCCGACGCGGCTACCGCGTCCTCGTCGTCGGCCTCGCCATGTCCGCCCTGGCCTCCGCCATCACCCAGGTCGTCCTCTCCCGCCGGTCCCTCTCCTCCGCCGGCTCGCTCTACGTCTGGACCTCCGGCAGCCTCAACGGACGCAGCTACTCCGTCGCCGTCCCCGTCCTCATCGGCCTCGCGGTCCTCGTCCCCGTCAGCCTCGCCGTCGCCCGCCATCTGGGTGTCCTGCGCTTCGACGACGCGACCGCCTCCTCGCTCGGCTCCGCCCCCGGCCGGGTCCGCACCCTCTCGCTGGTCCTCGCCGTCGCCCTCGCGGGCCTCGCCGTCGGCATCTGCGGCCCCGTCGGCTTCGTCGCGCTCGCCTCCCCGGTCATCGCCTCCCGGCTCGCCGGACCGCTGCGCGTCCCGCTCGTCGGCTCGATGCTCACCGGAGCCGTCCTCGTCGTCGCCGCCGACACCCTCGGCCGCATCGCCTTCGACGGCGTCGAACTCCCCGTCGGCATCGTCACCACCGTCCTCGGCGGCCCCTTCCTGCTCTGGGTGCTGCTCGGCCGCTCCGCGGCCACCCGCGTGTAGCAGCCGCCCGCGCAGAGCGACCGCACGCGCAGAGAAACCGCCCGCCGCCCGCGTAGAAGAGCGAGACATCCATGACCTACCCGCCGCGCAGGAACCCCCCGGCCACTCCCGCGTCCGAGGGACCGACCGGAACCGAGGCGACCGCCGTACGAAGCCCGCTGCTGCGTACGCTCCTCGCGGACGTCCGTGACGACAAGCCCGGCGCCGAGGAGCAGTTCTGGCTCCGGGCGGCCGCCTCCGGCACCCCGCTCGTCGAACCCGACCCCGAGGGCGACCCGGACCACCGGCTCGTCACCTTCGTCCGCCGTGAGGACCCCGAGCGCCCCGCCACCCATGTCTTGGCCCTCGTCCACACGGTCACCGACAAGGACCGGCACGCGGGCGACCTCGCCCCGCACCTGATGGAACGGATCGAGGGCACCGGCGTCTGGGCGATCAGCCACCGGCTGCGCGCCGACCACCGCGCCTCGTACCAGTTCCACGCCACCGAAGGCACCCGCGAGGACGCCCTGCGCGCCGACCGGGCCTCCTGGCTCCAGGTCCTCGACCACGCCGTACCCGACCCGCTCAACGACCGCGCGCCGCTGCCCTCCCGGGACGGCCGCAACCCCGCCTCCGTACTCGAACTGCCCGAAGCCCCCGAGCAGTCGTGCACCCGGCGTCGCGACGACGTGGCCCGGGGCCGGACGCTCGACGCCGAGGTCGACGGCCGCCGGATCACGGTCCACCTGCCGTCCGGCCACCGCCCGGACGGCGGCCCGTACGCGCTCGCCGTGCTCCTCGACGGCGAGATGTGGGGGCCGGTCCTCGGCGTCGGAGACATCCTCGACAACCTGTACGCCGACGGGGACCTGCCGCCCACCGTGGCGGTCCTGGTCGACACCATGGGCCGGCGCATGCAGGACCTCGCGTGCAGCGGCCCGTTCGTCGACTGGCTCGCCGACACCCTGCTGCCCTGGGCCGGACGGGAGTACGGGGCCGGGGCCGACGCCGCACGCACCGTCGTCGCCGGGCAGAGCGCGGGCGGCCTCACCGCCGCGTTCGCCGCGTTCCGGCGGCCCGACCGGTTCGGCCTCGCGCTCTCCCAGTCCGGCTCCTTCTGGTGGCCCGACGACGAGCGCGGCAGCGAATGGCTCACCGGGCAGTACGCCTGGGCGCAACGCAGGCCGGTCACCCTCCACCTGGAGGTCGGCCTCCAGGAGTGGATGCTCCTCCAGGAGAACCGCAGATTCCGCAATGTCCTGCGCGCCCGCGGATACGACGTGCGCTACCGCGAGTTCAACGGCGGCCACGACTACGCCTGCTGGCGCGGCGGCCTGGCGGACGGCCTGGCGGCGCTGCTCGGCGAGGGCTGAGCCTCCTCCGTAACCCCGCACCCCGACCACAGGAGGGGGCGGGGCGGCATCCCCTCTCCGATGCCGCCCCGCCCCCCTTCTCGTGTGCCCGCTCAGCCCTTGACGGCCGGAGTCTCCTCCGTAGCCAGGCACTCACCGGGCGCCTCGGGACCGTCCGCGTCGTCGAACGGCGGCGGCTGCGGGGCCTCGCGCGGCAACCGCAGCGCGATCAGCGCGCCCGCCGCGACGAGCGCCGCCGTCACCCAGACCGCCGTACGGTACGGGCCCGGATCGGCGGTCTCCGTCACATGGCCGCCGCCGATCACCGCTGCGCAGGCCGCGATGCCCAACGCGCCGCCCAGCGTGCGGACGATCTGGAACAGGCCCATCGCCTGGCCCATGTCGGCGGGCCCGATCGACTCGAACCCGGAGATCTGCACCGTCAGCACCGCCGTCCCCAGCACCAGACCGATCAGGAACATCAGCCCGCGCACGCTCCACACGTTCTCCGCCACCCCGGGCACGGCGAGCGCCCCGAAGACGGCCGCAGCGACCAGCAGCGCCGGCACGGTCAGCAGCCGGGGGCCGAGCCGCGGCAGCAGCCGGTCCACCACCTGCGAGGCCAGCATCAGCCCGACCGCCTCCGGGAACACGCTCAGCCCGGCGTCCAGCGCCGAAGCCCCCAGGCTCGCCTGGTAGAGCAGCGGGAAGACGAACAGCACACCCATCAGCCCGGCCGCGGTCACCCCGGCCAGCGCCGAGGCCGACCCGTACACCCGGTCGGCGAACAGCCGCAGCTTCAGCAACGGCGTCTTCGCCCGCACCTGGTGCAGAACGGCCGCCACCAGCAGGACGGATCCCAGCGCCGCGCTCACGGCGACGGCGGGCCGCGTCCAGCCCTGCGAGGGGCCGAAGCCGAGCGCGTACGTCAGCAGCCCCAGCGCCGGAGTGGCCAGCCAGAAGCCCACGGTGTCGAACCGCCCCTCCGGGCCCTCGACATGCTCGCGCAGACCGAACACGCCCAGCAGCACCGCCGCCGCGCCGATCGGCACGTTCACGAAGAACAGCCAGTGCCAGGAGAGGTGTTCGGTGAGCAGCCCGCCCAGCGGCGGACCGAGCGCGGGCATCAGCGCCGTCGGCACGATCAGCACCTTGGCCAGCTTCATCCGCTCGTGCGGCGGGAACGCCCGGAACAGCAGCGTCATCCCGACCGGCGTCAACAACCCGCCCGCCAGGCCCTGCACGGCCCGCGCGACGACCAGCGTAGGGAGATCCGGCGCCAGACCGCAGACCGCCGAGGCGATCGTGAACGCGCTCAGCGCGCCGAGGAACACCCGCTTCGTCCCGAACCGGTCGCCCAGCCACCCCGCCACCGGCAGCCCCACCGCGAGCGCGACCAGGAAGGCCGTCTCCACGGTGTTCGCCGCCGACAGCGGACGCCCGAAGTCGCCCGCGATCGTGTAGAGCGCCGGGTTCACGATCGTCGAGTCCAGGCCGTTCATGCACATCGCGGCCGTGTAGACGAGGACGACCGCGACCCGGGGACGTATCCGGGGCCGGATCAGCAGCCCGCTCACCGGGCGGCGACGGGGAGAGGACCGGACCAGTGCGCGGTGATCCAGTCCAGCGCGTCCTGCCGGGCGCACGGACCGTGAGCCGTCGACCAGCCCTCCGGCACCGCCGCGAACAGCGGCCACAGCGAGTGCTGACCCTCCGCGTTGGTCAGGACGAGGAACTCCCCGTCCGCGTCGAAGGGGTTGGCGGATGCGTCGCTCATCGGTGTCACTTCTCCAGCTCGGTCAGTCGGTCGGCGACCACGCGCGCGATGTGCGCGATCGGCTCGGGCAGGGTCATGTCCTTGTGGGAGCAGGCGACGTTCGTGTTGTCGATGCGCCTGCTCACGTACGGCGTCCAGGTCTCCGGCGTCAGGGTGTCGTCGATGGTGTCCACCGTGGCCCGGAAGAACAGCACATCGCCCCGGAACACCCGATGGCCGTAGGCGCGTACGAGGTCGTTGGTGTTGAGGTACACCTCGCCGAGCGCCTCGATCTTCGCGGCGGAGAGCGTGGCCAGCGGGGAGCCCTCACGGCGCAGCACCTCGACCACGTTCGCCGTGTTCAGCTCCCTGTCCCCGAGGCTTTCGGGGCCGTAACCGCCCATGGTGAGCAGCGATTCGAGCGCCTCCGCCCGGTCGGGCACCGGCAGATCGCGGAAGCCTTCGGCGGGGTACGCGTCCAGGATCGCCAGCAACTCCACCTCCTGGCCAGCCTCTTGCAGCACCGCCGCGATGGCGTGCGCGATGATGCCGCCGGTCGACCAGCCGAGCAGCCGGTAGGGGCCCTGGGGCTGGACCTCGCGGATCCGGGACGCGTAGTGCGCGGCCAGTTCCTCCAGCGTGGTGGGCAGCGGCTCCTCGGCGGTGGCCTCGCCGACGCCCTGGGCCTGGAGCCCGTAGATCGGCACATCGGCCGGCAGACGGCGGATCAGGCCGGCGTAGCACCAGCTGAGACCGCCCGCCGGGTGCACACAGTGGACCGGGGCGCGGTCGCCGGGGCGGGCGGGCCGCAGCGGCAGCAGCACATCCAGCGGGTCCTCCTCGCGCGAGACGTCCAGCGCCGTGTCCAGTGCGGCGGGCGTCGGGGCCTGGAAGACCGTGCCGATCGACACCTCGATGCCGAACGCCGACCTGATCCGCCCGGCGAGGCGCACCGCGAGGAGCGAATGGCCGCCCAGGTCGAAGAAGTTGTCCTCCACCCCGACCGACGGCAGGCCCAGCACCTCCGCGAAGACCGAGCAGAGCTGCTCCTCACGGACCGTGCGCGGTGCGCGCCCACCGGCCATCACCGGAGCGCCCGGCGCGGGCAGCGCCTTGCGGTCCAGCTTGCCGTTGCCGGTCAGCGGCAGCCGCTCCAGCACCACCACGGCCGAGGGCACCATGTGCACCGGCAGCGTGGCGGCTCCATGCTCGCGCAGCGCCGCCGGGACCGGCTCCGTGCCGGGCGCGGGAACGACGTAGCCGACCAGCCGCTTGTCACCGGGGGTGTCCTCGCGGACCACGACCGCCACATCGGAGACCTCCGGGTGGTCGGCCAAAACCGCCTCGATCTCGCCGAGTTCGATCCGGAACCCACGGATCTTGACCTGCTGGTCACCTCGGCCGAAATACTCCAGCGTGCCGTCCGCGCGCCGCCGGGCCAGGTCGCCCGAACGGTACATCCGCCGCCCGCTCTCCCCGAAGAGATGCGCGAACGGATCGGCGACGAAGCGCCCCGCGGTCAGGTCCGGGCGGCCCAGATAACCGAGCGCCACCCCCTCACCGGCCACGTACATCTCACCGGTCACCCCGGGCGGCACCGGCTGCAGCCGCTCGTCCAGGACGTAGACCCGCAGGTCCGGGATGTTCACCCCGATGGTGCTGGAGACCGCGGAGGCGGCCGTCGCCCGGTCCAGCGCCAGGTAGGAGACATGGACCGTGGTCTCCGTGATGCCGTACATGTTGACCAGCGTCGGAGCGTTCTCGGGGTGGCGCGTGTACCAGTCCGCGAGCCGCCCCAGCTCCAGCGCCTCGCCGCCGAACACCACGTACCGCAGCGCCAGTTCGTGCCCGGGCGCCTCCCGGTCGGCGGCCGCCAGCTGATAGAAGGCGGACGGTGTCTGGTTGAGGACGGTCACCCGCTCGTCGGCCAGCAGCCGCAGGAAGGCGTGCGGGTCACGGCTGGTCGCGTACGGGACGACGACGACCCGGCCGCCGTACAGCAGCGCGCCCCACAGCTCCCACACCGAGAAGTCGAACGCGTAGGAGTGGAACAGCGTCCACACGTCGTCCGGCCCGAACGAGAACCAGTGCTCGGTCGCCGTCAGCAGCCGCGTCACATTGTGCTGGGTGACCACGACCCCCTTCGGGCGGCCGGTGGAACCCGAGGTGTAGATGACGTACGCCGGGTCCTGCGGGCTCAGCGGCCGGGTGCGGTCCGCCTGTCCGAGCGGCCCGTCCGGGAAGCCGGCCGCCTCGTCCACGGTGATCAGGGGCAGCTCGTGCGCGGGCAGCCGCTCCGCCGTCGCCGCGTCGGTGATCAGCGCGGCCGGTCGGGCGTCGTCCAGCATGTACGCGAGCCGGTCCGCCGGATAGTCCGGGTCCATCGGCAGATACGCGGCGCCCGCCAGCGACACCGCGAGCAGCCCGGCCACCAGGTCGGGGGAGCGCGGCAGCGCGAGCGCGACGATCGAGCCGGGACCGATCTGCCGGGCCGCCAGCAGCCGGGCCAGCGACTGGGCCCGGGAGGACAGTTCGGCGTACGTCAGTGACACGCCCTCGCAGCTCACGGCCGTCCGCTCCGGATGGCGGCGCGCCGCGACCGCGTAGACCTCGGCGAGGGTGAGCGGCACCGGCCGGTCGTGGTTGACGCCGTTGGCCTCGACCAGGGCGCGGTGGACCTCGTCGTCGCCGAGCACCGGAAGCAGACCGACCGGTGTTTCGGGGTGCTCGGCCGCCGCGGTGAGCAGCCGGGACAGCCGGTCCGCGAGGGCCTGGGCGGTCGACCGGTCGAAGAGGTCGGTGCGGAACTCCAGGAAGCCTCCGATCCCGCCGTCGGGCAGCTCGCCCGCGTTGAGGGTCAGGTCGAACTTCGCGGTGCCGGACGGCACGGCGGTCAGCCGCGCGGTGGTGTCCGGGCCGAGGGCGACGGGCCCGTCCGCGATCGACTGCCAGGCCAGCATCGTCTGGAACAGCGGGTGCCGGGCCAGCGAACGCGCCGGGTTCAGCGCCTCGACCAGGTGGTCGAAGGGCAGCGCGTCGTGCTCGTACGCCGCCAGCGTCGTGGCCCGCACCCGGTCCAGCAGCTCGCCGAAGGCGGGGTCGCCGGAGGTGTCGGTGCGCAGGACCACGGTGTTGGTGAAGAAGCCGACGAGCCCGGCCGTGGCGTCGTCGTCGCGGCCCGCCACGGGGGTGCCGAGCGGGATGTCGGTGCCGCAGCCGTGCCGGGTCAGCAGCGCGGCGAGCCCGGCCTGCACGGTCATGAACACGGTCGCCCCGTGCGCCCGCGCGAGCCGGCGCAGCGCCTCGTGCGCGGTGGCGTCCACGGCGAAGGGCACGGTGTCGCCCGCCGACGTGGCCACCGGCGGCCGGGGCCGGTCGGTGGGCAGCTCCAGCTGGTCGGGCAGCCCGGCGAGCGCCTCGCGCCAGTGGGCGAGCTGGGCCTCGGCGAGCGCGGTCGGCTCCGCCGGGGTGCCCAGCAGCTGCTGGAGCCGGGCCGCGTGGTCCACGTACTGGCCGCTCAGCGGCGCGAACTCCGGTACGCGGCCCTCGGCGCGGGCGGTGTAGGCGATGGCCAGATCCTGGGCCAGGGGAGTGGTGGAGGCCCCGTCGCCCGCTATGTGGTGCAGCAGGAGGAGCAGGGTGTGGTGGTCGGGCGAATCGCTGAACAGGACCGTGCGCAGAGGGGGTTCGGCGGCGAGGTCGAAGCAGTGACGCACCGCCTCGGTGAGATCGCTGCCCGGCTCCGCGATCCGCAGCACCGGGCGGCCCGCCGGGTCGTCGGGGGCGAGGATCCGCTGATGGGGGGTGTCGTCCGGAGCACCGGCGCCGACCGCGCCTTCGGAGGCGTTGTCAGTGGGCGGATATACCGTTCGTAGTGTCTCGTGACGCTCCGCCAGGTCGTGCAGGGCGAGCTGGAGTGCGTCGCGGTCGAGCGGGCCGTTGACGCTCAGGACGAGCGGGATGTTGTAGGTGGGGCTGGGGCCCTCGAGACGGTGGAGGAACCACAGCCGCTGCTGGGCCGGTGAAAGGGGGAGGGGACCGGTGCGCGGTACGGGGGAGAGCGGGACGGACGCGGTGGTCGCGCCACCACGGGTGCGGACCAGCGCGGCCAGGGCGCCGGACGTGGGGTGGCGGAAGACGTCGGCGATGCTCATCGGCACGCCGAAGTGCTCCCGGATCCGGGCGGCCAGCCGGGCGGCCAGCAGCGAGTGCCCGCCCAGGTCGAGGAAGCCCGCGTCGGCGGCCGGGGGTTCGGCGATACCGAGCACGTCGGCGAAGAGCCCGCGCACGATCTCGGTGTGCGGCCCGCCGACGGTGCTGTCCGGGCCGCCCGGGGCGGGCGGGAGCGGTTCGGGGTCGGGCAGGGCCCGGTGGTCGAGCTTGTCGTTGGCCGTACGGGGCAGCGCGTCCAGGAGCGTCACGGTCGCGGGCACCATGTGCTCGGGCAGGGCCCCGGCCAGATGGTCGCGGAGCTCGGCGGGGGTGGGCGGCGCGGTGTCGGCGGCCGGGGCGTCGCCCGCAGTCCGCACCGGGACAGCGTAGGCCAGCAGCCGCTTGCCGTGTCCGGTGTCCCGGGCGATGACCGCGGCCGCCGCGACCTGCGGATGGGTGGCCAGCCGGGCCTGGATCTCGCCCAGTTCGATCCGGAAGCCGCGGATCTTCACCTGGTCGTCGCTGCGCCCGAGGAACTCCAGGGTGTGGTCCTCGCGGCGGCGCACCAGGTCCCCGGTGCGGTACATCCGGCCCCCGGCGTCGCCGTTCGACGCGCCGAACGGGTCCGCGACGAACCGCTCGGCGGTCAGGTCGGGGCGGCCCAGATAGCCGAGGGCCAGGCAGGCCCCGGCGACATACAGCTCACCCGTCACACCGGCGGGCACCGGACGCAGGGAGGAGTCCAGGACATAGACCCGGGAGCCGCGCACGGGGCGGCCGTCGGGACGGGCGGCGGAGCTGCCGGGCACCCAGTAGTAGGCGTCGACCGTCGTCTCGGTCGGCCCGTAGAGGTTGACCGGGTGCACGGCCCCGGCCTCGGTAAGCCGTTCCCACAGGGCCGGCGGCACGCTCTCCCCGCCGACCACCAGATGGGCCGGGTGGTGCCGGCCCTCGTCCAGCAGGCCTTCGACGATGAGCGCTTCGGCGTAGGAGGGGGTGACATCGAGATAGTCGACCAGATGCGTGCCGACGTACGCGGTGAGCGCCGCGGGGTCCCGGTAGGCGGTGTCGTCCAGCAGATGCAGCTCGTGTCCGTGGACCATCCACAGCAGCGGGTCCCAGGACGCGTCGAAGGCGAACGAGGCGCTGTGCGCGACCCGCAGGCGTTCCCGGCCGGTCCGGGCGACGGCCGGGGCGATGTGGTCCGTGCCGTGCCCGGCACAGAGGTTGGCGAGCGAGGCGTGGCTGACGAGGACGCCCTTGGGGCGGCCCGTGGAACCGGAGGTGTGGATGAGATAGGCGGGGTCCGCGAGCGCGGGCCCGGTGGGCAGCGGCCCGTCGGGGCAGGCGGCGAGGGCGTCGGCCGTGGCCGGGGCGTCGAGCGCGACGGTCGGCAGCCCGTGCTCGGGCAGCGCGGCGAGCGTCGCGGCCGTGCCGATGACACAGAGCGGCCGCGCGTCCTCCAGGACGGCCAGGGTCCGGGCGGCTGGGTGGCCGAGGTCCAGCGGCTGGCAGACCCGGCCCGCCTTGAGCACGGCCAGCAGGGCGACGATCATGTCGGCGGTCCGGGGCAGCGCCAGCGCCACCGTGCCGCCCGCACCGGCCGCGTGGTCCGCGCTGTCCGCGCCGAGGCCGGTCAGCAGGTGGGCCAGACGGTCGGAGGCGGCGTCCAGTTCGGCGAAGGTGAGCCGGGCCCCGGACGCGGCGGCTTCCGGCGTGCCCGCGCTCGGGTACGTCGCCGTCCCTGCCGTCCCTGCCGTCCCTGCCGTCCCGCGGAATGTGCCCGCCACCGTGGAGCGCACGGCGACGGCCTCGGGGGTCCGGGCCGCCTGCGCGGTGAACGACCGGGGGAGGGGGAGTGCGGCGGCGGGCTCGGCGCGGCCGGAGGTGGCCTCGCGCAGCTGGTCGCCGGTGAGCAGGTCCAGGGTGCCGATCGGCCGCTCCGGGTCGGTCAGCAACAACTCGGTCAGGCCGTCCAGATAGCGCAGCCAGGTGTTCTCGTGGGCGGCGAGGTCCGTCGCTCCGTACGCGGCGGGGTTGGCGTCCAGGGTGAGCCGCAGGCCTCCGTCCGGACCGGGCGCCGCGCCGACCGCGAGCCCTTCCACGGGGCCGGCCGCGAGATTGCGCACGGTGCCGGTGACCCCGGCGAAGTCCAGGGCGTCGTCGAACGGCTTGACGTTGACCATCGGACCGGTCAGCGGGGTGTCGGCCGACTCCAGGGCCAGATCGCGGCGCAGATCGGCCTGCGGATAGCGCTGGTGGCGGCGGACCGCACGGATCTCCAGCACCACCCGGCGCAGCAGTTCGGCCCCGGTGTCCGCCGGGCGTACGGCGATCCGCAGCGGCAGCACGTTCACGGTCATGGCGGGGGTCCGCAGGGCCGCGGTCCCCCGCCGGTTGGTCAGCGGCAGGCCCAGCACGATGTCCTCGGAGCCGGTGAGCCGGTGCAGATGACCGGCGGTCGCGGCCATCACCAGCTCGGCCCAGGTCGCCTTCGCCGCACGCGCCGCCCCGGACAGCCGCTCCAGGGCGGCGGCGGGCAGGTCGGTGGCCCGGTGGAGGAGGCCGCCGCCGCGCGTCTCCGCGAGGCCGGGCGCGCGGTGGGGCGCGGTGACGAAGGAGCCCGCCATGCGCGCGGACCAGAAAGCGCGGTCCGCCGCGTACTCCTCACCCGTCAGATACGCGGTCTCCTCGCCGGTCAGCTTGCTCAGCGGGGCGAACCGGCTCTCGGGCAGCGGCTGTCCGGCGACCAGCGCACGGTAGACCTCGGCGACCCGCTCACCGATGAGGGACAGGGCGTAGGCATCGACGGCTATGTGGTGCACACGGCGATACCACCGGTGGCGGTTCTCGCCGACCCGGATCAGCGCCTGCGTCATCAGCGAGCCGTCGGCGGCGAGATCCACCGGCCGGGCCAGGTCCTCCCGCATCCACGCCTCGGCCCGGTCCTCCGTCAGCTCCAGCCGGTGCACCACGGGTTCGACGGCGGGCACGACCCGCTGCACCGGCACACCGTCCGCCTCCGACACCCGCAGGGCGAGGGTCTCCGCCTCGCCCACCGTCCGTCTCAGCGCCGCCACGAACAGATCCGCGTCCAGCGGCCCGTCGACCTCCACACAGTCCGCCGTGTTCAGCTCGGTGCCGAGAGGAGCCAGCTGGTGCGCGTAGTAGATGCCCGACTGGGCGGTCAGGAGCGGGAGTCCGGGGGACGGTGCGCTGCCGGAGTGTGCTGCCGAAGAGCTGGTCGGGCGGTTCGGACGCTCATGCATGGGTGTGACGACTCCCCTGAAGGACAACGGACACCGGGCCAACGGGCACTCGGCGCACACTTAGGTAAGGCTAAGTTAACCTATTTCCGACAGCGCAGGCGACCGTCCCCGAGCGGTCCGGAACGCAAGGAGAGTCCATGACCGTCCCCGCAGCCCCACGCCCCGAGACACGGGCCGAGGAGGTGGCCGACACGGTGGCCGACGAGCGGACGCGCGTCCTCAGGACCGCCGTGCGGGAGACGGTCGGCGGCCATGCCCCGGCCCTGCTCGACCTGAGCCGGCGCCTGCACGCCGAGCCCGAGACCGCCTTCGAGGAGCACAGGTCCGCCGCGCTCTGCTCCGAACTCCTCGCCGCGCACGGCTTCGAGGTCACCGCCCCCGCCCACGGCCTGGACACGGCGTTCCGTGCCACGATCGGCTCCGGGCCCGTCACCGTGGCCATCGCCTGCGAGTACGACGCACTGCCCGGCCTCGGTCACGCCTGCGGGCACAATCTGATCGCCGCCGCCGGAGTCGGCGCGGCCCTCGGCCTCGCCCCCCACGCGGACGAACTCGGCCTGACCGTACGGGTCATCGGAACGCCCGCCGAGGAACGCGGGGCGGGCAAGGCGCTGCTGCTGGACGCCGGGGCGTTCGACGGGGTCGACGCCGCGATGATGGTGCACCCCTGCCCCTTCGAGATGGCCGACTTCCGCTCCTTCGCGCTCGGCACCCTCGACGTCACCTACACCGGCCGCGCCGCGCACCCCAGCCTCAATCCCCACGAGGGCCGCAACGCCGCCGACGCGCTGACCGTCGCGCAGGTCGCCCTGGGCCTTCTGCGCCAGCAACTGCCCCCGCAGTGCCGGGTGCACGGCATCACCACCGCCGCCGGGACCGCGCCCAACGCGATACCCGACCGGGCCACCGCCACCTACGAGATACGGGCGCTGGCCGCCGAGGACCTGCGCGAGCTGCGGCAGCGGATCGAGGACTGCTTCCGCGCCGGGGCGCTCGCCACCGGCTGCGAGGTGACCCTGGAGCGCCCGGAGCCCGACTATCTGGACTTCCGGGGCGACCCGGAGCTGATCCGGCTCTGGACCGCCAACGCCCGCGAGCTGGGCCGCGCCGAACCGGTCGAGCGCCCGCCGTTCGCCTGCACCGACATGGGCAATGTCTCGCACGTGGTGCCGTCCATCCACCCGGTGCTCGACATCAGCGGGGGAGCCTGTGGCCCGCACGAGGCCGCGTTCGCCGAGGCGGCCATCTCCCCGGCGGCCGAACAGGCGCTGCTCGACGGAGCGGTGGGCATGGCCTGGACGGCAGCCGACTTCGCCGCCGCGCGCGCTTCCGTCTGACGGGGAGCGGCGAAGCGTGCGGCCCGGTCAGGGCCGCACGCCTCGCCGGGAATTCACCCGAAGGTCACTTGGCGGAGAGCGCCTTGACGTAGTCGGCGAGGACGACGTCGGCCGCGAGCGGGCCGCCGCGCGTGGACCACACCGAGCCGTCGACGGTCACCGTGTGACCGTTCTTGACGGCGCCCAGCTCCTTGTAGGCGGGCTTGGACTGGACGTCCTTGAGGGCCTTCTCGCCGTCCGAGGTCAGCGTCGACAGGAACAGCCAGTCGCCGTCGATCTCGTTGATCTTCTCCAGGCTCAGCGACGGGGTGTGCGCGTTGCCGTCCTTGTTCTGGGACTTGGGCCGCTTCAGCCCCATCTCCAGAGCGACGCCGCTGGCGAACTGCTTGTTCTCCATCCAGCTGGGCCCGTCCGGGTTCCAGCGGACGATCGAGACCTCGGCGCCCTTGTTCTCGCCGAGCTTCTCCCCGGCGGCCTTGGCGGACGCCTCGTGGTCGGTGATGAACTTGTTGGCCGCGTCGAGCTTGTTGACGGCATTGCCGATGCCCCGGAAGAACAGCTTCCAGTCGTCGGCCGGCGCCATCGTCACCAGCGTGGCCGGGGTGATCTCGCGGAGCTGCTTGAGCACCTGCTCGTCCTGCATGTCGCCGGCGAGGATCAGGTCGGGCTTCGCGGCGACGACCTTGTCCATGACCGGCTGGAGGAGGTTGCCCACGATGTCGATGCCCTCGACCTTGTCGGCGAGGTAGGCCGGGGGCTTGTCCAGGCCCTGCCCGTTGGTGATGCCGACCGGCTTGATGTCCAGCGCCAGGACCGCGTCCAGGTCCTCCTGGGTCAGGGTGACGATGCGCTTGGGCTCCGCCGGTATCTCCACGGCCTTGCCGGTGGCGTCCTTGACCGTACGGGTCGCGGAGGAGGCGGAGTCCGCCTTGCCGGCCTTGTCGCCGGAGGACTTGCCCGAGTCGGAGTCCGTTCCGCAGGCCGTCAGGAGGAGGGCCGCGGCCCCGAGCGTGGCGACGGCTCGCGCCGCTCTTCGGGCGACGGTGCGGGCGGGGCGGTGGGGCAGGTTCATCAAGGACTCCGGGTTCAACGGGACATGAAGCGGTGACGGCCGTACGGTCACACGGATGCGGCCGTCGGCTCGTGAGCGAGCTAAGGTTAGCCTTACTTTAGCGGCATCGGGCAAGGTGATGCCCCATTCCTTCGGAAAGGCCGGTCCTCGTGGAAATCCGTGTCGAACAGCTCACCGCTGGATACACCGGTCATACCGCCGTGGATCAGGTCGACCTGACGGTCCCCTCGGGGCAGGTCGTGGCGATCGTGGGCCCCAACGGCTGCGGCAAATCGACCCTCCTGCGCTCCATGGCCCGCCTCCACCAGCCACGCTCCGGCACGGTGTTCGTCGGCGACGCCGACATCTGGCAGCTGCGCCAGCGCGACGCCGCCCACTGCATCGCCCTGCTGCCCCAGGCCCCGCAGGCCCCCGAGGCGGTCACCGTGGCCGGACTCGTACGGTACGGACGCCACCCGCACCAGGGGCTGTTCCGCCAGTGGTCGCGGGAGGACGAGGAGGCCGTCACCCGCGCCCTGGAGGCCACCGGCACCGCCGCTCTGGCCGGACGCCGGCTCGACCAGCTCTCCGGCGGCCAGCGGCAGCGCTGCTGGCTCGCCATGGCCCTCGCCCAGGAGACCCCCGTCGTCCTGCTCGACGAGCCCACCAGCGCCCTCGACATCGGCCACGCCGTGGAGGTCCTGGACCTGGTGCGCGAGGTCGCCGCCGAGGGTCGCACCATCGTCATGGTCGTCCACGACCTCGCCGCCGCCGCGCGGTACGCCGACACCCTGGT
Source organism: Streptomyces sp. iso_384 (assembly GCF_056172905.1). NCBI lineage: Bacteria > Bacillati > Actinomycetota > Actinomycetes > Kitasatosporales > Streptomycetaceae > Streptomyces > Streptomyces sp. iso_384. The sequence continues at coordinate 3,745,764 of NZ_JBWBTT010000001.1, forward strand.
CGCCATGCGCGACGGGCGGATCATCGCCACGGGACCGCCCCGCGAGACCGTGGACGCGGCCCTGGTCCAGGAGCTCTACGGCATCGAGGCGGAGATCCTCACCGCGACCTCCGACGGGGCGCCCGTCGTCGTACCGACCGTACGCACGCCCGCCGCCGCCGTCTGAGCCGCAGCCGACCGCGCAAGCGCCCGCGGGCGCCCGAGAACGCCGAGGGGCCCCTCCGTCCGGGGGCCCCTCGGCCCACTGCCTCGCGACAGCTACGCCTACTGCGCCGACGCGTTCAGGCGGACGTGCCCGAGCCGTCGCCGCGGAAGACGCCGAGGATCTCCTCGGCGGCCAGCGTCGCCGTCAACGTGCCCTCGCGGACCCGCTGTTCGAGCTCCGGCGCGAGCTTCCGCACCGCCGGGTTGCTGTACAGGCTGTCCAGCAGCTCGTCCCGGACCATGGCCCAGGTCCAGTCCACCTGCTGGTCGCGCCGCTTGGCCGCCAGCCGGCCCGTCGACTCCAGGACCGTACGGTGCTGCTCCAGTCGTTCCCACAGGGTGTCCAGCCCGGTCGACTCGCGTGCGCTGCAGGTGAGCACCGGGGGCGTCCAGGCAGCGTCCGCCGGATGCATCAGCCGCAACGCGCCCGCCAGTTCACGGGCCGCCGAGCGGGCGTCGCGTTCGTGCGGGCCGTCGGCCTTGTTCACCGCGATGGCGTCCGCCAGCTCCAGGACGCCCTTCTTGATGCCCTGCAACTGGTCGCCGGTACGGGCCAGGGTCAGCAGCAGGAACGTGTCGACCATGTTGGCCACCGCCGTCTCCGACTGCCCGACCCCCACCGTCTCCACCAGCACCACGTCGTAGCCCGCCGCCTCCATCACCACGATGGACTCCCGGGTTGCCTTGGCCACCCCGCCCAGCGTGCCCGCCGTGGGGGAGGGCCGGACGAAGGCGGCCGGGTCCACCGCCAAGCGCTCCATCCGGGTCTTGTCGCCCAGGATGGAACCGCCCGTACGGCTGGAGGACGGGTCGACCGCCAGCACCGCCACCCGGTGCCCGAGCCCGGTGAGCATCGTGCCGAGCGCGTCGATGAACGTGGACTTGCCCACGCCCGGCACCCCGCTGATCCCGATCCGCCGGGCCGCCCCCGCGTGCGGCAGCAGCCGGCTCAGCAACTGCTGGGCCAGCACCCGGTGTTCGGCCCGCGTCGACTCGACGAGTGTGATCGCGCGCGCCACGAACGCGCGCTTCCCGTCGAGCACTCCCTGCACGTAACCGTCGATGTCGATCTTCGCAGCCATCCGGTCAGCGGCTCACAGCTCGTGGCCGAGCGCGGCGCCGAGCCGCGTCACCAGGTCGTGGGCCGCGTCCGGGATCACCGTCCCCGGCGGGAAGACCGAGGCGGCGCCCGCCTCGTGCAGGGCCTCGATGTCCTGCGGCGGAATCACCCCGCCCACCACGATCATGATGTCCTCGCGCCCCTCGGCGGCCAGCTCCTCGCGCAGCGCCGGAACCAGCGTCAGATGCCCGGCCGCCAGCGAGGAGACGCCCACGATGTGCACGTCGGCCTCGACGGCCTGCCGCGCCACCTCGCCCGGCGTCTGGAACAGCGGGCCGACGTCCACGTCGAAGCCCAGGTCGGCGAAGGCCGTGGCGATCACCTTCTGGCCCCGGTCGTGGCCGTCCTGGCCCATCTTGGCGACCAGGATGCGCGGGCGACGGCCCTCCGCCTCCTCGAACGCGTCGACCAGCGCACGGGTCCGGTCCACGGAAGGGGACTCTCCTGCCTCTTTGCGGTACACACCGGAGATCGTACGGATCTGCCCGGCGTGCCTGCCGTACACCTTCTCCAGCGCGTCCGAGATCTCCCCGACCGTCGCCATCGCCCGCGCCGCGTCGACCGCCAGTGCCAGCAGATTGCCCTCCAGGCCCGGACCCGGGTCGCGCTCGGCGGCCGCCGTCAGCGCCCGCAGTGCCTCCCGGCACGCCGTCTCGTCGCGCTCCTCGCGCAGCCGGCGCAGCTTCTCGATCTGCTGGGTGCGCACCGAGGAGTTGTCGACCTTGAGCACGTCGATCTGCTCGTCGGTCTCCACCCGGTACTTGTTCACCCCGATCACCGGCTGCCGCCCGGAGTCGATCCGCGCCTGCGTCCGCGCTGCGGCCTCCTCCACCCGGAGCTTGGGGATGCCCGCGTCGATGGCCTTCGCCATCCCGCCGGCCGCCTCCACCTCCTCGATGTGCTGCCAGGCCCGGTCCGCGAGGTCGCGCGTCAGCTTCTCCACGTACGCGCTGCCGCCCCACGGGTCGATGACCCGGCAGGTACCGGACTCCTGCTGGAGCAGGAGCTGGGTGTTACGGGCGATCCGCGCCGAGAAGTCGGTGGGCAGCGCCAGCGCCTCGTCGAGAGCGTTGGTGTGCAGCGACTGGGTGTGGCCCTGCGTCGCGGCCATCGCCTCCACACACGTACGCGTCACGTTGTTGAACACGTCCTGCGCGGTCAGCGACCAGCCCGAGGTCTGCGAATGGGTGCGCAGCGAAAGAGACTTGGGGTTCTTCGGGTCGAACTGCTTGACCAGCCGCGCCCAGAGCAGCCGGGCCGCCCGCAGCTTCGCGACCTCCATGAAGAAGTTCATGCCGATCGCCCAGAAGAACGACAGCCGGGGCGCGAACGCGTCGACGTCCAGACCGGCCTCCTGCCCGGCGCGCAGATACTCCACCCCGTCGGCCAGCGTGTACGCCAGCTCCAGATCGGCCGTCGCCCCGGCCTCCTGGATGTGATAGCCGGAGATCGAGATGGAGTTGTAGCGCGGCATCTTCTGCGAGGTGAAAGCGAAGATGTCGGAGATGATCCGCATCGAGGGCGACGGCGGATAGATATAGGTGTTGCGGACCATGAACTCCTTCAGAATGTCGTTCTGAATGGTCCCGGCCAGCTTCGAAGGCGGTACGCCCTGTTCCTCGGCGGCCACGATGTACAGCGCCAACACGGGAAGCACCGCGCCGTTCATCGTCATCGACACCGACATCCGGTCCAGCGGAATGCCGTCGAACAGCTGGCGCATGTCGTAGATCGAGTCGATCGCCACCCCGGCCATGCCCACGTCACCCGTCACCCGGGGGTGGTCGCTGTCATAGCCTCGGTGGGTCGGCAGGTCGAAGGCGACCGACAGACCCTTCTGCCCGGCCGCGAGGTTGCGCCGGTAGAAGGCGTTCGACTCCTCGGCCGTGGAGAAACCGGCGTACTGCCGGATCGTCCAGGGCTGGTTGACGTACATCGTCGGGTAGGGGCCGCGCAGATACGGGGCGATGCCCGGGTAGCTGTGCAGCGCGTCCAGACCCTCCAGGTCCTCACCGGTGTAGAGCGGCTTGACCGTGATCCCCTCGGGCGTCTCCCAGAGCGGGGCCTCGGCGCCGTCGGCCGCCTTGGTCACGGCCGCCTGCCACTCCTCGGCGGAACCGGCGGGCGGCGCGGTGGACGCCAACGGCAGGTCGGAGAAGTCGGGAACGGAGGTGGTGCGTTCCGTGGGCGGTGTCGGCATCACGCCACTCCCATGCGGTCGAGTACGGAGGTGAGAACGGCGACCGCGTCGCAGCCCGCGAAGACATAGGCGTCGACGTCGGCGTACTCGCCGGGGCGCCCCGCGAGGAACACCTGCGCCGCGCCTGCCGACTTCAGCGCACCGGCCACCGCGTCCGCCTGCTCGGCGTAGAGCGCGTCGGACGAGCACAGCACGGCGACCGACGCCCCGGAGGCGGCCAGCGCACCGGCGGCGGTGTCCGCGTTCACGGAGACCGGGTCGTGCACCGCCTCGATCCCGCCCGCCCCGAAGAGGTTGACGGCGAACGAGACCCGCGCGGTGTGCGCTGCGGCCGGGCCGAGCGCGGCGACGAACACCCTCGGGCGGCTTCCGGTCGCCGCGAGGTGCGCGTCCGACCGGGCCCGCAGCACCTCGAACGCCTCGTCCCGCCGGACCCGGGGCAGACCGCCCGGAGCCCCGGCGTACGCGTCGGGGGCGGACTCGCGCTCCACCGGGCGCTCGCCGGGCATCGGGAACTCGCTGACCCCGGTGATCGGCTCCTTGCGGCGCGCCAGCTTCGCACTGCGCGTCGCCCAGGTGGCCGCCAGCCGCTCCGCGACCAGCCCGGAGCGCAGAGCTGCGGGCAGCCCGCCCGCCCGCTCGGTCTCCTGGAAGAACGCCCAGGCGGCCGTGGCGAGTTCGTCCGTCAGCCGCTCCACGTACCAGGAGCCGCCCGCCGGGTCGATGACCCGCGCCAGGTGCGACTCCTCCATGAGGATCGTCGAGGTGTTGCGGGCGATCCGCCGCGCGAACGCGTCCGGCAGGCCCAGTGCGTGATCGAACGGCAGCACGGTCACGGAGTCCGCGCCGCCGACGCCCGCGCCGAGCGTGGCCAGCGTGGTGCGCAGCATGTTCACCCACGGGTCGCGGCGCGTCATCATCACCGGAGAGGTGACGGCGTGCTGCCGCTGGGCCCCGGCGGCGGGAGCCCCGGAGGCCTCGGCGACGCGCGCCCACAGCCGGCGCGCCGCGCGCAGCTTGGCGATGGTCAGGAACTGGTCGGCGGTGGCCGCGTAACGGAACTCCAGCTGCCCGCAGGCCGCCGCCACGCTCATCCCGGCAGCGGTGAGGGCCCGCAGATAGGCGACGCCGGTGGCCAGGGAGAGCCCCAGCTCCTCGGCCGCCGAACCGCCCGCCTCGTGGTACGGCAGCGCGTCCACGGCGATCGCCCGCAGTCCCGGGTACTCCGCGTCGCACCGCTGCGCCCAGCGCACGGCGGGGGCGAGATCCGCCTCGACGCCCGCCCGGGCCTCGTGGCCGAGCGGGTCGGCGCCCAGCGTGCCGCGCGCCTCGTGCCGGGCGACGCCGCGCTCCTCGTACAGCCGCAGCAGTTCCGTCGCCGCGGCGTCCGGATCGGCCGGGGCGTCGAGCGCGATGGGTGCGAGATCGAGGTACACGCCCTCCAGCGCCCGCGCGAGCCCGTCGACGGGGACGCCCGCCGGGCCGCCCACCGGGAGCCAGAGCGAGGTGACCCCGTTCTCCAGATCGCCGAGCAGCGCCTCGTTCAGCCGGGACGGGTCGGACAGGGTGTGGCGCTGGCGCACGTCCCAGCCGCCTGCCGCGTTCCCCTCGGCCCTGCTGCCCCGGGTGAAGGGGGCGAAGCCGGGGAAACCGGTGTCCGGCGACTCGTCGCTCGCGGTGTAGAGGGGGCGGGTGGTGAGCCCGTCCTCCAGTGTGGTGGACAGCGCTTCCTCGGCGGCCGAGCCCGTGACTTCCTTGCCCGACTTGCGCAGTACGCCTTCGACGAGGCTCTGCCACTGGTCATGGGAAGGGTCGGGGAACGCGGCGGCCGGAGAGAGCCCGTCAGCAGGCTGGACCGTCATGCTCAGATGCTAGGCCAGTGTGCGGAATGAGCAGCAGGGGCACGTGCTGTGACCTTGCCCTCTCGGGTATGCACTTGATCCTTTACATGCGGTCGCGTAACCGGTGCGGCGGACGGCGGGCGGCAACACGACGGTCCTCGAGATCGGGATGAATCGGGACAGAGGTGCATATTATGTGCGAAGTTTCCTGATTTGTTATGTCATCCCTGGAATGCCGTATCCACCCCGGCGCCCCTGTGGCCGCCGGGATACGGAGAGGACGCGACCGTGGCCGTCGGACCTGTGGAATACCTCGTCATCGCCTTCCCCGGCAGTCGCTTCACCGGGTCGGTCGTCCCCGCCCTCGCCGACGCCGTGTCGTCCGGCGCCGTACGCGCCGGTGACCTGGCCTTCGTCCGCCGGGCCGAGGGCGGCGCGCTGACCCCGGTGGGCCTGCGGGAGCTGGACCCCGAAGGAGTGGTTCCGGCCGATGCGGAGGAGGGCGGGGCGGCGGTGGTGCTGGGCGCGGAGGACATCGAACAGCTCGACGGCGGAGTGCCGACGGGCGATGTCGTCGCGATCGTGGTCCGGGAAGACCTGTGGACCACCCGGCTCGCCCGCACGGCCCGCGAGGCGGGCGGCGCCTTCGTCGCGCACGAGCGGCTGACCCCGGGCGGCGCCGGCGATGCCGGTGAGGAGAGCGCGGGGGACGACATCATCGCCCGGCTGGAACGGCTCGCCGAACTGTGGAAGCGGGACGTCCTCACCGACGACGAGTTCGTGGAGCAGAAGACGAAACTCCTGTCGGACTGACGTCCTTTCCTCGCTGCATGCGTCGTTGATCCTGATATGCGGAATTCTTGGAATTCATCAGGGAAAGAGGCAGTTCATCGTGCAGACCGCCCGGACCGTTCCGGCCGCCACCGTTGTCAATCTGCGCGACCTGGGCGGCATCGCCCTGGGCCGTGACCGTCGGGTGCGGCAGGGCGTGCTGTTCCGCTCGGGGCAGCTGAGCGAGCTCGACCCGGCGAGCGACCGGGCGGTGTCGGCACTCGGCATCCGCACCGTCGTGGACCTGCGCACCGCCGACGAGCGCCGGTGGGCCCCGGACCGGCTGCCGGACCGGGCCAGACTCTTCGTCGCCGATGTACTGGGCGACCACCCGGGCGTGGCGCCGGCCCGGCTGCGGTCCCTGCTGGCCGACCCGGTCGAGGCGGAGCGGACGCTGGGCGGCGGCCGGGCCGAGGAACTGTTCGCCGAGACCTACCGGAAGATGGTCCTCTCGCCCGGCGCGGCGGCCGCCTACCGGGCGTTCCTGGAAACGGTGGCCGATTCCGGCGCCCGCCCGGTGCTCTTCCACTGCACGGCGGGCAAGGACCGTACGGGCTGGGCGGCGGCCGTCCTGCTGATGATCCTCGGAGCGGCCCGCGCCACGGTGCGGTCGGACTTCGTCGCGGTCAATCCCGCCGTACGGGCCGCCTTCGCCCCGTACGTGGCGAAGTTCCTGGACGGCGGTGGAGACCCCGCCGTCGCCGCGGCGATCATCGAGGTCCGCCCCCGCTATCTCGACCTGGCGCTCGACGCCATGGACGAGCGCTGGGGCGGCCTCGACGGCTATGTGCGCAACGGACTGCGGGTGCCCGACGCCGTACTGGAGCGGTTGCGCGACGGCCTGGTGATCCGCGGCTGACCCGTACGGAAGCTACGCGAGCGCGGGAAGGGGCCGGTCCGGCGGGACCGGCCCCTTCCGTACGCGCTTCGGGCGACCGTGCGTGCCAGGCGTCGTCCGGCAGGCGGCAGTTCGACGACAGGTTCCTAGAGGCGTACGAGGCGTTCCGTCAGGTCGCGGTAGTGCTGGAGGGCGATCCGCAGATCCTCGGTCTCCGCCCCGGTGGGCGCGTCGCGCTCGCCCTTGCCCGCGCGCAGTCGCCGCCCGCGTTCCGCCAGGGCGGCCCCGAGGTCCGCCACCACCTCCTCGAACGTGGCGTCGGCATCCCGCACCGCCCGGTGCGGATCCGCCACGAACCCGGCCACCGCCTGCTGGATCCGGGCGGTGAACGCCTCCTGCTCCTCGGGGGCGAACAGCGGCCGCCCGGGGTGCGGGCCGACCTCGGCGGGGCCCGGGCTCCGCACGGGCGTACCCGTGTCCACGGGCCCGGCGCCCTCGGGGCGGTCCGTGCTGTCGGGCGTCTGCGTCGTTTCGTCCGTCGTCCGCGTCATGATGTGCCGCGTCCCTTCACCAGATGCCGGTTGCCGTGCTCACGCCCCGACGGGCCGTCCGTGAGCAGGGAGTCGAAGAGCCCGCGGGCATCGACCAGTGCCCCGCGCATCTCCTCGGTGCTCGCGTCCCCGCGTCCCGCGGAGTGCACCCGCCGATAGCCGTGGACGTGCGCGGCATGGTGGACGGAGAGCGCGTCCGTACGGTCCTCGAAGTCCTCGCCGGCCGGGAAGCCGCGCTCGCGCGACAGATCCGCCAGCAGCGCGTCGGCTTCGGCGAGCGCCCGCCCGGGCGATTCGACGAAGAGCTCCTGGGCGCTCGCCCAGCGGGCGGCGTAGCGTGCGCGGGCCTCGTCGGTCAGCGGGCGCTTCTCCAGCCGCCCGTGCCGCTTCACCCGGTCGCCGAGCTCCCGCTCGGCCGCCGCGGTGTCGCCGTCGTGCCGGGCGACCACCCGCTCGTACTCCGGTCCGAAGCGGCTGCGCAGCCCCCGGCCGCCGACCGGACCTCCACGGAGCAGGAAGAACGCGGCGATGGCCGCCACGACGACCACGGCGATGATGATGATCGCTGTCGTCACGGCTACCGCCCCCAACGTCCATCGGCCGGTACGTAGCTCTGCTGTCGCACAGTGGTCAACCCCTTTCGGTCCGGGCCCGGCGGCAATCGCCGGGCGGTGTGATGGAGTTCGTGTACCCCCGGTTGCCCGTTCGAGGCCGCCGCCCTCCGGCAGGAGGTCCCGAGCGGCGCCCTGGGTAGGGTGAAGGAGTCGGATCGGCTGCAGGTCGGAGGGACACGCGATGACGGAGCGCAAACCACCAGGAGTCAGTTTCGAATCCTGGGTCGACCGGCAGATTCACGAGGCGGAACAGCGCGGCGACTTCTCCGCGCTCCCGGGCTTCGGCAAGCCGATCGCCGGTCTTGAACGCCCGTACGACGAGACCTGGTGGATCAAGCAGAAGATGCAGCGGGAAGGCGTGTCGATGCTGCCGCCCGCCCTGGCCCTGCGCAAAGAGGCGGAAGACGTTCCCGCCGCGGTCTCCGCCGCTCGCACCGAGGCCGAGGTGCGGCACATCCTGACCGAGGTGAACGAGAAGATCGAACGCGCGATCCGGAGGCCGCCCGAGGGCCCGCCGCTGGGACTGATCCCCTTCGACGTGGACGGGACCGTACGGCGCTGGCGCGAGGAACGTCGCACGACCCGAGGACCGTCGTGACCGTGCCGCATACTCGCCGTCGGGGATCGGACGGAACAGGGCGGCGGCGCGGGGCCGCCGCGCGGCGCGCCGATGTGGTGGTCCGCCGGGCCGAGGCGGGCGACGCGGGCCGCCTGACCCGGCTGGTCCGCACCTCACGCGCCTACGAGGGCCCGTACGCACCGATGGTCGAGGGCTACCGGGTCGGGCCGGACTACATCGCCGCGCACCGGGTCTTCGTCGCCGCGGACGGCGACACGGGGCAGATCCTCGGCTTCTACGCGCTGCTCCTCGACCCGCCGGAACTGGACCTGATGTTCGTCGCCGACTCCGCCCAGGGCCTCGGCATCGGCCGGCTGCTCGCCGGCCATCTGCGCGAGGAGGCCCGCAACGCCGGGCTCACGGGCATCCGGATCGTCTCCCATCCGCCCGCGGAGGGCTTCTACCGCAGCATCGGCGCCGAACCCGTCGGCACGGTCCGCGCCGCCCCGCCCGCGGTGATGTGGGACCGCCTCGAGTTCCTGCTGCGCATCGGCTGAGGCGCGCCGCCCCGGGGACGACCGGAGCCCGGCCGCACGGGTGCGCGGCCGGGCTCCGGGCCCGGACTGGGTGCTGCGGGCGGTGATCAGCCGCCGTACGGGCGAGTGATCAGCTCCATCCCATGACCGTTCGGATCGGGGAAGTACACGCCCCGCCCGCCGTCGTTGTGATTGATCTCGCCGGGAATCTTCTGATGGGGATCGGCGTAATAGTCGATTCCCCGCTCCTGGATCTTCGCGAACGCGGTGTCGAACTCCGCCTCCGAGATGAGGAACGCGTAGTGCTGCGGGGTGATCGAAGCGGCGGGAATCGTCGCGAAATCCAGCGTGATGCTGTTCGCGAGAACGACCGGAATGAACGGCCCCCACTCTTCTCCGACCGTCAGGCCCAGCAGATCCGCCAGGAATTCCGCGGACTCGCGGTTGTCCCGGCAATGGACGATGGTGTGATTCAACTCGACTGACACGGTGGAATGCCTCCAACGGGCATCTCACGGGCTACCTCCACGCCTCACCCGGCCGGTGACCGACGCGCGATGCCCTGCGGTGATCCTAGGCGGGCCGCGTCCCACCGGTCCACGGGAATACGCCCGTGACCGCGGGGAACCCGTGGGATCCGGCCATGAGCGCGCCGCCACGCGGGAAGAGAGGTCACGTGACATTCAGCAGAGGCCGTCAGGAGACCCAGGAGGAGCGGGCGGACCGGCAGTGGTCCGAACTCCTCCAGGAACTGCGCGTCGCACAGACCGGCGTCCAGATCCTCTTCGGCTTTCTGCTCGCGGTGGTCTTCCAGTCGCGTTTCGAGGACCTGGGGGACACCGACCGGACCATCTACGTGATCACGGTCATGCTGGGCTCGGCGACCGCGGCGTCGCTCATCGGCCCCGTCTCGTACCACCGGCTCCTCACCGGCCGCCGGATGAAGCCCGAGACGGTCATCTGGGCCTCCAGGATGACCGTCCTCGGCCTGGTGCTGCTCTTCTGCACCATGTGCTCGGCGCTGCTGCTGATCCTCCGCGTCGCCCTGCACAACCAGCTGGCGCTGTGGCTGGTCGGTGCGATGGCCCTGTGGTTCCTGGCCTGCTGGTTCGTCTTCCCGGTGTGGGCCCTGGCCCGGGGGAGCGCTGCCCGGGGCGAGGACGAGGACGACGGGGCCGGGGACGCGTCGCCCGACCGGCGGAGCGGCGCCTCCTAGAGCGTGTCAGGCCGGGCTGCGCAGATCGGTCACCGCGAACAGCGCGCCGTTCGGGTCCCGCAGCGTGACCTCGGTACCCCCGAAGCCGGTGCGCTCCTCGACGAGACCGCCCCCGTGCCGTTCGGCGGCCGAGACCGTCGCCGCGAGGTCCGTCACCGGGAACTGGACCTGCCAGTGCGGGCGCACCACCGATTCGGCCGCGCTCTCCTCGGCGCCGGAGCTGATCCGGGCCAGCGCATGCCCCTCGCACCGCACGATGACCTCGTCGCCCTCGTACGCCACATCGCAGCAGCCCGGCCGTCCGCTCGCCCAGTCGAGTACCTCGCCGTAGAAGATCGCCGCGTCGAAGGCATTACGGGTCCGCAGCCGCAGCCAGGCGTGCGCGTGGTCGGCCGGGGCCGGCGGCGAGGCGGAGGGTTCGGTGCGCTCCCAGAGGCCGAACGCCGCCCCGTCCCGGTCCGACGCCAGCACACCGCGCCCCTTGCCGAGCGTCAGCGGCCCCACCGCCACCGTCCCGCTGCGCTCACGGATCCGGGCGGCGGCCACGTTCGCGTCCTCCACCGCGAAGTACGGCGTCCAGGCCACCGCGACCTGGAACGCCGTGGAGACGGCGAAGGCACCGGCCACCGGCACCTCGTCGCGGTAGGCCACCGCGTAGTCCGACCCGAGCCGCCCGGGCCGGAACGACCAGCCCAGGACCTGCGCGTAGAACCGCTCGGCGGTCTCCAGGTCCCGGGTCATGAGGGTGACCCAGCACGGTGCGGCCGGGCCCGTCAGCGGGGCCGCCGATGAGGCCGTACGGGGATCGCTTCCGGTCATGGTCCACTGCCTTCTTCGGGGAGCGGCGTTCTGCCCGGCCGCTGCGGTCCAGCCACCAGCCTCGAACGGCCCGCCCGGTCCCGCAACGCGGGCCGGGACGCCTGCGGGGTCACAGAACGGCGCGCGGCGGCGCGTTCGTGATGTCGTGGAAGATCTGGTCGGCCTGCGGCCGCCGGTCGGCCATCGCCTCCCAGACCACGCTGCCGGTGGCCAGATGCAGCTCCATGCCGGCCATCGCCAGGGTGGCCCCTGCCCGCCATCGCCAGGGTGGCCCCCAGGACCGCCGTGCTGTCCTCGGCGATGACGGAAGGAGCGCTACTTCTGGGCGCTGCTGACCGCTGACCGGGATCTTCGTGATGGGGGCGGCTGTTTCTCGTTCTACCAAGGCCTCTCCGCCCTCCGCCGGGGCGACCACGATCCGCCCGAGGGCTACACAGCGGGGCTGATCGTGCCCGGCGTGGCCTTCGTCGCCGAGGCCACCTCGCTGACCCGGGCCCTGCGCCAGGCGCGCGGCGAGAGGCGCGGGGCGCTGGACCCGGCTGCGCCGGAGCGCGGCGAGGAGGAAGACCTCGTTGAGGCTGTCGGCGACCGAGCGGGCGGCCTCGGACAAGGGCGGGGGAGCCGGAAGCCGGCCCGCCCACGGTCTTGGCCGCCGCGATCACGAGATCGGCGGCGAGCGCCACCAGAACCGTGAGTCGGGTACGTCGGTCGGCGGCCGAGCCGGCCGTCACAGCCTCCTGAGCAGAGGGGCCGACGTGACGCCCCCGCGGGACGGGCCGGTCAGCCGTTCGGCCGCTCCTCGTCCGGCGGCAGCGGGCCGTTGCCGTGGTCCTTCAGCTCGTACGGCGACAGGGCGTGGCCGTCCTCGGGGAACTGATCGGAGGAATGCGGGTCGTGCTGTTCGACGTGGGTGCGCCGCTCGGGCTTCTCCGGCTGCTCATGGGGCTGGGGCGGCGGCGGCTCGGCGTCGTGCTTGCGCTTGCTGAGGATGAAGCCGCCGATCAGCAGGGCGACGACGGCCAGCGCCACGATGGGCATGACGACCCCGAGGGCGCCCGTGGTCGCAGCGAGCGGGACCTCGGCCGCGGTGACTGCATTCAGAACATCCATGCAATGCGGATACCCCGGGAGGAGGGCATCAGTCAGCTATTCACATCAATTCATGTTTTATGGGTATCTCGTGGGAAACGCGTTTCAAGACCGTGGGCCAGGACAGCCCTCCTGCCCGCCCTCCAGGTGTTCCAGGCCTCTTTCGGGTGCTTCCCGTGTCGCCGTCGGCCGGATGCGGGGTCAGCCTGGAGTGGTCCCGAAGGCCGGCACCCCAGTGGAAGGAACCACGGTGAACAGCACCCCCGAGCAGAGCGGCGAGGATCACCCGGCGGGCCGGGAGGTGGTGGTCTCGCTCGGCCGCTGCGACACCCAGGACGCGCGGACCGTGTTCGACGTGCTCGCCACCGCCTTCGCCTCCGACCACCCGATGGGCGAGACCCCCGCACCGGTCTCCGGCCCCCGGCCCACCGCCTGGGTCACCACCGTCGACGTGTCCGAACCGCGGGCGGACGTCACCCCCGCCCGCCTCACCGCACCGGTCACGGTGGACGCCCAGGGCGGCTACTGGGCCGTCGACCGGCTGCGGACCCACCTCACCGGAGCCTTCGTGGTGAGCGTCGTCGGTACGGCCGCCGGGGACCAGGAGCAGGAGGTCAGGCTGCGGCTGGAGAGCCGCTGACCGGACCGGACCAGAACCCGGCCGGGGTGGCCCGGCCGCACGGCGAAGCGAAAGGCGCGCGCATGGATTCCCTCGCTCTCGGAGCGGACCTCGAACCGGAACCGGTCGTCGACGAACGCTCCGCCGTGACGCTGTACGTCAACGGCGAGGAGACGACGCTGACCGTCGACCACCGTGCCACCGTCCTGGAGACGCTGCGGGAGGACTTCGGACTCACCGGCGCCAAGAAGGGCTGCGACCACGGCCAGTGCGGAGCCTGCACGGTCCTCGTCGACGGACGCCGGGTCAACAGCTGTCTGCTGCTCACCGTCGCCCGGAACGGAGCCACGATCATCACCGTGGAAGGGCTCGCCGACGGCGAGAGCCTGCACCCGGTGCAGCAGGCGTTCGTCGAGCGGGACGCCCTCCAGTGCGGCTTCTGCACCCCGGGCCAGATCTGCTCGGCCGTGGGCATGCTCCGCGAGGCCGCGGACGGCCACCCTTCGCACGCCACCGCACCGGATTCCTTCGCCGCCGGGCCGGACGGGACCGTCGCCGGAGCCGTCGTGCTCGACGCCGACGAGATCCGGGAACGGATGAGCGGCAACCTGTGCCGGTGCGGGGCCTACCCCCGGATCGTCGAAGCCATCGAGGACGTGATCGAGTGAAACCGTTCGGCTATGCGCGCCCCGCCTCCACCGACGAGGCCGTCCGGCTCTGCGCGGCCGGCCCCGGCGCCCGCTTCCTGGGCGGCGGCACCAATCTGGTGGACCTGATGAAACTCGGCGTGGAGACGCCCCGGATCCTCATCGACGTCGCCGGGCTGCCGCTCGACCGGGTGACCCGGACGGCCGAGGGCGGCCTGAGCCTCGGCGCCACCGTGCGCAACAGCGACCTCGCCGCCCACCCCGACGTCATCGAGAGCTACCCCGTGCTGTCCCAGGCGCTGCTGGCCGGGGCCTCCGGCCAGCTCCGCAACACCGCCACCACCGGCGGCAACCTGCTCCAGCGCACCCGGTGCCGCTATTTCCAGGACGTCTCCAAGCCCTGCAACAAACGGCTTCCCGGCTCCGGCTGCCCCGCGCGCGAAGGCACCCACCGCGACCTCGCCATCCTCGGGCACTCGCCGGAGTGCGTGGCCACCAACCCGTCCGACATGGCCGTGGCCCTCGCCGCGCTCGACGCGACCGTGCTGCTGCTCGGCCCCGAGGGCGAACGGGCCGTCCCCCTCACGGAATTCCACCGTCTGCCGGGGGAGAACCCCGACCAGGACACCGTGATCAGGCCCGGCGAGCTGATCACCGAGGTGCTGCTCCCGCCGCCGGCTCCCGGCACGGTCTCCCGCTACCGCAAGGCCCGCGACCGCGCCTCGTTCGCCTTCGCGCTGGTCTCCGTCGCCGCCACCGTCCGGGTGGCCGCCGGCCGCGTCGAGCACGCCACGCTGGCGTTCGGAGGCGTCGCCCACCGTCCCTGGCGGGCCCGCAGGACCGAGGCCGAGCTGCGCGGCGCACCGGCCACGCCCGCCGTCCTCCAGCACGCCCTGATCGCCGAACTGGCCGAGGCCCGGCCGCTGCGCGACAACGCGTTCAAGGTGGACCTCGCCCGCCGCCTCGCTCTCGACGTGCTCGGCGAACTCACCGCCCTGCAGCCCGCCGGGACCGGCTGAACCGCCCGGACCGCCGGGACCGGCCGTAACCGCCCGGGGCACCCGACCGCGCCCGCCCGCACCACCGACCCCCGAGGACCCATCGCCATGACCACCCGAGCCCCGCAGTTCCCCGGTGCGCCCGTCGTCCGCAGAGAGGCCCGGGACAAGGTCACCGGCAGCGCCCGCTACGCGGCCGACCGCACACCCTCCGGGTGTCTGTACGCCTGGACCGTCCCGGCCACCGTCGCGGCCGGTCGCGTCACCGCCGTACGGGCCGTCGACGCCCTCGCCGTACCCGGCGTCCACGCCGTCCTCACCCACGACAACGCGCCCCGGCTCCGGGAGCCCGACGACCCGATCCTCGCCGTGCTCCAGGACGACCGGGTCCCGCACCACGGCTGGCCGATCGCCCTCGTGATCGCCGACAGCCTCGAAGCGGCCCGGACCGGTGCCGGGGAACTCCACGTCGACTACGAGCGCGACCCGTTCGACGTCACCCTCACCGAGGACCACCCCGGCCTCTACACGCCCGAGGAGGCCAACGGCGGCTTCCCCGCCGTCCGGGTCCGCGGCGACGTGGAACGGGCCCTGGCCGGGGCGCGCGTCCAGGTCGACGCCACGTACCGGATGGGCGCACTCCACAACCACCCCATGGAGCCGCACGCCGCCACCGCCGTCTGGGAGGACGGACACCTCACCGTCCACGACTCCAGCCAGGGCTCCGACAAGGTGCGCGGCAGCCTCGCCCGGGCGTTCGGCCTGGAGCCGGATCGCATCACCGTGGTCTCCGAGCACGTCGGCGGCGGCTTCGGCTCGAAGGGCACCACCCGTCCCCAGGCGGTCCTGGCCGCGATGGCCGCCCGGCACACCGGGCGGCCGGTGAAGCTGGTGTTCCCCCGCGCCCAGCTGGCGGAGGTCATCGGCCACCGGGCCCCCACGATCCAGCGGGTCCGGCTCGGCGCGGGCCTGGACGGGGTGCTCACCGCGGTCAGCCACGAGGTCGTCACCCAGACCTCCACCGTGAAGGAGTTCGTCGAGCAGGCCGCCGTGCCCGCCCGCACCATGTACGCCTCGCCGTACAGCCGGACCGCGCACCGGGTGACCGCCCTCGACGTCCCCAGTCCCTCCTGGATGCGCGCCCCGGGGGAGGCCTCGGGGATGTACGCCCTGGAGACCGCCATGGACGAACTCGCCTCGGCGCTCGGCCTGGACCCCGTGGAGCTGCGGCTGCGCAACGAACCGGAGACCGAACCGGACAGCGACCGCCCCTTCAGCAGCCGCGGCCTCGCCGCCTGCCTGCGCGACGGCGCCGCGCGGTTCGGCTGGCACGACCGCGACGCCCGGCCCGCCGCCCGCCAGGAGGGCCGCTGGCTCATCGGTACGGGCGTGGCCTCGGCGACGTACCCCGTGCTCGTCTCCCGCTCCACCGCGAGCGCCCACGCCGCACCGGACGGCGCGCTGAGCATCGCGGTCAACGCCACCGACATCGGCACCGGGGCCCGCACCGTGCTGGCCCAGATCGCCGCCGACGCGCTCGGAGTCGACCCCGGGGCCGTGCACATCGACATCGGCTCCACCGATCTGCCCACCGCCCCGCTGGCCGGCGGCTCCTCCGGCACCGCCTCCTGGGGCTGGGCCGTGCACAAGGCTGCCGCCGACCTGGCCGCCCGTCTCGCGGAACACACCGGACCACTGCCGCCCGACGGGATCACCACCACCGCCGACACCGAGCAGGAGACCGGCGAGGAGTCCCCGTACGCCCGGCACGCCTTCGGCGCCCACTTCGCCGAGACCGCCGTGGACTCCGTCACCGGCGAGGTGCGCGTACGCCGGCTGCTCGGCGTGTACGCCGCCGGGCGGATCCTCAACGCCCGCACCGCGCGCTCCCAGTTCACCGGAGGCATGGTGATGGGCATCGGCATGGCACTCACCGAGGGCTGCGGCCTCGACCCCGACTTCGGCGACTTCACCGCCAAGGACCTCGCCGCCTACCACGTGCCCGTCTGCGCCGACACGGCCGACATCCAGGCCCACTGGATCGAGGAGGACGACCGTCACCTCAACCCGATGGGCAGCAAGGGCATCGGTGAGATCGGGATCGTCGGCACCGCGGCCGCCGTCGGGAACGCCGTCCGCCACGCCACCGGCGCCCGGCTGCGCGAACTGCCCCTCACCCCGGACACCCTGCTGCCCTACCTGCTGTGATCGTCCTGAGCCCGGACATCGGCTCCGACCAGCACGGACGGCCCAGCTGTTGCGCGTCCGGCGTACCGGCCTCACCCTGAGGAGTGACCCAGAAGTGATCAGTGCTCACGCTTCGTGTTCGGGGGTCGTTCGTACGACGGGGTGAAAGTACGACGGGGTGAAGCGCGTGGGCCTCGTGGTGAGGAGCCTCGACGATGACCGTTCCACTCGACCGGCACTACTCGGTCGAACTGCAGGTGTCGGCAGAGCGCGTTTCCCAGCTGCGGCGGATCGTCGCCGCACACCTTCGTCACTGGAGTCTCGATCTGCACGTCCGGCCGGTGGGCCGGGCCCTGGACGAACTCCTGACCAACGTCCACCGGCATGTCGGCGACGGCAACACCTGCGTCCTCGAACTCCGCTGGACCGGACGGCACGTGACCGTGTCCGTCGCGGACAACAGTGCCCGGATGCCCCGGCTGCTGCCGGCCGGCGGCGGGCTGAGCCGGGTGATGGCCCTGAGCGACAGCTGGGGCACCTGCCGGACCACGGACGGCAAGGTGGTCTGGTTCACCCGCTACGCCGAGGCGCCGAAGGCCGCGGGCCTGCTCCCGTACGCCCCGCTGCCCGGCGTCCGTACCGCCCGCGACCTGCCCCTTGCAGCGCTCGTATAACCGCCCCGGCAGGGCGGACCGCACACCGGCCGACGCGGAACGTGCCCCCTGGGCACGCATGATCCGCGTCGGCCGGGTACGTGCGGGGGAGGGGAGGGCCGCGTTGCGCGGACCGGTGCGGCGCGGCACGGTCGAAGTACCGATGCTAGGAGGCCACTGCCATGCCCATCGCGACGGTCAACCCCGCGAACGGCGAACTGATCAGGTCCTTCGACGCCCTGGGCGACGAGGAGACGCACCGCAGGATCACCGCCGCCGCGGAGACCTTCCACCAGTACCGCACCACCCCCTTCGAACAGCGCGCCACCTGGCTGAACCGTGCCGCCGACCTCCTCGACGAGGACCGCGACACCATCGCCCGCACGATGACCGTCGAGATGGGCAAGCCCATCACGGCAGCCCGAGCCGAGGCCGCCAAGTGCGCGAAGGCCATGCGCTGGTACGCCGCCCACGCCGAGGGGCTGCTCGCCGACGAACACCCGGACCCCGCCGATGTGAAGGACTCCGGAGCCTCCCGCGCGCTGGTCCGCTACCGTCCGCTCGGCGTGGTCCTCGCCGTGATGCCGTGGAACTTCCCGCTCTGGCAGGTGGTGCGCTTCGCCGCCCCCGCGCTGATGGCGGGCAACGTCGGACTCCTCAAGCACGCGTCGAACGTCCCGCAGACCGCCCTCTACCTGGAGGACCTCTTCCACCGGGCCGGATTCCCGGCGGGCTGCTTCCGTACGCTGCTGATCGGCTCCGGCGCGGTCGAGGCGGTCCTGCGCGACCCGCGCGTCGTCGCGGCCACCCTCACCGGCAGCGAACCGGCCGGGCGCGCCGTCGCCGCCACCGCCGGTGACGAGGTCAAGAAGACCGTGCTGGAACTCGGCGGCAGCGACCCCTTTCTCGTGCTGCCCTCGGCGGACGTGGAGAAGGCCGCCGCCACCGCCGTCACCGCCCGGGTCCAGAACAACGGCCAGTCCTGCATCGCCGCCAAGCGCTTCATCGTGCACGCCGACGTCTACGACACGTTCGCCGAGCACTTCACCGCGGGCATGCGCGCCCTGACCGTCGGCGACCCGCTGGAGGACGCCACCGACATCGGCCCGCTCTCCACCGAACAGGGCCGCGCCGACCTGGAGGAACTCGTCGACGACGCCGTCGAACGCGGGGCCCGGGCACTGTGCGGCGGACGCCGGCCCGACAAGCTCGGCGGCGGCCTGGAGAACGGCTGGTTCTACGAGCCCACCGTGCTCGCCGGCATCACCACCGCCATGCGCATCCACCGCGAGGAGACCTTCGGACCGGTCGCCACCCTCTACCGGGTCACCGACCTCGACGAGGCGGTCCAGCTGGCCAACGACACGCCCTTCGGCCTCAGCTCCAACGTCTGGACCCGCGACCCCGGCGAGCGGGAACGCTGCGCCCGTGATCTGGAGGCGGGCGGGGTCTTCTTCAACGGGATGACCGCTTCGCACCCCGCCCTGCCCTTCGGCGGGATCAAGCGCTCCGGTTACGGACGTGAGCTCGCCGGACACGGCATCCGGGAGTTCTGCAACGCCACCACGCTCTGGTACGGCCCCGAGACGTCCTGACGACACCCCCGCCCGTGCGCCGTCACCCGACGAGGAGACCTGCCCCGTGAGCGACCCCCGTACCGCATCCGCGCCCTCCGGAACCACCGCGCTCTGCGACGACGAACTCGCAGCGCTCGACGCGCACTGGCGCGCGGCCAACTACCTTGCCGTCGGCCAGATCTACCTGATGGCCAACCCTCTGCTGACCCGGCCGCTCGCCCCCGAGGACGTCAAACCCCGGCTGCTCGGCCACTGGGGCACCTCGCCGGGGCTCAACCTCGTCCACACCCACCTCAACCGCGTGATCAAGTCCCGTGATCTGAGCGCCCTGTGCGTCTGGGGCCCCGGCCACGGCGGACCCGCCGTCCTCGCCAACTCCTGGCTGGAGGGCAGCTACTCCGACACCTATCCGGACGTCGGGCGGGACGCCGAGGGCATGGGCGCGCTGTTCAAGCAGTTCTCGTTCCCCGGCGGTGTGCCCAGCCATGTCGCCCCCGAGACCCCCGGCTCCATCCACGAGGGCGGCGAACTCGGCTACGCCCTCGCCCACGCCTACGGAGCCGCCTTCGACCACCCGGACCTGCTCGTGGCCTGCGTGATCGGCGACGGCGAGGCCGAGACGGGACCGCTCGCCGCGTCCTGGCACGCCAACAAATTCCTCGACCCGGTCCACGACGGAGCCGTCCTGCCGGTCCTTCACCTCAACGGGTACAAGATCGCCAACCCGACGGTCCTCGCCCGGATCCCCGAGGAGGAGCTCGACCACCTGCTGCGCGGCTACGGGCACGACCCCCTGTACGTCACCGGCGACGACCCGGCCGCTGTCCACCGGGCGCTGGCCACCGCCATGGACTCCGCCCTGGACCGCATCGGCGCTTACCAGCGGGCGGCCCGCGAGGACGGCGCGACCGAACGCCCCCGCTGGCCCATGATCGTGCTGCGCACCCCCAAGGGCTGGACCGGCCCCGAAGAGGTCGACGGACAGCCGGTGGAGAACACCTGGCGCTCCCACCAGGTCCCGCTCTCCGGCGTCCGCGACCACCCCGATCACCTGCGGCAGCTGGAGACCTGGCTGCGCTCCTACCGCCCCGGCGAACTCTTCGACGCCGATGGCCGGCCCACCGAACAGGTCCTCGCCTGTGTGCCCGAGGGCGACGCCCGGCTCGGCTCCACCCCGTACGCCAACGGCGGGCTGCTCCTGCGAGACCTCCCGCTGCCCGACCCGGCGGACCACGCCGTAAGGGTCGACAGGCCCGGCACCACGCTCCACGAGCCCACCAAGGCGCTCGGCGGCCTCCTGGAGAGCGTCATGGCCGCCACCGCCGACCGCAGGGACTTCCGGGTGGTCGGCCCCGACGAGACCGCCTCCAACCGGCTGGACGCCCTCTACCGGGCCACCGGCAAGGCCTGGCAGGCCGAGACCCTGCCCACCGACGAACACCTCGCCCACGACGGCCGGGTGATGGAGGTGCTCTCCGAACACCTCTGCCAGGGCTGGCTGGAGGGCTATCTGCTCACCGGACGGCACGGGCTCTTCTCCAGTTACGAGGCGTTCGCCCACATCGTCGACTCCATGGTCAACCAGCACATCAAGTGGCTGCGCACCTCGCGCCGGCTGCCCTGGCGGCGGCCCATCGCCTCGCTCAACTACCTGCTCACCTCGCACGTCTGGCGCCAGGACCACAACGGCTTCTCGCACCAGGACCCGGGCTTCGTCGACCACATCCTCAACAAGAGCCCCGAGGTCGTCCGCGTCTACCTCCCGCCGGACACCAACACCCTGCTCTCGGTGGCCGACCACGCACTGCGCAGCAGGGATTACGTCAACGTCATCGTCGCCGGGAAGCAGCCGACCTTCGACTGGCTCACCCCCGAGGAGGCCCGCGCCCACTGCGCGCGCGGGGCCGGAGCCTGGACCTGGGCCGGGTCCGAGGACGGCGGGCGCGAACCGGACGTGGTCCTCGCCTGCGCCGGGGACGTACCCACCCAGGAGACGCTGGCCGCCGCCGATCTGATCCGCCGCCATCTGCCGGAGCTGGCCGTCCGGGTCGTCAACGTCGTCGACATCGCCCGCATGATGCCCGGCACGGAACACCCGCACGGTATGCCGGACTCCGAGTACGACGCCCTGTTCACCCGCGACAAGCCGGTGATCTTCGCCTACCACGGCTACCCGTGGCTGATCCACCGGCTCGCCTACCGCCGGACCGGCCACGCCCACCTCCATGTCCGCGGCTACAAGGAGGAGGGCACCACGACCACGCCGTTCGACATGGTCGTCCGCAACGACCTCGACCGCTACCGGCTGGTCATGGACGTCATCGACCGGGTGCCGGGGCTCGGCGTCCGCGCCGTCGCCGTACGCCAGGAGATGGCGGACACCCGTACCCGCCACCACGCCTGGATCCGCGAGCACGGCACGGACCTGCCGGAGGTCGTGGACTGGAAGTGGGGCGGCTGACCGCGGCTTCCACCGGCCGCCGTTCTTCCGTACCGGCCGATGAGCGATCATGGACGGCGACCCGACACCCACCGGAGAGGCCGCCATGAAGCTGCGCTGCGCCGTGATCGAGGACTTCCAGTCCGTGGCCACCACCGTCGTCGACTGGTCGGCCGTCACCGCCGATGTCGAGGTGGTGTCGTTCACCGAGCACCTCGCCACCGAGGACGAAGCGGCCGCCGCCCTGGCCGGCTTCGACATCGTGGTCACCCTGCGCGAGCGGGTGCCGTTCCCGGCGGAGCTGTTCGCCCGGCTGCCCCGGCTGCGGCTGCTGATCGCCTCCGGCATGCGCAACTCCGTCATCGACTTCGACGCCGCCGAGCGGCACGGCGTCGTCGTCTGCGGCACCGCCAGCTCCTCCACCCCGCCCGTCGAGCACACCTGGGCGCTGCTCCTGGGCCTGGCACGCGGCATCGTCCCCGAGGCGGAGGCCCTGCGCACGGGCGGGCCCTGGCAGTCCACCCTCGGGGCCGATCTGCACGGCCGGCGGCTCGGTCTGCTGGGGCTCGGGAAGATCGGCGCCCGGGTGGCGCAGGTGGGCCTGGCCTTCGGCATGGACGTGGTGGCCTGGAGCCAGAACCTCACGAAGGAACGTGCCGACGAGGCCGGCGTGGTCCTGGCCGCCTCCAAGGAAGAACTGCTGGCCGACAGCGACTTCGTCTCCGTCCACCTGGCGCTCGGCGACCGGACCCGCGGCCTGATCGGCGCGGCCGAACTCGCCCGGATGCGCCCGACCGCGTATCTGATCAACACCTCCAGGGCGGCCATCGTCGACACGGACGCCCTGCTCGCCGCGCTGCACGCGGGCTCCATCGCCGGGGCCGCGACCGATGTCTTCGACATCGAGCCGCTCCCGGCCGGCCATCCGGCGCGCACGGCCCCGCGCCTGCTGGCCACCCCGCACCTGGGCTACGTGTCGCGCGCCAACTACGAGACCTACTACGGCCAGGCCGTGGAGAACATCAGGGCGTTCCTCGACGGGCAGCCCGTGCGCCGCCTGGGCTGACGGCCAAGGCCCCCGTGGGCGGTCCCGGTCAGTAGCGCAGCGCCGCCGCGATCCGGCCGTACTCCGCCAGCGAACCGTCCTCGACGAACACCACGTCGGCGCCGCTGTCCAGCGCCGCTTCGACCAGCTCGTCGACGATGTCCTCACGGATCGTGCCGTCAGCGGTCTGTGTGCTCCCCTCGGGCACCGGCTCCAGATGCTCGTCGGTCACCTGCACGGCCGCCTGGAAATGCTCCTCCACCGCGACCAGACCCGCCCGGCCCTCCTGGACGGCGGCCCACACCTCGTCGAGACCCCCGGCGAAGGAGTGCGCGCCCCGGGCGTGGTCGAGCCGGGTCTCCACCTCCGCGGCCGCCAGGCGTACGCCCTCGTCGAGGGCGGGCCGCAGCTCCCGGAGAACCTCGGCGGGCGTCAGATCGGCCGGCGCGCCCTTGGCGACCCGGCCGAGGGCGGACCCGGAGCCCGCGCCGACCTCGTCCAGCAGGGCGAGAGCGGGGGCCAGGCCCATCAGATACAGCGGACGCGGATCGTCGGCGAGCACCGCGCGCAGCTTCTCGTTGACGTCACGGAAGAAGTTCCGGGTCTCCTCGTCGGTGAAGGTGCTCGGGGTGTCGCCGATCCGTTCCTCGCGCTGCGGGTTCGGCGGCTCCTTCGGCGCGGTCAGCGGGAAGCCGCCCGTCTTCTCGGGCCGGATGCCGTCGCCCGTGCCGATCCACAGCGTGGCGTGGTCGGCGGCGACGGTCAGCGCCCGGAACGGCCGGGTCTGGGCCTTGGCCGCGACGAGGTTGCGGGTGAGATAGGTGTCGCTGAGCACCACCCGTTCGGGTGCGGTGCGCGGAAGCTGCCAGATCCAGTACTCGTCGGTGGTGGCCAGGAGCACCAGGGAATCCAGTGCCCCGCGCGCGTCCACCTCGGCCGCCGCCCGCTCCAGCTGAGCCCGGAGAGCCGCCGCGACCTCGCGGCTGACCTGCGGGTCGGCGTCGAGGCGGTGTCCGGCCTCGGCGACCAGGTTCCGCAGGCGGACCGGGTCCTGGGCGTTGTCCGGGGCCTTGCGATGGGTCGGCATGGTCAGGGACAGGGCCGGATAGGGCCGGGTCGCCCGCAGCTCCCGCAACAGGTCGGCGGTCAGGGCGTCCGTATCCATCGTTCCCTCCCGGGGCTCGAACCCGCTCCGTCTGAGCGGATGCTTCGACGAGTCAATTCATACCTTTTGATCCTAGTATGAGCGAGTTGTTGCTCCTGGAGTGCGGGAGGTTGCGCGATGTCCACCCTCACGGTGTGGAAGTTCCGGACGGCCGAAGGCGCCGAGAGCGTCGAGGAGGCGCTGAAAGCCCTTCAGAAGGAAGGGCTGATCAAGATCCTCGACGCCGCGGTGGTCAGCTGGCCCGCCGACCGGGCCAAACCGCGCACGAGACAGCTGCTCAACCTCGTCGGCGCCGGGGCTCTCAGTGGGACCTTCTGGGGCATGCTCTTCGGGCTGATCTTCCTCATGCCGCTGCTGGGCGCCGCGATCGGGGCAGCCGCCGGAGCGCTCGGCGGGAAGCTCGCGGACGTCGGCATCGACGACGACTTCATCGCCGAGGTGAAGGAGAAGGTGACGCCCGGAACCTCGGCGCTGTTCCTGCTGACCATGAACGAGGTGCCCGAGCGGATCGGCGCGCAGCTGCCCGGCGACGGCGCCGAACTCCTCCACAGCAACCTCGACACCGAGCGCGAGGCGAAGCTCCGCGACATCTTCGGCGACGAGACGGCGTGACCCGCGCGCACCCCCTCTCCTCACCCGGATCCCCTCTCTTGGATTGGACGGACCGTCCGTGAAAGCGAACCTCCCTGTGCGCCGGGCGCGCGGCCGCCGCGCCGCCCGCACCCTGGCCCCCCTCGCGGCGGCAGCCCTGCTGTTCGCCGGTGCGACGGCCTGCGACTCCGACACCAGCAGCGAAGGCACCGACCGGGGCGTCCACACCCTCACACCCGAGCCGGAGGAGTCGCCCGCCGATTCACCGAGCCCACGCACCCAGCAGAGCTTCGCGGCCTCGGTGTCCGCCGAGTCCGAACGCGTACGTCAGGAGGCGGCCGAGCGGCTGGACGAGGTCGAGGGCCGGGGCAACGCGGTCGGCGACGTCTCCGTCAACGGACTGCCGGTCACCGCGTCCGAGGAGGTCCGCGGCGCGCTCGTCCGGATCACCAACCCCACCGACGAGGCCGCGTTCTACGCCGTGAAGGTCGAGTTCGTCGACGCCGAGGACAAGGTCCTGGACACCGTGGTCGTCGGCGTCGAGGACGCGCCGCCGGACCGCACGGTCAGTGTCCAGGCCAACAGCCGCAAGGCCGCCGGGGTGAAGACCTTCCCCCGGGTCGCCCAGGCCGAGCGCGGCTGAGGGGCGGCGCCCATGAGTGCCGCCGACGCGGTGACCGACTCGCTCCAGAACCTGCGCGCCCAGTTCGTGGACGTACGGGACGGGAAGCCGGCCGACTACATCCCCCAGCTGGCCCTCGCCGACCCGAACGCCTTCGGGCTCGCACTGGTCAGCATGGACGGACACCGCTACAGCGCGGGCGAGGCCGAGATCCCCTTCACCCTCCAGTCCGTCTCCAAACCGTTCGTCTACGCCCTCGCGCTCTCCCTCCTCGGCCTCGACGAGGTGAGCCGGTGGGTGGGCGCCGAGCCGAGCGGCGAGGCGTTCAACGCCATCAGCCTCGAACCCGATACGGGCCGGCCCGCCAACGCCATGGTCAACGCCGGCGCGATCGTCACCACCGCGCTGATCCCCGACACCCCCGACGAGCCCGCCTTCGACCGGATCCTGCGCTGCCTCGGCCGGTTCGCCGGGCGTGAACTCGACGTCGACGAAGAGGTGTTCAGCTCCGAGTCGGTGACCGGGGACCGCAACCGCGCGCTGGCCTACCTGATCCGCTCCACCGGCACCATGCCCGTCGACCCGGTCCTCGCCGTCGACCGCTACTTCCGCCAGTGCGCGATCCGCGTCACCGCGATCGACCTCGCCACGATGGCCGCGACCCTGGCCTACGGCGGCGTGAACCCGGTCACCGGCGAGGAGGTCGTCTCCGCCGAGGTCGCCGCCCGGGTCCTCGCCGTCATGGCGACCTGCGGCATGTACGACGGCTCCGGCGAATGGCTGCTGCGCGTCGGGCTGCCCGCCAAGAGCGGGGTGTCCGGCGGCCTCATCGCGGTGGGCCCCGCACGTTTCGGGGTCGCCACGTACAGCCCGCCGCTGGACGCCACCGGCGGTTCGGTACGCGGCCACGCCGCGCTGGAGACGCTGTCGCAACGGTACGGACTGCACCTCATGCTCAATCCGGCGCTGCCCGGCTCCACCGTCACCCTCGTCACGACCGCCGACGATCTGCCCTCCGCGCCGTCGGCCGAGCGCGAACGGGGCCTGCACGAACAGGTCGGTGTCGTCGTCGCCCAGGGCGCCATCGACTTCACGGCCGCCGAACGCGTGCTGTACGCCCTGGACGAGTCCGGTCCGGACGGCGGCTCCGTGGTGCTCGACCTGCACGACGTCACGGCCATCGATTCGGTGGCCCTGGCCATGCTGCACACCGGCCTCGCGCGGCTCGCCTCCGACGGGCGGCGCGCGGCGGTCGTCGATCCACGCGATCTGCTGGGTCCGCCCGATGTCGTCCGGCGGGGGACCGGCCAGGACCTGCCGCGCTTCGCCACCCGTGAGGCTGCCGTCGAAGGCTGCGCGCAGGCCCTGGCCGGGGAGGGCTGAGCCGGCCCTACCAGATGGAGCCGACCCACTCGGGGTGGTCGATGAACGGGTTCCGGTTGTGCTGGAACTGCTCGAATATGACGTCGTTGCGGCGCTTCTCGAAGGCGTCCGGCGGGTCCTCCTGGCTCCACTGCTTCAGGACGGACAGCTTGCCCATCTTCGGGGCGGAGCCGTTGTTCACCTGGTCGTTCGGTTCGAGGTCGGCGAAGGAGTCGTCGCCCTCGTAGCGCACGGCCATGTAGAGGATCATGCGGGCGACGTCGCCCTTGACCTCGTCGCGCGGTTCGAAGGAGTCGCCGTCGGTGAAGTTGCCGGGCGCGTTGCCCAGTTCACCGCCGCCGTTGTCGAAGTCCTTGTTGCCGCGGGTGGAGTTGACCTGGACGTCCTCGGGCCGCAGATGGTGGATGTCGGTGCCGGGGCCCGTCGCCGTACCGAAGTCGCCGTGCGACTTGGCCCAGACGTGTTCCCGGTTCCACTGGCCCGAGTTGCCGCCGTTGTCGTTCTTGGACCGGGAGCGCCCGGTGTACAGCAGGACGACGTTGGAGGAGTTGGCGGGATCCTCGTCGGTGGCCTTGAGGGCGTCCCACACCTGGCTGTAGGAGAGTTTGGTCTGGTCGCTGATGATCGTGTGCAGGGCGGATTTCAGCTCGGCTCCGGTCTTGCCGAGCGCGTCCTGGTAGTACGTGTCGTCGAGGGCGGCGCAGGTGGCGGTGCAACGGTCGGGCGCGTCGCCCCCGGGTGCCGCGGCGGCGGTGCCGGTGAGTACGGTGACGGACGCTACGGCCGCCAGCAGTGGACGCGCGTAGAACGAATGACGACGGGACATGTGGGGTGTCCTCTCCGGAACGCGGGCGTCGCGACGGGGCCCTGGGTGGGGGCCTGCGCGGCGGCCGTGCGGTAGGTGGTCAGCCGGGAGCCTTCCACACGTACCGTGCTCCAGGAGTGAACACTCTGTATCTATCATGTGCAGGTCAAGAATGGGTTGGCCGGAACCGGTCGCGGACGGCACTCCGCCCCCGGCGCACGGGCCTCCGGGGGCGGACGGGACAGCTGTGCCTGATGTGGTCCGGCGCTGGCGGGCGCTATCCGGCGGCCCAGTCGCGCAGCGCCCGGACCGACGCGAAGTCGGCCACGTTCCGGTCGAGCGGATCGTCGGTGTACTGGTGGATGCGCCAGTCCGCCTCGATGCGGGGTTTGCCCGCGGCGACGTAGTCGGCGATCCACAGCCCGTCGCCCGCGTAGCCGGTGGTGTCGTGGTTGAGCCAGAAGGTGCGGTTGCAGTACAGCAGGACCCGGTGACCGGGCCGCTGCCGCTTCACCTCGCGGATGAACCGGTCCTTCTCGGCGTTGCTCGCCCGCGTCCCGCCGCCGGTCTGTTCCCAGTCGACCGCGAGCAGATCGGCCGCCTTCTCCGGGGTCTTGGCCAGGAAGTACGCCACCTGGTCCGCCACGTCCCCCGGCCAGAGGAAGTGGTAGAAGCCGACGACGCACTCGGCGTCCCGGGCCCGCTTCACCTGCGCGTCCATACGCGGATTGACATAGGTGCGGCCTTCGGTGGACTTGACGAGGACGAAGTCGAGACCGTCCGTGTCGTAGGAGGGCTGATAAGCGCTGACATCGACGCCGTGGAGCATGGGCACCGCCTCGGGAGATGGAGCAGGAGCGTCCCTCTCCTGCCCACTCCCCGGGCGTGCCAAGGGCTGATTCACCCTTCCGGGCAAGAGTCCGCGGGCCCCTCGGATGCGATCGGGTCCGTGCGGCGCGAGAATTGCCGCAAGGACGAGGAGGCGGCATGAGCGAAGAGCCCGAATCCGTATCCGCGCCGGTGTCCGGGCCGGGGGGCGTCACCCCCGACCGGTTCCTGCACACCGGCGCGAGCGACCGACCGAGCGCGGAGGACCTGGTGCTCGCCTCCGGGCGGGACCTGACGCCCGAGACCCTGGAATGGGCGAGGCGCAAGCTGGCCGCCGAGGGGCGGTCGGCCATCGACAAACAACTGCCCTGACGGCTCCCGAGGGCCCGTGGGAGCGTCCGGCGGGCGGTGCGCGGAGCAGTAGCGCCGATGTGAAGGCGGCCGAGGAGCCGGGGAGTGTGTGGGGCGCCCCCGGTTCCCTCGGCTAGCCTGAGTGACATATGAACCGTTTGACGACCTCACAGGGCGCTTTCGAGCTCGCCCGCTTCCCCGAGCACCCGCGCGATCCCTTCCGGGCGTGGGACGCCGCCGACGAATATCTGCTCCGGCAGCTGACGGACCCCGAGACGGGCCCGGTCGACCTCTCGGGGACGGTCGCCGTCGTGGGGGACCGGTGGGGGGCGCTCGCCACCGCGCTGGCCGCCCACCGGCCGGTCCAGATCAGCGACTCCTACCTGGCCCGGCGCGCCACCCTCGCCAACCTCGCGCGCAACGGCCTGGACGCCGATGCCGTACGTCTGCTGTCCTCCCGCGACAC
Source organism: Streptomyces sp. iso_384 (assembly GCF_056172905.1). Classification (NCBI taxonomy): domain Bacteria; kingdom Bacillati; phylum Actinomycetota; class Actinomycetes; order Kitasatosporales; family Streptomycetaceae; genus Streptomyces; species Streptomyces sp. iso_384. The sequence goes on from NZ_JBWBTT010000001.1 coordinate 3,774,559, forward strand.
CCCGCCGGACCGGATCGACGTCCTGATCGTCCGGGTGCCCAAGTCCCTGGCGTTCCTGGAGGACCAGCTCCACCGGCTCGCCCCGGCCGTCCACTCCGGCACCGTGGTCATCGGCACCGGCATGGTCAAGGAGATCCACACCTCCACGCTCAAGCTCTTCGAGCGGATCATCGGCCCGACCCGCACCTCCCTCGCGGTGCGCAAGGCGCGGCTCATCTTCAGTACCCCGGACACCGGACTGCCGCGTACGCCGAGCCCCTGGCCGTACCGCTACGAGCTGCCCGCCGACGTGGGCCCCGTCGCGGGCCTGACCACCGTCAACCACGCGGGAATCTTCTGCGCCGAGCGCCTCGACATCGGCACCCGCTTCTTCCTGAAGCACCTGCCCACCCGCGGCGGGGCCGTCCGGGTCGTCGACCTGGGCTGCGGCAACGGCGTCCTCGGGCTCTCCGCCGCCCGCGCCAACCCCGACGCGCACCTCACCTTCGTCGACGAGTCCTACGGCGCGGTCGCTTCCGCGGAGGAGACCTTCCGGGCCGGCGCGCCGGACGGCGCGAAGGCCGACTTCCTGGTCGGCGACGGCCTCGGCGACCTCGACCCGGGCAGCGTCGACCTGGTGCTGAACAACCCGCCCTTCCACTCGCACCTGGCGACCACCGACGCCACCGCCCGCACGATGTTCGCCGGTGCGCGGACCGCGCTGCGCCAGGGCGGCGAACTGTGGGTCGTCGGCAACCGGCACCTCTCGTACCACACCCATCTGCGCCGGATCTTCGGCAACTGCACCACGGTCGCGGGCGACCCGAAGTTCGTGGTGCTGCGCGCCGTCAAGCGCTGACGCCGATCCCCGCGTCCCGGCCCTTCCGGATTCTTGCAACAGGTTCTACTGTGTGCGCCGCCGCACACGGGGACGCCGACGCGAGACTCTGGAGGGGCCGTGCACCTCGAATACACGCCTGAGCAGCAGCGGCTGCGTACCGAACTGCGCACCTACTTCGCGACCCTGGTGCCCGACAACGCCTACGCCCGCTACGCGGAACCCGCCGCCCAGAAACGTTTCTACCGCGAGACGGTCCGCAGGCTCGGCGCCGACGGCTGGCTGGGGGTCGGCTGGCCGAAGGAGTACGGCGGCCGGGGGCTGACCCCGATGGAACAGTTCATCTTCTTCGACGAGGCCGCCCAGGCCGGCGTACCGCTGCCGCTGATGGCCCTCAACACCGTCGGCCCCACGATCATGCAGTTCGGCACCGACGAGCAGAAGGCCCACTTCCTGCCCGGCATCCTGGCCGGCGAGATCGACTTCGCGATCGGCTACAGCGAACCCGACGCGGGTACCGACCTCGCCGCCCTCAAGACCCGCGCGGTCCGCGAGGGGGACACCTACGTCGTCAACGGCCAGAAGATCTGGACCACCAACGGCGACACCGCGGACTGGGTCTGGCTCGCCGTCCGCACCGACCCCGACGCCCCGCCGCACAAGGGCATCACCATGCTCCTGGTCCCCACGAGTGACCCGGGCTACTCCTGCACCCTGATCAACACCCTCGCCTCGCACGACACGACCGCCAGCTACTACGAGAACATCCGCGTGCCGGTCTCCCGCCGCGTCGGCGAGGAGAACAAGGGCTGGCGGCTCATCACCAACCAGCTCAACCACGAACGCGTCACCCTCGCGGCCCACGGCACGATGGCGGTCCGCGCCCTGCACAACGTCCAGCGCTGGGCCGCCGGCACCAAGCTCGCCGACGGCCGCCGGGTCATCGACCTCGGCTGGGTCCGCGCCCTGCTCGCCCGCACCCACACCCGCCTCGACGCGATGAAACTCCTCAACTGGCAGATGGTCGCCGCCCTCCAGGACAACACCCTCACCCCCCAGGACGCCTCGGCCGTCAAGGTCTACGGCTCCGAGGCCCGCCGGGACGCCTACGCCTGGCTGATGGAGATCGTCGGCTCCGCGGGCGCGCTGAAGGAGGGCTCGGCCGGCGCGGTGCTCCACGGCGAACTGGAACGCGGCTACCGCTCGGCCGTGATCTTCACCTTCGGCGGCGGCAACAACGAGATCCAGCGGGAGATCATCTCGTGGATCGGGCTGGGGATGCCGCGTGTGCGGCGGTGAACACGTGTGACGAGGCCGTTCAGCGCCGCCCGCGTCACCCGGGGTGGCTTGGCTCCTACCTCTGCCACGACAGCTACTGCAACCGCTACCGCCTTGCGGCCCGCTCCGCCAACACTCCCGAGTCCTCCGCCGGCATTACTGAGGATCCAGGCAGGCCGGACCGATCCCGTTGGACGGGTGGATCACGTCCCGGACGGTGCCTTCGTCCCTGGACGAGCCGGGCGATCACCGGGACACGGCTCCCGCAGGCCGAGGCCGGCAGCATCGTGCCACGCCGGTAGCGCACCGAACTCGTGCTGCCCCGGCGCACGCTCCTTTGCGGCCGCTGTCCCTCCTGATCGGTCAGTCTGCGCACAAGCACAGACTCGGCCACTGCACCTCCACCCGTCGATCGGACGTCACCGGACATCCAACCGTCACGACCGCCGGCCGGCGAACGTTTCCCGCCAGGGGGCTACTTGTCGCGTGCGGCTTCGGTTTCGGCAGCCAGCACGGCCACGTCGCGTGCATGCGTGTAGTACTTGCTCGCGTACTCGTCGCTGATTGCCGGAAGAACCCTCTCGAACACCCCCACCAACCTGATCAAGCCTTCTCGGGCCGGTTCGGGGAGGGGGCCTTTGAGAACGCGGGAGGCGTAGCCGGCGGTGTCCGCGTCGAGCATGACCATGTCCTGGTCCTCAACGTCCAAGCCGCGGAACCCCTTGGGAAACGGCATGGCCCCGCACTCGGCCACCATCTGCGAGAGCGCGTCGAGCTTCTTCTGAATCACGCGGAGATTCTGCCAGGTGTGCTGCGGTGAGGGGCCGTTCCTGCGCCGCACCAGACCTCACGGCATGTCCAGGAGCACCGACCGCAACCCGGTGAACCTCTGCGGACACAGAACTAGGTGCGGTGGATGCCCGGCTACGGCGACACGCCTGGCGACCTGTGCTGTACCGAAGTGCCAACTGTCCTTTCGGTCCGGTGCCTCCAGCCGTTTCAGCTACTTGGCATCAGTCCAGGTCGCCGATGTTGTCTGTTGCCAACTAGGAATCCTGGTCACAACGGTGCCGGAGCACCGGGCGGCGCCCGGCCCAGCCGGCCCCGTCGCCGTCAGTTGATCGCCGGGCCGGAGCCGTTGAGCCACACCCACGGTGCCCAGTCGGAGAAGCCGGTCTGCCAGGTGTGGTAGACGCCCGCATGGCTGGTCCCGAAGACCTCTAGGCGGCCGTCGGCGTTGGTGGCGGCGGTGATGTCCGTGCCGCCGGTGCCGATGGTGGCCCAGTCGCTGAAGGGCGCGTTGATCCCGGTCTGCCAGGCGTGGACGGCGGTCTCCCCGCTGATCGCGAAGACCTCCACCCGGCCGTCGGCGGTCCGCTCGCTGGTGAGCTTCGCGTCGGCCGGGCCGCCGGTGCCCACCCACCCCGACCAGGAGGTCGGGTTCTCCTGGTACCGGTGGAAGATGCCCTCAGGTCCGGAGGCGAACACCTCCAGGCGACCGTCGGCATTGTGGTCCACCGTCAGATCGTGGCCGCCCTCGCCGAAGCGTTCCCAGGCGGACCAGCCGCCACTGGGGGCCAGCTGGTACTGGTGCTCGAAGATCGTGCCGTTGAGCGCGAACACCTCCAGGCGACCGTCGGGGGACTTCTCCATCTCCAGCCGGGCGTCGACAGGACCGCCACCGGTGAACTCCCAGCCCGACCAGCCGGCGTTCGGCCCGGTCTGGTACCGGTGGTACACGCCCTTCGGGCCGGAAGCGAAGACCTCGATACGGCCGTCGGCGTTCGTTCCGGCGGCGATGTACCGGCCGGCGGTGCCGAACTCCTCCCAGCCGGACCACTCCTTGGACGGGCCGGTCTGATAGATGTGCTGGGCCGTCTCGCCGTTGATCGCCAGCAGCTCCAGCCGGCCGTCCGCGTTGGGCGCGATCGCCATCTGCGCGTTGCGCGGTCCGCCGAGCGGCCGCCAGGCCGACCAGCCGCCGTTCACCTCGGTCTGCCAGGCGTGATGGACCCCGTCGGCGCCGGCCGCGAAGGTCTCCAGCCGGCCGTCGGCCGACCGTGCCGACACCACCCGGCCCGTCTCGGACGGGCTGACGACGCGGTGGGCGGGAGCCTCGACGACCTTCTTGTAGCGGAACGGCTTGGCGACGAACCGGCCACCGCTCGTGGTGTAGTTTATCGGCCGCTCATAGCGGACGGACCCGTTCCCGCCCATCTCCTCCATGGTGAAGAAGCGCGTGTGCTGCTGGTTGGCCCAGCCGGCGAACAGCACGACATGCCCCGCGTCGCCACCGGTTCCCGGCCCCAGCGTGCCGACGGCGTCCCCGGGCTTCAGATCCTCCCAGCCGATCGGGTCCATGAACTCGGGCAGGGTGACCGTGCTGGGGGACGAGGCGAGGTGCAGTGCCATGGAGACGAAGCCCGAGCAGTCGGTGCGGTAGTGCTTGCCCTGCAGGTCCGGGTGGGAGTCGTTCTGGTTGTAGTAGACGTTCAGATCCACCCAGTGCTGGGCCCGGAGGAGGATCTCGTCGCGGCTGATCGGGCCGCCCACGTCCGACCGGACGCGCTGGGCGGAGCGGAGGCCGTTGCCGTGTCCGGTGGCACCGGCCGCGGATCCGGTCGCGAGGACGGTCGCGCCGGCGAGGGACAGTGCGGCCGAGAATCCACCGGCGGCTCTGAGCAGCGCTCTGCGGGAGGGATGGGGTGCGCTCACAACGGGCTCCTGGTCGGTAGCGGTACGAGGCACGTACGAGAGGGGGACCGCCGTGATCGCGCCCGGTCGCCCAGTGGTCGCGCCGGGTGACGGTGTGGTCGCGCCGAAGGTAGCCGAGAGGGGGACGGCCCGGGGATCCGGAGAATTGCGGATGGACGGTCGCGGCCGGTCCGGCTAGGACCGGCGAGGCGAAGCCTTTCGGTCCGTCAGGAACCTTGTCCCCTTGTCCCCTTGTCCCCTTGTCCCCTTGTCCCCTTGTCCCTTTGTCCCCTCGGCCCCTTGTCCCTTTGGCTCGCCGACCCTCGGCCCGCCAGCCCCGCCAGCCCCGCCAGCCCCGCCAGCCCCGCCAGCCCCGCCAGCCCCGCCAGCCCCGCCAGTCCCGTCGGCCTAGAGGACGTGAGCCGGTTCTGTCAGTCCGTAAGGTTCCGGATACTCCTCCCGGGCGTGGGTCGCTAGCTTCCGAACGCCGGTGTCGCTGTGAAGGCAGCCGGGTTCTCAGCCAGCCCGCCCTCAGGAGGTCACCTTGACCGCGCAGCCCCCCACCCGCAGAAGCATCCTCAAGTCCGCCGGCGGGCTCACCGCCGCGGCGGCCCTGGGAGCCGGCGGCGTTCTCGCGTCGGCGTCTCCGGCAGCGGCGGTCGGCGACGGATTCGGCCTGCGCATCACGGAGCGCGGCGAGCAGGATCACCGGATGTGGTCCTACCGGTTCCAGACCTCCGCCATCGGCGGCTGGACCCCGGCCGTCAACGTACTGCTGCCCGACGGCTACCACACCAGCGGGCGCCGCTACCCCGTCCTCTACCTGTTCCACGGCGGCCTGGAGGACTTCATCACCTTCGACGCGCATCACGACATCCGGGGTCTGACCGCCTGGAAGGACCTCATCGTCGTGATGCCCGACGGCGGGCGCGCCGGCTGGTACTCCAACCCGGTGAACACCAACGTCGGGGCCCGGGACTGGGAGCACTTCCACATCGCGCAGCTCCTCCCGTGGATCGACGCCAACTTCCGTACGTACGCCGAGTACGACGGCCGGGCCGTCTCCGGCTTCTCGATGGGCGGCTTCGGCGCCCTGAAGTACGCGGCCAAGTACTACGGTCACTTCGCCTCGGTCAGCGCCCACTCCGGCCCGGCCAACCTGCGCGGGGGCAACGGCGATCTGGTGACCCACTGGGCCAACGCGTCCTCCGCCGCCGTGGAACTGGGCGGCGGCACCATCTACGGAGTGCCCTTCTGGGACCAGGCCCGGGTCAGCGCGGACAACCCGTGCGAGCGCGTCGAGAGCTACCGGAACAAGCGGGTCTTCCTGGTCGCCGGCACGAGCCCCCAGGACATCCAGGGATACGCCAACGAGACCGTGGTGCTCGCGACCCAGCGGGAGTTCAGGTGGCACCTCGACCGCGCGCGCATCCCCTACGAGCCGCATGAGGTGGACGGCGGTCACTGGGTCCGCCGGGATCTGCTGGAGCGCGACATCAACGGTGTCATCGCCCGCCTGCGCAAGGCATGACGGGGGGCCTCGCGTGATGTCCGTCGTCTTCCGAGGCATCTCCGGGCGGGTGCTCGGGCTGCTTGTCGCGCTGACCGTGATCCTTCTGCCGGGGCTCGCCGCCGGCTCACCTGCCGGGGCGCAGACCGTTTCCTCCCCGGTCCCGGCCCGGGCCGCCGGCGTCGCCGCCGCGAGCGACCTGTGCGCCGAGGTCGGTTACAACGCCGGCTTCCGGGGCGAGAGCCTGGTGACCGCCGTCGCCGTCGCCCTGGCGGAGTCCAGCTGCAATCCGCAGGCGTACAACCGCACCAACAACACGCCCCCGTCCACCGACCGCGGACTGTGGCAGATCAACGACTACTGGCATGCCGAAGTCAGCGACGCCTGTGCCTATGACGCGCAGTGCAATGCGAACGAGGCCTTCCGCATCTCCTCCAGGGGTACGAACTGGAGCCCCTGGTCCACCTACAACCAGGGTCACCACCAGCGGCACATGGGCACGGCGCGGGCCGCCGTGGACCGTCTCGACCACCCCGGACCCGGTCCCGCGCCGCTGGTCCATCCGGCGGAGTCGGGCCGAGTGGTGTCGGCGCGGTCCTCGGACGGGCGTCTTGAGGTGTTCGCCGCGGGGGCCGACGGGGTGCACCATGCCTGGCAGGAGAACATCAACGGCACCTGGTCGGAGTGGGAGTTCATCGCCGGGCCCGCAGGAGCGGAGCTGGCGATCGGGCCGAACGCCGACGGTCGGCTGGAGGTGTTCGCGATCAACGACCGGATCCTCCAGCACCGCTACCAGGACCGGCCCTCCGGCGGCTGGTCCGGCTGGGAGAACTTCGGCGAAGGCGGCCATGACCTCGCCGTGGGCTCCAACAACGACGGCCGCCTGGAGGTCTTCGCCTCCGGCCCCGAGGACGTGTTCCACCGGTTCCAGACGGCCCCCAACGGCGGCTGGTCGGGCTGGGAAGGGACCGGCGGCGGCCCGGGGAGGAGCCGTATCGAGCTGGCGAAGGCGCCGGACGGCCGGCTGGAGGTGTTCGCCCTGAACGGTGAGGTCTTCCAGCATCTGTACCAGACGTCCGTGAACGGCGGCTGGTCACCCTGGGAGGACTTCGGTACCGGTGGGCATGACCTGACCGTCGACCACAACCAGGACGGCCGGATCGAAGTGTTCGCCTCCGGGCCCGTCGGTGTCTTCCACCGGTACCAGACCGGTCCCACGAGCTGGTCCGGCTGGAAGGAGACCGGTGGCCTCGCCAACTCCCAGCTGACCAGTCAGCGCACCGTGGACGGGCGGGTCGAGGTGTTCGCGATCAACGCAAGCGATGCCCAGCACATGTGGCAGACCGGGGTGAACGCCTCGTACAGCCCGTGGGAGACCTTCGGTACCGGTGGCACGGAGATCACCGCCGCGGCCAACGCCGACGGCCGGATCGAGGTCTTCGGGACCAATCCCACCGGGGTCTACCACCGCTGGCAGACCGGCTTCTCCACCTGGTCCCAGTGGGGCTGGCTCAAGGAGACCGCCGGACCCGCGGTCAACTGACGACGAACCTCTGGAGCGTTCTCGTGCATCCGTTCAGCAGGCGCCACCTGCTGCGCGCGGCCGGAGCGGGAGCCCTCGTGCTCCCGCTCACGGGCCGTGCCCCAGCCGCGGCCTCCGTCCCGGGGCCGGCGGCCCAGTGGGTCGGCGCCGGATCCTTCACCCATGTCTACGACCCCTCCACACCGGGCCGGCGCCGCTACCTCAACGACCACACCCTGATCCGGGCGAACGGCCGGTGGCACCTGTTCAGCATCGTCGGCGACAGCGCGGCGCCCGGCGAGGCCCCGGACAGCGCCGCGGAGATCTCCTTCGCCCACGCCTCCGCGCCCGCCCTCCACGGACCCTGGACCACCCACGCCGACGCACTGACCGTCGACCCGGGCCACCACGGCGAGGAGCACCTGTGGGCCCCGCACGTCATCGAGGCCGACGGCAGGTACTGGATGTTCTACGCCGCGGGCGGCAGCGCCGGCGCCGCCATCAATCTCGCCACCTCCACCGACCTGTTCAGCTGGACCCGCCTGCCCTCCGGCCCCCTCTTCCGCGGGCACGTCGCGCGTGACCCCATGGTCGTGCGGATCGGCGACGAGTGGGTCATGTACTACACCGAGCTCTCCGCCACCGACGACCGCCACCTGGTCTGCTACCGCCGCTCCGCGGATCTGCTGCACTGGAGCGAGCCCGGCATCGCGTACACCGACGCGAGCACCGGCGCCACCGGCGTCTCGGTCACCGAGTCGCCCTTCGTGGTCGAACGGGACGGCTGGTACTACCTGTTCATCGGGCCGAGGGGAGGGTACGAGGGCACCGACGTCCTGGCCTCCCGGGATCCCTTCCGCTTCGCGCTCGACGGATACGCCGGCCATGTGCCCGGTCACGCCGTGGAACCGGTCGCCGACGGGGACCAGTGGTACACGAGCGCCGCGGGCTGGTTCCGCGACGGCCTGTACCTGGCCCCGCTGCACTGGCGTGCCACGCCCCCTTCGTGGCGGAGCCCGGACAACCCGGTCGCCGCCGTGGACGTACAGGGCCGTCTGACCGTGTTCGCCCTCGACGCAGGAGACCGTTCGATGCTGCGGCGCGTCCAGCTCGACCCGGAGGCCGGCACCTGGTCGGAGTGGGAGCGGTTCGGCGGGCCGGCCGGCGCGGTCCCCACCCTCGGGCACAACTCCTCCGGCGGACTGGAGGTGTTCTCCCTCGCTCCCGGCGGCGCCAACCTGCACCACCGGGTGCAGCGACCGGACGGCGGCTGGTACGCGTGGGAGGAGTTCGGCGGGCCGGCCGGGGCCGCCCCCGCCGTGGCCCGCGCAGCCGACGGACGGCTCGAGGTCTTCGCGCCGAACCCCGACGGCAGCGTCGTCTCCCGGCGGCGGCAGCGGTCGCCCGGGTCGCTGACCTGGGACCCGTGGGAAGCCGGATTCGGCGGGCCGACGGGCGCGCCACCGGTCGTCGCGGTCAACGCGGACGGCCGGCTGGAGGTGTTCGCCCTCGTACGCGGAGGCGCGGAGATGCGGCACCGGTGGCAGCTGGCGCCGGGCGGCGACTGGTCCCCGTGGCAACGGTTCGGCACCGCGGCCGGAGCGGCTCCACGGGTGATGCGCGACGGCAGCGGCCGGCTCACCGTCGCCGCGATCGGGCCGTCCGGTCTGGGGTCCTTCCAGCGCCGCCAGTCGGCGCCGAGCGGAGGATGGGACGACTGGCTGCCTCTGTTCGGCTGGTCGGCCGCGGCCCCGCTGCTCGTGACCGGCGCCGACGGCCGGATGGAGGCGTTCGTCCTGTCCCCGGGCGGTGACCGGATCGATCACCGCCGGCAGACCGCGCCCGGCGAGGGCTGGAGCCCCGGCGGCGCGTTCGGCGAACCGGACACCGTGCTCGCCGCGACCCCCTCCGCGGCCGTAGACGCGACCGGACGGATCCATGTCTTCGCGGTCACCACCGACGGCCGGGTGCGGACGCGGGTGCAGGCCCGCCCGGGCGGTGGCTGGCAGCCCTGGACCTCCTTCGGCGACCGCGCCGTGGACCCCTGGGCCTGACGCAAGCCGTACCGGGTCCGCCCTCTTCGCGCTGATGAACCAGGAACACGGCGGGCCTTATCCTCGGCGGATGAATTCCGCGCCACCGACCAAGGTCATCACGCGCCACCACGACGGGCGGATCCACGCCTACGTCGTGGACTCCGGCGCCCACGGGACGCTGGAGCCCGCCGCGGTGTTCCGGCCACGGGCCGGTGACGAGGTCGTGGAGTCGGCGGTCCGGCACGATCTGGAGAGGGTCGTGTACACGACGCTGAACGGTGTCGTCTGCCTCACGCGCGCCGGCGACCCGGTGTGGGCCTCGGACTTCGAGCCCCGTTCGGACGTGAGGCGCGGCCACCGGCCCGGCTGTGCCCTGTCCGCGGACGGCCGGACGGTATGGGTATACCGGCCCGACGCGATGGCGGGACGCGCGGGCGCGGACCAGTGGGTGGTGCACGACGCCGACAGCGGAGCGGTTCTCGCCCGCCGGGAGCTGGGGACGGTCGGGCACGGCGCCGGCCACCACGTGCACCCCGTGGACGGCAGCGTCTACCTCGACATCGGCGAGGGGCAGGACGGTTCCGTGGTTCTCCGGGGCAGGGCCGGGGCGGCCGGGGGAGACGGGGAGGCCGAGTTCGTGACGTACCCGTGGCGGGACCGCTGCCTGATCGATCTGGCGCCGTCCGGGCGGCAGTTCATGACCGTCGACCACGGACAGGCGGATGTGGCCTTTCACCACCACCCCGACGGGGAGGTGCTCTTCACGCTCCCGGTCGAGTCCTTCGGATACGACCCGGAGGAGACCTTCCTGGAATGGAGCGGCGGCTACCTGACCGAGGACACGGCCGTCGTCACCCTGGGCGGTGAGAGCGAGGACGAGGAGGAGTGGTTCCGCCACCACCTGGTCGACGTGCGCACGGGCACGCCCGGCGGCGCGGTCACCGTCGAAGCGGCCGGACCGTACGAGATGGTGCCCCTGGGCGACGGTTCCTGGCTCACCGACGGCCCCGGCGGCCACCCCGTCCGCCGGGGCCGCGCCCGGTCCTGACCTGCCGGCCAGGGACCAGGGGGTGTCTGACAATTCCGCGCGGGCGGGTGGCGGCGCAGCGGAACGGAGGTAGCCCTGCGGCTGGTTCGGGACGGCGCCCCGTCGGGCCGGTCGCCGAAGTGGTGCCCGTAGCATCCGCAGAGGCAGATCACGGCGGTGACCGAGGTGTCGGCGGACTCGAATCCGGGCTGGGACCGCGGGTCGTTCCGGGTGAACGCGCACAGGCCCGCCAGGTTGGATCCGGCGGAACGGCCCGCCACGAACAGCTTCGACGGATCGGCGTCTCGGGCGGCGGCGTGCTCGCGGGCCCAGGCGATGACCTGAGGATCGCCGTCGACGCCACGTACCCCATCGGCATACTCATGACCGTTGCCCGTCACATCCGAGAAGGCTTCCGGCACTCCCCGCCCCGGTGCGCCTCGGTCTTCCCGTGCGCCCGCCGCGCGGCAACGACGAAGCCGGTATCGATCCATGACCCCGAGACCCGGCACGGCCGGTCGTGGTCAGTGCTGACCGCCGTCGAATCGCGCGAACATGTCGACCAGCGGCTGCGGGGCGCGGGGGTCGAAGATGACTTCGAGGCCCTCGGCGGACTCCCGGGCCGTGTCCTCGGCGCGCGGGAACATGATCTCCTCGTAGGCGGTCAGCGCCGTCTCGGTGTCGCCGGGGTGCGCGGCCAGGCAGCGCCCGAGGTCCGCGCCGTCGATCAGGGCCAGGTTGGCGCCCTCTCCGGCGAACGGCGACATCAGATGGGCCGCGTCGCCGAGGAGCGTGACGCCCGGGGTCCGGGGCCAGCGGTGACCTGCGGGCAGGGCGTGGATGTGGCGGGGTACGAGCGGGCCGTCCGCCGCGTCGATGAGATCGCGCAGGGCGGGCGCCCAGCCGTCGAAGTGCTTCGCGAGGGTCGCCTTCGCCGCGTCGGTGTCGGTGAAGTCGACGGTGCCCAGCCAGCTTTCGTCCGCGCGCAGCGCCACATAGATGTGCAGGCTGCCGTCCGTCTCGCGGTGGCCGAGGAAGCCCTTCTCCTCGCCGAGCGCGAAGAACATACCGCCGCCGATCAGCCCGGCCGCCCCCGGATGGCGTACGCCCGCGTCGTTCAGGTCGAGTTCGACGAACGAGACACCGGTGTACGCGGGGGTCGCCGGGGACACCAGAGGGCGGACGCGCGACCACGCGCCGTCGGCGCCGACGAGCAGATCCGTGGTGAACACCGAGCCGTCGGCCAGCTCGACCTCGTGCCCACCCCCGTCCAGCGGGCGGCAGGACACCGCTTTGGCGTTCCAGCGCACGGCGCCGTCCGGGAGCGAGGAGAGCAGCAGGGCCCGCAGGTCCCCGCGGTCGATCTCCGGGCGGCCGCCGCTGCCGCCGTCCGGCTCCTCGCGCCGGACGACGCCGTGCCGGTCGAGGACGCGCATCGCCTGGCCGCCGGGGTGGACCCGGCCGGTGAACTCCTCGTACAGGCGGGCTTCGCGCAGGGCCGCCTGGCCGGTCTCCTCGTGGATGTCGAGCATGCCGCCCTGGGTCCGCGCCGCCGGGGACGCCTCCAGGTCGAAGACGGTCGCGTGGATGCCGTGCACGTGCAGGACGCGGGCGAGCGTGAGACCGCCGAGTCCGCCGCCGATGACGGCGATCGGGTGGTGGGGGGTGGTGGCCATGGTGTGGGTCCTTTCGCGGGGGGCGGCCGCCGTCCGGCGGGGAGCCGGGTCAGGCGGGGTCGCGCGGGGTGGTGAGGGCGCCGTTGACGACCGCGTGGAACAGCCAGCGCAGGCGTTGCGCCGGGGTTCCGGACATCAGGTCGTCGCCGAGGGCGGCGATCCGGGGATGGGTGTCGGCCGGTGCTGCGCGCAGGGCCTCGGCCAGGGCGTTCCACTCCTCGCCCGCCGCGGCGCTCTCGTCCCGGGCGGAGTGCTCGGCGGCGGTCGCGGTGGCCACCTGGAGCAGCAGGTCGACCCCCCACGCCGCCTGCCCGTCGGGGACGCCGCCTTCGTGGAGGAGGGACAGGATCCCTTCGACCAGGGCGAGGTAGTGAGCGCCGGACGGGCGCACCACCAGCGCGGAGTGCGCGAGGCTCGGGTGCTCGAACAGGACGCCCGTGTACGAGACGAGCACCGAGGCGAGCCGGTCGCGCCAGTCGCCCGGACCCGTCACGGGGCCCAGATCGACCGCGCCGAGGAACTCCTCCAGGATCGCCGCGTGCAGGTCGGCGGTGCCGGAGAAGTAGACGTACAGCGAGGCCGGTCCGGTGTCGAGCTCCTTCGCCAGCCGCCGCACGGTGACACGCTGCAGCCCCTCGGACCGCATGATCCGTACGGCCGTCGTGACGATCGCCCCGTGGCTGAGGGCGGGCTTCGCCGGACGCTCCCGGCGGCTCCGGGGGGCGGGAGAGGAGGAAGGGGTCATGCCACAACCGTAACGAACATGTTCGTTACGAACAAGTTCGTTCGCGACCGTCGGGTGGTGCGGGGCGGTGCGGGTGCTGCGCTTGGCGAGTTTCAGGGGCGGGCGACCCCGGTGAGCAGGACGGCCAGCGTCTCTTCGAGCGGCGCGGTGAAGTCGAGCCGCAGGGCCGCCAGTGAAGGATCCGCCTCGTAGGCCGCCAGCAGCGCGGCCGAGGGCTGGGCGTGCGTCCAGATCGCGCCGGTCACCAGAAGCACCCCGGCGGCGAACCGCCCCGCGCGGTGCTCGTCCAGCTCCGGCATGCGCTCGCGCACGAGCCGGGCCGGGTCGGTGACGTTCGCCAGGGCGGCGCGCTTGTGGGCCGCTGCCACCTCCGGGGACACATTGCGCTCCAGGACCGCCGCCTGGGCGCTGATCAGATCGCAGAGCACCGGGCGGGCGGCGAGCGACGCGGCCAGGGTCGCGGCCACCCGGTCCGTGCGCTCGGCGGCCGGGGCCCCGGCGTCCACCGTCGCCGCGAACTCCGCGTCCAGACCGGCCGGCCAGTCGCGCTGGGCGCTGCCCAGCAGCTCCAGCAGTACGGCCTCGCGGGACTCGAAACAGCGGAGCACGTCTCACGGAGCTGCCCGAGGCCCAGGTGAGCCTGAACGAGTTCGGCAGCAACTGCCTCGGCCCGTTCGCGCTCACCGTCCGGCTGCTCCCGCTGCTCCCGCTGCTCCCGCTGCTGCTCGCCGCCCCCGCGCCCCGGGTCGTCACGATGAGCAGCGGCACCGCCGACTACGGCCGGATCCGGTTCGACGACCTCCAGTGGGAGCGCCGCCGCTACAGCGCCAATCTGTCCTACGCGCAGTCCAGGCTCGCCGACCTGATGATGACCCGGCAGCTGCCGGACGTGGCGGCCGAGCGCGGCTGGGAGCTGCTGAGCACCGGCGCCCACCCCGGGTACACCCGCACCGATCTCCAGACGGCGGGCGCGAGTCTGGGCCGGGACAGGCCCAAGCGCTCGATGCTCAACTCGATGAACATCCTGCCGTCCCGGCTTCCCGAGCAGGGCGCCGAACCCCTGCTGTACGCGGCCACTGCCGCCGACGTCGCCCCGGCAGCCACTACGGCCCCGGCGGACGTTTCGGACTCGTCGGTCCCACCGCCCCCGCCCGCATCACCCGCCGGGCCCTCGACCCGGCCGCCGACGCCCGGCTCCGGGCCGAGTCCGAACGGCTCACCGGAGTGTCGCTGCCCGCCCATGCCGCCTGACCCGATGCGCGGGAAGCGGCAGGACCCGGCAGGACCCGGCCGGACCGTGCGTCAGGACAGGTCCTCGCGGCCGAACCACGAAGGAACCTCCGGCACATCGGCGTCCCACGCCTTCGGCGGCTCGGGCGGCGGCGGAGGCGGAGGCGTCCGGCGCACCGGGGCCGATGCGGACGGTTCCGGCCCCTCCTCCGGGGCGGGCTCCCGCGCGGCGGACGGCTCAGGAGCCGCACTGTCCAGGAGCTGCTCGGCCACCGTGAACCGGCAGTGGAAGCTCTGCCAGGACCCGTCCAGGACCAGCAGAAAGCCGTCCTGCTCCCGGTAGATCCGCCGGCGCCGGGGACTGAAAGGATGGGTCGGCGCGAAGGTCTCGGCGCGCACCCGCAGAGCCTCCAACGCCTCCTCGCGCGTGCCGTCCACATGGCCCAGCACACCGGCCGACCACACCCGGCGCTGACCCCCGAACCCGAGATTCTGCTCCACGATCAGCCCCCACCTGGGCATCGTCCCCCCGATCGTCGTCCGTCCCACCTTGCGGAAGCGCCCCTGCCGGAAGCGACCTCCCCGGCGTACCATTGTTCCCGATCTTGTACGCGTACCGGCACCGCCCCCGTGCACCGCTGAGCCGGAGGTAACCGCGGATGAACGACACCACTCCCGGACGCCCCGACCCGGGGCTCTTCGGGCCCCGGTCGGTCACCTGGCAGATGCACGGCGACCCGATGATGTGGATCGCGGGCATCCGCGCCCTCTACCTCCAGGCGCTCCACCCGCGCGCCGTGCGCGGGGTCACCCAGAACAGCGACTTCCGCCGGGACGCCTGGGGGCGGCTCCTGCGTACCGCCTCCTTCGTCGGCACCATCACCTACGGCACCACCGACGCCGCCGAACAGGCCGGCGCCCGCGTCCGCCGGATCCACCGCGGGCTCAAGGCCACCGACCCGGACACCGGGGAGACGTACGGCGTCGACGAACCGGAGCTGCTGCTCTGGGTGCACTGCGCCGAGGCCGACTCCTATCTCCAGGTCCAGCGCCGCTCCGGCTTCCCCCTCACCGACGCGCAGGCCGACCGGTACATCGACGAACACCGCACCGGCGCCCGCCTCGTCGGCCTCGACCCGGACCGGGTGCCCGCCACCGCCGCCGCGCTCGCCGCCTACTTCGACCGCGTACGCCCCGAACTCGCCGCCGGTGCCGAGGCTGCCGACGTCGACGACTTCCTCCGCAGCCCGCCCGTGCGCCCCTGGCTCGTCCCGGCGCGCGCCCTGTTCTGGCGGCGCGTCGCGGCCCTCGCCTACCAGTCCCTGCCCCCGTACGCCCACGAGCTGTACGGCAGACCGGCCCCGCCGCCGGCCACCGTCGACCGGCGGCTGCGTGCTGCCGGCGCCGTCCTGCGCGCGATCCCGGACCGGGTGCGCTGGCAGCTGCCGCCCGGTCATATCCTCGGGGCGATGGCACGGCTGGGACCCGGCAGCCGCCCCGCCGCGTACAAACTCCGCGGACCGGCCGCCATACTGGACGGGCCGGGGAGGGCATAGCGCCAGCAGCGGGAACAGCGGGGAACAAACGGGGGCGGGAAGCGGCAGATGGCGGACACCAGGCTGATCCAGAGCCGGTACCGACTGCTCGAACTGATCGGGCGTGGCGGCATGGGCGAGGTGTGGCGCGCCCGCGACGAGTCGCTGGCCCGTCAGGTCGCCGTGAAATGCCTCAAGCCCATGGGCCCCCAGCACGACCGGGCGTTCACCCGGATCCTGCGCGAACGCTTCCGGCGCGAGGCCCGGGTGGCCGCGTCCCTCCAGCACCGGGGCGTCACCGTCGTACACGACTTCGGCGAGCACGAGGGCGTGCTGTACCTCGTCATGGAGCTGCTCGACGGGCAGAACCTGAGCCAGCTCCTGGCGGACAACCAACAGCACCCGCTGCCCGTCGACCATGTCGTCGACATCGCGGAACAGGTCGCCGACGCCCTCGGGTACACCCACCGCCAGGGCATCGTCCACCGCGACCTCAAGCCCGCCAACATCATGCGGCTGACCGACGGCACGGTGAAGATCTGCGACTTCGGCATAGCGCGCCTGGGCCACGACATCGGCATGACCTCCCGGCTCACCACCACCGGCCTCGCCATGGGCACCCCGCACTACATGTCGCCCGAGCAGATCAGCGGCAGGGAGGTCGACCACCGCAGCGACCTCTACTCACTGGGCTGTGTGCTGTACGAAATCGCCACCGGCGTACCGCCGTTCGACCAGGAGGACGCCTGGGCCGTGCTCGTCGGACACCGCGACACCCCGCCGGAACCGCTGCGCACCCACCGGGCCGAGCTGCCCGGCTTCCTCGACCGTGTCGTCCTCGACCTGCTCGCCAAGGCCCCCGACGAGCGGCCCGTGGACGCGGGCGACCTGCGCCGCCGCATCGTCCTCGGCCGGACCGGGGAACAACCCGCGCTCGGACCGGGCCCCCTCGCGCACTCCGGGCCCGCCCGGCCGCCGGCCCTGCCCGCCTGGACCCGGACCATGACCGCGGGCCACCGCGCGTTCGGCGCGAGCGACCCCGTCGCCCAACGGCCCGACCCGGCGGCCGGGCTGACGGGCCAGTGGACCACGGCGGCCTCCACGGCCCCGCACGCCCACACCTTCGTCTCGCTGTCGGCCCCGCCGCCCGCCCCGGACCTCCTCGCCGCACTGGAGGGCCGGCACAGCGCGGGCATCGACCTCGGCCGGCTGGGCCGCTGGGAGGAGGCGGGCGAGGTGCACCGCGAGGTCGCCGCCCAGCGTGACCGCGTCCTCGGCCCGGACCACCCCGACACCCTCGCCAGCCGTTACGAGATCGGCCTCACCCTCAGCCGTACGGGCCGGGCCGAGGAAGGGCTGCGCGAGTTCACCCGGGTCGCCGAGGGCCGCGAACGGGCCCTGGGCGCCGAGCATCCGCAGACGCTCGCCGCCCGCCAGGCGACCGCCCATGCCCTGGGCCGCCTCGGCCGGCACGCCGAGGCCCACCAGGTGTACGAGGCGGTCCTCGCCGTCCGCGAACGCGTCATGGGCCCGGACCACCCCGACACCCTGCGCTGCCGCCACAACCTGGCGTTCAACCTCTGCCGGCTGGGGCGGCCCGAGGAGTCCTGGCGGGTGGCCCGCCAGGTCGCCGAGGCCCGCGCCCGGCTGCTCGGCCCGACGCACCCCGACACCCTCGCGACCCGCTACGAAGTGGCGTACACCCTCGGCAGACTGGGTCGCTGGGCGGAGGCGCTGGAGACCTACCAGGACGTCGCCCGGGCCCGGGCGAGCACCCTCGGGGCCGACCACCCCGACACCTTCGCCGCCCGCTACGAGGCCGGCATCAGCCTCGGCCGGCTCGGCCGCGACGCGGAGGCCCTGGAGCTGTACCGGTCCCTGGTCGCCGACCGTACCCGGACCGCCGGGGAGGCCGACGCGGAGACGCTGCGCGCCCGCCACGGCCTCGGGGTCAACCTCGGGCGGCTCGGCCGCTGGGAGGAGGCCCTGGCGGAGGCGCGTGACGTCTGCGCGCTGCGGGAACGCACCCTGGGACCCGACCACCCGGACACGGTGATCAGCTGCCGGGAGGTCGCCGCCGGGCTCGGCTGGCTCGGCCGGTGGAGCGAGGCGCTGGTGGCGTACCGCCAGGTCGCCGAGGCGCGCGCCCGGGTGCTGGGACCCGACCACCCCCAGACGCTGGCGGCCCGTGACGACGAGGCGCACTGCCTGGCGCGGCTCGGAAGGCCGCCGGAGGCCGCCGGAGGCGTCCCGTCGATCGCGACCGGGGCCGACCGGCCGGACACCGTCTAGGTGTGTTGTCCCGGGACAGCCTCCCGCCGCGTCCGCCGGCGGCAGCCTCCCGCCGCCTCTGGCCGGGACGGACGGCGGCGTGTTACGAAGGTGCATGCCCCCACCCCAGACACCCGCACCCCGCACATCCGCAGGTCAGCCCGCCACCCGGGAGTCCTCAGGGCCCGGCGCGCCCGCCCGGGACCGCTACGACGCGGTGATCGTCGGCGGCGGCCACAACGGCCTGGTCGCCGCCGCCTACCTCGCCCGCGCCGGACAGTCGGTCCTCGTCCTGGAACGTCTCGGCACCACCGGGGGAGCGGCGATCTCGACCCGCCCCTTCGCCGGGGTCGACGCCCGGCTCTCGCGCTACTCGTACCTGGTGTCCCTGCTGCCCGACAAGATCGTCCGCGATCTCGGCCTGGCCTTCGCCGTCCGCAAGCGGACCGTCTCCTCCTACACCCCCGCCGTCCGCGACGGACGCCCCACCGGGCTGCTCGTGGCGGGCGAGGGCACCCGGGAGTCGTTCGCGGCGCTCACCGGCGGCGAGCGGGAGTACGCGGCGTGGCAGCGGTTCTACGCGATGACCCAGCGGGTCGCCGAGCGGGTCTTCCCGACACTCACCGAACCGCTGCCCCGCCGGGACGCGCTGCGCGAGCGGATCGACGACGCCGACGCCTGGCGTGTGCTCTTCGAGGAGCCGCTCGGCGTCGCCGTGGAGAAGAACTTCACCGACGACCTGGTGCGCGGGGTCGTCCTCACCGACGCCCTGATCGGCACCTTCGCCGACGCCCATGACACCTCGCTGCTCCAGAACCGGTGCTTCCTCTACCACGTGATCGGCGGCGGCACCGGCGACTGGGACGTCCCCGTCGGCGGCATGGGCGCACTCACCGGCGCGCTGGCCGGAGCCGCCCGCGCGGCGGGCGCCGAGATCCGCGTACAGCACGAGGCGACCCGGATCGAGACCGACGGCAGCGCCGCCGAGGTCACCGTCCGCACCCCCGACGGCGAACACCTCGTCGCCGCCCGCCGGGTGCTCGTCAACGCCTCCCCGCAGGCGCTCGCCGCCCTCCTCGGCGACACCCCGCCGCCGCCCGCCGAGGGCGCCCAGCTCAAGGTGAACATGCTGCTCGCCCGGCTGCCGAAGCTCCGCGACCGGTCCGTCGATCCCCGGCAGGCGTTCGCCGGGACCTTCCACATCGCCGAGGGGTACGGGCAGCTCGCCGACGCCTACCGGGACGCTGCGGCCGGCCGGTTGCCCACCGCCCCGCCGTCCGAGATCTACTGCCACTCGCTGACCGACCCGTCGATCCTCGGCCCCGAGCTCGTCGCGCGCGGCTACCAGACCCTCACTCTCTTCGGTCTGCACGCCCCGGCCCGGCTGTTCGCCGCCGACAACGACGCCGCCCGCGCGGCCCTGCTGAAGGCGACCCTGGCCGAACTGGACGCGCATCTGGAGGAGCCGGTCACCGACTGCCTGGCCCTCGACGCGAACGGCGAACCCTGCATCGAGGCCAAGACCCCGCTCGACCTGGAGCGCGATCTGCGGCTGCCCGGCGGCCACATCTTCCACCGCGACCTCTCCTTCCCGTACGCGGAGGAGGGCACCGGGCGCTGGGGCGTGGAGACCGCGCACGCCAACGTCCTGCTCTGCGGGGCGGGCGCGGTGCGCGGCGGAGGTGTCAGCGGCGTCCCCGGCCACAACGCGGCGATGGCCGCGCTGGGCCGGTGACACCGTGGCTCAGGCCCCGAACACGCCCCGCAGCGCACCCAGCTTGCGCGGCAGGTCGTACTCCGCCCCGCCCTCGTGCCCGTTGTACGGGAAC
The DNA here is from genome assembly GCF_056172905.1 of Streptomyces sp. iso_384. Classification (NCBI taxonomy): domain Bacteria; kingdom Bacillati; phylum Actinomycetota; class Actinomycetes; order Kitasatosporales; family Streptomycetaceae; genus Streptomyces; species Streptomyces sp. iso_384. The sequence goes on from NZ_JBWBTT010000001.1 coordinate 3,794,729, forward strand.
ACCTCGATCTCGGCCTCTCCCGCGTAACGGTGGTAGGCGGCGAACACCGTGGAGGACGGGCAGACCCGGTCCATCAGCCCCACCGAGAACCACGCGGGAGCGCTCGCTCGGGCGGCGAAGTTGACCCCGTCGAAGTAGGACAGGGTCTCCATCGCCTCCTCGATCCGGAAGCGGTGCCCCGACAGCCAGCGGGCTATCTCCGCGTACGGTCCGGCGTCCGTGATCTGCGAGGCCCGCCGGTAGTGGCAGAGGAACGGCACATCGGCGACGGCCGCCGACACATCGTCACGCAGCCCGGCGACGGCGAGCGCGAGCCCGCCGCCCTGGCTGCCGCCGAGGACGGCGACGCGTCCGGCGTCCACCGCCTCATGGGCCCTCGCCGCGTCGACGGCCCGGACCGCGTCGGTGATGAGCCGCCGGTAGTAGTGCCGGTGGGGGTCCTCGATACCCCGGGTGAGAAAGCCGGGCGAGGACGAACCGTGGCCCTCGGGCCCGATGTCCGGGGTGTCGGCGGTGTTCTTGCCGCCGCCGCCCTGCCCCCGGTTGTCCATCACCAGGTGCGCGTAGCCGAACGCGCTCCAGGTCAGCCACGCGTACGGGACGCCCCGGCCGCCGTTGTACCCGATGTACTGCACCACGGCGGGCAGCGGCCCCGAACGCTGTTTCGGCAGCAGCAGCCACGCCTTCACCGGCTGCCCCTCCCAGCCCCTGAACGTCACATCGAGTACGTCGACGGTGGCCAGGCCCGTCGCGTGCGGCACGAACCGGGCGTCGACGTCGTGCCGGGCCGTCTCCGCGAGGGTCTTCGCCCAGAAGGCGTCGAAGTCGGCCGGTTCCTGCGGCTCGGGGCGGTACTCCCGCAGCCGCTCCAGATCCATGTCGAACAGCAAGGCTCTAGCTCCTCTTCAGGGTGAGGTCGAGGGTCGCGCCGTTCAGCCCCGAGGTGTCGGCGGTGATCCGGATGCCGCCCGGCGTGCGCGCCGCGCTCACCCGGGGGCCGCCCGAGGCGAGCGTCAGCCCGCGCCCGGCCAGTTCGACCACCACGGTGGACCGCAGCTGGGTGGGATCGGACAGGGCGATGCCCACGGTCCGCCCCTTCGGGCGCACCAGGACGGACGCCGGACCGTCGCAGCGCAGCTCGCGCGCCGAGCCGGCCCGCCAGAAGTTGGCCGCCAGCAGCCCGTCCGTGCCGCGCCGCACCGCGTGCACGGCGGTCGAGTCGGCGACCAGCTCCACCGGCGGCGCGGCCGACAGCAGCCGGGTGCGCCCGGCGGAGGCGGCGGGGAGCTGGAGGTAGTAGTAGCCGGCGTCGCTCGGGGCCGGGCCGTGGTCGTGCCAGAGCGTCAGGTACGGGCGGGTGACCGGGGTGTCGGTGCCGTACTTGAGGTTGATCTCCCGCCAGGTCGCGGTGCGCTCCTCGCGCAAGGCGCGTACGGAGGCGGGCCTCGGGAAGACGTACCCGCCGGTTCCGGCCAGGTGCAGCCACCGGACGTCCCTCAGCCCGGCGGACCAGCCGGGAGCGTCCGGGGCCGCCTTGCCGTTCACCAGGAGCGCGGCCCGCGGGTCGCGCAGCTTGCGGTTCTCCACCACGGTCTCCGCGGTTCCCGTCTCCGCGGTTCCCGCCTCCGCGGTGATGCCGGAGCCGACACAGGCGATGACGTCGTCCAGGCAGAACCAGCTCTTGAGCCCGTGCAGCGTGCTGCCGAAGGCCCGCAGCTCCATCCCGTACGCGCCCAGCGTCGTGCCCGGGAGCGCGGTGCCGCCGGCCCAGTCGGCGGTGCTGGTGGTGCGCTGCCCCGCCGCGTCGGCCGGACGTCCGGCGAGGACGGTGGTGCCGGGCAGCCTCTTCGGATCGACGGTGGGCCAGTAGTCCTCGCTGTAGTGCCCGAGATCGTCGGTGTACAGCAGCACCATCCCGTCCGAGAGATGCCAGCCGTGCAGATTCTCGTTCTGGATCGACTCGTAGTTGTAGATCCGGGTCGAGTACGCGGAGATGCCGAGGCCGAACGCGGGGCGGTGGTGGGCCGCCTTGTCCATCCGGGGGTGCTGCTTGTGGGCGACCAGCGGGCCGCGCGCCGGGACGGCGGAGGCGATCGCCCGCTGTGCGGCGACCAGCGAGGCGAGGTCCGTCGCGGCGAGGAAGTCGCGGTAGCCGTCCTCGGCGATCCACTGCTTCACCAGCGCCGTGAACCGGTCCGCCGGCGCACCGGGGAAGCACGGGATCAGCCGCAGCACCGCCTCGATCACCGTCCGCGCCGAGGCGTGCCCCTGCTTGCTCGGCCGGGCGATCTCCAGCCCGCACACCGACGCCATCACATCGCCCCGGAACATCAGCGGGTCGAAGCCGTCGTCCACCCAGCCGCGCACGTTGCCGAGATCGGGATCGGTCACCTCCCACGCCGTACCGGCCAGCAGATTCAGCAGCCGGGACAGATTGCCCAGCAGCTCCTTGCCGTAACCGCCGTTGTACGGATGCTTGTAGTGCTGGAGGAACGAGCTGTCGGACGAGAAGCCCTCGCCCGTGCCCGCCGCCGCGCCGCCCGTGTCGTTGAAGGCGAGGACGCTGTTGGCGCCCGAACCCTCGACGTCCGAAAGAGCGTCACGCACCCGGGCCAGCGCTGCCGGAGATGGCGGCGGAGACCTTCCAGCAGCTGCGCGCCCGGATCGAGTCGGCGCCCTCGGCCGGCCGCTCCCTGCTGATCCGGCCGCGGCTGGTGGTCCGGGAGTCGACCGCGCCGGTGCCCGGGGCCGAGCCCGCGTCGGCGGACACGGAGACTCCGGACGCTCCGGGTGCGCTCGCCCCGGACGAGGTCGCTCCGACGGTGTGAGGAGCGCCGGCGGCTGACGCGCCGACCGCTCCGGGCGGTCACCCGGAGCGGCTGACCCGCCTCGTTGTCCGTTGTTAGTCGTTGCTGTCCGTTGCTGTCCGTTCAGGACGGACGACAGGTCAGTCGGCCGACGGCGTCCAGCCCGTCGCCTCGATCCGGCCGGCGTCCCGGGGCCGTTCCGCGTCGAAGACCGTTCGGACGCCGTCCCGGACCCGCAGGCCGTCCACGTACGCGCCGCGTCCCACGTACAGCTGGTCGGTGGTGTAACGCCACCGCAGGGTGACGTCCGGGCCGCGCCAGGCCGTCAGGTCCGCCTCCAGCCGGTGCCAGACGCGCCCCGACCAGCCGCTCACCGATCCGGCCGGATGCGGCTGCTGGTCCGGCCGGCGGCCCGGTCCCGGACGTACGGTGGTGAACGGCACCGGCTGCCAGCCCTGCCCCGCCGACGCTTCCAGGACGAGCTCGTCGGAGCCCGGTTCCGTGTCCCACCACAGTGCGCACTCCAGCCGGGTCCGCGCCGAGTCCAGGCGCAGCGCGGGCAGCGTGAGGGTGGCGGTGGACGCGCTCGCCATCCCTGAGAACCAGGCCGTGCGCCCGCGCCCGGGCCGGACCGGGACGGCCCGCGCCAGCTGGTTGGCGGCCGCCACCCGGGGCGCGCTGCCCGAGCGCCAACTCCTGACGGGATGAACCGAGTTGCCCAGCACGATGAGGAAGGTGTCGGTCGACGGGTCGAGCACCAGACTGGTCCCGGTGAACCCGGTGTGCCCCGCGCTGCGCGGGGTCGCCATCGCGCCCATGTACCAGTGCTGATAGAGCTCGAAGCCCAGGCCGTGCTCGTCGCCCGGGAACGCGGTGTTGAAGTCGGTGAACAGCAGGTCGACCGAGTCCTCGGACAGGATGCGGGAGCGGCCGTACACCCCGCCGTTGAGGAGCGTCCGGGCGAGGACCGCGAGATCCCAGGCGCAGGAGAACACCCCGGCGTGGCCCGCCACCCCGCCGAAGCTGTGGGCGTTCTCGTCGTGCACCTCGCCCCAGACGAGACCGCGATCGAGACCGGACCAGGGGAGCCGGGCGTCCTCGGTGGCCGCGATCTTCGGCTTCCAGGAGGCGGGCGGGTTGTAGCGGGTGCGGTGCATCCCGAGCGGGCCGGTGATCTCTTCGCGGAGCAGGGCGTCCAGCGGGCGGCCGGTGAGGTGCTCCAGGATCAGTTGCAGCGAGATGAGGTTGAGGTCGGAGTAGAGGTAGGCGCTGCCCGGGGTGCTCGCGGGAACCTCTTCCCACAGCATCCGGAGCTTGCCCTCACGCGTCGGCTCCTGGTACAGCGGGATCCAGGCACGGAAACCCGAGGTGTGCGTCAGCAGGTGACGGACCGTGATGTCCTGCTTGCCGCCGCCCGCGAAGTCCGGGAGGTACGAGGCAACCGTCGCCTCCAGCTCCAGCCGGCCGCGCTCGATCTGCTGGACCGCCAGGAGCGAGGTGAACAGCTTGGAGATCGAGGCCAGGTCGAAGACGGTGTCCTCGGCCATCGCGATCTGCTGGTCCGCCGGGAACTCCACCCCGGTGTCGGTCTTCTCGTCGTAAGCGGAATAGCGCACCGCCTTGCCGATCGGCCGGTGCAGCGCCACCGTGCCGCCCCGCCCGGCGAGCAGCACCGCTCCCGCGTACCAGGGGTGCTCGGGGGAGTCGGCGAGGTAGGTCTCGGCGTCCCGCACCAGCTGGTCCAGCGGCCCCTGGAGCAGCCCGGCGCGCGTGGCGCTCCCGCGTCGCAGCGTGGGCCGGTGCGCCCCTGACTCCATGCCCGCTCCCGTGTCCGCCGCTTTGTCCGCAGCGCCCGCGCCCGGCCCGCTCCGGGCGGCCGCGGCCGCGAGCGGAATCGGCGTCAGCGCGAGCGCACCGCCCAGCGCCAGTATCCCGCCGCATAGCCGCCGCCGGGCGATGCCGCTCCCGGCCGCACGGAATCCGGAGGGAGAGCCGCCTCCGCTCCCGGCCGGGCCCCCGCCCCCCGGCGCGCCCCGGCCGTCCGCCGTCCGTCCGTTCCCCTGCGTGTCCCCGGTCATCCGCAACTCCTTCCCGCGCCCGACGTCCGGTCGCCGGGTCGCACCCGGGGGCCGGAGCCCGCGCGAAAGTAACTTCCGAAATCTCGCCAAGCAGTGAAAGTTCCTGCCGCCGCAGAGGTTACTGTCACCCCCGCGCTCCCGGGTGCCTCCCGGCCCGCAAAGAATCTGACACTGCATCAGGAAATCTCTTCCCTCGGCCGCCCGGCTGCGGCATCCTGCCGCCCATGGAGACGGAACTGAGCCGCCAACTGGGAATCGAGCACGCCATCTTCGGCTTCACGCCGTTCCCCGAGGTCGCCGCGGCCATCACCAGAGCCGGCGGTTTCGGCGTGCTCGGGGCGGTCCGCTACACCGCGCCCGAGGACCTCGCGCGTGACCTGGACCGGCTGCACGAGCACGCCGACGGCAAGCCCTACGGCCTCGACGTGGTCATGCCGGCCACAAAGGTCGAAGGCGTCACCGAGGCGGACGTCGAGGCGATGATCCCGGCCGAGCACCGCGGATTCGTGCAGGACCTCCTGGCCCGCTACGGCGTGCCCGAGCTGGCCGAAGGAGAGGCGTCCGGCTGGCGCATCACCGGCTGGATGGAGGAGGTCGCCCGCAGCCAGCTCGACGTGGCCTTCGACTACCCGATCAAACTCCTCGCCAACGCCCTCGGCTCCCCGCCCGCCGACGTCATCGAGCGCGCCCACGACCACGGTGTCCTCGTCGCCGCCCTGGCCGGGAGCGCCCGGCACGCCCGGCGGCACGCAGAGGCGGGCATCGACGTCGTCGTCGCCCAGGGGTACGAAGCGGGCGGCCACACCGGGGAGATCGGCTCCATGGTGCTGGTCCCCGAGGTCGTCGAGGCGGTCGCCCCGCTGCCCGTGCTCGCCGCCGGAGGCATCGGCAGCGGCGAACAGGTCGCCGCCGGACTCGCCCTCGGCGCGCAGGGCGTCTGGCTCGGCTCCCTCTGGCTCACCACCGAGGAGGCCGACCTGCACTCCGAGGCCCTGACCGCCAAACTGCTCGCCGCGAGCTCCGGCGACACGGTCCGCTCCCGCGCCCTCACCGGGAAACCCGCGCGCCAGCTCCGTACCGCATGGACCGACGCCTGGGACGACGCGGCCGGACCGGGCACCCTGCCCATGCCGCTCCAGGGGCTGCTGGTCGCCGAGGCCGTCTCGCGGATCCAGAAGTACGAGGTCGGGGAGCTGCTGGGCACGCCCGTCGGGCAGATCGTCGGCCGGATGACCAGCGAACGCAGCGTCCGGGCCGTGGTCGACGACCTGACCCGCGGCTTCGAACGCGCCGTCACCCGCATGAACCGCATCGCCGGAAGGAGCGCCACGTGAACCAGCCGCCCAACGGCTTCTGGGCCCAGGCCGCCGCCGACCCCGACCGCACCGTCCTGATCGCCCCCGACGGCGAGGAGTGGAGCGCGGGCCGGCTGCACGCCGACGTCAACCGCATGGTCCACGGACTGCGCGCGGCCGGGCTGCGCGAGGGCGACGCGTTCGCCGTCGTCCTGCCCAACGGCGTCGAACTCCTCACCGCCTACCTCGCCGCCTCGCAGGCCGGCTTCTACCTCGTCCCGGTCAACCACCACCTTGTCGGCCCCGAGATCGCCTGGATCGTCGCCGACTCGGGGGCCCGCGTCCTCATCGCCCACGAACGTTTCGCGGCCACCGCGACGGCCGCCGCCGACGAGGCGGAGCTGCCCGCCACCCACCGCTACGGCGTCGGCACGGTCCCCGGCAGCCGCCCCTACGCCGAACTCCTCGACGGCCACCCCACCACCCCACCCCAGGAACGCACCCTCGGCTGGGTCATGAACTACACCTCCGGCACCACCGGCCGCCCGCGCGGAATCCGGCGTCCGCTGCCCGGCAAACAGCCCGAGGAGACCTATCTCGGCGGGTTCCTCGGCATCTTCGGCATCCGGCCGTTCGACGACAACGTCCACCTGGTCTGCTCGCCGCTCTACCACACCGCTGTGCTCCAGTTCGCGGGCGCCGCACTCCACATCGGACACCCACTGGTCCTGATGGACGGCTGGGCCCCGCAGGAGATGCTGCGCCTCATCGACACCCACCGCTGCACGCACACCCACATGGTCCCGACGCAGTTCCACCGCCTGCTCGCACTCCCCGAAGACGTACGGGGCCGCTACGACGTCTCCTCCATGCGGCACGCCATCCACGGGGCCGCACCCTGCCCCGACCACGTCAAACGCGCCATGATCGACTGGTGGGGGAGCTGCGTCGAGGAGTACTACGCGGCCAGCGAGGGCGGCGGAGCGTTCGCCACCGCCGAGGACTGGCTGAAGAAGCCCGGCACCGTGGGCAAGGCCTGGCCGATCAGTGAACTCGCCGTCTTCGACGACGACGGCAACCGGCTCGGGGCGGGCGAACTGGGGACCGTCTACATGAAGATGAGCACCGGCGGCTTCAGCTACCACAAGGACGAGACCAAGACCCGCAAGAACCGCATCGGCGATTTCTTCACCGTCGGCGACCTCGGCGTGCTGGACGAGGACGGTTACCTCTTCCTCCGCGACCGCAAGATCGACATGATCATCGCGGGCGGCGTCAACATCTACCCCGCCGAGATCGAGTCCGCCCTGCTCACCCACCCCGCCGTGGCGGACGCCGCCGCCTTCGGCATCCCACACGCCGACCGGGGCGAGGAGGTCAAGGCCGTCGTCGAACCGGCCGACGGCCACGAGCCGTCGGCCGAACTCGCCGCCGCGATCCTCGCCCACTGCGAAGAGCGGCTCGCCGGCTACAAACGGCCCCGGAGCCTGGACTTCATCACCGCGATGCCCCGCGACCCCAACGGCAAGCTCTACAAACGACGCCTGCGCGAACCGTACTGGGAGGGGCGTCGGCGCCTTCTGTAGAGCACCGGGTGGGTCCGAGAGGGCCGCCCGCCGCTCGCGGGCCCGGTGCGGTGTTCACCGGACGCGTCCCCGCTGGACGGCAGTACGGTCGGACGGGATGAGTGAATGTGGGCATCCGCCGAGGCGGACGCCGTACTCACGGTGGACGAGCCGGTCTTCCCGTCCGGCGCGCTGCCGCCGCTCGTGCACCCGCCCGCCCCCGCAGAGCCGGTGAGCGCGTGTGCCCTTCTCGCGGAACTGCCACGTCGTCCTGCGCTCACCCGCGTACAGCCGGATCTGGTCAACGTGACTCCCTGCGCGCGCAGAGGGCGGCACCTTGCTGACGGCATGCGCGATGCCCGCGACAAGGCGGCTCGGATGAGGCCGCCCGTGGCGAACCATCGGGAAGGCTTGATCGCTCCCGTCGAGGAATTGCGATCGGACTCTGTTCACGTTTCGCTCGCCTGACTACGTTACCTCCAGTAATAGCTGCGGGCCCTGTGTCTGAAGGCGCGCCGGCTGCCCCCTGCCTCTGGAGTTCACCATGACGCGTTCTCCCGCTCGTCGTCCTCGCCGCCGACACCCCTTCGGCATGGCCGCCTTACTCGCCGTGGGGCTTACGGCAGGTGCGTTGCCCGGCGTCCCCGCCTCGGCCGGCGCGAGCGAGGTCCCGAAGCAGGCGCGGGAACACGTGCGGGCGACCTCGGATGGGCTCAGGGAGGTGTTCTTCGTGGGCAACAACTGGGAGGGCACCGCCGACGTCATCGACTCCCGTGGCGACTACGCCAGGATCGGTCGTATCGACATGATCCCCGACAAGAAGGAGCGCCTGTGGGAGATCTACCTGAACCCCGTCAAGCTCGCCTTCTTCCTCGGCATCCGGAGCGGCCCGGGTGAGGGTCACGACCAGTACGTCGACGACATGTACACCACGAAGGACGGCAGGTCCGTGGTCGCCTCCCGGCCGAGTTTCGCCGACGTGGTCTCCATCGACGTGGAGAGCGGCAGGATCAACTGGAGATTCCCGGTGTCCGGTTTCCGCTCCGACCACATGGCGGTCTCCCCCGACGGTACCCAGGTCGCCGTCTCCGCCTCCACCTCCAACACCGTGCACGTCCTCGACATGGCGACGGGCAAGGAGGCGGGCAGGTTCAAGGCGGGTGACAAGCCGCACGAGAACGTCTACACCGATGGCGGCAAGCACCTCTGGAACATGGCCATCGGCGAGGTCAACACCGACCTTGACGCGCCCTGGCAGGACTTCACCAAGGGCGACCGGCGCATCACCGTCGCCGACGCGAAGACCTTCCAGGTCAAGAAGATCATCGACATGCGCGAGCGGCTCGACGCGTTCGGCCGCGAGGACCTTTCCGACGCGCTGCGCCCCGTCGCCTTCACGCCTGACGAGTCGAAGATGTACTTCCAGGTCTCCTTCTTCAACGGCTTCGTCGAGTACGACGTGCACACGGACGAGATCACCCGGGTGAAGACGCTGCCGAAGAACCCGGACACCAGTGACGAACGCACCACCTATGTCAACGACTCCCGTCACCACGGCATGTCCATGAGCCCCCGGGGCGACAAGCTCTGCATCGCCGGGACCATGGACGACTACGTCACCGTCGTGGACCGCGAGTCCCTTCAACAGGGCCCTCTCGTCACCGCCTCCAAGCCGTACTGGGCCACGGTGAGCGGAGACGGAAAGCACTGCGTGGTGTCCGAGAGCGGCGCCGACCAGGTGACGGCGATCGACTTCGCCACCGGCGAGAAGGTCACCTCCATCCCCGTCGGCGACCATCCGCAGCGGGTCCGCCTCGGCCACGTCCCGACGAACTGGACCGGCCCCACCGGCTGAGACACACCGGACCCGAGCCCCACGCCGCTCCGGCCCGAACCCGCCGACCACTTCCGACGGTACGGGTGGGCGGAGCTTCCGCGGCCGCTCCCGACCAGGATCGCGAAGCACGCTGGACGGTGATCGCGCCTGCGGGAGGTCCTCTGCCAGGGCTGTCGCGGAGCAACAGGGCGGCGGCTTCCGCGCTGGGAGGACTGCCTCTCGTTCAGCCGTAGTGGGCCGTGCGCATCAACCTCCCCATGTCGCCCAGCAACGGCATGCGGGGGGTTGACCGGTGTGCACCGGCCCTCGTGGACGTTGAGGGCCTGCTATGGGGAGGCCTGCACCCCCACGAGCCGGCTGATGGAGCGTTTCGGCGCCGCGATCGTCCGCCGGGGCCGAGGGGGTGCGCCCTTCGCCTTCGAGAAGGCGAAGCGTCGAGCTTTTGACTGAACCCGGGAGAGGTCCGGGCCGGATGTGTTCCTGCTCGTGTCCTGCCCGCGGAAACCGTGCTGACCGTGGTTGTTTGGGGACGTGATCAGCAAAGTTCGCGCCCGTGTTCTGCCTGCCTCTCAGCGTCGGTCGCTCGATGAGCTGACCGAGGATCTGGACCTGTCGTCCGGGGACACCACGTCCAAGCGTTCGGCCTTCTGGACCATGCTGGGGCTGTCGTCGGTCATCGCGGCGGGGGGAGTGCTCACGGACTCGACGGCCACCGTGATCGGCGCGATGATCATCGCACCGCTGTCCACGCCGATCATGGGAATCGCCCTGGGCTCGGTGCAGCGCCGCCGCACCGGATCGGCCTGGACTGTCCTCTTCGCATGCCTGTTGGTGATCGGGATCGGGATGGGGATGTCGGTGGTCCTCCCCGGTGACTACGACCTGTTGTCCAACGGTCAGATCTCGTCGCGGACATCGCCTGGTCTGATGGACCTGATCGCCGCCTTGGCGACAGGCTTCGCCGGGGCGGTGGCGCTGGCCCGCCGGGACGTCGCCGCCGTGCTGCCCGGGGTCGCGATCGCCATCTCCCTGGTTCCGCCCCTTGTGGTGGCCGGAGTATGCCTGGGACAGTTCTCGGGATGGCTGGCGCTGGGCGCGCTGGTGCTGTTCGTGTCGAACCTCTTCGCCCTCGTCTTCGGGGGCATCGTGGTCTTCGCGTCGCTGGGCTACGCCGCGGAGGCCGACAAGAAGGCGGGACGGCCCGCCCGCAGAACATACGCCGCCATGGTCCTGTTGTTCGCCGTCGTGTTCGTTCCCCTGACGGCCAATACCGTGGCCACGCTGCTGCTCAACGTCTGGACCGGGCGGACCAGGAGTGTGGCGCAGCAGTGGCTCGCCGACGAGCCGGGTGCGTCCGTCACACGTGTGGACGCGACCTCCCGGACGATGTACATCCACGTCCGCATCCCCGGGGACCTGCCACCGGTGGAGTCTCTGCTCGAACAGTTGGAGGGCCGGATCCCGGACGGCATCCCCGTCGTGGTGGACGCGTCACGCGGTCGGCGCATCGAGGCCGGGGCGGTCGGCGACTGAGTGCCGGACCGGCTCCGTCCAGCCGTGCCGGACCTCAAGTATGGAGCGCTCGCGGAGCCTTTCGGGGGTATCCAAAGGTGCTGCCGCGACCCTGGGCAGAGCCCTTTCGCCTGGACCGTAACCCCGGCGTCAGAGGCTCCACGAACCTCAGTACGGCTTCGCGCGCGCGGCCGACGACGCCTTCACGGAGTCGTCCGCTGCGGCCGAGAGTAAGAAGCGAACGAGGCCGGAGCAGCCGCTGAGCACTCCGCATCCGTGCCCAGGTCGGTCAGTCGGCCAGGTTGGCGGGAACCGACGTCGTGACGCTCGTCCGACGCTCCGGACATCAGTATGTGGCGTCCAAGAGCCGGAGAACTAGCCCTGACCTGCGTGTTTGTTGCGCCTTTTGCGTAGGCGATCAGCGGCCTCCGTGCGGAGCTCTCGGCTGGGTGACGGTGGGGTCCCTCGAAGCCGCCGGGGCGCTTGCTGCCGAACTGTTGGGTTCCCTCCTGTCCGCTTCTATGTCGCCGATCGAGCGGCTTGGCGTGATAACCGCTTCCTGCGCATCGAGGCGCCTGTTCCCGACCGTGTCCGTGCCGCTTCTTTCCCTCCACGAGGGGGCCGCAGGGCTCGCTGTTGGCGACATGTGAGGCCTAGCCTGGAAGGAGGGGGAAGTTCCGCTCGGCTGAGAGGAGTGGTCGCCATGACGGGACGTAGCCGGAGTGACGTGGAGGCGGAGATCAAGGAGACTCTGGGACTCGTGCCCCACTTCTTCTCCCGGATCCCGGATGACCTGCTGGACTACGAGTGGGCGATATTCAGCAAACTCGAGCTCGGCGAGACGCTGATCCCGAACAAGTACAAGGAACTGATCGGGATCGCGCTGCACTCGGAGACGAAGTGCCGTTACTGCACGCTCTTCCACACCGAGGCGGCGAAGCTGTTCGGGGCCACGGACGAGGAGATCCAGGAAGCGGTCCATTACGCGAAGAACAGCCTCGGCTGGAGCGGATACCTCAACGGTATCCGTGAGGACTACGACGACTTCGAGAAGGAACTCGGCCAGATCAAGGAATACCTGTCGTCGAAGGGCTGACCATGCAACTGGATTGGGCCCGCCCCGGCGTCCTGCGGGCGACCGGTCACGCCTTCGAGTTCGCGACGTTGGTGTCCGCCGCCCGCTACGTGGCCGAGTCCGCTCCACCCGACATCCCACAGGAGTCGCTGGAGCAACTGGAGCGCGTACTGCGCGACTACGACACCCAGACACGCCGGCTGCATGGCCCCCTCGCCCCTGACGGGCAGTGAAGGACGGGGCCGTAACGGGTCCACCACTGGTCTGGGGCACAGGATCCGCGTCCTTCACAGGGTTGCTCACCGTTCGCTGCGTCATCCGTGCCCGCTCGCCGTCCACCGGATGGGCGGCAGGATCGCGCGTCAGCTGCCGCGGATTCGGCGTGTCGCACGTGGCGACCGTGCCCCATCACGCCACATCCGGGTTGTGCCCGATGGGGATCTTCGTCGTCCGGACCGTCCGGACAGCCACGCGCCACTCAGCCAGGGAGCCCCGGGAACGGTCAACCGTCCGGTCGGCATCCAGCCACTTGACCCCGGGGCCCGGGCCGCACAGGATCACGCCATGACAGGTGTACGCAGCAGCACAGTCGACGGCGTCCTCACCCGCAGCGCCCGGCGCACCCCCGCCCGGACCGCCGTACGGTACGCCGACCGGGCCTGGACCTACCGCGCGCTGGACGCCGCCGTCTCCACGGCCGCCGCCGTCCTCACCGAGGAACACGGCCTCGCCCCCGGCGACCGGGTGGCCGCCTTCGCGCACAACTCCGACGCCTATCTCATCGGCTTCCTCGCGTGCGCACGGGCCGGGTTCGTCCATGTGCCGGTCAACCAGAACCTCACCGGCGACGACCTGACCTACCTCCTGGACCAGTCCGGCTCCGCCCTCGTCCTGACCGACCCGGACCTCGCCGGGCGGCTCCCCGACGGAATCCCGGTGCGCGCGCTGCGCGACGCTCCCGGCGCGCTCCTCGACGCCCTGGAGACGGAACGGCCGTTCACCCCGCAGCGCCCGCCCGCCTCCGACGACCTGGTGCAGCTGCTCTACACCTCCGGTACCACCGCCCTGCCCAAGGGCGCGATGATGACGCACGGGGCCCTGGTCCACGAGTACGTCAGCGCGATCACCGCGCTCGGCCTCGCTGCCGCCGACCGGCCCGTGCACTCGCTGCCGCTCTACCACTCGGCCCAGATGCATGTGTTCCTGCTGCCCTATCTGGCGGTCGGGGCGGAGAACACCATCCTGGACGCGCCGGACGCCGCCCGCATCTTCGACCTCGTCGAAGCGGGCCTGGCCGACAGCCTGTTCGCCCCGCCCACCGTCTGGATCGGCCTCGCCAACCACCCGGAGTTCGCCACCCGCGACCTCGGCGGTCTGCGCAAGGCGTTCTACGGGGCCTCGATCATGCCCGTGCCCGTCCTGGAGCGGCTGCGGAGAGGCCTCCCGCACCTGGCCTTCTTCAACTGTTTCGGCCAGAGCGAGATCGGCCCGCTGGCCACCGTGCTGGGCCCCGACGAGCACGAGGGCCGGATGGACTCCTGCGGCCGTCCCGTCCTCTTCGTGGAGGCCCGCGTCGTCGACGAGAAGGGCCAGGACGTCCCCGACGGCACCCCCGGTGAGGTCGTCTACCGCTCGCCCCAACTGTGCTCCGGCTACTGGGACAAGCCCGAGGAGACGGCGGCCGCCTTCCGCGACGGCTGGTTCCACTCCGGCGACCTCGCGGTCCGTGACGCCGAGGGCTTCTACACCGTCGTCGACCGGGTCAAGGACGTCATCAACTCCGGTGGTGTCCTCGTCGCCTCCCGCCAGGTCGAGGACGCCCTCTACACCCACCCCGCCGTCGCCGAGACCGCCGTCATCGGCCTGCCGGACGACCGCTGGATCGAGGCCGTCACCGCCGTCGTCGTCCTGCGCGGCGAGGCGAGCGACACCGAACTCATCGCCCACGCCCGCGAGAAGCTCACCGCCTTCAAGGCCCCCAAGCGCGTCGTGTTCGTGAACGAACTGCCGCGCAACGCGAGCGGAAAGGTCCTCAAGCGGCAACTGCGCGACGAGCTCGCCTGAACCCGGCCGCTACAGCCGCCCCGCCGCCACGATCCGCCGCAGGAACCGCCGGGTGCGCTCCTCGCGGGGCGCGCCGAACACCTCCTCGGGCTTGCCGCGTTCCAGCACCACTCCGGCGTCCAGGAAGCACACCTGGTCGGCGACCTCGCGCGCGAACGCCATCTCATGGGTGGCGATCACCATTGTCATGCCGTCGTCCTTCACCTCCCGTACGAGACCGAGCACTTCGCCCACCAGCTCCGGGTCCAGGGCGGCCGTGACCTCGTCCAGGAGCAGCAGCCGGGGCCGTACCGCCAGCGCCCGCACGATCGCCGCCCGCTGCTGCTGTCCGCCGCTGAGCCGGTCCGGATACTCGTCCGCCTTCGCCCCGAGCCCCAGCCGCTCCAGCAGCTCCCGGGCCTCGGCCTCGGCCCGGGGCCGGGACAGGCCGTGGACCCGGCGCTGGGCCAGCGTGATGTTCTGCAGCGCGGTCAGATGCGGGAAGAGGTTGTACGCCTGGAACACCACGCCGATCCGGCGGCGCACCGCGTCCGCGTCGGCCCGGGGGGCCGTGATCTCCTCGCCCTCCGGCCAGATCGCCCCGTCGTCGACCTCCTCCAGGAGACTGGCACAGCACAGCAGCGTCGTTTTCCCGGAGCCGGAAGCCCCGATCAGCGCGGTCACCGGGTGCGGGCCCGCCGATGGCGCACGCGGGCGATCCGGCGCTCGGACGGGACGTAGCCGTCCTCGACGACGGCCGGCGTCTTGTGCAGGGGCACTTGAGTACCGGCGCGTCGACGGCGTCGGAGAGCCACTCCTTCTCCAGGGCGGCCGGCGTGTCGTCCTTCCGCAGGGCGTCCACCGCGCCGCTCACGCAGGAGGTCAGCGCGGACTCCTTGTCGAGGACCCGCCCGAACTGCTCCGGATCGCCGGGGGAGTCGGCGAACTGGCCCGCCACCTCTGTCCGCACAGGGGGAACGGGTGTTGCGGTGGTGTGAACACGCCGGTCACCGGCGCCGTTCACCCGTGCCGGACTCCCGCAGGTCCACGATCCGCCGGATCTTGCCCACCGAGCGCTCCAGCGACTCCGGATCCACGATCTCGACGCTCACCGACACCCCGACGCCGTCCTTCACCGCCGCCGCGATGGACCGCGCCGCCTTCTCCCGCTCATCGCTCGTCGCGTCCGCCCGCGCCTCCGCGAGGACCGTCAGCGCGTCCAGCCGCCCGTGCCGGGTCAGCCGCAGCTGGAAGTGCGGGGCGACGGCGGGCGTACGCAGCACGATCTCCTCGATCTGGGTGGGGAAGAGGTTCACCCCGCGCAGGATCACCATGTCGTCGCTGCGCCCGGTGACCTTCTCCATCCGCCGGAACGTCCGCGCCGTCCCCGGCAGCAGCCGCGTCAGGTCCCGGGTGCGATAGCGGATCACCGGCATCGCCTCCTTGGTGAGCGAGGTGAAGACCAGCTCCCCCTCATCGCCGTCGGGCAGCACCTCACCGGTGAACGGGTCCACGACCTCCGGATAGAAGTGGTCCTCCCAGATGTGCAGCCCGTCCTTCGTCTCCACGCACTCCTGCGCGACCCCCGGGCCCATCACCTCGGAGAGCCCGTATATGTCGACCGCGTCGATGGCGAACCGGTCCTCGATCTCCCGGCGCATCCCCTCGGTCCACGGCTCCGCGCCGAAGATCCCCACCTTCAGGGACGTCGACCGCGGATCGACGCCCTGCCGCTCGAACTCGTCCAGCAGCGTCAGCATGTAAGACGGCGTGATCATGATGATTTCGGGCCGGAAGTCCTGGATCAGCTGGACCTGGCGCGCGGTCATGCCCCCGGAGGCCGGGATCACCGTGCAGCCGAGCCGCTCCGCCCCGTAGTGCGCCCCGAGGCCGCCGGTGAACAGTCCGTATCCGTACGCCACATGGACCTTGTGGCCCGGCCGTCCGCCCGCCGCCCGGATCGAACGGGCCACCACGTCCGCCCAGTGATCCAGGTCCCGTTCGGTGTACCCGACGACCGTCGGACGTCCGGTCGTGCCGCTGGAGGCGTGGATCCTGCGCACCTCGTGCTCCGGTACGGCGAACATCCCGAAGGGGTAGTTGTCCCGCAGGTCCGTCTTCGCGGTGAACGGGAACCGGGCCAGATCGGCGAGCGTCCGGCAGTCCTCGGGCTTCAGCCCGGCGCGGTCGAAGGCGTTCCGGTAGAAGGGGACCTTGTCGTACGCGTGCCGCAGCGTGGTCCGCAGCCGCTCCCGTTGCAGGGCCTCCAGCTCGCCCCGGCCGAGCCGTTCCGCCGCGTCCAGCATGGCCGTCATAAGGACCCTTCCTCTCCCGAAGCGGGCGACCGATCATTCGGTCGATCTTCCTGGGAGCAGTAATTCAGGAGGCCGGGGGCGCTGGCAAGAGGGGCGCACACATCGCCGTGGATCAGCTCCCCGCGAAGTCCGGTGCGTCCGCACACGGGTTCCTGTTTGGATGGGGCGTATGCCGATCTTCTCCGCGTACGACACGACCCCGCTCGCCTATCGCCTGGTGGGGGAGGGCGAACCGCTGATCTGTCTGCCCGGCGGGCCGATGCGGGCGAGCGCGTACCTCGGGGACCTGGGCGGGCTCGCCGCCCGTCGGCAGCTGGTCCTCGCGGATCTGCGCGGCACCGGCGAGTCCGGGGTGCCCGACGACCCCTCGACGTACCGCTGCGACCGCCTCGTCGGCGACGTGGAGGCGCTGCGCGAACACCTGGGCCTCGACCGGATCGACGTACTGACCCACTCCGCGGGCGCGGACCTCGCGCTGCTGTACGCCGCCCGCCACCCGGAACGGCTGCGCACCCTGACCCTGATCACGCCCAGCACCCGGGCCGTGGGCATCGAGGTGACCGACCAGGACCTGCGCGAGTCCGCCGAACTGCGGCGCGACGAGCCCTGGTACCCCGAGGCGCGGGCCGCTCAGGAGGCGCTGCTCGCCGGCGGGCCGTTCGCCGAGCTGTGGCCCGCCGTCCGGCCGCTCACCTACGGCCGGTGGGACGAGGCGGCCCGCGCCCACGCCGCGGCCTCCGCCGGACAGACCAACCACGAGGCCCGCGCCCACTACGCCGCCGACGGTGCGTTCGACCCCGCCGCCACCGCCGCCGCCCTGCGCGAGGTGACCGCGCCGGTGCTCGTCCTCGCCGGGGAGTACGACGGCCACCCGAGCCCGGACCGGGCCACCGAGCTCGCCGCGCTCTTCCCGCACGCCGAGTTCGTCGTCCAGCGCGGCGCGGGGCACTTCCCGTGGCTGGACGACCCCGGCGCCTTCGCCCGTACGGTGGCGGCCTTCCTCGACCCGGAGATCCTGAGCGTTCAGGCCGGCGGGGTCCGGCTGGCCTACCGGGTGTGGGGCGCCCCCGAGGCCCCGCCCGTCGTCCTGCTGCACGGCCGGGCGGGCTCCGGCGCGACCTGGATCCGGATCGCGGAGGACCTGGCCGCCGACCACCGGGTGTACGCCCCGGACTTCCGGGGCCACGGGCTGAGCGACTGGCCCGGCCGCTACTCCTTCGAGATGTTCCGCGACGACCTGCACGCCTTCCTGGAGGCCCGCAACCTGGCCGGCGCGACCGTCGTCGGACACTCCATGGGCGGGGTCGCCGCCTACCTCCTGGCCCAGCGGGAACCGGACCTGATCGGGCGGCTGATCATCGAGGACGCGCCGCCCCTGTTCCCGCTCGACCCGCCCCGGCCGCTCTCCGTCCGCCCGGCGGGCGACCTCGACTTCGACTGGTCCGTCGTCCCCGACATCGACGCCCAGCTGAACGACCCCGACCCGGCCGTCCCCGGGCGGTTCCCGGAGATCACCACGCCCACCCTCGTCATCGGCGGCGGCCCCGCCAGCCACATCGACCAGGAACAGCTCGCGCAGATGGTCCGCGCGATACCGGACGCCGAGCCGCTCACCATCGACGCCGGGCATCTGATCCACACGGACCGGCCGGAGGAGTTCCTCGCGGCGATCCGGTCGTTCGGGCTCACCGACCGGAAAGGAAGCGGCGACGCGTGCTGACCGAAGGACGCTTCAGGACCGATGCCCTGCCGCGGAGCGACCGGTTCGCCCGCTGGCAGCAGTGCATGACCGATGTCGTCGCGCCCATGGAGATCACGAGCCCGTACGCCGACGACTTCTGGGCCGACCACCGGCTCCTGCGCGTCGAGGACACCCTGCTCTGGCCCACCTGCCTGCACGCCTCCCGCTACCGGCGCACACCCCGGCTGATCCGGCAGTCCGACCCGGGACTGCTCCACATGACGCTGGTCCTGCCCGGCAGTGGGACCGTGCTCGTCGAACAGGGCGGGCTGCGCAGCGCCGTCGGACCGTACGACCTCTACGTCCTCGACCTGTCCAGACCCGGCGACGTCGGCACCGACGACGAGCCGATCGTGGGGGTGGGCGTGGACTTCCCCCGATCGCTGCTGCCCCTGCCGATGAGCACCTCACTGGACGAGCTGCTCGGCCGGCGCCTCTCCGGCCGGCACGGCTTCGGCGCACTGTTCAGCCAGTTCGTCACCCATCTGGTGGACCAGTCGGACTCCTACGGTCCCGCCGACGGGCCCCGGCTGAACCGGGTCCTGCTCGATCTCGCGGCCGGACTGCTGGCCGGCGGGCTCGACCGGGAGACGGCCCTGCCGCCGGAGACCCGGACCAGCAACCTCGTCCTGACCATCCGTACCTTCATCGGCCGCAATCTCCACGACCCCCGGCTCACCCCGGCCGCCGTCGCCGCCGCGCACCACATCTCCACCCGGCATCTGCACCGGCTCTTCCAGCAGGAGGGCACCACGGTGGCCGCCCTCATCCGCAGCCGACGCCTCGAACGGGCCCGCCGGGACCTCGCCGACCCCGCCCTGGTCCACACACCGCTGCACACGATCGCCGCCCGGTGCGGCTTCGGCGCGCCCGCCCACTTCAGCCGGGTGTTCCGGGCCGCCCACGGCATGTCCCCCAGTGACTACCGCGACGCCGGACTCCGGGACGGGGCGGGGCGGAACCGGCGCGCCGGCGAAGGCGGGTGAGGTGCTCGGCACACCCCCGTGGCACCGGGCACCCCGACGCCCGCCCCACCAGTCTGCGGTTCGCCTCCCGCTCTGTCCTTGACGATGGGCGACGGGGCGTTTGACGATCAGCGACCGGGGCCGTCGGCCCGCGGGCCGTTCAGCTCCGCGCGGCCCCCGCCGCCACCGTCTTCGCCCACCGGTAGTCCGCCTTCCCGCTCGGCGAGCGCTGGATCCGGTCGGCCAGCACCAGGGCGCGGGGGATCTTGTAACCGGCGAGCCGCGTCCGGCAGTGCGTCTGCACCGACTCAAGAGTCAACGCATCCGCTCCGTCGCGGAGTTGGACCACAGCGGCGACCCGGTTGCCCCAGCGCTCGTCCGGAACGCCCGCGACGAGCGCGTCGTACACGTCCGGATGGGACTTCAGCGCCTGCTCGACCTCCTCCGGATACACCTTCTCGCCCCCGGTGTTGATGCACTGGGAGCCCCGGCCGAGCACGGTGACGATGCCGTCCGCGTCCACGGTCGCCATGTCGCCCAGCAGCACCCACCGTTCCTCGCCCCTGCGGAAGAAGGTGTCGGCGGTCTTCGCCGGGTCGTTGTAGTAGCCGAGCGGGACATGCCCGCGCTGGGCGATGCGGCCCGGCTCACCGGGGGCCACCGGCTCGTACGTCACCGGATCGACCACCGCAGTACGGGCGTTGACCTGCACCCGGAAGCCCTTCTCCGGCCCTGAGTCGGCGGTGGCCGTGCCGTTGAAGCCGGACTCCGAGGAGCCGAAGTTGTTCAGCAGCATCACCGTCGGCACCAGCGTCTGGAACTCCGCCCGCACCGAGTCCGACATGATCGCCCCGGAGCTGGAGACGGAGAACAGCGACGAGCAGTCCGTCCCGCGCAGTGGCCCCTTGAGGCAGTCGATCAGCGGACGCAGCATCGCGTCGCCGACCAGCGACACACTGGTGACCTTCTCCTTCTCGATCGTCCGCAGCACCTCTTCGGGGACGAACTTGCGGTGTACGACGACACGTTGGCCGAAGTTGAAGCCGATGAACGCGGTCAGCGTGGAGGTCCCGTGCATCAGCGGCGGGGTGGGGAAGAAGGTGATCCCGTCGCCGCCCGCGGCGACCCGCTCCGCCAGTTCCTGCGGGGCCTTCACCGGCTCGCCGGTCGGCGCACCGCCGCCCAGGCCCGAGAAGAACAGGTCCTCCTGACGCCACATCACGCCCTTCGGCATGCCGGTCGTGCCGCCGGTGTAGATGATGAACTGGTCGTCGGCGGAGCGGGCCGCGAAGCCGCGCCCGGCCGCGCCCGACTCCTCCGCTTCGGTGAACGGCACGACCGGCACGGCCGGAGGATCGGCGGGGGCAGGGCCCACTCGGATCAGATGGCGCAGCCCCGGGGCCTGCGGGGCGGCCGCCGCGACCCGCTCGTCGAACTCGCCGTCGAAGACCAGCGCCGCCAGGTCCGCGTCCCGGTAGAGATAAACCAACTCCTCTTCAACGTAACGGTAGTTGACGTTTACCGGAACGATCCGGGCCTTGAGGGCGCCCAGCACCGTCTGGAGGTATTCGACCCCGTTGTAGAGGTGCAGTCCCAGGTGCTCGCCCGGCCGGATGCCCGCGTCGATCAGGTGGTGGGCGATCCGGTTGGCGGCGGCGTCCAGCTCCGCGTAGGTGAGCCGCCGCTCCGCGCCCGTACCGGGATGGTCGACGTACAGGAGCGCCTCGCGGTCGGGCGCCGCGTCGACGA
Organism: Streptomyces sp. iso_384; assembly: GCF_056172905.1. Classification (NCBI taxonomy): domain Bacteria; kingdom Bacillati; phylum Actinomycetota; class Actinomycetes; order Kitasatosporales; family Streptomycetaceae; genus Streptomyces; species Streptomyces sp. iso_384. Next base: position 3,815,711 of record NZ_JBWBTT010000001.1, read on the forward strand.
CCGATTCGAACAGGTCGGCAAGGTTGTACTCCACCGTTCCTCCTGACCCCGGATGACTGGCGACTCGGCCGTCATTAGAGCGCCGTGCGGCACAAGTGGGAAGAGGTGGCGTCGAAACAATCTGACGAGCTGTCAGAAAACTATTGAACTGCGACCCCTCCTCCTGCAACCTGTTCCAGGTCTGGAGACAGGAGTCGGTCATGGGCGGTACGGAACACCTCACCGTGCGGCGTGAAGGCGCCACGCTGGTGCTCACCTTGAACAGACCACAGGCCAGGAACGCGCTCTCGCTGCCGATGCTCGTCGGCCTTCACGACGGCTGGATCGAGGCCGACGAGGACGACGCGATCCGCTCCGTCGTCCTCACCGGCGCGGGCGGCGCGTTCTGCGCGGGCATGGACCTCAAGGCGCTGGCGGGTGGCGGAATGGCGGGGGAGGAGTACCGGGAGCGGATGGCGGCCGACCCGGACCTCCACTGGAAGGCGATGCTGCGACACCACCGTCCTCGCAAACCGGTGATCGCCGCCGTGGAAGGCCCCTGTGTCGCGGGAGGCACCGAGATCCTGCAGGGCACCGACATCCGCATCGCCGGAGCGGGCGCCACCTTCGGGCTCTTCGAAGTGCGCCGGGGCCTCTTCCCGATCGGCGGCTCCACCGTCCGGCTGCCCCGCCAGATCCCCCGCACCCACGCCCTCGAAATGCTGCTCACCGGCCGCTCCTACACCGCCGAGGAGGCCGCCGCCATCGGGCTCGTCGGCAGGGTCGTGCCCGACGGAACCGCACTGGAGGAGGCTCTCGCCGTCGCCGAGCGGGTCAACGCCTGCGGGCCGCTCGCCGTCGAGGCGGTCAAGGCCTCGGTCTACGAGGGCGCCGAGCTGACCGAGACCGAGGCGCTGGCCGCCGAACTCAAGCGCGGCTGGCCCGTGTTCGCCACCGAGGACGCCAAGGAGGGCGCCCGCGCCTTCGCCGAGAAGCGCCCGCCCGTCTACCGGCGCGCCTGACCCCAGGAGAGAGCCATGACCGACGTCCTCAGCGCCCCGCTGGTGGTCGAGTTCCCCTTCACCCGCTCGCTCGGGCCGGTGCAGAGCGCCTTCCTCACCGGACTGCGCGAACGCACCGTCCTCGGCGTCCGCACGGAGGACGGCACGGTGCTCGTGCCGCCCGTCGAGTACGACCCCGTCACCGCGAACGAGATCCGCGACCTCGTCGAGGTCGCCCCCACCGGCACCGTCACCACCTGGGCCTGGAACCCGGCCCCCCGCCGCGACCAGCCGCTCGACACCCCCTTCGCCTGGGTCCTCGTCCGCCTCGACGGGGCCGGCACCGCGCTCCTGCACGCCCTCGACGCGCCCGGACCTGACGCCGTGCGCACCGGGATGCGCGTCCGGATCCGCTGGGCCGCGACCCGCACCGGCGCCATCACCGACATCGCCTGCTTCGAACCGTACGAGGGCGAGCCCGGCGAAGTTGAACCCACCCCGCACACCGGGGAGTTCGCCGACCCCGTCACCGGCATCGTCACCCCGGCCCGCCTCGACTACGTCCACACCCCGGGCCGCGCCCAGAGCGCCTACCTCACCGCCCTCGAAGGACACCGCACCGTCGGCGAACGCTGCCCCTCCTGCCGCAAGGTCTACGTACCGCCACGCGGAGCCTGCCCCACCTGTGGGGTCGCCACCTCCGAACAGGTCGAGGTCGGACCGCGCGGCACGGTCACCACGTTCTGCATCGTCAACATCAAAGCGAAGAATCTCGACATCGAAGTCCCGTACGTCTACGCCCACATCGCCCTCGACGGCGCGGACCTCGCGCTGCACGGACGCATCGCCGGCATCCCTTACGACCAGGTCCGCATGGGACTGCGCGTCGAACCCGTCTGGGCCGGTGCTGGCCGGGGGTCCCACCACCCCGACCACTACCGGCCCACCGGAGAGCCCGACGCCGACTACGACACGTACAAGGAGCTGGTGTAGATGCGGGACGTGGCCATCGTCGCCTTCGCGCAGAGCGCGCACCGGCGGCGCACCGACGAACTGTCCGAGGTCGACCTGCTGATGCCCGTCCTCCACGAGGTCCTGGGCGCGACCGGCCTCAGAGCGAACCAGATCGGGTTCACCTGCTCCGGCTCCGCCGACTACCTCGCCGGGCGGGCCTTCTCCTTCACCATGGCGCTCGACGGCGTCGGCGCCCATCCGCCCATCTCCGAGTCGCACGTCGAGATGGACGGGGCCTGGGCGCTGTACGAGGCCTGGGTCAAGATCCAGACCGGGGAGGCGGACACCGCGCTCGTCTACTCCTACGGCAAGTCCTCGCCCGGCCGGGTCCGCGACGTCCTCACCCGCCAGCTCGACCCCTACTACCTGGCCCCGCTCTGGCCGGACTCCGTCGCGCTCGCCGCCCTCCAGGCGCAGGCCCTCATCGACGCGGGCGCCACCGACGAACCGGCCCTCGCCGAGGTCGCCGCCCGCAGCCGCACCGCCGCCGCCGACAACCCGCACGCCCAGCTCACCGGCGACGTCCCGGCCGGCGACTACCTCGTAGAGCCACTGCGCACCGGCGACTGCCCGCCCATCGGCGACGGCGCGGCCGCCGTGATCCTCGCCGCAGGGGACACCGCCCGAGAGCTGTGCGAGCGGCCCGCCTGGATCCGGGGCATCGACCACCGCATCGAGGCGCACGGCCTCGGCGTCCGCGACCTGACCGACAGCCCCTCCGCCCGGCTCGCGGCCCAGCACGCCGGAGCCTTCGAACGGCCCGTCGACACCGCCGAGTTGCACGCCCCTTTCACCTCGCAGGAGGTCGTTCTGCGCAAGGCTCTCGGGCTCGGTGACGCCGTCCGCGTCAACCCCTCCGGCGGGGCGCTCGCCGCCAACCCCGTGATGGCCGCCGGACTGATCCGGCTCGGCGAGGCCGCCGCCCGCATCCACCGCGGCGAGTCCGACCGGGCCCTCGCGCACGCCACCTCGGGACCCTGCCTGCAACAGAACCTGGTCGCCGTCCTGGAAGGGGAGAGCCCTCATGCCTAAGGAGCCCGTCGCCGTCGTCGGCATCGGCCAGACCAAACACGTCGCCGCCCGGCATGACGTGTCCATCGCCGGACTGGTCCGCGAGGCCGCCGTCCGTGCACTGGCGGACGCCGGGCTGACCTGGAGCGACATCGACGCCGTGGTGATCGGCAAGGCGCCCGACTTCTTCGAGGGCGTCATGATGCCGGAGCTCTACCTCGCCGACGCGCTGGGCGCCGTCGGTAAACCCATGCTCCGCGTCCACACGGCCGGCTCGGTCGGCGGCTCCACCGCCCTGGTCGCCGCCAACCTCGTCGCCGCCCGCGTGCACCGCACCGTCCTCACCCTCGCCTTCGAGAAGCAGTCCGAGTCCAACGCCATGTGGGGGCTCTCCCTGCCCGTTCCCTTCCAGCAGCCGCTGCTGGCCGGGGCGGGCGGCTTCTTCGCCCCGCACGTGCGCGCGTACATGCGGCGTACCGGAGCGCCCGACGAGGTCGGATCGCTCGTCGCGTACAAGGACCGCCGCAACGCGCTGAAGAACCCCTACGCGCACCTCCACGACCATGACATCACCCTGGAGAAGGTCCGGGCCGCCCCCATGCTCTGGGACCCGATCCGCTACTCCGAGACGTGCCCCTCCTCCGACGGCGCCTGCGCCATGATCCTCACCGACCGGGAAGGCGCGGCCCGCTCGCCCCACCGGCCCGCCTGGGTGCACGGCGGGGCGATGCGCAGCGAACCGACCCTGTTCGCCGGCAAGGACTTCGTCTCCCCGCAGGCCGGGAAGGACTGTGCGGCCGACGTCTACCGGCAGGCCCGGATCACCGACCCGCGCCGTGAGATCGACGCCGTCGAGATGTACGTACCGTTCTCCTGGTACGAGCCGATGTGGCTGGAGAACCTCGGCTTCGCCGACGAGGGCGAGGGCTGGAAGCTCACCGAGGCGGGCGTCACCGAACTCGACGGCGACCTCCCCGTCAACCCTTCGGGCGGCGTGCTGTCCACCAACCCCATCGGCGCGTCCGGGATGATCCGCTTCGCCGAGGCGGCCCTCCAGGTACGCGGGCGGGCCGGCGAGCACCAGATCGACGGGGCCGTCAGAGCGCTCGGGCACGCCTACGGGGGAGGGGCGCAGTTCTTCGCCATGTGGCTCGTGGGAGCGGAGCCCCCGCCCGGCTGAGAGAGCGCGGCGGGCCCGGTCCCGCGGGGCCCGGGCCCGGCTCCGCAACGTGAGCCGGGACACGTAACATGGCAGCATGTCCTTCCTCCGCCGCCGTAGCGCCGCAACACCCGCGGGCCCGGATTTCGACGTCCTGGCCATGGACCCCGGGGACTGGCCCGGCAACCTCGGCGCCGGTCTGCTCCCCGCCCCCGACGGCAGCTGTCAGGGCGTCTTCCTCCGTTACGACCTGTACGGCGGCCGGGGCCCGGCGATGATCATCGGCAACCTCCCGGAAGGCTCGCCCGCCCGCGAGACCGAGAAGGGCCAGGTCCCCTTCGAGGTCGCCCAGCTGCTCCTCGCCCTGGAGAACGACGAGCCGATCGAGGTCGTCAGCTCCGAGGACGTCCCGGTCATGCAGGGCGACAATCTGCTGATCGTCCGCCGGGTGAAGCTCTCCGAGAGCCGCATCGCCTGCGTTCAGTTCGACCGCAGCGACGGCGTCCTGGTGACCATCGCCAGCTGGGACCGGCCGATCACCGACGATCTGTACACCCTGCTCAAGCCCCTGCCCGCGGAGCTGTTCCAGCAAGGCTGAAACGTATCTCCATAGGCCGCCCGCATATGCCGGGCGGCCTTTTTCGTTGCCCGGGGGCGGTATCCGGCCATCCCGGCGCCCGGGTGGGCGACGGACCCGGGGGAGAGGTGGGGCGGAAAATGAAACGAATGTTCGATGTGTAGTGATCGTTCACTTCGATGGATTGCCCCGACCTCTCTCCTCCGGAGGGTCGCGTATGGGGGCCACGCTCCAGGTGGTCGCCCGCGAAGGGGTCGCCGGCGTCAGCCGTCGCGCGATCGCACGCGAGGCGGGGGCCTGCCCGCCACCGCCTCCGCCCACCGCTTCAGGAGCATCGACGACCTGCTCACCGCCGCACTCGCCCGCTGCGTGGAGCAGGACGCGGACCGCATGCTCCGGCCGGTCGCGGCCCGCCGGACGTTCCTCCGTGCGGCGGGCCGCGGAAGCGTCAACTACACGGCACTACCCGCCAGTTGAGCCATCAGTCGGGTCACCTGCGCCGCCGAGGTGCCGAGCCCCGTGGGGCCGCTCAGGTGCCAGGGGGTGTCGTGCCCCTGCCGCAGATCCTCCTCGCGGTAGCGACGGCAGCCCCGGTGCCAGATCAGGATCCCCGCGATCCAGTGCTTGAGCTCCTGCACATAGCCCGCCAGGATCTCCCGAGCCTCGGCACCGAGGTCGAAGTCGTCGTACAGCACCGGGAGTTCGACCTCGGCGACATGCAGGAACTGGCGCAGCCGTGAGTTCATCAGGTCGTGCACGATCGCCACGCCCGTCGGATAGTCCACGCCGAAGAAGTTCTGCACGACCAGGACGCCGTTGTGCACCTCGCCCTCGTACTCGATCTCCTTCTGGTACGAGAACAGATCGTTCAACAGGCAGGCGTAGTCAGCCGCCGCGTTCTCCAGGGAACGCATCGGACCGCTGCGGTAGACCTCTTCCGGAACGGTCCTGCCGTGCCCGAGCCGGCACAGGCTCATCGTCAGGTCCGAGCCGAACGTCGCCCGTCGCATCTCCACGTAGTCCACCGGGTCGGGGATGCGGTTCTGCGCCTGGTTCGCCAGCTCCCACAGCCAGCTCTCGGTCATCGACTCGATCGAGGTCCGGAAGGTGCGCCGCGCGCTCAGGTCCATCGGCGCGGCCGTCCTGCGCCACAGGTCGGCCAGACTCCGCTCCAGGGCGTTCACCGGCTCCGGCGTCCCCTCGCCGTCCAGCGGCATGAACAGCGACAGCCGTTCGTTGGCCAGCCGCGCCCCCGTCAGATCCCGGGCCCGCCCGTGCACCACCGGGAACCAGTCGTCCCCGTATGTTCCCCAGGCCAGCCAGCCTGAGGACAGGTCCAGTTCGTCCGGGGTCGCGTCCGGATGCAGGCCCGCCGCGCACAGCGGCAGGTCGATCGCGACGATCCGCCGCTCGTCCCAGATGTGCGAACCCGGCACGCCCGGCTGGGCCTCCAGGATGCCCATCCGCCGCGCCCACTCGACGAGCCGGACCCGGGCCCCCTCCAGATGGGGACTCAGCGTGGTGCCGAACGGCAGGTCGAAGTCCGGCAGCAGCGAAGGGCCCACATGCTGGTACGGCACATGGCTGTGGCTGCGGGCCCGCGCGGTCTCCGAGCGGAGTGTGAACCTGATGGAGGCGGCGGACATGCCGAAGCCGGCCACGGCCTCGCCCGCGCCGCCGCCGTTCATGTAGCGGCTGGAGCGCATGTGCCATTCGTGGCCGCCGGACTGCCAGTCCTGGAGCCCCTTGACGTACGCCAGCACGGCGGCGGTCTCGGTCGGGTCCAGGCCCTTCTCGGCGCAGAGCGGACCGAGTTCGGTGAGGGCGGTGTTCTCGAACTGCTGGAGACGTGAGGTCAGCAGGTCGTTGACGGCATCGGCGGCCTCCTGCGTGGAGCAGTCGAGGAACTTCTCCAGCACCAGCACGCCGTTGCTGTTCTCCCCCTCGTCCTCCACCTCACGCTGGTAGGAGAAGAGGTCGTTGCGCAGGTGCACCGCGTCGGAGAAGGCGTCCCGCAGCACCCGCAGCGGCCGGGACCCGGCGACCGGCGCCGGTACCTCCGCGTTCGCCGCGTACTCGACCAGGCCCGCGGACCAGGGCGCGCCGCCCACCTTGCGGCGCATCTCGATGTACTCGACGGGGTTCGCGATGCGGCCCTCGTGGATGTTGGCGAGCTCCCACAGGGACTCGTTGAGGAGGTTCTCCGTCGACTCCGCGAACCGGGCCCGCCAGGCGTCGGTCATCGCCGGGACCGTCCGGGCCCACAGATCGGCGAGCCCCGCCTCGACGGGGTTCGAAGGCTCCGGGGTCGGGGCGCCTCGCTCCATCGGCATGAAGGCGGGCAGCCGGTCCAGATACCGCTTGCCGCCCTCCCGGTCGGGGGTGCGCTTGAACAGCTCCAGGAAGTGGTCGTCGAAGAAGAAGACCCACACGTACCAGTCGGTGACCAGGGACAGGGCCTCGGCCGAGCAGTCGGGGTGGGTGTAGGCGCACAGCAGGGCGTAGTCGTGCGCCTCCAGGTCCTTCTCCTCCCAGATGCCGGACCCCTCCAGCATCCCCATGGAGCGGGCCCACGCCCGGGTGTGCGTGCGTGCCGCCTCCACATGAGGGTTGAGCCGCGCCGGATACGGAACATAGAAGTCCGGCAGTGAGAAGGGCTGTGCCATGTGCGTCAGGCCTTTCCAGAAGCCTCCGCGCGGGGAAACGCGCGGACCGGTGGTGTCCGCGCAGCACTACCCTTCGGCCATACGGAGCACGCACGACGGCGATTAGTCAGATCATCGCAGCTTGGCCGGTGCGTGCTCGGAAGTCGGTCGCTCAGTAGGCGGAGTCGACGTTGTCGATCGAGCCGTACCGGTCCGCGGCGTAGTTCGCGGCGGCGGTGATGTTGGCGACCGGGTCGGTGAGCTTCTTCGGGGTGCCCTTGACGTGGTACGCGTCGAAGGTGGGCTGGATCACCTGGAGGAGACCCTTGGAGGGAATGCCGTTCCGCGCGTTGATGTCCCAGTCGTTGACGGCGTTCGGGTTGCCGCTGGACTCGCGCATGATGTTGCGGTGCAGCCCCTCGTAGGAGCCGGGGATGTTCTTCTTCTTCATGATGTCGAGCGACTCGCGGATCCAGCCGTCGAGGTTGTTCGCGAACTTCTTCGGCGTGACGGCCTTGCGCTCGGTGGAGCGGTTGGCGGCCTGCTTCTCGGAGCGCGCCTCGGCGGCGTCCTTCTCCGCGGCGGCCTTGGCAGCTGCCTTCTTCGCGGCGGCTTCCTTGGCGGCGGTCTCCTCGGCGGCCTTCTTGGCCGCGGCGTCCTTCGCCGTGGGGATGCCCGCGGCGGCGACCGGCTCCACGGAGATGGAGGAGCGGGCTTGGGAGGTCTGCGCCTCGCTCGCACCGCCGGTGGCGGTTATGGCGGTGACCGAACCGGCCGCGACGAGCACAGCGGTGGCGATCTTGTGCGAGCGGGTGATGCGCAGGGTGGAGATGCGGGGCATGCGTGAGCTCTTCCTGTGGGGGACGGGCTTCGCGGCCTTCGCGCCGCGTCGGCAGGAACCGGGGTGTCCGGGCCGCGGCCGCCGGTGGGCGATCGACGCTGGCTCGTACTCGGTGCTTGCCGAGATCCATGGTTAGCGCTGTCCGACATGGGAAGCAATGACCGCCTTTACTACTCTTCATCGTGAGATGCCAATTTATGAGCCATATGGGCTGTTCGTTACGCCGGACGGGGCCGTTCGCGCCTACTACCGGAGGTCGTAGGTGACGTGGGTCTCGTGGCGGGCCTCACCCGCCGGGGGCCCCGGGACAGCACAGGGTCAGCACCCGGTCACGGGCGGACGGGGCCGTACGGCGGTCGCAACCGCCCGTACGGGCCCCGGAACACACAACAGCGCGCTGCGGGACCGGTGTGTCGGCACCGGTCCCGCAGCGCGCTTTCTTCACAGTGGTCTGGTCACTGTGGTTCTCGGCAGGCGGGCCGTCGGCCCGCGTCGTCCTGCGTCGTCGTCCTCGTCCTGCTCAGCGGGTGCCGACCGCCGCCCGCACCGCCCGCCGCGCCATGGCGCAGTCGTCGTGCAGCCTCCGCAGCAGCAGCCGCTGCTCCTCGCCCGAGGAGAGCGCACCGGGACGGTCCTGCCCCGCGCCCACCGAGGGCGCCTCGCGCATGGTGCGCTGCACGGCCGTCTCGTAGTTACGGATCTCGCGGGTCAGCACCAGCATCAGGTTCACCAGGAACGCGTCCCGCGCGGCCGGGCCCCTGGCCTGGGCGAGCTGGCTGATCTGGCGGCGCGCCACCGGCGCGTCGCCCAGGACCGCCCACAGCGTCGCCAGGTCGTACCCCGGGAGATACCAGCCGGCGTGCTCCCAGTCGACGAGCACCGGTCCGGTCGGCGACAGCAGGATGTTGGAGAGCAGCGCGTCCCCGTGGCAGAACTGCCCCATGCCCTGCCGGCCGCCCGCGTGGGCCAGGCCGTGCAGCAGCTTCTGCAGGTCGCCCAGGTCACGGTCGGTGAACAGACCGAGCTCGTGATAGCGCGCGATCCGCGAGGCGTAGTCGAGCGGCGCCTCGAACAGCCCGGGCGGCGGCCGCCAGGCGTTCACCCGGGCGATCGCGCCCAGCGCGGCACGGATGTCGGCCCGCGGCGGCGCCTCCGCCGGATGCCGGGTGAGGGCGGCGACCCGGCCGGGCATCCGCTCGATCACCAGCGTGCAGTTCTCCGGGTCCGCCGCGATCAGCCGGGGCACCCGAACCGGGGGGCGGTGCCGGACGAACGCGCGGTACGCCGCTATTTCGTGCCGGAACCGCTCGGTCCACGCCGGCGAGTGGTCCAGTAAACACTTCGCGACGGCGGTGGCCCGCCCGGTCGATCCGACGATCAGGACCGAACGGCCGCTGCGGCGCAGTACCTGGACCGGGTTGAACTCGGGGCAGATGCGCTGGACGGAGGCGATGGCCATCCGCACCTGCGCGCCCTGCGGGCCGGACAGGTCGATTCTTCCGCTGAGCGGTCCGGCGCCCGGTCCCGCGGCCCGTCGGGCCCGGCCCGGACCCTGCGCCGGTCCGCCGGCGTGAGGAGCGAGATAGGGGCCGCCGCCCGCGCCCATCGGGCGGAGCGGACGAGGCGGGGCGGACACGGAGGACGATGCTGTGTACATGGGCGAGACAGATCCCTTCGTGCGCCGACAAGGTACGTGCGCCAACCCGGCCGACGGCCGTTCGGCACCCTGGGGAGTACCTAGGGCTGCCGGGCGGGGTGGCGCTTTCCTACCTGACACCGGGTCGCGGGTGGCAGACCATCTGGCGGACCCTGGCGAACCCTGGCGAATAGTCACAGCGCATCTGACAGGGGGTTAGTGTCAAGTCAGCCGAGAACCTGGGGGCTTGAAGTGACCGGAGAACCCAACACCCGTCTTTCCGACCTGTTCGGCCTGGCCGGCTGGTCCAAGGGCGAACTCGCGAGAATGGTGAACCGGCAGGCGGCGGCCATGGGCCACCCGCAGCTGGCCACCGACACCTCGCGGGTCAGGCGCTGGATCGACATGGGGGAATCCCCCCGTGATCCCGTGCCCGAAGTGCTGGCGGCTCTGTTCACCGAGCGGCTCGGCCGTGTCGTGACCATCGAGGACCTCGGGTTCGGCCGACGCGGGCGTGTGGGGAAACGGCGAGACTCCGGGACGGAACACAATCCCGATCAATTGCCGTGGGCGCCCGAACGGACGGCAGCGGTCCTCACCGAATTCACGGGAATGGACCTCATGCTCAACCGACGCGGCTTGGTGGGTGCGGGCGCCGCGCTCGCCGCCGGCTCAACCATCGCCGGCCCCATGTACGACTGGCTGCACAGCGACCCCGCTCTGGCGGCCGACGCTCCACGTACCAACGATCCCCTGCACGCCGATCCCGCCGGTTTCGACCGGTACGAGGCCGCTCCGGTCGGTTCCGAGGAGATCGAGGCCCTGGAGCATTCGGTCGAGGTCTTCCGCGCCTGGGACGCGTCCCGGGGCGGCGGACTTCAGCGCAAGGCGGTCGTGGGCCAGCTCAACGAGGTGGGCGGCATGCTCGCCTACCGCCACCCCGACCATCTCCAGCGCCGCCTGTGGGGCGTCGCCGCCAACCTCGCCGTCCTGGCGGGCTGGATGTCCCACGACGTCGGCCTCGAACCCACCGCCCAGAAGTACTTCGTCATCGCCACGCACGCGGCTCGCGAGGGCGGCGACCGGCCACGCGCCGGCGAAGCGCTCTCCCGGGCGGCACGCCAGATGGTGCATCTGGGCCGGCCCGACGACGCACTCGACCTGATGAAGCTCGCCAAGTCCGGCTCCGGCCACGAGACCCTGCCCCGTACGCAGGCGATGCTGCGCACCATCGAGGCCTGGGCACAGGCGTCGATGGGCCGCGGCCAGGCCATGCGGCGCACCCTCGGGGAGGCCGAGGAGCTCTTCGTGTCGGACAAGGGCGATGTGCCGCCGCCCAGCTGGATGCAGATGTTCGACGAGGCCGATATGCACGGCATGCAGGCGCTCGCCTTCCGCACCCTGGCCGAGCATGACCCCGGGGCCGCGATCATCGCCCAACGCCATGCCAAGCAGGCCCTGGAACTGCGGATCAACGGGCGCCAGCGGTCGAAGATCTTCGACTACATCTCGCTGGCCTCGGCCTGCTTCATCGCCAACGACCCCGAACAGGCCGACCGTTACGCCCGGCTCGCGCTGGTGTCGATGGGGGAGACCTCCTCGCACCGCACCTGGGACCGGCTCCGCGAAATGTACCGGCTCACCGGTCAGTTCGCGGGATATGCCGGGATCCAGGATCTGCGTGAGGAGATCGAGCTCTCGATGCCGAACCAGAAGAAGGCCAAGGGCACGCAGATCTGACCCGGCCCGGCCGCGCCGTTCCGCGCTCCGTCACGCCCTGACAGGGCTCGCCGACAGGGCTTTGACACAGCCCCGACACGTCAGCGCTTCCTCATGCCCCGATACGGGCGACCAGCACACACGCGTCGTCCGGTCGCTCGGTCCCGCCGAACTCCTCGACGACGCCCCGGACGCACTCCTGTGCCGTACGGGCCTCGGCGAAGCGGGGGGCGAGGGCGAGCAATGCCTCCGGGCCCGCACCCCGGTCGCCGCGTCGGGTCAGGCCGTCGGTGTGCAGAACGAGCACGTCGCCGGGGAGCAGCCGTACGTCGTCCTGCTCGAAGACGACGTTGGACGCGGCGCCGAGCAGCACGCCGTCCGGCGGCGGCAGGATCCGTCCCGAACCGTCGCGGAAGAGCAGCGGTGCGGGGTGTCCGGCCTGCGCCCAGGACAGAAGGGAGGTGCCGGGGTCGAAACGGCAGCACAGGGCGCTGCCCAGCGCGGGCTGGACCGACGTTTCGAGGACCTGGTTGAGGTGGCCCAGCAGCGCGCCCGGCGCGATACCGGCGACCGCCATGCCCCGCAGGGCGCCCAGCATCATCGCCATCGCCGAGGTGGCGGGGATGCCGTGCCCGGTGAGGTCGCCGACGGTGAGCAGGGTGCGTCCGTCCGGGAGCTCCATCGCGTCGTACCAGTCGCCGCCGATGAGCCCGCTCGACGCGGAAGGGAGGTAGTGCGCGGCGATGTCCAGGGCACCGGGGCCCTGGGGCGGGAGGCGGAGCGAGCCGCGCCACGGCGGCAGGACGGTCTCCTGGAGCTCCACGGCCATGCGGTGCTCGGTCCGCTCGATGTGTTTCTTGTGCCGCACCGTCGCACGGCTCCTGCTCACTGCCTGCTCGCCGCGGCGCAGCTCGCTGACATCCCGCAGCACCGCCCACATCGAGGCGGTGCAGCCCTCGGCGTCCAGGACCGGCTCGCCCGTCATGTGCAGCGTGCGGGTGTCGCCGTCGGGGCGCACGATGCGGAACTCGCCGTCCATCGGCCGGCCGTCGACGAGGCAGCCCGTCACCATGGCGGTCAGCAGTGGCTGGTCCTCGGGCAGCAGCACGGACGGCAGGTCGTCCAGCGAGAGGGGCGTGGACCCGGGCGGCCTGCCGAAGATCTCGTACAGCTCATCGGACCAGCTGGACTCGTCGGTGAGGAGGTTCCACTCGGCGCTGCCCACCCGGTTCAGCGGGGAACCGGCTCCCGGCCCGGCCGGGGCCTCGTCGTCCCGGGGGGCGGGGTCCTCGGTGCGCGGACCCGGCAGACCCGCCCTGAGCTGGCCCAGGTGCTCGTCGAGGTTGTCCAGGTGGTGCACGGCCAGCTCGCACAGGGCGCGCTGCCAGCGCAGCTGGGGATCGTCCTCGTCGAACAGGGCGGCGTCCCGCCGCACGGCGTCCACGTCCCCCCGGAGCCGACGCGTCCGGTGGATCAGGTCGTCGACGGCGTCGTGCGCGGGAGGCTGTGGTGCGGGGCGGTCCGCGAAGAGGGGGGACGGCATCTCGTACTCCGATACAGGCGCGGCCTAGCCGGTTCTGAAGGGTGGACCGCCACCGACTGTCGCACAGGCCACGGCAGGCCGTAAGGGATTTGGCAAGACTCGATGCGTTGTTGCGTCTGGCATATGCCAGCGGCTCTCCGGCGCGATGATAATCCGAACAGGCATGCGTTCGGGGCGAGTTGACCACACGGTTCGGGGCGTGTGGTGGGGCGGGAATGCCGAGGGGGTGGCTCGCGTTACCTCACCAGAACGAAAACGAATCTCATTCCCGATACGGGAGTGGGGTCGGCAGAGGCATCAGGGAGGCGCCCATGGCACGCAGTGAGATCAGGCCCGTCGTCACTCTCCGCTCCACGGCCGGTACGGGCCGGAGCTATGTGACGCGCAAGAACCGCCGCAACACCCCCGACCGGCTGGAGCTCCGCAAGTTCGACTCCGCCGCCGGCCGGCACGTCCTGTTCCGCGAGACCCGCTGACCGACCGGTCCGCCGACCGGCCGGCCGGAAGAAGTCCATCTCCTGTTTGTCACCGCTCTCCGTGGTGAGGAAGGAACGCATCGATGAAGCCCCGTATCCACCCCGTCTCCCGCCCTGTGGTCTTCCGCGACCGCGCGGCCGACGTCGCCTTCCTGACCCGCTCGACCGCCGACTCCGGCGAGCGCGTGCAGTGGCAGGACGGCAACACCTATCCCGTCATCGACGTCGAGACCTCGTCGGCGAGCCACCCGTTCTACACCGGCGGCCGCCAGGTGCTCGACACGGCGGGCCGGGTCGAACAGTTCCGGCGCCGCTACGGCACCGGCGAGACGTCCGGAAGCTGACCGAACGAGAGCTGACCAGGGGCGGAGCCCGGGATTCCGTGCCGTGGATCACATCCGCGGAGGCGGATTCCCGGGAACAGTCCGGGATGGTTTATCGTTCATCTATACGTGGGTGTGAGGGGGACAGTGTCCCCGGGCCTCACCTATAGCCCATGGGGAAGATCGGACCACCGAAGCCCCATGGAGCCTTTCGCCGAGAGGCGACCGCCCTTCACGCCCGCACTCAAGCCGCCCCGGCTGGATTCCCCCGATCCGGCCGGGGCTTCCCCTTGTCCGGCCGCGGCCGGACGCCCCGGAGCGGGGCCGTCTCCAGCACCAGCGCACCGGCAGCCAGCACCACCGCGCCCAACGCGGCCACGGGGCTCCACCAACGCTCGGCCAGCGCCGCGACCGCCGCCCCGGCCACCACCGCGGCCAGCCGCCCCAGCACCCAGCCGTCCCCGCCCCGCAGCTCCCGCAGGGCCACCCGGCCCGCGAGCGAGGTCAGCGTCCCGGTGAAGTAATTCGTCGGCGTCACCCGTACGCGCCCCTGGACGCCCATCGCGACCGCCACCAGGGCCAGCAGCCCGAGCCGGTCCCCGTACGACGGGACCAGCTCCAGCCCCCACAGCACGGCCGCCGCCCCCAGCAGAGCGACCTCCGCACCCAACAGCACCGGAACCCGAAGCCCGAGCCGCCCGGTCATCAACGCACCCGCCGCCGCCCCGCAGAAGTACGCACCCAGGGCCACGGCCACCTTCAGCGCCACACCGTCCTCGCCCGCACCGGCGGCCGAGGCCCCGAGCAGCACCAGGTTCCCGGTCATCACCCCGGCGAAGACCTGCCCCACGCACAGGAAGACGAACGCGTCCGCCGCCCCGGAAGCCGCGGACAGGAGAAGCAGTGACCCCTCGCCGCGCCACGGCAGATCACCGGGCCGGGGCGCGGCGGAAGAGGTCGAGGAGTGCGGGGACGGCGGAGGCGCCGGGGGAGCGGTGGACACCCGAGCATTCTCGGCACCCGCCCCTCCCGGACCGGCGCGTCGCCCACGCTGCGGCGCGCCGCAGCCGACAGCTCTGTCCAGGGCCTGTCATCACACGGTCTCGTGGAGATCCTTCGCGTAGTGCTCGATCGCCCGCCGGTACTCCTGGACGGACGGGTCCTGGCTGGTCGTGGCGGTCAGCTCCAGCAGCAGCCGCATCGCCTCGTGGTGCTCGTCGGTGTTGAACAGGGCCATCGCCAGGAACGCGCGCAGCCCGCCGTGGTCCGGGAACTCCTCGACGCCCCGGCGCAGCGTCTCCACCGCCTGCCCGTACCGGCCGAGGACCCGGTACGTACTGCCCAGCCCCAGGAGCACCCCGCGCCGGTCCTCCTCGGCGAGCTCCGGATTGGCCAGCGCGCGCTCGTAGTACGGCACCGCCTCCGACTCCAGGCCCAGCACATCGTGGATCCACGCCGTGCGACAGGCCACCTCCGCGTCGTCGGGGTACTCGGCGGTCAGGGCGAGAAGCCGCTCGCGCGCCTCCTCGGGCCGGCCTCCGGTGCGCAACCGGTCGGCTTCGTCCAACAGGTCCTTCTTCGTACGTGTGCTCATGCGCACATCGTCGCAGGAGGTCGCGGACAGGCGGGTGAGATTTCGTCCCACGGGGCCGCCGAGGAGTGTGTTCCGGCCGGGCGGGGGCACTTGTCGGCCATGACAGCAGAGGCGAATCCCCGGACACGCCAGGGGACATGGGTACGTGTGCTGGTGCGCGGGGCAGTCCTGACGGTGGTGCTGCTGGGGCTGGTGGTGTTCTCCGTCCTGCTGGCCAAGGTGACGCTCACGCCTTCACCGGCCTCCGAGGACCTCGTGACCTCGAACCTGCGCCCCGGCCGCTCGCTGCGCCAGTACGCCGAGGACTACACCTTCCTCGCCGCGTGCAAACAGGCGGGCGGAAACCTGCTGCTCGGCGTGCCGTTCGGCCTCCTGCTGCCGTTCTTCGTACCGCGCCGGCTGCGCATGATCCGGATGACGTTGCTGACGGCCGTCGTCATGGCCGTGGTCGAACTGATCCAGGGCGCGCTGGTCACGGGCCGCGCCTTCGACATCGACGACGTCATCCTCAACACGGCGGGCGCGCTGCTGGGGTACTTCGTGCTGGGCCGCCGGATCACCCACCGCTATTACATGTACGCCGACGTTCCCGCCTCTTCCGAACGGCCGACAGAGCCCGAGCCCGAGCCGAAGCGCACACCGAGGCCGACCGCCCGCACGAAGCCCGCTCGTACAGAACCGGCCGGTGCGAAGGCCGCTCGTACAAAGCCGGCCGCCACGAAGAGCACGAGTGCGAAGTCCACCGGCAAGAAGGGCACCGGCACAAGGACAGCCGCCACTAAGGGCACCGGTACGAAGAAGCCCCGTTCCCTCCTCGACCGCGCCCGTGCCCGCATCCGCAGCCGCTGAGCGGGGCACCCGTTCGGGCCCGGGCCGTTTGCGGGCGGCCGGGACCGGGCGCACGGTGGGGGCACGTCCTGCGCGCGGATGCCGTACGGATCCCCTGCCGAGGAGGAGCGACATGGCCGAAGGCCAGTGGAGCCCGGGCCGCAAGGAGATGGACGCGGACGAGTTCAGGCCCGTCCTGGACATCGTCGCACCGGCACGTCAGCGCCGGCTGACCGTCCTTCTGCGACTTCTGCTGCTCATCCCGCACTTCATCGTGCTGTTCTTCCTGCACATCGCGGCGTTCTTCACCGTGATCGTGGGCTGGTTCGCGGCCCTGGTGCTGGGGCGGCTGCCCGACCCCGTCTTCCGCTTCCTGGCCGGCGTCCTCGGCTACGACATGCGCGTATCGGCGAGCGACATGCTGCTCATCGACCGCTACCCGCCCTTCGCCCTGACCCCGCCGGCCGACTATCCGGCGCAGATCGAGGTGCGGCCCACCCCGCTCAACCGCCTGGCCGTGCTGTTCCGCGTCTTCCTGATGATCCCGGCGGCGATCGTGCAGAGCCTCGCCGTGTACGGGTGGTGGGCGCTGGCCTTCGTCTGGTGGCTGATCACGCTGTGCCTGGGCCGGATGCCCCGTCCGCTGTTCGAGGCGACGGCGGCCACCCTGCGCTACCGGATGCGGTTCTCCGCGTACGTCATGATGCTCACCCCGGCCTACCCCAAGGGCCTGTTCGGCGACGACGGCGACCTCGCCGTGGCCCGCGAGCCGGCGCGCTCCGCCACCCGCCCGCTCGTCCTGAGCAGCGCCGCGAAGTGGCTCGTGGTGCTGTTCCTGGTGCTGGGTCTCGCGGGCAACATCACCACGTCCGTGACCACCTCGACGACCGACGACACCTCCGACACCCGCCTCGTCGGACGCTAGGGGGTGTCGGCCGCCGCCCCCGCCGCGTCGGCGTAACGCCGGGCCAGGTGGGCGAAGGCGTCCCTGAGGGCGTCCGGCCCGACGACCTCGATGTCCACGTCGAATCTGCCGAGTTCGGCGGCCAGGCCGGGCCAGGACCAGGCGCCCAGGATCACCCGGCTGCGGTCCGGGCCGTGCTCCTCGACGATTCCGTTGCGGAGATGGCCGGCCACCTCGAAGGCGGGTGCGGCCAGGATGGCCTCGCCGCGGCAGGGCCACTCCCCGGGGGTGTCGGAGCCCTGGAAGCGGGCGGCGACGAAGGCGGCCACATTGCCTCCGGGCACCTCGCGGGGCGTGAACCGGGGGCCCGTGGGGGTGCGTGGGGTGATCCTGTCCGCGCGGAAGGTCCGCCAGTCCTCGCGGTCCAGGTCCCAGGCGACCAGATACCAACGCCCGCCCCAGGTGACGAGGCGGTGCGGCTCCACCCGCCGCACCGCGGGCGCGGCGTTGGGGTCGGCGTCGGGCGGAACGTACGCGGGGGAGTGGTCGAAGCGCAGCACCTCGCGGGCGTGCACCGCAGCGCTGAGCGTCAGGAGCACGCGCGGATCGGCCTGCGGCTGCGTCCGCCCTCCCGTGCGCTCGACGGCGGTGACCTGGAGCGCGTCCACTCGATGGCGCAGCCGGGCGGGCATGACCTGCCGGACGGTGGTGAGCGCGCGGGCCGCTGCCTCCCCGATCCCGGCTCCGGTCGCGGCGGCCGTCCGGAGGGCGACGGCGAGCGCGACGGCCTGGTCGTCGTCGAACAGCAACGGCGGCAACTGCGCGCCCGCGTCCAGCCGGTATCCACCGTCGGGCCCCTTGAACGCCGAGATCGGATAGCCCAGCTCCCGCAGCCGGTCGACATCACGCCGCACCGTGCGCGGACTGACCTCCAGCCGCTCGGCCAACAGGCTGCCCGGCCAGTCGCGGCGCGCCTGGAGCAGGGAGAGCAGCGCCAGCAGTCGCGCTGAAGTCTTCGGCATGGGCCCAGTATGACCGGAGAAGAGGCCACACCCTGTCCTCTTCCCTTGCGAAGGTTGATCCGTACCGAACGACGGAAACACCGGAAGGACCCGATCACCATGTCCGCAGCACCCACGTCCCCCGACGCCGAACGCACCGACCTCCTCGCCGCCCTGGCCACCGTGCGAGCCGCCCTGATCCGCTCGGTCGAAGGCCTCGGCGACGAGCAGGCCGGTGAGCGTCCGACGGTCAGCGCGCTGTGCCTGGGCGGTCTCGTCAAGCACGTCACGGCCATGGAGGAGAACTGGCTGCGCTTCCTGGCCGAGGGCCCGTCGGCGATGTCCTTCGCGCTGCCCGACGGGGTCACCTGGGACGACCTGGCGGCCGGCACCGCACGCGAGCTCCCGAAGTGGATGACCGACCGGGACAAGGAGTTCCGGATGCTGCCCGGTGAGACGACGGCCGGGGTCCTCCACGCCTACGAGCAGGTCGCCGCCCGCACCGAGAAAATCATCCTTGAGGTTTCCGACCTCTCGGCAACGCATCCGCTTCCCGAGGCGCCCTGGAACGAGCCGGGCGGGGAGTGGAGTGCGCGGCGGGTGCTGACCCACGTCATCGCCGAGACCGCACAGCACGCCGGCCACGCGGACATCCTGCGCGAGACGCTCGACGGGCGGCGGGCGACCTGACCGACGCGGCACCGTGGCGCCCCGGGCGCCGGGACGCCCGGGGCGTCACGACAACAGGGCGCAACGCTTGCGCGAGGATGTGCGAGGAAGCGCCCGCGGGCGATCGAGAGGGAGAAGCGACACGATGACCGTCCTCGACAACCGGGCGCTGAACCGTGCCATGCTCGCGCGGCAGTTGCTGCTCGACCGGGCCGACCTGCCGGTCGTGGACGCGGTGGCCCACCTCTGCGGCCTCCAGGCGCAGGAGCCGCAGGAGCCCTTCGTCGGGCTCTGGTCCCGGCTGACCGCCTTCGATCCGGCGGCCCTCTCGGATCTGCTGACCCGGCGCGGCGTCGTGCGCACCCATCTCATGCGCCGCACGGTCCATCTGGTCACCGCCGACGACGTCCTCGCCTGGCGGTCCCGCCACGACGCGATGCTGCGGCAACGGGTGCTCGGCGTCTACCGCGACGAGCTGAAAGGGGTAGACCTCGACGAACTCGCTTCAGAGGCAAGGGACTTGATGGCGGACGGGGAGCCTCGCACGGCGGCCGAGATCGTGCGGGAGCTCGCCCCGGGCCGGCCTGGCCCCGGGCCCCGGGCCCTGGGCGAGATGGTGGTCGCCGCCCTCGTCCCGATGGCCCAGACGCCGCCCCGGGGGCTGTGGCGGACGAAGGGCGGGGTGCGCAATGTCGCGCTCTCCTCGTGGCTCGGCCGCCCGGTCGACCCGCCCGCCGCCGACGGTTTCGATCCGGTCGGCCAGGCGCTGGTGCGGCGCTATCTGGCCGCCCATGGTCCGGCCGCCACGGCCGACCTGCGCGCCTGGTCCGGGCTGGCCGGGCTGCCCGGCGCGGTGACCGCCGTACGCGACGAACTGGTTTCCTTCCGCGACGAGCGGGGCCGGGAACTGCTCGATCTGCCCGACGCGCCGCGACCGGATCCGGACACTCCCGCCCCGGTGCGGTTCCTGCCGGCCTTCGACAACGCGATCCTTGGCTATCAGGACCGGAGCCGGATCGTCGACGACGCCCACCGTGGGCTCTCGGTGGCCGGTGAGCGCGTCGTCCTGGTCGACGGCCGGGTGGCCGCCACCTGGAGCGTGAGCGAGGACGTCGTCACGGTGGACCCCCTGGGCGCCTTCTCCCGCGCCGACCGCGCCGCCGTGGCCGACCAGGGGAGCGAGCTGGCGTCGTTCCTCTCCGACGGCGGCAGCGACCGCGTACGGGTGGCGGCCTCGCCGCGCTGAGCGGACCGGTCGCCGGGAGGGACCGCGTCTGCCCGTGCGTACCGGAACGGGCCTATTTTGTGCGGGAGTTCGTACGGGGGGCGGCGAGAGCGGGACTGAAAGCACCGCGCGCGGGTCACACGCAGAACATGACGTCCAGCGACGTAACCACAGAGCCCGCGCCGCACAGCGGCGGAAAGCGGAACACCCGCCCCGCCCGGGGGTGTCTGAAAGTCCTCGGCGTCGGCGCGGCCGTCCTCGTCCTGCTGTTCGCCGGCAGCCGGCTGAGTCTGCTGCCGGGACTGGGCGACCTCTTCGGCGAGGAGACCCACGACCGGTCCGGCCCGGCCGTGCTCAAGTCGATCCAGGACATGAGCGCGTACGAGGCCGCCTCGGGCAACTTCCAGGTCGTCGTCGATCTGGAGAAGGACACGAAGTTCCTGCCCGACGTGGTGCGCGGCACCCGCACCCTGTTCGTCGGCGCGGGCACGGTCGGCGCCTCCGTCGACCTGGGCAAGGTCGCCGGCAACGGCGTCGTGGTGAACGAGGACCGCACCGCGGCCGAGATCCGGCTGCCGCACGCGGTGCTGGGCAAGCCGGCGCTCGACCCCGACCGTTCCTACGCGGTGTCCAAGCAGCGCGGTCTCCTCGACCGGCTGGGCGACTTCTTCTCCGACAACCCCGGCAGCGAGCAGGCGGTCAACAAGCTCGCCGCCCAGCACATATCGGAAGCGGCGAAGGAGAGCGGACTGACCGCCCGCGCGGAGAAGAACACCGCCGCCATGCTGAAGGGACTGCTCGGCTCGCTCGGCTTCGAGCGCGTCACGATCCGGTACGGCGAGGACCAGGAGTGATCGCGTCACCCGGGCGGGTGCGCCGGGCTGCGCGCGCCCGCCCGGGCCCATCCGGCGGGCGGCCGACCGCCGCGTACCACCCTTGACGTGAACGCGTCGATCGGTATGGTCTAGTCCAAGTGCAAGGCCTTTCCGGACATCCGTCATCAGGTTTGTCCGGCAAGGGGCTTGCAGCCCTTCGCGCCTCTTGGCCCCACACTCGCGAGGCCTCGCCGTCGAAGCCGGACCCCCCACGGTCCGCCACCGCGCGGTGCGGTCTCATGTGAAGGAGAAGCATGCACGCGAAAAGGAAGACCGCACTCGCCGTCGGCGCCATGCTCGCCCCGGTCCTCGCCCTCAGCCTTCCGGCGAGCTCCGCCGGCGCCCACGGCTACATCTCCAACCCGCCGAGCAGGCAGGCGCAGTGTGCCGCCGGCACGGTCAGCTGTGGTGCGATCAAGTACGAACCGCAGAGCGTCGAGGGTCCCAAGGGGCTCAGCAGCTGCAGCGGCGGCAACAGCGGCTTCGCCGAACTGGACGACGACTCCAAGGGCTGGTCGGTCACTCCGGTGAACCGCTCCCAGCAGTTCGAGTGGAAGCTCACCGCCCGCCACTCGACCAGCACCTGGCAGTACTTCGTGGGCGGCGAGAAGATCGCCGAGTTCGACGACGGCGGCGCGCAGCCCGGCGCGACCGTGACCCATCAGGTCGACTTCGGCAACAAGACCGGCCGGCAGAAGGTCCTGGCCGTCTGGAACATCGCCGACACCTCGAACGCGTTCTACGCCTGCATCGACGTCAACGTCGGCTAGCGCCACCCGGGTCGGGGCCCATGCTCCCGTGCCCAGCACGCCCCGGTCGTGCCCGCCGCGCGTCCGGGGCGTGGTGCTGTGCCGGGCGCGGTGCCCGGTGGCCGGAAAGCGGCATGGCGCGGCAACTTCATGTAGGTGAGCGGTTACCCTACGTCAGCTGTCCTGATGGATCATCAGTGCTCGAGGGGACTCCTGACTTGAACCGCATGCGTACCGTACTCGCCGCGCTCGGCATCACCGCCGGACTGCTCTCCGCTCCCGCGGCGAACGCCGCACCCGGGCCCGAGCGGCCCGCGCCCGCCGCCGAACGCCATGAACCCTGCACCGGAGAGTTCCGCGGCGACGCCCGCCTCGGCCCCAAGTGGCTGCCGAACAAGCGGCTCGCCCCGGTCGGCCCGCTCCTGAAGGGCTACCAGCGCACCGGCGACCTCACACCGAAGGACTTCCTGAAGAAGTACTGGGAAGGGCCCGCGGACACCGGCAGCTGGAAGTACCCGCCCAACGACGGCTTCGCCGAGGTGAACGGCGAGCTCGACAAGGAGCCCGTCAAGCTCCGTACCGGCCAGCGCCTGGACCGCTTCGGCTCGGAGTACGGCGGCTACCTGGCCCCCGCGGGCGACGCCTACGCCGAGCGCGCCCTGCCGCCGCAGAACCTCAACACCCGTGACGCGGACACCCCGTGCGACTACCGCGTCTACAAGGTCGCCAAGCCCTTCTGGGTCTGGCAGGGCTCCATCGCCCCGTGGTTCGAGCAGCCCGGCGGCGGCCAGCAGATCAAGCTCGACGCCGTGTTCCTCGACCCGGGCGAGGGGCAGCGGCTCAATGTGAAGTGGCTGCTGGACAACGCCTATCTGACGCCCGCGGGCGCGTAACCGGCCATGGACCGCCGGGCACTGCACGCCGCACTCGTCGAGGCACGGATCCCCGGCGGCTACTACCGGATCGAGGGCGTCCACGAGCCCGTACCCACCCCGCCGGACTTCCTCTTCGTCCGGCGGGGCGACAGCGGCGGCTGGGAGACCGGGGCGTTCGAGCGCGGTACGTACGAAGTCCTCGCCCACCACCCGGACGAGGCAGCCGCCTGCGCCCACCTGCTCGGCCTCCTCGTCTGAACCGCCCCCGCCCCACCGTTTTGCGGCATTGGCAAAAATCCTTGTCCGGGCGCCCGCACCGGCCGAATGATCGTGATCGTGCGGCCGGGCCTCCCGGCCCGGCCGCACGCCGAAGCGTCACGACCGCCCCGCCCGCACGGGGCGCCCGAGGAGAAGCCATGCCGGAGCCCACCGCCGTACCCACGCCGCCCACAGACCGTTCCGTCCGCCCCTCCACCGTCCTGCCCGGCGCGACGCACCGCACGGTCGGCGTCCCCGGCGGCCGGATCCACTGCGTCGAACAGGGCACCGGCCCCCTCGTCCTTCTCGTCCACGGCTTCCCCGAGTCCTGGTACTCCTGGCGTCACCAGCTCCCCGCCCTGGCAGCCGCCGGACACCGGGCCGTCGCCATCGACGTACGCGGCTACGGGCGCTCCAGCGCACCCGCCGCCGCCGACGCCTACCGCATGCTCGCCCATGTCGCCGACAACACCGCCGTCGTCCACGCACTCGGCGAGGAGACCGCCACGGTCGTCGGCCATGACTGGGGCTCGCCCATCGCCGCGAACAGCGCCCTGCTCCGGCCGGACGTCTTCACCGCGGTCGCCCTGCTCAGCGTCCCCTACGCACCCCGCGGCGGCCCCCGCCCCACCGACGGCTTCGCGGGCATCGGCGGCGAGGAGGAGTTCTACGTCAGCTACTTCCAGACCCCCGGCCGCGCCGAGGCGGAGATCGAACCGGACGTACGCAGCTGGCTCGCAGGCTTCTACGCGGGCCTCTCCGGCGACACCGCCACCCCCGCCGACCGGCCCAGCCTCTTCTTCGTACCGCCGGGCGCACGCATGGCCGACCGGTTCCCCACCGGCCGGCTGCCCGGCTGGCTCGACGAGCGGGACCTCGACGTCTACAGCGAGGAGTTCGAGCGCACCGGCCTGACCGGTGCGCTCAACCGCTACCGCAACGTCGACCGGGACTGGGAGGACCTCGCCGCCTGGGACGGAGCACCGCTCACCCAGCCGTCGATCTTCATCGGCGGCGCCCTGGACGCCTCCACCACCTGGATGTCCGACGCCATCGACGCCTACCCGAAGACCCTCCCCGGCCTCTCCGCCGCCCACATCCTCGAAGGCTGCGGCCACTGGATCCAGCAGGAACGCCCCGACGAGGTCAACCGGCTGCTGACCGACTGGCTGCAGGGCCTGCGCTGAGGCACCCCCGGTCCGCGACGCCCCGCGTCAGCAGGCCGTACCGCTGGTCGCCGCCGTCGCCCGCAGCAGATCGCGGACGAGCGTGAAGTCGATCTCCTTCGGGTTGCGGAAGCGCAGACAGCCCTTGCCCATGTCGTGCGGGGCCAGCCGGTCCGCGAACGCGTCGCGGACGTCCGTGCGCAGCAGATAGAACGAGATGTACTGCTTCTGATCGGCGAAGGCGATCTCCCCCGTCCCCGGCCCCTCCCGCTCATAGGCGGGCATGCCGTACGCCATCACCTCACGGAACCCCGTCAGCTCCTCCCGGCACAGTGCGCGCAGCGCCGTGAGGGCCTCCCGGCGGGCCTCCGGGGCCTCGGCGAGGTACTGGTCGACGTTCTCCGCGCTGCTTCGGACCATGAGGAGATCGTACGGCGGCTTCCGCCGGCCCGGCGGTGTGTCGCGCCCCGGGGCCGCCGGACCTTCGGGCCAAGGTGGGCGGATGAATACCGCAGGCATGCTGGCCGAAGCGTTCGACCGGGTCGGGGAAGCGGTCCACGCGGCGGTCGAAGGACTCGCGCCCGACGACCTCAACGCCCGCGTCGACGCGGAGGCGAACTCGATCTCCTGGCTGGTCTGGCATCTCACCCGGGTCCAGGACGACCACGTCGCCGACGCCGCCGGAATCGGACAGATCTGGCTCACCGAAGGCTGGGCCGAGCGCTTCGGGCTGCCGTTCGACGAGACGGCGACCGGCTACGGACACACCGCCGACGAGGTCGCCGCCGTCCGCGTGGACTCCGCCGAACCCCTCCTCGGCTACTTCGACGCCGTCCACGAGCGGACCCTGGACTACATCGCGGGTCTGGAGGGCCACGCCCTCGACCGGATCGTCGACCAGGGCTGGTCGCCCCCGGTGACGCTGGGTGTCCGGCTGATCAGCGTCCTCGCGGAGGACCTGCAGCACGCTGGCCAGGCCGCCTTCGTCCGCGGGATGCTGGAACGCGCCTGAGACGGCGCCCCCGGGAACCCGTTGCCCGGGGGTGTCCGGACCGGGACCGCGGACACCCGTGCACGGTCCCACCGGCGGTGCCATACTCGGAAGAAGTCGGCTGGACAGGCTTGTCATCGTCCGAAAGGTGACCGTCATGGGTTGGGCATCTTGGACGACCAGCGGGGTCTACACGGGCACCGGCGGAGTACGCACCGAGGAAGCGGGCATCCTGAGCGGCGATCTCACGGTGCACACGACCTGGTTCGACGGACAGGCGGCGGTGGCCGTGCAGTACAGCGGCTCGTCGGACTGGTTCACGCTCACCGGCAGCCCCGTGCCGTGCCCCTCCGAGGAGGAGAGCCGCCGCTTCCACCAGAGCGTGGTCGAAGCCGTCCGCGCCGGGGAGGGTGCGACGGTCCCGCCGGTCGGCGCCGGACCCGCCTAGGCCCTGGCGCACCGCACCGCTCACCGCGCCCCATAGAGTGGATCACCGGATCCGTTCCCCCAGGGACGGGCGGCGGTACACGGGGCGAGGAGCGGTGCAATGGGGCGTGCCACACGGCGGTCGAGGACGCGGAAGAACCGGCCGTTCTGGGTGGAGCTGCCGCTCCTCATAGGTATCGCCCTGGTGCTGGCCCTGCTCATCAAGACCTTCCTGGTGCAGGCCTTCTCGATCCCCTCGGACTCCATGCAGAACACCCTCCAGCAGGGCGACCGGGTCCTGGTCGACAAGCTGACGCCCTGGTTCGGGTCCGAGCCGGAGCGCGGTGAGGTCGTCGTCTTCCACGACCCGGCGGACTGGCTCGCGGGCGTGCCCGTGGACGAGCCCAACACCGTGCAGAAAGTACTGAGCTTCATCGGCGTGATGCCCTCCGCGGAGGAGAAGGACCTCATCAAGCGGGTCATCGGCGTCGGGGGCGACACCGTGGAGTGCGCGGGCGACGGGCCGGTGAAGGTCAACGGCACCGCCCTGGACGAGCCGTACGTCTTCCCCGGCAACACCCCCTGCAGCAACGACGAGGGCGGCCGCTTCAAGGTCACCGTGCCCGACGGCAAGATCTGGGTGATGGGGGACCACCGCCAGGCCTCCGCGGACTCCCGCTACCACCAGGACGACCCGAACCGGGGCATGGTCCCGGTCGACGAGGTCGTCGGACGGGCCGTCGTCGTCGCCTGGCCGGTCGGCCGCTGGAGCACTCTGCCGGTGCCGGAGACCTTCAAGAACGTGCCCGACAGGCCCTAGAGGACGCCCCGGCGCGCCGGGAAGTTCCGTACGTAGCGGCGCTGCCAGGGCGTCTCCACCGCACGCGGGCGGTAGCCGGCGCGCACGAACGCCACCGCCTCGTCGGCGGGTACCCCGTCCAGGACGGCCAGGCAGGCCAGGGCCGTCCCGGTGCGCCCCGTCCCACCGCCGCAGGCCACCTCGACCCGGCTCCCGGCGGCCCGGTCCCATACCTCCTCCAGGAGGTCCCGCGCCGCCGCCCGGTCCGCCGGCAGCCGGAAGTCCGGCCACCGCAGCCACCGTGACTCCCAGGCGACCGGGGGCGGGGTCCGCCCCAGGAGGTAGACGGCGAAGTCGGGTTCGGGGCCCGCGGGCCCGGGCTTGCGCAGACCACGGCCGCGTACCAGGCGTCCGGAGGGCAGGGCCAGTACGGCCGGGTCGGAGGCGTTCCACGTCTCGGTCATACGTCCCAACCTAACGACCCGGCAGCCGCCGGTGGTACGCATCGGAACGGGCGGGCGAAGATCAGACGGCGGCGTCGAGATCCTGCGCGAGCAGCTCCGCCAGCTCCTCGACCGCCGCCCGCGCCCCGTCGCCCTCGGCGCTGAGCACCACGGTCTCGCCGTGCGGGGCGGCCAGGGCCAGCACCGCGAGCATGCTGCGGGCGTCGACCGGGTCACGGCCCTCGCGGGCGATGGTCACCTTGACCGGCTGGCGGGCGGCGGCCTTGACGAACAGCGACGCCGGACGGGCGTGCAACCCGCTGCGCGAGGCTATGGCGACGGTCTGCTGGTGCATGGATCACTCCTCGGAAGAAACTGCGGACACGGATCGGTGTGCGGGGGTGTTCAGGCGGCGACGGTGACCCGGGGGTCGTCGGAGCCCGTGGCCTCCGCGTCCCCGGCGCTTTCCGGCGCTTTCCGGCGGGCGCCCTTGAGCAGGACGACGAGTGCGGTCGCCACGAGCGTCCCGGCGGCGATGGCGAGCAGATAGAGGAACGGCTCGCCGATCAGCGGGACGACGAAGACGCCGCCGTGCGGGGCGCGCAGCGTCGCGCCGAAGGCCATCGACAGCGCGCCGGTGACCGCACCGCCCGCCATCACCGACGGGATGACCCGCAGCGGATCGGCGGCGGCGAAGGGGATCGCGCCCTCGGTGATGAACGAGGCGCCCAGCACCCAGGCCGCCCGGCCGTTCTCGCGCTCGGTCTTCGTGAACAGCTTCCTGCGTACGGTGGTGGCGAGCGCCATCGCCAGCGGCGGGACCATTCCGGCGGCCATCACCGCGGCCATCACCTTCAGGCTGCCGTCGGTCGGGTCGGCGAGACCGCCGACCGCGAAGGCGTACGCCACCTTGTTCAGCGGGCCGCCCATGTCGAAGCACATCATCAGCCCGAGGACGACGCCGAGGATCACCGCGTTGGAGCCCGACAGACCGTTCAGCCAGTCCGTGAGCGCGTTCTGCAGCGAGGCGATGGGCTTGCCGACCACGATGAACATCAGGAAGCCCACGACCGCCGAGGCGATCAGGGGGATCACCAGGACCGGCATGATGCCGCGCAGGGTCGCGTGGACCGGGACCCGCTGGATGGCCATCACCACCGCACCGGCCAGCAGACCGGCGACCAGACCTCCGAGGAACCCGGCGTTCACCGTGAGCGCGATGGCGCCGCCGACGAAACCGGGCACCAGCGCAGGCCGGTCCGCCATCCCGTACGCGATGTACCCGGCCAGCACCGGCACCAGGAACGCGAAGGCCGCCGAGCCGATCTGGTTGAGCAGCGCCGCCCAGCTGTCCGCCTCGCCCCAGACGAAGTGGTCGGCCACCGACTTGGCGCTCGCTATCTCGTAGCCGCCGATGGCGAACGACAGGGCGATCAGTAGACCGCCCGCCGCGACGAACGGCACCATGTAGCTCACGCCGGACATCAGATACGTACGGAGCCGGACGCCGAAGTGCGCGTGATCCGCGCCGGATCCGCCCCCGTCGCCGGAGTCCGTGGATCCGCCGTCCTCGGACACGGCGGCGATCTCTCCGCGTTCCGCCTTGCGGCGGGCCTCGGCGATCAGCTCGGCGGGCCGGTTGATGCCCGCCTTCACCCCGACGTCGACCAGCGGCTTGCCCCGGAAGCGGCCCTTCTCCCGGACCTCCACGTCATGCGCCCAGATCACGGCGTCCGCTGCCGCGACGACCGCGGGGTCCAGCTTCCTGAAGCCGGCCGAGCCCTGGGTCTCCACCGTCACCTCGACCCCTTCGGCACGGCCCGCGGCCGCCAGGGACTCGGCCGCCATGTAGGTGTGGGCGATGCCGGTGGGGCAGGAGGTGACCGCGACGATCCGGAACGGCGCGGACCCGGCCGCGGTGGCGTCATCCTCCTCCGGCTCGGGCTCCGGCTCGGGCTCCTCGGTGGGTTCCTCGCCCCGGATCAGCGCGGCCACCGCCCCCGGGTCCGTCCCGGCGCGCAGCGCGGCGGTGAACTCCGGGTCCATCAGCCTGCGGGCCAGGGCCGACAGGATGGTGAGGTGGTCGTCGTCGGCCCCGGCCGGGGCGGCGATGAGGAAGATCAGGTCGGCCGGACCGTCGGCCGCCCCGAAGTCGATGCCCGCCGCGCTGCGCCCGAAGGCCAGTGTCGGGGCGCTCACATGCTCGCTGCGGCAGTGCGGGATGCCGATGCCGCCGTCGAGACCGGTCGGCATCTGCGCCTCGCGGGCCGCGACATCGGCCAGGAAGCCGTCGATATCGGTGACGCGGTGCGCGGCCACCATCCGCTCGGCGAGCGACCTCGCGGCGGCGTCCTTCGTTGCGGCGGACAGATCGAGGTCGACCAGTTCCGCGGTGATCAGCTCACTCATCGCGGTGCTCCTTGCTCGGGGACCGCCGTGCGGCGGCTCGGGGGGACGGGGCGGCGGGCTCGTACGGGTGGGGTCCGTACTGGAGTTGCGGGAGTTGCGGGAGTTGCGGGAGTTGCGGGAGTTGCGGGAGTTGCGGGGGGTGGTGCGGGGGTCATGGGGCGGGCTCCGTCAGCGCGCGGTCCAGGGGCACGTCGGAGGTCGTCACGACCGACGGCAGATCGAGGTCGGCCGGGGTGGGCATGAGGCTTCCGGCCAGCTGTACGGCCGCGGCCCCATGGGCGACGGCCGAGGTGAGGGCGTCCGGGCCCTGCCCGCCCGCCGCCAGGAACCCGGCGAGCGAGGCGTCCCCGGCGCCGACATTGCTGCGTACGGCGGTCACCGGGGCGGTGGCGAAATACGCGCCCGAGGCCTCGGCCAGCAGCTGCCCGTCCGCGCCCAGGCTCGCCAGCACCGACCGGGCGCCGCGCTCACGCAGCTCCTCGGCCGCCTTCAGCGCGTCGCCCAACGTGGCGAGCGGCCGGCCGACGGCCTCCGCGAGCTCCTGGGCGTTGGGCTTGATCACGTCGGGCCCTCCGGCGAGCGCGGCGGTGAGCGCCGCACCCGAGGTGTCCAGCGCGATCCGCGCACCGGCGCGGTGGCTCCGCTCGACCAGCTCCGCGTACCACTGCGGCGGCAGTCCGCGCGGCAGGCTCCCGCAGCAGGCGATCCAGTCGGCGGCCGGCGAGCGGACCCGTACCGCCTCCAGAACGTCCTCCGCCTCGGCCGGACTCAGTTCGGGGCCCGTCGCGTTGACCTTGGTGAGGGTGCCGTCGGGTTCGACGAGCGTGACGTTGATCCTGGTTTTCCCGGCGATCGGCACACCGGCCGCCTCGATGCCGAGATCGCCGAGCAGCCGGGCCAGCAGTGCTCCCTCCGGGCCGCCCATCGGGGCGACGGCGACCGTGCGGTGCCCGGCCGCCGCGACCGCGCGCGAGACGTTGACGCCCTTGCCGCCCGGGTCGACGCGGTCGGCCGTGGCGCGCAGCACCGTGCCGCGGGTCAGTGCGGGCAGCTCGTAGGTGCGGTCCAGGCTGGGGTTGGGGGTGACGGTGAGGATCATGCGCGTACTACTTCCGTGCCCCGGCTCTCGATGGAGCGGGCGTCGTCGGGGCTGAGGCCCGTGTCGGTGATGAGCAGGTCCACATCGGTGAGATCACCGAAGCGGGCGAAGTGCTCCTGCCCGAACTTGCCGGAGTCGGCGAGCAGGACGACCCGGCGTGCCGCCTTGACCACGGCCCGCTTCACCGCGGCCTCGGCGAGGTCGGGCGTGGTCAGACCGCGGTCGGGACAGAAGCCGTTGGTGGCGAGGAAGACCACGTCGGCGTTGATCTCGGCGTACGAACCGAGCGCCCAGGCGTCGACCGCCGCGCGGGTACGGTGCCGGACCCGGCCGCCCACCAGATGCAGCGCGATGCCGGGGTGGTCGGCGAGCCGGGCGGCCACCGGCAGCGCGTGCGTCACCACGGTCAGTGCCGCGTCGACGGGGACGGCGGCGGCGAGCCGCGCGGTGGTGGTGCCGGCGTCGACGATCACATTGCCGTCGGCGGGCAGTTCGGCGAGGGCGGCCTGCGCGATCCGGTCCTTCTCGTCGGCGGCGAGGGCGTCGCGCTCGGTGAGGTCGGGCTCGAAGTCGAGCCGCCCGACGGGGATCGCCCCACCGTGCACCCGGCGCAGCAGCCCTGCCCGGTCCAGGGCCTTGAGATCGCGCCGGACGGTCTCGGCCGTCACCTGGAACTCCTCGGCCAGCGACAGCACGTCGACCCGGCCGCTCTCCTGGGCGAGGCGGAGTATCTCCTGCTGACGCTCCGGTGCGTACATGTGGTTTCGTTTCCGTTTCATGCCCGAGTCTGTGGTTTCGCGCTCAGGTTACGTCCGAGGTGCGGGAATGTAAACACATTCGGGCGAGGAGTGGGCATGAGCGGAGGCCCGGCTCGTCGGCGGACGTGTGCGCGCACAGCCGGGCGGGGCGCGCCCAGGTGCACGGCGCGCCCCGCCCGGCTGGTCCGGTCACTGCGGCTCGGGTGCGTCCTTGCCCAGAGGGCGGGCCAGCAGGGGAGCCCCCGGGACCTGATGGCCGCCGCTGGCGAGCATCCGGACTTCGCCACGGTCGCTGATCTCGGCGCGCACGATCCCCGTCTCGTCCTCGTACACGGGGGATCCGCCCGCCCCCAGCCGGTCGGTGATCCGGACGGAGACCACGTCGTCCGCGGCGCCGGACATCTGGAAGATGAGCTCATAACGCTCGGTGTGCACCATGTGATCCATGACGGCCTCCGGGCCGGGCGCGGGGAATACGGCCCTGCCGCCATTGTTTCGCACCTCGGCGTCCGTC
This sequence comes from Streptomyces sp. iso_384, assembly GCF_056172905.1. Taxonomy (NCBI): domain Bacteria; kingdom Bacillati; phylum Actinomycetota; class Actinomycetes; order Kitasatosporales; family Streptomycetaceae; genus Streptomyces; species Streptomyces sp. iso_384. Next base: position 3,847,218 of record NZ_JBWBTT010000001.1, read on the forward strand.
GCCCGGGGAGCGACGGCCAACGGGCGGACCCGCCCGGTCGATCGGGTGGTTCCCCGGTAGGACAACATGACCGATGGCTCGGAAGGCTAGGCATGCGTGCATGAGACTTGAGCCTCGACGAATGAACAGTGCCTCCTCCCGTTCCCGCACCCTCAAGACGGTCGGCGCCCTCGGCATGGCCGCCGCCGCGGCCGTGCTGATGACCGGATGCGGTCAGAGCTCGGACAGCGCGACGAGCGCGGCCACCTCCGAGGCCGCGAAGGTCGTTCCGCAGAAGCAGACGACCTCGCCCTCGGCCAGTGCCGAGCTCACCGAGGACCAGCAGGAGCGCAAGAAGGCGCTCGACGCCACGAAGGTCACCTTCGACGACGCGGCCACCACGGCCACCGGCGAGGTGGCCGGCGGCAAGCTGGTCGATCTGGACCTGGAAGGCGTGGACGACGACGACCGCGAGAGCCCCAGCCCCACCGCCACCGGTAGCCCGACCGGCACGGCCAGCCCCACCGGAACGGCGAGCCCCAGCGCGAGCCCGGGCGCCGAGGGCCCCGCCTGGGTCGCCGAGGTCGCGGAGAAGGACGGCACGGTCCACACCGTCCGGATCAACGCGGTCGACGGCAAGGTGATCGAAGCCCGTGTCGACGCGGATCAGGACGCGGACGACAAGAAGGAGACCGCCGACCGGCTGGCCCAGGCCACCCAGACCCCGCAGCAGGCGGCCAAGGTCGCCACCGAGAAGAAGAAGGGGACGGTCACCTCCGTCAGCCTCGACGACAACGAGGGCAACGGCGTCATCTGGCAGGTCGATGTGGTCGGTTCCGACTGGAAGAAGACGACCTTCGACGTGGACGCCAAGAACGACACCATCATCCGCGAGGAGACCGACAGCGACTGACCGTCGCCCCGCCTGACCCGCGAAGGGGTACGCCGGACACCCGGCGTACCCCTTTCCCCATGCCGGACAGGTCCTGGGACCTGTGGTCGTACTGCCGCCTGCCGGGCGACGACGGCAGTATGACGACAGGCCTCAGTACGCGCCGTCCGGCTTCCGGCGGTCGAGCAGCCGGCAGACGAAGTCCTCCTGGAGCGCGCGGAGGGTGGCCAGCAGTCGCGGATTCGTCGTGCTGTTCACCTGCGAGGTGAGGGAGACGGTCAGCGACCGCTTGCCGTCCTTCGTCCCGGCGGCCAGCTGCGTGTAGCCGGGGAAGTTGCCGGTGTGGCCGTACACGGTGCCGCAGCGCGTCGTGTACGAGAACAGGGCGAGACCGGCCCTGTTGCGTCCGGGACCGGCGGGTTCGGAGCTGCCCGCGACGAAGGACAACTGCTGCCTGCGGACCGACGGACCGAGCCCCAGCCCTCCCGCGTAGCCGCGCATGAAGGCCCCCAGGTCCCGGGGGGTGGAGACGATGCCGCCCGACGCCCACACACCCGAGGCGCTGAGCACCGTGCTGACGTCCTCCGGTGCGTCCGGCGGGTCCACCGCGTAGCCGTGCAGATAGGGCTCGGGCAGCCGGTAGCCCTGCGGGAGGCTGGTGTCGCGCAGGCCGAGCGGCCGGTACACGAGGTCGGCGAGGAGCTTCTCGTACCGCTGCCCCGTCGCCGCCTCTGCCATCAGCGCCACGGCGATGTTGTCGGAGTTGGAGTAGCGGTACGCCGATCCCGGCCGGAACCGCAGCGGGTCACCGGCGACGTAGTCCAGCAGCCGGCGGGAGTCGAAGTGCCGGCGCGGGTCGGCCGTCAGCTCGGCGATGAACGTGGGGTCCTCCGTGTAGTCGGGGAGCCCGCTGGTGTGGTTGAGGAGCTGGCGGAGCGTCACCCGGTGCCAGGCGGCGGGCAGCCGGGGCAGCCGCCGGCCGATGGTGTCGTCCAGACCGAGCGCGCCCCGCTCGGTCAGCTGCAGGGCGACCGAGCCGCTGAAGGCCTTCGCCGTGCTGGCGATCCGCATGTGGTCGGTGGTCCGGGGCGGGCGGTCCGTGCCGAGCTGCGACGTGCCGGCCCGGTACACCTCGCTCCTGCCGCCCGCCGTGAGGACGGCGATGGCGCCGGGCGGCCCTCCCGGGGTGTCCACGAGCGCCTGGAGCCCGCGCTGCAACGCCGGGTCGGCCGGCCCGTGCCGGCCGTCGCCCCCATCGCTGCCCGCATGGGCCGGGCCGGTCATCAGCCCGGCGAGCGACGCGGCCGCCAGAGCGGCGACGACGGCTCTTCGCCGCAGCGTCCGACTGCGCGGGAGCGGGGCGTCTTGAAGGGAACCTGCGGGCACGGGGCCTCCTGGGAGCGGTGGGCGTCGGGCGGGCGGCAGCGGTACGGTCCGCTCCCGCGAGCCCCAGCATCCGGCGGCCGCGCGGGGCTTGCCCCCGAGGTGGACCATCCGGCCGATCACCGCCACACCGGCGGAGTCCGGCGCGCACCGCCCTTCCGTCCTCCGCCGCGGCATGCTCCGGCAGCGCCGGTCAGCGGACCGGGGGAGCACCCCCGCTCAGATCCAGGACGTACCGCCGCCCGGGACGGTCGCCGAACATGACGTCCTCCAGCGGCTCGAACCCCGTGCGCGCCAGCACCGTGCGGGATCCCGTGTTGTCGAGCGTCGTCTCCGCGCGCAGCGCGGTGAGCCCGTACTCCTCGACCGCCAGGACGCAGACCTGCTGGACCGCCCAGGTGGCCAGCCCCCGCCCCGCGGCCTTCTCCGCTATCCGGTAGCCCAGCTCGGCCGAACCGTCCCGCACCCCGACGAGGTTGATCCGGCCGAGGACGGCGCCGTCGTCCTCCTCGATGAGGTGGAAGTGGTGCAGCCCCGCGTCCTGCTCGGCGAGCAGCTCGCGGTGGCGTTCGGCGAACGCGGCGAAGTAGTCGTCGCCCCGGTCGGAGATGGACGCGGCGAAGTAGGCCCGGTTCTCCCGCTCGAAGGCGAGCAGAGCCTCGGCATGGTCGGGACGGAGCCGGCTGATGGACGTCATACCGGGATGCTAGGCGTTGTCCCGCCGGGGTGTCCGGCGGCCGGCGCCCACCGCCGTAGGTCGGGTGCCGGTGCGGCGGGCGGTTCCGGCTCGGACGGTCCGCGATCTCCGGGCCTATCCGGGCTGCCCGCGCTCCAGCGCGTGGGCCAGGCCGCGTTCGGCGTCGTCGGCCGAGGCGCGCCGGTAGGCCCGCTCGTACGCGGAGTCGCCTGCGGCCTGCCGGGCCCGGAGCTCCCACTGCTCACGGATCGCCCCGAGCTCCGGGGTGCCCCGGTGCGGGTGGCCGATCATGCGCCAGTACGCGTGCCCGGTACCGGAGGCACGGGCCGCGGCCACCCCGTTCCCCTGGGCGGCGATGGCGCCGGCGAGCAGATCGAGGCCGAGCGCTATGCCGAGGCTGTCATGGAGCTCGTGCTTGCTCGCGAGCATCGCCCGCGCGTGGCTCTCGGCGTGCCGGGGGCGGCCCTGGAGCAGGTGGATGAGGGCGAGTTGGTGATCGGCGTAGGCCCGTGCCCAGTGCTCGCCGAACCGCAGGCTGATCCGCTGGAGCCGCATGGCCTCCTCGTACGCCTCGTCGAGCCGGCCGAGCGCGGACAGCGAGAACAGGCGTATCACCCGGCAGCGCAGCTGCGAGGGCGCGTCCGCCGGGTCGCCCGGGTGGTGGCGCAGCGCGCGGTCGCTGACGGAGTGCGCGGTGAGCGGCCGGCCCATCATCAGATACGTGAAGCTCATGGAGTGGGCCGCGAGGAGCATGGCCTCGGGGTCCTCGTCCCGGCGGGCCGCGTGCCCGCACTCCTCGCCGGTACGACCGGCCGCCTCGTGGTCACCCTGCAGGGTCAGCGTGATTCCCAGGGCCCAGAGCGCCCGGGTGCGGTGCGGACCGGCGGAGAGCGGCAGGGCGAGCACCCGCTGCAGATACGTACGGGCCTGGTGCAGATGGCCGCAGCAGCTCCAGAAGAGGCCGACGCACCCGGCCATCTCCATCGCCATCTCCGGGTCCTCGGCCAGCAGATGGTCCAGGGCCGCGCACAGGTCCGCGTGGGAGTCGGCGATCCGGTGGTACCAGAGCACCTGCGAAGGACCCAGCCAGCCCGCGTACGCCTGGACGGAGACATGGGCGAAGTGCCGGGCGTGCCGGTCCGCGAAGAGCGAGTCCTCGGCCAGCTCGGCCAGCCACATCGCGCCGTACTCGCGCAGAGTGTCCAGCATCCGGTAGCCGTCCGCGGTACGCCGGAGCACGGACTGGTCGGCCAGGCGCTCCAGGGCGGGGGCGACGGCCTCGGTGTCCAGCGGTCCGCCCGCGCACACCGCCTCGGCGTCCGGAGTCGTGATGACGCCGCGGAAGACGGAGAGCCGCGCCCACAGCAGCCGCTCCAGCGGTGCGCAGAGCTCGTGGCTCCAGCCGATCGTGGTGCGCAGGGCACGGTGGCGGCGGGGCCAGAGGGTGTCGTCGGTGAGGTCCTCCATCCGGGAGGCCAGCCGCCCGGTGATCTCCTGCGGGCTGCTGTCGCGGAGCTGGGCGCAGGCCAGTTCGACGGCGAGCGGTATGCCGTCGAGACGGTGGCAGATCTCGCTGACGGCGGCCGTGCTGCCGGGGTCGTCGAGCGCGAGGCCCGGGGCGACGGCGGCCGCGCGTTCGTGGAAGAGCCGGACGGCATCGTCGCCGTCCTCGCCCGCGGACAGCGGCGGCACCTCGACGCACAGCTCGTCCGCGGCGTCCAGCGGCTCCCTGCTGGTGGCCAGGACCGTCAGCCCCGGGGCCGCGGCGAGCAGTTCGGCGACGAGCAGCCCGCAGGGGCCGACGATCCGTTCGCAGCAGTCGAGAACGAGGAGCAGGCTCTTCTCGGAGAGCCATTCGCCGAGCGCGGCCACCGGCCGGCGGGTGCTGTGGTCCAGGAGCCCGACGCCGTCGCAGACCGTCGTGGCGAGCAGTTGCTCGTCGTGCAGATGGGAAAGGTCGGCCCACCAGACGCCGTCGGCGTAATGGTCCCGGGCGCGCTCGGCCGTGCGCAGGGCCAGTCGGCTCTTGCCGACCCCACCGGGGCCGGTGAGCGTGACCAGCCGATGATCTCGAAGTGCCCGTTCGACGCTGACCAGTTCGCTGTTGCGGCCGACGAAGCTGGTCGTCACGACGGGGAGGTTGCCCATCACGGGGACATCCTGCCTCGCCGTGACCCATCGCCTCCGTTCATAGCGAAAAGCAGTCAGAAACGGCCGACAACGCATCCTGTTCGATCGTCAAGTGGCATCGGTCGAAAGGTCATGGGGGCGCCGGCCCCCCGGCGTCCGCCGCATCCGCCGTACCTGTATCCGCGCTATCCGTGCCTGTCCACGCCGTCTGCCGATGACCCGGCGTCGAGAACCGTGGCCAGCGACTCCAGCGACGCCACCGGATCGGGACCGACCGGGGCCAGGACGGAGTCGGTGACGCCCGCCGACCACAGTCCGTCGAGGCGGGCCCGGGCCTCCTGCGGGGTGCCGGCCACGGCGAGTCGCGCGACCTGGCCGTCGGGCAGCCGTCGGACGAACTCCCCACGGTCGGCGCACCCGGCCCGCAGCGCGGCCAGCTCGTCGGCGAACGGGAGCGGCGCGATGTGCGCGTGCCAGTCGGGCTCGCCGATCCACTCCAGCGCGGGGCGGGCGGCGGCCAGCGCGGTGCCCCGGTCGGCGTCCACGGACGCGACGTTGTACGCGACCAGGCGGTGGGGGCGGTCGGCGGCGATGTGCCCGAGCGCCGCCCGGGCGTACTCGGGTGCGACCGGCTCCGCGAGGACCGTCCCGTCGGCCACCTCGCCGGAGACGGCCAGCGACCTGGGGCCTCGGACACCGGCCAGGATGTCCGGCACGATCCCGGGCAGCGCGCTGGGGTCGAGCTGTACGCCGTCGAGGTGGACGTACTGCCCGCGCCGCTGCGTGAGCTCGCCGCGCAACAGCGCCCGCAGGGCGTCGACGTACTCGCGGAGGAAGGTCAGCGGGCTCCGGGGCCACTGACCGACGCTGCGCATCCAGTGGGGCATGCCGTGCCCCACGGCGACATCGACCCGGCCGGGGAAGAGCTGCGCCAGCGACGCGATCTCCAGCGCCGCGAACGCCACGTTGCGGGCGCCGGCGGGCAGCAGTCCGATGCCGACCCGGATGCGCTCGGTGGAGGCCAGCACGGCGGCCGCCTGGGCGATGCCCCCGCGGAATCCGAGGTCCTCGACCACCCAGACGGAGCCGAACCCCAGCTCCTCGGCCCGGCGCGCGTACGGCAGGATCCGGTCGGCGGGCAGGTCGCGCGGCAGCAGGACGCCCACGGTCCGGTCGGTGGCGGGGGAACGCACAGGTGGTCTCCTTCGGTAGGCGGCCGGGCGACGGCGATCAGTACATCCGCCGCCCCGTTCCGTGTCCGGTGAAGATAGCGAAGAGCCGGTGGCGGACCGGGCGGCGGTACGGCCGGGCGGCGTTGTCGTACCCCTGCACTACGTTGCTGGCATGACGCAATTCGTACTGGTGGCAGGGGCCTGGCTCGGCTCGTGGGCGTGGCGTGAGGTGGAGCCCGGTCTGCGCGAGGCCGGTCACGGGGTCCACCCGCTGACGCTGTCGGGCCTCGCCGAGAAGCAGGGAGTGGCGGCCGGGCAGCGGACGCACGTCGAGGACATCACCGGGCTGGTCGAGCGCCTCGACCTGCGCGACGTGGTGCTGGTCGGACACAGCTACGCGGGCATCCCGGTCGGGCAGGCGGCGACGCGGATCGGCGACCGGCTCGCCCACGTCGTGTTCGTCGACTCCAACGTCCCGGCCGACGGCGAGTCCTTCGTCTCCGGCTGGCCGGACGGCCGGGCCGGCGTGGAGGCCGCCATCGCCGCCAACGGGGGCTTCTGGCCGCCGCCGGCCGCCGCCGACTGCGCGGACCAGGGCCTCACCGACGAACAGATCGCCCGGTTCCTCGCCGGCTCGACCCCCCACCCCGGCACCACCCTCACCGAGCCCGCGACCCTGACCCGGTCCCCGGGGCTGCTGCCCACGACGTACGTCAAGTGCCTGCTCGACTGGCCCGAGCCGAGCGCCGAGGTGGCCGAGCTGCTGAAGAGCGAGCGGTGGCGGCTGGTCACCATGGACACCGGTCACTGGCCGATGTTCTCGCAGCCGGGCGAGCTCGCCCGGATTCTGCTGGACGCCGCGGGACAGGCCGCGTGAGGATGCCGACCCCTTCCGGCCCGGAGCGGCGGTCCCCGGCCGAAGCGGCCACGGAGCACCCGGAGATCACCTACATCGGATGCGCCCGCTGCGGCACCCTGATCGCGGGCCTCGACGGGCGGTACGCCTGCTCGGGCTGCGGCTGGGTCAACGAGTGGACCGAGGGCCACCGGCCGCTGCCCGCGGCCCGGCGGCGGCGGCGCGCCCAGGGGGCACCCCCGCCCGCTCCCGCAACAGCTCACAGCGGCCCGTCCACCGGGACGGCGCGGAACCCGCCGCCGAGAGCGGCTCGGAACGCACGAACCGACGACGACTGACGGCCTCGCCGCAGGAGGAGAGCACGACATGTCCGACCCGCACGACACCGGGACGGTCCGCGCGTCCCTGGCCGATACAGCCGCCCTGCTCGCCCCGGCGCACCCCGCCGTGGCCGAGGAGGTGCTGCGCGCCCACGACAGCCCGCACGAGTACGTGAGCGCCTTCGCGGACCGGCTGGCTGACCGGGGCATCGACGAGCCGGTGGACAACCTCGCCTGGATCGCGCTCGTCGACGCGCTCGACGCACACGGGCTGCTCGCGGAGTTCGACTGGAAGGAGGACGCGCAGGAGATCCGGGCCCGGCTGCAGAAGCTGGAATCGCGGCCCTCCGTCGACCCGTGGGTGCTCTTCGAGGCCCGGGAGACGGGTCTGCCGACCGACAGGTTCCTCGACGCCTGCGGCCGCCACTACCGGGAGATCGGCGCGGCGCTGGCCGTCCTGGACATCGACTCCGACTGCTATCCGGTGGTGGGCCTGCGGGCGGCCCGTGCCGTCGAGCTGACCGCCCTCGCCGCCCGTGCGGGCTTTCCCGTGCGGCATCTCGGCGCGGGCCGCCGCAGGCGGTGACGGAGCAGCCGCCCGCGGCCGCCGGGGGAGGGGCGGGGCGCCGTTCCAGCAGGTGCGGGGTGGTCCCGGCACGTGATGACGAATCGCCCTCGCCGCCGCCCACCACGTACACTCGCCCCCGCCTCCGCCGACCGGCAGAGGCTTTTCGCACCAGACCGACGGGGAAAATCCGTATGAGTTCCGCAGACAGCACCGAAGCACCGATCTACGCCGGCCTCGTGGAGGAGCACGGCGACGTGCCCGCCGAAGTGCGCCGGGTGGCCGAGGAGGTCCTGCGCGAGGCCGACCGCGCCATCGATTTCGGCGCGGTGCGGACAGCCGCCGCAGCCCGCTAGCCGGCAGCCGGAACCCCCGGCCGCAGCCGCCCCAGGGCGGACAAGTCCATCACGGGACGATAAACGTCCTGCAACTATTGCCATATTCTTGCGTTCACGACGCGATGGCTTGCTGAACAGCCGCCGCAAGTGGAAGTGGGTGAGGCCGCGGCAGGCCGGGCGCCGAACGGTGCGCCCGATGCCCCCGCGGCCCCCCCGCCCGCCCGTCGTGACCGCCCCGGCGGCCGCGCTTCGGTGAGCGGTCCACGCACCCGCGTGGAGAGCGCTCCCAGCCGGCCGCCGAGGGGCGGGAGGCCGCAGATCCGGTGCCGAACGCCGCACCGGCCGGACCTCCGCCCTCTCCCGAGCGGCTTTCCCGCGCGTTTCGCCAGGTGCCCCAGCCTGTCCCGGCATCTCCCTCTCCTCCGTCACCGATGCCCGCTTCCCTGGCGTCGGCCGTACGCGACCCGTAGCCACGGCCTGCACGGTCGAGGAAACCCTGTGCGGTTCTGGTGGCCCATCAACACTCACAGAACGTGATGCGGTCGTAATCTTGCAAATTTGGATCGGAATATTGCGTTGGTCTGCTCGCCGTTCTATCGTGACGCTCCGATCAAGGCCGTGCTTGGGTGTCACCCCGGAGGAGCCGTAATGAAGCCGCGCAATCTTGCGATCTTGCTGACCACAGGTCTCGTCGTGAGCCTCGCTGCCTGTGGCAGCGACTCGGAGTCCGACGCGGGAGGAGGGGTGGCCATCACCGTGGCCTGTCAGCCACCGAAGACCGCACCGAAGCAGCGCGAGGCGTGGAACGACGACGTCGCCGCGTTCGAGAAGGCGCATCCGGGGGTCACGGTCAAGAGCACCGATCAGCAGCCGTGCTTCGACCCGAAGACGTTCGCCGCGAAGCTCGCCGGCGGACAGATGGAGACGGTGTTCATGGTGCCGGTCACCAACTACGCCGACGTGATCTCCAAGAAGCAGGCGAAGGACATCACGAACGTCACCGACCTGGTGAAGAACTACGGCGACATCAAGCAGGATGTCAGGGACATGGTCGTCAAGGACGGCAAGACCTACGGCGTTCCCAACGTGAGCTACAGCGTCGGCCTGGTCTACAACCGCAAGCTGTTCAAGGACGCAGGTCTCGACCCCGACGCCCCGCCGAAGACGTGGGACGAGGTCCGTGCCGCGGCGAAGAAGATCGCCGGCCTCGGTGACGACTACGTCGGATACGGCGAGTACGGCGGCGGCAACGTCGGCGGCTGGCACTTCGCGCAGTCCATCTTCAGCCGCGGCGGCGAGATGGTCGTCGACGGCAAGGCCGCGTTCAACAGCCCGGAGGGCAAGGCCGTGCTGCAGACGCTGCACGACATGCGCTGGAAGGACGACAGCGTCGGCAAGAAGGTGCTGATCGGCTGGGAGACGCTGATGCAGCAGATGGCCGCCGGCAAGACGGGCATGATGCTCGGAGCCCCGGACGTCGTCACCGACGTGGTCCAGAAGTTCCAGGGGAAGAAGGACGACTACGGCATCACCGGCATCCCCGAGGGCGAGGCGTCCCTGACCGGCGGCGAGGCCTACATGGTCAACCCGAAGGCGAACGCCGCCCAGACCGAGGCGGCCATGCAGTGGATCGACTTCCAGTTCAACACCCCGGGCAAGGGCCGGCACGACTACGCGCGCGGCAAGGCCAACGGCGAGGCCGTCGGCGTGCCCAACAACGACTACATGGGCGACTCCCCGACCGGTCAGAGGATCGCGGACGCCCGCGAGGAGAACGCCGTCCTGCCGGTCGAGTACTACCAGCCCTACGTGGACACCTCCAAGGGCGTCGAGCTGAAGCTGGAGCCGGCGAAGGCCCAGGAGCTCTACGCGGTGCTCGACGTGCCCATGTCCGCGGTCCTCACGCGGAAGGACGCGGACATGGCGAAGCTGCTCGCGGACGCCGAGTCCAAGGCCAACGGGATTCTGGCCAGGGGCTGACGGCCACTGTCCCGGGTGCCGTCCAGGAGGGGAGGGCGGCACCCCGAGCAGGTCCGGCGGGAGCGGCGTGAACGGGAGATCACCATGCAGACACTCACCATCGAACCGAAGCGGCCGTCCAAGCCGCCTCGCAGACCGGCGGCGAAACGGAAACGGACCGTCCAGGCCAATATCACCGCGTACGGCTTCCTGTGCGCGGCGCTGTTCTGCTTCGCCATGTTCGCCTGGTGGCCGATCATCAGGCAGGTCGTCCTCTCCTTCCAGGAGACCAACCTCGTCGACGAACCCACCTGGGTGGGCCTGGACAACTTCCGTACGGTGGTGGCGGACCCGGCCTTCGGGCAGGCCTGGAAGAACACCGTCGCCTTCACCCTGCTCGCCCTGGTCTGCGGCTATGTGATCCCGTTCGCGGTGGCGATCGTGCTCAACGAACTGCGGCACGCCCGCGGCTACTTGCGCTTCGTGGTCTATCTGCCGGTGATGCTCCCGCCGATCGTCTCGGTGCTGCTCTTCCGCTGGTTCTACGATCCCGGACCGGGCCTGTTCAACCAGGTCCTGGACTTCGCCGGCCTGCCGGCACTGTCCTGGCTCGACTCCTCGGACACCGCGCTGATCTCCCTGGTCATCGTCTCCACCTGGATGAACATGGGATCCGGCGTCCTCATCTACCTCGCCGCCCTGCAGAACATCCCGGGCGATCTGTACGAGGCCGCGGAACTGGACGGAGCCGGGATCCTCAAGCGGATCTGGAACGTCACCGTCCCGCAGACCCGACTGATCCTGCTCCTGATGCTGATGCTCCAGATCGTCGCCACGATGCAGGTGTTCATCGAGCCGTACATGCTCACCGGCGGCGGACCCGAGAACGCGACGGTCACCGTCGCGTACCTCATGTACCAGTACGCCTTCGTGTACGGCGGCAACTACGGGGCGGGCAGCGCGCTCGGCCTGATGCTCATGATCGTTCTCCTTGCGGTCGCCGCGGTGCAGCTCCGGCTGACCCGTGACGAGAAGAGGTAGTCCCGTGGCCAACGCAGTCCACACAACAGCCCACCCCGACACGGCGGGAGGCACCCCCGAGGTGACGCCGCCGCCGACCCACGACAGGACGAAGCGGCGCCGCGCCGCCTGGGCCGACGGTCATGCCCGGACCATCGTCTCGCCCCTGGAACTCAAGTCCCGCTGGGGCAGCCGCATCTACTGGACGGTCCTCGTGGCCATCCTGCTCGTCTTCACCCTGGTCTTCGTCTTCCCGCTGTACTGGATGGTCACCGGGGCGATGAAGTCGGGCGAGGAGATAGCCCAGATGCCGCCCACGCTGTGGCCCGAGAACCCCGACTTCTCGGTGTTCTCGGACGCCTGGGAGCTCTTCGACATCGGGCTGCTCCTGAAGAACACCCTCTTCTACGCGGTCGGAGCCTGGCTCTTCGCCCTCGCCGTCGACGTCACCGCCGCCTACGCGCTGTCCAAGCTGCGCCCGATGTTCGGCAATGTGATCCTCGGCGCGATGCTGGCAACCCTGATGATCCCCCCGATCGTCGTGATGATTCCGGCCTACATCACGGTCGCCGATGTGCCGATCTTCGGCTGGCAGCTGCTCAACTCGCCCTGGGCGATCTGGTTCCCGGTGGCCGCCAACGGCTTCAACATCTTCCTGCTCAAACGGTTCTTCGACTCGATACCCGACGAGATCCTCGAAGCGGCCGAGATCGACGGTGTGCCCCCGTGGCGCGTTCTGGTCTCGATCATCCTGCCGATCTCGCGGCCCATCCTCGGTGTGGTCTCCATCTTCACCGTCGTCCTGGTCTTCAAGGACTTCGTCTGGCCCCTGCTCGTCCTGCCGGACAGCGAGAAGATGACGATCAGCGTGGGGCTCTCGCAGACCGCCGGAGCCGTCACGCAGAACCAGATCATGGCGGGTCTGGTGATCGCGAGCATCCCGATGATCATCGTGTTCTTCTTCTTCCAGCGGAGCATCATGGCCGGTCTCACCGCCGGCAGCCTCAAGGGCTGATCCACGCCCCCGCACCCTTCTTCCGCCCCACCATCGACACGCTCTCCGCCGCCGGTCACGTCATCCATGCCCCGCCGCGACCGGCGGCGGAGTCCCCACCTGCCCGAAAGGACCCTCACGTGGCAGCTGTGCCCCTCTCCCGAACCGACACCTGGTGGCGCGACGCCGTCATCTACCAGATCTACCCCCGCAGCTTCGCGGACGGCGACGGCGACGGCACCGGGGACCTCGCGGGGGTCCGCGCGAATCTGCCGTACCTTGCCGAACTCGGCGTGGACGCCGTCTGGTTCACCCCGTGGTACCTCTCGCCGCTCGTCGACGGCGGGTACGACGTGGCCGACTACCGCACCATCGACCCGGCCTTCGGCACCCTCGACGAGGCCGAGAAACTGATCTCGGAAGCCGCCGGGCTCGGCCTCAAGGTCATCGTCGACATCGTCCCCAATCACCTCTCCGACCAGCACGTCTGGTTCCGGTCCGCCCTCGCGGCCGGCCCCGGCAGCCCGGAGCGTGAGCTCTTCCACTTCCGCCCGGGCCGCGGCGAGAACGGCGAACTCCCCCCGAACAACTGGCCTTCCCAGTTCTCCGGCGACACCTGGACCCGGGTCCCCGACGGGGAGTGGTACCTGCACCTGTTCGCCCCCGAGCAGCCCGACCTGAACTGGTCCCATCCCACCGTCCGCCGCGAACACGAGGACATCCTGCGCTTCTGGTTCGAGCGCGGCGTGGCCGGTGTCCGCATCGACTCCGCGGCCCTGCTCACCAAACACCCCGACCTTCCCGACTTCACCGAGGGCGTCGACCCGCACCCGTACATCGACCAGGACGAGATCCACGAGGTCTACCGCTCCTGGCGGGCGATAGCGGACGAGTACGACGGTGTGTTCGTCGGCGAGGTCTGGCTCCCCGACTCCGAGCGCTTCGCCCGCTATCTCCGCCCCGACGAACTGCACACCGCCTTCAACTTCACCTTCCTCGCCTGCCCCTGGGACCCCGAGCGCCTGCGCCGCACCATCGACGACACCCTCGCCGAGCACGCACCCGTCCGGGCCCCCGCCACCTGGGTCCTGTGCAACCACGACGTGACCCGGACGGTCACCCGCTACGGCCGTACGGACACCGCCTTCGACTTCGCCACGAAGGAGTTCGGCACCCCCGCCGACCTGGAGCTCGGGACCCGCCGCGCCCGCGCCGCAGCGCTCCTGACCCTCGCCCTGCCCGGTTCGGTCTACCTCTACCAGGGCGAGGAGCTGGGCCTGCCCGAGGCGGACATCCCGCTCGACCGCATCCAGGACCCGATGCACTTCCGCTCCGGCGGCAGGGACCCCGGCCGCGACGGCTGCCGCGTCCCGCTGCCCTGGGCTGCGGCCGAACCGTACGGCGGCTTCGGCTCCACCACCGAGCCCTGGCTGCCACAGCCCGCCGACTGGCCGACATACGCCGTCGACCGGCAGGACGCCGACCCCGCCTCGATGCTCAGCCTGTACCGCGCGGCGCTGCGCCTGCGCCGCGAGACCTCCGGCTTCGGCGACGGCCCGATGACCTGGCTGCCCTCCGAGGACGGGGTGCTGGCCTTCGCCCGCACCGACGGCCTGGTGTGCGTGGTGAACCTTCTCGACCGCAGCATCGAACTGCCCGTACACGAAGAAGAGTTGCTGGCGAGCGGGCCACTGGACGCCGACGGACGCCTGCCGTCCGACACGGCGGTGTGGCTGCGGCGCTGACCGCAAGGGCCCGGAACGTCCGGACCTCTCCGTCCCGACGCCGTGGAAAGCCTCGGTTCCGGACGCCCCCCGGCGTCCGGAACCGGGAGAACCCGGGGCCCCGCCTCAGGCAGCGCGGCTCGCGCTCCACGCCACCGGATGCAGCGCCGCGTACTCCAGCGGCGCCGAAGGATCGATCGACACATCCATCGGAGCGGGCTCCGCCCCGGCCCGCGCCAGCAGATCGCCGACCGCCGCGATCATCGCGCCGTTGTCCGTGCACAGCTTCAGCGGCGGCACCCGCAGCGTGATCCCGGCCGCCCGGCACCGCCGCTCCGCCAGTTCCCGCACCCGTGAGTTGGCGGCCACCCCGCCGACCACCACCAGCGTCCCCACCCCGTGATCCCGGCACGCCGCCACGGCCTTGCTGGTCAGCACATCGGCCACCGCCTCCTGGAGCGACGCGGAACCGTCCGCCAACGGCAGCTCCCGGCCCGCGATCCGCTGCTGCTCGGCCCAGCGCGCGGCCGCCGTCTTGAGACCCGAGAAGGAGAAGGCGTACGGGGCGTCCTTCGCGCCGGTCATCGGACGCGGGAACGCCACCGCACGCCGATCACCCTCCCGCGCCGCCCGGTCGATGGCCGGACCACCCGGATAGGGCAGCCCGAACACCCGGGCCACCTTGTCGAAGCACTCCCCGGCGGCATCGTCCACGGTGTCCCCGAGATGCACGATCGGATCGCGGGCCAGATCCCGGACGAGCAGCAGCGAGGTGTGGCCGCCGGAGACGATCAGCACCACGCACGGATCGGGCAGTGGCCCGTGCTCCAGGGTGTCGGCGGCGACATGGCCCGCCAGATGATGCACCCCGTAGAGCGGGACACCGAGCGTGTACGCCAGCCCCTTCGCCCCGGCGAGTCCCACCTGGAGCGCCCCGGAGAGCCCCGGGCCGGTGGTCACGGCGACCGCGTCGATGTCCGCCATGCGCAGCCCGGCGCTCTCCAGCGCCTGCCGGACGACCGGCCCGAACGCGTGCACATGGGCCCGTGCCGCGATCTCGGGCACCACCCCGCCGAAGCGGGCGTGCTCGTCCATGCTGGACGCGAGCGCGTGACCGAGCAGCCGCCCGTCCCGCACCAGCCCCGCCCCGGTCTCGTCGCACGACGATTCGATCCCGAGCACCACGGGAGAACCCACAGGAGCCTCCTTGCCATGAATAAGTAATTGCGTAAGGAATGCAACAAGATGGTCCACGGTACGTGACCGGCTCAGCGCATGGGGCAGCCGGTGGCCCGGACGGTGAGCAGGGGCAGGGGTGATCGCCCCAGGAGGCGTGAGTACCCGCACTCAGGCCCCGCGCCCCGGCCGCCAGGACGATGAGGGCGTGGCGGGCCGAGCCGGAACGGGCGGGCCCCGACCGCACCGCCGTCCACCAGGACGGCCACGCCCGCCGGACCCCGGGAGAACCGTGCTCAGCCGAATCGCCGCCGCCGTCGTCCCCTCGCTCGGACGCCTCACGGTCACCTCCGACCACGCCACGGCCCCGGCCGCCGGCAGCATCATCGTCGCCAACCACACCTCCCTGGCCGACCCGGGCATCGTCCTCGCCGCACTGCTGCGCCTCGGCGTCGAACCCGTCGTCATGGCCACCGCGGGCCTCTGGCGCATCCCGGTCCTCGGCCACCTCCTGGAGGGCGGCGGCCATGTGCCCGTGCACCGCAACACCCACCGGGCGGCGGGCGCCCTCGACGCGGCGGCCGTCGCGCTCAGGGACGGCCGCCATCTGCTCATCTACGGCGAAGGACGGCTGCCCTGCCGCACGGACGCGGCGGAGGCCCCGCCGGAGAGCTTCCGCAGCGGTCTCGCCCGCCTCGCACACGCCTCGGGGGCGCCCGTCGTGCCGCTCGGCCAGGCAGGCGCCCGCCGGGTGACCTCCGGCTCGTGCCTCAAGCAGATCTCCGGGCTCCTCACCGCCCCGGCCCGCCGCCCCCGGCTCCACGTCCACGTCGGCGCCCCGCTGCACCTCCCGCCGGAGGTCGGTGCGGCGACCGCCACCGCCCGCGAAGCCGTCACCGCCGCCTGGCGCACCGCCGCACACCACCTCGGCGAACCCGCCGCACCCACCGGACGCCGAACCGGCGAGTGATCCGGACAGCACCACGTAGGCGAGCGATCCGGAGAGCACCACGACCGGGCGGGCGATCCGGCGAGGACTACTTCGCCTCCCGCGCCGCCTGCTCCAGGCGCTGCCGGTACCCCTCCCACCAGGCACGGTCGCCCGGCGGCATGTTGTCGGTGCCGGACCGCAGCCCGACCGTCCCGTCGACCAGCTCCCGGACGATGTCCGCGTGCCCCGCGTGCCGCTGGAGGTCGGAGATCACATGGACCAGGATCTGGTGCAGGGTCACCCGGCGCCGCTCCTCGGGCCACCACCGCACCTGCCCGACCGCGTCGAGCGGCAGCTCGGCGATCGTGGCGTCCGCGTGCTCCGCCACCCGGCGGTAGAGACCGAGGACGTCCTCCCGCGACTCGTCGGGCGTCGCCCACATGTCCCGGTTCGCCTCGGCGTCGTCCTCGTAGGCGGGCGGCGCCTCGCCGAACGGCCGCCCGAACGTCTCGCCGAAATAGCCCAGCTCCACCCCGGCCGCGTGCTTGACCAGCCCGAGGAGATTCGTGCCGGTCGGCGTCAGGGGGCGGCGGACGTCGTACTCCGAGAGCCCTTCGAGCTTCCACAGCAGCGTGTCGCGAGCGAACTGCAGATAGTGCTGGAGGTCAGCCTTCGGCTGCGAAGCGTTCATGCGGAAAGTCTGTCACCGTGCACTGACATCAAGGGCCCTCCCGGGTGGCGGCGGCGTCCCCGGCGGCGTAGGTATGGAGGCGTGCCCGCTCCGGAGGACGTGTGACGCCCCGGAGCGCTCCGGCCTGCGAACGGCCGGTGACCATCAGGCCCACCCGCC
Source organism: Streptomyces sp. iso_384 (assembly GCF_056172905.1). Taxonomy (NCBI): domain Bacteria; kingdom Bacillati; phylum Actinomycetota; class Actinomycetes; order Kitasatosporales; family Streptomycetaceae; genus Streptomyces; species Streptomyces sp. iso_384. The sequence continues at coordinate 3,864,204 of NZ_JBWBTT010000001.1, forward strand.
GGACCGGCGTCTGCGGCGCGGCGGCTCACCAGCGGTGACGAGGAGATGGATCCCGATGACCGAGGCAGCGCAGAGCACCCCCGTACACGGGGTTCCGTGCTGGGTCAGCCTCATGACCCGGGACCTGCGGGCCGCCCAGGACTTCTACGGGACCGTCCTCGGGTGGACCTTCCGCTCCGGCACCCTCGGCGAGGGCTTCTCCGTCGCCCATGCCGACGCCCTGCCCGTCGCCGGGATCGGACAGATCGCCCCCGGCCTGCCGACAACCGTCTCCTGGACCCCGTACTTCGCCGTCGCGGACGTCGACACCGCCGCGGCCCGGGTCCGCGAACGGGGCGGCACCATCGCCGTCGGCCCGATTCGGCTGGGCCCCGGCCGGGGAGCCGTGGCCGCCGACCGCGAAGGGGCCGGATTCGGCTTCTGGGAGGGCCGGACCCCGCCCTGGTCGTTCGGCCGCGACAACATGCCCGCCTCCATCGAACTGCGTACCAGCCACGCCTTCGACTGTGCGATCTTCTACGCCGGGGTGTTCGGCTGGGACTCTCAGGAACCCGGCGGCTGCGAGGTCGGTTACGCCTACCAGCAGGACGCGGTCGTCGTACGGCAGGGCGGCCGGACCGTGGCCACCCTGCGCGGCGGCGGGGACGCGTCGGCCCTGGACCCCCGGCTGCGCCCGCGCTGGCACGTCCGCTTCCAGGTCGCGGACCTGGAAGCGGTCGCCGAGGCGGCACGCGCGGCGGGCGGAACGGCCGGCCCGCCGGTGGACTCGCCCGCCGACGGAACCGAATTGGTCATCTGCGACCCCGAAGGCGGCATCTTCACGGTCTGCGCCCACCCGCCGGACGTGCCGTGAGCCGTCAGCAGGTGCGGAACACATACCCCGGCCGTCCGGCCGGCCGGACGTCGAGATCCCGGCGCACCACCGACACCTTCGCCCCCACGGACGAACACGCCTTCGCGAAGTCGTCGTCGGTGTACTCGACGACGAACACCCTGTCCTCGTACGCGGAGGCGTAGTCGGCGCACTCGTCGTACCGGCCGCACTCCTCGGCGACGGCGAAATCGAACCCGATCGCTTCCCGCCGGTCCAGCAGATCGGTGGTGTTCTTCTGGCCGATCGCCAGCCCGGCGGTGTGCGCCCGGTCGGCCAGGAGCTTCGCGAACGCCGCGTTGTCCGCCCGGGTCAGCAGACCGTCGGAGCGCTCGAAGGAGTCCAGGTTGTCCGGCTCCACCGCCTGGAAGCCGGATTCCGCGCAGCCGTCGATCCACTCCCCGACGATCTCCGCCAGCCGGGCGCGCTTGCCCGCGGTCGAGGTGTCGAGCAGCACCTCGTCCCAGGCCTCGTCACTGACCAGCTCCCCGTCGCCGTCGCGCAGCAGCAGATCGGGGTCGTCCTGCTGCCACTGGTCCAGCGCGTCGGGCTGGGTCTGGAAGGCGTTGACGTAACAGACGTTGTACAGGCCCTCGGCCGGCGAGTCGCCGCGGTCCCGCGATACGGCCCCGACCCCGGCGGGCGGGGTGTACGCACCGCCGATCTGGTAGTCGAAGGTCACATGCGCCCGGGGCGGCACGACCTCCGGCGCGGCCCCATCCGCCGACCCCGTGGCGAAGGCGTGGGACAGGAGCAGCCCCGCTCCCGTCGCGACCACGACCCCGCAGGCCAGAGCGGCGAGCGTGCTGCGACGGCGGAGGAACGGGGGGACGGCGTGCTGGGGCATGACAAGACTCCCGGGGCTGGGCTTCGGAACCTGCCCCCGCATCATGGACGACCGATCATGAGCGAATCGTGAGCGTCCGCCCCGTGCCGCGCCGGCGGCCCTGCCGCGATCCGGCGGGGGCGAGCCGCAGGACGAACTCCGCGCCGCCGCCGGGTCGGTTCCGGACGGTGAGCGTTCCCCGGTGGGCCTTTGCGATCCGACCCACCAGCGAGAGGCCGATGCCCGTTCCACCGCCCGGCGAGCTGAACCGTTCCATCAGTTCCGGCAGCCGGGCCGGATCCACGCCCGGACCCCGGTCGGCGACCCACACCTCCGGACCGCGCACGGTCACCAGCAGATCGGCCCGGTCCGCCGGCGCACCGGGCGCCCGGCCGTGCCGTACGGCGTTGTCCAGGAGGTTGCGCACAGCGACCCGCACCAGGGCCGCGTCGGCTTCCGTCACCGACTCCGTCAGCCGCAGCTCCGGGCCGCGACCGCTGTCCGGCAGCTCCGCGCACACCTCCTCGACGAGCTGGTCCAGCCGCAGCGGCTCCGCCCGTACGACGTCCACGTCGGCCTCCAACCGCCCCCGGGTCAGCAGGTTCTCCACGACGTCGGCCATCCGGTCCGCCGCCCGCCGGATCCGGGGCAGATGCGCCGCCGGCCCGTCCGGGGAGGCGGCGGCCAGATCCACCGATCCGCGCATCACCGCGACCGGGGTCCGCAACTCGTGCGCCGCGTCGGCCAGCAGCCGTTCCTGCTGCTCCAGCGTCTGCCAGGCAGGCCGCATGCTCCGCCCGGAGAGCACATGCCCGGTCAGCGCGGCCAGCGCCGTCAGCGCCCCGGTCCCGACGACGAGGGAGAGCACCAGACTGCGGTGCTCGGCCGCGCCGTACTCCGGATCGCCGACCGCGACGGCCGCGCCCGCCACCTCGTCGGTGGCGTCGTGGTAGAAGGGCACGGCCAGCAGATGCACCGGCTCTCCCGTACGGTCGCGCGCCTCGGCCCGTACCGGTTCCTCCTCGTCCATCGCCGTACGGGTCACCGCCCACAGATCTCCGGCCGGTACGGCGAACCGCTCGGTGCGGCCCCGGAACACGGTCACCGGATCACCGCCGGGCCGTCGCTCCAGCACCAGGATCTGCGGGGTGCCCGAGGTCGCGTCGTCGTCGTCGAGGCCGTCCAGCCGGATGCGGTCGTCCTCGTAGTACACGAGCGAGGCCGCGACGGACGCCCGTCGGCGCATCTCGTCGTACTCGGCGTCCTGCCGCGCCCGGTCGTCGGTACGGATCACCAGCCAGGACAGCGCGGCCAGCCCGACGACGGTGATCAGGGTGTACGCGGCGGTCAGCCGCAGCTGCAGCCGGCGCAGCCGCCTCCGGGCCGGGGAACGACGCCGTACGGGCTTCGCCATCAGGACGGCCCCGGCTCCGCCGACAGCAGGAACCCCTGACCGCGCACGGTGTGCACGAGGCCGGGGGAGCCGAGCTTGCGCCGCAGCCCCGCGACGACGGCGTCCACCACATTGGACACCGGGTCGGCCATCTCGTCCCAGCAGTGCTCCAGCAGGTCGGTACGGGTGACGACGGCGTCCCGGTGGACGAGGAGCTGCTGGAGCACGGCGTACTCCTTCGGGCTCAGCGACAGCAGCACGCCGCCGCGCCGCACCTCGTACCGCGCCACGTCCATGACCACATCCGCACAGCTCAGGAAGGAGGGCAGCCGGGCCGCCGCCCGCCGGCTCAGGCCCCGGACCCGCAGCACCAGCTCGGGCATCGCGAACGGTTTGGCCAGATAGTCGTCCGCGCCGCTCTCCAGCCCCCGCAACCGCTCGGGCAGCGAGTCCAGGGCGGTGAGACACAGCACGGGCACCGACCAGCCGGCCCGGCGCCTGACCTCCAGCGGGACGAGGGTGTCGCCGGAGGGCACCATCCGGTCCAGCACCACACAGTCGTACGCGGTGACGTGCAGCAGCACGTCCGCCTCCGGCCAGTCCGCCGCGCAGTCCACGGCGAAGCCCCCGTCCCGCAGCCCGGACGCGATGACCTCCCGCAGGTCGTCGTCGTCCTCCACCAGCAGCACACGCATGGGGAGGACGCCTCCGATGTCGTTCCAAGGGGGAGAGACCCGCCATCCTAAGGCGTCCCGCGCCCCCGCCCCGAGGCGGCCGTCAGACCGGTGAGGCCTCGATGATCCGGAAGATGTCGGGCGCGGGCATCGACGTCACGCTCCGGAGGGCGAAGCCGCCCGCCGCGCACAGGGCGGCGAAGTCGTCCTGGGTCCGCTCACGCCCGTCGACATGGACGAGCATGTTGAGATCGCTGAGGTAGACGCCTCCCGCCGGGTCCGGCGGCACCGTGGCGGGCAGCACCGGCTCGACGATCAGCAGCGAACCGTGGTCGGGGATGACGGCCCGGATGTGCCGCAGGATGGCCGCGCACCTCTCGTCGTCCCAGTCGTGGATGATGCTCTTCAGCATGCTCCTTGAGATGGCCGAAGAAGTCCGTCCCGAACACCGTGCCGAACGTGGTCTCTCCCGTACGTACGCATTCGTCGAGCAGGTCCCAGCCCCGCAGCATGACCGGATCGGTGAACATCCGGGCCATGGCGGCCATCGTGCCGGGCGTGTCGGTGCGCAGGGCGTCGCCCGCCGTCGGGTCCGGAAGACGCCCGGTTCCGTCTCGGACAGCAACTGGAGTCCGGCGAGCGCGCGCAGCAGACGCAGCGTCGCCTGCGGATGGGTGCCGCGAGAACCGGCGAGCGCGTCGCCGCTCAGCTCGCCAGGACCGATCCGGTCGAACACCCCCAACCGCACCGCCGTACCGAGTGCCTGGGTGGCCATCTGACCGAGAACGAGCCCGGCGACCGTGCCCCGTGCCTGCCGATCAACCGCCGCCTCCCGGCCGTTGCCGGTCTCCTGACCCTGACTGTCCGTCATCACAAGCCCCTCTCGGGTCGGTTGGGTGAACCTGACCTCGCCTGGAGAGTGCTGCAGTCACCCATGCGCAGCGGTGGGCGGGGATGAGGCGGACCCGGTCAGTCCGGCCGGTCGCCGTCGAGCGCCTCTGCCGCCTCGGCCGCCACCGCATCGGCCACGGCCGCCAAGGCTGGTGAGTCCAGCTTCCACTGCTGCCAGTACAGCGGTACGACGACGGTCCGGTCCGAGGTGAGCCGCACCAGCCGGCCGTCACCCAGCAGCGGCTCCGCCTGGACCTCGGGCACCATGCCCCAGCCCATGCCTGCCGTCACCGCGTTCACGAACCCCTCCGAGGTGGGCACGAGATGACGCCGGGCGCTCGCCCGGGGCCCGAGGCCGAGCCGGCGAACGAAGGTGTCCTGGAGATCGTCGCGCCGGTCGAAGCCGATCACCGGGGCATCGCCGATCAGCTCGCGCAACGCCGTGCCCGCCCGCCGTTCCAGCCACCGGTCGGCGAAACCGGGGCTGGCCACCGGCAGATACCGCATCCGGCCCAGCCTGCGCACCGAGCAGCCCGTCACCGCCTCCGGGGACGAGGTCACCGCCGCCATCACCAGCCCCTCCCGCAGCAGGGCGGCCGTATGGTCCTGGTCCTCGCGGCGCAGCTCGTAGCAGAGGTCCAGCTGCTCCGGCACCCGCCGCAGGGCGGGCAGGAACCAGGTCGCCAGGGAATCGGAGTTGACCGCGATCGACAGGGGCGTCGGTGCGTCCGGTCCGGCCATCCCGAGCGCCGTCCGCGCATCGCGCTCCAGCCTGGCCAGCTGGCGGGCGAAGCGCACCACCACCTCGCCGGACTCGGTGGGCCGCACCGGTTTCGTGCGCATCAGCAGCACCCGGCCCGTGCGCTGCTCCAGTGCCTTCACGCGCTGGCTGACCGCCGACGGCGTCAGCTGCAGGGCGCCCGCCGCCGCGTCGAAGGTGCCTTCGTCGACCACGGCCAGCAGCGTCCGTACCTGGTCGAGAGGAAGCTCGGACATCATGAAAGCTAATGATACGTAAGAATCCTTAGCTGGACATCATATTGTCCCGCTTTGTAGCGTCGGCCGCATGATGAACGCCCTGACCACCGCGGCCGCCGGATTCGGCACCGGCCTGTCCCTCATCGTCGCCATCGGCGCCCAGAACGCCCTGGTGCTGCGCCAGGGCGTCCGCCGTGACGGTGTGCTCGCGGTGGTCGGGATCTGCGCCCTGTCCGACGCGGTGCTCATCGCGCTGGGGGTCGCCGGCGTCGGCGCGGTCGTCGTGGCCTGGCCGTCGGCGCTGACGGCGGTGGGGCTGCTCGGCGGCCTGTTCCTGATCGGCTACGGCCTGCTCGCCGCACGCCGCGTCCTGCGCCCGTCGGCCCTGCACGCCGCCGACGCGCCGGCCACGTCGCGCCGGGGCGTCGTGCTGACCTGCCTGGCGATGACCTGGCTCAACCCGCACGTGTACCTCGACACCGTGTTCCTGCTCGGGTCCGTCGCCGCCGACCGGGGTCCGCTGCGCTGGACCTTCGGCCTCGGCGCGGTCCTCGCCAGCCTGTGCTGGTTCGTCGCGCTCGGATACGGCGCCCGGATGCTGAGCGGGGTCCTGGCGCGGCCTGCCGCCTGGCGGGTGCTGGACGCGCTGGTCGCCGTGATGATGATCGGCCTCGGCGCGAAACTGGCGCTGGACGCCTGAACGCCCGGCGCCCGTTCCGCGTACGAGCCTGAAAGCCGGGTGGCCGTTCCCCCGGCTCGGTTCAGCCGACCGGATCCAGCAGGCCGAGGCGCTCGGCGCGTTCCGGCGTCAGATCGAGGGCGGTGAGGATGGAGGGCGTGGCGATACTGGGGAGTATGTGCTGCTGCAGCGTGATGTGGCGGCGCTGCAGGTCCTGGTAGTTGGTGAGAGTCTGGGAGACCGCCTGGGTTCCCGCGAAGGCGGCCACGTACAGGTCCGCCGTCTCGGTGGGCTTGACGTGGGGGAGCAGCTCGCCGTTGTGTTTGGCACTGCTGAGGAGGTGATGGGTGGCTTCCTGCCAGCGGAGAAAGGGGCCGCTGCGGTCGAGGCCCTGTGCCTGCTGGTCCATGGAGAGGCGGACGCCCGCCCGGGCGAGGAGGCTGGTCTGCAGACGATGGCTGAACAGCATGCCCAGGTCGATGAGTTCCTGGAGTTTGAGAGCCTGGTCCGGAACGGTCTGAGGTGGCTCCTGTGCATCGAGAACACCGAGCGCGAGATCTTCCTTGGACGGGAAATGGAAGTAGAGAGCGCCTTTGGTGACGCCGGAGCTCTTGAGTATCTCGGTGATCGTCGCGGCTTGATAGCCGTATTTCTCGAAGGCCTGCGCCGCTGCCATCAGGATTGTCTGGCGGGTGCGGATCGCCCGGTCCTGCTTGGCCATCCTGTCTCCTTTGCTGGGCGAGGGCCCGGGAAACGGCTGGGACGGTGTGGGGGGACGACCCTGCCGGGGATAGAAAAAAAACCGATTAGTCTGTATCTTATCAGCGCACGTGCATCGCAGGAACGGCTCGCCATCACATGACCCCTGGGGGGAGTTATGCCCGAAGCAGCAGTCTTGATCGATCCGGTGCCGGCTATGGATTCGGAGGCCGAGGTGGTGCATCCCGTGGGGATCGACATGGTGCACCGGACCAGGCCGGAGGACGCCTTTCCGCGTAACTGGGTGCGCCTGGCAAGCGATCGGTTCTCGGTCGCGGCGGTCCTGCCGCACGATCATCCGTTCTTCGCCCCGGTGAGCGGCGACCGGCACGATCCGCTGCTGGTGGCGGAGGCGATGCGACAGGCGGCCATGCTCTCCTTCCACGCCGGGTACGGCGTCCCGGTGGGCTACCACTTCCTGATGGCGGACCTCGACTACGCGTGCGACCTGGACCACTTGGGCGTCGGCGGCGCCCCTGCCGAGATCGACGTGGAGGTGTTCTGCTCCGATCTGAAGTGGCGGGGCGGACTGCCCGTACAGGGGCGCGTGGGCTGGGCGGTCCACCGCGACGGGGAACTGGCCGCGACGGGGACGGGCGCGACCCGCTTCACGAACCCCAAGGTGTACCGGCGGATGCGCGGTGACACACCCGCCGAGGCGATAGCGATACCGCAGGCGACGCCGGTCTCCACCGCCGGGGCGGGCCGCACCAGGGCCGAGGACGTGGTGCTCTCGGAGACCGGCCGGGACGGGGTGTGGGAACTGCGCGTGGACACCCGGCATCCGACGCTGTTCCAGCGACCCAACGACCATGTCCCGGGCATGCTGCTGCTGGAGGCGGCCCGTCAGGCGGCCTGCCTGGCGGCGGGGCCCGGCGGAATCGTTCCGGCGGAGGCGCGCAGCCGGTTCCACCGGTACGCCGAGTTCGACAGCCCGTGCTCGATCGGGGCGGTGGTCCAGCCGGGGACGGTCGAGGATACGGTGACGGTCCAGGTGGCAGGCCATCAGGGCGGCGAACCGGTGTTCTCCACCGTTCTGTCCGGCCCGCGGGTCAATGGCTGAAAGGTTTTCCGAATGATTCTCGTGACCGGGGCGACCGGAGCTGTGGGCCGTGAGGTCGCCGGACAGCTGGCGGCGGCAGGCCCGGTGCGGATTCTCGCGCGCAGTCCCGAGCGGCTGACGGTACGAGGGAGCGGGGTCGAGGTCGTCGAGGGGGAGTACGGGGACCGCTCCGCCCTCGACCGGGCCATGCGGGGCGTCACCTCGGTCTTCCTGGTGACGAAGAGTCCTACGGAGCCCCACGACGAGTGGGTCGCCGCGGCGGCGGCAGCGGCGGGCGTCCGCCACCTGGTCAAGCTGTCCATGATGGCGGTGGAGGAGCCGGGGGCCGACGACTTCATCACCCGGCGTCAGCGGGAGAACGAACAGGCCGTGCGGGAGTCGGGGGTCGCCTGGACGTTCGTCCGTCCCAGGACGTTCATGTCCAACACGCTGTCCTGGGCGCCCGGCATCCGGTCGGCCGGAGTGGTGCGCGCCCTGTACGGCGACGCGCCGGTCGCCTGCGTCGACCCGCGCGACGTCGCGGCGGTGGCCGTCGCCGCGCTCACCGGTACGGGGCACGAGGGCAGGGCGTACGCCGTGTCGGGCCCGGAGGCGATCACCGCGCGGGAGCAGACGGCCGAGCTCTCCCGGGTGCTGGAGCGGCCGTTGCACTTCGAGGAACTGGGCGTGGACGCCGCGCGCACGGCCCTGCTGGCGACGTACCCGCGCCCCGTCGCGGAAGCCTTCCTGGAGAGCGCGGAGCGGCAGCGGGCGGGCGCGAAGGCGACGGTGGTGCCCACCGTCGAGGAACTGACAGGGCGTCCGGCCCGGCCGTTCCGGATCTGGTCGGCCGATCACGCGAACGCGTTCTCGGTGTAGTACCGCGTGACAGATCGCAAATACGTGCGATGATCCGCTCTTTCCCTTTCCGGCCCGGTTTCATGGCCCGAAGTGCAGAGATTTCATGGCCCGAAGGGAAGAAGTGGCCGGAAAGGATCCCGGAAGCCTCCGCCGGCTTCTTCCGTTCTCTGGAAATGAAACCGGTAAGTTGGTTTGATAACTCCATGAAGCCGTCCCACTGCCCCGGCGGGGAGCCCTCCACCGGGGCAGCCGCCTTTTCCGTTCCCCTGTCCGGTCGCCCATTCTTCGAGCGGAGCCCCCGGTGACCAAACAGGAGCGGGCCACCCGTACCCGCCGGTCACTGATCCGATCCGCCGCCACCGTCTTCGAGCAGCACGGCTACGCGCAGGCGCGGCTGACGCTGATCAGTTCCGGCGCGGGCGTCAGCACCGGCGCGCTGCACTTCCACTTCGAGAACAAGGCCGCGGTCGCGGAAGCGGTGGTGGTGGAGGCGTCCCGGGAGCTGCGCGAGATGTCCGGCGCGATCCGGAGCAGGACGGACACCGCCCTGCAGGCGCTCGTCGACAGCTCGCACGCTCTCGCGGAACGGCTGCGCGAGGACCCGGTGAGCCGGGCCGGATTCCGGCTGAGCTGCGACGCCGCGAGAACCACCGCCCCGGACCTGAGGGCGCAGTGGCACCACCGCGTGCGGGAACTGCTGGACGAGGCGGCCGCCGCCGGAACACTCGCCGAGGACGTCTCCCGCGAGGACGCGGCGGCCGCCACGGTCGCCGCGACGGCCGGGTTCGAGGTGCTCGGCCGGCACGATTCCGGGTGGCTCTCCCCGTACATGCTCACCGGCTTCTGGCAGTTGCTGCTGCCCCGGCTCGCCGCCGCACAGACCCTGCCGCTCCTGGACCCGGCCGGCACGGTTGCGACGGCATCGACCCGGATTTCCGCGCCTGCGGCGTGCGCCACCGATGAGGCGGAGGCGGCGGCAGGAGTGGCGCCCGAGGAGGTGGCGGCGGTGGCCGAGGCCGACTGACCGGCCGGCCGGCCCGGCGCGTGCCGATGCTCCGCCCGCTCGGTACCTTCCGCCGCATGGCTGACGAGATGTTCGCGGATCCCCGACTGGCTGCGCTCTACGATCCGCTCGACCCCGACCGAGGAGATCTGGACCCGTACGTCCGCATCGCCGAGAAGTTCGGTGCACGGCGGGTGCTGGACATCGGCTGCGGTACCGGTGTGTTCGCCTTGCTGCTGGCGGACCGAGGGTTCGAGGTCGTCGGCGTCGACCCCGCCCGGGCCTCGGTCGACGTGGCGCGCGCCAAGCCGGGCGGTGACCGGGTCCGCTGGATCAGCGGTGACGCTTCGGCTCTTCCGCCGTTGCGGGTCGACCTGGCCACCATGACGGCCAACGTGGCACAGGAGATCACCGACCCGCGCGACTGGCGGGCGACGCTGCGCGGTGCCTACGAGGCGCTACGGCCGGGCGGGCACCTGGTCTTCGAGACGCGGGACCCGGCCCGGCGCGCCTGGGAGGCGTGGAACCGGAAGCGTTCGCACCGTGTCACCGAGATCATCGGCCTCGGCCCCGTCGAGAGCTGGGTCGAGGTGACCGGGGTCGCCGGGCCGCTCGTGTCGTTCCGTTGGACCTACGTCTTCGCGGTCGACGGCCGGGTCCTCACCTCCGACTCCACGCTGCGGTTCCGCGAGCGTCAGGAGGTCGAGGCGGACCTGACGGCCCGGGGCTTCGTCGTGCGCGAGGTGCGTGACGCACCCGACCGGCCGGGCCGGGAGTTCGTCCTCATCGCTCGTCGTCCGGACCCCGACCCGCGCCGCTGATCACATCCGCCCGGCCCGCGTCGGCGCCCCAGCTCGCCAGCAGGCGCAGGGCCTGGGCCGACTCCGAACCCGGCTCCGCGTGGTAGGTCACCAGCTGCTGGTCCTCGTCGTCCGGGAGGTTCAGCGTCTCGTACGACAGGGTCAGATCGCCGACGAGCGGATGCCGGATCAGCTTGATGCCGTGGCCCTTCTCCTTGACGTTGTGCGTGGCCCACAGCCGCCGGAACTCCTCGCTCTTCAGCGAGAGTTCGCCCACCAGCGCCGACAGCTGCGGATCCTCGGGGTGGCAGCCCGCGTACAGCCGGAGATAGCTGACCATGTCCGAGGCCTTGGAGTCCCAGTTCAGAAACAGGTCCCGGTAGGCGGGGGAGAGGAACACCAGACGCGCCCAGTTCCGCTCGGCCTGCGGCAGTGCGGCCCAGTCGCCGAACACCGCCGCCGCCATCGGATTCCAGGCGAGGATGTCGGACCGCGCCCCGGCCACGTACGCGGGAATGCCCTCCATGTTGTCGAGGAGATACAGCAGCCCGGTCCGCACCCGCTGCACCCTCGCCGGGCGGCGCTTCTTCTTGTGCCGGGCCGGCCTCGCCAGATGGTTCAGGTGCGCGTGCTCGGCGTCGGTGAGCCGCAGCGCGCGGGCGATCGCGTCGAGCACCTCGGCCGACACATTGCGCCCGTTGCCCTGCTCCAGACGCGTGTAGTACGCCACGGACACCCCGGCCAGCTGCGCCAGCTCCTCCCGGCGCAGCCCGGGCACCCGACGGGCCCGGCCGAACTCCGGCAGTCCCACGTCCTGCGGCTGGAGCTTGGCCCTGCGGGTGCGCAGGAACTCACTGAGTTCGGCACGCCGGTCCAGCGGCTCGGGTGCGGCGGCCTCCGGCTGATCGTCCATGGGTTCCATTATTCCTGCGATGCGTGGTCGTAGGCGGCCGAGCCTGTCCCCGTCAGTAGTAGGACCACTGGACGTAGGCAAAGCGGTGGGCTGGGTAAACGTCGGACACGGAGTGAGGCTGGGACACGTTCCTACCGCATCACCCAGAGGAGAACCTCCGGCATGACCACCGTTGCCGCCTACGCCGCTCCCCGTGCCAAGGCCCCGCTGGAGCGCACCACGATCGAGCGTCGTCCGGTGGGCGAGTTCGACATCCTGATCGACATCAAGTTCGCCGGTATCTGCCACTCCGACATCCACCAGGCCCGCGACGGCTGGGGCGAGGGCATCTTCCCGATGGTGCCCGGCCACGAGATCGCCGGGATCGTCGCCGAGACCGGCTCCGGGGTCACCCGGTTCAAGGTCGGCGACCGCGTCGGCGTCGGCTGCATGGTCGACTCCTGCGGAAAGTGCGACGCCTGCCTGATGGGCCGCGAGGAGCACTGTGCCGAGGGCAACACCCAGACGTACAACGCCCTCGACCGCAGCGGCGAGCCCACCTACGGCGGCTACTCGACGCACATCGTCGTGACCGAGAAGTTCGCCGTCACCATCCCCGAGGGCATCGCCCTCGACGAGGCCGCGCCGCTCCTGTGCGCCGGCATCACCACGTACTCGCCGCTGAAGCGCTGGGGCGCGGGCCCCGGCAAGAAGGTCGCCGTCGTCGGCCTCGGCGGTCTCGGACACATGGCCGTCAAGATCGCGCACGCACTCGGCGCCGAGGTCACGGTCCTCTCCCAGTCCCTGCGGAAGAAGGACGACGGGCTCAAGCTGGGCGCCGACCACTACTACGCGACCAGCGACCCCGAGACCTTCGAGGAGCTGGCCGGCACCTTCGACGTCATCCTCTCCACGGTCTCGGCCCCGCTGGACTTCGGCGCCTACCTCGGACTCCTGCGCACGGACGGCACCCTCGTCAACGTGGGCGCCCCCGAGGAGCCGATCTCGCTGAACCTCTTCTCCCTGATCATGGGCAACCGGTCGATCGCGGGTTCGGCGATCGGCGGCATCGCGGAGACCCAGGAGATGCTGGACTTCTGCGCCGTGCACGGGCTCGGCGCCGAGATCGAGGTGATCGGCGCGAGCCAGGTCAACGAGGCGTACGAGCGGGTTCTCGCGAGCGACGTCCGCTACCGCTTCGTGATCGACACGGCGACCATCTGAGCCACCACGGCCCGCCCCCACCGTGCGGGCGACCGCCCGGCCGTGTCCTCCTCGCCGGCGTCCGCCCCGAGCACCAGGTGCTCGGGGCGGACGCCTTTCCCGTCCGGCGCACAGCGCCCGACCGATCGCCGGGCATGGACCGATCGAGCCTCCCGCACCCCGAGCCCTTCGCCATCGCGCGGGCGCTCCGGTCCCGGCCGACAATGGCCGGAGGCAGTCCTGAGGGCGTCACCGGGGGCCGGCCCGGGAGAGGAGCGCGCGGCATGAGCGCACAGCGGCTCCCCGCGGACGGGCCCTCACAAAGGCCCCCGCCCGCCGCCGTCCGCCTGCCCCGCCGGGCGAGGTGCGGGTCCCCGCCCGCGGAGGGAGCGCGCGGGTGATCGGCGGGCAGGAGCGGGCGACGATCCTCCGCCGGTCCTTCCGGGGCGCCGGCGCGGCGAGCGCCGGATTCTACCCGCTGCTGTACCGAGCCGGGCTCCCGGTCACCGCGCTGTACGCCCTCTTCGCGCCGATCGCCCTGGGACTCCTCTCGGCCGTCCCCGGCTCCGGCCGTCAGCGGGCTTCCGTCATGGTGCGGGCCCTGCCCCCGGCGCTGGCCCTGACGACCCTGGGCACCCTGCTCGCCGTCGACACCTGGGCCGCCGTCGGCGGCATGCTCCTCGTCGGGTTCCTGCTGGCGTTCGCGGCGGTGGCCGGGCCCAGGCCCGCGGGCGCCGCCCCCGGACTCCAGCTGTTCTACATCCTCGCCTGCTTTCCGCCGTACGCCCCCGACACGCTCGTGGAGCGGCTGTCGGGGCTCACGGCCGGTGTGCTGCTCCTCGCCGCCTCCGAAGTCCTGCTGCCCGATCCGGCCGCGCCCTCCTACCGGGAACGGCTGGCCGACGCCCTCGACGAGGCGGCGCGCGGGGCCGCTCCCGGCGGCGTGCCACCAGCACGGCTGCGCGCCGCCGGAGCGAAGCTGCGCCTGGCGGACGTACCACCGGCGGAACGCCCGGCGGGGGCGGGCCGGACGGACCGCGCGTTCGAACAGACCGGCCGCTCCGTTCGCAGACTCCTCGACCAGCTGGCCACCCTCGCCGAAGCCACACCCGTACCCGCGCCCGCCGATCCCGAGTCCGACGCACTCCTGGACCGGGTCGCGGAGCTGTGCACCGCCTGCGCCCGGTTTCTGCGCACCGGCAGCCGCCCGCCGGTGCGCTGGAGGAGGCGATGCGGGGCTTCCAGACGGACCGGGTGCGCCTGGCCACCGGACCGCCCGGTGAGCGGCCCCCCGTCGAGGCTGCGACGGCAGTCCCGGGTGCTGGCGCTCGCCGAATCGGCGCGGATGGTGGAGATCACCGTCGACATCGGCACGCACGGAGGGCCCACCGAGCCGGCCGCCCCGCGCGAACTGTTCTGGTACGCCGAACAGTCCACGCCGAGGCTGTGGGCCCGGCGCGTCCTCGGCAATGTGACGTTCCGGTCGGTGCTGTTCCAGAACGCCGTAAGGACCGCGCTCGGACTCGCCGCGGCCCGCGCGGTGGCCGGCTCCTTCGACCTGACCCACGGGTTCTGGGTGCTCCTCGCCGTCCTGGCCCTCGGACGTAGGACCGCCGGCGCGACCTGGCAGGCGGTCCGCCGGGCGGTGGCGGGCAACGCGGCGGGCGCGCTGGTGGCCGGGGCGCTCGTGATCGGACTCGGCCGGCACACCGATGTGTACGCCGCCCTGCTCGCCCCCGTCATGCCGGCGGCCTTCGCCCTGGGACCACTGCTGGGCCTCGCGTACGCGCAGGCGCTGTTCACGCTCGTCGTCGCCACCGCGTTCGCCCAGATCGCCCCGGTCACCCTGCGGCTGCCGGAGGCGCGGATGATCGACGTCGTCACCGGCAGCGTGATCGGTCTGCTGTGCGGGCTGCTGGCCTGGCCGGCCGGGGCACGAAGAGAGGTCCGCCTGGCCATGGCCGGGCTGCTCAGAACGTGCGCCCCGCTGGTGCCGGTGACGGCACAGGCGCTGCTCGCGCCGTCGGGCGGTTCGCGGGCCGCGCCGGCGATCCTGCCGGGCGTCCACCGGCTGCGCCTCGCCGAGGCGGCGTACGCCCAGTACCGCGCGGAGGCCCCGAGCGCCGGTGAAGCCGACCGCGCCGACTGGCACGCCCTGCTCATCGCCGCCCACCACATGCTGCTCGGCGCGCAGTGGCTGCCGCGCTTCGGTCTCCGCCCGGAGTCCGGCGCGAGTGACGCTTCCGCCGTCCGGGCCCGGAGCACCGCGTCGGGCCTGGAGGCGGAGGCCGACCGGATCGCCGCCCTGCTCGCCGAGGAGCGACCGGGGCCCGCGCCAGGGACCGCACCCGGTCCCGGTCCGGACCGGGACCCGCCGACGCCTCTGTCCGTGGACCTGGGGGTGTGGATGACGAGCCTCGCCCACCAGCTCACCCGCATCGAGGCCTCGCTGAAGGCGACCCCCGGCACGGACCCGCCGGACGCGCGCCCGGCATGAGCGGCCGGGAGACCCGCCGCCGCGGCGACCGGCCGTCAGTTGCCTGCCATGCCGACCCGCTGTCACCCCGCCGTGTCGCCTGCCCGTCACCCCACCGAGTGGAACAGCACGCCAGGGTCGAGGATCCCGGCCGGGTCGAGGGCCTGCTTGGCCGCGCGCAGGGCGAGCGCGAACGGCTCCGGGCGCTGCCGGTCGTACACGGGCTCCACCGGGTGGTGGGCCGACTCCACGCCCAGCACCAGGACGCTGCTGCCTCTGCCCGCCACCCCCGACAGCGCGGCCTCGCCCGGGTCGAGCAGACGGCAGTTGGCCGGATGCAGGCCCGACTGCGCGATGGCCCGGACGGCGTCCACCGCGGCGGGAAAGCGGTCGAACACCACCGAGGCCGACGCCTTGTGGCCGGGACGGTCCTGGAGCCGCATCCACGCCTCGGTGATGATCCCGAGGGTGCCCTCCGAGCCGAGGAAGAGCCGGTCGGGTGAGGGCCCGGCCCCCGACCCGGGCAGGCGCAGCGACTCGCTCACCCCGGCGGGCGTGACCACGCGCGGGGCGGCGGTGAGATCGTCGATGTGCGTGTGGAGGGGTGGCGTAGTGCCCGCCCGCCCGGGGGCGAGCCAGCCACCGAGCGTCGAGAACGCGAAGCTCTGCGGGACGTGGCGCAAGGTCAGCCCGTGCGGCCTCAACTGCGCCGAGCTCGCGGCGCTGGTTCCCGGGGCCGCCGGAACCGTGCTGCCCGTCCCCTCCATCGCCTCCCTGGAGCTGCCGCCCGTCCGCGTGAGCGCACCCCGTACGTTCGCCCACCTCGTCTCCGGGGATGACCAAGCCGATGCCGTACACCTACTTCGGCTCCAAGGACGGGCTCTATCCCGCCTGCCTGGAACAGATCGCGCCCCGGCTGCGCTCCGCGATCGAGGAGGCGATGACGCCGGATCCACCCGGCGTCACGCCCGCCGCGTCGAGCGTTCCGCCGCGCGTCCTCGCAGCAGTCTTCGACGTACTGGAGGTGCAGCGGGAAGCCTGGTTCGTGCTGTACGACCGGACGTTGAAGCCCGGCTCCGATCTGCACGCCGCCGCACACGTCCACCGCGCGGCCATCGACGACCTCGCGGCCTCCGGCACGGCGGACGACCTGCACGAACAGGGCAACGCGACCCGCTGGACGCCGACGCGCTGAAGCACGTGTGGACCGGCACGGTCGGCGCGCTCGTCGGCTGGTGGATCTCCCACCCCGAGCAGTCCGCGACGGAGATGGCCGCACGCTGCGCCCGGCTCCTGGCCGCGATCCGCACCCCGTCCCGACCACTCCCGCCTGCCCGCCGGTCACGCACGCTACGTCGGAACCGGTGCGTCCGCGGGAAGACCCTCGGCCTCGGCCTCCGGCTCCCCCGGCTCCTGTGCGAGCTGCTCGCGGAGATAGTTCCAGGCCACCCCGAGCAGCGCGGCCACCGGAACGGCGAGGAGGCTTCCCACCACACCGGCCAGACTGCCGCCCAGCGTCACCGCGAGCAGGATCGTCGCCGCGTGCAGACCCAGCCCACGGCTCTGGATCATGGGCTGGAACACATTGCCCTCCAACTGCTGGACCACGATGATGATCCCGAGCACGATCAGGGCGTCCATCGGCCCGTTCGAGACCAGCGCGATGACCACCGCCACGAATCCGGCGAACAGCGCCCCCACGATCGGCACGAACGCGGAGACGAAGGTCAGCACCGCCAGCGGCAGAACCAGCGGCACGTCCAGGATCCACAGGCCGAGCCCGATGAAGACCGCGTCCAGCAGACCGACGAATGCCTGGGACCGTACGAACGCGCCCAGGGTGTCCCAACTGCGGGAGGCCACCTCGGGGATGTCGGTGGCGAGCCTGCCGGGAAGCTGACGCGTCAGCCACGGCAGGAACCGCGTGCCGTCCTTGAGGAAGAAGAACATCAGGAAGACCGCCAGTACCGCCGTGACGAGCCCGTTGACCACGGTGCTCACCCCGGTGACGGCGGTGGTGACCACACTGCCGACACTGTCCTGGAGCTTGGAGGTCGCGGTGTCGAGGGCGCCGGTGATCTGGTCGTCGCCGATGTTCAGCGGCGGACCGGCCGCCCACTCGCGGAGCTTCTCGATGCCGTCGACCACCCTGCCGGCCAGCTCCCCGGACTGGTCCGCCACCGGCACCGCGATCAGCGCCACGATGCCCGCCCCCACCAGCAGGGAGAACACCGTCACCGCCGACGCGGCGAGCGCGGGCCGCCAGCCGTGCCCGCGCAGGAAGCGGGCGAGCGGCCAGGTCAGCGTGGTGAGGAACAGAGCGACTATCAGCGGCCAGACGACCGGCCACATCCGGCCCAGCACCCACAGCGCGACCGCCGCCGCCACCAGGACCAACAACAACTCTGCGGAGACCCGTGCCGAGGTGCGGAGAGCAGCCGCGGTCTTGGTCGAACTCAATGGCGAAGACATGGCGTCACCTTATGGGTTCGCCCACCGTGTTCCGGCCACCCCGCTGCCCGCGACGTCCGTCAACGCAACGCCGGTGGCAGCTCCTCCCGGTGGACGATGCCCAGACGCTGCGTGGCACGGGTGAGCGCCACATACAGATCGCTCGTGCCGAACCGGGCCGGCTCCACGACCAGCACATGGTCGAACTCCAGCCCCTTGGCCTGGCGCGGATCCAGCAGCACCACGGGGTGCGTGAGGTCGGGGGCCTCACCTGCCACGACACCGTCCAGCGGCGCGGCGATCTCCTCGTGCAGCGCGCGCGGCGCGATCACCGCCAGGCGTCCCTCCCGGGGCGTCAGCTCCACGACGGCCTCGGCCACCGTGCCCGCCAGATCCTCCCCGGCCGCCCGCTTCCACGGCTTCTCGCCGGTCGAGCGCACCGAGACGGGGGCGGTGAACGACGGGTCCTTCTCCCGCAGGACTCCGGCGGCCAGCTCCATGATCTCCGCGGGCGTACGGTAGTTGACCTCCAGCGTGACGTGCTCGAAGCGGTCGCCGACGTACGGCCGCAGAATCTTCTCCCAGGACCCGACGCCCGCCTCCTCGGAGGTCTGGGCCGGATCCCCGACCAGGGTCAGCGAGCGGGTCGGCGCCCGGCGCATCAGCAACCGCCACGCCATCGGCGAGAGTTCCTGCGCCTCGTCGACGATGATGTGCCCGAAGGCCCACGTACGGTCGGCGGCGGCCCGCTCGGCGGCGGTGCGGTGGTCGGCCTCCTCGTGCCGCTCCGCCATCCGCTCGGCGTCGATGATGTCGTGGGCGGCGAGGACCTCGGACTCCTCGTCCTCGAACTCGTAACTCTCCGAGCCCCGCGACAGCTCCAGCACCCCCTGCGCGTAGCCGACCCGCTCCTGACGGGCCGCCTCGGCCGCCGCCCGCTCCGCGCTGTCGTCGATGCCGAGCAGCTCGGCGGCCTCGTCGAGCAGCGGTACGTCGGCGGGGGTCCAGGCCCCGGCGCCGGTCGGGAGGCGGATCGCGTCGGCGTCCTCCTCCGGTACGTACACGGGGTCGGCCAGATAGTCGGCGAGGAAGCCCTCGGGGGTCAGCGGCGGCCACAGCTCGTCGACGGCCGCATGCACCTCCTTGCTCAGTGCGACGTCCCGGCCGAGCAGCGCCACATCGTCGGGGCCGAGGAAGTTGGGCCCGCCGTAGGGGTCCGCACCGATGCGCTCGACGAGCTGTGCGGTGAGCGCGTCGATGACCCGGAAGACGAAGTGGGGCCGGGCGAGATTGTGCGGCAGGAGGGTGTCCCGGGCCGCCTGCCGGGCCTCGTAAGCGATCTCCCAGTCCAGGACCAGGTCCCCGCCGTCCTCGTGCGGGATCACCATCGCGGCCCCGGGCTCCGGCAGCCGCTGCCGGTCGCGTACGGCAAGGGCGAGGGCCTCGGCCATCGGCTCGCCGCCCTTGACGGTGGCAGCGCGCGGGGTGTCCGTTCCGGTGGCGTGCACCCCGGGGAACAGCTCGGCCTGTGTCGCGAGCAGCACCCCGGTCTCGCCGAGCGCGGGCAGCACCTCCGCGATGTAGCGCAGGAACGCCGGGTTGGGCCCCACGATGAGCACGGCCCGCTTGGCGAGCAGCTCGCGGTGCTCGTACAGCAGGAAGGCGGCCCGGTGCAGCGCGACGGCGGTCTTTCCGGTGCCGGGGCCGCCCTCGACGACGAGGACGCCGCGGTGCGGGGCCCGGATGATGCCGTCCTGCTCTGCCTGGATGGTCCGCACGATGTCGCCCATGCGGCCGGTGCGCGCGGAGTTGAGCGCCGCGAGCAGCACGGCGTCACCGTTCGGGTCCTCGAATCCGGTGCGGTCCCGGTCCCCGAGATCCAGGATCTCGTCATGGAGCTCGGTGACCGTGCGGCCCTCGGTGGTGATGTGCCGACGCCGGCGCAGCCCCATCGGCGTGTGCCCGGTGGCGAGATAGAAGGGACGCGCCACCGGCGCACGCCAGTCGATCAGAACCGGGGTGTGCTCGGTGTCGTCCTCACGGATCCCGATCCGGCCGATATGGTGCGCGAGCCCGTCGGAGCGGTCGATGCGACCGAAGCACAGGGACCCGTCGACCGCGTCGAGCGCGGCGAGCAGCCCCGAGCGCTCCGCGACCAGGATGTCGCGCTCCAGCCGCGCCTGCTGTCCCGTACCGACCGGCGTCAGCGCGTGCTCGACACCGTCGGCCGCCACGCCGCGCAGCTCGTCGACCCGGGCATGGAGCCGGTCGATGAATTCCTGCTCTTCCCGCAATTCGTCGCTTTCCCGGTTTGACAAAACGGCTCCCCGCCAGATATGTTCGTACTCATAAGGTCCCCGAGCGGGGCCTTTCTGCGTGAGCGCAGAAGAATCCAATATACGCGCGTTGATCCCCGGGCCGCAATTACGGTCCGGGGACTATTCGTGCCCGGCGGCCAGGCTGACCTGGCCCGGCTCCGGTAGCGTGGACCCAGCGACGCGCCGAGCGCGGTCGCGCCTCCGCCGGTGACCGTTCCCGTCGTATCTCCCGCTGCGCGTCGCCGCGTCCCAGCTGACCGGAGAGAGCCATGAGCACACGTTTCGAAGCCACGGTCGACATCGACCGGCCCATCGAAGAGGTCTTCGCCTATCTCGCGGACGGCTCGCACGACCCCGAGTTCAGCCCACGGGTGCAGCGCATCGAGAAATCGCCGGACGGGCCGACCCACGTCGGCACTGTCTTCCACAGCACCGTCAAGGACGCGGGCATGACGACCCGGCGCGACTTCGAGATCAGCGAACTGTCCGCCCCGACCCGCATCCGCTGGCACGAGCAGTCCAAGAACCTCATCACCGCGGCCGAGGGCGGCTACGACCTCGAACCCACGCCGGACGGTGGCACGCATGTGAGGCTCTTCAACGTCCTGGAGGGCCACGGGGTCGGCAAGTTGCTGGTCGGCTTCGCGGGAAGCGCGGCACGCAAGGACGCGCCGGCGTTCGGACAGCGCATCAAGGAAGCCGTCGAAGCGCCCTGAGCGATGCCGCTCCCGCTGCCGTTCAGTCCGGCAGGGGTACGCGGATCACGGGGTCGAAGGGGTGCTTGTTGAACCCGCTGCGCACATTGCGGCAGCTCGGCGCCTGGCACATGAAGAACTCGTCGGCGCTCCGGCGGCCCGTCCGGCCCCGGAGCCAGGTCTTCTCGGCGGCGGTGAGCGAGCGGTGCTGCTCGTCGGAATCGCAGGTGTAGCAGTACATGGCGCGGGCCGGCACGGGACCTCCTGAAGCGGGCGAACACGCAGAAGGCGAAGCATATGAGGGCACGTCGGTCAGGAACAGACTCCGGCGCGCCCGATTTCGTCGGTGTCGGCGCGAGGCCCTAGGTGTCGGCCGGGTTCAGCCAGGTGCTGATCCTGCCCAGCGCGCCGGTCCCGTAGTCGGAGGTGACGTCGGCGGCGAGATCGGCGACGGTGACCGAGCGGAGGGCCTCCCGCCAGGCGGCCTCGGCCCGGCTCATGGCACGGTTGATGGCGCAGGGCGCGGTGCAGGCCTCCGGGGGAGTGGCCATCGGGCCGCGCTGCCGGATCTCGGTGCAGACGAACGCGGGCCCCGGGCCGTCGACCGCCTCGACGACGTCGAGCACCGTGATGAGCGCGGGTGACCGGGTGAGGACGTAGCCGCCGGCCTTGCCCTGGACCGACTGGACGAGTCCGGCCCGCGACAGGGCCTGCAACTGCTTGGCGAGATAGCTGGGCGAGACGTCGTGCAGCTCCGCCAGCCGCGCGGCCGGCGCGGGTTCTTCCGCCGCGGTCAGCACGACGCAGCAGTGCAGTGCCCACTCGACGCCACCAGACATTTTCACTTCTTCACTCTAATCCACGCCTCCGTATACCCGGATGCGCGATGTCCGAGTAGTATCTCGGATAAGAAATGTCCGCGTTCTTTGCCGGGTGGTGCGACGCCCCCGGCAGTCGGACGGGACGCGTGATCGAGGAAGGGCAGGACCATGCACATTGCCGTCATCGGCGGAACCGGACTGATCGGATCCCAGGTGGTGCGGGATCTCGACGCGGCCGGTCACCGCGCAGTGCCCCACTCCCAGTCCACCGGGGTGGACGTGATCACCGGCGAAGGCATGGACGCCGCCCTCGCCGGCGCGGACGTGGTCGTCAACCTCACCAACTCGCCGACGTTCGACGACGCTTCGCCGGCGTTCTTCCGGACCTCGATGGACAACCTCGTCGCCGCCGCCCGGAAGGCGGACGTCGGGCACTTCGTCGTCCTGTCGATCGTCGGGGTCGACCAGGTGCCCGAACTGGACTACTACCGGGCCAAGACACTCCAGGAGGACATCCTCAAGGCCGGTCCCGTGCCCTACTCCATCGTTCGCGCCACGCAGTTCATGGAGTTCATCGACGCCGTCCTCTCCTGGACCGCCGACGACGACACCGTCCGCCTCCCGCGCACCCGGCTCCAGCCGGTCGCCGCCGCGGACGTCGCCGCCACCGTCGCCGAGGTCGCGGCCGGCACACCGCTCCAGGGCACCGTCGACCTCGCCGGGCCCGACGCCTACCCGCTGGACGAACTGGGCCTCATCACGCTCCGCGCCAAGGGTGACGGTCGCTCGGTGACCACCGACGACACCGCCGGGATGTTCGCCGCGGTCAACGGCGACGTCCTCACCCCGAAGGGCGGCGCCCGTATCGCCCCCACCCGCTACGCCGACTGGCTGGCGCGGCACGCCTGACCCGCCCCGGACGGCGGCCCTCCGGGCGTGGGGAGCCGCCGAGGACGCGCGCACCGCGGCGGCTCCCCCGCACGATGTGTCCGGAGAGCCGCCGCGGTGCCGGCCGCCCGTGGCGTCAGCCGGTCAAGGTGAACGCCTGCGCAGCGGAGCCGGAACAGGGCTGCTGCGACAGCCTGGCCCCGTCGGCCGTCGAGGAGCCGTCGACGGCGAGGCACTTGCCGCTGTGGCGGGCGACGAAGCGGTACTGCCCGCTGCCGCCCAGGACCTCCGGCCGCCACTGCTGGTTGAGGCCGCCCTCGTACGACCACAGATGCACCTTGGTGCCGTCCGCGGTCGCCCCGGAACCGCCGTCGACGTCCCAGGCCTTCGCGTTGTGCCGGTTCACCACCTGGTAGTGGCCGCCGTCGGCCGGCCGGAACTGCCAGCCCTGGTTGGCCCCGGTCCCGCAGGCCCACTGCTGGAGCGCGGTGCCGTTCGCCGTGCCCCAGTCGGCTGCGTCGAGGCAGGCGCCGCTGTTGACGTTCCGCACCTGGTACCAGGCGGCGGGATCGATGGAGCCCGCGGGCGGGTCGGTCGTTCCGCCGTTCCCGTCCCAGGTGAAGGTGGCGACGGCCCCGGCGGGCAGGGTGTACGCCAGCGACCTGCCGTTGTCCGTCAGCGAGAACCGCTGCGCCCCGGAAGAGGTGTTGACGACGACGGCCGCGCGGCTGCCGTCGCTGTTCTGGAAGGCGACGTTCCGCACCCCTCCCGCGCCCTGGCTGGTGGAGCCGATCCGGACCGCGCCGGCCCGGACGAACTTGGAGACATGGCCGAGGACGTAGAACTCGGCGTTGCGGGTCACCTGGCCGCCGTCGATCTCGACGATGCCGTTGCAGCGGTTGGTGCAGTGCCCCTGGTGGGGGCCGCCGTTCCGGTCGAGGGCGAGGTTCCAGTTGACGACCGTCTCGCCGCCGTTGCGCATGTTCTGCACGACGAGGTTCTCCGCGTGCCACTTGAGCGTGTCGCCGAACGTCGTCGCCGGGTTCGCGCTGTCGGTGCCCGAGCACTCCGTGAAGAACACCCGCTTTCCGGCGTCGGCGATCTGCTTCTGCGCGGCGGGCGCTCCGCCGTAGCAGTGGAAGGCGGCGCCGATGATGCGCTGGATGCCGCCCGTCCGCGCGAAGACGTCCAGCGGATAGTTCGGATGGTCCCAGTTGTGGTCGTAGGCCAGGATGTTGGTCGGCAGGTTCGCCGCCGTGAGCGTCCGGTCCAGCACCCTGAGGAAGTCCGCCTGCTGGGCCGAGGTCATGCTCATGGACGGGTAGCTGGTCGCGAACTCCGGCTCGTTCTGCGCCGTGAGATCGGTGAAGGTGATGCCCTCCTGCCCGTACGCCCTGATCGCCTTGACGAGGTAGTCGGCGTAGGCCTGGTAGTGCTCGGTGCGGAGACTGCCGCCGTTGAGGGAGTTGTTGGTCTTCATCCAGGCCGGGGGCGACCAGGGCGAGCCCATGAAGCGGATGGCGGGATTGACGGCGGTGGCCTGCTTCAGCACCGGGAGGATCTGGCTCCGGTCCCGGTCGATGGAGAAGGATCCCCGGGCGTCCTCGTAGGTGTACGCGTCCGTGTTCGCGTCGAAGTCGGTGCTTCCCAGCGGCTGGCGCAGGTAGTTGAGCCCGATGCCGTCGCCCTCCGTGGAGAACAGCGACTTGAGCACCGAGGTGCGCTGGGCCTGAGGGAGGGACTGGAGGAGATGGGCGGAGGCGCCCGTCACCGAGGCCCCGGCACCGGTGAACTTCTGGCGCTTGTCGGCGGCGTCGATGCGGACGTCGACCGCCTGCGGTGTTCCGTCGAAGGGGGCGTTTCCTTCCGGGGTGAGCTTCTTGGCGCCGTCCGGGGTGGTGACCCAGACCTGTGCGACCGGGTCGGCCGCCCGGGCGGTGGTGATGGCGCCGTTGACGCCGAGTGCGGCGACGGCGACGACGAACGCGGCGCCTGCCGCGCGAGCTCTCGAACGCAGGGGGGCGGGGCTTGGCATGGTTGCGGCTCTCCTCGGGTTCGTACCTGCTGACAGGTGGCACCCCGGCCGCCGGAGGGCGCGGCGGACGCCTCGCTCCGGGCGCGCCGGTCACAAGAGGGCGGGACAACGGCATGAAAGCACACCCACTAAGTGGTTAGTAAGTAGTCGGCTCCGGTGTTCTCCGGCGCTGTCCGGAAGATCTTCACCGGTGCTCCGGCAGGCTTAAGCTGGCCCGGTGAGCAACCAGTCAGTGGGCAGACCGGCACGCAGCCAGGCCAGACCCCGCACGCCGCGCAGCCCGGAAGCCCGGCAGCGACAGCAGGACATCCTGGCCATCGCCATGGACGCCTTCGCCGCCCGTGGCTACAACAACGCCTCGCTCGCCGAGATCGCGGACCGGGTCGGCCTCACCCAGGCGGGAGTGCTGCACTACTTCCGCTCCAAGGCCCTGCTCCTCACCAGCGTGCTCGAACTGCGCGACCAGAGGGACATCGAGCACCTCGGACCCGACCGCCCCCAGGGCCTGGAATTCCTGCGCCACCTGGTCGACACCGCGCTGCTCAACGCGGAACGGGAAGGCATCGTCCGGCTGTACGCGGTGCTCTCGGCGGAGTCCGTCACCGACGACCACCCCGCCCAGGACTACTTCCGCGACCGCTACCACGGGCTGCGGGCCTTCGTCTCCGACGCCCTGCGCGAGGCCTGCGAACTGCCCGCCGACCGCGCGGAGCTGACCGGCAACGCGGCCAACGCCATCATCGCGGTCATGGACGGGCTGCAGGTCCAGTGGCTGCTGTCGCCGGAATCCGTGGACATGGCGGCCTCGACCGATCTCGTGGTCACCTCGCTGCTGGCGAAGCTCGCCCCCGAACGGTTCGGCCCGCACGCCGCCGGCTGACCGAGGAAGTTCCGGAGGGGGCGGGGGAGCGGGTTTCGGGGCAGCCGGACCGGGCGCTCAGCGGGCACCGGCCGGGGTGGAGCGGAGCTGCTCGATCCCGGTGTCGAGCGCGGCCTTGAGATGGGCGGAGCTGCCGGTGGACATCATGATCGACACTCCGCCCTGGATCCCGGCCAGCAGCGCGGCGGCGTTCCGGTCGACGTCCACGGACGCCGGGACCAGCTCGCGGGCGCGCAGGGTGCGGATGCCGTCCGCGATGCGCTCCTGCCACTGGCGCATCAGCTCGGCGACGACGGCCCGCGCGCCCGGCTCCGTACGGCCCACCTGCAGGAACAGCGATCCCAGCGGGCATTGGTCGTTCTGCAGCTCGTACCTCTCCACCACCGCGTCCCGCCAGCGGTACCAGGACTCCCAGGAATCCAGGCAGTCCAGATGCGGCTGCTGGTCCGCCAGTACGCGGCCCGCCTCGAACTCCGCGACGGCCAGCAGCAGTTCGTCCTTGCCGCCGGGGAAGTAGTGGAAGAGCTGGCTCTTGCTCGTACCGGTGCGGTCCCGGACGTCGTCCAGCGTGGTGAAGGCGACGCCCTGCTCGCGCAGCACCTTCGCGGCGCCCTCGACGATACGGGCCTGTGTGGCGCGCCCCTTCGCGGTCGAAGCCTGTGACATCGGCATCCTCCTCGACTGGACCGACGGGTCCATCCTAGGCGGGCGCCGGCAGGCCGAAGGCCTGGACTGGACTTGCCGGTCCATTTTGATCGGAGCACAGTCGGTGCCGTGGTCCGGAGCACCGGACCGCCCCGCGTATCCGGCCGGGCGAGGCCCCCGGACGCGGGAGCGTGCACGCGGTCATGAGAAGAGGAGACGCGCCATGGGTGGACGACTTCAGGGAAAGACGGCGCTCGTCACGGGCTCGACGAGCAACATCGGGCAGGCCATCGCCGAGGCGTTCGCCGCCGAAGGGGCCCATGTGGTCGTCTCGGGCCGCCACCGGGAACGGGGGCTCGCGGTCGTCGGATCGATCCGTGCGGCCGGCGGACGCGCGGACTTCGTGGCGGCCGACCTCGACGGCACCGCCGCGGTATCCGGGCGGCTCGCCGAGGAGGCCACCAGGGTGCTGCACGGCCGCGTCGACATCCTGGTCAACAACGCCGGGATCTTCCCGGGCTCCACGACCGTCGACACGGACGAGGACACCTTCGACCGCGTCTACGCGGTGAACGTCAAGGCGCCGTTCTTCCTGACCGCCGCCGTCGCCCCGGCCATGGCCCGGGCGGGCGGCGGGGCCGTCATCAACCTCGGCTCATGGGTCGCCCGCCTCGGCATCCCGGTCGGCACCCTCTACAGTTCCACCAAGGGCGCGATGGAGACGCTCACCCGGGGCTGGGCCGCCGAGTTCGGCCCGCAGGGCGTACGGGTCAACGCCATCTCCCCGGGTGTGATCGCCGCGCCCGCGGTCCGGGACAGCGGGACGCACCCCGCCCAGGTCATGATGAAGGGCACCCCGGCCGGCGACATCGGAGCCCCCGAGGCCATCGCTCACGCCGCCGTCTGGCTGGCGAGCGACGAGGCGACCTTCGTGCACGGCACGGTGGTGGACGTCGACGGCGGACGGGTCGGCGCCGCGGTCATCGCCGCCTGAGCCCGCCGGGAGGGCCGCCTCCGAAAAGCGATGGGCTTGCCCGTGCCGATGTGGAACGGTCGCGTCATGAGTTCTGTGCGATATGACGTGTTGCGCCGGCAGTTCGACCTGACCTGGTCTCTCTTCGAGTACCACCTCGAGCGGCTGCAGCCGGACGACTTCCTGTGGGAACCGCCGGCCACGCGCTGTTGGACCGTGCGTCAAACACCTGAGGGAAGTTGGGTGCCGGACTGGGCGGAGACGGAGCCCGATCCGGTGCCCGTTCCGACCATCGGTTGGCTCGGCTGGCATATCGGTTGGTGGTGGGACGCCGCGATCGAGCACGCCAACGGCCGCGATCCGCGCCCTCGTACCGACGTGACGTGGAGCGGTGATCCTCACCGCGTGATCGAGTGGCTGCGGGAGCTCCGGTCGGCGTGGCTGGTCGTGCTGGAAGGCATCACCGATGCTGATCTCGACGCCCCGGCCCGTTTCCCGTGGCAGGACGATCCGGCCCGCACGGTGGCCGACATGGCGGCCTGGGTGAACGCCGAGCTGATGAAGAACGTGGCCGAGATCGGCCAGCTGCGGATCCTGCGCGCTGCTCGGTCCGAGAAGTAGCTCCCCGGCTTCCCTCGGACGAACCGCTCGGGCGATCCGCTCGGGCGATTTGCTCGGACGAACGTGGCCAGTCTCGAGGCCGGGTGCCGGTGAGGCTGTCAGGGCTTCTTCAGTCGGTCGTTTCCTCCAGCGCCGCAAGGAGCCAGTCGTGCGCGGACCCCGGGGTCGGCTCGGGACGGCCGCCGGGAGCGCTGATCACCTCGGCCGTCAGGTCCCAGTACCGGTCGATGCGCGGATCGGCCGCCAGCCGGCCGGCCAGCACCCGGCGGAAGGCAGGCGTGTCGTGGGCGCCGTACGTGCGGGCGTACGCGTCCACGAATCCGTCCAGCGCCTCACCGGGAGCGGGCTCCGCCCCACGGCGCAGCTCACCGCCCGCCAGGTCGTACGCCTCGGCAAGCCCCGCGTACAGCACGGCCGGCGCGCGGGCCCCCGCGACGCCGTGCGCCCGGGGCTGGGAGGAGCCGCCGCCACCGTCACAGGGGCGGGTCACGAAGGCGTGCAGCCAGGCGAAGGCGAGGACCTGGGCCGGCCGGGGATCGTCGGGAGGATGCGGCACCGCCGCCTCCAGGAACGCGGTGACGGAGCGGGCGGGCATACGGGCCGGCAGCCATGAACGCCAGAAACGGGCCAGCGACGCGGTGCTGGGAGGGGCGGCGACCGCGCCGACCAGCCGTAGCCGGGCGGGCCGTTCGGTCGGCGCGCACTCCTGCACCAGCCGGAGCGCCGCCTCTCGCCAGCGCAGCGCCGCGAGTTCGGAGCCCAGCAGACGCAGCCGCCCGGCCACCGCATCCTCCAACGCACCACCCGTACCGTCCGCGCCTCCCGCCCCGGCCCCGTCCCGCTCGTCCTGCTCGTCGAGGATGCGGCGCACTTCGGGAACCGGCAGGTCGAGGCCGCGCAGCGAGCGGATCAGCGCCAGCCGCCCCACGGCCTCCGGGGCGTACCTGCGGTGACCGCCGGCGCTGCGGGACGCCTCCGGCAGGAGCCCGCGGTCCGAGTAGAAGCGGACGGTCTTGACGCTGACGCCCGCGTGCTCGGCCAGTTCACCGATGGTGCACAGGCCGTCGTACGACGAGAACACTTGAACCTCCACCAGGGGGAGTTCCTACGGTACCGGCGAGCGCTGCCGGAGGTTCGGGCCGGTGCGCGGGAGACATCGTGACGAGGAGGGGCCATGACCGTATTCATCCTGGTGGCCGGGGCGTTCACCGGGCCGCACGTGTGGCGGGACACCGCCGCGCGCTTGACCGCGGACGGCGCCGAGGTGCGCATCGCGGCGCTCACCGGACTCGGCGGACGCGCCGGCGGCCCCGGCGGGACCATCGACCTGGAGACGCACATCGACGACGTGCTCGCGGTGATCGACGCGGTGGTGGCGGAGGGGGAGCCGGGGAAGGAGATCGTGCTCGTCGGCCACGACTACGGCATCCACCCGGTGCTCGGCGCGTCGGACCGGCGGGCCGCGGCGATCGCCCGGATCGTGCATCTCGACGCCGGGATGCCGCAGGACGGTGTTCCCGCCCTGGCCGCGGTGCCCGATCAGTGCCTGCGCGAGGAGGTGGCGGAGCGGGCCGCCGGAAGCGGGGAGGGGGCGGGCGGCGGTGAGCTGCCGCCCCCGGCCCGGGACGCGTGGTCCCGCTGGGGCAGCACCGCGGGCCTCTCCGAGGCGGCACTCGACGGGCTCACCGCCCTCGCGGCGCCGCAGCCACTGGGCACGCTGCTCCAGCCGCTGCGACTCACCGGCGCCGTGGCCGCGGTGCCGGTGACCGGGGTGCTGTGCACCGGCAACGGGCCGGGCGTCGGGATGCTCCAGATCATGGTGGACGTCGGCGATCCCGCCCTCCGGGCCCTGGCCGACGCCCGGGTGGCCTTCTTCGAACTGCCCACGGGGCACTGGCCGATGCTGTCCTGCCCCGCCGAACTGGCCGCCACCCTGATCGAGGCCGCCGCCGGTGCGGGCCACAGACTGACCTCCGACGCCGCCGGCCCGCCCGCCCATCTGCGGCCGTTCCTCCTCGACGTACCGGAGCGGCCCCGCGAGCGGACCGGGAACACCGACCTGTATCCGCCGGACGGTCCGGGTCCGCACCCGGCGGTGGTGTTCGTGCACGGCGGCCCGGTGCCCGCCGACGCGCGGCCCACGCCCCGGGACTGGCCGACCCTGACGGGATACGCGCGGTACGTCGCCGGGCGGGGAGCCGTGGGCGTGACGCTCGACCACCGGCTGCGCTCCGTGGCCGACTACGGGACGGCCGCCGGGGACGTGGCCGACGCGGTGGAGCGGGTGCGCGCCGATCCGCGTGTGGACGCCGACCGGGTCGCGCTGTGGTTCTTCTCGGGCGGGGGCCCGCTCGCGGCGGACTGGCTGGCGAAGCCCCCGGCGTGGCTGCGCTGCGTGGCGGCGAACTACCCGATCCTCGCGCCGCTGCCGAGCTGGGGACTGGCCGACACCCGCTTCAACCCGGTCCGGGCGGTTTCCGGTGCCGGTCACCTGCCCGTCGTACTGGTCCGGGCCGGACGCGAGATGGTCGAGATCGCCGCGACGGTCGAGGAGTTCCTGACCGAGGCCGCCCGCTGCGGGGCGAACGTCGAGATCGTCGACGTACCGGAAGGACGCCACGGCTTCGAGACGCTCGACCCGACCGACGAGGCGCGCGAGGCCGTGCACCGCGCGGTGGACGCGGTGCTGGCCCGTCTGAAGGGCTGACGGTCGCGACGACGTCGCGCCGCGACGAGCGGGGCCCGGCCGATGGCGTTCTCGGCCGGACCCCGCTGCGGCAACGGTGGGATCCGGGTGGGCGCAAGACGGAAAGGGCGAAACCGGGGGACTACTCGATGACGAGCTCGACGTCGATGTTGCCCCGCGTGGCCTTGGAGTAGGGGCAGTAGGCGTGCGTGGCCTCGACCAGCTTCTGCCCGGCCTCGCCCGCGAGGGAGTCCGGCAGCTCCACCCGCATGACCACCGCGAGCCCGAAGCCGTCGCCCTCCTTGCCGATGGAGACCTCGGCGGTCACGGAGGCGTCCTTGGTGTCCAGCTTCATCTCGCGGCCGACCGCGGCCATCGCGCTGGCGAAACAGGCCGCGTAGCCGGCGGCGAAGAGCTGCTCGGGGTTGGTTCCCTTGCCGTTGCCGCCGAGGGCCGGGGGCATGGCGAGGGGCAGGTCGATCTGACCGTCCGAGCTGACGGCACGGCCCTCGCGACCGTTGGCGGTGGCGGCGGCGGTGTACAACGCGTCCATGGGTGACCCTCCTCTGGAGCCCCGACCGGGATGGTCGCGGCCACTGCCATAAAGATTGCACACAACTGAATTGTGCACAACTCAATGGCGTGGTCGACGGTACGCTGGTTCCATGACCACTGCTCCGAGCGCCTCGCCCGAACTGCCCGCCGTCCCCGACGCGGAACTGCTGCGGCTGGACCATCAGGTCTGCTTCTCGCTGCACGCCGCGTCGCGAGCGTTCGGCGGCTTCTACCGGCAGGCGCTGAAGGACCTCGGTCTCACCTACTCGCAGTACCTGGTCATGCTGGTCCTGTGGGAGCACGGCCCGCAGTCGGTCAAGGCCGTCGGGGAGCGTCTGAAGCTGGACTCCGGGACCCTCTCGCCGCTGCTGAAGCGACTGGAGACCGCCGGGCTGGTCCGGCGCGAACGCAGCCGTGAGGACGAACGCTCCGTCCTGATCGACCTGACCGACGAGGGCACGCGACTGCGCGAGCGCGCACTGTCCGTCCCCCGTGGCGTGCTGGCCGCGACCGGCCTCTCCCTGGACGAGGTCCTCGGGCTGCAGGACGTGCTGGGCCGTCTCACCACCGCCCTGGGGGAGGCTGCCGACGCCTACTGATCCAGGGCGTCGGCGATGCGCTCGGCGACGGCCTGCCGCATTGCGGGGTCCAGCCGGTCCGAGGTGAGGGATTCGTACAGCCACAGGCCGTCGGCGGCCAGGCGGAGGATGAACCGGTCGAGCGCGGCAGGATCGTCGGTGGCCGATGCCGATGCCGATGCCGATGCCGATGCGGATGCAGGGCCCGGTGCCGGGGGTGGGGGCGGCGCCCACCGTTCCGTCACGGCTTCCCAGACGGCCGCGTGTGCCGTGTTCGTCGACCCTTCGAGCATGAGCAGCAACTCGGCCCGGGTGGAGCTCTGGATGGCGACCCGTGTGTACGCGGCGAGCCGCTCGTCGCGGGTGGCCTCGGCGGCGGGCTTCCCCGCAGCCGCGATCAGATCGGCTTCCCACCGGTCGGCCAGATGCTGGTGGATCGCCTGGATGAGGTCGTCGCGCGAGGCGAAGTGGTAGAGGAGGCCGCCCTTCGTCAGTCCGGCCTCCGCGGCGACGGAGTCGAAGGTGACGCTCTTGACGCCTTCACGCTGCACGACCCGGGTGGCGGCGTCGAGGATCTGGGTTCGTTTGCTGGTTCGCATGGTTGCTCCCTGCTGCCGTCGGGGTGCGGTCCGCCGGATCGGTGGACGGTCGGGTTGTTGGGCCGCGGTCGGGTCGGTGGGCTGTCCGATCGGTGATGTGGGCGGCTCGTCGGCACGCGGGGCTCAGTGCTGCGCGGGGCCGGACATGGCCGAGCCGGGGCCGTGGCGGCGTAGCAGAAGCCCGGTCGCCAGCGCGCCGATGGCGAGGGCGGCGGCGACCACGATCATCACGGCGAGATACGCCCCGTCGAACGCTTCCGAGGCCGCCGTGACCAGCGGGATGTTGGTCCGTGCCCCCTCGTCCGCCAGGGCGAGCGCGCTGTCGAGGCTGTCGCGTGCCCGGTCGGAGACTCCGGCGGGGAGGTTGATGGTCGCGGAGTACACGGCCGTCAGCAGGCTGCCGAGGAGCGCGACCGCGACCAAGCCGCCGAACTCGTAGGAGACCTCCTCGACGGACGAGGCCATGCCCGCCCTGGCGGCAGGAACGTTGCCCATGATCGCGCTCGAGGCGACGGACATGGCCGCACCGAGGCCGCCGCCGGTGATGACCAGTCCGGTGACGAGGAGCGGCGTGCTGGTGGCGAAGTTCATCAGGGCCACCACGGTGCCGACGGCTCCGAGCGTGAGGCCTCCGGTGATGAGGGGCAGCAGGCCGACGCGGTGGAGGATCGCACCCCCGAGCATCGCCGTGGGGAACGCGCCGACGGCGACGGCCGCGACGAGGTATCCGGCCCGCAACGGGGTGAAGCCCTCCACGAGCTGGAAGCGCTGCGTGGTGGCGAGTTGGATGCCGGCGAGGGCGAACAGCGCGAATCCGGCGGCCAGCACACCCGCGAGGAAGGCACGGTTGCGGAAGATCGCGAAGTCCAGCAGAGGGTAGGGCAGGCGGTGCTGGCGCCGGGCGAACGCCCACCCGCCGACCGCGGTCGCGAGGAGGGCGGCGGCGATGACCGCCGGAGCGGGGTCGACCTTCGCCGTCTCCTTGATCGCCATCACCAGGCCGACCAGGGCGACGAGCGCCAGGAGCGAGGAGGGGAGGTCCCACTGCTTGGAGGGATCCGGATCGTTCGGGGGAGCGAGGGCCAGCGTGGCGACGACCGCCGCGACGACGACGGGGACGTTGATGATGAAGACCGACCCCCACCAGAAGTGCTGCAGCAGGATCCCGCTGACGATCGGGCCCAGCGCGCTGCCCACGACCGCCATGGTTCCCCAGATCGCGATGGCCACGTTGCGCTCGCGCTCGTCGTCGAAGGTGACGCGGATCAGGGCCAGCGTGGCGGGCATCATCGCGGCGGCCCCGACGGCGAGGAAGGCCCGCGCGGCGATCAGCGCCTCCGGGCTGGTGGAGAACGCCGCGACGAGCGAGGCCGCACCGAAGACCACGAGGCCGATCAGGAACATCCGCCGGTGCCCCACCCGGTCGCCGAGCGTGCCGCTGCCCAGCAGCAGGCCGGCCATCACGACCGGGTAGGCGTTGATGATCCAGAGCCCCTGGGAGCTGCTCGCGCCGAGATCCTCGACCAGCGTCGGCAACGCCGAGTACAGGATGGAGTTGTCCA
This sequence comes from Streptomyces sp. iso_384, assembly GCF_056172905.1. Classification (NCBI taxonomy): domain Bacteria; kingdom Bacillati; phylum Actinomycetota; class Actinomycetes; order Kitasatosporales; family Streptomycetaceae; genus Streptomyces; species Streptomyces sp. iso_384. The sequence continues at coordinate 3,897,859 of NZ_JBWBTT010000001.1, forward strand.
AGGTGATCAACAGGAGGCCCGCGCTCACCACGGCCAGGAGCAGCCAGCGCCGCTTCGTACTGATGATCATTCCCGTGAGCCTCACTGTGATAACCGCCCCGATCGCCGTAACTGTACCTTACGAAAGGTATAGTTATGGGCGTGATGACAGGTGATCCTGTCGTTAGGCCATGGAGACATAAAGAATTGCTCATAGGAATGGTGACAGCTAAAGATGTCGCATGGATGATGTGAGGGCGATCCCCACCCCTGATCAGAGCGATGACACCTTCTGGGCCACGGTCCTGACCCCGGTGGACCCCGCCTGGACCGAGCCCCGCGACGACGACACGTTCGCCATGGACGAGCAGGTGCTCGACGCGGCCCGGGCGCTGGCCGAACGGATCTCGACGCGCGCACTCGCGTACCGCTCCGCCGGTAAGCCCTTCGACGCCGCGCTCATGGCCGCGCCCGATGTGCAGCTGGCGATGCTGCGCTCGCTCTACGAAGCCAAGCGGTCCGTCGACCGGCTGGCCGAGAGTGCGGCCACCGTCGCCGGACGTGGCGGCTCCAGCTACGCGCAGCTCGGCGCGGCCTGGGGTGGCATCAAGCGCCAGTCGGCCCGCCTCAAGTGGCCCCACGCGGTGCCCAAGAAGTCCGCCAGTGAGTCCATCCCACTCCACTACGCGGGCGGCGACGCCGTCATCCACCACGACCCGGGCGCCGACGCCTGGTGGTACACCGCCACGGGCGCCGACCTGCAGGAGGAAGAGTCGGAGGCCGTCCACGGCACGCCCGCCGAGGCCATCGCACGGGCGACCGAGTTCCTGCTGACCCACGCCGGGCCGTTGCGGAACGAGACCGGGTGACGGGGAAGTTCGGCTTGTCCGTCGTTCCGGCGTCGCACTACCGTTGCCGGTGTGGATCTCTCCGCACACTCGTGGAAAGCGCTGCGTGAGGCCGTCGCCGGACTTTCCGACGAGGGGTTCGACCGGCCGCCCGGCTGCACCGGCCGTCCGGCTGCACCGGCTGGCTCGTGCGGGACCTCGTGTGTCACCTGATCATCGACGCGCAGGACGTCCTGATCACCCTGGTGACACCCGCCGAAACGGAACCGACCCGTGACGCGGTGACCTACTGGACCGTCTCCGGTACGCCACCCACGGGCGCCGATCCGCTCGACGCCCTGACCGTGCGGCTGGCGGCCGCCTACCCGGACCCGGGTCTGCTCACGTTCCACCTCGACGACGTGGGCTCCGCCGCGGGCCGCGCCGCCCGGCTCGCCGATGCGGATCTCCGGGTCAGCACCTGCGGCGAGGTCCTCACCGCGGGCGACTACCTCTCCGCGTACGTACGGGAGTGGACGCTGCACCACCTCGACCTGGTCATGCACCTCCCGGACGCGGCGGGGCCGCCCCCGGAAGGGCTCGCCCGGTCCCGTGACGTGGTCGAGAGGATCAGCGGGGCCGCGTTCCCCGCCTCGTTCTCCGACGAGGACGTGTTGCTGGTCGGCACCGGCGGCGGGCTCCGACCGACGCCGAGACATCCGAACTGGGCGACCTGGCGGAGGCCCTCCCACTCGTTCTCGGCTAGCCGCCCGCCGGTGCCCGGTGCCCCGGGTGCCCAGTACGCGGTCCCCGTCTTCGGCTCTCGGCCGGAGCTGCGGTTGGGTGGACGCCGGATGCGGCGAAACGCCTGTTGGGGCGACGGATGGACCGGCCGGCGACGGTCGAGGAGAAGGCCCGGGCCGCGACCGACCGGCTCGCGGCGATCGACAACGGTGAGTTCCCCCTGGACGAGCAACCGGCCGAACTCCTCAAGGACGAGCGGGCCATGGCACGGCGCCGGTAGGCCCGGCCTCGCGAGGATCGAGACGCCGTTGGAGACCGTGGCACCATGTGTCGCATGATGACGAACCGAAAGGTCCATGCCGCGTAGACGGCCGGGGCAGGTCCGCGCCGGCGCCCGCGGCAGCCACCTCGCAACGGGTGCGACGTCGGTCATCGACGGCTTGTCCTCGCGTGCACTGTCCGAGATCGGCCGCCTCGAGCACACCTGCAACTATCTGCAGCCAGGCGACGTCAGCACGGCTGTGGGCCTGTGGAAGAACTACGTCCACCAGCCCGAGCGGGATCTGTGGCACGACTACGAGTGGGGCAACGTGCACTGGCACTGCTGCGGCAACCCCCTCGAATCCCGAGCCCTCCTCGACACCGTGATGCAGGCCCTGTCACCCCGAAGTGCCCGCGAACTCCGCAAGGTTGTCAGCCGGGCGGACGCCGTCTGGAGCCGTCCATCCCCTCCTATGGCGCGGACAGTGGGTTGAGAACAGGCTCGAAGAGCGTTTCGTCCTGGCGGGTCTGTTTGATATCTCGGGCGACGAAGTGGCTTGGGGCGCGTGATCGCGGGCCCGTACGGCCTGCGGTTGAAGGCGGGATTGTCCGTGGAGGCAAGGAAGGGCGCCGGGAATGGTCACCAGGGGATAGCGCGACCGCTGCTCAGCAACGGTGGCGCCGTGCCGTTCGTCCCGCGAACATTTCCATCACCCTTCTTCGACGTTCCGGCGGCGAAACACCCCCGCTGGGACGCAACGCCCTTTCAGGCCCCGCCCGCCCCGGCCCGGAAGTCCCAGGCCTCGATGTCGCGGTAGTGGATCGGCCCCGGGCCACGGCCGATGTTGCTGCCGACCAGGTGGAGGCGCCCCGCCTCCCAGCTGCGGCCTTCGAACCCGGCCAGCCCGGCGGCCGCCTCCACCGTGGCCGCATGGTCGCCCCGGCGGGAGCGGGCCAGGGTCAGATGCGGCCGGAGCGGCCGATCAGGGAAGGCGACACCGCACTCCCTGACGAGGGCGCGTACGTCGATGGCGAGCCGGTGCAGCCCTTCGAGGTCCCCCGTGACCCCGGTCCACAACACCCGCTCGTCGAAGTGCCCGCCGCCGTGCAGTGCCAGCCGCAGCGGCGCTTGTCGCGTCGCGAGCGCGGCGAGCGGCGGCATCAGGGGCGGGACGGCGGTGACCGGAAGCTCGCCGAGGAACGCCAGGGTGATGTGCCAGTCCTCGATACGGTTCCACCGCATGTGGGGGTAAGCGTCGTAGGCCGGTCGCAGCGCCTGCGCCAGCTCTTCCTTCGCTCCGTCGGGCGGGGCGAGCGCCAGGAACACGCGGGTCGTCGTGGCCTGGACGCGTTCGTCCGCAGAGGCGCCGGTCACGGCTTCGAGCGGTTCGTTCACCTGCCGTACCGTACGTGCCGGCCACGCCCACCTCGTAACGCGGGGTCGACAACGTACGCGGGCGGGCCGACGCCGTACCGGGCCGCGCGCCGAGGCGAACCCGGCGCACCGAGGAAGCGGCTCGGCGCGGCCGTCAGCCGAGATGGTCCGTGCGCCCCTCGTCGTCGAGCTCGAAGGGGCCCCGGGGACGATGCAGAATCCGTGGCTGAGAGTCGTCCACCATGCCGAGCGGTTCTCCCAGGTACGCCCGCGCCACGCGAGCTTCAGCCGCCCGCCCGTGCCGGTGTCCCCGCCGGGCCCGCCGCCGTAGTTGTCGTCCGGAACCGGGCCCGGTAGTGGGTGGGGGAGAGGCCCAGCGTCTGCTGGAACGCCCGGCGCATCGTCTCGGCCGATCCGAACCCCGCCCCGTCGGCCACCACCTCGACGGGATCGGTGCCCGAGGCCAGCAGGGTTTGGGCGGCCTCCAGACGTACGGACTCGACGTACTGGGCGGGCGTGAGCCCGGTCTCGTTGCGGAACAGCCGGCTCAGATGCCGGGCGGACACCTTGCCGCGCCGGGCCAGTGCGGCCGGGGAGTGCCGGCCGGGTCGGCGCTCACCGCGTCCATGGCTGCCCGCACGGCGGGATGCGTCGCCTCACGGGGCCGCAGCCGGGCGCTGAACTGGGACTGGCCGCCCGGTCTGGCCATGAACACCACGAGCTCCCGCGCGGTGTCCCGGGCCGGATCGGCTCCGTGGTCCTCCTCCACCAGGGACAGCGCCAGGTCCATGCCCGCGGTGATGCCCGCCGAAGTGATCACGGGCCCGTCGCGTACGAAGAGGGGGTCGGCCTCGACCGTCACCGCGGGGTAGGCGGCGGCCAGTTCACCGGCCAGCCGCCAGTGCGTCGCCGCTCTGCGGCCGTTCAGGAGACCTGCCTCGGCCAGTACGAACGCGCCCGCGCACACGGACGCCACCCGGCGGGACCGCTCGGCGAGATCCCGTACCCCGGCCGTCAGCTCGGCGTCGGCCACCGCCCGCCGCCAGTCCCGTCGGCCCGGCACCAGCAGCGTTCCGAGCCGCCCCGGGAGACTGTCCAGGGTCCCCTCGACCCCCAGCCTCACCCCGCCGGAGGTCCGGACGTCCTTGCCGGTCACCGAGACGATCCGGACGTCGTAGCGGCCCCCGTGGCCGTTGGCCGTGGAGAACACCTCCGCCGGGCCGGTGACGTCGAGGAGCTGAACGCCGTCGAACGCCACGACGGCCACCAGGTGGGGGCGGGCGGCCCCGGTCATTCGGGCCAGGGGGAGTCGAGGATGGTGCGGACGAAGTCGCCGCGTTCGAAGCCGGGGACGTAGTGCTCCAGGACATCGGCCTTGACGTTGCCGAACGTCGTCTCCGGCTTCGGACGGATGCCGTCGGTGAACGCCCCGAGGATCCGCTGTTTGAAGTCCGGCCGGGGGTGGAGCGCGACGATCTCCGCCCGGTCGGCCGGTGCGAGGTCCTCGTACCCGATACCGAGTACGTCGTACTCGACCCCGGCGGTCACCAGGGCCACCTCGGGCTCCATGAAGGCCGGGATGCCCGGAGTGGTGTGCAGGGCGATGGCGGTCCAGACCCGCCGCACGCTGTCCTCCGGAACCCCGTGGGCCTGGAGGAAGCGACGCGCCTCGTCCGCACTGTCCACCTCGAACCGCCGACCGCTGGAGCGGAAGGGCTCGGCCAGACCGAGATCATGGAACAGGGCGCCCACATAGAGCAGTTCGGGATCGAAGCTCAGATCGCGGTGCTGCCCCTGAAGGGCCCCGAACCAGTAGACGCGGCACGAGTGGTGGTAGATCAGCTCACTGGTGGTGTCCCGCACCAGCTCGGTCGCCTCCCGGGCGAGCGTGGTGTCCGGAACGCGTACGCGGGACGTGAGCGATGTACCGGTCGAGGCGCCCGTCGAGGCGCCGGTCGGCGTGTGGCCGGACGTGCGGTTCGACGGGCCGGTCGACAAATCGGTGGCCATGAGTCTCCACCCCTTCCTGTCTTCTTCCGGAACATCCGGAATGCCCCACATGGCCGAGGATCCGGCCGCTCACTCCAGCATCGGCTTCCGGCACGGAGCACGCCATGTCCCGAGGGCCGTACATCCCACAGATCAGGACATGGCTTGGGTCCAGGCCGGAGTCCATACGTCGGCCGGCGGCTCCGGCCGCACCCGCACGAGGTATCTGCGCAGCGCCGCCAGTACCGGGTGCAGGTTGTCCGTCCGGTACAGGAGCGTGTGCGGATAGACCGGTGTCGGCCCCACGACCGGGATCCGCCGCAGGTCATGGGTGGTCGGCCAGACATATCTGTCCCGGGACCCGACGAGGGTGGCCAGCGCGGCGGAGTCGGCGATCGAGTCCATCAGCGCCTCGGTTCCGAAGTCCGGCCCGACCGCGTCGACGCGCAGACCGAAGTCCTCCGCGAGCTCGTCGTAGTAGGCGGCCCACTCGGTGCCCCGTTTGATGCCCGGGATCCAGATCCGGTGCCCGGCCAGGTCCGCCGGGGCCAACGACCGGGCGGCGGCCAGCGGGTGGCGCGGCCCGACGAGAAGCTGCAACGGATCGTCCAGGACGCGCTCGGCGCCGATCCCTTCGGGCAGCGTACCCGCGGGCACGGCGCGGAAGGTCGCGTCGACCTCGCCGGCCCGCACGGCCTCGGCCGCCCCGGCCACGTTCGCGTCGGCGAGGGTCACCACATCCAGGTCCGTGCCCGGGTGCGCCTGGTAGAAGCCGCGTACGGCCAGTGCCGGGGCGATACGCCGATGGAGCACGTCCACACGCAGCATCCGGTCCCCGGGCCGCACCGAGGCGGCGGCCCGCTCCACGGCCCGCAGGACCTCGCGGGCGTGCGGGAGGAAGGCCTGTCCGTCCGGAGTGGGGCGGGCCCCACGGGCGGTGCGGACGAACAATGTCACCCCGAGCGCGCGCTCCAGACCCGCCACGCGCTTGGAGACGGCCTGCTGGCTGATGCGCAGGTCCACGGCGGCTTCCTGGAACTGTCCGGTGTCCGCGACGGTGACGAAGGTGCGTACGGCTTCGATGTCCACGCCCCGAACCCTATGCCCCCTCAACTGTCGGTTGTGGCTCACCGACGACACGGTTGTTGGATCACAGGCATGCTCGGCTGGTCGAATCCCACCGTCAACGATCGGTTGTGACGGAAGGTTGATTCATGGCAGGGCAACAGTCGGCGGGGCAGGAGCCGGCAAGGGAAGAGCCCGAGGGGCAAGAGAGGGCACGGCCGGAGCTGGGGCGTTCGTTCGGATGGCTGTGGGCCGTGTTCAGCGCCTCCACGGCCGGCACCTGGCTGGGATTCGGCGCGTTCCCGCTGATCGCGATCCAGGTGCTGCACGTCGGCCCGGCCGAGGTCTCTGCGCTGGCGGCCGCCGGCCTCGCCGTCGGAGCGCTCCTCGCGCTTCCGCTCGGCCCCTGGGCCGAGACCCGGCGCAAGAAGCCGGTCATGGTCGTCACCGACCTCGTACGGTTCGGCGCCCTGCTGACGATCCGCTCGCCCACTTCACCGGCATGCTGACCTACACCCAGCTGCTGACCGTCTCCGTGATCGGTGCGGCGGCGAACATCGCGTTCACCTCCGCCGCCGGCGCGTATCTCAAGCAGCTCGTGCGCCCGGATCATCTGTTGGTCGCCAACGGCCGTTTCGAGACGACCACCTGGACCGCGACGGCGGTCGGCCCGACCCTGGGCGGCGCGGCGATCAGCCTGTTCGGCCCCGTCGTCACGGTGATCGCCAACGTCGTCGGGTTCCTGCTGTCCGCGCTCGGGATCGGTGCGATCCGGCAGAAGGAGGCCGATCCCGAGCGCGCCCGGACCGAGAAGTTGCGGGCCGCGGACCTGGTCCAGGGCTGGAGGTTCATCCACGCGGACCCGCTGCTGCGCCCGCTGTTCCGGAACACCGTGGCCGTCAACGCCCTGATCATGGCCACCGAACCGCTGATGGCGGTCCTGCTGCTGGACGACCTGGGCTGGGCCGCCTGGACCTACGGGCTCGCGTTCGGCCTGCCCTGCGTCGGCGGGTTCGTCGGCGCCCAGGCCGCACCGCGTCTGGAAGCCCGCTACGGACGACGCCGCGTGCTGAGGACTTCCGGGGTCCTGCGGGCCCTGTGGCCCGTCGGGCTGTTCTTCGTCATGCCCGGGACCGGCGGAGTGCTCCTGGTCATCGCCGTCGAACTGGCCCTGATCACCTGCATGGGCGTGTTCAACCCGCTGTTCGCGACGGAACGCCTCCAGCGGGTGCCGGCCGACCGGGTGGGCCGGGTCCTGACGGCCTGGCAGGTGACCGGTGTCGGGGCGATCGCGTTGCTGACCGCTCTGTGGGGCGTCCTGGCGGCCCTCACCGACGCGCGCATCGCGATCGGCGTCGCCGGCGTGCTGCTGCTCGCGACGCCGTGGCTGCTGCCGCGTGGGGGCGAGGGCCAGGGCCGGCCCCGTACCAGCGGCCCGGAGGAGCCGGCCCTGATTACGGCCCGAGCGGGCGCGCCGGGCTCCGGCCACTGACCACGGCCCGAGCCGGCCCGGACGCCGTCCACGGCCCGAGCCGCCCGCCCGGCCCGGATTCAGGAAGCGGCCGCGTCGGCCCGTTCCGGGGCGTCCGGGCCGGCAGGCCGCGAAGTGCCCTCCGCAGTGCGAGTGCCCTCCGCTGTGCGAGGGCTCTCCGGAGGGTGAGGGCTCTCCGCGAGGTGGAGGTTTTCTGCGGCGTGGGCCCGACGCACCGGCCCCCGGAGCAGCACATAGACGAACAGAGCGGCCATGACGGCGACCCCGGCCCACATGGCGTTCTGCCAGCCGTCGACGAACGACTGCCGCGCGGCGCGGATCAGCTCCTGTGTGTACGGGCCGGCTCCGTCCGCCGCCTCGACGGCGTTGGCGACGCCTTCGCGCGCGCTGTCGGCCGGGCCGTCGGGGGCATCGGCGAGCCGCGAGTCGATGGCGCCGCGATAGCCGGAGGACAGCAGCGCACCGAGCAGGGCGACCCCGAGCGCGGTGCCGAACTCCCGGGTCACGTCGTTCAGCGCGGACGCGACCCCCTGGCGCTCTCGGGGCAGCGCACCGGTGATGGCTTCGGTGGAAGGCGTCATCGCCAGCCCCATGCCCAGGCCCATCGCCAGCATGCCGGGCAGCACGGACAGGTAGCCGCCGTCCACGGAGACGATCCCTGCCATCAGCGCGAGCCCCGCTCCGGCCAGCAGGATGCCCGTGGCCATGGTCGCGCGGGCGCCGGTCCGTACGGTCAGGTGGGGTGCGAGGCCCGAGGCCATCATCATCAGGACGGCCATGGGCATGAGGGCCAGCGTGGACAGCAGCCCCGACCAGCCGAGGACGGCCTGGAGGAACGGGAACAGGACCACGAAGATGCCCGCCTGGACGCCGAAGACGACGAGAAGCGTGACCGAGCCCCCGGCCAGTGCGCGCTCGCGGAACAGACGTACGTCCAGGAGCGCGGTATCCCCGCGGCGCAGCTCCTGGGCCACGAAGCCGATGGCGGCGAGTACTCCGACAGCGAGGCCGACCAGTGTCACGGGTGAGGACCAGCCGCGCTCCGGCCCCTCCTGGAGAACGAAGATGAGCCCGACCACGGCCACGGCCGAGGTCAGTGCGCCGCCGGCGTCGAACCCGTGCCGGGACACCTCGCGGGAGTCGGGAACGAAGCGCAGCGTCATGACGAGAGCTGCCGCGCCGAGCATCAGCGGCAGGACGAACAGCCACCGCCAGCTCGCCACGTCGACCAGTGCGGCGGAGAGGAACATGCCCAGTACGCCTCCGCCTCCGGCGACCCCGGTCCACACGCCGATCGCCCGCCCCCGCTCGTTCCGGGGGAACGTCGTGGTGATCACGGCAAGGGTGATGGGCATGATCATCGCCGCGCCCACCCCGCTGAGCAGCCGTGCGCCGAGCATGACCTCGGCCGACGGCGCGAGACCCGCCGCCGCGCCGGCCACGCCGAACACGACGAGACCGGCCACCAGGACGGGCTTGCGGCCGAGCCGGTCGCCGATCGCGCCGAGCGGCAGCAACAGGGCGGCCAGGCCGAGGGTGTAGATGTTGATGATCCACAGGATCGTGCTCTGCGAGGCGTCGAAGGCGACGGCCAGGTCGGGCTGGGCGACGTTGAGGCCCGAGACCGAGGCGATCACGGCCATCAGCGCGAGGCACACGGTGAGCAGGATCGTGCGGCGTCGGCGCGCATCGAGCACGCCCTCTCCCTCGTCCGCGCCGGACAGGCGCGGTGCGCCGTCCGGATCGACACGCACCGGACCGGGCTGGTTCGTACTCATGGATACCTCTTCCGTGCGAGCCCACTTCTTCCGGGGGCCGAGCACGAACGAAGCTAAGCGTGACTTGCTCCAATGGCATACGATCATGCCTATGACGCAAGAAGATGGTGAGCTGGACAGCCTGGTACGCAAACGCATCCGCGCCCTGCGCGTGGCCCAGGGCTGGTCCCTGGAGGAGCTGGCCGCCCGCGCGAAGGTCAGCCAGTCCACACTCAGCCGCATCGAGAACGGCCGCCGCCGTCTGGCCCTGGACCAGCTCGTCACCCTCGCCCGCGCCCTGGACACCTCCCTCGACCAGTTGGTCGAGACCGCGTCCGACGACATCGTCTCCAACGCGATGATCGACGGAGCACATGGTCAGATGCGGTGGCCCATCAAGGCGGAACCCGGCATGACCGTCATCCGCCAGCGCATGACCGAGCCCCCGCCCGACAACCCCGCGCGCCTGCGCGCGCATCCGGGCCGTGAGTGGCTCGTCGTCCTTTCCGGCACCGCGATCCTGCTCCTGGGCAACCGGCGCCTGCGGATCGAGACGAACCAGGCGGCGGAGTTCCCCACGATGCTCCCGCACGCGATCGGCGCCGAGGGCGGACCGTGCGAGCTGCTGGGCATCTTCGACCGGGACGCCCGCCGCGGCCACCAGCGGGGCGAAGGCACGGACAAGGCGGACCGCCCGGCCCGGCCAGGGCGGAGCCTCCCGTGACGAGTGCCGGAGTACGCGGACCGGGGCCCCACCGATCATCACGACCGGCGGGGCCCCGGCCCGTGCGGCCGGCCACCCGCAGGAATCAGCGAATCACCAGCTCAGCGAATCACGCGGGGTCGACGCGGGAGACGGCGCCATTGCTGCCGAGCACGTACAGCTCGCCGTCACCGCCCTCCACGAAGGAGATGACCTCGCCGGCGCTGACCCCGAGGTCGCCCACGCCGGTCACCTCGCCGTCCGCCATCTGAAGCGTACGCAGGGTGCCGTCGCAGTAGTCGCTGAACACATAGCTGCCCTGAAGGTCCGGGAGCGCCTCGCCGCGGTAGACGAATCCGCCGGTCACCGAGCACCCGAGCCCCGTACGGTCGTACTCGTGCACCGGCGGGACGTGGTTCGCGGGTTCCGTGCCGCCCCGGAAGGGATGCGTGCCCTCCATGGAGGACCAGCCGTAGTTCTCGCCGCCCTTGCTGTCCGCCGGGGCCCAGTCGATCTCCTCCCAGTCGCTCTGGCCGACGTCGCCGATCAGCAGGTCGCCCGTGTCCGCGTCGAAGGAGAACCGCCACGGATTGCGCAGCCCGTACGACCAGATCTCGTCCTTCGCGTTCGCGTCGGCCACGAACGGGTTGTCCGCCGGGATGGCGTACGGTTCGCCGCCGCTCGGGTCGATCCGAAGCAGCTTGCCGAGCAGGGTGTCGAGCTTCTGCCCGTTGCCGTGCGGGTCGCCGCCCGAGCCGCCGTCGCCGAAGGCGATGTACAGATAGCCGTCGGGGCCGAACTTGATGTCGCCGCCGTTGTGGTTCGCGTACGGCTGGGGCTGGGTGAGGACCGTCCGCCGTGTGTCCGGCTGGAGTTGACCGTCCTCCACGGCGAACTCGTCGATCGTGCTGGTGCCTTCGAGGTCGGTGAACGAGATGTAGAAGTGCGCGAAGGTCTTGTCGAACGCGACGCCCAGCAGGCCGCGTTCGCCGTCGGTGGTGGTCTCGTCGGATATGTCGAGGACGGGTGAGCCGAGACCCGAACCGTCCAGGACCCTTACGGTTCCCGCACGTTCGGCGATCCACAGCGTGTCGTCGGGGCCGGCCGCGCCGGCGGACGGGCCCTGGGCCTTGGCCACTTCGGTCAGGGAGGCGTTCACCGGTTGAACCGGGGCGGCGGGCTCGTCGGCCGACGCCGTGGCCAAGGCCAACGACGTGACGAGGCAGAGCGTACCGATGATCGCCGAGCTTCTGGTGCGAAATTTCACCGTGGCCTCCTGGAGGCGGCGAATGGGGGGAGATCACCCGGCTGCTCGAGCGGAGTTGAGTGGGGGCACGAGCCGGCAGGCAACCTGGGTGGGGGAAGGGTGTGTCACCGGCTACAGGTGAGGATAGGGGGACTTGCACGGCCTGGCCTAGACCAGCGTTACGGCATCTTCTTCCGCAGGACGCTCCGCGGCGCGCTCCACGGCGAGTTCCGCAGTGCGTTCCCCGGCGGCCCGCCCCCTTCGCAAGTCGGTAGTCGGCCAAACCTCGACGCGAACCCGACCGGTGACGCACGCGTGCCGACGTCCTCGCTCCCTGGTGGGAGCGCTCCATCTGCCCTCAACTACCGCGCAATGCAAGGTGATTGCGTTGGGATGCTTGACAGTCATCGGATGCACCGTCAGTTTGGGAGCGCTCCCACAAGCGCGCTTCCTCACCCGCTTCGCCCCCACCCGCTTCGCCCTCACCTGCCTCCCCCACCCGATTCCCCTACTTCTCCCTTCCCGAGCGTCACGGACCCCTGAACCCGTCCGTCGATACCCGCGACGGACGTACGAGAGGAACACGGAGCCGCAATGAGAATCCGAGGCACCACCCCGCACGCACCGCGCAGAAGGACGGCCGCCGCACTGTCCGCCCTGATCATGGGCGCATCGCTCGCGGTCGCCGTCCCCGGACAGGCGTCGGCCGCCGTCCGCGTCGACAACCCCTATGCGGGCGCCACCGCGTACGTGAACCCCGACTGGGCCGCCAAGGCCGCCGCGGAACCCGGCGGCGGAGCCATCGCGAACGAGCCGTCGTTCGTCTGGATGGACCGCATCGCCGCCATCGAAGGCACACCCGGCGCGCGAGGCTTACGAGCGCACCTCGACACGGCCGTGAGCCAGGGGGCCGACCTCTTCCAGGTCGTCGTCTACAACCTGCCGGGGCGGGACTGCTCCGCGCTCGCCTCCAACGGCGAACTCGGCCCCACCGAACTCGACCGCTACAAGAACGACTACGTCGACCCCATCGCCGAGATACTCGGCGACCCCGCCTACGCGAGTCTGCGCATCGTCACGCTGATCGAACCGGACTCGCTGCCCAACCTCGTCACCAACGCCGGAGGCACGGCCGGTTCGACGCCCGAGTGCGCCACGATGAAGGCCAACGGCAACTACGAGAAGGGCATCGGCTACGCCCTGCACACGCTCGGCGCCCTGCCCAACGTCTACAACTACGTCGACGCGGCCCACCACGGCTGGCTCGGTTGGGACTCCAACTTCGTCCCCGCGGCCGAGCAGTTCAAGAAGGCCGCGACGACGGAGGGCGCCACCGTCGCCGACGTACACGGCTTCATCGTGAACACGGCGAACTACTCGGCGCTCCGGGAGCCCCACTTCGCGGTGACCGACTCCGTGAACGGCACCACGGTGCGCCAGTCGCGCTGGGTGGACTGGAACTACTACGTCGACGAGCTCTCGTTCGCCCAGGGGCTGCGCACCGAACTGGTCCGCCAGGGCTTCGCCGCCGACCTCGGCATGCTCATCGACACGGCCCGCAACGGCTGGGGCGGCTCCTCCCGGCCCACCGGCCCCGGACCGCTGACCGGCGTCGATGCCTATGTCGACGGCAGTCGCACCGACCGCCGCATCCACGCGGGCAACTGGTGCAACCAGAGCGGCGCGGGCGTCGGCGAGCGGCCCACGGTTGCACCCGAGCCGGGGATCGACGCCTACGTCTGGGCCAAGCCCCCGGGCGAGTCCGACGGCAGCAGCGAGCCCATCGACAACGACGAGGGCAAGGGCTTCGACCGGATGTGCGATCCGACGTACACCGGCAACGGCCGCAACGGCTTCAACCTCACGGGCGCCCTGCCCGACTCCCCGGTGGCCGGGCACTGGTTCTCCGGACAGTTCCAGGAGCTGCTCCGCAACGCCCACCCGCCGCTCGACGGCGGCAGCGCACAGCGCGGATAGCGCCGGCCGGCAGGTCACCAGGGCACCGGCCCACGGCGATCGAGGCGCACGTGCCGCACCCGACGGGATCAGCCCCGTCGGGTGCGGCACAGTGAGGTGAGCGGTGCAGCGCGGTACGGTGCGCCGCGGTCGGGCGACCGCCCGACTCCGTCACCACCTGCCCGCGCCGTTTCCCGAAGCCGCGGCGCCGGGCCCGTCACCCCGGGCGGCCGGTGTTGAGTCGGGCGGCCTGGCGCGTCAGGTGGGCGCGCTCGGCGAGGTTGGGGGCCTTGTGGGCGGCCTCCGCGTAGAGCCGTGCCGCCGTCGTCAGATCACCGTCACGCTCGTGGAGATATGCCGCCACCGCGGTGTGGCGGGGCAACGACTCGCTCAGCGCGGCGAGTTCGGCCAGCCCGGCGCGCGGACCGTCGGCCTCGCCGACGGCCACCGCCCGGTTGAGCCGGACGACCGGGCTGTCCGTCAGGCCCGCCAGCTCGTCGTACCACTCGACGATCTGCACCCAGTCCGTCTCCTCGGCCGCCTGAGCGTCGGCGTGGAGCGCCGCGATGGCTGCCTGGGCCTGGAACTCGCCCAGCCGGTCGCGGACGAGTGCCGCCTGCAGGATCTCCACCCCCTCGGCGATCATTACGGTGTCCCACTGCCCCCGGTCCTGCTCGGCGAGCGGCACCAGGCTCCCGTCCGGCGCGGTCCGGGAGGCGCGCCGGGCGTGGTGGAGCAGCATCAGGGCGAGCAGCCCCGCCACCTCCGGGTGGTCGATCGCGGCCGCGAGCTGCCGGGTGAGCCGGATCGCCTCGGCGGCGAGGTCGACATCACCGGAATAGCCCTCGTTGAAGACCAGATAGAGGACGCGCAGCACGGTGGCGACATCGCCGGGCTGATCGAACCTCACACCGGCGACGGTGCGCTTCGCCCGGCTGATGCGCTGCGCCATGGTCGCCTCGGGCACCAGATAGGCCCGGGCAATCTGGCGGGTCGTCAGCCCGCCGACGGCACGCAGCGTGAGCGCTACGGCCGACGACGGCGTCAGCGACGGATGGGCGCACAGGAAGTAGAGCTGGAGCGTGTCGTCCGTCGCGGGCGCGGGTCCCGGCGCGGGATCCTCGTCGACGCGGTCCTCCCGCCGCCTGCGGGCGGCCTCGGCCCGGGTCGCGTCGAGGAACCGCCGCCAGGCCACGGTGACCAGCCAGCCCTTCGGGTCCCGCGGCTGCTCGTCCGGCCAGACGCGGACCGCCTCGACCAGGGCGTCCTGCACGGCGTCCTCGGCCGCCGCGAAATCCGCTCCGCGGCGGACGAGGATCCCGAGGACGCTCGGTGTGAGACTGCGCAGGAGAGCCACGTCCATCGAGGCGTCACTCCGTGACGGTGGGCGGCGCGGTCAGGAACGGGCGTACCTCCAGCCACTCGTGGATCGGCTTCCCACCCGCCCCCGGAGCGGCCGACAGCTCACCGGCCAGCTCGACGGCACGGTCGTAGCCGTCGACGTCGATGATCATCCAGCCGGCGATGAGGTCCTTGGTCTCGGCGAACGGGCCGTCGGTGACCGGCGGCCGGCCCTCACCGTCGTACCGGACCCACGCACCCTCGGGGGCGAGCGCCTGACCGTCGACGAACTCCCCGGTCTTCTCCAGCCGGTCCGCGAAGTCCTGCATGTACTGCATGTGCGCCGAGATCTCCTCGGGCGTCCACCGGTCCATCGGTACGTCGTTGACCGCGGCCGGGGCTCCGCGGTAGTGCTTCAGCAGCAGGTACTTGGCCATGGTCATACTCCTCGATGCGGTGCGACCCATTCTGGTCGCTCTCACCACGGGGACGGAGCCGGATCCTGGTTCTCGACATCGTCGCCCGAAAACTTCTCGACTTTTTCCGGCGGGCCGCGAACGAGCCCGCGATCACTGCTCCCGCAGGCCCCACGGGGACCCGTACGCAACGAGCAGATCGAGGAACGGACGCGGGTCCAGGGCCTCGGCGCCGAGCACACCCACGCCGCTCCACACGCCGTTCGCCACGAGCTCCAGGGCGATCACCGGGTTGATGGCCGTCTGCCAGACCACGGCCTGGGAGCCGTACTCCCGCATCGACCACTGGTTGTCGACCACGTGGTAGAGGTACACCTCGCGAGGCGCGCCGTCCTTGGTGCCCTTCACCCAGGTGCCGGCACAGGTCTTGCCGTGCATACGGTCGCCGAGCGAGGCCGGATCCGGCAGGCAGGCCGCGACCACATCGCGCGGCGACACGTCACCGCCGGGCACGCTCACCTTGTGCGTACGGTCCAGACCGAGCTTGTGGAGCGTCTTGAGGGTGTCGATGAAGTCGTCGCCCAGCCCGTACTTGAAGGTGACCCGCCGGGATTCCACCCAGCGCGGGATCAGCAGGACCTCCTCGTGCTCGACGTTGACGCATTCCACCGGCCCGATGCCCTCGGGGAAGTCGAATACCTCCGGCTCGCTGAACGGGGCCGTGGTGAACCAGCCGCGGTCCTTCTCCCAGACCACCGGCGGGTTCAGACACTCCTCGATGGTGGTCCAGATCGAGAACGACGGAGCGAAGTCGTAGCCCTCGACGGTGAGATTCGCGCCGTCGCGGACACCGATCTCCTCGATCGTGTCGAACAACTCGTCCGCGGCGTACCGGGCGAAGACATCGGAGAGCCCCGGCTCGACGCCCACCCCGACGAGCGCGAGCCGGCCGGCCTCCTCCCACGCGGCGGCGCGCTCGAACTGCCCGTCGCCGAGCTTGACCCCGCACTCCTCGTACGGGCGCTCCGGATGCGGCGATGAGAGGGACATGGCCATGTCCAGATAGTCGACCCCCGCGGCCAGCGCCGCCTCGAACAACGGCATCACGAACCGGGGGTCGGTGGCGTTCACGAGGATGTCGCACCGCTGCTCGGTGAGCAGGGCGGTGACCGCCTCCCTGTCCGAGGCGTCGATGCGCAGCGCGGTGAACCGGGCCTGCTCCTCGCCGAGCGCGGCCACCGCGGCCTCGGCCCGGGAGAGGTCGTAGTCGGTGACGATCATGTGGTCGAAGAACGAGCGGCGGGCGGCGATCCTGGTGATCGCCGTACCCACGCCACCTGCGCCGACGAGCAGTACGCGCATGGCGGATGTGCCTTTCGTCGATGGGCCGGGCCGTGCGGCCCGATGCCCTTGGATTCGTCCATGAAAGGGGCGCACTTGAGTAACGTCAACGCTGTTGGCATAAGCTCGGAATCCGACAGGTCCACACCTACGCCGAGACCGGAACCAGTCCGGCAGAGGGGCTCCGATGGCGAAAGAAGTGGTTCCGGAGGAGGGGCGCCGGCGCAGAAGGCCGACCAAGCAGGGCGTGGTCGTCACCCAGCGGCTGATCGTCGAGACGGCGCTGCGCATGCTCCACGAACACGGCAGGGACGGGCTGACCGTGCGGCGCCTGGGTATCGCCCTGGGCGCCGACCCGAGCACGCTCTACCGCTACTTCCGCGGCATCGACGACCTGACCCTGGCGATCGCCGACGAGCTGATCGGCCGCGCGATGCGGGGATGGCGGCCCGGTGGCGAGTGGCGGAACGACCTGCGCGAGGTGGGCCTGCGCATCCACACCGCCTACCTCGCCCACCCGGAGGCCGCGGTGCTGACCGCCAGCCGGGTCAGCGGCCGGGCCAACGAGATCGCCGGCGACGAGGCGGTCCTCGGCATCCTGCGGTCCACCGGACTGCCCGACACGGACGTCGTCCGCGTCTACCAGGCGTTCGTCGACCAGGCACTCGCCTTCGCCGCACTGGATGCCGCGAGCCTGGCCCTGCCCGAAGCGGCACGCGCCGCCGACGAGCGGGTCTGGCGCGCCACCTACGCCCGGCTGCCCGCGGAGACCCACCCGAACATCGCCGCCACCGCGCCGCTGCTGGTGGCGAGAATGAACGACAGCGCCTACCCGACGGCGCTGGAGATGCTCCTCGACAGCGCGGCGGCGAGCGTCCGGCGCGCGCGGCACGGAAGCGGCCCGGACGACGCGGGCGCCGACTGAAGCCGCTCGACCGGGACCGTCCGACCGGGACCGTCCGGCCGGGACCGCTCGGTGGCTGCCGTACGGTCCCACCTGGCGGACCCCGGGGCCGCGGCGCAGACTGGCCGGAGACGACAGCAACCCGGAGAGGCCTGGGCGATGGGTGAGTACGCGGACCTTCCAGGTGTCAGGACCTGGTACGAGACCGAGGGGACCGGCGACCCGCTGGTCCTGCTGCACGGCGGCTTCTGCACCAACGACACATGGGGCGCACAGCGCGCCGACCTCGCCGCCGCCTACCGCGTCCTCCTGCCGGAACGCCGCGCCCACGGGCACACGGCCGATGTGGCGGGGCCGCTGACGTACCAGGACATGGCCGAGGACACCGTGGCCTTCCTGGAGCAGGTCGTCGAGGGACCGGCGCATCTGGTGGGCTGGAGCGACGGGGGAGTGGTCGCGCTGCTCGTCGCCATGGCCCGGCCCGACCTCGTGCGCAAGGTCGTGGCGATCGGCGCCAACTTCCGTCCGGGTCCCGAGTGTTTCGTCGAGCCGTCGATGCTCGACGCGATGACGCCGGAGGGGCCCGACCTCGCCTTCTTCCGGGAACTGTACGAGCCCGTCGCACCGGACGGCGCGAGCCACTGGCCGGTGGTGGCCGCGAAGGTGATCGACATGTGGCGCACCCAGCCGACGCTCACGACCGAGGAGCTGGCCCGGGTCGCGGCGCCCACCCTCGTCATGGCCGGCGACGACGACCTGATGACGCCGGAACACACGATCGCCCTCCACCGCGCGATCCCGGACGCACAGCTCGCGATCGTGCCCGGCGCGTCCCATCTGGTTCCGCTGGAGAAGGCGGCTCTGGTCAACCGCTTGATCCTCGACCATCTCGCGCAGGACGCGGTGGAGACGATGATGCCGATCAGGCGGGCGAAGGCGGAAACGGGGACTTCCGACGGCACGGTGCTCTGACCGGCCGATACTCGGCCCCGACGCTCCACAGGTCACCCGATCCGTGCGGCCGCCTCATCGCCCACGGAGCTGCGGGGGCCGCCGGAGCTCAGTCCTCCGTGCAGCTGAAGTCCTGCGGTGAGGTCCGCAGCTTGCCCAGCAGCCGGCGCAGCGCCCCCTGATCGCGTACGGACAGGTCTGCGAAGAGCTCCTGCTCCAAGTCATCGGCGCCTCCGCCGTGCTGACGTTCCTGCGCAACGAGGCCATCACGGCCTCGATGGGCAAGGTGGGCGTTCCCGACACCTGGTTCCCCCGGCTCGCCTCGCTCAAGGCGGCGGGCGCCCTCGGCCTCCTGATCGGCCTCGACGTGCCGCTGACCGGGTCGGCCGCCGCCATCGGCGTCTTCCTGTACTTCATCGGGGCCGTCGTCGCCCACGTGCGCGCCAAGGACTACGAGATCGCCCCGGCGGTGGTGCTCGCCCTCCTGGCGGCCGCCGCGTTGGTCCTGCGCGTACTGTCCGCCTGAGCGCCCCGCGCCCGCCGACCGCGACGCGGGGATCGGTACGGAGACCAGCGCGGAGATCAGTAGCAAGCAAGATATGCGCATTTATGCTGGCTCGATGCGATCTGCTCCTTGGTGGGCCTTGGTCTCCTCCGGCTGTGCCCCCGTGCTTCTGGTCGGTTCCTGGATGATTGCGCAACTGCGCCAAGGCCCGGAGTACGACCCCGCGCGGCACACCCTGAGCGTGCTGGCCGCCTATGGTGCCACCAGCTACTGGCTGATGACAGGGATGCTGCTGGTGCTGGGGACGTGTTACGTGCTGACGGCGAACGCGCTCCGGCAGGCGGCGTTGCCCGGGCGGGTGGCCCTGGCCGGCGGCGGACTGTGCGCCCTGGCCCTGACCCTGGTGCCGGCGCCGAGCAGCGGCGGGGCGCTGGAGCACGGGGCGGTGGCCACAGTGGGCGTCCTGCTGCTGGCGGTGTGGCCTCCGCTGGCCTCCGTCCGGGGGCGGAATCCGGTGCCGTGGGGGCTGAGACTCGATGTGTCCCTTGCCGCGAGCGCGTTGATGGTCGCGAGCGCTCTCTGGTTCGTGGCGGAGCTGCAGGGCGATGGCACGCCCGGCGTCGCCGAGCGCGTGGTGACGTTCGTCCAGGCACTGTGGCCCTTTCTGGTCGTCATCTCCTGCCGCAGAAGGGCGGCCTGACGAGTCGCCACCGCAGGAACGCCACCTCCTGCCGGGGCGCCGGCCACCAGGCAGGAGTCCGGTGCGACTCACCGACGCCCAACGTGCCCGCGCCGCAGCCAGGCGTCGATGGACGCGTAGTCGCTGTCCGTCAGGCCCGACCGGGGATCCACCCGGTGAAGCAGCGCGGGGCCCGGGTGATGGGCGGAGACCCAGTCCCGGTCGGTGCCGGTGATCTCGTCGTCGACCCAGACGAAGGGACGGCCCGCGGCTCGCGCCACGAGAACCCGGGTCTTCCAGTGGAGCCCGTTCCTCTCGTCCTCATCCTCGTCGCCGTTTCCGCATGAGCCGTCCCCTACGGAGGGCTCCGGCCACCGGACGACATCCAAGGGAGGGAGGCCGATACGAGGGGCGATCCAGGTGTTCGCGTCCTCCATCCAGGTCGTCGCCCAGACGAGCTCGCAGGGCAGCGCCCTGAGTCGCGGTCCGTGCCGGGGGTCGATCCTGGTCAGGAGCGGATTCGCGCCGGTGCCAGGGCTCTCGGGGCCCGCCTCGTAGGTCGGGTACGGGTGGGCTGACGCGCCGAAGGGGATGAGCGGCCCGTCGACGTCGAGGAACAACAGCGGACACGGCGCGGTGGGATTCACGGGAGCACGATAGCGACGGACCCGAAACGCGGCGCACGGCTCCACCGCCCACAGCCTTCCGCCCACAGCCTTCCGCCCACGGCTCCACCGCCCACGGCTCCACCGCCCACGGCTCCACCGCCCACGGTTCCACCGCCCACGGTTCCACCGCGCACAGCCTTCCGCCCACAGCCTTCCGCCCACGGATCCGCCGTCAGAACCGGGCGGCACGCGGCGCGAACGCCGTCACGGACGGCTCCGGGGCGACAGCAACCCGCTGTCGCCCCGAAACCCTGCCCGGACACGCCCTAGCCGAGCGGCTCGACCCACACATTGCGGTAGCGGATCTTGCTTCCGTGGTCCTGGAGCTTGATCGCCCCGGCCGTCGGACCCTCGGCCGCCCCGCCGCCGGTCGCACCGTCGACCGCCACGTCGTCGTGGACGGTGACGCCGTTCCACACGACGGAGATCCGGGCGTCCTCCGTCTTGTTGCCCGAGGCGTCGTAGCGGGCGGCGCGGAAGGTGATGTCGTACGTCTGCCAGGTCTCCGGCGCCGTGGCGGCGTTCACATCGGGAGCCTTCTTGGTGTAGATCGCCCCGGCCTCGTTGTCGGCGAGCGTGGTGTCACCGTACGAGTCCAGGATCTGCACCTCGTAACGCTCCTGCAGGTACACACCGCTGTTGGCGCGATCCTGGCCGGTCACGTCCGGCGGGAGATTCGGCAGCCAGAACTCGACATGCGCACGGAAGTCCTGGAAGCCCTGCTTGGTCCGCAGGTCCCCGCCGGATATCTCCATCTCCCCATCGCTCACCGGCCATTCGGGCGTGCGGCCGTCCGGATGCTGCCAGGCCGCCTGGTCCGTGCCGTCGAAGAGCTGGACACGGGCGCCCTTCGGATGGACGGTGATCATGTCCAGGTTCACATGACCGGTGTCGCCACTGTCGTACGAGTACGTGATCGTGTTGCGGCCCTCACGCAGCTCCAGTTGCTCGGTCCCCGTCGACCAGGTCTTCCAGTCGGTGGTGGACAGCAGCTCGATCTGCCGCACCTTCTCGCCGTTGACGTGGACGCTCACCGTCTTGGTGCCGGGAGCCGGGTTCGGCCCGTTGGAGTAGCGCAGACCCACGTCGTACGGACCCGCCTCACCGGCCTCCACATCGAAGGTGACCGCCGCGCCCTCCTCGCCGAAGTTGTCGACGAATCCGCCGCCGGAGTAGCCCGCGTGCTCGGTGTCGACGCCCGCGCCTCCGGTGAGGGCGCCCTCCTCCGCCTCGTACCGGGTGGCCGGAGGCTGGTCGCCCGGCAGCGAGTTGAGCGTGTACCAGGCCTCGGTGCTCCACAGCTCCGTACCGTCGGCGGAGCTGAAGGGGCGCGGCGAGCGGACGTGGACCACGCGGTTCGCCTTGAGCCCCGGGATGGTCAGCGTGACCTTCCTGCCGTCCTCGGAGAGTGTGGC
The DNA here is from genome assembly GCF_056172905.1 of Streptomyces sp. iso_384. Taxonomy (NCBI): domain Bacteria; kingdom Bacillati; phylum Actinomycetota; class Actinomycetes; order Kitasatosporales; family Streptomycetaceae; genus Streptomyces; species Streptomyces sp. iso_384. The sequence continues at coordinate 3,919,473 of NZ_JBWBTT010000001.1, forward strand.
CGCGCTGACGGCGAGCGACTCCTCGTCGATCTTGGGCCCGCCGTACTGCGGCGTGGGGGCGTACGTCCACTGAGCGACCTGGTAGCTCTCGGCGAGCTTCGCGGCCGTCTCCTCGGAGAGCGGCTCGGTGTACTCCAGCTCGAAACCGCCGGGCTTCGCGCGCATGGCCAGGATGTCGAAGGCCTTGTCACCGCTGGGGGAGAGCTTCTGGAGCCCGTAGGTCAGCTTGCCCTCCTGGCCCCAGTTGCCGCCCGCGCCGAGCCCGCCGGCGTAGATCGCGCCGTCCGGGCCCATGCTGATCCGGTTGACGCCCGCCTCCAGGCCCTGGGTGAAGCGGAAGACCGCGCCCTGGTACTCGCCGTCGACCTTCTCCAGGTAGGCGCGCTGGATCCCGCCGTACGTGACGTCGCCGAACAGCATCTGCCCGGCGAACCGGCCCTCGGTCAACTGCAGGGGCGTACTGGGGGAGTTGGCTATCTCGTTCTGCGGCAACCACAGCACCGGTTTGGTGACCGGCTTCGCGTCGAACGGGCCCGCCGGGTTGGTGTAGTGGTTGAAGAACCGGTCCTGCTTGATGTGGAGCAGCTTCGAGGAGGGCAGCCAGCCGCCCTGGTTGTCGAGCACGAACATGTCGCCCTCGGGCCCCCAGCCGATGCCGTTGGGCGTACGCAGGCCACCGGCGACGTAGTCGACCTCACCGGTCTCCTTGTTCACCTTGATGGTCGATCCGCGGTTCGGCGCCGGCTGTGGATCGGTCGTCGCCCCGCCCAGGTTGATCGCCACGGACAGGTTCAGATAGAAGTACCCGTCCCGGTAGAGCAGGCCGAAGGCGAACTCGTGGAAGTTCCCGCCGTACGGCCAGGTCGCGACCGTCCGCTGCTCATCGGTCACGTCGTCGCCGTCGGAGTCGGTGAGCTCGGTGAGTTCGTGCTTCTGCGAGACGTACAGCTTGCCGTCGACGGCCTTGATGCCCATGGGCTCCTTGAGACCCTCGGCCACCTTCTTCGCCGTCACACCGCCGGGACCGGTCTCGCCCTGGACGCCGTCGAGGAGATGGACCTCTCCGGTTTCGTTGTCCGTGCCGCCCCAGGTGGTCACGGCGAGCCGGCCGTCGGGCAGCCAGTCCATCGCGGTGACCTGCGGCTCGAAGCCCGCGGGGCGCAGATCGGTGAGCGCGTAGTCCGGGTGCACCTCGGTCAGGGGCAGCCCGTCGCCGGGGGAGTCGAGAGCGCCCTCGCACTCCTTGCGGCCCGGCGCCGTCACCCGTACGACATCGGCGTCGGTGCTCAGCACGGAGTTCGGCACGACGGCGAAGTCCCCGGCGCCGGGCGGCTTCCACTCCAAGGTGATCTGCTGTCCGCCCGTACGGTCGAAGTGGTCGATCCGCAGCGCGTGGTGACCCTCCGTCAATTCGACGGAGCCGTCCTTGGGTTCTGCGCCGTGCAGCCCGTCGTGGTCGATGACGGTGGAGTCGTCGATCCGCAGCCGCGAACCGTCGTCGCTGGTCAGCCGGAAGGCGTACGCACCGTCCTCGGGAACGGCGAGGTTGGCGGTGACCTGGGAGACGAAGTGGTCGCCGAAGCCGAAGTCGTCCGGCGAGCTCCAGTCGATCTCGGGCATCAGCTTGTCGACGTTCGGCGTCTGCCCGGCCTTGATGTCGCACAGTTCGCCGAGGGGGACCTGCACATCGAAGACGCGCAGGGTGACGCCCGGCTCCTGCGGCGGCAGTTCGTCCCGCGGCGCCGGCGCGGCTGTGGCCGGTACGGCGGAGAAGGCGCCGACGAGGAACGCGGAGACCAGCAGACCGGTGAGATGTCTGCGGCGACGGTGGAGCGGCCGTGGATGCATTCTTCCTCCTGGCCCCTCGCGGCGAGGGGCACGTCGCGGCGGTGGGTGGGGCCACCCGGCGCCCGGGGGTGAACGTTCGGCTCGTGCGGTGGGGCAGCGCATGCTCCGGACGGGATCCGGTGGCTGCGCCGAGAACAGTAGGAGGCTTCCACCGGCGGCGTCCATACTTCGTCACCACAGTGTTCAAAGTTCGCCGGTGATGATGCAAAGTGCTCAAACCCCTTGTTGTGCAGGGCATCTGGTGGTCAGTCAGCAACGACCAGATGCCCCGCACGCCCCCGCTACGCGCCCGGTTCCGCCGCGCAGCCGAGATCCCGAGCCGGGCGCTGACCAGTCGTCAGGAAGTTTGTCACCGTGTCGTTCGCGCAGACGTTGCCGTCGAACGGATAGACGCCGTGCCCACCCTGATCGGCCGTCACCATCACGGCCCGCTGGCCGAACGCCCGCCGCAGCTCCCGGGCGCCTGCCAACGGCGTCCCCGGGTCGCGCTCGTTCTGCACCATGAGCACGTTCGACGGACCCCGGTCACCGATCCGCACCGGCGGCTCGACCTGACCGGTCGGCCAGAACGCGCACGGACCGATGCTCGCCGTGGAGCCACCGAGCATCGGATACCGCAGCCGGTCGACAGCCACGTTGCGCTGGTACTCCCGAACCGTCCCCGGCCAGCGCGCATCACCGCAGATCACATAGAAGCGCGCCGCCATGAGGTTCTCCAGATTCGCCGGCAGGGGCAAGGAGGGCGGCAACGGCCGGTCCGTGTCGAGCGCCTGCCAGAGCTCCGCCAGGTGCGGCATCAGGGCATCCGCGTAGAGATGTTCGAACGTGGCCCCGCGGAACGCCGTCCCGTCGACACCTTGGACAGGCTTCCTCTCCAACCGCTTCGCGAGGTCGAAGAACTTCGCGGTCACCTGCTCCGGCGTGCTGCCCAGACCGTACTCGGGGTGCGCGGCCGCGAACCGTGCGAAGTCCGGGAACCGGTCCTCCAGCCCACGGGCGAACAACCGCATGGCCGCGACGTCGTAACCGCCGGGACCCAGGTTGCTGTCGAGCACGACCCGGTCGCCGCGCCTCGGGAACATCGTCGTGTACACCGCACCGAGGTACGTGCCGTACGAATGGCCGAGGTAGGAAATCTTCCGCTCCCCGAGCGCCGCCCTGATCCGGTCCATGTCGCGCGCGGTGTTCGCGGTGGTGATGTGCGGCAGCATCCACGCCGTCCGCGACGTGGCGCACTGCCTCGCGACGGTCCGCGCGTACCCCGCTTCCCGCGCGACGTCGGCCGCGGTGTGCGCGTACGGAGCGAAATTGCCGCGGTACTGCTGCTCCTGCGTCAGATCGCAGGTCACCGGAGAGCTGCGACCGACACCACGGGGATCGAAGCCGATCACATCGTAGGAGTCCAGCACCTCCTGGGGCAGACCCGATGCGGCGAGAACGGCCGGATAATCGAGCCCCGCACCCCCGGGACCGCCCGGATCCGTCAGCAGCACACCGCGGCGCTTCGACGGGTTCTCGCTCGCCAGCCGGGAGATCGCGATCTCGATCCGGCGGCCGTCCGGGCGCCGGTAGTCCAGTGGGACGTCGAGCGTCGAGCACTGCAGACGGGGCGCGGCGACGTCCTCGGGGCACGGGCCCCATCGCACGGTCTCCGGACCCGTCCCCGCGGCGCCCAAAGTCGCCGCCGACGCTCCCGGCATCGCGGCCGCCACCGCCACCGCACCGGCGGCGAGGGCCAGGGACAAGGATCTACGCATCAGATGTCCTCCTGAAGAAGGGCGCACAAGGCGCCGGAAAATGCGGGCTCACAGCGCCCGCCGCTGACTGCGTGAAGCGCGTGACGGATATGCGGTCGTGAGAGCGGCCACCGCTCTGTGGCCCTCACCTCCTCGGCCGGGCGGAAGACCGGGCCCGCGGTCCCACTCCGGTTCGGACCGTCTCCTGGCCGCGGACCGCCCCATAGCCTCCGGCCCGCTCGACGGCGGACTCCCGGCGGATGTGCGCCCAGCCACCGGCCACCACGGAGAGCAGCGCGACGAGCCCGAGGAGCACCATCGAACCGGCAGAGCCGCCGGGGACCCGGCCGAGGAGACCCCACAGCAGCGCGGTGTCCCGGTCGAGCAGGCCACGGATCACCGCCTGGGACGCCAGGGCCGTCACCGCCATCCCGGCCGCCTCGAGCGCCACCAGGCCACGCTCACGCATCGCGCCACTCCGTCCCACGTCCGGTCGTTTCGGTACGGGGACGAGTCTGTCCGCGCGGCGCAACCGGGCACATCGGCCCCGCGGCCCTGAGCGGGACCGACCAGTGGCGAGGCGCTCGTACGACTCCGGTCGAAGACGCATCCGCCCTGGGGCTGACTCCCCGGCCCTGCGGCTTCGCGATACTGAACGGGTGAACACGGACGGCGCGCCACAGCTCGGATGGTGGCAGCAGACCTGGCGGCTGGCGGCGGCCGCGGCGCTGAGCGTGCCGATCTGGCTCTACATCGGCGTGCTGCTGCACAACCAGGGCGCCGGACCGGACCCCTGGTTCCGCATCGGCGATCCGCTGGTGGCCCTCGCCTGCCTGATCGTGTTGCCGTGGCGGCGGCGGTTCCCGCTGGCCGTTGCCATGACGGTCACGATCGCCTCGACCGCGTCGGCACTCGCCACCGGCACCGCCCTTCTGGCCCTGGGCTCGATCTCCACCCGCCGTCGGCCCGTGGAGATCGGGGCGGTCGTCCTGGCCTATGTGACCGCGACGCAGTTCGTGGGCGGGTTCTACCCGGTCCAGAACCCGCCGGGCACGTTCTGGCTCCAGCTCGCGCTGCCGGCCCTGACCGCCGGCATCGCGGTGGCCGTGGGCATGGCCATCGGCGCGCGACGCGTCGAGGTGCGGTCTCTGCGGGACCGTGCGGAGAGCGCGGAGCGGGAACAGGCGGCGCGAGCGGCACAGGCACGGGTCCTGGAGCGCAACCGGATCGCCCGCGAGATGCACGACGTACTCGCGCACCGCATTTCCCTGGTCGCCATGCAGGCCGGAGTGCTGGACCACCGTGGCGACCTCAGGGCCGAGGAGAACCGACTGCTGGTCCGCGGCATCGCCGAGGGCTCCCACCAGGCGCTGGAAGAGCTGCGGGACGTCCTCGGCGTGCTCCGGGCGGACCCGGGCCACCCCGAACCACCGCAGCCCTCCCTCGACCGCATCCCCGACCTGGTGGCCGATGCCCGCACGTCGGGCCTGGACGTCACGCTGACCACCACCGTGACGGGAACACCGACCGACGTCGCGGGCCGGACCTGCTACCGGGTGGTCCAGGAAGGCCTGACCAACGCCGCCAAACACGCTCCGGGCGCACGCGTCCACATCGCTGTCGAGGGCGGCGCGGGCGACGGACTCGGCGTCAGCGTCCGCAATTCCCCGGCCACCGACAGACCCGCACAGCGGCCACCGGCATCGGGATTCGGCCTGCTCGGCCTCACCGAACGCGTCGACCTCGCGGGCGGAACGCTCCACCACTGCCCCACACCCGACAACGGGTACGTCCTCACCGTGCGGCTGCCATGGCCGGCCCCCACCCATGAAAAGAGAACCTGAGTGGACAGTGAGCAGCGGGAGCCGGTACGCGTCGTCATCGTCGACGACGACCAATTGGTGCGGATGGCGTTGCGGCTGGTCATTGACGGTGAGCCGGACCTGACCGTCGTCGCGGAGGCGGCCGACGGGAGGGCCGCGATCACGGTGGCGGACGAGCAGCGGCCGGACGTCGTGCTGATGGACGTACGGATGCCGGTCCTCGACGGCCTCAGCGCGACCCGTGAGCTCCTCACCCGGCCCATGCCGCCCCGGGTGCTGATGCTGACGACCTTCGACTCCGACGACCTGGTGCTCGGCGCGCTGCGGGCCGGAGCCTTGGGGTTCGTCCTGAAGGACACCCAGCCGTCGCGGATCCTCGACGCGGTGCGGACCGTCGCGGACGGCAACCCCGTGCTGTCCCCGGCCGCCACGGCACGGGTGATCGCCGCGGCCACCGGCCCGCAGTCCTCCCATGCCCGTGACGCGTCCCGTCGGGCCGCGCGGGACCGGCTGTCGGCACTGACCGAGCGGGAACGCGAGACGGCCGGGGCGATCGCGGACGGGCTGGGGAACCCGGAGATCGCGGAGAGGCTCCACATCAGCGTCGCGACGGTCAAGGCACACACCGGCAGCCTGTTCTCCAAGCTGGCGGTCCAGAACCGGGTGCAGGTCGCGCTGCTGGTGCGCGACGCGGAGGAATGACCCGCGGCATCACCCTGAATGGGCCGGTTCGCACGGGAGTCGCACAAACGGCAAAGGCAAGGAGGGAAACTCTCTCCTTGCCACTCTCAACTTATAGCTCACCGGGGGGCTTGCGGCAAGGCCCGGGGGAGGGCGCAGAATCGTCGGCCGACCGCTGCTGCCTGCGGAATCGAGGGCGACGACGTACGCGTGTTGTTGTCGGCGAACCGGGTCTGCGGTGACGTCGAATCAAGGGTGGGACCGGTCGTGCGGCTGCGGGGGTGGGCCCCGCCTGCCCGGGTGTGTCGGCCGCAGGACTCGCCGGAAGGAAGACGACCAGGGATGAGAACGTGCCCGAAGAGAAGTGTGACGGAGAGCGGGACACCGGTGATCCGGCGGGCCGCCGCGGTGCGATGGATGACGGCCACCCCGGAGGTGTCGCGATGACCGGGCGGTACGTGGTGGATCTGCGGGAGGTCGACGAGACGCAGGTCGCGGTCGTCGGCGGCAAGGGCGCGCATCTGGGCGGGCTGTCGAGGATCGAGGGAGTCCATGTGCCGGGTGGTGTCTGTGTGACGACCGATGCCTTTCGGCGGGTGATGGCGCAAGCTCCCGCGCTCGACGGCCGGCTCGATGAGTTGTCGCGTGTGGACCCGGACGACCGGGAGGCGATCCGTACGCTCAGCGCGCTGATCCGGAGGACGATCGAGGAGGTCGCTGTCCCGGAGGACATCGCGGCGGAGATCACGGGCGCGCTCGTCGGCCCCGGCGGTCTCGCCGGTCCTGGCGAGGAGGCTGCCTGTGCGGTGCGGTCCAGTGCGACGGCGGAGGATTCGCCGACCGCTTCTTTCGCCGGGCAGCAGGACTCGTACCTGAATGTGGTCGGGCCGTCGGAGGTCCTGCGTCGCGTCAGCCATTGCTGGGCGTCGCTGTTCACGGAGCGGGCGGTGGTCTACCGGCAGCGCAACGGAATCGACCACCGTGCGGTCCGTATGGCGGTGGTCGTGCAGCGCATGGTCTCTCCGCGGGCGTCGGGTGTGCTGTTCACGGCCGATCCCGTCTCGGGGAACCGGAAGGTCGCGACGGTGGAGGCAGGCTTCGGCCTGGGCGAGGCCTTGGTGTCGGGTCTGGTGAACCCGGATGTCCTCACGGTGCGGAACGGCGAGGTGGTGGCCAGGGCGATTGCCGCCAAGCGGCGGGCGGTTCGTCCTGTGCCGGGTGGTGGTAAGCGGGAGGTGGCCGTCGATGCGTGGGAGCGGGAGCGTCCGGCGCTGACGGATGAGCAGGCGGTGGAGTTGGTGCGGCTGGGGCGGCGGATCGAAGCGTATTTCGGCTGTCCGCAGGACATCGAGTGGTGTCTGGTGAAGGACGGCTTCCGGATCGTTCAGAGCCGGCCGATCACCACGCTCTTCCCCGTGCCCGAGAGCGGCGACGAGGAGAACCACGTCTACGTCTCGGTGGGCCACGGGCAGATGATGACTGACCCGATGAGGCCTCTCGGGTACTCGATGTGGCAACTGACGGCTCTGGTGCCGATGCTGGAGGCGGGCGGGAGGCTGTTCGTCGACGTCACCGAGCGGCTGGCCTCGCCCGCGACCCGCGACGGTCTCCTCGATGCGATGGGGAAGGGCGACCCGCTGATCAGGGATGCCCTGGAGACCGTCGTCGACCGCGGCGACGTCGTCCCGCCGCTCTCGGACACTGCTCCCGGCAGGCCGCCGTCCGCCGGTGCGCCCCCCGCTCCGATCGCGACCGATCCGGCCGTCGTCACCGGGCTGATCGAGCGCAGCCGGGCGTCGGTCGAGGCGCTGGAGCGGGACATCCGGACGAAGAGCGGACCGGCGCTGTTCACGTTTCTGCTGGAGGCTTTCGAGGAGCACAAGCGGGTGCTGAGCGATCCGCTGAGCATGCGGGTGATCATGGCGGGGATGGAGGCCACGTGGTGGCTGAACGACAAGCTGGGGGAGTGGCTGGGCGAGAAGAACGCGGCTGACACCCTGACGCTGTCCGCGCCGGACAACATCACGTCGCAGATGGGGCTGGACCTGCTCGACGTCGCGGATGTGATCCGCCCGTGGCCGGAAGTGGTGGCGTTCCTGCGGGACGCCGTGGAAGCCGCGGGCACCGGGGACGCGGGCGGTGCCGGGGATGCTGGGAGCGGGGACTTCCTGGACGAACTGGAGAGGCTCCCGGGCGGGGCCGGGTCGCGCGAGGCGATCGTCGGCTATCTCGACCGGTACGGCATGCGCTGCGTGGGCGAGATCGATATCACCAGGCCGCGTTGGCGGGAGCGGCCCGTCACGCTGGTGCCGGTGATCCTCGACAACGTACGGAACTTCGAGGCGGGCGCGGCGGGCCAGCGTTTCGCGGATGGCAGGGAGAAGGCGCGCCGGAAGGAACAGCAGGTGCTGTCGCGCCTGCGGGCTCTGCCGGGCGGGGAGGGGAAGGCTGACGAGACGCAGCGGATGATCGACCGGGTCAGGACGTTCATCGGGTACCGGGAGTATCCGAAGTACGGGATCGTCAGCCGCTACTTCGTCTACAAGCAAGCTCTGCTGGCGGAGGCCGAACGCCTGGTGCGGGCAGGGGTGCTCAGGGAGGCGGAGGACGCTTTCCACCTCACGTTCCAGGAGCTCCACGACGCCGTGCGCACGAACCGGGTGGACGCCGGCCTTGTGGCACAGCGCAGGGAGGCGTTCCGTTCGTATCACGCCTTGACGCCGCCGCGGGTGCTCACGTCGGAGGGTGAGGTTTTCACCGGGGTGTACCGGCGTGACGATGTGCCGGCGGGGGCGCTTACCGGGTTGGCGGTGTCGGCCGGGACGGTCGAGGGAAGGGCCCGCGTCGTCCTGGACATGGCGCGGGCCGATCTTGAGGCGGGCGACATCCTGGTCACGGCTTTCACGGATCCGAGCTGGTCACCGCTGTTCGTCGGCATCGCGGGTCTGGTGACGGAGGTGGGCGGCCTGATGACCCATGGTGCGGTCATCGCCCGGGAGTACGGCCTGCCGGCTGTGGTGGGGGTGGAGCGGGCGACCGGGCTGATCCGGGACGGGCAGCGGATCCGTGTGCACGGCAGGGAGGGGTACGTCGAGATCCTGCCCTGACGGCCCGGCTCGGCGTGACCCGGCCCTGCTCCGAACCGGCCCGGGGGCGGTCCGGAGCAGGGCCGGGTACGACGCGTCAGCTGTGGTGGCCGGTTCGGTCCCGGAGGATTTCCTGAATGGATTCGGCGCGCCAGCGGGCGAGGAGTGCGTGGAAGGCGACGGCGCTGTGGGGGTAGGCGAAGGGTCCGTTCGGCCGGCCGCGGCCTTCACGGTTGTAGTAGCCGGGGGTGCACTCGGCGTGGAACCACGCGTGGTCGGGTGCGTCCGCGGCCAGGACGGCGATCCAGGCGTCCTCGGCCTCGGGTGTGGGTTCGATGAGGGCGCCGGCGGCTTCGGCGGCTGCGATGAGGGCGGCGGCGTGGCGGGCCTGTTCGTCCAGGATGTGGGTGAAGTTGACGCTGCTGGCGTTCTGGAGGGCGCCCAGGTGTATGAGGTTGGGGAAGCCGTTGCTGGTGAAGCCGTGGAGGGTGCGCGGGCCCCGTCGTGCCCAGGTGTGGAGCAGCTGGGTGCCGCCGCGGCCGTGAACGGGGAGCTTGCCGGTGGTGATGGCGGAGGTTCCGACGTTGAACCCGGTGGCGAAGATCAGACAGTCGAGTTCGTAGGTGGTCGCGCCGACGGTGACGCCGTGTTCGGTGATGTGCTCGATGCCATGGGTGTCCGCGGTGTCGACGAGGGTGACGTTGTCGCGGTTGAACGCTGGGTAGTAGAGGTCGGAGAAGGTAGGGCGTTTACAGGCATAGCGGTACCAGGGCTTGAGCTTCTCCGCCGTCTCCGGGTCCGTGACGCTCTGTTCGACGCGGGTGCGCAGCTCGTTCATCTTGGCGGCGTCGGCGGCCTCGTAGGCGGCTTCGAAGGCTGCCCGGTCGCCGTGCCGGCGGAAGCTGGGCAGGAGTTTTTCCAGCAGGCCCGCTGATTCGGTCCACCGGTCGGCGACGAGGTCGTGGTCGCTGTTCTCGCCGGAGACGATGCGGAGGTAGTTCTCCCGTCGCCCTCGGGCCCAGCCGTCGTGGCCGGCGCCGACGTCCTGGGCGGTGGTGCGGCGGTTGGCACGTACGTCCACGGTGGAGGGGGTGCGCTGGAAGACGTAGAGGTGGGCGGAGTCCTGGGCCAGCATCGGGATGACCTGGATGCCGGTGGCTCCGGTGCCGACGATGCCCACGCGTTTGTCCGCGAGGCGGGTCATGCCGCCCTGCGGCGTGCCGCCGGTGTAGGCGTAGTCCCACCGTGAGGTGTGGAAGGTGTGGCCGGTGAACTTCTCGATGCCGGGGATCCCGGGGAGTTTCGGGTCGGTGAGGGTGCCGGTGGCGTTGACGACGTAGGTGGCCCTGAAGGCGTCACCGCGGTCGGTGGCCACGATCCATGTACCGGAAGTCTCCTCCCAGGTCAGCGAGGTGACGCCGGTGGAGAACAGGGTGTCGGTGTAGAGCCCGAAGGCGTCCGCGATCCGTACGGCGTGGCGGCGGATCTCGTCTCCGGGGGCGTATTTCCACTCCGGTACGTAGCCGGTTTCGTCGAGCATCGGCAGATACACGTGGGACTCGACGTCGCAATGGACACCCGGGTACCGGTTCCAGTACCAGGTGCCCCCGAAGTCGCCGCCCTTCTCGACGAACCGCACGCGCTCCACGCCCTGTTGACGCAGGTGTGCCCCGGCGAGGATGCCGCCGAAGCCGCCGCCCATGACGGCGACGTCGACGGTGTCGTGACAAGGGCCGCGCCTATGGGGCTCCTTGGTGTAGGGGTCGGCGGCGTAGTAGCCGAACTCGGCTTCGGCGTCCCGGTACTGGGCGGCGCCGTCGGGCCGGACGCGCCGCTCGCGCTCGGAGCGGTAGCGCTCGCGCAGTGCGGCCGGCTCGTGACGGGCCGGTACGTGAGGGTTCGTCATGCGGGGGCCTCGATCCGGTGGTCGGGGTCGGTCCCGGGCGGGCGACTCGTCCGCTACCGTAGCAACTACCGGACAGAACTGTCCGGTTGTGGTTCGGTGGCGGCGACGACATCAAGCCAAGGACAGAGGCGTACGTACGCACGCCGCCTCGGGAATCCGCACCGTGGACAGGAAGAGTGACCCGTTATGCAGCGAACACCGGCCCGGCGTCTCACGGTGCTGGCCACGATCGGCGCACTGCTCCTGACGGGATGCGGCACCAAGCCCGCCGACCCGGAAGGAGAACGAACGACGGCCTCCGCGGACAGGCGGACGATCCGGGCGCAGAAGCTGATGCAGCTGACCCGGACGCACGCCGAGACGGGAATGACCTTGCTGGAGGGCCCGGTGTTCGGCAAGGACGGCGGCCTGTACGTCGTCGATGTCACCGCACCCGAGGGCAAGCCCAAGGTCATCCGCGTCGACGTCGCGAAGAAGACGTCCCGCGCGGTCCACACCGACGGCAAAGGGGCTTATACCTCGGCCCAGTTCAGCCCGTACGACCAGCGGCTCTACCTCAGCGACTTCGCGCACGGCGAGGTCGTGAGCCTGGCCCCCGACGGGGGCGACCTGCGGACCTTCTTCTCCGGCGAGATCGAAGGAGCGCGGATGAACCCCGACGACATCGCGTTCGACCAGGAGGGCAATCTGTACGTCAGCGACTCACGGGGCCTGTCCGAGGGCAAGGCTCTGGGCCGTGTGGTGCGGATCGGCCGTGAGGGCGGGGAGGCCACGGTCCTGGCCGAGAACCTGGCCGCACCGAACGGGATCTCGTTCGACGAGGACCACCGGGGGCTGTGGTTCAGCGAACTCACCGAGAACCGGATCTCCTACCTGCGCCTCGACGAAAGAGGCGCAGTGCTCTCCCGGCACACCGCGATCCGTGTGGACGCCGGGATCGCTCAGACCGACTCGATCGCTGTCGACGCGGACGGCAATCTCTACCAGGGGCTGCACGGGCGGGCGGCCATGGCTGTGTACGACCGGCACGGTGAGCGGCTGGCGACGGTCGAGGTCCCTTCCCGCGCCGGAGGTCTGGAGTCGGCGACGAACGTGGCCATCACGCCCGGCGGGACGAAGGCGTACATGACCGTCAGCGGCCCCGCGGGAGGCTACTTGTACACCTTCGACGCGCTCGCGGAGGGTATCCGGCAGTCCAATGGCGGCTGAAACGGACATGCCCCGCAGCTCAACCGCCGAAGGCCCGTACCGGCCCCACCTCGACACCGAGCAACCGCCAGGCGGCCAGCGCCCGGTGCTCGCGTTCCTTGCGGGTGGCGCCGATGACGGCGGCGGAGACCATGGCCACTGACAGCACGAGGTCGTCCGCCGACCCCAGCCGATGACCGGGAGGCAGATGCTTGCGCAACGCACGCTCGACGCGCCCGGACAGGGTCAGGGCGTGCGCGCGAATCCCGGAGCGACTGCCCGCCGGGTCGGCGTGGAGAAGGCCGATGAATGCGGCAGATTCCGCGAGATGCCAGGTCAGCACGCCGAGCACCGCGGGGAAGGTGGCGTTCTCGGCCTCGGCGGCCTGCTCGATCTGCCGCACGTTCTCCTCCAGAACCGCGGTCACCGCGGCGGTCCGGTCGGGAAAGTGCCGGTAGAGAACGCCCTGCCCGACCCCGGCCCTGCGCGCTATCGCGGACAGCGGAGCCTCCAGCCCGTGCTCCGCGAAGACCTCCCGGGCGGCGGCGACCAGGGCGTCCCGGTTACGTCCGGCAGCCTTCGGCCCGTCGTTCGCGGGTCGCCGTCCGCCCGGCTCGGTGTGCTCGGTCATCCGGGAAGGGTACCGGCCGGGGCAATGCGGCTTCACGGGGTTGCGGCGCTGGTCGGCTGTGGCGGTCTCGCTGCGCTCGGTGTCGGTTTCTGTGCTGGTGGGCCGCAGGCGGTCTGGCCGACCGTGTTGGCCGTAGAGGCACCGGCACCGGCTGCCACGGATGGGTGGAAGGTATGAGCACTGTCCGGCCGCGCGTTCGATTGGTGTTTCGGGGTCGGCAGCAGGAAGAATCGATGGCATGGCGATGTGCAAGAAGTGCGGTGCGCAGAAACGACGTTGGCCCCGTTCTTGTTCCCGGTGCCGTTCCGGATCGTCGGACCGGGGAGAGACGGCCATGGACGCCGCCGAACTGGCCGTGGAGACGGGACTGCTCGGATGGATCGGGCGAGGCGTCATGGCAGTCGTACGGCTGGTGCTGCGCACGATCGGGTGACCGGCCCGGTCTCCGCCCCTCTTTCGCACAAGGCATTTCATCGCCGTGCCTGTACCCGTGCCCGTACCCGCGCCAGTGCTGGTGTTGCTGGTCGTGCTTCGAGCCCGCGAGGGTGAACCGGTTCTCGCCCACGGCAATCCCGATACGGGCGCATTCGTTTCCGTACGCGGAGGACGTCGCGGCAGCGCTGGTGGGGCCGGTGGCGATGACCGGGCCCGGAGACATGTCTGACACGCCCCCCGGCCCATCCCCAGGCCCATTTTTAGGCCAGGCCTGGACACAGCCACGCCTCCGCGCCAGACCACGGCCGACGACACCGAACGCAACGGAGCGCTCTGCCCCCCACGCCCGCCTCCCCCCGGGGCTCTTGCTCCGCTCTCTTTGCCTCCCCCACGGCTCCTGGCTCTGCCCTCGCGGCCCCTGCCGCTTTTGCCCCCTCGGGCCCTGCCCCCCCCCGGGGTCTCTGGTGCCTTGTCTTTGTCTGGGTGTGTGGTGTGCGATCTGTCCGAGGAACACCGCACACCCCCCTTCCTTTCCACCGAGCTATTCGCTGCTCAGGCTTTTCGTTGTTCAGTCGTTGCCTGGGCGGGGGGTGTTCCAGGACGGGCGTGGTGCCGGGGCCTCGGGTAGCGTCGGACGCGGCTCAGGGAGGCGTGACGGCGATGCAGGAACGCGGTGAGCGGACCGTTCAGCGGATCGTCGAGGCCGCCGGAATCGTGTTCGACCGGGAAGGCTATGCCGGTGCGACGACTCCGGAGATCCAGCGCCTGGCGAACGTCTCCCGCGGGGGTTTCTACCACCATTTCGCGTCCAAGGAAGAGCTCGGCGACGCGGTCCTGTCGCACCAGCACGACTACTTCCAGCAGGTGTCCGAGCACATGGCGGCGGGTCCGGTCCCCGAGCTCTGGCTCCAGGCTCTGATCGACATCAGCCACCACTACACCGCCGGCATTCTGGAGGACCCCGTCCTGCGGGCCGCCGTACGCCTGTCGATCGAGCCGGGCCCGTACCAGACCGCCGACAGCTACGCGGCTTCGCTGGGGGCCGTCACTGCCGTCCTTGAGTCCGCCCGGGACGCCGACGAGCTCCAGGACCACGTCGATCCCGGGGAGGCCTCCCGCACACTGGTCGGCTGCTACAGCGGCGTGCAGCTGCTCGCCCTCGCCCTTGCCGAGCGTGACGCCCTGCACCAGCAGGTCAGCGCCATGTGGGCCCTGATCATGCCCGGCCTCGCCCGCCCGGCCGTACTCACCCGACTGCGCCTGGGCCCGCCACGCCGCCCCGCGGGTACAACCCGCCCGCGGTGAGCCAGGGCCCGTACGTCCCACCACTACTCCACCTCTGTCACCGCACTGTCGGCCATGGCACGGGCCCGGGAAGCCCAGCAGAGCCGCGCCGCAGAGCCCTCCCGCCGCCCGGACGCCCCCACGCATGCCCCCCGGGGTGCCCCCGGCCCCCCCTGGGCCCCCCGGGCGCCCCAGGAGACCTGGCCGGCTGACCTGCCAGTACCGGGGCGGATACCGGTACCAGGGCGGGTGCTGCCGCATCCGGAGAGGTGGCCGGCAGGTCGGCCGAGGAGTCAGAGGGCGAGGAGGCCGGCCGTGGTCGGCGTGAATCCGCAGGCGTCGAGGTAGAACGGCCGCAGGTCGTCCTCGAAGGTCCCCGGCCGTACCATACGGCCCTACCTACAGGGAGGTGTCGTGAAGCGACGATGGATATGGATGCTGGTCTGCAGCGTTCCCGCGCTCGGGTTCTCGGGGCTCGCCGTCGCGGCGCTCGTGGCGTTCGTCGCCGACGGCCCGACGGCCGAGTTCTGGTTCCCCACCAAGGGCTCGGACAGCATGATGAGCGCCCGGGGCGCGTCCCTCTCCTATGCCCTCGTGGCGGCCCTCGGCTTCGCGATCGCGTGGTCCCTGTCGAAGGGCGCCGACCGGACCGGACCGGCGGATGGCGAGGACCCGCCCACCGACGCCCGCTGACACCGCCGACGAACGAACACAGGGCCCCCGCCCGCGCCTTCGCCCGCACCCCTGCTGATCTGCGACGAACCCACCAACGCCCTCGGGCTATCTCCTGCGCCTGTCCCACCGCATCGGCATCCCGCCCGGCGATCTCGGGAACCGGTGCGGCCTCCTCCAGGGCAACAGCATCCCCACACAGCCCCTGGTTCGTCTCGACGCCGACCAGGCTCAGCAGATCGCCACCATCTGCCGACTCGCAACAGCGGAGATCCACAGCCTCACCCTGGCCGGCCAGGCCCCCGGCTACGCCCCGCTCGGCGCCGTCTACCTCGGGCAGCGTCAAAGCCCCTTGGGCATGGCCAACAGCGGATGGGTGTTCACCACCTTCAGCCGCTACTGCCCCGACTGCCTCTCCGACACCGCCGATCTCCCCGGCGGCCCCATCTGGCAAGGCTCCTGGCGGCTCCCGCACACGTTCATCTGCCCAGACCACAACCGTCACCTGGCCTGACGATGCCCAGCCTGCGAAGCCCCCGCATTCTCCAACGGCCCGCCTGCAGTGGACCGTCAGTGCCCACTGCGCGGTGTTCCTGGAGGAGGTCTTCGCTGGCAACGCCTCCCGGTGGCACCGCCTGAGCCTCGGCAACATCGAGACCGTGCGCGCCCCACTGGCTCCACGCGCGCAGCTGGCAGTCTGGCCGGACCTGCTCACCGCCGTTGACCAGGCCGTGGCCGCTCTGCCCGACGAAGGCCTCGTGGAGATCGTCTGGGAGGACGAGGACGGTCAGATCACGAGCACGGTCGTCGACGAGACCCAGTTCGAGGCGGTGACCTCCCAGCTCACCAGCGCGCGTGCTGCCGGCGTCGTTTCCATGTATGCCGGTGAGGACCTCCCGCTGTTCACCTCGATGTCGACATGGTCCGGGAACGGGTGCCGCAGTCGCTCCGAGCAGTGCAGGAAGACCCGTGGCCGCAGGTAGCGCAGAGGGTCGGCCAGGTGGTTATGAGGCCGGTCACCGACGTCGTGCCGTTCGGCGTCTTCGTCCGCATCGAGGACCGAGAGGACGGCTTCCAGGGGCTCGTGCCCACCAGCGAGCTGAATGAATCGTCCGGGGGCCTCGTCGAGGTCGGCGACGTCCTCGCGGTGAAGATCATCGACGTCGATCTCGCGCACCGCCGCATGGTTCTGTCACATGTCCAGGCTGCCTCTGCCACAGAAGGTCAGCTGTGTGACTGACGACGAAGGGAATCCGGCGCACAGATCAGGCGAGGCCGAGACAGCCGTTGCCCGCCTTCGCTGTCGTGAGGTCGAGCACCGGAGTTGGCCATCGAGGCCAGGTACCGCGCTCAGGTACACACCTGTAGCGCGCCGCCCTTCGCGCACGCCGACGATCACCGCCGCGGCCAGGCGTCGCGCCGTTTCCCCGTCAGGGGAACCTGGAGCCGTGGAGCCGAGGCCTTGCAAATTGGTAACCAATGGGTTACTAATGATGCGTGGACCCGTTCATCGCGTTGGCCGACCCCGTACGCCGTGACCTGCTGCGCGCCCTCGCCTCCGGCCCGGCCCGGGTGGTCGACCTCGCGGCACAGCACCCGATCAGCCGACCCGCGGTGAGCAAGCATCTGCGACTGCTCACCGAGGCAGGGCTGGCCACCGTCGAGGACCACGGTCGCGAGCGCCACTACGCGCTCGCCCGCCCGGGCCTCGCCCCGGTCCGCGCCCTGCTCGACGAACTCGCCGGGCGCCGCTCCCCGATCCCCGAGAGCGCCTTCGACGCCCTCGACCTGGAGGTCCGCAGAACCGTCCACGACCGCCGGGCCGGCAACGACGCCGCTCCCGGCACCGGAAGACCTCAGGAGGCATCCGCATGACCAGCACCCCCACCGGGCGTCGCGTGACCATCGACGGCCTGGACACCATCGCCTTCGACCGCACCTTCCGGGCCGGCATCAAGGACGTCTGGGCGGCGGTCACCGAATCGGACCGCCTGGCTCGATGGATCGGCGAATGGACCGGCGACCCATCGACCGGCGCGGTCGACTTCCGGATGCTCTACGAGGGCGACGACCACCCGGCGGAACTCTTCACCATCCAGGAGTGCCAGGCCCCCCGCCGACTGGTCCTCACGTCGCGGGTACCCGGCGAGGAACTCGTCTGGCACATGACTCTCACACTCGTCGAGCACGAGGGCGCCACCACGCTCACCTTCACCCAGTCCGTCGGCGACGACCCGGCGATGGCGGGCGGAGTGGGCCCCGGCTGGGACTACTACCTCGACCGGCTCGTCGCCGCCGAGACCGGCGGTGACCCGGCATCCGTCGACTTCGGCGACTACCACCCGGCCCACGCACAGCACTATCTCGACATGTTCAGCTGAGCCACAGCAGGGCACCGAGTACGGAAATCTAGTTCCTCCGCCCCTTCGAAACGGGGGGCTTGTCCAGAGGGTGCTGACAGGGTGCGGGCCTCCCCACGCGAAGGGCCTGCAGCTTCCGCCCTGCCCCGAACGTCCGCCCAACGCACTCTCAGGCCAGGTCCTCGGGTGCCAGGTCGGGGCGTAGTCGGTGCCAGGAGGGGTGGCGCAGGCGCCCGGCGCGAGTACGGGAGGAGTAGCGGACCTCGCCGACGAGCCGGGGGAGCACCCACCGGGCTCCGGCCACCGGCGGGATCTGCGCGAAAGGGCAGGCGTCGATAGCCGCGGCCTGGAGTAGCTCGGCGAGGCGGGCGCGTTCGGCCTCGCTCCAGCCGGTGCCGACGCTGCCCGCGTAATGCACCAATCCGTCGCGCCGCTCACCGACCAGAACCGCCCCGGGCAGGCCGGTCAGCCGGCCGCGCCCGGGGACCCACCCACCGATCACCACGTCGGCGAGGCGGTGGACCTTGACCTTCAGCCAGGTTTTCGACCGTGCCCCGGGCTCGTACCGGGAGGTGAGCCGTTTCGCGATCAGCCCCTCCAGCCCGGCGTCCCGAGCCACCTCCCGGGCCTGGGCTCCGTGTCCGACGATCGCAGCGGGCGTCGACCAGGCGGGCCCGTCCAGCCCGAGGCCTTCCAGAAGTTCGCGCCGTTCCGCGTACGGCAGTCCGGTCAGGAGCTGGCCGTCGAGGTGCACGACGTCGAACAGCATCAGGTGCACGGGCACCCGGGCCGCCATGCGCGCGGCCTTTGCGGGGGAGTCCGATAGGCCTATCCGCTGCTGGAGGCGCTCGAAGTCGCTTCGGCCCTGATCGTCGAGTGCCACGATTTCCCCGTCCAGCACGGCGCTCCGTGCGCCGAGGGCCTCGGCGAGGGGGAGGAGCTCGGGGTAGACGGCGGTGATGTCCGTACCTGAACGTGCTCGCAGGACTATGGTGCCGTCACCCGGCAGGTAGACCATGGCCCGCTGGCCGTCCTGCTTCACCTCGAACGCCCACCGGTCCTCCACATTCGTTGGTGGCAGAGGCCCGGGAGTTGCGAGCATCGGTTCGATCCTCGGCAGGACGGCACCCGCAGCAGGAGGAGGGTCAGGAGGCACTGCGCTTTTTCGCGGCCGTCTTCTTCGCAGGCTTCTTCGACGCCGTGGACTTCTTCGAAGCGGCAGTCTGCTTCGCTGGTGTTTTTCGGGATGTCTTCTTCGACGGCCGCATCTCGTGCACGGTGGCGCCCTCGCCACGATCGCCGCGGGATTCCTGAGCCGTCTTGACGGAGGCGTTCAGGGCGGCCATCAGGTCCACGACCTCGCCCTTCTCCTGCTTCCCGTCCTCGGCCGGGGCGGGAACGGGCTTGCCCTCGGACTTCGCCGCGATGATGTCCTCCAGGGCCTCGCGGTACTCGTCCCGGAAGCCGGACAGGTCCTCGATCGTCATCCGCTCGGCCAGTTGCAGGGCCTGCTCGATCTCCTCCTCCCCGACCTCGACCTCGCGCGGGGCCAGCTCGTCGGGACTGCGGACCTCGTCAGGCCACTTCATGGAGTGCAGCACAATCGCGCCCTCCCGGACCCGCAGCAGACCCAAGCGCTCACGGCCGTGCCACGCGAACTTCGCCACCGCGACCTTCGAGGACCGCTCCAGCGCTCTGCGCAACAGGGTGTACGGCTTCGCGGCGACCTGCCCGTCGGCGGCCAGGTAGTAGGAGTCGCTGATGCGGACCGGGTCGATCGTGCCGGCGTCGACGAACGCGGCGATCTCGATCGCCTTCGCCGTCGGCAGCGGCATCTGCTCCAACTCCTCGTCCGTCACCGGAACCGTCTGGTCCTTCGCGATCTCGTAACCCTTGCCGATCTCGTCCTGAGTGACGACCTCGCCGTCGAGCTCGCAGACCTTCCGGGTCCGAACCCGGCCCATGTCCTCCAGATGCACCCGGTGGAAGTGCACGTCGTGGTCCTCGGTCGCGGACACGACCTTCACCGGGATCGTGACCAGCCCGAAGCTGATGGCTCCGGTCCACAGCGGACGCGGCATCTTTGACCTCCAGAACCCCGCGGGCGAGAAGCGGACGAGCGTCGGGCGGGAGCCCCCGGGCCGGCTGCCCGTACTTGTGATCCTCACGCTGGGGCTGACGACCCGCATCTTCACCAGCTGTCCGGTCTCGGTGAAGGTGGCGAGCGCTCCGCCCGACGTGGCGGGTCCTCATCAGGGCGAGTTCGCGCGGCGTGGCCGGTCCGGGGCCGACGAAGCCAATAGGGTCCGGGGCGTGATCGGTCATGCTGTGCTCTTGCAGGCGGCTGTCTGTGCCGGTTCTGGCGCCTGACGCGCTGGAGCGCGGGTCGCGATCCAGCTGGTGAGCGCCATGGCAAGAACCGCAGGAGCGAGCGCCCAGGCTGCGAGGCCGGCCGGCCGGGGGCCGTCGCCCGCGGTGAGCAACGCGCCGCCGAGGGCGGCCCCGACGGCGGAGCTCAGGTACATCGCGGCCAGCTGGAACGCGATGGTGGACGTTGCCTGCGCGGGCCGGTGCGCGGTGAGTGCCTGCTGCAGCGTCGGGACGCTCGCCCAGCCGGCCGCGCCCCAGACCGCAGCCGCGATCAGCCACACGATCGGCGAAGAGGAAAGCCATACCGCGGCGAAGCTCAGCGCCAGCAGGGCGGGCAGCGTGACCAGCAGCGGCTTGGGGCCGTAGCGGTCGAGCGGTTTGCCGATCAGCGCGGAGCCGGTGACGCCGCCGATGCCCCAGGCTCAGACCAGGGCAAAGCCCAGGCCCCCGAGCCCTCGGTCCTCGGCCATGGGCAGCAGGTAGGTGTAAAGGCCAAGGCCCGCGACGCCCAGGAGGAAGGCGGCCACGATGCCGACGCTGGTCCGGCTCGATCGCAGCACAGTGAACGCGGACCCGCCCGCCGCTGCGTCGAGACGTGGGAGCGTCTTCCCGCGGAAGGCCAGCGCCGCCATGCTGACCACGCCGATGAGTGCGACCAGGGCCATGGTCCAGCGCCACCCGGCATTCCGGCCGATGATCATCCCGACCGGCACGCCCGCGACCGTGCCGGCGGAGAGCCCGAAGGTCACCAGAGACATGGCGCGGCCCCGTTCGTGGTCGGCGACCATCGCAGCGGCTGTGGCGGTCGCGACGGCCGTGAGGATGCCCGCGCCCACGCCGCCCACCACGCGCGAGGCGAGGAAGACCTCGATGCCCGGCGCGATCGTGGTGACGAGGTTTCCGAGGTTGAACAGCCCGAGCGCGATGAGCAGCGCCCGTGCCGTGCTGCCGCGGGTAAGCCTTCCCGACAGCAGCGGCCCGGCGACCGCGTAGGCGGCGGTAAACGTCGTGACGCCCAGGCCGATCATCGACACCGTGGCCGTCAGCGAGACGGCGGCGAGGGCCAGGGGCCACACCTTGCGGATCATGCGTCGGCCTCCCCGCGGTCGTCGTCGGCGTTCTCGTAGCCGGTGAGCACCGTGCCGAGCAGGCCCGGGAAGCGTGCTTCAAGGTCATCTTCGCGGAGCCGGATCATGCACTTGCGGCCCTCGGCGCGCACGAAGACCACGCCGGACTCGCGCAACAGGCTCGGCCAGATCTTCCGCTTGCACAGCAGGACGTACGGCTTCGCGGCGACCTGTCCGTCGGCGGCCAGGACGATATGCCGTGCCGGTGCGGCCGGGGGGCCGGGCCGCCCCCGGTTGTGGGCTGGGCGCGACGGAGCGAACCTGGTAACAGAGAATGTCCATGATCGGAGGCACCATGATCATCCTCGGCCTCATTCTCCTGATCATTGGCGTGATCGCCGGCATCGGTGTCCTGTGGACCATCGGGATCATCCTGGTGGCCATCGGCGCGGTGCTGTGGGCTCTCGGAGCCCTGGGGCACGCGGTGGGAGGACGACGGCACTACTGGTGACAGGCTGATCCTCCGGGGCCATCGCGGCATCGAGTGCGCAGTCCGCGATCTCCTGCACCCCACCGCCGACGGCCTGTCAGAACGTGCGGATCATCAAGGGAAGTGCAGCGACGGCAGGTTTGAGCAGGGCTTCGGTGGTCACGTGCGAGACCGAAGTATCGGCGCGGCAAGGTGCGAATGAACGTTCGGTTTATCGCATCGGAACCGCCGGAGGAGCGACCCGCCCGTCGACCGGTTACACCTTCGCGGCCGTGCAGCGACAGAGCCGAGCCATCGCCGATCAGTTGCGCGCCGGACGCCCCCTGCGCATGCCCGTCCCGTACGGGCGGCGGGCGCGGATGATGGACGCCGTGATGCTGGGCCCTGGACAGCGGCAGGGTGAACGGCGCGGACTTCTTCAGCCGCCTTTTCCGCGGTGTTCCCGGCGAGCGGCTGCTCAGCTTCATGGACGGCAGTTCGCAGCTGCACGAGGACCTGCTCGTAGGCCTGCGGACACCGATGGCCCCCATGCTGCGGACCGTCTTCGAACTCCCCTTCAGAATCCGGCGTGAAAGCCCAGCGGCTCCGCTTCCTCCCTCACCGCCCGCCCACGAAGAGAGCACTCCATGACCTTGCTGCGTGGTGACGCACTGTCCGAGGCCTTCGACCACGGCTCCGCCGCGTACGACCGCCTCGTCTCGGCCAGCCCCGGCTACCACGCGCACCTGCGCCGCTCCGCACGCCGACTGGGCCTGCCGGAGGGGGGAAGAGGGCTGCGCGTGCTCGACCTGGGATGCGGAACGGGCGCTTCCACAGCTGCGCTTCTCGCTGCCGCCCCGCGCGCCCGAATCACCGGAGTCGACGCGTCCGCAGGAATGCTGGACCGCGCGACGGCCAAGAGCTGGCCGCAGAGCGTCGACTTCGCGCATCACCCGGTCGAGGAGCTGGCCGGACGGCTGGAAGCCGGTTCCTTCGACGCGGTGTTCGCCGGCTACCTCTTCCGTAATCTCACCGACCCCGACGTGGCCCTCGACATGGTGCGCGGTCTGCTCGTACCGGGCGGCCGCCTCGCCGTCCACGAGTACGCGCTCGGCGGATCACCCGTCCACCGTGCCCTGTGGAACGCGGTCTGCTCACTGATCATTCAGCCTGCCGGACGGCTCGCCGGGGACGCCGGCCTCTACCGTCACCTGCGGGTCAGTGTCACCCGGTTCGACACGGCTCCCGCGTTCGCCCAGCGGTTGCGCCGGGCCGGCTTCGCCGACGTACGCATCCTCCCGCTGCCCGGTTGGCAGACCGGTATCACCCACACCTTCGTCGGTCGCACCACCGCGGGCGCGGGAGTGCAGGCGTGATGTTCCTGCGGGACAGCGGCAGTGGCCACCGGCGCGGCCGGGACCGGCAGGCGGCAGTCGTGCCGGCACCGGCCGCCCGCGCCCGGTTCAGGGGGCACGCTCCCGCGGTGGCTGTCGTCGGCGGCGGCATCGCAGGGATCGCGGCGGCCACCCTCCTGGCCGAACGCGGCGCACGCGTAACTCTCCACGAGCGCGAACCGGGCCTGGGCGGGAAGCTGTCGGGTGGCCCACCGAGCTCGCCGACGGCACCACGGTGACGATGAGCCGCGGGTTCCACGCGTTCTTCCGGCAGTACTACAACCTGCGAGGTCTTCTGCGTCGGGTCGACCCGGACCTCGGTTCCCTGACCCGGCTGCCCGACTATCCGCTGCGGCACGACTCCGGCCTGCGGGACAGCTTCGCTCGGGTGCCGCGCACACCTCCGCTCAGCGCCATGGGGTTCGTCGCTCTCAGCCCCACATTCGGTCTGGGGGACCTGACCCGGATGAACCCGAGGGCGGCGTTGGGGCTGCTGGACGTGCGGGTGCCCGAGGTCTACGAACGACTCGACGGGATCAGCGCCACCGACTTCCTCCACCGCATCCGGTTCCCTGAGGCTGCCCACCACCTGGCGTTCGAGCGAGGTCTTCTCCCGCAGCTTCTTCGCCGACCCGCGTGAACTGTCGGCGGCCGAACTGGGGCTGATGTTCCGCATCTACTTCCTCGGCTCCAACGAGGGCCTGCTCTTCGAGGTGCCCGGCGAACCGTTCCCCACAGCCCTGTGGGAACCGCTTCACCGCTACCTGGAAGTCCACGGCGCCGACGTAAGGACACAGACGCCGGTCCGGCAGGTTCGCCCCTGCCCAACGGCGGGCTGGACCTCACGACCGACGACCGCACCATCCAGTACGACGCCCTCGTCCTCGCCCTGGACAGCGGCGCCCTGCGCCGCCTCGTCGCCGCGTCTCCCGAGTTGGGCGACACCGGCTGGCGCGCACGGATCGCACGGCTGCGCACCGCCCCGCCGTTCCTGGTCTCACGGCTCTGGCTCGACCGGCCCGTGGCGTACGACCGGCCGGGGTTCCTGGGCACCAGCGGCTACGGTCCGCTGGACAACGTGAGCGTCCTCGACCGCTGGGAGGGAGAGGCCGCCCGCTGGGCCCGGCGTACAAGAGGCTCGGTCGTCGAGCTCCACGCCTACGCCGTCGCACCGGACTGCGACCGGTCCGCGGTACAGGACGAGACGCTGAGACAACTGCACCGGATCTACCCCGAGACCCGCAGCGCCCGCAACCTGGACGAGCGCCACGAATGGCGGGCGGACTGCCCTATGTTCCCCGTGGGCGGCTACCGGGACCGGCCCGGCGTGCGCAGCCCCGACCCCACGGTCACCGTGGCCGGGGACATGGTCCGCACCGATCTGCCCGTGGCCCTGATGGAACGCGCGGCCACCAGCGGATTCCTCGCCGCGAACGCCCTGCTGGAACGGTGCGGCGTACGTGGACAGACGCTCTGGACCGTCCCGCGCGGGGGACGGCCGGCCGTTCTGCGCCGGCTCGCCGCGCTGGCCGACTGACGGAGGGGCCCTGCGGAGCCTATGAAAGGGGGCCACTCGTCAGCCAGGGAACGTCCCGCTGTCGCGGAGTTCCCAGCGCCTCTCCGCGTACGCCAGGTCGTCCCGCCACAACCGGCCGGCCGAGGCACGCATCAGGGGGCGCATCAGCGGAGCGGCCGCCCGGGCCACGGCGAATCCACGACGGTCCGACGCCGCGACCAGTGCCTCCGTCACGGCCGTGCGGGGCTTGCCCCGCTCGTCCGGAGCGATGGGTGTGGCGTGGGTCTCCACGACGGACCCTGCACCCTCGCCCTCGACGATGTGCATGACGACCGTACGGGGCTCGGGCGCCGTGAACCGGGCCCGGACCGGCACCACCAGACGCCCGGCCACCTTGAAGGACACATCGACGGTGAACCCGGCGTCGTCCGCCGGGCTGTCGGCAGGGGTTCCCGTCACCGTCAGGTCCACGAAGGAGTACGGGTGGAACCACGCGCCGTGCCACGGATCGAGGCGGTTGGCCACCACGTCTTCCGGCTCGCAGCGGCCTACGCCGGAGTAGACCGCCTCGACGGCGTCCCGCGCCCTCGGCCGGGCGGGTACGTAGGGACGTGCCGAAGGGGGCTCGCCCCCCATGCGGTCGAGCCGCACCCAGAGAAGGACCCCGTCGTCGAAAGCGGGATAGGGCTCCCATCCGGCGAACGGTTCGCCGTCCAGTACGAGTCCGTGCCAGTGACAGACCAGCGTGCCGCAGCGGACGGGGCTGTCGCACAGCGGCGCCCCCAGATGCGGGCACGCTCCCGGACCGGTGCGCAGCTTTCCCCCGCGGTCGCGCCACGCCACCACTTCGGTGGAGCCGACCGTGACGCCGAGGGCCTTCCCGGGAGGAAGGTCGCGCGAGGCGCCGATGACGTACCAATTGCCGGAAGGCCTGCTCTGCGCACGCTTGAGGGCCTCCGTGATGAGTCCGGGTTTCGCCTCGCGCCACGTGGGCGTCTGACGCTCCCACGGGACGGGCGCGCGCCGCACCCGCAAGGGAATGCGCCGGGATCGTGGGTGTCCTGCCGCCGGGCTCATACGGCCTCCTCCCGCACCGGGGCCGGGGCGCCGGCCGTCCGCGGCCGGGACGCCCCGTCGGACCGGACCGCCGCGACCGTGTCTGCTCGGCCCCGGCGCACTGCGCGTGCGGCGACCGCCCGCACCAGGCCGTCCAGCGCCACGGCGGCCCGCCGTCGGCGCGGGACGACCGCCCGGCGGTGCAGGACCGTGTACCCGTCCGCCTCGATCGCGTCGAGGATGCCGCTGTACAGCACGAACGCCGTACGGATGCAGGGCCGCGATACCGGGGCGAGCATCGCGATGCCGGGCAGGGCGGCCCGGTAGACGGTTCGGTTGTGGGCTGCGGCGGCCCGCAGTACGTCGGTGATCCGGGCGTCCGGCATCCCCGTACTCCGGCTCCACTCGAAACGTTCCCGGTCCGCCCCGTGCGCGGCCAACAGCTCGGCCGGCAGATAGAGCCGGCCCCGGTCCAGGTCCTCGCCCACATCCCGCAGGAAGTTGGTCAGCTGGAAGGCGACACCGAGCGCGGCCGCGTGCGGTGCTGCTTCCTCGCGCGCCACCACCGTTCCGAGTACCGGCAGCATCTGAAGACCGATCACCGCGGCCGAGCCGTGCATGTACCGGCCGAGTTCCTCGTACGACGCGTAGCCGCCGACCGTCAGGTCGCTGCGCATGGAGGAGAGGAAGTCGGTGAAGTGTCGATGGTCGATGTTGTACCGGCCCGCCGTGTCGGCCAGGGCACGGATCACCGGCTCGGCGGCCCGGGCCCCCCGCCGCCCCGTCTCCAGCTGGGCTTCCAGGGCGAGCAGGGCGCGGGCGCGATCCCCTGGCGTGGCTGTGCTGCCGAGATCGTCGACGATGTCGTCGGCCCGGCGGGCGAAGCCGTACAGGGCGTGGACGGCCGGCCGCCGGTCGACGGGAAGGAGCCGGGTCGCGAGGAAGTAGGTCTTGCCGTGACGGGCGTTGAGAGCGCGGCAGCGGGTGTACGCGGCCCGGAGCGCGGGGTCATGGATGCCTGCTGCGTCGAGTTCGTGGACGGTCATGCGCTGGAACCTCTCGGGACAGGGCGCGGATTCCGGGCGGCTCTGGGGCCGGTGATCCTCTCCGCCGCCAGCTTCCCGGAGATCAGGACGGTCGGCACGCCGACGCCGGGCGTGGTGCCGCAGCCGGCGAGGACGGCGTTGACCGTGCCCCGCACCAGGTTACGCGGCCGGAAGGGGCCGGTCTGGGGGAAGGTGTGGGCCACGGAGAAGGGGGTGCCCGCGGCGTGCCCCTGGGCGGTCCAGTCGGCCGGCGTGACCAGCCCCTCCTCCTCGATCGCCGCGCCGAGGCCGGGCATCTCGCGGCGCTCCAGCTCGGCCAGCAGCTCGTCCCGGTAGCGGGGTCCCAGCTCCCGCCATTCCCGTACGCCGGGCCCGACCTCGGTGTTCGGGCAGGGAGCGAGCACGTAGTGGAGGTGCCTGCCCGGTGGTGCGAGGGACGCGTCGCTCGCGGTGGGCCGGGTGATGAGGAGGGAGGGGTCAGACATCATCTTCCCGGTGCGGGTGAGTTCGTGGAAGGTGCTCTTCCAGGCCGCGCCGAAAGAGATGGTGTGGTGCGCCAGTTCCGGCCAGGTGCGGTCCGTGCCCGCGTGCAGGATCACTGCGGACGGCGAATGCCGCAGGGGCAGGGGGCGGTGTGGGCTGCGGCCGAGCAGCCGGTAGCTGATGGGGAGATCGGGAGTCAGGACGACCGCGTCGCACGGAATGCGTTCCTGGTCGGTGACGACAGCGGTGACCCGGTCACCCGAGCGCTCCAGCCGGGTCACGCTCTGCCCGTAGCGGAGGGAGGCTCCCGTGTCGGCGGCCGCGTCCGCCATCGCCCGGGGCAACGCGTGCATGCCGCCCCGAGGGAAGTACACACCGGCCACCGTGTCCATGTAGGCGATCACCGCGTACGCGGCCAGGGCCCGCGCCGGCGGCACGCCCGCGTACAGCGCCTGGAAGGAGAAGACCCTGCGCAGCCGTTCGTCCGAGACGAAGTGCCCGATCCGCGCGTCGAGCCGGCCGAAACCACCGAGCGCCGCGAGGCGGACGAGGTCGGGATGGGCGAGCTGGAGCGGTGAGTCGAAGTTGGTGTCGATGAAACGGTGCATCTGCACCCGGTAGAGGCGCTCCAGCCAGATCCGCAGCCGTCGGTAGCCGACCGCCTGCCTGGCCCCCGCGAACTCCTCGACGGCGGCCTCCATCGCAGCACCGTCGGTGTGCACGTCGAGCTGGGACCCGTCGGCGAACCGGGCCCGGTAGGCGGGGGCCAGCCTGATCAGCTCCAGCCGGTCGGTCATCCGCTCCCCGACCGCGGCGAAGGCTTCCTCCACCAGATCCGGCATCGTCAGCACGGTCGGCCCGGTGTCGATACGGAAGCCGCCCGACTCCAGAAACCCAGCCCGCCCCCCGGGCACGCCTTCCCGCTCGACGACCGTCACGCGGCGGCCCGCGCCCAGCAGATGCAGCGCGGCGGCCAGTCCTGCCAGACCGGCACCGACCACCACCACATGGTCGACGGGCCCCATGACCGTGATCACCCGGCACTACCTCCTTCGGCCGCGATCAGGACCGAGTGGACATCCGCCGCCCCGCTGCGCGTCTCGCCGGCGGTGGGGGAGTGGCCAGTCCGCTCTCCAGAAACCGTGCGCAGCAGACCGAGCAGCTGGCGGCCGCCGTGCGCATCCACGTCGACGGCCTGTCCCAGACGACGTACGGCATGGTCGTGGAGACGTGTAGCTTTCCGCTCCACATGGGCACGCACCCCCGTCACCTCGAGCATGCCGCGTACGTCCGCGAGATCCTCCTCGGTGAGGTCGGCGGTGCCCGTGACGCGACCGAGTAGGGCCAGTGCCTGTTCGTCGCCCGCCGCTTCGGCCCACCTCCGGGCGACAGCCAGCAGGTAGGTCGGCTTGCCCTCGCGGATATCGTCGCCGGACGGCTTCCCGGTCAGCCCCGGGTCGCCGAAAACCCCGAGCAGATCGTCCCGCAGCTGAAACGCGATACCGGCACACCGGCCGGCGGAGCGCAGAGCGTCTGTGGTCCGCTCATCGGCGCCTGCCAGGGCGGCGCCGAGCGCCAGAGGCCGCTCGACGGAATACGAAGCGCTCTTGAGACAGGCGGTCCGCAAGGCTTGCGCCACTGATGACTCGCCACTGACCTGGCCACGCAGATCCAGGTACTGTCCGGCGACCATCTCGGTCCGCATGGCCCGCCACAGGGCGCCGATCCGACGACGCTGGACGGCAGACAGTACGGTCTCCGCCACCGTGTCGTCGGCCCAGGCCAGTGCGAGGTCACCCGCCAGCACGGCGGCTGAGGTACCGAAGACCGAACCCCGCTCGGAATCCGGCGAGAGACCCGCACGCTCTGCCAGACCGATGTGCACGGCAGGCTTCCCCCGGCGAAGCCGCGAACGGTCCATCACGTCGTCATGAATCAGCGCGCAGCTCTGAATCAGCTCCAGCGCCACCCCGAGCCGCAGGGCCGCCGCAGTCTCAGCCGCGCCACAGGAACGCATCCCCCACCACAGAAGGCGGGGCCGCATCCGCTTACCGCCCTCCAGCGTGAAGTCCGCGACCCGCCGCGCCAACTCCTCGCAGAACAAGACGTCGCTCCGTAGGGCTTCGTCGACTCGGTCCGCCAGCACTGCCCGCGCGGTGCGCAGGACCGCATCAACCACGTCCGAGTCCACGACCTGGGCGTCCTCGGACGAGTGGCAGTGGTGACGGCCCATCTCACGCCTTCCCGAGATCAGTGGTGATGACGAACGATTCGTCACCGCGGCCTGGCGCGTACCCCAAACGCATGCGTTCGTGCCCTTCAGATCAGTAGTCGCGCTGCGCGAAAGCAGGCTCTGATGCAGAGACGATCACGCCGGTCGCACACTCCGTGTGGAGAAACACCCCGAACACGTCATGACGACGGCGACCACGCCCATATGGCCCACGAAAACGGGTGCACGCTGGCCCGCCCCGGTAGCAGCACTTCTTATGCTCGACGAGCAGCGAGCCGTGCAGCTGCGGGCCCAGGCGCTGTGCGGGGGGCCGCCTGAAGAGAATCCATCGACGGGTGAGCCGCGCCGGGGGCCGAACAGGTTCTCCTTGTCGGGGTATCCGCGCGCCGCATATGCCATGAGCGGTTTCGTCGGTCAGGGTGGTCGCACTGCACGTACCGATGACATGAATGGAGAGCGGTTTCATGATGCGTCGTATCGCGATCACGCTGGCGGCTGTCGCCGCAGCCGGGTTCGTCGCCGCGGGCCCGGCTGCCGCGCACGGGACGAACGGCTGGGACGGCCCGGCCGGCGGCGGCCACGCGGAGATCGAGGGGGGCTGGGCCAGCGGCGAGTACCGCAACCTCGGCGGCCCGTACGGGATCACCTACATCAAGGGCCAGAAGGCCTACTTCGACGCGGAGCGCGGCTACTTCGTCCGCTGACTCGGCAACCGGGTCCACCCCGGCTGCAACTGCTCCAGAACGGGTCAGGGCCCGCGCCACCACGGTGTGGGCCCTCACCCGTGCCATCTTAGAAGCCATCTCATTTGGGCGACTCGGTATTCTGTGAGTCATGGTGGGGATCGTTGAGCGGTTGGTGCCGGATGAGTTGTGGGCGTTGTTCCAGCGGGTGGTGCCGGAGGCGCCGTCGCGGCCGCAGGGTGGTGGTCGGCGTCGGCACGGCGACCGGGAAGTGCTGGCGGCGATCGTCTTCGTGGCGACGTCGGGTTGTACCTGGCAGCAGCTGCCTTCGGCGTCGTTCGGCCCGTCCGGAGCGACCGCCCACCGGCGGTTCTCGGAGTGGTCGAAGGCCAGGGTGTGGGCGAAGCTCCACCGCCTGGTCCTCGACGAACTCGGTGCCCGCGGTGAGCTGGACTGGTCGCGGTGCGCGATCGACTCGGTGAACATGCGGGCCTTGAAAAGGGGGACCTGACAGGTCCGAATCCTGTCGACCGGGGCAAGTACGGCTCGAAGATCCACATGATCACGGAACGGTCGGGTCTGCCCATATCCGTCGGCATTTCCGAGGCCAACGTGCACGACAGTCAGGCTCTGATCCCGCTCGTGAAGGGCATCCCGCCGATCCGCTCGCGACGCGGCCGGCGGCGGCGCAAGCCCGCCAAACTCCACGCCGACAAGGGCTACGGCTACGCCCACCTGCGGCGATGGTTACGCGGTCGCGGCATCACCCATCGCATCGCTCGCAAGGGAGTCGAGTCCTCGCAACGGCTGGGCCGCCATCGTTGGACCGTGGAGCGCACCATGGCCTGGCTCGCCGGCTGCCGCCGCCTCCACCGACGCTACGAACGCAAGGCCGACCACTTCCTCGCCTTCACGAGCATCGCCTGCACCCTCATCTGCTACCGCAGACTCGCCAAATGAGATGGCGTCTAAGACCGTCCTACGTGGTGAGGTGGTCGTTGGGCTGATCATGGGGCGGGGTACATGGAGTTGGATTGTTCCGGACGGACTGTGGGAGATCGCGAAGCCGCTGATCCCGCCGTCGAAGGTGCGGCCGCAGGGTGGCGGCACTCAGGACACGCCTGATGAGACGGTGTTCGCGGCCATCGTCTACGTGCTGGTCAGTGTCTGTGCCTGGCGCGCGTTGCCGCCGTGCTTCGGGATATCCAAGTCGACGGCCCATCGCAGGTTCGTGATCTGGTCGCGGGCCGGCGTGTGGGGCCGACTGCACGAGGAGATCGTGCACCGGCTCTACGACGCCAGCCTGCTCGACCTGTCGCGTGCAGTCCTCGACTCCGCCCACGTGCGCGCTAAAAAGGGGGCGAACACACAGGTCCGAGCCCCGTGGACCGGGGCAGGCCGGGCTCCAAGATGCACGTCCTGTCGGACGCGAACGGACTGCCCCTGATCGTCGGTATCTCCGCGGCCAACGTCCACGACAGCCTCGCGCTGAAGCCCATGGTCGCCGGTCACCAAACGAGACACGACCCACACCGCGGCCGGTACTTCAAGCCTCAGCGTCTTCACGCCGACAAGGCGTACGACGTTCCTCACCTGCGCAAATGGCTACGCGGCAAGCGCATCGGCGTCCGCATCGCACGCAAGGGCATCGAGTCCAGCGAACGACTCGGCCGCCGAAGGTGGGTCATCGAGCGCACTATGTCCTGGCTCACGGGCTACCGTCGGCTCAACCACCGCTACGAACGAAATCCCCGCAACTACCTGGCCTTTCTCGGCCTCGCCGCCGCCATCTGCTGCTACAAGCGACTCCTCCGCCTCACCACGTAGGACACGGTCTAACTGATCGTTTCAGAATGAAGTTCGTTGTGGGGCTTGGCAGACGGGTGTTTGGTCGGGAGGATCTGTCAGGTGTCCGCTGATCTTGTGCCTGATGACCTGTGGGAACGAGTGGCCCCGCTGTTACCTGTTCGTCCGCCCAGGCGGCATCGGTATCCGGGGCGGTTGCCGGCGGATGACCGCGCTGCGCTGAGGGCATCGTTTACGTGCTGCGCAAGGGCGTGAGCTGGCGGGATGTTCCGGCTGAACAGGTCGGCTGCAGTGGTGTGACCGCCTGGCGGCGTCTGCGGGAGTGGACTGAGTGAGGCCGGAGTGTGGCCGCAGTTGCACGAGCTGCTGCTGTCCGAGCTGCGGTCCGCGGGCTTGCTCGACATGGACGACGCCGCCATCGATGGCTCGCATGTCAGGGCCCTCAAAGGGGGGCTCACACCGGACCTTCGCCGGTCGATCGGGCGCGGCCCGGCAGCAAGCACCACCTGATCGTCGACCGGCACGGAACCCCCTTGGCCGTCTCGCTGACCAGCGGAAACCGTCATGATGTCACGCAGCTGATGCCCCTGCTGGACGCGATACCCCGTATTCGCGGGGTGCGCGGACGGCCTAGGCATCGGCCGCGTCGGCTGTTCGCCGACCGCGGCTACGACTACGACAAGTACCGCCGCCTTCTACGGGGCCGCGGCATCACGCCGAAGATCGCCCGGAGAGGCACAGCCCACGGCTCCGGCCTGGGCAGAACCCGCTGGGTCGTCGAGCGGACCTTCGCCTGGCTTCACCAGTTCAAGCGACTTCGCATCCGCTACGAGATACGCGCCGACCTCCACCTGGGACTGCTCCAACTCGCCTGCAGCATCATCTGCCTGAGGCGCCTCCGAACCTCATTCTGAAACGATCAGTAAGGAGAGGAACACCGTCGAGCGGCTGATCAACAAGATGAAGGCCTGGCGTGGCATCGCCACCCGGTACGACAAGTCTCCCGACAGCTACCTCGCCGGCCTCCACCTACGCGCCTCGATGATCTGGCTCAAGGACCTCACCCGAGCCACCCATTGATCGGAACTCAATACGGTCCCTAAAGGCGAAGAAGGTCGACCCCAGCAGGATCACCAGTTTGTATACGGAGCGGCAGCCGTGTACGTCCTGTGCTTCTGAGTTGTCCGGGGCCCTCAAGGCAGGCACGCCCATCACATGGTCGGTTCCGTATTTCGATGGCATCGAAAGTGCGGCCAAGCAACTTCTGGCGAAGTACGTCATGCAGGCTGGCGGTGGTCGCGTGGCGCGGTCTTCGGCAGACTTGCAGGAGCAGCGGCATGAGATGGAGACACATGAGCCAGCACGGATTCGATCTACCGTCGACAGCCACGCGTGATGTCATGGACCGGCGTAAGGAACTAGCCGACAGAGCCTGTGATGCCTTGACTCAGGCAGGTCTTCCTGCCTTTCAGGGAAACTCGCAAGATGCGCCCGGTGCGAATGTTCTGGTGGAATCTCTGGCCGACGGCGGTGTTCTCGTGGAATGGAGCACTCAGGAAGGTCTCGCGACCGCAGCAGCAAATCTTCTAGAAATCGGGGTTGATCCCACGAACCTGCCCCACGCGATTCGCCACTACGAAACCGTGCAGAATTGCATGCGGGACGCAGTCCTGCAGATCCTCGCGTCAGCCGGGTTCGATGTGGAGAAGGCGGACGCACACACCTATGGAAGTGCCGTCCACGTAAAGGGGGGCTGCCCCTGATCCTCGTCGAGTCCCGTCGATGCTGAGCCTCTCAGCATCGACGGGACCGCAGTACGGGTAGATCTCGACTGAGAGGATGTCTCTCCCGCCGACCACCCTTCGGCCCACCCGCGCAGGTGGGAGCAACGGCTCCACCAGCGCCCACTGCTCATCCGTCAGATCTGACGGATACCCGCCCCCAACACCGCTCACGGTGAGCTCAGCGAACGCCTCGGTAACGGGAAACGGCAGGTCTCAAACACGGTCTCAGGAGAGCGAAGCTGGCGCGGCCGAACATCTGGGGTTTGAGCATCTTGATCCGGTTTGACGTGTCCTTCGACGACACTTCTGTGAAGTCGTCACGGCGAGTCGTCTGTCTGACCTGGGATATTCGAGGCAGTGAGGTGCCAGGGCTCGTATGATCCCTGGCAGGACAGGGCTCGTAGCGCAGTGGTTGTCGCGCCTTCACCGCATGTGGGAGGACGTCGGTTCGAATCCGGCCAGCCCTGTCCTGCCTCTTCTCCTGGAGCCTGCTTCGACGTCTGGAAGACGTTCCATCT
Organism: Streptomyces sp. iso_384; assembly: GCF_056172905.1. Taxonomy (NCBI): domain Bacteria; kingdom Bacillati; phylum Actinomycetota; class Actinomycetes; order Kitasatosporales; family Streptomycetaceae; genus Streptomyces; species Streptomyces sp. iso_384. The sequence continues at coordinate 3,953,548 of NZ_JBWBTT010000001.1, forward strand.
GTCGCTCAGAGTTCTTCAGCCACAGAACTTGGGCCAGAACCGGTTCTCGTGAACAAAGCCACCCGGTACCGGGTCACCGAGCTGCGCCGCCGCCTGCTTCTGCTGTCGGTCCGGATCCACTGGCATCCGTTCTGGTCGACTTCGGCCAGGTAGTCGCCTGCGGCCCGGGTGGAGCTGCGGCGGCGGGCCGGTGGCGACTGGCGGGCGACGGCGTGAGCCCCAGCCGGACCCGGCGGGCAGACCGGCGGCCGGGAGCGGCGCCGACCGTGCTCGCCGGGCGGCGCGCGGAGAGGGCCGGCGTAAACACCTGATCGGCTCCCTGCGGCCCAGCTGATGCCGAGTGCGGCGCAGCCGGGCCGGACTTCTTGGCGCCCTCATGCGGCGACCCGCGGTGGTGGTGGTCGGTCGGCGTGCCGGGTGTCTTCCGGGGCGGCTGATCCTGCCTGGTGCCCCGAACTGGCGCTTCCGCAAGCGCTGTTGGCCTACGCGATGCATCCGGAAGGCGACATTCAGTGATCAGTTTTATGCAGCTTTGTCTTGTGGCTGGGGCTGGCGAACCATGGCGAATGATGCGCCGGGGCCGCTGGTGGCATGTGCCATCTGACCGTGCCCGGCAGACTCGTGGCACCGGGACGCTCCGTCGGCCGCTCGCGCCGTCGCGTCCCGCCGTCCGACAGGCCGTGCTGTTCCGGCGCGTTCCCGTGGAGCACCGAGCCGAGCAGAGGAGTCCGCGCACGTTCGTGCGCGCCGATCATCATGTGGAAGTCCGTCATCGAGAGCGTCGTCTCGCAATACGTAGTCGCGGTCCTGGCCGCATTCACCCTGGCCACGGCGGCGGCCGTGCGTTCGCGCTGGGCCCGGAAGGGCAGCGCGCTCACGCCGCCGCGTGCGGGGAGCGAGCCGTCGTGCCGCCCGTCCGGGAGTAAAACGGCCGCCCGGCTGAACCGTCGCACGATTCAGTCGTCACACGGACGACGAGAGGAGTCGTCGTCATGACGACACGCAGGCCCCGCCGGTCCGACCGTCCGGAAGCCGAGGTCGACCGGGAGCGCGCCTGGGCGCACATGCTGGCAGACCCCGGGGGCATCCGGCGCAAGGATCCCTTCGGCATCGAGTACGACGAGAAGCGATTAGGGGAGATCGCCCGCCGGTACGACCAGACCTGCCGACGTGCCCAGGGACGTCTCCAGCCGGAGGCGTCCGAGACCGACGTCCTCGCCGCGCTCCTGGTGATCCGGATGCTGCGGGACAAGCGCGCCCTTGATGTTGTCCGTATCGACCTGGAAGAACGATCGCGAGACCCGGCTCTGGCAACAGGTCTGAGCCTCGTACCCGACGCGTGCCACTTCGTTCGCGTTCCAGAAGGAGGATTTGGGGTACTGCTTGTAGATCCGGGTCCAGTTCTCCTTCTCTCCCCACGCCCACGAGGGGTCGATGAAGACGGGGTAGGTGGTTTCGGACGCCTGCAGGAGTGCCTGATCGGGCTTGATCTCGATGGTGTCGGACCCGACAGTGGTCTCCATCTGCGCGTCGGTCGACCCCGGGGGCGGTTCGAACGACTCCGAGGGAAGAGGGCTCTCCTGCGAGCTGAGCGAGGACTTGGCGGAAGGCGCTGATGATGCTGTAGTCGAGTCCCACATCAGGGGCGTGGGGCTCGTGAAAACGGTCTGCCCGGCCGGGTCGACGGCAGCCAGGCTTCCGGTCTCGGCGTCCTTGGAGACAGTCAGCCCGACGGTCTTCATCTTGTAAGTCAGCTTGCTCAGAGCGGGGTTGGCGGCCGCTGCAGGAGTCTTGACCACGAACAGCTGGGAGAACCCTTCCACCTCTGCCTTGAGCTGGAGATCGACTCCGGGCAGCACTTCACTGTAGGTCGCCACGTTCCCCGCAAGAACGGGTTTGGGCAGCGCAGTAGGCCAAGACAGCGTCAGGGTGCGGCCGTTCTTGACCCCGGACAGCAGCGGGCCTGACCCGCCTCCTGAGAACATGACGCTCACCGTGGAAGCTTTCGGCACGACCGATCCGTCCGCCGCGAACACCAGGCTCGGATCCGTCGCCACCCAGGCACCGTCACGCAGCAGCCGCACGGCCGAGCCGTAGCGCTTCACGGAGAAGGAGCCGTCAGGCAGCACCCAGGTGTCAGACGTTTCGGTGCGTGCAGATTCCAACTCTGCTGGCTTACCAAAGGACTTCGCCACCTGAAGCGCTTTGTCCTCCTCGCTGACCGAGCCGTCGTCCAGAGGCGTATCTGCCGCGGCAGACCGAGGCGGGGCGGCAGACGCGGACCTGGTCGGCACCACCACGCCGACCGCTCCGAAGGCTGTCACCAAAGCCAAAGATATGGCTTGAAAGAGGGGTCTGGGCCTTCGCCCATCCCGTCTCGTAAATCGACTCATTTCGCTCCCCCCAGGAGTAAAAGATTTTCGCTCCAGACCATATAGCCGCCACCTGCCCGGTCAACAGTCGAAAGGAATCCGCACCTAAGCGACTACAGTAGTGATCGACAACGCAATTAATCGATATGATCACTTGTTGTCAGAAAAGGCCCATACTGACTGACTGTCAACGCGTTTCAACCGTAACGAACTTGCGCCCTACGTCCCTCCTTGTGTCGCTTTGCTCGTCGACGCAAGAGGGAGGGAGTGACTTTTTCGTGAAGGCTCTGTTAGTTTCCGACGGTCATTCACGGGGTGGGCAAGGGGTGGGTCATGCGTTGGTTCGGCAGGTCATCGATGGCTGCGCCATTGTCCGCAGCACTCTTGTTGGGGCTGCTGCCCGCAGCCGCAATCGCAGCAGACCCTGAAGCGATCCCCACAACCTCCCGCGCAGCAATAAAGCAACCCAAAGCTGTGCCAGTAGAACCCGTCAAATTCGGGTCCAACAAGCGTAAGAACGACGCAGAGCGCTCCCCATGGCGCTCACTCAACGTTGACTGGCCCACCGCGGCCAGCGCTGACCTGGTACTGGATCCCACCAAGGCGAGAACTACGCCAGCAGGTCGGCTTCCCGTCTCACTTACGCCTGCCAAGAGCGCAGAAGAACGTGGCAAGACCAGCGCACCCTCCAAGCTCAGAGTGACAGTCGCGAGCCGATCGAAAGCAGACAAAGCGGGTGTCGATGGCCTGCTGCTCTCCGTAACACCAGACGAGACGGCAGCACAGAAGCAGTCCGTCAAGGTCACCGTCGACTACGACACCTTCAAAGACGCCTACGGCGGAGACTGGGCAGCCCGACTGCGGCTGGTCCAGCTGCCCAACTGCTCGCTGACCACACCGCAAAAGGACCAGTGCCGCAACGCTCAGCCGCTGAGATCCTCGAACGACACAGAACGCAAGACTCTCAGCGCAACAGCCACAGCGATGGCCGCCACCCCCACAGTCCTGGCGGCCGTCGCTGGCGCCGAAGGCACCTCCGGCAGCTTCAAGGCGACCCCCCTGCAGCCGTCGGGAGCCTGGAACGCCGGCAACTCGACCGGATCCTTCAACTGGTCCACGGACATCGGAATGCCCGCGGTCCCGGGTGACCTGGTGCCCAAAGTCGAACTCAGATACTCCTCCCAGAGCGTCGACGGGCGGACAGCAGCCTCGAACAACCAAGCAGGCTGGATCGGTGACGGCTGGTCGATGGAGCCCGGATACATCGAACGGCGCTACAAGTCGTGCAACGACGACAAGGACGAGGGCAGCGCCACCAAGGTCGGCGACCAGTGCTGGTACAACAACAACGCTGTCCTTTCCCTCGGCGGCAAGACCACCGAACTCATCTATGACGCTGCCAAAGGCTGGCACCCTGAGCAGGACAGCGGCGAAAAGGTCGAAAAGCTCACTGGTGCGGACAACGGCGACAAGGGAACAGCAGGCGTCGACGGCGTAGGTGAACACTGGAAGATCACGGCCACCGACGGAACCCAGTACTTCTTCGGGCTCAACAAGCTCAAGGGCTGGAGCGACCACGGAACCGGGGCAGACGACCCCCTCACCAACTCCACCCTCACCATGCCGGTCTTCGGCAACCAAACGGGCGAGCCCTGCTACAACGTGTCCTTCGCCTCCGCCTGGTGCCAGCAAGCCTGGCGCTGGCAGCTCGACTACGTAGTCGACCCCCACGGCAACGCGATGGCCTACTACTGGAAAACCGAGAACAACAACTACGGGCGCAACGTCTCCACCACCACCGGCACCGCAACTGCCACCCCCTACCAGCGGGCCGGCTACCTCGATCGCATCGAGTACGGACTGCGCAACGAAAGCGTCTACACGGCCAAGGCCATGGCCCGCGTCGACTTCGGGGTGACCGAGCGCTGCCTGACCAATTGCGGGACATTCAACGCAGCCAACGCCTCCAACTGGCCCGACGTGCCCTTCGACCTCTACTGCAAGGAAGAAGCAACCGACTGCAAGGACCAGTACTCGCCAAGCTTCTGGTCCCGCAAGAGGCTCACCAGCATCAACACCAGTCTCCTCACCGGCGGCTCCTACGCACCAGTCGACACCTGGACGCTCAAACAGGGATTCCCCGCATCAGGCGACGGCATTTCCACCCCGATGTGGCTCGAGTCCATCCAGCACACCGGAAAAGCGGGAGGCAGCACCACTCTGCCCCCGATCACCTTCGCCGGCGTCCAGATGGCGAACCGGGTGGACAAGACCGGCGACGGCCTCGCCCCCTTCATCCGCCTGCGCATGTACCAGGTCACCAACGAGAGCGGCGGCACAGTCGGAGCCGAGTACTCCCGACCCGACTGCACCGCGACCACCCTGCCCCCCTCGGACGGGACCAACAAGACGCGCTGCTACCCGGTCAAGTGGGCCTTCGAAGGAAACACCGCGAAGGAGGACTGGTTCAACTCCTATGTGGTGACCAAGGTTCTCGAGGGTGACAACGTCGCCGAAACGCCCGATACCACCACCCAGTACACCTACCTCGACGGTGCCGCCTGGACGAAGAGCACCGACGAATTCATCAAGGAGAACGACCGCACCTACTCCGTCGCGCGAGGCTACGGCCGAGTGCAGACACGCAAGGGCGGAACCGAAGAGGGCCCGACCCTCGCCGAAACCCGCTACTTCCGCGGAGTCGACGGGGCGGCCGTCAAGGACTCCGCAGGTGTATCGGTCATTGACCGGGAACAGTTCGCCGGCCGCGTACGCGAAGCCATCACCTACAACGGGGATGACACCAGCAAACTCGTCTCAGCCATCTCCTACACACCCTGGCGATCCGCGGCAACGGCCAGCCGGCCCCGCACCGGCCAGTCCGATCTGCAGGCATATCTCAGCGGCACGGCGAAGGACGAGGCACGCACCAAAACCGCCGCGGGGGAGTACAAGACTTCGATCACGCGCACCTTCAACAAGTACGGACAGGTCGCCACAGAGTCAGACACGGGTGACACGGCCAGGACGAACGACGAGAAGTGCTCCACCACGACCTACGCGGCCAACACCGCGACCAACCTGCTCAGCCTCGTGGCGCAGAAGAGAACCGTCGCCACCCTGTGCGGGGTCGCTGACCCAGGCGCAGACGGCGTGATCAGTGATCAGCGGAACTACTACGACGGAGCCACGTCGCTCACCGCTGCACCGACCAAGGGGAACGCCACCAAGGTCGAGACCATCAACGGAGCGGGCACCGGCTACACAACGACGGGATCGACGCCTGCGGCCGACTTCGACGTCTACGGCCGGGCGCTTTCTGTCACCGACGTCTACGGCAAGACGACGAGAACGAGTTACACCCCCGCCACAGGACAGGTGCCGACCAAAAGGCAGGTCGTCAACCCGCTCGGCCACACCATCACCACTGAGCTCGACCCTCTGCGCGGCCAGCCGCTCAAGGTGACCGACGCCAATGCCCGCGTCACCTCAGCGATCTATGACCCGCTGGGCCGGGTCACTAAGATCTGGCAGCCCACCCGCTCCGCAGCGACCTACCCCGACAGCCCCAGTCAGACCTTCGCCTACCAGATTCGCAACAACGGACCCGTCCTCGTCACCACCACCGCGCTCAACCACAACGGCGCCTACCGGACCTTGTACACGTTCTACGACGGGCTTCTGCGGGAGATCGAGACACAGGACCCGTCGCCCGATGACGCCGGGCGGCTGATCACCGAGACCTCCTACGACAGCCGCGGGCAGGCATGGCGCAACTCGGGTGTCTACTACGCTACCGGAGCAGCCGAGCCGGTGCCCGTCACCGCCCAGGAACTCAACTACCCCTCCGCCACGGAGACCCGCTTCGACGGAGCCGGCCGCGTCACTGCCGTGATCGCCAAGAAGTTCGGCGACGAAACCAAGCGCACCATCACCACGTACACCGGAGACACCACCACCGTTGTACCCCCGTCGGGAGGTACCGCCAGCACCACGGTGGCCGACGCCCTGGGCCGGATCACGGAGCTGAAGCAGTACACCAACACCGGTCGCACCACATCGCAGTCGACGAAGTACACCTACAACAAGCACGGACGCCTCGAGCAGGTCACCGACCCCTCGGGTGCCAAGTGGGCCTACGGCTATGACGCGGCGGGCCGCCAGGACTACGTGGACGACCCCGACAAGGGCGAGACCACGACCGTCTACGACAAGGGCGGTCGCGCCACGGACGTGACCGATGGCAGAAAGATCACGCTGCACACCGACTATGACGACCTGGGACGCCCCACAGCACTCACGCAAGGAACCACGAAGCGCGCCTCCTGGGAGTACGACAAGGCCATCAAGGGCCTCGGCCAGCTCTACAGGACCACCCGCCACAACGGAAATGACGCCTACACCAGCACCATCAACAACTACAACGCCCTCTACACACCTGTAGGCACCACTGTCACAATCCCGACTGCCGAAGGCGCCTTGGCGGGAACCTACGCCTGGACCGACGTCTACAACCCGCACACCGGGCAGCTCATGGAGACGGCACAACCAGCCGTCGGCGGCCTCCCGGAAGAGGACGTCGTCAACGCCTACGCCTACGGCTCGAGCCTTCCCATGTCGGTCTCCGCCGGAGACGACACGCTTCTGGCGTCGGTCAAATACGACCACTACGGACGCCTGGCCGAGCGGCAATTCGGAGCCTTCGCCAAGCACCTGTGGAAGACCAACGAATACGACCAGCACACCGGTGCGCTGACCCGCGCGTTCACCGACCGCGAGGCGGCCCCCCAGCGTATCGACGACGTCCGCTACACCTACGACCCCGCCGGCAACATCAAACGCATCCAGACCGTCACCGGTCAGGATGCCCCTGCCCTCAGCGATACCCAGTGCTTCGCACTCGACACCCTGCGCCGCATCACCGAAGCCTGGACCTCCACCGACAACTGTGCTGCGCCTGCTTCCGTTAGCACGGTCGGTGGACCCGACCCGTACTGGACCTCGTACTCCTACGACGCCGTGGGCAACCGGAAGACCGAAACCCAGCACACCGCCGCCGCGGGGCCCGCAACGGACACAGTCCGCACGTACGCCGCACCGGAAGCCGGGACTCACAATCTGCCCGGCATCACACAGAGTGGGTCCGATGCCCGCACCGAGACCTACACCTACGACGGCGCCGGCAACACCGAAACCCGGAAGATCGGCAACGACGCCACCCAGGACCTGAAGTGGGACGCTGAGGGGCACCTCGCATCCGTCAGCGAGGTGACCGACACCACCAGCTACCTCTACGACACAGCAGGGCAGCGCCTCATTCGCCGGGACTCCACCGGGACCACGCTCTACCTGCCCAAGGGCAACGAACTCCACCTGGACAAGGCCAGCAAGGTCACCGGCACCCGCTACTACACGGCCGCCGACGAAACGGCAGCCGTACGTACCGGCGGCAAGATCACCTTCCTGATCAGCGACCACAACGGCACAAGCACCACCCAGGTCACCGCAGACAGCAGCCAGACGGTCACTCGCCGGCAGAGCACCATCTTCGGGGCGCCCCGCGGCGCAGAGCCCACTGCCTGGGACGGCGACAAGGGGTTCGTAGGGGGAACCCGAGACACCGACACCGGCCTCACCCACCTGGGCGCACGCGAGTACGACCCGGCCACCGGCCGCTTCATCAGCGTCGACCCGATCATGGACATAGCCGACGCCCAGCAAATGCACGGCTACACCTACTCCAACAACAACCCGGTCACCTACTCCGACCCCAGCGGCCTGTGCATGGATCCCGGAAACGGACGGTGCCAGCCGGATGACGGAGGACAGAACCACGGAAAGCCTGACCCCGACTTCCCGATCAACCTGAACCCAGATGACGGAATCGACAACTCACATCTCCCGACCACCAACCTCGGCTCCGGAGAGTCACAGCTTCCGCCGAAGAAGGCAATTCACCTATACGTCGGTAAGAAAAGGGACCTGACGAACCTCCTCGGGATGGTGACGAAGTGGCAGTACTACCAGCCTGAAATGAGCATTGAGCTCAATACGGAACTCTTCCTGCGTGAGCAGTGTTCCTTCAGCTTCGTGCAGGGGTGCGATGAGTTCAGGAAGTTCTACGACGGCTGGAAGCACGTAGATAAAATCCCGACACCTGATACCTGCCCCATCTGTGGGAACGTAGGATTCCAGGCCATCATGGCCAAGATTCTCAATCGAGGCGGCTGCGGAAAATGCTTTCTCGCGGGAACCGAAGTCCTGATGGCCGACGGCACGACGAAAAAAATTGAAGAGGTGAAACCGGGAGACGAAGTCCAAGCTGCGGATCCCGAGACAGGAAAAACGGGGGCTCGCCGCGTCACTGCACTCATCGTCACGGAGGACGACAAGCACTTCAATGAACTCTCGATAACTTCGAAAACCGGCGCCAGCAAGCTCACTGCCACGCACGAGCACCCCTTCTGGTCCCCGTCCGAGAATCGCTGGATCACAGCGGACGGCCTGAAGCCCGGCATGACACTGCTCACCGACTCGGGTGGAACAGCGACGGTCACAGGCAACCGAAGCTACGACCAGCAGGCACGCACATACAACCTCACCGTCGACGACATGCACACGTACTATGTACTGGCTGGCGCCACGCCGGTACTCGTGCACAACAGTTGCGGAGTGTTCGACAATAAAATGTCGAAAACCCTTGACCGGGAGCTTTCTCTGGCGGACAGATTGGGTGTTACACCTTCTGGCGCTGGATCTGCCGGCTTTGATTCCGCAGTCGGTTCCGGGACCATCAAATGGGCGGTTCGGGAGGACGGAAGCCTCGTAGTCGTGCCGAAGTTTGTCGATGGTCAAGAGATTTCACACTCGGTGCTCTCCCGCGGGGCCCCGGTTCGCGCGGCCGGTGAAGCTGATATCGCTGGCTCATCGGGGGACGGGTTCTTCGGGTTGGATATCAACAACCACAGTGGTCATTTCCGGCCATCGAATGAGAGTCTACAAATCGGTAGAGATGCATTTGCTGCGGCGGGAGTTCATTTCTGATGATCGGACTAGATGATCTGGCGTCGCTCGACCTGCGGTCGCTCTCTGAGGTCCTGGCCGCGCACGCTCCGAGAGTCCCTGACCTGGGTAGCGACCAGTGGCTTGGCGTCGTTGAGCTGATGACGATGCGCCTGACGGACGAGTGCAGCTCTCTGCCCGTGGAGTCGTGGGCTACCTGTTCGCTGGCACTTGAGTACGCTCTCGAGGCTGCGGTGGCCTTGGGCTCTATCGATCAGCGTGAGAGCGTGATTCGCCGCCTGAATCTCTCTGTGGCTCTTTTGCGGCAGGTTCCGGTGAACACTGAAGTCGACATCCTCAATCCGGGGCATCTAATCGACCTCCTATTTCAAGAGCTTCCGATTTCAAGCGATGAAGCTCGTGATCTATCGGTAGAATGGCGCGCCCTCGACATTGCGCAGATTCGAATTCTGAGGGCTGCTAAGAATCTCGTTTCGCCAGCCCTGGGTCTTGCGAGACTGGCACCCAGAGAGATTGATGGGCGGTTGAAGGCGTGGGAAGAAGTTTTTCCTTCGCTTCCATGAGTGGCTGACTGAGAAGGCCCGCCAAGACTGGCGGGCCTTCTTGGCGTTTTGACGGCAGCGATTGACGGCAACGTCAGTGGACAGCGGTTTGGACGAGTGGCGGTTCATCGCTGTCGTTGGGCCCGCTGGTGCCCTCCGCGGGGTCACGGAGGGTGCGGCTGAGGAGGTCGACGGCGTCGCGCTGGAGGCGGAGCCGGACGTGGGCGTAGAAACCCGAGCGCCAGGAGGCCCTGTTGTCGCAGTTTTACGTGGCCGGTTCCGGTGGAGTGTCCCGCGGAACTCCTGGCCCGCCACCGCGCGGGCGGCGAACGCCTGCAGCGGGTCGGGCAGCAGTACCTTCAAAGACAGTCTCGCCTCAGCGTTATGGGTGTCAGCCCCAGGAACTTGCACGACACGCGCTGCCCTACCTGAACAACATCGGCGGGATCATTGAGCTAGCTCAGTGCCAGGTACCTCACTGACTTCCCGGGGCCGCGTATGCGTCTGAGGTGCTGAGTGGACAGGATTTCAGCCGCCCGGCACATGCTCATGCACATCACGTACCGGCCTCCCTCGTAGGCTGAGCCTCAGCACCGCGTGGTGCGCGAGGGGGCGGGGCGACGGCCTCCTGTAACGGCGCGCACCGGCGCCCTGTCATGAGCTGATTCAGCCGAGCGGGAACCGGGGAGCCCGATACAGCGTGTGCTGTCACGCCGCCGACGGCAGTTGGTCAGACTCTCCCCCAGCCGTTACTGGAATTCTCAATGCATCTGCGGGATTCTCATCAAGCTTGCTGGACTACAGGTCGAAGCCCTGATCAGGCGGAAGAAGCACACCGGGGTATCTCTCAAGTCATCTGCATCCTCGCAGGTCCAAGCGATGCCTGTACCGCGACAAGAAGGAGAACTCACACCGACCGGCGACACATGTGATGCGCGGGAGCCTGATCTGCTGGAGACGCCTCAAGAAGACCCGCACATGATCGTGTTACGGGCTCGAAGCGATGTCACTGCTGGGCTATTTCGAAGCGGGGGCGCCTGGAGGGGGAGAAACATCGTTTGCTGATGTGGTCCTCTTGTATGGCGGCGCTGACGTCGCCGTCAGCGGCGTCGCCCCTTGAGTTCGGGTCCGGCGAAGCCTTCCTCACTGGGATTCCTCGTACTCTGAACGCTACGACCGAAAAACGTCGCAGCCGTACGGAGCAGTTCGAACGATCTCACCACTTGCAGCAACGCCGCCCCACTGCCGGGAGTTCGGGTTGCCCACCACGCGCTCAGCTTGTTCTTTATTACTACGTACGTCGAGACCGTTTAGCTCGATCACGGGTTGACGCGGATGAGATAGGGGTTCATGTCGTCTTCGGCGTCCACTGCATCGAAACCGGCGGACCCAAGAATCGCTATCAAGGTTGCATGCATTTGCTCTACAACATAGCTGAAATGCCTGAAGATCGGCGAATCAATACCATCTTCCAGGGCGTTCTTTGCCGCGCTTTCATTCAGGGATGAACTTGCATTCCATTGGACGAAAACACCTCCCCTGGAATCGCCGGCCGGATCAACCGAGACCATAGCACCCTGAAGTTCGGTTGCGTGATCCACGTTTTGTTGCACGGCAAAACCGGCTGCCGCCAATGCCTCGGCCACCTTGACGGCTCGTTCGTTCCATTCGGCGATCTCGCCTCGCTTGCTCTCATAGTTTCGAACATTAAAGCTCCGTTGGTGTTGTTGTGAAGGGTGAGTGGGCGGCCCAGTAGGCCGCCCACTCACCTCTAGCATGTGCGATGCCACCTGATCAAGCTGGTGGCTATGGGCGTCCCTGCTTCTGGATCATGTCGGCCAGCAGTCCCTCGAATGCACGATTCATGGTGGCGTTCGATCCCCACTGCACCGACCACGTTATTTCCGTACCTTCCTTGAGAAGGTTCTCCAGATTGGGTCCGCATACGGGGCACGGCTGCCGTTCGGTATAGAGAGCACTGATCCGCTTCGGCGAGAACTCTTTCACCGCCAGCTGCTCAAGAATGTGATCCTCAGCGTGAAACCCTCCGCCCTTACTGAGCCTCTTTCATCCTGTGCTGGCAGGTGAATCTGGCTGGTCAGGGTGTGTGGTGACGAGACAGGGCCTCTCGTCGTTGGCGTGGTGATCTCACTCATCACACCGGCGACCGAAGAGGCCCTGTTGGTTCCGTATCCTGCCATGGTCGACGTCCCTCATGAGCTCGTCGAGCATGTCTCCTGGTTGCTGTACGAGCACCGCCTGACGCGCAACACTCGCTGGCGCAAGCTCGGTTGCTTCAAGCAGGCACTGCTCACGCTCGTTCATCTGCGTAAGAACGAGACGTTCTCGCAGCTCGGAGCGGGTTTCGGGATATCCCAGGCCACCGCCTGGCGGTACGTCGACGAGACCTTGGACGTCCTGGCCTCCTGGGCGCCCGGCCTCCACGAAGCCCTCACCGGCCTCGGCGAGGGCGACCACGTCATCGTCGACGGCACCCTGATCCCCACCGACCGAATCCGCGCGGACGAGCCGTACTACTCGCAAAAGCACCGCAAGCACGGCATGAACGTGCAGGTAATCGCCCGACCCGACGGCACACCGCTCTGGTTCTCCCGAGCCACGCCAGGACGCACCCACGACCTGACCGCGGCCCGCGCCCACGGCATCGTCCAAGCCTGCCTCACCCAGCAGATCCTCGTCCTCGCCGACCGCGCCTACCAGGGCGCCGGCGCCACCTTCCGCACCCCGTACTACCACCACCGCGAACAGCCCGAGCACTACCAGCAGTTCAACCGGGACCACGCCCGGCTGAGAGCTCCGGGCGAACGCGCCTTCGCGCAACTGAAGTCCTGGCGGCTGCTCCGGCGAGCAAGATGCTCCACCCGCCGCATCGGCACCATCGTCCAGGCCGTCCATACCCTACTGACCTGCGACTACAGAGGATGAAAGAGGCTCACTGAAACCGATCACGAGATCTCCGGTTTCCGCGTCATTCCAACCGGGAACTTTTGCGACGGCCACATTCCTGCCGGCCCATACGCCGAACCCTGCTTCGATCCTCGATCGGTAAGCCATGTTGGAGAGTTCGGTGCTGTTGTATGCGATCAATCCGTCACAGGAGTATTCGGGAACCGGAGTTCCGATAGTTCCCATCGGGGCAATGGAGACAGCACGCGAATCTATACCGTGGGCGACCCGCGAAACCTTCCGGCAAGAGGCGTAGACCTTTTCCGCCATCTTCCCGGCAATTCCGGTCAGGGCCTCGTCAGAAAGCCTGAGGACGCTCAGGGCCTTCCATGCGTCGAGAAAACCGATGCCGGTCCTGGCAGCGCCGTCCACAGCACGGATAGCATCGGCGATGGGCCGGAGGATCTTGCCGGCGAACAGAGACGCAACGTCCACCATGGCCCAGGCGCAGCCGCCCCAGCTTCCGTTCTGGCCGCCGGGAGTGAGCGCTTGGGTGCAGCGGATCCAACTGCCGAAGAGGATGTCGATGGGGTCGACGCCCTGCTGGTACTCCGCGATCGTGATGGTGTGGGTGACCTTGGTTTTCAGGGTGTCGGTCTTGGTCTCGCCCAGGTACAGCGTGTCGTTCGAGAAGCACGTGTTGTCGAACACTTCGACGGCACACAGGTACAGGTCGAGTTCGGCTTTGTAGCTGATCTCCTGGGTCATCGTGCAGTCGCCCTTGTAGGCGATCTGGTCCCAGAAGCCGTCGCAGCCGTCGGTCTTTTTCAAGACCTTTGGCTTGCCGACCTGGTCGATCTTGTTGATGACGTAGAAGAGACCGCCGATGGATGCGCCGGCTGCGTCCGGGACAGTGCCGGTTTCGATCTGGCTGGCGTTGCCCGCGTCCTCGGTCTGCTTTGCCGCCTCTTGGGCGGACTCTGCGTGTTTCTGGGCGTCCTTGGCGGCTTCCTCTGCGGCTGTGGCGGCGGCGTCGGCCCGCTCGGCGGCTGTTCTTGCCTGGTCGGCTGACTCGTTCGCTCGGGTGGCGGCTGCGCGGGCGGCGTCGGCGTCCAGGGCGGCGGCGTCCGCGGAGGTGCGGGCTGATTGCGCGTGGCCATCTGCGCGGCCGGCGGCCTTGTCTGCGGCTGCCGCGTCTGCGGTGGACTGGGACTGGTATCCGATGGTGCGTGCCAGGGACTGCTGGGCTTTCGCCGCCGCGGTCGCTGCTCCGGCCGCGTAGTTCAGTGCCTCCTTGGAGTAGCCGCGGGCGTCTGCGGAGTGCTTGGCGGCGTTCGCGGCGTGCTGGTAGGCGGCCTTGGCGTCACCTTGTGCCTGATTGGCGATGCTCTGGGCGGCTGCGGCTTCCTGTGCCGCGTTGAGGGCGTGCGCGTTCGCGACAGCCTTCTGCTGCTCGGCAATGGTTTTCGCCGCCTGGCCGGACAGGACCACGAGGGACGCGGCGGAGTCCTTGGTGACGTAGGGCGAGCCGAGCTGGATGGCGTCGTTGGCGGGAGCCGCTACCTGCGCCGCCGCCTTCCCGGCGTCCACCGCGGCCTGAGCGGTGACGTAGGCGAATCCGGCTGCCTTGGCCGCTGCGGCGGTGGCCTTGTTGGCCTCGGTCTTGGCCGCGTCGGCCTGAGTCTTGGCCGTCTTCGCCTTCGTCTCGGCCTCGTTGGCCATCTTGACCGACAGGGCGGCGTCGGCTGAGGCTCGCTCGGAGGCGTCGATGGCATCCGCGGCGGCGCTGGTCGCGGTACTGACCGCGGCGTCCGCCCGCAGTTTCGCCGCCTGCGCCCCGTCTGCGGCAGCCCGGGAGCTCTTCGCCGCCGCCTCCGCACGGGTCGCCGCGGCGTCCGCGTCGGCCGCGGCCTTGGTGGCCGCGTCGGCGGCGGTTTCAGCCCGGCCTGCTGCTGCCTCGGCGTCGTCCGCATGCCGGTCGGCCTCATTGGCCGCCGCCCGCGCGGCGTCCGCCGCTTCCCCCGCGTCCAGGGATTCGGCGTAGGCGTCCTTGGCGGCCGCCCGTACGGCTCCAGGGGCTGGAGCCTTTGTTCACCGGTGGCGCCCCGGGTGCCAGTGAAGGCGTTGCCGATCTGGACAGGCAGGTGGAGGTGGGTCATCAAACGCACCATGTCCTGGCTGACCAGTTACCGCCGTCTCAACCACCGCTACGAACGCTACCCCCGCAACTACCTGGCCTTTCTCGGACGAGCCGCCGCTCTCTGCTGCTACAAACGGTTCCTCAAACTGACCATGTAGAACACGGTCTAAGACGCCATCTCATTTGGCGAGTCTGCGGTAGCAGATGAGGGTGCAGGCGATGCTCGTGAAGGCGAGGAAGTGGTCGGCCTTGCGTTCGTAGCGTCGGTGGAGGCGGCGGCAGCCGGCGAGCCAGGCCATGGTGCGCTCCACGGTCCAACGATGGCGGCCCAGCCGTTGCGAGGACTCGACTCCCTTGCGGGCGATGCGATGGGTGATGCCGCGACCGCGTAACCATCGCCGCAGGTGGGCGTAGTCGTAGCCCTTGTCGGCGTGGAGTTTGGCGGGCTTGCGCCGTCGCCGGCCGCGTCGCGAGCGGATCGGCGGGATGCCCTTCACGAGCGGGATCAGAGCCTGACTGTCGTGCACGTTGGCCTCGGAAATGCCGACGGATATGGGCAGACCCGACCGTTCCGTGATCATGTGGATCTTCGAGCCGTACTTGCCCCGGTCGACAGGATTCGGACCTGTCAGGTCCCCCTTTTCAAGGCCCGCATGTTCACCGAGTCGATCGCGCACCGCGACCAGTCCAGCTCACCGCGGGCACCGAGTTCGTCAAGGACCAGGCGGTGGAGCTTCGCCCACACCCTGGCCTTCGACCACTCCGAGAACCGCCGGTGGGCGGTCGCTCCGGACGGGCCGAACGACGCCGAAGGCAGCTGCTGCCAGGTACAACCCGACGTCGCCACGAAGACGATCGCCGCCAGCACTTCCCGGTCGCCATGCCGACGCCGACCACCACCCTGCGGCCGCGACGGCGCCTCCGGCACCACCCGCTGGAACAACGCCCACAACTCGTCCGGCACCAACCGCTCAACGATCCCCACCATGACTCACAGAATACCGAGTCGCCCAAATGAGATGGCTTCTAAATCGGCAGGCCACAGACTCAAAGGCCTCACCCGGTCCCCGCAGGCGCGACGCCGCGACGGTCTCGTCGTCGGGGGCGAGGAAGAACACGATGTCGTGGGCCACCCGCGCATGGTGACAGGCAGCCGAGCAGACGCGGGTGCTGCGTAATGGGTCTCAGTTGTCCGATCGGTGGGCCACCTTGGCTGCGTAGGCCGTTCTGACGGCTCCGGGGCTGCCCATCGGTCGGCAGCGGCGGGGCTGTTGTCGAGGAGCCGCTCGAGGACGCCCGCGGGCATCGTGGTGCAGATGTCGAGCAGGCCCGCGCAACGACCGGACTCGGAGGGGAGTCCGATTTTCCGGAGCCGGGCGAAGAGCTGGCCGCTGGTCAGAGGGCCTGGAGGATCGAAGGGACCTGCGATCCGAGCCGAAGGATGAGCGGACCGCTGCGATCGCGGCGCCGTAGACGTCCGGTCAGGCGTTCATACACTCCGACGCAATGGAGTTGGGGCGCCAGACAGCCGACGTCGCGGCGCACCCCGTCCATACCCGGGCGGCGGAGCGGGCGAGCGTCCCTGACGACCACGCGGGGGTTTCCGGACAGCTTCGGGATGTGAGTGAGGCCACGACTTCCGGCGTTTGACGGGAAATTCCTCACGATGTTGACGCTTCTTCCTCAAAAACTTCTGCCGTGATCCAGTTTCGGCACCCGAACAGCAAGATCAACATCGTTGAACCCTGCACCGCCCATTTCACCCTGTCCGTATGGCGGCCAACCACCCCGACACGAGTACTGCCTCCCGCGCATGTGGCTGTAGGCATATTCCAGAACGGCATGCCGGGCGCGCCGACCCTGACCGAGTCGATCGCCCTTCCGGTGATTCGCCGTCATTCAAGGGGGGTCCGGAGGCATCTGCCTTCGGTTTCCGCTCACCACCGCCACACTTGGGGGACTTTCCCATGTCTCAACTCACCCGTCGCCGCGCCCTCGGAGCTACGGCGACGGTTCTGACCGGCCTCCTCCTGACCGGCTTCGCGCGGACGGCAGGGGGAGCGTCCGAACCTCGGACCGCCGGCCCGAAGCCCCACGAGGGGCACGCGGGGCATGAAGGCCCACAGCCGTTCGGCGAGACCTTTCGGGGGCGCCGCATCGAGGGCGCGCCGTCGCACGCCGATGGGCATCACGGGGGTTACACCGTGCAGATCGACGGCGAGGAACTGCACGTTATGCAGAACGCGGACAGCACCTGGGTCAGCGTCATCAACCACTACGAGACGTTCGCCACTCCGCGTGCGGTCGCCCGGGCGGCAGTGATCGAGCTCCAGGGCTCCGGACTCGTGCCCCTGGCCTGATCCCCCGCCCGCGCGATTCCGCTGACCATTTCCTGAACCGGGGAGCACCCTCATGACCGTACGCAAGAACCAGGCGAGCCTCACGGCCGCCGAGAAGCGAAGCTTCGTCGACGCGCTCCTGGAGCTCAAGCGCACCGGCCAGTACGACACGTTCGTCACCACCCACAACCTCTTCATCATGAGCGACACCGACAGCGGTGACCGGGTGGGCCACCGGTCACCGTCCTTCCTGCCCTGGCACCGCAGATTCCTCATACAGTTCGAGCAGGCGCTCCAGGCCATCGACCCCGCCGTCGCCCTGCCCTACTGGGACTGGACGGCGGACCGTACCGCCTCGGCCTCCCTGTGGGCACCCGGCTTCCTCGGAGGCAGCGGCCGGAGCCGGGACGGGCAGGTCACCGAGGGGCCGTTCGCCGTCAGCGGCGGCAGATGGCCGGTCAGGGTGACGGTCGACGGGCGCGGCTTCCTGCGTCGCGCCCTCGGGTCCGGCGTACCGCAGCTGCCGACCCGCGCCGAGGTCGACTCGGTCCTCGCCCTGCCCACCTACGACACCGCGCCCTGGAACAGCGCGTCAGACGGCTTCCGCAACCACCTCGAAGGCTGGCGCGGCGTCAATCTCCACAACCGCGTGCATGTGTGGGTGGGCGGTCAGATGGCCACCGGCGCCTCGCCCAACGACCCGGTCTTCTGGCTGCACCACGCGTTCGTCGACCGGCTCTGGGCGCAGTGGCAGGCACGACACCCCCGCTCCGCCTACCTGCCCGCCGCGGCGACGAGGAACGTCGTGAGCCGCAACGACGTCATGCGCCCCTGGAACGATGTGACGCCTGCCGAGATGCTGGATCACACGAAGTTCTACACCTTCGACACGCTGGCGTAGCGCCGCCTGCGGTGGGAGACCGCACCGCCAGGGGGGACCGCACCGCGGAGGTTGCGCCTATGACTTCGTTCGTTTTTCGGTTCTGGTTCAACTTCTGTGGTGCCGGCTCGGCGATCGGTTCACTGGGACCCGAACGATGGACACCAGCAGGTCAGCCCACTGGTCCGACACGGGCACGGGCGCGTACGGCCCAGCCACAGAAGTTGAGCCAGAACCCGAATTCGGCGTCCCGGGCGAACTCGGGCCGGATCACCTTCACCGCGGCCGGCTGCCCGCCCGGCGAGGAGGCGACACCTGTCCCATTCCGCCCTCGCCCAGCCGTGCCGCCAGCCAGAAGTCCCCCAGCTCCGCCGGGTGCTGCGCCTGGAGTGCCGTGAACCGGAATTGCGCTGTCGACATGCCGCTCCTCTCCCCGTCACCCGCCGCTGTGTGGCAGCCCCACCTGGAAGAGGGCTTCGCCCCGCTCTCAGGCACTGTCCGCGGCCACAGTGTCGTACGTGTCGCGCCCTGGGAAGAAGAACGCAGGGTCTGGGTGACGTCGTTGACGTTCGCCGCGGTCGTGATGACCTTGAGCGGGGTGCCGCGACCGTCGCAGATCAAGTGGTGTTTGGTGCCGACACCGGTCCGTTGTCGGTCGACCGGCAACGGACCGGTGTCGGCACCCCCTTTTCCGCCCGGACGTGGGAACCATCCACGCACGCCCGTGACCAGTCGAGTTCGCCGGCCGCGTTCAGTTCTGCGAACTGCTGCCGCTGGAGCTGAGGTTCGGCTCGGGTCAGACGTGCTGGCGGCGTCTGGACCGGTGTCAGGAGGCAGGAGTCTTAGACCGGCTGCCCCAGGTCCTGCTCCGCTCCGGCCAAGGCGGCAGGAGCGGCTCGATCTGCGCCCACAAGTCGTCGTCCACGATCCACGGCCGAGTACTCACACCATCACGAACGGCCGAATCCTCACACCGGTCACGGCCAACCAGCACACTTCAACAAGATCGTGTTACGAGCTTGTAGGTTCGGGCGATGTCAGTAGATCCGTGGAAAGACCTTTCCGACTCGCTCATCAAACTGCACGACGCGCACAACAGGCAACGCAGCCAGATGATGCGCCAGGCCATGGTGTACGCCGTTGGCTCACCAGCAGACAAGGAGTGCGCGGCCGAGCCGTATGCAGGCGTCTGGGGCTCGAAGCCAGTGTCCGGGGCGGTCACGGACCTCCTGCTGCCAGTATCGGCAGCACTGGATCATCTCTATGCCGTGGCCACCCTGTTGACCGGCCCTCCGAGCATCTACGCGCCATTCACAGTGGCACGCAGCGTGATCGAGATATCCGTACAGCTCTGGTACCGCCTTGAGCCGGAGATCGGTGCCGAGGAACGAACGATCCGATACGTGAACAGCCGGCTGCGCAGTCTGTGGGAACAGTCCCAGATGTTCAGCAACGACGAGAGGGCTGAAGCACGCCAGCATCAGAGCCACACGCACCGGCGCATGGACGAGATCGTGTCTGCGGCACGGGCGCAGAACCTTCCTGTGCGTGGACGAGGCGACGGCAGACGTCCACCATCCATCGGCAGTGGCCACAAGGGGACACTGAGGCTTGCCGACGAGTGCATCTCCGTCACGGTTCCCGGCCTAGGCTCAACGTACTGGCGGCTTCTGTCCTCGATGGCTCACGGCCAGGCACACGGCCTCGTTCAAGCCTTCACCGCCTCGACGGATGGCGAGGCACCGGTGATCGAAGGTGCCTCAGTTGGAGAGCTGAAGCTGTCGGCTCAGCAGGCCGCTCTGCGCGCAGCCGGAGCCCCGCTGGCCTGCATTGCGATGTTGGATCGGCTCTATGCGTATCTCGGCTGGGACAGCACAGAGGTACGGTCGGCTGCTCAGGCGCACCTTGTCACGTGGTCGCGGATCGGTCAGATTCGTCGGCCTGGCGATCCCGTTCCTCAGGGGTAGAGGGAGGCAACGTCGGTGCGGGCGACGCTATTCATCCGGCGCATTCCGCCCGACGCTCTCGGCGACCTCGTAGACGTTGTCGAGAGCGTCGGCCAGGAGACGGGCGTCGGCGAAGCTGCGGGACTGGCACTGCGCAATCTCCCTCGCCCCGTCGTCGATTCGGCCAGCTGGCCTCAGTGAGCATGCGGACCGCCGCCTCGAGACTGATTACCTTTACCTCGGCCGACGGTCCGGCTTCCGGCCGACGCGGATCCGGGGACCATCCCCGCAGGTGCGCCTGCTCCCCGCGCCCGCGGGGATGGTCCCCGGATGGTTGCGAGCCGGAACTCGGGCTCAGGCGGGGAGGGGCTGGTCGAGGTCTTCTCCGATCTGGTCGAGGAGGTGGTCAAGGATGCGCTGAGCCTGGGTGAGGCGTTGTGTGGCGCTGTCGAGAGTGTCGAGGGCGTCGTCGAGGAGCACGGCGTGGAGGTCTGCGGCGGGGCTTTCCAGTGTCTGCGCAATGGTGGTCCAGGCCGTGTTGACGCAGTCGTGGATTTCGTTGAATGCCGCGGTGTTCTGTGTCCTCGTTAGTGTCCTGCCTTGTGCTTTGGTGATGAGCCGCGAGATAGCCAGCTGAGCGTGTGTCAGCCTGGATCGTGCGGTTTCCACGGAGTAAGGGCCGCTGTCCGTCATGCTCACAAGGCCGTGGAACTGGTCGCTGGTGTGCTGCAGGAGATCAAGGGCGTCCTGTAGCTGCTGGTTGTCGTCGATGTGAGTGCGTTCGCCAGGGCGCCCGATGATGTGCGGGCTCGAATAGTGCAGGGTGTTCCCGTTCAGGTCGGCTACCGGCTGCGGCGGAGCGGGGCAGACAGGAAGGGAAGCGAGCTGCTGAAGACCGCCCGTGAGATCGAGCGCATCGTCGAGACTCTGGGACAGCTCTTCGTCGGCAGCTGCAAGAAGCAGATCCAGACGTGTATCAGCAGCCGTGGGGCGGCCATCTCCCGGGACGGTGTCAGCCTCGGGAACCGTAGTCTCCCGGGACATGGTGTGTTCACTCATCGTGGCCCCCTGTCTCCTCAATGAGGGTCTGCTGCAGTCGAAGCCGGGCGCGACTACGGTTTTTCCTGACGGCGGCTTCCCGCATATCAAGCGCTTGGGCGATCTCCCGGTCGGTGAAGCCGTCCTGGGCCCACGCCATGACGTGCCGTTGCAGCGGCGGCAACTGGATCAGTGCGTGCAGGACCCGCTGATTTCCCTCTTTGAGGGTCACATGGGCGATGGGACAGGTACCGCCCGGCCGATCGGGCAACGGGTCGTACGGGGTGTCCCGTTGCCCTGTCTGACGTAGGTAGCAGCGGTGAGCGACCTTGCGCAGCCATGCCCGCGGATTCCGGATGCCGTCCCATTTCTCGATGGCTACGGTGAACGCCTCATGAGCGGCATCGGCAGCCTCATAGGGGGTCGCGCCGACACGGACCAGGAACCGAGTCAGCTGCGGCATCTCGACGCGGTAGATGTCCTCAAGGCTGCTGGTCGTTAAAGCTGGCGAGGTCCCATCGATGTGTGAAGGCACCTGTGCTGTCTTCCTCGCCACGGGCGAGACCGACTCAGCCACGGCGAAGCTCCGCCGACTGCGCTCCCGTTACAACCTCGACGCTGCCGGGCCGTTCCAGCAGACGGCTGCCAGGCGGTAGGTGCCGCACGCGCTCGCTGAGACCTCGCTGCTGTACTTCGGTTCTGCGCAGTTCGGTACGGCTGGCCACGCACATGTGCAGCAGTCGGCACAACCAGCCGCACAACATCATCAGCCCTCCCCCGAGCACCGGATCCATCACGGTCCGCCTTTCCCGGCGGTGACCCGTTCACCTGCCGACACTATGTAGTGCAGGCACCCCCGCCTTTTGTGACCCCATCATCTGTGAGGTACGCCACAGGGTCGTCAGTCGAACAACCTCAGGGCCTTGCCCCGCCGGGATTGTTCGTGCGGGCGGGGAATGGGCGCAGCGGCGGGCGCTGATCGATGGCCGGCCGCCCGTACGAGGTACGGGACCCGCCCCTCTTCAGACCCGCATCATCAACAGCGGCTCCATCGCCCCCGCCATCGCCTGCACGCTCATGTTGGCCGTTTCCTCCCCGGGCCCCTCACGGGAAGGCCATGCTTACTGCCAGAAACACCGAGACAGCATGGGGTAGCCGGGAGGCAGTGTGTTCCAGACGGGATTCGTCAGCATGTACCCGTGGGTGACGGACGAGCTGGGGGAGGTGCACGGCGGGCAGCCCGGGGCAGTGAACGCGGACGGATCTGAGCCAGGCCCCGTCAACCATCATGTCCACCTCCGGTGGCGGCGTCGGCACGCTCACCGAGTGGTGGGCGTACGACGGACGCATCGAGGGTCCGGCCGCTACGCACCTGCGCGGCTCGTGCTCGTGCGGCTGGCGAGGCGAGACCCTGTACCCGGTTGACTGGGACCAGGCCCATGAACGACAGCCGTACGAGTACGACACCTCCGGCCCGGAGAGGGACTGGCTGCAGCACACGCAGGAGGTCGAGGCCACGCTCGTGCCCCTGCCCGACGACCTCGCGGCTCTCCTGGCGCAGGTGAACAAACGCCTGGACACCCTGTCCAGCTCTGAACCGCTGACAGTTCTACGCGCGGCCAACATCCTTCAGCGCCATACTCAGAATTCATCTCAATTGGCGATCGAGCCGCCCGTGTAATCGGAGACCGGGCGCAGGCCCGTTGACTTGACCGTGATGTGAGACTTGCAGCATGGACATGGGGCGTGAGTCGCGGTGGGAAAAGGACGCAATGACGGTGGAGATCGTTTTCGCCCTGGTGACTGCCGCCGTGCTGGCTGGGGTGATCTTTGCCGTCGCCTGGGCTCTCGTCCTGGTCCTTGACCTCTCTGGCTCGGCAGAGAGAGGCGTGTTGGTAGGGGGTGCGCTGCTCGGAGCGGTGGCCGGAGTGTGGCGTCTGGTACGGGTGCTGCTTCGGTTCAACGAGCAGCACCGAATGGGCCACTGACTACGGCCCTTCCCCTTGCGGTCGGTAGCCTCCCGCCGTGGGGATCGTTGAGCGGTTGGTGCCGGACGAGTTGTGGGCGTTGTTCCAGCGGGTGGTGCCGGAGGCGCCGTCGCGGCCGCAGGGTGGTGGTCGGCGTCGGCATGGCGACCGGGAAGTGCTGGCGGCGATCGTCTTCGTGGCGACGTCGGGTTGTACCTGGCAGCAGCTGCCTTCGGCGTCGTTCGGCCCGTCCGGAGCGACCGCCCACCGGCGGTTCTCGGAGTGGTCGAAGGCCAGGGTGTGGGCGAAGCTCCACCGCCTGGTCCTTGACGAACTCGGTGCCCGCGGTGAGCTGGACTGGTCGCGGTGCGCGATCGACTCGGTGAACATGCGGGCCTTGAAAAGGGGGACCTGACAGGTCCGAATCCTGTCGACCGGGGCAAGTACGGCTCGAAGATCCACATGATCACGGAACGGTCGGGTCTGCCCATATCCGTCGGCATTTCCGAGGCCAACGTGCACGACAGTCAGGCTCTGATCCCGCTCGTGAAGGGCATCCCGCCGATCCGCTCGCGACGCGGCCGGCGACGGCGCAAGCCCGCCAAACTCCACGCCGACAAGGGCTACGACTACGCCCACCTGCGGCGATGGTTACGCGGTCGCGGCATCACCCATCGCATCGCCCGCAAGGGAGTCGAGTCCTCGCAACGGCTGGGCCGCCATCGTTGGACCGTGGAGCGCACCATGGCCTGGCTCGCCGGCTGCCGCCGCCTCCACCGACGCTACGAACGCAAGGCCGACCACTTCCTCGCCTTCACGAGCATCGCCTGCACCCTCATCTGCTACCGCAGACTCGCCAAATGAGATGGCGTCTTAGAACAGACATGAGGGCGCTCAAGAGGGCGCTCAGGACCTGTTGTTCTTTGGTTCATGGCGCGTATCGGCCGAGTTCCGGCAACGTCACCTGTCGCGTTCCGGTGCCTTCTTCTCTCCAGGTACATGGCCTAGCGTCGGCTTCAGGAGCGGTGCATGGCGGGCCAAGAAGTCCCACAGCTGGTCGGCGACTGGCCCGTGCGGACGGTCGCGCCGTCGCGCTGCCGAGAGTTCCTCGACCACACCGGGAAAGTGCTGTCCGGCAATGGAAAGCAGGCTTCCATTGCACAGCTCAGTCTCGATCATGAACCGCGGCACGTGTCCCCACGCCATGCCGTGCATGATCAGCTCCTTCTTCATGAGATGGTCGGGAACAGAGGTCTGGGGCGCGCCCTCGACCAGGAAATGGCCTTGTTCGGACGGATGCCGCGACGAGTCCCGGACCACGCATTGGGTGAGGGCCTGCATCCGCTGGGGTGTGATGTCGGTGTCCGGAGGGAAGGGCAGGAACCCGGGTGCCACGACGGGCACCAGGGCGACGCGGCCGAGGTCGATCCACTCCATCCGTACGTCGCTCTTGGGGACGCGGTGCACGATGAGGTCGGCTTCGTCTTCCAGCAGCCGCTCCCAGGGGCCGGTGACGGTCTCGAATAGCAGGTGCAGTCGTGTCTGCGGGCGCTGAGCGAAGAAGCGGCTGAGTATCTCCAGCACCGGTGGAAGCGGACACAGGTCCCCGAGCACCACGCGCAGCTCGGACTCTTCGCCCATAGCCAACTGCACGGCGTAGGTCTGCAGTTCCTCGGCGTCATGCAGCAGGACGCGCACCTTGCGGTGGAAGGCGTGCCCGGCCTCGGTCAGCTGAACCCGATAGCCCGAGCGATCCAGCAGGTCCAGACCCAGCTGGCGCTCCAGCTTGGCGACCGCAGCGAACACAGAAGGGTGCGAGCGGTGCAATAGATCGGCGGCGGCCTGGAAGCCGCCGCCGCGCACAACGGCGTTGAAGCACTGCAACTCATGGAGCGTGAAGTCCGACATTGTCCAGAGAACCTACAGCGTGTGTTCGATCTTTGTAATAGATCTCTGCAGGCAGTGTTTCTAGGCTGAGCGCATAGCCGCTAGATCATGGAGCTGACATGACTGCTCGAACCCGTACCGCCATCACAACCGGAGACGGTGTCCGCATCGCCTACCGCTTCGACGGTGATGAGAACAATCCCGTGCTGCTGCTTTCGAACTCCATCGGCACCGACCTCCGCATGTGGGATGGCCAGGTGCCAGCTCTGACCGAGCACTTCCGGCTGCTGCGCTACGACGCACGCGGCCACGGCGCCTCCGATGCCCCGAGCGGCCCGTACTCCATGGACCGGCTGGGGCGCGACGTGGTGGAGCTGCTGGATGCCCTGGGCCTGCAGCGGGTGCACGTGTTGGGTCTGTCTCTGGGAGGAATGGTCGCGCAGTGGTTGGGGATCCATGTTCCGGAGCGTGTCGACCGTCTGGTCCTCTCCAACACCGCCGCGTACCTCGGCCCGGCGAATCAATGGGATCGGCCGATCGCCGAACTGCTGGAGGCCCCCGACATGCAGGTCATCGCGGAGAGGTTCCTGAACAACTGGTTCCCGGCCCGCATGCTGCGGGGCGACAACGAGGTTGTCGAGGGTTTCCGCCGCACTCTGCTCGCCACGCGGCGCGAGGGCGTGGCCGGCAGCTGGGCTGCGGTGCGTGACTACGACCTGCGCCGCACGGCCACACTCATCCAGAACCCGACCTTAGTCATCGCGGGCGAGCATGACACCGTCACGTCGGCCGACCACGGCAAGGAGCTCGCCGCGACCGTACCCGGGGCGCGGTTCACTGTCCTGCCCACGGTGCACATGGCGAACGTCGAAGGGCAGACGAAGTTCCTGGAGGCTGTGGTGGCGTTCCTTACAGAAGGGTCTTGACCTGTAGCGAAAAGCGGAGGGTGGCATGGGCGTGAGTAGCCGCAGGGCTGCCCGGGACGACTGGGCAGCCCTGCGGTACAGAGAATCTTCGTCTCAGGGCGTGACAGTCCTGGCTTCTTCGGGATTCTGCCCGTCGGTCCTACCACCGCCGCCGACGTCAATGGTTCGTCTCCGGAACCGTCGTCCGAACGCCCTGAGAAGCACAAGCGCCGTCGGGGCCTGCGCCGGCCCCGGCGGGTGGGCAAGGACCCGACGCCTCGCCTGTACGCATGCTGAACAGTCGAACATCTGCCTTGCCCTTCGTGAGCCCGAAGTTCTCTACCATCCCCGCACTCGGAAGGGCTCCTCGACGACCGGGTGGTCTCGGGCGAGAACCAGGTGGTCCCATGAACGGCGTGCCCAGTAGCTGACGCCCTCTCTCGCGGGAGCGTGCTTGGACCGACAGGCCCAGCCGAGCAAAGCAGGCTTCGGGAGGGATGTCCGGCCAGCCGGCGCCCCTCAGCCCTGCGTGGGACTCAACAGACGTTCCCTCTTCCTCCGGCTGTCGCGGAGAAAGACACCTCATGCAGTTAAGCCGTCAAGTGGATCACTTCATGGGCGAAGGACAGGCCCTGGCATCTGGATCAGCGGAAGTTCCGACGGTGGCACCTCCGGATCCGAAAGCGACACGAGATCGCGAGTGAGTACGTCGCCGCGTTCCAGTGTCGACACATATGTCAGTGCCTGCCTCAGATCCAGTGCTGGTGCATGTTGACGCAGCGCACGCAGGGCAGCCAGGCGCCCCTCGTCGGCGAGAATCTGCGCCACACGTGCACTGAGAGGGGCCTTCGCGTCGGACGTCATGTGCCCCTGAAGCGTCGGCGGTGCTCGTCCTGCCAGTTGTCCTGCTTGAAGGTCACGATCGGAATCAAGTAGACGCTGCCGTCCTCGCCATCGACCAGGATCGGTCCGCCGCCGACGATGAGATGCCCTGAGTCACCCGTCTCAAGCCATGCCCGTGACTGCGTTGACTGAAGCCACCCAAACTCGTGCCGCACCACCCCGGAAACCACCTCGGGCGGCACGGCCTCCTGCGAGAGTGGATGCTCCTGGTGCTCAAGCAAGAGGGCTTGCTCAACCAGTTCAACAGCACGCTCTTTCGAGATCACGCACCCATCATGCGGTTTGCCCTGCCGTCAGCCAATCGGTGTTCATGCCACTGCGGACCCGCTCGTCAGCGGGAAGGCAACGCTCTCGTCGTAGAACACCCGCTGCTGAAGGCAATGGTGGAGCTGTCCGAGCATGCGGTTGAACAGGTGGCGGAGGGCTTGGGCATGCCAGTCTCCTGCTTCGCGTCGTCGCCTGTAGTGGGCGTTCGCACCCTTCGAGTGGGTGAGGGTGGCGAAGGCCCAGAGGTATCCGGCGTGGTTGAGCCTGTTGTTCTTCACGAACCGGCGGCCGACGTACTTGGGTTTGCCTGAAGCCCGGGTGATGGGGGCCGCGCCCGCGTATGCCTTCAGTCCGCAGGCGGTGGCGAAACGGGCTCGGTCGTCGCCGACCTCGGCCAGGATGCGGGCTCCGACCTGGGCGCCGACGCCGGGGAAGCTGAGCATGATCGGCGCGTCCGGGTGGGTGCGGAAGGTCCGCTCGACCGCCTTGGCGAGCTCGTCGACGGCCTTGCAGGCGGCGTTGAGCTGGGTCAGTAGGGCCTTCGCCTGGATTCCCATGGCTTCCTCAACTGCGGGCAGCTGGCGAGCGGCGGCCTGTCGGAACAGTGTGTGGAGCCGTTCGGCGTCCTCGGTGATGCCGCGCTTGCGGCCCGCGTTTGTCATCATCAGCCGCAGCTTCCACGCCGGCAGCAGGGCGGCGAGGGTGGGAGTGGGGGCCGCTCCGAGGATCTTCCGGGCATCTGGACGGGTCAGGGTGCCCGCTTTCTCCCGCCAGGCGTCGAGCGCGGCCGGGAAGTACTCGCGCAAGACCGAGCGGAGCTGGCTGGCGATCTGCTGCCGGTTCCAGACCGCGTCCTGGTGGGCGCGAGCGAGGACGGCAATGGCCTGGGCCAGGTCGCTGTCCGTCGGCAGCGGCCGGTGCATGTGCATGTCGGTGCGGATGATGTTCGCCAGGACCAGGGCGTCGCCGGGGTCGGACTTCTTGCGGCTCACGCCGTGCCGGTCGCGGTAGCGGGAAGCCGCCATCGGGTTGACTGCGAAGATTTGCCGGGTGCCGGTCCGCAACGTGGCGACCAGCAGGCCGCGGCTGGTCTCGATCGCAATGGGGATGGGTGCCTCGGCGGTGTCGCCGTGCTCAGCCAGAAGGTCGAGCAGGACCTCGTAGCCGTCCAGGTCGTCATTGATGCGGCACTTGGCCAGTTGCTTACCGCTGGTGTCGATGATCGCGACGTCGTGGTGTCCCTCCGCCCAGTCGATCCCGCAGAACACGTCCATACCCCGCCCTTTCGCCGGTGCTGTTCTCGAACGCGAGCACACGGGCCGCACGGCGCACTAATTCCAGGACTCCAAGGTCCGCCACCTCATCAGCCGTGCGCGGCACCGCAAGGCCGCACGGGCGCACGCCGTGTCCAGAGCTCAAGGCTCGTGAGGAAGAAGGCGTCACCGTGCGGCAGCTCATCCATCGAGGATCTCGAACCCAAGGGGGCCCGTGAGGGCAGAACGTGCGAGGACCGGCCGGCACCGAGCGCCACCGGTCTTTCTACAGACCTCGCACGGTCGGAGGTGTCGTAGGGGTCACCACGGCACCGACCGGACCACACACGTCCTGCCCCGGGCTGGACAACCGCCCCGGGCCCCTCAGAGATCCAGAACCTCTAATTACTGTCGAATTAGAGGTGTCGGCGCGGGGATCGGGCTTGCCCGCCGGGCATGACCAGGGAAAACGGGCGGTCGGCGGATCGGGGGGTTCACACTCCCGGTGCAACCCCCGGTGCAACCCCTGGGGCAACCGTCCAGCACCCGGTACAGCCAACCGCCGGTGCAACCCTCTATCGGATCGCGCCCGGCAGGCTTGCCCGCCGCCGCAGGGAAGGGAAATGGGACCTCTTCCCGCTGCCGGGGAAGAGGTGTCGGCTTCCCGGGCCCGCTGACCCACCGGCCCCGACCTGCACCAGCACCCCGGCGGATAGCAGCAGGTACGCAACCTGTTGAGCAATCAGAAGGGCAACTGGATGTGCAACTTGTTGAGCAATCTGTTGGACGCGCCGTCGTACGGAACGGGTGGGGCCACTTCTGCCCGTTCCTCCGTCATTGTCAACGAGTCCGGGAGTCACCCGTCAGGGCCGGGTGACTGGTGGGGCCACCCGTCGGTGAACGCCCTGAGCTGTCCACGCTGCCGCTCCTCTCGCGACACCGGTCCGCAGTACGTAGATGACGCCGGCGAGCGCTATTCGATCGGGAATGCGCAGCCGCCCCGGGTGGCGATGGCGCCGTTCGGGGGCGGGCGGCAGCAGCGGGGCCACCCGCTCCCACAGGTCATCCGGAACAAGATCAGCACGCACGCCGGACACCCTGCCGACCAAGATCGTCGAGCGCAAGACCCACGGCTCAACTCATTCTGAAACGATCAGTAAGTCCGTTGGAATCGCCGCTGGTTGGAGCTGGAGGTATACCAGCTCCGAACCGGTGGTCAGGCGCTCCCATACCTCCCGCTCGTAGGTTCTCCGTAGTCGGCGCAGCGGACGCCGCTCACCAAGGAGGAACAGGATGTCCGAGAACACGAACCCTGAGCCCGCTGACCTCGAGGCCGAGGACATGGAGGTCGTCGCGCACGGCGAGGACCAGGAGCTCGAAGCCGGCTGCATCATCAACGGCACCAGCCAGCTCTGACTCGTCCTGCTAGACACTGAGCAGCGCACGGCCTCCCCGGCTCCATGGCCCCGCGCCGGGAGCCGGGGAGCCTGCGCGGCCCGGTACGAGACGGACCACAGCCCGCAGTAGATGAACCACGGCTCCCTACGCGGCGGGCCGCCATCCGTCCGAGATGAACCGATGCCTGTACGCGACGAACCGACACCATGCCCCGAGGGGAGCACCGAGTGACCTCCGCAACCCGTCCGACACGGTCCCGGTACCCCCGCACGCTCCGGCAGGGGCCCGCCCACGAGGACCGGGCATCGTGAGAATCCTCCTCTGCCCGCTCAGCGACGGCGGCTACCTCTACCCGGCCCTCGCGGCCGGACGTGAGCTCCGGCGCCGGGGCCACCACGTCAGTGTGCTCGGCCGGTCCACCGCCAGGGACGTCGTCGCCGACGCCAAACTCGCCTTCGCGCCCGCCGAGGACTTCGGCGGCGACGGGGCCTTCTCCGCCGCCCGCTGGGGAGCCACCGGTGTGGCGCAGTACCGGGCCACCGTGCGTGCGGCCCGTGCGGCCGACGCCGACCTGCTGGTCACCTCTGTCCTGTGCAATGGGACCCTGCTCGCCGCAGAGGTACTGGACCTCCCCGTCATCGTGATCGGGCTCGCGGCCCACCTGTGGGACTACCGGACCGGCGGCGACGGAGAACCTCAGCACGGTCGGACCCGGGAGAACCGGACCCAG
Organism: Streptomyces sp. iso_384; assembly: GCF_056172905.1. Taxonomy (NCBI): domain Bacteria; kingdom Bacillati; phylum Actinomycetota; class Actinomycetes; order Kitasatosporales; family Streptomycetaceae; genus Streptomyces; species Streptomyces sp. iso_384. The sequence goes on from NZ_JBWBTT010000001.1 coordinate 3,984,045, forward strand.
GAGGGGCATTTGCTCTACGCCTCCGTACGGGAGCGGGCCGGGGAGCCGGCCCGCGCCTCCCGCTGGCAGGGCAGCCCCCTGCTGGGCGATGCCCTGCTCCTGCGCGGCGATCCGGGACTGGAGTACCCGGGTGCGCATCTGCCGGAGAACGTGCGGCATGTTGGGCCGCTGGCCTGGGAGCCCGCGCCGAGACCTCGCGAGTTGGACGACATCACCCGCCACCTGGACCGGTCCGGCAAACCCGTCGTCTATGTCCACCTCGGCCGTAACTTCGGCGGCTCGAGCTTGTGGCCGACGCTCAACAGGGCTTTCACCGACGGGCCGTTCCAGGCCGTGGTCGAGCAGGGCCGCTCCACGGAGCCGCTGCCCGACCCGGACGCCGACATCCTGCTCGTACGCAAACCCTGGCTGGGCCCCCTCATCGACCTGGCGGGCGTCGTGCTGTCCAACGGCACCTCGGCGCCCGTCCTGGCCTCGCTGCTGCGTGGCCGGCCCCTCGTCCTCTCGCCCAACGGCTCCGAGCAGCCCCTGCTGACCGGTGCCTGCCTGCGGGCCGGTGTCGCCGTCCACCTGTCCGGCCCGCCGTCGACCGGGCCGGCGCAGGTGCTAGATGCGGCCTGGCGGGACGACGGTCTGCGAGCCCGCGCACATGCGCTCGGCCGCCGGCTCGCCGCCGTCGACAGCGCGTCCCTCGCGGCCGACGCCGTCGAGCGGACGGCCCGGACATCCGCGCCACCGAAGGAGGACCATGCGTACGCGACCAGCCGGCCTTGACGAGGCCGCGGCGGCGGTGTCGACCGGCACGCTCCGGTGGACAGCGCGCCACGCTCCCTACCTCGACTCACCGGCCGCCCGCGCCGGACTTCCGGTGACCCCGCGCGTCAAGGCGCTTCTCCAACTCGCCCTGCTCCGCCGCGTCTGGTCCAGGCTCGCCCCATCGGACCCCGGCCTTCAGGACGTGACCGCCACAGTAAAACGTGCTTGGCAGCGAACGGAGTTCGCCCAGCTCCTTGCGCTCGAACCGCACTACGCACGGCAGTTCCAACTGATGTACGCGGCGCTCGCACCGTCCGGCACGGTCACCGGGCCCCATCGCGCCGTCCTGGACCGGCTGGCTGCCGACGGCTATCTCACCCCGCGCCGAAAGTCGCCCTACCTCCACCTGGAGACCCGGTACTACGCCGACCTCGCCGGCCTCGCGCACCGACTCGCGCCGTACGAGGAGCTGTACGCGGACAGTCTCGCGGCTCGGGCCCACGGGCTGCCCACGGCCGGGCTGGATGTCTGCCAGGTCACCCACACGCTCTTCTACACCGGCGACTTCGGCTTCCGCGAGCCCAGCCCGACCGGCCAGGGACTGGAGCGGATCGCCGGCACCGTCGAACGGCTCACGGACCATTGCGTACAGGAAGAGCTCTGGGACTTCGCCGCCAAGCTGATCCTCGCTCAGCACTGCCTGGGGCTGGATCCGCTGCGCACGCCTTCGGGGGCGGCAGCCGTCCGGATGCTCGCGCGGTCCATGACAGCCGAGGGTGCGATACCCGGCAAGTCCGCCGCCGAGCGCGCTCCGGCGGACGCGGCGTACACGACGCCCGTGGGGTTCTTCCGGCATGCCTACCAGGCGACGCTCGGCACCGCGCTGGCGATGCTCGTCGTCACGGAGAGCCGGAAGGACCGGACGGAGCGGACCGCCGTGGCGGGAGTGACGAGAGGGAACCGATGAGCGTCGAGCAGGTCGACCGACCGGACAGGGCGCGTACGCATGCGGAACACAGCGGCCAAGGGGACACGATGAGTCTGGAACAACTTGCACCGGCGACGGAGCGCACCGGCGGTGAGCGCCTCCTCGAAGGCAAGCGGAACTGGTGGTTCCTCGGTCCCGGCGGGGTCGTCCGCCTCGGGAGCCGGCATGTCACGCCGGAGGGGACGCTGCTGCCCGGCTCGGAGCAACTGCTGCGCGAGCGCGGCCTGTTCTCCTCCGCGCCGCCACGCTCGTACGCGCTGACCGTCCTCACCAGCACCCACTGCAACCTCGGCTGCGGCTACTGCTTCCAGAACACCGCCCAGGACCCGGCCGGCGGCACCCGACCGCCCCGCATCGCCCGGACCCGCCTCACCTCGCGGACCATCACCTCCGTCCTCGACTTCACCCGGCAGCGGATGGCCGAATCCGAGCTGGAACGGCTCCGCATCCTCCTCTTCGGCGGCGAACCCCTGCTCAACCCGCGCGGCTGCCTCGAACTGCTGGAGCGCGCCCAGGACATCGGGCTCACCTCCGCCTGGATGATCTCCAACGCCACGCTGCTCACCCCGGCGCTGGCACGGCAGCTCTCCGACCTCGGGCTCGACTCCGTCCAGGTCACCTTCGACGGCGACCGCCCCGACCACGACCGCATCCGGGTCGGCCGGGCGGACGGCGGCGGGACCTTCGACACGATCGTCCGCAACATCGTCCGGGCCTCGGAGGCCGCACCGATCCGGTGGACCCTGCGCGTCAACGTCTCCCAGGACAACTTCGCCGGCGTCGACCGGCTCGTCGAACGGCTCGCGGAAGCCCTCGACCCCGCCCGCTGCACCCTGTACTTCGCCCGGGTCGGCGATGTGGGCATCGGGTACGCCAACGACCTGCTGCACACCGGCGAACTCCCGGCCGCCTTCAGCCGGTGGCAGCGCCGGGCACTCGAACTCGGCTTCACCGTGACCCGCCCCGGTTCCCGCCGGCCCTGCCCCACCTGCGGTCACGCGGGCGGCCGGTACGGCGCGGTCATCAGCGCGGACGGCACCCTGGCCAGCTGCTGGGAGACCGCCGGCAAGCCCGACTGGGAGGTCGGCACGGCCGCCGACGGGTACCAGCCCGGGGAGCGGACCGAGAAGCGCTGGATCGCCTGCGAGGACCTCTACCGCTACGACGAGGACGGCCGGACCCTCGCCGCGTTCCGCGACACCGTCGACGCGGCGCTGCTCGACCACCTGTACGAGACGGGGCGCCTGTAGTCATGGACGCGCCCCTCGACCAGCTCTCCTCCGGCGCGCTCGACTGGCTGTGCACCCACCTGGACCACTTCGACCCGTTCTCCGCGAGCGCCGCCACGGCGACGCACGCCCCGGCGAAGGCCGCCCTCGAGCTGGCCCTGCTCTGCCACTGCGCGGCCCGCCTGGAGAAGCCGCCGGACTCCCTGAACGCCGCCGCCACCCTCGTACGGACCCTCTGGCAGCACCCCGGCTTCCCGCCGCTCCTCGCCGCCCACCCCGAACACGCACCCTCCTACCGGCTGATCTACGCGGCCCTGGCACCCGACGGGATCGACGACACCTGCCGCACAGCCGCGCTCGCCCACCTGCCCGACGCCTTCCTCGCGCCCGAGGGGAAGACGCCGTACCAGCGCATCGAGATCCGCTACTACGCGGACAAGGCCGGTCTCCGCCACCGCATCGAGCCGTACGCCGAACTCGTCCCGCACAGCCCGCTCGTCGCTCTCCGCGCCGAGGAGAGCGACGACACGGCGCCACTCACCGCCCCGCAGGCGTACGCCCTGACCCACGCAGGCTTCTACCTCGGGGACTTCGGGCACGCCCGCCCCGCGCTGACCGGCGACGCCCTGACGTACGCCCGGAACCTGACCGACCGCATGCTCGCCCACTGCGTCGAGCACGACTGGTGGGACCTGGCCGCCGAACTCCTCCTCACCCAGTTCATCCTGGGCGCCGAGCCGCAGCGCACGCCCTCCGGGGCCGCCGCCGTGGAGTGCCTGGCGCGTGCCCAACGGCCCGACGGCGCGATCCCCGGCCGGTCGGCGGCGCTCGCGGCGACCGGCGGCGTCACCGGCGGCGAGCTCTTCCGGCTGGCTTACCACACGACCCTGGTGACCGCTCTGATGGCGCTGAGCCTGGCCTCGACGGGACGACCGTCATGAGCCTCCGCTTCACCCTCATCAACCGCGACTACACCCGGCTCTGGATCGGCCAGGCCGTCTCCTCCCTCGGCGACGCCGTCTTCAGCACCACACTGGTCCTCTGGGTCGCCACCGTGCTGGCCAAGGAGAAGACCTGGGCGCCCGCCGCCGTCAGCGGTGTCCTGCTGGCCACCGGCGCCGCCGTCCTCTTCGTCGGCCCGCTCGCGGGCGTCTTCGTCGACCGCTGGAACAAGATCGCCACGATGCTGCGGAGCGAAGTCGTCCGCGGCGGGCTGGTGGTCACCCTCACCACCGTCTCGTTCCTGCCGGTCGACGCGCTCCCCATCGGCCTCTGGCTGGCCCTTGTCTACCTGACCGTCCTGACGCTCAACGCGGCCAGCCAGTTCTTCACTCCGGCGCGTTTCGCGGTCATCGCGGACCTCGTGACCGGCGACGCCGACCGCGCTCGGGCGGCCGGCATCGCCCAGGCCACCAGCCAGACCGCGTGGATCGTCGGACCGCCCCTCGCCGCGCCGCTGCTCTTCGCGGCCGGTCTCCAGTGGGCGCTGCTCTTCAACGCGTTCTCGTACGCGGTGTCGTACCTCGCGATCCGCTCCATCCGCTCGATCCCGTCCCACACACCCGACGCCTCCGGCCCGGACACCGCGCCGGAGCACACCGCGAGCCGGACCGGTGGCCTGCTGGGGGAGTTCACCGCCGGCCTCCGCTTCTTCGCGCGCAGCAGGTTCCTGGTCGCGCTGGTGCTGCTCGCGGTCATCGGCCAGTTCGGGCTCGGTGCCCTCTCGACCCTGAACATCTTCTTCGCCACGGACAACCTCCACATGTCCGCCCACCTGTACGGCTACATCGGTACGGCGATGGGGCTCGGCGGCATCGTCGGCGCGCTCTGCGCAGGCCGCGTGGTGCAGCGGATCGGGGCGCGGCGGACCACCTGGATCGGCCTCCTGGCCAGCGGCGCGCTGCTCATCGCCTACTCCCGGCAGACCGGGTTCATCGGCGGCATCGCGGTCCTGTTCGTCTTCACCGTGCCGCTCACCATGCTCAACACCGCGATGGCGCCGCTGCTGCTCGCCGCGGCGGCCCCCGAATACCGGGGCCGGGTGGTGGCGGTCTTCTACCCGGTGACCCAGCTGGCGTCGATGCTTGCCGCCGTGCTCTCCGGCTGGCTCGCCAGCTCGGTCCTGCGAGACATCGCGGGTTCGGTCGGCTCCCTCTGGTTCGGTCCCATCGACACGATCTTCGCGTTCTCCGGGCTGTTCGTCGTAGCCTCTGGCGTCTACGCCTGGCGCGCTCTACCTGGCACGGAGAGCGCCGAGAGACGCAAAACCGCTACGGAGAGCGCGAGGAAGCCCGACGCCCGTCCGGGAAACGGCGAGAGACCCGACGCCGATCCGCGCGGCGCGGCGCCCGTTCCGCACCGGCCCCGTGCTGTCGACCACGACATCGCCCCCTAAGGACAGCTCGGCGACAGGCCCTAGGTGCACGTACACCGCCCACCACGCCCCGAGGGAGAACCGCGTGACCTCCGTCCCCCGAACCACTCAGCACCGGTACCCCCACGCAGACCGGCAGTCCCTCGTGCAGGAGCTGCACGGAGTGCGCGCCCCCGACCCGTACCGGTGGCTGGAGGACGCCGACTGCACCGCCACACGCCGCTGGAGTGCGGAGCAGGACGCCCTGTACGAGGAGGAGCGGGCGGCCTGGGACGGGCTGGGGCGGTGGGAGGCGCGGGTGGCGGCGCTCACCGCCGTCGACCGCGCGATGGCGCCCAAGGTCCGTGGCGGCAGGGTGTTCTGGCTCCGGCAGGACGCGGGCCAGGAGCATCCGGTCCTCGTGGTCGCGGAGGCCGGCGAAGGCGGCTTGGAGCGAGTGCTGCTGGACCCCGTCGCCCTCGACCCGTCCGGGCGGACGGTGCTCGACGCCTGGCAGCCGTCCCTGGAAGGGGACCTCCTGGCCTTCCAGCTGTCCCGGGGCGGCACCGAGGACTCGCTGCTGCGGGTGATCGACGTGAACACAGGCAAGGTCGTCGACGGTCCGGTGGACCGGGTGCGGAAGTCGTCAATCGGCTGGCTGCCCGGGGGCGAGGCGTTCTACTACGTCCGGGCGCAGGACCCGCGGCTGCACCCCGGCGAAGGCCGCTACCACCGCCGCGTCCACCTCCACCGGACTGGGACCACGCCCGACGCCGACGCGGTGGTCTTCGGTGAAGGACGGGACCGGACCGAGTTCTACGGCGTGGCCGTGAGCGAGGACGGCCGCCGGCTCGTCGTCACGGCCACCCGGGGCACCGGCCGGGGGACCGCCCTGTACCTGGCGGACCTGGCCGAAGGGCCGCCGGAGCGGCCGGTGTTCCGGCCCGTCCAGGAGGACATGGAGGCCGCCACCCGCCTGCACCTGGCACCCGCCACTGGACCGGACGACGTGGTGTGGCTGCGTACCGACCGCGGCGCCGCCCGGGGCCGGGTCGTCGCCTGCCGACCGGCCGACCTGCATCGGGGCCCGGCCGCCTGGCGCGAGGTGATCGCCGAACGCCCCGACGCGGTCCTCACCGACCTCGTCGTCCTGTCGGGCCACGAGCTCGGCCACCCGCTCGGCCTGGCCGCCTGGACCGTCCGCACGGTCGCGGAGGTGACCGTGCACGACCTGACCGACGGGCGGCGGCTGGCCACGGTCCCGCTGCCCGGCACCGGCACGGTCGGCGACTTCTCAGCCGGACCGCACGGGAGTCATGAGGTGTGGCTCTCGTACACCGACTTCACCACCCCGGCCCGCGTCCTCCGCTTCGACGCGAGGACCCTGACCGTCACGCCCTGGGAGCGCGGCCCCCGGCCCACCTCGGCGGTCAGCGAAGCGGTCACCGTCCAGACCGCCTTCCCTTCCCGCGACGGCACGACGGTCCGCATGTTCGTGATCTCACCGACGGGATGCCCGGACCGGCCCCGTCCGGTCCTCCTCACCGGCTACGGCGGCTTCGGCGGCACGATGTCGCCCCGCTACCGGGCGCAGGTCCTCGCCTGGGTCGCGGCGGGCGGAGTCTTCGCCTGGGCGGGGCTGCGCGGCGGCGGCGAGGAGGGCGAGGCGTGGCACCGGGCCGGCAGCGGGGCACGCAAACAGAACACCTTCGACGACTTCTCGGCCGCCTCCGACCACCTTCTCGCACGCGGCTGGACCCAACCGGGCCGCATCGCGATCATCGGCGGGTCCAACGGCGGGCTGCTGGTCGGCGCCGCCCTCACTCAGCGGCCCGACGCGTACGCCGCCGCGGTCTGCATGTCCCCGCTGCTGGACATGGTCCGCTACGAGCTGTCCGGACTGGGACCCAGCTGGGTGCCCGAGTACGGAACTGCCCAGGACCCGGCCCAGCTGCGGACCCTGCTCGGCTACTCCCCCTACCACCACGTCACCCCCGGCACCGCCTATCCACCGGTGCTGCTGACCGCGTCGGACGGCGACACCAGGACCGACCCGCTGCACGCCCGCAAGATGTGCGCCGCCCTCCAGCACGCGTCCACCGGCCCCGGCCCAGTCCTGCTCCGGCTGGAACAGGGCGTCGGCCACGGCGACCGCGCCGCCTCACGCTCGGTGGCGCTCCAGGCCGAGTGCCTGGCCTTCCTCGCTCAGCACGTCGGCCTCGCTCCGCCAGCCCCATAGGACCATGTAGGACACGGTCTACTAACTGATCGTTTCAGAATGAGGTTCGGAGTCGTCGCAAACAGATGATGCTGCATGCGAGTTGGAGTAGTCCGAGGTGGAGGTCGGCACGTTTCTCGTAGCGGATCCGGAGGCGTTTGAACTGGTGGAGCCAGGCGAAGGTGCGCTCGACGACCCATCTGGTCTCGCCCAGACCGGATCCGTGGGCGGTGTCCTTGCGGGCGATCTTCGGTGTGATGCCACGGGCTCTGAGCAGGCGTCGGTACATGTCGTAGTCGTAGCCGCGGTCGGCGAACAGTAGCCGCGGCCTTGACCGTAATTGACCGGTAAATGAACGAAGTTGGGTTGCGGGTGCGTTCGTGTTGCGGTCACCGTGACCGTTCCGCGAACGATTACTTCCGCGACCGCCAGGCCCTCGTCACGCATCGCCGCGAGCAGTAGACCGCGTTCGAACGGCGGTCCACCCCCGCCACCCAAGTGGCTCCGCACTCCAGGCATTCAGCCCGGCCGACCCCGCTCAACTCCGCGGCCACACGTTTCCGCAACCGCTGGTCCTGCCGCCACTGCCTGCAACGGCAGGCCGCCGAGCAGAACCTCGCACGAGTTGGAGCCTCCGAAAACAGGCTCTCCTGCCCTATGCGTGGGTGCCCTGACCAGCCTTGATACGGGAAACACGCCGTCCCCTGCCATCCTTTGAGTTCTCTAGGCTCAAGTTGGATCAAGCAGGAAAACGGCGTGTCCCTCTTCAGGATATGGAAGCGGACCCTGACGGCGGAGAACACCGTGGTCGAGGGCGTCCGGATCGATGAGAACGAACAGTGTGTGGTCGTGTCGGTACGGCCCGATGCCCGCCGTCGGCAGCGGTGCGGGAGCTGCCGCCGTCCGGCCGCCCGGTACGACCACGGCCGGGGCCGGCGCCGGTGGCGCGACCTCGACCACGGCGTGATCCGGGTGTTCCTGGAGGCCGAGGCGCCGCGGGTGGCCTGCCGCGAGCACGGGGTGACAGCCGCCGCCGTACCCTGGGCCCGCCACGGCGCCGGGCACACCCACGCCTTCGACCGGCAGACCGCCTGGATGACCGCCGAATGCTCCAAGACCGCGACGGCCCAACTGATGCGTACCTCCTGGCGCACGGTCGGCAACATCGTCGAACGGTTCGTTGCCGACCGCGACCGGCACACCGACCGGCTCAACGGGCTGCGCCGCATCGGGATAGACGAGATCAGCCACCGCAAAGGGCAGAAGTACATGACCGTGGTCGTCTGCCACGACAGCGGGAAGGTGGTGTGGATGGCCGACGGCCACGGCAAGAGCGTGCTGCACGCCTTCTTCGACGCCCTCGGCGCCGAACGCACCGAGCGGCTGACCCATATCAGCGCCGACGGCGCGCTGTGGATCGCCGAGGTCCTGACCGAGCGCGCCCCGCACGCGCTGCGGGTGATGGACCCCTTCCACGTGGTCGCCTGGGCCACCGACGCCCTGGACACCGAACGCCGCGCGTCCTGGAACCGGGCCCGCCGGGAACTCGGCGACGCCGAGCGGGCGCGGGCCCTGAAGGACTCCCGCTTCGCCCTCTGGAAGAACGAAGCCGACCTCACCGACCGCCAGGCGGTCAAGCTCACCTGGATCGCCGCCACCGACCCCCGCCTGCACCGCGCCTGGCGCCTGAAGGAAGCCCTGCGCGCCGTGTTCACCCTCGCCCGCACCCGGCCCCGGGCCGCCCTGAAAGCCCTGGACCGCTGGATCAGCTGGGCCCGCCGCTGCCGCATCGACACCTTCGTCGACCTCCAGCGCAGGATCCGCCGGCACTACACGGCCATACGCGCCGCGCTGACCACCGGCATGTCCAACGGACTGATCGAGTCCACCAACACCAAGACCCGACTGATCATCCGCCGAGGCTTCGGCTTCCACACCGCCGAAGCCATCATCGCCCTCGTCATGCTCACCCTCGCCGGAGACAAACCCACCCTCCCAGGACGCCAACCCCAGACAGAATGACCCACACATCAGGCAGGAGAGCCCGAAAACAGCGGCCTGCCGCAGCCCTCACAGAACCGTATCGCGACTTCCCCGATGCCCCCGGTAACACGACCGATTCGACCCTCACCGGCCCGCGACGGCCGGTTGGTGGCCTGCCGTGCAGACCAGCACGCCACCAACCGAAACCGCCTCGATCCGCTCAGCCCACCCGCTGAGGGGAATCCGGCAGAGGGGCAAGGACCGCCAACGCGCGGTCCATCAGCTCCTCGAACGAGGTTCTTCCCCCGAGCAGTTCCTCGACGTACGTGAGGATCGCCCCATGGCCGTCCCGCACAGTCACGCCACCAAGGGTGAACTCGACGACGCTGTCGTACTCACCGTCCTGAACCCGCTGACGGCCGAGAGCGGCCCGGGATCCGGTACGGCGTCGCAGCTCGGCCTCGACCCCCGTCTCGTGCCAGCGGCGCGCGAGGTCCCGGGCCTCCAAGAGTTCGCTCTCGGGATACCTGCCGCGGATCTCGTGGTCCACGAGCGCCTCGAACAGAGCGGGCGAACCCGAGTCGACCGCCTCACTCAGGGGGATGAGGTCATCGGGGCGGCTCTGGCCCGAATCTGCACCATATCTGAGCAGCAGTTGGGCGATGCGCCCGGCGTGCATCCGGACGGCCAGGCAGAACGCGGCGTCCAGGTAGTCGGACTCGCTGTGCTCGTGGAGAAGGACCCTCACCAGGTCCGTGTCTCCAGCCTGGACCGCGGAGATCAGGGAGGACTGGCCACCCACCGCATTGCTCGTACCCGTACCCACGCCCATGAGCCTGCTCCCCCGTAGCGTTCTCGCAGCTCAGTGTAGATCTGCCGAAATCGGCCCGCCGGGGCGGACAACAGGGTGGCGCGACCTGGTTGCCTCAGATGCAACATCGTGGCAAGGTTCTTGATCACCACGGCGTTCTACCGGCCGCACCCCACCCCGGCGAAGCCCCTGGACCCGTCGGTCACTCGCACGGGGGAGGACATTCACGAGCGGGGGCACCCCGTGCGGCTGCTGGGCCACCCCGACCGCCTGTGACGTGTCCAGTTCCCTGATCCTGCCGCCCGTCCAGTTCCTGCCCCGGCTGCCACCGGTCCGGGGCAGCGTGCGGGCGACGGAGAACACCCCGTCGAGCACGAGTCGGAACGCGACGAGGCCGGCAAGGCCCCGGGCCCCTTCCACGTTCTCGTCGAGTGCCACTCGGAACAGCTCGCCTCGCTGCACCTTGGTCACGGCCTCCCGCTCACCCAGACCGAGGACGTACCGGGTGACCGCGTCCAGGTCGAACGGGCCCTCACGCAGAGGCGATCCGGTCACGGCCCGGCGCAGCACGTCCAGCCGCACCAGAGTCTCGCGCAGTGCCGGATAGAGCGGGGCCTCGCCGATCCCGGGACCGTAGAGGTCCTCCAGGATCCCGGTGGTGGTCCGGCTCGGCGGACCGGCTGTCCTCGTCGCCGTCCTCCCAGCCCATGATCATGTCTAGGGAGTCGGCGCTGCTCCCGGGGACGAGGGTTCCGGCGAGTCGAGCAGCAGCCACGTGGGCGCCGAGGTGTCGGGCTCTCCCCGCTTCACCCGGATGAGCCTGTGCTGCTCGGGCGTCAGCCCCAGTTCCTCCACGGGCAGTTTGTCGCGCAGGAGCGCCGCCTGTGTGGACTGCGCCAACGACAGCGTCATGCCGATCGCTTCGAGTTCCGCGACCGACACCATCCCCTTCAACGGCACCACCGGCGGTGGAACGACGGGGACGGGAGGCAGACCGGACGGCGCCGCCGTAGCGGTCTTGACCTGTTCGGGCACGACCCGCACGCCGAGGCGTTCCGTCAAGAGCTCCGCCACCTCCCGCAGCCGGCCCGCCGCGCCGTCCGGGCCGAGGCCCGGCCGGACGGATTCGCTCCTGTAGCGGCTCAACTTGTCGTTCACCGTCCACCGCTTCAGCTCCGGGCTCCACCGGACCTCGCCGGACCCCCGGCTCATCCCGGGCTCCGACCGTCCGGACTCCCCGAACCGGGCCGCGATGCCCGTGTGCCCCAGCCCGTCCAGGTCCTTCCGCAGTCCGTCCGCCGCCAGGTCCGGAGCCACACTCCGCATGCCAGCGAGCAGCGCGTCGAACTGCTCCGGCATGATGATCCCGCTCGGCTGCTCGCTGCCCAGCAGGATCTGTCCGTCCTCGGTCACCGTGTAGATCCACACGGTGTCCGGGTTCGCCGTGACCAGCAGATCGGGATCGGCATCGTCCAGGGGGATCCACAGCGGATTCACCCGTACGTCGCCCTCACCGTCACGCTCCTCGGGCTTGACGCGCTTGGGGGCCACGCCGTCGCCGTAGACGAGCAGGTCATGCGCTTCGGCGCTGCTCCCGTTGTAGTGGTCCACGCCGTTGTAGTGCACCTCGATCACACGGGATGCACCGCTGGGACCGGCCCGGCGGGTGTCGGCCAGACGACCGTCCCAGGCCACCTCGACCCGGGCCCCGAAGGTGTGGGCGAGCAGGGGCAGGAAGATCTCGCCCACGTCGGTGATGTAATCCTCCTCCCAGCGGGCGACAGCGCGCATGACCGTACGCATCTCCGCGTCGTCCAGTGGAGCCGCGCTCGTCGGGTACAGAACGGCCAACTCCGCGCGCAGTCCCGCCTCCGAGCGGTCGATCAGCATGTCCGCGTCCACACCGTGGTGCGCGAGCAGCGAGACGAGCCCCGCCCGGTGCAGTCCCGCGATCCGGGCCCCGAATTCCGCCGTCGTCGACAGGCGCAACTGCCCGATGACGGATCGGGGCAGACGGCCTCCGCTCCCGGTCACATGGGCCTCGACGGCCTTGCGCATCGCGCTCACGACGGCGGTCTCCGGGCCGCCCGGGTAGTGCCCGGTGGTGGACTGGACGACCGCTCTGCCGCTGAGCCCTCCGCGTACGGCGTCGGCGTCGCCGAGCCAGGCGTACGCGGCGGGGTCGGACTCCGCCAGAGCGGGCAGCCGGCTGCGTACGTATCCGGGGTCGCTCGCGATGAATGAGTGGAAGAGACACTCCCCGGTGGCCGGAACCCGAACTGGCCGCCCCCTGGCAGCACCGTCCGGAGGCAGGGCAGACGAGGGCTGCACCGGCTTCGGCTCCGGCTGAGTGCTGGCCTCCGTCTTGTCCTGGACCTTCGGCTCCGGCTGAGTGCTGGCCTCCGTCTTGCCCCCGGCCTTCGGCTCCGGCTTCGCGTCCGTCACCGCCCCCTCCCGTACCGCCAGTCGGTAATGGCGGTCCGCCAGGCTGAGCACCACGTGCGGCCGCGGGCCGCCGGGCGGCAGGCCCAGGGTCCCCGCCAGGTGGCCCGTGGGATCGGACGGTCCCGGGCCGAAGTCCTGGAAGCGCCCCGCGTCGTCCACGACGGTGATGTCCACCCCGAACGTCCGGGCGGCCAGCACCGGCAGCAGGTCGGCCGCCCCGTGGTTCCAGCCCGCCTCGCCCTCCGTGTTCCCCGGGCGCATCAGCTGGGCGACGGCCAGCGCGGCCCGGGCCGCCGGGTCCGGGGTCACGGAGTGCGGCATCAGTCCGCCCAGCCCGTCGAACTCGCGGCCTCCAGGAGTGTCCGCCGCCAGCGGCCCGGCCCCCCGCAAGCCCGCCCCGGTGACTTCGGCGTCGCTGAAGGCATCCATGACATCGGGGGCGACGGCTTCGAGCAGGTCCGCGTCCGAGGGGTCCATGAGCCTGGCGGTGAGCATCCGCAGCACGGCGTCGGCCGCCGCACGCCGGTCGCCGAGGTCCACCCCCTGTTCGGTGAGCAGGCCGGGCGCGCTCCTGCTCAGCCCCTCCACCAGCGCGTGCAGGAAGGCGTCCCCGTCCTCCGGCACCTCGTGCAGGGCGTACGTGACCTCGTCGGGCGAGGTCAGCCGGGCGTCCGGACCGGTGCCGGTCCTCGTGTACGCCGGGAGCGCGGGCGGCACCGGGGGCGCCGGCACAGCGGGCTTCAGGTAGGTGACGGCCGGGGGCTCGGTCCTGCCCTCCAGGCGCTTCCGGCCCTCGACGGTGGCCGCTTCCTGGTGCCACCGGGTGAGCTGGTCCGTCCCCGCCCTCACCCGGTGGTACTCGGCCGCGGCGTCCTCCGCCGTCGTCCTCAGTGTGCCGAGCAGCGAGCGCCGGCTATCGAAGGCGGTGACGGCGGCGTCGTGCCGCCGGATGGCCGCCCCGACCCGGCGGTCCGCGGTGGCAAGCGCCCTTCCGGCCGTGTTCACCCGCCGGTCGGCCGCCGCCTTACGCTCCCGCAGGGCGGCGATGTGGACCTCGGCGGGCGAAAGCCGTTCCCGGGAGATCCGTTCGGCGGCCGCCAGGGCCGCACGCGCCTCCGCCATCTCCTGGCGTGCCAGCTCCGCCCAACCATCGTGGGCGGCCTCACCGGTGTCCGAGGCCTCGGCGGCTTCGAGGGCTTCGCGGGCCTCGCGTATCGACTGCTGACCGGCGCGCCGTATCCGGTCCATGCGTTCCTCAGCGGCCTCCACGGCGTTGTGGGCCGCCTCGGCCACGTCGTACGACTGGGCCAGCTCTCGGCGGGCCGCCCCGGCGGCGGTCTCCGCGTCGTCGAGGGCGATCCGCGCCGCGTCCCGCTCCTCCCTCCGGCCGATCGCCGAACGGCGCTTCTTCCAGTACGCCTTGTCGGCGTCGACCCACGCCTTGCTCGCCTCGCCCACCGCGTCCCATGCGGCACCCACCCGGGCGGGGAAGTTCGTGTCGTCGATCAGGCCGAGTTCCCTGGCGACATCGTCCCTGACCCAGGTCAGGGCGTACGCCTCCGAGCCGACCGCCTTCGGGCCGGGCCTGACATGGCCGAAGGTGCCTCCGACGAAGCGTCCGACTCGGGTGTCCTTGATGCCCCGACGCACATCGGCGACGCTCAGCCACGAGGTGGGGACGGCGAACAGGAACACCCGGCCCGTCTTGGGTTTCGTGTTGATGGAGGTCAGCTGGTCCGCCGAGGTGGGCAGGGTGTCGCCTTCAGCGGCGTACGGCCCGGTGCCCGACCCGCCCATCTGGTGCATGCCCGTCTTGTCGGAGCTGATCAGCACGCCCGCCCCGAGCGCGGAGTCCTGGACGTTCTCCCGTCCCACGGACGACGCCGCGCCGGCGCCGGTCCGCCGGAGCATCTCCATCTTCTGGCCGTCGGCGACGGTCAGCAGCCGGGCGCGGCTGAAGTCGGGCTTGGCGTACAGCTCGAGCTGAGCGCTCTCGGTGCTGACGATGTTCTTCTCGGTCAGCCCGGGGACGCCGTATCCCTGGGGCGTCACCGCACGGTGGTAGTAGGCCGTGAGCGCGGCGTTGCCGGTCCCGTCCTCCAGCGCCTGGGCCGAGCCGGTGCCCAGCCGGGTCAGCCCGGTGTCCCTGGCCCGGCGTGCGGCATCGGGTCCGTCCACGGAGAACCCCGCGTCGTACGACAGGGCCAGCGCGTAGGTGTTCGCCACCTGGATGTCCGCGAGGCCGACGATCCGGCGCACGTCGAAGCCGGTGGCGGGGAAACGGAACGGCTTGAGGGTGCCGTCACCGTGCAGGGTGTCGGGCCCCAGCACGTACGGCGGGACGCCCTGCCTCGGTGCGGCGAGCCCGGTCAGGTCCGGGGGCGGCAGCAGATCGGCGTCCGGCTCGCCGTCGGGGGCCATCAGGCTCAGGGGGACGTGCTCGCGCAGGGTCCCGGCGGGGTGCGCCACGCTGATGACCTGCTTGCCGCGGAACCGGTCGAACCCGGTGCGTACGGGCCCCCGTCGCCCCGGTGCCGGGTCGTCCGCCTCCAGCGTTATCCGGAGCGTGTAGGGCGTGGCGATCTCCGCGTACGGTTCCGTCGAGGCCGCCCGGAACACGGTCAGGGTGGATTCCGTACGGCTCTCGCCGCTGGACTTACGGTCGGAGCCGGTCTCCGTGAACGTCGGTCCCGCCGCCACGGCCCCCGTGGGGTTCTCCGTGTGGACGGCCTCCCCGACGAGGTAGCCGAAGTCGGCACCCTTCGTGGACTCGGCACCTTCGGTGACCGTCTCGATGGCCCGCCGGTTCTCCTCCATCTCCACGCTGTGGTCCAGCATCTCGAACGTCGGCGTACCGGGTTCGAGCTGGACCCTGATCCGGATCTGCCGCTTGCCGATCCGGACGCTGTGCCAGCCCCACGCTCCGGTGCGGGCCGGGACCGAGGAGCCGCCGCCCGTGGTCTCCTTGTCCAGGGATCGCAGGACCCGGGACGAGACCAGGGTGCGGACGCGCTCCCGGCCGACGTCGTCCAGCCCGAGCACGGCCACCTGTTGTTCGAAGGCGGCGAGCGCCGCGGTCGGGTCCAGCGCGTTGACGGCGTACGTACCGAAGCGGTCGTCCCGCAGCCACGGTTGCGGGGACCAGCTGTGGCGGGTGTAGCGCGGCACCTCGCCCATGCCGTCGTCGATCAGCCCAACGAGGTGGGCGCTCTTCTCCGGCACATGGGCCAGCCAGCCGCCGGGCACGGTCGTCATCCGTCCGGCCGCCGCGGCGATCCAGTCGGGAACGAGCGGCCTGCCCGCGGCACCGGAGCCGAGCAGGCTCGCCGTCAGGGCCAGCCAGTGCTCGGCGGCGCCCGACACGAGGACCTGGTGGCCGAAGCCCTTGCGGTTCATGTCGTGGACGAAGGAGCGGGTCACGGTCCTGCTCGACTGGTCGGCCGTCGACCAGGGGCTGGCGACCAGGCCGTAGGTGCCGAGCAGTCCGGGCCCTGCCGCGTGGGAGCGCGCGTAGACGAGCTGCCCGCCGACGAAGAAGGTGCGGGTCTTCGTCAGCTTACCCGCCGTCTGGCCGGTGCCGCCCAGCACCATTTCCGTGTCCATCGGCACCGACCCGGTCAGCGCCTGGATGCCGTCCACCGCCGTCAGATGCCGGAAGGTGGCCCAGAGCGTGGCGTACGGGCCCTTCCCCATCAGCCCTGAGGCACTCCAGCCCAGCGGCCCGGAGCTCTGGTCGAAGTTGGCCGTCAGGTACTGCGGCTGGAAGGCACGGAGTACGGCCTCGCGGGTCGGCGCACCCTCCTCGGTGAGCTGCCAAGCGCCGCCTGACCCGGCGGCCATGGCCTGCCCGAGTGCCGAGACCAGGGCCGGTGACGGCATCACGCCGATGGTCAGGAACGGATGGTTCTGCAGGTCCCGGAACATCTGCGAGCCCCGGCCGTCCGGTGTCACCGGGCCCGGGTCCCCCACCAGGTCGGAGGCGCGCACCAGGCTGCCCGGCCTGGACAGGTCGCCGAGGGCGAGTGCCCGCGCCCGGTCGGGCCGCAGAGTGCGTACCGGCTGGAGGGCGACGCTCGCGTAGGGGTTGGCAGCAGCCCGGCGGTGCGGGTCCACGGCTGGCGCATGCGTGCCAGGGATGCTGATGAGCACCTGCCCGGTCCGGGGCCCGCCGCCCACCTGACGGCCGCCGGGGGCCGTACCGATGAGCAGGTCCTGCGGCTGCCGGAAGACGAACGGCTGGGTGCCGAGCAGCCCCAGCGTCGCTGTTCCGCGCAGCAGACCCCGGAACCGCCAGTACCCGCCGCGGTCCACGGTGATCGAGAGGTCGTAACGGTAGAGGTGCGACGGACCGGCACTCACCGTCATCGGCTCGTGCGTGGCCGTCGCGCCGAAGCTGGTCTCCTCGTCGACCTGCCAACCCCAGCGCACGCCGGCGCTCGGCCCGCCCGCGTTGTTCGGTGCGCCGATGTCGTCCGTCATGGGGTCACGGAAGGCGATCAGCCCCTCGACGCCCGCCTCCCCGATACGCTTGGCGCTCTTCTGGCCGTCCACCCGCTCCACACCGACCGAGCTGTAGCGCAGCTTGAAGTCGTCCTGCACGCCCTCGAAACGGCGGTTGGTCAGCTCCCCGTGCAGCCAGATGTAGCGGTGGCCCTGTCCGATCCGGCCCGGCTCGTTGAACCGGATCCGGATGCCGGTCGTGGTCAGCGCCTCCAGGTTTCCCGCCATGCTCCGGTACGACAGGGCGCTGAGGACCTCCAGGGTGTTGGCGAGGGCCGTGCGGTACTCGTCGTCGTTCTTCCACCGCGTCGTCGGCGCGGGGCGTGCGCCGGCGGACGGACCGGGCGGGCCCAGAACTGCGTTCGCCCGCTCCCGCCAGGTCCTGTGCTCCGGCGGCGCCAGCTGGTCGAGCCGTGCGACCAGCCCGGGATAGGCAGCCGCGAGAGCAGTCAGCACCTCGTCGGCGAGGGTGTCCAGGAGGGTGCGCTCCCGTCCCGTGGCTCCGGTCGGCCCGGTCTTCGTGCCGTCGCCGAAGGCGAACTCCTCCACCCGGTGCATGCCCAGGGTGGGCGGCCTGTCCGGGGTCAGGTACGCGGGGGCGAACGGTTCTGGTGCTCCCGCGCGCAGCGCACGCCGCAGGCCGTCGTCCCAGCCCGCCAGCCGACGCGCCTCCGTGCGGGTCATCCGGTCGACGCTCCAGGTGTGGAACTGCTGCGGCCGGGAGCCGCTGCCGCTGCGCTGGACGTACACCGTCTTCCGGACCAGGTAGAGACCCGTCGCATCGCCCTTGACCTGGCCGGCCGTCTTGATCGCCCCGGAACCGCCGAGGCCGGCGGTGCGCGACACGGAGAAGAGGTGACGGAACGCCGCGCCGAACTGGAGCCGGAGATTGAGGGCGCCGTTCCCCAGGTCGAAGAAGTTGAAGGCCGGGCCCGCGACGCCGTCGATTCCGAAGGCCGCCGTCTTCTGGACACTCCGGTCGTTGCGTACGGCCAGGGTGTTGATGTCGCGCATCTCCGCGTCGGGCGTCTCCGTGATCAGCGTCGCCCGGCCCGGCACCACATCGACCACGAAGACGCCCAGCGGCGTACGGGTCCTGTCATCGGCGAAGAGAGGCACGGTGGTGACCCGTCCCCTGGACAGTGCGGGGCTCTGCCGCTGGAAGCTCAACGAGGAGAAGAAGGAGTTCAGTTCACCGTAGGCGGTACTGCCCGGTGCCACGCCGATCTCCTGGGCCGCCCAGTCCCGCATCCGGGAGACGGGGCCGAACCCCTCCGTCCGGACCAGCCGGTAGACCGACTGCCGGCCGAGCTCCATGGAGCGGGGGATGCGCCCGGGGGCGGCGGTCGCACTCATCACGCTGTCCGGCAGCCGTACGGACAGCCCGTCCCTCACCGCGAACCCGAAGACCGCGGGCTCGGGACCGGTCACGATCCTTCCGTCCGCATCGGTGACCCGCAGGTCGTAGTAGACGTGGTCCAGATACACCCGCGAGCCGTCGAGCGCGCGGGTCTCCGTCTGGCTCGTCCCCTGTTCGGTCTGTCCATATCCCACCCGGTCGGTGAAACCGAGCCGCAGACCGAGCCGGCCGAAACCGCTGAATGCGGCCGCGCCCACGGGCCCGATGGGCCCGCCGAGCGCGATCTGGAACGCCGACTGCATGGTCTTGCTCTGCCCGGCGGTGAAGACCGAGCGGTGCATCCCGTCCACCTTCACGGGGCTGCCGTAGGTGTCGGTGAACTGCTCCCAGTCGCCGTAGTGGCTCGCGACGACCGACAGCTTCCGCGCACTGCCGTCCTGCGCCGTGTACGGGAAGACGCGCCCGTCCCCGGCCAGTGTCTTGGGCTCCTGGGTGAAGGCGTACGTGACGTCGGCCATCAGGTTCGAACCGGCCGGGCGGCCTTTCTTCGGCTGCTCGGGCCGCACCCCTTCGGACCCTGTGGATAGCAGCCGATCGATCTCGGCCAGCGCCTCGCCGGTGCCGCGCAGGACGACGTCGCTGTGCCCGAAGGTCATGCCTCCGGAGACCAGTTCGAGGAGGACCTCCGGAGGGGCGTCCTGCACGAGCTCCTGCACGTCGTCGATGTACGCGGGCATCCGGGAGCCGTTACCGAAGTCGGTCCGGTCCCGCCGCCCGCCGAGCGGCCGGGGCAGGTCCCGGTCCAGCACGGGGGGCCGGGTGCTGGGGAGCACGGGCGCGTACGGCTCGGCACCAGGGGCACTGCTGGTGGTGGCCGGACGGCGGACGGGCGGCGGGGAGGCCACGGTCGCCGTCGCGGACACGGTTGCCGTCGCGGTCGTGCGCGCGGATGCGGATGTGGGTGTCCTGGTGGGTGTGGGCGTGAGGTCCCCGATGAGTGTGCTGATCAGCTGCAGATGACGGCCGCGCAGCCCGCCCTGGGCTAGCCCCTCGGGGGCCGGGCGCCGGTAGTCCCCCAGGAGGCTCCCCTCCACGTCCGGGCGTTGAGGTGCGACCGCGTGCCGGGACTCGTCGCGGAGGCCGAGCATGTGCGTGATCTCGTGCGCGTAGTCGTCGGGTTCGGCATCCGCCCACCAGGCGGACCGGGTCATCTGCTGGTCGCGGCCGACGAATTCGACGTTGAGCCCGTTGGGGTGCGGGGCGCTCTCGACGCGCACCACCGTCACATGCAGGAGGTCACCGTTCGGCAGCCGGTGACCCGGTGCGTTGATCGCGGTATCGACGCCGCTGAGCACCTTCGCCCAGACGCCGTCGGGCATCCGGTCCGGGCTGCCGACACCGACCTCGACGGTGAGGTCGGTGACACGGTCGCCGCCCACCGCGAAGCGGCGTACTTCGAACTTCGACCTCACCACGAACTGCGTTGTCCGAAACTGCTGTTGCGGATCCGGTGGCGTCGACACCGGGTCGACCCAGGTGTGCGAGCGCGGCACCGGTTCCACCCCGGCGCGCGCCGCCTCCCAGGCGGGCGACCCGGGGGCGGCGTCGGCGGTGGTCCCTGAGACGGGGCCGGACGCCCCTACCGCCTCGGCCCCGTCCGGGGCCAGGTCGGCATCCGGGCCGGAGAGTCCGGGCAGGTCCCCCTGCTGGGGCCCTGCCCCCGGAGCGGGCAAGGACGACGAAGAAGTCGGCAGAGCGGTCGGCGGGGAAGGGAAAAGGGGCGGGGAGGACGACGGTGAGGACATGCCGGGGAAGCTCGACGACGTAGCGGACCGGTCGTCGGACGCCTCGGCCGACGAGGTGTCCGGCGACACGGCCGGTGCTTCCGGCGCCGCCGGTGCGTCGTGGGTCCCGGCCCGCCGTTGCTCGGGGCGCACCGGATCGGCGATGGGCAGGGAGGGCTCCGGCGTCGGCCCGGTGAGCGCGTCCGCGCCTGTTTCGGCGTCCGTGCCGGTGTGCTCGGCCGGGGCTTCGCCGGTCAGCGGTGCCGCGTCCGGTTGCGGTGCTTCGGAGGAGGTACGCAGCCCTGTCGGGGGCGCCGGGTCGTCTTCGGGCACGGTCGTGGTCGTGTTCGTGTTCGTGTCACGGGGTGCCGGGGTGAGTGACTGGTCCGTACCGTCGGACAGGTACTCCTGACCGTTTCGGTCGGCCTGCTGGTCAGGCAGGCCGGTCACATCGTCGTCTGTCAGGCCTGTCGCGTCGGTCCCGTCTGTCAGGTCGGTCCGGGAGGACTGCTGTGACTGGCTTCCCGGCGTACCGGGCGATGCGTTGTGAGCTCCGGGGGCGGATGCGGGTGCTGTCGTGTTCGGGCCGGCCGAGGTGCCCAAGGGCGTCGGCGCTGTGACGGTGTCGGATTCGGCGTCGGTTGCCGGTGAGGCGCCGTTCACCTGCTGGTGTGTGCCGTGTTCCGTGCCCGGCTGGGCGCCGGTGTTCCGGGTGGGCTGTCCTTGCCCGGGCAGGTCCTGCCCGGTGGTGTCGTGAGGGATGTCCCGTGTCCCGTCCTGGCCGAACGGTGCGTCGCCCGGGTCGGTATCCACGTGCGTGGCGTCCCTACCACCCGGGGTGTTCGAGTCCGGTGCGGTGGAGGAGCCCTTCGGCGTGGTGAGCCCCTGGGGGAGGTCACTTGTCGATCGTGGCACGTTCGAAGGCGTGTCCGGCGTGAGGCCGTCGGTGAGGTCCTGCGGCGTGAGGTCCGGTGTCGTGAGGTCGGCGTTCGAGACGGGCGACGGCCCGGAGGTGCGCTCGGACGGCAGCGTGGACGGGGTGAAGGCCGAGGAGGTGGACGGCGGCACGTAGGGGGCCGGTGGCCCGCTAGGGTCGCTGAAGCTGTTGCCGTTGAAGCCGTTGAAGCCGTTGCCGCTGTTGAAGCCGTAGCCGCCGAGGTTGTTCGTGTCGTTCGGGCTGTTCGAGTCCCGGGTGGTGAGGTCGAAGGGTCCGGACAGTACGTCGCGGCCACCGGTGGGCAGGATGTTCAGCGCGGACGGCGACGTGTACGGCGGCGGGGGCGTGTACGTGGGCGGCGGGATGCTGAGACCGCTGCCGATCCCGCTCGGGAGTTCGGTCGAGACGGTGTTCGGGAAAGGCACCGCGGGATCCGGGGTGAACAGGTTGCTCTTCAGCGCCGACGGGCCCTTGACATCCGGGCCCACATCCGGCTTCACGGACCCCGAACCGCCTCCCAAGCGGCTGTCAGGGCCGGGCAGTTCGTTGACGTCGGTGAACCGGTCGTTGTTGAAGTAGTTGTTGTAGATGGAGAAGGCCCCGGCGCCGATGGCCAGCCCCGCGCCCATGTCGAACACGGTGCTGGTGCCGGAGCCGACGAACGTCTCCCACTTGAACTCCCACTTGTCGTAGAAGGCGCCGTTGATGATGACTTCGGCGGTGCTCTCGGCTGCACCGCCGACCACGAAGGTGGTGACCACGACCGGCGGACCGTTCACGATCCCCTTGAACACCAGGCCGTCCGGGTCGATCTTGAACTTGCTGAAGACGTCCCCGAGGAGGTCCTTGAAGAAGTTCTCGAGTGGCTTCAGGAACTTGTCGAAGACCTCCATGAAGCCGGCGGTGAGCGCGCCGAAGGCGCCGGCGACGGCGACGTCCTTCCAGTCCACTCCCCCGGGCTTCCGGCCCCCGGTGTTCAGCCCGATCTGCGCCAGCCGGATCCCCAGCGCCACGATGGCCTCCTGGATCGCCTGTCCCAGGGGCGACCCGGCGGGCGACATCCGCAGCAGGCGGTCGATGATGATGAGGATCGCGAGCTTCCTCCGGGCCCGCGCGAGAAACATCTGCGAGACCGAGGCGCCGCCGGTGAACGCGATCAGCGCCGCCAGGATCGCCAGTTCGGCGATCAGCATGATGATCTCGGCGATGATCTCCCACTTGGACGCCTGGATCTTCTGCGAGTAGTCCACCTGGCCGTTGGCCAGCTCGTCGAGCTGGAACAGCAACTGCTGGACGGGGTCGGTGCCGCCCGGTTCGTCGGTGAGCATCCGCACACTCTCGATGTACGGACGCGCCACCTCGGGCGGCAACGCCGCCTCCACCATCTGGATCGTCTCCCGCGAGGCGGCGCGCAGATCCATCAGGCCCCTCTGGAGGGCCAGGTAGAGCTCACGACTTTCCCACGCCAGATACTCCCTGGCCTGCAGGGGCATCTCACCCAGCAGGATCCAGAGCATCGTCCGGACGTCCGGCGGAAACTCGATCTCCTCCACTCAGCGTCTCACCTGCCCACCGGCGCAGTGAAGCGCCTCGTCCGTCTTCCGACCGTGAGGCCGGATCCGATCGACGGCGTCGGTGCGGGTGCTCTCGACGTACTCCAGATCGGTGAGTGCCGCCGGGACCAGCGTGTGCAGTGCCCCGTACAGCCCCTGGGTGACATCGGCGCACAGGACCTCTTGTCCGCCCGGCACTTCGGACGCACCTGCCGGGCGAAGTCGTCCGCCCAGCCTGTCCACGCCCTTGGTCAGCGGAGCCCGCACCGTCCGCAGCTCCGCCTCGGCACTCCGGGCGGCCGCGGCCACGCGCTCTTCGCCCGGCGCCACAGAGGCCGACAGGACGGGGAGTTCGACGGAGTCCGCACCAACGGCGGGCGCGACAGGGATCGTCACCCCTGCCTTCACAAGGGCGGCGAGAACTGCCGTCGATCCCGTTCCGGCCAATGCACGCGGGCAGCAAGCTCGTCGCATGGTGCACACGCTAGGTACGTCAGATGACGCCGGGGCGACACGCACAGCACGGCACCGCAACCACCGGTGCCTCGGTGGACATCCGCTGTCCCCCCGGGCTTCACCCAGCCCGAGCCGAGGCCCTCCCGTACCGCCCCGGGCGTCCGCGAGAACCGGGTCGCTCTCTGCGGTCTTCCACATGGTGGGGTGTTCCTTTTCTGTGTGGTGCCCGGTCTACTGGGGTCTCTTCGGGGCGGGGTGGGGCCGGGTTCGTCGGCGACGTCGCCGCGGGGTTGCCTGGCTCGGCGGCTGGGAGCTTGGTGTTCCCGGCGTCGGCGAGGAAGTCGACGTCGGCGGCCGGTGCCGGATCGGGGGCAGCGGGCGCCAGAGCCAGGTCGCTCGTGGCGTCGGCTACGGAGTGGGCGGGCGGGGCGGGCTTGTGCAGCAGCGCCGTGTACCAGTACACCGTCGGCCAGGCGCAGCCTCGCGGGTGAGGCGGAGCTGGGTGTGGGCAGCAATCACGAGCCGCGTCCACCGGTCCGCGGCCTCGGGTGAGCGGAGCTTGGGACAAGTCCAGCCGAGGGTTTGCTTGATCATGCGGAAGGTGTGTTCCAGATCGAACCGGCGGAGGAATGCCTGCCAGCGCAGGTCAACATCCGTGCCGGTCATCCCGGCCCGGGAGGACCACAGCCATAGAGGCAGCGGATCGTGGCCGCCGGGCAGACGATCGACCTGAAGGCGGATCAGCGTGCCCTCGGTGACGGGCGGTGCGTCGGTGTGCTCGATCCACGCGCTGCGGGTGGTGAGCCGGGGGTGGAGGCGGTCGAAGGCCATAGCTCTCGCGTTGCCGTACCGGTCCGTGACCTGCACGGTTTCCTGGTCGGACTCGCCCCAGGTGTCCGGTTTGGCGAAGCGGAACTCACCCCCGCTTGGGCGGGCGCCCGCCGCCGGGGTGGGGCCGGTGGAACTCCTCGCGGATGGATGCGGGGCAACGCATCACCCGGTCCGTACGCATCCGTCCCAGCACCTCCACCGGAAGTCCGGCCAGGAGGTAGGCCATGCGCGGAACGTCGTAACCGGCGTCGAAGACGACCAGGATCTCCGGGTCCCCCTGTTCCCACTGGCTCGTCCACCACACGGCGGACCTGGTCGGCGGTGACCTCGGCGAACATCGTCGTCGGGGCCGAGTCGGACGGCGTCCAGCAGCTGGCACCGGGAGGTGCGGCCGGTCTCCAGGGCGGCGACGAACGAGTACGGCCAGCCGGGAACGAACTGGTCACTGGAGCGTCCCGAGCGTCCGTAGACGTGACAAAACAGCCGGTCCGGGTTGCACGGGGCGTCCGGCCGCAGCCAGTTGGTCACGTCGACCGCCAGGACGAGGCGGTTGTCGGCCGCTTTGGGTCGCGGCAGCACCGCCAGCGCATGCCGCAACCCGGTCAGGGGCACGCATGTTCTCCGGCGAGGTCGCTTGCCATCGGCCCGTGCTGGTCGACGGCACCCCGGGCCACATGTCCTGGCGCCCCGACGGGACCCCTCTCTCCCTCATCGCCTTCACCGTCACCGAAGGCCGAATCACCGGCATCCGCATTGTCGTCGACCCGGCCAAACTGGCCTCGATCCATCTACCCGCCGAGACCTGAGCCGGTGTCGGACACCTCGCACAACAACAGGACGGTGCCCAGTGCGATTCACCGGATACGCAGGGTGTGGGCGAGCAGGCCGGTGCCGCGTACTGGCGTTTGTGGTGTCAGCCCGCGCGGACTGATTCCCAGCGTTGCGGCGATCTCTGGGGCCATGTCGCGCCCGCCCCACTTCCACTCGTCCTCGGCCTCGCTGCCTCTGGTGCTCTCGTCCCAGGTCGGCGAGAGTCCGAGTTACTCCCGACGGGCCCCCTCCAGTGGGAGCGGCCCTCCCAGCGTGAAGAGCGCGTCTTCGTCGGGCACCCCGGTTTCGCAGTACCGCCGCACCACGACGCCGTCCTCGGCGATGAGCCAGGCCGACCCGTCACCCTGCTCCCCGTAGTAGTACGCCTGCGCCTGGCCGTACCGGCTGCTGAGATCAACGCACAGTCGCAGCATCTCGTCACTCGTTTCGTCGTCGCACGGATCGCACCAGGGGCCGATAACCAGCGTCCATCCGTCGACCTCAGGACTAACGTAGACCCGGGCGAGCCCATCGGTCCCTCCATGGCCATCGTCTTCGATGACGGCAGCGGCCTCCGCGAACGTCACGGACCTCGACCGGGTGAGACCCAGGGTTGCCATGACCCCCGTCTGGTCGCCGGTCGGCACCGCGATCCAGTACAGCCAACACGTGGTCAGAGGCAGTGGCTGGTCGTCCGTCGAGATCTGCACAATCGCACGATGCCATGACGGAATCCCCGCCCGGATCTGAGGCTAGAACTCAAGCTCAGGGATACGAGACCCGCAGGCTCTTGACCTCGCCGGAGGGAAGAGCCCAGCTGGCGGAGGCGAAGTACTCGTCGGCGCCGCTGCCGACGCGCATGGTCGTGCCCGTCCAGTTCGTGCTGCGCCGCGTGCAGGACGGCTCGCACAGATTTTTGGTCTGGGAGTTGCCCGTGCCGTCGTGGACGTGGCCGACCCGGACCCACCGCGGCTCGATCCACTGGCCGGAGGCAGGCTTGACCACGATCTGCCCGCGCTCGTGCGCGTTCATGCGGTAGCTGCGTTCATGCCGGTTCACGCAGACCTCGCCCGCGCTGTACGTCACGCACCGGCCGGCGACCTTGTTCCACTTGCTCCACGAGGCACCGAGATACAGGGGCTCGCCGACCGTCGTGGCCCGGGCGACATACGCACCCGCGGTCGTCTCGACCGGGGACCAGGCGGACGCCCAGGCCGCGGTCTTCGCGGTGCACCCGCCGGAGCAGAGATCCTTGAGGACCCCGTACATGCTCCACGAGTAGGTGGTCGGCGTGATCGACTGGCCGGAGGCGGGGGTGACAGTCAGTCGCCCGCGGTAGCCGGTGACGGCCCGCCAGCCCGCGGCAAGCGGTGGCCCGCGCACCCGCCGAGCGGAGGAAGGTGAAGGACGCAGCGCGGCAGCGACTGCCGGTTCAGGCGCGGTACCAGGGGGTGGGCGGTGGAGCGCTGCACGGTGTGGAAGCGGCCTGGCTTGTTGGCAGACGGCGCTGATGTCGCTCTGCGTGAACACTGTGCGGATTGAGTGTTGATCGGTGTGGGAGCCTGATGGTCGTAGTGTCCGCCCGTGATGGTGTGGGGTCCTTGGGGCCGCTGTCGTGGGCGCAGCCCCAGCCGCCGTCCTGGTCGTGGGGAGGGCGCAGGGCACGTCGCAGCGGGCGACGTGCCGGTTTGATCCCGGTCGTCCGGGCGGCGAGCGGGAGGTCGGCGGCAGGGCGTCCGGTGTGCGGGCGCCCGGTTTGCGGGCGTCAGGTTTGCGGGCGTCAGGCGTGGACGGTGCCACAGGTCGCGAGGTCGCGGATTGGTAAAGTCTCATTGACGCCCTCGAGTCGCGATGTAAGGATCCTCGCCAACTACGCCATGGGCCGTAAGGGGATCAGGTTGGCTGCCGAGCACAGGCCCAGACCCGCACTGTCGGCCACGATCGCCGGCGTCCTCCTGCTCGCCGGTCTTGCCCTCGCCGCCCTTCTGCTGCCCGGCAAGCTGGAGAAACAGCAGGCGTACGATTCGGCGCCCGCATGTCCGACCGCGGAGCCCGCACCGGGCTGCCTGTCACAGACGCCGGTCACGCTCGTCGACAAGGAGCGCCGGAACTCGAGCAAGGGCCGCCCCCATTACATGCTGCTCTCCCGCGACGGCAGCCCGTCGCAGTGGGTGCGGATGGGCGGAGGGAGTCACCCGGTCTACAGCGCCGCCCAGCCCGGCGACACCGTCACCGCCACTTACTGGGGCGGCCAGATAGTCGAGGTCGCCTTCCAGGGCCAGCGGGAGACCTCCGCGCAGGAACCGGACCACAACTTCACGGGGTTCCTCTTCCTGACCTCGCTCCTTCTCGGTGCCGGCGGCTTCGCCACGGTCGTCGCCGTCCGGCACCTCGGGGGCAGAACGCTGCTGAATCCGGACATCAAACCGCTGGCAGCGATGGGTGTCGGCGTGGGCACGCTCGCCGGCGGCCTCCTCGGCACCGCCACTGTCACCGGCGTCCTGAAGGCCCTGCTCACCCGTTGAAGACCCGGGGAATCCAGGATGAAGAGCGCTCAGCCCTCCTGCACGTTCCTCCACGACCTTCTACCGGATAACACCAACTCGGCCTCCGGATCGAACGGTTACACGCCGTGATCAGTGGTTGCCAGAGGCCACTCGAGCGAGCCCTGACACAACTGCCGACAATGATCGCCGGCACGATCGGCGAAGTCGCCACCTGGCCGAAGGAAGAGTCTTCCATGGCAACACTGCCAAGCGCTGGGAACCCACAGCAGCAGGTGGCAGTGCCAAGAGCCGACGGACGCGCTGCTGGACACCTTTTGCGCACGGCCGCGCGGCACCGGCTGGTCGAGGCAGTACCGTCCCCAGCTCATGCGGCGGGCAGGGGGCCGGTTGCGGGCTCAGCGGTCGACCGGGGCGATCTCGTCCAGCCCGCTCTCGTGCAGGATCTGCGCGATGGTGTCCTGCGGGGAGCTATCAGCCCCGATGACGGTCTCCAGGCAGTCGGGCAGGAGGTCTTTGTCCCGGTACCAGTCGCGGAGGTGATCGGGGGTGACCTGCTGGAGGTACGCGGCATCCGGCTTCGTCGCGTGCCGTCGCACCGTTTCCGCGTACGGCACATCGAGGTAGTAGCAGCGTGAAACACCGCGGTGGGCGCGCACCAGTTCGTGGAGCATGGGGCCGTAGCGGTCGGCGTAGAGAATGCCCTCGACGACTACGTGGAAGCCGTTGTCCAGGGCGTAGCGGGTGGTGAGGTCGATCAGGCCGATGTTGGCGGCGCCGGGCTGGTCGCGTTCGCGGAGCACGATCCGGCGGAGGTTGTCCTGGCCCACGATGGCGAGGTTGCGGCCGAACTTCTCGCGCAGGCCGGCCGCGACGGACGACTTGCCCGAGGCGCTGTTCCCGCGGACCACGATCAGACGCGTTTCCTCGGTACCCACGGTGTTATGGGCGGCCTCAGTCACGGATTCTCATCCCATCCCCAGATCAACCGTTCGTCGTGTGTGTCGCCATATCCCGATGAGGGCTGGGCAGAGACGGGGTCTTCAGTCATCAGCAGTTCCTCCTCGAGAATGCCTTCATGCTCGCTGCGTACGCAGCGAGCATTGGTCGCCTCTACGGACGGCCCACCCATGCGTGGTGATTGAGGGCGACATGCAGCTGCTCGCGAGCGCGGCCGCGCAGGACGCCGACGCGCGTACGTCCCTCGAGGAGCTGCAGTCCGTTGTCCGCCGGGTCCAGGAGGCGCCGGGCCATCAGGAGCGGCCGTCGCAGCCAGGTCCCGTGCTCTTCCCGGTGCCGGCCGATTTCTGGGGGCCGGACCGCGACCCGGTGCACCGGATGGGCGACGTAGCTCTCGATGCAGCCGACGTCGGGCTTCCCCGTCTGCATGGTGTGGAAGTCCGCAACGGGGATGCTCTCCAGCTGCCAGGTGATGTGCCGAAGATCGATGGTGCCGTAGTCGTGCACGAAAGCGCCGTTGTCACCGCGCTCGAAGAGGAACTGCTCCAGGACGTCGTCCGGCCAATGCAGGGCGGCCAGTGCCGGGTCGGAGCGGAATCGGTCGAAGCTGAGGACGCCGGCCTGGTCGTCCGCGTCGCACGCCGCGCACCAGGCGCGGATGTCCGCGTCGGAGGGCGGGGCGTCGCCCTTCTGGATGCAGGTGGTCTTCGCGGGGTGCCAGCCGCACCGGGCGGAGAGTTCCTTCCCGGTGAGGCAGGCGTCCTTGCGCAGGTGCTGCAAGCGCACGGCCAGCGCCTCACGGGCTGCTTGTGCGCTGGAGGATGGAGAGGCGGTCATAGGGCTGCTCAGTGTCCTAGACGGTGTACTTCTCGTGCGGGATGCCGCGTTCCCAGACCGTCTCGAAGGCGGTGTGGGACAGCGCGACGGCGGCCGGGGCGGTGGTGCGTTCCTTGCCGTCAGCTGCCCAGTCGTCGGTGCCGGTGAAGTGGTGGAACTGCACGAGCCGGTCGTCCAGGAGCCAGAAGTCGTTGCCGGGCAGGGCGATGTCGGCGGCCCGGCGGCGAGGCAGACACCGCACGTCTTCACCGACCTGGAGGTTGAGCGGGGTGATGGCGTGCTCGTAGCGGATGTAGTCGGTGACCGGCGCGGAGACGATCCGCGCCCGGCGCATCACCATGCCGCGGGCGACCGCGTCCTTGACGAGCGGCATCCACTGCGGCCAGAACGAGCAGGCCGGGTCGAGGTTGGGGGCGCCGGTGCGCAGGAAGTTCTCGAAGTCGTCGGCTTCGTCGCCGACGGCGGACAGGTCACGCATCTCCGGGTGGACCGCCGTGTGGTGGGTGTCGGCGAGCAGCTCAGCGAACGTCGCGGTGTTCAGCGCTTGCGCGTTCAGCGGCATCGCACGCCTCCCTCAGAATCTGCACCATGTGGATCGGGATCCGGATCACCCGCTCACGCGGCGGGATCCCCGTCTTGTGGCCGACCACCCACCCGGTGGAGCCGACCAGGGTTTTGAGGAGGGCGTCGGCTTTCTCGCCCCTCACGACCAAGTCCGCGCTCTCCTCTTCCACCAACACCGTCGGCGACCCTTCGCCGCCGGTGTCGGGGTCGATCCCGACGAACCGTAGCGTCATCACGTACTCCCCTGTGACTCAGTTGCGCATAGTTGCGCAGACCGTCCCGCAGGCCGGGACCGGCGTCACGGGAGCCTCCCCTGCCACGCAGGCGCCGGGGGTCCTCGTCCGGCCCCTTGAAGTCCTTCCAGGCGTCGCGCACCCGGCGGGCCGAGGTGCGGGGCGGGGCCCCGGAGCCTCAGGTGGTCGGGCAGGTCTCGCGGAACGGCGTGTCCGGGACGTACCGCGGCCACTCGAAGGGCTTGGCCAGGCCGCCGTCCGCGACACGGCAGGCCATGGCGACGGGGTCGGCCGCGATCGCCGGGGCGTCGCCGAGGTCCCAGAGGTATGCGGTGCCGGAGCTGAGGGTGATCAGTGTGCGGCCGTCCGCTCCGAACAGCGCGTCGGTCACATGGGCGGGGTGGTGGATGGGGCGGACGACGTGCGGATGGCGGAGGTCGGCGGCGCCCCACAGGACGACGGCTGCTGTTCTCCCGTTCTCGGTCCCGGCCAGCAGCGATCCGTCCGGGTGGAAGGCCAGCACCGTTCCGTCGATGTCACCCGCCGCTCGCGGGGTGTCCGGGGGCCGGACGTCCCACAACTGGTCGTCGACCGCCGCGACGGAGCCGTCGGGGCTGAACGCCCCGCGGGAGGGCGGGATGGTCAGACCGTCGTCCGGCAGTCGTACGGGGCCACGACCGCGACGGCCCGGCCCGTCGGCCGGGACGTCCCACAGGGCGACACCGTCGTCCGCCAGGGGGACCAGGAGACGGCGTCCGTCGGGGGCGAACGCCAGGGAGTCCGTACAGGAGACGTCGGAAAGTGAGCCGACCACGGTCGTGCCGGGCAGGTCGGAGACGTCCAGGAGGCGCAGCTCTTCCTCGCAGAGGGCCAGCAGGGACGCCTTGGGCGAGAAGCGCACCTGCGGGCCCCACCCCTCCGAGGACAGGGGGGTCTCAAGCAGGCGGCGGGGCCGGTCGGGGTCGGCGACGTTCCACACCTCGACGGCCTCGGAGAAGACCGCGGCGAGCAGTGTTCCGTCGGCGCTGAATGAGAGATCACTCGAACCGCCCTCGTGGGCAGGCACCGTGCCGGTGTGTTCGGGATGCGAGCGGTCCCGGACGTCCCAGAGCTTGATCCCCTCCCTCGCGTTGAAGGCGAGCGTTGAGCCGTCCGGTGTCGCCGCCAGCGACAACGCCCGGAGGCCGGTCCGGACCGTGCCCACCACCCGGGCGGCGGACGTGAAGTCCCAGTGGGTGAGCGTGTTGCCGCCCACTGTGCGCAGCGTGCGTCCGTCCGCGCCGAACGCCGCGGCCTCGATCCGCCGGTTCGGCCCGCCCAGACTGTGCTCCCGCACCGGCTCCCCGGGGTCGGTGATGTCCCATACGTCGACGACCCCGTTGAAACTGCTGGTGGCCAGCCGGCGTCCGTCCGGTGAGAACACGACACCGGTGAAAAAGGATGCCGTCGCGGGCCACTCGGCGAGCACCTCGACCCTCCCCCGTGGCAGGACGCGGAACACGGTGACATCGCGGGACCACACCGTGACCAGCAGTCGTCCGTCCGGGCTGAAGGCCGTGATCCGGTCCGCGGGAATGCGGTCGCCGGGCTTCGGCCGGCCGGGATCCGCAATGTCCCAGACCCGGACGCCCATGGACTCGATGCGGCTGTCCGCGACCGTTGCGAGGGTGCGGCCGTCCGGGCCGAACATCACACTGTCGGCTTCGTTCACGCCCCTGGTGACCGACATCAGCCGGGGCCGCTGACGGTCCACCAGGTCCGACAGGTCCCACAGCACCAGCGCGCCGCGCTCGTCGGGTGCGTCCCCGCCCCCGGCGGCGTCCGAGGTGTTCGCGCTGTCCGGCCGGACAACAGCCGCGAGCACGGTGCCCCGCTCGTCCAACGCCACTGCCCGCGTGGTTCCCGGCAGGCTCGCGTCTCGCGGTGAGGGAAGGCGCTGCGGCCCGTCGCGCCCGCCGAGCCCTGTGAGGTCCCACAGCGCCACCCCGTCCTGGCAGGTCGCGGCGAGCAGGTCGCCGTCCGGTCCGCCGAAGGCCATGGCGCCCGCGCCGATCGGATCCAGG
Organism: Streptomyces sp. iso_384; assembly: GCF_056172905.1. Lineage (NCBI taxonomy): Bacteria > Bacillati > Actinomycetota > Actinomycetes > Kitasatosporales > Streptomycetaceae > Streptomyces > Streptomyces sp. iso_384. Next base: position 4,016,220 of record NZ_JBWBTT010000001.1, read on the forward strand.
CACGGCAGCCGTGCGAGCCGCGACACCTCCTCGGGATCGTCGCCGACACGCCACAGCGACACCTCGTCCGCGCTTCGGGTGGCCAGCATCAGGCCGTCAGGGCTGAACACCGGCCCGGCGCCGTAGAACGTGCGGCTGCCCCGGAACGGACCGGACAGGGTCTGGGACAGGCTGCGCCGGGCCTCCACCGAAGCATTCAGTTCGTGGGCGGCCAGGCCCAGCCGCAGCGCGGTCTGCGGGTCCGCCGTACGCATTGTCTCGGCCTGCGCCAACAGGGCGCGGGCAGTGGCCAGTTCCTGCTGTTCCCGCGCCTCGTGCCACTGCCGCACCGCCACCACCGTTGCGGCGACCGTCACCACCAGGGCCAGCGCCAGCGCCATGAGCCCCCGCTGCAAATTCTTACGCCGCCGCGCCTGACGGAGCCGTTCACGCTCGGCCGCTTCCTCGGCGGCAGCCAGGAAGTCGCGTTCCCTGGCCGGAAGAGCGGCCCTGCCAGGCAGCGCCAGCACAGCCTGGAGCCTGCTGCCGCGGTGCAGAAAGGCCGCGTCCCGACCGGCGGCGTCCCACTCTTCGGCGGCCGTGCGCACCTGCTGGCGCAGCAGCAGCGTGGCGGCGTCCTCCTTGATCCAGTCTGCCAGCCTCGGCCACGCCCGCAACAGCGCCTCGTGAGCGAGCTGCGCGGTGTCGCGGCCGACGGTCAGCAGGCGAGCGCGGGCGAGACGGTCACGGATCTTCTCCGTGCCCTCCGGCAGGTCGGCGAGCGGGACCCGATGGCGCGGCACGGGCGCGCCACCGTCCCGCGGCAGGTGGACGAGGCTCAGCAGCAGCTCGCGGACCCTGCGCCGCCCCTCGTCGTCCAGCGCTGAGCAGAGGCGTTCTCCGGTGGTGGCCACCGACTCCCAGATGCCGCCGGTGGCCTGGTATCCGGCCAGGGTGAGCCGTACGCCGCTTCGCCGCAGCCAGGTCTCCCGCAGCGCGTGGGCGAGGAAGGGAGTCGCACCGCCGGCGTCGGCCGTTGGGCGGCCTTCGCGCAGGTCATGCAGCAGCCGGTCCGTCAGGCCGGGCTCCAGCACGAGGCCGACGGCGGCGGCAGGGCCCTCGACGGCGGCGCGTAACTCCCGGTCCCGCATCGGCGGCACTGTGACCGCGCGGGCCAGGGCGGGTTCAAGGCCGGGATGTTCGAGGCAGCTTCCGTAGTGGTCGGCGCGCAGCCCGAGGACCACCTGCGGCCCGCCGCGGGACCCGCTGGTGAGGGCGGTGACGAAGGCGGCGCGTTCACCGGGGTCGGGGCAGCGGGTGAAGACCTCCTCGAACTGGTCGACCACCAGCAGCCAGCAGGTCGCGCGTCCGGGCGCCGGGCCCGGGAGGCGGCCCGCCGCCAGGCTCGCCCGCACCTCGTCCGGCTGCCGTCCGGTGGCCGACGCCCAGGCGTGCGCCAGCGTGTCGAGGGGGCGCTCCCCGGGTGCGGGGACGAGCAGGGTGGGACGGCGTGATTCCCGGGCCTCGAGCCCGGCGAGCAGCCCGGCGCGCAACAGGGAGGACTTCCCGGCTCCCGAGGCGCCGACGAGCACGACCGGCACGCCGTCCTCCCGGCCATTCCCCTCGACGGCGTCGATCAGCCGGACTGTGAGTTCCGCGCGTCCGAAGAAGTGCCCGGTGTCCTCGGTGCGGAAGGGCTCAAGGCCGGGGTAGGGGCACAGCACGTCTGCGGGCGGCTCGGCCTGGGCGGGCCGCCCGCTGTCGGGGACGTACGCGCGGTTGCGGGTGAGGAGGAGCGAACCCAGGGAACCTTCGCTGCGCCGGGCGGGTCGCACCCGCCGGTCCTCCGCGAACTCCCGCTCCAGCGCGGTGTGCAGGTCGTCGAGGCTCAGCCAGGGCGGCCCGGCGGGGTCACCCTGGGTGAGCAGCCGCAGCAGCCGGCCGCTGAACAGGGTGTGCCGGTCTCCGTCCGGGGCGAAGGAAAGCGCGTAGTGCGAGGCCGAGCTGAGGAGAAAGCTGCCGCGGGGGCGGGCGGACTCGAACGGCCCCCGGGTGCCGCCGTCCGACGGGGGTGCCTCGGCGCGCCCGGAGAAGCAGCAGTCCAGGATGACCAGGCTGCCGTGCGGCGCCTCACCGAGCAGGTCGCGAAGCGTCCGGTAGGGCACCGCGGGCGCGATCTGCCGGGCGGACCGGCAGGCACGCGTGGCCAGGTACAACTCGTCGCGCGGGCCTAGCAGTCCGTGCCCGACGTAGTAGAACAACACCGGCCCGTCGCCCCGTTCGACGGCCTTCTCGACGGCGTCGATCACTTCGGACGGCCCCGCCGCGGCGGGGACCCGCACCATCTGCCGGGGATCCATGCCGCAGGCCTCGCTCAGCACGAGCTGAACATCGTCGAGGGTGGCGTCGACCGACGGCAGGTCCGGGAGTTCCGCTCCGGGAACTTGGATGCCGGTTCCGAAGAGAACGGCGTGCGCTCCCGGGGCGGTGAGGGCGCCACCTGTCGTCCCGGTGCTGCCGTCTGTCATCCCGAGGCGTCCGGGTCCCGCCGCGGGTCGTCCGTGGTGTCCCCTCCTCTTCGGGGCTCGTCCGGTGTGTCCGCGCTCCCCGGGGGCACCGCGGGGGGCGCGCCGTGCTCCGGGGGCCGGGCGAGGCGTTCGGCCAGCGCGGCTGCCTCCTCGGGGCTCATGGCGCGGGCCTGGCGGGAGGAGATGGTGATCTCGGTGCCATCCGGACGGATCACCGTGACGGTGTGGCTGCTGCGGCGGGTCTGCACCCACGCGACCATCGCGCCCGCGAACGCGGCTGCGACGCCACCGGGCTCCAGAAGAGCCACCAGCGCGTCGGCCGCAGGGCCCATCGTCCGGGCGGACCCGTCATCCCGCTCCCGACGGTCGACCCGGCCCCGCAGTTCCGGCACGTCCAGCAGCCAACTCCGTAGCTCCGCGTGGCCGTTGCCCTCGCCCGCGTCGTCCTGGACGGTCACCGTCAGACGCATCCTCGTCCCCCTTCGGACGCTTGGCTCACCCTCGCGTACAGGCTATCGGCCGGGCGGCAGCTCGGTAGCTCGCTCGGCGGAACGTGCGACCCGCCGGAGCCGGCGGTCACAGCGGGGCGCCCTGCGGGCCGCCCTCGACGTGCCGCGCGTTCCTCTGCCGCCCGGCGAGGCAGGCCAGCTGCCACAGCGAGGGATCGCTGCCCGCACCGGATGGTCGGGGTGCGACGCGGTCTCAGCTTGTCCCACCCGGCCTGTGGCAGCGCCCGCGGCGGCCTGGCCGACGTCAACGCGGGGCGGAGACGTCGGCGTCAAGGGCGTGCCGTCAACTCTGCCGGACAGCGGAGCCGCTGGCGGTGCCGGCGCCCTTGCCCGTATCGATCAGGATCTGCGCGGTGTCGTTGGCCGCGTTCTGGTCGAAGGGGCGCTCCTGACCGGTGAAGGCGACCTCGCCGGTGGTGCGGCCGACGGCCTTGTCGATGCGCAGGACGAAGGGATAGCTCTCACCGCCGTCCACGTCGACCCAGGACTGGGAGGTGCCGCAGCGGTAGTGGGTCTCGGTGACCGCGTCGCAGTAGCCGTGGGCCTTGACGACGGAGGTGCCCTTCGGGATGTGGACGTCGACGGTGGTGACGCTCTCGTCGCGGTTGCCCTGGACGCGGGCGGGGCCCTTGTTGGCGAACTTCACCGTCGCGGTGACCTTGTCGCCCACCTTGCCCTTCGCCTCGGCGCCGGTCAGGGCGAAGTCGGCGGTGTTCGCAACGTTCACGCCGGCTTGGGCAACGGGCTCGGGGTGGTTCTGCCGGTCGGTGTCGGTGGCCGGAGCCTTCTGCACGAGGGTGAGCAGGTCGCCTGTGCCCGGCACGGGGTCGCTGGAGCCGCCGTCGCCCGGGTCCGGCGCGTCGGTGCCGATCGTCACCCGCAGATCCTCGCGGAACGCGGAGCCGAGCGCCTTGAGCGAGACGGGCTTCGCCGTGCCGTAGACGACACCCGGCTTCAGCGGCTGGTCGATCTTGCAGGAAGCGACGTTCGACGCGGGCATCTCGTCGTACGAGGGGACGGTGTAGTACGTGCAGTTCTTGTACGTCTCGTCCGCCTTCAGGCCCGACGACACCGCGTAGGTCACCCAAACCTCGGGGACCACCGCCGTCCCCTTGTTGAGGAAGGTCAGCGGGGTCGAGAGCGAGCTTCCGGGCTGAACCCCCTCGACCGGCGCGATCGTCCCGACACCGAGATCCGGCTCCGGGGCGGCGGCGAACGCCGGCACGGCGGCCACCGCCACCAGCGCTGCGGCTGCGGCGGCGGTACCGCCGCGCAGGATACGGCTACGGGAATCTGAGATACGCATGCAAGTCCTTCAATCGTGGGGCTGATGGGGCTGATGGGGCTGGTGGGACTGATGGGGCTGAGAACAACGAACAGCGGTCCCTCACATCTCAAGACAGGCGCCTAGCAAGGCGGGTTGTGCCCGCCGGACCCACCGTGACAGAACACGGACATGAACGATCAGAACCGGCCACGAACTACCAACCGAGGCGCCATCAAGGACGAACCCGCTCCCGGCACCGCCGGCTGGGATTCCTCTTCTCGATCCGGTCAACAGCCGACCGCAGCTCGTCCTGCTCCCCCGGGCCGCTCGGGAACGAGGACGGCGTCGTGGTGGGCGACCAGGAGTTCGAGCAACGCCGCTTGCTGACGCGCGCGCCGGCCATGGGCCAACAGGATCTCGGGGCTCGGTCTCCTCTGGCCCGGGCAGGGGCTCAGCGGAGCAGCAGGTCGCGGATCGCCTCGGTGATTTCGTCGGGCGCCTCCTCGGCCATGAAGTGTCCGGCGCTGGTCAGTCGGTGCTCCAGGTCCGGCGCCCATGCGTGCCAGACTTCGGCGGCGTCGTAGCCCAGTCGCGCGCCCCAGTCCTGCTGGAGGACGGTCACGGGCATGGCGAGCTGCGAACCGGCGTCCTGGTCCGCCTGGTCGTGTGCCACGTCGATGCCCGCCGAGGCTCGGTAGTCGGCGACGATCGAGGGGACGGCCGCGGCGCTCGCTCGCAGGTAGGCGGACCGGACGGGGTCCGGCATGGCGGCCGGGTTGCCGGCCCAGGCGTCGAGGAAGGAGCCGAAGAAGGCGTCGGCGCTGTTGGTGATCATCGTTTCCGGCAGCCCGGGCGGCTGTGCCATGAGGAACAGGTGGTAGCCGACCGCCGCCGGGACACCGTGCAGGACGTTCCACATGTCCAGGGTCGGCACGATGTCGAGGATGCCCAGGTGCGTGAGCGTCTCGGGATGGTCCAGTCCTGCCCGGAAGGCGACCAGGGCACCCCGGTCGTGGCCGACCAGGGCGAAGCGCTCATGGCCGAGCGCCGCCGCCAGGGCGACGACGTCGGCGGCCATGGTGCGCTTGGAGTACACCTCGGGGCCGGTGGCCGCCGGCTTGTCGCTGGCGCCGTAGCCGCGCAGGTCGGGGCAGATCACCGTGTGCTCGCCCACGAGCCGCTCGGCGACGTGCCGCCACATCAGGTGGGTCTGGGGGAAGCCGTGCAGCAGCACGACGGGGCTGCCGCTGCCGCCGACGGCTGCAGCGAGTTCCACCCCCGCGGTGCCGGGCAGACGGACGTGGTCGAAGCCGGGAATGGTCGGAGTCATGAAAGGCCCTTTCCTGGGGCGGAGGACCGGCCAAGGCCTTGGTCCGGGAGTGACAGGGCCAGCGTGGACGACGGCGATCAGCAGCCGATCAGTACGTTTCGGCGCCGCCGGGCCGCGGCACGCAGGATGGAGAACATGCGAATCGACGTCCTAGGTGCCGTGCGGGCCCTCCATGACGACGGCTCCCCGGTCGACCTGGGAGGGCCCCGCCACCGTGAGGTCCTCGCCCGGCTTGTCGCCGCCGGGGGACGGACGGTCTCCACCGACACCCTCGTGGACGACCTCTGGGCCGAGCCGCCGGTGCGGGCCCTGGGGGCGCTGCAAACGTTCATCGCCGCGCTGCGCCGCGCCATCGAACCCGACCGACCACCTCGCACCCCGCCGCAGCTCCTCGTCACGGAAGGCCCCGGCTACGCGCTGCGCCTGCCGCGCCACGCCGTGGACGTCCACCGGTTCGAAGACGCCCTGGCACGCGCCCGGCACACTGCCGATGCGCTGACCGGCCTCGACGCGGCCCTCGCATCCTGGCGTGGGGCCGCCTACGCCGACGTGACCGGCCCGGCGTGGGCGCAGCGCGAACGGGCCCGGCTGGAGGAGCTGAGGCTGGAGGGGGTGGAGCTGCGCGCCGGCCTCCTCCTCGACGCCGGATCGGGAGCCGAGCTGGTCGCCGACCTGGGTGCCCACGTCACCGAGCACCCCTGGCGTGAGCCGGCTTGGGGGCTGCTGGCCCGCGCACTGCACCGGGCGGGCCGTCAGGCGGACGCACTGGACACCCTCCGCCGCGCCCGCAGGATGCTCGCGGACCAGCTCGGGCTCGATCCCGGTGCCGGCCTCCGGCGCCTGGAGACGGACATCCTCCACGGAGCCACAGAGCTTCAGCCCTCACGTACCGTGTGGGCCGCAGGCGGACGACTCGGCCCGCGCACCACCGTCGAACTGGCCCGCACCCTGGCCCTGGCGGGTGGCGATGCCCTCATCCACGCGCGGCGCGACCGGCTCGCCGCCGTCCGAGCGGCCGAGCGCACCGGCGACATCGCCCTGACCGCCCGTGTCATCGGCGCCTACGACGTGCCCGCCCTCTGGAGCCGGGCCGACGACCCCGAGCAGTCCCGCGCCGTCGTCGCGGCGGCCAACCGCACACTCACCGCGCTCGGCACCGACGGCCCCGCCGAACTGCGCGCCCGCTTGCTGGCCACGGTCGCGGTCGAGAGCCGCACCGCCGATCTGTCCGCGGTCGAACGGAAGCGCGCCGGGCAGGCGGCGCGCGAGGCCGAGGCGCTCGCCCGGGAGCTGGGTGATCCCGCCCTGCTCGTGTTCGCCCTCAACGGCGTGTTCCTCCAGTCCTTCACCCGGCCCGGGCTCGCGGCTGCACGGGATGTGACCGGGGCCGAGATCCTCGACCTCGCCACCCGACACGAACTGCCGAACTTCGCCGTGCTGGGCCGGCTCATCCGCCTGCAGTCCGCCTCCGCTCTCGGCGACCTCGACGCCGCGACCACACACGCCGAGGCCGCCGAGCAACTCGCCGTCAGCACCGAAGCCTCTCTCGTCCCCGTACTCACCGCCTGGTTCCGGGCCCGGGTCACGGCCGCACACAGCACCGCGACGGGCGGACCGGCCGTCGCCACGGCTGCGGCGCACTACCGCGCCGCCGAAGGCGCCCTTGCCGCGACAGGGGGCATGCCGGGGCTGCACCGCGGCCTGTTCGCCCTCGCCCTCCTGGGCCTGCGCCTCCTGCACGGCCGTCCGGCGCCCACCGATCCCGCTCTCGACTGGGGCCCGTACCACCCCTGGACACGCCCCCTGGTGCTGCTCGCCCGCCACCGTGACGAAGAGGCCCGTACCGCCCTGAAGATGACGCCCGCACCACCCCTTGACCACATGCAGGAGGCACTCTGGTGCCTGACCTCCCACGCCGCCGTCCGCCTCGGCGAGCGCCCGGTGGCCGCCCGCGCCGCAACGGCCCTGCGCGCCGCGCGCTCCGAGGACGCGGGCGGAGCGAGCGGGATGCTGACGCTGGGGCCGGTGACGCGGTATCTGGCGGAGGCGGAGGCATGCGCCGACAAGAGATGACCCACCATCCTCCGTGGACCCGCTGCCCCGCACCGGAGTCGGGCTCTGGCGGAAGGAAAGGGCCCGGTTTCGAAAACCGCCCTTTCCGAGCGTGGGACGTCAGCCCGGACTCGCACCAGGACTTCCCGCCGAGGAGCGGGCGTGGCGTGCTGCTGTTGCACCACTGACGTACACGAGCGACCACCACCTCGCGAGCAAGAGCCACTCTCGGAGAGTAACGGCACATCACCCAGGGCAACGAAATCTCGTGAGGGAACCTCATCCCCGCACTTTCAGGCGGGCGGCGCAGGCGGCGGTGATCGATGAGGACCGGGGTTGCCACGTGGCCACTTAACTGGCAGCGGCACTACCGAGTCGTCACGGACCCCGTCGACACCGACGGCGTTCTGCCATACGTCGTCCCCAGCGTCGTCTTCGACGGTGGCGACATCGGTAGCCGGCGCCGACAGCGGGACCACGGTCCGGCGCGGTGCGCCGAAGGTAGCGCGAGGCGACGTCCGTATCCGAGTGATCTGTCCGATGCCCGCCGGGAGTTGATCGAGTCGGTCCTGGCCGCGTGACGCTTCGACCGCCGTGGCAGGGCCCTTGCTTTCGGCCGGCCGGCCGAGCACGACCTGCGCGATGTCATGGACGCGATCTTGTGCGTGGACCGCACCGGGGTCCAGTGGCGCTACCTCCCGCATTGAAACACCGCCCACGGCCATTTACCCGAATGGGCCGACGGGGGCGCGTTCGCACAGCTCAACGGCCTGCTCCGGCAGCCTCTGCGAGAGAAAGAAGGTCGGGACGCAGAACAGACGGCTGCGTGATCGACGCCCGAAGCGCCAAGACCTCCAGCAGCATCCCCGTGACAGGCCAGGGTATCGACGCCGGCAAGAAGATCGCCGGACGGAAGCGAAGCATCGCCACCGACCCACTCCGACTTCTCCTGGCCACGCCAATCCCCGCAGCCGGCGTGCAGGACTCCGCGGCCGGGACCGCACTACCCGACCAGGTCGCCGCCAACCACCCGGACATCCGCACGGCGTGGGGCGACGCGGACACCGCCCGCAAACCCGGGACCAGGGGCTTCACCCTCTTCTCCAAGCGGTGGGCGGTCGAGCGAACCTACGGCTGGCTCATGCTCCACCGGTGCATGGCCCGCGACTACTAAACCCTGCCCAACCGCTCCGAAGCCATGATTCGCCTAGGGATGACCGGTCTTGTGGCCCGGCGTTCCCGGGATGAAACATCGGACGGGAACGGCCCCTGACTGAGCGACGACGGCTCAGTTGTGGTTCTCGTCGATGGTGACGGCGATGCCGCGGTCGACTTTGACGACGACGTCGACGCTCTTCTTGGCGGCGGCCTCGAGCTCGTCCTCGGTGCACTGTTTGATCTCTTCGCGGTCGCCGCAGATCAAGCCGGCTCCGTTGATGACGGTTTCGGTGGAGGTGACGAACGCCCGCCGGCCCTCGTCGTTCACGACGGAGTACTTGTTCGGGGCCAGGTAGGCGAGCTTGCCGCTCCACAGGCCGGACGTCTTGCCGTCCTCGTTGCCGGAGTGGTCCTCGATGACGCTGACGGCGATGCCGTTCTTCAGTTTGACCGTGGCGGAGACTCCGTCCCTGGCGGCGGCCTCGAGCTCGTCCTCGCTGCAGGGCGTGGCGGCCTGGCCGGCCGCGTCCCCGCAGATCTTCCCGGCGCCCTGGATGTCGGTGTCCGTGGAGGTGAAGAACTGCTGCTTGGTGTCCTTGAGATCGGAGACGGTGTACTTGCCGGGGGCGAGATAGGAAACCGTGCCGAACCAGGTGCCGGTCACCTTCTTGCCGTCGGACTTGTTCCCAGCGGTGCTGTCGGGCTGTTCCTCGTCGCTGCCAGAAGCCTTGTTCTCGCTGCCGGACATCGCCTTCGCTTCCGAGGACGAGGAACTGGAGGTGTTCGCCTTGTCGCCCCCGGAGCCACCGTCCTGACAGGCCGTGAGGAGCGTTGTCGTAGCGATCAGGGCGGCAGCGGTGAGGACGGACTTGCGGTGGTTGCTAAGCATGTGGCCTCTTCCTGTGAGCGTTACTGATGTGCGGCCAGCGGGCTCATTGCGCGGCACGGCTATGCACTCGGTCGATCAACACCCTGCCTGCTGCGGTGATCGTGACGAAAGGACAGTTACAAGGTCATGACACCCCTGCCGAGTTCGCGGAACAAACAGGCACAAGAAGGGCACAACCTTCCCTCTACGGTCACATCTTCTACTGGGGCCCTCGGCACTCACGCACCGACAGGACCGCACATCCGCGCCTCCTCCCCCAGCAACAGGCCAAGCACGTCCCAGCGTTACCTGCTCTTGGCCTGAGCGGGCTGGAGGCTCGCAGGGGTCCCGCTGCCGGATTCCTCGCCGGTCATCGCATGAAGATCATCACTGCCGCCGCGCTTGCTGGCGCGGCTCTGCCGGCCAGCGCTGCCCCCGCCCTTGCTGACGGCGGGCCCACTGCTGGGCCTAACCGCATCCTGCAAGAAGCCGGAGATGGCGGTATCGACGCACTCACGGGCGACCCGCTCGAGGGGCCACCGGTTCCACTACGAACCTCAACGGAGAGACAGGTGCAGTGGCCAGGTTGGTGGACATGGCCTCCAACAAGAACACGTCGGAGTAAGGCCGCCGAGAATCCGGCCGCACTGCAACCCCGGCCAAGACTGAGGCGCGTCCGCCGCCCGGCAGGCTCGACGTCCAAATCGAACGGCTACCTCTAAGGCGCCTCCCGAAGTCGGGCTCCGGCTCAACGTCTGTGGTTCGGAGAGCGAGTGCCTCCTCCAGGAGCATGCTCCACGGGCCTGACCTGCGAGACGCCGGACACAGCACCGTCCAGAGTTCGGCGTGACCGTTCACATCACAGAAGTTGAGCCAGAACCCACTCTCGTGAACAAAGCCACTCGGGAGTGTCACATGCCCCAGGCGCACCCTCTCCTGCTTCGCTGAAGCGTTCAGGTCCTGGAGAACCTTGGAGTCGCCCGGGAGCGCCGAGCGTCCGCGTTGGGGGTGGGCGGGGCACGGGAAGCCGTGCCGAGAGGAACGGCGCCCCCAGCCTGTCCCGCAGCGCCCTTCTGTCTGATGGGTTCAGCAGGCCTTGGTGGAGGGCGTGACGCTGGTTGGCCGGCGGTACCTGCGATGCCGGTGTGCGGATGCCCTGAGAACTTGAGGCAGCCTTGCCTTTGCGCCTGCGCTTGACGTTGGCGCGCTGACTGGCCCGGATCCCATGTCGGGCTCAGTGCGGTCGGCGGCTCCGGTTCCGCCCGGCAGCCGCGCCAGCTTCCCCCGAGGCGATGAACGTCCTGACCTGCTGCAAAGGATCAGGGCCTTCGTGTTGCCGGAAGGTGATCTCTGCGGTCCGGGCGGCGCGCAGATTCGATCACCTGCCCGGAGCTGCTGCGTTCCGGGCAGGGCGGGCGCGAGCCGTCAGGTTGGCCGGTCGGTCGTGCGGTGGTGTTCGGCGTTGATGCGCTGTGCTTCTTCGAGTTGGTCTTCGAGGATGACGATGCGGCAGGCGGCCTCGATGGGGGTGCCAGCGTCGACGAGTTCGCGGGCGCGGGCGGCGATGCGCAGCTGGTAGCGGGAGTAGCGGCGGTGGCCGCCGGGGCTGCGGAGCGGGGTGATGAGGCGGGCTTCGCCGATCGCGCGGAGGAACCTTTGTGTTGTGTTGAGCATTTCGGCGGCCCGGCCCATGGTGTAGGCGGGGCAGTCGTCGTCATTGAGACGGCCGAACGAATCGCCTGCTGTCACTTGCACCTCTCTGCGGAACACACCCCGGAGGGGCCCTGGCACCATTTGGCACCAGGGCCCCGAAGGAACTGCTACACCATCGGCCGGGCGTGATCGGCTGCGCCGGCTCTCTGTTTCCGCATGCCCGCCCCAGGGGGAGAGGTCGGGGGCTGCGGGGATCGCGGTTGCTCGACCGGAGACCACCTCACTATCGATGTCCTGCGGTACCCGGGCCCACGTCATACACCCGGGCGATCCTGATGGCGACCAACTCCTCCGCTCTTCCTCTTGATCAACTGTTTGCGTACAGCTGGTACTGCGTCCTACTCAGTGACCTGTGGCAGCGTCACTCTTCGGCAGCCAGTCCCGTCGCCCGTCCTGCATCTGCTCCGGCTCGGAACCCCACTGCCGAACCTCCCGGTGCGCGCGCCCGCAGCCGACGCCTTCACCGAGGTACTGCTCCCAGTTCACTGCTGGATCCATCGTTGTGTGAACTGCGGTACTTCTCGCGGCGGCCCCTGATCACTGTGAGCCACCTGGTCCGGCCGTCAGCCCGTCGCCTTCCTGTAAGAACTGGCTTCGGAAATCCACCACCGGACCGTCCTGCGCACTGCAACTACGTGTGCTGCTGCCCGGCAGTTCGTCTCTGCCGGGCCCTGCTGACTTCCTTGACTACGAGAGAAACCATAACCACGCCTCCACCGAATGTCTACCGTGACCGACATAGATTTTCGATATCTCGGCACACAGGTAATCGACCCCTGCGAGGTTGGGCGGGGCGGGACGGGGCACACGGGCAACCTAGGCCGGGCCGGGCCGGGCAGCGACGAGCCGAGGAGACAAGGACGAACCTGACGAATACGATGCGCGTCGACGCTGCCGCTGTCCGCCCCACGTCCACTGTTGCGGATGCGCGCGAGAAGGCCCGGATCTTCCCCGAGGCCCTCCGGGAGCCCGCTCTTGCGCCCGATACGGCCGACACCGTGTTCCTGGTCGTCTCCGAACTGGTCACCAACGCCCTGCGGCACGGCGGCGGCACCTACATCCTCCGCATGACCGCCCACCCCGACCTCATCGAGGTGGCCGTCGACGACCCCAGCCCACAGGCTCCGCGCATGCGTACCCCCGACCTGACCGGCGCAACCGGCGGCTTCGGCTGGCGCATGGTCACCCACATCGCCCGCACCACCGCGGTCATCCACCGGCCCACCGGCGGCAAGACCGTCAGCGCCTCCCTCACCCGATAGCACCACGACCCCAGCCAGGCCCGGCAAGACCTTCGTCCGGACAAAGAGCACATTGAGGTTCAGACTGGAACAGTTGACTGCAGGACCGTCACGCAATGGACCGTACGCGTGGATCCCTGTTGCGGATGGCTCGCATCGATCACCGCGTAGCGCAGGGCAGGCGCGAGGAGTGTCGACTGCGCGGCGGGGCACAGCGGGGCCAGACCTCCGGGAAGGGAGCCGCGGCCATGAGCCGTCGTCCGAGCGATCTTCCCCGGCTGCTGACGGCGGCGGAGATGGCGGCGCCGGTTGAGGCCGTGGCCGTGGTCGCGGAGGATCTGCGCAGGCGCTTCGCGGCCACGAAGGTTTCGTTCCTCATTGTGGATCTGACCGGCAGAGCGCTCGCGCGGCTCTCCACCGCCACCACCACCGGCACCGGCACCGGCACCGGCGGGGAAACGGAGCGGATCCCTCTGTCCGGGAGCGTCTACGAGCAGGTGATCCGCACTCAGCGGCCGCATCACGAGCCCGCCGGGCGGGAGCAGCGGGTAATCGTTCCTGTGACCAACCGAGGAGATGCGATCGGACTGCTGGAACTGCTCCTGCCGGCCGACAGGAGCGAGGAAGATGTTGTGCACGCTGTCGGGGAAGCCGCTCACGCACTGGCGTACGTCGTGATCGCCAACGGGCGCTTCACCGACTTCTACACCTGGGGCAAGCGCACCAGGCCCCCGACCCTGGCAGCGGAGATCCAGTACCAGCTGCTTCCGCAGGCCCTGTCCTGCGAGGCCGCGCAGTTCACCTTCAGCGGGAGCCTGGAGCCCTCCGAGGACCTCAGCGGCGACACGTTCGACTACTCGCTGGACCGCGACACCCTGCATCTGTCGGTGACCGACCCCATGGGCCATGACCTCGACGCAGCCCTGACTGCCACCGTCCTGGTGGGCGCCCTGCGCAGAGCCCGCCGCGCCGGAGCCACCCTCGCCGAACAGGCCCACCAGGGCGACCAGGCCCTGACCACCCACGGACATGGCCACGCCACCGGACAGCTGCTGCGCATCAATCTCCACACCGGGAAGGCGAAGCTCGTCAACGCCGGCCACCCCTGGCCTCTGCGCATGCGTGCAGGCGTGGTGGAAACCATCACCTGCCAGATCGACCAGCCCTTCGGGCTGGCCCTCGCCCCACCCCGGCCCTACCGCATCCAGACCCTCGACCTACGTCCCGGCGACCGGCTGCTCATGCTGACGGACGGCATGCTCGAACGTCACGGAGAGAAGATCGACATGGCCGACCTGCTACGCCAGACCCGGAGCCTGCACCCACGCGAAACCACGCTGATGCTGACCTCCGCCGTACGCGACGCCTCGGGCGGCCGCCTCGAAGACGACGCCACCGTCATGTGCCTGGACTGGCACGGCCCACAAGAAGAACACCGCCACGTCAGCTCCGGCGCGGACACCCAACAAGCCTCAACCGCCCGCACACCCAACCACTGACTACCCCACCCCGCCCAAGCCTCCGGCTCAACGACTCACTGAGCCTTTTCCAACCTCAGGTCGAGGCGTCGTGAAGGACGAGACCGGCCTTCACGATGTCGGTGATCTGGTTGGTGCTGCAGCGGATCTTTCGCAGGAGGCGCGTACTGGCCGGGTTCGGAGTCCGGCATGCAGCGAGCGCAGGAGATCCGTACCGGCCGCGTGCCCGGCTCTTCCCCGGAGCCGGGTCCTGGGACATGACGGAATTCTGACGTCCGCCCCCATTCCCTGGCCTTCCGGCCACCCCGGGTGTCGAATCGAGGCGTGGATGAAGAACGACCGGAACAGCGCGGCGCCCCCGTAGGCCGCCGTATCCTCCTCGGCATGCTCGGACTCGGCGCCGTCGGGGTGGCCGCCGCGCCCATGCTCCAAGGCGGCCTGGAGAGATTCCTGGGGGCCGCGGCCCGGAAGGACCCCACCGGCCTGACCGGCCTGCTCCCCAACGGCGGCGGATTCCGGTACTACTCCGTGGTCTCGTCCGTCCCCGAGAAGACCGCCGCGACCTTCCGCCTCACCGTGGACGGCCTGGTCGACCGGCCCGGCTCGTACACCCTCGACGAGCTGCGGGCCCTGCCGCAGACCCGGGTGGTGCGCGACGTCCAGTGTGTCACCGGCTGGCGCGTCCCGCAGACCGCGTTCGAGGGAGTCACGCTCTCCCGCATCCTCGATGCGGCCGGCGTCCAGGCGCGGGGCCGGGCCATCCGTTTCACCTGCTTCGACGGCGCTTACAGCGAGAGCCTCACCCTCGACCAGGCCCGCCGCGACGACGTCATGGTCGCTCTGCGGATGCGCGACGAACCCCTCAGTCACACCCATGGCGGCCCCGCCCGCCTCTACGTCGCACCCATGTACTTCTACAAGTCCGCGAAGTGGCTCTCCGGCATCACCGTCACCCCCGAGGTGGTGCCCGGCTACTGGGAGGAGCGCGGCTACGACGTCGACGCCTGGGTCGGCCGCTCGAACGGACGTGACGATGCCCCCACCGTCTGAACCCACCACCCGCGTCCCGCGGTTCACCGCCGCCCAGCGCTGGGTGCACCGCACCACGGCCTGGCTCACCCTGACCTGCGTCGCCACCGCGGCCTGCCTGTACGTTCCCCAGCTCGCCGAACTCGTCGGCCGCCGCCACCTGGTCAGAGACGTCCACATCTGGTCGGGGCTCCTCGTCCCGGCGCCGCTGCTGCTCGGCCTCGCCTCCCGCGCCCTGCGTGCCGACCTGGGCCGGCTCAACCGGTTCGGCCCGCACGACCGCCGGTGGCTGCGCGCCGTCCTGCGCCGTGACCGCAGGGCCGCGTCCCGGCCCGCGGACAAGTTCAACGCCGGGCAGAAGACGTACGCGGCCTGGATCGCCGGCGCGGTCCTGGTCCTGCTCGGCACCGGCCTGCTGATGTGGTTCACCGGCCTCACCCCGCTGGTCTGGCGGACGGCGGCGACCTTCGTGCACGACTGGCTCGCTCTCGCGGTCGGCATCGTGCTCGCCGGGCACATCGGCAAGGCCCTCGCCGACCCGGAGTCCCGCCGCGGCATGCGCACGGGAACGGTCGACCCGGTCTGGGCGGCCGTCGAGCACCCGCTGTGGCACCCGGACGAGGCCCGCTCGCACGCGCTCCATTCCCACGGCCGCCGAACGAGTGATTCCTGAGGCAGTTTGTCAAGCCGCATCAGGAATCACTCATCAGGCCTGTTCCCGTCGATCTCGGACGTGGCTGTGCTGTCGGTCGACGTGACCGACGAAGCGGTACGCATCGAGGCGCAGAGGATGGCGGCCGGGTCCGATTGCCCTGACTGTGGAAGCTGGTCGCGGGGATTCATAGCTCCTACCTCCAGTTTCCCGTTGATATGGCGAGCGGTGGTAGACGGGGCGTCCTCTGCCTGCGGGTCCGGAGGTTCCGCTGCCCGGTCATCTCGTGCGGGCGGCGGACCTTCGTCGAGCAGATTACGGGCTGACCCGTCGGTACGGCCGACAGACCGAGCGCCTGCGGTCGACGCTGGCCGCGGTCGGCCTCGCGCTCGCCGGTCGGGCCGGGGCCCGCATGGCGAGAGTCTCGGCGTGTCCGTCAGCCGCAGTACGGTGCTGCGGCTGGTCGAATCCTTGCCCGACCCAGTTCCTCACGCACATCGGCGGCTCAGGCGCGGCGCCGTTCTACGGCCTCATGCCGCTGGAGCGGTGTTCCCTGCTGGTCATGAACCCGCGTGGAGAACCAGGGACACCCCGCGGCTTCGAACGCACAGAACCCAGGGCCCACGGACGCGATCTCTTCCTCCACGTCATCGAGATGGGCTGCACAGACGTATGCGTCATCGCCGTGACCGGTCCCCTCACCGGCCGCGTCCTCATCGGCAACAGCGACGGGTTCTGGGGACCCAACGTCTCCTCCGCCACCGCCTTCCTCGACTGGTACGAACGCTGGCTCAACCACATGAGCGCCGGACGCGACACCCGGACCCTGGAACTCGCCTCGCCTCGACTTCGTGCCCATCCAAACCGCCATCGCATGGCCCCGAAGATCTGACTCTCCGTAGCAAGCAATCGATATTCCACGTGGGAAACCCCCTCGTCATCGACAGAGCCTCGCGGCCGCTTCCGGTGCACACTGGGCACCAAGAGGCGTCGAGTCCTATGGGGAGGCGGAAGAGTGAACGCCGGCAGTGGTAGACGGCGCCTGCCGAGCCGGGGCTCCGCCGGGCGACGCTCGGCAGGCGCGAACGTGTGGTTCCGCCGGAACAGAGGCGTCCTGCCGCCAGACCGGTTCACCACCCGCAGCCGTCTTGCCTGGCTGAATTCCGCCAGTTCCCGCATCGGCACGACCCTGGACCTGGAGCGCACCGCACAAGAACTCGCCGAGTTCACCGTGCCCCGTTTCGCCGACGGGGCGGCCGTGGACATCCTCGAGAGTGTCCTGCGGGGTGACGTGGGCTCCCGGAAGACCGAGCCCGGCATTCCGCAGATGCGGGCCACGGCGCTGTGCGCCATCGAGGAGCTCTCCAACCTGGAGCCGACCCCGGTGGGTGAGATCTTCGTGCATGCCAAGCAGCCGCACGAGACGCTGCTCCACCGGTACGTCCTCCGGCAGGGCAAGCCGGTGCTGCTGAGCAGGATGCGCGACGACGACTTCATCCGCGTCGCGCCCACCGCGAGCGCGGCCGCACAGTTGCGTGCCGCCGGTGTGCACAGCTACCTGGCTGTGCCCTTGATCGCCCGTGGGCTGCTGCTCGGCAGCGCCGACTTCGTGCGCGGCCGAGGAACCCCGCCGTTCTCCAGCACCGATCTGGCGCTGGCGGAGCAGCTCGCCTCCAGGGCGGCGGTCTTCATCGACAACGCGCGTCTGTACGGGCGGGAGCGGGAGCAGGTCGTCTCGTTGCAGCGCTCCTTGCTGCCGCGCGTCACCCCGGCGACGCCTGGTCTGCTGGTGCACTCCGAGTACGCGCCCGCGGCGGCGCATCACGGCGTGGGCGGGGACTGGTACGACGTGATGGCCCTGCCCGGGGGGCGGACGGCCCTGATGGTGGGCGACGTGATGGGGCACGGGCTGCCAGCCGCCGCCACCATGGGGCGCCTGCGGACGGTGGCCCGCACGCTGATGACCCTGGACATGGCCCCCGAGCGGATCCTCGCGCGGCTCGACCTGGCCACCCGCGATCTGGAGGACGAGCAGGTCTCCACCTGTCTGTGCGCGGTCTACGACCCCGCCGACTCCTCCTACACGCTGGCGAGCGCCGGGCACCTGCCGCCGCTGCTCCTCGACGGGCAGGGTGCCGCCGACTTCGTCCCGGTGCCGACCGGCGCGCCGCTGGGGGCGGGCGTGATTCCGTACGACCCTCTGCGGCTGCGCGTCCCGGACGGCGCCCACCTGGTCATGTACACGGACGGCTTGACCAAGTCCCGGGACGAGGACGTGGACGCCCAATTGGAACGGCTGCGTACGGCGGCGCTGAGCCTGCCGCCCGGGTCTCTGGCGAAGGGCGGTCTGGTGGAACGTGCCCCGGCCGCCGCCGCCCGGTTCGACGAGGCGGTACTCCTCGTCACCACGAGTGCCGCACTCCCGGCTGGGGAGCTGCGGGTGTGGGAGCTGCCGCAGGACGGCCGGGCCGCCTCGGCCGCCCGTGGTCTCGTCACCGGCCAACTCGCCGCGTGGGGTCTCGGGGAACTCGCCGACGTCTCCGAGCTGGTCGTCTCCGAACTGGTCGGCAACGCACTGCGCTACGGGAACGGCCCCGGCGAGCTGCGGCTGCTGCGCGGGGAACGCCTCGTAGTGGAGGTGTCGGACACCGGCCCCGACCTGCCCCAGATCCAACACGCGGACCTCAGTGACGAAGGCGGGCGGGGGCTTCAGCTCATCAACATGCTGTGCCGCCGCTGGGGCTCGTCCCGCACGGTCACCGGCAAGGTGGTCTGGGCGGAACAGAACATGCCGTCCTCGGTCTTAGACCGCAGCTCACAGCCGTGGACCTGATGTCCTGCTTCGGAAATCCTGGCGTCACGTTTCTACGCTTTCAGGATGTCGTTTCCGGGACGCTCTTCCGTTGAGTTCGTGGTACCGCTGACAAGGGTGAGACGTACCGGGCCGGGGTCAGGCAGCCCCAGCCGATCGAGGACACGTGGCTGTAGCCGTCGTAGTCCGCGCTGAGCTTGTCATTTGAGGTCCAGCGCCGAACGCGACTCGAACTTGACCAGCGTTCTCGCAGTTGAGCAGACGTGAAAACGGCCTTCGTCTGATCCTGTGCTCCGCCACAGAAGCAGAGGAACCAGCACGAAGGCCGTGGTCGTGAGTTTCGGGTGTCAGGACGTCCTGCGGGATGCATGCGCGGAAGTGTCCTCCCTCCGGACAGAGTTGTACGCGTGTCCGACCACACGGGGCGACGCCCTGTTCAAGTTGTGCGACGCGCTGTTGTGCACGGACGGGCCGGTGCGGACGCTCGTCGACCTGGCCTCGCGCCGGAACACCGTCGCGGGCACGGGGCTCTTTACGACGGCCTCGACCAGGGGCGGATCCATATCGCCCGGCTGCGTCAGGCCCTGGCCGGGACGCCGTTGCCGAGGGCGGCGGATGGTCGGATCGTCCTGGCCGCGGGGGTGACGCCGTGGTCCTCGCTTCAGTCCTGGAAGCACCTCGGCTGGACCCGCCGGGCACGGTGGGTTGTCTGTGAGAAGTCGCGGGCGGCCACTTCGCTGAGGGGCTGGCTCTGCGCTTCGGGACGGAAGACGTCGCGGAGATAGATCGAACGTATGCCCGACGTACCATCCCTGCAAGGTTGTCCGGCCGGCACTTCCCGACCTCCGCAGTGGCGTAGTCGGACGGAGAAATCCCTGTAGAGAGGAGAGAGGGCGATGAGTGTGGCTGAGAGTTGGCCGCGTGTGATGAGTCTCCTGCGGGAGCACGCGCCGGCCGATCACGCGGATCTGCCCGGGCCCGCTACGGAGCAGATGCTCGCGGCAGCCGAGGAACGGATGGGGATCTCCCTGCATGGGGATCTGCGGACGTGGCTGTTGCAGAACAATCTCGATCTGCCGGAGGAAGATTTCGACGACGAAGTGCAATGCTGCGGCTTCGACGGGTTCCCCGACGAGGGGAGCTTCTTTCTGGGCATCCGGGCGATGGAGAAGCTCTACGCGAACCGCTTCGTGCCCGGCGGATTCGACCCTCCGGACCAGCCGGACTACCCGTTCTGGCGTAACGAGTGGATCCCGTTCCTGTCGGACCAGGACGGCTGGATGGGGAAGTTCATCGATGTGCGGGACGGGCGTGTCGGCAGCTGGTTCGTGGGTGGCCCCACGGTCACGGGCGAGTACGAATCGATGGCCCAGTATTTCGACTCCGTGGCGGAGACGCTGACGAGGATCGCCGGTGGAAGCTCCCGTGTCAGCCGGTTCGCCGAAGGTCGGCTTGTCTGGTCGTGAGGCGGTTCCCGACTGGATGACGGCCCCTGGAACGGCCATGAGATTCATCGGCGTCGACGTTCCAGGGTGAGGAGGATGGCTGCGGCGATGATGGTCATGCGGTTGGGGCTGCAGCGGGCCCGGCGGAAGATCTGCCAGGACTTCAGCCTTGCGATGCTTCGTTCGACCGGTGCCCGTGCTGCCGACAGGGCCCGATTGACCGTTCGCCGGGTCGTGGTGAGGTCCCTGTTCGGGAGCCGTCTGAACGGTGTGGTCACCCAGGGGCCGGCTCCGATGTAGGCGCGGTCGGCGAGGATGGGGACGCCCTGGCGTTCGCAGATCCGGATGATTCGGTGGGTTCGGGCCGCGGTCAGGTCGTGGGTGCGGCCAGGTAGCGCGGATGAGATCCACAGCAGTTTGCCTGCAGGGTCGGCGATGAGGCTCCTGTGTTGATGAGTTGGGATGTCTAGCACCTCTCTCAACGGCACGGGAGCCTCGTGCGTTGCGGACGCCGGCCCGTCACCCGATCAGTGGCCACTCTGAAAAAGCTCATTGAACAAACAACACATCCGCCCCTCCTCGTCAGCGAGGCATGCGTCGTGCCAGTTCCCGTGCCTTCTCACGCAGGTCCGCGGCCCAGACCTCGTGTTCGGCCGGAGCCGACATCCCTGTCGCGGCGGAAACCTGCACGTCCTCGAACGGGGCTTCCGGAGTGGCTTCGTGTTGTGCCCAGTTCACTTCGACCCCGGCTCGCTCCGCGAGAACCAGCGTGGTGGCGACGAAGCCTTCGGAGAGTGCGAGCCAGACGGTGTGGCTCGTTCTTCGGTGCCTCGTCAGAAGGGCGTTGACGAAGGTCTCGAAGGTGTCGGGGCTGATCTGGCACTCGTCGTTCTCCATCGGTCCGATGCCCGATGGGAGTGCCAGCTCCGCCTCGAAGACGGCTGCTTGACGCTGAAACATGCGTGACGCCCCGTTGGACGGGTTCCACAGCGTCTCGTCGCCCATGTCGAAGTACTGGCTCATCCCGGCGCCTCCAGCTCGGTCGTGACGAGCCAGCGTATCCAGCATGATCATTGCCAGTCTTCAGGGTTTCCACGGCGGGGCAGGACGTTCCGCCGGCACCGCCTCCGGCAAGGCGCCTGTCCGTAGCATGGCGGCGGCGCTCGCCGTGAGGGGCAGGTCTCCCCGGCCGAGCGCCTCAGTCGGGCTGCGCCTCCAGGTGAGCGACGACGCGGCTCGAAATCTTGGTGAGCGTGTCCAGCTCCTCCTTGGTGAGGGCGTCGATGAACAGTCGGCGGACATGCTCGACGTGAACGGGTGCGGCGCCTTCGATCGCCTGATAGCCGGCCGGGGTGGCGACGATGAAGGACCCGCGTCCGTCGTCGGGGCAGTCCTCCTTGGTCACCAGGCCGCGCTTCGCCATCCGCGCCACCTGGTGGGACATGCGGCTCTTCTCCCACTCCACCAGTTTGGTGAGGTCCATGAAGCGCATCCGCCCACCGGCCTCGGTGAGCTTGGCCAGCACGATGAAGTCGGCCGCGGACATGCTGGAGTCAGCCTGGACGTAGCGGGAAAGACGTCCGATGAGCTTCTCCTGCATGCGGATGAAGCCATCCCAGGCGGCCTGCTGCTCCGGGGTCAGCCAGCGCGGTGTTGCGTTCATGGGCCAAGCGTATCGAGGCCATCGGCACGTCCTCCATACCGCTGACGCGGCCGTCGCCGGTGATGGCCCAGAACATGCTGGTCTGCTCGCACCATTGGCGATATTCATGAATTGCGGCTTGTGGCGCCTCTCACAAGAAGTTCTGGCCTCGCAGTCAGGTATGTGGAGCAGCTCTGCCGGATCTGCGACGACGGGCTGCGGACGGCCGACAGGATCTTGCTGCCACTTGCCCCGGGGGCGTCGATCCGGAGCCCCGGCCGAGGTCTCCCACTGGCGATGGCCCGCCAGGAGCCGTCCAACCGGACTGCTCACCGACGCGACGGCACCGCTGCTGTTGCGCTCACTACATCGACGAGCCCCTCCCCCGCAGTCGGCTCCTGTCCCGGGACATGCCCTGCTGCGCGGCCACGGCCTTGTCCAGGCTGTCCACGACGGTCACTCGTCCGCCATCGCCCGGATCGGGGTCGGGCATGATCGATTCCGGGTCGACCAAGTAGACCTCGTGGCCGTCGAGTGTCAGCCGACGCGCGAATTCCAGCAGCATGCGCCGGGCCACGTCATCGATCGAATGGACCCGGGTGAGGTCCAGAGCCACCCCGGTTTCCGGGTACGAGGTGCCCACGGTCTCCCGGATGATCCTCTCGGCTCCGGCGAAGCCGATGCCGCCCTGCAGGTGAAGAGCCCGGAGGGCGTCCGGTCCGCTGCCGATGACATGGTTGGTCCGCAAAGCCGCGCGGGCGGTGGCGGGGACCTCCATCACATGCAGACCCATGTCCGATGAGAATCGTTCGAACAATGACACCCCGCGAACGCTGTTTCCGTGGTTGTCCAGTCGCGGTGAGAACGCGGCCATGCCGATCTGTCCGGGCAGTGCGCCGATCAGGCCCCCGGCGACCCCGCTCTTCGCGGGGATGCCGACCTGGGTGCCCCAGTCGCCTGCCGCGTCATACATTCCGCAGCTCAACATGACGCTCAGCACCTGGCGTACCACCGGTTCCGGGACCACCTGCTCGCCCGAGAGAGGGTTCGTCCCGCGGTTCGCCAGCGTCGCGGCCATGATGGCCAGATCACGTGTGCTGACGAGCACGGAACACTGGCGGGTATAGCCGTCGACGACGGCCCTCGCGTCCTCGACGAGGATGTGGTGGCTGCGGAGCATGTGCGCGATGGCGAGGTTCCGGTGAGCGTGTTTCATCTCCGACGCGTATACGGCCTCATCCGTTCCCAGCCGACGTCCGGCGAAGGCCGAGAGGCCGTCGACCACACGTTCCACCCGCTCGGTCGCGTTCAGACCCTCCGCGCCGGCCAGGGAGTGGACGGTGATCGCGCCGGCGTTGATCATCGGATTGCGCGGGCGACCGGTGTCGCTTTCGAGGGAGATCTCGTTGAACGCCTCTCCGGACGGCTCGACACCGACCTTGGCGATCACGGGGTCGAAACCGCGATCCGCCAATGCCAGCGCGTACACGAACGGCTTGGAGATCGATTGAATCGTGAATTCGGTGTCGATGTCACCGGCACCGTAGACCTCTCCGTCAATCATGGCGAAGGCCGCACTGAGGCGGTCGGGGTCCGCTGCGGCGAGCTCGGGTATGTATCCCGCCAGTTCTCCGGACGTGTCCGGCTGAACAGCGCCCAATACCTCGGTCAGATAGTCGGGAATGATCGACCGCATTCGTCCCCCTTCGTGGAAAACGGCAACTTCGACGTTGCCGGATAACCCTGCCGCCGCATCAGCGACGCATCGGATCCGCAGCCCTGCGCCTCGCTTCGCGCGGCACGCGTGATCAGTCTGATGTCGTCGGGCAGGGGCTCGCGGAAGGCACCACCTTCCCCGACGAACTCCTTTCCGTGCAGACGTAGATGGTGAGCCAGCAGCGGGCACAACGGCACGACGGTGCAATTTTCGTCGATGCTGCTGCTCAGGATTTCTTGCATCAGCAGCCTCTCCAGGCCGCGTTCGCGGGCATCTGGATATATTTCGGTGCGGAAGAATATCCGCTCTTCGTATTCGCCGGGAGAGATCACGAAGTCCGCCGTGCCGACAACGCTTTCATCCGCACGACGGAGGGAGTAGGAACTGATCGACGGATTGATATCGACCCTGACTACCACGGAAGCGCCGGCTTCTTCGGCTATTTCTCGGGTCATATGAATGTCTTCTCCTGGGAGGAGATCACGGCTGGATCGGTACATCGCGATCCAACTCAGGTGCTTTCGGTCTAGGAGTGCTCGACGAGTCCTGCCTGAGCGGGGGTCTCGGTAAGGACTCGGAGTTGAGCGGCGTCGACGTTGGCGCCGAAGGCGGGTGTTCCGGGTTCGAGCCGGATACCCTCTGCGAGGTCGCCGATGATCAGCGGATCGAATCCGAACGTGTCGACCAGCGCGGACACGGTGGCGAGGTCGTCGGGCAGCCGGCCGGCGATCGCGATCGCCTTGCGCCCGGGGGTACCTGCCGCACGCGCCTCGCCCTCGAGGTCGTGGTAGCCCATGTGGTTGAAGGCCTTCACGACGCGGGCGCCCTTCAGGAACGCCTGCACGGCCTCGCTCGATGAGGCCTCCGGCGGGAGGATCGCGTCGCGCGGACCATCGACCTCCCACCAGTGGTTCATCGCGTCGATGACCAGCTTCCCCGCCAGTTCGGGCACCGGGAGCTCTCGGTGTCTGCCGAGCGGAAGAGCGAGGATCACCACGTCGGCGGCCTCCGCGGCCTGGGCCGGCCATACGGCCGTCGCCCCCGGGGTGAGAACCTTGGTGGTCAGCACGATCTTGGCGGGGTCGCCGGACCCGGAGATCAGGACCCGATATCCGGCAGCGCCTGCCCGACGCGCCAGTACGGTGCCGATCTTCCCGGCCCCCAGAATCCCGATGCTCATCGCTTCGCTCCGGCCGTGGCCGCGGGCTGTTCAGCCAGAAGCTCGCGGACCCGGGGGATGACCTGGGTACCGTACAGCTCGACCACCCGAAGCCGGGCCGACGCCGAAACGGTGCCGGCGGCGGAATAGATCAAGTCGAATCGGCCCGCGTCCAGCACCCGGACGGCGTGCGCGATCTTGGTCGCGACCGTCTCGACCGAACCGACGTACAGCGACCCGTGGTCCACCTCGGTGTTGAATTCCTCCCGGCGGAGCGGCGGCCAGCCGCGCAGCGCCCCGATCCGGTCCCGTGTCTCTTTGTACCCGGGGTAGAAGAGTTCCTTGGCCTCCGCGTCGGTGGAGGCGATGAAGCCGGGCGAGTGCAGCCCGACCGGCCGTGCGGTCGTGCCGAACTCCTCGCTCGCCCGCCGGTACAGATCCACGTAGGGAGCGAACCGGTCGGGAGCGCCGCCGATGATGGCGAGCATGAGCCGGAATCCGTACTGTGCCGTGCGGATCACGGACTGCGGCGTCCCGCCGACGCCCACCCAGGTGTTGAGGCGTCCCGATTCGGTCTTCGGGTACACGTCAGCGGCGTGCAGGGCGGGGCGTGTGGTTCCTTCCCAGGTGACCGGCGTCTCGTCCAGGAGCCGGTGGAAAAGGTCGATCTTCTCCTCGAACAACACCTCGTAGTCCTTCAGGTCGTACCCGAACAGCGGGAACGACTCGGTGAACGAGCCGCGTCCGAGGATCACCTCGGCCCGTCCGCCGGACAGCGCGTCGACCGTGGCGAACCGCTGGAACACCCGCACCGGGTCGTCCGAGGACAACACCGTCACGCCCGACGCGAGCCGGATGCGCTTCGTGACGGTCGCGATACCGGCGAGCACGGTCTCGGGGCTGGAGATGGCGAACTCGGGCAGGTGGTGCTCGCCCAGCGCGACCACGTCGATCCCGACCTCGTCGGCGAGGACCGCTTCGGCCACTGCGGCGCGGATCGCCTCCGCGTGCGAGACGATCGCGCCCCGGTCGTTGCGGGGCAGGTCTCCGAAGCTGTCGATTCCGAACTCGATTGGCGAAGCATCCATCGTGGGCCTTCCTTCAACGCTTACGTGGGCTCAGCGCCAGATCGCACGCCGCTGCGAGGCGAGGTCGAGGCCCGCCCTTGGGGGTAGATCCGGCCGATCACAGCCCCCTTGGGTGTCTCGCCACCCTCCTGCAATTAAGTTGACACATCAACTCTGCCATTTTATGGTTTATACGTCAACAAAGAGGTGGGCCGGCGGCGGAGTATCCGCACGTCAGCGACCTGGCGGGGAGTCCGCAGTCGGCCTGACAGCCCCACGGCGGGCGATGCGCCGACCTGAGCGGCAGAGTGGTCAGTACCGCTCCCCCGAGGTCCGGCAACCTGTGATTGCCGTCAGTTACCAGCGACCGCGCATGAGCCCAGGCAGTCAGATGGCTCCACCCACCGCCATCCGAATGTTCACCTCGCCAGTCGGATCCCCCGGCACCCAAGAGAAGGAAACGCCATGACCCATCCGTTGGTCGGCAAGAGCTACAGGTTCGAACTGGGGCCGCTCAAGGTGAACTTCACGTTCGACTCGCCTTCCCAGGGCAGTTTCGTCGTTGAGCAGGGTGGAGGGCTCGCACCCGACGGCCACGCCGAGACCGTCGAGCTGGATCTCAAGGAAATCCGCGAGGGTCTGTACCTCAATTCCTGGACCGAGGCCAGTGGCGCCACCGTGACGCATGTGGAGGACTTCGCGAACGCCACGGTGTACTCCAACGTCACCGTCGACGGCACCCTCTACAACTTCGTCGGGACCATCAAGGAGGCATGATCACCTCACCGCCGCTGCTCGTCATCGGCGAGCAGGGGTGGTGAGGCCGCTGCTGAGCGGCCCGAGCCTCCTGGCCCTCGCCGCTCACCCGCCCTCCCCCAGCGACACCGGCGCCGTCGGCCCGGAGGCGTCCGGCTCACCGAGCTCCGCGTCCCGGGAGCCCTCCATGGGGGTCAGGCGTCCGTTCAGGCTGGAGACGACCGTCATGTCGTCCTCCAGGGACAGCATGGCGGCCATCGTGAACAGGACGGAGTGTCCGTCGTCGGTGAGCGGCCGCGCGTCCGGCTCGGCCCCGCCCCCGTCGCTCATACCGGCCGGCTCGCGCTCGAGCGCTTTCACCGTGAGGTTCCTTCCCATCACTTCGCGCGGATCGTGTCCGCACCGCAGTCGTTCCTCGGCCACCGCGAGCCGTGCTTCCGTGCCCTTTGCTCGCCCACCGCGGCCGGAAAGGCCGCCCCGATGGGCTTCGCGACCCGGTACACGCGGGCGAAGAACCGTATCGGCACCACCATGGCGCGCGGCACGGCGAAGGGAGCCGGGGCGATCAGCAGGGCCGCCTGCCGGCCCACGGCCTCGTACGCGGTGATGCCCGGCGAGCCGGTCGGCCATGTCCTCGGCCCGGCCAGCAGAGCATCGTGCGTGGCGAGCAGAGCCTCGCGGCTTCGTCGCGGAGGTCGCGATCCAACTCCCGGTCTTCATCGCGTCCTTCGGCGTATTGGCCGATTTCCGGTTCCTCGAGGAACAGCGCATCGGCGTCGCCGAGGAGCACCCGGGCCGGCTCCCGTCAGCGCGCCCGGAGCTCTTGGTGGAGCTCGGCGGTCGAGCTCCTGCCCGCCCTGTCCGTACCGAGCAGGGCGCGCAGTCGGCCGCGTGCGGCCGGGAAGGAGACACTGCGAACGGCCTCGCACCCACCGGCGAACATGCGCCGCGCCTTCCCGGCCTCCATCACGTTCTGAGTCATGAGTCCAGGATCGCCCTGCTCATGCCCGTGCGGCAGGGCGAGCTGTCACGCCTCGCGGTGACAGCTGTCATCGCCACGCATGACAAATGTCAGCAGCCGGAGCTTGCGACGGGCTACTTGGGCGACCAGCGGGGCGTGGAGGTTCCGTCCCACCGGAAGGGGTCGTCTTCCAACGCGGCGCGGTCCCACTCCCCGAGCACCGCGGCGGCCTCGTAGGTGGTGTGCAGGAACTCGGCGACCGCACGGTCGGGGTCGGGCGCGGAGCGGACGGCCTCGTAGGGCAGCAGGAACTGCTTGAACTCGGGGCTGAAGTAGGCGCTTTCGGGACCGACCTGCCGATCGGCGAACCCTTCGGGTTCGGGGTAGGCGTACGCGTAGAAGGCTCCTTCCTCGCCGCCGCCGGGCCAGAATCCGCAGCTGGAAAGCTCCCGGGAGTAGCCCTCGACCATGACCCAGTCCCCGCAGTTGGGTGCGCCGCCGGGGTGTGGAGGAGCCACCCTCCCGGAGAAGCGGGTGCAGGCGAGATCCATCGCTCCCCAGAAGAAGTGCACCGGGCTGACCTTGCCCACGAAGTGCGACCGGAACTCTCCCATGACCCGGTTCGCCTGCAGCAGTTGTCGCCAGAACAGGGTCGCCGCCTCACCGTCGTAGGAGGCGTGGTCGTGGTCCTCGGCGAAGGGGATCGCCGGCTCGACCTCGTTGGGGTGCGGATGGATCGGGGCCTCGATCCCGAGCGCGTCGAGCGTGTGCCGGACCTGGGCGTAGAACTCGGCCACCGCCATGGGCCGGAGCGGAAAGCCGCGCACACCGCCGTCGCTGCTGCGGACTTCGAGCCGGTGACCGACGAAGTCGAATTCGATCTCGAACGCCCCGGAGCGGTACGGGATGGTCGATGTCGTCAGCCCGCGGGGGCTGACGTACAAGGTCACCTGCCACCAGTGGTTGACCAGTGGTGCGTGGGCCATGCGGATCTTGCCCACGATCTGGGTCCACATGTGCAGGGTGTCGCGGGTCGCGGTCCAGTCGGAGACTCTCAGGCTCGGCCAGTTCGTGGCAGCCGGTGCGGTCATCGCAGCTCACATCCTCGGTAGCGCCTGCAAGCGGGTCAGCGGTATTCGGGGTTGGCGTAGTCGGGGCGGCAGCCGGCGTCCCAGGCCGAGCGCTGGTTGCCGTAGGCAGGAAAGCCACCGGTGTCACGGATCATCGACGCGAGGTGGAGGAGGTTGTACGTCATGAACGAGATGTTCCGGTTGGCGAAGTCGTTCTCGGGCCCGCCGGATCCCTCGTCGAGGTAGGAGGGGCCCGGGCCGACCTCGCCGAGCCAGCCGGCGTCGGCCTGGGGCGGGACGGCGAAGCCGATGTGCTGCAGGCTGTAGAGGACGCTCATGGCGCAGTGCTTGAGGCCGTCCTCGTTGCCGGTGATCAGGCAGCCGCCGACACGTCCGTAGTAGGCGTACTGCCCCTGCTCGTTGAGCACGCCGGAGTAGCCGTAGAGCCGTTCGATCACGCGGCGGGTCACCGAGCTGTTGTCTCCGAGCCAGATCGATCCGCCGATGACGAGGATGTCGGCGGCGAGGATCCGCTGAAGGAGCGCGGGCCACTCGTCGGTGTCCCAGCCGTGTTCGGTCATGTCCGGGCGGACACCGGTGGCGATGTCGTGGTCGACGGCGCGGATCTGGTCCACGCTGACTCCGTTCGCCTCCATGATGGCCACGCTGCGGTCGATCACACCCTGGGTGTGGCTGCGCTCGGGAGAGCGTTTCAGGGTGCAGTTGATGTACATCGCGCTCAGCCCGCTGAAGTCGGGCTTTTCGATCACGGGAGCGTTCATCGAGGTGGTCCTTCCGGGTATTCGGTGCTGTCGGCCCCCGAGAGCCGACTTCTTCGTGTCCGGCCTTGTTCGTATCCGGCACGGCAGCCTGATAGCAGGCAGTGCGCGAGGACTGCGACTCCTACTCCGCTTCCAGGGTCTCCGCACAGGAAAAGAAAAGCCTTCCGGAAGGCGGGTCCGGAGGCGTCTTGACGATGTGCCACAACTCGTTCCGGAATTGACCGACGTCGTGGCCCGAGATTCCCTGGATCCGGGCCTGCAAAACCCTGGGACGGCCCTGTTCACCCTCCACGCCGAACCGGACCCTGCCCCGTAACTTTGGGAAATGTGTCTCCCGTGTGCAGACAGGAGAAATTTTCGTCGTCGATTCCTGCGATCACCTCGCACGACTTGACCGACCATGCTCCCCTCGGGCGTCGACAGTGCGCCGAGTCCGGCCTCGGCTTCGCTGTTCATGGGACGGCTTGCGCATGCCGCCGTACACTAGCACCGACACTTGACGTGTCAACTAGATACCGGTCCGTGCCGGAAGGCCTGGCCACTCCTGTCGGCGTCCAGGTTGGCGATGATCTTCTCGGCGAGCGTGCGCAGTTGCGCGATCTCGGTCGCGGTGAGGCCCGAGAGCACGACATCGCGGGCGAAGACGTCCTGCAGTGGCAGCACTCGTTCCACGAGGTCGAGACCGCGTCGCGTGAGGACGGCCTGATAGGCGCGGCCCTTGTCGGGGGTGTCCTCGCGACGGAGCAGACCGGCCGCCTCCAGCGAGCGGAGTGCGTGGGAGAGCCGGCTCTTGTGAAACCGCAGGGCGCGACCCAGGCGGGTGAGTCCCATCGTGCACCGGTCCGCACCCGCGAGCAGCGCAAGAATCTTGAAGTGGCTGTGCGCGATGCCTGCGTCGCACTGCGTCTTCCGCTCCAGTTCGGCTTCGACCAGGTGCGCGAGAATCACCAACGACTGCCAGTTCTCCCGCTGCTCCCCTGCCGCCCGGGGCGTCGCGACGTCGCCGGATTCAGCCGAGGGAAGGAGTCGGTCCTGTCCGCCGGGCTGCGGCGACGCGAGATCGGACAATCGGTCCGCCACCTCCTCCGGCTCTCCCGGCTTGCCAAACAGCGAAGCCTTCGTATTATTGGGTCCATCAGTGAGTTGCGAGTTCAACTCACCTCTATGACTACCCTCGCAAGAGGAATCTAGTCGTGCCGCACGTCAGCTCTCCGGCAAGACGCTCGCGGCATACCCCGGCGCATTGCGGGTGAGGCCGGCCAACGAATCCGACACGCGAACGACGTTCACGGTGACCAGCGGCAGAATGTTGGCCTACGGTCCACACCGGAACGGTCGACGTCGAGATCGTGGGAATTCACCCGTAGGCCATTCTCGTTCTCCGGCATGACGCCGTATTCAGTCGTGGCCCTCGCCGGTCGGCTGTACCGGCCGACCGGAACCTTCAAGGAGTCCAGGTATGTCGAACAAGGAAACCCTGCTCACAGCCATGCGGGAGCTTTTCCACGACAAGGATGTGACCGCTCTGGACCGCTACTGGGCCGAGCCGTACATCCAGCACAGCCCCAACCTGCCCAACGGGCTGGACGGACTCCGCGCCGCGGTGCCGACGCTGGAGGGCTTCCGCTGGAATCCCGAGCGGGTGTTCGAGGACGGCGACTTCGTCATCGCGCACAGCCGGGTGAGCGGCTGGCATCCCGACGGTGACGCGGCGATCGTCGACATCTTCCGCTTCGAGAACGGCCGCGTCGTCGAGCACTGGGACGTCGTCCAGCCGTACGTCGAGGCGGACCGGACCGTCAGCGGCAATCCGATGGTCTGACGCGGGGACATCGTTCGGCCAGCACGTTCGTCCATCTCGGAAAGGGAGAAGAACATGGGGTACATCACCGTCGGCAGTGAGAACAGCACGCCGATCGAGCTGTACTACGAGGACCAGGGAACAGGTCAGCCCGTCGTGCTGATCCACGGGTATCCGTTGAACGGTCACAGCTGGGAGCGGCAGACCCGGGACCTGCTGGAGGCCGGATACCGCGTCATCACCTACGACCGTCGCGGCTTCGGCCGGTCGTCGAAGGCCGGTACGGGATACGACTACGACACGTTCGCCGCCGACCTGAACGCCCTGCTGGAAGATCTCGATCTCCGCGATGTCGTTCTCGTCGGCTTCTCGATGGGCACGGGCGAGCTTGCTCGCTACGTCTCGCGGTACGGGCACGAGCGAGTCGCGAAGCTGGCGTTCCTGGCCTCGCTGGAACCGTTCCTCGTCGCCCGCGACGACAACCCCGACGGGGTGCCGCAAGAGGTGTTCGACGGAATCGCGGAAGCGGCGAAGGGTGACCGGTACGCCTGGTACACCCAGTTCTTCGCCAACTTCTACAACCTCGACGAGAACCTCGGCAGCCGTATCACCCAGGAGGCCGTGACCGCGAGCTGGAACGTCGCGACGTCGAGCGCGCCCGTGGCGGCCTACGCGGTCGTTCCCGCCTGGATCGAGGACTTCCGCGCCGATGTCGAGGCGGTCCGCGACAGCGGTAAGCCGGCCCTCATCCTGCACGGAACGGCCGACCAGATCCTGCCCATCGACGCGACCGCCCGGCGTTTCCGCCGTGAGCTGCCCGAGGCGCAGTACGTGGAGGTCGAGGGCGCCCCGCACGGGCTGCTCTGGACGCATGCCGACGAGGTCAACGCGGCCCTTCGCGCCTTCCTCGGCTAGGGCCTGTCGACGGCCGCGACACCGGCTCCCTTCTCCTCGCCCCGCAGCGGCTGATCAGCCGCTGCGGGGCGAGGAGAAGCTTGTGTCGGCCGCGGGTCGGCGTCGGTGTCCTCAACACCGTGGCGCCGTTCCGGTGGAGCTGGAAGAACGAGTGCACCCGACGGGCGGACCGAAGGGAGTGAGACGAAGGAAGAGACAGTGGTGGGAACGCGAAAAGAGCGGCATACGACCGGCACCGCTCGGACCGCCCGCGAAGAATCGGCGCGCGGTCGGCGCGGTCAGCGCAGTCCGGGACGGTCTCCGTGGACGTGGGTGTCCTTCGCTCTTCTGACCGTTGTCGTCTCCGTGATCTCCTGGCTCAACCGGAGCCCGTGGTGGGGGTGGGCGCTCGTAGCCGCCGCCCTGGGGTCGCTCGTTCTCACCGTGCGCTGGTGGCTTCGAGGTCCCGCTCTGCTCAAGGCGGGGGCGTGGCTGCTGGCGGCGGTGTTCGTCTGCACCACGGCAGTCCTCGCCCATCCGTCGCCGCAGAACCGGGTGGCGGGAGGCGCCGATCCCCGGCCGTCCCGGATCGTGCCGACGCAAGAAGGGCCGGTCAGGGGCGTTCTCAACGATGAGCGCGATGTCGAGATCTTCGCCGGGGTTCCCTACGCCCGCCCCCCGGTCGGAGACCGACGCTGGCGTCCGCCGCAGCCCCCCGAACCACGTGCGGGGCTGCTCAGCGCCGACCGGTTCTCCGACGTTCCCGTTCAGCCGGCCTCCGCCTTCCTCACCCGGGCACTGTCGCAGATGGTGGAAGCTCCCTTGGAGAACACGCTCCTCAATCCCTATCCGGTGAGCGAGGACAGTCTTTACCTCAATATCTGGCGCAGCAGGAAGCCCGCCTCGGCGAAGCTCCCCGTGATCGTCTACATACCGGGCGGAGGATTCGCCACCGGCTCCGGCGCCCTTCCGCTGTACGACGGCGAGTCGCTGGCCTCCAGAGGCGAGACGATCGCCGTCACGATCAACTACCGGCTCGGGGTGCTCGGCTTCCTGTCGCACCCCGCGCTGGCCGAGGAGTCGGAGGCCGGTGCCTCGGGCAACTACGGCGTGCTCGACCAGATCGCCGCTCTGCGGTGGGTCCGTCAGAACATCGCGGCCTTCGGCGGCGACCCGGACCGGGTGACGATCGCGGGTCAGTCCGCCGGTGGCGAGAGCGTGTGCGTCCTCGGGGCGACACCGCGCGCGAAGGGTCTGGTCGACGGCATCATCGGCGGCGGTGGAGCCTGCATGGGGACGCGCGGGAACACCGAGCGGGGCGATCAGTACGACACCGGGCCGGCGGCCGAGGAGGCGGGGCGGCGCCTGAGCGAGAAGCTCGGGGGCGCCACCGTGGAAGAGATGCGCCGCATGCCCGTGGAACGGGTGGTGGACGCGGCCAAGTCGCTGAAGAGCCACTGGCGGCCGTCCGTCGACGGCCTGGTTCTGGACCGGACTCCCGCGGAGATATACGCCGCGGGCGATCAGCTGGATGTGCCCATGCTCGTCGGAAGCAACGCGGACGAGGCCTCCCTCGCCCTGCTGAGCCCCCCGGACGCCGACGTGGGCGACTACCGGGAAAAGGTGCGTCAGGAACACGGTGCGGACGCGGAGCTCTTCCTCCGCCTCTACCCCGGCGACACGGAGGCGCAGATGCTCGATTCCCTCCTCCGGGCCGAGACCGACAAGATCATGACCCGGGCCATGCGCCAGTGGGGGACCTTGCAGACGCGTACGGGGAAGGCGGACGTCTACTCCTACTACTTCGCGCACGTCCCTCCCGAAGCCGGTCTCCGGAAGTTCGGCGCCTATCACGGGGCGGAGGTGATGTACGCGTACGACAACCTCGGCAAGGACGGCCACGCCGCCTACGGGCGGCGCGACCACACCCTGCGTGACCAGATGAGCGGGTTCTGGATCAACTTCGCACGTACGGGAGATCCCAACGGGCCGGGGCTGCCGGCCTGGCCCACCCTGCGGGAGGAGGCCGAGAAGGTGATGAGGTTCGATGGCGGCAGCACCGTCGCCCCCCGGCCTCGCCCCGATGCCGTCGACTTCTGGATGCGCTACGACGGGCCTCTCGCGTAGCGCGTGCCGAGCCGGCGTCGGCCGCCCGCGGGAACACGACTCCCGCGGGCGGTGGCTTCAGGAGGTGGGCGGGTTACGGCGGGGCGCGAGCGTCGCGTTGGGCAGTTCCGGGGCCGGCAGCCGGTCACCGGCGTACCCCTCCACCGCGCCGAAGCGTTCGGACGCCTCCTCCCAGTCCTTGCGGGCCCGCACGATGTCGTCATGGCTGCGGCCGATGAAGTTCCACCACATGACGATCTCCTCCTCGAAAGGCGGACCGCCCAGCAGGATGACTCGGGCCCGGGCAGAAGATGTGTTGCGGACAGTCAGCGAACCGTTGCCCGGACGCAGGAATCCGAGCTGGGCAGGGCTCAGCGCCGTCCCGTTGAGCTCGATGTCTCCCTCGTCCACCAGGAGGCCGTGTTCGAACGTGGCGTCGACGCTCAGCGTGAGGGAGGCGCCGGCCTCGAGGATCAGCTCGGCGCCGAGCAGCGGCGTGAAGGTGTGCACCGGCGAGACCGCGTCCAGCAGGGAGCCGAGGAACACCCTGATCTCGGCGCCGTCCTTCCGGATCGGCGACGGCACGTACCGCTGAAAGTCCCTTTCCGCCTCGCGGTGTTCGTCCGGCAGCGCCACCCACAGCTGCACGCCGTGCAGGACGGTGGTGCGAGCGGTGGAGACCTCGGAATGGCAGATGCCGCGCCCCCCCGTCATCAGATTGATCTCGCCGGGGCGCACATAGGCGTGGCTGCCGAGACTGTCCCGGTGCTCCACCTCGCCGTCGAACAGCCAGGTGACCGTCTGCAGGCCGGTGTGGGGATGCGGCGGGAGGTCCATCCCGCCGCGCAGTGCGACGTCGTCGGGTCCGTAGTGATCGACGAAGCACCAGGCGCCCACGAAACTGCGGGCCCGCTGAGGAAGGGTGCGGCGCACGTTCATGGACCGCGGGCCGCCCAGGGGAACATCACGCGGTGTCAGGATCTCAACGCGGTGGAGGGCGGGTTCAGTCGCCTCCGGTACCCGCGTGCCGTGCCTGCCGACGGGTTCACGTTCGACGTTGCTCATGCTCAACTCTCCAGACGTATAGTTTATTATTCAACATTACTTCGATCGCAGGGAGCAGACCGTGACCATCACCTCGGCATCGAGCCGCGCCAAGAAGGTGTTCATCGACAAGTTCGACCCCGAAGTGTTCCGCGCTCTCGCACGGACCGCACAGGCCGCCGGGGCGGCGGCCGCCCGCGCAGGCCTGCCGGTCACCCTGGTGGAACTGGTCAACCTGCGCGTCTCCCAGATCAACGGGTGCGCCTACTGCCTGCGCGCCCACACCCGCGCGGCGCTCGAGGCCGGGGACAGCCCGCAGCGTCTCGGGCTGCTGGCGGCCTGGCGCGAGGCCGAGGTCTTCACCGCCGCGGAGCGCGCCGCGCTGACCCTGGCGGAGGAGACGACCAGCCTGAACGGATCCGCTCGGGGCGGCGCGGCCGCCGCGGCACGCGACGATCTCACCGACGAGCAGATCTCGGCCGTGCTCTGGGTCGCCATCAGCATCAACGCGTTCAACCGCGTGTCGATCATGAGCGGGCACCCGGTCAAGGAGGCCTGACACCGGAGCGGTCGACATCCCCCTCCGTGGAGACGAGCCGCAGTCCGCGGCATCTCCACGAGGGCGCCGACGCCCGTCAGTAGCGGCATCTCCGCGGCGGCCCGCTCGACACCTCCCGGCAACGCGAGGCTCGCACGCATCCGCACAGTGCATGCATCAACCCCCTTTCTCCATGCTCGTCGACGGCCCGGCCGATCCGGCCCCCGCCGCACCCCCTCTCCGGCACGGCGACGCCCGGGCACCTTGAAGTAGACGTATCAACTATATTGGCTGCCGATCGTCACACAACACAGGTGTGCAGTCCGAGGGGAGAAGTCCGGCGATGCGGAATCAGACCGTGGCCCAGCAGATGGTGGACGTCCTGCGCCAGGCGGGGGTTGAGCGGATCTACGGGGTGGTGGGCGACAGCCTCAATTCGGTGGTCGACGCGGTGCGCCGTACGGACGGCATCGAGTGGGTGCACGTACGGAACGAGGAGGCGGCCGCGTTCGCCGCGGCGGCGGAGGCACAGCTGACCGGCAGACTCGCGGTGTGCGCCGGAAGCTGCGGCCCCGGAAATACGCACCTGATCCAGGGCCTGTACGACGCGCACCGTTCCGGTGCACCCGTCCTCGCCATCGCCTCGCACATCCCGTCCCACCAGATCGGCACCGGCTTCTTCCAGGAGACCCACCCGGAAAGGCTGTTCACCGATTGCAGCGACTACTGCGAGATGATCAGCACGCCCGGGCAGATGCCGCGGGTTCTGCGGATCGCCATGCAGCGCGCTCTGGGCAACAGCGGGGTGTCGGTCCTGGTGATACCCGGCGATGTCGCACACGACAAGGCCGTCAACCCGACGGGTGCCGGTCACCTGGTCACCGAACGCGGCCGGGTCGTCGCCCCGGCCGCACAGGTGCAGAAGCTGGCCGACAAGCTCAACGCGGCACGGAAGGTGATGCTCTTCTGCGGCGCGGGAGTGCGGGACGCCCACGCCGAGGTCATGACGCTAGCCGAGAAGGCAGCCGCCCCCGTCGGGCACAGCTTGCGGGGCAAGGAGTGGATCCAGTTCGACAACGCCTACGACATCGGCATGAGCGGCCTGCTCGGCTACGGCGCCTGCTTCGACGCGATGCACGAGGCCGACCTGGTGGTCCTGCTCGGTACCGACTTCCCGTACAACGACTTCCTGCCGCAAGCGCGAAGCGTGCAGATCGACCACGATGCCGGCCGCCTCGGCCGTCGCACCGTTCTGGAGCTCGGGGTCCACGGTGACGTACGGGAGACGCTGCGGGCCGCGCTCCCGTTGGTCGAGGCGAAGGAGGACCGCGGCTTTCTGCACCGGATGCTGCGCAAACACGCCCGCTCGCTGGAGGCGGTGGTCTCCCCGTACACCCACGACGTCGAGCGGCACACCCCCATCCACCCCGAGTACGCGGCCTCGGTTCTGGACGAACTCGCCGCCGAAGACGCGGTGTTCACTGTGGACACCGGCATGTCCAACGTGTGGGCAGCGCGCTATCTGACCCCCAACGGCCGGCGCCGGGTGATCGGTTCGTTCGTGCACGGCACGATGGCCAACGCTCTGCCGCACGCCATCGGCGCACAGTTCGCCGACCCCGGGCGCCAGGTGATCTCGATGTCGGGTGACGGTGGGCTGGGCATGCTGATGGGCGAACTGCTCACCGTGAAGCTGCACGATCTGCCGGTGAAGACGATCGTCTTCAACAACTCCTCGCTCGGCATGGTCAAGCTGGAGATGCTGGTGGAAGGGCTGCCCGAGCACGAGACCGACCACGAGCCGGTGGACTTCGCGGCCATCGCCCGCAGCGTGGGCATCGAGTCGATCCGCATCGAGCACCCCGGGGATGTCCCCGAAGGGCTCAAACGGGCGCTCGCCCACGACGGACCGTTCCTGGTCGACCTGGTGACCGACCCCAACGCGCTCTCCATACCGCCGCACATCTCGGCCGCCCAGATCAAGGGGTTCGCCTTCGCCGCGGGCCGGACGGTGCTCGACGGAGGCGTCGGCAAGATGCTCGACCTGGCTCGGGCGAATCTGCGCAACATCCCCCGCCCCTGAGCGGATCCGGCCTGCACCATCCGCATCAGGAAAGGTTTGATCGATGGAAGAGATACTGCGAGGGCTCGGCTCATGACCTCCACTCCCCTGCGCTGGTCCGACTCGGCGCACGAGGTGCTGTCAGGAGACCTGAACGTCGCGGTCGCCTACGTCACCCCGGCCGGTGGCGCCGTCGTCGTCAGCGTCTCCCCGCTCGGTCTCACCGACCGAACGGCGGGGCGGATCGGGTTCACGACCTCGCTCGGCTTCCCCAAGAAGCTGGAGCGCATCCTCCGCGACCCCCGTGTCGCGCTCGCCTACCACACGCGCGAACACGGATTCGCCCGCCCGGAGGACTACGTCCTCGCCCAGGGCGACGCCGTGGTGGACATGCGCCCTTCGACCCAGCGGCTGGACGATGTCCTGAAGGCGTCCGATCGCTTCTTCGGCCCGGGAAAGAGCGGCCGGGCCTGGGACTGGCTGCTGCACGAGTACCGACGAGCCCGGGTGTGCGTCGATGTCGACGTCAGGAGGACGGCCACCTGGCCCGACCTGGCCGCCTACGGGCCGCAAGAGGTCACCGGACCCGCCTGGCCGGACGCCCCCGCGGAACAGCGGGCGCCCGAGAACGGCACAGCACCTCGCGTCGACGTCGCCAAGCTCTCGCGGAAGATCACCCCCCTTCCGTACCGGCTGCTGGCCTACCGGGGAGCGGACGGGTACCCCGTCGTGGTGCCCGTCGAGATCGTCGGGCGCGACCACACCGGGTTCCGGCTGCTGTCACCTCCGGGTCTGCTTCCGCCCGGCGGGAGGCGCGCGGGCCTGCTCGCACACTCCTTCCGCCCGCAGAACGTCGGTCTGGCCATGATGACCTTCACCGGCTGGCTGACGGCCCGGAGCGAGACGGAAGCTCTCTACGCCCCCCACACCTCCACGGCGTTGGCCGCACCGGCGAACAGGACCGTCCAGGCTCTGGGCAACGGAATTCTGGCCAAGCACGGCGTATGGCGAGCCGGACGCGACGGCACCGGCGAGCGGCTGCGCAGGCTCGCCGACCAGCAAGGTCAGCAGAAGAGCTGAGGCCGCCAAGGAGAACCGGGGCCGGCGGAGGACGCCGCGCCCGGCGTCGGTGACGCTGCGGCCGTACGGGTGTCCATGACCGCGGATCCCCTCTCAGGACGCCCCCTCACACCCCGATCTACCGTCCTACCGTGTTGTAAAGTAGACCAATTGGTCAGTAGGCGACATCAGAACGGGCGGGTGGATCGGGTGACCGACGGGCGACAGACACGCAACGCCGAGCGCACACGGCGTGCGGTGCTCGATGCGGCCATCCAGGTGATCCTGGACAAGGGCGCCGCCGTGACCCTGGCTCAGGTGGCCGCGGCCGCCGGGGTGTCGAAGAGTGGTCTGATCCACCATTTCGGCAGCAGGGACCAGTTGGTGGTCGCTCTGGTGGAGGACACGCACGAACGCTTCCGGGAGACGGTCCGCAGCCACCTCGACCTGTCCGAGAACTACCCGGGAAAGATGCTCCGCGCATACGTTCGCGCGCTCTGCGCGGGGAGCGCCGAGGCCGCGACGGCCCGCGACTTCACGTCGGCACCGATGTGGGGCGGTCTCTACACGATCCCCGCGGTCGTTCCGGTCATGGAGGAGAACGCCGCGTGGTGGGACGAGCAGCTCGCCCTCGACGGGATCAGCCCCGAACGCATCCTGATCGTGCGGAGGGCCGCCGAGGGGATCGCCATGGCCGCCGTCTACGGAGAGCAGGACGAGAGCAGCATCTCGACCGCGCGCGACCTTCTGCTGGAGCTGGCCAGCGAGGGCACCTTCCGCACCCCTCTCTGAACCCCTGAGCAACGGCTCGGGCCCGGGAGTTCTCCCGGGCCCGAGCCGTCATGAGGAATGCCGTTGCGGTGGACGCGCACCGGCGCCATCGGCCGATGGCATCACCCGTCGTCAGAGGGTGACGACGAGCTTCCCCTGGACGTGACCGCCCTCGGCTTCCCGGTGCGCGTCCGCGATCCTGTCCAGCGGGTACGTCGCCTGTACGTAGGGGGTGTACGCGCCCCGGCCGCCCAGCGCGGCCCCCTCCGCCAGCACCGCCGCGTCGTTCTCGGCGTAGACATGCCGCACTCCGAGCTCCGCCGAGCGGACCGCGTCGGCAACCGTCACGACACGGTCCACGTGGCCGACGAGGGCGACGAGGTCGGCGAGCGATCCGGATGCCGCCAGATCGAGCGCCGCGTCCACTCCCCCGGGGGCGAGTTCGCGGACCCGGTCGGCCAGTCCGTCACCGTAGGCGGTGGGCACGGCGCCCAGCGTTCGCAGGTAGGCGTGCTTGGCCGGGCTCGACGTACCGATGACGGTGGCACCACGCGCCGCCGCCATCGCGACGGCGGCGCCGCCCACCCCGCCGGCGGCTCCCTCGATCAGCAGGGTGCGGCCGGAGAGGTCACCGAGCGCGTCGAGCGCCCGGCCCGCGGTGGCGACCGCGAGACCGGCTCCGGCAGCCTGTTCCAGGGTCCACGCTTCGGGCACCGCGGACCAGGCTGTCAGCACGGCGTACTCCGCGGACGCCCCGAAGATGCCGCCGAGGCCGAACACCTCGTCACCCGCGGTCACGCCCGAAACGCCCTCGCCGACCTCGTCCACCACTCCGGCGGCATCGCGACCGGGGATCGCCGGGAACTCGACGGGGAAGTACTCGCGGACCTCGCCCGAGCGGAGCTTCCAGTCGACGGGGTTGACGCCGGCCGCGGCCACCCGGATGCGTATCTCACCGGGACCGGCGTGCGGCTCCGGGACATCGTCGATGACGATCACATCGGCGGGGCCGTAGTCGTGGTAGCGGGCAGCACGCATGAAATCACTCCTGGATCCGAAAATTACTTACTGCGGAAATTAACTTACAGCGATTCCCTTTCCGCCGCAAATAACTGCGAGTTGCTTTCCAAGGCAAGTGTTGGTGCTAGGATCACGCACATGACAGCAGACGGCGAACTCATCCCGGCCGAGTCGGACACCTGGGACTCGATGCTGTCGGTGCTGCTCTGGCTTCCGGCGGCACTGGAGGCGCGCCTCAAGCGGGACGGCCTCTGCCACCACGAGTTCCTGATCCTGTGGTGCCTGACGGAGCACCGGGAGCGCACGCACACCATGAGTTCGCTCGCCGAGCTGTCCCGGGTCACCCCGTCACACCTGTCCCGCCTCGCGTCGCGACTGGAGAAGCACGGCTGGCTCACGCGCGAGCGGGACCCTTCCGACGCTCGCGTCACCATCGCCTCCGTGACCGAGGCGGGATCGGCGAAGTACGCCGAGACCGCGCCGGGCTACCACGCGACCCTGCGTGAACACCTCTTCGACCGACTGACCGAGGAGCAGGTCGCACAGCTCGGCGGAATCACGGCGACGGTCGCCCGGTCGCTGGCCCGATGAGGGTGACGATCCACACCGTCACGCCCTGACGGGCGACCCCGCCACCCCGCCCGGCCACTTCAGCTCTGCCACGATCACGACCCCCCTCACCGCACGCGACCGCGCGACGGCCGCGACGACCGCCCCCGGCGGCGACCTCGGCGGCCGCGGGCAGTAGCGGCCTGCCCGGACAGGGGCACCACTCCCGCGAGGATCGGGTCGGCGAGCCCCGTCCACCCCTCGCCGGCCAAGTGCATACAGGCACATCAGGCACCACCGAGAGCACCGCGCGAGTGCGCACGGTAACGCACGGCGACCATCCGCCGAACACGCGCACGGCACTACAGTTCGATACGCATAGCATTACCGACCAAATGGTCCGTAAGCTCGTGGGTAGCCCATCCCCGCCCTCGTATCAGGAGTGTTCATGTCTGGCCCCCCTCCCAAGGCCACGGCCAAGACCTGGACCGGTCTCGCCGTACTCGTCCTGCCCCTCTTGCTGATCACCATCGACGGCACCGTCCTGATCATGGCGCTGCCGGAGATCTCGGCCGACATGAGCCCCACGGGCACGCAGCAGCTGTGGATGATCGACACCTACTCACTCGTGCTCGCCGGTCTGCTCGTGGCGATGAGCTCCATGGGTGAACGGTTCGGACGGCGGCGGAACCTGCTCATCGGAGCCGTCCTCTTCGCGCTCGCCTCGGTGCTCGGCGCACTGGCGACAGAGCCCTGGATGCTGATCGCCGCCCGCGCCCTCCTGGGCGTCGGGGGCGCGATCATGATGCCCTCGACGCTGTCGCTGGCCCGCAACATGTTCCTGGACCGGCAGCAGCGCCGTTACGCGATGGCCGTATGGGCGGCGATGGCCTCGGTCGGCGGAGCCGCGGGGCCGATCTCGTCGGCGGCTGGATCATCGAGACGTTCAGCTGGCAGGCCGCGTTCCTGATGAACATCCCCGTCATGCTGCTTCTCCTCGTCCTCGGTCCGCTCCTGCTGCCCGAGAGCCGCAACCCCGATCTGCACAGGATCGACATCCCGAGCGTCGCGCTCTCCTTCGTCGGTCTGATCGGCGTGGTGTACAGCATCAAGACCCTCACCGGAGGCAAAGACGTCGGCCTCGGACTCACGGCCCTCGCCGTCGGCCTTCTGGCGATCACGCTGTTCGTCCGGAGGCAACTGCAGCTCCCCACGCCTCTCCTGGACGTCAGGCTGTTCAAGGTGCGGTACTTCCGCGGCGCCGTCATCACGGATCTGCTGGCCATCCTCGCGATGGCCGGAGCTCTGCTGGCGCTCACCCAGCACCTCCAGCTCGTCCTCGGGCTCAGCCCGCTCCGGACGTCCTTCTGGCTGATGCCCCAGGCGGTTCTCGCCGCCGGCGCCGCGTTCGTCGGGGCCGCCCTGGTCAAGCGTCATCCGCCCGCCCACGTCATCACCGGCGGGCTCCTGACGACGGCCACCGGGTTCGGGCTGACCGTCTTCCTGGCGCCGGCATCGCCCCCTCTTCTCGTCGCGACCATGCTGGGGCTGGTCTCGCTGGGCGCGGGCATTGCCCTGGCCCTGAGCAACGACATCATCATGAGTTCCGTGAGGCCCGAACGCGCCGGACAGGCCGCCGCGACATCCGAGACCGCGTACGAGGTGGGTACGACGCTCGGCACCGCGGTGCTGGGCGGGTTGCTCGTCTCCTGGTACACCAGGGTCTCCGCCGCCGGAACGGACGCGCTCGGTCTCCCGGCGGACCTGCTCGACCGGGCGTCCTCGACGCCGGCCGAAGCCCTGATCGTGGCCGGGGAAGTCGGCGGCGGCACGGGGAACCTCGTCCTCGCGGCCGCGAAGGAGGCGTTCACCGAGGCGGCCACGGTGACCGGTATCGCCGGCGCCGGGGTGATGGTCCTCGCCGCGATCTGGGC
The DNA here is from genome assembly GCF_056172905.1 of Streptomyces sp. iso_384. Lineage (NCBI taxonomy): Bacteria > Bacillati > Actinomycetota > Actinomycetes > Kitasatosporales > Streptomycetaceae > Streptomyces > Streptomyces sp. iso_384. The sequence continues at coordinate 4,059,213 of NZ_JBWBTT010000001.1, forward strand.
GCTGGTGACGCTGCGAGGCGTGTCCGCGAACCTGGATCTCGCCGAGGAGCACGAACGCCAGCTCCACTGATTCGGGTTCAGACGGGAGCGGGGCACTTGCGTCCCGGGCGGCGGGCGCCCCGCTCCCGCCTTGCGAGGTCACCGACCGCCCGGGACATCCAGTACGGCCTTGCCGTGGAGGCGGCGGGAGTTCAGCAGGTCAATGGCCTCGTCCGCGCGGCTCCAGTCGCCGCGCCAGCCGATGTGGGGCGTGAGCACCTTCTCCGCCATCAACCGGGCGAGGTGTTCCAGATCCGGGGCGGGTGCGGGGCCGTCCAGCGAGTGGAACGTGACGATCGCACGGCCGTGCCGGTCATCGCTGCCGAGAAAAGCACCCGGCGGGAAGGTGACGGGGCGCGAGGTGACGTCGCCGACGGCGACGAGCGTGCCGTGCGCCGCCAGCTTCGCGAAGGAGCGCACCAGTTGCTCGCCGCCGACCGTGTCCACGACGGCGTCCCACTCTCCGTCGGCGCGCTCGGGTCCGTGAACGATCTCGTCCGCGCCCAAGGCCCGGAGGGCGTCCCCGTGTTCGTCCGGATCGCCCGTGGACGCCGTGACCCGGGCACCCTGGGCGTGGGCGAGCCGCACCGCGAACCGCCCCACCCCGCCCGTCGCACCGGTGACCAGCACGCGCTTTCCGGACAGGGGCCCGCAACGGCGGAGAGCCCTGAGGGCGCTGAGGCCGGCGACGGGGAGCGTGCTGAGCGCACCGGGATCGGTGCCGGGCGGTACGGAACCCAGTGCCCCGGTGTCCACGGCACGGAGTTCGGCCCACCCGCCGTCCGCGCCGATGGTGAGCACCGGAGTGCCGACGGGCGGTCCGGACCCGTCGGCGGCGGCCACTTCCACCAGCCCGGCCGCGTCCCAGCCGAGAACGGTGCCTGGCGCCGCTGTCGCGATGCCGTGGCTCACCTCGCCGAAGTTGAGGGAGGTTGCGGCCACCCGTACCAACGCCTGGTGGGGCGCCGGCCGGGGTGGTTCCGCTTCACCGAGACGGATACCGCGGGGCGTTGAGCGATCGACGATCAGGGCTCGCACGGCGGAACAGACCTCCTCGGGTGTCCGGTGATCCGGCGGGCGTCACAGCCCGAAGCGCGCGTGCTGTGCCTCCGGCACCAGGTCGGTGTACTCCGGGTGCTTGCGGAGCCAGCCGCGGATGAAGGGGCAGAAGGGAAGAACGGTGAGCTCCTGCTTCCTGGCCTCGTCGAGAACCGAGCGGGCCAGCGTGCCCCCGAGGCCTCGGCCCCCGAAGCGCGGGTCGATCTCCGTGTGAAGGAAGGCGATCTCGTCCCGGAATCGGTGATACTCGACGAATCCGGCCCGCTCATCGCCGTCGAAGATCTCGTAACGCGACTCATCGGGGTTGTCCGCAACGCGAGTTCCCATGGTTTCCTCCTCGGGATGACTGCCGAACCTCTGCCTCTCCGGCGAGGGGCAGAGACCTACCAGGAAAGCCAATCACCCATATAGTTGATGAGTCAACTGCTTCAGTCGCTGACCTTGCTGCGGGACTGGTACAGCAGGTCCTGGTAGTCGGGGTGCCGGGCGATCCAGCCCGCGAAGAAGGGGCAGGTGGCCAGCACCCGCAGGTTCGCCGCGCGCGCCTCGTCGAGGGCGGCCCGGGCCAGCGCGGACCCGACCCCTCTGCCCTCGTACGCAGGCTCGACCTCGGTGTGCACGAACGCGACGAGCTCCGCCGTACGGATGTACTGCGCGATGCCCGCCGGCTTGGACTCACCGTCGACGTACGCCTCATAGCGGTTCGCCCCGGGCACGTCGCTCACTTCGACCGCCATGTTTCCTCCTTGAATACCTGCTCACGACCGGCTCGACGGATACCCGTCGACCGTTACCTCACCTTAACCCCGGAAGGTTGATGCATCAACATAGGCCGGTTCGAGGCTGTCGCTCTTGCGACATGTCCCACCTGCGTCACGGGATTCGCATGACACCCCTTCGGCCATCAGCACATTCTGGCCCGGCACGCAGTTACGTCGATCAAGAGGAAAGGCTGCACCTGATGAGACGGTTGCGCCTGTTGGCGGCCATATCAGCTGGTCTCGCACTGGCCGCCGGCGCCGTGGTCCCCCTGCCCGCGAGTGCACAAGCGCCCCGGGGGACGGCCGTCGCGCCCCCCGCACCGGGCGACGCGGCGACGGTGCGGCTGATCACGGGCGACCGAGTGGCGCTCACCCGCGGCCCGGACGGCCGCCAGGCGGCGTCCGTGACACCGGGCCCCGGGCGGAAGGGCCTGCTCTTCCGGACCCTGGAGCAGGACGGTCACGTCACGGTCCTGCCGTCCGACGCCGACCCGCTGGTGGCGGCCGGGCAGCTGGACCGCGGCCTCTTCGACGTGACAGCGCTCCTCGCGCAGCAGTACGACACGGAGCACACCGAGGCCCTCCCGCTGATCGTGGAGCAGGCCGACGGAACGACGGCCTCGTCGCTGAACGAACTGACCGGTCTGGCCGAGCAGTCGTCCGTGCGCAGGCTCGACAGCATCGACGCACACGCGCTGCGCGTCGACAACGACGATCTCGGCCGGTTCTGGAAGACGTTGGTCTCCGCCGGCGGACAGCGTACGAAGGCCGCCGACGCGCCGCGCGTGTGGCTGGACGGCCGGGTGAGCGCGTCCCTCGATCGCAGCACGGCCCGGATCGGCGCCCCGGACGTGTGGTCGGCCGGGTATCGCGGCGACGGGGTCAAGGTGGCCGTCCTGGACACCGGAGCCGACCAGAACCATCCCGATCTGGCCGGCCGGGTGACGGCGGCCGAAGACTTCTCCGGCAGCAGCGGCACCGGAGACGTGTTCGGGCACGGCACCCACGTGGCGTCCGTCGTCGGCGGCAGTGGTGTCGCCTCGGGGTCCGGCAGCACCCGCCGGGGTGTGGCGCCCGGCGCCCGACTGCTGGTCGGCAAGGTGCTCGGAGACGACGGTTTCGGCAGTTCGTCGCAGGTCATCGCGGGCATGGAATGGGCGGTGGAGCAGGGCGCCGATATCGTCAACATGAGCCTCGGCTCGTCGGGCGCCAGCGACGGGACCGACCCGATGAGCCTGGCCCTCAACGACCTCAGCCGGCGCTCCGGCGTCCTGTTCGTCGTGGCGGCCGGCAACGACGGCGCGCAGGGCCCGCGGACGGTCGGCTCCCCCGGCGCGGCGGACGCGGCCCTGACGGTCGGCGCGGTGGACCGGGACGACTCGCTCGCCCCGTTCTCCAGCCGTGGTCCGCGCCCGGGTGACGAGGCGGTCAAGCCGGATGTGACGGCTCCCGGCGTGGGGATCGTGGCCGCGCGCGCGGCCGGGACCACCATGGGCACGCCGGTGGACGAGCACTACGTCGCCGCCTCCGGCACCTCCATGGCGACTCCTCATGTGGCGGGCGCGGCCGCGCTGCTGGCCCAGCGGCATCCACAGTGGACCGCCGCCCAGCTCAAGGACGCGCTGATCAGCTCCGCGGTGACCGTCGCCGATCAGAAGGTGACGGAGCAGGGCAGCGGACGGATCGACGCCCGCGCCGCCGTGCTCGGCGCTGTGAGCGCCACCGGAACCCTGGCCCTGGGGCCCTTCACGTCGGAGGCGACCGAACCCGGCCTCTCCCGGCTCCGCTACACCAACTCCTCCGGCCAGGGCGTCGGGCTGAGTCTGAGCGTCGAGCTGGCCACGGAAGCCGGCCGGAAGCCCGCTGCCGGATCGGTGCGTCTCGGCGCCGACTCCGTACAGATTCCGGCGAACTCGTCCGCCGAGGCCCTCCTGACCGTCGACCCGGCCCGCGTGGGGCAGGGCAAGTTCTACGGCTACGTCACCGCCACCGCCTCCGACGGCACGGTGCTCGCGCGGACCACGGTGAGCGTCCTCGTCCAGGGGCCCACCCACCGGATCACCCTGAAGACCATCGACAAGGACGGCAAGCGGGTCGGTGACCTGCCCACCATCTGGGGGGCCGACGGTTTCGTCGGGTATACCGACCCCGCTGCGGCGGCCACCGAGGTCGAGGAGGGTGTCTACCAGGTCAACACCAGTTGGCTGGACACGTCGCACGACGGCGAGGAGCTGCGCCACGCGGTGATCCCGGAGGTGAAGGTCACCAAGGACATGACCGTCACCCTGGACGCCCGGACCACCGTGCCGGTCGAGATCCGCACACCCCGGCCCGCCGAGCAGCGCGGCATCCTGAGCTACCAGACGTACCGGGAGATCGGAGGCCGGGGGCTGACGCAGGGCACGATGTACTTCGACAGCGCCAAGCGGCTCTACATCAGCCCGACCGCCCGGGTCACCGAGGGCACGTTCGAGTTCGCCTCCCGCTGGCAGCTCGTCGCCCCTCTCCTCACGGCGAAGGTGAAGGCGAAGAAGAAGCAGGCCGACCTGGGCGCCTACTACCTTCCGATGTCGCCTCTCCTTCCCGAGTCCGGCGAAACCCTGAGCGCGATCGACGCGGGTACCGCGGACAAGCCCGTCTTTACCAAGGCCCGCGGTCGGATCGCGGTCGTCGACAATGCCACGGGTGAGAACGAGAAGGATTTCGTCGAGCGTGCCGCCAAGGCCGGCGCCCGAGCGGTGCTGGTCGTCCACTTCGAAGACAACAGCTGGACCCGCTGGCAGCCGATGGGCGAGCGCTGGGCCGTGCCCACGATACGGATCGGCGCGTCGGAGGGGGCCGAACTCCTGGCCCGCATCGCCCGCGGCTCGACCTCGGTGAAACTCTCCGGCACCGCCCGCAGCCCCTACCTCTACGACGTGATGCAGGTGGCGCGGCAGCAGGTGCCGCGGAAGGTGGTGCACACGGTGTCCGCGTCCAACAGCGCGGTTGTTCCCACCACGTACGCGGACAACGGTGTCAGCGGCTGGGCCAGTGAGCAGCGCTTCGGCTGGCGGCCCTACCAGGAGACGGCCTGGAACCAGTACACACGGTTCGTTCCTCTGGGGTTCGCCCGCACCGAGTACGTGAGCGCCGACGACACCGTATGGCAGCACCGGGTGCACCACACGACGACCTTCTTCGTGGATGAGCCGCTCGTCCACGGCATGCTCGACCAGCCGCGCACCTTCCGGGCCGGCCACCGGCCCGCGGAGACCTGGCAGGGCGCGATCGTGCGGCCCTCCATTCCGGTCGGCACCTCCACCCCGACCGTGCGCGAGGGAGACCTGCTGCGCCTGAGAATTCCGGAGTTCACCGACTCGCAGCCCGGACACTGGTCGCGCAGAAGTGCCGGGGACGGTCTCGGCGAGGCCCCGCAGGGCGATCTCGCGAGCGCGGTCCTGTACCGCGACGGCGAGAAGGTGGCCGGGGTGAGCAGCGCCTGGCAGGACATCAGCGTTCCGGACGCACCCGCCCGCTACCGGCTGGATCTGTCGACGGCGCGCGACTCGGAGGACTGGAAGGCGGGTGTGTCGACCGATACGTCCTGGTCGTTCCGTTCGGGCCACAGCAAGGAGACCACGCCGCTCCCCCTGCTCCAGCTGGACTACGACGTACCGGTCGACGCCCGCAATGTGGTGGACGGTGGACGGTCGCACCGCATCGATGTGAAGGTCCGCGCACAGAAGGGCCTCGCCGCTCCGCGTGGCGTCATGGTCCGCGTCGAGGCGTCGTACGACGACGGACGGACCTGGACCACCGCGCGCACCAAGGCTCACGGCGAACTCGGCTTCCGGGCCGGGCTCACGACACCGGCACAGCACCGGACATGGGTCACGCTCCGCGTCACGGCGAGCGACAGCGCGGGCAACACCGTGCGGCAGACGGTGCAACGCGCCTACGCCGTACACCGGTAGCCCCGGCACGGGATGTACGGGGGTGTGCGAGCGGCGTCGTACACCCCCGGTCCCGCCGTCCAGCCATGTAGTACGCTATTCAACAATATGACCCAGGTCTCGGGGAGGGCATGCGTCATGCTGGAGATTGCGGGACTCTCCCCCGACGAGGAGTCCGTCTACGGGCTCCTCGTCGCATCCGGCCGGGCAAGCGCGTCCGATCTCGCGGAGCGCGCGGGGCTGACGGCGGATCGCACCGGAGAAGTCCTCCGGGCGCTCACCGCGAAGGGACTCGCCAGCCCGACCGACGGCACCCCGCACCTCTACATGGCAGCCGCCCCGGACGCGGCCCTGCTGCCGCGGATCAGGCACAGCGCCGACGCCCTGGACATCGCCCGGCGCGAGGCCGCGCGGCTGATGGACTCCTACCGCGAGACCATGCGTCGCCGCGATGCCGGCCAGCTCCTCGAGGTCGTCACCGGCGCGGAGGCGCTGCGTCACTGCCTGCGGCAGCTTCAGAAGGGCGCGCAGGACGAGATGCTCTGGTTCTGCAAGGCGCAGTACGTGGCCATGCCCTCGGGAAGCAACGGGGACGAGTTCGACGCGCTGGCCCGCGGCGTCCGCTACCGGGTGCTGTACGAGAAGGCGTTCTTCGACGACGAGGACGCGGTGAGCAACGTGATGGCGGGCGTGCAGGCCGGTGAGGTCGCTCGTGCCGTCCCGCAACTGCCGCTGCGCCTGGCGATCGTGGATCGCGCCGTCGCGGTGTTCCCACTCGTCAGCGGCGGACCGCACGGCAGCCCGGAGGAGCCCACGACGGCGCTGGTCAGGGACAGCAATCTCCTGGCGGCCCTCATCGCGCTCTTCGAGCGTTACTGGGAGGACGCGGTACCGCTCGACATCGACGACACGGGCCGGCCGGCCGATGACGGCACCCGATCGCCCGACGTCCTTTCCCCCTCGGACCGCCGGCTGCTGTCCTTGCTGGTGGCGGGGGTCAGTGACAAGACGATCGCCTCGCAGATGCAGCTGAGCCGTCGTACCGTCCAGCGCCGGATCCAGAGTCTGATGGAACGCTCCGACGCCGCGACCCGCATGCAGCTCGCCTGGCACGCGGCGCGCCACGGATGGCTGTAGACGGCGCCGGGCGGCGGCCGCGTCAGTCGTCGGTGAGCCAGCCGCGCTCGCGCAGTGCCTCGACGAAGCGGGCGTGAGCGTCCTCCAGCGCGGGGCGTTCCGCCGGCACCGGCTCGACGAGCGCTCCCGTACGCACCATGGCGGCGGCGCTCGCCGTGAGGTCTTCGTGGAGCGTGCCGGTCGCGGCGAGGAGTGCGGCGCCGAACGCCGTCTCCGCGCGCTCGACGACCCGGACCGGGCGGTTCACAACGGTGGCGCGGATCGCCGTCCACACCGCGCTGCGGCTGCCTCCGCCGGCCGCGTACAGGGGGCCGAGCACCGGGACGCCGAGACGCTCGATCCGGTCCAGGGCCAGGCGTTCCACGAACGCCACTCCTTCGAGTGCGGCGCGGTGGGCGTCCGTCTCGTCGCGGGGGCGGCCCCGTTCGAAGCCGCGCGCCGCACCGGAGACGAAGGGGAACCGTTCACCCTCGCGGCACAGCGGGTAGCGCACGTACGAAGCCGGGCCCCGGGCCGCCGCCGCGGCGTCCAGCGCGGGCAGGCGGCCCGGAGCGGTTCGGGCCAGGCACTCGCCTCCGGTGTTGGACGCCCCGCCCGGAAGCCACCAGCCGTCGGGGTGGCGATGACTGTAGAACGCCCCCGTCGGATCACGCACCAGGTCCGCCGAGACCCCCTTGAGGACGTACGTGGTGCCGAGCACGCCCACGAACCGGCCCGGCTCGACCGCCCCGGTGGCGATCTGGCCCGCACATCCGTCCGTCATTCCGAGGCGTACGGAGCACCCTTCGGGCAGGCCCGTGGCCTCGGCCGCCTCCGGGCCGACGACTCCGGCCTCGGTGCCGGGGGCGCGTACGGCGGGGAGCAGGGCGAGCGGGAAGTCGAGGGCGTCGAAGACCTCGTGCGCCCACTCCGAACCGCGGGCGTCGTAGCCGGACTTGAGCGCGTGGCTCCAGTCCGTGGCGACCGGGTGGCCCGTCAGCTCGCGCCCGATGATGTCGGGTGTGTGCAGGACCTGGTGCAGACCGGAGCCGTAGGTACGGCGGCACCAGACGGCTCGGCCGAGCGCCGCGGTGGGGCCCACGGACAGGCCGAGCGCGTTCCAGCGGGCGCTGCCCGTCCGCTGGGCCTCGGCGTTGAGGGCGGCGGCTCGCCGGTCGTCGTACATGAGGGCCGGGCCGATCGGTTCGCCGTCGGCCCCGGTGGGCACGATGGTGCCGGATGTGGCGGACACGGCCACAGCGATCACCTCGCGGCCGCCCCGGGGCAGCGCGGCCGTGGTGCGGCGCAGTGCCGACCGTACGGCGGGCCACCACGAACGGGCGTCCTGCTCGCTCGTTCCCGTACTCGTCCCCGTGGACGTGCGTACGGGGACCGGCAGATCGGCCCGGGCTTCGGCGAGCACCTGCCCCTGTCCGTCGACGCCCAGTACGCGGACGGACGCGGTCGCCACATCGATGCCGATCACGGCCGGAGCGTGGGTGCTGGTGCTGCGGGAGTCACTGCTCATGGCTGAAAGCGTCCTTCCCCGACGGGACCAATCTCGTCCGTCCACCATCCGCGTGGGTGATCCTGTGTGAAATTAACATGCCTGCCATCACCGGGAGGGCGGCTTCACGGTGCGACGGTCGCCACCGTCACCTGCGTGCGTTCGCGGAGTTTGCCGAGCAGTTCGGCGTCCACGCCGTCGTCCACGACCAGGTGGTCCAGGTCGGCGACGGGCCCCACGCGGTGCAGCGCGGTCCGGGCGAGCTTGGTGTGGTCCATGAGCATCACCTTCGTCGCCGCCGACGTCAGCATCGCCCGTTTGACCAGCACCACGTCCTGCTCCTGGTGGTAGGCGGTCCTGGCGTCGAGAGCGGAGGTGGAGACGGCGACGAGGTCGACCGAGAGCGCCTCCACCGCCTCGACGCAGGGCATCCCGAGGAAGGAATCGTGCGTGCGCGAATACTCGCCGCCCAGGGCGATCAGGCGGATGCCTTCACGGTCGGTGAAGACGTCGAGCACCCGGCGGGCGTTGGTGACCACGGTGAGCGGCGCGAGGTCGACCAGCAGACCGGCCATGACCAGCACCGTGGTGGAGTCGTCGAGCATCACCGACATGCCGGGCTCGACCAGTTGGGCGGCGGCGCGCGCGACGGCGTTCTTCTCCGCCGTGTTGACGCCGAGCCGGTAGTCGAGGCTCGACTCGAACACCGTCGAGGGCAGGGCCGACGCGCCGCCGCGGAAGCGTCGCAGCACCCCTTGGCGCGCGAGGTCGTCGAGGTCGCGGTGGACGGTCATCAGGCTGACGCCCGTGAGCTGCGCGAGGGCGGCGCCGGTGACCGTGCCCTGTTCCACGACATGCTCGGCGATGAGCCGTCGGCGTTCTTCGGCGGATCTCTTGGTCATGGGGGTCAGTCTCCCGCAGGGCTCGGGCCGGGCGCGGTGGTGGGGACGTTGAGCGAGCGCAGCGCCGTGTCCGTGCCGTGGATCTCGATCTCCGTGACCGCCCCGTTGTCCAGACGCGGGAAGATCCGCCGGTAGCGCCCGAGGGGCAGGCCGAGGAGCTCGCACAGGGCGATGCGCAGCAGGGTGTTGTGGGCGACGACGAGCACCCTGTCGCCCTGGTGACGGTGTGCGAGGTCGCGGAGGACTCCGGTCGCCCGTGCTGCTGCCCGGGCGACGGGCTCGGAGCCGGGGAAGGCGCCGGAGTCGGCGTCCTCGCGGAAGCGCCGTACGGCTTCGGGGTCCTCCTCGGCCATCTCCTGGATGGTCCGGCCCTCACCCCAGCCGAAGTCCACCTCCCGCAGCCCCTCCTGGACGTCGACCGTCAGGCCCAGCGCCGCCGCCGCGGGGGCCGCTGTCCGGCGGGCGCGGCCGAGCGGGGAGCAGGCGATCGCGTCCACGCCGTTGCGGGCGGCCCAGGAACCGAGGTCGGCGGCCTGGGCCGCGCCTCTGGGCGTCAGGGCGATGTCGGTGACGCCGGCGTACCGGTTCTCCGCGTGCCACTCGGTCTCGCCGTGCCGTACGAGCAGGAGACGAGAGGTCATCGAGACCGCCCTTTCGAGATCGAGGCCGTGGCCCGTACACGCCGAGTGCGCCGGGCGCATTGCCCGCTCACGCGGCCGCTGTTAAATTTAACAGACTTTACACAGCCCAGGACCGGCCTGTCGCGGCCCGGATCACGCTCCGACCTGCTCGCCAACGTCTCCCACCGGCTCTCCTCGCAGAAGGAATCCGACGTCATGCGCATCCTCGCCGCAGGCGACCACTTCGTCCGTCCCGCGTTGATTCGCGCGGCAGTGATTCAGGAGCTGTCCCGCACGGGCGGAGAGCCGCCGGAGTTCGCGGAGCTGACCCTCCCCTGGCCCCATGAGCCCTTCGGTCCGGTCGCCGAGGTCCACGAGGCGAGCGGCACGGAGGACGAGCTCGTCGAGGCGCTGGCCGGGGCGTCCGTCTGTGTGACGCAGATGGCCCCGTTCACCGAGCGGGTGTTCGCCGCGTCGCCCGCGTTGCGTCTGGTCGCCGTCTCGCGGGGCGGACCGGTGAATGTGGACCTGGCCGCCGCCACCCGCCGCGGAGTCCGGGTCAGCTTCGCCCCCGGCCGTAACGCCCCTGCGGCCGCGGAGTTCGCCGTGGGGCTGATGCTCGCGGCGATGCGGCGTATCGGCACGGCCGACGCGGAGCTCAAGCGGGGCGTGTGGCGGGGCGATCTGTACGCGTACGAGGAGAGCGGCGGCGAGCTCGGCGGGGCCACGGTCGGGCTCGTGGGGTACGGCGCCATCGGCCGCATCGTGGCCCGGGTGATGCGCGCCTTCGGCGCCCGGGTACTCGCGGCCGACCCGTACGCCGATCGTGCCGCGGTCGAGGCGGACGGGGTCGAACTCGTCGAGCTGGACGCTCTCCTGAGCCGGAGTTCGGTGGTGAGCCTGCATGCCCGTCTGACCGAGGAGACCCAGCATCTGCTCGACGCCCGCCGTCTCGGGCTGCTGCCGCACGGCGCGGTCCTGGTGAACTCCGCCCGCGGTGGACTGCTCGACCACGCGCCGTTGCCGGAGCTGCTGCGCAGCGGCAGTCTGGGGGCGCTCGCCCTCGATGTGTACGACATCGAGCCCATCCCCGCCGACTGGGCGCTGCGGGACGTACCGAACGTGATCACCACGCCCCATCTGGCGGGCGCCACCCGGCAGACGGCCCACCGCGCGGCGGACATCACCGCCGCCGAGGTCGGCCGCTTCCTGCGGGGGGAGAAGCTGGCACACCTCGCCAACCGGGACGTCCTGGCGGCCGGCCGGCCCTGACCGCCGCCGCCATCGACGCCGCCCGGCAGCCCATCGGCCCGCACAGGAGGTACCAGGCGTGAGCACGATCATCGGCGTGGACATCGGTACGTCGGTCACCAAGGCCGTGGCGTTCGACGGGACCGGCGACGGCCTGGCCTCCGCGAGCCGGCGCTCGCATGTGGAGATGTTGTCGGGCGGGCGGGTGGAGCAGGATCTCGACGAGGTCGTGGCCGGTGTCGTCGATGTCGTTCGCGAGGTCGCCGCCGCGATCGGCCGTACGCCGGACGCCGTGGCGCTCACCGGGCAGGGTGACGGTCTGTGGCTGCGGGACGCCGAGGGCCGTGCGGTGCGGCCCGCCATCTCCTGGATGGACGCGCGGGCCTCGGATCTGGTGACCCGGTGGCTGGCGGACGGCACGATCGCCGCCGCCCACGCGCACACCGGCTCCGGCATGTTCCCCGGGTGCCACGGCCCGCTGCTGAACTGGCTCCAGGAGCACGAGCCGGACGCGCTGGACCGGGCCGCCGTCGCGGGGTACTGCGTGGACGCGGTCGCCCAGCGTCTGACCGGCCGGGTGTGTCTCGACGCCTCCGACGCGACGCTGCCGTTCCTCGACCCGCGTACCCGTCGCTACGCACCTCAGGCGCTGGCCGCGTGCGGTGTCGAGGGGCGGGCGGGGCTGCTGCCCTCTCCCGCCGCTCCCGGGACGGTGCTCGGGCTGGACGGGCCTGGCGCGGGGCTGCTGGGGCTGCCCGAGGGCCTGCCGGTGGTGGCGGGGCCGTACGATCTGCCGGCCTGCGCGATCGGCAGCGGCGTGCGCGAGGTCGGGGACGGGGTTCTCATCCTCGGCACGACCCTCGCCAGCCAGGTGCTGACCGACCGCGTCGACCTCGATCCGCTCGCCGAGCCCGCCGGCATGTGGCTGTGCACGCCCGACCCGGGCCGGTGGCTGCGTGCCATGCCCGCCATGGTGGGGACGGCGGCGCTGGAGTGGGTGCTGGCCCTCGTCGGCGCGACCACGGCCGACGTCGACGCGCTGCTCACCGACAGCCCGCCCGGCGCCCGGGGCGTCCGCGCCTTCCCCTTCCTGTCCGAGGCGGGCGAACGGGCCCCGTTCGTCGAGCCGTCGGCGCAGGGCAGGCTCGACGGGCTCAGCCTGGCGACCGGCCGGGCGGACGCGGTGCGGGCCGTCTGCGAGGCCATCGGGTACGCGGCCCGGCACTGCCTGGACGCGGCGGGGCTGAGCGGCACGCTCGCGCTGTGCGGCGGCGGCACGCGATCGGTCATGTGGGCCCGGCTGATCGCCGACGTCCTCGGCCGTCCCGTCCGCATTCCGCTGGAGGAGCAGGTCGGGGCGCTCGGTGTGGTGTCCGTCGCCAGGGCCTCGCTCTCCCCCGGGTACGAGGCGCCGCCCGGGCGCCATCAGGTGGTCGAGCCGCGCGCGGACGTACGGGCGCTGTACGAGGACGGATACGAGCGGTACCGCGCCGAGTTGGCGACGGCCCGGACCATGTGGGGAGCCCCCGCGCGGGTACCCGTACGCCGTTGAAGAACCCAACCGCCCTGTTGTTTATGACACGCCCATTGACACTACTAAAATTTCCGCTGTTAATTTGACGCGAAGGAGGGCTCTCCGCCTCAGGACAGAGGAGATTCCAGTGAAGCAACGCTCTGTCAGATCTCTCGCAGCAGCCTTATCCGCGATGGCGGTGATCGCCTCCGCCGCTGCCTGTACGACAAAAGCGCCGAGCGGTTCGGACGGCAGGTCGTCGGAGAACGCGAAGATCGCCTTTCTGATGCCCGATATCGCCTCCACCCGCTACGAGTTGTACGACGCGCCGCTCTTCAAGGCCAAGGTGAGAGATCTCTGCGGCGGGTGCGAGGTGCTGTACCAGAACGCGGGCGGCGATGCCGCGAAGCAACAGCAGCAGGCCGACTCCGCTCTCGCGCAGGGCGCCGATGTCATCGTGATCGATCCGGTGGACTCCGCAGCGGCGGCGAGCACCGTCCGTACGGCACAGGGGCGAGGGGTTCCCGTCATCGCGTACGACCGGCCGATCCCGGCGGTCAAGGCGGACTACTACGTCTCCTTCGACAACGAGAAGATCGGCGCCATGATCGGCGCGTCCCTGGTGGAGCACCTTCGGGCCACGAAGGCCGAGGGCGGTCTCCTCCAGGTCAACGGGTCACCGACCGACGCGGCGGCGGGCCTGATCAAGAAGGGCATCCACAGCGCGGTCGATTCCAGCGGATTCGATCTGCTCGCCGAGTACGACACCCCGGCCTGGGAACCGGGCAAGGCGCAGAGCTGGGTCAGCGGCCAGATCAGCAAGTTCCCGGGGAAGATCGCCGGTGTGGCGGCCGCCAACGACGGAACGGGCGGCGGTTCCATCGCCGCGTTCAAGGCGGCCGGGGCGACCGTGCCGCCGGTGACGGGGAACGACGCCGAACTCGCCGCCGCGCAGCGGATCGTCAAGGGCGATCAGTACAACACCATCTCCAAGCCCATCAAGACCGTCGCGGAAGCTGCGGCGACCGCGGCCCACGCCTTCGCCCAGGGGAAGAAGCCCCGGGGTGACACGACGCTCTTCGGCACCCCCTCCGAACTCTTCACCCCGACCGTGGTCACCCGGAAGAACATCGCGGAGGTTCTGGTGGGCGACGGGAAGCCGCTGAAGACCGCCGAGGTGTGCACGGCGACGTACGCGGCCGCCTGCGCCGAGGCGGGTGTCACGTAGTCGCGGGAACGGACGACTCCGCGCCACTCCCTCTTCCCCGCCCGCCTCGGAAGGTCGGTCGATGTCTGCTGAGTCCTTTCCGTCGCCGCGACAGGCGTCCGGAGGGCCGCTGCTCTCGCTGCGCGGGATCAGCAAGTCCTTCGGTGCGGTCGCCGCGCTCACCGATGTGGCCCTCGACGTCGCCGCGGGCGAGGTCGTCGCGCTGGTGGGCGACAACGGCGCGGGGAAGTCCACCCTGGTCAAGGTCCTCTCCGGGGTGCACCAGCCGGACACCGGTACCGTCGGCTTCGGCGGCGAGATCGTTTCCGTCCCCTCCCCCGCGACCGCACAGCAGCTCGGCATCGCGACCGTGTTCCAGGACCTCGCCCTGTGCGAGAACCTGAACGTGGTGGAAAACCTCTTCCTCGGAAGGGAGTTGCGCGGTCTGCGGCTGGACGAGGTGACCATGGAGGTCCGCTCCCGCGCCCTGCTCGGGGAGCTGTCGGCGAAGATCCCCTCCGTGCGCGTACCGGTCGCCGCCCTGTCCGGCGGACAGCGGCAGACGGTGGCCATCGCGCGGACCCTGCTGGGCGACCCCAAGGTGATCATCCTCGACGAGCCGACGGCCGCGCTGGGTGTGGCGCAGACCGCGGAGGTGCTCAACCTGATCGAGCGTCTGAAGGAGCGCGGCCTGGGCGTCATCATGGTCAGCCACAACATGGCCGATGTGCGGGCCGTCGCCGACACCGTGGCCGTCCTGCGGCTCGGCCGCAACAACGGCGTCTTCGACGCGGCCGAGGCGACGGCCTCGGACCTGGTGGCGGCCATCACCGGGGCCACGGACAACGTGGTCAGCCGCCGCGCCGGCCGGGACCGGAGCGCGAGCGGCGGAACGGAAGCCTCGGGCAAGGGGGAAGCGTCATGACGGAACCGGCCGCGGGCGAAGGAGACGTCGTGACGGAACCGGCCGCGGTCACGAGCCCGGAGCTTTCCCGGGGCGGGCCGCAAAAGCCGACGAACCGGTCCGGCGGGGTGCGCGACCGGTGGCGGGCGGTCTCCGCCCGGCTGCGCGGCGGCGACCTCGGTCTCCTGCCCGTTCTCGCCGGGCTCGTCGTGATCTGGGTCGTGATGCAGATCCTCAACCCGATCTTCCTGTCGAGCCCGAACCTCACGAACCTCGCCCTCGAAAGCGTGCCGGTCGGAATCATCGCCCTGGGGGTCGTCTGCGTCCTCCTCGTCGGGCAGATCGACCTGTCGGTCGGCTCGGTCAGCGGACTGAGCGCCGCCGTCCTGGCGGTCCTCTTCGTGGACCGGGGTCTGCCGGCCTGGCTCGCCGTGGCCGCATCGCTGGCCCTGGCGGGTCTGATCGGCTGGTTCTACGCCCAGGTCCACAACCGGATCGGCGTGCCCAGTTTCGTCATCACGCTGGGCGGTCTTCTCGGCTTCCTCGGCGTGCAGTTGTGGATACTCGGGCCCAAGGGGTCGATCAACCTCCCTTTCGATTCGGGCCTGGTGACCTTCGCCCAACTCCATTTCCTGCCGCCCTGGCTGGCGTACACGATGGTCGTCGTGGGAGCGGCGGTGCTGTACGCGACCGGTGCGGCCCGTGCCGGGGAGCGCCGGCGGGCGGGTCTCGCCGCCGCCTCGCGGCGTCTGCTCGTCGGGCGGAGCCTGGCGTTGCTGGCCGGTCTCGGCACAGCGGTCTGGTATCTCAACCGGGACCGGGGGGTTGGCTGGATGTTCGTGTTCTTCCTCGCCCTGGTGCTGGCGCTGCACTACGTCCTGTCCTGTACCTCGTTCGGCAAGTCGATGTACGCGGTCGGCGGCAACATGGAGGCCGCCCGGCGTGCGGGCGTGAACGTGAAGGCCGTCCTCACCACCGCGTTCGTGCTGTGCACGACGCTCGCGTGCGTCGGCGGGGTGCTTTCCGCCTCGCGGCTCGCGGCGGCCAACCAGAGCAGCGGCGGCGGTGACGTCAACCTCAACGCCATCGCGGCGGCCGTCATCGGCGGGACCAGTCTGTTCGGCGGCCGGGGCACGGCGTTCGCCGCGCTGCTCGGCGTTCTCGTGATCCAGTCGATCTCCAGTGGGCTCACCCTGCTGAATCTCGACTCCGCCTACCGCTTCATGGTCACCGGCGGGGTACTGCTGCTGGCGGTGTCGTTGGATGCCGTGGCCCGGCGTTCGCGGTTCTCGCACGGCAGGGCCTGAGGTACCGCTCGCATCCGGTGGCCCCGCTCACCCCAGGATCTCGATCCCGGAGGAACCATGCGAAGCCGCGCACTCGCTCACAGCGCCGCCCTGTTCCTGTCCACCGTCCTCGCGTCGGCCCTCCTGGCGGCGGGCGGGGGCCTGGCCCATGCCCGTACTCCGGACACACCGGCCACGCCGTCCACCGGGCGGAGCGGGCACACCGGCGCTGTGCCGCCGCGCCCGTCTTCGCCGCCCGCTTCCATTGACGACGGGGCCTGGCGGTCCGGGCATCTCCAGGGCGCGGCCGTCGACCGCCGCAGGGGCCACATGTACTTCTCCTGCACCGATCTACTTTCGAGCGGCCTCTGCATACTTCAGGAATCCGGGACGCACACCTCTTCAACACGTCCCGTGCGGGCGGGACTTCACCCGCCCGAATCACTCCTGAGCGGGGCCCATTTTGCGTAAACGGTCATTGAAGGCCGGTGCCGTCATGACGGCCGCCGTCGCCGTGACGATGGGCATGACCGGCCCGGCGTCGGGGAAGACCGACGGCCCGGGCGCGGCGGCCCCGGCCACCTCCAAGGCCTCGGCGACGGCCATGTAGTGCCGTGTGACGCACGGCAGTTGATCGCCGACGGCGTTCTGGACCGGCGGCTGTTCGACATCACCGCGCTCGCCGGGCCGGAGAGCCGAAGGGCTCATCGGGCCGGTCTCAAGGTGATCGTCGGTTACCGGGGAGCCGCGGACGCCCTCACGTACGGAAGGGTCGTCCTCGACGAGGAGGACGCGTGGCGTGGAGGAGACTCCGAGGTCGTGAGGAGGAGACCGCGATGGGAGGAACCGCGACGAGGTGTGCGGCGGACGGGCCGTGTGCTCACGCGGTGGGGCGGGAGTGCACACTCACGGCGTAGCCGCAGCCGTGCTCGTAGGGGTCGCCGCTCCAGGTCGCGTAGCGCTGCCGCAGCGTCAGTCCGGCCCGGGCGCACCAGTCGTCGAACTCGGTGATGGTCATGGGCGGTTCCGGCAGCGGCAGATGTGCCGCGTCCAGTCCCATGCCCGTGACCAGCAGTCCGCCTGGGCGCAGTGCGGTCGCCAGGTGCCCGACGACGGCCGGTCCGGTGCCGGGGGCCAGCAGGGGGATGACGTTCCCGGCGGCGAGCGCCAGGTCGAAGCCCGGTTCCAGGCCGAGTGCGTCCAGCCTGGACAGGTCGCCGAGAAGCCACTCCTGGGTGGGGGCCTCGCGGCGTGCGACGGCGAGCATCGAGGAGTCGACGTCCACGCCGGTGCAGTGGTGGCCCAGTTCGGCGAGCCGGATCGCGATCCGGCCGGTGCCGCAGCCGGCGTCGAGCACCCGGGCGGCAGGCTCCAGCAGCGTGTCGCAGAAGGTGGCCTCGCCATGGATGTCGTGGCCCGATGCGGCGAGCCGGGCGAACCGCCGGGCGTATTCCTCCCCGGCCTCTCCACCGGTCAGTTCCGCCCAACGGTCGCGTTGCCCAGTCATGTTTCCTTCTGCCTTCCGGTCAGGCTCCGCCGGTTCGTGTGCGATGGGCCTGATCAGGCGGCCCAGCCGATGGAGGAGACGTTGCTGTACCCGTCGTAGTCGGAGCCCAGGTCCTCGATGATCCGGTCCCAGATGGCGTCGAGTTCCTGGGCGTCGTCGTCGAGCCAGGCGTCGACGGCCCGGTCCCAGACACCGCGGACGTTGATGCTGCGGCCGGCCAGATCGCGGCGGTACTTGCGCTCCACCTCGGACTGGTCGACGGGGTTGATCTCGACGCGGGTGCCGCGGCCGTTGTTGTTGAGCCGGTGCTTGAGGTCGGCGGCGACGTTTCGGCGGCGCAGATCCCAGTAGGCGGCGTCCAGACGGGTGCGGTTGGCCCGGTTGGGAGTGCGCTCCTCGGCGAGCCAGGCGATGAGGGTTCGGGGGGAGACATGGATGCCGGCCCGGTCCATGGCCGCGTAGCCGGCGTCGGTAATGGTGAGATAGCGCAGGCGGGCGGCGAGGCCGCGCTCGGTGTCGACCGGTGATGCGATGCCGGTGACCATGTTCTCGATCGCGATACCGAGGGCGTCGGCGCCGGGAACGCCGTTGGCGTTGTACTGGCCGAGGTTCATCCAGCGGCCTGCCATCAGCGGGTCACCGTGCCGATCGTGTACTCACCGGATGCCTTGCCCTCGCCGTACTTGATCTTCATCTGGGCCACGCCCCGGCCCTCGGGGAAGACCTGCCGCCAGTCGCCGGTGACGTGGAGCTCGTCGGTGCCCGTCATGGCGACGACGTCGAGGCCTGCCTGGTGGGCCTTGTAGGCCTTGCCCCAGAGGTTGGCGTACGCCTGGGAGTGGATGATGTGCATCCAGTCCGGCCGGACCATCTCCCGGTTGTGGATCGACTCCCCCATCGTCGAGATGAACTTGCTGTACATCGCCTTGACGTACTCCAGCGTCAGGAAGTCGTCCTCGGCGATGGCTTCCTCGCGGGCGGCCCCGAGGGTCTTGCGCAGGGCGTCGAGGAAGTTCTCCGTGGCACCGGACGTCCACGACTCGTGGATGACGGGCGCCTCGGTGAGACCGTACTTGGGGCCGGAGAGGCGTTGCAGCAGGCGCAGGGTGGCGTTGGTGACCCAGAGAGCACCGGGTTCGTCGCGGTCGCCGATCGGGTCCGGCAGATGCGGGTGGGGCCACGGGGCGGGGGTGATCAGGTGGACACCGGAGCGTTTGGGTTCGACGCCGTCGGTGCCGGTGCTGTGGTCCAGCTTCCCGATGGGGAGCCAGCACTTCAGCGCGGACAGATAGGCGGCGTTGACGTCGAGCGCGGTGACCCGGATGTCGCCGGGGGCCTTGAGGGAGTAGTCGGGGTGGTGGAAGCGGGGGCGGGCTTCCCAGATCTGGTCAGGGTCCTTC
The DNA here is from genome assembly GCF_056172905.1 of Streptomyces sp. iso_384. Lineage (NCBI taxonomy): Bacteria > Bacillati > Actinomycetota > Actinomycetes > Kitasatosporales > Streptomycetaceae > Streptomyces > Streptomyces sp. iso_384. Next base: position 4,078,220 of record NZ_JBWBTT010000001.1, read on the forward strand.
TTCGAGGGCTTCTTCAGGATGTCCGGCAGGGCGGGGTAGGCGGTGTAGTCGTAGCGGGCGGTGGCCCGGGTCTCGTTGAACAGGTGCATCACGTCCGGGATCGCCCGCTTGATCAGAGCCTTGAGCGCGGCTTCCTCGTCCCCTCCGGAGCGCTCGGCCTCTTCCTGGACGGCACGGCCGATGAGCGAGGTCGTCTCGGCCTGGGCGCGGGCGGCGGACCTGGCCCGGCGCTGCGGGCGGGTCGGGACCGGCATCGGGGTGGGTGAGGCGGCTGCCGGGGCGGGGACGGTTGTTGCTGGAGTTGCGGCGGGGGTGGGCACGGTCGCGTTCGAGGGGGCCGCGGGTACGCAGAAGGCGCCGGCGTGCAACGGGTGGCCGTCGGTGGACCGGAAGGTGGTGGTGACTCCGCAGCGGACACAGGGGCCCGGCTCGCCCTCGACGGCGAGCCCGTCCGGGCCGCGCAGCGTGTCGTGGCTGGTGAACGCGGGCACCGGCACGGTTGGTTCGGGGTCGGCGACGGCAGCAGACGCCAGGGTGGGAGTGGGTTCGGACGCGGGCCCGGGAGCAGGCGCGGGGGCCTGGACGGGTGCGGACGCCGGGGCAGCCGGGTAGATCTCGACGAGGCCCTTCAACAGGCGCAGGTAGGAAAGGCGTGCGGGCGGCTGCGGATCGGAGACGCCGGTCTCCCAGTTGGCAACGGTGGAACGTCCGACGCCGACCGCCGACGCGACCTGGGCGCGGGACAGACCGGCCGCTTCACGCAGCCGCTGCCGCTCGACCGGCGGCGGAATGGCGGCCGTCAGGCGGGCCTCTTCGAGGAGCGCTTCGACACTGTTCTCACTCACCGCCCCACCGTACAACAATTGGACATCATCTGCACGTACATTGGACGCGTGTTGGACGCGAGGTCTGAGGCGATTCTCCGGACGGAGATGCGCGGCCGGAGCACCGGAGCCTCGCTATTGTCTGATGTCCGGGCTCGTCGGATCCGTCGAATCCCTCGAATCCGTCGAATCCGTCGGACACGGGGAGTCAGGAGTGGTGAGTGTGCAGGGGATCAGCCTTCGCCCGCATCAGGCGGAGGCCGTCGATGCCGTTGTCGAGGGCCTTTCCCCCACCGCGTCGCCCGCGGACGTTTGGATGGCCGCTCGGGGCCGACGCGGGCAGGTCCGGATGGCGACCGGCACGGGCAAGACCATCATGGCGGCGGTGGCAGCCCGGCGGTTGGTCCCGCGCGGCCTGGTCGGTGTCCTGGTGCCGACGCTGGACCTGCTGACGCAGACGGTCGAGTCCTGGCGTGCCGTGGGGCACGACGGCCCGGCGGTCGCGGTGTGCGGTCTGGGTTCCGACCCGCTGCTCGAAGCTCTCGATGTCCGGTGCACGACGAACCCCACGCAGTTGGCGCTGTGGGCCGGCAGCGGGCCGATGCTGGTGTTCGCAACGTACGCGAGCCTGTCGCCCCAGGGGCTGGAGGACGACCAGGGCGACCGGGGCGGCCAGGACGAGGCCGGCGCGGCCCCGGGTGTGCTGGAGCGTGCCCTGCTCGGCTCGTACGGACAGCGCATGGGCGCCTTCGACCTCCTGGTCGTCGACGAGGCCCACCGGACCTCCGGCGATCCCGGGAAGGCGTGGGCGGCCGTCCACGACCAGAAGCGGATCCCCGCCGCGCGACGGCTGTACATGACGGCCACCCCACGCCTGTGGGAGGCGTCTCCGGGCGCCGGCACCGCGACGGACGTGCCCGGCGGCGGGCTGGTGGCGTCGATGGACGACGAAGAGCTCTACGGCCCGGTGCTGTACGAGTTCGGGCTGATGGAGAGTGTCGAGCGCGGGGTCCTGGCGCGGTTCGAGATCGACGTACTGGAGATCCGCGACCCCGCACCGCCCGGGCCGGACGCGTCCTCGGAGGAACGACGGGGTCGACGGCTCGCCGCGCTGCAGGCGGCGCTGCTGAAGCATGCGGACACCACGGGGATGCGGTCGTTCATGACGTTCCACTCCCGCACCCTGGACGCCATGGCCTTCGCCCGCGGCCTCCCGGAGACCGCCGCCGAACTCCACGCGGTGGACCCGGTCGCGTATCCGAAGCGGATCGGCGCGGACTGGCTGTGCGGTGAGCACCCGGCCGCGCACCGCCGTGCCGTGCTGGGCCGGTTCGCGGACGGGCTGGATGCGGAGGGCTGGGTGACCGACCTGAGCTTCCTGAGCAGTTGCCGGGTGCTCGGTGAGGGGGTCGACATCCGGGGCGGACGCGGGGTGGCCGGGGTCGTCTTCGCCGATACCCGCAGCTCCCCCGTCGAGATCGTGCAGATCACCGGCCGGGGCCTGCGCCAGGAACCCGGCCAGGGGAAGGTGTCCCGGCTGGTGGTCCCGGTGTTCCTCCGCCCCGGCGAGGACCCGGACCGGATGATGGCCTCGCCGAGCTACCGCCCTCTGGTCGCCGTGCTGCAGGGGCTCCGGGCCCATGACGAACGGCTCGTCGAGCGCATGGCCCTGCGCACCACCACCGCCCGGGGCAAGGCCCTGCCCGTGGTCGGCCTCGACCCGGTCCAGGAGGACGACACCGACGACGACGCGGTGTCAGGCACCCCGGACGCGGGCCCGGCCGGCAACGCGGACGCGCGTACGAGGGTGAGTGCGAGCAGCGACGCGGGGGTGCCCCTGCTCCGGTTCTCCCAGCCCCATGACCCCGGCGTCATCGCCGCGTTCCTGCGTACCCGCGTCCTGCAGCCGGACTCCGAGGTCTGGCTCACCGGCTACGACGCCCTGTACGCCTGGGCCCAGGAGCACGGAAACGCCCGCGTTCCCGTGGGCACCGTCGTCCCCCTCGACGGCGGCGAGGGCGCCCTTCCGCTCGGTTCCTGGGTCAGCGAGCAGAGGAGGGCGTTCCGGCTCGGGACCCTCAAGCCGTGGCGGGCCGAACTTCTCGACGGACTCGGCATGATCTGGTCCGTCGCGGACGCCGCCTTCTGGAAGAAGCTCGCGGCCGCCCGCGCCTACCACGCGAAGCACGCCACGCTAGCCGCTCCGAAGGACGCCGTGACGGACGGTGTGGCGGTCGGCCAGTGGCTCGCCAACCTCCGCAGGCCCGGCGGCCTCGGCGGGAACGAGGAGCGGGCGGCACACCGTCGTCAAGCCCTGGCGGCGATCGACCCGGACTGGAATCCGCGGTGGCCGGTCGACTGGCAGCGGCACTACGCCGCCGCCCGCCTGCTGCTCACCGAGGAGCACGCCCCCAGCGCGATCCTGCCCGGCGTCACCGTCCACGGACTCGACGTCGGGTCCTGGGCCCACCGACAGCGCGAACCGTCCGTCTGGCAGGCCCTGATGCCCGAGCAGCGCGAACGCCTGGAACGGCTCGGCCTGCGCCCGCCGGCCGAACCGGAGCGGCCCGCGGCCGGGAGGACGGGGTCCTTCGAGCGCGGCGTACGGGCTCTCGCCCAGTACACCGCCCGCGAAGGTCACCACCGTGTCCCGCGCGCCCACACCGAGGAGATCACGGTGGAGGACGAACCCGGCCCGGTGAAGGTGCGGCTGGGGGTGTGGATGTCCAACACCAGGAGCCGCCGGGACAGGCTCGCCGAGGAACAGCGCGCCGCGCTCTCGGAACTCGGCGTGCCGTGGACGTGACGGAGTAAGCGTCAGCGGGACCCGCATGCCGGACCGGCGCCGCTCCCCGTCGGTCGTCCGGCCCGCCGCCACCAGCGCCTGGCCCGCGACCACGGCCGGCCGTCCCGGGAGGCGTCTCGCTCTCCGTCTCGACCCGCTCACCCGGACCGGAGCCTGTCGGGCGCGGGGACGACGGCGTGGTCGTCAGGCCGGCCGGTGTCCCCAGGCCGTCAGCATGCCGGCCGACAGCGCGGCGCACGCGGTGCTCTCGAGGTGGTGCACCGCCTCGTCGACAGCCGCGTCGTCGACCAGGCCGGTGGCGAGCATCGCTTCTCTGCTGCGCTGCCAGGTGTCGGCCCAGAAGCGGCTGATGGGGCTGCCGGGCAGCAGCGGTGGTACGTGGATCTCGGCGGCGACGGGTTCGAGCCCGGCCCCGCGCAGAAGGTGCGGATACGACGGGACCTGGGAGACGTCGGTCCCGATGGTGGTCCGAAGTCCTTGCCACATCGCCCGCATCGCCGTGGCGTACGGGGTCGTCGGCGGCCGGTCGCTCGTGAGGTCGACCGCGTCGCTGAGCACCAGGACGCCGCCGGGCACGAGGAGTTCGGCCAGCTTGCCGATCAGGCGGTCCCGCTCCGGCAGGTGCATCAGCACGAAGCGGGCGTGGATGAGGTCGAAGCGGCCGGGGGCGAAGCCGGGGGCGGTGATGTCGGCCTCCAGCACCTCCAGGCCGGGTGCGGGGCGCGCGTTCAGGAACCGTACGTCGCGGTCGACGGCGAGCACGCTTCCCACCCCGGCCTCGCCCAGCAGCCGGTGGGACACGGTGCCCGTCCCGGCGCCGATGTCGAGACAGTGCCATCCCGGACCGGCTCCGAGCGCCAGTAGCCGGGCCATGGTCAGGTCGTCGTAGGCGAGAGCCCCGAAGTCGATGCGCTCTGCCTCGCCCGCCCGATCGGGGCGGAAGTACGCCTCGCCGTAACGGCCGCCGCCCGGCGTGCCCTCGGGCGGAGGGGCGGTCACGCCGCCACCGTCACGACGCCGGATCGGGGCCGCCTGTTCGGGTGCTTCGGATGGCTCGGGCGCGGTCCTGGGCCGCCGGCCGAAGGGATCGGTGGTTCGTCGAGCTGTTTCATGGCCGGGGCCTCTCCACGCGGCAGAACGGTACGGGGGCGGTCCTGGGCCGCCCCCGGCCATCCTGCATCGGCGGTCGTCCGCGCGGCCGAGGCTCGCCGCGACTCGTTTCCGGGCACCCCCGGTAGCCGGACCCGGAGAGGTTCTTCGTACGATCGGGCGCCCCCGAAAACGACGGATGCAGCGCCCGACGGGCGGTCAGGTCACCGCGATGAGCCGCAACGAGGTGGAGTGTTGATCAACGGATACGAAGAGGGCCCGCTGGTCGCCGGGGAGCCGTTGCTGGCTCGACCGGGCTTCTGGTCGAACCACCTCATGGCGATGGGCGGTGCCGGGGCAGGGGCCGAGCGTGCTGTTCCGGAGTGGTTCGGCGACGACGGCGCGGATACGGATGCCCTCACCGAGATCCTGTTCGATCCCGAGCGCTGGCCGGTGTTCCGGGTACCGGCCGCGGACGGCACCGGAGTCGTGGTGGTCTACCGCAACCTGGTGGGCGACTACGGCATCGATTACCTCCTCACCCACCCGGACCGGACCCGCGCGCGGCGGATCACCGGCGGGGACGGAGGGTTCTCGGGGACCGGACTGCCCTGGCACGAGCTGGTCCGCATCGCCGACAGCCCCGACCCCGAGGCCGACGGTGCCCAGGACCCCGCCGCCCGTCTCCTGCTCCTCCTCCCCCTTCTCGACGAACTGGACGCGCCGCGGACAGCACCGGCAAGGCTCAGCGCCGCTCTGATCGCGGCGGGCGCCCCGCACGAGACCGCCCCGGGCACGGCGGAGAGCCTGCTCACGCACCTGATGGGCAGACCTCGGCACGACTCCACATGGGCATCGCCACTGAGCGGTTCCTAGCGAGCGAGCCTGAGCTGCCGGCGACGGCCCGGACGGCTGAATGAGCTTCAGGTTCCCTTCATCCAGGGCTGTTAGAGTGCAGCCCTGCGGCGGCCATTCACCGAGCCGCTTTGGCGCTTCGCTCGGACGAGCGGAATCCACGGGACAGGGAGCGTAGGAATGCGCTGCAAGGAGATGCTGGCCTTCTGCGCCGGTATCGCCGTGCTCCTGATCGTATCCGCGTTCGCTTTCGGTGCCCCTGCCCCGACTCCGGGGGCCGTCGACACGGCGGCTCATTCTCAGGCCGTTTCCGTATTCGATGCGTCGGGGCAGAGCACTCCGCTGGAGGGCCTGGACGGTGACGTCACGCTCCAGCACCGCCACAAGGCGGGGAACACGATGGTGTCGCCCACCGTTCAGGCGGCCGTTCCCCTCACCTCGCCGGATCTTCACGACTGCGCGGCGGGCGTGGCCCGGCAGCATGCTTCGCACTCCGAGTCGCGCGGCCCTGACCGTGCCCGGATCCTTCGCTGCTGAGCGAGCCGGCCGACAGCTTCACCTTCCGGAGAACCCGGATATCCCAGATCCCTGAGATCTTGGAAATCCTGGAGCTGCTGAAGCTCCTGTCGTTCTTTCACCTCCTGCTTCTCCTGCGGCAGCCCTGCGGGCCCCGAATCGCCTGACATCGTTCGACGGTTCGTTCTTCGGCATTCCTCGAAACGCGCGCCGCATCGCACTTCGCACCATCCCGGGGCTGAACCGGAAATCCAGAAATACGCCCCTTCGGGAAACCGTTCAGCCGTCGCCCTCCTCAGCAACCCTACTCAGTCCTGGAGCAACCCCACATGCATCAATTCCCCCTCGCCTCGGAGCCGTCCGGCGGCATCGCAGGGTGGGCGACCGGCCTCGTCGACACCCTGGGTGGTCCCGGGGCCGGGCTCGCCATCGCCCTGGAGAATCTCTTTCCTCCGTTGCCGAGCGAAGTCATTCTGCCGCTGACCGGATTCGCCGCGGGACAGGGCGTGATCAGCCTGTACTCCGCCCTGTTCTGGACCACGCTGGGGTCGGTGGTGGGGGCTGTCGCGCTCTACCAGATCGGTGCGCTCTTCGGCCGGGACCGCATGTACGCCCTGTGGGAGCGGATCCCCCTGGTGAAGGTGTCCGACTTGAAGAAGACGGAGGACTGGTTCGTCAAGCACGGCATGAAGGCCATCTTCTTCGGCCGGATGATTCCGATCTTTCGGAGCCTGATCAGTGTCCCGGCAGGACTCGAGCGGATGCCCCTGCCGACCTTCGTGCTCCTCACCGCCCTCGGCAGCTTCCTGTGGAACTTCATCCTCGTCATGGCCGGATATCTGCTGGGTGACCAGTGGGATCTCGTGGAGCGTTACGTCGGCGTGCTCTCGAAGGCCGTCCTGGTGCTGGTCGTCGCCGCGCTGGCGGTCGCGGTCGTTCGCAGGGTGCGTGCCCGTCGAGCTGATCGGCAACAGGACCTCGTGTGAACGGCTCGGTGAACCGTCCTGAGCTCCTTGCCACGGGCGGCCCGCCGATCACCCTTCGCGGGCCGCCGGAAGCGGTCCGCGAGGAGTCGCTGCAACTGGCCGCGCACATCGCGCGGGACATCGAACCGATCGACTAGGTGGCACGAATGGCTATGTGGGACCGCATCAAGGACCAGGCCAAGGGCCTGCAGCAGCAGTCGCAGGGCGCTCGCGGCCCCGCCGCCGGCGGGCGGCAGTCGGGTACGGGGGCTTCCGGGGGTTCGAAGGAGAAGCTGGTCGGGCTGCTCAAGTCCCAGCTCGGCTCTCTCAAGACGGAGCTCAAGAGCGGGGCCTACCGGGACGCCAGCATGGCGATGTGCGCTCTGGTCGCCGCCGCCGACGGGTCCGTCGACCCGGCCGAGCGGCACCATGTGGAGTCGCTGATCGTTCAGAACGACGTCCTGCAGAACTTCCCGCCCGAGCAGTTGAGGCAGAGGTTCAACAAGCACGTCGACCAGATGACGGTCAACTTCCCGCAGGGCAAGGCCGAGGCGATGCAGGAGATCGCCAAGGCGGCGAAGAAGCCCGTGGAGGCCAAGGCGGTCGTCCAGACCGGCTTCGTGATCGCCGGTGCGGACGGGTACATCGCCCCGGCGGAGGCGCAGGTACTGCGGGAGGCCTGTGTGGCACTCGGGGTGTCCCCGCAGGAGTTCGGCCTCTGATCCGGACGGGCAACGGGCGGGGCCCGCAGCGTACATGAGTGCGGTCCCCGCCCGGCCGGCGCGGTGCAGGACCCGGCCGCCCGGGGCCGGTGCGCGCCGCCGTCTGACGGGGCGTGCAGTGCGGGCCGTCTGACCGGCCGTGCGGTGCCGACCGTCTGACGGGCCGTCGGCGGGCAGGCACGGATCGCCTCACCACCCGGACAACCCTGCGGCTTTCTTGACCGTCCAACCAGTTCCGGGGGCACGACCTGCGTGTCGACAGTGTCGTTCCCGACACCAAGGGCCGCGTCGCCCTGCAGCCGGTGATCGCCGGCACGGGCTTCCCGCACGACCCCGAGCCCGGTGACGACAAGGGCTGGGTCACGGTCGACCCGACCCCCGCCGCGTAGCCGCGGAAACCCGGTGGGACGCAACCGTGTTGCGCCCCACCGGGCGGGCCGGGGCCTCGGCGCGGCGCCCGGTCGCCGCGACCGGGCCCCGGGTCCGTCAGTCGTCGGTCAGGGCCACCGCCCCCACCGGGCAGGCCCGTACGGCTTCCCGTACCAGCGGGTGGTCGCCCGTCGCCGCCGGGCGGCCGGGAAGCATCTCACTGAACCCGTCGTCGTCCTGCGTGAACACGTCCGGAGCGGTCAACGCGCACATGCCGGCTCCCACGCAGCGTTCCCTGTCGACCCGGACACCCATGCCGCTCACCACTCCACCGGGAGTTCCAGCAGGCCCTGGACCGTGTCCCCGGGTTTGTGCTCGATCTCGTGCGCGGGCACGGCGAGCCTGAGATCCGGCAGCCGTTCGAAGAGTGTGCGCAGCGCGATGTCGAGCTCGGTACGTGCCAGGTTCTGGCCCAGGCACTGGTGGACGCCGAAGCCGAAGGCGAGATGGTGGCGGGCCGACCGGTCCCAGTCGAGCATGTCCGGATCGGCGAAGACCTCGGTGTCGCGGTTGATGAGCGAGGTCGAGAACATCACGCCCTCGCCCTTGCGGATCGTCGTCCCGGCCACCTCGATGTCCTCGGCCGCCAGCCGCTGGAGCCCGTCGGCGATGGACAGGAACCGCAGCAGTTCCTCGACCACCACGGACGTCGTCGTCTCTCCGGCGCGCAGGGCCGCCAGCTGTCCGGGGTGTCCCAGCAGCGTGAACGTACCGAGCGAGATCATGTTCGCCGTCGTCTCGTGCCCCGCGATGAGCAGGATCAAGGCGAACGAGACGAGTTCCTGGCGGTCGACGGGGCCGTTCGGGCCGTCGCGGTGGATCAGCTCGTCCAGCAGCCCGTCCCCCGGTTGCGTCCGCTTGCGGTCGATCAGGGCGCCCAGGTACTCCTCCAGTTCGGCCCGGGCGCTGTCGACATCGGCCGCGCCCGGGCCGCGCAGGAGCCGCCGCGAGCACCCTTCGAAGAACTCGTGGTCGGCGTACGGCACCCCGAGGAGCGCGCAGATCACCATCGAGGGCACCGGCAGCGCGAAGTCGGCCACCAGCTCGGCCGGCGGCCCCTGCCGTTCCATCGCGTCCAGTCGCCGGTCCACGGTCTCCTGGATGCTCGGGCGCAGCGCGGCGATCCGCTTCACGGAGAAGCTCGGGATGAGCATTCTGCGCTGGGCGTTGTGCTCGGGGTCGTCGACGCCGAGCAGTGCCACGCGCCGTTGCCGTGCGTTGGCGAACCGCTCGGCCGGTACGGGAAAGGCGGGGTGGGTGCGGTCGGTGGACAGCCGTGGATCCGCCAGCAGTCGTCGGGCCAGGGCGTGTCCGGTGACCGCCCAGACCGGGCGTCCGTCGTAGAGGGTGACCCGGCTCAGCGGCCGGTCCTCGCGCAGCGGTGCGTAACCGGTGGGCGGGTGGTAGGGGCAGTCGCGGTCCTGCGGGAACGGTGTGGCGGTGGGCGGGGTCGCGGTGATCGGTCGGGTGACGGGGCAGGTGGGGGCAGGGTCCTGGCGGGCCGGTTCCGTCGTGGATTCCGTCATGGAGCGGTCGCCTCGCAGAGCTCGGTGATGGGTGCGGAGCGGGTCGCTCCGCACCGCACACCAATTGGATGCCTTAGGCACCTATGTGGTCGATGGGCGGACCGGCCAGTTCTCGGGACGGCCGATCTGGCCGATGCCTTTCGCACCCGCCCGAGCCGTGCCGTATCCGCTCAGGTCCCACGGGTGCGACGGACCGGCGCCGGGCGGATCACCGGAGCGCAGACGGCCGAAACTGTTCACGACGACGTCCGGAATCATGCCGTCCGGGGTCGGCGGATACGCCCCGCGGGCGGGTGTCACGCATGTGGCCCACGTAACACGGGCGCGGTGTCATATCCGTGGCGCTGCGCTGTCTTCACTTCGGAAGCACCGCATGGACAACCAGGACCGCAAGCACCGCGCGCACCGCAGCAGCGCCGCGGAAGCCGGAGAGGGGAACTTCGCCATGAAGGCCGTCACCGTGTGCGTCTCCGTGTCGCACGGCAACACCCTTCACATCGCCGACACCATGGCCCAGCCGCTGGGCGCGAAGGTCGTCAGCCCCGAAGAGGCCGATCCGGGGGAAGTGGCCACCGCCGATCTCGTGGGCTTCGGCTCCGGCGTGTTCTACGGGAGACTCCACCCGCGCCTCACCGACTTCGTGAACGCCCTCCCCACCGGGCGACGCCCGGACCGGCAGAACGTCCGCGCCTTCGTGTTCACCACCAGCGGCCTCCCCGAAGCGCCGGTGATCCCGTTCACCCGCCCGCTGGTCCGCCGCCTCGAAGAGAGGGGGTTCGATGTGGACGGGAGCTTCACCTGCCGGGCCCTCGACACCTGGGCGCCCTTCAGGCTCCTCGGCGGAGTCAACAAGCACAGGCCCCATGCCGACGACCTGTCCGGGGCCCGCGCCTTCGCCGAGCGGCTGCGGGACAGGGAAGCGCCGGCGACCTGATCCCGCCCCTCGCGCCGCTCACACCTGAGGCCTCACACCCGAGGCCTCAGGCCCTCACCTTGGCTATGAACGCGCCGAGGTTCGTCATGGTCCGCTCGATCTTCTGCTCCAGGGTGAGCGACTCGTGGAGCCGCGCCCCGACCCCCGCGTCCTTCTTCCCGCGCACGTAGAGCGAGCAGGCGAGGTCGCTGCACATATAGGCGCCGACCGAGTTGCCCTGCTGGCCCGCCTTCCCGGATCTCCGGGCCACCAGCAGGGAGACACCCCCGGTGTGGGTGGTCACGCACATCGAGCACATGCTGCGGCGGGTCTGCCAGGAGCCGGCGTCGGAGGAGCGCAGCTGGACCCCGACGGGGCCCTGGTCGGACGGGATCACGAGGTAGGCCCGGTCAGGGGCCTGGGGGTCGCGCCAGCCCAGGAAGTCCAGGTCGCCCCAGGGGCGGTCGGCAAGGTCGCGCGGAACGGACAGGCGCTTGGCCTCGCCCTTGGTGCAGTTCACGAATGCGGTACGGATCTCTTGCTCGGTCAGCGGTTCCATGCGACCCACGCTAATTTGCCTAATAGTGTTAGGCAAATCTATATTTGGTTAGGCGATCTCGGGGAAGCGTTCGGAGGATGGCATGGCACGAGCAGGACTGACCGCGGAGCGGGTGGTGCGGGCGGGGGCCGAGCTGGCGGACGAGATCGGCTTCGAGCACGTGACCCCTTCGGAGCTCGCCCGGAAGCTGGGCATCAGGACGGCGAGCCTCTACTCACACGTCAAGAACGCCCACGACCTCAAGACGAAGATCGCGCTGCTCGCTCTGGAGGAGCTCGCCGACCGGGCGTCGGCCGCCATCGCCGGGCGGGCCGGCAAGGACGCGCTCAGCGCCTTCGCCGACGCCTACCGCGACTACGCCCTCCAGCACCCGGGGCGCTTCACCGCGGCCCGGTTCCGGCTCGATCCGGACGCGGCGGCGGCGAGCGCGGGCATGCGGCACTCGCGGATGACACGGGCGGTGCTGCGCGGCTACGCCCTGACCGAGCTCCAGGAGACCCACGCGGTCCGGCTCCTGGGCAGCGTCTTCAACGGCTTCGTCGAGCTGGAGACGGCCGGCGCCTTCAGGCACAGCTCCCCCGGCTCCGAGGAGAGCTGGACCGAGATCCTCGACGCACTCGACGCCCTGCTGCGCAACTGGCCCGCCCGGTCCTGACCGCCTCCAGACCTTCGGCCAGCGCCTCGACCAGGTCCCCGACCAGCACCCTCGACGGATGAGGAGAACGAGAACATGACCACCCGGCACGACGCCCGGCACCAGGCCCGGCAGGACTGGACGACGACCCCCGTCACCCGCGGCATCCTGCGTGGCGCGCTGGACCTGGAGCAGACCGAACGCGGCGTGCTGCCGCACCGGTTGCCCGCCCGCGCACGGCTGCAGATCCCCGACGGCCAACTGGCGATGGCCGAGTCGCAGCCCTCCGGGGTCCGGCTGGCGTTCCGCACCCGGGCCACCGCTGTCGAGCTGGACGTGGTGGCCACCAAGCGGGTCTACACCGGCGCGCCGCCGCGCCCCGACGGGGTGTATGAGCTCCTCGTGGACGGTCGCCCGGCGGCCCGGGCCAGTACCGCCGACGGCGACACGCTCACCATCGATCTGGCCACGATGGCCACACAGTTCCGGACCGGCCCCGTGGAGACGCTGCGGTTCACCGGTCTGCCGGACGCCGAGAAGGAGGTCGAGATCTGGCTGCCCCACGACGAGACCACGCAACTGGTCGCCCTGCGCACCGACGCGCCCGTCCACGAGCCCAGGCCCAGCGGCCGGCCGGTCTGGCTGCACCACGGCAGCTCCATCAGCCACGGGTCCAACGCCACCACCCCGACCGGCACCTGGCCCGCCCTGGCCGCCGCGCTCGGCGGGGCCGAGCTGATCAACCTGGGGTTCGGGGGCAGTGCGCTGCTCGACCCCTTCACCGCCCGCACCCTGCGCGACACCCCGGCCGACCTGATCAGCGTCAAGATCGGCATCAATGTCGTCAACGCGGACCTGATGCGGCTGCGCGCGTTCGGCCCGGCCGTCCACGGCTTCCTCGACACCATCCGCGAAGGGCACCCCACCGCCCCGCTGCTGGTCGTCTCGCCGGTCTGCTGCCCCATCCACGAGACCACACCCGGCCCCTCCGCCCCGGACTACAGCGCGATGAGCGAAGGGCGGCTGCGGTTCAAGGCCACTGGTGACCCTGCGGAGACCGCCGCCGGGAAGCTCACCCTCACCGTCATCCGGGACGAGCTGGCCCGGATCGTCGCAGAGCGCGCCGCCACCGACCCCCATCTGCACCACCTCGACGGGCTCGGACTCTACGGAGAGGCCGACAACGCCGAACTGCCGTTGCCGGACGATCTGCACCCGGATCCCGCCACCCACCGGCTCATCGCCGAACGCTTCGCCCGTCTCGCGTTCGGCGACGGCGGCCCCTTCCGTACGACGGGCGGGTGACCCGGGGCGGCCGGGGACCGGGTTCAGAACGAGGCCGGAACCTCGCGCGTCGTCGTGCGACCGGCTTACGGGGCGTCCACCAGGATGCGGCCGTCGGCCGGGGTGCGTGAGGCGAGGCCGCCCGCGTAGGCGGATTCGACACGGGAGCGTTCAGCCGCGTTCGGGACGGCGTTCGTGCAGGCGGCGCCGGCGCTGGAGCCCGACATCAGCTGGGAGCAGGGGCCGGGTTTGGTGTCCGGCAGGCCCAGACTGTGGCCGAGCTCATGGGCGGCGATACGGGTCTTGTCGTGGCCCTCGGTGACCGCCTGGCTGCCCAGCTCCACCCTGGCCCGGCCGCCGGGGCGGACCGGTCCGAGTGTGGCCTGCGGCCAACCGCTGGTGGCCACGATCTGTATCTCGGCCCGTGTGCCGGGGGCCGCCTCGACGAGCTTGACGTTGGCGACGTTGGCGTTCCACGAGGCGACGCCTGACGCGATCGCCGCCTCCCAGCCACCGGCCCGGCTGTCGTCGTACCGGAGCGTCACCACCGCCGCCGTGCTCTCCGCCGCCGGGTCCGGCGCGGGAGCGGCGTGCGCCGCCGTGGCCGTGGCCGTGGCCAGGGTGATCGCCGCGGCGACACCGGCCGCCTTGAGCCATCTGAATGTCAGCATTGCTGTCCCTTCACTCATGGGGGGCTCGGCTCCGCCTGGGAGCCGAGGGAGTGGGAGGACGGTCACGGCGGACCGAACCGCTGTACGGGTCCGGCCGGTTGCCGCTCCTCCCGGGGCCGCAGAACCTATGCCGCCCCAGCAGCTTGATCATGCCCCTGCCAAGAGAAGTCGGCCGGAAACACACCCTGCCCCCGTCGTGGGCCGCCGCCCCGTGATCACGCGACGTCATGAGGACCGCGCGACGCCATCGGTACCGGAGGCCGCTTCCGTACCCTGGGTGCATGCGTATGCGACCCACTCTGAGCTGGACCTCCACCGAGGAGCTGCCGCCGGGCACCACGGACCTGGAGCCGGTCGCCGAGGTTCTGGGCGGTGGCGGGGTCCTGGTCCTGAGCGGGGCGGGCATCTCCACGGAGTCCGGCATCCCCGACTACCGGGGCGAAGGCGGGAGTCTGAGCCGGCACACCCCGATGACCTACCAGGACTTCACCGCCGACGCCGGGGCGCGTCGCCGGTACTGGGCGCGCAGCCATCTGGGCTGGCGCACCTTCGGCCGGGCCCGGCCCAACGCCGGGCACCGGGCCGTGGCCGCGTTCGGGCGGCACGGTCTGCTCTCGGGTGTGATCACCCAGAACGTCGACGGGCTGCACCAGGCCGCCGGCAGCGAGGGCGTCGTGGACCTCCACGGTCGCCTGGACCGGGTCGTCTGCCTTTCCTGCGGCGCCTTCAGCCCACGGCGCGAACTCGCCCGCCGGCTGGAGGAGGCGAACGAGGGCTTCGCGCCGGTGGCTGCCGCGATCAACCCGGACGGCGACGCCGATCTCACGGACGAGCAGGTCGGGGACTTCCGGGTGGTGCCCTGCGTCGTCTGTGGCGGCGTCCTCAAACCGGATGTGGTGTTCTTCGGCGAGGCCGTGCCCCCGCAGCGGGTCGAACACTGCCGTGAACTGGTCCGTGCGGCGAGCGCGCTGCTGGTCCTGGGCTCCTCCCTGACCGTGATGTCCGGCCTCCGGTTCGTCCGCGAGGCCGCCCGGGCCGGGTCGCCGGTGCTGATCGTCAACCGGGACCCGACCCGGGGCGACCGGCATGCCGTCACCCGCGTCGCCCTTCCGCTGGGAGCGGCCCTCACCACCGTGGCCGGCCGGCTGGGCGTTCCCGTCGAGGACGACGCGGAGGCCGCGGGGACCGGGTGAGGTGGCGGGGCCTCGCCGGGGCTCGGCTCGCGTCGATCTCCTCGGCCGTTCCGGGTCCCGTGTCGAGCCCGGGGCCTACCGGGCGAACGTCCGCAGGTTCTCCGCCAGCGAGCTGACGGCGGCGGGGTTGCGCGGGCTCTCGACCAGGTCCACGTAGTCGAGGACGACGATCCGGTCGTTCTTGATCGCCGAAACGCCTGCGAGCGGCTTGTAGGACTTCAGGAACTTCCGCTTCTGATCGGCGCCGGTGTCACCGTAGTCGTTGATGACGATGACCTCGGGGTCGCGGTCGACCACCGTCTCCCATCCCACCGTCGTCCAGCTGTCCTTGAGGTCCTTCATGATGTGGTCGCCGCCGGCCTTGGTGATGATGTCGTGCGGTCCGGCGTACGCACCCGAGGTCAGCGGCTTGTCCTTCCCGTCGTCGTACAGGAAGACGCGAAGCCGGTCATCGCCCTTGGCCGCCTTCGCCCGCGCGTCGGCGACCTCCTTCCGGAAGGCCGTGATGAGGGTGTCCGCCCGGTCCTCGACGTCGAAGATCTTTCCGAGGTTCCGCAGGTCGGTGTAGAGCGCTTCGAGCGGCGGCATGACTCCGCGGGCCTTGCCCTGCCCGTTGCGGCACGACTCGCTCAGCAGGTACGAGTCGACGCCCACGCGCTTCAGTTCTGCGGGGGTGAACCCCTCCCCCTCGTTGAAGCCGTAGTTCCAGCCGGCGAAGACCAGGTCGGCGCGTGCGTCGAGGACGAGTTCCTTGTTGATCCGCTCCTTGGAGAGCCACTTGGTCTTCCGGTAGCCGTCCTTCCAGGGGACGGACGTCATGTCGCCCTTGTCGTCGGGCATCACATATCCGGCCATGTGGTCCGCGAGACCGAGGGCGAACATGATCTCGGTGATGCCGACGTCGTTGGTCACGACGCGCTGCGGGGCCTTGCCGTAGCTCTTCTTCTCGCCGCAGTTCTCGACGGTCACCGGGTAGTGCGGGTCGGCGCCGGCCTGGTCGTCCCTCTTGTCGGCCCGGTCGGTGACGTCCGCTCCGCAGCCGGTGAGGGTCAGGGCGGCTACGAGAGCGAGTGCTGCGGGGCGCAGGGGGTTCGGCATGGTGGTCGAGGCTCCTCAGGAGGCGGGACGGGCGGGGGGCAGGTCGAAGAGCAGCTGGAGCGCGCCGGTCTCGGGGTGTGCGACGCGGTGTGCCCGTACGCCGAAGACGTCGGCCAGCAGTTCGGTGGTCAGGACGGTGCCCGGGGCGCCGGAGGCGACGATCCGGCCGCCGTCGATGACGTGGACGAGGTCGCAGTGCAGGGCGGCGAGGTTCAGGTCGTGCAGGGCGGTGAGCACGGTCAGGCCGCTGCCCCGGACCAGGGCGAGGACCTCCAGCTGATGGGCGATGTCCAGGTGGTTGGTGGGCTCGTCGAGAACCAGGACCCGGGGCTGCTGGGCCAGGGCGCGGGCGATCAGGACGCGTTGCCGCTCGCCGCCGGAGAGAGTGAGGAAGCCGCGTTCGGCGAGGTGTCCCGCGCCGACGCCTTCGAGTGCGTCGGCGCAGAGCCGGCGGTCCTCGTCGGTCGTCCGGGCCACCGGACCCTGGTGCGGCAGCCGCCCCATGGCGACGATCTCGGCCACGGTGAAGTCGAACTCGGCGACCGCGTCCTGCGGAAGCGCGGCCAGCCGGCGGGCGCCTTCCCTGACGCTCAGGGCGTGGAGGTCCTCACCGCCGATCCTGACCGCGCCGGCCGAGGGGCGCAGGGCCCGGTAGACGCAGCGCAGCAGGGTGGACTTCCCGCTGCCGTTGGGGCCGACCAGCCCGACGAGCTGCCCGTCGGCCGCGCCGAGGGTGACCTGGTCCACCAGCCGTGCGCCGGCGATCTCGACGGTGAGCGCGTCGATGTCGATCCGCATCAGATGCCTCCGAAGGAGTAGGCGCGCCGGCGCATGAGGAGGAGAAAGCAGGGAACACCGATGACCGCGGTGAGGACGCCGACCGGGAGTTCGGCCGGTGCCAGCACCACGCGCGAGAGGATGTCCACCCAGATCAGCAGGACGGCTCCCGCGAGAGGAGCGGCGGCCAGGAGCCGGCGGTGGTCGGCGCCGACCAGCATGCGAACGGCGTGCGGGACCATCAGGCCGACGAAGCCGATCGCTCCGCTCACCGCGACGACCGCCCCGGTGACGGCGGCGGAGACCAGGAAGAGTTCTTTGCGCAGTCTCCCGGCGTCGACGCCGAGCGCGGCGGCGGTCTCGTCGCCCATGGCGAGGGCGTTCAGGCGCCGGGCCGACCAGCCGAGGTGCGCGAGTCCGGCGAGCACCGCTCCGGCGGCGATCGGCACGGCGGCCCAGTTGGCGCCGCTGAGGCTGCCGAGCAGCCACATCATCGCGGAGCGGGCCGCTTCCCCGCGCTCGGCCGCGAACACCATGAACGTGGTGACGGCCGAGAAGCCGTAGTACATCGCGGTCCCCGTCAGCACGAGCCGGAGCGGCGTCAGGCCGCGTTCGGTGCGGGCGACCGCGTACACGAGCAGCATGGCGAGGAGCGCGGAGAGGAATGCCGCCGTGGACAGGGCCCAGATGCCGAGCGCGCCCAGGGCCCCGAAGATGAGGACGGCGTTGGCGCCGACCGCCGCGCCCGAGGAGATGCCTAGCACGAACGGGTCGGCGAGCGCGTTGCGCACCATGGCCTGGACGGCGACGCCGATGGCCGAAAGACCGGCTCCCACGACGGCGGCCAGAACCGCTCGTGGCAGGCGCAGTTCCCAGACGATGGTGTAGGCCGGGACCTCGTCGGGTCCGATGGCCGCGCCGGTCAGTCCCGCCCAGAGGTAGCGCAGCACTTCCGCCCAGGAGAGCCCCGAAGCTCCGAGGCCCGCTCCACAGACGAGCGAGAGGGGAAGAGCCAGACAGAGACCGGTCAGCAGGAGCGGCAGGGGTACGCGGCGGGGCGGCGCCGATCCGGCGCCTACGGGGGCCGGGCGGGACGGCTTGGAGGGTACGCGGTCGAGCGACGTGGCCACGGGTCGGTCGCTTTCACCTCGGGCCGTACGTCTGCGCGAGGAGGAGCGGCCCCGGACGACGGGCGCCCCGCGCAGCGCCCTTCGCAGTCCACGGCGAATTGTCAGGAGCCTTCTCCCCCACGGGTGATCGGGCTCGCGGAACCGATGGCTCCGCCTACCGTTGCGGGTCAGCGCCGGATTTCGACCGGACTTCCCCCGCGGGGAGTCCGCAGCTTAGCGGGTACGCCCGTGCCGCCTTCGGGGAGGGCGAGCGCCGGCAGGGGGCGGAGGGCTCGTACTGCGGGACGAGGGGACGGTGCTGTGCGGGACGGGGGGACGGTGCTGGAGGATGGGGTGGGTGCCGACCCATGTCCACCGCGTGAGCAAGTACGACCCCGACCACCGTGATGAACACGGGCACTGCACCGGCCCCGAGGACACCGTCAGTGACCGGGGCGCGGTCGAGGCCGCGTACCTCCGGGCCGTCGCGGCCTTCGCGGAGGACTCGGGTATCGACCGGCCGGTGATACGCGAACCGCAGGTCCCGTCCCTCGCCCACTTCGGTGCCGAACCGCCGGTGGACGGCTTCGGGCTGGCCGGCCTGTTCCCGCCCGGCCAGGACGGCGGCGCACCGGAGGAATCGCCGGAGTGCCTTCCGGTCGATTTTCCGGTCGGCTCAACGGCCGTTCTTCCGGCGGGCTTTCACGACGGGTCCGAGGTATCGCTCGCTGTCGGGCTGGAGTTGGTGCGGTCCATGCTGCGCGACAGCGGCGTCTGGTGCCGGCTGGAGGTGGAGGACAGGTTCACGGTCCACGTCGGCTGGGACCAGTACCTGTACGTCGGCAGCGACCGGCCCTGCGAGCGGGCGCTCGCGCTGACCCGGCGGCTCGGGCTGTTCCCGGAGCGCCTGGACTCGTCCCCGTACGCCATGGAGACCGACGGCGAGGAGGTGCGGCGCCCGGCCGACGACGTGTTCTGGTCCGGCCTGGGCCGGATGGTCTCGGCGTGCCGCGCGGGCGTGCTGGAGGAGATGCACGTCGAGGGCGCCTCGCGCCGGCACCGCCTCACCCGGGACGGCGTCGGCGCGGTCCG
Organism: Streptomyces sp. iso_384; assembly: GCF_056172905.1. NCBI lineage: Bacteria > Bacillati > Actinomycetota > Actinomycetes > Kitasatosporales > Streptomycetaceae > Streptomyces > Streptomyces sp. iso_384. The sequence continues at coordinate 4,097,282 of NZ_JBWBTT010000001.1, forward strand.
GGCCCGGATCGCACCCCGGGCCAGGATCGCGGTGTGGCCGGAGCTGTCCGGTGCCACCGTCATGGCGCTGTCGCCTCTGACCGTCGACGAACGCGTTCCGCTGTTCACGGGCGTGATGCCCGACGCCGACGGGGTGCTGCGTGCCCGCTGGGGTAACGAACCGACGCCGAGCGACCGGCACTGGGCCCTCCTCAGGACCCTTCGGCCCGGGCAGATCGTCACCGGCACGGTGACCCACATCGCCTCCTTCGGTGTCACCTTCGTGGACATCGGCGGCTTCGAAGCGATGATCAACATCCCCGAGCTGTCGTGGCGCCGCTTCGAGCACCCGTCCGATGTCGTCTCCGTCGGCGAGGTGGTCGAAGCCGAGATTCTCGGTGTCGAATTCCTGCCCGAGCGCGTGTCGCTGTCCCTCAAGGCCCTGCACGAGGATCCGCTGCGGCTGTTGACCGGGCAGATCGGCCGGACGCTCGTCGGCCCGGTCACCAAGGTGCTGCCCTTCGGTGTGTTCGTACGCGTCGAGGAGGCGGAGGACGGGTTCGAGGGGCTCGTGCACATCTGCGAGCTGGCGGACGAACACCTCGCCGGCCCGGAGATCGCGCTCCGGGCCGGCGACGCCCTGCCGGTCAGGATCGTGGATGTGGACCTGTCCCGGCGGCGGATCGTCCTGACGAACCGGCAGGCCGTCGCGCGGGACTGACACGGCGGCCCGGTCTGCGGGGGCTCTCGTTCCGTTGCCCACGGCCCGGTCGGCGAGGGCCGGTTCAGTTGCCCACGCCAAGGCCCGCCATGAACGCGGACGGGTAGCGGTCGCCGCGTGCCGAGCCCGGCGGAACGGCCTTCTCGATCTCGGCCAGGTCGTCCGCGGTGAGCTCCAGGTCCAGCGCGGGCAGTGCCTCGGCCAGCCGCTCGCGGGTGCGGGCGCCGACGAGCGGCACGATGTCCTGGCCCTGGGCGGCCACCCAGGCGATGACCAGCTGGGCGACGGTGCGCCCCTTGGCCTCGGCGACCCGGCGCAGGGCGTCCACGAGGGCGAGGTTGTGCTCCACGTTCCCGCTGGAGAAGCGCGGGCCGAAGCCGCGGCTGTCGCCGGGAACGGAACGGGTCGTGGACCAGTGGCCGGAGATCAGGCCCCGGCCCAGGACTCCGTACGCGGTGAGACCGATGCCGAGCTCCCGCAGCGTGGGCAGGACGTCCGCCTCGACCGCGCGGGAGATCAGCGAGTACTCGATCTGGAGGTCGGCGATCGGGTGCACGGCGTGCGCCCGGCGGATCGTCGCCGCGTCCACCTCGGAGAGGCCGATGTGCCGTACGTATCCGGCGTCGACCATCTCCTTGATGGCGCCCACCGTCTCCTCGATCGGCACGGCCGGATCCAGCCGGGCCGGGCGGTAGATGTCGATGTGGTCGGTGCCCAGCCGGGTCAGGGAGTAGGCCAGGAAGTTCTTCACCGCCCCGGGGCGGCCGTCCTGCCCGCTGAACTCGTGGCCCGGCCCGCGCAGCGCGCCGAACTTGACGCTCAGCGCGTAGCTGTCGCGGTCCCGGCCGCGCAGCGCTTCGGCGAGCAGCAGTTCGTTGTGGCCCATGGCGTAGAAGTCGCCGGTGTCGATCAGTGTGACGCCGGCGTCCAGTGCGGCGTGGACGGTCGCGACGGACTCGGCGCGGTCGGTCGGGCCGTAGGCGTCCGACATGCCCATGGCGCCCAGGCCCAGCGCGGAGACGGCGGGGCCGGTGGCGCCGAGGGTTCGTGTCTGCATGGCGTGCTCCTTCGTCGTCGGTCTGCCCACCCACCCTGCGCCGGTGCCGCGCCCGGCGGGAGCGGAGCGTTCATCATGGGAGCGGCGCTCCCTGGATCGGCCTGCCGCCGCGCGGGACCATGGGGGCATGGAACGTGATCAGCTGGCCGACTTCCTGCGCAGGCGCCGGGAGGCGATCCGCCCGGCGGAGGTGGGCATCGCCGACGGTCCCCGCCGCCGTACCTCCGGTCTGCGCCGGGAGGAGGTGGCCATGCTCGCCGGGATGTCGGTGGACTACGTCGTACGCCTGGAACAGGGGCGCAGCAGTCAGCCATCGCCGCAGTTGCTCACCGCGCTGGCCAGGGCGTTGCGCCTCACCGACGACGAGCGGGACCATCTGTTCCATCTGGCCGGTCACCAGCCGCCGCCGGCCGACTCGGTGGCGGGCCTGGCCCGCGCCGGGCTGGTCCGGATGCTCGATCTGCTCGGCGACACCCCCGCCATGGTGGTCTCCGACCTGGGCGAGGTCCTGGCCCAGAACCGGATGTCGCTGCTGCTGGCGGGCGACCACACCGGCTTCTCGGGCGACCGGCGCTACCTGGTGTACCGCTGGTTCACCGATCCCGCCGTCCGCGCGACGGGCGCGCCCGAGGAGCACGAGCACCAGGCCCGGCAACTCGTGGCCGATCTGCGCGCCGCCGCGGGACGCCGGTCCGGCGACCCCGTGGTCGCCGGGCTGATCGACCGGCTGCGGGCGGCGAGCGAGGAGTTCCGCCGGCTCTGGGCGGAGCACGAGGTGGCGGTGCGGCGGGCCGACCGCAAGACCCTGCTGCACCCTCGGGTGGGCCGGCTGGTGATGGACTGCGAAACGCTGGTCACCCCCGACCACGGTCAGCTGCTGCTCGTTCTCACCCCGGCGGACACCGGGACCCGTGAGCGGCTGGACCTGCTGCGGGTCCTCGGCATCGAGGAGTTTCCCGCCGGGGCGACGGGCGCACCCGAGCGGTAGGGCGGGCGGTCCTGCGGACCAGGGCCTGTCCGGGGCTCTCGTCGGCGTTCACCAGCTGATGCGGGCCGCCACCGGCAGATGGTCGCTGCCGGTGGCGGGCAGCACCCACGAGCTCTTCGGCTCCACGCCCCGCACCAGGATCTGGTCGATCCGTACGACGGGGAACGTGGCCGGCCAGCTGAAGCCGAGGCCGTCGCCGGCCGCTTCCTGGGTCGATTCCAGCCGCGCGGTGATGCCGTCGTACGCGCGGTCGTCGAGGCTGCCGTTCAGGTCGCCGAGCAGCACCACCCGCTCGTTCCGTTCGGCGGCCAGCGCCCGTCCCAGCGACTGTGCGCCGGCGTCGCGCTGGCCCGTCGAGAGCCCGGCCCTGGGGTTCACCCGTACGGACCCCAGGTGTGCCACGTACACCGCCAGCGGCCCCCGGTCCGTGGCCACCGTGGTCCGCAGCCCCCGGTTGTAGACCATCTTGACCTCGGCGGGCTTGGCGTCCCCCAGCGGCCCGACGTCCATCTTCACGTCGACCGGCCGGGTGTCCGACAAGGGGAACCTGCTCCACAGCCCGACCGTGCCCTGCATCGTGTGGTGCGGGTACGCCTTCGCCAGTTCCTTCTCGTACGTCCCCCGGGCGTGCGCGGCCAGTTCCTCCAGTGCCAGCACGTCCGCACCGGAGCGGGCCAGGGCGCGGGCGGTGCCGACCGGGTCGGCGTTCTCCGCGCCGACGTTGTGGGAGGCCACCGTGAGGTCGCCGCCCGCTTGCGACTTGTCGGTGAGCAGGCCGCCGAAGAGATTCAGCCATGCCACGAGCGGCAGGAGCAGGGCGATCGCCGCGAGGGCCGAGCGGCGCAGCACCGCGCCGGCCAGCAGCACCGGGACGAGCAGGCCGAACCACGGCAGGAAGGTCTCGACCAGGCTGCCGAGGTTTCCGATCCGGTTCGGGATCCTCGCGTGCAGCAGCAGGATGAGGCCCAGCAGCAGCGCCGACACCGCGAGCAACCGGCCGCGCCTCCAGGGCCCCGATGCCTCCGGCGCCTCCGGCGGGCCTGCCGTGTCCGCACTGCCCGCCAGGTTCGGCTTGCTCGGCGTGTCCACCCGCGTCATCGTCCGTCCTCGCTCACGGCCGCTCACGGCCGCATCCTCGGGTCCTGTGTGGGGTCGGCGTACCTGCGCGGACAGCCTCGGTCGGGCGCGACCGTGCGCAGTTCGACGTGCCAGGGTTCGTTCCGGTAGATCCGGCACAGCCCGTACGCGGCGCCGTGTTCGGCGAGCCACGCCGTCGCCTCGTCGGGCCCGATGTCGACCGCGTCGCCCGACACATGAGGAGACGTCGTCGCGGTGGCGACCCACCGGGCGGCCTCGGCCTCGGAGCCGTACTGCGAGACCGCCTCGCGGAGCAGCTGATTCTGGTACGCCGGTGAACGCCAGCCGCTGTTGACGGTGAACGCGACTCCGTCGTCCGCGGCCTCCGGCGCGGCCCTGCGCAGGGCCGCGAGCAGATCCGCGTCGAGGTTGGCCACGGCCGGAACGTCGTCGTCGAGCACCGTCACTCCGTCGGGTACGACACCGTCGGCCTCGTCGAGCACGCCCCGGCGCTCCTGCTGGGAGGAGTCCGGGGGCGCCCGGTCCGGGAGGGACGGGGCCGGTGGGTGAACCGAGGAGCCCTGGCCCGGCTTCGCCGAGCCCGAGCCCGAGTCCGAGGAGGGCTTCAGCAGCGGGTGGCCGAGGGTTACGACGATCGCGGCCAGGACGGCCACCAGGCCGACGACGAGGGGCCGGCGGATCCGGTGGGTCGACGTGCGCGACGACGGCGGGGTTCGAGTCATGCCGCCAGTGAAGGCGGCGCTCGGTTGCCGGCGCGTATGCGCTTTTCGATACGCGGACGATATGCGCCGACTCCTACCATCGAGGACATGCGTGTACTGATCGTCGAGGACGAGCCCTATCTGGCAGAGGCCATCCGCGACGGTCTGCGCCTCGAAGCGATCGCGGCCGACATCGCGGGCGACGGCGACACCGCTCTGGAACTGCTGAGCGTCAACACGTACGACATCGCCGTCCTCGACCGTGACGTCCCCGGCCCTTCAGGCGACGAGATCGCCCGGCACGTCGTCGCCTCCGGCAGCGGTACGCCGATCCTCATGCTCACCGCAGCCGACCGGCTCGATGACAAGGCCTCCGGGTTCGAACTCGGCGCCGACGACTACCTCACGAAACCCTTCGAGCTGCGGGAACTCGTGCTCCGGCTCCGGGCGCTCGACCGCAGACGCGCCCACAGCAGGCCTCCCGTTCGGGAGATCGCGGGGCTGCGGCTCGATCCGTTCCGCAGAGAGGTGTACCGGCACGGGCGGTACGTCGCGCTGACCCGGAAGCAGTTCGCCGTGCTCGAGGTCCTGATCGCCGCCGAAGGCGGTTTCGTCAGCGCCGAGGAACTCCTCGAACGCGCCTGGGACGAGAACGCCGATCCGTTCACCAACGCCGTGCGCATCACCGTATCGGCGCTGCGCAAACGCCTCGGTGAGCCCGGGGTCATCGCGACCGTGCCCGGCGTCGGCTATCGCATCGACGCGGCGGCCGGAGCCGGAAGCGGCGACGAGGACGACGGGAGCGAAGGGGGCGACCGTGATTAGGCGGCGAGGGCTGAGCGTCCGCCTCAAACTGACTCTCAGTTACGCCGGATTCCTCATGGTCGCGGGCGTCCTGCTGCTCACCGCGGTGTGGGTGTACCTCCTGGAGTACGTGCCCGACGACTGGAACCAGCGCATGCTCCACCAGAACCCCAATCGTCAACTCCTCGCGTACACCTTCGCCCCGGCGGCGGCCACCGTGCTGGCGATCCTTCTGGTCTTCGGACTCCTGGGCGGATGGTTCCTGGCCGGCCGCATGCTCGCTCCTCTGACCCGTATCACGGAGGCCACCCGTGCGGCCACGGACGGATCGCTCTCCCACCGGATCCGGCTGCCGGGCCGCAAGGACGAGTTCCGGGAACTCGCCGACGCCTTCGACACGATGCTCGCCCGGCTCGAAGCGCATGTCGCCGAGCAGAAGAGATTCGCGGCCAACGCCTCCCACGAGCTGCGCACGCCGCTCGCGGTGTCGAAGACGCTCCTCGAAGTGGCCCGTGCCGATCCGGACCGCGACACCGGCGAGATCATCGAACGCCTCCACGCCGTCAACAGCCGGGCGATCGACCTCACCGAGGCGCTGCTCCTGCTCAGCCGCGCCGACCGGCGTTCGTTCCCCCGGGAACGCGTCGACCTGTCGCTCCTGGCGGAGGAGGCCGCCGAGACCCTCCTGCCCCTCGCGGAAGAGCGTGGCGTCACCGTCGAGACGCACGGCGACGTCGCCCCCACGGTCGGCTCGCCGACGCTCCTGCTGCAGCTGACCACGAACCTCCTGCACAACGCGATCGTCCACAACCGGCCGGACCGGGGCGCCGTCCGGGTCACGACGAGCGTGCACCCCGAGACCGTGGAGCTCACGGTCGAGAACACCGGTGCACGGCTCACCCCCGAGGCGGCGACGACGCTCACCGAACCGTTCCAGCGCGGCGCGGAACGCCTGCGCACCCACCACACGGGCGTCGGCCTCGGCCTGGCCATCGTCGAGACCATCACCCGCGCGCACGACGGGACGCTCACCCTCACCCCGCGCACCGGCGGCGGGCTCCGCGTCACGGTGGAACTGCCCGCGACCGCCCCGCACGGGTGAGAGCCGGAACTCTGCCGTCAGGAACGGGAAAAGTGTCATCATCGCAGCTCGGTGGCGGTCGGGCCAAGGTGTTCCGGTCCACCCTGGGACGTCATTGCCCGGACGTCGTACGGCAGGATGGGGCCATGAGCGTAGTCAAGATCAATGTGCTGACCGTTCCCGCCGAGCAGCGGGAAACCCTCGAGAAGCGCTTCGCGTCCCGGGCCGGCGCCGTGGAGAACTCCGACGGCTTCGAATGGTTCGAGCTTCTCCGTCCCGTCGAAGGGACCGACGACTACCTGGTGTACACGCGGTGGCGTGACGAGGAGTCGTTCCAGGCGTGGATGGAGGGCCCGATGAAGGCGGCCCACCAGGGCGGCGGCGATCGTCCGAAGCCGGCCTCCAGCAGTTCCTCGGTGTGGTCCTTCGAGGTCGTGCAGCAGGCCGCGCCCGCCGGCTCGTAGGCCTGCGCGCACCGATGTGTCACCTGCCCGGACCGGCTCATGACCGGCCGGGCAGGCCTGTTCTCTCCTTCGGCCCGGCCCCGGCGCGTCGGCGGCCGATCGGCGGCAGCCACCACCGTGTGGTGGCCGGTGTCCAGCGCGCGGCGGGCCGTCAGGTCGATCGGGACGATGCCCGCCCCCTCCGGCCGGTCGCGTTCGCACAGCACAGCACAGCACAGCACAGCACAGCGAATGCCTTCCCTCAGGCTTCCGTCACGTCACTCCCAGGGTGCAGGCCGTCTCCTCCCGTCGGTTGATTCCTCGTGTCCTGCACGTTTTTAAGATCATTCTTCGGAGAACGGACGGATCGACCGGTGGAGCACGACATGACGCTGCTGGATGTACTGCTGGACGCCGTCCGTGAGGCTCCCGGGCAGGTCGTCGTTCATGTGCGCGGCGACGGCAGCGAGCTGACCGTCTCGCTGCGCGAACTCCTTGACGACTCCCTGCGCGTGGCCGGCGGACTCCGGGCGGCGGGGTTGGCGCCGGGGGCCTGTGTGCCGTTGCTCGCCGACCGCAGCGAGGACTTCCAGCCGATGTTCTGGGGTGCTCTGGCGGCCGGTCTGGTGCCGGTTCCGCTGGCTCCGGACGCCCGTCGGGTGCTGCCGGTCTGGGAGCACTTGGAGCGGCCGCCCGTCCTCGTGGACGCCTCGACCGCGTTGGTGGCCGGTGAACTCCCCGGCGGTGCACACGCCTTGGCCCTGGACGCCCTGCGGGAGGGGCCTGCACTGCGGGAGCCTGCCGCCGCCGCGCCCGAGGACGTCGCGTTCGTGCAGTTCTCCTCGGGGAGCACCGGTGCGCCCAAGGGGGTGGAGGTGACGCACGCCGCGGTGCTGGCCAATCTGGACCAGATACGGGCCGCCTCGGCGCTGGGCGCCGACGACGTGGTGGTCAGCTGGATGCCGTACTTCCACGACATGGGGCTCATCGGCACCCACCTCGCTCCCCTGGCCGCCCGGGCCAGGCAGGTCAAGATCGGTCCGCTGACGTTCGCCAAGCGGCCCCGGATGTGGTTCGAGGTGGCGGACCGGCACCGGGCCACGGTGCTGTCCGCCGCCAACTTCGCCCTGGCGCTGGCCGTACGCCGTGTTCCCGACGAGGTCCTGGCCCGGCTGGACCTGTCCGCCGTACGGCTGCTCCTGGTCGGGGCGGAACCGATCGCGCCCGCGGTGTGGCGCGCCTTCGCCCTCAAGACGCGGCCCGCGGGGCTGGACCCGGCGGCGGCGCAGCCCGTCTACGGCCTGGCGGAGGCGACGCTCGCGGTGACCTTCCCGCCGCCGGGAGAGGTGGCCGTGCCGCTGGTCCTGGACCGGGCCTCGTTGAGCGGTGGGGTGGCCGTGGACGCCGAACCGGGCCCAGGGGCTGTCGAGTTGATGGACGTCGGGCTGCCGGTGGCCGGCTGCGACGTATGCGTCGTCGACGACGCGGGCACCGTCCTCGGGGACCGGCGGGTCGGTCACATCATGGTGAGCGGTCCCCAACTGGCCCGCGGCTACCACGGTCTGCCGGGCGTGAGCGCGGAGGTGTTCGCCGAGGGGTGGCTCCGCACCGGTGATCTCGGATTCCTGCGGGACGGGCGACTGTGCGTCACGGGCCGGCACAAGGACGTGCTGTTTCTCAACGGCCGTACGTTCCACGCCACGGACGTCGAGATGGTCGCGGCGGCGACGCCCGGGCTGCCTGTCGGTACCCCTGCGGTGATCGGTTCGACCGACCCGGTCACCGGTGCGGAGCGCGTCGTGGTGTTCATTCCCTGGGCACGGCCCCCGCGCGATGCGGCGGAGGTCCTCGAACGCGTCGCGGCCCGGGTGCGCGAGGCGCTGTTCCATGACGACGTGCGGGTGTTGGTCCTGCCACCGGGGGCGTTCCCCCGCACGACGAGCGGCAAGCTCCAGCGTCGGCTGCTGCGGGAGCGGTTCGAGGCGGGCGAGCAGGGGACGGGCGAGCAGAGGGTGGGTGGCGGAGGGGTTGCCCCGCCTGCGGCTCCCCGCGGTGCGCAAGCTGCCCGGTCGTCGAAGGAGCTTCGGACAGCCCCGGAACCCCGGTCGGCGGCGGGGACCGTCGAGGTCGTGCGGGAGGTGTGGGCGCGGGTGTTGGGCCGGTCCGCCGAGGCGATCGGGGTGCACGAGCCGTTCGGGAGCCTCGGGGGGACCTCGCTCAAGGCCATGGAGGTGCTGGTGGCGCTGGAGGACGCGTTCGGTGTGACGCTGCCGCCTGCGGTCATCCGTGACCACGGCACGGTGACGGCCCTCGCCGGTCACCTTCTGACGGTTGTCCCCGGTACGCCGCCGTCCGCCCCGGAGGTCAGTCTGCCCTCGTCCGCCCCGGAGATCGGTCCGCCGCCGTCCGCCCCGGAGGTCAGTCTGCCCTCGTCCGCCCCGGAGATCGGTCTGCCCTCGTCCGCCCCGGAGATCGGTCCGCCGCCGTCCGCCCCGGAGGTCAGTCTGCCCTCGTCCGCCCCGGAGATCGGTCTGCCCTCGTCCGCCCCGGAGGCCGTGGGGAGCGCCGTGTCGCGGGCCGGTACCGCCGCGGCCGTCATCGGGATGGCGTGCCGGTTCCCCGGCGCCGACACCCCCGAGGCCTTCTGGGACCTGCTCGTCGACGGGCACGACGCCGTCGGCCCCGTACCGCAGGAGCGTTGGGACGACGGCCACGACCGTCCGGAGGCACGGCCGTCCGCTCCCCGGCAGCGTTGGGCGGCCCTGCTGGACGATCCCGCAGCCTTCGACGCCGGCTACTTCGGCATCGGCGAGGAGGAGGCGCGCGCACTCGACCCGCAGGCACGGCTCTTCCTCGAACTCGCCCACGAGGCCCTCGAACGCGCCGGATACGCGGGGCCCCGCCGACGCGGGCGCAGGATCGGTGTGTTCGCGGCGGTCGGGGACAGCGGCTACCGGGAGGTCCTGGACCGGGCCTCCGCCGACGGCTCTCCGCCGCCCACCGCGCTCACCGGGAATCTGCCCTCCCTCATCGCCGCCCGGGTCTCCCAGAGCCTCGACCTCGACGGCCCCGCACTCGCCGTGGACACCGCCTGCTCGTCGGGGCTGGTGGCCCTGCACCTGGCCCGGCGCAGCCTCTTGGACGGCGAGTGCGACCTGGCCGTCGTCGGCGGGGTCAACCTCCACCTGACCTCCGCCCCGCACCGGCTGCTGGAGGCGGCGGGGGCCCTGTCCCCCACCGGGCGCAGCCGGGCCTTCAGCACCGACGCCGACGGCTTCGTACCCGGCGAGGGCGGCGCGGCCATCGTCCTGACACGCCTCGACGCGGCCCGGCTCGCGGACGATCCGGTACTCGCGGTGGTCCGGGGCACGGCCGTCAACAACGACGGCCGGTCGATGAGCCTCATGGCGCCCAATCCGTTGCGGCAGCGCGAGGCCATCACCCGGGCGTACGAGGCGTCGGGCGTCGATCCAGCAGCGGTGACCTATGTGGAGGCCCACGGGACCGGCACGGCCGTGGGCGACCCGATCGAACTGCGGTCGCTGGCCCACGCGTTTCCCGTACGGCCCGACGGCGAGCCGCGGTTGCTCGGTTCGGTGAAGACGAACATCGGGCATCTGCTGAACGCCGCCGCGCTGCCCGCGCTGGTGAAGGTCGTGCTGGCCCTGGGCCACCGCAGGCTGCCGCCGTCGCTGCACCGCACCCCGGCCTCGCCGGGCCTCGCTCCCGCCGGCTTCTCCGTGGTGTCCGAGGCCCGGGACTGGACGTCCGCCGGTCCGCTCGTCGCGGGGATCAACGCGTTCGGCTTCGGCGGCACGAACGCCCATGCCGTCCTCGAAGAGGCTCCGCCCGCACCGGCGCCTTCGCCGTCGACGTCGCCGGGTGTCGCTCGCGACGTCGCGGATGAGGGAACCCACCTGCTGACTCTGTCGGCACGCAGCAGCGGCGGGCTGCGGGACGCGGTGGCCCAGCTCGCCGCGCACCTGGAGAGCCGTCCGCAGCTGCGTGAGGGCGACGTCTGCCGGACCGCGAGCACGTCCCGGGACGAGGGGCCGCACCGGCTCGCCGTCGTCGCGGACGGTGATCTGCGGGAACGGCTCGCCGCCATCGCCTCCGCTACCACCGGCACGGGCACGGGCAGGGGCAGGGGCACGGATGAAACCGGCGGGCGCATCGGGAGCGTCGTCCGTTCCCGGCCGCGTGTGGTCTTCCTGTTTCCCGGGCAGGGTACGCAGTTCCCCGGCCGGGACCGGGCGCTGTACCGGACGGCGTCGGTGTTCCGGGACACGTTGGACGAGGCGTCCGCGCTCCTCGGTCCGATGTGCGGCCGGCCCCTGCTGGACTGGGCGCTGGATCCGGGGGTGGACCCCGTCGCCCAGGCCGCGACGGAGGTGGCGCAGCCGCTGCTCGTCACCTCCGGTGTGGCGCTCGCGCGCCAGCTGCGTACGTGGGGCGTGGCCCCCGACGCGGTTGCGGGGCACAGCGTCGGGGAGATCACCGCGGCCTGTGTCAGCGGGGTGCTGACGCTTCCGGAGGCGGTACGGTTCGCGGCCGAACGAGGCCGTCTCATGGGCACGTTGACCGAGCCGGGCGCCACGATCGCCGTTCGCGGGAACGAGGACGCGGTCGCAGCGGCGGTGGCGGCGTCCGACGGGGCGCTCGCCGTCGCCGCGTACAACGGTCCCGGGCTTCAGATCCTCTCCGGGGCCGTCCCCACCGTTGAGCGCGCTGTCCTCAGCCTCGAAGCGCAGGGCGTGCCCACCCGTCGCCTGCGAGTCTCCCGGGCCTTTCACTCACCGCTGATGCGGCCGATCGCCGACCGGCTCGCCGACGCGGCCCGTGCGCTGAACCCGCAGGCCCCGACCATCGCCCTCATGAGCACCGTCACCGCCGAGTGGCAGCCGGTCCTCGGCCCGGAGTACCTGCGCGAACACGCCGAGCGCCCGGTGCTGTTCGGGGCTGCCGTGGAACGCCTGGCCCGGGAGGGGTACGACACCTTCGTGGAGGTCGGCCACGGCGCGACTCTGACAGGTGCGGTCCGCGCGGCGACGGGAGCGTACGCCCACGGCGGGGCCGGTGCGGCCAGCGTGCACGGCAGTTCCGGTGGCGTAACGACCGTCATGTGCGCTCTGCCCGGACGTTTCGACGGCCGCGCGGCCCCGGAGGAACAACTGCCCCGTGAGCGCGGTGACGAGCACGGCGGAAGCAGCGCGCTCCTGGAGACCGTCGGCCGGCTCTGGTCGCACGGCGTACCGCTGGACCGGACCGCGCTCGACGCGGGGCACCACCGGATTCCGCTGCCCACCTACCCCTTCCAGCGCTCCCGGTACTGGGCCGGTCCGCCCGTGAGCCCTCTGCTGCACCGGGTCCGGTGGGCGGAGGCCGCCCTGCCCGAAAGCTCGGCGGAGGCCGGGCGTTCGGTGCTGCTGGCCGGACCCGACTCCGCGTCCGTCGACCGGCTCGCCTCGCAGCTCACCGCCGAGGGCATCCGGATGCACGCAACGGGCGACGGGCCGCCGGACGCCGTGGTCCTGGTGGCCGGGCCCGCTCCCGGCCAGGACACCGCCGACGCGCTCGACCGGGCGCAGAACGCCGCGCTGGCCGCCTTCGACGAGGCCCTCGCGCGGTTCGACGAGTCGCGCGCGGACCGGCTGCTGGTGCTGACCGAGGACGTGCACGCCACGGGAACCGTACGGGAGAGGCCACGGCCGGCCCACGCCGTCCTCGGCGGACTTCTGCTGGCGCTGCCGCAGGAGGCTCCGGGTGCTTCTGCCGTCGCCGTCGACCTCAGTTCGCTGGACACCCCGTCCCAGCGCCTGGCCGCCGTACTGGCCGAGCTGGGGTCGGACAGCGCCTCTGGCAGCGCCGTCTCCGTCGCCTGGCGCGCGGGGCGCAGGCTCACCCGCCGCTTCGCTCCGCTGACGAGCGGTGCCACAGCACCGACCGGTGCGCACCGGCCACCGCTGCCGCCCGACGGCACCTTCCTCATCACCGGGGGCGGCGGCGGAATCGGCGCCGCGCTCGCCCGGGACCTCGCCGGCCGGGGCCGCCCGACCCTCGTGCTGACCGGGCGCACCCCGCAGCTTCCCGTGGGGCTGGCCGAGGAGCTCCGCGCACTGGGCGCCACCGTCCACCACCGCGTGGCGGACGTCTCGGTGGAGCACGATGTGGACGCGCTCCTCTCCGGGCTCCCCCGCCTCGACGCGCTCTTCCACGCTGCGGGAGTGATGCGGCCCGGCACTCTGCGGAACAGACGCGCGGAGGAGACGGCGGACGCCCTGGCCGCCAAGACCCGGGGCAGTGTGCTGCTCTCACTGGCCCTCCGCCGGCACGGCCTCGACCCGGCGGTCCGTGTCGTGTTCTCCTCCGTGAGCGCCGTGCTGCCCGGACTGGCGGGCGCCCTGGGCGACTACGCCGCTGCCAACGCCTTCCTCGACGCGTTCGCCGCATCGGAACGACACGCGGGCCGGCCGTGGCTGTCGGTGAACCTCGCCGCGTTCGCCGGAACGGGCATGGCTGCGGCCCTCGGCACCGGGTCGGGCGGAGACTCCACCGCCGGGCGGAGCACCGGAGGCAGGCCGGTCGCCCCCGCTGCCGGACTGGCAGCTCTCCGTACGGCATGTGGCGTCGACGCGTCACAGCTGCTGATCGCCGACCTGGCGCCGGCCCCACACCCTGCGGTCGTAGCGCCCCCGACGGATCTGACGAGAACGGCCCCGGAAGCGGACACCGACACCGGTACCGGTACCGCCGCGTTGCTCCGTCGGCTGCTGGCCTCCGCGTTGCAGGTGCCCGCCGCCGGGATTCCCGACGACGAGCCGTTCCTCACCCTCGGCCTCGACTCGCTCGCCGCCGTCGACCTCGTCAGGCAGCTCGAACGGGAGCTGGACAGGGCCCTGCCCGCCACGCTCTTCTTCGAGTACCGGACCGTCGGCGAACTGGCCGCGCACCTCGACTCGTCGCCCGACCCGGCCTCGTCTCCGACGCCGGTTCCTGGGCCCGGTGACGTGCCCGCTCATGTTCCTGTTCCTGTTCCTGTTCCTGTTGCTGTTGCTGTTGCTGTTCCGGACGGCGTACCTTTCCCGCTCACCCCCGTCCAACAGGCCCTGTACACCAGCAGTCGGCTCCACCCGGAGGTCCCGGCCCACGGTTACGTCCGCCAGACCGTCCGAGGCCCCCTGGACACCCGGCTCCTGGGCCGGGCGCTCGCCGCGCTCGCCGATCGGCACACCATGCTGCGGATCCGTATCGGGAGCGCCGGGAACATCGGGGACACAGGATGCACCGGAAACCCCGGGCACACCGGGAACGGCGTGGATCTGCTCGGCCCGGCGACACCGCGGCAGTACGTCGCGCCGCCCGCAGCGCTCTCCGCCTGGTACGAGGTCCACGAGCTCACCGGGCGTATCGAGGAGCTCGAAACGGCTCTGTGCAACCGGCCGTTCGACCTCGCCGCCGAGCCTCCCGTACGCGCGGTCCTCGCGCGGGAGAGCCCGGAGCTGTCCCATCTGGTGCTGGTGATCCACCATGCGGCCGGTGACGGATACAGCCTCAACGTCCTTGCCGGGGAACTCTGGTCGCTCTACACCGCCCTCGCCCACGGGCGTACGCCGACGCTGCCCGGGCTCGGCACCGACTTCGCGCGGTACGCGGCCGCTGCCGCCGCCGAGCGGTCCGCCACGGACGGCGCACGGGCCCTCGCCCTCGACGGGCGGTACTGGTCGGAGCGGCTGGCCTCCCGGGGCGAGCCGCTGCGCCTGCCGTACGACGGTGATCCGTCCGCTCTCCCCACGGCTCCCCTGGCCACCCGGCAGAGTGCCCTCGACGCCGAGCTGACCACCGCGTTGGAGAAGCGGGCCGCGGCTCACGGGGTGAGCCTGTTCCATCTGCTGCTCGCCGTGCACGTGCGCTGCCTGGCCCGGTGGAGCGGGCAGCGAGAGATCGCGGTGAACGTCGCACGCGCCCGGCGGGAGGGCCGCCTGGCGGGTCTGGACCACCTGGTGGGGCCGCTCGCCGACACCCTCCCGCTGGTGTGCAAGACGGACCCGGACGAGCCGGTCGGGACCCTGGCCGAGCGGCTGGCGGGGATCTGGCTGGAGAGCGAGCAGCACGCGAGCCTCACCGGTCTCGACCTGGCCAGGCTGCTGCCGACGGACCCGTCCGGGGCCGGACCGCGGACGGTGAGCCCGGCCGGATTCAGCTTCTCGCGCTTCCCCGCCGCTCTCGACGAACGCTGTCCGGTGAGCGTGCGGCCGACCGCGGCCGGCACCGCCACCGCCGCGACCCGCCTCAGTCTGCTGTGCTGGCAGGACGAGACGGTACTGCGCTTCTCGTGGAACTTCCCCGTCCGGCTCTTCGACCCGGCGACGGTCGCCCGACTGGACCGCGACTTCCACGCCGAACTGGCCGCTCTCGTCCGGCCTCGGCCCGACATCCCGGACGGGTCCGGGTCCAGGTCCAGGTCCGGGTCCGGGTCCAGGTCCGGGTCCGCCACGGTCGTGCGGCGGCTGGTCGAACGGTTCCGGGCCACCCCGGAAGCGGTCGCCGTCGACACAGGCGACGCCACCCTCACCTACGCCGAGCTCGACCGTGCCTCCGACGCCCTCGCGGCCTCGCTCCTGGCGCGCGGCGTCACCCCGGGAAGCCTCGTCGGGCTGCTCACCGAACCCGGTGCCGACACCGTCGTCTCGGTCGTCGCGGCCCTGCGCGCCGGGGCGGGCTGGGTTCCGCTGGACGCCGGCCATCCGACCGCGCGGCTGGTGGACCAGCTCACGCGCTCCGGGGCCCGTACGGTGCTCTGTCATGCTGCCACCAAGGCGGTGGGGGAAACGCTGGGCGATGTCACGCTCGTGTCCGTCGACGCGGCCGCGCCGCTCCCGGCCGCCCGTTCCTTCCGGTCCCCGGGCGAGGGAGTTGCGCCCGACTCCCAGGGCGAAGTCCTCGCACCAGACCGCCCGGCCGACGCGGACGAGATCGCCTACGTGATCTTCACTTCCGGATCCACCGGCCGGCCCAAGGCGGTGCCCATCACCCACCGGTCGATGGAGAACTACCTCGACTGGGCGATCAGCACCTTCGGGTACGACGAACACGACCGGCTCGCCCAGACCGCGTCGCCCTGCTTCGACGCCTCCGTCCGTCAGCTCCTCGCCCCGCTGCTCGTCGGCGCCACCGTGGTCACCGTGGCCTGGGATCTGCTGCGCGACCCCGACCGGCTGCTGACGCACGTCGAACGGAGCCGGATCACGGTCTGGAGCTCCGTCCCCACGCTCTGGGAACAGCTCCTCTCCGCGTCCGAGGAACGGGTACGGAACGGCGCACCGCGGCCGGAGCTGTCCGCGCTCCGGTGGATCCATGTCGGCGGAGAGGCCCTGTCCCCCGCCCACGTACGCCGCTGGTTCGACCTCTTCGGCGACGGCCAGCACATCGCCAACCTGTACGGGCCGACCGAGGCGACCATCAACACGAGCTGCCACATCATCCGCGCCCGGCCCGGCGACCAGGTGCGGCGGCTCCCCATCGGGTGCCCGGTCTCGGGCACGGAGGTGGAGGTCGTCGGCTCCGACGGCGAGCCCCTGCCGCCCGGCGAGGCCGGCGAACTCCTCATCTCCGGAATCGGCCTGACCCCGGGCTACCTCGGCGAACCCGCCCTCACCGAGGCCGCGTTCACGGTCCGGCGCGGGCGGCGCTGGTACCGCAGCGGCGACCGGGTGCGGCGTTCCGAGGACGGCACCCTGGAGTTCCTCGGGCGGCTGGACGACCAGGTGAAGATCCGGGGCAACCGGGTCGAGCCGGGCGAGATCGAGGCGGTGCTCCAGACCCATCCGGATGTCACCCACGCCGTCGTCATCACCGAGGACGGACGCCTCACCGCCTTCGTGACACCCGGGCCGGGGCCGTCCCGGGCGGACACCGTGGCACTGCGGCTCCATCTGGCGGAGTCACTGCCTCCGTACATGCTTCCGTCCCGGATCACCCGTGTCGGCACGATGCCGCTCACGAGCACGGGCAAGATCGACCGCCGTGGACTGTCTGCCCTGCGACCACACCGGTCCCACGAGTCCCGCACGTCCCATCGAGATGTGTCCCTACCGACCGGCGCGCCCACGGGCGACCTCCGTACACCGCCCCGCACTCCGACCGAGGTGCGGCTGGCCGCCATCTGGTCCGCTCTGCTCCGGGCCGACGACGTGCGCCGCGAGGACGACTTCTTCGCCCTGGGCGGCGACTCGCTGCTCGTGCTGGAGGTCTTCGCCCGGCTGGAGAAGCAGGGCGGGCCGCTCCCCCGGCCGACCGTGATCTACCGTCACCGTACGCTCGCGGCCCTCGCGGGCGCGGTGGATGCGGCGGACGCGGACGCGGGCGTCGACGCCGCCGCTGCCCCCTCCCCGGCCCACGATCCGGCCGTGGCTCCGGAGCCCTTCCCTCTCACGCCCACCCAGCGGGGCTTCCTGCTGGCCGAGGCCATCGCACCGGGTGCGACCTCATCCGGGCTCACGCGATTGCGGCTGCACGGCCACCTCGACCGCGCCCGCTTCCAGAACGCGGTGGACCTGCTCGTCGTGCGGCATCCGATGCTGCGCACCGTCTTCCCCGCCGGGGCGCGCCCGGCCGTCCAGCAGGAGCTTCCGCCCTCGCTGCGGCTGCCGGTCGACTTCGAGACCCTCACCGGCCCGGAGCAGGTCGAGGAACGGGTCGCCGCCGAACGCGCCCGCCGTTTCGAGCCCTGGGCCTGGCCCCTGCTGCGGCTACGGGTGCTCACCGTCGCCCCCGACGAACACGTCCTGGTGGCGCACGCCCACCACATCATCGGCGACGGTTACAGCGCCGCGCTCCTGATACGGGAACTGACGACCGCGTACGACGCGCTGTCCCGCGGCGAGGAACCGGCGCCGGTCCCCCTGCGCAGCACCTTCCGCGACCACGCCATCCAGCTCACCGCACGCGCGGGCACCGCCCCCGCGACGGTCCCCGGTGCGGGCTCCGGCGGGCCGGCCGGCGACGGCCGGTGGGCACGACTCGCCGCGCCCTACCGACCACCCGTACTCTCCGCCGCTTCGACCGCCGGAACGTCTGCGAACAGCGCCGCGAACCCGCTCTTCCACACCCACGGCTTCACGGTCGACGCCGACCAGGTGAACGCGCTGCGCGGCCTCGCCGCACGCACCGGCTCCACCCTCCACGCGCCGGTGCTCACCGCCTACTACCGGGCGCTCGTAGCGGCCACCGGCCGGGCGGATCTGCTGCTCGGTCTCGCGGTGAGCGGCCGGGACGCCGCTCTGCCCGACGCGCACCGGGTGTTCGGTCCCTTCGCCACGGCGGTTCCCCTGCGGCCGGCCGGTCCGGCGTCCGGGCGGCCCGACGACGCGGAGTTCGAGAACGATGTGCGGCGCGTCGCGGCCGAGGCCGTCGAGGCGCAGACGTACGAGGGGGCAGTGCCGCCGCTGCCCAACGGGCTGCCCCTGGCCTCGCAGTTCTTCTTCACCTATCTGGATTTCCCCGCTCTGGGACCGGAGAGCGGCGGGCCGCTGACCGTCACCCGGGAGGACGGCGACAGCGCGTACACGCCGCCTCCGGCCGGCACGGACGTGTTCCTGGCGGCCGCCCCGGACGACGGGCGGCTGCGTGTCACGGTCCGCGCTGCGGCGACGGCGTTCACCCCGGAGGCATCGGCCGCGTTCGCGGACTCGGTACGCGACGGTCTGGCGGAGGCGGCGGCCTCGGCCACGCCCCTTCCCGGCCGCCTCGGCCGGCCGGGCGGCTCCGGCCGGGACCGGCGGATGGACGCCGCGCTCGTCGGCTATCTGCCGTCGCCGGCCGACCTCGCCAGGCTGGCCGGGCTGCCGGAGGCGGCGCTGCCGCGCGAGGAGTTGCGGAGCCTGCTGTTCCCCGGCGGGCGGCCACGGCTCCTGGAGACGCTTCGTACACCGCTGGGCCGTTCGGGCTTCGTGTGCGTCCCGCTGTTCGCGGACGAACTCGCCCCCGGTGACGGCCTGCTCGGGCACACCACCCGTGGTGTGGAGCTCGCCTCGTCGCTCGGCGCGCGGTCCGTGTCCCTGGCGGGCATGATCCCCTCGCTCACCGGTTACGGTTTCGATGTCCTGCGGGCCGTCGGAACGACCGGAGCCACCCCAGCCGTCACCACCATCCCGACCGGTCAGGCCGTCGCCACAGGTCACACCTTTCCCGCCGTCACCACCGGTCACGCGGCGACCGTCGTGTCCGTCGTCAGGACCGTGCACGCCGCTCTCGACGCGACGGGGCAGGAACCGGGCTCCCTCACCGTCGCGTTCGTAGGGCTCGGCTCGATCGGCTCCTCCTCGCTGGAGTTGCTGCTCACCCGGGCCCACCGGCCGCCCTCCCGGCTCCTGCTCTGTGACGTACCGGGCAGCGGGCCGCGTCTGAAGGAGCTGGCCGACAGCCTCCTGGAGCGCCGACTGGCCGAGACCGTGGAGGTGGTCGAGTCGCACCGGGGGCTGCCCGAAGCCGTGTACGGGGCCCGGCTGATCGTCGCGGCGGTCGGCGGAGGCGGCACGCTCCTGGACGTCGACCGGCTCGCACCGGGTACGACGGTGGTCGACGACTCGTTCCCGCACTGCTTCGACACTGCTCGCGCCCTCGCCCGGATGGAGCGGGAGAAGGACGTCCTGGTCGTCGGCGGTGGGCTGTTGAGTGCCGGCCCCACGGAACGGCTGGTGGCCGAGGGCCTGCCCGCCGCCGCGGTGGCCGGGTACCTCGCGCGGCCGATGGTGCCGGACAGTATCGCGTCCTGCCGGCTGGAGTCCCTGCTCCAGGCCTCGGGCGTCGATGTGCCGCTCGTCCACGGTCCCGTCGACGCGGCCACCGGCCTGGCGTACTGGGAGGCGGCGGAGGCGTCCGGCATCCGTGCCGCGCCGCTTCACCTCCTCACCCGCACCATCGCCCCGGACATGCTCACGCGGCGCCCCTGGAGGCCATGACCGTTCCACGTACCGGGCGCCGGGGGCGTTGTCAGTGGTCGGGATTAAGTTCGTTCCTGTCCCGCCGCGATGGCGTGGACGTCCCCTTTCGCATGCATGGGAGTTGGCGCGTTGTCGGTCTGGGAGAAGTCGAGTACCGCGCGGGTGGTGCCGCCCGCGCGGCCGCGGAAGCTGGCCAAGGTGCCGTTCGTCGAACTGGCCGACGGGCGGTTGCAGGGCGTCGTCTCCAGCGGATCGGACATCGGGCGGGTGTACGTGTCGTCCGTGGCGGCCCGGACGTACGCGTTCGCGTGCAGCACCAACAACAACCGGCCCTGCGGCGGTGCGCGCGGCATGTTCTGCAAGCACATCCAGGCGCTCGTCGGCGAGGCGGTGCTGCAGTACGGCGCGGAGCGCGTCGCCCGGTACCTCGCGGTGGACACCCCGGACGGGGAGCCCGACGCGCAGTCCCTCACCGCCGCCATGACCGCCACGCGGCCGGTGCTGGGCGACTCCTCGGCGGCCGCACAGGTCTTCAGCCGGTTCCTGCGGCACCTCGCCTATCTCGAACTGTCCCCGGTCAATGCACCGTTGCCCGAGATGCAGTGGTTCCCGCCGACCCGGGCGGTGGCGTGATGCGCGGCGATCTACTGTCCGATCCGGTCGACGGGCTCGACGAGACGCTCGCCGCCGTGGACGCCTTCGACGGGGCGCTGGTGGCCGGGCTGTTGCGGCCGGGGCCCGCCCAGGCGGCGGCGGTCGCCGGGCTCGCCGAGGCGGTCGGCGGGACCCCGCTGGCCGCGCGGGTCACTGAGGCGGCCGACAAGGCGGCGGCCGGGGCCGCGGGGGAGGATCACTTCGTGGCCCTCGCCGCCGCCCGCTGCGCTCTGCTCGGCTCGGTGCACGACGCGTTGACGCACCGGATCGACGAGGCCGTCGGCCGGCCCACCGCCGAGGAGGCGGAGCGGGCTGCGGGCTCCGGCGCGGTGTCCGCCGAGCCGGGGCAGGGGTCGAACCTCCTCGCGGCGGCCCGCAGCTGGCTGTGCGATCTCGCGCGCAGCGGCTGGCGGGGCATCGATCACGAGCTGGTCGCCGGGTCCGCGCCGGTCGTCTCCGCGATGCTGCCCGAACCGGCCCTGCGCCGTCCGGCGACGCTGCTCGACGGGTTCGCCGCCGAACTGGCCGCGTGCTGTCCGGGGGCGACACTGGAGCGTGTGCCGGTGCGCCGCTGGGCCGATCTGTGGTCGCGCGCCCTGCTGTTGACGGTGCCCGGCGCCGCCGGGGAGCCGTCCGTCGCTCCGGCGACCGGTCGGCTGCTGCCGCTCGGCGTCGATGTGCAGGAGCACGCGACGGCCGTGCAGGCGCAGGTCCACGCGGTGTTCGAGCCCGCGGACGGCGGGGCGCCCCGTCTCGTACGCGCCGGGGTCTCGGCACCCAAGCCCGACACGGTCGTCGGGGCGGGCCTGTGGCAGCTGTTGCGTCCTCGTATGTCGCTGCTCGGGGCCGTGAGCGAGGGCCGCTCGATGGAGCTGGACGCCATGCCGGTGACCGCCGAGGGGGATCTGGTCTGGGACGACGAACGGGCCCGTGCGGGTGAGCCCGCCGACGCCTTCGCCACGGCCCGGGTGATGCTGTCCGCGGCGACGGCCGCCCGCACTGCCCCGCTGGACCGGCATCCCGTCCGGATCGCCGTGCCGGTGCTGCTGGAGGGTTACACCGCGCAGAGCGAGGAGGGCCACCTCGCCTTCGATCTGGCGGGCCGGCTGCTCGCCGTCGACGCCGACCGGCTGCCCACCGCCGGCCCGCTGACGCCCGAGGCGGTCGCCGCCTCCCGCGCCTGTGTCGGGCTGCTGCGCTGGGACGCCGGGGAGTTCTCCGTTCAGCCGCTCGCGGTCGAGGCGACCGTGCGGAAGAAGGCCGTCGCCGTGCACGCCGGGGCGTGGGCGGGCGGCACCACCGACAAGGCGGGTGTCCGGGCGGAGAAGGCCGCCACCGACGCCGTCGCCGTGCTGCGCGAACGCGCCGGAAGGCTGTTGCGGAAATGACCGAGGATCTCACCCGGCGGCCGCCTGGCCCCGAAGCCCCTCCCCAGGCCGGACCCGACCCGTACGACAACCGCCGTCAGGTGCTGTACTGGCGGCTCCTGGCCCGTCTCTTCGACGGTGAGGAGCAGCCCGCGCTGGAGTCGGCGAGCCTGGGGGTGGTCGAGGACATCGGGCTGCCGTCCGCGCTGCTGGATCCCGGGACGTCGCTCGACTCGGTCGTGCAGCGCCACCCGGAGCTGGCCGTCGAGTTCGACGGGCTGATGACACCGGACGACGGTGCGGACGAGGCCCGTGACCGGGCGGCGGAGGTGCGGCGCGCGGCGCTGGTCTCGAAGGTGCTGCTCAATGTCTTCACGACCGGTTCCGGCGCGGTGCCCGCCGAGCAGCTGGCGCGCTGGCAGTCCGACGCGGGCTGGCTGGAGCGTGCGCTGGGCTGTCCGCCCGGCGGGCTCCGCGGGGGGCGGGCGGCGGGAGCGGGCCTGGACGCCGGCGGCCTCGGGCCCGAGTTGGCGGCGATCGAGGGCGATCTCGTGGGGCGTATGCGGCTGCGGGAGGTGCTGGCCGATCCGGCGCTGGCCGCGCGGCTGACGCCGAGCATGTCGCTGATCGAGCAGTTGCTGCGGGACAAGGGCAATCTGTCGGGTGTGGCCCTCGCCAACGCCAAGTCGCTCATCCGCCGGTATGTCGACGAGGTCGCCGAGGTGCTGCGTACGCAGGTGGAGAAGGCCACCGTCGGCGAACTGGACCGTTCCGTGCCGCCGAAGCGGGTGTTCCGCAATCTCGACCTGAACCGCACCATCTGGAAGAACCTCACCAACTGGAGCCCGGAGGAGGAGCGGCTCTATGTCGATCGCCTCTATTACCGGCACACCGTCCGCAGGACGACACCGCAGCGGCTGATCGTCGTGGTGGACCAGTCCGGCTCGATGGTCGACTCGATGGTGAACTGCACCATCCTGGCCTCCATCTTCGCCGGGCTGCCGAAGGTGGACGTCCATCTCATCGCCTACGACACCCGCTCGATCGATCTCACGCCGTGGGTGCACGATCCGTTCGACGTACTGCTGCGCACGAATCTCGGCGGTGGGAACGACGGCCCCGTCGCGATGGCGATGGCCCGCCCGAAGATCGCCGAGCCGAAGAACACCGTCATGGTGTGGATCTCGGACTTCTACGAGTTCGACCGCTCCCAGCCGCTGTTCGAGGGCATCGAGGCCGTTCACCGCTCGGGGGTGAAGTTCATACCCGTCGGCTCGGTGACCAGCTCCGGGCGGCAGGAGGTCAACCCCTGGTTCCGGGAGCGGTTCAAGGCTCTGGGCACGCCCGTGGTCTCCGGACACATCGACAAGCTCGTGCACGAACTCAAGACGTTCCTCACCTGAGGCCTGAGGCCCCGGGCGCCGGCGTCCCTGACCTACCTGGCGTACCCGGCCCCTCCCCGACATTCTTCCACTCGTTCAGAAAGGCCCTTCCCATGTCCGACGTGTTGCGCGCCCCCGCCGAGACCAAGTACGCGGAGGAGCTCGACTGGCTGGAGTCGATCGACGACAGCCCCAAGCCGTTCTCCTGGCGGCTGTCCCCGAAGATGGTCCGGCTGTTCGTCCTGGGGTCCGAGCGCGCCGACGGCCTGGACCGGGAGATCTCCCAGAAGTGGTTCGGCGACCGGAGCTTCGTCGAGCGCTCGATCGTCACCCTCGCCTCCGACCGCGGTCTGCTCCTGATAGGAGACCCCGGCACCGGCAAGAGCTGGCTGGCGGAGCTGCTGTCCGCCGCGATCTCCCGCAACTCCACGCTGGTGGTGCAGGGTACGGCCGGCACGACCGAGGACCACATCAAGTACGCGTGGAACGTGTCCATGGTCATCGCCAAGGGCCAGTCGCGCGAGTCGATGATCCCGTCGCCGATCATGACCGCGATGGAGACGGGCGCCATCGGCCGCTTCGAGGAACTGACCCGTTCCACCAGCGACGTCCAGGACGCGCTGATCTCGATCCTCTCGGAGAAGTACATCTCCGTCCCCGAGCTGCAGGGCGACGGCACGGACGCGGCCGACAACATCGTCTTCGCCAAGCCGGGATTCTCGATCATCGCGACCGCCAACAGCCGCGACCGGGGCGTCAACGACCTGTCGTCCGCGCTGAAGCGCCGGTTCAACTTCGTCCGCATCCCGGTCGTGACGAACAGGAAGAGCGAGGCGGAGATCGTCCGCTTCCGCACCGAGGAACTGCTGCGCCGGCACGCGATCGACCTGGACGTGCCGCCGACGCTGCTCGACATCCTGCTCCGGAGCTTCGCCGATCTGCGGGCCTCGGCGGCCGCCGCGGGCAGCGACGACGAGAAGCTGGAGTCCGCGCTGTCGACGGCGGAGCAGATCGGTGTGCTGGAGGACGCCGTCCTGCACAGCAATTTCTTCGGCGAGACCACGCTGACCGCCCGCACCCTCGCCGCTTCGCTCGTCGGCTCCCTCGCCCGGCGTGACCCCGAGGACCTGGCCATCTTCAACAAGTACCTGCACGGGGTGGTCGAGCCGCGGAGCCAGGAGGAGGGCGGCTCGTGGCCGGAGTTCCTGGACGGCGGCCGCGACACGATCACCACCCTGTCATGAGCGGCTCCCCGGCGAACGGCCTCGAACAGACGCATTTCTCCGCGCTGCGCGGGCAGTTGCACGAGGCCGCCACCGCCTTCGCCGACGGGCCCGACGCTCTGGAGGGCATCCTCCTCGGCATGGTCGACGACGTCGACCGGGCGGTGCGCGAACCGCTGGAGATCTTCCCGGTCTGCCACCACTCGCCCGCCTCCGCCCTGGCCATGGCCCGCCGGCTGCGCGAGAAGCAGCCCAAGGTCGTGTATCTGGAGCTGTGCGAGGACATGGCGCCGCTCCTCGATGAGTTGCGCAACTGCCGCCTGCCGGTGGCGGTCCAGGCCTTCGCGAGCGATGTCGACGGGTTCCCCGCCGAGTGGGCCCCGCTGTCGGTCGTCGCCCCGATCACCGAGGCTTCCGCCGAGTACCAGGCCATCGCGTACGCCCTCGACACCCCGGGCGTCGAGCTGGTCCTCGTCGACCGGTCGTCGGACCATGTCTTCCAGTGGGACGGCCGCCACGGCGAACGCGCCCCCGAGGAGGAGTCCGGTGCTGCGACCGGGACGCCGGAGCCCGAAGCGGCGCTGCACGGTGAGGCGGTCGGCGTGGAGATCGGCGACCTGCGGCCCCGCTTCGCGGAGCTGGAGGAGCATCTGCTGCGCCACGGCAAGGTGCGGCACTGGTCGGAGTGGTGGCACCAGTACGTCGAGGTTCCGCTCGGCGACAGCGACCACGACGCCTACCGCCAGGTCATGTTCCTCGTCGGCAGCCTGTTCCGGCGGCTCGCCCCCGGCGACGGGGACCGGGTCCGGGTGGACGAGGAGCGCGAGCGGTACATGTGGACCAGGATCCGCGAGCATCTGGCGTCGAGCGGGGCCGGTCCGGAGGACTGCCTGTATGTGTGCGGCGCCTTCCACGCGGCCAGCCGGGTCGAGGAGTTCGGGGTGGCGGGCAGCGGGTCGTATCTGATCTCGCCGCGCTCCGCGACCACCTGGCAGCACGGGCTGATCCCGTCCAGCCATGCGGCGATCGAGGCGCAGTTCGGGCTGGTTCCCGGGTCGGTGTCGATCGCCGCGACACAGTGGGCGAAGAACCTCAAGCGCACCCGGGTGCAGCCCTACCGGCTGGCCGGGCAGGACGGTGCGAAGAAGCCGCGGGCCACGAAGAAGGCAGTGGCGCCGGGGAAGGCCCCGGCGGCCGTTTCCGCTGCCCCGGAGGAAGCCGCCTCGGACCGGCTCTCCGGATTCCTGCGACGGCCGCCGGTCCTCGACACGCTCGACGAGGCCGAACTGCTCGGCTGGTCGGTGGACATCGTGCGCGCGGCGCGGCGCAGCGGCTATCTCGCGTCCACCGCCGACGCCATCGCGGTGTTCGAGACGTCGATCCTGCTCGCCGGGATGCGGGACCGGGCCAAGCCCACTCCGTACGACTTCCAGGACGCGGCGATCACCTGCATCGAGAAGGACTCGGTGCCGGGGAGGCGGGACGTACGCCGTCTCGTCGAGATCATGATGGGCGGCGACCGGATCGGCCGGGTCGGCTACGACGCGCTGCCGCCGCTGGCCCGCGATGTGCACGACCGGCTCGCACCGCTGGAGTTGAAGCTCCAGCAGCGTGGTGTGCAGCGTGCCCTGCTGGACCTGCACTCCAGCCCGGAGCTCAGGGCCTGCTCGGATGTGCTGTGGATGCTCCGCCGGCTGATGCCGCACGGTGCGGCCCGGCCGATCATGGGCGAGCGGAAGCTCGGTGAGCGTTCGATCCAGGAGTCGTGGGACCTGGCGCTGGGCACCCACCAACGGGCGCTGATCGAGCTCGGTTACGAGGGCGTGAGCATCGAGCAGGTCCTGGAGCAGCGGCTGCGCCGCGACGCGTACGGGCCGCGGGCGACGACGGCGGTCGTCCTCGCCGCCGTCGAGGACGCCACGCTGTATCTCCGCGGCCGCCGGCTCGCCGACGAGCTGGGCCACCGGGCCCTGGAGGTCCTCGCCACCGAACGCACCGTGGACGGGGCGCCGGAGGTGCTGCGCCGAGTGCGGGGGCTGCTGGCTTACTACCGCACCGGCGAGCCGGTGCTGCCGCCGTGGGTGCAGTCGTTCGTCAAGGCCGGTTACGCCCACTACTGCACCTTGCTGCCGACGGCGTTCACGGACGAGGACGCGACCGTGGGGCAGGTGGCGGCGATGCTGGGCTTCCTGTTCAGCATGGAGAGCCTGGCGCTGTCCCTGGGCTGCGACCGGGCCCAGCTGGAGCTGGCCGTCACCCAGTCGCGCCCCACGGACCCGGAGCGTACGGCGCTCCTGTGGGCGGCGCAGGTGCAGCTCGGTTCCCTGTCCCGAGCCGAGCTGCGAGAACGTTGCGGCGAGCTGCTGGCCAACCCGATGGTGGTGCCCGCCTATCCGCGCTATCTCAGCGGCTTCGTGCACGCGTTGGTGCCGGTGCCGGGGCTGGCGGACGTGGTGGTGGAGGCCGTGTCGAACGCGTTCGGGCGGCTGCCGGATCCGGTTCTGCTGCCGTGGCTGCCGACGCTGATCACGACGCTGCGCGCCGGAGCGGCGGACCTGGCCCCGCTGTTGATCCGTGAGGCCGGGCGGATCTTCCCGGCCCGGCTCGCGGCGCTGGATACGTGGGTGCCGCCGTGGCGCGAGGTGCCGGAGGCGGCAACGTCCGCCGCCGGCACCGCGAAGGCGGCCACCGGTGGGAGCCGTGGCGCCGCCCTGCTCTTCGCCCACCCGGTGACGCTCGACGCGGTCGCGGAGCTGCTCGGCTGCGACGGCGCCTGGGCCTCGCCCGACGCGGATGCGGCGGGAGCCCAGGGCGCGGCGCTGCCGGCCCGTCACCCGGAGACCGCCACCGCGTGGGAGTCGCTGCTCTCGGGCTCATGACCGAGGTGAGGGGCGTGGGTGGTCGTGTGCGGTGCCGGGAGGCCATCCACCCCCGGCACCGCGCCCTCGACCTCGCCCTCGGCATGCGCCTGGGCCTGGGCCTCTCAGAGCCCGATGCCGCCCGTGGCGTCGATGCTCTGGCCGGTGACCCAGCGCGCGTCCTCCGAGGCGAGGAAGGCCACGACGTCGGCGATGTCGGCCGGCTGACCCATGCGTCCGAACACCGAGTGCGCGGCCAGCGCCGCCGCGGCCTCGGGCGTCTCGCGCCGCCGGGCGTTCATGTCCGTCTCCACGAAACCGGGCACCACGGTGTTCGCGGTGATGCCCCGGCCCGCCACTTCCTTTGCCACAGCAAGCGTCAGCGTCTCCACCGCGCCCTTGGTCATGGCGTAGGTCACCGATTCCGGAAAGGACCGGTGTGCGGCGGCCGACGAGATGTTGATGATCCGTCCGTCGTCCCGCATCAAGTTCAGACCCTGCTGGATGAGGAACAGCGGTGCTTTCACGTTCACCGCGAACAGCCGGTCGAAGACCTCCGGTGAGGCGTCACCTATTCTCCCGGATCCACTGACTCCGGCATTGTTGACCAGAATGTCCAGCACCGGTTCCTCGCCCCGGTCCGCCATTCCCGCGCCGAACGCCTCGTACAGCACTTCGGCGTCTCCCTGTACTCCCAGCAGGGAACCCACCGCGAAAGCCTGTCCGCCCGCTTTCCGGATCTCTTCGACCACCTCCTGCGCCGCTTCTTCCCGCTCACCGTAATGAACGGCGACCAAGGCCCCGTCACGCGCGAGCCGCCGTGCAATCGCCCGGCCGATACCGCGACTGGCGCCGGTGACCAAGGCGACCTTCCCCGTCAGCGAACCCATGGATCAATCCCCCTACGTCGTGCATTCCGCGAAACTCCTGAAGCGCAGCCACCCTACCCATCGGCGCGGGGCGGAATGCGCGACCGCGAAGCGGTGCCCGGGACGACGCCGCCGGGGGCGTACCGGCCGCGTGATCGAGCGGCGACAGGCCGTGTCGAGACGCACGAAGCCTGCACCTGCCTGCTTGATATTGCTTGAAACTCTTGCCTAATATGCAGCTTCGAGCATCATCCGCCGGGTACGGGAACAGGGAGCACAGATGACGCACGTGGCTCAGGAGCTGGCCAGCCAGCCCGACTGCTGGCAGGTGGCCGCCGGTATGGCGGACGGGCTCGCCCACCGGCTTCCGGCGGCCGGCGAGCGCATCGCCGTGGTCGGCTGCGGTACGTCGTACTTCATGGCGCAGGCCTACGCCGCTCTGCGGGAGGGCAGCGGCCAGGGTGAGACCGACGCCTTCGCCGCATCGGAGTTCCCGGCCGGCCGCCCCTACGACCGGGTCGTCGCGCTGAGCCGCTCCGGCACCACGACCGAGGTGCTCGGGCTCCTCGGGCAGATCGGTGACACGACCCGCCGCACGGTGGTCATCGGCGACCCCGACACACCGATGGCGGCCATGGCCGACGACACGATCGTGCTGGAGTTCGCCGACGAGAAGTCCGTCGTGCAGACCCGCTTCGCGACCTCCGCCCTGACGCTGCTCCGCGCCCATCTGGGCCTGCACACCGACGCGGTCGTCGAGGACGCCCAGGTGGCGCTCGCCGAACCACTGCCCGTCGGTCTCGTGGAGTGCAGCCAGTTCACGTTCCTCGGCCAGGGCTGGAGCGTGGGGCTCGCCAACGAGGCCGCGCTGAAGATGCGCGAGGCGGCGCTCGCCTGGACCGAGGCGTACCCGGCGATGGAGTACCGGCACGGCCCGATCAGCATCTCCACCCGTTCCACCGCGACCTGGATGCTCGGCGAGGCCCCGGCCGGGCTGATGGACGAGGTGCACGCGACCGGCGCCCGTTGGGTGGCCGGCGGCCTCGACCCGCTGGCGGAGCTGGTCCGGGTCCAGCGGCTTGCGCTGGCCATCGCGAACGCCCGGGGTCTCGACCCGGACCGGCCCCGCCACCTCACCCGCTCGGTCATCCTCAGCACCACGGCCTGACGGCCCGAGCGCTCCCCTCCCTAGGGACTGTCGTCACACTGCCGCCTGCCGGACGGGCGACGACGGCAGTGTGACGACAGTCCCCAGCCCCTCCCCCGCCGACGGTCCCTCATTCCGGAGTCGCCATGCCCATCGCCGCCACCGGCGATCTGATCGCCGAGGCCGCCGCGCAGCAGCGTGCGGTCGCCGCGTTCAACGTCATCACCCTCGAACACGCGGAAGCCATCGCCGAGGGCGCGGAGGCCGCGGGGTCGCCGGTGATCCTGCAGATCAGCGAGAACGCCGTCGCCTACCACCGGGGCCGGCCCCGTCCGCTCGCACGCGCCGCGGCGGAAGTGGCGGACCAGGCCGCCGTCCCCGTGTCCCTGCACCTCGACCATGTGCAGTCGACCGAGCTGTTGCACCGGGCGGCGGACTGCGGTTTCAGTTCGGCGATGTTCGACGCCGCCAAGCTGCCGTACGCGGAGAACCTGGCGGCCACCCGCGCCGCCGTCATATGGGCGCACGAGCGGGGCCTGTGGCTGGAGGCCGAGCTCGGACAGGTCGGCGGGAAGAACGGCGAGCCGGCGCTCGACGCCCATGCGCCGGGGGCCCGTACGGATCCGGACGAGGCGCGGTCGTTCGTGGCGGCCACCGGGGTCGACGCGCTGGCCGTGGCGGTCGGCACCTCGCACGCCATGACATCGCGGGACGCCGTCATCGACCACGCGCTGCTGGGCAGGCTGCGGGAGGCCGTGCCGGTTCCGCTGGTGCTGCACGGTTCGTCCGGGGCCTCCGACGAGGAGCTGGCGCGCGCCGTGGCGGGCGGGATCCGCAAGGTCAACATCGGCACCGCGCTCAACATCGCGATGACCGGCGCGATACGGGAGCGGCTGGCCCGGGACGACCGAGGCGTGGACCCGCGCCGCTATCTGGCGGACGGGCGGGACGCGATGGCCCGTACGGTGGCCCGGATGATCTCGCTGCTGCCCTCGGGGAGGGCGCAGGCAGCGTGACGAGCAGGAAGGACGCCGGGGCCGGCGGGCACGATGCCCGCCGGCCCCGGCGTCTTCCTGTCGTCAGGTCGGTCGTCAGGTCGGTCGTCAGGTCGTAGGAGCTGCCGTCACGTCATACGGGCTCCTCCGGCCCCCATTCCCGCAGCAGGAACGTGAGATCCGGCCGGACCTGTCGTCCGGGGGCGGACGTGACGGGCGTCGACGACGGCACGGCCAGCACCCGGCAGCCCGCGGCCTCGGCCGCGGCCACTCCGGTCGGGCTGTCCTCGACCGCGAGGCAGGCGCCGGGCGGGAGGCCCAGACGTGCGGCGGCCTTCAGATAGGGGTCGGGGAAGGGTTTCGAGCGGTCGCTCTCGCCGTCCGCCACCGTCGTACGGAACACCCCGCCGCCCAGCCTCCGCAGGACCGTGTCCACCACCCGGCGCGGCGAGGCCGACACCAGCGCCGCGGGCAGCCCGTCGCGCTCCAGCCGGTCCAGCAGCGCGCGGGCCCCGGGCCGGAGCCGGACACCCGCTTCCACGGACGCGAGGAACGTGTCCTCCAACTCGGACGCGAGCGATGCGACTTCCGGCCCGGCGGATGCCGGCCCGGCCGCATTCGGCTCCGCGGCGGTCTCCGCCCACATGCGTACGAGAAGAGCGGCCGTGTCGGCGCAGGTGCGGCCGAGGACTCCGGCGCCCTCCGCGTCGGTGAGGGTGTGGCCGTGGGCCGCCGCCACGGTGCGGGCCGCCTCCAGCCAGAGAGGTTCGGTGTCGACCAGGGTGCCGTCCATGTCGAGGAGGACGGCGCGCGGCACGGTGGGTATCCGGGTGCCGTCGAGCGTCCAGTGCGAGTCGGGCGTACGGTCCAGGGCCGCGTACACCTGGGCGGCGACGTCCTCGTGCCGGACCGGGCGGGCGGGGCGGGCCCCGGCCGTGATGTCCGGGCCCGCGCAGGCCAGCCACGCGGTGCGTTCGGCCGCGCTGCCGCCGCCGTGACCGCCTTCGTCCCGGTGTCCGTGATCGGTGACGACGAGGACGGTCCAGGCCTCGGCCTCGTACGAGGGGCGGGTGCGCACAGCCGTCAGTAGCTCGCCGAGGTGGCGGTCGGCCGCCCGGATCGACGCCTCGTACGCGTCGCCGCAGCCGAGGTGGTGGGCCGTCTCGTCGGGTGCGCCGAGGTAGACGAAGGACGCCTCGGGGTCCTCGTGGGTGAGGACGCCCACCGCGTCGCGCACGGTCGAGGCGTCGGCCAACTCCCAGGCGGCGGGGGTGTCGGCGGCCGGGGCGTGGTGGGTGAGCCGCGTGGGCCTGCGGAGCATCGGGCCGCCGTCGGCGACGGTGACCAGGGGCTCCCACGCGGCGGCCGCATAGGTGCGGCGGCCGTCCTGGCGGGCCAGGCGGGTCGTGAAGTCCGGGAAGACGCCGAGCCGGTGGCCGCTGAAGTCGTTGCTCCACACGGCGTGCTTGGTGACCCCGACGCCCGTCAGGATCGTCGCCCAGCAGGGCCCGGACATGGTGGGCGTGCCCTCCCCCACGGCCACCGGGGCCAGGAAGCCCGCGTCGGCCACCGCGTCGAGGTGCGGGGTGGGAACACGGTTCAGGGTGTCGAGGCGCACACCGTCGATGCCGACGACGAGCACCCGGCGGGTACGGGACATGGCAGGTCTCCCGGGGGTGGTACTTGGGGGTGTACGGGTACGGGGTCAGGCCTGCTGGTGCAGGGTGCGGGGGTCCACGGCGTGGGCGAACGGCAGGCCGTGCGCGTAGCGTTCGAGTTCGTCGACGGCGGCGTCCGCGAGCCGGTGGAGTTCGCCGCCCTGGGACCCGGCGATGTGCGGGGTGAGCAGGACGTTCGGCAGGTCGTAGAGGGGCGAGTCGGCGGGCAGGACTTCCGGTTCCGTGTGGTCGAGCACGGCGTCGAGCCGTCCGGTGACCAGTTCCTTCACGAGTGCGTCGGTGTCCACCAGGGAGCCGCGCGCGGTGTTGACGAGCGTCGCCCCGTCCCGCATCAGGGCGAGCCGTCCGGCGTCGAACAGGTGCCGCGTCGCCGGGAGTTCGGGGGCGTGGATGCTGACGACGTCGCTCTCGGCCGCCAGGGGGTCGAGTTCGGCACGCTCCACGCCCAGGGTCCGGGCGCCGGCTTCGTCCAGGTACGGGTCGTGGACCAGGACGCGCAGATCGTAAGGGCGCAGAAGTTCCACGACACGGCGTCCGATGCGGGAGGCTCCGACGATGCCCACGGTGCGGCGGTAGTTGCCCACGCCGGGGAACCGTTCGAGAAGGTTCACCCGGGTGCGTGCCTCCCGGTAGACGCGGGCGCTCTCCAGGATGTGCTTGTTGGCGAAGAGGATCGCGGCGACCGTGTATTCGGCGACCGGGAAGGCGTTGGCCGTCGCCGCGGTGCTGACGGTGATGCCGCGGTCCCAGACGTCCTGGGTGATGTGGTGCTTGACGGAGCCGGCGGCGTGGATGACGGCGCGCAGCCGGGGCATGGCGCTCAGGGCGGCCGGGCCGAGCGGCGGGCAGCCCCAGCCGGTGAACAGGACCTCGGCCTCATGGAGTCCGGTGCGCTGGGCGGGGTCGTCGGCGTCGAAGTCGGTGACGAGGAGGCCGGGGTCGAGGTCGGCGACGCGGGCGAGCCGGTCCAGGGCTGCGGGGGCCAGGATCGCCGCACGGGTCTCGTCGCTCATCGCCAGGACGGTGCGGGGTCGGGTCCGCCGGTGCGGGGCGGGGTGGCTCACTTGACGGCTCCTGCGGTGAGGCCCGAGCGCCAGAAGCGCTGGAGGCAGAGGAAGGCGATGATCAGGGGGACGACGGCGACGAGGGAGCCGATGATGACCAGCGGGTAGAGCTCCGGCTGCTGGTAGACGTTCTGGTTCCACATGTAGAGGCCCAGGTTGACCGGGTAGAGCTGGTCGTCGTTGAGCATCATGAGCGCGCCGTAGAAGTTGTTCCAGCTCGCGGTGAAGGAGAACAGGAAGATGGTCACGAAGCCGGGCGCGAGCATCGGCAGGGCGACCTTCGTGAAGGTCCGCACCTCTCCCGCCCCGTCCATGCGAGCGGCTTCCAGGACCTCGCCCGGCACGTACCCCTCGGAGAAGACGCGGGCGAGGTAGACGCCGAACGGGTTCACGAGGCTGGGGATGAGGACGGCCCAGTAGGTGTTGACGAGGCCCAGTTCGGAGGCCATCAGGTAGAGCGGGAGCTGGACGACGGTGGAGGGGATGAGGACGCCGACGAGGACGACCCCGAACCACTTCTCCCGGCCGCGGAAGGCGTACTTGTCGAAGGCGTAGCCGCAGGCCACCGAGATGAGGGTGGAGAGCCCGGAGGCGACGACGGTGTAAAGGAGGCTGTTGAGCAGCCAGCGGACGAACACCCCGTCGTTGTATTCGAGGAGGGCGGTCAGATTGGCCAGGAACCGGAAGTCGCCGAGGCTGAACGGGTTGGTGGCGAACAGGTCCCGGTAGCTCTTGGTGGAGGCGATGAGGAGCCAGGTCAGCGGCATCAGGGTGTAGACGGCCACGACGGCGAGCACGCCGTTGACCATGACGCGCGAGGTGAGGCTTCCGGTACGGCCCCGGCGGGCGGGCGGCCGTGGTGCGGTCCGGCGGTCGGCCCGGCTGGGCCGTGCGGTGGCGGCCGGTGCTTCGCGGTTGGCTGTCTGGGTGCTCATGAGGCCTTCCACCGGTTGCCGAGCTTGGTGACGACGAAGGACAGCAGGCCGGCGAAGAGGGCGAGCAGGAGGGAGCTCGCGGCGGCCAGGCCGTAGTCGTGGCCCTTGAAGGCCGCGGTGTAGATGAACATGGTCGGCGACCAGTCCTCGCCCATGGTGTTGGCGCGGAGCTGTACGAGCTTGGGGGCGTCGAAGAGCTGGATGGCGCCGACGCAGGTGAAGAGCAGGGTCAGGACGACGGTCGGCCGGATCATGGGGATCTTGACCTGGAGGGCGGTGCGCAGGGCTCCGGCTCCGTCGACGGTCGCGGCTTCCAGGACCTCGCGCGGAACGGCCTGGAGCCCGGCGTAGAAGATGATCATGTTGTAGCCGGTCCACTGCCAGGCGGAGATGTTGACGACCGAGAAGATCGCCTCGTCCTGGCCGAAGAAGTTCCAGTTCGCGCCGAGGGCGTCGAGGGCGTCGGTGACCGGGCTGAGGCCGGGCGTGTAGAGGTAGAGCCAGATCAGCGAGGCGATCAGGCCGGGCACCGCGTGCGGCAGGAAATAGGCGATCTGGAAGAAGCGCCGGGCCCGGGCCATGGTCGAGTCGACCAGCAGGGCCAGGATGAGCGCGCCGCCGACCATCGCGGGGATGTAGAGGGCGCAGTAGAGAGCGATGTTGCCGAACGAGCGGAGGAACGCCTCGTTGCCGAGGGCTTCGGTGAAGTTGCCGAACCCGGCGAAGACGCGCTCGGTTCCGCCGAAGCCGAGGCCGGAGGACTCCTCGCGGTAGAGGCTCATCCACGCCGCGTAGATCATCGGCAGGACGGTGACGGCGATGAAGAGTGCGAAGAACGGCACCGTGAACAGGGCGAGGGCCCGGCGTTGTCCGCGTCGTGTGCCGGGGCCGCCCGGGGCGCCGGGCTTTCCCGGTCCGGCGGATCCGGTGGGACCGGGGGGCGGCGGCGCGGGCTGGGATGCCGTGGTCCGGTCCGGCCGGGCGAGTGGGGCTGCCACCTGTTGCTCCTTCGGCGGGGGGGGTGGGCGGGGTGAGGTGGTGGGGCCGCCCGGAACGGTCCGTCCCGGGCAGCCGCGCGACCGCTGGTCGAGCTCGCGACCCCTGGTCGCGCTCGCGCCTACTTGTCGAGCTTCAGACCGCGGTCGGTGACCGCGCTCTCACCCTTCGCCTGGCCGGAGGTCAGCATCTTCGTGTGGTCGCCGCCCGCGGCCATCTGCGCCGAGGTCACCTGCTGCTGGACCGGGCCCCAGGTCCAGCCGGGCACGATGGTGTCGGCGGCCTCGCCGGCCACGGCGTAGACGTCCTGGTCGCCGAAGTAGGAACTGTCGAACTGCTTGGCGGCCGCGGCGCGCATGCCCTCGTTGGCGGGCAGGGCGCTGCTGGGGGTCTTGAGGGAACTGAGGCGGGCGGTCATGGCCTCGGGGTCGGTGGTGACCCACTCGATGAACTCGGCGGCGGCCTCGATGTGTTCGCTGCCCTTGGGCACGATGTAGGAGGTTCCGCCGTACATGCCGGTGCTCGGCTCGCCGTCCCAGGTGGGCAGGGGCGCTATGCCCCACTTGCCCTTGGAGTCGGGGTAGCTGACGGGGAAGTTCCCGGCGCTCCAGGCGGCGCCGATGATGGTGGCCACCTTGCCGGTGGCGCGTTCCTTGTTCTCGCCCTCGCCCCAGAGCGGGGTCCTGGAGGCGAGGCCGTCCGCGAGGAGGCCGTCCCAGTAGGCGGCGACCTTGCGGGAGGCCGGGTCGTCGATGTTCACCTTCCAGGCGTCGCCGCTGGTGCCGTACCACCGGGCGCCGGCCTGCCAGGCGAGGCCGGAGAGCAGGGCGGGGTCGCCGCCGCCGAAGTTGGTGATGGTGACATCCGGGTCGCCCTTGTGGATCTTCTCGGCGGCCGTACGGTATTCGGCCCAGGTCGTCGGTACCTCGACGCCGTACTTCTTGAACAGGTCCTTGCGGTAGAAGAGCTGGATCGGCGTGACGTCGAACGGCACGGCCCAGGTGGAGCCGCCGAGGTTGACCAGGGACTGGACGGCTTCGGGGAACTCCTTCTTCACCAGCTCGCCGGAGCCGGCGGTGAGGTCCTCCAGGTTGCCCTCGCTGGCGTACTCGGGCAGGGCGGAGTAGTCCATGGTCGCCACGTCGGGGGCGTTGCCGCCCTTGACCGCGTTGGAGAGCTTGGTGACGCCCTCGGGCCCCGCGGGGACCATCGAGAACTTCACCTTGATGTCGGTGTGCGTCTTGTTGAACGCGTCGGCCGTTTCCTTGGCGCCCGCGGTGGCCGACCAGAAGGTGAGGGTGACGGGCTTGCCGTCGCCGGGGCCCGACGCGTCCGGTCCCGATCCGCCGCAGGCGGTGACGAGCAGGGCGAGTGAGGCGGCGGAGGCCGCCAGGGCGAGGCGGGACGTGCGGGCGATACAGGGCATGGGCCGGCTCCTACGAGACCTCGAACTGCGGGAGATGAGGTGAACGGCACACATCATTTTGCGCGAAACCGATCGCCGTCAAGAGCAAATGACCAAATCAATCGAATCGATCACGAGCGGGGTTGCCACCCCTCCGTGCGGCCCGCCGGACCCCGGGAACGCGAAAAGCCGTGCCCCCAGGGCCGGTTGGCCCGGGGCACGGCTCGTGGCGCGGCTCTCGCCGGGTCAGGGGGCGGCGGCGGCCGCCCCGCAGGAGACCCGGACCCGCAGGGTGGGCAGGATGTCCAGGTGCCGTCGGGCGAAGGAACTCCCGCCCGCCGCACCCGCGTCCGTCGCGCCGGGTTCGGCCACGCCGAGTCGGGACAGCAGGAGCCGGGCGGCGGCGGCCCCCACGGCGTGCTTGTCCGGGGCCACGGCGGTGAGCGGCAGGTCGGCGAGCGAGGCGACCTCGTCGTCGTACGTGATCACCGCGAGGTCCTCGGGCACCCGCACGCCCCTGGCCTGGAGCCGGGGGATGAGGACGATCGCGTCCGCGTCGCTGTGCACGATCGCGGCGGTCACGTCGCCGCTCGCCACGCCCTCGCAGAGATACTCCAGCGTCCGCTCGAAACGATCGGCCTCCGACCGCGACGGGGCGTCGTCCAGCGGCGAGGCCGATACCGGGGTCAGCCCCAGGGCCTCCACGGCGGCGCGGTAGCCGACCCGGAGCCGGGGAGCGGTCGGGCTGTCCTGCACGGCGAGCGCGATCGCCCGGTGCCCCAGCCCGGCCAGGTGCGCCACCGCTTCGGCGGCGCCGTGCGCGTGGTCCGAGCGCACCCGGTCCAGGCGCGCCGCCGGATGGCCGAGAGGCGCCGAGCGTTCCACCAGGACGACCGGGGTCTCCTGCTCGACCGTCCACAGTCCTTCGCCCTGCTCCGGGCAGCCGCGCTCCCAGCTCGGCGTGAGCAGGAGTCCGTCCGCGCCGGTGGACAGCAGCCGGCGGGCCTGGGCGGCGTCCTCGCCGGGGAGGTAGCGGGAGAGTCCGATCGTCAGCCGGGCGCCCGCGGCCTCGACCGTCCGCCGGGCGCCGCGCACGACGTCCGCGTAGTAGTACTCGGTGGTCGGCACCACCATGCCCACCACCAGCCCTTCGGCGGGGGGCGCGGCGGCGGGGGCGGGCCGGGACTGCCCGGCGGGCCACACCACCGCGCCGTGCAGCCGCTCCACCAGCCCCTGGGCGGCCAGCGCCTCGACGTCCCGGCGCAGGGTGACGGCGGACATGCCGAGTTCCTCGGCGAGTTCGGCGACGCGCAGGCTGCCGCGCTCGCGGACGAGTTCGAGCACCCGCTCGTGGCGCTGATCGACGTGCAGTCGCATGGATCCCCCTGGACTCGGAGACGGCTGGGCCCCGGCCCGACGGTGTCCCGGCGGCGGAAGCGCGTGGGTTCCGGCTCCCGGGCGGCCGCCGTCCGGCCTGCCTCAACCATATCGATCACATGCGCTCGAAACGATCCGAACAGGGTTTTGCCCCGGCACGACGGGTGCGCGCCGGTTCACACCCGACAGCGACATACACGCCCCGAGAAGCGATCGATACGATCAATTCGGCCAAAGTCATTGAGCGGGTCGCCCGTCGGCTGCTAGAAAGTGCCCGCCCGCTCAGAACAGTCGGATCCCGGGATCAGTTCAGCGCCCCCGCGCGCCGGGTTCCCGCCGGAGACACCTCACCGACCCGGAGCTCTCCCATGACTTCTGCCTGGTCCCGCCGTACCTTCCTGGCCACCTCCGCGGCGCTCACCGCCGCGGGTGGCGGCGCGCTGCTGCTCGCCACCCCCGGCGCCGCCGCGTCCGTCGCCGAGGACGACCCGTACGCCACGCTCCGCACCACCTGGAGCACGCTGATCCTCGGTGAGGGGTTCAGCCCGACCGCCGAGCCCTTCAGGAGCCGGCTGGCCGACCTCGGCGCGAAGGCCTCGCAGTGGCTGGAGACGATGGCCCCGGCAGCGGGCTCGCTCTGGCCCGACGCTGTCTTCGCGGATCCGGACCCGGACACGGACGCCGAGTCGTACGTCTTCTCGGGGCGGATGGCCGACAGTTTCGTCCGCCTCAACACCATGGCCCAGGCCTACCGCCAGCAGGGCACCGGACTGACCGGGAACACCGGACTGCGCGATGCCGTGCTCACCGGCCTGGAGCACCTCAACACCCAGGTCTACAACGACGGGCAGACCCGGTACGGCAATTGGTACAGCTGGCAGATCGGCGCGCCGCAGGCCCTCCTGGACGTGTGCGTGCTCATGTATGACGCGCTCGCCCCGGAGCGGCTCGCGCGCTACTGCGCCGCCGTCGACCACTTCGTACCGGACTCCGCCGTCGCCTCGTACACCGGGACCAGCACCGGGGCCAACCGGGTCGACCTGTGCCGGGTGCTGGCCCTGCGCGGGGTCGTCGGAGGGAGCCCGGAGAAGATCGCGCTGGCCCGGGACGCCCTCTCCCCCGTCTTCCCGCTGGTGGCCAAGGGCGACGGGCTGTACGCCGACGGCTCGTTCATCCAGCACACCACCGTGCCGTACACCGGCAGCTACGGATCGGTGATGCTCGGCGGGCTCGGGCTGCTGTTCGCGCTGCTGAAGGGGACCACGTGGGAGGTCACCGACCCGAAGCGGCAGGTGGTGTTCGACGCGGTGGAGAACGCCTGGGCGCCGTTCCTCTTCAACGGACTCGTCATGGACTCCGTCGCGGGGCGCGCCATCAGCCGGGGCGAGGTCGACGACCACCGGCGCGGGCACCCCATCCTCGCCTCCGTCGTGCTGCTCGGGCGCGGCGCGTCGGACGCCGAGAACGCGCGGTGGCGGGCGCTCGTCAAGGGCTGGGCACAGCGCGACTACTACAGCCCGCCGCTGAGCAACCCCTCGCTCGGGCTCACCGCGCTGGCCCGGATCAAGAGCGTCCTGGACGACGCCTCGCTCACCCCGGTCCCCGAGCCGGACGGCCACCGGCTGTTCCCCGACATGGCGCGGGCCACACACCGCCGCCCCGGCTGGGCGGCGTCGCTGAGCATGGCCGACCGGCGGATCACCTATTACGAGGTCGGCAACGGCGAGAACCTGCGCGGCTGGCACACCGGTTCGGGGATGCTCTACTGGTGGGGCGACACCTTCGCCAACGGCCAGTACAGCGACGCCTTCTGGCCCACCGTCGATCCGTACCGGCTGCCCGGCACCACGGCCTCGCGCAAGGTGCTCGCCGACGGGGCGGGCGGCGACTGGGGCGTCGCGCTCCCCGATGTGAACTGGGTCGGCGGGGTCACCGACAAGAAGCGCGCCGCCGTGGGGCAGTACCTCAAGGGTCTTTCCAGCACGCTGATGGCGAAGAAGTCGTGGTTCTTCCTCGACGACACCGTGGTGTGCCTGGGCGCGGGCATCCACGGCCGCGACGGCGCCGCCGTGGAGACCACCGTCGACAACCGTAACCTCGGGCCGACGGGCAACGCCCCGTTCACCGTGGACGGCTCGGTCAAACCCCTCACGCTGCCGTGGTCGGCGACCCTGACCGACGCGTCCTGGGCACATCTCGCCGGGCACGGCGGTTACGTCTTCCCGGGCAGGTCCACCGTGAAGGCGCTGCGGGAGAACCGGACCGGCCGCTGGCGCGACATCAACACCGCGGGCTCCACGGATCCGGTCTCCCGGAAGTACCTCACCCTCTGGTTCGACCACGGCCAGGACCCGACGGACGCCACGTACGCGTACCAGCTGCTGCCCGGCGCGTCCGAGCAGCGCACGGCGGCACGGGCGGCGGACAGCGGCTGGCTGCGGGTGCTCGCCAACTCGGACGATCAGCAGGGGGTCTCGGTGGCCTCGCTCGGGCTGACCGCCGTCAACTTCTGGTTCGGCGGCAGCGTCGGGCCGCTGGTGGCGGACGCCCCGTGCTCCGTGATGGTCACCGAGCACACGGACGGTACGGCGACGGTGTGTGTGAGCGATCCGATGCGGATGCGGACGAGCCTGACCCTCACCTGGAACCGGGCCGTCGCCTCGGTCTTGTCGAAGCCGGCGACGGTGACATCGGCGACGACGGGGGCCTCGCTGCGCCTGGTCTTCGGCGACCTGTCCGGCACACGCGGGGCGACCCAGACGATCAAGGTGCGGCTGTCCTGAACCGCGTCGGCGCCGGTGTTCAGGCGGCCGGTGGGTTCAGGTGCTCCTCGATCCAGCGGACACCGAAGGCGACGGCCGGTCCGGCGTCGAACAGACAGCTCCGGGCCGCGCCGACGAACCCCTCGCGCCCGATGCCTGCGGCGAGCATGCTCCCGACGATCACCGCGAAGGGGTCCTGTCCCTCGGGCACGACAGGGGAGTAGTCGAACGCGCCGTGCTCGGAGTCGATGTCCCGGAAGGTGCGCCAGATCCGCTCGCCCTCCACCCGGACGGGCTGTTCGTACGTCACGAACCGTTTGCCGGGGGCCTGGGCGAGCGCCTCGGCGTGGTGCAGCAGCGTCATCGTCTCCCGGGGCGCGCCGAGGAGCAGCACCCGGCCGCCGAGGGCGACCAGCCGGGCCAGCGGGCTGCCGGGGCCGTGCGGGTCGTCCCAGGGGTGGGCGTCCGTCAGCGCGGCGGCCGAGGCGCCGAGCGCCGCGAGGCTCACGTCGGGGTGGCGGCTGCGCAGGGCGCCCGGCCGGTGGCGCAGGGCCTCCGGGAGGCGTCCGTTGGCGTGCTCGGCCTCGCTCAGTTCCGGGTCGTAGGCGGGGTGGTGGGCGCGCAGGGCCTGCTGCCAGGCATGGGGCCAGGTGGTGAAGTCGTAAGGCGGGGCATCGTTCCAGCCGCAGGTGACCATCAGCGTGCCGGCCGGTCCCACCACGTCCAGCAGAGCGTCGATGACCGTGCCCGGGCCGCCGGGGACGTAACCGATCGCGGACAGCCGCGTATGGAACATCACGGTGTCACCCGGGGCGAGGCCGAGTCCGGTCAGGTCGTCCCGGATCCGGTCCCGGGTCACCGGGCCGTCGGAGCGTCGCAGCATTTCCGTCTCGTCCATGCCTCACCACCCTAGCTAGTAGTGCTTGGTCATGTTGGTGCGGGGTCGGGCATGTCGCGGTGACAGGTGGGGCAGGCGCCGGTCCAGGTCGCGAGGAGTATCTGCAGCTCGCGGACGACTCGGTAGAGGCTCAGGCCGACGCCGTCTCTTTTGGGGATCGGGTCAGTCGCTGCAGGGTGCAGAAGGCGTGGGCGACCGAGACGAGGGTGACGTGGTGGTGCCAGCCTGGCCAGGTCCGGCCCTCGAAGTGGGCCAGGCCGAGGGCCTGTTTCATCTCGCGGTAGTCGTTCTCGATGCGCCAGCGGAGCTTCGCGGTGCGCACGAGGACGGGCAACGGGGTGGTCTCGGGCAGGTTGGAGAGCCAGAACTGCACGGGCTCGTCCTGGTCGGCGGGCCACTCCGCCAGCAGCCAGCGGACCGGAAGCTCGGCGGTGGTCGTGGCCTGGCGGATCTCGCGCCCGGCGGGCCTGATCCGCAGGGCAACGAAGCGGGAGTACATGCGTTTCACCCCGCTGCGGCCGCTGCCCGGCCGTGATCCCTCCCTCCACTGCACCGGCCGTGCGGAAGATTTGCCGGCCGCGATGACC
The DNA here is from genome assembly GCF_056172905.1 of Streptomyces sp. iso_384. Classification (NCBI taxonomy): domain Bacteria; kingdom Bacillati; phylum Actinomycetota; class Actinomycetes; order Kitasatosporales; family Streptomycetaceae; genus Streptomyces; species Streptomyces sp. iso_384. The sequence goes on from NZ_JBWBTT010000001.1 coordinate 4,139,293, forward strand.
AGGTCCTTCACCCGCTGTGCCGGCTCGGGATAGGCAGGGACCGGCCGCCGGCCCCTGCCGAGGTAGGTCGGGGTGGCCGGCCGTGCGTCCTCGGGTTGTGCGGTGGTTGTGGTCGAGATGCCCACCACGTAGTCGAGTCCGCGTGTCTCCAGGCCGAGCCGGAAGGCGGCGGTGTCCCCGTAGCCGCCGTCGGCGATGACCTGGGGCACTTCGATGCCCCAGGACCGCGTCTCGTCGATCATGTCGAGGGCCAGCTGCCACTTCTCGACATGGCCCACCTGGGCAGGGATGGCGCACTTGTCACGGCGGGCCACTTTGGCCGGATCGGCCTTGGGCGAGGAGGGATCCCAGCTCCCGGGCAGGAACAGACGCCAGTTCACCGCCGCCGAGGCACCGTTGGAAGCCAGGTGCAGCGAGACTCCGGCCTGGCAGTTGGTGACCTTGCCCGCCGTGCCGGTGTATTGCCGGGTCACGCACGCCGACGCGTCCCCGTCCTTGAGGAAGCCGGTGTCATCGATGACCAGCGCGGTGGGTTTGATGACCGGCTGCATCCGCCAGGCCAGCCGGGCCCGGACATGCGCCGCATCCCACGGGCTGGAGGTGACGAAGTGCGCCAGAGCCTGCCGGTTACCCTCCTCGCCCAGACGGGCGGCCATCGGCTCCACCGACTTACGCCCGCCGTCCAGCAGCAGACCCCGCAGATAGACCCCGCCCCACCGGCGCTGATCCGCCCGCGCGAACGGCTCGAACATCTCCGCCGCGAAGTCCTCCAGATCACACCGGACCGCAGCCAACTCCTCACTCAGCACACACGATCAACGACACGACCGATCAAGAAGACACGCCATCACAAACGACACATGACCAAGCCCTACTAGGACCTGTCGTCATACTGCCGCCTGCCGGGCTACGACGGCAGTTTGACGACAGGCCCTTGGGCTCCGGCGGGAAACTCGCCTGCCCGGCCGGGCGCGGGCCGGTCATACTGTCGGCCGGCACAAGGACTGGGAAACCTCATCATGACGGACGACGACCGGATCGGGCCTCCCCTGCTGGGAAGCGAGCGCGAGACGCTGCGGGCCTTTCTCGACTACCACCGGGAGACCCTGGCCATGAAGTGCGCGGGGCTGGACGACGAGAAGTTGCGTGAGCGGTCGATGCCGCCGTCCACTTTGTCGCTGCTGGCTCTGGTACGGCATCTGGCGGAGGTGGAACGCACCTGGTTCCGGCGGGTGTTCAAGGACGGGGCGGCTCCGATGGTGTGGTCGGAGAAGCTCTTCGACTTCCAGGCGGCGTACGACGCGAGCGCCTCGACCCGGGCCGAGGCGTTCGCCGCCTGGGAGGCGGAGGTGGAGACCTCGCGCCGGATCGAGCGGGAGGCGGCCTCGCTGGATCTGGTGGGGTATCAGCCGCGGTGGGAGAAGGAGGTCTCGCTGCGGATGGTCATGGTGCACGTCCTGCTGGAGTACGGCCGCCACAACGGTCACGCGGACCTGCTGCGGGAAGGGGTGGACGGGACGGTGGGTGCGTGAGACCGGCCGGGCGGCCGGTCCCGTACACGCGCCTTCGCCGCCGCGGCCGGTCCCGTGCGCCCTACGGCGGCGGTGAGCGCGTTCGTACGCCGGTCGGTGACGGCGGGCGCGTTCGTACGCCGGTCGGTGACGGCGGGCGCGCTCGTAGACTCGGCTTCATGACTCAGCAGCCGACAGCAGCTCCCGCCCTCGTCTCCGTGTTCGCCCCCGGCGGCACCCTGCGCGCCTCGGTCAACCTGGGCAATCCGATCCTGGCCCACCGGGATCCGGCGAGCGGCGAACCGGCCGGGGTCTCCGTCGACCTGGCCCGGGAGTTCGGGCGGCGGCTCGGGGTCCCCGTAGAGCTGGTGGCCTTCGAGAGGGCCGCGCTGTCGGTCGACGCGGTACGGGCCGAGCGGGCGGACATCGGGTTCTTCGCGGTCGACCCCGCCCGGGGCGAGGGGCTGCGGTTCACCGCCCCCTATGTCCTCATCGAGGGCAGCTATCTGGTGCCGGACCCGTCCGAGGTGTCCGAGAACGACCAGGTGGACGCCGAGGGCACCCGGATCTCGGTCGGGGCCGGGTCGGCGTACGACCTCTTCCTCACCCGTGAGATCCGCCGGGCCGAGGTCGTCCGGCTGGAGGGCGCCCCGCGCGCGCTCGCGGCCCTGCGGGCGGGCGAGGTCGACGTGGCCGCCGGGATCCGGCAGTTGCTGGAGGCCGAGGCGGCCCGGGCCGCGGGCGTACGGGTGCTGCCGGGGCGATTCATGGTGATCCGGCAGGCCATGGGGGTGCCGTCCGGGCGAGGTGCGGCGGCGCAGGAGCTGCTGGCATCGTTCGTGGAGGAGATGAAGGCGGGCGGCTTCGTCGCCGACGCCCTGAAGCGTCACGGCATCGAGGGCGCGTCCGTGGCACCAGCCGCCTGAACCTCCGCCGGGCGCCCGGGGTGTTCAGGGCGTTCGGGGTTCAGGGCGTGACGATGGGGAAGCCGGCGTCGGGTGCGTCGAGTACGGACATCAGACGCACCAGTGCGCCTGCGGAGGGAGGCGCCCGGGCTCAGACCCGCCTGACCGGCCGTCAGCGGCGGCGGGTCAGGACGCGGGTGGTGCTGCCGTCGTCCTCCACGACGTCCCTCACGTGCTCGAAGCCGATCCTGTCCAGCAGTCGCAGCGAAGCCTCGTTCGCGGCGGCGACGGTGGCGTGGACCTCGGTCAGCCCGAGGGCGCCGAAGCCGTGGGCGACGACGGCCTGTGCCAGCTCGGTCCCCAGGCCGCACCCCCAGGCCGTCGGAGACAGGGCGTAGATGATCTCGTGGCCGTCGACGTCGTCGGTCCGCTTGATCTCGGCGTGCCCGACCAGGAGTCCGTCGCGGCGGACGGCCCAGACGGCGAACAGGTCCTGGGCGTAGACCTTGGTGAAGACCCGCCCGAACAGGGCCCGGTCCTCCGCCTCGGTGGAAGGGCCGTCGCCCATCCACCGCGACACCTCGGTGTCCTGGAACAGGGCGACGAAGTCCTCTTCGTCCTCGGGGACGTACGGCTCCAGCAGGAGTCTCTCGGTGCGCAGCGTCGGGGTCACGGCGCGCGACACTACCCGGGCTACGACCACGCGGACAATCGGCTCTCCCCGTACACCGGTCAGGACGGCCGGGAATCGGGTGCCGGGTCCTCGCGCAGCAGCCGCAGAGCCTTCTCCCGGAGCCGCTGCCGGTGCTCGGGGTCGGTGGCCCGGTCGGCGGCGCGGCCCAGTTCCTCGGCGCGTTCGCGGGTGCGGCGGGCTCGCTCCACCGGACTGTCGTACAGGTTCATGGGGTGTCCTCCGTCGTGGGTCCTCCGTCGGCAACCGGTGTCGTGTGCGCGACCGGAGCCCCAGCGTCACCGGAGTCGGTCCGTACCGCATCTCGTGCGGTCACGTTCCGTGACGACGAGGGAGGCGGGGTTCGGGAGGGGCGGCGACGGACGGGCCGTCGTGACAGGCGTCCTGAGCGCGCCCGTCAGTCGGCGGTGTGGTCCGGATGTCCTTCGGTCCGCCGGTCCGCCTTCATCTCGGCCTCGTAGAGATGGTCCCGGCCCTCGGCGAGCTCCAGTCTGATCTGCCGCTCGATCGTCCGGAACACGTCGTAGTAGGTGGCGTTGTACTCCTCGACGATCTGGAACGTCCAGTGTCCGGGGATGACGTTGCGGCCGATGATCTCCCGTTCGACCTGATCGGCCCGGTCTCCGTGCCCGGCGGCACGGAGCAGTCGCACGGCGTCGTCGAGGGCGAGATCGGCGCTTCCGGTGAGCTGATGGAAGTCGTAGAGGGCGCCGCGCGCACGCTCGGCGGTCTCCAGCGCCTTCGACAGGGCCCCGAGCGCCTCCACGGTCGTATCGGTGACGCCCTCGGGTCGCTGGTGGCGCGGATCGGGCGGCCGGGCTCCGGGCTTCATAGGGCTCCTCTCCCTCCTGTCCGCGTGGGCGGCCGTGCGTAACCCACCTTGCTGTGGCGGACTACGTCGCACACGCCGAGCAGGTCCGGAACGAGTAGTCACCGACCACAGCGTTCCCTAAACTGCCCCATGTTTCCTCATTGGACACTCTTCAAGGTTGTTTACCGTATGATTCATACCTATGGGGAATGACGAGCGGGAGCTCTACTCGGTCGGCGAAGTGGCCGAGCTGCTGGGACTGCATGTGCGGACCGTCCGGAACTACGTCCGCGAGGGCCGGCTCAAGGCTGTCCGGATCGGCAAGCAGTACCGGATCAGCAAGGAGGACTTCGCGGCTCTGACCGGCCGGCCGGTCGATGACACCGCCGACCACCGGGCCGACGGCACGGCCCCGCAACCGGCACCCGCGCCGGGACACGTCGAGGTGTCGAGCATCGTGCAGATCGACGCGCTCGGCCCGGACGCCGCGCACCGGCTCAGCACGTTCATCACGGCGAGCACGCAGTCCGCGCGGGACACGTCGGATCCCCTGCGCGTCCAGACGGTCTATGACAAGGAGCGAACCCGGATGAAGATCGTCATTCTCGGCGGCGCGGCCGCCACCGCCGATCTGCTGCACATGATCGACGGCCTCCTCGGCCCGGACAACGACCTGTTCACCTCCACGGGCGGGCAGGGGGCGGACCGTGCCTGACATCGTCGAGCACCACGGCGTCCCGGTCCTGGAGTGCGATGCCGACGGGGAGACCGTCGTCGACGTCCAGGGCGCTCTGGACCATCTGATCGGTGCCGCGTTCCAGCGCGCGGAGGTGGTCGCCGTGCCGTCCACGCGGCTGGACGACAGCTTCTTCGACCTGAGCACCGGCTTCGCCGGAGAGGTCCTGCAGAAGTTCGCGAACTACCGGCTGCGACTGGTCGTCGTCGGGGACATCAGCCGTCATCTGGCGGCCGGTTCGGCCCTTTCCGATCTCGTCCGCGAGGCCAACCGCGGCCGGGACATCTGGTTCGTCCCGGATCTGGACGCGCTCACCGACCGGCTGGCTCCGAACGGGGCGGGCCGGGGCGGCGCGTGAGCCGATGACGCGGGCGGGCGGCGGAAAGCCCGCCCGCCCGCCCGCCATGGAAGGAGAGACGGCGGAGAAGCCGCCGCCCGCCCCGAGGGCGTCAGCCCTCGTCGCCTCCCGCGTCCTCGTCACCCTCCTCGCCCTCGAAGGCGTCGCCGATCTCGTCGACGACCTCGGCGGCGACCATGCCGCCGACGACGCCGACCGCCACGCCCGCGGCGACCCCGGCCACCACCGCGCCCGCGCCGGGGCCCGAGCGGTGCTGGTCACCGTGGTGTTCTCCGTACGAGGAGGGCGTGCCGTACGGGGACGGCGCGCCGTGCCCCGCGTGGCCGGCGATGACCTCCTTCAGCCAGGCGTCGACCCGGGCGTTCCATTCGGTCTGCGGAACCGCGTGGTGGGAGGCGGTGAAGCGGTGGACCGTGTCGTGGCCCTCGGAGAAGAGTCCGGCGCGCTTGTCCGCCTCGATCACGACCTCCAGACCGCCGGGTGCGGCGAGGAAGGTCACCTCGATCTCGTTGACGGCGTGCGCGTGGCCGGCCGGCGGGAGAATTTCGATCTCCTGGTAGCAGGGCAGCTGCTGACCGGTTCCCCGGATGTGCCCGAGCTCCAGGTCCGCGGATCTGAACGCGTAGCCGAGCTGCCCGAAGGCCTCCAGGATCGCTTCCTGCGCGGGCAGCGGGCCCACCGCGAGCGGGTCGAGGTCACCCTTGTCGCGGGCGCCCGCGATCTCCAGCTCCGTCCGGATGCCGAGCACCGGGCCCAGCGGCTGGCCGTGGAGCTCGTTGATCGGCGTCTCCCACGGCAGGGTGAGGCTGAACGGCACGGTGTGTTCGGCCTCCTCCGCCAGCCGGAAGCCGCCGCCGACGGTGAACCGTTCGAGGACGACGGTGCCCTCGTGCTCCTCCTCCTGGCCCTCCCGCTCGACCCTGGCGACGAGGAGCAGAGAGATCCGGTCGACCGAGACGTCCGTTCCGCCGCCGCGCAGACGGACCTCTCCGGAGAGGAGGCCGCCGGGCAGCGCCGGGCCGGGCTCCAGAACGGTGTCGACCGAGGGTCCGCCGACCCCGAGGGCTCCGAGCAACTTCTTGAACACCATGTGCGGCGTCCGCTCCTTCTGTTGAGGCCACCTCACCGGGGCGGAATGCCCCGGGAAGTAAAGGATTTCCCAAGCCCACGAGCGCTACGCACGGTTCCGGCCATCCAGATCAAGGGAGCCTTTCCCGGCCGGTACTCCGTGTGACACTCGCCACTCCCCTTTGCTTTGCGTTCCCTTTACTATCTATCAGGCGGGTTCACACCCGTCCCTCACGTCGATACCGACGACCCGAACAGAGAAGGAGCTGCGGCACCGCAATGGGTGAGCCTCCCAGTACGAACCGTGTCATCCCCGATCCCGAGCACCAGGGGACGGAGGTGACACGGTGAGCGAAGTGATCCTGCTCCTCCTCGCCCTCGCGCTGACGCTGGCCTGTGCGGTGTTCGTCGCGGCCGAGTTCTCGCTGACGACCATCGAGCGCAGCGAGCTCGAACGCGCCGCGCAGGCCGGAGAGCGCGGTGCCGAGAGCGCGCTCAAGGCCGCCAAGCGGCTCACCTTCCAGCTCTCCGGCGCTCAGCTCGGCATCACCGTGACCTCCCTGGTCATCGGCATGCTCGCCGAACCCTCCCTGGCGGTGCTGCTGCGCGGTCCGCTGGAGGGCGTCGGGCTGCCGACCGGCGCCGTTTCCACGGTCGCCACCCTGCTCGGCGTGGCCGCCTCCACCGTGGTCCTCATGGTCATCGGTGAGCTGGTCCCGAAGAACTGGGCGATCTCCAGCCCGCTCACGGTCGCCAAGGTCGTCTCGACCCCGCAGCGGGCGTTCACGGCGGCTTTCGCCCCGCTGATCCGGCACCTCAACAACACCGCGAACCGTGCCGTGCGGCGACTGGGCCTGGAGCCGGCCGAGGAGCTGGCCTCCGCCCGTACGCCGGACGAGCTGATCGCGCTCGCTCAGCACTCCGCCCGTGAGGGCGCCATCGAGCAGGATTCGGCCGAGCTGTTCGTCCGCACCCTGCATCTGGCGGAGCTGTCCGCCGAGAACGTGATGACGCCGCGTGTCGACGTCCGGGCGCTGGAGGCGCACGCCACCGCCGCCGACGCCGCCAACCTCACGCTGGCCACCGGTCTGTCCCGCTTCCCGGTCTACCGCGACAGCCTGGACGAGGTCATCGGCACGGTCCACATCCGCGACGTCCTTGCCCTGGACGAGACCGAGCGGTCCCGGACCCCGGTCACGGCGCTGGCCACCGAGCCGCTCCTCGTCCCCGACTCGCTGCCGGTGGACCGGCTGCTCGCGCAACTCCGCAAGCACCGGACCATGGCGGTGGTGATCGACGAGTACGGCGGTACGGCGGGCGTCGCCACCGTCGAGGACATCGTCGAGGAGGTCGTCGGCGAGGTCCGCGACGAGCACGACCCCCATGAGCGCCCCGACCTCGCACCGGCCGAGCCGCTCGGCGACGGGCGCCCGGTCTGGGCGGCCGAGGGCAGCATCCGGCTCGACCAGCTCGACCGGATCGGCTTCCGCGCGCCGGAGGGCCCGTACGAGACGCTCGCCGGTCTGCTCGCCAACCAGCTGGCCCGCATCCCGGTCCGTACGGACCGGGTGGAGGTCGACGGCTGGCAGTTCGACGTGCTCGACATCGAGCACCACCGGGCCGACCGGGTCCGGATCACCGCGCCCGCAGCGGCGCCCGCCCTCGTGGAGGAGAACGCCCGATGACCGCCATCCAGCTCGCCATCGGCGCGCTCACCCTCCTGACCAACGCGTTCTTCGTGGGCGCCGAGTTCGCCCTGATCTCGGTCCGCCGCAGTCAGATCGAGCCGCAGGCCAGGCAGGGCAGCCGACGCGCCAAGAGCACCCTGTGGGGCCTCGAACACCTGTCGGCCGCCATGGCCACCGCACAGCTCGGCATCACCATCTCCTCGCTGGTGCTGGGCGCCGTCGCGGAACCGGCCATCGCGCATCTGCTGGAGCCGCCGTTCGACGCGATCGGCGTGCCGGAGGCGCTGGTCCACCCGATCGCCTTCGTGATCGCGCTGACGCTGGCGACGTATCTGCACATGCTCATCGGCGAGATGATCCCGAAGAACATCGCGCTGGCCGCCCCGGTCGCCACCGCGCTGGCGCTGGGTCCGTCCCTGGTGGGTCTGACACGGACGCTGCGGCCGGTCATCTTCGGCATCAACGCCTTCGCCAACATGCTGCTGCGGCTACTCAAGGTAGAGCCCAAGGACGAGGTAGCCTCGGTGTTCACCGACGACGAGCTCGTACGGCTGGTGAAGGACTCCAGCGACGCCGGGCTGCTCGCCCCGGCCGACGGTGAGCGGCTGCAGGACGCCCTGGAACTCGGGACCCGGCCGGTCGGCGAGGTCATGGTCCCGCTGAACCGGACCGTCACCGTCGACCTGGGCATCACCCCGCAGGGCCTGGAGCGGGCCGCGGTCGCCTCGGGCTTCTCCCGGCTGCCGGTCACCGGACCCGACGACGAGCTGCTGGGCTACTTCCACATCAAGGACGCGCTCGGTGTCGCCGAGCGCACCAAGGCACTGCCCACGAGCTCCCTCCACCCCGTCATCCGGGTCGAGATCGACACCCCGCTCGACGACGCCCTCACCACGATGCGTGCCGCCGGTACGCATCTCGCGGCGGTCGCCGGGGACAAGGGCACGGTCATCGGCTTCGTGACGATGGAGGACGTGCTGGACGAGTTGGTGGGGGCCGCCGCGGTCTGACCGGCCCGGCGGTGAACACCACCGTGTGAAACGGAAGGAGAGGCGGCCCGTCGCACGACGGGCCGCCTCTCGCCGTTCCCGGCCAACGGCCCTGCCGGCCCGGCCCGAACGCGTAAGCTCGGCGGATGGCCAAGTACTTCGACGTGCACCCCGCAAATCCCCAGCCCCGCACCATCTCCACGGTGGTCGACAGCATCCGGTCCGGTGCGCTCGTCGCGTACCCGACCGACTCGTGCTACGCACTGGGCTGCCAGTTGGGCAACCGTGACGCCATCGACCGGATCCGGTCGATCCGGAACCTCGACGACCGGCACCACTTCACGCTGGTGTGCCACGACTTCGCGCAGCTGGCGCAGTTCGTCCGCGTGGACAACGACGTGTTCCGGGCGGTCAAGGCGGCGACGCCCGGCAGCTACACCTTCATCCTCCCGGCGACGAAGGAGGTTCCCCGTCAGCTGCTGCATCCGAAGAAGAAGACGGTCGGTGTGCGGATCCCCGACCATGTCGTGACCCAGGCGCTGGTCGCCGAACTCGGCGAGCCGCTGCTCTCCAGCACCCTGCTGCTGCCGGACGAGGAGGAGCCGCTGACGCAGGGCTGGGAGATCAAGGAGCGGCTCGACCACGAGGTGGACGCCGTCATCGACTCGGGCGACTGCGGCACCGAGCCGACCACGGTCATCGACTTCTCCGGCGACGAGCCCGAGATCGTACGCCGCGGAGCCGGGGACACGTCGCGCTTCGAGTGATTCGGTGCGTCCGCAGGGCAGACTGGCGGGCGTGACGGGTGAGCGACTGCGGTTCGACGGCTGGATCGCCGGTGTGGGGACCTCCTCGGGTACCCGGCTGGTGGTCGGGCACTGGCCGCGGTCGCCGTTCGGCGCGTTCAGCGACGTCATGGTCGAGCATCCCGACGGCGAACGGGTCCTGCTGGCCCCGACCCGGCGGGTCGCGGACTTCGTCGCCGCCACCTACCGCTTCGACCGGATCGAGGTGGTGCCGGTGACCGTCACCGCCGTCGCCGGTGACAGCCTGCTCGTCGAGGCCGGTCCGCTGCGCCTCCGGCTGCGGACCGGGCGCAGGACCGCCCTCGGGCTGCTGCTCTCCGCCGTACCGGCCCCGCTCGTCCGCAGCCCGGTCTGGGCCGCGCTCTGTGACGTGCCGGCCCGGCTGCTGATGCCCGGCGTACGCACCCTGGGCCGCGCGGGTCCGGGGCGGCGGGAGTGGTACGGGGCGCGGGATCTGCGGCCGGTCGTGGCCGCCGACGCCGCGCTGGACGGGGCGGACCTGGGCGCGCTCGCGCCGCTCGATCCGCCGGTCGCCTTCGGATTCGGTTCCGCCCCGCGCCGCCCTTCCCTGGTGCGCGTCACCACAACGGTGGAACTGGCGGCCGACGGACGGTGAGGGGCCGCACGGCCCCGGGTGGGCGCGGGAGCCTGCCGGGGACCGGCTGCGGCCCGCTCCTGGGGAGGGCCGGCCGGGGATGCGCGGGGGCGGGGCTCGCCGCAGGGTGGACCCATGGCAAATCCCCCGATCGTCATCCACCGTCCGACCTCCTCGGGCGGCCGCCGGGTGACCGTGCACTACGAAGGCCGGGACGAGATACTCGGGCTGGCCCACAGCGACCACGACGTCGTCGTGTTCCTGAGCGAGGCCGGCCTCGAAGAAGCGGACCGGCTCCTCGACAATCCGGTCTGGGTGGAGTGGCGCGGCGGGCGCGCCCACCGCTACGAGGCGGCCTGAGCGGCCGCACCACCCGCACCTCCCCCACCGGACAGACCGTCGAGGATGGCCGAAACCGTCTCCTCGGGCGACTGACCGGATGTGTCCAGCCAGCGGCCGATGCGAGGCGTCCCGCTCCGCAGATGCGCGTCGAACGCTTCGACGGTCCACTCCCCGTACCACGTCTTGGCCCGCGCTTCCTCCCGCTCGCGCACGGCCCCCGGCGAGGGGGCGAGCACGACGACGTGGAGCGGACGGGTCCGGACCCTGTCGATGTAGCGGGGCAGAGCGTCGCCGAGGACGATGTCCTGGACGACGGCCGTCCAGCCGTCCTGCACGTAGGCGTCGGCCACCTGCGCCGAGATGCGCTGGCGCAGGTCGAGCTGGCTCCGTGCCTCCGCCGCCCCGTCGGGCGTCATCTCCGCGCGGCCCGAGACGATCATGCGGCGGAAGACGTCGCCGCGCACATGGACCGCTCGTGGCAGGCGCTCCGCCAGGAGCTGGGCGACGGTGGACTTCCCCGCCGCCATCACTCCGGTGATCAGGACGACGCAGGGGCCCGGGTCGACGGCCGTCATGCCGTGCCCGCAGGGGTGGACTCCGGGCTCCCGAACAGTTCGCGGACCTCGTCGGCGTCGGTATCGCGCAGTGCGTCGTCCAGCAGGATCCAGCGGGTGATGCCCACGGATTCCAGGAACGGCAGGTCGTGGCCGGCGATGACGAGCGCGCCCTCGTAGGACTCCAGGGCGCTCGTCAGCTGCCGCACGCTCGCCAGGTCGAGGTTGTTCGTCGGCTCGTCCAGCAGGAGCAGCTGCGGGGCGGGGGCGGCGAGCATCGTCGCCGCGAGCGCGGCGCGGAAGCGTTCGCCGCCCGAGAGGGTGCCCGCCGGCTGCTCCGCGCGGGCGCCCTTGAAGAGGAACCGGGCGAGCTGGGAGCGGATCTGGTTGTCGGTGGTGCCCGGGGCGGTGCGGGCGACGTTGTCGGCCACGCTCAGCGTGTCGTCGAGGACGTCCAGCCGCTGCGGCAGGAATTTCAGCGGTACCGCCGCCGTGGCCTCTCCGGTGCTCGGCGTGAGCTCCCCGGTGAGCGTGCGCAGCAGGGTCGTCTTGCCGGCCCCGTTGCGGCCGACCAGGGCGATGCGTTCGGGGCCCTGCACCTGGAGGCTGCCCTCGCGCAACTGTCCGTAGGGCAGGCTCAGGTCCCGGACGGTCAGGACGGTGCGGCCCGCCGGTACGGCGGTGTGGGGCAGGCTCACCTTGATCTCGGCGTCCCGGCGGATGGCTTCGGCGGCTTCCTCCCGGCGTTCGCGGGCCTCGTCGAGGCGGTCCTCGTGCAGCCCGCGCAGCCGGTCCCCGGACTCCTGGGCCGAGCGCTTGCGTTCCCCGGCGACGATGCGCGGAGCCTTCCGCCGGCCGTCCAGCTTCTTGTCGTGGCGCTGGCGGCGGGCCACCTTGATCCGGGTCTCCTCCAGCTCGCGCTGTTGACGGCGTACGTCGGCGTCGGCGGCCCGCAGCATCCGCCCGGCAGCCTCCTGCTGGACGGCGAGGGCCTCCTGGTAGGCGGACCAGCCGCCCCCGTACCAGCTCACCGAGCCCGAGCGCAGTTCGGCGATGCGGTCGACCCGCTCCAGCAGGTCCCGGTCGTGGCTGACGACGATCAGGATCCCGGAGCGCCAGGAGTCGACGGCGTCGTAGAGCCGTCGGCGGGCGAACAGGTCCAGATTGTTGGTCGGTTCGTCGAGGAGGAGGACGTCCGGGCTCTCCAGGAGCAGCGCGGCGAGGCGCAGCAGGACGGTCTCCCCGCCGGACAGCTCCCCGACGGTGCGGTCCAGTTCGACGTCGCCGAGCCCGAGGGAGCCGAGGGTGGCCAGGGCGCGTTCCTCGACGTCCCAGTCGTCGCCGACCGTTTCGAAGTGCTCCTCCCGTACGTCTCCGGACTCGATGGCGCGCAGGGCGGCCCGCCGTTCGGCGATGCCGAGGGCCGCGTCGACGCGGAGGGTGGTGTCCAGGGTGATGTTCTGGGGCAGGTGGGCGAGGTTTCCGCCGACGGTGACGGACCCCGACGCGGGACGCAGAAGTCCCGCGAACAGGCGCAGGAGCGTCGACTTGCCGGCCCCGTTGACGCCGGCCAGACCGGTGCGGCCCCGGGGGACGGTGAGGGAGAGCCCGTCGAAGAGCTTCGTGCCGTCGGGCCACTGGAAGGTGAGGTTGGATGCGGCCACGGAGGCGCCGGGCGCGGTGGGATGGCTCATGGTGTTCTCGCAGTCGGAAGCGGAAGGTACGGGGGGCTTCGTATGCGAACAGCACGCGGCGACCCGGCCCGGGGGCCGGAAAGCGGTGGGAAAGAACAGTCCTGCGAAGTGAGGGACGGCTCAGCACCGAGGTCGCATCCACGCGGAAGTCACGGGCGGCAGACATGCCGACAACGTCGTGACCGTGTACGGGCCAGGGCCGTACCGCGCGATGATCGCGGACCTCAGATGCGCAACGTCCACCTCTATCGGAGACAACAGGACCCGCCCAGCGTAGCCGAGGATGTTGTCGGGCGTTGGGGATTTCTTCGAGCGGACTTCTCTACGGGGCGCTCCGCGGGGCCGGGGCGGGGGTTGCGGCGGAGGCGGGAGCGTCCTGGTTCTCCGGCGATTCCGTGGGGCCGCGCTGGCCGGGGAGGCGGGCATCTGGCGGCACGACGGGGTTCCGGCGGACGGCGAGGGTGCCGAGGACGACGGCGAGGCCGGCGAGGGCGAATCCGTAGGGCGGGGTGGCGCCCATGGGGTGGGTCTCGTACACCAGCGCCGCCGAGAGCACGATCAGGACGGCGGACAGCCGGCCGTGCTGTTCGGTCGCGGCGACGACGGCCATGCCCCACAGCAGATACCAGGGCTGGACCATGGGCGAGAGGGCGACCAGGGCGAGCAGCGAGAGGCCGAGCGCGTGGGCGGGCGTCACTCCGCCGCGCATCGCACGCCGGGCCAGCACGAGGATCAGGCCGAGCGCGACCGCCAGGCCCAGCGTCTGGACGGCGGACTTGACCGGCGTCACCTCGACGTCCAGGAGCAGGTGGGCCAGCTCTCCCAGCCCGAGGCCGAGGTCGCTGCTGACGGAGAGCGCGGTGTGGATGTTCGCGGCGACGCCCTGGGTGTGGAGCCAGCCGAATCCGGTGCCGCTGATCAGCGTGGCGCCCCCGGCGACCGCGCAGGCGATCAGGCCGGGCGCGAGAAGCCCCTTGGCCCAGCGGCGCCACCGGGGGCCCGTCGCGGAGGCGTGTACGAGGACGCCGATGAACAGCAGCGACACGGCCGCCGGTGACTTCACCATCATGGCGAGTCCGATCAGCGCGCTGCCCGCGATCCACTTTCCGCGCAGGGCGAGAACGAAACCGGCGAGCATCAGGCCGATCATCAGCCCGTCGTTGTGCATGCCGCCGACGACATGGATCAGCAGCAGCGGGTTGAGGGCTCCCAGCCACAGGGCGCGGCTCTCGCTGCGGCCGTGTTCCCGCGCTAGCCGGCGCAGCGACCAGACGATCAGGGCGAGAGAGAGGAGTGCGACGACCCGCATCGCCAGGACGGCGGGAACGATCGTGCCGCCGGTGGTCCAGGCGACGGCTGCGGCGACCAGCAGGAAGAGCGGCCCGTAGGGGGCCGGGGTGTCGCGCCAGTGGTTGCCGACGCTCGCGGCGGCGTCGCCGCCGATCCCGCCCGGGTCCAGGGCGGAGGGGCCGACGGTGTAGACGTCGTGCCCTTCGACGACCATCGAACCCTGGGCGATGTAGCTGTAGACGTCGGCGCTGTAGAGCGGGGGCGCGAGCAGGAACGGGGCGGTCCACCAGGCGAGGGTGACGAGGGTGTCGCGGACGGTGGAGGCGGTCTTGCCGTACTGCCACCAGGCCACGACGAGCACGGTCAGTCCGGCGTAGGCGAGGACCGCTGCGGCCGCCTTCGCGGTCGACCCGTGATCGGTCCACAGCCGCCAGGGGTCGTGGACCGGCAGCTTTCCGGCGAACCAGCCGCCGGCGACGACCGCCAGGGATCCTGCCGCACCCAGCCGACGGTGTCCGACCGCACTCAAAGCCCACATGACCGGCCAACCTATCGGACGGCCTGACCCGCTCGGCAGCCGCTCCCCCGGCCGGCCGGGCGCCCGGAGCAGGTCCGGGCGCCCGTGGCGCTCAGCCGGCGAGCGACTGCCTGAGGGCGGCGAGGCCGTCGGCGTAGATGCCGTGGAAAAGGGCGGCGGCCTCGTCGTCGCCGATCCCGTCCGGGGTGAAGGTGCCGGACCACTCGACGCGCGCCCGGTCCGGCGCCGAGCCCTCGTGCACGGCGATGGTCGACAGATAGCCCGTGACCGGGAACGGGGCGCGGAGGATGGAGTAGCCGTAGCTGCGCGCCGCGTTGTCGAAGGTTTCGAGGCGTTCGACGATGACGCCGCCCTCCTCGTTGACGAGGGTGCGGACGCGGCCGCCCTCGCTCAGCTCACTGGTCGGGATGTACGGGAGCCAGTCGGGCAGCGAGTCGAAGCCGCCGATGAGCTGCCAGACGCGGTCGGCGGGAACGGGGAGTTCGGTGGAGGCGGTGGTGCTGGTCATGGGGTGACGTCCTTGATGTGGTCGGGCGCGCGTGGTTCAGGCGGTGGGGACGGGGGCGTCCGCGGAGATCAGCTTCTCCTCGCGCAGGGCCGCCCAGAAGGCCGCGGGGATCTTCTCGTCGAGGGCGGCGAGGTCCTCGGCGATGCGGCTGGGCCGGGTGGCGCCGGGGATCGCCGCCGCCGTGGCCGGGTGGGCCAGGGCGAACTGGAGCGCGGCGGCCTTGATGCCGATGCCGTGCTGGTCGGCGAGTGCCTTGAGGCGCTCCACCTTGGCGACGATGTCCGCGGGCGCCTTCTGGTATTCGAAGTGCGCGCCACCCGCGAGGATGCCGGAGCTGTACGGTCCGCCGACGACGAGGTCGACGTCGTGCTCGGCGGCCGCCGGGAGGAGCCGTTGGAGGGCGCGGTCGTGGTCGAGGAGGGTGTAGCGGCCGGCGAGAAGGAACGCGTCGGGGCGCGGCTCGTCGAGGTCGAGGGTGAGTTCGAGCGGCTCGACCTTGTTGACGCCGAGGCCCCAGGCCTTGATGACGCCTTCCTCGCGCAGCCGGGTCAGGACCCGGAAGGCGCCGGTGCGGGCGCTCTCGTAGGCGGCGAGCCACTCGTCGCCGTAGAAGTCCTGGGCGACGTCGTGGACCCAGACGATGTCCAGGCGGTCGGTGCGCAGCCGCTTCAGGCTGTCCTCGATGGAGCGCAGGGTGGCGTCCGCGCTGTAGTCGTTGATCATCTTGTTGGGGCGGCCGTGCTCGAAGAGCCCGCCCTTCTCGCCGAGGTCACGGGCGGCCGGGTCCTCGGCCTCGTCCAGGATGACCCGGCCGACCTTGGTGCTGAGGACGTAGGCGTCGCGCGGGTGCTGGGCGAGGACGTCGCCGAGCCGGATCTCGGAGAGGCCGGCGCCGTAGAAGGGGGCGGTGTCGAAGTAGCGGATGCCCTGGTCCCAGGCGGCCTGCACGGTGGCGGCGGCCTCGTCGTCGGGGATCGCCCTGAACATGTTGCCGAGCGGAGCTGTGCCGAAGCCGAGCCGGCCGGGGAGGAGGTGGTTAATGCTCACGTGTGCGTCCTTGACTCTGCGAAGGAGCCGACCATCAGCATGATTTTGCCCCTGAATGATCAGGTTGCACATGCTCTGTCGGCCTTACGTATTCGAGGTTAGGATCGGACGTTGAGACTGTCCAAGACACGTTTGGGCTGACTTGAGTCTCCGAAGGTCTTACGAGGACGTGACATGCTCGATCTCCGCCAGCTCCGCTACTTCGTCGCCGTCGCCGAGACGGAACACGTCGGCCGCGCCGCCGAACAGCTCCATATCTCGCAGTCGCCGCTCAGCCGGCAGATCGCCCAGCTGGAGAAGGAGCTCGGCCTGGTCCTGTTCGAGCGGGACCGGCAGCGGATCCGCCTGACCTCCGACGGCCAGGTCTTCCTCGCCGAGACCCGGGCCCTGCTCACCCACGCCGGGCGGCTGGAGAACCTGGGGCGCCGACTGGGACGCGGTGAGGAGGGTGGCCTCTGCGTCGGCTACGTACCGGACGCCATGCACACGGGGCTCCTGCCCGCCGCGCTGCGCACGCTGCGCCTGGAGCGGCCGGGGATCCATGTGGCGCTGTACGGGCAGCAGAGCACCGAGCAGTTCGAGGGGCTGCGGCAGCGCAGCCTGGACATCGCCCTGGTCCAGGAGCCGCCGGCCGAGGACGACCCGGATCTGCGCTCGGCACTGCTGCTGGAGGACCCGCTGCTGCTCGTGCTGCCCGCCGGGCATCCGCTGGCGGAGAAGACGGACCTCGTGCCGGAGGATCTGGACGGGCAACCGTGGATCGCGGTGGAGAGCAGCCACGACCCGGGCCGGCACGACGCGTTCGTCGCCTCGTGCGTGGCGGCGGGCTTCACCCCGGACATCACGCTGGACGCCGCCGAACCCCTCACCGCGCTGGGGCTCGTCGCCTCCGGGTTCGGGCTGGCGCTGGTGCAGCGGAGCATGGTGCGAGGCACGGAGCCCGGCGTGGCCGTACGCGAACTGCCCTGGCACAGCGGGTCCGCACGGCTGTGGGCGGCCTGGCACCGTGTCGATCTGCGGCCCGTGGTGGGCGCCTTCCGGGCCACGGTGCTGGACTCCGTGCCCGCGTAAACCTGTTGGCGCGCGCATCGGGGCGTGTCAGGCTTCACCCGTAACCGAAGGGGCGTAGCTCAGCGGCCAGAGCGGCGGTCTCCAAAATCGTATGTCGCAGGTTCGATTCCTGCCGCCCCTGCCAGCACCACCCGGTCGATCACCGCACGTCGCCGCGCCAGTCCCATTGGTGGCTGTCCGGCGACCGGGGGCCGTACTCGGCCCGTCCGCCCGGCCCGTAGGCGCCGATCTCCGTGACCAGTCCGACCCCGTCGCGCAGATCCGCGTCGTCCCAGCCGGTGACGTCGAGCAGCAGCCCGTCGAGCGGGCCGCCGACCAACTCGCGGTAGTCATGACCCGGCCTAGGCCCCGGGTGGGGGTCGTCGTGATCGGTGCCGTACACCCGTCGCAGCCTCATCAGCTCGTCCATGCGGGCAGCATCCCACCAGGCACTGACAACGGCTCGGTACGAGGGTCCATCCGGCCACCTCCCGCCGCCCCGCCCACCCGTCCGGACCGGCGGGGCCGAGGCGCCGGAAACGAGCGCGCGCCCGTCCGTCGTCTGTGGCACGCTCCACCGATGACCCTCCCATCGCGCACGGTCCCCCTGCTGGAGCAGTTCGACTTCGCCTGCGAGCGGCTTCTCGGCCGACTGGCCGGTCCTGTCATGGACAGCGGCAACGGAGTCGACATCGGCGTCACCCCGCTCGGTGACGACGAGTACCTCTGGGAACCCGTGCCCGGCTGCTGGTCCGTACGCCGTCGGGCAGACGGGCCCGGGGCGCGGGCCACCGTACTGGCGGGGGCCGGGGAGTGGGGGCGCGACTCGGCGGACTCCCCGCATCCGTTTCCGCCGCCGTTCACCACCATCGCGTGGCGTCTGAGCCATCTCACCGAGATGCTCTCCCTCCGCGCCGAGTACACCCATGGCGGACGCACGCTCACCCGCGACGACCACCGCACCCCGGGCGACGCCGCCGGGGCCGTGGCCGCCCTCGAGACCGCGTCCGCCGCCTGGCGCGAGGCCCTGACCGGCGCGGACGACACGGCCCTCGACACCGTCGGGTACAGCACGTATCCGAACGGCAGCGATACCGATGACCCGTTCGTCGACATCGTCTGGTGGGTCAACCAGGAGGTGCTGCACCACGGCGCCGAGATCGCCCTGCTCCGCGATCTGTACCGCGCCCGGCCGTCCTGAGCGACGCCCCGGCGGCCATTGCCGTGACTGCCCCGACGGTCGCCGCAGTCGCCGCTCGGGGCCGCCCGCCATATGATTCAGGGACTGAACGCACCGCGGAGCGGAGCGGCACATGAACCGGCGTCGGAGTCACCGCTCGGCCAGCGCCGAAGACCTGCTCAACACCTTGCAGGACCTCACCGCCCGCGCTCGGCGCGAAGTGGAGTTCCACCAGGCCAGGGTGGAGCTGGCGCAGGCACTCCAGCGCGACATGCTTCCGGCGGCCCTGCCCACGCTGCCCGGCCTCCAGGCCGCGGCCCGCTACGCGCCCGCCCGCCACGGTCTGGACATCGGCGGCGACTGGTACGACGGTTTCACGCTCGCGGACGGGGCGCTCGGTTTCGCCATCGGCGACGTGCAGGGGCATGACGTCGAGGCGGCCGCCTTCATGGGGCAGGTCCGTATCGCGATGCGGGCCATCGCGGGTACGGCGTCCGATCCGGGCGAGGTCCTGGGCCGGACGAACGATCTGCTGCTGTCCGTGGACTCGGGACTCTTCGCCACCTGCACCTTCATGCGACTGGACCCGACGACCTGGGAGCTGCACAGCGCGCGGGCCGGGCATGTGGCGTGCGTCTGGGCCACCACGGAGGGCCGGTCCGGCATCACGGAGGACCCGGGCGGCATGCCGCTGGGCATCGAGCCAGGCGAGTGCTACCCCGTCACGCGGCGCACCCTCGACTCCGACGGGGCGATCGTGCTGCTCACCGACGGGGTAGTCGAGGGGCCGTCGCTGCTGATCGAGGACGGCCTCGAACGGGTCCGGCAGCTGGTCGCCGCGCACAGCGGGGCGAGCGCGGCGCAGCTGGCCGACGAGGTCCTGGGTGCGGCGGAGGTGACGGGGCACGAGGACGACGCCGCCGTACTGGTCCTGCGGCACGCCGCCTCCGGGCGCGGCCCGCGGTGACGCCGGGCCGTACCGCGCGTGTCACCTGCCGACTCCCGCCACGGTCGGTGTCTGATGAGTGGTGTGATCCGCAGCAAGGAAGCCAGACGTCGGGCCGTGTACGTGGCGCAGGTCCTGGGCGTGGCCGGCGTCTACTACCTGTCGGGGCGGCTCGGACTGATGCGCCAGGTCGTGGTGGACGGCGCGGTCGTCACGCCGCTGTGGCCGCCCACCGGCATCGCGCTGGCCGCGCTGCTGTGCCTGGGCGCCCGGGTCTGGCCGGGGATCGCGCTGGGCACGCTGGTCACGGTCTCCGAGATCGGCGACGCGTTCACGGTGAGTCGTCTGGCCATCATGTTCGGCAATACGATCGCGCCGCTCGCCTCGTACGCCCTGCTGCGGAAGGTGGGCTTCCGCAGTGAGCTGGTCCGGCTGCGCGACGGGGTCTGTCTGGTCTTCCTCGGTGCGTTCGCGGGGATGCTGATCAGCGCCACCCTCGGCAGTTTCACGCTGCTGCTCGACGACAAGGTTCCGCCGGGACGGTTCTGGCTGGTCTGGTCGTCCTGGTGGGCGGGCGACGCGATGGGGGTCTTGGTGGTCACCCCGGTGCTGCTGGTACTGCGCCAGGTGCGACTGCCCCGGCCGGGTGACCGGTGGCTGGAGGCCTCGGTCCTCGCGGTCGTCGTGGTCCTGTCGTCACTGATCGCGACGCGCAGCTCGCTTTCGGTGATCTATCTGGTGTTCCCGGTGATCATCTGGGCGGCCCTGCGCTTCCAGCTGCCCGGCAGCGCGCCGTGCGCCCTGGTGGTGTCGGTGCTCGCCATCCTGGCCGGTACGGATGCCCTGGGGCCGTTCGCGGGGCACAGCCTGATGCAGGTCATGGCGAACCTCTCGCTCCTCAACGGATGCGTCGCGCTCACCGCGCTGCTGCTGGGGGCGATCGTCGCGGAGCACAGGAACATCCGCCGCGAGACGGAACACGCCGTCGAGGAACTGGAGGCCCTGGTGGAGCAGCTCGCTCCACTGTCCGGGCCGGCCTCGGCACGGTACGGGGACAGACCGCGGCGGCACGGGCCGCTGGACGGCGGCCCCCATCCGGATCACCCGTAGCCCCGGTCCTCGACCGGGAGCCGGCGCCTGGGTCAGTACGGCAGGGGGCGGCCGGACGGGGTGCGCAGATCGAGCGGCGGCGGCCCCGAAGGGGGCGGGGGACGACGGACGACGACTCGGATGCGGCCCATTGCCACCACCTCCTCCTGGTCAACCGGTATCTGCCCAGCCAGGGCCGCTTCACACTTCCCGGCTCCCCCGGGCTCCGGCCGGCGTCTGCGCCGGGTGGCGGAGCGGATGCGGGCCGGGCCGGGTGCGGTGACCCTGGAGGTGTGGGGGCGCACCGCCGATGAGGAGGACGCATGTCCGCACTGGACAAGATCA
The DNA here is from genome assembly GCF_056172905.1 of Streptomyces sp. iso_384. Classification (NCBI taxonomy): domain Bacteria; kingdom Bacillati; phylum Actinomycetota; class Actinomycetes; order Kitasatosporales; family Streptomycetaceae; genus Streptomyces; species Streptomyces sp. iso_384. The sequence goes on from NZ_JBWBTT010000001.1 coordinate 4,160,034, forward strand.
AGAAGATGCTCAAGGGCCACGAGGACCAGGCCGGCAAGGGCATCGACAAGACCGGCGACATGGTCGACGACCGCACGCAGGGCAAGCACAAGAAACACGTCGACACCGCCCAGGACAAGCTCAAGCAGCAGCTCGGAACGGACCGCGACCAGGACGGACCGCCTCGCACCTGAGCAACCGCGGCCGGTGATGGGCCGCCACTCGTCCCGCACACCGGCTTGTGCCACGGAACGTGTTCCGTGGCACAAGCCGGTGTGCGGGCGGGCTATGTCCGGCCCGCAGGGCGAGGCCCTCGGGGAAAGGTTTCCGGGGTTGCCCACCGGATTCTTGTTATTGTCCCGCCCGCACCTCATCTCCCGAGTGTGGGAAGTGACAGCACCGGACCCCGGAAGAGTGAGCACAGCATGGGCAAGGATCACCCGACGGCCTTGATCGAGGCGGCGCGGTACGGCGATCAGCAGGCCAAGGACCAGCTCGTCTCGGCGTACCTGCCGCTGCTGTACAACGTCGTCGGACGTGCGCTGGACGGACATGCGGACGTGGACGACGTGGTGCAGGAGACGGTGCTGCGCATGCTCCGGGGCCTTCCCGAACTGCGCGACCCTGAGCGTTTCCGTTCCTGGCTGGTGGCGATAGCCATGAACGAGATACGCACGCACTGGCGCGAGAAGCAGTCGGGTGCGATACCGGCGGACCGGCTGGACACCGCGTACGACCTGCCGGATCCACGCGCGGACTTCGTCGAGGTGACGATCCTGGAGCTCGGCCTGACCGGCCAGCGACGGCAGGTCGCGGAGGCGACACGCTGGCTGGACGAGGACGACCGCGCCCTGCTGTCGCTGTGGTGGCTGGAGACCGCCGGGCACCTGTCCCGGGCCGAGGTCGCCGCCGCTCTCGAACTCTCCCCGCAGCACACCGCCGTACGGGTGCAGCGGATGAAGGCGCAGCTGGAGGCGGCGCGGGTCGTGGTGGGCGCGCTGGCGGCCGATCCGCCGTGCGTGCTGCTGGAGGACATCACCGCCGGCTGGGACGGCGTCCCCTCCGCCCTTTGGCGCAAGCGGCTGTCCCGCCACGCTCGCGAGTGCACGGTGTGTTCGGGGCACGGCTCGGGGCTCGTGCCCGCCGAGGGGCTGCTCGTGGGTCTCGCGCTGGTGCCGGTGGCCGCGGCTGCGGGAGCGGGGGCGGCTCCCGAGTTGCTCGCCACCGCGGCGTATCTCCAGGCGCCGGGGCCGGGCGTGGACAGCGCCGGGGCGGGGCGCGCCGAGCGCAGACGGGTGCAGGCCCGGCGTCGGCGCCGTAACTCTGCCGTCGCCGCCGTGGTCGCGGTCGCGGCCCTGGGTACGGGCGGCGCGGCGGTGCACCTCTACACCGACGGTGGCGAGCGGGACGCGACGACCGTCACGGCCGACGCTCCGGCACCCCGCTCCGAGGTGCCCACGACGGCCTCGACGACCTCGTCCACTTCCCCCTCGGCATCCGCGTCCGCGTCGCCCAGCGCCTCTGCCTCCCCGTCGCCGAGCCCTTCGCGTACGCCCAAGGCGAAGCCGAAGAAGAGCACACCGCCGCCGGCGCCCAGCTCCGCCGCCCCGGTCCCGAAGCCGGCCCCGCCCGCGCCCGCGCCGCCCGCACCGGCGGGTACCGCAGGTCAGGTCACCGAGCTGGTCAACGCGGAACGGGCCAAGGAGGGCTGTGGTCCGGTGACCGTCAACGATCAGCTCAACACGGCTGCGCAACGGCACTCCGCCGACATGGACGCCAACGACTACTTCTCGCACACCTCGCAGGACGGCAGGGACCCGGGTGACCGGATCACCGCTGCGGGATACCGGTGGTCCACGTACGGCGAGAACATCGCCAAGGGCCAGCGGACTCCGGCCGATGTGATGCGGTCCTGGATGGACAGCCCGGGGCACCGCGCGAACATCCTCAACTGCTCCTTCAAGGAGATCGGTGTGGGCAAGGTGGATTCCGGCGGCGGCCCTGTGTGGACGCAGGTGTTCGGGGCCCGCTGAGCCGCCTCTAGGATGCGGTCATGATCGCTGACCTGGAGTGTGTGGTCCTGGACTGCCGCGACCCGAGGGAACTGGCCGGCTTCTACGCGTCGTTGCTCGGGGGCGAGGTCGACCGTCCCGACCGGCGGTGGGGATGCGACGCGGACTGGTCCACGCTGCACACGCCCGGTGGGCTCGTCCTGGCCTTTCAGCGAGTGGCCGACCACCAGCCGCCTCGCTGGCCCGGCCAGGACCCGCCCCAGCAGTTTCACCTGGACTTCGGCGTCACCGACCAGGAACGGGCGCACGAACAGGTACTGGCGATCGGGGCGTCCCTCCTCGACGCCGGGGACGAGGCGCGCGGCTGGCGGGTGTACGCGGATCCCGCAGGACACCCCTTCTGCCTGGTACGGCACTGAATCCGGTTGCTCGGGCGCACGGCTGTCAAGGATCCGGGGCCGGGGCTCGTCCGGGGCGGCCGGTGAGCCGCCCCGGAGCCGGCGGTGCTCAGCGCAGGACCAGCGTCAGCGCCGTGCCGAGGCAGATCGCCGCACCCACCGTGCCGGCCGAGACGGCCACGCAGCGGGCCCGGAGCCGGGCGTAGCGCTCGGTGTACTCCACGCGCAGTTCGTCCGCGCGGTCGCGGATGCGGGTGAGCGACTCCCGGGACGCGGTGACCCGTTCGGCGATGAACACCCGCTCGACGTCCTCGCGCTGTGCCGTGGTCAGCCAGGGCAGCTGGTCGGTGAATCGACGTGCATGCCGTCGCGCCCGCTCGACCTCGGCGTTCCACAGCAGAAAGCCCTCCAGTTGGGCCAGGCCCCGGGCGCTGTCCTTGTCGGGTTTCACCGTTCACCTCTCCGTAGGGTCGTCCGGGCCGGAGCCGCCTTCACTCCTGTTTGTCCCCCGGGGCGACGATCGTGGAGTCCCAGGGACGGGTGGTGGCTTCCTCCAGGGAGCGGACTGCCGGGTGGTGCAGGTCGAACGCCGGGGATTCGGAACGGATCCGCGGGAGCGTGACGAAGTTGTGCCGCGGCGGCGGGCAGGAGGTCGCCCACTCCAGCGAACGGCCGTAGCCCCACGGGTCGTCGACCTCGACCTTCTTGCCGTACTTGGCGGTCTTCCAGATGTTGTAGAAGAACGGCAGGATCGACAGGCCGAGCAGGAACGAGGAAATGGTGGAGATGGTGTTCAGCGCAGTGAATCCGTCGGCGTCGAGATAGTCAGCGTAGCGGCGCGGCATGCCTTCGGCGCCGAGCCAGTGCTGCACGAGGAACGTTCCGTGGAACCCGATGAAGAGCGTCCAGAACGTCACCTTCCCGAGCCGCTCGTCCAGCATTTTCCCGGTGAACTTCGGCCACCAGAAATGGAATCCGGCGAACATCGCGAACACCACCGTACCGAACACCACGTAATGGAAGTGGGCGACGACGAAGTACGAGTCGGAGACATGGAAGTCCATCGGCGGTGAGGCGAGGATGATCCCGGTCAGACCGCCGAACAGGAAGGTGACCAGGAACCCGATGGCCCACAGCATCGGAGTCTCCAGGGACAGTGACCCCTTCCACATCGTGCCGATCCAGTTGAAGAACTTCACACCGGTCGGCACGGCGATGAGGAAGGTCATGAAGGAGAAGAACGGCAGCAGCACAGCGCCCGTGACGAACATGTGGTGCGCCCATACGGTCGCGGACAGGCCCGCGATGGCGATGGTGGCCGCGACCAGCCCGATGTAGCCGAAGACGGGTTTGCGGCTGAAGACCGGGAAGATCTCGGTGACGATGCCGAAGAACGGCAGGGCGATGATGTAGACCTCGGGGTGGCCGAAGAACCAGAACAGGTGCTGCCACAGCAGTGCGCCGCCGTTGGCCGCGTCGAAGACGTGCGCGCCGAATTTTCGGTCGGCCTCCAGCGCCAGCAGGGCCGCGGCGAGGACCGGGAAGGCCAGCAGGACCAGGACACCGGTCAACAGGACATTCCAGACGAAGATCGGCATGCGGAACATCGTCATGCCGGGGGCGCGCATGCAGATGATCGTGGTGATGAAGTTGACCGAGCCGAGGATCGTGCCGAAGCCGGAGAAGGCCAGACCCATGATCCACATGTCGGCGCCGATGCCCGGCGAGCGGACCGCGTCGTTGAGCGGGGCGTAGGCGAACCAGCCGAAGTCCGCGGCTCCCTGCGGGGTGAGAAAGCCGGCCACCGCGATGAGCGAGCCGAAGAGGTAGAGCCAGTACGCGAACATGTTCAGCCGCGGGAACGCCACATCGGGCGCGCCGATCTGCAGCGGCATGATCCAGTTCGCGAATCCGGCGAACAGCGGCGTCGCGAACATCAGCAGCATGATCGTGCCGTGCATCGTGAACGCCTGGTTGAACTGCTCGTTCGAGAGCAGCTGGATACCGGGCCGGGCCAGCTCGGCGCGCATCACCAGGGCCAGGAGCCCTCCCACGCAGAAGAACGCGAAGGAGGTGACGAGGTAGAGCGTGCCGATCGTCTTGTGGTCCGTCGAGGTCATCCACTTGATGATGACGTTGCCGGGTTCCCCGCGCCGTACCGGCATTTCGTCCTGTTCGGCGGTATCGGACTCCACCGGTTGCGAGATGCCCCTCGTCGTCACTACGACGCTCCTTCGATCGACGGCCCGTGTGGACTCGGCGACCAGAATGGACCCCTGGCCATCGGTGCGGTGGGACATCCTTCCCCGTCCGGCGCGAGCGGCCGACAAGGACACTCAAATGGCCTACGGCCAACGCTTCCTCGGCCAACGCTTCCTCGGCCGACACTGCCGAGAATGCACGTCAACGTCCGGGAGCCGATCGGATATTCCGTCACGGAGAACGGAATAGTGTCTCCGGCTCCGGAGTTGATGAACCGACAGAACCACCTCGCTCTTTCGTTTCTCTCCATTGCTCTCCACCTCTCTCCACTCGGCTAGCTCGGAAGGTCGGATCCATGAAGATCGGCATCATCGGCGCGGGCAACATCGGCGGCAACCTGACGCGGCGTCTGACCGCCCTCGGGCACCAGGTCGCGGTCGCCAACTCCCGCGGCCCCCAGACGCTCACCGCCCTCGCCGAGGAGACCGGGGCGACGCCGGTGACCGCGTCGGAGGCGGCCAAGGGCGCCCAGGTGGTCGTGGTCACCGTGCCGCTCAAGGCTGTGCCCGACCTGCCCGACGGTTTTCTCGACGGCGCGGCCGAGGGCGCCGCGGTCGTCGACACGGGCAACTACTACCCGCAGCAGCGCGACGGCCGTATCGCCGCCATCGAGGAGGGGCTGCCCGAGAGCCGGTGGACGGAGCAGCAGATCGGCCACCCCGTGATCAAGGCGTTCAACGGCACCTACGCGCAGGACATCCTGGACCGGGGTCGTCCGCAGGGCACGCCCGGTCGGCAGGCGCTCCCGGTGTCGGGGGACGACCCGGCGGCCAAGCAGAAGGTGCGCGACCTGATCGACGAGCTGGGATTCGACACGGTCGACAGCGGTGGCCTGGACGATTCGTGGCGCCAGCAGCCCGGCACCCCGGTGTACGGCAACCAGGGCGACGTCGATGCCATCGTCAAGGCGCTCGCGGAGGCCTCGCCGGAACGTACTGCGGAGTGGCGCGCCTGACGGCGGGCGTCATACGGGAGGGACGGCCGGGCGAAGACTCCGGCCGGGCGGGAGGCGGAGGTGCCCGCCCGGCCGGATCGTCGGCAGCCCTCAGACCACGCCGGTCACGGTGATCCGCACCGAGACCGCTTGTTCCTCCTGTTCCTCGGGCAGCGCGGCGAGAACCGCCTTCTGTACGAGCCGGGTCACGTCGAGCGCCCGGTGACCGCGGTGCAGGACGAGTCGGATGTCGAGGTGCCAGCCGTCGTCCTCATCCCGGCTGACTCGCACTCCCGGCGTCCTGTTCCCGGTGAGCTGGGTGCGGAGCGGGGTGCGGCTGGCGATCCGCGTGCGCAGCAGGTCCGCCACGCCGGGACGGAGAAAGGCCACGCCCGGCACACCACGAGCGGCCTCGGCGGCCGCCCCGGCCAGCCGGTCCCGTCGTGTGTCCGCGGTCATCGCGCTGCTCCCGTCCCATGTCCGTCTGCCCGGCCGTCCGCTTGGTCGCCGGTGGCCACTCCCGTACCGACCTCCCCTTCCCCGTACCGGGTGTGCCCGACGTCCTCGTAGAAGATGTCGAGAGTGTCGGGAGGGCCGAGGATGTCGACGACGAACACATCGGTGGTGGCGAGGCGGATGCCGATGTCCTGGTCGGCGACCTCGGCGATCCGCGCGCGCACATCGTCGGCCAGGTCCCGCATGGGCAGGCCGATGCTCGCCGCGACCTCGACCCGGACGTGCAGCTCTCCGGCGGGGTCCGCCGGGTCGAGCGGGGCGATGCGGCAGCTACCGGCCCGGACCCCGGGCAGCCGGTCGACCGCCGCCCGCAGCATCCGCGCGACGGCGGCCTCGACCATCCAGTGGTCCTCCCCCGCTTCCCCGAGCGGCAGTGGGCGCCCCGGGCGCAGTTCGAGGCGTACGAGGTCCATGACGCGGGCCGTCACGGCCGTGGCGTCCGGTGTGCCCGGCTCCTGCGCGCAGGTGCGGCGCACCGCGGCGCCGAGGCCCGTGAGGTCGGCCAGGGCGGCCGAGCAGAAGGGGCAGGTGGCGAAGTGGGGGTCGTCCGTCGAGCGGCCGGTGTCCCAGGCCTCCCACACGTCGGTGAGCAGCCGCCCGCAGGCCAGCCGCTCGTCCTCCTCCTCGTACCGGCTATTCTCCGGCCGGTCCGGATTGGCGCTCATCGCCATGCGCTCATCGCCTCCGTCAGGGAGCGGCGGGCGCGGAAGACCCGGCCCCGAACCGCCTGCAGACTGATTCCGACCGTTGCCGCGATGCTCTCGTACGACAGTCCCTGCATCTCGCGCAGCACCCAGCACACACGCTGTTCGGGTGAGAGGCCCGCCATCGCCTCGGCCAGCGCGTCGACGGCGGCCCGTGACTCCACCGCTCGGGCGGGGGACGCCTGATGCTCGGGGGCGGCCTGCTCGGGCACCGAGTCGAGGTCAGCCGCTGGTCTGCGGGCTCTGAGCCGGTTGAGACAGCGGTTGGTGACGATCCGGTAGAGCCACGTGTGGAAAGAGGCGTCCCGACGGAACTCGGGGAGTTTGCGCCAGGCGTTCACGAAGGCGTCCTGCACGGCGTCCTCGGCGTCCGGCCGGTCGCCGAGGAGGCGTATCGCCAGTTGCAGCATGGCGGGGCTGTGCCTGCGCACCAGCGCCTCGAAGGCCTCCTCGTCGCCCTCCCCGGCCCGCACGACGAGCAGCGCCTCGTCGGCCGACACGACGTCCGGCGCGCGCTCCGTCAGCTGATTACCGTCGCCGGGCACGGACCAACCCCTTCCCCGCTCGCTTCCACGACGCTCGCTCCTGCCTCTGTTCGCGTCCGGTGCATGACTCTCCACGCGTCTCTCCACGCGTCCTCATGACCGCTTCTCGTCGTTGGACACACGCCGCGGCCGAACGTCACGCACCGCGCGAGGTTTTGTGCGCGGCACGGTCGTCCGTCGCCCGTGGTGGTCCGACCGGCGGGATATTTCAGCGAACCCGCGTGACGAATCGTCGGGCGGCGTGTCCAACGAAATGTCAGGCACAACGAGCCGAGCGAGACGCGAGGAGTTTCCATGACCACCACCCAGGCAGCAGCAACCGTGCCCGCCACGAGCGCGGCTTCGCGGACGGCAGGGACGAAGCAGGTCGGCTCCACGGGCGGAACGACCACCCTCGGCTGCGGGGCCACCGGGGCGGCCGAGCCGGCGGCGACACGGGGCCGCACCTCCATCGCGGACACGGTCGTCGTGAAGATCGCGGGCATGGCGGCTCGCGAGATCCCGGGCGTCCACGACATGGGCGGCGGCCTCTCCCGCACCCTCGGCGCGGTCCGCGACCGGGTGCCGGGCGGCCGGCCGAACGTCGGTCAGGGCGTCAAGGTCGAGGTGGGCGAGCGCCAGACGGCCATCGATCTGGACCTCGTCGTCGAGTACGGGGTCGCGATCACCGATGTGGCGCACGACGTCCGCGAGAACGTCATCGCGGCGGTGGAGCGCACCACGGGCCTTGAGGTCGTCGAGGTCAATGTGACGGTCAACGACGTGCATCTGCCCGAGGACGACGACGAGGCCGCCGCGTCCGAGACCCGCGTGGCGTGACGGCGTGACACGGAGCATGGACGAATCCGGCCCGGCGGGCGGTGGGCCGGGCCGGGGAGTGTCCGGGGCGGCGGCGGGCATGGCGCTGGGGTTCGCGGGCTGGTTCGGCGGGTTCGGGGCGTTTCTCGTGGTCGCGTCGCTCGGCGCGGTGGGATGGTTCGCCGGGCACCTTGTGGACCGGGGCACCGGTCTGCGCGAGTTTCTGGACGCGGTGACGGGGCGCCGGCCATGACGGTCCCGGCCACCGGACGTGGCACGACGACCGTGACACCCCGCGCCGTCCGGCGGATCGCCGAGCGGGCGGCGGGCGAGGCGCTGCCCGACGGCGGCGTGGTGACTCGGGGTTCGGCCTCGGTGCGCGGCGCCTCGGCACAGGTCTCGCTCGGCGTGCGGCTGCCGTATCCGGTGCGGGCCGATGAGGCGGCAGGACGGGTCCGTGAACACGCACAGACCCGAACGGCCTCCCTCACGGGCCTGTCCGTTCCGCACCCGGACATCCGGATCGACGCACTCTCGGTGCTTCCGGCACCACCCGCCCGGCAGCCCGCGGACGGTGAGCCACCAGCGGCCGACGATCCGGTTCGCGAGGCGGAGCACCTCATCGGGAACGTTGGCAAGGGTGGCCGGATCCGGGCGCAGCGCCGGGTCCCCGCTGCGGTGACGGCTGTCGTGGGGGCCGCCGGCTGTGCGCTGCTCCTGGTGGACCTCGTCGCGGTCCGGCTCGGCAGCACGCCCGCCGCCTGGCGGACCTGGCTGGTCGACTGGGCGTCGACACACGGCCCGGCGGACACGGCGGTACGGGTCGGCGGGGTGCTGGCCGCGCTGATCGGGCTCTGGCTGCTGGGGTGCGCCCTGCTGCCGGGGTCGCGGCGCGGGCTGGAGATGACCGTGCGCGCGCCGAGGCTGCGGGCCGCGCTCGACCGTACGGCCGCCGCCCGGGTCGTCCAGGACAGGACCACCGCCGTGCCGGGCGTGGTCCGGGCCCGGGTGAGCGCAGGGCAGCGGCGTCTGAGAGTGCTGGCAGAGGTCGGGTTCGGTGACCCGGATCAGGTGGCGGCCGAGGTGGTCCGGGTTGTGGGAGCGGCCCTGCCGGAGCTGGGCCTGACACGGACGCCTACGCCCCGGGTCCGGATCCGGGTGCGGGCCCGGGGTGAACTGCACGGGCAGCCACCGTCGACCGAGGAGTCGACGGATTCCACGGCAGCCTCGACGGCTTCGGCTTCGGCTTCGGCTTCGGCTTCGGCTGAACGGAAAGAGGTGTGAGGGAATGTCGGTGATCAGGCGCGGCGTGGTCAACCGGTCGCTGCTCGGTGCCGTCGGGTTGGTGCTGATCGTGGGCGGCAGCTGGCTGGCCGTGGGCGACGGTTCGGCGTGGGGCTCGGTGGGAGACCGTGTGCCGCGCTGGTGGCCGACGCCTGCGGCGGACGAGGTGTTGCTGGACCGAGAGCTGCCGGCGCGGCTCCGGGAGAACGGCTGGTGGAGTCCCGCCGTGATTGCCGGGCTCTCTGTCGTACTGGTACTGCTGGTGTGGTGGTTGGCCCGTCAGGTGTTTTCGGGCGGGCCTCGGTGGGCGGTGCTGCCGCGGACCGGGCCGGTTCTGCGCAGGCGTGCGTGGGAGCAGGCGATGACGACGCAGGTGGCGGGGTTCGACGACGTGGCGCGTGCTCGGGTGCGTCTGGTGGGCCGACCGCTACGGGCGGCGGTGACGGTGGTCGTGGAGCCCGAGGCCCGGCCGGCGGAGGTCGCGCGTTCCGTGGCCGGAGTCATCAGGGACGCCCGCGACAGCAGCGGCGCACAGGCCCTGCCCGCCGACATACGGATACGGGTCGCGAACCGCCGGGAGCGACGGACCCGTTGAACCGCCGCAGGCCTTCTCCCGCCTGCCACCCCACGGAATCTACTCATGAGTAAGGTAGGGGTTCCGGGATGTCGGCCCCACGGTCCGTACGGCACCCGGACGTGGTCCGACGACGGCCGTGGACAAGGAGTCCCGCCATGCCCCGCACCATGTCCGTAGCGGACAGCATCGTCATCGCCGCCACCCCGGCGCAGGTCTACGAACAGCTCAGCGACCCTACGGCGATGGGGCGTTGGAGCCCCGAGAACCGAGGAGCTACTGTGCGTGGCGATCGGCGCGGCGCATACGTCGGCATGGTGTTCGACGGCCGGAACAAGCGCGGCGCGGTGCGCTGGACGACACGGTGCACGGTGACAGCGGCGGACCCCGGCGAGCGCTTCGCCTTCCGGGTACATGCGATCGGCCTCCGACGCCCGGTGCTCCCGGGGCCGATCGCCACCTGGGAATACCGTTTCGAAGCCGTGGACGGCGCGACCCGGGTCACCGAGACCTGGACCGACGACCGCCGTCGCTGGCCGGACTTCCTTGCCAACGCCTTCGACCGCATCGCGACGGGCGGGAAGACTTTTGCGCAGTTCCAGGGCGGCAACATCCGTACGACGCTGAAGCGCCTCAAGGCAGCACTGGAGGCAGACGTCCGGAATACCGAGAGCTAGGGCCTTTCGTTTGGATCAGGCCGGATCAGGGAGCGGGGGCCGGTGCGTACAGCTGCAAGGCGGAAAAGGGAGTCACTGCGAAGCATTGGCGACTGACGACAACGCCGCAGATGTGCGTGCCGCCGCCGCGAGCCCGGCATGATCCAAACGAAAGGCCCTAGGTGTATTGCCCGGTGAGGTTAGGGACGCGGCTGGCGGGTGGTTTGCCTGCGAGTGCGGTGTGTCCGCGGTGGTGATTGTAGGTGTGGAGCCACTGGGGGAACGCGTCGCGTCGTTCCTGTTCTGAGCGGTAGGGGCGGGCGTAGGCCCATTCGTCGAGCAGGGTGCGGTTGAGGCGTTCGACTTTGCCGTTGGTCTGGGGCCGGTAGGGCCGGGTTCGCTTGTGGGTGATCCCGGCCGCTGCCAGTGTGTCGCGCCAGGTGTGGGACTTGTAGCAGGAGCCGTTGTCGGTCAGGACGCGTTCGACGGTGATCCCGACGCTGGTGAAGTAGGCGTGTGCCCGGGTCCAGAAGCCGGTGGCGGTTTCCTTCTTCTCGTCGGCGTGGATCTCGCTGTAGGCGAGGCGGGAGTGGTCGTCGACGGCGGTGTGGATGTAGCTGTAGCCGGCGTTCTTGCGGGTCTTTCGGCCGGCTTGGCGGCCGAGGACCTTGTGGCCGCCGCCGTCGGGGATGTTGCCGAGTTTCTTGATGTCGACGTGGACGAGTTCGCCGGGGCGTTCGCGTTCGTAGCGGCGGATGGTGCGGCCGGTCGCGCGGTCCAGGTGTGTGAGGCGGGCCAGGCCGTAGCGGGTCAGGACCCGGTGGACGGTCGAGGGCACCAGGTCGAGCAGGTGGGCGATGCGGGCCGGTCCCCACCGTCGCAGGATGCGGACCTTGATGATCCGGCGTTCGGTGCGGGTCGGGGTGCGGCGGGGGCTGTGGTGCGGGCGGGAGGAGAGGTCGGTCATCCCGGCCTCGCCGAACATGCGGTAGCGGGCGGCCCACCGCTGGGCGGTGGTGGGTGAGACCTGAAAGCGTTCGGCGGCCCGGCGCAGGGGCCAGCCGTCCTCGACCACGCAGCGGGCCAGCCGCAGGCGTCCGGTCTCGGTCAGCGGTGCATTACGGTGGGGCATGAGGGCCTTCTGATCGTTCGGTGGAGATGTCGCAATCCACACCGAACCCGGAAGGCCCTCACCCGTTCAAGCAGCCTCAGCCGAGACCTGCATCACCCGTCCACAACCTCCCGGGGCAATACACCTAGGCGGCCCACTGCGGGGGGCGGCTCAGGGAGGTGGGGAGTGCTGTTTTCGCGTTGCCCTTGGCGGCGTTGAGCTGGGCCTGGGTGAGGAACAGGCTTCCTGTCAGGTCGGCGCCCGAGAGGTCGGCGTCGCGGAAGTCCGCACCGATGAGGTCAGCCAGGCGGAGATCGGCGCCGCTGAGATCGGCTGCGATCAGATAGGCCCCGCGGAGGTCCGCGCCGCGCAGGTCGGCGCCCCGCAGCCGGGCCCCGATGAGGTCGGCTCCGCGGTGGTTGCGCTTTTTGCGGCGGGGCGCGGTGGCCCGGACGAGTTCGCTGGTGCGCAGAAGCAGCCCGGCGACCCAGTCGCGGTGACCGGCGACGTCCAGTTCCGCGAAGTCGACGGCGGGCCGCTCGGTGTGCCGCTCCGTCGCTTCCAGGGCCTGGCGGATCTCGGCGTGCAGAGGACGCGCGGCCGGCAACGTGAGGGCTTCGGTGAGGTACCACAGCAGTTCATGGAACTGGCGCATGACCGGGAACACCTGGAACATCTGCGTGGCGAGGTCGGGGGACGAGCGCCAGTCGCGGCCTCCGTAGGTCTCCTGGGAGACCTTCTGCCCGGCGCCGAAGCAGTCGTACACGGTGCAGCCGGAGAAGCCCTTCGGACGCAGCCGGGTGTGGATGCCGCAGCGGAAGTCGTCCTGGAGGTTGGGGCAGGGGCGTCCGGCGTCCTTGTCGATGGCGAAGTCCGACGAGACCGTCAGCGTGAGCGCGACGCAGCAGAGAGCGAAGCAGTTCGTGCAGTCCGCGCGCAGAGATTCCCGTTTGTCGTCGGGCACGGCGGTCGGATCGTTGTCGGGCACGGGTGGCGGGTCCTCGCGTGGATGATGCTGCGGAAAGTCCGGGTGTAGAGCACACGAGTCTACCGAAGCGCCGGGCAGCGGCGCTCCGGGTCGGCTTCCGCCGGTGCACACTGGGCGCCGTACGTATGACGAGGGGGACGCATGGGCACCGAGGAGAGCACCGGATTCGAGCCCGCCACCGGCGACGGCCCGTCGGTGGCCGAGCCCGCCGAGGCACGGGCCGCATCGGTGCGGACTGCGTTCGAGGGGCTGCTGCAGATCCGTCGCCTCACCGGTGCCGGGCGGCCCGACCCCGAGGCGGTGCCCGCACCGTGGGAACTCAACCGCCCGGTCAGGGCGGTCGCGTTGGCTCTGGAGAGTTCAGGGGCGACACCTTCGGCCGTCGACCCGTCGGGGCTCCGGGTGTCTGCCGGATACCGGGTGAGCGACGGGGAGTCGGCGGGTTCGGTACGGGTCGAGTGGGCCGGGCCGCCCGGCAGCGGCGCCGCTCACGACGAGGAGGAGGCGCTGGCCGGCTGTGCTTCGACCCTGCGCGGACTGGGCTGGACCGTGCTGCTCTACCGGGGGCCCCGCAGACGGCGCTATCTGGAGGTGGAGCCGCCGAGCGGGTTGTCAGGCGGGCACGGCCCGGCTTGAGGCCGCGTTGTCAGACCCATGGGGGATGCTTGACGGCCAGACAGCTCTGAGGAGGAGATGCCGAGATGGACAACGACGAGCTCGCCGCGGCGCAGGCGTACGTCCGCCTGTTGGAGGCCACCCGAGCAGCGCTAGCCGACCCCGACGACGCACCGGTCTACCTGCCGCTGCTCACCTCCCCGATGCGGGAGGCCGACCATGCTCTGCGCAGTGCGGGGCTGACGGGTAACGAGGATCGGCTGTTCGCTCTTGTCCGGGCGTTGCAGCCGAGCCTTTCGGGCAGCGGCAGATAACGCGTCGGACAAGCCTGCGCCGGGTGGGTCCGAGCCGGGTCAGACCTGTGCGCCGGGTGAGTCCTGGCCGGCCTTCCCCTCCCGCGCGGGGATGCCCGTGGGCAGCGGAGCGAGACCGAGTTCCTGTTCGCCGGGGCCGAGAGGCGCGAAGAACCGGGCGACCTCCTGGTCGTCGACCTCGGCGAGCGAGCCCGGCTTCCACTGCGGGGCGTTGTCCTTGTCGATGATCCGGGCACGCACCCCTTCCACGAAATCGGGGTGCTCGAACGCCCGGCTGGAGACCCGGAACTCCTGGTCGAGAACGGCTTCCAGGCTGTCGAGCCGGGCTGCCCGGCGGACCGCGGCGAGCGTGACCTTGAGCGCGACGGGTGACTTGGTCAGGAGTTCGTCCGCCGCGGTCTGCGCCTCGGGAACACCGCTCCCGCGCAGTTGTCGGATGATCTTCTCGACGGTGTCCGCCGCGTAGCAGGCGTCGATCCAGTCGCGCTGGGCGGCGAGCCCGCCGGCGGGCGGCTCCGTGGCGAACCGCTGGACGATGCCCGCCACGGGCGTGCCCGTGGCGGCAGGATCGCTCAGCGCTTCGATCAGGCCCGGCAGCAGGCGGGCCGGGACATGGTGGTCGGCCAGACCGCACAGAATGGCGTCGGCCGCTCCGACGGAACGGCCCGTGAGGGCCAGATGGGTGCCCAGTTCGCCGGGGGCGGCGGCCAGCAGACAGGTGCCCCCGACGTCGGGTACGAAACCGATCGCGGTCTCGGGCATGGCGACGCGTGAGCGTTCGGTGACGACACGGATTCCGGCGTGGCCCGACACCCCGACCCCGCCGCCCATCACGATGCCGTCCATCAGTGCGACGTACGGCTTGGGGAAGCGGGCGATGCGGGCGTTGAGGCGATACTCGTCACGCCAGAACTCCAGGGACGCACGCCCCGAGGCCCGTGCGTCGTCGTGCAGGGCCCGGATGTCGCCGCCTGCGCACAGGCCCCGGTCGCCCGCGCCGGACAGCAGCACCGATTCGATAGCCTCGTCCTGCTCGGCGTGGGCCAGGGCCTCGTCGAGAATCCGCACCATGGTGTGGCTGAGGGCGTTGAGGGCTCGGGGGCGGTTCAGTGTGAGGTGCAGGCAGGTTCCCCGCGTCTCCAGCAGGACGGGCCGGTCGTCGTTCATGCGTGCGCTCCGCTCGCTGGGCTCGTGGACACCTTGGACACCGTCCCATGGTGGCGGACGGCCCTCGGCGGCCATTCTGCGACCCTCGGGTCGAGCCGGAAGCGGTGGGGGCCCTTGCGGAGCGGGCCGCTGTGGCACTCCGATGGATACGGCTCGACAATTGAGGCCTACGGGGTGCGCCGACGCAGGCCCCGCCGGGCGACCTCCGGAGCAGGAATGACCGACGACGAACGGCGGCAGGACGCCGAAGCATCTCCGCTCCGCCGGATCGACCGGAAGACCAACGGTGAGATCCGGCCGACGGAACGCCTCGCCATGAACCGGACCGGCAGCTTCGACTGGGATCTGGACTCCCGCACCCTGGACATCGACGAGGCCGGTCTCATGGTGTTCGGCGTGGATCCGGCGACGTTCGACGCACGGCCGGGCGCACTGCTGGAGCACCTGGAACCGGCGGAACGGGCCCGGCTCGACGTCACGATCGACGAGGCCATCACCGGCGGCAACAATTCCTACAGCGTCCACTTCCGTGTACCACTGGACGACGGGACCACACAGTGGACCCATGTCCAGGCCCGCATCCTGCGATCGAAGGACGGCCGGGCCCACCGAATCGTGGGGGTCGTCCGGGACGCGACGGCGGAAGTCACCCATTCGGCCTTCGTCCTGGATCTGGAAAAACGAAGGCAGCGCCAGACCAATATCGTTGAACGTACAACGAGTGCCATGTCCCGTGCGGTGACCGTGGACGATGTGACGGCCGCCCTCACCGGCCCCGGCGGACTGGCCCGGCTCGGCGCGGACGGTCTCGCTCTGGGGCTCGTGGAGAACTCCGCGCTGAACATCGTCGCGCTGAGCGGCGAGTCGCTCGAGGTGCTCGACGGTCTGGGCTCCGGTGACCTCGACCGCAACCTTCCCCTCGCGGACACCATCCGCAGCGGGCGCCCCCGGTTCATCACCTCCCTCTCCGCGCTGGCCCGGCGCTATCCGGAGCTGGAGCCGCATCTCGGGAGGCTCAGATTCCGGGCGGCGGCCTATCTCCCGCTGGTGGCCCAGGCCCGTTCGCTCGGCGGTCTGGCCCTCTTCTACCGCGAACGCACGGTCTTCAACGCGGACGAGCGCATTCTGTGCCTGGGGCTGGCCGCGATCGTGGCCCAGTCACTGCAGCGGGCGATGCTCTTCGACGAGGAGCGTGAGTTCGCCACCCAGCTCCAGTCCGCGATGCTCCCGCCCCGGATACAGGACGTCGAGGGCGGTGAGATCGCCGTCCGGTACCACGCCGCGTGGAGCGGCCGGCAGGTCGGCGGCGACTGGTACGACGTGATCACCCTGCCCAAGAACCGTTACGGGCTGGTCGTGGGGGACGTTCAGGGGCACGACACCCACGCCGCCGCGATCATGGGCCAGTTGCGCATCGCCCTGCGCGCTTACGCCTCCGAGGGGCACCCCCCGGCCACCGTCCTGGCACGGGCCTCCCGTTTCCTCTCCGAACTCGACACCGAGCGCTTCGCCACCTGCACATACGCCCAGGTCGACCTGGCGTCCGGAACGGTGAAGGTCGTGCGGGCCGGGCACCTCGGCCCGTTGATCCGCCACGTCGACGGGCGGGTCGGCAGCCCGCAGGTGCGCGGCGGGCTGCCGCTGGGCACCTCCACGGACCTTCTGGACGAGGAGTATCCGGAGACCCGGCTCGACCTGGTGCCCGGTGAGACGTTCGTGCTGTACACGGACGGGCTGGTGGAGGAGCCCGGAGCCGACCTCGACACCGGGATCGACGCACTGCGCAACGAGGTGAGCGCCGGACCGGCCGGAGCCGAGGCGCTGGCGGATCATCTGTCGGAACGGCTGTGGGAACGGTGGGGGTCGGGCGACGACGTGGCACTTCTGGTGCTGCGCCGGAGCCCGGACGTCGGGTCGACGCACGCGCCGCGGCTCCATCAGTACATCCACCAGGCGGACCCGGAAGGGCTCTCGGACGCCCGCGCGATCGTGCGCCAGGCACTCGCCGACTGGGACATGGCCGAGTTCGCCGACGACGCGGAGCTCGTCACGGGCGAGTTGTTGGTGAACGTACTCCTGCACACCGAGGGCGGGGCCGTCCTGACGCTGGAAGTTCTGCCCGAACCGGTGCGGCGGATCCGGCTGTCGGTCCAGGATCGGTCCAGCGCCTGGCCCCGTCGGCGTACACCGGGCGAGACCTCCACCTCCGGTCGAGGGCTGCTTCTGCTCGACGCGGTCGCCACGCGCTGGGGCATCGAACCCCGTGGCGAGGGCAAGGCCGTCTGGTGCGAGATCGGCCCCACTGCCCCGACGCCCGCTTCCCCGCCGTCCACCGCGCCGCCGTCGACGATCGCGGAGCAGTGACGGAACGAAGAGGGGTGTGTCGCAGCAACACGGTGCTGCGACACACCCCTCGACCACGGCTCGTACGGCCTCAACCGTGGTTCGGGCGGCCTCGGCCGCCGGTCCCCGGACGGGCTCCGGCCGCTTTCTGCGCTCCTACGGCTCACGAGGCTGCCCGATGTTGCCGGCGCGGGCCGGTGAGCGTGGGAGCGTCAGTTCTGGGCGGTACGCCGCTTGCGGACGGCCCAGAGAATGCCGCCACCGGCCAGCAGCACCGCGACAGCGGCGCCACCGATGACCGGCGTCGACGACGACGAGCCGGTCTCGGCCAGGTCCGGCGTGCTCGGGCTCGGGGCGGGCGCTGCGGGCGCGGACTCCGAAGGCTGCGCACTGGGGGTGGCACTCGGCTCGGGCGGCTCGGTGGACGGCGTCTCCGACGGGGCCGGCTCGCTCGGGCTCGGCTCGGACGGCGTCGGCTCGGTCGGCGTCGGGCTGGGCTCGTCGCACACCTCCGCCGTCTTCGACTGGTCGATGGAGTGCTTGCCGTCGCCGTCGGCGTCCTTGACGACCAGTCGGACGGTCACCGGCTTGTCGTGGTCGGGAAGCGCCAGCTTCTTGTGGAACTCCCGGCCGAACGTCTCGGTCGGAAGCAGGTCCTTGCCGTCCACCGAGACCGTCACCGTGTTGGGGACGTCACTCGTGTAGTTGGTGAGGTCAACGGTGACCTCGGAGCAGGTCACGGCCCAGGTGGGGGTGTGTGCGACGGCCGGACCGGCGGCGATGACGCCTCCGGTCAGACCGACGACCGCAGCCGCCACGAGTGCTCCCGCGCCACGCCACGATCTCCTGGGTATGGTCATGGATTGTTCCTCCAGATACTTCTCATCGCCCGAATGGCGATGGGGCGCACAGTACTGCCATCGGCCCGGAACGGCGCAGCCGCCCCGTGCGTAGTTCCCGGCACCAACTCGGCCCATATCCACGCTACTTCCGGCAAGGCGGGCAGGCCTCCTGCGGAACTGTCCTTCGGTGGTGGCCGAATGAGAGGGTGGGTTGTGCATCTATCTGCCGCCGCCCACGCGCCCGAGCCTGGAGCTTGACCCGTTCTATGCGCATGCTGCTGATCCGTCACGGCCAGACACCGTCCAACCTCGGCCACTTCCTGGACACCGCGCACCCCGGTCCCGGCCTCACCGACCTGGGCCTGCGGCAGGCGGCGGCGCTGCCCGGGGCGCTCGCCGGGGAGGACATCGCCGCGTTGTACGCCTCCACCCTGACGCGTACGCAGCTCACGGCCGCGCCGCTGGCCACGGAGCGGGGCCTCGAGGTCCTGATCCGGGACGGGATCCGGGAACTGTCGGCCGGTGACCTGGAGATGCGGGCCGACGTGGACGCCGCCCGGCAGTATCTGACGACCGCCTTCGCCTGGTCGGCCGGGGACACCGGCCGCCGGATGCCCGGGGGCGAGAACGGGACGGAGGCACTGGCCCGCTTCGACGCGGTGGTGGCCGAGGCGGCGCAGGCCGTGGAGCACGGGACCGTGGCCCTCGTCAGCCATGGCGCCGCCATCCGCGTGTGGGCAGCAGCCCGGGCGCGGAACGTGACGGTCGAGTTCGCCGCCGAACACAGCCTGGACAACACGGGTGTGGTGGTGGTCGAGGGCTCGCCTGACTCGGGATGGACGGCCACTTCCTGGGCCGGGAGGGTCGTTCCGGGGGTCACCGCGAGCGGCCAGGCGGACGGCGGCCCGGCCGGCCGAACACTGCCGGTCGCGGAGCTGCGACCGGAGCAGGGACCGACGGGTGGTCAGCCCATCGTCTGACCCCCGCACCCTCTCCCTCTCATAGCGGCAGGCTCACAAGGGCACACTTGGAGAGCAGGTCCGTAGATGCTGGGCAAGGGGATGAGACGCCGACGTCACAGGGCCTTGTGCATGATGTGCAGCCCCACATAGCCCTGGGTCGGGTGGTGGAAGCCCTCCGGGAGGGTGCCGATCACGTCGAACCCGATCGACCGGTAGAGCTTGACGGCGTAGGTGTTGGTCTCGACCACCGCGTTGAACTGCATGGCCCGATACCCTGCGGCGCGGGCCCAGTCGACCGTGTACTCGCACAGCGCGCGCCCCACTCCCCGGCCGGAGTGAGCGGGGTCGACCATATAGGTGGCGCTGGCTATGTGGGAGCCGTTGCCCATGTGGTTGCGGTTCATCTTCGCCGTACCGAGCACCGTCCCGGCATCGTCCACGGCGACGACCACCCGGCTCGGCGCCGGGACGAACCACCATCCCTCGGCGTCCTCCTTACCGAGATCGAGCGGATAGGTGAGGGTCTCGCCCGCGGAGACGATCGAACGGAAGAAAGGCCAGATGGCGGGCCAGTCCTCGGGGGTTGCTTCCCTGATCAACATCCGGACAGGATGGCCTATCCGTACGAGCGGCGCCATGTCTTATCCGGCGCCCCGCCCACGCCACCCCAACCTGGCCAGCAGCCCCTTTCCGGTCGGCAGGCTCACCGCGGCGGCCTCGCTCCGGACGGCCGGCACCGCCCGGACTTCTCCGCCACCGCCACCGCCACCGCCACCGCCGGGGCGCGGGGCCGGCCGGTCCTCGCGCGCGGCGTCCAGTTCCAGCGTCAGATTGATCCGTCGCCAGAGGATCTCGTCGGGGTCGTCGGCCGGCGTCAGCTCACCCATGGCCTCCCTCGCCGCCAGGGACGCCGGCCGTCCGAAGACCGGCTCCGGCCGGACCCGTACGAGATAGGCGCGTTCATAGGGGTCGTCCACCACCTCCGCCAGTTGTACGGGGTCCAGTGCCGACGCCTGGACAGCCGCCCGCGCCCAGGGGTCCGGCGTGCGGCTCAGCAGCCGGTCGATGCGCTGCGAACGCCAGTTACGGGCCCGCCAGTCGGTGCCCGACTCCAGCATCGTGCGCATTCCCGGAGGCGTCCGTCCGGCGAGCAGCTCGGGTTCCCGGCCGACGAACGCGGCCAGTTCGTCCGCGAGGTAGAGCCAGACCACCGCGCGATACCGGTTCAGATAGAACGTGACCGGTGAGAAGCAACCCCCTCGTGCCAGCCGGGTGAACCGTGCCGGCGCGATGTCCAGCAGGGCCGCGCCCGCAGCCGTACCGACGGTGCGGACCCGCTCGGCCAGGGCATCGGGGAAGCCGGGCTGTTCCCGCAGGCGCGCGATCTCCTCCTCCGGCACCCGTGGCCGCCCACCGCCCGATGCGCCGACGACCGCGATCAGTCCCAGGTGCACCGCGAGCTCGAACTCCGCGCGTCGTAGGCCCAGCTCCTGGGCCGCGCGCCCGGCCGCGACCGTACCCGCCGGGGCGGCACACGAGGTGCGCCCGCCCTCGGGCGTTGCGCCCGCACCCTCGGCTCGTGGCTCGTCCGCCCGGATGTCCTGCGCCCGCGCGTCCTGGGTCCCGGTGTGCGTTCGGAACGCTTCCCTGACCGTCATGAATGTCCTCCCCCGTGGGCTCGAATACTCTCCGTGATCACGGTAGCCCGAGGGAGTCATCACCCGTCAGCCCTGTGGATAACTCTTCACCGGCGACGGAAATTGCAGGTCAGAAAGGTTCGACGTCCTCGGGCCCGCCCTGGCGGACGGAGACTCCGAGGTGTTCTCCGACCCGGTTGACGAGCAGGGTCATCTCGTAGGCGACATGGCCGACGTCGGCTTCGGCCGCCGTCAGCACACACAGGCAGCTGCCGTCGCCCGCGGCCGTCACGAAGAGGAGGGCCTCGTCGAACTCGACCATCGTCTGGCGGGCCCGGCCTGCCCGGAAGTGACGCCCCGATCCGCGTGCCAGACTCTGCAGCCCCGAGGAGACCGCCGCCAGATGCTCCGCGTCCTCACGGGCGAGCCCGGTGCTGGCCCCGGTGACCAGCCCATCGTTCGACAGCACCAAGGCGTGCCGGATGAATTGCACCCTGTTGGTGAGATCGTCAAGGAGCCAGTCAAGTCCCCGGTCAAGCGGCATGTGCTCGTCCTCCCCGTACCTTCGTCCCCGTGCCCCGCTACGCGCGTAAGCCTCGCGCAACGGCCCCGTGGGGGCAAGCGCCCCTCACCGCCCGGGGTGCCGCTTCGCGCCATGCAGGGATCGGGCTCAGGATGGGCCCATGGCACACCACATGACCGATGAAGAATGGCGGGCCTTCCTCTCCGAGGGCACGCGCACGGCGAAGGTTTCGACGGTGCGGGCCGACGGCAGTCCGCACATCGCACCCGTCTGGTTCCTTCTCGACGGCGACTCAGTGGTCTTCAACACCGGCAAGGAGAGCGTGAAGGGGCGCAATCTCGCACGCGACGGGCGGGTCGCCCTGTGCGTCGACGACGACCGGCCTCCGTACGCGTTCGCGGTGGTGCAGGGGCATGCCGAGCTGAGCGAGGACCCGGAAGAACTCCTGCGGTGGGCGACGCGGATCGCCGGCCGATACGTGGCGCCCGACGTGGCCGAGGAGTTCGGCCGGCGCAACGGCGTGCCCGGCGAACTGGTCGTGCGGGTGCGGATCGACAAGGTGGTCGCGATGGCCGACATGGCCGACTGACGGACCGGGCTTTCGACGACGCGCCGTCAGCCGACGGAGGCGAGGAGCCGGGCGGTGTGCACCCGCCCGGCGTACTCGACCGTACAAATCAGGACTTCTTTTCCGGAGGCCCGGTCCCGGGCGTCGCACGGCACGACCGGAGTGCCCGGGTCGAGGTCCAGCGCCCGCGCGACATCGCGCTCCGTATGGTCGGGAGCGCCGGGGAAGCGGTTGACGGCGACGACGAACGGTATCCGCCTGCGCTCGAAGTAGTCGACGGCGGCGAAGCAGTCCTCCAGCCGCCGGGTGTCGGCGAGCACGATCGCCGCCAGGGCGCCCTCGCACAGTTCGTCCCAGTGAAACCAGAAGCGGTTCTGGCCCGGGGTGCCGAACAGGTAGAGGGTGAGACCCTCGTGAACGGTGATACGGCCGAAATCCATCGCTACGGTCGTGGTGGCCTTCCGCTCCACCCCGTCGGTGTCGTCCCGGTCGCGGCCGCTCTCGCTCAGCGTCTCCTCGGAGTACAGCGGGCGGATCTCGCTGACCGAGCCGACCAGGGTCGTCTTCCCGGCCCCGAAGCCGCCCGCCACGACGATCTTCAGGGTGAGCGCGATGTCCTTTCCGATCATGGGCGTGCGTCCCTCTCTGTCTCTCTTCAGGAATCGCTTCGGGAATCGGGCTCTCGGTATCGGGCCCTGGAAGTCGGGCCCTGCGAATCCGGCGTCGGCCTGCCGGGCTCAGGAATGGTTCGGGCCGACAGCATGGCAACCCGTCGGCCTCGCCCGAACTGGTTGATCGTTCTTGACCGATGCGACTTCACCATGGTCGTTTCTTGCCGCATCCCGACCTCATTACGTCCCTCTTGGACGAGCCGAATGTCCTGCGCCCGTCCCGGGCCCTTCCGGAGTGGCCCCTACACTGGTCTTTTCGGCTGCCTGGAACGGGCGGCGGTGCCGGGCCCGCACAGACGGCCCGGGGACGAGGAGATTCGAGCGTGTCGACAGGTTCCGGCGGCGGTTTCCAGGATCCGCCCGCGGAGGTGCTCGCGGAGGCCGCAGCGGCGTTCGGGCTCCTGGCGACACCGGCACGGCTGCACATCGTGTGGGCGCTGGCCCAGGGCGAGAGCGATGTGACGGGGCTCGCCGAGCGGGTGGGCGGCACGCTTCCCTCGGTCAGCCAGCATCTGACGAAGCTGAAACTGGCCGGTCTCGTCCGCTCCCGCCGCGAAGGCCGACGGCAGGTCTATCTGGTCGACGATCCCGATGTGGTGACGGTCGTCCGGCTCATGGTCGGCCAACTGACCGAACGCGCCGGGCACGCCTCCCAGGAGCCCGTCCGCCTGCGTGAGCTCGGTGCCTGAGAGCAGTTCAGCCGCGGGCTCCGGACACCTCGCCGCCGCACCGGCCTCCGTCACACCGTTTCCCGGCGCGGGCACCGGCACCGATTCCGCGGCAGGGTCCGGCGGGAACCTCACGGCCCCCGCCCCGGCCTCCGGCTCCGGCCCCACCGCTCTGCAGACGCTGCGCGCACTCGACAGCGGGCCGCGCGGGCTGCTGGAGGCGGAGGCCGAGATCCGGCTCGGCCGGACGGGCGAGAACGTTCTGCCCGCCCGGCGGCCCGTGCCCTGGCCCCGGCGCTTCCTGCGCAGCCTCCGGGACCCCTTCACCTCCGTGCTGCTCGGCCTCGGCCTGGTGTCGGCCCTCGTCGCCGCCTGGGGCACCGCCTGCGTCATCCTGACGCTCGTCGCGGTGAGCTGTCTGCTGCGCTCGGCCGAGGAGCACCGCGCCGACCGGTCGACCGCGGCACTGCGGGAGCTGGTGGCGACCACGGCGACCGTGGTGCGCCGTGCCTCGGACGACGCTCCTCCCCTGGAGCGGGAGGTGCCGGTCGCCGACCTGGTGCCGGGGGACGTGATCCGGCTACGGCCGGGCGATCTCGTACCCGCCGATGTGCGGCTGCTGCGCACCGACGGCCTCACCGTCCATCAGTCGGCGCTGACCGGGGAGTCGGCGCCGGTGGTCAAACAGGCCCTCGACGTCCCCGACCCCGCGCTGTCCGGGGCCGGGCCGTTCGCGCAGCCGCAGTGGTGCTTCCAGGGCAGCAGTGTCACCTCTGGCAGCGGTACGGCGGTGATCGTGGCCACCGGTGGGGAGACCCGGTTCGCCGCCGCCCATGAGGGGCGGGCCGGGCAGCGGGGCGCGAGCGCCTTCGACCGGTCGGTCCAGGGGATCTCCTGGACTCTCATCCGCTTCATGCTCCTGACCCCGCCGTTGGTACTGATGGCCAATGCGGCGCTGCGTGGCCGGGGCCTCGAGACGCTGCCCTTCGCCGTGGCCGTCGCCGTCGGGCTCACCCCGGAGATGCTGCCGGTCATCGTCACGACGACGCTCGCGCGGGGCGCCGCCCGGCTGGCACGCACCAGCGGAGTGATCGTCAAGCGGCTCCCTGCGCTGCACGACCTGGGGGCGGTGGATGTGCTGTGCCTGGACAAGACCGGCACGCTGACCGAGGACCGGCCTGTCGTCGCCGGGGCGACCGACGGTGCGGACCGGTCCGATCCGGACGTGCTGAGGTGGGCTGCGGTCAGTGCGTTGTGGACACTCCAGCTGGCGGAGCTGCCCGCGGCCGACGCGCTCGACGAGGCGGTTCTGGACGCCGCCGACGCGTGCGGTCCGCCCGCTGCCGGGCAGGTGAATCCGGAGGCGTACGAAGGTGTCGCCGTGCTGCCCTTCGATCCGGTGCGCCGCGTCGCGACCGCCGTGGTGCGGAGGCCCGGCCGGCTCGGCGTCCACACCCTGGTCACCAAGGGCGCCGTCGAGGCGGTGCTCGACCGGTGCGTCATGGACGGGGAGGAGCGCGACCGGCTGCTCGCCCTGGCGGACCGGAAGGCCGGGACCGGACTGCGCCTGCTGGCCGTGGCCCGTTCCGACCGGGTGGCACGGGCGGGCGCGTACACCCCCGCGGACGAGCGGGGTCTGACCTTCCTGGGTCTGGTGGCGCTGCGGGACGTTCCGGCTCCGAGCGCCGCCGACGCCCTCGGGGTGCTCGCGCGGCGGGGGGTGAGCGTCAAGGTGCTCACCGGTGACCATCCGGGCACGGCCGCCCGGGTGTGCGCGGATCTCGGTCTGCACCCGGAGGGGAGGCCCGGACCCGACGATGTGGTGACGGCCGAGCTGGTGGACACCCTGTCGGACGCGGAGCTGGTCCGGGTGGCGGACCGGGCCACGGTGTTCGCGCGCTGCACCCCCGAGCACAAGGCCCGGATCGTCTCGGCCCTGCGCGCAGGCGGCCACACGACCGGCTTTCTCGGCGACGGCGTCAACGACCTGCCCGCCCTGCACGCCGCCGACGTCGGCATCTGCCCGCGCAACGCCGTGGATGTGGCCAGGGAGGCGGCCGATGTCGTCCTGGCGGAGAAGGACCTCACCGCGATCGACCGTGCGGTGCTGGCGGGCCGGCGCAGCAGCGGGAACATCGCCACCTATCTGCGGATCACGCTTTCCTCGAACCTCGGCAATGTCATCGCCATGCTGACGGCCGGGCTGATGCTGCCCTTCCTTCCCATGCTCCCGGCGCAGGTGCTGGTGCAGAACCTCTGCTTCGACGCGGCGCAGCTGGCGTTCGCGTTCGACCGGCCGGCCGCATCGGTCCTGCGCCGCCCCACCGCGCTGCGGCCGCGTGACTTCCTGCGCTTCATCACGGGTTTCGGCCTGCTCAACGCGGCCGCCGACCTCGCCACCTTCGGGGTGCTCGCGCTCGCCCTCCACAACGCCTCCGGGGACGGCGGGGAGGCGGCGTTCCATGCCGGGTGGTTCACGGAGAACCTGCTCACCCAGGCCCTCGTGATGATCCTGCTCCGCACCGGGCGCAGCGCCGCCGAGCGCCGGGCGGGCGGCCCTCTGCGGGCCGCCGCGGCGGGCCTCGCGGCGGTCGGCGTCGCCCTTCCGCTCACCCCGCTCGGGCCGTTGCTGGGCATGAGCGCCCTGCCGCCCCTCTACTACCTGCTGCTCGGCTCGGTCCTGGGGCTGTACGCGGTCGGGCTCACATCGGCCCGGCGCCGCTACGAGCGCCGCCACCTGCCCGACGCCGCACCGGACCAGGTGACGAGACGACAGGGAGAGCTCGCCGGACGCTGAGGGCACCACGCCGAGGGGCGCCCGGTCCGGCCCGAAGCGATAGTTGTACAGTTGCGCAATGCGGCAACTGTTGCCGTGCGAACGGAGAGAAGGACGGGACCAGAATGTTGCGCAACGGCCTGGAGCCCTGGCACCTGCTGATCCTGGCGGTCATCGTGGTCGTCGTCTTCGGCTCCAAGAAGCTGCCGGACACGGCCCGCGCCCTGGGGAAGTCGATGCGCATCCTCAAGAGCGAGGCCAAGGCGATGAAGGACGAGAACGCCCACTGACGCGCCACGGCCGGGCGACGAACGAGTCTTCCCCGGCCCTTCTTCGGCCGCCGCTCATTTCATGGCTTGCGCAATCCGGGAACCCGGAACGCCGCGCTGAGCGTTCGTACAGGTAGCGGCCACAAGAGTGACAGCAGAACAGCACCGATCACCGGCGCCCGTACGCGGAGCAGCCACGGGCACCGGATCGCATGTGCGGACCGACGGAACACTGGAGGAATTTCATGGGTGTGACCCTGGCCAAGGGCGGCAACGTCTCCCTGTCGAAGGAGGCCCCCGGGCTGACCGCGGTGACGGTCGGGCTCGGCTGGGACGTGCGGACCACGACCGGCGCCGATCACGACCTGGATGCCAGCGCGCTGCTGTGCTCCGAGGCGGGCAAGGTCCTCTCCGACAGCCACTTCGTCTTCTACAACAACCTCAACAGCCCCGACGGTTCCGTCCGCCACACCGGTGACAACCTGACGGGTGAGGGCGAGGGCGACGACGAGTCGGTCGAGGTCGATCTGTCCTCGGTTCCCGCCGAGGTCGCGAAGATCGTCTTCCCGGTCTCGATCCATGACGCCCAGAGCCGGAGCCAGAGCTTCGGTCAGGTGCGCAACGCCTTCATCCGTGTGGTGAACCGGGCCAACGGCGTCGAGCTCGCCCGGTACGACCTCAGCGAGGACGCCTCCACCGAGACCGCGATGGTCTTCGGCGAGCTGTACCGACACGGCACCGAGTGGAAGTTCCGGGCCGTCGGCCAGGGCTACGCCTCGGGCCTTGCGGGCATCGCATCGGACTACGGCGTCAACGTCTGAGCGGACCGGTACGGCGTCCGGTGATCGCGCGGCCCTCGCCGGCTGCGCGATCATGTCCCCATGGCCGACGACCACGCTCATGTCCTGGACTTCTTCACCCCGCGTGCGGCCGGCTGGGACAGCCGGTTCCCCGACGACGGACCCGCCTACGCCGCAGCGGCCGGAATGCTGGGGCTGCGCCCCGGTGATGCCGTGCTCGACGCGGGCTGCGGGACGGGCCGTGCGCTGCCCGCACTGCGGGCGGTGGTCGGGCCACGCGGCAGGGTCCTGGGCGCCGACCTCACTCCCGCCATGCTGGAGGCGGCGGCACGGGCGGGCCGAGGGGACAGCGGGGCGCTGCTCCGCGCGGACGTCGCGCGGCTGCCGTTGCGCGACGGAGCTCTGGACGCGGTGTTCGGAGCCGGGCTGATCTCGCATCTGGCCCGCCCCGGGGCCGATATGGCGGAGCTCGCCCGGGTGGTCCGGCCGGGCGGGGTCCTGGCTCTGTTCCATCCGATCGGCCGAGCCGCTCTCGCCGCGCGTCACGGTCGCGCCATCACCGACGACGACCTGCGGGCCGAGCCCCGGCTGCGTGAGCTGCTGGCCGGTGCGGGGTGGCGGCTGGAGTCCTACACCGACGAGGACGACCGATTTCTCGTCCTCGCAGTCAGGGTGGCCTGAGCGCCGAAAGCGCGTACGGCCAGGTCAGGACGGCCGGAGCGGTCGCATCACTCGGCGGGCGATTGCGACGGCCTGCGGCTGGGAACGGGGCAGCCGCCGACGCCCGGCGTGGGGAACGTACCGAGCCCCGCGATCTCGTACCCGTCCGGATACCCCTTGATCTCAGGGTTCTGGCGTGCGTAGTGGGGCGTCCGCCGGGGCGGCAGAAGCCGGACGGCACGGGCCCGGAGCCGGAGCGCGCCCCTGGTCAGCCCGCGTGCGACCGGCCCCGGGCGGCGGTAGCGGAACGCCCTGAGCAGCGAGTCGTCCAGGAGCGCGAGGCTGGCGCCGCGCACCACCGGGGCGAGAGGCGCCGGATACCAGGACCCCATCAGCGCCAAAGTGGCGTCGGAGACCCGGCGGGCTCCTTCGTCCCAGCCGAAGTGCTCGCGCTCATAGGCGTCGAGGGTGTCCTCGAACTCCTCGTACGTTGCGGGGACGTCCTTGATCCCCATGCGGGCGCCGAGCGCGCGGTAGTAGGCGGCGAAGGCTCCCAGCTCGTGGCAGCACAGCCGCCGCCAGCCGAAACTGTCCAGCCAGCGCTTCGGGGTGGCGACGAACGTGCACAGGACGTAGCGCATGTCGTCGTTGCTGATGTCGTAGCTGCGGTGCATCTGGTTGATCCGGCGGACGGCCGTGCGGCCCTCGTCGGTCTCGAAACCGTGCTCCACCACCGTGTCGAGCAGCAGGGCGGTGTCATCGTATCGCTTCTGGGAACGCCCCGTCAACTCCGCCGTTTCATCGAGGAGTCGGCCGATGCTCGGCACCGCATAGGTGCGGTAGAGGGCCAGTTCGAGGGCGCGGGTGATGTCCCAGGGAAACTCGTAGGTGACGGTGAGGCGATAGATCTCCAGGAAGTCCCGTTCGGGGTCCAGACGCTGAATCTCTTTCAGCCGGTCGTACCGCTTCACCATGCTGTTCCCCTCTTTCGGCCGGACGTCCGAGTTTACGCGGAGGCTTCACGCGCGCGGCGGCCCTTCGGCCTTCCGCCACCCGGACGGGGTGGCCCCGGCCCCGGTCCACCGCTGCTCGCCGGGGCCTCGACGAGGGGGTTACCGAGTAGTTAGGGTGCGCCGACGACCAAGGAACACGGGACCGAGCGATGGGCGGGTGGGCGATGAGCGATGGGGAGGACACCGTGGCCGGTGCGAAGGATGCGGCCGCCGACGACGCACTGCTGGTACTGACCGCGATGCTGCTGACGCCCGCGCGGTTCCCGAGTGTGCTGGGCGACGACTACGTGGCCGCGTGCGGTGCGCTCGCGCTCGAACCGTACGAGGAGGGCTACGGCCTCATCCTCGGCCAGGACGGCGAGGGGGCCCGGTGGACCGTGGTCGTCGAGGACGCCTCCCAGGTGGCCGTCGCCATCGCCGCGTGGGACTGCGGCATGGAGCACGACCTCTCCCCCGACGAGCGCTCCATGGTGTGCGCGCTGCCCGGCTGGCCGATGGACCTGGCGGTCTCGGCGCCCGGCGTCCCGGATCCGCACGATCCCGAGACGGACGGGGAGGGACCCGCGCCTCTGGCCCCTCCCGACGCGGAGGCCTGGGGTCCGGCGCAGCGGCGGCTCGGTGCCGACGAGATCGCCGCGCAGTGGTCCACATGGCGTGAGCAGATCGACGACGCGCAGTTCGTACGGCCGGGGGCCGAGGAAGAGCCGGAGGGCTCGTCCTCCCCGCCCTCCCGGCACCCCGGCGTACGCAGGGCCCTGTCGGAGGCGGACGGCTATACGAAGACGCCGCCGCCTCCCGGGCGGATCCGTTCCTCGTACGCATCGGCCGACGCACGCACGTTGCGCGTCGACGGGCCGGGGTGGTCGATGGTGGCTCGGACCGACGACATCGCGCTGTTCCTGCTGGACGAGGAGCCGGGCACGGTCATCCCGGTCGGCCGCGGAACGGCGCTGCCCGGCCTGCTCACCGCACTGGACGAGCTGGCCGTTCACCCCACGTGACACCCTCGCGGGTCACCCGGGCCGATCCGGGTCACCCGCGCGCCATCCGAGCCGCACGATTCCCATGCGGCGATCCCGCACAGGCCAGGTCCGGGCTCAGCGGCCGATCTCCTTGCGGTTGATCCTGCGGAGCCTGCGCCGCTGGGACGGGTCCAGCAGCAGATAGCCCGCGACCGGAACCCCGATCACGACCAGCAGCGCCCACCAGAATCCGATCAGGGGCCACAGGATGGCTGCCGCGAGCACTCCCCCGATAGCGACCTTCGCACCATTCGACATGGTCCACGCCTCCTTCGCGGCCGGCGCCGCTCCTGTTCAGTGAACGCCCTCGCGCTCCCGTACGTTCCCCGTCGGCCCGCCCTGTCGCAGCGGCTCACCGACCTCGTGCATGTGCGACAGTGCCTGCCGGTAGGACTCGATCAGTCCGGTCTCCGCGTACGGCATGCCGATCGCGGAGCAGTGCGCCTTGACCAGGGGCTGGGCGAGCCGCAGGTTGGGGCGCGGCATGCTCGGGAAGAGGTGGTGCTCGATCTGGTAGTTCAGCCCGCCGAGGAACCAGTCCGTCAGGACGGCGCCGCGTACGTTGCGCGAGGTCAGGACCTGCCGCTGGAGATGGCCCCAGCGCTCGCCGTCGGGGTCGGGCATCTCCATGCCCTTGTGGTTCGGGGCGAACGCCATGCCCAGGTGGAGACCGAACAGTGCGTGCAGCACCAGAGCGAAGACGATCGCCTTGCCCGGCGAGAGCGTGCTCAGCAGCAGCGCGGCGTAGAGGCCGGTGTGCGCGGTCAGCAGCAGCGCCGAGACGGCCCGCTCCCGGAGGGGCTGGCGGCGCAGGAACTGGAAGCCGTAGATCTTCAGCGCGATGCCTTCGAGCAGCAGCATCGGGAAGAACAGCCGGGCCTGGTTCCTGGTCAGCCAGCGGGCGAATCCCTCACGCTGTGCCGCCTGCTTCTGGGTCCAGACCAGCGCGCCGACACCGACATCGGGGTCCTTGTCGATGTGGTTGGGGTTGGCGTGGTGGCGTACGTGCTTGTCGTTCCACCACGCCTCGTTCATACCGAGGAGCAGATTGGCGTGCACGAGACCGATCAGTCTGCTCGTCCTGCGGTCACCGGATATCTGCGCATGCCCGGCGTCATGGGCGACGAAGGCCGTACGGGTCCACAGGACCGCCAACGGCAGGGTGAGGAACAGGCTCCACCAGGTGTCTCCGAGCAGGACGAAGCCGGTGATCAGCGCGACCAGGGCCACCAGGTTGGCGGCGATGCCGAGGACGTACCGGTCCGTGCGACGCTCCAGCAGGTCCTGGTCCCGCACAGCACGCAGCAGCGGTGCGAAGTCGCTTCCCGCCGCCGCCCCATGGGCGCCGGCGGGGCGGCCCGGACTGCTTTCGTCGGCGGGATCCGCAACAGTGGCTGTCGCCTGGGGCATGGACGTCTCCGGTCTCTGGAACATCTGCGCTGACCTGATCGAACGTACGGATCGGAGGACGGTGGGAGCCATGGCGCCACCACCCTGGTTCCCCTGGGGCAGACCCCCGGGCTCGATGGTGGGGCTGACTGCACCATCAGGCCCGAAAGAGAGGAGAGGTGGCGCACGCCACACAAGTGTGCGGCCTGTCGTCGCGTGAAGTGGAGTACCCTCGGCGACTCCGCCCACTAGTCAAATTTGAGGAATCTGACATCGCTGTGCACAGGCACCCTGCGGCAACGCCCTCCGAGATCGCCGAACTGTCCCGCTGCTCCGCGGTTTTCGTCCCCGCGGATCCGGCCCGTACCGGCAGGATCGCGTTCTGGAATCCGGACGGTAGCACCCCTTCCGGCACTCCCGGGACCTCGTCGGAACTGACCGTGGTCGGAGCCGACCTGCGGCCCCGCACGGTTTCGGCGCTGTACCTGCCCATCCGGGACGCGCTGCCAGTGCTGACCCGGGCGCGGGCCGCCGCCCACGCCTCCCCCGCCACCGCCTTCTGGGGCGCCGCCGCGCTTCTGGCTCTCCAGTTCGTGGCCCGCGGCCTTCTGCTGCCGGGGCTGAGCGCCACCGACCACGACGCCTGGCGCATCGGTCCGTTGGGCGCCGAGGACCTCGAACGGGTCCGGGAACTGGCCGCGTCGATGCCGCCCACCGCGCACGCGACTCCGGTACCGACCGACGGCACCGCGGGCGAACCGTTCCTGCCGGAACCGGTGCCGTCCGCACCATCGTTGTCCGAACCATCGTTGTCCGAACCATTGTTGCCCGAACCGGAGCGCCTGCTGCGCGCGTTCCTCGACGCCGTGGCCGACGCGATGCCCCGTACACCGGCTTCCGGGTTCGTCGCCGCCGGACCCGCGTTCACCGCCCGGCAGCCGCAGCATCTGCCCGAGGGGCGGGCCTGGGCGGCCGATGTGGCGGCCGGTCACGACGCGGGCGTACGGCTCTCGTTGCGTATCGAGGTCACGGGCGTGAGCTCGCGGGCGAGCGGCGCGGAAGGGGCCTCCGAAGCCGCCCCGGGAGCGGTACGGGCGGGGTCCGGTCCGGACGCGGTCGTTCCGTCGTTCCGGGCCGTGCTGCAGATCCACAGCGTCAGCGATCCCACGCTGGTCGCCGATGCGGCCGAGGTGTGGGCGGGCGGCTCGCGGACCGCTGCCGCGTTCGGGCCGCGGGCCCGGATGGACGCCCTCCTCACCCTGCGGCGGGCCGCACGGGCCTGGCCCCCGCTGGCGCCGTTGCTCTCCGCCGCGGTGCCGGACTCGGTGGAACCGGCCGACGAGGAGATCGCCGAGCTGCTGGGGTCCGCCGCACGTGCCCTGGCCGCCGCCGGGGTGCAGGTCCACTGGCCCAGGGAGCTGGCCAGGAAACTCACCGCGCGCGCCGTGATCGGCCCGGACGACGCGGACCTCACGGGCCGGGAGGGCGACGAGCAGGCGGCCGGGCAGCGCGGACGTACCGCTGCGGATGTGCCCTCGTTCCTCTCCGCCGACGCCCTGCTCTCGTTCGACTGGCGGTTCGCCCTGGGCGACCGGAAGCTGACCCGCGAGGAGCTGGACCGGCTCGCCGAGTCCTCCAGGCCCATCGTGCGGCTGCGCGACCAATGGGTGCTCATCGATCCCGAGGAGGCGCGCCGGGCCCGGGAGACCCAGGACCGCAAGGTCACCCCGATCGACGCGCTCGGCGCGGTGCTGACCGGATCGACGGAGGTGGACGGCCGCCGTGTGGAGGTGGCGGCGACCGGCTGGCTCCAGCGGCTGCGGGACCGGCTGGCCGATCCGGAGTCCGCCGCCCAGCAGGCGATCGGGCAGCCCGAGGCGCTCACCGCGACCCTGCGCGACTACCAGCTGCGCGGGCTGAACTGGCTGAACACCATGACCTCGCTCGGCCTCGGAGCCTGTCTCGCCGACGACATGGGTCTCGGCAAGACGATCACGCTCATCGCCCTGCATCTGCACCGGCAGAGCGACCGGGACGCGGCGGGCCCGACGCTGGTGGTGTGCCCGACGTCGTTGATGGGCAACTGGCAGCGGGAGATCGAGAGGTTCGCGCCGGGCACCCCCGTCCGCCGCTTCCACGGCGCGTCGCGTTGCCTGGAAGGCCTGGTGGACGGCGAGTTCGTCCTGACGACGTACGGCACGATGCGTCTGGACGCACCCCGGCTCGCCGCCGTGCCCTGGGGCATGGTCGTCATCGACGAGGCACAGCACGTCAAGAACCCGCACTCGGCGACGGCCAAGCAGCTGCGGACCCTCGGGGCCCGTGCTCGCGTCGCGCTCACCGGTACCCCCGTCGAGAACAACCTGTCCGAGCTGTGGGCGATCCTGGACTGGACGACTCCCGGCCTGCTCGGCCGGCTCGGCACCTTCCGTGCGCGGTACGCCGCCGCGGTCGAGGGCGGTGACGACCCGGGCGCCGCGGAGCGACTCGCGGCGCTGGTGCGGCCGTTCCTGCTGCGCCGCCGGAAGTCCGACCCGGGGATCGCGCCCGAGCTGCCGCCGAAGACCGAGACCGACCGGGCCGTGTCGCTGACGCCGGAGCAGACCGGTCTGTACGAGGCGGTGGTCCGCGAGACCCTGGCGGAGATCTCCGCCGCCGACGGTTTCGAGCGGCGCGGTCTCGTGATGAAGCTGCTGACGGCGCTCAAGCAGATCTGCAACCACCCGGCGCAGTACCTCAAGGAGGAGCAGCCGCGGATCGCGGACAGGTCGGGCAAGATCGAGCTGCTGGACGAGCTCCTGGACACGATCCTGGCCGAGCGGGGTTCGGTGCTGGTCTTCACGCAGTACGTGCAGATGGCCCGGCTGCTGGAGGAGCACCTGGCCGCGCGCGGGGTGGGCACGCAGTTCCTGCACGGCGGTACGCCGGTGGCCCGGCGCGAGGAGATGGTGGCCCGCTTCCAGGCGGGCGAGGCACCGGTGTTCCTGCTGTCCCTCAAGGCGGCGGGCACCGGGCTCAACCTCACCCGGGCCGGTCATGTCGTGCACTTCGACCGCTGGTGGAATCCGGCGGTCGAGGCGCAGGCGACGGACCGGGCGTACCGGATCGGCCAGACCCAGCCGGTGCAGGTGCACCGGCTGATCGCCGAGGGCACGATCGAGGACCGGATCGCCGAGATGCTCGCCCGCAAACAGGGCCTGGCGGACGCGGTGCTGGGCTCCGGCGAGGCGGCGCTGACCGAACTGACCGATGCGGAACTGGCCGACCTGGTCGAGCTGCGAGGGGGCGCACGATGAGCGACGCGTACGACGACGACTACACATACGCGTACGACGACGGGTACGGGGCGGGCGGCACGGACGCCTCGGACCGAGGGGACGGCGACGACGGAGCGACGCGTGACGGCCGACGCGGGCCGGAGCGTACGTTCGCGGCGTTCCCGCCGGCGCAGGGCCGGGGCTTCGCCACGTCCTGGTGGGGCCGGGCGTGGCTCAAGGCGCTGGAGGACACGGCGCTCGACGGCCAGCAGCTCAAGCAGGGGCGGCGGCTGGCCCGGGAAGGCAGGGTCGGGGCGGTCTCCGTACGGCCGGGGCGGATCACGGCGGTGGTGCGGGACCGCGACGGCTCGGCCCACCGCAGCGATGTCCTGCTCCAGCAACTCGGCGCGGGCGCCTGGGACCGGTTCCTGGACATGGCGGTGGACCGGGCCGGGCACATCGCGGCGCTGCTGGACCGGGAGATGCCTCCGCATCTGGTGGAGGACGCGGCGGGCGCCGGGGTCGATCTGCTGCCGGGCATCGGCGATCTGGAGCCGGAGTGCACCTGCGGTGCCTGGGACCACTGCCCGCATTCGGGTGCGCTCTGCTACCAGGTGGCGCGGCTGCTCGACGAGGATCCGTTCGTCCTGCTGCTGATGCGGGGGCGCGACGAGCGTCGGCTGCTGGACGAGCTCCAGGTACGCAGCACGGCCCGCGCGGTCCGGGCCGGCGACGGCGAGGGACAGGCCGACGACATCGAGGAGCGGGAGGTTCACGGAGTCCCGGCCGGGGAAGCGTTCGCGGCCGCCGGGATCCTGCCACCGCTCCCCGCGCCTCCGTCGGCCCCGGCGGAGCCGGGTCTCGGGCCGTCGCTGGACACGGAGACCGGACCCGTGCCCGGGATCGACCCGGCGGCGCTGGAGGTGCTGGCGGCCGACAGTGCGGTGCGGGCCCGCCGGATGCTGCTGGACGCCCTGGCTCCGGGACACGAGGGACAGCCGCTCCCGGTGGAGCTGACGCCGCAGCAGGACGCGGTGCGGCTGGCCGTGGACGCCCGGCCGGAGCCGCGGTTCGAGGCCCGGCTGGCCACGGGGTCGGGCCGACCGCACGCGGACCTGAACGCTGCGGTTCGTGCCTGGCGTTACGGCGGGGTCGCGGCACTCGCGGTGCTGGACGAGGAGTGGACGCCGGACTCGGAGCAGCTGGGGCGGGCCCGCGCCCGGCTCGACGAGGCATGGGAGACGGGTGAGCGGCCGACGCTGCGGGCGAGCGGGCGGGCCCGCTGGACGGTCGTGGGCGCCGACCTCCAGCTGCGGTTCGACCCGAACGGCCGGTGGTGGCCCTACCGCAAGGAGCACGGCCGTTGGGTGCCTGCCGGGCCGGCGGACGACGACCCGGCGGGCGCGTTGGCGGGCGCCGAGAGCGGGGCGTAGGAGGCTACGGGCGCGGCGGGTGCGGCGGGTGCGGCGGGTGCGGCAGTCTGGAAGACCCGGTGCTGGGTGCCCACCGCCGCTTTCGCTCTGCGAGGAAGCGGCGCGGCCGGACGGGCACGGGCCCGCACGAGGTCTGCACGTGCGTCCGGACGGCGGTTA
Source organism: Streptomyces sp. iso_384 (assembly GCF_056172905.1). Taxonomy (NCBI): domain Bacteria; kingdom Bacillati; phylum Actinomycetota; class Actinomycetes; order Kitasatosporales; family Streptomycetaceae; genus Streptomyces; species Streptomyces sp. iso_384. The sequence goes on from NZ_JBWBTT010000001.1 coordinate 4,195,883, forward strand.
CAGGGAACCGGATGGACGGCGGACCCGTCATCCGCATCGGCAGGGGGTGATCAACAGGGCGGGGCCTCACCTGCTCGGCTCCGGCCTCACGCTCCCTCCCCCGCCCCGCCCCGTACGCCCCCGGCCCAAGGAGAGCTGTTGCACCGCAGAAGGATCATTCAGGGCGCCGCCGCGACGCTGGCGGCGGCCGTCCTGCCGTCCTCCGCCCGGGCGGTGGCGGCCCCACAGGGCCCCACCGACTTCGCGACGGCCCGCTGGGCCCCGGCCGCGCCCGCCAACTACACCGTTCCCGCTCACCCTTCGGAGCGCCGGGTCGACCGGATCGTCATCCATGTCGCCCAGCAGTTGTTCACACCGACCACGGGCATCTTCCGGAGCCCGTCCAAGCAGGTGTCCGCCCACTACGTGGTGCGCTCGGGCGACGGCCATGTCGCCCAGTGCGTACGCGAGAAGGACATCGCCTGGCACGCGGGCAACTGGACCTGGAACACCCGGAGCATCGGCATCGAGCACGAAGGGTGGGTGGACCGCCCGGAGTTCTTCACGGACATCATGTACCTGCGGTCCGCCGGGCTCACCGCGGACATCTGCGAGCGCCACGGCATTCCCAAGGACCGGGAGCACATCGTCGGCCATCACGAGGTCCCGGGCAGCGACCACACCGATCCGGGCGTCCACTGGGACTGGGAGCGCTACCTCCGGCTCGTCACCGCCGCCTGAGGTGCCGCCTCTCCCGTCGCCCCTCCCCTGCCCCCCCGTACTGATGACTCTCCGCACCGAGGTTGTCGCCGAGACCGGCGGCGACGACGATGGGTGGGCACGACGGCCCCTGGACGGGAGGGTGAGTTGACGGATCCCTGGGTGGCCCTGGCGGCGGACACCGATCCCGGCGAACAGAGCGGTGCGCTGCGCCGCGCCCATGACGTGTTCACCTCGGCGGGACGGCTGGAGCGGCCGGTCCGCGCGGTGGTCGGCGCGTCCTGGCGGCGCTCGGTGCGGGCGCGGGTCAGCCCGGACGACGCCCCGGCGGTGGAGCTCGGCCCGGACGAGCTGGGCGCCTACCGGGCCGCGCATCCGCTGGCCCGTGCGATGCCCGTGATCCGCGAGCTGATGGGCGCGTACGCGACGGACGGGGAGCATCTGCTGGCCGTCTGCGACGCCCACGGCCGCCTCCTGTGGGTCGAGGGGCACACCGCGGCGCGGCGACGGGCCGGCCTGATGAACTTCGTGGAGGGCGCCCGCTGGGCCGAATCCGTGGCGGGCACGAACGCGCCGGGTACGGCGATCGCGGTGGACCGCCCGGTGCAGGTCTTCGCGGCCGAGCACTTCCTGCGGCCGGTCCAGCAGTGGACCTGCGCGGCCGCGCCGCTGCACGACCCGCACACGGGCCGGGTGCTGGGGGCCGTGGACATCACGGGCGGCGACCGTCTCGCCCATCCGCACAGTCTGGCGTTCGTCCAGGCGGTGGCCCGGGCCGCCGAGTCGCAGCTCGCGCTGCTGGCCCCGCCGCCGGACGTCGAGGCGGTGCGGCTGGGCGCGCTCGGCCGGGACGAGGCGCTGCTGGTGGCGCGGGGGCGGCGGCTGCGGCTCAGCCGACGGCACAGCGAGATCCTGGTCGCCCTGGCCCGTCGGCCGGAGGGGCTGAGCGGTGACGAGCTGTTGATCGAGCTGTACGAGGACGAGTCGGTGACCCCGGTGACGCTGCGGGCCGAACTCTCCCGGCTCCGTCGGCTGCTGGGGCCCGATCTGCTGGACTCGCGCCCGTACCGGCTGGCCGTTCCGGTGGACGCCGACTTCGACACGGTGACGCGCCGGCTGGCTTCGGGCGCGGTGGCGGCGGCGCTGGACGCGTACGCGGGCCCGTTGCTGCCGGGTTCCCGGGCCCCGTCCGTCGTTCGGCTGCGGCGGCGGATCACGGAGCAGCTGCGGGCCGCGCTGATCGCCCGGGGTGATCCGGGGCTGCTCACCGACTGGGCGTACAGCCCGTGGGGCGAGGAGGACCTGCCGGTGTGGCGCGCGCTGGCCGGGGCGGTTCCGGCGGACCAGCGGGCGGCGTTGCTGGCCCGGGTCCGGAGCCTCGACGCCGAACAGCGCGGCTAGGGCCTGTCGTCAAACTGCCGTCGTCGCCCGGAGGGCGGCTACGCTCCGTCTGTTGCGTGTGATCGCAAGACGCTGGAATGGTCTCGCAGTGAAGCTGCCAGGGCGTCTCGGCAACGCCGCCAGTGCGCCGGACGGCAATTCGACGCGAGGAACAGTTCCGCCAGGTCCGCAGGCCGTGAAGGCCCGCCCAGGTCCTGACAGAAATGCCTGTGCGTCCGGGCTTGGCCTCCCGGTCGCAGACATCCTGGTACAGGCGGCACGCTGAGCATCCTGCGGAGCTCTCCCTTCCGCGGACCGCCGCGCCTACCCTGTCAGGCATGACTACGGGGGATGAACTACTCCTGCTCGCGATAGTCCCGGGAAGACAGCGCATACGCATACGAAGCGACAATCGGCTTCTGTACGCCCTGCGGACCTCGGAGTTGGCGGATCTGTGCCTGGCCGGACGGATCGCCGTCCGGCGCCGACGGATCGAGGTGTTGGACACCCGGCCCGTCGAAGACCGTCGCCTGAGCAATGTCCTGCAAGGTCTCGGCGCACCTACTCCCCCGCCCGGCCTCAAAGACTGGCTGCGCCGGACACCGCGCTCCCTGACCGTCGAGTACCTCTCCCGACTGGAGGACCAGAAGGCGGTCCGTGTCCGTCGGGGGCGCGACTCCAGCGGCCGTACCCGCAACGACATTCTTTCCGTGGACATGCCGCGCCGCCAGGCGCTACTGACCCGCCTCGACAGCGTGGTCCGCTCCGGCTCCGCAAGGTCCGCTGCTGACCGCCACCTCACCCTCGCCGTGCTGGCCCAGGCCGCGGGCCTCGCCCCTGCCGCCTACCCTGGACTGCGCGGCATCACCGACCGCCGACGTATGGCCGCCCTCGCCGCAACGCACCGCCCCACCGCAGCAGCCGCCGGAGCGGTCCCGATCGCCGACGTGGAGCTCGCTCAGGCACTGACCACCGGCGCCGACGTTCTCACCCGCCAGCTCCTCGGCGAGCTCAGTGACCTCTACGCCGACCTCACCACCGGCGGCCACGGTCTTGGCCACGGCTTGGACTCCGGCGGTTGGTCTGAGGGCGCCGCAGGCGGCACCGGCCACCACGGCGACGGGCACGCCGGCTGGTGACTCCGACAGCCGGGAGTCGCACGGCTCCTGACCTTGCCGGGCTCGGTGGAACTCGGTGCGTTAGCCGCGGGGCATCCCCCGCCACCTATCACATGACATAGTGTCAGGGGTTCGTCCACCATTCTTCGCTTGGCGTCGAGCCCACATCAGGAGCGATGCGAGAGCGACTGCTGCCTGGCAGGATTCGGCGGTCTTGTCGTAGCGCGTGGCAATACCGCGCCATTGTTTCAAGCGGTTGAAGCAGCGTTCGGCGACGTTGCGCTGTTCGTAGAGCTGCTTGTCGGAAGGCCGGCGGGCGCCCGCCGCGACAACCTCGGCGGAGCCGGTTTCGAATCTGGTCGGCCCGTTCCGGGACGGTGTGCCCGACACCTCGCTGTCTGAGCCAGACCTGGATGGATTTGGAGCCGTGGCCCCTGTCGCCCAGGACGTGGTCGGGCCGAATTCGCGGCTGTCCCGGCCCAAGGCGGGCACCCGTATCGCGTCCATCACGGCAGTGAACTGGGTGCAGTCGCTGGTGTTCCCGCCAGTGACAGTAGAAGCGAGCGGACGTCCCAGGGCATCGCAAGCCAGGTGGATCTTGCTGGTCAGTCCGCCCCGGAAGCGTCCGAGTGCGGAACTGCCCGCTTTGCGGGCCCCGACGGCGTGCTGCGAGCCCGGACGGCCGTGGAGTCGACCGACACAAGCCAGTCGATGCCCCCGGCCGCGTCCGCCCTCGCCTGGGCGGCCCGGAGCATCCGGTCGAAAGTGCTCTCCAGGGCCCACCGGCGAAACCGGGTGTGCAGCGTGGCCCACGGGCCGTACCGCTCAGGAACGTCCCGCCCTCCCGCCCCTGTGCGGAACTTCCACACTATGCCGTTGAGCACGGTGCGATCATCCAACCGCTTCCGCCCCCGCAGCGACGCGGGCAGTAGAGGCTGGACGAACTCCCACTCGACGCCGGACAGTTCATGGCGCCGTTTCACCCGACCATGATCCACTATGCAAGAGCTTTTGAAGACACTGCCTGGCGGCGGCCGCCTTCCCGTACCGGCCGACGACGCCCGGCGCGCGCCGCCGTGCGGAATGGTCACTCACCCCTGGGACACGGCTCCCTCCTCCCCCGCCCGCCGTTGCAACGCCGTTGCAACGTCGTCGTCCCTAGCCTCGCGCCGAGGGCCGTCCAACGGCGGGCGGCACCGGATCCGGGAGGCCACAGAGATGACCCGTTACGCTGCGCCGGGCACCGAGGGCGCGATCGTCGCGTACGCGTCCCGCTACGACCACTGGATCGGCGGGGAGTACGTGCCGCCGGCCCGGGGGCAGTACTTCGAGAACCCGAGCCCCGTCAACGGCCGCCCGTTCACGGAGATCGCGCGCGGCACGTCCGAGGACGTCGAACTGGCCCTGGACGCCGCCCATGCGGCTGCTCCGGGCTGGGGCGCCACGTCCGCCGGGGACCGGGCCTCGGTGCTGAACAGGATCGCCGACCGGATGGAAGCCCATCTGGAGGAGCTGGCGGTCGCCGAGAGCTGGGAGAACGGCAAGCCGGTACGGGAGACGCTGGCGGCCGACATCCCGCTGGCCATCGACCACTTCCGGTACTTCGCGGGGGCTCTGCGCGCCCAGGAGGGTTCGCTCAGCGAGATCGACGACGACACCGTCGCCTACCACTTCCACGAACCGCTGGGCGTGGTGGGCCAGATCATCCCGTGGAACTTCCCCATCCTGATGGCCACCTGGAAGCTCGCCCCGGCGCTGGCCGCGGGCAACGCGGTGGTCCTCAAGCCGGCCGAGCAGACGCCCGCCTCGATCCACTACTGGCTGAGCCTGGTGGCGGATCTGCTGCCGCCGGGCGTCGTCAACATCGTCAACGGCTTCGGAGCGGAAGCGGGCAAGCCGCTCGCCTCCAGCGCCCGCGTCGCGAAGATCGCCTTCACGGGTGAGACCACGACGGGGCGGCTGATCATGCAGTACGCCTCCGAGAACATCAAGCCGGTGACCCTGGAGCTGGGCGGCAAGTCGCCGAACATCTTCTTCGACGACGTCTCGCGCGCCGACGACGACTTCCTCGACAAGGCCCTCGAAGGGTTCACCATGTTCGCCCTCAACCAGGGCGAGGTGTGTACGTGCCCGTCGCGCGCTCTCATCCAGCGCGGCCACTACAACGCGTTCCTGGAGGCGGGCGTCGCCCGGACGGAGCAGATCGTGCCGGGCCACCCGCTGGACACCGACACGATGATCGGCGCCCAGGCCTCCAACGACCAGCTGCAGAAGATCCTTTCGTATCTGGACATCGGGCAGCAGGAGGGCGCGAAGATCCTCACGGGCGGTCAGCGCATCGAGCACGGCGGCGAGTTGGAGGGCGGCTACTACGTCCAGCCGACGGTCTTCGAGGGCGACAACCGGATGCGTGTCTTCCAGGAGGAGATCTTCGGCCCGGTGGTGGCGGTGACGTCCTTCACCGACTTCGACGACGCCATCAGCACGGCGAACGACACGCTGTACGGGCTGGGAGCCGGGGTCTGGACCCGCGACGTCAACACGGCGTACCGCGCGGGGCGCGGGATCAAGGCGGGCAGGGTCTGGACGAACTGCTACCACGCCTATCCGGCGCATGCCGCATTCGGCGGCTACAAGCAGTCGGGCATCGGCAGGGAGAACCACAAGATGATGCTGGAGCACTACCAGCAGACGAAGAATCTGCTGGTGAGCTACTCGCCGAAGAAGCTCGGGTTCTTCTAGGGGCACGAAAGAAGGCGCCTGACCTGGGGTTTTCCCCGGGTCAGGCGCCTTATTGGAGTGCGCTTCCCCTCCCATAGGGGAAGCGTCGAAATACCCCCCTTCTTCAATTTCGTCCGCCATGTCCCGCAAACCGACACTCGGAGCGCCGCATAGGCCCTCCAGCTCGCCGATCAGCTTCGGCCCCAGCGCCTGCGGGACCGGACCCGACGCACCGGTCGAGTACCGAGTACGCCTAGGGCGCTTCTTTCCGATCATCGGATCGTTGGTTTAGTCGTGCTGTTGGCTGATGCCCAGTGGGCGCGGATAGAGCCGTTGTTGCCTGATCGGACGCCAAGACGAGGCGGGCGGTGGCGTGATCACCGGCAGATGATCGATGCCATCGCCTGGAAGTTCCAGACCGGGTCGCAGTGGGTGCACCTCCCGGCCGAGTACGGTTCGTGGAAGGGCGTTCATACGCGGCTGCGGAACTGGGCCATCGATGGCACATGGGAACGGGTCTTCACTGCGCTTCTCGCGCAGGCCGATGCCGAAGGCGACCTGGACTGGGTAGTCGCGGTGGACTCCACGATCGTGCGCGTGCACCAAGACGGCGCCGGTGCCCGCAAAAAGGGGCTCCGGCTGGCGAACCCGAAGACCACGCGGTTGGACGGTCTCGTGGTGGTCTGACCACGAAGATCCATCTCGCTGCTGACAGCCACTGTCGCCCGTTGGGCTTCGTACTCACGCCCGGCCAGGCCGGAGACGCGCCAGCGTTCGATCACGTGCCATTCGGATGCCTCGCCGGGTTGGCAGGCCCAGGACCAGGCCCTTCATGATGCTGGCGGACAAGGCGTACGTATCAAGAGCCATCCGGGACCACCTGCGGCGGCGCGGAGTGCGGGCCGTGATCCCGCAACCTGCCGACCAGATCGCCAACCGCAAGCGCAGAGGCCGCAGCGGTAGGCACCCACCCGGATTCGACCGCGAGGCATACAAGCAACGCAACACCGTCGAACACCATCAATCGAATCAAGCAAAGGCGCGGTCTGGCCACCCGCTACGAGAAAACCGCCACGGTCTACCGTGCCGGCCCCCTCGTCGCGGCCATCTTCCTCTGGTCCGCCTGATCGCTCACGGCCGGAGGCACTCGCCCTGTGGATCGAAGCAGATGAGCCCATGCTCGCGAGCCAGTGAAGCTGCGTACTCGGAGACCTCCTCAGCCTTGCCGTAAGACATGAGCAGGTACACGATCGGGCCCGATGCCTCATCGATGGCCGGTGGCGACGCCCATACGACACTGCGGTCGATGTCGTCCGGGTATCGCGCGACGAGGGCTTCCACGTACGCCCTGATGTCCGGCACTGGAGGCACGACGACATCGTCCGACTCCAGGTAGCACTCGTAGAGCTCGTCGTAGGTCGAGCCCGCTTGGTGGTTGTCGAGTGGACGGTCGCCGGCCCACACAGCAAGGTCGTAGCTCACCGGCGCATCGTCGCAGGCAACAGTTCTGCCGACGCCAGCAGGACCTTCGATCGAACACCACCAGTGATCCGTAAGAGGCCCCCCAGCCCCTCGGCCCGGTGTGCCAGCGCCTCCACCTGGACATCCGTCGTAGCCGGTCCGGCTCCTGCCTCGGATACCGTGTTCCTCTACGGGGTGCCACAACGGATGTGACGCCCCCTACCGGAGGTAGTCAGCGTATGAGTTCAAAGCGCAGCAAGAGTCCAGCCCTGCCCGTACTTGACGACGCATTCCGACTCGCGTCGGTCAAGGAGGCCGAAGAGTCCACCCGTGACTTGGCCGCGCGGCTGGCCACCACCGAGCTGCGCCGCGTTTCCCACCCGGGGCGGATCACCTGGGAGCCCACCGATCAGGCCGAGCCCGTACCGGTCCCGCCGACTGTGGTCGACGGTGACGGGGACCTGTGGCTGCGGGACCGGGGCACTGGCACCTGGACCATGCCCGAGTTCAACCCGAAGGAGTTCCCGGCCCGCTGTGGCGAGGTTCTGACGTGGAACGAGCTTGCGCGCGAGTTCGGCCCGCTCACCGGACTGGCCGACGACCGCCGCATCGGCAGCGGCCGACGGCGCTGACCGCGCGCAGACCTCTGGGATGAACGCGCCCCTCAAGCGCCCGTTCCGGGTAGCTGGGAGCTGCAGCTCACCGCCGAGCTCGGCGATGGCGGCGAGCAGGTGAGCGTGGTGGCGTGCGACCGCCACGAGCAGCGTGGTGCGGGCCCCTGGCGCCACCCAGTGCTCTCGGTGCGGCCGGCGTCGCTGGGCCAGCCGGGTAGCGGTCGGCCTTCAGTTGCCGTGGTGAGCGCGCGGCCCAGCTCGCCGATCACGCTACGCCCGGACAACCACCAGGGGGTGCTTGAACTGCTACGTCGACGCCTCAGCAGCGCGGTCGGCTGCGGAACACGGACCGCCGTTCTCTAACGCGGCGGCGGTCGGGGGCGATGGCCGGCCACTGGTCGATGACGCTGCCGCCGTCGCGGCCGCAGCCGCCGGGGAGGCCCAGCCGCGCTCAGCGACCATCCGGGACAGGGCGTCAGCGAAGGGCAGCGGCTCGCGGCCGCCGCTGCGCTGGTTGCGGGTGGTCGTGGTCTGGGCGCGCTTGGGCTGGGGTGGGCTCTTCGCGGCGGCCCGGGCGGTCCGGAGGGCGATGCGGGCCAGGTCGGCCCCGCTCGCGGTGGCGGTCTCGTTGATGCCGGGACTCCCGTCCCGCTGCTGAGGAAGGCGGCCATACTGGCGGCCGCGCTCTGATCGGTGAGGTCGTCCAGGCCCAGCTCGGCCTGCCGGGCGGAGTACGCGGCGAGGCCTTCGGCCAGGCCGTCCAGCACGCTGCGCACCAGGTCGGGGCTGGAGGCAGCAAGCGGGCCGGAGGCTTCCTGCTCGTCCCAGCCTTCAGCCACCTCCGCTGCGGCCGACTGATGCTCAGCGGTGGCCTGCTGGGCAAGGCGGGCACAGATGTAGGCGGCTGCGAACAAGAGGGTCACCGAACAGCACAGTCCGCCCAGCACACACCAGAGGCCCGAAGCTGCCAGCCGTCACGAAGGTCGCCCACTCGAACCAGGCATCGCCCTCGAAGGTCGCCGACTCGAACCAGGCCAGGCCCCCGAAGGTCGCTGACCCGAACACAGCATCGCTCTGAAAGGTCGCTTTTGCCGGTCAGGCGCCTTCCGTTCAGCCCACTCGGGGCACAGCCGGGTTGACATGACAAACCGACCTGGGCAGGACGGGGAACGGCGGCCGGGACCAGGTTGCGCTTGCCTCGCCGCCTGCCGGTCACCGGCCGCCGGGCCCTGACGCCCGCTGAATCCCCCGGCTGTCCCGGCCGCTGCCGGGGAGCTCTCCGGGCACCCTGCCCCCTCAAGGCCGCGACTGCCTGCCTTCCTCGAGGACGTGCGCCTCCCTGTGGGCTAGAAGCCGGTCAGGGTGATCTTGCCGATCGCCTTGCCCGACTCCAGGACACGGTGAGCCTCGCGCAGGTTCTCCGCGTTGATCGTGCCGAGGTCGGTCGTGGCCGTGGTGGTGAGGACACCGGCGTCAACCAGGCGGGCGATCTGCTTCAGGATGTGCTGCTGAACGGCCTGGTCCGGGGTCTGGTGCAGCGAACGGGTGAACATGAACTCCCAGTGGTAGGAGATGCTCTTGGACTTCAGCAGCCCGATCTCGATGGGGCCGAAGTCGTCGATCGCGACGATCTGCCCCATGGGCTTGAGCACGTCCGCATAGGCGGCCAGGTTCACGTCTGTACCCGCAGTGCTGAAGACGAAGTCCACACCGTCAGGCGCGACCGCTGCCACCTGAGGGATCAGGGGCTTGCGGTGATCGACCACGTGGGCCACTCCCATACGGCGGGCGAACCGGGCCGTCTCCGGACGCGAGGCGGTGCCGATCACCGTGAGGCTGGTCAGTGCTCGCGCCAGCTGGGCGACCATCGCGCCCACGCCGCCCGCGGCCGCGGTCACCAGCAGCGTGCCGGAGTTCTTCAGGGCGCCGTCATGCAGCCCGAGGCGCTCGAACAGTCCCTCCCAGGCCGTGAGCGAAGTCAGGGGAAGGGCCGCCGCCTCCGCGAACGAGAGAGTCGTGGGCTTGCGGGCGACGATGCGCTCGTCCACCGCGTGAAAGCGGGAGTTGGTCCCGGGCCTGTCGATGGCGCCGGCGTAGAAGACCTCGTCACCCGTCTCGAACGCCGTCACCGCGTCACCGACGGCGACAACGACGCCGGCGGCGTCCCATCCCAGGACCTTGGGCTCGCCACCCGGGTCGCTGTTCTTCCTCACCTTGTAGTCCACCGGGTTGACCGCGACCGCCTCGACCCGCACCAGCAGGTCTCGGGGGCCGGGCTGCGGCACCGGCAGCGTGACATCCACGAGGCTCTCCGCATCGCCCACGGGCAGGCTCTTGCGGTAGGCGACGGCAGGCATGGTGCTGGGGATCTCGGTCATTTCTCGTACTCCTCACTCGGTACCAGCGGGTCTCCGCCACTCCAGCAACGTAACTCCGAGGAGGTAGTAACCTTCAAGGGAGCCTACTTCCCAAAGGGAAGTTACCAGGTGAGCGGCGGAAGGAACCCCATCCCGATGGTGACGACATGCGCAACCGAACGCCACGACCATCACGACGTCTATGCAGCCCAGTGTCCATGCCGTGACGTGCTCGACCTGCTGGCCAACAAGTGGTCGGCCCTCGCGATCGGCGCGATGGAAGAGGGGCCACAGCGGTTCGGCGCCCTGCAGCGCCGACTGGAAGGCATCAGTTCCAAGGTCCTCACCTCCACGCTCCGCCGCCTGGAGAAGAGGGGCTTCGTCGAGAGGACCATCTACCCGGCCGTGCCGCTCCACGTCGAGTACGAGCTCACCGGCTTGGGCCGCAGCGTGGCTCAGCCGCTGGCACAACTGCGGATCTGGGTGGAAGACAACATCGACGAGATCGCCTAGTCCGCGCATTCATACCGCCGTCCGGCTCGGGGTAACGGGGTGAGTGCCGCCAACCCGCCGGGCCCTTCCCGAAGACGCCTTTGCGCCCGTACGCGCCTTCGCACTCCACGGCGCCCGGTGAAGTACCGGGCAGCAGCATGCCGACCCGCCACGACTTCAAGCGGTGGCCTGCCTGCCCCGTCAGGCCCAGCCGTTCATGCGTATGAAACCCCGCCCCCCTTGACAGGGCTCCCCGCCGGCGGAACGGTTGAGAGCGCTCTCACTATGTCATGCACACGAGGAGAACTGATGCGCTCTGCCCGTTGGCTCGCCGGTGCCGTTCCTCTGGGGCTCGTCGGCCTCCTCGCGCTCGGGCAGGCCGCCACCGCCGCCCAACCGGACGACCGGGCCACCGCTCGGCGCGCCCAGGAGACGGACAACGGAGCGGCGAAGACGGCGGCGACCGTGGCTGATCAGCCTTCCGCGCTGGGCCGCTCCCTGGTGGGCGGGGCGGACCCGACCGTCATCAAGGTGGGTGACCTGTACGTATCGGCCAAGGCCGTGGACGGCGGGATCGCGGTGCGCACAGCCGCCACCCCGGAGGCCGTGGCCACCGCCCCCAAGCACCAGGTGTGGCGGGACAGCGCCGGTCTGGGCGAGGTATGGGCGCCGGAGATCGTGCACCACGACGGCCAGTACCGGATCTACTTCGCCGCCGGCCGCGGCGCGGCCCACCGGATGTACCACATCGGCTCCGCCGATCCGACGTCCGGATACTCGGCGGCCGTCAAGGTGTCCCTGCCCGCTGACAAGTGGGCCATCGACGGGGTCCCCTTCACCTACAACGGGCAGCGCTGGTTCGTGTGGTCGGGCTGGTCCGGCGACGCCAACGTCGAGCAGAACCTCTACATCGCCCGGATGAGCAGCCCCACCGCGGCCACCGGCGGCCGGTACGTCATCTCGCAGCCGCGTGAGCCCTGGGAGCGGGTCGTGGGCAACCCGTACATCAACGAGGCGCCCCAGCCGGTCGTCGACCCTTCCGGGCGACTGCACGTCGTCTACTCCGCGAACGGCAGCTGGAGTGACAAGTACTGCATCGCCGACCTGCGGCTGCGGGCGGGCGGCGACCCCACGTACGTCTGGGACTGGTACAAGAGCAACGGCTGCCTCTTCGGCTCGCACGCGCCGTCCATGATGTCCGGCTGGACCCCGACGGTGAACGTCAACGGCCCCGGCCACCACTCGTTCATCCTGCCCCGGGGTGACGTCAACGCCGCTCCGCCGTCCGGAAATCGCTTCCCCACCCTCTACCACGCGGTCGCCAAGGGCACCCCGTACTCCTGGTCCAACCGCTACTGGTACTCCGGCACGGCGGTCTGGTGGAGCAACACCACCTACCGGCGCGCCAACGTTCCCGGGAGCACGACCGACGTGGGCCACAGCCTGAAGTTCTTCGAGTAGACAGGAGCGGGGCGACCGCCCCGCCCGTCGCGGAAGGGAGCCGCCGCTACCCGGGCCGAGGCCGTCGCACCCCGTCCGTGGAATTCCGTACCTCCAGCCGGTGCGGTGCGGTGCGGACTTCGTCCGGCACGGGGCCCTCGGCGCCGGTCCGGGCAGCCAGGCAGTCGACGGCCAACGCGGCGATGACCGCCTTGCCGGGCGGCCACGGAGGTGAGCGAACACGTCGCGTGGAGCGCCTCGTCCGAACCGTCCACGCCCGCCGGCGCCACGTCTTCGGGAACGTCGAGGTCCGCTTCGTACAGCACTCCGCGGGCTCCGAAGGCGAGCACGTCGCTGAAGCGGAAGACAGCGTCGGGCCGGGCGGCCGCGGGCAGTTCGAGCAGCGCGCGCACGGCCGTGAGTCCGCCTGGCGGGTCGAACTCGCCCTTGCCGATCGCCCCGATCCTGCCGCGGCCCAGCGCCACGAGATGCGCGGTGGCCTCGCGGACGGCGGCGACGTCGTCGATCAGCACACTCCCCTCTCGCCGCGTCCGCCGACGACCTGCGCGACGGCTGGGAGATCCCGGCCGCCGACATCGCAGCGGTCGTGACTGGGAAGCCGTTCGGCGGGCCTGCATCGCATCGTTCGGCCGGGGCAACTGGATCTGAACGTGCCTCGCCGGCCGGCCCGCCATCTCGGCCGCCCCATGGACGACAAGGTCAGCGCCTGTCCCTGAAGCCGGGCCCGATCCACGCCGGGCCCGATCCACGCCAGGCCCGATCCGTTAGGCCCCTACTCGCCGCCCCCGGACAGGGCCGCGTCCACCGCCGCCAGGGCGTGCAGCCGGGCCGTGGGGAAGACCGGCACCGGACTGTCCTCGGGACCGACGAGCAGTTCGATCTCCGTGCAGCCGAGGATCACGCCCTCCGCCCCGTCCGCCACCAGACCCCGGATGATCTGCCGGTACGCCTCACGGGATTCGGCGCGCACCTCGCCCAGGCACAGTTCGCCGTAGATCACCTCGTGCACCAGGGCCCGGCCCGCCGCGTCCGGGACGCGTACGTCCAGCCCCCGGTCCCGCAGCCGGCCCCGGTAGAAGTCCTGCTCCATGGTGAACGCCGTGCCGAGCAGGCCCACCTTCCGCATCCCCGCCGCGCGGACCGCGTCCGCCGTGGCGTCGGCGAGGTGCACCAGCGGAACCGAGACGGCCGACGCCACCGCGTCGGCCACCTTGTGCATGGTGTTGGTGCAGATCAGCACCATGTCGGCCCCGGCGCTCTGCACCGCGCGGGCTGCATCGGCCAGAACCTCGCCGGCCTCCTGCCAGCGCCCCTCCGTCTGGAGCCGCTCGATCTCGGCGAAGTCGACCGAGTAGAGCACGCACCGCGCCGAGTGCAGCCCACCCAGCCGGTCCCGGGTGTACTCGTTGATCAGCCGGTAGTACTCCGCCGTCGACTCCCAGCTCATGCCGCCGATGAGCCCGATCGTCCTCACTGCCGCGTCCCTCCTCGGTCCGTCGTTCCGTCATCGTCCCGTGCAATCGTGCGTTTTCCCTTGACGGAACATACCGGGGCGGCAAAGGGTGGCCCTCAACCCGTTGACAACGTTGTCCACCGCGACTTCATCGTACGGCTGTTCCCCCTCAGCCGTCCGACGACCGCCGCGCACACCCCCAGAGGAGAACCACCGTGGGCCCGACCTCCCTTCCCCTCGGCCGCCGTCGGCTGCTCCAGATCCTCGGCGCGTCCGGAGCCGTGACCGCACTGCAGCTGAGCGCGGGTCCGCCGTCGGCGGCCGCGTCCCCGCTCGCCGGGACCGGCGGGAGCGGCGCGGAGGACGATGTCGCCGCCACGTACTACCGGGTGCTGCTGCGGCACACCCGCTGGTCCGAGACGCAGTGGGACGAGGCCCGTGGCATCTATACGGACAAGTTCTTCGGGTTCGCGGTGGTCCTCGGCCACGCCGTCCTGCTGACACGTGGCAGCTACGACGCGGAGCTGGCCGGGGTGGACCGGGACACGCTCAAGCGGCGGACGCTGGCGACGCTGCGGCACTTCGCCGCCTCCAACCGGCTGACCGGCGGCACCCAGTGGGGCCGCACCCTGTTCTTCGACACCACGTTCCAGTCGTACTTCGTGCTGGCCGCCCGGCTGCTCTGGGACGAGCTGGACGCGCGGACCCGCTCCCTGGTGGACACCATCGTCCGGGAGCAGGCCGCGTACACGCATGCCCTGGGCACCGGCGACGACCCGGCCTCCGGGTCCTGGACGCCGAACGGGCTGACGGGCGGCCACGTCGGTGACACCAAGCTGGAGGAGATGGGCATCTACGCCCAGGCACTGGCCCCCGCACTGGCCTGGGCCCCGGACGACCGCCGCCGGGCCTCGTGGGCGGCCGACTACGGCACCTGGTCGCGCAACGAGGCCGGGCTGCCGGAGGCCGACCTGGCCAACCCGGCCCGCGTGGACGGCGTCCCGGTGGCCCGGAACACCGCACGGAACGTCTACGACACGTTCATCGTCGAGAATCACGGCTCCTTCGGCCCGCACTACCAGGCGGAGCTGTGGCGGACCTCGGGGCGGAACGCGGCACACTTCCTGGCCGCCGGGGAGCCGCTGCCCGAGGTGCTGACCCGGCAGCCGAACGCCGCGCCGCTGTGGCGGACCCTGCTGGGGGTGATGTCGGACGCGGGTGAGCCGCTGATGCCGATGGTCAACGACCGCGAGCACCTCTACGGCCGGGATGTCATCCCGCTGGCATTCCTGTCCCGGGTGATGGGCGACCGGGCGGCGGCCCGCGCCGAAGTGGAGCTCGCGGCGCGGCTGGAGGCGTACCAGGCGTATCCGCCGGAGCACCGGCTGGCGAAGTTCTCCGGTGAGCCGAAGTACGAGCCGGAGGCCCGCGCCGAACTGGCCATCAGCTACCTGCTGCACGTGTGGCCCGGGGCGGGCCGGCCGGTCGTGCCGCTGTCGCAGCGGGAGCTGTTCGCGTACGCCTCCGGAGTGACCGATTTCGGGGAGGGGCCCGGCCTGGTCTCGCACCAGTCCCCCGCCGCCTGGGCGGGCGCGGTGTCCAAGCCGAAGTTCGTGAAGTTCGCGTGGCAGCCGGGCCACGACGACTGGCTGTTCCGGATCAGCGGTGCCACACCGATGTTCCTGCCCTCGACCGCCGTGGAGGTCACCGGCCGCTCGGTGCGCACGCACACCCGGCTGCGCGACGGCTTCGACGGGAGCGCGACGCTGCTGCGACTGAAGGAAGGCTTCGCGGGCTTCACCACGCTGCCCACCGGCGCGGTCGTCCACGCCGCCGACGGCCCGGACACCGCGGGCGGCCGGCTGGAGGTGCACAACCTCACCATGCCGGGCGTGGCGGGGCTGGACGGCAGGCGGACCTACCGCTTCGCCGAGGGGTCGGCCACGGTCGCGTCCCGGGACTCCTCCGGCGGCTCGACGGGCCGGGTCGACGAGCTGTCCTTCGACCGTACGACGGTCCGACACCTGCGGGTCCAGGGCGTGACACCCGATCCGGCGTACGGCTACTCGCTGTTCGCCGTGGAGGCCCGGGACGGGTCGGACGGGCCCGACCTCGCACGCGGCGGGGGGGGCCACCGCGTCCTCGTACACGCCGGGCCGGGGACCCGAGCTGGCGGTGGACGGGGACGGCACGACCCGCTGGGCGGTCTCCATCGCCGACCGGCCGCGCCCCGACAGCTGGCTCGCCGTGGACCTCGGGGAGCCCCGCGCCCTGGACCGGGTCACCCTGCGCTGGGAGAGCGCGGCGGGCCGGAGCTACCTGGTGCAGGGCTCGGACGACGGCGAGCGGTGGACGGACCTGGCGAGCGGGCCCGTGCCGGCGCTGCGCAGCGAAGGCGGGTGGCTGGACGTGGACGGCCGCGCGGGCCTGGTCGTACGCGGCGGGCGGGGTCCGCTGGCGGTGTACGGGGACACGGTCGTCCTGGCGGAGGGCGGCGGTACGGGACCGCTGCTCGTGGAGGGCCACTGCGGGGTGTCCGCCGCCGGCCTGCGCGAACTCGCCCGCCGGCCGGTGCCCGCGGCCGGGGACGAGAAGGTGCGGGCGGCGGTGACGGACGGACACCTGAGCCTGTTCAACCTGTCGGACCGGGCGGTGCGCACCCCGGTCGCCCTGGTGCGGGAGGGCCGCCGCCGGGAGGTCTACGAGGGCGAGCAGGTGGTGACCCGGGACGGGCTGCGGTACGAGGCGCGGCTGGAGGCGGCCTCGGCGCTGCTGCTGCCGCCCCGGTTCACGCTGGTCCCCCTGTCGGGGCGGTCGCTGCCGAACGGGCTGCGGGTGGAGGTCGTGGACGCCGCCACGGTGCGGCTGGCCGGACCGGTCTGCCGGGTGCGGGTCGAGGCACAGGGGCACAGCACGGTGGCGGTGGTGCGGCCGGGCCGGGGTACGGAGGTCACGGTGCGCGGAGCACAGGCGTATCCGACGACGGACCTCGCCCTGGGCCGGACCGTCTTCCCGAACGCACCGCTGCCGACGGGGATGTCGGAGCCGTCGGCGGCCGTCGACGGTGACCCGGACACGGTGTGGCGGCCGGGACGCGACGGCCGCCTGGTCGTGGACCTCGGGGCGCGGCGCGCGGTGGGCCGGGTGGAGGCCGAGTGGTCGGCCGGGCGGGTCCCGGGCCTGTCCGTGGAATTCAGTGACGACGGGATCCGCTACCGCCGGGCGGGGGCGCTCACCGGCCATGGCCGGGTGCGAAGTCTGCGGGCGACGGGCTCCCCGCGCTATGTGGCGCTGCGGGTGTCGGGCACCCCGGAGGGGCGCGGTGGTCTCGTACGGCTGTCGGTCCGCTGACGGACCGGGCCCACCGGCACGCTGATCGCATGGGCGGACCGGTGCCACTGGCACGCTGATCACGTGGGCGGACCGGTGCCACTGGCACGTCGGTCGTTACCCCGCGTGGCGGTGGGGCGGGCCGGGGTGCCGAGCAGCCCCAGGCCCACGTACTGGGCGCACTCGGGTCTTTGCCCGCCAGGTCCGCGCGCACGGCGGACCTGGCATGGCGGCCGAGCCCTTGCGGTCGTCGTCACCGTGGATCGTGCCGGATGACTTGGAGGCCTGCGGAACGCAGACTGTCCCCGCCGGCGAACCAGGCGGGGACAGTCATCAGGGCCGATGGCGAATGACCCTGCTGGGCGCGGGAATCAGATGATGCTCACACCGTAGGCACTGAGCGCCTCGGTGACGGGCTGGAAGAACGTGGTGCCGCCGGAGGAGCAGTTGCCGCTGCCGCCGGAGGTGAGGCCGAGTGCGGTGCTCCCGGAGAAGAGCGCGCCGCCGCTGTCGCCGGGCTCGGCGCAGACGTTGGTCTGGATCAGACCGGAGACGATGCCGTCGGCACCGTAGTTGACGGTGGCGTTGAGTCCGGTGACCGAGCCGCCGTGCAGGCCGGTGGTGCTGCCGCTGCGCTGGACGGACTGGCCGACCGAGGGGTTCCCGGCGCCGGTGATCTCCTGGTAGCCGCCGTTGTAGAGGTAGACACGGCCGTCGGCCGCGCCGGGGTCGGAGTGCCGGATGATGCCGTAGTCGTTGCCGGGGAAGCTGGACCCGGTGGTGGTGCCGATGGACCACGAGCTGCCGATGTTGGTGCAGTGGCCGGCGGTCAGGGCGAACTTGGTGCCCGCGCCGTCCTGCACGTTGAAGCCCAGGGAGCACCGGGCTCCGCCGGTGGTGATGGCCTCGCCGCCCGCGATGAGCTTGGAGAACTTACCGGGGGTGTGCTTGACCACGAGGGCGTCGCCGTTCGCGCCGGCCTCGTTCTCGATCTTGGCGATCTCTGCCTTGCTGACCGTGCTGTCGACGGTGACGACGACCTTGCCCGACTCGGCATCGACATACCAGGCGGTGCCGCCGACGTCGGCGGCACGCACGGAGTCGGCCGTCCGGCTGAGCTCGGTGGCGCTGAACGCCTTCGGGGCCGGCTGGGCGGATGCGGTGGCGGCGGGGATGGCAAGCGCCGCGGCGGCGGCGAGGCCGGTTGCCCCGGCGATGAGTCGTGCTCGTCTCGAACTGCCGTGGGGGTGAGAGAGTCGCACTGTAGTCCTCCAGATCGTGGGGGGAACTAGGGGCGTTGGGTCGACGCCCATGACACGTCACCAGGAAGACGATGGGGCTGCCATGTCCCTGACAACGTTGTTCCATGCTGATCAGACCTGCACCCGCGCACAAGCCCCCCGAGGGTGGGGCTGGCCGACAACCAGCCATCCGGCGAGATCCAGACACCGTCAAACGGGTGTATTGGTGGCCTGCTGAGGTACCGGGATGACGGAAAACGATCGGTGGGGACGCGGGACGACCCGCCGGACGGGAACCATCACGGGAACCGCCGACCGGCTCTCCCCGGAAGCCCTCGCCGCCGCCTGGGCAACAGAGCGGCGGGACTTCTCCCATCCGCCGAGGCAGGCCTTCCGACCGGGCGTTCCGTCGGTCGGGCGCCCCGCCCGGCTTCCGATGCCGGAAGCGCGTACGGGCCCGGCAGATTCACCACGATCGCCTCCTGGGTCGACCGGGCGATGACGGCCACGGCCGCCTCGGACGGGTCGGGGTTCTCCTCGCGGTGCGGCACGAAGGGCGGTACGAAGATGTCGTCACCGGGGCCGGTGCGCAGCCGTACCTCCTCGGGCTCGTCGCCCGAGCCGTCCAGAAACACGAACTGCGGCAGTGGTACTGGCATCTGTGCCGCCCGACGGAGGAGGAACCGGCCGAGTCCGAGCCTCCGGGCGCCCCTTCGCGCGCGATGAGCGGCATGCATGTCTCCGCGAAGGCGGACTGGAGCGCGGGCCCCTCCTGGAGCTCGCCCGTGAACCTGGCCGTCCGCTCACCTTCGAAGCCATCGCCTCCTCGCAGGAGATTCCCTTCCGGTTGGCCCACGGCCGCGACCCCGAGCACATCAAGGTCCTCATCCACGGCGGACCGATCGTCGCAGCCACCGGCGAGGCGGCCCGGCGGCGCGAGCGGGAGACCTTCGAGGAGGACGACGACTTCGAGCGCAACCTCGCCCTCCTCGGCCACTCGTCCGGCGCGCACGACTTCAGCGTCCACGACCTGGACGCCCCCTTCCCCGAGGTCGCCCACCTCGCCGAGAAGGGCGGCCGCACCGGAGCCGCGAAGATCATCGAGCAGGCCCGCGAGGAGAAGCTGACGCTGCGCCGGGTGGCCGAGGGCGCGAAGGCGTTCCGGCGCCCACTCGGGGCTGCTCGACGCAGCTCGACCTGCTGCCGCAGTACGCGCTGACCGGCAAGGCCGTGCTGCCGCTCGCCACCGGCGGCAGCACGGCCCATGTGCTCGCCATCGACTGCGCGTTGCGCCCGGTGCTCACCTCGATGGACGCGGCCCACGTCGTACCGGGCTGGTTCACGCTCGGCAAGGACATCACCGTCGGCGAGGACGGGGCCGTGAGCCTCGCGGCAGGCGCGGCGTCGAAGGCGCTCGCCGAGGTCACCGACCGGTTCTCCGCCGTTCTCCGGGACCGCACGGCGGTACTGGCACCGAGCGCCTGAACCACGGCGGACGGACGGGGGCCCACTCGCGCACCGGGCCGGAGGACGTGGTCAGCGCAGTCCGGCGAAGAGATCGTTCTCGGGTACGGGCGCGCCGGTGGTGTCCCTGACCCGGACGAAGGTTTCCATGCCCATGAACGCGCCGAACCTCTCCTTGCCCATCTTGAGGAAGAAGATGTTCTCGCCCTGGCTGGCGTGCGCGGCCAGCGCGTCGAACTTCCGGCCGCTGAAGGCGGTGGTGTCCACCCAGGTCGTGATCTCGTCGTCCGGGAGCCCAATCCCGGCCAGCGCGGCGGCCTCGGCGGGGTCCGGCTCCGGCAGGTCCCCGCCGAACTCCCGCATGGCCTCGCCGAAGCGCTGCATCATCGAGCGCGGCGCCGTCGTCCAGTACACCTTCGGTGTCAGTCCGGTCAGCTCCAGTGCCGCCATCGTGATGCGGTTGGCCTGGATGTGGTCGGGATGGCCGTAGAAGCCGTTCTCGTCATAGGTGACGACGACATCAGGTCGGTAGTGGCGCATGAGTTCGGCCAGCCGCGCGGCGCCCTCCTCCACGGGGGTCTGCCAGAAGGAGCCGGGGGCGTCGTTGCCGGGCCAGCCCGTCATCCCGGAGTCGGCGTAGTCCAGCATCTCCAGGTCGCCGATCCCGAGGACCTCGCAGCTCGCCTCCAGCTCCTTGCGCCGCATGCGGGCGACGGCCGCCGGATCGTGCCCGGGCTCGCCCGGCTTCACACCTCCCGGACCGTCACCGCAACCACCGTCGGTACAGGTCACCAGCACCGTGCGGATGCCTTCCGCCGCGTACTGCGCCAGGACCCCTCCGGTGCTGGTGGCCTCGTCGTCCGGGTGGGCGTGCACTGCCATGAGGGTCAACGGCCGGTCAGTCATGACACAGTCCTCCGTGGAAATACGTCGTGGTCCGAGTGCGCGGCAGCCGTACCGCGAGCGCGGGCCCGGACGGCGGCGGGTCGAAGGCACTGTCGGCAAGGAGCGGCGTCATACCTGTGACCCTAAGTCGTCGCGTGCCGGGCCCTCCGCCCGGCCGGGTCAGGGAGACCGTCGGCCGGATCGGCGCACGGGACGGGAGGAGCCTTCTTCTCGGACATGGACGGATACCCGAGCGCCGTTCACCTCGGCTGTTCCGTGTACGCGGAAGTGTCGCCGCAGGGTGGCTTCCTTCGCTTCCTCCTGGGGGTTGCCCGGTGCGTGCACCCCCACTGCCCGCACCACGATGATCCGGTCGAACTCCCTCATGCGTGCCGCGATCTCGGGGGCGGCGAGCTCGACACCTGCGAGCGTGTTCGATGCCACGGGGTCCTGTGCCAGGGCGAGATCCACCAGGAGGCGGGTGTCCTCGGGGACGGCGGCGGTCAGCATCCGTTGCCGGCCGGAGAGATAGAGCAGGCCGTCGCCGGGCCGGCCTGCTTCGCGGACGGCGGCGCCGACGGCGGTGGCGTCGTTGCTCCGGCTCTGGGGAGTCCGCAGTGAAAGGCTCACCGGTACGAGCGCGACCAGGGCCGCGACCGCCGCGACGTACACGGTCGGGGACCAGCACGGCAGTCGGCGGACGTGGTCCAGCCAGGCGCCCAGCAACAGGGCGATCCCGATGTTGCTGAAAAGGACGTACCGGTCGACGAAGAGCGGCTTGACCAGCGAGGCGGTCAGCAGCAGAACACCCGGAAGCACGAGCATCGGCACGGCCAGCGCGGCAACGCTCACGGGGCCCTGACTGCGCGGCGACGCTCGCGCGCACGCCACCCCGACGACCATCGCGACCAGCAGGTGGTCGGGGCGCACCGGTCCGCCGATCCAGGACACCTGCTCCGACTGCCCCGCGCTGACGACTGCCAGCGGCAGCAGTCCGATCACCACACCGGCAGCGGTGACACTCCACGCCCTCAGCACCCCTTTCGGAGGGCGGGAGACGATCAGCGTGACGCCGTGTGCGGCCAGGGCCAGGACCGCGAACTCGTGGAGCAGGCACGCCAGGAGCATGGTGAAGCCGTACACCGCCCACCACCACCGGGCGCGCCGCGGAACGTCGACCGCCAGGACATAGGTCGCCCAGGCGATCAGTGCGCACACCATCGCGTAGGACCGGCCCTCCTGCGCGTATTTCTGCACCTGGGGAAGGAGCGGGAACACCAGCCCGGCCAGCGTTCCGACGCGGGGCCCCGCCAGGCGCAGCCCGAGAAGTCCGACTCCGCTCGCCGCGGCGGACATGGCCAGCACGGACGGCAGCCGCAGGGACAGCAGGCCGGAACCGAACAGGTCGAAGATCACCCGCATCACGGCGTAGTACAGGGCGTGGACCAGGTCGACGTGCTGGGCCGTGCTCCAGATCTGGGACAGCTCGCGGTGTGCGAGCTGGTAGGTGACGGCCTCGTCACCCCACATCGTGTTCTGTCTGCGGACACCCCACGCGCCGAGGGCGGCGGTCAGTGTCGCGGGGGCGATGACGACCAGGGCCTTGGCCGGGGTGGAGGGCGCCCTGGCGGTGGGCGGCCGGGACGGAACCGTCCGGGTGGTGGCGACGGCGGGGGCACGTACATCGAGGGACATCGTCGGCGGGACCTTTCGGCGGCGTGGACACGTCGCCAGCGTGCCCGGGCCCGGTTGACCGGTTGCTGACCCGACCTGACCGGCCGATCAGGAACCGCTGCCGGCCCTGTGCGAGGCTGCACGGCATGCGCATCCTGGTGGTCGAAGACGAGGTGGACCTTGCCCGGACCCTGCACACCGGTCTGACCGCCGAGGGCTACAGCGTCGATCTCGCCCATGACGGCCGGCACGGGCTGTGGATGGCCAGGAGCGGCGAGTACGCCGTGGTCGTCCTGGACCTGATGCTGCCCGGCCTCAACGGCTACAAGGTCTGCGCCCAGCTGCGCCGCGAGGGCAACGCGACCCCGATCCTGGTGCTCACCGCCAAGGACGGGGAGTGGGACCAGGCGGAGGCCCTGGACACGGGTGCCGATGACTTCCTGGCCAAGCCCTTCTCGTACCCGGTGCTGGTCGCACGGCTGCGGGCCCTGGTCAGGCGAGCCGCCTCCGTCGCCCCGCCCGTCCTCGCCGTGGGCGACCTCTCGCTGGATGTCGCCGCCCGGGTCTGCCGCCGGGCCGGGGCGCGGGTGGACCTCACCCCCAGGGAGTTCTCCGTACTGGAGCTGCTGGCCCGCCGGGCGGGCCAGGCGGTCTCCAAAGCGGATCTGCTGTATCACGCGTGGCCCGATGACGCCCTGGACCCGAATCTGGTGGAGGCGCGCGTCAGCGTTCTGCGCAAGAAGGTGGACGCCGCGTTCCGCCGGCAGTCCCTGCAGACCGTGCGAGGCATCGGCTACCGTCTGGTCGACGACCGTGAACACGGCTGAGCCGCGACGCCGCTGGTGGCCCCGGTCGGTGCGCGCCCGTACCGCCCTGGTCGTCGCCTCGACCGCCGCCGTCATCCTGGTCGCCATCGGCTGGTGGCTGCACCACGACGTCTACCGCCAGAGCACGCAGATCGCCCAGGACCAGTCTCGCGACCCGCTCCTCGCTCTCGCCGACCAACTGCGTGAAGGCGTTGTTCCCAGCCGTAGAAGCGCCGTTCCGTACGAGGTCGTCGCGACCGGCCGCAGCACGGCTGTCGCCTCCGGTGGAGGAATGGACGTCTTCGCCCCGGGCGCCCGCCCTGTGCTGCCCGCCCCGCCCACGCTCTCCGAACCTGCTGACACCGGTCCGGGCTGGTACTACACGACGATCGACATGCGTATTCCGGAGCGCCACGACGACGAACCGGCGGGCAGCTTCGACATGGCCGGCCGCACCTACCCGGTTCTCTTCACCGACATCTGGGCCGGTGAACTGGACAGCGCCGAGGCCGCCGCCCTGGGAGTCGGCGCGGATGCCACACTGCGGGTCCATGTGGTGGTACTCCCCCACACGGCCGAGGCGATCACCGACAACATGGACCTCCTGCTGCTGCGGGCCGGACTGGTCAGCCTCGTGCTGATCTCCGCCGTCACCTACTTCACCGTACGCGTCGCGCTGCGGCCGGTCGAAGCGATCCGCGTCATCACCGCCTCGGTCACCGCGAACGACCCCAGAGAGCGCGTCACCGTGCCCGCCACGGGGCACGAGATCGCCGCCCTGGCCACCACCATCAACACCACCCTGCAACGCCTCGACGAGGCCGCCGCCCGGCAAAGACGCTTCGTCGCGGACGCCGCACACGAACTGCGCAGCCCTCTCACCACCCTGCTGGCCAGTCTGGAAGTGGCGCTCGCCTATCCGGAACGCACCGACTGGCCCAGGGCGGTCGCCACCGCCGCACGACAGACCGGACGCCTTCAGACCCTCGCCGAGGATCTGCTGCTCCTCGCCCGCCTCGACGCCCACGCACCGACGACCGACAGCGGTCCCCCCATCGACCTGGCCGCCCTCGTCTCCCGGCTCGTCGAGGAGTACGAACCGCCGGACCGACCGGTGACGCTCACCGCGGACGGCACCGCGACCGCATACGTGCACGGCAGCCCCGACGACTACGAGCGGCTGCTGCGCAACCTCGTCGACAACGCCGCGCGCCACGCCGCGAGTCGCGTCCGGGTCACCGTCCGGAACCAGGACGAGCAGGTCGTCCTGTCCGTGCACGACGACGGGCCGGGCGTGCCCGCCGAGGACGCCGAGCGCATCTTCGAACGCTTCGTCCGTCGTGACGACGCCCGCTCCCGTGACCATGGGGGCACCGGCCTGGGCCTCGCCATCGCCCGCGAACTCGCCCATCGCCACCGGGGCACCCTCGACCTCGTCCCCTCGGACCGCGGAGCGTGCTTCCGGCTACGCCTTCCGGCCCACCGGCGGCCGGACTCCCCCGTGGACACCGGTCCTGGGACGACCGGATACAGTGCGCCAGACGTGAGCCCGGCCGAGGAGGGGACAGGCGAACGGTGACCGACACAAGCGACACTCAGCCCGCCGAGGGGGAAGCGGACGCGTCGCGGCAGAACCGACTGCGCCGCCTGATGCGCTACATCCCCCTGATCGCCCCCGTCCTGCTCTGGACCGTGCCCTGCTGGGTGCTCCTGTGCGGCGGCCAGCACTGGCCGACGGCCGTCACCCTGGCCGGCACCGCTTTGTTCGTCCTCGGCCTTGTCGGCATGCCGCTCGCGATGGCGCGCGGCCACGGCCGGCGTCAGCAGGACGCGGCGGCGATCATCGGTGACACCCTGCTGGGCGCCGTCTGGACGCTGTTCACCTGGTCCGTTCTGCTCGGGGTCCTCCTGCGGCTCGTCCTGACCGTGGCCGGAGTCGGCGAGAGCCAGGACCGGGCCCGCATCGTCACCTGGGCCGTCCTCGGTGTGTCCGCCGCCCTGCTCGCCTGGGGGTACGCCGAGGCCCGCCGCGTACCACGTGTGCGCCGACTCGATGTGCGACTCCCGCGCCTGGGCGCCGGGTTGGACGGCCTCCGCGTCGTCCTGATCACCGACACCCACTACGGCCCGCTCGATCGGGCTCGGTGGTCGGCGCGGGTGTGCGAGACGGTGAACACGCTGGAAGCCGACCTGGTCTGCCACACCGGCGACATCGCGGACGGCACGGCCGAACGCCGCCGCGCCCAGGCCGTCCCGCTCGGCACCGTGCGGGCCACCCGGGCCCGTGTGTACGTCACCGGCAACCACGAGTACTACAGCGAGGCCCAGGGCTGGGTCGATCTGATGGGCGAGCTGGGCTGGGAGCCGCTGCGCAACCGGCATCTGCTGCTCGAACGCGGAGGCGACACCCTGGTGGTCGCCGGCGTCGACGACGTCACCGCCGAGTCCTCCGGTCTGGCAGGCCATGGCGCCCACCTCGCCGGGGCCCTGAGCGGCGCCGACCCCGACCTGCCCGTACTGCTCCTGGCGCACCAGCCCAAGTTCGTCGACCGGGCGGCAGCCGACGGCATCGACCTCCAGCTGTCCGGTCATACCCACGGCGGCCAGATCTGGCCCTTCCATCACCTGGTCCGCATCGACCAGCCTGCCCTTGCCGGCCTCAGCCGCCACGGGGCCCGCACCCTCCTCTACACCAGTCGCGGCACCGGCTTCTGGGGCCCGCCGTTCCGTGTCTTCGCCCCCAGCGAGATCACCCTGCTCGTGCTGCGCTCGCCCCATCCGCCCGCCGCGCCGTGACTTCGGGCGGGACCGGCACCTCCGCTCGGCTGATCCGGGAGTGTCGCGGAGGGTCCGACCCGGTTGCGTCCGGCGTGGGGATCGGGGAGGCTCGCGCGCATGATCTCGGTACTGCAGAACGTGGCCATCGACTGTGCGAACGCCTACGAGCTGGCGCGGTTCTGGAGCGGTGTGACAGGTCGTCCGCTGCATCCGGAGGACGGGCCGGGCAGCCGGGAGGCCCAGGTGCTGCTGGCGGAGGGACCGGTGCTGCACTTCAACCAGGTGCCCGAGGCCAAGACGGTCAAGAACCGGATCCATCTGTGCCTGCGCCCCGACACCACGCGTGACCGGGAGGTGGAGAGGCTGCTGGAGCTCGGGGCGGCCTTCGTCGCCGATCACCGAAATCCCGACGGCTCGGGCTGGGCGATTCTCGCTGATCCCGAAGGAAACGAATTCTGCGTTCTGCGCAGCGAGTCCGACCGTGCGGCCATGAATTCCTGACGCTCACGTGCCGCCCTCGGCCTCGGCCTCGGTCAACCGATCAGGACACCGGAGCACCGGAAGGGCGGACAGCCCGGCCTATTAGGGTCGAGGCATGACACCACCCCTTACCGGCACCGCCTTCGACTCCCTCCGTCTCGACGCCGTATCCGACCAGGAGACACTGCGGCGCGCCTACGAGCTCCCCAGAGACGCGGCGTTGCGCAAGCAGACGACCGAGCTCACCGATCAGACCCGGCAGTTGATCGGATGCTCGTCACTGGTCCTGGTCGCCAGCGCGGACGCCGAGGGCAACTGTGACGTCTCCCCGCGGGGCGGGCCTGCCGGGTTCGTCTCCGTCCTGGACGCACGGACGGTGGCGATACCGGACGCGACCGGCAACAAGCGTCTGGACACCCTGCAGAACGTCATCGCCACCGGACGGGCCGGGCTGTTGTTCGTCATCCCGGGGCGCACCACGACACTCAGGGTGAACGGCCGGGCCTGTGTCTCCACCCGGCCGGAGCTGCTGTCCCAGCTGACCGCCGTGGGCAAGCCGCCGGCCAGTGCTCTGGTCCTGGGCATCGAGGAGGTCTACCCGCACTGCCCCAAGTCGCTGCTGCGCAGCGCGGCGTGGAAGCCGGAGCAGTGGCTGCCGGCGGACGCCCAGCCGACCTCGGCCGAGGTGACGTTGACCCAGCTGCGGAACCCGGAGCTGACGATCGCCGACATCGAGCGGACGGAGGCGGATTCGCTGAAGTACCGGTACGAGTAGCGGGCCGGCCGACGATCGCCGAATGGCCGACCGTCGAGGTCGTGCTCACCGAGCCGGCCACGAAGCGTCGCGGTTCAGTTCCCCGAGCCGACGACGGCGGTGACGCGGATCTCCACGCGCATGGCCGCGAGGCCGAGGACCGTCACTCCGGTCTCGGTCCAGATCGGCGCGCGGCCGTCCAGGCGACGGCGGAACTGCTCCGCCATGACCGCGTTGTGGTCGTCGCCGATGACGTCATCCCCCGGTGCGACCTTGTGGTACGAGTTGACGTGGATGACGTCCTTCCAGGTGGCGCCGACCGTGGCGAGCGTGCGCTCCACGTTGTCGAAGGCCTGGATGATCTCGTCCTCCAGCGAGTCGGGGATGTTCAGGTCGTCGTCCACGCCGGCCTGGCCGGAGATCTCGACCCGGTCGTCGACGCGGACGGCCCCGCTGTAGCCGAGGGCCGCGTGCAGCTTCTCGCCGTAGCCCGGAACGATGCCGAAGGTGACGGTGCTCATGATGATCCCTCTTCCTGACCGTGGGGACGCGTTTCCCCTCATATGACTTCACGCGTAAAGTGAAGCTAGCAGGCAATGACTTCAAGCGCAAAGTGATGGCGGGCTTCGCCGGAGGGATGGAAAGGTCCATGAGCAGCACGGGAGGGCCCATGAGCGGTACGGCCGGGCACGAGGACGACGAGGAGCTGCGGTGGCTCGACGAGCAGGAGAAGGCGGCGTGGACGGGGCTGATCTCCCTGGTCCTGCTGCTGCCCGGCAAGCTGGAGTCGCCGCTGCGGCAGGAGCACGGCCTCACCCTGTTCGAGTACCTCGTACTCAGCCATCTCTCCGAGGCGCCGGGGCGCAAACTGCGGATGGGCGAGCTCGCCTTTCTCGCCAGCGGGTCGCTCTCCCGACTGTCCAACGTCATCAAGCGCTGCGAACAGCGTGGCTGGGTCGCGCGGACCCCGGACCCCGCCGACGGCCGGTACACCCTCGCCGAACTCACCGACGCCGGTTTCGACATCGTGCGCCTGGCAGCACCCACCCACCTGCGCGCCGTACGCCGCACCGTCCTCGACTCGCTCGGCACGACCGACCAGAAGGCCCTCGTCCGCATCGCCGAGAAGCTGCGCATCGTCCCGGACGACTTCGGCTGACCGGCAGGAGCGCAACCGGGGCCCGTCGGAGGGCGAGCGCGCGGTGACGGTCGGCGACCGCCGCCGGGACCGGGCATGGCGGGAAGCTCTGAATGATGGTTCACTTCTTTCATGGCCTACCGCAAGACACCGGCCGAGGTGCGTCGCCTCGAAGCCGCCCGGGAACATCTCGTCGTCCGCGCCACCGAGGTCGTGGCGGACGTCGGCTGGGCGCAGGCCTCCGTGACGGCTGTCGCCGACGCCGCCGGGATCGCCGCCGGCTCCGTCTACCAGCACTTCGCGTCCAAGTCCGCGCTCGCCGTGGAGGTGTTCCGGCGCGCCGCGCAGCGCGAGGTGGACGTGCTGGGTGAGGTGCTGGAGGGCGACGGCGACCCGGTCGGGCGGCTGCGCCTGGGGGTGGAGGTGTTCGCCCGCCGCGCCCTGGAGAACCCCGGCCTGGCGTACGCGCTGCTCGCGGCGCCCGCCGAACCGGCGGTCGGCGCGGAGCGTCTCGCCTTCCGGCGCCGCTACCGTGCGCTGTTCGCCACGGTGATCGACGAGGGGATCTCCGCGGAGCTGCTGCCCGGCCAGGACGCGGAGATCACCGCCGCCGCGCTCACCGGCGCCATCGGCGAGGTCCTCGTGTACCCCCTGAGCACCTCGGCCGCGCAGGACACCGACCGGCTCGTCGACCGCCTCACCGCCCTGGCCCTGCGCTGCGCGGGCGCGGGCCCCTGACCAGCGCCGTCGCTGTCCTGCCCCCGTGCACCCAGCCCGCCCCGCCTCCCGGAGGAGATCCGATGCCCACGTCCGACACACCGCGCAGCAACCCGACCGCCGTGACGCACGAGGTGACGAATCAGCCGCCGCCGCTCACCGGGCACGACGCCGCCGACGACGCGGTGCTGCTCGAAGGGGTACGCCGCGAGGGCGCGGAGTGGCACATCGACGAGCTGCACCGTTTCGGCCGCTACGTCGGCAGCGAGGAGGCCCAGCGCTGGGCCGACCAGGCCAACCGCCACGAGCCGGAGCTGCGCACCCATGACCGTTTCGGCCACCGGGTCGACGAGGTCGAGTTCCACCCCGCCTACCACTCCCTGATGAGCGCGTCGGTGGGCGCGGGTCTCGCGGGCTCCGCCTGGGCCGACGCGCGCCCCGGGGCCCATGTCGCCCGCGCGGGCGGTTTCATGCTGGCCACCATGCTGGAGCAGGGACACCTGTGCCCGGTCTCGATGACGTACGCCGTCGTTCCGGCACTGCGCCGCTCCCCCGACCTCTCCAAGGTGTACGAACCGCTGCTGACCAGCCGGGTGTACGAGCCCGGCCTGCGCACCCCCACCGCCAAGCAGGGCCTGCTAGCCGGTATGGGCATGACGGAGAAGCAGGGCGGCACCGATGTGCGGGCCAACACCACGACCGCGGTCGAGCAGGCCGACGGCACCTGGCGGCTGCGCGGGCACAAGTGGTTCACCAGCGCCCCGATGAACGATCTCTTCCTGGTGCTCGCCCAGTCGCCCGGCGGGCTGTCGTGCTTCCTGGTGCCGCGCGTGCTGCCTGACGGGAGCCGCAACACCTTCCGCATCCAGCGACTCAAGGACAAGCTCGGAAACCGCTCGAACGCCTCCAGCGAGCCCGAGTTCGACGACACCGTCGCCTGGCTCGTCGGTGACGAGGGCAAGGGGGTGCGGACCATCATCGACATGGTGACGATGACCCGGCTCGACTGCGTCCTCGGTTCCGCCGCGGGCATCCGTGCCGCGCTGGCGCAGGCGGCCCATCACGCGCGCCACCGCTCGGTGTTCGGCGCCAAGCTGATCGACCAGCCCCTGATGCGCAATGTTCTGGCGGACCTGGCCCTGGAGTCCGAGGCCGCCACGACCCTGGCCCTCCGGCTGGCGGGCGCCGCCGACCGTGCGCACCGGGGCGACGGCGGGGAACGTGCCTTCCTCCGCCTGGCCACCGCCGTCGGAAAGTACTGGGTGTGCAAGCGGCAGCCCGTCGCGGCCGCCGAGGCCCTGGAGTGCCTCGGCGGCAATGGATACGACGAGGCGTCCGGCATGCCTCGGCTGTACCGCGAGGCTCCGCTCAACGGCATCTGGGAGGGCTCGGGCAATGTCAACGCCCTGGACATGCTGCGGGCGTTGACGCGTGAGCCCGAGTCCGTTGCGGCCTTCGACGTCGAGATCGAGGCGGCGGCCGGGGCGGACGCGCGTCTGGATGCGGCCTGGCGGGAGCTGCGGGACGAGCTGGCGCACCCGCAGGCCGCGCAGCTCCGGGCCCGCCGTGTCGTCGAACGGGCCGCTCTCGTGCTCCAGGGCTCGCTTCTGGTGCGCCACGCTCCGGGGGCGGTGGCCGACGCGTTCTGCGCCTCGCGCCTCGCCGGGGATCAGGGGCTCGCCTTCGGCACGCTTCCGTCGGGCACGGACTTCGCGGCCCTGCTGGGGCGACTGCCCGCCTGACGGCGGAGGTAGGCGTCCAGCTCCGCGGCCCCGGCCAGCATCGCGCGTCCTCGGGCGGTCAGCCGGGCGTGCCAGTCGCCCAGGGCGGCCGCCAGCGGTTCCAGGCCGCCGGCCGCCCGCACCTGGGCGATCAGCGGGGCGATCTGCTCCAGCCGGTAGCCGCCCCGCCTGAGTTGGTGGGCCAGGCCCGCGTCCCGTACGTCGGTCGCGTCGTACACCCGGTACCCGGTCCGCGGGTCGCGGCGCGGGGCCACGAGTCCGGCACGCTCCCATTTCCGGAGGGTGGCGGGCCTGATGCCCAGCCTTCCCGCCAGTGGTCCCACGAACATGTCGCCGGGGCCCGATGCCTCGTCGGGTGCGGGCCCGGCGCCGGGTGCCAGGTCACAAAGGGCCCTCTCGACGGCGTGCAGCGTCCGCCGGTCCTCCAGGAGCTGGGCGTGGCTCTCGTCGACGATACGGAACGCCTCCTCCGGCTCGTCGCGGTTCACCGCCCGCATGATCGACGTCGCGCCCCCGTGCCCATGGCCGGGGATCAGTGCGAGAAACGCGTCGAGGGCGTGCGCGTGCAGCGGGGTGTAGCTGCGGTAGCCGTGGGGCGTACGTCCGGCGGCCGGGAGGATGCCCGCCTCCTCGTAGTTCCTGACGGCCTGCGTCGACAACCCGTGCCGGCGGGCCAGGTCGACGGGCCTGAGGCGTTCCGTTGTTTGAGGGTTTTGCCGCATGATCCGGACGCTATCGCGGAAAAGTTTCAACCGAGAGTTCAACGATACGGTTGAATCCATGGCCAACGACATCAAGGACATCGCCCACGCCGTCGAGGCGGCCGCCGTCATGGAGCTGTTCGCCTCCCCGCCCCGGATGCTGACCCTGGGCGAGCCCACCCACGGGGTGGACGCCCCGCTCCGCCTGCGCAACGCGCTCTTCCGGCAGCTCGTCGAGCGGGAGGGCTACCGGACCATCGCCATCGAGAGCGACTGCGTCGCGGGGCTGCTGGTGGACGACCATGTGACGACGGGCGCGGGTTCACTGGAGGAGGTGCTGGAGCGGGGCTTCAGCCATGGTCTCGGGGCGTCCACGGCCAATCGTGAACTGGTGCGCTGGATGCGCGCGTTCAACGACGGCCGGCCCTCCTCCGACCGGCTTCGCTTCGCCGGATTCGACGGCCCGCTGGAGATGGCGTACGCCGCGAGCCCCCGGCGGACCCTCACCCGGCTGCACCGCTGTCTCGCTGACCATGTGGACCCTGACCTGCTCCCCTGCACCGCCGAGACGCTCGACCGCCTGATCGGCTCCGACGACCGGTGGACCGACCCGGCGGCGATGCTGGATCCGTCCGCGTCGTTCGGGCGGTCGGCCGAGGCCGGGGAACTGCGGCTGCTCGCCGATGATCTGGGCGCGCTGCTCGACGCGTGGACACCGCAGCTGATCGCGGAGACCTCGCGGGACGCGTTCGACCGGGCGCGCCTGTACGCACGGGCCGCCGCGGGTCTGCTGCGCTACCACTTCTGGATGGCCGACACCTCGCCGAGCCGGCTGTCACGGCTGACGGGCCTGCGGGATCAGATGATGGCCGACAATCTCTTCGCGCTCGCCGAGCGGGGGCCGGTCCTGGTACATGCCCACAACGGCCATCTCCAGCGGGACATGAGCTCGATGCGGATGGGCGGCCGGCGGCTGGAGTGGTGGAGCGCGGGCTCCATCGTCGACGCCCGCCTGGGCGAGGAGTACGGCTTTCTGGCCACCGCCTTCGGCACGATGCGGCACCAAGGGGTCGACGTCCCGCCGCCGGACACCCTCGAAGGGGCTCTGTACGCGCTCCCCGAGGAGGCCGGTCTGCTGGGCGCCTCCGAGCTGGCCGCCGCCCTCGCCGCCACGGGCCCCGTACGGCGTACCTCCCCGTACTTCGGCTACGCACCTCTCGACCCGGCGCACCTGGCCCGCATCGACGGCGTGGTGTTCATGAAGGACGTCACGGAGAACTGAGGAGCGCGCAGGATCCGCACACCCGGCCGGGTGAATCCCGGCCGGGCAGGAATAGCCGGCCCGGGCTGTTGTTGATCACATCATGACTTCTGAGACTTCCAGTACGGGCAGGGCTTTCGGACGTGTGGGGATCTGGAGCGGCGCCCTGCACCCTTCGCGGGTGGACGACGCGGGCAGGGGCGCGATCACCGAGGCGCTGGCCGAGCTCGAAGGGCTGGGGTACGGCACCGTGTGGATCGGGGGCAGTCCGACGCCCGGGGACGCCGCCGCCGTCGTGGCCGCCACCCGTACGCTCACGGTGGCCACCGGCATCCTGAGCATCTGGAACCACACGGCCGAGGAGGTGGCGGCCGGGGTCGCGGCGATCGCCCCGGAGGCACGTCGCCGGTTCGTCCTCGGTCTGGGCGTCAGCCACGGACCGATGGTGCCGCAGTACGCGAAGCCGTACAGCGCGATGGTGGCCTACCTCGACGCGCTCGACGCCGCCGAACCGTCCGTGGGCTCCGGGCATCGGGTCCTGGCGGCTCTCGGGCCGAAGATGCTGAAGCTCGCGGCCGGCCGGTCGCTGGGGGCGCATCCCTATCTCGTCACCACCGAGCACACCGCGGAGGCCCGCGAGGCTCTCGGACCCGACGCGCTGCTCGCCCCGGAGCTGACCGTGGTGCTGGACACCGACCTCGACCGGGCCCGCACCACCGCGCGGACGATGCTGGGGATGTATCTCCAGCTGCCCAACTACACCGACAACCTGTTGCGCCTGGGGTTCACGGAGGGCGACTTCGGCGGCGGCGGCAGCGTCCGCCTCCTTGACGCCCTCTTCGCGCTGGGTGACGCCGAGCAGGTGAGGCGCCGGACCCAGGAGTACCTCGACGCGGGTGCGGACCATGTCGCGTTGCAGGTGCTCACCGCCGAGGAGGGCGGGGCGGGGCTGCCGCGGGCCGCATGGCGTGAGCTGGCCGAGGCGTTCGGCGACGAGCTCTGACGCACCCGAGCCCCACCTGTCAACACGTCGCACCCATCGTCCCGTTCGGGTGAGGTGCGGCGTGTCGGGAGGATCTCGGCGCGGCTCCGGGCAGCCTCCGTGCGAGCGATCGTGGAGGGGGAGCCGTGGGAGTGTCACGCGAGTACGGGCGCATCGTCAGCGAGGGTCCGACACCGGCCGACGTGGCAGGGGCGCCTGCCCTGCCCTACCCGAGCGGCTGGTCCGCGCTGGCCTTCTCGCACGAGTTACGGCCGGGCGCCGTGCTCACCCGGCCGCTCGCGGGGCAGGACGTCGTCCTGTATCGCACCGCCACCGGAGTGCTCCGCGCCGTCCGCCCGTACTGCCCGCATCTGGGGGCCCATCTCGGCCTGGCGAAGGTCGAGGGGGAGGATCTCACCTGCCCGTTCCACTTCTTCTCGTTCGGCCCCGACGGTGCGTGTGTGCGCACGGGGTACGGCACGCCGCCGCCGCGGTCCCCGCTGACGCAGCTGCCCGTCCATGAGGTGAACGGGGGCGTCTTCGTCTGGCGGCACCACGACGGCCGGGGTCCGGACTGGTCCGTCCCGCAGTGGCACGAGATCGGGCACCGGCCCGCGCGTACGGCCGCCTGGGAGTTGGCCGGCAACGTCCAGGAGGTCATCGAGAACGCGGTCGACCTCGGGCACTTCGCCACTCTGCACGGCTGGGCGAAGGCCGAGATCGACGGCCCGGTGGTGTACGACGGTGCGGAGTTCCGTGTCTCCATGCGGGCCCACGAGTCCGCGCCGCTCGTGGGTGACTTCACCGTCGATGTGCAGGTGCACGGCCATGGGCTCGGCTGTCTGCACGCCGATGTGCACACGCCCCGTTTCGGGCTGCGGATGTGCACGATGGTGATGCCGACGGCCGTCGGACCCAACCGGATGCAGTTCCGGCAGCTGAACCGCATCGCCTTCGACGAGCCGAGCCGGCTGCCGCCCCGGTCGGCCCGGCTCGTCAGCCGTGTCGCGGCCCGGCTGCTGGACCGCCCCGTCTACCGGTCCAGTTGCGAGTTCACCGCCGCCGATTTCCCGATCTGGCATCACAAGCAGTACCAGCAGCCGCCCCGGCTGGCTTCCGGGGACGGGCCGATCGGACCGTTCCGGCGCTGGGCCAAGCGGTTCTATCCGGAAACACCCGGCAGGACTTCGGTGCCCCGGCCCCACCGCGGCGAGGGCGAGGACGGCGCCGTGCTCCCCTGATCGACCCAGCGCCGCTCCGGCCTCGTGCCCGGTCTCCCCGCGCCTCTTGAACCGGCCTTCCCGTGCCTCTTCCCGGCACCGCGGAGGCCGCGCCTCCGCGCTTCGGGCGCCATTCGGGCATTGGTCACGGGAAATCGGGCGTCCTGGGCGACCGGATCAACGACCTCACCGGCCCTGACCAGCACCGTCGCATTCGCGGAAACGGGCATGAACGGACCGAGCGGATCTGGTGAAGCGGCTGTTCGTGGCCCTGGTACTGCTTGTACAAACGACACATGAGCCCGAACGGACAAGCGGGCCCTGCCCGTAGCGGGCCCAGCAGCGACCAGGGAAGTGCGCCGTGGACACCGAGGAACGCCGGCGGGGAATTCTGGACACGGCCCGGCGGGAGGGGTCGGTCGGGGTGAACGCCCTCGCGGACCTGTTCAAGGTGGCCAAGGAGACTGTCCGCCGCGATCTGCACGTGCTGGAGGAGCACGGGCTCGTCCGGCGGACCCACGGCGGCGCCTACCCGGTGGAGTCGGCCGGTTTCGAGACCACGCTCGCCGTCCGCACCACCCGTAACGTTCCGCAGAAATCGCGGATCGCGGCCGCCGCCGCCGATCTGCTCGGCGACGCCGAGACGGTCTTCGTCGACGAGGGCTTCACCCCTCAGCTGGTGGCCGAGGCACTTCCCCAGAACCGGCCGCTGACCGTCGTCACCGCTTCCCTGGCCGTCGCCACCTCCCTCGCCGGGGCGGAGAAGACCTCGGTGCTGCTGCTGGGCGGCCGGGTGCGCGGCTCGACGATGGCGACCGTCGACCACTGGGCCTCCCGGATGCTCGCGGACTTCGTCATCGACCTGGCGTATCTCGGGGCCAACGGCATCTCCCGCGAGTACGGGCTCACCACCCCGGACCCCGCCGTCGCCGAGGTGAAGGCGCAGGCGCTGCGGAGTTCGCGGCGGCGGATCTTCGCCGGGATCCACAGCAAGTTCGGGGCGGTGAGTTTCTGCCGGTTCGCCGGGGTCGGGGACTTCGAAGCGATCGTCACCGACGCCGGGCTCCCCTCGGCCGAGGCCCAGCGCTACTCCCTCCTGGGCCCCCAGGTCATCCGCGTCTGACCGGGCCCCCGCCCGTACCGCCGACCGCACGGCTCCCGCAGCCGCTCCCCCACCACCGCTCAACCCAATCCGCCGGGGCCTGGCTCGCCATGCCCTCAACGACCCGATCACCGAGCCGCTACGACTGATCAGGAGCCCCCATGCCTCATCCAGGACGCCGCCGCCGACCACGTATGCGCGGTCGGACCTGTGCCGTGACCGCCGCCCTGGCCCTGCTCGCCACCGGCTGTGCCGGAGCGGGCGGGACCTCCTTCGGCGGCGGTGACGCGCTGAACGTACTGATGGTGAACAACCCGCAGATGATCGAGCTGCAGAAGCTGACCGCGAAGCACTTCACGAAGGAGACCGGCATCAAGGTCCACTTCACGGTGCTGCCCGAGAACGACGTACGCGACAAGATCAGCCAGGACTTCTCCAACCAGGCCGGTCAGTACGACATCGCCACCATCAGCAACTTCGAGCTGCCGTTCTTCGCGAAGAACGGCTGGCTCCACCCTCTCGACGACTACGCGAAGGCCGACACCGCCTTCGACCAGGAGGACATTCTTCAACCGCTCCAGGACTCGCTCACCGCCGAGGACGGCAAGCTCTACGCCCAGCCGTTCTACGGGGAGTCGTCCTTCCTGATGTACCGCAAGGACGTCTTCGAGGAGCAGGGCCTCACGATGCCCGAGAAGCCGACCTGGGAGCAGGTGGCCGAGCTCGCCGAGCAGACGGACGGGGCGGAGCGCGGGATGAAGGGCATCTGCCTGCGCGGGCTCCCGGGCTGGGGCGAGGTCATCGCCCCGCTGACCACCGTCGTCAACACGATGGGCGGCACCTGGTTCACCGAGGACTGGGAACCGCGGCTGACCGCACCGGAGTTCAAGAAGGCGACGAAGTTCTATGTCGACCTGGTGCGCGAGCACGGGGAGCTCGGTGCGCCGCAGTCCGGGTACGCCGAGTGCCTGAACAACATGACGCAGGGCAAGACCGCCATGTGGTACGACGCCACCGCGGGCGCCGGCTCCCTGGAGGCGAAGGGCTCCCCGGTGAAGGGGAAGATCGGTTACGTCCCCGCCCCCGTCGAGCGGACCGACAGCTCCGGCTGGCTCTACACCTGGGCCTGGGGGCTGCAGAAGGCGTCCAAGAAGTCCGACGACGCCTGGAAGTTCGTCTCCTGGGCCTCCGGCAAGGAGTACGAGGAGCTCGTCGGCGCCACCAGCGGCTGGTCCAACGTGCCGGCCGGCAAACGGGCCTCCACCTATGCCAATCCGGACTACCGGGCGGAGGCAGGCGCGTTCGCCGACGTCACGGAGCGGGCCATCTCCGAGGCCGATCCGAAGAACCCGGGCACCCAGCCCCGCCCGACGGCGGGCATCCAGTTCGTCGGCGTACCGGAGTTCACCGATCTGGGCACCCGGGTGGCGCAGGAGATCAGCGCCGCCATCGCGGGCCGGCAGTCGGTGGACGCCGCGCTCGCCGCCTCCCAGAAGCTCGCCGAGAAGGTCGCGGAGGAGTACCGATGACCGTCACCGCAACCAGAGAGACCACGGCCTCCCCGCAGGCTCCGGCGAAGAAGCCGGGCGCCGGGAACCGTCGGCGCGCCTGGGCGACCCGTGCTCCCCTGCTGCCCGCGCTGATCTTCCTGATCGCCGTCACCCAGCTGCCCTTCGTGGCGACCCTGGTGATCTCCCTCTTCGACTGGAACTCCCTCAAGCCGGAGAAGCGCCACTTCACCGGGTTGTCCAACTACGCATCGGTCTTCACCGACGAGGCGTTGCGCGAATCGGTCGTGACGACCGTCGTCCTGACCGCGTCCGTCGTGATCGTCAGCGTCGTGCTGGGGCTCGTCTTCGCCCTGCTGCTGGACCGCACCTTCTTCGGCCGGGGGTTCGTGCGCACCCTGCTGATCACCCCGTTCCTGCTGGTGCCGGTCTCCGCCGCGCTGCTGTGGAAGCACGCGCTCTACAACCCGGAGTACGGGCTGTTCAACGGGGCGCTCACGTGGTTCGGCGAGCTGTTCGGCATCGAGTCCATGGTGCAGCCCGAGTGGACCACCGAGATGCCGCTGATCGCCATCGAGGCGTCGCTGGTGTGGCAGTGGACGCCGTTCATGATGCTGATCCTGCTGGCCGGGCTGCAGAGCCGGCCGGCCGAGATCATGGAGGCGGCGCGGCTGGACGGGGCCGGGCCCTGGCAGATATTCCGCTATCTGACCCTGCCGCATCTGCGCCGCTACCTCGAACTGGGCATCCTGCTCGGGTCGGTGTACATCGTGCAGAACTTCGACGCGGTGTTCACGATCACCTCCGGCGGTCTCGGCACCGCCAACCTCCCGTACACCGTCTACGAGACCTTCTACCGGGCCCATGAGTACGGGCTGGCGTCCGCCGCGGGTGTGGTCGTGGTGATCGGCACGATCATCATCGCCACCTTCGCGCTCCGGGTGGTCTCCTCCCTCTTCCGTGAGGAGGCGAGCCGCGCATGAGCGTCTCGACCGCGACATCCGTATCCGCCGCTTCCGCCAACGCAGCCACGCGCAAGGCCCGTCGGCGCTCGGCCGCCCTGGGCGTGGTCGCCTGGGTGGTGGGGATCGGTTTCTGTCTGCCCGCGCTGTGGATGGTGCTGACGTCCTTCCACGCGGAGGCCGACGCGGCGACCAACCCGCCCTCGCTCGCCGCCGCGCTGACGCTGGACGGCTACCGCACGTTCTTCGGTGGCGGAGGCGGCCCGACGCCGTGGCCCCCGCTGGTCAACTCGCTGGCGGCCTCGTTCTTCTCGACCGTGCTGGTGCTGCTGCTCGCGCTTCCTGCCGCGTACGCGCTGTCCATCCGGCGGGTGCGCAAGTGGACGGACGTGATGTTCTTCTTCCTGTCCACCAAGATGCTGCCCGTGGTAGCCGGACTGCTGCCGGTGTACCTGTTCGCGAAGAACACCGGCCTGC
The DNA here is from genome assembly GCF_056172905.1 of Streptomyces sp. iso_384. NCBI lineage: Bacteria > Bacillati > Actinomycetota > Actinomycetes > Kitasatosporales > Streptomycetaceae > Streptomyces > Streptomyces sp. iso_384. The sequence goes on from NZ_JBWBTT010000001.1 coordinate 4,234,861, forward strand.
TGGACAACATCTGGCTGCTGGTCCTGCTCTACACCTCGATGAACCTGCCGATCGCGGTGTGGATGATGCAGTCCTTCCTCGCGGACGTCCCCGTCTCCATCATCGAGGCGGCGCAGGTCGACGGGGCCCGGCTGCCGACGGTGCTGCGCCGGGTGGTCGCCCCGGTCGCCGGTCCCGGGATCGCCGCGACCGCCCTGATCTGCTTCATCTTCAGCTGGAACGAGCTGCTGTTCGCACGGGTGCTGACCGGCGTGGTCGCCGGTACCGCGCCCGTCCATCTGACCACCTTCGTCACCAGCCAGGGTCTCTTCCTCGCCCAGCTGTGCGCGGCGTCCGTGGTCGTGTCCCTGCCGGTGCTCGTCGCCGGCTACGCCGCCCAGGACAAACTCGTCCAGGGCCTCTCGCTGGGAGCAGTCAAATGAGGGCAGCCATCGTCGAATCCGTCGGCAAGGTCTCCGTGACCACCGTCGCGGACCCCACGCCCGGCCCCCGCGACGTGGTCGTCAAGGTCGCCTCGTGCGGGCTGTGCGGCACCGACCTCCACATCCTCCAGGGCGAGTTCGCGCCGACGCTGCCGATCGTCCCGGGGCACGAGTTCGCCGGGGAGATCGTGGGCCTGGGCACGGACGTCACCGAGCTGTCCATCGGCGACAAGGTGGCCGTGGACCCCTCGCTGCACTGTCACGAGTGCCGTTACTGCCGTTCGGGCCGGGGCAACCTCTGTGACAACTGGGCGGCGATCGGTGTCACGGTGCCCGGCGGCGCGGCGGAGTTCGCGGTGGCGCCGGTCGCCAACTGCGTACGCCTGCCGGAGCACATCGACGTCCGGGACGCGGCGCTGATCGAGCCGCTGTCCTGCGCGGTGCGCGGCTACGACGTCCTCAACGGCAATCTCGGGGCCCAGGTGCTGATCTACGGGTCCGGGACCATGGGGCTGATGATGCTGGAGCTGGCCAAGCGCACCGGCGCCGCGTCGGTGGACGTGCTGGACGTCAACGCCCAGCGGCTGGCCACCGCGACGACGCTCGGCTGCACCGGTGCGGCGGCCCGTGCCGAGGAGCTGGACCGTCCGGGCGGCTGGGACGTGGTCATCGACGCGACGGGCAACGCCGGGGCGATCCAGGACGGTCTGGGGAGGGTCGCCAAGGGCGGTACGTTCCTCCAGTTCGGGGTCTCCGACTACGCGACGACGGCGGTGATCGAGCCGTACCGGATCTACAACCAGGAGATCACCATCACCGGCTCGATGGCGGTCCTGCACAGTTACGAGCGGGCCGCCGCGCTCTTCGCGAGCGGGGTGCTGGATGCCTCGGTGTTCATCAGCGACCGGCTGCCGCTGGAGCAGTACCCGCAGGCGATCGAGCGCTTCCAGGCGGGTATCGGCCGCAAGATCGTGGTGGAGCCGTGAGGGAGTCCGCGGACCCGGGCGCCGCTCCGGACCCCGGCGCCGTCCTCGTGCTGGGCGAGGCGCTGGTGGATCTGGTCCCGGCCGACGGTGACTCCGGGGTGCTGTCGGCCCAGCCGGGCGGCGCGCCCGCGAACGTCGCGGTGGGCCTGGCCCGGCTCGGCGGACGGCCGTCCTTCGTGGGCGGGCTCGGCGACGACGCCTTCGGACGCCGGATCGAGGCATGGCTGACCGGTGCGGGCGTCGACCTCTCGCTGAGTGCCCGGCCGGCGCTGCCCACGGCGCTCGCGGTGGCCGACCTGGGCGATCACGGGAACACCTACCACTTCCATCTCCAGGACACGGCGACCTTCCGGCTGCCGGACCGGGCGCCGGAGGCGGCGCGCTTCGGCGCGGTGTACGTGGGCGGGCTCGCCGCGGTGGTGGAGCCGGCGGCAGGCGTCGTGGCCGCGACCGCGCGGGCGGCCTCCCGCGCGGGGCTGCTCGTGGTGGACCCGAATGTGCGTGAGGACCGGACGCTCGATCCGGTGCGGAGCCTGGAGCGGCTGCGCGAGCTGTGCTCGCTCGCGCAGGTCGTGAAGGCGAGCGACGAGGACCTGGTGCGGCTGTGGCCGGACGCGGCCCCGGAGGAGAGCTGCCGCAGGCTGGCCGGGCAGGGGCGGCTGGTGGTGATGACACGGGGGTCGCGGGGCGCGACCGCGTACGTCCATGACGCCCCGGCGGTCTCGGTCCCCGCCCTGCCGGTGCGGGTGGTGAACACCATCGGCGCGGGCGACGCGTTCATGGCGGGGATGCTGACCTGGCTCGGGGCGGAGGCCGGGTGGGATCCGGCGCTGCCCGCCGGGCGGACGAAGGCGATGCTGGAGTACGCGGTCGGGACTGCGGCGTCGGTCTGCGCCAGGGCGGGAACGGAACCCACGGCACCGCTTGGGGTGTGAACCCGGCGCTCGTCGGGCATCACCATCGGGACCCGAGTTCCGCACGGCCCTCCCCCGGCCCACGGAAACGCCGCGGCCCCACCGGGCTCCTCCGCCCGGTGGGGCCGCGGCGTCGTCTCAGCTCTGCGGACGCTTGCCGTGGTTCGCGCCGTTCTTGCGGCGGGCCTTCTTCTTACGACGTCGCTTCGAGGACATCGACCCCTCCTTCTCTCTGCGGTGTGCTTCCGTTGCGGGCGGTCACCGGGCGGCACGGCCCGACGATCACCGGGACGCCTGCCCAGGGACACCGTGGCAAACACCTGGTGCGCATGCAACCGGCGGTGCGCGGCGGGCGGGTGTGGACAGGTGTGCGGAGTCCGCCGGTCAGGCGTCGGGCGCGCCGGCTCCGATGACCCGGGCGGTGTAGCGCGCCAGGTGGGCGCGGATCTCCTCGTGCGACATGTCCTGCTGAGCGACCAGGTGTTCGACGAGATCCGCGCGGGTGGCCGCCAGCAGGGCGTGGGCGGCGAACGCGCTGTCGGCGAGGCCGTCGATCCGGTCCAGCATGTCCCGCAGGACGCGGTGCCAGCGTTCGTAGTGCTCGGCCCGGTAGGGGCCCGCGTCGCCGGTGTCCTCCAGGGCGAGGGCGAGATGACGGTTGTCGAGCTTGAGGCACAGGACGGCATCGAGCAGTGCGGGGATCCGGCGGTGCGGCGGGGTGGCGGGGCCGAGCGGCGGGGGGCCGTCCTCGACGGCGGCCCTGATCGGATCGAGGCGGGTGGCGAACAGCTCCCGGATCAGCCCGGTGCGGTCGCCGAAGCCGCGGAAGAGGGTCGCCTTGCCGACGCCGGCAGCCGCCGCGATGTCGGCCATCGTGATGGTCGCGGGGCTCTCGCTGCGGGCGAAGAGCTCATCGGCCGCGGCGAGGACGGCCGCACGGTTGCGGACGGCGTCCTTGCGGGGCGTGCGGGCGGTCATGGCGCTCCTCGATTGCAAAACGGACCAGCGGTCCGTATCGTCGAGCACGAAACGGACCCAGGGTCCACATTCTAGGTGACGGAGCTTTCATGAACCCCGACTCAGCCCCCGCGACCCTGGTCATCGGCGCGACCGGCACCACCGGAAGCCGCGTGGCCGCTCGGCTCTCCGCCGCGGGCCACCGGGTGCGCGCCGCCTCCCGGACCGCCCGCGCGGTCCCCGGCGCCGAGGAGGTCCGCTTCGACTGGGAGGACTCCACGAGCCACGGCCCGGCGCTGACCGGAGTGGACCGGGTCTATCTGGTGCCGCCGGTCGGCCACCCGGAGCCCGCCGGGCCGATGCTGCCCTTCCTGGAGCGGGCCCGCGACGCCGGTGTGGGCCGTGCGGTGCTGCTCAGCTCCTCCGCGATCCCCTCGGGCGGACCCGCGACCGGCCTCGTCCACCAGGCCCTGCCGGACCTCTTCGGCGCGTGGGCCGTGCTGCGGCCGTCCTGGTTCATGCAGAACTTCACCGGCGCCCATCTGCACGCGCTGAGCATCCACGAGGCCGGGGTCATCAGAACGGCCACGGGCGGCGGGCGGGTCGGGTTCGTGGACGCGGAGGACATCGCCGCCGTCGCCGTGCACGCCCTGACCGACGAGCGGTCCCCCGACTCCGATCTGGTCATCACCGGGCCCCGGGCGCTGAGTTACGACGAGGTCGCGGCGGCCGTCGGCCGGGGCACCGGACGCCCAGTGGTCCATGAGCGCCTGGGGTACGAGGCGATGCGCGACCGGCTCGCCGCCTCCGGGATACCCGTCCCGTTCGCGGAGCTGCTCGCCGGACTGGACCGCGCCATCGCCGAGGGGGCCGAGGACCGGGTCACCGACACCGTGCTGCGCGTCACCGGGCGGCCGCCGGGCGACTTCGACACGTTCGTGGGACGGGAGTTGCGGCCGTTGACGGACGGGGCCGTCGCTCAGGGCCGGTAGCGCAACGGATGGTCGTCCGGCACCTCGACGACGGCGATCCGCACCCCGTCGGGGTCCTCGATCCACATCTCGACCAGCCCCCAGGGCTCACGTTTCGGCGGTCGCAGGACGCTCACGCCCTTCGCCCGCAGTTCGTCGTGGGCGGCCTCGGCGTCGTCGACCTGGAGCCAGATCCGCACGGCCGGGGAGGGCGGCTCCTCGCTCCGGCCGGAGACCTCGAGGAACCCGCCGCCGAGGAAGTAGACCGTGCCGCGCTCGGGGCCTGTGCCGAACTCCCGGTAGACGGCGAGGCCCAGGGCCTCGCCGTAGAAGGCGCGGGAACGCTCGGGGTCGGTGGGGTGCAGCAGAATCCTGCTGCCCAGTACGTGCACCATGGGCCGAGCGTACGCCGTCGGACCTGCGGGAGCCGGGTCCCTCGGGATCCGTCAGTTGCTGAGCTCGTCGATGAAGTCGTCCGTGCACCGGTTCTCGGCCGCCTGGCCGCTGGCCCGGTCCATACAGTCCTCGAAGTTCTTGAACTCCTCGGAGTCGAACACGGAGATGGCCACCACGAGGACGATCGCGGACCCGATGAGCCCGAGCGCCCCCAACACGGCCCCGACTATCGCCATCGTCCGGCGCGGCGCGCGGCCCTGGCGGGTGCGGAGCGCGGCGACGATGCCGAAGACGATGGCGAGCAGGCCGAGGAGCAGCCCGCCCAGCACGGTCCAGAAGAGCAGGCAGGCGACGAGGCCCAGGACGAGTGCGGCGACCGCGAAGCCGTTCGTCCGTGCGGGCTGCGGGCTGCCGTAGAGGTCCTGACCGGCCGCGGGCTGCCCCGGGTACGAGGAATCCGGGTACGAGGGAAGGGACATCGGGATGGTGCTCCTGTTCTCCTGGCTTTCCGTGCACCTGCCCCGCGCTGCGGCCGCCAATCGCCGCTTTGGTCACGCTCCGGCAACTAAACGCGCTGGCCAGGGGCTTCCCGGTAGAGCTCGGCCGAGAGGTGGTGCTGCAGCGGCAGGCCGATCGCGGCGAGATCGTGGACGAAGGCGAGCGTGTCCCGGTCCGTCAGCGTGTAGCGGCGGCGGGTGGCCTCGACCTCCTTGGCGGTGGGGGCGAGGGACACCTGCTCGGTGGCGAGGTCTACGGCGCCGTCGCGGGCGTGGCCGACCGAGATCTCCGCGATGCCGGTGGGCTGGGTGATCAGGGCCTCCACCCGGCCGTCCGGCTGCAGCCGCCACCAGCCGCTCTCCCGGGCGGAGGGTCGCAGGGGGCGCCCGTCGGCGTCGAGCAGCCAGGCGCGGGCCTCGTACGCGAGGAAGGGCCTGCCGTCGTGGCTGAAGGTGACCTCCTGCGCATACGTGAATTCCGCCTCCAGCGTCGGATACCCGCCGCGTCCCGTGCCCCGCCAGGTGCCGAGGTATCCGGTCACCGGGGCGAGCAGCGGATGCGGTGCGGGTGACGCGTCCGGGCGGAGAGCGTCGGGGAAGGGCAGTTGGCGGACGGGGTCGTGCATGGGGTGTGCGCTCCTGGGTCGGGCCGGCTCGGAGTCGCAGCCTAGGGGGTGTCCCGTGACACCCGGTCGATCAGCGCACGGCGTTGGGTCCGATGCAACGCTGGGCAGAGGAGCGGTTCGCCTCCAGCAGCAGTCGGGCGCACCGACGCCACGGCGAGGTGCCGTAGTTGTCGTCGTTCGCCCGCCTGGAACTACGGGACAAAGGTCGGGCCCCGGTGATCGGGTCGGACCGGCGGGCGACGGCCCCGTGCTTGGAGGCGCGGAACCAGGGTGCGGTCCGCCCGTCCGACCACCCGAGGGCTCACGCGGGATCGGCCGCCATGCTGTCCCTCAGGCTCTTGGGCCGTAGATCTGTCCAGTTCCGCTCGACGTAGTCCAGGCAGGCCCGGCGGGTGTCCTCCGGGTGGGCCACGGCCCACCCGGAGGGTACTTCGGCGAACGCGGGCCACAAGGAGTGCTGTCCCTCGTCGTTGACGAGCACCAGGTAGGTGCCGTCCTCGTCCTCGAACGGATTGGTCACCGCATCCTCCATTCACTTAGGCAAGGCTGTCTTCACTTGACTGTTGGCGACCCTACCCACCCACCGCACGGTTGACTCACCGGCCCCGCGACTCGCGTGGTCGACGACGACTTCTCCGCTCGGCAGGGACGTTTCGGTGATCGGGACTCTCCTTCACGCGGCACCGGTGCGCCACGCGCCGTCACCCGGCCTGCCGCACAGACCGGTTGACCGGCCGGACCCGACGGAGCCCGCCGCGAGGCGAGCCCGATCCCCGTCACGACCACGTCGACCGAGAAGCCGCCCCGGGCCCGGTCAGAGCCCGAGGTCGCTCAGGCGGGCCTCGTAGCGGATGGTGAGGTCCTCGGAGTCGCCGGCCGGGTTGTCCCAGAGGGCCTCCAGCTCGGAGCGCACCGCGTCGGGCAGCGCCTCGTACCGCTCGGTCCAGGTGTCGGAGTTCGGTATCCAGTAACCGACGACCTTGAAGCGCTCCGCCGGGAGCCCCAGCTCGCGGCGGAGGTAACGGCGCACCGTACGGAGGGCGTTGGTCTCCCCCGCGACCCACACGTACCCGCCCGCGAGATCCGTGCCGGGCGGGACCGCGGCGGCCACCAGGTCGGCCAGCCGGCTCGGTCCGTGGCCGTTTCCGCCATAGGTCCACGTCACCTTGGAGTCGGGCAGCTCCCGCAGCGGCAGTACGGCCGAGGGGTCGGGCGCCTCCAGTACCACCCGGGTCCTGACGTGGTCCTGGGTGTTCTCCAGCAGGCGGGCGGCGGCGGGCAGACCGGTCTGGTCGGCGACCAGCACCTGCCAGGTGAGATCGGCCGGGGGGTTGTAGAGCCCGGTGGGGTCGTTGACGCCGACCACGTCGCCGGGCCGCGCCTCGGCGGCCCAGCCGGACGCGACACCGCCCTCGTGGAGCACGAAGTCGATGTCGACCTCGCCCTCCTCCGGGCGCACCGCGCGGATCGTGTACGTGCGCATCGGCGCGACGGGCTGCCCCTCGGGGGTCTCCCACCCGCCCTGCTCGGTCGTCCGGGGCAGCGAGACGTCGGTGCGGTCCGGGCCGTGCGGAAGGAAGATCCGCACGTACTCGTCGCCTACCCCGGTGGACCCGAAGCCCGCCAGACCTTCGCCGTGGAAGGTGACGCGGGTCATGGTCGCGGAGAGCGGCAGCACTCGGGCGACGACGGCTCGGTGGATCGTCATGGACACTGCCCCTTCGTACGCGTGGTCGGCCTGAACGCCTCGCCCGCCGGACGAGAGAACCGAATTGACTTAGGTCAGCCTAACCTTCCAGGGGTGCGGGCTCGAGACGGCCTCGGCCATCACCTCCGGGAACCGTGCCAGAATCCGGCGCATGCCTGTTCGCTACCCCGGCCCCCTACGTCCCGGCGACCGCATCGGTATCACCTCTCCGTCCAGCGGAGTGCCCGAGGAGCTGCGCGAGCGGCTCGCCGTGTCGGTGCGCGAGGTGGAGGCGCGTGGGTACGAGGTCGTGACCGGCCGGTGCATGGACGGCTCCGGGCATGCCAGCGCGCCCGCCGCCGACCGGGCCGCAGAGCTGACGGCGATGCTGACGGACCCCGGGATCAGGGCCGTGGTGCCGCCGTGGGGCGGGGAGACCGCGATCGACCTGCTGCCGCTGCTCGACTGGGACCGGCTGCGGGAGGCCGAGCCGACCTGGGTGGTGGGCTACTCGGACCTGTCGACCGTCATGACCCCGCTGACCCTCCTCACCGGGGCGGTGACCTTACACGGGAACAACCTCATGGACACCCCCTACCGGGTGCCGGAAGGGCTGGTGTCCTGGCTCGACATCGTCGCCGCGCCGCCGGGACACCGGTTCACCCAGATCCCGCCCGAGCGGCACCGGGCCACGGGCCGGGACGACTACGCGAAACAGCCGGACGTCCGTGCCTTCACGCTCGACACCCCGGGCCGGTGGATCCGGCTGGACGGCAGCGGAGACGTGGACGTCGAGGGGCGGCTCATCGGGGGCTGTATCGAGATGCTGGCCAACGTCGCGGGCACGCCGTATCTCGACACCTCCGCGTTCGCCCGGGCGCACGCCCCGGAGGGGCTTCTCGTGTACGTGGAGGCCGGCGGCCACGACGCGTTCACCATCTGCCGCAATCTGCACGGCATGCGGCTGGCCGGATTCTTCGACGCGGCCGACGCCGTACTCGTCGGCCGGACCTCGGCCCCGGACAGGGACTCACTCACGCAGCACCAGGCCGTGCTGGACGCACTCGGACCGCTGAATGTGCCGATCGTGGCCGACGTCGAGTGCGGTCATGTGCAACCGGTCCTCCCGCTGGTCAATGGAGCGCGCGCCCGGGTCGTGCACACAGCGACGCGCTGCGAGCTGACCCAGACACTGGACTGACCGCCGTGACGGGCGGCTCAGGCCTCGGCGAGCACGGCGTCGATCTCGCCGAGGAAGTCGTCCAGGTCGCCGGGGTTGCGTGAGGTGATCAGCGACCAGCCCTCGGCGTCGTCGCGGACCACCGGCTTGTCGACCCAGGTGCCGCCGGCGTTGGTGATGTCGGTGCGCAGCGAGGCGTACGAGGTCAGCGTCTTGCCCCGGACGTAGCCGCCCTCGATCAGCGCCCACGGCCCGTGGCAGATGGCGGCCACCGGCCGGCCGGACGCGGCGAACGAGCTGACGATCCGGGTGGTGGCCTCCTCCAGGCGCAGCGAGTCGGCGTTCAGCGTGCCGCCCGGGACCAGCAGGAGGTCGTACGCGGCGGGGTCGACGTCGTCCAGCGTGAGGTCGGGCCGCACGGTTTCGCCGGGGTCTCGGTCGCCGACGAGGGTGCGGATCTGGTCGGTGTCGACCGCGGCCACGCTGACCTGCGCCCCGTGTCCGCGCAGGTGCTCCACGGGGACGACGAGTTCGTCCTGCTCGACCCCGTAGTTGGTGACGATGGCCAGAATCCGGCGGTCGTCGAGAGCGGTGGTGGACATGGACTGCTCCGTTCCTTGAGTGCTCCGGCTTCTACCGGTTCTCCGGTGCCGTTCAGTTCGCCGTGATGCGGACGCATGCGGCGACGGTGTCGCGCAGGCTCCCGGTCCGCGCCAGGATGTCGCGCTGCACCCGTGCCCCGTTGCCGCGCCGGTGCACCGCGGCCAGGGCGCCCTCCGCGGATTCCCGGTCGCCGTTGTCCTCCAGGGCGTCCCGCACGTGGTGCAGCAGGGCCCGCAGGACGTCGGGGGCGGGCTCCGGGCGCAGGGTGCGGGGGTGGACCAGCCGGGCCTCCAGTCCCGAGCGGCCCGCCCGCCAGGTGGCCACGCGCAGCAGGGACGTGTCGATGTCCGGGGGCGGCACTCCGGCGCGCCACTCCCGGGCGGCCGTGTCCACCAGACCTCGCACCAGGGTGGCCAGCAGCACGGTGTCGGCCGGGTCCAGGCAGACGTCCGCGATCCTGACCTCCACGGTGGGGTAGCGGTGCGAGAGCCGCGCGTCGAAGTAGATCATTCCCTCGTCCCGGAGTGCTCCGGTGCCCACCAGGGACCGCACCCGGTCGTGGTACGCCTCGGCCGAGCCGTGGACGTCCACCGGACCGGCCGACGGCCACCGGCCCCACACCTGGCTGCGATAGCTGCTGTACCCGCTGTCCTGGCCCTGCCAGAACGGAGAATTGGCGCTCAGGGCGAGCAGGACGGGCAGCCAGCAGCGCATCCGGTCGAGCACGGCGACGCCCTCCTCGTCCGAGGCCACCGAGACATGGACGTGGCAGCCGCAGGTCAGCTGCTCCTGCGCGGTCAGCCCGTAGTGCTCCGCCAGCCACCGGTACCGCTCGCCCGTGCCGATCGTCGGGCTGACCGGCAGCGGCGAGGTCGCCATGGCCACGACCGAGGTCCCGGCGTCGGCGGCGTGCCGCACGGCCTCGGCCCGCCATCGGCGGACCGCGTCGGCGAGTTCGCCCATGTCCGCGCACGGATGCGTGGCGAATTCCAGCTGCTGGCGGTGCAGCTCCGGCTCGAAGGCCGACTCACCGGCCGCGTTCTTCTCGGCGAGCGCCAGCACCGCCGAGGACAGCGCCCGGGCCTCTCCGCTCGCCGCGTCGACCAGCAGCAGTTCCTCCTCGACACCCACCGTGCGGGCCACAGCGCCTCCCTTTCGACGATCGGCGGCGAGCCAGGCGGGTACCCGTGCACGGGGGGGTCACACGCCACGGGCGGCGAATCCACCGCTCCGCGCCGCGCGGCGCACTCCGGCAGGTGGCCCGGAGCTCCCAATATGGCCGGGCATCGCGGGCCCCGCATCTTCTCCCGTAGCGTGGTTCGGGAGGCCGGGGCTTGCTCCGGGCCGCACCGGACGGGGACTGCTCCGCCCGGCAGCGGGTACCCACCAGGGCGCGTCATTCGTCCCCCGGGTCACACTCGGGGCCGTACGGAAGGAAGCTCTCATGACCGACCGCAGGCCGGAAGGCACCGCCTACACCGGGGCTTCCGGCAGCCCGCCCCCCGTACCGGCGGATCTGCCGGACCAGCAGAGCCAGGAGGGCGAGGACGCTCTCGACATACCGGTGCCGGACCGGGTGGCACGCCAGGAGGAACATCCCGAGCTGGACGAGGCCGGCGCCGGCCGGAACGCGCCGCGCAACGCGGGCGCGCACCCCGAGGAGCATCCGGCCCCGGACGAGTCGACGGGCTAGGGCGTGTCCGACGTCCGAACGCCCCGGAGCCCCGGAACGCGGCGCGTTCCGGGGCTCCGGGGTCGGTCGACCCGGATCAGGCGGTGGTGATGTTCTCCGCCTGCGGGCCCTTCTGGCCCTGGGTGATGTCGAAGGTCACCGCCTGGCCTTCCTGGAGCTCACGGAAGCCGGAGGAGTTGATGTTGGAGTAGTGCGCGAAGACGTCGGGGCCGCCGCCGTCCTGCGCGATGAAGCCGAAGCCCTTTTCCGAGTTGAACCACTTGACGGTTCCGCTGGCCATGCCTGTACCTCTCAGCAGTAAACGGATCCGCACCGCGCGGACCCGGAGGTGATCGCCCTGGTTCTCAGGCACTGCACAGCAAAACGCCCGCGCCAGGCGCGGGCAGGTACTGCGAACCACGACATCTTCCGGCGACGCTACACGGCGGGATCACTCCTCACCAGAGAGCAACGCCATTTTGCTGTGGATCACCTTCACGGTCACCGGCTCGTACCACACCGACTACGGTCCGTTCAGGGCCTGTCGGCGCCCCGGGCGACACCGCGCGCCCACAGGACCAGCGGCACCTGGAGCGGCAGCCGGGCCCAGGCCGCGACCCGCTCCGGCCGGGACCGGTGACGCCAGTCGACGGCCATCTGCATATTGGCCGGAAACACTCCGACGAGGAAGCCGGCGGTCACCCGGGCGGCGGACGCCCGGGTCCGGGGGTGGGCGAGGCCCGCGGCCAGGGCGAGTTCGGCCACTCCACTGGCATACGTCCAGGTGCGCGGCTTTCCGGGCAGGATCCGGGGCACGGTGGAGTCGAAGGCCTTCGGGACGGCGAAGTGGAGCACCGCCGCTCCGCCCATGAGCCCGGCCAGCAGGACGGCGGAACGCGTTTGGCGGGACATGCTTCTCCTTGGACGACGGGACTTACTTGGGAGTAAGTTACGGGTTCCCGGCGCGTCCCGCACCCTTCAGGGCGCCAGCAGCCGCCAGAGCAGCAGCAACCCCACACCGCAGACGAGCAGTCCGGCGACCAGGGCCAGCGTTCCCCGGCGTACGTTGTCGGGCTGGAAGCCGCCGAGCACGCTGAAGCAGAGCCGGATCCCGTGGGCCACGGCCAGAACCCCGCACACGGTGACCGCGAACCCTGCCGCAATGGCGTCCCACTGGCCCTCGAACGCCCGTTGGTACGGTCCGGGCTCCCGGGTGGCCAGAACGTATCCGGCCGAGGTGAACAGGGCCGCCGGGAAGGCCACCAGGCCGAAGAAAAGGGTCAGGCGTCGGATCACCGGAACGCCCCGCTCTCCACCGGGAAGCGGGAGAGACGTTCACGGACCGACTGCTTCAGCCGTTCCTCCCACCGGTCGCGCTCGGCGACATGGGTGAACAGCTCCCGCATCCGGTTCACCTCTTCGACCATGGCGCGTTCCTCCTGGGCGAACCGCCGGTTCAGGGGCCGTTCGATCCTCAGCAGGAGGGCGACGCAGGCCGCGAACGCGAGCGCCGCCACGATCAGGCCGACCACGACGAGCACGCCCCCGGGGCCGTCGCCGGTGGCGGCGGCGAGCGCCAGCACCACCGGGATCAGCACCGAGAGCGCGGCCGAGGCGATCCGGGGCCGGCGGACCCGGCGCAGCCGGGCGCTCAGGGCCTGGACGCCGGCCAGTCGCCGTTCCGCGGCCGCCAGGGTCCGCAGGAACGCCGCTCCGCCGTCGATCGCGGCCATGTCAGCCCCCGTTCCGCTGGGTGATGAACGACTGGAGTTCCTGGCCGAAATGGGTGCGCAGCGCGCCGATCTGCGCGTCGTCGAGCTGGGAGGTCTGCACGGGCAGCCCCGGCAGGAACTGGTGGCGGATCAGCCGGGAGGCCATCGGGAGGACGGACAGCCGCAGCGACGTCTCGTTCTCCAGGTCCCGCATGAGCGCGGCGAACGGGGACTCGCGTCGGGACCGCCCGGGGATGTAGTGGTCGCGCGCCTCGTCGAGCCGGTCCCAGTACAGATCGCTCTTGGACACCGCCACGATCAGCCAGCGCAGCCGTTTGGCCAGCTGTCCGTCGATGATCGCGTCGACCAGCAGCCGGAAGTCGGCCGCCTCCTTGCGGCGGTGCCAGTTCCGTACGGCTTCCTGGTCCACGTCGCCGTCGGCGGCGAGCGCCTCGTGGACGTCGCGCTGGGAGGCGCGCTGCCAGATCCTGTTGTGCCCCCAGCAGACGACGTGGACGATGCCGTGCGGGGAGGCCTCGCCCTGCATCGTGTCGTGCAGGGCCCGTTGCCGCTGGGTGGACAGCTGCCCCGGGATCACGGTGATGGCGGCCCGGGTGCGGCGGTTGCCTGAGCGCAGGACCGTGGCGTGCTTCTCGATGTCGGGGCTGCGGGTGCTGTCGCTGTCGCCGGTGCGGATCGACTGGGTCAGCGCGTCGTACAGGACGGTCTTGCCTGCGCCCGCCTCGCCGGTGACGGCGATGGGGTTGACCGAGAGGCCGAGCCGTCCGTTCAGGGTGGCCACGCCGGGCCCGGGCCCCGGGCCGCCGCCGTCCACCGCGTGCCGGACGCTCTCCCACCGTGATCGGGTGTTCTCCCAGACGTCGGGCACGCGCGCAGCTCCCCCGGGTAGGCCGATGGGCAGATGCTATCGATCAACAGGGCTTGGTGCACGGGCACTTGCGGGATTCACTGGATGAACCGGGGCAGCCAGCGCGCCTGGTAGTCGGGGTGGCTCGCGTACTCCGCGGCGAGCTGCCGTACGGCGAAGCCCAGGCCCACCGCACGGCCGGAGCGGAAGTCCTCGGCCGGGCGGTCGGTGTCCAGGTCGGCCACCTCGACGTACTCTCCGAGCATCACGCGGTTGGTCTCGATGCGCTCCAGGGTCCGCGCGGGGTCCTGGAGGGCGATGTGCTGGTCGAAGCCCCGGCCGCGCACCGTGAACGCCACGCCGCCGGTGCGGTCGTGGACCTCGCCCGGCACGTCGGCCGGGCACCGCCATCGGTCCCCGCCGGCGGCCAGGGCGACCTGTTCCTCGTCGGCGAGCCGTGCCTTGACGAAGGCCACCATGTCTGCGTTGCCGGCCATTGGATGCCGCTCCCTTGCGCTGATGGATCTCTGCACTCGATACGGGGAGCATTCTGGTGGAACGGACGCGGCACGATCCACCTACGCATCCGGTTCACCCCACCGTGTCCCCCGCACCGCCCGCGGCCAGGTCGGCGAGGACCTTGTGCAGGGGCTCGGTCTCTCGGCGGCGGTACTCCTGCACCGCCCAGCCGTTGCCGTCCGGGTCGGTGAAGTACATGAAGGTCGCGCCGTCGTCGGGGGCGTACCGCTGCGGCTCGGAGACCTCGACGCCCCGGGCGACCAGCTCGGCGTGCGCGGCCTCGATGTCGGTGACGCAGAGCTGGAGGCCGTGGTACGTGCCCGGCTGCGGGTCTCCGGTCGGGTTGGGCAGTCCTTCGGTGAGGGCGATCGAACACCCGGATCCGGGCGGTGTGAGCTGGACGACGCGGGCGCCCGGCATCACCTCGCCGTCGATGTCGACGTGGAAGCCGACCCTGTCCCGGTAGAAGTCCCGGGCCCGGTCGACGTCGGTCACGGGAAGCACGATCACTTCGAGGGTCCAGTCCATGGGTCAGTGCCCTTTCGCGGGTCGGTCGGTGTCCGGGCCGGCCCCCGGTTCGTCCGGGGCGGTTCGTGGTGTGTCCGGGCCGGGGCGCGACGCGTCTGCCGCGGCGTCCGCTTCCGCGGTCCCGTCCTCGACCTTTCCGGCCGCTTCCGTCTCCCCGGCGAGCGGTGTCGCGCTGCCCTGGAGGCGGGCCAGGTCGGCGGGCCGGACCTGGATGATGAACAGGGCGACCAGGGCGGCGAACACGGCGAAGCACGCGGCGACGATGAAAGCGCTGGAGACGCCCGAGGTGAGGACCTCGTCGCCCCAGGGCGGCGGCAGCTCGCCGGTCCTGCGGAACTCCAGGAGCTGGGCGGGGGTGCCCTCTCGGAGGAACTTCGGCACCTGGTCGGTCGCCTCGTTGCGGCTGGCCGTGCCGAACGTCGTGACCAGGATCGACAGCCCCAGCGAGCCGCCGACCTGCTGGGTGGCGTTGAGGATGCCGGAGGCGGCGCCCGCCTCCTTCGGGGCGACGCCCGAGACCGCCATCAGGGTCAGCGACACGAACTGCATGCCCATGCCGAAGCCGAACACCAGCATCGGGCCGAGGATCGAGCCGACGTAGGAACTGTGGACGTCGGTCAGCGTCAGCCAGCCGAGCCCGACGGCGGCCAGGAGCGCGCCCACCACCATGAAGGGTTTGGGTCCCCAGCGGGGCAGCAGCTGCGAGGCCAGGCCGGCGCTCACCGCGATGACGGCGCTCACCGGCAGGAAGGCGAGGCCGGCTCGCAGCGGGCTGAAGTCGAGGACGTTCTGCACGAACAGGGTCAGGAAGAAGAACATCCCGAACATCGCCGCGGCGAGGCTGAGCATCATCGCGTAGGACCCGGCGCGGTTGCGGTCGCGGAACATCCACAGTGGCGTGATGGGCTGTTTCGAGCCGCGTTCGACCATGATGAACACTGCGAGGAGCACCACGGCGACCGCGAACGAGCCGAGGGTGAGCGGGTCGGTCCAGCCGTCCTCGGAGGCGCGGATGAAGCCGTAGACGAGCAGCACCATACCGACCGTCGACGTGAGCGCGCCGGCGATGTCGAAGTGGCCCGGACGGCGTTCGGACTCGGGGATGAAGCG
Source organism: Streptomyces sp. iso_384 (assembly GCF_056172905.1). Taxonomy (NCBI): domain Bacteria; kingdom Bacillati; phylum Actinomycetota; class Actinomycetes; order Kitasatosporales; family Streptomycetaceae; genus Streptomyces; species Streptomyces sp. iso_384. The sequence continues at coordinate 4,250,509 of NZ_JBWBTT010000001.1, forward strand.
CGGGGTCGCGAAGGCGATCAGCAGGCCGATGGGGACGTTCACGAACAGCACCCAGCGCCAGTCCAGCCACTCCACCAACAGCCCGCCGGCGAGCAGTCCGATCGCGCTGCCGCCCGCCGAGACGGCGGCGAACACCCCGAACGCGCGGTTGCGTTCGGGGCCCTCGCGGAAGGTGGTGGTGATCAGCGACAGGGCGGTGGGCGAGGCGATGGCGCCGCCGACCCCCTGGAGGGAGCGGGCGGCCAGCAACTGCCAGCCCTCCTGGGACAGTCCGCCGAGCAGCGAGGCGAAGACGAAGAGGAGCACGCCGAAGATGAAGACCCGGCGGCGTCCGAGGATGTCGCCGAGGCGTCCGCCGAGCAGCAGCAGTCCGCCGAAGGTCAGGGTGTAGGCGTTGACCACCCAGGAGAGGTTCTCGGTGGAGAACCCCAGGTCCTTCTGCATGTGCGGCAGCGCGATGTTGACGATGGTGACGTCGAGCACCACCATCAGCTGGCACGAGGCGATGACCAGCAGCGCCAGTCCGCCCCGGTGTCGGTCAGAGGTCTGTGCCGAGTCTGCGGGGGTCGCGTGGGAGCCCGTCATAGTGCGGTTCGTCTCTCGTGCCGAGGGCGGTACGCCCCGTGGGAGCGGCCGGTCTCCGCGTCGGTCTGGTGAACGCGGACGTTCGCCCGACCGACGTTATGACGGAACCCGGGGCCTCGCCAATCGAGCCGTCGGCGGGTCCGCGCGGGCCTCTCGGTTCACTGCAGCGCGTGGACCGCGGCGCGGAAGACGGCGGGCGCCCGGTGGGCCGCGGCGACGATCAGCCGCCCCGAGGACGGATGGCCGGCGGCGCCCAGCAGGGCCGCGGTGAGCAGGCGGTAGCGTCGGGTGGCCCGGGCCCAGCGGCGGGGGTAGTCCTCGGGCCGCCCGGCGGTCAGGCAGTCGACCGCGACCGTGGCGGTGGCCACCGCGAGGGCGATGCCCTCCCCGGTCAGGGCGTCCACATAGCCCGCGGCGTCGCCGACCAGCAGGACGCGCCCGGCCCGCAGGTCCAGCGCCCGCTGCCGCAGCGGACCGGCCCCGCGTACGGGGGTGGCCCCGGGGCCGTCCGCGAGCCGGGCCGCGAGGGCGGGGAAGGCGGCCAGATGCTGGTCGTAGGGGCGGCGGTCGCGGCTCAGGACGGCCACCCCCACCAGGCGTTCGCCGACCGGGGTCACGTACGCCTCGCCGTGCCGCGCCCAGTGCACCTCGACGTGGTCGGTCCACGGGGCGAGCGGATAATGGCGGCGCAGACCGTAGCGTCCGGGCCCGGGGACCGGCCGGTCGAGGCCCAGGGTGCGGCGCAGCGGCGAGTGGAGGCCGTCGGCGGCGATGAGCCAGCGCGCGGTGAGTCCGGCGGCGGTGACGGTGCGCTCGTCCTGCCGGATCTCCCCCGCCTTTCCGGCGACGACGCGTACGCCGAGGGCGGCGGCCCGCTCGTGCAGGGCGGTGTGGAGTTCGGTGCGGCGGACGCCCGCGCCGGAGCCGCCCCGGAAGGCCGCCTCCGCGCTGCGCCGGCCGTCGGTGTAGCGGATACCGCGCAGCTCATGGCCCGTCACCCGGACGCCGAGGTCGCGCAGGGCCGCGAGGCCGCCGGGCATGATGCCCTCGCCGCACGCCTTGTCCACGGGTGCGGTGCGCGGCTCGACGACCACCGCCTCCAGGCCCGCCTGCGCGGCCCGGATCGCGGCGGCCAGTCCGGCCGGTCCGCCGCCGGCCACCAGGATGTCGATCACGCCGGTGCGTCCACGGCCGGGAGGCGGGCCAGCGCCCGGTCCTCGCACCGGATCCGTACGGCCATGAGCGCGGCGTTGAGGGCGGTGAACACCAGGGCGGTCGCCCACGCCCCGTGGACCAGGGGCAGTGCGAGGCCTTCGGCGGCGACGGCGACGTAGTTGGGGTGACCCAGCCACCGGTAGGGGCCATCGGTGACGCGGGGCAGGCCGGGGGCGACGATGACGCGGGTGTTCCAGCGGGGGCCGAGCGTGCGGATGCACCACCAGCGCAGCGCCTGCGCGGCCACGACGACGGCGACCATGGTCCAGCCGAGGACGGGCGGGAAGGGGCGGTCGGTGAGCCGGACCTCCGCCAGGCAGCCGGCCAGCAGGGCGGTGTGCAGGGCGACCATGGCCGGATAGTGCCCGCGGCCCGATTCGGTGCCGCCGCGAGCGAGGCTCCAGGCGGTGTTGCGGCGGGCCACGACGAGTTCGGCGAGGCGCTCGGCGGCGACCGCCAGCACCAGGAGGGTGTACCAGGTCATACGGGGCTCCCGTTCACGGGCGGGCGCGGGTGGCGGGCCATCGGGTCTCTCCGTCCTACCAGCGCAGGAGCACCAGTTCGCAGCAGAATCCCGGCCCCATGGCCAGCAGCAGCCCGGGGGTGCCCGGTTCCGGGCGGCGCTGCTCGATGGTGTCCCGCAGGACGTGCAGGACCGAGGAGGAGGACAGGTTGCCGACGTCGGCCAGCGAGCGCCAGGTGACGTCGAGCGCGCCGTCGGGCAGATCGAGGACCTCGGTGACGGTCTCCAGCACCTTGGGGCCGCCCGGGTGGCTCACCCAATGGGCGACGTCCTTCGGTTTGAGGCCGTGCTCGTCGAGGAACTCCCGTACGTCGTCGGCGAGATAGCGGCGGACGACATCGGGCACCGCGGGGTCGAGGACCACGGTGAAGCCGGTGGAGCCGATGTCCCAGCCCATGACGTGCTCGGTGTCCGGGTACATCCGGCTGCGGGTGGCCACGATCTCGGGTCCGGCGACGGCCCGGCGGCCGCCGAGCGCGACCACGGCGGCGGCTCCGTCGCCGAACAGCGCGGTCGCCACCAGGTTGGCGGGCGAGGTGTCCTGGCGCTGGAAGGTGAGGGAGCAGAGCTCGACCGACAGGAGCACGGCCACGTCGTCGGGGTGGCCGAGGAGGTAGTCGTGCAGCCGGGCCGTCCCGGCGGCTCCGGCGACGCAGCCGAGGCCGAAGACGGGCAGCCGTTTGACGTCCGACCGCATCCCGAGGCGGGTCACCAGCCGGGCGTCGACGGAGGGGGCGGCGATGCCGGTGACGGAAGTGAACATCAGCAGGTCCACATCGGTGGGCCGCAGCCCCGCCGCCCGCAGCGCACCGCGTACGGCCTGGGCGCCGAGGTCGACGGCGGAGCGGATGAACACGTCGTTGGAGGCGCCGAAGCCGTCGAGGTCGCGGTAGGCGTCCAGCGGCAGCACGGTGTGCCGGGTGCGGACCCGGGCGTTCTCGTGGAGCCGGTCCAGGACCCGGCGGTCGGCGCCGGACGGCAGACAGGTCCGGGCCACCATGTCGGTGACCTCGCGCTGGGTGTGGCGGTGGGGCGGCAGGGCCCCGTGCACCGCGGCGATGCGGGTCATCCTGCCTCCTGCTTCGGTGGCGTCATGACCCCATCCTGCCCGCAAAACATCATGAATCGTGGCAAAGGACCCGCCCGGTCATCGCATTGACGGGGCGACAGGCCCCTACGATCGCCCGATGGACGCCACGGACGGGGTGAGCCCGGCGGACGCGGTTACGGTCCGAGCGGATCCGGTGGGCGCGGTTCCGGCGGACGCCGCTCCGGGCCGCGCGATTCCGGCGGAATCGGCTCCGGCGGGCTCGGTTCCGGTCGGCTCGGTGCGACGGGGCCCGGTCGTAGGGCTCGTGCTCGCGTGTCACCCGGGGCCGGCGCTCGCGGTGACCGCGCTCGGCTGCGCCCTCGCCCTCGGCTCCGGTCTCGGCGGACCGCGCTCCGCGCTGGTCACGGTGGCGGTGCTGACCGGCCAGCTCTCGGTGGGCTGGTGCAACGACGCGTACGACGCGCGGCGTGACGCCCGCGCGGGCCGCAGGGGGAAGCCCGCGGCCGATGGCACGGTGACACCGGGCATGGTCTGGGCGGCGGCGGGCGGCGCGCTCGCCCTGTGCGTACCGCTCTCACTGGCCTGCGGGATCCTCGCCGGTACGGTGCACCTCGCCGCGGTCGCGGCCGCCTGGCTCTACAACGTGCGGCTCAAGGCGACCGCTCTGTCCTGGCTGCCGTACGTCGCCGGATTCGGCGCCCTGCCCGCCGCGGTCGCCCTCTCCCGGCCGGACGGACCGTGGCCCCGGTGGTGGACGGTGGCGGCCGGGGCCCTGCTCGGGTTCGCGGCGCATCTGGCCGACACACTCCCGGACATCGCGGCGGACCGGGTGGCCGGAATCCGCGGGCTGCCGCACCGGCTGGGCGACGCGGGGACCCGGCTACTGCTGCCGCTGCCGCTCGTCGGCGCCACGGCGGTGCTGGTGCTCGGGCCGCGCGGACCGGTGGACGCCAAAGGTGCGGCGGCGCTGGCCCTCGCCGGAGCGGCGGCACTCGTGGGCCCGGCGCTCGGCCACCGGTGGCGCAAGGCCGCGCTGGCCGGAGCGGTGGCCGTGGCGGCGGTGGACCTGGCGCTGCTGCTGACCCGGGGCGCGACGGGGTCCTGAACGGGCTTGCCCGACCCCACACCTGACGCATCGTCACTTTCTGCGCCTCAATGACATGCCCATGCGAGGACCGTTGACAAATCCGAAACAGCGCAGAAATCTATGAACCTCCGACTGCAAAAGATTGACTTGCCACCTCAAATATTGTGGAAGCAGAGGACGCCATGAGATGGAAACGACCCACCGGACGGTCGATCACCGGGCTTCTGATAGCCGGAATGGTCTCCGTCGGACTCCTGCCCGTCACCGCGAGCGCGGCTGAGGCCACCGATCTGGCCCGCGGCAAGGCCGTCACCGCCAGCGGATCGCACGGCGAGTTCCCGGCCGCCAACGCCAACGACGGCAAGGTCGACAGCTACTGGGAGTCGAACGGGCTCCCCGCCGACCTCACGGTGAAGCTCGGGGCCGACGCGGACCTGGAGTCCGTGGTGGTCAAGCTCAACCCGGATCCGATCTGGGCGAGCCGGACGCAGGACATCCAGGTGCTCGGCCGGACCCAGGACGGCACCGCCTTCACCTCGCTGCGGGCCCGCGCCGGCTATGCGTTCGACCCGAGCGGCAACCAGAACACGGTGACCGTCCCGGTCGACGGACGGGTCGCCGACCTCCAGCTCAGGTTCTTCTCCAACACCGGGGCGCCGGGCGCCCAGGTGGCCGAGATCCAGGTCCTGGGGACGGCCGCACCCAACCCCGACCTCACCGTGAGCGCGCTTTCCTGGAGCCCGTCCTCCCCGTCCGAGACCGATGACATCACGGTCGGGGGGACCGTACGCAACATCGGTTCGGCCCCCTCCCCCGCGACGACCGTCAATGTGAGCCTGGGCGGCGTGGTCGTGGGAAGCGCCCCGGTCGGCCCGCTCGCCGCAGGAGCCTCGGCCGGGATCTCGGTCGAGGTCGGCAAGCGGCCGGAGGGCTCGTACACCGTCTCGGCCCTGGTGGACCCGACCGACACCATCGTCGAGTCGGACAACACCAACAACAGCCGTACCACCGGTTCGCCGCTGGTGGTCGGGCAGAGTCCGGGCCCGGACCTGGAGGTCCGCTCCATCACCTCCAGCCCGGCCAACCCGGCGGTCGGCGCGGCGGTGACCTTCACCGTGGCGGTGCACAACCGCGGCACCAGCGCGGTGAGCGCGGGCACCGTCACCCGGCTGACCGTCGGCTCCACCACGCTCAACGGCACCACCCCGGCCATCGCGGCGGGCGCCACCGCGAACGTCACGCCGGGCGGCAGCTGGACGGCGGCGAGCGGCGGCGCGACGCTGACCGCCACCGCGGACGCCACGAACCTGGTCGCGGAGACCAGCGAGACCAACAACGTCTTCGCCCGCTCCATCGTCGTCGGACGCGGCGCGGCCGTACCGTACACCGAACTGGAGGCGGAGGACGCCGAGTACGACGGCACGCTGCTGCAGTCCGACGCCGTGCGCACCTTCGGGCACACCAACTACGCCACCGAGTCCTCCGGCCGCGAGTCGGTGCGGCTCGACTCCACCGGTGAGTTCGTGGAGTTCACCTCGACCGCCCCGTCGAACTCCGTCGTCGTCCGCAACTCCATCCCGGACGCTCCGGGCGGTGGCGGCCGCGAGGCGACCATCAGCCTGTACGCCGACGGCGAGTTCGTCCGCAAACTCGACCTCTCCTCGAAGCACAGCTGGCTGTACGGGAACACCGCCAGCCCCGAAGGACTCACCAACACCCCCGGCGGCGACGCCCGGCGGCTGTTCGACGAGTCCCACGCCCTGCTCACCCAGACCTACCCGGCGGGCACCAAGTTCCGCCTCCAGCGGGACGCGAGCGACAACGCCTCCTTCTACGTCATCGACCTGATCGACCTGGAGCAGGTGGCGGCGCCGTCCTCGCAGCCGTCAGGCTGTGTGTCCATCACGACGTACGGCGCGGTGGCGAACGACGGGATCGACGACACGGACGCGATCCAGCGCGCGGTGACGGCGAATCAGAACGGCGAGATCGACTGTGTGTGGATCCCGGCGGGCCAGTGGCGCCAGGAGCAGAAGATCCTCACCGACGACCCGCTCGACCGGGGCCAATGGAACCAGGTCGGCATCCGGGACGTGACGATCCGCGGCGCGGGCATGTGGCACTCCCAGCTCTACACGCTGACCCCGCCGCACGAGGCGGGCGGCATCAACCACCCGCACGAGGGCAACTTCGGCTTCGACATCGACGAGAACACGCAAATCTCCGACATCGCCATCTTCGGCTCGGGCACCATCCGCGGCGGCGACGGCAACCACGAGGGCGGCGTCGCGCTCAACGGCCGGTTCGGCAAGGACACGAAGATCAGCGACGTCTGGATCGAGCACGCCAACGTGGGCGTCTGGGCCGGCCGCGACTTCGACAACATCCAGGAGCTGTGGAACCCGGGAGACGGCGTCGAGTTCACCGGCATGCGGATCCGCAACACCTACGCCGACGGCATCAACTTCGCCAACGGCACCCGTAATTCCACGGTCTACAACTCCTCGTTCCGCAACACCGGCGACGACGCGCTCGCCGTCTGGTCCAGCAAGTACGTCAAGGACCAGTCCGTCGACATCGGCCACGACAACAGCTTCCGCAACAACACCATCCAGCTGCCGTGGCGCGCCAACGGCATCGCGATCTACGGGGGTTACGGAAACAAGATCGAGAACAACATCATCTCCGACACCATGAACTACCCGGCCATCATGCTGGCGACCGACCACGACCCGCTGCCCTTCTCCGGGCAGACGCTGATCGCCGACAACGCCCTGTACCGCACCGGCGGAGCCTTCTGGAACGAGGACCAGGAGTTCGGCGCGATCACCCTCTTCCCACAGAATCTGCCGATCCCCGGGGTCACGATCCGCGACACGGACATCATCGACTCCACCTATGACGGCATCCAGTTCAAGACGGGCGGCGGACTGATGCCGGACGTCACGATCGAGAACGTCCGGATCGACAGGTCCAACAACGGATCCGGCATCCTCGCGATGGGCGGCGCCCGCGGCAACGCGACGCTCACCGATGTGACGATCACCGACTCGCGCGACGGCGATGTACTGATCGAGCCCGGCTCGCAGTTCACCATCACCGGCACCCCGAGCGGCGCCCGCGCGAAGCGGTAGACCCGGCAGGAGCCCGGTACGGTTCCCGGGTCGGCGGACTCCCCGTCGGCCCGGGAACACCCTTGTGGAGCGGTGGATCTGGTGGTGTCACGACTCTGGGAAGTACAAGCCCCCGGAGCTACCCTCCGCGCATGATTCCCACGGTTGTCTGGGGTACCGGCAACGTCGGCCGCGCGGCGATCCGCGCCGTCGCCGCCCATCCGGCACTGACACTCGCCGCCGTCCTCGTGCACGATCCCGCCAAGGTCGGCCGCGACGCCGGCGAGCTCGGCGGTCTCACGCGCACGCTCGGGGTCGCGGCCACCGACGACATCGCCGCCGTACTGGCCGCCCGCCCCCGCGCGGTGGTCTACGCGGCGTCCGGCGATATCCGTCCCGACGACGCCCTCACCGACATCGGCCGGGCGATCCGGACCGGCGCGGTGGTCGTCACGCCCTCCCTCTATCCGCTCTACGACCAGCGCAACGCCCCGCCGGAACTGCGGGACCCGGTCCTGGCCGCCGTCGCCGAGGGCGGCGGCTCCCTCTTCGTCTCCGGCGTCGACCCCGGCTGGGGCAATGACGTCCTGCCCCTGCTGGTCAGCGGTCTCGGCACCGAGGTGGACGTCATCCGCTGCCAGGAGATCTTCGACTACTCCACGTACGAGCAGGAGGAGTCGGTGCGCCATCTGATCGGGATGGGGCACCCGATGGACTACGAGCCGCTGATGTTGGCGGAGAGCGTTCCGACGATGGTGTGGGGCGGTCAGATACGGCTCATGGCGCGGGCGCTGGGCGTCGAGCTCGACGAGATCCGCGAGACCCTGGACCGCCGGGCCCTGGAGGAAGAGGTGCACACCCGCACGATGGGCGCGTTCGCTGCGGGCACCCAGGGCGCGGTGCGCTTCGAGGTGCAGGGCATCGTGGACGGCGAGCCCCGCATCGTCATCGAGCACATCACCCGTATCCACCCCTCGTGCGCCCCGGACTGGCCGTCGCCGCCCGACGGGGTGGGCGCGCACCGGGTGGTGATCGAGGGCCGTCCCCGTATCGAGGTGACGGTCGAGGCGTCCGACGAGGGCGAGAACCGGTCGGCGGGCGGGAACGCCACCGCGGTCGGGCGGCTCGTCTCGGCGATCGACTGGCTGGTGGACGCGAAGCCGGGTCTGTACGACGCGCTCGACGTTCCGCTGAGACCTGCGGTCGGCAGGCTGGGAAGGAGACCGGCATGATCATCGATATTCCGGAGGGCCAGGAGCCCATCGGCTATGTATGGGGGGAGATGGTGCCCGGGATCGGGATGGCCGCCGCCACGTTCTCGATGTCCGTCTACGAGCACACGACGCTGGGGCTGCGGGAGTTCGAGGCGGCACGGCTGCGGGTGGCCCAGATCAACGGGTGCCTGTTCTGCCTGGACTGGCGGACCGAGCGGGACGGGGCGAAGGTCGAGGAGGAGTTCGCCGGGGCGGTGACCGAGTGGCGGACGACCGGCGCCTTCGACGAGCGGACCCGGCTCGCGGCGGAGTACGCCGAGCGGTACACGCTCGACCATCACGGTCTGGACGACGCCTTCTGGGAGCGGATGACCGCGCACTACAGCCAGGCGGAGATCGTGGAGCTGACGATGAGCATCGGCTCGTGGCTGGCGTTCGGGCGGCTCAACCATGTGCTGGGGATCGACGCGGTGTGCGTACTGCCCGGTCACGGGTGAGGGGCGGGGGCCCCACGGACGGAGTCCGGGGCCGCCGGGTTGGCACTCCCGGCCCCGGGCTCTTTCGCGGGTCGCCTACAGATCGGTCGCGATGATCCGTTCGATGTTGCGTTCGGCGAGCGCGGTGATGGTCACGAACGGGTTCACGCTGGTGTTGCCGGGGATCAGCGCGCCGTCGATGACGTACAGGCCGGGGTAGCCGTGCAGCCGGCCGTAGTTGTCGGTGGCCTTGTCCAGGACCGCACCGCCCAGCGGGTGGTAGGTGAGGTGGTCGCCCCAGATCTTGTACACACCGAAGAGGTCCGTGCGGTAGATCGTCCCCTCCTTCTGGTTGATCCTGTCGAAGATGGTCTTCGCGGCGTCGATGGACGGCTGCTTCCACGCCGTCTGCCAGTTCAGTTCGGCCTTGCCCGCCGCCGCGTTCCAGGTGAACTGCGCCCGGTTGGGATTCTTGGTGATCGAGAGGTAGAAGGAGGCCCAGGTCTCGATGCCGGTGGGCAGCGGAGCGACTTCGGCGAACGCTCCGCCGGCGTCCCAGTTGTCGATACCGCCGGTCGGGATGGACGACTGCACCTTCCCCGTCGGGTCCCAGAGGTGGTTGGCCCGGCCGCACATGACGTTGCCGTTGTCGCCCCAGCCCTTGCCGATCTCGTTGTTGAGGAGGGGCAGGGCGCCGGTGGCCTTGAGACCGACGAGCAGCTTGCTGGTGCCGACGCTGCCCGCGGCGAAGAACACCTTGTCCGCCGTGACGGTCTTGGTGACGGTGGTCCGGCCGCCGGTGTCCAGCTGGTCGATGAGCACGGTGTAGCCGCCACCGGGAGCCGGGGTGACGGTGGTGACCTTGTGGAGCGGGGAGATGGTGACCCGGCCGGTGGCCCTGATCCGGTCGATGTAGGTCTTCTGGAGCGACTTCTTGCCGTAGTTGTTGCCGTAGAGGATCTCCGCGTCCAGGGCCGACTTGGGTACGGTTCCGGCCGCCTCCTGCTTCATGTAGTCCCAGTCGTACACGGCGGGCACGAAGAGGAACGGGAAGCCGGAGCGCTGCGCGTGTTTTCGGCCGACCCGGGCGTACCGGTAGCAGTCGACGGTGTCGAACCAGGCGGGATCGATGGTGGTGACGCCCAGCCCGCTGTTGGCGCGCGGGTAGTAGGTGCCGTACATCTCCTCGGCGTTCACCGTCGGGAGGATCGCGCCGAAGTTCTCCCGGCGCGGCGTGACGGCCATGCCGCCGTTGACCAGGGATCCGCCCCCGACGCCGCGGCCCTGATAGACCGTGATGCCGCCGAACTCCTCGGCGTCCAGGATGCCGGTGTAGCGGTTGACGTCCTTGTCGATCGGGAAGCCGAGGAAGTTGCTCAGCGGCTGCTTGGTCCGGGTCCGCAGCCAGAAGGAGCGGTCGTCCGGTCTGGTGGTGTTGGCGAAGATCTTGCCGTCCGCGCCCGGGGTGTCCCAGGCCATGCCCATCTCGACCATGTGGACGTCCGTACCGGCCTGGGCGAGCCGGAGGGCGGCGACGGAGCCGCCGTATCCGGTGCCGATGACCAGGACCGGCACATGGGCCCCGGAGCCGATCGGCGCCGCTGCCGCCCGGGCGCTCGCCCACGCCGGGGCGGTGGTCCCGGCCAGCGCAGCGACCCCCAGAAGAGAACCTGTTCCAGTGATGAATCTTCGACGCGAGACACCCTTGGCCCCGCTGTCCTGCATGGTAGTGTCACTCATGTGACATCCCTCACTCTCGACAGAGTGCAACAGGTTCTACTGTCGATCGCGTGGTAAGTCACTAGAAACTTGGGGGTAACTTCGCGCTGCCACCCGAGCCGGAAGAGGCCCCGGACCGTGCGGTCCGGGGCCTCTTCCGGCTCGGGCGCGAAGGATCAGTAGGCGCCGAAGACGTTGTCGATCGAGCCGTAGCGGTCCGCGGCGTAGTTGCACGCGGCCGTGATGTTGGCGACCGGGTCATAGCTGTCGGTCGAGGTGCCGGGCACGTGGTAGGCCTGGAAAGTCGGGTCGATGACCTGGAGCAGACCCTTGGACGGGGTGCCCTTGACCGCGTTGGAGTCCCAGTTGTTGATCGCGGCCGGGTTGCCCGAGGACTCGCGCATGATGTTGCGGTGGATGCCCTCGTAGGTGCCGGGGATGCCGTGCTGGGCCATGACCGCGAGCGATTCCTTGATCCAGCCGTCGAGGTCGTTGGTGTACGTGGCGGCCTTCTCGGCGGCCGGAGCGGCCTTCGCCACCGGGGCGATGTCCGTACGCTCCGAACGGTCGGCGCGGTCCGCCGACGCACCGCGTCCGGTGGCGGCGGAAGCCTTGGAGGACTTGGCGTCCGACGGGGCGTCTGCCTTGTTTCCGAGCGTCAGCTTGATACCCGGGTGAATAAGATCGGGATTCTCTCCGACGATCTTCCGGTTGCCTTCGTACAGCTCCTTCCAGCCGCCGCTGACGGAATGCTCACGAGCGATCTTGGAAAGAGTTTCACCGGCCACCACGGAATGGTGGGCGGGCGCGGCCTTCGCGGCGGAATTCGCCTGGGCGGCAACCGCGGCGGGGGCCACGGCCTGCGGCGCGGCGATGGGAGCGGGGGCCGCGAAGGCGCTGGTCGCGCCGATCACGGGGAGCGCGAGAACGGCTCCGCCAGTGGTCACGGCGGCGAGGCCGCGACGCAGCGAGGTGGACTGGGAACGGCGGTGCTTACCCTTTGCGGGCATGGGGGATTTCCTCTCCGGCGCCTGCGAGGTGAGCTGTCGGGTTCAGACGGGAGATGTCTGGCCGCACGGTCGTGCGACTTCACCCCAAGCCGTTCCGGTTACGGTTCGGCGACTTACCTGGGTCCCCCGCTCCTGCCGTACGTGAGTGGGTTTCGGATTCCCGGACGGCGGCAGGATTCGGCGTTCCGTCCGGATTGACGGTGACCGTAGGCGAGAAACGCGGGACAGAACAAGCCCTGCATTCCGGATTCCCTTTCCTCCACAAGATCGAATGACGGAATTCCCGGATCGGGCCGCACCGTCAGGGCGTCAACTTTCTTCGCACGGAAGGGAACCGATGCCTCCGCTTCTGCGTCCGCCTCCTCGGACGTGACGCTCACCACTCGCTTGCGGCGTTGGCGAAAACCGGCCCAGCCAAATGCATCAAAAGGCCTGGAAACCTCTTTACGGATAGACGGAGCAAAAGAACCAAATCCACCATATAGGCATAACGAAACGGGCCAATCGGACACTCTGGGTGGGGGCGGTCGAAGGGCCCGCGCGGCGATCGCTTACGGTGTGGGGTGGAGACTAGTAAGCCAACCCTTACCTCCGACGTACGCTGTACCTGCCCGCGTTCGCCCGCCCCGAAGGATCACCACGCCATGACACGCCCCGTCCGCGTCGCCATTGTCGGAGCCGGCCCCGCCGGTATCTACGCTGCGGACGCGCTGCTCAAATCCGAGGTCTGCCAGGACCCGGGGGTCTCGATCGACCTCTTCGAGCGCATGCCCGCGCCCTTCGGCCTGATCCGTTACGGCGTGGCCCCCGACCACCCGCGCATCAAGGGCATCGTCAAGGCCCTGCACCAGGTGCTGGACAAGCCCCAGATCCGGCTCTTCGGCAACGTCAGCTACCCGCACGACATCGGCCTGGACGACCTGCGGTCCTTCTACGACGCGGTGATCTTCTCCACCGGCGCCGAGGCCGACCGGGCGCTCGACATCCCCGGCATCCAGCTGGACGGCTCCTTCGGCGCCGCCGAGTTCGTCTCCTGGTACGACGGGCACCCCGAGGTCCCGCGCACCTGGCCGCTCACCGCGGAGAAGGTCGCCGTGCTCGGCGTCGGGAACGTGGCCCTGGACGTGGCCCGCGTCCTGGCCAAGACGGCGGACGAGCTGCTGCCCACCGAGATCCCGGACAACGTGTACCAGGGCCTCAAGCAGAACAAGGCGCTGGAGGTGCATGTGTTCGGGCGGCGTGGCCCCGCACAGGCCAAGTTCAGCCCGATGGAGCTGCGGGAGCTCGACCACTCCCCCAACATCGAGGTCATCGTCAACCCCGAGGACATCGAGTACGACGAGGGCTCCATCGCCACCCGCCGGGAGAACAAGCAGGCCAACATGGTCGCGCAGACCCTGGAGAACTGGGCGATCCGCGACGTGGGCGACCGCCCGCACAAGCTGTTCCTGCACTTCTTCGAATCTCCGGTCGAGATCCTCGGCGAGGACGGCAAGGTCACCGCGCTGCGCACCGAGCGCACCGAGCTGGACGGCACCGGCAATGTCCGGGGCACCGGCCAGTTCACCGACTGGGACATGCAGAGCGTCTACCGCGCCGTCGGCTACTACTCCGAGGAGCTGCCCAAGCTCCCCTTCGACGTGTCCTCCGGCACCGTTCCGCACGAGGCGGGCCGGGTCATCGCCGGTGACGAGCACATGGCCTCGGTCTACGTCACGGGCTGGATCAAGCGCGGTCCGATCGGTCTGATCGGGCACACCAAGGGCGACGCCAACGAGACGGTCGCCTGCGTCCTGGAGGACCACGCCGCCGGCCGCCTGCCCGAGCCGGCCGCGCCCGCCCCGGAGGCCGTCGAGGCCTTCCTGGAGGACCGCGGCGTCCGCTACACGACGTGGGAGGGCTGGCACAAGCTGGACGCCCACGAGCAGGCACTGGGCGCGGCCCAGGGCCGTGAGCGGATCAAGGTCGTGGAGCGCGAGGGCATGCTGGAGGCCTCCGAGGCCTTCGTGCCGGCCGAGCGCCCGGCAGACGCCTGACGTGCCCTAGGGGGCCGGGCCCGGGGCTGCGGAGTGCCCCGGACCCGGCCCCCGGAACGTGCGCCACAGGTCCGGTCCGAAGGTCCGCGCCGCCGGGGGTCGCCGCACCGCCGGAGCCTCGGCCCACCGGGCGGCGAGCAGGATCGCGATGTCGTCGGGGCGGTCGACGGCCGCCCTGGCCTCTCCGATGACCTGGTCGGCCGTCTCGGCCAGCGGGACCGCGCCGATGCGTTCGATTGTGGCGCGCAGCCGCTCGATGCCCTCGTCGATGTCCGTGCCGGGGCGCTCGATCAGCCCGTCCGTGAAGAGGGCGAGCATCGCTCCCGGGTCGAGCCGCATCTCCGTGACCGGGTAGGTCGCGTTCTCGTCGACCCCGAGCACGATGCCGCCGGGCAGGTCCAGCACTTCCGTCCGGCCGTCGGGCCGCCGCAGCACGGGCTGCGGATGCCCCGCCCGTACGGCGCGGGCCACGCCGGTCGCCGGGTCGAGGGCGATGTAGCAGCAACTGGCGAACTGCCCCGGGTCCAGGTCGATGAGCAGCCGGTTCGTACCGCTCATCACCTCCTGCGGATCGTGGTTGCTCAGCGCGAACGCTCGTACCGCACTGCGCAGCTGCCCCATCGTCGCGGCGGCGGAGACACCGTGGCCCTGTACGTCGCCGATGATCAGGGCGAGTTCGTGACCGGTCTCGATGACGTCGTACCAGTCGCCGCCCACGTCCATGCCCTGGGTGCCGGAGAGATAGCGGCCCAGGGTGTCGACGCCGTCGACCTCCGGCAGCCGGTGCGGCAGCAGGGCGTCCTGGAGTCCGCGGGCGAGCGCCGCCTCGCTGTCGTAGCGCTGGGCCCGTTGCAGGGCCTGGGCGATGAGACCGGCCAGTGCCGTCAGGACCGTACGCTCCTCCGGGCTGAAGCCGCGCGGCCGGTCGAAGCCGAGGATGCAGGAACCGACGGGCCGCCCCGAGGCGATCAGAGGGAGGAACGCCCGCGCCCCGACGTCCGCGTCGATGGGGATGCCCGGATAGGCCTCGGCCAGGCGCTGCATGGACTCGAAGAAGATCGGACGGCCCGTGGTCAGGGTCTCCACGCCGGGAATGCTGACGTCGAGCCCGACGCCGTCGAAGCGGTCGAGGAACCCCTTCGGGAACCCCGTCTCCCAGGCCAGATGGAGATGACGCTCGTTCAGCAGGTAGATGGCGAGCTGACGGCCGCCGAACGCGGGCAGCAGCTCCTCGGTGACCACCGCGGAGACCTGACGGGCCGTGACCGCCTCGGTCAGCGCGATGGCGAGGGCCACCGGGCGGTACAGCGCGGAGGAACGGTCGGCGGTCGAGCCGATGCCCAGCCCCGGCGAGGTCACGGAGCCGGGGGTGTAGGCCGGCTGGTCCGTCGCCTGGAGGACGACGCTCACCCCGTCGTGGCCCGGGTACAGGGACACCGACAGCCAGCGTGAGGGCGGGCGCTGGGCGAGGAAGTGGACGGGCTCGTCGGCGATCAGGGCGGCCCGGTAGTGGTCCTCGTAGGCCTCGTGCCCGAACCACGGCAGGGCCCGCCACACCACATGCCCGATCAGCTCCGCCCGGGAGTGGCCGAGCAGCTCCTCGGCGAGGCCGTTGGCGTACGTGATCCGCCCCAGCCGGTCCAGGGAGAGAATGCCCCGGGGCAGCCGGTCGGCGGCCTCCGGCACGACGGGGCCCGCGCCCAGGTCGACCAGGAAACCGGTCAGATGGCTGGAGGAGTCGTCGCCGTGCGGATGGGTCCAGCGGCCGGACAGCTCCAGCAGATGGGACCGGCCGTCGGGACCGCGCAGCCGCATCCGGCGGACGACCGGTTCGGCCGACTCCACCGTCTGCCGGGCCAGGGCCCACAGCCCGTAGACGTCCTCCGGGACCAGCCGTTCGGCGAGCGCGTCGACGGTGCCCGGGAAGGCGACGGGCTCGAACCCGAGGATCCCGCACAGGTCGTCGTCGGCGGCGACCCGCCCGGAGTGCAGATCCCAGTCGAAGCGGCCGACCCGCACCGGGGGCGCGGTGGCGGCGGGCAGTTGCACGGGGACCGGTTCCGTCTCCCATACGCAGTCGACGCCCCGCCGCTCCAGATCGGTGAGCGCGTCCCCGAGCCGGTGACCGAGGCGGTGCAGCCGGTCGCCGTCGGCGGGCGCGACCGGCTTGCCGGGGGTGGAGGCCCGCAGGACGGCCAGCACGCCCAGGCTCCCCCGGGGCCCGGTGATCGGCACCCACAGCGAACCGAACGGGAACGGCAGCCCGGCCATCAGCTGGGGGAACCGGCGCATCGCCTCCTCGGCGTCGCCGAGCAGCACCGGCCGCCCGGTGCGGTAGGCCTCGGACACCGGGAACGGGCGGTTCACGTGCATCCGCCACCAGGGGCGGAAGAGCGGGCCCGGCAGTCCGGCGAGCACCGCGAGCCGCAGCAGCCCGGGGGTCCCGCTGCGCAGGTAGACGCCGCCCGCGTAGCCGTCGCTCGACTCGACGGCGCTGACGAGGGCCTGCGCGAGGACGAGCGACAGCTCGTCGGGCGCTCGGTCACCGTCGCATCCCCCGGCCGCGGTCCCGTTTTCGGTGGGCGGGGGATGCCGGGGCGTCTCGTGCCGGGTCACACAGTCAGCATGCTCCCGATCCGGGGTGCCCCGCACCTCCGGCGACCGGCCACTCCCCTGTGGCGGCCGGTCGCGGAGGCGGGATCAGTGCGGAGACTGGATCAGTACAGCTTGGCGACGGCGGTACGGGTCGTCTTCTTGAACCCCTCCAGCGGTGCGCCGTCCAGCTCGCCGAGCTGCCCCCACTCGACGACGGTCACCGTGCGGCCGTCGCGGCCCACGGAGTAGAGCCCGATGTCGGTGGAGCCGACCTCCGGGTAGGACGTGTCGATGCTGTAGACGTGCGCACCCTCCTCGACCTTGATCCGGCCCTGGTGGAACGCCTCCCCCTCCAGACCGGGGTTCTGCTCCTTCAACCGGTCGAGGCAGGTCTCCAGGGCGCTGCGCAGCTCGGCGGCGAGCGCCTTGGCCTGCGCGGTGGTGGCGGCGACCGTGATGGTCTGGCGGGCGTTGGTGTCCAGCTCGGTGCGGAAGTCGCGGTGGCGAGTACCGGCCGCCGGGGCGATTCCGGCCGTGCACACGGACCCGTCCTCCGGCACCCCCTGGCGTACCGGACCGGCCGTCCAGGGGGTGAGGGAGGCGGGCAGCTGGCCCGCGGCGAGGAACTTCGGCTGCGTGGGAGCCGGGGCCGGAGCCGCGGCGGCGGGCACGTGGGCCAAGGCGGTGACGGCCAGACTCACGGCCGCGGCGGTCAGGATTGCGGTACGCAGGGTGCGCATGGTCGGGTTCCCCGTTTCGGATGGTGCGATCGGATGGGTCGTACGGCCCCGTACGGCGTCGTGCCGCTTCGTACGGGGCCCGGTGAGGAGCCGTACGGCGGTGGTACGGGAACGGGCTCCAGCCTGGGCCGCAGCCCAGGACCCGGACAAGCGCGACACGGCTTCCCGCCGGGCTGGAACCGTCCCACCCCCGGTGACGTGGGTGTTCTCGAAGGGCTGGAACGTCTGGAACGGCGGCGGGGGAGGTCGAGCGGGTTGGGTGACGCCGAGGGTGCCGCACGGGCGGCGTTGGCGGAGCGGCTGAACGTGCTGCGGGAGGGTTCGGGCCGGACGTACGCGTCGCTGGCCCGCCGCATCGGGGTCAGCGGCTCGACGCTGCACCGGTACTGCACGGGGCGGACGGTGCCCGCGGAGTTCGCCCCCGTGGAGCGGCTGGCCCGCTGGTGCGGCGCACCGGCCGAGGAACGGGAGGCGCTGCACCGGCTGTGGCTCCTGGCCGACGGGGAACGCCTCGACCGGCAGGGGGCGGTGGGGGTGCCGGCGGGGGCTGAGCCGGTGGAGAGCGTGGCCGTGGGGGGCGTGGCGGTGGGGGCGGAACCCGTCGGCGAGACCGCGTCCGGGGCTTCCGGGCCGGCCCCCGGCTCGTCCGTGACGCCCAGCCGGTCCGGGATGTCCGGGCCGTCCGGCGAGGCGGAGCCGTCCGATGCCTCGGGTCCGTCCGTGGTTCCCGAGCCGTCCGCCGTCTCCGGGGAAGCCGCCGCGAAGGGGAGCGGGCCGGTCGTCCGGTGGCCGGGGCTCCGGTCGCGGCGGGTGCGTCGGTACGGGCAGGGCGTCGGCGTCCTCGCCGCTGCGGTCCTCGTCCTCGCCCTGGTCGCGGCCTTCGGAGGGACCGGCCTCCCGGGTCCGGACCGGCGGACATCGGTGGCCCAGCAACCGGGCGGGCCCCCGGTGGACACTCCGGCGCCCTCTCCGTCCGGCTCCCGCACGCCCGGGAAACCGCAGGCCACACCGAGCGTGACGCCGGGCGGAACACCGTCCGGCAGCCCCCGGCCGACCGTGCCGCCCGGCGTCGGGCCGCGTAGCGAGGCGCTCCCCGGACCGTCCGATCCCCCGCCGGGTCCGGAGGCCGGGCGGGTGCCGTTCACCTGGACCGGTGACGACCACGTCTGGAAGAACGGCTGCGACCACTCCTACCTCCTCGACCGCGCGCCCGGTGCCGTACCACCGCCCCCGGTGCAGGCCGACGCGTCGTCCTGGGCGGGAGCGCTCGGCGCGGTGCACGCGGGTGAGACCGGAGTCCGGATCACTCTGCAGGGCCGGGACGAGCGGGCCGTGGTGCTGGAGTCCCTGCGGATCCGGGTCGTGGAGCGCCGGGCGGCGGCGAAGGGCCGGGTCTACCGGATGAGCTCCGGCTGCGGCGGGGCTCTCACGCCGAGGATGTTCGACGTCGATCTCGACGTGCCCCGCCCCGTCGCCCGCTCGGTCGCGGGCAACGACTCCGGCGAGCCCATCGAGGCGCTCGCCTTCCCGTACAGCGTCTCGGCCACCGACCCCGAGATCCTCCTGATCACCGGTCGTACGGTCGGCTGCGACTGCGACTGGATCGCGGAGCTGACCTGGAGCAGCGGCGGCCGGTCCGGCACGGTGCGCATCGACGACGACGGGCGGCCGTTCCGTACGAGCGGGGTGCGGGGGCTGCCCGTCCACGACTACGACACGGCCACCGGCCGCTGGGTGTCCGTGGAGGACGCCGAGGAGGAGGCCGCGTCCTGAAAGGCGTACGGGGGCGGTTGCGCCCATGCTGGTGGGGCGGGCGGCGCGCCCGGCGGACCGGAGCCGGCCGCGGACGCCCCGGTGGAGGTGCCGATGGATCCCGTCACCGCCCTGCGGCGGATCGCCTTCCTGCTGGAGCGTTCGCAGGCCGCCACCTATCGGGTGAAGGCCTTCCGTACGGCAGCCGCCGCCGTGGACGCGATGGCCCCGGGTGAGGCGGCCGAGCGGGTGGCCGCGAAGTCCCTGGAGCGGGTCCCCGGGATCGGGCCCCGCACGGCCGAGGTGATCCGCGAAGCGCTGGCCGGGCGGACGCCCGGATATCTGGACCGGCTGGAGAAGGAAGCCGCAGCGCGGTCGCCCGTCGAGGGCGGCCAGGAGCTCTACGGGCGGCTGACGGGCGACTGCCATGTGCACTCGGACTGGTCGGACGGGGGCAGCCCGATCGAGGAGATGGGCCGGACCGCCGCGGAGCTGGGGCACGCGTGGGCCGTCCTCACCGACCACTCGCCCCGGCTGACCGTGGCACGCGGCCTGTCGCCGGAACGGCTGCGGGAACAGCTCGCGGTGGTGGCCCGGCTCAACGAGGAGTGGGCGCCGTTCCGGCTGCTGACGGGGATCGAATGCGACATCCTCCCGGACGGTTCGCTCGACCAGGAGGACGAGCTGCTGGCCCGCCTCGACGTGGTGGTGGTCTCCGTCCACTCCAAGCTGCGGATGGAACCGGCGCCGATGACCCGGCGGCTGGAGGCGGCGGTGCGCCATCCACGGGCGCATGTGCTCGGCCACTGCACGGGCCGGCTGCTGGCCGGGCGGGGCAGGCCGGAGTCGCGGTTCGACGCGGACCGGGTCTTCGCGGCCTGCGCCGAGGCGGGTACGGCGGTGGAGATCAACTGCCGTCCGGAGCGGCAGGACCCGCCCCTGCGGCTGCTGCGTACGGCCGTCGCGGCGGGGACGCTCTTCGCGATCGACACGGACGCGCACGCCCCGGGGCAGCTGGACTGGCAGCGGTCGGGGTGCGCCCGGGCCGAGGAGTGCGGGGTACCGGCGGACCGGGTGGTGACGACCTGGAGCGCGGAACGGCTCCTGCAATGGGCCGCCTGACCCGCGCCCCTCGACGCCGGGCGCCGCACACGCCCGCCCGCCCGCCCGCCGGAAGTGATGCGCTCCTCCGGAAACGGACGGACGGGCGGGCGGACGGGGACGAGGACGGAGCAGGCAGGCAGACCGTCAGGCGGTTCTCGGCGGGGCTACTTCTCCGGGTAGATGTCCCCGGCCGCCATGGCGCTCTGCTGCTCGCTCCGGTCCCGGATCGTGCGGGACTTCTTCTCCAGCCGCTCACGCTCGTGCGGGTCGCTCGCGCGCTCCGCGGCCTCGGCGAGCTGCTGGGCCTTCTCACGCATCTGCCGAGCCAGGTCGGCGGGTTCGTCCGAACCGCTCATCACCACATCACTCCTTGGTCGCTGGAGACCCCCAGGGCGTGTCCCCAGCCAACCAGCGACCGGCCGCCTGCGCATCCCGCACGGGCGGTCAGTCCGGCTGTCGGCCCAGACGCCGCCGGAGCGCCCGCAGCCGGGGGTGGCGCGCGTGCGCCTCGGCCGAGCGGCGGTCCAGCTCCTCGCCGAGGCGCTTGGTGCGCTCCTCGATGTCGAGTTCGGCCAGCACCCGGTCGATCTCGGCGAGCAGAGCACCGTGCAGCTGCCACTGGCGCGGGTGCTCCTGAACGTCCTCCAGCAGCAGGTCGGCCACCTGGTCGCGGGTGGCGCGGCTGCGGACGAGCGCCTCGGCGAGCCGTTCCTCCGCCGCCTCCGCGTCGGCGGCGAGCTGGGTCGTGACCAGGACGGCGAAGCTCTCGATCGCCTCGGCGAGCCGGCCGAAGAGTTCCCGGAGCAGTTCCGTCACATCGGCCGGGAACAGCGACTCCTCGGTGCGGGCCTTCGCCAGGTCGGTGAGGGTGCGGGACAGGACGCGCAGGACGACGGCGCAGATCTCCAGCGTGTCGAGTCCGGTGCGCAGGACGACCCGGTGGAGCAGCCCTTGTCTCACCCTGGGGTTGAGGGTGAGACTCTCCTCCGCCTGTCGCAGCGAGGCGTCGACCTCCACGATGTCGTGGTCGAGCCTGCGGGCCTCGTGGAGCCGGGCGGCGGCCCGGGACACGGGGTGGTTCCCCACCACCTCCTCGCCCATGCTGCGCAGCATCGTGCCCATCCGGGCGGCCAGCGACTCGATGGAGGAGCCGGCCGAGCCGACCCAGACGGGCGGGGCGAGCAACAGATTGAACAGGAGCCCCACGACGGCGCCGATCAGCGTCTCCCACACCCGGTCCCAGGCGGTGTCGGCGACCTGCGAGACGCCGAGGACCAGCATCGCGCTGATCGCCACCTCGGGCACGAACTCGTTGACCCGCACCAGCCGCCCGATCAGCAGCGAGGTGAAGATCGTGAGGCCGAGGCTCCACCAGCTCAGGCCCACCAGCGAGCTGAAGCCGATGGCGATGAGGACGCCGACGATGACCGAGTTCACCCTGCGGATGCCGGTCGTGAGGGTCGCGTAGAGCGTCACCTGGACGACCAGGAGCGCGGTGAGGGGTGCGGTCAGCGGGGCCGGTTCGGGCAGGAACCAGACGGCCACGGAGTAGGCGATGACGGCGGCCGCCGTCGAGCGCAGCGTCTGCACCCCGGCGGGTTCGGTGGTGCGCTGCACGAGTTTGACGACGGGGGCGGAGACTCGGGGCATGCCCTGACGGTGCCCCGAATCGCCTCGCCGCAGCGCTCTCCCGGCCCGGGCTCCGCCGTACGGCCCTGTCGGTCCGCCCCCGGCTCCACGGCCCGGGTGGCACCGGGGGCCTGCCGGGACGGGGTGCGCGGGGGCGCGGTCGGAGAGACCCTGGAGGCATGGCTGTTCTGCTGAATCCCCCAGGAGAGACACCGCCGGCCGAAGGCTCCATCGGCGAGGCGCACGAGGAACGCGCGGACGGAGGGCTGTGGGAGCACCCGGGCGTCTGGACCGCCCTGATTGTGATCGGTGCGCTCGTGGTCGCCGGATTCTTCCTCGCCCGGATCTTCGGCTACGGATGAGCCGCGAGGTCTCCGCCTCGGCGCGCCGGATCACCGACGCGCTGCTGGAGGGCTACGGGCGGACGTACGCGGCGGAGGCGGGTGTCCGGCTGCGCGACACCCCGCAACCGCTCTACCAGCTCCTGGTGCTGAGCGACCTGCTGAGCGCCCGGATCCGCGCCTCGGTCGCCGTGGCCACCGCGCGGGCGCTGTTCGCGCAGGGTATGCGCACTCCGCGCCGGATGGCGGACGCGAGCTGGCAGCAGCGTGTGGACGCGTTGGGCGAAGGCGGCTACCGCCGCTACGACGAGCGGACCTCGACCCAGCTCGGGGAGGGCGCGGAGCTTGTCCTCGACGTCTGGAAGGGCGACCTGCGGCGGCTGCGCGCGGAGGCGGACGGTGACGGCGGGGCGTTGCGGGCGGGGCTCCGGCGGGTTCAGGGGATCGGTCCGGCCGGGGCCGACATCTTCGTACGCGAGGTGCAGGATCTCTGGCCGGAGTTCGGGCCCTGGTTCGGTGCGAAGGGCGTCCGGGGAGCGGAGCGGCTCGGTCTGCCCACCTCCGCCGGGAGGCTGGCCGAGGTGGCGCGCGGCCGGGACCGGGCGGCGTTCGCCGCTGCGCTGGTCAGGGCGGCCCTCGACCCGGAGATCGCCGGGACGGTCCGGGAGGCCGCCCGAGCACGGAAGTGAGCGCCGCGCCCGGCTTCCGGCAGCCGGAGGCACACCCTCAGAACCCGGCGCCCGAAGGCGGCCCGCAGAGCCCGCCCGACCGGCCCGAAACCATGGCCAGGCCCACCAAGAGCCCGGCGCCGGATCTGCGAGCGGCCCGAGGGCCACCCCAGCGAGAGCGCCCGTGCCGTACGGGACGGCACGGGCGCCTCGCTTCTCTCAGCGGTGGGAGGCCGCCCGCGACGCTCGTGCCAGGGCCTCCGCGCGGCGGGCCTCGGCCTGTTCCTTCCTGCCCTCGGCCTTCATCCGCTCGTCCTCGAGGGCGATGCCGTCCGATTCCTTGATCATGCCTTTGAGCCTCCGCGCCTTGGCACGGGCTATCTCGGTGCTCTTTCCCACAGCTGCCTCCATGCCGCGAGGGAGATACGCGCTTCTCCCTCCACTATGCATACCCGCGCGGCGGAATGCAGGGGGCTACAGCAGCGGATCCTCGTCCTCGTCCGGTCCGCCGCCCTCGACCCGCAGCGCGAGGTCCTGGAGGACGTCGGCCGAGGACACATCGGTCTGCCCGGAGTCGTGGACCTGGGCCAGCATCGTGAACGCGAGGGTGAACGCGCTCACGAGCTGTTCGACCGCACCGCCGACCTCACGCCCGACGACGGTGACGACCTCCTCGACGGAGAAGTCGTCGGGGATGGCGATGTGGGGCATCGTCTCGTTGAGCAGGGCGGTGACGGCGCCCGCTCCCGCGTCCAGATCTTCCCGTTCGAGGTCCGCCTCCAGCAGACGCTGCATTTCGCGCGCCTCTGTGAGGATGCCGATCACGCGCTTCACGACTTCCCGTTGCTCCATGGGCGCGAGCATAGGCCGTGCAACCCGGTCGCAACGTCCGGTCGAGTTGACTTGCGTCCGGTTGTCGCAGTGTCGCCTCGGCCGAGAAGGGGCAGGTCCATGGAGTGTGACCCGAAATCTTCCGCCGTCGAGCTGACTCCCGCCGCGGCCGGTCTGCTGCGACGGCTGCGGGCGGACCACGGTCCGCTGATGTTCCATCAGTCGGGCGGCTGCTGCGACGGCAGCGCGCCGATGTGCTACCCGGCCGGTGAGTTCCGCACCGGGGCCGCCGATGTGCTGCTCGCGTCGCTCGCCGTCGAGGGGGTGCCCGAGGCCGTGCCGTTCTGGATGTCGCGGAGCCAGCACGAGGTATGGGCCCACACCCGGCTGATCGTGGACGTGGTGGAGGGCCGTGGCAGCGGGTTCTCGCTGGAGGCCCCGGAAGGGGTGCGCTTCCTCGTCCGCTCGCGGCTGGCGGACGGATGAGGAGGGGTCGCGCCGCCGCCCGACGTCAGGACGCGCCCCTTGAAGTGTCCACGGAAAGCCGAAGGGTTTCGCGGGCACGACACACCGCCGCGACACCGGGCCGTGTGCCGCCGCGCCCGCGACGCACCGCGCCTGGCTCTATCCGCGCGGCGGGGGCTTGCGGTGCGAGCGGTTCTCCAGCATCGCCCGGCGGATCCGGGCCGCCGCGGCCTGGGCGTGCTCCGGGGTCGCGGTGTGGTCGGCGACCGAGGTGACGAAACGGTGCAGCGGCTGCCGGCAGCGGGTGCACGGGGTGTCGGTGGTGACGCGGTGGCCGTCCTCGCACTGCGGGTCGGAGCAGGAGCCGGGCATCAGCAACTGCTCGGCGATCTCCTGGGCGCTCCAGCGGCGGCGGCCGTCCTCGTCCTTCTCGTTGAGGGCGTGGGCCCAGCGCAGGTTCCAGCGGCGTTCGATGCGCTCCCGGAGAAGCCCCGCGCTCCGGTTGGCCAGCTCCTGGTGGATCAGGTCGTGGACGGTGCTCGGCACCCGGCCGCCGAGCGCCTGGAGGAGCTGTTGCGGCAAGGCCTGGAGGACGTAGCCGCGCGGATTGCTCTTGGCGCTCTCGCGCCAGCGGTCGCAGGCACAGGTTCCGTCGGGCCGTTTCGGGGCGTGGCAGCGGCCGCACAGGCCGCGGCACTCGGCGCAGAGCCCGCCGTCGAGCCCGTCCAGATGGGGTGCGGGCGCCCGGCCGCAGGACTGGCAGCAGGCCGCGCACGGCCCGCAGAGCCGTTCGTTGCCCGCCTTGGTCGTCCAGGTACGCGTCTGACACCGGCAGCAGAGGCCGGTGTTGCAGTACTCGTGGTGGGCGGCGCCCGAGTGCCGTCCGGGTGGCGGGAAAGACATCTCCCCATTGTGCGGGATCGCGGGGCGTCGCGTGGACGGCCCGGTCGGGCGTCAGGGGTGCAGGCTGCTGACCAGGTTGGCGGTGGCGCCGATACCGTCGTGGATGGTCGGCGCCATGCTCGTACTGGCCATGAGGAACCCCAGCAGGGCGCAGACCAGCGCGTGGGAGACCTTCAGGCCTCCGTTCCGCAGGAAGATCACAGCCAGGATCGTCAGAAGCAGCACCAGTGAGATCGAAATGGCCATGGCCAACCTCCTCCGCCGCGCCGGATTTGCGGCTTTCGGCCGCCAGTGTGGCGCAGCGGAGAGGCTGTTCGGCGCACTGGCGTGTCCGCCGAACGGGTACTTCCGGGCCGATGGGCGTTACGGGGTCGGAGCGCCGTTCCCACGGGCGCGGAGGAAGCGTTCGAGTCCGGCCAGATCGTCGGTGTTGAGGTGGTCGACCCCGGCGGCGAGCAGTTCGGACCAGACGGCCTCGCGCGCGGGGCCCGGCAGGTCGGGCGTGGCCCAGAAGCGGATGCGGCGGCCCTCGCGGTGGGCGGCGGTGACGAGGGTGTGCAGCCGGTCACGCTCGGCCCGGGGAAAGGGGCCCGCGCCGAGCCAGCCGAAGCTCTGGGTCCAGTTGGCGCTGACGAGCGGGGCGAAGGAGGCGGGGGCCGCGGTGCCGAGGTCGTCGAGGCGGCCGTCGTAGAACGCGTACCGGGTGAGCTGTGCCTCCATGGGGGCGCGGGCCGCGCGGTCGCCGGAGATCACCGGGGTGACCGCGCCGGGGTGGACGCGGCCGTGGCGGTAGCGGGTGAGGATGCGGTGGTGGCGGCGCAGTTGCCGGTCCAGCTCGGCGTAGGCGGCGACGCCGTCGGCCTTGATGTCGATGAGGAGTTGCAGCGGGGTGCGATGGTGCGGGTGGACGCTGCCGCGGCCGGCCCGGACCAGGGCGGCGAGCGGGTCCAGATAGAGCGAGGCGAGGGTGCGGGTGGGGTCGAGTCCGGCGGGCTCGTGGGCGACGAGCAGATCGCCGTCGACGAGGAAGACGTCCGCCTCGACGCTGGTGAAGCCGTGCGCGAGCGCGTCGTGCAGCGGCCGGGGGTGCAGATAGTCGTTGTGCGCGTGGGCCTGGCGTAACGGACGCGGGCCGCGCGGGCGGGCCGGTGCGGCGGCCGCCGTCGCGGTGGGGACGGCGACGCCCGCGGCGGCGGTGGCGAGGGCGACGGTGAGCGCGCGGCGGCGGGTGAGGTGGGCCATCGGGACTCCCTGAGCGGTGGACGGGGTCGCGACGAGTATGGGGGTGCGACGGGCACGCCCGTCAGGTACCTGACAGGTGTTCGGCGATGTTTCACGCCGTGGCCACCTCGGGCGCGCGTCGCCGGTCGGACCCGACCGGCGGAGGACTCCCTCGGCAGAAGGTTCCTGCAGCTGGATTCCTACAGTTGTCTGAGATGGTCGCGCAGCCGCCGGGCGGCTTCGGCCATCAACGCGTCGACGCCCGGCTGTGCGCCCGCCGGGACCGACGACTCGGTCAGGACGGCGATGGCGAAGCTCTGTCCGTCGGCGTGCTCCACGACGCCGATCTCATGTCTGAGGTTCAGCAGCGTGCCCGTCTTGGAGGACCATCTGCTCGCGTCGGAACTGAAGTCCGGGGTCAGCCGATGGCGCAGCACGTTGTGGGCCAGGAGGTCGCGGAGCCGTGCGGCCACTTCCGGATGGATCTTCGACGGGGTCCACACGGCCTGGAGAAGGTCGACGAAGGAGCGTGCGCTGCCGGTGTTGGCGCGGGTCGTGTCGAGTTGGGGCACCCGGTGGCCGCGGCCGCTGGTGCCCGCGTCGATGGCCAGCGCGTGGGCGAGGTGCGCCTGGTCGGCGTCGAGACGCTCCATGGGCGTGTCGAACAGCTCTCCCGTACGGTGTCGGACCATGATCCCGCGCAGCTCGGACTCCCGGAGGAGGTCGGCGACCCGGGCGGGCGGAGTGAGGTCGAACAGCGCGTCGGCGGCCGTGCCGTCGCTCAGGCAGGTGCTGAGGTAGAGCAGGTCGTCGATCGCGATCCGGGCGGGGTGCCGGAAGCGGCTGAGGCCGGTCGGGCCCGGTGTGGTGACCCGGCCGGGCGCCACGTCCAGCGGGGTCGCACCGTCCAGCTCGCCGCGCCGGATGCGTTCGAGCGTGGCGAGCGCGAGCGGAACCTTCACCAGGGAGGCCGACGGCAGGTCCGTGTCCGGCTCGATGCCCAGCTCCTCCCCCGTGTCCAAGTCCCGTACCAGCAGGCACGCGCGCAGGCCGCCTTCGGACAACCGGGCGCGCACGTCCCGCAGAAGAGCCTCGGTGTTCATGCCGCCTCCCCTCCCCCGGCGTCCGCCGGATCGTCCGCGTCCAGGCAGCGGGCGATGGCCTCGCCCAGTCGTGCCTCCATCGGCAGGGGGTTGCCGTCCGCCACCACCGTGAGGGCGTAGCCCCGGCGCAGCGTCATCTCGCCGATGGGGTGCCAGGCCAGGGCGAGTTCCTCCGCCTGTGCGCGGGAGCACAGCAACAGGTCGTCGGAGCAGAGGGCTTCGGCCGCCGCGGTCGTCAGGTCCGGTGCGGCGAGCACCTGCGCGGGCCGCAGGCCCACCGCGTCCCGCAGTCGCGTCAGGGGATCGCGGATGTGCGGTACGTCGTCCTCCGGCTGGATCCAGACCCGGCGCGCCGGTCCGGGCGAAGCCCGCCCGAGCCGCAGCGTCTCGACGTAGATCCGCCGCACCCCGCTGTCCCGCGCCCCGGCCAGCCCCAGCGGCACGGACCAGGGCGCCCCTTCGGCGGGCACGGCGAGCAGACCGGCACGCACCTGCTGTGCCTGGACGAGTTCCCTGCGCCGCGCCGGCCCGGCGGTCCTCAGGTCGAGCCGAACACCGTGCCCCCGCGCGTCGGCGACCAGGCGGGCCAGGGCTGACGTGGAGCAGATGGTGGGGACGGCCAGTCGCCAGGGCTTGTGCTTGACGGTCTCGGCCTCGTCCAGCAGCACGTCGGCGGCCTGGACGAGCTGTCCGGCGGCGGCCAGCATATCGCGCCCGAAGGGGGTGAGCACCGCCCGCCGTGACGTGCGCTCGAACAGCTGCTCGCCGAAGCGTTCCTCCAGCGCCGCCACCCGGCGGCTCGCCACCGACTGGGACATCCCCGCGGCGGCGGCCCCGTCGGTGAAGCCGCCGTACTCGCTGACGCTGACGAATGCCCGACACGCTCCGACCAGATCCACGCCCCCGAGCCTATGCGGTTTCGGCATGGAAACGCGCATGAGCGTATTGGACCGCATGACCGGAGGGGACGAAGGTGGCTTCGGCAGGCATGATCACGTACCGGTACGGAGCCGTGCGGCACCGTACCCGATGCGCTCCGGTCCGGAGCGCCAGGAGGTTTCGCCCATGCATCACCCCCGCGTCAGGACCGCCGTCGCCGGTCTGGTCGCCGCGCTCTCCCTCGTACCGCTGGTGTCCTGCGGACAGAACGACTCCGTCTCCCGGGACTCCTCCGCCAAGCCCGCCGCGAGCACGTCGGCCGCCGCCGCGAAGCCGTACGCCGAGGGCTTCGAGAAGCTGGAGCGCGAGTTCGACGCACGGCTGGGCGTGTACGCCGTCGACACCGGCACCGGACGCGAGGTGGCCCACAACGACCGGGCCCGGTTCGCCTACAACTCGACCTTCAAGGCGCTCCAGGCCGCGGTCGTGCTCAGCACCTACTCCCTGGACGGCCTCGACAAGCGGGTGACCTACACCCGTGAGGACCTGGTCGCCAACTCCCCGGTGACCGAGAAGCACGTGGACACCGGCATGACACTCAAGGAACTGTGCGACGCCTCCGTGCGCTACAGCGACAACACCGCTGCCAACCTCCTCTTCGACCACGTCGGCGGGCCGAAGGGCCTGGACGCCTCGCTGGAGAAGCTGGGCGACGACGTCACGCGGATGGACCGGGAGGAGCCGGAGCTGAGCCGTTGGGTCCCGGGCGAGAGGAGGGACACCTCCACGCCCCGGGCGCTGGCCGAGGATCTGCGCGCGTTCGTCCTGGGCAAGGCCCTGCGCGCACCCGAGCGGGCGCAGCTGACGACGTGGCTGCGGACCAACACCACCGGGGACGCGGTGATCAGGGCGGGTGTTCCCAACGGCTGGGTCGTCGGCGACAAGACCGGAACCGGCAGCTACTACGGGGCCCGCAACGACATCGCCGTGGTGTGGCCCCCGGACTCCGCTCCCATCGTGATCGCCGTCCTGTCGCACCGCGGTACCAAGGACGCGGAGCCGGACGACCGGCTGATCGCCGAGGCGGCCTCCGTGGTCGTCGACTCGCTGTCGTCCTAGGGGTGTCGTCAAACCGCCGTCGTCGCCCGGCAGGCGGCGGTCCGACGACAGGTCCCAGGGGTCACCCGGCGGCTGCGGCCGGTGCTTTCCCGGTGTCGCGCTCGCCCCAGCGGACCGTACGGTCGCACCAGCGTTCCAGCAGCACCCGGTCGTGGCCGACGGCCAGCAGGGCGGCCCCGGACTCGGCGCGGTAGCGCTCGACCACGGCGACCAGGGCCGCTGTGGTGGACGCGTCGAGCATCGCCGTCATCTCGTCGCAGATCAGCAGCCGGGGCTCCAGCACCAGGGCCCGGGCCAGGCAGGCCCGCTGGAGCTGGCCGTCGCTCACCGCGTGCGGCCGGCGCTCCAGCAGTTCGTCGGAGAGGCCGACCAGCGGGGCCAGTTCCGCCACCCGCCCGGGAACGTCCCGGCGGCGCCCGGTGGACCGCAGTGGCTGGGCGATCAGTTCGCGCAGGCTGAGCCGGGGGTCGGCGGAGAGCCGGGGCTGCTGGAAGACCACGCCGACGGCCGTGCGCTGCGCGCGCGGGGCGCGGTGCCGCCAGCCGCGTATCACCGTGCCGTCCAGGGTCATGGTTCCGGCGTCCGGGCGGTGCAGCAGGGCCGCGACCTTGGCCAGAGTGGACTTGCCGCAGCCGCTGGGGCCCAGCAGCCCGACCGCCTCACCCGCCGCCACGTGCAGCGACACCTCGCGGACGACCGGGTCGCGGCGATCGTAACCGGCGGTGATCCGGGTCAGCTCAAGCATCGGCGGCCTCCTTGAGGGGGTGCGTCCGGCCGGTCGGCGCGTGGTGGCAGGCCAGGTCCGCCTCGAAGGCCGGACGCTCGTCGGTGCAGCGGGCGTCGGCGTAAGCGCAGCGGGCCGCGAAGGCGCAGCCCTCGGGCAGCGCCCCCAACTCCGGCGGCATCCCGGGGATCGGGGCGAAGTCCCGCTCGGGCAGGGCGTCCAGCAGGCCCCTGGCGTACGGGTGCCGGGGGCCGGGCGCGCCGAAGAAGCGCGGGGCGTCCGCGATCTCGACGATCCGGCCGGCATACATGACGGCGACCCGGTCGGCGATGCGTTCGGCGGCGGCCAGGTCATGGGTGATGATCAGCAGCGCCCGGCCCTCGTCGGTGTGGCGGCGCAGTTCGTCCACGGTCCGCTCGACGAGGTCCCGGTCGAGTCCGGTGGTCGGTTCGTCGGCGAGCAGCAGCGGGGCGTCGCCGATCAGGGCGAGGGCGGTCGCGGCGCGCTGGGCGAGGCCGCCGGAGAGCTCATGGGGGTAGCGGTCGAGGTGGCCGTCGGGGAACGAGGCGCGGTCCGCCGCCGCCACGGCCGCCCTGCGCAGTTCGCTCCCCCGCACCCCGGTCAGCTCGCGCAGGCTCTCCTCCAGCTGGGCCCGGACGGTGCGCACGGGGGTGAGATGGGCGGCGGGACTCTGCGGTACGAGGCCGATGCGCCGTCCCCGTACCGTGCGGGCGAGGGTCCGTTCGTCCGCGGTGAGCAGATCCGTGTCGCCGCCGAGCACCGCGCTCCCGGTGGTGGCCGCGTTGGCGGGCAGCAGTCCGAGCAGCGCGGAGGCCAGGACGGACTTGCCGCAGCCGCTCTCGCCGACCAGGGCCAGGCACTCCCCCGGTGCGACGGAGAAGCGGGCGTCGGCGACGGCGGCGATGTCCCGGCCGCCGCGCATCCGGAAGCGGACGGAGAGGTCCCGGACGGCGAGGGCGGGCACCACGGTGTTCTCGCGGGCGTCGGTCACAGCATCAGCTCCGATTTCCGGCGCGGGTTGATCCGGTCGCGCCAGGCTCCGGCGAGTCCCGCGAGCGCGAGGGTCGGAATGATCAGGAAGAGGCCGGGGAAGAGGGTGGGCCACCAGTCCCCCGCGAGCAGCGAACCGCGCGCGGACTGGACGAGGTTGCCGAGGCTCGCCTGATGGGCCGGGAGGCCGAGCCCGAGGAAGGACAGCGCGGACTCGTGCCACATCGCGTGCGGCACCATCAGCACCGCGGCCAGTCCGGCCTGCGGCAGCACCCCCGGCAGCAGGTGGCGCACGATGACCCGGGTGCGCGACGCGCCGCCGGAAATGGCCGCGTCGATGAAGGGGCGCGAGCGCAGCGAGAGCACCTCGGAGCGGACGATCCGGGCGGTGGAGATCCAGTGCGTCAGGGCGACCGAGATGATCACCGGCCAGACGCCGGGCCGGAACATCGCGACGATGAAGATGCCGAGCAGCAGATGCGGGATCGAGGACAGGGCGTCGACGACACGCATCACGACCCGGTCGGTCCAGCCGCCGAACACCCCGGCGAGCGCGCCGATCGCGGTGCCGATGACGGTGGCGGTGAGGGCCGCGACGAGGCCGACGAGCAGCGAGACGCGGAGCCCGTAGACGCAGCGCAGCAGGAGGTCGCGACCGACGTCGTCGGTGCCGAACGGGTGGGCGGGGGACGGCGGGGCGAGCTTGTCGGCCAGGTCGACGGCCTGCTGGTCGAGCTGGGCCAGCGGCGGCACGACGAGGACGGCGAGCGCGACGGCGATGACGATCGTGGCCGAGGTGACGATCCGGACGCGGCGGGTCGTGCGGCCGGGGAGGGCGAGCGCGGTCTCAGCCATCGAAGGCCACCCGGGGGTCGGCGAGTCCGTAGAGGAGGTCGGAGAGGAGGTTGCCGAGGAGTACGGCGGCGGTGGCGAGCACCGTGAGCGCGGCGAGCAGCGAGAAGTCCACCGAGGTCGCGGCCTCGACCGTGGCGGCGGCGATGCCGGGCCAGCTGAAGACCGTCTCGACGAGCAGGGCGCCGGTGATGAGTTCGGGGACGCGGGAGCCGATCAGGGTGAGCATCGGCAGCATTCCGGAGCGCAGGGCGTGGCCGAGGAGCACGGTCCGCTCGCTCAGGCCCCGCGCGCGGGCGCCGCGGACCGGGTCCTCGGCCAGGGCGTCGGCGACCCCTTGGCGTACGTACAGAAAGAACCAGGGCAGTTGGGAGACGCCGAGGACGGCGGCGGGCAGCACGAGGTGCGAGGCGACCTGGCCGAAGGTGACGACGTCGCTGGCGGCGTCGGTGAGCCCGCCGGCCGGGAGGACGTCCAGTTGCAGGGCGAAGAACCAGATGGCGAGGAGCCCGAGCCAGAAGGCGGGGGCGGCCTCCAGGGTGTACGCGACGGAGCTGACGCACCGGTCGAGCCAGCCGCCGGGCCGGCGCGCGGCGAGGACGCCGAGGCCGGTGCCGAGCAGGATCGCGACCAGGAAGGCGGTGGCGGCGAGCAGGACGGACCAGCCCATGCGCTCGGCGATGACGTCGGCGACCGGCTGGCGCATCACGCTGGAGTCGCCGAGATCGCCCCGGAACGCCGAGGTCAGCCAGTCCCACCAGCGGGCGACGAGCGGCTGGTCGACGCCGAGGTTGGCCCGCAGCTGGTCGAGGTTCTCCTGCGACGCGGTGAGCCCGGCGGTGCCCGCATAGGCCTTGACCGGGTCGAAGGGGGATGCGGCGGCGACGGCGAAGACACCGAAGGTGACGGCGCCGAGGACGGGGACGGCGAACAGGACCCGCCGGCCCGCCATCCGCGCCATCGGCCCCCAGGGGAGGCGGCGGCTCACTTCTTCGAGCCCCCGGCGCCCTCGGTGGACCACTCCTCGACGTTCCACCAGGGGCCGGAGGCCAGCCCGTGGTCGTGCGGCTCGATCTGGGTGGTGAGCGAACCGAAGCGGTCGTCGACGACGTAGAGGTGGTCGATGTGGGTGAGGAAGGTGTAGCCCGGGTTCTTCACCAGCTCGCGCTGGACGGTGTCGTAGGCCTTCTTCCGCTCGGCCTTGTCGCCGCTCCGCCGGCCCGCCTCGATCGCGACGTCGACGGCCTTGTTGTCGTACCAGGCCATGTTGTTGAAGCCGTCGCCCGCGAGGGAGGACTTCAGCAGGGTGTACTGGTCGAAGTCGGGGTCGGCGGGCGAGCCGCCGCCCGCGAGGACCGCGTCGTGCTTCATCCGGGGCTCGATGACCTCCCAGGTGCCGGCCTCGACGGTGATCGCGATGCCCGCCTTCTTGGCGTCGGAGGCGTAGGCGAGGGCGTGCTCCTGGCGGAGCTTGTCGCCGGTGAGGTACCAGAGCGGGAAGGCGGCGCGCACACCGTCCTTGACCCGGACGCCGTCCTTGCCGGGCTTCCAGCCGGCCTCGTCGAGGATCTTCTTCGCGGCGGCGAGGTCGTGCCCCCGCTCGGTGCCCTTGGTGAACCACTCGCTGTCGGTGGGGACGGGCCCGTAGGCGGGCTTGCCCGCGCCGTTGAGGATGGCCTCCACCATGGTGTCGCGGTCGACGGCGACGTCGAGGGCACGGCGTACGGCGGTGTCACCGGCGACCTTGTTGTTCGTCGGGAGGGTCACCGTGCGGTAGTCGTAGCTGTTCGCGGCGTAGGTCTTCCTGCCCTGGTCGTCCGCGAAGCCCTTGGCGAGGTTGGGCGGCAGGATCGCGCCGTCGAGGTCGCCGGAGCGCAGCCGGGTGGCGCGCACGTCGTCGTCCTTGATGATCGCCATGGTGAACTTCTTCACCTCCGGCTCGCCGCCCCAGTAGCGGGGGTTGGCGGCGAAGCTGAGCTTCTCGCCCTTGGACCACTTGGTGAGGACGTAGGGCCCGGTGCCGACCGGCTTGGTGGTGAAGGCCCCGGTGTTGACGTCCTGCTTGCCCGCGATGTGCTCGGGGGCGATGGGCAGGACGGTGCGCTGGGCGAACGGGGCGTAGGGGTACTTGAGCGTGAAGACGACGGTGTCCTCGCCCTTCGCGGTGACGTCCTTGACGGCGTCCAGCTCGGTGCGCGAGGCGTTGTTGGTCTTCTCGTCAAGGATCGTGCGGTAGGTGAAGACGACGTCCTTGGCGCCGAACGCCTTGCCGTCGCTGAACTTCACGCCCTGCCGCAGCTTGTACGTGTACGTCAGACCGTCGGCGCTGACCTCGGGGAGTTCGGCGGCGAGGGCGGGCTTCAGCTTCATGTCGGCGTCGAGCGCGAGCAGTCCGTCGAAGATCTTGGAGTTGCCGTCCTTGCCGTAGCCGAGCAGCGGGCTCAGGCTGTCGGGCTCGTAGGCGATGCCGACGACGGCCGAGGTGGACCCCGATCCGGATCCGCCCTTGGCGCTGTCCGGGTTCGAGCAGGCCGCCGCGGTCAGGGACAGGGCGGTCACCAGCGTGGCGGCGACCGCCACCCGTATCGATCGGGCCGTCATACTCTGCACATCCCTGTTGAAGATCGACTGTTGTTGCGAACGGTATGCAATTAAACAGCACGTAAAAGGCCCTGGTACACCCCGCCTCGACAGGCGAGACGGGGTGTACCAGGGCCGGTATGGCCGAGGACGGACTCTCGGGGGCGGCCCGCCCGCCTACAGCGAGGCGTCGGCCAGGTCGATGGTGAGCACGTCCTCGTCCCGCGTCCGGTGGTCGATCGTGATCGAGCCGGCCGCGCCGCTGTAGGCGCCCGTCCCTCCGGTGACAGCGAAGACGTGGGACCACGGTTGGGCGTTCACCGGGGACTCGGTGACGGCGGGAAGCGGCCGCTGGAAGGCCGTGGCAGCCGTGATCAGGCCGTCGTCGAGGCTCAGGACCAGCGTCGCCAGGACGAACGAGCCGTCCAGCCCGACGGTGACGGGCAGGCAGTGGGCGTTCTCGGTGCCCACGCTGTCGCCCTGCGCGTCCGACAGGTCGTACCGCACGAAGTACGGGACGCCGGCCGTGAGGACGTCCGGGATGTTCGCACCCGTACGCCTACCGGTCAGGACGATCCGGCGGTCCGCCCTGCTCGCCGCGTGGGCGGCTCCGCCCGCCCCGACGGCCAGTCCCCCTGCGACGGTCGCCGCCGAGGTCAGCTGCAGAATCCTCCTGCGATCCATGTCTGCCATCGCCTGCCTCACACCCTTGTCAGTCGTCTGCCCGAGCGCACTCGCGCCCCACGGACAAACGCCCGCCGGGGCGGAACGGCTCGCCTCGCACGCGCACACCACCGCAATGGACGAGCCGACCGACGCGTCCGAAGGCGATCGAGCGCCGACAGGTCCTAGGGAGCCGGCAGCTCCGCCAGTTCCGCGACGGACTGACGATGGCTGCCCGCCGTGCCGTACGCGATCGAGTCGGCCTTGGCCCGCTTCAGGTACAGGTGCGCGGGGTGTTCCCAGGTCATGCCGATCCCTCCGTGCAACTGGACGCACTCCTCCGCGGCATGGACCGCGACGCCCGAGCAGTACGCCTGGGCCACCGCGACGGCGAGCGGGCCGTCGGGGCTGTGGGTGGCCAGCGCGTCGGCGGCGTTGCGGGCGGCGGCGCGGGCCGAGACGACCTCCAGCCAGAGCTGCGCCATCCGGTGCTTGAGCGACTGGAACGAGCCCACGGGCCGGTTGAACTGGTGGCGTTCGCGCGTGTACCGCACGGTCTCGGTCAGGCACCACTCGGCGATCCCGAGCTGCTCGGAGGCGAGCAGTCCGGCTCCGGCGAGCAGTCCGCGCCGTACGGCGGTGGCGCTCGTGTCCGCGTCGGCGAGCAGGGTTCCGGCCGCCCCGGTCAGGGTGACGGCGGCCAGGGGCCTCGTCAGGTCAAGCGGGACGAGCGGGCTCACGGCGACACCGGGGGCCGATGCCTCGACGGCGTACAGGCCCTCGGCGGTCGGCACCAGCAGGACGTCGGCGGCGGCCGCGTCGGCGACGCCGCGTACCGTCCCGTCCCGTGAGGTGAGGGCCGCATCCGCCCCGGCGGGCGGGGTCGCGAAGGGCACGGCGAGCACGGCCGTACGGGCGCCGGAGGCCAGCTCGCCCAGGAGCGCGGCGGCCGGTCCGTCCTCGGCGCCCAGGGCGAGCAGGGTCTCGGTGGCCACGACGGAGCTGGTCAGGTACGGGGCGGGGGCGACGCTCCGGCCCAGCTCCTCCAGGACGACGGCGGCCTCGCGGTGGGAGGCGCCCTGGCCGCCGAGCTTCTCCGGTACGAGGAGTCCGGCCGCGCCGATGCCGCCCGCGAGCGATGCCCACAGCTGCGGGTCGTACGGCGTGTCGGACTCGGTCGCGGCGATCACCGTCGGCGCGTCGGCCCGGTCGGTGAGGAGGGCGCGCACGGCGGAGCGCAGGTCCTCCTCGTCCTGCGAGTAGAGCAGGTCGGGGGTGGCGGGGGGCTGGGCGGGCGCGGTCATCGGCTCAGTTCCTTCCAGGCGACGTCCTTGTCGTTGCGGGGTTCGGCGGGCAGGCCGAGGACGCGCTCGGCCACGATGTTCAGCAGGACCTCGCTGGTGCCGCCCTCGATGGAGTTGCCCTTGGAGCGCAGATAGCGGTAGCCGGCGTCCCGTCCGGTGAAGTCGACCAGCTCCGGGCGGACCATGGTCCAGTCGCTGTACAACAGGC
Organism: Streptomyces sp. iso_384; assembly: GCF_056172905.1. Taxonomy (NCBI): domain Bacteria; kingdom Bacillati; phylum Actinomycetota; class Actinomycetes; order Kitasatosporales; family Streptomycetaceae; genus Streptomyces; species Streptomyces sp. iso_384. Next base: position 4,287,230 of record NZ_JBWBTT010000001.1, read on the forward strand.
CCTCGTCGCCGAGCAGTTCGACTTCCAGGCCGCTGATCTCCTGGTTGAGCCGGGCGAAGGCGAGCTTCATGCCCGAGCCCTCGGGTCCGGGCTGTCCGGCGACGAGTTGCTGGCGCAGCCGCTCGCCGGTGAGCCGGGCGACCTCGGCCTCCACCCAGAGGGTCAGCAGGCGCTGGTGGGTGTCGGGGGTGCGCAGTTCGGGGCGTCCGCGCCAGGTCGTCGCGACCGGGCCGATCATGCCACCCTCGCGCGGGATGCGGGAGCCGCCGATGGAGACGCGCTCGTTCATCAGGGTGGTCTGGGCGACCTTCCAGCCCTCGCCGACGGGGCCGAGGCGGTGGCTGTCGGGGATCCGTACGCCGGTGAGGAAGACCTCGTTGAACTCGGCCTCGCCGGTGATCTGGCGCAGCGGCCGGACCTCGACGCCGGGGTCGGTCATGTCGCAGATGAAGTAGCTGATGCCCCGGTGCTTGGGCAGGTCCGGGTCGGTGCGGGCGATGAGGATCGCCCAGCGGGCCAGATGGGCGCTGGACGTCCAGACCTTCTGCCCGTCGACGATCCAGTCACCGGTCTCGTCCCTCACGGCCCGGGTGGCGAGCGCCGCGAGGTCGGATCCGGCGCCGGGTTCGCTGAAGAGCTGGCACCAGACCTCCTCGCCGACCCACAGCGGGCGCAGGAAGCGCCGCTTCTGCTCGTCGGTGCCGAAGCCGAGGACGGTGGGGGCGGCCATGCCGAGGCCGATGCCGATGCGACGCGGGTCGTTGTCGGGCGCGTCGGCGGCGGCGAGTTCGGCGTCGGCGACCTGCTGGAGGGAGCGGGGCGCGTCGAGTCCGCCGAGGCCGACCGGGTAGTGGACCCAGGCGAGGCCGGCGTCGAAGCGCGCCTTGAGGAAGTCGGTGCGGCCGGTGGTGGCGGGCGGGTGCGCGGCGAGCAGTTCGCGGGTGCGGCGGCGGACCTCGGCGGCGTCGACGGCGGGGCTCATCGGGCGCCTCCGGGGAGGACGACGATGCGGCCGGTGCTGGTGCCGTCGGCGACGCGCTGGACCGCGTCGGCCGCTCCGGCCATCGCGACACGCTCGCTGATCAGGGGTTTGACGATGCCCTGCGCGGCGAGCTCGGTCAGCTCCTCGTGACAGGCGCGGACGGCGGCCGGGTCCTTGGTGTTGTAGAGGCCCCAGTGCAGTCCGACGACGGAGTAGTTCTTCACCAGGGCGTGGTTGAGGGCCGGGGTGGGGATGACGCCGCTGGCGAAGCCGACGACGAGGATGCGGCCCTCGAAGGCGACGCACTTGGTGGACTTGGCGTACGCGTCGCCGCCGACCGGGTCGTAGACGACGTCCGCGCCGCGCCCGCCGGTGGCCTCCTTCACCACGGCGACGATGTCCTCGCTCCGCCGGTCGACGACCAGGTCGCAGCCGAGCTCGCGGGCTACGGCGGCCTTCTCCGGGCCGCCGACGACGCCGATGACCTTCGCGCCCGCCGCCTTGCCGAGCTGGACGGCCGCGCTGCCGACGCCGCCGGCCGCCGCGTGGACGAGCAGGGTTTCGCCCGCCCGGAGGTTCGCGCGGCGGTGCAGGCCGAACCAGCCGGTCTGGTAGCCGATGTGCAGGGCGGCCGCTTCGGCGTCGTCCAGCGCTTCGGGGGCGGGCAGCAGAGCCGCCTCGTCCGCGACGACGTACTCGGCGAAGCCGCCGTACGGGAGGGCGGGGGTGGCGAGCACCCGCCGCCCGTCCTCGGTGGTGCCGCACACCTCGACGCCCGGGGTGAACGGCAGCGGCGGCCGCACCTGGTACTGGCCCCGGCAGAGCAGGGCGTCGGGGAAGTTGACGTTCGCGGCGCGGACCTCGACGAGCACCTGCCCGTCGCCGGGCTTCGGCCGGTCCGTCTCCTCCAGGCTCATCACCTCGCCCGGCTCGCCGTTCCGGTGCACTCGCCATGCCTGCATGAGGGGCCTCCACAACACTGTCGGCATTACCACTGCTCCGGCGCATACTAAGCGGTCGCTTGCCGATCTGGGAACACCTCCGCCCGGCCGGTGGCGGGACCCCTCAGCCTCGCTTCGGCTTCGCCCTCACATGCATGCGCTCACCCTGCGGGCCGAAGAGACTCAGGAACTCCACCGTCTCGTCCTCGGCCGGGCCGAACCAGTGCGGCAGCCGGGTGTCGAACTCGGCGGCCTCCCCCGGCCCCAGCACCAGATCGTGTTCGGCCAGCAGCAGCCGCAGCTTCCCGGAGAGCACGAACAGCCACTCGTACCCCTCGTGGGTGCGCTGTTCCGGCGGGCCGCCGCTGCCCGGCTCCTGGATCAGCTTGTACGCTTGGAGGCCGCCGGGCCGGGCGGTCAGCGGCAGCATCGTGCGGCCGTGCTGCACGATCGGCTTGGCCCGCACCCGGGGGTCGCCGACCGGAGTGGCGCCCACCAGGTCGTCGAGCGGCACCTCGTGGGCGCGGGCGATCGGCAGCATCAGTTCGAGGCTGGGGCGACGGCCGCCGGACTCCAGCCGGGAGAGCGTGGAGACGGATATGCCGGTCGCGGCCGAGAGCGCGGCGAGGGTGACGCCGCGGTCCTTGCGCAGTCGGCGCAGCCGAGGGCCGACCCCGGTGAGGACGGCCTCCAGTTCCGGGTCGTCCCGGTCGTGTTCCTTCATGCCGCCATTGCAGAATCGGCAAGCCGGTTTGTCAATACGGTCGGTCACCGCAGTCACGTCAAGGCGGTCGGGTCACCGCGGTCACGTCAACGCGGTCAGGCCAGCGCGGTCAGTGGGCGAAGACTTCGAAGGTGACCGCGGGCCGGCCGCCGAACCGCTCGGCGGCGGCCTCCACCATGCCCGACAGGAAGGTCCGGCAGTACCGCTCCGGATCCTCCTGGGTCAGTGCCTCGATGTACGTACGGTGCTCCAGCAGCGACCGGACCGAGCGTTCGAGACCGGCCGTCGCGTCGACCGCGTGGGTGGGCCGGTCGCTGCCCGCCACGGCGGTCCAGCGCACTCCGTCCCACGGCCGCAGACCCTGCTCGCCGAGTTCCGGGAAGATCCAGCGGTTGCCCGCGTCGGCGACCGCGTCCAGCGCCGCGCGCCCGACGGCGCGGTGGTCGGGGGTGTTCCAGGCGACGCCGCCCCAGGTGTCCCGGTGGTTGAGGGTGACGACCAGTTCGGGGCGGTGGCGGCGAATGGCCGCGGCGATGTCGCGGCGCAGCCCGGTGCCGTACTCGATCACCCCGTCGCGGTGGTCCAGGAACTCCACGGTCCGTACGCCGACGACGGCGGCGCTCGCCCGCTGCTCCCGCTCGCGCACCGGCGCGCACTCCTCGGGCGGCAGGGTGTCGATCCCGGCCTCGCCGCGGCTGGCGAGGAGGTAGACGACCTCGCGGCCGCCGTCGGTCCACTCGGCCACGGCAGCGGCCGCCCCGTACTCCAGGTCGTCGGGGTGGGCGACCACGGCCAGGGCGCGCTGCCAGTCGACGGGCATCGGTTCGAGTCGCTGCGGCGTCATGACCGCAGGCTACCCATGTCTCGTCGCACCGGCAGGCCGTCCGGGTGCGCTGCACGTGCGCTACCGGCGCGCGGGTACACGGGGTGCTCGGGAGCCCTCCGGGCGGGGAGCCCGACCGGCCGGGGCCCGGAGGCGGGGCCGGGCGTGCGAGGCTGGACCCCGGTGGCGACCACCGCGACCCCGGCCCGGCCCGCCCGGACCGGTGGGAGGGCTCCCTCCCGCCCCGCCGCCCCGGCGAACGAAAGGAACCCGCCCGTGCCCAGCCCCGCATCCCTCTCCCCCGCCCAGGCCGCAGCCCGCCTGGAGGAGTTCACCGTCGTCGACGTGCGGGCTCCCGGCGAGTACGCCTCCGGACATGTCCCCGGCGCGCTGAACATCCCGCTCGACAAGCTGCCGGACGCACTGCCGGCCCTCAAGTCCGCCTCCGCGCGCGGTTCACTGCTGGTGGTGTGCGCTTCCGGGGTCCGGTCCACGCGGGCCTGCGAGATCCTCGCGGGCGCGGACATCGAGGCCGTGACGCTGACCGGCGGCACCTCGGCGTGGGAGGGCGACGGCCGCGGCCTCGACCGCCCCGAGGGCGCCCGCACCACCTGGCCCATGGAGCGTCAGGTGCGGCTCGCGGCGGGCTCGCTGGTGGTGGCGGGGCTGGTGGCGGGCATCCGCTTCCCGGCGGCGCGCTGGCTGTCCGCCGGTATCGGCACGGGCCTGGTGTACTCGGCGGTCAGCAACACCTGCGGCATGGCCGTGGCCCTCTCGAAGCTGCCGTACAACCGGGCCCCGCGTGCCGCCGGTGACCTGGACGCCACGCTGGAGCAGCTTCAGCGCTGACCCGGAGGGGCCCGGCCGGGCGGCGACCGGCCGGGCCCCGGGGCGGACGCAGCGGCCTCTGCCGGTCAGGCCTCGCCGCGCACCAGCGCCATCAGCCGGTCCAGGACCCGGGGCCCGCCCGCGCGCACCCCGTCGTGCTCGTACTCGTTCGTCACCCAGGTCCGCAGCCCCCGGATCGCCGACGCCGTGCGCAGCGAGTCCGCGGTGTCGACGTACATGTCGTCGTGGTAGACGGCCGCCGCGACCGGGACCTCGTTGGCGGCGAGCCGCTCGGGGTCGTACAGCACGGGCCAGTCGGTGCGCCGGGCGAGGAGTTCGGCGGTCTCGCGGAGCGGGCGCAGCGCCGGGTCGACGTCGAAGTGCCAGGGGTGGATGGTCTCGCCGGTGAAGAGGACCGGGCCGTCGCCCGCCAGCGCGGTGGCCGCGTCGAACTGCGGGAACTCACCCCGTACGCGTTCCGCCGCCCAGTCCGTGGCCCGCTCGCCCTGCCCGTAGATGGCCTCGTGCAGCAGCGCGTACAGCGGGTGCCCGGCGAAGGAGGCGGCGGTGCGCATCGCCTCCTGGAAGGCGTCGGAGAGTTCGGTGGCGCCCGGGGTGCGGACGAAGGCGTTCTCCAGCAGGTAGTGGAGTTGGTGGCTGCCGCTGCCCGAGCCGAGCATGATGCCGAGCGACTGGAAGCCCTCGGGGGTGAGCCGGTGCCCGGCGCTCTCGGGCCGGTGTTCGGCGAGGTACGCGACGATGGCGCGGGCGCGCTCGACGTCCTGCGGGTAGCGGGCGTAGTGGGCGGCGACCTTCCGTTCGATACGGGGGTACGCGGCCCGGTAGACGTCGTCCGCGTGCGCGTCCAGCGAGGGCAGCCCGCCGGTGATGAGGACCGCCGCGAGACCCTCGGGCGCCGAGGAGAGATAGCGGACCGCGCAGAAGCCGCCGAAGGACTGGCCGAGGACCGTCCAGGGCGCCCCGCCGGTGAGCTGCGGCCGGATCAGCTCGCAGTCGCGGACGATGGAGTCGGAACGGAAGTGGGCGAGGTAGTCGGCCTGTTCGCGCGGGCCGCCGCGCAGCGGGAGGGTCTGCCGGTTGGCCGGGGTGGACAGCCCGGTGCCGCGCTGGTCGAGGAGGAGCACACGGAACTCGCGGAGGGCGCGACCGAGCCAGGCCTCCGTGCCGACGAAACGGCGTGCGCCGAAGCCGGGGCCGCCCTCCAGATAGACCAGCCAGGGCAGTTCCTCGCCGGACCGGGAGGCGGCGACCGCTTCGCGGCCGTAGACCTCGATCTGCTCGCCGCCGGGGTCGCTGTGGTCGAGGGGGACGGTGAAGCGCCGGTCGGTGAGGACGACACCGGGCTGCCGGTAACTGCTCACGGGGAACTCCTGAATCCGGGGTGCGGGCTGATCCGGGCGAAAGGGCCAGTTCAGCACATGCCCTCCCGGCGACGGACGAAGGGGCCGTGCCCCGGACGGTCCCGGCCCGTGTGCGTCGCGGCCGGGTCGCTCCTACCGTGCAGACATGATCCGGTTCGAAGAGGTCGGCAAGGTCTATCCGGACGGGACGACGGCGGTCGACGGGCTGTCCTTCGAGGTGGCGGAGGGTGAGCTGGTGACCCTGGTGGGTCCGTCCGGCTGCGGCAAGACGACCACGATGATGATGGTGAACCGGCTGATCGAGCCGACCTCGGGCCGGATCCTGGTGGACGGCGAGGACATCGCCGGGATCGATCCGGTCAAGCTGCGCCGGCGGATCGGCTACGTGATCCAGCAGGTGGGCCTCTTCCCGCACCGGACCGTCCTGGACAACACCGCGACCGTACCGGCGCTGGTCGGCTGGAAGCGGGCGCGGGCCCGGGAGCGGGCGGCGGAACTGCTGGACCTGGTGGGCCTGGACCCGAAGACGTACGGCTCGCGCTATCCGGCGCAGCTCTCCGGTGGCCAGCGGCAGCGGGTGGGCGTGGCGCGGGCGCTCGCGGCGGATCCGCCGGTGCTGCTGATGGACGAGCCGTTCGGGGCGGTGGACCCGGTGGTGCGGGAGCGGCTGCAGAACGAGTTCCTGGCCCTCCAGCAGCGGGTGCGCAAGACGGTGCTCCTGGTGACGCACGACATCGAGGAGGCGGTGCGGATGGGTGACCGGATCGCGGTGTACGGGCAGGGGCGCATCGAGCAGTTCGACACCCCGGCCGCCGTGCTCGGCACCCCGGCGACGCCGTACGTGGCCCGGTTCGTGGGCTCCGACCGGGGGCTGAAGCGGCTGTCGGTCACCGCGATCGAGCCGAAGGACCTGGAGGAGCCGCCGGTGGCCCTGCTGGCGGAGCCGGCCCGGGAGGCGGCGGCCCGGCTGGGGGCGGCGGGGGCCCGGTGGGCGGTGGTGCTGAACGGCGGGGGCGAGCTGCACGGCTGGGTGTCGGCGGACGCGCTGCGGTCGGCCGGGGAGGGGGCGACGGTGGGTTCTCTGGCCCGCCGGATGGACGCGTGGGTTCCGGTGGGCGCGCCGCTGAAGCAGGCGTTCAGCGAGATGCTCCAGCACGACGCGGGGTGGGTGGCGGTGCTGGACGGGGCCCGGTTCCTCGGCGTTCTCACCCCGGCGAAGCTGCACGAGGCGCTGCGCCGGTCGGTGGACGCCGATGCGCAGGGGGTGGGCCGCGAGGAGGTGGAGTTCGACTCGGTGGCGGACGCGTAGGGGCGGGGTGACCCGGCCCACCTTGCCCGCGCTTGCAGATAACCCGCGCATGCAATTATTGTTGACGCCAGTAAACGTCGTACGCCAGAGATTCCGGCGTACGACGCGCACGAGGCACACCGCTGCACCGCTCTACCGGAAGGCCGTCACATGTCCACCGTCCCCACCGTCACGCTGAACAACGGCGTGACCATCCCCCAGCTCGGCTTCGGCGTCTTCCAGGTGCCCGACGACGAGACCACCGCCGCCGTCTCCGCCGCGCTGGAAGCCGGCTACCGGTCCATCGACACCGCGGCGATCTACGGCAACGAGGTCGGCGTGGGCCGGGCGCTGGCCGCCTCCGGGATCCCCCGCGAGGAGCTGTTCATCACCACGAAGGTGTGGAACGCCGACCAGGGCTACGACGCGACGCTCGCCGCCTTCGACGCGAGCCTGGCCAAGCTCGGCCTCGACTACGTCGACCTCTACCTGATCCACTGGCCGACGCCCGCCCACGACCTGTACCCGGAGAGCTGGCGCGCCCTGGAGAAGCTGGTCGCCGACGGCCGGATCCGCGCGGCCGGAGTCTCCAACTTCCAGCCCGCCCATCTGAGCCGGCTGCTGGAGACGGGCACGCTCGTCCCCGCCGTCAACCAGGTCGAGCTGCACCCGGGCCTTCAGCAGGCCGAGCTGCGCGCCTTCCACGCCGAGCACGGCATCGCCACCGAGGCCTGGAGCCCGCTGGCCCAGGGCGCGCTGCTCAAGGAGAAGGCGCTGGTCTCCATCGCCGAGCGGCACGGCAAGTCCCCGGCCCAGGTGGTGCTGCGCTGGCACCTCCAGCTCGGCAACATCGTGATCCCCAAGTCGGTCACGCCCGAGCGGATCCGGCAGAACATCGACGTCTTCGACTTCGAGCTGTCGGACGCGGACATGGACGCCGTCGCCGCGCTGGACCGGGGCATGCGCACCGGCCCGGACCCCGACACCCTCAACTGACCCGGTTCACGGTTCAGCGTCCGCGGCGGTAGCTGCTGCCGTCCCGGGGCCGGACCAGCAGCCCCGCCACGACGAGATGGCGGCGCAGCGCGGAGCAGTCCTCGTGGACGGTGAGCAGCGCCTCGTTCACCTCGCGCTCGGTGTACGAACGCTCCCGCTCGAACAGCGTGTCGGCGAGATGCACGAGCAGCTGCTCCCGACGGGCCTCCTTGCGCGGGATCGCGACCAGGCGGCCGCGCGAGAAGAGCGCCTCGACCCGATGGGTACGAGGGGTCGGCGACAGAGGCGTGAGGGTCTCTTGTTCGGCGGGCATGGCCGGAAGCGTCGCAGGCTTCCGAAGGACGGGCAACGCGTTTTCCTCGCGTTGCCCGTCTTCGCGTTGCCCGTCTTCGCGTTGCCCGTCTTCGCGTTGCCCGTCTTCGCGTTGCCCGTACCCGCGTTGCCCGTACCCGCGTTGCCCGTACCCGCGTTGCCCGTGCCCTCGTCGCCCGTCCTCGCGTTGACAGACCCGCACCGGCCGGGTTGTGATGGGAGACGTGCAGCGTGACGTCGGCCAAAGAGATCTGGGCCGGCCGGCGGTCGAGCCAGCGCCTTCTTCCAGGGACGACGCCATGAGTCGACTCATCGCCCCCTGCCTCTGAGCAGCCGCGCCCCGAGCGCCTTCACGTCCGAACCACCTCACCGCGGACACTCCGCGACGCCGGGCCCTCGCCTGCCCGCATTCCTCACGGGAGACCCAGAACCTCCATGCCCCATGCTTTCCAGCAGTCCGTCATCACCGAGTTCCGCGCGAACGCGGGGAAGGTCGGCGGCCCCTTCGAGGGCGCCGACCTCCTCCTGCTGACCACCACCGGAGCCCGCTCCGGGAAGCCGCACACCACACCGCTGGGATACGTACGCGACGGCCGCCGGCTGCTCGTCGTCGGCTCCAGCCTCGGCGCACCGCTCCACCCCGACTGGTACCGCAATCTCCTCGCCCACCCCACCGTCCAGGTGGAGCTGGGGGACGAGGAGTTCCCGGCCCTCGCCGTGCCGGCCGAAGGGGCCCGGCGCGACGAGCTGTTCGCCCGGGTGGTGGCCGAAGCGCCCGGCTACGCGGAGTACCAGGCCGCGACCGACCGGGTGCTGCCCGTCGTGGCCCTGGAGCTGCCGGACCCCGACGACACGCCTCGCCCGATCGCCTCGCTCGCCGACAAGCTGATGGAGGTGCACACCTGGCTGCGCGCCCAACTCCTGCATGTACACGCGGAGACGGAGGCGCACTTCGCCGCGCGGGCCGCCCACGGCGGCGCGGGCGAGCCGCCCGCGCCCGGTCTCGGGCTGCAGATCCGGCAGCGCTGCCTGGCGTTCTGCCAGGCGCTGGAGTTCCACCACACGGCCGAGGACGGCCATATGTTCCCCACGATGGAGAGTCATCACCCCCAGCTGGCCGACGTCTTCGAGCGGCTGCGGGAGGAGCACCGCGGCATCGGGGAGCTCCAGTCGGCGCTCGCCGCCCTGCTGGCCGATGCCGCCATCGCGGAGCCGGACCGCTTCCGTGCCGAACTGACCCGGATGACTCAGGAGTTGACGGCCCACCTCGACTACGAGGAGGAGCAGATCCTGCCGCTCCTGGCCGATGTGCCCTGGCCCCCGGCCCCGCCCGCCTCCTGAGCCGTCGGCCGGCTCAGCCCTTCGGGAGGAGCTTCTTCGACTCCAGGTAGGTGCGCGCGACGTCCTCGGGCAGCCGCCGCCAGCTGTCGACCTGCTCGTTCATCGATGCCAGGTCGGCGGTGGTCAGTACGGTGTTGAGCCGGCCGAGGGCGTCGCGCACCCCGGTGCTCCCGGCGCGGGCGCGGTTGACGACGGGGACCACGTAGTCCGCGTTCTGGAGGTTCTTGTCGTCCTCCAGCAGGACCAGGCCGAACTGGTCCAGGGTGGCGTCGGTCGTGGTGGTCAGCACCATCTGGTCCTGGCCGTTCTGCACCGCCTGCTTCGCCTGGGTGGTGCCGACGCCCTTCGGGTCGACGGCGACGACGTCGATGCCGTACGTCGTGCGCAGCCCGGGGGCGCAGTAGGGCCGCTGGACGCATTCGTCGCCCGCCGCCAGCCGTACGGGCAGTTTCGCCGCGCCGACGTCGCTGAGGGTCGTGAGCCCGTGCTTCCTCGCGTACGCGCCGGTGACCGCGAAGGCGTTCTGGTCGACGGCCCGGCCCGGGTCGAGCACGGTCAGCCCGCGCGGGGCGGCCAGGGCGCGGAGCGCCTTCATGGTGGCGGTGAGGTCGGGCGATCCGACGGGCTCCGCATCGGCTCCTTCGGCCTTGGCGTTCAGCCAGTCGGCGAAGGTCGCCGCGTACTCCGCGACGACGTCGATCTGGCCCTTCTCCAGGGCGGGTTCGTAGATCTCCCGGTTGGTGACGGAGATGAGGTCGGCGGAGTATCCGGCGTTCTCCAGGAGCAGGGCGTACATCTGGGCGAGCAGGTCGCTCTCGGTGAATCCGGCCGAGCCGACGGTGAGTTCCCTGCTGTCGCCGGGCGGTGCGGTGACCTCGCCCTGGTTCTCCAGGCTGGGGCCCGTGGTGCAGGCGGTGGCGGCGAGGAGGGCCAGCGCGGCCAGGGCCCGGTGGGCGCGATTCACACGGCCTCCCGTCCGCGCCGGGGTGCGAGGCGCTGCCCCGCCTCGAAGAGGCCTTCGACGAGGAGGGCGAAGACGGCCACGAGGATCGCTCCGGCCACCACCTGCGGGGTGGCGGCGAGGTTGAAGCCGGCGGTGATGATCCGGCCCAGCCCCCCGCCGCCGGCCAGTGCGGCGAGGGTGGCGGTGGCGACCAGCTGCACGGCGGCGATCCGTACGCCGGTGAGGATCAGCGGGAGGGCGAGCGGCAGTTCCACGCCCAGCAGCATCTGGCGGCCGGTCATGCCCATGCCCCGGGCGGCCCGGACGACGTCCCGGTCGACCTCGCGCATGCCGACATAGGCGTTGGTGAGGAGCGGCGGCACGGCGAACAGCACCAGCGCGATGATCGTCGACCACTGGCCGTACGTGCCGACGGGGGTGAGCAGCAGCAGGACCAGCACGGCGAAGGTGGGCACGGCCCGGCCGATGTTGGAGAGGTTGACGGCGAGCGCGCCGCCCTTGCCGAGGTGTCCCAGGACCAGGGCGACGGGCAGGGCGATCAGGCAGCTGATGAGCAGACAGACGACGGTGAGGAAGAGATGTTCGCCGAGCCGGTTCCAGACGCCGTCGGGCCCGGACCAGTGCGCGGCGGTGGTGAGCCAGGACCAGGTGTCCGACAGGGTGCTCATGCCCGCCTCCCGTTCCGGTGCGTGTTCACGCCTGCCTCCGGGTCCAGGGCGTCAGCAGTCGGCCCGCTCCCAGGAGCAGGAGGTCGGCGGCGACGGCGATGACGACGCACAGGACGGAGGCGGTGAGCACCTGGGCCTTGAAGTAGGTGTTCATGCCGGAGTAGATGAGGTTGCCGAGTCCGCCGTGGCCGACGATCGCCCCGACGGTGACCAGCGAGACCGCGGAGACGGTGGCGATGCGCAGCCCGGCCATGGCGGCGGGCAGCGCGAGCGGGAGTTCCACTGCGAGCAGCAGACGCAGCGGCCCGTAGCCCATGCCCCGGGCGGCCTGCCGGGTCTCCTCGGGGACGGCCCGGAGCCCGGCCAGGATGTTGCGGACGAGCAGGGTCAGCGAGTAGAGGACAAGACCCGCGACGACGAGCGCGGCGGAGAGTCCGTACAGCGGCAGCAGCAGCGAGAACATCGCCAGCGACGGGATCGTGTACAGGATCGTCGTCAGCCCGAGCACCGGCCCGGCCGCCCAGCGCCACCGGCGGGCCGCCAGGGCCAGCGGGACGGCGAGCACCAGGGCGACGGCCACCGCGGCGGCCGTCAGCTGGAGGTGTTGCAGCACCGCGTCCACGAGGATCTCGCGACGGCTGGAGAGATAGGCGCCGCAGATCCACTCATTGCGGGCGAGGCAGTCGTCCGGGGGCGCCATCACCTGTTCATTCGAGCGCGGCGGCGGTGCCGTCGCAGGTCAGGAGCGGCCGTTCGGGGTATTCGAGGTACAGCGCGAACAGGAGCTTTCGGCACACTTTCGGGCACGGGAACGGGATCGGAAGCGAGAGCGGAACGACCTGGGCCGTACGAGCAACCCTCCATGGCCCGCTGCCGTCTTGATCAATGACAGGACGGTTCGCCGCGTGTGACGAGCGGCGTCCAACCCCCACATGATCCGGGCCTGCACGACCGGCCGACTATACCCCCCATGTATACACGGAGGGTATAGTCGCCCCGGTGCGGGCCCGGCACCGCGCGGAAGGCACCCATGCAGACCAAGGCACTGGCGCCCGAGTACCAGGGAGCTCTCACCAAGATGTCGGTGAACGCCTCCCTCACCGACGTACTGGCCGAGGGAGTACGCCATCTGAGGCAGGCCGAGCTCTCCGGATCGCAGGAGGAGGTGGCCCGCTCCGGCCTCGCCGTGGCCGAGGCCCACCGCAGGCTCGGGCACGTGGCGGAGGCCGACCGGGCCTGGAAGGCCAGCTACCGGGCCGCGCGGGCGGCCGGGAACACCGGGGCGATGGCCTGGGCGCTGTGGAGCGGCGGCACGCTGGCACGGCAGCGCGGGGCGCTGCGGCTCGCGTTCCGGCTGCTCGGTCTCGCCGCGGAGCTGGGGAAGCGGGGCGGCGATGTGGTCGCCCGCGGCTACTCCCTGGCGGGTCTCGCCGAGACCGGGCGGATCCAGGGCGACTACGCCACCGTCGCGACGCTGCACGAACAGCTGCTGGCCGAGGCGCGCGCCCGGGGCGAGGCCCGGCACACCGTGTGGGCGCTGGAGGGCATCGCGCAGATCCACCGCAACACCGGCTCGCTGGACACGGCGCTGGAGATGTTCGAGGAGGCGGCGGCCCTGGCGGGCGACGCGGACGACCGGCGGGGCCGGGCCTGGGCGCTGCGCGGCATCGCCGACATCGTTTCCCTCCGGGACGGGGCGACCGGACGGGCCCTCGAACTGCTCTCCGAGGCCCAGGTCACCTGCCGCGAGATGAAGCTCTCCAGCGCCCTGGCGTACAACCACAAGATGCGGGCCAACGTGCTGTTCCGGGCCGGGCGGTACGAGGAGGCCCGCGAGGTCTACGAACAGGCGCTCGGCGAGTTCCGCGCGATGGACGAGCCGCGCGGCGAGGCGCTGTCCTCGCTCGGCCTGGTCAAGGCGCGGGCCAGGCTCGGCCGGGACCGCGGGGCCACCGCCGCCGACCTGGACGAACTGCGCGGCAGGCTCAGCCGGATCGGGCTGCTGAACGCCCGGGAGATGGTCGAGAAGGCGTACGCCGAACTCGGCGTGGAACAGCCCGCGGTGGACGGGAGGGGCGACCGCGCATGACGCTCTCCACGACCCGCCGGGCGAGTGCCCCGCAGATACTGGACCGGTGCCGCGAGCTGGTGCGCCCGGCCCTGGTGGAGTCGGTGGGCCGGCTGCACCCCTGGCACGCGGAGACGGCGGCGTTCTCGCTGGGCTGGAGCGGCACCGGCGGCGAGCCGGTGCCCGGATCGCAGGGCAAGGGGGTGCGCCAGGCGCTCGCGGTGCTCGGCGCGGAGGCCGCCGGCGGCAGCGGTTCGGACGCGGTGCTCGGTGCGGTCGCCGTCGAGCTGATCCACACCTTCTCGCTGATCCACGACGACATCATGGACGGCGACGAGACCCGTCGCCGCCGGCCGACGCTCTGGAAGGCGTACGGCACGGGCCCGGCGGTCCTCGCGGGGGACGCCCTTTTCGCGCTGGCCGTCGCCACGCTGGCGGAGGCGCCCGGGCCGGGCGGTCCGGCGGCGGTGCGGCAACTGGCGGTCGCGCTGGGCGATCTGGTGCGTGGTCAGGCGCAGGACCTGCTCTTCGAGTCCCGGCCGTGGACCGGGCCCGGGGCGGTCCTGCCGCACGAGTACCGGTCGATGGCCACCCTCAAGACGGGTTCTCTGCTCGGCTGCGCGGCCGCCCTGGGCGCGGTGCTGGCCGGCGCTCCGGCGGCCACCGCCGAGGCGCTGGACCTGGCGGGGCGGCATGTGGGGGTGGCGTTCCAGGCGGTGGACGATCTGCTCGGGATCTGGGGCGATCCGCAGGTGACCGGCAAGCCGGTGCACAGCGATCTGCGGCGGCTGAAGAAGACCTACCCGGTGCTCGCGGCCCTGTCCGCCGACCACCCGGCGGCCCGACGGCTCGACGCGCTGCTCGCCTCCGCCGGACCGCTCGACGACCGGGCGGCGCGCCGTGCGGCCGAGCTGATCGACGAGGCCGGCGGGCGGCGGGCCACGATCGCCGAGGCGCGGGAGCATCTGGCGGCGGCCCACGCCTGTCTGGACCGGGTGCCGCTGGCCGAGGAGGCACGTACGGACCTGCTGACGCTGATCCCGTATCTCGTGGACCGCACCGGCTGATCTCGTGGACCGCACCACCCCGGCCCGTGGCCGCCCGCCGGAAACCGGTGGGCGGCCACGGGCCGTCGTCCGGCACGATTGGACACTGTTCGGGCTTCGCCCGCGTAGCCGCCGCGACGACGTAAGGACTCCTCCGGCATGACCGCCCGCCCCGCTCCCGTCCAGGCGCTGCTCGTCATCGATGTCCAGTCGGCGTTCGTCGCGGGTGACGCCGCCGTGCCCGACGCGCCCCGGCTGCTGGACCGGGTGACAGATCTGATCGGGCGGGCCCGCCGGGCCGGGGCGCTCGTCGTGCATCTGCAGAACGACGGCCCGGCCGGCGAGCCCGACGAGCCCGGGACGCCCGGGTGGGCGCTGCATCTGCCGGTGCGCACCGGACCGGGCGAGACCGTGATCCGCAAGAGCGAGGACGACGGCTTCGAGGGGACCTCACTGGCGGCCGAGCTGACGGCGGCGGGCGTCCGGTCGCTCGCCGTCTGCGGGGTGATGTCGGAGATGTGCGTGCTCGCCACCGCCCGCCGTGCCCTGGAGCTGGACTACCGGGTCGTCCTGCCGCACGACGCCCACGCCACGTACGACATTCCGGCCGCGCCGGACATCAGCGACGTGGTTCCGGCGGCGATGGCCTCGCGGGTCGCGGAATGGGCGCTGGGAGACGAGGTGGAGGTCGTGGCGCGCGCCGCGGACGTCACTTTCGACATCGCGGACGGCACGACGGACGGCACCACGAGAACGGCGTAATCGGCCGATGGATGGTGATGCCATCCGATGCAGCGATCGGCGGTGTGCGGTAAGGCGGAAAAGGTGACGGTATAACCGGCGCCATGCGTGCGGAGCACTGCCGTCATTCCGTGCGACAGACTCGCGCAAGCCCTTTTGCGACCTGCCGACAAAGGGTTCGCGGCCACGCTCCGGTCTCTCCCGTGGCCACTCGAACGGTCCTCCGGAACGCGTCATCCTCGTGTGGTCGTATGAGCGAGTCACGCGCACGATTTCGCCACATCTCTGCGAAAGTGCAGTTCGGCTTTAGGCCCGGTGGGCCTTACTGACCGGATTGAGCGAAGAGAGCCGTGCGTGCTGCACATGCGTCGTGAAGAAAGACAATTGACGGTCCTTCATTTGGTTCAGCCCGTGGACGGCGGAGTGGCCCGGGTCGTCACCGATCTCGTCAGGGCCCAGGCCGGGTCGGGACTGCGCCCCGTGGTGGCCTGCCCACCCGGGAGTCCGCTGGCTCTCGGGGCGGCGTCGGCGGGCGCCGAGGTCCACGACTGGTCCGTCACCCGTGCCCCCGGGCCCCGGCTGGCCGGTGAGGTCGCCGCCGCGCGACGTATCGTCCGCGCGAGCCGCCCGCACGTGGTCCACGCCCACAGCGCCAAGGCGGGCCTTGCGGGCCGGATCGCGGTGCGCGGCCGGGTTCCCACGGTGTTCCAGCCGCACGCCTGGTCGTTCGAGGCCGTCGGCGGGCGCACCGCCGAACTCGCGCTCGGCTGGGAGCGGTTCGGGGCACGCTGGGCCGATCACATCCTGTGCGTCAGCGAGTCGGAGCGCCGCACCGGCCAGGAGGCGGGCATCGCGGCCCGCTGGTCGGTCATCCACAACGGCATCGACCTCGACCGCTTCCGCCCCGGCGGCCGCACCGGCCGTGCGGAGGCCCGCGCCTCGCTGCCCTTACTGGACGGTGTCGACCGCGACGCCCCGCTGGTCGTCTGTGTCGGCCGGCTGACCCGGCAGAAGGGGCAGGACGTCCTGCTGCGGGCCTGGCGCCGGATGCCGGTGGCCGGGGCCCGGCTGGTCCTGGTGGGCGACGGTCCCGACCGGGGTGCCCTGGAGGAATCGGCCCCGCCGGGCGTGCTGTTCACCGGAGCCTGCGCGGACGTACGGCCGTGGATCCACGCGGCGGACGTCCTCGTACTGCCCTCCCGCTGGGAAGGCATGGCCCTGGCCCCGCTGGAGGCGATGGCCTGCGGCCGGCCCGTCGTGATGACCGACGTGAACGGGGCGCGGGAGAGCCTGCCGCCCGGTCACGAGGACCACTGTCTGGTGCCTCCGGAGGATCCGGCGGCACTGGCCGCGGCGCTGACCGCGCTGCTCGCCGACCCGGAACTGCGCGAGGCGGTGTCCCACCGGGCCCTGCGCCACACCCGGGCGGCCTTCGACGTCCGACGGACCGCGGGGGCGGTTGCCGGTCTCTACCAGGAACTTGTCGGCATGTCCGGCCCCACGACGAGGAAGCGCACCGAGCGATGACGATGGAGAGTGCACCGGTTCCCGGCACCGGCCAGGCGACGGCCGTACAGGCTCACACGGTTCATCCGCCGCGAAGAAGCGGCGGCGGTGCACAGGTGCGGCCCGGTGAGCGCCGGGCCGTCCGGTACGGCCGTTCCGTGCCGCTGCTGTGTGTGGACGCCCTGGCCGCGGCCGTGACGTTCGCCCTGGTCGTCCCGGTCCCCTGGCCGTGGCTGCTGGTGGCCGCGCAGGCGGTGGCGCAGGTGCTGCTCTTCGCCCAACGCGGCCTGTACCGGATGCGCCTGTCCCCCTCGGTCCTCTCCGAACTGCCCGCGCTCACCGGTCTCACCCTCCTGCAGTGGTACGTGACCATGGAGGTGCTGGACGTCTGGGCCCCGCAGCTGGCGATCGGCTGGGCGGTGCTCGCGTACGGGGCCGGTACGCAGACCGCGCTGACCTGCGCGGGACGTGCGGCCGCGTACCGGGCGCGGCGGCGGGCCGCCGTACGCCGCCCCCTGTCCACGCTGGTCGTGGGCCAGGGCCCCTCGGCCCGTCAGGTGACGGCCACCCTGTACGACCACCCCGCGTACGGGCTGCGGCCGGTCGGTCTGGTCGCCTCCCCCGCCGCCGGGGAGGAGAAGCAGACGACGGGCTCCGACACCGTGCCGCTGCCGGTGCTGGGTTCGCCCCAGGAGGTGGGGCGGGCGGTCGTGCAGAACAGCGTGCGGCACGCGGTGTTCACCGCGCCGCCCGAGGCCACCCCGGACGGCGCCGCGCTCTTCAGCCTGCTCACCGGACACGGCTGCCGGGTGTGGCTGGTCACCGGCCCCGGGGCGGTCGCGGCTCCTCCGGCGGGAGGCCGCCCCGATCATCTGTGGGGCTTCACCGCCCAGCCCCTGCACGACGGAACCGACCGTCCGCTCGGCCACGGGGTGAAGCGGGCGATGGACGCCGTCCTGGCCGCGGTCGGACTGCTGCTGGCGGCCCCGGTGATGGCGGCGTGCGCCCTGGCCGTGCGGCTCTCCGACGGGCCGGGCGTGATCTTCCGGCAGGAGCGCGTCGGCCGGCACGGTCGTCCTTTCGTCCTGCTGAAGTTCCGTACGCTGCGGCCCGCCGACGTCCAGGAGTCGGCGACCCGCTGGAACGTCGCGTCCGACGGGCGGATGAGCCGGGTCGGCCGGGTGCTGCGCCGGACCTCCCTCGATGAGCTGCCGCAGCTGTGGAACGTCCTGCGCGGCGATATGAGCATGGTCGGGCCCCGTCCCGAACGCCCCTTCTTCGTGGCGCAGTTCAGCCGCGCCCACCCCGGATACCAGGCCCGCCACCGGATGCCGGTCGGCATCACGGGGCTGGCCCAGGTGAACGGGTTGCGGGGCGACACCTCGATCGAGGAGCGGGCCCGCTTCGACAACCGCTACATCGAGACCTGGTCGCTGTGGCAGGACGCGTGCGTGCTGGCGCGGACCGCCGGTTCCCTGTTCCGGCTCGGAGGCAGCTGACCATGGCCGCTGTCCTCACCCAGCCCGCTCCGGCGCCGTCGGCAGCGCCCCGTACCGTCTCCCGCCCCCGGCGAAGCGGTTGGCGGAGCCGGTGGCCGCTGCTGCCGCTGGTCGCGACCGTTCTGCTGCCCGCCCTGCCCCACGGATTCTCCGGCGGGGGCGGCGGCCCGGCGGTCGGACCGGCCGACCTGGCCTCGGGGATCGCGGTGCTCCTGTGCGTGGGGCGGCTGCTGTATCTGCGCCGACGCCCGCTCAGCGCCGCCGCCGCGCTGGTCCTGGGCCTGCCCGTGGTGGGCTTCGCGGTGGCCACGGTCACGGCGGCGGACCCGGCCGCCGCCCTGCCGGGGCTCGTCCGCTATCTCCAGGTCTTCGTCCTCGTACCGGTCGCGGTGTTCCTGCTGATCGAGGACGCGTACGGGTTCCGGGTCGTCGCCGGTTCGCTGGTGCTGCTGGCGGTCGTCCAGGGTGTCACGGGCGTCCATCAGTACGTCACCGGGACCGGCGCGTCCTACATGGGCGAGGACATCCGGGCGGTCGGCACCTTCGGCCCCAGCGACATCATGGGCATGGCGACCGTCGTCGCCTACGGGCTGCTCGCCACCACCGCCTGCGCCCTCCGCACGCCCGGCGGCGCCCCGTCCTGGCTGCGGCCGGCCGCCGCCGTCCTCGCCGTCGCGCTGATCGTGCCCCTGACGCTGTCGTTCAGCCGGGGCGTGTGGATCGCCACGGCCGCCGCGGTCCTGGTCGCCCTGGCGCTGGCCGGGCGGCGGCAGGCGCTGACGTCGCTGGCCGTGCTGGGCGCGGCCGGGGTGGTGGTGGTCGGCGGGTTCGGCATCGGCTCCGAGATGATCGCGGACCGGGCCGCCAGCGTGACCCGGGTGACCAGCACCCCGGACCGTTCGGTCAGCGACCGCTACGCGATGTGGAGTGCGGCGGGCGCGATGTGGCGCGAGCGCCCCGCCGCCGGGGTCGGCCTCAAGGGCTTCCCCGACCACCGCGACGGACACGCCTCCATCGGGCTCTCCTCCGGCAGCGACACCGCCGGGGCGGGCCAGGAGTTCCGCCGGCAGGCCCTGCTGTCCCCGCACAACATGTATCTCCTGGTCCTCGGCGAACAGGGTCTCGTCGGGCTGACCGCGCTCGTCGGCAGCTGGGCGGCGATCCTGGTCGGCTCGATCCGTCGGCTGCGCCTCGCCCGCTCGCGCGGACACGCGGCCATGGACTGCGGCCTGGTGGCGGTCGCCCTGATGACCTGGCAGAGCGTCAACTTCCTGTACGCGGACATCGGCGGGCCCACCACGGTACTGAGCGGGGTCGTGCTGGGGCTGGCGGCCTGGTGGGCGCTGGCCGAGCCGGACCGGGTGAACGCCGCATGACCGAGACCGGTACGGGCACGGAGACCGGGGCGCGTCCGGCGGACCCGGCGGCGGGCCCGGCCTCCGCCCCGGCCCCGCCGCTGCTCCCGGCCCCGGGGGCAGGCCCGGAAGGGCCCGGCTCGCCGGAGACGGCCGGCGGCGAGGCTCCCCGGCTCGGGTCCTTCCTCGCCCGCGCGGCGGCAGGCACGGCTGTGCTGACCGTGCTGGCGGCCGTCCTCGGTCTGGTGCGGGACCAGGCCATCGCCCGGTACTTCGGGGCGAGTGACGCCAGCGACGCGTTCCTGATCGCCTGGACCGTGCCCGAGATGGCGGCGACGCTGCTGATCGAGGACGGGATGGCGCTCCTCCTCGTCCCGGCGTTCAGCCTGGCCCTCACCCGTCGCGCCTCCGGCGAGGCGGAGGGAGGCGCCGACCCCGTACGGAAACTGGTGGCGGCCACGTTCCCCCGGCTGTTCCTGCTGCTCTCCGGCGGCGCGGCGCTGCTGATCGCGGGCGCGCCGTGGGTCGTGGGAGTGCTGGCCCCGGGGCTCGCCGATCCCCGTCTCGCGGTGGACTGCACACGGCTGACCGCGGTCACCGTCCTCACCTTCGGGATCACCGGCTATTTCAGCGCCGCGCTGCGCGCACACGGCAGCTTCCTGCCGCCCGCCGGGGTCTATGTCGCGTACAACCTCGGCATCATCGGGATGACGCTGGCCCTGCACTCCGTGTGGGGGGTGCGGGCCGCGGCGGTGGGGGTCGCGGTCGGCAGCGCGCTGATGATCCTGACCCAACTGCCGATGTTCCTGCGGCTGGTGCCGCCGGCGCGGCCCCGGCTGCCGCGGTTCGGGCGGCCGGTGCGGCGGGCCGCGCGGACCGCTCCGCTGCTGGGGTTCGCGGTGCTGGCGCCGGTGGTCGTGTTCGTGGTGAGCCGTCAGTCCCAGGTCCTGGTGGAACGGTTCCTGGCCTCCACCCTCCCGGCGGGCGCGATCTCGCATCTGAACTACGCGCAGAAGGTCGCGCAGATGCCGATGGTGCTGTCGCTGATGATCTGCACCGTGACCTTCCCGGTGGTCGCGCAGGCCATGGCCGCCGGGGACCGGGAGAAGGCCCGGCTGCGGGTGGAGCGGGACCTGGCGCTGGCCGGGATGGTGGTGCTGCTCGGCACGGCGGTGGTCCTCGGTTACGCGCCCCAGATCATCGAAGTGCTCTTCCAGCGCGGCGCGTTCGGCGTCGCCGACACCGACTCCACCGCGCAGGTGATGCGGGTGTACGCGCTCGGACTGCTGGGGCACTGCCTGGTCGGCGCGCTGAGCCGGCCGTTCTTCTCGTCCGGGCGGCCCACCTGGTTCCCGGCGTTCGCGATGGGCACCGGACTGCTGGTCACCATGGGGGCCGGGTACGCGCTGACGTACCGCTTCGGCGTGGACGGCATCGCGACCGCCAACGCGATCGGGATCAGCACGACGGCGCTGCTGCTCCTCATGGGCCTCGGCACCCGGGTGGTGCCGATCCGGACGCGGGCCGTGGCGCTCTCGCTGGGCCGGCTCACCGGGGCGTCGCTGGCGGCGGGCGCGGCCGGGTGGGCGTGCGCGCCGCTCGTCGCCGACCCGGTGCTGAGCCTGGCCGCCGGATGTCTCCTCGTCCCCTCCGTGTTCTTCCTGTCCGGGCTGGCCCTGCGCTCGCCCGAGGTCGTTTCCCTGCTGGCACTCACCCGACGGAGGTTCCTTGATGGCCGCTGAATCCTCGGCACGTTGCGCCGACGCTCCCTCGTCCCGGCTCCGCCCGCACACCCGCCGTCAGCCGTGGATCCTCACGTACCACTCGGTGACGGACCCGAGCGACGATCCGTACGGCATCACCGTCTCCCCCGAGCGCCTCGACGAGCAGCTGTCCTGGCTGCGCAGCCGGCGGCTGACCGGGGTGGGGGTGTCGGAGCTGCTGCGCGCGGGGGCGTCCGGGCGGCGCGGGCTGGTCGGGCTGACCTTCGACGACGGGTACGCGGACTTCCTCGGCGAGGCGCTCGAGGTGCTGCGCAAGCACGGCTGCCGGGCGACGGTCTTCGTCCTCCCGGGCCGGCCGGGCGGGGTCAACGAGTGGGATCCGCTGGGCCCGCGCAAGCCGCTGCTCACCCACGAGGACGTCCGGCGGGTGGCCGCCGCGGGCATGGAGGTCGGCTCGCACGGCCTGTATCACCAGGACCTGACGGCGCTCTCGGACAAGGAGCTGCGCCGGGAGACGGCCGACAGCCGGGAGCTGATCGGCAAGCTCACCGGCTCGCTCCCGGAGGGCTTCTGCTACCCGTACGGCATCCTCGACCGCCGGGTCACCGAGGCCGCGCGCACGGCGGGTTACGGCTACGCGTGCGCGCTGGCCCCGGGCCCGCTGCTCAGCCGGTTCGCCCTCCCCCGCACCCACATCAGCCAGGCGGACCGGGGGGTCCGGCTGTGGGCGAAGGATCTGCGGCACGGGCTGCGGCAGGTCGCCGCGCCCGCCGCCGGCTCGCGGGCCGCCGGTCCGGTGCGGGCGGGCGGTCCGCGGTGAGGGCGCTGCACGTCATCACCGGACTCGGGGTCGGCGGCGCCGAGCGGCAGTTGCGGCTGCTGCTGCGTCATCTGCCGGTGGAGTGCGAGGTCGTGACGCTCACCAACCCGGGGGCGGTGGCCGAGGAGCTGCGGTCCGACGGGATCCGGGTGACACATCTGGGGATGCGCGGCAACCGGGACCTCTCGGCCGTCGGCAGGCTCGCCCGGCTGATCCGGGACGGCCGCTACGACCTGGTCCACACGCATCTCTACCGGGCCTGTGTGTACGGCAGGATCGCGGCCCGGCTCGCCGGGACCCGGGCCACCGTCGCGACCGAACACTCCCTGGGGCGGGCCGAGATCGAGGGCCGTCCGCTCACCCGGTCCATCCGCGCCCTCTACCTCTCCACCGAACGGCTCGGCGCGGCGACCGTCGCCGTCTCCTCCACCGTGGCCGGCCGGCTGCGGGACTGGGGGGTGCCCGCCGACCGGATCCGGCTGGTGCCCAACGGCATCGACGCGGACCGGTTCCGCTTCGACGGGGAGCGGCGGACCTCGGTACGCGCGGCGCTGGGCATCCCCCAGGACGCGTTCGTCGTCGGCGGGGTCGGCCGGCTGGTGCCGGGCAAGCGGTTCGACGTGCTGATCCGCGCGGTCGCCGCGCTGCCGGAGGCTCGCCTGCTGCTGGCCGGGGACGGTCCGGAGGCCGGGGCGCTGCGCGCGCTGGCCCTGCGTCTGGGGGCCGTGGACCGGATCCGGTTCCTCGGGGAGTGCGACGAGGACGGGGACGGTCCGGTTCCGGGGGTGCCGGCACTGCTGAGCGCCCTGGACGTCTTCGTCTCCACGTCCCGCGAGGAGTCCTTCGGTCTTGCCGCCGTGGAGGCGCTCGCCGCGGGGCTGCCCGTCCTGCACGACGCCTGCCCCGCCATCGACGACCTGCCCGCCGCCCATGCCCCGGGCGCCACCCGGATCGCCGGGAGCCCCGAGGAGCTGACGGCCCGGCTGCGGCAGCGGATACAGGCCCGTACGGACCGGCGGCCGCCGCCCCGGGCCGTCGGCCACTACGACATCAGACGCAGCAGCGAGCGCCTGATGGACGTGTACGCATACGCCCTCGACACCGCCCCACCGAACCGGAGAGCCCTTTCATGACCGAGTCACCCGAGCAGCAGCGACCCGCCGTCGTCCATCGGCTGCGCACCGCCCTCACCCGGCTGCCGCACTGGTGGCCGCTGCCCGTCTGCGTGCTGATCGGCACCGCGTCCGGGCTCTCGTACGGTGCGTTCGCCGCGCCGCAGTACGAGGCCACCAGCTATGCGATGGCGGTCGCCGAAGGGGAGACGGATCCCTCGGCGGCGCTGGGGTACGCCCAGTCGTACGGGCGGCTGACCACGAGCGACGCGACGCTCTCGTACGCCCAGGGCGCGGCGGGCGAGCCGGTGCGCGAACTGCGGTCCCACGTGACGTCGGAGACCTCGCCCGACTCGCCGATGATCGCGGTGACGGGCACTTCCGAGGACCGGCACAGGGCGGCCGACATCGCGAACGCGGTCATCGAGGCCGTCATCGTGAGCAGCGGCCATGTCTCCAAGGACACCGGGGTGAAGCTGATCAAGTTCACCCATGCGATGACGCCGGACCGGCCGGTCTCGCCGTCGATGCCGCTGGGCACCGCCGTGGGGGCTGCGGCGGGCGGTCTGCTGGGCGGACTCGTGCTGCTGGTCCGGCCGCGCCGGGCGGGCTGGAGCGTCTCGGCGCAGGTGCCGGGGCCGACGGCCGAGGGCGGCAACGTCGCCCAGGACGAACGGGAGCTCGTCCGATGACGGGCCTCCGGGCGGGCGGCCTCGCCGTGACGCTGTGCCGGGACTTCCGGGAGTTCGGCGCGCTCGCCGGGGAGTGGGACGCCCTGCACCGCCGGTGCGCCACCGCCACCCCGTTCCAGAGCCACGCCTGGCTCCACTCGTGGTGGATCTCCTACGGCCAGGAGGGCCGGCTGCGCGTGCTGCTGGTGCGCCGGGCGGGGCGGCTGATCGGGGCGGCGCCGCTGATGCTGGTGCACCGTCCGATGCCGCTGCTCGTACCCATGGGCGGGGCCATCTCCGACTTCTTCGACATCCTGCTGGACGAGGAGGAGGCCGGGTACGCGGTGGGGGCGCTGGGGCGCGGTCTGGACCGGGCCGCCCGGCACACCGTGGTGGACCTGCGGGAGGTCCGGCCTGACGCGTCGGCGCAGTTGCTGTTCGGGCGGTGGCCGGGAGCCCGGAGCCGGCTCACGGACTCGACGTGCATGGAGCTTCCGGCCGAGCCGCTGGGCGATCTCGTGGCGCGGCTGACGGGTTCGCGGGGGCAGCGGCTGCGCTCGAAGCTGCGCAAGGTCGAGGCGCTGGGCGTCGAGGCGCACCGGATCCCGCAGGACGGGGTGCCGGCGGCGGTCGGCACGCTGTTGCGGCTGCACGAGAGGCAGTGGGAGGGCCGGGGCGTCAATCCCGAGCATCTGCGGGCCCGGTTCTCGGACCATCTGGTCCGGTCGGTGGGGCGGATGGTGGCGGACGGCACGGCGGCGATGACCGAGTTCCGGCTGAACGGCGAGGTGGTGGCGGCCAACCTGTCGTTGCAGTCCGGGCATCTGACGGGCGGCTATCTGTACGGCGCGGATCCGGCGCTGCGCGAACGGAAGGTCGATGTGTCGACGATGCTGCTGCGCGAGGTGGCCCAGCAGGCCTCGGACGCCGGGCGCGAGGTGCTGAGTCTGCTGCGCGGTGCGGAGAGCTACAAGAACCACTGGGAGCCGGTGCCGGTGGTCAACCAGCGGCTGCTGCTGGCCCGTCCGGGTCTGGAGCCGCTGCTGCGGCTGCGCGAGTCGCAGGTGGCGGTGCGGGAGCGGGCGGTGGAGACGGTGAAGGCCCGTTTCCCGGCGGCACGGGACTGGCACGAGCGGCTGACGGGACTTCCGGTGATCGGTCGCTGACGCGTCGGGCGTACGCCGGACAGGGGCGTCGGAGATATCGCCTATGAGCTGATCCGTTACCGTACGGCGTCTTTCGCGTTGTCAGGGGGTGCGGGCCTCGTGTCCGCAGCACACCCCCTTCTTTACAAGGAGTTCTCAATGTCTCGCATGACGAAGGTTGCCGCTGTCATGGCCGGCACCGGCGCGCTGATCGCCGGCGGTGCCGGCATGGCGTCCGCGGACGCCGGTGCGCAGAGCCTCGCCGCCGCCTCCCCCGGCGTCGGTTCGGGCAACAGCGTCCAGGTCCCGGTGCACGTGCCGGTGAACCTCTGCGGCAACACGATCAACGTGGTCGGCCTGCTGAACCCGGCCTTCGGCAACACCTGCGCCAACGTCGACGGCGGCCACCACGACAACGGCGGGGACTACGGCTACGGCCGCTGATCACCTGCGGCACCGGAACGGCCGGCTCCCTCCGCACGGAGGTGGCCGGCCGTTCCTTCGTGCGGGCTCAGGCGTAGCGGTAGACCTTGCCGTGGTCGAGGAGCTTCCTCGGGGTGACGCCCCAGGGAGGCATCGCCTCGTCCAGGCCGAAGACGTACCGACGGTCCTGGCCGGGCGAGGCGGGCCTGCGGCCCGGGAGGTAGGCGGACTTCGGGTGCGCCTTGCGCCACCGGTCCCACAGCAGGTCGACGAAGGAGTGGTGGAACCAGAACACCGGGTCCTCGGGGGAGGCCGCGCCCGCCATCGGGCCGCCGACCCACTGATGGACCTGGTTGTGGAGGCCCACCGGCCGCACGCCCCGGATCCCCCACCCCTCGATGCGGTTGCGGAAGCCCTCGGTGCTGATGCTGTTCCAGGGCTCGGTGTCGTAGACCGGGTCCTTCAGCGCCCGGGCCACGTCGTCCTTGGTGGGGAGGGCGACGGGATTGCTGCCGGGCCTGCCGAAGTTGCGGGTGAGGTAGTTCTCGTCGGTGACTCCCTTTCCGACGCTCCAGTTGCCCGCCTCGTAGGCGAAGGCTCCGGTGGTGACCCGGCGGTCGCCGGGCCTGCCGTTGCCGCCGAGGAAGTCCTCCGCCCACAGCGACGAGGTCGGCTTGTTGTCCCGGGTCCAGTCCCAGTAAGGGACGCTGACGCCCGCGTCGACACCCTGGAGCGCCTTCTCGAACTCCAGCAGGTACTGGCGGTGCCAGGGGAAGAACGAGGACGTCATGTGCGCCGGGCGCGGCCTGCGCTCGGTGTCCATCACGTAGTACTCGCGGTGCATGACGACGAAGTCGTCGTAGCGGCCCGTGCGCTTGAGTTTCAGGATCGCGTCGACGAGTCGGCGCTTCTCGGTGCGCGTGAGGTCGCGCTGGTTCTTGCGGGTGTACACCGTTGCTGGTCCTCCTGGTTCACATGCGGTGCGCGGCGGGGGGCGAGAGTCTGGCGGCGCCGAGCTCGTCGACGGCGGCGCGGGCCGTCTCCAGCAGCGTCGGGTACGACTCGTAGTGCCGGACATCGCTCAGATAGGTGCCGTCCGCCCGCCTCATGACGTGCAGCGGCCTGCCGTCGATGCGGATCTCGGTGACCGGTTCGACGGCGACCGCCACCCGGTCGTCGTCCGGGGCACCGGCGGGGACGAGAACGGTCGCCGTCCCCCGGATCTCCCGGCCCCGGTACATCTCGGCGAACTCTTCCGTCGTGGATTCCTTCGCCGTCGTGGCTCCGGGGCCGCTTCCGGGCGCCTCGGGGCCAGCTGCGGGCCGGGCCGCGACGGCCTGCTCACGGTCGAGCAGCGGGAGCAGGGCGCCTGCGGTGCCAGTGACCACTGCGGCGGTGAAGGCTCCGCGCAGGACGATCCGCCGGGAGGGAACGCGGGTGCCGCCCGGTTTCGCGGGGGTGGGGCTCATGAGTTGACTGCCTGCCTCTCGTTGACTCGCCTCGTTAACTCGTCCGAGGTGCTGCTGATGGCGATGTTGACAACGAGGCGGTCACGAAACAGTTCTCGTGCGTGCGGCGTACGGCGCACACGAGGCGGTCACGTTCCGTCGAACGCGTGAGGACGTGGGGCCATCGGGCGGGGCAGGCCGCGTCGCGGGGCTCCGTGCGGCCGGCGGACCGGAACATGGCCTGGCGAACCGTGGAGGTGATGGACATGACCGTTCCGTACCAGCTGTCCGGGGACCGTGTGCTGCGCGCGGCGGACGTCGATCTGGCCGACCCCGCCTTCTGGCGGTTGCCGCGCCCCGACCGGCTCCGGGCGTTCGCCCTGCTGCGGGAGCTGGACGCGCCGGTGCTGTTCACTCCCCGGCCCGGTACCGCGCGTACCTCCGGCAAGCCGTTCCACGCCCTGGTGCGCCATGCCGACGTGCGGACCGCGAGCCGCACGCCTCAGGTGTTCGCGAGCGCCCCGGGGGTCACCACCCCGGAGCCGGCCGGCTGGGCGAAGGCGCTGTTCGGGAACTCGATGGTCAACATGGACGGGGCCGAGCACGCGGCGCTGCGCCGGATCATCTCGCGTCGGTTCACCCCGCGGCTGCTGGCGGACGCCGAGGAGAACGTCGGCCGGCTCGCCGGGCGGCTGGTCGACGAGCTGATCGCCGAGCGCCCCGGGGACTTCATGCCGTCGGCGGCCTCGCGGCTGCCGCTGGAGGTGATCTGCGACCTGATGGGCATCCCGCAGGCCTACCGGGCGCGGATCGCGGAGCAGATCGACCACGCGTCGGAGCATGTCGGTGTCGAGCGCAGGGGCCGGGCCCGGCTGCGGATTCCCGGCCGGGGGCTTGCGTCGCTGGCCCGGATGCAGTGGGTCATGGGGCGGCTCGCCCGGGAACGCCGTCTGCGCCCCGAGGACGATCTCGTCTCGGCGCTCGTCCGTGCGGACATCGACGGCGAGGCGCTGTCCGGGCGGCAGCTGGGGGCCTTCTTCTCGCTGCTGCTGGTGGCCGGGGTGGAGACGACCCGCAACGCCATCGCGCACGGGCTGTACCTGCTCGACCGGCATCCGGAGCAGCGGGATCTGCTGCGGTCCGACTTCGACCGGTACATCGGCGGCGCCGTCGACGAGATCGTCCGGCATTCGACGCCGATCATCCAGTTCCGCAGGACCGTCACCGCCACATGCGAACTCGGCGGCCGTACGTTCCTTCCGGGGGAGAAAGTCGCCCTCGTCTATGCGTCGGCCAATCGTGACGAGGCGGTTTTCACCCATCCGGATCGCTTCGACATCACCCGGTCGCCGAATCCTCATCTCGGATACGGCGGCGGGGGCCCGCACCACTGTCTGGGGGCGCATCTGGCGCGTCTCGAAATGACTGCCCTGTTCCGGGAACTGATCGACCGACGGCCCGTCATGCGGAATCTTGGAGTTCCGGATCTGGTCGATTCGAATTTCGACAACCGAGTCGGCTCGCTGCCGTTCTCGTTCGGCCCCACATTCACCTGAACGGCACGACCGAAACGCCGAATACGATAAATGGACTCCTGCAACGTGCCGCCGGTGCATGAAGATGAAACTCTCTCCCCATCAGGCCGAACCGGCCGGAATTCACCGCAGCCAGGAGGAGTAATGCCGGCCAAGCGCCGTCTCATCGTTTCGTGTATCGCGGCGGCTGCTCTCAGCCTCCTGGCAGGTGGCGGCATCGCGGGCCAGTCGCCGCCGGGCACCGATTCCGTCGACAGCGCCGCCCCCGGCCCACCGGGGTCCGGGAGCGGCACGGCGCACGGCGCGTATCTGGACTACGGGCCCGCCGGGGTCAGCAGGATGGCCGAGCTGTCGCGCTGGCTCGGCGGGGCGCACCTGCGGGTGGGGCACACGTACCTGCCGGGCGATCTCTGGGTGAACATCGAGGGCACCCCCGACTTCCTCGACGCCTGGGCGGACTGGAGACGGGCGGACGAGGACCGGATGTTCGTCCTGAACGTGCCGATGCTGGAGCGCAACGAGGAGCGGGTGCCGGACGGCGAGGTCCGCACCCTGCTCCGGGCGGGCGCGTCCGGGAAGTACGACCAGCACTTCACGAAGCTCGCCGAGCGCCTGGTGGAGCTGGGCGTTCCGGACACCGTGATCGTGCTCGGCTGGGAGATGAACGGCACCACGTACACCCACCGGTGCGGCCCCGATCCCACGTCCTGGAAGGCGTACTGGGAGCGGATCGTCACGGCGATGCGCGCGGTGCCCGGTCAGGAGTTCCGCTTCGACTTCACGCCGAGCCGGGGGCGGGACGCGGTGCCGTGGACCGAGTGCTACCCGGGCGACGACGTCGTCGACATCATCGGGATGGACTCCTACGACCAGCCTCCCGGCGAGACCTTCGACGACCAGGTCGACGACCCGTACGGGCTGCAGAAGCACGTCGACTTCGCCGCGGAGCACGGCAAGCCCATCTCGTTCCCGGAGTGGGGGCTCTTCCGCAACGGCGACAACCCCGAGTACATGCGGCGGATGCTGGAATGGATCGACCGGCACGAGCCGCTCTACCAGACGGTCACGGACTACTGCCCGCACGGCGTCTGGCAGTGCAAGAGCAATCCGCGGTCCTCGAAGGTGTTCCGGACGATGATGACCGAGATGGCCGCGCCCGCCGCCCCCGTACCGAGCCCCACACCCACTCCGACGCCGACGCAGACGCCGACGGATCCGGCCCCGTCCCCGACGGTCCCGCCGGCCGTGCAGCCGTCCCCGCCCGTGACGCCCGCGCCCACGCCGCCGGGGACCGGGACGCCGCCCACCCGCAGGTGGTGCATCACCGTGCCGTTCGGCGACTGGCTGGGCCAGTGGCTCAAGGAGCGCAAGATCTGCTTCCGCTACTGAGCCCGGGCATGGAAACGGCTCCGGCCCTCCTGTCGGGGGCCGGAGCCGTCCACCCACACGGGTCCAGCGCGGGGGCAGATGGACGAGCAACCGCTTGTCACCCCCACCAACGCGGGCACCGCCCGCTGCGTCACGCCGCCGAACGAGGGACAGCCCGCGCCCGGGCCGTACGTCCGGCGCGCCGGGCGCGGTCCGGGTCGACGCGCGACCATGGAAACCTACAGAGGGTGGTGAGGTGCAATGGCATCCGCCGATGAGGGCTCCCCGGCGGAGCCCGGCCCGCTGTCCTCCGGGGACGGGCGGGGACCGGCGTCGACGGCCGCCGACGCGGCGGCGGTGATCGCCGGGGACGGCACGATCATCGGCTGGACCCGCGGGGCCGAGGCGCTGCTCGGGTATCCGGCGGCCGAGGTGGTCGGCCGGTCCGCGGCCCGGCTGCTGACGGGCCCCCCGGACCCCCGGCGCACGGCTGCGGTGGCCGCCCGCTGCCGGGCCGGTTCCGGGTGGAGCGGGCTGGTCCCGCTGCGGAACCGGGACGGCCGGTCGCTGGACATCGACGTACGGGTGACCGCCTCGTTCCTGATCGCCGGGCAGGAGGGCTTCCTGGTGTCCGGGCGGGAACTCACCCCGCACTGGACGATGAGCGGGTCCGTGCTCGACGACTTCCTCACCCGATCGCCGGTCGGGATGGCGGTGCTCGACCCCGAGCTGCGCTATCTCTGGCTCAACGACACCCTGGAACGGTTCGGCGGCGTCCCCCGGGAGCAGCGGCTGGGACGCCGGCCGAGCGAAGTGCTGCCCGGGGCGCTGGCGGCGCCCATCGAGCGGCTGATGCGACAGGTCCTGTCGACCGGCGAGGCGGTCACGGACTACGAGTATCTGGGCTGGAGCTGGGCCGATCCGCACCGCCGCCGGGCGTACACCAGCTCGTTCTTCCCGCTGGCCGACGCCCAGGACCGGCGGATCGGGATCGGCTACGTGGTCCTCGACGTCACCGACCGGTGGAACGCGCGCCGGCTGCTGGCGCTGGTCAACGAGGCCGGAGCGGCTATCGGCAGCACTCTGGACGTGCACCGCACGGCGCAGGAGCTGGCCGATTTCGCGGTACCCCGGTTCGCGGACTTCGTCTTCGTCGACCTTCTGGAGACCCCGTTCGGCGGCGACCGGCCGGGGGCGGCCGCGCCCGCCGAGGGCGAGCGGCCGGCCATGCGCCGGGCGGGCATGAGCTCGGTGCGGGAGGGCTGTCCGGAGGCGGTCGTACAGGTCGGGGAGGCGGTCGACTTCGTGCCGCCGCCGCACGACGCGCGCTTCCTCCTCGACGGCGCCCCGGTGCTGCTGCCGGTGCTCGACCCGGACAGTCACGGGTGGACGGTGGAACAGCCTGTGCGGGCCGCCCGGCTCCGGGAGTTCGGGCTGCACTCGCTGATCTCCGTACCGATGCGGGCGCGCGACACCGTGCTGGGGCTGACCACCTTCATGCGGTCGCAGAATCCGGTGCCGTTCGACGAGGACGATGTGGCGCCCGCCCGGGAGCTGGTGGCGCGGGCAGCCGTCTGCGTGGACAACGCCCGCCGCTACACCCGGGAGCACACCGCGGCGCTGGTGCTCCAGCGGAGCCTGCTGCCGCACACGCTGCGCGGCGGAACGGCCCTGGACGTGGCGTCCTCGTACCTTCCGGCGGACGCGAAGGACGGGGTGGGCGGCGACTGGTTCGACGTGATCCCGCTGTCCGGCGCCCGGGTCGGGCTGGTCATCGGCGATGTCGTCGGCCACGGCATCGGGGCCGCCGCGACCATGGGCCGGCTGCGCACCGCCGTACAGACGCTGGCCGACATGGACCTTCCCCCGGACGAGCTGCTGGCCCGCCTGGACGATCTGGTCCTGCGGCTCAGCGAGGAGGAGCCCGCGATGGGGCCGGTGGAGCGGGGCGGTACGACGGTGGTGGGCGCCACCTGTCTGTACGCCGTCTACGATCCGGCGAGCGGCTGCTGCACGATGGCGCGGGCCGGACATCCGCCGCCGGTGATCGTCACTCCGGACGGCTCGGTCAGCTTCCCCGACCTGCCTTCGGGGCCGCCGCTGGGACTCGGCGGGCTGCCCTTCGAGTCCCAGGAGATCGAGCTGCCCGAAGGGAGCCTCCTCGGCCTCTACACGGACGGGCTCATCGAGGGGACCGACAAGGACATGGAGAGCGGCATGGGCCGGCTCGGCCGGGCGGTGTCCCGGGGCGGGCTGCCGCTGGAGGATCTGTGTCCGGCGGTGGTCAAGGAGCTGCTGCCGGCGCCTCAGCCGGACGACATCGCCCTGCTCCTCGCCCGGACGCACATCCTGAGCCCCGAGCATCTGGTCTCCTGGGAGGTGCCCGTGGACCCGGCGGCGGTCGGCGAGACCCGGGCCAAGGTCTCCCGTCAGCTGGAGACGTGGGGGCTCACGGAGCTGTCGATGACGACGGAGCTGATCGTCAGCGAGCTGGTGACCAACGCGATCCGGTACGCCTCGGGGCCGGTACGGCTGCGGCTGCTGTTCCAGTCGGCGCTGACCTGCGAGGTGTCCGACGCCAGCAACACCTCGCCGCGGCTGCGGCACGCCAGGACGACGGACGAGGGAGGGCGCGGGCTGTTCCTCGTCGCGCAGCTCGCCCATCGGTGGGGCACGCGCTACACGCCCCGGGGGAAGATCATCTGGGCGGAGCAGCCCCTGCCCTGAGCACTGGTCCCAGGGCGGAGCCGCTTCCTCGCCGGGCCCCTCGGCCTCTCAGCCTCTCGGCCGC
Source organism: Streptomyces sp. iso_384 (assembly GCF_056172905.1). Classification (NCBI taxonomy): domain Bacteria; kingdom Bacillati; phylum Actinomycetota; class Actinomycetes; order Kitasatosporales; family Streptomycetaceae; genus Streptomyces; species Streptomyces sp. iso_384. Next base: position 4,319,731 of record NZ_JBWBTT010000001.1, read on the forward strand.
TCAGGAAAGAGCTGCCGCCTCCTCGCGGGCGAAGAGGCGGGCCAGCGGTCCGCCGGCCCGGATCAGCTCGTCCCAGGTGCCCTCCTCGACGATGCGTCCGCCCTCCAGGACCGCGATCCGGTCGGCCCTGCGGACGGTGGCCGGGCGGTGGGCGATCACCAGGGTCGTCCGGGTGGCGGATTCGGCCCCGAGCGCCCGGGCCAGTTCCGCGTCGCCCCGGTGGTCCAGATGCGCCGTCGTCTCGTCCAGGACGAGCACGCGCGGGCCGCTGAGCAGCCCGCGGGCCAGCGCCACCCGGGCGCGCTGTCCTCCGGACAGGGTCGCGCCGCGCTCGCCGACGGCCGTGTCCAGCCCGTCGGGCAGGGCGTCGGCGATGACGTCGACGCCGCAGATCCGGACCACCGCGCCGACCTCGTCCGCCGTGGCGTCCGGAGCGCCCAGGCGGAGGTTCTCGGCGAGGGTGCCGTGGAAGAGCGGGGCCTCCTGCCCGACGACGGACACGGTGGCGCGCAGGTCCTCCTCGGTGAGGTCCCGCAGGTCGACGGGGTGCGCGGGGGCCGGGGGCACCAGCTCCACGGCGCCTTCGGCCGGATCCCAGTACCGCGCCAGGAGGTGGGCGCAGGTCGACTTGCCCGCCCCGGACGCCCCGACGAGGGCCACGGTCTCGCCCGGCCGGACGGTGAGGTCGACGCCGTCCAGGACGGCCGCTCCCCCGTAGCCGAACCGCAGACCGCGCAGCCGCAGGCCCAGCGGTCCGGGCGGTACGGGGCGGGGCGCGGCCGGGGCGGGCGCTCCGGCGGGGGCGTGCACGGCGGCCCGGACGCGGGCCGCGGCGGCGCGCAGGCCACCCGCACGGCCGAGCGCGGCGGCCGATTCGGCGACCGGGGCCAGGGCGCCCAGGGCGAGGGCCATCGCGGCCGGGGCCCAGGCCCCGTCCAGGCGTCCGGCGGAGGCCGCGTGGGCGGCGGCCGCCACGACCGCGATGACGGCGGCGACGACCAGCAGATCGCGGGCCGCGCCCGCGCCGGTCTCCCAGGACTGTTCGGCGCGCTGGGCGCGGGCGAGCCGACGCCCGGCGGACCGGAGCCGGGCCCGCCTGCGGTTCAGGGCCCCCGCCATCAGGAGCTCGCGCAGCCCGTCGACGCTCTCCACGGTCTCGGACGAGACCTCGGCGAGCGCGCTCCGGGTCCGGGCCCCGCGTTCGGCCCGCCCGCGCGCTTCGAAGAGCGGCGACCAGATCAGGAGCAGCGCGGCGGGCACGACGGCGAGCAGCAGCCAGGGCCCGAGGGCCGCCAGCACGGCGGCCGACACCGCGAAGACCACGCCGGACGCGAGGAGTTGGGCGATGGCGTGGGCGTAGAAGAACTCCAGCGCCTCGACGTCCCCGAGCGCGGTGGCCGCGAGGTCGCCGCTGCGCCGGCCGGCGATCCGGGCGGGCGCGCTGCGGGCCAGCCCGTCGAAGACCCGGACGCGCAGTTCGGCGAGGACCCGGTAGGCGAGGTCGTGCGAGAGGTCCATCTCGCGCCAGGTGGCGAGGGCCCGGAGCAGGACGAGCCCGGCCAGGACGGCGATGGTGCCAGGGGCGGGTGGGCGGTGCTCGGTGACGGCGGTGCCCACGGTGTGCGCGGCGAGCGTGACGAGCGCGACCAGGGCCGCCTGGTCGACGAGGGCGGCCAGGCAGGTGCGCAGCACGGTGGCGCGGTGCGCGCCGAGCACCGGGAGGAGCGAGCGGAGGGCGCCGGTCGGTGGGGGGGAAGCCGGTGTCGGGTTCATGCGGCGCGCTCTTCCTGTGCGGTGCGCCCGGCGGCGACGAGTGAGGCGTAGACGCCGCCGCCCGCGAGCAGGCTGGTGTGGTCGCCCGCCGCCACGACACGGCCCGCGTCGAGAACGACGATGTGGTCGGCGTGGCGTACGGCGTCGAGCCGGTGGGCGACGACGATGCAGGTGCGGCCGCGTCCGGCTGCCGTCAGTTCCCGGACGATGCGCGTCTGGCCGCGTTCGTCGACCGCGCTGGTGGCCTCGTCCAGGATCAGGACGGGCGCGTCGGCCAGCAACGCCCGCGCGAGGGCGAGCCGTTGGCGCTGTCCGCCGGAGAGCGTGGCGCCGCGTTCGCCGACGAGGGTGGCGTAACCGTCCGGCAGCCGGGCGATCTCCTGGTCGATCCCGGCGGTGCGGGCGGCGGCGCGCAGTTGTTCGTCCGTGGCGGCCGGGCGGGCGATGCGCAGGTTCTCCGCGATCGTGGCGTGGAAGAGGTAGGTCTCCTGCGAGACCACGGCGATGCCCCGGCGCAGCGAGGCGAGGGTGTACGCGGCGGTGTCCGTCCCGGCGACGGTGAGGCGGCCCCGGTCCGGGTCCCGTTGCCGCAGCAGCAGGCTCACCAGGGTCGACTTGCCGGCCCCGGAGGGACCGACGACGGCTGTGGTGCGCCCGGGGGCGGCGGTGAAGCTGACACCGTCCAGGGCGGGGCGGGTACTGCCCGGGTGGGTGAAGCGCACGCCCTCGAAACGGATTTCGGGTGCGTTCTTCCAGGCTGCGGCCACGGTGCCCCGGTCCGGCACGGCGGCTTCGGCGGTGCGCAGGGCGGCGATGCCGTCGGCCGCCGACACCCCGAGGTAGCCCGCGTGCCACTCGCGGGAGAGGTCGCGGACGGGGCGGAAGCACTCGGAGGCGAGGAGGAGCAGGAGGTAGGTGCCGGTGGCGGCGGTACGGTCGGTGGCGGCCGAGGAGCACGCCACGAGGACGGCGGCGACCGTGCCACCCTGGACGGCGAGGTCGGTGAGCCCGGTGTCGACGAGCGAGACCCGGAGTTTGGCGACGGTGGTCCGGTGCAGGGCGGCCGACCGCCGCTCCAGCCGTTCCCGTACCCGGCCCACGGCGCCGGCGGTGCGCAGGGTCGGCATCCCCTGGAGGGCCTCCAGGTAGTCGGCGGCGAGGGCTTCGTAGGAGTCCCAGTGCTCCTTGCCGCGCCGGGCGAGAAGCCGGTCCCACCAGCGCGGCCCGAAGAGAGCCAGCAGCAGGGCGGGGCCGAGGGCGAGAGCCGCGTACGGCTCGACGAGTGCGACGGCGACGAGCAGCAGCGGCGGAACGGCGCAGGTGATGAGGAGTTGGGGCAGATAGCGCGAGATGTACGCGTCGACGCCCTCGACGCCGTCCACCAGCGTGGCGCGCACGGCTCCGGCCCGCGCCCCGGTGATCGCGGTGGGGCCGAGCGCCCCGAGCCGTCGCAGCAGGGTGTCGCGGAGCCCGACCCGTACGGTGGCTCCCGCCGTGACGGCGACGAGGCGCTGGGCGCGGCCGAGGCCGGCGCGGACCAGGACGACGACGATGACGGCCGTGAGCAGCGGGGCCAGAGCGGCGGTCTGTCCTTGCGCGATCCGGGAGAGCACGAGGGCGAGCAGGACGGCCTGGGCGAGGTGGGTGGCGGTGACCGCCGCGAGCAGTGCGGTGGCGAGGCCGAGCGGGCGGCGCGCGGTGTTCGCGGCGCGCAGGAGTTCAGGGTGGAGCATCATGGGCGTTCTTCCTCGCCGGGCGGGGCCGTCGGGTGACGGGGTCGGGTGTGCCGGGGGTCGGGTGTCGGAGGTCGGGTTTCGGGTTCCTGGACGGGCTGCGGACTACGGAGGTGAGGCGGGATGCGATGAACTCGCAGGTGCCGGGCCGCCCCTGCCCAGGGCCAGACCGTGCACGATCCAGTCGCGTCGGGGGGTGTCGCCGAGCGCCGCGCCCAGGTCGGCCTGTTGCCAGGAGCCGATGGGGCGGGAACGCAGGCCCAGTGCGGTGGCGTGGGCCTGGGCCGCGCCGACCGCGTATCCGGCGACGAGGTGGCTGCTGCGCATCGCGGCCGGTGACGCGTCCTCGGGGCAGCCGTGGGCGAGGAGTACGGCGCCCACGGTGCCGACCCACTGCTGGCGTGCGGCCCAGTGGGCGAGGGTGGGGCGCGCGTCGCCGGAGGCGCGGACGTCGAGACCGTGACCGCCGGGGGCCGATGCGTACAGGGACGGGGAGGGGCCGCCGACCGCTGCGGTCCAGGCGGGTCCGGCGGGGTGTGCTGTCTGCGCGGTGGCCAGGACCCGGGCGAGCAGATCCTTGCCGGGCGGGAGATTCAGGTCGGCGGGCGGGGCGCTTCGGCGCGCTTTCAGGACGTCGTCGGTCACCGGCTTCGGGCGCGCGGCCGGGTACCAGGTGCCGCCGGGCTGCTCGGGGGCCCGGGCGACATGGTCCAGCAGGTGCCGTGCGGCGGCGAGTTCGCGGGGCGGGGCGGTGTCGGCGCCGGGTTGCGGCGCAGGGGCTGTGGCCTGAGGCAGCTCCGCCCAGGCATTCAACGCCCCTCCGGCGTCCGCTGACCGGCCGCTCTGATGCACCAACCGGACCACTCCCAGCGGCAGTTCCGGCTCCGTTCCGGGCCAGGCGTCCTGCCAGTCCGGGGCACGAGCCAGGCCGGCGGCGGCGGACAGCAGAGCGGCGTCCGCGTCGAGGCAGACCCGCACGTCGAGGGCCGAGGACGCGGCCAGCGCCAGCGCGGCGGCGGCATGACCGGTGTCCAGGAGCAGCAGCGGCCAGGCCCGGTGACCGTAGTGGGCGACGGTACGGGACGCGGCCACGGTGAGGACGACGAGCGCGCCCGCGGGTAGGCCGGCGGGGGCCGGGCCGCGCGGGTGGGCGCGGTGCGTGCGCGGGTCGTAGGCGTACCGCCCGGGCGGCAGCGAGCAACCCGGCCCGAGCAACAGGTGGGCGCGCACCGGGTGGAGGGCGCCCGCCGAGGGAACGGGCCGCAGCCTGCCGGGGGTTCGGCTGGGCGCGGCAAGGGACAGCCGCAGCACGCGGTCGAGGTCGATGGAGCCCTCGGCCGTGACTCCGGTCCCGGCCACGGGCAGCCCAGCGCCGTTCCACGGGAACGGACGCTCCGGAACGTACGGGGAGAGGGCGGGGACGCGCGGCGAGCGGGCGTCCGCAAGCGCCTGGCGCAGGAAGCCCGGTGCGGCGGGCCGGGCGTCGGCAACGACGTCGCCACCGGAACCCGGCTCCGGGGCTCGGGCGGAGGCAGAGACGTCGGGCGGCGTTACGGGCCCCGCCGCCCCTACCCCGCATGCCTCCGCCGCGTCCGGCAGCTCGGCGCCCGCCCCGGGAGCAGGCGGGCCAGGCAGCACGGAACGCGCCGCCGAGGCAGGTGCGGCGGGCTGCGCGGCGACTGCCCCGGAGGCGGGCGCGGCAGTTCGGTCCGGTGTGTCGGGCATGGGGCACGCTCCTTCACATGTGCGGTGGCGGGGCGAGGGTGAAGTCCTCGGGGTCGGCCGGGGGCCGGGATCGCCACCCCCGGGCGAACGCCGCGTCCGCGAAGCGCGGGCAGCCGAAGTAGCCGAAGGCCGCCGGAGCGTTGGGGATCAGACCGGAGACCAGGACGCGGGCGACGCGCAGCGTGGTCTCGGCGACGTCCTCCGTGGTGAGGTCCGCGGTGATCACCCGGTGCCCACCGGCGGCGAGCGCGGCGTCCAGCGCCGTACGGCTGCCGGAGGCGATCTCGGTGACGGGGACGACGCCGAGCGCGGGTTCGGTGAAGCGGCGGGCGAGCGGGGCCATCCGGTCGTCCAGCCAGACCTGGACATGGGCGCCGAGGTCCCGGACGGCGGCGAACTCGGGCCCGCAGTCGTCGAGATAGCGCCGGTCGGCGCGGTGATCGAGGTAGAGGCCGCGGGCCAGCATGCCGGCTTCCACCGCCCGGTACACCCAGCCGTCGGCGTCCACCGCGCCCTGCGTGAACACCCACGTGTGCACGGCCTCCAGGACGGCCTTGCGGGCCGCCTCCGCCGGGTCGTACCGGCAGGCGAACCCGGCCGCGTGGATGCCGCGCCCTGGGTCGTGCACGAGAGCCGCCACACACGGGGCGAACTCCGAGGGCATCTCCACGATGTGCACGTCCAGACCGCATCCGGCCAGGTCCTCGGTGAGTCCGGGAACGCTCGCCGGGTCGATGCCCCGGGTGGGTCCGTCCAGGTGCCACCACAGCTCCAGCGCGTCCCGTTCGACGACTTCGAGGAGTCCGCGCTCGACGGCGTCGTCCAGGCCCTGTCCGGTGGCGATGCCGGCGTAGTTGAGGTGGTGGGTACGGGACAGCGAACGCAGGTCGCCCTGACGCCAGTTCAGGTGCGTCAGCGCCACGGGCGCCCAGCACGGCTCCCCGTCCTCGACAGCCCGGGTCCACAGCACCGGTGTGTCGTCGGTGAGTTCGGCGTACGGGAATCCCGGCCGGCCGTACTGCCAGGGTGCGTACGCCGGCAGAGCGCCGGGCCCGTAGAGGCGGTGGCCCTCGGCGGCCAGTTCGGCGGCGGTGGCCCGCCGGGGTTCCTGCGGGTGGCCCGGTGGCGGGAGGCGGTTGCCGCAGTAGCGCTCGACGGCCTCGGCCACCGCTGCGATCCACGCGCCGCGGGGGTCGCCGAACGTCGTGCCGAGCGAGACCCGGTCGGCGGGCCAGGCGCCCAGACGGCGGGCGTCGGCGACGTCCGCGGTCATCGCGGTGTAGCGGGGCGGCGCTCCCGTGGGGTGCTCGACGGGTGCGACGTCCCGGATGATCCCGGTGACGGGATCGACGAGGGCTTCGATGGGCAGGGCGCTGGTCAACGGCATATCTCCGGTACGGGCTCGACGTAGCGGCGTCGGGCGACGACGGGCAGGTGGAGGGCGCTGCCCCGGGGGTTCACGGTGCGGTGGGAAGTGACGAGCCGGGTGGCCGTGACCGGGTCCTCGCCGGTGTGCGGGTTACGGGCGTGGGCGGGGAAATGGTGTCCGGCGATCTCGGCCCGCAACCGGGTTCCGGCGGGCAGCCGACGGCCCAGCGTGCCGAGCGGCACGGTGATGTCCGCGGCTTCGCCGGGCGGGCCGGTACGCCGGACGATGCCGAAGGCGAGCGGATCCGCGCGGCCGGACGGGTCGAGTGCGGTGAGACGTACGGCCCAGTCGGCACAGGGGGTGTCGGCCGTGACGTTGATCCGGGCGACGGCGGCTCCCGCCAGGTCGAGCGGGCGCGGCAGCGGCGGCGAGAGAAGCAGACAGCGGTCGGCGCGGTCACCGCCGGCCGGGACGGCGAGGTCGTCGGAGCGCACGGGGCGGTCCGGGTCGGCGCTGAAATCGGCTCCGTGGAGCAGCCGTAGGCCGGTGGACGAGTCGAAGGGCCAGGCGACGGTGGGGGCCGGGGCGGTGTCCGGGGACGGGGCAGGTACGGCGGGCAGGACGCGTGCGGTGGCTGCGGCTTCGGCCGAGGCGCGGGCCGCGGCATCGGTGGTGACCGTGCGGCGGTCACGGTGGCTGTCCGGCGACGGAGGCCGGGGGGCGCTCCGCGCCCGCATGCCGTGCCAGCGGCCGCTGTCGCCGAGGGCGATGACCCCGTGCCGCGTCGGCTCCAGGTGGCCGGCGAGCGCGGCGCGGGCCCACCGTACGTACAGCGCACCGAGGTTGACGCGGGCGCGGGCCGGGGCGGCCGGGTCGGCGGTGAGGCGGTGACCCCAGGGACCGAGCAGCAGCCGGGACGGGCCGCCCCAGGCGTGCCACAGGGCCACGGTGTCCTCGGCGAAGGGGTCACGGGTGCCGCCGACGGCCAGCAGCGGAAGACGGGCGGCGGAACCCTGTGCGACGAGCCGGCCCCGACTCCGGCCGGCCCAGAGCCGTGGCCAGGAGGGCAGTTGGCGTCCCAGTCCATCGGCCAGCCGATCCGCCAGTCGGGCGATCGGGAGGTGTTCGAGCAGCCGGGGGTCGTCCGCCAGGGCGCGGTCCAGCGCGTCCGGGTCGGAGTCGCGACGGTCGCCGTGGGCCGCCCACCAGCCGGCCCGGGCCCACAGCCGCTCCGGGCCCCCGGGCTCGCGCGCCGTCTCGGTGAGCCCGAGCGCGGGGACGGCGGCGATGACGGCATCGGGGACTCCGTCGAGAAGGGCTCCGTCGGCCGTGGCCAAGGCGGTGACGAGTGCGCAGTGCGCCGCGTAGGAAGCGCCCACGGCGACCACCTCACCGCTGCTCCACGCCTGCGCGCGCACCCACGCGACGGTGGCCGCGCCGTCGGTCTTCTCGTGGCCCCGGTACGGGTGCCACTCCCCCGGTGAGCCGTGGCGGCCGCGTACGTCCTGGGCCAGGGCGGCGAAACCGTGGGCCGCCCAGCCGCGCAGCTCGGCACGGTGGGCGTCGCGCCCGTAAGGGGTTCTGATCACGACGGCGGGCCGGGGGCGAGCCCCGTCCGGAAGGCATACGTCGGTGGCGAGCGCGATGCCCTCGGACGTGGGGACGTACACGGTACGGGCGTTCACCGGCGCGCCTTCGCGGTGCGGGCCGTCACCGGTGCGGGGGCGGGCAGAGGTGCGACGTCCGGGACGGGAAGGACGGGGTGCTCGGTGACGGTGAGATCCCGCAGGTCGATCCGGCGCAGCCGACGGCGGGGCGGGAGGCCGGTGGGCCCGCTCGGCCCGACCGGGGCTTCGGCTCCAGCACCGACACCGGCACTGCCACCAGGCCCTCTTGCTGCACCGGCTTCGGCCCAGGCGATCAGATCAGCGGTGAGGAGCCCGGCGATCAGGGCGGCGGAGGCCTCGGTCGGGTGCGGTCCGGTGTCGGGAGTGCGGTGTCCGGCCCAGTACGCGGCGAGCTCGCGATGGGCGGCGGTGGCCGCGAGTCTGCGGAGGCGGACGTGCCGGGCGGTGACGTCTCCCGGGGCCGAGGCAGGCGGCTCGGTCCAGACATGAGCCCCCTCGCGGTGGCACCGCAGCCAGGCGATGCCTTGCCCTGGCAACCGGTCCGCAGCGTCCCAAAGCCCCTCGGGCACGGGCGAGTCCAGGCACCACACCACGGCGACGCGCCCCTCGGCGCTCCGGTCCGAGGTCGTCGCCCTGGCCAGTTCCGCCACGCGGTCCGGGGTGGTCTCGTGGACCTCGGCCCCTTCCGCCCCGGCGCAGCGCGCCATCGGACCGGTGAGTACGGGGTCACCCAGGACGTGGACGGTGCGACCGGCGAGCGGGGCCCGGGGCGGGCTCGACACCGCGTGTCCGCCCTCCTCGAACGCTTCGACGAGCATGGCGAGTTCAGCGGGGTGCGCACCCTCCTCCGACGCCTTCCCCTCCACCAGTCGGCGCACCAGGGTCTCGGCGTCGACACCGCCGGTGTCGATGCGCAGGAACTCTCCTCCGGAGGTCCGGAGCACGGGGCCGGCTCCGGGGGCGGTGACGATCCCGGTGCCGGGAGCGAGTCGACTGCGGGTCACGGAATCCTCCGGTGCGGCGGGACGGGATACGGAATGCGGGGACGGGATGTTCCGGGGAGGGAACGGGGGCAGCGGGGGTGAACAGGGCGGGCCCGCCCGGGGAGTCACCGGGCGGGCCCGCCCCCCGCGCTACGCGGGGAAACCTGCCGTCAGCGGCAGGCTTCGCTCACTTCTCGCCCGCGGTGTCGGCCTCGACGGCGTCGTCGAAGGGGTTCTCGACGAGGGCGTTCGAGTGGGTGGCGGACAGGTGGGCGAGCTGGCCCTGGTCGGCGATCGGGCTGAACACCTCGTTGTTCTCCATGAGTTGGAGTCTCCATTCGGTCGGATCGGATGGGTGTGTCACGGCGGTGATGCGGTGGTGCGTTCGTGCGTGCCGCAGCACAGACACTAATGAATATGATTTTCATTCCGCAATAGCTGGAGCGGTTCGAGAGGGTGATCTGGGTAACAGACGGGCCAACCGCCCTCGCTGTCGATCCCCACCCGGCCGTCCACGCCCAGGACTTCGGCCAGCAGCTGCCGGGTGACCACCTCGGCCGGAGGCCCGTCGGCGGCGACGCGGCCCTCGCGCAGCGCGACGATCCGGTCGGCGAACCGGGCGGCGTGGTTCAGGTCGTGCAGCACCATCACCACCGTCAACCGGCGCTCCGCGCGCAGCCGTACGACCGTCTGGAGCACCTCCAGCTGGTGCCGCAGATCGAGATACGTGGTCGGCTCGTCGAGGAAGAGCACGCGGGCATCCTGGGCCAGCGCCATGGCCAGCCGCACCCGTTGGCGTTCACCTCCGGACAGTGCGTCCACCGGCCGGTCGGCCCAGGCGGTGACGCCGACGTCCGCGAGAGCCCGGGACGTCACCTCGTCGTCGCCCTCCCGCAGCATCCCCAGCGGCCCCCGGGCCGCATAGCGCCCTTGTCGCACCAACTGACGTACGGTCAGACCCGGTACGGTCGGCGCCGATTGATGGAGCAGGGCGACGCGTCGGGCCGCGGTGCGGCGGGGCAGCCGGGCCACGTCGTCGCCTTCGAGCAGGACGCGGCCGCCGCTCGGGGTGAGGAGTCCTGCGGCCAGTTTGAGGAAGGTGCTCTTGCCGCATCCGTTCAGCCCGATCAGGGCGACCAGTTCGCCGGCACGGATGCTCAGGTCCACCCCGCGCAGCACCATGCGTCCCGGGTAGCCGAAGGCCAGCCCTTCCGCCCGCACGACATCCGGGCCGGGCGCCGCGCAGGACTCCGCGCCCTGGCCGGGCTCCTTCGCCGGACTCGTGTCCACTCGTTCGGTCAGGCCTTCCGGCATGCCGGCCTCCTCATCGCTGTACCCCTGTTCCGTCCACGTCCACGTCCATGACGACCTGCCGTGTCCACTCCTCGCTGCCCGCCGTCATCGCTCGTCCGCCCTTCGCCGTGCCACGACCATCAGCAGCCCCGCCCCCACAAAGGTGGTCAGGGCGCCGACCGGAAGGGTCAGCCGGTCCGCTTCGAACGCCGTTGCCAGCAGCCGGGACAGCAGTTGGGCGGCGGCGTCCGCCCCGCACACCACCGCCGCACCGAACAGCGCGGCGCCCGGGAGCGTGATGCGCAGGTCCGCGCCGAACACCGCCAGCGCCAGATGCGGCACCAGCAGCCCCACGAAGCCGAGCGCGCCCACCGCCGAGACCGCGCCGGCTGTCAGCGCCACCGCGCACACGAGCGCCGCGCCCCGGCCCCGACCGGTGGCCAGACCCGCCGCCGCGGCCTGTTCGTCGCCGCAGCGCAGCAGGGTCAGCGGTCCGGCGAGCAGCCAGCCGGCCGCGCCCCAGAAGGCGGCCCACGGCCAGAGCAGATTCCAGTGCTGCCACACCCGGCCCTCGGTGGAGCCGATCAACCACTGCACGACGCTGCCGAGTTCACCGGGAGCCACCAGGAGAACGACGGCGGTGAGTCCGGCGAGCACCGCGGACACCAGGACCCCGTAGACAGCGGTCTGCTCCGGGTCGCCCCGGTCCCGCCCGGCGAGCAGCCACAGCAGCCCCGCTCCGGCGAAGCCGCCGATGCAGGCCGCAACGACCACGGCCGTGGGGGACTCCCAGCCCGCGAGGCCGAGGCCGGTCGCGGCCACCGCGCCGAGCACCGCACCGGGGGTGACGCCGGTGACCTCGGGTCCGGCCAGCGGGTTGCGCAGGGCCGACTGGAGCACGAGCCCGGCCACTCCGAGGCAGGCCCCGGCGACCAGCGCCACCAGCAGCCGTGGCAACCGCAGTTGGAGCACGATGTGCTCGGCGGTGGGGTCGTCGCCGGCCCCGAGCAGTACGGCCCGTACGCCTTCGGGGGTGACGCCCCGGCCGGCGAACAGATCCGCGCAGGCGACCACCGCGACGAGTACCGCCAGGCCGCCCATCCGGATACCCGGTGCGCGCAGGGCGCGGCGGGCCGGTCCGGGCACGGCATCGAGGAGAGTCATCGTTCCGCCTTCCGCAGTACGGGAGCGGAGACGTCCGGCGGACCCCCCGGTGCGGACGGGATCCCCGACCCGGACGGGCCTCCCGGAACGGGGGAATTCCCCGATGCGGGACGGCTCCCCGGCACGGGCGTGCCCACCGGCACGGCCGCACCCCCCGGTTCAGGCGGACCCTCCGACGCGGACAGGGCCTCAGGCCCCGGGGCCCCGGCCGGCCGCTTCCCCCGTTTCAGCAGCACCACCCCGACCGGCACCCCGACCAGGGCGGTCCACGCGCCGACGGGCGTCTCGACCGGGGCCAGTGCCAGCCGGGCCGGCTGGTCGGCGCAGAGCACCACGATCGCGCCGCACACCGCCGACCGCACGAGCCACCCGGCCGCGCCGCCGTCCGGGCGGAGGCGGCGGGCCAGGTGCGGGGCGAGGAAACCGACCCAGGCCACCGGACCGCAGACCGCGACGACGGGGGCGATGAGGACGACGGCGATGCCCAGCGCGGCCACCCGCGCCCTCTCCACCCGTACGCCCAGCGCACGGGCGTCGTCGTCGCCCAGCCGCAGCACCCCGAGCACCGGCACGCACAGCACCAGCGCCGGAACGGCCACGGCGAGCCAGGGCAGCAGACCCGTGACGTCGTCCCAGGTGCGGGCGGACAGGCTGCCCAGCAGATAGCGGTAGATGAGCTGGAGGTCGAGCTGGTCGGCCATGACCATCAGCACCAGGAGTCCCGCCTGCAGCGCGGCCGCGACGGCGGCTCCGGTCAGCAGGACGGCTGACGGGCTCCGCCCGAATCCGGCGGCGACCAGCGTGAGCAGACCGCCGAGCGCCGCCCCGGCCAGGGCGAGGAACGGCTGCAGCCCGAGCGGGACGGACAGGGCCAGGACCAGCGGGGCCGCGACGCCCAGGGCGGCGCCGGAGGAGACGCCGAGCATCTCCGGCACGGCCAGCGGGTTGCGCAGGGCCTCCTGGAGGACGAGGCCCGCCGCGCCCAGGCAGGCGCCGGCGAGCAGGGCCAAGACCGTGCGGGGCAGCCGCAGTTCGGTGACGACTAGCCCCGCGAGCCCGTCGGACCCCAGCGTGGCCGGGAGCCTGGCGGGTGGGACGTACGGCGTGCCGAGGCTGAGCGCGCAGACCGCGCTCGCCAGGGCCACCGCGCCCAGGCAGAGCAGCGCGACGGGCGGACGCCTCACCGCAGCGCGGCCGTCGCCTCGTCGAGGACGACGCCCAGCGACCGGGTGCCGCGCCCCTTGGCCCACACCTCGGAGTCGACCTCGATGACCTTGCCGTTCTTCACGGCGGGGATGCGTGACCAGAGGGGGTTCTTCGCCAGCTTGTCGGAGAGCCTGCCGTCCGGGGCGCCGAAGGACAGGGTCTCCACGAACAGGACGTCGACGTCCCGGGCAAGGATCTCCTCCAGGCTGTAACTCCCGTCCACGCCGCGGCTCTTCCACGGGTAGTGGGAGATCTTCGGGAACAGTCCGGCCGCCACATCGGTCTCCGGGGTGGCCACGCCGAAGTTCTCGTCGCTGCCGTAGACGATCAGCGCGGTCCTGTCGCTCTTCCGCTTCTCCGCCTCCGCCAGGCGGGTGCGGAAGGTCTTCTCGGCCTTCTCGCCCTGTTCGGTGCGGCCGGTGAGCGCGGCGAGGTCCCGCAGGTAGCCGACGCTGTCCTGCCAGGATCCGGGCTGGACCGGCCAGAAGGCGGTGGCGCCCTTCAGCGCGGGGGCCAGCTTGCCGTGCGTGTCCTCCAGGCCGATCACCAGGTCGGGACGGTGGGACAGGATCGCCTCGACCTCGGGGCTGAGGAAGCCGCCGGGCACGACCGGCACCTTCGCCGCCTTCGCCTCGCCCAGGAACTCCGGGTGCGCCAGCACCTGGGAGTTGGTGGCGGTCGGGGTCATGCCCAGCTCGACGAGGATGTCGTCGCAGAGGGCGACCAGGCAGACGATCTTCTCCGGCGGCTTCGGCAGGGAGACCGTGACGCCCTTGGCGTCGGTGATCCGGGTGGCGGCCTCGATGGGCCGCACCTCCGTGCTCGTACGGGCTCCGGCACCGGCCGCCGCGGCCGGCTTCCCGGTGTCGGCGTCCTGTGTCCCGCAGCCGGCCAGCAGGCCGCCCAGTACGGCGATCGCTGCCCAGCGTCGGACTCTCAGCGCGGTTCGTGGCATCGGCGGTCCCTCAACGTTCCTGTGTGGTCCCGGGGATGCGGCAGTGGCGGCGGAGCCCCGGGAGCATCCCCGCCACAAGCCGAAACCTTACACATGATTATCATTTCCAATAAAGTCAGCGCGTTCCCGCCGATGCCAGGAGTTCGTCATGCCTCATCCGCACGCCCACCCCCGCACCTCCCGGCCCTCGCCGCAGACGCCGCCGCGCCTCCTGGTCTCCGACCATGTCGCGGGGCGGATCAGCCTGTTGGACCTTCCGGACGGCACCGAGCGTGCGGAGCTGAACCATCGGCACCTCGCCGAGCACGCGGGATTCCTCGCCCTGCCGGACGACCTGATCGCCTGCGTGGACGACCGGGCGGGCGAGCTGCTGGTCCTCGACCCCTACGGCCCCGGCGCGGACCGGCCGCTGATCCGCCGGCGGATACCGGTCGCCATCCCCGCCGAGCATCTGGCGGCGGATCCGGGCGGCCGGCGGCTCGCGGTGACCACCGGCCTCGGCCGTAACGAGGAGGCCTGGACCGGACTTCTGACCGCCGTCGACCTCGACGCACCGGACGGCGCCGTCGCCGTACGCGTACGGGGGCGCACGGGCGAGCCGGGCGTCACGGTCCTCGGCGGACCGTCCCCGCTCGTGGTGCTGCGCCACCGGGAGCCGGGCGAACTGCTAGTCCACGGGCACCGCGACCTGATGCGCTCGGCCTCCGCCTGCCCGCCGGCCAGCCCGGTCCGGCGGATCACCCTGCCCGACGACGACGGACACGGCGACGCCCACGACCCTGTCACCGGGCGGATGTTCGCCGCCGCCGGCTCGGGGGTGCATCGCGCGCAACGGAAGGGGGACGACCTCGCGCCCGAGGCTCCCCTGTCCTGGTCCGCCGACGGCCGGTCCGGCGGGCGCGGCTACTACCTGCGGCTCGACCCCGTACGGCGCATGCTCTGGTCCTGCGTGCGCGGCGGTTCGGGTGACCCCGGGCAGTGGCCCGACTGGTCCAACGACGCCTGGTGGCACCACCTCGACACGGGCGTCACGGGCCGGCTGGACCTGGGTCCGGGGCTGGTCTTCCGGCTCGCGGTGACCGCCCGCCACATCGCGTACACCCGGGTCCACCCGGACGGCGACGAACTCATCCTGCTCACCGCGCCCCCGGTCGCCGGATCCCGCCCGGCGGTGGGCGCGCGGCTGCCCCTGCCCGCCATGTCCGGTGCACCCCGGCCCGGCGGCACCCCCTGGGACGGAGTGCAGCGCCGGGCCGTCGCCGCCTCCCCCGGCGGTGGCCTGGTCGCGGTCAGCCGCGGTGGCCACGGCGAGGTCCACATCTTCGACGCGGACCGGGCGGCACAGGTCACCACCCTGACCGTCCCGACCCCCCTGAACGACGGCGGCCACCTCGCCCTGCTCACCCCGGGGGACGGAGCGCACGCCGATCCGGTCGGCCGCTGAGCACGACGCCCCGGGTGGTCGCCGGGGGGAGCGGGTGGTGGTGCGACGGACCCCGTCGCACCACCACCCGCCGGCCTCGAATCGCTCAGCCCGACACCACCGGGTAGGCGACGGCCGTTGCTACCAGGAGGACTTGGTCACCCCTGGCAGGAATCCCGCGTGGGCCTGTTCGCGCATCCGGACCCGGGAGAGGCCGAACTTACGCAGATACCCCCGGGGCCTGCCGTCGACGCTGTCCCGGTTGCGGACCCGGGTGGCACTGGCATCGCGCGGCTGACGCCGCAACTCCGCGACGGCGGCCGCTCGTTCGCGCTCCGGCGTACCGGGCCGGCGGATGATCTCCTTGAGCTCGGCCCTGCGGGCCGCGTACCGCCCGACGGTCTCCCGACGGCTGTCGTTCCGTGCGATCTTGCTCTTCTTCGCCATCAGACCCTCCCTCCCCGCGCGCGGATGCGCGCGACCGCGGCTTCGATGCCGATGCTGTCGATCGTCTTGATCGCCCGGGCACTCAGCGTGAGGCGCACGTACCGCCCCTCACCGGGCAGCCAGTACCGCTTGCGCTGGACATTCGGGTCGAACCGGCGGGACGTCCGGTGGTGCGAGTGGGAGATGTTGTTGCCGAATCCCGGCTTCGAGCCGGTCAGTTGGCAGTGGGCGGACATGAAAGTTACCTACCTCTCCTTCGGCGCATCCATTATTGAAAATGGAAACCATTGCCATATAGTAGCGCCCATGGCTCGCAACGAAGTACGCCCGGTCATCAAGCTCCGCTCCACCGCGGGGACCGGCTACACCTACGTCACCCGCAAGAACCGGCGGAACGACCCCGACCGGATGGTGCTGCGCAAGTACGACCCGCTCGCCCGCCGCCATGTCGACTTCCGCGAGGAACGCTGAAGCACCCACTCGCCCGACGCCCGACCCTGAAGCACACCCCTAGGACACCGCCATGAAGCCCGGAATCCACCCCTCGTACGGCCCTGTCGTCTTCCGCGACAAGGCCGCCGACTTCGCGTTCCTGACCCGTTCGACCATGACCAGCGACCGCACCGTCGTGTGGGAGGACGGCAACACCTACCCGGTGGTCGATGTGGAGATCTCCTCCGCGAGCCACCCCTTCTACACCGGTACCGCCCGCGTCCTGGACACCGCCGGACGCGTGGAGCGCTTCGAGCGCCGCTACGGACGCGGTGAGGCCCGGTGAGCGAGCACCGCACGAAACTGCCCGTCGTCATCGTCTGCGGTCTGCACTCCGAGGCGCGCCGCGATGTGGTGGAGGGGCTGCTGCGGGAGGTTCCGCACAGCGTCGCGCTCCACCACGATCTGGCGACGGCCACCGGCGGAACGGTCCGCCGCTCCCTGCGGGACGCCGGGGGCGAGCTGACTTCCGGCGAAACTCCGCTGGTCAACGAATGCGCCTGCTGCGCGTTGCGCGAGGACCTCGTGCCCGAACTCGAACGGCTCGCGGAGGACGGGGTGACCCGCCTCGCCGTTGTGGAACTCTGGGACTCCGTCGAGCCGAAGTCCATGGCCGAGGTGATCGCCGCGCACACCACCGCCGCAGAGGTGACCAACGTGTTCGCGGCGGTCGACCCCACCCTCGTCCTGCCCTGCCTCTCCAACGGCGACGATCTGGCCGAGGCCGGTCTCGCGGCGGCGCCCGGCGACCGGCGGACCGTCGGCGACACCTGGGCCCGGCAGGTGGAGTACGCTCCCGTCCTCGCCCTGGCGCCCAGCCCGGCGGCCGACGACGAGGACCGCGCACTGATCCGGCAGCTCCATCCGACGGCACATCAGGCAGCGCCCGGATCAGCGGAGTTGGCCCGACTCGCGTTCGCCGGGTTCGATGTGGAGGCGGCGGACGCGGGCCAGCACCCGGCCTGCGCCCTGCTGCCGCAGGAGGCGGAGGAGGCCGGGGTGGGCACGCTCGTCTGGCGGCGGCACCGGCCCTTCCACCCCGAACGCCTCCTCGACGCGCTGGAGGACCTGAGCTGCGCCGCGGCCCGCAGCCGGGGCCGGTTCTGGCTCGCGGACCGGCCCGACACACTGCTCTCCTGGGACGCCGCGGGCGGCGCGCTCTGCGTGGAGAACACCGGACCCTGGCTCGCCTCGCTCCCGGACGCCGCCTGGTCCATGGTGCCGCCCTACCGGCGGGCCGCCGCAGCGCTGGACTGGCACCCCGAGCACGGCGACTGCTGTCAGCACCTGGTCTTCGTCTCCCCCGGCCTCGACCGCGACGGTCTGACCGGGCTGCTGGACTCCTGTTTGCTCACGGCCGAGGAGTACGGCTCCGGGCGGGAGGCGTGGAAGAGCCTGCCCGCCGCGTTCGACGCGCTCCTCGACCCGGTCCACTGAGCCGACCCGTATCACCCGCACACCGAAACCACGCAACACGCCACCCCGCCGAACACCCCGGACACATCGGACACCCCGAACACGAGGAAGACTCATGGCCCGTCAGCAGGACCCCCGCAAGCCGCTCAAGAACCGGCCGAACCCCCTGGACGCCGCCAGGATCACGTACATCGACTACAAGGACACCGATCTGCTGCGGCGATTCATCTCCGACCGGGGAAAGATCCGCAGCCGGCGGGTCACCCGGATCAGCGCCCAGCAGCAGCGACAGATGGCCACTGCCATCAAGAACGCCCGCGAGATGGCCCTGCTCCCGTACACGGGATCCGCGGCAGGCAAGTAGCGCGCACGACGCACCCTCCCCCGGAATTCGCTGTGCGGCGGGGGCGCGTTCGCGGCTCGGGATGCAGCACGGCGGCAGTCCGAGCACCATGGACGCATGGGCAGAGACGTCCCGGAGAAGGACACCTCCGGTCCGAGGTCTTCGGATCCGGGAACGGCGGCCCGGCGGGGCGGCCCGCCGAACCAGGGGCTCGCTCTCGCGGCCATGCTGTTCGCCGTGTCGATGACGTTCATCGACCAGACCATCGTCGCGATCGCCGCCCCGGACATCATCGATGAACTCGGGCTCACCTCCTCACAGATGCAGTGGGTCGTCAACGCCTATCTGCTGACGCTGGCCGCCTTCTTCGCCCTGGGCGGAAGGCTGTCCGACATCTTCGGGCACCGCCGCGTGATGCTGATCGGCACCCTGGTCTTCGTCATCGCCTCCGCCCTGTGCGGAGCTGTGCCCTCCGGGGACTTCGCGCAGGCCTGGCTGATCGGCTTCCGGGCCGTCCAGGGCATCGGCGCCGCACTGATGTTCCCCGCCGCGCTCGCCGTGGTCATCGCCGTCTTCCCGGTGGAGCGGCGGGGCCGGGCGCTGGCGCTGTTCTTCGGGGTGTCCGGGGCGCTGACCGCGGTCGGGCCACTGCTCGGCGGCTGGCTCACCGCGTGGACCTGGCGGGCGATCTTCTGGGTCAACGTGCCGATCGCCGTCATCGCCGTCGTACTGGCGCTGCTGGCCCATGTCCCGGACCGGGCCCGCCGCGAGCCGCTGGACCTGCCCGGTGCGGCGCTGGTCGCCGTCGGCATGGGGCTGACGGTGCTCGGTCTGCAGCAGGCGGGGACCTGGGGCTGGGACTCCGTCGCCACCTGGGCCTGTATCGCGGGCGGGCTGCTGGTACTGGCGGTGTTCTGCCGGTTCGAGCTGCGCACCCGCTTCCCGTTGATCAAACTGCGGGTCTTCCGCGATCTGGCGTTCCGCGTCGACAACGCCGTGCTGTTCTTCGCCATGATGGCGTTCGTCCCGGTGTTCTTCTTCGCCTCCGTGTACGCGCAGGTCTCGCTGAGCGCCTCGCCGAACCAGGCCGCGCTGTACCTCCTCTACTTCTTCATCGGCTTCGGGCTCGCCTCCCAGTGGGGCGGCCGGATCCTCGACAAGCGCGGCGCACGCCCGGCGATGAAACTCGGCACGGCGCTCGGCGCGGTCGGGTTCGCCCTGTGGGCGGGGAAGTTGACGTCCCTGTCCATGCACGACCAATGGCTGTACGCGGCCATGGCGGGCGCGGGCATCGGACTGCTGCTGGCGCCGGCCTCGACGGACGCGGTGAACCGGGCGATCGACGCCTCGTACGGCGAGGTCACCGGCATCACCCAGACCGTGCGCAACTTCGCCGCGAGCATCGGTCTTGCCGTCTACGGCACCATGCTGACCCATACGACGATCACCAAGGTGGACGAGACACTGCGGAGCAAGGGCCTGCCGGACGGTGAGGCGCACGACATCGCCGAGTCCGTCGCGCAGTCGGTGACCGGTCACGCGGACTCCCGGGGGCCGTCCGGCTCCGGGCAGGTGGCCGAGACCGTACGGGACTCGATGTCGGCGATCCGGATGGACTTCGCCGAGGCGAACCAGTGGGTGTTCTACGGGATGGCCATCGCACTGGCCGTGGCGTTCCTGATCTCGCTGCGCCATCCGGGCACGCGGGTGACGCGGGAGTCCTCCGACCGGCCGGGCGGAGCGTAGGAGGTCCAACCGACCGGGGCGGGTCGCTGCCGGCCGTGGCGGAAACGGCTCGGGCGACCGCGTGGCTCCCGGTCGTCGTGGACGGGGGCGTGTGCGGGGCACGCCGGGTGGGACGGGTCGCCGGACGCGTTCGGGCGGGGAGACGGTGTCGTGCTCCGTCACTCGGGCGTCGGCACACCCGGTGGATCAGTGGATCAGAAGGCGAAGACGGCGTTGTCGTTCATGCTGCCCGCCATCTCGCAGGCATTGCCGTACGTGGTGCTGAACTGGACCGGCTTGCCCTGCCAGACGCCGTGGGCGGTCACCACGACCGGGTCCCACTGACGGGTGCAGGTACGGTTCGACGGGCCGGCGGTCAGTTCGGAGAACTTGCCCTGGACCTCTGCCAGTTCCTTGCAGGCCGCGGCGGGCGTGGGGTGTGTTCCCTCGGCGGTGGGGGCGCAGGTGAGCGTGACGGCCCGCTCGACGGTGGCGGTCAGCGGGTCCTCGCCCCGGGCGACGGTGAGGACGAGCGCCGAGGGCGCGTAGAGGCTCTCCGCCTTCACCGGGGCGGCCTGTGCGGCGGTGGCCGCGAACCCGCCGAGCAGAAGGGTGCTCGCCGTGATGGTTGCGAAGATGGCGTGAGGATTGCGTCGCATCGGTGAAAACTCCTTGGTCGGGTGCCTGATTGCGGTCAGGAGTCTTACGCATGCGGAAAGTAGGCGCACATCGACGGCCAGCTTCCAGCCGCAGACGAACGTTCGAACCGACCGAATGGTCATTCGGGCAGCTCAGACACCTCGCGCGAGCCGTCCAGCATATGGACGGACTTCGGCGGTTCAATCCGAAACGACCGCTTGACCTGCGAATACTCCGGAGCGCTTCGATGCGCCAAACCGCCGCTTCGGCCGGAAAGTACCGCCGTCCGGGGTTCGCGCAGCGGATCGCCCCCTCCACGGACACCCACCGGCCGGTCGACCGCTCGTGGATCACGCGGAGGACACAATTCCGGATCCCGCTTGACCTGGAGAACTTAGGCCAGGCTAACCTCACAGCGTGATCGCTCCTGCCCTCGACCGAGAAGACCCACCGCCGCGTCGGCGCTCCGCGCCCGCTGCCGGTGCCCCCGCCATGACCGCCGCCGCCGGTCCCGGCGCGGCCGTGTCCTTCGCGGACCCCGAACCCGACGCCGGCCTGGACGCCCGCGACTTGACGATCGCGTACGACCGTACGGACGTCGTGCACGGGGCCGACCTCCGGCTGCCGCGCGGTCGCGTCACCGCGCTCATCGGGCCGAACGGCAGCGGGAAGTCCACCCTGTTGCGGGCCGTGGCCCGGCTGCACAAGGCCCGTACCGGCACCGTGACCGTGGCTGCCCAGGCCGAGGACGCCGCGCCCGTCGACGCGCTCGCCCTGTCGCGCTCCGACTTCGCCCGCCGCGTCACCCTGCTCGCGCAGAGCCGGAACGCTCCGGCCGGGCTCAGCGTGCGCGACGTGGTCGGATTCGGCCGCCACCCCTACCGGGCCGGGCTCCGGGGGTCCGACCCGGACGGGGCCCGGATGGTCGAGCACGCGCTGGCCGTCACCAACCTCGCCGAGTTCGCCGACCGCGGGGTGGAGAGCCTGTCCGGCGGGCAGTTGCAGCGCGTCTGGTTCGCCTGCTGCCTGGCCCAGGACACCGACGTACTCCTTCTCGACGAGCCGACGACCTATCTCGACCTGCGCTACCAGGTGGAGATCCTCGACCTCGTCCGCGATCTGGCCGACACCCACGGCGTCACCGTCGGGGTCGTGCTGCACGACCTGGACCAGGCCGCCGCCGTGGCCGACCAGGTCGTCCTGCTCGCGTCCGGGCGGATCGTCGCCGCCGGCACGCCCGCCGAGGTGTACGCCCCCGAGCGGCTCAGCGACGCCTACGGCATCCGCATCGACGTCGAACCCGATTCCTCCACCGGCATCCCGCGCACCCGCGCGGTCGGCCGCCACCACCTTCGTTCCGAAAGGCCCTGAACACCCTCATGAAGAACCAGCACCTGACGTGGCCCGTCCTCGCCGCCGCGGCCGCGCTCGCCCTCACGGCCTGCGGCACCACCGAGGCGCCGAAGAAGGAGTCCGCCGGGGACAGCGCGGTGACGGTCACCGACTCCCGCGGCAAGAAGGTCACCCTCGACGGACCGGCCAAGCGCGTCGTCGGCACCGAGTGG
Source organism: Streptomyces sp. iso_384 (assembly GCF_056172905.1). Lineage (NCBI taxonomy): Bacteria > Bacillati > Actinomycetota > Actinomycetes > Kitasatosporales > Streptomycetaceae > Streptomyces > Streptomyces sp. iso_384. The sequence continues at coordinate 4,341,610 of NZ_JBWBTT010000001.1, forward strand.
AACGTCGTCGAGACGCTCGTCACCCTCGGCGTCCAGCCGGTCGGCGTGGCCGACGTCAAGGGCTACACCGCGTACGACAAGGCCGCGCCGCTCACCAAGGGCGTCAAGGACATAGGCACCCGGGGCGAGCCCAGCGTCGCCACCGTCGCCGCGCTCAAGCCCGACCTCATCGTCGCCACCACCGACCTGTCCGACTCCGCCATCGCGCAGCTGTCCAAGGCCGCCCCGGTGGTCGTGGTCCGCTCCGCCGACGCGAGCCGTCAGATCGACCAGATGATCGACACGGTCAACCTCATCGCCGAGGCCACCGGCACCGAGGACAAGGCCAAGTCCGAGGTCGACTCCTTCCGCAAGGCGGTCGCGGACGGGAAGAAGAAGCTCGCGGACGCCGGTCTCGACGGCGAGAAGGTCGCCTTCGCCGACGGCTGGCAGGAGGGCAACCAGGTCTCGGTCCGCCCGTACGTCAAGGGCTCGCTGCTCTCCGACGTCAACACCGAACTCGGCCTCGTCGACCCGTGGAAGCTCAAGGGCGACAAGGCCTACGGCCTGGCCGCGACCGATGTCGAGGGCCTCACGAAGATCGGCGACGCGCAGTTCGCGTACATCGCCAACGACTCCGACGGCGGCGACCCGTTCGCCGACGGCCTCAAGGACAACGCGGTGTGGAAGTCCCTCCCGTTCGTCAAGAACGACGAGGTCCACCGGCTGCCCGACGGTGTCTGGATGTTCGGCGGCACCGCGTCGATGCGTGAGTACATCGACGCCCTCGTCGGTGCGCTGACCGACTGACGATGAGCACACGCACCACAACCGCCCCGCCCGCCCCCGTGAAGACGGTGGCGGGCGCGGCCGGCCCGGCCGGGGCCGTCGCCCCGGTGACGGCCGGCCCACCGGCCCGTCGCGGCCGGATGCTTCTCCTGGCGCTCGCGGGGCTGCTCGCCCTGGCCGCCCTCGCGGTCACCCATGTGAGCCAGGGCACCGCCGCCGTCGATCTGCACACGCTCTGGCAGCTCGCGACCGGCTCGTCGTCCGACCGGACAGCCCACGAGCAGACGGCCGCCGTGGTGCTGGACTCCCGGCTGCCCCGGCTCGCCGCGGGGCTCCTCGTCGGCTGCGCGCTCGGCGCGGCGGGCGCCGCCCTCCAGTCGGTGTCGCGCAACATGCTGGCCTCCCCCGACACGCTCGCCGTGAACGCGGGCGCGTATCTCGCGGTGGTCACCGTCGCCGCGTTCGGCATCTCCCTGCCCGCGCTGCCTGCCGGGGCCACCGCGTTCCTCGGCGGGCTCCTCGCGGCGGGTGTCGTCCTCGGTCTGTCGCGGGCGGGTGCCGGACCGGTCCGGCTGGTGCTGGCGGGATCCGCGCTCACCCTCGCGCTGTCCGGTATGAGCGGAACGCTGCTGCTCCTGCGCTCCCAGCAGACGACCGGGCTGTTCGCCTGGGGCGAGGGTTCGCTCGCCCAGATCGGCATGCAGTCCATCGACCGGCTGGCCCCGGTCGCGCTCCTGGCGTTCGCCGGGCTCATGCTGATGGGCCGACGCCTCGACATCCTCGCCCTCGGCGACGACGGCGCGGCGGTCGTGGGGGTGAGCCCCCGGCTGACGCGCAGCACCGCGGTGATCCTCGCGGTGCTGCTGGCGGCGGTGTCGGTGGCGGTCGCGGGGCCGGTCGGCTTCGTCGGCCTGTGCGCGCCCGCCGTGGTCCGGCTGCTCAGCACCTGGATCCCGGGCCTCGTCCGGCACCGGGCGTTCATCCCCGCGTCGGCGCTCGCGGGTGTGCTCGTGGTGCTCGGCGCGGATGTGCTGCTGCGTGCGGTGTTCGGCGCCCAGGCGGGGGCGGAGGTGCCCACCGGCATCGTCACGACCTGTTTCGGCGCACTCGTCCTGGTCGTCCTGGCCTACCGGTCGCGCGACATGGGCTCGGACAGCGGCTCGACGGCGTTCGCCCGGCTGCGCAGCCGGCGCGCGTTCGTCCTCACCCTGACGGTGACGGTCGTGGCGCTGCTCGGCGCGGTGGTGGCGGCGACGCTGTTCGGCGACGCGACGCTGCTCCTGGGCGATGTGGGCAACTGGCTCACCGGCCGTTCCGGCCGGTTGGTCACGTACATCCTCGACACGCGCGTCCCCCGGGTCGTCGCCGCCCTGCTGGCCGGTGCGGCGCTGGCCGTCGCGGGGGCCGTCGTCCAGGCGGTGTCGCGCAATCCGCTCGCGGAGCCGGGCGTCCTGGGCGTCGTCAGCGGGGCCGGGGTGGGGGCGGTGGCCGTCCTCACCTTCGTACCGCTGGCGAGCTTCTGGCTGATCAGCGGCTCCGCGCTGGCCGGTGCGGCGGCCGCGGCGGGGCTGGTGTTCGGTCTTGCCGCACGGCGTGGTCTGGAGCAGAACCGGCTGGTGCTGATCGGTATCGGGGTCCAGGCGGGCGCGGGCGCGTTCGTCAGTCTGCTGATCGTGCTGACCGACCCGTACAACGAGACGAAGGCGTTGGCCTGGCTCGGCGGGTCGACGTACGGACGGACGTTCCCGGAGCTGATTCCGGTGCTGGTGGCTCTGGTCGTCGCGCTGCCCGTTCTCGTGGTGATGCGCCGTGAACTGGACCTGATCGGGCTGGACAACGAGACGCCCGCGCTGCTCGGCGTACGGATCGGGTCCACCCGGCTGGGTCTGCTGAGCCTCGCCGTCCTCCTGACGGCGGGGGCCGTCGCGGCGGTCGGCGTGATCGGGTTCGTCGGCCTGGTCGCGCCGCACGCGGCACGCGCCCTGGTGGGCCGCCGTCATGTGCGGGTCGTTCCGCTGAGTGCGCTGCTCGGCGCGCTGCTGGTGGTCGTGTCCGACACGGTCGGCCGGACGGTCATCGCTCCGGCGCAGATCCCGGTCGGACTCCTCACCGCCGTGATCGGAGCGCCCTACTTCATCTGGCTGCTCTGGCGGTCACGGCGCGAGGGGTGACGGCGGCGCGGCCCGTCGCGCAGGCGTCGAACGCTTCGAGCGGGTGCCCGCGTTCTCCATCGCCGCCTCCTTCGCCAAGTTCGAGAGCGCGCGTACGCCGTACCGGGTGCCTGACCGCCGGTACGGCGTGCGCCTCTCGTCCGGGCGGGCTCAGACCGCGAAGCGGTGGCTCCCCGAGCCGAAGGCGAACACCGCGCAGCCGTCCTCCAGCCGCAGGAACCGGGCGCCGGTGTGCGTCACGTCCCCGGCCCGGCCCGCCGGGATCCACACCTCGGCGGTGGTGTTCACGGGGAGGCCCACGGTCAGGTGGAAGCGGCCCTTCTCCGTCTTCCAGTCGGTGGTGACCGGCCCGTGGAGGGAGGCGAAGCGGCCCCGGGCGCGGGTGATGCCGCCGCCGGGCCGGGGCCGCACGATGACCTTGTGGAAGCCGGGTGCGGCGGGGGCGATGCCCGCGATGTGGGCGTACATCCCACTCCCCCACCGAGCCGTACGCGTAGTGGTTGAAGGAGTTCATCCCGGCGTCCTGGAAGCTGCCGTCGGGCTTGATGGAGTCCCAGCGCTCCCACATGGTCGTGGCCCCGCGGTCGATCTGGTAGCCCCAGCTCGGGAAGGTCCGCTGGAGCAGCAGGCGGTACGCCACGTCGGTGTGCCCGGTGTCGGTGAGGACGGGGAGCAGGCGCGGGGTGCCGAGGAAGCCCGTGGACAGATGCCAGTCCTTCGCCTCGATGAGGGCGACGAGGCGGTCGGCCGCGGTGGTGCGTTCCTCGGTGGTCAGGAGGTCCATGGAGAGCGCCAGGACGTAGGCGGTCTGGGTGTCGCCCTTCACCCGGCCGCCGCCGGTGACGTACGCGGTCCGGAAGGCCTCGCGGACCTCCGCGAACAGCGCGGTGTACGGGGCCGGGTCCTTGCCCAGGGCCCGGGCGGTACGGGCCACGAGGTCGGCGCTGTGGGCGTAGTAGGCGGTGGCGATGACGTCCTTGGGGGTGTCGTCGGCGATGTTCAGCCAGTCGCCGTAGCCGGTGGCGGGCCGCAGCCGTCCGGTGCTGTGGGCGTCCAGGTAGTCGAGCCACTTCAGCAGGGAGGGCCAGGCCGCCTCCAGGACCCGGGTGTCGCCGTACGCCTGGTAGAGGGCCCAGGGGACGGTGACGCCCGCGTCGCCCCAGCCGGCCGAGCCCGCGCCGAGGCCCTCGACGTGCGGCGCGACGTCCGTGAAGGCTCCGTCGGCGGTCCGGTCGTCCTGGAGGTCGCTCAGCCATTTCCCGAGGAACCGTGCGGACTCCATCGCGTACGCGGCGGTGGGCGCGAAGACGTTGATGTCGCCGGTCCAGCCGAGGCGTTCGTCGCGGGCGGGGGTGTCGGTGGGAATGGAGAGGAAGTTGCCGCGCAGGCCCCAGGTGATGTTGCTGTGGAGCTGGTTGAGCATCGGGAGGTTCGTCTCGAACTCCATGGTGAGGGGCGCGTCGGTGTGGATCACCCGCCCGACGACGGCGTCCAGCGGTGGCTTGCCCGGACGGATTCAACCAGGTCCGGGACCGCCGTACGGGTGCGCTCACCGCGCTCGCGGAGGCGGGCCTGGGGCCGGACGCCCTGCGGGAGCTGCCCACGGAACGGCTCGACGTGGCGGCGGGCCGGGACGCGGGGGCCCGGCTGCTGGGGCTCTCCGACCGGCCGACCGCGGTGTTCTGCGCCAACGACCTGCTGGCTCTGGGCGTGCTGCAGTCCTTGTTCGCCGCCGGGGTCTCGGTGCCCGGCGATCTGGCACTGGTGGGTTACGACGACATCGAGTTCGCGGCGGCGGCCGCCGTGCCGCTCACGTCCGTACGGCAGCCGGCGGCGACGATGGGGGCACTGGCGGCCGGTCTGCTGCTGGAGGAGACCGGGGCCGGGGCGGCGGACGTGCCGCACGAGCACCGGCGGGTGGTGCTCCAGCCGGAGCTGGTGGTGCGCCGCTCCAGCCTCGCCCCGCGCTGAACGGCGAGCCGTCGGTCAGAGGTGGGCGAGGAGTCCGTCCAGCGGGCGTGGCAGGCGCCCGAGGTCCAGGGCCTCGGTCAGCGCACGGGCGTAGTGCTCCTTGCGGCCGCCGATGGTGCCCATGAAGCGCCGCAGCTGCGCCTCGACGGGCCGCTCGCGCTGGGCGGGCTGCCGCTGGAAGAGCCGGAAGGTGCGCAGATCGCCCTGGTCGTCGATGACCCGCTGGACGCCGTCGGTGCCGAGCGCCCGGATCAGCTCGTCCTCCAGGTCGGCGTGGCAGGTGAAGAAGCCCAGCGCCTCCAGGCCGTCGGGGGTGCGGGCGGTGCCGAAGCCGGTCCGCTCCAGGCCCTGGAGGAAGAACCGCTGCTCCGCCGCGTCGCACAGTCCGGCGGGCCGGACGTAGAGCCCGTCGGGCCCCAGCAGGCGGAGGAAGCGGGTGATGCTGGTGGCGCCCCCGAGCGGCACGACCACGGCGCCCTCGGCGGTCAGGTCGCGCCCCTGGCGTTCGGCCAGCGCCTCGACGGCCGCCCGGTCGCTGACGCCCTCCACGAGCACCACGGTGTGCAGGCCCAGACCGGCGGCCAGCTCGCGGGCGGCCGCGGCCTCGGCGGTCGCCGGTGTGTTCTCGTCAGCGCCGGCCCAGGCGATGACCGTCTGCCGAAAGTGCGTCACCGTGTCCACCGGGCCAGTCTCGCACCATGATCGGCGGGGGCGGCAAGGGTTTTCGCGTACGTGAACGAGGCGGGCGTCCGCAGGGCCGACGGAGCGTGTAAGTCGACGCGGGGAGCGCGTCCGTCACCGGGGGCGTGTACGTCGACGAAGGGCGGGTTCGTCGCCGGAGGCGCGTCCGTCACCGGGGGGCGGAAAACCGCCGCGCCAGATGCAGGCCGACGCCCAGGGCCAGCGCGAGCACACAGCCGGAAAAGGTCAGTCCGGCGTTCCTGAGGCCGATGCCGAGGGTGAGCGCGCCGACGCCGACGACGGGCAGGGAGATGCCCAGGTAGGCGATGACGAAGAAGGCGGACACGGTCGCGGCACGGTGCTCGGGCGGCGCCGCCGCACTGATCGCCTTCACCGCGCCCCGGAACGCCAGCCCCTGCCCGAGGCCGCCGCAGAGCGCCCCGGCGACGAGCAGCGGCAGTGAGGCGAACAGCAAGGAGGCCCCGACCAGCAGGAGCCCGGCGACCAGGACGAAGCAGCCGCCCGGCAGGGCCCGGCGCTCGCCGACCCGCCCCATGAGCGCCTGCCCGGCCGTGGAGGCGAGGAAGACCGAGAAGACGACGAGCCCGGTCAGGGCCAGATTGTGGACGTCGAGCGTCTCGGCCACGAACGCGGGGGCGACCGCCGTGAAGAGGCCCAGCAGGGAGAACCCGGCGAAGGCGGCCAGCGCCGAGGGGGCGAACACGGCGCGCACCTCGGGCGGGACGGCCAGCCCCTGCGGCCGCAGCCGGAAACGGCGGACGGGGGAGGTGACCGTCTCGGGCAGGAGGCAGGTCAGCGCGGCGGCCACGGCGATCAGCGCCAGATGCACGACGAAGGGCAGCCGCAGCGGCCAGGGGGCGTATTCGGCGAGCAGTCCCGACAGGAGCGGACCGCAGCCCAGCCCGCCCATGTTCGCGGCGGTCGCCGCCAGCCCGGCCCTGGCCGCGCGCCCCGGCGGTGCCAGCTCCATGACCGTGACCGTCGCCGCGCCGCTCAGCAGTCCGGCGGCGAACCCGGAGAGGAGACGGCCGGCGAACAGGGCGGGGAGCCCGCCCTCGAAGAGGAAGCAGAGCGCGCTGGCCGCCGAGAAGCCCAGGGCGGCCAGCAGAACGGGCCGTCGGCCCGCCTCGTCGGAGACGTTCCCGGCGAGCAGCAGGGTGGCGATCACCCCGAGGGCGTAGACCGCGAAGACCACGGTCACCATCAGCTCGGAGAAGCCGAGCTGTTCCCGGTAGAGGCCGTAGAGCGGGGTGGGCAGCGTGGTGCCCGCCATACCGATGGCGAAGACGGCCGCGGCGGCCGGATAGCCGAGGCGTCTCCTCCGGTGGGCGGGGCCGGTCGTCCGGCTCATGCGGCGGGCGGCGGGGCCGTCGGGGCGGCGGCGGGCGTGATGTGGCTGAGTACGCACCGCCAGCGGCCGTTCCGCCGTACGAAGACGTCCGTGGTCCATTCGTCGGCGTCGAAGCGGCGGCCGCCGTAGTGGGCCGTGTTGGTGATCCGGGCGGTGATCGTCGCGGTGTCGCCGTGGACCCGGATCCTCGGCGGGGTGACGGCCCGCATCGCCGCATGGGTCAGGTCGCCGGACTTCACGTAGCCGAGAAACGCCTCCCGGTCCGTGATGCCGGACTCGGAGACGATGACCCACTCGTCGGCCATGAACTCCGCGATCCGTTCCGCGTCGTTCGTGACGATCGCGGCGGCCCAGGCGTCGACGATCGCGGCGAGCCGGGCGTGGTCGGCGTCGGGCCCGCCCGGGTCCGCGGGCGGCTCGGCGATCTCGTCCTCTCCGCTCTCTCCCATGCCGCGAGCGTAGCCGTGGGCCGGGCGGGCCGCGCGTCCTACGGGGCGGGCGGGACCGTGCGCGGCCCTGGGCCGCCCTGCACGGTCCCGCCCCCTGGTCGGCGCACGGTCAGCGGTGGCGCGGGGTCAGCGCGCTCCGCCCTGGCGGCGTTCGAATGCGGCGAACGCCGCTTCCTGACGCCACTCGGTGGCCGCCTTGGCGTTGTCCGCGAGATAGCGGGCGCAGGACGGGGCGGGCGGCGCGCTACCCGGCCGGGATCCGGCGCAGACACGCACCGGGCGGTAGCCGGAGCGCTCGGCGCCGGTGGCCCACAGGCTGCCGCCGTCGAGGAAGGCGTACGTCAGCGAGGCGCGCGCCAGGTCCTTCAGCTCGGTGTAGCCGAGACCGTAGGTCGCGCGGGCGTACTGGTACTCGTGCCCGGCGACGAGGACAGCCTCGCGGATGTGGAACGTCAGGTCCTCGGGCTTGACCAGGCCGGGGGTCAGCTCACCGGCGTGCAGGGCGAGGCGGGCGTCCGGGTACTGGGTACGCAGGTACTGGAGCATCCGCATCTGGAGGCGGTAGTTGCGCAGGGCGCTCTCCCCGTCCTCCGGCTGGACGAGGTTGACGGCGACGAAGCGCGGGTCGCGCTCCGCGAGTCGCATGCCGACGGCCATCTGGGGGAACACGCGCTCGTTCGATATCTGATCCGACTCGCGGGCGAGAACGGCCTGTGCATCGACGCCACCGACACCGCCGTGCGCCCGCCCTGCGGACCGGGCACCCGGCCGGCCGCCGACGCCCGCCCGGACGCCGCGTTCCGTCAGCGGATCGTCCGCGCCTGGTCGATGCAGGACTTCCCCGCCGACCAGTCCGGCCACGACCACTTCTTCGACACCTTCGGCAAGTTCGGCGAGGCGACGCGCGACCGCGGCAAGATGCTCGCCAACGTCGCCAACACCGTGGAGCAGCAACCGTCTTCCCGTCGGAGCTCCACATGGGGTGCGGTGACAGCAGTCGGCATGCCAACGATTCTCCCCGGGCCGGCGGCGGGCAGGAGGCGGGCCAGCCGGAGCTGGGCGTGGGCGGCGATCACCAGCCGGGTCCACCGGTCGGCCGCTTACGGGCTTCGAAGTCCGGGCCGGTCCAGCCGAGTCTCTGCTGAACAGGCGAAACGTGTGCTTGATGGCGAAGCGGCGGAGGAAGGACACCGCGCTGCGCGTTCTCGCAGGCTCGTCGAGAAGGACTGTGGTCGAGCCAGATCTGCTGACGCGGCTGCGGAGGTGCTGAAGCACCGAACGGCGGCGACCACAGCCGCGCCCGCCCCGAAGCAGCTGCGGCCGCGGGGCGGGCGCGGCGTGAAGACCGGCGGCCGAATGTCACACCTTCGGTGCTCCCATCAGTCGGATGATGAGGTCGTCGAGGCTGATGAGACCGGTCAGCCGGCCCTCTTCGTCGCGTACGACGGCGAGGGAGGCCCTGCGGTGCTGGAGTTGCTCGACGGCGTGGGCGACGGTGTGACTCGGGGCCAGTTCGGGGACGGGGCGGGCAAGTGCTCGGGCTGTCAGGTCTTTGCCCTGGGCGCGGGCGGCCAGGGCGTCGCGGGCGTGTACCGAGCCGAGGATCGTTTCGCCGTCCCGTACGAGCAGCCGGGTGTGGTCGGCCGCTGCCGTCGTCGCGAGGACCGCGTTCGTGTCGGCTTCGGCTTCGATGTAGCTGATCCGGGCGGCGGGTACCTGGAGTTGTGCCACCGGGGCCTGCGGTTCGTTCAGGGATCGGGAGATCAGGTCGGAGTCGGCCTCGCTGATCAGGCCGAGGCGCTCGGACTCCTCCACCAGGTGGGCGAGCTGCTCCCGGTTGTGTACGGAGGTGATCTCGTCGCGGGGGGTGACGCGGCACAGCCGTACGAGCGCGTTGCTGACTTTGTTGAGCACCCAGATCAGTGGGCGCACGAGACGGATCAGCGCGCGGAACGGCGGAGCGAGGAGCATGGCGGAGCGCTCGGGGTGGGCGATGGCCCAGGACTTGGGTGCCATCTCGCCCAGCACCATGTGCAGGAAGACGACCACGGTCATGGCGATGGCGAAGGCGATGCCGTAGCTCAGGGCGCTGGGAAGGCCGAGCTTCTCCAGGAGTGGGTCGATCTCGTGCGAGATGGCGGGCTTGGAGATCGATCCCAGGCCCAGGGTGCAGATGGTGATGCCGAGCTGGGCGCCGGCGAGCATCAGGGACAGTTCGCGCATCCCGGCGAGCGCCGCCTTGGCGCCTCGTTGGCCTTGGGCGGCTGCGCGTTCCATGCGGTGGCGTTTGGCGGCCACCAGGGCGAATTCGGCCGCGACGAAGAAGCCGCTGCCGATCAGCAGCAGCAGGGTGACGGCGAGGGCCAGGGGGAAGCTCATGCGGTCGGCTCCTCGTCGGCGGTGGCGGCGTGGGGTTCCGCGTCCTGGTCGGTGTCCACCAGGCGCTCCAGGCGGATGCGGTCGGGGACGTGGCGGTCGAGGGTGCGGACCTCGATGAGGATGGTGCCGACGGTGAGGCGGTCGCCGATGGCCGGGAAGCGGCCGAGCCGGTCCACGATGAGGCCGGCGGCGGTGTCGTAGTCCTCTTCCTCCGGGAGTTCGATGCCGGTGGCTTCGGCGATCTCGTCGAGGCGGCGGCCGGCGTCGACCAGCCACCCGTTTCCGTCCGCGGCCGCGATCTCGATCACCTGGTCGGTTTCGTCGGTGATCTCACCGACCAGCTCCTCGGCGATGTCCTCGAAGGTGACGATCCCGGCGAAGCCGCCGTGCTCGTTGAGGACGACCGCGAATTCCTGGCTGTGCTCCTGCATCTGCTCGACGGCTCCGGGCAGCTGCAGCGTGTCGGGAAGCAGCAGTGGCCGCCGGGCCAGTTCACCGGCGGTGATGCGCTCGAAGTCGGCGGCCGGCAGGCGCATCAGTTCGCGTACGCCGATGACGCCCGTGATGTCGTCGTGGCGCTCGCCGGTGACCGGGTAGTTGGAGTGGCCGTGCTCGGCGATCAGCTGCACGACCTCGGTGGCGGTCGCTTCGGCGCGCACGTAGGCGACCTCGACGCTCGGCACCATGACCTCGTCCAGGGTGCGCTCGGAGAACTCCATTGCGTGGTCGAGGAGTTCGGCGTTGGCGCGAGGCAGCTGGCCCTGCTCGTGGGACTCGCCGATCAGGTGGCTGAGCTCTTCCAGGGTCGCGCCGTGGTGGAGTTCCTCCACGGGCTCGATGCCGGCCTTGCGCAGCAGCTTGTTGGCTGTTGCGTCGAAGAGGTGCACCACCGGGCCGACGACCTTGAGGTACGCGAGAGTGGAGGCCGACAGCGATTTGGCGAGCCGCTCGGGAACGGCCAGGGCCAGGTTCTTCGGGGCCAGCTCGCCCAGCACCATCTGCACGACGGTGGCCATGACGAAGGCAAGCGTCACGGAGAGTGCGGAGACCGCGCCGTCCGAGAGGCCGGTGCCGGTCAGCGCGGGCCGCAGCAGCGCGGAGACGGACGGCTCGGCGAGGAAGCCGACGACAAGGCCGGTGACGGTGATGCCCAGCTGGGCGCCCGAGAGCATGAACGAGAGCCGTTCGAGCACCTTTACGGCGCGCTCCGCTCGCTTGTCACCCGCTTTCGCCTCGCGGGCGAGCGCCAGCCGGTCGGCTGCGACGTACGCGAATTCCTGCGCGACGAAATAGCCGGTGCCTGCGGTCAGGACGAGGACGGCCAACAGGCCGAGTACGGCGTTCATCGGACAACCCGGGTAGTAATTGCCGGACCGTCGGGGTCCGTCGAACTGGCGGCCAAGACGTGCTCCTTCAGAGGGTGTGGATGAGGACTACGGGCCTGCTGGGACCGAAGTCCCGTGGCCCGGGTGTCAGGGGGTCTGTGGTGGGCTGCGTGGCCCGTCAGGCGGCCGGGCCGACGAGTTCTCCCAGTACGTCTTCCATGGTGACGAAGCCCAGGACTCTGTCTCTGTCCCCGGTGACCGCGGCGAGGTGGCTGCCGGAGGCGCGCAGGGCGGTGAGCGTGTCGTCCAGGGGTGTGTCGATACTGACGCGGTTCACCGCATGCACGGCGGAGCGCGGGAAGGGCTGGTCGCGGTCCATGACGCCGAGGGTGTCCTTGATGTGGAGGTAGCCCGTGACGGTACCGGTGGGACCGGTGACCGGGAAACGGGAGAATCCGGCCCCGGCGGCGGTGCGCTCCAGCTCGGCCGGGGTGATCGCGTGGTCGACCGTGACCATCTTCGGCGCGGGGACGAAGATCTCGCCCACCGGCCGCGTGCCCAGCTCCAGCGCGTCACGCAGCCGCTCGCCGTCCTGCGGCGACAGAAGTCCCGCCGCACTGGAGTCGCGGACCATACGGGCGAGCTCGTCGTCGGTGAAGACGGAGGCGACCTCGTCCCTCGGCTCGACCTTCAGCAGTTTCAGCAAGACGTTGGCGAAGGCATTGATGGAGAAGATGACCGGACGCAGTGCGCGGGTGAGGGCGACCAGCGGCGGGCCGAGCAGCAGGGCGGTCCTGGCCGGGGCGGCAACCGCGATGTTCTTGGGCACCATCTCACCGATCAGCATGTGCAGATACGTCGCCAGGCTCAGCGCGATCGCGAAGGCGATCGGGTGGACCAGGCCGTGCGGGATGTGGAGGGCGTCGAAGCCCGGCTCCAGCAGACGGGCTATGGCGGGTTCGGCGACCGCGCCCAGGACCAGCGAGGTGGCGGTGATGCCGAGCTGGGCCGTGGCCATCATGGGGGAAATGTGCTGCAGTCCCCACAGCGTGAGGCGGGCACGCTTGTGGCCCGCGCGGGCCTGTGGCTCGATCTGGCTGCGGCGGACGGAAATGAGGGAGAACTCGGCGCCGACGAAGAAGGCGTTGATCAGGATCATCAGAGCGCCGATGGCCAGCTGGATCAGGGTCATCGAGCCGTCTCCTCGGTGTCCCGGTGCGGGCCGGGGGCGGGCCCGGGCTCGGTGATGTGCACTCGGTCGGCCCGGTGGTGCTCGACGTCGAGCACGTCCAGCTGCCAGTCGCCGAGGACGACCGCGTCGCCTTCGACGGGGATGCGCGCGAGATGGGAGGCGATCAGCCCGGCCACGGTCTCGTAGGGCCCGTCGGGGGCAGCCAGGCCGATGCGGGCGAGTTCGTCGATCCGCACGCCGCCGTCGGCCTCCCAGCCGGCGCGGCCGTCCGGTGCGGGCGGGACGGGGAGCAGGCCGGGGGGCTGTGCGGGGTCGTGCTCGTCGCGGACGTCGCCGACGACTTCCTCGACGATGTCCTCCACCGTCGCGATACCGGCCGTGCCGCCGTACTCGTCGATGACCACCGCCATCGTGCGGTGCTCGCGCATCCGCTCCAGGAGTCGGTCGGCGGGCAGGGAATCGGGGACCCGCAGCGGTGCAGTCGCCAGCTCGGTGATCGGCGTGACCGGTCGTTTCCCGGGGTCGAGGGCGAGGACGTCGCGGATGTGGACGGTGCCGATGACGGCGTCGAGGCTGCCGCGGTAGACCGGGAAGCGGGAGAGCCCGGTGGCGTACGTGAGATTCGCGGCGTCGGCCGCGGTGGCGTGGGCTTCCAGGGCGCGCACGTCGATGCGCGGGGTCATGACGTTCTGGGCGGTCAGCTCGGACAGGTGCAGGGTGCGGACGAACAGTTCGGCGGAGTCCGCATCGATCCCACCCTCGGCGGCCGAGTGCCGGGCGAGTGAGGCCAGCTCGGCGGGGGTGCGGACGGAGAGCAGTTCCTCGGCCGGCTCCAGGCCGAAGCGTCGCACGACCCGGTTCGCGGTGCTGTTCAGGTGGTGGATGAGAGGACCGAAGGCGGCGGTGAAACCGCGCTGCGGACCGGCCACCACCTTGGCAACGGCCACCGGGCGCGAGATCGCCCAGTTCTTGGGCACCAGCTCGCCCACGACCATGAGCACGACCGTGGAGATGGCGACCCCCAGGACTGTTGCCGTGGACGACGCGGCGGCGCCGAGCCCCACGGCTTCGAGCGGACCGCGCAGCAGGGCCGCGAGCGACGGCTCGGCGAGCATGCCGATCACCAGCGAGGTGACGGTGATCCCGAGCTGGGCGCCGGACAGCTGGACCGTCAGCTCGCGAACCGCCTTGAGGGCGCTCTCGGCGCCCCGCTCCTCCGTCTCGGCTGCCCGCTCCAGCTCACCGCGCTCGACGGTGGTCAGCGAGAACTCAGCGGCGACGAAGAGTGCGCACGCGAGGGTGAGGGCCAGGGCCAGGGCCAGAAACAGCAGAAGCACTTCGGTCACCGTGCCACCTCCGCTTCCTGGCTCACACAGGGTGCGCAGGCGGTGGCACGGTTCGTACTGGGAGGCTCACCCATGACGGGTCGCTCACTCCCTCTCCGGTCGGTTCGGCCCACTGCTGAGGACAGTGCCCCCAACCTCATGGTAAAGGGATAGCAAAACGGGTGCCGAGTGACTCCACGCTGGAGCAATCTTCCGCACTCCCGGAGCTTCACAGGCCCGCCTGCGCCGTCCGCCCGGTGCACCGACACGTGCAGGATCCCGACGGCGCCGCGAGGCCGGATTCGACGTCGTCCAGGGCCTGACGTGCTGCGGCGAGCTGTGCCCGCAGAGCCTCTGCCGGGTTGTCCACTCGCGGCTGCTGCCCCGGCACGCCCCCCTCCCGCTCCTTCTCCAGCTCCCGGGCTTCCTCCAGGGAATTGATGACGACGCCGATGAGGAGGTTGACCAGCACGAACGAGCCGAGCAGAACGAACGAGCCGAAGTAGAAGACGGTCCAGCGGGAGATCTCCAGGCCGCCGCGTACGGCGTCGCCGAGGCCGTCGAGGGTGATGAGGAGGAAGAGCGTGAGAGCCGCGCGGCCGAGTGACCCGTAGTGCTCGGGGTCCTCGTCGGCGAAGAACACCCAGCCGACCATGGCGTACACGTACAGGAGGAGCGCCCCGACGAGGGCGAAGCTCAGGGTGCCGGGCAGGCTCTTGCCGACGGCGACGATCACGATCCGCAGCTGCGGCAGGAAACGCGCCGCACGCAGTACGCGCGCCAGGCGCAGGAGCCGCAGCACGGTGGCGTTCTCACGGGCGAACGGCATGACGGCCAGAGCGACAACGAGCAGGTCGAATACGTTCCAGGGGTCGCGGAAGAAGTCCCCGGGGCGGTCGGCGTGGGCGGCTGTCCGTAGGAGTATCTCGGCAGTGAAGACGGCGAGGAAGAAGTGCTCCGCGGCCTTGAGGGCGCCGTGCCACTGATGCACGACACCGCTGTACGTCTCGATTCCGAGCAGGACGGCGTTGGCCGCGATGAGACAGAACACGGCGCTGGAGAAGGCGCTGGAGTCCACGACGCGGCGGCTGCGGTGGGCGAGCCCGCGCCGCAGATGCGCAACCGTCCGTTCGGACATGGCGTTTGGTTTCCTCGCAGACCTGTTCCGGACATTTCACGTGAGCCGCAGCGGTATGCGGCCGGAGGGGGGTGACCGCCCCTATGCTTCTACATGCGTGTAGATATTGCGAGCCGGACCCGCCAATCATCCACTCCCGAGGAGGACTTCATGGCGTCGATCGACCTGGGCAAGGTGCTGGACAAGGCATGGGCGGACGAGAGTCTGCCGGAGATACTCGCCGCTCCCGTCGGTGCCCTGAAGGGCGTCTCGGACCGTGACGGCGAGCTGCTGCAGGAGGCGTTCGGTGTCAAGACCGTCCGCGACCTCGCCGAGCTGAAGTACGTCCGCTGGGCGCAGGCCCTGGCGGCACTGGACGCGGCCGCCAAGTAGGCAGATCGGTGGGTTGCCGCCCCCGGGGTGCGGCAACCCACTCCCCCGAACCTCCACGTACACCTGAAGGAGAGAACACCACGACGGTGTTCAAAAGAGGCTGCTCGGGTCGCTCGGCATAGGCGCCCCACCGTGGACACCGTCCTGGAGCGCGGCCCGGTCCAGCCCGGTGGGACGCTGCACAGCTCCATCTCGGGTGCGGGAAAGCCGACTTCGACATCGAACAGATCACCCTGGAGCTCGTCGCCCGCGTCGAGGCGGAGCACGAGGACGGCGAAGCCGAAGGGACGGTCTCCTTCGAGCGCTTCACTGTCGGAGGCGGCTTCCGCCTCGCAGGGGAGGCGTGCTGGGACGCCTCGTCCTGCCGGGCCGGCAGCACATCGGCATCCTGTGGACCATCCTCGTCGGTATCACTGCCGCTTTCCTGGGCACCGCCATCGCGGCCGGGCTGGGTGTCGCGGACTCCAAGGGCATCGACTGGATCGAATGCTGATCCAGATCGGCCGCGCCGTCGTTGGCGTCGCCGCGCTCGAACGCGTCAAGTCCCGGCGCTGACGTGCGGCGCCGGGCGTGAAGAAGGCGTGGGCCCGCGGCACTCAGCCGCAGGCCCACTCCGCCTTCCTGGCCGATAGGTGGCGTCAGCGCATGCCGGTGAAGTCCGCGCCTACGATGAGCGTGACGGTACCGGCCGTGGCACCCACGTCAGGCTTCATCGCGACACCGGGCAGCCGGGATGCGAGCACCTCGGCCTGCTTTTCGAGGCCCTCCGGGTGGGTGACCACGGTCTTCCCGGCGGAGTCGGGCGCGTTGCCGGTGCCGGTGATGGTGTAGCCCGCCGTCCTCAGCGATTCGGCGACCTTCGCTGCCTGACCGGGCACCCCGCTGCCGTTGAGGACCTGCACGCGCACCGTAGCGGCGTACACCGGGTCCGTGGAGTCCGCCGCCACCTTCTCCTTGTCGATCTCCTGATCCTTGGCCAGCGAGGCGAAGAGGTCGGCGGCCTGCGGGTACTGCCACACCACGTTGGCTTTGTCGGAGGGCACGTCCGCCTCGCGTCCGTAGTTGGGCACGGTCAGAAAGGTGAGCCGGTCGCTCGGGATGTCCTTGATCTCGTTCGCGAGCCCCGTCAGCGGCTTGATACCCGCCAGCTTCTCGTCAGTGGTCAGGGACCTGGTCGCCGAGTCCAGGAAGTCGTACAGAGCGGCCGGGCTGGTGAGCTTCTGCTGCGCCTTCGTCGCGAGGGCCTTCATGAACTCCTGCTGCCGACCGATGCGTCCGAGGTCTGAGCCGTCCCCGACGCTGTAGCGGGTGCGGACGTACCCGAGAGCCTTCTCGTCCTTGACGGTCTGGCACCCCGCTTCCATGTCGAGGCGTGCCTTCTCGTCGCGGATCGCCGTCTCGGGACAGACCTCGATACCGTCGAGGGCGTTGACCATGCCCTTGAAGCCCTGGAAGTCGACGGACATGAAGTGGTCGATGCGCAGGCCGGTGGACTGCTCCACCGTCTTGGTCGTGCAGGCGGCGGCTGCCGAGACATCACCGCTCGTACCACCGATGGCGAAGGCTGCATTGATCTTGGAATGACTCGGCGTGGACAACGACCCGTCGCCGCGCTCGCACGCCGGAAGGCTCACCCAGGAGTCCCGCGGCAAGGAGACCACCGTGCCCCACTGCCGGTCCGCGGACAGATGCAGGACCATCAGGGTGTCCGACTGCATGGTGACCAGGCCCTTGCCGTACTTCGCGTTCTTGCCGTCACGCGAGTCGGAGCCCACCACCAGGATGTTCTTCGAGCCCGGACTCAGGTTGACCGGCCTGTCGCCGCCCAGCTTGTTGTCCACGTCCGCAGCATTGATGTTTCCGTCCAGCCCCTGGTAGACCCAGACCCCGGCCCCGGCTGCCACCAGCGCGAGGACAGCCAGCGTGCCACAGACCCACACTGCTATTCGTCCACGTCGGGTCAGCCGAGCAGCCCCCTCTTGCGCCTTGCGGCGTCGCCGCGTCGGCTGTGCCCGGCGGCCGCGCCGCCTCCGGTCCTGCGTACCCACCTGGTGCCCTCCGGTTCTTCGCGCTGATTCGTCTGCCACCGCGGCTCCATGCGGCGCGTGAACCCTACAGTCGCGTAGAGGCGTGATACCTGGTCGGACCCCGTGGGCTACCCGTAGGTGGCGGATTGCAGAACGAAGAACAAGGCGATCGCCGCGTTGAGCGCGGACAGGGTCGACACGGCCGTTCCGGCTGCGGCGACGATGGCGGCCATACCGGCGGCAGTCAGTGCCGGTGGCCAACCACCAATCGGCGGAACCGGCCCCAGCAGAGCAGCGATACGTCGCGGTACCGGACCAGCCTCGGCGAAGGCGGCCAAGCCGGGTACTACCGCGCGCCTGGAGATCAGCGCGGCCTTGCCGACGGCGCGAGCCGTTGTCCGCCGGTCCCCGGTGACCCGGGCAGCTTCCTCGTCGGCCCAGCGTTCCGTGCTGTATCCCACCACCGCCCGGAACGGGCGCAGCAGCGGGTTCGCGCAGCCGGCGAGCTGCACCGTGAGCAGAAGGCGGTGGTGCCGTCCGGCCAGGTGGGCGCGCTCATGGGCGAGCAGCGCGCGGCTCTCTGCCCGGCTCAGGCCGGAGAGCATGCCGGTGGAGACCAGGATCCGGCCCGGAGAGCCCGGCAGCGCGTACGCGTACGGCACCTCGTCGGCGAGCACGGCGACCTGCGAAGCATCCGGATGCGCGGCAAGCGTGCGGTGGGCTCGGGCACGGAAGCCGTAGTGCCGTCTCAGCGCCAGCGTGCACGCCGCGACCACGAGGGCGAGGGCGCCGATGGACGCCTTCCCGGCCACCTCGTCGTACGGAACCGCCTCTCGCACCTCGGGATCGGACCAGCTGTCGGGCAACGGGTTGCCGGGTAACTGCGCCGTACCGACCACGACCAGGAGCCCGAGGCACAGCGTGCTGCATGCGGCGAGGATCGCCCCCACCCAGGTCAGCATCAACGCCGCGATGCGCGGATGCAGATGCTGTTCGGCCAGCCGCGCGATCGGCAGTGCGGTCAGCGGCAGGATCAGGGGCAGGAAGACGAAGACGCCCATCGCTCAACGCTCCGGATCATCAGCTTCGTTGAGGAGGGAGCGCAGGAGCTGCTCGTCGTGTGAGGACAGAGACGACACGAAACTGGAGAGCACCGCATCGCGGTCCTTCTGGTTGTCGAGCAGCTTGCGCATGCGCATAGCCACCAGACCGGCCCCGTCAGCCACCGGCGTCCACTCGAAGGACCGGCCGACCCTGGTGCGGGCCACCGCCTTCTTCGCGTACAGCCTGGTCAGGATCGTGATGACCGTCGTGTACGCCAGATTGCCGCCGAGCCGTTTCTGCACCCACGCGGCAGCCACCGGACCCGGGGCCGAGCCGAGCACCGACAGCACCTGCGTCTCGAGCTCGCCCTGGCGCCTGCGACCGCGTCCGTCCGGGCTCGCCTTCTCCGTGCCGTCAACCATGGCGCGGCCTCCTTTCCGTTCCGCCGCCCCGAACCGGTACGAGCGTCGAGGAGGCATCGTACTGGCCGGTCCA
Source organism: Streptomyces sp. iso_384 (assembly GCF_056172905.1). Taxonomy (NCBI): domain Bacteria; kingdom Bacillati; phylum Actinomycetota; class Actinomycetes; order Kitasatosporales; family Streptomycetaceae; genus Streptomyces; species Streptomyces sp. iso_384. Next base: position 4,360,319 of record NZ_JBWBTT010000001.1, read on the forward strand.
TGCCGGCCTTCTCCACGACCAGAACGCCCGTGCGACCGGAAGGCGCCCATCGGCACGCCCAGTTCACACACCTATCAGCTTCGACAAATTTGTAGATTTCCGATGGTGTCACACAGGGGCCCGGAGTGGTGTTCCCGTCACCGGGCGCAGGTCTTGAGAAGGGAAACGACATGGGTGTGAGCCTCGCCAAGGGCGGCAATGTCTCGCTGAGCAAGGAAGCGCCGGGGTTGTCCGCCGTGCTGGTAGGCCTGGGCTGGGACGTCCGCACGACGACCGGTGCCGACTACGACCTCGACGCGAGCGCACCGATGGTCGACGAGGCCGGGAAACCGGTTCGGCCGGCCAGAATCGATGGTTTCTCTCACGCCCGGACAGGAAGCCCATAACCCATCGGCGACCTGGCTGCCTTCCTTCAGGAGCCACTTCGGTGGGCCAGGAGGGAGCCACCGGCAGGGCTGCGGCATCCACGTCCGTTCACCTGCTCGGGCACATCGAGACCACCCGGTGAACCCTGGACAGGATCGCGCACGACCTCACCCGATCCGCACCGCGGCAGCTCAAGGCAACCGATCTGGCCACGCAGAGGCGCTCGCGTAGGCCCGAAGGGAAGATCGGACGATCACGCTCGCCGACACGGGGTGCGTTGAGTACGTGTCGTGTAGAGCGGGTGATCCGTGGTACGAGAGAGTCGATCACTCCCCGCTGCCTCACACCGGCGAAAGGCGTTCATGTCCGCATTGCTGACCGACGTGTGGCCTCTGAGCTGGAGCATCGGGATCTTCCTCCTGGCCACGGCCATCACCGTCGTATGCAGTATCCGGCTCGCGGGGGTGGGCGATACCCTCGCCGACCGCACCGGCTGGGGAGAAGCTCTGTTCGGCGCGGTGCTGTTCGGCCTCGTGACGTCTCTCTCGGGCATCGTGATGACCGCGGTCAGCGCCGCCGCGGACCAACCCGACCTCGCATACAGCAACGCTGTCGGCGGTATCGCGGCACAGACCCTCGCACTCGTCGCCGCCGACGCCTTCCTCAGGAGAGTCAACCTCGAACACGCCGCCGCGTCGCTGCCCAACATGCTGTTCGGTTGCCTGCTGATCGGTTTGCTGGGCATCGCTCTGATGGCGTCGTTCAGCCCCTCGGTCACTGTTCTGGGCCTGCATCCGGCATCCGCCGCAATGGTGGCCTTCTACGTCGGCGGTCTACAGCTCATCCGCTCCCGTGGCAAACCCATGTGGCGCGCGGTGCCCACCAGGGAAACCGTTTCCGATGTCGCGAGCGAAGACACCGAAGGGCTCGCCGGTCACAAGACATCACGGCTGTGGACCGAGTTCGCGGCCGTAGCGGGCCTCGTCATGGTCGGGGGCTGGGCGGTAGCCCGCGCCGCAGAGGGCATCGTAGAGCACACCGGCCTGAGCGCCGGTCTGGTCGGCGCAGTGTTCATGGGCCTTGTCAACGCCCTCCCAGAGGCGGTCACCTCCATTGCAGCCGTCCGGCGCGGAGCCGTCACGCTGGCCATCGCCGCCGTCGTCGGCGGAAACTGCCTGGACGCACTCAACCTCGTCGTCGGCGACATCGCCTATCGAGGCGGGTCCCTCTTCCACGCCGCGAACCAGGACGAACTGTTCCTGACGAGCAGTGCGCTAGTCATGACGGCAGTCCTGCTCGGCGGCCTCCTCGTCCGCCAGAAGCGCGGCTGGCTCAAAATCGGCTTCGACGGAATCCTGCTCATCACCATCTACGCGAGCACCGTTGCCGTGCTCGCCTTCTGAAGCCAACCGCACTGGATGTATCAATCACGGGCATCGCTGACACCGGCTCGGGGCTCTCCTTGCCGCAACCCGAGTACGACGACTGCCTACGCCGATCCATTCCCGGTGCATGGCCCCGATGGCGTTGGCCGGTTCGCCCACGGCAGACGCCGCTTCCCGCCAACTCAACCTCGAAGAGGGCCACCTGGCATACCGCGCACCGCTCACCGACCACCGCGCACGGTACGGAAAGATCAGCACAGCGCCGTGCGGGCGTCCTCGTGTGCCCGACCGCACGGCGGCAGCGCCCCGCGCGCCGCCGATGAACCTCCTCTCCCCCGGGCCGGATCAGACGACGCGGCTCGAGATCCTGGTGAGCGTGTCCAGCTCGTCCTTGGTCAGGGCGTCGATGAACAGTCGGCGTACGTGCTCGACGTGTACGGCCGCAGCGCCTTCGATCGCCTGGTATCGGGCAGGGTGGCGACGATGAAGGACCCGCGCCCGTCGTCGGGGCAGTCCTCGTCGCTCACCAGCCCGCCTCCGGCGGCGGACGCCGCCGGAGAGGAGCCGTCAGCGGGACCGACGCCGGTTGCGGGCCGACTGGCGGCGGTCCGCACGGGTCTGTGCCGCGGCCCTGGTCCGCGAGGGAGCGGCCGGGGTTTTCGAGGAAGGCGGCCAGGCTCGCGACCGTGGGGTGGCGGAAGAGGTCGACCATCGAGAAGTCGCGCCCCAGGTCGGACTCCAGCAGGTTGTGCACCCGGGCCAGGTGCAGTGAGTGTCCGCCCAGGTCGAGGAAGTTGTCGTGCGGGCCCACCCGGTCGAGCTGGAGGAACTCGCACCACGTACGGACGACCAGTTCCTGGGTGGGGCACGGCCGGCGCGGCGGGACCGCTGGAGGCCGACGCACTGTCCGTGTCGGCCGGGGTGCAGCTGGTCGGCCCGCGTCCGGTCGGCGTCACAGACGTCGGCCGTGACGTAGAGGACATCGCCGCTCCGTGACCGGAGCGACCGGAGCGTCTGTGAGCGGGACCGGACGGCGGGGTCGTCCGCCTCCTCGCTTTCCTGGGGAAGCGGCGTACGGCCGAGGATGAGAAGCCGGGCGTCGTACGCGTCCAGCAGGTGGGCGCAGACCTGGGCGCCGAGACCGCCGAGACCGCCGGTGACGACGTACACGCCCCCGTGCCGCAGCGGCGGTTCGGCCCGCGCGGGCGTGGGCGGCAGTGGGGCGAGACGCGGGACGAGGCGACGGCCGCCGCGTACGGCGGCCTCGAAGTCGCCGGAGCGGGCGGTCAGTTCCGTCCGGAGGTGGGCCAGGTCCGCGGCAGGTGTGCTCCCGCCGGGCAGATCGAGGTGGGAGCCCGTGAGCCAGGGGATCTCCTGGACGAGGATGACGAGCAGCGACAGGCGGGCCGCCCGGTCGCTGTCGGGGCGGTCCGGGGGCGCCGCGTGCTGTGTGTGGCGTCCCGCGCCCCTCAGGGTGACCTCGCCGCCGCCGTCCTCGTCCCGGCGGGCGGCGAGGGCCTGTACGGGGTGGACCAGGCAGACGACCTCGGCGGGTGCGGGGAGCTCCGGGTCCGCCGGGACGGGTGGCGCGTAGGTGGTGAGGTCCACGATCTCGCCGGGGGTGAGGCCGTCGGCGCGCAGGGTGTCGAACAGCCAGGCGTGGTCCTCCCGGTGGTCCGGGCGTATGCGGTAGTGGCCCCGGGCCGGGCGGCCGCGGGCGTCACCGAGGTCGACGCGGGCCACGGCGCGCCCGTCGGAGACGAGCCGGGGCGCCAGGGCGTCCGCCAGGCCCAGTCGGTCGGCGACTACCAGGACCGTGGCGTCGGAGCGGGGCGCCCGCTGTGCGGAGGCGGGGCTCCAGCGGCGTTCGTGGAACCAGTTGGGCAGGGTCCTCTCGTAGCCCAGGGCGAGGCCGGTGGCGCGGATCAGCTCGGCGGAGGCGCCTGTGTGGAAGCTTTCGCGCAGTTTGGAACGCTGGATCTTGCCGATCTCGGTCTTGGGGATGTCCTCGCGCTCCGTGGGCAGGACGTGGCGGGGGTTGAGGCCCGTCCTGCGCACGATGTGGGCGCGGATCTCTCTGACGGCTTCGGCCGCGTCGGCGGGTCCGCCCCGCAGGTGCACGAAGAGGACCAGGCCGCGTCGGTGGTGGCGCCGGGGTCGCGGACCGCGCAGGCGGCCGTGAAGGAGTTCTCGACGCTCGGATGCGATGACGCTGCGCACCGTGTTCCTGTCGCCCACGGTGGCCGGGGTGGCGGAGGGAATCGTCGCCGCCGACGAGACGCCGGGCCGTGCCGAGGCGATGGCCTCCGTCCACCTGAGCGTCGCGCACATGTCGCCCGAGGAGGTCGAACGCGAGCTTCTCGCCCGACGGGCTGCGGCCGGAAACGGAGCCGCCGCATGAGCGCGGAGGGGAAGTACCGTCCGCTCATCCATGAACTGGTCGCCCGTCAGGCCGGGTTGACGCCGGACGCGGAAGCCGTCGTGGCGGGGCGCGAGCGACTGAGCTACGGAGAGGTCGAGGAGGCGGCTCAACTCCTCGCCGGGCATCTGCGCGGCCTGGGGGCGGGCCCGGAGACGCTGGTGGGTATCTGCCTGGGGCGGTCGCCGTGGATGGTCGTGGCCATGCTCGCGGTCCTGAAGGCGGAGGCGGCGTACGTCCCGATCGACCCCGCTTTCCCGCTGGAGCGCAGGGATTTCATCCTGCGCGACAGCGGCGCCGAGCTGATCGTGACCGAGGAGGCACTGCGGGAGAAGTGGCCGGGCCGGCCCCGCGGGCTGGTCTCCCTGGACCGCGACTGGGACCGCATCGCCCTGGGGCGGCCGTGGGCCGGCGGGGACACGGGCGGTGACAGGCATCTGGCGTACGCGCTCTACACGTCCGGCTCCACCGGGCGTCCCAAGGGCGTCGCCGTCGAGCACCGCAGCGCGGCGGCCTTCCTGGACTGGTCGCTGGACCGCTTCACCCCGGAGGAGTTCCGCTACACCCTCGCGTCGACTTCCATGTGCTTCGACCTGTCGGTCTCCGAGCTGTTCGCGCCGCTGGCCGCGGGCGGGACCGTCGTGCTCGCGGAGACGGTGTTCCATCTGCCGGTGGTCGCCGCCGACCGGCCGGTGACGCTGGTGAACACCGTGCCCAGCCTCCTGCTGGACCTGTTGCCCTGCGGGCCGCTGCCTCCGTCGGTGGTGACGGTCAATCTGGCGGGCGAGGCGCTGCCGTCCGCACTGGCCCGCCGGCTGTACGCGACGGGCACCGTGCGGCGCGTCCACAATCTGTACAGCTCGTCCGAGGACACCACGCACTCGACCTGGAGCCTCGTCGGGCGGGATGCCGACAAGCCCTCGATCGGCCGTCCCGTCACGGGAAGCACCACGTACATCCTCGACGCCACCGGGCAGCCGGTGGCGGACGGCGAGGCCGGGGAACTGCATCTGGGCGGCCGGGTCTGGCCCGCGGGTATCTGGGGCGTCCCGCCCTCACGGCGGAGCGCTTCGTCCCCGATCCGTTTTCCACCCGTCCGGGGGCGCGCCTGTACCGGACCGGCGACCTCGCACGGCGGCTGCCCGACGGCGACCTCGATTTTCTGGGGCGCGTCGATCAGCAGGTGAAGGTACGGGGGCTGCGCATCGAAACCGGTGAGATCGAGGGGGTTCTGATGGAGCATCCCGGCATTCGGCGGGCGGCGGTGCTCGCCCGGACCGGTCGCGCGGACGAGGCCGGTCTCGTCGCCTACGTGGTCGGCGAGGAGAACGTCGACCTCGTGTCCGTCCGGCGGTTCCTGCGGGACAGGCTGCCGCTCCATATGGTGCCGGGGCTGTTCGTGCCGGTGGAGTCCATCCCGCTGACGGTGTCGGGGAAGGTCGACGTCGGAGCGCTGCCCGGGGCGGCTGCCTCATGACCGGCGGAAACTCCACCGTCCCCGCACCCTCGGGATAGCCATTTCCTTTCGGGAAATCCTTCAAAAACTGAGTGCTGGACTCACACAACCGTGCGCGGTAAGGTAACCCTAACTTGAATAGCGGCACCGCCCCGGGGGTTTCACCGAAAACGATTTTCACTGCACAGCGCACGGGCTGACGGGGCTGCCACAAAACGTCACCGGAAGAGGAATTCGTGAGCGCCACGGATACCACGTCGAGCCGTCAGGCTCGGATCGTCCTGATCATTACCGTCGTCGCCTCGGCGCTATTGGTTATCGATATCACTATCGTTTCCGTAGCGTTACCCGAGATCCAATCCGACCTCGGGGGCTCCCTGGCCGCCCTCCAGTGGATCATCATCGGTTACACCGTCACCTTCGGCGCCTTGCAGCAGGCGGCGGGGTCCCTGTCGGACCGGCTGGGGCGGCGTTCGATGTTCATGGGCGGCATCGCCCTGTTCACCCTCTCCTCGCTGACCTGCGGCATCGCACCCAACGTCATCGCGCTGGACGCCGCCCGCTGCGTTCAGGGCGTGGGCGCCGCCTTCGTTCTCGCCAACGCGATGCCGCTGATCGCACAGGTCTACGACGGACAGGCCCGCAACATGGCCATCGCGGTCTGGGGCACCACCCTGGGCGCCTGCGGTGCCGTCGCCCCGGTCATCGGCGGCCTCCTCGTCGACCTCACCGAGTGGCGCTATCTCTTCCTGATCAACGTGCCGATCGGTGCGGTCGCGCTCTTCCTGTGCCGCTCCCGGCTCCCCGCCGACCCGCCGCGCAGTTCCCTCGCCGGCATCGACTGGACCGGCGCCGGATTGCTCGTACTCACCCTCGGACTGGTCAACTTCGCACTCACCCGGGGCGAGGACCAGGGCTGGGGCTCCGCGGCGACCCTGGTCCAGCTCGGCGTGTCCGCCGTGCTCCTGACCGGCTTCCTGATCCTGGAGCGACGGGTCCCCTCCCCGACCCTCGATCTGGCGCTGTTCAAGGTGCCGACCTTCGTGGCGGCCGCTCTGATCGCGTTCTTCTCCCGCTTCGCCACCATCGGTGGCTCGGTGTACTACATCCTGTACTTCCAGAGCGCCCGGGGACTGAGCCCGCTGCAGACCGGCCTGATGATGATGGCCGTCTTCGCGCCCCAGCTCGGCATGGGCCTGGTCGCCGGCAAGCTCCAGGCCAAGTACTCCCCCTCGCACATCATCGGCGCGGGCTTCGGCATCCTCGCCCTCGGCGGGCTCGCCATGTCCTGGTCGTTCGACCTGGACCAGGCGATCTGGGCGGCCCTGCCCGGGCTGCTGCTGTGGGGTGTGGGAGGCGGCCTCGCGGGCAGCCCCTCCATGTCGCTCGCGGTCAATGTCGTGCCCAAGGAGCGCGCCGGCATGGCGTCCGGCGCGGTCAACAGCCTGTTCATGTTCGGGGCCGGCATCGGGGCCGCCGTCTTCGGCGTCCTGTTCCGCAGCCGGATCGAGGGCCGGGCGGGCCACGATCTGCGCACCGGTTCGGCCGACCACGACGCCGCGGTCTCCGCCGCCGCCCAGGGCGACATCTCCCGCGCCCTGGAGCACGTCCCCGGCGAACTCGCCGCCCAGGCGCGGCGCACGCTGGAGTCCGCCATCGCCGACGGCGCCTCGCACGTGATGATGTGGGCTGCGCTGGTCTGTATCGGCACGGCGGGCGTCGCACTCACCCTGGTCCGCAAGAAGGACCTGCTCAACGGTGCTCCCGAACCCGCCGAGAAGGAGGGCGAGGCAGCGCCGGAACCCGCCTGACCGAGGGTGAGGGGCGCCCCCGGCAGGGGTCGCCCCTCACCCTCGTCCCCACCGTTGCGCTCCCCCCTTGCCGTTGTCGACGCGTCGTGCGCCCGCACGCCAGGAGTCCGCGATGTCCCCGCAGCCCCCCTCTGCTCCACTGCGCCTGCTGGTCCTCGGAACCGGATTCGTCTCCGGCGCCGTGGCGGCCGAAGCCGTCGCCCGCGGCCACGACGTCACCTGTGCCGCCCGCGGCACCGGCGGCGGGCCCCCGCCGGGAGCGCGGCTCGTGCGCGCCGACCGGAACGCGCCGGACGGCCTCGCCCCGCTGCGCGGCCACACCTTCGACGCGGTCGTGGAGACCGCGACGCTCTCCCTGCCCTGGGTCGCGCGCGCTCCGCGCGACGTGCGGGCCGACCACTGGACGTTCATCTCCTCGATCAGCGTGTACGCCGACACCTACACCCGCGGCCAGACGGCCCGCACCGCGCGCCTGCGCCCCGCCCTTCCCGATGTCGGCCCCTACGACCCCGTCCGTGACCCCGAGCCCTCCCAGGCCGTCTACGGGGGCGTGAAACCCGCCTGCGAGCAGGCCGTTCGCGAGGCCACGTCGGACACGGCCTTCGTGGTCCACCCCGGTCTGATCGTCGGCCCCGGCGACGACGTCGGGCCGTTCGGCTACTGGCCGCTGCGGATGGCGCGCGGCCGAGCCACCGCCGTGCCCGCGGCCGACGACGCCGACGACGCGGTTCTGCCCGCCCAGTGCGTCGACGTACGGGATCTCGCCTCCTGGATCGTCGACCGGGCGGCGGCCCGGACGTCCGGCGTGTATGACGCGACAGGGCCCCCGGCATCCCTGGAGTCCCTGCTCCAGGAGGTCGCCGACGCCGTGGGGCACAGCGGCCTGGAACTCGTGCCCGTCCCCGAGCGCGTCTTGCGGGAGGCCGGGGTCCGGCCCTGGTCGGGCCGCCCCTCGATGCCCTTGTGGCCGCCCCGCGAGCTCTACGGTGCGCTCTCGCGGGACGTCATGTCGTCCTTCGAGGCCGGGCTGCGGATCAGGCCGGTCGCGGAGACGGCCGAAGCGGTGCTGCGGGACCGCCTCGGCCGCGGCGCGGGCACGCCTCCGGTGGCGGGCCTGACACCCGTGGAAGAGGCGTCGCTGTTGCGTCTCGCAGGGGCCTGACGGTCACCGAAACCACCCCGAAAGCCGCCTGTGCAACTGGAGTTGGACTCCACGATGCCATCCAGGGGTGGCATACATCCGGCCATCTCCGTTGATACGTTCGGCGCGTTTTTGACGCTTCGAGCATGTCAGGAGACGCCGTGGCAACGGCCGTGCCGCCCCTTCCCTCCGCAGCGAGACTCCTCTCGCCGACCGGTCTTCGCTTCGTCGCGGCGTTCGCCGTCTTCGCCTCCCACGCCTATCTGGCGATCTGGTTCGACGGGGTCTGGGAGGAGAACAGTCCGGCCATGATCGCGTTGATCACGGCGCGTTCCGGGGTCGGCTTCTTCTTCCTCCTCAGCGAATTCGTCCTGGCCTGGTCCGCGCGGCCCGGCGACAAGGCCGCGTCCTTCTGGCGACGGCGCGCGGCGAAGATCTATCCCGTGCACGCGGTGACCTGGTTCGCCGCTCTCGTCATGATCAACTGGACCGGAGGCCAGGCCGCCGCCCGGCAGGCCGTCCCCAACCTGCTCCTCGTCCAGTCCTGGAGCCCCACGTTCGACGTCTACGACAGCGTCAACGGGGTCTCCTGATCGCTGTCCTGCGAGGCCTTCTTCTACCTCGCCTTCCCGCTGCTCATCCACCTGGTCCGGCGCATACCTGCCCGCTTGCTGTGGGCGTGTGCCAGCGCCGCGGCCCTGTCCGTGATCGCGGCCCCCCCTGATCGCGACGGTCGCCTTCCCCTCCGAGCCCACGTTCTTCTCGTTCCCGGTGACGCTGCACCAGTACTGGTTCGTCTACGTGCTCCCGCTCAGCCGGCTCCTCGAGTTCGTGCTCGGCATCCTGCTCGCCCGGGCGGTGCTGGAGGGCACCCGGGTGGCGGTGCGTTTCCGGCACGCGCTGCCCGCGCTCGCGCTCGGCTACCCCCTCGCGCTCCAGGTGCCTTTCCTCTACGCGATATCCGCGGTCCTCGTCATCCCGATGGCGCTGCTCGTGCTGGCGGGTGCGGGGGCCGACATCAGGGGTTCGGCATCGCTGGTGCGGACTCGTCCGATGGTGTGGCTCGGCGACGTCTCCTTCGCCTTCTCCATGGTCCATATGCTGGTGCTGACCCATACCTATCGCCTGATCGACGAGGCGCACACGGCTTCCGGTGCGGTGCGGGCCGCTTCCGCCGTGCTCATCTTCGGGCTCTCCCTGCTGGCGGCGTGGGCGGTGAGCGTCCTGGTGGAGCGGCCCGCGACGCGGCACTGGGGGTCGGGGCGGCCGCCCGCACGCCCGAGGACCGGGGCGCCCCTCGAGGAGAAGCCGGTGGGCCCCTGAACCGTACGAACACGGTTCAGGGGCTGAGGGTGGACCGCCCCGACGGGGGATTTACCGGGGCAGTCCGGTCCAGGGGTCAACCGACCGGTGATTCCTTGCGCAGCACGGCACCGTGCGGCTCCTCGCAGTGCTGGTCGGCATCGGCCGCGTCGGCGATCCGCTCCGGAGCGTGGTCCACCTCCAGCGTGGCGTGCGTGATGCCGTGGTCCTCGCGCAGCCGGCCCCGGATCTTCTTGCGCACCGAGTGGCAGTCGCCGCCGGGCTCCACGAGGACGTGGGCGGAGAGCGCGGGCTGGCCCGAGGTGATCACCCAGATGTGCAGGTCGTGCACCTCGACCGCACCGTCGTGGCCGACCATGCCGCTGCCCACGGCACCGGGGTCGAGGTCGGCGGGTGCGGCCTCCAGGAAGATCCTTCCCGAGGCCCGGACCAGCGAGACTCCCGACCGGACCATGGGCACGACCACGATCATGGAGGCGATGGAGTCGGCCCTGGCGAAGCCGGTCGTCATGACGACAGCGCCGGAGACGGCTGTCGCGATGAAGCCGTAGAGGTCAGTGAGGATGTGCTGGAAAGCACCCTCGACGTTGAGCGAGGACCGGTTGGCCTTCGGCATGCACCAAGCCGCGACGAGGTTCACCGCCACACCCGCGAGCGCGGTCACCAGCACCAGGGTCCCGCCGACCTCGGGCGGGTCGAAGAGGCGCTCGATACTTTCGTACGTCAGCCAGGCCGAGAGCAGCAGCAGGGTGAGCCCGTTGACCTGGGCCGAGAGGATCTCCGCGCGCTTCAGGCCGTAGGTGTAGCGGCCTCGAACCGGCCGGCTCGCGAGCCTCATCGCCCACAGGGCGAGGGCGATGGCCCCCGCGTCGGAGAGCATGTGCGCCGCGTCCGCCAGCAGGGCCATCGACTGCGCGGCGAACGCGACGACGATCTCCACCGCCATGTAGCCGACGATCAGCGCGAGGGAGAGGGATAACCACCGGCGGTCGGCGTCCGGCGCCACCCCGTGACTGTGGCCCGCGTGGCCGTGACCGTGGCTGTGGCCGCCGTGACCATGCCCCGCATGGCTGTGTACGTGTCCTCCGCCTCCCCCGCACGCAGGTCGCGCATGTGCGGATGGGCGTGGTCATGATGGTCACCGCTTCGCTTCGCCACGTCGCCGTCGGCATGCTGATGCCGATGATTCATCGAATTCCCATCGCTCTACGAGGCACACGGGCCAGGGAAGTAAAGCGCTTAATTCTCGGCACTTCGAATATCACAATGAAGACGGTTATCAATTACCGAATTCATTCGGGATGAAAACCGATATCAAGCTCGTGGACCCCCCAGATGCATCCGCCATGCAGAATAGGAAGCCGCGCGCAAGGGCGAGAAGCGGACGTTCGACGCCCGGGCGTCATTCCCCGTGCTTGGCCGTGTACGCGCGAGCGATCTCCAATTGCTCCCGCTCCATCCACTCGGCCGCCACCAGCACCCCCGGAAGAGCCTCGCGCTCCACCGTCAGGGCACGGAACAACCGGGATACGGTCACATCGTGAGGCGGGCGGTGCACGACCTCGATCTCGTCGCCCGCGCACAGCTCACCGGGCTCGATGACGCGCAGCATGACGCCCGGGGACGCCTCCTGTGTGAAGCGCGGCAGCCATCGCCGCTCCCCCAGCCATGCCCCGAACGTACGGCAAGGAAGGCGGCCGCCGGTCACTTCGAGCACGACCTTCCGACCGAGGCGCCAGCGCTCACCGACCAAGGCGTCGCGCAGCCCGACGCCGAGCGTGGTGAGATTCTCGCCGAACGACCCGTGGGTGAGCTGACGCCCCAACTCCCTCTCCCAGCCGTCCAGATCCTCGCGCGCGAACGCGTAGACGGCCCGGTCGTCGCCGCCATGGAACCGCAGGTCACCTACCGCGTCGCCGGACAGCCCGCTCGCACCGACGCCCGCCGGTCCGGGGCGCGTGACCCGGACCGGGCCCTCCACGGGGCGCTTGTCGATGCCCGTGGTCCCCGACGGGGCGTTGGTGTAGTCGACGGCCCGCGAGACCCCGACGTTGACGCTCAAGATCTTCACGCCGCCGCATCGTACGTCCGCGCGACACCGGAAGGGAGTCCGCGCGGACATCCTGGCCGGCACTCGATGTCGAGGCGAGGTGGCTTCCCGTGAGCGCCTTCCTCATCCACACGCCTACGGCGGTAGGCCACCACCAGGGCGGCCAGGGCACCGGCGCCCGCGACTACGCCGAAGAAGAGCGTCACCAGGTCGAAGAGGATCTTCGCGTCGATACGGCGCTGGGGCTTGAGCCCGGCTGCTCAGCGTGCCCGTGCGACGGTCAGCGCGCCGTGGCGGCCCGTTCCGACCAGCACGTCGACCACGAGCCCGGTGTGCATCCATCCCTGACGGAGGGAGCCGTGCTCTCCGCGCGAGCGGAGGTGTGCCGTAGCCCGTCACAACGGTGGGTAGGGCGTTCTCACGCCCGGAAGGTCAGCCCGGGCGGGGCTCATTCGACATCGGGACTCGTCGGTGAGCACCAGCCGGAGCCGGCCGATGCGGAGCTTCCCGGCTTCGGCAAGGGTGGCTCGGTGGTCAGCCGGACGAGTCCGGCGCGCGGGTTCTGCCGCACCCGGTATCGCTTCAGCGACTTCGTCCGGGACCGGTTCCCGGCATCCAGGCAGCAAATGACCACCATCACCTGACTGGCCATCAGAAACGTCAGCAAGAGGTCAGCATCGGTCCGATTGAGCCCTGACACGCAAGCTCAAACACGAGACTCGACGCACCTCCTCCCGAATCCAGTAGCCCCCCGAGCACCCTGCACCAAGACGGAATGCGGATCGGGGCCCAGCATGGCGGCCGCCGGTGGAAGCACGACCAGACCGTCTATAGGTTTCCGCAGGTCAGCGCACTCGTCCACGTGGCTTCAGCGGGGTCGTGGGCAGTTCCGGGGCGGGCAGGCGGGCACCGTCGTAGCCCTGCACCTCGCCGAACCGCGAGCCCGTCTCCCAGTCGTTTCGCGCCTGCACGATCTCCTCACCGGATCGGGCGATGAAGTTCCAGAACATCACGAGCTCCTCCTCGAACGGCTCGCCGCCCAGGAGCATCAGACCGGCGTCGGAGACGGCGCGCAGGGGCAGTTCGGTGCGGCCGCAGCCGAGGTAGAGCATCGAGCCGGGCAGCACGGGGACGCCGTCCACCTCGGCCTCGCCCGACATCGACAGGACCGCGTACTCGAAGTCGGGGTCCAGAGGCAGGCGGGCCTGGGCCCCGGCGGTCAGGGTCACGTCGGCGCCGACGATCGGGGTGTACGCGGTGCCGGGCGAGGCGGTCCCGTCCAGTTCGCCCAGGATGACGGTGGCGGCGAGGCCGGGGGCGGTGACGACGGGCAGGTCCGTGTGGTGCTGGAAGTGCGGCTCGACAGCGCGGTGCGCATCAGGGAGGGCCACCCAGAGCTGCGCTCCGTGCAGCAGCCGGGCGTGGCCCTTCGGGCTCTCCTCGGAGTGGCTGATTGCACGGCCCGAGGTCACCAGGCCCAGCTCGCGGGGGCGCACCGTCTGGAGGCTGCCGAGGCTGTCCCGGTGGAGGACCTCCCCGTCGTGCAGCCAGCTGACGGTCTGGAGGCCCATGTGGGGGTGGGGCGGGACCTGCATTCCGGGCTCGTCGGCGATGTCGTCGGGTCCGTAGTGGTCGACGAAGGCCCAGGCGCCGACCATGCGCCGGCCGAGGTTGGGCAGCAGCCGGCGGACCTCGGTGCTCTCGCCGAGCTGGACACGGCGGGGGGCGAGAAGCTCACGGACGGGCTCGGCGACGACGAAGCCGCGTCCTCCGCAGACGGAGGGCGTTGCCTGGCGATCGAGATTGCTCATGGCGCTCAACCTATTCCCGTGGGGGCGTGGGGCACCGGGGTCCCACGCCAGAACTTTAGTGGAATGTTCAACCATTGTGTGGTGTTGTCACGGGCGAACGTACGACGGGGCGGTCCGCAGGCGGGCCGCACCACACGAAGGAGGACACGTGAGCGAGACCGAGACCTACTACGAGTTCGGCACCGCCGCCGACCGGTGGGACCGGGCGCAGATGTTCTTCGAGGCCAAGGAGTACCTGACGGCCGCGCGGATCCTGGCCGGACTGGTCGAGGAAGTGCCGGAGCAGGTCGCGCCGCGGCTGCTGCTGGCCCGCTCCTACTACCACTCCGCCCGGCTGGGCAAGGCGGAGAAGGAACTGCGGACCGTTCTGGAGCTCGACCCGGTGGAGAGCTACGCGCGCCTCATGCTGGGCCGGACGCTGGAGCGCCAGGGGCGGAGCGCCGACGCGACACCGCACCTGCGGATGGCCGCCGCCCTCACCGGCGACTTCGGCCCAGGAGCCACCCGCTCCTGAGCCCGCCACCCCGATCCACCTGCCGGGCCCGCACCCTTCGGTGCGGGCCCGGTCTCCTTTACCCGCCGGTACGGACATCGGACAATGAGATCTCCAAGACCAAGGGGGTGGGGAGATGCACGGATCCAGGAGTGCCGCATTACGCCGGGCGCGGTCGGCCGCCCTCATCGGGCTCGCGATGGTGGCCTCGGCCGGCTGCTCGGGCGGCAGCGACGGTGAGGGCGGCTGGAAGAACGACGAAGGGGCGGAGCAGACCGCCCGCCCGCCGGGGGCCCACAGCTGGACCAGCAGACCGTGCGACCTCCTCTCCGGCGCCGCACCTGCCGAGGGCTTCACCCTCGGCAGCTCCACCGACTCCGCCTCCCCCGACGCCCGGGAGGACATCGGCGAGAACGGTACGCGGCCGCTCTACCGCCGGACCGGCTGCCTCACGGACCTCAAGGCCCCGGACGGCACGTTCTGGAAGCTCAGCACCATGGCCCGGGTGTACGAGAACACCGGGCCCGCCCGCCACTCCTACCGCGTCAAGGAGGATCTCGACCGTGCCCACGGGCGCGGACCCGAGAAGATCCATGACACCGCCTACGCGTTACCGGAGGACGACCAGGGCCGTCCCGGCCGCACCCTCCGCCTGTGGAACGGCGACCTCGTGCTCACGGTGTCCGCGTACGCACCGCACGGCAGCACGGAAGACGACGTACAGAAGGACCTGGAACGCATCGTCGGCAACGCGGCGCGCCGCACCGAGGACGGCCTGCGCGATCACGACGCCTCCTCCCCCGCGCCGCGGTGACCTCCGTCGTCCGGTTCGGCGCCGCGGATCAGACGTCCGGCCGGGCGTTCGCCACCCGGTCGAGCCACTCCTTCATCAGCGCCGCCTCGGCGGTGCTCAGGCCCGCCCCGTGCTCCTTCCGCAGCAGAGCGCTCAACCGGGCCGCCGCCGTGGGCACTTCGGCGGCCGGCGGCGCGCCGGACGGCACGCTCGGCGACATCTCCGGCGAAACGTCCGGTGTGAGTACCGTCGCGTACAGCGCGTCACGCACCCGTCGGGACACCTCGATGTCGTCGAACGTCGCGGGGCGGGACACCAGCATCAGTGCCACCCCCACATTGGCCGACATGATCATCTGGGCGGCGAGCTCGGGCGCGACGCGTATCCGGCCCCGAACGGCGGCCCGTTCGAGGTCCCCGGTCAGGATCCGGTGGGACTCCAGCGCCGCGGCGGGCGGTGTGCGCATCGCCGGCGAGTTCATCAGCCGGTAGAGGTTGCGGTTGTCGAGGGCGAAGGCGACGTGGCTGTCCCACCCACGGCGCAGGTCCTCCACGGGGTCCGTCGTCTCGCCGCGCTCCCTCTTCGTCGCCAGGTACTTCTCGAAGCCGTGGTCGACGACGGCCGACAGCAGGCCTTCCTTGTCGCCGAAGTGGCGGTAGAGGGCCGGAGCGCCCACCTTCGCCGCCTCGCACACGGCGCGCGTGGAGATATCGCCGTCGGGCGATTCCCTGACCAGAGTGGCGGCCACTTCCAGGATGCGTGTGCGGGTGCTCGTACTCACCGGACGGACGCTATCAAGCGGCACGGCGGCGGTCAGACGATGCCGCCGTTGGCCCGCAGCACCTGGCCGTTGACCCAGCGGGCCGGGCCGGCGAGGAAGGAGACCACCTCGGCTATGTCCTGCGGGGTACCCAGCCGCTCCAGCGGCGGCTGGGCGGCCATCCGTGCGACGGTCTCCTCGTCCTTGCCGTCCAGGAACAGGGCGGTGGCGGTCGGCCCCGGCGCGACGGCGTTGACGGTGATGTCGCGGCCGCGCAGCTCGCGGGCGAGGATCAGGGTCATGGCCTCGACGGCGCCCTTGGTCGCGGCATAGGCGGTGTAGCCGGGCAGCGCCAGCGACAGCACCGAGCTGGAGAAGTTGATGATGGCCCCGCCCTCGCGCAACCGCCGAGCGGCCTGCTGGTCGACGACGAACGTGCCCCGGATGTTGGTGCGGTGCATCCGGTCGAGCGTGTCGAGTTCGAGCTCGGCCAGCGGCGCGAGCGCTATGACCCCCGCCGCGTGCACCACCACGTCGACGCCGCCGAACGTCTTCTCGGCGGCGTCGAAGAGCGCCGCGACGGCGACCTCGTCGGCCACGTCCGCCTGCTGGGCGAAGGCCTCACCACCCGCGGCCGTGACGGCGGCGACGGCGGCCTCCGCCTCGGTCCGCTTGCCCGCGTAGTTGACGACGACCGCGAAGCCGTCGGCGGCGAGCCGTTCGGCGCTCTCGCGGCCGATGCCCCGGGAACCCCCGGTGACCACGGCCACCCGACGAGGGGCGTCACCGGCGCGTGCGGCCGGCGCGGAGGACGCGGATGCAGGTGCCGGCGTCGATACGGACGTCGATGCGGATGTGGACTGTTCGGTCATGGCGGTGCTCCTGGCGACTGGGGTCGCGGCGGTCCCGTGAAACCCGGCGAGATCAACGCTAACATCATCGCGATAGCGACGATACCCCATGGTCGTAGCAACGCTATGAACATCGCTACCCTTCTTTCGCCCGGCCCGCACACGACGGAACCCGCCGGGCAGGCCCCGGCGGGTTCCGTCGTGTGCGTCAGTGCGATCCGCTCAGTTCACCGCACTCGCCGTGCGGGGCGTCGCGGCGCGGGCCACGGGCGTCAGGAGACGTTCGGTGAGGTGGCCGAAGACCACGCCGAAGACGCTCCACAGCGTCGTCTGGACCGCGAGCGTCGAGAGCCGGAACTCCCACAGCAGAGTCGCCGGGAAGTCCTTGCCCACCTCGTCGAAGGAGGGCAGGAAGGCGTAGGAGAGGCCGATCAGCAGAACGAAGCCTGCGACGGCCACGACGGTGGCGTTCCAGTTGCCCAGGCGGGGAGCGAGCCATTTGCCGATGATGACGGCGGCGACGGCCAGCAGCACACTGAGGGCGACCATCAGGAAGAACAGAGTGGTGCGCTTGCCGATGGTGTCGGGGTTGCCGACGGCGGGCGGGTTCGCCGGGTACTTCAGGAACGGCACGACATAGACCGTGAGCAGGGCGGCGCCCGCGATCAGCGCGGCCGTGGCCCGGGGGCCGAAGTTGCCGATGCGGCCCAGCGCGTAACAGAACACGAGGGCGGCGATCCCGCCCACGGCGACGCCGAAGACCAGGACGCCGGTGGCGAGTCCGCCGGTCGCCTGCATGGTGCGGCTGACCAACTCCTCGCCGCCGCCGTGGTCGTGGCTGTGGGCCTCTTCGAGGGCGATGGCCGCGTCCACCTGGGACTCACCGAGGAAGTAGGCGACGGCGAGCGCCAGCGCGCCCGCGATCAGGCCCGCGAGCATGCCGCGCACGAGCAGAGCTCTGACAGATATGGAGTTCACGATGGTTTCCTGGTTTCTCTTGCTTCCCGTGTCCGCTGATTTCCTGCCGCTTCAGGTGTCGCAGGTGCCTCAGTGGCAGGGGAAGCCGAGCAGGTGGCGGCCGTCGTGGACCCACTCGTGGACGCCTTCGCCCGAGATGAGCGCAGTGGCACCCTGTTCGGCGCCGACGAAGTACAGCAGGACGAGCATGAGAATGCCGAAGAAGACCGCCCACGGGGCAATGGCCTTCGCCGAGATCGGAGTGATCGCGGATGTTCCGGTTGCGGGAACGGCGGACTGTGCCATCGCAGTACCTCCTGTGGGAACACGCGTCCCTGTCGTGGTGCTTCGGACGAAGGTGCCGGGTCTGACTCACCCGCAAGGATGCGGGTTCACAGTGGCGCGACCGTGCCGGATTCTCACCGGACTTCCGTCACACCCTCGTCATGGTCGACGTGACCATACCGCCTGTACACAGGCGCCGCCATGGTCCAATCTGCGGAGCCGGGGAGCACGGATCCCTTGGGACTGCAGGGCTTTGGGGCCCATGGTGAAGGAGTGACGGCAGGAACATGACAGTACGGGTGATGTTGATCTCACCGGCGGTGAACGCGGCACTGCGGGAGGCCCGCTTCGACGGCGACGCTCCCCTGGACCGGTCCGGCCGGGAGCGCGCGCGGGCCGCGGCCGGCGCGGTGCCGAAAGCCGGGCTCGCACTGAGCGGCCCCTCCGAGCGGTGCCGCGAGACCACCGCTGCGCTCGGCCTGGCGGCGCGGGCACGGACCGAACCGGCCCTGGCCGGCTGGGACCTGGCGCGCTGGGCCGGCCGCCGTCTCGACGAGGTGGCCGCCGCCGAGCCCGCGCAGGTGGCCGCCTGGCTCGGCGACCCCGCGGCGGCGCCGCACGGCGGCGAGTCGCTGCACGACCTGGTCGGGAGGACCGGGCGGTGGCTGGACTTCCTCGGCGGACCGGACGCACCCGGCACGAGCTTCCTGGCGGTGGCCGAGGCCGCCGTGGTCCGGGCGGCGGTCGTCCATGGTCTGCGGCTGCCCGCGGAGGCGTTCTGGCGGCTGGACGTCGCCCCGCTGACGCTGACCGGACTCAGCGGCCGGTCGGGCCGGTGGAACGTGGGACTGGGCCGCCCCCTGACCGCTCCCCCGGCCGACTGAGCGTCACGCCGCGTCGCCGCCCCAGCAGACCGGCCGGCCGGCCGAACGTCACACCGCGCTGCTGTCCCGCCAGTCGGGCCGGACCAGCACGGCCGTGGCGACGATGCCGTCCTCGATCCGCCAGAGCCCGTGCAGCGTCGTCGGCAGCGCCGGGTCGGTGAGCAGCAGCCGGGCGTCGAAGGAGCCCTCGGCGGCCACACCGCCCTGAGGACCGTTGCCGCTGCCCGGTCCATCGGTCCGTCGGAACGTCAGGTCGGCCTCGGTGAAGTCGAGTTCGAGGCCCGTGACCGGATACCAGGTCTTGAAAACGCTCTCCTTGGCGCTGAACAGGACCCGGTCCCAGTGGATTTCGCCCGCGTCGTCTTCGTCCGAGCCCTCCGGAGCGGGCGGACCGATCCGCTCGCGTTCGGCGGGCAGCGTCACCAACTCCCGTACGCCGCTGGGGAGCGGGGCGTGCGGTTCCGCGTCGATGCCCAGCGACAGCACGTCCTGCGCACGGGCCAGCGCGGCCGCCCGGTACCCGTCGCAGTGGGTGAGGCTGCCGACGATTCCCCCGGGCCACAGCGGTCGTCCCCGGTGCCCGTGGAGCACGGCCACCGGCGGCAGGCCGAGTCCGGCCATGGCCCGCCGGGCGCAGGCACGGGCCGTCGCGAAGTCGTTCCGGCGTTTGGCCACGCTCTTGGCCATCAGCGCCTCCTCCTCCGGGAAGAGGGTTCCGTCCGGGACGCTCTCCGCGCGGGTCGCCGCACAGGAGACGTCGGCGGGGAGCAGCAGCTCGATCACGAGGTGCCTCCGGGGGTGCGCGGTCGTGCGGACGGTTCGGCGCCGGTCCGGGCCGGTGGGGTGGAGTCGCCCTCGTACGGGAGGATCTGCCGCAGCAGACCGCGCGGGTGCCCCCTCTCGCGCCATTCCCTGGGGTAGCCGATGGAGACCTCCTCGAAGCGCACCCCGTCGTACCAGGTCGTCCGGGGGATGTGGAGGTGTCCGTAGACGACGGCGGTGACGTTGAAGCGGCGGTGCCAGTCGGCGGTCAGTTCGGTGCCGCACCACTGCGCGAACTCCGGGTACCACATCACCGACGTGGGTTCCCGCACCAGCGGCCAGTGCCCGGCCAGGACGAGGGGTATCTCGGAGTCGTGCTCCGCGAGCCGGCGTTCGGTCGCGGCGACCCGGGCACGGCACCAGTCGTCCCGGGTCGGATAGGGGTCCGGGTGGAGGAGGTACTCGTCGTTGCAGACGATGCCGGACTCGTGCGCGACGGCGAGCGACTCCTCCTTCGTGTGCGTTCCCGGGGCGCGGAAGGTGTAGTCGTACAGAAGGAAGAGCGGTGCGATCGCCACCGGTCCGTCCGGGCCCGGCCAGAGCGGGAAGGGGTCTTCCGGAGTCGTCACCCCGAGCTCCCGGCACAGCTCGACGAGGTGGTCGTAGCGGGCCTGGCCGCGGAGCTGGACCGGGTCCTTGTTCAGGGTCCACAGCTCGTGGTTGCCGGGGGTCCAGATCACATGGGCGAAGCGTTCGGCGAGCAGTGCGAGCGCCCACCGGATGTCCTCGGGCTGCTCCGCCACGTCGCCGGCGACGATCAGCCAGTCCGCGTCGGTCGTCGGGTGCAGGGACTCCACGAGGGGCCGGTTGTCGGTGACCGCGGCGTGCAGGTCGCTCACGGCCAGCAGCCGGCCCGCGCCCTGCTGTCGGTGTCCGTCGCCGGGGGCGGGAACGGCGGCGGGAGCACCGTGCGGTGCGGAGTCGCTCGGAGGAGGCATGGGCAGCTGGTTCCTGATCTGTCGGCGGTCGTCCGGCTCCGTCCGCACGGTGGGAGCCCTTGGGTACGTAGCGTCTCACGCTCCCCTCGCGGTTCCCCCGGGGTTTCGGAGGGTGGGCACGTCGGCCGCGGCGGGACGTCGGCCGAGGACGTGGGGTCAGTCGGCGTCCGCCCGGCGGGAGTTCAGTTCGTTCACCGCGCCGAGTGCGTCGCCGACCGTCGTGTAGTCGACGGCGATGAAGGTGACCGGACTGCCGCGCTCCGCCTCGCAGGCGCGGGTCCGCTCCAGGACCCAGTCCCGGGCGTTGACACGGCCGGCGTCCAGGCGGCTGCCGCCCGCGTTCGTGATGAAGTGGTTGAGGAGGAAGAGCTGCTTGCCGGTGCCGCCCCGGTGCGGCGCGCAGGTCATCTCGGAGGGGTTCCGGAAGGCGAACGGGGTCTCCATCCCGTACCGGTAGAAGTTGCGGTACCAGGGCGCCGGCCCGTCGGCCTTCTCGGCGAACAACACCAGCCGGCGGCCGCTGTCGATCATCTCCCCCAGCGTCGGCCACGGAGCGTCCGGGTCCGCCGCGGGGGTGTGCAGGAGGTCGTCCAGGCCGGCGGCGCGGAACGCCTTCTCGGTGTCCTCGGGGCTGATGTCGTCCTGGACGATGAGCGTCACGATCTCGGTGGGGTGGGCGCGCAGCCAGTCGCCGATGTCCTCCAGGGCCGGGACCAGTTCGATGGCCCCGGCGCGGCAGACTCCGTGGCAGAGCCACAGGCCCTCGCGCGGCGGGTTGACCTTGTCGATGGCACCGGAGATCAGGCGGCGCTGCTCGGGGGTGAACTCCGGGGAGTCGAGGCGCTCGGCGATGTCCTGCGGGCTCTCCCAGCGGTACGTGTCGATCTGGAGGGCCCGGACGCCGGTGTTGAGCTGGGCGGGGATGTCGGGGTCCTGGAGGGGGCCGATGAACCGGTCGGCCGTGGTGGACATGGCGTTGTGCGAGGTCAGATAGGCGGCTTCGTCGTAGCGCAGTTCGCACAGGCGGCTGCTGCCCAGGCACTGGCGGGGTGCGGACGGGCCGAACACGGGCGGCACGACCAGTACGCCGGCGAGTGCGGCGCAGGCCACGCCCGCCGCCGTCGTACGGACCGCCGTCGGGGTCGGCATCCGGCTCGGGCGCACGAGCAGCGCCCAGCCCACGCCCGTGAGGAGCACGCCGCCGACGAGGGCCGCGAGGGCGGCGCCCAGCCCGGTGGCCGTCATCTGGTCCACGGCGTTGCGCTGGAGGTCGTCGACGAGCGCGGTGACGCTCGGGGCCCAGGAGGACGGGACGGCGAGAAGGCGTCCCCCGGTGATCAGCCGGGCCAGCAGCACGGTCACGGCGGTCAGGACGCCCGCGCAGGCGAGCGCCTGTCCCAGCCGCATCAGCCGGCGGGCCGGGGCGGCGGGGCCGGTGAACCAGAGCGTCGCGAGAGCGGCCAGGGCCAGGGTGACGGCGAGGACCTGGAGCAGGGTCAGCAGCCGGACGTAGTCGCGGGCCTCCTCCAGGGCCGTGAGGTCGTTCCCGGCGGTCAGGGCGCCGGTGAGGTCCCACGTACCGTCCTGGAGGGTGGTACGCAGGTCGGCCACCGCGCTCCGCGAGCTGTCGGAGAGCGCGGCGGCCGCGGTGGCCGCCAGCGCGGTCGACACGTCCCCCTCCCCCAGGGCCACCTCGATCTCGGGGCGCAGCGCCGTCCGTTCCTGCTCGGGTACGGCCGTGAGAAGGGCGTCGGCGGCGCGGTCCGCCTGTTCCTCGGTGAGCGGCAGCGCGGGCAGCTCGGGGGCCCGGCCCTCCTTGAGGGCGTCGAGCGCGGTGGCGAGGTCGGCGGTGAACCGTTCGAAGTCCGGCTGGTCGCCGCCCTGGACGTTGGCCACGAGGTCGCCGAAGTAGACCTGTGCGAGGTCGGCGAGGTTCTCCAGCACCGGGGCCAGGTCGACGGTCAGCCGGAGCTCGTCGCGGTCGCCGCGCAGATAGCCGGTCACCTCCTCGATCTGCTGGTCGGTCAGGGCCCGGACCGTGGCGGGCGGCAGTACCACCTTGATGTTCGACGTCACCAGCGCCTCGGGCACGGGCAGGTGCGCGAGCAGGTCGCGGGTGACGGGTGAGATCTCCGGGTCGACGAGCACCTCGCTGTAGAGGCGGTCGTAGGCCGACTCCTCGTCCAGCACCGCCTGGTAGAAGCCGGGTGAGGCGACCGTGGACCGGATGGTCGCGGTCAGGGCGACCGTGCTGACGCACAGGACGGCCAGCAGGAAGGCGAGCACCGGCACGAGACGGCCGGACCGGCGCGGGGACGCGGGGTCCCGGAGGGGCCGGAGCGGGTTCGTGGTCGGTTCGACGCTCACCCACCCAGCCTATGCGGAATATCAGCTTTTATGCATGAATGATGATATTCAGGAGCTGAGGAGCCCGCTGTGCACTCCGTCCACCTGGCCGTGCTGATGACGAGTCACGACCGCCGCGCCCGGACCCTGTCCGCGCTGCGCGCCCTGGAGGAGCAGCGCGGGCTCCCCGCCGGGACGACGCTGGGCGTGCATCTCGTGGACACCGGCAGCACCGACGGTACGCCGGAGGCGGTCCGGATGCGGCATCCGTCGGTGGAGGTCATGTCGGTGGGCGCGGACGTCCCCCACAACCAGGCACTGCGCATCGCGAGCCGCAACAGCCGCAGCGGTGGCGGGGGCGGCGGTCCGCTCGGCGCGACGCCGGGCGGGCCGAGCCATCCGTGGACGCATCAGCTGTGGCTCGACGACGGGGTCGACCTCTTCCCGCACGCCTTGGTGACGCTGGTGCGCACGGCGGAAGCGGCCGGGCCCGAGGCGGTCGTCGTCGGTGCGGTGCGGAACGCGTACGGGGACACCGTGTACTCCGGGCGGCGGGGCCGGTCCCTGACGCTCGTCGAGCCCGGCGAGCACCGGCCGGAGCCCTGCGACACGTACGACGGACGGGTGGTCCTGGTGTCCCGTGCCGTGTACGACCTCGTCGGCGATCCCGACAAGGTCTTCCGCCACCGGATGGGCGACTACGACCACGGCTGCCGCGCGCGGCGGGCCGGGGTGAGCGCGTTCGTCGCCCCGGGACACGCCGGTGAGTGTGTGGGCGGACCGGTCGCTCCCGGCTCCCGGGAGCCGGGGATCGGGGTCCGGGAGGCGCTGCGCCGGGTGACCTCCGGGCGGGAGCTGCCGCCGCACCAGTGGTGGGTGTACTGCCTGCGGCACACCTGGCCGTGGGCGCCGTATCTGATGGTCTCCCCGTACGCGCGCACGGCGGCCCGCGCCACCCTCGGCAGGCTGCGGGGGTGAGCGCGGGCCGGGCGGCGTCAGCTGCGCTCGGCGGCGACCTGTGCGGCGGAGCGGCCGGTGGGTGCGGGCGGCGACGGCACGGTGGGGTGCCCTTCGGCGGTCCTGGCGGTGGCCTTGCCGGGTGCGGGGGCGGCCGTGCCGGAGGCGGGCGTGCCCCTTCCGGAGGTGGGGGCCGAGATGCCCGGCGCCGCGGGTCCGGTCGATGCCGAGGGGATCGCGGCGTCGGTGGTGTGCGCCGTCGTACGCCGGGCGACGGTACGGGATGGGGTCGCGCGGGTCGAGGTCGCGCGGGGCGGGGCGTACGCCGGAATCCTCAGCAGCGCGAACACCGCGGCCGCCGATCCGGCCGGCGGCAGGAGCAGGAACGCGGGGTGCAGCAGCTCCGCGTGGACCAGCGTCCCGGTGGCCACGGGCACGGCCGCCCAGAGGGCCAGCAGGATCACCGTGCCCGGCACGGTGACGCGGACCCGGCGCAGGCGGTGCGCGATGTGGTCGTCCGTGTCGCGCAGCGGGGAACGTGCGGCGCGGCGGCGGGAGATCAGGACCAGGGCGGTGTCGGCGAGGGCGACCGTCGCCAGGGTGGGCAGCGCGGCCCACGCGGCGCGGCCCGACGGGGCGGCCGCCTGGATCAGCGCGCCGGACGCGGCCAGCGCGAATCCGGTGAACTGCGCGCCGGACGCGCCGAGCCGGAGGCGGGCGGGGTGCCAGTTGTGGAGCAGGAAGCCGGCGAGGCCCGCCGCGAGCGCGGCCGGGAGCAGGGCGAGAGCGGCGCTGCCGTCGATGACGGCGCAGGCGAGCAGTCCGGCGGCGGTGACCACGCCGACGGTGGTCAACAGCCCGTCGGCGTGGTCGAGCAGGGCGAACGCGTTGGTGACGAGGACGATCCAGAGCACCGCCAGGACGCCCGCCGCCGGTGACAGTCCGGCGAGGCAGACGACGAGGATCGCGGCGGCCGTCTGCACGGCGAGGCGGAGGGCGGCCCACAGTGGTTTCAGGTCGTGGACGAGGCCGAGAGCGGCCACGGTCCCGGCTCCGGCGAGCAGCCCCGCGACCGAGCCCGCCGAGTCGTCCGCCACGCCGAGCCAGAGGGCCCCGCCGGCCGCCGTACCGACGCCGAGCACGGCCGCCGCACCGCCGATCCTGCGCAGCGCCCCGCCGCGTGGCGCACGCCCGCCCGGTTCGTCCGGGACATGGGGGCGGAGCGCCGCGCGGCGGGCGCTCTTGGCGAGTGCGACCGTGATGAACAGCGCGGCCACACCGGAGGCGATGATCCCCAGCACGTTCACCTGCCCTGCCTTTCCTCGTTCATGACCTGCGGCGCGGGGTGCCGGACGGCCGGTGGAACGACGGCCGCCCGGTCCCCGGCCGGTGGTGGGTCGGGGGACGCGGGACGCCACCCGGGTGGCGTGTCTCCCCAACCTACGGGCCGATGTCCCCATTCACCCTAAATAACACGAAAAGGGTGATGCATTGTTCTGCCGCCGGGGTGTGGTGCGGCAGGCGTCGGCCGAGCGGTGTCCGTCAAAGGCCGCTCGAATCATCCGAGTTACCAGCCGACGTGGACGGATGGGCCGTCAGCCCGCGATGTGGCCGTCGGCGTTGCGCTCGGCGGCCGCGTGCCACCAGCGGGGCGGCGAGGGACCGGCGACCACTGCGGTGGGCTGGTCCGGGTGCAGGCCCAGGCCGCGCAGCTCGTCCGCGGCGACCCGGATGACGTACCGGCCGTGCCAGTGTCCGTCCGCGCCGATGGCGCAGAGGAGATCGCAGTGGATCCGGTGCCCGGCGAAGGGCATCCAGTCGATGCCCCGGTCACGCAGTCAGGCGCGGAGGGCGGCCGGGGGTCGCGGTGAGCGCGGGAGGTTCTCGTACGACACGACGGTCACCCACTCGGTGCTCGAACCGCTGCTGCCCTTCTGCGCGCCCATGGCGTCGAGCGTAGCGTCACCCCGCGGCGCGGGCGTCCCGGCCGTCCACGTAGGTCCGGACGATCTCGATGTCCCCGATCCGCGAAGGGTCCACGCGGTGCGGGTCGTCGCCCAGCACCACCAGGTCGGCGCGCATCCCCGCCGAGAGCGCGCCCGCCGCGTCCTCCCAGTGGCAGGCGTGGGCTCCGGCGACCGTGTAGGCCCGCACCGCCTCGTCGACGGTGACGGCCTCGTCCGGTCCGACGGGGCGGCCCGATGCGGAGGCGCGTTCGACCATGAACTGGATCGCCCGCAGCGGTGAACCGTCCGTGACGGGCCGGTCCGAGCTGCCGACGAGGGCGACGCCGTGGTCCAGGAATCCGCGGCCGCGGTACATCCAGCCGGCCCGCCCCTCCCCCATCACCGTCGCGTAGTCGTCGCCGAAGGAGCGCAGGAAGTTGGGCTGGACCACCGCGCTCACACCGAGCTGGGCGAAGCGGGGCAGCTGGTCGGGGCGGATCAGCCCGGCGTGCTCGATGCGGTGCCGCGCGTCCGGGCGGGGCAGCAGCTTCTGGGCCCGCTCCAGGGCGTCCAGGGCGAGGTCGGCGGCCCGGTCGCCGATGGCGTGGACGGCGAGCTGCCAGCCCGCCAGGTGGCCGTCGACGATGAGGCCGGCGATACGGTCGGGGTCGTCCTGGAAGCGGCCGATGTTGTCGGCCGTGCCCTCGTACGGGGAGGTGAGCGCCGCCGTACGCGCCATCATCCCGCCGTCCGTGTAGATCTTGAGCGCGCCCATGGACAGCCAGTCGTCGCCGAACCCGGTGCGCAGGCCGAGGTCCAGCGCCCGGGTGAACCCGTCGTCGGCGTGCGCCGCGCGGGGGCGCAGGGTGTCGCCGGACGCCATGAGCTGGACGCGCAGGGGCAGTCGGCCGCGGTCCCGGAGCAGTTGGTAGGCGCCGAGTTCGACGGGGCTGTGGCCGAGGAGTCCGCCGCCGATGCCCGCCTCGGCGCAGGCGGTTATCCCCTCGTCGAGGCAGGCGCGGGCGGCGAGCTCGATCGCGTCGGCCAGCTCCTCCTGGGAGTAGGGCAGCCGCAGCCGGCGGGCCGTGGTCATGGCGCTCTCGGCGAGGAAGCCGTCCTCGTGCGGCGTACCGTCCGGCAGCAGCTCCAGCACTGCGGTGTTGACGACGCAGGCATGCCCGGAGTCGTGCATCAGGAAGACCTTGCGGCCATGGCTGACCCGGTCCAGTTCGGCGGAGGTCAGATGACGGCCCAGGGCCCGCTGGTCGTACCCGGCGACGTCCACCCAGGCATCGGACGGAGCGGGCCGCCGGGCCGCCGCGTCCACCACGGCGAGGATGTCCTCGATCCGCTCGCACGGGGCGACACTCGGTGTACCGGCCTTCAACCCGGCCCAGGCCAGGTGGACATGGCTGTCGATGAAGCCGGGCAGCACGGTGGCACCGCCCAGGTCGACGACCTCGCGGGCGGGCAGCGAGGTCACGGCCTCGTCCACCCCGACGACCCTCCCCCGCCAGATGCCCAGGTCGCGGGCGACGGGGTGGTGCGGGTCCATGGTGAGGATGCGCGCGTTCGTCAACCGCGTACAGAGCATGGGCAGTCCGTCCGTCGGAGGTGCGGGGATACGGAGGTTCCATGGTCACCCACCCCGGCCGGGCGCTCAACTGGGTCGCCATCGAGCGCCGTTGTGCTATTAGGTAAGGCTTGCTTTACTGAGGCGCCGGTTGATCGCTCTTCCAAGGAGGCACCTCCATGCGGGTCGTCATGTTCGGTTACCAGACCTGGGGGCACCGCACCCTGCAAGCTCTCCTGGACTCCGAGCACGACGTGGTGACGGTGGTGACACATCCGAGGAGCGACCACGCCTACGAGAAGATCTGGAGCGATTCGGTCGCCGATCTCGCGGAGAAGCACGGGGTTCCCGTGATCATCCGCAACCGGCCGGACGACGAGCTCTTCGAGCTGCTCCGTGAGGCGTCCCCGGACATCATCGTGGCGAACAACTGGCGTACGTGGATACCGCCGCGGATCTACAACCTGCCGCGGCACGGCACGCTCAACATCCACGATTCACTGCTGCCCGCCTACGCGGGCTTCTCACCGCTCATCTGGGCGCTCATCAACGGCGAGCCGGAAGTGGGCGTCACGGCGCACATGATGGACGAGGAGCTGGACGCCGGCGACATCGTCGTCCAGCGGGCCGTGGCCGTGGCACCGACGGACACCGCCACCGATCTCTTCCACCGGACGGTCGATCTGATCGCGCCGGTCACGGTCGAGGCCCTCGGCCTGATCGCCTCCGGGCAGACCGAGTTCACCCCGCAGGACCGTTCGAAGGCCAGCTTCTTCCACAAGCGCGCCGAAGAGGACATCCGCATCGACTGGAACTGGCCGGCCGAGGACCTGGAGCGCCTGGTCCGCGCCCAGTCCGCGCCGTATCCGGCCGCGTTCACGTTCCACCGGGGGCAGCGGCTGGAGGTCGTCTCCGCCGTCGTGTCGGAGGGCCGCTACGGCGGCACCCCGGGGCGCATCTTCTACCGCGAGGGCGACGGCGTCGTGATCGTCGCCGGAGCCGACGCCCGCACGGGCCGCAACCGCGGCCTGGCGATCACGCGCGTACGGACCGCGGACGGCCACGAGCTGCCCGCGACCGAGTACTTCACCTCGATGGGCGGCTATCTCACCGGCCGCCCCTGACGATCGGGACCCTACCCATGCGTACCGCACGTGCCCGGCACTACCTCATGTGCCGGCCCACCTACTTCGACGTGGTCTACTCCATCAACCCGTGGATGGACCCGACGAAGCCGGTCGACACCCCGCTGGCCATCGCCCAGTGGGAGCGACTGCGCGAGGTCTACCTGAACCTCGGGCACACCGTCGACACGATCGACCCCGTCCCCGGTCTCCCCGACATGGTCTTCGCGGCCAATGGCGCGACCGTCGTCGACGGGCGCGCCCTCGTGGCCAGATTCCGCGACGCCGAGCGCATCGCGGAGGGTCCCGCCTACCACGACTGGCTGCGGGACAACGGCTTTCCGGATCTGCGCACGGCCGCGGTCGTCAACGAGGGGGAGGGCGACTATCTCCTGGCCGGTGACTGGCTGCTGGCGGGCACCGGGTTCCGCAGCGACCCGCGCTCCCACGACGAGGCACAGGAGTACTTCGGGCGCCCGGTGATCGGGCTGACCCTCGTCGACCCCGACTACTACCACCTGGACACCGCCCTGACCGTGCTCGACGAGAAGACGGTCGCCTACTACCCGGGGGCCTTCTCCCCCGGCAGCCTGGCCGTCCTGGAGCGGCTGTTTCCCAACGCGCTGCTCGCCTCCCCCGGCGACGCCGAGGCGTTCGGACTGAACGCCACGTCGGACGGGTACAACGTGGTCCTGCCGCAGAACGCGACGGCCCTGACGGAGCAGTTGCGCGAGCACGGCTTCAACCCGATCGGTGTGGACCTCTCCGAACTCCTCAAGGCGGGCGGCAGCGTGAAGTGCTGCACCCTGGAGTTGCGCGGGGAGGCCTGAACGGATGGCCTCCCCACGGAAATTCCGTGGGGAGGCCGCCGGGGCGTCGCTACCGTGGACGCATGACCATCGAGCCCCGGACCTTCCCTCCCCGGCCCCTGCACGGCGTCAAGGCCGTGTACGCCCGTCAGGCCGGCTGCCCGTCCTCCTTCGCCCTGGCGGTGGCGGACTTCGAGCCCTGGGCGGAGGGGGTGGAGTTCGAGACGGCGGACACGAGTACGGTGCCGGGCTGGTCGGCCGCCGAGGTGGCCGAGCTGCACGAGGCCTTCGGCGTCGGCGTACGTGAAGAGCTGGCGGATCCGGCGGCTCTGGATCCCGGCACCGCCGTCGCCGTCGCGGTCGTCCTGCGGTCCATCAAGGTGCACGAGGTGGACACCCATCCCCGCGCGTTCCGCCAGGCGGGGCGGCAAGCCGTCCGGAACGCGTTGGCGGAGGCGTACGGCCCACCGGCGACACAGCGGCCGAAACTGTCCTGAACCCGGGCCCGGACCCACCGGCCGGCCGGTGGGCACACGCTCGCGACCACGCGTGACCGCCTCCCCGGCCGCCCAGCGGACACCGAGGGAAGTTGGTGTGACCCAAGTTCGTGTTGGGGCGCCCGCCGTCCGGTAGCTGGTCACGCAGGAGGTCCACCGGTTCGGCGGCACCCTCGCGGACAATCTCCGGCCGGCCCGCCCCGCCGCGTCCGACGAGGAGCTCCGCGGCGCTCTGCACACGGTGGGCGCCGACTGGGCGGAGGGCCCGGAGTCCGGGCTCGACACCGCCCTCGGCCGTGGCGGCACCCCTCTCGACGACGGCTCGGGCCAGCACCGGGCACCGGCCCGCGTCCTGCTCGCCGCCCCGCCCGTGGCCGTGCTCGACGAGGCCACCGCCGAGTCCGGAGCGGCGGGCGGCGATCGGCTGCGGACGGCGCTCGC
Source organism: Streptomyces sp. iso_384 (assembly GCF_056172905.1). NCBI lineage: Bacteria > Bacillati > Actinomycetota > Actinomycetes > Kitasatosporales > Streptomycetaceae > Streptomyces > Streptomyces sp. iso_384. The sequence goes on from NZ_JBWBTT010000001.1 coordinate 4,390,557, forward strand.
CCGGGTGACCGGGGGCCGGACGCGTGTGATCGTCGCGCACCGTCTGGACCGGGCGCGCGACGTGGACCGTATCGTGCTGCTCTCCGGCGGCCGGGTCACCGAGCAGGGCACGCACGAAGAACTGCCGGCGAACGGCGGTGAGTACGCGGCGCTGTGGCGGTCGTACAGCCGGGGCGCACCGGCGTGAGGGGGCGCCGTGAGCGGACCGGGGCTGCTCAACTCCTTTCATTGTCGGGCGTCTTCACCGGTACGCACGGGAAGGCCGTGGTGTCGACGGGGTGTTCCTTGGTCGGTGCGCACAGCTCGAGGGCGGTGGGGTCCACGGTGTCGGGCAGGCTGAATCCGACGACGCCGATCTTCGTCTCGCCCCGCTGGATGGTCGAGCCCATGACCCTCATGTTGGTCCAGGAGAAGTTCCGCCATTCGCCGTCGGCGACCTCGGCGAGCTGGCTGCGAGGATAGGACTCGGTGACGCAGTCGATCTCGCCCTCCTGGAGGCGCGGACCCTTCGCGCAGGTGCCCGAGGCGGGTGTGATGCGCAGCGTCAGGTCGGTGAGCCGGGCGTTCTTCACCGCGCGGTCCGCGAGTTCGCCCGTCGCCGCGAAGTAGACGGCGAGGAAGTGCCGCCCTGCGGCGGCCGATTCGCCGGCCAGTTCGGGGGTCCACATCGCGTCGACGGCTTTCACGCGGATGCCGAGCGGCTCGCCGATGCCGGTGTGGAGGAGTTCGTCGCCGGGGATCTTCTCGAACGGGGTGTACACCGGGGCGGAAGCACTCGGCGGTGGGGTGCCCCCCGGGTCGCCGCCCGGTGCCGGGCCCGCCCCGTCGCCGCCCGAACAGCCGGCGAGCAGGAGCATCGAGCCCAGGGCGGCCGCGGCCGACCAACGATGTGACATCAAGACATCTCTCCAGGACGTGTGCCGGTGTGCGGCTCACATGGTGGAGGATCCGGTGGCGCTCACCCCAGCTCTTAAGTCATGCCTTAAAGGGGGTCGGGCGGAGGAGGACCGGCGTGCAGGGTGTGCGACCCCGTCCTCAGCAGCGTGCGCCCCAGCGGTGTGACGGAATGCAGCACGGAACCGCCCCGGCGGCTGGTGGTGATGAGACCGGCGTTGCGGAGCACGGTCGCGTGCTGGCTGGCGGCCGGGGCCGAGACACCGAGGCGGCGGGCCAGCTCCGTCGTCGTACAGCCCTCCGCCGTCACCTGCAGTGCGGCGGCCCGGGTACGGCCGAGCAGCGCCTGAAGGTTCCGGCCGGGAGAACCCTCCGGTCCGGCCGTTCCGGCTCCGGTCAGCGGTTCGCCGAGGACCGGCACGGTCAGGCGCGGCGGCTGCGTGGTGTCGAGCGGATCCCAGAGCAGGCTGACGGCGATGGGCGAGAAGACCGTGGGCGTGATGGCCAGGCCCCGGCCCTGGAGACGCACCTCGACGGGGCGCGGGTAGGGAGCCTCCAGGACGGGCGGACGCCAGCGCAACAGCGGTGGGCAGAGCGAACGCAGCAGGAGGTCGACGCCTCCGTCGAGCATGAGACGCGTGAACCGGGCGGACGCGTCGACCAGTTCGGAGCGCCCCTTGTTCCAGTAGGGCTCCACGGTCGCCCGATGGCAGGCACGTACCGCGTCGGCGAACTCGCGTCGCGCCTCGCGGTCTCCGCCGTACACCCGACGGGCCCACGAGCGGTGCACGGGAGCGACGTCGACGCCCTCGAACTCGCGCCGCAGCCGGGCCGCCGGGGCGGACATCCAGTTGTCCACGGCGTGGTCCAGGGACGGCACATCTCCCATCAGGGCCAGCAGGTCGAGCCCCGGGCCGCGCGGCGGGACCAGGGACGTCAGCGGGCGGGTGTCCGGGCCCATGCGGCCCGCGACCTCCGACCGCCACTGACGGAAGCAGGAGACGTCCTGGTGCTCCCGCAGCACCTCCAGGCTGTAGTAGGTCTCCGCCGCGGCTCCGATCGTCGCGGCCACTCGGGTCCGCGCGAGGTCGTCCGCCGTGAAGTGGATGCGTAGCACCGGACCGCCTTCTGCCGTCGCCGTGGCGCGCTTCTGCGTACCCCCGCCTCACAGCATGCCCCGGGTCGGCCGCTCGGCCCGCATCCCTGACTCACTCCGGCCCGGCGACGGCACAACTGGACCTGCGGGCCGACCTCGTCCTGCTCCTCGACGTGCTCCCAGTGCGTCTCGCCCCGGCCCGCGCCTTGTTCCGCGCGGCGAACCTGGCCCTGCCCCGCCGTCAGCAGCCGGCGCCGGTCGACGCGGCGGCTCCACGCCACGATGAACGGCACACCGAGACCGGCCGCGACACCCTGCGCCGTGACCATGAGGCCGACCGCGCCCACGGAGACGCCGAGGCTCTCACCGATCGGGGTGAGCAGCCGATCGGCATCAGTTCGGTCGTGAGGAAGACGAACAGGCCGGCGGTGATGGCCGCCACGCCCAGCCAGCCCCGGACCGGCGACTTCAGCTCCCCCGCCGCGGCCGACGGGTCGGCCGTGTCCTGCGTCGTCCGCACGGCTCTGTCGTCAGCGGTCATGTCATCTCTCCGGAAGTGGTCGAGCGTGGCCGGGAGCGGTCTGGAGCTGCGGAAGGGTCCGGAGGTGCGAGAGGGGCAGGAGGACCGGGAACGTTTCGCGAGGTCTCTCCGGATCGCGGTCCGGGTGGGCGCTGGCCGAGCAGGACCGCCCCGAGGATGACGGCCATGCCGACGAATTGGAGGGCCGACAGCGTCTCGCCCTTGACGAGGTAGCCCAGCAGGGTCGCCACGACCGGGCTGCCCAGCCCGAGGAAGGAGACCGCGACGGCGGGCAGGCGTTCGATGCCCCGGAACCAGACGATGTAGCTGAGGACCGCGCCCAGGGTGATGAGGTGGGCGAACCCGATGAGGTTGGTGCCGGTGAGGCCGTCGGGCAGGTCCTCCAGCGTCAGCCAGAACGGCAGCAGGACCAGTCCGCCCGCCGTGAGTTGCCATCCGGTGAAGGTGAGCAGACCGACGTCGGCCGGCCGCCCCCACCGCTTGGTCAGCGTGATGCCCAGGGCCATGCACAGCGCACCGCCGACCGCGGCGAGGACGCCGAGGGAGTCGAGCGACGCCGTGCCTCTGAGGACGAGCAGCGCCACGCCTCCGGCGCCCATGGCACAGGCCAGGGCGTGGAGGGCTCGGATCCGGTCGCCGAGGAGAAGAGCGGCGAGGACCAGGACGAACATGGGCTGGACCGACATGATCACGGCGGCGATGCCGCCCGGCAGCCGGTAGGCCGCGAAGAACAGCAGGAAGTTGAAGGCGCCGATGTTCAGGACGCCCAGCACCGGCGCGCGCCACCACCAGCTGCCGGCCGGCAGCTTCCGGCCGAGGGCCAGCAGCACCAGACCGCCGGGCAGGGCCCGCAGGGTGGTCGCCAGGAGCGGGCGGTCCGGTGGCAGCAGCTCGGTGGTCACCAGATAGGTGCTGCCCCAGACCGCCGGAGCGAGCCCGGTCAGGGCCGCCGTGCGGATGTTCGGTCCACGCGTCATCTCGTCGTCACGTCTTCGTTCGTCATCTCGTCCTCGTCCCGCCTCGAACTGCCGGGGAATCACGGAGACCGGCCCCCGCTTTCAGGCACGCCGGAGAGGCCCCGGACGCGTGACCGGCCTCCGTGGCCGGCCCGTGGAGGCTTCTGCCGTGTGTGGTCGCCATCAGTCTCGGTCCGGGGGCATTCATGAGTCCAACACATGCTTGTCACGTGATGGATCTCGATTCACGATGGATCCATGGAGCTTCAGCAGATGCGGTACGTGGTCGCCGTGGCCGAGACGAACAACTTCACGAGGGCCGCCCAGCGCTGTCTGGTGGTCCAGTCCGCGCTCAGCCACCAGATCGCGCGCCTGGAGAAGGAACTGGGCGCCAGGCTCTTCGAACGCACCAGCCGCCGGGTCCGGTTGACCCCGGCGGGCGCGGCGTTCCTGCCTGCCGCCCGCCAGTGCCTGGACGCGGCCGAGCGGGCCGCCGCCGAAGTGGCGGCGGCCGTCGGAGAGGTACGCGGACGGCTCACGGTGGGCCTGATCCCCACCGTCGCCGCGGTGGACATCCCCGCCGTCCTCAAGGACTTCCACCAGCGCCATCCGAAGGCCCGGGTCAACCTCAGCGTGGGAGCCAGCGACGAGCTGGTCGAGCAGGTCAGGCAGGGCGAGATCGAGGTGGCCTTTCTCGGCATGCCGGTCACGGCCCGTCCTCGGGGCGTCATGGCCCGGGAGCTGGCCCGGGAGCGCTTGATCGCCGTGGTCTCCCCGGCCCACCCGCTCGCCGGCGCGTACTCGGTCGATCTCCGCCGGCTCTCCGCCGAGGTGTTCGTGGACCTCCCGGCGAAGACCGCCGGCCGGGCGCAGTCCGATCTCGCCTTCGCCGCCGCCGGCCTCACTCGCGAGGTGGCCTTCGAGGTGACCAACGCCGACTACCTGGCCCGGCTGGTCGGCGCGGGCCTGGGCGTGGCCCTGCTGCCGCCCTCGTACGTCGCGAGCCTGGCCGGGGTGACCACGATCGAGGTCAGGGACGCACCGGCCCGCGTCGAGTACGTGGTGTGGAGCCGTGACAGCCGTACCCCGGCGGCCACGGCCTTCCTGGAGCTGCTGGGCATCGAGGAGGAGTAGGAGGTGAGAAGTGAGGGGTGCGGAGCGAGGCGGCTACGTCAGTGGCCCGGGGACGCCGTGTGAAGCGCCTCACCGACCGGGCGCTGCGGGCCGAACGTACGCGATCATGCCAGGATGGACGCTCACTTCCTTGGCATCGCCGAACTGACCGAAGTCCCCTCCGTGGCGGTCGTGGTCGACGTCATGCGCGCTTTCACGGTGGCCGCCCAGGCGTTCGGACAGGGGGCCGAGAAAATCGTCCTCGCCGAGTCGCTGGACGACGCCCTGGCGCTCAAAGCACGCCACCCGGAGTGGGTGACCCTCAAGGACGGCCCGCCGGCGCCAGGCTTCGACGCCGTCAACTCACCGGCCCTGCTGCGGTCGGTGGACCTCGGCGGACGGACCGTCGTGCAGAAGACCACGGCGGGAACGGTCGGCGCCCTCGCGGTCAAGGAGGCGTCGCTGGTGCTGTGCGCCGGCTTCGTGGTGGCGGAGGCGACGGCCCGGCTGTTGCGGCAACGGGCGTGCGACGCCGTGACGTTCGTGGTCACCGGCGAGGAGGGGCGCGCCGAGGAGGACCTGGCGTGCGCCCAGTACATCGCGCGGAGGTCCACCGGGGCCGGACCGGATGCGGCCCCGTTCCTGCGCCGCGCGGCCGAGTCCCGCGCCGCCTCCGAACTGGCGGAGGGCGTACGGCAAGGAGCCCACCGCGACGACGTCGCGCTCTGCCTCGAACTGGACCGGTTCCCGTTCGCGATGGTCGCGACCGCGGAGGACTCGCTCATGGCCCTTCGCCCGTACGCCGTGCCCGCACCGGCCGACGCGGCTCAGGCCTGACCGGCCGACCGGGCCATGGTGATCGTTCTCTCCTGTTGTCGCACCGCCGTCATCGGCTCCGGGGCCTCCGCCTTCACCGCAGCTCCGTCGACGCCGCCCTCGCCGGCGACCTCGAAGCCCCCGACCACGTCGAACTCGCCCTCCCCGAAACCGGGGTCCGTGGCGGTGCCGGACTCTTCGACGGCCCGGCAGCCCCGGCCGCAGCTCTGGCCGTGACCGACGCCAACGCGCCGACGGGCGGCTGCTGCGGATCAGGGGGGGGCGGCCTCGGTGAGGCGCAGTGGGGCGCCTGCCTGGTGGAGGCTGCGAAGTGCCTGCCGGTAGGAGGTGATCAGCCCTGTCTCCAGGTGCGCCACGCTCAGCTCTTCGCAGTAGCGCCGGACGATGATCTGCGCCCTGCGCACCACCAGGAACAGCGCGGTCAGGCAGACCGCGAAGTGACCGATGAGCAGCGTCCCTTCCAGCACCCGGTGCTTGAGCGAGCTGTTCGCCAGCGCCCGCACCCCCGACGCGTGGGGTTGAACGCCTGCATGGTCAGCAGCGGGAAGAACAGATAAGCCTGCGGGCGGCCGATGAAGAGGGGCAGCCCTCTGGCCGAGCCGGCTGGTCCTGGGACCAGATGATCAGGTCGGGTTCGATGTCGGGGTCGAGCTCGGCGTGGTTGTGGTTGGCGTGGTGGCGCGTGCGTCCTGCCACCAGCCGTTTCCCATGCCGATCCGATGCCGATGTTCGCGGCGATCCGCCCCGCGACCTCGCCGGCCTTGCGCAGCCGGAAGCAGCCGGAACACCTGACGGTGGGCGATGTCATGGGCCAGCAGCGCCACTTGGCCGAGGACCACGGCCAGGAACCCGGCGACGGCCAAGGTCCACCAGATGGCGCCGACGAGGACGAACGCGGTCCAGCCGCCTGCGTAGAGCACGGTCACGGCCGCGATGCGGGCCGCGTAGTAGCCGGGGCGCCGGACCGTGATCGGCGATCTTCTTCGACAGTGGGGCGAAGACACCCCGGTTGTCCGCTCGTTGCAGCTCTTCCACCTCGCGGCGAAGACACAGCATTTCCTGCTCAGCGCCTTCGGCATCCCGGTCGGCCACGGCGTCCAGCTCATGGTCTCCCATGGACTTGAGAAACCGTAGCGCCGGTGTCGGCCCCAAAACGACCGGACGGGTCGCACCGGGGGCCGGGGTGCTGTCACGTCTGCGTGCGCGTCCGAGCATTCGTACGCGCCTGTTTCTGCTCTGCCCGGCCAGGACAGCGGCGTGATGGCCGCCCATGGGCCGGATACCTTTTTCACCAGTCACAAACCGCCTCCTGGACGCCCCCTCCCGGCACGGACTTCCAGGTCGCCCACCGGACGCCACCTGCCGGGGCCGGGCTCACCGGCGCTGAAGGCCGTGGCCGCCCTCCAGGGGTGCCAGCCGCCGGCTGAGCCTGAGTACGTTCTCGATGGCCCGCGGGTCGGCGGCACCGCGGAAGAGCGGTACGGGCCGGGCCTCCGGGCCGATGAGCAGGCCGGTCCGCCCGTCGAGCGAGACATCGGTGGCAGCGAAGACGGACGGCCGGGCGGCCACCGATGCGGGGCCCGCGGTGGACCGCTCGAAGGTGCGGCGGACCAGCGGCCACAGCAGGCGCAGCGGCGGGGAAACGATCGTCGGCGAGGTCATGGTGCCGTCCGTCATGCCCGTGGCGGCACCGCCGGGGTCGGCCGCGAAGACGGTCACCCCGGTGCCGCGGAGACGTTCGGCCAGGTGCACGGTGTAGGCCAGGTTGGCGAGCTTGGCCCGGCCGTACCAGTGGAAGCCGTAGTAGCCGCCCGGAGGTTCCACCGCGTCGAAGGTGCGCTTCGCGGCCTTGATCGCGGCGGACGAGACATTGACGATCCGGCTCGGCGCATCCGCCTGGAGCCTGTCGAGCAGCAACTCGGTCAGCAGATACGGCGAGAGGTGATTCACGGCGAACGATCCCTCGATGCCGTCGACGGTCTGCTGCCGTCGGGCGAACATCGCACCGACGTTGTTGACCAGCAGCGCCAGCGGCCCTTCGGTCGCCAGGTGCGCGGCCAGCGCCCGGACCTGGTCGAGCGACGCCAGGTCGGCGGCCACGAACCGTGGTTCGCCTCCGCCGGAGGCCGCCGCGATCTCCTCCACGGCGCTCGCGCCCCGCCCGGGGTCACGGCCGACCACCGTGACCGCGAAGCCGCGCCGCGCCAGCCCCTTCGCGGTCTCCAGGCCGATGCCCCCGGTACCTGCCGTCACTACCGCCCGCCGACTCATAACCACCCCTTCGCCGCTGCAACACGGCACCACTGAGCCGCCGCATCACCGCACCACTGCATCGTTCACAAACGGATTTGTATCCGTTTTGGTGAGGGCACGCTAGCACACACGGATAGCTATCCGTTTAATGAGTGAGCAGCGCCGAGCCGCAAAAGGGGGCGGGGTCGCAGACGTACCAGGTACCGTCCCCGTCAGCGGGGCGGGCGCAGCCCTTCCAGGAGGACGTCCAGGTAGAGGTCCCGGACGCCGCTGCCCCCGGAGCGCACAGCATGTCCGACGCCGCACAGCAGACGGCGTACGTCCTCGGCGTCGACAGAGCTACGTACCGCTCCGGAAAGGCGGGCACCGTCCAGCAGGCCCATGACCGTCCGGTCGAGCTCCGCCTTCATGTGCGACGTCTGTACGTCGGTGTCGCCCGCGGACTCCAGCACGGCCGCGAAGTCGGGATCGTCCAGCATCCGGTCGAGGGCGAAGCGCAGCAGCCGGCGCAGGCCCGTGAACGGATCCTCCTCGGCGGCCGCCGCCTGCGCCTCCTCGACCAGTTCGCGAAAGCGGTCCGCCGAGAGCGCCTCCACCAGCGCGTGCCGGTTGGGGAAGTGCCGGTAGACCGTCCCGACGCCCACCCCGGCGAGCCGGGCGACGGCGTTCAGCTGCAGCGTGTTGTCACCGGCGGCCAGGCGCCCGCGGGCGACCTGGAGAATCCGGGCGCGATTGCGTGCCGCATCGGCCCTCAGCTCCTTCTCCTGCCCTGCTCGCGGTGTCACCACCACAGCATAGGCAGGCGATGCCGGCTCACGGAGCGGGCACCGTGACGACGGGGCAGTGGGCCCAGTGCAGGAGGCCGTACACCACGGAGCCGACCCTCATTCCGGTGTATCCGCCCTGGCCCCGGCGGCCTGTGCCCACGAGATCGCCTCCGTCAGCTTTCGTCGGCCGTCCTCCTCAAGCCTCCGGCGGTGCGGGCTGCCGTCGGCGTGCTCGGTGTCGCCCCGGGGCGGAACGGAGAGCACGAGACGGAGCTGAAGTCTCCGGAGCTGCGCCTCGTCGGCACCCCAGGCCACGGCCGGGTGCCAGCCACCGCGTGGGTCGACGCCCACCGCGATCTCCTGACGAGTCTCTGTGCTGTTCATGGCCTCCTCCGATGGTCGGCCCCCCGGTCGTGCGCGGCCGCAGCATCCCAGGACGAGACACTCCGTACGGACTACGGCCCGCACGGAGTGCGGCGGCCCTCCTCCAGGCTTTGGCACCTGCCCCTCCTCGCGAAAGGGGCCGCAGGGGCGAGCAGGGGCCCAAAGGACCCATGCCCGCGGTCGCCCGCGCCGGGCGGGGCACGGGCCGAACCGGTTGGGCCCCGGACAGGACCGGTCGGCCCCTGTGTCCGGTGCGGGCCGTGCGGGAGGTGCGGGAGGGTGCCGGAGGCTGATGGCAGAAGCCCAACACGAAGGAGCCGGTCAGAGCATGTTCACGATCGAGCAACGCGTCACCTCGGTCACCCCTTCGCTCGTCGAGGAGGCCGCGGCCGCGCCGTCCATGCACAACGCGCAACCCTGGAAGTCCGTCCACCCCGAGGGCGCGAACCTGTACTTCGCGCTTAACGCACGCTACGTCGACAAGGGCGCACCGGACAGCGCCGCACTGACCGGCTACGGCCGTGCCGTGCCGCAGCCCCGGCACCGCCAGGCCGAGCACTTCTCCGCGCAGTCCGGAACCAGGATCGTCGAGCAGTCCGGAGCGGAGCTGAGGTCGGACTCGCCGGCCGGCCCGCTGATCGCCACCACGCCGGTACCCGCCACCGACGGCTGGGACGACTACCGCATGACCCCGGCCGTGCCGCTGGGCCCGGTCAGCGGGACGCACCGGCTCCACCTGGTCTTCCGCACAGGGTCGGGCGGCGCGTTCGACGTGGACGCGATCCAGTTCGACGAGGCCGGACCGGCCACGGCCCGTACCGGCTGACGGCCCGGCCGCGGGCGGCGGACATCCAGTCGCACCGGACCGACTCCGGTCCGACGCGGCAGCCACTTTTGGTGTTGACTATCGTTTTCATATAGCGTTTCCCCACCAACGACGAAAGTGGTCCCATGGCAGTCCCGAAGCGGAAGATGTCCCGCAGCAACACCCGTCACCGCCGCGCCCAATGGAAGGCGGTGACAACCCAGTTGGCGCCGGTCACGATCGATGGTTCGGTGTACCGGGTGCCGCAGCGGCTGGCGAAAGCCTATGAGCGCGGCCTCCTGCGCCCCGAGGGCTGATCCTTCATGACGCGGGACCCCCTGCCCGTAACGGTGCTGTCCGGTTTCCTGGGGGCCGGAAAGACCACACTGCTGAACCATGTCCTCGGCAACCGCGACGGCCTGCGCGTGGCGGTGATCGTCAACGACATGAGCGAGGTCAACATCGACGCGGCGCTGGTCCGCGAGGGCGATGCGTCCCTCTCGCGGACCGAGGAGCGCCTGGTCGAGATGACCAACGGCTGCATCTGCTGCACCCTGCGCGACGACCTGCTCGAAGAGGTGGACCGGCTCGCCCGCGAGGGGCGTTTCGACTACCTGCTGATCGAGTCCAGCGGCATCTCGGAGCCGATGCCGGTCGCGGCGACCTTCTCCTTCCCCCGGGACGACGGGGCGACGCTGGGCGACCTCGCCCGGCTCGACACCATGGTCACCGTGGTCGACGCGGCCAGCTTCCTCACGGAGCTGACAGCGGGCGACGGGCTCGCCGAGCGGGGCCTCGACCAGTACGAGGACGACGAACGCACGGTCAGTGACCTGCTCATGGACCAGATCGAGTTCGCCGACGTCATCGTGCTCAACAAACTGGACCTGGTGGGCGAGCGGGAGCGGACACGGCTCGGCGCCGCGCTCCACCGCCTCAACCCCGAGGCCCGCCTCCTGCCCGCCACACAGGGGCGCGTGGAGCTGGGCGACGTCCTGGGCACCGGCCTCTTCGACCTGGAGCGGGCCCAACAGGCTCCCGGGTGGGTCCGGGAACTGAACGGCGACCACACGCCGGAGACCGAGGAGTACGGCATCTCCAGCACAGTGTTCCGCGCCGACCGCCCCTTCCACCCCGGCCGCCTGTGGGCGTTCGTCACCGAGGACCTGGACAGCGGACGGTACGGGCAGGTCCTGCGCTCCAAGGGCTTCTTCTGGCTGTCCAGCAGGCCGAGGGTGACCGGACTGTGGTCACAGGCCGGCTCCGTCGCCCGCTTCGAGCCCTCCGGGGCACGCGACGCCGGCACCACGCAGGGCCAGGAGCTGGTCTTCATCGGCACGGACCTGCGCGAGGACGCCTTGCGCAAGGCCCTCGCCCGGTGCCTGCTGTCCGAGGAGGAGCCGTTGTTCACGGCCGCCGATCCGTTCCCGGAATGGGAGACCCATGGCCTCGATGACGCGTGCGAACACGAGGAACGGGTGACCGCACACCTCTGATCTCCGGGCCGGGCGATGGTCGCAGCCACGGCATCGCCCGGTCCGGCCCTGCTGCACGGGTGAACCCCGCCAACCGGACTGCCGGTTGGCGGGGTTCACCCGTGGACGGGTCTCGCAGCCGTGGACGTCACACCCGCCGCGGCAACTGCCAGACCGCGGCGACCGTGTCGTCGGACAGCAACGCGCCGGGGTCTCCCTCCGCGAGCAGCCGCCCGTCCCGGAGCAGCAGGAGATGCCCCGCCGACCTGGCCGCCTCCAGGTCGTGCGTGGCCTGCACGACCGTCACGCCTTCCTTCGTCACCTCGGCCAGCACATCGGCGATCAGCCGCTGCGCCGTCGCGTCGAGGCCCGTGGCCGGTTCGTCCAGCAGAAGCAGATCCGCCTCCTGCGCCAACCCCTGGGCGACCAGGGCACGCTGACGCTGCCCGCCGGACAGCTCCCCCAGCTGACGATGGGCGAGTGAGTCGATGCCCAGTCGCGTCATGCTCGCCTCCACCACCGCCCGGTCCTGGCGCGTCAGCCGTCGCCACAGCCCGCGACGCTCCCATCTCCCCATCGCCACCGCGTCCCGCACCGTCATCGGCAGCACATCGGACGCCCCGCTCCGCTGGGCCACGTAGGCCACGCGCCGGCCGGTCCGGTGTTCCACCCGGCCCGCTGTCGCCCGGATCACACCGGCGACGACACCGAGCAGCGTGGACTTGCCGGATCCGTTGGGACCGACCACCGCGGTCGTGGTGAACGCCGGTACGTGCGCGGTGAATTGGTCCATGACCACTCGGCCCGGATACCCGGCCGCCACCGCGTCGAGCCTTACCTGCCACTGCATGCTCCGGACCTCTCCCTGTCACGCTTTTGGAATGATAATCATTTTCATTGTAGTGTCCCGCTCCATGGAATGGTTGATGGGCCCCTTCGAGGTGACCTTTGTCCAACGGGCCGTGTGGGGCGGACTGCTCGTGTCACTGATCTGCTCCCTGGCCGGGACGTGGGTCGTCCTGCGTGGCATGGCCTTCCTCGGTGACGCGATGTCGCACGGCATGCTTCCCGGAATCGCGCTCGCGTCGCTCCTCGGAGGCAATCTGCTCGTCGGCGCCGCCGTGAGCGCGGCCGTCATGGCCCTCGGCGTGAGCGTCGTCGGGCGGTCGCCCCGCCTGTCGCACGACACGAGCATCGGCCTGCTGTTCGTCGGCATGCTGTCGCTGGGCGTGATCATCGTGTCGCGCTCGCAGTCGTTCGCGGTCGACCTGACCGGCTTTCTCTTCGGTGATGTCCTCGCCGTGCGTCCGGCCGACCTGCTTCACCTCGGCGGCGCCGCGATCATCGCGCTGGTGGTCTCCGTGCTCGGCCACCGCCCCTTCGTCGCCCTGGCGTTCGACGAGCGCAAGGCGCACACGCTGGGGCTTCGGCCGCGGTGGGCGCACGCGGCGCTGCTGGCCCTTCTCACGCTGGCCATCGTCGCCTCGTTCCACGTGGTGGGGACGCTGCTGGTCTTCGGCCTGCTGATCGCACCGCCCTCGACCGTGCTGCCGTGGGCCCGGCGCATCCCGGTGATCATGGCCGGCGCCGCCGTACTGGGCGCGAGCGCCACCTTCATCGGCCTGCTGCTCTCGTGGCACTTCCACACGGCTGCCGGGGCGAGCATCGCGGCGACGGCCGTCGCCCAGTTCCTGCTCTCCACCGCCGCCTCCGGCCTGCACCGAAACCGGGCCCGCACCACTCCCCCGGCCACCGCCACCCCCGACCGCCCCCACGCGAAGAGCGGACACCTGTCATGAGACTCCGGAAAACCCGTACCGCCACGGCGCTCTGCTGCGCCGCCCTCGTCGGATCGGCGCTGCTCACCGGCTGCGGGAGCGGCGGTGACGCCACGTCCGCCCCGGCGGCATCGAAGACGGCGCCACCCCACGGACACGTGGAGGGAGCCGAGGAAGCGGCGGAGCAGCAGTCCCGCCTCGTGCTGGCGGAAGCCGGAACGGGAAAGGTCGAGGTTCTGGACCTGACCACCGAGGACGTGACACCGCTCGCGGGCGGCGGCGGCCCGCGGACCCTGCGCACCGACGGCCGGTTCGCCTTTCTGAGCGGCACCGCCGGCACCTATGTCCTCGACTCCGGCGCCTGGACGGTGGACCACGGCGATCACGTCCACTACTACCGGGCGGCGATCCGCGGCATCGGCCCGCTGACGACGACGGAGGCCGCTCACATCCACAGCGATCGGACCGTCACCGCGGTCTCGTCCCAGGACGGTGCCCGGCTGCTCGACCGCACGAAACTGGAGGACGGCGCCGTTCCCCGCGGCAGCTCGCTCGACAGCACGGGCGCCGGAGCGGTCGTCCCGTATCAGGAGCATCTGCTGGTCGCCGGGACGGGCGCCGACGAGGGCGCCATCGAGGTTCGCGACCGCAACGGCGCACGCGTCACCGTGCTCAAGGAGCCGTGCGACCGGGCGCGCGGCGAGGCGGTCACCCGCCGGGGCGTGGTCTTCGGATGCGCCGACGGCGCGCTGCTCGTCAGCGAGGACAAGGGCACGTTCGAAGCCGAGAAGATCCCCTACGGCGCGAAGCCGCCGGAGTCGGAACGGGCCGTCGACTTCCGCCACCGGCCCGGCAGCACCACGCTCGCGGCCCTCTCCGGCGACGAGGCCGTCTGGGTCCTCGACGTCACCGACCGCACCTGGACACGTATCGAAACGGGCGCGGTCGTCGCCGCCAACACCGCCGGGGAGGGTTCACCGCTGCTCGCGCTCGGCAAGGACGGCGTCCTCACCGCCTACGACCTCACCACCAAGAAGGCGGTCGCCCGCAAGCGGCTCCTCGCGAAGGCCGGGACGGCCGCGACGATCGAGGTCGACAGCGCTCGCGCCTACGTCAACGATGCCGCGGCACGCAAGGTTCACGAGATCGACTACGCCGACCATCTCCGGGTCGCCCGGACCTTCTCGGTCGGCATAGCCCCGACGTTCATGGTGGAGACGGGCCGATGACCTACGCCGCCGCTGCTCCTCGCAGACATCGGGCACCCGCCCGTCTCGTCCTCGCCGCCCTGGCCGGTGTGCTGCTCCTGGGAGCGGGCGGATGCACGGGGAACGACGAGGACCGCGCCTCCGTGGTCGTCACCACGAACATCCTCGGGGACATCACCCGGAACATCGTCGGCGACGAGGCCGAGGTGACCGTACTGATGGAGGCCGACGCCGACCCGCACTCCTTCGGCGTCTCGGCTCCGCAGGCGGCAGCCATCGAGCGGGCCGATCTGGTCGTCCACAACGGACTCGGCCTGGAGGAGAACGTCCTGCGTCATGTGCGGGCCGCCGAGGACTCCGGCGTCGCCACCCTGGCGGTCGGGGAGGCCGTCGACCCGATCACCTACACGGCCGACGCATCCGCCCGCGAACCCGACCCTCACTTCTGGACCGATCCCGAACGCGTCCGCAGCGCCGTCGGGCTGATCGCGCGACACGTCGTCGAGCACGTGGACGGGACCGACAGGTCCGTGGTCGAGAAGAACGCGTCCGCCTACGGGGCACGGATCACCGAACTCGCCGGGTGGATGGACGAGCAGTTCGGCCGCATACCGCCCCAGCAGCGGCAGTTGGTGACCAATCACCACGTCTTCGGCTACCTGGCCCAGCGCTTCGGGTTCCGGATCGTGGGCGCGGTGATCCCGAGCGGGACCACGCTCGCGTCGCCGAGCGCATCCGACCTCACGTCCCTCGCCACCGCGATCAGGACATCCGGCGTCCGGGCGATCTTTGTGGACTCCTCCCAACCCGACCGTCTCGCGCAGGTGTTGAAACGCGAGAGCGGCGTCGCCGTCGATGTCGTGCCGCTGTTCTCCGAATCTCTCACCGCGAAGGGGAAGGGGGCGGCCACCTACCTGCAGATGATGCGCGCCAACACCGAGTCCATCACTACGGGACTGACCACCGAATGAACGCGTTGCCGCGCACCCCGCGCGACAACTGGAGAAGGACACACACCTGATGAAGCATGCAGCACGCCCGAGGACGACGGCCGCCCTCGCCGCCCTGATCGTGGCATCCCTGACTCTCACCGCCTGCGGCAACGACACCGGGGGCTCCGCAGCCAAGTCCGCGGAGGAGAAGCCGGGTTCGCCGGCCGCCCGGATCCAGGACCCGATCGTCACCACGTACGACGGAGGCCTCTACGTCCTGGACGGAGCGACACTGAAGCTCGCGAAGGACATACCGCTGGCCGGGTTCAACCGCGTCAATCCCGCAGGCAGCGAGCGCCACGTGATGGTCTCCACGGCCACCGGATTCCAGGTGCTCGACGCGGTGGGGGGAAAGCTCACCGACGTCGACTTCGAAGGCGGCAAGCCGGGCCACGTCGTCCGCCACGCGGGCCGGACCGTTCTCTTCGCCGACGGCACCGGCGTCGTCACGGTCCTCGATCCGAAGGACCTCGGCGACACGAAGCCGAAAACCGAGACGTACACCTCCGCGGCCCCGCACCACGGTGTCGCGATCCAGCTCGCCGACGGCACACTGGTGACCACCCTCGGCACGGAGGAGAAGCGCGTCGGCATCACCGTACTCGGCAGGGACCGCAAGGAGATCACCCGCAGCGAGGAGTGCCCCGGCGTCCACGGAGAGGCCACCGCCCAGGGCGAGGCCGTCGTCATCGGCTGCGAGGACGGCGT
This sequence comes from Streptomyces sp. iso_384, assembly GCF_056172905.1. Lineage (NCBI taxonomy): Bacteria > Bacillati > Actinomycetota > Actinomycetes > Kitasatosporales > Streptomycetaceae > Streptomyces > Streptomyces sp. iso_384. The sequence continues at coordinate 4,406,364 of NZ_JBWBTT010000001.1, forward strand.
CCTGATCTACAAGGACGGCGCCGTCAAGAAGGTGAAGAGCCCGACGGACTACGGCCGGATCGGCAATCAGGCCGGCTCCGACGAGTCGCCCGTCGTCCTCGGCGACTACAAGAAGGACAAGGACGCCGAGCTGGAGCGCCCCGAGCAGGTGTCCCTCATCGACACCCGGACCGGCACGATGCGCCTGGTCGACATCGGCACGAGCTACACCTTCCGCTCCCTGGCGCGCGGCCCGCACGGGGAGGCTCTCGTGCTGGGCACCGACGGCAGCATCCACGTGATCGACCCCGAGACGGGCAAGGTCACCAGGAAGATCGCCGTCCTCGACCCGTGGCAGGAGCCGCTGGACTGGCAGCAGCCCCGCCCGGCGCTGTTCGTACGTGACCACACGGCGTACGTCTCCGACCCCTCGGGCAAGAAGCTGCTGGCCATCGACATCGAGTCGGGCAAGCGACTGGCCGCCGCCGACCTGCCGAAGGCTCCGGACGAGCTGAGCGGCGTCAAGCAGCACTGACGCCGAGGGCGTCGGGCGGGGAGCGCGAGTCCCGCGGGTCGTGCTCCCCGCCCGCTCCTCGCGGCCGGCCCGGTCCGGCGCGCCCGGAGGCAGCAGCACCACGGCGGACTTAAACTGCGAGAAAAGCAGGATATGTCCGCCTTGGTGCCTGCGCGGAACAGTCCCGCGCCACCCGCGAAGGAGTCTGCGAGATGTCCACGACCACGGCGCACGAGCCTCACCCCGCGCACACGCACACCCACGCACCGGGATGCGGCCACGTGGCGATCCCGCACGGCGACCACATCGACTACGCGCACGACGGGCACCTGCACCGGGTGCACGAGGACCATGCGGACGAGTGCGTGACCACGTCGCACGCGGTGCACGACGGACACGAGCACCGGCACGGAACGGACTGCGGTCACGTCGCCGTACCGCACGAGGACCACGTCGACTACGTCCACGACGGTCATCGGCACGCCCAGCACGGCGACCACTGGGACGACCACTGAACGACCTCCGCCGGAGGGCCGTCGGGCGACATCGAAGGCGGGGGCGGTGAATCAAGAACGTCTTCTCCGGCATTACTCGGCGCTGATGAGCGCCGTGCCGCAGTCGGTCTGGGTACTGTCCGCCGACGGGGTCCTCACGCTTCTGTCGCGCAGCGGCATGAAGGAACAGCTGTGGCACCCGGACGGCGAAACGTCGTGGATGGACGCCGTACATCCCAAGGACCGGGACTGGTTCCGCCGGGCCTGGCGCAGGACCGCCGTGGAGAGGTCTCCGCTCGACACGATCGTACGGGTGCGGCTCAAGGACACCCCCGATCGCTTCCGCCACATCAAGATCATCGCCGTGCCCGTCCTGGACGAGGCGGGTGACACCGAATGGGTCGGCACGGCCGCCGACGCCGAGGACCACTGGCGCAATCGGATGCGGGAGAAGCTGCTGGCCCGTATGGCGGCGGTACCGGCCGCGCACGACCTGTCCGAGGCGTTCCTCACGACCGCGGCCGCCGTCGTCCCCGAACTCGCCGACGCCGTCGCCGTCTTCCATGTACGGGGCGAGCCCGGGCCCGGTCACGGGCTCGCCGACGGTGTGGCGTCCGCGGCATCGACGGAGAGCGTGGGGCTGGCGCCCGGGCTGCCCTCCCTGTACCCGCTGGACCGGGACATCCTCTGGGGGGCGGCCCCACGGCAGGTCATCGAGAGCCAGGAGGCCCGCCTGCTGACCTTCCCGGCCGGCGAGCCTCCCGAGGACGGCCTCTCGAAGGCGTCCGTACGGTGGCTGCGCAGAGCCGGTGCGACCAGCGTCGCGCTGCTTCCCGTCGTGGTGGACGGCCGGGCCGTCGCCCTGGCGACCACGACGACCTGTCGGGGGAACCCGCCGCCGGACGAAGCCGATCTGAACCTGCTGCAGGACGTCTTCCAGCAGATGAGCGGCCCTCTGCGCCGGACCATGGAGCTGCAGAGAATCCGCGACAAGGCGCTCGCCCTGCAGCAGTCCTTCCTCTCTCCCCCGTCGGCCGTCGACGGCATCTCGATCACCGCTCTCTACCATCCGGCCGACTCGGCCGCGGAAGTCGGCGGGGACTGGTACGACTCGGTCAGGCTCTCCGCGGACGCGCTCGCCCTGTCCATCGGCGACATCGCGGGCCATGATCTGGACGCGGCCGCCGCGATGGGCCGTGTCAACAGCCTGTTGCGAGGGCTCGCCTACGACAGCGGGCCGGCCGCCAGCCCGGCGGTCACCCTGAGCCGACTCGACCACATCGTGCAGGCGCTCGACGGGCCGTCGATGGTCACGGCGGTGCACGCGGTCATCCGCCGGCTGGCCCCTCACATCTGGCGTGTCACCCTGTCCAACGCCGGTCACCCGCCGCCGCTGCTGATCCCTCGCGACGCGCCGCCGCGCTACCTGCACGACCTCGCGGCCCCGGACCCTCCGCTGTGCGTCACCGACGGCCTGCCCCGTACCGATCTCCACACGGTCATCCGGGAAGGCGACACCCTGGTCCTCTACACCGACGGGCTGGTGGAAACACCGGATACGGACATCGGCGACAACCTTCGGCGCCTGCGTCGGCGCACCGAAGCCCTGGTACGGGCGGGGGTGCCCCTGGCGGCACTGATCCGGAGGCTCCTGCCGGCCGCCCAGAACCGGCGGGACGACATCGCCGTCATCGCCCTGCAGGCCCGGTCGGGCCCGTAGCCCGGCGACGGAGGGAGAAGCGAGCCGGATGTGTCACCCCGGCCGCCGCGGCCGGTCGTGGTCCCGGCCGCCCCGCTCACGCACCCGACACCGCCCTATACCGTCGAACAAGCCGTACCTGACCGAAAGAGGCCTCGCATGAGCAACCCCCAAGACCGGCAGAGCGGACTCGCCACCTCCCGGGCCCACTCCGCCCGGGTCTACGACTACATCCTGGGCGGGAAGGACCACTACCCCGTCGACGCCGAAGCCGGCGACGCGATGTGCCGCCACTGGCCCGCCCTGCCCGTCCACATGATGGAGAACCGCCGGTTCATGCACCGTGCCGGCCGTTTCCTCGCCGAGGAGTGCGGCATCCGCCAGTTCCTCGACGTCGGCACGGGGCTGCCGACCCCTCCCAACCTGCACCAGATCGTGCAGGAGGTGGCGCCCGAGTCGCATGTGGTCTACGTGGACAACGACCCCATCGTGCTCGCGCACGCGCGGGCCCTGCTCCAGAGTTCGGCCGAGGGTGCCACCGCGTACGTGGACTCCGACATGCACGACCCCGACGCCATCCTCGGCAGCCAGGAGTTCCAGGAGCTGATCGACCTGGACCGGCCCGTCGGCCTGATGGTGATCGGCATCATGCACTTCATCCTGCCGCCCGACGACCGGCGTCTGATCACCCGGCTGCTGGATCCGCTGCCGTCCGGGAGCTATCTGGCCATGACCATCGGTACCGCGGACTTCGCACCGGAGGAGGTCAACCGGGTGGCGCAGGAGTACCGCGGGCAAGGCATGCCCTTCGTCCTGCGTGACCTGCCGACAGCCACCTCGTTCTTCGACGGGCTGGAGTTGCAGGACCCGGGAGTCACCCAGGTGCACACCTGGCGCCCCGGTCCGGAGCAGAGCGGCGTCGACGGCCGGGACATCGCCATGTACGGAGCGGTGGCCAGGAAGCCCTGAAGGACGGCATCACCGGTCCCGGGGCGCAGCCGCCGAACCGCCGCCCGGGGCCGGGCCTCCTCCGGTGGGGAAGACTGAGCCCATGAACGACATGGTTTTCACCCGCCGGAGCGGCTGGATCCCGAACGTGGTCCGCGACGGCGGTGGACTGAAGCTGATGCTGGGCGCCGGGGCCGACGCCAACCATGAGCCCCGCACCTTCACGTTCCCGGTCGAGGAAGCCCATCTCGCGGTGATCCGGGAGGATCTGGGCAGACATCTGCTGCTGTGGAGTGCGGTTCTTCCGCTGTGCGACGCCGCAGGCACTCGCGGCCGACTGGACGAAGGCGCCGCCGTCGCGCTGCTGGACCCGATCCTCCTCTCCTCGCCCGCGGACGTCGACGCGCTCTTCCGGCGCATCCCGTGGGACAGGGGCCGGCTCGTCGCGCACGGGGCCGACATCGGCCTGCTGGAGAGCGGTGAGGTCTGCGCGGCGATGCGTACGGCGACGGAGACGGCCGACGCGAAACGGGCCCAGGAGTACCGCGCGGACCGCCGTCGCGCCGAGCGTGGAGCCGTACTCGGCCCGCTCGACGCCGCGCTTCTGCGGTACACGGGCCAGTACCTGCACGGGGCTACGGTTCCGAGGCGGTTGCCCGACGCCGTCGACCCCGCACTGCTGCCCGAGGTCATGCGGGTGATCGCCACCGCGGACCAGGCGTCCGCCGGGATGCGGATCGGCCGCGATCCGCGACGGGGAAAGCGTGCCACGGACAAAGACGACTGGAATCGGCTGGCGGCGGCGGTCGAGGCGGCCGTGCGCCGTGCGCACCCCGCGCTCGCCGATGACGCGGTGCGCACCGTGAGCTTCCTGATGTGCTCGGAGGCCGCCGGCCGCTCCAGGAGCACGCCCGCGGAGGACGAGGAGGAGGCTGCCGGGGGCAGCGCCGATGCCGGCGGACGTGCGAGGAAGACGGCCCTGTCGTTCACCGACGACAAGGGCGTCGAGAAGAAGTGGCTCTCGGGCGGCCCCCGCACCGCCACCGCGGAGTTCTGGGAGTTCGTCGGCGATCGCTCCGCCGCGGACAACGAGGTGTTCACCATCGAGGACGAGGCGATGGGTGAAGGGATCCAGCTCCACTTCTACGCGGACTCCATCGCCCGGGTCACGACGGTGCGTGCGGGTGTGGGCGGGGCGGATCCGGAGTACCGGGTCGAGTACAGCCTGGTCGACGGGATCGGCGGGTACCGGAAGCTGGTCGGCGCCTTCGTCCGGGGTGGCTGCGCCGCACTCGGACCGCACGGCCGCTGGATGCCGGATGTCGCCGAGTTCGAGCGCGCGCGCCGCCGGAAGGGCGGAGCCTGACGTCGGCGCCGCACGGAGGAGACAGGAGCCGGAGCGGCCCCCGCGGTCGCCCCGGTAAGCGGCGACCCCGAAAAGCCGCTGTCTTGACACAAGCGCTTTCCTCATCTCAGCGAGCCACTCGGGCAGGAGTGCAGCGATCATCGCAACATGGATTTTCCAACGATAGACAGAAAGCGCTTGCCGACCCGTTGCCTTTTCCGTGGGGCCTGCCCTTCACTGTGAACGGCAGCCCGTCAGCCACCGGACCGCCGGCTGCCTCGGCCCCCAAGGAGGAAGGCCCATGCGGCGTTTGGCCGTACTCGTCTCAGCCCTGTTCCTCGTGTCCCTCACCCAGGGCCAGGCCGCCGCCCAGCCCCCCGACATACCGCCCCAGGAACCGGGCGTGACCATGCGGGTGTTCGACGTACAGATGGCTCTGGAAGACTTCTGCACGCTCAAGCCGGGGCAGACGCCCAACGTCGACGAGTTGAAGCCGACGATCGACTGGACCACCGCCGGGGACTTCGGGCTGAGCGGCAAGTTCGTCACCGAGGTCACCGCGTACCTGAACGTCGATTCGGCCGGGACGTACGACTTCCGCATCACCAGCGACGACGGATCCCGGCTGATCATCGACGGCACGGAGATCATCGACAACGGAGGCAAGCACGGCGCCCAGCCCAAGGAAGGCTCGGCCGAGCTGACGGAGGGCCACCACGCACTGCGCATCGACCACTGGGACGGCGAGTACGACCAGCGCCTCCTGCTGGAGTGGCGGCCGCCCGGGTCGGACGCGTACACCGTCGTACCCACCTCGGTGCTGAGCACCGACGCCGACGTCACCCGGGTCACATCGCCGGGCCGCAAGCTGTGCGAGGGCATCGACGAGTCACCGGGCGACGGCCTGCCGCTGGCCGGCGTGCACCCCGACTACACGCTCACCGATCTGCGCCCCGACGGTTTCGAACCGCAGGTCACCGGCATGGACTGGCTGCCGGACGGCCGACTGGCCGTCAGCACCTGGGGCGGCAGCAGGGAGAGCGAGCTCGGGCAGGTGTATCTGCTCGACCACGTCACCGGAAACACCGACCCGTCGAAGGTGACCAAGAAACTGGTCGCCGAGAACCTGCTGGAGCCGATGGGCCTCAAGTACGTCGACGGCACCCTCTACGTCTCCGAGAAGGACGGCCTGACCGCACTGGTCGACAAGAACGGCGACGAGGTCACCGACGAGTACCGCAAGATCGCGACCTGGCCGTTCGGCGGCAACTACCACGAGTTCGCGTTCGGGCTGCTGTACGAGAAGGGGCACTTCTACGTCAGCACGGGCATCGCGATGGTGCCGGGCGGCGCGACCCAGGACCCGCAGAACGTGCCCAACCGCGGCTCCACCCTCAAGATCAACAAGAAGACCGGGAAGGTGTCGTACGTGGCCGGGGGGCTGCGCACACCGAACGGACTCGGCTGGGGCCCGGGGGGCGACATCTTCGCCACCGACAACCAGGGCGCGTACGTGCCGACGTCGAAGCTGGTGCGGATCAAGCAGGGCGCGTTCTACAACCACCACACGAACCCGGACGGCGTCTACGACGACCAGCCGGTGACCGAGCCCGTCCTCTGGCTGCCGCACGGCGAGATCTCCAACTCCCCGAGCAACCCGCTCCTTCTGCCCGAAGGGCCCTTCGCCGGACAGATGGTGTTCGGTGACGTGACCTACGGCGGCCTTCAGCGCGCGTACCTGGAGAAGGTCGGCGGCGAGTACCAGGGCGCGGTGTTCCGGATGACGCAGGGGCTGGAGGCCGGGGTCAACAGGATCAGCCTCGGCCCGGACGGGGCGATCTACGCCGGCGGCATCGGCGACTCCGGGAACTGGGGCCAGGAGGGCAAGCTCAAGTTCGGCCTCCAGAAGCTCGCGCTCACCGGCGACGACGCCTTCGACATGCGCGCCATGCGGGCGGTCGACGGCGGCTTCGCGATCGAGTACACCCAGCCGCTCTCCGCGGAGGCCGCCGAGGATCTGGCCGCCAAGTACGAGGCCCAGCAGTGGCGTTATGTGGCGACTCCGAGGTACGGCGGCCCGAAGGCCGACGAGGAGACCCTCGACGTCACCTCCGCGACGCTCTCCGAGGACCGCAGGACGGTGACGCTGAAGATGGACGGCCTGCGCCCGGGCCGGGTGGTGCATGTGCAGTCCCCGCGCCCGTTCGCAGCGGAGTCCGGAGCGGAGCTGTGGAGCACCGAGGCCTGGTACAGCCTCAACACGCTGCCCGACGGGTCGAAGCCGCCGCCGGTGTACGAGGCGGAGTCCGCCTCACTGGCCGGCGGCACCAAGTTCAACGACAACCACTCCGGCTACTCCGGCACCGGCTTCATCGACAACAACTGGGAGCCGGGCTCCCGCACCACCTTCGCGGTGCGCGCCGACAAGAAGGGGAAGCACGACCTCGCCCTGCGGTACGCGAACGGGCAGAACTCCGACCCGGAGCCCAAGCCCCGGTCGATGACCCTGTACGTCAACGGCGAGCGCCACAAGCAGATCTGGCTGAACTCCACCGTCGCCTGGAACACGTGGGCGACCCACACCGAAGCGGTGCCCCTGCGCAAGGGCGCGAACACGATCACGTACGCCTACGAGCCCGAGGACGACGGCCATGTGAACCTCGACAACCTCACCGTCACCCCGACGAAGCGCACCACCCTCTTCGACGGCACGGACCTCGACGCCTGGGAGTCGAACGACGGCGGTCCGGCGAAGTGGCCGGTGGCGGACGGCTCCATGGAGTCCCTCGGCGGAGACATCCGGACGAAGGAGAAGTACGGCGACTTCCGGATGCACGCGGAGTGGTACCAGCCCCACTACCCGCCGGACGTCACCGGACAGGCCCGGGGCAACAGCGGGATCTACATCCAGGAGCGGTACGAACTCCAGATCCTGGAGTCCTTCGGGGTCGACGTACCCGCCACCAACGATGCCGGATCGATCTATCTGCGCAAGGCCCCCGACGTCAACGCGGCGACACCGTCCGGCACCTGGCAGCGCTACGACATCGAGTTCCGGGCGGCGCGCTTCGACAGCGACGGAAAGAAGGTGGAAAACGCGCGGGTGACTCTCCGGTGGAACGGCAAGCTGGTGCACAGAGACGTCGCCATCGCCGGACCGACCGGGGCGGGCCGCCCGGAGGGTCCCGCCCCGGGCCACATCAAGCTGCAGGACCACGGGGACCCCGGTGAGAACCCGAGGTTCCGCAACATCTGGATCGAACGGCTCTGACACCCGCGTTCACACGGTGTGCCCTACGTGGTCGGATCCCAGGCCGCTGAGCACAGGGATTCGGCCACGGCGGCCGTGTAGCGGGCGGCGGCCAGCCAGTAGGCGGCGAAGCCGTCGGTGTCGGCCGGGAGCAGGCGACCGAAGAGATCGCGATCACGCTGGGCCGCCGAGGCGCACAGGGCGGTGAGGAGTGCGGCGGCCGTGGGAAGGCCGGCGCGGCGGATCCGCGAGGTCTCGGCGGTGACATCGTCCAGCATGCCGAGGGCGGCGCGGCCCGCCGGAACCGTCTGTTCGACCCGGCGCTCCAGGAGATACAGGGGCGACTGCCCGACGGAACCGGTGGGCTGCGGCGGGGCGAGGTGCGCGGGGGCGGCCGGGTCCGGGAGGTCGGCGCGGCGCAGCCGGTCGAGGCCGAGGTCGATGGTGCCCTCGCCGGTGGGGTGCGAGCACGCGAGGAGGGTGAGCCGGGGGTGGGGGGCGGGAGCCAGGCGGCCGATGATCCTCAGCCGGGCACCCGGCGCCGCGGCCAGCAGTGCCAGGTTGTCGCGGTGCGCCAGCGCGGGCTCGTCGTCGGCGACGGCGAGCCGGACCCGAACGCCTCCCTCGCACAGCGCGAGCAGGCAGGTGCCGCCCGGCTCCCGTACCGCGCCGAGGAGTTCGACGTCCAGGAAGAGCAGGTCGCTGCCGCCGCCGTCCGGGTCCGCATAGCGGGAGGTGGACCGCAGGGCGCGGGCGACCTGTTCGGACGGCGGTGTCTCCCACAGGGCGGCGAGCGGCGGTTCCGTCCACGCCGCGCCCCGGGCGGTGACGGCCCTGACGCCCTTTCCGGCGCCCAGTCTGCCGTCCGGCGAGACCGTCGCCCCCGACACGGCCAGGCCTGCCCGGCCCAGCTCCCGGTGGGTGAGCGCGCTGTCACCCAGGCGCACCGCCCGGTCGGCCACACCGAGGGCGCGCCCCGCGCCGCCGGGCGCCACATCGCCGACCGTGAAGAGGCGGCCGTCGGCTCCGGCGACCCAGGTGCGGACGCCGCCGTGCCCCGAGTCGGTGACCACGGGTTCGGTGAACAGGCCGTACAGGCGAAGCGAGCCGTCCGGACTGTACGGGCGGCGCGCGCGGCCCCGGACGGCAGCCAGCTCCGCTCCGGACGCCGTCCCCACGCGGCGGGCGGTGCCCAGGAGTTCGGCCAGGGCCGTGACGAGGTCGGCGGTGCGGTAGGACGGGTCCCCGGCGCGGGCCGCGCGCAGCAGCGTGACGACCGCCAGTGCGGCGCCCGCAGCACGTGGCAGGTGACCGAGCCGGGCGGTGTGCGCGGCACGGAGGAGGGCCGACTGGGTGACGGCCCCGGCCCCGTCGACGCCGGCCTCCAGCACGGCCGCGCCCGCCGCCCACAGGGCGTCGGCGGCGGCGCGCTGGGCCGGGCTCGCCGTCTCCGGCGGGGAGGCGGTGCCGGGGTCCGCCGCTGAGGCCGGTCCGGGGACTTCGGGGGTGGGCTGTCCGGCGGGTTCCGGCGCCGGGTCGGCGGTGGGGGCGGCGCAGGCGGCGGCCGCGCGGTGGACGCAGGCGGGGGCGAGGAGGCAGCCGCAGGTGATGTCCTCCGCCTTCGCCACCACGCCGCCCGGGGCGTGCAGGCGCAGCTCGGTCTCGTCGTCGACCTCGATCGTCGTGGTGTCCCCGTCGCGGTGCGTCGGGCGGGCGGCGAGCTTGGTGACCGCAGCGTCCAGCCGCTTGCGCAGCCGGGGCGAGAGGTCCTCCACGAGCGTGGCCGTGACCTCCGGTGCCACGGGCGGCAGCCGGTCGTCGTTCATGCGGTCTTCTCCCCTATCCAGCGGGCCAGTTCGAGTGGGCTGAGGGCCGCCACGGGCATACCGGCGGCCACGAGCTGTCCGGCGACGCCCGTCGAGTAGCGGGGCCGGCCGGCGTCGTCGAGGCTCGCGCACCCGAGGACGTGGCAACCGGTGTTCACCAGGGCCCGCACCTCGGCCAGCAGTCCGGCGAGCGGCGCTCCCTCCTCGAAGTCGCTGATGACGACGACGAGGGTGCGGGAGGGCACCTCGATCAGCCCGCGGGCGTGCCGGAGCCCGGCGGCGATGTGCGTGCCTCCTCCCACGCTCACTTCCAGCAGGAGGGAGAGCGGGTCGCGCACATGCCCGGTGAGGTCGACGACCTCCGTGGAGAACGCCAGGAAATGGGTGCTCAGGGTCGGCACCCCGGCGAGCACGGAGGCGGTCAGCGCGGACCAGATCGTGGAGGCCTCCATGGATCCGGAGACGTCGGTGACGAGGATCAGGCGCCAGTCGGCCGACCTGCGGGCACGACTGCGGAAGACGGGCTTCTCGGGGATCACCCGGATCGTGCCGTCGGCGGTCCGGCGGGCGGTGGCCAGATTGGCGCGCAGGGTGCGCGGCAGGTCGAGCCGGCCCCCGGGGCGGCGGGTGGGCCGGGCCGTCGTCGCGCCGGTCAGCGCGGGCCGCAGCCGGGTGGTGAGCTGTCGGGTCAGTTCGTCGACGAGGTGGCGCACCAGCGGGCGGAGCGCCGCGAGGCGGGCTTCGGGAAGGCCGCCGGCGTACTGCAGGATCGTCCGGAGCAGTTCCACCGAAGGGGTCGCGGCGGCGGGTTCGAGTTCGGCCAGGACGTCCTGCCGCCCTGTCACGGCCGCTGCGGCCAGGACCTCTTCGCGGACGCCGGGGCCGAACAGCGCGGCCAGTTCCTCGGACCACTCGCGGACGCCGGGGAACGACGGCTCCCGGCCGCCGCCCGCTCCGGAGCCGTCCTGCCCGGGGAGGCCGCCGCGGGAGCCCTCGCCGTGTCCCGCGCCGTAGAGCTCGTCGAGCGCGGTCGCCAGACGGGCGGCTCCGGGCGGCAGCCGGTCGGCGCTCCGGCCGAGCACGAGCCGCCAGCGGTCGGCGGGCCCGAGGGTCCGGGCGGGAACCGGAGCCGGGTCCGCCCCGGTGGAGGACGCTGTGCCGGGGGTCGCCCCGGCAGGGGGCACGGTGATGGTGGGCACCGTGGTGGGGGCGGCCTCGGCAGGGGTTCCGGGCCTGACGGCGGTGGTGGGTCGGGGCTCGGCGCGGTCGACGGACGGCGGTGGGAGCCGGTCGTCGTGGGCGGGTGCCGTGACCGGAAGGCCGAGTGCGGTCAGGAGCTCGCGGGCCGCGAGGTCGGCGGCCGTACGGCGGGCCAGCTCGGCCGGATCGTCCGCGTCGAGGTGGTCCACCCGTTCGCCCAGCCGCTCCTCGACGGTGCCCAGCAGACGGTCCCGGGCGGCCGGACTGAGGGTGTCGAAGCCACCGCGCAGGGCGGGCAGCCGGGCCAGGAACGCGGAGTCGTCCAGCTCGACGACCCGGTCCAGCAAGGGGTCAAGCGCGCCGGCCCCGACGGTCAGGAGCGGGCCCGCGACCGTCAGGACTCCGGTGAGGCGGGCGGTGAGCGTGGCCCGGGAGGTGCTGTCCACGGCTCCGTCCACCCAGGAGGCGACCCGCTCCCCGAAGGCCCCGGCCTCCTCGTGGCCGGTGAGCACGCGGACCGCTCCGGCGGCCGCGGCGATCAACGGCGCGCCGTCGGCGGCCAGCCGGGCGAGGGCGTCGGTGAGCCGGATGCCTCCCAGCCGGTCGGCCCGCTGGGCCAGTTCGAGCAGGGCCCGGGCCTCCTCGGGCTTCTCGGAGCCGGCCAGGCCGTCGACCTGGCGTACTGCGGCGGCGGTCAGCAGCTCCGCCGCGTGCGCGGTGCAGACAGCCCTCGCGGCGTCGGCGGCGTCCGGGGCCGCAGGGCCGTGGAAGTAGTCTTCGGGGCCTTCCGACGGGTCTTCGGGGCTGTCGGGTGCGGCGAGGCCCGGCAGATGGCCCGCGTCGATGCGGTCCAACAGGTCGAGCCCGGCGAGGAGTTCGGGAAGGGTTCCGCTCGCGGGGAGCACGGCCGCCAGTTCGGTCAGCCGTTCGTCGGCCGGGGCGGGCAGCCCACAGGCGGCGGCCTCCGCGAGACCACGCACGACCTGGGCGGCGGTCGGGCCGCCTTCCGCGCGCTCGGCCGCGTGACGCTGCCGCAACACGCCCTCGGCCGCCTGGGCCGGGGTGACCCCGCGGGCCCCGGCCGCGGTGAGCATGGCGGCCGTCGCCGGGGTCCACCGGACCCGCCAGCGCGTCGTCAGCCCTTCCCCGCCTGCCGCGCCGGTCACCTCCTGCTCCTGCGCGTAGGGGATGCCGCACACCGTCAGCCTGCGCAACAGCAGTTCGCGGCGGCGGTCCAGGGCGGAGCGTGCCGGGTCGAGCCGGAGGTCGCGCGGTGCCTTCTCGTGCGCGTCCTGCGGCCCGGGGAGTGCGAGGGCTTCGGTCTCGGCCTCGACGGCGGGGCCGAGGCCGCTGCGCGGAGTCGCGGGCGCGGGTCGCCCGGTGCGGGATCCGATGAGTACGCGTTCGAGGGCGTGTGCGACGGCGCGGCCCGTGCCGTAGGTCTCGCCGCGGCCCAGCACCGTCTGCACGGCTTCCAGGAGTTCACCGCGGCCCGGTGCGGGCAGATCGCGCAGACGGGCCAGGTCGCCGGCGACACGGACGATCTCCCGGCCGTCCGCCGGGCCGTACGGGTGGCCCTGTTCGCGCAGGGCGGCGCAGAGGCGTACGGCGGTACGGACCAGCGCCTCGTGCAGCGCGGCCGGATCCCCGGCGGCCTCCAGGACGGTGTGCTGCCACTCCGGGTCCCGGATGCCGGCCGGGTAACCGGACCGTGAGTCGAGCAGCGGGTACGTGTACGGGATCAGGGAGACCGTGCACCCGGCGGCCCCGGCAGCGTCGTCGGCGTGGCGGGCCCGGCTCGGCTCCGGCACGGCGGCCGGGCTCGGCACAGCGTCGGGGCCCGGCACTCCCGGCTCCGGTACAGCGGCCGTGTCCGGCGCTCCCGGTTCCAGCACGGTGGCCACGTCCGCCGCTTCCGGTTCCGGCACGGTGGCCGGGACCGGCACTCCCGGCTTCGGCACAGCAGCAACGTCGGGCGCTCCTGGCCCCGGCACCGCAGCCACTCCAGGCACCCCGGCCTTACCGGCAGCCACGGTGGTCCCCGCCGCCCCGGCGACCGACGGCAGCAGCGCCGGGGTGTGGAAGGCGCCCACCACCACGGCGGGACGCCGCCCGCCCGCCAGGGCCTCGGCGACATGTCCTCGCATGCACGCCTCGCGCACCAGGTCCGTACGCTGCACCCCTCCCCGCGCCTCGGCCTCATGGCGCAGCGCCCAGCCGGTGAGCAGGGCGGCGCGGCGGAGCGCCTCGGGTGTCGAACCGGGCGCCCGGGCCTCCACCAGCCGGTCCCACAGGTCGTCGCCCTCCCGGCCGGTGAGCCGGGACCGGAGCGCGACGGACAGCCCAAGTCCCTCCCCCGGCACGGGCGCCGAGGATGCTCCGGGGCCGTCCTGCGACCACGCCCGGTCGGCCATGGGCAGATCGCAGGCCACGGCCGGAACGCCCTTTCTCGCCGCCCAGCGCAGCGCGACCAGTTCGGGCGAGAAGTCCGCGAACGGGTAGAAGGCCGGGCCCCGTTCACCCGCCGGGCCGGCGGCGGGCACGGCGGCCAGCGCCACCGGGGCCTCGGTCTCCTCATGGGCGAGCCAGCTCAGCCAGGGCTGGAACTCGGCGGGCAGTTCGACGAGGAGGACGTCGGGGGCCGCCGCGTCCAGCAGCTCCGGCAGGGCGGCCGCCAGCGAGGGCGCGTGGTGGCGCACCCCGATCAGGACCGGTGACCCGGGACCGGCCGCCGCGAGGGCCGCCACCGCGGCTTCCGGGGTGGCCGGCCCGCCCTCCGCGCCCCGAACCGGGGAACCGGTCCGCGCGCCGGTGGCGGGCGACGCCTCGGCGATGGCACCCGGCCCGGGAGTGGTCGACTCGTTCATCTGTCAGTTCTCCAGCACCGAGCGCAGATCCCACAGGGCGCGCCAGGTGGCCGAGCCCTGCTCCGCGCGTCTGCGCACCGGCCCGTCCCAGTACCCCAGCAGCCGTGCCGTGTCGGCGGGGTCGTCCTTTCTGACGACCCCGAGCAGATGGCCGGGCAGCAGGGAGAGCACGTCCCGGTCGCCCGGGAAATAGGCGGCGGCCAGGCCGAGGGCGCCCGCGACGGAGACCGCCTCCGCCGTGCTCATCACCGTCGAGGGGCGTTCGACCTCCCAGCCCTCCACGGAGCGGCCGTCGCGCAGGTCCCGGAAGGCGGTGACCAGTGCTTCGAGGACCGCGTCGTCCACCTGGTAGGCGACGCCCACGCGTTCGACGGCGGCCCGCGACTGGCGCCGGACGAGCGCGGTCTCGGCGTCCACGTCCCCGATGGGGCCCACGGTCTCGAAGTTGAAGCGCCGCTTCAGCGCGGCGGACATCTCCGAGACGCCCTTGTCCCGGAGGTTGGCGGTCGCGATGAGTGTGAAGCCGGGGGCCGCGTGCACCTGGGCGCCCTCGCCGCCCGCCAGCTCGGGCACCGCGATCCGCCGCTCGGAGAGCAGGGAGACGAGGGCGTCCTGGACCTCCGGCAGGCAGCGGGTGACCTCCTCGACCCGGGCGACGGCGCCCCGGGTCATGGCGGTGAGCACCGGGGAGGGCACGAGGGCCTGCTCAGTGGGTCCCTGGGCGAGCAGCAGCCCGTAGTTCCAGCCGTACTTGAGCTGATCCTCGGTGGTGCCCGCAGTGCCCTGCACGGTGAGCGCGCTGGTCCCGCAGACAGCCACCGACAGCAGCTCGGAGAGCATGGACTTGGCGGTGCCGGGTTCGCCGACGAGGAGCAGCCCGCGCTCCCCGGCGAGCGTGACCACACACCGTTCGACCAGGGCGCGCTCGCCGACGAACTTCTGCTCGATCACCAGTCGGCGGGGCACTCCGGCCGCGGGCCGGGCCCCCTTCGGCAGGCTCAGCGCGTCCGCCGAGCTGCCCATCACGAAGGTGACGACGGCACGGGGGGTGAGCAGCCAGCCGGGCGGGCGCGGCCCCGGGTCGTGAGCGGCGAGGAAGGCGAGCTCGGTGGCGTACCGGTCCTCGGGCAGCATGATCTGCCGTGGCGCGCGGCCGGACGCCGTCGCCTGACCCGGGACGCCCTCCGCGGTGGCGCTGTCCGTGGTGGTCGTGGTGTCGTTCGTCATCGGCGGCCCTTCCGGGTGGCGCGGGTGTTCAGTTCTTCGAAGGCGGGGGCGTCGCCGCCCCGGACCCGGGACCAGGCGGCTGCGTACAGCGCGGGCACGGGGAGGTGCGGCAGGGTCCGGGCGGACCCCGCCAGCGGGTACAGGCTTTCCTTCCAGGTCTCCAGCGGCAGCCCGGGGGCGCCGCGCTCCAGCCAGCCGCAGGGCAGGAAGAGGGTGCGACCGGCGCGGGAGCGCTTCGCCTCCACGACGAGGTCGGTGGCGGCGAGTTCGGTGCGCGCCTTCTTCATCCGTGCGGGCTTCCACCCGGTCCAGCGGACGCAGTTGCGGTCCGTGGGGTCGGGCAGGGCGAGCAGCATCAGGTAGAGCGCTGCGGCGTCGGCGCTCAGGGCGAGGGCGTCGGCCGCCCCGGCCACCAGGTCCGGCACCGCACACGTCGGGTCCTGGGCCGGGTAGGGCGCGGAGCCGTCGGGTGCACCCGCCTCGGCCAGGCTGTCGCTCTGCTGGCTCAGCAGGGCGCGCAGGGCGAGCAGGTCGCCGGTGCGCTGCGGGCCGACGGTGCCCTCGACCAGGCCGAACGCCGGGTCGTCGGGGCCGTCGAGAGCGGCCGGGCGGATCAGCAGCTTCTCGCTGTCGCCGTACCCGGGGGCGAGGAGCAGCGCCGATCCGGCCCGGACCAGTCCGTCGGCCTCGGCGCCGCCGGACTCGGGGAGCCCGTGCGCCGCGCGGATCGCGGGGCCGAGGGAGCCCCCCGAGTCGGTCCAGTCCAGACCGAGGTCCAGGACCAGTCCCGGGTCGGCGAGGCGGCTGCGCAGGGCCGCGAGGCCGACCGGCAGGTGGGCCCGCAGAGGGTGGCCGTACGGCAGCGTGTACGCGAGGGTGCGCAGGGCGGTCAGGGCGTTCGAGACCGCTCCGCGTGCACTCACCCGGTGGAGGGCCGGACGGGCGCTGCCGTCCGGTACGGGGGTGCCGTGAGCGAGCCAGCTGCGAATGCCCGCATTGAGGATCAGGTCGACGGAGGCGGCCGTGGCGCCGCTGAGGTCGAGGTCCAGCTCCTCGGGGACGCGGACGAGGGAGCCCAGGCGTTCCCGCCACACCTCGGCGGCGGCCCGGACGTCGGGGCCCGTGGACCACAGCTCGGCCGGGTCCCCGGGCAGCAGCGCCCGGAGCACGGTGTGCCGGTCGTCGCGGGGCAGGGCGTCCAGCCGGTCCTGAGCCGTCTCGAAGGCGCGGGTCTTCGCGCCGAGGAGGGCCAGCGCCTCGGCGCCGGGCTCCTCGACGGCGGCCGACAGCAGCGCGGTGGCCTGGAGGGGGCCGATTCCGGTGGCCGTGTGGAACGCCTCGGCGGCTTCCGGCCGCCAGGGCGCCGGGCCCTTCTCCCGTACCAGGGCGGTCAGCCGGGTGAGCCGGTCGCGGGCGATGCCCTGCCGGTAGACGTGCTCGCGGTCGAGGGTGAAGCCGGGAACGGGTCCGAAGGCTCCGGTCGGGTCGTGGTCGAGGGCGAGCCAGCGGGCCGCGTCGTCCCGGGTGTTGCGGCCGTGGTCGGCCAGGATCACGACCGTGCGGGAGCCCTTGCGGAGCACCTGGCCGAGGCGGTGCACGGCCTCGGGGCGTCCCGTCCGCCCGGGGGCCGCCGTGTCGAGCGGTTCGACGAGGTCCACCCGTCGGACCGTTGCCGCCGGGTCGGCCAGCGGGCCCGCGGCGAGCGCTTCCAGGAGCACGAGGAGGCCGGTGCGGTGCTCGGGGGAGGTGGCCTCAGAGGCGGCCCGATAGGCCAGTTCGGGCAGCTTGTCGAGGAGGGTGGTCCAGGTGAGGGATACCCCGGGCACCGTGTACTCGTCGCGCTGCCAGCCGTCCACGGGGGTGAAGGGGACCTTCGACGGCGTGGGCGGGCCGAACGCCGGCTCGCCGCCGAGGACGTGGTTGACGGCGAGGATCTGCCGGATCGCCGTCCACCGGTGTCCGGCTCCCCACCAGGTGCCGCGCATCTGGTCGGAGCCCCAGGCGGTGGCGGCCCGCAGAGTCGTGTCGTCGCCGTGCTCGGGCTCGTGGTCGAAGAACATGCCCTGGGTGCGTGCGGTGTACCGGGGCGTGACCGGCTGCGCGGGTGCGGGCGGTTCCAGGTACTGGGCGACCGCGACGGCCCGGTCCACCGCGTTCCGTACGAGCGCGGTGACGCCCGCGAGGAGCCGTACGTCGGACACCTCGGGCAGGACCCGGGCGACGGCCTCCTGGCTCATCTCCCGCGACGAGGGCCCGGTGTACTCCTCGACCGCGCGGAACGCCTTGAGGTGCCGGGCGACCGCGGCGGCGACCTCGTCGAACAGCTCGTCGGCCCGGGCGTCCGTCAGCTTCCGCAGGGCGGCGGAGCCCTGCTCGTCCCTCGGGCGCAGTGCGTGCCAGTAGACGGCGGGAGGCACGTAGGGGGTGCCCGCCGCGTCGTTCCCGCCGGAGGAATCGGTGCCGACGGACCACAGGCAGCCGCCGGTGCCACCGGTGTCCGCCGGGTGCGCTTCGACGGACCGGTGGCGCAGGGCCGCGACGGGCCGCGACCCGCCGGGCAGGGTGAGGGCGCCGAGCGGCACCACGGTGGCGCCGTCGGGCAGCGGGTGCGGCAGGGTGACCGTGTGGCCGTCGGGGGTGCCGGCGACGGTCCGGTCCCCGTCGGCAGGGGCGGCCGTGCCGGGCTCGGTGGCGGTGCGGCGGACCCAGCGGCCGAGCACCGTGCCGTCCGTGCCGAACGGGGTGGTCTCCAGACCGGGCTGGAGAGGCAGCACCTGGCAGTGCTCGGCGAGCAGCCGGGTGCCGTCCCGCACCCCGGAGCGGAGGAAGGCCGGGAGGGAGGCGCGGCCATGGGCGCCGCTGACCGGGTCGTACTCCAGCCACACCGTCCGGGTGCCCTGGTGGCCCTCCCGCCAGTGGCCGGTGCCGTCGGCGAGGACGGCGCGCTGGGACGGGAGGGTGGTGTCGCCCGCGTGCAGGGCCTTGCCGCCGGTGGCGCGGCCGCCGCCGGGCAGCGGAACGCAGACCTCGTCCGAGAGGGTGGGGCGGCCCCAGCGGGGGACCTGGTCGCCGCCCACGGTGAAGACCTCGGCGGGGCGGTGCGACCAGTAGCCGCGCTGCTTGCCGTCCTCCCACCAGATCACCAGCAACTCGCCGTCGACGAAACGGAAGGCGGGCGTCCGCCACTGGTCGGTGGAAGGAGGCAGTCGCAGGGTGTGCCGCAGCAGAACGCCTTCCGGACCGACGACGACGGCCCGCTCCGGCGTGCTCAGGATCAGCGCGGGCCAGGCACCGGTGACACCGACGTTCTGCGACCGGTTGCTCCCCTGCCGCGATACGGCGGCGGCCTCGGCGGCCAGTTCGGCGTAGGTCTCGTCGAGCGCGGACCAGCCCAGTTCGTCGAAGACGCCGGTGCGCAGGGTGGCGGCGAGCAGCGGGACGATGTCGTGCTCTTCGAGCAGGCGCGCGGCCTCGGGGGCGACGTCCGCGACGACGGCGCGGAAAGGCGAGAGCTTGTTCAGGGCGATGCGCAGCCCGGGGAGTCCTCGCGCGGCGGTGTACTCCTCCGCGCAGCCGGTCAGCCACTCGCGCAGGAGGACGGAGAGCACCGGGTGCGCGGCCAGCTTCGCCATACCGGCGTCGCTCAGCCGCTGACCGCGCCCGTCGCCGAGACCGCCGACGTTCCGGCGCAGGAGGTCGCGGAATTCCGGGTGTTCGGCGACGGCGGTGAGATCCCGCCGCCCGGGCGTCTCGTCGGCGAGCCACTGGCCCAGTGAGAAGCCGTGCGACCGCCCGTGGCCACGGCCCGTCTGCTCCTCGTCCGGCTCGGCGACGGGAACCCCGGAGGCCAGGCAGAGATCGAGAAGGTCCAGGTCGGCGGTGCGCTGCCAGCGGCCCTGGAACAGTTCGACGGGGCGTCCGTCGGCGCGCAGCCGGTCCGTCATCCGGGCGGCGAGGTCCAGGGTGCGCGGGCTGCGGCCCGAAGTGGCCCGGTTGCGCCGCCGGTAGGCCTCCCAGCGGGCGAGCCAGTCCGCCGGGGAGACGGTCGCGTCGAGGGCGCCGGCGGGGTCGGAGGACGTCCGGTCGGCGGCACCCGGGAGGGCGGTCAGCAGTTCCTCGGCGCCGGAGTCGGTCAGCAGCGCGAGCCAGCCGGATTCACCGTCCGTGTCCCGGCCGCCCTCGCTGAAGGTCTCCGGGAAGAATCCGAGGAGCCGGGCCCGCACGGACACGTCCGCCCGGGCGAGGGCGATGAGCGCGGAACCGTAGGTCGCCCAGAACGAGGCGGGGGCGCGGACGACTCCGGGAGAGCCGATCAGATCGGCCACCAGCTCGCGTTCGGCACTCTCGCGGTCCAGCCCGGCGGCCTTGATCAGTGTGCGTACGTCCTGCGGGAGCGCCGCGTAGGGCGGCATGCCGGCCGCGCAGCGCTCGACCAGCAGTCGGCGGAACTGCGCCCAGGCGTCCGCCGGCGCGAGCCGGGCCACCAGGTCGCGCACGTACTGCCGCAGCGCCTTGACGGTCAGCGCGCCCGCGAGGGCGAACTCCAGGAAGACGGCGCGCTGCCGGTCCTCGTCCACGACCAGGCCGTGGACCCGCTCGGCCTCGCGGGCCTTGCCGAAGAAGGAGGCGGCGTAGGTGGCGTTCTCGGCCTGGAGGAAGAGGCGTGCCACCTGCTCGTAGTAGGTGGGGAGGAAGTGCGGGACGGCCCGGCCAAGCCGGGTGCCGAGCTCGTCGAAGCCCTCCTTGGCCGCACCGGCGCGGGTCTTGGCCTGCCGGCCCAGTCGCTCGATGTCCTTGACCAGGGCGAGGGCGTGGTGCCCGTTGGCCGGGTCGTTGACCAGGGCCCAGGCCGGGAAGCCCAGCGTCTCGCGGCGGACCTGTCCCACGACGGGGGTGTCCGCGGTCCGGGCCAGCCCCAGGAATTCCAGGGCCAGATCCTCGGCCTCGCCGAGTGTGCCGGGCACGAGCCGGACCACCGGGCGGTCCCCGAGGGCGGTGTGCGTGTAGGTGCGGGCGGTCAGCGCGTCGGCGTCGTCCCGCTCGGTGGCGCCGGCCGGGAGGATCGCGCCCGCGTCCAGCAGGGCCGCCGCGCGGGCCTCGTCGGCGAGGGCGGAGGCGCTTCGGCCCCGCTTCTGGGCGGGAAGGGGCGCCGAGCCCGCTGCCGTCGTGTTCGCTTCGGTGTTCGTCGTGATGCTCATGCCGCCCGCTCCTCGTCCTCCACGTCGCGACCGGCGTAGAGCGCCGCCGCCATGCGCATGCCCTCGGACCACGCCACGGCGCCGACCTCGGCCGCCGTCAGCGCGCGCCCCGACGCGTCGCTCCAGCCCAGAGGGCCCGTCTCGGTGTCGTACGCGTCGTATCCGTCGTGTTCGCCGATCCAGATGCGCGCCTCGACTCCGGCGCCGTCCTCGACGACCGGGCAGACCGCGTATCCACCGCGCGACCGGTACCCGAGCTGGGTGACGCGGCCGTGCAGGAAACGCAGTTCCTTGAAGACGCCGCCGGCGTAGGTGTCCACGGAGATGGTGTCCGGGGCGAGTCCTGCGGGGCGGTGCCAGACCTCGCGGAACAGCTGCTCCACGTTTTGGCGGACCTCCAGCTCGACCGCGAACTCCCGAAGCTCGTCGAGGTCGTCGAGCAGGACGGGGTGGGGCACGCGGACGACGTCCGGGGTGATGCGGACCGTGTCGCCGTCAAGGTCGACGAGGCCGAGACCGCGCTCCGGATCGACATCGCGCAGGAACCCGGCGACCCCGCCGTCCTCGCCGGTGACCACCACGTCCCGCAGGGCCGCCTGCCACGCGGGATCGGGCCAGACCCGGGCGAGCACGGCCGTGGGGACGGGCAGCGAACGCACCATCCACTGCTCGACGTCGCTCAGGCACCGGCGCTCGTGCCGGTCCAGCCACTCGGTCAGCTGCCGGAGACCGACCACCGCCGGGTCGTCCTTCAACGAAGCCGGGACGGACTTCAGCCGCCGGCCCTTCCCGTTGCGGCAGACCACCTTGCCCGCCTCCAGAGCGACTTCGTAATCGCCCGCCGAAACCCACCCCATGCGCTGTTCTCCCCGTTGCCCCGGACAGCCGCCGCACCGGCGGCATGCTGATGAATCCCGTCGACGGCGACGCACCGTGACGAGTGGGAAAAACTCTAGACGGCACCAGTGACAACGAGGAGGGCACGAGGCACGAGGCCGTGCGGCCAGGGGTCCAGCTGTGGATCGTGATGCGCCGGCACCGCGCGTCGAGGGGTCTCGTGCCGGGCAGCGCGTATCGGTTATCGCTTGCTCCGGCCTGTCGGGGCGTCGAGAATCTGCTTCTGCCCGCGTACCCGACCCGTCGAGCATCACGAAGGACTCTGTGAATCACTCCGATCTGCGCGCCAAGGCTCCCTCCCTCGCGGCCTGCATGGCCGCCGCCGATCACAGCCCGGGCGTCCAGCTGTCCCAGACGCGCCACCGCGCAGCGCTCGTGGCGAGCTGGGACATCACGCCCGGCTCGACCGTCCTCGAACTCGGCTGCGGTCAAGGCGACATGACCGCTGTCCTAGCAGAAGCGGTGGGACCCACCGGGCGCGTGGTGGCCACCGACGTGGCTGAACCCTCCTACGGGGCGCCTGTCACCCTCGGAGAATCGGCAGCCCGGCTCGCGGCCGGCCCGCTCGGGCCTCGCATCGACTTCCGCTTCACCACCGACGTGCTCGACTCATCGGTGGCGTTCCCCGAAAGCGCCTTCGACCATGTGGTGCTCGCACACTGCTCCTGGTACTTCGCCTCGCTTGCACAGCTGCGCGACACACTCGCCCGGGTACGGCCGTGGGCGCGCCGCCTGTGGTTCACCGAATGGGACTTGACCCCCGCGTCCCCCGACCAGCTGGCGCACCTCCTCGCCGTGCTGGTCCAGGGGCAGATCGAGGCCGCGGGGTCGCACGGCCGGGGCAACGTCCGCACACCCTTCTCCCGCGAGGTGCTGCTGCGGCTTCTGCCGGAGGCCGGCTGGACGGCGGACGGGTGTCGACCCGTCGACACCGAAGACCTGCAGGACGGCGACTGGGAGATCGCCGCCTGCCACGCCCTGACCACGACGCAGGAGCGTATGGCCGCGCTGCCCGAGCCGCTGCGGCAGCTCGTCGTGAGCCAGACCGACGTTCTCCGGGCCGTCGCCAAGCCGCGCGGCAATCGCCCGCTCCCCGCGTACACGGTCTCCGCGCGCTGAACACCTCCCAGGTGCGGCTGCCGACCCGGCATCGCACGTCAGGGTGTCCGGCGCTGCGGGTACTCGACGGCATGTGCTCGACGGCGGTTCCTGCCCTCGGTACGTCTCCAGCAGCCGCCGTAAAGAACACACCGGAGCGACAATCCCGTCGCGGTAGGCCTGGTGGACGGTGCCGCACTCTCCGTGGCACACGTCCCTCGCCAGTTTGTGGTGGGGCTCCTGCACGGTGAGCTGCCGGTTCATCTGTCGGCGGTAGGTGTCGGCCACCGGGTCCACCACCCGCAGCAGGTGCTCGGTCCTGGCGATCCGCCCGTACTCCGCGAACACCCCCCAGCGGCGTCGGGCGCCCGTCGCGGGCCGGATGGCGTCGGTCCCTGGCTCTGGACCTGAGGAACTGTCGGGAGGTCAGGCGTTGCTGACGCCGTTCTCGCTGTTCGGTGAAGTGGCGGTACAGGGCTCCGAGCACGGCGGCCTGGACGATGGCACCGATGGGAATGCCCATCAGTCCGACGGGGCCGGCGACGAGGAACGGCATCGAGGTCGGTGCGGTGACCAGGATGGCCCACATTCCGGCGAAGCCGGCGTCTCGGGTGACTGTTCTCCTCGGGATACCGGAATGCCCGGCGTGGTGACTGATCTGGGCAGAACCGCAGTTCGGGAGCCCTTCGCGGCCGGTTCGAGGATGGCGACACACTCCACGTGATGCGTCATCGGAATGTGTCGGCCGATTCCCACCAGTGCCGGAAGAGGGCTGTCCTGATCCGGTCGTTCCAGTGCTTTCTTGACAGGGTCTCCCTCTTGATCGAAACTTTGCGGCCTGCTCAAGCTTGTCTGCGTGATATCCGAAAAGGACACACGATCAGGAGTGGATAGCCGTGATCGCCAACCGACTGGATCTGCCGGCGCCCTGGGCCGCGTACCCGCTCAGCGGCTCCCCCGAGGAGGGTCACCTGGTGTCCCGTTGGATGAGACAGGAGCATCTGGAGAGGACGTGGCACCAGCCATGGTCGCCTGAGCGCTGGAGGGAGGAGTTACGCCGACTGCACGGAGGGGACGGAGGCGGACCGTTTCGGATCACCTACGAAGGAAGGCAGTTCGCCTATATCGAAGTGTACCGGCCCTTGGATTCGAACATCGCCGCGTTCCACGCGTGGGGCCGTCATGATCTGGGCTTCCACATAGCGATCACCGACGACAACCTGATCGGCCGAGGTCTGGGAACCGCCTTCGTAGGCGACCTCGTGCAGACCCTGTTCCGGTGCTGGCCCGAGGCCGGATGCGTCGCGGCCGAGCCGGACGTACGCAATCTCGCCTGCCGCACGGTAATGGAGCGGGCGGGGATGGCTCTGGTCAGGACGGTTCAACTGCCGCACAAGAAGGCGGCTTTGCATGTGTGCTCCCGCTCGCGGGCCCCGATGGTGACGGGCCCCGGCCAGGCAGGGGAGTCACGCCGTGCGGAGTGATACCGGCGGCCTGCCACAGCGCATCACGGCTGAGGGGCAGTCGGCCCGGATTGCGGTCAGCAGCGTCCTCCTGGCCCTTCACCAGTCCGGGGGCGTGCTGGTGCCTCTGCTGGTCGGCGCCGCGATCGACACCGCGTTGGGTGAGAGTCCGTCCGTGCTCCTGTGGTGGTGTGTCACCCTCGCCGCGGTGTTCGTGCTGACAGCGTTGGCCGGGGCGCTGGGCAGCGGGCTGAACTACGCCGCGGAGCTGGCGTGGGCCCATGGCCTGCGGATCGCGCTGGTGCGGCGCATCCTGTCGCCACACGGCTTCGCCGCCCATGGGCACGGCGACGGCGGGCTGACCACCCTGGTCCTCCGGGACACCAGGCAACGGGCGGAACTGGCGACCGTGGCCGGCACCGTCGTCCCCGCTCTCGTCTCGATGGTGGTCGGCTTCACGGCCCTGCTGACGGTGTCCCCGGCACTCGCCGGGCTGCTGGCCGCCGGGATCGGGACGACGCTCGCGCTCTCCCGGCTGCTGTCCCGTCGGCTGGTCGCCCGGATCGACGCGGAACGCGGCGGCCTGCTGGACATCGGAGCACACGCCGAGGACCAGCTCACCGGCTTGCGTACGCTCAAGGGTTTCCATGCCGAGGCCGAGAGCATGGAGCGCTACCGGCGGCTGAGCCGGGACGCCGTGGAGGCCAGGGTGGCGGCCATCCGCTGGGAGAGCGCCTACCGGGCCGTCAACGCGGCGGCTTCGGGGCTGCTCATGGTGGGGGTGATCTGGTTCGGCGGTGCTGCCGTGCTGGACGGAACCATGACGATCGGCAGTCTGGTGGGGGCCGTGGGGTTGGTGCAGGTGATCGCCACCGCCCTGGAACGGCTCACCTCCATGGGAACGCTGGTCGCCCGCGCGTCCTCCTCCCGTACCGCGATCGACGAGGTGCTGAACGCACCCGCCCGGGTGCCCGACGGGCCGCTGACGCCTCCGGCGCCCGGTCCGGGGGCGCTGCGCCTGAGAGGGGTGCGGAGCGGGCCGCTGCGCGGGCTCGACCTGGATGTCCCGGCCGGCTCCCGTGTCGGCATCGTGTCCCGGACGGACGGGGAGAGCGACGCTCTGCTCAGCCTGCTGGCGCGGGAGAGCCCTTACGAGGGGAGCGTGCTGCTGGACGGCGTGGAACTGTGCGAGATGCCGCTGGTCGCCGCCCGGGAACGGGTGGCCGTGAGCCGGCACGACGCCGAGCTGTTCCCCGGCTCCGTTCTGGAGAACATCGCGTCCGGTCAGGATGCCGCCCACCGTTCCACCCGCTCGATCCGGGCGGCCGCCGTCGACGAGGTGGCTCGGGCCCTTCCGGACGGTCTCGGCACCGAGATCACGGAGCGGGGCCGCTCCCTCTCCGGCGGCCAGCGCCAACGGGTGGTGCTCGCCCGCGCCTTGGCCACCGACGCGCCGGTACTGGTGCTCGCCGATCCGCTCAGCGCCACCGACGCGGCAACCGAACACCGGGTCTCGCTCGGCATCCACCGGGCCCGCGCCGGGCGCACCACCCTGCTGCTGACGAGCAGTCCGGCGGTGCTCGCCGGCTGCGACCGGGTGGTGCTGCTCGACAGTGGGCGGGTCGGGTTCGCGGGTACGCACGCAGAGCTGTCGCGCCACCCGGCCTACGCCGCGGCGGTGTTCCTGTGAGCGGTACCGAGGAACTGCCGACCGCGGGAGTGAAGACGACCTGGCAGGTGGTGCGGGAGTGCGGCCGGGGTCAAGCCGGTGCGGCCTGGACCGCGGTGGTCTGCCTGGCGCTGAGTTCGGCATCGGTGCTGGTCGTGCCCCTGCTGGTCGGGCGGATCGTGGACATGGTCACCGGTTCGGGCGGCCGCAGTCCGCTCGGGCCGGCCGCCGTCGGAGCGCTCGTCGTGACAGCGGTCGGCGCTGTCCTCGCCGCGGTCGGCACCGGCCGCACCGCCCTGGTCTGCGAGAACGTGCTGGGCCGGGTGCGCGAGCGTGCCCTCGGTGTGGTGCTGGGCCTGCCGTTGCCCACGGTGGAGCGGGTGGGACGGGGCACCGTGCTCAGCCGGACCGTCGGGGACGTGGGAGTCGCCTCCGACGTGGCCCGGGGGGCACTGCCCGCCTTCCTCTCCGCGCTGCTGACGCTCCTGGTCACCGGCTTCGGGCTGCTGGCGCTGGACTGGCGCCTGGCCGTCGCGGGCGCGCTGCCACTACCGGTCTGGGCGGTGGCCACCCGGATCTACCTGCGCCGCTCGGGACCGCAGTACGCCCATGAGCGCACGGCCGAGGCACGGTTGAGTCAGTTCTTGCTGACCGGAATCTCGGGTGCTCGTACGCTCCGCGCCCTGCGACTGGAGGAGATTCACCGTAGCCGGATCGAGGAGCGGTCCCAGGCGTGGTCAACGGCGGCTCTGCGAACCTGCGTGACCCGGATTCGGTTTTCGCTCCACCTCAACGGGGCGGAACTGTTGGGCCTGTTGGCGGTGTTGCTGACCGCCTCGGCACTGGTGCGGGCGGGATCGCTGTCGCTCGGCGCGGCCTCGGCAGCGGTGCTGCTGCTGATGCGGGTCTTCGAACCGGTCGGGACGCTGCTCTATCTGCTGGACGAGGTGCAGTGCGCCGGGGCCGCCCTGGCGCGGCTGGCCGGCATCGTCGGGTCCCCCGCGGGAGGAATCGAGGACGCGGCACGCTCCGGTCGTGCGATGCCGAGCGACGGTGGGCTGACGGTGTGCGGTCTGGAGTTCGGCTACGGGGACGGCCGACCGGCGGTCCGGGACGTGTCGTTCCGGGTCCAGCCGGGTGAACGCGTTGCGATCGTCGGGCCCAGTGGTGCGGGGAAGTCGACGGTCGTGGGGATCGTCACGGGGATGCACACGCCAAGCCGCGGCAGTGTGAGGCTGGGCGGGGTGCCCGTCCAGCGGCTCGACCCGAGGGCAACAGGGCTGGTCACCCAGGAAAGCCATGTCTTCGCCGGTTCGGTCCGGGACAACCTCTCGATCGCCCGACCCGACGCCGACGAAGCCGCGCTGACCGCCGCACTGGCCCAGGTGGGTGCGGTGGGCTGGGCCCTGGAGCTGCCCGAGGGCCTGGACACGGTGGTCGGGCGGAGCGGACGGACGCTGTCCTCCGTCCAGCGGCAGCAACTTGCCCTGGCTCGGCTGGTGCTCGCGGATCCTCCCCTGGCTGTTCTCGATGAGCCCACCGCCGAGAGCTACGGCGGGGACCGGGCGGCGGTGAACGCCGCCGTCGACGCCGCGCTCAAAGGACGTACGGGTATCGTCGTCGCGCACCGGCTCAGCGACGCCCGCGCCGCCGACCGGGTCCTGGTCCTCGACGAAGGCCGGGTGGCCGCGTTCGGCACGCACGACGAGTTGCTGCGGGACGGCGGTCTCTACGCCGAGCTGTGGTCCACCTGGCAGGCTTCTCGGTCCCCCGCCGGGCGCGGCGGCCCCTGAGGCGGCAGGCGGGATGGGCCCACCTCACGGGCTCACCTCACGGACCCACCCACGGGGCCCCGTACCCGCTCAGCCGTGCTTGACGTCGCCGTGGGCTCGGGACTCGATCTCGCCGGCCAGCGACATGAGCCTCGGCTTCTTCATCAAGGTCCGCACGGGAACGCGTACGCCGAAGTGCTCCTTGACGCGCGCGATGAGGCGCATGGCGGTGAGGGAGTGGCCGCCGAGGTCGAAGAAGCTGTCCTCGTCCCGGACTTCGGGCTGGTCCAGCACCTCGGAATACAGTCTCCGCAACACGGCGACCGTCTCCTCACCCGCCACCACGGCCGACTCCGCCTCGGACACACGCTCGCTCACCGACGGAACCCGCTCGACCGCGCGGATCACCCGCTCCTCCCCCGCCACCGCACCGTCCAGCAACCTCTCCATCCCGTCCACCACCGCCTCGACGGTCGAACGGTCCAACACCTCCGAACCGAACTCCACCGTCATCTCCATCCCCCCACCAGGAAGTTCACTGAAGGCAATCGCGAGGTCGAAGGCGGCTTCGCCGGAGGCGACGGGAAACGGCATGCTGACCGCTTCCCCGCCGAGGTCGGGAACCAGTCTCGTGTGGTGCTGTTGGGCGAGGAGAACCTGGAAGAGCGGGTTACGACTCGGATGCCGCGGCGGATTGACCGCCTCCACCACACGATTGAACGGCACATCACCCCGATCGAACGCGGCCAGATCCGCATCCCTCACCCGCACCAACAACTCACCGAACGACACACCACCACCAACATCACACCGCAAAGCAACCGTATTCACGAAAAACCCGACAACCTCCTCCAACCCCTCCCCCCGACGCGTCGACACCGGACACCCCACCACCACATCCGAACCCGCCCCCGACTCCGCCAACACCGCCACCAACGCCGCATGCACCACCATGTACACACTCGACCCCACACCCCGCGCCAACCCCCGCACCCCCGCATGACGCCCACCCGACCACCGCCGGACGAACCTCTCCCCCCGCACCACCGGCACATCAGGCCGCACCCGATCCAACGGCACCCCCGACTCCACCGGCACACCACGCAAAAACCCCCGCCAAAAACCCACACCACCGGAATCCGGCTCGCTCCGCGACGTGCGGCGCTGCCATCGGGTGTAGTCCGCGAACTGCGGGTCGGCAGGGCCGCTCAGCACCGGGCCGCCTCGCAGCCGGGCCGCGTACGCCCCGGACAGTTCCGTGGCGAGCCGCAGCATCGACCGGTCGTCGGTGATCATGTGGTGCAGGCACATCAGAATCACATGGTCGTCGTCCCGGATCGTGAACACCCTGACACGGACAGGAGGTTCGTCCTCCAGGCGGAAGGTCGCCCGGGCAGCGGCGGCCACCGCGTCCGCCACCTTCTCCTCGTCGGTCGAGAGTTCGGCGAAGTCCAGCGGCGAACGGCCGGGGGTGAGGACATCCTGCACGGGGACGCCGTCCACTTGGGGAAACCGGGTACGCAGGATCGCGTGGTTGGTGATCAGATCCTCCATCGCCCCGCGCAGCGCGGCCGTATCGAGCGAGCCACGGGTCCGCCATGCCCACGGCACGTGGTAGAGCGTGCCGACGCCGGACATCGCCTCAAGGATCCAGAGCCGCTCCTGCTCGTACGAGAGCGGCGCCGGCCCCTGGCCGGGCTCAGGGCCGCCGAGCTCCGGCGGGGCGGACGGATCGGCCGGGAGGTGGCCCGCCAGACCGGCCGGCGTCGGGTGGCCGAAGAGGGCGGCGACCCGGGGACGTACGCCCAGTTCACGTTCGATGGCGTTGATGAGGCGCATGGCGGTGAGGGAGTGGCCGCCGAGGTCGAAGAAGCTGTCCTCGTCCCGGACTTCGGGCTGGTCCAGCACCTCGGAATACAGTCTCCGCAACACGGCGACCGTCTCCTCACCCGCCACCACGGCCGACTCCGCCTCGGACACACGCTCGCTCACCGACGGAACCCGCTCGACCGCGCGGATCACCCGCTCCTCCCCCGCCACCGCACCGTCCAGCAACCTCTCCATCCCGTCCACCACCGCCTCGACCGTCGAACGGTCCAACACCTCCGAACCGAACTCCACCGTCAACTCCATCCCCCCACCAGGAAGTTCACTGAAGTCGACAGCCATGTCGAAGATGGCCTTGCCGGTGCTGACCGGGAGGGCGGTACCGGGCGCGCCTCCGAGGCTGGGGGCGCGGCCCACGTGGTGCTGTTGGGCGAGGAGAACCTGGAAGAGCGGGTTGCGACTCGGATGCCGCGGCGGATTGACCGCCTCCACCACACGATTGAACGGCACATCACCCCGATCGAACGCGGCCAGATCCGCATCCCTCACCCGCACCAACAACTCACCGAACGACACACCACCACCAACATCACACCGCAAAGCAACCGTATTCACGAAAAACCCGACAACCTCCTCCAACCCCTCCCCCCGACGCGTCGACACCGGACACCCCACCACCACATCCGAACCCGCCCCCGACTCCGCCAACACCGCCACCAACGCCGCATGCACCACCATGTACACACTCGACCCCACACCCCGCGCCAACCCCCGCACCCCCGCATGACGCCCACCCGACCACCGCCGGACGAACCTCTCCCCCCGCACCACCGGCACATCAGGCCGCACCCGATCCAACGGCACCCCCGACTCCACCGGCACACCACGCAAAAACCCCCGCCAAAAACCCACACCACCGCTCTCGGGGCCTCCCGTGGGGGCGTCGTGCACGCGCCGCTGCCAGGCACTGAAGTCCGCGAACTGGAGCGCTGGGCGGGCCGGGGGTGCGAGCCCCGGATCGAGCCGGGCCGCGTATGCCTGCGCAAGCTGCATCGCCAGCCGGTCGACGGACCAGTCGTCGACGACCATGTGGTGCAGGCAGAACAGGACCGTCGGCGGGGTGTCAGATGCAGTGAGAACGCGGACGCGGTACGGGGGCCGGGCCTCCAGGTCGAAGGACTCCCGGGCGGCTTCCGCCAGCGCGGCGGTCAGGTCCTGTCCGTCGACGGGAACAACGGCGTAGTCCGGGGTGTACCCCTGCGGCGGAAGGATCTCCTGTCGCGGGGTACCGTGCACGACCGGGAAGCGGGTGCGCAGGATGTCGTGGCAGGCGGCCAGATCCTCCAGCGCGCCGCGCAGAGCTTCCAGGTCCAGGTCGCCGTGCACCTGCCAGGCCCAGGGCACGTGGTAGTGCGTGCCGCCGCCCGACAGGGCCTCCAGCAGCCAGAGCCTTTCCTGCTCGTAGGAGAGGAGGAAAGGTTCGCTCCCTCGTTGACCGGGCCGCGGCCGGTCCGGACCACTGCTGGTGAGACGGTCCAGGAGGTCGCGTACCCCGCGGGCGGCGAAGACGTCCCGCATCGCCGGTTCGCGCCCGAACAGCCGCCGGCACTCGGTGGCGAGCCGCATGGCCGTCAGCGAGTGGCCTCCGAGCGCGACGAAGTCGAATCCATCGTCGAACTCCTCCTCGTCGCAGCCGAGCACGGCCGAAAGCAACTGCCGCAGAGCCTCCTCATCGGCCTCACCGGCATCGGCGGGCAGCTGAGCCGCGGCCGTCCGGAGGACGCTGCGCCGGTCGAGCTTGCCGCTCGGCAGCGTCGCCAGACCTGACACCGGGACCAGGAGGCTGGGCACCATGTAGGCGGGCACCGTCCGGGCCACATGACGACGCAGCTCCCGGGCGTCGATCTCCGCTCCTTCGGCCGGCACGACGTACGCCGCCAACTCCGCGCCACCCGCGGTGTCGTCGTGGGAGGTGACGACGGCCTGGGCGACCGAGGGATGACGCAGCAGGACGGACTCCACGTCGGTCGGCTCGATGCGGTGGCCGCGGATCTTCAGTTGGCCGTCGACCCGGCCGAGAAACTCCAGGACGCCGTTGCCGTGGCGGACGGCCCGGTCCCCGGTGCGGTACATCCGCGCACCGGGAGCGCCGTAGGGGTCGGCAACGAAACGCTCGGCTGTCAGGGCCGGGCGGTGCAGATAGCCTCGGGCCAGTCCGTCACCGCCGAGGTACAGCTCTCCCCGCTGCCCCGCGGGGACCGGTCGCAAGGAGTCGTTGAGGAGGTGAACGACCGTGCCGGGGTCCTCGGTGCCGAGAGGTGCGACCGCTCCGTCCCAGGAGGCGTCGTAGTCCCAGAGGGTGGAGTTGACGGTGGCCTCGGTGAGGCCGTAGCACGCGACGACTCTGGCCCGCCGTGCCCAGCGGCCGGCCAGGGCCAGCGGCACCTTGTCGGCACCCGTCATGATGGTGAGGCCATCGGGCAGAGGGCCTTCCTCCGGGAGCAGTTCGAGGAAGGCCGGCGGCAACGCCGCATGGGTGATGCGCTGTTCGCGGAGCAGTTCGAGGAAGGCCGCTTCGGCCACCCGGCGTTCACCGGGGACCACGACGAGAGTTCCACCGAGCAGAAGAGCCATGGACATCTCCAGGAAGGCCACGTCGAAGCTCATCGACGTGAACTGCAGGACCCGGCTGTCCCGACCCGCGCCGAACCCCTGAACCGCGGTGGCCAGCAGGCTTCGCAGTCCGGTGGACGTGAGGATCGTCCCTTTGGGGCGTCCGGTCGTTCCGGATGTGTAGATCACGTAGGCCGCGCTCTGCGCAGGGGCGGTCCGTCGCGGAGGAAGGGAGCGGGCGGTGTCCGGGGCGAGCGGTCCGGCGTCGCCGGAGGCCGGCTCGACGGCCACGGTGCGCAGGCCTACGGCCGGCTCACGCGTCGTCCCGTCGGCGTCCGGTGCGATGACCAGGACCGAGGGCGCCGCGTCCTCGATCATGAAGGCGAGCCGATCGGCCGGGTAGTCGGGATCCAGCCAGAGGCACACACCGTTGACCTTCGCGACCGCCAGCCAGACCACGGCACACAGTTCCGACCGCCGCAGGGCGATGCCCACGATGTCGCCGTCCCCGACCCCGTGCTCCGCCAGACGCGCTGCGATCAGATCGGATTCCTGGTCGAGTCGGGCATAGGTCAGTCGGCGTCCCTCGCAGAGCACGGCGAGATGGTCCGCCCGCGCGGCGACCTGTTCGGAGAAGATCTCCGCGATGAGGGATCGGCTCTTTCCCGCCATGTGCGGTCCTTTCTCCGGAGGCGCCGGCACCCCGTTCGGCACGGACGGCCGGGGTTCGCCGGGGGTTCTCGGTGCGGGATGTTAGCCGGATCCCGGGGTGGCCGACGAGGGTTCGCCGAGGCCGACCGAAAAGCGCTCACCATGCCGTTCTCTCACGTCCGGGGCACCCTGGACAGCCGATCTGCGGTGTGCCAGGGTGCTCGAACCTCCTCGCTCAACAACGTTGTACAGGTGTTGTGTTGAGCGTGATTGGTGAGATTGACCCACCGGTCGGTGGGGAAGTGACGATGACTGGAAGGTGGCTCTCCGCCGCCTTTCACGAGACCGCGTCAGACCACGGGACGACCGCGTGCGAAATCCCTCTCTGACCGCCGAGTCCGGGATCGGCGGCCAGAGCTCCTCTCCACCCCGGACGCCGGCGTCCGCTCTCGGGCGGCGGCACGAGAAAGTCCTCACCCTGAGCGAGGAGTAACTGGATGTTAGGCAAAGCCGGCCCGAACACATGTGTGTTCACGTCCGAGGAAGACCTGGTCGAGGCGGCGCTGACCTGGAAACAGGGGGACCCCTTCCCCCTGTTGGCGGGCAGCTCGCTGACGCGCTTCCTCTCTCTCGACGACGGCGCGTTACCCGGGGTGGTGACGACGCCACGGGTCGGATCCGTGGTGTCGACGGGCGGAGAGGTGGGGCGTGCCTGTGGGCGGCTGCTCGCCATCGCGACGGGGCGGCCGCATCTCCACGTTCCCGTCGGGGAAGTCGTGCGTACAGTCGGGGAGCACAGCGGGCCGGTCGCCGTGGTCGCCCTGGCGGACGAGCTGGAGAACGCCGGGGACTGGCCGGGAGCTCGCAACCCGCGGGCCGGCGTGGTGAGCGCCCGAACCCCCGCGTCGCTGGTCTGTCTGGTGTACCGCAGCCTGGTTCCCGAGCACCGCTCCAGCCCTGGCGCCTTCGTCGTGACCAACTCCTTCCACAGCGACGACCTGTCGGCCGACGCGGTCGAAATGGACGAGCTGGACGCCCTCTACGGGACACGGCACCAGCTCGTCACGTACCACCTCCACGGCCGCGAGTGCAGCGTCGGCCTGCCCGATGGGGTGATCTGCGGGCGGACGGACGAGGGTGCCGGCTTCCTGGGCCTGCCGTCACTCCCCGGTGCCGCCACCGCTCCGGGACCGCTCGTCCCCGAACGCCCCCTCCCCGCCGACCTGCGCATCCCTTCCTGCCTCCGCGGCGAGGGCTGCTTCCGGGCCGACCTGGAGGAAGGACAGCGCGTCCGGGCCGCCGATCTGCACGCGGTCCTCGTCTTCTCGCAGAGCTGCGGCGCCGTGTCCGCCGGTGTCAGTCCCTATCCGGAGGCGGTGGGTATCGGAGGGGGCTTCCTCGAAGGAACCGCCGTCGCGGTCATCGGCGGCATGGGCTCGCACAACGCCGAGCCCGGCGCCGAGCAACTGCTCGACCGCGGGCTGCGCGCCGGGCTGCCGCTGGGTGAGATCGTCGCGGAGATGAACAGCGGCCAGGACGGCGCGCGCGGTGGTCTTGCGGTGTTCGGGCTGGCGGGGGATCCCGGGCTCGTACTCCGCTACAACGGCGGGCACCCCGATCCGGAGCAGACTGCGACCACCGCATCGGCCCTGGAGAGGCTGCACTACCTGCACGACTCCGTGATCCCCGGCTGCGAGCGGCTAGCGTGGCTGGAGGTCGACATCGACGAGGAACCGCTGCGGGCGGCGCGCGCTCGCGTCCGCGCCCTGGCGGAGGAGCCGGACCGTCCCGGACTCGGCGAGGACGTGAGCGTTCTGGACGACGAGATCGCCGTCCTCCAGGAGGAGTTGATCGCCCGGACCGCAGCCATGATCCAACGGGACGGAGCAGATTTCCTCGGCGACGCCTCTCCCGCCTTCCAGCGGATGGCGCGCCGCGACGTGCCCTGCACCAGCTGCGGGACCGACCGGGGACAGCACCTCGTACTGCGGCACGCCGTGGACCACCGGCTGACCGTCCAGACCCTGCAGTGCCGCCGGTGCGGCGATGTCTGGTGGTCCACCGAGGAGGGTGAGCCCACTCTCTTCATCGGCGGACGCGTGGACACCGACGCCGACCGGGCCGCGCCCGGCACCCTTACCCGGACCATCACCAACACCGGTGACCGCACGGTGCGCGGTGCGGTGGGCATGGCGTTCCGCGCCTTCTACGACCCTCCCGTGCTGCCGGTGTGGCACAGCGAGGCGGTCACCGTCCCGCCCGGAGGTTCCCACACCTTCACCGCCTCCCTGGCACTGCCGTCCCAAGGAGCGCGCCCCGATGTCCACTCGGGGTTCGTCATCGCCCTTCTCGACGGCGTCCACCTGATGAGTCCGGTCATCCTGCGGCTCTCCTGAGCCCATCAGCGCTTCTCTTACCAGAGTTGTTCAGCCGAGAAATCGACCGGCCTGACCCCATTCCCCGACCTTTCGTGGCCGGGCCGGTCGAAGGCGGACCAAGCGGCTGAGAAAGTCGACAGGGTGAGACCTCCCGCTCCTTTCGCCTTCTCCCCGCCTCACACATATACGACCACCCTTGTGGGAACGCGCCGAACCCACTGGAAATTCAGCCCTGCCCAGCCCTACCGAACCCACTGTCCGGGCAAGCCAAGATTTCGTCACCTCCGCAAGAAAAGAGGGGGATGACATGAGCGCGACAACATGCAAGGATTCTCCTTGCAGAGTTCCACCCTCCTTTCGACTCACGGAAGAGTGGAACGCAGACGCATCGGAATCGATCCCATGGAAAGGGTGTACCTCTATGGCAGCGCCGAGGGAACGCAAGGACGACCATCTGCTGTACGCCGACGCCGTCGGCTCCCGTGGCAAGTCGGGCGTCTGGTTCGGTGAGCGCGAAGCCTTCCAGACGCGTCAGCAGGACGTCATGGAAGACGTCAAGGAAAAGATCAACTGGGTTCCGCTCGAAAACGCCGTCATGGCCGTGAGCCTGGACCCGCCGGGGATCGTCGTCATGGCCCCCAACCCCTCGCTTCCGGGGATCATCGTGCTGGCCGACGGAGCCACGCCGGAAAACTCCGAGCAGCTGAAGTCCCAGTACACCTCCATCGTCAAGGAGGTCATGGACAAGCAGGGCCTCACGGTCGAGACGTACGACGACGAGGCCGGGGAGACGCAGGCCGGCTGAGCACTCCGGTCCGACGGTGGGGCCCGCACGGGCCCCACCGGTAAGAATCCGACATGACCGAGCGAGTGAGGAAACTTCGAATGGACAAGGCGACGACTCGGCCGGTCGAACGGGCATGGGATCGGTATTTCCTGTTCGACCTCGGCGAGAGTGCAGCGATCTTCGACCCAGTCCGGTTGGAGACGGTGTACCTCGACGCCGCGGAGACCCGCGCGGTGCGCGAGGGCGACGACGGGCAGATCGCGGACACGCTCTCGGAGTACGGGTTCACCCCCGGAAACGGAGACGCCGTGGACCTTCCCGGCGATGTCGTGAACCACCTGGCACACCTGGGGATCAGCGGTCAGCCGAGCCATATCGCCGGATACCGCATTGTGGTGACGGACAAGTGCAATATGAAGTGCTCGTACTGTTTCGTCGACACCAATACGGGAGCGCCGGACCTGACCGAGGAGGACTTGCGCCTCGGTCTCGACCTGCTGTTCGAAGTGAATCGGGGACGGCCGGAGGTCACTTACCAGTGGTTCGGCGGTGAGCCGACCATCCGGCCGGACCTGATGATGGCGGGGGACCATTACGCCCGCGAACTCGCCGAGAAATTCGACGTCGGCAGCATCCAGCCGACGGTCGTGACCAACGGAGCGAAGATCAACGATGATCTGATAGCTCACTTCAAGGAATTCCGGTACGGCGTCGGGGTCTCCATCGACGGTCCGCCCCCGACCAACTCCAACGAACGGCTGCTCCTGTCGGGCAAGCCCGCCGACGAGCGCATCCACCGCAATATCCAGCGGATGCTGGAAGCCGGCATCCATGTCGGCGCCAACGTCACCCCGACGCAGTGGAACGTGCACGAACTGCCCGAGATCGTGGACTACATCCTGTCGCTGGGCATCAAGTTCCTCTACGTGAACACGCCGATCCCCGCCCACGGCACCTGGATCGCCCACGGTCCGGACCTCGCGCGCAACCTCTACCAGGCGCGTATGCGGGCCCTCTCGCGCGGCGGCATGCTCTTCTCCCACCTCGACCGCATCTACCAGGCGCTGGACTCCCGCCGCCCGCGGGTCTTCGAGCACCTCCAGGGATGCGGCGGCGTCAACGCGGCCCTGCTCCCCGGCGGCCGCATCAGCCTGCTCGACCTCAACTGGCGGGACCCGCGTTTCATCTTCACCCTCGACCAGATCCGCGAGGACCACTCGCTGCTCGGGCGGGCCGCGAAGGACCTGCACCCCTTCGACGGCTGCAAGACCTGCCCGGCACTCGCGATCTGCGGCGGTCCCTCGCAGAACGAACGGCTGCTGCGCCGGACCCAGATCCCCACCGACGACTTCTGCGGCTTCTTCAACGAGGGACTCGCCCTCGCCGTCGCGGACAACACGGCACTTCAGTGATACGTGGGAGAGCTCCGGCCACTGGCCGGAGCTCTCCTCACCGCACCATGACCGCCGACGAACAACGGAGGACGCCACGGTGACCGACCAACTCGTCCGGGGCGACCGGAATCCCGCCACGGCGGAGACGACGTCACACCCCCCGGTGACCGGACTACTGGTCGCCGTCGACGAACGGTGCGACCTGGGCTGCAAGTTCTGCCTGCGCGCCGATGTCGGCCGCTCCGCGTTGGACCTTCCTACCTACGCCCGCGCCCTGTCCCGCTGCAAGGAGCTGGGCGCCACCTCGGTCTGCCTCACCGGCGGCGAGCCCACGGACCACCCGGACTTCAGGGAACTGGTCAGGGTGGCCGTCCAGTTCGGCTACGCCTGCTCCGTGGTCACCGCGGCCCGCGAAGGGCGCCGACTCGACGCCTTGGCGTCCGTGGCGGGCCTGCTCTCCCATGTCACGGTCTCGGCGGACAGCCTGGGTGCGCAGCGGGTCGGGGCCACCGAAAGGACCATCACGGGCAGCGCCGCGGTGTTCGACGCTCTCGGTCACGGACGCGCCAGTCTGCACGTCACCGTGTGGGAACTGGAGGACGCCGACCTGGAGGCGATGGCCGCCATCGACGCGGCCTTCGGGGTGGAGTTCGAGCTGAGCCCCCTGCTGCTGACAGACCATCAACTCAAGAAGGCGACCCCCGAAGCGGTGCGCAGCCGCTATGCGGGCGACCTGGCGGCGCTCCGGGATCGATTCGGCCTCTCGGACCGCTTCACCGACGCACTCGCCGCCCTGGACCGCAGCCTCGCCGGCACCCTGGAGCGCACCTGCTCCAGCGACCGGCTCTACCTCTCCCCGCGAGGCGCGCTGCGCCGCTGTCCGTACGACAGGGAGAACGAGGTCGACGTCAGGCTGTCGCGCAGGGCTGTGGCCGACGGAGTGCGAGCACTCCACGCGTCGCCTTCCGCGGTGGGGTCCCGCTGTGCACTGCTCTGTGGAGAGTGAGGAAGAGATGACACGCGTAGTGCTGGGCACCATGCGGACCTCGGGCAACTTCAACAGCCTGATGGTCGTCGACCGCGACACTCATCGGGCCGCCGAGGTCGTGCGGATGGCTCGCAAACTGAACCTGGACGGGCTGGACACCGCACCGATCTACGCTCGCACGCTCGCCGAGAGCGACCTCGGCGAACTCGGCCACGACCTGCCGGTGTGGACCAAGGTGGGGGTGGACGTCCGTACCCCGTTGCCCACACTCGACTACAGTCTGCCCACCATGGCCGCCACCTTGGCCGACTCCTGCCGACGCCTGAGGCGCTCGTCGGTCGACTGCGTCCTGGTCCACAATCCGCCGGTCGAGGTCTTCCGGACGTTCGACTGGCCCGAGATGCACCGCCTCCTCGTGCAGGAGGGGCCGGCCCGGGACCTGGGCGTCTCCGTGCTGGACCCCTCCGAGATCGCGCTGGTCGCGGATGTCGGCACGCCGCTGGTGACCATGGTCGAGACGGCCGTCCTGGAGCGGCATCCGGAGCTCGCACTCCGGCTCCGCGAGGCCGGGCACCGGCTGGTGCTGCGGAGCCTCTTCGCCGGTGGCCGCTCCATCCGGACCCTGCCGGCGGAACGCCGGGCACAAGCAGTGACCGAGCGCCTGACCGCGCTCACGGCCGCGTTCGACCCCTGGGCCCTGGTCATCGCACCCAGGACTCCGGAGCAGTTCGCCGACTACCTCCCCGCCGTCGAGCACCTGCGCACGGAGACGTCCCGGTGACCTCCACCCCCCACCTCCTGCTGGAGCGCTTCGGCTTCTGCGTGCTGCCCGGCGCCGGACTCCCCCTGCTACCGGATCTCGAAGAGGCGTTCGCAGCACTGCTGCCCGAGGAGGAAGCGCCCGCCACGGAGCGCCGCACGCACTTCCACGCGGTCGAGCATGCTCCCGGCATGGCCATCGCCGGACGCGTCCCCGCGCTGGACGACCTCCTGTCCCGCACGGGCGCCGCCTCCATGGTCACCAGCGACGTCAACGTCCTGGTCGGCGACTCGTACTGGCACTCCGACGGCTTCTACGCGGAGGGACTGTATCTGCGCGCCGTCGTCTACGGGGAACCGACGGACGCCGACACCGGGGCTCTGCGGGTCATCCCCGGCTCGCACCGGGTCGAGGGAGGGTGGCAGGGCGAGCCGGTACGGCAGTTGATGCGGCACGACCAAGCGCTCGGGCTGCGCGGCGACGAGGTCCCCGCCACCGTGCTCCCCACCGACCCCGGCGATGTCATCGTCTTCAACACCAACGTCCTGCACTCCGCCTGGAACGGCGGCCGGCGTCGGCAGTGGGCGTGGAACTTCGCCCGACAGCCGGTCACGACCTCCGAACGGACGGCCGCCTCGCAGTACGTCCTCAACCGGTTCGTGAGCGGAACAGTGAGGTTCACCTGACATGACCGCCGAGCAGCACTCACCGCGGCGACGGAGGTTCGACCTCTTCGGCTTCGAGGTCTTCCGGGGACTTCTCGCCGGATGTACCGACGACGCCTTCGCCGATGTGGAGGCGGCACTCGCATCCGGCAGCAATGTCCGCGGCTCCCGGGAGCGCAGGGCCGTACCGGGTTTTCTGGGCCGCTCCGCCGCCCTGTCCAGGGGATGCGCCGACGTCTGCTTGGAGACCCTGGCCGCTGAACTGCTCGGCGGCCCCTGCGTCTACCTCTACGGCGACGCGAGCGAGATCCACGGCGACACCTACTGGCACTCCGACATGGAGGGAACGGACGACGCCTCCCGAACAGTGGAGGGGTCACCAGCGCGTCTGGTGAAGTTCGTCCTGTACGACGCGCCGCTCGACGGCTCCAACGGCGCGCTGCGCCTGCTGCCGGGAAGCCATCGCGCCCCCGCCGCCTACCCCACCGCCGACCTCGCCCCCGAAGACCTGCCGGCCCATGTCCTGCCGGTCGAACCGGGAGACGTCATAGCGTTCGACCCGCGCGCCCGCCACGCCGCGCTGGGCGGGGCGATCCGCCGTCAGATCGCCATAGCCTTCGCCCGCAGGCCGGAACACGCTTCGGCGCAGCAGCAGTTGATGAGCCTCGTGATGGCGGACAAGACAGTAGTCTGAGTTCCGGGCAGGCATGCACCCGATGGGTGGCCTCTGACCGTACCCAGAACACCTCAGCGCCGGCTGCCTCCAGCAGCCGACCGTGCACCAGAAACTCGAGCCGATGAACCTCCACCTCCCTGCGACGGCCTCTCACTCGGTCCTGGACCAAGCCCGAGCGGCCTGGTCCCGACTCGCCGGAGCAGACGCCTCGTTCCTCTCCGGCCGTACGAGCGTCGTCGTCTCCCCGGCCTCCCGGTTGAGTCCGCCGGGCTGGATGGCGGTGGTCGTCCTGGGCGACGCCGCGCTGGTGACCGTGCCCACTGCCCGTATGGCCGACCGGGCCACCACGGCTCTCCATGGCCTCGGAACCCAGGAGTTGGCGGAACCCGACCGGCTCCACGACCGGCTTCCGTTCAACGAGGTGCTGGGGCCGGCGCATCTGCTGTTCCTCACGCCCTCCCGGTTCCGCCCGGTCCCGTCCGTCGCCGAGCGGGTCCCGGGCGACGATCCGTCGCTCCTGGACCTTCTGGACCGGTGCGGCCCCGGAGACGCCGACGAGAGCGCGCTCGCGGATATCACGAGTTCGGCGAGGGTGCTGCGGCAGGACGGCCGGATCATGGCCGCGGCAGGATACGAACTCTGGCCGCAAGGCACTGCCCACCTCAGCATCCTCACCGATCCCCGCCA
Organism: Streptomyces sp. iso_384; assembly: GCF_056172905.1. Lineage (NCBI taxonomy): Bacteria > Bacillati > Actinomycetota > Actinomycetes > Kitasatosporales > Streptomycetaceae > Streptomyces > Streptomyces sp. iso_384. The sequence continues at coordinate 4,447,236 of NZ_JBWBTT010000001.1, forward strand.
TCGCCGCCGGGGCCTCGCCCTGGACGTAGCGTCGGCCGCCGTCGCCGACGCAATGGGACAGGGCCTCCTGTGCCAGTGGCGTGGCCGCACCCTGGCTTCCCGGAGGGTCGCCCAGACGCTCGGCTTCCAGGAAACGGGCTTCCAGCTCAGCCTACGACTCTGCGAAAACTGACCTCTCCAAGAGCGGTCCCGCGATGCCCAACCAGCTGGAATCTGCGACAGCCTCCGGGTTTCCCGGCCCATCGTGGCGCTTCCCGGTGTGTGTCCTCAACGGCGGTTCCTACCCTCGAAAGGTCTCCAGCAGCCGCAGCCACACCTCGCTGATGGTCGGGTACGCCGGCACCGCGTGCCACAGGCGGGCGATGGGCACCTCCCCCGCGACCGCGACCGTCGCCGAGTGCAGGAGTTCACCGATGCCCGGGCCGACGAAGGTGACGCCGAGGAGGATCTCGCGGTCCAGATCCACGATCATCCGGGCGCGGCCCCGGTAGCCGTCGGCGTAGAGGCCGGAGCCGGCGACCGAGGCGAGGTCGTAGTCGACGGCGCGGACCCGGTGGCCGGCGCGTTCGGCCTCGGCGAGGGTGAGACCGACCGATGCGGCCTCCGGGTCGGTGAAGACGACCTGAGGGACGGCCGCGTGGTCGGCGGTGGCCGCGTGGGCGCCCCAGGGGTCTGTGTCCGGGGCGGCCTGCTCGGCGCGGGCGGCGATCGCCGCGCCGGCGATGCGGGCCTGGTACTTGCCCTGATGGGTCAGCAGGGCGCGGTGGTTGACGTCCCCGACCGCGTACAGCCAGTCCGTGCCCTCGACCCGGCAGCTGTCGTCCACGGTGAGCCAGGAGCCGGGTTCCAGCCCGATCGTCTCCAGTCCCAGGTCGTCCGTGCGCGGGGACCGGCCGGTGGCGAAGAGGATCTCGTCGGCCTTGATGCTCCCGCCGTCGTCCAGCTCGACGGTGACCGGGCCGTCCGGCGCGGGCCGCCGCACCGCGGTGACCGAGACGCCGGTACGGATCCGGGCCCCGGCCTCCGTCAGTGCGTCGGCGATCAGCTCGCCCGCGAAGGGCTCCATCTTCGGGAGCAGGCCCTTGCCGCGGATCAGCAGGGTCACCTCGGAGCCCAGCGCCTGCCAGACGGTCGCCATCTCCACGCCCACGACTCCCCCGCCGACGACCACGAGCCGGCCGGGCGCCTCCTTGGCGCTGGTGGCGTCCCGGCTGGTCCAGGGGCGGACCTCCTCGATGCCGGGGAGCGCGGGGACGACGGCCCTGGTGCCGGTGCAGACCGCGACCGCGTGCCGGGCGGTGAGCCGGTGCTCCGTGCCGTCGGGGGCGGTGACGGAGACCTCGCGGGGGCCGGTGAGCCGGCCCGTACCCCGGTACACGTCCGCTCCGACGCTCTCCAGCCAGGCCACCTGGCCGTCGTCCTTCCAGTGGCTCGTCTCCTCGTCCCGGTGGGCGAGGACGGCAGCGACGTCGAGCGGGCCCTGGACGGCGTCGCGCAGACCCGGCACCCGGCGGGCGTCGGCGCGGGCGACGACGGGGCGCAGCAGCGCCTTGCTCGGCATGCAGGCCCAGTAGGAGCACTCGCCGCCGACCAGCTCGGACTCCACCACCGCGGTGGTGAGCCCGGCGGCGCGGGCCCGGTCGGCCACGTTCTCGCCCACCGGCCCCGCGCCGATGACCACCACGTCGTAGGGCGAGGGCTCGGAGCCCTCGGGGATCTTCGCTGCATCAGTCATGGAAGCTGCATCAGTCATGGAAACAGTGTCGTCGCGGGTGTGCGCCCCGGCCACATGGGCAGGCGGAATAGCGCAAGTGCAGTCACCGTTGTGCCGGACAGGACCCGACAGGACCCCCACGGGCACAGGAAGAGGTACCCCAAGCATGAGCACCGTCGAGCTCACCAAGGAAAACTTCGATCAGGTCGTCAGCGACAACCAATTCGTCCTGATCGACTTCTGGGCTTCCTGGTGCGGCCCCTGCCGACAGTTCGCGCCGGTCTACGACGCGGCCTCCGAGCGCCACCCCGACCTGGTCTTCGCGAAGGTCGACACCGAGGCGCAGCAGGAGCTGGCGGCCGCCTTCGAGATCCGGTCGATCCCGACCCTGATGATCGTCCGCGACAACGTCGCGGTCTTCGCGCAGCCCGGCGCGCTGCCCGAGGCGGCCCTGGAGGACGTCATCGGACAGGCCCGGAAGCTGGACATGGACGAGGTCCGCAAGTCCGTCGAGGAGCAGAAGCGGGCGGCCGAGGCCGGGGAGGGGCAGCCGGAGGCCCAGTAGCCGCCCGACCGGCGCACGGCACCGAGTGAGGGGCCCTGACCCGCACCGTGGACATCGCGGTGTGCGTGGCGGGGCCCCTCAGTCGTGTGCGGCAGCCGTGACCGGCGGCGCGTGATCCTCAGGACGCCGGGCGCTCGCCCTCGGCGCCCGCCACCCGGACCGACATGCCGTAGTCCAGTTCCTCGCCGTCGATGAGCACGGCCTCCACCGTCCGGGTCGCCGGGTCGATGTCCGCCTCCATGCCCTCCCCCGCGTACCGGGGGTAGCCCGAGGCCCCCGTCTCGCCGGTGGCGGCGACGACCGCGGACCGGATCGGCCGGCCGGGGGCCCCGGTCCGCGTTCTGCTGTGGTCGGGGATGAGGAGGAGCTCGTAACTCTGCGGATGGCTCATGCCTCCGACGCTAGACATCCGCCGGGCGCCGCGCATGTCGTCGCGCCGGAGGCGGTCAGCTGGATTCGCGGTGCACGGCACTGGTGCGGAGCAGGTCGTGGTGGAACGGCGGCCCGCCCGGGTGCTGGACCATGCGGTCGATCGTCTCGGCCAGCGGCTGCGGCATCGCCAGTTCCATCCGTACGGTGCTCAGCCTCGGGCGCAGCAGTCTGCCGATCAGCAGGTCGTCCGCGCCGATCACCGCCGTGTCGGCGGGCACCGCGACGCCCGCGTCCTGGAGGGACCGCATCAGCAGCATGGCGTACTCGTCGTTGTACGCGAACACCGCGTCCAGGCCCAGTTCCGGCCAGCGGGCCGCCAGCTGGTGCGCGGATTCCTCCTCGTACCGCAGCGGGAGCGGGCAGACCCGGGCCCCCACCGGTTCGGCGGCGCGTCGTGCCCCGGTGAGGCGGGGTTCGGAGAAGGGCGACCGGCCCGGTTCCTGGGGCATGACGACCCCGATGTGGCGACGGCCCCGGGCCACCAGATGTTCCACCGCGCTGGCTCCGACCTGGCGTTGGTCCATCACCAGGCCGTGCGCTCCGGCCACCGGGGCGGGGCCCAGGGTGATCACCGCCTTGGCGCCGGAGCGGGTCAGTATGCCGGTGCCGTGCGGGGTGAGGGCGATGCCGGGCGGTACGACGACGGCCACGGGCCGCAGTTCGGCCCAGGCCGTGGCCGCCTCGTCGGCGGTGAGCCCGACGCTGCCGTACTGGACGACGGTGTAGTCCAGGCGGCGCAGCCCCGACTGGAGTTCCTCGAAGAAGTACTGGTGCAGCGGTCCCGCCGGTATGTGTCCGGAGGGCAACAGGACCATGCGGCTGTGTCCGGCGCGCAGACTGCGGGCAGCCGCGTGCGGAACGTAACCGAGTTGGAGGGCGGCCTCCCTGACCCGGCGTCGGGTGGGTTCGCTGATCCGGACGGTGGCGTTGTTGTTCAGTACGTACGACACGGTGGCCCGGGACACTCCGGCGAGGCGCGCGACATCCGCGCTGGTCGGAACGGAGACTTCGGCGGGCTGCTTGGGTAACTGGCTCATGGCGTCGGGCAGTCTTCCAGACCCGTGGTAGCGGGTTTCGGCCCGGGGCCCGCAGCACCGGTCACGGTGGCCGGAACGCCGCTCCGCGGCCCCGGTCCGACGCCCCCCTCCCGGCATCGGGCGGCGGAGGTTCTACGGTGTTGCGATGACGTTCCACGACAGCGCGTACCGATCCGACAACCCCTTTGACGTGCCCGGCAGCAGCGGGCCGACCGCCACCGTGCAGGCCGATCCCGATGATGTGGGGTCCGTGCGCACCTCGTACGCCCCCGATCGCGACGGTGATCCCGACCCCGGCGAGATCGTCTGGACCTGGGTGCCCTTCGAGGAGAACGACGGGCGGGGGAAGGACCGGCCGGTGCTCGTCGTGGCCCGTGAGGAGGCGGGCACGCTGCTCGCCGTCCAGCTCTCCAGCAAGCAGCACGACCGGGACCACGAGTGGGTGGCGCTGGGCGCGGGCCCGTGGGACAGCTCGGGGCGGCCGTCCTGGGTCGATCTGGACCGGGTGCTGCGGGTCCACGAGGACGGGATGCGCCGGGAGGCGTGCGCCCTGGACCGGGAGCGTTTCGACCGGGTCACCGGGCGGCTGCGCGAGCGGTACGGCTGGAGCTGAGCGGACCCGCTGCGATCGCGGCGGCCGGCATCAGGTCAGCTGAAGGTCCGGGCGAAGGCGGCCCGGACGGCGGAGTCGGGGTCGCGGTCCAGGATGCCGAACACGATCTGCTCGAAGTGGCCGCCGAACCGGCCGCCCGCGCCGAGCAGCGCCCGGAACGCCTCCGCCACCTGTGCCGGGTCGTTCCGGAAGACCCCGCAGCCCCACGCCCCGAGGACGAGCCTGCGGTAGCCGCGTACGGCCGCGACCTCCAGCACCCGTTCGGCCCGGGAGGCCAGGGCGGCCGGGATGCGGTGGGCCTCCTCGGGGGTCTGCCGCTGGATCACCCCGGCGTTGGGCGCGGGCGAGGTGAGGAATCCGGCGGTGTACGGGGCGTCCAGGAAGCGGCCCCGGTCGTCGCGGAAGACCGGCACGCCGGGCGAGTGGATCACCCGGTCGGTGTAGAAGGCGCCGCGTTCGGCGCGGTGGTGCGCGTAGTACTCCGGGGCCCGCAGCAGGGTCGCGTGAAGGGCCGATCCACGGCACAGCGCCTCCTCCTGGGCCTGCGCCCCGTTGAGGTAGCCGCCGCCTGGGTTGCGGGCCGAGGCGTAGCTGAGGACGGCGACCCGGCCGGAGGCCTCTCCGGTCATCCGGCGGGCCGCGGCGAGGCTGCTCTCGCCGGTGACCTCGACGTGCGGCGTGCGGTCGGTGTCGAGCGCGGCGACGGGCACCGGGTCCGGTCCGTGGAGCCTGGTGCCGGACAGCGCGGCGGTCACGGCCCGTTCGATGGACACGTCCTGACCTGCCGCGTTGCGATATCGCCCGGCCTCGACGACCGCTTCCGTATCGCGCGCGATTCCGCGCAGCCGCGCGCTCACCGGCGCTCCCCCGTGTGGTGCATACGGGCATGCTGACGGGGACCGCGGCCTGGGCGCAACCGGATTTTCTTGGCCCGGGGGCACTCTTGTGCGATCTCCGGGTACGGGTTTGGCTGGTAGGTACGCAGCTGTGAAGGAGGCCCTCATGGGCTTGGACATTCCCGGCGCGACCGGCTCGCGCCCGGACGCCGCCCCCCTCGACGAGAGCGGGGCAGAGGATCTACTGCACGGCATATGTTTCAAGACGGGTCCTCCCCGAACGGTCGGGGTGGAACTCGAATGGCTCATCCAGGACCGGGAACATCCGCACCTTCCGGTCGGTCAGGAGCGCCTCGACAGCGCCGTGGAGGCGGTCCGCGCGCTGCCGCTGAGCGCCGCGCTGACGTTCGAGCCGGGTGGCCAGCTGGAGCTCAGTTCACAGCCGGCCGGCTCGTTGACGGAGTGCGTCGAGACGACCGCGGCCGATCTGGCGGCGGTCCGTGCCTCGCTCGGCGCGGCCGGGCTGGCGCCGGTCGGGCTCGGCGTCGACCCGTGGCAGTCGCCGCGCCGTCGGCTGCGGGAGCCCCGTTACGACGCGATGGAGGCCGCGCTGGACCGCGCGGGGCCGGCCGGGCGAGCGATGATGTGCACCTCCGCGTCGGTCCAGGTGTGCCTGGACGCGGGCGAGGAGGAGCCAGGGCCGCTCGGCTACGGACGGCGCTGGCAGCTCGCGCATCTGCTGGGCGCGGTGCTGGTGGCGGCGTTCGCGAACTCGCCGTTCCAGCGGGGCCGCCGGACCGGCTGGCGTTCCACCCGGCAGTCGCTGTGGGCCGACCTCGACCCGGGCCGGACCCTCGCGCCGGGCTCCGGGCGCGCCCCGCGCGAGGCCTGGGCCGCGCATGTGCTGGACACGTCCGTGCTGTGCATCCGGCGCGAGGACGGGCCCTGGGACGTGCCGGTGGGGCTCACCTTCCGCGAGTGGATCCGCACCGGTTCGCCCCGCCCTCCGGTGCAGGCGGATCTCGACTACCACCTCACCACGCTGTTCCCGCCCGTACGGCCGCGTGGCCATCTGGAGCTGCGCATGATCGACGCGCAGAGCGGGCCCGACGGGTGGCTGGTGCCGCTCGCCGTCGCCACGGCCCTGTTCGACGATCCGGAGGCCGCCGAGACCGTGTACCGCACCGTGAAACCGCTGGCCGAGACGGCGGGCGCACCGGCCGCCCCGCGCAATCCGCTGTGGACGGCGGCCGCCCGTGAGGGCCTGGCCGATCCGGAGCTGCGGGCCGCGGCCACCGTCTGCTTCGGGGCAGCGCTTCCGGCGCTGGAGCGGATGGGCGCGAGCCAGGCGGTGCGCGACACCGTGGCCGCCTTCACCGACCGTTATGTCGCCCGGGGCCGATCTCCGGCCGACGACCTGCCCGATCCGGACGCGCTCACCGATCTCGGTCTGCTGACCGACCGGGGCCTGCTGACCGGTACGGACCCGGCGGCCACCCCCGACGTGCCGACCGACGCGGACCCGACGGCCACCCCTGGCGCGGCGGCCGGTCCGCCCGAGCGGACCGCAGGCGCCCACGAGGGCCTGCTCCCCGGCCGGCCGGCATTCCCGCCGCATCCCGGAAAGGCGGCCTCCGCATGACCGAGCACCGTGAAGACGCCGAGCGCCGCGAGCTTTCCGACGCTTTCGATCCGGCGCGGGCCTCCGGCCCCGCCGCCACCGGATTCCCCGTCACGCCCGGCATCGACCCCGAGGCCCTGCGGCGACGTGCACTCGACGCGCTGCTGGCCGCGCGCGACCGCACCGCGCTGCTCACCGGCAGTGTCGACGACGGTGAACTGACCGCCCAGCACTCCCCGTTGATGTCTCCGCTGGTCTGGGACCTGGCGCACATCGGCAACCAGGAGGAGCAGTGGCTGCTGCGCGCGGTCGGTGGCCGGGAGGCGCTGCGGCCGGAGATCGACGGGCTGTACAACGCCTTCGAGCACTCGCGCGCCTCGCGCCCCACCCTGCCGCTGCTGGCTCCCGCCGAGGCGCGGACGTACGCCTCCGACGTACGGGGGCGGGCGCTGGACCTGCTGGAGAGCGCGCCGCTGCACGAGGGCGGACGCCCGCTGGAGCGGGCCGGGTTCGCCTTCGGCATGATCGCCCAGCACGAACAGCAGCACGACGAGACGATGCTGATCACCCATCAGCTGAGGTCGGGTCCGGCGGCGCTCACCGCTCCCGCCCCGCCCGCGCCCAGCGACGCCGGGACGCTTCCGGACGAAGTCCTGATCCCCGGGGGCCCGTTCACGATGGGGACCTCCGCCGAGCCGTGGGCTCTGGACAACGAGCGTCCCGCGCACCGGCGCGAGGTGGCGGCGTTCCACCTGGACAGCTCGCCGGTCACCTGTGGCGCGTACCGCCGCTTCATCGAGGACGGTGGGTACGGGGACGCCCGCTGGTGGGCGCCCGAGGGCTGGGCCATGATCCGGGAACACCATCTGGAGGCACCGCTGTTCTGGCGCCGGGACGCGGGCCAGTGGCTGCGCAGGCGGTTCGGGGTGACCGAGCCGGTGCCGGACGACGAGCCGGTGCTCCACGTCAGCTGGTACGAGGCGGACGCGTACGCCCGCTGGGCGGGGCGACGGCTGCCCACGGAGAGCGAGTGGGAGAAGGCCGCCCGGCACGATCCGGTCTCCGGCCGCTCCCGGCGCTATCCGTGGGGCGACGGGGATCCGACGCCGGAGCGGGCCAATCTGGGCCAGCGTCATCTGCGTCCGGCGCGGGCCGGGGCGTATCCGCAGGGGCGTTCGCCTTCCGGGGCTGGGCAGTTGATCGGCGATGTGTGGGAGTGGACCGCCAGCGACTTCCTGCCCTATCCGGGGTTCGTGGCGTTTCCCTACCGCGAGTACTCGGAAGTCTTCTTCGGGCCCGGGCACAAAGTGCTGCGCGGCGGCTCCTTCGCCGTGGACCAGGTCGCCTGCCGGGGCACGTTCCGCAACTGGGACCTTCCGGTGCGGCGGCAGATCTTCTCCGGCTTCCGGACTGCGAGGGATGCCTGATGTGCCGTCATATCGCCTATGTGGGCCAGCCGGTGGCACTCGGCGAGCTTCTGCTGCGGCCCTCGCACTCCTTGGTGCGGCAGTCCTGGGAACCGCGCCGTCAGCGCTACGGCACGGTCAACGCGGACGGCTTCGGCGTCGGTTGGTACGCGGACGGCGACCCGCTGCCCGGGCGCTACCGCCGTCAGGGCCCCGTCTGGGGCGACGAGACCTTCGCCGATCTGGCCCGGGTGGTCCGCAGCACCGCGCTGCTCGCCGCCGTACGGGACGCCACCGAGGCGGGTGCGGACGGGGAGGCCGCGGCCGCGCCGTACGCCGCCGGGCGGCTGCTGTTCAGCCACAACGGGGCGGTGAAGGACTGGCCCGGATCGCTCGGCCCGCTCGCCGCCGCCCTGCCCGCCGAAAAGCTCCTGTCGCTGGCCGCCCGTAACGACTCGGCGCTCGTCTGGGCGCTGATCCGGCACCGGACCGACGCCGGGGACGATGTGCCGCGCGCCGTCGCGGAGACCGTCCGCGAGGTCGCGGCCGCCGCGCCCGGCTCCCGGCTGAATCTGCTCCTCACCGACGGGGAGACGATCACGGCGACCGCCTGGGGTGACACCCTCTGGTACCTCACCACTCCGGGCCGCCGCACCGCGGTCGCCTCGGAGCCCTACGACGACGACCCGCTCTGGCGCGAGGTCCCCGACCGCACCCTGCTGGTCGCGACCGCCTCGGACGTCCTGCTCACCCCGCTCAAGGAGCCCACCGCGTGAGTCCCTTCCTGCTGACCCGCACCCTGCCGGTCGACGCGACGGACGCGGCGCTGCGCGCCGACGTCCTCAACGGCCTGACCCGGCACCCCAAGACGCTGCCGCCGAAGTGGTTCTACGACGCCCGCGGCAGCGAGCTGTTCGAGGAGATCACCCGGCTGCCGGAGTACTACCCGACCCGCGCGGAGCGGGAGATCCTGGAGGCGCGTGCCGAGGAGATCGCGGCGGCGTCGGGTGCCCGGACCGTGATCGAGCTGGGCTCGGGATCGTCCGAGAAGACCCGCCATCTGCTGGACGCCCTGCCGGAGTTGCACAGTTACGTCCCGGTGGACGTGAGCGAGAGCGCGCTGACCGGGGCGGCCGAGTCGCTGCTCGCCGAGCGCCCCGAGCTCTCGGTCCACGCGCTGATCGCCGACTTCACCGGCGGACTGGCGCTGCCGGGGACACCGGGGCCGCGGCTCGTGGTGTTCCTGGGCGGCACGATCGGCAATCTGCTGCCGGAGGAGCGGGCGGCGTTCCTGCGGTCGGTGCGCTCGCTGCTCTCGCCCGGGGACGCGCTGTTGCTGGGCACGGATCTGGTGAAGGAGGAGGAGACGCTGGTGGCCGCGTACGACGACGCGGCCGGGGTGACGGCGGCCTTCAACAAGAACGTCCTGAACGTCGTCAACCGTGAGCTGGGAGCCGATTTCCCGCTCGCCGAGTTCGAGCACCGCGCGGTGTGGAATCCGGCGGAACGGTGGATCGAGATGCGGCTGCGGGCCCGTCGGGCGCTGAGCGTCAAGATCCGGGAGCTGGACCTCGTGGTGCCGTTCGAGGCCGGTGAGGAGCTGCGTACGGAGGTGTCGGCGAAGTTCCGCCAGGAGGACGTCCGCGAGGAGCTGGCCGCCGCCGGTATGCGGCTGGCTCAGTGGTGGACGGACTCCGCGGGACGGTTCGCCCTGTCGCTGGCCACGGCGGTCTGACGGGGCCGGAGCGGATCCGCGGGTCCGAGGACGGCCGCTCGCGCCCTGCGCGCCAGGGCGCGGCGGCCGTCCTCGCCGTGTACGGGGACCGGCGCGAGGACGTCGACCCGGGCGGTGAGCCCGGCCGCCCGCACCACGCGCCAGAGCGAGGCGGCGAGCGGATCGTCCCCGACGAACGCCACGGCTCCGGCGGCCTGCCCCGGCGCGTCGGCGGCCGGCTCCGGAACTCCGGCGGCAGGGTGGGTGGTGCGGTAGGCGATGCGGACCGGCCGGACCGTCGCGCCGGCGTCGATCGCCGCCTGGAACACGGCGGGCCGGAACGCGCCGCCGCCCCGCCCGCACCAGGTGCTGCCCTCGGGGAAGACCACGACCCGGGAGCCGGCGCGCAGGGCCGTCGTGACGGTCCGTACGGCGGCGGGCAGGGCGCGCAGCCGCTCACGGTCGATGAACAGGGTGCCGCCGAGCGCGGCGAGCGGGCCGAGCAGCGGCCAGTGCCGGATCTCGCGCTTGGCGAGCATCCGGCCGGGCAGCACGGAGGCGACCAGCGGGATGTCGAGCCAGGAGATGTGGTTGGCGACGACGAGCTCGCCGCCGACGAAGGGTTCCGGCGCGTGCCGCCGGACCGTGACGCGTACGCCGAAGGCCCGAAGAACCGCTCGCGCCCAGCGCCGTACCAGCCGTTCCCGGCGGGCGGCCCCGAGCAGCCGGACCAGCGGCACGCAGACCACCCCCAGCAGGACCAGGGTGCAGCCGGCCAGCAGCAGGAGCGCGGCGGGCAGCGGGGCGCGTACGGCTCCGGCGTGCCGGGCGCAGCCGTCCGGGGTGCACGGGGCGACGGGCAGCCAGGTGCTCATGCCAGCGGGGCCAGGGAGAGGAAGTGGCGCAGGTAGCGCGGGTCCGTGCGGCGCAGCGAGAGCAGGACGTACAGGTCGGCGACGTTGAAGTCGGGGTCGTACGCGGGGGCCCCGCAGATCTGGGCGCCGAGCCGGAGGTAGCCGCGCAGCAGGGGCGGGAGGTCCGCCCGGGAGCCGGCTTCCGGGCCGTGCGCGGAGGAGTCCCAGAGGCGGTGCGGGGTGACCCAGTACTCCTGGGGCGCGAGGTGTCCCGCGCGTACGGTGTTCCAGCTGCGGGCGGCCTGTGCGCCACCGTCGGCCAGCGGGAGGGAGCAGCAGCCCGCGATCCAGGTGTGGCCGGTGCTCTCCATGTAGCGGGCGAGCCCGGCCCAGACGAGGGCGATGACCGCGCCGTCGCGGTGGGCGGGGTGGACGCAGGAGCGGCCGACCTCGACGAGGTCGTCGCGGATCGGGGCGAGCCGGGTGAGGTCGAACTCGCTCTCCGCGTAGAGGCGTCCGGCGGCCCTGGCCCGGTCCGGCGGCAGCAGCCGGTAGGTGGCGACGACCTCCCCGGTGGCGGTCTCGCGGACCAGCAGGTGGTCGCAGTACGCGTCGAACGCGTCGCTGTCCAGGCCGGGTTCGGGCCCTTCCAGGCGGGCTCCGAGCTCCCCGGCGAACACCAGGTGGCGCAGGCGCTGGGCCGCGCGTATGTCTTCCTGGCAGGTCGCGAGCGAGACCCGGTATGCCGGTTCCGGGGCGGCGACCGGGCCGGGGGCCGTGGAGCGGGCGGGGGCGGCGGGGGCCGGAACGGATGCGGCGGGGGCGGAGGTGGGGAGCGGGGCGACGGGCAGCACGGTCATGGCGGTCTCCGGGGACGGAAGCGGCAGGGTCGCTGCCGGGGCGTCGCGGGAGTGCGACGGCCCGGCCCCTTACTTCTTCCGTCGCCGGCTGGATTCGACGTGACCGCTGTGGGGAGCGGGGATGTGCGACGGCTGAATCCCCAGGGCCGCCCGGGGCCTTTCGTTTGGATCAGGCCGGATCAGGGGGCGGGGACCGGTGCGTGCAGCTGCAGGGCGGAGGAGGGAGTCACTGCGGAGCATTGGCGACTGACGACAACGCCGCAGATGTGCGTGCCGGCCCCCGCGAGCCCGGCCTGATCCAAACGAAAGGCCCTAGCCCGGGGCCGCCGAGCCTCTGCGCGGCGCACACCCGGGACGCGGTGCCGCCGGGGCCGCCGCGTCCCGGGCTCGCCGTCCGGCAGGGTCAGCCGCTGCCGGTGAGCATGGCGGTGATCCGCTCGGAGGCGGCCTTGGCCTCACGAATCGGGTCGCCGCCCTCCAGCACGGCCGTCATGTAGGGCTTGATCGGGTTCTCCGCCTCGACCCTGGCCCACTGGGACGAGTTGGGGGTGGCGCGGCCCCGGGTGGCGCCTTCCGCCATCGCCGCGGTGCCCTCGTCGCCCTCGATGACATGGGCGAGGCTCGGCTTGTTGGGCACGTAGCTCATGCCCCGGGCGAGCTCCGTCTGCCACTTCTCGCTCGCCAGCGCCTTGACGACGGCGATGCCGGCGCTGCGCTCGTCGGCGTTCTTCGGGACGATGAGGTCGGAGCCGCCGGTGAATACCGAGCCGGGGGCTTTCGCGGTCTTACCGGGAATGGGGAAGTAGCCGAGTTTTCCCTTGAGTTCGGGATTCTTCTGCTCGATGAGCGCGGCGCTGCCCGGTACCGAGATGATCTGCGCGACGTCGCCCTTGGCGAATACGTCGGTCTGCGGGGGCTTCTCCTCGTCGGCGTCCGTCGGGCCGTCGCCGAGCGCCTGGAGTTTCTGGTAGAACTCCATGCCCGCCAGGGCCTCCGGAGTGTCCAGGGCGCCCTGCCAGTCGCCGCCGTTCTCGTCGGCGAGCTCGCCGCCCTCGTCCCAGATGAATCCGGCGAGCACGTACCAGTTCTGACCGGCCAGATAAATGCCTTGGTTCCCCGCGCTGTTGAGCTTCTCGGAGTCGGCGATCCACTCGGCGCGCGTCTTCGGGACGGAGTCGATGCCCGCCTTCTCGAAGATCTCCTTGTTGTAGATCACCACGCGGTTGGCCGCGTACCAGGGGATGCCGTACTGCACGCCGTTGATGCTGCCGGGCTGGGCCAGACCGGGCAGCCAGTCCTCGCTGCCCAGGTCGCGCATCGACTCCAGGGTCAGATCGCGCAGGCCGCCGCTCTCCGCGTACTGCGCGACCTGCGTGTTCCCGACCTCGATCACGTCCGGGGCGTCGTCGCCCTCCAGCGCGGAGATGACCTTGGGGCCGATACCGCTCCACTCCTGGATCTTGAAGTCCAGCTCGATCGAGGGGTTCTCCTCCTCGTACGAGCGGGTGAACTTGTCCAGGAAACCGGGCGAGACACTGTCCTTCATCAGCCAGATCGTCACCGTGCGGTCACCGTTGCCCGAGCCCGATATATAGCCGCATCCGCCGAGGGCGACGGTTGAGACGAGCGCGATGGCTCCGGCCAGTATGCGGTTCTTCACGTGGTCACCTTCTGCGAAACGGCACAACGAAATCGGGACCCGGTGTGGGGGGATTGCGGGCGGCGCTCGCACGGGTGGTTGGCTGAATCCTGGTATGGACCAATCAGTAGGTCAAGGCGGGTGCCCGTCCCGATGCACCTCGCCCGCCCCCTCGCGGGACCTCACGGATTGGGGCAACGTGGTCACTGGAGAGGAGACAAACAATGGCGAACCATACCTATCGGGTCACCGAGATCGTAGGAACCTCCGAGGAGGGCATCGACGCGGCGATCCGGAACGGCGTCGCAAGAGCGGCGGAAACGTTGCACAATCTCGATTGGTTCGAGATTAATCAAGTTCGTGGTCATATCGAAGATGGCCGAATCGCGCACTACCAGGTCGGCCTGAAGGTGGGCTTCAGGCTCGACGAAAGCACCTGATCAGTCTGATCGGCCTGGTCAGGTACGCCCCTCGCGTTCCTGCGCGTCCTTCAGCGCCTCCGAGGGGTCGGCCCAGCGAGCCCGCACCACGGTAAATCCGGCCACTTCGGCGTCATCGCAGACCAACGCGTCGTCGTCCACGAGCATGCGCACCTGCCCCGTCCGCCCCAGCCGCCGGAGGATGTCCAGCTTCGTCCGGCGTGCGGGGCGCCGGTCCTCGTTGCGCCGCATGAACAGCGTGCCATCGGGCAGCCCCTGGCGGCTCAGCCAGCGCACGGTGTCACGACGGCACCGCTCGGGCCGGCCGGTCAGATAGACGATCTCGCACTCCTCGGCGCTCGCGAGGACCATCCGTACGCCTTCCGGGAGTGGCGGGTCGGCCGGGGCCGCGGCGAAGAATCCGGCCCAGTCGCGCTTGGCGCCCTCCAGGAAGTGCTGCCGGTGGGCGGTGTCGGCAAGGGTGCCGTCCAGGTCGAAAACGGCCAGCGGCCGTGCGTCGTCGTTCACTCCCCCAGCTTAGGAAGCGCCTCGGGAATCCCTGCGCAACGAGCGCGTTGAACAGAGCGTGAGCTCTGTGATCGCCTCGACCCGCTTCTCCGTCCTGGACCGCTCCCGCACCCGTGAGGGGCACGACGCGCCCCGGGCGCTGCGCGACACCGTCGACCTGGCCCGTCAGGCGGAGGCGCTCGGTTACCACCGCTTCTGGGTCTCCGAGCACCACGGTGTGCCCGGGGTCGCGGGCTCCGCGCCGACGGTGCTGGCGGCCGCCGTCGCCGCCGCGACCTCCACCATCCGGGTCGGCACCGGCGGGGTGATGCTGCCCAACCACCGGCCGCTGGTCGTCGCCGAGCAGTTCGGGGTGCTCGCCTCGCTCTTCCCCGGCCGGATCGACATGGGGCTCGGCCGCTCCGTGGGGTTCACCGACGGCGTACGCCGGGCGCTCGGCCACGGCAAGGAGGACGCCGAGGACTTCCCCGGACGGCTCACCGAACTGCTCGGCTGGATCGACGGCACCCAGCAGGCCCACCCCCGGGTCCACGCCCATCCGGCGGAGGGCCTGCACATCCCCGCGTACGTCCTGGCGATCGGGGAGGGCGCGGCCGTCGCCGCGGCCGCCGGGCTCCCGCTCGTCATCGGCGATCTGCGCGGCCGGGAGAAGGTGCTGCGCGCCATCGAGGTCTACCGCCGCGACTTCCGGCCCTCCGCCCGCGCCGAGCGGCCCGAGGTGATCGTCGCGGGCACGGTGGCCGTCGCCGGCACCGAGGAGGCGGCCCGCCGGCTGCTCGTACCGGAGGCGTGGGCCATGGCGTACTCCCGTACGCACGGCGACTTTCCGCCGCTGGCCCCGGCCGAACGCGTCGAGGCCCTCACCATGACGGCCAAGGAGCGGAGACTGTACGAGCAGGGGCTCGACGGCCATATCCACGGCACCGAGGACCAGGTGGCCGAGCAGCTGGAGAAGGCGATCACGGAGACCGGGGCGGACGAGGTGCTCGTCACCACCAGCACGCACGACCGCGAGGCGCTGACGGACTCGCTGCGGCGACTCGCCCGGATCGCCCGCGCTGCCCGCACCACCCGAGGCGTGGTCGCCGGATCCCGGGCGGCCGCCGTCGGCTCCGACGCCTAGAATCGAACTGTTTGTCCCATGGCGTCAGAACCCCACCCGTACGGAGCCGAGCCCCATGCCCTCCCCCCACGATCCGTACGTCCGCGTGCGCGGCGCCCGCGAGCACAACCTCAAGGACGTACAGGTCGACATCCCGCGCGACACCCTGACCGTCTTCACGGGCGTATCAGGGTCGGGGAAGTCATCGCTGGCCTTCGGGACCCTCTACGCGGAGGCCCAGCGCCGCTACTTCGAGTCCGTCGCCCCGTACGCGCGACGGCTGATCCATCAGGTGGGCGCACCGGCCGTCGGGGAGATCACCGGGCTGCCGCCCGCCGTCTCGCTGGAGCAGCGGCGCTCCGCGCCGGGGACCCGGTCGTCCGTCGGGACGGTCACCACGCTCTCCAACTCGCTGCGGATGCTCTTCTCCCGGGCCGGGGACTATCCGCCGGGGGCCGAGCGGCTGGACTCCGACTCCTTCTCGCCCAACACCGCCGTCGGCGCGTGCCCGGAGTGCCACGGGCTGGGGCGGATCCACCGGACGGACGAGGAGCTGCTGGTCCCGGACCCGTCGCTGTCGATCCGGGACGGGGCGATCGCCGCGTGGCCGGGGGCCTGGCAGGGCAAGAACCTCCGCGATGTGCTGGACGCGCTGGGGTACGACGTCGACCGGCCGTGGCGTGAGCTGGATCCGAAGGACCGCGAGTGGATCCTGTTCACCGACGAGCAGCCGGTGGTGACGGTGCATCCGGTACGGGACGCGGGCCGGATCCAACGCCCTTACCAGGGTACGTACATGAGTGCGCGGCGCTATGTGCTGCACACCTTCGCCGACACCAAGAGCCGGTCCCTGCGGGCGAAGGCGGAGCGTTTCCTGACCAGCGCCCCGTGTCCGGTGTGCGGTGGGAGCCGGCTGCGGCCCGAGGCGATGGCGGTGACCTTCGCCGGGCGGACCATCGCGGAGCTGGCCGGCCTGCCGCTGTCCGCGCTGGCCGAGGTGCTGTCCGGCGCGGGGGCGGGCGGTGAGGAGACGGCCCGGGTGCTGACGGGTGATCTGCTGGCGCGGATCGGGACGGTGACGGAGCTGGGGCTCGGCTATCTGAGCCTGGACCGGACGGCCCCGACCCTGTCCTCCGGTGAGCTGCAACGGCTGCGACTGGCCACGCAGTTGCGGTCGGGGTTGTTCGGCGTCGTCTATGTCCTGGACGAGCCGTCGGCCGGGCTGCACCCGGCGGACACCGAGGCGCTGCTCGGGGTGCTGGGGCGGCTGAAGGAGGCCGGGAACACGGTCTTCGTGGTGGAGCACCAGATGGATGTGGTGCGGCGGGCGGACTGGCTGGTGGACGTGGGCCCGCTGGCCGGGGAGCACGGCGGGCGGGTGCTGCACAGCGGGCCGCCGGAGGGGCTCGCCCAGGTCCCGGAGTCGGCGACGCGCCGCTTCCTGTTCCCGGCGGGCGGCCAGGAAAACGGGCCGGTGCGCCAGGCGCGTACGCCGTCCGGGTGGCTCCGGCTCGGCGGCGTGGAGCGGCACAATGTGCGGGGCGTCGACGCGGCGTTCCCGCTCGGGGTGTTCACGGCGGTGACCGGGGTGTCCGGCTCGGGCAAGTCGACCCTGGTCGGCCAGGTGCTCGCCGGAGTGCTGGCGGACCGGCAGGCGGGCGAGGAGCCCGGAGCGGCAGAGCGGTACTGCGCGGAGGCCACCGGCCTGGAGGCGGTGGACCGGCTCGTCCAGGTCGACCAGAAGCCCATCGGCCGGACGCCCCGGTCCAATCTGGCCACGTACACCGGCCTGTTCGACGCGGTACGCAAGCTCTTCGCGCAGACGGAGAAGGCGCGGGAGCGCGGCTACGGCGCGGGGCGGTTCTCGTTCAACGTGAGCGGCGGGCGGTGCGAGACCTGCCAGGGCGAGGGCTTCGTCTCGGTGGAGCTGTTGTTCCTTCCGAGCACCTACGCGCCCTGCCCGGACTGTCACGGCGCGCGCTACAACCCGGAGACCCTGGAGGTTGCCCTCGACGGACTGACGATCGCTCAGGTCCTGGATCTGACCGTGGAGTCGGCGGCCTCGTTCTTCGCCGGGACGCCGGCCGCCGAGCGTGCGCTGACCACTTTGCTGGACGTCGGGCTCGGGTATCTGCGGCTCGGCCAGCCCGCCACGGAGCTGTCCGGCGGCGAGGCGCAGCGCATCAAGCTGGCGGCCGAGCTCCAGCGCACCCGGCGCGGGCACACGCTGTATCTGCTGGACGAGCCGACGACGGGGCTGCATCCGGCCGATGTGGAGGTGCTGATGCGGCAGTTGCACGCGCTGGTGGACGGCGGGAGCACCGTGGTGGTCGTGGAGCACGACATGGCCGTGGTGGCGGGCGCGGACCATGTCATCGACCTGGGGCCCGAGGGCGGGGACCGGGGCGGGCGGATCGTGGCGACCGGCACTCCGGCGGAGGTGGCGCGTGCCGCCGCGAGCCGCACGGCGCCGTATCTGGCGGAGGCGCTGCGGCGCTGATCGCACGCGGGGTGGTACGCCGCTGATCCCGTACGGCTCGCGGGATTTCGGAGCCGTACGGGATCAGCTCCTCGGTCAGCGGCGGACCTTACGGGTCGCCCGCAGCCACTCCTTGTTCATCGCGGCGATCGAGGGCAGCGGGATGCCCTTGGGGCAGGCCGTGGCGCACTCGCCGGTCAGGGTGCAGCCGCCGAAGCCCTCGTCGTCCATCTGGGCCACCATGTCCAGGACGCGGGTCTCGCGTTCGGGGGCGCCCTGCGGCAGGACGTTGAGGTGGTTGACCTTCGCCGAGGTGAACAGCATCGCCGAGCCGTTCGGGCAGGCGGCGACGCAGGCTCCGCAGCCGATGCACTCGGCGTGCTCGAAGGCGAAGTCGGCGTCCGGCTTGGGCACCGGGGTGGCGTGGGCGTCCGGGGCGGTGCCGGTGGGGGCGGAGATGTAGCCGCCGGACTGGATGATCCGGTCGAACGAGGAGCGGTCCACGACCAGGTCCTTGATGACCGGGAAGGCGGAGGCCCGCCAGGGCTCGATGTCGATCGTGTCGCCGTCGGCGAAGGACCGCATGTGGAGCTGGCAGGTGGTGGTGCGCTCCGGGCCGTGGGCGTCGCCGTTGATGACGAGGCTGCACGCGCCGCAGATGCCCTCGCGGCAGTCGTGGTCGAAGGCGACGGGCTCGTCCCCGGCGAGGGTGAGTTCCTCGTTGAGGGTGTCGAGCATCTCCAGGAACGACATGTCGGCGGAGATGTTGTCGACTTCGTAGGTGGCCATGGCGCCGGGCTCTTCGGCGTTGCGCTGACGCCAGACGCGCAGGGTGAGCTTCATGCGTAGCTCCGCTGGGTGGGGTGGACGTACTCGAAAACGAGGTCTTCCTTGTGCAGGACGGGGGCGCCGCCGGTGACGGTGAACTCCCAGGCGGCGGCGTAGGAGAACTCCTCGTCGCGCCGTTCGGCCTCGCCGTCCGGGGTCTGGGACTCCTCGCGGAAGTGGCCGCCGCAGGACTCGGCGCGGTGCAGGGCGTCGAGGCACATGAGCTCGGCGAGCTCCAGGTAGTCGACGATGCGGTTCGCCTTCTCCAGCGACTGGTTGAACTGTTCGCCGGTACCGGGGACCTTGATGCGGCGCCAGAACTCCTCGCGGATCTCGGGGATCTTCGCCAGCGCCTTGCGCAGGCCGTCCTCGGTGCGGGCCATCCCGCAGTACTCCCACATGAGTTCACCGATCTCGCGGTGGAAGGAGTCGGGGGTGCGGTCGCCGTCGACGGAGAGCAGCAGGTTGATGCGGTCCTCGGTCTCCGCCACCGCCTCGGCGACGGCGGGGTGTTCGGCGTCGACGTCCTCGGTGTGCGGATTGCGGGCGAGGTAGTCGTTGATCGTGGAGGGCAGGACGAAGTAGCCGTCGGCGAGGCCCTGCATCAGGGCGGAGGCCCCGAGCCGGTTGGCCCCGTGGTCGGAGAAGTTGGCCTCGCCGATGGCGAAGAGGCCGGGAATGGTGGTCTGGAGGTCGTAGTCGACCCAGAGGCCGCCCATCGTGTAATGCACGGCGGGGTAGATCCGCATCGGGACCGTGTAGGGGTCCTCGTCGGTGATCCGCTGGTACATGTCGAAGAGGTTGCCGTACTTGGCCTCGACGGCCTTGCGGCCCATGCGCTGGATGGCTTCGGCGAAGTCCAGGTAGACGCCCTGCCCGCCGGGACCGACGCCGCGCCCCTCGTCGCAGACGTTCTTCGCGGCGCGGGAGGCGATGTCGCGGGGCACCAGGTTGCCGAAAGCGGGGTAGATGCGCTCCAGGTAGTAGTCGCGCTCGTCCTCGGGGATCTGGTTGGCCGGGCGGGTGTCGCCCTCGGCCTTGGGCACCCAGATGCGGCCGTCGTTGCGCAGCGACTCGCTCATCAGGGTGAGCTTGGACTGGTGGTCGCCGGTGCGCGGGATGCAGGTGGGGTGGATCTGGGTGAAGCAGGGGTTGGCGAAGTACGCGCCCCGCCGGTGGGCCCGCCAGATCGCGGTGGCGTTGGAGTTCATGGCGTTGGTCGACAGATAGAAGACGTTGCCGTAGCCGCCGGTGGCCAGGACGACCGCGTCCGCGAAGTAGGTGTCGATCTTCCCGGTGACCAGGTCGCGGGCGACGATGCCGCGCGCCTTTCCGTCCACCACGATCAGGTCCAGCATCTCGGTACGGGCGTGGAGTTCGACGCCGCCGGTGGCGATCTGCCGGGACAGCGCCTGGTAGGCGCCGAGGAGGAGCTGCTGACCGGTCTGGCCGCGCGCGTAGAACGTGCGCGAGACCTGGACACCGCCGAAGGAGCGGTTGTCGAGGAGGCCGCCGTACTCGCGGGCGAAGGGCACGCCCTGGGCGACGCACTGGTCGATGATCTCCACCGAGATCTGCGCGAGCCGGTGGACGTTGGACTCCCGGGCGCGGAAGTCGCCGCCCTTGACGGTGTCGTAGAACAGCCGGTGGATGGAGTCGCCGTCGTTGCGGTAGTTCTTCGCCGCGTTGATGCCGCCCTGGGCGGCCACCGAGTGGGCGCGCCGGGGCGAGTCCTGGAAGCAGAACTGGACGACGTGGTAGCCCTGTTCGGCGAGGGTGGCGCCGGCCGCGCCGCCGGCCAGCCCGGTGCCGACGACGATGACGGTGTGTTTGCGACGGTTGGCGGGGTTCACGAGTTTCGCTTGGAAGCGGCGGGTGTCCCAGCGTTCGGCGACGGGCCCCTCGGGGGCTTTGGTGTCGACGGCGGGCTCGCCCGTGCGGTACTGCGTGTAGTCGGGCATGTCAGCTCACCACTCCGGTCATGACGGCGACGGGTACGGAGATGAAGCCCAGGGTCAGCACTGCCGCGAGGAGGTTGGCGAGGGTCTTCAGGATGCGGTCGCGGGTCGCGTTGCCGACGCCCAGGGTCTGCGCGGCGCTCCAGAAGCCGTGCCGGACGTGCAGGCCCACGGCGAGCACCGCGACGATGTAGATGACGTTGCCGTACCAGGTCGAGAAGGTGTCGATGACGTTCTGGTACGGGTGTCCGGCCTCGAAGCTGGTGTGGACGGTGCCGGTCGTCAGGTCGAGGATGTGCCAGACGATGAAGAGCGCGAGGATGATCCCGCCCCAGCGCATGGTCCGGGTGGCGTAGCTGGCCCGTGGCCTCTTGTGGACGTACTTGGCCGGGCGCGCCCTGATGTCGCGCCGGCTCAGCTGGTACGCGGAGACGCCGTGCAGCACGACGGCCGCGACCAGCCCCACTCGGACGAGCCACAGCGCCCACTCGTAGTGCAGTACCGGTTCGCCCATGGTGCGCAGCCAGTGGGCGTAGCCGTCGAACTCACCGGGTCCGAAGAAGATCTTCAGGTTCCCCACCATGTGGGCGACGAGGTACCCGAGCATGATCAGACCGCTCACGGCCATGATCGTTTTCTTGCCGACGGTCGAGTCCCAGAGCGTACGCGTCATCGACGGCCGTCGGTCCGTCCGCGTTGCCAATGCCATGAACCTGACGGTAGGGGCGAAGGGTCCGATCAGTCCAAGACATGGACCAGCTTATCTCCATAGGTAATGGCTATCGACAGAGGTTATCGTCGGGCCCATGCACTTCCAACAGCTCACCTACTTCGTGGCCGTCGCCGAGGCCCGGCACTTCACCCGGGCCGCCGAGGCGGTGCATGTCTCGCAGCCCTCGCTCTCCCAGCAGATCCGTTCGCTGGAGACGGAGTTGGGCGCGGATCTGTTCAGCCGGGCCCGGGGCAACATCGCCCTCACCGACGCGGGCGAGGCGCTGCTGCCGCTGGCCCGCCGGATCCTCGCGGACGCGGAGACGGCGCGGCAGGAGGTCCAGGAGCTGGTCTCGCTGCGCAGCGGCCGGGTGCGGCTGGGGGCGACGCCGAGCCTGTGCACCGGGCTGCTCCCGGATGTGCTGCGGGCCTTCCACGACCGGCATCCGGGGGTGCGGCTGCTGCTGGAGGAGGGCGGCTCGCACGACCTCGTGCGTCAGCTGGCGCGCGGAACCCTGGACCTGGCGCTGGTGGTGCTGCCGCTGCCGGCCGCCTCCCCCGCGCTGACCACGGTGGAGCTGCTGCACGAGGACCTGGTGGTGGTGTCCTCGGCGGCGGAGCCGGCGCCGGGGCGGGGCGGCCGGGTCCGGATCGCGGATCTGGAGGGGGCGCCGCTGGTGATGTTCCGGCACGGGTACAACCTGCGGGAGCTGACGCTCGCCGCCTGCCGCGCGGAAGGCTTCGAGCCCTCGTTCACCGTCGAGGGCGGCGAGATGGACGCGGTGCTCGGTTTCGTACGGGCGGGGCTCGGCATCGCCGTGGTGCCGAGCATGGCGGCCCGGCGCGCGGGCCCCGATCTGCGCAGGACTCCGCTGGCCGGAGCCGGGCTGCGGCGCACGATCGCGCTGGCGCACCGCAGCGACGTGGCCCCGCCCCGGGCCGCGCGTGAACTCCAGCGGATGCTGCTGGAGCACGGCCCGGACACCCGCTGACCTGGCGACGGGCCGGGTACGTACGCGGTCTGCCGGGCGGACGGTCCGGCGGACGGCTACCGGGCGGGCGGTCCGCTGTACGCGGTCTGCCGGGCGGCCTGTCCCCGCCCGGCGACGGCGAAGGTCAGACCGCGTCCGCCAGCAGCAGCGAGTGGATGCGGTCCGGGGCCCCGGGGCGGGCGTAGTACCAGCCCTGCGCGGTGTCGCAGCCGAGCCGGCGCAGCTGCTCGGCCTGGGCGCCCGTCTCCACGCCCTCCACCGTGACGGCCAGCTCCAGACTGTGGGCCAGCGACACGATGCCCTCGACGATCTTCAGATCGACCGGGTCCGCCGGGTGCTGCTGCATGCCCCGGGTGAAGGAACGGTCCAGCTTGAGCACGCTCACCGGCAGCCGCCGCAGGTTCGCCAGGTTCGAGTAGCCGGTGCCGAAGTCGTCGAGCGCGATGTCCACGCCCATCTCCGCGAGCTGCCGCAGCGGCTTGAGTAGATCGTCGTCGGCCCCGATCAGCGCGGACTCGGTCACCTCCAGGCAGAGCGCTCCCGGCTCGAGACCGGACCGTTCCAGCACATCGACCGTCTCGGCGACCAGGCGCGGGTGGTGCAGCTGGGTCGGCGAGAGGTTGACGTTGATCCGCAGCGGGCCTCCGTCGCTGTGCCGCTCCTGCCAGAAGTTCGCCTGCCGTACGGACTCCTCCAGCACCCAGCGCCCGAGCGGCACGATGAGCCCGGTGTGCTCGGCGAGCGGGATGAACCGGTCGGGGCCGAGCACGCCGTGCTGCGGATGGCACCACCGTACGAGCGCCTCGGCGCCGTGCACGGTGCCGTCGCCCAGGTGCACCAGCGGCTGGTACTCGATGAAGAACTCGCCCCGGTCCAGGGCGGCCGGGAGCGCGGTGGTCAGCCCGTGCCGGGTGATGGCACGCGCGTCGGCCTCCGCGTCGGCGAGCTGGAAGCGATTGCCGCCCGCCGCCTTGGCCCGGTACATCGTGATGTCGGCGCTGCGCAGCACCTCGGCGGCGCTGCGCTCCCCGGAGGGCCCCTCGACGACGCCGATCGAGCCGCGGACGGTCAGTTCACGGCCGTCGAGGCGGATGGGGGTGGCGAGCGCGTTCAGGATGCGGCCGGCCAGTTCGTCCACCTGGTCGGCGGTGTCCGGTCCGGTGGTGAGGGCGACGAACTCGTCGCCGCCGAGCCGGGCGACCATCTCGCCGGTCGCGGGCGCGCAGCTCTGCAGCCGGTCCGCGATCTCGACCAGGAGCCGGTCGCCGGCCGCGTGTCCGAGGCTGTCGTTGATGGCCTTGAAACCGTCGAGGTCCAGGTAGCAGAGGCCGAAGCGGATGCCTTCCCGAGCGGCGAGGGCCTTCTCCAGACGTTCGAAGAACAGGGTCCGGTTGGGCAGTCCGGTGAGCGCGTCGTGGGTGGCCTCGTAGCGCAGCCGCAGATTCAGCAGCCGCCGCTCGGTGGTGTCCTCCATCAGCGCGAGCTGGTACTCGGGGCGCCCTTCGGAGTCCCGCAGCAGCGAGACCGTGAGGTTGGTCCACAGGACGGTGCCGTCGTTGCGGTAGTACGCCTTCTCGACCCGGTAGTGGTCGCGTTCGCCGCGTACCAGCTCGTCGTAGTACTTCCACACCTGCGGCGAGTCCTCGGGGTGGACCCACTCGTTCACCTTGTGGCTGCGGACGTGGTGCTCCAGCCCGCCGAACATCTTGGTGAGGGTGTCGTTGATCTCCAGGATGTTGCCGTCCAGGTCGGCGATGCCGATGCCGATGGCCGCGTCCTTGAAGACCGCGCGGAAGCGTGCCTCGGTGGCGTGCAGGGCCTCTTCGGCGTGCGAGCGGGCGGTCAGGGCCGAGCGGGCGATGGCCTCCTGCTCGGCGAGCGTGCGCTCGCGCAGGGCCGCCGAGAAGCCGGCGGCCAGCGTGTGCTGGATCCGGGCGCAGCGGGCCCGGCCGTCCTCGGTGGAAAGCGGTCCCGGTCCGTTGCCGCCGCAGTACAGCACGAGGTAGGAGTCGACGACGCCGAGCGTGGAGCTGAGGGCGTCCGGGTCGGTGCAGTGCGCGTCGATCAGGGCCGCGCCGATCCGCTGGGCGGGCGAGGCGTCGAAGGGGCGGGCGTGCAGGATGCCGTTCAGCTCGCGTGCCAGGGGCAGCAGATGCTCTTCGAACTCCGGCCGGGTGAGGGAGGTGGCGGTCAGGGGGAAGATGGCCCGGCTCCAGATCCTGGCGAATCTCCGGAGCCGGCCTTCAGGGCCGTCTGGTTCCGCGTCCGGCTCCCCGGACGCCTGGGCGGGAATGCTCACGCCTTGCGCCCAACCCCTGCGAAGCCCGAGAAGGCGTACGGGTCTTCCTGCTCAGGCGCCTGCGGGTTGTCGGGCCGCCAAGCGGGCATCGACACGAGCCCCGGCTCGACCATCTCGTAGCCCTCGAAGAACTGACCGATCTCTTCGCGCGAGCGCATGATCAGCGGGTTGCGGATGTTCTTGTAGACGCCGACCGTGCCGGCCGCCTCCTCCTTGGGCAGCGGGATGCCCTCGTACGAGGCGTGGGTCAGGACGACCAGGCTGCCGGGGGCCAGCGCCTCGCGCAGTTCGGCGACCGCGGCGCGCGGGTCGTCGGCGTCCTCGATGAAGTGGAGCACCGCGACGAGCAGCAGGGCCACCGGGCGGTCCAGGTCGAGCAGTCCGGTGATCTGCGGGTTCGCCAGGATCTCCTTGGGGTTGCGCAGATCGGCGGCGGCGATCACCGCGCGGTCGTTGCCCTCCAGCACGGCCTGGCTGTGGGCGACGGCGACCGGGTCGTGGTCGACGTACGCCACCTTGGCCGCGGGGTCGGCGGCCTGGGCGACCTCGTGGACGTTGCCGAAGGTCGGGATGCCGGAGCCGATGTCCAGGAACTGGTCGATGCCCGATGCCACGGCGTAGCGGACGGCGCGGCGCATAAAGGCGCGATTGGCCTGCATGATCTTGGGAAGGCCCGGGAGGAACTCCATGGCCTTGCGCGCGGCTTCCCGGTCCACCTCGAAATTGTGCGATCCGCCCAGATAGAAGTCGTACATGCGAGACACGCTCGGCACCGAAATGTCAATGCCCTGCGGTGCCCAGGCGGGACGCTCCATCGATGTCTCCAACAAGTCGCCACGGCGATCCGGCCATGTTCATGGTCAGTGTTGACCAGAGGCTACTGATCGACCGCCAAGAGGGCGAGTGGAAACGGAAATTAGCGATCCGTTATTGGTCACACTCCGGTGGCAACAACGGCCGGTCCGTCGCTGCGCGTATGCGGACAGCGACGGACCGGCACTCCGGTCACCGTTTCCCGGTGATTCGGGGCTACTTGGGGCTCCTGGGTGACGGTTCGCCGGGTCCCGTGATTACTTGGGAGCGCCGACGAGTTTGGAATCGGGGGAAACGGCATACCAGGTGCCGCCGACGCCCTGTCCGTTGGTGTCGCCGGGCTTGGCGTCGCCCGCGAAGGTGTAGATGGGCCAGCAGTCGATGGTCTGCTGCTCGATGCCGTCGGGGCGGTCGAAGGTGACGAATCCCTTCGTCGTCACACCGTCCACCGCGTTTTTGGCCATGGGGGCCACTACCGGCCACTTCTTGAGGCAGTCGCCCGTGCACGCGGTCTTCATCGGCCAGGCGGAGTCCTTGGTGAAGCGGTAAACCGTCATACCTCGGCCGTCCACCACGATGTCGCCGAGTTCCGGGTCCTTGCGGACCGAAAGACCGGCGGGATCGGCCGGTTCGGCCGCGCCCTCGCTGTCGGCGTTCTTCGCCGCCTTCTTGCCGTCGGGGGCCGCGGCGAACCAGGTGCCGCCGACGCCCTGCCCGTTGACCTGGCCCGGGGCGGTGTCCTTCGCGTACCGGTACATCGGCCAGCCGTCGACGGTGAGTTGGCTGGTGCCGTCGGCGCGGCTGACCTCGCCGAGCAGGTCGGCGTCGGTGCCGGCCGCGGCGGTGGCGTTGCCCGCGGCCACCACCGGCCAGACCTTGGCGCATTCGCCCTCGCAGGCCGACTTCGGCGGGTTGGCGGTGTCCTTGTCGAAGCGGTAGAGCGTGAAGCCCTCGCTGTCGGTGAGGACCTTTCCGAGCTTCTTGCTGTCCTGGACAGCGAGTTGACCGGCTTCCTTCGGTTCCGCCGCCTCCGTGTCGGCCCCGGAGCCGTAGCCCCCGCCGGCCGATCCGTAGCCGCTGTCGGCGGGCTGCTGGGCCGGGGCGGCGTTGCCCACCGCCTGGCCGTTGGGCGATGCGTCTCCCTGCTCCTGACCGCACGCCGTCGTGAGCGTCAACAGAGCCGCGGCGGTGACCGCGAGCGAGGCGTTGCGCCAGGTGTTCATGTCGACTCCCGTGGTGCTTCGTCGTATCGCTTCCGATGACGGCGCGGGACCGCGCCGTTCATGGCCCTAGGTACGGGGCATCGACAGGGTCGCGTTCAAAGGAGGACCGAGAAGAATTTCGGCGGCCGAAGATCGCGGGGCGAACACGGAGGCGAACACGGGCGCAAACACGAATGGCCGATTATCCCCACGATCAGGCGAATCACCCGGCGGAACCGCGTGTACCGCGGCGGCGTGGATCATGCTCCCGACCGTGTACGGATCACGCATCGGGCGGCTCACGACGGTCGCCGCACTCCTCTGGCTGACAGCCGTACCGCTGCCCGCGACCGCCGACAACTGCGCGGTGGCCTCGATCGGGCAGGGCGACGGCGGCTCCTCGGTCGCCGTGGCGGGCGACGGGGGCTGCGTCGCGGTCTCCGAGCCGGAGCCACCTCCGCCACCACCCCCACCGAAGCCACCGCCACCGCCACCTCCTCCCCCGCCTCCTCCACCACCACCTCCACCGCCGCCGCCTCCACCAGTGGTCGCGGAACCGCCACCTCCGCCACCTCCGCCGCCCCCGGCGCCCGCGGCGCCCGCACCGCCACCGAAGCCCTCGCCCTCGCCCTCGCCGAAGCCCCCGGCGCGGACCGAGTCTCCGCAACCCCGGGCCGTCGCCCTGCCGACGTACCGCAGACCGATCCGCAAACAGCCGAGGAGCGGGCCGTCACTGGTGTCCCTGACGCTGCTCATCACCGCCCCGGCGGTGTTCGCCGTCGCCGTACTGCGGCCGCGGTCAACCCGCTGACCAGGAGAGATGCATGTCCGAATGGCTCGTACTGAGCATTGCCATGGCGTCCGCCTGCGCGGTCGTCCTCACCATCGCCGTCCTGAACAACCGGCGCGTCGGGGACGACGACGACCCGTCCGAGACGCCCGACGTCATCGAGTACATGACGATGATGATCGGCGTGGTCTACGCGATCGTCCTGGGGCTCGCCATCGCCGGCGTCTGGGAGGGCCGCAGCGCCGCCCAGGAATCCGTACGCCTCGAGGCGCAGGCGCTGCACGAGGTGCAGGCGCGGGCCTCCGTCTACCCGGCCGAGGTCCGCGACCGTATCCGGGCGGACGTCGACGCCTATGTCAGCCATGTCGTCCACGACGAGTGGAAGGTGATGTCGGAGCGGAACACGCTGACCGAGCGCGGTACGCAGTTGCTGGACAGGGTGCGGGCGGACGTCACCGACTACGAACCGAAGACCGACCACGAGGGACAGGCGTACCAGCCGTTGGTCGACCAGGTGGCGGCGGCCGACGACGCGCGCAGTGCACGGGGGCAGAACGCCGGGGCGACGATGCCCGGGGTGGTCTGGTTCGGGCTGATCATCGGGGCGCTGGTGACCGTGGGGCTGATCTTCACCCTCCAGATCCGCAGAACCTTCCGCGAACTGCTCCTGGCGGGCCTGTTCAGCGCCCTGATCGCCTTTCTGCTCTTCCTGATCTGGGACTTCGACGCACCCTTCGGCCGGGGTATCTCGGCCACCGCCGAACCATTCCTCGACATGTTCCCGGGGGCCGTCCGCTGACCGCCCGCTCCCTGGCCGGTGAGGCGCTCCGTGCGCCGGCCGGGGGACACCGCTGACCCATTCGCCGGACCCCGATCGCGGGCCGGGGGGACCACTCCTAGCGTGTCGGGCATCGAGGTGCATTTTTCCTGCTATGTGGAAATTGGTTCCGCAGCTGCCCCTCGGGGAACCCGGAGGATCCACCATGCGCGCGATACGTGTCGCACCGCTCGCCCTGCTCGGCGCCAGTGCTCTGACGCTGCTGGCCCCGTCCGCCGCCTTCGCCGCGCCGGACGGGGCCTCCAGCACGTTCAATCCGACGATCAGCCCCTCGGTCATCGCACCGGGCGGCCGGGTCACCCTCGGCGCCGGTGGCTGCACGGGCGAGACGACCGTCAGCTCGGGCATCTTCGACACCGTCACCATCCCGAGCGGCAGCACGACGGCCACCGCCACCGTCGACACGGACGCCCGCCGGGGCGCCGTCTACGCGGTGACGTTCGCCTGCGGCTCCACGGGCACGTCCCGGAACGTCAACCTGACCATCACCGGCGGCGCCACGAGCACCCCCACCCCGACCCCCACCACGGTCCCGACCGCCAGCTCGACGGCCCTCGTGCCGGGCGGCGTACGCGGTGGCCTCGGCGGAAGCTCCGGCACCACCGACACGGTGGAGGTCGCCGCCGGCGCGGCCCTGGTGGTCGCGGCGGCCTCGGGCGCCCTCTACTTCGCGCGTCGCCGCTCCGCCGACCGCCGCCACTGACCGCGAGCATGCGGCGCACGACAGTCGCCCCGGGTCCTGATCCAGGACTCGGGGCGACGGGCGTATCGGGCCGGGCGGGAGGTTCGACGCCTTAGAACGCCGCATGGCTCGTCCGCCGGCGCCGGACGAGGAAGACCGCGCCGCCGACGGCCGCAGCGGCCACCAGACCGCCGCCGACCTGCATCTCCACGGAGCTCGGGCCCATCGTGCCGCCGAGCCCGCCCTGCGCGCCGTTGCCGGCGAGCACGGTGAACTTGTGCGTCGCGATCCGCTCGTTGTCGTTGCACTTCACCGAGAGGTGGTACTGCCCCGGCGTGGTGTTGTTACGAACCCGGGCATGGGCGTAGTTGGTGCCGTCGCCCGCCGAGAGAGTGGTCGTCGGGAACGCGTTCGACCAGACCTTGCCGCCGTGACCGCAGCCCTGCGCGGTGACCTTGAGCGTGCCGCCCTGGTGGACGGCCTGCGGGTTGACGGCGACATTGACCGGACCATTGGTGGCTACGGCCATGGGGGCCGCGAGACCGACGGCCGCGAAAGCTGTCGCGGTGACCGCGAGAGCGCGTGAAGCACGCATCGTGTGAACCTCCAGCGGGAAACGCCCCCGAGGGCTTGTCCCCCGGGCTGGATCGACGAGAACGCCTCCCATGACGAACACTCACCAGCCGATCGTCGTCCCGCACTTCGGCACTGCTCCACCCCGGTGACGCGACACGCCGTACGAAAACCCTCGAACCTGACGGATCCGCAGGTCACAGACCATCAGAAGTTTTATCTGCTCATTACTCCGATGGGCAGTCATCCGGTGGACCCCCAACCCGGCCGCCACCCGTTCGCCCCTCTCTGATCGCCGCCCGGACCCGGCGCCCTTAGCGTTCACAGCGTCGCGACGAAGGGAGAAGCATGGGCCGGGACTACGCTGGCGCCGAGCGGACCAGACGTGTGCCATGGGGTGCGATCGCCCTGGTGCTGCTCAGCGGCCTCGCCCTCATGCGCAACGGCACGGAGTTCGGGGAGGCGGGCCCGCCGCAGCCCGCCGCGGCCGCCTCGCTGGACCTGGGCAAGGACACGGCGGGACCGCCGGTGGAGGGCGAGCCGGTGCAGCCGCTGCCGTACGCCCCGGCCTCGCGCGTGAAGATCGGCTCCATCGACGTGGACGCCCCGATCATCGACGTCAATCTGGACGCCAACGGGTGGATCGACGCCCCGCCCGCCGAGGACCCCAACCTCGCCGGCTGGTACCAGAACGGCATCGCCCCCGGTCAGAAGGGCACCGCCGTGGTCGTCGGCCATGTCGACAACATGTCCGGGCCCGCGGTCTTCTACGGCCTCGGCTCGCTCCAGAAGGGCCACCGCGTCGAGGTCTCCCGCTACGACGGCCGGGTCGGGATCTTCGAGGTGTACGGGGTGGAGGTCTTCTCCAAGAACGACTTCCCCGGCGCCCGGGTCTACGGTGACACCGGCCACGCGGAGCTGCGGGTCATCACCTGCGGCGGCGGCTACTCCAAGGCCGGCGGCTACGACGGCAACGTGGTGGTCTTCGCACGGCTGGTCGACACCCGCTGACCCGAAGCTCCCTCCATGGCGCGCCCCCGGCGGTCCGCCGGGGGCACAGCCATGAGCGAGCGGGCGCTCCCGGGCTCAGACGCGGTGCGGCACCGTGATGCGGTAGCCGGAGTCCAGCAGCCGGGGCAGATAGCGGCGCAGGGCCGCGACGCTCTGCGACCGGTCGCCGCCCGCGTCGTGCGAGAGGACGACGACGCCGGGCGCCGCGCCGTCCAGCACCCGGCGGACGATCGTGCCGGTCCCCGGTGTCTTCCAGTCGAGCGTGTCCACGGTCCAGGCCATCGGCTCCATGCCCAACTCGGCTCCGATCTCGAAGGAGTTGCGGTTCCACGCACCGTACGGGGCGCGGTACCACAGCGGCGCGGTCCCGAGCGCCCGGTCCACCACCTCGCTGGTCCGTCCCAGCTCGTCGCGGATCGCGGAGCGCGAGAGCTTCGGGATCAGCGGGTGGGACCAGGAGTGGTTGCCCACCACATGGCCGTCGTCGGCCATCTCGCGCAGCAGGTCCGCGTTGCCTTCGGCCATTTCGCCGCAGACGAAGAACATCGCGCGGACCGAGTGCTCGCGCAGGGTCGCCAGGATGCCCGGGGTGTAGCGCGGGTCGGGGCCGTCGTCGAAGGTGAGGACCATCGAGTGCCCGAGCTCGGGAAGGTGCTCGAAGGGCCGGGTGCGCACGGGCGGCCGGGCCGGTCTGTACCGGGGCGGGGTGTTCGCGGTCATGGGGTCGAGCCGGTACGGGGAAGGCCGGCCGCGGACCTGTCCGGGAGGCCCCGCGGCCGCGGGGGGCGGAGTGCGTGCGGGGCGGCTGGGCGTCGACGCCGGATCGGCGGCGATCAGATGCACGGCGGTGGCGGCTCCGAGGCCGAGGGCGACCCTCAGCAGGGTGCGGCGCTCGGGTCCGGTGTGATCACTTCTCATGGCCAACTGCTCGCACGGCCGGACGTCCGCTCCGGCCGTCGACACGGAGGCCGACACGGACGCCGAATGTTTTGTACCCGATCGACGCAGTATGTTCATCTTCCCCGGAGCCCGTCGCCGTCCCGCATCGGCGCCTTCCGGACGAGCCGATAGCCTCGGAGCCGTGACAGAGCAGCAGCCTCATCAGTTCGAACGCGGTACGGACGGCCCCAAGGTGATCGTCGCGGGGCTCGACGGCTCCGATTCGTCGATGCGCGCGGCGGCCTACGCCGCCGGACTCGCCCGGCGGCAGAACGCCATGCTGGCGCTGGTGTACGTCCAGCCGGTCCTGACGGCGGGCGCCGCGCTGGGCGTGCCGGTGGGCGACACCACGGGCGAGGTCGCGGAGGACCTGGCCGCCGAGATCCGCGCTGCGACCGAGCGCTTCAGTGACGCGTGGGACATGCGCTGGGAGTTCCACACCTTCCGGGGCGACCCCTACAACGGCCTGGTGACGGCGGCCGACGAGCTGAAGGCGGACGCGGTGGTGGTCGGCGCATCGGAGTCGGCCGGGCACCGCTTCATCGGTTCGGTGGCCGTACGCCTGGTGAAGGCGGGGCGCTGGCCGGTCACCGTGGTGCCGTAGGCCCCGCCGGCGACCGTTACTTGCCCATGACGAGCCCGTCGCCCTTCGCTCCCCGGCCGAGCACCACGGTACGGATGCGGTCGCGGATCTCGCGGAGGTGTTCGGCCCCTTCGTCGGAGGAGTCGAGGGAGGCGTTGAGGTTGACGGCGCGTCCGGTGGCGGTGTCGTACCACTGCGGCACGAACTCCGCCTTCTTCACGGTCCAGCGCTCACCGGGTTTCCCGGGCGGCGCGAAGGTGAAGCGGCCCATCGAGCTCTGGTTGCCGCGCGGGTCCTGGGCCCCCTCGTAGTTGATCATCGCTCCGGCGACCTGGTCGCCCATGCCGTAGACGACCCAGGTGCCGTTGACCTTCTCGTACGCCTGCGGCACATGGGCGTGGGTGCCGATGATCAGGTCGATGTCGGGGCGGCCCCGGTCGGTGGAGGCGGTGAGCCGTCGGGCCAGCTCCAGCTGCTGTGCGTCGGGCTCGTCCTGCCATTCGGTGCCCCAGTGGGCGGAGAGGACGACGACGTCGGCCCCGGCGC
Organism: Streptomyces sp. iso_384; assembly: GCF_056172905.1. NCBI lineage: Bacteria > Bacillati > Actinomycetota > Actinomycetes > Kitasatosporales > Streptomycetaceae > Streptomyces > Streptomyces sp. iso_384. Next base: position 4,479,820 of record NZ_JBWBTT010000001.1, read on the forward strand.
GCCGGGCCGCCCGGGCCTCCTCGACGATCTTGTGCTCGTCGGTGACATTGACCGTCCAGGGCCGGCCGGCGGGCAGCGGGATGTCGTTGGTGCCGTAGGTGTACGCGAGGTGGGCGACCTTGGCCGCGCCCTTGCCCGGCCCGGCGGGCAGGATCGTGGGCCGGGCGGCCTCGGCGGCCGTACGGGCGGAGCCCGCGTGCCGGATCCCCGCCTCGTCCAGCGCTCCGAGGGTGCGCGAGACGCCCTCGGCCCCGTCGTCGAGCGTGTGGTTGGAGGCGGTGGAGCAGGAGTCGAACCCGGTGGCGCGCAGGGCGGCGGCGACCTCGGGCGGCGACTTGAAGCTCGGGTAGCCGGTGTAGGGGCCGCCCTCCTTCCCGTACACCGTCTCCATATGGCAGAACGCCAGGTCCGCGCCGGAGACGACCGGGGCGACGCCCGCCAGCATCGGGGCGAAGTCGTAACCGGCTCCGTCCGCGTCGGCGGCCGCTTGGTCGATGACGGAGGAGTGCGGCAGGACGTCGCCCGCGGCCAGCAGCGTGAACGGGCGCGGCCCGTCGGCGTCCTGGCCGCCCGCGCCCCGGGCGGCGGCGGGCGGTCCGCTCGGTGCGGGGGCCGGGTGCTGCTGGCCGGTGCAGCCGGTGGCCGCGGCGAGCAGAAGGGCGAGGGCGGCCACGGCGCCCGGTCGGATGCGCTGCGTCATCTGCTCGACTCCATGTTCGGATGATGAGGACCATCCGACTACACAGATTTTCATATCGGATAAGCAAGGAGCATTGCCGCATACCTAGCTGAACTGGTCGTACCGGCAGACCCCGACGGCCCTTCGACCGTTCACCGCACCATTCGCCGCACTGAGCGACCGCTCGTCGCACGCCTCGGTGCACCGCCTGTTCCCGCGCCGCCGAATGCGTTCGGATACGCCAGTCGGCAACGAGGCCGTCAGGGGCCTCGGCGGGAGAGGACGTTCATGAACACCACGACGACGACCGACGAGCGGACCCTCGCGGAGTTGCAGCGGGAACACGGCCCCGCCCTGTTCCACTTCCTCCTCGGCCTCACCTTCGGGGACCGGCAGCGGGCCGAGGACCTGGTGCAGGAGACCCTCGTACGCGCCTGGCAGCATCCCGAGGTCTTCGACGCGCCCTACGACTCGATGCGGCCGTGGCTGTTCACCGTCGGCCGCCGCCTCGCCATCGACGCGCGGCGCTCCCGCCAGGCCCGCCCGGTCGAGGTCAGCGCCACGGTGCTGGAGAGCACCCCGGACGCCCTGGACACCGCCGACCGTGCCGTGCGCGCCCTGGACGTCCGCGAGGCGGTCCGCACCCTCAGCCCCGAGCACCGCGCGGTGCTGGTGCAGATCTACTTCCGCGGGCTGAGCGTCGGCGAGACGGCCACGGTGCTCGGCATCCCCGCCGGGACCGTCAAGTCCCGTTCGTACTACGCCCTGCGGGTCCTCTCCCGCACCCTGCCCGGCTACTCCCGCAGGTCCTCGGCCCGGAGCAGCGCCAGCAGGGCGGAGGCCTCGGCCACCTCCACATAGACCCGGGTACAGGCGTCGCAGCCCTGGAGATGGCGGGCGACCCGGCAGGCCTCCTCCGCCTCCAGTGCGTCCAGGACGTACGCGCCCAGCAGCAGGCGCACATGCGGGTCGTCGCCGGGGTCGGCACTCATTCACAGCCTCGTATCTCCTGGGCGATCCTCCCCTTCTGCCCACGCGGGGCGCCCGCCCCCGGTTCAATGCTGCGTGAAGCCCGGTACCGAGCACGGAAAGAGGCGAGACGGGATGCGTCCCGAGGATACGGATGGGACCGGCGGGAACGGGCTCCAGGTACCGATGACCTGGCTGTCCACCGAGTACATCGCCGACGAGCTGTTACGGACCGGCGATCTGATGGAACCGTCGACGCTGGAGTTCCGGGCCGGACGCGACGCGCTCGCGCTGACGATGTTCCTGTGCGCGTTCCCCGGGGACACCTCCGCCGCCCGGGCCCTGCCCGAACGCCGGGTCGACGAACTGCGGATGCTCACGGCGTACGAGTGCACCTGGCGCAGCTGGGTCTGCGAGCGGCTGGCGGAGGCAGGACGGTACGCCGCGCCCGGCGATCTTGATCTGGCGCTGGCACGGGCGACCTGGCGCTGGCTGGAGGAGACCGAACTGCTCGCGGCGGACCTGGAAGCGATCGGCCCCGCCTCCTGGGGGCCGTCGGCCGATGCCGCGGAGGAGGGCGAGGTCCGGGTCTGGACGCCCGCCTGGCAGCTGGGGCTGCCGCTGGGACATCTGGCCGTCCATCTGTGCTGACGGCCCCATCCTTTCGAAGCCTGCGCCCCGTTCTCAGGAACCGTGCACGCCCGCACGGTACTTGGGCAGCCGCAGCGTGATCTTCATGCCCGCTCCGACACCGGTCTCGATGACGAGGCCGTAGTCGTCGCCGTAGACCTGGCGCAGCCGCTCGTCCACGTTGAGCAGCCCGATGCCGGTGGACGTACCGCCCTCGCCGCGCAGGATCTGCCGCAGCCGCTCGGGGTCCATGCCCGTCCCGTCGTCCTCGATGACCACCTCGGCCTCCGAACCCGCATCCAGGGCGCTGATGGTGATCCGGCTGCGGGTGACCGCCCCTTCGAGGCCGTGCTTCACGGCGTTCTCCACCAGCGGCTGGAGGCACAGGAACGGCAACGCGACCGGCAGCACCTCGGGGGCGACCTGGAGGGTCACGGCGAGGCGTTCACCGAAGCGGGCGCGGACGAGGGCCAAGTACTGGTCGATGGAGTGCAGTTCGTCCGCGAGCGTGGTGAACTCCCCGTGCCGGCGGAACGAGTAGCGGGTGAAGTCGGCGAATTCCAGCAGCAGTTCGCGGGCCTCCTCGGGGTCGGTCCGGACGAACGAGGCGATGGCGGCGAGCGAGTTGAAGATGAAGTGCGGGGAGATCTGCGCCCGCAGGGCCTTGATCTCCGCCTCGATGAGCTGGGTGCGGGAGCGGTCCAGCTCGGCCAGTTCCAACTGGACGCAGACCCAGCGCGCCACCTCCCCCGCCGCCCGGGCCAGCACCGCCGACTCGCGCGGGGCGTAGGCGACGAGCGCGCCCAGAACCCGGTTCTCCACGGTGAGCGGCACGGCGACGGCCCAGCGCAGCGGACAGTCCAGGTCGGCGCAGCCACTGTCGAAGGCGGTGCCCCGGCCGTTGTCCAGCAGCACCTTCAGGTGCTCCATCACGTCCTTGCCGTGGTGATGCCCGGCCCCGTCCCAGACCAGCACCCGCTCCCGGTCGGTGAGGCAGAGGGCGTCGGTGCCGAGGAGGGAACGCAGCCTGCGGGCGGAGCGCCGGGCGCTCTCCTCGGTGAGCCCGGCCCGCAGCGGCGGAGCGGCCAGCGACGCGGTGTGCAGGGTCTCGAACGTGGCGTGCTCGACGGGCGTGCCGACGTCGCTGGGACGCAGCGGGCGGGCGGTGCGGCGGCCCAGCCAGAACCCGGTGCCGAGCAGCAGCGCGACCAGCACGACGAGGACGGCGATCGCGGCCCCGGTCATCGTTCCCTCACCGTGCCGCGCGCCGACGTCAGGGCCTCGGGCAGGTGGAAGCGGGTCATGGCGGCGTTGGTGCCCGGAGGTATCCGGCCCGGGGTGGCGAGCGAGACGAGGATCATCGCGAGGAACCCTACGGGGACGGACCAGACGGCGGGCCAGGCGAGCAGGGCGTGCGGCCAGCCCGGTGGGCGTACGGCTCCGCTGACGGTGATGGCCACCGCGAGGAGCGCGGACCCGCCGCCGAGCAGGAGCCCCGCGACGGCCCCGGGCGGGGTGAGCCGTCGCCACCAGATGCCGAGGACGAGCAGCGGGCAGAAGGAGGAAGCGGAGACGGCGAAGGCCATGCCCACCGCGTCGGCCACCGGCACCCGGCTCACCAGCAGGGAACCGGCGAGCGGCACGGCGATGGCGAGGACGGTGGCGAGCCGGAAGTGCCGTACCCCGCGCGAGGGCAGCACGTCCTGGGTGATGACCCCGGCGACCGCCATGGTGAGCCCGGAGGCGGTGGACAGGAACGCGGCGAAGGCCCCGCCGGCGATCAGCGCGCCGAGAAGATCGCCGCCGAGTCCGCCGATGACCCGGGCGGGCAGCAGCAGAACGGCGGCGTCCGCGTCTCCCCCGTACCGCAGTTCGGGTGTGTAGAGCCGGCCGAGCGCCCCGTAGACCGGCGGCAGCAGATAGAACAGGCCGACCAGGGCGAGGACGGCGACGGTGGTGCGGCGGGCGTCGCGGCCGTTGGGGCTCGTGTAGAAGCGGACGACGACATGCGGCAGGCCCATGGTGCCGAGGAAGGTCGCCACGATCAGCCCGTACGTCGCGTAGAGCGGATGGTCGGCACGGAAGACGGCGAGCTGGGCGTCGAAGCTGACCCGGGGCCGGCCGTCGCCCTGCCAGGCGAGGACCAGGAAGAGAGCCGGGACCAGCAGGGCGGTGAGCTTCAGCCAGTACTGGAAGACCTGGACGAAGGTGATGGAGCGCATGCCGCCGGCCGCGACGGCGGCGGTCACGACCGTAGCGACCAGGACGTCGCCGAGCCAGCCGGGTGCGCCGGTGAGGATCTTGAGGGTGAGTCCGGCGCCCTGGAGCTGCGGTACGAGGTAGAGCCAGCCCGCGCCCACGACCAGCGCGCTGACCAGGCGGCGGACCTGCCGTGATTCGAGCCGGCCCTCGGCGAAGTCCGGCAGGGTGTACGCCCCGGAGCGGCGCAGCGGCGCGGCGACGAAGACCAGGAGCACCAGATATCCGGCGGTGTAGCCCACCGGGTACCAGAGCATGTCGGGGCCGTGGACGAGGACGAGCCCGGCGACGCCGAGGAAGGAGGCGGCGGAGAGGTATTCGCCGCTGATCGCGGCGGCGTTGAGGCGGGGGCGGACGGTGCGGGAGGCGACGTAGAAGTCGGAGGTCGTACGGGAGATGCGCAGGCCGAAGCCGCCGACGAGGACGGTGGCGAGGACGACGAGGGCGACGGCCACCCAGGACGCCATGTGGTCGGGGGTGCTCACGGGGCGGGGCGGCCCTCCACCAGCCGGGCGAAGTCGCGTTCGTTGCGCTCGGCCCGGCGGACGTACCACCAGGCGGCGAGGGTGAGCGGCGGGTAGGTGGCGAAGCCGAGGACCGCCCAGACCAGGGCGGAGCTGTTCAGCGCGGCGAAGAGGAGCGGGAGTGTGCCCGCGACGAGGGCGAGGACGCCGAAGACGGTGAGCCCGGCGCGCAGCTGGCCGCGCATCAGCGAGCGCACATAGGCACCACCGAGGGCCGTCTGCTCGTCGATCTCCGACTGGGTGCGGTAGCGGGGCAGCGGGCGCACCCGCCGCGGCTCCCCCGTGACCACTTCGCGCCGGGGCGTTGGCTCTGCGGACATGGGCTCGGAGTGTAGGCGTCGGCGGGTGGTGCTGGGAAGGGAACGAGGAAGGTCGCCCCAGGTCAGCGGCGGCCTCACGGCTTCGGTCAGCGGCCGCCCTGGCGCATCAGGAGGTCGCGAAGGGCGCGGGTGTGGCGGCGGCTGACGGCGAGCTCGGCCTCGCCGATGCGCACGCTCATGCTGCCCGCGTCCAGGCGCAGTTCGTCGATCCGGTTCAGCGCCACGAGGTGGCGGCGGTGGATCCGGACGAAGCCGCGCGAGCGCCAGCGCTCCTCCAGGGTGGTGAGCGGGATGCGGACGAGATGGCTGCCGCCGGCGGTGTGCAGGCGGGCGTAGTCTCCTTGCGCCTCGGCGTACGCGATCTCGTCGATCGGGATGAAGCGGATGACGCCGCCGAGCTCGACCGGGATCTGGTCGCCCGCGCTGTCGTGGACCGGTGCGGACCGGTCCCCCACCTGCTCGGCGACCCGGCGGACGGCCTCGGCGAGGCGTTCGCGGCGGACCGGTTTGAGGACGTAGTCGACGGCCTTGAGGTCGAAGGCGTGGACGGCGAAGCCCTCGTGCGCGGTGACGAAGACGATGAGCGGGGGCGCGGCGAATCCGGCGAGGAGCTGGGCGACGTCGAGTCCGGTGAGTCCGGCCATGTGGATGTCGAGGAAGACCACGTCGATGGCGGACGGGTCGTCGGGGCCGGCGTCCACCGCGCCGCCGATGCGGCGCAGTGCCTCGGTCGCACCGGTGGCGCCCTCGGCGCTGCGGACCCGGGGATCGGCGCGCAGGAGGTAGAGGAGTTCCTCCAGGGCGGGTTGTTCGTCGTCGACGGCGAGTACGCGCAGCATGAGGCCGGAGTTTAGGGGCTCGGGGGCCTGATGGCTTGAGTGATGTGTGGCTTGTTCCCGTACCGCAGTACATGCAGACGACCGAACCCCACATCCGGGTGGGGGCCTATGCCCTGGGCGTGCTCGGGAGCACCGACACCTTCCGGTTCGAGGAGCATCTGGGGGACTGTCCCGGTTGCCGTGAGCGGGCTCGGGAGTTCGCCGGGGTGCGGGACGGTCTGGCGGTGGCGGGGCCGCCGGCGGCCCCGGGGCCCGGTCTCGCGGAGCGTCTGACGGCCGTGGTGGCGACCGCGCGGCGCAGGGCGGGGCGACGGCGGCTCGCCCTGGTGGCGGCCGCGGTCGTGCTGGCGGTGGGCGGTCCCGCGTGGGTGGCCGGTGTCTCGGGCGGCCCGGCGGACGGGGCGGATGTGCAGCGGTGGTCCGGGAGCGACGGGGCGTCGGGGGTGGCGGCGGTCGTGACGGCCGCGGGGCACGAATGGGGGACGGCGGTGGCGCTGGAGGTGGCGCGGGTTCCGGTGGTGGGGGTGTGCGCGCTGGTCGCGGTGGGCCGGGACGGCAGCGAGGAGACGGTGGGCAGCTGGTCGGCCGGGGGCGCGGGCGAGGGGCCGGTGGAGGTGTCGGGCGGGGCGGCGCTGCGGCCGGAGGGCATCGACCACTTCGAGGTGCGGACGGCGGGCGGGCGGCGGCTGGTGACGGTGACGCGGTGAGCCGGTGAGCCGGGGGGGTGTGGCTGAGAGTGCGGTGGGCCGGGGCGGTCACTTCAGGAACTTGGAGAGCCTGCGGTCCGCCAGCGGCTTTCCGCCGGTCTGGCAGGTCGGGCAGTACTGCAGCGAGGAGTCGCTGAAGGAGACCTCCAGGATGGTGTCCCCGCAGACCGGGCAGGCTTCTCCGGTACGTCCGTGGACCCGCATCCCGCTCTTCTTCTCGGCCTTGAGCTTTCCGGCCTCCACCCCGCTGGAGCGGGCCACGGCGTCCTTCAGCGTGGTGCGCAGCGCCGTGTGGAGGCGGGCGACGTCGCCCTCGCCGAGGTCGGCGGTCCGTTTGAACGGGGACATCTTCGCGACGTGCAGGATCTCGTCGCTGTAGGCGTTGCCGATGCCCGCGATGAGCGACTGGTCGCGCAGCGCGCCCTTGATCTGGCGGCGCTCCCCCGCGAGCAGCGCGGCGAACGCGTCGCGGTCGAAGGCGTCGGCGAGGGGGTCCGGGCCGAGGCGGGCGATGCCGGGGACGTCCATGGGGTCGTGGACGAGGTGGACCGAGAGACGCTTCTTGGTGCCCATCTCGGTCAGGTCGAAGCCGTCGCCGTCCGCGGTGACCAGGCGCAGGGCGAGGGGCCCCTTGCCGGGGCGGGGCGGGGCGGCCGGAAAGGAGTCCTTCCAGCGGAGCCAGCCGGCCCGGGCGAGGTGGGTGCAGAGGTGGAGCCCGCCCGCTTCGATGTCGAGGAACTTGCCGTGCCGGGCGACCGAGGTGACGGTCCTGCCGTCCAGGGCGGAGAGCGGCGGGTCGTACGTCTTCAGGACGCTGATCGCCAGCGGGAGGACGCGGGCGATCTCCTTGCCGACCAGATGGTCGTCGAGGAAGACCCGCAGGGCTTCGACTTCGGGCAGTTCGGGCATGGCTCAAGACTGCCGCAGCCCATCGGCGGCTGCCTGTCAGGACACCGGCGTGCGGTCCGTGCCGGTGACGACGGCGTGCAGCTCGGTGAACTCCTCCTCGACGGCCTCGGCGAGCCGGTCCAGATCAGGCAGCGCCTTGCCGTCGGCCACCAGGCCCACATGCACCCGCCCGCCGTAGGTGGACAGGGCGACCGCCAGGGACTGGCCCCGGGCCAGCGGCGCCATGGGGTAGAGGGCGGTCAGCGGGCAGCCGCCCAGCGAGAGCGCGGAGCGGGGCAGCGGCACGCTGGTGACCAGCACGTCGAACAGCATCCGGGCCGCGTTGGCGGCCAGCGGTGCGCCGAACCGGTGGGCCAGCGGTGGCAGTTGGTCGGCGAGTACGGCGACGGCTCCGGCGCCCTTGAGCGGGCCGGCCGCCTTGTTGCGCTCCATCGCGGTCCGGACCGCCCGGAGCCGCTCGCGCGGGTCGGCCGCGGTGACCGGCAGGCCGAGCAGATAGGCGGAGAGCCGGTTGCCGGAGGCGGCGGCACCGCCGGGCCGCCGCCGGGAGACGGGGACCAGGGCGCGCGGGTCGGCGGCGGGCAGCACCTCGCCGCGCCCGGCCATCCAGCGGCGCAGCGCCCCGGCGACGACGGCGAGCAGGATGTCGTTGGCGGTGCCGCCCTCGACCCGCCGGATCCGCTGGAGGTCTCCGGCGTCGAGGTCGGCGGTGGCCAGGCGGCGGGTGCCGCTGGAGGGCGCGGTGAAGGCGGACGGGCCCCACAGGTCGAGGCGGCCGGCGCGGACGACGGAGGCGCCCACGCCGAGGGCCCGGCCGACCTCGCCGATCCGTCCGAGCGCCATGCCCGCCATTTCGCGGGGGTCGGGCAGCCAGGAGCGGGGCGGGACGGCGGGGCGGCCCCGGGCGACGGTGCGGGCGCTGGTGACGGCGGCGATCTCGTCGAAGATCCCGGCCCCGATGGCGACCGCCCGCATCCCGTCGGCCAGGGCGTGGTGCAGCTTGACCAGGACGGCGAAGGGCCCGCCGTCCGCCCCGCCGATGAGATACATCCGCCAGGGCGGCAGGCCCCGCCCGAGCGGTCGCTCCATCAGTTCGCCGGCCAGCCGGGTGGCCTCCGCCATGAAGTCGCCGTCGGCCACGACGACGCGTTCGACGTGCCGGTGCACGTCGAAGCCCTTGTCCACCGTCCAGGCCTTGCCGCCGACCGGCAGCAGGACGTCCCGTACGCACATGCGCAGCCGGGGGATCGCGGCGGCGCGGGTCCCGAGCAGATCGAGGATCCGTTCCGGACCGGCGCCGGGCGCCGGGGCGAAGACGGCGAGCGCGCCCAGGTGCATCGGATGGGCGTCCGATTCGAGGTGCCAGAATGCAAGATCGAGCGGGGCGAGTAGCTCGGTACCCAACGGGGGCCTCATGTCGTCGAAGGCGGCAGGGCCGAGTGCGGCCGGTGCCCGCAGTCAATCCTTTGCGGTCGGTTACGGTCAAGCACAGACATGTTACGTACTGTTACGCCGGCGTGCGGGGTTCAGCGGGCCGGGATGAGGAACTCGCACCAAACGCATTTGCCGCTGCCCCGCGACTCCACGCCCCAGACGTCGGCCAGCCGGTCGACCAGCATGAGGCCGCGCCCCGACACCCCGGACTCCCCGGCGTCACGTCGCCGTGGCAGCGCGCTGGAGCGGTCCTCGACGTCGACGCGCAGGCGGCGCTCGGTTCCGGCGAGCACCCGGATCGTCACGATCGCGCCGCCGTCGGTGTGCATGAGCGCGTTGGTGATCAGTTCGTCGGCCGCGAGCTCGATCTCGTCGGCCCGGTCCTTCGCCCCCCAGGCCCGGACCGCGGCGCGGATCATGTGCCGGGAGGAGCTCAGCGCCTCGGGGTCGTTCTGGGCGACGTGCTGCTGGAGCCGGCCGCCGGGCTGCGGGGCGTGCGCGGCGCGGCGGCGCAGCAGCAGGACCGCGACATCGTCCTGGCCGCCGCGCCCGTCGACGGCGTCGCAGAGTTGGTCGGCCAGTTTCTGCAGGTCGTGGGGGCCGTTGGTGACGAGGGTGGTGAGCAGCTGCATGCCCTCGTCGAGGTCGGAGCCCGGCAGCTCGACCAGGCCGTCGGTGAACAGGATCATCGTCTGGCCGGGGTCCAGCTCGACGGTGGAGACCGGGTACTCCAGCCGGCCGAACTCCGCCGAGAGGCCGAGCGGCAGGCCGCCGTCGGACGGCATCCTGCGGCAGCTCCCGTCCACGTCCCGCACCAGCGGGTCGACGTGTCCGGCGCGGACCACCTGGACGACGCCGGTGGTGAGGTCCACCTCGGCGTAGGTACAGGTGGCGAAGCGGTCGGTGTCCAGTTCATGGAGAAAGACGGAGGCGCGCGCCATGACCGTGGCGGGACTGTGCCCCTCGGCGGCGTAGGCGCGCAGGACGATCCTGAGCTGCCCCATGACTGCGGCGGCGTGGGTGTCGTGCCCCTGGACGTCCCCGATGACGGCGCCGACCCGGCCGCCGGGCAGCGGGATCAGGTCGTACCAGTCGCCGCCGATGTCGCGGCCGAGGCGGGCCGAGCGGTAGCGGACGGCGACCTGCGCCCCGGGCACGGACGGGATCCGGCGCGGCAGCATCGCCTGCTGAAGGCCCTCGGCGAGGTCATGCTCCTGTTCGTAGAGCATGGCGCGCTGGAGGCTCTGGGCGATCGAGGTGCCGAGCGCCATCAGCAGGTTGCGCTCGTCGGCGGTGAAGCCCGCCTTGTCCCGGTAGAGGAGGCCGAGCGCGCCGATCGGGCGGGCCTGGGCGATCAGCGGCATATAGGCGGCGGAGGTGATCCCGAGGTGGCTGATGTCGGGCCACAGGACCGGATACGAGGTGGCGAAGTCCTCGGCGGACTCGATGAAGCGCGGGGACAGGGTGCGGACCACTTCGCTCATCGGGTACTGCTCGTCCACCCGGGTGTACCGGGTGCCGGGGACGTACGCGCCTTCGGGGCCGTCGGCCACGAGGTGGATGCGGCCGGACTCCAGCAGGCCCATGACGAGGCTGGTGGCTCCCAGGTGGGCAAGCCCCTGGGAGTTCTTGAGGACGGCGATGACGTCCTTGACCGTACGGGCGTGGGCCAGCGCGGCGGTGGTGCCCTCGACCAGGCTGGTGCGCTGGCGGCGCTCGTCGTCCAGCTCGCGCCGGGCGGTGGAGTCGGCCAGCTCCTGGGTGGCGTCGCGGACGATTCCGATGATGCGGCGCGGGCGGCCGGTCCCGTCCCGACGGACGAACCCCTGGGTGTGGGTCCAGCGCAGGGTGCCGTCGCGCCGCAGGATGCGGAAGTACGCGCCGTAGTTGGTGCGGCCGCTCTTCAGGGCGTGCGAGACCATCCCGTCCAGCCGCTGGGCCTCGTCCGTGGGCACGCGCGGCGACAGCGAGGCCGGCCGGTCGTCGTACTCGTCCGGGGTCAGGTCGAACACACCCAGGGCGGCCTGGTCCATGTGCATGAGGCCGGTGTCGAGATCCCAGTCGAAGCTGCCCATACGGTTCAGGGCGAGGCTGAGGTCCGGGTGGGCGGGCCAGTCGTCGGGGAGTGACAGGGCACCCGCTACCCGATCATCCATATCGGCCACTCTGCCACCATTTGTCTGATTCTTCGACTGGTTCTACGGCGCTCGGGTCAGCCGGCGAACACGTCGCCGAGGCCCGCCTCCATGGGCTCGTCCGGCCCGTCCGGCCCGATGAGCCCGTCGGGCCCCACGGGCTCCTCCGGTTCGGCGGGGAAGACCTGGGTCGGCTCGGGCGCGACGTCCGGGTCGCCCTCCTCGTAGTCCCATGGCTCCTCGGGCGGCGGGTCGCCGAAGTCGTCGGAGGACTCATCGGGGCCGGGGTCCGTCGGCGCCTGCGGCTCGGAGGGCGCCGGTTCGGACGGCGGCGAGTCCGGGGGCGCGGACTCGGTGGGCCTGCCGGGCGACGGGAAGAGCAGCTCGGCGTCGGGCTCGAACGGCGGCGGGTCGTCCGGCGCGCGGTCGCGGCCACCGCTGTCGCCCATGGCCCGCTCGATCCAGCTGTTGTCGTCGGCGTTCACGATGATGAGGCTGGTGGCCGCCTTGACGCCGGGCTCGATGGCGAGGATGCGCGCAGGGTCGTAGCCGGGCCAGCGCTCACCGCGATGGGCGACCTCTCCGTCGGCGACCACGGGCGGGCCCAGCGGGTTGCCGCAGGCGCAGCGGACGCGGGGCATTCCCCGGCTGTCGACCAGGACGGCGGTGCCCGCCTGGAGCACGGCCTGGAAGGCGGTGGCCGAGCCGGCACTGTAGCCGTGGTTGGTGACCTGGGCGTCGGCGCGCAGGACGACCGGGGTGAGGGACTTCAGATAGCCGGGGATCTGCACGGCTTCGACGCCCGCCGCCTCGGCGAAGGCGCTCGCCTTGTCCTTGTCGTCGGTCAGCAGGGTCGTCTGCTGTTCGACGTCGCAGGCGGCGACCGAACGGGTGCCGCCGTAGAGCCCGGGGACGGCGCCGGAGACCGGATGGACCGTCCGGGTGGCGGAGGTCGGTTCGGCGTCCGGTGCCCCGGTGGGGGAAGCGGAGGCCGTCGCCCGCGCCGTGGAGGCGGTGAACGGTCCTGGACCCGGGGACGCGAGCGACTGGAGGAGGACGTCCTTGGCCTCGGCGGTGCCCGTGGTGCCCTTGGCCGTCCGGTCACCGCCGTTGTCGCAGCCGGCCACGGCGAGCAGCACTCCGGCGGACACCGCGGCGAGCGCGGTACGCCGGAAACGTCCTGGTGAGCGCACAGAGCTCTCCTGCCTGTCCCTGAGGAACGAATGGGTGTCACCATCTGTGCCGCACCGGACACGGACCCGCAAGCGGAACGACCGGCCACCACCCCGTCTTGAACGCGTTCAAGAAACCCTCTACTCTCACATCCAGAACTTGAACACGTTCAAAGCAAGGGGGGGTCCGTCATGTCCGCACTGGTCAACGCCATCGTGATGCTGGGCATGCTCGTCGTCGTACCGGCGGGGCTGCGGCTCTCCGGGCGACAGGAGCTGGAGCGGATCCGCCGGCTCTGGCCGCTCTTCGCCGTACCGGGCTCCCTCGCCCTCTGGCTGCCGCGCGGCACCACGGCCACGGCGCTCGCCTGCTGCTACGCACTGGGCACCGTCCTGCTCGCCCTGCACGCCCCACGCCGGGCGGTCCGCGCCCAGGACCTCGACCCCGCCGGGGTCGCCATGCTCACCGCACTGGTCACCCCGGCCGTCGCCGCGACCGCCCTGGTCGCCGAGCGTTCGGGGCACGAGCTCTTCGGGTTCGACCTCGGCATCCTCGCGCTGACCGTGCCGCACTTCCACTACGCCGGGTTCGCCGCCGCCCTGATCGCCGGTCTGGTCTGCCGGGTCTCGGACGGCCCGGCGGGCCGCTTCGCCGCACTGAGCGTGCCGGTCGGCACGCTGCTCGTGCTGGCCGGCTACTTCATCGGCGACTGGGCCGAACTCGTCGGGGCGGTCGTCCTCACGGCCGGGATGTGGACGGTCGGCCTGCTCACCTGGCGCATGGGGCGCGCCGACGGCCGGGACCGGACGACCCGGCTCCTGCTGCTCACCTCCGCCGCCGTCCTGGTGGCGACGATGCTGCTCGCGCTGAGCTGGGCGCTCGGCGAGGCGACCGGGCTGCCCCACCCCACCCTGACCTGGATGGCCGCCACCCATGGCCTGGGCAACGCGCTGGGCTTCGCGCTCTGCTCACTGCTGGCCTGGCGGCGCATCCGTACCGAACGAACCGACCGCACCGCAGGACTCACCCGCACCGGAGGCAGGACCGCATGAGCACCCTCACCTACCCGGAGGTCGGCGCGACCCGCCTCGGCCCGCTCCCCCGGGGCTACCACCACCTCCACCACCGCACCCGGGTCGGCCGGGGCGAGGCGGACCTCGCGGCCGCCGGCGCGGCGATAACCGAATGGCGGATGCACCGCGCGTCCGGCGCACGGGTGGAGGCCCCGGCCCGGCGCGCGGAGCCCGGCGGCAGCGTCCGGGTCTCCCTGGGGCTTGGACCGCTGCGCTTCACGGCTCCCTGCGAGGTGGTCTGGACGGCGTACGGGGAGGACGGACGCACCGGCTTCGGCTACGGCACCCGGGCCGGGCATCCGGAGCGCGGCGAGGAGTGCTTCGTGGTGGACCTCGCGGACGACGGGACCGTGTGGTTCACGGTGCTGGCGTTCTCGCGCCCCGCCTCCTGGTACACCCGGCTCGCCGGGCCGCTGGTACCGCGCGTGCAGCACTGGTACGCGCGCAGGCTCGGCCGCACGCTGCGCCGGATCGTCGCCGCGGGCTGACTCCTGGCCGATACTGGCAGGGATGGAATGGTTCACCGCGGACGGCTACTGGCTGAGCCGGCTGATCTTCCAGCGGGCGCTGGCCGTGGTCTATCTGGTCGCCTTCCTCTCCGCCGCGCTCCAGTTCCGGGCGCTGATCGGCGAGCGCGGCATGCTGCCCGTCCCCGCGTTGCTGCGGCGCACGCCCTGGCGGGCCGCTCCGGGGCTCTTCCGGCTGCACTACTCGGACCGCTTCTTCGCCGCCGTCGCCTGGAGCGGCTGCGCCGTCTCGGTCGCGCTGATCGCCGGTCTCGACGGCTCGCTGCCGCTGTGGGGCGGCATGCTGCTCTGGGCGCTGCCGTGGGTGCTGTATCTGTCGATCGTCCAGGTGGGGCAGGTCTGGTACGGGTTCGGCTGGGAGTCACTGCTGCTGGAGACCGGGTTCCTGGCGGTCTTCCTCGGCTCCGGGGACACGGCCGCGCCGGTGCTGGTGCTGTGGCTGCTGCGGTGGCTGCTGTTCCGGGTGGAGTTCGGCGCGGGGCTGATCAAGATGCGCGGGGACGCGTGCTGGCGCGAACTGACGTGCCTGGACTTCCATCACGAGACGCAGCCGATGCCGGGGCCGCTGAGCTGGTTCTTCCACCATCTGCCCCGGCCCGTGCACCGGATCGAGGTGGCCGCCAACCATGTCACCCAGCTGCTGGTGCCCTTCCTGCTGTTCACCCCGCAGCCGGTGGCGAGCGCGGCCGCCGGACTGATGGTGCTCACCCAGCTCTGGCTCGTCCTGTCGGGGAACTTCGCCTGGCTGAACTGGCTCACCATCGCACTGGCGCTCTCCGCGATCGACTGGACCCCGCCGGCCGGTCCGCCGCCGGCCCAGGTCGCACCGCCCCTCTGGTACGAAGTGATGGTCTTCGCGGTGACCGCCCTGGTGCTGGTGCTCAGCTACCGCCCGGTGCGCAATCTGCTCTCGCGGCGGCAGGCGATGAACCGGTCCTACGATCCGCTGCACCTGGTCAACACCTATGGCGCGTTCGGCTCCATCAGCCGGATGCGGCTGGAGGTCGTGGTGGAGGGCAGCGCCGATCCGGTGGTGCACGAGGGCGCCGAGTGGCGGGAGTACGGCTTCCGCGGCAAGCCGGGCGATCCGCGCCGGCTTCCGCGCCTGTTCGCCCCGTACCATTTGCGGCTCGACTGGATGATGTGGTTCGCGGCGCTCTCCCCCGCGTACGCCCGCTCCTGGTTCGGGCCGTTCACCGAGCGGCTGCTGGAGGGCGACCGGGACACGCTCCGGCTGCTCGGTCACAACCCGTTCCCCGACGGACCGCCCCGGCAGGTGCGCGCCCGGGTCTACCGCTACCGGTTCACCGGGCTCCGGGAGCTGCGGGCCACCGGGTGCTGGTGGCACCGCACCTACGTCCGGGAATTCCTGCGGCCCGTCTCCCGGCCGCTGCCGCCGGAGCGGGAGGGCGGGGGGACGGGCCGCAGGCCCTAGGAGATCCTCGGGGGTCAGTCGATGCCGGGCAGGATGTGCGGCTCGGCGAGGTCGTCCTCGTATCCGGCGAGCCGGATCGGGGCGGACCTGGCCCAGACCTCGATGTTCCGCAGCTGCTCGGGGCGGCCGGGCCGCCCGGCGGTCCGTTCGGCAGGGCGCATTTCGCGTTCGGTCAGTTCCGGTGTCGTCACCGCGCACTCCTCTGTGTCGCGTCACCCAGGGCGCCGCCGACGCTCCGGCACCGATGCCGTGGCGCGACCGCCCTGTGCGGGGCAGGGATGGTGATATGTGTCGGTCGCGGTGGCGCCGGTTCGGGGCGGAACAGCGGCCGGGTTTCCGACCGTGTCCCAGGACGGTCGAGGAACCTTCGTGGGCCCCTCGGTGGCGTCCGTTCGCCTCAGCGTAACCAAATGAGCGCCGCCGCGCTCGATAGAATGTGTGCGGTAGGTCACTTTCGGCCACTGTTCACGGCAAAAACCCGGCCCAGGAACCATCCTGGGCCGGGTTTCGGGTCGCCGCGCGGAGTCCGCCGGTCCGGTTGAGCCGTTCGGGCTACCAGTTCGCGGGGGCGTAGTCCTTGAGGAAGCAGCCGTAGAGGGCCTCGCCGCCCTCGCCGCGCACGATCGGGTCGTAGACCCGGGCCGCGCCGTCGACCAGGTCGAGAGGGGCGTGGAAGCCCTCCTCGGCGAGGCGCATCTTGTCCGGGTGCGGGCGCTCGTCGGTGATCCAGCCGGTGTCCACGGCCGTCATCAGGATGCCGTCCTTCTCGAACATCTCCTGGGCGCTGGTGCGCGTCAGCATGTTGAGCGCGGCCTTGGCCATGTTGGTGTGCGGGTGGCCCGCTCCCTTGTAGCCGCGGCTGAAGACGCCCTCCATCGCCGAGACGTTGACGACGTACGCGTGCTTCGCCGCGGTGGCGGCCATCGCCGGGCGCAGCCCGCTGATCAGGATGAACGGCGCGGTGGAGTTGCAGAGCTGGACTTCGAGGAGCTCGATCGGCTCGACGTCCTCGACCGTCTGGACCCAGCTGTTGGTGTCGTGCAGGTCCGGGACGAGGCCGCCCGCGTCGATCGCGGTGCCCGCGGCGATCCGGGCCGGCGAGGCGGAACCGGTGACCAGGGCGAGGTCCGTGACCTCCTGGGCGCTCAGGTTCTCCTTGCGGGCGGCGGGCAACGCGGCCACCCGGTCGACCGTGCCGCTGCCGAAGGTGCCGATGACCTCGGCCGCCGGAAGCTCACCGGCGGGCAGCGGGGCCGACTCGGCGTTGACCAGCTCGCTGTACGCGCCGGGCGAGCGGCGGACGGTCTGGGCCGCGTTGTTGATCAGGATGTCCAGCGGGCCCTCGGCCGCGACCGAGTCGGCCAGCGCGACGACCTGGGCCGGGTCGCGGAGGTCGATGCCGACGATCTTCAGCCGGTGGATCCACTCGTCGCTGTCCTCCATCGCCTTGAAGCGGCGGATCGCGTCGTTGGGGAAGCGGGTGGTGATCGTGGTGTGCGCGCCGTCGCGCAGCAGCCGCAGCGCGATGTACATGCCGATCTTCGCCCGGCCGCCGGTGAGCAGCGCCCGGCGTCCGGTCAGGTCGGTACGGGCGTCGCGGCGGGCGCGGTTCTCCTTGGCGCACGACTGGCAGAGCTGGTGGTAGAAAGCGTCGACCTCGACGTAGCGCGTCTTGCAGATGTAGCAGGAGCGGGGCCGCTGGAGGATGCCCGCGATCTCGGCCTGGGCGGAGGAGGAGGGCAGCACGCCCTGCGTCTCGTCGTCGATGCGCTCGGCCGAGCCGGTCGCCGTGGCCTCGGTGACGGCCCGGTCGTGGGCGGTCTTCGCGGCACGGCGCTCCTGGCGGCGGCGCTGCTTCACCGTGCGGTAGATCCCGGCGGTGGCCCGTCGGACGGCGATGGCGTCCGGGTGGTCCACCTCGATCCGGTCGAGCTCGTCGAGCACGCTCAGGCAGACGGCCAGCCGCTCCGGGTCGATACCGGGACCGAACTCCTCGATTCCGGGAGCGAGCTCCGGGCTGTCCTCTGTCACCGTCATTGCCGTTCCTCTGTCATCTTCTCGCCGCGGATCGTGGTTCACCGCAGGCCGAAACACACCCCGCCCAAGTTTGCCATGCGCGGGCCACTGCTCCGTTCGAGCGGTGTACGAGCGGCCTCCTGCGGAAGGGGCGCGGAAAGGCCCGCAGGAAAGAAGCGGAAAAAGAGAGGCATGACTTCGCGGGCACCGGGCAGGCGACCGTCCGACACATTGGACAGCAGGGAGGGCGACACCATGACGGCCATGTCAGCGCGAGCCACCGGAACGACGACGCCGCCGGGCGACGAGCGGACCGGTGCGCGGACAGCGGACGTCACCGGAGAGCTGCCCTGGGTCGAGGACGCCGGAAAGATCGCCCCGCAGGACGCACGGGCCCTGTCGAAGATCTTCTTCGACCGGCTCCAGGTCCTGGAGGAGGGCACCCACGAGCACCAGTACGCCCGCAACACCCTGATCGAGATGAACCTCTCGCTGGTGCGCTTCGCCGCGTCCCGGTTCCGCAACCGGGGCGGCGACGACACCGAGGACATCATCCAGGTCGGCACGATCGGCCTGATCAAGGCGATCGACCGGTTCGACCTGTCCCGCGAGGTCGAGTTCGCCACCTTCGCCGTGCCGTACATCGTCGGGGAGATCAAGCGGTTCTTCCGCGACACCACCTGGTCGGTGCATGTGCCGCGGCGGCTCCAGGAGCTGCGGGTGGACCTCGCCAAGGCGAAGGAGCAGCTCTCCGCCGAGCTGGACCGCGACCCCACCGTCAAGGAGCTGGCCGCCCACCTCGACCTCCCCGAGGAGGAGATCATCGAGGGGCTCGTGGCGGCCAACGGCTACTCGGCCGGTTCGCTGGACACTCCCTCCGCGGACAGCGACTCCGGCCAGGAGCAGCGGGCGTACGCCGATGTCCTGGGCGAGACGGATCCGGCCATGGAGACCGTCGAGAACCTGCACACCCTGGCTCCGCTGCTGGACCAGCTCGACGACCGGGAGCGCCGGATCGTGCAGATGCGGTTCGGGGCGGAGATGACGCAGTCGCAGATCGGCGCGGAGCTGGGTGTGTCCCAGATGCATGTGTCGCGGCTGCTCAGCAGGATCGTCCGGCAGCTGCGCAAGGGGATGAGCGTCGAGGTGTGAGTCCGCGGGTTCCGTCGCTCGCCTATGCTTCCTGACGATCAGGCCGGACGAGCCGCGCCGTCGTACGAGGGGGTGGAGGGTTGACCGAGTCGCCCGTGGGCACATCACCAGGTCCTGTGGGCATCTCCGGAATTCCCTCCCAGCAGGCCAGGACGGCGGAACCCGTCGAGGCTCCGCCGTGGAACCTCGACGCGTCGATCCTGCTGGTGGAGGACGACGCGGGCGATGCGCTGCTCGTCGAGGAGATGCTCACCGACAGCGAGCTGGACTCCGCCCTCACCTGGTGCAAGACCCTGGCCGAGGCGCGCGCCTTCCTGGACGCGTCCACCACCCCAGTGTGCGTGCTCCTCGATCTGCACCTTCCCGACGTCCACGGCCTGGACGCCGTGCGCCAGATACTGGAGTCCGACAGCGAGGCCGCGATCGTCGTCCTCACCGGTCTGCAGGAGTCCGGCACCGGGCTCCGCGCGGTCGCCGGCGGCGCCCAGGACTACCTGGTCAAGGGCCTCCTGGACCCTGAGGTGCTGGCGCGCGCGATCCGCTACGCCCTCCAGCGCAAGGAAGTGGAACGGGCCACCGCCGCACTGCGCGCCAACCGGCTGACCGCACAGGAGAACGCCCGGCTGGAGCGCGGACTGCTGCCCGTCCCCCTGCTGCGGGACGACCGCTTCCGGGCGCGCGCCCGCTATGAGCCGGGGCGGGTCCACGGGCTGCTGAGCGGTGACTTCTACGACGTCGTGCAGACCTCGGACGGCACGGTGCACGCGGTGATCGGCGATGTCTCCGGGCACGGGGCGGCCGAGGCCGCGCTCGGCGTGTGTCTGCGGGTGGCCTGGCGCACCGCCGTGCTGTGCGGGACGTCCCAGCCCGAGCAGATAGCCCTGCTGGAGGAGATCCTGGTCGCCGAGCGCTCGGACTCGCATGTGTTCGCCACCGTCACCTCGCTGGCGTTCCCGCCCGGGCAGCGGCACGTCCAGATCCTGCGGGCCGGTCACCCCGGCCTGCTGCTCCGTCAGGGCACGGACGTGACCTGGGTGGAGCCCGAGGGAGGGATGGCGCTCGGGCTGCTGCCCGGGACCGGCCGGTGGCCGACGGTAGACGTCCCGCTGACGCCCGGCGCGGGCCTCGTGCTCTTGACGGACGGGCTCTTCGAGGGGCGCGACGGCCCGGACAGCCGCCTCGGGGAGGAAGGGCTGCTCGCGATGGCCCGGGCCAACGGGCATCTGCCGGCCCGTGCGTTCGTCGACGCCCTGGTGGCGGGAGCCGCCGAGGGCGCAGCGCCCTACGGCGGTCTCGCGGACGATGTGGCCGTTCTGCATCTGGGCTGGGGAGCGGAGTCCGATGAGCGGTGACACGACGAGGGACCCGGCGGCCGGCGGCTTCGCCGCGCGGCTGTCGGTGCAGAACTGGGTCCATCTCCTGCTCGGCGGCTTCATCGTGGTGGTCTGCGGCTGCCTGGTGACCGGCGGGCTCGTGATGGCGCGGATCTCCGACCGTACGACCGAACTGGTGGACCGTATCCAGCCCGCCAGATCGGCGTCCTTCCAGCTCCAGAACGCCCTGCTCGACCAGGAGACCGGGATCAGGGGGTACGCGCTGACCGGCGACGACTCCTTCCTCGAACCCTACGAGGCGGGTAAGGAGGCCGAGCAGGATCGCCTCGCGCAGGTCCGCCGCCTGGTCGGGCCGGACAACCGGTACGCCGCCGATCTCGACGCCATCGCCGCGGCGGCGGAGCAGTGGCGGCGGAGCAAGGCCGAGCCGCTGGTCCGGACGGTCCGGGAGATGGGGCCGAGCGAGGCCGCCACCGGAGCGCAGTTGCAGCGCAGCAAGGCGGACTTCGACCAGCTGCGGCAGGCGTACGGCGACCAGCAGGGGCATCTCGCCGAGGCCCGCGACCAGGCACGGGCCGATCTCGGCTCGGCGCACACCACCCGTGACCGGGTGCTGATCGCGCTGGTCGCCGTCTTCGTGCTGACCGTGGTGGCGCTGAGCCTGCTGTTCCACCGGGTGGTGGGCGTCCCGCTGAACCGGCTGCGCGGCGCGTCCGAGCGGGTCAGGTCCGGGGCCTTCGGCACCCGGATCGAGATCAAGGGCCCGTCCGACGTCCAGGCCGTGGCCCGGGCGGTGGAGGAGATGCGGCAACGGCTGGCCGACGAACTGGCCGAGGCGCAGGACCGCGAGGCCCTGCTCGCGGAGCAGACGGAGGAGCTGCGCCGCTCCAATTCGGAGCTGGAGCAGTTCGCGTACGTCGCCTCGCACGACCTCCAGGAGCCGCTGCGCAAGGTCGCCTCCTTCTGCCAGCTGCTGGAGAAGCGGTACGGCGACGAGCTCGACGAGCGGGGCAAGCAGTACATCGCCTTCGCGGTGGACGGCGCCAAGCGGATGCAGGTCCTCATCAACGACCTGCTGACGTTCTCGCGGGTGGGCCGGGTGCAGGAGAGCTGGAAACCGGTCGATCTGGACCAGGCCCTGGACCGGGCCCTGGCCAATCTGAACCTCGCGATCGAGGAGTCGGGGACGGTGATCGAGCGGCCGGAGTCCCTGCCCGAACTGCTCGGGGACGCGACCGCGCTCACCATGGTCTGGCAGAACCTCGTCGGCAACGCGGTGAAGTTCCGCCGGGAGGACGTCCCGTGCCGGATCTCGCTCGACTGCGTACGCGAGGGCGAGGACTGGCATCTGACCGTGTCGGACAACGGGATCGGGATCGCGCCCGAGTTCGCGGACAAGGTGTTCGTCATCTTCCAGCGGCTGCACGCCCGTGACGCGTACGAGGGCACGGGCATCGGCCTGGCGCTCTGCCGGAAGATCATCGAGTTCCACGGTGGCCGGATCTGGCTGGAGCCCGAACCGGGCGAAGGCACCCGCATCCACTTCACCCTGCCTGTGGCGCCCGACGCGCCCACGCACACCACGGCGGAGCTGCTCGCTCCCGCCCTGCTCACCAGCCAGCCGGGAGATCCTTCGTGAACAGCCCTGTCCAGCCCATCGAGGTCCTGCTCGTCGAGGACGATCCCGGCGACGAGCTGATGACCCGTGAGGCCTTCGAGGACAACAAGATCCGCAACACCCTGCACGTCGTGCGCGACGGCCAGGAGGCGCTGGACTTCCTCTACCGGCGGGGCGAGCACACCGAGGCCCCCCGCCCCGACCTGGTGCTGCTGGACCTGAACCTGCCGAAGTACGACGGCCGGCAGGTGCTGGAGCAGATCAAGGGCGACCCCGAGCTCGCCCTGATCCCGGTGGTCGTGCTCACCACCTCCTCGGCCGAGGAGGACATTCTGCGCAGCTACAAACTGCACGCCAACGCGTACGTGACCAAGCCGGTGGACCTTGATCAGTTCATCGCGGCGGTGCGCCAGATCGACGAGTTCTTCGTGACCGTGGTGCGGCTGCCCGGACGTGCGTAGGATCGGGTCCGGATCTCCTGGAGTGGGATCCTTCGCCAGGGGTAGACGAATGGCGGAAAAGGTCTGCGACCTCAACTCGGCGCCCTGGCTGGAGCACATGAACGAACAGGTCACCTCCCCACCGGAAGACCCGGGTCAGGGGCTGGCTGCCGCCGAGGTACTGCTCAGCGCCGAGGTCTTCGACGGCGAGCCGGGCTGTATCGCGCTGGCCCGTGCGCTCGCCGACCGTTTTCTGACGCGGCTCGCCGTGGAGTGCCTCGCCCGGATCGGCGAGCACACCCGCAGCGACCTGATGCTGGCCGTGAGCGAGCTGGTCACCAACGCCGACCGCTACAGCCACGGCCCCTACCTCCTGGAGCTGGAGGGCAACGCGCAGCAGATCAGCGTCACGGTGTACGACAGCAGCACCGCGATGCCCGTGCTGTACGCCCCCGACCCGTCCCGTCTGGGCGGTCACGGCATGGAGATCGTCGTGGCCCTGTGCGACCGGCTCACGGCCGAGCGGGTGCCGGTGGGCAAGCGGATCCGGGCGGAGTTCCAGCTCAGCACCTGAGCCGGGACGGCGTCCCTCAGGCGTCGAGCACGGCGGTGGCCTCGACCTCGACCAGGTGCTCCGGGATATCCAGGGCCGCGACGCCCACCAGCGTGCCGGGCGGTACGGGGGTGGTCCCCAGGCGCGCGGCGGCCCGGGCCACGCCTTCCATGAACTGGGGCATCTTCTCGGGCGTCCAGTCCACGACGTACACGGTCAGCTTCGCCAGGTCCTCGAAGCTGCCGCCGACCGCGGCGAGGGCCGTGCCGACGTTGACGTAACACTGCTCGACCTGCGCGGCGAGGTCGCCCACACCGACGGTGGAGCCCTCCGCGTCCCAGGCGACCTGTCCGGCGACGAAGACCAGCTTCGTTCCGGTCGCGACCGACACCTGCTTGTACGCGCCGATCTCCGGCAGTCCGCTCGGGTTCACCAGGGTGATGGCCATACTGCCCGCCTCCTCGTTCCGGGGACCGTGCCCCCATTGTCCACCGGACCGGCCCTTCGCCGGTCACTTGTGGTTACTCAGGAACCGTAGGAGAGTATGAGCTGACATGGAAGAACGCACTTTTCGGTGACGGGGGAACCTGATGGTGACCAAGCAGTTCAGCGGCTCACCCGAGGATGCGGATCTGCGGCGCGCGGACTCGCTGGCGCGGGAGATCTTCTCCGACGTCGCCAACAAGTGGGCGTTGTTGATCATCGAGGCCCTGGGCGAGGGCACACTCCGCTTCACCGAGCTGCGGAGCGCGGTCGAGGGCATCAGCCACAAGATGCTCACCCAGAACCTGCGGATGCTGGAGCGCTACGGACTGGTCGAGCGGTGTGTGCATCCCACCGTGCCCCCGCGGGTCGAGTACTCCCTCACGGAGCCGGGGCAGGGCCTGCGCCGGACGGTCCATGTGATGTGCGACTGGACCCATGAGCACATCACGCACATCGAGGCCTCCCGCCGCGCCTTCGACGCGCCCTAGCTAGCCCTCCTGCCGGCCGAACCAGTCCAGGCACAGCACCAGTGCGTCGTCGGGCGTCTCGGTGCCCCGGTACTCGGCCAGTTCGCCGAGCATCGCGCGCGGGACGGTGGCGGCCGGAAGCAGCCGCGTCGACTGGATGGCGCGGGCCAGCATGCGTTCGCCGTACGCCTCGCCGAGCGGGGACACCGCGTCGTAGACGCCGTCGCTGAACAGCAGCAGCCGGTCGCCGGGCTCCACCCGGAACTCCTGGACCGTGTACCGCGACTCCTCGAACATGCCGAGCGGCAGCTGCGCCTCCAGCTCCACGCGGCGGACCGTGCGGCCGCGCTGGATCCACAGCTGCGGCGAACCCGCGTCGACGACGCCGACCCGCCCGGTCGCCAGTTCGAAGCGGAGCAGCAGGGTGGAGACATGGGAGGCGCCGCGGTGCTGGTCGTAGAGGGCCTGGTCGGCCAGGGCCGCCTGGTCCGC
Organism: Streptomyces sp. iso_384; assembly: GCF_056172905.1. NCBI lineage: Bacteria > Bacillati > Actinomycetota > Actinomycetes > Kitasatosporales > Streptomycetaceae > Streptomyces > Streptomyces sp. iso_384. The sequence goes on from NZ_JBWBTT010000001.1 coordinate 4,503,991, forward strand.
GATGCCGATGCCGGCCCGGCGTGCGTTGCGCAGGGCGTTGACGGCGAGATTGGTGAGGAGGGAGGCCTGTATGCCCTCGCCCATGCCGTTGGTGACCGCGACGGTCAGCTCGTCGGCGTCCGCCGCCCAGTCGAAGTTGTCACCGTGGATGGCGTACGCGGGCTCCAGCTGGGCCCCGATCGCGAACTCGGCGGCGGTGCACGCGCGGGCGGGCAGCAGCTGCCACTGCATCTCGGCGGCGAGCGTGAGCCGGGTGGTGCGCCGGGCGCGCTGGTAGAGGTCGGTGTCCCGTTCGGCGACCAGGATCTCGTGGCCGAGCAGGTCGGCCATGTGGGTCAGCTCGCGGACCAGCTCCGGGGTGGACAGGGCCTGGGGCAGCCGGACGGTGAGAATGCCGAGCCGTTCGCCGCGTACGGTCACGGGCAGGTGGTGGTCGACGGCGTCGTCGTGCCGGACCTGCTGTTCGCGGGGCTCCTGGCTGCCGAACGCCCGGCCCTCGGGACTGTTGTGCAGGGAGAGCGGCTCGTTCTCGCCCTCGGGCCGGTCCAGGGATTTCAGGACCCGCAGACCGTAGTCGGCGAGATGGAGCTCCACCGCGAGCGCCCCGTAGACGCCGCAGAGTTCGGTGCGCAGGGTGGCCAGCAGGGCGTGCGGCGCGGCGGCCCGCACGGCGGCCTCGATGTCCGTTCGTCTGTTCACGGTCTCTCGCGCAATCTTCGTCCTGCGACGTCGTAGGGGCCGGGCCCGGGCTGACAAGCGGGCCTGACGGGTGACACAGTGGCTGAATGCCCCACCGAGGATTTCGCCCGAGCAGCCGCGAACAGGCGTCCGCCGACGCGGTCGCCGCCTCGGAGCTGCTGGAGGTGCTGTGGGGACGGGGCCAGGAATCCGCCGCCTCGGGAACCGTATCGCCCTCCCAGCTTCGGGCCCTGCTCGTGATCGAGCGGCAGGAAGGCACCAATCTGCGGGCGCTGGGCGAGGCCCTGGGCTCCAGTGCCCCCTCCGTCAGCAGGCTCTGCGACCGGATGGAGGCGATGGGGCTCCTCCAGCGTGCGCCCAGCCCGACCAGCCGACGGGAGGTGGAGCTGCGACTGAGTCTGCGCGGCCGAGCCCTTCTCGAAGAGTACCGGGCCCTGCGCGCCGCCGAGCTGAACGCCGTGCTGGAGCGGATGGATCCCGCCGCGCTCGCCGCGCTCGCCGAGGGCCTCGCGGCCTTCCACGCCGCCGCTTCGGAACGTCTTTCCCCGCGCGGGGATACGGCCGCGGCCCCGCTCCGCGGCGATGTCGCCGACAGCGCCTAGCTTCATCCGGCTCCCGCTTCCGCATCCATCGGTCGACCGACCTTCGACGGTCACCCGAGCAACCGTCGCGGATCAGATTGTTACCCCTTGGGGAATGTTGTCAAATGGCAACTGTTACTTCTATCGTTGCCCCGTACCCCGCCGCGACCAGGGACGGAACGACGCCGACCCGTCCGACAGAACGGCTCGCCGCTCCCTTCCGACCCGCCCGAGGTGCCATCCGTGCTTTCATCGCCCAACGAAGACCGAGCCGTCAGAATCACCACCCGACAGGAGCGGGGCGCTCTGGTCCTCACCGTGTCGGGTGACCTCGACATCGACAGCGTCGCACCGCTGGGCCTCGCCCTGACCTCGGCGGCCGACGACGGCTCCGGCCCGGTCGTCGTGGATCTCTCCGGCGTCGGTTTCGCGGACTCGACGACGGTGAACGTGCTCCTCCAGGGCCACACCGCGCTGGGCGACCGGCTGCGGCTGGCAGCCCCGTCCCCGTTCGTGCGACGCCTGATCGACATGATCGGTCTCGACAGCGCGCTGCCCGTCCTGCCGGCCGTGGACGATGCCATCGACGCGGTCCTGCCTTCCTGACGGACCGCCTTCCGACCGACTGCCCTTCCGACGGACCGGCCTCCTGGCCGACGACTGCCTTCCTGACGCTACGGTTCCGCCCGAGCGGGTCCGGGAGCCCGGTCGAACACGCAGTCCCCGCACAGCCCGCCGCCCGGGCAGCGCCAGTACAGGCAGCAACTGCGCCGCCGGAACGCCGGACCGTGCGGGGCGCCGGTGCCGCGCAGTGCCGCGTCGTCGAACAGTTCGGCCGCCAGCGCCCGGGCCCTGGCGGCCACGTCCGGCCGGTCCTGGGCGCGTGCGAAGGCGACGAGTTCGCGTACGGCTCCGGCCAGCGCGGACCCCGCGTTGCCCCACAGCAGCTGCGGCGAGATGTTCCCGTCGCACCGGAACGCCTCGGCCAGCGGAACCAGATGCCCGTACTGGACCTCTTCGCGGATCCGGGCAGCCGTGCCGGGCAGCTCCGTCACCTCCGACAGCCACAGGTCCTCCGGCGAGGTGGACGACGGGTCCCAGTGGAGGGCGGCGGGCGGCAGGGCGGGGATCCGCCCGAAGAGCGCGGCCGGGCCCAGGGCGACGGACCAGAGCCGGGCGGCGAGACCGAGATGGGCGATGGACGCGGCGACCCTGCGCTCGGGGGCCGCGAGACGTGCCGCGACCTTGTCGACACGCGCGGCGAGAGGGCCGTTCTCGCCCGCGTACAACCGCTCCAGCGGCCGGTGTCCGCCGCCGGGCGCCGGGGTGGTCCGCAGCGCGAAGAATCCGCCGACCGACGCCTGTAGCACCAGGTCCATGCCCTGCTCCCCCATCGGTTCCCGGTCCGTCCCCGGGCCGCGTGCGCCGTCGGCCGTTCGGCCACCGGCTGTGTCGTCCTCGCGGCTCACCGTATCCGCCGCGCGACAACTTCTGACGGCTGGGGGCGGCAGGACTACCGTCGGGAGGAGGACGTCGGTCCGCCGGGCGTACTACTGGGGCAGTAGGCCGAAGTGCAGTCTCAAGGACGACGACGTGGGGCCCCGGACGGGACATCGTGGTGTACATGAGTTCCCTTGCGCTGTCCGTGCTGCTGTCACTGATCTCCGCGGTCGCGTACGCGGCCGGGGCGATCATCCAGGAGCGCGTGGCCGCGACCGGTGACAACTCCTCGCGCGCCCTGGTGCGCAACGGCGTGTGGTGGGTCGCCGTGCTGCTCAACGGGACCGGTGCGGTCCTGCACGTGGTGGCGCTCGCCTACGGGCCGCTCAGCCTGGTCCAGCCGCTCGGCGCGCTGACGATCGTCTTCGCCCTGCCGATGGCGGCCCTGTTCGTCGGACGGCGGGCCGGGGCGACGGCCTGGCGCGGCGCCCTGATGGCGACGGCGGGACTCGGCGGACTGCTGGCGCTCACGGGGAACGCCGAGCCGCACACCCTGAACGGTCCCGAGCAGGTGCTGTTGGCCTCGGTGACGTTCGGGGCCGTCGGCGCGCTCGTCGTGCTCGCCCGTACGCTGCGCCGGCCGGTCCTGCGCAGCATCGTGCTGGCCACGGGGGCGGGCGGGGCGTTCGGGATGGCCTCGGTGTTCACGAAGACCGTGGCCGTGGAGTGGACGTCCGGTTCGGTGCGCTCGGGCGCTCTGCCGCTGCTGGTGATCGCGGGGCTCGCGGCGGCGGGCCTGTTCCTGTCCCAGGCCGCCTACCGGGGCGCGGGGCTCACGGCTCCGCTCGCGACGGTGACGGTGGTCAACCCGGTGGTGGCCGCCGCGATCGGCATCACGCTGTTCGGCGAGCACTTCCGCCTCGGCGTCCCGGGCACCGCTCTGGCCCTCTTCTGCGGGGCCGTGGCCGCGGGCGGGCTGATCATGCTGACTCTGGAGCGGATGGGCAAGGAGCCCGCCCAGGAACCCCGGACGCCGACGGACCCTGCGGCGGTCGACGCCGAGGCGGCAGCGCCTGCGGCGACGGGCCCGGCCGACGGCTCCGGTTCGAAGGACGCGGCATCCGGCGCGGAGGGGCGGGAGGGCGGCCGCCCCTCGCCGTCACCGGGCGTGCCGGAACCCGCGTCGGGGCGGCTGCCCGTGGCGCACACATCGTCGCCCCTGCCGCCGGGACAGGCGGTGCCGCAGGTGGAGTTCGGTGCGCCGGGCCCGCTCGCGGAGCAGCGTCGGCGGGGCGGGTCCACCCTGCGGCGCCCCCGCTCCGAGCGGACGGTTCAGACCCTGACGCCGCCGGCCCGGAGGTAGGCGAGCGGGTCGACGTCCGAGCCGTAGCCGGGGCCCGTACGGACCTCGAAGTGCAGGTGTGGGCCCGTGCTGTTGCCCGTGGAGCCGGAGCGGGCGATGCGCTGTCCGCCGGAGACCGTCTGGCCCGCGCGCACATGGAGCGCGGAGAGATGGGCGTACTGGCTGTACTTGCCGTCGCTGTGCCGGATGACGACCTCGTAGCCGTACGCTCCGGCCCAGCCGGCCGAGACGACGTGCCCCGGGGCCACCGACTTCACCGATGTCCCGGTGGGCACGGGGAAGTCCACGCCCGTGTGATAGCCGCTGGACCAGGAACCGGCCTGCCGGTAGGGGGTGCCGGTGCCGGCGGCCACCGGGGCGCTGAAACCGGAGTGCTTCACGGCGCGCTCCGGTGCGGGCGCCTCCTTCTTGGGCGCTTCTTTCCTCGGCGCTTCCTTCTTAGGCGCTTCCTGCTTCGGTGCTTCCTTCTTGGGTGCTGCCTTCTGGGGCGCCTGCTGCTTCGGGGCTTCCTGCTTCGGTGCGGCCTTGGGCCGGTCCGCCGAGGGCTTCGGGGCGGTCTGCCGCGCGGGCTTGCCGGAGCTCTTCCCCTCCCCCGCCTTCTGGTCGAGACTCAGCCGCTGGCCGGGGAAGATCAGGTCCGGGTCGCCGCCGACGACGCCGCGGTTGGCCGCGTAGAGGCTCTGCCAGCCGCCGCGCACCCGCTGGGCGGACGCGATCCCGGAGAGGGAGTCGCCGCTCGCGACGGTGTACGAGTCACGCTTGCCCGGTACGTGGGTGGGCGTCGCCTCGGCGGGCCGGGTCTGCGGCTGCCTGGCGGGCGCGCTCTGCGGCGCCGCGGCCCGGACGGGCCGGTTTCCCGCGCTCTGCGTGTCGGGCCCCGCCTCCGGGGCGGACCCCGGCGCGTCGCCGCCCCGGGTGAGCCCCGCCCGTACGGAACAGGTGGGCCAGGCGCCGGGGCCCTGGCCGTCCAGCACCTTCTCGGCGATGGCTATCTGCTGGTCGCGGGTGGCGAGGTCGGCGCGCGGCGCGTACTGCGTGCCGCCGAAGGCTGCCCAGGTGGAGCCGCTGAACTGCAGCCCGCCGTAATAGCCGTTGCCCGTGTTGACCGCCCAATCGCCGCTGGACTCACAGGCGGCGACCTTCTCCCAGGTGTCCACCGGTGCGGCGCCCGCCGAGGCCGCGGTGATGAGCGGGAGCGCGATGCCCGCGCCGCCCGCCGTCACCGTGAGCGAGGCACGGTTGATCCGGCTGGGCTGATACCTGCGGTGCCGTCCGTTCGCGGCCATACTTGGCTCCCCCACTGGCTTTGGGACATCTCGCAAGGGGCAACGTAGGTCCGCGCTGTGACTGATCACAAGCAAAACGTGATACTCGGCCGCCCCCGGTCGGTCCGTGGCCGGAATCCGATCCCCGGATGCCCGCTGACAGCACATCCGGACGGAGCCGCGAACTTCCTTCACTCCTCGAGGTGTTCAGCCATCACCGCACCCCTCCGGACTCCTCCGGCCAGGCCCGCATGGCCACCTCCGCGAGCGTCTCCAGCTCCGCGCGGCTCGCACCGTCCCGCGCCTGCTGCGACATTCCCTGGATGACGGCCGCCGTATAGCGTGCGAGTGCCGCCGCGTCGGCGTGCGCGGGCAGCACTCCCGCATCGATGTCCGCCTGGATCCGCAGCCGGAACTCCGTCACGTTCCGCTCGCGTCGGCCGCGCAGCGCCGCCACCACCTCGTCCGACGAGCAGTTCTCCGCGGCGCTGAGCACCATGCAGCCGTGCGGCCGGCCGGCCGTCGTGTACTCCGCCGCCGCCTCGCGCAGCATCCGCGTGACGCCGCGTCGCGCGGTCGGCTCCTCGGCCATGGCACGGTCGCCGAAACCGCCGAAGTGGGTCGCGTACCTCTCGACGACCTCCCCGAAGAGGGTGCGCTTGTCGCCGAACGCCGCGTACAGACTCGGTGCCGCGATGCCCATCACTCGCGTCAGGTCCGCGATCGAGGTCGCCTCGTATCCCTGCTCCCAGAAGGTCAGCGTCGCCTGCTGGAGGGCGGCCTCCCGGTCGAAGGACCGTGGCCTGCCGCGCTGTCTCGTCGCCATGCGCGAATTCTATAGCGACCGCTAGAGAACGTGCTACGGTCCTTTCTGTAGCGACCGCTAATCAAAAAGGGAGGGCGGAGCCATGGGCTCGCTCACGGGGAAGACGGCACTGGTCACCGGCGGCAGCAGGGGCATCGGACGAGGGATAGCCGAACGGCTGGGACGAGACGGAGCGGTCGTCGGCGTGCACTACGGCAGCAACGAGTCAGCGGCCGCGGAGACCGTGGCCGCCATCGAGGCGGCAGGCGGCAAGGCGTTCGCGCTCGGCGCGGAGCTGACGGCCCCGAATGCCGCCGCCGCACTCTGGGCCGCCTTCGACGCGCACACGGACGGCCTGGACATCCTCGTCAACAACGCGGGGATCGGCACGTCGCGGAAGTTCGCGGAGATCGGGGAGGAGGAGTACGACCGGCTGTTCACCGTCAACGCGAAGGCGCCGTTCTTCCTCACACAGCAGGGGCTCGACCGACTGCGGGACGGTGGACGCGTCATCAACATCTCGACAGGCCTCAGCCACGCGGCGATGATGCCGGACCTGATCGCCTACGCCATGTCCAAGGGCGCGCTGGACGTGTTCACTCGCTATCTGTCCAAAGTGCTGGGCAGGCGGAGCATCACCGTCAACGCGGTGGCGCCAGGCATCGTGGACACCGCCGTCAACGCGGACTGGCTGCGCGCGAGTGACGAGGCCTGGGCCGACGCGGCCGCCCTGTCCGCCCTCGGGAAGGTCGGCACCCCGGCCGACATCGCCGACGTGGTGGCTTTCCTGGCCTCGGACGAGGGCCGGTGGGTCACGGGCCACTGGATCGACGCGACGGGCGGTTCACTGGCCTAGGGTCTTTCGTCGAGCTGCCGGCCGCCGGTCGAAGGTTCGGCGCACCGTTTCGGAACAACCGGACAGCCACCACATGGAGAGCGCTCTCCACCAGTGCTATAAAGGCGCTCATGACGGATGATCCGCGCTCGGCCGGAGCGCCCACCCTGGAGGACGTGGCGCGGGCGGCCGGCGTCTCGCGCGCCACCGTCTCCCGGGTCGTCAACGGGGTGCGCAATGTGGACCCGGTGATCCAGGAGGCCGTGCGGCAGGCGGTCTCCGTGACGGGCTACACCCCCAACCGGGCAGCCAGGTCCCTGGTGACCCGGCGGGCGGACGCCATCGCCCTGGTGGTGTCGGGCGCGGGCGTCGAGCCGGAAGCGTCCCGGGGGGACTCCACCACCGGAGCGTCCGGGGGCGGGAGCGGGCCCGGGGCCTGGTCCGGCGGCCGGGCGTCCGGGAAGGACGAGGGCAGCGGCGGGGTCTCCGGCTCGTTCACCGCTCAGGTGTTCGCCGACCCGTTCTTCGGCCGGGTGGTGACCGGGGTGGTCGACTACCTGCGTCCGCGCGGAATGCACCCGGTCCTGATGTTCGCGGAGACCTCACGGGCGCGCGAGGAGGTGGTGGCGTACCTGCGGCAAGGCAACGCGGACGGGGCCCTGGTCGTCTCGACGCACGCCGAGGACCCGCTGCCCGCCCTGATCGCGGACGCCGGTCTGGCGGCCGTCCTGTTCGCACGCCCCGCCCGGCCGGTCCCGGTCAGCTATGTCGACCTCGCGCACCGGGACGGCGCGCGGCTGGCGGCCGAGCATCTCCTGGGCCGGGGCTGCCGCCGGATCGCGACGATCAGCGGTCCGCTGGACGTACCGGCGGGCGAGGCCCGCCTGACGGGCTTCCGGGACACCATGGCGCGCCACGGGCACCCGTACATCCCCATCGCCGAGGGGCAGTTCACCCAGGAGAGCGGCGAGGCGGCGATGGAACGGCTGTTGGCGGAACACCCCGACCTGGACGGGGTGTTCGCCGCCAACGACCTGATGGCTCTGGGGGCCTGCCATGTCCTGCGGGAGCACGGCCGCTCGATTCCGGGGGACGTGGCGGTGGTGGGCTTCGACGACAGCAGCGCCGCCCTGGCCTGCCGCCCGCCGCTGACCACGGTCCGCCAGCCGGTGGAGGGGATGGCCGCCGAGATGACGCGCCTGCTGCTGGACCGGCTGGCCCGGCCGGACGGCCCGGTGACCTCCGTGATCTTCGAACCGGAGCTGGTGGTACGGGGATCGGCCTAGGGCGTGCACCCTCTGCGGCTCACCCGCGCGGCGGGGTGCTAACGTGCCGACCGGCCTGGTCAACCGGCCGCGGTGGAAAAGGAGTTGCGCGGGTCACGCCGCGGGACGGGTGAGCTCATGGGCGCGGAGAGCGACACGGTGCATCCGGAACCACCGGAGCACCCGGAGCACCCGGAGCTGGGCACTTATCAGCGTACCTATCGGCCGATGCGCAGGAAGCCCTCCGCGTACGCGTCGCTGCTGCTGTTCCTGACCCCCTTCTCGGTCCTCGCCTATCTCCTGACGCTCCTCCTCGGTGCGATCTTCGGCCGGGACGGAGCCTTTCTCCCCGCGGTGCTCGGCGGGCTGGCGCTGCTGGTGCCCTTCGCCGTACGGGTGCTCTGGTACCGACGCCATACGAGGGTGGAGTTCCGCCATTACGAGAAGGGCCTCGTCGCGGTCGCCGCCGGCGGCCGGGAAGTGGTCTACCCCTGGCAGTCGACAGCGGTCTTCACGGACGGCTGGAACCGCTTCAAACTGTCCACCCCCGAAGGCACGGTCGTCACGCTGGGGCCGACGGACCGCAGACCCGCACTCGGCGGGGAGCGGATCAAGGGCCTGCGCACCCGCACGGTGATCCGGGGCGCCCAGGTCCTCCAGGACGAGAAGTGGAACCCGGCGATCCTGCACGGCGTCCGGAACGCGCGGCTGGCACCGGCCACCGCCACGGCTCTCGACGGCGGCGAAGTCGCTTTCGGAGATCTCGTGTTGAGCCGGGACGGACTGACCGTACGGCGCAGGCGCGGCCGGGACGATTTCACGGCCTGGGAGGACGTCCGTTCGCTCGCCCTCTCGCCCGAGGGACTCCTCATGGTCTCCTCCCGCGGCAGCGACTTCCCGACGCACTTCATGAGGTACCGGTACCGGATACCCAACCTGGAGATCTTCCTCGACCTCGCCCGTCGGCTGCACGAACGCGCAGCGCGGCCCGCGCCCGTTCCGACGCCACCGACACCGCACGCACCGCCCCCGGACGCACCCGTTCCGGACACCCCGCACCCGGACCCGCGGGCTCCGGCCGGCCCCGCTCCGGCTGTCCGGGACGACGGACTGCGGGACCTCCTGGCCCAGTACCTCACCTTCGGGATCGGTCTGTGGGCGGCCTGGCGCCTCGGCACCCGGGAGGAGATCGACGGGCTGGGGGCCGCCCTCCTCGCCGTCGTCACGGCGATCCTCGGCGGTATCGGCGGGGTGCTGGTCGGCCTGATCGTCGTGACCGCCCTCACGACCGTGTCGAAGGTCGGGGGCGAGATCCTCGTCGAATCCGCGATCCGCTGGTTCCGGCACCGCCGGTACATCGCCGCGGCCGTCCTCGCTCTGGGCATCGTCGGTGCGCCCACGGCGCTGCTGTTCGTCCTTTTCCGCGCCTTTCCGTCCCGGCTGATCCCCCTGGTGGTACTGCTCTTCTTCGGCGGCTGGGCCTTGCTGCTCGGGTTGATGCGGTGCGTACGGTCGGAGCGCCCGGCCGTACGTCACCTTCCGCATCTGCCCGGACTCTTCCTCGCCGTGCTCGCCTGTGAGCAGCTGGTATCCGGCGACGTACTGACCGTCGCACCGGCCGCCGGACTCTTCTTCCCGCTCGCGCTCTGGCTCTCCTGGCGCGGCTGGCGGTGGATGAAGGACTCCCCGCGACGGACGGTGCAGGCGGCGGCCGACGTCGTCCTGTCCGCGGAACTCGGCCTGGTGCTGACCCTGCTCGTGGTCTGGCTGGCCAACGTCCTCTCGTTCACCCCGCCCCAGGTGACCGTGGTGCTGAAGGTGGTCGAGAAGGTACAGGGGCTGACCGAGGTGCACTGGCTGTACTGGATGGCGGCCTACACCGTGCTGGCCGTCGGCAGCTACGCCCTCCTGCGCCGGCCCGGTCTCGTCGCGCGGGTCAGGCGGCTGCGCCCGGCGCGGTTCGGCGCGTCACGGCTGCCGCTGGGCCTCACCGCCAACTTCGTCCAGCGCTCCCTCTCCGGGATCAACATCGGCATCATGGTCGCGCTGATCTTCCTCGTCGTCGTGGCTCCGGTGTCCGAAGGCGCGTGGAAGCGGTCGGTGGACGAGCGGTACGCACTGGAGGTGCAGCGCCGGGAACACGCCGAGGGCTCGGCGGCCGCGTACCAGGAGATCCACCGGCAGGTCGTGCTGCACCCCCGGGCCGCCGCACAGATCGGCGACGTGATCATCGCCGCGCACCGGATCGCTCCTTCGCCGCCCGGAGAGCCTGCGAACCGGACAGCGTTGGACATCGCCCGGCAAGCCGGACGCTTTCAGGCCGGGACGCTGGATGTCGACGACCCGGCGCCACAGGCGGACCCGACCCCGGAGGGCGACGACCTCGACGGGCGGCTCGGGCAGCTCGACGAGAGCCGGCAGCGGCGCGCGGAGCGGGAGGAGCAGACCGACCGGTTCGCCGAGCTCGCCTCCCTCGCGATCACCCGCGCCCTGGACACCCTCGACGTGGGCGAGAACCAGGCCGTGCAGCTGGTCAAGGAGTACCTCGGCGGGCTGGTGGAGGACGGCCCGGTGAAGACGGTCTTCCACCGCTGGGGCGAGGGCATCGGGCAGCCTCCGCCCGAAGGCGGCCGGCTCGTGCGCATCGACGTCCGTCGTCTGACGGCGGTGGCCTACGAGCGCACCGCGGCGGCGGTCGAACGGGCCGACGCGGGCCTGCTCACCTTCTACGGGCGGTTCGGCATCGGCGTTCCCGCAGAGGACTCCTCGCTGGCCCCTGCGGTCGATCTGGCGAACCAGCACCGGTACCTCCGGCAGGGCACCGGACCCTGCACGGGCTGCGCCGCCCCCACGACGGGCGGGAGTGGCACGGGCGGCACCGGCACGACCGGAGGCGGCGGCCGGCGCTGAGCGAAAGCCGCCGTCCCCGCCGCAGGACCTGCCCCACCCGCCCGTCGCTTCCCCGGCGTGCGCCAGGATGTCCCCATGACCACCGCTCCCCCGCCCCGCATCCGGGTCGCCGCCTATGTGATACGCCGTCACCCCTCGGCCGCTCTGCTGGTGTTCGACCACGCGGACTTCCCCGAGGCGGGCACCCAGGTGCCCGCGGGCGGCGTCGGCCGGGGCGAGGTTCCGGAGTCGGCCGTCCTGCGCGAGGTCGCCGAGGAGACCGGGCTGACGGGGGCCCGCGTCGTCCGGCGGATCACGGTGGACGAGCGGCCGCACCCCGTGACCGGGCAGCCCCGGCTGACCACCTTCCTCCTGCTCGACGCCCCGCCGGGCGGGCCTTCCGCTTGGGAGCACCGGGTCCGCGGTGACGGGGCCGACGCGGGGATGCGGTTCGCCTGCCGGTTCGCGCGGCTTCCCCTGGAGCACCCGCTGGCCGACGCCCAGGACGCGTGGCTGGGCATGGTGGACGCGCGCTGGATCGCCGCGGGCGGCGCGGCCGGGAGCCCTGGCCCCGCGGGGGACACGGCCCGCTGAAGCACGGCAGCGACGACGCACTGCCGGCCGACGCGTTGGCCGGCACATGGCCTGTCGGCACACGAGCAGCCGGCACACGGCCGACCGACGCACCACGTGGGCGTCCCCGGTCCCCCGGTCCCCCGGCTCCGTTCACGCTCAGCTCATCGGGGTGCGGTGGCGTTCCCGGACCGCCTGGGCTGCCGTACGCGGCGGCGTACCGGTGACGCCGGCCGCCGGGCGGCTGCCGCCCCGGGTGAGGAAGTCGGCGAGCGGCAGCGTGGCCGCGCCCACGGTGACCGCGTCCGGGCCGAGGCGGCCCATCTCGATGGTGGTGCGGGCCGCCGCGTGGCGCAGGGCGTACTCGTTCGCGTACCGGCGGATCTCGGGCAGCAGGCGGGGGCCGATGAGCAGGCCCGCCCAGCCGCCGATCAGAATCCGCTCGGGCAGGAAGAGGTTGATCAGGTCGGCGAGGGCCGCGCCGAGGCATTCGGCCGTCTCGTCGAGCAGCGCGAGGGCCACCGGGTCCGGGGTGGCGCCCCGGCGTGCCGGGTAGGCGGCGGCGAGCAGGGCCGCCAGCGCGGTCTCGTCGTCGGCGTCCTCGGGCAGCGGGCCGCCCGCCTCGCGCCAGCGCTCGCGCAGGGCTTCCGCGCCCGCGTACGCCTCCAGGCAGCCGATGGAGCCGCAGCGGCACCGGCGGCCGCGCAACTGGACGGTGGTGTGGCCCCATTCGAGGGCGAGGCTGGTGCGGTCCTCGTCGAGGATGTCGCCGTGGTCGACGCAGGCGCCGACGCCCGAGCCGATCAGGGCGATGGCGGCGGCGCCCGCGCCCCGGCCGCCGCCGAACCACATCTCGGCCTGGCCCAGCGTCTTGGCGCCGTTGTCGATGAAGAGCGGCACCTCGGGCGGCACGTCGACCGCCTCGCGCAGCAGCTGCTCGAAGGGGACCGCGCGCCAGCCGATCGTCTGGCCGTGCACCACCGCGCTGCGTGTGCCGTCGGGTCCTTCCGGGCCGTCGCGCTCGATGATGCCGGGGACCCCGATGCCGATGCCGAGGAGCCGGCGCGGATCGGCGCCCGCGTCGCGCAGCACGTCCGCGACACCGGTGCGGACATGGGCGACGATGCGGTCGACGTCGTAACCGTGCTGGGCCAGCAGCCTTTCGGTGCGGGCCAGTTCGGTCAGGGAGAGGTCGAACAGCTCGACCCGGACCCGGGTCTCGCCGATGTCGATGCCGATGAGCAGTCCGCCGTCCGGGGCGACGCGCAGCAGCGTACGCGGGCGGCCGCCGTCGGAGTCGACGATGCCGGCCTCCTCCAGCAGGCCTTCGGCGGAGAGTTCCGCGACGACGTTGCTGATGGATCCTGAACTCAGGCCCGTGACCGGTCCGAGCTCCTGACGGCTCAGCGGGCCGTCGAAATACAACCGTTGCAATACCCTCGCCCGGTTGCCCCGCCGCAGGTCACGCACGGTCCGTCTGTTGCGCTCGGCCATGTTGCTCCTTCCCGTCCAGAACATACCCCGGCCCCAGGCCTTGACGCGACCTTCTCTCACCTCTTAAATCACGGCATAAATTAAGTCATGGAGGCCGTTCGGTTCCCGAACGCAGCCATCCCCGGAAAGGGGCCACCTCACATGCGTCACGTCAGAGCCGCAAGCGCCGTCACCCTCGCCCTCGCCATCGCCGTAGCCGCCACCGGCTGTGGCGGCGGGACCACCTCGGGCGGCAGCAACGAGTCGCCGAAGACCCTCACCTACTGGGCGTCCAACCAGGGCCCCAGCATCGAAGCCGACAAGGAGATCCTCACTCCCGAGCTGAAGAAGTTCGAGAAGGAGACCGGGATCAAGGTGAAGCTGGAGGTCGTGCCGTGGGCCGACCTGCTGAACCGGATCCTCGCCGCCACCAGCTCCGGTCAGGGCCCGGACGTGCTGAACATCGGCAACACCTGGTCGGCCTCGCTCCAGGCGACCGGCGCGCTCCTGCCGTGGGACGACAAGAACTTCGAGGCGATCGGCGGCCGGGACCGCTTCGTCGACTCGGCGGTCGCCGCGGCCGGCAAGGAGGGCGAGCCGCCCGCCGCCGTGCCGCTCTACTCCCTGGCGTACGCCCTCTACTACAACAAGAAGATGTTCGCCGAGGCGGGCGTCGAGAAGCCCCCGGCCACCTGGGACGAACTGGTCGCGACCGGCAAGAAGATATCCAAGGGCGGCAAGTGGGGGCTGGGCGCCGAGGGCGGCAACCTCTCCAACAACATCCACCAGACCTTCGTCCTGGGCCAGCAGCACGGCGCCGACTTCTTCGACAAGGACGGCAAGGCGACGTTCACCTCGGACGGTGCGGTCGCGGCGGTGAAGCAGTACATCGACTTCATGGCCAAGGACAAGATCATCGCTCCGGGCAACGCGGAGTACGCCCAGAACCAGTCGCTCACCGACTTCGCCAAGGGCAAGACCGCCATGGTGCTGTGGCAGGCCGCCGCCTCCACCTTCGCCGCCCAGGGCATGAAGCCGGAGGACTGGGGCGCGGCCCCGGTGCCGGTGCCCTCGGGCGCGCCGGGCGCGGGCAAGCAGGTCAACTCCATGGTCGCGGGCATCAACATGGCGGTGTTCAAGAACACCAAGAACATCGACGGCGCGAAGAAGTTCGTGAAGTTCATGACGAGCGACGCCGAGCAGAAGCTGCTCAACAAGACCTACGGCTCGATCCCGCCGGTCAAGGCCGCGCAGGCCGACGCCGCGTTCGGGGCCCCCGACCTCAAGGTCCTCCGCGACACCCTCGCCACCAGCGCCGCCCCGCTCCCCCAGGTCCCGAACGAGTCGCAGTTCGAGACGGCCGTGGGCACGGCGGTCAAGGAGCTGTGGGCGGACGCGGCGGCCGGCCGTCCCATCACCGACGAATCCGTCAAGGCGCGCCTGGAAAAGGCCCAGCAGACGATGCAGCAGTGAGGCCCTGATCCATGACCGCCACCGTCACCACGGACCCCGAGGTCGACAAGTCCGGCACGGGTACGAGCCGGGGCGCCGGGGGTGCGCGCAGGAGACTGCCGCGCATCCCCGACCGGATCCGCCAAGGCGGACTGCCCTATCTCCTGCTGCTGCCCGCCGTCCTGCTGGAACTGCTCATCCACATCATCCCGATGGTCATCGGGATCGTGATGAGCTTCCGTCAGCTCACCCAGTTCTTCATCAACAACTGGGGCGCGGCCCCCTGGACCGGCCTCGACAACTACAGGATCGCCGTCGACTTCGACGCGCCGATCGGCGAGGCCCTGCTCCACTCGTTCTTCGTGACCTGCGTCTTCACGTTCTTCTCGGTCGGGTTCGCCTGGCTGCTGGGCACCGCCGCGGCGATCCTCCTCCAGGAGAGCTTCCGGGGCCGGGGCGTCCTGCGGGCGATCTTCCTCGTCCCGTACGCCCTGCCGGTCTACGCGGCCGTCATCACCTGGGCGTTCATGTTCCAGCGGGACAACGGGCTGATCAACCACGTCCTGCACGATCAGCTCGGCATCACCGACGAGCCGTCCTTCTGGCTGATCGGCGAGAACAGCATCTACACACTGATCATCGTCTCGGTGTGGAAGGGCTGGCCGTTCGCCTTCCTCATGCTGATGGCCGGGCTCCAGAACATCCCGCGCGAGCTGTACGAGGCCGCCTCGATCGACGGCGCGGGCATCTGGCAGCAGATCCGCCGGATCACCCTGCCCTCGCTGCGCCCGGTCAACCAGGTCCTGATCCTCGTGCTCTTCCTGTGGACGTTCAACGACTTCAACACGCCGTACGTCCTGTTCGGGAAGTCGGCGCCGGAGAGTGCGGACCTGATCTCGATCCACATCTACCAGTCGTCGTTCGTCACCTGGAACTTCGGCACCGGGTCCGCGATGTCGGTCCTGCTGCTGCTCTTTCTGCTGGTCGTGACGGCCGTCTATCTGTTCTTCACCTCGCGCGGAAGGAAGGGCGCCGATGTCTAGCCTCACGCGGCCGACCCGCACCACCCGGTCGCGGGCCCGCTCGCCGATGGCCGCGCCGCAGTCCTTCCTCTGGACCCGCCGCATCGTCCTGACGCTGCTGGCCGGCTTCGTCCTGCTGCCGGTCTATGTGATGGTCAGCAGCTCGCTGAAGCCGCTGCAGGACGTGTCGGGGAAGTTCCAGTGGATTCCGTCCACGCTGACGATCCGGCCGTACTTCGACATCTGGGAGACCGTGCCGCTCGCCAAGTACTTCGTCAACTCGCTGATCGTGGCGGGCTCGGCGACGGTGCTCTCGGTGACGATCGCGGTCTTCTCGGCGTACGCGGTGAGCCGCTACCGGTTCCGGGGCAAGCGGGTCTTCACCGTCACGGTGCTGTCCACGCAGATGTTCCCGGGGATCCTCTTCCTGCTGCCGCTGTTCCTCATCTTCGTCAACATCGGCAACAGCACCGGCGTGGCTCTGTACGGCTCGCGGGGCGGCCTCATCCTGACGTACCTCACGTTCTCGCTGCCGTTCTCGATCTGGATGCTGATCGGCTACTTCGACTCCATCCCCCGCGACCTGGACGAGGCGGCTCTGGTGGACGGCTGCGGACCGGTCCGCGCGCTCTTCCAGGTCGTCGTGCCGGCCGCCGTGCCGGGCATCGTCGCGGTCTCCGTCTACTCCTTCATGACGGCCTGGGGCGAAGTGCTCTTCGCGTCCGTCATGACGAACGACGCCACCCGGACCCTCTCCGTCGGCCTCCAGGGCTACGCAACGCAGAACGACGTGTACTGGAACCAGGTCATGGCCGCCTCGCTCGTCGTCAGCGTCCCGATCGTCGTCGGGTTCCTGCTCCTCCAGCGCTACCTCGTCGCCGGCCTGACCGCGGGAGCAGTCAAGTGACCTACACAGAAAGGCAGTTCGTGTCCGACCTCAATGCACTCCCGGCGGACTTCACCTGGGGTGTCGCCACCACCGCGTACCAGATCGAGGGGGCCGTGGCCGAGGACGGCCGCTCCCCCTCGATCTGGGACACGTTCTCGCACACCCCCGGAAAGGTGGCGGGCGGCGACACCGGTGACATCGCCTGCGACCACTATCCGGCACCGCGCCCCGGGCCGAGCAGGTCTCCGTCCCCGGCGCCCGGCACACCCACATGGACTGGGAGGTCCACGCGGAGGGCCTGGAGCAGTTGTTGCTGCGGCTGACCGAGGAGTACGGCGTCCAGCGGATCTACGTCACGGAGAACGGTTCGGCGTACGAGGACGTCGTCGCGGCGGACGGTTCGGTGCACGACCCCGAGCGTGTCCGCTATCTGGAGGAGCACCTCGCCGCCTGCGCCCGCGCGGTCGCCAAGGGCGCCCCGCTGGCCGGGTACTTCGCCTGGTCCCTGATGGACAACTTCGAGTGGGCGTACGGCTACGACAAGCGGTTCGGCCTGGTCCACGTGGACTACGCGACCCAGCGCCGTACGGTCAAGAGCAGCGGACTCCGGTACGCGGAGCTGGTCCGGGAGCACGCGGAACGCCGCGCCGGCCGGACGGCCGCCTGACCCCGCCTCTCCCCCGCTCCTCCCGGCAGCCCTCCGGCCGCGGCGCACTCTCGCCGCGGCCGGAGGGCTTTTCGCTTCGCCGGGCGGCCTCTAGGAGGAGGGCGCCCACGGCTTCAGCATGTCCTTCATCGCGTCCGTCAGCGCGAACTGCAGCAGCGGACCGTAGGTGATGCGGCCGATGCCGAGGCGACGGAAGCGCTCCAGGTCGTGCTTCACGGGATGCGCCGTGGTGTTTACCGGAACGGCCACGGCGGCGGTCACCGCCGCGAGCAGTTCGTCGTCGTCCTGGATGCGCACCGGGTAGACACTGTCGGCGCCCGCCTGCTCCAGGGCCCGCAGCCGCTCGATCACCTCGTCGAGGACGTCGGAGGGCTTCTCCGCGTGCACGAAGAGGTCGGTGCGGCCGTTGACCCAGACCGGGACGCCCGCGTCGTCGGCCGCCGTGCGCAGACCCGCGACGTAGCTCGCGTGCTCCTGCGTGCTGCGCACGCGTCCACCCTCGGAGTGGACGGTGTCCTCGATGTTGAGCCCGACACCGCCGGCCTCGATCAGACCGGCGACGAGATCCGCGGGCTGCTGCCCGTAGCCCGACTCCAGGTCCACGGAGACGGGGACGTCGACCGCCGCGATGATCGGCCTGACGGCGGCGAGCACCTCCTCGAAGGTCTGGCCCTCCTGGTCCTCGGCCCCCCGGGAGTCGGCGAGGGGGTGGCTGCCGATGGTCAGCGCGGGGAAGCCCGCGGCGACCGCGGTCCGCGCGGACCAGACGTCCCAGACGGTGGGCAGCACGAGCGGCTTGTGGTCGGCGTGCAGTTGCTTGAGGCGTTGAGCGCGCTCAACGGTGGTTCCAAAGTCCATGCCGAAGACGCTACCCCGCATCGCCCGGGAACGACGTGACGAGCCCGCGGCGGCCACGGATGTCCGTGGCCGCCGCGGGCTCCCGCCGCGCCGACAGCGGGGACGGGACGGCGCGGAGTCCTTCCCGGCCCCGCCGGATCAGCTCCGGTAGACGCCGAACTCGTAGAGCGAGTAGCCCCACGGGGTGCCGCGCTCGGTGGCGCTCACGCGGACGTAGCGGGCGTTGCCCGCGACCTCGATGTCATCGATGCCGCCGTTGCCGGCCGTCTCCGTGTGGACGGTGTTCCAGTCCTGGCCGTTCTCCGAGGTCTGGATCGTGTACGCCTTGGCGTACGCCGCCTCCCAGGCCAGCTGGACGTGGTCGAAGGAGGCGGTCGCCCCCAGGTCGACCTGGATCCACTGCTGGTCGGCCCATTCGCTGGCCCAGCGGGTGTCGAAGGATCCGTCGACGGCGTTGGCCGCCGGGCAGGGGCAGCCGACGCTGTCCGGCTGGAAGGACGAGGCCTCGGCGGGCTTGCCGGATGCCAGGTTCACACCGCCGGCCTGCGGCGGGACCACCTTGAAGGACTTCGTCTCGATCCCGACGTTGCCCTTCCCGTCGGTCGACTTGAGGTAGACCTTCCAGACGCCGAGCCGGTCCGGCGCGGTGACCTCGAAGGAGCCGTCACCCCGGTCGGTGAAGCCCGCGTCCGTCAACTGGCCGCTGTCGTCGATGTACTTGGAGTTGACCAGCACCTGGTGGGTGAGCGCGTCGCCGTCCGGGTCGGAGACGGACGCCCTGAGCGTGAACGGCTTGCCCGCCTCGACGGCGGAGGCGTTGTCGACGCTCAGGTCACTGATGACCGGCGGGGTGTTGTCGCCGGAGGTGTCCGCGCCGTACGCCTCCTTCACCGCGTAGTAGGAGAGCCGCTTCTGGCCCGCGGGGAGCAGGTTGAACCAGACGCCGCCGAAGTCGTACTCGGTGCCGTAGTGGAAGAGCGTCGCCCCGAGCGAGACCCCGGGGTGCCCCTGGACGCAGTCCCAGGCGCTCCGGTACCCGGCGGCCTTCGCCACGTCGGTGGGCTCGTCCGGTACGCCGTTGGCGTCGTCCGGCACCTCCCACTCACCGGCGGGCCCGCCCTCGGTGACGATGTAGGGCTTGTCGTAGCCGCCGCTCTCCCAGGTGGCGCGGATGTCGCAGACGGCGTCGTAGGAGTTCACGGCGTACAGGTCGAGGTCGGGCGCGTTCTTCTTGTAGTACGGCCAGGCCCCGGTCCAGGCGTCGGTCGACGTGACCGGGTGGTTCGGGTCGACCGCGTGGATCTTCTCGGCGATCTCGTTGACGAACGTGGTGTACGCGTCGCGCTGCTGCTCCAGTTCGTCGCCGCTGTAGCAGTTCTGCAGGCCGAGCACGGATTCGTTGCCGACGTTCCACATGAGGACGCCCTCATGGTCCTTGTAGGCCGCCACCCACTTCGGGAACTCGGCGAGCATGTCGTTCTTGTAGGCGGTGTCCGTCTGGTAGTTGACGCAGCCGCCGCTGCCGGGGCCGCCGCCCGGCTGCAGCCAGAACCCGGCGATCACCTTGATGCCGTGGGCCGCCGCGGTGTCCAGAAGCGGCTTCGTGGTGGCGTCGGTGCCCCACGTACGGATCGTGTTGACGCCCATCGACTTCACGTCGGGCATGTACTGCCCGGCGTCCGCGACGGACGGACCCCAGGTCAGCCCCTTCACGGTGTACGGGGCGCCGTCCACGGTCAGCTGCCAGGCGCCCCGGGAGCCGGTCACCTTCACCACACTGCCGGCGGCCTGGGCGGTGGGCGCCGGAAGGGCGGCCGCCGCGGCGGCCAGCAGCGCGGCGACGGCGAGACGCGCGGTGGTACGGCCCCGGGAACGGGCCGGTCGTCGGAAACGGGACATGATCATGGGGGGGGAAGGGCTCCTCACGGGAGTGCGGGTGGAGACGGCCGAAGGAACGGGCACGCACGGGAGAGCGCTCTCCCTCATGGGCGCGGTGACCCACGAGGGAGACGCGACGGGGCGGGGCCGGACGTCAGGGCCGGGGCAGTTCGTAGTTCTCGTCAAGGGCCGCGCCCTCGCCCGGGTTGTTCTCGTCGTAGCCACGGGCGTTGCACTGGAGCGCACCGACGATGCAGTGGTCGACCAGTGCGTCGAGCGTGCCGTCGTCCCAGGCGTTGAAGAAGTCGTAGTGGAAGGAGTGGCCGGTGCCGCTGGCCAGTCTCACCTGCGACATGTCACCGTTGACCGGCCACGCCATCTTGAACTCGATCATCGGCAGGGCGACCGGGTGGCTCGACGGGCAGACGTCCTGGTTGGCCCCCATCACGACCGGGTAGGCCATGTGGGCCTTGTGGTCGGGGGTGTCCAGGTACTTTCCGTCCCAGCAACTGGGCGCCTGCATGCGCAGGTTGAGCTGGGTGTCCCGGCTGGTCGGGCAGGCGGCCGGGAAGTCGTAGTTGTGGTAGCTCTCGCCGCACTCGTACCCCTCGACCGTGCCGGGGTGGTCGCGGAACTCCTCGGCGGTCTGCGTGGGGCCGCCGACGACGAACCGCAGCCCCTTGGGGAAGGGCCGCACGGTGCGGTAGTCGGTGACTCCGGCCTTGTAGTAGATGGTCTGGGGGCCGATCGGACGGATCTCCTCGTCGCCCTTGTAGAGGGTCGGCATCCAGTACGCGGACAGGTCGCCGGGCGCCAGGCAGGCGGTCCCGCCCGCGCCCAGGGACGCGGTGGTGCTGTCCGCGTTCGTGGTGTCGTTGCCCATGAACGTGTGGTCGTGCGACGCGCCGGCCTGCCCCGGGTAGACGATCGGGTCGTCCGGGGCGGTGTGGGTGACCGAGCAGTTGGCCTGGAACTCGTGGAAGTAGCGGTGCGGCGGGATCTCGTCGGACGGCTCCACGCCGGTGACTGGCGGGTCCGCCGGTATGTAGCCGTCGCCGTCGGGGTCGTCGCCGAAGGCCACGGGCTTCGCCGGCGCCATCTTGTGACCCTGCATCACGTGCGAGGCCGCCGCGGGCCGGTCCGACGCGGGCCCGTCCGCCTCGGCGGTGGCCGCCCCGGCGTTCGTGATCGCGGTCAGCCCGAGCACGACCAGCGCCAGGGCGGTCGCCACGATCAGGACGGACACCAGGGTCGTTCTGTTGAGTCTTGTCACCATAGGGACCTCCATGCCGCTCTTCATCCCTGCACATCGGGTGCACGGTGGGGGGAAAGGGTGAGCTGGACGGTGCGGCCGGGAAGAGGCTCAACCCTGCGCGTCACGAGGCCGGCGGACCGCGGGATCATCTGGGAGAGCGCTCTCCAAGGCGGTGTCAGTGTTGCGCCGGTGCTGAGAAGGTGTCAATAGCTTGTGAACGATGCACCGCGCAACGGCTGTTGGGCGGCGAGTGGGGCACCGCCCAGGGCAGCCCGCACAGGAAGCGGGACGCGACCGGGCCCACACGGAAAAAGCGGTCCCGCGCAAGGGCGGGACCGCTCACTCATACCTTCGCTGCACCGGTGACCGGACATCCGTGAGCACCGGTCACCGGTCACCCGTCGGTGGGAGTCGCTCCGCCGGGGAGAACGGCGGGACGACTCCCCCGGATCACGCGGTGTGCAGGGTCAGCCCGTACCGGTTGAGGATCTCGTTGACCGGCTGGTACCAGGTCTCGCCGCCGCCGGAGCAGTTGCCCCAGCCGCCGGAGGTGACGCCCTGGGCCTGGTCGCCGCTGATGAAGGAGCCGCCGGAGTCGCCGCCCTCGGCGCAGACGCTCGTCTTGGTCATCTGGTGCACGGCGCCCTGGCTGTAGTTGACGGTCTCGTTCTTGGCCAGGACGTTGCCGCAGCGCCAGTGCGTGGTGGAGCCGGAGCGGCAGATGGACGCGCCGATCGGCGCCTCGTTCGAGCCCCGGACCAGCTGATCGGAGACGGTGCCCCAGCCGAGGACGACCGGCACGGTCCACCAGCCGTTGGCCACGTTCACCCAGGCGTAGTCGTTGCCGGGGAAGGACGAGCCCTGGAAGTTGCCGATGGCCGATCCGTCCCAGCCGCGCACGGACTGGCCGGCGCCGCCGCAGTGCCCGGCGGTGACGAAGCCGCCGTGGACGGAGAAGCCGATCGAACAGCGGACGTTGCCCGTGTAGTACGGGTCGCCGCCGACCGTTCCGGCGGCGAAGGTCTGCGGCGCTTCGGAGGTCGTCTCCACGGTCACGGGCCCGGCTTCGCGGGCCTTGGCGACGAAGGATCGGACATCGTTGTCACGCTTCTCGGAGGCGACGACGTTCACGACGACGCTGCTGGTCGCCGGGTCGACGTGCCAGCTGCTCACACCGGCGGGTGCGGTCAGCTTGTCGATGCGGGCCTTCGCTGCGTCGAGCTGAGCGGCCGAGTGCTCGACCAGCCGGGTCTCGGCTCCGGCGGCCTGGACGACGTCGGCCTTGGCGGCGTCGGTGACCGCGACGGTCAGCTTGCCGGTGCCCGCGTCGAACCAGGAGCCGCCGTAGGCGGAGCCCGCGGCGCGCTTGGCCTTCGGCTCCAGGGCGGTGGCCGCCTTCTCGTCGGCGAGCCTCGCCCGGGCCTGGCCCTCGCTGAGGCCGAGGTCGCGCTGCATCGCGGTGAGCAGGGCGGCGGAGGCGGGCGCCTGCGCGGAGTCGGTGGGGGCGGCGGAGGCGGACGACGGGCCGGCGGCGGCCCAGGCACCGAGGAGCAGGAGTGCGGACAGACCGGTCCGCAGCACGGTTGCGTGTCTCAAGGGAGTGACCCTTCCTGTTTGTTCCAGCGACGTGGGGGTGGAACGGGAGGCGTCCGGGAGCGCGCCGATCATGCCGCTTGAGAGCGCTCTCAGATGTGCCGTCCCGGACTGTAGCGGAGTTCGATAGGCAGGTCCATGCCAATCACAGGGCCGACCCGGGAAGAGATGTGCGAGGACGTCGCGCGCCGGGTTGAGTAGGTGTACTCATCCGGCCCGCAGACACTGGTCCTACTGTCACAGAAACAAGGGACAGGGCCAGTTGGAGGAGCAGATCATGACCGGATCACGCCGCAGGCGGCGGAGAGCCGCGCTGACCGGGGCACTGGCGGGTTCGCTGGTCGTGCTGCTGGGCGCGTGCGGCGTGGTGGACACCAAGGACGACCGCAGGGCGGCGGAGGAGCTGGCCGATAAGCACTTCCCGGGTCAGCTGAGGGCGATCGGAGCGCGCACGCTCTTCCCGGGCTCCGGAGGCTCGGAGGTCACGTTCGCGGTGACCGACGACCGCGACGCCGTGGTCCGGCTCCGTATCGACACGGACCGGGCGGACCAGCGCCGGTGCGACCGCAAGGACTGCGCCGGCGCACTGGCCGAAGCGGTGAAGCGCGGGCGGCAGCAGGCCGACGACTTCCGTACCCTCAAGGGCGCTTTCGACGCCTGTGGTTACGAGGTCGTCGCCCTGGGCACGACCGGCGCCGCGCCCTACGTCGTCGCCGAGCTGACGAACGCCACCGTGACGAGGGTGCTCGGCGAGATCGGGGAGTGCGTCCAGCGCTGGGTCACCGCGAGCGGGGCGGACAGCGCGCTCGCGAAGGCTACGGCCTCGTACGTGAACGTGGTCTCCCCGTCCGTCGCGGACCGCCGCGACCGGGGCAAGGACTCCTGGCCCACGGTGATGCGGCTGACCCGGACGAACCTGCTGGGCTCGCTCACCAAGCACGCCTATTTCTCCGCGAGTTACGAGATCGAGGCGGGCCGCGTCGACACGACGGGCCGTGCCCGGATGGTCCGCCCGTTCCGGGAGCGCCAGAAGTTCGGCGAGACGGTGCAGAACGCGGTGAAGGAGCAGCTGCGCGCCACCTACCCCCGGGTGGTCATGAGCACCTATCAGTGGATCTGGCAGCTGGAGCCGGGCCGCGTCGACCGCCAGACCGGTTACGTCCTGTTCTGCCCGGAGCCGGAAGCGAGCGGGCGGTGCGTCAACAGCGACGACGCGGCCCTGGTGACCACGGACGAGCACGGCAGTCCGGTGGGGAAGATCCGGCTCGTGCACGACGTCCGCGAGGGCACGGGGGTGCTGCGGCTGCCGCCGTACTAGGGGGTGTCGTGGGCGGGCGGGAGCCTGGGGCCGGGGTGTTCCCTGTCGGCGCGGGCGGCTTCCGGACGGCTCGGACAGCGGATGTCACCGGCTGCGACGTGGCAGCGTCGCCTCGTGGCATCGTGGCACCATGACGATCACGGTCCGCCCGGCTTCGGCCTTCGAGGATGTCCGTACCCTGGTCGGTCCGAAGTCGCCCGGGGCCAACGTCTGCTGGTGCCTGAGCCACCGGATTCCGTCCAAGCTCAACAACGAGCTCCGTGGTCCGGAGCGCGGTGAGTACGTCGCCGAGCTGTGCCGTGCGGAGCCTCCGCCGGGGGTGCTCGCCTACGACGGCGACGAGCCGGTCGGCTGGGCCGCCGTGGCACCGCGCTCGGACACCTCCTTCGCGCGCAGCCGGAAGATCCCGCACGTGGACGATCTGCCGGTCTGGTCGCTGTGGTGCATCCGCGTGCGCCCCGGTCATCGTAAGAAGGGGATCTCGCACACCCTGATCGCCGGCGCGGTCGACCTCGCCCGTGCGCACGGCGCGCCGGCGATCGAGGCGTACCCGATCGACAGCGGTGGCGCCGAGGTCGACCTGACGATGGCGTACGCCGGGATCCGCAGGAACTTCGAACGGGCCGGGTTCACCCACGCCGCCGACACCACCTCGGTGCTGGCCGGTCACCCCCGCGTCCTGATGCGGCTCGACCTGCGCGACCGGTGATCACGGAAGGTCCCGGACCTCTTCCTCGGCCTCCCGGAGAGCCGCCCACGGCTGAAGCTTCTCCGGGTTGCGGACCACCCAGATCCGGGCGACCCGCCCCTCCACGACATCGAACGAGGCCACGGTGACGACGACACCGTCGCGCACGGCCACCAGGCCCGGCACCCCGTTGACCGTACGCTCCAGGAGTTCGAGGCCGGGCGCGCGGTCGGCGATGGCGACCATGTACGGGGCGATGCGCGTGCCCCCTTCGATCGGGCGCAGGGCCGCGCCGACCAGGCCGCCGCCGTCGGCGGTCATCACGGCGGCCGGGTCGAGGAGGTCGACGAGGGCCGCGATGTCCTTGTTCTGCCAGGCCTCCTTCACGCGCCGCACGGCGTCGCTCCGTAGGTCCGCCGGCACCGGGGCCGGGGCGTCGGGCACCCGCCGCCGGGCGGAGGCCGCGAGCTGCTTGCAGGCGGCGGGGGTGCGGCCGAGGACGCCGGCGATCTCGGCGAAGGGGTAGCGGAAGACGTCGTGCAGGACGAACGACACCCGCTCGGCGGGGGTCATCGTCTCCAGGACGACGAGGAACGCCATCGTCACCGATTCGTCCAGGACGATCTGGTCGGCGAGATCGGCGAGGTCCGAGCCCTGGCCGCGTCCGCCGGGGCCGGGCAGCGGATCGGGCAGCCACGCGCCGACGTACCGTTCGCGCCGGACCCGCGCCGAGCCGAGCACGTCCAGACAGATGCGGCCGGTCACCGTCGTCAGCCAGGCGCCGGGCGACACGATCTCGTCCCGGCGGCTTCGCGGCAGCGCGTACCAGCGCGCGTAGGCCTCCTGCACGGCGTCCTCGGACTCGGCCAGTGATCCGAGCAACCGATAGGCGACATTGATCAGTTGGCCGCGTTCACCGGCTATGCCCTCGATGCCCGCACGTGCCGCCCCCATGTTCCGACCGCCCCTCGCCTTACCTTTCGCGGGCCCGCGTCGTCGGGCTGGTGAAACCTTATCGATCAACTGCCCACGGGCGGAGAACGGGAGCGTGGCATGACCACCCAGGCGACGACAGGGCGCGGCTCACGCAGCTCGCACGGCTTCTCCTTCGTGCGGATCGCGATCGCTCTGCAGACCCTGACGATCTTCCTTCAGGCGGTCTCGTCCGGACTGCTGATGACGACGGCCTACGGAGAGGTGCTGCACAGCGTCGGAGCGCGCGTGATGTACGGGGCGTCGATGCTGTACGTGCTCGCGGCGGTGCTGGCCTGGAAGCCGGGCGGCGGCTCGCCCCGGCCGGTGCTGCACGCGTCCGGCTTCCTGGCCCTGGCCTCGGTCCAGGTCGCGGTCGGCATCGCGCACATCCCGGCGGTCCATCTCCCGCTGGGCGTCCTGATGTTCGGGCTGAGCGTGCTGGCCCTGGCACGGCGGTGAGGACAGCGAGGGGACCGTATCGCGTCCACGATGCAGTCACCCACGCAGGTCATTGCCGTCTACAGCTACCCTCCGTGCCGTGGTCTTCGGAACGAAAGGGCTGGACGACGGCATGGACGGGAACACCGGCAGCGGTCACGGGCGCGTCGTCGCCGCCCTCGACGGCGTGAGCATGCGCCGCCACGCCACCGGCCAGGTCATCCTCGACGGCATCGACTGGACCGTGCGGGCCGGCGAGCACTGGGCGCTGCTCGGGCCCAACGGGGCCGGCAAAACCAGCGTTCTGCGTCTCGTCGGCGCCACCGCCTTCCCCACCACCGGCACGGTCGACGTCCTCGGTCACCGGCTCGGCCGGGTCGACGTACGGGAACTGCGCGCCCGCATCGGCCATGTCTCCACCTCCCAGCGCGTCCCGGGCGACCTGACCGGGCACACCACGGTCCTCACCGGCCACAGCGGCACGGTCCAGCCGCTGTGGAAGGCGTACGACGGCGATGTGCGCGAGCGCGCCCACGCGTTGCTCGCCGAACTCCGGATCAAGGAGCTCGCCGACCGCCCGTACGGCGTCTGCTCGGGCGGCCAGCGCGCCCGGATCCTCATCGCCCGGGCGCTGATGGCGGACCCGGCCCTGCTGCTGCTCGACGAGCCGTTCAACGCGCTCGATCTGCCCTCGCGCGAGGACCTCATCGACACCATGCGCCATCTCGCGCTGAACCGGCCGGAGTTGTCGACGGTGACCGTCACCCACCATCTGGAGGAGCTGTCCCCCGCGATCGATCACGCCCTGCTTCTGCGGGAGGGGCGCGTCCTGGCGGGAGGGGCGGTCGAGGACGTGCTCACGGAGGAGCGCATGACCGCCTGTTTCGGCCGCCCCGTCGAGGTGACCCGGCACGCGGGCCGCTGGCTGGCCCGTTCGGGCGGCTTCGCGTAGACGGAACCACCACGCGGGACCCTAAGGCGCGCGGGACGGCCTGCGGTCCGCTGCCGGGCGGTGGCCCTCAGGGCGCCAGGAGCGGCAGTCCTGCCGTACGCCACAGATCACGGAACCCGTCCGCGGCGCCGAGCCCGTGCCCGCGCTCCGTCCCCTGCCGCTCCTCCGCCGTACGCCAGACCCGTACCGCCGCCCCGCTCCCGGCAAGCCCGTCGAGTGCGTCCCAGCCCGGGTCGCCGTGCGCGGCGAAGTCGGCCCAGGCACGGGTCATACGCCGGGAGAGCTCCTGGTCGGCGGGGCCGGGCGGGCCGCCGACCAGGAAGTGGACGCTCTCCTCGTGAAGGTTGCCGAACGCGAACGGGACGTCCGCGCAGTGCCAGGCGCGCACCCGTTGACCCGTGTGGTCCCGGCGGCGGTCGAAGCGGGCGAGAAAGGCACGGCCGCCTGCCAGGGCGTGGGCCTCGGCGAGGCGGGTGCTGTACTCGGCGAACAGAAGGCCGGAGCAGAGGGACAGGTAGACGTCGAGGACCGGGGGGTCGGGCAGGCGTGCGCGGTGGCCCTCGACGAGCGAGGCCGGGAGCCCGAAGTCGGCGGCGAACGTGGCCAGTTGCTCCTCCGTCGTGATCTTCGCGCTGCTGCCGACCGCGTCCAGGAGCCAGTACTCCTCCGTGGTGTGGCAGACCAGCAGCTCCACCGTCCCGCCGGCTCCGGCCGCCAGTGCCTCCAACGGGTCGGCGGTCAGCAGAACGCCGTCGGCGACCGGTCCGTAGATCGCCGGGTCGTAGTGGCGCTGCCCCGAGCCGGGGTTCTGTGCGTACCGTTCGCAGACCCGGTCGGCGGCGGCCACGAGGGCCTCGGGCGGGGCGGCGAGCAGCCCGGCGCGGGTGGCGGGCACGCCGGCCGCCTCGGCGACCTCGGCCGTGGTGCGGGCCGCCTGCTCCACCGTGGCGAAGGCGTTGACGGCGCTGTGCAGGACGGCGCGGCGGAACAGGCCGCGCGCCCGGTCGGCCACCGTCAGGCAGGCCACGGAGGTGGCGCCCGACGACTGTCCGGCGAGGGTGACCCGGTCGGGCGAGCCGCCGAACGCGGAGATGTCGTCGCGGACCCATTCCAGGGCGGCGATCTGGTCGAGCAGGCCGCGGTTGTCGGGGAAAGGGGTGCCGCTGCCGTCGGCGTCGGGGGCGGGTCCGTCGTGGCCTTCGGCGTCGGGCACGTGGCCGAACCCCTCGAAGCCGATGCGGCTGTTGAGGGTGACGACGACCAGGCCCCGGCCCGCCAGCGCGGTGCCGTCGAAGTCGGGCTGGGCGGCGGACCCGAAGACGTACGCGCCGCCGTGGATCCAGACCAGCACGGGGAGGTCGCCCGGTCCGTCGGCGGGCGTCCAGATGTTCAGCGTGAGGATGTCCTCGTCACCGGGCGACCAGACCGGCGCGCCCGGCAGTTCGGCCGACTGGGGTGCCACCGGCCCGAAGGCGGAGCAGTCGCGTACGCCGTCCCAGGGCTCCACCGGCTGCGGCGCACGGAACCGGCGGCCGCCGAACGGCGGTGCCGCGTACGGGAGTCCGAGTACGGCGACGATGCCGCGGTCCCGGGCGGCGCGCCGCCCCCGTACCGCCCCGGCCTTCGTCGTGAAGACGTCCACGGCTCCCGCTCCCCCGCTCCTGCCCGTCCGTCGTTCGGCGCGGCCGCGTCATCATTCCAGGTCAGCGGTGGCCCGCACCAACGGATTGATCGCGGACCACCCGCCGATCAGCTCGCGCACGGTGGCCATGTCGCTGAACGGCAGCAGCTCGCCCCGGACACTCTGGTGCGGTTCGCTGCCCTTGCCCGCGATGAGCACGATGTCGGCCGGACCCGCCTCCGCCAGCGCTGCGGCGATGGCCCGGCGGCGGTCGGTGATCCGCTCGAACGGCGTCCCGGTCGACACGATGCCCGGGGCGATCTGGTCGAGGATGGCTTCGGGGTTCTCGTAACGCGGGTTGTCGCAGGTGAGGACGCACAGGTCGGAGTGGGCGCCGGCGATGGCGCCCATCTCGGCGCGCTTGGTGGTGTCGCGGTCACCGCCGCAGCCGAAGACGGTGATGACCCGGCCCCGGGCGAAGCCGCGGATCGTGGTGAGGACCTTGCTGAGGGAGTCCGGCGAGTGGGCGTAGTCCACGATCACCGAGGTGCCGTCGGGGGTGTGAAAGCGTTCGAAGCGGCCGGGAATCTGCGGCATCCGCTCCAGCGCGTCGACCAGCCCTGCCAGGCCGTGGCCGAGGAGGTGACAGGCGGCCACCGCGGCCAGCGCGTTGGAGACCGAGAACCGGCCCGGCGAAGGGATCGCCGCCGGGTACTTGCGGCCGTCGTGGTGCAGGGTGAACCGGGTGCCCGAGGCGTCCACGGTGAGATCGCTCGCGCGGTAGTCCGCGTCGCCGTCCAGCGCGTACGTGTTCACGGCATCGGGCATCAGCTCCCGGATCCCGGCGCCCACCGGGTCGTCGGCGTTGACCACGGCGCGGCGGCACAGACCCTGGAACAGCCGGAGTTTGGCGTCCCGGTAGTTCTCCATGGTGCCGTGGTCGTCGAGGTGGTCCTGGGTGAGGTTGGTGAAGACGCCGACGTCGATGAACGTACGGTCCAGACGGTGCGTCAGCAGCCCCATCGAGGTGGCCTCCAGGACGACACTGCCGGTGGCCCGGTCGCGCATGTGCCCCAGCAGGTACTGGAGATCGGGCGATTCCGGGGTGGTGAGCACCGAGGGCGGCATCGGGATGGGCTCGTCCCCGATGCGGCTGCCCGCCGTGCCGATCACCCCGACCCGGGTGCCCTCGGCGAGCCGCAGCACCGACTCGGTCATGTACGACACGGAGGTCTTGCCATTGGTGCCGGTGATGGCGATCAGGTCCATCGCCCGGCCCGGTTCGCCGAAGTAGCGCGAGGCGAGGACGGCGGCGGCCTTGCGGACGTCGGGGACGCGTACGGCGCACGCGTCGCCCAGGGTCGTGGGCAACGGCGGGGCCTGTTCGTCGACGAGTACGGCGACCGCGCCGCGAGCGACGGCCGGGGCGACGGCGTCCGGACCGCCGGCCGCGTGGCCGGGCACCGCGGCGAAGACGGAACCCGGGGTGACCCGGTCCGCGTCGAACGTCGCACCGGCGGTGACGTCCGTGCGGTCGGGGGTTCCCCGCAGCACGTGGTGGACCTGCCCGGACAAGAGGTCGCTCAGCTTCACGATGATCCCTTCGAGTGCGACGCCGGCCAGATGGTGCGGCCGTCGCCGTGAAGCAGCCCGGGCAGGTGCGCCGTAGGCCGCGTGGTGCTGTGGAGCCGATCGTGGAACGCGCGCGTCCGGCGAACGCCGGAGCGACGGTGTGCCCCGGCGCTCAGCGGGCCGGAGAGGTGCTGTCGGTGAGGAGACGGTGGGCCGGGAGCGATGACGCCGTGGTCGGCAACGCCGGATACGGCGGTCGGAAGCCGCCGCGCCGATCGCGGATGTGTCGCTGGTGGATGGCCGGCGAATCGCTGTGGATCGCTAGCCGTGGCCGTGCAGCGCGGTTCGGCCCGTTCCGGGCGCCGCGTCGGCGGGTGCCGGGGGCACGGCCGCACGGGCGGCGGCCGGGGGCAGCGCGGAGGCGGCCCTGAGCGGGCATGTCCTCGGTGCGGCGCTGCGTCCCATGGGCCGAGTGTACGGGGCAGGGGAAGGGCGCCGGTCCGCCCCGACCGGAGCGGACCGGGACGGCGACCGACGCGGAGAGGGGCGGGGACCAGGAGCAGGACCGGCGCCGCGGCCGGACTCGGTCGGACAGTCCCGTCAGCGGGAGTCGGGCGTCGTCAGGGGGTGCTGTCGATGAGCCGGACGGTGCTGAGGATCTTCCGCACGGTCGGCTCGGCCACCTCGTCGTCGACGTCCCGTACGCCGACGAAGGTCCAGGAGACCGTCTCGCCCGCCGGGTTCTCGAAGGCGAACGCGGTCGCCTTGCCGTCGTAGGAGCAGCCGCCCGTCCGGCCGACACCGGTCGAGGTGGCCGTCGCCACGCTCCCGGTGATGCCGGACTTCGTCGTGAACGGCTTCGCCGCCCCGGTGGTGACCTCTTCTTCGACGGCTGGGCGTAGCTGCCGTAGACCCACAGGCGGGCGTTCTCCCGGGCCGCTTCGGCGGTGCTTCGGGCGCCCGGCTCGCCCCGGGAGCCCGCGGCGGCGAGCGGGGTGTCCTCCTGGGCGCCGTTGCCGTCGTCGTCGGACCGGCACCACTTCTCCTGGAGGATCGCCGGGGCCGAGAACCCGACGAGCGGCTTCTCGTCGGGGTCGTCGTTCGCGGCGACGTAACTCACCCAGCCGGTCGACTTGAGCGCCCATGGGACGGGGACGTCGAAGGCGATGCCGCGCTTGGGGTTGACCACGGTCTTCCAGCCGGGCACGAGGGGCGCGGTCCCGTTCTCGGCACCGCCCCGCGCCTCGCCCGGGGACGCCGACGGTGCCACGGTGGCCGACCCGGCGGGTCCCGCGACCGGCTTCCCGTCGTCCTCTCCGCCGCCGAGCACCAGGAATCCGGTGATTCCGGCGGCGAGCACGACGGCGGCGGCCGCGACCACGGCGATGACCGCGCTACGGAGGCCGCCGCCGGACGGGGGCGGCCCGGAGGGAACGGTCTGCGCGCTCCAGGGGGCGGATGCGGGCTGCCCGGCGGGTTCGGTGCGCGCGTCCCACGGGGCGGTCCCGGCTCCCGCGTACGGCGGCTGCCCGCCGGCCTGCTGCTCCCGCGGCGGCCACCCGTACGGCTGCTGCCCCTGGCCCTGTCCGTACGGCTGCTGCCCCGGGCCCTGTCCGTACGCCTGCGGCTGATCCTGCTGGTGGTGATCGCCCCCGGGCGACTGCTGTCCGTTCCCCATGGGCCGCCACCCCATGCCCAGCCGTTCGACGATTCGAACACCCTGTGCCCGGACTCCCACGAGCTCCTCATATGCGCGGCGAAGCGGCCGCGACCTGCGTACGGACCGGTTCGCATCGCCTGAGCCCGGCTCCGGAAACCGATCTTCCCTTTGCGGCCGGAGCGGGACGGGAGTGGAATTGCGTACAGGGGACAGGAGAACCCGTCACTCCCGGACGACCCGAGGAAAGGACGCGCCATGAGCGACACCGACTGGGGGGACGACGTCTACCAGCCCCAGGAACCCGAGGCTTCGGATCCCGGCGAACAGCTCGGCGCCGAGGACACGCTCATGGATCCGTCGGGCACCGGCGACCCCTTGGACGAGGGGTATTCGCCGCCGGACCGCCCGTGGGTGGTCGACGGACTCGGCACCACGGCCGACGAGCGGAACACCGGAGAGTCCCTCGAAACGCGGCTGACCAGGGAAGTGCCCGAGCCGGACGGTTCCGCCGGCGACGGTGTGGGCGATCTGGTGGACGGCGACGGAGAGCCCTGGGACGACGAGGTGGGCGTCGCCCGCGCCGGGCGGCTCACCCAGCAGGCCGACGGGCGCGTCCCGGCCACCCTCACCGCCAGTGACGTGGGCATCGACGGTGCGGCGGCGTCGGCCGAGGAGGCCGCGATGCATGTGATCCCCGAGCCGGGGGACGACGACGCGCTCCTGGAGGCCGGCCCACCCCCCGCCGCCCCAGGTTCCGGCCCCGCCGGCGGCGGCACGGCAGCCTCGCCGCCGTCCTGAGCGGACCGCCGGCGAGCGCTCGCCCTGAACGCGGCAGTCCCCGGGCCCGTACTCCCCTGACCGAAGCGCACACCGGCCAGCACGCACACCCCCGAACCGCACGCATCCAGCGCACGCACCGACGTACTCGCACCCCAGGAGCGCACCAATGAGCGGCACCGCCCAGATCGGCGTCACCGGACTCGCGGTCATGGGCCGCAACCTGGCCCGGAACTTCGCCCGCAACGGCTTCACCGTCGCCGTGCACAACCGCACCACGTCCCGGACGGACGCCCTGGTCGAGGAGTTCGGCGACGAGGGCACGTTCGTCGCCGCGCACACGCCCGAGGAGTTCGTCGCCGCGCTGGAGCGGCCCCGGCGTCTGGTGATCATGGTGAAGGCGGGCGACCCCAC
The DNA here is from genome assembly GCF_056172905.1 of Streptomyces sp. iso_384. NCBI lineage: Bacteria > Bacillati > Actinomycetota > Actinomycetes > Kitasatosporales > Streptomycetaceae > Streptomyces > Streptomyces sp. iso_384. The sequence goes on from NZ_JBWBTT010000001.1 coordinate 4,537,208, forward strand.
CGACGCCGTGATCCAGGAGTTCGCGCCGCTGCTGGAGGAGGGCGACGTCATGATCGACGGCGGGAACGCCCACTTCGAGGACACCCGCCGCCGTGAGAAGGAGCTGCGCGAGCGCGGGATCCACTTCGTCGGGGTGGGGATCTCCGGTGGCGAGGAGGGCGCGCTGAACGGACCGAGCATCATGCCGGGCGGCTCGGCGGAGTCCTACGCGTCGCTGGGCCCGATGCTGGAGAAGATCGCCGCGCAGGCGAAGGACGGCACGCCGTGCACCACGCACATCGGTCCGGACGGCGCGGGCCACTTCGTGAAGATGGTGCACAACGGCATCGAGTACGCGGACATGCAGCTGATCGCCGAGGCGTACGACCTGCTGCGCGCGGTGGCCGGGTACTCCCCCGCGCAGATCGCCGACGTCTTCCGTACGTGGAACACCGGCCGGCTGGATTCGTATCTGATCGAGATCACGGCGGAGGTCCTCGCCCATACGGACGCGGCGACCGGGAAGCCGTTCGTCGACATCGTGCAGGACCGGGCGGAGCAGAAGGGCACCGGGCGCTGGACCGTACAGATCGCGCTCGACCTCGGGGTCCCGGTGTCGGGCATCGCGGAGGCGGTCTTCGCCCGGTCGCTGTCCGGCCACGCCGATCTGCGGGAGGCGGCCCGCGATCTCCCCGGGCCCACCCCGAAGCCGCTGGACGGGGCGGCGGCAGCGGCGTTCGCGGACCAGGTGGAACAGGCCCTGTACGCCTCCAAGGTCGTCTCGTACACGCAGGGTTTCCACCAGATCAGGGCGGGCGGCGAGACCTACGACTGGGACATCGATCTCGGCTCCGTGGCGGCGATCTGGCGGGCGGGCTGCATCATCCGGGCGGCGTTCCTCGACCGCATCCGCGCCGCCTACGACTCCCGGCCCGACCTGGTCAGCCTGCTCTCCGACAAGGAGTTCGGGCAGGAGATCGGCGCGGCGCAGGACGACTGGCGGGCGGTGGTGGCCGAGGCCGTACGCCAGGGCGTGCCGACCCCGGGCTTCGCCGCCGCGCTCTCGTACTACGACGGGCTGCGCGCGGACCGGCTGCCCGCGGCGCTCACCCAGGGACAGCGGGACTTCTTCGGGGCGCACACCTACCGGCGCACGGACCGGGAGGGCTCGTTCCACACGCTCTGGGGCGGCGACAGGACCGAAGTGGAGAGCTGACCCGTCCGCCCCTGCGCCCGACCCGCGCAGGGGCTGATGCGCGCAGGGGCTGATGCGCGCAGGAGTTGATGCGCTGCGGAGGATCAGCAGTAGAGCCGGCGCAGGTAGGGCCAGGTCTGCCGGCCGACCTGACCGTCCTCGGCCAGGGTGGTGCGGCAGGCGTAGTTGACGCCCTTCTGGAACTTCTTCGCCGCGGCCTGGGAGTTGCGGCCGAAGATGCCGTCGATCGTACCCGGGTTGTGGCCCTGGTACTGGAGAAGGCACTGGGCCTCCTTGCCGGCGGCGGTCACCTGCGAGGTGGAGGGGACGACGGTGTTGCCGTCGTGGTAGCCGGCCGAGAGCCGGCCGGCGGAGCTCATCTTCACGTCGCACGGGTAGGCCGCGGCAGCGGCGGCGCCGGTCCCGGCCGCGGCGGCGACGCCGGTGGCCGTACCTCCCAGCAGGACGAGGGAGGCGAACACGATCGCGGTGCGCCTGCGGGTTGCGGTGAGAGCCATGGAAGAACTCCTGAGAGGGTGCGTGGTCGGTATCGCCCGGCCGTGCGTGCCTGCCGGTCGGGCACACCCGACTGTCTTGCGAACACGGCTGCCCCGGGTACCTCGAACAGTTCAGGTTGCACAGCCCGCCGATCGTCGGCTACCGACCCATTGCCGCTGACCCGCACGGTCCACCCCGGGTGCGGCCGGCCGCAGGGCGTGGCTTAGTGGCTGCGAGTCCTGTCCGCCGTTCGTAGTGGAGTGCGCGCATGCCCGACGCCGTGCCTGACCCCGTCTCCGTCCAGCCCGTCGTGGCACCGTTGACCAGCGCGGCGCTGTTCCTGGTCGGCACGATCGAGCCGGGCGGCGAAGGCGCGGTGCGGGACGTGCTGCCGGATCTCGCGGCCGTCGCCCGGTCGCTCGGATTCCGGTACCCGGACTCCGGCCTCGCCTGTGTGGCGGGCTTCGGCTCCAGCGCCTGGGACCGGCTGTTCGCGGGGCCACGGCCCGCGCACCTCCACCCGTTCCCGGAGCTGCGAGGACCTCTGCACCACGCCCCGGCGACCCCGGGTGACGTGCTGCTGCACATCCGGGCCGAGCGGATGGACGTCTGCTACGCGTGGGCGGCCCAGTTGCTCGACAAGCTCGGCGGGGCCCTGCGGATCGTGGACGAGACGCACGGCTTCCGCTACCTCGACCACCGGGATCTGCTCGGCTTCGTGGACGGTACGGAGAACCCGGTCGGCGACGACGCCCGTTCGGCGGCGCTCGTCGGCGCGGACGACGACCCGGACTTCGAGGGCGGCAGCTACGTCGTCGTACAGAAGTATCTGCACGACCTGACGTCCTGGAACGCGCTCTCCGTCGAGGAGCAGGAACGCGTCATCGGCCGCACCAAGCTCGACGACGTGGAGTTCCCCGACGAGGACAAGCCCGCCGACTCCCACCTCGCGCTCAACACCATCACCGACCCGGACGGCACCGAACGCGACATCCTGCGGGCGAACATGCCGTTCGGGAGCTTCGGGAAGGGCGAGTTCGGTACGTACTTCATCGGGTACGCCGCCGATCCCGACGTGCCCGAGCGGATGCTCCGCAACATGTTCCTCGGCGATCCACCCGGGACGCACGACCGCATCCTCGACTTCTCCACCGCGGTCACGGGCTCGCTCTTCTTCGCCCCCCGCGCCGACTTCCTCGACGCTCCGCCGCCCCTGCCCGTCGTGGCCCGCTCCGGGGACCGGCCGGAACCGGTGCCCGTACCGGTCCGGCAGGAAGCGGTCGCGGCCGGTCCCGACCACGGTTCGCTGCGCATCGGCAGCCTGCAAGAAAGTGCCCCGTGATGAACAATCTGCACCGCGAACTCGCACCGGTCACCCCGTCCGCCTGGGACGAGATCGAGGAGGAGGCCCGCCGCACCTTCCGCCGCCATGTCGCCGGCCGCCGTGTCGTCGACGTGTCCGATCCGGAGGGCCCCACGCTGTCCGCCGTGGGCGACGGCCATCTGCGCGACATCGATCCGCCCACCCCGGACGTGGTGGCGCGGGCCCGCACCTCGATGCCGGTCATCGAGTGGCGGGTGCCGTTCACGGTGACCCGCCAGGCCGTGGACGACGTGGAGCGCGGCTCCGCCGACAGCGACTGGCAGCCCGTCAAGGACGCGGCGCGCACCTGTGCGTTCGCCGAGGACATGGCGATCATCGACGGGTACGGGGCGGCCGGGATCACCGGCCTGCGGGACGGTTCCTCGCACGAGCCGCTGCCGCTGCCCGCCGACGCGCGGGACTATCCGGTGGCGGTCAGCCAGGCCGTGACCCGGCTGCGGCTGGCCGGTGTCGACGGACCGTACCGGCTGCTGCTCGGCGCGGACGCGTTCACCGAGGCCGCCGAGACCTCGGACCACGGGTATCCGGTCAAGACGCATCTGAGCCGCCTGGTGGACGACGAGATCCTGTGGGCGCCCGCGGTCAAGGGCGGGGTGCTGCTCAGCACCCGGGGCGGAGACTTCGAACTCTGCCTGGGCCAGGACCTGTCGATCGGCTACGCGGACCACGACACCACCAGCATCCACCTCTACTTCCAGCAGGCCTTCACCTTCCGGATGCTGACGCCGGAGGCCGTGGTCGGTCTGATCGCCTGACCCTGGGGGCAGCCATCAGGGACTCTGACCGTATGACGCAGACGACTTCCGCACCACACCACGAGGACGGCACGGCCCCGCCCGCCGCCCGCTTCGACGCCGTCGTCAAGGCGGCCGTCCAGCAAGGGCTGTTGGACGAGGGCGGCCCGGTCGCCGGATTCATCGACACGGAGGGGGTGCGCGCCTCCGTCGGAACCCTGCGCGAGGCCTTCGCCGCCACACCCGGGGTGCTGCACACCTTCGCGGCCAAGGCCTGTTCCCTCATCCCGGTGCTGCGGCTGCTCGCCGACCGCGGCATGGGCTGCGAAGTGGCCAGCCCCGGTGAACTGCGGCTGGCCCTGGAGGCCGGGTTCCCCGCCTCCCGTATCGTCCTGGACTCCCCCGCCAAGACCCGCGAGGAGATCCGGCTGGCGCTCGCCCTCGGCGTGGCCGTCAACGCCGACAGCCTCGACGAACTGCGCCGCATCGACGCCCTCCGGAACCCGGGCACCGCCTCGGTACTCGGGCTGCGGGTCAACCCTCAGGTCGGCGGTGGCGCGATCGGGCCGATGAGCACGGCGACGGACACCTCCAAATTCGGGGTGGCGCTGCGCGACCCGGGGGCCCGCGAGGCGATCGTGGCGGCCTTCCGGGAACGGCCGTGGCTGACCCGGCTGCATGCCCATGTGGGCTCCCAGGGCTGCCCGTTGGAGCTGATCGCGGCGGGGGTGGCACAGACCTACGAACTGGCCGAGGAGATCAACGCGACGCTGGGCGACCGGCAGGTCACCAGCCTCGACATCGGCGGCGGACTCCCGGTCAACTTCGCCGACGAGACCGTGCACCCCACCTACGCGGACTACGTGGCGGCCCTGACGGCGGCCGCCCCCGGCCTCTTCTCCGGGCGCTATGCGCTGGTCACGGAGTTCGGCCGGTCGCTGCTGGCGAAGAACGGGTTCATCGGGGCCCGGGTGGAGTACACGAAGGACGCCGGGGGCCGCCGTATCGCGCTCACCCACGCGGGAGCGCAGACCGCGACCCGTACCGTCCTCATGCCCGACGCCTGGCCGTTGCGGATCGGGGCGTTCGGCCCGGACGGCACACCGAAGGGCGGCCCGGTGCTGGCGCAGGACATCGCGGGACCGTGCTGCTTCGCCGGCGACGTGGTGGCGTACGGCAGGGAGCTGCCGGAGCTGGCCCAGGACGATGTGGTGGTGCTGTACGACACGGGGGCGTACTACTTCTCCACCCCGTGGGCGTACAACAGCCTCCCACGGCCGGCGGTGTACGGGTTCCGGGTGGCGGCGGAGGCAGGGCGCGACGGGACGGCGGTGACGTTCGCGACGGTGCGGGACGCGCAGTCGATGGATGCCATCGCGGCGGAGAGCGGCCTCGCGCACGCCGACGCGCTGGTCGAGCGGAGCGACTGACCGGGGCGGATGCCTGGGAACGTACAGCCGCCCGGCGCCCCGGCCCTCCGGCGCCCCTCGGCGTCACCGCGGTGGGCCGGTGCGGGACCGAGAAGCGCCGGGCGACGGTCGGTCAGCGCCGCCGAGGCCGGCACCGTCACCGGTACCGGCCCCCGCTCACGTCCCGGCGGGCTGGGGCTCGGGTTCCGGATCCGGTACGGGGTCGGGGCCCGGCGGCTGCGGAATCGGGTCGGGCGCGGGGCCGGGCGGAACGGGCCCGGGACCCGGCGGCACGGGCGGCGGACCGGGCACCGGGGTGGGCGGGCCCGGTACGGGCGGAGGCGTCGGCGAGGGCGGTACGGGGTCGGGGTACGGGTGGGTCATCGCGATCCTCCACAACGGCACGGAAAGGACAGATGGAGCTTTCCTCCACCGTCTCCCGGTGCGGCTGCCCGCGCCTGCCGAGTCCACACATGCGCCCGGCGACGGCAACGCGCACGGCCGGGTGCGTTGCCCGCCCGGAGTGGGCAGCACTCCGGGGCCCCTGCCCCGTCCGGGATCCACGACCGGCACCGTCGACACGAAAGGCGTCCCCATGTCTCTGCCGAGCGTCCTCGCCGTCCACGCCCATCCGGACGACGAGTCCTTGTTCTGCGGAGGGGTACTGGCCCAGCACGCGGCATCCGGCGCCCGCACGGCGGTGGTCACCGCGACCTGGGCGCCGGGCACACACCGGGCCGCCGAGCTGGGCCGCGCCCTGGACGCCCTGGGCGCGGGCGCCCCGCGCCTGCTCGGCTACGCGGACGCCCGGGTACCGGAGTCGGCACCGGGCAGGCCCCGGTTCCTCGACGCGCCGCTGGACGAAGCCGTGGAGGCGGTGGTCGGCCACATCCGGGACGTCCGGCCGGAGGTCTTGATCACGGTGGACGCCTACGGGGGCATGACCGGCCACCCGGACCACGTGCACGCCCACCGGATCACCGCGCTGGCGGTCCGGGCCGCCGGGCTCCCCCGCTACGGTCCACGAGCCGGTGATCCCTGGCAGCCGAGCGCGCTCCACCTCGCCACGTACCCCCGCTCGGCGGCCGTTCCGGTGGGCGGACGGCTGGCCCGGGCGGGCACCCCGGCCGACGCGCTGTACTGCTCGGAGGACGCGTGGATCACCACGACCGTCGACGTCGGCCCCTGGCTCCCGCAGAAGCTGGCCGCGATCCTCGCGCACCGCAGCGAGGTGGAACGAGGAGCGGCACCGGGCCGGATCGCCGCTCTGTCACCGGCAGTTCAGCGGGAGGTGCTGGGCACCGAGTGGTACATCCGCCAGGACCTCACGCCTCGGAGCGGGTCCGCCACGGAGCTGAGCGCCTGACGGCGAGCTCGATGCGGGCGGAGGGCTCAGAACAGCTCAGGATGGTGCCTGAGCTGCCGCCCCGCCTCCCGGACGAGCTCGCCCGGCGCCTCGGGCGCCTCGTCGGGGTGGCGCTGCGCCCACTTCGCCGCGTACGGGCACAGCGGCACGACGGGAACGCCCTCGCGGGCGGCCATGGCGTAGAACTCCCTCACGAGCGCGCCCGCGATGCCCTTGCCCTCGTGTTCGGGCCGGACCACCGTGTGCACGGCCACGAGCGCGCCGGGAGCCGGGTCCATGACGAAGTACGCGATGGTCCCGGCCGACGTACCGTCCTCGTACGCCACGAGAGTGCCGTGCTCCCGGTCGTCCCTGATCTCCACTGCCGCGTTCTCCGCCATGGCTCCTGCCCTCTCGTTCGTGGACCGCGCACACCGCGCTCGTCCCGGAAGCGCGGACGGCGGCCTCAGACGTCCGCGACGACGGCCTGCGGGCTCCGCTCCGTACGGCTCCCCGGTACCGGCGCCGAGGCGTCGTCACCGAGTGCCACGATCCGGTTGTCCGCGTCCACGTGGACGACCCGCGGCACGAGTGCACGGGCCTCGGCATCGTCGACCTGCGCGTAGCTGATCAGGATGACCAGGTCACCGGGGTGCACGAGGTGTGCGGCCGCGCCGTTGATCCCGATGACACCGGAGCCGCGCTCGCCCTCGATGACGTACGTCTCCAGGCGTGCGCCGTTGTCGATGTCAACGATATGGACCAGCTCGCCGGGCAGCAGGTCGGCGGCCTCCATCAGGGCGGCGTCGATCGTCACGGATCCGACATAGTGCAGGTCGGCCTGGGTGACGGTGGCCCGGTGAATCTTGGACTTGAACAGAGTGCGCAACACTTGAGACTCCTCGAAGACGGCTCCCTGCCTACTTTGTGCAGGTCAAGGGCGATCTCGACTGTACACCGGGACACGCCGAACGATGTTTGTGAAGAACATCGCTCCGATCAGGAAATGGCTTCCTACCTGGGCTTCCCCTTCGCTCAGACGTCTGTGGGGACAATCGCCCCGGAACGCGCGGGGGCTTGCGCTGACCGGATGCTGACTTACCTGACGAGTCATCATGCATGCGGAAGACACCTCAGCACACGGACGAAGTGCGCCCACGCACCGACCTGCCGGGCCCCGCCATCGCTCCGGCTCACGGAACGCGCCCCCTCTTAGCCATCAGCCGATCGATGCTCGACAGCCCGGAAACCGGATCGCCGCCTTCCGCCCGTCCGAAACTCCTCGGCAGTGTGGACCTCGTGGGCGAGGCGGGCCGAGGCGTCGACGCCGACCCGACCGAGCCGAGGTCCATGTCATGCGCCCCTGCGCACGTGTGTGCGCCGTTCCTTCCCTCCGTACGGTCCAGCCGATGGTGAACCGGCCTCGCACACTGTGAAGGAGAGCTGTTGAAGCCGACCGAAGAAGTGCTCCAGGACCTGACCCAGCCGTCGAACGTCTCCGTCCACTCCGACGTGGTACTCGTCGGGAAGGTGGAAGCCGCCATCGCGGCGGACGACAAGAAGCGGAAGGAGAACGAGGACGAGCCGCTCCGCCGGAAGCCCGCCCTCGCTCCGATCCCGCAGACGGAGCTGCCCCGGCAGTTCGAAGTGACCCTCTGGGACGTGCTCCACACCCTCGCCCGGGCCACAGCCCTGTCATGGCGCGGGGCGAGCCGAGGACTGGCGGAACACTCGGGGAAAGGTTCCCTCTTCCGTCACAGCTGCCCTGGCCGCTCGCCACCGCAGTCCCGGCAGCGAACGGTTCAACGAAACACGGAACGGGACCCCTGCCTCTCTCGGCGAGGCCCTCTGGGGCCTCTCTCCTTCCCGGATCCTACGATGCCCGTATGAAGAATGGAACCAGGCTGAGCCGATGGGAGCAGCGCACGCGTACACCCCTTCTGCTGCTGGCAGTGCTGTTCGCCGTCGCATACGCCTTCCCTGTCCTCGCTCCGGATGCACCGGACTGGGTGCACGCGGCGTGCCGTGCCGCCGAGTGGACCGTCTGGGCGGCGTTCGCCGTCGACTACGCGGTTCGGCTGGCACTGGCCTCCGGCAAGTGGGCATTCGTCCGGAGCCATCCGCTGGATCTGGTGGCCGTCGTCCTGCCGCTGGTTCAGCCGCTGCGTCTGCTGCGGCTGGTCTCCACTCTGCTCCTGGTGGGCCGACGGGCCAGGCACGCGCCGCAGATCACGATGACGGTCTACGTCGCCGGCTCGGTCGTCGGACTCATGATGTTCGGCTCGCTCGCGGTGCTCCAGGTGGAGCGGGACGCACCCACTGGCAACATTCGCACCCTCGGCGACGCGGTGTGGTGGTCCTTCACCACCATGACGACGGTCGGGTACGGGGACCTGGCGCCCACCACCGGGCTCGGCCGACTGCTCGCCGTAGGGCTGATGCTCTCCGGCATCGCACTGCTCGGTGTCGTGACGGCGAACATCGCGGCCTGGTTCATCTCCCGCTTCGAACGGGACAACGCCGAGGAACGCAGGCAGACAGCCCTCCTGGAGGCCCTGACCGCGGAAGTCACCGCACTGCGGGCCGAGGTCGCGCGGCTCGCAGTCGCACCGGGGCCCGAAGCGGCCAAAGTGCCCGGACCTTACTCTCCGGGGCCGTGAACACCTGACGGGAAACGGCAAGGCGTGCGCGGTGTGGCCCCGGCCTCGGTGTCGCGCAGCGCAGCGCGGCGGGCTGGCAGGCGGCGAGCAGGTTCAGCCAGTCGTCGACCGTGTCGCGAGCGAAACCGGCCCCATGCCCGTCCGGGTGGAGGAGGGAGTGGGCGTAGCTCTCGATCCAGAGCGTAAGCAGGCCGCGGCGGGAGTCTTCGGACAGCCACTGTCACAGCGATCGAGCGGCCGAACGCAGACCGTCGTGGGCGTTCTCGTTCCGGAAGTCGGCAATCCGCTGGATCTGAACCGTTCGTCTGATCTGGCCCGGGCCAGCAGGGCGCGGAGGAGGCCGTCCTTGCTGCCGAACAGGTAGATCAGTACACGTGGGCTGGAGTGGATCTCCTCGGCCAGCGGGCGCAGCGACAAGGTTCCGAGGCCGTTGCGCAAGGGGTAGGCGCACACAGCCTCCAGCAGATCCTGTCGGCTCGCGGACGGGCTACACCGTCAAGGAGTACGAGCCCGGGACCCGGGTCCGCTTCCGGTTCGGCCCACCCCGCGCGGGCTACCACGAGTTCTTCATCCACCCTCTGGACGGCGGCGGCTGCCTGGCCCGCCACGACATGCTCATCGGCACCCCCCGCGCAGATGTGCTGCGCTGGCCGCTCGCGGTAGGCCACTTGCACGACACGGTCATCGAGGGAGCCCTGGACAATCTTCCGTGCAGTTCGGTAGAACGGGTGGCCCGGCCCGCGAGCCGCTCATGCTGGGTGCGTCTGCTGCACCGCCTGTTCTGGTATCGGCCGCGCAAGGTCGATCCTCCCACCACCTCACTGCTGCTGCCCGGCGCACTGCCAAAGGTCCACTTCGCCGACGCCTTCCAGGTCCCTCTGCACCCCGCGATGCCGTCCGGCCCCGAGCCCTGGCGACAGGCCTTCCCACCGTGAGGAAGAGCAGGTCAGAAAAGGTTCCTTGACTCTCCGTGTCGCGCGTGGGCACCCGGAGCGTCAAACGAGCGTCACGAGAGGCTGATCCACCGGCGCACTCCCGGCATCGGTTCATTCCTCGCCGTGGTGTGTCGTCCTCAAAGAGGATCGCCTGGACGCGTTGCAGCACGTCGAGGTCGGCCCGGTTGTGGAAATCGACCGGTGCCTTCATCACGACCGACTCGGCGACCGCCGTCTCCCGGTGCGAGGAGACACCCCGGTGGGCCAGGCCGTGGTGGTTCACGCACACGAAGCGGCACGCCGAGGAGTTCAAGCGGGACTCGGTCGCGCTCGTGGTTTCCCGAGCAGGACGGTCACCGCGATGCCCGGGAGCCGGCATCAGCTCGGAGTCCCCGCTCGGCTGGTACCGCCGGGCGAAGGCGGATCGGGGCAAGGTCGGCTCCGGCGAGCTGACCGGCACCGAGCGCGAGGAACTCAAGCGGCCCCGAAAGGCTCCGCGAGCGCGTGAGCCTTGAGGTCCGGCACTCAGTCGCCGACCATTCCGACGTCGATGCGCCGACCGCGTGACGCGTCCACCACGACGGGGATACCGTCCGGAATCCGTCCCTCGAGCCGCTCGAGCAGAGACTCCAGCGGCGGGAGGTCTCCGGGGGTGCGGACGTGGATGTACATCGTCCGGGAGGTCGCGTCCACACGCGTGACGGACGCGCCCGGCTCGTCGGCGAGCCATTGTTCCGCCGCGGTCTTCGTCCGGCCGGTCCAGACGTTGAGCAGAACCGTGACCACGGTGTTGGCCGTCAGCGGGACGAACACGACGACGAACAGCAGGGCCATGGCCGCATATGCCCCTCGGGCGGGCCGTCCCGCTGCCTTGTCGGCCTCCACGCCGTAGCCGAGCGAGGCGAAGACGACCATGCCCCCGAAGACCAGAGCGAAGAGGTTCGAGACGAACAGCACCAGCGCTCCCAGCGCCAGCCATCCCGACAGCTGTCCCAGGCACACCCCGGCCACCACCAGAGGCGGGACGAGGGAGATGGCGATCGCGACCCCGGGCAGTACGGCAGCGACGTCCCGACGGGCAAGCGCCACCGCGCCGGCGAAACCGGTCGCCAGGGCAGCGATCAGGTCCATCAGGCCCGGTGACGTCCGCGACGAGATCTGGCTGTCGGACAGAAGGTCGAAGTCACTGGGGAGGACCAGCGACATGACCATCCCGATCGCGATCACCAGCAGGCAGGCAAGGAGGACGACCATCGCCGATCCGGTGCGGCGGCGCTGCACCGAGCCCAGGGCGATGCCCATGATCGGGGTGGACAGGGGCGCAATGATCATCGCGCCGATCACGGTCGCCGTCGAGTCTGTGAGCACCCCGCCGGCGGCAATGACCGACGACAGCGTCAGCATGGTCCAGAAGGCCGAGCGCTTGGACGTGGTGTCCCCGGACGACAGGTACAGATCGTGGGCCAGTTCGTCCAGCGAGCGGCGCTGGGAGGCCGGCAGAACACGCGCGCGCATCTTGCTGAACATGTCCTCAAACAACCACGCCCGGCACGCTTCCCTCGGGCAGGACACGCGCGCGGCGGCTCCGGCTCCGGCCCGGAGCTTCGCAAGGCCGACGTTCGAGCGCTTCGTTTCGACGGGTCCGCCGCCCATGTGACCGCCGGAGGCCGGGAGGGAACAAGCCCGGGCTCCGTGGCGCGTTCACTCCTATCGTGGAAAGCACAGTGATGGTCGACACCGAGGCGGCAAGCACATGAGGAAACCGCAGATCGACTACGCGGCGGTCTTCCACGCCCTGCCCGGCATGGTGGCTCTGCTCACCCCTGAGCTGGTGTACGCAGATGCCAACAGAGATTTCCTCCGGCTGGTCGGGCGCACCCGAGAACAGTTGCTGGGCCACTACATCTTCGACGTCTTTCCCGAGCACCCCGACGAACCAGCAGCGGCCGGCATGCGCGAGACCCAGGCGTCGATGTTGCGCGTAGTGGCCACCGGCGAGCGCGACACCATGGCGCTGCTGCGCTACGACATCGAGGACCGCGAGCGGCCCGGCCATTGGGTGGAGCACTTCTGGAGTCCGGTCAACGCGCCGGTGCTCGGCCCGGACGGTGACGTCGTGCTGATCGTGCACCGGGTGGAGGAGGTCACCGGACTCATCCGCGCTCGCGGCGACCGCGGCGGTGACCGCGCCACACGCGTCCTTGAGGCCGAGTTGTACACCCGCGCCCGTGATCTGCAGCAGGTGAACGAAGGTCTGCGTCGGGCCCAGGCGCGCGACCGGGAGGTCGCGCTGGCTTTGCAGGCGGCGATGCTGCCCGCCCCCGACCCGGTCGGGCACCACCGGGCAGCCGTCCGCTACAGCCCCGCCGTCGGCACCCTGAACGTGTGCGGCGACTGGTACGACTTGGTCGACCTGCCCGGCGACCGCATCGCGGTCGCTGTCGGCGACGTCGTCGGCCACGGGCTGGAAGCCGCCTGCGTCATGGGGCAACTGCGCAGCGCGCTGAGCGCGGCCGCTCGCGTCGCCGACGGCCCGGCCCGCGCCCTGGAGGCTCTGGGCCTGTACGCCCGGCATGTCGATGGTGCCGAGTCGACCACGGTGGTGAAGACCTTCATCGACTGGGCCACCCACACCATCACGTACAGCAGCGCGGGCCATCCTCCACCCGCCCTGCTTCACGACGACGGCACCGTGGCCTTCCTCGACCGGGCGACTGATCCGCCTCTCGGCGCGCGCCCCGAGCACGTCCGGCGGCCGGAGGCCAGTACGGCCTTCGCCGAGGGAGCCATTCTGGTCATGTGCACCGACGGTCTGATCGAGCGTCGTCGCGAGGACATCGACGTCGGCTGACCCGTCTGGCCGACGCCCTCGTCCGCCATGGGAGGCCGCCCCCGAGGCCCTGGCCGACTCCCTCCTGGCCGATCTCCTCCCGCCCACCGGCAACATCGACGACACGGCGCTGGTCATCATCCGCCTGTGACCCGTCCTACTCCGCACGTGGTGAGGAGCGCGCCGGTGATCGGCGGCAGCACGATGGAAGCGCATCTCGCGCACGTGGGGATCGACACCATGGCCGATTTGACTCTTCGGACATTTCTGGCAGCGTGGTCAATGCCATGCCCCACACATCCTGCGGTTCTTCCCGCGAAGGCGCCGCTGCCGGGGCACCGACGCCGAACGGCGACCCTGTTCTCTTCGCTCGGTTCACTGTGCCCCTTGCGCCGAAGACCTTCGTCCGCAGACCGCGCGTGACCGAGTGCCTAACCGAGGCCCTGGCGGGGCCTTTGGTACTGGTCAACGGGCCTGCGGGAGCAGGCAAGACACTGCTCGTGGCCGATTGGGTCGCCACCTCGCCGCGACCGGGGCCGACGGCGTGGTTGACGGTCGAGGCCGGTGACAACGCCCCCGGAACCTTCTGGTCCTACCTCCTGGGGGCCCTGCGACACCACGGGCTCACCGTGCCCGACGACGTCGGCACTCCGGCTCGCCCGGACGAGGTGGACCCCTCGTTCCTGTCCCGGCTCGCGGCGCACCTGAGCCGACAGCCCGAGCCGGTGATCCTTGTTCTTGATGAGTTCGAGCGGGTGTCCTCGCCGGAGATCGCCGACGAGCTGCAGTTCGTGCTCCACCACTCGGGCACGGGGTTGCGCCTGGTCCTCATCAGCCGTACCGAGCCGCTGCTGCCGCTACACCGGTACCGGGCCGCCGACGAAGTGACCGAGATCCGTGCCGCCGACCTGGCGTTCCTGCCCGAGGAAACGGCCGAGCTGGCCGTCCGGCACGGCCTGTCCCTGCCGGATGACGGCACCCGCGCCCTGACCAAACGTACCCGGGGGTGGGCCGCGGGTCTGCGGCTGTTCGTCCTCGCGGCGCAGCAGGCGGAGGACCCGGACACTTTCCTGAAGGAGTTCGAGACGGGACAGAGCACGATCGCGGACTTCCTGCTGGCCGAGGTGCTCGACGCCCAGCCCGCCGAGAGTCAGGACCTGCTGCTGAGGAACAGCATCTGTGAGCGGACCCACCCCGGCCTGGCGAACGCCCTCACCGGACGGGACGATGCCGCGCCGATCCTTACGGAGCTGCAGGACGCCAACGCGTTCGTCGAGCACATCGGTCACTCGTGGTACCGGCTGCATCCTCTCTTCGCCGAAATCCTGCGGGCCCACCTGAACACCAGGCATCCCGGGCTCGAACGGCAACTGCACGGCACGGCAGCCAGATGGCTGAGCGACGCCGGGCGGCTCTCGGAAGCTCTGCCGCACGCCGCCGATGCGGAGGACTGGGAGTTCGCCGCGGACCGGTTCGTCGACGATCTGGCGATCGGGCAACTGTTCACGGGGCTCGGCGCGGACCGCCTCGGCGCGTTGTTCGCCCGGATGGCGCCGGAGACCTCGTGCCCTGCTTCGGACCTGATCCGTTCGGCGTGTGCGCTGGCTCGTTACGACATCGATCGAGGTCTCGAGGGTCTGGAGCGGGCCGAGGCGTTCCTGACCGAGGCTGGGGCGTTGAACAGCTCGGCCGCCCAGCTGAGCTCTGCCTTGCTGCGCATCCGGGCCGCCTGCCTGCTCGGCTCGGCGGAGATGGCCGAGACCGCTGCCCGGCGTGCCGGGAGACTCAACGGGCGGGAGGGGCTCACCGAGCGCCTGGAGGCGCATCCGGAGATTCCGGCTCTGATGCTCGCCGGCCTTGGATCGGCTCGGCTGTGGGCAGGCCGCTTCGAGGCGGCCCGGTCGGCCCTGTCCGAAGCGGCGAAGGCGCCCGGCGGCCCCTCGACGGCTGTCCCCCGGCATGAATCCCTGGGGCGGCTCGCCCTGATCGACTTCCTGCGGGGATGGCCGGGCCGGGCGGAGGCGCTCTCGCGCGAGGCGATCTCCGAGGCGGAGCGCTCCGGGCTGCCGGCCGCCGCCCGTTCCTCTGTCGGGGAGCTGGTGCTGGCCGCTGTCGCCATCGACCGCAGCGATCTCATCGCCGCACGAACACATCTCCACCAGGCGGCCGTGTCCGCTGCCGGGAACCGCGACCCGATCGTAACGTCGTGGCTGGCCATCGTGCGCTCCCGGCTGCTGCTGGCCCGGGGCGAACACGAGCAGGCCCTCCGAGTCCTCGACGACATGGAAGAAGCACCGGTCTCCGAGACGCCCTCGCCGTGGGTGGACACCCAGGTGGCCCTGTCCTCGGCCGCCGTGCACATGGCCCGGGGACACCCGCAGGCAGCGGTGGCGGCGCTGGCCGAGCAGAGGGACGCCGGGCCGGAATGTGCGACCGCCTCGGCCTGTGCCCTGCTGGCGGCCGGCGACACCGAAGCCGCACTCACACTCCTCGGCACTCTGTCCAGCGTCAACGGCCGCGGACCGGCCGTCAGGGTCCCGGCCCTGCTGGTGCGGGCTCAGGCCGCCGACGCGCTGGGTGACGACGCCTCGGCGCGGCGCCTCGTGGCCCGCGCCCTGACCGCCGCCGGACCCGAGCGCCTGAGGCGGCCGTTCCTGGAGGCCGGCCCCTGGCTTCGGAAGCTGCTCGACCACCGCCCCGCTCCGGGGCAGGTAGCAGAATGGCTTTCGACCGGTCTGTCCACGGTGGATTCCGGCGAGCCGGCCCGGGCCCCGGTGCTCGAGCCGCTCAGCGAACGCGAACGCGAAGTCCTGGGCCGACTGGCGCAGATGATGTCCACAGAGGAGATCGCCGCCGACCTCTTCCTGTCCGTCAACACGATCAAGACCCACTTGAGGAACATCTATCGCAAACTCGCGGTGACCCGGCGTGGCGAGGCGGTGCGCCGGGCCCGGGAGGCGGGGTTGCTGTGAAGCCGGTCCGGCAGTCGGCCGGGGTCACCCTGCCAGGGTGATGATGTGCGCCGAGCGACGGCACAGCATGAGAGTGAGGGGGACAGCCGGGAGCGGCCGTACCGCTGCAAGGGATGCGTGCTCATGCTCTGTGAGATCCGCGTCGAAGGGCAGATGTCGAGGACGATGACCGAGGCGTTCCCGGAGCTGGAGAGCTGCGTCGTGTTCGGGCAGACCCTGCTCTTCGGCCAGGTCGTC
This sequence comes from Streptomyces sp. iso_384, assembly GCF_056172905.1. Lineage (NCBI taxonomy): Bacteria > Bacillati > Actinomycetota > Actinomycetes > Kitasatosporales > Streptomycetaceae > Streptomyces > Streptomyces sp. iso_384. The sequence goes on from NZ_JBWBTT010000001.1 coordinate 4,553,386, forward strand.
GACGAGGCGCATCTGTACGGGCTGCTCGCGCGGTTCCAGTCACTGGGACTGCATGTGGTGGAGATGCGCAGGCTGGCTCCGTGATCGCCCAGTGCGGGCCGTGGCCAGGGGCGCGGCGCTCAGCAGCCGGCACTCCACACATCGTGACGACTACGCCTGACTTGTCGCGACGGGTCGGCCGTGGCAGCGGGCCCATTTGCGTCCGCCTCCGCACGAGCAGGGCGCGTTGTGCGCCCGCTCGGCGTCGGCGCTCGCGTACTGGCGCATGATCAGCGCGGGGGCCTGTCCCTGGCGCAACAGCCCGGCCATCGTGTGCATCGGCCGGTCGACGTGGTGGAAGAACGCCTTGAAGCCCGGGCACAGGTGGTTGAGGCCGGGCTCGCCCTCCGGTGTGGTGTCGAAGCGGTCCTTGGGGCAGCCGCCGTGGCAGGCGAAGCGGACATCGCAGTCGAGGCAGTACTGCGGGAGGGTGTCGTACTTGTCCTGGCCGAACTTCCGTTGCTGCGGTGAGTCGACCAGCTCCAGGATGTGCCGGTCGCCGATGTTGCCCAACAGGTACTGGGGCTCGACGAAGTGGTCGCACGAGTACAGGTCTCCGTTGTGTTCCAGGGCGAGGGCGGCGCCGCACGTCTTGGAGTGCACACACAGGGAAGGCTGCTCCCCGTACCAGTTGGCCAGGGCGACGTCGAACATCTGGACGTAGACCTGACCGACATCGCGGCGTACCCAGTCCTCGAAGACGTCGATGAGGAACCTGCCGTACTGCTCGGCCGTCACCGACCGGTCGGTGACGCGGTCGCCCTCCTGCCGGTACAGGGGCCGGTCCTTCGCGCGGGCGCCCCAGCCGTCGTTGGCCAGCGGCAGGGTGTGCGCGGTGGTGCGTTCCACGATCGGGATGAACTGGATGTAGTCCGCACCGCAGTCGTCGCGCAGGAAGGCGTAGATCTCACGGCCGTGCCCGGCGTTGATGTCATGCAGCGTGGTGAGCGCGTTCCACTCCACGCCGTGCTCGCGCAGCTGGCCCAGCCCGCTCATGACACGATCGAAGGTGGGCTTGCCTCCCTTGTCGACCCGGTAGGCATCGTGCAGCTCGCTCGGCCCGTCGATCGACAGGCCGACCAGGAAGCCGTTGTCGCGGAAGAAGCGTGCCCACTCCTCGTCGACGAGTGTTCCGTTGGTCTGGATGGTGTTGACGATCCGCTGCCCGGGGCGCGCGTACCGGCGCTCGAAGTCTAGTGACCGGCGAAAGAAGTCCAGGCCCATCAGCATGGGTTCACCCCCCTGCCAGGCCACCGTGACCTCGGGCGCCGAGCCGTGCGCCTCGATCAGCTGCCGAATGTAGGCGTCGAGCAGCTCTTCCGCCATTCGGAATCGGCTGCCTTCGTAGAGCAGTTCCTTGGACAGGAAGAAGCAGTAGGTGCAGTCCAGGTTGCAGATCGCCCCGGCCGGCTTGGCCAGCAGATGGAACGGTCGGCGGCGGATACCCGGATCGGGCAGTTCTACGCTGGTCATCCTCCCAGAATGGAGCTCCGGCGCCTTGAGCGCGTCACCCTGTACGGGTGACGCGCTCAAGGACTCCGCCGGACGGGCGACCCGTCCTGCTCCCGCACCGCGACTTCGAGCAGACCATGGGCGACGTTCAGCGTGACCACCGCTGTGAGACCGCGAGGCCGACGTACCTCCTTGGGGCCGAGCGGGCGTGCGGCGCTCACGGCGTCCACAGGCAGCAGCACGGCCCGTAGGAGCAACGGTGCCGGAGTCCAGACGAGGACGTCCCGGACCCACCGGCCGTAGCCGACTCCCCATCGGCTCCGCAACCCCTTGGTCTCGCCCTCCACGACCCGCGCGGCACCCCGGAACGCGCCCGGCTGGCGGGCGAGCCAACGCCGACGGCCGACCATGGCCGCCACGAGCACCACCAGGGCCAGAAGGTTGACGCCGAGCACGGCGAGCAGAGCGACGAGCATGTCCTCAGCCCCTCTCACCACAGGCCGCTTCTTCTGGCGCCCTCCCTCAGTCTCCCCGCCGCACGACGCACAGTGCCCAGATGACGAAGGCGTACAGCACGATCAGGGTGAGCGACCAGAAGGGGTAGTACGGGATCGACAGGAAGTTGGCGATGATCAGCAGTCCCGCCATGCCCACCCCGACGACCCGCGCCCACGTGGCGCGCGAGAAGAGACCCATGCTCACGAGGACGGCGATCGCTCCGAGGACCAGCTGGATCCAGCCCCAGCTGGTCAGGTCGAACTTGAAGAGGTAGTTGGGGGTGGCCACGTAGACGTCGTCCTCGGCGATGGCCATGATGCCCCGGAGGAGGTCGAGGACGCCGGCGACGAACAGCATGACGGCGGCGAGCACCACCAGGCCGCCGGCGGCTCCCTCCCCCGCTTCGGACCGGTGGTGAGGCGTGGTCGTGGTCATGGCGGGTTCCTCATTTCCTCGGCGAGGCGCAGCACGGCGCTGTATCTCCGAGCATGTGAGATGTCCGGAGAAGGGTGATCACCCGCGACGGGTGAAGTCCGCGACACGGAACACTGGTGGCCTGGAACGCGGACACGCCACAAGGGGCAGACGGAACTCGCCGGGTGCGGCGGCGCAGGGACTGGAGGGCTCGGAGATGAGCGGTGAAGCCTGGACCGGTGTGGCGGTGGCCGGCGTCGTCGCCGCCTACGCCCTGGGCTCTCGACGGCTGGCGTCGACACCGGTGTCGTCGGCGATGGTGTTCGTCGGCTGTGGGGTGCTCCTGGGGCCCGCCGTGCTCGATGTCGTGGACCTGGAGCACGACGCCGGGCCGATCCTCACGCTCCTCGAAGCAGCGCTGGCCCTGGTGTTGTTCACCGACGCCATGACCGTCCGCGGACGGGACCTGCGATCCGGGGGCTTCCTGCCCGGTCGGCTGCTCGGCATCGGACTGCCGCTGAGCATCGGGGCGGGCTGGCTGCTGGCGTGGCCCCTGCTGCCCGGGCTGACCGTCTGGGAGCTCGCGCTGGTGGGCGCCGTCCTCGCCCCCACGGACGCGGCCCTCGGCAAGACCGCCATGTCCAGTCCACGGGTCCCGGTTCTCGTACGGCGGGGGCTCAACGTGGAGAGCGGCCTGAACGACGGCATGGTGCTGCCGTTCTTCGTCCTCTTCCTTGCCGCGATCCCGGGCACGTCCGCCGCGCAGGAAGGAGTGGCGGGCGTCTTCTGGCGCGCGCTCGTGGTGAGCACGGTGCTGGGACTGCTGGTCGGCGCGATCGGCGGCCGGCTGCTGCGAGCGTCGCAAGCGCGTGGATGGGTCTCGCGCGAGTGGACGCAACTCTTCGTCCCGGCCGTGGCGGCGACGTCGTACGCGCTGGCCGTCGTGACGGACGGCAGCGGCTTCATCGCCGCATGGGTCGCCGGCTTCGCCTTCGGGTTCGCCCTGCGCCGGTTCCGGGCTACCGGGCCGGCCGCCGAGCCGCCGAAGGAACCCGAACGAACCGCGGACTTCACCGAACAGCTCGGGGGGCTCCTGGCCTCGGTCAGCCTGTTGGTCTTCGGAGCGGTGCTGCTCGGTCCGACGCTGGAGGATTTGAGCTGGCGGATCGTCTGTTACGCGGTCCTCAGCCTCACAGTCGTCCGGATGGTGCCGGTGGCACTCGCCCTCGTCGGCTCCGGGCTCCGGCCGCCGACGGTGGCGTACATCGGCTGGTTCGGGCCGCGCGGTCTGGCCTCTGTCGTGCTGGGGCTGCTCGTCCTGGAGGAGCACGTCCACGGAGTGGAGCTGGTGGGCAGGGTGGTCGCGGTCACCGTCGGCCTGAGCGTCCTTCTGCATGGCATCTCGGCCGTTGTCCTGGCCAACCGGTACGGCCGCTGGCACGAAGAGACCACTGCCAGGGGCCGAGAGCTACGAGAGGCCAGTCCCGTTCCCCGCGGCGCGGAGCGGCGGGGGAGCACTCGATGACGTCGAACGCCCACCGTGCGTGCCAACGTGCCACCCGAGAGTTTCTGTCAGTCACCCGTACGGGGTGAGGCATGCCCCGAAGGCCGGGGCCATGGTGAAGACGACAGCTTCTGAGAACTCGGGGAACGAGGAGCATCGTCATGGCCAAGCCCTTCAGGGGGAAGATCGCCCTCGACATCCATGACTCACAGCCGGACTGGGGCCCTTTCCTAGCGCCCAAGGCGGCCGAGAACGCCCCGAACGTGCTGGTGATCGCGTGGGACGATGTCGGCTACGGGACGATGGACTGCTTCGGCGGTCCGGTCAGAACGCCGACGATGACGCGGATCGCGAACATGGGCCTGCGCTATTCGAACTTCCACACCACGGCACTGTGCTCCCCGACCAGAGCCTCGCTGATGACCGGCAGGAACGCGACGTCGAACGGGATGGCGACGATCGCCGAGTTCAGCTCCGGTTTCCCCGGGATATCCACCCGCATCCCGTTCGAGAACGGATTCATCTCGGAGGTCCTGAGCGAGCGCGGCTACAACACCTACTGTGTCGGCAAGTGGCACCTCACCCCCGGCGAAGAGACCAACATGGCCGCGTACAAGGGTCGCTGGCCGCTGGGGCGCGGCTTCGAGCGGTTCTACGGTTTCCTCGGCGGCGAGTCGAACTGCTGGTACCCGGACCTGATCCACGACAACCACCCGGTGTCACCGCCGGCCACGCCCGAAGAGGGCTACCACATCGCCAAGGACTTCTCCGACAAGGCCGTCCAGTTCATCCAGGACGCCAAGGTCGTCGACCCCGACAAGCCGTTCTTCATGTACCTCTCGCTCGACGCGGCCCACGCGCCGCACCACGTCTTCAAGGAGTGGGCCGACCGGTACAAGGGCGTCTTCGACGAGGGTTACGAAGCGATCCGGTCCGGGATCCTGCGCCGCCAGAAGGACATCGGTCTGCTGCCGGAGGACACCGAGCTCTCCCGGATCAACCCCCACGGCGAGCCCGCGGAGACCGGCCCTGAAGGCCAGCTGTGGCCGATGCTCGACACGGTCCGGCCCTGGGCCGACCTCAGTGCCGACGAGCGACGGCTGTTCGTCCGGATGGCCGAGGTCTTCGCCGGATACGTCTCGTACAGCGACGACCAGCTGGGACGGGTACTCGACTTCCTCGAGTCCGCCGGCGAGCTCGACAACACGATCATCGTGGCCGTCTCCGACAACGGGGCGAGTGGTGAGGGCGGACCGAACGGGACGTTCAACGAGTGGCGGTTCTTCAACGGCATCGACACGCCGGCCGAGCTGTCGCTGGAACACATCGACGAGCTCGGCGGACCGAAGTCGTACAACCACTACAACACCGGCTGGGCCTGGGCGTTCGACACCCCGTTCCCGTACTGGAAGCGCTGGGCCGGTTACGAGGGTGGCGTGGCCGACATGTGCCTGGTCGCCTGGCCCGCGGGGATCGAGGCCCGGGGGGAGGTACGCCAGCAGTACGTCCACGCGGTGGACGTCGTGCCCACCCTCTACGACCTGCTCGGCACCGAACCACCCGAGGTGATCAAGGGCTACCCGCAGAACCCGATCGAGGGCGAGAGCTTCCGGGCTTCGCTCACGGACCCCGATGCGCCGGGACGGCAGACCCAGTTCTACACCATGCTCGGGCAGCGGTCCATCTACCACGAAGGGTGGCTGGCCTGCACGGTTCACCCGCCGCTGAGCGGCTGGGGCGACTTCGCCAACGACGTGTGGGAACTCTACGAACTCACCACCGACCGCGCACAGTCGACGGACCTGGCGGCACGGGAACCTGCCCGGCTGGAGGCTCTCAAGAACCTCTGGTACTACTACGCGGGCATCTACAAGGGGCTGCCGCTGGACGACCGTACCGCCCTGGAACAGATCCTGGCCGAACGCCCGCACGGAACACCCGAGCGGGACCGCTACGTGTACTACCCTGACTGCGCGGCGGTGCCCGAGCAGTCCGGCGTCGTGACCAGCGGCCGGTCGTACACCATAGCCGCCGGAGTCGATGTCGACTCGGCCGACGCCGAGGGCGTTCTGTACGCCCACGGCGGTGTGGCGGGCGGTCACAGCCTCTACGTCAAGGACCGTCGCCTGCACTACGCGTTCAACTGGGTCGGCAGCGAGCTGCAGGTCGTGGACGGTGACCGGGAGATCCCGCCGGGCAAGCACGTGCTCACCGCCGAGTTCGCGGTCGCCGGCCGCAGCACCGACGCGGCGATGCCCGGCGCCGCGGGCACGCTCACCCTCTACGTGGACGACCAGCGGGTGGGCAGCGACGACATCGTCACCCAGCCCGGCAACTTCTGCGTCGTCGGAGACGGGATCTGCGTGGGCCGCGACGACGCCTCACCGGTCACCCCCGACTACGAAGGGCAGTTCCCGTTCACCGGGGGCACGATCGACAAGGTCGTCGTCGATGTCTCGGGCGAACGCTACATCGACCACCAGGCGCAGGTACGCGGCTGGTTCATGGTCGACTGACGATAACTTCGGCCCGCCGACGCATCGCCCCAGGCGACACCGTATCCGATCACCCGCTGCGGCCGGTGCCACTCAAAGCTGACGAGGCTCGAACCCGAGCCGTGAAGGAACAACCTCACCACACTCGCTGACGAAGGAGCCGGACCATGGCCGACGAACCCATCGGGGCGAATGGCGTCAGCACCCTCGCCGGGGCCGACGCCCCCGTGTTCGAGACGCTTGTCCAGATGACGCTCGACACGTTCGAGCGGTCGGGACTGGACGCCGAGACCTACCTGCTGACGCGCATCGCGGCGCTGGTGGCCATGGACGCCTCCCCCGCCTCGTACCTGCTCAACCTCGGCGCCGCCGAGGAACTCGGCGTGCCCTGGGAACGGATCCAGGGCACCCTCGTGGCAATCGCCCCCGTGGTCGGCAGCGCCCGCGTGGTGTCCGCCGCCCGCAGTATCGGTGAAGCCTTCGGGCTGCCCATGTTGCCCGACGGTGGCGAGGAAGAAGGAGCGGTGACATGAATCTGGCCTACGACTACCCGGTCCTCGGAGCGTTCTGGACGGTCATGTGGATCTTCCTGTGGGTCCTGTGGATCGTTCTGCTCTTCCGGATCATCGGCGACGTCTTCCGCGACGACACGCTCAGCGGGGCGGGCAAGACGGGATGGCTCGTCTTCGTCCTCCTGATCCCGTTCCTCGGCGTGTTCGTCTACGTCCTCTCCCGCGGCAAGGGCATGGGCAAGCGCGAGGTGCGCCATGCCCAAGCCCAGCAGCAGGCGCTCGACGACTACATCCGCACCACCGCCGGCGAAGGCGCGGGGCCAGGCAGCGAAACGGAGCAGCTCGCGACACTCTCCGACCTCCGCTCCAAGGGGGACATCTCCGACGAGGAGTTCCAGCGGGCCAAGGAGAAGATCCTCCACTAGCCCTGTCCCGGCACGCGGGAGGACGGAGACGACATGCGGCACCACACCCCGCAGGAGCGGGCCGCACTCGGTAAGGCCGCACGGGCCTCGGCACCCCGCTCCAGCCACGCCGAGTTCGCCCGCGGGCCGGAGCGGCCGGACCCGTTGCAGATCATCGAGAAGCAGTCGGCGACGCGGCTGCCCGAGCTCGTGCCGATCCGCTACGGCAGGATGTCCGAGTCTCCGTTCCGGTTCTACCGGGGGGCCGCCGCCATCATGGCGTCGGACCTCGCGGGCACGCCGACGACCGGGTTTCGAACCCAACTGTGCGGCGACGCCCACATGCTGAACTTCCGGCTTCTGGCGTCGCCCGAGCGACGGCTCATGTTCGACATCAACGACTTCGACGAGACACTTCCCGGCCCATGGGAGTGGGACGTCAAACGCCTGGCGAGCAGCCTCGTCATCGCAGGACGATCGAACGGCTTCAGCGACAAGACACGGGCCACGATCGTACGGGCCACCGTGCGGTCCTATCGCGAGACCATGCGCTCTTACGCCACGCTCGGCAACATGGCGGTCTGGTACGAGCAGTTCGACGTCGACCGGATACGGGACCGGTTCGGAGCGGACCTGTCCGCGCGGGGCCGCGCACGGTGGTCGCAGGCCGTGACCAAGGCACGTTCGCACGACACCCTTCAGGCCTTCGACAAACTCACCCACGTCGTCGACGGGAAACGCCACATCGCCCCCGATCCACCCCTCATCACCCCCCTCGAAGACCTCCTGGAGGGTGACCGGCGCGATGCAGTGCGGCAGGAAATCCAGGGGCTGATCGATCGCTATGGCCAGAGTCTTCCGTCCGACAGGCGGTTCCTGCTGGAGCAGTACCGCGTGGCCGACATGGCCCGAAAGGTCGTGGGAGTCGGCAGTGTGGGCACCCGCTGCTGGATCGTGCTCCTGCTCGGCCGGGACGAGGAGGATCCGCTGTTCCTCCAGGCCAAGGAGGCCGACGAGTCGGTGCTGGCGCCTCATGTGGGGGCCGGCACGTACCGGACACAGGGCGAACGGGTGGTCGCCGGGCAGCGCCTGATGCAGGCGACCAGCGACATCTTCCTGGGCTGGGAGCGTGTCGAGGGCATCGACGGTCGACGGCGGGACTTCTACGTACGGCAGTTGAGGGACTGGAAGTGGGTCGCCACCGCCGAGGAGATGGTGCCCCGCGGCATGCGTACGTTCGGCGCACTGTGCGGAGCGACGCTGGCCCGGGCGCACGCGAGATCGGGCGACCGCATCGCCATCGCCGCCTATCTGGGCGGCGGGGACCTCTTCGATCGAGCGTTGGTGACCTTCGCCGAGAGCTACGCCGACCAGAACGAGCTCGACCATCAAGCTCTCGTGGCCGCCGTCCGGGCGGGACGCCTGCCCATCGCATCGGCCTGAAAGGGCAAGGCCGGAGGTCTCAAGGGCGGTGCCTCTCCTGCCTCGTCTTGTCTTGCCAGCGCCAAGCAGCCCGGAGAGGCACCACGTCCTCCGTACGAACGCCTCCGCGAGCGCCGCGCGCCGCTCAGAGTGCGGCGTCCCCAGCGCGGGAGTCGGCAGGCGGGGCGGAGCCGACCTCCAAGAACTCGCGAATCGCGAAGCCCACCAGCGTGAGCACCGCGGTCCACACCACGACCATCGGGCTCGGGTAACTCCAGGCCGAGAGGACGATCGCCGCGGCAGCCAGTATGGCGGCCCCGATCCAGTACCTGAAACGGTGCACGAACCGCCCGACCGGACCCAGGCGAAACCCCGCCGACACCGCCACGTCCGAACGCCGCGTGTGCCCTGCGGTTGCCGTTCACCCAGACGAAGCTCTGACGGGCGGAGGCGAGAGCACGGTCTCGTCGGCGAAAAACCCAGCCTTGACCACCTGCCTCCCGGGGCGTCCCAGGCCGCTGCCGGATCCGTGTATCCGTCTCGAAGGCACTGCTGGTGACCACCCGCTCCACCGTGCCGCTGACCAACCGCTGGAGACCGTTCGCGATCGGCCCGGCCAGCTCGCCGAGCAACTCGGCCACCCGCGGCGGGACACCCAACTGCGACGCCGCGGCCGTCAGCTCCTTGACCAGGGCTTCCACATCGGCCTCCGCCAGCACGGCGGCGGTGACCCGGTTGGTGACCGCCTTCTGCACATCCGGATCACCGGCCAGCGGCCCGACCGTGGCAACGTAGCGGTCGGTGTCCCCCACGATGCTGTCCGCCCGCACCGCGACGACGGACAGCATCGACAGCAGCGCGGCGAGGAGGATCAGCAGGACCGAGCCGAACGAGCGGAAGCGGTGATGTGACGCCGACGGCCCGCCCTTCTCCAGTGCGCTCAGCCGGCGCCGCAGTTCGTCCAGTTCCCCGAGCTCCCCGGCCGAGGGCCGGCCATCGCCGTTGTCAGTCATGGAAACAACAGCATCCGTACGGCGCGGGTCGGGCGAACCGCGCGAACCGGGCGAACCACACGGGTGAGCGGGGGCACTCCTGAGGTGCGCGGGCCGCAGGCCGATGATGCAATCGGGCCAGGGGGGAACCACGAGCGCGGAAAGGCAACGGAGGCGACGCCTTGAGTGACGAAATCGAAGAACTCGGCCCGATCGACTATCTGGTCGTCGAGTTCCCTGGCAACCGAATGACAGGTGAGGGTTTCCCCCTTCTGGTCGATCTCGTGGACCGCGGCCTGATCCGGATCCTCGACCTGACGTTCGTCAGGAAGGACAGTGACGGTTCCGTGAGCGGCATGGAGATCGCCGACCTCACCGGCGACGGCGAACTGGACCTCGCCCTCTTCGAGGGCGCGTCCTCCGGGCTCCTGGGCCAGGACGACATCGAGGAGGCGGGCACCGCACTGGAGCCGGGCAGCTCCGCCGGAATCCTGGTCTACGAGAACCTGTGGGCCGCCCCCTTCGCCGCCGCCCTGCGCCGGGGCGGAGCCCGAATGGTCGCCTCCGGGCGAATCCCCGTGTCAGCCGTCCTGGACGCGCTCGACGCGACCGAGGCCACTCCCTGAACCACACCCGCCAGCGGTTGCTGAAATGTTCCGAGAAGAAGGGAATGAGCCATGCCAGGTCTCCTCCGAGGGGTCGCGCGTACCGCAGTCATCGCCGGAACCGCGACCTCCGTGTCGAACCGTGTGTCACGCCGCCAGCAGGGACGCTGGGCAGAGCAGCAGGGATCCGCGGCACCCTCAGCTCAGCCGGCGTCCTACGCCGAGCCGGCTCCGGCGAGTCCTGATATGACCAGCAAGATCGAGCAGTTGAAACAACTCGGCGAGCTCAAGGCTCAGGGCATCCTCACCGAGAGCGAGTTCGAAGCGCAGAAGCGCACGATCCTCGCCCCCTGACCCCGAAGACCCCACATGCGCGATCCTGTCAACGCGCGTCGATTCCGCGAACCCCGACCTACCACCGAGAAGCCTCCCCAGCACGCCCGCAAGCACCGCGTATGTGACGAGCCGCCAGTACGGGGGCGCCAGAGCCGGGCCGAGCGACACGGCTCCGAAGACGAGAAGGATCAGCGTAGCCCCCCCCAAAAATTCTCCTCGAACTCCGTATCGCTCCTGGAGGATTGCCCTGATGTGTAGTGGAACGTCCTCGACGGAAGAATGACGTCACCGCTGGACACTGGGACCCGCTCGCCACGAGCGGGGACACTTTCCTCAAGTCCGCACGCTTTCGCTATGAGCGCCAGGTGGAGATCGCCGCCCCGCCCGAATGGATCTGGAAGGTACTGACCGGCGACGCACTGGTCCGCTGGGCGTACGTGTTCACCGGCATGCGCTGGGGCCCGCCGCCTCCGATCAGCGTCGGATCGATCCGCGAAGTGACACTGCTGGGAGTGCTCAGCGTCCGCGAGCGCTTCCTCCGCTGGGAAGAGACGAAACAGTTCACGCACACCGTCGTCGAGGCATCCTTGCCCGGCCTGCGCCGTGCCGCGGAGGACTGGATCATCGAACCCGCCCCCAGCGCCTCGCGCCTGCCCCCTGGACACTGGCAGTCGAAGCCCGCCCGCTGGCCTCGCCCCTCGTGTGGGCAGGCAGTCCGATCACCCGCTTCCTGCAACGCCGCGTCATGCGCGTCCTCCGCTCCCATGCCGCAGTATGTCGCTGGGTGTTCGGTACGCTCTCGCCGCACTCGATATCCGCGAAGCCGTCGGCACACAATGACTTGAGATCGCGTTGCGCCCGCTGCTCGACGGAGAACGCCGCGCCACGGCGGCCGGGCGAACACCGGAAGACCCATGTCAGCCATCGGCAACTGGCTGATATTGATCAGAAACTTATGGGGTTCTTGTCCAGGACGTAGCGGACGTGCGGGCCGCCGAAGTAGCCGCGGACGATGTGTGGCTGACGCTGGCGTCTGTGGAAAAACCTTCGTGTTTCGGCGGCGAGTTCGGCCTGGTTCCTGGCCCGGTGGGTGTGGGGCAGGCTGCGTTTCAGGTCGGCGTTGACCAGCCCGTCGGGGTTCAGTTCGGGTGAGTACGAGCGTAGGAAGTGCAGCTCGATCTGGTCATGGTGGTCGGCGAGCCAGGCCCGGACGGTTTTCGAGCGGTTGGCCGAGTGCCGGTCGACGATCAGGTGGGCCTTGTGGTCGAAGTGCCCGACGAGCCGGTCCAGGAAGCGGCACATCACCTTCGCGTCGAACGACTCGGTGAAGACCATGAAGTGCATCCGGCCACGGGTGCTGATCGCGGACATCGCATTCACGGAGAACCGGTTCCCGGTCCGGCGGACGATGGGGGTGGAGCCTTGGCGCCCCAGGCGCGGCCGGTGACCTGGTCCGAGCGGATACCGACCTGGTCGGCGAAGAGAACCTCGGCGTTCTCCGCCTTCGCCCTGGCCCGGATCGCCGGCCAGGGTAGACCCGGCCCACACGGAGCACCGTCGCGTCATGGAAGGGGCGCGCCATCAACTGCATACCGATCGGCAGTCCGGTTTCATCTCCACCCTCGCCTGGACGACCCCCTCCGGCAGAGTAGACGTCCAGAATGTTCCTTCCGGCCCGGGCAGATTCCAGACGCCGTCCGATCCCTGACAGCGGCCACCGGGGATTCCCCGTGTAAGGCCAGCACAGAGGTACTGTAACGCTGGGTCACGATGTGGTGGGGCGGGTCGGTACCGCCATCGGAGTGATCATGGTGTCCGGCGCGGTGGTGATTCGTTTCTTCTCGTGTGGCGGTCGTGGGGATCGCCGATCAGGAAAGAGCACTCGCCGATGACGCAGCCCATCCGTATCGTGTTCCGCTCCGCACTACGTGACGCGCCCGCCGCCTGCGAGGGTCTGCGGGTGGCGCTGTACCAGGGCCAGGGGCCGGTCGGCAGCCGGGAGGCAGTGCGGCAGAACATGGACCGGCTGGCCGAGGTCACCGCTCTGGCCGCGGCCTACGACTGCCAGGTGGTGGTATTCCCGGAGAAGTACACGACCGGCTACGCCATCGACCCCGGTCAGTGCCGGGAACTGGCAGAGCACCGCGAAGGCCCCTCGGTCGACCGGGCCCGCCTGGCGGCCAAGGAGAACGGCCTGGCCGTGGTCCTGCCCTACCCCGAACGCGACGGGAGCGGCTTCTACGATTCCATCAGCGTGGTCGCCGCCGACGGACAGGTGGCTGCCAACTACCGCAAGACCCACCTGTACGGGGCCGCCGAACGACGCAACTACTCCTTCGGCCAGGACCTGCCACCGCTCGTCACTATCAACGGCATCACGGTAGGCGTGCTGAACTGCTACGAGTGCGAGTTCCCGCCGCTCTACCAGTACCTGGCCGAGCACGGCGCACAGATCGTGCTGGGCCCCACCGCGGCCGACGGCCACTTCCGTCTGGCCGACGGCACCATGAGCCGCGTCCCCTACCAGGACGCCACCCGCCACATCATCCCTGCCATGGCCAGCATCTGGCGTCTGTTCGTCGCCTACGCCAACCGCCGCGGCTGGGAACAGGTCCCCGCAGGCGCCTGGCAGTACCAGGGAAACTCCGGCATCTGGGGCCCCGACGGCGAACCGCTGGTGGCGGCCACCGCCGAGGACCGTCAACAGGACTGCCTCCTGATCGCCGACTGCCTGCCCGCGACCATCCCACCCTTCAGTCCCGAGGGACACCACTCCACCGACAACCGCCTGGCCCTCAACCCGGTCCTACGCCCCGCCCCCTGAGAACGGAAGCCGGCCACCTGGGGATGCACACAGCGCCGCTACCATCCGTGGCCAGTTGGATCTCCCCGCTGACTGGCCGCCAGCGGGGAGATCCAGCTGGCCACTATCAGGCCAGGAAAGAACGTGGCACCCCAGTCAGTGCCCAGTGGCCCGTACAGGCGGTCACTGAGGGGTGGCGGGGGCCCGGGGCGGGCTTCCCGCGGGTGGGGGTCCGCCGGGACTTCGTCTGGGGGGCCGCCCCGGGCTTCGTCTGCGGGTTCTACCCGGATCCGGGTGCTCTGACTCGTCCTTTCGCTTGTCCGGGGGCCCGCCGCGATGGCTCTGGCCGTCGTCGAGTTCGGCTCACGGGCCCCGGCTCCCATGCCGGCTGGCGCGGCCGGCCCGGCGGCGGGTCCGGCCCGGGGCCGGAGATCGGGGCTCAGTGGCCCGCACGGGGGATCACCAGGTGATGGGTGGAGGGCCCGGGGCGGGGCTCCCGCCGGGAGGTGGCCCGGCGGGTCTCCGCCTGCGCGCGTCGCCCCGGGCTCCGTCTCCGGCTCTACCCCGATACCGGGATCTAGGCCCGTTTCCCGTCCATCCGGGGACTTCGGTGTTCTACCAGCTCAGGTCTGCCAAGGCGTCCGCCGCAGGTCCGCCGGGGGCCCGTCCGGACAGTGATGTCCGGACGGGCCCCCGCACAGGTCTCGGCGGACTCCCGGCGGACCGCAGGACGGACTCCCGGCGGACCGCAGGACGGACGCCCGGGGCCCTGGTGGGCGGCGTCCTACGCGCGCGGGGCGTGCCGCGCTCTGGTGCGCGCAGGGACGCTCTCGTGCGCATGCCCGGCACGGGTCGGCACTCTCCGGGCGGTTCGGGGCGGAGGTGCGGGGGCTGGCGGTTTCGTGGGCTGTGGGCTGTCAGGAGACGCGGGCAGTGTCCAGGGTGGGATAGATCCTCAGGTACGTGTCGACGCCGGCGAGGTCGAACAGCCGGGCCACGGCCCGCACGACCGGTCGGGGTCGACGGGCCCTCCTACGCTCTGGCCGTTACCTGGTGGCGCACGTCACGTAGACGTCTGCGGTGAGCGGCTCGTAGAGGCTGCCTGCCTGGGCCCACCAGCCGTCGCTGCGGGCGCCTTCGCTCTTGAGGCCGGGCTTCGACGAGATCAGGACGGACCCGGGCCCGCTCGCGGAAGCACCGCCGCCCACGACCTGACGTCCGTCCGGGCACACGAGGAAGCCGCCGGCCGGGCTGTTCGAGGTCGCCCTGCCCGTCGACCAGGTCACGTCGGTGATCGGGTCGGCGCACATCGCGGAGGCGACGACCCCGGCGGTGCGGTTCGCGCCGGTCGTGCCGGCCACCACCCACTGGGTGGGCTGCTTGGCCGAGTTGAACGCCGCCGGGAAGGACTTGGTGAGCGAACTCCTGTCGCCCTGGATCTCGCCGCCGCCGCCGAGCGCGACCTTGCCCGCCGAGCAGGGCACCGTGACCGGCTGGTCCACCGGCACCTGGCTGAGCGGGGCCTGGACGACCTCGTAGCCGCTGGGCTTCCACGCACAGATCGCCCACACCGTCACCGTGCTGGGCTGACCCGCGAAGTTCCGGGCGCTGGCGACCCACAGCGTCGTGTCCCGGTAGGGCTCCGCGTAGCTGCTGACCAGGGCCACGGAGTCGTAGCCGGAGTGGGTGGCCGTCGCCTCCGCGCCACCGCTGATGGCGACCTTCCCGTCCGGGCAGAAGATACGCACCTTCTCGTAGTCGGGAACGCTCCGCGTGGTCTTCACGACCTCGACGCCCATCAGCGGCGGAGCCGAGGGCGGCCCCGGAGCGCTCGGCGCGGAGAACGCCGGCCCGGCGGCCGACATCGCGAGCCCGACCGCCGCAACGCAGATGGCGAGCCGGGAAAGGGGGTGCTGCCGAAACCTCATGGAACCTCAATCCGTGAAAGCGCAACGACATCGCGCAGCGCGATCACACTAGAGCCCTGCGTGACCGGACGCCAGTGCTGCCTCATCCGATCCAGTGATCACCACCGGCCACGACCCCACGCCCCACAGAATGCCGTAGGCGCTCTCGCACTTGCCACGACCAGCGAGCGCCAGCCGTCCTGGGCGACATGCACGCGACGGCACCACCCCGAGTACTCAGAGCAAGCCCGCCAGCGCGGGGCTGTGAACAGTTGACTCCGTCGCACATCCGTGGTGGCGGACCCGCCCGGTCGGAGAGTCACAGGTCCCGGAGTCGGCAGACCCGCACGGTGCCCGCGGACGGGAGCCCCGCGCGCGGGGGCGTCTTCCGCACGGCAGTCGCGTTCGCCTACGGAACATCGAGAGCAGGGCACTATTCGCACGCTCTGCAGCTGATGGTGGGGGAACCTGGCACCCCGTTGCTGCCGGATGTGCGGCAGGGCCCTGCGATTGACACGCCCGGCAGGGGGGCCAGGTGGGTGGCTCGCTGCTCCCCGGTGCGTCCCGGTCGCGGGCCGAGGTGGTCCGGGTGACGATGGCGGTTCGGGCTGTTTCGCAGACGAGGGCGGTGCACGGTGTCGGATCTTGAGGCCCTGGCGGCGGAGGCGTACGTGTACGGCTTCCCGCTGGTGTTCAACCTGGACGAGGTGGAGCGCTTCACCCGCAAGGGCATGGGGTCGCTGGCCCCGACCGCCTTCAACAGGTTCAGCCATGCCGACACCCTGGCAGGGCCTGACGACACCTTCGTCAGCATCAACAACGACACCGTCTACTCCATGGCACAGCTGGACCTGAGCGGCGGGCCGCTGCTCCTGCGGGTGCCCGACACGGGTGGGCGGTATTACGTGTTCCAGTTCGTCGACACGTGGACGAACAACTTCGCCTACGTCGGCCGCCGGGCCACCGGTACCGCGGCCGGGGCGTTCCTGCTCACCGGGCCGGGCTGGAGCGGCGAGGTCCCCGCGGGTACGGTCCGGATCGCCTCGCCGACCTCGGTGGCCTCGATCGTGGGCCGCTGGGCATGCGACGGCCCCGATGACTTGGCCGCTGTCCGCGCCCTGCAGCAGGCCACCGCCCTGGCCCCCTTCGGCGACCGTGCCGCGCCGACCGGGCTCCCCGCGCCGGAGGCCGCCGTCGACGGGAACGATCTGCTGTTCTTCGAGAAGCTCCGCACCCGGACGCGGGCG
This sequence comes from Streptomyces sp. iso_384, assembly GCF_056172905.1. NCBI lineage: Bacteria > Bacillati > Actinomycetota > Actinomycetes > Kitasatosporales > Streptomycetaceae > Streptomyces > Streptomyces sp. iso_384. The sequence continues at coordinate 4,570,016 of NZ_JBWBTT010000001.1, forward strand.
TTCCCGCCCGCCGGCGCCGACCAGGACTACCAGCAGAGATTCGCGCCACTGGGGCTGCTGGAATCCGCCAGCCCCTACAGCGACCCGCCCGCCGGGCTGCAGCAGGCGCTGCGGGCCGGCCACACCGCGGGCAAGGAGCGGGTGGAGTACGCCACCACTCACGGCAGCAGCCCGGAGCAGAACGGCTGGAAGCTCGCCTACGACGCCTTCAACTACAACCTCGACTTCTTCGGGCCCGGCACCCTCAACACCCCTCAATGGGTCTTCTCCGACCGGGCGACCGCCCGGGTCGTGCGGGCGGCCTCCGCCCGCGCCGGCCTGTGGGGCAACCACGGCTACGAAGCCGCCTACGCGATGACCTGGAACGACGGCAACGGCAGCCCCCTGGACGGCACCCAGGCGTACACACTGCGGTTCCAGACCACGCCGCCGGTGGACGCCTTCTGGTCGGTCACCATGTACGACCTGCCCGACTACTACCTCGTCGCCAACCCCATCAACCGCTACTCCGCCGGCGACCGCACCCCCGGCTTGCACTACGAGCATGACGGCTCGCTGACCCTGCACCTCCAGCCCGACCGCCCAGCAGACCCGGCAGCAGCGGCCAACTGGCTGCCCACCCCGCCCGGGCCCTTCCGCCCGGTCCTGCGGATGTACCAGCCACGCCCCGCCGTCTTCGACGGAACCTACAACCTCCCCCCCATCACACCCCAGCACAGCCCCGCATAGGCCGCCGACCGCCGAGGTCACGGTCCATGCCTTCCAGGAGTCCCTGGTCAGGGCCCGATGGTGAGGTGAGCTGAGCGGCGCCGGGAAGCGGCGCGGCGGTGGGCGGACAGTGGATGGCACGAATGGGCTACGGCGGAGGTTGGCGGAGGTGCGGTCACGGTCGTCCAGGGTCCAGGCGGAGGCACCGGACCGCTTGCGGCTGGTCCGGTTTCTGGCCGCAGGTGACCTCGCTGAGCGGCCTTGTGCGGGCGAACAGCCGCCTGACGGTCCGTCCGGGCAGCAGCCTTCGACCTCGCCGAGGACTGCACAGTCCGGCCTCCTGGCATAGCATCAAGTTACTTGCTGATGAGGTGATTTCGAAACGACCCCTTCACCAAGTCCCCACATGTCAGACTGCCCGGTGCATCCCACAGGGTGCACCGCAAGTCCATCGCCGCTCCGGACCGCAGGGGGAACCGGAGGCCCGGCGTTCATGCTCGTGGGAGGGGAACAGTGGCATCTCAGGATTCCTTATTCAAGGTCTACGGGGACCGGTCGTACCGGCACGTGACCATGACGCGGCATCAGGGCACGACCATCGCGTTCGCGATGGACACGTCCCATCGGATCGTCTACTCCGTGCTGGACCTGTCCGGCCCGTCGACCAAGGGGGAGGCCGATGCCGCGTACTGGAGCGAGAACCCGGCCGAACTGCCCTTCCCCAGGGAAGTGGCCAAGGTGGGGTACGCCGTCGTCGGCGCGACGGCGATGCCGACAGTCAAGCGGGGCGGGTCCGAGGCGGCCGCCACTGAGCGGCCGACGGCCGGGGAGACGGACTCCTTTCTGTCCACCACCGCGCGGCTGACGGCGGACGCCCCGTTCCATGCGATATCCGACGGCACGTACGTGGTGGTCCTGCGGCAGTCGATCAACGAGACCCATCCGGCCGCGGTGTTCAAGCTGACCGGTGGCGGCAGCTCAGCGGACGCCTCTCGCACCGACTACGTGCTCAGCGGCACGAAGAAGGTGCCGCTGGTGCGCGACACCCTGCTGTGCGACCGGTTCCTGCTGGTGGACGGCAAGCTCAAGCCGGTCCTGGAGGCGCGCTACAAGCGCAGCCGGCACGCCACCCTTGCGGAGTCCGCCAAGGACAGCCTGGGCACCGAGGATATGGAGGGCCGCCCGTTCTACGAGCCGACCCAGGAACTGTCGTTCGTCCGGAACCTGACACAGGGACGGTTCGCCGCCGTGCTCGTGCCGACCGCGATCAGCGGTGCGCAGCGATGGCAGTTATTCGCCCACAACGACGCCACCGGGCGGATCGACTCCTTCAACGTCGAGCAGGGCGCGCAGGGTTTGTTCAACACGCAGGGCACCCGCTTCTACACCAGCCCGGACCCGCTCTACCGGGACGCGGTGTTCGAGCGCAGCCCCGGGGCCTGCCCGTTCACCAAGCGCGAGCTGGTGCCGGTGACGGGCACCGAGGGGTACGCGGAGACCTCGGTGCGGCTGGCCGGCGCCGATCCCCACGTCGACCTGGGCGATCCGGTGGCGTTGCGGTTCGGGGGGAAGCCGTACTCGATCGAGGCGTGGGTCAAGCCCGAGGAGCTCAGCGGCCCCGTGGTGGCCAGGGGCGCGGCGTACCAGCTCGCCCTGAGCCCTGACGGCACGGTGTACCTGGCCCACAACGCCGGCCCGTGGCTGATCAGCTCCAGCGACAGGATCGCGAAGGACGTGTACAGCCACATCGCCGGCACCTTCGACGGCAAGACCGCGCGGGTGTACGTCAACGGCAGGCTGTCCGGCAGTGGGGACATGCCGTTCGTCGACGACGCCGGCGCGGTCGCGTTGATCGGCAAGAAGGTCCACCAGGGCCGGACGGTCGGCTACTTCAAGGGTGACGTCGACGAGGTCCGGATCTGGAACCGGGCGCGCTCGGCGGCCGAGCTCGCCGAAGACATGAATTACCGGCTGGTCGGCAACGAGCCGGGCTTGGCGGCCTACTACCGTTTCGACGAGGGCGCGGGCACCACTGCCTACGACCAGACGGACAACGCCCTGCACGGCACGCTCGGCGCCGATGTGCGGTGGACCGGCTCGGACGCACCCGTCGGTGACCATCCCGGGGTGCGGCGTGACAGCTTCGTGCTCAAGGGCCGCTCGGTGGTGTCCGGCATGTCGGCGGTGCTCTACCACCAGCAGGAGAGTGCCGTCGCCGGGTACCGCCCCGATCCCAAGCCCGCCAAGCGGCAGGCCCGGGTGATGCTGGCGTTCGCCGCCAAGTACGGCCAGAACCCGTGTCTGGCGAGCCTGGACTTCGCGGTCGGTCGCGACGGCCGGCTGGCCCAGGTGCCGGACGTGCTGGACCCGGCGCTGCTCAAGCGGCCGACGAAGGGCCAGGACTCGGAGCAGATCAGCAAGCTCCAGCAGGACATCAGGCGGCTGGAGCCTGAGGTTGCGAACCTTCCACCGGAGATCGCCCGGCTGGACGCCACCGCGGGCAAGGTGGCCGAGCGGCAGGCGGAACACGACCGGCTGAAGGCGAGTTTCGAGGACCTGGAGCGACGCTACTTCGCGGAGAAGGACCTGGTGACCTCCTGGATCTACAACGTGGATCTCAAGACTCCGCGCGTGGTGAAGGACGCGACGGTGCAGCGGCTCTACGCCGTCCCGAGCTCGTCGAACGAGGCCCGGGTGCTACTCGTCCCTGCCAGCACGACCGGCCAGTGGATGACCTGGCGGGTGGAGGCCGTCAGCGATAGTCAGGACGGTCGGCCCTGCTACCTCCTGGTCTCCCACGATCGCAACGCGGACCTGCGCGTGGAAGGCAACTCAACCGCAGAGAACGCCCAGTTGGTTACGGCTCTCTCCCGCGAGTGGAGCAACCCGTCCGAGCAATTCCAGCTGGTTTTCGAGGACGAGTATGTTCGCATTGTCAACCGCAGGAGCCGCCTGGCGATCGGCCTGCCCTCCACCGCCCAGAACCAAATCCCGGTTCAGTCGAGCGAATGCCTGAAGGCGGAGTCGGGTCTGTTCCGCCTGACGCGCCTGTCCATGCGCTCAGGTCTGGACGTTCACTACGTCGCGGCCAAGGAGAGGATGGACGCCGCCCGCGCCCTGCTCCAGGAGGCGAAGACCGCCCAGCAGCGCGTCAGCGAACTCAAGCTCACGTTGACCGCCAAGCAGGCGGAACTGCAGGACGCCCGGGACCGGCTGGCCCGCCTGTCGGGCGCTCTTCAGGGTGACGACGACCTGACGGTGGCGATGCCGCTGCTCGCGGTGGACAGCACCGGTCTGAGCCTGTCCGGCGGCCTGCTGGTATTCGCCCGCGGTACGGATCGGCCCGCGCTGCTGGACAGCGGCACCGGCAACGTCGTGCTGTACTTTCGCGGGTCCGACGACCAGTTCTTCGCCGTGTACTACGACACCGCTGTCGTCCGCGGCGCCCAGACGCTGGCCGGGGACGGCGGCACGCTCACCTTCCTCGCCCGCGACCCCGGGATCACCCTGGACGGCGCCACCATCAAAGTCGGCGACGGCGACGCCCCGGGCCGCTGCGACCTGACCGTCACCGTCGGCGCCGACACCGAGACCTGGAAGTCCCTGCCCCGCAAGGCCGACCAGATGGTGGCCGCGCTGGCCGGGAGCCCTGGCCGGCCGGTGACGGTGGGCGCGGTCGCCCGCGTGAGCGGCAGCACCGTGGAGCTCACCGCGGCCACCCCCGCCCCGCTCTTGGCCAAGGCCCACCTCATGATCGGCAGCGCCGGGTACGCGGTGGACGCGGACGCCCCCACCGGTTCCAAGACGCTCACCCTCTCGACGGCGGTCACCGCGATCAAGCCCGGCGACAAGGTCAGCCTGGTGGGCTATGACTGGGCCCGGGCCGAGTCCACCCGCCCCGGGGTCCTGCTCTCGACCGGCTCCCGGCTGATCTCCCTGACCACGGGCAGCGTCGACTCCGTGCCCAACGGCACCGCCAGGGCGAGCATCACCGGCCGCGGCTGCCGCTGGCGGGCCGAGATGCCCGGCCGGGCCTTCCTGCTCGACGGCAAGGACCAGTACCTGACGCTGCCCGCCGCCAAACTGCCCAGCGTCACCCCGACCGGCGACGTGACCCTGGAAGCCTGGGTCCACCCCGACGCCGGGCAGGGCCGGATCATCCACGCCAAGACGGACGAGTCCGCCTACTCCCTGGCACTGGCCCCCGTCGGGCTGCCCGTCAAGCAGTTCATCGGCGACACCAAGGTCGAGCTGACCCCCTCCCTCGACCTGTCCAACCGCGACTTCACCGTCGAAGTGCGGGCCAAGCGCAACCAGTCCCGGGGCTGCCGCGAGCCGCTACTGACCCATGGCACCCTGCAAGGCCGGACGGACCAGACCCTGCACCTGTACTACGAGCCGAACGCCGCCTTCGGCTTCGCGCTGTTCAGCGACGACCTGACCACCGCTCAGTCCTACCCGGACCTGGAATGGCACCACTGGGCAGCGGTGTACAAGCACGCCACCCGCGAGCAGATCCTCTACCGGGACGGCACCGAGGTCGGCCGCCGCACCTCCACCGGCGTCTACACGGGCAACGGGCCGCTGGTCCTGGGCCACCAGTCCTTCACCGGCACCTACCTCGACGGCCAGATCGACGAGGTCCGCGTCTTCGGCCGGGCGCGCACCCAGCAGGAGATATCCGCCGATTGCAACCAGCGGCTCTCCGGCCGGGAGCCCGCGCTGCTCGGCCACTGGACCTTCGACGGGCCGGGCAGCCCTGCCTCGCCGATCAAGGGTTACCAGGTGGTGGCCCGGGTCGGCGACCGGGTACTGCGCTCCGCGGAACGCTTCCCCTGCAACGACTGGGCGCACCTCGCCGCCACCTTCTCCCAGTCCTGGGCACTGCGCCTGGACGGTGGCGCGGGCCTGTCGGTCGCCTCGCAGAACACGCTGGACATTCTGGAGGACCTCACCATCGAGGCGTTCGTCAAGATCGAACGCCTCGGCACGCCGATGGGCCTGCTCGCCAAGGGCGCCGTCGTCAACGGCGGCCGGGACGGCGTCCCGTACCAGCTGAGCGTCCTGGCGGACGGCAAGGTGGAGTTCGCCTTCACCGAGGCCGACGGCAAAGCCGTCCGGTACACCTCCGAGCGGGCCGTCACCGCCGGCGCCTTCCATCGCGTCAGCGTGGTGCGCCAGCGCCGCGAACCCGACGTCTCCGCCGCCACGCCGGCGAACGCGAACATCCAGCCCGAGCAAGACATCCGCTTCTACCTCGACGGCGGGTTCGTCGGCAGCCACCTGTACAGCGGCCCCGGCGCGCAGGCCAACAGCAGCGAACTGGAGATCGGCCGCGGGCTGCGCGGCGTCCTGGGCGAGGTGCGGCTGTGGAACGCCGCGCGGCCGGCCGTCCAGCTCGGCCTGCCGGTCACCGCGCGTGAGAAAGGGCTCGTGGCCCGCTGGGCTTTCAACGAGAACACCGGCAACGTCACCTTCGACGCCTCCAGTTCCTTCCCCGCGAAGCTGCGGGGCGCGCGCTGGATCCGCGACCCCGACCCCCTGGCCAGTCCGATGCGGCTGTACCGCAACGGCGAACCGCTGTCCGAGGGTGCGACCACCGCGCAGGACACCGGCGCCTGGGGCGACCTCCAACTCACCCTGGGCGCACGTCTGGACGCCGGTAAGCCCACCGAGCTGCTGGCCGGAACCCTGGAGGAGGTGCGGATCTGGCGTACCGTCCGCACCCGGGAGCAGATTTCCGACAACCTGTTCACCCGCCTGCACGGGGGCAAGCAGGACCTGCTCGGTTACTGGCCCTTCGACCGGGACTCCACCACGCCCGGCACCACCCAGGTGCGCGACGAGGGCCTGCGTGGCAACGACCTGGGCTTCTCCGCCAAGCGGCCGCGCATCCTGCTCTCTACCGCGCCGGTGTCCACCGACACCGCCCAGGTGCGCTCGGCCCTCGCAGACGTCCGCACCCCCTTCCACGACACCATCGCCGGCGCACCCGGCGCCACCGAGTACGCGGACCTCCAGTTCGACGCCAAAGGCGATACCCTCGGCGTCCTCAAACGCTGCTACGGCTTCGTCCGGGGCGGCCGCTGGCACCTGGTCACCGGCTACAAGGTGGGCGACCTGGTCACCGAGTGGGTCGGCCAGGCCCAGTTCGACCCGCAGCTCATGGGCTACGTCGAGGGCGCCCCGCCGGTGCCCTCGGAGAACCTCACCGACAAGGGGGACGGCTACGCCGGCGCCTCCTCGGTGGAGTTCGCTGAGGCCGACCAGGTGGTGCAGAGCCTGTCCTCCAGCAAGACCCGCAGCGTGAACGCCGCATTCAACATCGCCCTGGGCATCGAGACCGACGCGAGTGTCATGACGATCACGGCGCCACTGGGTTTCGGCACCGCCACCCCACTGGCCGAGGGCCAGATGAAGTTCGGCCTGTCGGGCAGCCTGGAATACGCCAACACGTGGAGCCAGGACACCAGGGTCAGCCAGGGCAAGAACACCGCCCGCAAGACCAGCCTGGCGCTGACCGGCCACACCGAGGACCCCGCCAAGGTGCTGAACGCCGCGATCGGCCGACGGTACGTGCCCGCCAACACCGGCCTGGCACTGGTCCAGTCCCAGACCGCCGACGTCTTCGCCCTGCGCCTGGCGCACACCGGCGCCCTGGTCGCCTACCGGATGCTGCCCAACCCCGACATCCCGCGGGACTGGAACGTCATCCACTTCCCCATCAACCCCCGGTACACCAAGCAGGGCACCCTGGACGGCGCGGTCGGCTTCAACGACCGGGGCAAGGTCCTCGACCCCGACTATCCCACCGCCGCCAACTACGGCGAGTACAGCTACTTCAAACCGGGCGACGCCTACGCGCTCAAGCGCCGGATCACCCGCGACCAGCAGCGTCTGCACGCCTTCTACGAGTCGATCTCCACCGACCCGCACCGCCGGGACCCGGCCGAGACCCAGGCCACCGCAGTGCTGCACTCGATGGGGATGTCCGCCGGGCAGCAGGAGAGTGGCCGCAACACCGCCGGCAGCGCCGCCGCCAACGGCTTCTCGCACCGGGACCTGGTCAACACCTACGTCTGGACCGCGAAGGGCGGCTTCTTCGCCGAGACCACCGAGGCCACCGAAGCCGTCAGCGAGACCACCTCCGGCTCATACGCCTTCAGCGGCAAGCTCGGCGCCAGCATGGGGGTCAGCTTCGGCGCCCTCGGCCTTGGCTTCTGGGGCCAGATGGACGCCTCGGTGGGCGGCGGCTTCAGCACCACCCGGGCCAAGGGCAAAGACGCCTCCCGCTCCTTCGGCCTGAACGTCCAGTGCGCGCCCTCCGGCGACCTGCAACGCCGCGACAAGGATGGCAAACCGGTCTACGACATCGCCGGCAAACCGGCCCTGGTGCCGGGCAAGGTCGACGCCTACCGCTTCCTCACCTTCTACCTCGGCGAGACCAGCGCCAACTTCGACGACTTCTACCACAAGGTCGTCGACCCGGCCTGGCTCTCGGGCAGCAATGCCTCCGACGCCGCCGCACTGCGCCAGACCCGCCAGAACTCCGCGAAACCCCCGTGCTGGCGCATCCTGCACCGCGTCACCTACATCAGCCGGGTCCTGGCACCCGTCCCGCCGCCCGGAGCGCCGCCGCTGGAGAAGGCAATGCGCGCCGAGAACATCGACAGCAACTACGAACTGATCAAGCGTCTCGAACCGTACGTCCGTCCCGCCGCCACCAGCAGCGCCGCCCTCGCCACCGCAACCCGCGACACCCTGGCCGCCCAGCTGCCCGAACTGCTCCTCCACAGCGCCGAGATCATCACGTACCTCGGCCGCTACTTCGGCATGGCAGTGGAGGACTGACAGCCGCCCGGCCCTCCCACACACTGGAGGGCCGGGCCGCTTACCGTCGCGGCCAACCGCACCCGAGAGCCCGCAACCACCTGGAATCCCCGCGGCACTGAGCGACTCTGTCGGGGATCTTGGAGTTCTCGGGACGGGGCTGTTGGCGCTTGGAACACTTCGGACGGTCCTGCGTAGTTCCGTCCTCCTGAGGTGGTCAGTGTCCGTTCGTCCCCGGTCCGGTGCGGTGGTTCCCGAGCTCACCGCCCAGATGGCGCGGGCCAGTAGCCCAGCGGCACCACGGCGATGTGGGTACGTGATCACCTCGATGGTCTCTGGGACGACAGGGACTTCGCTTCCTGGTACCCGCGCGATGGCCGCCCCGGAATCTCACCGGCCCAGCTGGCCACGGTCTGTGTTCTGCAGTTTCTGCTCAATCTCTCCGACCGGCAGGCGGCCGAGGCCGTGCGGTGCCGCATCGACTTCACGTACGCACTCGCTCTGGACCTGGACGACCCGGGATTCCACCACAGCGTGCTGACGGACTTCCGTGATCGCCTGTGCGAGGACGACCGCGCGGACCAGCTGCTCTCCCTGTCGCTGACACGGATGCGGGAAGCCGGCGTGGTCGCCGAACGCGGGAGGCAGCGCACCGACTCCACCCAAGTCCTGGCCGCCGCGCGGGACCTCACCAGTCTGTAGCTGGTACTCGAAGCGGTGCGCGCGGCCTTGGAAGAAGCCGCCCAGCGGGCACCGGACATCCTCGACGGCCTGGTGGATGCCGAGTAGGCCACCCGCTGAGGGCGTCCAGTCCGACTCCCCAGTCAGCCGCGTCACCCTGTCACCCGGCTCAAGCAGGCGGGAGCGGACGCCCGCCGGCTCCTCGATCGCCTTCCGTACCACCGGCGTGGGCCTCGCGCGGAAGCGTTGCGACAGATCTTCGTGCAGAACTTCCTCCTCGATGCCCGTGGCGGGTTACGTCCTCGCGCCGAGAAGGACGGACAGCCCAGAGGAGCCGTGCGGATCGTCTCGCCTTACGACCGCGAAGCCCGCCGGGCCATCCGCGGCGATACCCGCTGGAGCGGCTATCTGGTCCATGTCACCGAGACCTGCGAGACCGGCCCTCAGGCCAACCTGATCACGGACATCGCCACCACCGGGCCGACCCGGGACACCGAGGCCCTCCCCGGCATCCACATCCGGCTCCGTGACCGCGGGCTGCTGCCCCGGCAGCACCTTCTCGACGGCGGCTACCTCTCGGTCTCGCTGCTGCACCGCTTCCTCCGCGACCACCAGGTCGAACTCGTCGGCCCGGTCAAGGCCAGCGGTGCATGGCGGAGCAAGGAACAGACCTGCTTTACCCGGGACGACTTCACCATCGACTTCGACCAGCGCCAGGTCATCTGCCCCAATGGCGAGACCAGCCACATCTGGCTCGAGCCACCGGCCATGGCCCCCTACACCGTGGCCCGGTTCCGCCCATACCAGTGCAACCCGTGCCCCGACCGGCCCGCCTGCGCCCGCGGCACCGCCGCCCGCACCGTGAACGGGCCTTGACCCCGAATCCTGCCCACCGGCATCACAGCCTCACGGCAGGTCAGCTGAGGTAATGTCCGTGCACCACCAAGCGACGAAGATCCTGCTGTACTCCCAAAACAGGAAGTCACGCTGCTTGCCAGAGGCCGGCGTCGAGGATCCGGGCGGCTTTGGTGATGCTGCCCGGCATCAGGTGCCGGTAGGTGCGGTAGGTCTCCTCGATGGACTTGTGACCCATCCATTCCGCGACATCGGTGATGGGGATCCCGTTGCCGAGGGCGTTCGAGGCGAAGTAGTGGCGGAACCCCATACATTCCGACACCCTCCTCCGGCGGGAGGTCTTTGAAGAACCTCTTCACCCGGCGCCGCTCCATGCCTTCGGTGAAGTAGCCGCCCGGACCGCGTAGCAGGTATCCGTTCTTCGTGGTGCCGTGTTTGGCCTCGTAGCGCTCGATCGCTTCCCGCACAGACCGGGGCAAGGGCACCTCGCGGAACTCCCCCACTTTGCGGTGCTTCAGCTTCGCCGGCTTCAGCGTGTTGGAGTGGATCTGCTCGCGCACCCGGTACACGTCCTGCGCCACCACATTGCTGACGTTCACCGCCCGCGCCTCACCGTTCCTCAGGCCGCATCCCGTCATCATGACGATCTCGAGCGCGAGATCTTCGTCAGCGACAGCCAGCGCCTGCTTTACGTAAACGAGAGACGGAATAGCGACCGTTGCCCGCACATATTCCGGTTCCTGGATCCCCTTCACCGGGTCGTCCGCCATGGCCCCCTTGCCGTAGGCGTCCCGTAGGATGGTCTTGAGGACCCGGAATATGTTCACCTGGTTTCCGCGGCCGACCCCGTCGTTCTCCATCTCGTCCAGGAAGCGTTCGATCACCATCGGTGTGACCGAGTTCAGCTTCCGCGACCCGAGGCGGGGGACGATGTGTACGTTGATCGAGTTGTCGACGTGCTCTCCCGTTGAGTAATCCGTCATCTTGCGCTGCCGGGGACGCCACTGCTTCGCGTACTCCTCGAGCGTCAACTGACCCAGTTCACGGCGGGCCGCCGCCACGGTCGGCGCCGTGGTCTTCTTCTCCGCGTACACCTGCGTAAGACGCTCGGTCGCGTCGTCCTGCGTGCCGTAACCGGACTCCTCGCGCTGCTTGCCGAGCGCGTCCCGGTAGCGGATCGAGTACGGGTGGGGGCAGCGGGTGGGCTTCGCGCAGCCGCAGTCCTTGAAGAAGGACCCCCTACCGCGGGCGAGCTGTCGGGCCATGTGTCGTGCACCATCCGTTCCGGCCCAAGAATCATGCTCAGGCGCCGCACTGCAGGTCGCGGGTCAGCAAGCGGGGACGCGTCCGGGACGCATGCTGACCGTTTGCTGACCTGAGGCGGGCACATGATGCCCCTGACCTGCGGCAACGCCAAATAGTCAGATCTTGGACTTGAACATGGTGCGCAGCACAGTGGACTCCTCGAAGACGGCTCCCTGCCCGCGTATTTGCAGGTCAAGGGCTGTTTCTTCACCCTACAACGAGACGCATGTTCAGGCAGCGCTCCCCAGGTTTTTCAGGACTCATGCTGACCACTTGCCAACTTCCCTGACGCTTCGTCAGTTGACATGGGGAGGCCCCCTCACCCTCCCGGACTCCGCCGGGACGACTCCGCAAGCCTACGCAGCACCTCCTCGTATATCAGTGATCACCATCACCCCGACGAGCCGACAGCGGTTGCGAGCCTCCATACCCCCTGGAAGGGCGTCGCTAGCGCACGGGAGCCCGATGCGGCGCGGGAACCTGGCAGCGAATCCCGGGGCAGCCAAGCCGCCGATTCCCACGACCATGTCACGGCCCGCCCGACGGCTCTCAGGAGCAGCACGGAGCGGGCGCCATGAACCTTCGAGATCCGACTGGAACCGGAAGCGACCCGACACAGCGATCGGCCTCGAACCAGCCTCAAGGAGCCCTTGTGCCCGTGGGACCGCAGTCACACCCCGATGAAAGCCGCACCGACACCAGCCGATCGCGCAGGCACCAGGGTTTCGAGCCTGTCCTCATAGACACCGCCGAAGTCACCACCATGCTCAGCATGTCCACAAGCTGGGTCCACAGGGAGGCGTCAAAACTGGGCTTGAAGGGCTACAAGCTCGGCCGAGGCAGGAACGCCAAGGTCTGCACAAAAGGACCGAGGCCTTCAAATGGCTGGATCAGCAGAAAATGCGATAACGGCAAATGGGCCGCTCGTACTTCGACCCCGATCTGCCTGCGTGTTTCATGAGGCGTCTGATGGGAACCCGGCACACTCGTCCACGAATGCCGGCGCCGGAGGGAGCGGGACCGTGCGCGCACTGACCTATCAGGGAAAGCGGGATGTCCGGGTGGAGTCGGTCCCGGATCCGCGGATCCAGGATTCGACGGACATCATCGTCAAGATCACGTCCACCGGGATCTGCGGGTCCGATCTTCACCTCTACGAGGTCCTTGGTCCCTATCTCGACCCGGGTGACATTCTGGGTCACGAACCCATGGGAGTCGTGGAGGCGGTCGGCCGTGAGGTGACCGCCGTCGCTCCGGGGGACCGGGTCGTGATCCCCTTCAACGTGTCCTGCGGGCACTGCTACATGTGCGGGCAGGGACTGCACTCGCAGTGCGAGACCACTCAGGTTCGCGAGCGAGGCACCGGCGCGTCCCTGTTCGGGTACACCAAGCTCTACGGGCAGGTGCCTGGAGGCCAGGCGGAGTACCTGCGGGTCCCCTTCGGCAACGACTTGCCCATCAAGGTCCCGCACGGGCCCTCGGATGACCGGTTCGTGTATCTCTCCGACGTGCTGCCCACCGCCTGGCAGGCCGTGGAGTATGCGGACATCCCGCCCGGCGGCAGCGTCACCGTCCTGGGCCTCGGCCCGATCGGCGCCATGGCCGCCCGCATCGCCCGCCACCGGGGCGCCGGTCTCGTCATCGGCGTGGACCTGGTTCCCGAACGCCTCGACCGGGCGAGCAGGTACGGCGCGACCTGTCTCGACCTGCGCCGCTACGGCGAGAACCTAGGTGATGCCGTCCGCGACCTCACGGACGGGCGCGGCACGGACGCGGTGATCGAGGCGGTCGGCATGGAGGCCCACGGCTCTCCCGTGGCCAAGGCGGCGCACACGGCGGTCGGCCTGCTGCCCGACGGGATCGCGCAGCGCATGATGGAAACAGCGGGGACCGACCGTCTCGCCGCGCTGCATGCGGCGATCGACCTGGTGCGCCGGGGCGGCACGATCTCCGTCTCCGGCGTGTACGGCGGCAGCACTGACCCGATGCCCCTGCTCACCATCTTCGACAAGCAGATCCAGCTGCGCATGGGGCAGGCCAACGTCAAGCGATGGGTGGATGACCTCCTGCCCCTGCTCACCGAAGACGACCCGCTGGGCGTGGACTCCTTCGCCACTCACCACCTGCCACTGGAAGAGGGCCCGAAGGCTTACGAGACGTTCCAGAAGAAGGCCGACGGCATGATCAAGACCCTGCTCGTCCCCTGACCCGGCGACGGAGACCGGTGCGCAGCCACGAAGGAAGGAGACCCCGGCATGAAGAACAACGGCCCTGGTTCTGGCCAGCGAGTCGTGGTCACCGGAGCCACCGGCAACGTGGGAACGAGCGTGGTGCGCGCGCTCGCCGCCGACCCCGACATCGGCTCGGTCCTGGGGCTGGCCCGCAGACGGCCCGGGCTGGAGATCCCGAAGGTGGAGTGGGACACCATCGATCTGTCCCGGGCCGACAGCGAGGACCGGCTCGTCGGTCTCCAGCGAGGCGCCGATGCCGTTGTCCACCTGGCCTGGCGCTTTCAGCCCACCCACGACCCGGTAGTGACCTGGCAGAGCAACGTGCTGGGCTCCCAGCGCGTCTTCGAGGCCGCGGCACACAGCGGGGTTCCCGCCCTGGTGCACGCCTCGTCCGTCGGCGCATACTCCCCAGGCCCCAAGGACGAACCCGGCGTCGATGAGGAGTGGCCCACCGACGGCTGGCCGGACGCGGCCTACTGCCGGGAGAAGGCCTACCTGGAGCGCGTCCTCGACACCTTCGAACTGCGGCACCCGCAGATCCGGGTGGTCCGCATGCGGCCCGGATTCCTCTTCAAGGGGACCGCCGCCCCCGAGCAGCGGCGGATCTTCGCCGGCCGCTACGCCCCCGGACCACTCCTGCGGCCCGACCTGCTGCCCTTCATACCCGACCTGGACGGGCTGCGATTCCAGGTCCTCCACACCGACGACGCCGCGGAGGCCTACCGGCTTGCCGTGCTCCGCGATGTACGGGGCCCCTTCAACCTGGCGGCAGACCCGGTCGTCGACGCCCGCAGGCTGGCGGACCTGCTCGATGCCCGGATCGTGCGGATCCCCAGGGCCCTGGTCCGCACGGCACTCGCAGCCGCCTGGCGGGCCCACGCCGTACCGGCCTCCCCGCACCTGTTCGACGCGGTGCTGCGGCTGCCCGTACTGGACTCCGGACGCGCCCGCGACGTACTGGGCTGGCAGCCCACGCGTACGGCGGAAGATGCGCTGAACGCCTTCCTACGAGGTGTGCGTGAAGGTACCGGCGAAGACACGGCACCGTTGTCCGGCCGAAAGACCGGCTGATCCACCCACAGCCGCGCCGTCGGCAAAGATCCGGCGGATCGGCCCGCAGGCACCGGGCGTATCCGATGCACCGGACCTTCGCGACGACGGACGACCAGAAAGGACCACCATGGCGAGCAGTGAACAGCCCGAGGACCCCAATACGGCCCATCCCCGCCCCGATTTCCCTCAGCAGGACCAGGCACACCCCGGCTGGACCGGCCCCATGGACCCGCCGCCCGACCACGGCGAGGAGTCCTACCGGGGCTCCGGCCTGCTCCACGGGCGGAAGACCGTCATCAGCGGAGGCGACTCCGGTATCGGCCGCGCGGTCGCCCTGGCCTACGCCCGCGAGGGAGCGGACGTGGTCTTCACCCACCTCCCCGAAGAGGGGAAGGAAGCCGGGGAGACGGTTCGCCTGGTAGAGCAAGCGGGCCGCCGGGCGCTACCCGTCGTCTGTGACATCCGGGACGAGAAGCAGTGCCGTTCCCTCATCGAGCAAGCGGTGTCCGAGTTCGGCCGCATCGATGTCCTGGTCAACAACGCGGCGTACCAGATGTCTCAGCCCGACGGGATCTCCGCGATCTCGACCGAGCAGTTCGACCGGGTGATGCGCACCAACCTCTACGGCATGTTCTGGCTGTGCAAGAGCGCCCTGCCACACATTCCGGCAGGAGGGTCGATCATCAACACCACCTCGGTGCAGGCGTACAAGCCGAGCCCCCACCTCCTCGACTACGCGATGACGAAGGGGGCGATCGTCACCTTCACCCAGGGCCTGGCCCAGATGCTGGCCTCCGACGGCATCCGCGTGAACGCGGTCGCCCCGGGCCCGGTCTGGACGCCCCTCATCCCGGCGACCCTGCCCGACACCGCCGAGTTCGGGAAGCAGAGCCCGCTGGGCCGCCCGGCACAGCCCGCCGAGATGGCACCCGCCTTCGTCTTCCTCGCCTCCCGGAACGCCTCGTTCATCACCGGCGAGATCATGAACGCCACCGGCGGCACACCGCTTCCCTGATCCGTGAAAGGCAGGCTGATTTGACCGCGCGCCGGTCGGGAAGGCGTGTCAGCTGATTTGCCCACGTGCCGGTCGAGAAGGCGTGCCATACGACCATGAACCATCATGAAACACCAGTTCTCGACGCTCTCGCCGCCTATCGTGACCGGGGCGAGTTGGGCTTCTCCCCGCCCGGTCACAAGCAGGCGCGAGGCGCTGCCCCAGCCGTGCGCGCCGTGCTGGGCGACGCGGTGTTCTTCGGAGACGTCCTGGCCACAGGAGGGCTGGACGACCGCCGGGAGAAATCCTCCGTACTACAGCGGGCCGAAAACCTCATGGCCGACGCCGTCCACGCGGAGCACACCTTCTTCTCCACCTGCGGCAGCTCCTTGTCCGTCAAAGCCGCCATGCTCAGCGTCGCCGCACCCCACCAGAAGCTGCTGGTCGGCAGGGACGCCCACAAGTCCGTCATCGCCGGCCTCATCCTCTGCGGCATCGAGCCTGTCTGGCTGGAACCCCAGTGGGACAGGGAGCGGCATCTCGCACACCCGCCCTCCCCCTCCACTCTGGAAGAAGCCTTCACCCGGCACCCGGCACCCGGACGCACGCGGCGCCCTGATCACCAGCCCCACCCCGTACGGCACGGCGGCCGACCTGCGCGCCATGGCCGACATCTGTCACCGGCGCTCCAAGCCGCTGATCGTCGACGAGGCCTGGGGCGCCCACCTGCCGTTCCACCCGGACCTGCCGTCCTGGGCCATGGACGCCGGCGCCGACGTCTGCGTCACCAGCATCCACAAGATGGGCAGCGGCCTGGAACAAGGCTCCGTCTTTCACCTCCAGGGCGACCTGGTGGACCGCGACACCCTCGCCTCCCGGGCCGACCTTCTCGGCACCACCAGCCCCTCCGTGCTGCTCTACGCCGGAATCGACGGTTGGCGCCGACAGATGGTCCTGGAAGGCCACGGGCTGCTCTCCCGAGCGCTCGACCTCGTAGCGACGGTCCGCCGACGCATCGAGGAGATCGAGGGAATGCACGTCAACGGGGAGGACGACTTCTGCGGACCCGGAGCGGCCGCCGAGTTCGACCCCCTCCCTGTGATCATCGACATCGAGGAACTGGGCACCACCGGGTACCGGGCGGCTGACTGGCTGCGCGAGCACCACCGGATCGACATGCACCTCGTCGACCACCGCCGGATCAGCGCCCAGTTCACCCACGCCGACGACAAGGACACCGCCGACCGGCTGCTGGCGACCCTACGTGACCTGGCCGACCACGCGCACACGCTCCGCCCCGCTCCCGAGGTACAGGTGCCCACGCCCGCCGAGCTCCGTCCCGACCAGGTATGTCTGCCGCGCGACGCCTACTTCGCCCGGACACAGGACGTCCCTCCGCCGGAAGCCGTAGGCCGCGTCGCCGCCGAGATGCTCACGCCCTACCCTCCCGGCATTCCGGCCGTACTGCCCGGAGAGCGGATCACCGACCCCCTCCTGCGCTACCTGCGCACCGGCGTCGAGGCAGGCATGAACATCCCTGACCCCGCCGACCCCACCCTTCAGACCATCCGCGTCCGCACCGAGGGCCCCTGACAACCACGCCCCGACAGCTTCGGCCCGAACAACGCCGTCCCCGGGAACACCGCGACGGGCCCAGCGCCCCGCCCGCTCAGACCAAGGAGAAGCCCCGCATGCGTGCTCTCGCTCTCGTCTGCACCCTGAACGCCTCACCCGCCCCCTCCAGCAGCCAGTACCTGGCCGAGCAGGTCATGGCCAAGTTCGCCCACCATGACGTCCAGGGAGAGGTCATCCGGGTCGCCGACCACGATGTCCGCCCGGGGATCGGCGTGGACATGGGCAACGGCGACGCGTGGCCGGCCCTGCGGGAGAAGGTGCTGGCCGCCGACATCCTCCTCGTCGCCACCCCCATCTGGCTCGGGCACCCCTCCAGCGTCTGCCAGCAGGTCCTGGAACGTCTCAACGCCGAGTCCTCCGAGACCGACGACCAGGGCCGCCCGCACACCTACGGCAAAGTCGCCGCCGTGGCCGTCGTCGGCAACGAGGACGGCGCGCACAAGGTCAGCGCCGACGTGTTCCAGGGCCTCAACGACGTCGGCTTCTCGCTCGCCCCTGGAGCCGTCACGTACTGGGTCGGCGAAGCCATGCACGGCACCGACTACCAGGACCTGGACGAAACCCCCGAAGCCGTCGCCTCCACCACCGAGGCCCTCGCGGCCAACGCTGTCCACCTGGCCCGCCTTCTCGCCGACAGCCCCTACCCGGCAGCCTGATCCGCGCTCGCTGCGAGGACGAGGCCGCCAGGAACGTCACGAGGACGGTGGTGCAGATGTCGATGGACCGGATCGCTGAACCGTGGGGAACTCGCACGCCGTACAGCCGACACGAGACCTGGCCGACGAGGGTCGACACGTTCCTGGCCGAGGGGGTGAGGTACGCGGACGTCGAGCGGTGGGTGCAGACCGCTTCGGTCCTGCACTCCGACGGTGATGCCATGGACGTCGCCGTCAGGAACGGTTCGATGGTAGGCGTACGGGGCAGGGCCTCGGACCGGGTCAGCCGCGGCCGACTCGGGCCCAAGGACCTGTGGCTGGCAGGCCAATGCCTCGCGCTCCCGACTGACCAGGCCGCTTGTCCGCCGCGGCGGACGCTTGACCGAGTGCGGCCGGGACACCGCGATGGAGGTGATCGTCTCGCGCTCGCGTGGGCTCCTCGACGAGCGCGGTCCGGGCTCGATCGGCTTCTACACGTCCGGCCAACTGTTCCTGGAGGAGTACTACACGCTCGCGGTTCCGGCCAGGGCCGGCGTCGGCACCAACCATCTGGACGGCAACACCCGCCTGTGCACCTCCACGGCGGCCGAAGCCCTCAAGGAGTCCTTCGGTTACGACGGCCAGCCCGGAAGTCACGATGACATCGACCACGCCGATGTCATCGCGTCGTACGGTCACAACCTCGCGGAGACGCAACGCGTCCAGTGGATGCGCATCCTCGACCGGCTCGATGGCACCGATCCTCCGCGCCTGATCTGTATCGATCCACGCCCGACAGCCGTCGCACGACGTGCGGTCGTCCATCTCGCTCCGCGCGGCGGGACGAACGTGGCGCTGCTCAACGCCTTGTTGCACGAGATCATCCGTACCGACCGCGTCGACCCCGGCTACATCGAGGCGCACACGATCGGCTTCGCGGAGTTGTCGAAGGAGGTCGAGCCGTGCACCCCCGAGTGGGCGGCAGATGTCTGCGACGTCCCCGCAGCGAGGATCCGGGAGGCGGCGGAACTGCTCGGCACCGCCGACCGGCTCCTGTCCACCGTGCTTCAGGGCGTCTACCAGTCCCATCAGGCCACCGGCGCCGCCGTCCAGATCAACAACATCCACCTGATCCGCGGCATGCTCGGACGGCCGGGCGCGGGCGTCCTGCAGATGAACGGGCAGCCGACGGCGCAGAACACCCGCGAGTGCGGTGCCGACGGCGACCTTCCGGGCTTCCGGAACTGGCAGAACGACGAGCACGTGGCGGACCTGGCGAGGGTGTGGAACGTCGATCCCGGGACCATTCCGCACTACGCTCCGCCCACGCACGCCATGCAGATGTTCCGCTACGCCGAGCAGGGCTCGATCCGCATGCTGTGGATCAGCGGCACGAACCCCGCAGTCTCGCTGCCCGAACTGCCGCGTATCCGTTCGATCCTCTCCCAGGACCAGCTGCTGGTCGTGGTGCAGGACCCCTTCCTCACCGAGACCGCGCGACTGGCCGATGTCGTGCTCTCGGCCGCGACCTGGGGCGAGAAGACGGGGACCTTCACCAACGCCGACCGCATCGTGCACCTGTCCGACAAGGCTGTGGAGCCACCCGGGGAGGCCAAACCCGACCTGGACATCTTCCTCGACTACGCGCGGCGGATGGATTTTCGGGACAAGGACGGCGCTCCCCTGATCACCTGGCACGACCCGGAAGCCGCCTTCGAGGCGTGGAAGCGCTGCAGCGCGGGGCGACCCTGCGACTACACCGCGCTCACCTACGACAGGCTGCGCGAAGGCAGCGGGATCCAGTGGCCGTGTGAGATTCGGGCGCCCCAGGGCACCGATCGCCTCTACACGAACGGGGTCGCGTGGGCCCACCCGGGCGTGTGCGAGACGTACGGCAGAGACCTCGTCACCGGTGCCTCCACGTCGGAGGCCGAGTACCGGTCCCGCAACCCGGAGGGCCGGGCCATGCTCAAGCCCGTACCGTACGTGCTCCCGCACAAGGCGCCGAGCGAGGCGTTCCCCTTCCAGCTGACCACCGGCCGCACCATCTTCCATTTCCACACGCGCACCAAGACAGGGCGCGCTCCCCAACTGAACGCCGCCGCACCGGACGTACGGGTGGAGATGTCCGCCCCGGACGCGGCTGAGCACGGGGTTGGTGAGGGCGATCTCGTCGAGATCGCCGGGCCGCACGGTGTCATCAGGGCCCGCGCGCGCGTCACCGGCATCCGCCGCGGGCTGCTCTTCGTACCGTTCCACTACGGCTACTGGGACACGGCGTCGGGCTGCGGACCGGACAGCACGACAGCGAGCCGGGCGGCCAACGAAGCCACCGTCACCGACTGGGACCCGGTGTCCAAGCAGCCGCTGTTCAAGACCGCCATCGCAAAGGTGAGGCTGCTGGAGAAGAGCTCGGGGCAACAGGCTCCCGCACCGACGAACACCGCGTCGGCGCCCACCCGCCGCGCCGGCGTCCGGGCTACCCGCGGCGGTGCCTCGGCCCACGTCCACGAGTCCACCGGGGCTCCCGTCGACCGCACCCCGGGAGGCACCCGATGAAGGGCATCGTCCTCACGATGAACGCGCTCCACCGGGGTGAACAGGCCCTGGCGGAGCAGCTGACGGTCATCGCCGCACGGCACACGCGTGAGCACGAGGTGTGCCACGTCACCAGAGGTCTGGCTCTCTGGTCGAACGAGAACTGCCGGCGCCTGGCCGAGGCCGGTCGGCACTACGGCTTGCGTCTCGACAGGCCGTCGCCGTCCCCGTCGGAGCCGTCGGCGAACGACCGCCACCGCGCCGCCGAGGTCTTGGGCCGAACGCCGGAGTACGTACCGGAGCTCCTTCGGGACCATTGGGAACTGCATCTGGTCGCTGCCGGAAACTCACTGCACTGGGTGATGCTGGACCAGGCCGCGCATGCGTCGAAGGACACCCGCCTTCTCGATGTCGTCTCCTTCTGCCATCCCCGGACGCTGCGCCAGATGCACTGGTCCACCACCATGATCAAAAACCTGTCCCCGCAGCTTCTCACCGCCGGTGACGAGCAGGATGGGTGACGGGCGCGCCGCGATTCCCGAGCCCGGCCCCGTCGGCCGAGTTGCCGACGGCCCGGTTGCAGTGGTCGGCTCCTGGCCTGACGGTGGTGCCCGGAGCGCGGCCCGCAGCGGCGCGGTCAGGAAGCGAGGAGAAGCTATGGACGACAGCCCAGGCGGGCGCCGGGCCCGGACCGCCCCCGCCCATGCTCTGCACGGGCGGGTCGCGGTCGTCACCGGCGCCGCTCGCGGTGTCGGCGAAGCGCTCGTCCGCAGCCTCTCCGGCTCCGGCATGCAGGTCGCCCTGCTCGGCCGGGAAGAAACGACCCTCCTGACGGCCGCCGAATCCCTGTCCGGCCGGAGCATGTGCGTCGAGTGCGACATCACCGACCGCACGGCGCTGGCGGACGCGGCACGCCGCGTGGAGAAGGAACTCGGGCCCGCGAGCGTAGTCGTGGCCAACGCCGGCATCGCGGTGAGCGGCCCGTTCGACGGTACCGCCGCCGAACTCTGGCAACGCGTCATCGACGTCAACCTCACCGGCTCCGCCAACACCGCCCGCGCCTTCCTGCCCCAGCTCACCACCACCCGCGGATACTTCCTCCAGATCGCCTCCACCGCCGCGTTCGGTGCCGCGCCCATGATGAGCGCGTACTGCGCCTCCAAGGCGGGAGCGGAGTCGTTCGCCCTCTCCCTGCGCGGCGAGGTCGAACCGGAGGGCATCCAGGTCGGCATCGCCTACCTGCACTGGACCGGCACCGACATGCTCACCGGCATCGACGACGACCCCGTTCTCGAAGCGCTGCGCCGCAATCAGCCCCGCCCCGCCCGCCGCATCCACAGCGCCGCCCAGGTCGCCCAGTGGCTCACTCACGGCATCGCCCGCCGCAGCCGTCACATCTACGCCCCGCCTTGGCTCCGCTGGTGCCAGCCTCTCAGGCCCCTGTTCCCGGCGCTCGTCGCCCGGACCACCCGGCGTGAACTACGGACCGGCGGGGCGACGGCTTCGCGCGGCGAGGTCCTGGGCGTCGGAGGGCAGGCCGACTGGGACTCCTACCGGGCCTCCCGCCCCGCTCCCCCTTCCGACCAGTAGGACAAGCAGGCTCTGTCCACGACAGCGATCCGCGTCCTGCGGAGCCCTGGACAGGACCGCGGCGTTACGAACGGGGGCAACGGGATACTCGCGTACAAAGCCATCACTCAGCCGGCCGGAAACCATGCCGCCGGCGGGACGCGGAGGAGCGTGGTGAGCGCGATGCGGAGAAGAAGGAACTCGAACTCGCTGGGTCCTCTGTCGACGTCAGGGGCCGCGCATGAGTGACCCGTACAAAACGCCGGCCGAAGGCGCTGCGGAGATTCTTCGTTCCCCCGTCGCTTCACACAATGAATGGGATCCTCTCGAGGAGTTCGTCGTCGGCCGTCTCGACGGGGCCACCACCCCCTCACGGCATTCCGTCGTCTCCTGCGATGTCCCGCCGTGGGCCGCGCGGTTCCAGCGGATCACCGCAGGATTCAGATATCCACGGGCCTTGATCGAACCGGCTCAGCGAGAACTCGACCAGTTCATCAGGCTCCTCCAGTCCCTCGGCATCACGGTCACCCGCCCCGACGCGGTCGACCACCGGCGGAGATTCTCGGACGCGGCAGCCTGGAGTCCTACTTCGACCGGTACGCTGCTTCCTCGCCGGTCCGGCCCCGGAGGGCGAGCAGTCGTTGCGCGGCAGAGAGCACGGCCGTTTTTCCCCGGACGGAGCGGAGGACGGCACGGGCGGCGTTGGCGCCCGGAGCACCGTGCACCCCGCCGCCCGGATGTGCTGACGCGGACGCCAGGTACAGCGCCTTCACGGGCGTTTCGGGGCGGCCCTTTCCCGGCACCGGCCGGAACACCAACTGCTGGTGCATCGAGGCCGTACCCCCGTTGATGGCGCCGTTACGCAGATTGGCGTCCGCGTCCTGCAGCGACACCGGGGAAAGGATCCGCCGGGCCCGGATCCGGCTGCGGAAGCCGGGAGCGTAGCGCTCCACCTCGTCCTCCATCCGGTCGGCCATCCGCTCCCGCTCGTTGGCGTCCCACCCGCCGGTGAGACCGTCGGCGCCGGCGTCCGCCTTCACCGCGTGGGGCACGTGCGTGTAGGCCCATGCTGATTCGGTGTCCAGCGGCGACCGGGTCGCGTCGGCGGCGGTCATCTGCCCCAGCACGAGAAACGGGCGGTCCGGGATCAGGCCGCGGGCGATCTGGGACGCGCATCTGGTGAGTTCGTCGACCCCGTCGGCCAGGTGGACGGTCCCCGCCGAGGCGGCGGCCGCGCTGCTCCACGGGACAGGGCCGTTCAGCGCCCAGTCCACCTTGAACGTGGCGAAGTCCCACTCGAACCGTCGCATGTCGTCCAGGAGCCGGCCGGGCAGGTGCTCGGCGGCGACCAGCGCCCCGTAAAGGCTCGGCGCGGACACGTCGGCCAGCACGGCCCTGCGGGCGGGGACCGCCTCTCCGCTCTCGGTACGAACGCCCACGGCGCGCCCCCGCCGCACGACGACCTCGGTGACCCTATGCCCGCACCGCACACTTCCCCCGCGCCGCTGCAACCGGCGCACCAGCGCAGCGGTGAGAGCCCCCGCGCCCCCGACGGGCACCGGGAAACCATGGAACTGGCCCAGCATCGACATCAGCCAGCCGAAGCCGCCGCTGCCCGCCGCCTCCGGCGCCAGATCAGCGTGCAGGGCGTTGCCCGCCAGCAGCAGCCGCCCGCCCTCCCCGGCGAACTCCTCCTCGCCCAGCCTGCGGACCGGGAGGAGGAGGCTCCGGGCGAGCCGCAGCCCACCCGCAGCCCGGAGCCGTGCCGCCAGCGCGGTCCCGGCCCGGAGAGGGGGGAAGGGCGAGAAGAGTGCGTCGACGATGTCCTCGCCCAGCCGGTCCCAGATCCGGCAGAGGGACAGCCAGCCCTCGCCGTCGCCGGGTGCGAAACGGTTCAGGCCTGCGGCAGTAGTCGAACGGTCACGGTCCAGCACCGCGCAGGTGCCGTCGAGCAACGGGTGGGCGAGCACCTGGGGCGCGTGGCTCCAGCGAAGCCCTTCCCGGTGCAGGTCCAGCCTGGCCAGTACCGGAGAGGCCGCGGCCAGTGGGTAGAAGGAGCTGAACAGGTCGCTGACATATTCGGGGTGGACACCGCGATCGCTGCGGACCGCGCCTCCCGGCTCGTCCTGCGCCTCCAGCACTTCCACCGACCAGCCGGCGTCGGCAAGGAGATTGGCCGCGACCAGCCCGTTCGGGCCGCTGCCCACCACTACTGCGTCAACCATAGGAGCACCCTTCTTTTCGACAGCGCGAACCCCTTCTCCATGGGGTGCACGTACAGCGGGAACCCATGGGCGGCCGGCTGCCGGTGCGACGAACGGTCACGGGTCGTGTCGCCCCACGGACGGAAGTCCAGGGCGATGCGTGCCGAACCCAGCCGGGCCGGCTCCGGTCTCCAGCTTCCGGCGTCATGTTCGTCCTCGGTTCGTCGGTCAAAGCGTCCCGAACACCGCACCTCGTGCCGCGACCGGGTACCACCGATACCGGAGTACAAACCCGTGCCTCGCGGACCGAGGGGCTCGCTCGTGATCTGGCGTGTTTTTGACTCCCAGGCGTTTCGCGACCCGCGATCGGTCTACCCGTACGGAATGGCGGAACCCCGCCGCACAGGAGACCTACTCGCCGGGAGGCGCTCATGACCACCGTGGTCGAGGACATGCTCAACACCTACCCTGCCGACCTGGGCGGGGTGGACCGCCGGAAACTCACCCGCTGTATCGAGGAGTGCGTCACCTGCGCCCAGGCTTGCACGGCCTGCGCCGACGCATGTCTGTCGGAGGAGACGGTCGCCGAGCTGACCAAGTGCATCCGCACCGACATGGACTGCGCCGACGTCTGTGGAACGACCGCGGCCGTGCTCTCGCGCCACACGGGGTACGACGCGAACGTGACGCGCGCGCTCCTCCGGGCCTGCGCCACCGTATGCAAGGCCTGCGCCGACGAGTGCGAGGCCCATGCGGACCGGCACGGTCACTGCCGTGTCTGCGCCGAAGCGTGCCGGCGCTGCGAGCAGGCCTGCGACGACCTCTTGTCCGCACTGGGCTGACCGCTCGTCGGTCCGCGTCGGGCACCCGCCCGGCGGGCCACCAGCAGGAATCGACGGACGATCAAGTACAGAAGGGAGCGCACCATGGCGAAGAAGAAGCTGTCCAAGGGCGACGATGTCGTCTGGCGGAGCCACGGGCAGGACGTCGAGGGCTCCGTGACCGGAAAGATCGAAGAGCGGACCGAGAGAGCCGGCCGGACGGTCGACGCATCCGAGAATGAGCCGCAGTACGAAGTACAGAGCGACAGGACAGGCAGGAAGGCCGTCCACCGCCCGGAGTCACTGGACAGGAAAAGGGACGGAAGCCAGTCGTGAGCGGTGAAGAACGGCAGGTAACCCTCGCCAGGACATCGACCCCCACCAGCAGATCGCGGACTGGCGATGGGTGATCACCTACCTCGGCACACGCGGGGAAATCGACGAACAGCGCATCGGCATCTGGGGATTCAGCTACGCCGGTGGTCACGCCCTGGTCCTCGGCGCCACCGACCGCCGCATCAAAGCCGTTTACGCCCAGGCCTCCACCGTCAGCGGCTACGAGACCGGCCTGCGCCGCGTCCCGCCCCACGAGGTACGCGCCCTGGAAGAGCGCTTCCACCAGGACGAACGCGACCAGTCGGCCGGCAAGCCGCCCGTCTACATACCCTTCGTCGACACCGACACGAGCCCTGGCTCCCCAGCGGCCTACCCACACAAGGGGGCGGCCGACTTCTACCTCGACCGGGCACCGGACGACATATAGACGAACAAGGTGACCCTCTAGTCCAACCGCCGCGCCCGCGAACCGAAGAAGCTCGTCCTCACGGACGGCGACCACTTCTTGTCCTGCATCCACCAGTTCGAACTCTCTTCCACGGTCGCGATCGACTGGTTCAACACCCACCTCAGTACCGCCGATAAGAACGACTCCCGCCCCGACCAGTGAACCTGCCGCGCTGCGTCCAGCCTCGGCACGGACACTCGAGTACCACCCGATACGCTCACCCACCTGAAGAGTGCCTCTCCCCGTGTAGCTGACAGAACCCCGGATAAATCACATCGTTGCAGCTCAGTGGCACTCACGAGTTTCGTGTCCGCGTCGATGATGGCCTGCACGTTCGCGGAGAACCGGTAGTTGCGTGAGGAGGCGCCGACCTTCCGGTCCTGGACCGGGATCAGGGTGCCGTCCACGATCCACAGCCGGTGCACGGCGTCCGCCGGGCGGGCGGCGGGCTCGATCGCCAGGAGCGGCCGCAGCCGATGGATGACCCGGCACACGGTGGCCGGCGAACAGCCGGACACGGCGCGAGCTGCCGCATCGTGAGGTTGGTCCGGTAGTAGACGGCCACCAGCAGCACCCGGTCCGCCAACGGCACGCACCACGGCCGACCCCCGCCAGGCCCGTTGCCACCCCGCTCACGCACGACCTTCAGAAGCCGGTCGAACTACCGCATCCGCAGCCCGGTGAACGTTTCCACCCACAACGCCTCAGACCACAGCACCCCACCCATACAGGAGAAATACCCATCCCGCAGCCTTGTGCAACACGCTTGACAACGAGGTGCAGATCCGGTCAGCTCGCGGCTGAGCCGTGTGCCCCCGAGCGTCTCGTCACGCAGTCCGTTCGGGGATCGCCGGAAGAACGGTCTCGGCGATGGCGAGGAGCGCGCTGTCGTCCGGGAGGGCTCCGGACCTGCTCCACACCGTGATGTCGCAATAGCCGCCCCGGTCCTTCCTGTCGAGGGCCACGGACAGCGTTCTGGTCGGAGGGCCCTGCTCGACGGGTCCGCCGGATTCTCCGCTCCCTA
Organism: Streptomyces sp. iso_384; assembly: GCF_056172905.1. Classification (NCBI taxonomy): domain Bacteria; kingdom Bacillati; phylum Actinomycetota; class Actinomycetes; order Kitasatosporales; family Streptomycetaceae; genus Streptomyces; species Streptomyces sp. iso_384. The sequence goes on from NZ_JBWBTT010000001.1 coordinate 4,596,883, forward strand.
GATCGATCTCGATCGCCATGGTGTGACCGGAGGAGAGGACCGCGGGCCGGTCGAGGACCGAGACCGTCCTGGCCTCCGTCTCCTTCCCGAATTCCATCAGGTTCACGTACTGGGCGATCGTCAACTCGTTGTACGCGACCGAGACGTTCACGGTGTAGGTGTCGAACTGGACCTCGGCCTCCGGTTGGGCGACCTTTCCGTCGGTCAGCGGGGCGGTGTCGCTCGTGCCGGATGCCACGGTCGCGGTTTCCGCGGGTGTTCCGAGGAGCCGGGCCAGGTCAGGCGAGTTGAGTGCTGTGCACAGTTCGTCGCCGGTGACGGCCCGGGGCGTCTTCTCGTACGCGCCCGGCAGCTCCTCGCCCTCCCCGTGCGAGCACGAGGCAGCCCGGGGCGTGCTGTCGTCGGAGGGCAGCAGCCGTGGGCCCAGCCACAGCGCGGCCCCCAGTACCGCGAACAGGGCCACGGCGGCGACGGCCTGGCCCCATGCGTTGGGTTCCTTCGCCGGAGCAGCCGAGGCGGGACGCCGCCCCGCCGGAGGCTGCGGCCTGACAGCAACGTCGGGTACCGCGGAGTCCGCGGATGACGTCGGCCGCACGTCCCGGCGGGCGCGGAGCGCCCGGATCACCGTGTGGACGCGCACCGCGGTGAACACCAGGAACACCACGCCGATGCCGGCTGCCGGCCATTCACGGTCGCGGAGGGCGAGATACATGATGCGTACGCCGAAAACCGACCCGACCACGATGAACAGGGGCTCACGGACCCAGAAGGGCAGGAGCCGGAAGAGGAAACCGAGCACCCGGCGATCTTGACCTGGCGAGATCGCGTTGGCAGTGACGGAAGCCACAGTTCCGGCGCGGGACACAACCGTGATCAACCGAGGGCTTTCATGTCCTCGATCCACGTGGTCCGGAACGGACTCCTGCGCCGTGGCGATCAGGCTTCCCACCTGGCGCCGACATGGCCCGGTCCGGGATCCGTACGGGGCACCAGGTCGTCGCACGCGCGGCCGTCGCACGCCGGGGTGCCGGTGCCGGCTGCGGCAGCACGGGGGCCGAGCGGGACGCCGTTGGCGCGCAGCACGTCGCGGACGTCCAGGATCAGGGGGAAGACCTCGTGGTTGCGGTCCTCGCCCTGCTCGTCCCACGCTCGTTGTTCGGCCTCGACGGCCATGCGGTCCTCCGCGAAGACCCGTTCGGTGAAGTGCCGGATGAACGGCCAGGCCACGTGCAGGGCGGCGGGGATCCTGGGCTTCTCGATCATGAGCAGGCCGTACGCGTGGCACCTGCGCTGCTCCGCGTCCTCGGGTACGTACACGGCCCAGAGGCGCAGTGCCGGGCGGTCGGCCTTCTCCGGGACCAGGTCCAGTGTCTGGTACGGGTATTCGGTGCGGATGGTCATGACGTCGCTGGAGGCCTGGCCGCCGATGCCCTCGGCGGCCAGCATGCGGGCGCTGCGGTTGCGTTTGCCCCCGGTGTGGGTGAAGAGGTAGCGGGCCTCGACCGATCGTGGGCCGCTCTCGTATCCCAGCAGCTGCGGCTGGAGTTTGCCGACCACGCCCCGGTGGAGGAACTGGTGGTTCATGTCGAGCAGGTTCTCGTGCATGAACGAGTAGTGGCAGCGCACGGTCCGGGAGAAGGTCATGGTCCGGTACGCCGGCGAGGCGAAGTCGGGAAGCTCGGGCAGCCCGGTGATCGCCGCCTTCTCGGGGTCGCCCGGGAAGACGAACACCAGGCCGTACGCCTCGCGGACCGGGTAGGCGCGCACGCCGCGCGGCGGTCGGCCGTCGCCCTTGGACAGGTACGGGATCTGCGAGATGCGGCCGTCGCCGCGGTAGGCCCAGGCGTGATAGCAGCAGCGGAGCGTCTCGCCGTCCACGACGCCCATGCTCAGCGGCACCTGGCGGTGGGCGCACCGGTCCTCCAGCCCGTGGACGGCACCGCTCCGGCTGCGGAAGAGCGCGATGCGCTCCCCGGCGAACGCGGTCGCGACCACCCGCCCCTTGCGCACGCTCCGGGACAGGGCGACCGGGTACCAGAAATCCGGGTTCGCCCCGAACCGCCGCAGGTCGGGCAGGCCGGACAGGGGGTTACCGCGCTTTTCGGGCCCACCGCGTGCGCTCTTGTCCGACCTGTTCCCGGTCATGCCTCTCCCTCGTACGTGGGCACCCCTCCCCATCGTGGCCGCAGCCCATGGACGCGCGCCCGCCCTGGACGCCCGGACGGGTGCTTTCCGCGCCCGGCACGGTCCTTTCGGCCATGGGCGTGCGCCGCCGCACCGGACCGTGCGGCCGTCGGCGTGGAAAGGGCGGAAAGGGCTGTTCCGCCGGGAGCGGGGCACGCGAACCAGTAGCGTGATCGAACGGAGTCCGAGAGACATTCCGGTGTGACATGGGGGGTGGTGAGGTGCAGGCGCCTGCGACCGTCGTGCAGCTCGCTCTGCTCGTCCTTCTGGTGCTGCCCGGGGTCACCTACCAGTTCATCCGGGAACGCCGTCGCGGGCCGGTGCCCGGTGAGCGTGATCTGGGTGAGCGGGTGCTGCGGGCGATCGTCGCGTCGATCGCGCTGGACGCCCTGTACGCCGTGGTGGCGGGGCCGGCGCTGGTTCGCCTGGCGCGCGGGACCGGCAGCGGCGGCGGCACCGGCTGGGACGGATTCGCGGAGCGGCCGCGGATGGTCGGTCTCGTCGCCCTGATGCTGTTCCTCGTCGTGCCGGCCGTGGCGGCGGTCGCCGTCTCCCTGGTGGACCGGCAGCACCGCAGGGCCCGGTTCCTGCGCACGCCCAGCGCCTGGGACCACGCGTTCCGCGACCGCGAACCGTGCTTCGTCCGCGTACGGCTCAAGGACGGCAACTGGGCGGGCGGCTGGTACGGCCACCGGTCGTACGCCTCCTCGTATCCCCACCCGGCCGAGCTGTACCTCGAATCGGCGCGCGTGATGGGTGCCGACGGGTCGTTCGGCGCGCGCGTGCACGGGACGGCGGGCCTCCAACTGCGGGCGGAAGACTTCGACGTGCTGGAGTTCGTCGAAGCGGGAGAACCGGTCACGGTGCCGGATGAGGAGCGGTGATGGCGTACGAACCCGAGCTCTCGCCCGAAGAGGCGGCGCTGCTGGAGACGGACGAGGGACGCGGCTACACCCCGAAACGCGAGGTCGCCGAGCCGGACGAGGCGCCCGGCGGACCGGCCGGCACCTCGAACGGCAACGAGGACTGACGCGTGGGCTGTCCCGCGGACGACCTGCCCGCGCGGTTCCACGAGGCGTTCCGCGTGGCCCGGCACAGCCCGGACCCCGCGTCGGTCGAGAAAGCGGTCGAGCTCGGCCGTGCCGTGCTGTCCAAGCTCGACGCGGACGCGGACGCGGCCGAGCGCCGCTCGGTACTGTCCGACCTCGGAGGCCTGCTGCAGACCCTCTACCACCAGGCCGGCGACTTCGAGTTCCTCCAGGAGGCCGTTCAGAACGTCACGGAGGCGTATTTCCTGGCGTACGAAAGCCCGGAGGATTCGGCGAGCTACGCCAACAACATCGGCATGCTGCTGCACACCGCGTTCCAGCGGAACCAGGACCGCGACACCCTGGCCGACGCGGTGGACTGGAGCCGGAGCGCCATCGACGAGGCACCGTCCACCAGGAAGGCGTTCTACCTGGGCAACCTCGTTGTCGCGCTGCGGACGGCGTTCACTGTGACGCAGGACCTCGCTCCGCTGGCGGAAGCCGTCGAGCACGCGCGGGCCGCCGTCGACTGCTCCCCCGATGACGCGCTCACCGCCAGGAGTCTGCACTTCCTCGCCGTCGTCCTGCGCGACTGGTCCCGCGGCACCGGGGACACCGGTGTCGTGGAGGAAGCCGTCGACGCCGCGCGGCGAGCGGTGGAGTTCACCCCGGCCGGATCGGACGACGTACGCGAACGGTTGAGGCACCTCGCGTACCTCCTCGACGACCGCTACCGGGCGCACGGAGCGCGAGACGACCTGGCCGAACTGCTCCGGGTCAGGCGGACGCTGGTGGCCCACACCCCGGTCACCGATCCGGGGCACTCGCGGAACCTCGTCGATCTGACGACCACGGAACGGGACTGGGCCGCGCTCACCGGCGAGCGCCCGGAGGCGACCGGCGGCTGGGAACACGCCGACGGCGAAGCCGAAATGATCGGCCGGTACGCCGCCGAGTTCCAGCGGACCCGGGACCCGGCCCTGCTCGATCGGGCGATCGAACTCGGGCGCATGATGGCGGCGGGGACGCCCGCCGGGCACCCGCGCCGGTGCACACGGCTGGACCACTTCGCCACGGCGCTGGCCACCCGCGGTGAGGAGTTCGGGGATCACGCCGCGCTCGCGGAGGCCGTCGCCGTCGAACGGGAGGCGGTCGCGTGCACGCCGGCCGGCCATCCGCTGCGGGTCCAGTTCCTCGGCAACCTCGCCGTCAACCTGAACGCGTTCTTCCACGCGACCGGAGACCTGGCCCACGTCGTGGACGCGATCGACGTCGCCCGCCGCGCCGCCGAGGCCGCGGCCGCGGCCGGGCGGGGTGACCTCCCGCGTTCGCTCGGGATCCTCGCCGTCGTGCTGCACAACCGGTTCCGGGTGACCGGCGAGCTGCGGGTGCTGTCGGAGGCGGTCGACCACGCGCGGGACTCCGTCCGCCTCGGCGCGAGCCTGGTCGCCGGGCAGGCCCAGCGGCTCTCCAACCTCGGTGCCATCCTGTCCGACCGGTTCACCAGGACGGGCGGGGCGAGCGTGCTCGACGAGGCGATCGACGCGCACCGTGCGGCCGTGGAGGTGACGGCGGACAACGACCCGGAACGGGCGGGGCGGCTGGCCAATCTCGGCGGTGTGCTGGAACTGGCGTACAGCAGGTTCGGCGACCGGAACGCGTTGCTGGACGCGATCGCCGCGCGGCGCGCGTCCGTGGCGGCGACTCCGGAGGACAGCCCGCACCGGCCCGGGTACATCGCGAGCCTGGCCACCGTGCTCGGCGACTGGTGCACGAGCCTCGTCGCGCCCGCCGCACGCGGCGCCGCGCCCGCCTCGCACGCCGCCGTGTCCGCCGTGTCCGCCGTGCCCGCCGTCGCGCGACAAGAGCCGCCGGAGCCGGTGGACGCGCAGGTTCTCGCCGAGGCGGTCGGTCTGGCCCGGAGTGTGGCGCTGAGGCCCGAGCAGGACGCCTACTCCCGGGCCGGTCTGCTGACCCGCGTCGCCGACGTCCTGGCGCTCGGCTTCCGGCACCTCGGCGACGACGACGCACTGGCCGAGGCACTCGGCTGCTACCGGGAAGCCGCGGCGTCCGCCGGATCGCCCGCGCGGAGCCGGGCGGAAGGGGCGGGCAGGTGGGGTGATCTGGCCTCCGAGGCCGGGCAGTTCGACGTCGCCGCCGAGGGGTACGCCGCCGCGGTCCGGCTGCTGCCCCGGATCGCCGGGCGCCGCCTGGACCGCGAGGACGCCCAGTACTGGCTCGGCCGGTTCGCCGGGGTCGCCGCCGACGCGGCCGCGTGCGCGCTGGCCGCCGGTGACGAGGTGAGCGCGGTGACCCTGCTCGAATCCGGGCGCTGCGTGCTGGCCGCCCAGGCGCTCGACAGCCGCGGCGATCTTTCCGATCTGCGCGAGCTCGCACCCGAGTTGGCCGATCGCTTCCGTACGCTCACCGCGGAGTTCGAGACCGACACCACGAGAGACCGGGTGGCCCTCGCCGACGAGCTCGACGCGGTGACCGAACGTATCCGCGCGCTGCCCGGATTGGAGCGGTTCCTGCGGCCGCCGCTGCTCACCGACCTCACCGCGCAGGCGCACGAGGGTCCGATCGTGTACGTCAACGTCAGCCGGCACCGGTGTGACGCGCTGATCCTCACGCCGGACGGGGTCCGGTCGCTCCGGCTGGACGGGCTGAGCGAGCAGGCCGTGAGTCAGCGCGTGCGCACGCTGCACACCGCGTTCGCCGAGGGGCGGATGGCCGCGGAGCAGACGGTCCACGACATGCTCGGCTGGCTGTGGGACACCGTGGCGGGCCCGGTGCTCGGCGCGTTGGGGCTGACGGCGCCACCGGCGGCGGACGGTCCGTGGCCGAGGATCTGGTGGGCTCCGGTCGGGGCGCTCAGCCTGCTCCCCCTGCATGCGGCGGGCCACCACCGGGACGGCGGACCCGCGCTCCTCGACCGCGTCGTCTCCTCGATGACGCCGACGATCCGCGCACTGGGCCACGCCCGCGCGGGACGCCGCGACGACCGGGCCGAGCCGCGGCTGCTGGTGGTCGCGATGCCGCACACTCCGGACGCCCCGGACCTGCCCGGTGCGGCGGCCGAGGCCGGTCACCTGGCCGCCCTCGTCCCCGGCGCCACGGTCCTGGTCGGCGCGGACGCGACGCGTGACGCCGTTCTCGACGCCCTGTCGGCCGGCGGGTGGGCGCACTTCGCCTGCCACGGGTACAGCGACCCGGAGAATCCCTCGGACAGCCACCTCGCGCTGCACGACCACGACCGCGCGCCGTTCCGGGTACTGGACCTTTCCCGACTGCGCCTGCGGAACGCGGAGTTCGCGTTTCTGTCCGCCTGCGACACGGCCCGTACGACCGCGCGCCTGTCCGACGAGGCGATCCACCCGTTGGCGGCCTTTCAGATCGCCGGTTTCTCCCAGGTGGTCGGAACGCTCTGGCGCGTGGACGACGCTGTGGCTCCGGCTTTCAGCCGGCAGATCTACGGCGAGCTGACGGCCGATCGATCCGGGGCGTTGTGCGCGTCGGCGGCGGTCCACCGTGCGGTCAGGCGGCTCAGGACGACGTATCCGAACCTGCCGTCGGTGTGGGCAGCGCACGTCCACGCGGGCGCCTGAGCTCGGGGCGAATCAGCTGTCGTGCAGGGCCGTCCTGAGGGCGTCGACGGCGAGGGTGCGGGCGACGTTGGCGGCGCGGGTGTCGCGCAGGCTGTCCAGGAGGAGGAAGTCGTGGACCATGCCCGCCACCCGTACGGAGGTCACGTCCACGCCGGCCTCGCGCAGCCTGTTGGCGTAGCTCTCGCCCTCGTCGCGCAGGACGTCCGCCTCGTCGGTGATGACCAGGGTGGTGGGCAGCCCCCGGAGCTGGTCCAGGGAAGCCCGGAGCGGGGAGGCGTGCACTTCGGTGCGCTGGGCGGGGTCGCTGGTGTAGGCGTCCCAGAACCACTTCATGCCGTCGCGGGTGAGGTAGTAGCCCTCGGCGAACTGGAGGTAGGACGGGGTGTCGAAGTCGGCGTCGGCCACCGGGTACAGCAGGACCTGCGCCTTGAGGTCGACCCCGCCGCGCTCCTTGTTCATCAGCGCGAAGACGGTGGACATGCAGCCGCCGACCGACTCTCCGGTGACGGCGATCCGCGAGGTGTCCAGGCCGTGTTCCGCACCGTGTTCCAGAACCCACTGGCCGACCGCGTAGTTCTGCTCGACCTGGGTGGGGTACTTGGCCTCGGGTGCGCGGTCGTACACGGGGAAGACGCCCGCCGCACCTGCGCCGACGGTGAGTTCGCGGAAGAGGCGGTCGTGGGTCCTGTCGTCGCCGAAGACCCAGCCGGCGCCGTGGATGTAGAACACCACGGGCAGCTGCCCGGTGGCTCCCTTGGGCCGGATGATCCGGGTGCGGACCGTGCCCCACTCGCCCGCGTCCACGTCGACCCACTCCTCGTCGACCTCGGGACGGGGCACGCTCAGGTCGCTCTGCAGGCCGAGCAGAATGTCACGGCCCTTCTCCGGGGGGACCTCGTAGATCCGCGGGTGCGGGTCCGTGGCCTCGCACAGCTCCTTCGCCGCGGGTTCGAGGTAGGGGGTGATCGGAGGAGGTAGATCAGTCATGTCGGCTCCCTGTCACGGGCACACGAAATGCCCTTTCCATGGATGGGCGATTCCATCCTTTGCGCCCCATTCGTCCGCCGCAACCCGCACAGGAGCCCGTCAGGCGACCATGCCGCAGTGGCGAACCCGCAGCAGTCGATGTCTACGGTGATCACATTCGCGCCCTGATGTGAGTGGTGCACACATCGCAGGAGATCGAGACGGAAGAGAGAGTCGGCATGACCAGCAAGCTGTTCTCGCCGCTGCGTCTGCGCGCCGGACAGGGACTGGAGAACCGGATCGCGAAGGCGGCGGCAGAGGAGAACATGGCCGGCGACGGTCCGCTGCCTGAAGATTAGCTGTTCACGCTGTACCGGCGGTGGGCGGCAGGCGGTACCGGGCTGCTGATCACCGGCAATGTCATGGTCCACGCCGAGGCGCTGACCGGCCCCGGCGGTGTCGTACTCGACCAGCACGCACCGCTGAAGCCGTTCACCGAGTGGGCCGAGGCGGGCAGGTCCGGCGGCGGCGAGAAGGCGGCCGAGGGCGGCGTCGCCGTCCGCTTCCCCTCCGCCGGCCGGCTGCGCGTCTCCATCGAGCGCGTCCTGACGGACAACGCCTGGGCCTACCGCAAGGGCCTGGCCCGGAAGCAAGCCCTGGCCGATCTCGGCGCGACCGGCAAACTCACCCGCCCATACCGGCCCCAGACCAACGGCAAAGCCGAACGCTTCAACCGCACCCTCGCCGACGAATGGGCCTACCAGCGGCCCTACACCTCCAACGCCGAGCGCACGGCAGCCCTGGCAGACTTCCTCCACAACTACAACCACCACCGCAGCCACACCGCACTCGGAGGCCAGCCCCCCCATCACCCGCGTGAACAACCCTGCGGGTCAATACACCTAGGGCCTGGAGGAATCGCGGAATCCGATGTCGCGTAACAACTTCATGTTCGCGCTGGTCTTCTCCGACGACCGGACCCAGACCGTGCCGGTCACCCTGTTCAACTTCATCTCCTACGCGAGCACGGACTGGGGCGGTCTGATGGCCGCCGCCTCCCTCATCACCGTGCCCGTCGTCCTCGCCGCCGTCCTCGGCCAGAAGTACCTGGTGGCCGGGCTGACGTCCGGCGCCACCAAGGGCTGAGCACCGCTCCCCCGACCTTTGACCCTCACCTGCGGAAAGAGCGCACACGCATGAAGATCGTCGACGCGAAGGTCGTCGTCACCAGCCCCGGCCGCAACTTCGTCACCCTGAAGCTGACGACCGACGAAGGGCTCACCGGCCTCGGCGACGCGACCCTGAACGGGCGGGAGCTGGCCGTCGTCAGCTACCTCACCGACCATGTCGTCCCGCTGCTGATCGGACTCGACCCGCATCGCATCGAGGACACCTGGCAGTCGCTGTACCGGGGCGCGTACTGGCGGCGCGGTCCGGTGACGATGGCCGCCATCGCCGCCGTGGACGTGGCGCTGTGGGACATCAAGGCGAAGGCCGCCGGGCTGCCGCTGTACCAGTTGCTGGGCGGCGCGAGCCGGGAGCGGATCGGCACGTACGGTCATGCCAACGGCCGGGACATACCCGAGCTGCTCGACTCCGTACGGGCCCGGCTCGCCGAGGGCTATCCGGCCGTCCGCATCCAGTCCGGCATCCCCGGACTCAAGGCGGTGTACGGGGTGTCGGCCACCGATGACACCGGGGCGCAGGTCCTCCACCAGCAGGCCCGCCCGCTGGTGGAGGACTGGGACACCGCGGCGTATCTGCGCCATGTGCCGGCCGTCTTCGAGGCGGTACGCGCGGAGTTCGGCGCCGAACTGCCGCTGCTCCACGACGCCCACCACCGGCTCACCCCGATCCAGGCCGCCCGGCTCGGCAAGGACCTGGAGCCCTACCGGCCGTTCTGGCTGGAGGACTGCACCCCGGCCGAGAACCAGGAGGCGCTGCGTCTGGTCCGCCAATCCACCACCACGCCGCTGGCCGTCGGCGAGGTGTTCAACACGGTCTACGACTACCAGGCCCTGATCACCGAGCAGTTGATCGACTACGTGCGCTCGGCGGTGACCCACTTCGGCGGCGTCACCCCGCTGCGCAAGCTCTTCGACTTCGCCGCGCAATACCAGATCAAGAGCGCCGTCCACGGCCCCGAGGACATCTCCCCGGTCGGGATGGCCGCCGCCGTCCACCTGGACCTGGCCGTGCACAACTTCGGCATCCAGGAGTACTCCGGCCACACCCCGCTCACCGAAGCGGTGTTCCGGCACTCCTACACCTTCACGGACGGCTGCCTGCACCCGGGCGAGGCGCCCGGCATCGGGGTGGAGCTCGACGAGGAGTTGGCCGCCGCCCACCCGTACGCGCCCGCCTATCTGCCGGTCAACCGGCTCCACGACGGGACCGTGCACGACTGGTGAGGTCCCTTCGCCCACGAGTTGTGCGGGGTCCGGCGTGCGCCGGGCCCCGCACCCACATGGGCCGAAAGAAGTCTTGCGCGATCCCTTGACCCGTGCGGAACGGAGGTTCACAGTACTCACTAATGCGCATTACTAATACGCATTAGTGATCCGGAGGAACACCGTGGAAGAACCCAGGAAGCGGTCCAGGCCGGGCCGGGCGCCCGCTCCCGCAGGTCGTACGTCCCGGCCGCGTCAGGCCGAGGTCGCCCGGCTGGCCGGGGTCTCGCAGGCCACCGTCTCGCTGGTGCTGGGGGCCCGGAAGCAGGGCGCCACGATCTCCGAGGAGACCCGGCGCAAGGTGCTCGACGCGGTGCGGGCCCTGGGCTATGTGCCGGATCCGGCCGCCAGCCGGCTCGCCGCCGCGCGGAACAATCTGCTCGGGGTCTTCAGCTTCACGTCCACCTTCCCCACCGACGTACAGCACTCGTACTACCCCTTCCTCGTCGGCGTCGAGCAGGAGGCCGCCGCCCGGGGCTACGACCTGGTGCTCTTCACCGGCTCCAGCACCGGCGGGGCGGGGGCCGCCGGACCGAACGCCCTCAACCGGGTGCGGCTCGCCGACGGCTGCCTCTTCCTCGGCCGCCACGCCCCGGCCGACGAGCTGCTGCGGCTGGTCGCCGACGGGTTCCCCGTGGTGCATCTCGGCCGCCGGGACGAGCTGGAGGGGCTGGCGTGGGTCGGCGCGGACTACATCAGCGCCGCCCAGGAGGTCGTCGCGCACCTCGCCGCCCTCGGACACCGGCGCATCGTGCTGGTACGCGAGGACGACGAGGCGCCCGCCTCCACCGACCGTGAGCACGGCTTCCTCAAGGGCCTGGAGGAGGCGGGGCTGCCCGGCGGTCCCGCTGCCGTCTTCCGCTCCGCCGACCCCGAGCGCGACCTGACCGCCGAGCGGCTGCGCGGCTGGCTGGACGAGGGCGTGACCGCGTTCGTCGCGGAGGAGACCGACACCGGCGACGCCTGGCGCGCCCTGCACGGTGCCGCGCACTTCGTCGGCATCGACTGCCCGCGCGACGCCTCGCTCGCCCTGCTCGGCAGCCCCCCGCCGGATCTGGCGGACGGGCCCGTCCCCACCGGCTTCGACGTCCCCCGGCCCCAACTGGGCGCGGCCGCCGTGCGGATGCTCGCCGCGCTGGTGGCCGGGGAGGAGGCGACGGAGCCCCTGGTGGCCTGCACCTTCCGGCCCGGCTCGACGGCCGGCCCGGCCCCCGTACACCTCTGACCCTCGTGGACCCGGCCCCGGGAGAGGGCCGACCGACGCTCCAACGCACCACGTACACCCAGCACTTCAAGGAGAACCGTGACATCCGAACCCGACATCCTCATCGTGGGCGCCGGACTCGGCGGCGTGGCCGCCGCTCTCGCCGCCTGCCGGGCGGGGCGCACCGTCTTTCTCACCGAGGAGACGGACTGGATCGGCGGCCAGCTCACCTCGCAGGCGGTTCCGCCGGACGAGCACCCGTGGGTCGAGGAGTTCGGCACCACCGCCTCGTACCGCACCCTGCGCGACGCGATCCGGGACTACTACCGCCAGTGGTATCCGATGCGTTCCGAGGCGCTGGCGCTGCGCAGCCTCAACCCGGGCGCCGGGCGCGTCAGCAAGCTGTGCCACGAGCCGCGCGTCGCCCTCGCCGTCATGGAGGCCATGATCGCGCCGTACCGCTCCTCGGGTCTGCTGACCCTGCTCACCGAGCACAAGCCGGTGGCCGCCGAGGCGGGCGACGACGACACCGTACGGTCCGTCACGCTGGCCGATCTGCGCGGCGGCAACCGCCGTACGATCAGCGCCCGTTACGTCATCGACGCCACCGAGACCGGCGAACTGCTCGAACTCGCCGGTGTGGAGCATGTGATCGGCGCCGAGGCGCGGAGCGAGTTCGACGAACCGCACGCGTCCGAGGAGGCGCAGCCCCTCAACCAGCAGGGCATCACGGTGTGTTTCGCCCTCTCGCACCACGAGGGCGAGGACCACACCATCGAGCGCCCGGCCGACTACGACTTCTGGCGCACCTATCGGCCGGACTTCTGGCCGGGTCCGCTGCTCGGTTTCCTGGCCCCCGATCCGCGCAGCCTGGAGGCCGTGCCGCGCACCTTCGTACCCAATCCGGAGCTGGATCCGCTGGACGTCAGCGCCGACCAGTCCGCCGACGCGGGCGACAAGGAGCTGTTCGGCTTCCGCCGGATCCTGGCCCGCAAGCTGCACCGGCCCGGTGCGTTCGACTCGGACATCACCCTGGTCAACTGGCCGCTGAACGACTACTGGTTGAAGCCGCTGATCGGCGGCGGCGAGGAGACCTCGGCGGCCGCGCTGGCCGAGGCCCGCCAGTTGTCGCTGTCGGTCCTGTACTGGCTCCAGACCGAGGCCCCGCGTGCCGACGGCGGCAAGGGCTTTCCCGGTCTGCGGATACGTCCGGACGTCACCGGCACCCCGGACGGTCTGGCCAAGGCCCCTTACGTACGCGAGTCGCGGCGGATCAAGGCCGTCACCACGGTCACCGAGCACGACGTCTCGATCGACATCGTCGGCCCCTACGGCGGCACCCGCCACCGGGACTCGGTCGGTGTCGGCAACTACCGTATCGATCTGCATCCTTCGACCGGCGGCGACAACTACATCGACATCGGTTCGGTGCCGTTCGAGATCCCGCTCGGCGCGCTCGTCCCGCGCCGCGTCCGCAATCTGCTGCCGGCCGGCAAGAACATCGGCACGACGCACATCACCAACGGCTGCTACCGGCTCCACCCGGTGGAATGGAACATCGGCGAGGTCGCCGGCGCACTGGCCGCGCACTGTGTCGCCGAGAGCGTCGAGCCGCATCAGGTCCAGGCCGAGGACAAGCGGTTCGAGGTGTTCGCCCGGCTGCTGGAGCGCGACGGCGTGCAGCGCCACTGGCCGGACGTACGCGGCTACTGACCCCGTACGCGCCCGACGGGTCACGGGTCACGGATCACGGACCATGGACGGCGCGAACGACGCATCACCACCCGTTTCACCGCACGACACCCGCTTCACCGCACGACACCCGCTTCACCGCACGACACCCGCTTCACCGCACGACACCTGCATCACGCACCACCCCGTTTCACCGCACGGCCCCCAGGGTGCGTGCGGAGCGCCGGGCGGGCGCAGCTCCACCTGTACCCGCCCGGCCCCAGGCCCCGGACCTCTCGCGAGATGCCCGGGCCTGCCGCCCTCGCCCTGCCACCCGCACAAGGAGGTGCCCAGCCATGAACACCCACCGCATACGCGTCGGCATCGACGTGGGCGGAACCTTCACCGACGCCGTGGCCGTAGACGCCACGACCCTGAACCTGCTGGGGCAGGTGAAGGTTCCCACCAGCCACCATCACGAGGACGGTGTCGCCCACGGCATCGTCGAAGCTCTCGACCGTCTGCTGGAGCAGACCGGCCACACGCCCGAGGACGTGACATTCCTCGCCCACGGCACCACCCAGGCTACCAACGCCCTGCTGGAGGGCGACGTCGCCACCGTCGGCCTGATCGGCATCGGTGCAGGCCCGAGCGCCGCGCTGACCCGGCGGCTGGCCGCGTTCCGCAAGCTGGAACTGACGCCCGGCAAGCGGCTGCCGCTCGCCTACGGGCATGTGGCCGACCCGGACGACGCCCCCGCCGTCCGGGCCGCGCTCGACGCGGTCGTCCGGGAGGGCGCCCAAGTCGTCGTCGCGAGCCAGCCGTTCAGCGTCGACCGGCCCGAGGGCGAGGACGCGGTGGTGGCCGCCGCCGAGGAGCGGGGGCTGCCGACCACCGCCGCGCACGACATCACCTCGCTGTACGGGCTCCACAAGCGGACCCGTACCGCCGTGGTGAACGCCGCGATCCTGCCGCGCATGCTCGCCACCGCCGACCTGGTCGACGCGTCCATCACCAAGGCGGGCGTCAGCACGCCGCTGATGGTGATGCGCTGCGACGGCGGGGTGATGTCGCTGGACGAGATGCGGCGCAGACCGCTGCTGACGGTGCTGTCCGGTCCGGCGGCGGGCGTCGCCGGCGCGCTGATGCAGGAGCGCATCAGCGAGGGCCTGTTCCTGGAGACCGGCGGCACGTCCACGGACATCAGCGTCGTGCGGCGCGGCAAGGTCGCCGTCCGGCACGCCACGATGCTCGGCCGGACGTCGTACCTCTCGGCGCTCGACGTGCGGACCGTCGGGGTCGGCGGCGGCTCGATGGTCCGCGTCGACGGCGGCAAGGTCGTCGGCGTGGGGCCGCGCAGCGCGCATATCGCGGGACTGCCGTACGCCTGTTTCGCGAGCCTGGAGGATCTTGCGGGCGCGACGCTCACCACGGTCCGGCCGATGGCGGACGACCCGGCCGACTACGCGGTGCTGGACGCCGCCGGGGGCCGCTTCGCGATCACCATGACGTGTGCGGCGAACGCGCTGGGCCGGGTGCCGGAAGGGGACTTCGCCCGGTGCGACCCGGCCGTGGCGAAGGCCGCGATCGCTCCGCTGGCCGCCGCGCTCGGCACCGATGCCGCCACGGCCGCGGCGAAGCTCCTGGACGCGGGCACCGATCAGGTGAGGTCGGTGGTCGAGGCGATGATGCGCGACTACCGGCTGGACAAGGACACCGCGCTGCTCGTCGGCGGGGGCGGCGGCGCCGCCTCCGTCACCCCGCACCTGGCGGCCGTCACCGGCCAGGAGGGCCGGATCGCCCAGCACAACGAGGTGATCAGCCCGATCGGCGTGGCGCTGGCGCTGATCCGGGAGCAGGTCGAGCGGATCATTCCGGGGGCGGGCCAGGAGCAGATCCTCGCCGTGCGCGCGGAGGCCGAGGCCGCCGTCATCGCTCAGGGGGCCGCCGCCGACGGGGTGGAGGTGGAGGTCACCGTCGACCCGCAGACCAGCACCGTACGGGCCGTGGCGACCGGTGCCACCGAACTGCGCACCCAGGACCGCGCCCACCGGGCCGACGAGGCGGACCGGCTGCGCGCCGCCGCGACGAGTCTGCGGACCGACCCTGCCTCGGTGCGGGTCCTCGCGGGCACGCCGGCCCACACCGTGTACGGCACCGAGGTGCGCCGGCGGTTCCGGGCCGACCGGCACCCGGTGCGGGTCGTGGACGCGGACGGCGTCGTACGGCTGCACGCGCCGGACGCCCGGGTGGAGACGACCACCGTGGGCCGGGCGCCCGAGGTACTCGCGGGGCTGGTGAAGGAGGCCACGTCGTACGGGGACGGCGGGGTGCGCGCCCCGGCGCTGCGGCTGCTGCTCGGCTCCCGGATCGCCGATCTGTCCGGGGTGATCGACCCGGATCCGCTGCTGGCGCTCGCCCGCAGCGAGCTGCGCGCCCGGGCCGCCGACGAACCGGTCGTCGCGGTCGTGGAGGTGCGCTCATGACCGCCGCCCTGCTCGACCGGGCCGCGCGTACGGCCATCTCGGCGCTGGAGGCCGACGACGACGTCGAGTTCGGCGTACGGCTGCTCGCGAACACCCCGACGCACGAGGGGCGCGACCCGGAGCTGTTGCGCCACTGGGCCCGTACCGCCGACGCGTTCGGCGCGGCGCTGCCGCCGGTCGCCTCGACGGCCCGGGTCGTGGAGAGCGGCGGCGGGCTGGCGAGAGGGCTGCTGGCCCGCTACACCTCACGGCCGGTGCCCACCGTCGAGCTGTTCACCGACACCCTGGCGCTCGCCGAGGAACTGATCGACCTGCTCGGCTGGCGGCACTGGTATCCGGCCGGTTCGGTCCGGGCGGCGGCGATCGCGCACGAGGCGGTGCACGAGCGGCTCCACCACGGCCCGGCGAAGAAGTCGCTGAAGCGCGCCCTGGACCATGTGGTGCTGCGCGCCGGACGGCACACCCTGTACGGCCATGTCGCGGGCGCCGACGAGATCGCCGCCCACGCCCACGCCCGCACGGTCTGCGGTCTGGGCCGCAGTCCACTCCTGCTGACGGCCGCCCTGGCCACCGCGGCCGAGCCACAGCACGGGTCCGCGACCCGATCCCCGCACCCGCACCCGCACGGAAGAGAGAAGTAGCGCCATGGGCATCGTCATCCTTCTTGTCATGGCGGCCGGTGTCGCCGCGATGCTCACCCGCAGGCTGCCCACCGCCTTCGCGCTCGTCATCCTCGCCGTCGTCATCGCGTTCGTCGCGGGCGCTCCGCTGACCGGCGAGAACAGCGTGCTGGACACGGTCGTCCAGGAGGGCGCGCCGGCCCTCGCCGCCACGATGATCGCGATCCTCCTCGGCTCCTGGCTGGGCAAGCTCCTCGACGAGACCGGCATCGCGGGCACCCTGGTGCGCAAGATCGTCGAGTTCGGCGGGGACCGGCCGGTGGTGGTCGCCCTCGGCGTCCTGGCCGTCTCCACGCTGGTCGGCACGGTCACCGGCTCGGCTCCGGCGGCGATGCTCGCCGGGATCATCGGCATCCCCGCCATGATCGCCGTCGGCATCCCGAAGGTCACCGCGGCCGGGACGATCCTGATGGGCATCGCCGCCGGTATGCCGTTCGAGCTGCCCATCTGGCAGTTCTTCTCCACCGCACTGGAGCTGCCGGTCGAGACGGTGCGCGGCTTCATGTTCAAGCTGTTCCCGTTCGCGCTGGCCGCCGCCGTCCTCTTCGTGCTCATCGAGACGCGGCGGCGCGGTGTCGAACACGCCTGGTCGCTCAAGTCGGCGTCCGCCAAGCCCGTTTCGCGCCGCAAGCAGTTGGGCGACGCCCCGTGGTACGCCCTGCTCACCCCGGTCGTTCCGCTGGTCCTCGCCCTGGGCTTCGAGATCGCGATCCTGCCCTCCATGCTGGCGGGCGTCCTGTTCGCGCTGGTCACGACGACCCGGCCGCGTGAGATGAACAAGCGGCTGCTGCGGACGCTGTACGGCTCGTTCGAGGTCGCGGCCGCTCCGATCGTCCTGTTCGTCGCCATCGGCATCCTGCTCGCCGCGGTGAAGCTGCCCGGTGCGGTGGAGTCGCTGGAGCCGCTGGTCAAGGCCGTCAGTCCGCAGAACCCGGTGCTGTTCGTGCTGGTCTTCACGCTGCTCGTGCCGCTCTGCCTGTACCGGGGGCCGCTGAACGTCTTCGGTCTCGGCGCGGGCATCGCCGGGGTCCTCATCGCCGCCGGCATCTACCCGGCCGTCGCGGTGCTGGGTCTGGCCACCTCGTACAACCAGGTCTTCGGGGTGTCGGACCCCACCAGCACGCAGACCGTGTGGAGCGCGCAGTACGCGGGGGTGACGCCGCAGCAGGTGATGCTGCGGACCCTGCCGTACGTCTGGGCCGTGGCACTGGGCGGGTTCTGCGTCACCGCCGCCAGTCATCTGTGATCGCTCACTCTTCGGGACGGAGAACGACATGACACAGCACGAGGACAACACCCCTTCCGTATATGGGGCGTTCCGGCCGAGCCGGCGGATCTTTCTGCGCGGCGCGGTGGCGGGCACGGCGGCGACCGCCGGGCTCATCGCCACCGGGGCCTCGGCGGGGCGCGCCGCCGCGGCCCCCGGCGGTTTTCCGGACTACCGCCATCTGAAGCCGCTGCTGACGCCTTCGCAGCTGAAGTACAACCCGACGGGCGAGATCATCTTCCCGTGCATCCGGGGCGTCTACGACAAGCTGGCGAACCCGCTGGGCCGCTACTACCTCTACTACGCCCCGCACGACGCGCCGGGCGGCATCTGCCTGGCGTACGGCGACTCGCTGGAGGGCCCGTTCACCGAGTACCCGGCGAACCCGCTGGTCTCCAACGACTGGCAGCCGCACTACAAGGTCAGCCATGTCTCCTCGCCGCACGTCCTGTGGAACGAGGACGTCAAGGAGCTGTGGCTCTACTTCCACGGCGAGAACCACACCACCCGGCTCGCCCGTTCCAAGGACGGCATCACCTTCACGTACGACCGGACGGTGCTGACCAAGGACATGCTGCCCGCAGGCACCAACGAGACGTCCTACGCGCGGGTGTTCCGGCACGATCTGCCCGCGCGCGACGCGCGGTACGTGATGCTCTTCATGATCAACAATCAGTCCAACCACCGTGACATCGGCTGGGGCTGGTCGAAGGACGGCCGGGCCTGGACCTTCTCCCAGCAGCCGCTGGTACGCCATTCGGACGTCGGCGTGAACAACCTCAGCGGTCCGCATCTGCTGACCCGGGGCGGCAGCACGTACGTCGTCTACCACACCGGCAAGGAGAACGGCGGGAACATCCTGATCACCGAGGTCGGCAACGACTTCTCCCGCCGCAATCACCTCGGGGTCTTCTACGACTCCGGCAGCGCGGCCCCGGAGAACGGCCGCGCCGCCTCGCCGAGCTTCGGGACGGACCGGGGCGTGCCGTACCTGGTCTACGAGGCGGGCGACCGGCTCGGCGGATCGATCGCCGTCGCACGCGGCTGACCGCCCCGGCCGGGGTGCGCCGCACGACGACCGGCGCACCCCGGCAGCCCGCCGCCGCCCCTTCACCGCAGCCACCGCAGCCCTTTTCTGCCCAGGAGTCGCCCAGTGACGTACGGAACGTTCCTCTCACGCCGCACCCTGCTGACCGCCGCCGGTGCCGCGGGCCTCGCCGCCGCTCTGCCCGCGCCCGCCGCCCTGGCCGCCACCGCCGCACCGAACCTCGCGGCCCTGCCCCCGGTCTCCCCCGGCCGGCGCTCCTTCGCCCCCGACGAACAGCTCTACGCGCCCTACCTGGTGAGCCTGGCCGGCATGGTCGGCGACATCAGGACCGGCTCGCCGAACCCGGGTTTCCTGGGAGGTGGTTGGTGGCGCAAGCCCGCAGAGCCGTACAACGCGCGGGTGCAGGAGCACGTCTACACACTCGCCTGGTTCCTCACCACCTCCCGCTACTGGAACCCGTACCGGGGAAACTCCGAACTGCTCGCGGGCCTGGACGCGGCGCTCGGCCACTATCTGGGGCTTCAGCACGCGGACGGCTCCTGGCCGGAGTACCGCCCGGACGAGCACTCGCTCGCCGCCACCGGCTTCGCGCTCGGCTATCTCAGCAAGACCCATGTACTGCTCAAGAACGCGCAGTTGCTGCCCGCGCGGCGCACCCAGATCGCCCGCGCGACGCACGCGGCGATGACCTGGCTGCTCGACCCGGCCAACGGGCGGGTGTGGCAGACTCCGATCTCCTTCGCCAACCAGGTCGCCGCCGGGCTCGCGGGTTCGGCCCTGGCGCTGCGGACCAATCCCGACGCGGCTCTGCGCACCCGGCTGAACAACGCCTTCGCCCGGATCGCCCAGCACGGACAGGGACCGGCCGGCTTCTTCTACGAGAAGGGCGGCACGGACATGAACTACAACTTCGAGGTGATGCTCCCCGAACTGGCCGACGCCTGGCGCCAGTCGAACAACGCCCACCTGGTGTCCATGGCCCGGAAGTACACCGGCTGGCTGGGCTACAACCTGCTGCGCGAGCCGGACGGTTCGGGCTGGTTCAGCAATGTGGCGCCCTCGACGCGGACCAGCGCGCTCGCCTACGACAACACCCGCCCGGATCCGGAACGCACGGCGCTCAACGCCCAGTTCGTCCCGGAGGTGCCGGCGCTCGGGGCGTTCACCTCCGCCCGCGAGGATCTGTCGGCCGCACGCGCAGCCTGGGCCGCCGACGCCGCTCCGGTGGCGGGCCTGACCAAGCAGGACACCTCGCCGCGGATCCTCGCCCACGCGCTCTACGGCGAGCGGTACCCGACCCGGCAGGCCAAGGCCGACGCGGTGCGGGCCCTGCCGTATCTCGCCTCGAAGAACTTCACCGAGCGCCGGACGGACCGGGGCCAGGACTTCCTCTACATCCGGCGGCCCGACGTCTATCTGGGCGCGTACCTCGGCGACCGGGCGACCACCATGGCGCGCACCGGGTTGTCGTTCCTGTGGCACCCGGTGGCCGGCACGGTGATCCAGACCCTCAACGACAACAACCACGGGGTGTGGGCCACGGTGCTGCCCGGCCAGGCCCCGGACTCCGACGGGCCGCAGGCCGGACAGTTCCTCGGCGGCAGCCCGTACGCCTTCCGCTTCGCCACCCCCAGCGGTTCGGTCGTCACCGATGTGCGGGTG
The DNA here is from genome assembly GCF_056172905.1 of Streptomyces sp. iso_384. Lineage (NCBI taxonomy): Bacteria > Bacillati > Actinomycetota > Actinomycetes > Kitasatosporales > Streptomycetaceae > Streptomyces > Streptomyces sp. iso_384. The sequence continues at coordinate 4,617,137 of NZ_JBWBTT010000001.1, forward strand.
AGCGACGGGCTGGTGCGGCGCTCGGTACGGGCCGCCTCGTCCGCGACCGAGACGGTGCCGCTGATCCTGAAGGCCTCCGACCGGGTGGTGTTCGGCAACGGCACCACGGTGCCGTGGGGCGGCTCGGCCTCGGCCACCGCCACGGGCCTCGATCTGCACCGGGGCCCGGGGGTCGTACGGATCCGGTGGGGCGCGGCCCGTCCCGTCTCCCTCGCCGCCGCCTCCATCAGGTATCTGCGCGACGGCAGTCGCAGGATGCACATCCTCAAGATCCCGCACACCGGCTCGATCGAGGTGAGCATCACGCTCGCCTACTGACGGATCTGTCGGTTCGCGCCCCGCGGCCGTGCCCCCGCCGTCCGGTGCCGGGGCACGGTCGCGGAGTCCTCAGGAAGGCCCCCCGATGTCGCACGACCCCCGTCTGGACCCGGAGATGGCCGCGGCGCTGGCCGCGGATCCGCTGCCGCCCACCATCCTCTCCGGCCTCACCCGCGAGGAGCTGGCCGCCCTGCGCGCCGCCCGCGCGGACGCCGTGTTCCCGCCGCCCGCCGAGGGCGTCCGGGTGACCGACCACCGCCTGCCGGGCCCCGGCTCCGTACGGCTACGGGTCCACCCGCCCCGTGCGGCCGCCGACGGGCCGCTGCCGTGCCTGGTGTGGATGCACGGCGGAGGCATGGTGCTCGGTACGCCCGAGATGGACGACGCCCGGCTCTCGGCGTACGTCCTGGAGGCGGGCTGTGTCGTGGCCTCCGTGGACTACCGCCTCGCGCCCGAGCACCCCTACCCGGCGCCCGTCGAGGACTGCTACCGCGCACTGCGGTGGACGGCGGAGCGGGCGGACGCGCTCGGCGTCGACCCGGAGCGCCTGGCGGTCGGCGGGATCAGCGCGGGCGGCGGGCTGGCCGCCGCCACCGCGCTGCTGGCCCGGGACTGCGGCGGACCGCGCCTCGCCTTCCAGTTGCTGCTCTGCCCGATGCTGGACGACCGCAACACCACGGCGTCGAGCCGTGAGTTCACCGATCCCGTCGCCTGGCCGCGCGCCAACAACCTCTACGGCTGGGCCGCGTTGCTCGGCCCGCTGGCCGACGGCGACGAGGTGCCCGCCTACGCGGCGCCGGCCCGCGCCACCGATCTGTCGGGGCTCCCGCCCGCGTACGTGGATGTCGGCGAGCTGGAGGTGTTCCGGGACGAGTGCGCGCGGTACGCGCTCCGGCTGGTCGCCGCCGGGGTGTCGACCGAATTCCATCTGTGGCCGGGCGCGTTCCACGGATTCGACGGTGTGCTGCCCCGTCTCACCCTCCCGCGCAGGGCCGCCGCCGAGCAGATCGCGGTGTTGCGGAGGGCTCTCGGGAACCCCGCCCAGGGGGCCTGGGTACACCCCCGACCCGGGGTCCGGACGGCCTGACCCCGTGCCGGGCGGCCGGCAGGGTCGTCGGCGGAGGAACGATCCGCACGGCCGGGGTTCACGCGCGGCCCGGCCGGCGTCACGTCCAGGGGTTACGAGTTCGGCGCGTCCGGCGGGCTCGTCTCCACCCCGGGCGATGTCTGCGTCACCTCCGTGGTGCGGTGGACGCGGCCCTGTGTGCCCGGGGCCGCTGAGCCCCGGGCGCGCCACCGGCCGGTAGGGCGCCCCTACCACCGGACGGCGAGCCGCTGCGGGCTGCGGGAGGTGGTGCCGGTCCGCCAGGCGACCGAGTCCAAGGGTTCCGCCAGGGCGAGAGCCGGGAAACGGGCGGCCAGGCGGTGCAGGGCGAGCTGGAGCTCCGTGCGGGCCAGCCAGGCGCCGAGGCAGTAGTGGGGCCCGGCGCCGAAGGAGAGGGTGGGGGCCTCCAGCGGGGCGAACAGGTCGTGGAGGGTGGCGGGCGGGAAGACCTCGGGGTCGCGGTTGGCCATGCCACAGTCGGCGAGCACGATCGCACCGGCCGGGATCGTCACCCCACCGACCTCGACGTCCGTGGCGGCGTGGCGGGCGCTGCCCCGGTCGTCTCCCAGGGGTACGAGGTGGACGAGGCGGTCGGCGACGCGTCCGGCGGCCTCCTCGTCGGCGCCCAGGCGGGGCCATGCCGTGCGGCGTTCGCCCAGGAGGTAGAGCAGCGCGTTGCCGAGCATCGTCATCGTGCTGTCGTGGCCGCCGACGACGAGACCGCATACCAGGCTCACCAACTGGGCCTCGGGCACGCCCCCTTCCTCGTCGGCCGCCGCGACCAGGCCACTGATCAGGTCCTCGCCGGGCGTCCGGCGTCGCGCCGCGAGGAGGTCCGCGCCGAACGCGCCGAACTCCTGGAGGACTGTGGCCACTTGTTCGCCCTCGTGGGTGCCGTCGGAGAAGGCGTGTTCGCTCCAGTGCCGCATCCGGTCCCACGCGGACTCCTCCAGACCCATCAGGCGGCTGATCACCGCCACCGGCAGCGGGAGGGTGAACTCCGCTACCGCGTCGGCCGGTTGCGGTGTGGACTGCAGCCGGTCGAGGAGTTCGTCGACGATCGCGGCGATCCACGGCCGCCAGCGGGCGACGGCCCTCGGGGTGAACGCGCGCCGCAGGGTGCGGCGCAGCCGCAGATGGCCGGGACCGTCCTGGTTGAACATCAGGTCGGGGTCGTTCACGAGGTCGGGTACGTCGGAGAGGGCGGGTGCGTCGGCGGCGTACAGCTGTGCCCGGCCGAAGCGCGGGTCGGAGAGCACCTGGCGGACGTCCTCGTACCGGCTGACCAGCCAGGCGGGGGCGCCGCCCGGCAGCTCGGCCGGGCGGGGCGGTCCGGGTTTCTCGAAGTGCAGGCGGTGCATCGGTACCGGCGCGGGATGCGTGGGTTCGGTGGCGGTCACCATGCCTCCTGGGCGGGGTGGTCGGGGGCGGCCCGGGTGCCGCGTTCAGAGTTCGACGAGGACCTTGCCGCGGTTGGCGGCCCGGTCGTCGTAGAGGCTTCCGTAGGCGGCGGGAATGCGGTCGAACCCGTGGTGCAGGGTGTGGTCGCAGACGACCTCGCCGCGCCGGACCCGGCCGCCCAGCTCGGTGTGGAGGTCCTGCCAGTTCTGGTCGGTGAACCATTCCAGGGAGAAGATGCCGCGGACGGTGGCGCGCGGGAACATCAGGTAGGGCAGGAGCCGGGGGCCGGTGTCCTCGTTGCCGACCTGGGTCGCCCACTGCCAGCACACCGCCACCTGGCTGCCGATGTTGAGCATGGGGAACACCGCGTCGGTGACGGTGCCGCCGAGGTTGTCGAAGTACCGGTCGACGCCGTCGGGGGCGGCGCGGGCGAGCGCCTCGCGGACGGTGGCCTCGCCGTCCCCGTGGCGGTAGACGATCACCGCGTCGAATCCGAGCCCGGTGAGGTAGTCCGCCTTCTCCGGGGACGAGGTGGTGCCGATCACCCGGGCGCCGGCGAGCGCGGCGAGCTGGCCGACGAGGGCGCCGACCGCGCCGGAGGCCCCGCTGATGACGAGGGTTTCACCGGGGCTGATCGTCATGTACTTGGAGAGGGTCCCCCAGGCGGTCATGCCGGGTCCGCCCATCACGCTGAGGGCGGTCGGCAGCGGCAGGGCGTCGTCGTACCACCGGGGGTCGAGCCTGCGGTACGCGGGGAAGACCATGGGAAACGTGCCGGTCTGCCAGAGTTCGGCCGCGCCGGTGCTGATCACATGGGTGCGCCAGCCGCCGAAGCCCTGGACGAGGTCGCCCGCGCGGTGCGCGGCGCGCGGGCCCGCCTCCACCACCTCCATGATCGAGTCGGCGCCCATGTGCCGGCCGATCGGGGTGTCGAGGGCGATGCCCTGGAGGTAGGGGTCGACGGAGACGTACAGGGTGCGCAGGAGCATCTCGTCGGGGGCGAGGGTCACATCGACGTTCTCGACGACCTTCTCGTAGACGCGGTCCACGTCGGGTACGCCCTCGACGTGTTCGCGGACCACCCACTTCGCGATCTTCATGGCTTCCTCTCCGTCGGTGCGGCGGGGCGGACGGGCACGGGGATGACCCGGTGGGTCGGTGGTGGTGCGGTGAGGTCGAGCGAGGCGGTGAAGGGCCGGTCGTCGTCGCGGCAGACGAACTGCATGACGTGGCGTCCGGCGGCGGCGGCCCGGATGAGCCCGCCGGTGGTGGCCCAGACGCCTGACTGGTAGAAGTCGCGCAGCCCGGGGAGCCCGGGGCCGTGTTTCTTGATCAGCTCTTCCAGGGTTTCGCCGCTCTCGACGAAGGGCTGCCAGCCGAGGACGGTGCCGTCGTAGTTGCCGGTGTAGCGGACCTGGGTGAGGGGGCTGGAGACGTCGCGGACGACGATCGCGTCCCGCAGGCCGGGGTGGCGCTGTTCCAGGAAGCCCACGAGGGCTTCGCGGGCCCGCCGTTTCGCCGCGTAGTAGCCGCGCCCGTGCCGTACGGGCAGGGTGTGCAGCTCGGTTCCGCCACGGGTGCGGGTGACCTGTTCGGGGCCCTCGTCCAGGGCGCGCCAGGGGGCGATGTCGCAGAAGTAGGTGGCGTAGACGACGGTGGTGCCGTCCGGGGAGAGCTCGGGGTAATGGCGGTTGCGGAACTGGACGTTGATGCTGGGGTGGCGGATGCCGGTCAGTTCCGCGGCCGTGGCCTCGTCGAGAAGGTACGTCGTGCAGGGGTCGCCCTCGGGGAAGGGGCGGGAGAGGCCGAGGAAGAGGGTGAAGTAGCCGGGGAAGACCATGCCGGGTTCATGGATGGTCTGTGTGTAGAGCTTGCGGTAGTCCTCGCCGAGGTATTTGCCCTCCAGGAACTTCATGGTGGTGGTGTAGCCGTCGCAGGCCGATACGACGATGTCGGCGCGCAGTTCCCGGCCGTCGCTGAGCCGGACGCCGGCCGCCCGGTCGTCCTCGACGATCACCGTCTCGACCTTCGTGTTGTACGAGACCTCACCGCCGAGCCGGCGGTAGCGGGCCTCGATCGACTCGGCGAGCCCGAGCGAGCCGCCCTCGGGGACGCCTGCGGAGAGGTTGGCGTGCGAGGCGAGCTGGAAGTGGAACGGGAGCACGGGGAAGGCCGGGTGCTTCTCGTACAGGATGAAGTTGAAGGCCTGCCGCAGAAGGGGGTCCGTGAACTTCGCGGAGAAGTCGGTCATGAGGACGGTGATCGTGGTGCGTACGGCGTTGACGTACGGCAGGAACGAGGCCAGCATCCGCCAGCGCTCCCGACGGCCCATCAGCCCCACGGGCTTGAGGAAGGGGTAGACCGCCAAAGCCTTGCGGAAGCTGCGCAGTTGGGAGCAGAACTTCCGCACGAGACGGGCGTCGGCGGGCGAGAGGTCGATGAGGTGGGCTTCGAGGCGGTCCGGGTCGGAGTAGAAGTGGACGGCCCGGCCGTCCGTGCCGCGCACGATGTTGAAGACGTCGAAGTGGCGGATCTCCTTGCCCTGGAGGGCGCCGAGCTCCAGCCAGATCTGGTGCATCTCGTTGCCGGGGCCGCTGCCCAGGAGCCAGCTGACGCAGGCGTCCAGGGTGAAGCCGCCGCGTTCCCAGGCGGTGCAGCAGCCGCCGGGGATCTCGTGCATCTCCAGGATGTGGGTGCGGTAGCCGTTCATCCGGGCGTAGCAGCCGGTGGAGAGGCCGCCGAGTCCGGCCCCGATGATGATCATCGTCTCCCGGGGCCGGCGTGCGCCGCCGTCACTCCGGGTCCGGTTCCTCCCGCCGCTCATGAGCTCTCGCCCTCGTGTGCGGACCACCGGTCGAGCTGGGGCAGATGCCCCAGCTTCCCGGGGTGCCAGGGTTCGGCGCCCTTGCTCTCCCAGGCCCGGAACTCCAGGCCGAGTTCACGGCAGAGGTACTGGACGGCGAAGCGGCCGGTGGAGGCGGCGCGGATCAGGCCGCCCATGCCGACCCACTGCCCGGCCATGGAGAAGCCGCTCAGTCCGGGCAGCCGCATCCGGTCCTTGCCGACCAGGCGCGCCGCGACGTCGTCGGCGTCCGAGAACGCCTTCCAGGCGAGGATGGAGCCGCCCAGGTTGCCGGTGTAGCGATGGGTCGTGGCGGGGGTGGCGATCTCGACGATGTCGATGCGCTCCGCGATGCCGGGGCTGCGGCGTTCCAGGAAGTCCCGGACGAAGTGCGCGACTTCGCGTTTGCGGCGGCGGTAATCCTTGCGGTCCCTGGTGCGCAGGTCCTTCCAGTGGGCGTAGTCGCTGAAGTAGGTGCAGTGCAGGACGGAGCGGCCCGGTGGTGCGAAGCCGCCGGAGTAGCGGGAGCGGGCCTGGACGACGAGGCTGTCCTGCAGGGCGCCGGGGAGGTGGGCCGCGTCGTCCGGGCCGAGGAGGTGCGTGGTGCTGTGCGCCTCGTCGGGGTCCAGGTCGCCGCGCAGGCCGACGAAGGCGGAGACGACGGCGGGGAAGAGGGTGCCGGGGCGGTGCAGGAGGTCGGTGTAGAGCTTGTCGATCCGGGGGCCGGTGTACCGGCCGCCGAGGAGTCCGTAGACGGTGGTGTGACCGTCGCAGGCGGAGACCACGTGTTCGGCGAAGTACCTTTTGCCGCTACGGAGTTCGATGCCGATCGCCCGGTCGTCCTCGACCAGGATCCGCTCGGTGCGGGCCCGGTAGGTGACCGTGCCGCCCAGGCTCCGGTAGCGCTCCTCGATCGAGCGGGCGAGGCCGAGTGAACCGCCCTGCGGGAAGCCGGCGTTGCCGTGGTGGGCGGCCGCCATGTTGAAGAGGTACGGCAGCAGCGGGAAGCCCTCCGGGTCCTGGAAGAAGATGTTGCGGAACGCCGTGCGCAGCAGCGGGTCCTGGAACCGGTCGGCGAAGACGTGCATCGGGGTGGCGGCGGTCCGCCAGAACAGCCGGAAGGCGGGGAGCACCGTGCGCAGGGTCCGTGCCCGCTCCCGTACGGTGCGCAGCGCGGGTGCGGTCAGGAACGGGTACAGCTCGATGTCGATGAAGCGCCGCAGGTCCCGGGTGAAGGCCCGGATGAGCGGGGCGTCGGCGGGTGAGATCTCCAGCAGGTGGGCCTCCAGGCGGTCGGGGTCGTTGTAGAACGTCACCGACCGGCCGTTCTCGTCCTCGACCTTGTTGAACAGGTCGAAGTTGGTGACGGTCTTGCCGTCGAGCGCGCCGAGTTCGCTCCACACCCGGTGGGCGTCGTTGCCCGGGGCGGTGCCGATCAGCCACTCGATGCAGTAGTCGAAGAGGTATCCGTCGCGCGACCAGGCGGTGCAGCAGCCGCCGGGCAGCACATGCTTCTCGAAGATGCGGGTCCTGGCGCCGCTCATCTGCGCGTAGCAGCCGGTGGAGAGGCCGGCCACGCCCGCGCCGACGACGATGACGCGGGGCGGAGTGCCCGGGGCGCGTTCCCGGCTGGTCCAGTCGGTGGAGTCGTCATCCGCCATGGGCCGGGTCTCCTGTCACGACGGAGCGCACCAGCTCGGCGTTGCGGGGCAGGTGTTTGGCGTCGAGCATGTCGGCGTGGACACCGGAGCCGCGCAGTACGGCGGTGGCGCCGGTGGAGCTGCCGTGCCAGGTGCCGTGCTCGCCCGCGGCGTAGAGGGAGGCCTTCTCCTCGTCGGTGATCACGCTGACGGTCGCGGCGACCGTGCCGGTGTTGGGTGTGCGGCCGCAGAAGGCGAGGTATTCGGCGGCGTGGGCGAGGGTTTCGCGGGTGACGGCCTCGGATCCGGTGTGTTCGCGGAGGTGGTCGGCGAGTTCGGCCTCGAAGGCGGCGATGCCGGAGGCGTCCGGTTCGTAGGCGGTGAGGATGCGGCGGGAGTCGAGGATGACGACGTGCGCGACGTGCCGGCCGCGTCGCTCCAGTTCCTTGGCCGTCTCGAAGGCGAGGTTGCCGCCGAGGGAGTAGCCGAGGAGCCGGTAGGGCCCGTCGGGCCGGGCCGCCTCGATCAGGTCGGCGTACCGGGCGACCTTGTCGTCGCCGGGGAGGTAGTTGAAGCCGATGAGGGTGTGGTCGGGGAGGTGGGCGGCCAGGCCCCGGTAGACGAGCCCGTGACCGCCGGCGGGCGGGAAGCAGAAGAGGGCGGGGTGCTGTCCGGCGTTGAAGGTGAGGCTGGGCAGTTCGTCGGCGCTGGTGCCGTGCAGGACGTCCTCGACGGTGGCGGCCATGCCGTGCAGGGTGGTGACCTGGTAGAGCCTGCTGACGGGGACGCCGACGCCGAACTCGGTGCGCAGCTGGTGGAGGAGTTCGATGAGCTTGATCGAGCTGCCGCCGAGTTCGAAGAAGTCGTCCTCCAGGCCGACCTGTTCACGGCCCAGGAGGGTCTTCCAGTGCCGGGCGACGCTGATCTCGTACAGGGTCACGGGCTCCTCGTGCGGCCGGTCGCCGGTCTCGGCCCGGGCGGCGGGCAGGGCGGCGGTGTCGACCTTGCCGTTGGCGGTCAGCGGCAGGGCGGGCAGCTCGACGAAGTGGGACGGGATCATGTACGAGGGCAGTGAGCGGGCCAGGTGACGGCGCAGGGCCCGGGAGTCCAGGGTGGCACCGGGCGCGGGGACGCAGTAGGCGCAGAGCGCCGCCTCTCCGCCGGTGTCGGCGCGTACGGTGACGACGGCCCGGGCGAGCGGCGGCCACTGGGCGAGGTGGGCCTCGATCTCGCCGATCTCGATGCGGTGGCCGCGCAGTTTGACCTGTCCGTCGGTGCGGCCGAGCAGATGGACCCGGCCGCGCGCGTCCCAGCGGGCGATGTCGCCGGTGCGGTAGAGCCTCTCGGGCCGGGCGTCGCCGTCGGCGGACCTGCTGAGCGTACGGGTGACGAAGCGTTCCTCGGTCTGCTCCGGGTCTCCGGCGTAGCCGAGGGCGACGCCGTCGCCGCCGATCCAGAGCTCGCCGGGCACGCCGGGTGGTACGGGTTCGCCGTGGGTGTCGAGGACATGGAGGGTGCTGTTGGGGAGGGGGCGGCCGATGGGGACCATCGCGCCGGGTTCCAGGTCGTCGGCGGGGCCTTCGAAGTACGCGCTGTCGATGGTGGCCTCGGTGAGGCCGTAGGAGTTGACGAGGCGGGTGCCGGGTCCGCACAGCTCGGCGAGCCGGCGGTACTCCCCCACGCTCCAGGCGTCCGAGCCGACCACCAGCAGCTTCAGGAAGTCCAGCCGGAGCCCTTCGCGGGCGCAGTGGTCCATCAGGCCGCGCACGACGGCGGGCACGAACTCTGCGCAGTCGACACGTTCCTGACGCATCGTCCGGTAGAGCCGCGTGGTGTCGAAGAGGAGGTCGCGGTCGGCCAGGACGAGGGTGCCGCCCGAGCACAGGGCGCGCACCAGGTCGCCGGTGAACACGTCGAAGGACGGTTCGGCCATCTGGAGGTGCACCCGGACGTCCGTCTCCAGCCGGTATTCCTGACGCCATGCGGCGTGGGCGGAGGCGAGGTTGCGGTGGCTGACGCGGACGGCCTTGGGGCGGCCGGTGGAGCCGGAGGTGGTGATGATGTACGCGGGCGATTCCGGGCCGGCTTCGCCGGACGGTCCGTCCGGATGCGGTGCGGTGCGGGCGAGGGCGTCGAGGGTGAGCGTGGGGACGGCCAGGGCCCCTGCCTGCACCGGCCCGGCGTCGTCCGCGACGAGGACGAGTGCCGCACCGGTGGCCGTCACGAGGTGGGCGAGCCGGTCGGCGGGCTGGTCGGGCCGCAGCGGCAGGTAGGCGGCGCCGGCCTTGAGCACGGCGAGCAGGGCGACGATCAGCTCCGGCGACTTGTCCAGGCACAGGACGACCACCGAGCCCTCGCCGATGCCGAGGGTCCGCAGCCGGGCTGCGCTGTCGGCGGCCCGCCGCTCCAGTTCCGCGTAGCTCAGCCGGCGCGCTTCGCCGCGCGGGGAGGGTGTGGTGACGGCGACGGCCGCTGGGTGCTCGGCGGCGATGCGGGCGATCAGCGCCTGGACCGGGGCGAACGGCTCCTCCCGGGATCCGGCGGCAGGCAGCGCCGGGCGGCTCCACTCCCCGACGAGCCGCTCCCGCTCCTGGTCGCCGAGCATCTCCAGCCGGGAGGCGGGCTGTTCGCCGGGGGCGTGGGTCATCCGGTCGAGGAGGCGGGTGTAGTGGGCGGCCATGCGGCGCATGGTCTCCGGCAGGAAGAGGTCGGTGTTGTACTTGAACACGCAGTGGAAGCGGCCCTCGGCCTCGTCCTCGTAGGCGGACAGCGTTATGTCGAACTGCCCTTCCTCCTCCGGTAGTTCGATGTACTCCAGGCGGTAGCCGTACTGCTCGGTGGCCACCTTGTGGGTGAGGAGGATGAACATCGCCTGGAAGACGGCGGAGCGGCTGGGGTCGTGCTGGAGGCCCAGTTCCTCGACGAGGAGGACGAAGGGGTACTCCTGGTTGTCGAGTCCGCCGAGGACGGTCCGGCGGACCTGTTGCAGCAGTTCGGCGACGGTCGGGTCATCGGACAGGTCGGCATGCAGGGGCAGCGGGTTGACGAAGTAGCCGTAGACGGAGGCGAAGTCCTGCCGGGTGCGGCCGGTCACCGGGCTGCCGACGACGATGTGGTCCTGCCCGGAGTAGCGGTGCAGCAGGAGGTAGTAGGCGCTCAGCAGGACCATGAACGGTGTGACGCCGTGGGCGCGGGCCAGCGCGTGGACGCGGGCGCTCAGGGCGTCGTCGAGGACGAAGAACTCCGAGGCCCCGTTGTGGGTCTGGACCGCCGGGCGGGGTTTGTCGACGGGCAGGTCCAGGAGCGGGACCTCGGCCGGCAGATGGGTGCGCCAGTAGTCGAGCATGCCCGTGGCCTCGGGTCCGGCGAGGAAGGCGTTCTGCTGGTTGAGGAAGTCGAGGTAGCGGGCCTCGGCCGGTGGGAGCTGCGGTTCCCGGTTGCGGCGCAACGCCTCGTACACCGCGAGGAGTTCCTCGATGAAGGTGAAGGTGGAGATGGCGTCGGAGACGATGTGGTGGACGGCCTTCATGATGATCCAGCGGTCCTGGCCACGTTTGAAGAGGCGGAAGCGGACCAGTGGGTCGTGGGCGAGGTCGTAGGGCTTGCGGTACTCCTGGACGATCGTCGCGTGGATGGAGTCCCAGTCCTCGCCCTGGACGTCGAAGAGGGCGAGGTCGGTGGCGGCGTCCTCGGAGACCCGCTGCACGGCCTGCCCGTCCACCAGGAGGAAGTTGGTGCGCAGCGCGGGGTGGCGGGCGATGAGGCGGCGGACGGCCTCGAACATCAGGTCAGGTTCGAGGGCGACGTTCACCTCCACGGCCCCGCCGATGTTGTACGCGTAGCCGTCGGGGTTGAGGTGTTTGAGGAACCAGAGCGCCTTCTGGTTCTGGGTCAGCGGGTACTGCCGCTCGTCGCGGTGGGGTTCGGCCGTGTCCGCCGCCCCGTCGGGGGTGTCGGTCGCGGCCAGGGCGCTGAGTCCGTCGTGGAGCTGGGCGGCGAGTTCCCCGGCCGGGGTGCCGCTGAGCAGGGCGACCACGGGCAGGGCGACGCCCAGCTCGGCGTGGATCCGGGCCCGTAGCTCCATGGCGAGGAGCGAGTCGAGCCCGAGCTCGCCGAGTCCGGTGGCGGGGTCGATGCGGTCCGTGCCGGTGCGCAGCACGGTGGCCGAGAGCGCGGCGAACCGCTCGACGACCAGGGCGCGGCGGGCCTCCTCGTCGGCGGCGCGGAAGGTGTCGAGGAATCCGTTGCCGGAGACGGCGTCGCCCGGCGGGGCGGCGGCTGCCGCGAGGTCGGCGACCAGCGGCGGCGGCGTCGGGTACCAGGCGAGGAAGACGGGCCAGTCGACGACGGTGGCGACGACGAGCTGGGCGTGGTCCTGGCCGATGACGCGTTCCAGGACGGCCATGCCGGCGTCCGGGGAGAGCGAGCTCATGCCGCGGCTGTGCACGTAGTGCTCGACCAGGCCGAGTTCCTCGATCATGCCGGTGGCCCAGGGGCCCCAGTCCAGGCTGAGGGCAGGCAGGCCCTGGGCGCGGCGGTGGTGGGCGAGGGCGTCCAGGAAGGCGTTCCCGGCGGCGTAGTTGGTCTGACCGGCCGTGGTCAGGAGGGAGGCGATCGAGGCGAAGAGCACGAAGTGTTCGAGCGGTTCGTCCCGCAGGTGCCGGTGCAGGAGGTGGGCGCCGACGGTCTTGGGGTCGTGGACGGCGTCGAAGGCGGCCCGGTCCAGATCGGCGACGAGCGTGTCGCGGACCTGCCCGGCCAGGTGGAACACGCCGCGTACGGGCGGGGCTCCGCTCTGCCGGTGGGCGTCGAGCCAGCCGTTCAGGGCGTCCTCGTCGGTGATGTCGAGGGTCGCGAGAACGGGCTGCGCACCGAGCGCCTCCAACTCGCGGAGCAGGGCCACGGCCCGGCCCTCGGCGGTGGCCGGGTCGGTGCCGGCCCACTTCTCCCGGGCCGGCACGGGGGTCCGCCCGACCAGGACGATCCGGCGGGCTCCACGGCGTACGAGGGTGCGGCACAGGAGCCGGCCGAGCGCGCCGAACGCACCGGTGACCAGATAGCTTCCGTCGGCCCGCAGGCGCAGCGGCAGCGGCCGGGTCAGGCCCTCGGCGGGGCGGAGGCGGCTGGTGCGGCGGCCGCCGTCGCGCAGGGCGATCTCCTCCTCGTCGTCGCCGAGCACCTCGGCGAGGAGCGCTTCGGCCTCGGCCCGGTCGCCGTCGGGGCCCGGGCGGCGCCGGGGGTCGAGGTCGATGAGCTTGCCGGGGTGGTCGATCAGCTCCTGGTGGCGCAGCACCCGGCCGATGCCCCAGGCGGGCGTCCCGAGGGGTTCGGGCGCCTCGCCGGGCAGGGCGGGCTGGGCGCCACGGGTCACGATGTGCAGGCGGCCTCCGCCGCCCCGGGCGAGGAGCAGCCGGGCGAGGGCGATCAGCCCGTACGCGCCCGCGCCGGTGTGGTCGCGGAGGGCGGCCCGGTCGCAGTCGGCGAGAGCGGGCGCGTCGAGGTTCCACAGGTGCAGGACAGCCCCGCGGAAAGGCCCGCCGTCGCGGTCCAGGTCGGTGAGGAGCCGGCGCAGATCGGCGTCGGACGCGGGGTCGACGGTGAAGGTGACGCCGTCGCCGGAGGCGGTGTAGGCGGCGCCCCGGCGCACCAGGCGGCAGCGTTCGCCGCGGGCGGCGGCGAGGGCGGCGAAGGCGTCCGCGACGCCTCCGGAGTCGGCGAGGACAAGCCAGTCGTGGTCGCGGGAGGTGTCCTCGTCGGGCAGCGGCGGGCAGTCGGTCCAGACAGGTTCGGCGAGCCAGGAGTCGATCGTGGTCCGTGCGACGGCGGTGGCCGCCTTCTCCACGTCGGCGGCGCGGAAGCCGTGGACGCGGCCGAGCGGGGTGCCGTCGTCGGCGTACAGGGCGATGTCCCCGAGGGTGGTGTCCGCGTCGCCGGGGAGCAGGGTGGCGTGGGCCCAGAACGGCTGGTCGCCGATGGGTTCGAGGGCGACCTCGGCCACGGAGAGCGGCAGCCTGATCCCGGTGCCCGGTGCGGGTCCTTCGGGGTCCGTCGGGATCAGCGGCGTCAGGAGGGTCTGGAAGCAGGCGTCGAGGAGGACGGGGTGGAGATGATGTCCTGCGGCGTCGTCGCCGATCGCCTCGGGCGGGCGGATCCGGGCGAGGACCTCGCCGGCCCCGATCCAGACCTCCTCGACGGCCCGGAAGGCGGGGCCGTAGTGGTAGCCGAGGGCGGCCAGGGCGGTGTAGCAGTCGGGGCCTTCGAGATGGCGCAGGGACCGGGCCCGGATCGCGGGGGCGTCGAGCGGTGGGCCGCTGCGGCGGCGCTGCCCGGTGCGGACGACGCCGCTCGCGTGCACGGCCCGTTCCCCGTCGTCCCCGGTCGGGGAGGCGATGGTGAAGGCGGCGTTCTCCAGCGAGAGCGACACCTCCACGCTGCGGTCCTCGCCGTCGGGCAGGAAGAGCGCCTTGCGCAGATCGATGTCGGCGAGGACGGCGGTGGTGCCGCCGGTGAGCCGCAGGACGGCCTGGGCGGCCATTTCCAGGTAGCCGGCGGCGGGGAAGACCACGGTGTCCTGGATGCGGTGGTCGGCGAGGTAGGGCAGGTCCTCGGTGTCCAGGCGGGCCTGCCAGGTGGGTTCCGTACGGTCGGTGCGGCGGCCGAGGAGGGGGTGGTCCCGGTGGCCCAGGCGGACCTGGGCCACCGGGCGGGGTTCGGTCCAGTGGCGGTCGCGCCGGAAGGGGTGGCGGGGCAGGGTGACCGGCCGGCCGGCCGGCTGGAGTACGTTCCAGTCGACGGTGACGCCCAGGGTGTGGAGCGAGCCGAGGGAGGCGGCGAAGCGCTCGCTCTCGTTCTCCCGGCGGCGGATCGAGGGCAGGGTGAGCCCGGTCGTGCCGCCCGCCTCCAGGCATTCGCGGATCGCGTGGCCGAGGACCGGGTGCGGGCCGATCTCCAGGAACAGCTGGTGGCCGTCAGCAGCGATCCGGTCGACGGCTGAGCGGAAGCGGACGCGGTCGCGGACGTTCGTCCACCAGTAGGCGGCGTCCAGTTCCTCGCCCCGGGCGGTTCCCTCGACGCCGGTGGGATACAGCGGAACCCGGGCCGGTCGCGGCTCCAACGGGGCGAGCTCCGCCAGCAGTTCGTCCTTGATCCGTTCCATGCCGACGCTGTGGTAGGGCACTTCGACGGTGAGGAATTTCGCGAACTGCTGCTCGGCCCGCAACTCCTCGGCCAGCAGGGTCAGCGCCGCCTCGTCCCCGGCCAGGGTGATGGCGGTGGGGCTGTTGACGGCGGCGACGGAGACCCGGTCGCTGTAGGGGCGCACCCGGCGTTCCGCCTCGTCCTCCGACAGGCTGACGGCGAGCATGGCGCCGGTGCCGGCCAGGGTCTGCTGAAGGCGGCTGCGGTGGACGACGATCCGGGCCGCGTCCCGCAGCGAGTAGACGCCCGCCGCGTGGAAGGCGGCGATCTCGCCGGTGCTGTGGCCGACCACCACGTCGGGGTGCACCCCGTGCGACCGCCACAGGGCGGCCAGGGCGACCTGTACGGCGAAGTTGGCGGGCTGGGCGAGCCAGGTCTGGCTCATCCGGGAGACGGACTCGTCGGCGGTCAGCTCCTCGATCAGCGACCAGTCGGCGAACTCCCGCAGCGCCCGGTCGCACGCCTCGACCGCCTCGCGGAACACCGGTTCCTCCGCGAGGAGTTGGCGGCCCATGCCCCACCACTGGGGGCCCATGCCGGTGAAGACCCAGACCAGCCGCCGGTCGGCGGACTCCCGGGCGCGGCCGTGGACGACGCGGGGGTGCGGCTCGCCGCGCTCGTGGGCGGCGAGGGCCTCGTCGAGGGAGGCGCGCGAGGAGTAGACGACGGAGAGCCGCTCGGGGAGGTGCTGGCGGCGGTGGGCGAGGGTGTGGCCGAGGTCGTCGAGGGTCACGGCCGGGCCGTTGTCGCCCGCCAGTTCGCCCCGGATGCCCGCCGCCAGTTCCACCAGGGCGTCCGGGTTTCGGGCGCTGAGCGGCAGGATGCTCCAGGGTCGCCCGGCGGGCGGGGCGGCGTCGGTCTCCGGCGGAGGCGGCGGGGCCTCCTCCAGGACGACATGGGCGTTGGTGCCGCCGAACCCGAAGGAGTTGACCCCGGCACGGGCGGGTCCTTCGTGGGCGGGCCAGGCGGTGGGCCGGGTCGGGATCTCGTACGGCAGGGTCGCCGGGTCGATGGCGGGGTTGAGGTTCTCCAGGTTGATGTGGGGCGGGACGGTCCGGTGCTGGATACTCAGGACGGTCTTGATCAGCCCGGCGATCCCGGCGGCGGATTCGGTGTGGCCGATGTTCGTCTTGACCGAGCCGACATAGGCGCGGGCGCCCGGGGCCCGTCCGATGGCCAGCGCGCGGGCCAGGGCGTTCGCCTCGATCGGGTCGCCGACCGGCGTCGAGGTGCCGTGGGCCTCCATGTACTGGAGGTCTCCGGGGGCGATTCCCGCCTCGGCGCAGACCCGGCGGATGAGGTCGACCTGGGCGTCGGCGTTGGGCACGGTGATGCCGTTGGTGTGGCCGTCCTGGTTGACGCCGCTGCCGGCGATCACCGCGTGGATCCGGTCCCCGTCCCGTACGGCGTCGTCCAGCCGTTTCAGCGCGACCAGGCCGACGCCCTCGGCCCGTACGTAACCGTCGGCGGCGGCGTCGAACGTACGGGAGCGGCCCTCGGGCGAGAGGAATCCGCCCTTCGTCTCGGCGACGGTGTACTGCGGGGCCATGTGCAGCAGGGTGCCGCCGGCCAGTGCGAGGTCGCTCTCGCCGTTGTTCAGCGCCTGGCAGGCCAGGTGGACGGCGACCAGGGAGGAACTGCAGGCGGTGTCGATGGACAGGCTGGGGCCGCGGAAGTCGAAGCAGTACGAGATGCGGTTCGACACCATCGTCATCATGGTGCCGGTCGCGGTGTGGGCGGCCAGCGAGGTGAAGCCCAGGTCGGCGAATTGCAGGATCTTGTAGTCCAGGGTGAACGCGCCGACGTAGACGGCGACGTTGCCGCCGGCGAGGTCGGCGGGCCGCTGTCCACCGTCCTCCAGGGCCTCCCAGGCCACTTCGAGGAGCTTGCGCTGCTGCGGGTCCATGTGGTCGGCCTCGCGCGGGCTGATGCCGAAGAACGCGGGGTCGAACTCGTCGAAGCCGTCGATGTATCCGCCGCGGCCGCCGACGAGGCGCCCGGGTTTGTCGCGGAACCGGCTGCCGAGCGTACGGACGTCGTACCGGTCGGGCGGGGTGGCCGTGATGCAGTCCTTGCCCGCCATCAGGTTGCGCCAGTACGTGCGGTGGTCCGAGGCGCCGCCGGGCAGGCGGCAGCCCATCCCGATGATCGCCACCTTGTTCCGTAACGCCCGGTTGTTCGCGTCGGCCATTCGAACTCCTCAAGTCGTGGTGGAGCGTCAGGGAGGCGGCGGTCATTCCGGACCGGGGCCCGGTGCGGGTCTGCGTCGCCAGGGGTGCAGGAGGGCGGCGAGGATCTCGCCGGTGCCGGGGAAGGCCGTGGGGTCCTGGAGACCGACGGCGGTGGGTTCGCGGCCGGGGCGCCAGGTGAAGGTGCCGAAGAGGTGGTCCCAGCACGACAGGTCGGAGCCGTAGTGGCCGGCTTCGGACAGATCGGTGCTGTGGTGCAGTCGGTGCTGCTCGGGGCTGGCCAGCAGATGGTTGAGCGGCCCGATGCGGACATCGATGTTGGCGTGGACGAAGTAGCCCTGCGCGGCGACGAAGAGTCCGGCCACCAGCACCGCGGGGCGGGAGAATCCGACGAGGGCCAGGGTCAGCTGGACGAGGCCCTGGGCCAGGACGATGTCCAGCACGTGGTTGACGCCGTTGTTGGCGACGTTGACCTTCTCCGGCACGTGATGCACTCCGTGCAGCCGCCAGAGGAGGGCGCTGCGGTGGCCCAGCCGGTGCACCAGGTAGCTGACGAGCGATCCGGCCAGGAGCGCTCCCGGGATCTCGGCCCAGAGGTGACGGGCCGGCTCCTCCGGCGAGATCAGGCCGACGGCCAGCGCCACCAGCAGTTGCGCCAGACCGCTTCCAGTCATGGTGAGCAGGAAGTAGATGCCGTACCAGCGCCACTCGTCCTTTCCCGGGTGCCAGTTCCGGTCATGAGGAATCAGCCGTTCCAAGAGGGCCAGATAGGCGATGACCCCGACGAGGAATAGCGGGCTGACCCACACCGGATCCCATTTCAGCCACAATGCGGCCACACTCACGGCGACGACCGACAGGAGGAGAGCGGGGTAGGCGACGGCACAAAGGAACCGCGTAGGGGAATTACCCGCCCGCCCCTTCCGCCCGACCGTAAATCCGACCGAAGAGTCGGCCGAATAGATTTCGCCATCGGTGGAGCGTTCACGCTCGTCCATCCGTGACCCTCCACAAGTGACAGTGCGGGGGAGAGATACTCGTCGCATCGCATCAGCGCAGGCCGGAGCAGCCTGGTGGGAAACAGGAACCCGGGTGGCGACCATGGCGGCCGCGCCGGCGACTTTCAGACACCCGGCCCGACGGAATTCGGCCGTGGCGTGAACTGATGCCCCCGACCCCATCAGCCCAGATCATCTATTTCCCGTTCCTGCGGCTTTAATCACGACCGACGCGCAGAAATTGTGCGCCGCATTTATCTACGGCAGGAATACGGAGAGGATCGCACCAGCGGATCGCACGACCGAGGCGGGTTCATTTGTGCGAGCAATTCCTTCATAGGATCATCGCTACACCGAAATACGGCGCATTCCGGTGCGCCGGTGTCTGATGTCTCACGCTCTGGCGTGCGTCCGGGCGGGGAGCGGTGCGCCCGCGCGAAAGCCGCACACCGAAAGCGCCCCCGGCCGGTCCCACGCCTTCCGCCGGAGGACACCGCCTGCGATGATCACGGCGGATCCGACAGCGAAGCCCCGTGGCGAAGCCCGGTGGCAGAACCCGGCAGCACATCAGCGAATCGAGGAGTCTCCTTGTCGTACGACGTCGGCGCGGTGCGCGCACAGTTCCCCGCCCTGCGATCCGGTACGGCGCACTTCGACGGGCCGGGCGGCACCCAGACCCCGGCCACCGTCATCGCCGCGATCGGCGAGGCGATGAGCCGCCCCCTGTCGATCCGGGGCGCCGCCCTGCCCGGGGAGGCGAACGCGGAGGAGATCGTCCTCGGGTTCCGGCAGGCGATGGCGGATCTGCTGGGCGCGGACCCGGGCGGAATCGTGTTCGGCCGCAGCGCCACCCAGCTCACCTACGACTTCTCGCGGAACCTGGCCGAATCCTGGAGCCCGGGGGACGAAGTGGTGGTCAGCCGGCTGGACCACGATGCCAACATCCGCCCGTGGGTGCGGGCGGCCGAGCGGGCGGGGGCGGTGGTGCGGTGGGCGGACTTCGACCCGGCGACCGGCGAGCTGCCCCCGGAGGCCGTCGGCGCGCAGCTCACCGAACGGACCCGGCTGGTCGCGGTGACCGGCGCGTCCAACCTCATCGGCACCCGGCCCGACATCCCGGCCATCGCCGGACTCGTCCACCGGGCCGGTGCGCTGCTGTACGTGGACGGGGTCCACCTCACCGCGCACCACACGGTCGATGTGGAGCGGCTCGGGGCGGACTTCTTCGTCTGCTCCCCGTACAAGTTCTTCGGCCCTCATCACGGGGTGCTCGCCGCGCGGCCCGAACTGCTCGACACGCTGCGCCCGGACAAGCTGGCGCCGTCCACCGACGCCGTACCCGAGCGCTTCGAACTCGGCACCCTGCCCTACGAGGTGATGGCGGGCACCCGCGCGGCGGTGGACTTCCTCGCGAGCCTGGGCTCCGGTGCCGGCGCCGATGCCGGGCGTCGTGAGCGGCTGCGGTCGGCGTACGCGGCGATCGACGCGCACGAGACGGCGCTGCGTGTGTACATCGAGAAGGCGGTGCGCGGACTGGAGGGGGTGACGGTGCGCTCCCGGGCCGCCGAACGCACCCCCACCCTGCTGCTCACCTTCGAGGGCCGGGACGCGGCGGACGCCTACCGCGCACTCGCCCGCACCGGCGTGCACGCACCCGCCGGCTCCTTCTACGCCCTGGAGGCCTCCCGGCACCTGGGGCTCGGTGACAGCGGCGGTCTGCGCGTCGGGCTGTCCGCGTACAACGACACGGACGATGTGGAGCGGCTTCTGACGGGGCTGTCGGACTTCCTGCGGTGACGCAGGGCCGGCACGGCGGACACACCGGAGCGAGCTGACACGGCGGGTACAGCGGATACGGTCACCGCGCGCCGAGCGTGGCCAGTACGTCCACCGCGTCGGCCAGCCCGGCCGGATACCGGGCCCCCGGCGGCAGCTCGCCGGCCCAGCCGGGCCCGGCCGCCAGAACGACGGGCCGCCTGCGCGCGCCCCGTACGCCCCACTCGATCGCCCCGACCCGGGCCACGAGAGAGCGGCTGGCCGTGCTGCGGGACTGCGCCCAGAGCACCACCGCCGCTGGGCCGGTGCGCCGTACCGCCTCCTCCAGCGCCCCGGCGGGCAGGGCGGCGCCGAACATCCGGACCGGCACGGCCTGTTGGGCGAGGGCGGCGGCGAGCGCCTCCAGGGCCAGCGTATGGGTCTCGCCGGGCACACAGGCCAGCAGGGAGACACCCGCGCCCGGGGCCGGGGGCCGCGCGGCCGAGAACGCGCGCAGCGCGCCGGAGACATGCCACGACAGCAGGTGCTCGACTTCGATGTACCGCTCCCCCGCGGTCTCCCACTTGCTGCCCACCGCGTGCAGCGTCGGCATCATCACCTCGTCCCAGGCGGCCGGCAGTCCGTAGCGGTCGAGCACCGCCGTGAGCAGCTCCTCCATGGCCGGCGCGTCCAGCCGGACCGCCGCCCGGGCCAGGCCGCGGCACTCCCGGCGGGCCATGCCGAGCGGAAGCGGCCCGGGGGCCCGGGAGGCGGGCCCGGAACGTGGCACGGGCGCGTCGCGGGAGGTTCCGCCCAGGACGGTGCGGGCGGCCTCGGCCGGTGGCAGACCCGCGCTCGTCAGACGGCACATGTCCCGCAGAGCGGCGATGTCCGCTCCGGTCCAGCGTCGGTGTCTGCCGCCCTCCCGGGCGGCAGGGCCGATGCCGTAGCGACGGTCCCACGAGCGCAGCGTGGTCGGCGCGACGCCCAGGAGTCGGGCCACCGCACCGGTGGTCAGACCCCCGCTCGCCGGGTCCGCCGCAGGGCTCATCACTGGGTCCATAAATCCACCATACGATGCAAAAGCGATGCATGTTGCCCGAAATGCCGACGCGCTGTTCGCTGATGGCAACCGGGCCGGGAACAACAGGAATGAGAGGGGACGGACATGAAACTGAGCGACGAACTCCCCGTCGACCACCGGCTGGCGACGGTGTACCGGATGGGCGCGGGCCTCTGCGGCACCATCCTGCTCGCCTTCGGCATCCTCGGCTTCACGCAGCGGCTGAGCTTCTTCGACACCAGCGGCGACCGTATCGCCGGACTGTCGTCCAACGGCCTGCTGAGCCTGATCTCGGTGGTGGTCGGCGTGCTGCTGATCGCCGGGGCCGCGGTGGGCGGCAACGTCGCGTCCACGCTGAACATGACGATCGGCACGCTCTTCCTGCTGAGCGGCTTCGCCCACCTCCTCGTCCTGGACCGGTCCGCGAACATCCTGGACTTCGGCATGCCGAATGTGATCTTCAGCTTCGTGATGGGCCTGCTGATCCTCATGTTCGGGATGTACGGGCGGGTGACCGGCGGTCTGCCGCACGACAACCCGTACTGGCGTCACCGCCATCCGGAGCAGGCTGACCGCGAGGCCGCCGCCGCCCGCAGGAGTGCGGCGGCGCGCGGGACTCTCGGGCGGTGACGGTGCCGGGCGCGCGGGCTCCGGGCCTGCGAGTCCAGGTCGCCGCGCGTTCAGACCTTGCGATAGCGGGCGTTCGCCCAGGAGAACACTCCGAAGGCCACCAGTCCGAGGGCGATGACCACCAGGAGCCACGGCCCCGCCGGGGTGTCGGTGAAGGAGCGCAGGGTGTCGTCCATGCCCTTGGACCTGTCCGGCTGATGCTCGATCGCGGCGGCCACGGCGAAGCCGCCCGCCGTGGCGAAGACGATGCCCCGCGCCGTACCGCCGAACACTCCGGTGAAGTCGACGGCGCGACGGGTCCGCCGGGACATCTCCGACATCTTCAGGTGCTCGTGGAACTTCCGCAGGAGCGCCCGGCCCGCGATCCAGAGACCGGCGCACGCCACCACGGCCCCCGCGATGCCGACGATCCACTGGCCGCCGGGCCAGCCGAGCGCCTTGGCGGTGACGTCCTGCGACTGCTGGTCCGATGACCCGCCGCCGCTGCCCGAGTCGCCGGCGGCGAAGGACAGCACGGAGTAGGCGACGAAGCCGTAGAAGACGAAGCGGCCCGCCGCCATGGCCCGCTTGGTGGGCTTGCGCCCATCGGGCCCGGCCTGACCGAACAGCGCCTCCGACAGCCGCCAGAGCGCCATCCCCACCAGGGCGATGCCGAGCGCCCACAGCAGGACCTTGCCGAAGGGCTTCTCGGCTATCTCCGCGATCGCGCCGCCCCGGTCCGCCTGCTGTCCGCCGCCGGTGAGCGCGATCCGCAGGGCGAGGACGCCCACGAGGACGTAGATCACCCCACGGGCCCCGAACCCGGCACGGGCCCCTGCCTCGACCGCGGTGCTGTTCGCGGCCCGCTTGGCCCGGCCGCGTCCCTGCGCTGCTACTGAACGGGTATTCATGTCATTCCGATTGCCCCCATCGGGCGGATCGACGCAGAAACGACGCGACGCGCGGAGCGGACCGATGCGCGGCAGCGTGGTGGTGAAGGAGAAGACCACCCCCGCTCGCCGGAGGAGACATCATGACGATCAACCGTCTGCAGCGCACCGCGGCGGCCGCCGCGGCACTCGCCTTTCCCGCCTCTCTGGCGTTCTTCGCTCCGCAGGCCCAGGCCGTGACTCCCGCCGAACCGTACGGCCCCGCCTGCTCCTCCGTGCCCGCGGAGGGCGCGGGCAGCCTGGAGGGCATGGCGAAGGACCCGGTGGCCACCGCCGCGTCCAACAACCCCGAACTCTCCACCCTCGTCAGCGCGGTGGAGAAGGCAGGTCTGGTCGACACCCTGAACAACGCGAAGGACATCACGGTGTTCGCGCCGACCAACGATGCCTTCGACAAGATCCCGCAGGCGGACCTGGAGGCGCTGCTCAACGACAAGGCCGAGCTCACCAAGGTGCTGACGTACCACGTGGTGGGCGAGAAGATCACGACCCAGCAGCTGGAGGACGGCTCCTTCAAGACACTGGAAGGGAGCGACCTCACGACCAAGGGCTCCGGCACCGAGTTCACGGTGAACGACACCTCGAAGATCGTCTGCGGTGATGTGCCGACGGCCAACGCCACGGTCAACCTGGTCGACACGGTGCTCATGCCGCCGTCGTCGTGACGGTCCGGGCATCGACGGGCGGAGGTTCTATACGCTGAGGGCGTGACCAGCGCCGACGACCGACCGACCCGCAGCGGCGCCCCGGATTCCGGGGCGCCGCTCGCGGGCCTTCACGCGTTCGCGGTCGAGCTGCGCCGGATGAACGGCGAGATCAACCGGATGACCCACGGGTTCGCGGCGAGCCAGCAGCTGCACCCCACGGACGTGAGCGCGCTCGCCGCCATCCTCGACGCCCCGTCGCCCCTGACGCCGGGGGCGCTGCGCGAGCATCTGGGCCTCACCTCCGGCGCGGTGACGGCCTGTCTGGACCGGCTGGAGCGGGCCGGGCACATCCGGCGGGCCCGGGAGAGCGCCGACCGCCGGGTGGTGCACGTGTACTACGAGGCGAGCGCCCGGACGGCCGCGCGCGACTACTTCATGCCGCTCGCCGAGGCCACGGCACGGGCCAGGGCCCGCTTCAGCGAGGCCGAGCTGACGACCGCCCTGCGCTTCCTCGCCGCCATGAACGAGGAACTGGCCGAGGTCCCCCCGGCGCGTCGCTGAGATCGTCACCCCTTGCGGTTGCCTTCGCGAGTACTCGCGTAATGTATTTCAACGATTGAGATTGTTCATCGTCAAAGTATCTCCACCCCCGGGAGAGGCATGTCCACCCCTGCTCGGTCGGTCCGCCGACTCATCCCCGTCGTTCTGCTGATCGCCTGGCTCTGCATCGGCGGCGGGCTCGGCCCGTACGCCGGGAAGCTCGGCGAGGTCGCCACCAACGACCAGGCGGCCTTCCTGCCGCAGAACGCCGAGTCGACCCAAGTCATCGAGGCCCAGAAGGCGTTCCAGCAGAACGAGACCCTGCCGGTCATCCTCGTCTGGACCTCGGCGGAGAAGGACGCCCCGGTGGACGACGGGCAGCGCGAGGCCGCCACCGGCGCGCTCGCCTCGCTCGCCGGCGACGAAGGCGTCGTCGGAACCCCCTCCCCCGCGCTGCCCTCCGAGGACGGCCTCGCGCTCCAGGGCATCGTGCAGCTGAGCCCGGACCTCGGGGACGAGCTGCCGACGGTGCTGGAGGAGGTCGACAGGGCCGGTGCGTCCGTGTCCGGGACGACGGCCCGGCTCGCGGGTCCGGCCGCGAGCCAGGCCGATCTCTCCGACGCCTTCGCGGGCATCGACGGGCTGCTGCTCGGGGTCGCCCTGATCACGGTGCTCGTCATCCTGCTGCTGGTCTACCGCAGTGTGCTGCTGCCCTTCCTCATCATCATCGGCGCGGTGTTCGCCCTCGCCCTGTCCTGTGCGATCGTCTACGTCCTCGCCGACCACGACATCGTGCGCGTGGACGGTCAGGTGCAGGGCATTCTGTCGATCCTGGTGATCGGCGCGGCGACGGACTACGCACTGCTGCTCACCGCCCGGTTCCGGGAGGAACTCGCCGTCCACGGCGACCGGTTCACCGCGATGCGTGTCGCGCTGCGCGAGTCCTTCGGCCCGATCACGGCGAGCGCAGCGACGGTGGCGGCCGGACTGCTCGCGCTGCTGCTCAGCGACCTCACCAACAACCGGGCCCTCGGTCCCGTGGGCGCGATCGGCATCGTCTGCTCGGTCCTGAGCGCGCTCACCTTCCTGCCCGCCGTCCTGGTGCTGCTGGGCCGGAAGGCGTACTGGCCGGCGAAGCCCAAGCCCGCCGGCGACCACGACGCCTCCGGCGGCCGCGGCATCTGGCACAAGGTCGCGGCCCTCGTCGACCGGGCGCCCCGCAAGGTGTGGGCGATCACCCTGGCGGCGCTGATCGCCTGCGCCGCGTTCGCCCCCACGCTCACCTCCAAGGGCGTTCCGCTGGACGAGATCTTCGTCAACGACGCCCCGTCCGTGGCCGCCCAGGAGACGCTGAGCGAGCACTTCCCCGGCGGCTCCGGCAATCCGGCGGTGATCATCGCGTCGGCCGACCGGCTGACCGAGGTCACCGAGGCCGCCACCCGTACCGACGGGGTGGCCTCGGCCGCGCCGGTGAGCGCGAGCGGACGGCCGGGCGGCGAACCCCTCGTCGTCGACGGCAGGGTCCGCATCGACGCGACCCTGAAGGACGCGGCCGACAGCGACGGCGCCAAGGAGACGGTGGCGGCGCTGCGCACCGAGGTCCACGCCGTACCCGGATCGGACGCCCTGGTCGGCGGCTACACCGCCCAGCAGTACGACACCCAGCGCACAGCGGAGAACGACCGCACGCTGATCGTGCCGGTGGTGCTGGCGATCATCCTGGTGATCCTGGTCTTCCTGCTGCGGTCACTGCTGATGCCGGTGCTGCTCGTGGCGACCGTGGCGCTGAACTTCCTGGCCACGCTCGGCATCTCCTCGCTGGTCTTCACCCATGTGTTCGGCTTCAGCGGCACGGATTCATCGGTGCCGCTGTACGGGTTCGTGTTCCTGGTCGCCCTGGGCGTCGACTACAACATCTTCCTGATGTCCCGGGTCCGGGAGGAGTCACTGCGGCACGGCACCCGGGAGGGCATCCTGCGCGGGCTGACCACGACCGGCGGGGTCATCACCTCGGCGGGCGTCGTCCTGGCGGCCACGTTCGCCGCGCTCGGCGTGATCCCGCTGGCGTTCCTGCTCCAGATCGCGTTCATCGTGGCCTTCGGTGTCCTGCTGGACACGCTGGTCGTCCGGTCACTCCTCGTCCCGGCACTGGTACGGGACATCGGGCCGAAGGCGTGGTGGCCGGGGGCGCTGAGCCGCGAGACGCGCTGAGG
This sequence comes from Streptomyces sp. iso_384, assembly GCF_056172905.1. Classification (NCBI taxonomy): domain Bacteria; kingdom Bacillati; phylum Actinomycetota; class Actinomycetes; order Kitasatosporales; family Streptomycetaceae; genus Streptomyces; species Streptomyces sp. iso_384. The sequence goes on from NZ_JBWBTT010000001.1 coordinate 4,642,604, forward strand.
CCGTCCTGCGCCGGTCCTAGGGCCGGCGCAGCGCGTCCCCCGGGGCCCAGCCCGGGTCCCGGTAGGCCGCCAGGGCCCAGATGACGAAGATGTCCAGAGCGATGACGATCACCGACCAGAGGGGCGCGTACGGCAGGAAGAGGAAGTGCGCGAAGAGGTTCAGGGAGGCGAACAGGATGCCGGTCACCCGAGCCCAGCCCGCCCCCTTGAGCACCCCGGCCCCGGTGACGGCCACACAGGCGCCGAGCACCAGATGGATCCAGCCCCAGCCGGTCAGGCTGATCCGGTAGAGGTACTCGCCGACATCGCCGTAGACGTCACCGTCGGCCAGGGCCGCGATGCCCTCCAGGGCCGCCAGGACGCCCTGGCAGAGCATCAGCACCCCGGCGAAGAGCACGCCGCCGGTCACCCAGGGGCTGTCCGGATCGGGCGTCGGTGCGGGCCCGGCCGGGCCGTCGCCGCGCTGCCACGGCGTGTCCGCCTGACCGGGTCCGGGCCGTGGCCCCTGGCCGAATCCGGTCGGCGTCACGGCATCGGGGCCGGAGGCCACGGGGCGGGACGGCGGCGGAGAGCCGGGCCGGGCCGGGTCCTCGGTCATGAGGACTCCTTCCGCGCCTGGCCGTCCTGCCCCTTCGCCCGCCTGCCGACCACCGCGGCGGCCGCGACCGCCGCGCCCGCGAAGGACAGCGCGACCATCCAGGGGCGGTCGAAGACATGACGGGTGGCGTGGTCCACGGAGTAGCGCCCGGGGCCGGTCAGCCCGATGGCCGCGGCGGTGAACCCGAGGAAGGCCGGGTACTCGTAGCCGCCGCCCTGTGCGAAGAAGCCCGCCGGGGCGTGCACGGCCACCGCACCGGCCATCGCCCCGGCGGCCGCCGCGCCCGCCGCCGGCGTGGCGAGGCCCAGCGCCAGCAGCACGCCGCCGCCCGCCTCGCCGAGCCCGGCGGCCACCGCGCTGTGCTTGGGCGGGTGGAATCCCATCGCCTCCATGGCGGCCGTGGTGCCCTGGATGCCGCCGCCGCCGAACCAGCCGGCCAGCTTCTGGCTGCCGTGGGCGGCGAGCACCGCGCCGGTGCCGACGCGCAGGGCGAGCAGACCGAGATCACGCCGGTCGACCCGGTTGACGCAGACCATGGGGGCTCCCGGGGTGAGGGGGTTTCGGTACGGATCCCACTCTCGTCGTCACGTGCCGGACGGGCGCGGCCGACTACGCCGTACGGGGCACGGGCTGGGCGCCGCAAGGGCCGCGGTGCGACGCATGTCATTGTGCAACTTGTTGCATAATGACAGGGGGCTGGTCTACAACTGACCCGACGACCCTGTGCGGAGGAGACCCCATGAGCGCCCCCCTGAGCCTGTACCCGAACCTGCTGAGCCCGCTGGACCTCGGGTTCACCACCCTTCCCAACCGGGTGCTCATGGGATCGATGCACATCGGTCTGGAGGAGGCCGAGCGCGGCTTCGAGCGGATGGCGGCCTTCTACGCCGAGCGCGCCCGGGGCGGCGTGGGCCTGATGGTCACCGGCGGTATCGCCCCCAGCGAGCGGGCCTGCTCCTTCCCCGGCGGGGCCAAGATGACGACCGAGGCGGAGGCGGAGCAGCACCGGGAGATCACCTCGGCGGTGCACGCGGCGGGTGGCCGGATCGCGATGCAGATCCTGCACTTCGGCCGGTACGCGCACCACCCCGACCTGGTGGCGCCGAGCGCGCTCAAGGCCCCGATCAGCGGATTCACCCCGAACGCCCTGACCGACGACCAGGTCGAGGAGACCATCGAGGAGTTCGTGCGGGCGGCGGAGCTGGCGCGGTTCGCCGGGTACGACGGCGTCGAGATCATGGGCTCCGAGGGCTATCTGATCAACGAGTTCATCGTCTCCGCGACGAATCACCGCACCGACCGCTGGGGCGGCAGCTACGAGAACCGCATGCGCCTGCCCGTCGAGATCGTGCGCCGGGTCCGCGAACGGGTCGGCGACGACTTCATCCTGATCTACCGGCTCTCCATGCTGGACCTGGTGCCGGGCGGCTCGACGCTGGAGGAGGTCGTGACGCTCGCGAAGGCGATCGAGGCGGCGGGCGCGACGATCATCAACACCGGCATCGGCTGGCACGAGGCACGCATCCCGACCATCGCCACCTCCGTGCCGCGCGGCGCGTTCAGCTGGGTGACCGAGAAGGTGCGCGGCGCGGTCTCCGTACCGCTGGTGACGAGCAACCGCATCAACACCCCCGAGGTCGCCGAGGAGATCCTCGCCTCCGGCCGCGCGGACATGGTCTCGATGGCCCGGCCGTTCCTGGCCGACCCGGAGTTCGTCGCGAAGGCGGCGGCCGGCCGGGCGGACGCGATCAACACGTGCATCGGCTGCAACCAGGCCTGCCTGGACCACATCTTCAGCCTCAAGATCACCTCCTGTCTGGTCAATCCGCGCGCCTGCCACGAGACCGAGCTGGTGCTCAGCCCGACCCGGACCCGCAAACGCGTCGCCGTGGTCGGCGCCGGTCCGGCGGGGCTCGCCTGCTCCGTGACGGCGGCCGAGCGGGGGCACGCGGTCACGCTGTTCGACACGGCGGACGAGATCGGCGGGCAGCTGAACGTGGCCCGCCGGGTGCCGGGCAAGGAAGAGTTCGACGAGACGCTGCGTTACTTCCGTACGCGACTGGCGGAGCTGGACGTCGAGGTGCGGCTGTCCACCCGGGCCGACGCCGGCACCCTGGACGGTTACGACGAGATCGTGCTCGCCACCGGCGTCGAGCCGCGTACCCCGGCGATCCCCGGCACCGACCACCCGAACGTCGTGAGCTACCTGGACGTGCTGCGCGACGGGGCGCCGGTCGGCGACCGGGTGGCGATCGTCGGCGCGGGCGGCATCGGCTTCGACGTCGCGGAGTTCCTGACCGACGGCGGCGACGCGGCGAGCCTGGACGCGGACACGTTCTTCCGGCAGTGGGGCGTGGACACGGCGTACGAGGACCGGGGCGGGCTGCGCGCCCCCGAACGTCCCAAGTCGCCGCGTACGGTGCACCTGGTGCAGCGCAGGAGCTCGAAGGTCGGCGCGGGGCTCGGCAAGACGACGGGCTGGATCCACCGCACCGAACTGCGCCACCGGGGCGTCGAGATGATCGCCGGAGCCTCCTACGACCTCATCGACGACGAGGGCCTCCACCTGACCGTCGACGGTGAGCGGCGGGTGCTGCCGGTCGACACGGTGGTGCTGTGCGCGGGCCAGGAGCCGCGCCGCGAGCTGTACGAGGAGCTGAGCGCGGGGGCCGTGCCGGTCCATCTGATCGGCGGCGCGGACGTGGCGGCCGAGCTGGACGCGAAGCGGGCCATCCGCCAGGGCACGGAGCTGGCCGCCACGCTCTGAGCCCGTCCTCCGGGGAGCCCGTACCGCTGTGCGCCCCCGTCCTTAGGATGCACTCCATGTCACTGCCGCACGCGATTCTCACCGCTCTGCTGGAGAAGCCGTCCTCGGGTCTGGAACTGACCCGCAGGTTCGACCGGTCGATCGGCTACTTCTGGTCGTCGACGCACCAGCAGATCTATCGCGAGCTGGGAAAACTGGAGCAGGCCGGGCGGATCAGGGCACTGCCCACGGCGGTACCGGCCCGGGGGCAGAAGAAGGAGTACGAGGTTCTGCCCGCGGGCCGCGAGGAACTGGCGGCCTGGGTCGCGCTCCCCGAGGATCCTCGGCCGGTCCGTGATCCGCTGCTGCTGCGGATGCGGGCGGCGGCGGTCGTCGGGGCGGACGGCATGGGCGCGGAGCTGCGTCGTCACCTCGCGCTGCACGAACGCCAGCTGGCTGAGTACCGCGAGATCGAGGAGCGCAGCTTCACCCCCGCGCCGACGACCGCCGAGGACCGGCTGCGGTATCTGGTGCTGCGGGGCGGCATCGACCTGGAGACGTTCTGGATCGGCTGGCTGACCCGGGCCATCGCGGACCTGGACGGCTGACCGCGGGGAGCGTTACGGGTGCGGCGCGCCGCCCGCCCGTACGGCCACCGGTTCCGGGGCGACCGCGAGGCGGGGGCTGCCGATGACCACCCGGGAGGGCACCGGGTCCACCGGGGCGGCGACCGGCTCCTCGGCCACGCCGCCCTGTTCCGTGTTCCGCGCCTGGGACCGGCTGAGGAGGATCACCCCGCGCACGGCCGCCGCCGTACCGAGGAGGGCGAGCACCAGACTGACCGGCCCGCCCTGGAGGCGCTCGCCGAGCAGGGCCAGGCCGATCGCGGCGGCGGCGACCGGGTTGGCGAGGGTGACCACCGCGAGCGGTGCGCCTAGCCCGCCCCGGTAGGCGGTCTGGGAGAGCAGCAGGCCGCCCATCGCGAAGGCGGAGACGAGCAGCGCCACCGTCAGCAGCCGCCAGCTGAACAGCGGGCCGCCGGAGTGGTCGGTGACGGCGACGGTGAGGGTCTGGGTGAGCGCGGAGGCGACCCCCGAGGTGATCCCGGAGGCCGCCGCGTGCCGCAGCCCTGGCCGGGCCCCGGGCCTGCCCAGTCCGGCGACGATCGCCATGGTGACCGCGCCCACGCCGAGCGCCTCGGGAAGGCTGAGCGTCTCGTGCGGGGCGGAGCCGCCCGCGGTCAGGAGCAGGGCGCCGAGGCCGAGCAGGGTCAGGGCGGTACCCCGCCACTCGACCCGGCCGACCCGGCGGCCTGCCGCACGCGCCCCGAGCGGCACGGCGACGACGAGCGTGAGCGCGCCGAGCGGCTGGACCAGGGTGAGCGGGCCGTAGTTGAGCGCGGCGACGTGCAGCAGCGCGCCCGCGGCGTTGAGGCCGACCGCCGACCACCAGGCGCCCCGGCCCAGCAGCCGCAGGACACCGGTGGAGGGGTCGGTGCGGCCGGCCAGCCGGGACTGGGCCACGGCGGCGGCCGCGTAGGCGGCGGCGGAGACGAGGGAGAGCGCGACGGCGAGCAGGGTGGCGCTCATCGCACGCCTCCGGCCCGGGCACGCGCCCGCGATCCGGCACCGGTGGCGGACTCGATGGACCGGGGCCGCGGAGCCGATGCACCGGCGGCGGGTTCGCAGGGCTGGGGCGGCCCGGCCGACGCACCGGCGCCGGGCCCGGAGGCCCCCGGCACGACGGCCTGCGCGAGGGCCGCGGGCCTCGCCGCGCCACCCGCGTACGCAGGTACGGGAGACCCGTCGCCGCTCCCCCACAGCTCCGGCCGGGGCAGCAGCGGGGGAGCGTTACGCACGGAGGGCGGCAGCCGGAACGCGGCGAGGGCGACGGCGAGCAGCGCCGCGACGACGATCGCGTCGAGCCAGTAGTGGTTGGCCGTGCCCACCACGACGAGCAGGGTGAGTGCCGGGTGCAGCAGCCACAGCCGGCGCCACCGGGAACGGGTGGCGGCGATCAGCCCCACGGCGACCATCACGGCCCAGCCGACGTGCAGCGAGGGCATCGCGGCGAACTGGTTCGCCATCGTGTCCGTCGCGGGCGTCTGTCCGTACACCGTCGGCCCGTAGACCTGCCCGGTGTCGGTCATTCCGGCGACCGGGAGCATCCGGGGCGGGGCCAGCGGGAACAGCAGGTGCAGTACCAGGGCGGCGGCGGTGAGCGCGGCGAGCACGCGGCGCGCCCAGACGTAGTGCCGGGGGCGGCGCCAGTAGAGCCAGACCAGGAAGAGGGCCGTGGCCGGGAAGTGCACGGTGGCGTAGTAGGTGTTCGCCGCGTGGATCAGGGGCCGGCCGTGCAGCAGCAGCTCCTGGACCGCGCCTTCGCCGGGCAGGTGCAGGGCGCGTTCGAGGTCCCACACGTTCCCCGCGTTGCGGAACGCCTCCTCGACATGACCGTTGGCGGCCCGGCGGCCGAACTTGTAGGCCAGGAAGAGTCCGGCCACGAGAAGGAACTCGCGGACGAGGGGCGGTCGGGCACGTATGTCCGGCTCCTGGTCCGTGGGCTCGGTGCGGGCGTACGTCACCCGGTGCCCCCTTGGATGCGAAGCGGTGTCAGGACGGCCCGGTGAGATCCACGCCGTATCGATACGCCAGTGTACCGATACGTTGGCGTATCGGTACACGTACGTATCGGTACACTGGCGTATCGAGAACCTCGCCGCACCGCCGCAGGAGGTAGAGCCCATGCCGTCCCCCGATTCCGCACCGGAGTCAGCCCTCGTGTCCCGCCGGTCGAAAATCACACCGGAGCGGGCGCAAGAGCTCTACGCGGCGGTGCTGGAGCTGTTGCGGGAGAGCGGCTACGAATCGCTGACGATGGAGGGCGTCGCCTCGCGCACGCGCTGCGGCAAGTCGACGCTGTACCGGCAGTGGGGCTCCAAGCCGGAGCTGGTGGTGGCCGCTCTGCACGGCACCCGCCGGATGCGGCTGCCGAACATCGATACCGGGACGCTGGCCGGGGACCTGCTGGCGGCCGCGCGGGCGATCGGCGAGGCCTCGGAGAGCGACACCCCGCTGATGCACGCCCTCAGCCATGCCGCGCTGCAGAGCCCGGAGCTGCTGTGCGCGCTGCGCGAGGCGCTGATCCTGCCGGAGATCGCGGCGATCGACGCGATGGTCCGGCGGGGCCAGGCGCGCGGCGAGATCGCGGCGGACCTCCCGGGGGCCGAGTTCGTGGCGGCCCAGCTGCTCGGCGTGATGCGCGCCCGGCCGCTGCTGGAGGGGCGTTACGCCGACGCGGCGTATCTGACCAGGTTCGTGGAGATGGCGGTTCTCCCGAGCCTCGGGCTCACGGCGGGAGCGCCGGAGTCCTGACAGACGTGGACCGGTCCCAGCGGATGGGGACGGTCCACCCGCGCCGCACCGTGGGGACGGGGGCGGCGCACCGCCCGGCCGGCCGGTGACCTCTGCGGAGGTCACCGGCCGCCCGTGTATCCACACCCACGGCACGGCCCATCCGCTCCTGCCCCTATCGCGCCTAACAAGCGCTTGGTAGATTCCGACGCAGGAGGGCGACCATGGACGACCAGTCCCACGCGACGGACTTCACCGGGCGGGCGGTGCTCGTCACCGGCGGCACCAGGGGCCTGGGGGCCGCGATCGCGCGGGCCTTCCTCGCGGGCGGCGCGGACGTCCTGGTCTGCGGGCGGGGCGCACCTGCCGAGCCTCCTTCGGCGGGCGGGCGCGAAGCCGTGTTCCGGGCCGCCGACCTGCGGGATCCGGTGGAGGCGGCCGATCTCGTCGCCGCGACCGCCGAGCGGTTCGGGCGGCTCGATGTGCTGGTGAACAACGCCGGCGGCTCACCGGACGCCGACGCGGCGACGATCTCGCCGCGCTTCGTGGAGAAGGTGGTCGCGCTCAACCTCCTGGCACCCTTCTACACAGCCCAGGCGGCGAACCTGGTGATGCGGGAACAGCCGGACGGCGGGGCCGTGATCAACATCGGCAGCGTCTCCGCCCACCACCCGCAGCCGGGCACCGCCGCCTACTCCGCGGCCAAGGCGGGCCTGCTCGGGCTGACCCGGGCACTGGCCCTCGAATGGGCGCCGAGGGTCCGGGTCAACCACATCACGGCGGGCCTCATCCGCACCGAGAACGCCACCGCGCTGTACGGCGACGACGACGGGGCGGCGGTGGCGGGCATCGTTCCGATGGGGCGGCTGGCGGAACCGGACGATGTGGCGCGGGCCTGCCTCTGGCTGGCCTGCGGACTCTCCTCGTACGTCAACGGCGCCGACCTCGCCGTGCACGGGGGCGGCGAGATCCCGGCCAGGCACATGGCCGGCCGCCGCCCCACACCCCATTAATAGTCACCTTGACTCTAATACCCCTCCCCCCTTATCGTCGTCATGACGAAATCGAGGGGGTCTCCATCATGGCCGACATCACCCGGCGCTTCGGCTGGCGCCACCTGCGCTCCGCGCCCACCGCCCACATCCGCCACCACAAGCGCGGGAAGCTCACCCACGACGGCCAGGGGCTGAGCTTCTGGTACCGGTCGCTCTCGGCGGCGCTCTCCGAAGTGCCGGTCGACGACCGGGAGCTGGCCATGGCGTTCCACGCCCGTACGGCGGACTTCCAGGACGTCACCGTGCAGGCCACCGTCACCTACCGGATCAGCGCTCCGGCCGAGGCGGCGAACCGGCTCGACTTCTCCGTGGACCCGGACACCGGCAGCTGGCGCGGCGCACCGCTGGAACAGATCGCCACCCTGCTCACCGAGACCGCGCAGCAGCACACGCTGGACGTGCTGGCCCGCACCCCGCTCGCGGCGGCCCTGGTGGACGGTGTCGCCTCGGTGCGCGAGCGGGTCGCCACCGGTCTCGCCGCCGAGCCCCGGCTCCCGGCCACCGGCATCGACGTGGTGGCCGTGCGCGTCGTCGCGATCCGCCCTGAGGCCGAGGTCGAGCGCGCCCTGCGCACCCCGGCCCGCGAGCAGATCCAGCAGGAGGCGGACCGGGCGACCTACGAACGGCGGGCCGTGGCCGTCGAGCGCGAACGCGCCATCGCCGAGAACGAGCTGGCCAGCCAGATCGAACTGGCCCGGCGCGAGGAGCAGTTGGTCGACCAGCGCGGCACCAACGCCCGCCGCGAGGCCGAGGAGAAGGCCGGGGCCGACGGCGTACGGACCGAGGCGCAGGCGGCCCGCACGGTGCGCCTGGCGCGGGCGGAGGCCGAGGCGGCGCGCGAGACCGGCGCGGCCCGGGCCGAGGCACAGGCCGCCTGGCTGCGGGTGCACGGCGAGGTCGACCCGGCCACGCTGCACGCCCTGGCGGCGACCCGGCTCGCGGAGAACCTGCCGCGCATCGAGAGCCTCACCCTCTCCCCCGACGTCCTCACCGGGCTGCTCGCCAAGCTCGGCCGCCCGGAAGGCGGGACGGGCGCGTGAGCCTGGCGCCCCGGGCGGTGCTCGTCCACCGGCGGACCGAGTACGAGGAGCTGCTCGCCCGGCACGGGACGCACGGGCAGGCCGCGTTCTTCCTGTCCAGCCGGGGCCGCTCGATCGACGAGGTGGCCCGCCGCCACGAGGACACCCGGCAGGCGCTGCGCGAGGTGGCGGCGGCGGTGCCGCTCACCTGGCGCAGTACCCGGGTGGAGCGGGCGGACCTGGACCGGTTCCTGTTCGCCCCGGAGGACGTGGTGGTCGTGGTCGGCCAGGACGGCCTGGTCGCCAACACCGCGAAGTACCTGTCCGGGCAGCCGGTGGTGGGCATCGACACCGACCCCGGACGCAACCCCGGCGTCCTGGTCCGGCACCGCCACGCCGACGCGGCCGCCCTGCTGCGCGCCGCGACCGCCGCCGGGGGCGGGGCCGAGGAGCTGACGATGGTCGAGGCCGTCGCCGACGACACGCAGCGCCTGCTCGCCCTCAACGAGATCTACCTCGGGCCGCCCGGCCATCAGACGGCCCGCTACCGCCTGGGCGACGACGGCGAGGCGGCCCCCGGCGAGGCCCAGGCCTCCTCCGGGGTGCTGGTCGGCACCGGCACGGGCGCCACCGGCTGGCTCCGCTCGCTGTGGCTGGAGCGCGGCGCCACCGTGCCGCTGCCCGCGCCGTGCGACGCGCGGCTCCTGTGGTTCGTGCGCGAGGCCTGGCCCTCACCGGCGACCGGTACGTCGAGGGTGGCGGGCGAACTGGGGCGCGGGCAGGGGCTGCGGCTGACCGTGGAGTCGGACCGGATCGTGGTCTTCGGCGACGGGATGGAGTCCGACGCGCTGGAGCTGACCTGGGGGCAGAGCGTACGGCTCGGCATCGCGGAGAGGTCGCTGCGGCTGGTGACCTGAGCGCGCCCGCCCCGGCCGCTTGGCTACGGTGGCCCGTACTCGTACCCGTACCCGTACCGGAGAGCGGAGCGCCGACATCATGTCAGCCGACCCTGTCACCGAACCCGCCCGCAACACCCGTCCGCCCACGGCCCAGGCCGCCCTCGGGGTCGGAGTGATCGTCGAGGACCACCGGGGGCTCATTCTGCTGGGCCGGCACCACAGCGGTACGTGGGAGCTGCCGGGCGGAAAGGTCGACGCGACGCACGAGTCGATCGCCGAGGCGGCCGCACGGGAGCTGCGCGAGGAGACGGGCCTGGTGGTCGACGAGACGTCCGTGGAGATCATCGCGATGGTCCACGACGTGATCGGCGGGATCAACCGCATCAGCATGGCGGCCGTCGTGGGCCTCGCCTCCGGCGTCCCGGAGGTGACCGAGCCGCACCTGATCAGCGCGTGGCGGTGGACCGCGCCCGAGGAGCTGCCGGCCCCGCTGTTCGACCCGTCGGCCCAGATCCTGGCGGCCTGGCGGCCGGAGCTGGGCATCGCCCACCCGCCCGCGCACGTGCTGCGGATCGCCGGATGCGGACCAATCGGACCAGCTGTATGAATAAGGGACCATCCGCGCGATCGGAGTAGGCCCATGGACGACTACCCGCTGCTGAACCTCTTCCTGACCATGCTGTACCTGTTCCTGTGGGTCATGTGGTTCTTCCTGCTGTTCAAGGTGATCACCGACCTCTTCCGGGACCACTCGCTGAACGGCTGGGCCAAGGCGGGCTGGCTGGTCTTCGTCATTCTGCTGCCCTATCTGGGCGTACTGGTCTACCTCATCGTCCGCGGACGCAGCATGCACGAACGCGACGAGAAGCTGGCCAAGGACTCGGAGGCCGCCTTCCGGAAGTACGTCCAGGACGCGGCGGCAACGCAGGGCGGGTCCGGCGGGAACAGCCATGTGAACGATCTGGCGAAGCTCGCGGAGCTCAAGGACAAGGGTGCGCTCAACGCCGAGGAGTACGAGCGCGCGAAGGCGAAGCTGCTGGCCTGAGGCCGGGCGGCGAAGACTCCATCGCCGGTACGGGAACATCGGACCGGCCGACGCCGTGCCACCGCCTCGACCGGTCGAGGCGGTGGCACGGCGCTTCTCTGTCGCCCGATCAGCCGCGCTCGGCCGGCTGTGCCCGATCGGCCGCGCCCACCGCCGTCCTCACCAGTTCCCGCACCTGGCGCACGATGTCCGTGCGGTTGCGCTCGAACTCCGGGTCGGTGACCGTGCCGGTCTGCGGGTTCGAGTTCTCCGCGCCGAACCGCAGGACCGGGGTGTGCAGATGACCGCCCGGGAGCTTCGGGAGCCCGAGCCGGTCGCGGAGCAGGGTGACCCGGTAGGCGATCTCGTTGGAGAGGTAGTCACCGCCGCCCCCGGCCCGGGCCGCCGAGCCGGGGGTGGGCCCGTCCGGCCGGGTCACCGGCTCGGTGCCGCCCGCCGGGATCTCGGTGACCTCGGTGTTGTCGTACACCGGGAAGCGGCCCGTGTCCGCTTCGGCGAGCTGTCGGTACGGGAGCGTGGTGGAGGTCCACTGCGGCTGTGAGCCGGGGTCGGTGACGGGCACGGGGCCGGTGCTCGCCAGGTTCTCGTTGTCGGGGAAGCCGCCGCGCCAGGCGCCGTTGGTGCGCTCCACGTCGAAGCGGCCCTCACGGCCCTGGCTGACGGTGGTGAACAGGTCCAGACGGGGCAACTGCCGGGCGAGGGCCCGCTCGACGGTTCCCTCGGCGAAGTCCGCCCAGCGCACGGGGAAGACGACGGTCTCGATCCGGGCCGGGCCATCGGCGGTCCGCACCAGGGTGCCGTCCAGGGCGAGCGCGCTCGCGCCCGAGGGATTGCCGATCCGGGCGTCCCTGTCCAGGGTGAACGGGTCGAAGCCGGTGACGAGCACCCGCTTCACCCGGTGACCCGGGTAGTGGATGTCCGCCTGGCCGCGCGAGGATGTCTCCAGGGCGGTGTGCAAAGCCCTGCGCTGCTCGTCGTCGAGCCCGAACCGGGGTTCCCACGTGCGCAGTTCACGGCTGAGCGCGAGCCGGGCCCAGTACAGCGGGCGGTCGTCGCCCCGGCTCAGATCGCCCGTGGCGGGTCCGCGGCCCTGGGCGCGGTCCACGGCGCGCCGCCACAGCTCCGCGGCATGGCGGGTCACCGTTCGCTCCGCCTGCGCGTAGCTCCGGGCGTCTTTCAGGGCGCGCTGGAAACGCGGGGCGAAGGCGTCGAACGCGCTGCGCTTCAGGATCTCCTGCGGGGCTGCCCGGTCGAGGCGCTGCTCCTCGACGGTCGCCTCCGTGGGTATGCGGGCGGTGTCCGCCGGGGAGGCCGTGGCGGGCAGGACGGTGCCCGCGACGGCGAGCAGGAGCGCCAGGCCGCCCAGACCGAGCCGGGTGGTGGTGGGGAGCTGATACGTCACGTGGACCCTTTCGACGATGCGAACGGTCGCAGTATCGCGGTGTCACGGGAGGCGATGCCATGGGGCAGCCGCCGAGTCGCTCCCGCGATCAGCCCTTCGGACTGCGCCCTTAGCGGGACAACGCCGCCCTGCGGGATTCGCAGAAGGCGAACGCGAACGGCCCCAGCACCGCCGCGCCCGCACTCGCGGCGAGCACCGCGCCGGGCCGGAACCACTCCGGGAGACCGGCGAAGAGCTCGCCGGAGGTGAACACCACGCCGATGAGCATCACCGCCGCCAGCAGGATGCCCCCTGTCGCCACGACGGCGCCGCACCGGCCGAGGAACCTCCGTGCCCGCGCCCGACCCGTACAACCAGGCGAACGCGTCGAACCGGCCGACACCGGTCGAGCCGTCTCAGCGCCTGTTCCACCCCGGCAGTCGCTCGGTCGTGCCTCCGAGCGTGGTCGGGCCGGCGCGCGGCGTCAAGGTCGCCCGGAAGTCCGGTGGTTCCTTGGCAGAACTTCGACAACGGCGCGACCGTCCAGAAGCTGGGCGACGTCCAGGACGGCTACGACATCATCGCGGTCGCCTTCGCCGACTCCACCAGCACTGCCGGCGAGATCGAGTTCAACCTCGCCCCGGAGGTCGGTTACGCATCGGAGGACGACTTCAAGGCCGACATCGCCGCCAATCAGGAGGCCGGCAAGTCCGTCATCATCTCCGTCGGCGGCGAACTCGGGACCGTGGCGGTCAACGACTCCGCGTCGGCCCAGAAGTTCGCCGACAGCACCTACGCCCTCATGCAGGAGTACGGCGTCGACATCGACCTGGAGCACGGCGTCAACGCCCAGTACATGGGCGAGGCATCGAAGTCGCTGTCCGAGAAGGCCGGTGACGGCATGGTCCTCACGATGGCGCCGCAGACGCTGGACATGCAGAACACCGACACCGAGTACTTCAAGCTGGCACTCGACGTGAAGGACATTCTGACCGTCGTCAACATGCAGTACGAAAACAGCGGTTCGATGGCCGGCTGTGACGGCAACGTCCACGCCCAGGGCACGGTCGACTTCCTGACCGCGCTGGCCTGCATCCAACTGGAGAACGGCCTCGACGCGGACCAGGTCGGCATCGGCACCCCCGCCTCCACCAGCGGCGCCGGCTCCGGCTACGTCGACCCCGCGGTCGTGAACGACGCGCTGGACTGCCTGACCAAGGGCGAGAACTGCGGCGCGTTCAAGCCCGAGAAGACCTACCCGCAGCTGCGCGGCGCGATGACCTGGTCCACCAACTGGGACGCGTCGAACGGCGACAACTGGGTCAACGGCGTGGCACCGCACGTCCACGAACTCCCGTAGTTCGCCCCTGCGCCACGATGACCACCCGAGCCCGGCCGCACCACACCCCGGCGACCGGGCTCGCGGTACCCCAACCGTCCCCAGAAATGATCAAGGGCCGGACTCGGATTGCTCCGAAACCGGCCCTGACCTGCGACTGTCTCCAGTCGGGACGACAGGATTTGAACCTGCGACCCCTTGACCCCCAGTCAAGTGCGCTACCAAGCTGCGCCACGTCCCGCCGCGTTTCCCCCCGGTCGTCCCGGGCGGCCGCGCAGGACAAACATTACCTCACTCCGAGGACCGTATCGACGCGCGTGCCTGTTGGGCGCGGGCCGCCAGCCCCTCGGCTCCGCAGGTCATCGCCTGCTTCTGCGCACGGGCCAGCTCCCGGTGCGATCCGATCGCGATCCCGTAGTCGACCCGGGCGAGGGCGTGCTCATAGGCGGAGGAGGACTTCTCCAGGTGGCCCACCGCCTCGGCGAGCAGTTGCGCGGAGCGCTCCGGGGGCGCGAAGAGGGCGACGCAGCGCAGGGCCTCGCCCAGGGCTGTGGGTGTGCCGAACCGTTCGGCGTGCACCCGGTTGCGGGCGGCGAGATGCGCCCCGCGGGCCGGGTCGGTCTCGGCCAGGGCGCGCGCCAGGTCACCGGCCCAGGGAGCCCAGATGCCGTTGAAGCGTTCGCGCGGCTCCAGTGCGGCGCCCGCCGCTTCCAGCTCGGCGATGGCGTCCTCCTTGCGGCCCTCCGCCAGCAGCAGGCGGCCCCGCACGCACGGTCCGTCCGGCAGCACCATGGCGCTGGGGTAGGGCGGGCCGAAGTCGTACCGGTCGGCGATCTTGCGGGCCTCGTCGGTACGTCCGCGGGCCAGCAGGGTGTCGATGAGCAGGCAGGCCGCGTCCCAGTGCACGGGCAGCCCGGAACCGACACGGTCGGCGAGGCGGAGCCCTTCGCGCAGGAAGCCCTCGGCCTCGGCGAGGCGGCCGCGACGGCGGTGGACCATGCCGAGCAGGGTGTGGGCGAACGCCAGGTGGGCCCCGCTCCAGCCGGAGATCTCGAAGGCCCGGACCGCTTCGCCGAAGAGGCTCTCGGCACGGTCCAGCTGGTCGACGAAGGTGTAGGTGATGCCGACCATGGTGGGCAGTTCGAAGCCCCACTCGGAGTCGGTCCAGCCGAGGCCCCGGGCGGGGCTGCCGTCGACCAGGGCGCGTTCGCAGAGGTCGACGATGAGCTGGGCGTTCTCACCGCGCAGCATGGCGTCGAAGGCCCGCAGCGTGAGCAGCGCCCGCTCCGCGTTGTCGCGGCCCTTGAGGTGGTCGGCGTTGCGGGTGAGCCGCCGGGAGCGGGTCGGTCCGTCGTCCTCGGTGGCCTGCATGCCCTCCCACATGAAGTGCGCGGCCTGCAGCCGCATCAGCCCGGGGCCGGGCGCGGTGCGCGCGGCCTCGGCGGCCAGCGACAGCGCCGCGTCCTTGAGCTGGTTGTTGTGGGCGAGCGCGGCGGCGAGCCGGAAGGTGGCGTCGATCCGCAGTCCGTCGTCGAGCCCCGGCATGTCCAGGGCGGCGCGCAGGTGCTGGACCGTGGTGGGCGGGGAGCTGAGCAGCGTCGCGCAGCCCAGCTCGTACAGCAGGACGGCCCGGTCCTTGGGGCGCGGCGGCTCCTCCAGTGCCCGCTCAAGACAGCGCCGGGCCGCTTCGGGCGCGCCGACGGCGAGGTGCTGGCCGGCGGCTTCGCGCAGCTGCGCGACCAGTTCCTGGTCGTCGTCCGGGTGGACCTCCAGGAGGTGCCGGGAGGCCGCGGCGGCGCCGAGACCGGCCCGGGTGATCGCCCAGGCGGCGCGCCCGTGCATGGCGGTGCGGGTGGCCGGCGGGATCGAGCGGTAGACGGCGGTCGCGATCAGCGGGTGGACGAACTCCAGCGGGTCGAAGCCGCTGACGATACGGGCGTCGCGCAGCCGGGCCGTGCAGTCGGCGGCCTCCGCCGAACTCATTCCGGCGAGGGTGGCGGCCAGCTCCTGGGAGATGTCGGTGCCGAGCACCGCGGCGGCCCAGGCGAACCGGTTGGCGTTCGTGCCGAGCCGCTCCAGCCGGGCGACGAGCCCGCTGCCCCGTGCGGACGCGCCCAGCTCGCGCAGTTCGCCGGCCGATTCCTCCACGGGCGGCAGTTCGCGGTCCTGGACCTTGGCGACCAGCTCGACCGCCTCGTACGGATTGCCTCCGGTGACGGCCCACACCTCGCGGCAGAACGGGTCGTCGGCGTGGTCGCCGAGGCCCGCGCGGACCAGCACGGCGGTGGCGTCGGGCGTCAGGGCCCGCAGCGCGACCCGGTTCACCGTGCCCTGACCGCCGGAGCCGCGCTCGGCCTCGCGGTCGGCGATGTAGTTGGCGTCGCGTTCGGCCAGTTCCTGCGGGCGGTGCGCCTGGACGACCAGGACCGGGAGTTCGCCGAGGCGGGCGGTGAACGAGGCCAGCCAGGCGAGGGATTCGCCGTCGGCCCAGTGCGCGTCGTCCACGATGAGCAGCAGCGGCCGGTGGCTGAGCCGGGACGCGAGCCGGCCGACGACGAAGTCCAGCCCGTCGCGCACACCTTGCGGGTCGGGCTGCGGGCCGCTCGGCTCGGCGAGTCCCAGGGCCGGCGCGGTGGTCTCGTACCAGTCGCCGAACAACGCCCGGGTCTCGTCGGGCGGGAACTGGTCGAGCGCGGGCTGCAGCAACTGCCGTACGACGTGGAACGGTACGGAGGTGACGGTCTCGCCGCCACGGGCGGACCAGACGGTGCAGCGGTCGGCGGCCATCGCCTGGATCTCGGCGAGCAGCGCGGTCTTGCCGATCCCCGCCTCTCCGCTGAAGACCAGAAGCCCGCCGACGGCCTGCGCACCGCACAGGGAATCCACCGCCTCGGCAGCGGCGGCGAGTTCCGGTTCACGCTCGTACAACGGACGGGACGGCTTCATGCCCACCCTTCCCACAGAGGCAGTCTTCTTCGACGGTCGAGCCTAGTCGTGCGCGGGTGCTCGCCGACAGGGTTCGCACGATTCCTTGCAGGTGCGGGGCACAATCGAGTAGTGAACGAGACGCGCAGAGACCGTGATGCCGAGGGCCGGGCGCGCAACGCGCGCCCCCGTGACGGACTGGGACGCCCCCTCCCGTACGGAACACCCGGCGTCGAACGACAGCCGGAGGGGGTCGTCCGCACGCCCGCGGAGACGCTCCGGGAGGCGCAGCGGCTGCTGGACGCGGGGATGCCGTTCCATGCGCACGAGGTCTTCGAGGACGCCTGGAAATCGGGGCCGGAGGACGAGCGCGAGCTCTGGCGCGGGCTGGCCCAGATCGCGGTGGGGCTGACCCATTCCGCCCGGGGCAACACCGAGGGCGGGGCCCGGCTGCTCCGCCGGGGCGCGGGAGCGCTCGCCCCGTTCGCCGATTCCGGGCCGCACGGGATCGCGGTCGGCGGACTGTCCGGCTGGGCGCGGGAATTGGCGGTCCGGGTGGAGTCGGGTCCACCGGTGGACGCCGCGGCCGAGGCGCCCCGCCTGCTGGGGTAGTCCGGCGGGCGGGGCCCGGGCCGGGCCCGAGGGCGGAAGGGCGGGCCGGGAGCGGAAGATCCGGGTCCGGGAACCGGAGGTCCGCGCAGCTACTACGATCCGGCTCCATGAGCACTTCTGACCAGGACCAGCACCGGGACCAGCGCCGGGACGAGCGCCGGGACGAGCGCGAGACCGGCCGCGAGGACGGACCGAACGACGAGCAGTCCGACCAGGACCGGGGCGCCGACGCCCCGATAGCCGGCACCACCGTGAAGACGGGGACGGAGGGGGACGAGATCGACGATGTCCCGGACGGTCAGGACGGGAAGAGACTCACTCCGCGCCAGGCCCGGCACCTGCGGATCGTCCTCTCCTCGGTGGGCATGGCCGCGATGGCCGTCGTGCTCGGGCTGCGGATCGCGAGCCGCTCGTCGGTGCTGGTCGTCGGCGTCTACGGACTCGCGCTCATCCTGTGCGGCGTGATGATCGAGCTGAGCAGGAACGGCCGCACCCGGCTGGCCAGCTGGCTGCTGGGGGCGGGGCTGCTGGCCGCCGTGGGCGCGGACTGGCTGCTGCTTCCCTGAAGCGGCCGCCGGGCGGTCATGCGGCCGGCCGGCCTCAGATCAGCAGGAGTTGGAGTCCGCCGGCCACCGTGGCGCCGATGACGATCCGGTCGAAGACCTTCTGGTTGATCCGGTCGACACACGCGCGGCCCAGGTAGGCGCCGGGCAGGACGAACAGCAGCAGACAGGCGTCGAGCAGCAGGGAGCGGGCGTCGATCAGGCCGAGGCCCACGCTGAACGGCACCTTGGACACGTTCACGATCAGGAAGAACCAGGCCGAGGTGCCGAGGAAGCCGAGCTTGCGGAAGCCGGCCGAGAGCAGATAGAGCGACATCACCGGGCCGCCGGCGTTGGCGACCATCGTGGTGAACCCGCCGAGAACGCCGTAGCCGCGCGCGGCGGTCCGACCGGTGCCGCCCTCGCCCGCACTGTCGGCTCCGATCCCGGTCCCGGCTTCCTTCTCCGTCCTCTGCTCCTCCGCCTCCTTCTCCTCCGCCTCCTTCTCCGCGATCCGGCGACGCCACAGGGTGACGCCCGTCATGAACAGCAGGATCGCGCCGATGGAGGTGCGGACCGCCGCGTCGTCGGCCCACAGCATGAACAGGGTGCCCGCCACGACGCCCACGGCGACGGCGGGGAACAGCCGGAGCAGGGTGGGCCAGTGGGCGTGACGGCGGTAGACGCGTACGGCGAGGAGATCGCCGGCGATCAGGATCGGGAGCAGCACTCCGGTCGATTCGCGGGCCGGGAGTACGGCCGCGAAGACCGCGAGGCTGATCGTATTGGCACCGCTGACGGCCGTCTTGGAGAAGCCGACGAGGGTGGATGCCGCCGCGAGTACGGCCAGTTGCCAGAGGCTGATGGTGTCCATGTCGGGAAAGATGGTAAGCACAACGGTTTCGGCCGACGCCCGGAGGCTCCCACTCCCCCGGTGAGCGTTTGATCGATTGAGCCCGCATGTGATCGATCTATTGACCCTCTTCGATCAGTCGATCAGGATTCCCGGATGACCGCCTCCGCTGCCGCCCTCTTCGGACTGCCCCCGGAAGACCGTGCGTCGAGCCCGTACACCGGATACACCCGCGCCCACTGGGAGGCGGCCGCCGACGGGATGCTGGACGCCGCCTGGAAGTGGGCCACGCCGGGCTGCGCCCGGCTCGACCTGCCCGGACCGCCGTCGCACTCGGGCGTCCGCTCCGACGGCCTGGAGGGGTACGCGCGTACGTTCCTGGCGGCGGGCTTCCGGGTCGCGGGGGCGGGCGGGAAGGATCCGCACGGTCTGCTGGAGCGGTACGCGGACGGGCTCGACGCCGGTACGCGGACACCGGGCCGGGACGACGCGGAGTCCTGGCCGCTGATCCTGGACCACGATGTGCAGGGCCAGCCCATGGTGGAGTCCGCGTCCGTGGCCCTCGGGCTGCGGCTCACCCGGCCCTGGCTCTGGGACCGGCTGACGTCCGACGTACAGGACCGGGCGGAGCACTGGCTGAGGGGCGCGCTGCGGCACGTTCCGGCGGGCAACAACTGGTACCTCTTCCCGTACACCGTCGCCGGGTTCCTGGAGTCGGTGGGCCGGGGCGACGCGGAGACGGCACGGGCCCGGGAGCGCGCGCTGGAGCTGCTGGCGGGCTGGTACCGGGGCGACGGCTGGTACGCCGACGGCGACGGGCGCGCCTTCGACCACTACAACGGCTGGGCGCTGCACCTGTATCCGCTCCTGGACGCCCATCTCGCGGGCGACGCACGGGAGTCGGCGCTCCACGGGGCGCGGTTGCGCGAGCATCTGGAGAGCTTCTCGCTGATGTTCGGCGGCGACGGGGCCCCGCTGCACTTCGGGCGCTCGCTGACCTACCGGTTCGCGGCGTGCGCGGGTGTGGGCCTGGGCGCGGTGACCGGACACACGCCGCTCGCCCCGGGGGTGTCGCGACGGGTGGTCAGCGGGGCGCTGCGGTACTTCCTGGAGCGCGGCGCGGTCGGGAACGACGGGCTGCTGAGCCTCGGCTGGCACGGCCCGCACGCGGCGACGCTGCAGAGCTATTCCGGTCCCGCGTCCCCCTATTGGGCGTCGAAGGCTTTCGTGGCTCTCCTGGCCCCGGCCGAGCATCCTTTGTGGGCGTCGCCGGAGGAGGAGGCTCCGAGCGAGGGCCCCGACCGGGTGCTGTCCGTACCGGCGGCGGGCCTTCTGCTGCAGTCGACGCGGGCGGACGGCGTGGTGCGGCTGCACAACCACGGCAGCGACCACGTCCGCCCGGACGAGGGCGAGTCGGCGGCCGACGAGGACCCGCACTACGCGCGGCTCGCGTACTCCACCGTGACCGGACCCACCTCCGCGGCGAACACGGCGGACAACCATCTGTCGGTGACGGTCGGCGGGGTGCGCAGCGCCCGGCGGCGCATCCGTCCGCTCGGGGCCGGGCACGGCGACGGCTGGGGCTGGGCGGCCTCCTGGCACCTGCCGGTGTTCCCGGCGGGCCCGTCCACCGTTCCCGGGCTGCGGGTGGAGAGCGTGACCGTGGCGCGGGGCCGCCACGAGCTGCGGGTGCACCGGGTGCTGGGCGCGCCGGACGGGGCGCGGGCGGAGCTGACGGGCTGGGCGACCGACCCCGGCGGGCCGGTGCGCTCGCGGTTGCGGGGGCTGCGCGGCTGGGAAGCGCCCGAGGACGTACGGGCCCCGCGGGGAACGGCGTTCGCGCCCTGGGCGACCGTGCCCCGGCTCGCCGCCGAGGTGACCGGCACGGTGGTCCTGGCGGCGCTGGCGTCCCTCACCGCCGAACCGGAAGCCGCACCGGACGCCGCCCCGGAAACCGACCCGCTGGACGGGGTGGTGGACCGGGTGGAGGTGGCCGGTGACACGGTCGAGGTGCGCTGGGCCGAGGACGGGGCGCGGACGCGGATCACGTTCGGCGGTACGGCTGTGTCGGCCGTGCCGGTGGTGACCGCGGTGCACGCGCGGCCGGACACTCCCTGACCTCCGCTGGGCGCCGGCGCCCCGACGGCTACGCGTCCGTACGGATCACCACCACCAGCGTCCGGGGCCCGTGGACGCCCTCCACCCGCTCCAGCTCGATGTCGGAGGTGGCGGACGGACCGCTGATCAGCGTCGTCGGCCGTTCGGGCACCAGCCGGGCCACCGCCTCGGGCACGCCCACCTCGACCGTGGAGAGGTCGACGACGCACACGTGCAGATCGGGGACGAGGGACAGCGCCCGGCGGCCCTGGCCGGGCGAACCGTCCAGGAAGATCGTGCCGGTCTCGGCGCAGCCGGCGGCCGACGCCGTCACCACGGCGTCCAGGGCGTCGAGTTGTGCGGGCGTGACGCCGGCGTCGTCCTGCCGCACCTCGCCGTCGTACCCGGCGAGCCAGCGCGCGTCGAGCCCGGCCGGCACGCCGATACGGCGGACAGCGTGCTCCCGCAGGACTTCGCGGACGACCTCGGCGGTGCGGTCGGCGGTACAGGGGTGGACCCGTGCCTTGTAGTCGAGGAGCCGGTCGGTGAACAGGGCGAGGCGTTGGTCGTCAGGCAGGGCGCGGCCGGTGCGGTAGGCGCGCGGGACGACGACGGCGGGCGTCGGGGCGAGCGCGAGGGCGTCGCGGATCCGGCCCAGCACGGTGTCGCGGGCACTGCCGGCGGCACGGTTCATGTCGCGTCCTCCTCGTCGTGCCCGCCGCCGGAGGCCGCGGTGTCGTGTTCGCCTGTAGCCGTGGCGTCGTGTTCGGCGGCCGCGGCGCGCAGGGCTGCCGTGCCCTCGTCGGAGGCGAACCAGGCGCGGAAGGTCTGCCGGGGCGGGGCCGCGGTGTCGCGGCTGTCACTCCAGCCGCTGAGCGGCGGAGGCAGCCGCGAGATCGTTCCGTCGCGCCCCGCGATCACGCGCCCGAGGCCGGCCGCCTTCTGCACGGCGGTGTAGAGACCCGGGCGGCGCATCACGGCGGCGGCCGCCTTCATCGCCAGCTTCTCCGGTGTGACGCCGGTCTGTTCGGTGTGCTGGTGGCGCAACTCCACCAGCAGCGACGGAATGTCGATCTTCACCGGGCAGGCGTCGAAGCAGGCGCCGCAGAGGCTGGAGGCGTACGGCAGGGAGCTGTTCGGGTCGTCCTTCGCCGCGTGCATCCCGGCCAGTTGCGGGGTGAGGACCGCGCCGATCGGTCCGGGGTAGGTCGATCCGTAGGCGTGGCCGCCGGTCCGCTCGTACACCGGGCAGACGTTCAGGCAGGCGGAGCAGCGAATGCAGTTGAGGGCCGCGCGTCCGGCGGCGTCGGCGAGGGCGGCGGTGCGCCCGTTGTCGAGGAGGACCAGGTGGAAGTCGCGCGGTCCGTCGCCGGGCGTCGCGCCGGTCCACAGCGAGGTGTAGGGGTTCATCCGCTCCCCCGTCGAGGAGCGGGGCAGGAGCTGGAGGAAGACCTCCAGGTCCTGGTAGCGCGGGATGACCTTCTCGATGCCCATGACGGTGATGAGGGTGTCGGGCAGGGTCAGGCACATGCGGCCGTTGCCCTCGGACTCGACGACGGCCAGCGTGCCGGTCTCGGCGATGCCGAAGTTGGCGCCGGAGACGGCGACCTTCGTGGTCAGGAACTTCTCGCGGAGGTAGCCGCGCGCGGCGGCGGCGAGGTGGGCGGGGACGTTGTCCAGCTCCGGGTCGATGCCGGGGACGTGGTCGAGGAAGATCTGCCGGATCTCGTCCCGGTTGCGGTGGATCGCGGGCACCAGCATGTGCGAGGGCTTGTCGTGGGCGAGCTGCACGATGAGTTCGGCGAGGTCGGTCTCGTACGGGGTGATCCCGACCGACTCCAGGTGCTCGTTGAGTCCGATCTCCTGGGTGGCCATGGACTTGACCTTGATGACCTCGTCGCTGCCGGTGGCCCTCACCAGCCGGGCGACGATCTCGTTGGCCTCGGCGGCGTCGCGGGCCCAGTGGACGGTGCCGCCGCGCTCGGTGACCTTGCGCTCCAGTTCTTCGAGCAGTTCGGGCAGCCGGTTCATGGCGTCGGTCTTGATGGCGGAGCCCGCGTCCCGCAGGGCTTCCCAGTCGGGCAGTTCGCCGGTGACGTTCAGCCGTTTGGCGCGGATGGCGCCGGTGGCGCGGCCGAGGTTGCGGCGGAGCTGGTCGTTGCCCAGTTCGTCGTGGGCGGCGCGGGGGAAGGCCTGGTCGCCGCGGAGGTTTCCGGTGCCGTACGGCGAGCGGGGCGGCGGGGCGGGCATGCCGAGGAACGTGCTCATACGGAGGCCTCCGTCAGGACGTCGGGCGTGGTGCGGGTCGCGGCGAGGATCCGGGCGAGGTGCAGGGTGCGGGTGCCGGACCGGATCCGGGAGAGCCCGCCGCCGATGTGCATCAGGCAGGAGGAGTCCCCGGCGGTGCACACCTCCGCCCCGGTGGCCGTGATGCTGTCCGTCTTGTCGTGGAGCATCGCGGTGGACGTCTCGGAGTTCTTGAGCGCGAAGGTGCCGCCGAATCCACAGCAGGATTCGGCTCCGGGCAACTCGACCAGGTCGATTTCCTCGACCGCGCGCAGGAGTTGGAGGGGCTTGTCGGCGACGCGGAGCATCCGCAACGAGTGGCAGGTGGGGTGGTACGTCACCCGGTGCGGGAAGTACGCGCCGACCCGCGTGACGCCGAGGACGTCCACGAGGAGCTCGGAGAGCTCGTAGGTCTTCGCGGCGACGGTCTCCACTCCGGCGCGGAGCGCGGCGTCCCCGTAGCGGTGGGCGACGATCCGGTGCTGGTGCCGTACGGAACCGGCGCACGAGCCCGACGGCATCACGACCGCCTCGATCGAGGCGTCGCCGAACCCGTCCGCGAAGTTGCGCACCAACGGCACGGGTTCTCGCTGGTAGCCGGTGTTGACGTGCATCTGCCCGCAGCAGGTCTGACCCGGTGGGAACACCACTTCGTGCCCCAGGCGCGTGAGCAGGATCGCGGTGGCCTGCACCGCGTCGGGGAAGAGCGTGTCTCCCAGACAGGTGGCGAAGAGTCCGATGCGCATGGAGCCTCCCCGGTCGGGTTCACTTGGGATCGAGGTTTCTATGGTCGGACCATACTAGGCACGGGCCGCCGAAGGGAACGTCCGTGTGGCTGTGACGCCGCGTGTCTGCGGTACCCGGCGTCACCCGGCAGCCGGATCGCCCTCTCGGGCCCCTACGGTGCGGTGGGCTCGTCCACCAGGGTCCCGTGCAGCCCCCGGATATGCCGTTCCACCAGGTCAGCGGCGGCCGCGCCCTTCCCGTCCCGTACCAGCGCGAGAAGGGCCTCGTGCTCGGCGTTGAGGGCGCGGGCCGTGGCCGGCCAGTCCTCGACGGCTTCCAGGGCGCGCAGGATCAGCGGTCGCACGGACTCGCGTACGGCGGAGGTGAGCGTGGACGTCAGGGCGTTGCCGGAGCTGCGGGCGATGAGCACATGGAAGCGGGTGTCCAGATCGTTGAAGCCGCTGACCCCGATCCCCGGCTCCGCCATGCCCGCCACCAGTTCCTCCGCCGCGTCGAGGTCTTCGTCCGGTGCGTGGCAGGCGGCGGCCTCGAAGCTGGACCGCTCCAGGATCACCCGGGCCTCCAGGACGTCCTGGAGGCTGTAGCTGCCGAGGGCGAAGTGCAGGCGGAGCAGGCGGCCCAGGGCGTCGTCCGGGTTGCGGACGATCCGGGCCCCCGCGTCGGGCCCCCGGCCGGGCTGGGCCACCAGGACGCCGATGGTCTCCAGCACGCGCAGCGCCTCGCGGAGGGCGGAGCGGCTGACGCCGAGCACCGGGGCCAGCTCCCGTTCGGGCGGCAGCCGGTCGCCGGCCCGGAGCTCTCCGGCGACGACCCGTTCCTCGATGCTGCGGAGCACGAGTTCATGGGTTCGGGACTGCTGCACGGGCTGCCATTCGACGGGCATCCGTATCTCCCTGCCTCGGCCGGATCCGGACATGCAGCCTATGTCACACCGGGCATGTGGTCGGACCTCACATCGGACCGTACGTCCATCCGTGCGTGCGACCACCTGCACGCGAAGGCCCCGCCCGGAGTCCGGACGAGGCCTTGACGCCGGCCGGACGGGGCCGGTGGGGCGGCGCATCCGGGCACCGCCGGGAGATGGGGCGCGGGTCAGCGGGTGGTGGGGATGTCCCGCCCGTGCTGACGTCCGCGCTGCGGGTCGAAGAGGTTGGCCGCCGCGCCGGACACGACGAGTCCCGCGGCGATCAGGAGGCCGTGACCCCCGGCGATGCCGATGCCCAGTGCGGCAAGCCCGACGGCGAGCCACAGCCAGGCGTTGCGGCGGCGGTACTCGCGGGGGGTGCGCGGCGTCCCGTCGGACATCGCCTCGGCGAAGCCGGGATCGTCGTGACGCAGCTGCTCCTCGAGTTCACGCAGCCGCTCGTCGTACGTGGGCATGGTGTCTCCCTCCCGGTACGGAAACCCTCTCGGCTCCTGAAGCCCCGGCTCCCCGTACCGCGGCACGGGGCAGGGCCCCCCGGGGCCCTGGACCTCATGGTCGTCCGGAGGGGCCCGCAGGGACCATCGGGGGCAGCACCCATATCCAGGGGCGCGCACCATGCAGACGGGGCGCGCACGCGGCACTCCGGAGAGAGGCCGGGGGCAGAGGCCGCCGGGGCGGCGTGTCCGGCCGCATGCCCGGGCGGCACGCTTCGCCCCGCGCAGCGGCGATAGTGAAGGCTGTCAGCGCGCCCGCACGACCCGACCTCCCAAGGAGCCGTCCGATCTTGTCCCTGTTCTGGCGGATCTTCCTGCTCAACGCCGCCGTGCTGGTCGCGGCCGGCGCCCTGCTGCTGCTCGGGCCGATCACGATCTCCACCCCGGTCCTGCTGACCGAGGCCATGATCCTGACCGGCGGTATCGCCTTCATGCTCGCGGCCAACGCGGCCCTGCTCCGGCTCGGCCTCTTCCCGCTCCAACGGGTCACGCGGGCGATGACGACCACCGACCTGCTGCGCCCGAGCCCGCGCCCCGAGGTCGCGGGGCACGGTGAGATCGCCGCGCTGATCGAGACGTTCAACACGATGCTGGACCGGCTGGAGGCCGAACGCGCCGCCAGCAGTGCCCGCGCGCTCTCCGCCCAGGAGGCCGAACGCCGGCGCGTGGCGCAGGAACTGCACGACGAGGTCGGGCAGACGCTGACCGCGGTTCTGCTGGAGCTGAAGCGGGTCGCCGACCAGGCCCCGGAGCCGCTGCGCGGAGAGCTGCGGCAGGTCCAGGAGATCACCCGGGGGTCGCTCGACGAGATCCGCCGGATCGCCCGTCGGCTACGGCCCGGGGTCCTGGAGGAGCTGGGCCTGGTCAGCGCGTTGACAGCGCTGATCACCGAGACGCCGACGCCGGACGGGCTGACGATCCGCCGGCAGATGGAGAAGGATCTGCCGGAGCTGGGCGCCGAGGCCGAACTGGTCGTCTACCGAATCGCGCAGGAAGCCCTCACCAACACGGTCCGGCACGCCCGCGCCACCCGGCTCGAACTCTCTCTGCGGCGCAGCGCCTGCGGGGTGGAGCTGCGCATCCGCGACGACGGCCGCGGCCTCGGGAACGCGCCCGAGGGGGCCGGCCTGCGCGGTATGCGCGAGCGCGCTCTGCTGATCGGGGCCGAGGTCTACCTCGGTCCCGGCCCGCAGGGCGGTACCGAAGTACGTCTCGATGTGCCCGCCCCGAACGGAAGCAAGTGACCATGCCCATCTCACCGTCCATCGCCACACCCGCCCGGGGCGCCGCCGCTCCGACCCGCATCCTGCTGGCGGACGACCACGCCCTGGTGCGTCGCGGCGTCCGGCTGATCCTCGACGGCGAACCGGACCTGACGGTCGTCGCCGAGGCCGGCGACGGTGCCGAGGCCGTGGAGATGGCCCGCAGCGAACAGCCCGACCTGGTCATTCTGGATATCGCGATGCCCCGTCTGACGGGCCTCCAGGCGGCGCGCGAACTGTCCCGGGTCATGCCCGGGCTGCGCATCCTGATGCTCACGATGTACGACAACGAGCAGTACTTCTTCGAGGCGTTGAAGGCCGGGGCGGCCGGGTACGTCCTCAAGTCGGTCGCGGACCGGGACCTGGTGGAGGCCTGCCGGGCGGCGATGCGCGACGAGCCGTTCCTCTACCCGGGCGCGGTGACCGCACTCATCCGCAACTTCCTGGACCGGGCCAAGGAGGGCGAGGACCTGCCGGCGCGGGCCATCACGGAGCGCGAGGAGGAGATCCTCAAGCTGGTCGCCGAGGGCCACTCCTCGAAGGAGATCGCCGAGCTGCTCGTCATCAGCGTCAAGACCGTGGAGCGGCACCGCGCCAACCTGCTCCAGAAGCTCGGACTGCGCGACCGCCTGGAGCTCACCCGCTACGCGATCCGCGCCGGGCTGATCGAACCCTGACCGGACCGGCGGGGACGCGCCGCCCCGGCCGAGCGGGGGCGGGCAGTTCATGTGATTCTCACCCGGTCCGCATAGGGTGCCCCCGTGACCCAGATGACCCCGCCCGGCTGGCATCCAGACCCCGGGCACTCAGGCAAAGGCCCCGCTCAGGAACGCTGGTGGGACGGAGCGCAGTGGACCGGCCATGTCCGCGCGTCGCCCGGCGCGGCGCGCCGTCGCGGGATCCGCATCGGCGTCGGCGTGACGGTCGCCGTCGTGGTGCTCGCCGCCATCGGGGGCGGCGTGTATCTGCTGGGCGAGGACG
Source organism: Streptomyces sp. iso_384 (assembly GCF_056172905.1). Classification (NCBI taxonomy): domain Bacteria; kingdom Bacillati; phylum Actinomycetota; class Actinomycetes; order Kitasatosporales; family Streptomycetaceae; genus Streptomyces; species Streptomyces sp. iso_384. The sequence continues at coordinate 4,669,763 of NZ_JBWBTT010000001.1, forward strand.
GCGACGACCGGCCGGACACCGCGGCCTCATCGCCGTCCGCCGCCCCCGACCTGCCGGGCCCGCCGGACGGCGACCGGAAGGACGGCGGAACGGGCGGCGAGGGCGACGGCGGGGAGAACGGCGAAGGCCAGGGGCCCGGCGGGCAGCTTCCGCCGAGCGAGCCGGGCTTCGCCACCGACCTCGCCGCCGGGATCAGCCTCCCGGTGCCCGAGGGGTGGAAGGGAAGGTCCGGGGCGGTCGGCGCCGGAGTGACGACGGGTGAGCACCCCTGCCCCGGCGACACCGCCGAGACCTGCGTGCGCGGCGGAGTGTTCTCCGCCCCGGCGGCCGCCATGAAGCTCACCGCCGGGACGCCGGAGGAGGTGGCCAAGAAGGACATCGCCGCCAACGCCGAGGAGTCCTACGGCGGAAAGAGCTACGGGAAGATCGGCTCGCACGAGGAGCTGAAGTCCGAGGCCGTCACGGTGGCGGGCGGCAAGGGCTATGTCGTGCGCTGGAAGGTGGTGACGGAGAAGGGCGACGACGGCTACGTGGAATCGCTCGTGTTCCCCTCCCCCACCTCCAAGGACATGCTCGTCGTGGTCCGGTCCGGGTTCGACATCGACAAGGACGCGCCGAAGCTGTCGGTCCTCGACGAGATCACCGGCGGGATCAAGGCAGCGTCCGGTGCCGGCGGAAGCACCGGCGGGGCGGTCTGACGCACCGCACACCACCGGCCCGCACCGCACGGAACGGCGGGCCCGGACCGAGAGGTCCGGGCCCGCCGTTGTCCGTTGTCGCAGGCCCGCCGTGCTCAGTCCGTGGCCGTCGCCGGGTCGCTGACCCCGACGGCCCCCGTCTCGACATGACCGGCGAAGCGGCGCAGGAAGACCGGGTCGCCCTCGGCCGTGACGGACACGTCGTACCAGCGCTTGCCCGCCCGCAGGTCCATGGTGCGCGACACCGTGGCGCCGGGCCGGACGGTGACGGTCTGCTCCGCTCCCCCGTACGCCTCGGCGTTGGCGAGGGTGAGGCGGACCTCGGTGTCGCCGGGGTTGGTGAGCTTCAGGTCGAGGTTGCCGCTCCCGTCGTTGTGGCGGGCGGTGACCTCGGGACCGGCGGTGGAACCCGGGCTCCTGAACGTACGCAGGAAGCCGTTGGGGCCGTGGACGGTGAGGTCGTGGGTGCCGCCGGAGTAGGCGGAGTTCCAGGCGTCCGCCACGGTCCTGCCCGCCTCGGCGGTGTACGTCCACGGGACGTCGGTCCGGTTCGCGGAGGTGACGTAGAACTGCGCACCGGCCGCCGTCCCCGGGCTGAAGGTGAGCGCGATCTTCCCGGTGCCGGTGTCGACGACGGCATCGACGTACGGGGCGTACGGGAGCGGCCGGGCGGGGCGGCCGCCCGGCTCCTGCTTCGGCAGCGAGCCGACGGCGGGCGGGGTGGGCCGGTAGTCGGGGTGCCGCTCGCGGTCCGGCGGCTCGTAGGCGGAGGTGTCGGGCAGGTCGTCCGGGGCCGGTTCGGTGCGGGCGAAGTCGAAGGCGGAGGTCAGGTCGCCGCACACGGCACGCCGCCACGGTGAGATGTTCGGCTCGCGCACACCGAAGCGCTGCTCCATGAACCGGAGCACCGAGGTGTGGTCGAAGGTCTCGGAGCACACGTAGCCGCCGGTGCTCCAGGGCGAGACGACCAGCATCGGGACGCGCGGCCCGAGTCCGTAGACACCGGGGCCGTACGAGGAGCCGCCCGCGTACACCTCGGTCGAGGTGTCGGCCGTGGACAGGCCCCGGTCGGCGGAGGTCGGCGGGTGGGGCGGTACGACGTGGTCGAAGAAGCCGTCGTTCTCGTCGTAGGTGATGAACAGGGCGGTGCGGCTCCACACCTCGGGGTCGGACGTCAGCGCGTCGAGCAGCCGCGCGATGTACCAGGCGCCGTAGTTCGAGGGGAAGTTGGAGTGCTCGGTGAAGGCCTCCGGGGCGGCTACCCAGGAGATCTGCGGCAGCTTCCCGTTGCGGACGTCGGCGGCGATCCCGTCGAAGTAGTCGTCGCCGTCGGCCACGTTCGTACCGGTGCGCGCCTTGTCGTACAGCGGGTCGCCGGGCCGGGCGGTGCGGTACCTGTCGAAGTAGAGCAGCGAGTTGTCTCCGTAGTTGCCCCGGTAGGCGTCGTCGATCCAGCCCCAGCCGCCGGGGCCGTCCAGACCGTCGCCGATGTCCTGGTAGATCTTCCAGGAGACCCCGGCCTCCTCCAGCCGTTCGGGGTACGTCGTCCAGCCGTAGCCCCGCTCCTCGTTGCCGAGGACGGGCCCGCCGCCGGTGCCGTCGTTGCCGGTGTGCCCCGACCAGAGGTAGTAGCGGTTGGGGTCGGTGGCCCCGATGAACGAGCAGTGGTAGGCGTCGCACACGGTGAAGCGGTCGGCGAGCGCGTAGTGGAACGGAATGTCGTCCCGGGTCAGGTAAGCCATGGTCGTCGGCGTCTTCGCCGGGACCCAGCGGTCGTAACGCCCGTCGTTGTACGCCTGGTGGCCGCCCGCCCAGTCGTGGTTGAGGCCCTGGAGGAACTGCATGCCCAGGTCGTCCGCGGTCGGGTGGAACGGCAGGGTCTCCTTGCCCGCCGCATCGGCCTGGTGCCAGACGGACTTCCCGCTCGGCAGGGTCACGGGCCGCGGGTCGCCGAATCCCCGTACCCCTTTCAACGCGCCGAAGTAGTGGTCGAAGGAACGGTTCTCCTGCATCAGGACGACGATGTGCTCGACATCCTCGATCGTCCCGGAAGCGCGGTGGGCGGGAATCGCGGCGGCGCGGTCGATGCTGCCCGACAGCGCGGCGAACCCCGCCGTGGCACCGGCTATCCGGAAGAAGCGGCGCCGATTCATATCAGCCATGGGTGAGGGGCCTCTTGGGGTGTGGGGAACAGAAGCGAACAGGATGTTCCAAGAGAACCGAACAGAACGGAAGAGGTCGTGACGCAACGGTTAACGTCGGCGGTACGCGCGACGCGTGCCATCCGCTCCGGGGCGCCCGGGTACGGTTCCGGCATGCCGTTCTACGTACACGCACAGGACAAGCCGGATGTCGCGGACCAGCTGGCCGAACTCTGCGAGGAGCACTGGTCCTACATGGACCGGTTCGCGGACGGGCTGATATTTCGCGGGCCCACCCTGTCCGACGACGGGGAGGAGCACACGGGCAGCGTCCATGTGGTCGACCTGGCCGACCGGGCGACGGCGGAGCGGTTCGCGACCGAGGAGCCGTTCTGGAAGGCCGGTCTCTACCAGGACTGGACGGCGGACCCGGTGATGGTGCTGCTGCACCGCGAACCGGTGGCGGACGTCCTGTACACGCTCGTCACCGCCCGCTGGTCGCCGCGCACCCGCACGCCGGGCGAGGCCGAGCCGTGGCTGTCGGCCGTGGACGCGGACGAGCGGCCGGCCTTCGTGGCCGCGCTGGTCGACGACGACCAGGACCGTACGACGGGATTAGTCGCGGCCGTGCGGGCGCGCCCGGACGAGGCGCGGAGCCTGGTGCAGCCGCTGGCGGACCGGCTCGGCGGTGGGCCCGTGCCGCTCACCGCCCAGCGCTGGCAGCGCGGCGGCCGTAGCTGAGCGCCCCAGGAGGTCGTGGGGCGCGCGGCGGACCCCACCTCACGGCAACGAGCGCGTGAGCCACACCACTTCGCCGTTGTCCTCCGTGCTGACGTGATCGCGCTCGAAGCCGAGCTTCTCCAGAACGCGGAGCGACGGAGCGTTCCACGCCCCGACGGTCGACCAGAGCCGTTTCCGGCCGGTCGCCACGGCGGCTCCGAGCACCGCGCCGGCCGCCTCGGTGGCGTAGCCGCGCCCGTGCGCGTGCTGGAACAGCTCGTACGCGATCTCGGGCTCCTCCAGGGTGGTACGGCCGATGATCAGCCCGCAGTAGCCGATGAAGTCCCCCTCCTCGCGGCGCTGGACGGGCAGCAGGGCGATCCCGTTGGTCTCCGTCGCGGCCAGCAGCTCCGCGATGGACTTCCGGATGCGCTCGACCGGGGGTGTGCCGTTGCCGCGTTCCGCGAGGAGCGCGGAGAAGTCGGCGGCGTCGGACTCGGCCCAGGGCCGGAGTATCAGGCGCTCGGTCTCCAGGTGGAACGGCATCGTCTCGTACGTAGGCATGGGCCCTACTCTGCCCCACCGGATGATCAGGGAACTACGGCTGAGGCAGCGGTACGAGCAGTTCCCACAGGAGTCCCACGAGGAGATCGGGTCGCCCTACGAAGGGCGAATGGCCCGTCCGCCACTCACGCACCTCGGTGCAGCGAGCGGCCATCCTCCGTTGCAGGGCCGGAGCGATGGCCCGGTCCTGGCCGCAGACGACGTAGGTGGAGGAAGTGTCCTTCCAGCTGTGATAGGCGGGGACTCCTCGTCCGCAGCCGGGGGCCTGCGGACGAAGCAGCCCGACCGCCCGGGCCGCGAGAGGCTCGGAACAGTCGTGGTAAAGAACGTCGGCAGCCCGGTCGGGATGCAGGCTGGTCGATCCGTCGGGCCCGGGACTGATCGCCGCCCGGAGCCGCGAGGACGCCCCGCCCAGAGCGGCCGCGCTCTCGCCGGTGTCCGGCACGAAGGCCGCCAGATAGACCAGATGCCGCGCTCCGCGCACTCCGGTGATCACCGACCCACCGTAGGAGTGCCCGAGCACGAGCGGGGGTTCCGGCAGCGAATCGACCGCGTTCTGGACCGCTGCGGTGTCAGCGGACAGCGAGCCTCGGTGCAGCTCGGGAACGACGGCCTCGATCCCCGCGGTCCGCAAGCGTTCCACCACCCTGCCGAGGTGCTCGGGACGGTGGTACAGGCCATGAACGAGCACTACCGCCGGGCCGCAACGGGTGTTCCCTGCTCGCCGACGACATCGGCCACTCGGCGCATCTCCACGCGGCCCGGACATCATTCGCCGCGGTCTCACGCGCGCCACCGACGGCTTGTACGAAGCTGAGGCGATCGAGCACCGAGGGCCCTGGGAGGCGCTGACCAGGCACAACGTGACGTCCAGTGGGTCGGCCGGCACAACACCGACCGCCCGCGCTCAGAACTCGGCCACCGCTCGCCCGAGGAATTCGAGGCTCGGCGCCACCGACCCGCAACCACGAACGCCGCCCGAAACCACAAGAACCGCATGCTACGGACCTCGGAACTGCTCAGCGAGCGCATCGAGGCTCGGGCGGATCGCTGCCGCAGCCGCGGCGGCGGCAGCGGCTTCATCTCCTGCCTCGATCGCCGCCAGCAGTGCGTCGTGGGGTTCGGCGCCGCTCTCCTCGATCACGTCCTGGCTGCGCAGCGCGTGCAGACTGTCATGGAGTCGGCCGACGAAGAAGCGGTAGCACTCGAGCAGCATGCTGTTTCCCGCTGCTTCCACCACTGCCAGGTGGAAGTCTGCGTCGGCACGGGCGAAGTCCTCCGGCGCAGTGGCGTGATTTCGGGCAGCGAGCAAGCTGCGCAGCCGCCGCAGGTCGGCATCGGTGCGGCGGACGGCGGCGAGCTGGGCCGCCTGAACGTCGAAGCCGAGCTGGACCTCGAACACTTCGCGGACGTCGGCCGTCCCGAACCGTCGCAGCATGGGGGCCGGGTCGGTGGTGGATACCACGTAGGTACCGGCCCCCTGCCTGGTCTCCAGTACCCCCAAGTGCACCAGGGCCCGTACCGCCTCCCGGACCACGGTACGGCTCACTCCCAGCTCCTCGGTGAGCCGCTGCTCGGTCGGCAGCCGGTCCCCGATCACCCAAGTGCCTTGCATCAGAGCTTCGTTGAGCTGGCCTACCACCTCGTCGACCGAGGACCTGCGGCCGATCATGCGCATGGGGGCTCCTTCGCCGGTTGCCATCTTCCGGCCCTACAGTATCCTGATCACCTGCCATCATTCATCAGTCGTCATACAAATTTGGAGCTACGGTGAAGCAACTCATCACACCCGATTCCTTGGCCTGGGCCGCACAACTGCGCGAGGACACCGGGGCGGACTCCATGCCGTTCGCCCCGGCGGTCGTCACGCGCGGCGACACTGTGTGGCTTTCGGGCGCCACCGCCTACCCGCTCGTACATCAGCACCCCCACGACGAGGCCGGGCTCACCGTGCCCGAGGGAATCGCGGAGCAGACCCGGGCCTGCCTGGAGAACCTGCTCATCGCGTTGAAGGCGGCCGGCGGCGACCTCCAGGACATCGTCAAGGTCACTATTTTCAACACCGACATGGACGCCCAGAACGAGGTCAACCAGGTCTACGCGGAGTTCTTCGGCGAACACAGGCCGGCACGCAGCCATATCGGTGTCAACCGCCTGGTCGGCCCCGAGCTGAAGATCGAGATCGAGGCCGTGGCGGTCCTCGGCTGACGGCGTACGGCGCCGGCCGATGGTGTGCTCCCCGAGCAAGGCGCGCCGTTCGCCCTGCCGACGCCCGGGCAGGCGGCGGGCAGGCGGCATTCGCTACCCGTCCGACCGCTGCCTGCCCAGTGGTTCCTGCCTTTCAGCAGGATCAAATATCGCAGGAGCAAAGAATGTCCCTCTTCATTCCCGATTTCGACGGAACCGTCGTGGTGCGCTCAGCTGACGCCGAATTGATAGGCGAGGGTGGCCCGGTCACCAACCAGTTGCTCATCGACAGCTCCGCCACGGGCGGGGCGCTCTCCAGCATGCGGGTCACCCTCGGCAAGGGCGCCGACGGCGCCCGTCCTCACCACCACCGCAAGTCCGCCGAGATGTTCTACGTCCTCGACGGCACCGCCCAGCTCCTGTCCGGCGATCACGTGGTCACCGCGGAGCGCGGAGACGTGGTCGTCGTACCACCCGGTACCCAGCACGCCTTCGCCGCCGCACCCGGCGAGATCGCGAACATGCTGGTCATCATCACGCCCGGAGTGGAGCGCTTCGAGTACTTCCGCCACCTCGAGCGCGTCCACTACGGCAAGGTGCCGCCGGAGAGCCTCCTCGATGTTCAGGAACTCTACGACTCCTATTTCGGATCGAGTCCTGTCTGGAACACTGTCCGATCGATGTCCGTCTGACGTCCAGACAGCCTCACCCGCCCGCGCCTGCCGGGCGGGTTCCCCGGCCGTCCGCAGCAGACCGAGCTCGCGGTCCAGGCCCACGGCCGAGGCTCCGGAGCGGGCAGCGGGCCCCGTGCCGGTGGCCACGTCAAGCACGCACGGTGCGGTCCCGGTCGCGTTGCGGCCGAGTTCGGCCAGGGCTGTGGCGGTCACGTCGTCGGCGGCGTGGGCCCAGGCGTCACCGACGGCGTAGTCGCCGCCGCTCCAGCCACCGGTCACCCGCCGCCCGCGGCGCCTGACGAGGCGCGGCTACCGCCCCGGACGGCCGGGAAACCTGTCCGGGAGGCCAGCGGCGTGAAGGACGAGGCCGTGCTCGCCGGCCAGCGTCTCCGGCACCCCGGACAGGAGCGGCAGGTGTGGATCACGCCCCGTCCCCGGCCCGCAGGGATGGGGACCTTGTGTCCTGGCGCCGATGCGTACCGAATGCCGGGAGCCCAGGCCGGGGGGAGGTGTTACAACTGAGGATGTGAACCCGTCTCGTCTCTCGCGCCCGGCGGACCGGTGCGGGCGAATCTAGGCAGAAGATTCGGAAGCGTCGCCGGACAGGTATTCGTCCTTCAGGTGGCGATCGTGGTGCTGCTCGCGGCTGGTGCGCTGCTGGCCCTGGTCCTGCAGTCGCGGTACGACATCGACCGTGAGGCGCGCAACCGGTCGGTTTCCGTGGCTCAGACCTTCGCGAAATCCCTGGACCTGCAGGAAGCGCTGAGGTCTCCGGACCCGTCCGCGATCCTGCAGCCCCTCGCCGAGGAGACACGCAAGCCCGCAGGCGTGGACTTCATCGTGGTGATGGACACGAACGGCATCCGCTACAGCCACCCCCAGCCCGACCGCATCGGCGAGCGGTTCGTCGGCACGATCGAGCCCTCACTGGCCGGCCAGGTGCACACCGAGAGCGTGGAGGGACCGCTCGGCAAGGAGATCCAGGCGATCGTCCCGGTCACCTCTCCCGAGGGCGAGGTCGTCGCGCTGGTCTCGGCGGGTCTGACGGTGCAGAGCGTGACCGGCATCGCCGACCGTCAGCTTCCGGTCATCCTCCTGGCCCTCGCCATCGGTCTCACTCTGGCCACCGTCGGCACGGCGCTGATCAGCCGAAGACTGCGCCGCCAGACCCATGGGCTCGGCACGCAGGAGATGACCCGCATGTACGAGCACCATGCCGCGGTGCTCCATGCCGTCCGGGAAGGGGTGCTGATCACCGACGGCGACGGACGACTGCTCCTGGCGAACGACGAGGCCGGACGGCTGCTCGGCCTGCCGGACGACGCCGAGGGACGCCTCGTCGACGAAGTCGGCATGGACAGCCGAATGGCGGAACTGCTGCTGTCCGGCCGGTTGGCCACCGACGAAGTGCTGGAGGCCGGGGACCGGCTGCTCGTGGTCAATCAGCGGCCCACCCGGCCACGGGGCTCGGCGGTCACCATCCGCGACTCCACCGAGATGCAGCTCCTGAGCAGCCGGGCGGAGACGGCCCGCAGGCGACTCAAGCTGCTCCACGACGCCGGAGGTGACATCGGCACCACCCTCGACGTGGTGCGCACCGCGGAGGAACTGGCCGACGTCGCCGTTCCCCGGTTCGCGGACTTCGTCACGGTCGATCTGGCCGACCCGGTGCTGACGGGCGACGAGCCCGGCCCGGGCGCCGACATGCGGCGCACGGCGGTCAGCGGCATTCGCTCCGATCACCCGCTGTACCCGCTCGGCAACCTGATCGAATTCCTGCCGTCCACGCCGCAGGCCCGCGGATACGGCACGGGCACACCCGAACTCGTGCCCGATCTCCATGACGCGCCGGGCTGGCACGCCCAGGACGCGCCGCGGGCATCGGCGATCGTCGGCTACGGGATCCACTCGCTCATCGCGGCTCCGCTGAAGGCGAGGGGCGTCGTGCTCGGGGTGGTCAACTTCTGGCGGTCTCAGAAGCCGGAACCGTTCGACGAGGACGACCTGTCCCTGGCCGAGGAGCTTGTCGGCCGCGCCGCGGTCATGATGGACAACGCTCGCCGCTACACCCGCGAACACAATCTCGCCGTGACGCTCCAGCGCAGTCTGCTGCCGCGGGAACTGCCCGAGCAGAGCGCCGTGGACGTCGCGCACTTCTATCAGCCCGCCCAGTCCGGGGTGGGCGGGGACTGGTTCGACGTGATCCCGCTGCCGGGCAGCCGCGTGGGGCTCGTCGTCGGAGACGTCGTCGGGCACGGCCTGCACGCCGCGGCCACCATGGGGCGGCTGCGCACCGCCGTGCACAACTTCTCCGCCTTGGACCTGCCGCCCGACGAACTCCTCGCCCGTCTCGACGACCTCGTCCAGCGCATGGACCAGGAGGGCGACAGCGCTGCATCGGACGGCGGCGTCCTGGGCGCGACCTGCCTGTACGCCGTCTACGACCCGGTCTCCCAGATCTGCGCCATGGCGCGGGCAGGGCACATGCCACCGCTCGTGGTCGCCCCGGACGGCACGACGACGATCTCGGAACTGCCGGCCGGCCCCCCGCTGGGGTTGGGAGGCAGGCCGTTCGAGACCATGGAACTGCGCCTTGCGGAAGGCAGTCAGCTCGTCCTGTACACCGACGGGCTGGTCGAGGAGCGGAGCCGGGACATTTCAGAGGGCTTGGAAAGGCTGCGCACGGCGCTGAGCCACCCCGACCGCGACCCGCAGGCCAGTCGCCGCGCCGTACTCGACGCCCTGCTCCCCAGCAGGCCCTCCGACGACATCGCGCTGCTCATCGCCCGGACACGGACTCTGGGCCCCGGCCGGGTCACGGAGTGGGACGTACCGTTCGACCCGAGCGAGGTCGGCGCCATGCGCGGCCTCGCGGCCGAGCAACTCGAGGAGTGGGGCCTGGAGGAACTCGCCTTCACCACGGAACTGATCCTCAGCGAGCTCATCACCAACGCCATACGGTACGGCGCCGCGCCGGTTCGCGTTCGTCTGTTGCGCGATCGCACTCTGACCTGCGAGGTGTGGGACGGCAGCAGTACCGCCCCGCACCTGCGGTACGCCGCCACCACGGACGAGGGAGGCCGCGGACTGTTCCTGGTGGCGCAGCTCAGCGAGCACTGGGGCACCCGGTACACGCCGGAGGGCAAGGTCATCTGGGCCGAACAGGTCCTCCCCGCCGTCGGCAGTGCCCTCTCCTAGAGCACGGTTCGTCCGCTGACCCGCCGTCGCCTCAGGAAGGCGACCGCGCGAACGTCAGGGCGGTTGCCAGGGCATGCGATGGACCGGACTGGTGGCGAAGAGGTCCTGGTGGCGGCCGTGGGCCGCGACGGCCCGTCGGACAGAACGACGATCCGGAGGCATGCCGAACGGGGAGAGGCGGTGGTCGACGACCAGGATGACGCGTGGCCGGCCGGTGCTCCTGAAGTGAGGGGCCGGCGCTGGTCGAACACGGCTCACCTTGACCGAGTCAAGGTGGTGCGCGTCAGGTCCGTCGAGTGTGCTGGTCCTCAACGAGTCCCCGAGAATGATCGAGGGGTCGTTTCAGATTTCCTCTGAAACGACCCCTGACCTGCGACTCTTTCGAGTCGGGACGACAGGATTTGAACCTGCGACCCCTTGACCCCCAGTCAAGTGCGCTACCAAGCTGCGCCACGTCCCGCTGGCGTCTGACCTGGGGTTTCCCCTGGCTGAACGCGCATGAGAACAATACCGCACTCCGGGAGGTGGTCACCAACACCATTCCGCGCTTGACCTCAACCATGGTTGATGTTGAACGCTCGGTGCCATGACGAACACAACCGCCGCACCGGCCTCCGGCCACCGGGTCGCATCCGCCCCCGATCTCCGGGATCTGCCGCGTCTGATCGCCCTGATGACCGGGGACGAGAAGCACGCGCCCGCCGCCCATTCCACGCTCGACGCCCTGTGGGTGCTCTACAGCAGGGTGCTCCGGGTCGCACCGGACACGGTCGACGACCCCGCGCGGGACCGCTTCCTGCTGTCCAAGGGGCACGGGCCGATGGCGTACTACGCGGTCCTCGCCGCCCACGGCTTCTTCGGCGAGGAGCTGTTGCCCGGCTTCGGGGCGTACGACTCACCGCTCGGGCATCACCCGGACCGGCTGCTGGTGCCGGGGGCGGAGATCGGCAGCGGGTCGCTGGGGCACGGGCTGCCGCTCGCCGTCGGGACCGTCCTGGGTCTGCGGGCCCAGGGCCGCACCGATCCCCGGGTGTGGGTCCTGATCGGCGATGCCGAGCTGGACGAGGGCAGCAATCACGAGGCCATCGCCCACGCGGGCCCGGCCGGGCTCGAACAGCTGCACACGCTGGTGATCGACAACGCCTCCGCCACCCATGGCTGGCCCGGCGGCATCGCCTCCCGCTTCGCCTCCGCCGGATGGGCGGCGGTGACCGTGGACGGCCGCGACCACGAGGCCCTGTACACGGCGTTCACCGCGCCCCACCCGGGCAGACCGATGGCCGTCGTCGCCCGCGTCGACCCCAAGAACTGACCGCAGCAGAGCGAGAACCCCGGGAGGGACCCTTCATGGACACCATGCGTGACCGATTCATCAGCACCGCCTCGCAGCTCCTGGACGAGGAGCCCCGGCTGGCCGTGGTGCTCGCCGACATCAGCGCCGACGGTTTCGCGCCGGCTCGGCGCGCCCACCCGGACCGGGTCGTCAACGTCGGCATCCGGGAACAGCTGCTGGTCGGGGCCGGGGCGGGGATGGCGCTGACGGGCATGCGGCCGATCGTGCACACCTTCGCCAGCTTCCTGGTGGAGCGCCCGTTCGAGCAGGTCAAGCTGGACTTCGGGCACCAGGGGGTCGGCGGGATCCTGGTGAGCGCGGGCGGCTCGTACGACTGGCCGGCCGGCGGCTTCACCCATATGGCCCCCGGTGACGTCGCGCTCCTGGACACGCTCGACGGCTGGACCGTGCAGGTGCCGGGCCATCCGGACGAGGCCGAGGCCCTGCTGCGGGAGTCGGTCGCGGGCGACGACCGGGTGTACGTACGTCTCTCCCTCCAGGCGAACCGGGAGGCGCGGCCGGTGGGCGGCGCGGGCGGGTTCACCGTGGTGCGTGAAGGGCGGCGCGGGACCGTGGTCGCGGTCGGACCCATGCTCGACAACGTGCTCGCCGCAACCGAGGGGCTCGACGTGACCGTGCTGTACGCGACGACCGTGCGGCCGTTCGACGCCGCGGGGGTGCGCCGGGCCGCCGGCGCCGCCTCGACCGCGGACGTGGTGATCGTCGAGCCGTATCTTGCGGGCACCTCCGCCGCCACGACGGGCGAGGCGCTCATGGACCTGCCCCACCGGGTGCTCGGACTGGGCGTGGGCCGCGCCGAGCTGCGCCGGTACGGGCAGATGGAGGAGCACCTCGCGGCCCACGGCCTGGACCCGCAGAGCCTGCGGGCCCGGATCACCGGCTTCCTGCGCCCCTGACCCGCAGGCCTGGGCGCGGATCACGGGATTCCCGCGCCCCTGACCGGCGCATGTCCGGGGGCACTCTGATGGCCGGCCGCCACGCTCAGCCTCACCCCTCCCCCGGTCCGTCCTCCCCCTGGGCCGCCAGCTCCGGATGCGCCGCCGCCAGTCGGCGCGGGGCGACCTGCCGCCAGGAGTCGGCGAGGATGGCAGCCAGCTCGTCCGCGTCCTCCAGCGCGGACAGCCGGACGCGCATCCAGGCGTAGTGGTCGTCATGCCCCTCGCGGATGAAGAACTTCTCCGGCTCCGTGGCGATCAGCTCGGCGCGGTCCTCCCGGGGACACTTCACGCCCATCGTCGTCTCGTCGTCGCCGAGCGAGGCGAAGATCTTGCCGGCCACCCGGAAGGTGGGCTGCCCCCAGGCGAGCTTCTCGGTGGTGTCGGGCAGGGACAGCGCGGCCGAGCGGACGTCGGCGGCCGTGATCGTGGGGTCGGCGGTCATCCCGTGTCTCCGTTTCGACGGCACCGGCGGCCGTGGCCGGGTTCGATCCGACCGTAACGCCCAGCACCGACAGCCACCCGCGACCGGGCCTCGCGCCGGGCCGGCCCGGTGGGCGCTGCAGACCCATTGACCCCGCCGGAGGGCTGAACCTACGCTGAACGGCGTACTTCAGAAAGCGCTTTCTATACACCCCACAGTCGGCTTCTACCGCACAGGGAGCGCCCCATGAGACGCCGTTCGTTACGCCGGGCCGGCCGCGTCGGCCGATCCCCCGGCGGCCCGTCCCCCCTCATCGCCGTCACCTTGCTCCTGGCGCTGGTCCTCGCTCTGCTGGTGGCCTCGCCGGCCGGTGCACAGGCGGCCGCCCCGTACCGGGTGCTCGTCTACTCCGAGGTCACCAACTCCGACCACCCCTCGATCCCGGCCGGCATCGAGGCGGTGAAGAAGCTCGGAGCCGAGCACGGCTTCGAGGTGGAGGCCACCGCCGACTCCGCGGTCTTCAACGACGCGGACCTGGGCCGCTTCCAGGCGGTCGTCTTCAACAACACCAACTCCACGCCCGAGACGGGTGATCTGCTCAACGCCGAGGAACGGGCCGCCCTCCAGCGGTACATCCGGGCGGGCGGCGGCTGGGTCGGGCTGCACTCCGCGTCCGCCAGCGAGCGGGACTGGGAGTGGTACGAGGGCCTGGTCGGCGCGATCTTCGACAAGCACCCCGTGCCCCAGACCGGCCGGATCAAGGTCCTCGACCACGCGCACCCCTCGACCCGGCACCTTCCCGACCTCTGGGAGCGCCAGGAGGAGTGGTACAACTGGCGCACCAACCCCACGTCCAAGGTGCACACCCTCGCCCAGATCAAGGTGCGCGACGGCATCGACGGGCTCGACGAGGGCGTGGACCATCCGTTCTCCTGGTGCCAGAACTACGACGGCGGCCGCTCCTGGTTCACGGCGGGCGGGCACGACAAGGCGGCCTTCGAGGAGGAGGCCTTCGTCCAGCACCTGCTCGGCGGCATCCAGTGGGCGGCCGGCGCGGCGGAGGGCGACTGCACCGCCACGCGCACCGGTTCGTTCCAGCGGACCCCGCTCGCCACGAGCGATCTGGCGGACCCGTTCGAGCTGGCCGTCGCCCCCGACCGCCGGGTGTTCTTCGCCCAGCGGACGGGCGAGCTGAAGGTCATCGACCAGGAGACGATGAAGGTCTCCACCGCGCTGGACTTCGCGTACACCCCGGAGATGACCAGCCAGTCGGACGGGCTGCTGGGGCTGACGCTCGACCCCGGGTTCGCGGAGAACAACTGGCTGTACCTGCTCTACTCGGACAAGGTCGAGAAGCGGCTGAACCTGTCCCGTTTCACCGTCGACGGCAACACCGTCGACCCGGCCTCCGAGAAGCGGCTGCTGACCGTGCCGACGCTGCGCGGCGAGGGCCGGGCCAACTCGCACATGGCCGGTTCGCTCGCCTTCGGCAAGGACGGCGATCTGTACGCGGCGACCGGCGACAACACCGACCCGTTCGCCTCGGACGGCTTCACGCCGATCGACGAGGGCGAGGGCCGGCGCGCCTGGGACGCACAGGGCACCGCGGGCAACACCAACGACCTGCGGGGCAAGATCCTGCGGATCACTCCCGAGGACGACGGCACGTACTCCGTCCCGGAGGGCAACCTCTTCACGCCGGGCACGGAGAAGACGCGGTCCGAGATCTACGCGATGGGCATGCGCAACCCGTTCCGGATCACCACCGACCCGGTCAGCGGGGCCCTGATGGTCGCGGACTACGGCCCCGACGCCCGCGAGGCGGTGGCGGACCGGGGCCCGGAGGGCACGGTCGAGTACACCCGTATCACGGAGGCGGGCAACTTCGGCTGGCCGTACTGCGTCGGGAACAACACCCCGTTCAACGACTACGACTTCGCGACGAAGACATCCGGCCCGAAGTTCGACTGCTCGGCGCCGGTGAACGACTCGCCGAACAACACCGGGCTGCGGGAGCTGCCGCCGGCCCAGCCCGCGACGGTCTGGTACGCCTACTCCGCCTCGGCCGAGTTCCCGGAGGTGGGCACCGGTGGCGGCGGTCCGATGGGCGGCCCGGTCTACGACTACGACCCGGACAACACCTACCGCACCAAGTTCCCGGAGTATTTCGCGGGGAAGGCGTTCAACTACGAGCTGACCAGGGGATGGTTCAAGACGTTCTCGTTCCAGAGCGAGGACCAGACCTTCACCGATCCCCGGTTCGACCCGGTGGAGGCGGGGGACCTCCAGTCGATCAACGGCATCTTCGAGGACATGGAGTGGAACCAGCCCTTCGACGCGGACTTCGGTCCTGACGGGGCGCTGTACGTCATCGACTTCGGCCTCGGCAGCGGAACGGGCCGCGGCGGCAGCAACGAGGGCGCGGGCATCTACCGGATCGACCACGTCGGCGACGGCCGACTGCCCGACGCCAAGATCACCGTCGACCGGGACAGCGGACCGGACCCGCTGACCGTGACGTTCTCCAGCGAGGGATCGGGCCTGCCCGGCGACCAACCGGTCAGCTACGCCTGGGACTTCGACGGTGACGGCACCACGGACTCGACCGAGGCCGCCCCTTCGCACACGTACACCGCCAAGGGTCTGCACACCGCGCGGCTCACCGTGACCGGCCCCGACGAACTGACGGCGCTCGCGGTGCAGGACATCACGGTGGGCAACACCCGGCCCGAGGTGACGATCCAACAGCCTCCGGACGGCGGGATGTTCAGCTTCGGTGACACGATCCCCTTCACGGTGGAGGTGACCGACGCGGAGGACGACGCGAGCGGTCCGATCGACTGCTCGCGGGTCGTGGTGCAGTCACAGCTCGGCCATGACACCCATCTGCATCCGCTGGACAACTACACCGGCTGCACCGGCGAGATCGTCACGGACGCCGGGGACAGCCACGGTCCGGGGCAGAACCTCTACTACGGGATCACCGCCCAGTACGAGGACGAGGGCGCACCGGACGCGCCCGCGCTGACCGGCTCCACCTCGCTGACCCTGCGCACCTCCTTCCGCGAGGCCGAGCACCGCACGGCGACGGGCGGCGCCAACGGCGGTGCGGACATCGGCAGTCGGGCCGACGCCTCCGGCGGGAAGCGGCTGATCGAGATCGAGGACGGCGACTGGGTCGGCTTCGAACCGGTGAACCTCGAGAACGTCGACTCGGTCACGGTCGGCGCGTCCTCCGGCGGGCTCGGCGGCACCGTGGAGTTCCGCGCGGGCTCCCCCACCGGCAAGCTGCTGGGCTCGGTGGAGGTCCCGAACACCGGCGGCTACGACCAGCTGATCTCGCCGACGACGAAGCTCAAGGACCCGGGCTCCACGACCACGCTGTACGCGGTCTTCACCAACCCCGACTGGAGTCCGGACAAGGCCGATCTGCTGTCGGTCGACTGGCTGCACTTCAACGGTCCGGGGGTGGAGAAGGAGGCCGGGACGACGGTGGCGGTGAAGGCCGAACCGGCGTCCGGCACCGCACCGCTCGCCGTGTCGCTGAGCAGCACGGTCGAGCTCGCGGAGGGCCGCACGATCGCCTCGTACCACTGGGACTTCGGCGACAACGTGAAGCCGTCCGGCCCCGAGGGTGCGACGGCGACGCACACCTACGACCGCAAGGGCGCCTACACCGCGCACCTGACGGTCACCGACGACAAGGGCGACACGAGCACCGGCGCCGTCCGCATCGACGTGAAGTGAGGAGTCCCGTGACAACGAAGCACGTGAACGGAGCCCGAAGAGCCTTTCTCGGTACGGCGTTGGGGGCGGTGGCCGCCGTCGGACTGGGCGCCGCCCCGGCTGTCGCGGCCGGCCGGCGGGGCTGCCGGCGGATTCCGCCGTCGGGGATCGGGATGCACCTGTACACCATGCGGACGCCGCTCGCGGAGGACTTCGCGGGCACGCTGGAGCAGCTGGCGGAGATCGGGTACGCGACGGTCGGCGTCAGCGGCCGGCACGGCAACTCCCCTGCGGCGATACGGCGGATGCTGGACCGGACGCGACTCGAGGCGGTGCTGGAGCACGTCGGCTACGGCATCGTGACCGGCCCCGGTCTGCCGCAGGCGCTGGAGGACGTCCACACCCTCGGCGGTCAGTGGATCGTGGTACCGAGCCTGCCGGGTTCGCTGCATTCGCCTGACGGATACCGGGAGGTGGCACGGCAGTTCAACCGCGCCGGGCTGGCGGCCCGGGAGTCCGGGCTGAAGCTGCTCTACCACAATCACGGCAGCGACCATCAAGTGGTGGACGGCGTCAGCCTGTACGACATCCTGCTCGACGAGACCGACCCGGAGCTGGTCGGCTTCGAGCTGGACCTGTACTGGGCGGCCGACGGCGGCTCCTCCGACCCGGGCGAACTGTTCGTCCGGCACCGGGGCCGTTTCCCCGCGCTCCACGTGAAGGACATGGCGCCCGACGGGGACTTCGCGGATGTCGGGTCGGGGATCCTGGACTTCCCGGCGATGTTCGACACCGCGCGGCAGGGCGGGGTGAAGCAGTGGCTGGTGGAGCATGACGCCCCGGCCGATCCGTTCGCCTCGGCGCGTACCAGCTACCGGTATCTGTCCCGGCTGCGCTACTGAGCGACGGCTTCTGCGGTCCGGCCCCGGGTGTGCGGTACGACGCCCGGGGCCGGACCGCGTCTCAGCGGTGGGCGGCGAGGAACTCCCCGTACCAGGCGAGGGTGGCGTCCAGCGCGGCCTCCAGCGGAGTGGGGGCGAGTCCGTAGGCCTTCTCGATGGCGGAGGAGTCCAGGATCTGCGGTTCGGTGTGCTGGTAGAACATCTCGGCGTACTCCGCCATGAAGGTCCCGTCGAACGGGCCGAAGGGGCGGGGCTCGGCGACGACGGTGAAGTCGAGGGGCCGGCCGGTGCGTTGCTCGACGAGCGCGAGGATCTCACGGGTGGTGCGGGCCGATGCGGTGGGCAGGTGCCACACCCGGCCGTCGGCGTCCGGGTGTTCGCCGAGCGTGGCGAGGCCGGCGGCGACGTCCTCGATGTACGTGTAGCTGTGCGGCAGGTCGATGTCGCCGAGCGCGGGCACGGGCTGCCCGGTGAGCGCGGCGGGGAAGACGGCGCCGCCGAGCGTGGAGTTGAGGACCTCGGGCCCGACGAAGTCGGCGGACCGCCCGAGGACGACGGGGAGCCGGCCCTCGCGGTGGGCGGCGAGGTAGCGGGCGTCGAGCTCGGCGCGCATCCGGCCCTTGCGGGTGGTGGCGTTCCACGGGCTGTCCTCGGTCATCACCGCGCCGTGCGTCTCCCCGTACGGATAGACGGTGTCGAGCACGACCAGCCGCGCGCCCGCCCCCTCGGCCGCCCCGACGACGGCCTCCTGGATCCTCGGCATCACCTCCACCTGGAGGTGATAGCCGACATTGACGCAGTGGTACACGACCGCGGCCCCGGCCACGGCGGCGCGAGCGCCTTCGGCGGTGGCGACATCGGCGGCGAACCGCTCGACGCCTTCGAGCGCGGGTCCGCTCCCCGACCGGTCGACCAGCCGGACGGGGTGGCCCCGGCGGACGAGTTCGCGGGCGAGGGCGGTACCGGCGGGTCCGGAGCCGAGGACGGTGTGGCGGGGCTGGGCGACGGTCATGGCAGGTCCCTTCGGGCGGTGGCAGCGAAGGAAGCAGGAGCACGTACGTTTGAAGCACGTTTTAAGCACTCGCTTCCGTTAGAGACAATAACTTCCGAGAGTACTGATCGCAACAGTTTTCGTTAGACCCCTTAACGCGAAGGTCCCGGACAGGAAACCCTGCCCGGGACCGACACCTCCCTGCGTCAACACCCTCAGTCGTGCGCGGACACCGCCCCCAGCAGGTCGCGGATGTGCGCCGCAGCCGCCCGGAACTCCGGGCGGCCCAGCGTCTCGCTGTAGTCGCGCTCGGCGGGCAGGCCCACCTCGATGATCTCCGTGACGGTGCCCGGGCGCGGGCTCATCACCACGACCCGGTCGGCCAGATAGACGGCCTCCGAGATGGAGTGGGTGACCAGCAGGACCGTGGTGCCGGTGGTCCGCCAGATCCGGTTCAGCTCGGTGTTCATCTGCTCGCGGGTGAGGGCGTCGAGCGCGCCGAACGGCTCGTCCATCAGCAGGACCGGCGGTTCGTGCAGCAACGCCCGGCAGAGCGCGACGCGTTGCTGCATGCCACCGGAGAGTTCGTGCGGATAGGCGTCCTCGAAGCCGGTCAGTCCGGTCATCCGGATCAGTTCGTCGGCCCGTCCACGTGCCTGGGCCGGTTCCATGTGCCGGATCTCGGCCTGCAGCAGGATGTTGCGGAGTGCCGAGCGCCACTCCAGCAGGGCCGCGCGCTGGAAGACGTAACCGATGTCGTGCCGGGGCCCGGTGACGCGCTCGCCGCCGAGGAGGACGTCGCCCGAGGAGGCGGTGAGCAGGCCGGCCACCAGCTTGAGGAGGGTGGACTTGCCGCACCCCGACGGTCCGACGATGGCGACGAACTCGCCCGGCGTCACCTCCAGCGACACATCGCTGAGCGCCGTGACGTCGCGCTTCTTGCTGCGGAAACGGACCGCCACGTCCGTGAGCCGGACCCCGGCCGCCGGGCCCGCCCCGGCGGCGGACGGGGCGGGCGGGGTCGTCTGCTGCTTCGGCATCGTCATCCCTTCAGCGCCGTGTTCGCGTCCCAGTACTCCCCCACGGCCTTCGGCTTCGTGACCATGCCCGCCTCGGCGAACACGTCGATGGTCTGCTGCCAGTCCTCCTCGGTGTTGACTCCGGGCGCCTTGCCCTCGGTCGCCGCCGTGTGGAGCAGGGTCAGCGTCGTCGTGAACTGCTCGGACAGCACGGCCTTCGGCGGCAGTTGCTCGGAGGCCCCCTCCATCGCCGCCACGGCCGGTTCGGGCGCCTTCGCGGCGGCCGTCCAGGCCTCGCTGACCGCCTCCACCATGCGTTCCGCCACCTCCGGCTTGGAGCTCAGGATCTTCTGACCGGCGAGCAGCCCGTTGGAGTAGAAGTTCAGCCCGTGTTCGGAGAAGCGGAGGTAGGAGACCGGCTTCTTGGCCTTGTCCTGCATGGTCGGGCCCTGGTCGCTGGCGTAGCCGAGCAGCCCGTCGGTCTTCCCCGAGATCACCGCGGCGATCTTGCCCGCCGGGTCGGTGTTCTGGACGGTGACGTCCGATTCCCCGATGCCGTTCTTCTTCAGGAAGATCGGGAAGGTCTTCGACAGCGCGTCCCCGGCCGTTCCGGCGATCGTCCGCCCCTTCAGGTCGGCGGGCCCCTCGATGCCCTTGGCGTCGAAGGACTGCACGGAGGCCGGGGTGGTCTGGAGGAAGACGCCGAGGCTCTTCACCTTGACGCCCTGGTCGACGCCCGCGAGCAGGGCCGGGGTGTCGGCCCAGCCGAAGTCGGTCTGCCCGGCGGCCGTCGCCTGGACGGTCTTCTGGGAGCCCTGGCCCGCCCGGATGTCCAGGTCGATGCCGTGCTTCTCGAAGATCTTCTGCTGCTTGCCGTAGTAGAACGGCGCGTGTTCGCCGTACGGATACCAGTTGAGTGTCAGCGTGACCTTGTCCAGCTTCTTGCCGGAGTCACTGGTGCTGGTCGAGGCGTCCTCGCCGCCGCAGGCGGTGGCCACCAGGACGAGGGGTACGACACCGATCAGGAGTCTGCGCGCATGCATGGGCTGGCCCTTCTCACGAGGAGGTCGGTGCGTGTTTCAGAACGTGGTGGTGGCCGAGGACTCCCGGCGGCTGGCGTGCCACGGCAGGAGCAGCTTCTCGGCGATCTCGACGACGACGAAGAGCACGACGCCGATCAGCGACATCACCAGCAGTCCCGCGAAGAGCATCGGGGTGTCGAGGTTGCCGTTGGCCTGGAGGATGACGTAGCCGAGCCCCTCGTTCGCCCCGACGAACTCGCCGACGACCGCGCCGGTCACCGCGAGGGTGACGGCCACCTTGAGGCCGGAGAACAGATGCGGCAGGGACGCCGGGAAGCGGATCTTCACAAAGGTCTGCCAGGGCTTCGCCCCCATCGTGGCGGACAGTTGGAGCATCTCCGGGTCCACCGCCTTGAGCCCGGTGACCATCGAGATCACCACCGGGAAGAAGGCGATGAGCACGGCGATCAGGATCTTGGGGGCGATGCCGAAGCCGAGCCACACCACGAACAGCGGGGCGATGGCGATCTTCGGGACGACCTGGGCGAAGAGCAGGATCGGGTAGAGCGTGCGCTCCACCGTCGAGGAGTACACCATCACCACCGCGGCGAGCACGCCGACGGCGACCGCGATGACGAAGCCGAGGAGCGTCTCGTACGTCGTCACCCAGGTGTGCTCCCAGAGGTAACCGGCCTTCGAGGTCAGGACGTCGAGAGTCGCACCGGGCGACGGCACGAGATAGGGCTCGATCAGCTCGGCGGCCGCGATCGCCCACCAGACCACCAGCGCGGCCAGCAGCAGGGCGAGGGGGCGCCAGCTCTGCTCCGCCGCGCGGGCGAGCCGCTCGCCGGTCGTGGGACCGGCCCTGCGGGCGACCCCCGCCACATCGGCGGGGCGCTTGGTCAGCGCGCTCTGACTCACGGTGAACTCCCTGGACTTCGGGGGCAGTTGTGGAGAGCTGTGCAAGGGTGCGATGCTGCGGACCTTACCGTGAAGGCGCTTTCAGAAAGCGCTTTCTGGTAAGGTGCCGCCACGCTAATGACTGCTCCCTCGCACGGTCAATAGGTCGTCCCGAAGTTTCGGGGCCCTGCCACCACCGCACCCCTGGGGGTCGAGTTGAGTGAACGGGAAACACCGGTCCACCCCGATACGCGCCGCCGGGCCCCCGCCGCCCATGTGACGCTCGACGCGGTGGCGCGCGAGGCGGGCGTCTCGCTGGCCACCGCGTCCCGGGCGCTGAACGGCACCACCCGGGTCCGCGACGATCTGCGCGGCCGGGTCCGCGCGGCGGCCGATCTGCTCGGCTACATCCCCAACGCCCACGCCCAGGCCCTGGCGAGCGCCGAGGGCAACCGTACGGTCGGGCTGATCTGCCACGACGTCGGCGACCCCTACTTCGCGGGCATCGCCGGCGGGGTGATGCGCGCGGCCGCCGAACAGGACCTCCTGGTGATGCTCGCCTCCACCTTCCGCGAACCCGCCCGCGAGATCGCGTACGTCTCGATGCTGCGGGCCCAGCGCGCGCGGGCCATCCTGCTGATCGGATCCGGCTTCCAGGACCGGGCCTGGGAGCGGGCGATGGACGCGGAGCTGGAGCCGTATGTCCGGGCCGGCGGCCGGGTCGCGGTGGTCAGCCGGCACCGGTCCATGCGGGTGGACACCGTACAACCGGAGAACCGGGCCGGGGCGGCGGCGCTCGCGGCCTCGCTGGTGGCGCTGGGGCACAGGGAGTTCGCGGTGCTGAGCGGTCCGCCCGAACTGACCACGGTGGCAGACCGGTTGACCGGGTTCCGTGAGGGGCTCGCCGGGGCGGGCATCACCCTGGAGCGGGTGGTGCGGGGCGCGTTCACCCGGGAGGGCGGACACGCGGCGGCGCGGCAGTTGCTGGCCGCCGGGGGGCCGCGGCCGACCTGTCTGTTCGCGGTGACCGATGTGATGGCGGTCGGCGCGCTCGCCGCGCTGCGGGAGGCCGGCATACGCGTGCCCGAGGACATGTCGCTCGCGGGGTTCGACGACATCCCCGTCGTACGGGAGGTGTCGCCGCCGCTGACCACGGTGGCGCTGCCGCTCACCGAGATGGGCGAGCAGGTGATCGCCCTCGCGTTGCGGACACCGTCGGGAGCGGGGCGTTCCCGGGTGCTGCGGATCGAGGGGAATGTGGTCCTGCGGGGCAGCACCGGTGCGCCGCCCGGGAGTTGAGCGGCCCTTGCCGGCTGCGGGGAGCGGTCGGAGTCAGAGCGGGTGGTGGCCCTCCCGGTCGTCGATCTGGCGGACGAGTTCATGGGCGAGCGACTTGATGGTGTCGAGCCCGGCTCGCCCCCAGGGGCGCGGCACGATGTCGACGGCACAGACGGTGCCCAGCGCGATGCCGGTGCGGTCGATCAGCGGCGCCCCGAGATAGGAGCGGATGCCTATGTCGTCCACCACCGGATTGCCCGCGAACCGCGGGTAGTCGCAGACGTCGTCCAGGACGAGGGCCTTGCGCCGGACGAGGACGTGCGGGCAGTAGCCGTGGTCGCGGGCCAGGTACCGGCTGCTGCGGCTGCTGCCCGCCGCCGCCGAACCGAGGTCCTGCCCACCGCGGTTGCCCGCCGGGGTGTGCAGTCCGGCGAAGAACTGCCGGTTCTCGTCGATGAAGTTGACCATCGAGAAGGGCGTGGCGGTCACTTCGGCCACCTTGTCGGCGAAGGCGTCGAAGTTGTCGTAGGAGGCGTCGGGGCGTTCCCCGAGATCCAGCTTGCGCAGCCGCTGTGCGCGGGCCGGGCCGTGCCGGTCGGTGGGCGTCAGCAGCATCCGGCCGGTGGCGAAGGATGTCACGGGTGGGCTCCGAAGGTCTGCAGCGGTGCGGGGGCCGTGGTGGCGTTGATGAGGTGCTGTACGAGGGTGACGAGGGCGCCCGTGCCGGAGCTGGCGATCCGGGCGTCGCACAGGACGACGGGCACCTCGGGCCCGAGGTCGAGCGCGGCGCGGACCTCGTCCGGTTCGTAGCGGTAGGCGCCGTCGAACTCGTTGACGGCGACGATGAATCCGATGCCGCGCCGTTCGAAGAAGTCCACCGCGGCGAAGCATTCGGCGAGGCGTCGGGTGTCGGCCAGCACCACGGCTCCGAGCGCGCCCTGGGAGAGCTCGTCCCACATGAACCAGAAGCGCTCCTGGCCCGGTGTGCCGAACAGATAGAGCACATGCTGCTCGGAGAGGGTGATGCGGCCGAAGTCCATGGCGACGGTGGTGGCCGTCTTGGCCTCCACGCCGTCCAGGTTGTCCGTCCCCACACTGACCTGGGTGAGCAGTTCCTCGGTGGACAGCGGGGCGATCTCGCTGACCGCTCCCACGAACGTCGTCTTGCCGACGCCGAATCCGCCGGCGACCAGGACCTTGAGGGCGACGGGAAAGAACTCGGAGGTTCCGGTGCGGTCAGAGCTGTCGTCGTAAACCATCGAGCACTGCCTCCAGCAGGGATCGGTCGGTGGGCATGTCATGGAAAGCGGGAGCGTGCGCGGTGACGGCGCCGCAGGCGACCAGGTCGGAGAGGATGACCTTGGCGACGACCGCGGGCAGCCGGAGGTGTGCGGCGATCTCGGCGACGGACATCGGCCCTTCGCACAGGCCGAGGGCCACGGTGTGCTCGGGGCCGAGCGGAATGTCCGGCTCGATGCCCGTGGCCATGATCAGGGACAGCAGGTCGAACGCGGTGGACGGCCGGGTGCGGCCGTTGCTGATCGTGTACGGGCGGATCAGCCGGCCGGCCGCGTCGTCGAGCAGGGGCCCGTCCTGCGGGGCCGGCATCCTCAGATCCCCGGGGTGAACGGCGCCCCGGCCGGCTGCCGGAGCGGGGTCGTCAGATAGGGACGGACACTCTTGACCAGCATCGCCATCTCGTAGCCGAGCACCGCGGCGTCCGCCTCGCGCCCGGAGAGGACCGCGAGACAGGTGCCGGATCCGGCGGTGGAGACGAACAGCAGCGTGGAATCCAGCTCGACGACCACCTGCCTGACGTCCCCGTTGTCACCGAAGCGGGCCCCGGCGCTGCGGCCCAGCGAGTACAGACCGGCGGCGAGGGCTGCCATGTGGTCGGCGCTGTCGGGGTCCATGCCGTGCACGGATTTCACCAGCCCGTCGGCGGAGAGCAGGACCGCGCTGCGGGTGTAGGGCACGCGTTGGACCAGCCCGCTCAGCAGCCAGTCCAGGTCCGAGACCTGGCCGGACGGCATATCGCTCGTCATGGTGTCTACTCCTTGAAGGTGGTGTCTTTACGGGGTTCCGGGACGGCCCGGCCGGGCAGGAAGGACTCGGCCGTGAACGCTCCGGCCTCGCCCGCCGCGCGGCCGCGGGCGCCCTCGGCCTGGCCGCCGGGCCGGTGCGCCGAGGTGTCGTGCGGGTACGCGTCGGGCGGATAGCTGTCCGGTACGGGCAGGCCGGCCGCGGGCAGCGCCTGGTCCGGCAGGGGCGTCCGGGCCGGACCGGGGCGGCCGGGCGGGGCGGTGGCTCCGCGTACGGGAAGGGGCGAGAGCGACTCCAGGGGGGCGTCGAGCGCGGTCTGGCCCCCGGTGCCCGTGCCGCCGTGGTTTCCGTAGCCGCCGTCGGGGCCCTCCTCCTCGGCGGTCTGGGCCTCGGCGAGGTCGACGCCGCGCCGGAAGGCGGCCATGAGACCCGGGTCGTGCAGGGCGTGCTCGTCCTCGACGCGCGGGGCGGGCGCCTCGCGCAGCTGCGGTACGAGGCTTTCCTGGTTCGTCCGCTTGGGCAGCTCGGGCCGGGCCGGGGACGGAGCCGGGCGGTCGTCGCGCTCGTGGACCGCCGCCGGTTCGGGCCGGTGGTCGCGCTCGGGCGGGGAGGCGGGCGGGGCGGGGCGGTCGATGCGCTCGGCGCGCAGCGGGAGGGGCGGGGCCTCGCCCTCGGGCGGTCGCCGCCGGCCGTTCTGCCCGGAGACGGGCGCCTGGGGCGGGCCGGCCGCAGGTACCTGGGCCGCCGGCCGGGGCGTTCCGCTCCCGCTTCCGTTCCCGGCCTCGACGGGCGGCCGGTGCACGGCGCCGGGCGGCGGTACGGGCACGGCGTCGGGCGACGGCGGGGCGTCCGGGTCGGTGCCGAGCAGCGACTGCGGGAGGACCAGCACCGCCTGCGTACCGCCGTAGATGTTGCTCTGGAGGCGGACGGCGATGCCGTGGCGGCGGGCCAGGGCCGAGACGACGAACAGGCCGATCCGGCCGTCCTGGAGCAGGTGGGCGACGTTGACCTGGTCGGGGTCGGAGAGCAGGGCGTTCATCCGCTTCTGCTCGTGGTCCGGCATCCCGAGGCCGCGGTCCTCCACCTCCAGGGCCAGTCCGGCGGTGACGTGCTGGACGCGCAGCAGCACCTGGGTGTGCGGGGCGGAGAAGACCGTGGCGTTCTCGACCAGTTCGGCCAGCAGGTGGATCACGTCGGCGACGGCGTGGCCGCGCAGGGTGCCGTCCATCGGCGGGACCAGCTTGACCCGGGGGTACTGCTCGACCTCGGCGATGGCCGAGCGGAGCACCTCGGTCATGGTGACCGGGTTGCTCCACTGCCGCCGGGAGACGGCCCCGCCGAGCACGGCGAGGTTCTCCGCGTGGCGGCGGATCCGGGTGGCGAGATGGTCGACGTGGAAGAGGCCCTTGAGGAGGTCGGGGTCCTCGACCTCGTGTTCCAGCTCGTCGAGGATCTGGATCTCGCGGTGGACGAGGGATTGCAGCCGCCGCGCGAGGTTGACGAAGACCTCGACCTTCTGTTCGTTGCCTGCGCTGCTGAAGAGCTGGGAGGCCTGGACGACGGCGGTGACGGCGGCGTCCTGGGCCCGCGCCATCTCCTGTCCGAGCAGATCGAAGGCGTCGGCCCCGGGCGCTGCCGGTTCCGAGGGCCGCCGGGCGGCGACGGTTTCGCCGTTGCGGAGCTGTTCCATCACCCGTTGAAGCTCGGCCTGGCCCTGGGCGCTGGCCCGGCGGAGCGTGAGGGCCCGGTCGAGCACCTGGCCGGCCACCCGGTTGGCTCCGAGGTAGGCGGCCGCGACGGCGGCGACGGCCAGGGCGGCCGATCCGCCGAGCGCCGCCCAGAGGCTGGGCGAGGAGGCGACGGCTCCGGCGCGGACGGTGAAGATGACAGCGGCGGCTCCGCTGAGCACCGCGGCGATGGCCGGGAGCAGCGCGGTCCGCAGCAGCTGGGGACGTATGCGGGCGTCGGGGGAAGGCCCTGCGGCGCGCGGCCTGCTCGTGGCCGAGTGGGCGCGCGTACCGGGGCGGCCGTGCCGCCCGCCCTCACGGCGGTCCGGTCGCGCGTCAGGTGCGCGAAGTTGAGACATCAGCGTCCTAGGTACAGGGGGCACCGGGGATCGGCGGTCGTGCCGGCGTCCATCAGGTGGCCCCTACGGTGGTCGGTCAGGCTCGGGTCATCGGTCGGCCAGGCCCGAACGTTATGAGCCCACCGTTGATCACCGGGCACACACGGTAGTCGTCAATGACGTATGCGCGACGGGCAGTTGTCGAACTTGCCCGCCATCCGTCCCACTCTGGTATGACAGCTCGCACGCGCGCCCGATTGCGCCGCGTTGACCCCGAATCGCCCCGCGCGACCGACGGCTGCCCACATGCTGGACACATCGCATGCGGCGAGGCCGCACAAGGGGCGCCGATTCCGGGTTTACCCGCAGGCAGGGCACCGCCCGAAGGGGCGGAAGGCGGGCCGGTTACCATATGAGCGCCGCCTAGCTCGAAAGATAAACTTGTGACTGTCAATGACGACTCGTTCACCAACTGGATGCACCGCGAGGAGATCGCGGAGTCGATGATCCCGATCATCGGGAAGCTGCACCGCGAGCAGGACGTCAATGTCCTGCTGCACAGCCGCTCCCTGGTGAACAAGTCGGTGGTCAGCATCCTCAAGACCCACCGCTTCGCCCGGCAGATCGCCGGTGAGGAACTCTCGGTCACCGAGACGATGCCGTTCCTGCGGGCGCTGACGACGCTCGACCTCGGCCCGTCCCAGATCGACATAGGCATGCTGGCCGCGACGTACCGGGCCGACGGGCGCGGGCTCTCCGTCGAGGAGTTCACCGCCGAGGCCGTCGCCGGGGCGACGGGCGAGAACAAGATCGAGCGCCGTGCGTCGCGTGACGTGGTGCTCTACGGCTTCGGTCGCATCGGCCGTCTGCTGGCCCGCCTGCTCATCGAGAAGGCCGGCTCGGGCAACGGCCTGCGCCTGCGGGCCATCGTCGTCCGCAAGGGCTCCGGCCAGGACATCGTCAAGCGCGCCTCGCTGCTGCGGCGCGACTCGATCCACGGCCAGTTCCAGGGAACGATCACCGTCGACGAGGCGAACAGCAAGATCATCGCCAACGGCAACGAGATCAAGGTGATCTACTCCGACGACCCGACGACGGTCGACTACACGGCGTACGGCATCAAGGACGCCATCCTGATCGACAACACCGGCCGGTGGCGCGACCGCGAGGGCCTCTCCAAGCACCTCCAGCCGGGCATCGCCAAGGTCGTGCTCACCGCGCCGGGCAAGGGCGACGTCCCGAACATCGTGCACGGCGTCAACCACGACACGGTCAAGCCGGACGAGCGGATCCTGTCCTGCGCGTCCTGCACGACCAACGCGATCGTGCCGCCGCTGAAGGCGATGGCGGACGAGTACGGTGTGCTGCGCGGGCACGTCGAGACGGTCCACTCGTACACCAACGACCAGAACCTGCTGGACAATTACCACGGTTCGGACCGTCGTGGCCGTTCGGCGGCGCTCAACATGGTCATCACCGAGACCGGGGCCGCCTCGGCCGTCGCGAAGGCGCTGCCCGACCTCGACGCGCCGATCACCGGCAGCTCGATCCGTGTCCCGGTGCCGGACGTCTCGATCGCGATCCTCAGCCTGCGGCTGGAGCGCGAGACCACCCGCGAGGAGGTCCTCGACTACCTCCGCAACGTCTCGCTGGCCTCGCCGCTCAAGCGCCAGATCGACTTCATCAGCGCGCCCGACGCGGTCTCCAGCGACTTCATCGGCTCGCGCCACGCCTCGATCGTCGACGCGGGCGCCACCAAGGTCGACGGCGACAACGCGATCCTCTACCTCTGGTACGACAACGAGTTCGGCTACTCGTGCCAGGTCATCCGGGTCGTCCAGCACGTCTCCGGCGTGGAGTACCCGACCTACCCGGCCCCGGCGGTCTGACCCCGGCACGCTCGTTCGGTACGTCGCCCGGTGCCCGGCAGGGATCCTGCCGGGCACCGGCGTATCTCCCGGCCTACGCCCGGCGCCGGGCGTCCGCCGGTTCCAGCCGTTCGGTCGGGCCGCCGAAGTCGAGGAACAGCGCCCGCTCGGCGAGGAGCCACCGGCCGTCGACCACCCGGAACGTGTCCTCGTAGTGCCCGACCTGCACGGGAAGGCGCGGCGGCAGCATGCCGCCGGAGTGGCCGTCCACGCGGTACGTCGTGAAGTACGTGCTCGCGGTCGCCGTCGCGGCGGATGTCAGGGTCACCAGGATGTTGGTGCACAGCCGGCGCGAGAGCCGGTCGGCGGGGCGGCCGCCGAAGTAGGCGCGCAGGGCGGCCCGGCCCTCGATCCGCCGGTCCCCCTCGGCCCATTCCCAGACCCCGTCGGGGGTGAACAGCTCGGCCACGTCGCCGGGTTCACCCAGATCGAGGGTGCGGACGAACTCGACGACCAGCCGTTCGCAGGCGCGCTCGGCGATCAGACGCTCCAGGGGGCCCGGCAGCTCCGGGGGATTCAGCGCATCGGTGTCCATCGCCTCTTCCTATCAACGTGTGCCGCGGCCGCACGAGGTGTTTTCGGTGGCCCCGGAACGCGTCGCACGGCGTCGGCGTCCAGTCCGGTCAGCCGGGCCGACTCCTCCCACAACGCCCGCGCCATGACGGCGTCCTGGGCGCGCTTCGACTTCCGGGCGGGCACGGGCGCTCCCCGGGTCTCGCCGAGCCGGGCTGGTCCGTAGCAGGAGCCGCCCGGGGCGTCCGGCAGCGTCGCCGCGTACAGGACGGGCAGGGCGGCCGCCGAGGTCGGGCATGTCGTCAAGCGTCCAGGAGTGCATGGGGCACGCCTCCCCCGTGTCGGCGTCGCCACACGTGCGGCGGGGCCCCGCCGCGCGGGCGGGGCTCAGAGCTGGCCGAGGTCCGAGCTGACCCACCGTTCGGGGCGCAGGGTGATCACGACCTGCTCGCCGTGGTTCTCCCAGGCGAAGTCCACGTAACCGGCGACTTTCCCGGCCGGGAGGTAGCGGGCCGACACCTGCTCCAGGTCGGCACGGGTGGCGGGGCGGGTGTCGACGACGGGTCCCTCGACGGAGACGTACCGGATGGTCGGCTCGAGCCGGTCGACGAGCAGCGTGAACCGGCCGGCGGCGGCGATCAGTTCGGCCTTGCGCGAGGTGCGGCCGGTGAGGATCCGGACGTCGCCGCCCGCTTCGTACTCGTACCAGATCGGCACGCTGAGCGGGGCCCGGTCACCGGCCCCCGACGCGACGGCGAGTGCGGCGACATGGGGTTCGGCGAGGAACTCTTCGCGCTCTTCACGGGTGAGTGCCACTGCGCGCTCCTTCGTAGGGGGGATTCGGGGCTGCACCAGTGTGCCCCGCGCGCCGGGCCTGTCCCCCGGTCCCCGCCGTCGGCGTGTCCTACGCGGCTCCCTGGGCGCGGGGGGCCTCCTCCGTCCGCCGCACGACGGCCGCACCCCGCAGCGCGACAGCGCACCAGACGGCCACGAGCAGCAGGCCGGCGGCGGCGAGACCGGCGACTTCGAGCGGCTCCGGCCGCCAGCCGAGGGTCAGCCGCGTACCGATCATGACCACGCCGATGGCGGCCGTCTCCGGTTCGTGGACGGGCACCTTGGCGGCGACGAGGCGCAGTACGGCGGCCAGGGCCAGACCGATCGCGGTCCAGGCGAGCAGATAGGGCCAAAGCGGTCCCGGAGCGGCGGGCGGCAGACCGAACTCCTCCGGCCCGATGCGGAAGAGCGCGCCCACCCATCCCAGCGCCACACCGGCGGCGGTGACGGCCACGGCCCACACCGCATGGCGCCAGAGGGGGCCGGGCCGCACGTGCGCGTCCTCGGAGTCGTCGGGGTCATCGGGAAGACCGTTGACGAGGCTCTCAGGAAGATCGTTCATGCACGATGAGACGCGTACGGGGCGACATTCGTTGCACGTTCGGGCGGCGACTAGGCTCCCTGGCATGAGCAGCGGCCATGACGACGAGCCGATATTCGTCCGCTCGAACTGGGGAACGAGTCGCTATGTCTACAACCCGAGAAATCCGATCGGGATGGGCCTCATCATCGGCTCCCTGCTGTTCGCCGCCGGGGCCATGTACTACCTCCAGGCACGTTCCTCCTGGAGCGAGGGCGAGCTGCGCGACGCCGTGAACGTGGCCGTCCGGGAGCTGGAGTCAACGCCGCAGACCCTGGGCTCATGGACCGGCGGATACAAGAGCATGATCCGCGACGCGCTGGAGGAGAGCGGGAAGGGCCCCTCGACCGGCGGCGTGGTGTACGTGGAGGAGGCGAACGATCCCTACGACGAGGACGCGAACCCCTCCGTCGACCTGTTCGAGGTCAGGGCGGAGAACGTCGACGCCTCGTTCTGTCTGAGCGCGTCGCCGCCGGAGCCGGAACCGGGACTGACGGGTGTCGATGTCAGCCTCTCCATCGCCGTCGAGGAGGGCGGGTGCTGAACCCGACCGGCGTCGATCCGAAGCGGATCCGGACTTGAAGGTGCCGCTGCGGCAGCTTCTACGGTCGTGACCGGGGCCGGAGGAACCGGCCCTGTGAGGCGCTCGTGAGCGAGTGCTCCGTGAAGGAGTGCTCTGTGAGGGAGTGCTCGTGAAGGGAGTGGAGGAGTGGCGATGGACTGGCCGATCTCCGAGGTCGCGCGGATGTCGGGGGTGACCGCCCGGACGCTGCGGCACTACGACGAGATCGGTCTGCTGCCGCCGGCCCGGATCGGCTCCAACGGCCGCCGCCACTACGAGGAGCACCAGCTTCTGCTGCTGCAGCAGATCCTCGTACTGCGCGCGCTGGACGTCGGTCTGCCGGAGATCGGCAAGGTCCTCGCCGACCAGGTCGACACGGTGGAGGCCCTGCGCGGACACCATCTGCGGCTGCTCGCCGAGCGGGACCGGCTGGACACCCTGGCCGCGACCGTCTCCCGCACGATCGCCGAACTGGAACAGTCCAGAAGGGACGGCACGCCCATGACCGCCATCAACCGACCGGAGAACCTGTTCGAGGGCATTGATCCCTCGCTGTACGAGGCGAATCTGCGCGACTTCCCCGGCCTCCACGAGAAGGCCGGACGACTGGCCGCCACCACGACACCGGCCGAGGCCGAGGCAGGGCAGCGCGTGCGCACGGCGCTGATGATCCGGCTGGCCGAGCACATGGCCGCGGGCACGCCGGCCGACGCGGAGCCCGTGCAGGCCGAGATCGGGGCGCAGTACCGGGCGCTCATGGCACTGCACCCCACCCCGTGTCCGCCGACGAGTACCGCGCGATCGGGCGCTCCTGCGTGGACAACGAGCAGTGGCGCGCCGCGTACGAGGCCATCGCCCCGGGTCTGGCGGAGTACCAGCGGGACGCGATCGAGGTCTACGCGGTGTCCCGGCTGGGCTGAGCCGCCGAAGGGCCGCCGCCGGACGGACCGGCGGCGGCCCCGGGCCAGGGGCCGGAGAGCGGTCAGCGCTCCCCGGCGAGGTCCAGATCGCCCCGGGCTGCCGCCTCGGGGCCGGGACCCGGGCCGGGTCCCGCCTGCTCCTCGGTGCGGCGCCACGGACGGGCGAGCGTCGCGGACAGCGGTCGCCACCACGGCTCCACGGGAAGCGTTCCGGTCGGTTCGAACGGTTCGCCCGGCCGGGGGAACGCCACCGCCTGCCCGGCGTCCTCGCCGGCGTCCTTCGTCCACTCGCCCGGCTCCGCCCAGGCGTGCGGGGCCAGGTTGAAGGTGCCCCAGTGGATCGGCAGCAGCACGCCGTGCGGGCTGCCGCCCTGGAGGTCCAGATGGGCACGCATGCCTTCGGCCGGGGTCATGTGGATGTCCGGCCAGTACTCCGAGTACGCACCGATCTGGATCATGGTGGCGTCGAAGGGCCCGTGCTCGGCCCCGATGTCCCGGAAGCCGGGGAAATAGCCGGTGTCCCCGCTGTGGTAGATCCGGTGTTCCGGGCCCGCGACGACCCAGGACGCCCAGAGGGTGTGCTGCCCGTTGCGCAGCCCGCGCCCGCAGAAATGGCGTGCGGGGGTGGCGGTGAGGCTGATGCCCGCGACCGTCGCGGTCTCGTTCCAGTCGAGCTCGTGCATCCGGGCCGCGGGCACACCCCAGCGCTCCAGATGAGCTCCGACGCCGAGCGGCACGGCGAAGACCGTGTCGGTGCCGGCCAGGGCGCGGATCGTCGGCAGATCGAGGTGATCGTAGTGGTCGTGGGAGATCACGACGACGTCGACGGGGCCGAGCGCGGCCAGCGGCAGCGGAGCGGGGTGCAGGCGCTTGGGCCCGGCGAACGGGAACGGCGAACAGCGCTCGCCCCAGACCGGGTCGAACAGGATCCGCCGGCCGTCGATCTCGGCCAGCACGCTGGAATGGCCCATCCAGGTCAGCCGGAGCCCGGAGGCGGGCGGTGCGGCCAGATCGGCGAGGGTCGTGGCGTGGACCGGCACGGTGCCCGTCGGCATCCGGCGGGCCCGCTGCTCCTTGTGGAAGTAGATCTTGGCGAATTCGAGGGTGGACCCGGAGGGCCTGATCCGGGCCCCCACCGGGTTCTGGAACGATCCGTCGACGAAATGGGGCGAGCGGCGGATGCGCTCCATACGCGCTCCGGCCGGGTCGGCCCCGAAGGACTCGGTGCGCATCGAGCGCAGTTTCGTGCGGAGCGGAAGCAAGTAGTCAGCGCCGGTCACAACATCTCCTGAGGGAGTCGGTGTCGTCCCATTATGGTCGGCCTGTACGACAGGGCGACCAGAAGATGCTGAACGGGGCAGCCGCTCCGGCCGGTGGCGGTATCAGCCACGCTGCTGCCCGTAGACATGGTCGATGTGCAGGGTGAGCAGCACCCTGCGGTCCTCGACCATCGCCCGCCGGTAGTCGTCCCAGTCGGGGTGCTCGCCCTTGACGTCCCGGTAGAGCGTGATCAGGGCCTCCACCGTGGCATCGTCCGGTGCCGCGGCGGGCGGGGTCAGCTCGGCGGTCGCGTCGGCGACGGTCCAGGCCCAGCGGTCGTCACTGGTGACGTGGTAGCTCGCCCGGGGGTCGCGCCGCAGGTTACGGGTCTTG
Source organism: Streptomyces sp. iso_384 (assembly GCF_056172905.1). Taxonomy (NCBI): domain Bacteria; kingdom Bacillati; phylum Actinomycetota; class Actinomycetes; order Kitasatosporales; family Streptomycetaceae; genus Streptomyces; species Streptomyces sp. iso_384. The sequence goes on from NZ_JBWBTT010000001.1 coordinate 4,703,594, forward strand.
GCCCGGCCCTCGGTGATCGAGACGCGGAGCACCTGTTCCTCGGGGTAGTAGGCGTGATTGACGTTGGACAGCTGAGGGCGTCCGTCCTGCTTCAGCGTGACCAGTACACCGCCGTCGTGCTCGCCGAAGAGGCGGAGCAGTGCTTCCTGTGCCGGTTCGATTCGCGTCATGCAGGGTCCAACGTCCGGGCCGGTCGGAGGATTCCGGTGCGCCGGGCCCGCCGCGCCGGTTCCTCCGGATGCCGTCCCACCGTCGCTGACCTGGCGTATTGGTTAGGGTGGCCCGGTGGCTAGAGTCCGGTTGAACGTGGCGGAGCGGCGTGAGGAGCTGCTGCGCGCTGCGGTCGTGCAGATCGAGGTCCGCGGGGTCTCGTCCGTACGGATCGCCGACATCGCCTCGGTACTGGGGGTGAGCAACGCGCTCGTCCTCTACCACTTCTCGACCAAGGAGAAGCTGGTCGCGGCGGCGTTCGCGTACGCGGCCGAGGGCGACCTGGCCCATCTCCGCAAGCTGCTGGCCCGGCGCACCACCGCCGTACGACGGCTGCGGGCGGCTGTGCGGTGGTACGCGCCGACGGGGCAGGCCAAGGGCTGGCGGTTGTGGATCGAGGGCTGGGCGGCCTCCCTGCGCGACCCCGCCCTCCGTGAGGTCGCGGGCGACCTCGACCAGCGGTGGAAGGCGGAGCTGGCCCAGGTCATCGAGGAGGGCGCCGCCGCCGGAGAGTTCCGGTGCGAGGATCCCCGGTCGGCGGCCTGGCGGCTGACCGCCCTGCTGGACGGGATGGCGGTGCAGACGACCTCGTACTCCGGTCCGCTCTCCCGGGCCACGATGCTGCGGTGGACCGACGAGGCGCTCGCCCGCGAGCTGGGCATCGACCTCTCGGAGCTGACCGGTTCGCCGATCGCGGACGCGTCGGCCGACGGCTGACCGGCCCCCGGATCAGGTCTGGCGCACCGGTGCGTAGGCCGCCCCCTCCAGGCCGAACGTCCAGGCGACCCCGTCCTTCGCGGTCCGGGTGGCGGGCGGCACGCGCAGCCAGTACGTGCGGTACGTGCCGTCCGGCTCGGGGGTGGAGTTGACCACCTCGACCATCACCACGTCCTCGTCGCCGTCGAGGGCGATGCGCCAGAGGATGCCCGTCTCGTCGCGGTGGACGGGCTCGGCGCCCGACTCGGCGAGATAGCGGTCGTAGCCGTAGTACTCCAGCATCACGCGGCGCAGCTCCGCGTTCTCCTCGGCCCGGATCCGCTCGGGCGTGAGCGAGGACAGCTCGGCGAGGAACGCGGCCGGAACGGGCATGCCGCGCCATGCGTGCAGGGCGAATCCGTCCCCGTACGCGAGGGCCGGTCCCTCGCCGTGGTCGAGCCGGCCCGCCTCGTCGCGGTGGAGGACGTCGGGCCGCTCGCTGATGACCACGGCGCTCTCGTAGGGCCACCACCAGCCGGCGTTGCGGGCCACTTCCGCGAGGCCCGTCAGCCGGTCGCCGCGCCCGTCGAAGGCGGCGAGCCAGGCGGCGTCGTGCTGGCCGAGCACGGCGTCCAGAAGCACCAGCCGCACGGCCCCCTCGTCCTCCGGCCGGGGCGCCAGGTCGGCGACGACACCGGTCCGTATCCGGTCGGCGAGCGCGGCCGTGGTCTCCCACAGCTGGGCGCCGGTTGCGGACCAGAGCGCCGACCAGCCGGCCGGGCCCAGCTCGTCGTACATCCGGCGGCGTTCGGCGGCCCACGGTCGGGTGCGGACCTCCTCACGCACCGACCGTCCGGCGTCGGTCAGTTTCTCCACGATCCCGACGGCGGCCCGGGGCGACGCGGCCCAGATGATCCGCTCCGGCTCGGCCAGGCCGGCGGTGCGGTAAGCGCGGCGCACACCGGCCTCGGCCGCCGCCCGGTCCGCCCGGCCGGTCGCCGCCGCCACGCTCCGCCAGGAAGTCACGTTCTGCATCGGTTGTCCCCGTCCCCTGCTGTGCTCGTCAGCTGTCTCGTCAGCTGTTCTCGTACGGAACTGAAAGGCTGTGCTCGTTCTGATGGCTGTGCTCGTGCCGCACGGCCGTGCTCGTGCCGCGTATGGCTGTGCCTGCTCAGGCATGCCGGTGGTGCGCGGTCAGTCCGCCACGATGCGGATCGCGCCCGGTGCGTACTCCCGCTGCCGCACGACGCGGAACCAGCCCTTGGGAAGCGGGATCACCGCGTGCTCCTCGTGCACCACCCGTCCGCCCTCGGGGAGATGGAGCAGCATCGGGCCGAACTGCCCCGCCTCCCGGATCAGCCGGCCGGGGCCCTGCACGGCGTGCGCGTGCCCGGTGACCTCGCCCAGCGCGAGCACCAGCCGCCCCCGCCCGTCGCGCAGTTCACCCGGGGCCTCCAGGAAGGGGGCGGGCACCGCCGACTCGTCCAGCTCCATGATCAGTACATCGCCCTGCCGGTACACAGACGTCTCCCCTCGTCGCGGCACCCGCTGTGCCGACCCTGCGAAAAACGCTACGGGCAGGGTCTGACAACAGGCCCCGCCGACGCCCGGATCGGGTCCCGGCGGCGGCGTTGTCAGTGCGGCTTGATAAACCTTGCGGACAACTGCCGTCCCCAGGATCAGGAGCTCAGGGCCATGTACGGTGCACAGCATCTGCACGAGTTCGGCGGCCTTCCGGCCGTCGACTTCCAGCGCGCGACCGACGGGGGCTCCCGGCCCGCCGCGGATGCCGTGGCCTGGCGCGTCCACGTCGATCCGTACGGAGGCGACGAGGACCGGGACCGGCCCTGGGAGGAGGAGTTCGCCGACTTCCTGGACTCGGTCGACCCGGCCGGAGTGCGGGCCCTGATCATCGGTCAGTGGGGCGAGGCCTACGAGGAGAACTCCTCCGTGCCGATCGGTCTGCTGATCGCCGCCGCCGACCGGCTGACCTCGCTGGAGGCGGTGTTCATCGGGGATCTGGAGGCGGAGGAGGCCGAGATCACCTGGATCCAGCAGTCGGATGTGACGGCGCTGCTGGCGGCCTTCCCCGCACTGACGGAGCTCGGGGTGCGCGGCGGCTCGGAGCTGCTGTTCCCGCCGACGAAGCACGAGCGGCTACGGGCGCTGACCGTCCAGGCGGGCGGGCTGCCCGTCGACGTGGTGCGCGGTGTGCTGGACAGCGAACTGCCCGCGCTGGAGCGGCTGGACCTCTGGCTCGGGGTGTCGGCCTACGAGGGCGACACCGATGTCGCCGACCTCGCTCCGCTGCTCTCCGGCACCCGCTTTCCCCGGCTGAACCACCTGGGCCTGCGCAACAGCGAGATCCAGAACGAGATCGCCGCGGCCGTCGCCTCCGCTCCGGTCGTCGCCCAGCTGCGGGTGCTCGACCTCTCGAACGGCACGCTGGGCGACGAGGGGGCGGCCGCTCTGCTGGAAGGGCAGCCGCTGACCCATCTGGAAGCCCTCGATCTGCACCACCACTTCCTCAGCGATGCCATGGAGGAGCGGGTCCGTTCCGCCCTGGAGCCGCACGGGGTGCGCGTCGATCTCTCCGAGAAGTGCGAGCCCTGGGGTGACCGTGGCGTCGAGGGCCGCTACACCGCCGTCTCGGAGTAGGGGCAGGATGTCGTGACGTACCTCGGAATCAGCCATTTCGACCGCTTCCACGGGCTGCCGGTGCACACCCCCGTGCCCTCGTCCGGTGCCCTGCCCGCCGCCGGCTCCGTCGCCTGGCGGCTGGAGTGCGCGTACGACGAGGAGACCGACTTCGCCACCCTGTGGGACCAGTTCAAGGACATGGTGGACACGGAGCAGGTCCGGGCGCTCGTCATCGGCCCCTGGTGGCGTGGGGACTACACGCCGTTCGCCGAGGTGATGGAGGTGCTCGTCGACGACGCGCCGCTCTTCCCGGCGCTGCGCGGGCTCTTCCTCGCCGATGTGGTGAGCGAGGAGTGCGAGGTGTCCTGGCTGCGCATGTGCGACGTCACCCCGGTGCTCGAAGCGCTGCCGTCGCTGGAGGAGTTCGCCGTGCGCGGCTGCGGCCAGGAAGGGCTCGGGCTGCACCCGCTGCGTCATACGTCGCTGAAGTCGCTGCGCTTCGAGTCCGGCGGGCTGCCCGGCCGGCTGGTGCGGGCCCTCGCCGCGAGCGAGCTGCCCGCGCTGGAGCGGCTGGATCTGTGGTTCGGCAGTTCATGGTACGGCGGCGACGCGACGGCCGAGGACATCCGGCCGGTCCTGTCGGGCGGTGTGTTCCCCCGGCTGCGCCATCTGGGGCTGCAGAACAGCGAGTTCCAGGACGAGATCGCCACCGCGGTGGGTTCCGCACCCGTCGTCGCCCAGTTGGAGACCCTGGCGCTGTCCATGGGCACCCTGAGCGACACGGGCGGCGAGGCCCTGCTCAACGGGCAGCCCCTGAACCATCTGGCCACGCTCGACCTGCGCCACCACTACCTCTCCGGCCCGGTGCTGGACCGCATCCGGGCCGCCTGTGCCCCGGCCGTGGTCGAGGGCGGCGAGGCCGAGGAGGACTGGGCGGACCCGGACGACGAGGACGACGAACCGGAGCGCTATGTCGCGGTCAGTGAATAGCCCCGGCGGCGGCCCGCTGCCGCGCTTCGCGGTCGTCGGCAATCCGGACAACCGCCGCGTCGCCTTCTTCCAGGAGGCCGTGCGCACCGCCGGCCTCCCGGCGGCCCGGGTCGTGTCCTGGCTCCAGGTGCTGCGCGGCGAGGCTTTGTTCGGGCCCGGCGAGAGCGTGCGGATCGATTCGCCCGGTGAGGACGCCGAAGTGGAACGGCTGCTCCGCGGGGTCGACGACCCGACCCGGGTGGAGGGTTCGGCCCGGTGGTACGCACGGTTCACCGCCGCAGTGGAAGCGGTGGCGAGCGCGGCCACGGCCGCGGGCTCCGAGGTGCTGGGCTCCCCCGGTGACATCGCCGTGCTCTTCGACAAGCGGCTGTGCCACGGGCTGCTGGACCGGGCGGGGATCTCCGTGCCCGCCTCGCCGACGTCCGGTCCCGGGGCGGCGCCGGTGCGCGGCTGGTCCGACGTACGGGAGGCGCTGCGCGAGCACCGGATGCCCCGGGCGTTCGTGAAGCTCGCGCACGGCTCCTCCGCCTCCGGGGTGCTGGCGGTGGAGACGGCGGGCCCCGGCCGGGCCCGGGCCACCACCTCGGTGGAGCGGGACGCGTCGGGGCGGCTGTTCAACTCGCTCCGGGTGCGGCGCTACACCTCGGAGCGGGAGGTCGGCGCGATCGTGGACGCGCTGGCCCCGGACGGGCTGCACATCGAGCGCTGGCTGCCGAAGGCGTCCCAGCGGGGGCGCGCCGCGGATCTACGGATCGTGGTGACCGGCGGCCGGGCGACGCACGCCGTGGTGCGGACGAGCACGAGCCCGATGACCAATCTGCATCTCGGCGGCGCGCGCGGTGACCTGGGCGAGGTCCGGGCCGCCGTGGCGGCGGCGGGCGGCTCCTGGCGCGAGGCGCTGGCGATGTGCGAGCGGGCCGCGGCCTGCTTCCCCGGGACGCTCTGTGTGGGCGTCGATCTGCTGCCCACGGCCGGCTGGCGGCGCTTCGCCGTCGGCGAGGTCAACGCCTTCGGCGATCTGCTGCCCGGACTGACCGGTCTGCCGGGCAGCGGCGCCGAGGGCCTGGACACCTATGCGGCGCAGGTCGCCGCCGTACTGGACCGAGCAAGGAACCACCGTGCCGTCACCGCTTCCTGATCCCACCGCGCCCCACGAGCCCGGCGGCCCCGGGCGGCCCGACATGGCCGAGGTCGTGGGCAGCCACGATCTGCTGCTGGTCACCCTGGACACCCTGCGCCACGACGTGGCCGTCGAGCTGGCGGCCGCCGGGCGCATCCCGAACCTCGCCCGGCATCTGCCCGGGGGCGCCTGGGAGGAGCGGCACGCTCCGGGCAGCTTCACCTACGCCTCGCACCAGGCGATGTTCGCCGGGTTCCTGCCGACGCCCGCCTCCCCCGGGCCGCATCCGCGGCTGTTCGCGGCGCGGTTCGCGGGCAGTGAGACCACGGCGGACGGCACGTTCGTGTTCGACACGCCGGATCTGGTGTCGGGGCTGGCCGCCGAGGGCTACCGCACGGTGTGTATCGGCGGGGTCGGCTTCTTCAACCGTCAGGGGCCGCTCGGTTCGGTGCTGCCCGGCATGTTCCAGGAGAGCCACTGGGAGCCCGGCTTCGGCGTCGCCTCGCCCACCTCGTTCGAGGAGCAGGTGGCCAGGGCGGAGAAGGTCGTCGCGGCGCTCCCCCGGGACGAGCGGATGTTCCTCTTCGTCAATGTGTCCGCGCTGCACCAGCCGAACTGGTTCCATCTGCCCGGCGCGACCCACGAGGCGGGCGACTCACGCGCCACGCACGCGGCGGCCCTGGAGTACGTGGACCGGCACGTCGGCCGGCTCTTCGCCGCGGCGAGCAGCCGCCGCCGCTGCTTCGCGATCGTCTGTTCCGACCACGGCACGGCCTACGGCGACGACGGGTACACCGGTCACCGGCTCGGCCACCCGGCCGTCTGGACCGTCCCGTACGCCCACTTCTTCCTCGAACCACCCGCATCCGAACCACCCGCACCGCCAGAACCGGGGGCCGACCGATGACGCTCACCACCAGCACTCCCGCGCCGCCCGCCGTCCGGCCGTACGAGAGTTACGTCTACGCCTATCCGCACAAGACGGCCTACCGGCCGCTCGCGGACCGCCCGTCGCTGCGGTCGCTGTGGGCGAGGGAACCCAAGGACGCGCTCTCCCTCTATCTCCACATACCGTTCTGCGAGGTCCGCTGCGGCTTCTGCAACCTCTTCACCCGGATCGGCGCGCCCGAGGAGCTGACGACGCGCTATCTGGACGCGTTGGAGCGGCAGGCCGTGGCTGTGCGGGAGGCACTGGGCGACGAGGAGCCGGTGCGGTTCGCGGCGGCGGCGTTCGGCGGCGGCACCCCGACCTTCCTGACCGCCGGCGAGCTGGAGCGGCTCTGCGACATAGGGGAGAAGCGGATGGGCGCCGACCTGAGCGCGGTCCCGCTGTCCGTGGAGACCTCGCCCTCCACCGCCACCGCCGACCGGCTGGCGGTGCTGGCCGACCGGGGCACGACCAGGATCAGCATCGGCGTGCAGAGCTTCGTGGACGAGGAGGCCCGGGCTGCCGTCCGACCGCAGCGCCGCGCCGATGTGGAAGCGGCGCTCGGCCGGATCCGCGACGCCCGGATCCCGGTGCTGAACATCGACCTGATCTACGGCATCGACGGGCAGACCGAGCGCAGCTGGCTCGCCTCGCTGGACGCGGCACTGGCCTGGCGGCCGGAGGAGCTGTATCTGTATCCGCTGTACGTCCGCCCGCTCACCGGTCTGCACCGCCTGGGCGCGGCGGCCGACGCCGAGGCACAGGCCCTGGAGGACGCCGCCTGGGACGAGCAGCGACTGCGGCTGTACGCGGTGGGGCGGGACCATCTGCTGGCGCACGGCTACGAGCAGGTGTCGATGCGGATGTTCCGGCGGGCCGACGCCCCTCGGGAGCAGGAGGGTCCCGAGGACTACGCCTGCCAGACCGACGGCATGATCGGCCTGGGCTGCGGGGCCCGTTCGTACACGGCGGCCCTGCACTACTCCTTCGACTACGCGGTGGACATGCGGGAGATCCGGTCGATCATCGACCGTTTCACCGCCACCGAGGACTTCTCCCGGGCCGAGGTCGGCAGGTACGTCGACTCCGACGAGGCGCGCAGGCGGCATCTGCTGCAGTCGCTGCTCCAGGCGGCAGGGCTGCCGGTGGCGGAGTACCGGGCGCGGTTCGGTACGGATCCGGGCGCGGACTTCCCGGCCGAGCTGGCGGAGTTCGCGGCCCGGGGCTGGCTGGACACCTCGGCCCCGGAGGGGCTGCTGCGGCTGTCCCCGTCAGGTCTGGCCCACTCCGACGCGCTGGGTCCGGCGCTGTTCTCGCCCGGGGTTCGGACGGCGATGGCCGCGTACGAGCGGAAGTGAGCCGGACATGGACCTGACGATTCTCTACCGGGGCCCGCTCGCCTCCTGCGACTACGACTGTCCTTACTGCCCGTTCGCCAAGCGGCGGGACAGTCGCGCGCAGCTCACGGCGGACCGTGAGGCGCTGGAGCGGTTCACCGGCTGGGCGGCGGCACAGACGGGCGACCGGCTGTCCGTGCTGTTCACCCCGTGGGGCGAAGGGCTGGTGCGTTCCTGGTACCGGAGGGCGCTGACCGAGCTGTCGCGGCTGCCGCACATCGAGCGGGTGGCGATCCAGACGAACCTGAGCGGCCGCACCGACTGGCTGGCGGACACCGATCCCGAGCGGATCGCGCTCTGGTGCACGTATCACCCGGGGCAGACCCCGTACGACCGGTTTCTGGGTAAATGCCGGGATCTGTCGGCGAAGGCAATCCGCTACAGCGTGGGCGTGGTGGGGTTCGACGAGCATCTGGAGGAGGCGCGGCGGCTGCGGGCGGCGCTGCCCGATGAGGTCTACCTCTGGGTGAACGCCGCCGAGGGCCGTGCGTACACCGACGAGGAGGCGGCACGCTGGACGGAGCTGGATCCGCTGTTCCCCTACAGCCGTGATCCGCACCGTTCGGCGGGGCTGCCCTGCCGGACGGGTGAGTCGGTGATCTCGGTGGACGGCGACGGCACGGTGCGGCGCTGTCACTTCGTCAAGGCGGAGCTGGGCAACCTCTACGACGGCAGCTACCGCCGGGCGCTCGGCCCCCGGGCCTGTCCGCTCTCCGTGTGCGACTGCCACATCGGCTATGTGCATCTGGAGTCGCTGCCGCTGTACGACGTGTTCGCCGGTGGCGTCCTGGAGCGGATACCGGCGGGGCGCCCGCCGGGCGGAGGCGCGCCGCCGGACGGGCTCGTGGTGCCGAACCCGTCCCGGCGCGCGCTGCCCCTGCTGGAGCCCTGAGCGATCCGGCCGCTACAGCGGCAGCAGGTCGGGGCGCTTCGCCTCGACGTGGTCGCCGGAGGACTCGCCGCGCAGCCGTCGCCCGATCCACGGCACCAGGTATTCGCGGGCCCACTGGATGTTGTCGCGCCGCTCGTCGAAGGGGCTGCGCTGGGCCTGCGGCGGCCAGGGCTGGTCGGGGTCGGCGGGCACGTCGTGGCCGAGCACCTGGGCGGCGCGCAGGGCGACGCGGGTGTGACCCTCGGGCGAGAGGTGCAGCCGGTCGGCGTCCCACGCGCGCCGGTCCTGGACCGAGCGCAGCGACCACAGGTCCAGCACGGGGCACTGGTAGCGGTCGGCGATGGCCCGCAGATGGACGTTGTACGTGGCGATCTTGCCGCGCATGTGGCGCAGCACCGGAACGCCCCGGGTGTCGAAGCCGGTGGTGACCATGACCGTGCCGACGGCGTTGCTCAGGTCGGCGACCGCCCGCTCGAAGCGCTCGGCGAGGTCGTCGGGGTCGGTGCCGGGCCGGATGATGTCGTTGCCGCCCGCGCAGAAGCTGACCAGGTCGGGGGCCAGTTCCTTGGCACGGGGGATCTGCTCCTCGACGATCTGGTCGAGGAGACGTCCTCGTACGGCGAGATTGGCGTAGCGGAAGTCCCCGTGCGAGGAGTCCTCGGGGCCGGCCTCCGTGTCGGGGGCCGGGAGCCGGTCGGCGAGGAGGACCGCGAAACGGTCCGCCCAGCCGAGATAGGTCCCGTCGGGGCCGGGGTCGCCGACGCCCTCGGTGAAACTGTCGCCGATCGCCGCGTACGACCCGATGATGTGCTGCTGGTTGTTTCTCGAATCGTCTGCCACAAGGACTTATCCTGCATCGTCCGATGTGACCTACGCGACCGTAATACGGGGTTGACGGGTGGTGAGATAGACCACCCGGTCAGGTTTTGGTAAAGCCGGAATAAAGAGAGGGGCGGTGCGCCGCCGCGCACCGCCCCTCGGTTACTTCTGTCCGCGTCCGGTCAGACGGAGACGCCGTGCTGACGCAGGTACGCGATCGGGTCGACGTCCGAGCCGTAGCTCGGGCCGGTGCGGACCTCGAAGTGCAGGTGCGGGCCGGTGGAGTTGCCGGTGGAGCCGGAGAGGCCGATCTGCTGGCCGCCGGTGACGGTCTGGCCGACGGAGACGTTCAGCGAGGACTGGTGGGCGTACTGCGAGTACATGCCGTCCTCGTGCTGGATGACGACCTCGTTGCCGTACGAGCCGCTGTTGCCGGCCGAGACCACGGTGCCCGGTCCGATGGCGAGGACGGGGGTGCCGGAGGCGGCCTGGAAGTCCGAGCCGGTGTGGTAGCCGCTGGACCAGCTGGCGCCGGAAGCGCGGTACTGGGTGGTGACGTTGGCGTTGGCCAGCGGGGCGGACCAGCCGGAGCCGGTGGCCTCGGAGGAGCCGGTCCGCGCGGAGTTGTCGGAGCCCTCGGAGTCGTCGGCGGAGATGGTGTCGCCCTTCGGGGCTTCCTTCGGCGCGGCCTTCGGGGCCGGAGCGGCCTTCTTCGGGGCAGCCTTGGGAGCGGCGGACTTCTCGGCCGGGGCGGAGCCCTTGGCGCCGAGGGTCAGCTTCATGCCCGGGTGGATCAGGCTGGGGTTGTCGCCGACGGTGGAGCGGTTGTCCTGGTACAGCTTCTCCCACCCGCCCTTGAGCCGGTGCTCGGCCGCGATCTTCGACAGGTAGTCGCCGGAGACGACGGAGTACGTCTTCGGGGCGGCCTTCGACGCGGCGGGGGCGGCCGACGGGGCGGTGTGCGCGGCGGCGACCGAGGCGGCGGCGGGCTTCGCGGCGGGAGCGGCCTGGTCGGCGGCGCTCGCGACGGTGGCGCCGATGAGCGGGAGGGCGAGTGCGGCGCCGCCGGTCCCTGCGACGAGGACGCCGCGGGAGATCGGGCCGGACTTCGGACGACGGTGCTTACCCTTTGCGGGCATGGGGAATTTCCTCTCCGGCGCCTGCGAGGTGAGCTGTCGGGTTCGGGCTGGAGATGCCCGGTCGCGTTGCGGCGACTTCACCCCGAGCCGGTCCGGATCGCTCCGGATCGGCGGCTTACCTGGTTCCCCCGCTCCTGCCACACGTGAGTGGGTGGGTGCGAATTCCGGGCGGCGGCAGGATTAGGCGGTCCGTCCGGATTGCGGCGACCGTAAACCGGTCAGGACGAGCGGAACAAGCCATCGGTTGCGCGCCGGAATCATCGATTCGCTATCGCCCCGGTTTTCCCGTCACACTCCGTGGATTACGGATCTTGGATTTCCGTACGGGCAACGGGAATACCCCCGGGCGCCCTCGCCACGGTCCGTCACGGATATGATCCCGCTCACCTCCGGAATCTCATCTCCCCCATTAGCGGGGCATGTTCTGCGAAATGCACCAATACGGACACGCTGCCGAGGGTGCTCCTGACGCCGGGTCAGTCCGGCCTCGACGGCACCCCGCGACGGGGTGGCGACCGTGATGATTTTCTGTCGAATCGATGTCGTATCGTCACGGGAGCGCCCTCGCCGGCGAGCCGCGCCGACGCCAGAGATCCCAGGAGCCACCGTGACGCAGCAGGTGCCGCAGGTCCCGCCGACAGAGACCGTGCTGACCGGAGTCCGCAACTTCCGCGATGTGGGCGGGCTCCCCACCACGGACGGGCGGCGCACCGCCTTCGGACGGCTCTACCGCAGCGGCCACCTGGCACACGCCACCGCTGAGGACGCGGCCTTCCTCGGCGGGCTCGGACTGCACACGGTCTTCGACTTCCGGCACTCCGCCGACCACCGCCTCGACGGTTACGACATCGAGCTGCCCGGTGTCCGCAATGTCAGCATTCCACTCTCCGACCCGGCCGACGGCGCGGAGTTCTGGCGGCTGGTGAGCGACGGGAACATCGAGCAGCTGCGCTCGGTCCTCGCGGACGGCAAGGGCGTCGACCGCATGATCCGGATGTACCGCGCGACGATCGAGGACCGCACCGCCGAGCACAGCCGGGTGCTGCACGCGCTGGCCGAGGACAGCGTTCCGGCCCTGATGCACTGCGCGGCGGGCAAGGACCGGGCCGGCCTCTCCATCGCGGTCGCGCTGCTGGCGGTCGGCGTGGAGGTGGAGGCGATCGAGGAGGACTACCTCAAGTCCAACGACCTCCACCGCCGCTACAACGTGAAGCGCTCCGACGCCTCCGAGGCCGGTATGTCGCCCGAGGTGCTGGAGCTTCTGGACCCGCTCTTCGGGGCGCGGCCGGCCTACCTCGCGGAGGCCTTCGCGACCATCGAGGAGAACTGGGGCACGACCGACCGCTACCTCACCGAGGGGCTGAAGATCTCCTCCGGGACCCGGGAGCGGCTGCGCGAGCGCCTGCTCGACCAGGACTGACCCGGCCGGCGGCGGGCCGTCACTTGCTCCCGGCCACCACGAAGAGCAGGTAGAGGAAGGCCGCGATGACATGGCCCGCCACCAGATAGGCGAAGAGCCGGATGATGACGCCGCGCGGCATCCGCTTCTCCTGCGGGTCCTCGTCCTTGCGGCGTCCGGGACCCAGCGGGTCGTAGTGTTCGGAATCGGACATGACGGTCCTCTCTGTCGGCCTCACGGCCGGTGGAGCGAAGGATGGAGCCGGCGGGGACGGCCGGTCAGCGCGCGTGGAGGGCGTTGCCGAGGCAGAGCTCGGCGGCGGGACTCTGCAGCAGGGTGTGGACGAAGAGCAGCTCCGCGCCGCCGCGGTCGACGGCCGCGATCCGGTGCGGGGTGAGCGAGTCGAAGTGGGCGCTGTCGCCGGGTTCGAGGTCGTGCACGGTGTCGCCGAGCCCGACCCGCAGCCGCCCTTCCATGACGTACAGCCACTCCTCGCCGGGATGGACCCGGACCAGGTCGCCCTGGGCCCCGTACGGAACGCGCACCCGCAGGGCCTGCATCGCGCGGCCGGAGCCGCCCGCCTGCCGGTACATCCAGCCGTCCGCCTCCGCCCCCTCGAAGCCGCCGCCGCGAACGATCGCGTCCCGTTCGGGCGGCTGCTCGCCGAGGAGCTCGGAGACCGTCGTACCGTAGATACGGGCCAGCCCCAGCAGCATCGGCAGCGAGGGCTGTCGGCGGCCGGTCTCCAGCCGGGAGAGATGGGCCGGGGAGAGCCCGGCCCGCCGGGCGGCGGTCTCCAGGGTGAGACCACGGCTTCGGCGCAGGTCACGCAGTCGGGGTGCGACGCCGGGGAGCTCGTCCGGCACCCCTTCGTCCGGAGGGTTCATGCCTCCATTGGGCCAGGGTATTTCCTCCGGGGCAAATATCTTGCCCCGGAGGCAAAGCGGCACCCGTCAGCGGTTGGCCACGGCCTGCTTGACCAGGGTGCGGCCGAAGTCCCACATCAGTCCGCCGCCGCTGTGCGCGTCGTCCATGACGGACGTGAACGCCGCCACGAAGCGGTCCACCTCCGCGTCCCCGATCACCAGCGGCGGAATCAGCTTGATCACTTCCAGGTGGTCGCCGGAGACCTGGGTGAGGATCCGGTGCTTCTGGAGCAGTGGCACCACGACCATCTGGGCGAAGAGCCCCTTGCGGGCCGCCTGGAGCATGGTCCAGCGGCTGCGGAGCTTCAGCGACGACGGCCGGCCGAACTCGATGCCGATCATCAGCCCGCGCCCGCGGACCTCGTGCAGCAGCTCGTAGCGGTCCACCAGGGCCGCCAGCCGCTCGCGGAGCAGATCGCCGGTGCGCCGGGCGTTCGCGACGGTCTCCTCGTCCTCCATCACCGTCAGGACGGCGAGCCCGGCCGCCATCGCCTGCGCGTTGGAGCCGAAACTCGCGGAGTGGACGAGGACCCGGTCCATCGAGGAGTAGACCTTGCGGAAGATCCAGTCCTTGCCGAGGGTCGCGCCGACGGGCACATAGCCGCCGGAGAGCGCCTTGGCCACACAGACCAGATCGGGCTCCACGCCCTCCTCGTGCTGGTAGGCATAGAAGTCGCCGGTCCGGCCCAGGCCCGTCTGCACCTCGTCGGCGATCAGGAGCGCCTTGTGCCGGTGCAGCAGCTCCTGCGCCTGCCGCAGATAGCCGGGCGGCGCGGCGTGCACGCCCTTGCCCTGGACCGGCTCGACGACCAGGGCCGCGACGTCGCCCCGCTTCAGTTCGCGGCGCAGCGCGTCCAGGTCGCCGAGCGGCACGGCCGTGTCGGGCAGCAGCGGGGCGAAGCCGTCGCGGAAGCCGCTCTCCCCGTTGACCGACAGGGATCCGGTGGTGAGCCCGTGGAAGGCGTGGTCGCAGTAGACGATCCGGGGCTTCCCGGTGGCGTACCGGGCGAATTTCAGCGCCGTCTCGACCGCTTCCGTGCCACTGTTCCCGAAGAAGACGCGGTCCAGGTGCGGGCTGTGGGTCAGCAGCTTCTCGGCGAGCAGTCCGGGCAGCGGCTGGCAGTCGAAGCGGGTGAGGTCGGCGAGCTGGGCGTCCAGGACGTCGTGCAGGGCCTGCCGGACGACGGGGTGGTGGCGGCCCAGGCCCATGACGCCGAAGCCGGCGAGCATGTCGAGGTAGTCGTTGCCCTCCGCGTCCCAGAAGTACGCGCCCTCGGCCCGCTCGTAGACCTTGTCGAAGCCGATGGTGTGCAGCATGCGCGGCAGCTGGTGGTTGAGGTGGCGCGCGTGCAGCTCGTACCGCTCGGACCCGCGCTCGGCGAGGAGCCGCGTCAGATCGAAGCCCTGGGATCCGCCGTCCGTCATCGCGCGCTCTTCTCCTTCGGATGTGCTGCGTCGTGCGGCCGGCCGCCCCGGGGAACCCGTGACGGCCGGCCGTACCTCGTCGGTCACCGGCTCACCGGTTGCTGGTGATGGTCTCCCGGGCCGCGCGCAGGGATTCCTTGAGGGACCCCATGGTGGCGAGCACCGCCGTGGGTTCGTAGCCGCAGTGCGCCATGCAGTTGGCGCAGCGCGGGTCCTTGCCGCGGCCGTACTTGTCCCAGTCGGTCTCCTCGATGAGCTGACGGTACGTCGGTACGTAGCCGTCGCTCATCAGGTAGCAGGGACGCTGCCAGCCGAAGAGCGAGTAGTTCGGGATCGCCCACGCGGTGCACGGGAAGTCCGCCTTGCCCTCCAGGAAGTCGAGGAAGAGCGGCGAGTGGTTGAGCCGCCAGCGGGCCCGGTTGCCGCCCGCGAAGGCCTTCTTGAACAGCTCGCGGGTCTGCTCGACGCCCAGGAAGTGCTCCTGGTCGGGAGCCTTCTCATAGGCGTAGGCGGGCGAGATCATCATCTCGTCGACGTGCAGGTCGTCGTTGAGGTAGTTGAGGACCTCGATGATGGTCTGCGGGGTGTCGGTGTTGAAGAAGGTGGAGTTGGTGGTGACGCGGAAGCCGCGCCGCTTGGCCTCCTTCATCGCGGCGACGGCCTCGTCGAAGACGCCTTCCTTGGCGACCGACTCGTCGTGCCGTTCGCGCAGCCCGTCGATGTGCACGGCGAAGGCGAAGTACGGGGACGGGGTGAACTTGTCGAGCTTCTTGCGCATCAGCATGGCGTTGGTGCAGAGGAAGACGTATTTCTTCCTCGCGACGAGCTGGCGCACGATCTCGTCGATCTGCGGATGCATCAGCGGTTCGCCACCGGCGATGGACACCATGGGGGCGCCGGATTCGAGCACCGCGCCCACCGCCTGGGCGACCGGCATGCGCTGCTTCAGGACACCGGCCGGGTGCTGGATCTTCCCGCAGCCCTCACAGGCGAGATTGCAGGCGAACAACGGCTCCAGCTCGACGATCAGCGGGAACTTCTCACGCTTGCGGAGCTTCTGTTCGAAGAGATACGTCGCAACCTTGATGGACTGACGGAGCGGCATGGCCATCTAGCTCACCTCCTGGGGAGCAGTAAAGATCGGTGCCATTCGTAGAAAGCCGGAAGGACGGCACGAAGAACACGGAACGCCGATATTCCACCGCGTACGGTGCCGATGCGGACGAGCTCATGCTCTGGAGCGTCCACGACCACCCGGACGGCCGCAACCGGGCGCGGTCCGTGACACAGGGCGGTACGCAGTGTCGCGGCGGACTCCATGTCCACCGCGATGGCCCCGCCCGCCCGCAGCGCGGCCCGCTCGGAGCCCCGTACGACGTGGTCGGAGCCGGTCAGGGGGCCGGTGTGGACGATGCGGCCGGGGACGGCCCTGGCGAGCGCGGCGACCAGGACGCCGGTGCCGGTGCAGGGGGTGGTGCCGTCCACGTCCCGGGTCTCCTCGGCGACGACCAGGTCGCCGGGGTGCATCCCCGGCACGAGGCCGGCGCAGAACCCGGAGGCGATCACGGCGGCGTCCGGAACCCCCTCGGGGCCCAAGAGGCGCGCCACGGCCGTCTCCGCCGCCCGGGGGCCCATTCCGGTGCGCAGGACCCGGACCGGGCCCGGGGCGCCCCTGCCGCTGCGCAGGGCCACCTGCTCGATGCCGAGGGCGCAGGCGACCAGCAGCGGCGGCACGGGGCTCCCGGGCCCTCTCGGATCGCCCATCAGGCCCCCTCGGCGGCGTCCGCGCGGTCGGCGAACGGGTCGCCGTACACATAGCGCCCGAGTGCGGTGAGCGGGAAGACCTGGCGGTAGAGGTGGTAGTTGATGGAGAAGTCCCAGGGGAAGCCGGTGCCGGTGAAATACGGCTCGTCCCAGGAGCCGTCGGCCTGCTGCGCCTCGGTCAGCCAGGTGACGCCGCGGGCGACCGAGCGGGTCTCGCGGCGGCCCGCGGCGAGGAGGGCGAGCAGCGCCCAGGCGGTCTGGGAGGCCGTGGACTCACCGTGGCCGATCCACTTCTCCTCCTGGTAGGAGCGCAGGTCCTCGCCCCAGCCGCCGTCGTCGTTCTGGACGGACTCCAGCCAGCCGACGGCCCGGCGGATCGCGGGGTGTCCGGCGGGCAGTCCGGCGGCGATCAGGGCGGGCACCACGGACCCGGTGCCGTAGACGTAGTTGACGCCCCAGCGGCCGAACCAGGCGCCGCACGCCTCCTGTTCGGCGAGCAGCCACTCGATGCCCTCGCGGGTACGGGGGTGGTTCGCGAGGCCCTCGACGGCGAGCATCTCCACGACATGGCCGGTGACGTCGGCCGACGGCGGGTCGATGACCTCGCCGAAGTCGCAGAAGGGCAGCCGGTTGGGGAAGGGGCTGGTGTTGTCGGCGTCGAACGCGCCCCAGGCCCCGTTGCGGGACTGCATCCCGAGGTTCCAGCGGACCCCGCGGTCGATGGCCGCCTGCATCCGGGCGGGGTCGGGGTGGCGCACCCGGCGCAGCGCCAGGACGACTTCGGCGGTGTCGTCGATGTCCGGGTAGTTGTCGTTGTGGAACTCGAACGCCCAGCCGCCGGGGGCCAGTTCGGGCTTTCGCACCGACCAGTCACCGGGTCTGGTGATCTCCTCGGCCAGCATCCAGTCGGCGGCCTTCACCAGTGCGGGGTGGTCGGGTCTCAGTCCGGCGTCGGCCAGCGCGATGGTGGCCAGGCAGGTGTCCCAGACCGGTGACTGGCAGGCCTCTACCATCCGGGCGCCGTCCTCGCGCCGGACGGCGAACCGGTCGAGCGAGGCCAGACCCGCCTTCATCACCGGGTGGTCGAGGTCGTAGCCGAGCAGATGCAGCGCGATGATGGAATAGACGGCCGGCGGCTGGATCCCGCCCCAGCAGCCGTCGTTCTCCTGGCGCTCGATGATCCACCGGGCGGCCGCGTTCATCGCGACACGGCGCAGCGGGCGCGGGGCGACCTTGTGGTAGAGGTGCAGCCCTTTGTCGAGGCGCTGGAAGAGTCCGTCCCAACTGGTCGGCGGGGCAAGCTTCCTGGCCGGGTTGGGGTGGTCCGGGTCGGTGTGCAGCTCGTCCAGGGCGAAGGGCGCGGGGCGTACGGGGCGCTTCGCGGAGACGATGGTGAGCGGCACGATGGTCTGCCGGGCCCAGCAGCCGAAGTCGTAGATGTTGAGCGGGACCCACTTGGGGAAGAACATCAGCTCGGGCGGCAGTTCGGGGAGGTCGTCCCATTTCCACCAGCCGAACAGGGCCAGCCAGATGCGGGTGAAGACGCGGGCGGCCGCGATGCCGCCCTGCTCCCTGATCCAGCCGGAGGCGCGGGCCATGTGCGGTTCGTCGGGGCGGTCCCCGGCCAGCCGCAGGGCGACGTACGCCTCGATCGTGGCGGAGAGGTCGCCCGGTCCGCCGTAGAAGGTGTTCCAGGTGCCGTCGCCGAGCTGTTCGCCGCGGATGAAGAGGGCGGCCGCCCGGGTCGTCTCCGGGTCCTGGATGGAGAGGAACTGACGCAGGAGCAGGTCCTCGGCGTCCATCGTGACGTTGGTGGCGAGGTCGCCCTTCCACCAGCCCTGCTCGTCCTGTCTGCCGAGCAGGTGCTCCACGGAGCGTTCCGCGGCCCGGCGCGCGGCGGCGGTCACGTCGTCCGCGGCGGTTGTCGTGTCGGCCGGATCGTCGGCCGGGGCCCCGGAGAGGTTCGCGGCCCCGGTCGATCCGTCGGTCGTCGCTGTCATGAGCTTCCCCTTACGTGCAGTCGGTTCTCTGCTGTGCTGGGGTCTCCGTCGGCCGGCGCCCGGTGAGGGGCGCCGGCCGGCGACTGCGAGTCATATGCGGAAAGTGATCATCTCTTTCGTACCACCACGAAGTCGGCGAGCTCGGTGAGCTGCTCCCTCACCCGGTGGGGCATGTCGACGGCGTGCAGCGCCTCGATGGCGACCGCGTGCTGACGACGGGCTTCCTGGGCGGTCCACTCGCGGCCGCCCGCCTCCTCGATGAGTGCCGCGCGGGCGGCGAACTCCTCTTCGGAGAAGCTGTCGAAGTCGTTGCTCTTGGCGTCGGCGGCGAGGAGTTCACCCAGCCGCTCGGACGCCTCGCCGCCCGCGGCGAGCGCCGCGACGACGGGGAGGGACTTCTTGCGCTGGCGCAGGTCGCTCCAGGTCTGCTTGCCGGTGGACTCCGGGTCGCCCCAGATGCCGAGCAGGTCGTCGACGGCCTGGAAGGCGAGGCCGAGGTGGTAGCCGTACGCCTCCAGGGTGTCGGCGGTGCGGTCGTCGGCGCCGCCGAGCACCGCGCCGATGGAGACGGCGCAGGCCAGCAGCGCGCCGGTCTTGTTGCCCTCCATCTCCAGGCACTCCTCGACGGTGACCCGCTCGCGGTGCTCGTAGGAGATGTCCTGGGCCTGCCCGTCGATGAGCTTGCGGGTGGCGGTGGTCAGCCGGCGGGCCGCGCGGCCCGCCTCGACCGTGCCGAGCTCCAGCAGCAGGTCGTAGGCGAGGGCGAAGAGCGCGTCGCCGACCAGGATCGCCTGGGCGGGGCCGTGCACCTTCCAGACGGTGTCGCGGTGGCGGCGCTGCTCGTCGCCGTCCATCAGGTCGTCGTGCAGCAGCGAGAAGTTGTGCACGAGTTCGACGGCCACCGCGCCGGGGATGCCGGCCTCGGCGGGGGCGCCCGCCGCTTCGGCGGACAGCAGGGCGAGCGCGGGGCGCACGGCCTTGCCGCCGTCGCCGGCCGAGGGCCGTCCCTCGGCGTCGATCCAGCCGAAGTGGTAGGCGGCGACGGTGTCCATGGGCGGCGCGAGCCGGTCCACGGCAGCCCGCAGGACCGGCGCTGACAGGGCTCGTCCGCGCTCCAGAAGCGCGGTGACGTCCGCGGTGTCCGCCACGGTGTCGAAAGCCGGATTCGCCGGGGTCACAGACTCTCCTCTTGTTCCGGTGGTACTGCTCATGCCGCCTCCTGCAGCGGATGTCCAAGGGGGCGGCCGAGGTCGTGGAGGGCCGCGTCGGCGGCTCCGGCGCCGCTGCGCACGGCACCCTCCATCGTCGCGGGCCAGCCGGTGGCGGTCCAGGCCCCCGCCAGCTGAAGGCCGGGCAGCCGGGTGCGGGGGCCGGGGCGCAGCCGTCCGACGCCCGGGGCGGGCGCGAAGGTGGCGGTGCGCTCCCGGGTGACGAAGAAGTCGCGGATGCCGGCGCCGCGGGCGGCGGGCAGCAGCCGCTCCAGCTCGGGCAGATAGCGGGAGCGCAGTTCGGCGACGGGCAGGTCGATCTCGTCCTGGGCGGCCGACTGCGAGACGGCCAGATACTGCCCGGGGCCCTTGAGCCCCGAGGAGTGGGTGCGGTCGAAGACCCACTGGACCGGGGAGCCGATCGCGGCGAAGAACGGCCTGCGCAGCACCTTGCGGTCGTAGAGGACGTGCACGTTGAGGATCGGAGCATTGTCGATGTCGAGCAGCAGCTCCGGCTCGTCCAGCGCACCCGCGGGCAGCAGGGCGTGGGTCTCGGTCTGCGGCACGGCCAGCACGACGGTGTCGGCGGTGATCCGCTCCCCCGCCGTCTCCACGCTCCAGCGGCCGTCCTCGGTACGGGTGAGGGATCCGGCCTTGGCGCGCAGCTCGGTGCGGACACCCGCGGTGTCCAGGGCCTTGCGGGCGAGGGTGTCGTGCAGCTCGCCGAGGGGCACGGTGGCCCAGCCGATGTCGGCGGCGCCGGGCTCCGAGAGCAGGCCGGTCTTGAAGACCTTCGCGGCGAGCGCCATGGAGGCGTTCGGGGCGGTGGCGTTCAGGGTGGCGACGCCGACGAGGTCCCAGAGGGCCTCGATGGTGCGCTCGGACTGGCCGTTGCGGCGCAGCCAGGTGGCGAAGTCGACGCGGTCCAGCTCGGGGTCGGCGGGGTCCAGGCGGCCGAGCGCGAGGGCGGCACGGCCGACGCTCGCCTTCTCGGCGAGCGAGAGGTGGGGATAGGCGGCGAGCCCGCCGGCGAGGTGCAGCGGTACGGGCAGGCCGGTGCGGCGGATCCGCCCCAGGCGCGGTCCGGCGGCCCTGCCGACGTCCAGCACGGGCACGTCGAGGCGGTCCTGGAGCGGGGCCAGGTGGGCGGCGTCGATCCGGTCGAGGAACCAGCGGTAGCCGGTGCAGCAGCGCAGGTAGACGTGCTGGCCGTTGTCGACGGTGAGGTCGCCGCGCTGGAAGGAGAAGGCGAGGCCGCCGAGGCGGGGCCGCCCTTCCAGGAGCGTCACGTCCAGTCCGGCGTCGGCGAGGCGGAGCGCCGCCGTGACGCCGGCGAGGCCGCCGCCGACGACGACGGCGACGGGGCGCGGGGTCTCGTCGCTCATGCGTGCCCCTCCCGTCGGGTCGTGGCCGTCTGGCGGGTCCTCACCCTGGAGATCGTCGCAGTCCGTGACGCGTCGGGCCACCGGGGGGTTGCCCGGCGGCCGGAGGTGCCGGCGTCCATCAGGATCGCCCCCTGGCGGTGAGCCGCGAGATGTGGCGGGCGTCCAGTCCGGACAGGCCGCGCACCGCGACGTAGGCCTTCTCGTGGCCGGGCAGCGAGACCCGTCCGCGCAGGACGGCCTCGGGGTCGCGCTCGATCCGGTCGAGGAGGCGGCGATAGATTCCGGCCATCGCCGCGACGCAGGCGCCGCTGCGGCGGTCGAGCATCGGCAGCAGCCGGTAGCCCTCGGCGAACAGGGCGCGGGCGCGGCGGACCTCGAAGTGGATGAGGCCTGCGAAGTCCGATCCGGGGGGCGGGGTGGTGCGGTGGAACCCTGCCGAGCAGCCGAATTTGGCCAGGTCGTCGGCGGGCAGATAGGTGCGTCCGTTGCCGGCGTCCTCGCGGACGTCGCGCAGGATGTTGGTGAGCTGGAGGGCGAGGCCGAGGGTGTCGGCGTACTCCGCGGCGCGCTCGGCCCCGCGGGCGCCCGGCGCGGTGCCGAAGACGCCGAGGCTGAGGCGTCCGATGGCTCCGGCGACGCACCGGCAGTAGGACTTGAGGTCGTCCCAGGTCTCGTAGGTCGCGCCCCGGACGTCCATCAGGACGCCGTCGATCAGCTCGTCGAGTCCGCCGAGCGGGAGCGGGAAGCGGCGGGCGGCGTCCGCGAGCGCGACGGCCACCGGGTCGGTGTCGTCCTCGTCGACCGCGTCCTTGCGGATCCGCTCCAGCAGCTCGCGGGTGCTCTCCAGCCGGGTCCGCTTGGTCTCCGGGTCCAGCTCCCCGTCGCCGATGTCGTCGACCCGACGGGAGAAGGCGTACAGCGCCGACATGGCCTGCCGCTTCTCGTACGGCAGCAGTCTGATGCCGTAGGCGAAGTTACGGGCCTGCTGTCCGGTGACGGCCTCGCAGTAACTGTATGCGGCCTGCACCGGCGGCGACATGTACGTCGTCTGTCCCTCCACGGTCCGGCTCACCTCTCTCCACGCGCTCTTCGCAAGACGATTCCCACTTCGCGCAGCAGCCTGGGCTTGGTGGGCTTGGGCGGTCCGGGCAGTACGTCGAACCCGGCGGCCGAGATCGCCGTGAGCGCGCTGCGCCCGCCCCCGACGAATCCGGCGAGGAGCAGCTTGAGCCTGCCGTCGACGCTGCCCACCAGCGGGGCGCCTTCGTCCAGCAGGTCGCTCGCACGCTGGGCCTCGTAGGCGATCAGGGCGCGCACGGAGGCTCCGGCGGTGGGCGCGGCCAGGTCGGTCTCGGTGACCCGGAAGCGTTCCATGTCCTCGGCGGGCAGATAGATCCGGTCGCGGGCCAGGTCCTCGGCCACGTCCTGCAGGTGCTCGACGATCTGGAGCGCGGTGCAGACCGCGTCGGAGCGGCGGACGCGTTCCGGGCTCGCGGTGCCGGTGAGGGCGAGGACCAGACGGCCGACCGGGTTCGCCGAGAGCTCGCAGTAGGCGGCGAGCTCGGCGTACGTGCCGTAGCGGCGGATCTTCTGGTCCTGACGGTTGGCCTCGATCAGGCCGAGGAAGGGCTCGGGGGTGAGCGCACGGCGCCGCACGGTGGGGCGCAGGTTGCGCAGCAGCGGGTGGTGCGGCTCCTCGCCGGTGGTGGCGAAGACCCGGTGGAGGTCGGTCTCGAAGGCGTCGAGCATGGCGAGGCGGTCGTCGCTCTGCTCCGGCTCCAGGCCGAGGCGGCGGGCGTCCGCGCCGCCGGGGGCGAGGTCGCCGTCGCCGATGTCGTCGACGAGCCGGGCGAATCCGTAGACCGCCATCAGGTCGTCGCGCCAGGCGCGGGGCAGGAAGAAGGGCGCCACGGGGAAGTTCTCGTCCGCGGCCTTGCCGAGGGTGGCGTCGCCGATGCGCGCCTCGGGGGTCGAGGTCACTGCGGACCGCCCGGCGCGGGGACGGCGAAACCACGTCGGAGCTGGAGATCTTCCGTCATTGCCGTCACATCTCCCGTTCTACACTGCTGACCCAAAACAACCCTTTTCGGACACGCCGCTCATTCTTCCGAGTGCACTGCTGCGGCAGAGCGGGCGGTGCCGGGCGTATCGCCCTACTTGCCATGAATCAGCACCGCTACAGCTTACGTTGTACAGCTCACAGCGGACCGCCGGGGTGGAGCGCCCACCGCCGCTTCCCGGCCGTGCCCGTCAACCTTCCCCGCGCACGGCGGAATTGACGTCATCCGCCGGGAGGAGATCGCCCCTGGGGCCTACTGCGGACGGTCTGCCGGGCACCGCACGGCCCCCGCCGGAACGGTCCGGCGGGGGCCACGGGGAGAGCTGGGGGCTACTTGCCCGTTTCTCGCTCGTACGCCTTGAGGACTTCCTCGGTGGGGCCGTCCATCAGAAGCTCGCCCTTCTCCAGCCAGAGCGCACGGTCACAGGTGTCCCTGATCGACTTGTTGTTGTGGCTGACCAGGAAGACCGTGCCCGCCTCCTTGCGCAGCTCGCGGATCCGCTCCTCGGAGCGGACCCGGAACTTGCGGTCGCCGGTGGCCAGCGCCTCGTCGATCATGAGGACGTCGTGGTTCTTGGCGGCGGCGATCGAGAAGCGCAGTCGCGCAGCCATACCGGAGGAGTACGTCCGCATCGGCAGGGTGATGAAGTCCCCCTTCTCGTTGATCCCGGAGAACTCGACGATCTCCTGGTAGCGCTCGCGGACCTCGTCCCGGCTCATGCCCATCGCGAGGCCGCCGAGCACGACGTTGCGCTCACCGGTCAGATCGCTCATGAGGGCCGCGTTCACCCCGAGCAGCGAGGGCTGGCCGTCCGTGTACACATGGCCGGATTCCGTCGGCAGCAGACCGGCGATGGCCCGCAGCAACGTCGACTTGCCGGAGCCGTTGGTGCCGATGAGGCCGATGGCCTCGCCGCGGTAGGCGGTGAAGGAGACCCCGCGCACCGCGTGCACCTTCCGCACGCCGCGCGGCTCGCCCTTGCCCCGCCGCATCATGCGGCTCAGCGCGGCGGTGGCGCTGCCCCGGCCGCCGCCCGTGCCGTTGACGCGGTACACGATGTGCACGTCGTCGGCGATCACCGTGGGGATGCGTCCCTGTGCGTTGTCGTCAGCCACGGCCGTACCGTTCCTCCGCCTTCCAGAAGTACACGAATCCCACGACGCCCAGCAGCACGGCCCAGCCCAGGCCGACGGCCCAGACGTGGTCCGGCAGGTTCTCGGAGCCGTAACCGTCGATCAGCGCGAAGCGGACCAGGTCCATGTAGACCGCCGCCGGGTTGTACTGCAGTACGTCGGCGATCCAGGCCGGCTTGTCCTTGAGCATCACCGGGATGGAGAACATGACGCCCGAGGCGTACATCCAGGTCCGCATGACGAACGGCATCAGCTGCGCGAGGTCGGGGGTCTTGGAGCCGAGCCGCGCCATGACGAGGGCCAGGCCGGTGTTGAAGAAGAACTGGAGAATCAGGGCGGGGATCACCAGGAGCCACGACAGCGAGGGGTAGCTGCCGAAGATGACGGCGACCGCGACCAGCACGATCATCGAGAACAGCAGCTGCTGGAGCTGCTGGAGCGAGAAGGAGATGGGCAGCGAGGCCCGGGGGAAGTGGAGGGCCCGGACCAGGCCGAGGTTGCCGGAGATCGCTCGGACACCGGCCATGACCGAGCTCTGGGTGAAGGTGAAGACGAAGACGCCGGTGACCAGGAACGGCACGAAGACGTCGTGGGGAATCCCCTCCCTGGTCCCCAGGATCAGCCCGAAGATCAGGTAATAGACACAGGCGTTCAGCAAGGGCGTGACCACTTGCCACAGCTGGCCGAGCTTGGCCTGGCTGTACTGAGCGGTCAGCTTCGCCCGGGAGAAGGCCAGGATGAAGTGGCGTCGGCCCCAGAGCTGTCGCATGTACGCGAACAGCCCCGGCCGGGCGCCGCTCACGGTCAGGCCGTACTTGGCGGCCAGCTGGGCCGCGCCGAGGCCCTCGTCGGCGGACGGCGGGGTCCCGAGGGCTACCCCACCGTCGTGGGTCGTGTCACTCACAAGTTGAAACTCTCGTCTTCACGCGCAGCCAGTCGCGGGCGCGGCTCAGGCGGACAGGTTCCGGAAAGAAAATACGCCTCATGCTCTCAGAGGAAAGCCTCTCAGATGACCGGAGGTCGGCCCAGCCTCGTCAGCCGCCACACCGTACGCCACTTCATCGGACGCCGAGGCCCGCAGGGCGCCGACCAGCCTTCCCGGAAACCGCCGAACCACGCCTTCAGCGCGGGTGGTGACGGACGCCTCACCAGGGTCAGCAGCAGCCAGACCCCGAGATAGAGGGGGACCAGCGGGGCGGGCAGGTTCCGGCGGGCGAGCCAGACCCGGTTACGGGCGACCATGCGGTGATAGACCGCGTGTCGGGACGGGGCGGTGGTGGGGTGGTTCAGCACCATGTCCGCGCGGTAGTCGATCATCCACCCCGCGTCCAGCGCCCGCCAGGCCAGGTCCGTCTCCTCGTGGGCGTAGAAGAAGTGCTCCGGGAGCGGGCCCACCTCGGCGATGACCCGGGTGCGTACGGCGTTGGCGCCGCCCAGGAACGTCGTCACCCGCGAGGAGCGCATCGGGTCGGCGGCCCGCAGCCGGGGCACATGCCGCCGCTGGGTGGCGCCGGTCTCCGGGTCCGCGATCCGGAAGGTGACGATCCCCAGCTTCGGGTCCGCCTCGAACGCCTGCCGGCACAGCTCGGCGGTGTCCCGGTTCGGCAGCAGCCCGTCGTCATCCAGGAAGAGCAGCGCGTCCACGTCCGCGCCGCAGGGGCCGAACGCCTCGATGCCGACATTGCGGCCGCCGGGGATGCCCAGGTTCTCGGGCAGTTCAACAGTGCGTACCCCGGCGGGCACTTCGGGCACCGGGGCGCCGTTGCCGACCACCACGACCTCGATCCGGTCACCGTGCTGGGCGGTGACCGAATCGAGGAGGGCGCGGAGTTCGTCCGGGCGGTTGCCCATGGTGATGATCACCGCGCCCAGTTTCATGGGTGAGGTCACTTCAGCCTGCTGGACGCCAGGACGGACACCAGGTGCAGCAGGGTCTGCAGCAGCGCGATGCCGGCCATGACCGCCACGGTCAGGCGGGTGTAGAAGAGGTCGCCCCCGATCGCGTCCACGACGGCCACCACGAGGATCACCAGGGAGGCCTCGATACCGAGGATCAGCCGGTGGAACTTGAGCGCGGCGGCGGCCTTGCGGGCCAGCGCCATGCCGGAGGAGCGCGGCTCGGCGGCCGCCTCCTTGACCGGCGGCAGCCCGCCCTGGTGGCGGGCCACGCCGACCAGGTCCGTCTCGGCCTTGATCAGGATCGCGCCGAGCGCGGCGAGCGTTCCGAGGAAGGCCCAGAGCCAGTCGATCCGGCCCTCGCCCCAGATGTCGGCGGCGCGCAGGCCGAGGCCGACGAGCACCGCCGCGTCGCACAGATAGGCGGCGACCCGGTCCAGATAGACCCCGCTGAGCGAATACTGCTTCTTCCAGCGGGCCAGTTCGCCGTCCACGCAGTCGAAGAGCAGATAGAGCTGGACCATCACCACACCGAGCACGGCGCCCCAGACGCCCGGCACCAGCAGCGCCGGGGCGGCCAGCGCACCGGCCAGCGTCATCACGTACGTGACCTGGTTCGGCGTGACGCGGGTGTTGACCAGGTAGCGGTCCACGCGCAGCGAGACCTCACGCATGTACATGCGCCCGGCCCAGTGCTCGCCGCTGCGCCGGTCCTTGACCCCCGGGGGGTGAACGACCGGACGGAGTTCAGCTACTGATGGTCGTCGCATAGTCGGCGTACGCGTCCCTGATCTGGTCGGTGGACAGGTTGAGGTGCTCCAGGACCGTGAAGCGTCCCGGACGCGTCTGCGGCGCGTAGTCGACGGCCTTGACGAACTCGTCGACGCTGAACCCGATCTCCTCCGGCAGGACCGGCAGACCGTGGCGGCGCAGTATCGATGCCATCAGGAGCGACTCCTGGCGGGCACCGCGCAGATGCATGGCGAAGCAGGCGCCGAGGCCGACCTGCTCGCCGTGGCTGGCCGCGCGCTGGGGGTAGAGCAGGTCGAAGGCGTGGTTGATCTCGTGGCAGGCGCCGGACGCGGGACGTGAGTCGCCCGCGACCGACATCGAGATGCCGGTGAGCACGAGCCCTTCGGCCAGCACCTTGAGGAAGGCGTCGTCGCCGACCCCGCCGGGGTGGCGCAGTACGGCCTCGCCGGCCTGGCGGGCCATCGCGGCGGCCAGACCGTCGATCTCCTCGCCGTTGACCTCGTGGGCCAGCTCCCAGTCGGCGACGCAGGAGATGTTCGAGATCGCGTCGCCGATGCCGGAACGGACGTAACGGGCGGGCGCCTCACGGATCACGTCGAGGTCGATGACCACGGCGATCGGGGTGGGCACCCCGTAGGAGCCGCGCCCGTTGTCGTTGTCGAGCGTGGCAACCGGCGAGCACAGGCCGTCGTGCGAGAGGTTCGTCGCGACGGCGACCAGGGGCAGGCCGACCCGCGCCGCGGCGTACTTCGCCACGTCGATGATCTTGCCGCCGCCGAGGCCGACGACGGCGTCGTAGCGGTTGCCCTTGATGCCGTCGGCGAGCTTCACCGCGGAGTCGATCGTGCCGTCGGAGACCGGATACCAGTCGGCACCCGGCAGGACCGGAGCGAGCCTCTCCCGCAGGGCGCGCCCGGAGCCGTCGCTGATCGCGATGGCGAGCTTGCCCGAGCTGGAGATCCGCTGATCGGCCAGGAGACCCGCCAGATCGTCCATGGCGCCGCGCCGGATGTCGACGACGACCGGGGACGGAATGAGCCGGGTCAGTACTGGCACGCGATCTCACGGCCCTTCTTGAGGTCGTCGTGGTTGTCGATCTCGACCCAGGTCACGGTGCCGATGGGGGCCACGTCCACGGTGAAGCCGCGGTTGACCAGCTCCTGGTAGCCGTCCTCGTAGTAGAGGTCGGGGTCGCGCTCGAAGGTGGTCTTCAGCGCGTCCGCCAGCTCCTCGGCGGCCTCGGCCTCGATGAGGGTGACGCCGATGTACTCACCGGTCGCGGTGGCCGGGTCCATCAGCTTGGTGATGCGATGAACTCCCTTGCCCTCCGCGGTGATGACCTTCATCTCCTCGTCGGCGAGGGCCTTCTCGGTGTCCAGGGCGAGGATGATCTTCTGGCCCTTGCCGCGGGCGTCCAGGAGGGTCTTCTCGACGGAGACCGGGTGCACGGTGTCGCCGTTGGCGAGGATCACGCCGCGCTTGATGACGTCACGGGCGCACCAGAGGGAGTAGGCGTTGTTCCACTCCTCGGCCTTGTCGTTGTCGATCAGCGTGAGGGTGAGGCCGTAGGTCGCCTCCAGCTCGGCCTTGCGGGCGTAGACGGCCTCCTTGCGGTAGCCGACGACGATCGCGACCTCGGTGAGTCCGACCTCGGCGAAGTTGGCGAGCGTGAGGTCGAGGACCGTCTTGTCGCCGTCGACAGGGACGAGCGCCTTGGGCAGCGTGTCCGTGTAGGGGCGCAGACGTCGTCCTGCACCGGCTGCCAGTACGAGGCCGATCATGCGAGTTCTCCTTCGTCGTGTACGGCGGGCGCCGAGGAGGACACCCAGAAGCGGATGGACTCCACGAGCACCACCAGAGCCACGGCGACCGCGAGTGCGGTCAGGGCCGTGGTGAAACCTGAGGTGTGGGTGAGTACGGCGGCGAGGACGGCCACCAGCGCGGTACGGCCCTCGTGTCCACCGATCGTCCGCACCAGCCACTGGGGCGGCGCGCCGGTGCCTCCGCGAATGCGGTACACCGTGTCGTAGTGATGGTAGGCGACGGCCGAGACCAGCCCGAAGGCCGCCGGAACGGCGTGCGGGACGTCGCTGCGGGCCGCCAGCACCAGGATCGTGACGTACTCCGCGGCCCGGAAGAGCGGCGGCACAAGCCAGTCGAGCGCGCCCTTGAGCGGGCCGGCGACGGCGAGGCCGGAGAGCACCACGTACACCGCCGCCGCGGCGACGGCGAGCCAACTGCCGTACGGGAGGAAGAGGGCGCCGCCGATCATGACGAGCGTGCCGAGCAGGGCGACGGCCGGAGCCGTGAACGCGCCCCGGAGCCCGGGGGCGACGGCCGCGACGCCCTGGGCGAGCGGGCCGGAGTCGGCGAGGTCCGCCAGGGCCTGCGCGGCGCGGTCGGTACGGCGCGCCCTGCGGGTCAGCGAGCGCAGCAGACGGCCCGCGGTGGTGTAGCAGGCGGCCAGGGCGCAGCCGACGAGCAGGGCGTAGAAGACGATACGGGGGGTGGTGAGCGCGGTGAGCACCGCGATCATGGCCCAGCGCTCGCCGATCGGCAGCACGATCATCCGGCGCGCCCAGACCGTCCAGCCGACGTTGTCGAGCTTGTCGGAGAGCGCGGCGGTGGGGCTGGTGTTGGCGACCGCGTCGTGGTTGGCCTCGTTGAACGAGAAGTCCACGACATGGCGGCAGGCCTGGAGGACCATCGCGCCCAGCGCCAGGACCCATACGTCGTCGCCGCCGCGTACGGCGCCGATGGCGAGGCCCGCGTAGTACGCGTACTCCTTGGCCCGGTCGAAGGTGGCGTCCAGCCAGGCGCCCATCGTGGAGTACTGCAGCGAGTAGCGGGCGAGCTGCCCGTCGGTGCAGTCCAGCACGAAGGAGACCAGCAGCAGGATCCCGGCGGCCACATAGCCGCCCCGGGTGCCGGTGGCCGCCGCGCCCGCCGCGATCAGCGCGGTGATCAGCGAGGCGGTGGTGACCTGGTTCGGGGTGAGGTTGCGGCGGGCGCACCAGCGGGCGATGTAGCGGGAGTAGGGGCTGATGCAGAAGGTGGTGAAGAAGCCGTCGTGGGCCTTGACCGCGCTGCGCAGCCGTACGGCCTCGTCGTCGACCGAGGCGAGGTCCGCCTCTGCGGCGGCCCGCTGCTCCGGGTCCGTGGGGACGGCCGCGACGAGCGAGCCGAGGGCGGGGCGCTGCACGGCGGTGCCGTCGGACTCCAGTGCCACGGCGATCCGGCCGGGGACGGTGCGGTCCTCGGGGGCGGGGTCGGTGTCCGGCTCGACGACCGGGGCGCCCGCGCCGACGGCGGCCGTGGTGCGCCGGAGCGCACGCAGCAGGGCGCCGCGTGCCTCGGGCCTGGCGGTGAGTGCGCCGGGGACGGCGGCGGCGGCGAAGCGCGGGTCGGTCAGTCCGAGCCGCAGCGCGTGGACGTGGCCCACGAAACGCGGGTCGACGAGGGCGACCCGGCGGCCGGCCGGAACGGCGGCGAGCAGGGCTGCGGCGTCACCGGCGTCGACGGCGGTCTGCACATCGAAGCCCAGGGACCGCAGATCGTCCGCGAGCGACGACCCGGGTACCGGCGTACCGGTGAGGATGGCGGTCGACAGACGAACTCACTCCTTGGCACTGACGGGGGCGACACACGGCCGCACGGCCACGGGACGGGCCGGCGGCGTGTCGGCTGAGGCTATCCGATGAACGGAAGGCTGAGTTCACCACCCGTTTGTGCGCTGTTCGGGTGGATCCGCAAGCGCGGTCGCCGTTCGCGATCATCATCATCGATCGGGGGCCCGGCCCACAAACCCGCGGGGCGGGCCGCGGACGACGGGCCCTTAGGCTGACGGTCATGACATGGCTGATCACAGGCGGGGCGGGTTATATCGGGGCACACGTGGCGCGGGCCATGGTGGCGGCGGGCGAGCGGGTCGTGGTGCTCGACGACCGCTCCAGCGGCATCGTGGACCGGCTGCCCGAGGACGTGACCCTGGTGGAGGGCTCGGCCTCCGACCGGGCCCTGCTGGACCGGGTGCTGGCCGAGCACGCGGTGAGCGGTGTGGTGCATCTCGCGGCGAAGAAGCAGGTCGGCGAGTCCGTGGAGAAGCCGCTGCTGTACTACCGGGAGAACGTCACCGGGCTGGGTGTGCTGCTGGAGGCCGTGGTAGCGGCGGGTGTGCGGCGCTTCCTGTTCTCGTCGTCGGCGGCCGTCTACGGCGTACCGCACGTGGAGCTCATCACCGAGGAGACGCCCTGCCTGCCGATCAACCCGTACGGCGAGACCAAGCTCGCCGGGGAGTGGCTGGTGAGGGCCACCGGGAAGGCCCACGGGATCTCGACCGCCTGCCTGCGGTACTTCAACGTGGCGGGCTCAGCCGCACCGGAGCTCGCGGACACCGGGGTCTTCAACATCGTGCCGATGATGTTCGAGCGGCTGACACGCGGCGAGGCCCCGCGGAT
This sequence comes from Streptomyces sp. iso_384, assembly GCF_056172905.1. Taxonomy (NCBI): domain Bacteria; kingdom Bacillati; phylum Actinomycetota; class Actinomycetes; order Kitasatosporales; family Streptomycetaceae; genus Streptomyces; species Streptomyces sp. iso_384. The sequence continues at coordinate 4,734,831 of NZ_JBWBTT010000001.1, forward strand.
CTTCGGTGACGACTATCCGACGCCGGACGGCACCTGCATCCGCGACTACATCCATGTCGCCGACCTGGCGGAGGCGCATCTCGCCGTCGCGCGGCGGCTGGACGGGGCGGACGCCGTCGACCTGACGCTGAACGTCGGCCGGGGCGAGGGCGTCTCGGTGCGGGAGCTGGCCGAGGTGATCGGCGAGGTGACGGGTCACGGCCTCGAGCCGGTGGTGGAGCCGCGCCGGGCCGGTGACGCGCCGAAGGCGGTGGCGTCGGCCGCGCGGATCACCGAGGAGCTGGGCTGGACGGCACGGCGCAGTGTGCGCGAGATGGTGGAGTCGGCCTGGGAGGGCTGGTGCCTGCGCCATCCCGAGGCCCGTGCGTGATCGGTTCCCGGCGGCGTCGGTGATCGTGTCAACGCTCTGACCTGCGGAACGTTTCCGCAGGTCAGAGCACATGACAACGGTGTTCAGTCCCGTGTTGCCCCATACCCCCCACCCGTAGTTCACTGGCCTGGTCGGGGCGGTTCCGCCCCGGCTCGTCCTAGGGACCTGGAGGCGTTTCGCATGGGGGCTGGCCACGATCACGGACATACGCACGGCGGGCCGCCTCCGGCCGGCACGGCGGCCGCCGCGTACCGGGGCAGGCTCCGGGTGGCCCTCGCGATCACGCTGAGCGTGATGGTGATGGAGATCGTCGGCGGTGTCCTCTCCGACTCGCTGGCCCTGATCGCGGACGCCGCCCACATGGCCACCGACGCCCTGGGGCTCGGGATGGCGCTGCTCGCCATCCACTTCGCCAACCGTCCGGCCGGCCCGAACCGCACCTTCGGCTTCGCCCGTGCGGAGATCCTGGCGGCGCTCGCCAACTGTGTGCTGCTGCTGGGCGTCGGCGGCTATCTGGTCTTCGAGGCGGTCGAGCGGTTCGTCACCCCGGCCGAGACCAAGGGCGGCCTGGCCATCGCGTTCGCCGCCGTCGGCCTGGTGGCCAACATCGTCTCCCTCTCGCTGCTGATGCGCGGACAGCAGGAGAGCCTCAATGTGCGGGGCGCCTATCTGGAGGTGCTGGCCGACACCCTGGGCTCGCTCGCCGTGATCGTCTCGGCGGGCATCATCATGGCGACCGGCTGGCAGCCCGCCGACCCGATCGCCTCCCTGGTGATCGGCCTGATGATCGTCCCCCGGACGGTGAAGCTGCTGCGGGAGACCCTGAACGTGCTGCTGGAGGCGGCGCCCAAGGGCGTGGACATGGCGGAGGTACGGGCCCACATCACGGCGCTGCCCGGAGTCCTGGACGTCCACGACCTGCACGCCTGGACGATCACCTCGGGCATGCCGGTGCTCTCCGCCCATGTGGTGGTGCGTCAGGAGATGCTGGACTCGATAGGCCACGAGAAGGTGCTGCACGAGCTGCAGGGCTGCCTCGGGGACCATTTCGACGTGGAGCACTGCACCTTCCAGCTGGAGCCGAGCGGCCACGCCGAGCACGAGGCGCACCTCTGCCACTGAGGCACGCGGGGGCCGGTGCTAGGGTGGTTTCGCTGAGACGTTCTAGTCTCGCGGTGGAGCGGAACCCGGTGTCACCGGGACCTTTCGAGAGGAGCTGAGGTTGATGACGGTCGCGACGACGCCTTCCCGGCGCAGCAATCGGTCCTTCCTCATCTCCAGGGTTTCCGGCTAGGTCCACCTTCATCCCGGATCGGGTCGGAGCCCTCACACACAAGGGTTCCCACGTTGACCGACCACACCGACGACGCCTCGCGCACCGAGGCGTTCTTCACCCTGCATCACCGTCTTCCCCGGCAGAGCCCCGGCTCCGACGCGACCACGCGCCGGCTGCTGGAGCTCGCCGGTCCGCTGCCCGACCGTCCGCGCGTCCTCGACCTGGGCTGCGGTCCGGGCCGTGCCGCTCTGCTGCTCGCCGCCGAGGCGGGCGCCGAGGTGACCGCGGTCGACCTGCACCAGCCGTTCCTGGACGAGCTGCGTGAGGCGGCCGGGGCCCGTGGCCTCGGCGACCGGATCCGTACGGTCCGGGCCGACATGGGCGATCTCACCGGCCCCGCGTTCCCCGAGGGATCCTTCGACCTGATCTGGGCCGAGGGTTCGGCGTACTGCATCGGGTTCGACACCGCCGTCCGCGACTGGCAGCGGCTGCTGGCCCCGGGCGGCGCGATGATGATCTCCGAGTGCGTCTGGACCACGGACGCGCCGTCCGCCGGGGTGCGCGGCTTCTGGGACCGCAACGGCTCCCTGCGCACCCTGCCGGAGACCACCGCGGCGGCCGTCGCCGCGGGCTGCACGGTCCGCGCCGTGCTGGTCCAGCCCGAGAGCGACTGGGACGAGTACTACGTACCGCTCGCCGAGCGGGTCGCGCACACCAACCCGGGTGCTCCCGGTATGGAGCGGGCGCTCGCGGCCACCCGCGAGGAACTGGCGGTACGGCGGGAGCACGGCACGGAGTACGGCTACGCCGCGTATGTGCTGCGCCCGGCCGATCCCCGGTGGGCCACCCGGCCGGAGACACCGGCGGACCGTACGGCCGTGCACGCGGTCAATGCGGCCGCGTTCCCGACCCGGGACGAGGCCGACCTCGTGGACGCGCTGCGGGCCGACCCCGAGGCCTGGCTGCCGGATCTCGGTTACGTCGCCGAGGCACCGGACGGGTCGCTCGCGGCGTACGCGCTGCTGACCCGCTGCCGGGTCGGCGACGCCCCGGCGCTCGCGCTGGCCCCGGTGGCCACCTCTCCCGCCCACCAGCGGCAGGGTGCGGGGCAGGCCGTGGTGCGGGCGGTGCTGGACGCCGCCCGGGTGCGCGGTGAGGCGCTGGTGCTGGTGCTCGGTCATCCCGAGTACTACCCGCGCTTCGGTTTCGTGCCGGCCTCGCGCTACGGGATCCGGCCAGGTTTCGAGGTTCCGGACGAGGCGATGACGGCCCTGGTGCTGGACGATTCCGTCCCGGTTCCGGCGGGCATGATCCGCTATCCGGCGGCCTTCGGGGTCTGACGGCCCGTCCGTCCCGCCGCGCTCGCAGGGCGCGGCGGGACGGACATGCCCGGACCCGAAGTGCGGACAAGCGGCTTTTGTACGGCAGACTTGACCGGACTCCAGGGGCCCGGCGCACGAGGCCGGGGACCAAAGCGAAGGATGGGTATGCCGACCACACCAGCCACCGCGACGCACAGCTCGTCGAACGGCACCGCAGAAGCGATCATGCTCGAACTGGTCGACGAGAACGGCACCACGATCGGCACCGCGGAGAAGCTGGCGGCCCACCAGGCCCCCGGGCAGCTGCACCGCGCGTTCTCGGTGTTCCTCTTCGACGAGCAGGGGCGGCTGCTGCTCCAGCGCAGGGCACTCGGCAAGTACCACTCCCCCGGTGTCTGGTCGAACACCTGCTGCGGGCACCCCTATCCGGGCGAGGCGCCGTTCGCGGCCGCCGCCCGGCGCACGTACGAGGAGCTGGGGCTCTCGCCCTCGCTGCTGGCCGAGGCGGGCACGGTCCGCTACAACCACCCGGACCCCGCGTCGGGTCTGGTGGAGCAGGAGTTCAACCACCTGTTCGTGGGAATGGCGCAGGAGGCCCTGAAGCCGGACCCCGAGGAGGTCGGGGAGACGGCCTTCGTGACGGCGGCGGAGCTGGCGGAGCGGCACGCGCGGGCGCCGTTCTCGGCATGGTTCATGACTGTGCTGGACGCGGCACGGCCGGCGATCCGTGAGCTGACGGGGCCCTCCGCCGGCTGGTGAGCCCTCGCTCCTCTCCGTACGGGGCGGTCAGAGCTGCGTCTTCAACGGCAGCGCCGCCCAGATGATCTTCCCGCCGCTCGCGGTGTGCTCGACGTCGCAGGTGCCGCCCGCCTCCGCTGTGACGACCTTGACCAGCAGCAGGCCCCGGCCGCCGGTCTGGGCGTAGTCCGTCTCCAGGGCTGTGGGGCGGTAGGGGTGGTTGTCCTCGACCGAGACGCGGACCCAGTCGGCGGCGATGGCCACCTCGACGGCCAGCTCGGGCGAGAGGAGCGCCGCGTGCTTGACGGCGTTGGTCACCAGCTCCGAGACGATCAGCAGGAGCCCCTGGAGGATGTCGTCCTCGATGGGCACGCCCTGCCGTCCGAGCAGATCACGTACGGCGTGTCGGGCACTGGGCACGGACGCGTCCACGGCGGGGGCGGTGAAGCGCCACACCCCCTCGTACGACACGGGGTCGGCGGGGGCACTCCCGAGACTCTCCATCGTCCGGCACCAGCTCTCACTCGCACTGCACTGACCGTCGAGTAAAGAGTGTTGGGAATGGCTTGGTCCGGACCGTGCCACTGATCGGAAGTAGCCAGGTATCGGCGCTATTCGACCGGACGAGCACGCCTTTGCAAGCCCAGGGACTACTTCTGCTCTTCTTCTGGTGACTTGATCGGCTCGTCCGAGGTCGGGGCAGTTTCATCGAGCCGCTCCGAGACCATGCTGACGATGCGGCGGCCGCCGATGCCGATGGCGATCAGGCCGAGCCCGTCGAACAGCAGGGCCAGCGAGAAGAAGCAGCCCAGGACGTACAGGCTGCTGTGCGGCCAGTCGAAGAGCACCAGCAGCCCCAGCAGCAGCCCGAAGGCGCCCTGGAGCAGCGTCCACCCCATCTGCGGGCCGCGCACCACGACGCTGCCGACCAGCCGGAAGACCCCGCCGGTCAGGAAGAGCAGGGCGGCGAACATGGTGAGCGCCTCGGCCGTGCCCTCGGGGTGCTTGATGACGACGACGCCCGCCGCGATGTTGAGGGCCGCGACGACCACACCCAGCCAGAAGTAGTTGGTGCCGCGCGACTCGATCGCGTGCAGCAGTCCGACGAGACCGCCGACGAGCAGCAGCCAGCCGAAGAGCAGCATCGAGGTGAGGGTGGCGACGCCGGTGTAGACGAGGCCGATGATGCCCGCGATCACGAGCAGCGCGCCGAGCAGCGCGAGCCAGCCGAAACTGCGGCTGAGCTTCCTGCCCTCGGCTGTGGGTTCGTTCATCGACAGCTCCTCACGGTGCGTGCCCGGCTCACGACCCCTTCTTGATCATAGGTTCGAACCACCCGGATAGCATCCGGCCCATGGACCGTACGGAACCGAGCCTGATCCCGTCCGTCGAGCGCGGCGTCGCCACCGTCGTGATCACGAACCCCGCCAAGCGCAACGCGATGACCGCCGCGATGTGGCGGAGCCTGCCGGAGCTGCTGGAGCGGCTGGCGGCCGACCCGGCGGTCCGGGTCCTGGTGCTGACCGGAGCCGGGGACACCTTCTGCGCCGGGGCCGACATCTCCACGCTGCGGGAGAGCCCGGACACCGCCCAGGGCCTGGCGGTGGCGGCCGAGGAGGCGCTCGCCGCGTTCCCCCGGCCGACGCTGGCCGCGGTGCGCGGCTACTGCGTGGGCGGCGGCAGCCAGCTGGCCGCCGCATGCGATCTGCGGTTCGCGGAGGAGGGCGCCTCCTTCGGGGTCACCCCGGCGAAGCTCGGCATCGTCTATCCGGCGTCCTCGACCCGGCGGCTGGTCGCCCTCGTCGGCCCGGGCACGGCCAAGCATCTGCTGTTCTCCGGCGAGCTGATCGACACCGAACGGGCGCTGCGCACCGGCCTGGCCGACGAGGTGCTGCCCGTGGGCGGCCTGGACAAGCGGGTCGAGGAGTACGTACGGGTCCTGGCGTCCCGGTCCCAGCTGACCCAGGCCGCGGCGAAGGAGTTCGCCGCGGGCCGGACGGACCGGGACGTGTACTGGGCCGGTGAGGCGCGGACCAGTACGGACACGGCGGAGGGTGTCGCCGCCTTCCTGGAGCGCCGCGCGCCCCGGTTCACCTACACCACCCGGTGCCCCACGGGCCCTATCGGGTGATGTGACGGCTCCTGGACCGCCACTCCTCGACGAGGGCGGCCGGGGCCTTGTGCGGCGAGCCGGAGTCGTAGGGCGGCTGCGGGTCGTACTCCGTGAGCAGCTGCACCGAGCGCGCCACGTCGTCGCCGGCGATCCGGCCGAGCAGGGTCAGCCCCATGTCGATGCCGGAGGAGACCCCGGCGGCGGTGACGTACTTGCCGTCGAGCACGACCCGCTCCCCGGTGGGCTCGACGCCGAACTCCTTCAGCACCTCCAGCGCCAGCCAGTGCGAGGTGGCCCGACGCCCCTTCAGAAGTCCGGCCGCCGCCAGCAGCAGCGATCCGGTGCAGACCGAGGTGGTCCAGGTGGTGGTGGCGTCGACCGCCCGCAGCCAGCCGAGCAGGGTTTCGTTCTCCATCTGGTCGCTCTGGCCGGGGCCGCCGGGCACGATGACCAGATCGGGCGACGGCACCTCGGCGAGCGTCTTCTCCGCGACGAGCGCGAGGCTCCCGCTGTCGTTGCGGACGGGTCCGGTCCGTTCGGCGACGAAGACGGTCTCGGCGCCGGGGGCACGGCTGAGGATCTCGTAGGGGCCCACCGCGTCCAGGGCGGTGAAACGGTCGAAGAGCAGGATGGCGATCTGCACGGGAACTGCCTCTCGGTTCGGTCGGTCGGACGGACCGGATGGGCGGCCGGCCGACGGTGCGTTTCAGGTATCAGGTGCCGGCTGCGGGCGTGCGGAAGCGGCGGCGGTATTCGGCCGGCGCCGTCTCGAGGGTCTTCACGAAGGCCCGGCGCATGGCCTCCGGGGTGCCGTAGCCGCTGGCGCGGGCGATCCGCTCGACCCCGTCGCCGGTGTCCTCCAGGAGCCGGCGGGCGTGCTCCAGACGGACGCGTTCGACGTACCGCCCCGGGGTCGTGCCGGTCTCCGCCCGGAACGCGCGGGCGAAGTGCCGGGGCGAGAGCCGGGCGCGGGCCGCGAGGGCGTCGACCCCGAGGTCGGCGTCCGGGTGCTGGGCGATCCAGTGCTGGACCTCGCGCAGCGGTTCGCGCTGTGCGGTCTGGGCGCTGAGCTGGGCGCTGAACTGGGCCTGGTTGCCGGGGCGGCGCAGGAACACCACGAGATGGCGGGCGATGGTCAGCGCGAGGTCGCGCCCGTGGTCCTCCTCGACGAGCGCGAGGGCCAGATCGATGCCCGCGGTGACGCCCGCCGAGGTGGCCAGCCTTCCGTCCCGTACGAAGATCGGCTCCGGATCGACCCGGACGGCCGGATAGTCACGGGCGAGCCGCTCGCAGTAGTTCCAGTGGGTGGTGACCCGGTGCCCGTCCAGCAGGCCCGCCTCGGCCAGCAGCAGCGCCCCGGTGCACACGGAGACCAGCCGCTCCGCGCGTGGCGCGTGCTCCCTCAGCCAGCCGGTCAGCTCGGGCTGCGAGCCCCGGGTGCCCTGCCCGCCGGGCACCAGCAGCGTGTGCGGGGCGGGCGCGTCGGCCAGGCTGCTGTCGGGCACCAGGGTCAGACCGCTGGTGGACCGGACCGGGCCGCCGTCGAGCGAGGCGGTCCGCAGGTCGTAGGAGACGCCGGGCGACCGGGAGGCGCCGGAGAAGACCTCCATCGGGCCGCTCACGTCAAGGCTCTGGACACCGTCGAAGAGGACGACGAGCACGGTTCGCTGCTTCACGTCCGTCATCCTGGGCGACGGGCGAGGATGGCCGCAATGACGAATACCCCACCTTTCCTGCCACCGGCCTTCCGTGGCACGGCCACCCCTCCCCCGGGGTTCCCCTCCGTACCGACCAGTCGGTAACGTGCCTGTATGAGTACTCTCCCGGCCCGCGCGGAGCGCCGCTGCCACAACGCCGTCAACCCGCTGCACTCGTGCCTCTTCTTCTCCCCCGACCTGGGTGCGGAGATGGCGAAGATCGGTATCGAGGACCCCGGCGCCGCCTACTTCGCGACCCGGGCCGCCGCGCTCGGCGCGGTGGGCGCGGGGACCGTCAGCGCCACCTTCTACAACTTCAACCCCGCGCTGGTGGCCCGCCATGTGCCCGCCGTCTGGGAGGCCGCCTCTCCCGAGGTGGTCCTCGGGGCCCGGCTGCGGGCGGCGGACTCGACGCTGCGGCGGCTGCTCGGCGAGGAGGTCATCGCCTCCGCCGAGATGGCGGAGGCGGCCCGGCTCGCGCTGCGCGCCACCGAGGCCTGCACCCCGCACGCCCGTCCGCTGTACGCGGCGCACGCGGAGCTGCCGGTGCCCGAGGAGCCGCACCTGGCGTTCTGGCACGCGGCGACCCTGCTGCGCGAGCACCGGGGCGACGCGCATCTGGCCGCCCTGCTCGCCGCCGGTCTCGACCCGCTGGAGTCGCTGGTCAGCCACACGGCGACCGGCAAGGGCATGGCGATCCGCTGGATCCTGTCCTCCCGGGGCTGGCGCCGCACCGACTGGGAGGCGGCGTCCGAGCGGCTGCGCGAGCGCGGGCTGCTGGCAGCCGGCGAGGACTTGGCGCTCACCGAGGCAGGTACGGCGCTGCGCGCGGAGGTCGAGCAGGCGACGGACCGCATGGACTCGGCACCGTACGAACACCTGGGCGCGGAAGGCGTGGAGCGGCTCACCGAGCTGGGGCGCGGCTTCCTGTTCACGGCCGCCGCGGCGGGTGCGTTCCCGGCCTCGGCGACCGGCCAGGGCTGAACCGGGACGGGCCCCCGCACGCCCGGGACCCCCGCGCACCGCGTCGGGGCTCCCGGGCGTGTCGCCCGAGGCCACGCGACACGCCCCCCGGCCACCCGGCACAATGCAGGCCTGGGGGATGCCCCCGGCAAGCAAGAACGTGCTCATCACCACACGAGCACGGCCAGCACAGCCAGTACGAGAAGGCGAGTCGGGAAAACCGTGACGACGTCCATCGAAGGCAGGATCGCCGAGGAGCTCGGCGTACGTGAGCGACAGGTCAGGGCCGCCGTCGAGCTGCTCGACGGCGGATCGACCGTGCCGTTCATCGCGCGCTACCGCAAGGAGGCGACCGAATCCCTCGACGATGCGCAGCTGCGCACGCTGGAGGAACGGCTGCGCTATCTGCGGGAGCTGGAGGAGCGGCGCACCGCGATCCTCGAATCCGTGACGGAACAGGGCAAGCTCGACGCGGCGCTGGAGGCGAGCATCCGGGCCGCGGAGACCAAGGCGCGCCTGGAGGACATCTATCTGCCGTTCAAGCCGAAGCGGCGCACCAAGGCGCAGATCGCCCGGGAGGCGGGGCTCGAACCGCTGGCGGACGGACTGCTCGGCGACCCGTCGGTCGACCCGCTCGCGGCGGCCGCCGCGTTCGTGGACGGCGACAAGGGCGTCGCGGACGCGGCCGCCGCTCTGGACGGCGCCCGCTCGATCCTCACCGAGCGGTTCTCCGAGGACGCCGACCTGACCGGCGAGCTGCGCGAGCGCATGTGGACGCGCGGCCGGCTGGCGGCGAAGGTGCGCGAGGGCCAGGAGGAGGCGGGCGCGAAGTTCGCCGACTACTTCGACTTCGCGGAGCCGTTCACCGCGCTGCCCTCGCACCGGGTGCTCGCGATGCTGCGCGGCGAGAAGGAGAACGTGCTCGATCTGGTCCTGGAACCGGAGGAGCCGGAGGCCGCCGGGCAGCCCGGCCCCTCCTCGTACGAGAGCATGATCGCCCGCCGCTTCGAGATCGCCGACCGGGGCCGCCCGGGCGACAAGTGGCTGGGCGACACCGTGCGTTGGGCGTGGCGGACCCGGATCCAGGTGCACCTGGGCATCGATCTTCGGCTGCGGCTGCGCACGGCGGCGGAGGACGAGGCGGTACGCGTCTTCGCCTCGAACCTGCGCGATCTGCTGCTCGCCGCCCCGGCCGGCACCCGCGCCACGCTCGGTCTCGACCCCGGTTTCCGTACGGGGGTGAAGGTGGCGGTCGTCGATGCGACCGGCAAGGTGGTGGCCACCGATGTGATCCACCCGCATGTGCCCGCGAACAAGTGGGACCAGGCGCTGGCGAAGCTCGCGCACCTCGCGAAGGAGCACGCGGTCGACCTGATCGCGATCGGCAACGGCACGGCGTCCCGGGAGACGGACAAGCTCGCCGGTGAACTGATCGACAAGCACCCGGAGTTGAAGCTCACCAAGGTGATGGTCTCGGAGGCGGGCGCCTCGGTGTACTCCGCCTCCGCGTTCGCCTCGCAGGAACTGCCCGACATGGACGTGTCGTTGCGCGGCGCCGTCTCCATCGCGCGGCGGCTCCAGGACCCGCTGGCGGAGCTGGTGAAGATCGACCCGAAGTCGATCGGCGTCGGCCAGTACCAGCACGACCTGTCCGAGGTGAAGCTGTCCCGTTCGCTGGACGCGGTCGTCGAGGACTGTGTGAACGGCGTCGGCGTGGACGTCAACACCGCGTCCGCACCGCTGCTTTCACGGGTCTCGGGGATCAGCTCGGGGCTCGCCGAGAACATCGTCGCGCACCGCGACACCAACGGCCCCTTCCGGTCCCGCAAGGCGCTGAAGGACGTGGCGCGGCTCGGCCCGAAGGCGTACGAGCAGTGCGCGGGCTTCCTGCGGATCCGGGGCGGCGACGACCCGCTGGACGGCTCCAGCGTGCACCCGGAGGCCTACCCGGTGGTGCGGCGGATGGGGAAGAGCGCGGGTGGCGAGGTGGCCTCGCTGATCGGCAACGCGGACGCCCTGCGGGCGCTGCGCGCGGCGGACTTCGTGGACGACATGTTCGGACTGCCGACCGTGACGGACATCCTCAAGGAGCTGGAGAAGCCGGGGCGCGACCCGCGGCCCGCTTTCCGCACGGCGACCTTCAAGGAGGGCGTCGAGAAGCTCGGCGACCTGGAGCCGGGCATGGTGCTGGAGGGCGTCGTGACGAACGTGGCCGCGTTCGGCGCGTTCGTCGACATCGGCGTCCACCAGGACGGTCTGGTGCATGTCTCGGCGCTGTCGAAGACGTTCGTGAAGGACCCGCGGGACGTCGTGAAGCCCGGGGACATCGTGAAGGTCAAGGTCATGGACGTCGATGTGCCGCGCAAGCGGATCTCGCTGACGCTGCGCCTCGACGACGAGCCCGGCGCGGGCGGCGGTGCCGGCGGCGGGCAGCAGGGCCGCGGCGAGCGGGGCGGCCGGCCCCCGAAGCAGCGCCAGGGCCAGGGGCAGGGCCAGCCGCCCGGTGGCGGTCAGGGCCGGCAGGGCGGCGGCGGCCGGGACCGGCGCGGCGGCGGCTCGCGGCAGGGCGGCCAAGGCGCTCCCGCTCCGGCGAACAGCGCGATGGCCGATGCGCTGCGGCGGGCCGGGCTGGCCGACCCGAAGCCGGGCGGCGGCCGGGGCCGCTGAACGAGGCGAGAGGTGAGGGGCGGGTCGCCGGGTGCGGCCCGCCCCTCACCGCCCCGCACGGTTACGGGAGTTGGATGCGGGCCGCAGCCAACCCCCGTAACCGTGCTCAGACCTCCTTGACCTGACCGTCCGCCACTTCGATGCGGCGGGTCGTCCGGACCGCCTCCAGCATCCGCCGGTCGTGCGTGACCAGCAGCAGGGTGCCCGTGTACGTCTCCAGGGCCGCCTCCAACTGCTCGATGGCGGGCAGGTCGAGGTGGTTCGTCGGCTCGTCGAGCACCAGGAGGTTGACACCCCGCCCCTGGAGCAGGGCGAGGGCAGCGCGGGTGCGCTCACCCGGGGAGAGGCTGGTGGCCGGGCGCATCACATGGTCGGCGCGCAGGCCGAACTTGGCGAGCAGCGTGCGGACTTCGGCCGGCTCGGTGTCCGGCACGGCCGCGCAGAACGCGTCCAGCAGCGACTGGGCGCCGAGGAACAGCTTGCGGGCCTGGTCCACTTCGCCGACGACGACGCCCGAACCGAGTGTGGCGTCGCCGGAGTCCAGCGGCAGCCGCTCCAACAGGGCCGCCAGCAGTGTGGACTTGCCCGCGCCGTTGGCCCCGGTGATGGCGACCCGGTCCGCCCAGTCGACCTGGAGCGAGGCGGGGCCGAAGGTGAAGTCGCCGCGCGCCACCCGGGCTTCGCGCAGAGTGGCGACGACGGATCCGGAGCGCGGGGCGGAGGCGATCTCCATCCGCAGCTCCCACTCCTTGCGCGGCTCCTCGACGACGTCGAGACGCTCGATCATGCGCTGGGTCTGCCGGGCCTTCGCGGCCTGCTTCTCGCTGGCCTCGCTGCGGGCGTTACGGCCGAGCTTGTCGCCGTCGGTGGCCTTGCGGCGGGCGTTCTTGACGCCCTTGTCCATCCAGGAGCGCTGCATGTGGCCGCGCGCTTCGAGGGACGCCTTCTTGTCGGCGTACTCCTCATAGCCCTCGCGGGCGTGCCGGCGGGCGGTCTCCCGCTCCTCCAGATAGGCCGCGTAGCCGCCGCCGTACAGATTGATCTGCTGCTGGGCGAGGTCCAGCTCCAGCACCTTGGTGACCGTGCGCATCAGGAACTCGCGGTCGTGGCTGATGACGACCGTGCCCGCGCGCAGGCCGGACACGAAGCGCTCCAGACGCTCCAGACCGTCGAGGTCGAGGTCGTTGGTGGGCTCGTCGAGCAGGAAGACGTCGTAGCGGGAGAGAAGGAGCGACGCGAGTCCGGCGCGGGCCGCCTGTCCGCCGGAGAGCGCGGTCATGGGCCGGTCGAGCCCCACGGTCAGCCCGAGCTCGGCGGCGACCTGCTCGGCCCGCTCCTCCAGGTCCGCGCCGCCGAGGGCGAGCCAGCGCTCCAGGGCGTCGGAGTACGCGTCGTCCGCGCCCGGGGCTCCGGCGACCAGGGCCTCGGTCGCCTCGTCCATGATGCGCTGGGCGTCGGCGACACCGGTGCGGCGGGCCAGGAAGGCGGCCACGGTCTCGCCGTCGCGGCGCTCGGGCTCCTGCGGGAGGTGGCCGACGGTGGCGGTGGGCGGAGAGAGGCGCAGCTCGCCCTCCTCCGGGCGGTCGAGCCCGGCGAGGAGGCGGAGCAGGGAGGATTTTCCTGCGCCGTTGGCTCCGACGAGACCGATCACGTCACCGGGGGCGACGACGAGGTCGAGCCCGGCGAAGAGCGTGCGGTCACCGTGTCCGGCGGCGAGGTCCTTGGCGACGAGAGTGGCAGTCATCAGGGTGCCGATCCTAGTCGCCGCTGCTCGATGCCCCGGCCTGCCCGGCCCCCGCGACCCGATGCCCTCTCCGGCCGATGCCCCGATCCGCGAGCCCGGGGGCCCCGGGGCCCGAGGGCCAGGGGACCCGCGGGCGCGGGAGACCCGCGCGCGCGCAGGAGACCCGCGGGCGCAGGGACCAGGGCCCCGGCCCCGCGGCCCGAGGCCCGGGCGTCAGCCGACCCGGTGGACCAGCTGGGTGCTCAGTTCGTACCGCGCCCCCACGATCGCCAGCTCCCCGGCGGCCACCTTCGCCGCGAGATCGGCCTCGCGCGCCAGGCGGGACCGGACCAGCCGGACCTGGGCGCTGACCGTGGCGTCCACCCGGGCGTCGCCGTGCTGTCCGCGCACGATCGCGGGCCTGATCTGGTCGGCCACGTACTGGATGTGCGCGGGCAGGCGCTCCCCGGTCTCCTCCGCGTGGACCGCGGCGGCGACCGCGCCGCACGACTGGTGTCCCAGGACCACGACCAGCGGGATGCCCAATTCGAGGACGCCGTAGGCGATGCTGCCGAGCACCGCCTCGTCCAGCACCTCGCCGGCCGAGCGGACGGTCATCAGGTCGCCGAGTCCCTGGTCGAAGACCAGCTCCGGTGGGACGCGGGAGTCGATGCAGCCGAGTATCAGCGCGAACGGCGACTGGCCGGACACCAGGGTGGTGCGCACCCCGGCGGCCTCGTGGGGATGCCGTTGGTGGAGCGTGCGCCAGCGGCGGTTCCCGGCGGCGAGTGCCTTCAGCGCCGCGGCCGGGGTCGCGGGCCTCGCCGCAGCCTCGGACCGGGTGCGCGGGGCGGCACCCACGGGCGAGGAGCCCGCGGCGAGCACGCCCGCCGCCGCGGTGGCGGCGGAGGCGCGGAGCAGGGTGCGGCGCGTGGTCGGCGCCGTGCGGGGGGTTCGGCTGATTCTCACGCGCGGACGCTAACCCCCCCTGCCCAGGCGGGAAGTTGACGCCGGACAACCCTTGGCCGGACCTTGACCATCTCTTGGACGAGTGAGAACGGAGCAGAGCAGAGGAGTGCACGGACGGGCACCGGACCGGCGGGACGCTGCGGAGCGCTGCCCGCCGGTCCGGAAAGCGGGGCGGTCAGCTGAAGCGGTCGAGCGTGATCAGCGCCTCCTGCGGGTTGCCGTCGTGGACGAGCGACTCGTGGGCGCCCACGTCGTCGAAGGCGAAGCCGTACGCCTTGCCGTCCACCATCTGCGCGTGGATGAGGCGAGAGTAGTGGTTGGTCACGGAGTCCTTGTAGAAGTTCGCCGCGTTGTTGTCGGGGTGGTTCGCGCCGGTCAGCAGGGTGGAGCGGTTGAAGCCCGCGCACAGGGTGCGGGAGATCGGGCCGCGCACCTGGTCGTTCGGCGCGTCCAGGTGCTTGTAGCAGCCGAAGACGCTGTCCGAGTCCGGCTTCTGGAACGAGGTCACGACGGCGCCGGAGCCGTTGGTGAAGTTCATGACGTTGCCGGAGACCCGGCCGTAGTACTTGGTGTTCGGCTCGTGCGCGAACGGGGTCACCGTCAGCACGGAGCCGCTGTAGCGGTTCCAGACCCGGTCGATGTAGTCGTTCATGATCCCGGACGGGAGGACGCCGCTCCCGACGCCGTGCCCCGGGGACAGGGCGCGCAGCACCGTTCCGTCGGACCGGGTCTGGATGAGGCCGGACCAGCCGCCGGACTGGTTCCTGAGGTTGTCGAACACGGCGTTGTAGCCGCCCGACTTGAGCTTGCCGGTGCTCTTGACGGTCCCGCCCGGCGCCTTGACGCCGACGGAATAGGGGGCGGAGAACATGTCGACCTGGGTGCTGTTGATCCACAGACCCGCGTCGTTGAGCGTGTACTCGGTCCAGTTGAACAGGATGTTCCTGTTCGGGTCGCTCGGGTTCTGCACCGCGGGCTGGACGAGACCGCCGGTGGTGACCTTGAAGACGAGCTTCTGTCCGAACGAGAAGTAGACGCGGCCGGAGAACTTCGGCATCCGGATCGTCACCGACCGACCGTTCCCCGGACCGGCGATCGACGCGTCCGGGGCCGGGGTGGGCGGGTTGCCTCCGGCCGGCCAGGGGTGGAACGTACCGTTCGCGTCCGCCCAGCCCTGACGGCCGGTGGAGAGCTCTGTTCCGAGGTTGTAGACGTAGATCCGGTCGGCGCGTCCCGAGTCGTTCGTGATGGTCAGCGGGATGGTGGCGGGTACCGCCGCCTCGGCCGGCGGCTGGCCGACGCCGGTGGTCAGACCCAGGGCGAGGGCAAGGGCCGCGGTCAGCGCGCCGAGACTTCTCCGTAAGCCGAGGCTTCTCCGTGGAGCGGGCATGCTCGTTCTCCTCATCGGGCGGATGCGTGGGTGGAACGGGGGCACATCACCTGCGAGCCTGAGAGCGCTCTCAGAATCCTGCGGTGAGCGACCTCTGTCAACGAACCTGTCTCAACTTGTCGAACCCGCGGGGGCCCGTGCCCCGCCGGGCCCGCTGCCTCCCGCCCCCTGGCCGAGGGTTCCGGTTCCGCTGGCCCCGGGATTCCGCTTTCGGTTAGCGTCCGGGCAGCGACGGGCGGGGGCGAGAGAAGGGGAGTGACCGTGGTGGCGGATGTGATCGTGGTGGGCGGCGGGGTCGTCGGTCTCACCACCGCCGTGACGCTGGCGGAGCGCGGGCTGCGGGTGCGGGTCTGGTCGCGCGATCCGGCCGGGGCGACGACGTCGGCGGTGGCGGGGGCCCTGTGGTGGCCGTACCGGATCGAGCCGGCCGGGCGGGTGGGCGACTGGTCGCTGGAGACGCTGGCGGTCTACGAGGAGCTGTCGGGCGCGCCGGAGGAGACCGGGGTACGGCGGGTGGCGGGGCTGCACGCCGGTGAGCGGTTCGCGGCGCTGGGCGACTGGGCGACGGGGCTGCGGGACGCGGTGGAGGTGCCCGAGGGGCTGCGGGTGACGCTGCCGCTGCTGGACATGCCGGTCCATCTGGCCTGGCTGGAGCAGAGGCTCGGGGCGGCGGGCGGTGCGGTGGAGCGGCGGACGGTGACGGGGTTCGGCGAGGCGGCGGAACTCAGCCCGGTGGTGGTGAACTGCACGGGGCTCGGGGCGCGCGAGCTGGTGCCCGACGCGGGGGTGCGGCCGGTGCGGGGGCAGCTGGTCGCGGTGGAGAACCCGGGGATCGAGGAGTGGTACACCGAGGCGGATCCGGCGTCGGCCGCGACGACGTACTTCTTCCCGCAGCCGGGCCGGCTGGTGCTGGGCGGTACGGCCGAGGCGGACGATCCGCGCACCGAGCCCGCCCCGGAGACGGCCCGGGAGATCGTGGCGCGGTGCGCCCGGATCCGGCCGGAGATCGCCGATGCCCGGGTGCTCGGGCACCGGGTGGGGCTCCGGCCGGCGCGGGAGGCCGGGGTGCGGATCGAGGCGGAGGCGCTGCCGGGCGGCGGACTGCTGGTGCACAACTACGGGCACGGCGGCGCGGGCGTCACCGTGGCCTGGGGGTGCGCGCGGGCGGCGGCGGCGCTGGTGGGCTGACCGCGACCGGAATCCGGCGGACCCGCCTCCGCACCGCCGGGCGCCCCGCCCTTGAGGCCCGCCCGTCCACGGCCGGGCGCCCGCCCCTGCCGCCCGGAGCGGCCTGAGCACAGGGCCGGAGCCCGCGACCGGGTCGGTGGTCGCGGGCTCCGGAGCCGTTGTGCGGTTGTGCTGCTCCGCGATGGTGCAGCGGTACGGCTGTGCGGTCCCCCGGTCAGTCGGAGGGCCGCTTCTCGATGGAGGTGGCCGTCGAACCCGATCCGCCGGACTCGTGCTTGTGGCGCTCGTCCGTGACCGGAGTCGTCCCGGGGCCGATCCGGATCTCGAAGTCGCCGTCGTACTTGGCGTGCCCCTCGATCACCGCGGACTCGACCGCCTCCACACCGAACTCCTGGCGGACGATCTGCGGGTCCCTGCGCAGGTCCCGCATCAGGGCCACGCACATACCGATCATCACGATGGTGAACGGGGCGGCGACCAGAATGGTGAGGTTCTGGAGCCCTTCGAGCGCGTTCTCCTTTCCGTCGCCGATGAGCAGCATGATCGCGGCCACGGCCCCGGTCACGACGCCCCAGAAGATGACGACGTACTTGCTCGGTTCGAGGACGCCCTTCTGCGAGAGGGTGCCCATGACGATCGAGGCGGCGTCCGCGCCGGAGACGAAGAAGATGCCGACCAGGATCATCACCAGGAGGCTCGTCACGGTGGCGATCGGGAACTCCTGGAGGACGCCGAACAGCTGCGCCTCCGGGGTGTCGGCACCGGTGAGCTTCCCGGCCTCGTCCAGCTTCATGGCCGTGCCGCCGAAGACAGCGAACCAGATCAGGCTGACGGTGCTGGGCACCAGGATGACGCCGCCCACGAACTGACGGATCGTCCGGCCGCGGCTGATCCTGGCGATGAACATGCCGACGAAGGGCGTCCAGGAGATCCACCAGGCCCAGTAGAAGACCGTCCAGCTGCCGAGCCAGTCGGCCACGTCACCGCCGCCGGTCGCCTCGGTGCGTCCGGCGAGCTGCCCCAGGTCGGTGATGTACGCACCGAGGGACGTGGGCACCAGGTCGAGCACGAAGATCGTCGGACCGGCGATGAAGACGAACACGATGAGCAGCAGGGCCAGCACCATGTTGATGTTGGACAGCCACTGGATGCCCTTCTCGACCCCGGAGACCGCGGAGGCGACGAAGGCGACGGTCAGCACCGCGATGATGGTGACGAGTAGTCCGGTTCCGGCCTTCTCCATCCAGTCCAGTTCCTGGATGCCGCTGCCGATCTGGAGCGCGCCGAGGCCCAGGGAGGCCGCCGAGCCGAACAGGGTGGCGAAGATGGCCAGGATGTCGATGACGCGGCCGACGCCGCCGTACGCGTGGCGCTTGCCGATCAGCGGCTCGAAGACGGCGCTGATCGTCTGCCGCCTGCGCATCCGGTAGGCGCTGTAGGCGATGGCGAGTCCGACCACCGCGTAGATGGCCCAGGGGTGCAGCGTCCAGTGGAAGAGCGTGGTCGCCATCGCGGTCTGCATGGCCTCGGCCGCGTCGGCGGGGTCGGTACCGGGCGGCGGGTTCCGGAAGTGGGCGAGGGGCTCGCTCACGCCCCAGAACATCAGCCCGATGCCCATACCGGCGCTGAACATCATCGCGATCCAGGAGATGGTCCGGAACTCCGGCTCCTCACCCTCCTGGCCGAGGCAGATCTTGCCGTACCTGCTGATGGCCAGCCACAGGGCGAAGATGACGAAGGCCGACGCGGCCAGTATGAAGGCCCAGCCACCGTTGTGGATCAGTCCGTTGAGCAGCTTGCCGGACACGCTCTCCAGGGAGTCGGTGGCGGTCGCACCCCAGACGACGAAGGCGAGGGTGAAGGCCGCCGTGACGCCGAACACCACCCGGTCGGTGGTCGGAGTCCTGGTACTGACCGGATCGGGGGGAAGGTCCGCCGTGACCGACAGCCCCTCCCGCCCGCCCGTTGTCTGGTCGTCCTGGGACACAAATGGCACCTTTCACCGAGTCTGAAAAACGCTCTCCGTAGGCAGTACCACACCTGCCCCGGATCTCGAAGGATCAACAAGCAGTTCTGGCTTGCCCGTTTGTGAGGTGATATGTCGCCCGTTGATCGAGAAGCAACGGAATCAGACTTCGGGCCGACTGACGCAGGGGCACAAACGCGCCAGCTTCGTCCGGCCGGGCCCTGACGCCGTGCAGGGCCAGCTCGTCCTTCACCTCCGCGTACTGGGCCGTGTCCAGCCGGTAGCCGCACGGCGGGTCGTCGAGGACCTCGGCGGGTTCGGCCGGGTCGTTGTCGGCGCCGCCGAGATACACGGGGCCCCGGTCGGCCAGGCCGGTCAGGCGCGAGAGGGCGGTGGCGGTCCGGAGCCGGGCGCGCTGCTCCTCGGTGAAGGCGAAGAGGCCGCCGAGCGCGGTCCGCTGGGAGTGGACCCTGCGCCGGTGGTTGAGCGCCGGATCGTCCTTCTCCGCCTCGCTCAGCGCGTCGACCCGGGATTCGATGAGCAGGCCGACCGCGTGCTTGAGGCCGGAGGTGTTGCGCAGGATGCGTTCCTGGCCGTCGCCCGCGACCTGCTTGATCGGCTCCCCGGTGGCCGGATCGGTCCAGATACCGTAGTGGCCGCTGCTGTAGCCGCCCGCCGTCGCGGCGGGGCGGACATAGCGCTCGGAGAGGGTGCGCGAGGCATCGTGGACCCGGTCGTCGACGTTGAGGTTGCGCGGCCACAGGGCGAACAGGTCCTTGTCGTAGTACGGCGGAGTGGCGCCGTACTCGTGCAAGTCGTAGATCACATGAGGTCGTTCGTCGCGTACGACGGCGGCGATCGCCCGTGCCTCGGCGGTCTCCAGGGCGATGTGGTCGCGGTTGATGTCGACGCCGTCCGCGTTGCCGCGGGTGTCGGCGGCGCGCCCGTCGGGGTTGGCCGTGGGCAGCACCAGCAAGCTCGTACGGGCCAGGAAGGCGCGGGTCGCCCGGTCCTCGGCGAACGCCAGGTCACGGACCGTGGTCAGACAGGCCTCGCGCCCGGCAGGCTCGTCGCCGTGCTGGCTGCAGATCAGCAGGACCGTGGTGGCGCCGGAACGCTCCTGGCCGACGCGTACGAGGCGGAGCGGGCGGCCCTGTTCCGTCGTGCCGATCCGGTCCACGGAGACCCGGTCGCTCTCCCGGTCCACCGCGGCGAGGAAGGACCGCTCCTCCGCCTCGCCGGTCCAGCGCGCCCCGTCGCTCGTCTCGAACCCGGTGCGCGGCGGGCGGTGCGCGGCCTCGGCGGGCGCGATGGCGAACGGCAGGGCCAGCGCGGCGAGCGTCGCCGCCACGGCCGTCCGGCGCATCGCCCTGGCACCCCGGCTCGGCGGCTCGGACTCCGGCCGGGCGGGTCCGGTGACCGGCGCGAGCCACGGGTGCGGGCTGAGCATGCGGAGCGCACGAGCGACGCGATGGGTCATCGGCGGCTGCCTCCCGGCATGTTGGACGGGCACGGGCATGTGGGGGGGGGACACCGTGACGTCCGTCGGCCCCACGGCGATGTGCGGACGTTACACCGGTCAACTCCTGTGCAACAGGGGGCGATCACTGCCACGGGGTGCTGCCGCCCGTGACGACGCAATGGCGATCGTGTGACAGGAGTGCCCGGAATGGGCCGTCCCGCTCCGGCGGGTGCACAGCCTCGTGACGACCGGTCGGAAGATCATCCGTCCCGGCTCATCGGAGCTTGTCGTGCACCGCAGATTCATCGTCCCCGGCGCGCCGGCGGCCACCCTTCTGCTGGCGATCCCGGCAGCGGCCGCACCGGGCGCCGTGGGCGCCCCGGGTATCGGCGACCTCTATTGCCCGGCCGGCGGAAACGGTGGCGACGACGTCTCCCACGGCCCAACGTGACGAGCGGTTTCGCCCTGGAGACCCGGACGCGGGTCTCGCCGAGGCGGCGCTGTCGGCACGTTCGGCGGGGCGGGTCGAGCGGCCCGCGTCCTGGAAGAAGATCGCGGCGACGAACACCGTGCTCGACCACGGCGACCACGCGGCTTCCGCGCACCGGTCCGAGGGCGGTCACGAGCACCGCTGACGGCCGTACGCACGGACACCGGGGCCGTCGGAGCGGCGAAGTCCAGCTGCTCCGACGGCTCTTCGGCCGTTCCGGGGGCTCAGCCGTCGGAGAGGGCCGTACGCCGGGCGGCGCGGGCCGCCCGGGCCCGGGGCAGATAGCGCAGCCGTTCCGGAAGGGCGGGGACGACGACCCGCAGGACCGCGCACATCCGCCGCAGCCGCTTCTCCTGGTCGTCGGTCCACGGCAGACCGATGGCAGCGCGGGCGTCGGGCGGCATGAACCCGATGGTGACGAACCGCCGGAAGCGGGCCAGCGACGGCAGCAGCACCGGCCACAGGGCCCGCAGGACCATCCGCAGCAACCACGGGCCCCGGTCCGGCGGCGGTACGGGCTGGTCGACGTCGACCAGTTCCCGCACCACGGTGGTCGCCTCGATCTCGCCGGCGAGCATCTTCTCCCAGTACGGCCAGAACTCCTCGATGGTCTGCGGCATGTCCCGGTCGTGGATGCCGAGGATCCGGCCGACCTGGAGCCACTCCGCGTACAGCGCGCGCTCCTGGGCGGGGGTCATGGGCCGGATCAGATAGCGGGCGGCGTGCCGGTAGACGGGGAAGCCGGTGGAGTGCACCCAGGCGTAGTTGGCGGGCGTCAGGGCGTGGTACGGACGCCCCCGGGTGTCGGTGCCCCGGATCGTGCGGTGCAGCCGGCGCAGTCTGCGGCCCTCCTCGGCGGCCTCCGCGCCGCCGTAGACCCAGAGCTGGAGCGAGCGCAGCGAGCGTTCACCGCGCCCCCAGGGATCCGTGCGGAAGACGGAGTGTTCGTCGACCCCGGCGCCGACCGCCGGGTGGGCGACCTGGAGCGTGAGGGCGGCGGGCAGCATCAGCAGGGAGCGGACGTCCCCGGACATGCTCCAGAGCACCCCGCCGGGCGCAGGCGGCTCGGGGTCCTTCGCCCCGCCGGACTGCGGCGGCTCGGCGGTCCTGGCGTCGGTCGCGCTGCTCATCCGGTGCTCCCGCGGTCCCGGCGGGCCTGCCGTGCGCTGCCCGTCCCCTTCCTCCCCATGATCCCTCGGGTGCGGGAGGGCCGCGGTGGCGGGGTCCTGGGCGGTAGGTGAGCCGGTCAGTCGTGGTCGTACACCGTCACCGGCAGGCCGGCGGCTATCAGACGCCGCTCGATCAGCGGCTCGATCCTGGACCACTTGCCGCCCGCGAGCCCGCAGCCGATCCGCGGCATATGGACCGAGGCCCCGAGCTCGCCCGCCCTGGCGGCCACCGCGCCGAGCGCCGCGTCGATCGCCTCATACCGCACGGGCACCCCCTTGCTGCCGGTGCGCATGCCCCGCTGGCCGATCATGTTGGCCACCCAGAGATAGGGCCCGACCTGCACGAACAGTGCCGCGCCGAGAGTGAAGTCGTTGTCCGCGCGCTCGCGGTGCCAGCGCCGGTAGGCGGCCTCGGGCTCCGGCCAGCGGCGCGAGAGGGCCAGCACGAAGCCCTTGCCCCAGCCGCCCAGGTCGTTGCAGACGTGGACGATCAGCTTGACGCCCTTGCCCTGCGGCGCGGTGGCGTCCCCCCGTACGTAGGTGATCTCCGACATGGCCTCACCGTACGGGCCGCCACTGACAACGGGCCGGGACCGACCACGGGACCGGGGTGGACGGCGGAGCGCCGGTGCCGGAGACTTTCGCAGTAGTGGTGAGACAGCGGAACTGTCCGATACGAGGTTCGACTGCGGGGAGCAGAGATGGCGACGGGGACCGACGAGCCGACGCTCACGGTGGACGAGCTGGCGGCGCGCGCCGGAGTCACCGTACGCACCGTGCGGTTCTACAGCACCCGGGGCCTGTTGCCGCCGCCGGTCATCGGGCCCCGCCGGGTCGGGCACTACGGGCCGGACCATCTCTCGCGGCTCGCGCTGATCGAGGAGCTCCAGCAGCAGGGCATGACACTGGCCGCGATCGAACGGTATCTGGAGCAGCTGCCGCCCGACCTGAGCGCTCATGATCTGGCCATCCACCGGGCGCTGGTGGCGTCCTGGGCGCCGGACCGGACCGAGGACTTCTCCCGGGCCGAGCTGGAGCGGCGGGCCGGGCGGGCGCTGTCGGAGCCGGATGTGGAGCGGCTGGCGGCGATGGGGGTGCTGGTGCGGCCGCAGGAGGCCGGCGGGGCCTACCGGGTGGATCTGGGTCTGCTGCGGCTCGGGGTGGAGCTGCTGGACGTGCCGATCGCGCACGAGACGATCCTGGCGGCACGGACCGTGCTGCTGGAGCACACCCGCTCGGCCGCCCAGGAGATGACCCGGCTGTTCCGGGACGAGGTGTGGAACCCCTACCGGGAGCGCGAGGGCGACCCGGAGCATGTGGCGGCGATGAAGTCGCTGTCCGCCGATATGCAACCGATCGTGGTGCAGGCGCTGGTGACGGCGTTTCAGCGGTCGCTGAAGGAGGAGCTGCGGGCCGCCTTCACCGCCGAGTGACGGTGAACGCGGCCCGCGGCAGGCCCTGTCGAGGGTTCAGTCGTGGAAGGTCTCGCCCTTCTCCGCCTTCTCCACCAGCAGCGCGGGCGGCAGGAAACGGTCACCGTAGCGCTCGGCGAGTTCCCGGGCGCGGGCCACGAAGCCGGGCAGGCCGCCCTCGTACCCGTTGATGTACTGGAGGACGCCGCCGGTCCACGGCGGGAAGCCGATGCCCATGATGGAGCCGATGTTGGCGTCGGCGACGGAGACGAGGACGTTCTCCTCCAGGCAGCGGACGCTGTCCAGTGCCTCGGAGAAGAGCATCCGCTCCTTCATGTCCTCGAAGGGCACGTCGGCGTCCGGCTTGGTGAAGTGCTCGCGCAGGCCGGGCCAGAGGCCTGCCCGCTTGCCGTCCTCGTCGTAGTCGTAGAAGCCCGCTCCCCCGCTGCGTCCCGGGCGGCCGAACTCGTCGACCATGCGGTCGATGACCTCGTCGGAGGGGTGGCCGGGCCAGGTGCCGCCGGCCTCCTCCACCGCGCGCCTGGTCTCGTTGCGGATCTTGCGGGGCAGGGTCAGGGTCAGCTCGTCCATCAGGGAGAGCACCTTGGCCGGGTAGCCGGACTGGGCGGCGGCCTGTTCGATCGAGGCGGGCTCGACGCCCTCGCCGACCATCGCCACGCCCTCGTTGATGAACTGGCCGATGACGCGCGAGGTGAAGAAGCCGCGCGAGTCGTTGACGACGATCGGCGTCTTCTTGATCCGGCGGACCAGGTCGAAGGCGCGGGCCAGCGCCTCGTCGCCGGTGCGCTCGCCCTTGATGATCTCGACGAGCGGCATCTTGTCGACGGGCGAGAAGAAGTGCAGCCCGATGAAGTCGACGGGGCGCGAGACGCCCTCGGCGAGGACGGTGATGGGGAGGGTGGAGGTGTTGGAGCAGAGCAGCGCGTCCGGCTCGATGACGTCCTGGATCTCCTGGAACACCTTGTGCTTGAGGGCGGTGTCCTCGAAGACGGCCTCGATCACCGCGTCGCAGCCCGCGAGGTCCGCCGCGTCGCCGGTGGGGGTGATCCGGGCCAGCAGTTCGTCACGCTTGGCCTCCGTCGTACGGCCCCGGGAGAGGGCCTTGGCGAGCAGCTTCTCGCTGTACGCCTTGCCCTTGGCGGCGGCCTCGGTGGAGACGTCCTTGAGGACGACGTCGATCCCGGCCTTGGCGCAGGAGTAGGCGATGCCCGCGCCCATCATTCCGGCGCCGAGGACGGCGACCTTGCGGACGGGGCGCTCGGGAATGTCCTTGGGGCGGTTGGCACCGGAGTTGACGGCCTGGAGGTCGAAGAAGAACGCCTGGATCATGTTCTTGGAGATCTGGCCGGTGACCAGCTCGGTGAAGTACCGGGCCTCGATGGTCAGGGCGGTCTCGAAGTCGACCTGGGAGCCCTCGACGGCCGCCGCCAGGATGTTGCGCGGCGCGGGCATGGGCGCGCCCGCGAGCTGCTTCTTCAAGTTGGCCGGAAACGCGGGCAGGTTGGCGGCGAAGCGCGGGTTGGACGGGGTGCCGCCGGGGATCTTGTAGCCCTTGACGTCCCAGGGCTGCTGCGACTCGGGGTTCGCGTCGATGAAGGCGCGGGCCTTCTCGATCATCTCCTCGCGGGTGGCGGCGACTTCGTGGACGAGGCCGTTCTCCAGGGCCCGCCGCGGGGTGTACTGGGTGCCCTGGAGGAGCACCTTGAGCAGGGCGTCGGCGATGCCCATGAGGCGTACGGTCCGGGTGACGCCGCCACCGGCCGGGAGCAGGCCGAGGGTGACCTCGGGCAGGCCGATGCGGGAGCCGGGGGCGTCGAGGGCGACGCGGTGGTGGGAGGCGAGCGCGATCTCGTAACCGCCGCCGAGGGCCGCACCGTTGATGGCGGCGACGACGGGCTTGCCGAGGGTCTCGATGCGGCGCAGCGAGTTCTTGATCTCGGTGCCGGTGTCGAAGGCGGCCTGGGCGTTCTCCGGGCCGACCTTGATCATGTCCTTGAGGTCGCCGCCGGCGAAGAAGGTCTTCTTGGCGGAGGTGTAGATGATGCCGCGGATGGATTCCCTCTCGGCCTCGGCGCGGTCGGCGATGGCCGCGATGGAGTCCTTGAAGGCCTGGTTCATCGTGTTGGCCGACTGGTTGGGGTCGTCGAGGACGAGGGTGACGACGCCGGTCTCGTCCTGTTCCCAGCGGATGGTCGTGCTCTCGGTCATGTCGGTGTCTTCTCCGTAAGCAGATGGGGCCGGGCCAGGGCCTGTCGTCGAACTGCCGCCTGCCGCGCTCCGGGCGACGCCGGCGGCTTGACGGCAGGCCCTGGAAGGTCAGATGCGTTCGACGACGGTGGCGACACCCATGCCGCCGCCGACGCAGAGGGTGACCAGGCCGAACCGCTGGTCGCGGCGCTCCAGTTCGTCGATGACGGTGCCGAGGATCATCGCGCCGGTCGCGCCGAGGGGGTGGCCGAGCGCGATGGCGCCGCCGTTGACGTTGACCTTGTCCAGGCTCAGGCCCATGTCCTTGACGAAGCGCAGGACGACTCCGGCGAAGGCTTCGTTGATCTCGACGAGGTCGATGTCGTCGATGGTCAGCCCGGCCTTGGCGAGCGCCTTGCGGGTGGCGGGCGCGGGTCCGGTGAGCATGATGGTGGGCTCGGAGCCGGAGACGGCGGCGGAGACGATGCGGGCGCGCGGGGTGAGACCGTAGCGCTCGCCGACCTCCTTCGAGCCGATGGCGACGAGGGCCGCGCCGTCCACGATGCCGGAGGAGTTGCCCGCGTGGTGGACGTGGTCGATCTTCTCGACCCAGTGGTACTTCTGGAGCGCCACCGCGTCGAAGCCGCCCATCTCGCCGATGCCCGCGAAGGACGGCTTGAGACCGGCGAGGGAGTCGGCGGTGGTGCCGGGGCGCAGATGCTCGTCGTGGTCGAGGACGATCAGGCCGTTGCGGTCCTTGACGGGGACGACGGAGCGGGCGAAGCGGCCGTCCTTCCAGGCGGCCGCGGCGCGTTCCTGGGAGAGGGCGGCGTACTCGTCGACGTCGCGGCGGCTGAAGCCCTCGATGGTGGCGATGAGGTCGGCGCCGATGCCCTGCGGGGCGAAGCCGGTCTCGAAGCTGGTCATCGGGTCCATGGCCCAGGCCCCGCCGTCGGAGCCCATCGGGACGCGGGACATCGACTCGACGCCACCGGCCAGGACGAGGTCCTCCCAGCCCGAACGGACTTTGGCGGCGGCCAGGTTGACCGCTTCCAGGCCGGAGGCACAGAAGCGGTTCTCCTGGACCCCGGCGACGGAGTCGGGCAGCCCGGCCGCGATGGCGGCGATGCGGGCGATGTCGGAGCCCTGGTCGCCGAGCGGGCTGACCACACCGAGGACGATGTCGTCGATGGCGGCCGGGTCGAGGTCCGGGAAGCGGCCCCGGATCTCGTGGATGAGGCCGACGACCAGGTCGATCGGCTTGGTGCCGTGCAGGGCTCCGTTGGCCTTGCCGCGGCCGCGGGGGGTGCGGATCGCGTCGTAGACGAATGCTTCGGTACTCAAGACAGCTGCCTTTCGAGGGTGGTTGTCGGCGCGGTGAGGGTGCGTCAGGCGAGCAGCGAGCGGCCGATGATCTCCTTCATGATCTCGGTCGTACCGCCGTAGATGGTCTGGATGCGGCCGTCGGTGAAGGCCTTGGCGACCTTGTACTCGCTCATGTAGCCGTAGCCGCCGTGGAGTTGGAGGCAGCGGTCGGCGACGCGCTTCTGGAGTTCGGTGGCCCACCACTTGGCCATGGAGGCGTGGACGGCGTCCAGGACGCCGTCGGAGTGATCGACGATGCACCGGTCGAGGAAGGTCCGGGTGACGGCGCACTCGGTGGCCATCTCGGCGATCTCGAAGCGGATGTGCTGGAGCTTGGAGAGCGGACGTCCGAAAGCCTCGCGCTCCTTGACGTACTGGGTGGTGATCTCCAGGAGGTGTTCGGCGGCGGCGAT
Organism: Streptomyces sp. iso_384; assembly: GCF_056172905.1. Classification (NCBI taxonomy): domain Bacteria; kingdom Bacillati; phylum Actinomycetota; class Actinomycetes; order Kitasatosporales; family Streptomycetaceae; genus Streptomyces; species Streptomyces sp. iso_384. The sequence continues at coordinate 4,761,732 of NZ_JBWBTT010000001.1, forward strand.
CCCGGCGACCGCTATGCCCATGCGCTCCTGGGCCAGGTTGGTCATCAGGTGGATGAACGCGCCGTCGAGCTCACCGAGGAGGTTCTCCTTGGGGACGCGGACGTCGTTGAAGAACAACTCGGCAGTGTCCTGGGACTTCTGGCCGATCTTGTCGAGGTTACGGCCCCGCTCGAAGCCCTCCGCGCCGCGCTCGACGACGATCAGCGAGAGGCCCTTGGCCCCGCCTTCCGGGGTGGTCTTCGCGACCACGACGACCAGGTCGGCGAGGACGCCGTTGGAGATGAAGGTCTTGGAGCCGTTGAGCAGCCAGTGGTCGCCCTTGTCCTCGGCGGTGGTGCGGATGCCCTGGAGGTCGGATCCGGCGCCCGGCTCGGTCATGGCGATCGCGGTGATGGTCTCGCCGGAGCAGAAGCCCGGGAGCCAGCGGCGCTTCTGCTCATCCGTGGCGAGGCCGGTGAGGTAGGGGCCGATGATGTCGTTGTGCAGGCCGATCGCGAGTCCGGCGGCCCCGGCCCGGGTGAACTCCTCGGCGAGGACGGCGCTGTAGCGGAAGTCGTCGCTGCCGCCGCCCCCGTACTCCTCCGGGACGGCGAGGCCCAGCAGTCCCGCGCGCCCGGCGGCGAGCCAGGCCTCGCGCGAGACGATGCCGTCCTGCTCCCACTGCTCGTAGTACGGGAGGACCTCCTTGGCCAGGAAGGCCCGGACGGTCTCGCGGAACGCGTCGTGCTCCTCGGTGAAGATCTGCCGTTGCACGGGGTCTCCTAGTCGTGAGAGGTGGGGCCGAGCCCCGGTACGTCCCAGTCGGCGGCGACGGCGGCCGTGTCGGCGCCGGGCCGCGCGGGCCCGCCGCGGACGGAGACCGGGGTGGCCGAGAAGCGCGGGGCGGGGGCGGGCTGGGTGATGCCGCTGTGCTCGACGAAGGTGGAGCGGGCGACGAGGTGGGGGTGGTGCGGCGCCTCGGTGAGCGAGAGGACGGGGGCGACGCAGGCGTCGGTGCCGGTGAAGACCTCGGTCCACTCGGCGCGCGTACGGGTCAGGAACCGCTCGGTGACGGCGGCGCGCAGCTCGTCCCAGCGGGCGAGGTCCCACCGGTCGGGGAAGTCGTCCGCGATGCCGAGGAGACCGGCGAACTCGGCGTAGAACTGCCCCTCCAGCGGCCCGACCGCCATATGGCCGCCGTCGGAGGTGGCGTAGGTGCCGTAGAACGGGCAGCCGCCGTCCAGGAGGTTGGCGCCGCGCCGGTCCTGCCAGCTCCCGGCGGCCAGCATGCCGTGGATCATCGAGGCGAGATGGGTGGCGCCGTCCACGATGGCGGCGTCGACGACCTGCCCCTCGCCGTGGGCGCGGGCGTGCTGGAGGGCGGCGAGGACGCCGACGACGAGGTAGAGCGAGCCGCCCGCGTAGTCGCCGACCAGGTTGGCGGGGACGGTGGGCGGTTCGCCCGGCCTGCCGATCATGGACAGGGTGCCGGTGAGTGCGAGGTACGCGATGTCGTGCCCGGCGCGCTCGGCGAGCGGCCCGTCCTGGCCCCAGCCGGTCATCCGCCCGTAGACCAGCTTCGGGTTCCGGGCGAGACAGGGCTCGGGGCCGACGCCCAGCCGCTCCGCGACACCGGGGCGGTAGCCCTCGATCAGGATGTCGGCGCGTTCGGCCAGGTCCAGGACGCGGGCGGGTCCTTCGTCGCTCTTGAGGTCCAGGAGGACGGAGCGCTTGTTGCGGTTGGTGAGGTCGTACGCGGGATCGATGCCGAGCCCCGCGCCGCCGGGCCGGTCGACGCGTACGACGTCGGCCCCGAGGTCCGCCAGCAGCATCGCGGCGAACGGTCCGGGGCCGATGCCGGCCAGCTCGACGACCCGGACACCGGTCAGCGGACCGTGTTCGGGCCTTGGGCCTTTCGCCATCTGTGAGCCCCCAGGGGTGTGACACAACCGATGTAACACCTGTGATGCTAAGAACGTGCCCGGCTCCGCACAACCCCTCGGGACGAGCAAGCGCTTAGTTCCTTCTCCCGATCCTCTCGCATCCGCCCCGCCCGGCCGCACGCCGCCACGTCGCTCTCCGCTACCCTCTGCCTGCCACGTCGGCACCAGGCTCGCAGCGGAGGTACTCGTGAACAGGCAGAACGACACGACACGCCCCTTGGACGTCGTCCTCTTCGGTGCCACCGGCTTCGTGGGGACGCTCACCGCCGAATACCTGGCGGCCCACGCCCCCGCGGGCCTCCGCTGGGCACTGGCCGGACGCAGCCGGACCAAGCTGGCGGCGCTGCGCGAACGGCTCACCGCGATCGCCCCGGGCTGCGCGGAGCTGCCGCTGCTGGACGCCGACGCGGACGATGCGGAGGCGCTGGCCGAACTGGCCGCCTCCACCCGGGTGATGGCCTCGACGGTGGGCCCGTACATCCGCTACGGCGAGAAGCTCGTCGCCGCCTGCGCGGAGGCCGGGACGGACTACGCGGACCTCACGGGCGAGGCGGAGTTCATCGACCGGACGTATCTGGAGCACGACGCGCGGGCCCGCGAGACGGGGGCGCGCATCGTGCACGCCTGCGGCTTCGACTCCGTACCGCACGACCTCGGGGCGTACTTCACCGTCAAGCAGCTGCCCGAGGACGTCCCCCTGGCCGTCGACGGCTTCGTCCGCACCAACGCGGTGTTCTCCGGCGGCACGTTCGCCTCGGCGCTGACCGCGATGAGCCGGGGCCCGCAGATGCTGGCCGCCGCCCGGGAGCGCCGGCTGCACGAGCCCCGCCTGGTCGGCCGCCGCGTCCGCACCCCGGCGGGCTCCCCGCACTTCAACGGGTCCGTCGGCACCTGGGCACTGCCGCTGCCGACGGTGGACCCGACGATCGTGGGCCGCTCCGCACGGGCCCTGGAACGCTACGGCCCCGACTTCCGCTACCGGCACTTCGCCTCGGTCAAGACCCTGCCGATGACTCTCGGCGCCCCGGTGGCGATCGGCGCACTGGTGGCCGCCGCACAGGTGGAGGGCGTACGGGAGTGGCTGATGGGGCGTTACGAGCCGGGCCAGGGTCCGGACGAGGAGCGCCGCGAGCGCAGCTGGTTCACCATCCGCTTCGTCGGCGAGGGCGGCGGGCGTCGCGTCTTCACCGAGGTGTCGGGCGGCGACCCGGGCTACGGCGAGACGGCGAAGATCCTCGCCGAGTCGGCGGTGTGCCTGGCCCTGGACGAGCTGCCGGAGACCTCCGGGCAGGTGACCACGGCGGTGGCCATGGGCGACGCGCTCCTGGACCGGCTCACGGCGGCAGGGCTGCGGTTCCGGGTGGCGGCGGTGCGGTAGGCCGCATCGGCTGCCGGCGCACGGCTACCGGCGGGCGGCGACGATCACCGAGCTGGTGGGAGTGGTGAGCACTTCCGTGGCGTCCAGATCCGGGTGGGTGAGGTAGAACAGGCGGAGTTCATCGACCTCGCCGCCGAACCGGGGCGGCCAGTCGTGCGACGGAGTGAAGTCGTCCAGCAGGAGCAGCCCGCCGGGGGCGAGCATTTCGACCACGCGCCGGGGGTCGTCCCGCTTGCCGCCACCGTCGCAGAAGAAGACGTCGAACGGGGCATGCTGTTCGAGCAGCCGCCAGTCCCCCATGAGAACGCCGACGCGTTCGTCGTCCGCGAAGACATCGGCCGCCCGGCGAGCCAGCCCCTCGTCACGCTCCACGGTGACCAGGCGCGCACCGGCGCCGAGGCCGCTGTGCAGCCAGGCCGTGCCCACTCCGGATCCGGTGCCGCTCTCCGCCACGACTCCGCCCGGTTTGGCGGCGGCGGCGAAGCTGAGCAGTCGTCCCACTTCGGGGGTGCAGCTCTTGGTGAATCCCAACCCGGCGGCGACCTCTGCCGCCGCGACCACACGCGGCGGAACCACCCGTTCGAACATGCTCACATCCCCTGGCCCCGACATACCGCCCTCCCCCACGGACCGCTAGAACACCCAGCCGGCCAGCGTATAGAGCATCGCACCCAGCCAGACGAGCCCGACGGCGCTCCCGAGGAGCATGCCGAGGGCCATACGGCGCTGAGCAGGGTCGACGGGCGCGGGGCGGACAGCTGTGCGTGTTGCGTTCATACGTGTCAGCCTGCCCACCCGTACGGATCTACGCCATCCGTACGGGTACTCAGTTGCAGGACTGTTCCACGCCCGGGACCGTCACGTGCGCGGCGGCAGCTGTTCGCGTACCCATGCCGGGTCCGGGTTGGTGTGCGCACGGTCCGCCACGACGACGGTCGGCACGGTCTCGTCGCCGCCGTTGGCCGCCCGCACCACCGATGCTCCCGCCGGATCGCGCCAGATGTCGACCCAGTGCAGCCGGGAGGCGTCGCGGCCCAGCCGGAGCCGGAGCCGCAGGCAGAAGGTGCAGCCGGGCCGCCAGTAGACGACCGGGCGGCCGTCGGCCGCGCTGCGGCGCTGCGCCTCGGCCGCGGAGACCGGCCCGGGGAAGATCAGGGGCGAGTTCACGCCGGCGAACAGCACGAACAGCGGCAGGAGTACGGCCGCCATGGCGAGGTCGCCCCTGAGGGCGAGCCCCGTCGCGAGAACCGCACCGCTGAGCAGCAACAGGACCGGCAGCACCCATACGCGCGTCATGACGGACCACGCTATCGGGGTGCGGCCCCGCACATCGAGGCGGCCGCCGGCCTCAACCGTGCCGCTCGCCCGGAGCTGTACCGCTCACCCGGATCCGTGCCGCAGGCCCACAGCTGTGCCGCCCGCCCGCACCACGGCCGCTCGTGTCAGGCGGTCGCTTCCTTCAGGGTCTGCCGGCACAGCGCGTCCGCCCGGCGGGTGCTCTCCGGCTGGCGGTAGCGGCCGGCGAGGCGGAGCGTGTGGGCGCAGGCGTTGTCGAGGCTGATGCGGTGGCCCACCGAGACGAACACCGGGCTGGTGTTCTCCCGGGTGCGCAGCGCCCGGCCGACCACCTCTTCGCCGTCCAGCAGCGGGGAGAAGTCGCCGCGCCGGGGGCCGGGGGCCTCGTAGGTGAAGGTGAACGGGTTCTTGCCGACGCCGATCACCGGCAGCCCGGTGAGCACACCCAGATGGCTGGCGAGGCCGAAACGGCGCGGGTGCGCGAGACCGTACCCGTCGCAGACGACGAGACCGGGGTCGACGCTCAGCTCTTCCAGGGCCTGCAGCACGGCGGGGAGCTCCCGGAAGGCCAGCAGCCCGGGGATGTACGGGAAGGCGATCGTGCCGACGGCGGTGGCCTCGTCGACCGTCTCCAGCGTGACCGCGTCCAGCACCACGGCCGCGGCGACGACGACGTCCTTCTCATCGTCGTAGGCCACGTCCACCCCGGTGACCAGCCCGGTTCCGGGCTCCGGCCCCGCCTCGTCCAGGATCACCCGGCCGCGCAGCCGGTCCTGGATCGCCCGGCCCTCGGCTTCGTCGGCGGGGGTCTCGTGGGCGGGGGTGGGGGAGGTCGTCATGTCCGGAAGCTTATGCGCCGGCCAGGGCGCCGCTGTTACGCGGAGTGCCGGAGGCCGCCCGCCACGACACCTCGGAACGGAAGGCCGGCATCCCGTAGCCTGACGATCATGTTCGTACTCGAATTGACCTACACGGCCCCCGTCGAGCGCGTCGACGCGCTCATGCAGGAGCACATCGCCTGGCTCGACGAGCAGTACGCGGCCGGTGTCTTCATCGCCTCGGGGCGCAAGAACCCCCGGGACGGCGGGGTGATCCTGGCCGTCGGGGACGACCGGGCGGCGATCGAGAGGATCGCGGCGGCCGACCCCTTCGCCGGGCACCAGGTGTGCGCGTACCGGATCACCGAGTTCATCGCCACCAAGACGGCGCCCGAACTCGCCCCGTACGAGCAGCGGTTGCCGTAGCGGGCCGGAAGCCTCACGATGGCCGCCGCCGTCGGCGATGAGTCGCCCGGCATTCTGGCCGACGACGTGCACGCGGTCGTCGCGGCGCTCGGGGCCGGGCCGGTCGAGATGTTCGCCAGCAGCGGCGGGGCGGTCACCGCGCTCGCCCTCGTGGCGCGCCACCCCGACGACGTGACCACCCTCGTCGCGCACGAGCCGCCGCTCATCACGATCACCCCGGACGGCCCGGCGGCCGTCCGGGCGCGGGCCGGGGTCCGGGACGCGTACGAGAAGCGGGGGTGGGGCGCCGGGATGGCCGCGTTCGTGGCCATGACCTCGTGGGGGGCGAGTTCACCGACGCGTACTTCGCCCGGCCGGCGCCCGATCCCGCCGCGTTCGGTATGCCCGCCGAGGACGACGGCACACGCGGCGACCCGCTGCTTTCCGACCGGTCCTGGGCGGTCAGCGACCACCGGCCGGACGTCGACGCCATCGCCGCGGCCTCCACCCGCGTGGTGATCGCCGTCGGCGAGGAGTCCCGGGCGGTGCAGACCGGGCGGACGTCCGACGCGGCCGCCGAACTGCTCGGGCAGCGGGTGACCGTCTTCCCGAGCCATCACGGCGGTTTCCTCGACGGGGAGTTCGGCTACCCCGGGAAGCCCGATGAGTTCGCGGCGCGGCTGCGGGAGGTGCTGGACGCCTCCTGAGGCCGCCCGGGCGTCAGAACCCCAGCCGGGCCACCCGCCCCTTCTCGCCCGCCGCCCAGCAGCCCAGGTCGGCCGTGCAGTCGACGGTGTCGTACGAGCCGGAGTCCACCGTGTGCCAGGTGCGCCCGCCGTTCAGCGTGAGGTCGGTGCCCGTGGGGCCGACGGCCAGGGCGGCGGTGCGGCTGTACGGGAGCCAGGTGACGCCCGAGCGGTAGGCGGGCGGCGGGGTGGCGGACTGCCGCCAGGTGCGGCCGCCGTCCCCGGTGACGGCGGCCGCCTGCGGGGATGCCTGGTCGGGGCGGTAGTCGCCGCCGACCGCGATGCCGTGGCCCCGGCCGTGGAAGGCGACGGCGAAGACCCCCCGGGCCGGGTCGCCCGCCGGGAGGGTCGACGCGCTCGCCGTCCAGGTCAGGCCCCGGTCCTCGGAGTGCAGGACGCGGGCGGTCTCCGCTCCCCCGGTGGCCAGCCAGACGTCCTTGGCGCCGAAGCTGACCAGGCACTGGCCGCTCGCCGCGAACCCCGCCTCGCCCGGCAGGGCGGCGGGCATTCCGGCGTCGGGCAGGACCCGCCAGGAACGGCCGCCGTCCGCCGTGGACAGGATCCGGAACTTTCCGTCCACCGGGTCGCCCGCCGCGAGACCGTGCCGGCTGTCGAAGAACGTCAGGCAGTTGAAGAAGGCCCGCGGATCGGTGTTGCGGAAGGACTCGGTCCAGGTGGCTCCGCCGTCGTCGGTGCGCAGGACCCGGGAGGCCTCGCCCTCGCCGATGGCCAGGGCGACGGCGCGGCGGCCGTCGAACGCCTCGATGTCCCGCAGTTCGAGGTCGGCGGCGCCCGGCGGTGACACATCGCGCCAGGTGCGGCCGCCGTCGCCGGTGCGCAGGACCGTACCCTTCGACCCGGCGGCCCAGGCGGTGGTGCGGCTGACGGCGGCGAGCCCCCGGAAGCGGGCGTCGGTGCCGGTGTCGGTGAGCTTCCAGCCGGGCAGGAGTCCGCGGGCGGCGGCCTCCTGGGAGGCCGTCCTTCCCGCGGTGTCCTGTGCCGCGTACGCGCCCGGTGCGACCAGTACGGCGGCCAGGGCCGCGCCGCCGGTCACCAGTGCCATCAGCCGTCTCGTGTTCCCCGTGGTCCTCATGGCGCTGGAAGCTAGCCCACGGGTTCCGGCCCGTCCAGGGTGCGTTGCCGCCGAACGGGCAGGAGTGCGGGGGTGCGTGGAGGTCCGGACGGGGCCGCCCGCAACCGGTGACGCAGCTCACGCCGCACGCCGGTGCACGAAACGAGGAGTTCCGTCGTCTACTCCAGTGCCGGGAACCGTTCACCCGGCAGGGAGAGGGAGCAGGTCTTGTCCAGCGTCATCGAGCAGTCCGTGCAGGCCCGCATGGTCGCGTCCGCACCGCGGATGGAGACCCTGCCCGCCACCCTGAGTTACGACCGCCAGTACCCCTTCGCCGTACGCATGGCGTTCCCGGCCCCGGCGACGCTGGAGGGCACCGAGGTGTCCTGGGAGTTCTCGCGCGAGCTGCTGACCACCGGGGTGGACTCGCCCACCGGGCAGGGAGACGTGCGGGTGCGGCCTTTCGGGTACGAGCGGACCGTGCTGGAGTTCCACGCCCCCGAGGGCATCGCCATGGTCCATGTGCGCACCGAGGAGCTGCGGCGCTTCCTCCAGCGGGCGCAGGAGCTGGTTCCGGTGGGCGAAGAGCACCGGTACCTGGACCTGGACCGGGGTCTGACCGACCTGCTCGGCGGCGGCCCCCGCTGACCCTGGCCCCGGGCCCTCTCCCCGGCCGTGAATCCGGTTGCCCCGCCCGCTCCCCCGGCCTACCTTCGTGATGGTTCCTGTTGTCGTCGATCGGAGTGGGACGTTGCTGATCTGAGGTCCTGTGCACACCGTGCAGCGCCCGCCGCGCCTACCGCGGCCGGAGCGCCCGTGTGCGATCTCGGTCTTCTTCAGCCGTCCTTGTCGTTCCCCGACGCTCACGGGAGATCCGTATGTCTGCTTCCGACACCCACGTCAGCTGTACCTCCCTCGCCTTCTCATGGCCCGACGGCAGCGAGGTCTTCACCGGTTTCGATCTGACCGTGGGCCCGGGCCGCACCGGGCTCATCGGCCTCAACGGCTGTGGCAAGTCGACCCTGTTGCGCCTTATCGCCGGTGAACTCGCCCCGCAGGAAGGGGTGATCACCGTCCGGGGCGAACTCGGCCACCTGTCGCAGACCCTGGTCCTGGACACCGCGCTGCGGGTCGACGAGGTGCTCGGCGTCGCGGACCGGCGCGCTGCGCTCGACGCGGTCGAGTCCGGCGATGTACGGGCCGAGCACTTCGAGGTGATCGGCGACGACTGGGACATCGAGGAACGGTCGCTCGCCACGCTGGACGGGCTCGGCCTCGGCCACATCGGGCTCGACCGCACCATCGGGGAGATGTCCGGCGGCGAGTGCGTACTGCTCCGGCTGGCCGCGCTGCTGCTGGACCGGCCCGGGGTGCTGCTGCTGGACGAGCCGACGAACAACCTGGACGCGTACGCCCGTCGGCGGCTGTACGACGCGGTCGACGCCTGGACCGGGGCGCTGATCGTCGTCAGTCACGACCGGGAGCTGCTGGAGCGGGTCGACCGGATCGCCGATCTGCGTGAGGGCTCGGTCACCTGGTACGGCGGGAATCTGTCGGCGTACGAGGAGGCGCTCGCCGTCGAGCAGGAGGCGGCGCAGCGCATGGTGCGGGCAGCAGAGTCCGACGTACAGCGGCAGAAGCGCGAACTGTCGGCCGCGCACGTCACGTTGGCCCGTCGCAAGCGGTACGGGCAGAAGATGTGGGACACCAAGCGGGAGCCCAAGGTCGTGATGGGGCAGCGCAAGCGCGCCGCCCAGGTGTCCGCCGGCAAGCACCGCATCCTGCACACCGAGCGACTGGCGGCGGCCGAAGAGCGCCTATACGAGGCGGAGTCGGCGGTGCGGGAGGACGAGGAGATCCGGATCGAGCTGCCGGGCACCCGGGTCCACCCGGGCGGCGAGGTGCTGCTGCTGCGCGATCCGGTGCCGCCCTACGGTCCGGCACTGCGGGGCGAGTTGATGGTTCGGGGCCCGGAGCGGATCGCGCTGACCGGGCGCAACGGAGCGGGCAAGACGGCGTTGCTGCGGACGATCGCGGGTGATCTGGCGCCGCTCTCGGGGGAGGCGAGCCCCTTGGTCGCGACGGGGTTCCTGCCGCAGCGGCTGGATGTGCTGGACGACGCGTCGTCGGTGGTGCGGAACGTGGCCCGGTCGGCGCCCGGCAGCACGGACAACGCCGTCCGGGCGCGGCTGGCGCGCTTCCTGTTCAAGGGGGCGGCGGCGGACCGCCCGGCGGGGACCCTGTCGGGCGGGGAGAGGTTCCGGGCGACGCTGGCGACGCTGCTGCTGGCCGACCCGGCGCCCCGGCTGCTGCTGCTCGACGAGCCGACGAACAGCCTCGATCTGGCGAGCGTACGGCGGCTGACCGAGGCGCTGGAGGCGTACGAGGGGGCGCTGATCGTGGCGAGTCACGATGTGCCGTTCCTGGAGTCGATCGGGATCACCCGCTGGCTCCGGCTCGACGGCGAGCTGCGGGACACGACGGCGGAGGCGGTGCGCGCGGGGCGCTGAGGCGGTGTCCATGACGCGGTGCGGCCCCGGCAGGCGGGACCGACCTCGTCGGCGGAACCGCCCGACCGCGTCTCTCGCACGCTCAGCGCCCCCTTCGCCGCCCGGTAGGCGGCAGTTCGACGAGACGGGGAAGTGCCCGACGTCGGTCAGTCGTTCGACCCGCGTGTTCGGTGTCGCTTCGTAGAGGCGCGCCGCATCCGGGTCCCAGCGGGGGTCGGCGGCGCCGAAGATCACGAGAGCCGGGACGTCGAGTGCGCCGAGACGCATGGGGACGCTCCGCTCGGCGATGTACTCGGCGTTGCGGCGCAGCACCGTCCCGAAGGTGCGGTAGCTGATGCCCCGTGCGTCGTCGACCACCTCGCCCGGGACGCTCACCGGGCGGCTGCACACCGCGGTCACCCCCCGGCGGAGCATCGCGTCGGACCGGACGCGCCACATCAGCGGACCGAGCGGTGGGGCGATGAGCGCCCGGAGGGCGGCGGGCTACGGAAGGAGCGTGTCGAGACTCGGGCCGCTGCTATCAGTGCGAGGGCTCCCGCCAGGTCCGGGCGCTGCTCGGCGAGGGCGGTGGCGATGTATCCGCCGCTGGAGTGCCCGGCCACGGTCACGGACCTCAGGGCGAGTTCATCGAGCGCCGCGGCCAGGCCCGCCGCCTGCCCGGGCACGTCGTACGACGCCGCGGGCGGGGACTGCCCGTGGCCCGGCAGGTCGACCCGGACGACGTGGTGCCGGCGGGCCAGCGCCGGCACCACCGGGCCCCAGGAGCTGCCCGAGGCGCCCGATCCGTGGATGAGCACGAGCGGCGGCGCGTCCCGCGGGCCGTCGTGGACCACGTGTATTCCGTGCACGTATGTGCTGTCATCGATGCCCATGCGGGTGAGGATGGCCGAGCCGCCACTCCCCGGTCGTGTACGAATGCCGCACGCGCCCCGGCCGCGGTGCGCGGTCACCGTCCGGGCGTGCCCCCGGATCTCCCGGAAACGCGGAACCGCGGATCTCCCGGGAAAAGACGACAGAAGCTGTCCGGTATCCCGCCTAGCGTCGCCCTCATGGATCGCTCTTCCCCGCGCGGTGCGGAGCCGGACACCCCCGGCTCCGCCCACCGCGACATCGTCATCACCGGCGCGCGCGAGAACAATCTGCGCGACGTCTCCCTCCGAATTCCCAAGGGCCGGATCACCGTCTTCACCGGTGTGTCCGGTTCGGGCAAGTCGTCGGTCGTCTTCGACACGATCGCCGTGGAGTCGCAGCGGCAGCTCAACGAGACCTTCACCTCGTTCCTCCGCAACCGGCTGCCGAAGTACGAGCGGCCGCACGTCGAGTCCGTCGAGGACCTGTCGGTGGCCATCGTGATCGACCAGAAGCCGCTGGGCGGCAACGTCCGCTCCACCGTGGGCACGGCGACCGACATCTGGTCGGTGATCCGGGTGCTGTTCTCCCGGTGCGGGACCCCCAGCGCGGGCGGGGCGACCGCGTACTCGTTCAACGACACCGCCGGGATGTGCCCGGAGTGCGACGGGGTGGGGCGCACGGTCCAGCTGGATCTCGACCGGGCGATCGACTGGTCGAAGTCGCTGAACGAGGGGGCCCTGATGTTGCCCGGTCTGTCGGTGGGCAGCTGGGAGTGGAATCTGTACGGGGGCTCGGGGCGCTTCGACAACGATCTGCCGCTGGCCGAGTTCGGCGAGGAGGAGCGCCAACTCCTGCTGTACGGGTCGGGGTTCACCGTCCGTATCGACATGCGTACCGGCTCGGCCGACATGCGGTTCGAGGGGGTCGTGACGCGCTTCGAGCGGCTCTACCTCAAGCGCGACACCGCCTCGCTGTCCGAGAAGAGGCGCGAGGCGGCCGCCCGGTTCACCGTGGAGCGGGTCTGCGGGGCCTGCGGCGGGGCACGGCTGAACGCGGCGGCGCTCGCCACCCGGATCGACGGGCTCTCGCCCGCCGACTACGGGCGGATGGAGGTCGCCGAACTCGTCGGCGTACTGGAGCGGATCGACGATCCGGTGGGCGGGCCGATCGCCGCCGCCGCCCGGGAACGGCTGGAGCGGCTGGTGGGGATCGGGCTCGGCTATCTGAGCCTGGACCGGGAAACCACGACGCTGTCGGGAGGCGAGGGGCAGCGGCTCAAGATGGTGCGCCACCTGGGCAGTTCGCTCACCGGGCTGACGTTCGTCTTCGACGAGCCCAGCGTCGGCCTGCATCCACGCGACGTGGGGCGGCTGGGCGATCTGCTGGTGCGGCTGCGCGACAAGGGCAACACGGTACTGGTCGTCGAGCACGACCCTGATGTGATGGCCGTCGCCGACCATGTCGTCGACATGGGGCCGCGGGCCGGGGCGGACGGCGGTCACGTCGTCTTCGAGGGACCCTTCGAGCGACTGCGCGAGTCCGACACGCTCACCGGCCGGTCGCTGCGCCGCCGCATCCCGCTGAAGGGGGCCGTCCGCTCCCCCACCGGCCGGCTGCCCGTGCACGGGGCCGATCTGCACAACCTCAAGGGCCTGGACGTGTCGTTCCCCACCGGGGTGCTGACCGCGGTGACGGGGGTGGCGGGGTCCGGGAAGTCGACGCTGGTGTCGCGGGTGTTCACGGCGGCGTACCCCGAGGCGGTGGTGATCGACCAGAGCGCGATCACCGCCTCGTCGCGCTCCACGCCCGCCTCGTACATCGGCGCACTGGACGCCATCCGCAAGGCGTTCGCCCGGGAGAACGGTGTGGACGCCGGCCTGTTCAGCTTCAACTCCACCGGGGCCTGCGCGGGTTGCTCGGGACGCGGGGAGATCTCGACGGATCTGGCGTTCATGGATCCGGTCACCACCACCTGCCCGGAGTGCGAGGGCCGCCGGTTCCACGACGACGTGCTGAAGCACCGGGTCGGGGGCCGGTCGATCGTGGACGTCCTGGACATGACGGCGGCGCAGGCGGCCGGGCTGTTCGAGGATCCGGCGCTGTCGCGGAAGCTGCGCACCCTCGACGCGGTGAGCCTCACCTATCTGGCGCTGGGGCAGCCGCTCTCCTCGCTGTCGGGCGGCGAGCGGCAGCGGATCAAGCTCGCCACGCAGTTGCACCGCACCTCCAGCGTGTACGTGCTGGACGAGCCGACGACCGGGCTGCACCTGGCGGACACGGGCGCGCTGGTGGATCTGCTGGACCGGCTGGTCGACGCCGGGAACACGGTGATCTGCGTGGAGCACAACCTGGATGTGGTCAAGCGTGCGGACTGGGTGATCGATCTGGGTCCGGACGGCGGCAAGGGCGGCGGGGAGCTGGTCTTCGAGGGGACGCCCTCCGCTCTCCTCGCGCATCCGACGTCCGTCACCGGCCGGTATCTGCGCCGCGATCCAGGGGTGGAGCACGCCGTTCCGGAACGGTGAGACGGGGCCTGGAAGGGCTCCGAGAGGGCCGTCACATGGCGATTCACCTGGGCTGATGACCGTACGTGGTCGATCACTGGCGGGAGCGGGCTTGGCTTTGACCTTACGGCCGCCTTAACCTACGGTCTCGTAACCTACGAAGCCGTAGGTAATTCTCCCGTCCCCAGGAGCTCCCCGTGACGATCACCTCTCCCCACCTCGGCAGTTCGAAGGCGTGGACCGACGCCCAGCTGCTGTACGCGCTGGAAGAGGTGGTGGAGAAGGAACTCAACCGCCATCTCAAGGTCGCCAAGGACTGGATGCCGCACGAGTACGTTCCGTTCTCCGACGGCCGGAACTTCCCCGGCATCTTCGAGGACGGCGAGGCGTGGGCGGCGGACCAGTCCAAGGTCACCGACATCGGCAAGATCGCCCTCGTGGTGAACCTCCTCACCGAGGACAACCTCCCCAGCTACCACCACGAGATCGCCTCGCTGTTCGGCCGCGACGGCGCGTGGGGGACCTGGGTGCACCGCTGGACCGCCGAGGAGGGCCGTCACGGCATCGTGATGCGCGACTACCTGCTCACCTCGCGGGCCGTGGACCCGGACCAGCTGGAGCAGTTCCGCATGGCGCACATGGCGGAGGGCTTCGAGTCGGACAACCGGCACTCGATGCTGCACTCCGTCGCGTACGTAGCCTTCCAGGAGCTGGCCACCCGCGTCTCGCACCGCAACACCGGTCACCAGTCCGGCGACCCGGTCTGTGACCGGATGCTGGCCCGGATCGCGACCGACGAGAACCTCCACATGGTCTTCTACCGGAACCTCCTGGGCGCCGCCTTCGAGCTGGCCCCGGACCTGACCATGCAGGCCGTGCGCGATGTCGTCGTCAACTTCCGGATGCCCGGACACGGCATGCCCGGCTTCGAGCGGGCCGCCGCGCAGATGGCGATCGGCGAGATCTACAACATGCGCATCCACCACGACGACGTGATCCAGCCCGTGCTGCGCTTCCTGAAGGTCATGGACATCGACGGGCTCGGCCCGGAGGGTGCGAAGGCCCAGGAGGAGCTCGGTCTGTACATGGGCGGGCTGGACAGCGAGGCGTCGAAGTTCGACGAGAAGCTCGCCGCCCGCAAGGCCCGGTTGGTGGCGCGCGGCCGCGCTTGAGTCTTCCCCTCCCGGGCGCCCCGTTCCGCGCCCGGGAAAGCTCACTCCTCGGCGGTGGCCTCGGCGTACGCCACGTCGCGGACATCGTCCGAGGGGTGCTGGCGGAGCATCCGCAGCTGGGTGCGCCACGGCCCGGTCCACCCGGTGCGCTGACCGCACGCCACCGTCAGTTCGGCGGCGAACAGACCCTCGGCCGGATCCCCCGTCGCCGCCAGCCGTGCGACGACGAGCAACAGGGTGTCCGGGTCGCCGATCTCCGCCCCCCGGTATCCGACCACCCTCCTGCCGACGGTCTGCGCCGTCCTGGCGGCGAGTGCCGGACGGCCGGTGTGCAGGGCGGCGAGCGTGACCAGCCCGGTGTGCAGGGTGTCCGGGTCCCCCGCCAGGTCGAGGGAGCGCGCGAGCAGGGCGACGGCGTCCGGCACGAGGTCACGGTGGGTCGCCAGGGTCCGGCCCGCCTCCGCGAGCACCGCCGCGACCTGCCGGTCGTTCGTCCCGGACCACAGCGCCAGCGTCCTGGCCAGATGGCCGATCCGCCGGCGGGCGGGCCGGTCCCGCTCCGCTCCCGCGTCGTCCGCCGTCTCGCCGGTGGCCAGCAGCGACAGGGCGCGGTTCAGGGATCCGACCGCCTCCGGGGTGGTCCGAGCCGCGGCCGCCAGCGCTTCGGCGGCCGGGCGCCACCTCCCCCGCCGGTCCAGATCGGTGACCGCCTCGACCAGGACCGCCGCCGCGTGCGGGGCCCAGGGCAGCCAGGGGACCAGCGCGGTGTGGGCGAGGACGGCCAGCGTGTCGTCGTCGGTGCGGCACAGGTCCTGGATCAGCCGGGCGTAGCGCGGCCGCAGGGCCGGGTCCAGCTGCGTCGGGTGCGCCCGCAACACCGCCACCCGCAGAGCGCGTTCGCCGCCCGCCGCGTCCTCGGTCACCTCCCACATCCGTACGTCGCCGAGCAGCGGCGTACCGGCGGCCACGCAGGCGGCCCGTACGTCGAGGTGCTGGCCGGGCTGCGCGTAGGCGTCGGCGAGGAGGCCGGCCGCCTCCGCGCGCGGCAGCAGATCAGCGGCGAGCCGGACCATCTCCTTGCGGCTCGTCACCTTGCCGGAGCCCGGAGCCGTACGGGCGGCGAGCAGTGGGGCCAGCTCGGAGGGCCGGGTGCGTGCGGCGGCCCGGCGCGCCGCGTACACCGCGACCCGGGCCCGGTCGTCGCCCGTGTGGGCGAGCAGGTCGGGCAGGGCGTCGGCGGGCCGGTCGGTGTGCGCGAGGGCGGCGAGCGCGGCCTCGGCGATCACCACGTCCCGGTCCTCGGTCCGGGCGCGTACGGCGTCGGCTCCCCGCCCGGGTATCCGGGCGAGCTGCCCCAGGGCGGCGGTGCGCGCATACAGCGGCAGCTTCTCGTCCGCCACCGTGCGCTCCACCGCGCGCAGTGCGGCCCGCTGCTGACGGGGCGTCCAGCGCTCGGCTCCGGCGACGCCGAGGGTCCAGGACGTGCCGGGCGCGAGGAACCGGCCCCGGGGCGGAGTCCCGTCGAGGTACGCCTCCAGCAGGTCCGTCCGCCGGGCGGTCACCGCGCGCCGGACCTCCGGGAGGGCGATGGCGGAGGGGTGCCGGGCGAGCAGCCGCTCCACCCGCCCGTCCCGGCCGGCCGGGGCCTGGAGCCAGAGGGCGGCGGCACTCCGGGCGGCGGAGGGCTCGCCGTAGTTCACGGCCTGCCACAGCAGGTCCTGGAGGCCGGGCATGGCGTCGGCACGACGGCCCACGGCGCGGGCGAGCGCCAGCACCAGGCCGTAGTCGGAGCGTTCCGCGCCCGCTTCCAGCCAGGGCCGCAGCGCGTCGAACACCGTGTGCTCCTGGCCCCGGCGCAGCGACCGGTCCAGTCGTCCCAGGTCGGCGCTGCCGCTGGTGCCGGTGATCCGGACCAGGGTGCGCAGCGCCCAGTTGAGCAGGTCGCGCTGTCCGGTCACCGCGTGCTCGCGCAGCACGCCGACGGCCAGGGCGCCGAGGGCGGAACGGGTGGCGGCGGAGGAGTCACGGGCCTCCACGGCGTCGGCGGCGACCCGGTCGAGCAGCGGTTCCGCCGCGTCGGTGAAGAGGGCGGGGCCCACCCCGGTCAGGGCGGTGAGGGCGGCGGAGCGGACGGGGTCCTGCTCGTTGCGCAGGCGCAGCAGGTCCTCCAGCACGGTGGCGACGCCGGCCGGGTCGCCGGAGCGGCCCGCGCTGCCGACGAGCAGCGACCAGGCCCTGGCGCGGTCGTCGGCGGCGGGCCCCCGGGTGGCGGCCAGCAGCGGCGGGCGTCCCTCGTCGAAGGGGAGGTAGGACGTGGCGTCGAGGACGGCTGCGGCGTCTCCGCGCGCCCTGGCCCGCTCCGCCGCTCGCCGGGCGACGGCCACCACGCCGTTACGGGGCAGCGCGTCCAGCAGCCGGGTGTCGGTGGTACTCCCCGACGCGCCCTCGCCCCGGATCTCGGTGACCTCTTCGTGGAGCGCGGTGCGGCGGCCGGGCGGCAGGGCGCGGAGGATCCGGACGAGCGGCCCCGTCGGGTCCGGTGCGCTGCGGCCCAGCTCGACGAGGAGGGGTTCGGGCAACGCCCGGACGAGGCGGCGCAGTTCGGTTCCGCTGAGCGCGCGGTGCAGGTGCGCGCAGACGTCGGGCCTGATGGCGAGTCGGGCGACCCGTACGGGGTCGGCGGCGACGAGCCGTCCGAGCCGGCGGTGCAGGTCGGCCGGGAGCCGGCTGGGGCCGAAGCGTTCGAGGAGGTCGAGCACCCGGTGCGGGAGGGCCGCCGTGGCGGCGGCGATGCCCCGGGGGTGGCCGTACCGCTGCCACCAGGCGTCCCGCCCGGACGCGGGCAGGCGGGTCAGTTCGTCCTCGGCGGAGTCCAGGACCGGTCCGGGGTGGTGGTGGCCGAGCGAGGACCAACAGGCCGTCGAGCGCAGCAGTTCCGGCAGCAGCGCCTCGACCGTGGCGGCCGAGCAGGCGGGCAGCAGGCGGGCCGCCTCGATGTCGCCCCAGGTGTCGCGCAGGACGGTGATCAGCCGGTCGGCGAGCGCGGTGCGACGGTCGGCGATGACCGCCCGCACGAGGTGGCGGCGCACGGCGGCGGGCGCGTCCACGAAAGCCTTCTCGTACGCCGTGTCCGGCACTCCGAGCGTCCGTGCCGCGCGCAGGGCGTGCCCGCGTACGACGGCGTCCTCGTCGGCGAGGTGCGCGGCGATCCACTCGGCGTCCCGGCCGGCCGAGGCCGCGATCACGGCGATCCTGCGCTCGTACGGGTCGCCGTCCTCCAGCTCGTCGAGGACGGCGCGCAGCGATCCCTCGGCGGCCAGCCGGCCCGCCCGCACCGCCAGTTCACTTCCGCGGCCCGCATGGGGCAGCGGTTCGAGCGCGTCGAGAAGGGCGGCGGCGAGGACGAGCGGCTGGGCGTCGGTCATGGCCCGATTGTGCCGGGCTCCGCACGATCACCCCAGGGGTTTACGGTGCGCGGGTGCGACCGGGGCGTTCAGCTCCGGTCGCGTCCTTCTCTGCGCAGCCGCTCGCGCTCCTTCTCGGACGTCCCGCCCCAGACCCCGAACCGCTCGTCGTTGGCGAGTGCGTACTCCAGGCAGGCCAGACGCCCCTCGCAGGCGTTGCACAGCTGCTTGGCCTCGCGGGTCGAGCTGCCCGGGGCGGGGAAGAAGAACTCGGGCCCGGCCTGCGCGCACAACGCGGTCTCCTGCCAGGCGAGTGCGTCGTCGGTCACGGTGTTGATCAGCATGGTGACCACGGTTCCCGGCGGCGATAAACAACTGATCAACGATTCATCAATCCGCCGCGCCGGTCCGCGGCTACTGCCTCGGCTCGGGCCTCATGACCGCGAAGACCGCCCCGTACGGATCGGCGATGTTGGCCATCTTTCCGACGCCGGGCACCTCCATGGCGGCCAGGGTCTCCGTGCCGCCGAACCGCTTGGCATCGGCCACCGTGGCGTCCACGTCGGCGACGTCGAAATAGGGCAGCCAGTGGGGGCCGCGGGCGGCCTCCGTCGGGACGTCGCCCATCCGGACCAGGCCGCCGAACGACGCCTCCGGGCCGGCGCCGGCCGGGTGGACCGTGGTGTAGGTGTAATCGGTGCCCTCCACCTTCAGCTCGTCGGTCCGCCAGCCGAGGACGCTTCCGAAGAAGGCGGCCGCCGCCGGGACGTCGGGGGTGTACAGCTCGGCCCAGAGGAACGAGCCGGGCTCCTGGACGACGCCGAAGCCGGGGTGCTCCTTCGGCTGCCAGACACCGAAATACGCTCCGGCCGGGTCGGTGAAGCCGCCCATGCTGCCGAAGTCCAGGACGTCCATCGGCTCGAACGCGGCGCTGCCGCCCGCCCGCTCCACCGCCGCCGCGGTGGCGGCGACGTCGGGTGACTGGAAGGAGACCGACCAGGCGCTCGGCGACTCCTCCTCGGACACCGTCATCACCCCGCCGACGTACCGGCCGTCCAGGGTGAGCATTCCGTAGCCACCGACCTCGGGACCGCCGGGGATCAGGTCCCAGCCGAACAGGCCCCGGTAGAACGCGACGGCCCCGTCGAGATCGGGCGTGCCGAGATCGACCCAACTGGGCGCTCCGTCGAGGAAGGTGGGGCTGATCATGGCGTGCTCCTCAGTCGATCCGGTGGATTCCGCTCGTCCGGTCCGGGTGGTCCCGCTCGTCGTACCGCCGGGGTGGTTCCTCTCATTCCGAGTCTTGCACCGGGCACGGACAACCGCAGTCCGCGCGGGGCCGACCGGGGCGTTCCACCGGCGGGCACTCGCCCCCGCCGTGCGGCCCAGGGTAGGCATCGCGCACCCGCCGGGGCCAAGCGTTGGACCGGCGCGTCGCACGCCCGCCTCCCCGCGCACCGCACCTCGCCGCGGCCCGCGCACGAGCCCGCGCGCCGGACCCGTCGCGACGGGTCCGGGGGTGTCGGCGGGGCGTGGCACGATGGCGGGGAGGCCACAGGAGCGGGTCCCGGGGTTGCTAGACGCCTCCTCGGGAACAGAAGGACGCACATGAAGCAGAACGGGGCGGCGGGCGGGAAGCTCGCGCGCGGGGCCGCCGGGGGTCCGGTGCCCACCGGCGGCGCGGCCCGTGAGCTGCTCGCGCGGGCGGAGCGGCTCCTGGAGAGCGCCCGGGCCGTGCCGGCGGACCGGGCGGCCGCCGTGGACGCCGTACGGTCCGTGCTCGATCCGCTGCTCGACGCCCTGGTGGACCAGGAGCTGGCCCACATTCCCGTCGGCCGGCTCAAGGACGTCACGGAGGGGCGGCTGCGTCTGGTGGCGCTGGAGCAGGCCGGGTTCGGCACGGTCGGGCAGGTCCACGGCACCGGTCGCTACGAGCTGCGGCAGCTCCCCGGGGTCGGTGCGCACACCGCCGACCAGGCGCTGGGCGCCGCCGGGCAGATCGCCCACGCCGTACGGGACACCGTCTCGGTGCGGATCGACGTGGACACCCCGGACGACACGAGCACCGCCCTGGTGATCGCCCTGCACCGGCTGGTCGAGGCCGGTACGGAGGCGCGGCGGGCGGTCGACGCGGCCCGTCGGCTCGGCGAACGGCTCGGCCCTCCGGTGGCGGCGGCCGCACCGGCCGGGAGCCGGCTGCGGATGCTGTTCAGCGGGCGGGAGCAGCGGACGCGGGTGCGGGAGGCCCTCGACGCGGTGCGGTCGGCCGTGGCGGACGCGGTGGAGCGGGAGCTGCCGGTGCTGTTCGCGCAGGCGTCGGCCGATCTGCTGCGCTCACCGGCGTCGCCTGCCGAGGCCTGGGTGGACTTCGAGCTGCGGTCCGCCGAGTACTACAGCCTGCTCGCCGAGCTGTCCGGCAGCGGTCCTGACCGCGATGCCGCCGAGGGCTTCCTGCCCGCCGGAATCGCCGACCGGGTACGCGCGCTGCGCCTCGACGACACACGTCTACGGGTGTCCCTGCGCGGCTATCAGGCGTTCGGGGCGCGCTTCGCGCTGACACAGAAGCGGGTGATCATCGGCGACGAGATGGGGCTCGGCAAGACGGTGCAGGCCATCGCCGCCCTCGCACACCTCGCCGCCCACGGCGAGCGGCACTTCCTCGTGGTGTGCCCGGCGAGCGTGCTGATCAACTGGACCCGGGAGATCCGGGCCCGCTCCACCCTGCGCGCCGTTGCGGTGCACGGCGCGGAGCGGACCGAGGCGTTCGCGGACTGGCGGGAGAGCGGCGGGGTCGCGGTGACCACCTTCGACGCGCTGCGTCTGCTGCCCGAGGGGGCGGCGGCCGAGGTGAGGCCCGGGATGCTGGTGGTGGACGAGGCCCACTTCGTGAAGAACCCCGAGGCCCGCCGGTCCCGGGCGGTCGCCGGCTGGGCGGAACAGGTGGAGCGGGTGCTGTTCCTGACGGGCACCCCGATGGAGAACCGGGTGGAGGAGTTCCGCAGCCTGGTGCGCCAACTGCGCCCGGAACTCGCGCCGTCGGTCAGCTCCACGCACGGCGCGGCCGGTTCGCGGGCCTTCCGCCGGGCCGTCGCCCCCGCCTATCTGCGCCGCAACCAGGTGGATGTGCTGGCCGAACTCCCGGCGCTGGTCCAGGTAGACGAGTGGGAGGAGTTCGGGGCCGAGGACCGGGAGGCCTACCGCGAGGCGGTCGCCTCGGGGCGGTTCATGCGGATGCGCCGGGCCGCCTATGCCGTGCCCGGGACCTCCGCCAAGCTGGAGCGGCTGCGCGAACTGGTCGACGAGGCACGGGACAACGGCCTGAAGGTGGTCGTCTTCTCCTACTTCCGCGAGGTCCTCGCGACGATCGGCGACACCCTGGGCCCGGACGCCTTCGGACCGCTCTCCGGAAGCGTCCCGCCCGCCCGGCGGCAGGAGCTGGTGGACGCGTTCTCCGCGGTGGACGGGCACGCGGTGCTGCTGAGCCAGATCCAGGCCGGCGGCACCGGGCTGAACATGCAGGCCGCCTCCGTGGTCGTCCTGTGCGAGCCGCAGATCAAGCCCACCCTGGAGCACCAGGCCGTCGCCCGTGCCCACCGGATGGGCCAGGTGCGCACGGTCCAGGTGCACCGGCTGCTGGCCACGGACAGTGTGGACCAGCGCCTGGTGGAGCTGCTGGCCCGCAAGGACCGGCTCTTCGACGCGTACGCGCGGCGCAGCGACCTCGCGGAGACCACTCCGGACGCGGTGGACGTCTCCGACGCCGAGCTGGCCCGGCGCATCGTCGAGGAGGAGCAGCAGCGTCTCGTGGACGACTCCCGCCGGCCGTGACCGGGCCCGCCCCCTCCGCGGGCCCCGCGACGGCCGGGGTCAGTGCTGGTGCTCCGCCGTGCCCGTGTCGGCGCTCTTCTTCCCGGCCTTCTCGCCGGCCTTCTTCTCCGTGGCTCCGGCCGTGTGGTGGTGGGGTTCGTAGCCCGGGATCGTGCCGTCGGGCTTCTTGATCAGCAGGAGCCCCGCCATCCCCATGTCGGAGTGGCTCTGGACATGGCAGTGGTACATCCACGCGCCCGCGCCCACGCGTTCGCCCGCGATGATCTGGAGGCCGAAGGAGTCCGCGGGTCCGCAGATCTTGTTGTCGACGACCCGGCTGGGGTCGTCGGGGCCGGTCAGCAGACCGGTGCGGTTGTCGGCCCAGCGGTGACCGTGGATGTGGAAGGTGTGGTAGTACTCGCCGTGCGTGATCATCACGAATTCGAGCCGGTCGCCCACCGTGGCCTCGAAGTTGACGCTGTTGTGCTCCGCCTTGTTGTTGATCGTCATGTCGTTGAAGACGACCGTGCACGTCTGGTCCGGCAGGATGTCGCCCTTGCGGCGCACGATGACCGGCCCGTAGAGCCCCTTGCGGATGCCGCCGGTGCCGTGGTCCGTGCCGACGACATGGTCGTGGTAGTGCCAGTAGCCCGCGCTGCCCGGCTCCCAGGTGCCGTCCTTGCGGCGGCCCGGGGCATGGGTGCGCCAGGTGTACGTCCGGGTGCCGCCGGGCTCCACGTGGCTCTTGTTCATCCGGGTGCCGTCGTTGGCGATGTCGTAGTCGACGCCGTGGACATGGAGGCTGGCGTCGACGTCCGTGAGGTTCTCGAACTCGATGTGCAGCGTGTCGCCCTCGTTGACCTCGATGAGGGGTCCCGGGATCGAGGCCTTGCCCTTCTCGAAGCCGTAGCCCAGCTCACCGTTCGGCAACTTCTCGGCGTACATCTTCAGTCGGCGTGTGACGCCGCCCGCCGGGGCCGTACGCGGCGTGTTCTCGGCCGAGCTTGCCTCCACCGCCCCGAGCGACAACGATGTCACTCCGGTCGCGGCGGCCGCCGCGCCGCCGACCAGCATCCGCCGGCTGAAGGTCCTTCGGTCCATGTCGAACTCCCCACTGCGATAAGGAAACTGGCGAAGCCGCCGGTACGGGACAGAGCTCACGGGATCCCCGGAACGGGCCACACCGTAGCCGGGGCATCTCCGTTTATCCACACTCAGGACAAAGTTCGTGCGATTGCTGCCGTAGCTATTGGCGGACCGCGAAAAGAGGTCTAGCTTCGTGCGCTGTCGCAGTGAATCAAGAGCGGGCGAACCAAGAGCCAGTAGGTCGACAGCTCCTGACGAAGAGTGAGCAAGCCACAGTCACCGAGAGGTGCAGTGACCACAGAGGGGTGGGTGACCACATGCAGCGCGCATCACATCACCGGTCCAGATCACGACGCGGCCTCGCGGCGGCCGTGGCGGCCGGCGCACTGACCGTGTCCATGCTGGGCAGCGGCGGCCCGGCCAGCGCCGACACATCGCCGGACCGGGCCCTGGTGGAGAAGATGGCGACAACGTTGTCGCTCCCCTCTCCGCCGGGCGCGAAGAGCCAGGTGAAGGTGCTGGTGTTCCACGCGTCGGCGGGTGACGAGGCCCCGTACACCGACGCCGGGATCGCGGCGATCGAGAAGATCGGGCTGACCGGTCCGGAGGCCCGGCGGTTCACCACCGTGGCCACCGCCGACCCGAAGGTGTTCACCAACGGCAAGCGGCTCGGCTCCTTCCACGCCGTCGTCTTCCTGACCGGCGGCGGCGACGTCCTCGACCCGGAGCAGGAAGCGGGCCTGGAGGCGTACATGGAGGCCGGCGGCGGTTTCCTCGGCATCCATGACGCGGCGCGCACCGAGCCCTACTCGGACTGGTTCACCGGTCTGGTCGGGGCCCGCCCGGCGGCGAACAGCCCGGCCACCGTGCAGCGCGCGACGGTCGAGATCGGCGACCGGGTCCACCCGGCCACCAAGAGCCTGCCGTTGGAGTGGAAGCGGCCCGACAAGTGGCTGAACTGGACGAAGAACCCGTCCGGCGATGTCCACACCGTGGCGCGCGTACGGGAGTTGACGTACAAGCCGGGCGCGAGCGCCAACGGCTGGGACCACCCGGTCTCCTGGTGCCGCGACTACGACGGCGGCCGCTCCTTCTACACGGCCATGGGCGGCACGGCGGACAGCTTCGCCGAGACCGACTTCCGCGACCATCTGCGCGGCGCGCTCTCCTGGACGAACCGGACCTCGCAGGCCGACTGCAAGGCGACGATCACCTCCAACTACACCGCCGAGCGGGTCACCGAGCCCAACCAGCCGGGCCAGAACGACCAGATCGGCGAGCCGCACGGTCTGGTGACCGCCCCGGACGGACGGGTCTTCTACATCGGGCGCGGCGGGGCCGACAGCTCCCAGCCGGTCGTCATCGACTGGAACGACCCGAACATCGGCAAGGGCAAGGGCGAGATCCACGTCTACGACCCGAAGACCGGGAAGGTCACCCTGGCCGGTGCGCTGGACGTCTTCGGCAACAAGGGCGGCGGCGACGAACTGGTCAAGGTCGAGGAGGGGTTGCTCGGTATCGAGCTGGACCCGGACTTCGCTTCCAACGGATGGGTGTACCTCCACTACACCCCGCACGCGAAGATCGACCGCGACAAGCGCATGGCGACCCGGCAGGTCTCCCGCTTCACCTTCGACTCCGCGACCGACAAGCTGGACCTGGCCTCGGAGAAGGTGCTGCTCGACTGGCCGGTGCAGATCAACAGCTGCTGCCACGCGGGCGGCGGTATGGCGTGGGACTCGAAGGACAACCTGTACATCGCGACCGGTGACAACAACTCCTCCGGTTTCAGCGACGGTTACTCCGGCAACAACCCGCAGCCGAACTACAAGGGCGTCTCCTTCGCCGACGCGCGGCGCACGGCCGGCAACACCAACAACCTCAACGGCAAGATCCTGCGGATCCACCCGGAGGACGACGGCACGTACACCCTGCCCTCCGGCAACCTCTTCACCGGCGAGGAGCCGGACGAGGGCGGCGGCAAGACGCGGGGCGAGATCTACGTGATGGGCGTGCGCAACCCGGCCCGGATCTCGATCGACCCCTCGACGGACACGCTGTACGCGGGCTGGGTCGGCCCCGACGCGGGCTCGCCGTCCACCACCTGGGGTCCGGCGAAGTACGACACGTTCGCCGCGATCACCAAGGCGGGCAACCACGGCTGGCCGTTCTGCATGGGCAACAACCAGCCCTACCGGGACCGTAATCTGCCGGATCCGACCAAGCCGCTGGGCTGGTACGACTGCGACGCCCCGAAGAACGAGTCGCCGAACAACGACGGGCTGGTCAAGCTGCCGCCGGTCACCCCGAACACCATCTGGTACTCGCCGCAGGGCGGCGGGGTCGACTATCCGCGCGACGAGAACGGCGTACCGAGTTACCAGGCGGAGGAGGGCAAGGAGCTGCTGCCCTGGCTCAAGGGCGGCGGGCAGGCCACGATGAACGGCCCGGTCTACCGCTACGACGCGCAGAGCGAGTCCACCGCCAAGTGGCCCGCCTACTGGGACGGCAAGTGGTTCGTGGGCGACTTCTACGACGACACCCAGCCCCGGCACGCCGTGCTCACCGACCCGAAGACGGTCGGCAAGGGCGGACTGCCCACGCACGCCGAGTCGTTGAAGAAGATCATCCCGGTCGGAGCGGACGGCATCCGCAATCTGATGGACTGGAAGTTCGCACCGGACGGTTCTCTGTACGTCCTGGACTACGGGCGCGGCTTCTTCACCTCCGACTCCAAGTCCGCGCTGTGGCGCGTGTCGTACAAGGGCGGCGGCGCGACGCCGGCCGCCGCGGATCTCGTGGACAAGGCGGCGGCGAAGTGAGACATCTCCCCTACCTCGCACGCAGGCGGCACCGTCCGCCGAGCTTCTGGGTGGCCCTGCTGGCCTCCCTCCTGATGGTCCTCGGGCTGACCTCCACCGCCGCGTACGGCAAGGGCGGCGACGCTCCCGGGGCCAAGGCCGCCGACCAGGTGCTCACCTGGACCGCGGGCGACCCGATCGACCACTATCTGACCGCGCCGAAGACGGCGGTGGCCGGCAAGGCGACGATCGTCTTCGAGAACAGCACGGCGACCGGGAACACGACGAGCATGCCGCACACGCTGACGTTCAGCGTGTCGGACCCGGAGTTCAACAACGACGTCCAGCTGAACATCCTGGCCAACCCCGGTGACTCCGAGGGCGGCAAGCACAGCGTGGAGGTCACGCTGTCGCCCGGCCGGTACTTCTACCACTGCACGATCCCCGGCCACGGCATGATGCAGGGCATCCTGACCGTCACCGAGGGCAGCGGCGAGGACACCGAGGCCCCCGCGACCTCGGCGAAGGTCGACGGCGACCAGAACGGCGACGGCGCGTACATCGGCCAGGCCACGGTGACCGTCGAGGCCACCGACGAGGGCTCCGGCGTCGACACCGTCGAGTACGCGCTCGGCGCGGACGGCGAGTGGCAGCCGTACACCGCGCCCGTCGTGGTGAACGAGGTCGGCGACCACACGGTCCGCTACCGGGCCACCGACAAGGCGGGCAACGCGGCCGGGGAGAAGTCCGTCGACTTCGCGGTGGCCGCCCCGCCGACCGACGACGAGACCCCGCCGGAGACCTCGGCGACCGTCTCGGGCGAGAAGGACGACGCGGGCGCGTACCTGGGCATGGCCACGGTCACCGTGACCGCGTCCGACACCGGGTCCGGCGTCAACTCCATCGAGTACGCGCTCGGCGCGGACGGCGAATGGAAGGCGTACACCGCACCGGTGATGGTCCACGAGGTGGGCGAGCACACCGTCCGCTACCGGGCCACCGACCGGTCGGGCAACGTCGCGGACGAGAAGTCCGTCGAGTTCACGGTGGTGGAGCCGCCGTCGCAGGACCAGACGGCTCCGGAGACCTCGGTGAAGGTCGAGGGCGACAAGAACAGCGACGGCGCGTTCATCACCAGCGCCAAGGCGACCGTCTCCGCGACCGACGACGACTCGGGTGTGGACAAGGTCGAGTACAGCCTCGACGGCGGACCGTACCTCGCCTACACCGCCCCGGTGATCGTCGACCGGGTCGGCCACCACTCGATCGCCCACCGGGCGACGGACAAGGCGGGCAACACCTCCGAGGCGAAGAAGGTGTCGTTCACCATCGCCCAGGGCGGCGGGGTTCCCGCGCCGAACTGCGCGGAGTTCGACGAGCGGCACACGGTCTTCGTCGGCACGATCGACACGGGCGTCCCGAACCGGATCACCCGTAACCGCTGCACGATCAACGAGCTGATCGAGGACGAGAAGGACTGGTCCTCCCACGCCCTGTTCCTCAAGCACGTGACGGCGGTCCTCGACAAGCTCAAGACCGACGGCGTCATCGACCGGCGCGAGCGCAAGGCGATCAACCAGGCCGCCAAGCAGTCGGGCATCGGCAAGCCGGGGCAGTCCGAGGGCTACACCAAGCTCTTCGACGGCACCGCGGCCTCGCTCGCCAAGTGGGAGCACGTGGGCGGCGGCAAGTTCGAGCTGAACGAGGAGGAGGGCTCGATCACCAGCTCCACCACGGTGGACGGGATGGGCATGCTGTGGCTGCCGAACCGGGCCTACGGCGACTACTCGCTCAAGCTCCAGTGGCGGGACGACGCCCCGGGCTCGGGCAACGCCAACGGCGGGGTCTTCGTCCGCTTCCCGAAGGTCCACGACCACCCGGAGGAGTCGCGTCCGGAGTGGGTCGCCATCAAGTACGGCCATGAGATCCAGGTCAACGACCGGCCGGACGGCGACATGTACAAGACCGGTTCGGTGTACGGCTTCGACCGGGTGGGTCTCGGCGGCGCCGGGGTCACGCCCAAGGGCACCTGGAACGACTACGAGATCAAGGTGGTGGACCAGCACTACGAGATCTACCGCAACGGTGTCCTGATCAACGAGTTCGACAACACCGGCGGTCAGCTCTTCGAGCCGCCGCGCGGCGACGACCCGGGCACCGACGGCCGGCGGTTCGCCTCCGGTTACATCGGGCTCCAGGTGCACGGCGTCACCGACGTCATCTCGTACCGCGACATCCGCATCAAGGAGCTGTAACCCGCAGGGAAGAGCCAGAGTCTCAGGTGGCCGTGGCCGCATGCTCCGGCGTGCGGGCGCGGCCACCTGGGTGTCGGTGCCGCCACACCCAGAAGACCGTGCAGGAGACCAGTGCCCAGGCGGCGAGGACCAGATACGGGAAGACGAACTGGTGGCCCTGGTAGTACACGGCGGTGTGCTGGGCGTTGACGGAGGCGCCCGGCGGCAGCCAGCGGCCGATGTGGCCGAGCGCCGAGGGCAGCAGCGGCCAGGACACCGCCCCGCCGGAGGACGGGTTGCCGAGCAGCACCATGACGCCCCAGGTCGGGATCATCGCCCAGCGGCCCATCAGGGTGTTGAACATGGTGAAGACCATGCCGGAGGTGAACATCGTGAACGCCAGGATCAGCCAGGACTGGACGAACGGCAGGTTCACCGCGCCCAGCCACCAGTCCACGGCCGCCGCGATGGCGAAGCCCCCGAGCAGGGCGTACGCGGCGGTGAAGGCGATCCGCTCGGCCGGGTTGAGTCCGTGGGCGTGCACGCTGAGCTGGATCGCGCCGAGGAAGCCCATGATCACGGCGGCCAGCGAGATGTAGAACAGGGCGAGCCCGCGCGGATCGCCCCGCTGGAGCGGCTTGACGTCCCGGACGGTGACCTCGACGCCGGTGGCGTCCCCGACTTCGAGCCCCGCCTTGCCGAGCAGTTCGGCCACGGACGCGCCGGAGGCTCCGGCCACGTCGAGTGCCACCCCGTCGTCGGCCGCGCGCACGATGGCGAAGACCTTCTGTTCGTCCAGGGCGCGGCGGGCGTCGGCGACGTCCGGGTAGTCGCGCAGCTCCAGCGAGGCGTCGAGCGCCTTCTCCATCCCGGCGACGAACGCCTCGCCGCGCTCCACCTCCGGCTGGGTGACCAGGGCGGCCGGGATGCGGTGCGGAGTGGGGTTGGCCATGGCGTACGTGTAGGAGCCGGCGAAGAGGCCGGCCGCCGCGGCGATGATCAGGACGAGGACGGTCGCGGGGAGGAACGGGCTGTTCTTGTAGGCCTCCCAGCGCTCGCGGAGGGTGAGCGGCCGCCCGTGCGCACCGTGCCGCTCGCCGCTCCCGCCCGGCCCGCCGACGTGCTCGCTCCCCGTCTCGCCGCTCCCGCTCACGCCATCTCGCCGTCGTCGTGGCGGGCGCGGCTGGGCTGGACGCGCTTGGGCTCGCCGGGCATCTTCGGGTACTCCGGCGGGTAGGGCATGTCGCCGAGCCCGCGCTCCCTCTCGTCCCGGTCGGCCAGCTCCAGCAGCCCGTCCAGCCGGAACGCCTCCTGGTCCATGTCCGCGTGTACGTCGCCGAGTTCGGCGTACCGCCCCGGCATCGTGCGGAGGTCGAAGTCGCGCGGCTCGGCGTCGTCGATCTCCTCCCAGCGCAGCGGTGCGGAGACCGGGGCGTGCGGAAACGGGCGTACGGAGTAGGCGGAGGCGATGGTGCGGTCGCGGGCGGTCTGGTTGAAGTCGACGAAGATCCGCTCCCCGCGCTCCTCCTTCCACCAGGCGGTCGTCACCCGCTCGGGCATCCGCCGCTCCAGCTCGCGCCCGGCGGCGATGGCGGCGCGCCGCACCTCGACGAAGGTCCAGGCGGGCTCGATGGGCACGAAGACATGCATCCCACGCCCGCCGGAGGTCTTGGGCCAGCCGCGTACACCGTGGTCCTCCAGGACGGAGCGCAGTTCGTGGGCGGCGGTGACCGCGTCGGCGTAGTCGGTGCCGGGCTGCGGGTCCAGGTCGATGCGCAGTTCGTCCGGGTGGTCGGTGTCCCCGGCCCGCACGGGCCAGGGGTGGAAGGTGAGCGTGCCGAGGTTGGCGGCCCAGATCACGGCGGCGAGCTCGGTAGGGCAGATCTCGTCGGCGGGACGCCCGCTGGGGAAGGCGATCCGCGCGGTGGGGATCCAGTCGGGGAGGTTCTTCGGGGCGCGCTTCTGGTAGAAGAAGTCGCCCTCGACCCCGTCCACGAAGCGCTGGAGCGTGGTCGGCCGGTGGTTCAGGGCACGCGTGATCCCGGGGCCGACCGCCAGGAAGTACTCGGCCACGTCCCTCTTGGTGTAGCCCTTCTCCGGGAAGTACACCTTGTCCGGGTTGGACAGCCTCACGGCCCGTCCGCCCGCGTCCAGCTCCACCGCAGCTCCCATGACGGCCACCGTAGGCCGGTCGCACATATGCCGCACATCGGGCGACATGGGCTGGGTGAGCGGTCCAGAATCGGACCATGGACCTGCCGGTGATGCCGCCCGTGAAGCCGATGCTCGCCAAGTCGGTGGCCAGGATCCCGCCGGGCATGGCCTACGAGGCGAAGTGGGACGGCTTCCGGGCGATCGTGTACCGGGACGGCGACGAGGTCGAGATCGGCAGCCGCACGGGCAAACCGCTCACCCGCTACTTCCCCGACCTGGTCGACGCCGTACGGGACAACCTTCCGCCGCGCTGTGTGATCGACGGGGAGATCGTCATCGCCCACGAGGGGCGGCTCGACTTCGAGCGGCTCAGCGAGCGCATCCATCCGGCGGACTCCCGGGTGCGGATGCTCGCCGAGCGGACCCCGGCGAGCTTCATCGCCTTCGACGTCCTCGCGGTCGACGACACCTCTCTTCTCTCCACCCGGCAGGCGGACCGGCGGGAGGTGCTGAAGGCGGCACTCTCCGGCGCGTCCGCGCCCGTCCTCCTCGCCCCGTCCACCACGGACATCGAGATCGCCCGGGAGTGGTTCGACCGGTACGAGGGCGCCGGGCTCGACGGGGTCGTGGCGAAACCGCTCGACCTCCCCTACCGGCCCGACACCCGGGCCATGTACAAGATCAAGCACGAGCGGACCGCCGATGTCGTGGTGGCGGGCTACCGCGAGCACAGGAGCGGCCCGGTCGTCGGCTCGCTGCTGCTCGGCCTGTACGACACCGACGGCGTGCTCCAGCACGTCGGGGTCTGCGCGGCCTTCCCGATGAAGCGGCGTGCCGAGCTGGCCGAGGAACTCGCCCCGCTGCGCTGCTCGTTCGCCGAGCATCCGTGGGCCGCCTGGGCGGACGCGGCGGCACACGAGCAGTCCCGGCTGCCGGGCACGCAGAACCGGTGGTCGGGCAAGAAGGACCAGTCCTGGGTACCGCTGCGCCCGGAGCGGGTGTGCGAGGTGGCCTACGACCACATGGAGGGCGACCGGTTCCGGCACACCACGCAGTTCCGTCGGTGGCGGCCGGACCGGTCCCCCGCCGGCTGTACGTACGCACAGCTGGAGGAGGTCGTCTCCTACGACCTGTCCGAGGTGCTGTCAGGCGGCTGACTCCGGGTCACCGGTCGGCGTGGCGCAGGGCTCGTCCAACCCGGCCGGCTCAGGCGTCCCGGCGTCGTCGGACGGGGACGGCGACGGAGTGTCGCCGGGGCAGCCCGGGTCGGTCCCGCCGGGGTCGGGCGGTGTGGTGGGCCCGGTCGGGTCGGGGCTGGGGCTCGGGCCCGGCTCGGTGGGACCCGGGTCGGTCGGGTCCGGGCTGGGGCTCGGGCCCGGCTCAGTAGGGCCGGGGTCGGTCGGGTCGGGGCCGGGGTCGGTCGGGTCGGGGCCGGGGTCGGTCGGGTCGGGGCTGGGGCTCGGCGAGCCGGGGCCCGTGGGGCGCGGTGTGGGCGTCGGGCTCGGCGACCGCGTGGGCTGCGGGCCGACGACGACGCCTCCGTCGCCCTCGCCGGGGCGTTCCGGCGCGCCGGGGCCGCCGACCGGGGCCTTGGGCCGGGTCTTCCCGCCGGGGCCGGGGCTGACCGGGAGGACGCCATCGCCGTCGGCGACCGGGTGGCTGCCCGTGCGGTAGAACTCCAGCCACGACAGCACCGTCCGCAGATAGGTGTCGGACCGGTTGTAGCTGAGGATGGCCCGGTCCAGGTCGGCCTGCCGGTCCAGGTCGCGCGGCCCGGCGCAGAGGTAGTGCCCGGCGGCGAGCGCCGCGTCGTAGATGTTGTTCGGGTCCTTGCGTCCGTCGCCGTTGCCGTCCGCGCCCCAGGACGCCCAGGTGGACGGGATGAACTGCATGGGCCCGACGGCCCGGTCGAAGGCGCGGTCGCCGTCGTACGCCCCCTTGTCGGTGTCCCGGATCAGCGCGAAGCCGTTGCCGTCGAGCGCCGGGCCGAGGATCGGGCTGAGCGTCGTCCCGCGTGCGTCGACCCGCCCGCCGGAGGCCTGGCCGGACTCGACCTTGCCGATCGCCGCGAGCAGCTGCCACGGCAGTCCGCAGCCCGGGTCGCTGCGGCCCACCGCGCTCTCGGCCTTGCGGTAGGCGGCCAGGACGGTGGCCGGAATGCCCGCCTCGGACCAGGCGCGGACCACTACGGGGTCGGGTTTCTCGCCGGGCTTCAGTGGCCCCGGCGGCTTCGGGGACCGTAGCGGCGGCAACTCGGTGTGGTAGACGTCGTCGCCCGGCACCTCGGTCCACACGACGTCGTCGGAGGCCGCCGCCTTCTCCTGCCGTGGCTCGGGCAGGGCGAACCCCGGGGCCTGGGACGCGGTGAGCGCGGTCATCGCGGCGACGGCGGTGGCCGTGGTGCTCAGCCTGCGGCGCACGGTGCGGTCGAACCTCATGGGGGCTCCCCTCTCCGGGTCTCAGCGAGTGAACGTGTCGATGGCGGCGATCAGCCAGGTGTCCCCCCGGCGGACGGCGTCCACGGCGAACATGGCCGCCGCGTACGTCGTCTCCTCGTCCTTGCCTGTACGGGTGTTGCTCTGGTCGGCGAAGACCAGCAGCCGGGCCCGGTCACCGTCGAGGAACTCGACCCCGCTCTCGGTGACGGTGGTGGTCAGGACGAGTTTCTGCTTCGGGGCCTGCTCCCGTACGTCGGCGAGCATGTCCTTGTGCTGCTGAACGGCCCGGCCGGTCAGATAGGTGCTCGCCGCACGGTCGGAGCGGGCGGGCGAGGCGTAGTCGTACGAGAACACCGCGCCGACCGCCTCGCTGATCCGGCCCTTCACCTCACTGGTCCGGCCGATGTCGGTGAGCGCGGTGTTCTGCCGGGCCGGCTCGTCACGGAGACCGCTCGCCGAGGCGAACGCCCAGGCGGCGAAGGCCCCCAGGACCACGGTGAGAGCACACAGCAGGACGGGCAGCGTGACGCGGAGGCGGGGCGTCCTGGTGCGGCGGGCGTCCGCCGTGGCTTCGGGAGCGGTGTCGGCATCGGTGCTCGATGCGGCGGCGGTGTCCGAAGGGGACGGGGCGGCCGGTGGATCGGGCTCGGTCGTGGTGGCCGGGCCGGCGGTCGGCCCGGCCACGGGTTCCGTGCCGGTCTCCGCCGTGCGCGGTGGCGCCGTGGCCAGCCGGCGGCGGCGGTTGACGAGGTGGCGGGTCGTCGACATGGGCGGGGTCCTCTCCGGGGCGTGCGGGGCTGGGCGGATGCGAGGGGGCGGAGGTCAGCCGGCCGTGCTGCCGACGGGCGCCTGACCCAGCGCGCTGAGCTTCCACCCGTCGGCGGTCCGGGCGAGGCTCCCGAGCAACCGGCTCTCCTTCACCGCCGGTTCGCCCTTCGGTGCGGTCACGGTGACCCGGATCGCCACCATCACCCCGGCCCGGCCCGCCCGTTGGTCCAGTTCGGTCACCGCGCCGGAGAGGACCTTGGCCGTGCTGACCGTCTTCGCCTCGGTGATCTGCTTCGCGAAAGCGTCGCGTCCGTCTGTGAGTTGGCGGTGCAGATCGCCGGTGGTGGACTGCTCCCAGCTGTCGAGCCCCTTCTCCAGCGAGCGGTGGTCAAGGGTGTTCATGTTCTGCACCGCCTGTTCGCCCGCCGCCAGCGCGTCGTCCCGCGCCTGTGCGAAGGACGCCGCGTCGTCGTGCGCTGCCTCGTAGCGCGACCAGCCGCCCCAGCCCGCCGCTCCGGCCGCGCACACGGCGAGGGCCAGCGCGACGATCACCAGCGGATTCCTGGTCCCGTCCGGTGCCGCGGCCACCGGTACCGCGTCCTGCTGCGCGGTGTCCCGCTCTGCGGCGTCCTGCTGCGCCGTGTCCTGCTCTGCTTTCCGCTGCCGTGCCATGTGCTGCCTCTCCCCTGCCTGCCGAACCGGACCGGTGCGCCAACGTGTCCGGGCCGCCCTCATATGGAGCCGATCTCGACAATCCACCAGCGCCCGTCGCGCAGTTCGGCGGTCACCGTGAGCTGCGCGGAGGCGGTGGTGGGGGCGCGGCCCCGGCGCTCGTAGACCTGGTCGAGGAAGACCAGGAGGTGGGCGCTGCTGCCGGTCAGCCGGGTCACCCCGGCCCGGACGACCTCGGTGGTGAGTGTCAGCTTCTGGTCGGTGGACTGCCGCTCGACCTGGCCGAACAGCGCCGCGTACTGCTGGAGCGCCTTGCCCGCCAGGACCTCTTTCGCCGCCGCCCTGGTGACGGCGGTGGCCCCGGGACCGTACGAGAAGATCTTCCCGAGCGCGCTGCTGACGTCGCCGGTGACGCGGACGGTGGCCTCCGCGTCGGTGAGGGCGAGGTTCGCGGTGGCCGGGGTGTCGCGCAGCTGGCGGCCCTCGGCGTACAGGGCGGCGCCCGTGGCGATCAGGGCGACGGTCAGCAGGACGCCGAGGACGCGTGGCCACCGGCGGCGGGGCGCGTCCACGGCATCCGCCAGGACCGGCTCGTCCACCGCGACCGTCTCTGTGTCTGTATCTGTGTCCGTGACCGTCGCGCCCGTCACGTCCGTATCCGTGTCCGTGTCCGTCGCGCCCGTCGCGTCCTTCGTCGTGCTGTTCATCGTCGGCGTTCCTCCCCGCGGCCTCATCGGCCGCCGCCCGTTCCGATCGCCGTGAGCGCCTTGACCTTCCAGCCGTCGGCCGTACGGGCGAGGGTCGCCGTGAACCGCTTGCGCTGGGTGCCGGCCGCGCCGGTGCGCGGGGTGACCTGGACGTCCACGGTGGCGATCAGCTCCGCCGTGCCCGTGCGCTCGTCCAGTGCGGTCAGCGCCGCCGATGTGACCTTGCCGCGGGCCGTGTCGCCCGCTGTCGTCAGGGACTTCGCGTCGGCCTTCCGGGTCCGCTCCAGCTGGTCGTGGAGCGGGCCTGTGGAGGAGTCCAGCCAGGCTCGCAGCCCCTCGTCGACCTGCTTCGCGTTCTCGCCGTCCAGACTGTTCAGCGTGGCGAGATGCCGCTTGCCCTCGGTCAGGGCGGTGTCGCGGGCCTTCGCGTAGGCCAGGGAGCGGTCGCCGCGGGCCTGCCCGTACGACCAGGCCCCCAGGCCGCAGAGCAGTGCGGCGACGAGGAGGACGGCCCAGCCGGCCCGGCTTCGGGTGCGAGGTGTCATGAGCCGCCTCCCAGGCCGAGCAGTCCGGCCATGCCCTCGGCCGGCGACTGCGGGGCCGCGGCTGCGCCGTCCACGGTTCCGGGCAGCTTCATCGAGCCCGGTACGGCGGGTTTCGGCACCGGGCCGCCCTTGGGGGCGTTGGCGCTGCCCCGGACGTTGATGCCGGTGCCGGGCGAGGAGGTGCAGCGGGCGGCGGTGTTCACGGCGGGCCCGGCCGAGGTGTTGAGGCCGTTGCGGTAGACCGTGCCGCCGTAGCCGGCGGTGCAGGGCAGCGGTTCGAAGAAGGTGACGGACATGCCGAACCGGGCGCCGTCGTCGTCGACCGCGCTCGCTCCGGCGGCGGCGACGGCGGGCAGCTTCACCAGGAGTTCCTCCAGGCCGCGCTGTCGGGTGACGGCGACCTCCGAGGTGGTGAGGAGGTTGGCGACGACGACGCCGAAGGCCGGGTCCAGGTCGCGGAGCAGTCCGCTGATCTGGACGGCGGCGTCCGGGGTGGTCGCGATCAGTCGGCGCAGATCGGTGTCGGAGCCCTTCAGTTCGGCGGCCAGTTCCTTGGCTCCCGAGGCGAAGCCCTTGAGGGCCTGCCCCTGTTCGGCCTGGGTCCGCAGGACGCGCTCGCCGTCGGCCATCAGCCGGGTGGTGACCGGCAGGGACTTGTCGGCGGACTCGATGAAGTCGCCGCCGGTGTCCAGCAGGACCTGGAGGTCGTCGCCGCGCCCTTCGAAGGCGGCTCCGAACTCCTCGACGACGGTCCGCAGGCTCTCCAGGTCCACCGAGCTCGCCAGGTCGTCGACGCTGGTGAGGACGTCGGTCGGGGGCGCGGGGATGGTGGTGTCGGCCTCGTCGATGACCGAGCCGTTGCCCAGGTAGGGCCCGTCCTCGCGGGTGGGCCGCAGGTCGACGTACTGTTCGCCGACCGCCGAGAGGTTCGCGACGACGGCGGTGAGGCTGTCCGGGATCGGCGGGGCGTCCTTCTCGATCCGCAGCTCGGCCTCGACGCCCTCGTCGGTCAGCTCGATCGGGCCGACGCGGCCCACGGAGACCCCCCGGTAGGTGACGTTGGAGTGTGTGTACAGGCCGCCCGTCTGCGGGAGTTGGACCGTGACGGTGTAGTAGCTGCGGAGTCCGACGTAGTGGCCGAGATCGGCGTACCGCACGCCGAGATAGCCGAGGACCAGGACGGCGATGACGAGGAAGGCGAGGTTCTTCAGCCGGATGGCGAGGGTGATCACGGTGTCGCCTCCTTCTCGGTCTTCGGCGTGCCCGGTGTGGTCTTCGGCGTGCCCGGAGCGGTGGTCCTCGGTGTGCCCGACACGGCCGGCAGCGGCAGCGGCAGCGTGCTGCGGGCCGCTGCCGCCGCGCCCTCGCCCTCGGCCGGGGGCAGCGGGATGCCGGGCTCGTCCGGGGTGAGCGGCGGGATGATCTGCGTACCGGGCAGGGCCGTCACATCCAGGTAGACGTTGAGGTAGTCGCCCTTGACGCCGCGCAGCACCTCGTCCGTGAAGGGGTAGGTCAGCAGCACCTGGAGGGAGTCGGGAAGGTCCTGGCCGGAGTCGGCGAGCGCCTTGAGGGTCGGGGCGAGCGCCTTGAGGTCGGCGATCATGTCGGCTTTGCTCCGGTTGATCGTGTCGACGGCCACGGTGGAGAGGGTGTCGAGGGAGCGCAGCATGGTGAGCAGGGAGCCGCGCTGCTTCTCCAGGACCTTGAGTCCGGGGCTGAGCCCGGTCAGGACCGTGCCGACGTCCTGCTTGCGGGTGGCGAGGGTGGCGGCGAGCCGGTTGACGCCGTCGAGGGCCTTGGTGATGTCACCCTTGTTCTCGTCCAGGTTGGTGACGAGGGTGTCGACCCGCTTGAGCATGGAGCGGATCTGCGGTTCCTGTCCGGCGAGCGCCTTGTTCAGCTCGGTGGTGATGGTCTTGAGCTGGTTGACGCCGCCGCCGTTGAGGAGCAGGGACAGGGCTCCGAAGACCTCTTCGACCTCCGGGTTCCGGTTGGTGCGGGAGAGCGGGATGCGTCCGCCGGCGGCGAGCGAGCCCTGTGCGGTGCCCTCGGGGGGCGGGGCGAGCTGGATGAACTTCTCGCCGAGCAGGCTGGACTGCTCCAGCCGGGCGTACGCGTTGGCGGGCAGCTCGATCTTCCCGTTGACCCGCATGGTGACCCGGGCCCGCCAGCCGTCCGGGGCGAGGGCGATCTTCGTGACGCGCCCG
This sequence comes from Streptomyces sp. iso_384, assembly GCF_056172905.1. Classification (NCBI taxonomy): domain Bacteria; kingdom Bacillati; phylum Actinomycetota; class Actinomycetes; order Kitasatosporales; family Streptomycetaceae; genus Streptomyces; species Streptomyces sp. iso_384. The sequence continues at coordinate 4,799,230 of NZ_JBWBTT010000001.1, forward strand.
ACGGACACGTCGTTGACCTTGACCGAGGACTGCGGGGCGAGGCTGAGGACATCGCCGAACTCGGCGGTGACCTCGTACGGGCGGTCGCCGAGGTCCGCGCCGCCGGGCAGCGGGAACTGTTCGATGCCGGTGAAGGAGGGGGTGTCGGGGCGGACCACGACCAGGGCGATCAGGGCGCCGGTGGCGAGCAGCGCCACGGCTGAGACGGCGGCCCGTACGACGGGTCTGCGCCGGGCGTCGTCGTTCATCGTCGTGCCCCCTTCTGCTTGCCGGGCTGCTTCTCGGGGGTGCCGTAGACCGTGCCGACCTCGGGCAGCGGCAGGACGGGCAGGGCCTTGCGGCGGGTCGCGTCGACGGGGGCGAGGCCGGTGAGCCGGCCGGCCGCTTCGGCGGCCCCGGGGTCGACGAGCGGTCCGCCCATGGACAGTTCGTTGAGGTTGGTGCGCCCGTTGAGGGTGCGGTTGGCCGGGTCGTAGGCGTTGAGCACGTTTCCGGCGGCGAGCGGCAGGGTGTCCATCGCCTCGGCGAGCGAGGCGCGCTGGTCGACGAGGGCCTGGGTGACGGGCACCAGGGCCTCGACGTTCTTCTTGAGCGCGCCGCGGTTCTTCGCGATGAAGGTCTTGACCTGGCCGAGGGCGGTGCCGAGTTCCTTGAGGGCCGCGCTGAGGTTCTTCTTGTCGTCGGCGAGGAAGGAGGTGACCGTGTTCAGCTGCTGCTCGGCGCTGCGGACGTTGCCGTCGTTCTCCTTGAGCATGGTGGTGAAGGTCTGCA